>NZ_AP021855.1:0-4800000 GCF_009176685.1 Bradyrhizobium sp. TM102 | reverse complement strand
TCGCCGAGAAGACCGGCAAGCTTCTGCCGGAGGATGCCGCGCGCCGCTACCAGACCATCCAGTGGGTGCACTTCCAGATGGGCGGCATCGGGCCGATGTTCGGCCAGGTCGGCTTCTTCCACAAATTCGCCGGCAAGGATTTTGAGGACAAGCGGCCCCGTGACCGATACGTCGCCGAAGCCAAGCGCCTGCTCGGCGTGATGGAGACGCATCTTTCGGGACGGCAATGGTTCATGGATGACGACTACACCATTGCCGACATCTCCATGCTCGGCTGGGTGCGCAATCTCATCGGCTTCTACGGTGCCGGCGAGCTCGTCGAATTCACCCAGTTCAAATCGGTCGGTGCCTGGCTCGAACGGGGCCTCGCGCGTCCGGCGGTGCAGCGGGGGCTGAACATTCCGCAGCGGCCGTAAGATCAGGTCAGCGCCTTGTACGTCATGTAGAGCGCCATCAGCGAGACGAAGGCGATCATGACCCGGCGCAGCACCGATCTGCTGACGCCGTTGGCCATGCGTGCGCCGAGATCCGTGCCGATCCAGAGGCCGGCCAGAATACCTGTGATGGCCGGCCAGCCGACCATCAGGCCCTTGCTCCAGTAGATCCAGGCCGCCGGCAGGTTGGTCGGGATGACCGAGAAAACGAGGCTGACGAGCTGCGCCTGATGCTGCGGCACGCGCAGGCCCGCAGCAAGGCCGACCGTGATGGCCAGGCCCCCGCCGATGCCCATGAAGCCGGAGGAAAATCCGGCGAGCAGGCCGATGAGCAGCAGGGGTAGCCGGGACTGCTGGTCCTGGTCGTCGGCCTCACGGCCGCCGTCCTTGCGATCGCGGCGCAGGATCAGCAGGGCGATCAGCGCGGCGAGATAGATGACATAAGTCCATTGCAAGACCCGGTCGGAAACCGCCGCCGCGGCGTAACCGCCGCCGGCACCGCCGACGAGAAATCCGATGCCGATCCAGACGATCCACGGCAAGGGGCTGCGATTGCCGCTCCGCCAATAGCGGCGCGCGCCGGCGAGGCCCGTCGGCGGAATCTGGGTGATCAGCGAGGTGCCCTGCGCGACGTGTTGTTCGGCCCCAAACAGCAGCACGCTGAAGATCACGAGCCCGCCACCCGGGCTCGTTCCCATCAAGCCCGACGTCAATCCGCTGACCAGGCCGACGCCGGCGCCAGCGAGCAGGTCGTGGATTCCTGACATCGCTTACGTCCTGGTTCGCCGCTTGATGTCAGGCCTGGTCGTGCGAAAGCCGTCGATCACCCCGGCCACCGCCGCCATGCAGGCCTCGACGTCGAAATCCTCGCCCCAGCATTTTTGCAGCACAAAACCCTGGAAGATCGCGATCAGCACGCGTGCGATCGCTTCGGCACCGAGGTCGCGCCTGATCAGGCCGTCATGCTGGCCGCGCTCGACCAGCGCCACGATCAGCGCGCGCGGCATGTCGATGCCTTCGACGACGCTGGTGCGGACGCGGCGGTTGCGCAGGGCTTCGGCCCAGCCGTGGATGCCGACACGGCGGCGCGGTTCGCCGGCGGGGTCGGTCAGCCATTGCGCGTAGACGCGGATCAGCGCGTGAAGCCCTTCGATCGGATCGCCGGATCCTTGCGCGACCGAATTGAGCACGGCTTCGCGCCGATGCCGGTCGTCGGCGAGTGCCTCGATCAGATCGTCCTTGCTCTGGAAGTAGAGATAAACCGCGCCGTGGCTCAGTCCGGAGCGTTTGACGATGTCGGCCATGCCGGTCTGGTGAAAACCGTCTTCGGAGAAGCAGGCGAGGGCAGCTTCGAGAATTTGCTGTCGCCGACTTTCGCGCTGCTTGTCGCTGATCTTGGGCATCTCGCCGTCCTTAAATAACTGACAGGTCGATCGTTTTACCGTTGATCCCAATTGGGCAGGACATAAGTGGACCGTAATAAAAAACGATCAGTCAGTCATTTTTAATGCAAAAGAAGATTTTGGTCAAGTCTGGCTGGTCTGGAGGCCTGGCAGGAGAAGGATGATGTCGTTGCGAATGCGTCGACAGAGGCGACGCTGCACTCGATCGCGCGCGGCTAGAACAGCCGTCCGCCGTTCGGCACCGGCCTGCTGGGCTGCACCAGCACGACCTTGCCGTCGGCATCGGGGAAGCCGAGCGTCAGCACCTCGGAGATGACGGGTCCGATCTGGCGCGGCGGGAAATTGACGACGGCCGCGACCTGTTGTCCCACCAGCGTCTCGAGCGGATGGTTCTCGGTGATCTGCGCCGAGCTCTTGCGCACGCCGATCACCGGGCCGAAGTCGATCCACAGCCGAAAGGCCGGCTTGCGCGCCTCTGGAAACGGTTTCGCATCGACGATGGTGCCGACGCGGATATCGACCGCGAGGAAGCTGTTGAAGTCGATGGTCGGCGTGGCGGCGGCTGCGGGATCGTGGGTGACGTGCATGGGATGTCCGTTCGGCGAGTTGGCGTCGTTCGCAATATTGTCGCGCGAGGCGGAGTTTCGTACAACGCTGCGAACATCACGTACGCCATGCGCGAGGAACATCTTGCCCAACACCATCTACGGCATCAAGAACTGCGACACCATGAAGAAGGCGCGCGCCTGGCTCGACTCCCATGGCGTCGCATATGAATTTCACGACTACAAGACAGCGGGCGTGGACAAGGACAAGCTCAAGCACTGGAGCGACAAGGTCGGCTGGGAGACTCTGCTCAATCGCGCCGGCACGACGTTCAGGAAGCTGCCCGATTCCGACAAGGATGGCGTCACCGAGAAGAAGGCGCTGGCGCTGATGCTAGCGCAACCATCGATGATCAAGCGGCCGGTGCTGGAGATCGGCGGCAAGCTGCTGGTCGGCTTCAAGCCGGACATCTATGCCAAGGAAGTCGGAGCCAGGACGCGTTAGTGTCTAGTTCAGCTCGATGATCTCGTTGGTGACGCCGGGAGCCGGCTGGTCCGCGAACTCGACGACGTCGGCCGTTGCGATGCGGCCAGGCGCGCGATGGAAGAGATCGCGATCGATCACGGCGCGCAGTTTCGGGCGCGGCAGCGAGTCATTTCCGCGCATCAGATTCTTGATCTCGAAGCCGCCGTCCTCGCAGAAGGTCTTGACCGAGGCGATGACGTGGCAGACTTGGCCGCCCGTCTGGAAAGGTAGCAGCAGCCGTTCATACGCGACGATGCGTCCGTAGATGTCGTCGACATCGGCAACGCTGTAGACGGGCAGCCCGCGTGCCACGCATTCATAGTAAACCGGCATCACGAAGGGGGCGAGCCGCGGCCCGAGATAATCGTCGAGCAGAACGCCCTTGCCGGTATGTCCATAGGCGCGGGAGATGCGCGTGTTTTCGCTCTGGATGGTGAGGCGCGGCGCCGGCGTCGAAACGTCCACCGTATAATAGATGAGATCGGACAGCTCTTCCTCGAGCCGCGCAGGCTGATATTCCCAGACCGCCGGCGCGATCTGCTGGCGCGCATAAAGTCGCAGCCACGTGTTCAGGAGATCACGCTGCCTGATCGACTTGACGACGGACGGAGCGGCGCTTGCGAAATCCAAAACAATAATCCCGGAACGTCAAAACCAGCACATGATGTCGCTTGCGGGAAAATTTTCTATGAAGGCTGGCGCGCCGGACGAAAGACCGTTAACGACGGCTTGATGACCGGTGTCTTGCGAACCGGGAGGCCGGGCAGGCACGACATCAAAACATCTCCGACTAAGGGAGCATTTGTATCCCAGCCGGAGACCTGATCTGCTCAGCTTTCCGCCTTGCCTAACCCCCGTCACCTCCGGCATATTCCGCGCCCGGAGACGGCGTTCCGGATGGGCTCCAAGGATAGGCTCCAAGGCCCCCGGAAAGCCGAAGCAACAAGGATAGCCACGCGGCTCGCGCGGGCAGGGGGAAATCTGTTTGGCCGATGAGTTTATTCTCGAAACGGAAGGCTTGACCAAGGAGTTCGCGGGCTTCTTCGCCGTCCGTGACGTTGCGCTCAAGGTTCGCCGTGGGAGCATTCATGCGTTGATCGGCCCGAACGGGGCCGGCAAGACGACCTGCTTCAATCTTCTGACCAAGTTCCTGAAACCGTCCGCAGGAAAAATCCTCTACAAGGGGCAGGACATCACCGCGATGGCGCCGGCCGACGTGGCCCGCATGGGGCTGGTCCGTTCGTTCCAGATTTCGGCGGTGTTTCCGCATCTCACGGCGCTGGAGAACGTCCGTGTCGCGCTTCAGCGCCAGCACGGCTCTTCGTTCGATTTCTGGCGCTCCAAGTCGGTGCTCAACCGCTTCAACGATCGCGCGCGCGAATTGTTGAACGATGTCGGCCTGAACGAGTTTGCCAACACGCCCGCGGTCGAGATGCCCTATGGACGCAAGCGTGCACTGGAGATCGCAACCACGCTCGCGCTCGACCCGGAGATGATGCTGCTGGACGAGCCGATGGCGGGCATGGGCCACGAGGACATCGACAAGATCGCGGCGCTGATCAAGCGGATCTCGGCGAAATACACCATCCTGATGGTGGAGCATAACTTAAGCGTCGTGGCCAACCTGTCCGACATCATCACCGTGCTGACGCGCGGCCAGGTGCTCGCGCAGGGCCATTACTCGGAGCTCACCAAGGACGAGCGCGTCAAGGAAGCCTATCTGGGAGCCGGTCATGCCTGACACTGCGATCGCCGAGGCTCCGGCCAAGGCTGCGACCGGCGGAAACATCCTTCAAATCCGCAACCTGGAAGCATGGTACGGCGAGTCTCACATCCTGCACGGGATCAACTTCGACGTGAACGCGGGCGAGGTCGTCACCCTGCTCGGGCGTAACGGCGCCGGTAAGACGACCACGCTGAAGTCGATCATGGGCATCATCGGCAAGCGTACCGGCTCGGTGAAGTTCAACAACCAGGAGATCATCCGCGCGACCTCCGACAAGATCGCGCGCATGGGCATCGCATTCTGCCCGGAAGAGCGGGGCATATTCTCCAGTCTCGATGTGCGGGAGAATTTGATGCTGCCGCCGGTGGTCCGCGAAGGCGGGCTGCCGCTCGATCAGATCTTCGATCTGTTCCCGAACCTGAAGGAGCGGCTCAACAGCCAGGGCACCAAGCTATCCGGTGGCGAGCAGCAGATGCTCGCGATCGCGCGCATCCTGCGCACCGGCGCGAGCTTCCTGATGCTGGACGAGCCGACCGAGGGCCTGGCGCCGGTCATCATCCAGCAGATCGGCCACACCATCGCGCGGCTCAAGAAGGAGGGGTTCACGATCCTCCTGGTCGAGCAGAATTTCCGCTTCGCATCCACCGTCGCCGACCGCTACTACGTGGTCGAGCACGGCAAGATCATTGACGGATTTTCCAATGCGGATCTTGCCGCCAACATGGACAAGCTCCACACCTATTTGGGTGTCTAGAACTGCCAACGAGAAAATTCAAAAAGGAAAGTTGCATGAAGACGAAGTCGATTGCATCGTTGCTGCTGACCACCGCGCTCACCTTCGCCGTAACAGGCGTCGCCTCCGCGCAGGACAAGACCGTCAAGATCGGCGCGCTGTCCGATCAGTCCGGCCTCTACGCCGACCTCGGCGGTCCCGGCTCGACGCTTGCCGCACAGATGGCCGTTGAGGATTCCGGCCTGGCGGCGAAGGGCTGGAAGATCGACATCATCTCCGGCGATCACCAGAACAAACCCGACATCGGCACCGCGATCGCGCGGCAGTGGTTCGACGTCGACAAGGTCGACATCATCGTCGACGTGCCGAATTCCGGCGTGGCGCTCGCCGTCAACAACGTCATCAAGGAAAAGAACGGCGTCTACATCAATTCGGGCGCGGCGACCTCGGATCTCAGCAACGCGCAGTGCTCCCCCAACACCGTGCACTGGACCTACGATACCTACATGCTGGCCCACACCACCGGCCAGGCGCTGGTGAAGGCCGGCGGCGACACCTGGTTCTTCCTGACCGCCGACTATGCCTTTGGTGCGGCGCTCGAGCGCGACACCACGGCGGTCGTCACCGCCAACGGCGGCAAGGTGGTCGGCGGCGTCAAGCATCCGCTGAACACGCCCGACTTCTCGTCATTCCTGCTCCAGGCGCAGTCATCCAAGGCAAAGATCATCGGTCTTGCCAATGCCGGCGGCGACACCACCAACACGATCAAGCAGGCTGCCGAGTTCGGCATCGGCAAGGGCGGCCAGAAGCTCGCGGCGCTGCTGCTCTTCCTCACCGACGTCAAGGCGATCGGACTGGAGACGGCGCAGGGCCTCAACTTCACCGAGACCTTCTACTGGGACATGAACGACCAAACCCGGGCGTTCTCGAAGCGCTTCGCTGACAGGATGAAGAACAACGCACCGCCCACCATGGTGCAGGCCGGCGTCTATTCGGGCGTGCGTCACTATCTCAAGGCGCTGGAAGCGCTCGGCGGCAATCCCCATGACGGCGTCAAGGTCGTCGAGAAGATGAAGTCGATGCCGACGGAGGACGATCTGTTCGGCAAGGGCGAGATCCAGCCCAACGGCCGCACCATCCACAACGCCTATCTGTTCGAGGTGAAGAAGCCCTCCGAATCCAAGGGGCCGTGGGACTTCTACAAGCTGGTCGGCACGGTGCCGGGCGATCAGGCTTTCACGCCGCTGTCCGAGAGCAAGTGCGCGCTCTTGAAGAAGTAAGATAACCGCCCGCAGGCCATCAGGCCCGCGGGCGACTTTCAGGGAACGCCGAAGGGACCGGGTGCGGGATCGATGCAGGCTCTATACGCTCAGCTACTGGTGGGACTGATCAACGGCTCGTTCTACGCGCTGCTCAGTCTCGGGCTTGCCGTGATTTTCGGCATGCTCAACATCATCAATTTCGCCCATGGCGCGCTCTACATGATGGGCGCCTTCGTTGCTTATTTCCTGTTGAGCCTCGGCGGCATCAACTACTGGTGGGCGCTGCTGATCGCACCCGTGATCGTCGGCATCTTCGGCATGATCCTGGAAAGGACCATGCTGCAATGGCTGACCGGGCTCGACCATCTCTACGGCCTGCTCCTGACCTTCGGCATCGCGCTGATCGTGCAGGGCGTGTTCCAGAACTATTTCGGCTCCTCCGGTCTGCCTTACGCCATTCCGGACCAGCTCAAGGGCGGCATGAATCTGGGCTTCATGTTCTTGCCGATCTATCGCGGCTGGGTGGTCGTGTTCTCGCTGGTCGTGTGTCTGGCGACCTGGTTCCTGATCGAGAAGACCCAGCTCGGCGCTTACCTGCGCGCCGCCACCGAAAATCCGACGTTGGTGCGCGCCTTCGGCATCAACGTGCCGCGCATGATCACGCTGACCTATGGTCTCGGCGTCGGCCTTGCCGCGCTCGCGGGCGTGCTCTCGGCGCCGATCAACCAGGTGCGGCCGCTGATGGGCGCCGACCTCATCATCGTCGTGTTCGCGGTGGTCGTGATCGGCGGCATGGGTTCGATCATGGGCTCCATCATCACCGGCTTCGCGCTGGGCGTGATCGAGGGTCTGACCAAGTATTTCTATCCCGAGGCCTCCAACACCGTCGTTTTCGTGCTGATGGTGCTGGTGCTCTTGGTGAAGCCAACGGGATTGACGGGAAGGGCGGCCTGATATGACAACCCTGACGGACGACACGCTGCCGGTGACCCCTCGCGCGATGCGCGACGAGATGATCGCTTTCGTCGTGATGGCGCTGCTGCTGGCGTCGGTGCCATTCACGGGCGTCTACCCGTTCTTCGTGATGCAGGCGCTGTGCTTTGCGCTGCTCGCCTGCGCCTTCAATCTGCTGATCGGCTATGGCGGCCTGTTGTCGTTCGGCCACGCCATGTTCCTGGGCACCGCCGGCTATTGCTGCGCGCATGCGCTGAAGGTGTGGGCGCTGCCGCCCGAGCTCGGCATCCTCGTCGGCATCGCCGCGGCTTTCGTGCTCTCGCTCATCACCGGCTACATCTCGATCCGCCGCCAGGGCATCTATTTCTCGATGATCACGCTGGCGCTGTCGCAGCTGCTGTACTTCATCTACCTCCAGGCCCCGTTCACCCACGGCGAGGACGGCATCCAGGGCATCCCGCAGGGACACATGTTCGGCGTGTTCGATCTGTCCAAGCCGACGGTGCTCTATTACGTCGTGCTGGTGGGGTTCCTCGCCGGCTTCCTGCTGATCTTCCGTGTCATCAACTCGCCGTTCGGCGAGGTGCTGAAGGCGATCCGGGAGAATGAGCCGCGGGCGATTTCGCTCGGCTACCGGACCGACCAGTACAAGTTCCTGGCCTTCGTGCTGTCGGGAACCCTGGCCGGTTTTGCCGGTGCGCTGAAGGTGTTCGTGGCGCAGAACGCCTCGCTCACCGACGTCCATTGGTCGATGTCGGGCGAGGTCGTGCTGATGACGCTGGTTGGCGGCCTTGGAACCATCTTCGGCCCCGTGGTCGGTGCGTTCGCGATCATCGCCATGCAGCAATATCTCGCCGGCTTCGGCCAGTGGGTGACGGTAATCCAGGGCTCGATCTTCGTAATCTGCGTGCTCACCTTCCGCCGCGGCGTCATCGGCGAAATCGCGCATTACTTCCGGCGATCGCTCTAAGTAGCTGATTCAAAAGTGTTTTACTGCCCGCCTGAAAGCGGTGGATGATCCGGCTCCGCGGGCGTGAGATGACACGCGCGCGGATCGAAAATGGTCTATGACAGTTTCATGACGGCCCGACAGGGCCGGGCCATTTCCAACCGGTAGCCTACCCCCATGATGCGATGGTTTCGTGCTTTCCTTCCCAAGGAAGAACGGTTCTTTGACCTGTTCGACCGGCATGCCCAGACGGTGATCCAGGGCTCCATCGCGCTCCAGGGTATGCTGAACGGGGGCGAGGAGACGCCGGTCTATTGCCAGCGCGTCAACCAGTTCGAGAATGATGCCGACAACATCACCCGAGAGGTGCTGACGGCGGTGCGCCGCACCTTCATCACCCCGTTCGACCGCGGCGACATCAAGAACCTGATCACGTCGATGGACGACGCCATCGACCAGATGCAGCAGACGGCCAAGGCGGTGATGCTGTTCGAGGTCCGCACCTTCGAGCCGCCCATGCGCGAGATCGGCGGGCTTCTGATCGAATGCGCCAATCTGGTCGGCCGCGCGCTGCCGCTGATGCAGTCGATCGGCCCGAATGTCGCCATGCTGACCGCGATCACGGAGGAGCTCGGCAAGCTCGAGGGCCGCGTCGACGATCTCCACGACATCGGCTTGAAGGAGCTGTTCCTCAAGCATCGCGACGGCAATGCGATGGACTTCATCGTCGGCGTCGAGATCTACGACCACCTCGAGAAGGTGGCGGATCGCTTCGACGACGTTGCGAACGAGATCAACAGCATCGTCATCGAGCAAGTTTAGGACAGGCCGCTGTGGATGCCGCGTTGGGTCTTCCCGTCCTGGTCGGCTTGATCGCCGTCGCGCTGCTGTTCGATTTCCTGAACGGCCTGCACGATGCCGCCAATTCGATCGCGACCATTGTCTCGACCCGCGTGCTGCGACCGCAATTCGCGGTATTCTGGGCCGCGTTCTTCAATTTCGTCGCCTTCATGGTGTTCGGCCTGCACGTTGCCCAGACCATCGGCACCGGCATCATCGATCCCTCGATCGTCGATGCCCAGGTGATCTTCGCGGCCCTGGTCGGCGCCATCGTCTGGAACCTCGTGACCTGGGCGCTCGGCATCCCGTCCTCGTCGTCGCATGCGCTGATCGGCGGGCTCGTCGGCGGCGGCATGGCCAAGGCCGGGATCTCGGCTGCGGTGTGGAGCGGATTGACCAAGACGGTGCTGGCGATCGTGCTGTCGCCGCTGATCGGCTTCCTGCTCGCGATGATGCTGGTGGCGATCGTGTCCTGGGCCTCGGTGCGCTCGACGCCTTTCGCGGTCGATCGCGCCTTCCGTATCCTGCAATTCGCCTCCGCCTCGCTCTATTCGCTCGGCCATGGCGGTAACGATGCGCAGAAGACCATGGGCATCATCGCGGTGCTGCTCTATTCGCAGGGCCATCTGGGCAGCGACTTCTCGGTGCCGTTCTGGGTGGTGCTGTCCTGCCAGGCGGCGATGGCGCTGGGCACCCTGATGGGCGGCTGGCGCATCGTCCGCACCATGGGCCTGCGCATCACCAAATTGACCCCGATGCAGGGCTTTTGCGCCGAGACCGGCGGGGCCGCGACTTTGTTCATGGCAACCTATCTCGGGGTTCCCGTCTCCACCACGCACACCATCACCGGCGCCATCGTCGGCGTCGGTGCCGCCCGCCGCGTCTCGGCGGTGCGCTGGAACGTTGCCAGCTCGATCGTCTACGCCTGGGTGATCACGATCCCGGCCTCGGCCATCGTGGCGGCGCTGACCTGGTGGGCGGTCAAGATCTTCGTCAAGTAACGAGCTTCAGCCCGACGATCCCGGCGACGATCAGCCCGATGCTGGCAAGACGGAGGGCCGTGGCCGGCTCGCCGAACAGGATGATGCCCAGTGTTGCGGTGCCGACCGCGCCGATGCCGGTCCAGACCGCATAGGCGGTTCCAACGGGCAGGGATTTGAGCGCGAGCCCGAGCAGGATGACGCTGCCGGCCATGGCCACGAGCGTGACGACGGACGGAACAAGCCTGGTAAAGCCCTCGGTGTATTTCAGGCCGATCGCCCAGGTGATCTCGAGAAGGCCCGCGACGAACAGGATGCTCCAGGCCATGACGACCCTCCATTCAAGGCAGGGTCGTCCCCGCGGCTAACGTGCTGATGGGCTGGGGAGGCCGTCCTCCCCCAAGGCCAGTATGGCCAAGGCCGATATGGGGCTGGCCGGGGGGCTCCGCAATCACCAAATGAGGCTTGATCAGGCCCGTTTTCCCTGCCACACGCTCCCGCCATGTCCGACATCGCCATCACCACAGCCGAATTGCCGGCCCGTTCCCCGCTTGCCGCCGAAGTGGCGCGGCGGCGCACGTTTGCGATCATCTCCCATCCCGACGCCGGCAAGACCACGCTGACCGAAAAGCTGCTGCTGTTCGGCGGCGCCATCAATCTCGCCGGCCAGGTCAAGGCCAAGGGCGAGCGGCGCAACACGCGATCGGACTGGATGAAGATCGAGCGCGAGCGCGGCATCTCGGTCGTGACCTCGGTGATGACCTTCGAGTTCGAGGGCCTCGTGTTCAACCTCCTGGACACGCCGGGCCACGAGGACTTTTCGGAAGATACCTATCGCACCCTCACGGCGGTCGATTCCGCCGTGATGGTGATCGACGCCGCCAAGGGCATCGAGGCGCGCACCCGAAAGCTGTTCGAGGTGTGTCGTCTTCGGGATATCCCGATCATCACCTTCATCAACAAGATGGATCGCGAGAGCCGCGACGTGTTCGAGCTGCTCGACGAGATCGAGAAGACGCTGGCGCTCGACACCACGCCGATGACCTGGCCGGTCGGACGCGGCCGCGACTTCCTCGGCACCTACGACGTCGTCAATGGCGGCGTGCGCCTGCTCGAAGGCGGCGGCGCCAAGACCGGCGCGGCGCAGCAGATCGAGATCGCCGAGCTCGCCAAGCTCAACGCCAATCTCGACGTTTCCGCGGTCAAGGACGAGCTCGAGCTCGTCACCGAAGCGTCAAAACCGTTCGAGCTCGACGCGTTCCGCGAGGGCCACCTGACGCCGGTCTATTTCGGCAGTGCGCTGCGCAATTTCGGCGTCGGCGACCTCCTGGAAGGCCTCGGCAAGTTCGCGCCCGAGCCGCGCGCGCAGGACAGCGACCAGCGCAAGGTCGAGGCCACCGATCCGCGCATGAGCGCCTTCGTGTTCAAGATCCAGGCCAATATGGATCCGAACCACCGCGACCGCATCGCCTTCGCGCGCCTCTGCTCGGGCAAGCTCAGCCGCGGCATGAAGGCCAAGCTGGTTCGTACCGGCAAGAGCATGCCGCTGTCGAGCCCGCAATTCTTCTTCGCGCAGGACCGCTCGGTCGCGGATGAAGCCTTCGCTGGCGACGTCGTCGGCATTCCCAATCACGGCACGCTGCGCATCGGCGACACGCTGACCGAAGGCGAGGATTTCAACTTCGTCGGGGTGCCGAGCTTTGCGCCGGAAATCGTTCGCCGCGTCCGTCTCACCGACGCGATGAAGGCTAAGAAGCTGAAGGAAGCGCTTCAGCAGATGTCGGAAGAGGGCGTGGTGCAGGTGTTCCGCCCGCGCGACGGAGCGCCGGCGCTGGTGGGTGTCGTCGGCGCGCTCCAGCTCGACGTGCTGAAGGCGCGGCTGGAGGCGGAGTATTCGCTGCCGGTCGAATTCGAGGTCAGCGAATTCCAGCTCGCGCGCTGGGTCTCCTCGGAGGACCGCAAGAAGCTCGACACCTTCATCGCCGCCAATACCTCCAGCATCGCCGACGACGTCGACGGCGATCCCGTGTATCTGGCGAGGAACGAATTCTATCTCGGCTACACCAAGGAGCGCGCCGAGGGCATCGAGTTCACCAACGTCAAGGACGTCAAGAAGAAGGGGTAGGGGCGCCTGCCGCTCGTACGCGAGCATGTGAGCGCGCGCGGACTTGACGCGCTCATGGACAACGCCACTTTTACTCGTGACCTTGCGAGTTCATCCCATGTGGCGCGGCATCCTCGTCCTTCTCATGCTGGCAGTCTCGACCACCGCCGACGCGCGCTCCCGCCAGATCAATCCGATCCCGTTCGCGCACGAGCCCTGCAGCGTGCTCGACGGCCGCCCCTGCACGCCGTCCTATTGCAGCCCGCTCGAGCCCGGTCCCTGCATTCCCGAGATTGACTATCCCTACGGCCAGAATCTCCAGCTCACCATCCAAAGCGTCCCACCAGAGGCCGATCGCGCCAAATACCAAAAGCCCGATCACGATCTCGACACGATCGGCGACCTCTTCGCCGAGTTGCGTAGCTGCTGGTCGCCGCCATCGGACAATGCGCGCGCGGGCATGCAGATGTCGGTGCGTTTCAGCTTCAACAGGGCCGGAGGCCTGATCGGCCCGCCGCGCCTCACATTCGCGACCGCCGGCGTCCCGCCGACACCCGCACGACGTATCTGAAGGCGATCAACGCATCGCTGAATGCCTGCCTGCCGCTGAAATTCACTGGCGGGCTCGCCGGCGCCCTGGCCGGGCGGCCGATCGCGATCCGGTATGTCGACAATCGGCAGGTCGCTCAGTAGCGCGCGAGTTGCGACCCGCGGCCAATCGATGATACGCCATTGGCGGGGGCTGCTTTACGGGGGAGGATGTCGTGGGTCTGCTGGTCATGATCCTGGGGCTTGCGCTGTTTTTTGCGACCCATGTGTTCACCACCAAACGTGAGGCGCGCGCGCAGGCAATCGCAAGGCTGGGCGAGGGGACCTACAAGATTCTCTATGCCGTGGTCTCGCTCGCGGGGCTCGCGTTGATCATCTGGGGCTTTGCCCATTACCGCAGCTCCGGCTGGATCGACGTCTGGTATCCGCCGAAGGCGATGAAGCACATCACGCTCGCGCTGATGCTGCCCGCGGTCATCCTGGTGGTCGCCTCTTACCTGCGCGGCCGCATCTACGCGACGCTGAAGCATCCGATGCTGGCCGGCATCAAGCTGTGGGCGGCGGCGCATCTGCTCGCCAACGGCGATCTCGGCTCCATCATCCTGTTCGGCTCGTTCCTGGGCTGGGCGGTATACGACCGCATTTCGCTCAAGCATCGCACCGATAGCGGTGGCCCGCCGATCCCTGTGGGCGGCGTCAGCAATGATCTGATTGCGATCGTCGTCGGCGTCGTCGCCTATCTCGCGCTGGCCTTCGCGTTCCATCCGGTCGTGATCGGTGTTCCCGTGATCGGGGTCTAGCCGGTCAGCACAAGACGAAACCCGATGTCCATGCGCGGAAGGCAATAAGAGCAACAAGCCGAGGGCCCTTCGATGGACTGGTCGCAATCTCAGATCCCGCCGATGCGGTTCGAGGCGCGCTTTGGCGATCGGGTGGTGCCGGCCTTTTGCGACCGGCCGGCGAGCGTGTGGGAGATGATCGCGCAAGCCCGCGCCCGCAATGCCGATGGCGAGGCGCTGATCGCAGGCAATGTCCGGCTGAGCTGGCGGCAGGCCGTGGAGCAGGCAGCGCAGATCGCCGCGGGCTTCCGCAAGCTTGGCCTGCAGCGCGGCGACCGCGTCGCGATCCTGCTCGGCAACCGCATCGCATTTCCGCTGCTGCTGTTTGCCGCCGCGCATGAGGGGCTGGTCACGGTGCTGCTCAGCACGCGCCAGCAGAAGCCGGAGATCGCCTATGTCCTCGCCGATTGCGGCGCCAGGATCCTGATCCACGAAGCAGGGCTCGCAGAGCGGCTGCCCGATGCGCAGGAGGTGCCCGATGTGATCCATCGCATCGCCGTCGACGACGATCCGGCTCGCTCGCGCTTCGCCGCGCTCGCCGACAATCCGCCGGCGCCAGCGCCGGTCGAGGTGAGCGAAGAGGACACGGCGATGATCCTCTACACCTCGGGCACCACAGGCAAGCCGAAGGGCGCGATGCTGGCCCATTGCAACATCGTCCATTCCTCGATGGTGTTCGCGTCCTGCCTGCAATTGACGCAGGCGGATCGCTCGATCGCGGCAGTACCTCTCGGCCATGTCACCGGCGTCGTCGCCAACATCACGACCATGATCCGCTGTGGCGGAGCGCTGATCATCATGCCGGAGTTCAAGGCCGCCGATTACCTCAAGCTCGCCGCGCGCGAGCGGGTCACCTACACGGTGATGGTGCCGGCGATGTACAATCTCTGCCTGCTGCAGCCGGATTTCGACAGCTACGATCTGTCGAGCTGGCGCATCGGCGGCTTCGGCGGCGCGCCGATGCCGGTCGCGACCATCGAGAAGCTCAAGGCGACGATTCCCGGCCTGAAGCTGATGAACTGCTACGGTTCGACCGAGACGACGTCCCCCTCGACGATCATGCCGGGCGAGCTGACCGAGAGCCACATCGACAGCGTCGGCCTGCCGTGTCCCGGCGCGCGCATCGTCGCGATGGATCCGGACGGGCGTGAGCTGGCCCATGGCGAGATCGGCGAGCTCTGGATCCAGAGCGCCTCCGTCATCAAAGGCTACTGGAACAACCCGAAGGCGACCGCCGAAAGCTTCACCAGCGGATTCTGGCACTCCGGCGATCTCGGCTCGGTCGATGCGGACGGGTTCGTCCGGGTGTTCGACCGGCAGAAGGACATGATCAATCGCGGCGGCCTGAAGATCTATTCGGCCGAGGTCGAATCCGTGCTGGCCGGCCATCCCGCGGTGATCGAGAGCGCGATCATCGCCAAGGCGTGCCCGGTGCTGGGCGAGCGCGTCCACGCCGTGGTGGTGACACGCAGCCCGGTCGCCGACAGCGACTTACGGGCTTGGTGCGCCGAGCGTCTGTCCGACTACAAGGTTCCCGAGACCATGGCGATCACGCCGGACCCGCTGCCGCGCAATGCCAACGGCAAGGTGCTGAAGCGGCAGCTCCGGGAGCTCCTGGGCCCTTGAGCCGGGCAGGCGCCATCCGGGCTCTCCCGGGTGGTTAACGCCTTGATCGGGCTCGCTTTGCCTTGCCAGCGCCATATCGTTAGGGTACCTCGCCGCCACGTGGGGGACGGGATTCCTGACGCGAACGCTTCCGCGCGCGTACCCGGATGGGCATGGGATTAGCATAAGTGTCTGAATTATTTAACGAAGTCGACGAGGAAGTACGTCGCGAACAGCTCAAGAAGCTGTGGGATAGATATTCGATCTACTTCATCGCCCTGATGGTGCTGGTTGTGGCCGGCGTCGGCGGCTGGCGCGGGTATCAGTATCTGGAGGCCAGGAAGGCCGCCGAGGCCGGCGCCGCCTTCGAGAAGGCCGCCGAGCTGTCCGACCAGGACAAGCATGCCGAGGCCGAGGCCGCCTTCACCGAGCTCGCCGCCAAGGCGCCGTCGGGCTATCGCACCCTGGCGCGGCTGCGTGCCGCGGCCGAGGCGGCGCCCCGCGACGCCAAGGCTGCCGCCAAGATGTATGACGACATCGCTGCCGACCGCAGCGTCGGCGGTGAGTGGCAGGATCTGGCCAAGGTCCGCGCCGCCGGCCTGCTGCTCGACAGCGCGTCCTATGCCGACATGCAGCAGCGGCTCGAGCCTTCCGCAGCGCCCAAATCGACCTTCCGCCACAGTGCCCGCGAGATGCTGGCGCTGTCGGCCTGGCGCAACAACGACATGACCGCGGCCCGCAAATGGCTCGACGCGATTAGCGAGGACGGCGAAACGCCGCCCGGCCTGCGCTCGCGCGCCGAGGCGCTCCAGGCCCTGCTTCCGCCCGTCGCCAAGAGCTGAGCAAAAAGAGCTGACGACGGGCCCTCTGACGTAAACGAGACACACAAGATGCGCCGTACGCCACGCTTGATCGCAGCCGCCGTCCTGATCGCCTTCACGGGTGTCCTGGGCGGCTGCTCCAGCTTCGATCCAAGCGACATGCTCGACTTCCTCGACACCAAGAAGAAGCTGCCGGGCGACCGCAAGCCGGTCTTCCCGGAGGGCGTGCCGGGCCTCGAGCAGGGCGTCCCGAAGGACATGTACAAGGGCGCTCAGCAGCAGCCCGATCCGAACGCACCTGCCGTCGCGGCTTTGCCCGCCGAGCCGCCGCCCGAGGCCAAGCCGGCGAAGGGAGCCCACGCAAAGAAGACAAGGCAGCCGGCCGCCGCAGCCGTCGCGCCCGCGGAGGCGCCCGCCGGCGAAGTTGACGGCGAGGCCCAGCCGGAGGCGGCGCCGGCCTCGGCCGCTCCGCCGCCCAAGCACAAGATCGTCCGCAAGCGCACCACCGCACCGCCGCCAGATCAGCCGGTCCAGCAGGCGCAACCGACCCAGACCACGCAGCAGCAGACGCAGGGCGGCTTCCCGGCGCCGCTGCCGAGCGGCAGCTTCTCGCGCTAATAATTCCACCTGCATTGACAGGCGCAGCCCCGGCAGCGCACGAATGACCGATGTCCTTCACGATTGCCATTATCGGCCGGCCCAATGTCGGCAAATCGACGCTGTTCAACCGCCTGGTCGGACAGAAGCTCGCGCTCGTCGACGACCTGCCGGGCGTCACCCGCGACCGCCGCGAGGGTGAGGCGAGGCTCGGCGATCTCGAATTCACCATCATCGATACCGCCGGCCTCGACGAGGGCGCCAAGGGCTCGCTGACCGCGCGCATGCAGGAGCAGACCGAGACCGCGATCGCGCAGGCCGACGCGCTGTTCTTCGTCATCGATGCCCGCGTCGGCCTCACGCCCACCGACCGCGCCTTCGCCGATTTCGCCCGCAAGGCCAACAAGCCCGTGCTGCTGGTTGCCAACAAGAGCGAGGGCAAGCACGGCGATGCCGGCGCGATGGAATCCTTTGCACTCGGCCTCGGCGATCCCATCCAGATCTCGGCCGAGCATGGCGAGGGCATGGGAGAGCTCTACGATGAGCTCGCCAAGCTGATGCCGGAGCCCGGCGACGACGACGAGACCGAGGACGACGAGCCGCTCACCGAGGAAGAGGCCGCGACGCGCCCGATCCGGGTCGCCATCGTCGGCCGGCCCAATGCCGGCAAGTCGACGCTGATCAACCATCTGCTCGGCGAGGAACGCCTGCTGACGAGCCCGGAGGCCGGCACCACGCGCGATTCCATCGCGGTCGAGATCAACTGGAAGGGCCGCGAGTTTCGCGTATTCGACACAGCAGGCCTCCGCCGGCGCTCCCGCATCGAGGAGAAGCTGGAAAAGCTCTCGGTCGCCGACGCCCTGCGCGCGGTCCGTTTTGCCGAAGTCGTCGTGATGATGATGGATTCGCAGAACCGCTTCGAGGAGCAGGATTTGCGCATCGCCGATCTGATCGAACGCGAGGGCCGCGCGGTCGTGCTCGCCGTCAACAAATGGGACCTGATGGAGAGCAAGGGGGGCGGCGCGATCTCGGGCCTGCGCCGCGATGCCGACCATTGGCTGCCGCAGATCAAGGGCGTGCCGATCGTCGCGGTCTCGGGCCTGATGGGCGAGGGCATCGATCGGCTGATGCAGGCAATCCAGGACGCCTACGCGCTCTGGAACCGGCGCGTGTCGACTTCGGCGTTGAACCGCTGGTTCGAGCAGGCTGTCCAGGCCAATCCGCCGCCCGCCGTGTCCGGCCGACGGCTCAAGCTCAATTACATCACGCAGACCAAGGCGCGCCCGCCGAGCTTTGTACTGTTCTGCTCGCGCGCGGACGCGGTGCCGCAGTCCTATCTGCGCTACCTCATCAATTCCATGCGCGAGACTTTCGAACTGCCGGGCACGCCGGTGCGCATTACTCTCCGTGAAAAGGCCAATCCCTTCGCGCACAAGCGCAAGCGCCCGTCGTGAGTGACGGCGCCGGCGAGGCGACGGCGCAAGGCGCCGTGCCGGCGAGGCGCGGCGCGGTCGCCTTCATCTTCGTCACCATCCTCTTGGACATGCTCGCGCTCGGCGTGATCATGCCGATCCTGCCGAAGCTGATCGAGAGCTTCGTCGACAACGATACCGCCCACGCCGCCCGCATCTTCGGCCTGTTCGGCGCCGCCTGGGCGCTGATGCAGTTCGTGTTCTCGCCGTTGCTCGGCGCGCTGTCGGACCGTTTCGGGCGGCGGCCGGTGGTGTTGCTGTCGAATTTCGGCCTTGCCGCCGACTACGTGCTGATGGCGCTGGCGCCGTCCCTGGTGTGGTTGTTCGTCGGCCGCGTCATCTCCGGCATCACCTCGGCCAGCATCTCGACGGCCTTTGCCTATATCGCCGACATCACGCCGCCGGAGCGGCGCGCGGCGGTCTTCGGCCGGATTGGCGCGGCGTTCGGCGTCGGATTCATTCTTGGGCCAGCGCTCGGCGGCCTGCTCGGCGATATCGATCCGCGCTTGCCGTTCTGGGCGTCGGCAGCCCTCAGCTTCGCCAATGCGCTCTATGGGCTATTCGTCCTGCCGGAATCGCTCGCGCCCGACAAGCGCGCGCCGTTCCGCTGGCGGAGCGCCAGTCCGGTCGGGGCGCTCCGCCTATTGCGCTCCAATGCAGTGCTCGCTGCGTTGTCCGTCGTCAATTTCATCGCGCAGGTCGCACATGTCGTGCTGCCCTCGACCTTCGTGCTCTATGCGACCTATCGCTACGGTTGGGATTCCAAGACCGTGGGATTGACGCTGGCGATGGTCGGCATCTGCGCCATGGTGGTGCAGGGGCTTGCGATCGGCCCGATCGTGCGCGTGCTCGGCGAGCGGAACGCGCTGTTGCTGGGCCTGTGTTGTGGCGCGCTCGGCTTCGTCGTCCTGGGCGCTGCGCCGACCGGGCCGCTGTCCTGGATCGGGATTCCCATTCTGGCGCTGTGGGGCATCTCGGGTGCCGCGTCGCAGGCATTGATGACGCGGCTGGTCGCGGCCGAGCAGCAGGGCCAGCTCCAGGGCGCGACCGCGAGCGTGCAGAGCGTCTCGCAGCTCGTCGGCCCGTTCCTGTTCACGCTGACCTTTTCCTATTTCATCAGCGCGGGCGCGCCGCTGCATCTGCCCGGCGCACCGTTCCTGCTCGCGGCAGCGCTGATGGTGGTCTGCGTGGCGATCGCGGTGCGGACGCTGGGGGCGGCGAAGGCAGGATCGTAGGGTGGGCAAAGGCGCGCCGCGCCGTGCCCACCATCTGTTCATGATAGCAAGAAGTCGTGGGCACGCTTCGCTTTGCCCACCCTACGGCAGTTGTTCCTTCGTCATTCCGGGGCGATGCGAAGCATCGAACCCGGAATCTCGAGATCCCGGGTCTGGTGCTTGCGCACCATCCCGGGATGACCGCTACGCGGTCACTTCTTCACCAGCGGGCAGTCGCTGTCCTTGAGCGGCTTGGCCGCGTCTTCCGCCGAGATCGTGGCGATCTGCTTGTAATAGTCCCACGGCCCCTTCGACTCCTCGGGCTTCTTCACCTCGAACAGGTAAGCGGGGATGAGGCGGCGGCCGTCCTGGCGCAGCGGACCGTTGCCGAACAGCGGATCGTCGGTCGGCAGCTCCTTCATCTTGGCGACGACCTTGGCGCCGTCATGCGGATTGCCGCCGAGTGCGTCCATCGCCTTCAGATAGTGCAGCACCATCGCGTAATTGCCGGCCTGTGTCATCGATGGCATCGCGTTCTTGCTGGCGAGCGCAGAGAAGCGCTTGGACCATTCGCGGGTCTTGTCGTTCAGGTCCCAGTAGAACGATTCGGTGAAGGTCAGGCCCTGGGCGGTCTTCAGGCCCAGAGAATGCACGTCGTTGATGAACAGCAGCAGGGCCGCGAGCTTCTGGCCGGCGGAGACGATGCCGAATTCGGCCGCCTGCTTGATCGAGTTCGTGGTGTCGCCGCCGGCGTTGGCGAGGCCTACCACCTTGGACTTGGAGGATTGCGCCTGCAGCAGGAAGGATGAGAAGTCCGCGGTATTGATCGGATGCTTGACGCTGCCGAGCACCTTGCCGCCGTTCGCGGTCACGACCGCCGTGGTGTCGCGTTCGAGCGCGTGGCCGAAGGCATAATCCGCAGTCAGGAAGAACCAGCTGTCGCCGCCGGCCTTGGTCAGCGCCTTGCCGGTGCCGTTGGCCAGCATGTAGGTGTCATAGGTGTAGGAGATCGTGTTCGGCGTGCAGGCCTTGCCGGTGAGGTCGGCGGAGGCGGCGCCGGAATTCAGCAGCACCGCATTCTTTTCCTTGACGAGGTTGCTGACCGCCAGGGCGACACCGGAGTTCGGCGTGTCGGCGATCGCGTCGACCTTCTCGTTGTCGATCCACTGCCGGGCGATGTTGACGCCGACGTCGGGCTTGTTCTGGTGATCGCCGCTGATGACGTCGATCTTCCAGCCCTTCTTGAGCAGGCCGGAATCCTCAACCGCCATCTTGATCGCAACCACGGAATTGGGGCCGCCGATGTCGGCATAGAGGCTCGACATGTCGTTGAGCACGCCGATCTTGACGGTCTTGTCCTGCGCGTAGGCGGATGTTGCAAAACCGAAGGCGGCACAGGCCAGAAGGGCCGCGGAGCGGCGCGCGAACGTCGTCGTCATAAAAGGTTTCCTCCCTTGTCAAATATGCGGACGGCTCTCTTGCGAAGCCTTGTTCCGGCTGATTGGCTCTAGCCTTTCCCAGGGCCGGCGGCAATGCGCCTAAAGCCGGATGACGCTGCGTCGTAGCGTCATCCTTCGGTTAACTTTTGGGCAAAATGCGTTGAGACGCTATTTGAGCGCGTCCGATGTCAGCTTGAATTTCTGGATGCGCTTTCCGGTATCGACCTCGGCGGTATAGACGTTACCCCTCGCGTCGATCGCCATGGCATGCACCCAGTGGAATTGACCGGCGTTGCGGCCGTTGTGCCCGAAGCTCCCGACCACGCTACCATCTTCGCGCTTGATGACCCTGATCTCGTTGTTCTCGCCGTCGGCGCTGAGCAGATAGGTCTGCTTCGGATCGGGCCAGATCGCGATGTCCCACACCGCGCCGTTGCCGAGCGTGTTCTTCTCGAAGAAGAACTCCTTCACGAAGCTGCCGTCCTTCCTGAAGACCTGGATGCGGTTGTTGATGCGGTCGCAGACATAGACGAGGCCGTCATTGGCAAGCTTCACGCAGTGGACCGGGTTGCCGAATTGCTGCGCGACCTGCGCCTTGGGATCGTAGGGCGCCTGCTTGGCGTCGTCGGGCTTGTTGCCGTAGGCGCCCCAGTGCCGCTTGTAGGCCAGCGTCGTCGCATCGAACACGATGACGCGGCGGTTGCCGTAGCCGTCGGCGACGTAGATTTCGTTCGCCTCCTTGTCGAGTGCGGTCTCGGCGGGCTTGCCGAGCTGCGTCGTGTCGTTGCTGCCGAGGCTCGGGGCGAACTTGCCGATCTGGGCGACGAACTTGCCGTCGAGCGTGAACTTCAAAATGGCGTTGTCGTTGTCGGCATTGCCGCCGACCCAGACGAAGCCGCGCTCGTCGACCTCGATGCCGTGCTCGCGGCCGACCCATTCATAGCCCTGGCCGGGACCGCCCCAGGACCGCAGCAGATTGCCGTCGGCGTCGAACTCGAGCACGGGCGGCGCCGACACGCAGCATTTCGAGCGCGGCGGAGTGAGGCTTGCGCCTTTCTCGTCGTCGGTGAGCGAGCGCGGGCGATGGATCACCCAGATATGGCCCTGCCAGTCGACCGTGATGCCGCCGACCTGGCCGAGGATCCAGTTGTTGGGCAGCTGCTTCGGCCAGGAGGGATCGACCGCGAAGGTCGGGACGTCGCCGGCATTCGATGCAACCGGAGACGCGAGCGCGACGGCTGCGATCAGAATGGAGAGTGCGTGACGTGCGAGCGCAGACGCAAAGCCTGCGCGATCATGCCATGGCGCCATGGCAACCTCCCTTTTTTGGCGTGCGGCTTGCTGCCGCTTGCGCGCGGGCAGTCAATCGCGGGGAGGCAGGCGAGTCAATCAGGCAAGGAAATTACGCAGGCGAGCGGAAGCTCATCAGGCTGCGCGTCTTGTAGTCGTAGAACTTGCCGGTCTCGGTCCAGTCAGGCGCGCACATCGGCACGATGAATTCGGCGACCTGCTCGGGCGTGTCGAGCGTCGCGGGGTCTTCGCCCGGCATCAGCGTGGCGCGCATGCGGGTGCGGACCGGGCCGGGGTTGAACAGGTTGACGCGGAGCTTCGTGTTCGCGGTCTCCTGCGCCCAGGCGCGCGCCAGCGTCTCCAGCGCGGCCTTGGACGCTGCGTAGGGGCTGACATAGGCGGTCGCCTTGTTGGCGGCGCCCGAGGTGATGAACACGGCGCGGCCCGCATCCGACTGCTTCAGCAGCGGCTCCATGCAGCGGATCAGCTGGAAGTTGGCGGAGACGTTCACGGCCATCACGTCGGTGAAGGTCTTCAGCTCGATATGGCCGATCGGCGAGGAGGGGCCGAGCACGCCGGCATTGCCGACGAGGATGTCGAGCTTGCCATAGCGCTCGTGCAGGCCGGCGCCGAGCCGCGCGATGCCGTCGGAATCGGTGAGGTTGAGCGGCACCAGGGTGGCGCTGCCGCCGATCTTCCGGATCTCGTCATCGAGCTCCTCGAGCCCGCCCTGCGTGCGCGCCACCGCCACGATATGCGCGCCGGCTTTGGCGAGCGCGATTGCTGCGGCATGGCCGATGCCGCGCGAGGCGCCGGTGACGAGAGCAATGCGATCAGCGAGGAGTTTTGTCATGGCGGGGTTTTACAGGCGTGGATGGCTGGGACAAGCCCCCATCCGCATCTGTCATTTCCGGGATGGTGCGAAGCACCAGACCTCAGATGCGCAATCGCGCATCGGGGAATCTCGAGATCCCGGGCTCGATGCTTCGCATCGCCCCGGGATGACGACTACGCCGTCAGCTCGCTTCCGCCAGCAGCGACAATTGCCGCGGCTGCTGCTCGGTCTGGGTCTGGTCGGTGAGGTGGGTCGGATAGGCGCCGGTAAAACAATGATCCGAGAACTTCGGATTGGCCGGGTCGCGGCCGGGCTCGCCCATGGCGCGGTACATGCCGTCGATCGACAGGAAGGCGAGCGAGTCGGCGCCGATGATCTCGCGCATCTCCTCCAGCGAATGCGTCGCGGCCAGGAGGCCGCCGCGGTCGGGCAGGTCGATGCCGTAATAATCGGGATAGAGGATCGGCGGCGAAGCGAGGCGGAAGTGCACTTCCTTGGCGCCGGCATCGCGCATCATGCGCACGATCTTCTTCGAGGTGGTGCCGCGCACCAGCGAGTCGTCGATCAGGATGATGCGCTTGCCTTCGATCGCGGCGCGGTTGGCCGAATGCTTCATGCGCACGCCGGATTCGCGGATCGCCTGCGTCGGCTGGATGAAGGTGCGGCCGACATAGTGGTTGCGGATGATGCCGAGCTCGAACGGCACGCCCGAATGCTGGCTGTAGCCGACCGCGGCGGGCACGCCGGAATCCGGCACCGGCACGACGACGTCGATCGGCACGTGGCTCTCGCGCGCGAGCTGCGCACCGAAGGCCTTGCGGACCTCGTAGACTGAGCGGCCGTGGACGATGGAGTCCGGACGGGCGAAATAAATGTATTCGAAGATGCAGGGACGCGGCGCCATCGGCGGGAACGGCTTGTGGATGTCCTGGCCGTTCTCGTCGAACACGATGACTTCGCCCGGCTCGATGTCGCGGATGAAGCGCGCGCCGATGATGTCGAGCGCGCAGGTCTCCGAGGTCAGGATCGGGCAGCCGTCGAGCTCGCCGAGCACCAGCGGGCGGATGCCACGCGGATCGCGCGCGCCGACCAGCTTCTTGTTGGTCAGCGAGACCAGCGCATAGGCCCCCTCGATCTCGCGCAGCGCGTCGATGTAGCGCTCGATGAAGCGGCTGCGCCTGGAGCGCGCGACCAGATGCAGGATCACCTCGGTGTCGGTGGTCGACTGCATCATGGCGCCGTGGCGCACCAGCTCGCGGCGCAGCGTCAGGCCGTTGGTGAGGTTGCCGTTATGGGCGACCGCAAGGCCGCCGGCATTGAGCTCGGCGAACAGCGGCTGCACGTTGCGCAGGATGGTGGCGCCGGTGGTGGAGTAGCGGACATGGCCGACGGCCATATTGCCGGGGAGGCGGTCGATTACTTCGCGGCGGGAGAAGGTGTCGCCGACGAGGCCGAGGCGGCGTTCACTGTGGAAGCGGCTGCCGTCGTAGGAGACGATGCCGGCGGCTTCCTGGCCGCGGTGCTGAAGGGCGTGCAGACCAAGTGCGGTGATGGCGGCGGCGTCCGGGTGACCATAGATGCCGAAGACGCCGCATTCCTCGCGCAGCGTATCTCCCTCCAGGTCGTCCTGAACCTCTAGAACGGCCGGGCTTGGGCCGGCGTTTGGATCGAGATCAAGTTGGGCGTCCTGGTCAGGGTGTCGCATCTCGTCCGCGCCTCTCTTTAAGGGCAATCAACGCGCCGCAGGTTTCTCGATCAGTTTCTTCAAACTGTCACGAGCAGGTTTACTGTATCCGTCGCCACTGCCCGAAGGCTGCTGCTCGGATTCAGCTTGATCATCATCTGGTTTGTTTTTCTTGAATCTCTTCAAGATGGTGTTCTCGGGGTCGTCAGGCAAGAGGGCCATCAGCCAATCCCCGGTTCCCTGGAGCACGACGCGGGATTTGGCCCCCGTGACCCAGTCCGGGCGCTGCTTGTCCGGAACCAGCCAGGTGAAGAACAGGAAGGCGACCACGACGATCAAAAGCCCGCGAGCCAGGCCAAACAGGAAGCCGAGGGTGCGGTCCAGCGCGCCGATCCTGGAATCCAGGATCATGTCGGAGATCCGGACCGTGATCACGGAAACCACGACCAGGGTGCCCACGAAAACGCCGGCGACGACGACCACGCTCGCGACGGTATCGTTGTTGAAATAGCTCTTGGCCGTCGGCAGCAGCTTCGAGAAGGAGTACAGCGTCACGATCGCCGCCGCACCCCAGGCCGCGATCGACAGGATTTCGCGCATGAAGCCGCGGACCATGGCGAGCAGGCCCGAGATCAGCATCACACCGAGCAGGATCAGGTCGAGGAGTGTTACTGGCATCGGCTGGTCTGGTCCGCTCGTACGTCGAAGGTGCTCTAGCCGAATCGGTGTTTGGCCGCTGCCCTAAAAGAGGGGCAGACGGCGTTCCCGGCAAGGCCGCAACCTCGCAATCCCATGCTGCTTTTGTGACGGCTGTATAGCGGCGGGGGCCTCCGACGTCACCTCCACCTAACCCTCTCCACGGCGGAATCTTGCCGGTGTGGCATTTTTCTCTGCCGGCGCGTTCGATTCGCCCCGGCGCGAGCCCTTGGCGGCAATCTCTGCGACCAATGTCGTCAGGCTGTTGACCGCGTTCAGGGACAGTCCGGCGTCACCGCCGGCATCCCCGCCTCGGGCCGATTCGGGCAGCACGGCGCGCTTGAAGCCCAGCTTGACCGCCTCCTTGAGCCGGGCCGGGGTCTGCGCCACCGGCCGGATCACGCCAGAAAGTGAAATCTCGCCGAAATAGACCGCATCCGTGGGTAACTGCGCGTTAACCAGGGAGGACACCAGCGCGGCCGCGGCGGCCATGTCGGCCGCGGGCTCGTGGATGCGCAAGCCTCCCGCCACGTTCAGATAGACGTCGTGGCCCGACAGCTTGACCCCGCAATGGGCCTCCAGCACCGCCAGCACCATCGAGAGCCGACTCTGATCCCAGCCCACCACGGCCCGTCGCGGGGTGCCGAGCGAGGTCGGCGCCACCAGCGCCTGCAATTCGACCAGGACGGGCCGCGTGCCCTCGATGCCCGCGAACACTGCGGTGCCGGGCGTGCCGAGATCACGCTCGGACAGGAACAGCTCGGAGGGATTGGTGACCTCGCGCAGGCCAAGGCCCGTCATTTCGAACACGCCGATCTCGTCGGTCGGGCCGAAACGGTTCTTCACGGCGCGCAGGATGCGGAACTGCTGCGAGCCTTCGCCCTCGAACGACAGCACGGCGTCGACCATGTGCTCGACCACGCGGGGGCCGGCAATCTGGCCGTCCTTGGTGACATGGCCGACCAGGATGATGGCCGCACCGGTTTTCTTCGCAAAGCGGATCAGCGCCTGCGCCGAGGCGCGCACCTGGGTCACCGTGCCCGGCGCGGATTCCACCGTGTCGGTCCACATCGTCTGGATCGAATCGATCACGATCAACCGCGGGACCGCGCCCTCGGACAGCGTCGAGACGATGTCCTCGACCGAGGTCTCGGCGGCGAGCTGCACCGGCGCATCCGACAGCCCGAGCCGTTCGGCGCGCAGGCGCACCTGCGCGACGGCTTCTTCGCCGGAGATGTAGACGATGCGGTGGCCGGCGCGTGCCATCATGCTGGTGGCCTGCGTCAGCAATGTCGACTTGCCGATGCCGGGATCGCCGCCGACCAGCAGCACCGAGCCGCGCACGAAGCCGCCGCCGGTGACGCGGTCGAGCTCGGTCATCCCTGAGGACAGGCGCGGCGCATCCTGGGTTTTCCCCGACAGGCTCTCCAGCGCAAACGTCCGTCCCTTGCGCTTGGAGCGGATCGAGACGGGGATGCTGCCGCTGGTGTCCTCCTCGGCGAGCGTATTCCACTCGCCGCAGGATTCGCACTTGCCCTGCCAGCGGTTATAGGCCGCGCCGCAGTTCTGGCAGACGAAGGAAAGCGTGTTCTTGGCCATGGGGCGTCAATCGTGCTCAGGGAGATTGCGTCGCGTTCCATAGCATGGAGAGCCCGGCCGCGACCATGATCGCGTCCATCAGCAGGCGGAACACGTCCGGCTTCAGGTGCAGCACGAAGCGTTTTGCGATGAAGGCGCCCGACATCAGCGAGGCACCCGCGATCAGGCCCTTCATGAAGACATCGCCGGTCAGCGCGCCGAAACGCTCGAAGGTCACCGATTTCGCGAAATAGAGGCCGAGCGAGGAGGCCGCCTCGGTGGCGAGGAAAGCGCCCTTGCTGAGTCCGTAGAACAGGAACAGCGGCACGCTGAGCGGGCCGGTCGAGACCACGATGCCGGTGAGATAGCCGATCACGGCGCCGCCGATCGCCAGATGCCAGAGATTGGCCTTGAGGTCGTGCCGCGCCAGCCAGTGCCGCACCGGCACCATCGCGATCAGGAAGATGCCGATGGCGAGGTCCACCGCATGCGAAGGCAGCGCCAGCAGCGTCCGTGCGCCGAGCACGGCGGCCGGAATGCCCGTGACCGAATAGGCCGCGCAGGCCCGCCAGTCGACCTCTCGCCACCAGGCCAGGATCCGCGAAAAGTTCGCCATCACGGACGCGACCGCCATGATCGGCACCGCTTCCTTCGGCCCATAGGCATAGACCAGCACCGGCATCAGCATGATCGACGAGCCGGTGCCCACGATGCCTGAAATGGTGCCGGCGACGAGGCCGACGATGAGGACGAAGAGGAAGGCCAAAACGCTCTCCACGAATCGGGAGAGTTTAGCCGCGGGCAGCGATATGGGCGATTCGTGCTAGGCGAGGGAACCTATTGCGCTACGCATCGGCATGCCGGTCTGGGCGCCGGCCTTGAGACATTTCAATGCGGCGGCTTCGCAGCTCACATCGAGCGCAATCTGCAGCGACACGCCTTCGCTCAGCATGGCCGCGAACGCGCCGACAAAGGTGTCGCCAGCGCCGGTCGTGTCCACCGGCGTGATCCGTGGAGCAGCCGCGCGGAAGCGGGAGCCGTCGGCCGTCACCGCCAGCGCGCCTTGCGCGCCGGCGGTCACGATGCAGGTCAGGTCGCCGGCCCTGGCGAGGTCCGCGGCAGCGGCCTCGTAACTGGACGTAGCGAGGTCGATGGCGCCGGCGGCGTCCAGCGCCTCGTGCTCGTTGACGAGGAGATGGTCGGTCACGGCAAGAAGCTTTGTCACCATCTCGCGGGTCATCCTCTCCGGGACGGGCGCGAGATTCCAGACGACGGTGCCGGCGGCCAATGTCGTCCTGCGCGCAGCCTCGAGCGCCTGCGCGAAGGGCACTTCCATCTGAAGCACCAGCACCGTGTCGGGACCAAACAGCCTGGCCGGGAGATCCCCGGCATTCGCGGCCATGTTGGCGCCGCTTGCGACCGTGATCGCATTCTCGCCGGCCTGGTCGACCGTGATAAAGGCGCAGCCGGTCGGCTCGTCGGCCCCGACGACGAGGCCGGTGTCGACTTCGTTGGCCCGGAGGTTCTCGATCGCGCTGTTGCCAAATCCGTCCCGGCCGACGCGGCCCGCCATCCGGACTTGTCCCGGTCCCGCGATCCGCGCGGCGGCAACGGCCTGGTTGGCGCCCTTGCCGCCGAAATGCGTCTGGTAGGACGGCGCGAGCACCGTCCGGCCGGGGCCTGGAATGATCGGGACCTTCGCGACGAGGTCGATGTTGAGCGACCCGAACACCAGGATCATTGGTGGAGAGGCCCTCAGCCTTGCTCGTCCATGACGCGCAGTTTCTCGACCCGACGGCGGAAATCCTCGTCGGTCGAGAATTCCGCGGAGAGGTAGGACGAGACGAGATCCACGGCGAGCCAGGCGCCGACGATCTGCGCGCCGATGCACATGACGTTGACGTCGTCGTGCTCGACGCTCTGATGGGCGGAATGAACGTCGTGACAGACCGCGGCGCGGATGCCCTTCATCTTGTTGGCCGCGATCGAGGCGCCGACGCCGGTGCCGCACACCATGATGCCGCGTGCGGCTTCGCCCGACGTCACCTTCTGCGCCACGGCCCGCGCGATGTCGGGGAAGTCCACCGGCTTGTCGTCATGGGAGCCGACATCGACGATGTCGTGGCCGAGCTTGCGGATGTGGTCGATAACGGTCTGCTTGAGCGGCCAGCCGGCGTGGTCGGATCCGATGACGAGACGCATGTGGTGTCCTTCTTGATTTTTCATTGACCGTGACAACCGGAAAGCGGCTGTCACGGCTTCTCTTTCGTTCAGCTACGCATGTCGGGCGGCAGCTCGACCCCGTGGAATTTCTTGTAGATCGCGTTGAGCTTGCCGTTCTTGACGTTCTCGGTGATCCAGCCGTTGAGCTTGTCCATCAGGCGCTGCTCGCCTTTCTTCAGGCCGATGGCGAGGTCGAAGGTTGCGAGCGGAATCTTCGACTCGAAGATGCGGGCGGGATTCTTGGCGCCGATCTGGTTGATGATCGTGGCCGACGTGCCGACGCAATCGACCTGACCGGAGACGGCCGCGGTGACTTCCGTGGCGTCGTCGTCATAGCGGGCGATCGTCAGCTCCTTGTCCTTCATGTTGGACAGGGTGGTATCCTGCGTGGTCCCGCGCGAGACGCCGATGGTCTTGCCTTTCAGGTCGGGCCAGTCCTTGACGTTCATCGACTTGAGGCAGCCGACGTCGGACTGCAGCGTCGCATAGCGCTTGGTGAAGTCGATGACCTTGGCGCGCTCGGGCGTCACCGACAGGGTCGAGATGATGATGTCGGCCTTGCCGGTCAAGACGTTCGGGATGCGGGTCGCGCCGGTGGTCTGGATGAATTCGAGCTCGAGGCCCCAGTCCTTGGCGAGCAACTGAGCCACCTCGACGTCGGAGCCGGTCGGCTTCATGCTGGAATCCATCATGCCCGAGGGCGGAATCGCAAGATCGGTTGAAATGCGAATCTTCTTGGCCTTCATCACGTCGTCGAGCAGGTCGGCCGATGCCGGCGTGGCGGATAAAATGACGAGGCCGAGCAGCGCGGCGGCGGTCCCCAGCAGTGTCTTGTTGGTCATCCCTAGTTCTCCTCTCCCTGTTATGATTTTAGATTTCCGGTGCCCACGAATTGCGTGAGCTCCGGCGTCGTCGGCGATGTCAGGATCGAGGCGGGGCCGGTCTCGTGAACCTTGCCGCGATGCATGAACACGATCCGGTCGGCGATGCCTTTGGCAAAGCCCATCTCGTGCGTGACCATCACCATGGTCATGCCGTCCGCCGCCAGCTGCTCGATCACCTTCAGTACTTCGGCGGTGAGTTCGGGGTCGAGCGCAGAGGTGACCTCGTCGAACAGCATCACCTTCGGCTGCATGGCGAGCGAGCGCGCGATCGCGGCGCGCTGCTGCTGGCCGCCCGACAATTGCTCGGGATAGGCGTGCAGCTTCTCTTCGAGCCCGACCTGCGCCAGCACCTTTCGCGCGAGGTCCTTGGCCTGCGAATTCGCCAGGCCCTTTACGGCGCAGGGCGCCAGCGTGATGTTCTGCTCGATCGTCAGGTGTGGAAACAGATTATAGCTCTGGAACACGATACCGACGTCCTGGCGCAGCGCGCGCAGATCGACGTCGGGACGGTCGACCCGATGCCCGCAAACGACGATCTCGCCGCCGTCGACCTTCTCGAAACGGTCGATGCAGCGCAGCGCCGTGCTCTTGCCGGAGCCTGAGCGGCCGATCAGCGCCAGCACTTCGCCGCGCTCGACTGCGAAGCTGACGCCATCGAGGACCCGGAGCGAGCCAAAGCTCTTTTGCACGTCGCGGAGCGACACGATTGAGTCGGAGGAGGGGTTCTGTTGCATGTCAGGCCGGCGCGAGGTTGGATCTGCCACGCCCCATCCGCCGTTCCAGCCTCTGGCTGAACAGCGACAGCGGATAGCACATGGCGAAATAGATGACGGCGATGATGGCGTAGATGGCGAAGGGCTCGAACAGCGAGTTGTTGACGATCTGCCCCGAGCGCATCAGCTCGACGAAGCCGACGACGGAGGCGAGCGAGGTGTTCTTGACGATCTGCACCATGAAGCCGACGGTGGGCGGCGTCGCGATGCGAATGGCCTGCGGCAGGATAACTTTCATCATGCGCTGGGTCCGGCTCAGCGCCAGGCCTTCGGCGGCCTCCCATTGCGGCTTCGGCACGGACTGGATGCAGCCGCGCCAGATCTCGCCGAGATAGGCGGCGACGTACAGCGTCAGCGAGGCGCCGGCAGCAGCGAGCGGCGAGACCTTGAGGCCGATCGCGGCGAGACCGAAATAGCCGAGGAACAGGATGACGAGTAGCGGCGTGCCCTGGATGAGCTGGACATAGACGGCGCTGGCAATCCGCACCGATTTCAGCGGCGATATCCGCGCGAGCGCGATCACGAAACCGACGATGCCGCCGCCGATCAGCGCGATCACCGACAAGCCAATGGTCCACAGCGCGCCCTGGCCGAGGAACATCAGATGATTGATGTTGAGATGTCCGCCCATGATCATCTCACAACGGCGTGCCGAGCCGGCGACGGCGCGGAAACAGCACGAGGCCGAGGCCCCAGAAGCCGGCGCGCATCACCAGCGACAGGATGACGTAGAGCACGGCGACGATGATGTAGGTCTCGAACGCGCGATACGTATCCGACTGGATGTAGTTGGCGACGGCGGTGAGCTCCTCGGCCGAGATCTGCGAGCAGACCGAAGAGGCCAGCATCAGCAGCACGAACTGGCTGGTCAACGCCGGATAGACCTTCTCGATCGCCGGCAGCAGGATGATGTGCCAGTAGATCTGGAGGCGCGACAGCGCCAGGCCCTCGGCCGCCTCGATCTGTCCCCGCGGGATCGCCTCGAAGCCGGCGCGCATGATCTCGGCGGTGTAGGCGCCGACGTTGATCGTCAGCGCGGCCACGGCCACCGTGAAAGCGGAGAATTTCAGCCCCAGACTGGCCAGGCCGAAATAGACCAGGAAGATCTGAACCAAGAGCGGCGTGTTGCGGATGGTCTCGACATAGGCCTTGCAGGCGCCTGATATCAGCGCGTTGTGCGTTCCGCGCCCGACCGCCGCGAGCGTGCCGAGGAGGGCGCCGAGCACCGTCGCGAAGGCGGCAAGCTCCAGCGTGAGGACGGCGCCGGCGAGAAAGCTCGGCCAACGCTCCAGCACTGCGGGGAAGTCGAGTTGAAGGCTCATCGCCACCCGTTCAGCCGGTTGTCTGGTTGGTCATGCGGTCGTAGACGCGGAACAGCGCCTGGTTGCCGTTGCTTCCTTCGCCGTGCGCGCGCGCATCGACATACTGGCTGGTCACGAGCGCGGTGCCGGGGAGCGGCACGCTGAGCGCCTGCGCGTGCTCCTGGACCAGGCGGAGGTCCTTGAGCTGGAGATCGATCCGGAAGCCGGCGGAGACGTCGCCTGCGATCATCTGGGGGCCGAGCTTGTCGAGCATCCAGGAGGCCGCGGAGCCACCGAGCAGAACCCGGCGCAGCAGATTGAGATCGAGGCCCGAAGCGCGCCCAAGCGCCAGCGCCTCGCAAATCGCCTGGATGTTGATGCCGCAGATCAGCTGGTTGCAGAGCTTGACGGTCTGGCCGGCGCCGGACGCGCCGACATGCGTGATGGTGGTGCCCATCGCACGGAAGAACGGCTCGGCCTGCGCAAAGGCGTCCGCATCGCCGCCGGCCATGATCGAGAGCGCGGCATTCTTGGCGCCAACCGGCCCGCCGGAGACCGGCGCGTCGATGAAGCCGACGCCGATCTTTTGCAGGTCGGCATGGATGCGGCGGACGGCGACTGGCGAAATCGTGCTCATGTCGACGACGAGCTTGCCTGATGGCGGCGACTTCAGCAGGCCGTGCTCGCCGTAAATGGTCGCCTCGACATGGGGCGTGTCGGGCAGCATGGTGATGACGATGTCGGCGCCTTGCGCGGCATCGGCTGGACTCTTGGCACGAGCAGCGCCTTCCCTGGCGCTGTCGGCCAGTGCCGCCTCGTCGAGATCGAACACGCGAACTGCGTGGCCGGCCATCAGCAAGTTGCGCACCATCTCTCGGCCCATCGTGCCGATGCCGATGAAGCCGACATTGCCCTTGTCGTTCCGTCCCATGTAATAAGTCCGTTTCTTGGTTGATTGGCTTCTTGGTTGACCGCGCTGCCGCGATCATCCCGAGGCGCTGGTCTTGTCGATGTCGCCGACGATGGCGCGCCGCCGGTACTCGTCGCCGATGGCGAAATGCTTGCGCAGCGTCGCGTCCGCCCGCTCCGGGTCGCGCGCAATCACGGCCTCGAAGATGCGGCGGTGATCGTCGATCAGATAGGTCTTCATCGACGGGAAGGCCTGCACCAGCTCACGGCGGCTGCGATGCGAATGGGTCAAGAGGCCGGCCAACGAACCATGCAGGACCGTCAGTGTCTCCGAATGCGAGGCGACGACGATGGCACGGTGGAAGTCGAAATCGGCCATGCCGCCGGCATCGGCCTCGTCGATCGTCTCGCCGATCTTCGCGAGCGCGCGCTGCAGGCGCTCGAAATCTGCAATGTTGGCACGCTCGCAGGCGAGGCGGATCGCCTGGCATTCGATCGCGACGCGCGCCTGCATGACGTCGTCGAGCATGTCCGCCTGCTGGGCGAGCGCGAAGGTGAAGAAGTCGTTCAGCACCGACACGTCCGGCCGGGTCACCACGGTGCCGATGCGATCGCGGATCTCGACGATGCCGAGCACGGTGAGGGCACGCAGTGCCTCGCGGACGATCGGCCGGCTGACGCCGAGGAGAGTTGCCAGCTCGCGTTCCGAGATGAGGCGGTCGCCGGGCTTGAGCGAGCCGGCGAGCAGGCGTTCGCGCAGGAAGGCGAACACCTTCTCGAACCCTTTTTCGCCTTCGGTGGCCCGCTTGAGCTCCATTCCCGTCCCGCTGGTCTGATCTTGGTCAGACCAGTATGCTGACCAAGGGGCTGAGGTCAAGAGGCTCGGCTCTCAAGCCGGCCTCGGTTCCGGCCTTAGTCCACCGGGAGCCGCTTTTGGCCGTCGATGTCGACATCGCCCAGTCCGTGATCGGGTCGTCGGGGCGGCATCGAGGCGGCGCTCGCGGCAAACTGGACGGCGAAGCTCGACTATCTCCACATCGACCTTGGCAGCACCTATTCGACGAAGACGTTCATTCTCGACAACGACGAGTTACCGATCCGACATCCGCAACAATGTCGATCGCGTCGGCTTCAACTCAGCGGACGATCCTCGCAGCGATACTGACACCCATTGCGGGTCGGAGTTTCGGAAACGCTTGAACGTCACGTTCTGCGCCTGTGCGGCACCAATGCAGGCGAGCGACATCGCAGCGATCAGAATAATTCGCACCGCGAATAATCTCGGAATAGATCAGGTGGGCTAAGAAATTATCGCGAAACTGGCGCAACCATGGCTTTCGTGTCGGACACCGTCCAGTCGCTCAGGGTTGGCAACCCTTCTCCTGTTCGGCCAAAGATGGCAGCGATCGGGTTCGATCTTGCGGCGCGCTCTCCGAGTTGCCATCATCCGTGCGAACCGCGATCATGATGCCGTGACTCTCAATTCTCTCAGAAGCAATGTCCGTCGCCTTTACGAGGGCGCAACGCCAAGCGGCGTGCGCTTCCGCTACGCGCTGCTCGCCTTCGACATCGTGACGGTGCTGTTCATCATCGCAACCTCGTTCCTGCCGCCCAGTGAGATCGTTGAAACGCTCGATGTCCTGTTCGGCGTCACGTTACTCGCCGACTTCTCGGCGCGGCTTCTGGTCGATCGGCATCCGTTTCGAAAATTCAGTCAACTCGCGACTTGGGCTGACATGGTTGCGATCGTATCGTTCCTGGCACCGCTTGCCGGCGAGGCGGGCGGCTTTTTCCGGATCTTGCGAACGTTGGGCCTGCTTCGCGACTACCAGATGCTGGTGAGGTTGCGCATGGATTCTCCCTTCTTCCGTCGCAACGAAGACGTCATCTTCGCCGTCACGAACCTGGCCGTCTTCATCTTCGTCATGACCGGGATCGTTTACGAGACCCAGAAGTTTCGCAACGATGAGATCCGGAACTATGCCGATGCCCTGTATTTCACCGTCACGGCGCTGACAACGACCGGCTTTGGCGACATTACCCTGCCGGGCACGCTCGGTCGCTTGATCACCGTCGTGATCATGATTTTCGGCGTGACGCTGTTCTTCAATCTCGCACGCGCGCTCCTCAGTCCCCACAAGGTGCGATTTCCGTGCCCGACTTGCGGGCTCCAGAGGCACGATGCCGACGCCGTGCATTGCAAGGCCTGTGGCACCGTTCTCAATATTCCCGACGAAGGGGCCATCTGAATCCCCGAGGCATCGTGCCGGTGTTTTGCCCGACGGCAGGCAGGTCGAATTGCGGAAATCAGTAACTCATTGATCCGACAGCGGTCGGCTACTGTGCATGGGGTTGTTTTTCATATTTTGGTTGAGGCGTCCTGCTGCTGACAGCATGTTGGCAGCAGGGGCTGGCTATGCCCCAGTTCTGACACAACGGGAGGGGTCATGCCGATCGAGGCAAGTTGTCATTGCGGTGAGACGGTGTTCGAGGTGACGGAGGTGCCTTCGAGCGTGACGCGCTGCACCTGCTCGCTCTGCGCCAAGCGCGGCGCGCTGTGGGCCTATTACACGCCGGCGCAGTTTCGTCTGCTGTCACCGCCGGACAATGTCGCGACCTATCTCTGGGGTAGCCGCACCGTCAAACATCATTTCTGTGCAAGCTGCGGCTGCGGCACCTATTCGGAGTCGCCGGACTGGTCGACCGGCAAGCCCGATTTCGACAATCCCAAGGTCGCGGTGAATGCGCGCCTGTTCGACGATTTCGATCTGGAGGCGGTGCCGGTCAACATGATTGACGGCAAGAACTTGTGGTGAGCATGCATGCGCGCAGATGTCCGCTGCACGTTCGCGCTCTTGAGGCCATTTTGAAAAGCTGATTTGGTTCCGGCCCTGGAGAAAAGGGGAGGAAGCCATGATGCGTCTTTTTGCGCGAGTCATGCTCGCAATGTGTCTCGCCGTTGCAGCCGGCTTCAATGTCCAGGCGCAGACCAGGCCGAAGGTGACTTCGCTCGGACCGGACTTCCCCAAGGCAGCGCTGTTCGTCGGCAACAGCTTCTTCTACTACAACAACGGCATGCCCGGGCATCTCACCTTCATGGAGCGGGCGGTGGATCCCGCGAACAAGGCGGTGTACCGCAACACCATGGTGACGATCGGCGGCTCCGGCCTCGATTGGCACGACATGGACAATCTGCTGCGGCCGGGCGGCCTCGGCGCGTATTCCTTCGACGAGCAGAACAACGTCATCTTCAACAAGCCAGGCCGGCAGTACGACGCCGTCGTGATGATGGATTGCAGCCAGTGCCCGATCCATCCGCAATTGAAGGACGCGTTCGCGACTTTCGCGAAGAAGGACAGCGAGATCGTTCGCGTCCACGGCATGCGGCCGGTGCTGTTCATGTCCTGGGCCTATGCTGACAAGCCGGAGATGACGGAATCGTTGGCCGAGGCCTACACGATCGCAGGCAATGCCAACGATGCGTTGGTCATTCCTGCAGGTCTTGCCTTCGCGCGGGTGCGCAAGCTGCGGCCGGAGCTCAATCTGTATGCGCTGGACAAGCGGCATCCGAGTCCGGCGGGCACCTATCTTGCGGCATGCGTGACGTTTGCCGCGTTGACAGGCCGTTCGCCTGTCGACAATGCCTACACTTTGGGGCTGGATGCGGGGACGGCGCAGCTTCTGCAAAAGGCGGCATGGGACACGGTGCAGGACTATTATGGGCGCTAAACTCGGGTGATCGCAGGGTGGGCAAAGGCGCACTTGCGCCGTGCCCACCGTCTGTCTCCGTAAACGAGTTTGGTGGGCACGCTTCGCTTTGCCCACCTACGGCACTTCTGCTATTTCAACACCACCCATGCTGGCGCGTGATCGCTGGCGCCATCCTCGCCGCGGATATTCTTGTCGACGCCGGCCTTGGCCAGGCGCGGGGCGAGGGCTGGGCTGAGCAGGAGATGATCGAGCCGCAGCCCCGCATCGCGCGGCCAGCGGTTCCGCTTGTAGTCCCAGAACGTGTAGATGCGCTGGTCCGGATGCAGCTCGCGGATCGCATCGCACCAGCCTTGCTCGACGAGCGAAGCAAAGGCTGCCCGGCTCTTCGGCTGGATCAGCGCATCCTTGTCCCATGAGCGCGTCGGATAGATGTCGATCTCTGCAGGCGCGACGTTGTAGTCGCCGGCGAGCACGACGGGCAGATCCTGCTTGATGAGGCTCTTGGCGTGGCGCTTGAGGCGCGCGAACCAGTCGAGCTTGAAGTCGAATTTCGGCCCCGGTTGCGGATTGCCGTTCGGCAGATAGATGCTGGTGACGATGATCCCGCGCACGGCGGCTTCGAGATAGCGGGCTTCGAGATCGCTGGGTTTTCCAGGCAAGCGGTCGCGGGTCAGAATGGGCTCTGCATTGCGGGCGAGGATCGCGACACCGTTCCAGGTCTTCTGTCCGCGCCACACCGCGCCATAGCCGGCCTTTTCGATCGCGGCCGCCGGAAATTCGCCATCACTTGCCTTCAATTCCTGAAGCGCGACGACATCGGGCTTTGCCGCGCGCAGCCATGCCAACAGATTGGGCAGGCGGCGGTTGACGTTGTTGATGTTGAATGTCGCGATCTTCATGTAGAGCTACCGGCTCCTGCCTTCCGTACCCGGAGATAAAATGTCCAAGTTGAACTTTGCCGCCATCGTCGTCGCCCTCGCGTTCTCCGGGGCCGCGTCGGCACAATCGTCCGACCCGCGCGGTGCGTGCAAGGCAGACTATGATAAATTCTGCGCCGGCATCGCGCCGGGTGGAGGGCGCGTCGTCGCCTGCCTCACCGACAAGCGCGATCAGCTCAGCGCGACCTGCAAGGCGGCGCTGGACAACAGGAAGAAGAAGTAAGCGATCCCTTCCGTGTCCCGGACGCGCGTAGCGCGAGCCGGGACCCAGACAGCGACACGGTGCGCTGTAGAGAGATGGGCCCCGGCTCAGCAGCGCACTGCGCCGCATCCGGGGCACGAGAGTTCAGCCCGGCAGCGGCGGCGGGGCTGCCGGCTGCTCGATTGGCGGCGGGGAGGGCGGTTGCTCGGCGGCCTGCGCTGGCTCCGGCTTCACCAGCGGTTCCTCTACATTGCCGCCTTTGTAGAGTCGGGCGTAGCGGTGGCCGAGGCTGGTCAGCACCTCGTAGCCGATGGTGCCGAAATGATGCGCGAGCTCGTCGACGGTGATGCCCTCGCCGAGCAGCGTCACCAGGTGGCCGCGCCGCGCTGCATTCTGCGGCAGATCGGTGATGTCGATCGCGATGAGATCCATGGAGACGCGGCCGGCGACGGGGCAGCGCTTGCCGGCGACGATGACCTCGGCGCCGCGGGTGCCGTCATTGGAGCTGGCGGCGCGGAAATAGCCGTCGGCATAACCGACCGCGATGATCGCGAGCTTTGTCGGCCGCCGCGCGGTCCAGGTGCCGCCATAGCCGACGGTCTCGCCGCGCTCGATAGTGCGGATCTGCACGATGCGCGCCTTGAGGTCGACCACCGGCTGCATCGGATTGTCGGCCTCCGGCGTCGGGTTGACGCCGTAGAGCGCAGCGCCCGGCCGCACCATATCGAACTGGAAGGGCGCGCCGAGGAAGATGCCGGAGGAATTGGCGAGCGCCGCCGGCACGCCGGAGAATTCGCTGGCGATGCCGCGGAAGGCCGCGAGCTGCTTGGCGTTCACGGGGCTGTTGAGCTGCTCGGCCGAGACCAGATGGCTCATCACCAGCGTGATGCCGTGATCGCCGGCATTGATGCGGGGGATGATGGCCTGCGCTTCCGATAACGTCAGGCCGAGCCGGTTCATGCCGGTGTCGATGTGAACGGCCGTGCCCCCGGTCCAGCCGGTGCGGCGGCAGAACACGTCCCACTCGGCGAGCTCGTTGAGGTCGCCGATGACAGGACGGCAATTGATCTTGGCGTAGTGCTCGCCGGTATTCTGGAAATAGCCGCCGAGCACGTAGATCGTGGGCTCCGGCACGGCTGCGCGCACCTTGCGCGCTTCCTCGATGGTGGCGACGAAAAAGGTCTTGCAGCCGGCCTTGCTCAGCGCACGCGCGACCTCGGCGGCGCCGCAGCCATAGGCGTCGGCCTTGATCACCGCCGAACACTCAGCCGGCACCGCCGTCTTCTCGAGCTTGCGCCAATTGGCAATGATGGCGTCGAGATCGACGGTCAGCACGCCGCCATAGGCAGCGAGCGCGGCAGCCTGGTTGGCCTCCGCGGAGAGAAGGCCAGATTGTGAGATGGTTTTCGGGTCGGACGCCATTGTCATGGCGTCGTTTTACGCAAGAGGCCGGTCCTGTTCAAGGAACTCAGTAGTCGTTGCCGCTGCGAGCCGGCAACTGACTGTCAGGCGCGAGGTCGCCGAACCGCGTGATCGAGGCCTCGAAGGCCAAGTCAACGGTGCCTGTCGGGCCGTGGCGCTGCTTGCCGATGATGACCTCGGCCTTGCCGTGCGCAAGACTCATGTCGAGCTGCCACTTCTCGTGTTCAGGCGTGCCCGGGCGCGGTTCCTTCATGGCGAGGTAATATTCCTCGCGATACACGAACAGCACGACGTCGGCGTCCTGCTCGATTGATCCGGATTCACGCAAGTCGGAGAGCTGCGGCCGTTTGTCGTCGCGGGATTCGACCTGGCGTGAGAGCTGGGACAGCGCGATGATCGGAACGTTGAGCTCCTTGGCGAGCGCCTTCAGGCTGGTCGTGATCTCCGTGATTTCCTGCACGCGATTATCGCTCCGCTTGCCCGAGCCCGACAGCAGCTGGATGTAGTCGATCACGAGCAGATCGAGGCCCTTCTGCCGCTTCAGCCGGCGGGCGCGCGCCATCAGCTGCGCGATCGACAGGCCGCCGGTCGCGTCGACATAGAAAGGCAGCGATTGCAGCTCGATCGAGACCTCCCGGATCTTTTCGAAATCGGCTTCCGAGATGCCACCGCGGCGGATGTGGGAGGAGGGAACGCCGGTGCGCTCGGCCACGATACGCGTGGCGAGCTGGTCGGACGACATTTCGCAGGAGAAGAAGCCGATGACGCCGCCATTGGCGGCCTTCGTGGTGCCGTCGGCCTGGAGTTCCGGAACATAGGCTTGCGCGACATTGTAGGCGATGTTGGTCGCCAGCGAGGTCTTGCCCATGCCGGGACGGCCCGCGACGATGATGAGGTCGGAGTGCTGCAGGCCACCCATCTTGGTGTCGAGATCGCGCATGCCCGTCGAGATGCCGGACAGCTTGCCGTCGCGCTGGAACGCCTTTGCAGCGAGATCGACCGCGACCGCCAGCGCCTGCGAGAATTTCTGGAATCCGCCGTCATAGCGGCCGGATTCGGCGAGCTCGTAGAGGCGGCGCTCGGCGTCCTCGATCTGCGCCCGCGGCGCGAAATCGACCGGGGCGTCATAGGCGACATTGACCATGTCCTCGCCGATGCCGATGAGGTCGCGACGCAGCGCCAGGTCATAGATGGTGCGGCCGTAGTCCTGAGCATTGATGATGGTGGTCGCTTCCGCCGCAAGGCGCGCCAGATACTGCCCGATGGTCATACCGCCGACGTCGGTGTCGGCGGGCAGGAACGTCTTCAGCGTCACGGGCGTGGCGATCTTGCCCATCCGGATCAGGCTGCCGGCGGTCTCGTAGATGGTCTGGTGCAGCGGCTCGAAATAATGCTTCGGCTCGAGGAAGTCGGAGACACGGTAGAACGCATCATTGTTGACCAGGATCGCGCCCAGAAGGCTCTGTTCCGCTTCGATATTATGCGGCGCGCTCCGGTAGGCGGGAGTGCCGGGCTCGGGTGCGAGTTTGAGGACGTTCGAATCAGTCAGGGCCATGGTCGGACGTGCTTAGCAATTTTCTTGGGCGGATGCGGGGCCGGGATAAAGCGCCGCCTCGGTGCAAAGCGGAAGCGAAAGCTGACCGCTATCAACCGCTCAGTTAAAATGGTGGATGATTAGCGCTCGCAGCACGCGTCGCGCTTGACGGATTTTTGCGGAACTCGCCCGGCCAGGAAGTGGCCGCCACGGCGCCATGGAAAAATCCTGCAACCATGTACCTTATGGCATGAACCTAATGGATTGGCGCGCAGACGAATCCAGAAGCGCGCGAAATGACGCACGCTGGCGGCTTTGGGCTCGCCTTCAGACCAGCAGGAGGTAGACCAGCGCCACCAGAGCCGCCCCGACGCCGGTAACGATCAGGGCGTAATCGGTGCGGAGGTCGTCCTGCACGTCGAATGAGGTTTGGGTCTCTTTGCTCATGGCGACGGTCTAAGCCAGGCCCGACCAGACTTATGTGAATTGGATCACATCTCCCCGGAATCTTTCGGGGGTAAGACGGGAACAGGCAGGCGGGGGAGGGAATTGTCTCCCGCGATCCGTCAACAGGGAACGAGGCAGGCGATGCGGCCAGAACGGCAGCACCAGATTTGGCGGAGCGAGGCGGGTAGCCGGCTTTGGCTCTCGGGGCTGATTGCGGCCATGGAGCACGCGGAACGGCCCGAAATACGTCGCCAGCCTGTCGCCCCGGAAATCCTGGTCGCGCTGAGGGCGCAGCTGGCGTTAACGGCCAGTTTCCGCTCCTCCCAGATGTCGACCCTGCGTCACTAGGATCTATTCACCAGACTAGGACCTATTCACCAGCCAATTTCAGTCTGGGCTTGCTCGCGCGTTCGCGAGCTCGCAGCCGGGCTTCTTCACGCGGCATGTAGTCGCGGGTGATCGGCACCACGCCTTGGCGCCGGGTGAGCTGGATCTGGAAGTTCATCATGGCTTGCTTGCGGAACGTCATCTCGCAGGCCGCCAGATAGAATTCCCACATCAGCGCGAAGCGCTCGTCGTAGAGCTGCACGGCCTCCTCGCGCCGCGCCATGAAACGTTCCCGCCAGGCCTTCAGCGTTTCCGCGTAGTGCAGGCGCAGGATCTCGATATCGCAGACCAGGAGGCCGGCGCGCTCGATCGCCGGCAGCACCTCCGACAGCGCCGGGATGTAGCCGCCGGGGAAGATGTATTTGGCGATCCAGGGATTGGTCGAGTCCGGGCCCTGCGAACGGCCGATCGCGTGCAGCAGCATGATGCCGTTCTCGCCCAACAGCTCGGCGCAGCGTTGGAAGTAGGTGTCGTAGAAGCGGGCGCCGACATGCTCGAGCATGCCAACGGAGACGATACGGTCGAACGGGCCCTCGATGTCGCGATAGTCCTGGAGCAGGAATCTGGCCGATCCGGTCAGGCGCTTTTCAGCCGCGCGCGCGTTGGCGAGCTGCAGCTGCTCGCTCGACAGCGTCACGCCGGTGACGTCGGCGGCGGCGATCTCGGCGAGGTAGAGCCCGAGCCCGCCCCAGCCGGAGCCGATGTCGAGGACGCGCTGGCCGGGCCTGACCAGCAGCTTTGCGGCGATGTGCCGTTTCTTGGCGATCTGCGCGTCGTCGAGCGTCGCGTCCTGCGTCTCGAAATAGGCGCAGCTATATTGCTTGTCGGCGTCCAGGAAGAGCGAATAGAGCCGGGCATCGAGATCATAGTGATGCGCGACGTTGTGGCGGGAGCGCGAGCGCGGATTGAACTGCTTCAGATGCCGCGTCAGATAGCGCAGGCGCCACCAGGGTTTTGCCCACTGCGGCAATAGGTCGGGTTGATCGAGCAGGATCGCGAGGGCATCAGCTATGGTGCCGTGCTCGACGATGAACTCGCGGTCCATATAGGCCTCGCCAAGCCCGAGCTCGGGATTGACGAGGATCTTCCGCTCCGCCTCCGCGGTGACGAAGCGCACCGCGACCGGTTCACCAGTGCCGTCTCCAACGGTGAACTTCGATCCGCTCGAGCCGGTCACCGTCATCGTGCCGCGGCGGATGAATTGAGACAGAAATCTACGCAACAAGAGGTCCATCGACACCTTCCTCTCGAGCGAACCCGAAGGGATGCGACTAACCCGGCCTTCACTTCTGACGCCCAGGTGACGCGGCGGTTCCTATGCGCTTGCATCCAAATTTAGGGAGGCAGGATCGGCTGCGCTAATGCGCTGAGTTCACAGCCGATATTCGCAAACCGCTTAATCACATCCTTGCGCGTGGTGCCTGCTTCCATTCGTGGCTCAATCGGATAAAAGGTGACCGCTGCCGCGCCGCACGCTGGCTGCAACTCTCGGAATTCAATGGAGATGATGGGAATGTCGAGCCGAGCGCTCAGCCTCGCGACGGTATTGCTTCTGATCGGCTTCGGCGCGGCCGATACCGTTTTTGCGCAGGTGACCAACCTCGAGGCCGGCAAAACCCCGTCCCAGCTTTTCGCGCAGACCTGCAATGCGTGCCACAAGAGCCCGCGCGGACTTCTGAAGTCCGTCGCGCCGGGCTCGCTGCCGGGCTTTCTGCGCCAGCACTACACCACGAGCTCGGATATGGCGGGCATCCTCGCCTCCTATCTCGTCTCCAACGGCGCCACCGACACCCGCTACCAGGCCAAGGACGGCAAAAAGGACGGCGCGAGGGAGAAGGACGCGAGCACCAATCCCGATCATCAGGGCCGCCGCCCGCGCGCCCAGGACGCAGCCAGGCCGGATGGCGAGGCCGCTGCTCCCGTAGCGGAAGGTGCGCGCCAGAAGCGTGCCGCACGGCCCGCCGAGGAGGGCACGAAGCCCGAGGGACAGGCTGCGCCCGAGGGACGCAAGGGCAAGCGCCGCGCCAAGCCCGGCACCGAGGAGGCGCCGAAGGTCGACGCCGCCGCGCCAGCCATTGACGAGAAGAAAAGCGAATCCAAGCCCGAGTCCAAACCTGAGTCCAAGCCCGACACGGCCAAGGTCGAGCCCGGTCGCGACGAGGCCAAGCCCGACAGCGGCAAGGCGTCCGAGAAGTCTGTTGAGACCAAGCCTGACAGCGCCAAGGCCGAGCCCCGCGGCAGCGAAGCTCCGGCGCTGCGGCCCGATCCAGTCCCGGCGGTAGCGCCGGCTGCGAAGCCTGCCGAGCCAGCCGCACCCAAGCCGGCGGAAGAGGCGGCTCCCAAGCCGGCCGCGCCTGCGGCCAGCTCCGAGCCGGCGGCCAAGCCGCAGCAGCCGGCGCCACCCGCGACCGCTGCAGCCCCGCCCGCCGCGCCGGCCGAGCAGTCCGGTCCGCCAACGCCGCCGATCTCGCGCTAAGCCAGCGACATTTTTGATCGACATGCGGAGGCCGCGTTTCATCGCGGCCTCCGCATTGCATTGACCGCGTCTAGAGTATTGCTCTAGAGTAATACTCTAGGAGGCGTCCATGACGGCGAGCGTGCGGAACGACCTGTTGGCAGCCGGGCTGATCGTGTTCGACCGCGTCGGATTCGAGGCCGCGACGGTGGCCGCGATCCGCACCCGGGCCCGCGCCTCCAATGGCAGCTTCTTTCACGCCTTCGGCTCGAAGAAGGAGCTCGCCGGTGCGCTGTTCCTGGAGGTCTTGCGGCACTATCACGCCGCGGTGCTGGCGGCGCTCGATCCCGTGCCCGATGCGGAGCAGGGCATCGATCGGCTGATCCGGGCCCATCTCGACTGGGTCGTGACCAGCCGGCGCGAGGCGCGCTACCTGTTCGAGATTTCGCGGAGCGAGTGGGGCGAGGACGTTCGCGACGCCCAGCGCGCGCAGAATGCGCGGCTCGCCGACGGTATCGAGCGCTGGCGCGCGCCGCTCGTTGCAAGCGGTGAGCTCTTGCCGATGACGCCGGTGATGTTCGTCAGCCAGCTCATCGGGCCGGCGCAGATCTTCTGCCGCGCCTTCCTGTCGGGACGCGACCGCGCCGATCCGCGCGTCGAGGCCGACACGTTGATCGCCTGTGCCGGCCGTGCGCTGAGGCCGCCCGAACGCATCAACAAGACATAAGGAGAGGCCTCATGAGCGCCGCAGCAGATCCCGAATTCGCCACTGTGGCCGAACGCATCCACGCCAATGTCGGCCGACAAGGCTTCATGAACCTGGTCGGCGCCGAGCTCTCGGAATTGTCGCGCGGCACCTGCACGATCGCTGTGGATCGCCGGCCGGAGCTGCTGCAGCAGCACGGCTTCTTCCACGGCGGGGTCACCGCCTTCCTGGTCGACAACGCCACGACGATCGCAGCCGCGACCTCGCGCGGCCAGCCGGCGCTGACGGCGGAATACAAGCTCAACCTGTTGTCGCCCGCGGTCGGTGAGAAGCTGATCTGTCGTGCCCGGGTGATCAAGCCGGGCCGCCAGGTGTCGGTGGTCGCGGCCGACGTGTTCTGCGTCAGCGACGGTGTCGAGAAGCACACGGCGACGGCGCTGGCCTCGATCGCGATGTGGAGCGAGGACGTCGCCGCCAAAACGAAAAGCCCGGCCGCCTGAGGCGACCGGGCTTCGCTTCGCGTAGGAATGCGAGGCTTACTTCTCTTCCGCGGCCGGTGCCGGCTCGGCTTCGTCGTGCTCGGCTTCCGGATCGAAGAACTCGCCGGCGGCGGCGATCGCCTCGGCGGCCGCATCGCGGTCCTCGTTGCGGGTCGAGATGTCCTCGCCGCGGTTGATGCGCTCGGCCTCGTCCTGGCTGCGTGCGACCGTGACGGTGATCTCGACCTCGACCTCGGGGTGGACGGCAACGGTGATGGAGCGCTTGCCGATGGTCTTGATCGGCGCGTCGAGCTGGACCTGCGGGCGGGCCAGCGAGATGCCGTCGGCTTCGAACGCGACGACGATGTCACGCACGTTGACCGAGCCGAACAGCTGGCCGGCTTCCGAGGCCTGGCGGATCACGATGATGTTCTTGCCCGCGATCTTCTCGGCGACCTTTGACGCCTCGCCCTTGCTCTGGAGGTTGCGGGCCTCGAGCTCGGCCTTCATGCCGTCATACTTGGCTTTGTTGTCGGCGGTGGCGCGCAATGCCTTGCCGCGCTTGAGCAGGAAATTGCGGGCATAGCCGTCGCGAACCTTCACGACTTCGCCCATCTGGCCGAGCTTGTTGACGCGTTCCAGCAAAATGACTTCCATATTCGTTCTCCTTTTGAAGTGCTCTGTACGGTTTCGGTTTCGGGGTTGAACTCAAGGGGTCGGCAGCGGCGGCGGTTGCCGGCTGCGCAGGAAGCGTTCGCGGAAGCCGAACACGGCATCCGCAAGTCCGAGGATCACCATCGCGATCACGGGCCATCCGAACACGACCACGACGGCGTAGGTTGAGCCGAGCCAGAAGGTGCGGCTCTTCAGCGTCAGCGTGAGCGTATGCAGCACCGCAAAGCCGGTCAGCGCATAGCCCATCATCAGCGCGGCCGCGGTGATCTGTGCCGCGATCGCGAGCAGCCCGCCGGTGAAGCAGAAGGCGAGCGCGATGCAGAGCGCCACCAGCGTCATCGGCGGCAGCTCCGCCGTCATCATGTCCGGCCACGGGCGCCGCAGCCGGCCCGAGGTCGCCGTGATCTTGGCGCTGAGCCAGAGGTTGAGCGTCAGTGTCATCATCGCGATGATGGTCGCCGCGGCCGGTGCGATCCGCACCAGCGCGTCGACGAACTGGCCGGCTTCGCCGGAGCTTTGCGGGTCGGTGGCCCGGAGGAGGCGCATCAGGCCGCGCCGCAGCGTGCCGATGATGGTCTCGGCGTCGGTCCCGAGCGTGAGCAGGGCGGCGATCGTGGTCAGCGTGGCGAAGCCGGCGAGCCACAGCAGGATGCGGCCGACCGGATACCATTCGAGGTCAGGTTCGGCGGGCGCGGCGCCGTCTGGCGCGGCATGTCCCACGGCAACCTTTCCCACAGGACGGCTGAGCAGCGCGAGATGGCCGAGCCACCAGGCCGGCAGCGCGACGGTGACGGCGAATGCGATGCAATAGGGCAGGCCGAACAGGGCACCGAGGCCGATCGCAGCGGCGATGCCGCCGAGGCTTGCGCAAAGCGGTCCCCAGCCGATCGCGGCGACCATCAGCGGCAGCGGTGCGAGATAGAACAGGACGAGCGAGATCAGCGCGCCCGAAATGATCGAGGCGAACATCAGGGCCGACGCAGCGCCGGCGATCAGGGCTATCAGCACAAAGGCCATCATCAGCTGTCCCGCTCCCTTCGAGCGGTTAGAGGCATCTCGCCCCAACCATCGGCGACCGGACGACCCGGAAGCCTTATGAGTTCAAAAAAGTCGCGACCGGCGGCGTGACGCCGCCGGTCGAATTGGTCGTATCAGCGAATGACGTAGGGCAACAGGCCCAGGAACCGCGCGCGCTTGATGGCGCGGGCGAGCTCACGCTGCTTCTTCGCGGACACCGCGGTGATGCGGCTCGGCACGATCTTGCCGCGCTCGGAGACGTAACGCATCAGCAGCTTGGAGTCCTTGTAGTCGATCTTGGGAGCGTTGGCGCCCGTGAACGGACAGCTCTTGCGACGACGGAAAAATGGGCGGCGTGCACCAGCTTCAGCCATTGTTCTTACTCCCCGTCCGTCGTGGTGGTGGTTTCAGCTTCTTCGCGCGGACGGCGCGGGCCGCGGTCACCGCGGAAGCCACCACCGTCACGATCGCCACCACGGAAACCACCCTCGCGGTCGCCGCGGAAGCCACCGCCTTCGCGGTCGCCACGGAAGCCGCCGCCACGGTCGTCGCGCTCGCGGTCACGGTCGGCCTTGCGCATCATCGCGGACGGGCCTTCCTCGAGCTCCTCGACGCGGACGCTGAGATAGCGGATCACGTCTTCGCTGATGCGCTCCTGGCGCTCGATCTCGGCGATCGCCGCGGACGGCGCGTCGATGTTGAGCAGAACGAAGTGCGCCTTGCGGTTCTTGTTCATGCGGTAGGTGAGGGAGCGTACGCCCCAATTCTCGGTCTTGGTGACCTTGCCGCCGAGACCCTCGACGATACCGGTCATCTGCGCAGTCAGTTCTTCGACCTGCTGCGTGCTCGCGTCCTGACGCGCGAGAAAGACATGCTCATAAAGAGCCATGGTGGTCCTTTCCTCATGTTGGCGCATCGCCCGGCGTCAAGCCCTTAAGAGGCCTTCGGAAAGGACTCTGGGATTAAGCTCAGAAGGCGGAAACACGGGACGACGGGCCGACTGGCCCTGCCACACCAAAATCACGAATGACTTGCTGAGACCGTCCGTTCAGCTCCCGGCCGGGGTCTGCGGATGCGCGCCTTATACGGATTTTGGCTGACTTGGCAAGGTTGGAGTGTCCCGTTTCCGGCCGGGCGGTGCTGGCAGGGGGGGCCAAACCCACGCTCCCGTACCAGCTTGATCTATTTGTTTGTATGTCATACAAATAATGGATCGGGAGGTGCTGATGGCGGGTGAATCGATCCAGGCTCCGTTTGAGGCGTCGGCAGGCGATCCGAAGCACGCTACGCGGGCCACACGGTCGGCGGGGCGCAAGATGCGCTCGCTGCTGCTGGATGCGGCAAGCCCCCTGTTCCGGGAGCGGGGACTTTCGGGCACGGCGATCACCGACATCGCGGCCGCCGCGGACGCATTCCCGAGCCAGATCACCTACTACTTCCGCACCAAGGAGGCGCTGTTCGTCGAATGCGCTTGCCGCGAGCTGCTGTATCTGGCGCGTGCGACCGAGCAGGCGGCGCTGAAGGCGCGCACGCCACGGGACTACACGCATGCGCTCGCGGAGACCGTGACGGCGAGCGATTCAGTGGCTTTCTTTGCCGAGGCGCTGACATTGACGCGGCGCCGCCAGGATCTCGCACCGCTGGTCGAGCGCACGATCGAGCGCCTGCACGGCGAAGGCGCGCGCGCCTATGCGAGCCAGGTGGCGCGGCACGGCTGGCGCTCGCTGCGCGCGCCCGACGAAAGCTCGCGGCGGTTCTGGGCCGTCGCCATCGGCGTCATTCTCGAAGGCTACGCCATGGGCCGTTCGCCCGAGGCGCTCTGCGCCGAGATGCTGCGCGTGCTCGGCGAGCAGGCGAAATCCGATGACACGGCGCGCCTGCGTCTCGTCGAGGGGCGCGAGGCATCAAGCAATTCGAACGAGGAAGGCTAGGCCATGACCGCGCTTCGCATGCGTGCCCGCGATTTCCTGACCGACGACCAGCTTGCCGACGTGCGAGAGCGTGTGACCTGGAAAGGTGTTGCGCTGATCGCGCACGCCTGGGCGCTGATCATTGGCGCGATCGCCTTGGTCGCGTGGTGGCCCAATCCGGTCACCTATGTCCTCGCCGTCGCGATCATCGGCTCGCGTCAGCTGGGCCTCGCGATCCTGATGCATGATGGCGCGCATGGCTGCCTGTCCACTGATGAGAAGACCAATCTGGCCCTGAGCCAGTGGCTCTGTGCCTATCCGCTGTTTGCGGAGACGCGCAGCTACCGGCGTTACCACCTTCAGCACCATGCGCGCACGCAGCAAGAGGATGATCCCGATCTCGTGCTGTCGGCGCCGTTTCCGATTACTAAGCTGAGTTATCGCCGCAAGTTCATTCGCGACATCACCGGACAGACCGGCTACCAGCAGCGCAAGGCGCAGCTGCTCAATGCGCTCGGGCCGAAGGACTGGCCGTGGCAGCAGCGTCTGGCGCATTTCTGGGACAAGCTCGGCCCGCAATGCCTCCTCAACGCCGCGATGTTCGCAGCGCTCGCGGCGGCCGGCGTGTGGTGGGCCTATCCGCTGCTCTGGCTGGTGCCGCTCCTGACCTGGATGATGGTCATCACCCGCATCCGCAACATTGCAGAGCATGCCGTCGTCCCCGACAGCAGCGATCCCCTGCGCAACACCCGCACCACGCATGCCAATGTTCTCGAGCGCCTGTTCATCGCGCCGTACTACGTCAACTATCACCTCGAGCATCATCTGCTGTTCTACGTGCCCTGTTACAATCTGCCGAAGGTCCATCGCCTGCTGAGCGAGAGCCGGCACGCCGGCCGCATGGAGGTGCAGCCGAACTACGCGGCGGTCTTGCGGCTGGCGACCGCAAAGCCTGACAAGGAGGATCGGCCGGGGCAGTTGGCGAGCAGCGCGCGCCGTGCGCGGGCCGGAGCGGAGGTCGACGCCAACCAGACCGCCGGTGGGTTTTGAGGGGGCGCATCCCCAGTTGAGTGCTGCTCGAAGTTCCCATCTCGGCTTGACAGTCCGGCCCCGGACAGTGTCTACGGCCCCCTTTGGAGCACGATCCGGAACCATGGCCTAACGCCGTGCGTAATCGGCTGCCGGTTCTCGCAGGGATCGTGTCCGACAAGCAGGGAGCGCCGATGACGGCTGCATTCACATTTCCTGGACAGGGTTCCCAGGCGGTCGGCATGGGCAAGGCCCTGGCCGATGCCTTTCCGGTGGCGCGCGCCGTGTTCGACGAGGTCGACGCCGCGCTAGGGGAGAAGCTGACAGCGATCATTTGGGATGGTCCGGCCGAAACCCTCCAGCTCACCGAAAACGCCCAGCCGGCGCTGATGGCGGTGTCTGTCGCCACCCTGCGCGTGCTGGAGGCTGAGGCGGGATTTTCCGTGGGACGAGATGCAGCCTTCGTCGCCGGCCACTCGCTCGGTGAATATTCGGCGCTGGCCGCGGCCGGCAGCCTGACGGTCTCGGATACCGCCCGCCTGCTTCGCACCCGCGGTCTCGCAATGCAAAAGGCCGTCCCGGTCGGCGCCGGCGCGATGGCCGCGCTGCTCGGTCTCGACTACGAGGCGGCCATCGAGGTCGCCAAGGAGGCGGCGCAGGGGCAGGTCTGCCAGGCCGCCAACGACAATGGCGGCGGGCAGGTTGTCGTCTCGGGCGACAAGGCCGCGGTCGATCGCGCCGTCGAGATCGCCAAGGCCAAGGGCGCCAAGCGCGCGATGCTGCTGCCGGTGTCCGCCCCGTTCCATTGCAAGCTGATGCAGCCCGCTGCCGACGCCATGGCAGAAGCGCTGTCGAAGGTCACGATCAAGGCCCCGGCCGCGCCGCTGGTGTCGAACGTGCTGGCGAGCGCCATCACCGATCCCGACGAGATTCGTCGCCGCCTGGTCGAGCAGGTCACCGGCACCGTGCGCTGGCGCGAGTCGGTTGCCTATATGGCAGGGCAGGGCGTCACGCGGTTCTTCGAGATCGGCGCCGGCAAGGTCCTGTCCGGTCTCGTCAAGCGCATCGCGGACGGCGCCGTCGGCGTTTCAGTCGGTGGCCCGAACGACATTGCCGCCGCCAAGGATGCATTGGCCGCTGCCAAGCAGGGCTAAAGCGCGATGATTGCTCATCGCGCTTGAGTTTTTCAGTTTACGCACGATCTTTCGGAAACCGCTGCGCACTTTTCCGGATCGTGCTTTGGAGGAGTTTTTCGATGTTCGATCTGACTGGTAAAAAGGCGCTCGTCACCGGCGCGACCGGCGGCATCGGCGGCGCGATCGCGCAGGCGCTGCACGCGCAGGGTGCGACGGTTGCGATATCAGGAACGCGCAAGGAGGTGCTGGATGAGCTTGCCGGCAAGCTCGGCGAGCGCACCTTTGTGTTGCCCTGTAATCTCTCCAAGGCCGACGAGGTCGAGGCGCTGGTGCCCGCTGCGGAAGCGGCAATGGGCCAGGTCGACATCCTCATCGCCAATGCCGGCATCACCCGCGACAATCTCTTCGTGCAGCTCCGGGACGAGGATTGGGAGGAGGTCATCAACATCAATCTGACTTCGACCTTCCGCCTGGCGCGCGCCGCCACCAAGCTGATGATGCGCAAGCGCTTCGGCCGCATCGTCGCCATCACCTCGGTGGTCGGCGTCACCGGCAATCCCGGGCAGGGCAATTACACGGCGTCGAAGGCGGGCCTGATCGGCATGATCAAGACGCTGGGGGCCGAATACGCCAAGCGCGGCGTCACCGCCAACTGCATCGCACCGGGCTTCATCAAGACGCCGATGACCGATGCGCTCAACGACAAGCAGCGCGAAACGATTCTGACCAAGGTTCCGGCCGCCCGCCTGGGAACGCCCGAGGATATCGCGGCGGCGGCCGTCTACCTCAGTTCGAACGAAGCAGCCTACGTCACCGGCCAGACCATTCACGTCAACGGCGGCATGGCCATGATCTGAAGCGTTCGTTCCGCACTGCCCACATGGGCTGTGCGGATGCGGCAAACGGCCGTTTCCGGAGGGAAATGAGGCTTGTAGTCAAGGCAATTGAAGTATGATAACCGGACGCTCAACGGATGGGCAAAGAACGCCATTGCAGGTTTTTGAAACCCTGTATATTGGCGATGCGGAGCCTTGGCCGTCGTTCGCCGGGCCCTGTATCGGTTAGGATGGGGCCAAATCAAAGTTCGTAAGCGAAGGCAAGTAACACGACCACGACGGCTCGTATCGTCCCGGGGGGTCGGGTCTACAGGGAACAACACGAGGTTATGCAATGAGTGACATTGGCGAACGGGTTAAGAAGATCGTGGTCGAACACCTTGGTGTTGAACCCGAGAAGGTTGTCGACGCCGCGAGCTTCATCGACGACCTCGGCGCCGACAGTCTGGACACCGTCGAGCTGGTGATGGCGTTCGAAGAAGAATTCGGTTGCGAGATTCCGGACGACGCTGCGGAAACGATTCTCACCGTCGGCGACGCCACGAAGTTTCTCGAGAAGAACGCGAAGAGCTAAGGCTCTTCATTTTCGCGGGGACAACATTGAAACCGGACGGGCCGCTTCCCAGCGGTCAGCCGGTTTCTTGTTATTGGCCGTGAATCTTTCGATGCGGAGTTTTCGGATATGAGGCGGGTTGTCGTCACTGGTCTCGGCATGGTGTCGCCACTCGGCTGCGGCGTCGAACCGACCTGGAAGCGCATCCTCAACGGCGAGAGCGGTGCGCGCAGGATCGAGAGCTTCGATGTCTCCGATCTTCAGACCAAATACGCCTGCACGGTCGTGCGCGGCGACGGCACCAACGACACCTTCAATCCCGACAAGTGGATGGAGCCGAAGGACCAGCGCAAGGTCGACGACTTCATCATCTTCGGCATGGCCGCAGCCGGCCAGGCGCTCGACGACGCCAACTGGCATCCGGAGACCGAAGAGGACAAATGCGCAACCGGCACCATGATCGGGTCGGGCATCGGCGGCCTCAACGGCATTGCCGAGACCGCGATCCTGCTCAAGGAGCGCGGACCGCGCCGGGTGTCGCCGTTCTTCATTCCGGGCCGCCTGATCAATCTGGCTTCCGGCTACGTCTCGATCGCGCACGGACTGAAGGGACCGAACCATTCGGTGGTCACGGCCTGCTCGACCGGCGCACACGCCGTCGGCGATGCCGCCCGCCTTATCGCGCTGGGCGATGCCGACGTGATGGTCGCTGGCGGCGCGGAATCGCCGATCAGCCGCATCGGCATTGCCGGCTTCAACGCCGCGCGCGCGCTGTCGACCGGTTTCAACGAGACACCCGAAAAGGCCTCGCGTCCCTACGACAAGGACCGCGACGGTTTCGTGATGGGCGAGGGCGCCGGAGTCCTGGTGCTCGAGGAGCTCGAGCACGCCAGGCGCCGCGGCGCCAGGATCTATGCCGAGGTGATCGGCTACGGTCTTTCGGGTGATGCCTATCACATTACCTCGCCGTCGCCCGACGGCGATGGCGGCTTCCGCAGCATGTCTGCCGCGCTCAAGCGCGCCGGCCTGACCGCCTCCGATCTCGACTACATCAACGCGCACGGCACCTCGACGCCGCTCGGCGACGAGATCGAGCTCGGCGCCGTCGAGCGTCTGCTTGGCAATGCCGCCTCCAAGGTTGCGATGTCCTCGACCAAATCGTCGACGGGTCATCTCCTCGGCGCGGCCGGTGCGATCGAGGCGATCTTCGCCATTCTCGCGATTCGCGATAATGTCGTGCCGCCGACGATCAACCTCGACAATCCGTCGGTGGAGACTGCGATCGATCTCGTGCCGCATACGGCGAAGAAGCGTGAGGTCAACGTCGCCCTGTCGAACTCGTTTGGTTTTGGCGGTACCAATGCGTCGGTGATCGTCCGGCGCCTGGCCAGTTAGTTTAAGTTTGAGACGAATCCACCGTTTTGCCGTATTCGGCGATAGTCATGGAAGTGGGCGCGTGCATTTGGCAGGGCAAGCGATTGTCGGGCCGCGATTGAACCGGCAGGATTCAGGTTGTTTCGATGAGTGAAAGGCCGCCCATTTCGCCCCGGAGTCCGCGGGCAGCGCTCGAGCCCGAGCAGGTCCCGCCGCCGCCGAAGCGATCGGACCGTGCGCGCAATCCTTTCGTGGTCGTCGGCAACGCCATCATCACCCTCCTGCTGATCGCCATGCTCGGCGCCGGCGGCATCTATTATTACGGCCGGCAAGTGCTCGAGGCGCCCGGGCCACTCAAGGATGACAAGATCGTCAACATCCCCCAGCGTGCGGGCAAGCGCGACATCGCCGAGACGCTGAACCGGGAAGGCGTGACCGACATCAACCCGTGGGTGTTCATCGCCAGCGTTGCCGCGTTGAAGGCGAGCTCGGACCTCAAGCCGGGCGAATATTCGTTCCAGAAGAACGCATCGCTGCGCGACGTCATCGCCACCATCGTCGAGGGCAAGGTGGTGCAGCATGCCGTCACGATTCCGGAGGGTCTGACCTCCGAGCAGATCGTGGCGCGCCTGTCCGACAACGACATCTTCACCGGCAGCGTGCGCGAGCTGCCGCGCGAGGGCACGCTGCTGCCCGAGACCTACAAATTCCCGCGCGGCACCCCGCGTGATCAGGTGGTCCAGCGCATGCAGCAGGCGCACAAACGCGTGCTCGCCGAGATCTGGGAGCGCCGCAATCAGGACATTCCGGTCAAGACGCCGGAGCAGCTGGTGACGCTCGCCTCCATCGTCGAGAAAGAAACCGGAAAGCCCGACGAGCGCAGCCGTGTCGCCGCGGTGTTCACCAACCGGCTGAAGCAGCGGATCAAGCTGCAGTCGGATCCGACCATCATCTATGGCCTCGTCGGCGGCAAGGGCACGCTGGGCCGCCCGATCAAGCGCAGCGAGATCACGCAGCCCTCGCCCTACAACACCTATGTGATCGAGGGCCTGCCGCCGGGTCCGATCGCCAACCCCGGCCGCGCCTCGCTGGAGGCCGCCGCCAATCCAGCCCGCACGCGCGACCTCTTCTTCGTCGCCGACGGCACCGGCGGGCACGCCTTCACCGAGACTTACGACGCCCATCAGAAGAACGTCGCCAAGCTCCGCGCCATGGAAAAGCAGATCCAGAACGACACGGTGGAGCCGGCCGAGGATGCGCCGCCGCCCGCCGCCGTCGCACCCGGAGCTGCCGATACACCGACGGCGACCACGCCGGCCCGGCCCAACCAGCAGAAAAAGCCGCCGGCGGCACGCCCCGCCGCTCCAGCACCGGCGCGGCAGGGCGCGGTGCAGCCCTCGCCGCCGGTGGTCCAGCGCTAGGCGCGTTGCAGACCTGCTTGCGGGACTTTGCGGATTCCACTTTCCTGCAAAATAGTCTTAAGTTTCGCGTGGCTTGATGCCTCGCGAATCCCGTGTTTCTGGAGAATTTGACCTGATGGCGCTGTCGTCCATGACCGGCTTTGCGAGATGCCACGGCGCTAGCGGGCCGTACACCTTCGAATGGGAATTGAAGTCGGTCAACGCCAAGGGCTTTGACCTCAGGGTGCGGCTGCCGCAGGGGTTCGACGAGCTCGAGGCCCATGCCAAGAAACGCGCCGGCGAGCTGCTGTCGCGCGGCACCGTCTACGCCAATCTCACCGTCAAGCGCGCCAATGCCGCAGCCTCTGTCCGCGTCAACGAGGACGTGCTCAACGCCGTGCTGAAGGCCGCCGCCATGATCGCCGGCAAGGTCGACGCGGTGGCGCCGAGCATCGACGGCCTGCTCGCCATCAAGGGCGTCGTCGAGGTTGCCGAGCCCGAGGGCGAGGAGGAGGAGGACAAGGCCGCGCGGATCGCCGCCGCCGAGGCTTTCGACAAGGCGCTCGCCGATCTCGTCGAGATGCGCAAGCGCGAGGGCTCGTCGCTCGGGCAGATCCTGACCCAGCGGGTCGACGAGGTCGAGCAATTGGCGAAGAGGGCGGAAGCCGCGCCCGGCCGCAAGCCGGAGGCGATCAAGGCCAGGCTTGCCGAACAGATCGCGAGCCTGCTCGACACCTCCGACCGTTTCGATTCCGACCGCCTGATGCAGGAGGCGATCCTGATCGCCACCCGGGCGGACATCCGCGAGGAGCTCGACCGCATCGCGTCCCACATCGCGCAGGCGCGCGAGCTGATCGGCAAGGGTGGCCCGATCGGCCGCAAGCTCGACTTCCTGGCGCAGGAGTTTCACCGCGAGGTCAACACCTGCTGCTCGAAGTCGAACGACATCGAGCTGACCAATACGGGCCTCGCCATGAAGAACGTGGTCGAGCAGTTCCGCGAGCAGGTCCAGAATCTGGAGTGATCGATGACGAGCGGCGGTCACGGAACTGACGGTGTCGAGCGGCGCGGATTGATGTTCGTGCTGTCCTCGCCCTCGGGCGCGGGCAAGACGACGCTGTCGCGTCTTTTGATCGACCGCATGTCCGGCCTGAAAATGTCGGTATCCGCGACCACGCGGCCGATGCGGCCGGGCGAGGTCAACGGCAAGGACTATCTGTTCGTCGACAAGCCCCGCTTCGAGGCGATGGTGAAGGGCGATGAGCTGCTGGAATGGGCCACCGTGTTCGACAACAGCTACGGTACGCCGCGCAGCCCCGTCGAAGCCGCGCTATCGTCCGGGCAGGACGTGCTGTTCGACATCGACTGGCAAGGCACGCAGCAGCTGCGCGAAAAAGCCCGCGCCGACGTCGTCAGCGTCTTCATCCTGCCGCCCTCGGCGGCGGATCTCGAAAAGCGCCTGCATTCGCGCGCGCAGGATTCCGACGAGGTGATCCGCAAGCGCATGAGCCGGGCCAGCCACGAGATGAGTCACTGGGCCGAGTACGACTACATCGTGATCAACCACGACGTCGACGAGGCGTTTGCCGAGGTGCAGTCGATCCTGAAGGCCGAGCGCCTCAAGCGCGAGCGGCGGATTGGCCTCGTTGGTTTCGTACGAGCTCTGCAAGCTCAGCTTCAGGGCTAGGCTGCGGCAGCCGCGGCCCTTGCTTCGCCAGCCGTTCCAGCATCGCGGTGATCACGTCGACGTCGACGGCTTCCCCAGCCTGCGCATCTACCTGAGCATCTTCATGGCGATCGACGGGCTCTTCGTCGGCCGTATCTTTGACCGCGAGCCGGGGCGCCGATGCCTCGATCTCGAACTTTCCGTTGAAGATGTCGGCCTTGTCGAGCTCGGCGGCCTTGTTGCGAATGGACGCGGATTGCGCCGCGATCCTGCCGATCTCCCTGGTGAAGGCGGCGATTTGCGCGGTCTGCGGCGGCCGAACTTCATCGAAGTCGACGGGGCCCTGCTGTGCGCGCGGCGTGACGGCCGGCTCCGCACCGAGCCAGGGCGCGCGGCTTGCGTCATGGTCCTGCGGCGTCCAATCGTCCCAACGTCCGCGGCGGTCGGCGGCCTGGACGCGGAGGCGTCCGCCGGCGAAGCGGTAGATGATGCTGGCGAGGATGCCGGCGAGCGCCAGCGCGCCGCCGATCACGAGCAGCAGCATCTGCACCGAGCCGGCCGGCTTGTCGGCGGAGCCGTCTGCGCCGGCCAGGGCCATCGGCGCGGGAGGCTTTGCCGGCTTCGCGCCCGCCGGCGCGGTGGCCGCAACGGGGGCCGGCGGCGGTGTGGGCGCGGCGGAGGCCGGAGAGGCCTCGGGCCAGCGCGCGGTCACAGCCGGCTGCTGCGCGTTGGTCGCAGGCGCGCCGCTTGGCGGCTGCTGGGCGACCGGCGGCGCATTGGTTGCAGCGGGCGCGGGCGCGCTCATGTTCGGCGTGCCTGGTGCGGCACTCGTCTGCGGAGCGGTGTATTCGGCGCGCGCGTTCTGCATCGCTTGCGGCACGGCCGAATCCGCCTCGGGCGTGTCGGTCGTCGCCTGCGCGGTCTGGGAGGATTTGCCGCCTGCGGCGCGCAGATACCAGCATTGCCGCTTGGTCGTGCGGTCGAGACGATAGTACCAGTGTTGCCCCTGCGGCGCGGCGCCCTTCGGCGAGGCGAGGCAGTCGGCGGCCGCGTTGGCTGTGCTCGATGGCGCCGGCGCGTTCTGCGACACGGCGGCCAGTGGCGCGCCGGCAATGATGCTGCCGACTAGCGCGGATACGAATTTTGCGGTGCGGTTGCCCATCCTGGTCTCCCGGTTACGCATGACGCAACTCTTAACCAGCCCTTTGTCATCAAAGACTTGGGTGGCAATGAGCCGCAAATCCGGAGAGGATGTGGCTTGAATTGGGCTTGCGGCGCGTTCGTTCCGCCGCGAGATCAGGCATTTCCTTGCGCGTTACTGCTTCGCCGAGCTCCAGGTTCCGCCGCAGCCATCGGAGCGCCGCCAGGTTCCGGAACCGCTGCGAGCGCCGAGACGGCCGGAGCCTGTGAAGGTCACGCCGTCGCCTTGACCGACCGTGCTGACCGAGCCGCTCGGGCTGACGGTGCCAGTGACACCCTGGCCGATGACCTTGCCCGAGGAGACGACGACCGCACCGGACGTGGTGCCGCCGCAGCCGACACTGGTGACCACCCAGGCGCCGTCAAACCCGCCACCTCCGCCACCGCCGCGCGCCGCGAGGCGTGGTTCCACGAGATGCCCCATTTGCTGTTGTCCGGGCCGTAGACGATCGAGCCCCAGGGCTTGAGATCCTCCATCTTGCGCATGCGCAGCAACAGGCCCTCGGTCGGCTCTCCATTCGGCGCCATCGAAATCCGCTGCTGGAGCTTTGTGATCGCGCGAGTGAGTCCGTCGGGGGTATCAGGGTCGAAATTGAGCTCGTCCGCAGTGCCGACAAGCAAGGCCAGTGTCGCCAGCCCCAAAACGCGATTGAAAATCCTCGCGCGCATCAAAATTCCCCAAAATAATGGCGCCACTCTACCAGCCCGGCGCGCGCGAAAAGTGGTGCGAGAGACGGTGGTACCCACACACGTGTCCCGGACGCGCTGCAGCGTTCTTACGCTGCTGCGCAGAGCCGGGACCCAGCGCTGCCCGCGCGCCGCTGCGACATGGGCCCCGGCTCTGCAGCGCACCGCTAAGGGGCGCTGCGCTGCGTCCGGGGCACGAGAGCCGAGGAGGCTGAGGCGCTCGCAATAACGGAGTATGAGGTTGCAGCCCGCTCCAAGTGACGCTGTCTGCGATGACACCGAGTATGTGGTGCAGACACGCCTTCGCGCTCTCGCGGCGCGTTTCGCCCGAGGCTTGCTGTCGTTCGCGCTCCTTGAAGACCAAAGGGCGCAGGGAAGGCCGGGCGCCGGCGGCACCCGCAAGTCCGTGCGCGACGAAGATGCACACGGGGTGGACCACAGGTGATGCCGGTCGCCCGGCCTTCCCTGCGCGGCTGGTTTTAACGGTGTCCTTCGTGCTCTCCCCGGGGAGCGATGCACTATTGCCCCCGTCGCCTTGCGGATGATCGATGCGCGTGCCCGGTCGGGCCGCCGCATCACCGCAAGCCTTGACGCACAGACCCCGGGCGTCAGGACCACACGACTTCTCCGTCCGCGGACGATCCCGCCGAAATACCCGGAAGGCTTGCGTGTGCTCGCCCCCAGGCATCGACGAAACCGCTGTGACCGCGCCGTGTCGTATCGCGTCGCCTGAGGACTCACGGTTGCCCGCCCTGTCATCATGCTGAGCCGCGCCGGCGCTACCGCGTCCACCGCCACCCGGCCCGCATCTCGTGACGATCGCGAAGCGCCCCTTTGGCAGGGGCCGGGATGGGCGAGGATATGCCATAAATCCGAAATTCGGGAAAGTGGAATATTTTTACGCCAAGGGCTTGACCGGGTGTTTTGCCCGACGCCTCTCGGGAGCCGCCGTCAGTTCTGCTTGCCGTTCTGCATGGCGCAAACGGCCCATCGCCACGAATGACCCAAGCGGCCCGGCGGATGTGCTCGCTTAGTCGGCGCTCTTCCCAGGAAGGTTCACGCGATTCCGGAAAATTTCGCGGCTCCTCAGGGCTCGTGTGCAGTCATAGGATTGGATCATCCGCGCGAAGATGCTTCAATTCCAATTCCATTCATTCCGGTCTCGTACGTTGGCGGCAGAAGCGCATCTGCTCGTCAAGGCGGGGCCGTAGCCGCCAATAAAAGCGCATGGGGGGCCGTCATGTCCGTGTTGTCACGCCGCGATTTCCTGGCATTGTCGACGTCAGCCGCAGTTGTCGGTCTCGCCGCGCCCGCCGGCGCCGCGATGGGGCCGAACGACAAGTACGATCTGGTGATCCGGGGCGGCGAGGTGCTCGACCCCAGCCAGTCGCTGCGCGCCAGACGCGATATCGGCATCCGCTGGGGCGTGATCGAAACGGTACAGGAGGCGATCCCGGCCGAGCGCGCGCTGAAGAGCATCGACGCGTCAGGCAAGCTCGTGATGCCCGGTCTCATCGATCTGCATAGTCACGTCTACCCCTACGGCTCGGCAATCGGTATTCCCGCCGACGAGCTGGTGCAATTCCAGGCCACGACAACCGTCGTGTCCGCGGGCGACGCCGGGGTCAACAATCTGGCGGCGCTGCGCCGGTTCATCGTGGCCCAGACGCGGGCGCGGATGTATGCCTTCGTCCATATCGCCAATAACGGCCTGTCGGCGTTCCCGGTCGCGGAGCTGTACAATATCGACGTCGCCCAGACCGAAGCCTGCGCGATGGCGCTCGCCGAGAACGCTGATTTCCTGCTCGGGGTCAAAGTGCGGATGTCGGAGAACGTGATCTACAAGCATGGGCTCGAGCCGCTGAAGCGCGGCATCCAGGCTTGCGAGATGTGCGGCTGGCCGGCGAAGATGATGGTGCATATCGGCGGCGTCGAGTCCAAGGAGCTGATGTCGCAGATCCTCGACCTGCTCCGCCCGGGCGACGTGCTGACCCATGCCTATTCGGGCGCACCGAACATGTCCAACGTCTTCACCAATATCGTGCAAGAGGGCAAGCTGCTGCCCGCGGCCCTGGCGGCCAAGCAGCGTGGCGTCATGTTCGACGTCGGTCACGGCGGCGGCAGCTTCGATTTCACCGTGGCGGAAGTGGCGATCCCCGGTGGGTGCACTCCGGACACGATCTCCTCCGATATCCATGTCTTCTCCGGCAACTCGCCGGGCATCCCGTTCCTGCCCAACGTGATGAGCAAGTTCATGACGCTGGGCTTCACGCTGGAGCAGGTGGTCGCGATGGCCACCACGGCTCCGGCGAAGATCATCAATCGCGCGCCGAAGATCGGCACCCTGCAAGTCGGAGCGCCCGGCGACGTCGCCATCATGGAGCTGGTGGAGGGGCCGGTCAGCTTCCTCGACACCCGCAACAACAAGAGAGACGGCAAGGCCCAGCTCAAGCCGGTCCAGACTGTCATCAACGGCGTGCCGTTCGGCCGGCCTTATCAGGCGCCGTTCGCGGTGCGATAGAGAGCCGGCCGGTCTCAGCTGTTGTGGGGACCCGCATGAACCAGTGCGACGCGCGAGTTATCCAGGCTGCATCGAGGCTGCAGCCCGCAGGGTGGGGTGAGCCCTGCTCCTGATCGAGCCCGTTCGCCTGGAAACTTCTCACCCCCGCCGTCGTTGAATCGTGGCTGAGGACAGGCCATGCCGATCAAGGACCAGATCAAGAATCTCGCCAAGAAGCTGGTGGAGGAGCATCCCGATGCGGCAACGCTGCGGGCGCTGGTGCGGGCCCGGAAGCCGGCAGCCATCCGTTTTCGCGACGATGGCATCGTGCCGAACAATCCGAGTTTTCCGGTGTTGCTCTATCGCGGCGCGGTGAATCTGAAGTCCAGGCGCTTTCCCCCCGAGGTCATCATCGACACGCTGTTCGATACAAACGGCTGGGGCCGGTCGTGGCGGGACACCGTGTATGACTTCGTCCATTATCATTCGCAGATCCACGAAGTGATGGGCGTGGCGCGCGGCACCGCCAGGGTCGAGTGCGGCGGGATCAAGGGGCGCATCCTCCGCGTGAAAGCCGGCGACGTTCTGGTGTTGCCCGCCGGCACCGGACACCGGTTGATCGAATCCAGCCGGGACTTCGGGGTCGTCGGAGCGTATCCGCAGGGCGGGACGTACGACGAGTGCACCGACATGCGAGAGCGTCCCGATGCCGTCAAGCGCATTGCCAAGGTCCGCAAGCCGAAGTCGGATCCTGTCCTCGGCCGCGGCGGTCCGCTGCTCACATCATGGCGGACCGCGCGGTCGCGTTCGTGACGCGAGGGGTAGCGCTCCGCTCACCCATTCTTCGCGCTCACCCACCGCGCTCAGGTCAGATAGTCGGGCGTGAAATCGGCAAACCTGCGCAACTCGTCGGGCTGCAGCAGCTCGATCTCGTTGCCCTCCCATGCGATCAATCCGCGATGACGCAGTTCCTGGATGGTGCGATTGACGTGCACGATCGACAGGCCGCAGGCATCGGCGACGTGCCGCTGCGTCATCGGCATCTGGAAGCAGGCGTCCTTGAGAAGGCCGACGATCTCCAGCCGCGCCGCGAGCTCGCAGATCAGATGCGCGACCTTCGGCAAGGCCGCCTGCGCGCCGAGCCGGGCGATCCATTGCCGCGAGATCGCCGCATCGATCAGCGTCTCGCGCCAGAACGCGCGGGTCAGATGGATCGAGCCGTCGAGCAGCTGGCGGAGCTGGCTGTGCCCGACGTAGCCGACGACGGTCGGGCCGAGGCCGACGAGGTCCGCATCCGTCGGCGAGACCAGCAGCGTGTGCAGGCAGGGCATGTCGCCGGGAACGTGGAACGCGAGGATCTGGCTGCGATCGCCGACGATGCGGGCCTGGTAGAGGAAGCCGCTGACGACGAAGACGCAGCGCGAGGCGGCCTCGCCCTGACGCAGCACGATCTCGCCGTCCGCGACCTGGCGTAGCGTGGACGGCAGGCCCGCGATCTGCCGGCGTTCGTCCTCGGACAGGCCTTCGATGGCCTGGAGACGCGCGATGAACTTCGGATGCGGCATGAGCCTCGCGCGTGCTTCAGCAGTCTCGCGGCACGTCGATGAAGCGCCGCGAGAGCTTTGCGATGGTCCAGTCGGAGACCTCGGTGCTGCGGAACTCGCGGATGGCGTGGGCGAGTTCCTGATCCGACATCGGATGCGCCGGCTCGCGGAGCGTGCCTTTCTCGAAGGCATCGCTGATGCAGTCGAGGTGCTCGCTGGTCTCGGATGCGAACAGGCCGCGGATGCGCTCCAGGATCGTCGTAGGGCTCATGAGAAGGGCCGGCTCGGTTGGTGATCGAGGTGTGGTGTGGGTGCGACCCGTACGATCGAAAACGGATTAGCAACCTGTGCGTCCGTCTCGCGTTCTAGTCCGCTGAACCGAGGCCAGAAGTATCATTTGATAGATCCGGCGCGATTTTTGGTGGTCTCATGGAAAAAGCCCACGACGTGCTGATCCGGAACCTGAGCGAGCACACCTCGCTCACCGGGGAGGATCTCGACGAGATCCGCGCGCTCACCTTTACGCAGCGCGATGTCGCGCCCAACGAGGATTTCATCCGCCAGGGTGACGAGCCCGAACATTCGGCGCTGGTCGTCTCCGGCATGGTGGCGCGTTACCATCTGCTCGGCAGCGGGGGGCGGCAATATCTCGCGTTCCATATCTCCGGTGACCTGCCGGATTCCCAGGGCCTGTTCATCGACCAGATGGACCATGGGCTCTCCGCGCTCGGGCACGCCTCGGTTGCCTTCATCCCGCATCGCGAATTGTTCACGGCCTTCCGGCGCCGGCCCACTTTCGCGCTCTCGGTGTGGCGCGAGACGCTGCTCGATGCCTCGATCTTCCGCGAGGCCATCACCAACAACAGCGCCCGGCCGATGCAGGCGCGCATGGCGCACCTGTTCTGCGAGCTGTTCTACCGCGCCCGCGCCGCGCAGCTCATCCGCGGCAATCGCTTCCGCCTGCCGATCAGCCTGGTGCAGCTCGGCGAGACGCTGGGCATGGCGATCGCGACGGTGAACCGGACGCTCGCTGACCTTAGACGGGGCGGCGCGATGGATCTGCGCGACGGGGAGCTCATCGTCCTGAAATGGCGCGAGCTGCAGCGGCTCGGCGATTTCAGCCCGGCCTATCTGCATCTGAAGCGTCAGTCGCCACCGGAGACGTGAGCCGCAACGGCGCTAAAGCATGATCCGGACAAGTGCGCAGCGGTTTTCCGAAAAGATCATGCTTGAACGACAACCTGAAGCGCGATGACGATGCATCCTGATCGCGTCTCGCTTTAGCCATCGGCAGGTGTCGCTCCGCCCAGCACCTCATCAAAATGCTTCCTTACCCAATCGTTGCAGCAGCAGGCTCTGGCTTCGAGCGCTGTCCCGTCGAGGATCAGGATGGCGCCGCGGCGGGTCGCGAGGATGCGCCTTGCCTTGAACATCTGGATGACGCGGCTGGCATAGCTGCGGGAGACGCCGAGCATGCCGGCGAGTTGCTCGTGGGTGAGGGGGATCTCGGCCCCGCCGATACTCTCTTTTGCGGAGATGATCCATTTGGCGGCGCGCTGCTCGATCGAATGAGCGGCGTTGCAGGCCGCCGTCTGCAGCAGCTGCGCGAATTGGCAGTCGGCGTAGCGCGAAAAGACCTCCTGAAGCGTGGCCGACCGCTGCTGTGCCTGCTCGAGTGCGCGCAGTGGCAGCCGGACGAGGGTGCCGCCCAGCTTCACGACGATGCGCGAATATGCGAGCGAAGGGTTGCGGCCTGCGGCAAGGCCCACCGCACCCTCACGGCCCACCAGCAGGCTTTCGACCTCGCGATCGTCCTCGACCGGCACGGCGAACGATACCAGTGCGGAACCGCAGGGAAAGTGTACCGCCGCCACGTCGTCGCCGGCGTGATGCAGGACGTGGCTCGCCGCGAGTTCGACCGGCTGGAGGTGAGGCGCGAGCAGTTCGAAATCCTGGTGGGTGAGCTGCCGGAGCAGATCGTTCGGGGGCCGACCGGTCACAGTTTCTTCTCTGGGCTGGCCGGGAATCGGCGCCAGCCAGAACCCTACGTTTCCGCAGCGGAACCGACGGTTCCAAAGTGCACACAAGCGGCCGTGCATAGTTGAGATGCTAGCGCGCGGGCTTGGACTCCCGGAAGTGGTAGGGGCGAGTCTGCATGCGCGTTCTTAGCGCAGCGCTGATCTGGCGAGGTCTGTTCAGGAGTGAACATAGCGGGCTTGCGGATTGGCGTAGCATGTGGCGCCGAGTGCCGCATTCCGTGCGCTTTGCCCGAGGACCGCCGGCCTCAATCCGCCAAAACGCCGCTGGGCCGGCGGCCCGAGGGGCGGCGACGACCATCACCCGAAGCGTGCTTCGCGATTCCACGAGGATCGGTGCAGCGCCGCGTGCGCGCGATAGGCGTCGATCGCCTTGTTGGCGAGCATCAGCTGCCGGCGTTCGCCGGTTTTGAGCTGACCTTCGATGGCGTCGAGAATGACGTTGGCGCTCTCGTCCGGCGGACCGAGCTCGCCGCTCTGCTCCAGGCAGCTCCAGGCGATGAAGAATGCGCTTTCGACGGTGCAACGAATGGACATGGGCTGCCAACGCGGCGGGGCAGCAGGCGTTCCGTCACGCGGGCCCAACTTGCGTCGGGCCCGCTGCGTGCGGCTCAGTTCTTCAGCACGATGCGGCCGACGACCTTGCCGGCACGAAGCTCGTCGATCCATTTCTGGACGTCGCCCATCGGCTCCTCGCGCATCGGCGTCGGCTTGATCTTGCCGGCGCGCGCCAGCGCCATCAGCTCCTGGGCCTCCTTGAGCGTTCCGACCATGAAACCCTCGATGGTCATGCGTTTGTAGACCCATTGCACCATCGGCAATGTGAACTGGCCGCCCATCAGGCCGGAGACCACGATCTTGCCGCCGCGCGCGGCGACCGCGACCGCAAAGGCCATCGACTTCTCGTTGCCGGCGAAATCGACGATCTCGTCGAAGCCGCCTTCGGTCTCCTTCAGGATGCGCTTGATCACGTCGGGCTCGGACGGATCGTAGGCGTTGGCTGCGCCGTTCTTCAGCGCGGTGTCGCGCGCGGCCGGCGACAGGTCGGCGACCGTGATCGGCTGCTTGAACATCGCCTGCGCGAACGACAGGCCCATCATGCCGACGCCGCCGAGACCGATCAGCAGCAGATTGCGCTGGCGCGGACGGTCGACCAGGCGCTTGAGCGCGCCATAGGCGGTGACGCCGGAGCACATCAAGGTCGCGGCCTGGTTGACGGGCAGGGGATCGTAGTCGAGCAGATATTTCGCGTCGGGCACCAGCACGTGGGTGGCGAAGCCGCCGTCGATGGAGACGCCGAGGAAGCGCTGCTTCACGCAGAGATTCTCGTCGCCATTGGCGCAGTCGCGGCACTGGCCGCAGCCGATCCAGGGGAAGACGGCCTTCTTCGCGCCGACGAGGCCGGTGGCGACGTCGGGGCCGACTTCGTCGACGACGCCGGCAATCTCGTGGCCGAGCGTGAAGGGCAGCGTCATGCCGCGCGTGGTGTCGAGCTTCTTGCCGCCGCCGAGATCGGCATAGCCGTCCTGGATGTGCAGGTCGGAATGGCAGAGGCCGCAGCGCTCGATGCGCACCAGCACCTCGGCGCCTTTCGGCTTCGGCGTGTCGACGATGGTCTCGCACAGCGGCGCATCAAACTTGACCAGGGACTGCCGACGCATCAACGCCATATTTCTTCCTCCGAAATTATCGCTCTGTTTCGGTTCGTATATTGGCCAATTCACGCGCCATGGCAACAAAGCCCGAGATCGGAATGGTCTCGGCGCGCCGCGTCGCATCGACGCCGGCGGCCGCAGCGAGCCGCGCGGGGTCGACGCCCAGCGACTTCAGACTCTGCCGCAACATTTTCCGGCGCTGACCGAAGGCGGCCGCGGCGACCTGCTCGAGCAGCTTGCGATCGCAGGCAAGCGGCTCTGCGCGCGGCGTGAGGCGCACGACGGAGGAGGTGACCTTGGGCGGCGGCACGAAGGCGGACGGCGCAATGTCGAACAGGATCTTGGTCTCGCAACGCCAATTGGCGAGCACGCCGAGCCGGCCATAGGCCTCCTCGTCCTCGCGCGCGACGATGCGCTCGCCGACCTCGCGCTGGAACATCAACACCATCATGTCGTACCAGGGCGGCCAGGGCTCGGTGGTGAGCCAGCCGATCAAGAGCTGGGTCGCGATGTTGTAGGGCAGGTTGGCGACGATCTTCGCGCGGTCGCCATTGAGCAGCGGGCGGGGATCGAAGGTCATGGCATCGCCATGCACGATCTCGAGCCTGTCAGGGTAGCGCGCGGAAATATCCTGCAACGCCGGGATCGCCCGCTCGTCATGCTCGATGGCGATGACGCGCCTCGCGCCGAGCGCGAGCAGCGCGCGTGTCAGCCCGCCCGGGCCCGGGCCGATCTCGACGATGGTGGAATCTTCGAGTGGCACTGCCGCGCGCGCGATGCGGGCGGTGAGATTGAGGTCGAGCAGGAAATTCTGGCCGAGCGATTTGCGCGCCGACAGCGCGTGCTGGCGAATGACCTCGCGGAGCGGCGGGAGGTCGTCGATCGCGCTCATCAGCTTTGCGAAGCCGCCATGCGGCTGGCCAGCTGAAGCGCCGCGATCAGGCTGGCCGGATTGGCCTTGCCGGTGCCGGCGATGTCGAAGGCGGTGCCGTGATCAGGCGAGGTGCGGATGAAGGGCAGGCCGAGCGTGACGTTGACGGCGTCGTCGAAGGCGACGGTCTTGATCGGGATCAGCGCCTGGTCGTGATACATGCAGATGGCGCAGTCATAGGTGCTGCGCGCGGCCTCGTGGAACATGGTGTCGGCGGGCAGCGGGCCCCTGGCCTCGATGCCGTCGCCACGCAACGTCTTGAGTGCGGGGGCGATGATCGTCTGCTCCTCGTGACCGAGCGAGCCGTCCTCGCCGGCATGCGGGTTGAGGCCGGAGACCGCGATGCGCGGCTGCGCGATGCCAAAGCGCGATTTCAGCTCGGCTGCGACGATGCGAGCAGTCGAGACGATCAGCTCGCTGGTGAGCTCTGCCAGCGCATCGCGGATCGAGACGTGGATGGTCACGGGTACCACCGCGAGCCGCGGCGACCACAGCATCATCACCGGCTGCGGCACGCGGCCGCCTTCCGCGGCGAGCTCGGCGAGGAATTCGGTGTGGCCGGGATGACGGAAGCCTGAGCGGTAGAGCACGCTCTTGGCGATCGGGTTGGTGACGACGGCGCCGGCGCGGCCCTCGCGGACATCGGTGACCGCCTGCCGGATCGAGGCGAGCGCGGCCGGCGCGCTCGATGCGTCGGGCGTGCCGGGCTCGGCGGTCGCGCGCTCGCCGGTAGCGACCACCGGGAGGGCGTCAATGAAGGCGGAAGCGGCCTCGTCCGGGCTCACCGCCGCGGTCCTGACATCGGCACCGAGCGCGGCGGCGAGCGCCTTGGCGCGCCGGGCGATCAGCGCCTCGTCGCCGAGCAGATAGAAGGCGGGCAGGTTCAGTTCACGGCGCCGGAGCCAGGCTGCGATCGTGATGTCGGGGCCGATGCCGGCGGGCTCTCCCAGGGTCAGGGCAAGGGGAAGGGTATGCGGTTTGGCTGCGCGATTGGCCATCAGCGGTTGCGATATTCGATCATCGCCGCCTTGCGGAGCTCGTCGAGATAGGCCTTCTGGGTCTTCTCGTACTTCTCCTGATACATCTTCTCGCGGACCTCGCGCTTCTTCGGCGTGTCGATCATGGTCGGCTTGCGCGAGCACAGCACCACCATCTCGATGCCGTTCTTGGTCATCTCGGGCGCCGTCAAATGGCCGATCGGGGTGTCGTCGAGCACCTTGCGCAGCGCCTCGGGCAGCTCCGCGGTGGTCTTGGTGACACTGTCGCGGATGGTGGCGTTCGGCGTCGAGCGGAACAGCGAGTTGGCTTCCTCGCAGCTTCCGACGCGCGCGCGATAGCTCTCGGCTTCCTTCTTCCGTGTTTCCAGGAACGCGGCGGACGAGCCGCGCGGCACGATCAGCACGATCGGCTGCATCTTGTATTCGGTGCCCTCGATCTGGAGCTTGTCGCCGGTCTGGGCCTGCACGGCCTGCGCGACGTCGCGCTCGCCGACGAGCAGCTTCTCCTTGAAGCGGCCGCGCACGAGGCTGGTCCAGACCATCTCGGCCTTCATGCGGCCCTTCAGCGTCTCGGGGCGCACGCCTTTGGATTCGAGCGACTTGGTGAGCTGGTCCGGCGTGATGCGCATGCGCTGCGCCATGCCTTCGTAGGACTGGTTGATGTCGGAGACGCCGGGATCGACCCCGAACTTCTTGCCCTCCTTCATCTTCACCTTGTCGTCGATCAGCTCGTTGATGACCTCCTGCCGGCTCGGGGTCTTCTGCGTCGTCAGCTGGTCGAGCTTGGAGCGCTGCTCGATGTCGAAATCGGTGATCGGGTCGCCGTTGACCATGACGACGATGTTCTGCGCGCGCGACGGCGAGGGCAGTCCGGTCAGGACCAGTCCGGCAGCGATGGCGAGGAGAAGGCGGAAGACGGGCAATGGGGTCGTCATGATTGTCGCTCGCATGTCAGCCGCGTCGAGCCTGTGATGGGGGCAAGCGCGGCCGGCACTTCAAACCGTTCACTGGAGGCCGGCGGAACTGCTGGTCGTCGACGAGGTCGCCAGCGTGCGCAGGCCGATCTGGAACATGAACGCATGGCTCAGGACGGGCGGCGCGGTGCCCGCCGAGTAGCTATACGAAGTTACGTAGTTCGCCGCCAGCACGAAGCAATCGTCGACATAGCCGGCACCGAGCACATACTGGTTGATCTTGTTGGCCTCGAGGTCCCACCGCGCCGAGCCCGACACCACCCAGTTGGTCGCGAGCTTTATGGAGCCCGAGGTCAGGATGCCCTCGCGGCGGGTCAGATAGCCGAGCTCCGGCTGCGCCGCGTAATTGCCGTACAGCACGCTGACCGCCCAGCGATTGAAGTTGGCGCGGCCTTCCGCCTCGAAGCGCTGCACGTTCCAGGTCTGCTCGTCCATGCGGGAGCGAACGCTGAACGTGTAGGTGCTGTTGGGCGAGTAGCTGGCGCTCGCGACGTAATCGGAACGCGGCTTGTCCAGGCCGGAATTGAGGCCGGTATTGATGGGGTCCTGGACCGCGAAGGAGTTCATGCCGAACAGCTGGTAGGACTGGCCGAACAGGGCCTTGACGGCGCCGCCCTTGTCGAACTGCGTGGTGGACTGCACGCCGACATTGGCGCGGCCGCCACCCTCGACGCGGTCGTAGCCGGAGAACTTGTCGACGCTGAACAGGTTCGAGGCGTCGAACACCATGCTCTGGGCGTCCTCGTTCGGGAGCTTGCCGGCATAGGTCTCGTTCGGCCGGATGATGATCTGCGCGATCGGCTCGACGGTGGTCGAGCCCCAGGGCTGAATGTTGATGAAAGGGTAGCGGTATTCCAGGCCCACGGTCGGCATCAGGCGGAACGCCTGGGTGTCGCCGACGGGGAGATAGTTCGACACGCCCGGCTGGTTGGAAACCGAGGAGTTGATCGCGTCGGCGCGCAGGCTGGCGAACGGCGTCCAGATCTGGCCGAGCGGATCGGTGAAGGATTTGCGCCACTGCGCCTCGGCCGTGAGGCGGGTGTAGGTGCCGGGGAAGCCGCGCAGCAGGCACTGCGACGGCGTGCGGGCGAGCGGATCGGCCGACGCCGTCGTGCACAGGCTGTTGGTGTTCGCGATCGTGGTGATCGGATCGAACACCGCCTGGTCACGCGACATGTTCACGAAATTGGTCTTGTAGCTGAACTCGCCGCCGAACACCGGATAGTTGAGCACGTTGGAGTAGTCGATCACCGGATAGACGATCGGCACCTGGCTCTGGTTACCCGAATAGCTCAGCCAGTACATCGTGCGCGCGTCGAAGAAGCTGCGGTTGCCGACGCCGGTCAGATAGAGCTGCGACAGCGCCTCTGTCGGCAGCAGCAGGAACGAGCCGAGCGGATCGCGGTACTGGTAGAGCCGGTAGTCCGAGAAGAAATAGTAGTCGGACATCAGGACGCCGTCCCAACCCCAGACCCATTTGTCGTTCAGCGCGAACTGACCCTTGGTGTCGACGGCGCCGCGGAACTGCTTGTCGCCCGGCTGCCCGGAGAACGCGCCGGGATCGAGCTGGTCGATGCCATAGGCGCGGATCTGGTAGGCGCCGTCGATCAGGCGCTGCCGGAATTCTCCCTGCAGCAGCACGCCTTGCCGCGACAAGAAGCGGGGGTTGATGGTCGCGTCCATGTCGGGCGCGATCGCCCAATAATAGGGAACCTCGACGCCATAGCCCGTGTTCGTCGTGCCGGAAACATAGCCCGGCATCAGGAAGCCGCTCTTGCGCTTCACGGTCGGGTCGGGCGTCGAGAAATAGGGCATGTAAGCGAGCGGCACACCGAAGAATTCGATCTGCGCCGTCTCGAAATACAGCATCTTCTCCTGCTGGTCATGGATGATGCGGGCACCCTTGACCTGCCACAGCGGCGGCTTCTTCGGATCGTCCTTACACGGCGCGCAGGCCGTGTAGACGCCGTTCTCGAACACTGTGTAGTTGCCGCTGGAGCGGTCGGCGCGGCTCGCGGCCATGCGGGTCTGGTCGGCCGTGTCCACACGCAGCGAATCGACGAAACCGTCGCGGTAATCGTCGGAGAGATCCATGATCTCGGCATAGGTGATCTTGCCGTCGGCATCCGTCATGCGGATGTTGCCTTCGGCATGCAGCCGCTTGGTCTTCTGGTCGTAGATGACCTTGTCGGCCTCGACGCTGGTGCCGTTGTAGAACAGCTGGACGTTACCGACCGCGGAGACGCGTGAATTGTTGTAGTCGTAGTCGACCTCGGTCGCCTGAACCAGCATCTGGTTGTCGTTGGCGGCCTTCGGCGGCTTCGGACGCGGCGGCAGCGGATTATAGGTGAAGCTCTGGGCCGAGGCGGGGGCCACGGCAGCAACGTCGATCAGCGCGCCGAGCGATGCCACGGCAGCCACGGCCATCATGAGCCTGCGAAGAGACAAGCCGGACCCGTTCGCGCGCATCACGATGCGGCGCGTCAAACGAGACACGGGTCCTCGATGGACGGCAGTCACTAACCGTCCTCCTGGTACAACAAGGCCAAAAAGCCGGTGAGGCCGCCCACCACCGCGGGCAACCACGCCGCAGCGATCGGATGCATCAACTCAGCCTTGCTCAAGTCTTCAGTCACTTTCGACAGAACGTAGAGCAGAAAGCCTGCGCCCACGCCACTCAAAACCATCTTCTGCACGCCGCCCATCCGGAAGAAGCGCAACGACACGGAGGCCGCGAGCATCACCATGGCCGCAAGCAAAAACGGCTGTGCCAGAAGCTTCTGATACTGGAGTCGGTATCCGGCTGTCGCGAAGCCTGAGCTCTCGGATGAGCGGATGTAGCTCGGTAGTTGCCAAAAGGACACAGTCTCGGGGGTGGAAAAGCTGTTGCGGACCTGCGCCTCGGTGAGCGTCGTTGGAATCTCCAGGGTGGCCTGATCGATCGGCGGGGAGTCCAGCGAGAAGCGGCGAACGGATTTGAACAGCCAGTGGCCGGACTCCAGTGTCGCCTCGCGCGCCTCGATCCGCTCCTTGAAGTGACTGTCTGTGTCAAAGCGGAACAGCGTCAGGCCGGTGAGTCGGACGCCCTGCTGCTCGCTGCGCGCGGCGTTGATGATGGTCTGGCCGTCGCTGGTCACCTGATTGAGCCAGAAGCCGGAAGCGTCCTGGATGCCGCCGCCGGGCGCCGAGCCGAACAGCTCGGCTTCCATGCGCTTGGAGAGCTCACGCAGATTCGCCGACATCGGATTGTAGGCGACGGTTGCGATCACCCCGATCAGGAGCGCGCTGCCGAGCGCCGGTGAAATGAACTGCCATGCGGAGATGCCGGCGGCGCGCGCAACCACGAGCTCGAGCCGGCGGGAGAGGGCGAGATAACAGGTCATGGCGCCGATCAGCATGCAGAACGGCGTCAGCTTCTCCAGCAGTTGCGGCACCCTGAACAGCGAGGTCTCGGCCACCATGAGCGCCGAGGCGGACGCCAGCCCCGAGGTCTTGCGCACCATCTCGATGTAGTCGACCAGCACCAGCAGCAGGAAAATGCCCGCGAACACGCCGAGCGCCGCGATCACGAAGCGGCCGGCGAAATAGCGTCCGAGTGTGTTGGTGAGCATGCTCATGCGGTGGCTGGCCGTCCGAACAGCTGCGCGATGCGCGCGTTCGACCTGTTGATGGCCTCCATGAGGCCCGGGGGCGGCTCGACCACGACGCCGCGGATGATCATCCACAGCCCGACGCCGATGGCGCCCATGACCATCGCATATTGTACCAGCACCGGGCTCGGCGACTTCACCGCCATGACCGAGCAGGCAAAGCCGGCCATGCGCAGGCCGAACACCGCAACGACCGAAGTGCCGATCGAGAAATTACGGCTCTGGCGGGTGGTGCGGGGCGCACCGAGGAAGGCGAAGGTCAGCACGGCGAAGGCGAAGGGATAGATCGGCGCGAGCAGGCTGTCATGCAGGGCCGAGCGGAACTGGCCGGGAATCTGCTTGTAGACGGGGTCGTTGTCGGACGGCGCGAGCAGCTCCCAGAGATAGCGCTCGCGGATGCCGAGGGTGACGTCGCGGCCCTGGTTGGAGAACTTCGACATGTCGAAGCCGTAGCGGCCGAAGGCCACCAGCGCGGGATCGCGCTTGCCCGCCTCGAAGCGCTGGAGATTGCCGGTCTCCAACACCAGGAACGAGCCGGTCTCGTTCTTCACGACCTCGCCGTGCTCGGCGACGATCGAGACGCGCTCGTTGGGATCGCGGCGGTCGTCGATGAAGATGCCGGCAAGGATGCCGCCGGGCTGGCGTTCGCGAATCCGGATCGTGAGGTTCTTGTCGAGCTGGGCGAAGCGGCCGGGCTGCAGGATGTTGGTGAGCACGTCCGCGGTGATCTCGGCATCCCACTGCTTGATCCGCCGCATGCCGTCGGGGGCGAGATAGGCCGCGATGAAGGCAACCAGCAGCGCCACCACGCAGGTGGCGTAGAAGAACGGATAGAACAGCCGGAACGGCGACAGGCCGGCGGCATTCATCACGATGATCTCGGAATCGGTCGCGAGCTTGTTCAGCGTGTGCGAGATCGCGATCATCAGCGCGATCGGCGAGATGATCAGGACCAGGGCCGGCACGACGAGGCTGGTGATGCCCAGGAAGGTGAGGATGGTCTGTCCCTGGCTCGTCATCAGGTCGATGCCGCGCAACGCCTGCGTAATCCAGATCACGCCGGTGAGGCTGACCAGGATCAGCGCAAACGACGCCAGCGTCGTGCGGAAGATATACCTATCGATCGACCCCATGCGCTACCGCACGAATCCCACCAAGTCCCCAATGTCGGCCGAAACTCCGCTGTCCAACCAATCCCCGATCAGGGGATCCCCAAGGTTGGCGAGCGCCTCTTCCGCCAGCTCACTCTCTCACTACCATCCCTTTGATCCGTCAACAAAATGGCTGCCCCGTGGCACCCTCATAATATGGTTAATATTTCCCTCGTTGTGGCCTTGAGGCCACGGGGGGTGCTTGGCATCTGCCGGCGCGCTGGCCCATAGTGCGGAAGGCTCAGTGAATCGCCGTTCAGGTCCGGCCCTGGCCAGGAACCGTGACCAGCAAAAAGACCAAGATTTTTGAAGGAGTTACCCATGTCCGATGCCATCAAGGTCGGCTTTGTCCCGTTGTCTGCCGCCGCCCGTGGCATCCTGGTCGTGTTTTGCGACGACAGTCTGAAGGTCGGTCCGGCGACGGCCAAGGCCCTGGGCGGCGCTATCGAACTCGTGAAGCGTGCGGCCGTCGCCGCCGCCTTCAAGGGCAAGACCGGGGCTGCGCTCGACATCCTGGCGCCGGAAGGAGTGAAGGCCACCCGTCTGCTCGTGATCGGCGCCGGCAAGGCGGCCGGCCTGAAGGCGAACGATTTCCTCAAATTCGGCGGTGTGGCGGCGGGCAAGCTTGCCGCCGGGGCGGCCGCCATGACCATCATGGCGGAACTGCCAAGTGGTGCCATGACGAGCGAGCAGGCGGTTGCGATCGCCTCGGGCCTGCGCCTGCGCGCCTACAAGTTCGACCGCTACAAGACCAAGAAGAAAGACGGCGAGGAGGGCGGTTCGCGCGCCGACATCACGCTTGCTGTCGGCGATGCCGCTGCCGCGAAGAAGGCGTTTGCCTCGGCCGGCCACGTCGTCGACGGCGTGATCATCGCGCGCGATCTCGTCAACGAACCGCCGAACGTGCTCTTCCCCGAGGAATTCGCGCGCCGCGCCAGTCAGCTCCGCAAGCTCGGCGTCAAGGTCGAGGTGCTCGACGTCAAGGCGATGCAGAAGCTCGGCATGGGCGCGCTGCTCGGCGTCGGCCAGGGCTCGGCGCGGCCGAGCCGCACCGTGATCATGCGCTGGGACGGCGGCAAGAAGGGCGAGGCGCCGGTGAGCTTCGTCGGCAAGGGCGTCTGCTTCGACACCGGCGGCATCTCGATCAAGCCGGCCGGCAGCATGGAGGATATGAAGGGCGACATGGGGGGCGCGGCCTGCGTCGTCGGCCTGATGCACGCGCTTGCCGCGCGCAAGGCCAAGGTCAACGTGGTCGGCGCCATCGGCCTCGTCGAGAACATGCCCGACGGCAACGCGCAGCGGCCGGGCGACATCGTGACCTCGATGTCGGGCCAGACCATCGAGATCATCAACACCGACGCGGAAGGCCGGCTCGTGCTGGCCGACGTGCTCTGGTACGTCGCCAAGAAGGTGAAGCCGAAATTCATGGTGGATCTGGCGACGCTGACCGGTGCGATCGTGGTCGCGCTCGGCACCGAGCATGCCGGCATGTTCTCCAACAATGACGAACTCGCCGAACGCCTGCTGGCGGCTGGCATCGAGAGCGGGGACAAGGTCTGGCGCATGCCGCTCGGTCCCGAATACGACAAGCTGATCGATTCCCAGTTCGCTGACATGAAGAACACCGGCGGCCGCCATGGCGGCTCGATCACCGCGGCGCAGTTCCTGCAGCGTTTCGTCGACGGCACGCCCTGGGCCCATCTCGACATCGCCGGCACCGCCATGGGCGCGCCGAAGACCGACATCAACCAGAGCTGGGCAAGCGGCTATGGCGTCCGCCTGCTCGATCGCCTGGTCGCCGACCATTACGAGCGCAAATGACCTGAGATGACCGAAGTCCTGTTCTATCATCTGCAAAACATGACGGTGGAGAACGTGTTGCCGCCGCTTCTCGAGAAATCGCTCGAGCGCGGCTGGCGCGTCGTGGTGCAGTCGACCTCGGAAGAGCGCGCCGATGCGCTCGACGCGCATCTATGGACCTATCGCGACGATTCCTTCCTGCCGCACGCGACATGGCGCGTGAACGATGCCGCCGATCAGCCGATCGTGCTGGCGATCGAGGAGGGCAATCCCAACGGCGCCCATGTCCGCTTCCTGGTCGACAATGCCGCCCTGCCGCAGGACGCGCAGGGCTATGCGCGCATGGTGCTGCTGTTCAACGGCGACGATCCGGACGCACTCGCGCTCGCCCGCAGCGCCTGGACGGATTGCAAGGAGCGGGGATTTGATGTCACCTATTGGCAGGCCGACGAGCGGGGCCGATGGCAGCGTCGGAATTAGGGGTCCTTCGCAATTAATGATAATTTGCACTTTTCGGGCGATGCTGGCTTTTGTCACCTTCGTGCCGCAAAGTGATGTTGGGACAATCGCTTAGGGCTGGTCCTTCACGCGGGGAATTTGGTTTATCGTGCGACATCAAAAGCTTCCCAAGTCGCTCATAATTGCGTTGGCTGCCGTAGCACCGCTGGTCGCGGGCTGCTCGGGGACCGATCTGCTGTCCAAGGACGCACAATGGTTCAACACGCCCAGCCGTCTCTTCATCAAGAACATCTCGATCGAATCCCCGCCGCTGACCCCCGACAAGGCGGTCGGAGCTGAGGATCTCGTCAGCGCCGACGGCGGCTGTCCCGGCATGGCGCCGCCTCCCGGGCCGGCCGATGCCAATGCATCGACGACGGCACCGGCGCCGACGGGCGGCACGGTCGCGCTCGGCCACACCGAATGCGACGTGGTGCGCGGCATCGGCGCGCCATCGAACGTCAATCTCTCCAATGATGCCGTCGGCCGCCGCGTTGCCGTCGTCACCTGGGCCACGGGACCGCGCGCCGGCATCTACACGTTCACGGCTGGACGTCTGTCGTCAATCGAGGGCAACCCCGATCCGCAACCGGTGCCGAGGGCGACCAAGCCAAAGCCGAAGAAGCACGCGTAAGCGCGGATCGCCGGCACCACAACGGATCGGCTGCGCGCATCGGAGAAGTTATTGTACTGCTCCATAGATCGCCGTCCGCTCAAATGACGCCATCGATGCCGTGCTTCTGAAGGACGCGGGCGAGCCTGGGCGGATTCGATCGGCAGCCCGCTTTGCGCGCGCCCCTCACAGCGTCGGCTTGGTGTCGAAGCGATCGCGTTGGCGAGTGCGCAAGCGGCCCTTCATCTTGAAGCCGTCACGCATATTGAGGTCGAGAAGACCGATGTTCGTCGCGCCGGCAAACAATTCGAGAGTCTGCACTGTGTAGAACGTGGTGTCGAACTCCGCGGCGTTTGCCTTGGAGGCAAGAAACAAGGCGGCGGGAATGAGAACGAGGATGCCGTTGCCCGCGATGAACGGCATGCGCTTGATCTTCGCGCCGATCAGGCCAGCGCGCCGTCCCTTTGCCAGAAAGAAACCCGAACCTCCCGTCACCGCCAGCGCCGGAACCAGCAACAGGAAGCCCCAGGGGATGGCTGTCTTCACCAGGGTTACGCTCGCGTGTGACGCGAATAGCTCGGAGAGAGCCGTGGAAAGCCAGAAGGTCGCAATGGTCGTCAGCGCGACCACGCCCGCGACGGGATGAATGATCTTGGTCATCGGGTCCTGCTGTTCTTTAAGGCGAGCTACGCGACGCAGATGCCGGGCACGGCGACCTTCTCGAATAGGTGCGGAGAGGCGACGGCGGAGGAGGGATAGGCTGCGATCTTCGATCTGAACTCAGGATGTGTGAACGCGGCCCGGAAGTGGGCAGTCGATTCCCAGACGGCATAGTTCAGATATGTCGGGCTATCGCCGATTGCGCGGTGAAGCTGGGTGGCAATGAAGCCCGGCTGCCGCTTCATGAAGGCTGCATCGTCCTGCCAAACCTGGAGGAAGCTCTGCTCGTCGGTCTTGTCGAGCGTGAACACATTCACCAGCACTGCGGGGCTGGTGTCGATGCCAAGCTGACGTTCAATGGGAAAGTTAGGGTCCAGAGGGCGTAGGTGCGCCATGGCAGGTTCCGTTCGAGATGGCAATATGGTGTCAATGTGGTACTATACGTAGTAATTATTTGACATCATGATGTCAATAACAGTTTATGGTGACGGATGCCGAAATCCTTGCGAACGCCGGCCGGTGATGCTCTGTCGAACCTCGTGCTTGACCTGTTCCGGCTGAACAGCCTGCTCCTGACCGCAGGGGACCGCTTGGTGGCCCAGCTCGGGCTCACGAGCGCTCGCTGGCAGATTCTCGGCGCCATCGTGCATGCGGAGCGCCCCCAGCCGGTGGCTTGGCTTGCCCGCGATCTGGGTGCCAATCGCCAGAACGTGCAGCGGATCGTCAATGATCTGCACGCGGAAGGCCTCGTTGCTTTCGAGGCCAATCCGCATCACCGCCGAGCGCAGCTTGTCGTCCTGACCGACAAGGGGCGGCATGCCTTCGATGCCGCCATGGCTTTGCAGGCGCCGTGGGTCAACGGCCTTTCGGAGGGGCTTCCGGTCAAGGACCTGCAAACCGTTCATCGCATCGTCGCGGACCTGCGAACGAAGCTCGAGAGCGAGACAGAGAGCCAGACCTAGCGCACGGCGAGCAGGCGGAATTGACGGGCAGCTCTTCGCGACATGTTCCCGGAACGCCGCTGCGGCCGAACAATTGCTGCACGCTTCTGATGAGTCGCTTTCCTGATGGTCTTGCGGCCAGGAATGCGCTCATATGGAGCAATAAAAATCTGGAGGAGACCATGCGGTTCTCGATTGCCCTCGTATCGGCTCTGCTTCTGCCGCTCGGCGCGGCCGTTGCCCAGGACTATCCGACGAGGCCCATCACCATGCTGGTTCCATTCGCGGCGGGCGGGCCGACCGACACCATCGCGCGCCTGACGGCCGCAGGTATGGGGAAGTCGCTGGGACAGCAAATCGTCGTCGAGAACGCGACCGGCGCCGGCGGCACCATCGGCACGACCCGCGCCGCGCGCGCCCAGCCCGACGGCTACACGCTGCTGATCCATCACGTCGGCATCTCGACCGCCGCGACGCTGTATCGCAATCTCAGCTATGACACGAAGACGGCGTTTGCGCCGATCGGCCTCGTGACCAATGCACCGATGACCATCATTGCGCGTCCGGATTTTCCGGCCAACACGCTCAAGGAATTGGTCGCCTACGCCCAGCAGCAGGGCGACAAGCTGACTTACGCCAATGCCGGGTTAGGTGCGGCATCGCATCTCTGCGGCATGCTGTTCATGACGGCGATCCAGAAGCAGCTCACCACGGTGCCTTACAAGGGCAACGGTCCGATCATGAACGATCTGCTCGGCAAGCAGATCGATCTCACCTGCGACCAGGCGACCAACACCACCGGGCCGATCACGGCCAAGCAGGTCAAGGCCTATGCGATCACAACAAAGGAGCGGCTGAAGAGTCTGCCCGATCTGCCGACGGCCGATGAGGCGGGCCTCAAGGGATTCGAGCTCGGCGTCTGGCATGGCCTCTATGCTCCCAAGGGCACTCCGCCCGCGGTCGTGCAGAAGCTGACGGCCGCGCTGCAGACGGCGCTCAAGGATCCGGCGCTGATCGCCCGATTCAACGACATCAACACCGAGCCCGTGCCGCAGGACAAGGCGACGCCCGAGGCGCTGGGCGCGATGCTGACGAGCGAAGTCGACCGCTGGGCCCCGATCATCAAGGCGGCCGGGCAGTTCGCGGACTGAGCGGACAATCCCATGAGAGTAGCTTGGTGAGCCACTAAGGCAGGGTGATTAACTACCGCTCCTGTGCATGGGGTTGTTTTCCAGATTTGGATTCAACCCGCCGCTTCGTCGAACTGCGTGCTCGCCTCGAGCCACTGCTCCTCCGCGCGCGCCAGCGCATCGGCGGCATTGGCGCGCGCCTTTGACAGCTGCGCGGCCTGCTTGGGATCGCGCGTAAAAATGTCGGGCAAAGCGAGGGCCGTGTCGATCTTGGTGATGATGTCGCTGACGCGGGCGATCTCGGCTTCGGCCTCGGTGATGCGCTTCTTCAGCGAGCCGCGATTGTCGGGCCGCGCGCGCTGCGGCTTTTCGCTTGGCACACTGCGCTCGCGCGGTGCGGGCTCGCCGTTGCGCGCGGACAGCACCAGGCGGCGGTATTCGTCGAGGTCGCCGTCGTAATTGGTGACGGTGCGGTCGGCGACGATCCAGAGCCGGTCGGCACAGGCCTCGATCAGGTAGCGGTCGTGCGAGACCATGATGACGGCGCCGGGGAATTCGTTGATGGCTTCGGCAAGCGCGGCGCGGCTGTCGATGTCGAGATGGTTGGTAGGCTCGTCCAGGATGATCATGTTGGGGCCGAAGAAGGTCGCAAGGCCGAGCAGCAGCCGCGCCTTCTCGCCGCCCGACAGTTTGGCGACCTTGGTGTCGGCTGCCTTGCCGGAGAAGCCGATCGCGCCGGCGCGCGCGCGCACCTTTGCTTCGGGCGCGTCGCCCATCAGCTTGCGGACGTGGTCATAGGCGGACGCGTCCACGTTGAGCTCGTCGAGCTGGTGCTGCGCAAAATAGGCGATCGACAGCTTGTCCGCGCGCGTCACCTTGCCGGAGAACGGCGCAAGCCTTCCGGCGAGCAGCTTGACCAGCGTCGACTTGCCGTTGCCGTTGGCACCCAGCAGCGCAATGCGGTCGTCATTGTCGATGCGCAAGGTGACGCGATTGAGCACGGGGCTAGCCGGATCGTAGCCGACGGAGGCGTTGTCCACGGCGATGATCGGCGGCGACAGGATCTTTTCCGGCGCCGGAAAGCTGATCTCGCGCACGTCCTCGGTGACCAGCGCCGTGATCGGCTTCAGCCGCTCCAGCATTTTCACGCGAGACTGTGCCTGGCGGGCTTTCGAAGCCTTGGCCTTGAAGCGGTCGACGAAGGCCTGCAGGCGGGCGCGCTCGGCCTCCTGGCGCTTGACCTGCTTGGCATCGAGCAGCTCGCGCGCGGCGCGCTGCTCTTCGAACGAAGAATAGGTGCCCCTGTAGAGCGTAAGCTTGCCGCGCTCCAGATGCAGGATCTGGTCGACCGAGCTTTCGAGGAGATCGCGGTCGTGGCTGATCACGATCACCGTGCGCGGATAGTGCGCGAGGTGATCCTCCAGCCACAACGTTCCCTCGAGGTCGAGATAGTTGGTGGGCTCGTCGAGCAGCAACAGGTCGGGGGCTGCGAACAGCGTCGCGGCGAGCGCGACGCGCATGCGCCAGCCGCCGGAGAATTCGGCGCAGGGGCGGAGCTGATCGGCGGCGGAGAAGCCGAGGCCGGAGAGGATCGCGGCGGCACGGCTCGGCGCCGAATGCGCGTCGATGTCGACCAGGCGGGTCTGGATCTCGGCGATCCGGTGCGGATCGGTCGCGCTTTCGGCTTCGTGAAGCAGCGCGTCGCGTTCGAGGTCGGCCTTGAGCACGACGGAGATCAGGCTTTCGGGTCCGTTCGGGGCTTCCTGGGCGAGGCTGCCGACGCTCCAGCGCGGCGGCAGGGTCACCGAGCCGTGCTCTGCCGCGAGCTCACCGCGGATCACCTTGAACAGCGTCGACTTGCCGGTGCCGTTGCGTCCGACCAGGCCGACGCGCGATCCCGGCGTGATCTGCACGGAACTCTGGTCAATCAGAAGGCGTCCGGCGAGGCGGATGGAGAGGTCGGTGATCCCAAGCATGCGGCCTTGTCACCGCAAGGCGCGCCGAACGCAACCCGTTTTTCCGGGGTTATCGTTCAAGCATGATCGTTCCGGAAAACCGCTTCACACTTTTCCGGATCATGCTCGGCTCAATGCGAGTCGCGGTCGCGCTGCCTCAGCTCTTTCATGAGCTGCTCGAGATGGGTCGGGAGCTGGGGTTCGGGACGCAGGCTCTGCTGGAGCCGTTCGCCCACCGCATCGCAAATCGAACGGCTGGTCCGCCGGTCGATCTGCTCACTGTCATTGGCAAAAAGGCCAGCCATCGCGCAGGTTCCGTGTGCTCAAAGTTAGGACACGGTACCAAGTCATTGGCCCCCAAAATGGTTTCGCCGTTTTTGGGGGAATGCCGGCATTCTCGTCAAAATTGTATGAGTCCCGCCATATCCGCCCAAAATGCGAAGCCCCGGCGGGGGGATCGCCGGGGCTTCTCTTGGAAGGCAACCGGGGGGGCGGTAGCCTTTAAGTTAAGGTGCTGTCGGGCTCAGTAGCAGCGGTTGATCATCCGCCAGCGGGGTCCCCAGGGGGTCGGGACCAACCGGCGCACATAGCAGCCGCCATAACCGTAGGAGACGGGGGCATAGAAGCGCGGACCGCCCCAGCCATGGCCGCGGTGCCAGCCACCGCCGCCGCCGTGCCAGCCCGGGCCGCCACCGTGCCAGTGGGCGGAAGCCGAGGTCGGCGCCAGCGCGGCACCCAGCGCAACCGCAGCGACGGCGGCAAGCGAAAGTTTCCTCAACATGGTGATCTCCTCAATACTGCCGGCGCGGGGCTATCGCGTCCGATGGAAAGGCCGCCGAAACGGTCCGCCCGTGATCGGGCTTCAGTTTCGATGGGGCCAACCCTACGCCGGCAAGGCTGAACCGAATCCTGACAGGGGCTTCAGATTGGGTTCATCTGGGTGAAATTGTCGTAATCCAGGTTGAAACCGCATCCTCCGGTCCTGCGGCGAAGCGCCTGTGACGTCATACCGGCGATCGCTTGCCGGATGGCAAAGGCGCCGATATAAGCCCGGCAACTCGACAACCACCGCTTTTCTTCCCAAGGACAAGATTATGGCCATCGAACGCACTTTCTCGATCATCAAGCCCGACGCGACCGCGCGTAACCTGACCGGCGCCGTCAACGCCGTGATCGAAAAGGCGGGCCTGCGCATCGTCGCGCAGAAGCGCATCCGCATGACCAAGGAACAGGCCGAGACCTTCTATGCCGTCCACAAGGCGCGGCCGTTCTTCGGCGAGCTCGTCGAGTTCATGACCTCGGGCCCGGTCGTCGTCCAGGTGCTGGAAGCCGAGAACGCCATCGCCAAGTACCGCGACGCGATGGGCGCGACCGATCCGTCGAAGGCCGCCGACGGCACCATCCGCAAGCTCTACGCCAAGTCGATCGGCGAGAATTCCGCGCATGGCTCGGATGCGCCGGAGACCGCCGCGATCGAGATCGCGCAGTTCTTCTCGGGCAACGAGATCGTCGGCTGATCCATCGGCTGATAAGTTAAATCGACGGGGCGAAAGGACGTATTGTGAGCTGGCTCTGGCAGATCTTCGATCCCGCAACGATCGGGGCGTTCTTCACCCAGTTTCGCAACGAGATGGCCGAACCGACTTTCTGGATTGCGGTCGGCAAGATCATCTGGATCAACATCCTTTTGTCCGGTGACAACGCGCTGGTGATCGCGCTCGCCTGCCGCGGCCTCTCGCCGCGACACCGCCTGTGGGGCATGATCTTCGGTGCCGGCGCCGCGGTGCTGCTGCGGATCATCTTCACCGGCATCGTCGCAACCCTGATGGAGTTGCCGTACCTCAAGCTGATCGGCGGACTCGCGCTGATCGTGATCGCGGCCAAGCTGCTGGTGCCGGAACATGAGGACGAGGACGACGTCGACGCTGCCTCGCATCTGTGGCAGGCCGTGCAGATCGTCGTGGTCGCCGACATCGTCATGAGTCTCGACAACGTCATTGCGGTCGCAGCCGCCGCCAATGGCAGCGTGCCGCTCCTGATCCTCGGCCTTGCCATCAGCGTGCCGCTGATCGTCGCCGGTGCGGCGCTGATCATGGCGCTGCTCGAGAAGCTGCCGGTGCTGGTCTGGGCGGGTGCTGCGCTGCTCGGCTGGATCGCGGGCGAGGTGATGGCGACCGATCCCGGCGTCGCGCCCAAGCTGCACACGCTGTTCGACGGTCCGTTCGGTGCCGCGCTCGACTCGATGCTCGGCGCCTTGCGCATCCCGCCGCAATTCGGCCATGGCGGGGCGGGCGGCGAATATTTCTGCGCAGCGCTCGGCGTCGTCGTCGTGCTGGTGGTCGGCACCATCTGGCGCCGCCGCAAGCTGACCGCCGCGGCGCTGGAATCGTCCGAGCGGCACGCCAGGGCGTCGGCGGAGTAGGCCCGCTCAGTCGATCGTGCCGAGTTCCGTCACGGGTATCGTCCAGTAGACCAGCTTGGTTCCGGCGAACGAAACCCGCAGACGGTCGAGCAAGCGGCCGGCATCTGTCCCTGCGAGCACCACCTGCACGACGGCCTGATCGGCGTGGCCTTTCACGCGCTCGGCGGCCGTATGCAAGCGGATCTCAGTGCCGTGACCGGCTCCGTGCGATGCCGTGAATCCCGAAACCAGGTCGGTCTGCTCAGTGAGATAGTCGAACACCTCCTCGCGGAGGAGATGCGGCACAATCAGCGTCAGACAGACCGGCTGCTCGATCATTTGGCCACCTTCGACGATCCGCCATAGCGGCGATACAGAATCGGCAGGAGAATCAGGGTGAGCAGGGTGGAGGACAGCAGTCCTCCGATCACGACGATTGCGAGCGGTCGCTGCACTTCGGAACCCGGGCCGGAGGCGAACAGCAGCGGGATCAAGCCAAGCGCAGTGATGCTCGCGGTCATCAGCACGGGGCGAAGCCTGCGCATGGCGCCTTCGACGACGATGCGATCCTCGGGAAGGCCGTGGGCACGGAGCTGATTGAAGTAGGAGACCAGCACGACGCCGTTGAGCACGGCGATGCCGAGCAGCGCGATGAACCCGACCGAAGCCGGCACCGACAGGTACTCGCCCGTCACGACCAGCGCGAAGACGCCCCCGATCAGGGCAAACGGGATGTTGACGAGCACCAGCAGGGCCTGGCGGATGGCACCGAATGTTGTGAAGAGCAGCACGAAGATCAGGCCGATCGCGACGGGGACTACGACGGATAGGCGCGCGGCAGCGCGTTGCTGGTTCTCGAACTGCCCGCCCCAGGTCAGCCGGTAACCGTTCGGCAGCGGGAGTTCGGTCGCCACCTTCTGGCGGGCCGCTTCGACGAAGCCGACCATGTCGCGACCGCGGACGTTGGCGCGCACCACGCTCATGCGAGCGCCGTCCTCGCGGTCGATCTTCACCGGACCGTCTACGCGTTGGATACGGGCGACCTGCGATAGCGCGACGTGCTGTCCGGAGGCAAGCGTGAGCGGCAGGCTGGCCAGCAGCGTTGGCGCTTCCCGCGTCGTCTCGCTGCCCCGGACGAGGATCGGCGTGCGGCGTCCGTCCTCGAGCGCGGTCCCGATGGTCCGGCCCTCGATCTGCGTCCGCAGCGAGTTGACGACGGAATCCACGGTCAGGCCGAAGCGTCCGGCTTCCATGCGGTTGACCGCAACCGTGTAGTATTGAGCGCCTTCATTCAGCGTGGTGTAGACGTCCTCGGCACCGTCGATGCTGGACAGGATCGCCGACAGCTTTGCCGCGGTTTCGTTCAGCCTGGCGATGTCGGGGCCGAAGATCTTGACGGCGACGTCACCGCGCACGCCGCTGATCATCTCCTGCACGCGCATGTCGATGGGCTGGGTGAAGCTGAGCGAGATGCCGGGAAAGCCGGTGAGGACCTCGCGAAGCTTCTGCAGCAGGGCTTCGCGATTGTCGGTCGCCCGCTCGGCGGCCGGCTTGAGCACCAGGAACGTGTCGGTCTGGTTGGGGCCCATGGGATCGAGGCCGAGCTCGTCCGACCCGGTTCGCGCGACGATGCCGGCAATATCAGGTACGGCCAGAAGCGCGGTCTGCAGCCTTGCATTCATCGCTAGCGACTCGTCGAGGTTGACGGACGGAAGCGTCTCGACGCTGACGATGACGTCGCCTTCATCCATGGTCGGCATGAAGGTCTTGCCGAGCTGGGTATAGGCGAAGCCCGCCGCGACGAGGCCGATCAGCGCCGCAGCCATCACCTTGCGCTCGTTGTTGAGGGCCCAGTCCAGTGCCGGCGCGTAGATCCGTTGGGCCGCACGCACCAGCAGGGGATCGCGATGTGACGCCGACTTGAGTACGAAGGAGGTTGCGACCGGGATCACGGTGAGCGACAGCAGCAGCGAGCCGGCCAACGCGAAGATGATGGCCAGCGCGACCGGGATGAACAGCTTGCCCTCCAACCCCTGCAGCGTCAGCAGCGGGACGAACACGATGATGATGATGAGCACACCCGAGGCGACCGGTTCCAGGACTTCGCAGACCGAACGGTAGATCAGGTGGATCAGCGGAGTGGCCTTGTCCGGGGCGTGCTTGCCGAGGTTGCCGACGATGTTCTCGACCACGACGACCAGCGCGTCGATCAGCATGCCGATCGCGATCGCAAGTCCGCCGAGGCTCATCAGATTGGCCGACATTCCCACCACGCGCATGACGATCAAGGCGATGACGATGGCCAGCGGCAGGCTGAGCGCGATCACCAGTGAGGCCCGCCAGTTGCCGAGGAAAAGCAGCAGAAGGACGATGACGACGGCGGTGGCCTCGCCGAGGGCACGCACCACGGTGCCGACGGCGCGGTTGACCAGGCGGCTGCGGTCATAGAACACGTTGATCGACACGCTCTTCGGCAGCGAGGGTTGCAGCTCCGCGAGCCGAGCACGCACGTCACGGATCAGCTGACCCGCGTTGGCGCCGCGTAAGCCGAGGACCAGTCCCTCGACGGTTTCGCCGCGGCCGTCCGCCGTGACGGCGCCATAGCGGGTCAGCGTCCCGACTTTGACGCTCGCGACGTCGTTGACCAGGATCGGCACGCCCTCGCGGGTGTCGACGACGATGGCCTTGATGTCCTCGATCGACCGGATGCTGCCTTCGATTCGAACCAGAGCGCTGTCCTCGCCCTGGTTCACCCGTCCGGCGCCGTCGTTGCGGCTGTTGGCTTCGATGGCCCGGCGAAACAAATCGTAGGAAATGCCGCGCGCGGCCAGCGCATCGTTGCGCGGCACGATCTCGAAGGCGCGGACATAGCCGCCGAGCGCATTGACGTCCGCAACGCCGGGGACGGTCCGCAAGGCCGGGCGGATCACCCAGTCGAGCAGGGTGCGGCGTTCCGCGAGCGACAGCTCGGGACTGTCGATCGTGAACATGAACATCTCGCCGAGCGGGCTCGTGATCGGCGCCAGACCGCCGCTCACCCCGTCCGGGAAATCGCGCGAGATGTTCGACAAGCGCTCCGAGACCTGGTTGCGCGCCCAGTAGATGTCGGTGCCGTCCTCGAAATCGACGGTGATGTCTGCCAGCGCGTATTTCGTGGTCGAACGAAGCACCTTCTTGTTCGGCAATCCGAGCAGTTCGAGCTCGACGGGAACGGTGATGCGCTGCTCGACCTCTTCGGGAGTGAGGCCCGCCGCCTTCATGATGACCTTGACCTGAACCGGCGAAACGTCAGGAAAGGCATCGATCGGCAAGCCGGGCAGGAGGACAGCGCCGGCGCCGATCACCAGCAGCACGCCGAGCATGACGAACAGCCGCTGCGACAGTGCGAACGCGACCAGGCGCCGGAGCATTTACTGCCCCAGTCCGGAGAGGATGCCGCGAAGCGCCGAGATGCCGCCGATCGCGATCTCATCCCGGGCCGAGACGGCGCCCGCTACGACCACATGGTCCTGATCTTCCGCAAGCAGCTTGACCGGCACCAGCCGGAAGCCGCCGTCAAAGGCGACGAAGACCGACGTTTGCTCGCCCCGCCGGACTAGCCCGCTGTAAGGGATCTCCCAGGCGCTTTCGCCGGTCGAGAGAAATCCGATGCGGGCCGCGGTGGTCTGGCCGGGATGCAGCTCGCCGTCGTTGGGGACTTCCGCGCGAACCAGAATAGTCTGGGTGGCAGGATCGATGGTCTCTGAGACCAACACGACCTTGCCCGGGGTGGAATAGCCCTCGATCTCGACTTTCGCGCCGGTACGGATCGCTCGAATATTGGCGGCAGGGACCGCGATTTCCGCCCATAGCGGCGAGAGCCGCGCCAACTTGACGAGCGGTGCGGATTGTTCGAGCCGCTGCCCTGGTGACACCGCGAGTTCGACCACGGACGCGGCTTGCGGTGCATTGACCGTGAGCGTCCCGCTGATCGCCGCTTGCTGGGCCAGCCGGGAGATTGCATCGTCGGACATCCCGCTCAGATGCAGCATCTGACGCCGTTCGGCGACGACGAGGGCGGCCTGGCGCGCTTCGGCCTGGCTGGCCTCCAGCACGCGTTGCGGAACGGCCTTGCCCTCGAACAGATCCGCATTCCGATTGAGTTGCTGGTTGGCGAGATGCTCCTGCGCGATCGCGTGCAGATAGTCGCGTTGCTGGGAGACGAAGCTCGGACTTTCCAGAGTGACCAGCGGCTGGCCGGCCGTGGCGCGGTCACCGCGCCCGACCAGGAGAGTGGCGACCATGCCGGCTACCGGCGCGCTGACGACCCACAATTGTTGCGTCGGGATGACGACCTGGACGGGATAGGGCAGCGTCAGATCGGTCCGGCTCGCGACCGGATGGGTCACGCGCACCCCGAGATTGCGCGCCTGCGCATCGCTCAGCTTCACCTCGTCCTGTGCCATCGACACGGAAGGTAACAAGCTCAATGCAATGGCGATGAGCGTACGAGCGAGCGTGCCGCCAGAGAAGGTGAGAAGGAGAGGTCCGTGGCGGACTCGCATGAGGAATGTCCCGCATTCGCCGGCGAGCGAAGCGCTGCTCGATTGCAGATTTCGCTTAACCCACCAGCGCGTTGGGGCGTTGATCTGTCTCAAGCGGGCCCACCACTTTGGAAGGCTGCTCGCCGTCCCGGGAGGGCTTCGGTTGATCTTGCTCAATTCCGTCCCAGCCCGGGAAGCTAGGCTGGCTTTGCATCCTTCGGAGAGGCGGCCGTGAGACCAACAAGATTCGCGTCGATCCTGGCAACCGGCTTTGTCGCGCTGGTTGGGCTTGTGCAGCCGGCACTCTCCCATAGCGGAACGGCGCAGGACCCCTGGAGTTCTGCGCACATCGAAATGCTGCCGCCTGAAATCCGAGCGGACGTGCGGAAATGGGATGCCGCGTGCGGCGCGCCAATCGCCGCTGCCCAACGCTTTGCTCTTTATCTGACCGTGCCGGGCGCTCAATTCCTGGCTCTCCATTTTGACGACTTTCGTTGCCGCAACAGGGCAGTTTATTGCGGGTCCGCAGGGTGCCTGCACGAGGTGTATGTCTCGAAAAGCGGGCGTTACAGACGTGTGCTTTCCATGCACGCTCATGACGTTCGGCTGTCTTCTTCCCACGATCAGGCCGTCGTTGAAGTCGTGGACGGGAGGGGCACGAGCCGCACGCTGTGGTGGAACGGAAGCCGATTTGTCGGCAGATGAGCGTTTGAGAAGCCTTCGTGCCGGGGCATCCCCGGGCTCGCTCATGACGGACGCTTCCTCCCGGTGATCATCGCCTTCACCAGGCTCTCGCGGTGCTCGAAGCTCGCCACGAGGACGCCAAGCACATGGACGACGACGAGGCCGATCGTGAGGTTGGCGAACGCCTCATGGACCTCTTCCACCCATTTTGCTCCCCAGAAGCTGCCAATCGTCATCATGTAACCGGAGGTGCAGGTGCCGATCAGCATGACGATCAGCGCCACGACCATCGTGCCGCCGGCAGGATTGTGGCCGAGATAGCGTGGCGCCCTCAGCAGCGCCACGTCGCGCATGTAGGCGAGCACCGCGCGCGGCGAGCGCACGAAGTCGCTGAAGCGCGCATGGCGCGGCCCCACGAAGCCCCATAAGATCCGTAGCGCGAGCAACCCCGCAATCGCGTAGCCGGCGGCGATATGGACATTCTCGATCTCGTCACCGGTCGCATACGCGAGCAGAAACAGCCCGGCCAGCGACCAATGGAACACGCGCACAAAGGGGTCCCAGACCTTGACGGTGGCCGGCGGCTTCTCGCTGCCGGCCACCGTCGCATCGTGAATCGAGCTCATGGCGCGGCCTCTTACAGCTGACCGACGATCTGGCCGCTGGTCGGATCGACGAACAATTCGACCCGGCTGCCGGACTTGTCGATGGTGTAGAGTTCGCCGCAGGCGTTCTTGAGCTTGGCCTTCTGGACTTTGTAGCCCTGGGCTTCGACCTTGGCCTGCAGTTGTTCGAGCGGCAGCCAGCTTGTCTGCGGCGCCGCAGTGCAGGGACGCCCGAGGCTGCCGGCATGAGCGGTCGCGGTGGCTGCGAGCAAGGCGGCGGTCGCGATGAAGATGGTGATGTTGCGCATGGTTCTCTCCGGCTTGTGGCGCCCGGCCGCGTCATGCGGCGAGGCGATGGACGGACACTGGCAGAAGAGCGCTGACGGCCACCTGTTGATCCACGTCAGCGTTCTGTCAGGTCGATTAGGGCATTCTTTGCGAATGCAGCCCGCCAGCCTCCTGGGATTCCTCGCGGTGCCATTGCTGGCAGGGGTCCTGCTCGCGCCGGTGCCTGCCGCAGCAGGCGGCCACGATAAAGGCGCGCCCGACGCGGTTCGCCGTGCAGTCGAGGCGGGTGAGATCAAGCCGCTCGCCGACATTCTCGCATCCATTCGCGGCAAGCTGCCGGGTGAGGTTGCCGGCGTGGAGATAGAGCGCGAGCGTGGCCGCTGGATCTACGAGTTTCGCGTCGTCGACGACAAGGGCCGCCTCTACGAGGTGTACGTCGATGCGCGCAGCGGCGAGATCGAACGCGTCAAGGAGAAGTGATGCGCCTGCTGCTCGTGGAGGACGACCGACGGATCGCGGCCGATGTGGAGAGGGCGTTACAAGCGGCCGGCTATGTGGTCGAGACCGTCCGCAACGGCGAGGAAGCCTGGTTCCGCGGTGATACCGAGGACTACGGCGCCGTCATCCTCGATCTCGGCTTGCCCGACATGGACGGCCTGGCGGTGCTCAAGCGCTGGCGCGCGAACGGACGCTCCATGCCGGTGCTGATCCTGACGGCGCGCGGCAGCTGGGCCGAGCGCGTCGATGGTATCGACGCGGGCGCCGACGATTACCTGCCTAAGCCCTTCCGCATGGAGGAACTGCTGGCGCGGCTGCGCTCGATCGTGCGCCGCTCGGCAGGCCATGCCTCCTCACGGATCGTCGCCGGCGACGTCGAACTCGACGAGCGTCAGATGAAGGTGACGCTGCGCGGCGTACCCGTCGCGTTGTCGCCGTTGGAATATCGCCTGATCGCCTTTCTCTTGCACCACCGCGGCCGTGTGGTGTCGCAGCACGAGCTCGACGAAAACGTCTATGGCCACGGCGAGGACCACGAGTCGAACGCGCTCGAGGTGCTGGTCGGCCGGGTGCGCAAGAAGCTCGGCGCCGATCTGATCGAGACCAGGCGCGGCTTCGGCTATCTGATACCGGAGACGACGCCGTGAGCTGGGGCTCGTTGCGGCTGCGACTGGTGGCCGGCGGCGTTGTGGCCATCCTGGTTGCGCTGACCATTGCCGGCGCCGGGCTGACGCTGCTGTTCGAACGCCACGTCACGCGCACGATCGGCAGCGACCTCGACATCTATTTGAAGCAGCTCGTCGCGGGTATCGACGTCGATGCCCAGGGCAAGCTGGTGGTGGGCCGGCCGCCGGCCGATCCGCGTTTTGCCGACCCGCTTTCGGGCCTGTACTGGCAGGTATCGGACGACGGCGGTCAGGTGCTGCGTTCACGTTCGCTGTGGGACACGGCGTTGGACCTGCCGCAGGACGAGCCGTCGCCTCGCGAATTGCACCGTCACGTCATCCCCGGGCCGGCGAACGCGCGGCTCCTGGTCAGTGAACGCCGCGTGCTGCTGACCGTGGGCGACCGCCGCGTCCCGGTGCGCGTCGCGGTGGCGGCCGATCTTGCCCGCGTGTCGGTCGCCGCCTCGCAATTCGCCAGGGATCTGGCACTGGCGCTCGGCCTGCTGGGGCTGGTGCTGGCGGCGGCCACCTCGATCCAGGTCGGACTGGGCCTACGTCCGCTCGATGCACTTCGCCGCGGCGTCGCCGACGTCCGCTCAGGCCAACGCAAGCATCTCCCCGTCGACGTCCCTGCCGAGGTGAAGCCGCTGGTGGAAGAGGTGAACAATCTGATCGACGCCCAGGAAGGCGAGATCGAACGTTCGCGCAGCCGCGCCGCCGACTTGGCGCATGGGCTGAAGACGCCGCTCGCCGCGCTCGCGGCCGACGTCGCGCTTTTGCGTCAGCGAGGTGAGCAGGACGTTGCCAAGGCCATCGAAGCTGTCGCCGACGCGATGAGCCGTCATGTCGACCGCGAGCTGGCACGCGCCCGGGCGCGAGGCACGGCACGACAGCGTGGCGGTATCTCCACGCCCCTCAGACCGCTTGTCGAGTCCCTGATACTGACGCTGGCGCGCACGCCTGCCGCGCAGAGGCTTGAATTCAAGGCCTGCATAACGGGCGAACCGAGCGTGCCGCTCGATCGCACCGATCTGGCCGAAGTGCTGGGCAATCTCCTGGAAAATGCCGCCCGTCACGCCAAGAGCCAGGTGCGCATTGGCGCGGATGCCATTGCGGGCCCGGCGATCACGGTCGAGGACGACGGGCCGGGCATCGCGGCCGCCGAACGTTCGCGCGTGCTCGAACGCGGTGCGAGACTGGATGAGCGCGGCGAGGGCGCCGGCCTCGGCCTCGCGATCGTTCAGGACGTGCTCAGTGCCTATGGATGGCTGCTTGTCCTCACCGATTCCGAGCTCGGCGGACTGAAAGCCGTCATCGCGCCAGAGGGCAGCCGCGATCGAACGGCCGCTGCTGGTTGAAGACCCTAAAGCGCGATGCGATTAGGATGAAACGTCATCGCTCTTCAGGTTGTTGTTTGAGCATGATCTTTTCGGAAAACCGCTGCGCACTTTTCCGGATCATGCTTTAGCGCCGCACGATCGAGCCGGCGCGGCTGACCAGGCGGGCGAGTGCGCGGAAGCGGCTGCCGACGCGGTCGGCGACGAGGTCGCCGAGGCGGTGCTCGAACACCAGCATCAGCTTGCGGCCCTGGCTGCGGAAATGCGTGGCCGGCAGCACGCCCGGGCGCGCCGCCGAGATCAGATGCGCGACGCGGAACGCCGCGCCCAAGAGGCGCGCGCGTTCGAGCTGCGCCGGCGTCAGCAGCTCCTGTATGGTGACCGGCGGCTGGTTTTCCTCGCTCAGGCCCGCATAGCGATAGAACACCGACAGGCCGACGAAGGCACGCTCGGTGTGGGTGATCGCGCCGAAATTGCCGTTGACGACGAGGCTCAGCGTCTGCTCGCCGCGGTGATCGGGATGCACGCGCCAGCCGATATCGGACAGCAGGCACGCGGTGTGGCGCAAGCGGCGGTCCTCCTCGGTCTCGCGCAGCTTCACCACACGCGCGAGGCGGTCGGTCCAGGCGATCAGCTCGTGGGCGTGCTTGGCCGAGCGCGACAGCAGCTGGTTCAGCTCTTCCGCGGCGCAGATCAGGCCGTCCTTGTTGCGTTCCGGCTCCGACAGCTTCTCGTGCAGCAGGCCCTCGCGCACGCCGAAGGTCGAGAACACGATCGTCTTCGGCTTCGCCACCCGGATGATGTGCTCGAGCACCAGCGCCGCATAGGTGAGAAGGGGGCGGCGGGCATCGGCGACGCTCTCGATGTCGGCGAGCATGTCCGCGGCCGCCAGGCGACGGAGACGACGCGAGAAGTCGAGCGCTTCAGCCGCCGACAGCGAGTAACCGTGCATCACCTGGAGCGGATAGCCGCTCTGGATGATGTGAATGCGCGCCAGCGCGCGCCAGGTGCCGCCGACGGCGTAGAAGGTGCGGCCGCTGCCGGCGGTGAGCTGCGGTACCTCGTCGAGCTCCTCGCGCACGATGCGATCCGCGCGCTTGAGCGATTTATGCGCGAGGTCCTGCAGCGCGAGGCCCCCCAGCGGCAGCGTCACGCCGCTGCGCACGCTGTTCCTGCGCACGTCGATCAATTCGAGCGAGCCGCCGCCGAGGTCGCCGACGATGCCGTCGGGATGATGGATGCCGGAGATCACGCCGAGCGCCGACAGCCGCGCCTCGCGCGGGCCCGAGAGGATCTCGATCTTCACGGCGCAGATGCGCTCGGCCTTCGCGATGAAGTCGGGGCCGTTGGAAGCGTCGCGGCAGGCCGCGGTCGCGATCGCGAACACGCGCCCGACCTGCATCACACGGCACAATGCGCGAAAGCGCCTCAGCGAGGTCAGCGCCTTGTCGACGGCGTCGGGCGCGAGCAGACCGGTGCTCTGCACCTCGCGGCCGAGGCCGCACAGCGTCTTCTCGTTGAAGATCGGAATGAGGCTCCGCGTCAGCCCCTCGTAGACGACGAGACGGACCGAGTTGGAACCGATATCGATGACCGCGACGCTCGAGCCGCGCTTGCGCGGCCGCTTCACGTCGAACATCCCTGATCAGGATTGATGGCGTTCGTTCCGGCGCGTGAGACGACGCGGCGAGGATTCCTTGAGCGACTTTCCACGGCCAGACAGACTCGGATTTGTCATGAAGTAGTTGTGGACGTTGAAAGGCTCCTCGCCTTTCGCGGTCTTCATACGCGTTGAGGACCCGTCCGGCAACAATTGCCAGCTCTGCTCATTGTCCTTGAGATTCGCGACCATGATCTGTTCGAGAACCTGCTGATGCACCGTCGGATTTTGCAGCGGACACAGCACCTCGACGCGGCGGTCGAGGTTGCGCGGCATCATGTCGGCGGAGGAGATATACACAGCCGCTTTGGCGCTCGGCAGGCCCTGGCCCATGCCGAAGCAGTAGATTCGGCCGTGTTCCAGGAAGCGTCCGATGATCGACTTGACGCGGATGTTCTCGGACAGGCCGGGAATGCCGGGGCGCAGGCAGCAGATACCGCGCACCACGAGCTCGACCTGCACGCCGGCCTGGGAAGCCTCATAGAGCGCGTCGATGATGTCGGGGTCGACCAGTGCATTCATCTTCATCCAGACCGCACCGTGGCGGCCGTGGCGCGCATGCGCGGTCTCGCCCTGGATGTGCTCGATGATGCGCTTGCGCAGGGTCAGCGGCGACACCGCCATCTTCTCCAGATCGCTCGGCGCGGCATAGCCGGTGATGAAATTGAACACACGCGCGGCGTCGCGGCCGATGGTCGGATCCGAGGTGAAGTAGGAGAGGTCGGTGTAGATGCGCGCGGTGACCGGGTGATAATTGCCGGTGCCGGTATGGACGTAAGTCGTGAGGCTGCCGCCCTCGCGGCGCACCACCATCGAGAGCTTTGCGTGCGTCTTCAGTTCGAGGAAGCCGTAGACGACCTGCACGCCGGCGCGTTCGAGGTCGCGTGCCCAGCGGATATTGGCTTCCTCGTCGAAGCGCGCCTTCAGCTCGATCAACGCGGTGACGGATTTGCCGGCCTCGGCGGCTTCCGCCAGCGCGCGGACGATCGGCGAGTTGTTGGAGGTGCGGTAGAGCGTCTGCTTGATCGCGACGACATCGGGGTCGCGCGTGGCCTGCTGCAGGAACTGCACCACCACGTCGAAGGATTCGTAGGGATGATGGACCACGAGGTCCTTCTGCCGGATCGCGGCAAAGATGTCGCCGCCATGCTCGCGCACGCGCTCGGGGTGGCGCGGCACGTAAGGGGTGAATTCGAGATCGGGCCGGTCGAGGCGGGTGAGCTGCGAGAGCTCGTTCATCGCCTGCACGCCGTCGACCAGGAACACCTCGTCATCGGCGGCCGACAGCGCGTGCTGAACGAAGTTGCGCAGCTCCTCCGGCATCTTGGCGTCGATCTCGAGCCGGATCACCGATCCGCGGCGGCGGCGCTTCAGCGCGGTCTCGAACAGGCGGACGAGGTCTTCCGCCTCTTCCTCGATTTCGAGCTCGGAGTCGCGGATGATGCGGAAGGCGCCCTGGCCGTGCAGATTGTAGCCTGGGAACAGGCGGTTGATGAACAGGGCGGTCGCCTGCTCCAGCGAGATCAGCCGGACGGCCTTGCCCTCGGTCGGCAGGCGGATGAAGCGGTCGATCTTGCCGGGCATGCGGATCAGCGCGTTCATCTGCTTGCCGTCGGCGGCGCGGGTGAGCTGGAGCGCGATGGTGAAGCCGAGGCTCGGGATGAACGGGAAGGGGTGGGCCGGGTCGATCGCCAGCGGGGTCAGCAGCGGGAATACGTTGCTGAGGAAGTAGTCCTCGATCCAGGTCCGTTCCGCCTTGGTGACCTCCTTGCCCTCGACGAGCACGATGCCGACATCGGCCAGCGTGCCGCGCAGGTCGCGCCAGATCGCCTGCTGGTCGGAGGCGAGCTCGGAGACGGTGCGGTTGATCAGCGCGAGTTGCTCGGATGGCGTCAGGCCGTCGGGGCTGCGTTCGGCAATGCCCTCACGCACCTGGGCCTTGATGCCGGCGACGCGGACCATGAAGAACTCGTCGAGGTTATTCGCCGAAATCGACAGGAATCGCACCCGCTCCAGCATGGGGTGGCTGGGATTGACCGATTCCTCCAGGACGCGGCGGTTGAAATGCAGCCAGGAGAGCTCGCGGTTGATGAATCGCTCGGGACTCGATGCGATCGCCGGCAGGCTCTCGGTCTCTGGGGCTTTTTCTTTAGTTTCAACAGCTTGCGCAGAGTCCATCAGAAGTCGGTCCATCCAGTTCGCCCCAATTTGCGACTTATGCGCAAAACCGGCCGGAGCATGTGTTAGAGCGATGACGTTTCGATGACATTGATGTTCCGCCGGTTCGCCGCGTCAAGCGGGCTTGGCGTGGGTCTGGAGGCGGCCACGGAGGCCGATCAGGCGTCGCGGAGCAGCTCGGCGGCCAGCGCCCGGGTGACCGGGCGGCCGAGCCTGAGGGCTTCGCTGTCGAGCAGTTCCACGGCCTGGCGGGCGGCGGCCGAGGACCGCTCCAGGCGGGTGGCGAGGTAGCCGACCACGCTCTCGTCCACGGTGAGCTGGCGGTCGGCGCAGAATTTGACGATCAGGCCGCGGAACAGCTGGTCGTCGGGCGGCAGCAACGCGACCACTGGAACGGCGCGCAGACGCGAGCGCAGGTCGCGAAGCTCGATCTCCAGCGAGGCCGGCACCTCGCGTCCGGTGAACAGGACGTAGGCGCCATCCTCGCGGGCGAGGTTCATCAGGTGGAAGAGGGCGCGTTCGTCAACTTCCCTGGCCTTGAGATCCTCGACCACCAGCGCGCCGGTGGCGAGCGTGCCCGGGACCCCCGCAGCGGTCAGCGCATTGGCCGTGGTGGAGCGGGCCCCTGATGCCTCGGCCCAGATCGCGGCGAGATGGCTCTTGCCGCTTCCTTCGGGACCGGCCAGCCACATGATCCGGTTCGGCCATTCCGGCCAGCTGTCGATCAGGCCGAGACCGGCCGCATTGGCGGGGCCTTCGAGGAAATTGTCCCGGCTGAGGCTCTCCGCATGCGGAAGCGAAAACGCCAATTGTCGGGGGTGAACGCGGCCTGGCACGCTTGCTTTGCTCCATGCCGGCGCGCCGGCGTCATTCGAAGAGGTCGGACGTATCGAGCGGGAGTTGGCCTTTTACGGGGCCGCATCGCCTCTCATTTGGCCTCGATCGTGCTACTTGGCCTCGATCGTGCTCATGTGCCGCAGCCACTCGACCAGATAGAGCGACACGGAGGAGAGTGTGAAGACCGTGACGAGGCCCATCAGGATGATATCATAAGGGGCCGGCTTGAAGCCGAAGGCAAGCGCTGCCAGCACGAGCGCCGCGAACGCCACCTGTGCCACGGTGTTGAGCTTGGACACTTTCGACGGCTTCATCTCAACGGGCCGGTCGAACAGCCAGGACACGATCACGGCGGCGACGATCATGATGTCGCGCGAGACCACCAGGATCACGATCCAGCGCGGAATTGCGCCCCAGATGCCCAGCGCCATGTAGATCGAGACCAGCAGCGCCTTGTCCGCGAGCGGGTCGAGCAGGGCGCCGAGCTCGCTCGTCATGTTGAAGCGCTTGGCCAGGAAGCCGTCCACGGCGTCGCTGATACCGGCGATCAGGAAGACGGCGAACGCGACCTCCATTTGGCTCGACACGATGGCCCAGACGATGATCGGGACCAGCATGATGCGGCCCAGGGTAATGATATTCGGAATACTCACGAAAGCGCTTCCCGGCACCCGGTCTGACCTCGAATCCGGCCTCTCGGGAGGCTGAACCGGTTGATATCTCTACATAGTATACGGCGGTGCGCCATGCGAGCCATTGCGCGTCCCCGGAATTCGACGTAACCAGCCGCGAACCCACTGGAAATCGGGCATGACCGACCGCAAAAACGGCCTCACTTACGCCGATTCAGGCGTCGATATCGATGCGGGCAACCGCCTGGTCGACCTGATCAAGCCGATGGTGCGCGCCACCGCGCGGCCGGGCGCCGACGCCGAGATCGGCGGTTTCGGCGGCCTGTTCGACCTCAAGGCGGCCGGTTTCAAGGATCCGGTCCTCGTGGCCGCGACCGACGGCGTCGGCACCAAGGTCAAGATCGCGATCGAGACCGGGCTGCATGGCGGGATCGGCATCGATCTTGTCGCCATGAGCGTCAACGACCTCGTGGTGCAGGGCGCCGAGCCGCTGTTCTTCCTGGACTATTTCGCGTGCGGCAAGCTCGATCCGGAGGCGACGGCCTCGATCGTCGCAGGCGTCGCGGAGGGCTGCCGCGAATCCGGCTGCGCCCTGATCGGCGGCGAGACCGCCGAGATGCCCGGCCTGTACAAGGACGGCGATTACGACCTCGGCGGCTTTGCCGTCGGTGCTGCGGAGCGGGGCACGCTGCTGCCGCGCAAGGACATCGCGGCTGGCGACGCCGTGATTGGCCTCGCCTCGTCGGGGGTGCATTCGAACGGCTTCTCGCTGGTGCGCAAGATCGTGGAACAATCGGGCCTCGGCTTCGAGGCGCCAGCGCCGTTCGCCCCGGTCATGACCCTTGGCGGCGCGCTGCTGACGCCGACGAAACTCTACGTCAAATCCTGCCTGCGCGCGATCCGCGAGACCGGCGCGGTGAAGGGCCTTGCCCACATCACCGGCGGCGGCTTCACCGACAACATTCCGCGCGTGCTGCCGAACAGCCTCGGCGTCGGTATCGATCTGGCCCGCCTGCCGGTGCTGCCGGTGTTCAAATGGCTGGCCGCGCAGGCCGGCATCGCCGAGCTGGAGATGCTGCGCACCTTCAACTGCGGCATCGGCATGATCGCGATCGTCGAGCCCGACAAGGTCGACGAGGTCATGCAGGTCTTCACCGACGCCGGTGAGACCGTGGCGCAACTCGGCACCGTGATCCCGGCCGAGGGCGAGCACCGCGTCGTCTATAACGGCCATCTCGACATGGCACTGTAATGACTGGCGCTGTGATGAAGCGCCGCGTCGCCATCCTGATCTCCGGCCGCGGCTCCAACATGTCCGCGCTGATCAGGGCCGCCACTGCTGCGGATTTCCCGGCGGAGATTTCGCTCGTCATCTCGAACAAGGCCGATGCGCTCGGCCTTGAACGGGCCAAGGCAAGCGGCGTGAACACGCTGGTGATCGAGAGCAAGCCGTTCGGCAAGGACCGCGCCGGTTTCGAGAAGGTGCTGCAGGCGGCGCTCGACCAGCACGGCATCGAGCTGATTTGTCTCGGCGGCTTCATGCGCCTGTTCACGGCCGAGTTCACCAGGGCATGGTACGGGCGGATGCTCAACATCCATCCCTCGCTGCTGCCGTCCTTCCCCGGTCTCGACCCGCACGGCCAAGCCTTGCGCGCCGGCGTCAAGCTGTCCGGCGCGACGGTGCACTTCGTCATCCCCGAGACCGATGCCGGCCCGATCGTGATGCAGGGCGCGGTTCCCGTCGGCGACCACGACACGGGCGATACGCTGTCGGAGCGCATCCTCGAGGTCGAGCACCGCATCTATCCGGAAGCGCTACGTCTGCTCGCGACCGGCAAGGTCCGGATCGAGGGTGATGTGTGCAAGACGGCGGGGAGCGCGGCGTCGGAGAATTTTCTGGTTGCGCCGGTGGTGCGCTAGGCGGGGCCTGCTGGACTCAGGCGCCGCGGAATAGCTCATCCACCGGTTTGTCGATCGGGCGGGGCTGATCGAATACACCCGCGAACGTCTCGTCTGAAAGTTCCGAGCCGAAAACATCGAAGGCAGTTTGCACCCCGATATCAATGCGCGCGGTATCGCGCGCAGAATCTGGACGCAAGTATTCGTCAGTCGTTATCGATGGCCGCTTGGTGGCGATAGTCTTAGCTCCAGGCAACTGCTCTTCGGTATTATGTCGTCCAATACAAACAAAATCCCCCGGCAGAGCCGGGGGCAACGTCATGATCTCTCGCGCTTTGGCTCGAGAGATATCAGGAGACCTTGAGGTTCTCCGCGGATGCTTTGCCGCGGTTCTCCACGAGGTCGTATTCAACCACCTGGTTCTCGTTGAGGGTCGAGAGTCCGGCACGCTCGACGGCGGAGATGTGGACGAACACGTCCTTGTCGCTGCCGTTCGGCTTGATGAACCCATAGCCCTTGGTCGGGTTGAACCATTTGACGGTGCCCTTTTGCGGCATCGCTAGTCTCCTCCACTAGATATAAAAAAGACGCGGCCGCTTTTCGCGTGCCACGCCACAAACGGGCTTCCGGGAGTCTGTTCGAGTCTTGAGTCTCAATGTCGCGAAACGCACAGCCGAGCGGCCAATTCCGATTGTGTCCAACATTGCAACATGAAAATCGCCCGTTAGCAAGCTGCGCGTAAATTTCAAGGGCGGGCGGATTGTGCCGTTCTGCAATTTCCGACCTGTGGCCGCGGAACCACAATCGAGGGCAATAGCCTCGGTCACCGCGGGCTAAGCGGTTGACCCTCCGTGGCAGTTCGGCACAAATCGCGACATGCGTGCGCCGCGCGTGTTGCATTTTTGCGCGCCGCCATTTGCTTCGGGATTTGTCGTCATGTGCTGCACATCGCAGCCCTCCGGGACACGGCAGACGATCGGGCTGGACCGCGTCCGCAGGGTCGCGGCAGCGATCGCGACGGCGTTTGCGATCGTCGTGATGTCGGCCACGTCGCCAGTCTTCGCGCAAAGCCCGACGCCTACGCCGACCCCGACGCCCACGCCGTCGCCCACCCCGATCCCGTCCCCGTCGGCCGGCAACGCCGCGCTCGATCTCGGCTCGAATTTCCTGGAGCGGCTCGGCAACCAGGCATCGAACGGTTTCAACCGGACGTTCCGCACCAACCCCGGCGGCGGCGGCGCGTCCGCCAGCACCGAGGATCCGCGCTACCGCACCTGGTTCGAGAGCTACGGCATCTCGGTCCGGACCGATGCGCAAGGCGACTTCGTCGGCGACAGGCGCAAGACGGTTGGCGGCGTCGCAGGCTTCGGCGCGCGCGTGGCCCCGGGCGTCAATCTCGGCTTCTCGGTCGACCAGAGCCACACCGACATCGACGTGCCGCTGGCGCTGCAGTCGGCCACGCTCGACCTGACGCAAATCGGCTTCAACGGCTCGGTCGACAAGGGGCCATGGACCTGGGCCTTTGCCGTGGTGCACGGTTTCGGCAAGGTCCGTTCCAGCCGCGACACCGGCCTTGGCCTTGCGACCGCGGGCTATCGCGCCGCGGTCGATGGCGCGCTGACCGAGATCAGCTATTACTGGACCAAGGACCAGATGCGCATCGTGCCCAAGGGCGCACTGGAATATGTGCGCGCCACCAGCGCGGCGTTCCAGGAGGCCGGCGGCCTCGACCCGCTCAACGTTGGTTCGACGGCGCTCTCACGCGCACGCATCATGATCGGGGCCGAGATCGGCCGCTACTTCATCATCGACCAGAAGATCCTGGACCTGTCCGGCTACGGCAAGTTCGTTGACAATTTCCACCAGGATCTGGGATCGGTCCAGGTCAGCCTCGGCGCCCAGAACATTGTCGTTCCCGGCATCGGCGAGAGCCGTTACGGCGTGGATGCCGGTGCCTCGGCTTCGCTCAGCCTGACCAGCGTCGCGCGGCTCTACGTCAATTACGACGGCAAGTTTCGCAACGAGCTGACCTCGCACCAGGGCACGGTCGGGTTCGAATATCGCTGGTAGGCGCAGCCTCCTAGGTCGGCGTCGCCGCGACATATCCCGTCAATCCAAAACCCTCGCGCGCCGCCGTCATCATCGGCACCAGCGCGTTCGGATGGATGAACTCGTCGCGGAAGCAGGGATAGGTCTTGGCATCGAAGATCTTCTTCAGCCAGTCGACCACGATCTTGTGGCGCTCGGAGGTGCGGAATTCCCGGTGATAGGTGAGCCAGAGATCGGCGTGGTGGCTGACGCCGAGATCGACGGCGATCAGCGGCGCGCCGAGCGCGATCGAGACCGTCGGCAGGAAGCCGATGCCGGCGCCGCGCTCGACGGCATAGAGCACGCCGACCGAGGAGTTGGTCTTGATCCCGACGATGCCCTCGAGCGACTTCAGTCCGAGCACGCGCGCGTAGGCGCCGTCGTCGACCTGCGGCGCGCTCTGCTTGATGATGCGGTGGTTCTTCAGGTCCGCCAGCGTCGCCGGCACGCCGTAGAGATTTTCGTACTCCTTGGAGACGAAGGGATAGATGTGCAGACGCCCGAGCTTGGCGACGATCAGATCCGGATTGGTCGGCGGCTCGAGCTGGATCGCGATGTCCGATTCAAGCCGTGCGACGTCGGCCTGCTCCATCGCGCAGCGCAGATCGACGGTGATCTTGCGGTAGGTCTTCTGGAAGTCGATCAGTCGCGGCAGGATCCAGAAATTGCCCGGGCCTTCCGTCACCGCGACGCGCACTGTGCCTGAGGTGTCGTTCGACGACCGCGAGGCGCGCCGGAAGACGTTGAAGGCATGACGCTCCATATGCGCAACGTCGGCGATCATCGCGGTGCCTTCATCGCTGAGCGTGAGCCCGCTCTGGTCGCGCAGGAACAGCTTGCAGCCGATGCTCTCTTCGAGCCGGTCGATCCGGCGCATCAGCGTCGTGGAGGTGAGCCCGAGCTCCTCAGCGGCGTTGCGAAAACTTTTATATTTTGCGCACGCTAAAAACAGTTTCAAATCGTCCCAGGACGCGCCCAGGGCTTCTTCACGGTGCTGCATCATAGCAGCACCCCGGTGCAATAACTGCTGCATACTCCTGATCCCCAGCCGCTAAGCTCGTCGGCATAGCGGGGCACGAAAGCCCGGACGATAGAGGCGCGATATGGCTATGGAAAGGGGCTCGTTTGCCGCAAGGCATGATTTCGATGCCTTGCCGCTGAGCTCGGATGTGGATGTCCGCTGCGCGCAATTGTCCGAAATTGCACCGCTTTCGCAGATGGCGCACCGGCTGGTGCCGGGCGTGCGGATCGGGACAGCCGAACTTGCGCATTACTTCACGTTCGATCCCCAGAGCATCCTGACGTTCCGCCGAAAAGGCGATCTCGTCGGCGGCATGGCTTTCCTGTTTCTCAATGACCGCGGGCACGATGCGCTGCTGCTCGACGAGATCTGCCTCGCCGCGCCCGAGACGCGCTATCTCGCTTCCGCGAACGAAGAGGTCGCTGCCATCTACATCTGGGCGATCGCGGCGACGGGACGCGGTATCGCCGGTCTCGGCAAGGCTGCAGCACATCTGCGACAGCTAAGGTTTCGCAGCGCCGATTGCTATGCGCAGCCGTCAACGGTGGCCGGACGCGACATCATGAAGGCGACCGGCTTTGCGCCGGTCCCGAGCTTCCAGCCCGACCTCTGGTGCTACGAGCGGCCCTGGCATCGGCAGCCGATGCGGATGCCAGGCGCGATCATCCAAGCAAGGAGTTTTGCAGATGCACGGTACTAGGATTCCCGTCGCCAAGCCCTGTTCCCGCGCCATCACCATCCGCCTTGCGCGCGATCCAAGCGATCTCATGCTGGTCACTGCCATTCGCTCGGCGGTCTATCTCGCCGAGCAGGATTGTCCGTTCGAGGAGGAGTTCGACGGCAACGACATGGTCGCGGCCCATTTCATCGGCTTCGTCGGCAACGAGCCCGCAGGCTGCCTGCGGGTGCGCTTCTTCGGCGATTTCGCCAAGGTGGAGCGGCTCGCGGTCCGCCACCAATACCGGCGCTCGCGCGTCTCGTTCAAGCTGGTGCAGGCCAGCGTCGACTATGTGAAGCGCAAGGGTTTTCGCAAGATCTACGGCCAGGCGCAGGACAGGCTGGTCGATTTCTGGGCCCATTTCGGCGCCAAGCCGCTCGGCCACAATCGCAAGGTCACGTTCTCGGATTTTTCCTACACGGAAATGCTGCTGGAGATCGAGCCGGGACCGGACGCGATCACGCTGGACAGCGATCCCTACGTGATCATCCGCCCCGAAGGCGATTGGGACCGGCCGGGCGTGCTCGACGCTTCGGCGGGGCGGGCGGTGACCTCACCGCTGCGGGATCTCGCGCTCGCCGACCGTTGAAACTGGTGCAGCTCTGCGCAAGACAATGCTGGCTTCCATTCACGAAGATCCGCCGATCCTGGTCTGCGCGGATCTCCAGGTCGAATATCTGACCCCTGGGCGCCGCCACGTCGTCCTCGACGGCGACGCCGTCACTGCGCGCTGCCTGGAACTCCTGACCTTGTGGCGGGGCAATCTCTGGCCGGTGATGCATCTGAAGCGCATCGCACAGGCGGCGTGGTTCAATCCGGCATCGAGGCTGACCGATTGGATCGCGAAGACCAAGCCGCGGCCGGGAGAAATGACGTTCGACCATCCGCTGCCGTCGGCCTACAGCTCGTCGCGGTTTGTGGACTACATGTCCAATATCCGCACTGTGCGCTGCATTCTGATCGGTTTTTCCCTGGACGAGACCATCCTGGCCACCGCCGTTGATGGGTTTCACCGCAGCCATCGCTACCAGGTCGTCGCTGACGCCGCGGCTTGCCGGCAGCCGGGTACGGGCGATGCCGCCGCCTATAAGCATGCGGTAGTGAATGTCATCGGGAATTTTGCTACAATCCAGTCCAGCGCCGAACTGATCAGAACCAGCGGCGCCGTTGCGGTGTAGGCGGCCGCGACCGGCGGATGGGGTGAGAGATTGTCACGGGGAGACGAGCTCAAGGAGCTGGCGAGCGATCTGTCGCGTGCGGCCGAGAGGGCGCGCGGGCTGGGTTTGCCGACGACGGTCTATCTGCTCTCGATGGCGCTGGTGGAGGTGAGGGAAGCCGCCGCCGGCACTGACGACGGGCATGACGACGACGCGGCATGAGAGCTGCTCCACGTGTTGCTTCGTCATGAGCGGATTTGTCACGTGCGGCTTTGTCACGTGCGGCAATGTCACGTGCAGCTTTTTCGCGTGCATCTTTGTGCATCGCTGCTGAGCGCTTGCTGCCGACGAATTGGCGTTGCAAGTTCTGCGCTGTCGCAATAGCCAAGGTACTTGATCATCGAGTGATGACGCCGGCTGTGCCTGCGACGTGACGCTTTCAAGGATCCTCGCAAATGTCCATGCTGCCCAATTCGCAAGAGGCCCGGGATGTGGCCTATCAGCTCCATCCCTACACCAATGCGCGCACCCATCAGCAGGCCGGTCCCCTGGTGATCGAGCGCGGCGAGGGTCCCTACGTCTTCGATGCGTCGGGCAAGCGCTATTTCGAGGCGATGGCCGGCCTGTGGAGCGTCGGGCTCGGCTTCAACGAGAGGCGGCTGGTCGAGGCTGCACACAAGCAGATGCTGGCGCTGCCGTTCTATCACACGTTCTCCGCCAAATCGCACGGGCCCTCGATCGACCTTGCCGAGAAACTGGTCGCGCTCGCGCCTGTGCCGATGAGCAAGGTATTCTTCACCAATTCCGGCTCGGAAGCCAACGACACCGTCCTCAAGCTGATCGCCTATCGCTCCAACGCGCTCGGCCAGCCCCAGCGCAAGAAGGTGATCAGCCGGATGCGCGCCTATCACGGCGTCACCATTGCCTCGGCGAGCCTCACCGGCCTGCCGAACAACCACCGCTCGTTCGATCTGCCGCTGCCGAACATCCTGCACACGGGCTCGCCGCATTTCTACAAGGACGGCGCCCCCGGCGAGACCGAGGAAGCGTTTGCGACGCGCCGGGCCGAGGAGCTCGACGCGCTGATCCAGAAGGAGGGTCCCGATACGATCGCGGCGTTCTTCGGCGAGCCGGTGATGGGCGCGGGCGGCGTCATCGTGCCGCCGGCGACCTATTGGGACAAGATCCAGGCGGTCCTGAACAAGTACGACATCCTGCTCGTCGCCGACGAGGTGATCTGCGGCTTCGGCCGGACCGGCAAGATGTTCGGCTGCGAGACCTACGGCATCAAGCCTGACGTGCTCGTGGTTTCCAAGCAGATTACCTCGAGCTATTTCCCGTTCTCGGCCATCATCATGAACGATCGCATGTTCGAGCCGATCGCGGACGAGAGCAACAAGATCGGCGTGCTCGGCCACGGCTTCACCGCGGGCGGTCATCCGGTCGGATCGGCGGTTGCGCTGGAAAACCTCAAGATCATCGAGGAGCGCGGCCTGGTCGCCCATGCCGCCGAGCTCGGCGCCTACATGCAGGGCAGACTGCGCGAGCTCACCAGCCATCCGCTGGTCGGCGAGGTTCGCGGCGTCGGCATGATCGCGGCGATCGAGCTCGTGCTCGACAAAGGGCGCAAGACCGCAGCGGCGACACCGGGCGCCGTCGGCGGCATCGCCAGCCGCATGCTCCAGGAGCGCGGCGTGATCTCGCGCAACATGCTGGACGCCATCGCCATCTGCCCGCCGCTGATCGTCACCAAGGCGCAGATCGACGACCTCGTCGCCGCCATTTCGGGCGTGCTGAATGACATGAAGGCGGAAGTGGCGAAGCTGACGCCGGCGTAGGCTCTTGTCTGGGCGCTCAATCTAACACCGTCACCCTGAGGTGGCCGCTTCTTCAGCGGCCCTCGAAGGGCGACGGCCCGGCTGGCTCGCAGTGTGGCCGCTCATCCTTCGAGGATCCCCGTGCGATGCTTTGCATCGCACGCCTTTGCAGACAACGGCTTCGCCGTTGCGCGGGGATGACGGTCTGAATTATGCCGCGTTGATAGCTGGCGGCAGCCTTACGCCCGCTGCACCCCGATCACGCGGCCCTTCTCGATCGCCAGCGCCAACTCGCCGCGCTTGAGCTTCAAGGCGGCATCGCCGAACAGCTCGCGGCGCCAGCCGCGCAAGGCGGGGACGTCGGCTTCGTCGTCGGCTGCGATCTCTTCGAGATCGTCGACGGTGGCGATCACCTTGCTGGCGACCGCATGCCGCTCCGCGGTCATGCGCAGCAGCACCTTCAAGAGCTCGACGATGGCGGCGCCATTGTTGTTGTTGCGCGGCTTCTCCAGCTTCGGCAACGTCGAAAAATCCCGTGCCAGCCCGCGCTCGACCGCGGCGACGATGTCCGCGCCCCATTTGGATTTCTCAAAACCCTTCGGCACCGAGCGCAGATGGGCGAGCTTCTCCAGCGTGTTCGGCGCGTGGGTCGCGATATCGCTGATGGCCTCGTCGCGCAGCACGCGGCCGCGCGGCACGTCGCGGCTCTGCGCTTCCTGCTCGCGCCAGGCGGCGACCTCCATCAGGACCGCGAGATCCTTCGGCTTGCGCACGCGCGTCTTCAGCCGCTCCCAGGCGCGCTCGGGGTGGAAGTCGTAGGTCCGGGGCGAGGTCAGGACCTCCATCTCGATGGAGACCCATTCGCTGCGGCGGCGCTTCTTGAGGTCGGCATCGAGCGCTGCGAACACGTCGCGCAAATGCGTGACGTCGGACACGGCGTAATGCATCTGCTCCTTGGTCAGCGGCCGGCGCGACCAGTCGGTGAAGCGGTGGGTCTTGTCGGGGCGGTGGCCGGTGACTTTCTCGACCAGCGCGTCGTAGGCGATGCTGTCGCCGTACCCCAGCACCATCGCGGCAACCTGGGTGTCGAACACCGGATGCGGGATGATGTTGGCCTGGTGCCAGATGATCTCGATGTCCTGACGGGCGGCGTGGAAGACCTTCAGCACGGCCTCGTTGGCCATCAGCTCGAAGAACGGCTTGAGGTCGATCCCCTCGGCCAGGGTATCGACGACGACGGCTTCCTCGGCGCTGGCCATCTGCACCACGCATAGCAGCGGGTAGTAGGTGGTCTCGCGCAGGAACTCGGTATCGACGGTAATGACGGGGTGCTTGGCCAGCCGGCTGCAGGCAGCCGCGAGGTCAGCGGTGGTGGTAATCAAATCCATGAACGGCCCATGACACTTGACATCAGCCGTTCTGCCGAAAGCGCTGTGATGTCAAGGGGCTCGATGCGAATTCGAGCCTTGCATTTGGATCGGAATCGCTTTTTCCGACGAAATTCCTATTCGTAGCGGACCCGGTGCGAGGATTTGCGGGCACAGGGCAACGCCACCACGACCACGCACATGGCGACCAACGCCAATCCCAGGAACTCGAAAACCAACAGATCCACGGCGAAATCTCCAGAAACATTGATAGATTTGTCGGGGGTGCGTTGAGGGTCTGTTAATTGCGATGGTTACCGGCGGTGCGGGCCGCCGGATGGTGGACGGGGGGTTAATACGGGCGACCGCCTAAAACGAAATCGGCGCCCCGCATGACGGAGCGCCGATGGTCGTTGGCGATGCAGCGATCCTTACGGCAGCTTCAGCGACGTCTCCGCATTGTACGGCTTCAGCGTCTCATCCGCGGCCTTCTGGGCGGCGGCGAGGGCCTCCTTCGGCTGCTTCTTGCCGTTGAGGACCAGCATCACCTCGTCCTCCAGCGTCTTGCGCACCGGGACGGTCTTGTAGGTCGCAAACCAGGGCTTTGCGACATCGAGCTGCTCGACGGCGGTCTTGGCGTCCGGGTTCTTGCTCAGGAAGTCGACCATCTCAGGCGTCTTGTAGGCGGCCATGTTGGGCGCGAAATAACCGGTGGCGCGGCTCCACCAGCCGCTCTTCTCGGGCGAGGTCATCCACTTGATCAGCGTCCAGGCGGCCTTCTGCTTGTCGGCCTCGAGCCCGGCCGGAACGATCAGCGAGGCGCCGCCGATCGGCACGGCGTTGCGGACGTTGCGCGGGATGAAGGCGACCTTGTAGTTGAACTTGGCGTTGTCGCGCACGTAAGTGAGCGAGCCCGTCGACAGCATCATCATCGCAGCATTGCCTGAGATGAAAGAGGTGCTGACGGCAGGGCCGGGCGTGGCGCCGGGCGCATGGACCTTGTGCTTGGTGACAAGGTCGTTCCACCAGGTCAGTGCGCCCAGCATCGAGGGCGTGTCGTAATAGACCTCGCCGCCGAACTCCTCGTTGTAGTAGCGCCCGCCATTGCTCATGGTGAGCGTTTCCATCATCCAGCCGCAATAGTCGTAGGCGCAGGGGATCGCGACGCCCCATTGGGTCACCTTGTCGCCCTCGCGCTTGGTGAGCTTCTTGGCCCAGTCGGTGAGCTCGGCCCAGGTCTGCGGCGGCTTGCTCGGATCGAGACCGGCTTCCTTGGCCTTGTCGGCGTTGATGTAGAGCAGCGGCGTCGAATTGTGGAACGGGACGCCGTAGACCGAGCGGTTGATCACCGCGTTGCCCTGCAGCGCGGGGAAGAACTGGCCGAGGAACTGCTCCTTGGTGGTGCCGTCGGCCTTGATCAGGGCATCGAGATTGGTGAGCTCGTTCTCGATCTGCATGTCGAGCAGGAAGTTGGCCGACATGATCACGGCGGACGGCGGCTTGCCGGCCTTGATCGCGGCGCGCGTCTTGATCAGCGTGTCGTCATAGGAGCCGGTGTAGACCGCGGTTGCCTTGACGTCCGGATGGGTCTCGTTGAACTCCTTGATCAAGGTGCCCATGTCGCGGGCGAGCTTGCCGTCGACGGGGACGGGGAAGAACAAATCGATCTCGGTCGGACCTTCGCCGGCGAGAGCCGGAAAGGCGAGGGCGCCTGCCATAGAGCCTGCCATGGCGAGGCCCAGCATGAGCCTGCGGGAAAACAGCATCGAAGAATCTCCTATTTGATGCCTGAGGTGACGAAAGAGCTGATGAAGCGCTTCTGGAAGATCAGGAAGGTGATGAGCAGCGGCGCGATCACCATCAGCGTGCCGGCGGCGATGGTGCCCCACGCTTGCGTGCCCTCCGCGGTCTTGGTGAAGACCGAGAGCCCGACCGTGAGCGGCCGCTTGTCCGGCGAGTTGATCACCATCAGCGGCCACAGGAAGTCGTTCCAGTGGCTGGTGACGGAGATGATGGCGAAGGCCGAGAAGCTCGGCACCGACAGCGGCACGTAGATGTGGCGGATGCGCTGGAACAGGCTGGCGCCATCGATCAGCGCGGCGTCTTCCAGTTCGGTCGGAATGGCTTCGAACGCCTGCCGCATCAGGAAGGTGCCGAAGGCGGAGGCGAAGAACGGCATCATCACGCCGGTGAGCGTGTCGTAGAGGCCGAGCTGCGCCACCAGCGACAGGTTCGGTACGATCAGCAGCACCGGCACCAGCATCAGCTGCATCAGGAACAGATAGAAGATCAGCGTCTTGCCGACGAAGGCGAGGCGGGCGAAGGCAAAGCCCGCCAGCGTGATCGTGGCGAACTGCACCAGCAGAATGCCGGCGCAGATGATCGTGGTGTTGAGCGTGTAGCGCGGGAAATCGCCGATCTCCCAGGCATCCCTGACATTGTCGAGCGTCGGCTTCAGGCTCGGCATCAACTCGGCCATGGCGTTGATGCCGTCGGAGGCCGGGCGCAGCGTCGCCACGACCATCCACAGGAACGGGATGAGCCAGACGATCGCGAGCAGCACGGTCAGCAGGAAGCCGAGCTTGGGCGTGATCTCGCCCCTTGTGGCGAGCGGGGCGTCCCTGAACAGGCGGTCGAACAGCTTCATGGCCCGCCCTCGCGGTTGGCCATGGTGCGGAAGGAGAGCGCGGTGAGGCCCATCAGTGCGGCGAGAGTCAGCAGCGTCGCGGCCGAGGCCTTGCCGACGTCGTAATGCTCGACCGCCTGCTGGTAGATGTAGAACAGCACGAGGTTGGTCGAGTTCGACGGTCCGCCCTGGGTCATGACGAAGACGTGGTCGACCTGCGTCACCGCGTTGAGCGTGGCGATCACGGTAACGAACAGGAAAGTGGGCTTGAGCTCCGGCAGGATGATGTGGCGCAGGCGCATGTAAGGCCCGGCGCCGTCGAGATGTGCGGCCTCCATCACGTCTTCGGGCACGGCCTGGAGGCCGGCGAGGAAGAACAGCATGTAATAGCCCGCGTTCTTCCAGATCGTGATGACCATGATCGCGTAAAGCGCGATATCGGGGTCGCCGAGCCAGTTCGGCAGCACCGGAAGCAAGCGGCCAATGTAGTAGTCGAGCAGGCCGACATTGGGCAGGAAGATGAACATGAACAGCGCGGAGGCCGCGACCATCGGGATCAGCACCGGCAGGAACAGTGCCGTGCGCAGCGCGCTGCTCACGGCGTTGGTGCGCGACAGCGCCAGCGCGAACAAGAGCGCGAGGCCGATGCTGGGGACCGCGGTGCCCACAGCATAGACGAGATTGTTGACGACCGCGCCGGAGAAAGCGGGGTCGGCCAGCACCGCTGCGACGTTGTCGAGACCGACGAAGCGGACCGGCGCCTTCGGCGTGGCGCGCTGGTAGAGCGCATCGACGAGCACGCGGCCCATCGCGCCATAGGTGAACAGCGCGAGGAAGACCAGCGAGGGCAGCAACAGGAGATAGGCGGGCAGCGAAGCTCTGAAGCGCGTGCCGAGGCGCTTCAGGACGTCCAGGCGCGCCGCCGCCGAGGTCGCGACCGGAAGAGCCGCGGGTTCGGCGAGGCTCATCTCACCGCGCCGGGAAATTGAGCGCATAGTCGCGGCCGTCCGTTCCCACGGGTGGTTCGAACGGGAAGCGCAGACTTTCGTCGAGGAAGTCGTGGCTGTGCACGACGAGGTTCTCGTCGTCGATCAGCACGACGCCATAGGCGGGCGGCTCGTGGCTGGCCAGATGCGGCGCGCCGGCGTCGAGCTCGAACCAGACCTGGTGGTTGGTGCCGCGCAAGGTCGAGAACGGGATCTTGCCGTAGCTGCCGAAGATGGGACGGTGTACATGGCCGAAGAACAGATGGCGGATGCGGGCGCGATAGGGTGCGATCACCTCGGCAAATTCGGCACTCTGCTTCAGCCCGATCTCGTCCATCGCATGGACGCCGATCGGGAAGGGCGGGTGATGCATGAACACGACGAACGGCTGGTCGGCAGGCGCAGCCGCGAGCGTCTTCGCGAGCCAGTCGAAGCGCTTGGCGCACATCTCGCCGGCGTGGCTGGTCTCGTCCAGCGTGTCGAGGAAGACGAACAGGCCGTGCTCGGTGGTGCGCGTGCCCTGCACGAAGCCGTTGGCATCGCGCGGCGCAGCCTTCAGGCTATCGAGGCAAGTCACGCGCTTGTCGTGATTGCCGACCATGGCAATGTAAGGGATTTTGAGCGCGGCCATCGCGTCGGCGAAATTGGCGTAGGACTCCGGCTCGCCCCAATGCGTGAGGTCGCCGGTCACGACCGCGAACGCCGCGTCGGACTGATGCTTGTTGATGTCGGCAATCGCAGCGTCCAGCCGGGCGCGCGGGTCGAGGCCGTAGAGCTTCAAGCCGGGGTTCGCCAGATGCGTGTCGGTGATGTGGATGAATTTGAAGGGCATGGCGCGCTTTGTCGGGACGGTTGGAGGATGGGCGCTTCCGGCAAGACGACCCTGACAGGCGGTTAGAGGGCGTGTGTTTCAGTTTGATGACAGCGGTTCCTGCGTCCACAGTGCTACGCTTCGTAGGGTGGATTAGCCGAAGGCGTAATCCACCACTGTAAGCCAACTGCAAGTTGTGCTATTTGCCATGCATGTCCGACTACCGCCGCGCATTCGTCCCGGGAGGATGCTGGTTCTTTACCGTGAACCTGCTCGATCGGCGGAAAGCTCTTTTGACCGACCAGATTGAGAGCCTGCGAGACGCGGTCGCCGCAACGCGACAGAGCCACCCCTTCGCAATCGATGCTTTCGTGGTTCTGCCGGACCATCTCCACGCAATCTGGAAGCTGCCGTCGGGCGACGCCGATTTTTCGGTGCGCTGGCGCTTGATCAAGCCTCGTTTCGCCAAAGCACTCCCGGTGACCGAGCGGCTGAGCGCTGTCCGTTTCTCACGGAATGAACGCGGCATATGGCAGCGACGGTTCTGGGAGCACCTGATCCGGGACGAGGCCGACTACGCCCGCCACGTCGAGTATTGTTATTACAATCCCGTCAAGCACGGGCATGTGTCGCGAGTCTGCGACTGGCCGTATTCGTCATTCACCGCGATGTTCGTGCAGGACTGCTTCCGGAGGATTGGGGCGGAGACACTCAGTTCATCGGCGAGTTCGGAGAGCGGACGTGATAGCCGCGCCAATCTGTAGGGTGGATGAGCGAAGCGTAATCCACCTCTTTGCCTCCGCCGTTGAAGGAAGTGGTGGATTACGCCTTCGGCTAATCCACCCTACGCATTGAATGTTTGGTTAGGTCCCGCAGAACGTCTGCAACACCCGCTGGTCCGGCAGCGGTGGATCGGCATAGGCGGCGTAATCCGGCTGGTCGTCGAACGGTTTCGCCAGCACCTTCACCAATTCCTCGAATGGCGCGTAATTGTCGTCGTTGACGGCGGCCTGGATCACGGCCTCGACGCGGTGGTTGCGCGGGATGAACATGGGATTGACGGCGTGCATGGCCGCCTGCCGCTCGGCCGCGCTCTGCGGCTCCAGCGCGATGCGTGCGCGCCAGCGGCCGGCCCACTCGTCGAAGGCCGCGGGCTGCATGAACTGCGCGCGCGCATCCGCAGTGTCATCGACGGCGGCGTCGCCGAGCTTGCGGAAGGTGAGGGTGAAGTCGGCCTGGTTCTTGGCCATGGCGTCGAGCAGGTCCTGGATCAGCGCCTCGTCGCCGTCGCGCTCCGTGAACAGGCCGACCTTTTTGCGCAGGCCGGCTTGATAAGCCGCGCTGAACTGGTCTGAGAACGCGCCGAGGATGTCCTGGGCCTCCGCGACCGCCTTCTCCTGCTCGTCGGAGAACAGCGGCAGCAGGCATTCGGCGAGGCGCGTCAGATTCCACAGCGCGATACGCGGCTGGTTGGCATAGGCGTAGCGGCCCATCTCGTCGATCGAGGAGAACACCTGCGAAGGGTTGTAGGCGTCCATGAAGGCGCAGGGTCCGTAATCGATGGTCTCGCCGGAGATGGAGCTGTTGTCGGTATTCATGACGCCGTGGATGAAGCCGACCAGCAGCCAGCGCGCGACGAGATCGGCCTGGCGCGCGACGACGCCGGCGAGCAGCGCATGATAGGGCCGCTCGGCGCCGACTAGTTCCGGGTAGTGCCTGGCGACGACGTGGTCGGCGAGCCGGCGGATCGCATCGGTGTCACGGCGCACGGCGAAGAACTGGAAGGTGCCGACGCGGATATGGCTGGAAGCAACACGCGTCAGCACCGCGCCGGGCAGCGCGGTCTCGCGGATGACGTGCTCGCCGGTGACGACGGCGGCGAGCGAGCGGGTGGTCGGGATGCCCAGCGCATACATGGCTTCACTGACGATGTATTCGCGCAGCACAGGTCCGAGCGCGGCGCGGCCGTCGCCGCGGCGGGAGAACGGGGTGGGGCCCGAGCCCTTGAGCTGGATGTCGCGGCGGATGCCGTCGCTGTCGATGACCTCGCCGAGCAGGATGGCGCGGCCGTCGCCGAGCTGCGGCACGAACTGCCCGAACTGATGTCCGGCATAGGCCATGGCGATGGGATCGGCGCCGGCGGGAACCGTTTTGCCGGCCAGGATCGCCGCGCCCTCCGGGGTCTCCAGCAGGTCAGGATCGAGCCCGAGCTGGACCGCCAGCGGGCGGTTCAGCTTGATCAGCCGGGGGGCGGCGACCGGGGTCGGCGCGACGCGGGCAAAGAAGCTGTCCGGCAGCGCCGAATAGGAGTTCTGGAAGGGGAAATGAACCGTCATGGCCTCAAGATAGGGCTGGAACACCTGATGGCAAAGGGATGAGCCCAGATTGGGCAAAATTGGGCGGTTCCGGCCCAAAACAGCCCGTTCCCTTGGTTGCCGCCTCGGGTCTCGTCGGGTAAACCCTGCCGCAATCTCGGACCGGCCATGACAGGCCGTCCGATTCGCTTCCTCCGACATCATTTTTGGGACGACCATGCATCGCTACCGGTCACATACATGCGGCGCGCTCCGCGAGAGCAACATCGGCGAGACGGTCCGCCTGTCAGGCTGGGTCCATCGCGTTCGCGACCATGGCGGCGTGCTGTTCATCGACCTGCGCGACCATTACGGCCTGACCCAGTGCGTGGTCGATCCGGACTCGCCGGCGTTCTCGCTGGCCGAGAAGCTGCGCTCGGAATTCGTGGTGCGGATGGACGGCAAGGCCCGCCGCCGCCCCGAGGGCACCGACAATGACGATCTGCCGACCGGCAAGATCGAGATCTACGTCACCGAGATCGAGGTGCTGGGTCCGGCCGGCGATCTGCCGCTGCCGGTGTTCGGCGACCAGGAATATCCTGAAGACATCCGCCTGAAGTACCGCTTCCTCGATTTGCGCCGGGAGAAGCTGCACCAGAACATCATGACGCGCGTCGAGATCATCAAGTCGATGCGCCGGCGCATGGAGGGGCAGGGCTTCTTCGAGTTCAACACGCCGATCCTGACCGCGTCCTCGCCGGAAGGCGCACGCGACTTCCTGGTGCCCTCGCGCATCCATCCCGGCAAGTTCTATGCGTTGCCGCAGGCGCCGCAGCAGTACAAGCAGTTGCTGATGATGTCGGGCTTCGACCGCTATTTCCAGATCGCGCCCTGCTTCCGCGACGAGGACCCGCGTGCCGACCGTCTGCCGGGCGAGTTCTACCAGCTCGACGTCGAGATGAGCTTTGTGACTCAGGAAGACGTGTTCGCGGCGATGGAGCCCGTGATCACCGGCGTGTTCGAGGAGTTCGCCAAGGGCAAGCCGGTGAGCAAGAACTGGCGCCGGATTCCGTTCGCCGAGGCCTTGCGCAAATACGGCAGCGACAAGCCGGATTTGCGCAACCCCATCGAGATGCAGGACGTCTCCGAGCACTTCCGCGGCTCCGGCTTCAAGGTCTTCGCGCGCATGCTCGAAGACCCCAAGAACCAGGTCTGGGCGATCCCCGCACCGGGCGGCGGCAGCCGCGCCTTCTGCGACCGCATGAACTCGTGGGCGCAGGGCGAGGGCCAGCCTGGCCTCGGCTACATCATGTGGCGCGAGGGCGGCGAGGGTGCAGGTCCCCTTGCGAACAACATCGGGCCTGAGCGCACCGCTGCGATCCGCGCACAGATCGGCGTGAAGGAAGGCGATGCCGCCTTCTTCGTCGCCGGCGATCCCGACAAGTTCTGGAAGTTTTCAGGGCTCGCCCGCAACAAGGTCGGCGAGGAATTGAACCTCACCGACAAGGAGCGGTTCGAGCTCGCCTGGATCGTCGACTTCCCGATGTACGAGTACAACGAGGATGACAAGAAGGTCGACTTCTCGCACAACCCGTTCTCGATGCCGCAGGGCGGCCTCGACGCGCTGCAGGGCCAGGACCCGCTCACCATCAAGGCGTTCCAGTACGACATCACCTGCAACGGCTACGAGATCGCCTCGGGCGGCATCCGTAACCATGTGCCGGAGGCGATGGTGAAGGCGTTCGAGATCGCAGGTTACGGCGAGCAGGAAGTGGTCGACCGCTTCGGCGGCATGTACCGCGCCTTCCAGTACGGCGCCCCGCCGCATGGCGGTATGGCCGCGGGCGTCGACCGCATCGTGATGCTGCTGTGCGGCACCACGAATTTGCGCGAGATCTCGCTGTTCCCGATGAACCAGCAGGCGATGGATTTGCTGATGGGCGCGCCGTCGGATGCGACCACAAAACAGCTTCGCGAGCTGCATGTGCGGGTGAACCTGCCGCAGAAGTGAGTGGTGCGTGCCCCGGACGCAGCGCAGCACGCAGTGATGCGCTGCTGAGCCGGGGCCCACATTTCGGCACAGCAGGCTTTCTCCCGGACGCGCAGCGTCACTGCGTGCCGAGGCGCGTCCGGGACACGAGAGCTACAATCCCGTCGACGCCTCGATCCTGAACTGCGCCAGTGCGCCCTCGGGGTCGCTTTGCGACAGCTGCATCAATTGCATCAGCGGCACCTTGGCGCGGGGCGTTAGCTTGACGGTCAGCGTCTGCCCTGACGTCTCCACGAAACCGGCGAGCGCATCGACCGCCATTTTCACGTCGCCATTGGCCCCTGTGATCTTCTCACCCTGCGCCCTGATCATCGCGACGATGGCGCCGCGTGCGGCGTCGCGGCTGACGTCCTGCATGCGCGCGAACTGCGCCACGACGAGATCGACCACGCCGCTGTCGCGCAGTGAGAGCTCGAACGTGCCGGTCTCGACCTGCGCCGCCTGGCCCATCGCCTGCACCGGGTCGGTCGTGAACAGGCTGCGCGGGACGTTGGCAAGCCCAAAGCGGGCCTGCGCCTTGGCAAGGTTGCCGAGATCGAGCGTGGCCGGCGCGAGCGCGAATGCGCCGGACGATTCCGTCCAGGCCGCACTGAGATCGAGGTCGATCGCGAGCTTGTCCACGCCTGCCATGATCAGCGGCCGTTGCGCCGGATTGGCGGGGTCTGCCGGCGCGACCATCCTCACGACCAGATTGGCCTTGCTCGGAATCGATCCGACCAGCTGGCCCCAGTTCAGGCTGATCGTGTCGATGGTGACGAACTGCCGCGTATTCTTGTAGGGCGCCACCACGCCCTTGATCTCCGCGCCTTCGAGCACGCGGAACAGGCCGAGCATCTGATCGGGCGAGGGCGGCTGCCCGTGGCTGCTGAGCCCCGCCGCCCAGCGCATCAGGTTTGCCGCGCTGAACGATTTCAGCGCGAACCGCTCCATCTTGAACTGCCCTTGCGGCGAGGGCGTATCGACGCCCTCGACCGCGAACTCACCCTCCCGGTATCTGACGGCATTGATCCTGGCCATCCCTTGCGGCGTGCCCATGGATGACTTGCCGACCTCGATCTTGCCGATGCGAAATCCATCATAGAACCCGGCGAGCTTCTCCATCATCTCGCGCGATTGTGCGACGGTCGGGACCACCGACCGGTCCGTCGGCAATAGCGCAATGATTTCGGCCGGCCGGAATTTTGACGGTTGCACCGCGATGTCCTCGAAGGTGATACCGTCGATGTCCATCCGAATGCCCTGGGTCGATTTGAGCACATAGGGGCCGGCCGAGATCTGGCGGTAGACGCGATGATAGCTGTCGTCGCCGGTCTTCTGCGGATCGAGCGCCGCGGCGATCGCGGTCGCGTCGAAATCGTTGACGACGACGTTGGAGAGGTCGCCGGTCAGCTTGTCCTGCTTGCCCGGTTGCGGCACGTCGATGGTGAAGACGGCGCGGTCCGCTTTCATTGCATCGATCTTGCCGCGCTTGAGATTCTGGATTGCCAGCCCGGAATAGGCGACCTCGCCGCTGCCGGCGGCGCTGCCGCTCGCATCGAAGGTCATCGTCAGCGTCGGAGCCGTGACTGACGATGCCGTGATGCTGGCGTACTGATCGAGTACATAACGGTAAAGCTCGATCAGGGATCCGCCCGTCGGCGCATTGCCGGCGTGAACGGGGCCGGCATAGTCACGCAAGGTGAGTTGCGGAATCTTGTAGGACGCCTTCAGCTTCGCGGCGCCGACCTGGTCCAGCGCGACTTCGAAACCCGTGACGTCGATGCTGTCGGCCGAGAAGCTGTTATCGTCGATCAGGCGAACGCCGGCGCCCTTGATGCCGGCAATCTTGATCTGCGCCTGCGGCTGCTCGCCGGGAGCGATCGTGATATCCTCGATCGTCAGCGTGCGCGTCCCAAGTTCGAACCCGATCTTGCCATGGCTCGCCTTGCCGCCGCCTGCGCGTAACTGCTCGAAGGCTGCCTCGACCTCGCTCGTCGCCCGATGCTGGACATAGAGGTTGAAGCCGAACCATCCGCCCGCGCCGAGTACGGCTGCCACGATCAGGCCGATCAGGATTCGCTTCATTCCCAGCTCCAGTTGCTCGTTTTGCACCGCGCAACCTGCCATATTCGCGAAACGCCGCGTGGTCCAGGGAAAGCTATGGTTTTCAAATATTTGACCGCGCGCCCTGTTGATGGGCGCGCAATCGGATGTTGCCACCGGGGCGCCCGGCGTGCTTCATCCCGTTTCCATGACCCGGAAATACGGTCCGCTTGGACAGCCGCTTTCGGATCGTGCATTTTTGAGGCCGGTAACGCGAGGCGAGACACCGCATGTCGTCCTATTCTGATGATCTCCACCAGGCGGCGCTCGCCTACCATCGTCTGCCGCGCCCTGGAAAGCTCGAGATCCAGGCAAGCAAGCCGCTTGCCAACCAGCGCGACCTCGCGCTGGCCTATTCGCCGGGCGTCGCCGCGGCCTGCACCGAGATCGCCAAGAACCCGGCGGAAGCCGCCACGCTGACTACCCGCGCCAATCTGGTCGCCGTGGTCTCCAACGGTACCGCCGTGCTCGGCCTCGGCAATATCGGCCCGCTGGCATCCAAGCCGGTGATGGAGGGCAAGGCCGTCCTGTTCAAGAAATTCGCCGGCATCGACGTGTTCGACATCGAGATCGCCGCCGACACCATCGATCGCGTGGTCGAGACTGTGGCGGCGCTCGAACCGACCTTCGGCGGCATCAATCTGGAAGACATCCGCGGACCGGAATGCTTCGAGATCGAGGCGCAGCTCAAGGAGCGCATGAAGATCCCGGTCTTCCATGACGATCAGCACGGCACCGCCATCATCGTCGCCGCCGCCATCACCAACGGCCTCAGGCTGAACGGCAAGAAACTCTCCGACGTCAAGATCGTGGCGTCCGGGGCAGGGGCCGCGGCGATCGCGACGCTCAATCTTCTGGTGTCGATGGGCGCGCAGCGCAAGAACATCTGGGTCTGCGACATCGACGGCCTCGTGCATGAGGGCCGCAACACCACGATGGACCGCTGGAAGGCGGTCTATGCGCAGAAGACTGACAAGCGGACGCTCGGCGACGTCATCGGCGGTGCCGACATCTTCATCGGTCTCTCGGCGCCCGGCGTGCTCAAGCCGGAGATGGCCAAGGCGATGGCCGACAAGCCGCTGATCATGGCGCTCGCCAACCCGACCCCGGAGATCATGCCGGAGGAGGCGCGCAAGGTGCGCCCTGACGCCATGATCTGCACCGGCCGCTCCGACTATCCGAACCAGGTCAACAACGTCCTCTGCTTTCCCTTCATCTTCCGCGGCGCGCTCGATGTCGGCGCCAGCGCCATCAACGAGGAGATGAAGCACGCCGCCGTCGAGGCCATCGCGCAGCTCGCGCGCGAGGCGCCGTCGGATGCGGTCGCCCAGGGTTTCGACACTGGCGAGACGCAGGGTTTTGGCCCGGGCTCGCTGATCCCGAGCCCGTTTGATCCCAGGTTGATTTTGCGCATCGCGCCGGCGGTGGCGAAGGCGGCGATGGAGTCGGGGGTGGCGACGCGGCCCATCACCAATTTCGACGAGTACACCGCGCTGCTCGAGCGCTTCGCCTTCCGCTCCGGCCTCGTCATGAAGCCGATGTTCGCCAAGGCCAAGACCCAGCCGGTGCGCGTGATCTACGCCGAAGGCGAGGACGAGCGCGTGCTGCGCGCCACGCAAGTGGTGCTTGAGGAGAACCTGGCGCGGCCGATCCTGGTCGGCCGTCCTTCGGTCGTGGAAGCGCGCATCCAGCGCTTCGGCCTCTCCATCCGCGCCGGCAAGGATTTCGACCTCGTCAATCCCGAGGACGATCCGCGCTACCGTTCCTACGTGCAGTCCTATGTCGAGGTCGCCGGCCGCAGGGGCGTGACGCCGGATGCGGCGCGCACGGTGGTGCGTACCAACAACACGGTCATCGCTGCGCTCGCGGTGACGCGCGGGGAGGCGGATGCGATGCTCTGCGGCGTCGAGGGCCGATACATGAGCCATCTTCGCCATGTCCGCGAGATCGTTGGTTTTTGCCCGGGCATCAGCGACTACGCGGCGCTGGCACTGCTGATCACCAGCAAGGGCGCCTTCTTCATCGCCGATACGCAAGTTCGCCCCAATCCGAGCGCGGAGGAACTCGCCGAGATCGCTTCGCTCGCCGCGGTCCACGTTCAGCGCTTCAACATCAAGCCGAAGATCGCCTTCGTCTCGCACTCGGATTTCGGCAGCTACGACACCGATTCCTCGCGCAAGATGCGCCGCGCGACCCAGCTGCTCAAGGAAAAGCATCCGGAGATCGAGGCCGACGGCGAGATGCAGGGCGATACTGCGCTCTCCGCTGCCGCGCGAAAAATGGTGCTGCCGCATTCCAATCTCGAGGGCGAGGCCAACATCCTGATCATGCCGACGCTGGACACCGCCAACGTCGCCTATCAGATGATCAAGTCGCTGGCGGACGCGCTCCCCGTCGGCCCGATCCTGATCGGCCCGGCGCGCCCGGCGCATATCCTGACGCCGTCGGTGACGGCACGCGGCATCCTCAACATGACGGCCGTCGCCGTGGTCGAAGCGCAGGAGCGCGCGGCCCGGCAGCCGACGCTGTTTACGTAAGGGACCGTTCAAGTAAGATTCTCCGAACTCGTCATGCCCGGGCTTGTCCCGGGCATCCACGATCTTCGTGCCGCGGGACAGGCCGTGGATGGCCGGGACAAGTCCGGCCATGACGCAGAGAGAGAGTGGTGGTCGAATTCGTCCCGGTAGTTCGACTCCGGTAGCGAGCGCCACTACACCGTCCGCCTCGCCAACGTTGAATTACTTTCAGTTCTCCATTTCCCCGTTTGTAAAGCGGCGCGCAACTCTTCATAATCCTTGCGCGTTCCGTGCTTAGCGCTTTGCCAAGAGGCCGATCATGCCAGCGTTCGTGACTTTCGGGCGAATCCTGTTCGCCGTGCTGTTCATCTACACGGGCGCGACCAAGCTCTTTGCCATCCAGGCGACGGCCGACTTCATCGCCACCAAGGTCGTGGTGCCCGACATCGTCGCCCCTTACGCCAAGCAGGTGGAGACGGCCACCGCCATGACCACGCCGCAACTGCTGGCGATCGCGGTCGGCGCGCTCGAGATCATCGCGGGGCTGATGATCGCGCTGAATTTCGGCGCGCGGTTCTTCGCGATGCTGCTGATCGTCTATGTCGCGGTCGCGACCGTGCTGTTCGACGATTTTTGGAACCAGGCGCCGCCCGACAACGCGAAGATGGTGGTCGACGCGCTGAAGAACCTTTCGATCATCGGCGCCTTGTTCATGATCATGGGATACGGCCGCACCACGCGTCCGGCCGAGGCGGCGTACGGGGACGTCTGACGGCCTACGTTCGGCGCCAGGGTGTCACAGTCACCTCATGCGCCGCGTCGAGCAGATACGGCGTGCCCGGCTTCAGGCCGTGCGACGCCAGCACCTCATGCGGGCTCCGCTGGGGCACGCCGACGAAGCAGCCTTCGCCGCCGGGCAGGCGCACATGCGGGGCTTCCGACAGCCAGAAGGTATCGTAGCGGCCCATGAACATCTCGAACACGGCGGGGCCGCCGATGATGGCGACCATGCCGGAGGCGACATCGGCAAAGGCGCAGGCCTCCTCGAAGCTCGCCTGTTTCGGATTCCACAGCGTTGCGTTCGGCATCTCCGGATCGACGGAGAGCGCCTTGATCTTGCGGGTCAGGATCAGCCGCTTGCGCTTCGGCGAATTCGGCTGCTGCTCATGCGAGTTGCGGCCGTGCACGATCAGCGCGGCGCGATCGAGCGCCTGCTCGAAGAACAGCTTGTCGCCGTCGAACTTCAGGCTGTCGGGCATGACGTGGCCGGCGTCGGCGAGCATGCCGTCCGCCGAGACGATGACGTAGCCTTCGATACGGAAAGACAATGGCCGTCTATTCGGAAACGGTCGTCACCACGGAATTGACCGGGCGCTGGCTCACCGTCGGCAGCTTGGCGTCCTTGAGCAGCTCCTGGTCGTATTCGGGCAGCGACGAGGCCGGGAATTTGGCGCGCATCGCCACCACCTTGTAGCCACCCGCCTTCAGGCGCTTGAGCAGCTCGGGCAGGGCCTCCGCCGTGTGCTTCTGGAAGTCGTGCATCAGGATGATGCCCTTGCCCTTGGTGTCGAGCTTCTTCATCACGGTCTCGACCACCTTCTCGGGCTTGGAAGCCTTGAAGTCGAAAGAGTCGATATCGCAGGAGAAGATCGCGGTGTTGCGGTTGCCGAGATAGGTGACCATCTCCGGCGGATGCTGAAGCGCCGGGAAGCGGAAGAACGGCGAGGGCGAGATGCCGCCAAGCGCCCACTTCACCGCGGACAGGCCCTTCTCGATCTCTTCCTTGCGCTGCGCTTCGTTAAGCTTCTTGTTGTTGAGATTGGCGTGCGACCAGGTGTGGGTGCCAACGGTGTGGCCGGCGTTGTAGACCTGCTTCAGGATCTCGGGCTCATAGGTCGCGTGCTTGCCGATCGAGAAGAAGATGCCGGTGGTGCATTCGTCGGCGAGCGCCTTCAGCACAGCGGGCGTGTTCTTGGGCCAGGGGCCGTCGTCGAAGGTCAGTACCACCTCCTTGTCGCGCAGGAAGTCGAGCTCCTTGAAATGCTCGAAGCCGAAGCCCGGACCGCCCGTGGTGTCGATCTCGACGGTGCGGGCGACACCGAGCGCGCCCGGCGTGTTGCAGGCCGCGCGGGCCGGCTGCGGCGCCTGCTTGGGCGGAGGCGGATTGACGAAGCCTGCCGGCGCGGCGGCGGCCGCGGGAGCTGCTGGCGGAGCGGCAGCAGGCGCAGCCGCTGCCGGCGTCGCCGCGGGTGCGGCTTGCGTCGCAGCTGCGGGCTTTGCGGCCGGGGTCTGCGACCATGCTGCGCCGGTCATCGCAACCGACATCGCGCTTGCCAAAATCAGTCCTGCCGCCACACGCATGGTGTTGTCCTCGAGATTGATCCCGTTGTTCCGCCGCTGCTTTTCGCCCCCGGCAAAAACCGTCCTGCCCCAAACGATCCTAGCCTAGATGGTGGGCCATCGCCATTGCAACGGCTGTTTGGCATCCCGCCACAATTGTGCCCAGCCGGATTGGGGCGCCGCGCGTCAACTGTCGGCCAGCGTCCTGGCAATGGCCGTCTTGATCCGCGTGTCGGCCGGTTCGACCGCGGACGGAAAGACCTCGACGATGTAGCCGTCGCGGCCGATCAGATATTTGTGGAAGTTCCAGCGCGGAACTTCGCGCGGGCGCGCATCGGCGGCCCATTTGTAGAACGGATGCGCCTTTGCTCCGACGACGTTCACCTTGGCTGCGATCGGAAAGGTAACACCATATTGGTGGTGCGCGGTCTCGGTGATCTCGCTGCTGCCGCCCGGCTCCTGGCCGCCGAAATCGTTGGAGGGCACGCCGATCACGGTGAGCCCGCGCGCACGAAACTCGTTCCAGATCTCCTGCAGGCCGGCATATTGCGGCGTGTAGCCACAGAGCGATGCGGTGTTGACCACCAGCAGCGGCTTGCCAGTGAAGGCGGCAAGGCGGATGTCGTCGCCGGACAAAGCGGGGAAGGAAAAGGCGTAGGCCGAGATCCGGCTCATGCCGCCATCGGCCAGTGCGCGCGTTGCCGGCGCGAGCATGCCTGCAAGCGCCGCGGTGAGCACGGTTCTGCGATTCATCATGACGGCGTCCCCCGAAATGATCCGGGCCGGATGTTACTCCGCCGCTGCGACCTGCCTCGTCAACACCGCGTTATCGACGCGCCGTGAAACAGGTCAGTACAGGCGGACGATGAAGTCGGTGCCTTCGCCGGTCTCGCCCTGGTTGATGCCCTGGTCCGAGATGATGATCGAGCCGCCGGATGTCAGCATCTCGTTGATCTTCGCCATGGTGTCGGCGGGGATAGAGACGCGGTCGAGGGCCGCGGCCGGGCTGTCCGGCGTGACCACGGGCTTGGCAGCCACAGGCTTGGCGGCGACGGGGATCACCGCAGCGTCACCCTTGCGGCGCGTGAGGCGGCTGTCGTCCTCGCGGGCCGCGGAACGGGCGGAGACCGGAAGCGACACCACCGACCAACGCAGCGCATTGGAGTCGGTCTTGTCGAGCTCGGCGGTGAAGATATGCGTGCCGAGCGGACGGTCGCTCGTGGCGATCGTGATCGGGACCTCGAACAACGGCGCGAAATTCTGCCGTACGTAGAGCTTGGAATCCTTGCGGCTGATGAAGACGGCGATCTGGCCGGCCCGCTTGGGCGCTTCCGGCTTTGCGGCCGCCGCCGGTTCGGCAACGCGGCCGTCATCCTTCTTCGCGTCGGGCGAGGCGGCGAGCGCAGGTGCAGTGGCCGGCGCATCGGGCGTCTTCGCGGAGTCCGCGGCTTCCGTCTTGACCGGCTCGGTCTTGACAGCTTCGACCTTGTCGGTGGCCGGCTTGTCGTCGCTAGCCGGCTTGGCGGCTTCCTCCGATTGAGGCTTGGCGGCGTCGGATGCCTCGGCCGTCTTGGTCTTGTCGGCCGGCACGGCGGCTTCGTCGCGGGCTGACGCATTGCCCGTGGTCACACCCGACATCACGACGTGTCCGACGGACGTGCGCAGCTCGAGCACGCTGTCGGCGCTGGCAGTTTTGGTCTCGGCGCCTTTGGTCAGCGCGGCGCCCTTGTCGGCCTTGTCGCCGACATTGGTCTGCGGCTCGAGGCTGGCGGCAGGCGGCGGCACGCGCACGGAGGCGAGCAGGGGATGGGAGAAGCTGTGCGGCGTCATCTCGCCGGGCGCGACGATGACGCGCGCGCCCATCCTGGTCCAGTTCCACATCTTCACCGCGAACGCCATCGGCATGCGGATGCAGCCATGCGAGGCCGGATAACCCGGCAGCACGCCGGCATGCATGGCGACACCGGACCAGGTGATCCGCTGCATGTACGGCATCGGCGCGCCGCTATAGATGTTGGAGTGGTGGAATTTGTGCTTCTGGATGACGCTGAACACACCCATCGGCGTCGAATGGCCCTTCATGCCTGTCGACACCGGAGATTCCGCGAACACGCCGTTGGTGTCGTAGACCGTGACCTTCTGCCGGTCGATCGAGACGACGATGACCAGCGGCCCTTGGGGCTTGGTCCCGGCTTCCTTCCCGGCGACAGCTTCCTTCTTGACGGCAGCGCCGCGCTTCTGCGGCTTCTGGCGCGGTATTTCGGGATGCCGGTCCTGCCGGGCGTAATAGGACCCGTCGGAATAATCCGTCCAATAATAAAATGCAGCGTCTGCCTGGCTGGTCGCGCCGATCACACCCGCCGCCGTCAAAATGGCGACCTGCCACAGCCGCGCCGGCTTGGCAGAAAAACCCGACCCGTTCACGCTGTTCATCCTCGAATCCATAATCCAAATCAGAAGTTAGTCTCGCAGAGGGGATACGCGTTCACCAGCAGGGCGGTTCTGCCATCAGCTACATTTGTCCAAGTCGTAGCAAAAAAGCCTCACGGAGCGGTAAACGGCGGCCGCGCCCGTCTGTCCGTCGTCTTCCTGGGCGGCTGCCTCATGCCTACATTGTGGCGACTTGTTAGCGGAGAACTTCATGTCATCTCGTTTCCTCGGTCTTTCTGGCATCCGATTGAAAGGCTTAGCTTTCTTCCTCCTGGCTCTGGTCGTGCAGTCGGCGTCCGCTTCGGCTGCCGACGAGCCCGATCTGATCTTCCGCCGCTCCACCGTGTTCAAATGGATGAGCCCGAACGACAAGCTCGCGACCTATGGTCTCGACGATCCTGAAGTCGAGGGCGTCGCCTGTCATTTCACCGTGCCGGAGAAGGGCGGCTTCAAGGGTTGGCTGGGCCTTGCCGAGGAGGTCTCGGACATCTCGCTGGCCTGCCGCCAGGTCGGCCCGATCAAGTTCAAGAACAAAATGGAGCAGGGCGACGACATGTTCCGTCAGCGCCGCTCGCTGTTCTTCAAGAAGATGCAGATCGTGCGCGGCTGCGACGCCAAGCGCAACGTGCTGGTCTACATGGTCTATTCGGACAGGCTGATCGAGGGCTCGCCGAAGAACTCGACCTCGACCGTGCCGATCATGCCGTGGGGACCGACGGACGCAAACGTCCAGAAGTGCGGCGAGTTCTTCACTCAGTGACGCGCTTGCGTTCACTCAGTGCCGCGCTTGGGTTCACTCAGCGCGGCTGGCCCGCGGTTTGACAAGGTGCGAGCCGGTCAGGCGCACGAACGCTTGTGGCGCGGCTTCAAAGCCGCGGCCAGACTGCAACGACATCGCGCCGGCTGAGGCGACGCGATTCGATTGTTGATCTCCGCGGTCCGTCCGTTGGTCCGCCTCGCGCGGCATTGCGCGATCTTGCGCCACCATAATGGCCATCCCTCAAGTAAACGCGCCCGGTGATCCGGGCGTCCTGGCTTCGATGGCTTGGGTCGCGGCCGACGTGCCCTCGGTTCGACCCAGCCTTCGTTTGCCGTTCCATTCAGCAGAAAAACGTAAAATGCGTGTGAAGCGGGTAAGGCGCGAGCATGACGGCGGCTGCGTCTGGTGTGGTCGCGCACCGCAGCCGGAACTTGGCAGGCTACTTTGATCTGCGGCGAGACCCATCTGAAATGATTGGTCTTTTCGAAGAATTATGTCGTCGTCCCGGGCTCGACGAAACAATTCTCACGGAGATGAAACCATTTTGCGCTTTTGGCGCATCACGCGCGAAACCGCCCATGGTTATCAGCTTCACAACGAACGACGGCGCATCGCCGGCCACCGAATTCGGAGACAAGACCATGCGCGCGCTCAGCTTCATCCTTGCCTTCGGTTTGGTGATTGCAGGCTCTTCGTTCGCGGGCGCGCCGGACGGCAATCTTCCCGGTGTCGGCACCTTCCAGTACAGCGGCTCGCCGATCACCCCCACGGCGTCGCAGTCGATCGTGGTTGCTGCGCGTTTCTGATCGATAACAAGAAAATCAGCCGATAAAGGCCATCATGATCGTTCGATTTTGCGCCGCTGCGTTCGTGTCCGTTCTGACGATCAATGCCGCCCAGGCGCAGGTGCGCGCTCCCACCAGGTTACCGGATCCCCGCACTGAGTTCGTGCGCCAGTGCGCGCCGCGGATGCTTGGGCGGTGGGAACATCCCGAGGAAGTCTGCGGCTGCCTGCACGATCACGCCGCGGCGGCCGTCGAGGACCGCGATCTGCGCGAAGCGCTGTTGCGCGGCATCAGCGAGACCGGCGTGCCCACCATCGAGACCGACTGGGTGCCGACGTCCAAGCAGGGCGAGATCGGTCCGACCTTCACCAAGATCGCCAAGCCGACCTTGCAGTGCATGTTCGATCCGGCGAAGCAGTAATTATTTCGTCTTCGGACCGTAGCGCGGCACGCAAGCGCTGGTGCGCGCGACGCCCTTATCGGTCATCTTCGTTCCGCGCACTTCCTTGACCTGTCCGGCGGGGCAGGTTCCGTCGTCCACCTGCACGCGCTGACCTAGCTTGAGATCGACGATGTCCTGCTCGCGTCCGACCGTGACGGCGTGCGCCGTCGTCACGAGCGCGGCGGAGATCAGGACTGAGAGGCAAGCTGCACGGCGGAAAGGCATGGCGAAAGATCCCGGCATTGATACCGCAATGTAAGGACGGGCTCGCGATTCTGATAGTGAACCTTTGTCAGGGCCCCCGGGCGGATCTGTTCCTCGTGCGCAGGGCGGTGCGCGATTCCCGCGCGAGCCGTTCGGCGGAGGCGATGAGCTGTGGAACCGCGTGGCCGGAAAATCCCAGCACGAAGCCAGGCAGAGGGGGCGCGCGCGAATAGGTGTCGGCCAAGAGCCAGCCTTCCGCGCCGGCCGCCTGCTTGGCCCGCGCTGCCACCGAAAGGTCGACCGAGCGATCAAACCGGGCGACCAGATGCAGGCCCTGCGATGGCACTGGTACCGAGAGCGCGCCATCGGATGCGGCTTCCAGCGTTTTGGCCAGCACATCGCGGGCGTCGCGATAGAGTTTTCGCACGCGCTTGAGGTTGGCGGCGAAGGCGCCGGAGTTGAGCATGTCGGCGACCGCACCTTCCATCAGCGTGCCGGGAAAGCGGTCGAGCGCCGCGCGCGCAGCCGTCACGTCCGCGATCAGGCGTTCGGGCAGGGCGCAATAGCCGATGCGCAGGCCGGGAAACAGCGTCTTGGCAAACGTGCCGAGGTAGATCACGCGCTGGAGGCGATCGATGCCGGCGAGCGACATCAGCGGTGCGCCGTCATAGCGAAACTCGCTGTCGTAATCGTCCTCCAGTACGAATGCGCCGGCCTGCCTGGCCCAGTCCAGAAGCTCGAGCCGCCGCGGCATCGACATCTGCACGCCCAGCGGAAACTGATGCGACGGCGTGACATAGGCCGCGCGCGCGTTGGGGCCGGCAGTGCGTCCCTTGGCGACCTGCATCCCGTGCTCGTCGACCGGAACCGGCACGGCGCGATAGCCGCAATGCGCGATGGTTTTTCGCGCGGCGGGGTAACCTGGGTCCTCGCACCAGACCTGGTCGTTGGGCTTGAGGATCGCGCTCAGCACGATGCGCAGCGCATGCAGCGTGCCCGACGTCAGCATGATCTGATCGGGGTCGCAGCGCAGGCCGCGCGCCGACAACAGATGATCGGCGATCGCCGCGCGCAGCTCGCGGCTGCCGCGGGGATCGCCATAGTGAAGGTGCTCAGGCCCGAAGGCGCGCATGCGTCGGCCGACGAAGGCGCGAAAACGCTGCACCGCGCGTTCGTCGATATGGGTGCAGCCGAGCGCGAAGGCGCCTTGCCCGGGCGTTTCGACGATGGCCTTCGGCTTGTCCGGCTCGGCCGTGCGCGCAGGAATGCGCGCGGCGACGAACGTTCCGGAGCCGACGGTCGCCTCGGCGAAGCCGTCGGCGATCAGGCGTTCATAGGCGATGACGACGGCGTTGCGCCGAAACCCGGTCTGCCTGGCCAGCGTTCGCGACGGCGGCAGCGGCTCGCCGGGCTTGACGAGCCCGGAGACGATCATCTCGCACAGCGCCTGATAGAGCCGGTGTGCGGCGGAGGCGCCTGGCGTGACGTGCGGGCCTGTGAGGTCGAGCGGCAGCTCGGTCTTTGTCGGCAAGGAAGGCCTCGCCGGTGAGGGGAGAGAATTGGTCGGAATATTTCGCATGGAATTGGAACTATCGCAGACCAAATGCGCCGCTACAACTGCTTCCAGATTTCTTCCAATCCGAGCAGGAGCGGCCGTGAGCCAGACCGAGACCTCGAATTCCTATCCGACCTCAGTGCGCAACCAGGTGAAGCGCCGGCACGACCGCGGCTTCTACGACCACGCCACGGTTCATCGCATCCTGGATTCCTCGATGCTCTGCCACGTCTCCTACGTGATCGACGGCCAGCCCTATTGCACGCCGACCTTCTTCTGGCGCGAGGGCACCAAGCTGTACTGGCATGGCTCGAGCGCAAGCCGGATGCTGCGCAGCCAGACCAAGGGCGAGCGCGTGTGTCTCACAGTCGCCCATCTCGACAGCCTCGTGCTCGCGCGCTGCGGCTTCAATCACTCCGCCGACTACCGTGCGGTGATGGCGTTCGGCACCGCCTATCTCGTCACCGACCCCGAGGAGAAGGAGCGCGCGGTGATCGCGATGGTCGACCGCTTCTTTCCGGACCGCACGGCGAGCCTGCGGGCCAGCAACACGCAGGAGATCAAGGCGACCTCCTTCATTGCGATGGAGATCGAGGAGGCCTCGGCCAAGGTCCGTGCCAAGGGTGTCGCCGACGACGACGAGGACTATGCGCTGCCGATCTATGCCGAGCGCATCCCGGTGCGCACCGTGCTCGGCGCGCCGGAGCCGTGCCCGCGCCTGCTCGACGGCGTCAGCCGGCCTGCGACGCTGAATGGCTATTCGGAAGGCCGCCTGCTCGAAGATGCATTGCGGGATGCTTATTTTGTGGAGTACCCGAACGGCTGAAATCGGCTAGCTTGCGCGCTCCTTGGGAACCATTGGAATGCCGGGAGTTGCCTGATGAATGCCGAAACGCAGCAGAGGATTCTTGACGCCGTCGATGCCGGCTTCGAGGCCCAGCTCGCCACCACACGCGATTTTGTCGCAATCCCTTCGACCCGCGGGGCGGAGGGGCCGTGCCAGGACATGATCGGCGACCTCCTGCGCGCGCGCGGCTACGAGGTCGACGACTGGCACATCGACGTCGACGATCTCAAGGATCTGCGCGGCTTCGGCCCCATCGAGCATGACTTTTCCAAGGCGCGTTCGGTGGTGGGCACCTACCGTCCGCAAACGAATGGCGGCAAATCGCTGATCCTGCAGGGCCACTGCGACGTCGTGCCCGCAGGCCCCCTGGAACTGTGGGACACGCCGCCGTTCTCGCCCGTCATCAAGGACGGCAAGATGTTCGGCCGCGGTGCCTGCGACATGAAGTCTGGCACCATCGGCGCGCTCTATGCGCTGGATGCGATCAAGGCCGCGGGCTTCAAACCGACGGCACGGATTCACTTTCAATCCGTGATCGAGGAGGAGAGCACCGGCGTCGGCGCGCTGTCGACGCTGCAGCGCGGCTATCGCGCGGACGCCTGCTTCATTCCGGAGCCGACCGGCGGCAAGATGGTGCGTTCGCAGGTCGGCGTGATCTGGTTTCGCCTGCGGGTGAAGGGGCACCCGACCCATGTCGCGTTTGCCGGCTCCGGCGCGAACGCGATCATGGCCGCCTATCATTTGATCCAGGCGCTGCAAAAGCTCGAGATCGAATGGAACGAGCGCGCCAAGGCTGACAGGCACTTCAAGACACTGAACCATCCCATCAACTTCAACCCCGGCATCATCAAGGGCGGTGATTGGGCCTCCAGCGTGCCGGCCTGGTGCGATGTCGATTGCCGGATCGCGGTGTTGCCGGGCTGGTCGATTGCCGATCACCAGAAGGAGATCACGGCCTGCGTCGCCGCTGCCGCGCGCAACCACCGCTTCCTCGCCAACAATCCGCCGGAGATTGAATGGTCCGGCTTCCTGTCGGAGGGCTATGAGCTGACCGACGCGGCGGCACCGGAAGCCGCGTTCAGCAATGCGTTCGACAAGGTCTATGGCGGCATGCCGGAGGATCTCGTCTTCACCGCGCTCACCGACACCCGCTTCTACGGCCTCAACCACGGCATCCCGAGTCTCTGCTTCGGCGCCAGCGGCGGCGAGATGCACGGCTTCAACGAATATGTCGAGCTGGAGTCGCTGAAGAAGACGACCAAGGCGATGGCGCTGTTCATCGCGGAATGGTGCGGGGTGGAGAAGGCGTAAAGGTCTGGTGTCCCGGACGCGGGGCAGCGCGAAGCGGTGCGCCGCCGAGCCGGGACCCATGTTGCGGCAGAGGCGCTGGACCCCGGTTCAGCAGCGCATCGTTGCACGCTGCGCTGCGCCCGGGGAACGTGCCCAACCGATCGTCGCTCGATCTGCTAGATGCTTTAAGCTTAAAAGAAAGACTAGGATGCTGGCCTGACCGGTGGCAGACTGGCGCCCGGTTCGCTGGACGAGTCCTCTGGGAGTTACGATGCGCGATTGGGATGATGCCTACGCCAATTCGGCCCATATCCCCGGCTCGGACAAGATGCCTGGACAATGGGCCGAGCGGGCGGGCGCCTACCGCGCCGGGCTGAAGGATTTTCGCGCCGACATCGCCTATGGCGCCGGCGAGCGTCAGCGCCTCGACCTGATCCTGCCCGACGGCGACAGCAAGGGCCTCGTCGTCTTCGTCCACGGCGGCTACTGGATGCGCTTCGACAAATCGACCTGGACTGATCTGGCCGAAGGCGCGCGCCAGCATGGCTGGACGGTGGCGTTGCCGAGCTACACGCTGACGCCGGCCGCACGCATCTCCAACATCACCGCCGAGATCGCCGCGGCGATCGCCAAGGCGGCTTCGCTCGTCTCCGGGCCGATCCGGCTCGCCGGCCACTCCGCTGGCGGCCATCTCGTCACCCGCATGCTGTGCGACGACAGCCGGCTGGAGCCCGCCGTCTACAACCGTATCGCCGGTGCGCTTTCGATCAGCGGCCTGCATGATCTGCGTCCGCTGCTCAAGACGAAGATGAACGAGACGCTCGGCATGACCATGGAGGAGGCGACGCTCGAAAGCGCGGCGCTGCATCTGCCGCGCGGGCATTCGCCCGTCACCGCCTGGGTCGGCGGCAGCGAGCGGCCGGAATTCATTCGTCAGTCCGACCTGATGGCCAATCTCTGGACCGGCTTCGACGTGCCGACACGCCTCGTCGTCGATCCCGGGCTGAACCATTTTACCGTGATCGACGGACTGAAGGATCCGTCATCGCCGATCACCGCGCGCCTGATCGGCCTCGACTGAGCCAAGCCGGGGAAGATCGATCGAAAGGGCCTGCCCATGACGTCCAACGATTACGATCCCACGAGAGAAGGCGCCGAGACCGATTTCGCCCGGCGGATGTCCTACGGCGACTACCTCGCGCTGGATGCGATCCTGGGCGCGCAGCATCCGTTGTCGGAAGCGCATGACGAGATGCTGTTCATCATCCAGCATCAGACCACGGAGCTGTGGATGCGCCTCGCCATCCACGAACTCAGTGCCGCACGCCGTGCCATCGCCGGGGACGAGGTGCAGCCCGCCATGAAGATGCTGGCGCGGATGTCGCGGATCTTCGAGCAGCTCAACAACGCCTGGGACGTTCTGCGCACGATGACGCCGAGCGAATACACGCGCTTCCGCTCGCAGCTCGGACAGTCCTCCGGTTTCCAGTCGCGGCAATACCGGCTGATCGAATTCCTGCTCGGCAACCGCAACCACGCCATGCTCAAGCCGCACACGCACGATGTGGAGACGACGAGGCTGCTCGAAGCTGAACTTTCGACGCCCAGCCTCTACGACGAGGTGCTCAGGCTCGCCGACCGCAACGGGCTGAAGATGCCGGCGGCGGTGCTCGCGCGCGACGTCCGCGAGACCCACAGCTTCAACGAAGGCGTGCTGCAGGCCTGGCGCGTCGTCTACGAGGCGCCGGAGACGCATTGGATGCTCTACGAGCTCGCCGAAAAGCTGGTGGATTTCGAGGATTACTTCCGTCGCTGGCGCTTCAACCACGTGACGACGGTCGAGCGCGTCATCGGCTTCAAGCGCGGCACCGGCGGCACTGGTGGCGTCAGCTATCTCAAGCGCATGCTGGAGGTCGAGCTATTCCCCGAACTCTGGCGCGTCCGCACCATTCTGTAGAAATGCCCAAGAAATATCCATGACCAGATATCGCGTCTATGACGACACCAAAGCGCTGTTCCATCTGCCTGAAGGCGTGATCTATCTCGACGGCAACTCGCTCGGCGCGCTGCCGCTGGGGGTGGCCGAGCGCGTCAACCGCGTCATCACGACCGAGTGGGGCAATGAGCTGATCCGCGCCTGGAACAGTGCAGGCTGGTATGCGCAGCCGCGCCATGTCGGCGATCGCATCGCGCGGCTGATCGGCGCGGAAGCCGGCTCGGTGATGGTCGGAGACACGCTGTCGCTCAAGGTCTACCAGGCGCTGGCCGCTGCGCTCGACATGAACGCGTCGCGCAAGATCGTGCTGTCGGACACCGGCAATTTCCCGACCGACCTCTACATGGCCGAAGGCCTGATCGCGACGCTCGGGCGTGGCCATCAATTGCGTCTGGTGGCGCCGGAGGAGATCGAGGCTGCGTTGTCGGAGGAGGTCGCGGTGCTCTACGTCACCGAGATCGACTATCGCACCGGTCGCCGCCACGACATGGCGAAGCTCACGGCAAAGGCGCATGCGCTCGGCATCGTCACGGTCTGGGATCTCGCGCATTCCGCCGGCGCGCTGCCGGTCGATCTCGCCGGGAGCGGCGCCGATTTCGCGGCGGGGTGCACCTACAAATATCTCAACGCCGGCCCCGGCGCGCCGGCCTTCCTCTATGTCGCGCCACGCCACGCCGACAGCGCGCGCGCCGCTCTGTCGGGATGGATGGGGCATGCAAAGCCGTTCGCATTCGAGCTTGGCTATGCGGCCGCAGGTGGCGTCGAACGCATGCGCGTCGGCACACCCCCGGTGCTGGCAATGGCGGCGCTGGAGGCCTCGCTCGACATCTGGGACCGTGTCGATATGGCAGAGGTCCGTGCGCGCTCGCTGGCGCTCGGTGACTTGCTGATCGCCGAAGTCGCGCGCCGCTGCCGGTCTCTGAAGCTGGTGACCCCGCGCGCGCATGAGCACCGCGGCTCCCAAGTCTCCTTCGCCTTCGACGGCGGTTACGCCGCCATGCAGGCGCTGATCGCCCGCGGCGTCATCGGCGATTTCCGCGCGCCTGACATCATGAGGTTCGGGATTACGCCGCTGTATATTGGTGAGACCGAGGTGCTGAAGGCGGCCGAGATCATCGAGGAGGTGATCGCGGGCGAGGTCTGGCGGCGGCCGGAATATCAGTTGGTGAATGCGGTGACGTGAGGGAAGCCGTGCCCCGGACGCGGCGCGCCGCACTTGCGGCGTGATGCGCTGCAGAGCCTGGGCCCACGCCGCACCGTGCTCCGTCGCGAGATGGGTCCCGGCTCTGCGGAGCAACGCTGGGGCGTTGCAGCGCGTCCGGGACACGAGAGCGTCGGCGGCCGCGCTATCGGCGCTTATCCCACAACGCCGTCACGATCGCATCCAGCCCGTCCGTCAGCGCCGCCGGTCCTGGTTGCAGAATGATCGGCGACCTGATCTCGACGATACGATCGTCGCGCACGGCGGGGATATCACTCCAGCCCTCGCGCGCGCGGATGCGGGCAGAGACGACCTTCTTGCCGCACCAGGAGGCGAGGATGATTTCGGGCGCTGCCTCGCGAACCGCCTCCGCCGCAACGATGCGATCCTTCGCGGCCTGCTGATGTCTCAGCTCCGGAAAGATGTCCGTTCCGCCCGCGATCTCGATCAACTCCGACACCCAACCGATGCCCGAGATCAACGGATCGTCCCATTCCTCGAAATAAACTCTCGGTCGCGGCGAGGGGCGGGGTGTCGCGGCGATCGTGGCAAGGCGCCGCTCAAGGCCTTGCGCGAGTTCCTCCGCGCGTTCCGCCGCGCCGACCAGCGCACCGAGCGTGCGGATCATCGCCAAAATCCCGGCGACGTCGCGCTGGTTGAAGACGTGGACGTCGATGCCTGCGCGGACGAGATCGGCGACGATGCCGGCCTGGAGATCGGAGAAGGCCAGCACAAGGTCCGGTTCCAGCGCCAGGATCTTTGGAATGTCCGCGGACACGAACGCCGACACCCGCGGCTTCTCGCGCCGCACCTGCGACGGACGAACCGCGTAGCCGGACACGCCGACGATGCGATCCTGCTCGCCGAGCAGGTACAGCGTTTCGACGGTCTCTTCGGTCAGGCAGACGATGCGGCGGGGCGGGAAGTGGCGCATGGCGTTCCATATGCGCAAATGCCGGGCGATGTCACGGCGGCCCATGACCTCTGACGTCATTGCTTTGCCGCCCGAAGCAATTCACGTTGGGACAACAATCAATTGGGAGGACTTTTGATGACGCCGCTCGAGAAACTTAAAGCGATGAAGATGCCGTTTGCCGAGCTCAAGGGCGTCGAGTTCGTCGAGGCCGGGATGGACCGCGTGGTGGCGCGGATGATGGTCCGGCCCGATCTCTGCACGCTTCATCACACCATCCATGGCGGCGCTGTGATGGCGCTGGCCGATTCCGTCGGTGCGGCCGCGACCGTGATCAACCTGCCTGAGGACGCCAAGGGCACGACCACGCTGGAGAGCAAGACCAATTTCATCGGCGGGGCCAAGGAGGGAACCACGGTCATCGCCACCGCGACCCCGGTCCATCGGGGCCGGCGGACCCAGGTTTGGACCACCCGGCTGGAGACCGAGGACGGCAAGCTAGTCGCCATTGTCACCCAGACCCAGCTGGTCCTGTAAGACTACGGGGCGTTGATTTTATTAACGAATTGGTCGTCTCCCGTGCCTCTAAGTTGGGCAGGTCCTCGTCTTGTAAAAGATGCTGCGATGCACAATATAGGGGACCTAGGGATTCGAACGCCTCCTCGAGGGACACCAAGAGGAGTTTTGACTTGTCACTCGAAGATTTGGCCCTTGAGGCCACCACCCGCACAACCCACGTTCCAGGCTATGTGCGGACCTTGAGCCAGCAGGAAGAATTGCCGCTCCTGCGCGATCATCTGCTGCGGCTCGATGCCGGAAGCCGGCACGACCGCTTTAACGGCTTTCTCGACGACTCATTCATCGAGCGTTACGCCGCCCGCTGCGCCGAGGACGGCACCGTGATCGTCGCCTATATCGTCGACGGCGTGGTCCGTGGTGCTGCCGAGCTGCATCCGCCGGAAGATGGTTCGCTGCCTGAAGTCGCCTTCAGCGTGGAAGCCACCGCGCGCCGCCAGGGCGTCGGCACGGTCTTGTTCAGCCGCCTGATCGCTGAAGCGCGCTGGAAAGGCTACAAGAGCCTGCGCATCACCACGGGCGCCGAGAATCACGCCATGCGGGCGCTCGCCAGGAAGTTCGGCGCGCATCTGGCTTTCCGCCACGGCGAATCGACTGGCACTATCGACCTCGCCAAGACGCCTGAGGCCGAACTCGCCGATCTCGCGGCCTCGCCGTTCAGGGCCGGCCGCGCTTTGCTCAGCTTCAACTCGACCTGCTGGAAGATCATCTCCAGCATGTACGGCCATCGCGCCGCCTGAGTTCAGGAAACTGTCGGGAATCAAAAAGCGGACCGGCAAAACCGGTCCGCTTTCGTATTGGGAGCAGGGGTATGAAGCCCTTTAGGTGCCAGTGCGTGTGGCGGCGCTGAAGCGGCGGACGACGCGGCGTTCGACCACGACCGACCGCTGCGCGCCCTGTTCGCCGGCGATCACGCGCGTGGCGGTGATGCGGCTGTTGGTGCGCGCCTGCTTCTTGACCTCGGCCTGCACGACATCAAGCGGCATCCCCATCAGAGCTGCGGCGATCTCGGCCTGCTGCTCATGGTCGTCGGTGATGCCGACGGCGGCGAAGATCGCCTCATCCAGGGTGGGCGGATCATGGCGGACGCGCCGCGTGCCATATTTGGTATTCCAGTCTGCGCTCATAACGGCCTCGTTTTGATGCCGGGATACCTAGTGCCGCAAATGTTGCATTGCAATATGAAATTAGTGTGGCATCTCAGCTATGCACCGGTCGGGTGTCAGGGCGGTGATGCGACACCGGCATCGACCTCAATCCGTTGTTGCGGCCAGCGCTTCAGGGCGGCATGCCCGGCCTCGGTGAGCCCGTAGATTCCCCGGTCGGCCCGTTCGAACCAGCCATACACATTGTTAAGCAAGATCTTGCCGGCGTCAGGGCAGCGCTCGCGCAATTCGCGCACGGGCCGCGGCCCGTCGGCGAGCGCCGAGGCGCAGGCCAGAGCCTGCTGCCGATAGGCCGTCATGATCGGTGCGCGGGTGCTGCCGCCGAGCACGGGATCGCCCTGGCGGCGCTGGTGCTCCGCGACGAGACGCGACCGTACCTTCGGCTCGCGGCGGGGCGCCGCGGTCGGCGGCTTCACCAGCACCTCGACCTGGCCGCGATCGGTCACGCCGAGCATGCCGAAGCCGAGGCGGCGGCAGAGATTGCGATAGCGCGCATCGCTTTCACGCCCCTTGCCCCGGATCGACATCTTTGCCGCAATCCAGACCTCGTCGCCGGCCGGCGCGCGGTCGACCGCCTGGAGGATCAGCTCGAGATTGAAGGCGAGCTTGAGCTCGCCGATCACCACCACGGGCGGATCGCCGGCGCTGAGGCCCACGAGATCGCAGCCGCCGATCTCGCCCTTTACGGTGAAGCCGAGCTCTTCGAGGAAGCGTTTGACGGGCAGGTAAAGCGCGGTTTCCAAAGAACGTGTCCGAAGCTTGCGTTTCGATCGGAGAATCAGTTGCGGGCAGTCTAGCCCGGATCGGACACGGCCAGAGGGCCACGTTTCAGCCTACGAGCCGATCATAGTCGGCATGGGAGCCGATCCAGAACCAGACGTAGGCGTCGTTCGTCTCGACCGCCAACGCTCTATAGCGAAGGCTGACTCTAGCCGACCAAAATCGTCCGACTTTCTTGAATTGCAGCGATGGGTGGGTGGGATCGCTTTTCAAGAGCGCGAAATTCGCGTCTGCCAATTTCCTAACATTAGCAGGCAAGGCCGCGTAAGCTTTCCAAAATCTTGGCGAAGCCGCGTGTTTCACAAGTCGCGCGTCTGCCCTGTGCGGTAGGCGTTCAGCGCTTCCTCGGCGAACGCATCGAGCCTTCCTGCTTGAGCGTCGCGCTCCAGGGCTTGATCAAAGCGCTGTGCATCAAACTGCTCGAACCACGCGCGAAAGCGTGCCAGTTCGCTTGGCGTCAGCAGCTCTACCGCTTTCTCAATATCTTCGGTCGTCATGACTTAAATATAGCAATTTCTGCTTGCTACGAAAAGACGGGCCGAACCTCTTCGATTAAACCCGCCCGCCGACCGGGATCAGCGCGCCGGTGACGCCGCTGGCCGCGTCGCCGGTGAGGAACAGGATGACTTCAGCAAGTTCCCGCGGCGTTACCCATTTGGAGAAGTCCGCCTTCGGCATGTCGGCGCGGTTGGCGGCGGTGTCGATGATCGACGGCAGCACCGCGTTCACGGTGACCTTGCCTTTCCACTCGTTGGCCAGCGACTCGGTGAGGCGATGCACGCCCGCCTTGGACGCCGCATAGGGCCCCATGCCGGAGCCTGCCTGGATCGCGCCCATGGCGCCGATATTGACGATGCGGCCGGCCCTGGACGTTGCGAGATGCGGCAGCGCCGCGCGCGAGGCGTTGAGCGCGGTCAGGACGTTCAGTGCGTACATGCGCTGCCAGGTCTTGACGTCGCCATCGCCCACGGTCTCGAAGGCGAAGCCGCCGGCGATGTTGATCAGCGCATCGAGCCTGCCGAAATGCTTGGCCGCCGCATCAATTGCCGTCTTCGCCTGGGGCGCCTCGGACAGGTCGACGCCGCCGATCTCGATGCTCTCGGGCGTTGCGGGAATCTGCGATGGCGCGTGATCGATGCCGGCCACGCGCGCGCCGCGCGATCGTGCGATCTCCGCAACCACCTTGCCGAGCGCGCCGTGTGCGCCTGTCACGATCAGGACCTTGTCTTGCATCATCGTTCTCCGGGCACGGCTGTCTATGATTGCAGGTAGCGCGCCTGCAGCGCGGTCCGCTCCGCCGTGCCGAGCTTGAGGGCGTCGCGCAAATAGGTTTCGAGATCGCCATATTCACTGCCGATGGCTTCGAATGCAGCGGCAAGGTACGAGGCTTCGACGCTGCCGATGGCATTGCGTACGTCCTCCGGCAGGTCGAAGGCGGCCGTCGCATCGCGTTTGTAATGCCGGTTGGTGAGCAGGTAGTCCTCGGCAATGATTTCATCGGGTACGCCGAGCGCATGCAGGATCAGCGCGCTGGCGAAGCCGGTGCGGTCCTTGCCCGCAGTGCAATGGATCACCAGCGGCGCGCGATCTTCGAGGAGATGGCCGAACAGGTTGCGAAAGCTGTTCGTGTGGTGGCGAACGTAGTTGCGATAGGATTCGCGCATGAGCTCCAGCGCGACCGGTGCAGTCAGCGTGCCGCTTGCGAGTTCGGTACGCAGCGCAGCCACGACGCTCGGTTCGATCGGCAGCGAATGCACCGTGATCTCGCTGACGACGCAGACGCCGGCCGCGCGCTCCTCAACCCCACGGAAATCGAAAGCGCTCCGCACCCCGAGCGCCCTGACGATCTCGATATCGGCGGCGGTGAGCTGGCCGAGATGGTTGGAGCGGAAGATGTGCCGCCAGCGCGTGGTGCGGCCGTCGTTGGTCGGGTAGCCGCCGAGATCGCGAAAATTGCTGGCGCCTTGCAGGGCGAGGTGACGGGCAGGGGAATCTGACATGGGATCGGCTTCGGTTATGGTTCCATTGGGCGCACGAGAGGGCGTCCTTGAAAGCTATTACAGGGGGCGATCATGGGCCGGCACAAGGCCATTCTTTTGACGACCGCCATGCTGGCAGCTGGAATGACCAGTGCGCGACAGACTGAAGCGCAGATGTTCCAGACCTATCGCTGTGCCGATGGTACGCAGTTCGTCGTCGGGTTTTATGACGACGACAAGCGCGCCTTTCTCCAGATCGACGGCGAGCCGGTCACGCTCGCCAAGCGGCTGTCGGTCGCCGGAAAACGCTATTCGGGGGCGGGTATCACGCTGACCATCGGAAGGACCGCGGGCACCACGGTCAAGCATCTGAAGCGGCCGGTGACGGCCTGCGCGGTGATCTGAACGGCGTGGTTCACGCGAGCATCAAAAAGGGCCGAAACATCGCTGTTTCGACCCTTTTCGAGCTGCCGCCGGGCGCCTGCGAGACGCGGCGGTTTCAAACCGACCATAGGCATTAGCGATCCCATTTCGGCTTGGCGTCGTCGACCGCGTCCTGGTGGTACCAGCTGTCGCTGCAGATCGAGACATTCGCCGGAAGCGAAGCGTGATCGGCAGGAAGGCGGGTCTCGCCATAGCGGCGTCCCGCGAGAGCCGCGCGGCCCCCGACCGGGAATTGGTAGATCGTTGCCGATCCGTGACTCAGACCATTGTTCATCATTGCGATTTCTCCTTGGTCGAAGCGCCTTGGCCTCCATGGTGCGCCCGACTCGTTCGATTGTGGTTACTGGAATCCCCATATCGGCCGCGCATCCCGAAATGCAAAGTGCTGAAAACGAAATCAGTTTCCGCCTAATTTGTAGGCATGTGGCCTGCTGCATCCCCTAAGGCACCGTTTCGGTGGCCAACGACTGGGCCATTCCAAAGGTTGCTAGGCGGGGGTGTGGAGCTTTGCGAAAATTGCTGGACGTTGATGCGCGTTTCATCGGCAACCTCCGGCGCGGGCCGTCCTGCTTCAGAATCGGGCGCTTTTCACGGGATTTTTGCGGTGCAGCTACACGCAAAGGTGCGCGGCTATGACGCACGACGAGGTCGACATCGCCTCGACGCCGGGCCGGGGACAGTCCCGGTGGAGAACCTCCCGCGCTGCGGCCTTTTGGCACGTTAAATGCTTGTAAAGGGCCGGCCGATGATGGCCGGGTACAAAACGTTCGGGGGCCGCCAGGCCCCCAACCTTTCGCATCATCTACAGAGAGGCTCAATGACCAAGTATAAGCTCGAGTACATCTGGCTCGACGGATATACGCCGACTCCGAACCTGCGCGGCAAAACTCAGATCAAGGAATTCGCGTCGTTCCCGACGCTTGAGCAGCTTCCGCTCTGGGGCTTCGATGGCTCCTCCACCCAGCAGGCCGAAGGCCACAGCTCCGATTGCGTGCTGAAGCCGGTCGCCGTCTTCCCGGACGCCGCGCGCACCAACGGCGTGCTCGTGATGTGCGAAGTCATGATGCCCGATGGCAAGACCCCGCACGCCTCCAACAAGCGCGCCACCATTCTCGACGACGCCGGCGCCTGGTTCGGCTTCGAGCAGGAATACTTCTTCTACAAGGACGGCCGTCCGCTCGGCTTCCCGACCTCGGGTTATCCGGCGCCGCAGGGCCCGTACTACACCGGCGTCGGCTTCTCGAACGTCGGCGACGTCGCCCGCAAGATCGTCGAAGAGCACCTCGACCTTTGCCTCGCTGCCGGCATCAACCATGAAGGCATCAACGCGGAAGTCGCCAAGGGCCAGTGGGAATTCCAGATCTTCGGCAAGGGCTCCAAGAAGGCCGCTGACGAAATGTGGATGGCCCGCTATCTGATGCTGCGCCTCACCGAGAAGTACGGCATCGACATCGAATTCCACTGCAAGCCGCTCGGCGACACCGACTGGAACGGCTCCGGCATGCACGCCAACTTCTCGACCGAGTATATGCGCAACGTCGGCGGCAAGGAGTATTTCGAGGCCCTGATGGCCGCCTTCGACAAGAACCTGATGGACCACATCGCCGTCTACGGCCCGGACAATGACAAGCGTCTGACCGGCAAGCACGAGACCGCGCCGTGGAACAAGTTCAGCTACGGCGTTGCCGACCGCGGCGCTTCGATCCGCGTGCCGCACTCCTTCGTCAACAATGGCTACAAAGGCTATCTGGAAGACCGTCGTCCGAACTCGCAAGGCGACCCATACCAGATCGCTTCGCAGATCCTGAAGACGATCGCCTCCGTGCCGGCCGACAAGAAGGCTGCGGCCTAAGATCCTCCCGGCCCGGGCTGGGGGCTGGCCCGGGTTGGCTCTCAATCCGCCGGAGCTGAAAGGCTCCGGCGGATTTTTAGCATCTTGATGACAGCCATTCCCGTGACGCAGCAGGGCTGCGTCGCGTGAAGCCTGTCCATATCGGCCCAAAGCGGGATAGAGTGCCCGCAGGATGCGCGCAGGGCCGGGGACGGCTGGTGTTTGAAGGCTTCTACAAGGTGAAATTTCAGCTCGGCGACGCCGTCGGCCGGAGCGTGATGCATGCCGGCAACGGCAAGATGCTGGGCGGCAACTCGGCCTTCGCCCATATCGGCACCTACGAGAAGACCGACAGCGGCGTCGACGTCGTGATCAGCACCGTCCGCCATAACCCCGATCCGAACTACCGCGCCATGGCAGGCACCGACGATGCGACCTTGCTGGCCAAGGGCTGGGCGGATGGCGACCTCTATCGCTTCAAGGGTGAGCTGAAGGAGCTGCCCGGCATTCCCTTCCAGTCGGTGATGACGCCGATCACGGAAGACGAGGTGCCGATCGCCGGTGGCGTCGGCGAAGCCGGCATCGCGGACGGCCTCTACTCAATCCATCTGCGCATGCTCGACGGTCTGGACGGCGGCCTCACCGGCGTGATGCTGCTCAACCGGGGCCGCATCCTCGGCGGCGATGCGGCATTCTACTATCTCGGCAGCTACACCGCCGCGAACGGGCGCTGGAAGGGCCAGATACTCAACCAGGAGCACACGCCGGCCAAGGACGACCCGATCTTCGGCGGCCACGAGGTCGGTATCGGCTTCTCCGGCAGCTACGATGCGGAGCAGGCGGTGCTGGAGGCGACTGCGCTTGCCGGCAAGCGCAGCCTGCGCCTGACCGCCGCGCTCAAGCTGATGCATCGCGCCTGATCGCGACGGAAATCGCTCATGGAAATCCTTCGCATGCTTTCGACGCTCGGCCTGATGGGTGCGATGCGCAGCCTGTCGTCCGCGTACGAAGCCGCAACCGGCGTCCGCATCGACGCCGACTTCGCGCCGACCCTCGCTCTGCTGAAGCGCCTGCGCGACGGCGAGGCCGCCGATCTCGTGATCCTCACGCGCGAGGGGCTGGACGAGATGATCGCGGAGGGCCGCGTGCTCTCAGAGAGCGCCGCCGATCTGGCGCGCTCCTATGTCGGCATTGCCGTGCGGGCAGGGCAGGCGCATCCCGATATCGGAAGCGAAGCGGCGCTGCGCAGGACGCTGCTCGCAGCGCGGTCCATCGCCTATTCGCGGCTGGGCGCGAGCGGCGTCTACTTCGCCCAGCTGATCGTGCGGATGGGGATCGCAGCCGAGATCAACGCAAAGGCGACCATCGTCGAGCAGGGCTTTACAGCCGAGCGTCTCGTCAGCGGCGAGGCCGACCTCGCCGTGCAGCAGATCAGCGAGCTGAAGCAGGTCGGCGGCATCGAGGTGGTGGGACCGATCCCGCACGAGCTGCAGACACCGGCGGTGTTCTCCGCCGGCCGCATGGCAGGGGCGAAGCACGCCGACGCCGCGGACCGTCTGCTGCGCTATCTGGCATCGCCCGAGGTCGTACCCGTCCTGCGCCAATCGGGACTCGAGCCTTGAATTTGCCGGGGCGGGGACGCAACGTGACGACCATGCGGACTTGTCTCCTTGCCATCGTCCTCGTGCTTGCCGCGCCGTTGGCGGCGCGCGCGCAATCGGCCGATCTGGTGTTGTGCGACCGGGTCGCGGCCGATCCCAGCGATCCCGACAAGCCGGCTGACGTGAAGGGCGTCGCGGAGATCGCGTCTTCCGACGTCGCGACGGCGATCAGGTTCTGCAAGCAGGCCGCGCCGTCCTCGCGCCGCGCGATGTTCGCACTCGGCCGCGCTTACGCGGCCAACCGGCAGACGGCGGAGGCGATCGCTGCCTGGCGCAAGGCCGCCGACAAGGGATCGAGCGCGGCGATGGTCGAGCTCGGTGTTGCCTATGGCACCGGCTCCGGCATCGCCAAGGACGAGGCGCAGGCGCGAAAACTGTTCGAGAAGGCGGCGCAATCAGGCAACCCCCGCGGCGTCAGCAACCTCGCTGCGCTCGGCGGCGCAGGGGGCGCCGCGCCGGCCGATCCCGCGCAGGCGCGCGCGCTGCTCGGCAAGGCTGCCGAGACCAATGCGGAGGCGCAGTACCAGCTCGGCCTGATGCTTTCCGAAGGCACGGGCGGTGCGAAGGACGACGTCGCGGCGCGTGCGCTGTTCGAGAAAGCGGCGGCGCAAAATCATCCCGGCGCGCTGGAGCGGATGGGGGCCTTCGCACAGGAAGGCCGCGGCGGCGCAAAGGACAAGGACGCCGCGAAGACCTATTACGAGCGCGCCGCCGCGCTCGGCGACGAGGACGCCAAGAAGGCGCTGGAGCGGCTGCGCTGCCCCTATGCGATCAAGGACAAGCAGGGCAAGCTCGTCACCACGCTGTGTTTCTGAGCAGAGCCGCACGCGACGGAACCTCAATCGCGTGGACGCCGTTGATCTCAAGACACAACGGAGCGCGATCATGATCCGTAAACTGGCGTCGGGCGAATACCGCCTCTATTCACGCAAGGTGAATCCGAAGACCGGCAAGCGTCGTAACCTCGGGACCTTCCGGAGTCGCGCGGCCGCCGAGAAGCACGAGCGCGAGGTGCAGTATTTCAAGCGTCACTGAAGCGGGACGCCGTCCGCCGGAACAAAAATGTCGAAAACAACCCCATGCACAGTAGGCGGGGCCTTGAAATCGCAGCGGAATTACGCGCGATGGATTTTGCGAAACCCGCTTTGACCCGTCGGGCAAAACAGGAGCATGATGGCATTGTGGCGGGGAGGCGCCCCGCAAGGGCCCTGCGCGAAAAAGCCGGATGGCCTGGCTGGGGCAGCAGTGCTAGGTAGCCCACGATTCTTTTCCGATTTTGCGGGTTCATTGCGTTGCTGGACGGGCTCTACAAGGTTGAATACGGCGTCAACGATGCGTTCGGGCGCAGCATCATGTGCCTGCACGACGGCAAGATGCTGGGCGGTAATTCGGCCTTCGCGCATCTCGGCACCTATGTCGAGCGCGATGGCGAGATCATTGCCGAGGTGATCACCGAGCGGCATAACGAGGATCCCCATTACAAGCCGCTGATGGGCGCCGACGTCGCCAGGATCGGCGCGCGCGGGCGGCTGCACGGCAACCAGATCCGTCTTGCCGGCGGCGCGGATACCATGCCGGGCGCCGGTTTCTGGGCCAATCTGACTAGGCTCGACGATGGAGCGCTGCCGCCCCGCGGCACGATCGGGCAGGGCGGCATCGCCAACGGGCTCTACGGGATGGGTCTGCGCGCGCTAGACGGTGTCGATGCAGGGCTCTCCGGTGTCATGCTGCTGATCGACGGCCGCATCCTCGGCGGCGATGCGTTCTTCTACTATCTCGGCTCCTATTCCTCGGCGGACGGCCGCTGGAAGGGCGAGATGCTCAACCAGGAGCACACGCCGGCGAAGGGCGAGAACCCCGTGTTTGGCGGCTATGAGGTCGGGATCGGCTTCTCCGGGACCTGCAACGAGGATAGCGGCGAGCTCGAAGGCATCGCGCTTGCCGGCAAGCGCAGCTTGCGGCTGGCGGCTTCGCTGAGGTTGATGAGAAGGGCTTAGGACGTTTGCCGTGCGGATGTCCGGTTGCTGAGGTGAAGCGGCCCTCGACGCGTCGGCGCGGCGATGTCAGCTAGTGACCCGAAGCGGGCATGCGCCATCTCGCCGCATTTGCGACGCGGCAGTTGCATTCGCAGCAAGTGCGACGACCATTGACACCTGATACTCTGCACCTGTCCCCCCAGCTGCGATGAGGATCGAATGAAGCGGCGGGAGTTCATGGCGACTGCTGCGGCGCTGGTCGTTTCGCCACGACGGTTGGGGGCGCAAGGAATGCCTCGCCGTATCGGTTTCTTCGGTTTCTTAGATCCGATAGCTCGCGAAGCGTGGCGCACCGGCTTACGTGAAAGGGGTTGGATCGAGGGCAAGAACCTGCTCATCGAATATCGCAATTATGCAGACCCCTCGGATCGCTTGCAAACCTATGCTGCGGAGTTGGTAGCCCTAGCTCCCGATCTGATAGTTGCCGCCGGGCCGCAAGCAGCCTCCGCCCTGAAATCGGCCACCATTCCGATTGTCTTCGTGGTTGTTGCCGATCCTGTTGGACTTGGCCTGGTTCAAAGCCTCTCGCGCCCAGGCGGCAACATGACCGGTCTTACCTCGTGGGTTCCGGGAGATTGGTTTGGAAAACAAATCGAAATCCTCCGCGAACTGATACCCCATGCCGCAAAAATTGCGCTCTTAGTCAATCGCGACAACCCAATGCACAGGCTGCTGTTAGCTGAGGAGGTACCAAGCACAGCCCGAAAGCGCGGGGTCGCTCTGTCTATAGTCGAGGCGACTAAGACCGAGGAACTCGACACCGCCTTTGCTTCAGCAGCTGCCCAGCGCGCCGATGCAATGATTGTTTTTGGCGACATTCTGACCATTCGCCAAGCCCCGCGAGTTGTCGGGCTCGCGGCGGAGTACCATTTGCCCGCGATTTACTTCTTCCGACAATTCGCCGATGGCGGATTGGTCGTCTACGGCCCCGATATAGCCGATCTATTCCGCCGTGCAGGCGGCTACGTCGATAAGATCCTCAAGGGCACCAAGCCTGCCGATCTGCCGGTAGAGCAGCCGACCAAGTTCGAGCTAGTCATCAACATGAAAACGGCGAAAGCGCTCGACCTCACTGTGCCGCCCTCGTTACTCGTTCGTGCCGATGAGGTGATCGAATAGAGATGGGATTTGCTGCGATGCATGAATCCAATGCCCGACGCTGCACCGGTCACGAACGCAGTCTTTCCAGCGAGTTCCTTCACGCGCAGCCTTCCCGTGGAAGCGGACACCTGGCGCCAATAAGCCAAGTGTCCCCGGGCGCCATATGACCCCGTTTTCGAGCGATTGGGAAGCGTGCCGAATGTCCGCTTGTGACCCCGTGGCTGACCTCGGTCGCCGCCTGTCGGATGTCAGCAAGCGACCCCAAGGGGACTATTTCATTTCCGTCAGGTACTCCGCGGAAATCCGACCACGCCTGTCAGGATCTCCATCTCCTGCCCACCACGTCACGACTTATTCTGTCTTGCCTCCACATATCGCGCGAAGCTATCGAGGATCGCCTGCCAACCGCCTTGCTGTTGCTCGACGGAGTGCGTCGGTTCGCTATCGAAGACGACGCGGACGACAACTCCTTTTGGGCCGGGCACGAATTCAACTTCGGCCTTTCGATCGCCGAACGCGTATTCGATCCGCTTGTGGTTAACGATCTTCGTGTAAGTGCCGGCGAAGTCGAAACCCATGCTGCCGTCCTTGGCCTCCATGCGCGACGAGAACGCGCCGCCATCACGCAGGTCGACCGTAGCCCTGGTCGTATGCCAGTCGTCGGACGCTGCGTTCCACTTCACGATATCGGCAGGCGTCGTATAGGCACGCCAGACCTGATCGACGGGGGCTGCTACGTTGGTCTCGACGGTAATTCTCATGGGCATTGCTCCAGGTTCACTTTGACGGTTCGAGGCGACGACATCACTTCACGTCGCGGGTCCATACAGGGCACTTCCGGGAAGTGTCCACCCGAGGACGATCGAGACTGGCCCATGCCGACATGGTCACGCCGTTCATGTGTAAAAAAACGAAAGGGTGTCATCAAAACGCCTCTGGGCCATCCGCTATCGACCGCGATCAAATTCACGGGCACTATCTGTGGCGAGTTCGGTATCGGCGCCGAGGCAAAGATCATGACGCCGATGCCCGAGGCGGAAGTTGCTCTCGACGCGTCGAGGAACGGCCTCTAGCGCAGCTTGTTGGTCCGGGAAGCAGTCAGGAGGCGTGACCATGGAACGCATCAGCAAGGGCCAGATCCTCCTGCTCGCCGTTTTGGCAATGATCCTGATCTTGACCGGGGTCTGGGCCGTTTCGGTATGGAATGCCAGCAGCGGGGTCGAGATCGGCAAGCACGGCTGGATCGCGCTAGGCCTTGGCACATTTTTCTCCTTGCTGATCGGATGCGGACTGATGGCGCTGATGTTCTTCAGCAGCCGCAGCGGTCACGATGACAGCGCCGATCCCTTCCGCCACAAGCAAGACAAATCGGCCGAGTGACGTTCGAGGTCGCATCCAGCCCGCAACCAATTTCGGCGCGGCGAGCCGATCATGTCGCCTCCAAACTCAGAGGAGATGGCAATGATGCGGACGGTCGAGGTTTATGGGCCCCAGGCTGCGGGGTGAAAGGACGGAATTGGCACCCGGCAGGGCGGATCCGTACCCCGCCGGGCTTCCCCTGGGGGCCCGCATGGCCTATGACGCTGCAACGCAAAAATCCCCCAAAAGATACTCATGATCCGCCTCGACAACGTCAGCAAGCAAGCCGGCCACCAAATCCTATTCATTGAAGCCTCCGCCGCCCTCAACAAGGGCGAGAAGATCGGCTTGGTCGGGCCGAACGGTGCCGGCAAGACCACGCTGTTCCGGATGATCGCCGGTGAGGAACTGCCCGACGAGGGGCAGGTTTCGACCGATCGCGGCATCACCATCGGCTATTTCAACCAGGACGTCGGCGAGATGTCTGGCCGCAGTGCCGTGGCCGAGGTGATGGACGGGGCCGGTCCCGTCAGCGAGGTCGCGGCCGAGCTGCGCGAGCTCGAGGCCGCCATGGCCGACCCTGACAAAGCCGACCAGATGGACGAGATCATCACCCGCTACGGCGAGGTGCAGCACCGTTTCGAGGAGCTCGACGGCTATGCGCTCGACGGCCGCGCGCGCGAAGCGCTGTCCGGCCTCGGCTTCAGTCAGGAGATGATGGACGGCGACGTCGGAAAACTCTCCGGCGGCTGGAAGATGCGCGTCGCGTTGGCGCGTATTCTTTTGATGCGCCCCGACGTCATGCTGCTCGACGAGCCGAGCAACCATCTCGATCTCGAAAGCCTGATCTGGCTGGAAAAATTCCTGCACGACTACGAAGGCACGCTGCTGATGACCTCGCATGACCGCGAGTTCATCAACCGCGTGATCTCCAAGGTGATCGAGATCGATAGCGGCTCGCTCACCACCTATACCGGCGATTACGAATTCTACGAGCAGCAGCGGGCGCAGAACGAGAAGCAGCAGCAGGCGCAGTTCGAGCGCCAGCAGGCCATGCTCGCCAAGGAGATCAAGTTCATCGAGCGCTTCAAGGCGCGCGCCTCTCATGCCGCTCAGGTGCAGAGCCGGGTGAAGAAGCTCGACAAGATCGAGCGGGTCGAGCCGCCGCGCCGCCGCCAGAGCGTGGCGTTCGACTTTCCGCCGGCACCGCGCTCGGGCGAGGACGTCGTGGCGCTCAAGAACGTGCACAAGGGCTACGGAGCCAAGCGCATCTATGACGGGCTCGATTTCATGATCCGGCGTAGGGAGCGCTGGTGCGTGATGGGCGTCAACGGCGCCGGCAAGTCGACGCTGCTCAAGCTCGTCGCGGGCGCGAGCGAGCCGGACCAGGGCACGGTGGCTGTCGGCGGCAGCGTCAAGATGGGCTATTTCGCCCAGCACGCGATGGACCTGCTCGACGGCGAGCAGACGGTGTTTCAGTCGCTCGAATACGCGTTTCCGACCGCGGGGCAGGGCTCCTTGCGCGCGCTCGCCGGCTGCTTCGGCTTCTCCGGCGACGATGTCGAGAAGCGCTGCCGCGTGCTCTCGGGCGGCGAGAAGGCGCGGCTGGTGATGGCCAAGATGCTGTTCGACCCGCCGAATTTTTTGGTGCTGGACGAGCCGACCAACCATCTCGACCTCGCCACCAAGGAGATGCTGATCACGGCGCTTTCGGATTTCGAGGGCACCATGCTGTTCGTCTCGCATGACCGGCACTTCCTGGCGACGCTGTCGAACCGCGTGCTGGAGCTGACGCCGGAAGGCATCCATCAGTTCGGCGGCGGCTACACGGAATATGTCGCGCGGACTGGGCAGGAGGCGCCGGGGTTGCGGAGCTAATCTCTGCTCGTTCCCGCAACCTTGCCCGCAATCTTGGCGATGGCCTCGATCTCGTTGGTCCAGACGCCGCCGGAATAGTCTTGCGGCAACTGCGCGAACGCTTCCGGCGTATCGATGCCGGTGGAGAACTCTCCGCCGCTGTAGGGACCGAGCACGAACACCGCGCTGTTGACGCCGTTCATGCGTGCGAGGAAGCGATCGGGCCAGCCCCATAGCCAGGGTGCGGCGTTGATCGGCACCAGCACCATCGCGTTGCGGCAGGCCGCCGGGACCAGGCCGGTCCAGCCATAGCCGATATAACGGATCAGGCAGTTCCGGATCGCCGCACGCGAGATCGTGCGGACATCTGGGGTGAGGTGACGGATCGCGTCGATGGGCTCGTCGCCGCCATAAACCATGACCGCGCGGCGCCGCTCGGCCGGCAGCGCATTCAGCACGCCGGCAAGTGTCTCGCCTTCGTTCGGGTCTCGGCTCTTCACGTTGATGAGGAGTTTCTTGTCAGGGAAGGTGGCCAACGCCTCGGACAATGTCGGCATCATTCCAATCCCCTTGCCGCGGAAGGGGAAGGTCTTGCCGCCGTCGGCGGTGTAGCCGTAGCCGATATCGAGCATTTTCAGCTTCGCCATACTCTGCTCGCGCGTGACGCCGTGGCCGTCGGTACGGCAGTCGAGCGTCCAGTCGTGGAATACGGCGAATTCACCGTCGGTCGTCGGATGCACGTCGAGCTCGACCACGTCGGCGCCGGCGTCAAAACCGGCGCGCATCGATGGAATGGTGTTCTCGAGATAATCGTGGGTCGGCGGCAGCATCCGCGCGGCGGTGCAGGTGTCGCTCTTCACATCGCGCTCATCGAAGCGTTGCGCCATGCCGCGATGGGCAAGCAGCACCGGCTTGCCGCCCTGATGCGGCGCCAGAAGGCTGGTGTTGTTGATGTAGACGCCTGCCGCGACGGCGATGATGGCTGTCGTCGCGAATTTGAGTTTCCAGCCCACAGATGATTCCCAATTCCGCGATCACCCTCAGTGGTATTTGAGGTTGATTTGCGGCGATCGTTTCGCAGGGGCGCTGTCCGCATCGCACCGCTTGAACGGCCCCATGCCAGTCGCTACGCTCCTGCAAAAAAGGGGAGTGAAACGGCGATGCAGCAACTCCGGATCGGAGACATCACCATCGACGCCGTGATCGAGCGGGAGGGGCCGTGGCGGCGGCCGCAGGATTTCTTCCCGGCCTATGACGAGGGCGTGTACGCCCGTCATCTGCCGACGATGGAGCCGGAGGTCTTTGACGCCGCACGCGGCATGATGGTGATCACCTACCAGACTTTTGTGGTGCGCACGCCGCGTTATACGATCCTCGTGGACACCTGCACCGGGGAGGACAAGGGTCATCCGCCGCCGTTCGATTTTCCCGGCAAGGAGCGTTGGCGCAACGAGCTGTTCGCGCTCGGCATCTCTTTCGAGCAGATCGACTACGTGTTCTGCACGCATCTGCATATCGATCACACCGGCTGGAACACGACGTTGCGCGACGGACGCTGGGTGCCGACGTTTCCGAACGCGAAATACGTCTTTCACAGGGGGGAGTATGCGGCCTGGGAGGCGGAGAACGCCAAGGGCTGTAATCCGCCCGGTACGGTGTTTCGCGACAATTGCCTGCCGATCGTCGAGGCCGGGCAGGCGCTGCTGGTCGACGACGACTACGCGCTCGACGACACCATCACGCTGACGCCGACGCCGGGGCATTCGCCCTGTCATTGCTGCGTGAACATTTTTTCGAAGGGCCAGCGCGCGGTGGTCGCGGGCGACCTCATGCATCACCAGATCCAGTGCCGCGAGCCGGACTGGTCGGCGAAGCCGGATTGGAACCCGAAGCAGTCGGCGCTCTCGCGGCGAAAATTCTTTGCGTCTGTGGCGGACACCGACACGCTGATTTTGCCGGTTCATTTCCCGGCGCCGACGGTGGGGCTGATCAGGCCGCTGGGCGATGCGTTTGATTACAAGTTCAAGCGGGAGTGAAGTGTCTCCGCATCGTCATGGCCGGGCTTGTCCCGGCCATCCACGAACTTTCAAGCGCCACGAAGAACGTGGATGCCCGGGACAAGCCCGGGCATGACGGAGTTCGTGGAGCGATTGTTCGCTAACCAGAGCGAATGCAAAGCGCCTTACGCGCCGACTTCGCACTTCTTCATAAAGCTGTTCTTGGCGGCGCCGGCGAGCGGCTTGCCGTCGGCGCTGACGGCCTTGGGCGTGCAGGCGTCGGCCTTGCACTTCTTCAGGAACGAGGTCTTGGCGGCGCCGGCCAGCGGCTTGCCGTCCTTGCCGACCGCCTTGCTCTCGCAGGTTTCTTGCGCGAAGGCCGAGCCCGCTGCAAAGGTGGCGACAATCGCAGCCAGGAAAATCCGCTTCATCATGGGTGTCTCCGTAAACCAGAAATGGCGGAGAGATTGGAGCCGGGAATCGTGGCGCAATCAAGCTGGATGAGGGCCTGCCATCCGGTCCGGCTGGCGATTTTTTCGAAGCGGAGTCGGCCAGGCTCGCTTCCTGTTGCACTGCTCGCTGACCACGGCGGGCAATGCTGCTAGGCTTGGCCAGCTTAGCCGGACGGAGCATCGTGATGGACGCCGTGATCCCGAAACGCCAGGAAGCCGCCGATCAGCATTCGCATCTGGTTCGGCCTCAAGACATGGATTGGCAGACCACGCGCTTTCCCGGCTGCGAGGCCAAGACGCTGCTGTTCGATCGCCGTACCGGCCTGATGACCGCCTTGATGCGGTTTGCGCCGGGATCGGTGCTGCCCGATCACGAGCATGTCGGCATCGAGCAGAGCTGGGTCATCGAAGGCACGCTCGTCGACAAGGAGGGGCCGGCCAGGGGCATCGCCTGCAAGGCCGGCGAATTCATCTGGCGCGAGGCAGGCAGCCGGCATGCCGCCTGGTGCCCGGACGGGGCCCTGATCCTGGCGATCTTCCAGGTGCCGAACAAGTTCTTCGAAGCCGACGGCCACGTGGTCGACGCCGCCGGTCAGGACTGGGACGAAACCTGGGGACACACGGCGGCGCAGCGGGCGCGGAGCGGGTGATAGGCGGTTCGGCGCGGCTCACGTCTTGCCGCCGATGCTTCTGACGAGCATGGCGACCTGAACGGCGATCAGGCGCCGCATCTCCTTGCCGCTCCTGGCCGTTTCCCGCAGTCCGCGCATGCCGAACACGAGGCAGCGCGCCAAAACTTCGGGCTCGTCCGCTCCCCTTGCAGACCGCACCTGATCGCCGATGAGCTCGACGACCAGGGACTGGAAATTGTCATAGACCTGTCTGACCGCGGGGAAGCGGAGGTCGAAGAGATCGGCCGAATCCGGATGCGCCTCGACCAGGTCGAAGCCATGGCATCCCCAGGATTTGCAGGCGTGGAGCAGCTTGGCGTGAAGCCCGTCGAGGCGGGCGATCGCGGCCCTGATCTCGCGATGCTTCTGCTCGTCCATTCCCCGGATGACTGCCGCGAACACCGCGTCCTTGTCGGGGAAGAGCAGGTAGAGCGCGGGTCGCGATATCACCGCCTCAGAGGCGATGTCGCCCATCGTCGTGCGGGCATAGCCGTAGCGCGAAAAGACCTCGGTCGCGGCCGCGACGGCAAGCTGTTCTTTCGAGGCGCGGGATTGAGCCATGGTCTCCCCATCAATCGTTCGCATCTTGACAAAATGCCTGTAATTGTCAACTTGTCATGATCCGGCAGGGCAGGAGGGTGTTGCGAGATGAACGACGAAGCGCGACTAAAGACGTGGAACGCCTATCAGGCCGCATGGGGGCCCGTTGGGAAGAGCGAGCGACGTCGGCTGCTCGAACAGAGCGTGGCCGCGGATTGCGTCTACACAGATCCGGGTTCGCAGGTTGCGGGGCGGGAAGCCTTGATGGCCCGCATCGGGCAGACGCAGCTAAAATTTCCGGGCGCCTGCTTCAGGAACGACAGCTTCCTCGAACACCACGAGCAGGCGCTTTTCCGCTGGACCATGTACGACGGCACCGGCCGCGTCTTCGTCAAGGGCGAGAGTTTTGGGCGCTTTGGTGCAGATGGCCGCCTGGTTCAGGCGACCGGCTTCTTCGAGCTCCCGGCTGCCACGTCCTGATGGTTGGCCGACGTGGCTCAAACGCCGCGCGCGAGCAGGGCCTTGAAGTCGGCTCGCGCGCGCTGCGCCTCGGCACGCGCGACGTCCGAGGCGTCGCCCATGCCAAAATAGCCGTGGATCAGGCCCGGGCCCTCGTGATGCTTGACCCGCACGCCGGCGGCCTCCAGCGCCCGCGCATAGGCAGCGCCCTCGTCGCGCAGGGGATCGAACCAGGCGGTGGTCACGACCGCGGGTGCAAGGCCCGCAAGTGAGGCGGCCCGCAGCGGCGAGACGCGCCAGTCCAGGGCATGGCCGGGATCGGCGAGATAATGGCCGCAAAACCATTCCATCGTGGCACGCGTCAGAAAGTAGCCCTCGGCATTCTCGGCGCGCGAAGGATAGCGCGCGTTCTCGCGCGCGTCGGCGTAAGCGCCGAGGACGTCGGTCACGGGGTAGACCAGCAATTGTGCGGCGAGCTTGATGCCAGCATCGCGGCAGGCGATCGCAGTGGTCGCGGCGAGATTGCCGCCGGCGCTGTCGCCGGCAACGCCGAGGCGTTTTGCGTCGCCGCCAAATTCCGCGACGCGGTCGAAGATATCACTCACGGCGGCGCAGGCGTCCTCGAACGCGCCCGGAAAGCGAGTCTCCGGCGGGCGGCGATAGTCGACGGAGATGACGACGGCGCCGGTCTCGATCGCAAGGTTGCGCGCCTGCCGGTCATGGGTCTCGAGGTCGCCCGCGACCCAGCCGCCACCGTGGAAGAACACCACGGTTGGCGCGGGCGTGCTGCCGATCCGATAGACGCGTGCAGGAAGCGGGCCGGCGCCGCCTTTCACCTTGATATCCTCGACGCTGTCGACGGGCGGCGGCGGGATGGCGGCGCGCGAGGCAGCCAGTGCGCGCAAGGAATCGCGGGCGCTCTGTGGCGTCATGACCGTGGGATCGCGCATCGGCATGAGCGGAATGATCTGGGCGATGACGGGATCGAGTGGCGTGGCCATGGCAGCTCCTCCAGGGTTCTTGGTCTTGCTTGCGAGTGAGCATAGATTTTGCGCGCCGCATCGGCAACCGGCCGTGTCGTCACGCCGATGGATGAAGGGCAGGGAGGTCCACGAGGTGGAATTCGAAACGCTGGTCCAGTCGCGCCGCAGCGTGCGCGGCTTCAGGAACGAGCCGGTGCCGCGCACGGTGATCGAGGCGATCATCGAGAGCGCCAAGCGTGCGCCGTCGTCGATGAACACCCAGCCCTGGCATGTTCATGTGCTTACCGGCAGCCCGCTCGAGGAGGTCCGCCGCCGCAACATGGACGAGATGATCGGCGGGGCCACCTGCGCTCCGACATCGTGCGCGAGGTCGCGAAAATTCCGGAGGACGAGGTGATCATGACCTGCGTCGCGATGGGCTATCCCGACGACGACTTTGCCGCAAACGCCGTTCGCTCGGACCGCGAGCATAACGAAGAGTTCGTGCGCTACGTGGGTTTTGCCGGTTAGGATGATGAAGAGGAGATTATTCTCTCGCAAAATTTTTTTGGTGCGGAGTCGTTCGCAGGCTCTTGCAATCTCGAAAATGCGGGAGGAACAATAAGCCTCGTGATAGGTTTGTTGCTGGCGCGAGGGAATTGACATGCGGCGGCTGGCTAGCCTGGTTCGATGGTTCTTCGGCCCGCGGCTGCGGCGCCCCATCGATGCTGATCCAAGTCTTCCTTTCACACCCGAAGAGTTCGGCCGGCTGATTCGCAGCGGCCGGCATGAGGACATGAAACTGCTGGCCGACGGGCTGGCCTGCCGGTCCATCCCGCACCGCGCCAGCCATCGCGCCACGCACTGAAGCCGCGCCGCGCACGATGCGTCACGCGGAAGAGCCGCGATAAAGGAAACCGTTCTATGTCCCGGTTTCGTGGTAACATGCGGCCATCATGAGCAATCGCATTCTCGTCCTCTACGGTTCCTACCGTTCCGACCGCATGGGCATCCGCCTTGCGAATTTCGTCATCAATCGGCTGCGCGCGCGCGGCGACGATGTCACCTTCATCGACGCCAAGGCGATCGGCCTGCCGATGCTCGACCGCATGTACAAGGAGTATCCGAAGGGTTCGGCACCTGAAGCGCTGGAGATTCTGGCTGCACAGATCCGCGGCGCCGACGGATTTGTCTTCGTCACCGGCGAATACAATTGGGGTATCCAGCCCGGCCTCAAGAATCTCACCGACCACTTCCTCGAAGAGTGGTTCTGGCGTCCGGCCGCGATCGTGAGCTATTCGGCCGGCCGCTTCTCGGGCGCGCGCGCCGCCACCGCCTGGCACGGCACGCTGTCGGAGATGGGCATGGTGGTGGTGTCCAGCACCATCGGCGTTGGCCCGATCGCGCAGACGCTGTCGGCCGAGGGCGAGCCGATCGGTGATGGCGGCAAGGCCCTGGAGCGCTCGTTCCCGCGCTTTGCCGACGATCTCACCTGGTGGATCGAGGCGGCGAAGGCGCAGCGGGCGCGCAAGGCGCCGCCTTACTGAGGCTCGTTACGCCGCCCTGACCTCGCCGAGGAAGCGGTCGAACTGGCCGGCGAGATCGCGCGACTGGGTCGAGAGCTGCTCGGCGGCGCCGAGCACTTCCCTTGCAGCTGCGCCGGTGTCGTCGGCGGCGCGCTGCACGCCTGCGATGTTGGTGTTGACCTCCTGGGTGCCGCGGGCGGCCTCCTGGACGCTGCGGGCGATCTCCTTGGTCGCCGAGCCCTGTTCCTCGATCGCCGCGGCGATCGCGGTGCCGATCTGGTCGATCTCGCCGATGACGTCGGCGACGTTGCGGATCGCGGCCACGGTCTCGTCGCTCGCGCTCTGGATCGCCGTGATCTGCTCGGAGATTTCGGTGGTCGCCTTGGCAGTCTGGCCCGCCAGCGATTTCACTTCGGAGGCGACCACGGCAAAGCCGCGGCCGGCCTCGCCGGCGCGGGCGGCCTCGATGGTCGCGTTCAGCGCCAGAAGATTGGTCTGCTCGGCAATGCTCTGGATCAGCGTGACGACGTCGCCGATCTTCTGCGCGCCCTCGGCGAGGGTGCGTGCGGTGTCGCCGGTGCGGCGGGCGTTCTCGACGGCGCGAGCCGCGATCTCGGTGGATTGTGCGACCTGACGGCCGATCTCGGAGATCGAGGAGGTCAGCTCTTCGGTGGCGCTGGCGACGGTCTGCACGTTGGTCGAGGTCTGCTCCGACGCTGTGGCGACGACCGCGGCCTGGCTGTTGGTCTGGGCCGCCGTCGAGGTCATCGACTGTGCGGTGCTTTCCATGGTCGAGGAGGCCCGGGACAGGCCGCCGACGAGCTCGGTGACCTTGGCCTCGAACGCGCGGGTGAGCTCGTCGAGCGCCTGGGCGCGGCGCATCTTGCCGTCATTCTCGGCCTGCTTCTCGGCCGCGAGCCGGTCGGCCCGGATCATGTTGTCCTTGAAGACCTGGACGGCGGCAGCCATCGCCCCGATCTCGTCGGAGCGCGCGGCGCCGGGGATACTTTCGGCAACCTCGCCCTCGGCAAGCCGCGACATCCGGCTCGTCAGGCTGACGATCGGCGCGCAGACGCGGCGGCGAACCATCCCGATGAGGCCGACGCTCGCGACGAGCACGGCGGCAAGGCCTGCAAGCGCGATGGTGAAGCTGGTGCGCGCGGCCGAGGAGGCGCCGGCGAGGATCTGCTCGGCATTATCGTAGAACGCGTCGCGGACCTCGATGATGGTGCTGAGGCCGCGCTGCGTGGCGGCGTAATAGGTGTCCATGTCGTGTTCGTACTTGCCGCTGACCGCGCCGTCCTTGACGAGCTTGAGCTCGCGGCCAAATTCCTCGACATAGATCGAATTGAACTTTTCGAGCGCAGCGCCGACGTTCGCCGGCGTTGCCGGATTGCCGCGCAACTCCAGTAGTGCCATCACGAGCTGGTCGTTGCGGCCCTGCGAGCGGCCGATGTCGGCCTTCTCGGCGTCGGTCGCCGGCTTCTTGCCGCCGACGAGGTTCTTGTGCAGGCTGGAGTTGAAGCCGCCGACGTCGCGCAACGTCATGGCGGTATTGGCGTAGCTGGCCTGCCGGTAGGCATCACCGTTCAGGATCGCCATGCGGCGGACCTGCTCGTTCAGCAGCGCGGTCACGCCGCCGTTGAGCACGGCATTGTCGGCGACGATCTTCTTGGCCGCGTCCTTGCGGGCCTCCGCCGGCCCGGTGAGCGCCTTGTCGATGGCCTCGCGCAAGGCGGTGAATTTCGCATTGATGCCATCGATGTTGCTGCCGATGGTGTTGCCGTCGTCGAACGAGCCGGGCAGCTCCTTGCGTAGCGCGTTCATCCTGTCGCGGGCGCCGTCGGTCTGCTTGCGCAGCTTGTCCTGTTCGGCGAGCAGCGCAGGGTCGATGGTGGCAGGGCCGTAGAGGATGTTGGTGGAAAAGCCGCGCTCGGGGTTGAGATAGCGCGGGATGTCGCTGGCAGCGCGGACGATCGCCAGGCGGCCTTGCGCCTCGCTGATCCGCTCCATCGTCTGGTACTTGGTCACGGCAACATAGACGGCGAGGCCGCCGCCCACGGTCGAGAGCGAGACGATGGCGGTGGTCAGGAGCGTACCGATTTTCATGATCTGTCCGGCATTGGCGCGGGGGAGAAAGATATTCTCCGGAAGTTAGGATGCCCGTGTTAATCTCGGGTTTACGCTCAGGCCGATGGCGCCCTCTCAACTGTAGGTCGCGCTTACCGATCCCAGCGGACCAAAATCGGCAACGTAGGTTTCGCCAGCCTTCGGCCGCAGCATGCCAGTCAGCGTGCCCGTGCTGATCGTCTGGCCGGCCTTGAGACCGATGCCTGTCCGCGACAGCTCGTTGGCAAGCCAGGTCAGCGGCACCAGCGGATGGTCAATCGCCTCTGCAGCGGAGCCGCGGCGCCTCTCGGCGCCATTGCAATTGAGGATGACGTCCTGATTGGCGATGTCGCGGTTGCGCCAGTCGGTGATGGGCTCTCCGAGCACGATCGTTCCCGATCCAGAGCCGTCCGCCATGATCGCCGGCATTGCGGGAAATGCCGCATCGTGAACGAAGCGGCACTCCGCTAGCTCGATGCCGGGATGCAACGAGGCGACGGCGTCGCCGACCTCACCCACCGCATAGGGCTTCGCGCGCGGTGGCAGGTCGGCGCCGAGACGTGCCTGATACTCGACTTCCGGTATCGGGCTGCATTGCCTGGCGTGCTCGACGCTGGCGGGCGAGCTCTTGATCAGAGGCGCGAACACTCGCCCATAGATCGGCGAAGAGATCCGGAGCTGGCGCTGGAGTCCGGGCTTCATGCCGGCGATCTTCCAGCCGACGACATCCCAGCCCAATTCCTCTTCCACCATCCGTGCAACGTGGTACGCCGTGTCTGCATCCGGCGGTACCAGCCGTTCTTCGAGGCCGCTTTGTTGCCGGCCCTCGCGGCGCAATTTGGCGAGATGACGGGCGAGTTCGCGCTGTCGGGAAAGGTCCACGGTGCGTCTCCAATCTATCCGTTGGTGCGGGCGAGGGCGGCGTCCAGCACCGTCTCCAGTTCCTCTTGAACCTGATCGAGCGCATCGGCACTGCGATTGGCGCGGCACATGGCGACCGTGCCTTCGATCGCGGCGACGACGAGTGTCGCTAGCCGCTCGGCGCGCTCCGCGGCCAGCCCTTCGCGCAGCAAGGCTGCGCGCATGATTTGCCGCCACTCGGCGAACACCCCGTCGGCGAGGTCGAGCAGATGCTGCTGCGCCGCCTCATCGTCCTTGTCGGAGGCCTCCCCGACATAGCCATCGACGGCGACCGCGAGCACCGGACATCCGGCCTTGAAGCCGGTCGCCTCGAGCCGGCGGCGCCAGGACGCGACGAAGGCCCGCAGGCCGTCGATCACGCCGCGATCGCGCATGGCTTTCTCCAGAGGAGTAGCGACCTCCCTGCCGGCGAAGGTCACGGCCTCGGCGATCAACTGCCGCTTGCCGTCCGGAAAGTGGTGACTGATTGAGCCGCGCGGCGTCGCCGTATGGCGGACGACGTCGCGCATGCTGGTGGCGTTGACGCCGCGGCGGCTCATCAAATCGGCGGCGCCGGCGATCATCTTGTCGCGGGTAGTGGAGGTCATGGGAAATCCCTGGTCGGCGTTCTGATCTAGACTATGACGCTTGACATAAGCAAGCGGGACTGAAATATGACGATCGTCATAATTCTCTTGGAGGGCGCCTTTTGACCATCATTACCGTGACCGCGCCTGCGGGCCGGCTCAGCCTGACCCAGCGCCGCCGCCTCGCGGAAAGCCTGACCGATGCCGTGCTCGAGCCTGAGATCGGCCAGCACGTGGCGGCCGCGCGAATGGGCTTTCAGGTCCATTTCCACGACTTGGCGGCTGACTGCATGGCGATCGGCGGCCAGCTCCTGTCCGATCAGCACAGCCCGCGCGACATCATCACCGTCAGGATTGCGGTGATGAACGCGGCCTGGCCGGCGGAGGTGCGCGCCGAGGTGATCCGCAACGTGCTCGCGCGGCTCGCGGAGGCCTGCGGCATGCAGACGCCGGCGCCCACCTGGTGGGTCAATTTCGAGGTCATCGACGAGGGAAGCTGGGGATCGCGGGGTGGCGTGCTCTCGATCCTTCAACTGCTCGAATCCGGCGTGTTCACGCCGGAGCGGATCAAGGCGATCCGCGGGGCGATTCAGCCGTCGGCCTGACGCCCGCCGACACCGAACGACAATCATGGAGAGACACACATGAGCGAGGGACAGATCCGCACCGAGGTGCACGGCCATGTTCTCAAGATCCTCATCGACAATGCCGCGAAGAAGAACGCGTTCACGCCGGTGATGATGGAGCAATTGTCCGATGCGCTGACCGAGTTGCACAATAACGATGCCTACCGCGTCGGCGTGATCTGCGCCGAGGGCAGGGACTTCACCGCAGGTCTCGACATGCCGAAATTCTTCGGGCCCACCGCGGAGAAGCGCAACATCCGGGAAGGCAATGTCGATCCGTTTGGCCTTGCCAAGCGCTGCCGCAAGCCTGTTATCACCGCCGTGCAGGGCATCGTGTTCACCATCGGCATCGAGCTGATGCTCGCCGGCGACATCGTGGTGACCGCCGCGGATGCGCGCTTCTGCCAGATGGAATCCAAGCGCGGCATCGCGCCGCTTGGCGGAGCGCATTTCCGCTTCCTGTCGCGCGCCGGCTGGGGCGACGCGATGTACCATCTGTTCCTGTGCGACGAATTTTCGGCCGAGCGGGCCCACGCGATCGGTCTCGTCCAGGAGGTCGTGCCGGCAGGCGAGCAGGTCGAGCGTGCGATGGCGCTTGCCGCCATCATCGCGCGCAATGCGCCGCTCGGCATCCAGGTCACCAAGGAAGCGGCGGCCAAGTACGTCGAAGGCGGCGAGGCGGCGGCGATCGCCTACATTCCGGAGATCCGTGCCCGCGTGCTCGGCAGCGCGGACGCGAAGGAAGGCATTCAGTCCTTCATCGAGCGTCGTGCCGCCATCTTCCAGGGACGTTGATCAACGCGGAGCTTGCCGATCCAGCTTCGACAGGATCTCCAGCGTTGCGGCGTCGCGCTCGCCGGCGAAATAGCGGGCGAGTGCCTCGCCGAAAACCGGCTCATCGGAGACCGCGCCGAACAGCGTCATCGACGAGCGGAATTTGGCATCGTCAGGCGCACCGAGGATGGCGTTGATGGTTCGCCCGTCGACGGCGAGCACGAGGCGGGTGCATTCGACCAGGCGCGGACCGAGGACGGGGTGCGCGAGATAGGCCTTCGCCTCCGCCCGCGAGCCGATGGCGTAGCGCTGCGACATGGCGCTGAAGCCGAGGCCCGCGATTTGTGGGAAGACGAACCACATCCAGTGAGTCTGCTTCCGGCCCCGGGCCAGCTCCCCCTGGACGTCGCGAAAAACCGTGTTCTGGGCCGTTACGAAGCGCTCTAGATCGAAAGGATCGGTCATTGGATACCTTGGAGGGCCTTGCCGGCCGCGATTATGCCTAACTTTTGGCTCCCAATGTGGTAGCTGGTATAGAGTCTCCGGGCGGGGGTTGGGCCCCCCGGGGGTCGATTTGGGGATCTGATGGTTTCCGACGCAGCACATGCCGAGAGGCTGTTGTCGCGCCGCCGTGTCGGGCGAGCCGAAAGAGTTCTGCTGTCTCTGGCCGCCGTCGCGCTGGCGCTGGGGGCTGCTGCCTGGGTTGTCGATACCGGCGACACGACCCCGCTGGTCACCGCTGCACTGCCGCCGGCCAATAGCCCGTCTTTCGAGGACCGTTTCGCGTCGGCGTCCGGCAATCCGCCCGCCCGCGAGCTTGGCCTGCGGACGATGGAGCGTTCCGCCCTGAGTGCGGTCCAGCTCAAGCTCCGCGATGCCAAGGCGATGCTCGCCCAGAAGCTCCAGGGCGACGATTGGCGCTCGACCCTGACCGATGATGACCGGCACGTGGTTGACGAGACGCGGCCGTCGCAGCGTGCCGACGCCATCCCGATGCCGCGCTCGCGCCCGACGCAGGCGGACTTCTCCGCCCAGATCGCGTCCAGCCAAGCCTATGCCGAGACCAACCCAAGGGTCGACAATCGCAACTTCTTCGAAAAATTCACCGACAAGATCAGGCTGGCCTCGCTGACGCCCGGCGACGGCCTGTTCGGCAAGGCGCCGGATCTGGCCGCCCTCGGCTACGATTCGCGGACGGCGGTCTATGACATCAAGGCCAAGGCGCTTTACCTGCCGAGCGGCGTCGCGCTGGAAGCCCATTCCGGCATGGGCGCGCTGATGGACGACCCCAATCATGTCGACCAGCGCATGGTCGGCGCGACTCCACCCGCAACCTACGACCTGAAGCCGCGCGAAAAGCTGTTCCACGGTGTCCGCGCGCTGCGCCTGACGCCCACCGATGGCACAAGCGCGCTCGGCCGCGTCGGCCTTCTCACCCACAATTACATGCTCGGGCCGCGCGGCGATTCCAACGGCTGCGTCTCGATCAAGGACTATGATCGCTTCCTCAAGGCTTACGACAATGGCGAGTTCAACCGCCTGGTCGTGGTGCCGAGCCTGAGCGGATCTGCGACTGCCTCGCAGCGCGCCAGCACCGACTCCTGATATTCGCCTGCTGCGGCGGGGCTGCCGTTTCCCCTTCGTTAAGCCGTCATCGTCCAGAAGCAGCCCATGAGTGATCCATCAAGTTCCGAGACCCCGCTGCGTACGACGTTCAAGATCAAGCTGAACGGCGACACGTTGGCGATCGCGACCGTCGGTCAGGCCTATCAATTCCTCACCAACTTCAAGTCGGTCGAATGGATGGAATTCCGCTCCCTGCACGAGGACGCCGTCGAGGCTCTGGAAGGCGCAGCCGGTAACGCGATGCTGGCGGTGCAGGCGACCAACGCCGTGCGCGCGCTGTTCGTCAGCGCCAAGCTGCTCTGAAGCCTTTCAGCTCACAGTCTCGTTGCCCGGCGGGAGCGCAGCGTCATCCGGGACCCATGTCCTCGCGCATCTTGTCCTCGCGCATCTTGAACTCTGCTTTGGGAACGGGCAAACGGTCCGCGAAGATCGTCGCCGCAAGCCCATATGTTTGAAATTTAGTTCAGGGAGAGACCCATCATGAAACGCCGTACATTCCTCCAGGGCGGCGCGGTTGCCGGCGCGACGACGCTGGTTGGCGCACCTGCGATCGCGCAGGGCGCGCCGGAGATCAAATGGCGCCTGACGTCGAGCTTCCCGAAGTCGCTCGACACCATCTACGGCACGGCGCAGACCTTCGCGAAATACGTCGCCGAGGCCACCGACAACAAATTTCAGATCCAGACCTTCGCGGCAGGCGAGCTCGTTCCCGGTCTGCAGGCGCTCGATGCCGTCAGCGTCGCGTCCGTCGAGATGGCGCAGACGCCGCTCTATTTCTACATCGGCAAGGAGCCGGCGCTGGCCTATGCCACCGGCGCGCCGTTCGGCATGAACCATCGCCATCAGGAATCGTGGTGGCACTTCGGTGGCGGCGCCGACCTCACCAACGAGGCGTTGAAACCGTTCAAGGCGCACGCCATCCTCTGCGGCAATTCCGGCACCCAGATGGGCGGCTGGTTCCGCAAGGAGATCAAGACCGTCGACGATCTCAAGGGCCTCAAATTCCGCATCGCCGGGATGGGCGGCCATGTGCTGGCACGGCTCGGCATCGTGCCGCAGCAGCTCGCGGGCGGCGACGTCTATTCGGCACTGGAGAAGGGCTCGATCGACGCCGCCGAATTCGTCGGCCCCTATGACGACGAGAAGCTCGGCTTTCAGAAGGTCGCCAAGTACTACTACTTCCCCGGCTGGTGGGAGGGCGGCGCGATGCTGCACATGATCGTCAATGATGAGAAATGGGCATCGCTGCCGAAGCAGTATCAGGCCATCGTCAACCAGGCCGCCTCGGCGGCCGGCGCCTGGATGCTCGAGAAATACGACAGCGTGAATCCGGCGGCGCTGAAGCGGCTGATCGCCAACGGCGCGGAGCTGAAGGCGTTCCCGCAACCGGTGCTGGAGGCCTGCTACAACGCGACCCAGGACCATCTGAACGAGCTCGCTGCCAAGAGCGACCTGTTCAAGCGGACCAAGGAGAGCCACGACGCGTATATGAAGGAGCTGCTGTTCTATACGCAGATCGCGGAGAACTTCTACGACAACTATCTGCTCAGCAAGATGCGCAACAAGAGCTGATTGTGAGGAGGGCGCGGTGACAACGCCGCGCCCGGCTCTCGTAGGGTGGGCAAAGGCGCGCTTGCGCCGTGCCCACGACTGCCCCGCGTTTCATAGAATTGGTGGGCACGCTCCGCTTTGCCCACCCTACGGCACCTGTCGTGTGGCGCCTCACACCGCGCCCAGACCCAGCTTCGCATAGATGCGCCTTGCATAGGCGCCGAACGCATCGGTCGTCTTGAGCGGAAGGTCGCGCGGGAAGGGCAGGTCGATCGGGAAATAGTCGGCCATCTTCGCCGGTCCCGCCGTCAGCACCGCGCAATGCGACGACAGGAACACCGCCTCCTGGATCGAATGCGTGACGAAGACGATGGTCTTGCCGCTCTCCCGCCAGATCCGCAGCATCTCCAGATTCATCTGCTCGCGCGTCAGCGCGTCCAGCGCGCCGAACGGCTCGTCCATCAGGATCAGCTTTGGGTCGTGAATGAAGGCGCGCGCGATCGCGGTGCGCTGCTGCATGCCCCCGGACAGCTGCTGCGGATATTTCTGCTCAAAGCCGGTGAGCCCGACCAGGTTGAGCAGGCCGCGCGCCCGCTCGCGCGCAGCCTTCATCGGCAGGCCGACGATCTCGGCCGGCAACAGCACGTTGTCCAGGATCGTCCGCCATTTCAGCAGCAAGGCCTGCTGGAACACCATGCCGATGTCGCGGCTCGGATCGAACGGGCTCTTGGCGTTCCCGATCTTCACCGTGCCGCCGTCGGCGCCGTGCAGGCCAGCCAGGATCTTCATCACCGTGGTCTTGCCGCAGCCCGACGGGCCGACCAGCGAGACCAGCTCGCCTTCCTGCACGTCCATGGTGACGTCCGACACGGCCAGAAACTCGGCGCCGCCGCTGCGATAGACCTTGCGGACGCCCTGCAGGCTGATGAAGGGGGCTGGGCTCATGCCAGCCACTTGTCCCGATTCGCGGCGACGAAGGCATCGTCGCTGAGGTCGGCGTGCGCGCGATAGACGCGGTCGATCTCCTCTTTCTGACCCGGGCTGAGGCCCTCGTCCGGATCGAGGCACCACAGGCCTTGCATCAGGCCCTGGCGCCGCAGCACTTCATGGCAGCCGGCGATGCAGCCGTGGAAATTGTTGGCGACGTCGAAGAAGGCGCTGTTGCAGTCGGTGACGCGGGCATCGAGCGCCAGCAGGTCGGCCGGCACGCTATCCTTGTGCCGCGCCGCCTTGCAGCGTTCGAACTGCTTGATCGCGCTCGCCGTCCACACCGACCAATGGCCGAGCAGACCGCCCTTGAAGTAGGTGCGCGTGGTGACGCCGTTGTCGCGCAGATCGAACGGAAGCATCAGGTCGAGCAGGATGTGGTCGTCATTACCGGTGTAGAGCGCGACGCGGTCGAGCGCGCCCGCGGCCGCGACGCCGCGCAGGACGTCGAGGGTGCGATAGCGGTTGAACGGCGCGATCTTGATCGCGATGACGTTGTCGATCGAGGCGAAGCGCTGCCAGAACCGGGCGGAGAGGATGACGCCGCCGACGGCCGGCTGAAGATAGAAGCCGACCAGCGGGATCTCGGCGGCGACCGTCGTGCAGTGCGCGATGATCTCGTCCTCGGAGGCGCTCTTCATCGCGGCGAGGCTGAGGAGGCCGGCATGATAGCCGATGTCGCGCGCGGTGCGGGCTTCGGTAACCGCCTGTCTTGTCGGACCCGCGAGGCCTGCGACCATCGCCAGCGGTCGCTTGGTCCAGCTCGCCGCGGTCTCGGCGGCGAGCTCGAGCACCGGACGGTAGAGACCGACGTCTCGGATCGCGAACTGCGTGGTGTGCACGCCGACCGCTAGGCCGCCTGAGCCGGCGTCGATGTAATAGCGCGTCAGCGCACGCTGGTGCGTCTTGTCGAGCTGGCGCGCAGCAGTGAGTGCGAGCGGATGCGCCGGTATCACGGTGCCCTCAGTGATCAGGTTGCGGATGTCGCTGTTGATCTGGCTGTGATGCATGATGTCCTATCCGAATTCAGGGCCGGCGACGGCGAATGGCATTTCCTCGCCCGTGACGGTGGCGGGACCGAACCGCATGCGCTGGAACGGGCGCTCGATGGTCCAGCTGGAGGCGGTCAATCCTTCCAGGAACGCGTCTTGCGACGCGACGACGTCGAGCAGGAGCGGGCTGGTCTCGGAGCGCACGATCGCGTCAACCAAAGCCAGAGCTGCCGCGGCATTGTTGCCCAACAACGGGCCGATATGGCGGGCGGTCCGGCCGTCGCGAACCAGCGCGATGGCGCCGTTGGCGCCGACGATGCGCGAGCCGGAACGTTGTGCGAGGGCGGAGAGGAGCGCAGTCCGGTCGAAACCGGTGGCCCGCAGGTCCCGCACGCAAAGCGCTTCGATGGTCGCGGATGACGATGGCGGCGCTTCGGCCCGCGCAGGCTTCAACAGCTTCAGGCGACGCAATTGCAGGGTCGGCGTGAACCCCAGCGGTCCGTAGACGGCAGCGCCGTCGGGCGTGGCGTCGAGCCAGCTGGTCAGGCCGTTCTGACGCGCCGTCTCCAGGCAGGCATCGACGAGACGGGTGGCAAGGCCACGGCGGCGATGCGTGCCTGATACCAGCACCATGCTGATCCAGGCGTTGTTGCCGGAATAGGGCAGCAGTGCTGCGGTTGCGACCAGCCGCATGCCGTCGCGAATGCCGAACACGACGCCGTCGCGCAGGAAGATGCGCCAGTCCTCGTCGGTCTGGTTCCAGTGCGCTTCCGTCGACAACGCCAGCCCCGCGATCGCGTCGTCAACACCGAGCTGGACGATGTGCGGGACGTCAGTAACGGCCATCGCGCACCTCGTATTTGGTGGGCTTGCCGAGGCTCGGCATGGCGCGCGAGACCCAATCGGCGGTCCAGGCGATCAACTGTTCGGTGTCGACGACCGGAAGGCCGAACAGCTCGACCGCCTTCGACGTGTCGGTCAGCCATGCCGTCGGCTCTTCCTTGCCTGTCAGCACCGGCGCGCGGCCGAACCTTGCGCCGAATCTCTGGGCAAGATCGCGCACCGCCAAAATCTCGTGGCCGCTGACATTGATCGGCGATGTGGGCGCGGTGCAGTGCGCAAGGCAGCGCAGCGCCTGCGCGGAGGCATCGCCCTGCCAGATGAAGTTGACATGACCGAGGCTGACGTCGATCGGCGTGCCGCCAAGCACATTCGTCGCGATGTCGTGCAACACGCCATAGCGCATGTCGATCGCGTAGTTGAGACGGAATAGCCGGCCCGGCGTTGCGAATTTGTGCGAGAAATACTCGAACATGCGCTCGCGGCCGACGCAGGACTGGGCGTATTCGCCGGGCGGGTTCGGCGCCATGTCCTCGGTCGAGCCTTTGCCGTCCACAGCGACGAAGGGATAGATGCAGCCGGTCGAGAACGCCACGATGCGCGAGGACGGGAAGGCCTGGGCGACCAGGGCGGGCACGTGTGCGTTCATCGCCCAGGTCAGCGACAGATCGCCCTCGGCGCCGAATTTGCGGCCGGCCATGAAGATGATGTTCGGCGCCTTCGGCAGCGCCGCAATTGCCTTCTCGTCCATCAGGTCGCAATTGATGGTTTCGACGCCGCGCGCGTGCAGCCAGTCCTTCACGCCGGCGTCGCTGAAGCGGGCCACGCCGATGATCCGGCGATCGGGCGCGGCCGCTTTGGCCAGCCCGGCCAGCGTCGGGCCCATCTTGCCGCCGACGCCGAGGATCATGATGTCGCCCTCGACCTTGGCGAGGTCGTCGATCAGCGCTTGCGTCGGACGGCACAGCAGCTCGTCGAGGGCTGCGATATCGGGAATGGTCTTCGGCAGCGTCTGGCGGGTGAGCAGCATGGATTTGTCCCTTGGTTCTGCCGTTGTCAGGTCTGTCTTGCGTCGCCGACCACGAACATGCGTTCGAGGACCAGGACGAGGCCGTAGAGAGCGACCCCGAGCAGCGTCAGCAGCACGACGGCCATCACCATCGCGGGCGTGTCGAGCGATGACTGCACCTGGATCATGAGGTAGCCGAGCCCGCGCTCGGAGGCGATGAACTCGCCGACGATGGCGCCGGCGACCGCCAGGATGGCGCCGACCTTCATGCCGGAGAACACGTAAGGCAGCGATCCCGGCAGCTGGATCTTGCGGAATAGCGTCCAGCGCGAGCCGCGGAGGGATTTGACGAGATCGAGCAAATCCGGCTCGACCTCGCGCAGGCCTCGCGCGGTGGTGAGCAGGATCGGAAAGAAGCAGATGCTGAAGGCGATCAGGATGTTCGGAATGATGCCGTAGGAGAACCAGACGATGAAGAGCGGGCCGAGCGCGACCTTCGGGATCATGTTCAGCGTCACGAACAGCGGCAGCAGCACCAGGCTGAGCAGCGGCGCCCAGCTGAAGATCACGGCCAGCGCGACGCCGACGAAGGCGCCGAGCGCGAAGCCGCCGAGGATCTCGATCGCCGTCACCAGCGTGTTGGCGCCCCAGGCGTAGCTCGCGGTCCCCAGCGTCTGCACCGTCGCCAGCGGCGAGGGCAGGATGAATTTCGGCACGTGGAAGGCATCGACTGCGACCTGCCAGAGCACGAGCACGGCGAGGTGCACGATCAGGATGATCGCAAAGCTGCGCGAGGCGCGTGCGCTGTCTCCTGCCACCGATTGCTCCCTGTTGGCGCGGCGACGCCGCAGGTCGCAAGCCTAGCCGCCTTCCGAGGAAGTTTCAACCAGCTGGTTGATTATGGCCGGAGCGACTGCAGCACCAGATCGGCGACATGGCGGCGGCGGGCGCGCCGTGCGGTGCGGCTCGACAGGTCCTTGCCGAAGATCGCCGACAGCGTCGGCGTGTTGGAGAAGAAGAAATAGCTGAGGCCCGCAATGGAGATATAGAGCTGGACGGGATCGATGCCCTTGCGGAACACGCCCGCGCGCACCCCCTCGTTGAGAATGTGGGAGACGCTCTTCACCAGCGGGGAGTGCATCGCTTCCAGCCGTGTCGAGCCGCGGACATGGCGGGCGCCGCCGCGGTTCTCGTCGTTCAAAAGCACGATGAAATCAGGGTGTGCGGCCAGATGGTCGAACGAAGCCTCGATCAGCTTGCGGATCGCCTTCTCCGGCGGCAGGCCTTCGAGATTGAGCTTCCGCTCCTGCTCGCGGATATCCTCATAGACCCATTCGAGCACGGCGAGGTACAGCGCGTCCTTGTCGCCGAAATAATGGTAGACGAGCTGCTTGTTGACGCCGGCGCGCATCGCGATCTCGTCGACGCGGGCGCCCGCAAAGCCGTGCCGGGCGAATTCCAGCCGCGCCGCGGTCAGCAGTTTGTTGCGGGTGGCGACGGGGTCGCGGCGCTGCGGCACGGTGTCGCCAGATCGTTTTGCGGGCATTTCCAACCAAACAGTTGACAAGTGGAGGACAGGCTTGTTGCATTGGTATCCTCACAAGGGGAGAGCGACAAGCCGGGTCGCGGCAACGAGGAGAGATGCGATGAAGCGTTTGCAGGCGGTGGGCTCGGCCCTGGTCTTGACCCTGATGCTCGGTGCAGCTGCGGCGCCCGCGCATGCGGGCGAAGCGGTCAATCTGATCCTGAACTGGACGCCGACGGCCGATCACGCGCCGTATTATTATGCCAAGGCGCAAGGCTGGTACGAGAAGGCAGGCATCGACCTCACGATCGAGACCGGCAAGGGCTCGGGCGTCTCCGCCGCCAAGGTCGGCTCCGGCGGCTCGCCCTTCGGCGTCGCCGATCTCGCCACCATGCTGGTGGCCAAGAGCAAGGGCGCCGATACCGTCGCGGTGATGAGCGTCTATGCCAATACCGGGCAGACCTTCTACTGGCTGAAGAGCTACGGCGTGAACGGCGTGAAGGATTTTGCCGGCCACAAGGTCGGCAATCCGCCCGGTGATGCCTCGCGCGTGATGTGGCCAGCCTTCGCCAAGGCTGCGGGGATCGCGCCGGATTCCGTCGGCTTCGTCAATGTCGGGCCAACCGCGAAGATCGCGGCGCTGAAGAGCCACACCGTCGACATCATCAGCGACTTCTACAACGAGCACGATCTGAAGGTGATCGAGTTCGGGGCCGATCTCGGCTACGTCAATTGGAAGGACATCGGGCTCAACCCTTACGGCAATTCGCTGATCGTCAACGGCGCGTACTTGCAGAAGAATCCCAAGGTCGTCGAAGAGTTCGTGCGCGTCACGCAGAAGGCCTTTGCGGCCTGCGTTGCCGACGTCGCGCCGTGCCTGAAGGCACTGCTCGACCAGGTCTCCGGTCTCGACCAGGCGAACCAGGAGCGCCAGTGGGAGCGCATCAAGTTCCTGATGACGGACGAGTTCACGACGACGAAATCGCTCGGTTGGATCGACGGCGAGCGGATGAAGAAGGACTATGAACTGGTCCAGACCTATCTCGGCATGGAGAAGCCGTTCGACGTGACGACGGCGTTCACGACCAAGATGCTGGATCCGGGCATCAAGATGGATGCGAGCAAGGTGAAGAAGTAGGGGGAGGCACCTCCGTCATTGCAAACGCTGTGCGCCGCATTCCTCATCTCGTGCCCCGGACGCAGCGCAGCGCCTCTTCGGCGGTGCGCTGCAGAGCCGGGGCCCATTTCGCCGGAGCAACCCGTGTGGCTTGGGTCCCGGCTCGGCGCAGCAACGCTTGCGCGTCGCAGTGCGTCCGGGACACGAGAGCGCAATACCGGCTGCCCCCACGTAACCCCGCGGAGAAATTAACCGGCCGTTAACCATATCCGCCGCATCGTTAACCATTCAATAACTGGGAACGAGTCGGCCGATATGGAGGCTGCAGTCAAACCTCAACGCCAAATGGTGCGCCTGCGCGGGCGCTCCTATGTGGCCTTCGTGTTCACGCCGACGGTTCCGGTGCAGGACTGGCTGCACGAGATCGATGCCACCATTGCGCGTTCGCCGGGCTTCTTTGCCGGCCGGCCCGTGGTGATCGACCTGTCCTCGGTCGACCTCAGCCAGTCCGGGATCGGCCATCTGCTCACCAGCCTTCAGGACCGCAACATCCGCGTGCTCGGCATCGAGGGCGTGGAGGAGGCGAGGCTGACCCCGATGATGCCGCCGCTGCTCTCGGGCGGGCGCAGCTGCGTGATCGAGCCGAACGCGCCGAAGAAGGCCGAGACGAAGGCCGACGCCAAGCCGACGTCACTGCTGCTGGAGACCCCCGTGCGCTCGGGCCAGACCGTGATCTTTCCCGAAGGCGACGTCACCATCCTCGGCTCGGTCGGGTCGGGTGCCGAAGTCGTCGCCGGCGGTTCCATCCACGTCTATGGCGCGCTGCGCGGCCGCGCCATGGCGGGCGTGAACGGTCGCACGAGCGCGCGCATCTATTGCCAGAAGATCGAAGCCGAACTGCTTGCAATCGATGGGTTTTATCAGACCGCCGACGATATCGACGAGGCCCTGCGCGGCAAGCCGGCCCAGGCCTGGCTGCAGGGCAACACCATGCGAATTACCGCGCTGAACTGACCAGAAGGAGATTTCAGAAATGGCAAAGGTACTGGTCGTGACATCAGGCAAGGGGGGCGTCGGCAAGACCACGACGACCGCCGCCCTTGGGGCTGCGCTGGCGCAACGCGGCGACAAGGTCGTCGTCGTCGATTTCGACGTCGGCCTGCGTAACCTCGACCTCGTGATGGGCGCCGAACGCCGCGTTGTATTCGACCTCATCAACGTGGTGCAGGGCGTCGCCAAACTGCCGCAGGCACTGATCAAGGACAAGCGGCTGGAGAACCTCTGGCTGCTGCCGGCCTCGCAGACCCGCGACAAGGACGCACTGACGGAAGAGGGCGTCGGCAAGGTCATCGACGATCTGCGCGCCCGCTTCGACTGGGTCATCTGCGACAGCCCGGCCGGTATCGAGCGCGGCGCCTCCATGGCCATGCGCTTTGCCGACGAGGCCGTGATCGTGACCAACCCGGAAGTCTCCTCGGTGCGCGATTCCGATCGCATCATCGGCATGCTCGATTCCAAGACCGTGCGGGCCGAGAAGGGCGAGCGCGTCGAGAAGCACATCCTCATCACCCGCTATGACCCCTCGCGCGCCGCGCGCGGCGAGATGCTGACCATCGAGGACATCCTCGAGATCCTCGCAACGCCCCTGCTCGGCATCATCCCCGAGAGCCAGGACGTGTTGAAGGCCTCCAACGTCGGCACGCCGGTGACGCTGTCGAATGCGGATGGAGCGCCGGCGCGGGCCTATATGGACGCGGCCAAGCGCCTCTGCGGCGAGAACGTGACGATGCATGTTCCCGCCGAGCGCAGAGGTCTGATGGATCGTCTGCTGCGACGGAGGGCTGCATGAGCATGGGTCTGCTTCGACTTCTCCGCGGCAAGAAGGCCTCGGCACCCGTCGCACGCGAACGGCTGCAGATCCTGCTTGCCCATGAGCGCGGAATGCGTGGCCAGCCCGATCTGCTCGGCGTGCTGCGCGAGGAAATTCTCGCCGTCGTGTCCAAGCACGTCATGCTGGACCCGACCAAGGTCATCGTCCGGCTCGAGCGCGGCGACGAGGTATCGACCCTGGAGGTCGATATCGAGGTACCCAACGACTTCGAGCGCAAGAAAGCGGCGGTCGCGTAGGGACGCGGCCGGCGACTCCCAGCTTTGGGGTGGGTGAGAGGGCGGTCCGCTGGGCATAGCGGGCCGCCTTTGTCTTTATGGGCGGTCCAGTTCCAGCGCGTGCCGATGTGATCGGCACGCCGGAACGGTGATCACGGCGAGATCGTTATGTGAGACGCGGAGCGCCGAGCCGGGCGCCGCGGTATCCTCATGACGGGAGAGCGCCCATGATGTCCGAGGTCCAGGTCCACACCGTCGCGCGGCAGATGCTCGAGCGGCATGGATTTGCTGCGATCGCGAAGGCCGCCGAGCAGGCCCAGGCCTGCGACGGCCGCGGCGAGGCCGACGAGGCCAAGGAATGGCGTCACATCGCCGACGCCATGAAGATCATCCGCGGGCCGCACCAGAGCTGATCGCCGGACCGGAAACGCTTCAGCGTTCCTCGCGATCCGGCCCCCGTGCCGGGGATCGTTGCTGCGTCTGCGGCTGGCCGCGCTCGCCCGCCTCCTTGCAGGGGAGCTGCTCCCACGATCCGTCCGGCGCCTGCTGATAGGCGCTGCATGAGGACGATGAGGTGGTCGATTTGTCCTCGCCCTTTTGGGCGTCGGAGTTCTTTGCCTGTGCCGGGGCGGCCAGCGCTGCGCTCATCGCGAGCACGCCGGCGACCATGAGATGCGTCATCCGCATGGGGCTTCTCCTGTGCGAAGGAGCCCGCATGCTGGCGAGGAATGTGACGATTATTGGCCGAAACGCAGGTTCCGTCGCGGTGTGCTTAACGCCGCGACAGCCGGCTTGCTAGCCGCCCTTGGCCCGGATCAGGCCGGCGAGGTTGGTCTTCTGGGCCTCGCACCAGTTGGGCATGCCGAGGCGGCGCTGGTTGAGATCGGTCGCCTGGGTCGCCACCGCGACCTCGGCCATCAGATCGTCGTCCTGCTTCTCGCCCATCTTGCCGCCGGTATGCATCCAGGCAATTGCCTTGCGCACCTTCTCGGTGGTGCCGTCGGGCAGCTTCATCTGCGCCGCCTTCTGTACGAGATCCTGGTAGACGACGTCCGTGCCCGGGCATTCGACCTTGGTGGCAAAGGCCTGCAGGACCAGGGTCACATAGGTCGAGCGTAGATGGTCCTCGGCCTTGGCCGGAGCGGCGATCAGCAACAGGCCAGCCATCAGGAAACCGTAGCGCATCCTTGGTATCTCCTCCATTTTTTTGGGAGGCTAGCGTCCGGCGGGCTGCTCCGCAATGGTGCCGGAGCGAATTTGTCGCGCCCCGGCGCGGTGCGCTATCGTGGCCCGCATCCCGGCCTCGGAGAGCGACATGAGCCTGTTCAGCACGCCATTCGATCCTGCCCGCGACACAGCGCTCGTCACCGGCGCGGGCAACGGCATCGGGCGCGCCATCGCGCAGGCCTTGGTTGGCGAGGGCGTCCGGACCGTGTTTGCCGACATCAGCGCGGAGCGGGTGAGCGCCGCGATCGGCGCGAGCAAGAGGCCAGAACTGGCGGTGCCCTGGGTCGGCGATCTCGCCGAATTGGATGCGTGCGACGCGCTGCTTGCTACCGCAGACGCTGCGTTGGGCGGGATCACGCATTTCGTCCACAGCGCATCGCCGCCGCGGCGAGAGGCCGATCATGCGCTCGCGGTCGATCGCAGGATCTGGCAGCAGATGCATGCCGTCAATCTCGATGCCGGCTTTCACTTGGCGCGCGAACTCGCAAAGCGGCTGATCGCGGCGAAGCGGCCGGGCTCGTTCCTGTTTCTCACCTCGCTGCATGCGGGCACGCCGCGCAACCTGCCGCATTATTCGACGGCGAAGGCGGCGATGGCGATGCTGGTGAAGGAGTTGGCCAAGACGTTCGGCCGCCACGACATCCGCGTCAATGCGCTGGTGCCCGGCGCGATCGCCGCCGGCGGGTTCGTCGCGGATCCCGCGCTGGCGCGGCACATTCCGCTCGGGCGTCTCGGCGAGGCCAATGACCTTGCGCCGATGGCGCTTACCGTCCTGTCGAACAAGCTCTCCGCTTACGTCACCGGCGCAGCCTTCGTCGTCGACGGCGGATTGTCGCTGACGAACTGGTTCGAGCCGCCGGCGCTTGACGAGTAGTCAGCGGCGCCAGGCCGGCACGGGATCGAGCGGCGTGCGGTAAAGCTCGTTGTCGTCGCGATCGGTAACGCGCACCGCGCAACCCTTTTGCTGCAGCTCCGGCTTCACCTGCGACAGCTCGGTGGCGAGCTGGTCGGCGCGATCGGAGGCAACCTCGATGTCTTCGAGGATGATTCCGCCCTGGTTCCTGAACTCTCCACCAACCACAAGATCGAAAGAGTAGTACGGCATCCGAATTCCCCGGTGTGACGAGATGAGCTTCAGTGGAAGTCTCAACACATGTCGGATGGTACCACTGAGTCGACATCTACCGATGAACGGACCGCGCAATCTCTGTGCTTATGGCGCAGAAATGATGTGCAACGTCTGACGGCCTTAACATTTAATTAAATATGTTGGCGTGATCATAAGACATGGAATTGCAGCAGAACCGGGCTCCGGGAACCGGCAGCTGCAAGAGAAGGCCGCCGGCATAGATCCCGACGGCCTTTTCTCTTGAGCGAGAAAAATCGCTTTCCGTAATTGTCCGGACTCAACGCATCACATCGACTCGGACAGCCTACGCGACGTTGTCGCAGCGCGCCGTGCTGCTTGCGCGGTCTCGGTCTAGCGCAACGGCATCGGCGGACGCACGACCGGTCCATCGTCATCGGCGACGGCTTGAGTCGTGGTAACAGGTGCGGCGGCCGGCGGCGGCATCGCGGCAGCCTGCGAAGGCGGCGGCGAAGCTGCGAGCGGCGCGGGCGAATAGGCTGGCATGTAGGTGTGTGACACGACCGGTTTCGGTTTGCGAACCGGCGGCGGTGACGGAGCTCGCGGTGGGACCGCAGCAGCACGTGTGCGCGGATCAACAGGCTTGACCTCAGCTACCGGCTTCGGCGCAGGCGGTTTTGCCATCTCGCGCGCCATCTGCTCCTGTCCGGCCTTCAACTCGGCGATGTTGGCCTTGAGCGTTTCGATCTGCTGCGCCATCGCGGTGAGGTCGCGCGTCATCGCTTGCACCGACTGCGCTGCATCGGGCTGCGTCGCTGCGGGCGTAGCGGCCGCGACCTGGACTGCGGGCGGTGTCGCCGATTGATCGGCCGTTTGATCGGTTGCCGCTTGCGGTGCGGGCGGGGCGGCCTGCTCCACGGGCGGTGCGGCCTGCGCGGCAGCGACCGGCGCGGTCTGCGATGTCGATGGCAGCAGCGACGTCAATGCCGGTGTCCATTCGGCGAACATCTGTTTGGCGGTGTCGCCGTGTTTCTCCCAGGCGATGGTGGCGGCCGCACTACCGCCTGCAAACAGAAACGTGACGAAAGCGCCGCGCAGCCACTTGCCCGCGGCGGATCGCTTCCGCGGACCGAGACCATCGCTCGCCGCGACACGGACGGCCGTGTCGACAGAGGGCGGGGGCGCCGCCTGCGGCTCCGAGACGGGACTGAACTTGGGCTCAATAGAGATCTTGCGCTCGAGCAAGGCTTTGGGCTCCGGCGCGAATTTCGGCTCCGGACGCGTCGCAATGTCAGGCGCCAGCGCGGGCGCAACGCTGACGGGGCGCGAGGCCAGCACAATGTCGGGCGAAATCTGAATCGCGTCGTGCGGATCGTTGTCCTTGACCGTGTCCTTCACGATCTCATCGACGATTTGCTTGGGGTTCAGCGTCGCGAGCATCGCAGCTCCTTTGAAGCCCGGTGTTTGAAGGCCGGGCGCTTGAAATACTGGTCGTCCGCATTGGCGCGAGCCGATCTGTTGGGGTGAGTCCATCCCAACCGGATGAGCCTCGCACGATGACGCACGAGTCCAGCCGGGTTTGACCAAAGCAAGGCGAGGGGATGGAGATGATGCGACGGTCTTCCGCCGTTTGTGGTGATGGAACCCTTTTTGTTGAACACGCGCACGTGTTCCGCGTTGCCTTGTTTTCAGCACGATTTTGGCAGCATCTGGGGATGCTGGGGGCGCTGCTATCCGCTATCGGGGGCCGGCGGTGCCAAGATCTTTAATCGCCTTGTTCGTCGTTGCCTTGTTGCCGCTGGGCGGCTGCATGCAGGCAACGCTTTCGCCGTCGACCGACGCGAGCATGACGCCGCGCGACCGGCAGTTGCTTGCGCACACGCCTTACGCGCAAGCGAATGTGCCCGAACAATATCTCCGTCACGTCGTCGACTACCAGCGCAAGGAGCAACCGGGTACCATCCTGGTCGATACCGACGCACGCTATCTCTATTACGTGCTGCCAGAGGGCAAGGCGATCCGCTACGGCGTTGCGGTCGGCGAGGAAGCCATGGCGTTCTCCGGCGTCGCGCGGGTCGGTCGCCTGGCGGAATGGCCGGACTGGGTTCCGACGGCAGATATCCAGGCGCGGCTCGGGCCGTACCCGGCGCGCGTTCCCGGCGGTCCCGCCAATCCCTTGGGCGCGCGGGGCATCTATCTCTATTCCGGCAACAAGGACACGCTCTACCGGATTCATGGCACCAACCAGCCCGAATATATCGGGCAGGCGATCTCGTCCGGCTGCATCCGGATGCGCAACGAGGACGTGATCGATCTCTACGACCGGGTGAAGCTCAATTCGATGGTCGTGGTGCTGCCGCCCGGACAGAACGCGCAGGCCGAGACCGGCGCGCGCTGGCGCGGGTGAGCGCACAGCGTCCCAATCCCGACGAGTTGATCATCGTGCGCATGCGGGCACGCTGATGGCGGCTTTGCTTATTCGCCGGGCCGGGCGACGCGCCATTGCAGCGTCGTCGCATTGCCGTTGACGTCGCCCGGCGTCTTGTCGGCGGCCGAGGTGTAGAGCGGGCGATAGCGGTACGCCCACATCCTGCTGCCGTCGTTGCGGCTGATCACGGTGAAGTCGCCAATGGCCTTGGCGTCGGCCGTTGCGGGCAACGGCATCCAGCTCTCGGTGCATTTGCCGTTGCAGTTCGACGTCTTTCCGGTGGTGTCGCGCTCGTAATAGTAGAGCGTCATGCCCTTGAGATCGACGAGCTTGGGACCCTGCTTGGTCAGGACCACCTTCGCCGGTGCGGTCGTCGCTTCGGGCTTGGGCGGAGGAGCGGCATCGCCGCCGCCATGGCCGTTTGCGAGCGCATGACCGGTCGAGAGCGCGACGGCCGCTGCCGCAATGAGGAACCTGAACATCCTGATCTCCCGACCGGCAAAGTTAATCGCGCGTTAAGCGCAGAATGTTGCCGACCGTAACAGCCGAAGGTTAGTTCCTGGTTTCGCAGGCCTGCGACAAGTACGTACAGAAATACCGGATCATGCCTGCAGATCGCGGAGCGGGGCGCGGCTCAGATCGTTGCCGGCGGCAATCGCCTTGCGCAGCAGCCGCATCAGATCCTCGCCCTCCTTTGCGCTGAGGCCACGCAGCAGGATGCGCTGGGCCGATTCCACGGCCGGGGTGATCTTGCGCAGCGTGCGCCGGCCTTCGTCGGTGATCTCGAGTTCGCGGGCGCGGCGATCGCGGCTGGAAGCGCGGCGCTCGGCCAGTCCCTTCTGCACGAGGCGGTCGATCACGCCGGTGATGGTGGTGCGGTCATAGGCGATCAGCCCCGCAAGCGTCACCTGGTCGAGCCCCGGATTGGCCTTGATGGTCGCAAGCGCGGCGTATTGCACCGGCGTGAGATCGAAGCCGGCATCCTCGACCTCGGCCAGGAACACCGCGACGGCGATCTGCTGGAACCGGCGCGCCAGATGCCCGGGCATGTCGTTGTTGTCTTTCACCGAATTCTCCTCGGAGGCAGGACGGCGTACGATCGTTGACAAGCATACTGATAGTCAGCATACTGATCAATATCAAAACAGAGGGTTGACGGGAGAGCCTCATGCAATTCCATCTGAATGGATTTCAGCCGGGCGACCCTGACATCGCCGACCCCGCCCAGCGCGCTCAAGCCCCGGGCGCGGCGGGCGCCGTGCCTGGCGAGGTCGATGTCCTCATCGTCGGCTGTGGACCTGCCGGCCTCACGCTCGCCGCCCAGCTTGCGCAATTCCCTGAGATCAAGACCTGCATCGTCGAGCAGAAGCCGGATCGCTTGCTGGTCGGGCAGGCCGACGGCATCGCCTGCCGCACCATGGAAATGTTTCACGCCTACGGTTTCAGCGAGCGCGTGCTGAAGGAGGCCTATTGGGTCAACGAGACGACATTCTGGAAGCCGGACGAGGGCCAGCCCGAGACCATCGTCCGCAGCGGCCGGGTGCAGGACGTCGAGGACGGCCTGTCCGAATTCCCGCATGTCATCCTCAACCAGGCGCGCATCCATGACGGCTTTCTCGACGTGATGCGGAAATCGCCGGCCAAGCTCGCCCCTCACTACAGCCGCCGCCTGCTCGACCTCGAGGTCGATCCGGCTGCAGGTCCAGCCGACCATGCCGTGACCGTGCGCCTCGAACGCGTCGATGCCGCAAGCGAGGGCAAGGTCGAGCAGATCAAGGCGCGCTATGTCGTCGGCTGCGATGGCGCGCGCAGCACCGTGCGCAAGTCGATCGGGCGCGAGCTGCACGGCGATTCCGCCAACCACGCCTGGGGCGTGATGGACGTGCTGGCGGTGACCGATTTTCCGGATATCCGCTTCAAGTCGCTGATCCAATCGGCGAAGGACGGCAGCCTGCTGATCATTCCGCGCGAAGGCGGCTACATGGTCCGCATCTATGTCGAGCTCGCCAAGCTCGATGCCGGCGAGCGCGTCGCCAGCCGCAACGTCACCGCCGATGACGTGATCGCGAAAGCGCAGCGGATCCTGAAGCCCCATACGCTCGACGTGAAGGAGATCGCCTGGTGGTCGGTCTACGAGATCGGCCAGCGTCTCACCGACAAGTTCGACGACGTGCCGGAAGCCGAGATCGCAACGCGCCTGCCGCGCGTCTTCATCGCCGGCGATGCCTGCCATACGCATAGCCCGAAGGCGGGGCAGGGCATGAACGTCTCGATGCAGGACGCCTTCAATCTGGGCTGGAAGCTTGCCGCCGTCCTCCGGAAGCAGTGCGCCCCGAGCCTGATGCATTCCTATTCGGCGGAGCGTCAGGCGGTTGCGAAAGAGCTGATCGATTTCGATCGCGAGTGGGCGGGAATTTTGGCTTCGTCAGCAAAGGCGGGTGGCGGCGACGCCGCCAGGACACAGGACTATTTTGTCAGGCATGGCCGCTACACCGCGGGCACGGCGACACATTACACGCCATCGATTCTCACCGGTGCAGCCTCGCATCAGCATCTCGCAGAGGGATTCATCATCGGCAAGCGCTTCCACTCGGCGCCCGTGATCCGACTTGCGGACGCAAAGCCGATGCATTTGGGTCATGCCGCGCAGGCCGACGGTCGTTTTCGGATCTACGCGTTCTCGCCCGCTGAGAATCCCGCTGCCTCGGACTCGGCCATTCGTCGCTTGTGCAATTTTTTCGCCGAGTCCCGGGAATCGCCGATCCGGCGATATACGTCCAGAAATCTCGACATCGACAGCGTGATCGATCTGCGCGCAGTGTTTCAGCAGGATCATCGAGAGCTCGCGATCGAGGCAATGCCGCCCATGTTGCTCCCAAGCAAGGGCCGTTATGGCTTGTATGATTACGAGAAAATGTTCTGTCCGGACCTCAAGAGCGGCCACGACGTCTTTGCGATGCGCGGCATCGATCGGAAGGCGGGCTGCACGGTTGTGGTGCGGCCCGACCAGTATGTCGCAAGCGTACTGCCGCTCGATGACTATGCCGGGCTCGCGTCCTACTTCGACGGGTTCATGTTGCGGATCAAGTGACGGTCGAGCTGCGTCTGCGCAGGTCGATGAACGGCGGATGAATATTGAACCGCGCGCGGCGTGCGTTTCAGTCTTTCGACGGATGAGACCCTCGTGCGCGGAACGCCTGTTCCGCTGGCGCGTTCCGCCTCTCAAAGGAGGAATGCGCCATGAAGTTCAGAACCGCTTTAGTTGCAGCATTTTTGCTGGTCCCGACAGCCGCATTGGCCGCGCCGGGCATCGTTACCGTCTCGACCGGCCTGCGCGCCGGACCGGGCTCGGGCTTTCCCCTGGTCGATCGCGTCCCCGGGGGCGCCCGCGTCAACATCCATGGCTGCCTGCGCGGCAATGCCTGGTGCGACGTCAGCTTCTCTGATGATCGCGGCTGGGTGTCGTCGCAATATCTCGAATATCTCTATCGCAATCACTACGTCTATCTCCCCGACTATGTCGACGAGATCGATGTGCCCGTCGTTCCCTTCGTGCTGACCTCGTATTGGTCGAGTTACTATGGGGGACGTCCCTGGTATCGACGCCATGCCTATTGGAATAATTACTGGACCTCGCATCAGAGCGTCGCGACGCGGATGACGATCGATCCGCGTGCTGCCCGCATCGGCCGCGCGGCAACGCGCGACGCCGCGATCGCACTCGAACGCAGCGGTGTGCGCGGCAAGGGGGCCGCCGCGATCTCAACGCGTGACGCCGCGACCACACAGCGCGACGCTGCGATCGCCAAGCGCGACGCTGCGATCGCCAAGCGCGGCGCTGCGGTTACGCCCGACCGGGCCCGCGTTGGACGAAGTGAGCGCATCGCGCATGAGCGGACCAATGTGCAGACCCGCAATCCGCGTGATGCACAAGCCCGCATGATGCGCGAGCACGCCGCGACCCGCGCTACGGTGCGCTCGCAGCCGATGGCCCGCGCGCACGAAGCGCCGCGTGTGGCCGCGCCTTCAGCGCGTCCCGCGACGCCGCATGTCGCCCAGCCAAGCGTGAGCCATGGTTCGCCGATGAATGCCCGTGCGCAGATGCCGGCGCCGCGCGCGGCCGCGCCCGCAATGCCGCACGGCGGCGGGGGCGGTGCTCCGCACATCAATGCCGCCCCGCGTGGCGGCGGCGCCCCGGCGGGCGGCCCCGCTGGCGGACATCAGAAGCACTAGCATTGCCAAGCAAAAGCCCGGCCCTGGTGCCGGGCTTTTTCTTCGCTGTGTCGAGGCCTTTACAATTTAAGACAGATCTTCGCGGGCAGATTTCATCGATCGTAACATGTCTACCCAAAGCTGTAAGCATCCACTCGGGGCAGCGGGGCACGGGAGGATGACATGAGACAGAGCCAGGCGGAGACGCGCCGCCAGAATGTCGCGAAGCGTTCGATGACGAAGGAGGCCAAGCAGCTGACCGGCTTGATTGCCGGACTGCGCGAATCCCTCGAAGGAATCCACAAGGAACGGACGAGCGCCAAGCTCACCGGCGCCGAGATGGGCATGCTCGACGAGCGCCGCAACAACCTGCTGCTCACCATCGCAGCCCTCGACGACCGCCTCTCTGCGGTGCAAGGGCTGATTGATCTCGGCCGACCCCACATCATCCGCGTGCACTAGCGGGGGCTCGGCCATGGGACGATCGGTTCCGTTGCTGCCGTGACGGGCCGCCCCCGGCGGCCGATCCGGCACGACATGGCCCAGCACGACTTGTAGACGGCTCCGTCGTCGCAGGGGGAGACCTGCGACGGGTTGGAATCGCATTCTTGCGGGGCACGGCTCGACGCCGGTCGCCGGCCGATCATCTGCGCCATGCCTGCGGATGGCACCAAATTGCCACGCTCCCGGCGAATTGCCGCCAAAGCCCGCTGCCACGAGGAGGCGGGTGCAGGGCGACGCAAGGGGATGCGAATTGGCCTACAAGATGATCGCAGAACGCGACAACGAGAAGTACAGTTTCGCCCGAGAGAGCCGGCTGCTCATCGTGGCGAAGGCGAAGGTGTGGGCGAGCGAGGGGTGGCGGGTCGTCATCACCGACCAGGACGGCAAGGCCTACGCACCGCCGGAGTTCGATCAGCTGTCGGCGGCGTGACCGAAGGGCGGGCGAGGGGACGGCATTTGAGATCGCTGTTTCGATCGGGGCGCGACCGGATCGTGCCCGTGCTGACCGTTGCAGCCGCCGCTGTTCTGACGGTGACGGCCGCCGCCGCGCAAAATCTCGACGCCGGCAAGCCGCCCGCAAAGCTCTTCGCTGAGGGCTGTGCGACCTGCCATCGCAGTCCGCGTGGCCTTGCCAAGGGTCGCTTCAGCCTGACGCTGTCCTGGTTTCTCAGGGATCATTACGCGACCAGCTCGGACTCGGCCAAGGCGCTCGCGGCGTATCTTGAGTCAGTCGATACTCCGCCGCCGCGCGCTGCTACCAAGCCCGCCAAGAAGCCCGCGCGATCCGCATCGCGTCCGCCAAAGCCGGTGCAGAGCCAGTAGGACGTGCGGGGCCGCTATCTGCGCCGATAGGTCTGCGCGAGCAGCCGTGCGTGCACGGCGCGTAGCTCGGCGCTCATCCGCGTCTGTCCCGTCGTGACATAGGAGAGCCATGCGCCGTCGGCAGCGAGACGTACGATTTGCAGATCGGGCGCGTCGTCGGTCGTGCGATGACGCTTCAGGCGCGCCTTGATCCAGTCGTTCCAGAGCCGGCGCAGCGGCGGATCGGTGACGACGACCATGCTCAACGCCGCCCATGGGGTCGCGAAGCCGAAGGCCTGGCCGGTGAACACGGCATTCACATAGGCCCGCGTGAAGCGGCCGCGCGGTTTCGGATCGGCTTCAATCGCGGCGTCGATCTCGGCATCGACGCGCGCGAGCAGGTCGGCAAACAGGCCCTCGATCAGCGCCTGCTTGCTGCCAAAGTGGTGAAACAGTCCGCCCTTGGTGACGCCGGCCGCGACTGCCACCGCCTGCACGGTAACTCCGGCGACGCCATGGTCCATGGCGATTGCCGCGGCACAGTCGAGCAGGGCGCGCCGGACCTGCTCCGGCTGCTTGGCGCGGGTGTAGCGGCTTTCCGCCATCAATGCACACTGGCCTGCGAGAACAGGTTGATAACCAGGACCCCGGATACGATCAACGCTATGCCGACGAAGGCCGCGGCGTCCAGCATCTGGCGGAACAGCACGAAGGAGACGGTCGCCGTCAGGATGATGCCGACCCCGCCCCAGATCGCATAGGCGATGCTCAAGGGAATGACGCGGATCGCCACCGACAGCGCATAGAACGAGGCGACATAGAACAGCACCAACGCCAGCGTCGGCCACGGTCGGGTGAACTGGGCGGATTGCTGCAGGAAGGCGGACGCCGTGACCTCGAGAACGATGGCGAGGGCGAGCGCTGCGTAGACATTGAAGGCGGAGGTCATGATCAACTCCGGCGCGGGGCGGACGGAAAGATACCGCGCGGTAGGTATGTTTAGCACGCCGGGCCAGGCTTTGGCCAGAACGAGGTATCACGTGTGAGTGACGAGGCTGCGACACCAGGGAACGCAGCATGAAGCCGCCGCCTGGTGAATAGCGCGGCGGCTCCAAAATTTCGTGGCGTTTCGACTGGTGTCAGCTGATCCGCACGGAGAGTTCGACGTCTTCGGCGAAGGGCGTGGACATGTAGCCGCTGCCGGGCGCGCGCATGCGCGCCAGATAGTCCGGGCTGTCGTCGGCATTGTCGGCGACGATGATCGCACCCGGTCCGAGATGGCCTTCCAGCAGATCAAGGATCTCCGGATAGAGCGCCTTGGCGCCGTCGAGCAGCACGAGGTCGATCGTAGCAGGCAGATCGGTACTGAGCGTCTTCAGCGCGTCGCCTTCACGGATTTCGACGAGGTCGATCAAGCCGCCGGCGACGAGATTCTCCCGCGCCCGCGCCGCCTTGGACGGCTCGAACTCGCTGGTGACGAGACGGCCGCCGCCATTGTCGCGCAGGCCTGCGGCAAGGTGCAGCGTCGAGATGCCGAACGACGTGCCGAACTCAACGATCACCCTGGCGCTTGAACTGCGTGCCAGCATGTAGAGCAGGTGGCCTGTCTCGCGGGAGACCGCGAGCGGTGCGTCCTTCAGGCGTCCGTAGAGGTCGCGATAGTCGGTCTTGCTGCGCATCAAGCGCGCCCGCTCTGCGTCGGACAAATCCGCGACGGCGGCGCGCGTTGCGCCGTTTGCTGCATCGGCCTCGTCGAACAGGCGGTCCAGCAGCGGCGCAAGCGTTGTGATGGTCGGGGTGGTCATTGGAGGTCTCCAGGTTTGGCGAAGAAACGCGTGCTTGCGTGCCGAGTGAAATACGACTAATTCGTCGCATTTCCTATTCGCATTGCCCGAGTGAGCCATGGCCGAGCGTCGAAGCCGTTCAATTTCTTCACGAAAACAGCCGCAACAGGCCCGCTCCAGCGTGCTTGTCGCGGCCATTCTCGATGCCGCTGTTCAGGTCCTGACGAAGGAGGGCGCGCAGCGTTTCACCACGGCGCGAGTGGCGGAGCGGGCCGGGGTGAGCGTCGGTTCGCTCTATCAATATTTTCCGAACAAGGCCGCGATCCTGTTCCGTCTCCAGAGCGATGAGTGGCGGCGCACGAGCGACCTCTTGCGCGGCATCCTCGCGGACCGGACGAAGCCACCGCCGGTGCGGCTGCGCGCGCTGGTCCACGCCTTCATTCTGTCCGAGTGCGAGGAGGCCGCGATCCGCGGCGCGCTCAGCGACGCTGCACCGCTCTATCGCGACGCGCCCGAGGCGCAGGACGCGCGGGCCGCCGGTGAGGGGATCATCGCGGCGTTCATGCGGGAGGCGCTGCCCAAAGCCTCCGAGGCGACCCGCGCGCTTGCCGGCGAGCTCATCAAGACGACGCTGAGCGAGGTCGGCAAGCGGTTTTCGGAGACGCCGCGCAGCGAGGCCGAGATCGCGCGCCATGCCGACGGGTTGGCCGACATGTTCTGCGCTTACCTCGGCGAACTCGCGCGACGCTGAAGTGCGGGCGCCGCGTGCTCGCGGGGCGGAGACGGGCTACACTTGCATCGCCCGTCGTTTGTCCCTACGGACCTCTTTCATGCTCGTCATCTCCATTCAAAGCCAGGTGGTCCACGGCCATGTCGGCAACAGCGCCGCCGCCTATGCCATCCAGGCGGAGGGCGTGAACGTTGCGGCGGTGCCGACGACGCTGCTGTCCAACCATCCGCGCTATCCGAGCCTGCACGGGCGGGTGCTGGAGACCGAGCTCGTTGCCGATCTTCTGACCGGCGTCGAGGAGCGCGGGCTTGTTGACGAAGCGGCCGTGCTGGTGACGGGCTATCTCGGCTCGCCGGGCAACGCCGCCGTCATCGCCGATTTCGTCGAGCGGGCGCTCGCGCGGAATTCGAAGCTCGTCTATCTCTGCGATCCCGTGATCGGCGACGATGGCCGCGTTTATGTCGCCGACGGCATCCTGGACGTGGTCCGGCACCGGCTGCTGCCGGCAGCAAACCTCACCACGCCGAACCAGTTCGAGCTCGAGCTGCTCACAGGCCTCAGAACCGCGGATGCGGAGGGACTGCGCGTCGCGTGTGCGGCGCTGGCGGGGATCGGCCGCATCGAAATCGTCGCCACCGGCTGCACGCTCGCCGATACGCCCGAAGGACAGCTGGAGACTATCCTGTGCGCCGACGGGCTATTGTCGCGCTTCGCGACGCTGCGCCTGCCGATCCGCCCCTACGGCACCGGTGATCTCCTCACGGGCCTGATCGCCGCGCATCTGGCCAAGGGCGAGGCGACGGAGGTCGCAGTGCGGCTGGCGGTCGAGACCATCTTTGCGGTGCTGGTGCGCACGCAGGACGCCGGCACGGCCGAGATGCGGCTCGTGCCGCTGCCGACGCCGGGGCGCGCGCCGTAATGGTCTCAGGTCGCGCGCTTGCCGGTCGATTGCGCCGATTTCTGCGGCTTGGCCGGGCTCTTCTGCTCACGCGCGGCTTGTGCCTTTTGGGCCTTTGACGGCTTGGCGCTCGCAACAGTCCTCGTCTTCTTCGATTTGGCGCTGGCGACTTCCTTGCGCTCGCTCGTGCCACGCTTTGAGATGTATTCAGCGCCGTCGACCGGGCCGACATGCGGCGGATCGCGGCCGAGATAGGGCCGGCCGATGCCGTAGGCCTTGCCGTTGGCGTCGACCCACTTCCACAGAATTTCCGTCGAGACCCAGCGCTGCGCGCGGTTATTGCCCTGGGTGCTGACAATATCCGCCGCCATGCCATGGCCGTAGCCGCCGCGCGTGCTGCCGCCGTGATAGGAGCGGTCGGAGGCGGCCTTCAGACCGCTCGCGATCGACTGGCGATAATCGTCACGGAACGCGCTGGTGATGCCGGGCGAGAGTCCAGCGGCTTCCGCGGCGAGCAGCGTGCGGAACAGCTTCCGCTTGAAGCTCTTGTCCATGCCGCCGATGACGTAGTCCATCATCGACATGCCGGCGTGCTCGGCGGCCTTCGGATCCTTCCAGGTGAAATCCTGGTCGACCAGCTTGGTGAAGCTGCGCATCACCGTGACCGTCTTGCCCTTGCGCTTGATGGTGACGGCGCGGCGCTCCTGGACCTTGATCGAGTCCTCTTTTGCGGTGCGCTGATAGAGCGCCCAGAGGTAGCGGTCGATGCAGGCATCCATGACGAAGCATTCGTCGAGCACGGCGACGGTGTCGGCCGGCGGCGATGCCTTGCTCGCCGGCGTGACGGGGCCGCTCGCGATCGCCGCGGGGGACAGCGCGTCGGTCGTCACGATCTCGGTGGGATCGGCAGATGCGAGCTTGACGGGCGCCGGCGCTGCAACTGGGGCAGCCTCGCTGACAACGGGTTCTGGTTCAGGCGATATCTGCGGCGCGGGCGGCGTCTCCGTCGGAAGGATCAGCGCGGGATCTGCCGAGGCGAGCTTGATGGCGGGAGGCTCGGGCACCGCTTCAGTGATCGTCGGGGTTGGTGCCGCAGCGACCGCAGCCGCGATGTCGGCGGTCAAGGCGATGCCGTCCTCGATCGTCGCAGCGTGCGGCACGTCCGCGAGGTCGAGCCGGCTGAGATCTTTCGCGCGCGACACGGCAGCGGCATTGGCGCCGCTGTTCTCGATGAGGGCAGGGGCATAGGCGGAGAGGGAAAGTGCCAGCCAGCCGGCGAGAACGGCCGAGGGGCACGCGACCGCCACCAGAAGAGACCGCCGATCGTTCATGATCCCTGCCTCCAAACGGTTCTGTTCGGACACGCTTTGTCGGAACAGTCATGATGCAAAAACAGTCTTGCACGGAAAGGCACGCAGCGCGTCGATTGTTCGGGGGACCGTGTGGCGACGCAATGGCGTAATTCGGCGAAATCGGGCTTTTCGCGGAGGTGTTGCCAAGCTGCAACGCGAGTTCCCACTGCGGTTTTCAACGGAATCGCCAGCAAATGCGGCGTTCATTGTCGTAACTTGAAGCGATCGAATTCATTCAATCTTGGATTGTAATCGTGCATTTCTCGCCTGCCGGCCGTTCCGGCAGAGTTGGGAAGGACACGATTGTGAAGTTGAAATGCAAATGGGCTGAATTCGTCGCCGATGAATCCGGCGCCACCGCGATCGAATACGGCCTGATCGCAGCCGGCATCGCGCTCGCAATCATCGAGATCATCTATGCGCTCGGCACCAATCTCGTCGCAAAGCTGCAGGCGCTGGCGACGGCGTTGAAATAGGGGCGCCTCGCGCAACTGCATCAATGCTGGAGTGTGGGGTGGGCAACACTCTTGCCGATGCGTTGCGGCAACTTTGTTGCGGCTGGCGCGTTTGGTCGGCCATGACGCATTCCTCGCTTCGTCCCATGGACGCCTTCGATCCCACCGAGCCCGCCATCCTGCACGATCGCCTCACGGACACGATCATCACCTGGACCGCTGACCAGGCCGACGATTATCGCCAGGCCAGCCGCCCGGGCGAGGACGGAACCGTGGCCTGGAAGGCCTATCTCTTCGATGGCTGGGGCAATGTGCTCGGTGGCTGAGCACCGTCCATAAAACCGTCATGTCGCGGCCGGCGGTGATTCGGCCAACGCCTTGTACGCATTAAACATATCGCCATGCACAGCACGCGCTGTTGCAATGCAACAAAGCATGTCGCAACGCAGCAAAACGCGCCTAAATATGCTCCGACTCTTCCACTCAGGAGCATTACCAATGAACAAGAAGACTCTGTCGATCGCCGCCGCCATCCTGACGATCGCGGGCAGCACCGCGGCTTTCGCCGCCGAACTGCCGACTTACGAGACCAATGGATTTCCGGTCTCGCCCTTGCAGGTTCGCGTCCTCGGCGCCGGGCATGTCGAGCAGCAGACCGCTGCGTCGACCACGCTGGCCTCGGTCCACCAGGCGAAGGTGCTCAGCCCTCGCAAGGTGAAGACCGCGACCGTTGGCGTGGCCCACTAAGCTGACATCGTGAACGGCAGATGGGTTCCGCGGAGAGGCGGGACCCATCTGCATCACGTGATCGAAATCGACGCTGCTCGCGCATCGTGCAAATGTCTCGGCACGATGAATTGACACCGATGCGCTGATTGAGAATCCGGCCGCGAACAAGTTCGCGTGAAGGTGCCGGTGATGTATGCCAGTTCATAACGGGCTTGATCCTTTTAACAGTTGCTTTGCACGTCGCGTTGCTTGATGCGGCCGCCGCATTGTTGCGGCCAATTTTGAAGTCATAATGGAGGCCATTATGCCCGTTGCGCAGAAAGTCGTTGCCGCCACCACTTCGCCGCGTGCGTTCATTCTCAAGCAGACAGCCTTGTTCGCCGCCGCCGCTTTGTTCGTGTTCGTGCTGAGCCTGACCTACGGCCTCGATCTCAGCCCCGGATTTTTCTGAGCGACTTCCAGCGGCGCGCTAAGCTCTCCGCGCGCGCAGGCTTGACGGTGAGCGGCCGTAGAGTTCGGCGAAGGCGGCGTTGAATCTGCGCAGGCTGCCGAAGCCGGCCTGGAATGCGATATCGGTCATGGTGTGGTTGCTGGCATCGAGCAGGCGCTTGGCGCGCTGGACCCGCAGCGTCCCGGCGAGCTGCTGAGGCGTCGCGCCGACGTGGCGCTCGAACAGGCGCGCCAGATGACGCGAGGAGATGCCGAGCCGCATCGCCAGATCGACCACAGAGCCTTCGTCGAGCGCGCCGCCATCGATGAGTTTCATGGCCCGCGCCACCGTGGAGCGCGTGCCGTTCCAGGCCGGGCAGAATGGCGCAGTCTCGGGTCGGCAGCGCAGGCAGGGCCGGAAGCCGGCGGCTTCGGCCGCCGCCGCCGTCGGATAATAGGCGACATTGCGCGTCAGCGGCTGCTTGGCCGGACAGACCGGGCGGCAATAGATCCCCGTGGTCTTCACCGCCGTGAAGAAGCGGCCGTCATACCGGGGATCGCGGCGCAGGCGCGCGGCGTTGCAGACATCGAAGCTCAGCATGGCCGGATCATAGCGCATGCCGGTAGCGGCGGAAGGGCTGCGGGATGACCGAGTCCGATTGTGGCGAGCTGCAAGGCGCATCGCGCCCTAGAAGGCGCCCCTCAACGAAAGCGAGGGAGCGCATCATGTCCAGCCCAAAAGATATCGTCCTGAACGCGTGGAAGATATTTTCGTCGCGCGATGCCGAGCGCATCGCCGCATTGTTCACCGAAGACGCCGAATGGATCGCGCCGAAGGGCAATGCCACCGCCGTCGCGCTCGATCACACCGACCACATGGCCGGACCGCACCAGATCGCGCGCTTCATCGCGCAGGAGATGCACAAGATGTTCTCGAACATCGATATCGCGTTCCGCGGCGTCTACGCCGACGGCGATGTCGTGATCGTGGAGGAGCGGATGCGCGCCACACTGGGCGGCGGCAAGCCGTACGAGAACGACTATTGCTTCGTGTTCACGGTGTCGGGCGACCGGATCAGGCAGGTGCGGGAATACATGGATACGCGCAAGGGATGGCGGATGGTCTTCGAGCAGGAGGCGTGATGCATGAGCCCACAATCACCGCCGCGTGCCAGCCCTGCAGCCGCGTGGGTTGAGGCGGTATATGCGCTGACATAAGGCTTGGTCCATGGATCAGCGGACGAGCGGCGCAGACGCTCTCTCTCAGAACAAGGATGCGGCGCCGGCACTGGTCGGCGTAACTTGCGGCCTTGCCGCGGCGCTGTTCTGGGCGCTGGGCTTTGCCGCCACGCGGCATGGCCTCAAGCTCGGCTTCACGCCGGTCGATCTCCTGGTGCATCGCTATGTCTGGTCGGGGATCGCGTTCCTGCCGCTGGTGTTCCGCGCCGGCATCTCCGATCTCTGCGGCATCGGCTGGAGCAGGGGCCTTGTGCTGATGGTGCTCGGCGGCCCCGTGATGTCGCTGATCTCCTACACCGGTTTCCTGTTCGTGCCGCTCGGCCATGGCAGCGTGATCCAGCCCTCCTGCGCGACGCTCGGCGGCCTGCTGCTCGCGGCGGTCGTGCTGAAGGAGTACATCTCCGTCTCGCGCCTTGCCGGCGCCGTCGTCATCGTCGGCGGCCTCGGCGTGATCGGCGCGGAATCGATCGGTCATATCGGGGCCGACGGCGTGCTAGGCGATTTGATCTTCGTGCTCACCGGATTGATGTTCGCAGGCTTCGGCGCAGCTCTGCGCCACTGGCGCGTCTCGGCCGTGTCGGCAGCGCTGGTCATCAACGTGCTGTCGCTGCTGCTGCTGCCGGTCTACATCGCAACCGTCGGGCTCGCCCATGTTGCGGCGATCGGTGTGAGCGAGAATGCGATCCAGGCGCTGGCGCAGGGCGTGCTCGCCGGCCCCGCCGCGCTCTATCTCTACGCCGTCTCGGTCCAGCGCCTCGGCGTTGCCCGCGCCGCGGTGTTTCCGGCCTGCGTGCCGGCGCTGACGCTGCTCACCGGCTGGCTGCTGCTCGGCGAGCCGCCGACGATGCTGCAGGCCGCGGGGCTGGTGACGGTGCTGTGCGGCTTCTATCTGGCGCAGCGGCAAAGGTAGGCGCGAGCTACGCCTTCTTCACGAACTCCGACTTCAGGTTCATCGCGCCGATGCCGTCGATCTTGCAGGCGATGTTGTGGCCGTCGCTGGCGTCCTGCAGGCGGATGTTGCGCACCTTGGTGCCGCCCTTGACCACCGAGGAGGAGCCCTTGATCTTGAGATCCTTGATCACGATGACGCTGTCGCCGTCAGCGAGCACATTGCCATTGGCATCGCGCACGCCGGCGTCCTGCGCGGTGTCCGCCGCCGCCTCCGCCGCACCGCTCCACTCATGGCCGCATTCCGGGCAGACCCAGAGATCGCGGTCCTGATAGACGTGCTCGGAGCTGCAGGCGGGGCATTTCATCGTGTCGGTCATGGCAAGTCTCGTTGAACTCTCGTAGATCGCTTCGTTCGCGGCGCGACCCTAGGGGCAGGGTCGAGGAAAGCAAGGGAAAGCTGCCGCCGGCCTGCAACCGCCATCGCCCGCCGGTGCGATATCACCGAAACAGCGCGACGAAGATCACGTAGAACCAGCCCAGGATGCCGTGGACGATCGCCCACAGTATAGAATGGTTGTTGGTGTAGGAGATCGCGATGGCGAGCGCGGAGCCGAAGCCGACGCCGTATTTCGCGCCCTCGACACGGACGCCGTAATAGCGATTGCCGTTCATGGTGGTGCCTCCGTGAGTCGTTGACGGGCGCGAGCCTACGCGGTTGCCGCGATCCCTGCGACCGGCTTGATCCACGAGGCCACACCGAGCTCGTGACGTGCTGAAGTTGCGCGCGGGGCTGCGATGCGAAGGCGCAATCCGTTGACGCAGATCAACCCGGTGTGCCGGCCAGGCGTCAAGCTGGCTCAACTGGCGGGACATCGCGAGGGATAGTCATGTCGCACAGCGCTCGAATCTACATCGGCCTCGCCGTCCTGATCGCGTTGTCGGTGCTGTTTCTGTTCAGCGTCGTCCACACCGCTGCGGGGGCGCCGAGGTCCGGCCCGCGCGCGGTCGACGAAGGGCATCGTCTGGCAGAGGCGTGGTGCCAGAGCTGTCACGCCGTCGAGCCGCACATGGCCGGCTTCTTCGACGAGGCCCCGAGCTTCCAGGCCATCGCCGACAGGAGCGGCACCACCGCGCTGTCGCTCAAGGTGTTTTGGCGGACCAGCCACCAGAACATGCCGAACCTCGTGATCGCGCCGGAGCAGGCGGATGCGCTTTCGGCCTATATCCTCAGCCTGAGAGGCAAGTGAGGCCGCCGGAAGCGATTTTGCGAAAACAACCCCATGCACAGTAGATACGGCCTTGATAAGGCTTGTGTTTTCGGTTATTACGAATTCTCTTTTGCCGCGTCGGGCAAAACAGTGGCATCATGCCATGGTGCCGTCCGCGAGGAGCTTTGTGCGGAGGGCGTAGCCCGGACGGAGCCAACGGGTCGGCGCGAGGCGCGGCCCGATGACAGGCTCCGCGAATCCGGGGCCGAGCGAGCGGCAACATCCCGGATGACGCTGGCGCTCCATTCGGGCTACGCTCGCGGCGCAACCGCGCAACGAGTCCGGCATGACCTTTCTCCTCAACATCGACGTCCCCGACATCGTGCAGGCCACGAGCTTTTACACCGCCGCCTTCGGCCTCACCGTCGGCCGCCGCTTCGGCACCGACTTCGTCGAGCTGCTTGGCTGGCCGGCGCCAGTCTATCTCCTGACCAAGCAGGCCGGCACGTTAGGTGCCGGCGCAGACCGCCGCCGCTACGAGCGGCACTGGACGCCCGTGCATATCGACGTCGTCGTCGATGATGTCGACGCTGCCGTCGCGCGTGCGCTCGGTGCCGGCGCGATCCTGGAAGCGCCGGCGTGCGATGCGCCCTATGGGCGGATCGCAATGCTGGCCGATCCGTTCGGGCACGGGTTCTGTCTGCTGACGTTCAGCGAGAAGGGGTATGATGCGTTGGTTGGAAGTTCGTAGCCCGGATTAGCGAAACCACAATCGGGACGACATGCCGGCAAGACCGAAACGAAAGCTGAAGACTTACCAGACCTCGCTCGGCTTCTACGATCAGGCCATCGCGGCACCTTCGATGAAGGCGGCGCTGGAGGCCTGGGGCGCGAGCTCCAACCTGTTCCATCAGGGCGCGGCGAAGGAGACCGACGATCCCGATATCGTCGCGGCGACCATGGCAAAGCCAGGCGTCGTGCTCAGGCGCCCCGTGGGATCGGACGGGCGGTTCACCGAAAGCGCCGAGCTGCCCACCGATCTCGTCGATGACGACGCCAGGCCCAGGCGCAAGGCCAAGGGCAAGACGCGATCGACGAAGCCTCCCTCCAAGGCCGCCAACAAATCATCCGGCAAGATCGACGATCAGGCCGCCCGCAAGGCCGCCGCGGCATTCGAGAAGGAGGAGCGGCGGCGCGAGGCCGAGCGCCGCAAGGAGGAGGCCGTCCGCGCCAAAGAGCGCGCGCGTCGCGACAAGGCGGTCGCCCTCGCCGAGGCGGCGCTGGACAAAGCGAGACGGGAGCATGATGCGAAGGCGCAGGAGATCGACGCCGACCGGGCCGCGCTGGATGAGCGCGCCGCGGCGGAGGAGGCGCGCTGGGACAAGCAGCGGGCGAAGCTTGAACAGGCCCTGCGCCGCGCGCGAGAGTAGGGCCTTGCTACGATCCAAGAGATCGCGAGAGCAATTCCTTTACCATGCCATCCAGTCCCGGCTGAGGCGGCTGCCGGTTAGGAGTTGCAGGAAAGTTCTGCGCTATCTTCGCCCCGATTTCGGCCGCGCTGGAAACGCCGCCGCAAGTTTTCGGGAGCTGTCATGAGCGATCATCGTGCCGCAGTCAGGCATCACACGTTGCGCACCGGCATGGTCGAGTTCGACAACGGCACCGGCAGCATCGTCAGCGTGCCCTGCACGATCCGCGATGTCTCCTTCACCGGCGCGCGCGTGGCTCTCAACAGTTCGGCATGGGTGCCGGAGCAGTTTTCGCTGGTTTTCTCGAGCGGTCTGCGCAAGGGCTGCCGGCTCGCCTGGCGCAAGGAGAGGCTGATCGGGGGTGCGTTCGCGGACGGTTATGCGAGCGCGGACGAGCAGGCCGCGATGATGACCGTGGACGAGCAGGCCCGGCACCGGCTCGGCATCGGCGCGCGCGTCAAGGCCGCGCGCGAGATGCGCGGCTACACGCAAGGCCAGCTCGCCGAGCGCCTCAGCGTCACGCCGGCTTTCGTGCAACTGGCCGAGCAGGGCGAAGCGGACATTCCGCTGTACCAGCTGATGCACATCGCCGATTTGCTGATGGTCAGTCTCGACGGGCTCGTGGCCGGACCGGTGCCTGAGGAGGTCGACGCGGTGTAGGGCTTCGTAGCCCGCTGAAACGCCCGAGCGCGCGCCTCGTCTTTCGAGACGATCACGGAGCCTGTCATCGGGCCGCGCTTTGCGCGGACCCGGTGGCGGTTTCCTCAGGGTGAGGCTAAGGGGGATCGTGGCCTGCTGAAGCTGTCGCCGCGTACTCCACCCTCATCCTGAGGAGCCCGCTCAAAGCGGGCGTCTCGAAGGATGGCCGCAGAAAAAGTCGCGCGAAATTTGCTTGCCTTGCCCCGAGTCCTTTTGCACTCTTGCCGCGAAGGAGACCACCGCATGACAAAAATGACCGCCGCCTGCGCGCTCGGGACCGCCCTGGTGCTGAGCAGCCTTGCAACTTCAGGTGCTGAGGCCCGAACGCGGAAAGCCGTCGTCGTTCGCGCACCGCAAGAGCGGCTCATCGTCACGGCGCCGGTGCTCAGGCCAACGCCGTGGGATTACAATGTCGTTCCGCGCTATCGCTATCGCCCCGAGGACGACCGCGTCGATCCCTACGGCCCGCCGCTGGTGCCTTCCTATGTTCGCTATGAAGGATGGCGCTGGCCGTATTGGTGGTGAGGCCCGATCACATTCTGAGCATGTGATCGGGCAGCGCGGACGCAGAGCTGAATACTCGCTGTTGGCGTGAGACGCCGCCGATGACAGGTTGTGCGCGTGCGGCAGCCCTCGATTCCGCCACGCTCGATCGGGGCCCAGGCTCGTTCAGCAATTCGGACGGGGTTCATTTGTCTTTGACAGGGCGGGTGCTTGAGAAAACGACATCTCCTCCATCTGGTACGCCGGCAAGTTGAAGTTTGATGGTTCGTCATCTCTGCGTGCAGAGGTGACGATTGGGAGAAAATGGCAAAGTGGAGACTGTCAAGAGTACATCGAGGTAGAACGACACTTATCCCCGTAATAAACCCCATACTGTTTGGGGTGCTGGGCGCGCGTATTGGGAGGATTGGTCATGGCAAGTGTCGAACAATTGCACAGGCGGGACGGAGTGAACTTGGTCCAACTCGAAGCCGACATCACGTCGATCCGCTCGGGAAGCTCCATTACTTCAATTAATCTGCCTGATTACGTCGAGCACACCGCGGGCGTGTCGCGCGTCGGTGCGCTCAGTGCAGAGGCGGTCGTTCGCGACTATGAGTCCGCTGCAAAAGAGATCGAGGCCATGGGCACCGAGTTGATCGACGCGGCGCAAAAATGCGAGGCGCTGACGGCCCAGGTTCATGATGCGATCGCCTTCATGCGAGAAACGGCAGCGGGGTATCGTGAAGAGGGACGGAAGATCTTCAAGCGCATCGAAGAATGCGCGCTGTTCACCGAAGACGTGCGCAAGACCTGCGAACAGGTCAAACGCAGAATGACTGAAGTCTCGATTGGCCCGTCTTCCGATGAGGAGCTTGCGGCGCAAGATTCCGAACTGACGGGGATCGCGGCCCAGGTGACGATGAACGAGATACGGTGAGGCGAACGTAGAGCGTAATAGCTTCGTAGGGTGGGCAAAGGCGCACTTGCGCCGTGCCCACGTCTTCTCCTCGATCAGCCAAGACGTGGGCACGCTTCCGCCTTCGCTCTTCGAGCTACGGCGGACAAGTCGCTTTGCCCACCCTACGGCAGCTCGCTCACCAATCCGGATCGCCGTAATAAGGGTCCATATACGGCGGCATCCAGGGGCCGCGCGGCGGCGGTCGGGGCCGCCGGGGTTCGGCCGCCGGGATGTGCGGCCGGGCACGCGTCGACGCATCGTTGTTCACACTGCGCACGACGGGCTTCGCAGCTGCAGGCGCGGGTGACGCGGTCAGTTGCGTTTGCAGCGCCTGGACCTGCGCAGCGAGGCGCGCATTGTCCGCCGCATCCTTCTCTTGCGCTGTCTTGAGCTGTTGAATGGTGCCGGCCTGCTCGCGCAGGGTCTGCTCGTTGCGGCTTTTCAGTTGCTCGAGCTTGCCGTTGATGCTCGCAAGCTCGGTCGTGATCGACTTGAGCGATTGCGCGAGATCGGACGATGACGGGTCGGGCGCTGTGGCAGCAGGCCTTGGAGCGTCAGTCCTTGGAGCGTCAGTCCTTGGAGCGTCAGGCTTTGGGGCGCTTTCCGTTTCCTTGGATAGCGGCGGCGCGGGCCCCGGGCTCGGATCACCCGCAGCCGCCAGTAGCACGGCCGGCGGCTGCACGAGGCCTTCCACCGCGGATGCTTGCGGGGGGCTGCTCGCGGCCGACGGAGCCCATCGTGCCATGATCGACTTGCTGATTGAGCTGGCCTCATCGCGATATTGCGAAGCGAAGGCGGCGCCGAGAAGGCCGATCGCCAGCACGAGGCCAACCAAAGCGCGCATCATGGTCCGATCTCCTTTCAAGCCTTGATCGCGAAGCTTGGTGTTCAGAGGCTTTGCACTCGAGGGCTTGGCATCCGGCGTCGGCGCCTTGTTTCCGGGAGTGGCGGCTGCCGCCGCACCGGCGCTTGCGCGCGAGGCTGGCTTGCCTTCGCCATCGTGTTCCATTCCGGAAACCAGCTGGTCCAGCCTTGCAAGGTCTGCCTGTGTGCTCCTGATCCGGTCAAGGGCCCGCGCCAGCCCACCGTCGGCGCGCGCCTCGTCCGGCTTGCCGGAGTCAGGTTTGGCGGTATCAGGCTTGCCGGTATCAGGTTTGGGGTCGTTCGTTTCAGGCACCGATGCGCTCTCCATCCGGTCGGGCGTCAATGGGAGGCAGTCCGATCAAAGGGAAGGATAGGTCTCGCCGCTGTCCAACACAACGCATGCGCAGAGGTAAAATTATGGCGGGACGGGAGCGGGGCTGTGCTCTTCAATTCTCGTGGTCCGCCGCCAGCCGCACAAACTGCCGCTTCATCGCGTTGACTCTGGAAACATAGCCCGCGACGAGGTGATCGCCGCAGCGTGTCCCGGCGATCATCACAAACTTGCGCCGCGCATAGGCCGCCGCGGGACCTGCGCCGCAGAGATGGATGAAGGCGGCCAGATCCTGCTTCTGCTGTGCGCTCGGCTTCGGATCGCCGGCGAGCGTGAGAACCAGCGCCACCTGGCGGTCGAGATACACCGAGGCCAGCTCGATGGCATGGCTCGGGATCGCGCGGATGTAGAGGTAGGTCAACCCGCAGCCGGTCTGCGTGACCGTGTTGCCGCGAACACAGAACCGCGCGGCTTCCGTGTAGGCCGGATCGGTCATCTGGAAGAGCCCGACCGCGCTGGAGGCGGGCTTGTAGATCGCTAGCGGATTGAAGCTCCATCGCCAGCGCCAATAGGTGCGCGCCACCGGATTGCCCGAACTCTCCACCTGCGCCAGCGCGGCCAGCAATTCGGGCGTGATCGCAGCGGTGGAATAGGTGCGGAAGAGGGGGCCGTAGCTCGCCCAGGTCTCGACCAGCTCCTTGTCGAGGGCGTGGCCGACGACGGCGAAGAGTTCGGTCGGCTTGCGGATGATTTGATAGGCGATGTTGAGGAGCGCGAGCGTTGCCAGCAGGATCAAGACGCCGCCCGTGATCCGGACCGTCCGCGGCGCGCGCGCGAATTTCTTTCGCGCCCACTGGACGCTCCGCCGGACTCTGCGAAGGCGGAGGAGGAGCTTGCTTTTCCTTGGCATGGGCGCTGTGGGCGTAAATCGCGGAGACAATGATACATGGCGCCACCATCAAGACATGAAGACCATGCAGCTGGTACCACGTAGCATAGACAGAGAGCTCGCCCACAGGAGCGGCGACTTCATGACACGGGACAGGACGCTAGCCCCATGAACTATCTCGATCTCATGGACAACCGACGCCCACCGGCGTCCGCCGACGCCATCCGTGCGCTGGAGCAACATATCGGCGCGCCGCTGCCCGCGCCCTACAAGGCGCTGCTGGCGCAATCCGACGGCGGCGGCTTCGAGCCCTGCGGCGTCGAGCTGCCCTGGCGCAACGACCGCACCGTCCTGGACGTTCTGTTCACGACCCATCCGACCGACAGCTACGGCGTCATCGACAATTACGACATGTATCGGAGCATGTATCGAATCCCCCGCCTGAGCTGCCCCTTCGCGCCAGATCCCGGCGGCGACCTGTTCCTGCTCAGTCTGGAGCAGGACAGCTATGGCCAGGTGTTCTACTGGGAGCACGAGCGTGAGCCGCCGGATGGTGGGGAAGTGTTCGCTGAGTTCCCGAATACGAACGAACTCGCGCAGGATTTTGAGAGCTTCATTCTCGGGTTGGGGGAGGCGTGAATTTGGAATTCAGTCTCCAAGGATGAGACGAGAGTTGAGTGCGTGCACTGTCACCGCAATTCCAGAAATTCTGGAGCCGGCAATCAATAGCGGCCGCCGCTGCCCTTTTGCTGCGTGATCCAGTCCGACAATGTTCTCGGTTTCGATTTCGCAGTCCGGCCCGGTGATGCCTTCGGATTGTCGCGGGCGCCTTTCGTCGGACGGGCGCGCGGCGCTTGCGTTGCGCCCGCGCCCTTCAAGGCAGCAGTCGATGCCTCTGCGGCTTCCTTCTCGAGGCGCAACTGCTTCAATCGCGCCATCTTGATGCGCTCTGCCTCGACTTCGGGGCGCTCGGCTAGCTGCGGCTTGTGCTGGGCAAGCTCGGCCGGGACCAGGACACCGAGAATGGTCGTCTCGCCGAGCGCCTTGCAGGCCTCTAACCGATGCAGTCCCTCGACCAGAACGAGGCGGTCTCCGTCGAGCCTGATGGAAATGGGCTCCTGTTGTCCGATCTCCATAATACTTTCCGCGACCTCCGCGACGGTCTCGGGCTTGATGGCCTTCTTCTGCTTCGTGGGAACGAAGATCTTCTCGATCGGGAAGCTTTCCGGTGTGGGCATGACTTCTACTCCGCGTCTACCGGGCTCGTCGGAACCCATGCCGGTGAGGTTGGGAGTTTAGGGGTGAAGGGGTCGACCGCAAAGGCAATTCGGAGGAATGCGGCGTGCACTTATCAGAGTCGCATGGCGAAAATTAGCCGAAGTGGCCGATTCGGTAATAGCGAACGAATTTCCTGCGCTGTCACCTTAATTCGAGCTATGCCTACGTATCGAGGGCTCTCACCAGACGTCGAGCAACCTCTTCGACACCGAGGGACCAATTAACGGCGACGCGGTCAGCTAAGATCGGCGAGTACTCGTAAACACCGGCCGCATCCACGTCAGACCAAACTGGTAGAATAACTTGCTGCCTTTCGACTAACTCGCGCGTGAAGATTGAGTCGTACTCCCGCTTGCTCCAACCATTGTTGGTCAAAAAGTTAGGTGTGAGAATGAGAATGCACTTTGAGCATTCCTTTAGGCCGGTCTCTATCCCCTCGCGCAGGCTATCGCCGACTTTGAGCGAGAACTCATCATACCAGACCGGGCACATGAATCTTTGCATCTGTATTGCGAGAGGCCCAGCAATCGAAGACTTGTCCCGAGAGTCGTGGGAGATGAAAGCTTTAGGTTTTTCCATTTCATTGCGCCTTTTCAGATAGGCGTTGCTGCGAAATATCACGCGGACGCCGCCTGTAGCAGCCTCACTGATGAGCTGCGTCTTGGCGTCATCTGGAGGGTCGCGTTCGCAATAGAAGAAGACGCGCCCGGTGAAATTGAGATCCTTTCCTTCTATCCAGTCGTTTGGCAGAACGCCGAAGCCCGAGCTTACCCCGACATCTGTATTTGGGAGGGCAAGAATCTCTTCAATGTTGTTCATTAAGATGGCTTCGGGAAAAGTTGCGCCGCTAAGCTCAGGCACGTAGAACGCCACGTATTTTGCGTTCGCGTCAAAGTTGAGATAGACGCGGGCATTCACCTCGATTTCAGAACCGGTAAGGGTGTTGTGAAGTTTCCACTTTTTCTCAATGGAGAGGTCGCGGGAAAAATCCTTCACGAAATATTCGAAAAGAGAGGCCATTGTTTTGCGATGCTGCGCTTAGCTCCGATTTTATCTGCTCGTATAGAGTAGATTTGCAGTGCGCTCTGTTTTCGGTGCTGATGCCTGCTCCTGCGAAGACGACAACATCGCCACTCGTGATTTTGTCGAGAAGATGCTCGGGAAAATCGAAATCTTTCTCGCTGGCGCAAGTGGCGCACACACATTCTGCTGGATGTGGCTTCTTCATGAGAGACCAAGGTATAGGCCCCCAGAACCTGGCAGTCCGGTTCTGAGGGCCTGTCGCCTCACGAACACCCCGTCGTCGATCCGCAAGTATCGCACTTCATGCACGTCCCATTCCGCACCAGCGTGAAGTTGCCGCACTCCGAGCACATCTCGCCTTCGTAGCCCTTGGCCTTGGCTTCCGCGCGGCGCTCGGCCTTGGTGGGGACGAGGGTCTGGGCGGTGCTGCCGGCCTTGCTCCACTGCAGGGCTTCGAGCTTTTCCGTCGGAGAGAGGTCGTGCTGAGCTTCCTGCTTCAGGGCGACGGCGCCTTCGAGGGCGTCGCCGACGCGGGCGCTTGTGCCGTGCGCGGCCAGGGCCGTGACCTTGCTGCCGCCGGTGGGGGCGCCGTCGTTGCCTTGCGAGACGGCCGCCGAGCCGCCGCGCATCACCACGAGGTTGTCGGTGCGCGAGCGGGTGAGGCCGCGCGAGACCAGCCGGGTCGCGTGATGACCGCCGTTCTCGTCCGGCTCCTTGCCTTCCTCGACGCCCTTGCCGAGCGCGTCGAAGCCGGTCTCGTTGGGATCGACATGGGCGAGGTCGAAGCGCGACATGTAGCTCACCGCGAGCTCGCGGAAGACGTAGTCGAGGATCGAGGTCGCGTACTTGATGCTGTCGTTGCCCTGCACGGGGCCCGCCGGCTCGAAGCGGGTGAAGGTGAAGGCGTCGACATATTCGTCCAGCGGCACGCCGTATTGCAGGCCCAGCGACACCGCGATGGCGAAGTTGTTGATGAAGGAGCGCAGCGCCGCGCCTTCCTTGTGCATGTCGATGAAGATCTCGCCGAGACGGCCGTCATCGTATTCGCCGGTGCGCAGGTAGACCTTGTGGCCGCCGACGACCGCCTTCTGGGTGTAGCCCTTGCGGCGGTCCGGCATCTTCTCGCGCTCGCGCATCACGATGATGCGCTCGACCAGCTTCTCGACGATCTTCTCCGAGACCTGGGCGGCACGCGCCGCCATCGGCTTCTCGTAGAGGCTCTCGACCGCATCATCCTCGTCCTCATCGTCGCTGATGAGCTGCGAGTTGAGCGGCTGGCTGAGCTTGGAGCCGTCGCGATAGAGCGCGTTGGCCTTCAGCGCGAGCTTCCACGACAGCATGTAGGCGGACTTGCAGTCCTCCACCGTGGCGTCGTTCGGCATGTTGATGGTCTTTGAGATCGCACCCGAGATGAAGGGCTGGGCTGCCGCCATCATGCGGATGTGGCTCTCGACCGACAGATAGCGTTTTCCAATTTTGCCGCAGGGGTTGGCGCAATCGAACACGGAGTAATGTTCCGCCTTCAGATGCGGGGCCCCTTCGACAGTCATCGCGCCGCAGATGTGGACGTTGGCGGCCTCGATCTCGCGCTTGGTGAAGCCCACGGCCTGGAGCAGGTCGAAGCCCGGAGCCGCAATGGCTTCCGCGCCGATTCCCAGTTGGTCGCGAATAAAATCCTCGCCAAAGGTCCACTTGTTGAAGGCGAACTTGATGTCGAAGGCGGTCGGCAGGGCCTTTTCGACCTTGGCGATGGCTTCATCGGTGAAGCCCTTGGCCTTGAGGGTCGAGGCGTTGATGCCGGGGGCGTTGGAGAGCGAACCGTGGCCGACGGCGTAGGCTTCGATCTCCGCGATATCAGCTTCGCGATAGCCGAGCGCGCGCAGCGCCGCGGGGACCGCGCGGTTGATGATCTTGAAGTAGCCGCCGCCGGCGAGCTTCTTGAACTTCACCAGCGCGAAGTCGGGCTCGATGCCGGTGGTGTCGCAATCCATCACGAGGCCGATCGTGCCGGTCGGCGCGATCACCGTGGTCTGGGCGTTGCGATAGCCGTGCTGCTCGCCGAGCGCGAGCGCCGCATCCCAGGCCGCCTGCGCGTGGCTGACGAGGTCAGCCTGCGGGCAGGACACGAGGTCCATCGGCACGGGATTGACGCTGAGCGCCTCGTAGCCGGAGGACTCACCGTGCGCGGCGCGGCGGTGGTTGCGGATCACGCGCAGCATGTGCGCGGCGTTCTTCTTGTAGCCGGGGAAGGTGCCCAGTTCAGCGGCCATCTCCGCCGAGGTCTTGTAGGTGATGCCGGTCATGACCGCGGTGAGGGCTGCGCAGAGCGCGCGGCCTTCCTTGCTGTCATACGAGAGACCCATGGTCATCAGGAGACCGCCGATATTGGCGTAGCCGAGGCCGAGCGTGCGGAACTCGTAGGAGAGCTCGGCGATCGCCTTGGACGGGAACTGCGCCATCATCACCGAGATTTCGAGCACGATGGTCCAGAGCTGGCAGAGGTGCTCATAGCCCTCGACGTCGAAGCGCTTGGTCTCGGTGTTGTAGAAGGTCAGCAGGTTCGCGGACGCCAGGTTGCACGCGGTGTCGTCCAGGAACATGTATTCCGAGCACGGATTGGACGCGCGGATGTCGCCGGACGCCTTGCAGGTGTGCCAGTCGTTCATGGTGGTGTTGAAGTGCAGGCCCGGGTCGGCCGACGCCCAAGCGGCGTAGCCGATCTTTTCCCAGAGGTCGCGCGCCTTCAGCGTCTTCGTCACCTTCTTGGAGGTGCGGGCGTTCAGGTTCCAGTCGCCATCCGTTTCCACGGCGCGGAGGAAATCGTCCTTCAGCGAGACCGAGTTGTTGGAGTTCTGGCCGGAGACCGTGAGATAGGCTTCGCTGTCCCAGTCGGTGTCGTAGGTGTCGAACTGGATGTCCTTGTAGCCCTGCTTGGCAAACTGGATGACGCGCTTGATGTAATTGTCAGGCACGAGGCTGCGGCGCGCCAGCTTGATCTCGCGGCGGAGGGCAGGGTTCTTCTCGGGATCGAAGCAGTCGTCGCCCGAGCCTTCGCAGTTGACGCAGGCCTTCAGCACCAGCTTGAGGTGCTTCTGGTTGATCTTGGAGCCCGTGACGAGAGCTGCAACCTTCTGCTCCTCCTTCACCTTCCAGTCGATATAGGTCTCGATGTCGGGGTGATCGACGTCGACGACGACCATCTTGGCGGCGCGGCGCGTGGTGCCGCCCGACTTGATCGCGCCCGCGGCGCGGTCGCCGATCTTGAGGAAGCTCATCAGGCCGGATGACCGGCCGCCGCCGGAGAGCTTTTCGCCTTCACCGCGCAGGCGCGAGAAATTCGAGCCGGTGCCGGAGCCGTATTTGAACAGGCGCGCTTCGCGGACCCAGAGGTCCATGATGCCGCCTTCGTTGACGAGGTCGTCACCCACGCCCTGGATGAAGCAGGCGTGCGGCTGCGGATGCTCGTAGGACGATTTCGAGCGGGTCAGCTTGCCGGTGAAGGGGTCGACGTAATAGTGGCCCTGGCCGGGGCCGTCGATGCCATAGGCCCAGTGCAGACCGGTGTTGAACCATTGCGGCGAGTTCGGCGCCACCATCTGCATGGCGAGCATGTAGCGGAGCTCGTCGTAGAAGGCCTGCGCGTCCTCGTCGGTCGAGAAATACTTGCCCTTCCAGCCCCAATAGGTCCAGCAGCCGGCGAGGCGGTCGAACACCTGCTTTGCGCTGAGCTCGCTGACATAGCGCTCTTTCTCAGGCAGCGCAGCGAGCGCGTCAGTATCGGGCACGGAGCGCCACAAGAAGGAGGGGACGGATTCCTCCTCGACCTTCTTCAGGCGCGCGGCAACGCCGGCCTTGCGGAAATACTTCTGGGCGAGCACGTCGGAGGCGACCTGCGACCACTCGGTCGGGACCTCGACGCCATCTAGTTTAAACACGACCGAGCCATCGGGATTCCTGATCTCCGACGTGGTCTGGCGGAAATCGATTCCCGCGTAAGGTGACTGTCCCTGGGTGGTGTGGCGCCGCTCAATCCGCATCGTCTTGCCCCGTCCTATTCTTTGACCGGATCCGCCCCTCGTTGAGGGCGTGCCGGGTCGACATTTCGTTTCGCGATGCCTTGCGGCCGTTCGGCCCTGGGGCATCGCAGTTCAGCCGGTGGACCCGGCCCTTGTTCTCCCGACGCGACTCTTCGATGCCTGCATCGATCATCCGCCGGCATGTCCACGCCCATCCGCCCCAACGGGATGCGCGCGACATGCGTTCAACGCCCCACACCATCACAACTTCTATCGATGCCATCCGAGCCTGTTGCCGGCCCGTTCTGGCGCCCGAAAAGTCCGCTTTCGCGGGCAGACAAGCCCTCATCCGCTGCCTTTGGCTGGCTTGGCGGAGTTGAGATTTGCGAGACCCTTTGGGGGAGTGCCGGCGGGACGCAAACTCACTCGCGCCGAACGGACCGAAAGCTAGGACTCTCCGTTGCGCCCGTCAAGAACTAGTACGAGTTCCTGAATCAAATACTAAATATGGTGGATTGCGGGGGATAACAGGGGGCAAGCCCGCGCCTGTTGTGGAGGCAAGTATCAGTGAGTCCTCAGAGATTCCCAACCGAAAAAATTTGCATCCCGTGGTGCTGCGGATGCTTCATCCCGCTGTTCACAGGGCAGGTATATTTTTGAGCAATGGGATTGCGTCAGCGGGACTCACGTAGCCCTACGGAAGGTGAGGGCAGGCATGCCCGCCGAGGCGGTGGCGAGAGGGGCGAATCCGGGCCAAGCTGAGGGTCGATTTTGCCGGACCACCCACATGCTTGATTCGACTCGCCGGGATGCGCGGCCGCGCATCGCCCCGGCCGGCCTGATGTTCCTTGCCATCACCTCGATCGGCTGGGGCTTCAATTGGCCGGTGACCAAATTCCTGCTCTCCGAGCTGCCGCCGTTGACGCTGCGCGGGGTGACCGGCGTGCTCGGGGCGGTGCTGCTGGCGGCGCTGGCGATCATCCGCCGGCAGAGCCTCAAGGTGGACCCTGCGATCTGGCCGCGCCTCCTGACCGCCGCCGTGCTCAACGTCACCGGCTGGATGGTGCTGATGGGCCTGGCGCTGCTCTGGCTGCCCGCGAGCGAGGCGGCGCTGATCGCCTACACGATGCCGGTCTGGGCCTCGATCATCGCCTGGCCGGTGCTGGGGGAGCGGCCGACCGTGCTGCGCACGCTGGGGCTGGTGATGGCCTTTGTCGGGCTTGCCTCGATCATGGGCGGCAACGGCATTGCCGCGAGCGTCGAGAAGCTGCCGGGCATCATCATGGCGCTCGCCGGCGCGCTGGGCTTTGCCGTCGGCACGGTGTTCTCGAAGAAGTACCCGATCCATCTGCCGCCGATCACGGCCGCGGCCTGGCAGATCGGCATCGGATGCCTGCCGATCTCGATCATCGGCCTCCTGGTCGAGACCACGCATCTCTCCCAGGTGACGCCGGTCGGCTGGTGGCTGCTGGTCTATTCGACCGTGGTGCAGTTCTGCATCGCTTATGTCAGCTGGTTCGCAGCACTCGCCCGCCTGCCGGCCTCGGTGGCCGCGATCGGCACCATGGCGGTGCCTGTCATCGGCGTCGTCGCCTCCGCGCTCGCGCTTGGCGAGCCGCTGGGGGCAGGGCAGATCGCGGCGCTGGTCTTCACGCTGGCGGCCGTGGTGCTGGCGACGCGCTAGCCGTCCGGACGCCGGGGTATCAGTGGTCCTGAGGCTCTTTCTCTCGCCGGCGTTGTCCCGAGCCCGGCGGTTTCAACCGCAGGTCAGCAGGTGCGACAGCAAAGACTTCGAGGGCCTGGTCGTAGCCTTTGATGGTCCGCTGTCCGAGCGATGCCAACGGAACGCTATCCCTTACCCTTCCAGCGATAGTGGGATCAGCCAGGATCTGCGCGTCCTTCGCGAGATTGCAGAGCCGCGACGCCAAATTCACCACGGCTCCCATCGCCGTGTAGTCCAGCCGACCGTTGTAACCAACCGTTCCTACCGTTGCCGGTCCCATGGCAACGCCCACACCAAAGCCGATCGCGTGGCCGGCGTCGCACCATTTGCCGGCAAGGGACTGCACCGTCATTTGCAGGTCAATCGCGAGTCGGACCGCTTGAGTTGCCGGCTGTTCGCATGCGACCGGGGCATTGACCAGGAGCATGACTCCGTCGCCATCAAAGCCGATGAGCGTTGCCTCGTGACGAGTCGTCACGGCGCCGACGGCCTCGTAGTACTCTCGCATGACGGCCATGATGACATCGGGTTCATTGCGCGTGGAGAACGCCGTGAAGCCGCGTAAGTCGCCAAAAATGACAGCTACTTCGCGTCGCTGCCCTTCGAGCAGTTCATGAGAATGCTCGACCAATTCGGCGACCTGTGATGGCAGGAACTGCTTCAGCCGTTCGATCCGCACAGATTTTTGCTGCGAGATCGCCAGTTCAGAAGCCATTTCATTGAAGCGCAACGCCAGTTGCTGCAACTCGTCACCGCTGAAGATTTTGATGCGATGCTCGAATTGTCCGGTTCTGATCCGCTCCACGCCCTCTTCCAGTTGCTTGATCGGGCCGGACATTCTGTGCGCGCGCCAATAGGCGAGCGCCAGCGCGATGAGAACACCAAAGGCAATGAGAATTGACGAGCGCCACAACGCCGCGCGAATTGATGCAAAGGCTTCCGAGGCCGGCTGCATCGCGATCACCGTCCATCCCACATCGGCGGCCTGAACGGATAGCGCCAGCACCGGGTTGCCTTGGTCCCCGGTTATCACCGCCGCTTCGCTCGCCGCGCCGGCGAGATGCTTGATCCGGCCGAAACTGCCCGAGCTGGCGCGGCCGCGCAGGACCAGACTGATATCGGGATGTGCGATCAGATGACCGGAATCATCGACAACAATGGCGTAGCCGGTCTCGCCAATTCTAATGGCTGCGATGACATCCCAGATCAGCTTCAGATTGACCTCGGCGATCGCAACCCCCGCGGCCGGCAGGCTCCCAGCAACCGCGATCCTCATGTAGGGCTCTGAATCTCGCTGGTACTGAACCGGTCCGTACCAAACCTTGTTGGCGCGTGCGCCGAGAACAGCGGGATCCGTAGACATATCAATGCCGCGCCCGGTCCTGTTCAGATGCAGCCTGGAAACAAAGATCCGTTCGGTACCGGTCTCATCCAGAAGCGAAACCGAAACGATTGCGGGCACCTGCTGGAGGAGGCGCAAGGCATCGATCTTATGTTGCGCATCGTCTCCGGCAGACCAGGGAAGCTGCACCATCCAACCCAGCTGATCTCGGATGCCATCGGTGAACGCCTCGATCCTGTCGGACGCCGCGCGAGCATCGGCCTGCAGCACCGCGCTGATCTGGCGGCGCTGGTCTCGGTAACCGAAAGAAGCCTCGACGGCCGCGCCGAGTATCAGAGGCACGACCGCAGCGACAAACAACGTCGCGAAGTACTTGCAGAACAGCGAGCGACGCGGGGGCATCGTACACGAAGAGGGCTGCGCAGCACCGTCCGACATAACTACTCTCAGGAGATCACCTTGCTGGCGCGAAACAGGATCGACGACACATCCAGGTCCGTACCCAGATGCCTTGCTGTCTTCAGATTGACTGCCAGTTCAAACTTCTCGGGGCGCATCACCGGAAGATCTGACGGATTTTCACCGCGCAGGATGCGATCGGCATAAGTGGCAAGCCGAAAATAGGTCGTGCGCTGGTTTGCGCCGTAACTCAAGAGACCTCCAGCGTCACAATATTCTGACCAGCCAAACATCGAAGGCAGCCGGTGCGCGATTGCAAACTCCGCGATCTTCGCACGATGCACCAGCGTCACAGCATCGGGAAACACGAGGAGAGCATCCGCGTCCACCTTGCCGGCAGCCATCAACCCATTCTCGATTTCGCGAGCGCCACAGAACGGAACGTAGGCTGCCTCGATGCCGAGTTTCCGGCACGACTCCAAAGTCGCACGCCATTCCAATGGCTCTCCCGGATGATCCGTGTTCGAGAAGACCGCCAGTTTTCGCAGCTTTGGATAAATGTCCTTGAGCAGCTCAACGCGCTTTCCTGCCAGCTCGAGCGACAGGAATGTGCTGCCGGTGAAATTGGTGCCGGGGTGAGCAAGGCTCTTCACCACACCCAAAGCGACGGGGTCACCGCTCAGTGCAAACAGTACGGGGATGTCGGTGACCGCAGTCATGACGCGTGTCGCCGGACCGCCCGAGACCACAAGGTCGATATCCCCTCGCTGCAACTCGGAGACGATCTTGCGCAGTGCCTGCGGATCTCCGGGGGCATAATGCGTCTCGAAGGTTACGGTCTTGCCCTCGACGTATCCCAGCGCGCGCATTCCCTCGCGAAAGCCGTCCAGGAAGGGATCCGGTTCGGACTGAGTCGAGACCCAGAAGATACGATGCAGCTTGGCTCCGCCCTGCGCCCGTGCGATCGCAGGCCAGGCCAGTCCTCCACCAATCAACAAGATGAACTCTCGTCTTTTCATGCGAGCACCTGTCGAAGCTGCGCCGTCAATTCCGGCCGCAGACCAAGATCCTAGCTGTGCATCCGGTGACTGCGCTCGGTATCGCGCTCCGCGAGCGGACTGTCGCGACACCGGCTCCAACATTTGTCGCCGAGAGCATGCTCAGAGATTGGGCTGGTGAGACGATTTGTCCTTGAGATGCGCTTGATTTTTGCTTGAGACCGGCCCGATCGAGATCAAATCAGCCTTACTCGTTCATGGCGCGGTGTCTAAACACCTCGGGCGCGGATCCGGGCAAGCCACGGCGTCTCAAGAGGACAACCGGAACTCACATCCTGATCCAGTGCCCTCGCCCCGTTATATGGTGTGACTGGCAACGCGCCTTCGGTAGTTCACGCGTTAGCTCGCCGTCATCGTCCCGCCATTCAGCGCCTTCCTGATCATCTCGGCGAGCTGGTTGCGGCGATAGGGCTTTGTCAGCAGCATCACGCCGTCATCGAGCTTGCCGTGATGGACGATGGCGTTGTCGGTGTAGCCCGAGGTGTAGAGCACCTTCACACCCGGCCGCAGCTTGGCCACCTCGTCGGCGAGGTCGCGCCCGCTCATGCCGCCGGGGATGACGACGTCGGTGAAGAGGAGATCGAACGGCTGGCCGGCCTCGATCAATTCCAGCGCGGATTTGCCGTCGGGCGCGGCAATCGTCTTGTAGCCGAGGCTCTCGAGCTGCGCGGTGACGAAGTTGCGCACGAGGTTGTCGTCCTCGACGACGAAGATGGTCTCGGCGCCGCCCTCGACCTGCGGCGCGACGGCCGCGGCCACCTCCGCCGTGCCTTCGCCCGGCGGCAGATAAAGCTTGATCGTGGTGCCGTGGTTTTCCTCGCTGTAGATCTTGATGTGTCCGCCGGACTGCTTGACGAAACCGTAGACCATGGAGAGGCCGAGGCCCGATCCCTTGCCGACCTCCTTGGTGGTGAAGAAGGGCTCGAACGCCTTCAGCTGGATATCGGGCGACATGCCGGTGCCGGTGTCGCTGACGGCGAGCATGACGTAGGGGCCGGCCGCCACGTCCGCATGGGCCTGCGCATAGGCCTCATCCAGCACGACGCGGTGGGTCTCCAGCAGCAGCTTGCCGCCGTTCGGCATGGCGTCGCGCGCGTTGATCGCCATGTTGAGCACGGCGTTGGTGAGCCGGGACGGATCGATATGCGCGGTCATCGGCCCCTGTTCCAGCACGGTCTCGATCTGGATCTGCTCGCCGAGGGTGGGACGCAGGAGTTTCGCGATGTCGGCGATCGCGGCGTTGATCTCGACGTTGCGCGGCTGCAGCGGCTGCCTGCGCGCGAACGCGAGCAGATGCTGGATCAGCTCGGCGCAGCGCTCGGCGGCATCGTCGATCAGCTGCGCCGCGCGCTGAAGCTCGGGCTGCTGTTTCAGGCTCGCCACCAGCGTCTCGGTGTTGCCGGAGATCACGGTCAGCATGTTGTTGAAGTCGTGAGCGACGCCTCCGGTCAACTTGCCGATCGCGTCCAGCTTCTGCGACTGGTACAGCTGCCGCTCGGTCTCGCGCGACATGGTCGCGTCGTGATAGACCAGCACCGCGCCGGAGATGTCGCCTTGGCCGTCCAGCATCGGCCGGCCGCTGATCATGAGATGGCGGGGAGGATTGCCGCTGTGCGGGCGGACGATCATCTCCAGATCCTCGAACTGCTCGCCGCGCAGCACGCGCACCGAGGGCAGCTCGCTGGCCTTCATCGGCGTGACGCCATCGCCGTGAAACACATCCGACATCGCGCGCAGATTGCGCAGGTTCATGCCGGCGCGATGCAGCAGCATGCGCTCCGCGGCCGGATTGGACAGCAGGACGTTGCCTTCGCCGTCGATGACCAGCACCGCCTCCGCCATGCTGTGAAACGTGCTTTGCAGCACGTTGATCGACAGGCGCAGCTCGTCATGCGCGGTCACCAGATGCTCGGTGCGCTCGGCGACCGCCGCCGCGAGCGCATCCTTGGCGGCCGTGGTCTCGGTCAGCGTGCTCTGCAGCTGCACCGTGGCGCGCTGGCTCTCGCGCATCACCAGCGCCACCAGCAGCAGGATCAGCACGGCGCCGGCGACGTCGATGCCGAGCAGCACGATGCCGGTACGGCGTGAATCCTGGGAGCGCGCGGTGAGCAGGCGTTCTTCATCCGCGCTCAGATGGTCGAGATTGCCCATCACCGTGTCCATCAGACCGCGGCCCTCGGCCTTGCTGTTGAGCGCGGTAATGCCGGCCTGGTCGTTCGCCGCGCGCAGGCGCATCGCTTCGGCGGCGATCTCGACCCGGCGCAGCGCCAGCGGCTCGGTGCCCTCCAGCAGCGCGACCTGATCGGGATTGTCGCGCACGCCGCGCTTCAGCTCGGCCAGCGCCGGTGCGATCTGGACCCGCACGCTCTGAAACTCGTCGGCGAGCGTCTGGCTGCGATAGAGTTCATAGCCGCGGGCGGCACTCTCGGCGCGGCGCAGCAGCACGCGCAGATCGGAGATCTTCTTCTGCACCTGGACGGTGTGATTGACCCACGTCGCGTCGGACCGCGACTTGACGTCGAGGGCGATCGAGGCCGCGGTGATGATCAGGAGGATGGCAAGTCCAGCACCGAGAATGACGCGCTGCGTTGGAATCAAGGGGCTTCTTTCTTGTCCTTCGGCTGTGCGCTCTCGCCCGGACCGGCGAGACATTCCCGGATCGTGGTCAGCAGCGCGTCCGGCGTGAACGGCTTGCGCAGGCAGCGCGTTGCGCCGAGCTCCAGCGCCATGCGGAGGAAATCGGGAGAGGGCGAGGCGGATGAGGCGAAGGCATAGCCGGACATCGCGATCAGCGGAGTAGCTGGCGCGCGCTCGTGAAAGATGCGGATGGACTCGAAGCCGCGCATATGCGGCATGAAGATATCAACGAGCATCACCTCAAAGGCCTGCGCTTCCAGCGCAGCCAGTCCTGTTTCGCCGCCGTCGGCCAGCGTGACGTCGAAGCCCTGACGTTGGAGGAGGACCTCGATGGTCGCGCCGACCATCGGATCGTCATCAACCACGAGAATACGCGGCATGACACTTCCCAGTAATCGAAGTCCCCACTGTGATTGGTGATATCCGCGAATCGTGCCTCGGGTCAATTTTGGATTGGATTGGGGTAGATATGCACGGTGCGGTGCATAGGGTTGCGGCGCGTGTTCCCTCTCTTATTTCGGGCCCGCGTCATCTACGCGTCATGGTTCGCGCGAAGGCGCACGCGGCGCGCGAAGTGCGAGCAGCTTCGATGAAAGGTTGAAGCAAAGTCGAGGGGATCGCGAGGCCGAACGCGATCGGCAAGACAACAATCGGACACCGGTCAAGACAACGGCGCGCCCGCGACGGGCCATGGCCGCTTCATCCCTCGGCAGGGCGTCCCGGGAGTGACTGGCGAAACTGCACCGGCTCGCAGAACAGACAAGGGCGGCGCCGGCCATCACCGGTGCCGCCCATGGGTTTGTTGTATCGATTGTTCAGGCCGTCTTACGGGCAGGGATGCCGCTGGCCGTCATAACCGAGATAGGTGCCCGAAGCCGGGTCGTATGATTTGTAGCGCTGCGCGCAATAGGCCGGGTCGCCGCCGCTATCCGGGACCACCGCCACGGACGGCTCATCATAGTAGCTGTCGCCATAGTAGTAGGGGTCATCGTAATAGCCGCCGCCGTAATAGGCATACGAGCCGAGGCCACCGATCGCCGCACCGGCCGCGAAGCCCGGCCAGAAGCCGCCGCGACGATGATGATGATGCCAGCCTCCGCCGCTCCAGTTGCCGCCGCGGCCTTGCCAGGTGCCGCCGTTGGCGGCTGCAAAGTTGCGGCTGACGCCACCGGTGAAGGACGTGCCGCCGCTCGGACGTACCGCTGGGCCGGCCGCGAAGTTGCCGCCACCTCCCTGCAACGCGGGGCCGCCGCCAATTCGTGCTCCGCCACCGAAGCCGCCGCCGCCCATGCGCGCGCCGCCGCCACCACCGAAGTGAGCGCCGCCGCCACCGCCACCGCCGATGTGAGCACCACCACCACCACCGCCGACGTGGCCGCCACCACCGCCGCCACGGCCACCGCCGCCCGGCCCCTGTGCAAAGCTCGGTGAGGTCATGGGTAGAACGAGCGCCAGCGCTGCGGCGGCACTCAAAACTTTCAGACTTTTCATGATAAAACTCCTTTCCCGGAAGCAAACCCTATGAAAGGGCTGGGGTTCCTGGGATCACGCCGGTTTGCGCGTGAACGGAGCCTCGCTCTCAATGGCTGTACCCGGCATGAACGGATCGCGTCCGATTTGCGGCAGCGTTCCTGGCGAGCCCGGCGCATTTGCCGAGGGCACCGCCGTCCCGCCGAACTGGACATTTCGCCGCCCGGATGGCATCAGGACCCGACGAAGCAGGGCCCTTGCCGCATGAAACAATTCTTCCTCAAGTTCTTCACCTGGTGGAATGGCCAGACTTTTGGCACCCAGCTCTGGACCAAGCGGTACGGGGAGCTGGTCGGCCAGGACGAGCAGGGCAATCTCTACTATCGCACCCGCGGCGGGGCGGTCGATCCGACGCTAGGTTTCGAGCGGCGCTGGGTGGTCTATAACGGCTATGCGGAAGCCAGCCGGATCCCCCCGTCCTGGCACGGCTGGATTCATCACGTCGTCGATGTGCCGCCGACCGAGGCCAACTATCAGCCGCGCGAATGGGAAAAGCCGCACCAGCCGAATCTCACCGGCACGGCAAAGGCCTATCGGCCCTCGGGCTCGACGCTGGCTAGCGGCAAGCGTCCGAAGGCGACCGGCGACTATCAGCCCTGGACGCCTGGCTAGGCTCTCCGTCCTCCATCGACTCTCGATCGTTCGGTTGGATGCACGCGCATCCGCCTCACCCTGCTGTGGACAACGGGAACAGCGGGGATGGCGTCTGCGCGGACATTGCGGCCAGGCAAGCCATGCGGCTCAATGATCCCATCTTACGGAGATGGGAGACCATCGCGTTCGGTTCGGGCAACAGTTCGCGACTGTCCCGAGATGCAGCGGCCGCCGAGTAAGGACTCGATCGGGAGATAGGCCCCCGGTCTGGAAGTTCCGAAATCGCCCGATGGAATGTGCAGCCGCCGTAAGACAGGAAAGGCCGCTCGGGAAACCGAGCGGCCTTTTTCTGTTGGGACCAGCACGACGGTCACTGCCCCGGGTGCTGCCCGGCACGAAGTGATGCGCTGCAGAGCCGGGGCCTATGCAACAGCGATCCGCGTGGCTTCCTGGGTCCCGGCTCTGCGCAGCAGCGTTGCTCGCTGCAGCGCGTCCGGGACACGCGAGCATCGGCCCGCGCTAGTTCACCCGCTCCGCCGCACGCTTGACCGCTTCCAGGCGCCGCGCCTGGTTTTGCGCGCCGCGCTCTCTCAGCAAGGCCAAGACTTCAGCGGGCGCCGTGTCGGGCGAGCCCGAATTGAAGGGCGGGGCGGGGTTGTATTCCATCTGGAGCTGGATTGCTTCCGCCGTGGTGCGATCGACCATGAGGGAGACCAGCGTCAGCGCGAAATCGATTCCCGCGGTGACGCCGCCGCCGGTGATGCGATTGCGGTCGACGCAGACGCGTGTCTTGGTCGGCATGGCGCCGAACTGGCCGAGCATCTCGATCGCGCTCCAATGGGTGGCGGCGCGGTAGCCCTTCAACAGGCCGGCGGCGCCGAGCGCCAGCGATCCCGTGCAGACCGAGGTCACGTATTTTGCGCCTTCGGCCTGCTTGCGCAGGAAATCCAGCACCTCTTCATCGTTGAGCAAGTCGTTGGTGCCGCCGCCGCCGGGAACGCAGATCACGTCGAGCTGCGGGCAGTCGGCGAACGTCGTGGTCGGTGTCAGCGTCAGCACGGAATCGCTCGGCACGGGCTCGATCCGCTTCCAGATCAGGTGCAGCTTGGCGCCGGGCACCATGGAGAACACCTGCAGGGGACCGGTGAAGTCGAGCTGGGTGACGCGCGGAAATACCAGAAGACCGATCTGGAGCGGTGACGACATCGGCAGGTCCTCCAAAGATGAGCTTGACGCGCGAAGACTGGCATGGTGCGGTTGTGTCTGAAATGGCGTAATTCCCTCTATTTCGGACATACCCTATGATCGGCATCCTGATCTTCCCGGATTTCCAGCTGCTCGATGCGGCCGGCCCGATCTCGGTGTTCGAGGTCGCGGCGCGCTGCACCGGCAAGACGCTTGCGCTGCGCGTGCTGGCCGCGAGCGCGGGACTGGTGCGCAGCTCGTCGGGCGTCGAGATGATGGCGCGTGATTTCAAGTCGGCGAATGCGATCACGACGCTGGTGATCGCGGGCGGCGCGGGCGTTGCGGATGCCGCGCGCTGCGAGGTCACGCGCGCCTTCGTGCAACGGCTGGCGCGGCGCGGCGTGCGCGTGGCGAGCGTCTGCTCGGGCGCCTATGTGCTGGCCGAGGCGGGGCTGCTCGACGGCCGCCGCGCCACCACGCATTGGGGGCGGACGCGCGATTTCGTCGCGCGCTATCCGAAGGTGAAGTTCGAGCCGGACCAGATCTTCACCCGCGACGGCAATGTCTGGACGTCGGCAGGAATTACGGCGGGCATCGATCTGGCGCTCGCGATGGTCACCGAGGACCATGGCGAGGAGATCGCGCAGGCAGCCGCGCGGCAGCTCGTGCTCTACCATCGCCGCAGCGGCGGGCAGTCGCAGTTCTCCTCCCTGCTGGAGCTGAAGACGCCGAACGGCCGCTTTGGCGCGCTGTTGTCCTGGGCGCGCGAAAATCTCGAGGCGCCGCTGACGGTGGAGGACCTCGCCGATCGCGCCGGCATGAGCGCACGGCATTTCGCCCGCGCGTTCGCCGCCGAGACCGGCGCGACGCCGTCGAAAGCGATCGAGCGGCTGCGGCTCGAAGTCGCGCGCGAGCGCGTGCAGTCCTCGCGCGAGGCGATCGAGCTGGTCGCTGAGGCGACCGGCTTCGGCGATCCCGAGCGCATGCGGCGCGCCTTCATCCGCGCCTTCGGCCAGCCGCCGCAGGCGCTGCGGCGCGCGGCGAGGGCGGGTTAGGGGGTGCTTGTCGCAGCAGAGCTGGAGGTGTTCGCGCGTACCGTCAGGCGCCGCGCGATCGGCATCAGCATGTAAGGCGCAAGGTGAATCGGAAACTGCGTCATCGCGAAATAGAGCCAGGTGGTGGGCGGTAATGCGCCGGCAGTAGCCGCCAGCATCAGGCCGAGATTGCGCTGTGACACCATCAGCCCAAGCGCCAGCGCGCGCTCATAGCCGATGCGGCGGAATAGCAGCGTGGTGATCGCGAGCAGGGTGAAATAGATCGCGAACGAGAGAGCTGCGAGGCCGAGGGTGAACAGCGGCTGTGCGAGAAGGTCGCTGACGACATCGCCCATGATCGCAGCAGCGAAGATGAAGAGGATGATGATGTTGAGGCCGTCGATCGGCGCCTTGTGACGCTGGATCGCCGCCGCGCCGAAGAGCCATCTGATGGCGGTCGCCGCCAGCAGCGATGCTGCGAGGATGCCAAGCAGTTTCAGGCCCAGCGTCAACGGCGTGACGCTGAGCATGTTGCCGAGGAAGAGGCCGGCGAATAGCGAGGCCGTGAAGGGCACCAGCGCGGTCGAGGTCACCAGCGTGATCAGCACGAGCGTGGCATCGAGACCCATCAGTGCGGCCAGGGCCGGGGAGGCCATCATCGGCGAGGCCATGCTCTGGAGCATCAGTGCGAGCGAAAGCCCGGGGGCGCGAGCCGTGAGCCCGGTTGCGTGGGCGATCAATCCGACGATCAGCGGCACGCCGATCGTGGTCCAGGCCGTGGCGGTTGCAACCAGCGCCGGCCGGCGCAAATGGCCGTAGAGGGCGGCCAGATCGACCCGCATGAAGGAGATGCAGAGCAGGCACAGGATCGCCTCGGTCAGATAGGGACGCAGCAGCGCGCCGAGCGGTGGCACCGCAGCCGCGATGAAGACGACAGCGGCGACTCCGCGCGTGCCCTGGCTGCCGAGCCATGTCAGGCCGCGCATGGGGAGGGCATGTAGGAGAGCAGGGTGCATTTTGGCGTCCGGGAGAGCAACTCGAGAGCTTGGCTGGCTACTTGCCTTCAAATGGATTTACGACGCGAACTCCCGTAGGCTCAAAGTCCGAGACATTGCGCGTCACGACAGTAAGTCCATGCTCGAGCGCGGTGGCGGCAATCATGAGATCTGCGCTGTCATTGCCGAGCGCGGCGCTGAGAGCTCCCCAGCGACGCGCGGTCTGGAGGTCAAACGGCAAGACCTGTGTGCCGTAGAGAGCGAGAACGCGATCCAGCCAGGTGGCGAGCGCATCGGCAAAGCTCGGATCTGCAGCGCGCTGACGTTCGATTCCGCGTTCGATTTCGCCGATGCTGACGACGCTGAGGAAAAGATCTGCCGTTCGCTGCCGCTCCATCCAGGCGACCACCGACGGGTTGCGTCTGGTCCGACGCAGCTCGGACAGCGTGACGGTGTCGAGCAGAAACATCAGAGGCCGATGTCACGATCCGCGACACGCGCGCGCGGAAATTCCCCGTCGTCTTGCGGCATTTCAAGAAGCAGATCGGTCAGAGAGGGCGCCCGAGCGCGTTGCAGCTCCTGCAAGCGTTCAAACTCTGCGGCATTCAAGATCACCACAGCGGGTTTGCCATGCCGTGTCACCGTTTGCGGTGCGCGCTGCGCCGCATGAACCACCTCGCTGAAGCGGTTTTTTGCATCCTGCACCGACCAGACTCGCTTGGTCATACTCAGACTTTCTAGCTAGAAATTCTGGCTAGAATATGCGCCTCCTGGCGGCTCTGGTCAAGGACGAAGCCAATGCTCGCGGCGTTGCTATCCCAATCCCTTCAGCCACGCGCTGATCTCGCCGACGGCGACATTGGCCTGCTGCAACAGCTTGCCCATGGTGAAGAAGCCATGGAATTGGCCGGGATAGTGCTTGTACGTGACGGATATGCCGGCCTGCTTCAGCCGCTCGGCATATTCGTCGCCTTCGTCGCGCAGCGGGTCGGCGCCGGCGGTCAGCACATAGGCCGGCGGCAGGCCGGCAAGGTCTTGCGCACGTGCCGGTGAAGCGCGCCAGTCATGGATGTCGGCGGCGCCATTGAGGTAGTGGTCGCGAAACCAGCGGATCACCGAATGCGTCAGCAGCACGCTGGTCTCGGGCTCGCCGTGGGAGCCGTGCGTCATGGCGAAATCGGTCGCGGGGTAGATCAGCACCTGGCCCGCGAGTGCGGGGCCGCCAGCTTCACGCGCGGCGAGCGCAACGACCGCGGCGAGATTGCCGCCGGCGCTGTCGCCGCCGATCGACAGGCGCGAGGCGTCGATGCCGAGCTCGCGCGCGTTCGCGGCGACCCATCGGGTCGCGGCGATAGCGTCCTCGGTGGCCGCGGGAAACTTGTGCTCGGGCGCGAGGCGGTAGTCGACCGAGATCACGATCAGCGCGCCGGCGTGGGCCAACTGGCGGCAGACGACGTCGTGGGAATCGAGATCGCCGATCACCCAGCCGCCGCCGTGGAAGAACATCAGCGCCGGCGATAGGCCGTCGTGCCGGCGCGGCTCCTTCGGCACGTAGAGGCGGGCGGGGATCACCCCGTGCGGCGCCGGGATCGATAGCGGCGTGGCGCGCGCGAGCTCAGGCGGCTCGGGGTTGGTGGCAAAGCGCGCCTGAGCATAATAGGCGCGCGCTTCCGGCGCTGTCAGTCTCGTAGGCGGGGCGGCCGGCCTCCTGGAAAGCCTTGTAGACGGCGGCGGCATCGGGATCGAGCACAACGGGCATGGAGGGGGGCACCTCGGGGGTTCCGGTTATCGTTGAATGTCATTTTCGGGCGATGCCCGCCTCGCGCCCCTGGGAGGGCTTTCCGACTATCCCACCGGTCGGCCGCCCTGGCCAGCGGACGGCGGGCAGGGCAGGGATGCCGCCCTTCCCCCGCCGTATTCCCCGTGTTAACCGGAGGGCCTGCGAGCGGCGGTATCCCCTGTAGAATGTCCAACAAGCCCGATTCGCTGTTGAAGCCGCGCGAGATGTTTCGAACCATTACCCTGACAGGTCTTGCGGCGCTTTTGGCCGCCACCGCGCTGACGGCTGCGACGCCGGCTCAGGCGCAGATCGGCACGATCTTTTCCGATCCGCCGCCGCTGCGCCCGCCCGGCAACATTCCACGCGGCCAGCCCCAGCCGCAGCAGATCCCCGACGACGACGAAGAGGTGCCGGAGCTGCCGCCGCAGGGCCGCGTGCTGCCGTCGCGCCCGATGCCGCCGCCGCCGGGCCGGCAGGGCAACGTGATGCCAGGGCCGGTCGAGACCCAGCCGCTGGCGCCGCCGCCGGGCTCCACCGTCGCTCCGCCGAACCAGCCGCCGCCTGTGGCGGTCGCGCCGCCGGGCGCCGGCCAGCCGGGTGCGCCGGGTCGCCAGCCGCAGCAAAAGGGCGGGCCGGGTGGCGCCGTGCCGCAGACCCCGGCAAGCCTGCAGCCGGGCGACGAGGTTGTCACCGAGCCGCCGGCCCAGAAGATCGTGAACAAGAAGGCGACTTTCTCGGGGCTCGACAAGATCACCGGGCGCATCATCAATTTCGACGAGGAGATCGGCGAGACCGTCCAGTTCGGCGCGCTCAGGGTCAAGACCGACGCCTGCTACACGCGGCCGGCGACCGAGGCCACCAACACCGACGCCTTCGTCGAAGTCGACGAGATCACCTTGCAGGGCGAGGTGAAGCGGATCTTCTCGGGCTGGATGTACGCGGCAAGCCCGGGCCTGCACGGCGTCGAGCACCCGATCTACGACATCTGGCTCACCGACTGCAAAGAGCCGCAGCAGACCATTGCGACCGCAGCGCCGGATCCCGCGACCAAGCCCGCACCTCCGCCGCCGCCCGCGCAGAAGAAGGCCGCGCCGAAGCAGGTGCAGCAGCGTCCGCCGCAGCCTCTGCCGCCGATCCAGCAGCAGCAACCGGCACCGCCGCCTCCGCCGCCGGAGCAGCGGCCGGGTCTGTTCGGTATCCCGGGGTTTGGCCGCTAGGCCAAATCCCCCGGGGTTCGGCCGCTAAGCCTGCTATCGATTATTGCCGCGCGGCGATGATCTCGAGCGCGCGTGCGCCCGGGATCGCCTCACCCGCAGAGAGCTTCAGGAAATCGCCGGGCTCGCCCGCAAGCGCCTTGTCGAGCAGCGCGGTGTAGCGCCGCCGCGAGATCTCGGCCGCGCCAAAGCTCTTCAGATGTTCGGTGACATATTGGGTGTCGAGCAGCTCGAAGCCGCCATGGATGAGCCGCGCGACGAGATGGACCAGAGCGACCTTGGAGGCATCGCGCGCGGTGTGGAACATGCTCTCGCCGAAGAAGGCCCGTCCGAGGCTGACGCCGTACAGCCCGCCGACGAGGTCCTCGCCCTGCCAGGCCTCGACACTGTGGCAATGGCCGAGCTCGTACAGGCCGCCATAGAGGTCACGGATGCGCTTGTTGATCCAGGTGTCCTCGCGTCCGGCCTGCGGCGCGGCGCAGCCGGCGATCGTCGCCTTGAATGCGGTGTTGACGGTTACGCGAAACACATCCGAGCGGACGGTGCGCGCGAGCCGCGAGGCGACACGAAATCCATCGAGGGGGATGACGCCACGCAGCTCCGGCTCGACCCAGAACAGGGTCGGATCTTCGGCGCTCTCGGCCATCGGAAAGATGCCGCAGGCATAGGCGCGCAGCAGCACGGCCGGTGTGATTTCAGACGGGGCGGAGTCGCGCGAAGTCATGGTTCGCAACCATAGCAGGATCGCGACGCGGTTGCGATGGGGGTGAGCAGGGCAGCGAGATCAGCTCGCGGCGGCGGTGCTGGTCCTGCCGGGGGCTGCCGGCATGCGCGCGAATTTCAGCACGATCCGGGTTCCGGAATGGGCGGGATCGCGCTCGACCGTGGCGTCGAGCTTGGAGGCCATGGCCGCGACGATGCGCTGGCCCATGCCGGTGGAGCGCGGATCGGCCTTGACGTTGTCACCGACGCCGTCGTCGGTGATCGACAGCAGGACATCGTCGCCCTGCGCGTGCAGCTCGACATGGATCGGGCCGGCGCCGTCGGGATAGGCGTATTTCACCGCGTTCATCACCAGCTCGTTGACGATGATGCCGACGGCGACCGCGCGGTCGGGATCGATCTCGATCGGCTCGGCCTTCAGCGTCAGGCGCGACATCCGGTTGCCTTCGGCCGAGCGGCGGAGATCCTCGAGCAGCGAGTCCAGATACTGGTTCAGGACCACGCTCTTCAGATCCTGCGAGGTGTAGAGGCGGCGGTGCACCTGCGCGACCGCGGCGACGCGGCCCATCGCATTGGTCAGTGCCGCCTTGACCTCGTCCTGCGCGGCGGAGCTTGCCTGGAGGTGCAGCAGCGAGGCGATGATCTGGAGCGAGTTGCCGACGCGGTGGTTGACCTCGCGCAGCAGCAGCTCGCGTTCGGCGGCAAGGGCGGCGTAGCGGTCGCGCGAGGCATGGATCTCGGCCTCGGCTTCCTCGCGTGCCTTCTGCAATTCGGCCTGGCGCAGCGCGCCCTCGGTTGCGACGTGGAGCAGGGGGATGAAATCGCCCGTGACGTCCTTGACGAGATAATCGGCCGCGCCGGCCTTCAGCGCGGTGACGGCGATGCTGGAATCCTGCGAGGCCGTGACGAACACCACGGGCGGCGCACCCGGGATCGCCATGATCTGCTCCAGCGTCTCCAGCCCGTCGAGGCCGGGCATGTACTGGTCGAGCGCCACCACGTCGATGCCGCCCTCGACCGCGGCGCGGCGGATGCGCTCCAGGCCTTCCTCGCCGCTCGCGGCGTGGACGACCCTGTAGCCGCGCCGCGTCAGGCCGCGATCGACCAGGCGCGCCAGCGCACTATCGTCGTCGATGTAGAGCAGTGTTGGCGTGCGCTGGCTCATGGGGCGGCGGGAGGGACCTGGATGACCGAGAAGAACAGGCCAAGCTGCCGGATGGCATTGGCGAAATTCTCGTAGTTGACGGGCTTGGTGATGTAGACGTTGCAGCCGAGCTCGTAGCAACGCTTGATTTCCTGGGAATCGTCGGTGGTGGTAAGCACCACCACGGGCGAAGCCTTCAGATATTTGTTTTCCTTGATCTGCCTCAGGATGTCGATCCCGGTCATGTCGGGCAGGTTGAGGTCGAGCAGGATCAGCAGCGCGTTGCCCTTCTGCACGAGCCCGCTGCCGTCGGCGCCGAACAGATGCTGCATCGCGTCCGTGCCGTTGGGAAACGAGACGATCTCGTTATTGACCCCCGAGCGGCGGATGTTGCGCTCGATCAGGCGGGCGTGGCCCTCGTCGTCCTCGATCATGATGATGGTGACAGGCTGGGTCATCGATCTGCGTTCCGGTTGCTCACATTCCAGGCGATCGGCAGCGTGATCGTGAAGGTGCTGCCCGCGTCCAGTTCCGATGATACCGACATGGTGCCGCCGAGGCGACGCACAAGTGCACGCACATGCGCAAGACCAATGCCCTGGCCGGGCTTGTCCTGGGTTCCCGCGCGGCGGAACAGGTCGAATATCCGCTGATGATCCTTCGGATCGATGCCGCGGCCATTGTCGCTGATCTCGAAGATAGCGTAGCCGAGTTTGGTCCGCCCGCGAATTCTGATTTCGCCGGGCACCCCGCGCTTCAGGTACTTGATCGCATTGTCGATCAGATTGGAGAAGATCTGCTCGAGTGCGAGCCGGTCGCTGACGATGTCAGGCAGGGGCTCGAGGTGAATCTGGGCCTGTGCCTCGGCGGCCTGGTGCGCCAACGTCGACACGATGGCCTCGATCAGCTCGCTGGTGTCGATCTTCACCGGCTGGAATTCGCGTCGGCCCTCGCGGGTGAGGTTGAGGATGGCCGAAATCAGCCGGTCCATCTTGGCGATCGACGTCTTGATGAAGCCGAGCGCTTCGGAAAAATCCTCCGAGAGCTGCTTGTCGGCGCCTTCGAGCACGATCTCGCCGGGCGCGCCAGGCGCCAGCGGCGGCCCGCCGGCGGGGACTTGGGTGAGGCTGCCGAGGCGGCGGAAGACATCGCCGCTGAGCTCTTCGAGCTCGCTGGTGAAGCCCATGATGTTGACGAGCGGCGAGCGCAGATCGTGGCTGACGATATAGGCAAAGCGCTGGATCTCTGCGTTGGCCTCGCGCAGGTCCGCGGTGCGCTCGTCGACGACGGACTCCAGATTGACGTTGGCATCGCGCAGGCGCGCTTCGGCCTCGTCACGGGCGCGGGCCGAGCGCCGCACCAGCCAGGTCGAGATCAGGGCCAGCAGCACGACGAGGCCGGAGCCGATGCCGGTCATCGATGCAGCCAGGGTCTGACTCCGGTCGGAGTTGGCGGTTCGGACCCGGAACAGCCGCTCCTCCTCGCGGATCATCGCGTTGGCCAAGTTGGTGATCGTCGTCGTGGTGTTGCCGGCCGCGGCCTCGCGGATCAGCGCTGTGGCCCTGTCCGGTTGGCCCTCCTTCACGAACTTCATCTCGCGCGAAAACTGGTCGAGCCGGGTCGCAATCGCCGCACTCAGCTTCTCGATGCTGTCGCGTTGCGCCGGATTGTCGCCGATCTGGCGCGTGAGCTTATCGAGTGCCGGAATGATCGCTGCGACGGCCTTCTCGTGGTCCGACTGGAAATCCGGTCCCTGCGTCAGGAGAAAGCCGCGGGCGCTGCTCTCGGCGCGGCGGATTTCGAGCAGCAGGGCGTTGATTTGGCTCTCCGCCTCGATGGTGTGAAGCACCCATTTGCTGTCGTCCCGCGCCTTGTTGACGAGGTAGACCGAGCCGGCGCTGATCACAGTCAGAATCAGGAGGCCCGCCGAGATCAGCAGGATCTGCCAAAATGCGCGCCGTCGTTGGGCCTCGGCCGTCACGACGGCCTCGCTCTGTCACGTTCAGCGGAAGTCAAAACGCCCCCTTGGAACTGTCCCCGCGTCGAGAACGCGATAAGGCCCAAAGGGTTCCACGACGAAAGTGATTTATCGCGGGGCGGGTTCCGTCTTGCCGGCCAGATACTGTTCCAGCCAGTGGATGTGATAATCGCCGTTGATGATGTCGTCTTCACGCACCAGCGCGCGGAACAGCGGCAGCGTGGTCTCGATGCCTTCCACCACCATCTCGTCCAGCGCCCGGCGTAGCCGCATCAGGCATTCGGCGCGGGTCTTGCCGTGCACGATGAGCTTGCCGACCAGGGAATCGTAATAGGGCGGGATCGTGTAGCCCTGGTAGACCGCGGAATCGATGCGGACGCCGAGTCCACCGGGCGGATGGTATTGCAGTATGCGGCCGGGCGAGGGCCGGAAGGTCTGGGGATTTTCGGCGTTGATGCGGCACTCGATCGCATGGCCGATGACCTGGACCTCTTCCTGCCTTGCCGGCAAATCGCCGCCCGCGGCGATGCGGATCTGCTCCAGCACGAGGTCGATGTCGGTGATGCTCTCGGTGACGGGATGCTCGACCTGGATGCGGGTGTTCATCTCGATGAAGTAGAACTCGCCGTCCTCGAACAGGAACTCGATGGTGCCGACGCCGAGATATTTCATCTCGCGCATCGCCTTGGCGCAGGTCTCGCCGATCTTGGCGCGCGCGGCGGCGGCAAGGACAGGCGAGGGGCCTTCTTCCCAGACCTTCTGGTGGCGGCGTTGCAGCGAGCAGTCACGCTCGCCGAGATGGATCGCGCCGCCGCGGCCGTCGCCGAGAATCTGGATTTCGATGTGACGCGGCTTCTGGAGGTATTTCTCCAGATAGACCGAGGCATCGCCGAAGGCGGATTTGGCCTCGTTGGCCGCCGTCGACAGCGCCACCTGGAGGTCGGCCTCGCTATGCGCCACCTTCATGCCGCGGCCGCCGCCGCCTGCCGCCGCCTTCACCAGCACCGGGAAGCCGATCTTCCTGGCGATCGCCAGCGCGTCGTCATCGGGACCGACCGCACCGTCGGAGCCGGGCACCACGGGGATGCCGAGCTTCTTGGCGGTCTTCTTTGCCTCGATCTTGTCGCCCATCAGGCGGATGTGCTCGGCCTTGGGGCCGATGAAATGCAGATTGTGCTCGGCGAGGATCTCCGCAAAGCGGGCATTCTCGGACAGGAAGCCGTAACCGGGATGCACGGCATCGGCCCCGGTGATCTCGCAGGCCGCGAGCAACGCGGGCACGTTGAGATAGCTGTCCTTGGATGCCGGCGGTCCGATGCAGACGCTTTCGTCCGACAGGCGCACATGCATGGCATCGGCGTCGGCGGTGGAGTGCACGGCGACGGTGGCGATGCCGAGCTCCTTGCAGGCCCTGAGGATGCGAAGGGCAATCTCGCCGCGATTGGCTATGAGGATCTTGTCGAACATGGTGCCTCAGGGGGCGAACGGGGAATAGCGATTGGCGAACAGGGAAGAGTAACTATTCGCTCCTCGCTATTCGCCAGTCCCTCACTCAATGATGACGAGCGGCTCGCCGTACTCGACCGGCTGACCGTCCTCGACCAGGATCTGCGTCACCGTGCCGGCGCGCGGCGAGGGGATCTGGTTCATGGTCTTCATGGCTTCGATGATCAGCAGGGTCTGTCCGACCGAGACCTTGCTGCCGACCTCGATGAACGGCTTGGCGCCGGGCTCCGGTGCCCAATAGGCGGTGCCGACCATCGGCGAGCTGACAGCGCCAGGATGCTTCGACAGGTCGGGACCGGCGGCGGCAGGCACGGCGGAGGCGACCGGCAGGGCGGCGGGGGCGGCTGCCATCTGCATCGGCATGGTCGCAGCAACGCTGACGTTGCGGGCGACGCGCAGGCGCAGGCCCGCACGTTCGATCTCGATCTCGGTGAGGCTGGTCTCATCGAGCAGCAAAGCAAGCTCGCGGATGAGCGCGGAATCCTCGCTGGAAAACTTTGCGGCTGCTTTGTCGTCTGGCTGGCGCGCCATGTTCTTTGATCCGAATGTTCTGTTTGATGAAGGGGGCTTCAGGCTTTGGGCTTGATGGCAAGCTTGGCGGCAAGGCCCTGGATGGCGAGGCGATAGCCCTCGATGCCGAAACCGCAGAGCGAGGCGAAAGCCGCGCGTGCGGTGTAGGAGTGGTGACGAAAGCTCTCGCGGGCGTGGATGTTGGTCACATGCACTTCGACCGTCGGGATCTGCACCGCGAGCAGCGCGTCGTGCAGCGCGATCGAGGTGTGCGAATAGCCACCTGCATTGACGATGATACCCTTCATCTTGCGCGCATGCGCCTCGTGGATGAAGTCGATCAACTCGCCCTCGCGGTTTGACTGCCGGCAATCGGCCTTGAGGCCGTACGTTGCCGCGGTCTCCCGGCACAGTGCCTCGACGTCGGCCAGCGTGGCGTGGCCGTACTTCTCGGGCTCGCGGGTCCCCAACATGTTGAGGTTCGGCCCGTTGAGGACGAGGATCGTATCGGTTGCAGGTTCTGCCATTCCAATCCCGGGAAGAGGTGCTCGGCGTGGCGGGGTTATAGGTAACAAAGCGGCCTAGGGGAAGCCTTGAAGGGCCTCCCAAGGGGCTTCAGGTAGCTCATCCCCGGTGCAAAAACCTGTGCGGAAGCTACGGAAATTGCTTGTTAACCAGTTCTAATCGTGGCTGCCGGAGGGAGGCTCGCAGGGGAGGGCGTCGCATAGGCCAAAGGCCCCTGCCGATCTCTCGGCAAGGGCCCATTTGGGCTTCAGCGAAGCAGCTTAGCCTTCGATGATGTAGACGATTTCGCGCGTCTGCGGACGGACGATCACGTACTGACCGCGGACGAAAATCACCTCATAGCCACGCCACTCCGGGTAGATCTCCACGATCCGGGGCGGAAGCGGATGGACTCGGACGGAGGCCGGGATCGCGGTGCCGACCGAGATGTTGAAGTTGACGTTCGTCGTCTCTTCGATCTTGGTCGACTTGATCGCCGTCGAGATCTCAGTCCGCTTTTCGGCCGGCGGCGCGGAAGCCGTCGCGGAGGCGGTGCCGGTCGTGGTCTGGGACTTGTCGGTCGTAGCCGCATTATTGGTCTTGGCGGCGCCGCCGGCCTTGTTGTCCTCGGCCTTCATGTCCTTGGCAGACTTGGCGGGGTCAGACTTCGTCGTCGAATCCGAGCTCATGCTCTTCGACTTGTCCTGCTGGGACTTGTCCTGCGCGCGTTCGTCAGTGCGCTGGCCCTTGGTGGCGCCGGCCTTGTCCTCGGCCGCGTTCTTGTTCATCGCGCCGCCCGGGCGCTCGTCCTTCATCGCGCCGGGTTTGTCCTCGGAAGACCGATCGGACTTCATGGTGCCAGCGCCACCGGCCTGGCCGACGGTGCCCTTGTCATGGCTCATGGAATCGCGGCCCGTCGAGCCGCGCTCGGCGGCGCCGCCGGAGGGCTGCGAGTGCTGCATCTGCTGCGAGCCAGCGCCGCTGTCACGGCCCTTGTCTTGTGCGTTCGCCAGACCGGCGCCCGCGACCAGGGCGACTGCGGCGACAGAAATCATAAAGCGGTTCAACATCGAATTCTCCTCACGTGTTTCTTTGCGTCATTGCCCGTGCGCCGACAACGAAAGGAGATTTGAGTTGTTCCGGAACTTCGCCTGTTCCGCGGCATTTGTTTGTTGAATGCCAGATGAATGACTTTGCACGAACGTTCGGCGCAAGAGAAAGGCCGGCTTGCCAGCCGGCCTTTTCGGGGTTTCAGGATCGTAAAACGTATGATCAGCAGGTTGCCTTGCCGCAGCGGGCAATGCCGATCTTTTCCTTGAGGCCTTCGACGCCGACGGCGCCAATCACGATCTGCTTGCCGATGACATAGCTCGGCGTGCCGTTCATGCCCATCGCTTCGGCGAGCTTGAAGTTCTCCTCGATGGTGGCGCGCACCTCGGGGCTGGCGAGGTCCTTTTCGATTTTGGCGGTGTCGAGGCCGGCTTCCTTGGCGGCTTGAAGCGCGCGCGCCTTGTCGGCAGCGCCGCGGCCGCCGAGCAGCTTCTGGTGGAAGTCGAGATATTTCTTGCCGGAGGGGTCCTGCATGCGCACGGCGACCGCGACCTGCGCCGCCTCGACCGAGCCCTGGCTCAGCACCGGAAATTCCTTCAGCACCACCTTCAGCTTCGGATCGGCCTTCATGAGGGTGAGCATGTCGTCCATCGCGCGCTTGCAGTAGCCGCAATTGTAATCGAAGAACTCGACGAAGGTGACGTCGCCGTCCTTGTTGCCGAGCACGACCTGGCGCGGGGAGTTGAAGATCGCGTCCGCATTCTGCGCGATGCTGGCCTCGTGCTTCTGCGTCTCGGCCGCGGCCTGCCGCTTGCTGAGCTCGGCCATCGCCTCCTCGAGCACCTCGGGATGGCTGATGAGATAGTTCTTGATGATATTCTCGATGTCGGTGCGCTGGGTGTCGGAGAAACTGTCGGCCGACGCGGGCACGGCTGCGCCGAACAGGGCGAGCGCAAACAACGCGGGAGCAATCAGGCGCAGCGAAGGCATAGGCAAATCCTCTTCTCCAAAGCAGGTTTCGGAATACGTCCCGGCGGACTTAAGCTCGGTGTCGTGACGTCGTGGTATCGGGCGTCGCTCGAGTTGCGTCAGTTGCGCGGCGGCTTCGCCGCCACGATGTCGTCGGCCTTGACCCATCCGGGCGTGCCGACGGCGAAACGGGTTTTCGCGCGCGTAGCGAGCTCGCGGGCGGTCTTGTTGTCGCCGCGCAGGTAAGCGGCTTGCGCCGAGGCGAGATCCGCTTCGGCATAGTCGCCCTTCCGGCCATAGGCCATCGCGAGCTGGGTATAGCCGAGCACCGCCTCGGGTTCTCGCGCCACCGCGGCGCGGAGAATCCGAACGGCGTCGTCGGTGTAGGTCTTATTATCGGTTCCAACCAGAGCCTGCCCAAGTAACATCTCGATGAGGGGCGCGTTGTTGGAAAGCTGTGCGGCCTTGCGCAGCGGAGCGATCGCCTCGGCGGCCTTGCCGCTCTCCAACAGGGCCTGGCCGCGCACCTCGTAGAAGTACGGATTGTTGGGCTGGACCTGGATCAGCGCGTCGATCTGGGCCAGCGCACTGCGCAGATCGCCGTGCAGATAGGTGCTGATGGCGCGGGCATAGCGCGCCGGCATGCTGTCGTTGGTCTGGGGATAGCGGCGGTACACAGTCTCCGGCCGCTCCATGAACGCGGAGATCTTGGCGCGAACCATGTCGTGGCGGAGCTGCAGCGCGGGATCGTCCTTCTTGTTCCAGTAGGGGCTGGAGCTGGCGAATTCCTGAAGCGCGGCGACGCGCTCGGCCGGCATCGGGTGCGACTGGAGATAGGGATCGGCGCCGCGCGCGGCGAACAGGCTCTCACTGGTGAAGCGCTTGAAGGTCTCGTACATGCCCTTCGGCGATTGCTGGGTCGCGGTCAGGAATTTCACGCCGGCGCGGTCGGCGTTCTCCTCTTGCTGGCGCTGATAGGACAGCAGCGTCCGGCGGATCACCTCCTGGGGAGCCGAGATCGCGGCGGCGCCGGCATTGGCGAGCCCGTTGTTGCCTGCGCTGCTGCGCTGGGTGCTGCCTGCGGCGATCGCGCCTGCGCCGAGCAGCATCGCGATGATCATCTGGGTCTGGGCGGCGGCGAGCTGTTCGCGCAGCTTGGACAGATGGCCACCGGCCAGATGCCCGGTCTCGTGCGCGAGCACGCCGATGATCTGGTTCGGGGTCTCCGATTGAAGGATCGCGCCGTAATTGACGAAGATGCGGCGGCCGTCGGCGACGAACGCGTTGAACGAGCCGTCGTTGAGGATCACCATCTGGATGTTCTGCTTCTCCAGACCCGCGGCGCGCAGGATCGGGCGCGTATATTCGCGCAGCAGTTGCTCGGTCTCGGTGTCGCGCAAGACCGGCGGCCCCTTCTGCTGCGCCCGCGCCGCCGGGAGCGGCAGCAGCGCGATCGCCGCAGCCGTAACGAGGGCGGTGAGGGCGGAGGCCTTCTTGCGCAATGCGATCTGGAGAAACATCAAACGGTCTGGAGAGCAGTTTCGTGATTGGTTTTGGCGATTGGCGGCGGACCGGATACGCGATATGCCCTTGTGAGCGTTACCCTTATGAGCCGTACAATGCGGCCAGTCTGGGGCGCAAGCGCCCCGTTCCCGGGCCGGACGCTCCGGCCCGCCAGCGAAATAGCAGAAATCGATGCACGATGCGACATTGAGGAACCGGTTGGGGCAGTGGCTCGAGCCCTCCCGCCGCAGCGATGTTCCCCCGTTCATGGTGATGGACGTCATGGCCGCGGCGGCCCGAATCGAGGCCGCCGGCGGCCATGTCGTCCATATGGAGGTCGGCCAGCCCGCGGCGGGGGCGCCCGGCACCGCGATTGCGGCCGCCCACGCGGCGCTCGAGGCCGGGCGGATCGATTATACCTCCGCGCTCGGCATTCCCAGTCTGCGCGAGCGCATCGCGCGCCATTATCGCGATGCCTATGGCTGTGCCATCAGCCCTGACAGGATCGTGGTGACCACCGGCTCCTCCGGCGGGTTCATCCTGGCCTTCCTGTCGATGTTCGAGCCTGGCGACCGCGTCGCCGTGACGGTGCCGGGCTATCCGCCTTATCGCCATATCCTCACTGCGCTCGGTTGCGAGCCGGTGCTGATCGAGACCACGAACGAGACGCGCCATGCGCTCACCGGCGAGGCATTGCTCGCGGCGCATCGCAAGGCGCCGCTGAAGGGCGTGCTGGTCGGCAGCCCCGCCAATCCGACGGGGACGATGATGTCCCGCGAAGCGCTCGCCGGCTTGATGGCGGCCGCCGAAGATGCCGGCATCCGGTTCATCTCGGACGAGATTTATCACGGGCTTGATTATGCGTTTCCAGCGGTCACCGCGGCCGCGCTGTCCGAGCACGCACTCGTGATCAACTCGTTCTCGAAGTATTTCTGCATGACGGGCTGGCGCGTCGGCTGGATGGTCGTGCCTGAAATTCTGGTGCGGCCGATCGAGCGGCTGCAGCAGAACCTGTCGATCTCGGTGCCGTCGCTGTCGCAGATCGCGGCAGAAGCCGCCTTCGACGGCGCGGCCGAGATGGAGGCGATCAAGCACGGCTATCAGGAAAACCGGCGGATTTTGATCGAGGGATTGCCGAAGGCGGGCCTCAGCAAATTCCTGCCCGCCGATGGTGCATTTTATCTCTATGCCGACGTCTCGGGCTTCACCTCCGACAGTTTCGAGTTCGCCAAGCAGATGCTGGAACAGGCGCGTGTCGCGGCCACGCCCGGGCTCGATTTCGATCCCGTTCACGGCCGCTCGTTCATTCGTCTTTCCTATGCGCGCTCGCCCGGGGAGATGCGAGAGGCAGTTGACCGGATCGCTCACTGGCTTAAATAGCCGCCAGTTTTCGACCACCCGGAGTTCATCTTGTCTGACCGATCTGTCCCGACCGCTGCCACACCGCATTTTCCTCTCGCCGCATTGATGTGGCCGACCCGACCGGGCGAAACCGTCGGCGCAGTGCGCGCCGTCGTGCTGGTTGCGCTTGGCACTGCGTTGATGGCGCTGTCAGCCAAGGTCAGCCTGCCGCTGCCTTATGTGCCCATGACGTTGCAGACGCTGGTGGTGCTGATGATCGGCGCCGCCTATGGCTGGTGCCTTGGGAGCGCAACCATGATCGCCTACCTCGCCGAAGGCGCGCTTGGCGCGCCGGTATTCGCCGGGCCGGTGGGTGGAATTGCACCGCTGGTTGGCCCGACTGCGGGCTATCTGTTCGGTTTCATTGCCGCCGCCTTCGTGACCGGCTGGCTCGCCGAGCGCGGCTGGGATCGCAGTGTCATGCTGCTTTTCGCAGCGATGGCCGTCGGCCATATCGTCATTCTGGCCGCCGGCTTCGGCTGGTTGGCGTTCGGCCTTGGCCTCGGCATTGCGAAGGCCTGGCAGGTCGGCATCGTGCCGTTCATTGCCGCTTCGCTGGTCAAGAACGCGCTTGGCGCGGCGTTGATGCCGGCGGCGCGCAGGCTGATCGATCGCCGCCGGTAAAACGCGCAACAGCAAGCGGTTCCAATTGACAGGGCCGGCCAAGTTGATCTTGGCTGGCCCAGTGTTTTGAGGGGGAGTGAAACGATGACGACGACAACGATGGCGGGGGCGCCGGTCGCGCCGCCCGTCGCCAAGCCGTGGTACAAGGTTCTCTACGTCCAGGTGCTGATCGCCATCGTGCTCGGCGCCATCGTCGGCTGGCTCTGGCCGACGGTTGCCACCAACGAATGGATCAAGGCGCTCGGCGACGGCTTCATCAAGCTGATCAAGATGGTGATCGCCCCGATCATCTTCTGCACCGTCGTCTCCGGCATCGCCCACATCCAGGATGCCAAGAAGGTCGGCCGCATCGGCGTCAAGGCGCTGGTCTATTTCGAGGTCGTCTCGACCTTCGCGCTGGTCATCGGTCTCATCGTCGGAAATCTCGCCAAGCCGGGTGCGGGCTTCGGCAATGCGGCGGCAAACGAGGCCGCCGTTGCAAATTACGCCAAGCAGGCCGCCGGCCAGAAGTCCGTCGACTTCGTGCTGCACATCATTCCGGACACCGTGGTCGGCGCCTTCGCGCAAGGCGAGATCCTCCAGGTGCTGCTGTTCTCGGTGCTGTTCGGCTTCGCGATCATGAGCCTCGGCGAGCGCGGCCACACCATCCGCAGCTTCATCGATGATGCCGCCCATGCCGTGTTCGGCGTCATCTCCATCGTGATGCGCGCGGCGCCGATCGGTGCGTTCGGTGCGATGGCCTACACGATCGGCAAGTTCGGCACCGGCGCTATCCTCAACCTGGTCGGGCTGATCGCCACCTTCTACCTCACTGCGGCGCTGTTCGTTTTCGTCGTGCTCGGCATCATCGCGCGCCTGGCAGGCTTCTCGATCTTCAAGTTCCTGGCCTACATCAAGGACGAATTGCTGATCGTGCTCGGCACCTCGTCCTCGGAAAGCGCGCTGCCGTCCCTTATGGAAAAGCTGGAGCGGCTCGGCTGCTCCAAGTCGGTGGTCGGACTCGTGGTGCCCACGGGGTACTCGTTCAACCTCGACGGCACCAACATCTACATGACGCTGGCGACGCTCTTCATCGCACAGGCGCTCGGCTACGATCTCAGCTTCAGCCAGCAATTGACCATCCTGGTCGTGGCGATGCTGACCTCGAAGGGCGCTTCCGGCATCACCGGTGCGGGCTTCATCACGCTGGCGGCGACGCTGGCCGTGGTCGATCCGCGCCTCGTGCCGGGCATGGCGATCGTGCTCGGCATCGACAAGTTCATGAGCGAGTGCCGCGCGCTGACCAATCTGTGCGGCAACGGCGTCGCCTGTGTGATCGTCGCCTGGTGGGAGGGTGAGCTCGACCGCGACAAGCTCAACGCCAACCTCTCCAAGCAGATCGATCCGACCGACATGGAAACGGCGATCACAACAGACTGATCAGGATCCGACGGCGCGAGCTGCGCTGTCGGACTTTGAAGTCATAGGGCTGGTCGAGATCCTCGATCAGCCCTTTTTCTTTGGGCTAGAACCGCTCCGGCCGGTACGGCGTCGGATCGATCGCGGGCGTCTCGCCGCTCATCATCTCCGCGAGCAGGCGCCCCGTCGCGGGTCCGAGGGTAAAGCCCTGGTGGCCGTGGCCGAAATTCATCCAGAGGCCGGGATGATGCGGAGCTTGCCCGAGCACCGGCAGCATGTCGGGCGTGCAGGGGCGGGTGCCGAACCACGGATCCGGCTCGACGCGCTTGCCGAGGTCGATCAGCTCGCGTGCGGATGCTTCCGCGCTGGCAAGCTGCACCGGCGTCGCGAGCGCATCCGGGCTCGTCAGCTCGGCTCCGGTGGTGATGCGAATGCCCTTGGCCATCGGCCCCATGGCATAGCCGCCGGCCTTGTCGATCAGCGGCAGGTCGAGCGACGCGCCGCCGCTGTAATGCATGTGGTAGCCGCGCTTGCGCACCAGGGGAATACGATAGCCGAATTTGTGGAGGAGATCGGGCGACCACGGCCCGAGGGTCACGACGGCGTGGGCGGCGTCGAGACGCCCCTGGTCCGTGTCGACTGACCAGCCGGTCGCGGTCTGCTGCAGCGATTGTGCATCGCCGAGCACAATGGTGCCGCCGCGGCGCTCGAACAGCTCGGCATAGGCCGTGACCAGCGCGCCGGGATCGGACACGGTCCAGGTGTCGAGCCAATGAATCGCGCCGGGAAGATCGTCGCGCAGGACCGGCTCGGCTCTCGCGAGCTCCTTGCCGGAGAGCACGCGAAAATTCACGCCGAACTCGCGCCGGTCTTCTTCCGCCGTCTTGATCGCCAGATCGAATGAAGCGGCATCGCGATGCAGCATGCGATAGCCGGCGCGGCGGATGAGATTGTCGGCATGGGCCTCGCGAATGAGGATGTCGTGCTCGCTCGTCGCGTAAGCGATCAGCCGCGCCCACGCGTCGACCGCCTCGCGATGACGCTTCGGCGCCGAATGCCACCAGTAGCGGAGCAGGGGCTCGATATGGAGATGAAGCGACGACAGGCTGTAGCGCACATCGTTGGTGCGGCCGGTCGCGATCTTCAGCAGCGTCGCAAGGTCGCGCGGCATCGGATAGGGGCGGACCGCTTCCGCTTGGATCATCCCGGCATTGCCGTAGCTGGTCTCGCGGCCCGGCTCCCTGCGGTCGACGAGCGTGACGGCCCAGCCGCGCTGCTGAAGATGCAGCGCCGCGCTCACGCCGATCATGCCGCCGCCGAGAACGATTGCGCTTTGCATTGGAACTGACCTCGCCAAATCAAAAAACGCCCGGCTTGACCCGGGCGTTTTCTCTTGAGTGTTCGGCTTTATTCACCGCCGCCGAAGCGGCGCGACCACCAGCCGGCGCGGCGTGGCGCGGCCGGCGTTTCGCTTGCCGGTTCCGGCACGGGTTGAGCTGCCGGCGGGACGGCCGGCTCGGGCGCCTGCGCAACCGGGGCTGCCGGCTCGCTCGGGCTGCTCGACAGGAAGCTCACCTTTTCCCGGACCGTGGAGCGGCGCCGCGCGGCCTTGTCGTCGGCGGGCTCTTCCTCAGCGGCAATCGGCTGAGGCTGGGCCGGCACCGCCTCGGTCTGCACCTCGACGCGCGGCTCGGGCTGCGAGACCTCAGGCTCAGCGGTGTGTTCGGCCTGGGCAATCGAGGGCGCAGCCTCGCCGCCGAAGCCGTCGAAATCGGCGACTGCGTCGGACGCTTCCGGCGGCGCATTGGCCGCGAGCTCGTCGCTGATGGAGCCGGCGAGACCGTCCTCGCTGCCGCCACGCCGACGGCGTCCGCCGCGGCGACCACGCCGGCGGCGGCGATCACCGCCGCCCTGCTGCTCGCCCCGGGCCGCCTGTTCCTCGCCTTCTTCGCCATCCTGCTCGGACTCGGCATCCTCTTCGCCTTCGCCGGCCGCAACGGCCGCCTCGGGAAGGGTCGCGGGGCTATCCTCACGCAACTCGCCGTCGCGCTGGCCACCGCGGCCGCGCCGGCGACGGCGGCGCTTGCGGCGCTGGCCGTCCTGGTCGGAGGCTGCCTCGCCCGCAGCCTGCTCCTCGGTGAGACCTTCGGTCTCCTCGGTTTCGACCTCGGATTCGAGTTCGGAATCGAATTCCTCGTCGTCATAAGCTTCTTCAACGATCGGCGGCGGGCTTGCTGCCGCCTGCGCCACCAGTAGGGCCTTGGCGGCTTCCAGCGTATGCACCTGCTCGCCGCGGTCGATGAGATAGGCCTGCGGTCCGCTGACGCTCGCGTCGGCGATGACCGACAGCGTCACCTTGAAGCCGTTCTCGAGATCGCGCAGATGGCCGCGCTTGTGGTTCAGCACATAGAGCGCGACGTCGGTGCGGGTGCGGACCACGAGATTGTGGGTCGCGCCCTTCATCAGGATCTCTTCGAGGCCGCGCAGCAGCTGCAGCGCTACCGAAGACACCGAACGGACATGGCCGGTGCCGCCGCAATGCGGGCACGGATCGGTCGAGCTCTCGAGCACGCTGGCGCGGATGCGCTGGCGCGACATCTCGAGCAGGCCGAAATGCGAGATGCGGCCGACCTGAATGCGGGCGCGGTCCTGCCGCAGGCAATCGGACAGCTTGCGCTCGACCGCACGGTTGTTGCGCTTCTCGTCCATGTCGATGAAGTCGATGACGATCAGGCCGGCGAGGTCGCGCAGGCGAAGCTGGCGAGCGACCTCTTCGGCCGCTTCCAGATTGGTCTTGAGCGCGGTGTCCTCGATATGGTGCTCGCGGGTCGATCGTCCCGAGTTGACGTCGATCGAGACCAGCGCCTCGGTCTGGTTGATCACGATGTAGCCGCCGGAGCGCAGCTGCACTGTCGGTGAGAACATCGCGTCGAGCTGGCTCTCGACGCCCATGCGCGAGAACAGCGGCTGGCCGTCCCGATACTGCTTCACCGCGCTGACATTGGCGGGCATCAGCATCTTCATGAAGTCGCGGGCTTCGCGGTAACCGGCTTCACCGGCAACCGAGATCTCGTCGATCTCCTTGTTGTAGAGGTCGCGCAGCGAGCGCTTGATCAGCGAGCCTTCCTCGTAGACGAGGGTGGGGGCCTGCGACTTCAGCGTCAGGTCGCGCACCGTCTCCCACATCCGGATCAGATATTCGAAGTCGCGCTTGATCTCGGGCTTGGTGCGGGCGGCGCCGGCGGTGCGCAGGATGATGCCCATGCCCTCGGGCACGTCCAGATCCTGCACCACTTCCTTCAGGCGCGAACGGTCCTGAGCGCTGGTGATCTTGCGGCTGATGCCGCCGCCGCGGGCGGTGTTCGGCATCAACACGGCATAGCGGCCGGCGAGCGAGAGGTAGGTGGTCAGCGCCGCGCCCTTGTTGCCGCGCTCTTCCTTGACGACCTGCACCAGCATCACCTGGCGGCGCTTGATGACTTCCTGGATCTTGTACTGGCGGCGCGGGCGGAAAGTGCGCTCCGGCACTTCCTCCAGCACGTCGTCGCCGCCGACGGATTCAACGACTTCCTCTTCGGCTTCCTCGCCGTCTTCGTCTTCGTCCTCGTCGTCTTCGCCGGTCGTTTCCGCAGCCTCGGCATGCGGCGTCTCGGCGCTCTCGCCCGCTGCATACACGGCATCGGCCGGCTCGGCGGCGGAGGTCACGGCCTCAGCCAGAGCTTCCGCATGCGCTTCGGGGGCGGCGGTCTCCTGCAGTTCGGCAGCGACCACGGGCTCGGCGCCAATCGTTGCGACAGGCGCGGGCGTCTCATCGGCGTGATCGTGGTCGTGATGATCATGCTCGCCGTCGTGACCATGGTCATGATCGTGAGCGTGATGGTGCCCGTCATCATGGGCATGATGATCGTCGTGATCATGCTCGCCATGATCATGATCGTGGTGATCGTGAGCTTCGTGCTCGCCGTGATGCTCCGCGTCGGCGTGCAGATGCTCGCCTTCGTGCAGGGCACCCTCGGCATGCTCCGGCAGCACCGCGCCTTCGATCGGCTGGGCCGTCGGATCTGCGCCTTCGACGATGTCGCTGCGCACGCGCTCGCCATGACCGCGGCGGCGGGCGTTGCGGTGGCGCGAACGGCGGCGGCCGTGGGAGCGGTTCTCGCTCTCTTCCTCGGCCTCGCGATGGGCCTGTTCCTCGGCCTCGATCAGCGCCTGCCGGTCGGCAACCGGGATCTGGTAGTAGTCGGGATGGATTTCGCTGAAGGCGAGGAAGCCGTGGCGGTTGCCGCCATATTCGACGAAGGCGGCCTGGAGCGAGGGTTCGACCCTTGTGACCTTGGCGAGGTAGATATTCCCGCGCAGTTGCTTGCGTTGCGCGGTCTCGAAATCAAACTCTTCGACGCGATTGCCGCGGACCACGACGACCCGGGTCTCTTCCGGGTGGGTGGCATCGATCAACATCTTGTTGGGCATGTCTTAACTCTTGGCGGCGGCGGGCGCGATTCACCGTGGGCGCGAGCTGCGCTGCCGGGTGACGCGACGGTCCACCTGATTCGGGGGTGAGGGGAAGGCCGAAACGCCGTCTCTCGCGCCTTGCCGAACCGGAAGCTTCAGGATCAAGGCGGCGCGCGGGATTTTCACTCCGCAGCGTCGCGAATGATCCTTCAGAATTCGTCGGCACAGTCTGGCGCATCAAGCGTCGGCCCGTATGAAACATTGGGCGGCGAGGCCGCCCTTCAATCAGTTGCTGCTGGCCAGGCATGGCGCGAGCGCGCTCGCCTTGGGGATCACGAACCGCTCCCCTGGGATCAAGGGACCGGGTAATGGGTTACGTCGCTGTCAGAACTGTCCCGGTAACGCGAGAGGTAACCCAGGACCGTCCGCCGCCGGCGCTTGACCCGCTCCACCTCGCTGCCGCGCACCGCGCTGGTCTTAGAGGGGAACGGAAAACGCTGGAATTCCCAAACCTTGAGAGTTCCGGCGCTGCACCGGGAGGCTGAATGCGACACAACCGGAAATATCGGCCGTCAGCATTCCGTACATACGAGGAATGAGCCATCGGTGCAAGGGAGCGTCGCACGGCGGTCACAGTCAGCGAGTTTCGCGTTTCTGTCATTAAGGATCGATTAACCCTGTGGTTCTATTGCGTTAAAAGGGCTGCTCGGAGGCACGGAATCGGTGGCGAGCCGCACAAATCAACGGGTTTTGCTGGGATGCGCACTTCTGTGCGCCGCAGCGTTGCCGTGCGCTGATTCCTCACGCTTGAGCGCCGCGGAAAGCCAGCCGCAACCCACTGTTGCGGTAGCGAATTTTCCAGTCGCCTCGGCCGCCCGGCTGGCCGGCGATGGCAAGCAGACACGCTTCATTCTCGACATCGACCAGACCGTTACCTTCCGTGCGGTCACGCTCGCGGACCCGTACCGGGTCGTCGTTGACGTGCCGCAGGTCAATTTTCAGCTGCCCGCGGGCACGGGGGTCGGGGGGCGCGGCCTGGTGAAGGCCTTCCGCTACGGGCTCGTCATGCCCGGCGGCTCGCGAATCGTGTTCGACCTGACGGGACCGGCCCGGATCGCCAATTCCTATGTGCTGGAGGCGGCCAACGGCCAGCCGGCTCGGCTCGTGCTGGAGCTGGAGGAGGTCGACCGGACCGCCTTCGTGCAGTCGCTCGCACCCGAAAATCGCCCCGAACTGCGGCCCACGATCGCCGAGGCGCAGCCCGCAACCGCTCCCGCGACGACAACCCCTGATACGGCGCAGCAGAAGGCCGATGGCCGCCCGGTGGTCGTGATCGATCCCGGTCATGGCGGCATCGACAACGGCACGCAGTCGAGCGGCGAGAGCGAGAAGAACCTGGTGCTGGCCTTTGGACTGGCGCTCCGCGACAAGCTGGAGAAGGCCGGCAAATACCGCGTGGTCATGACGCGGAACGACGACACCTTCATTCCTCTCAATGACCGCACCAAGATCGCCCGGAATCTGAAGGCCGCCTTGTTCGTCTCCATTCATGCCGATGCGCTGCCCCGTGCCGAGGGCGATGCGCAGGGCGCGACCATCTATACGCTGTCGGACAAGGCGTCCGACGCCGAGGCCCAGCGGCTGGCGGACGCAGAAAATCGGGCGGACGCGATCGCCGGCTTCAACCTCGCCGAGGAGCCGACCGACGTCGCCGACATCCTGATCGACCTCACGCAGCGGGAAACCCGCACCTTTTCAAACCGTTTCGCCCGTCTTCTGATGGGCGAGATGAAGTCGACGGTGCGGATGCACAAGCATCCCCTGAAGTCGGCGGGCTTCCGGGTGCTGAAGGCGCCCGACGTGCCGTCGGTGCTGGTCGAGATCGGTTATGTCTCCAATAAGGGCGACCTCGAGCATCTGGTCTCCGAGGGCTGGCGGTCGCGTGCCGTGGGCTCGATGGCGCAGGCCATCGACGGGTTCTTGACCAAGCGGATGGCCACGGCGGGATCGTCAAATTGACGACCCGGGGGATCGTCAAATTGACGACCCCGGGATCGTCAAATTGACGACCCCGGGATCGTCAAATTGACGACCGGGGGATCGTCGAATTGAAAGGGTTTTTCCGTCCCGCCACAAAAGCCCTAGTTTGGCCACAGCGGGCGCTTTATAAAAACGCCGCAGGGGGTTCCGGAATCGGAGAGAATCCCGCTCGGCAAGCGTCTAAAGTCCGGCACTGATGGTATTGCGTAAGCCGGTGAATTGGTGACGTGAAGGTTGGCCCCTGTTTGGGTGCCAAGGGGCTGATACTGAGCTGATCCAGAGATTGAACGGATAAACACATAATGCGCTTGCTGGTGCGGTTCATGGGCTTCCTGTTCGCCGCGGGAACGGTGGTGTTCCTTGTCGGTGTCGGGGCCGTGGCAGGCCTGATCTGGCATTTCTCCAAGGACTTGCCGGACTACTCTCAGCTTCAGGATTACGAGCCGCCGGTGATGACCCGCGTGCACGCGGTCGACGGCTCGCTGCTCGGCGAATACGCCAAGGAGCGGCGGCTGTATCTGCCGATCCAGGCGGTGCCGAAGCTCGTGATCAATGCGTTCCTCGCGGCCGAGGACAAGAATTTCTACGAGCATGGCGGCATCGACTACACCGGCATGGCCCGCGCGGGCGTGGTCTACATCCAGAATTACGGCTCGAACCGGCGTCCGCAGGGTGCCTCCACGATCACCCAGCAGGTCGCCAAGAACTTCCTTTTGACCAACGAGGTCTCCTTCGCCCGCAAGATCAAGGAAGCCTTGCTCGCGATGCGGATCGAGAAGACCTACTCGAAGGACAAGATCCTCGAGCTGTATCTGAACGAAATCTATCTGGGCCTCGGCGCCTACGGCATCGCGGCCGCTTCGCTGGTCTATTTCGACAAGTCGGTGAACGAGCTGACCGTGGCGGAAGCGTCCTATCTGGCCGCGCTGCCGAAGATGCCGGCGACGCTGCATCCGGTCCGCAACCGCGACCGCGCCATCGAGCGCCGCAACTACGTGATCGACCGTCTGGTGGAGAACGGCTGGATCAAGCAGGCCGACGCCGACAAGGCGCGCAAGGAGCCGCTGGCCGTCACCAACCGCTCCAACGGAGCCCACACCTTCGCCGGCGAATATTTTGCCGAGGAAGTCCGCCGCGACATCTTCGAGCGCTACGGCGAGAAGAAGCTGTATGAGGGCGGTCTCTCCGTCCGCACCACGCTCGATCCGAAGATCCAGGTGATGGCGCGCAAGGCCATGGTCTCGGGCCTCGTGAACTATGACGAGCAGCAGGGCTATCGCGGCGCCATGAGCAAGCTCGATACGTCGGGCGATTGGGGCGTGAGGCTCGCCGAGATCAAATCGCTCTCCGACATCTCGCCATGGCGTATGGCGGTCGTGCTGGAGACCAGCGACCAGTCGGCGCGCATCGGCTTCCAGCCGAGCCGTGAGCTTGGCGGCGCCGTGAGCAAGCAGCGCGAGACCGGCATCGTCACGGTTGACGGCGTGCGGTGGGCGCGAGCCGTGCAGGGCGGAACCAAAGGCAAGACGCCGACGGCGGTGTCGCAGGTGCTGCAGCCCGGCGACGTCATCTATGCCGATCCGCTCTACAAGGACGGCCAGCCTGTCGAGGGCCAGTACCGGTTGCGCCAGATCCCCGAGGTGTCGGGTGCGATGGTGGCGATGGATCCCTGGACCGGCCGCGTGCTCGCCATGGTCGGCGGCTTCTCGTTCGACCAGAGCCAGTTCAATCGCGCCACGCAGGCCTATCGGCAGCCGGGCTCGTCGTTCAAGCCGATCGTCTATTCGGCGGCGCTCGACAATGGCTATACGCCCTCGACCGTCGTGCTCGACGCCCCCATCGAAATCGACCAGGGGCAGGGCGCCGGCGTGTGGCGGCCGGAAAACTTCTCCTCGGGCAAATTCCAGGGACCGGTGACGCTGCGCAACGCGCTGCGGCAATCGCTCAACACCGTGACGGTGCGGCTGGCGCAGGACATCGGCATGCCCTTGATCGGCGAATATGCCCGCCGTTTCGGTGTCTATGACGAGCTGCCGAACTATCTGTCCTACGCGCTGGGCGCCGGCGAGACGACGGCGATGCGCATGGTCACGGCCTACTCGATGCTTGCCAATGGCGGCCGCCGCGTGAAGCCGACGCTGATCGATCGCATCCAGGACCGCTACGGACACACGATCTTCAAGCACGACCAGCGTGAATGCCGCGGCTGCGACGCGCCGGGCGGCTGGAAGAACCAGGCCGAGCCGCAGCTGATCGACCGCCGCGAGCAGGTGCTGGACTCCATGACCGCCTATCAGATCACAGAGCTGATGGAAGGCGTGGTGCAGGCCGGTACGGCCACGGTCATCAAGGAAGTCGGCAAACCCGTCGCCGGCAAAACCGGCACCACCAACGAGGCCAAGGACGCTTGGTTCGTCGGCTTCTCGCCCGACGTCGCCGTCGCCATCTACATGGGTTACGACAAGCCGCGTCCGCTGGGTAAGGGCAATGCCGCAACCGGTGGCCATCTGGCCGCTCCGATCGCGCGCGATTTCCTCAAGCTCGCGCTCGCCGACAAGCCCGCCGTTCCCTTCAAGGTGCCTGCCGGCATCAAGCTCGTGCGCGTCGTCTCCAAAACCGGCATGCGCGCAGGTCCGGGCGAGACTGGCGGAACCATTCTCGAAGCCTTCAAGCCGGGCACGGCGCCGCCGGACAATTACTCGGTCATTGGCGTTGCCGATGCCGACGGGCGCGGCGGCGTGCCGGCGTCGCAGCAGCAGCAGCCGGATTCCGGCTTCTTCATGCGGCCGGGCACCGGCGGGTTGTACTAAGGCTTAGGACAAGACAAACGATCCCGGTTCCGGCGGTTGCGCTTTGGTGCTGCCGCCGCTACATCCCGTTGCAATCTAACGCGGACCAATTCCGCGACATCAGAGAACGACATGCGCGCCGAAATCGAACGGTTGGTAGAAGAGATCAAGCAGTCAGTCGGGCTGCTGAGGAGGCATCTTTGACGTCGAGAAATCGACGGCGCGCCTCGCTGAGCTGAACAAGCTCGCAGAAGATCCCAATCTATGGAATGATCCCCAGAAAGCCCAGAAGCTGATGCAGGAGCGGACCTCGCTGGAGGATTCGCTCTCGGGCATCGGCAAGGTCGAGCAGGAGCTCGAAGACGACATCGGCATGATCGAGCTCGGCGAGGCCGAGGGCGATGCCGGCGTCGTCGCGGAAGCCGAAGCGGCTCTCAAGAATCTCAAGAAGGAAGTGGCGCGGCGCGAGCTCGAGGCGCTGCTGTCGGGCGAAGCCGACCGGTTCGATTCCTATCTCGAAGTCCATGCCGGCGCCGGCGGAACCGAGAGCCAGGACTGGGCGCAGATGCTGCTGCGCATGTACACGCGCTGGGCCGACACCCACGGCTTCAAGGTCGAGGTGCTGGAAGAGTCCGAGGGCGAAGAGGCCGGCATCAAGTCCGCGACGATCCAGGTCTCAGGCCACAACGCCTATGGCTGGCTGAAGACGGAAGCGGGCGTGCATCGTCTGGTGCGCATCTCGCCGTTCGATTCCAACGCGCGGCGGCACACCTCGTTCTCGAGCGTGCAGGTATTCCCCGTCATCGACGACAGCATCAAGATCGACATCAAGGAAGCCGACGTCCGCGTCGACACCATGCGCTCGGGCGGCGCCGGCGGCCAGCACGTCAACAAGACCGAATCCGCGGTGCGGCTGACGCACATTCCGACCGGTGTCGCCGTGGTCTGCCAAGCCGGCCGCTCCCAGCACAAGAACCGGGCTCAGGCCTGGGACATGCTGCGCGCGCGCCTGTATGAGATCGAGCTGAAGAAGCGCGAGGAGAAGGCCGCCGCCGACCAGGCCGCCAAGACCGACATCGGTTGGGGTCACCAGATCCGCTCCTACGTGCTGCAGCCCTATCAGATGGTGAAGGATCTGCGCACGGGGGTGCAGACCTCGGACACCTCGGGCGTGCTCGGCGGCGATCTCGACGACTTCATGGCCGCAACCTTGGCGCAGCGCGCCTTCGGCACCACTGGTGCCGACATCGAGGACGTGGATTAGCGATGACACGCGTCGCCTTCATCGGGCTTGGGCGGATGGGTCATGGCATGGCCGGCCGCTATCTCGATGCCGGCTTCACGGTGACGCTGTGGAATCGCAGCAAGGCCAAGGCTGAAGATTTGATCGCGCGCGGCGCGCTTTGGGCGACCTCGCCCGAGGACGCCGCAATCGATGCCGACGCGGTCGTGACCATGGTTGCCGATGACGAAGCCTCGCGCGCGGTCTGGCTCGGGCCGAAGGGCGCGGCCAAGACGGCGAAATCAGGCACCATCGCGATCGAATGCTCGACCGTCTCCTATGACCATGCCCGCGAGATGGGCCGCGAGCTGAATGCGCGCGGGCTCATCTATATCGATTGCCCCGTGACCGGATTGCCGGATGCCGCCGCCAGCGGAAAGCTGACGCTGCTGGTTGGCGCCGATGCGGCCGATCTCGAACGCGCGCGGCCGTATCTGACGCCGATCGGCTCGACCATCCGCCATTTCGGCGCGGTCGGCTCCGGCACCGTCTACAAGCTCATCAACAACCTCATGGGCGCGATCCAGATCGCCGGCCTCGCCGAGGGCCTCGCGATCGCCGAGCAGGCCGGGCTCGACATGAGCCTCGTGCTGGAATCGATTCAGGCGGGCGTCGCCGCAAGTCCGCAGGTAGCGCGCCACTCCAAGCGCATGGTTGCCCGCGATTTTTCCGGCGCGACCTTCACGGCAGCGCTGCGGCACAAGGATGCCGCCTATGCCGTCAAACTCGCGGAGAGCCTGCTGGCCGACAAGCCGCTGGTCTCGCGGGCCGCGGTCGAGGCCTACGCGCAGGCGAAGGCGGCGTTGCCTGACGACGACGAAGGCAGGATGATCGAGCTGGTGTCGCGGCCGAAGAAGCCGTCCTAGCCGGTCGCATCCACATGGGGCAGCCTCGTTCGGAACGCGGTCTCGGCATTGCCCTCGTCGTCGCCGCCGCGATTGCCTGGAGCACGGCGCCGTTCTTCACACGCCTTCTGCCGCTTGATCCCTGGACCATTCTGTTCTGGCGCGGCCTGTTCGCCGGCAGCCTGATCACGGTGCTTCTCGTGGTGATGCAAGGCCGCGCCGGGCTCGCGCTTGCTGCCGTCAGGACAGGCCTCCCTGATCGCGACGCTGGAAACGCCGCTGATGCCGTTCTGGATCTGGGTTGCCTTCCGCGAGATACCGGCCGTCCACGCGCTCATTGGCGGCGCGTTGGTGATTGGGGCGGTTGTTGCCGATATCGCGGGCGATCGGCGGTCACGGGAATGATCTCGAGTAATTTTGTCGCAAACCGGGTGGCGAAATTTTCCGCGTTGTCCTAGGCGAGCAACTGCGCCGAGGTGAAACGCATGCCCCCAAACGACAACAGGATCGACGCGCGCGATTGGTCGCTACTCGCGGTGCTCTCCGTCCTCTGGGGCGGCTCGTTCTTCTTCAACGGCGCGGCGTTGCGGGAATTGCCGCCGCTGACGCTGGTGTTTTTGCGTATCGCGCTCGGGGCGGGCATTCTGCTGCCGCTGCTGCACATGCAGGGGATCGGCTTGCCCAAGAGCATTGTGGGCTGGAAGCCTTGCGATCGGGTTGCTGAACAATGTCATCCCGTTCTCACTGATCGTGGCCGGACAGACTTTCATCCCGAGTGGACTGGCGTCGATCCTGAATGCGACGACACCGCTGTTCACGGTGGTCGTGATGGCCGCGGCGGGCGAAGAGGCCTTGCAGCTGCGGCGCGTGGCCGGCGTGGCGCTCGGCCTTGCCGGCGTGATCATCCTGCGCGGATGGGGTCTCGAGACGAGGCCGGGGCAGGGGCTCGGCATCCTGCTCTGCCTTGGCGGCGCCTTCAGCTATGGATTCGCCGCACTGGCAGCGCGGCGAATGCTGAAGGACGCAGCACCGCTCGGCACCGCGACGTTTCAACTGATGGCGTCGACGGTGATGATGGCGATCGTCGCCGGCGTGGTGGAGCAGCCTTGGCGTCTTCCGGTGCCGGGCCTGACGACCTGGCTTGCGGTGCTTGGCCTTGCGGGCCTCTCGACGGCGCTCGCTTATATCGTCTTCTTTCAGATCATACGGCGCTCCGGTGCGACCAATGTCATGCTGGTGACGCTGCTCATTCCCGTCACCGCCATCCTGCTGGGATGGCTGGTGCTGGATGAGCCGATCTCGATGCGCGAGATCGCAGGCGCCATCGTCATTGGCAGCGCGCTGCTCGTGATCGACGGACGCGTTTTGAACCTGCCGCGGCGCAGCGAGTAAAATTCCGGATCCGCCGTTTCATCTCGCGGAAAATCGAAGCGCTTGCCAGCCGCCAACGGCCTTGCGACACTCCCTACAAAACAAGACTACAAAATAGGGGAGAGACCGATGCCGGGTCGTCGCGAAAGCCTTGCTGCCCTCGCCATGCTCGCTGCGGGAGTGCTCATCACGACACCGGCCTCGGCGCAGAAAAAATACGACCCCGGCGCCAGCGACACCGAAATCAAGATCGGCAACATCATGCCCTATAGCGGGCCTGCGTCGTCCTACGGTGTGATCGGCAAGACCGAGGCCGCCTATTTCAGGATGATCAACGACCAGGGCGGGATCAACGGCCGCAAGATCAACTTCATCAGCTATGACGACGCCTATTCGCCGCCGAAGGCGATCGAACAGGCGCGCAAGCTGGTGGAGAGCGACGAGGTGCTGCTGATCTTCCAGCCGCTCGGTACGCCCTCGAATTCCGCGATCATGAAGTACATGAACGCCAAGAAGGTGCCGCAGCTGTTCGTCGCCTCCGGCGGTACCAAGTTCGGCGACCCCAAGAACTTCCCGTGGACCATGGGCTTCCAGCCCAACTACCAGAGCGAGGGACGGATCTACGCCAAGTACATCCGCGATCATTTCCCGAGCAGCAAGATCGCCGTCTTCTGGCAGAACGACGACGCCGGCAAGGACCAGTTCAAGGGTTTGAAGGACGGGCTCGGCGACAAGGCCAATATGATCATCGCCGACAAGTCCTACGAGGTCAGCGATCCCTCGATCGACTCGCAGATCGTCGCCCTGCACGATTCTGGTGCGGACATCTTCTTCTCATGGGCCGCCCCGAAGGGCTCGGCGCAAGCGATCCGGAAGGTCGGCGAGCTCGGCTGGAAACCGAAATTCTTCCTCGCCAACACCGCGACTTCGGTCGCCTCGGTGCTCAAGCCTGCCGGGCTCGACTATTCCAAGGACATCATCTCGACGGTCTATCTGAAGGACCCGACCGATCCGACCTGGGACAAGGATCCGGCCGTGGTAAAATGGCGCGAATTCATGGACAGATACTATCCCGACGGCGACAAGGCCAATTCCAACAACATCTACGGTTATGTCCAGGCCGAGGCGATGGCGCAGGTGCTGAAGCAGTGCGGCGATAATCTCACCCGTGAGAACGTCATGAAGCAGGCCGCGAACCTGAAGGATTTCCACACCGACCTGATGCTGCCCGGCATCATGGTCAACACCTCACCGGACGATTATTTCCCGATTGAGCAGATGCAGCTGATGCGCTTCAACGGGCAAGCCTGGGAGCTGTTCGGCGACGTCATCACCGGCGAGGTTGGCCACGAGCGCAGCCAGTGATCATGCACAGGCGCCTTTGGTCGCGGGCTTAGCCCGCGCTGAGACGCACGCCAGCGCGCAGGAACTTCTGCGGATCGACCGCTTCGCCCTCGATGCGGGTCTCGTAGTGCAGATGCGGACCGGTGGATCGACCGGTCGACCCGACCAGACCGACGACCTGGCCGATCTTCACGGTCTCGCCGACCCTGACGTTGATCTCGGAGAGATGGCCGTAGCGGGTCGAAAGCCCGTTGCCGTGGTCGACCTCGACCATGCGGCCGTAACCGCCGGACCAGCCGGCGGACACCACCTTGCCGTTGGCGGTGACGCGAACCGGATCGCCGGTGGCGGCGCGGAAATCGAGCCCGGTATGCATCGCGGGCCGGCCGAGGAAGGGATCGCTGCGGACGCCGAAGCCGGAGGTGAATTCGACCTCGCCGATGACGGGCTTGCGATACGGCACCAGCGCCAGCGTGCGGTTGAGACGATCCATCTCGGCGCGAGTGGTGTTGATGCGAGAGAGCTGCTTCTCGAACGGTCCGGCATTGGCCGTCAGTTTGACCGGTACGAACGGCCCACCCATCGCGCTGCGCGGCACGGCGGATTCGAGATTGGCGAGATTCAGGCCGAGATCACTGACCACGCCGCGCATCCGGCGCATGCGTGAATCCATGCCTTCCTCGACGGCGCTGAGCGCCGCCATCTGGCGCCGTTCAACCTGGTCGAGCGAGGTCGTGAGCCGAACCAGGACGTTGTCGAAACCCTGATTCTTGGCGAATTGGCTGGTCGGGGGAGCAGCCACGGTCGGCGCGCGCGATTCCAGCCGCGCCTCACGGTCCGGCGGTGCCACGAAAATCACGGTGTCGCTGATCGGCGAGGGTTTTGGCGTGCTCTGGCTCGCCTCGCCGCGCTGCGGGGCCGCGCGGGGGATCGAACCGGTCACGTCAGGCATGGCCCCAAGCGCCGTGGCCCGGGACTCCAGCGCCGTCTGGCGCTTCATGATCTGGTCGAGTTTCTGGTCGAACTGTTCCTGGTCGAGCAACTGGCGGCTGGTGGTGCGGTCGACCTTGGCGCGCAGCTCGGCGATGCGGTCCTCATAGGCGTATTGCATCTCGGCCTGGCGGGCGATCAGCCGGGTCAGGACGTCGTCACGAAAGGCGAAATAGGTGGCGGTTGCCGCCGACCAGAGACCGAGCAGCACCACCGTGCCGACCACGATCCAGAACACCACGGGCCCGAAGCGCACCTGCTTGCCGGCATGGACGATGGTGTAGGCGTCGTCGGTCGCGGGAAGGGGAATCGCTGCGGCTGCCGCGAGGGCAGGACGGCGTTGGAAGGCCCGTCCGTGGTCGTGAGGATGATGTTGGGCGTACTGCGAGTATTGGGCAGAACTTTTCGACATCGGCACTCCCGCGCCGGTCGGATGAGTCCGTACGGCCTAATTGCCGCAGCAATCTGGGCCGGTCATGGTTAATTTTCCGGAAATGGGAACGCGCGAATTTAAAGGACTGGTTAAAGACTTCTTGCCGCTTCCAGCACCTCGTCGGCATGGCCGTCGACCCGGACGTTGCGCCAGATCCTGGCCAGTTTGCCATCCGCCCCGACCAGTATCGTGGTGCGAAGAATCCCAAGGAAGCTCTTGCCATACATGGACTTTTCGCCCCACGCGCCATAGGCTTCCAGCATCTGGTGCGTCTCATCCGAGATCAGGGGGATACCGAGCTTGTGCTTGTCGCGGAACTTCTCCTGAGCCTTTAACGGATCGGCGGAGACGCCGAGCACGGCGGTATCGGCGGCCGCGAAGGCACCGGCGAGGCGAGTGAAGTCGATCGCCTCCCGGGTGCAGCCCGGGGTGTCGGCGCGGGGGTAGAAGAATAGGACGAGCTTTCTGCCGGCATAGTCCGCCAATGTGACCACCTCGCCGCCGTCGCGGGGCAGGCGGAAGGCGGGGGCCTTCTGGCCCTCGGCCAGGCCCGACTTCGCCTTGGCGGGCGGAGCCACTGATTTGGAGGAATTTAACTGTTTCGATGCGGCCTTATGTGATCCTGCCTTTGCTAAGGTCCCGGTTGATTTGGTCGCCGGTGTCCGCTGTGTTTTCGCGGACTTTGTCGGAGTAGAGGCCCGCGGTTTCAGGGCCTTCTTTTTAGCCGTCGGACTGCCGGAGGGCGTTTTGGACGATTTCGCTCGGGATTTCTTGGACATACGCCTTCCTTTCGACGCTTTCGGCGGGTCAACCGAAACGGTATTGCAGCTCTCGTCCGGTGTGCCGGAATCGCGCCCTCGGCTGGGCAAGTCTGGCGGCGCCGGAGTATGGTTACAAGGAATTCCACGCACCACCCCACTGCTCGTTGAACGCGCTCCCGGGGCGAAATGACGAACAGCAGGAATATTCGAGGTATGGCGGCAATGCCGGCGCAGGGAGCTTCGCTTCCCGTGGACGGCTGCGGTCCCGGCGGCGCTCAATCCTCTGACGGGCGCCTGTATCGAGAGGCAATGGCAAGGAATAAGTCGCCCCAGGATTTCAATCGGGACTTCGATCGGCGCGGCGTTCAGCAACAGCCGCAGGAATGGGACGACGCCGATTGGGATCCGGATCAGGAGGCGGCCGCGGGCCATCGCGCGCGCCGGCTGTTGTCGCGTTCCAATTCGGGCTTTCATCGCTTCGGTGACGGTTTTGGCGCGTTGCGGCGCTGGCTGGCGGCCGATCGCTGGCTAAAGCGCGTTGTCCTTGTCGTCGGGACTCTCGCCGTCATCTTCATCGGCTGCTTCGGCGCGCTGTGGTGGCGGCTCGGTGCCGGCCCCATCAATCTCGACATTGCAACGCCATGGCTGGCGGCCGCGATCGAGGACAATATCGGTCACGGCAACACGGTTGAGATCGGAGGCACCCAGATCGAGCGCGCCGGCCGGGTCCGCATCGCCGTCCGCATCCGAGACATCATCGTCCGCGATCGCGATCACGCCGTCGTTGCCAGCGCGCCGAAGGCTGAAGTGAAGCTATCGGGTGCGGGCCTCTTGATGGGGCATTTGCGCGCCGAGAGCCTCAATCTAGTCGATGCTGAGCTTGCGATCCGCATCGCGCCCGACGGTACCGTCACCGTGTCCGCCGGCGATACCGCAAAGCCGCTGGCAACCGGCGTCGCCTCGAAGAAGGACGCGGGTCTGCCGCCGACGTTCCCGCGCAATGGCGTCCCGCCGCCGCCATTCGCCACGGGGCCCGCGAGCCAGGATCCATCACAATCCGCCTCTCAAGGCCCGCCTCAGGCGACGGCGCAGAGCGGCATCCTTCAGGGCCTCGACTGGCTCGACAGTCTGAGCATGACCGGCCTCGACGGCCAGAACCTCAACGAGATCGGTCTGAAGAACGGCAACCTGATCGTCGACGATCAGCAGCGCGGCAGCAAATGGTCGTTTGAGAACATCACGCTCAGCCTTCGCCGGCCGAGCCGCGGGGGCGTCACGCTCAGCCTGGGCGAAGAGGGCGCGCGCCCATGGATGCTGCGCGCCACGATCGGGCCGGCCGAGAACGGCGTGCGCTCGGTCGACATCAAGGCCGACAAGGTCTCGACCTCCAACATCCTGTTGGCGTTGCGGGTCAAGGATCTCACCTACACGGCCGACCTGCCGCTGACGGGCGAGCTCAAGGGCGAACTCGGCCGCGATGGCGTGCCGACCTTCTTCCGCGGCAAGCTCGCGGTCGGCGCCGGCAATATCATCGACACCGACACGCCAGACTATCCGATGGCGATCGACCAGGCCGAGATCAACGTCGAGTGGGACGCCAACCGGCGGGTGCTGGTGGCACCGTTCAAGATCCTGTCGGGCGCGAACCGCCTGACGCTTCTGGCCCATCTCGAGCCGCCCAACGGCACCATCAACGACTGGCAGCTCGGCTTCAGCGGCGGTTCGATCCTGCTCGGCGGCATCGACAACGAGCCGCCGCTCGTCTTCAACCGCATCGCGATCGGCTTCCGCTTCGACACCGACCACAAGCGCCTCTTGCTGACGCAGGCCGACATCAGCAATGGCGAGATCGGCGTCGCCGGCACGGGTGCGATCGACTATTCCGGCGAGCCGCGGCTGACGCTGGGCTTTGCGGGAACGCCGATGTCGGCCTCCGCGCTCAAGCGGATGTGGCCGACGCTGGTCGTTCCCGAGTTGCGCGAATGGGTGATCGAGCGGATCGAGCGCGGAACGCTCCAGCGCATCGAGATCGGCGTCAATTCGCCCACGAAAAACCTTCCGCGCAAGGGGCCGCCCATTCCTGACGACGGCCTCTCGGTCAACATCGTGGCGAGCGGCGTCGCGGTCCGTCCCGTGGACGGCATGCCTGTTGTGCACGATGCCGATCTGAAGGCGCGCGTGACCGGCCGCACCGCGACCGTGACCATCGGGCAGGGCATTGCCGATACGCCAGCCGGCCGCAAGGTCACGATTTCCGATTTCGTCTTCGAGGTGCCTGATATGGCGCCCAAGCCGTCGCCGTCGCGGACCAGGTTCCGCGTCGAGGGGCCTGTGCCGGCGGCCGCCGAGATGCTCTCGAATGATCGCCTGAGCGATCTGTCGTCGACGGTCGTCGATCCCAACACCAGCAAGGGGACTTTCACGGCGAATATCCAGCTCGGCCTCCCGGTCAAGGGCGAGCTGACCAAGGCGGACACGACTTACGCCGTCACCGCCGACCTCAACGGTTTTGCCGCCGACAAGCTGGTGATGAACCAGAAGCTGGAGGCCAACACTCTCAAGATCGTCGCGAGCAACACGGGCTATCAGGTCAAGGGCGACGTCAAGATCAACGGGCAGGCGGCCTCGCTCGACTATCGCAAGCCGGCCGAGGGCGACGCGGATGTCAGGTTGCAGGCAACGCTGGACGATGCGAGCCGGGCGCGCCTGGGATTCGATCTCAGCCCCGCCGTCAGTGGATCGTTGCCGATCAAGCTGTCGGGCAAGATCGCCGGCGGCCCCGACCAGACGACGAAGCTCGGCGTCGAGGCCGACCTGACCTCGGTGAAGCTCGACAACATCCTGCCCGGCTGGGTCAAGCTGCCGGGCAAGTCGGGCAAGGCCAGCTTCAAGGTCGTGCCGACCGCGCAATCGACGCGTCTGGAAGACATCGTCATCGAAGGTGGTGGCGCCTCGATCAAGGGCTCGCTCGAGGTCGACGCGAACGGCGATCTCATGAGCGCGAACTTCCCGACCTATTCGCCGTCCGATGGCGACAAGGCGTCGCTGAAGGTGGAGCGCAGCCAGGATGGCGTCATCAAGGGCACCATGCGCGGCGACGTGTTCGACGGCCGTGGCTTCCTGAAGTCGGCGATCTCCGGCAATTCCAAGGACGACAAGAACAAGATGAAGAACGTCGATTTCGACATCGACGTGAAGCTCGGCGCCGTCGCGGGTTTCAACGGCGAGGCCATGCGCAGCGTCGATGCCAAGATGTCGAAACGCAATGGTGCCATCAAGGCCTTAACATTGAGCGGCAAGGTCGGCAAAGACACGCCGGTGGCGGCTGATCTGCGCGGCGGGCGTGCACAGGGCAACCGCGAGGTGATCTACCTCCAGACCAACGATGCCGGCGCGCTGCTGCGCTTCACCGATACCTATACCAAGGCGGTCGGCGGCCAGATGGTGGTGGCGATGGAGCCGCCGACATCCGAGCCGAACACCTCGCGCGAGGGCCTCATCAACGTCCGCGACTTCACGGTGAAGGGCGAGGCGCAGCTCGAGCGCGTTGCCGCCGGCGCGCCCAACGGCACCGGCAACGGTGTCTCGTTCAGCGCGCTCCGCGCCGAGTTCACACGGCAGAACGGCGCGCTCACGGTCCGTGACGGCGTAGTCAAGGGTCCCATGATCGGCGCCACCATCGAGGGCTCGATCGATTATCCCGGCAACCAGGTCTGCATGAGCGGCACCTTCGTGCCGATGTATGGCGTCAACAACATCTTCGGCCAGATCCCGTTGTTCGGCATCTTCCTCGGCGGCGGCAACAATGAAGGGTTGATCGGCGTGACTTATGAGGTCGTCGGCACGCCGGCTGCGCCCGTGATGCGCGTCAATCCGATCTCGGCGATGGCCCCGGGCCTGTTCCGCAAGATCTTCGAGTTCAACACCGGCAAGCAGAACTCGCCGTTCGAAGAATTCCCCTCGCAGTCAAACGACGGTTCGACCGGCTCGACGCGCCAGCTCTCGAGCGGCTGCAGCCTGACGCGGCGGCAGTAGGGGCGGCTGTCTCCGGCGTCACGGCCGGGCTGTCCCGGCCATCCACGCCTCACACACGGCACCAGGAACGTGGATGCCCGGGCCTTCGCCTCGCCGAAGCGGCTTCGGCCGCGCAGGCGGGACAAGCCCGGGCATGACGGAGATCGCTTGGAGTGTTGTCGGCCGCCTAAGCCGCGCGCACGCCTGCGAGGAATGTCCCGACTTCGCCGGAGAGCTGCTCGGCCTGCTTGGAGAGGTTCGAGGCGGCGGCGAGCACCATGCCGGCGGCATTGCCGGTCTCGTTCGCGGCGGTAGAGACGCCGCCGATATTGGTGGTGACTTCCTTGGTGGCTTCCGCGGTCTGCGAGACGCTGCGGGCGATCTCGGCGGTGGCGGCGCCTTGCTCCTCGATGGCGGCACCGATCGAGGTGGCGATGCGGCTGACCTCCTCGATGGTGGCGGTGATGCCGCCGATGGCGTCCACGGCCTCCTTGGTCGCGCCCTGGATCTGCGCGATCTTGTCGCCGATCTCGCGGGTGGCTTCGGCGGTCTGGCTCGCCAGCGACTTCACCTCGGAGGCGACCACGGCAAAGCCGCGGCCGGCTTCACCGGCGCGCGCGGCCTCGATGGTGGCGTTGAGAGCGAGCAAGTTGGTCTGCGCCGCGATGCTGGAGATCAACTCGGCGACATGCTCGATCTGCTGGGCACCGTCCGAGAGCGCGCGCACGATGGTGTCGGTGCGGCGCGCGCTGTCCACGGCGCGTCCCGTGACTTCTGCGGACTGGGCGACCTGGCGGCTGATCTCGGTGATGGAGGAGGAGAGCTCTTCGGCGGCGGCCGCGACGGTCTGGACGCGCTGGCTGGCCTCGGTGGCGGCCGTGCCGACCACGGCGGCGCGGCGGTTGGTGCCCTCAGCCGTGGATGACATCGATTTCGCGGTGGTCTCGAGCTCGCCGGAGCCGGAGGCCATCAGGCCGACGAGCTGACCGACGGAGGCATCGAAGCGATCGGCGAGGGCGATCAGGGCGTCGCGCTTCTCCTGCTCGCTGCGGGTCTTGGCGGCGACCTGCTCGGCTTCCAGGTTCCGCGCCGTCAGCGCGGTCTGCCTGAGCACTTCGAGTGTCTCGGCCATGCGGCCGATCTCGTCGCCGCGGTCGGTCTCCTCGACCGGGTTATCGATGGCGCCTTCCGAAATCTCCTGCATGCGGTTCTTCTGGCGGTCGAGCGCGCCGAGCACGTCGCGAGCGATCAGCCAGGACAGCGTCGCCATCAGCAGCATCAGGCCGACGCCGATCGCGCCGAGCTCCAGCGTCAGGGCGCGCACGTCGGCGTCGATGTCGTCGACATAGAGGCCGTAGCTGATGGTCGCGTTCCAGGGCGCGAATTTGCGCGCGAAGACGGTCTTGCGCACGGGCTCGGTCTGGCCGGGGCGGGGGTAGAGATAGGAGGTCACTCCGCCCTGCGCGGTCTCGCCGCCAGCCTTGATGATGGCGTCGGCGATCAGGACGCCGTTGGAGTCTTTGGCTCCGGTGATCTTGCCTTCCAGCTGCTGATTGGCGCCGTTCACCAGGATGGAGGTGTCGGGGTTGTAGACGACGGGGTAGCCCTGGTTGCCGTTGAAGTTCATGCGGCGGCCACGCTGGTGGAACTGGGCTTTGGCGTCGGCCGACGTCAGCTTGCCGGCGGTAACCTCTTCCTGAAGAGATTGCGCGTAGTTGTAGAGCAGCTCTACCGCAGTCCGCATCTGCTGGACGCGGTCCTCCATCATGCGGCTCTTGCTGAGGACGGACGATACGCCGATGATGGCTGTGACTGTGAGAGCTGAAAGACAGACCATGCTGGCGAGCTTGGTCCGGATCTTGAGATGACTCATCAGCTTCATCGCAGCCTCGAAAAAAATGGTTGTTATTGCTCGCGTCGGTAGCATGAAGTTCTTACCAATCATGAATGGACGCGTGCGACGTGCTGCCGCGCGCGCAGCGTCCGCAGCCGGATGCGCACGCATGCAGGCGGAAACGCGCTTCGCCAGTGCGTGGCGCGTCAGGTCGCCGAGACAGATGATGTCGGAATGTGGTGGTGACCGAGCCCGGCCGGAGCGGCAATGAACCGATTCGTTCACCGCATCGTCATGGCCGTGCTGCTCGTGGCCGCCCTCGTCCTGATCTGGAACGTGCTGGGCGCGCACTGAGTCGGCACCGGCAGATCCGCCGGTGCCGTCTTGCGTTCAGATTAATTTGCGAGCGCCTCAGCGCCGTGCGTAGGCATCGCCCGCCGCGTCACTCTCCTTGCCCATCAGCGCATCTACGCTGACCGAACCGCCGCCGGCGGCCGCGAGGTAGAGGCAGGCGAAGCAGAACAGGATTGCTGCGGTGCCGCCATTGAGCAGCGGCAAGAGCACCGGCGTTTCGCCTTTGAGCATGTGGCCCATGAAGTAAGCGAAGGCCATTTCGCCCGAGAGAATGAAAGCGGTGAGGCGGGTGAACAGGCCGAGCATCAGAAGCGCGCCGAGCACGAGTTCGAGCGCACCTGCCGTCCAGATCAGCGGCGGGATGTTGGCGAAGTAGGGGAGCACCGGAAACTTGAAGATCTTTGCGATGCCGTACTGGAACAGCAGCAATCCGGTGACGAAGCGAAACAGGCTCAAGAGAACCGGTTGAAAGCGAGTGAGATACGGAAAGTTCATTGGTTTGTGCCCTCCATCCAATGCTGCGACTTGGACCGCATTCGGTTTCGCCCTGCAAGCCGTGCGCACTCGATTCGTCCTGACATTTTCGTCATGTCGGACAAAACACCGCAGGCCAGGATTTCAGCCGCGTACGACCGCAGCTTTCGCGCGTATTCCGCGTCGCGCCCATCCGTAATTTCCCGGTGACGCGGATGCGCGCAAGTTACCTCCAGGACACCTACCGCCGCAAGGCGGGCACGATCAGGAACGGGATCATCCCGAGCACCACGCTCGCAAGTGCGAAAGCAAGCAGCGCGTTGTACCCGTGGGTCGCGTCATGGATCAGGCCGCCGCTCCAGGAGCCGAACGCCGAACCGAGGCCACTGCCGATCGAGATGGTGCCGTAGATGGTCCCGACCCGCTTGCCCTGGAAAATCCTCATCGCCGTGGCGCTGATCAGCGGGCCGCGCGAGCCCATCATGCTGCCGAAGCAGACGACGAAACCGGTGAGCAGCAGGATGTTCGGAGAATACTGCAACAGCCAGAGCAGGACGATGCCGAGGATCGAGATCGCGTAGCTCAGCAGCACCGACGGCCGGCGCCCGATCAGGCCGTCGAGCGCGGAGACGCCGAGCATGCCGAACACAAGCACGACGCCGGAGAAACCCCAGGCGGTCGCAGCCTGCAGCGGCGGAAAGCCGGCGTCGATCAGATAGGCCACGATCTGTGCGGCGATTGAGTACATGCCGACGGCAGTGAAGAAAAAGGTCCAGAACAGCGCCCAGAAGGCGTGATGGCGCATGGCACGGAGCAGGGTCCAGCCATTGTCGACGAAATCAGGGTCGGTCCTCTTCACGACATGCGGCGAGCCCGCGGCGAACAGCCGCCACGGCAGCAGCATCAGCGGGAGCAACAGGCCCAGTGCCGTAAAACCGAATAGCTGGTAGGTGTCGCGCCAGCCGATGTGATCGATCAGGAGTTGCGAAGCCGGCAACAGCGCCAGCACGCCGCCGCCCATCGCTGAATACACCACCGACATTGCCGTCGGCAGACGAGGGCCGAACCAGCGGCCGAGCAGGATCGAGTTCGGCACGATGCCGATGAAGGCAACGCCGATGCCGACGCAGAGGCCGATCGAGAGTTGGAACTGCCTGAGATGTTGCGCGTGGGCTGCGACCAGGAACGCCGCGCCCAGCAGCAGCAGCCCGAGCGCATAGACGATGCGTGGTCCGGAATGGTCGAACAGGCGTCCGACGAAGGGCGCAGTGAGACCGCTCGCGAGCCAGGTCAGTGAATAGACCGAGACGATCTGCGCGCGGTCCCAGCCAAAACTTTCCGAAATCGGTTTCAGGAACACCGTAAAGCTGTCGCCGAGCCCGCGGCCGAGCACGGCCAGCGTGAAGCACAGAGCGAGCACGACGAGCGCGGTGCGAACAGCGTCCCGCTGATCGCTCGCGACGTTCTCCCTGGGCGTGTTCTGATCCATTGTCCGTCACGGAGCGCGCATCCGTGCGCCCTGACAAGCAGCGAAAAGCTCATACGCCTATGCAGGCTTAAGGAGGACGTGCTTCTTCTTGCCGAAGGACAGCTTGATCACGCCCTCGGGCGTCAGATTGTTTGCCGACAGTGCCATCTTTTCGTCAGTGACCGGCTCGTCGTTGACGCGAAGGCCGCCGCCCTTGATCTGGCGCCGGGCTTCGCCGTTGGAGGCAACGAGGCCCGCCTTGACGAAGGCGTTGAGCACGCCGAGGCCGGCGTCGATCTCACCCTGCGGAATTTGCACCGTCGGCAGGGTTTCGGCCAGCGCGCCTTCCTCGAAGGTGCGGCGCGCGGTCTCCGCCGCCTCGTTCGCGGCCTCGCGGCCGTGCAGCAGCGCGGTCGCTTCAGTGGCGAGCACCTTCTTGGCCTCGTTGATCTCCGAGCCGCCGAGCGCTTCGAGCTTCCTGATCTCAGCCATCGGCAGCGTCGTGAACAGCTTCAGGAATTTGCCGACGTCGGCATCCTCGGTGTTGCGCCAGTACTGCCAGAAATCATAAGGCGAGAACGCGTCGGCGTTGAGCCAGACCGCGCCTTGCGCCGTCTTGCCCATCTTGGCGCCCGATGCCGTCGTCAGCAGCGGCGTCGTCAGTGCGAACAGCTGATGGGTGCCCATGCGGCGGCCGAGATCGACGCCCATGATGATGTTGCCCCACTGGTCCGAGCCGCCCATCTGCAATTTGCAGCCGGTGCGCTTGGCGAGCTCGACGAAGTCGTAGGCCTGGCAGACCATGTAGTTGAACTCGATGAAGCTCATCTCCTGCTCGCGCTCGAGGCGCAGCCGCACGGAGTCCATCGTCAGCATGCGGTTGACCGAGAAGTGTCGCCCGACGTCGCGCAGCATCTCGATCCAGTTCAGCTTGGTCAGCCACTCCGCATTGTCGAGCATGATGGCGTCGCTCTTGCCCTCGCCATAGCGCAATACCTTGGCGAACACGCCGCGGATCGATTCCTTATTGGCCTCGATCTCGGCGACGGTGCGCATCGCGCGCGTCTCGTCCTTGCCGGAGGGATCGCCCACCATGGTGGTGCCGCCGCCCATCAGCGTGATCGGCTTGTTGCCGGACTCTTGGAGCCAGTGCAGCATCATCATGGTGAGGTAATTGCCGATATGCAGCGAGCGGGCGGTGCAATCGTAGCCGACATAGGCGGTCGCCTCGCCCTTGGCGGCGAGCGCGTCCAGCCCCTCGAAATCGGAGCACTGGTGAATGAATCCACGTTCCTGCAGGGTGTTGAGGAAATCCGATTTAAATGCAGTCATCTGTCGGCGTGCCTGACAATTCTTGGTTTACTGTTTTGGGCGCAATTTAAGGGTCTTCCGTGGGAACTCGATTGCTGCCCGCCACTTTGGCCTGTGGCATTATAAGATGTGTCCCTCTGGCACAAGATCGGCATGCCGGAGGGGGTCTCTTGAGGACGCTGATCCATGATGTTGACGGCACTCGGTTTGATGAGCGGCACCTCGCTGGACGGGGTGGATGTCGCGCTGATCGAAACCGATGGAAAACAGGTGAAGGCATTCGGGCCGTCCGGCTACCGGGCCTATAGCCCTGCGGAGCGCAATCTGCTGCGCCAGGCGCTCTCCGAGGCTGTGCACCTGCTGCAACGTGACGCCCGGCCAGGCGTCCTGGCCGAGGCCGAGCGCGCGGTGACACGGGCCCATGCCGAGGCGGTTGCCGCCTTCTTTGCCCAGAACCGCATGAAGCCCGAGGACATCGACATCGTCGGCTTCCACGGCCAGACCGTGCTGCACCGCCCCGAGAAACGGCTGACGGTGCAGATCGGCGACGCGCCGGCGCTGGCGAGAGCGATCCATATCCCCGTGATGCATGATTTCCGCGCCGCCGACGTCGAGGCTGGCGGGCAGGGGGCGCCCTTCGTACCCGTCTACCACCGCGCGCTCGCCAACTCGCTGGATCGCGAGGGGCCGATCGTCGTGGTCAATATCGGCGGCGTCTCCAACATCACCTATATCGACGGCAACGACACGCTGATCGCCTGCGACACCGGCCCCGGCAACGCGCTGCTGGACGATTTCATGTACCGCACCATGAACCAGGCGTTCGATGCGGAAGGAAAGTTCGCAGCGCTCGGGAAGGTCGATGAGGCCTGGATCGCGCGCGCGCTCGAGCTGCCATTCTTTGCATTGCCTCCGCCGAAATCGCTCGACCGCAACGATTTCGCCGCGCTGAAGCTCGGCGAGGTGGCGCCGGCTGACGGCGCCGCGACCCTGACCGCCTTCACCGCGACGGCGATCGCCCGCATCATCCCGTTGCTGCCGCGTCGGCCGCGGAGCTGGATCGTCTGCGGCGGCGGCGCCCGCAATCTCACCATGCTGCGGATGCTGCGGGAGCGGGTGGGATCGGCGACCGTCGAGGCCGCCGAGACGCTCGGCTGGGCCTCCGACGCCATCGAAGCCCAGGCCTTCGGCTTCCTCGCCGCGCGTGGGCTGAAGGGCCTGCCGTTGTCCTATCCGGCCACCACGGGCGTGCCGATGCCGATGACGGGCGGGGTGATCGCGCGGCCCTGAGGCGGCTTCCCGAATTGGGGCACTGCCTCGCCCTTCCAATCGGCTTTCAAGATTGCAGACACGCCTTCGTACTCTCGCGGCAGGTTTCGCCCGAGCCTTGCTGTCGTTCGGCGCCCTCAATCGGACCAGAGGACGCAGGGAAGGCCGGGCGCCGGCGGCACCCGCAGGTCCGTGGGCGATTAGAACGCACACGGGGTGGACCACAGGTGTGCCGGTCGCCCGGCCTTCCCTGCGCGGATGGTTTTAACGGTGTCCTTCGTGCTCTCCTCGGGGAGCGTTGCACTATTGCCCCCGTCGCCTTGCGGATGGCTGATGCACGTGCCCGGTCGGGCCGCCGCATCACCGCAAGCCTTGACGCCAGAACCCCGGGCGTCGGGACCACACGACTTCTCCGTCCGCGGACGGCTTGGCCTCAACATCCGGGGCTTGCGTGTGCCCGCCCCAGAGCATCGACCAAACCGCTGTGACCGCGCCGTGTCGTATGCGCGTTGTGCCGGGACTCACGGTCGCCCGCCCTGTCCTCACGCACATCGCGCCGGCGCTACCGCGTCCACCGCACCCCGGCCCGCATCTCGTGACGATCGCGAAGCGCCCCTCTGGCAGGGCCGGGATGGCGTGTGTATGCCATAAATCCGAAATTCGGGAAAGTGGAATATTTTTGCGGACGGGGATTGACGGGTTTTGGGTGTTTTGCCCGACGCGCGCCGATGCCGATGACGGGCAGGGTGATCGGCCGGCCCTAAATTAATGCAATTGCATTGATCTTGACAGTTGCATGCAAATGCATCTATGTTGGGTGCAGCTGCATCGAAACGCCGGGATCTTGGCCATGACCGCGTCACTGAAACTCATCAGCCACAAGCTTTGCCCCTACGTGCAGCGCGCCGTGATCGCGCTGAAGGAAAAGGGCGTGCCGTTCGAGCGGATCGATATCGATCTCGCCGCAAAGCCCGACTGGTTTCTAAAACTCTCGCCGCTCGGAAAGGTGCCGGTACTGGTGGTGACGACGGACCATGGCGAGGTCGCGCTGTTCGAGAGCAACGTGATCTGTGAATACATCGAGGAGACACAGGGCGGCGCGAAGCTGCATCCGGCGGATGCGCTGAAGCGTGCCGAGCATCGCGCCTGGATGGAGTTCGGCTCGGCGATCCTCGGCGATCTCTGGGGACTGGAGACGACGACGGATCCGGCGATCTTCGAAACCAAGCGCCAGGCGCTCGCCGCGAAATTCGCGCGTGTCGAAGGGGCGCTCGGCGCGGGACCTTATTTCGCTGGCGATGCGTTCAGCCTGGCCGATGCGGTGTTCGCGCCGATCTTTCGCTATTTCGATCTGTTCGACGAACTGACCGAGCACGGCATCTTCACCGATCTTCCGAAGGTGCGGGCGTGGCGCGCGCAGCTTGCGAAGCGTCCGAGCGTACGAACCGCGGTCGGCGCGGACTATCCTCAATTGCTGCGCGCCTTCCTGGTGCGGCACGACGCGCATCTGCTCAAGCTCGCCGCCTGAGACGATGCCGATGTCGCAATCCCTGGCCTGGCTGATGCTGGTGATCGCCGGCGCGCTCGACGTCGGCTGGGCGATCTCGATGAAATATGCGGAGGGCTACACGCGCTTAGGCTGGAGCGTCGTTTCGGTGGTGCTGCTCGCGGCCTTCGTTGTCCTGCTCGGGCGGGCCTTGAAGGTGCTCGAGGTCGGCGTCGCCTATTCGGTGTGGACCGGCATTGGGGCTGCCGGCACTTTCGTGATGGGCGTCGTGTTGTTCGGCGAGACCTTGAGCGCGATGAAGCTTGCGGGCATCGCGCTCGTCTTGATGGGGATCGCCGCGCTAAAGCTCGCTTAGCGCACGTTGGCCAGACGCATGTCGAGATAGGCCGTGATGGTCTCCATCAGCGGCTCGAGCTTGGCGTCGAAGAAATGGTTGGCGCCGGGGATGACCTGCTGGTCGATCACGATGCCCTTCTGCGTCTTTAACTTCTCGACCAGGGTGTTGACGTCCTTCGGCGGCACCACCGCGTCCTTCTCGCCATGCACGATCAGGCCCGATGACGGGCAGGGCGCAAGGAACGAGAAGTCGTAGAGATTGGCCGGCGGCGCGATCGAGATGAAGCCCTCGACCTCGGGGCGGCGCATCAGGAGCTGCATGCCGATCCAGGCGCCGAAGGAGAAGCCGGCGACCCAGCAGGCGCGTGCTTCGGGATTGATGGTCTGCGCCCAGTCGAGCGCGGCGGCAGCATCCGACAATTCGCCGGTGCCGTGGTCGAACGAGCCCTGGCTGCGGCCGACGCCGCGGAAATTGAAGCGCAGCACCGAGAAGCCGCGATGCGCGAACGCATAGTAGCACTGGTACACGATCTGATGATTCATCGTGCCGTGAAACTGCGGATGCGGATGCAGGATCATCGCGATCGGCGCGTTCTTCTGCTTGGCCGGGTGATAGCGGCCTTCGAGACGGCCGGCAGGGCCAGTGAAAATAACTTCAGGCATCGATGATCTCTTGATTGATGTGCTGGAGAGACGATCCTCGGCAATCAACCGATTGTGGCCTCATCGGCAGGTACCGACGGAAGCGCGAATGAAGGGTGAGAAGGCGCGCCTTGCGGTGATGCGCTGAAGGCGTGCGGTGACTTGACGGTGCGGGTTCTAACATAGGCTGAGGGTCAAAAAGCAAGCATCTTGAACATCACTCAATGGGCTCAAGATGTTAGCGTGTATGGTCGCGTCATCAGCTGCCGCGGGTATGGAATCGCCCGTTGCCAAGCGCGTGTCGGGGCGCCATGTCGGGCTGGATGGGCCCCAACGGGTTAGGGTTGCCAGGCAAGGTAAGATAATACTACATGCGGAACCGCGTTTATCTCGACTGGAATGCGACCACGCCGCTGCGTGCGGAAGCGCGACGCGCAATGCTCGCCGCCTGGGATCTGGTCGGCAACCCGTCATCGGTCCATGCCGAGGGACGGGAGGCGCGACGGCTGATCGAGGAGGCCCGCGCCACGCTGGCGGTGGCGGTAGGGGCGCTGCCGCGGAACGTCGTCTTCACCTCCGCTGGCACGGAAGCCAACGCGCTGGCGCTGTCGCCTGGCCTGCGGCGGTCATCCGGCGGCCCGGTCGAGCGGCTGCTGGTCTCGGCCGTGGAGCACGCTTCGGTGCTGGCCGGTGGCCGGTTCGCGGCGGACAAGATCGGCCTGATCCCGGTGATGCGTTCCGGTGTGGTTGACCTCGACCATCTCAGGAGCCTGCTCCGCGACGGCGCTCCGGCACTGGTTTCCGTCATGGCGGCGAACAACGAAACCGGCGCGCTCCAGCCGGTCGCGGAGGTCGCCCGGATCGTCCATAAGGCCGGCGGCCTCCTGCACGTCGATGCAATCCAGGCGCTTGGCAAAATCCCATTCGAGATCAACGCTATGGGCGCGGATCTTGCGACTTTTTCCGCACATAAGGTCGGCGGCCCCAAGGGCGTCGGCGCCCTGGTCGTGGCGGAGGGACTGACGGGATTGGAGCCGTTGTTGCGGGGAGGCGGCCAGGAGTTGAACCGGCGCGCCGGAACCGAGAATGTTGCGGGGATTGCCGGCTTTGGCGCAGCGGTGAAAGCCGCGCTTCAGACTCTTTCGGAAGATGCGGAGCAGGTGGCAACCCTCAGAAATCGCTTGGAAAATGGCATCCGGGGAATCGCCGGCGCAACGATCTTCTCGGATGAGGTCAAGAGGTTGCCTAATACCGTCCTTTTCACCGCGCCCGGCCTCAAGGCTGAGACCGCCGTGATCGGCTTTGACCTCGAAGGCATCGCAGTCTCCTCGGGTTCGGCCTGTTCCTCGGGCAAGGTCCAGCCGTCCCATGTGCTGTCCGCCATGGGATACGATCCCGCCGTGGCCCAGGGAGCGGTGCGTCTCAGTCTGGGCTGGTCCACGGAACCGGATGACATCAATAGGGCGTTAGAGGCTTGGCGAAAGCTCGGTAATACCCTACTTAAGAGCTAAGCGATGAAACACGGCTTGAACGGTTCTAAGCGCGTGCTTTCCGCCAAAAAACATCGTAATAGACACCGTAATAATCGTTCGAGTTTGATCCACCGCGGTCCTTGAAACCGCGAGCGGAGGATGGAATGCCAGCCGTACAAGAGACGGTCGAGCGCGTGAAGCGCATCGACGTCGACCAGTATCGTTATGGGTTTGAGACCCTGATCGACTCCGAGAAGGCCCCCAAGGGGCTGTCGGAAGAGATCGTAAAATTCATCTCGCAAAAGAAGAACGAACCCGCCTGGATGCTCCAGTGGCGGCTTGAGGCCTATCGGCGCTGGCTGACCATGACCGAGCCGACCTGGGCGCGCGTCGATTATCCCAAGATCGATTTCCAGGACCTCTACTACTACGCGGCACCGAAGCCGAAGAAGACGGTCACCTCACTGGACGAGATCGATCCGGAGATCCTGAAGACCTACGAGAAGCTCGGCATCCCCTTGCGGGAAGTCGCCATGCTCGAGGGCGTCGAACCGAAGCCCGGCGAGGAAGATCCCGCCCGCCGCAAGATCGCGGTCGATGCAGTCTTCGATTCGGTCTCGGTTGCGACCACGTTCAAGGCGGAGCTGAAGAAGGCCGGCGTGATCTTCATGCCGATCTCGGAGGCGATCCGCGAGCATCCCGAGCTGGTGCAGAAATATCTGGGCTCGGTGGTTCCGACCTCGGACAATTTCTACGCGACGCTGAACTCGGCGGTGTTCTCCGACGGCTCGTTCGTCTACGTGCCGCCGGGTGTGCGTTGCCCGATGGAGCTGTCGACCTATTTCCGCATCAACGAGCGCAACACCGGCCAGTTCGAGCGCACGCTGATCATCGCCGACAAGGGCTCCTACGTCTCCTATCTCGAAGGCTGCACCGCGCCGCAGCGCGACGAGAATCAGCTGCACGCCGCCGTGGTCGAGCTCGTCGCGCATGACGATGCCGAGATCAAATATTCGACGGTGCAGAACTGGTACCCCGGCAATTCGGAAGGCAAGGGCGGCATCTACAATTTCGTCACCAAGCGTGGTGACTGCCGCGGCGACCGTTCGAAGATCTCTTGGACCCAGGTCGAAACGGGTTCGGCGATCACCTGGAAGTATCCGAGCTGCATTCTCCGCGGCGACAATTCGAGCGGCGAGTTCTACTCGATCGCGATCTCGAACGGCTTCCAGCAGGTCGATTCGGGCACCAAGATGATCCATCTCGGCAAGAACACGTCGAGCCGCATCATCTCCAAGGGCATCGCCGCCGGAAAGTCGCAGAACACCTATCGCGGCCTCGTCACCGCGCACCGGAAAGCGACCGGCGCGCGCAACTTCACCGCCTGTGACTCCTTGTTGATCGGCGATAAATGCGGCGCGCACACCGTGCCGTACATCGAGGCCAAGAACTCCTCGGCGACGTTCGAGCACGAAGCGACGACCTCGAAAATCTCCGAGGACGTGCTGTTCTACTGCATCCAGCGCGGCCTTTCGCAGGAGGAGGCGGTCGGCCTCGTCGTCAACGGCTTCGTCAAGGACGTGCTGCAGCAGCTGCCGATGGAATTCGCGGTGGAAGCGCAGAAGCTGATCTCGATCTCGCTTGAAGGGTCGGTCGGTTAATACCGACCCTCGCGGTGCGCTTAAGCGCTCCATGCATCATTTGAATAGACTGGACACCAAAATGGCTTTGCTTGAAGTGAAAGACCTCAAGGTTCGTGTCGAGGAGCGTGAGATCCTCCACGGGCTGACGCTGACCGTGAACGAGGGCGAGGTGCACGCGATCATGGGGCCGAACGGTTCCGGCAAATCGACGCTCTCCCACGTGATCGCCGGCAAGCCCGGTTACGAGGTCACCGACGGCCAGATCCTGTTCAGGGGCGAGGATCTCCTGGAGATGTCGCCTGACGAGCGCGCCGCCAAGGGCGTGTTCCTGGCGTTCCAGTATCCGGTCGAGATCCCCGGCGTCGCCACCATGAACTTCCTGCGCACCGCGCTGAACGCCCAGCGCAAGGCACGCGGCGAGAGCGAATATTCGACGCCGGACTTCCTGAAGAAGGTTCGTGAGGTCTCGAAGTCGCTGAACATCCCGCAGGACATGCTCAAGCGCGGCGTCAATGTCGGCTTCTCCGGCGGCGAGAAGAAGCGCAACGAGGTGCTGCAGATGGCGCTGTTCGAGCCGAGCCTGTGCATCCTCGACGAGATGGATTCCGGCCTCGACATCGACGCGCTGCGCATTGCTGCCGACGGCGTCAACGCGCTGCGTTCGCCGGGGCGCGCGATGGTCGTCATCACCCATTATCAGCGGCTGCTGAACTACATCGTGCCCGACGTCGTGCACGTGATGTCGAAGGGCCGTGTCGTGAAGAGCGGCGGCAAGGAATTGGCGCTGGAGCTGGAAGCCTCCGGATATGCCCAGTTCGAGGACGCCGCGTAAGGAATTTTGCGATGAACGTTGCTGTGGCAAAGACCGGAAAGGGCCGCGCGGTGAGCGATCTCTTCACCAGCGCCGAGGGCCGGCTGCCGGGTTCGACCGCGGTCACCGCCGTGCGACGCGAGGCGTTCGAGACCTATGAGCGTCTCGGCCTTCCGCACCGCCGGATCGAGGAATGGAAATACACCGACCTGCGCGCGCTGGTCGGCGAGGTGCTGCCGCTTGCGGCCGCGCCCGACGCGGCCGCGCTGAAGCGCGCCGCGGACGCTGTGAAGGTGCATGCGATCGCGGGCGCCCGCAAGCTGGTGCTGGTCGACGGCGTGTTCGCGGCCGATCTCTCCGACGTGAAGGCGCTGGCAGCCGAGGCGGGCTTCAGCACGTTGCGGGAAACGCTGGAGAAGGATGCCGGTCTGCTGAAGACCGCGTCCACCGATGCCGTGATCGCGCTGAACGCGGCGATGGCGACCGATGGCGTGGTGCTGTCGATTGCCGACGGCGCGCAGCTGTCCGCGCCGGTCCAGATCATCCACATTGCGACGGCCGCGTCGGCGTCGGCCTTCACCCGTTCGCAGGTCGCGGTCGGGAAGGGCGTGCGCGCCACCATCATCGAGAGTTTTGTCGCGGCTGGCGCCAAGACTTACCAGGTCCATGACGCTGTGTTGGTGACGGTCGGCGACGATTCCGACGTGGCCCATATCCGCCTGATGGATGATGCGCCTGACGCGCTGAATGTCTCGTCGCACTTCGTCACCGTCGGCGCCAACGTGAAGCTCAACTTCTTCAACATGACGACCGGCGCCGCGGTCAGCCGCCTCCAGGGCTTCATCACGCTGGCGGGCGAGGGCAGCGAGCTCTCGGCCAACGGCGTCAACCTGTTGCAGAAGACCGAGCACGGCGACACCACGCTGGTGGTCGACCACGCCGTGCCGAACTGCGTCAGCCGCGAAGTTTTCCGCGCCGTGATCGACGATCGCGCCCATTCGGTGTTCCAGGGCCGCATCATCGTCCGTCCCGATGCGCAGAAGACCGACGGCAAGATGATGACGCGCGCGCTGCTGCTCTCGGATGAGGCCGAGGCCGACAACAAGCCCGAGCTCGAGATTTTTGCCGACGACGTCTCCTGCGGCCACGGCGCCACCGCCGGCGCGCTCGACGACAGCCTGTTGTTCTATCTGAAGGCCCGCGGCCTGCCGGAGAAGCAGGCCCAGGCGCTGCTGATCCAGGCTTTCGTGGGCGAGGCGATCGAGCAGATCGCCGATGACGGTTTGCGCGAGCACGTGATCGGCATCGCCGAGCGCTGGCTGGAGCGGCGGTCATGAGCACGCATCCCGCAGTCAGGAACGGTGCCTATGACGTCGCGCGCGTGCGCCAGGATTTTCCGGCGCTCGCCATGCAGGTCTACGGCAAGAAGCTGGTCTATCTGGACAACGCCGCCTCTGCGCAGAAGCCGAGCGCCGTGCTCGATCGCATGACGCAGGCCTACACTAGCGAATACGCCAACGTGCATCGCGGCCTGCATTACCTCGCCAATGCCGCGACCGAAGCCTATGAGGGCGGTCGCACCAAGGTGGCGCAGTTCATTAACGCGCCCCGTACGGAAGAAGTGATCTTCACCCGCAACGCGACCGAAGCGATCAATCTGGTTGCCTCGTCCTGGGGCGGGCCGAACATCGGGGAAGGCGACGAGATCGTCATCTCGATCATGGAGCACCACTCCAACATCGTGCCGTGGCACTTCCTGAGGGAGCGCCAGGGTGCCGTGATCAAATGGGCGCCCGTGGACGACGAGGGCAATTTCCTCATCGACGAGTTCGAGAAGCTGCTGACGGCCAAGACCAAGCTGGTCGCGATCACGCAGATGTCGAACGCGCTCGGCACCATCGTGCCGGTCAAGGAGGTCGTCAGAATCGCCCACGCGCGCGGCATTCCCGTGCTGGTCGATGGCAGCCAGGGCGCGGTGCATCTGCCCGTCGACGTCCAGGACATCGGCTGCGATTTCTACGTCTTCACCGGCCACAAGGTTTACGGGCCGACCGGCATCGGTATCCTCTGGGCCAAGTACGACCACCTCGTCGCGATGCGCCCCTTCAACGGCGGCGGCGAGATGATCCGCGAGGTCTCGCGCGATGTCGTGACCTATGGCGACCCCCCGCACAAATTCGAGGCGGGCACGCCCGCGATCGTCGAGGCCGTCGGCCTTGGCGCTGCCATCGACTACGTCAATTCGATCGGCAAGGAGCGCATCGCCGCGCACGAGCACGATCTCACCACCTATGCCCAGGATCGGCTCCGCGAGATCAATTCGCTGCGGCTGATCGGCACGGCACGGGGCAAGGGCCCGGTGATCTCCTTCGAGCTGAAGGGCGCGCATGCCCACGATGTCGCCACCGTGATCGACCGCCAGGGCATCGCGGTGCGCGCCGGCACCCATTGCGTGATGCCGCTTTTAGAGCGGTTCAACGTAACAGCCACCTGCCGAGCCTCGTTCGGCATGTATAATACGCGGGAAGAAGTCGATCATCTGGCACAGGCGCTTTTGAAGGCGCGGGATTTGTTCGCATGAGTGACACGGCCGAAATCAAAGCTAGTCCGATGGAGACCCATTCGGCGCTGCCGCCGGAGGAGACCGAGCGGCTGACCACGGAGATCATCGCCGGGCTGAAGACCGTGTTCGACCCGGAAATCCCGGCCGACATCTACGAGCTCGGCCTGATCTACAAGGTCGAAATCAAGGACGATCGCTCCGTCGACGTCCAGATGACGCTGACGACGCCGAACTGCCCGGCCGCCGGCGAGCTGCCGACCATGGTCGAGAACGCGGTTGCCAGCGTCCCCGGCGTCGGCGTGGTCGACGTCAAGGTCGTTTGGGAGCCGCCGTGGTCGCCCGAGCGCATGAGCGACGAGGCGCGCCTCGTGCTCAACATGTGGTGACGCTTAATCTCAGCATTGAATTTGCTCCGCAACGGACCAGATAGATAAGATGACCCAGGCGACACCAGCATCCACTCCGAAGCCGCGGCGGCCGCGCCCGCAGGTGATGCGGCTGACGGACGCTGCTGCCCAGCGCATCACCGAGCTGACCCAGCGCGCCGATTCGGAGATCGTCGGCCTGCGCGTCGGCGTGAAGAACGGCGGCTGCGCCGGCCAGTCCTACACGGTCGAATACGCCCACGACGTCCGCCCGACCGACGAGGTCGTCGAGGACAAGGGCGTCAAGATCCTGGTCGATCCCAAGGCCGTGCTGTTCCTGCTCGGCACCGAGATGGACTACAAGGCCGACAAGATGCAGGCCCAGTTCGTCTTCAACAATCCGAACCAGATTTCCGCCTGCGGCTGCGGCGAGTCGGTTGAGTTGCGGCCGGCCAAGATCGACGGATAACGCCTTCCCAAGACTCTCGTGTCCCGGACGTGCCGCAGCGCTCCTCGCGCTGCTGCGCAGAGCCGGGACCCACGCTATAGTCACCAGCGCAAAAGACTGGGCCCCGGCTCAGCAGCGCATCGTTACACGCTGCGCTGCGTCCGGGGCACGAGGGGGCCCATGGACCGCGAATTCCTGACCGACCTGTTTGCCGATTTCGGGCCCGTCACCATCCGGAAAATGTTCTCCGGCTACGGCATCTCCGCCGACGGCATCAACTTCGCGCTGTCACTGCGTGCCGGCCTGTTCTTGCGCGCCGACGAGGTGACGATCCCGGACTTTGAAGCCGAAGGCTCAAAGCCGTTTCAGTACTCGACCCGCGCCAGGACCGTGGTGGTCAACTCCTATTGGGAGCTGCCGGCGCGCCTGTTCGACGATTCCGCCGAGCTCGCCCAATGGGCGAGGGCGGCACTCGCCGCCGCCCAGCGCGCCAAGGTGAAGACGCGGCCGAAGAAAAAGGCGGCGGCAAAAAAAGCCGCGCCGAAGAAGCGGTTGGCCAAGAAGGCAGCCAAAAGGAAGGTGCGGTAGGGTGGGCAAAGCGGAGCGTGCCCACGATCAGGATGTCATCGCGAGAGATCGTGGGCACGGCGCTACGCGCCTTTGCCCACCCTATGGGATCTCAGTCTGTAGCCTTAGTCAGACCAACTCGCATATCCTTCGCCACAAAGATCGATATGCCATCTGCCAGCACGCGGCCATCGGCAATTCCGAGCACCAGCTTGCCGCGGCGGACCATCCGCATGGCGACTTCGTAGCGCACGCGTCGCGTCTCCGGAGTGATGGTGCCCGTGCACTCGACTTCGCCGACGCCGATGGCGCGGCCCTTGCCCGGTGAGCCCGACCAGCCGAGCCAGTAGCCGACCATCTGCCACATCGCATCCAGACCCAGGCTCCCCGGCATCATCGCATCACCTCGATAGTGACAATCGAAGAACCAGTGGTCCGACACGATATCGAGCTCGCCGACGATATGGCCCTTGCCGAATTCGCCGCCGTCCAGGCTGATTTCCGTGATGCGGTCCATCATCAGCATCGGCGGGGCCGGCAGTTGCGCATTGCCCGGCCCGAAATAGCCGCCGTCGCTCGATTTCAGCAGTTCGTCCCTGGTGTAGGACGGTTGCGGCGTGTGAAAATCATGGGGATTAGGCACGACGACAAGTCCTCAACGCTCGCGGTCTGGCGGCGCAGAAGATGGCGGTCGTCACGTTGGAATGTCAAGCGCAGCCGTTCGGCATGCCGCGATCGCGTCACGCCACCCGGCTGTGGGTCTCGACCGCGTATTCCGGATCGGCTTCGCAGATCACGCGGTTGCGGCCGTTACGCTTGGCGGCATAGAGGCAGGCATCCGCACGCTCGATCAGCGCGTCGGTGTCGTCGCCCTGCTTGAGCATGGAGACTCCGACCGAGATGGTGACGCGGCCGAGGATCTCGCCCGTGGACTTCTTCTTCAATTCCTTCGCCATCACTGCGCGGCGGATGTGGTCGGCCACCGTGAGGGCCTGACGCAGTGCGGTGTTGGGGAGCACGACCGCGAATTCCTCGCCGCCATAACGCGCGGTGATGTCCTGGCCCTTGATGGTCTGCTTCAGCGACAGGCCGACGAGCCGCAGCACTTGATCGCCGGTGAGATGGCCGTAGGAATCGTTGAACGACTTGAAATGATCGATGTCGAACAGCAGCAGCGACAGCGGCTCGCCCGAGGCGAGGGCGCTCTGCACCGCCATGTCGATCATGCGGTCGAAATATTTGCGGTTGCCAAGGCCCGTGAGCGGATCGGTCAGGCTCTCGGCGCGGATCGCCTCCAGGCTCTGCTGGAGATTGCTGATCTCGTTCTTCGACAGCGTCAGCCGGTCTTCCAGCGTCTTGTTGGTTTCGCGCATCTCGCTGGTCGAACGGAGCAGCGTCTCGACGATCGCCTTGATCTGCTCGCGGTTCTTGGCCGACGCCAGTTTCTCTGTGGCCCCCGACAGGCTGGCATCGTAGGAGCCGGTCATGCCGAGTGCATCGCTCAAGACCTTCATCACGTCGTCGATCTCGCCGATGACGCGCGCGCCGACCTTGTCGATGCGGTCGGTGGTCTTGATGTGGGAGAGATAGGTCTCGTAGATCTGCTCGAGATCGGCTTCAGTCAGCTTGCCGCTGCGCGCCAGCGTCTCATTGACGATCTTGTTGAGCGGCGCGTTGTAGCCGGTGGCGTAGACGTACCAAATCTCATAGTTGCGGGGAATTGCCGTCTGCCGCAGCGATCGGATCTGCCCGAGCGCTACCTCGGCGAACGCCATCGTGCGTTCGTGTTCGTCGAGAACCTTGACCACGGAACATACCCCACAGCGGTCGGTGCGCCGTCGACCGCAGCAATGCTTAAATTATGTTCGTAGGCTAACGGACGATCGTGAACACCCCGTAAATATACGTTCACGAATGCATCTAAAAAATTGTGCGGCGGCTTTGCTCAACCGAAACCTGGGGCGCCTCGCGCCTCAGGCTCCGGCGGGGGAGCGGACCGGCCGCAGCAGAAACGCCGGCAGATGCGAGTGATCGCCCGGCTCGCTGTCGGCCTCGCGCTGGCGGCGGGGCTCGGGACGGCCGATCGACGGCACGTGCGAATTATTGGCCTGCTGGCGCGCGTCGTGACGCGGCTCCGCCCTGCGCTTGTCGTCGGAACGATGCCTTGCTTCGGCGGGCTGTCTTGCCTCCGAAGAACTCTTTGCTTCAGAAGAATGTTTGGCCTCGGAAGCATGTCTTGCCTCGCCACGGGGCTCGCGCGGCTCGTGGCTGCGCTCACGGTCGCGGCCGCGCTGCGGCTTGCCGCGTCCGCCGCGTGAACGTTCGCGGCCACGCGACTCGCGCGGACGCTCGGTCCCATCGGAGGCTTCGGCGTGGATTTCAAAGTCGCCTTCGGCGCGCGGAATGCTCTGGCCGATCAGCTTCTCGATTGCCACCATCGACTTCTGGTCGAGCGGCGTCACGATCGAGATCGCGGTGCCGGTGCGACCGGCGCGGCCGGTGCGGCCGACGCGGTGGACGTAGTCATCGGGATGGTGGGGAACGTCGAAATTGAAGACGTGGCTGACCTCGGGAATGTCGAGGCCGCGGGCGGCGACATCCGAGGCGACGAGGAGCGGTAGCTCTCCCTTGCGGAACTGTTCGAGCGCCGCCATGCGGGCCGGCTGGTCCATGTCGCCGTGCAGTGCGCCGACGCTGAAACCATGCTTCTGGAGCGATTTGTGAACGATGGCGACTTCGCGCTTGCGATTGCAGAAGATGATCGCGTTCTTGAGATCCTTGGCTTCGCGCAGCAGGCGGCGAAGCAGCTCGCGCTTCTCGTGCGCCTCGCGCCCGGCTGGCACCTGGGATTGCGTGACGGTCACGGCAGTGGTGGCAGGCTTGGACACTTCGACCTTCTGCGGATTGTGCAGGAAGGCTTCGGTGATGCGCCGGATTTCCGGCGGCATGGTCGCGGTAAAGAACAGGGTCTGTCGCGTGAACGGGACGAGCTTGCAGACGCGTTCGATGTCGGGGATGAAGCCCATGTCCAGCATGCGATCGGCCTCGTCGATGACGAGCAGCTCGACCCCCGTGAGGAGCAGACCGCCGCGCTCGGTGTGGTCGAGCAGACGGCCGGGGGTGGCGATCAGCACGTCGACGCCGCGCGTCAGCTTGGCATCCTGGTCGCCGAAGGAAACGCCGCCGATCAGAAGCGCGACGTTGAGTTTCTGGCCGGCGCCGTAGCGGTCGAAGTTTTCCTTGACCTGGGCCGCGAGCTCGCGGGTCGGCTCGAGGATCAGCGTGCGCGGCATGCGCGCCCGGGCCCGGCCCTTCTCGAGGATGGTGAGCATCGGCAGCACGAAGGCCGCGGTCTTGCCGGTGCCGGTCTGGGCGATGCCGAGCACGTCCTTGCGTGCGAGGACGTGGGGGATCGCCTGTTCCTGAATGGGGGTGGGGGTGGTGTAACCGGTGGCCGCCACTGCGGCGAGGACTTTTTCGGACAGTCCGAGATCTGAAAAGGACATTGAGCCTCTGGTCGAAACCGCCGTTCGGAATCGAGGGTAATAAGGCTGTCGCGTTCCACCCCGAAACGGCGCGCTCTCAAAGAAGCTGGGGGTGCTGACTCACGCGAACAAAGCGCCAGGCTCAGGAATCGGTCTTCGATCTGAGCCGCGTCGCCCCGGAACATAGGCGGGAATCGGCCAAAGTCAATGGAGCGGGCGCGGGAAGGTCCTAAAAAACCTGAGGTTTTTACCAAATAGCGGGTGCGACTGGGGTTTTTCCGCCCAACCCCGCGCTCCGGCCTGAGCCGCCAAAACGGCGGCTAACGCCTATCCGAGCCCTGCGCCCGGAAGTCACCCGGGGCCATGCCATAAGCGGCATTGAAGACCCGGTAGTAGGTTGCCAGGCTCTCGAAGCCGCAGGAGGTCGCGATGTCGGCGATCAGCCGCTCGGGTGCCTCACGCATCAGGCGGCGGCTCTGTTTCAGGCGTTCGTCCGTCACGGTCTGTGAGAAGCTCTTCGCCGCGGTCTCGAACAGCATGTGCAGGTGGCGCACGGACACGCCGAGCTCGTCGGCCACCATCGTCGGTGCCAGATCCGGGTTTTGCAGGTGGCCCGCGATCAGGCGCCGGGCCCGCGAGAGGCGGGCGGTCCGCAGCGCGGCCTGTCCGCGCCGGCTGCCGGGCCTGACGATGCCGCGCTCGATCAGCGCCAGATGGGCCAAAGCCTGGACGAGAGAGGTCGCATCGCTGTCGCCCTGATCCGTTGAGGCTTCGCCGAGCTCGGCAAAGCAGGCCCCGAGCAGGGGCGCCAGGGTGGGGTCGCCGAACGTCCGGGGCGCAAGCTCGCGCATGCGCTTGTCCTGCGCCGGGATGGTGCTGACCGGAATCTTCAGGATCCGCAGGTGAAAGCCCCCGGCGCCGAGCGGCGCCGTGCGGTAGGGCAGGTCGGTATGGCTGGTGGCGAAACTGCCGGGGGCGATCGCGAAGTCGTTGCCGCGCATGCCGCCGAACCAGCCGCCGCTGCCGAGCTGCTGGTAGACGCAGATGCTGTCGCCGGGTGCGTAGGCGATGTCGGAGGTGCTGCGCTCGACCGCATATTGCGAGGCCTTCAGCTCGACGAGGCCGGCGCCGCCAAGCTGGCGCAGCGAGAACTCGCCGAAGAAGTCCGCGCGCCGTTCGCGCGCGAGTTCGGCAGTGACACCGAACAATCCCTTGGAGCGCACCTCGCGCCAATAGTCGAAGCGATCGTGCGGCTCGACCTCGTCGGTACACCAGCGATACACGGCAGCCCTCGCTTGCAGCGCAATTGCCCTAGAAAGAGCAGATTCCACGGGAATCTGCCATAGCCAGATCATGGAACCGCGGCCCAGGTTCCTTGAACCACGGTAACGTCTGGGCCGACTATCACACAGCGGCAGGGGGTCCAATGAACTGCTGTTCGAGGGAAGCGGCTTGGCGCCGTTCTGCAACGGGAATCTTGCGATGACGCGTCGGCTTTTCAGAATTCTGGCGGCCCTTGGCCTGGCGGCGGGCCTGAGCGGCTTCGCAGCTCCCGCCTATGCCGAGAAGCGTGTCGCGCTCGTCGTCGGCAACAACGACTACAGGAACGTCCCGAAGCTGCTCAAGGCGGTCAACGACGCCCGCACCATGGGCGATACGCTGAAGCAGCTCGGCTTCTCGGTGATGATCGCCGAGAACCAGAGCCGGCAGCAATTCTCCGAGACCCTGCTCGCCTTCGACAAGGCGATCGAGCCGGGCGATACCGCGTTCTTCTTCTACGCCGGCCACGGCTTCGAGATCGCAGGCCAGAACTACCTGCTGCCGACGGACGTGCCGGCGGCGACCGAAGGGCAGGAAGAGCTGGTGCGTGACGCCTCGATCCTGGCCGACCGCATCGTCGAGCGCCTCCAGAACAAGAAGGCGCGGACCTCGATCCTGGTGTTCGACGCTTGCCGCAACAACCCGTTCGAGCGCAAGGGTACCCGCGCGGTGGCCGGTGGTGGCGGGCTTGCTCCGATGGTGCAACTGCCCGAAGGTGTGTTCTCGGTGTTTTCGGCAGGTCCCCGCCAGACCGCGCTCGACCGCCTCTCCAACGACGACACCAATCCCAATTCGGTGTTCACGCGCACCTTCGCCAAGGAGCTGCTTCAGCCCGGCGAGAACCTCGTGCAGGTGGCGCAGCGCACCCGCCGTGCCGTCAGCGAGATGGCCGATACCGTCAAGCACAGGCAGGTGCCGGTCTATTTCGACCAGATGGTCGACGACGTCTTCCTCAGCGGCATGGCGAAGGATGCCGTCGCGCGGCCGGCTGATCCGCCACCGCAGAAGCTCGCGGCGCTACCGCCGGTGTCGGTGCCGCAACTGCCGAAGGAGGAGACCCTCAACGCGCCGATCGCGAGCTTCTCGCGGCACAATGGCGGCTGGAGCGTGGTGTTCTCGTTCGCCGACCCGACGCTCGGCATTTCCTGGCGCATGGCCGGCAAGGGCGATTTCCGCGAGACCGGCTTCATCGACACGCTCGATCCGCGCACGCGCAAGCGGATGCCGAACCCGTCGATCGAATTGCCGCCGGATGCTGCGGCCGGCACCATCGAGGTCCGCTATGTCGATCAGTCCGGCGACATGCAGGGGCCGTTCCCGATCCGGTTCGATCCCGAGGCCGCGCTGATCCGCGACCAGCGCAAGATCCTCGACATGACATCGACGAGCTGGCTGTCGTTCCGCGAGTTCAACGGGCTGCTGGTCTACTACACGCACCTCGTGTCCTATCGCTGCGCCATCCGCGAGGTGCGCATCGGCATCGACACTGCCGTGCCCAACCAGGTGCTGAAGATGCCTGCTTGCGACATGCGCGACCCCAGTGCGATCACTGCGGGCATGCCGCTCTACATGAAGCTCGCACCGAGCACACAGTCCGTCTCCGTAGAGCTGACCTATCGCGACGGCAGCGTCTCGGAGATCAAGAGTTTCCGCAGCGCGAACCGCAGCAATAATTGAGGGCGTGTCGATCGGGCGGGCGTGGCGGAATGGACGAACTTAAATCGGACAAGTCAACGGTGGAAATGTTAGAGCCGGGGATGACAAAATTCATCCTCGTCGCGCTCCTCACGACGCTTCCGGTTCTGGCGCAAACTACTCCTATCCCCACGCCGCCACTGACCGACCGGGAACGCGTCCAATCGGACCGTGCGAAGGCCGCCGAGGATGAAAAGGGAGCTCCGATGACGCGTCCCTGGGACCGCGACGCCGACGGCAAGCGCCCATGGGAACGGAAGTCGAAGCCTTGAGGTAGCGGGCGCCTGTTCGCCGCAGGCGAAGGAACAACTCCTTGGTCACCTGGATTGTCCACCAAACCAGGGAGACGATCCATGATCCGCAAGTCCATCCTCGTAGCTTTCGCATGCGCTGCACTTTCGACGTCCGCTTTTGCCCAGGGAGGCGGGGGAGGCGGCGGTGGTGCGGGCAGCGGTGGTGCGGGCGGCGCCAGCGCGGGTGCCGCTGCCGGTACGGGGACCGGCGGCGCCGGCGCGGGATCCGCGGCCAGCTCGGGTGCCGGAGTAGGTACGTCATCCAGCAGCGCCAATTCAGGGCCGTCGGCCCCTTCAGGAATGGGGACGCATAGCACCACCACCGGGGCCAACGTCAACACCAACAGAGGTCAGAACAATCCGAACGTTCAGTCGCCGACTGCGAACGGCACGTCGCCGACAGCGGCGCAAGCTGAGCGGAACGCTGGTGTTGGTCACGCGCCGAACGGATTGCCGATCGGCACTCCGGGCTCCGGGACCAGCAATGAAGATCAGAAATAATCTGGCTCTGCTGCATGAAAGGCCCGCGCAGCGCGGGCCTTTCTCGTTGCATCGCAAGTGGCGACCGGCTGCTCTGACGAGAAAGGCTGAGCCGCGCGCGGCCGTCGCCGCAGGCAAAGCTAGACCTTCGGCTCGCTCTCTTCCGCATTGCCGCTTCGCCGCGTGCGCAGATAGACGAGCGCGATGTTGATGGCCAGCCAGGCTGCCACGCCTGCAAGCAACCATGCCACGTTGAACGTTCCCGCTGATGCCGTTTGGGTCGTATTCCCCATAACAACGGGGCCCGCGGTTTATTCGGGGGCCGCGAGGGCCTGCGTGATCCGAAGCTGCCAGCCGTCCTTGCCGAGACCCGTCCAGATTGAGGCTGCGATCGACCTGAACCGGCGTTACAATCGTCCGGCATATCTTGATCGATACTCGCATCGTGGATAGCGGCTGCAATGACCTCCGACCAACAACCGAACCGGACGAAAAGAGTCCGTTGCTGCATCGTCGGCGGCGGGCCGGCCGGCATGATGCTCGGCTATCTTCTGGGGCGGGCCGGCATCGAGGTCGTGGTGCTGGAGAAGCATGCGGATTTCTTCCGCGATTTCCGCGGCGACACCGTGCATCCCTCGACGCTCGAGGTCATGGACGAACTCGGCCTGATCGACGGCTTCCTGAAGCTGCCGCATCAACGCCTGCAGAAGATGGACGGCCTGTTCGGCGGTACGCCGGTGCGCATCGCCGATCTCCGCCGGCTCCACACCAAATACCCCTTCATCGCCTTCATGCCGCAATGGGATTTTTTGAATTTCCTGCGCGAGGCCGGCCGGCGCTTTGCCTCACTCGAGGTGATGATGAGCACGGAGGCGGTCGATCTGATCCGCCGCGGCGAGAAGATCGCGGGGGTGCGGGCGAAAACGCCTGACGGCGTCGTCGACATCGAAGCCGATCTCACCATCGCCTGCGACGGCCGGCATTCGACGGTGCGCGAGCGCGCCGGCCTTGGTGTCGAGGAGATCGGCGCGCCGATGGACGTGCTGTGGTTCCGCGCCGGCCGCAAGGCCGACGAGACGGAAAGCGTGTTCGCGCGCGTCGAGCCCGGCAAGATGATGATCACGTTCGATCGCGGCGACTATTGGCAGTGCGCCTATATCATCGCCAAGGGACAGCACGAAGCGGTGAAGGCGAGGGGACTGCAGGCACTGCTCGACGACGTCGTGCGCATGGCCCCGATCCTCAGGTCGGGCATCGCCGACGTGAAGAGCTTTGACGACGTCAAGCTGCTGACCGTCGCGATCAACCGCCTGACGCGCTGGACGCGGCCGGGTCTGCTTTGCATCGGCGATGCCGCGCATGCGATGTCTCCGGTCGGCGGCGTCGGCGTCAATCTCGCCGTGCAGGACGCAGTCGCGACCGCCAATCTGCTGGCGGACAAGATGCAGCACGGCTGCCCGTCCGACAACGATCTCGATGCCGTGCGCCGTCGCCGCGAATTCCCGGTGAAGATGACCCAGCGCATGCAGGTGATCGTGCAGAACAAGATCATCAGCAGTGCCTTGCAGGAGCGCGATCGGCCGCTCAAAGTGCCGCTGATCGTGCGCCTCATCACCGCGCTGCCATGGCTGCAGGGCATTCCGGCGCGCCTGCTTGCGCTCGGCGTGCGGCCCGAGCACGTGCATTCGAAAGCGGCATCGTAGCCCAGGAATTCGGTAGGGATAATGTCGCGTTAAATCGCGCGTGCGGCGTTGCGGGCGAGCAACAGCGCCGACGGATCTGCGGACCAGCGCGTGCCCATGCGCCGCGTTAACTCTGTTGATTCGAATTTTAGTAACACCCGTCTGTGACCGTGCGTCCATCAAAGGACACGGGGTTGTACCATGCGTAACAAATTGATTGCCGCCTTCGCCTGCACGACCGCTCTGGTTTCGGCGGGCGCGGCCTCCGCCGCCGATCTCGGTGCGCGCTACACCAAGGCGCCCGCCTATGCGGAGCCGCTGTTCAACTGGACCGGCTTCTATGTCGGCGGTCACATCGGCGGTGCATGGACCAACCAGCAGTTCATCAACAACGGGACCGGTGCGCCGTTCGGCGATCTCGTCCCGGGCGAGGGCTATCGTCAGCGCAGCGCAGGCATCATGGGCGGCGCCCAGATCGGCTACAACTGGCAAGCCAACAACTACGTGTTCGGCATGGAAGGCACGATCTCCGGCCTCGACAACAAGGGCTCGTTCACGAACACCGCGTTCGGTGCGGGCGACGACGTGTTCTCCTGGCGCACCAACGTGCTCGCGACCGTGGTCGGCCGCGCCGGCTTCGCCGTGCAGAACAACCTCTTCTACGTCAAGGGCGGCTATGCCGGCGCGAACAACCGTCTGTCGGTCAGCGACACCGTCGGTGTGTCGGGCTCGGGCGGACAGACCCACTGGGCCAACGGCTGGACCGTCGGCGCCGGCTGGGAATATGGCGTCACCCGCAACTGGATCGTCGGCCTCGAATACAATTACGCGGCCTTCGGCAGCCAGACCTATCAGCTCGGCGGCACGTCGGGGAATTACACCTTCGATGCCAAGCCGCGCGACATCCAGTGGGCCGTCGTGCGCGCGAGCTACAAGTTCGACGCACCTGTCATTGCCCGTTACTGAGCACGTCGACGACGCAACGCGACCAACGATCAAAAAAAGCACTGCCTAAATTAAAGCCCCGGATTTGTCCGGGGCTTCTTTTTTGCGTTGTTGAATGGCCGACAGGCCCGGCCTCAGGCCATCACCGAGAAACCGCCATCGACGGGGATCGCGGTGCCCGTGACGAAGTTCGACGCGGACGATGCCAGGAACACGGCGATGCCGGCGAAATCGTCGATGTCGCCCCAGCGCCCCGCAGGCGTGCGCGCCAGCACCCGCTCGTGCAATCCTGACACCTGCTGCCGCGCGCCGCGGGTGAGGTCGGTGTCGATCCAGCCCGGCAGGATCGCATTGACCTGGATGTTGTCGGGCGCCCAGGCATTGGCGCAGGCACGCGTGTACTGCACGATGCCGCCCTTGCTCGCCGCATAGGCGGTGGCGAAGCTCGCACCGAAGATCGACATCATCGAGCCGATGTTGATCACCTTGCCGTTGCCTGACGCCTTCAAGGCCGGATAAGCAAGCTTCGAGCACAGGAAGGCGCTGGTGAGGTTGGTGTCGATCACCTTGTTCCACTCGTCGAGCTCGAGCTCGTGCGGCGGCTTGCGGATGCTCATTCCGGCATTGTTGACGAGGATGTCGATGCGGCCGAGATCCTTCACCACGCGCGCGATCATGGCTTCGATGGCGGCCCTATCGGTGACATCGGTCGCAATCGCGATCGCCTTGACGCCGCGCTGCCTGAGATCTTCGACGGCTGCTTTGGACTTGGCCTCGTTGCGTCCGACCACGGCGATGTCGGCGCCGGCATCGGCAAGGCCGCGCGCCATGCCGAGCCCGATGCCGCCATTGCCTCCTGTTACGACCGCGACCTTGCCGCGGAGCTCGAACCGGCTGGATGTCATGCTTGTATTCCCTGGTTTCTTTTATTGGTTGCTCTGCCAGATCAGCACCAGCCCGAAGCCGGCCATGGCGGCGCCATAGCCGGCCCAATGCAGCTGGTTGACCATGAAGCTCGATCGCGGCCAGGGCACCGTACCCGTACCCTGTCCGATCCAGAGCAGCCCGACGGCGAGGGCAAACAGGCCTGCTACAAGCAGAAATCTGCGCATGCATTCCTCCCCGTCGGTCCGCTTCCGTCGCGACCCGCGGCATCGATCGCCACGGTCAGGAGAGCTTGGGCCCACAGTAGCCGTAGCTTTGGTCCGGATACAATGGCGCCGCCGGCAGAAGCCAACGCGGCGAAGCCCAGCGCATGGCGCGATGCGGGGGGGCAGGCGGTCACCAACGTTATGTGAGTGATCGAAGCTCAGCTCGCCGCTGCGTACGACGCTGAAGTCGAGCTTTGGTCGCCGACTGACCATAACGAAAAAGCCCCGGCGATGCCGGGGCTTTGACGTCTGAACTTGCGTTCGGATCAGTACTTGGTCGGATCAGTACTTGGCGACGACCGGACCGGTCCAGTTGAAGCGGTAGACCAGCGAGGTCGAGATCGTCTGGTTCCAGCTGTTGGCGCGGATGTCGCGGCCGACCAGCGCGTTGGTACCGTCGAAGAGCTCGTTCGAGGTCTTGGCGTTGTAGAAGGCCGAACGATACTCGGTCTTCATGAACCAGCCGGGCGAAGAGACGCCGAAGATGTTCAGGCTGTTCTCGACACCGCCGCCGACGAACCAGCCGTTGCGGTTGTAGCTGTTGAGGTGGATGCCGGCGGGAGTGCCGCCCAGCGTCGTGAAGTTGGTCTGGCCGAAGTGGGCGCCCGAGTAACCACCGTTGACGTAGGAGAGAACGTTCGGGGCGACCAGCCAGCCGAGGCGCACGCCCGCGGCCCAGGAGGTTTCCAGCTTCTGGTTGCCGGTGATGCCGACGATCGGATCCTGGATGGTGGCGCGGATGCTGCCGAACTGGCCGTCAGCGAACACACCGGCGACCCAGGTGCCGCTGAACTGCCAGTCGTAACCGGCGCCGACGGTGCCGAACCAACCGGAGCCGCCCTGACGCTGGTCGATCGTCAGCGGAACCGCACCAACGGTGGTCTGGACGTGCTGGTCGGCATTGGAGAGGCCGCCGCCGCCGCCGCCGAACACGTAAAAGCCGGTCCAGTTGGCGACGGGCGCCGGCATCGGGGCCTTCACGTAGGGACGGGCACCGAGATCGGCCGCCGAGGCCGAACCGGTCATCGCGGCAACCGCGGTCAGAGCGAGCAAAACCTTCTTCATGTTAAAATCCCCAACCTTGGTCTGTGTAGCAGCGCGAGCGCACTGAAGTTCGTGTCATCTGATGCTCGGACTATAGACGTTTCCTGCCGGAATGCTGTTGCCGGGCAGGCACAGTTGCCGGAAAACGCCGATACGCGGGTATTTCCGCCGCGGCTGTCAAGATCTGTAATAGTTACATAAATTCAAAGCCTTACCGAGATTTTTGGAATTCAACCTTGGGTAAGGTTTCGTTAGCAAACCGGCCTTGTCCGAAATGGAGGCAGTCGTGCCTCCGCCTGAGCGCCGTGAGTCGTTGGCCGAGTCGCAACGACGATTCCGGGAATCGCTCAAGGCCATACGGACCGCAGCGACGTCATCGCCCCCGCAAAGCAAAAGAGCCCCGGCTTTTCGCCGGGGCTCTTGACGGAGCGCTACAGGGCCGAGGGCTCAAACGTCCAGCAGCTCCTCGCTGGCGAACTCGGCCTTGTCCGAGATGAAGGCGAAGCGCGCCTCGGCCTTGGTGCCCATCAGCCGTTCCACCGAATCCGCCGTGGTGTCGCGATCGTCGGCGAGCAGCACCACCTTGAGCAGCGTGCGCTTCCTCGGATCCATGGTGGTCTCCTTGAGCTGCGCCGGCATCATCTCGCCGAGGCCTTTGAAGCGGTTCACCTCGACCTTGGCGTTGGCGTTGAACGCGCTTTTGATCAACTCTTCCTTGTGCTTGTCGTCGCGCGCGTAAACCGACTTGGTGCCGTGCGTGAGCTTGTAGAGCGGCGGCACGGCCAGGAAGAGGTGACCCTCGTCGATCAGCCGCGGCATCTGCCGGTAGAAGAATGTGATCAGCAGCGAAGCGATGTGCGCGCCGTCGACGTCGGCGTCGGTCATGATGATGATGCGCTGATAGCGCAGATCCTCTTCTCGGTATTGCAGGAGCTGGCCGCAGCCGATCGCCTGCACGAGGTCGGAGAGCTGGGCATTGGCCGTCAGCTTGTCCTTGCCGGCGGAGGCGACGTTGAGGATCTTGCCGCGCAGCGGCAGCACGGCCTGAGTCTTGCGGTCACGCGCCTGCTTGGCGCTGCCGCCGGCCGAGTCGCCTTCGACGATGAAGAGCTCGGAGCCTTCGGTGCCGGCATCGGTGCAGTCGGCGAGCTTGCCGGGCAGCCGCAGCTTCTTGCCGGCGGTCTTGCGCGCCGTCTCCTTTTCCTGGCGGCGGCGCAGCCGCTCCTCGGCGCGGTCGATCACGAAATCGAGCAGCCTGTTGGCCATGTTCGGATTGCCCGACAGCCAGTGATCGAACGGATCCTTCATCGCCTGTTCGACGATGCGCTGCGCTTCCGCGGTGGCGAGACGATCCTTGGTCTGGCCCTGGAATTCGGGCTCGCGCACGAACACGGAAAGCATGACGGCGGCACCGACCATCACGTCTTCCGACGTAATGGACGAGGCGCGCTTGCCCTGTCCGACGCGCTCGGCGTGATCCTTCAGGCCGCGCAGCAGCGCGCTGCGCAGGCCGGATTCGTGCGTGCCGCCATCGGGTGTCGGGACGGTGTTGGTGTAGGAAGAGAGGAAGCCGTCGGCATCCGCGGTCCAGGCCACCGCCCATTCGCAGGCGCCATGCGCGCCGTTGCGGCCCGACTTGCCGGAGAAGATATCCGGGTGGACCAGCGTGTCGGCGTGAATTGCTGCCGCCAGATAATCCTTGAGGCCGCCGGGGAAGTGGAATGTCGCTTCGGCCGGTACGTCCTCGACGCCTTTGAGCAGTTCGGGCGCGCAATTCCAGCGGATCTCGACGCCGCCGAACAGATACGCCTTCGAGCGCGTCATCTTGAACAGGCGCTGCGGCTTGAACGCAGCCTTGGCGCCGAAGATGTCGGTATCGGGCTTGAAGCGGACGCGCGTGCCGCGGCGGTTGTTGATCTTGCCGAGATCCTCGAGCTTGCCCTTGGGGTGTCCGCGCTCGAAGGTCATGCGGTAGAGCTTCTGGCTGCGCGCGACCTCGACCTCGAGCAGCGAGGAGAGGGCGTTCACCACGGAGATGCCGACGCCGTGCAAGCCGCCGGAGGTCTCGTAGACCTTGCTGTCGAACTTGCCGCCCGAATGCAGCGTGCACATGATGACTTCGAGCGCCGATTTCTTCGGAAATTTTGGATGCGGGTCGATCGGGATGCCGCGGCCGTTGTCGGTGACGGTCAGGAAGCCGTCCGCGGAGAGTTCGACGCCGATGAAGGTCGCATGTCCCGCCAGCGCCTCGTCCATCGAGTTGTCGATGACCTCGGCGAACAGATGATGCAGCGCCTTCTCATCGGTGCCGCCGATATACATGCCGGGTCGGCGCCGCACCGGTTCCAGGCCTTCGAGCACCTCGATGTCGGCTGCCGTGTAGTCGGCTTCGCCGCCGGTTCCGCGCGAAGCCGCCTTGGCAGGCGTGCGAGGCTTTGGCTCATCGCCGCCGAAAAAATCGTCTTTTGCTTTGGGTTTCAACTGTTTGGACATATATCTTGATACGCTTTGAGGGCCGCATAAGCGGCGAATCGGTTAGGCCGACTATGCCACTTCTGACTTGGAAAGGTTACCGCGGGCGGCCGGGGCGGTTTGGTTGGGAGTCAATCCCGGCGATTTTACGCCGCAGGCCCTGCAATTCCCGGCAATTTGACCGGACCGTCGGCGCCGAGCGAGTTTTGTGACTTGATGTCACACAAGCCCTTGGCTTACCAGTCTTTTTCATCGAGCAGCACCTTGAGACGGGGCGGGAAGGCTTTTTTTAGATGGAGCAATTTGCGCACGCCCTGGCCGATTTCGTGCGCGTTCACCAGGCCTGGGCGGCTCCGATCGTGTTCCTGCTCGCCTTCGGGGAATCGCTCGCCTTCATCTCGCTGCTGGTCCCGGCCTGGGGCGCGCTGGTCGCGATCGGTGCGCTGATCGGGGCGAGCGGCATCAGCTTCTACCCGATCTGGATCGCCGGCGGCCTCGGCGCGGCGCTCGGCGACTGGGTCTCGTACTGGTTCGGCTACCGCTACAAGGAGAAGGTCGCCCAGATGTGGCCGCTCTCGCGCTATCCGGAGCTCCTGCCCAGGGGCGAGGCTTTCGTGCGCAGCTGGGGCATCCCCAGCATCTTCATCGGCCGCTTCTTCGGGCCCTTGCGCGCCTCGGTGCCGCTTGCGGCCGGCATCTTCGAGATGCCTTATTGGAGCTTCCAGGCCGCCAATTTCGTCTCGGCCCTGATCTGGTCCGCCGTGCTCCTGATGTTCGGCGACGTGCTCGCGAAGATCATGGAATGGATCTGGCGGGTGATCTGACGCCGAAACCTTGACGGAAACCCGATCTGGCCTTATAGCCGCGCGCCATGATCAACGCCGCGACCATCCTGTTCGCTCGTCGCCGCCGCCGCTCTTTAGCGGTTTGGGCGGTCGATCGCGTTTGAGATCATCGTCTTTGCCGCTGGATCCGATCCGCGGCATTCTCTCTCCTGTCAGCGCGATCTGATCCGGCGGCCCCCCAAGGAGGCCCAGCAGGAGACCACGATGTACACGCCACCCTTTTTCAAGCAGGACCGCGCCGCAAGCCTGAAGTTCGCCGAAGAGCGCGGCTTCGGCACCATGTGCGCCTTTGACGGTCACAAGCCGGTCGCTTCCCCGCTGCCGTTCTATCTGACCTATGCGGCCGATGGCACGCCGCAGGCGGCCTTTCATGTCGCCCGTCACAATCCGCTGCTAAAGCTTGCGGATGGCGCAGCGTCCTGGCTGCTCGCGATCAATGGCCCCGATGCCTATGTATCGCCGGATTGGTACGTCTCGCCGGACCAGGTGCCGACCTGGCTCTACCAGTCGGTGCATCTGAGCGGGCCGGTGCGGATGTTGTCTGACGACGAGTTGGCGGTGCAGATCGACACGCTCAGCGACAAGTTCGAGAACTGGCTGCGGCCGAAGAAGCCGTGGACATCGGACAAGATGACGGCCGGACGGCTCGAGGCGATGAAGAAGGCGATCGTGGGTCTGGTGATGACGGTTGAGGAGGTCGAAGGCAGCTTCAAGCTCAACCAGCACAAGTCCGACGCCGACTACACGGCGATCGCCAATGCGCTCGGCGCCGGCGATGCCGACGCCAAGCAGATCTCACTTTTGATGCGGCAGGCCAGGCCGCAGGTTTTTGCAGACGACACGAACATGCTCGAAGGGAGCGCACCATGAGCCTCGCTGACATCAAACAGGCCCCGAAGGGCGCTGCCACCAAACCCGCGACCGTCTTCGTCGACGGCGGCTCCGGCACCACCGGGCTCGGCATCAACGAGCGGCTGAAACTCCAGAACGACGTCGTCGTGAGGACGATCGCCGACGACAAGCGCAAGGACCCCGCGGCCAAGAAGGCGCTGATGGAGGAGGTGGATCTCGTCATCCTCTGCCTGCCCGACGATGCCGCCAAGGAAACGGTTGCGCTGGTCGACAGCATGGGCGCTTCGGGCCCGAAGGTGCTGGACGCCTCGACCGCCTACCGGGTCGCGCCCGATTGGGCCTACGGCTTTCCGGAACTGACGGCTGACCAGGCCGGCAAGATCAAGGCGGCGAAGAAGGTCTCCAATCCCGGCTGCTATCCGACCGGCGCGATTGCGCTGCTGCGGCCGATCGTCGATGCCGGCCTGTTGCCGCCCGATTATCCCGTCGCCGTCAACGCGGTGAGCGGCTATTCCGGCGGCGGCAAGTCGATGATCGCGAGCTTCGAGGACGGCAGCGCGCCGTCCTTCGAGCTCTACGGCCTCGGCTTCGAGCACAAGCATCTGCCGGAAATGCAGCTCTATTCGAACCTGACGCGGCGGCCGATCTTCATTCCGTCGGTGGGCAACTATCGGCAGGGCATGCTGGTCTCGGTGCCGCTGCAGCTCGACACGCTGCCCGGCAAGCCCGGCGGTACCGATCTGCAGGCTGCGCTCGCCAAGCGGTACGTCGGCTCGAATTACGTCAAGGTGATGCCGCTGCAGAACGAGGCGGCCAAAGGCGGCCGGATCGAGCCGGAGGCGCTCAACGAGACCAACATGCTCGAGCTCTACGTCTTCGCCAGCGACAAATATCACCAGGCGGTGCTGGTCGCCCGGCTCGACAATCTCGGCAAGGGCGCCTCGGGCGCCGCCGTGCAGAACATGCGGCTGATGCTGGGATTGCCGGAGGAGTAGGGCAGTCTCGCGCCCCGGACGCAGCGCAGCGCTCCTTCAGCGGTGCGCTGCAGAGCCGGGGCCCATGTTTTCTGTTTCGTTTGCGGCGTTCTGGGTCCCGGCTCGCGCTTCGCGCGTCCGGGACACGAAATCAAACCACCTTGAAGATCGCCAGCGCCAGCACGGCCTGGGCGAGGAAGCCGACGGTGAAGGCCAGGGTGCGGAACACCGGGATGCCGATCGCGTAGACGATGAGATGTGCGACGCGCGACCAGAAATAGACGGCGCAGGCGAGCACGGTCCATTTTGTGGAATAGTCGATCGCGTTGAGGATCAGTACCAGCGGCGCAAAGAGCACGAGGTTCTCGACCGCGTTGTCATGCGCGAACATCAGGCGGTTCGCCCATTCCGCCTGCGGCTTGTCGCCGCGCGAGGGGTTGGCCATGGCGCCGCTGAGGCCGCGGACCTGGCAGCGGTTGATGGTGTAGGGGATCCAGAGGATCCCGGTCAGGATCACCGTCAGTGTCAGCCAGAACAATTCGCGCGTCATGGTCGGGTCCCCTCTGTCGTCGCTGCGTTGAGCGCGAGTCTATACAAAAGCGCGGAAGATTCCGCTATGCGCGAACCCTGACATAGCTGCCGGGCGCGTCCTCGATCGCCGGCAGGGCGTCGCTGCCGACGCTGCGCGCCGGGACTTGCTCCGGATCGAGCTCGCCCAGCCATTGACGCCAATCCGGCCACCACGAGCCCTTGTGCTCGACCGCGTCCTTCATCCATTGGGCGACGTTGACGTCCTTGATGTTGTCGTTGGTCCAGTACTGGTACTTGTTCGAGGCGGGCGGATTGACGACGCCGGCGATGTGGCCCGAGCCGGACAGCACGTATTTCACCGGACCGCCGAAGAACTGCGAGCCGTACAGCACCGATTCAGCGGGCGCGATGTGGTCCTCGCGGGTGGCGAGGTTGTAGACGGGCACCTTGACCTTGGAGAGATCGAGCAGCGTGTTGTCGAGCACCATCGTGCCGGTGGAGAGCCGGTTCTCCAGATAGCAATTGCGCAAATAATAGGAATGGTTCGACGCGGTCATGCGCGTCGCGTCCGAATTCCAGTGCAAGAGGTCGAACGCGCTCGGCTGCTGCCCCTTCAGGTAGTTGCTGACGACGTAGGACCAGATCAGATCGTTGGAGCGCAGCATGTTGAAGGCCATCGCCATCTTCGAGCCTTCGAGCACGCCGGCCGCCTTCATGTCCTGCTCGAGCGCCGCGATCTGCTCCTCGTCGACGAACACCAGGAGGTCACCCGCATGGGTGAAGTCGACCTGTGCGGCGAAGAACGTCGCCGACGACACGCGTTGGCGGCGCTTCTCGGCGAGCCAGGCCAGCGTGGTCGCGAGCATGGTGCCGCCGACGCAATAGCCGGCGGTGTGCACCTTCATCTCGCCGGTGACCCTCTCGATCACGTCCATCGCCGTGAGCGGGCCTTCCTTCATGTAGTCTTCCCAGCTCTTGTTGCCGAGCCGCTTGTCGGGATTGACCCATGAGATCACGAACACGGTGATGCCCTGGTCGACGCACCACTTGATGTAGGATTTCTCCGGCTTGAGATCGAGGATGTAGAACTTGTTGATCCAGGGCGGCACGATCAGGAGCGGAGTGCGCAGCACCGTCTCCGTGGTCGGCGAATACTGGATCAGCTGCATCATCTCGTTCTGGTAAATCACCTTGCCCGGCGTCGTCGCCATGTTGACGCCGACGACGAGGTTGTCCGGGTTGGACTGGCGGATCTTCAGCATGCCCTTTCCGGCTGCGATATCCTCGGCCAGCATCTTCAGGCCGCGGGCGAGGTTCTCGCCGCTGCTGGCCACCGTTTCGCGCAGCACCTCCGGATTGGTCAGCACGAAGTTGGACGGCGAGATCGCGTTGATGACCTGCTGGACGTAGAACTCCGCCTTGCGGCGGGTCTGCGGATCGAGCCCTTCGGCGTCGCGCACCAGCTCCTGCGCCCATCTGGTCGTGAGCAGATAGAGCTGCATGACGAAATCGAAGAACTGGTTCGACTTCCATTCCGGGTCGGCAAAGCGCTTGTCGCGCGGCGAGGGCGCGATCGCGGGCGCTGCGTCCTGGCCGGCCATGCGGCGCACCGCCGAGCCCCAGAGGTCGAGATAGTCCTTGGCGAGCTTGGTCTGCAGATCGGAGGAGCGGGACGTATCCGACAGCCAGTATTCGGCGACCGAGGTGAAGGTCTTGACGACCTCGGCGAGCTCGGCCGGCGGGCGATCCTGCACCTCGCCGCTCTCGCGCGGCTTGAGGTAGGCGGCCAGCGCCTTGCCGCCGCTCTCCATCGCCCGCGCGACATTCATCGCGAAGGCTTCCGCATCGAACTTCGTCTCGGGTTTGGGCGTATCGGTCGTGGCCATGCTCATGAGCAGAACAGTAACGGTTCATTCCGTATTCGTCACCGCGAAGCTCGCATGTTTGACGTTAAACACTCTCGAAGATGTGTTGCACTGCGACAAATCTTCTTGGTTCCGTCACATTCGGGCCGCACCGCTCGGCTTGGTGGGCAATGGCTGTTTTCTCGCTCGCACCATTTGGGCAGCAATGGTTTGAGCTTGGGCGCGGTCTTGGGTAAGGTTGCCCGGGGCCGTGCTTTGGGACGAGTAGGGGATTTCCCAAGTGTTGGCGTTGTGGGACCTGCAAAAGACGCTGCCGATCCGCGGCGCGCTGCTGATCGCGGCGCTCGCCGTTGGCGGCTGCTCGAGCCAGCTCGCGGATATGACCCCCGCGGACGCGCAGGCGCATCCCAGGGAGCCCGGCACCTACCTGCCGGTGCACGACCTGCCGCCGGATCGTGATCAAGCGGTCATCCCGCCGGAGCAGCGCGCCAAGATCGAGGCTGAGCTCGCCGCCGCGCGCGATCGCCAGGCCGTCGCCGGCAAGGATGCGAAATGAGCCGCTCCAAGGTAATCGCTGGCGCCCCCGCCTTGCCGTGCTAAAAGACCACGTTCAGCCGAGAGTCAGGGCGAACGACTTCAGTCTTCGTCGTCGATGATTGCTCTAAGCATTTGATTTTGAGTAATTTTCACGGCGAAAATGGACGCCTTTCCGAAGCGCCGTCCTGGCCTGTCGATTCTGTCCTGACCGGTTGCCCCGGAGCCCAGAGAGCCATGGAAGAATTTTACCGCATCCGCCGCCTTCCGCCTTACGTGTTCGAGCAGGTCAATCGGGCCAAGGCGGCCGCGCGGAATGCCGGCGCCGATATCATCGACCTCGGCATGGGCAACCCGGATCTGCCGGCCCCGGCGCATGTGCTTGAGAAGCTGAAGGAGACGCTGGGCAAGCCGCGCACCGATCGCTACTCGGCGTCCCGCGGCATCCCCGGACTGCGCCGGGCCCAGGCCGGCTACTACGCCCGCCGCTTCGGCGTGAAGCTCAACCCCGACACCCAGATCGTCGCGACGCTGGGCTCGAAGGAAGGCTTTGCCAACGTGGCGCAGGCGATCACCGCGCCCGGCGACGTCATCCTCTGTCCGAACCCGAGCTACCCGATTCACGCCTTCGGCTTTTTGATGGCGGGCGGCGTGATCCGCTCGGTGCCGTCGGAGCCGACGCCGCAGTTCTTCGAGGCGGTGGAGCGGGCGATCGTGCATTCGATCCCCAAGCCGCTGGCGCTCGTCGTCTGCTATCCCTCGAACCCGACCGCCTATGTCGCGAGCCTGGATTTCTACAAGGACCTCGTCGCGTTCGCGAAGAAGCACGAGATCCTGATCCTGTCCGATCTCGCTTATGCCGAGGTCTATTTCGACGAGAACAATCCGCCGCCCTCGGTGCTCCAGGTGCCCGGCGCGATGGACGTCTCCGTCGAGTTCACCTCGATGTCGAAGACCTATTCGATGGCCGGCTGGCGCATGGGCTTTGCGGTCGGCAACGAGCGCGTGATCGCAGCGCTCGCCCGCGTCAAATCCTATCTCGATTACGGCGCCTTCACGCCGGTGCAGGTCGCGGCGACCGCCGCACTGAACGGTCCCGACGATTGCATCAAGGAGATGCGCGACACCTACCGCAAGCGCCGCGATGCGCTGGTGGAATCGTTCGGCCGCGCCGGCTGGGAGATCCCGCCGCCGGAGGCCTCGATGTTCGCCTGGGTGCCGCTGCCCGAAGCCTTCCGCAGCGTCGGCAGCATGCAATTCGCGACCCTGATGGTGGAGAAATCCGGCGTTGCGGTCTCGCCCGGCGTCGGCTTCGGCGAGCATGGTGAAGGATATGTCCGCATCGCCATGGTGGAAAACGAGCAACGGATCAGGCAGGCCGCGCGCGGCGTGCGACGCTTCCTTGAAAGCGGCATCGAAACGTTGCACAACGTCGTTCCGCTCGCCAATCGGCGTTAAGTTCTCTTCGGCAGGTTTTCTAAGTCATCATGGTTGCACCCCTGAAAGTGGGCATAGCGGGGCTCGGCACCGTGGGCGCCGAAGTTGTCCGTTTGATTGAAACGCAGGCCCGCGTGCTCGCAGGCCGCAGCGGCCGCGGTATCCGCGTCGTCGCCGTCACCGCGCGCTCGAAGGCGAAGAAGCGCGGCATCGACCTGCGCGGCGTCGAATGGGTCAAGGATCCGTTGGCGCTGGCCACGCATCCCGGCATCGATTGCTTCGTCGAGCTGATGGGCGGCGCCGGCGATCCCGCGCTGTCGGCGGTCGAGGCCGCGCTCAGCGCCGGCAAGTCAGTGGTCACGGCAAACAAGGCGCTGCTCGCGAAGCACGGTTTGAAACTGGCAAAGGCCGCTGAAAAGCACAGCGGTGCGCTGAATTACGAGGCAGCCGTCGGCGCCGCGATCCCCGTCATCAAGACGTTGCGCGAGGGTCTTGCCGGAACCGGCATCAACCGCGTCTATGGCATCCTCAACGGCACCTGCAATTACATCCTGACCCGGATGGAGCAGGAAGGCCTGTCCTTCGCCGAATGCCTCGCGGATGCGCAGCGGCTCGGTTATGCCGAGGCCAACCCGTCCTTCGACGTCGACGGCCATGACACCGCGCAAAAACTCGCCATTCTCGCCAGCCTCGCTTTCGGCACGAAAGTTGCTCAAAGCGCGGTGTATGTCGAAGGCATCTCCTCCATCGCGCCGGAAGATCTGCGCGCGGCGGCCGATCTCGGCTACCGCGTCAAGCTGCTCGGCGTTGCGGTGCGCACCGCCAAGGGCATCGAGCAGCGCGTGCATCCGACCATGGTTCCGAAATCCTCCTCGATCGCGCAGGTGATGGGCGTCACCAATGCGGTCACAATCGACGGCGAGGGCATTCCGCCGATCACGCTGGTCGGCCCCGGCGCCGGCGGTGCCGCGACGGCATCCGCCGTCGTCGCCGATATCGCCGATGTCGCGCGCGGAATCCGCGCCAATCCGTTCGGCCGGCCCATTTCTCATTTGCGCGACACCAAGAAGGCGCCGATGGAGCGGCACGAGGGCGGCTATTACATCCGCCTTCTGGCGCGCGATTTCCCCGGCACCGCGGCTGCGATCGCGACGCGGCTGGCAGAGCAGAAGATTTCGATCGAGTCGATCGTGCAGCGTCATCCCAATGGCGGCGCTGCGCCAGCCGACGGCAAGGCGGTTCCTGTGCCCGTCATCCTGATCACCTACGCGACGCATGAGGACGCGGTGCGCCGCGCGCTCGCCGCCGTGCAGAAGGACAAGGTGATCAGCGGACGGCCGCAGGTGATCCGGATCGAGAAGAACTGAGCATGTCCCGGATCCGAAGGACCGCGCCAGCACATAGTGCGAAGCGGTTTTCCGGAAAGGTCATGCTGAAACAATGAGGCGGTTTGAACGAACGAACCGTGGGCGTTGAGAGTTGATGCGGGCAGAGACTTCTGTCCAAAACCGTTTCGAAGGAGTGAGCCGATGTCGACCCATATTTCAGTCCCCCCGCACGCGTTGCTCGAGCGCATCCTCACGCTGGAGATCGTGCGGGTGACGGAGCGGGCGGCGGTGTCGTCGGCGCGGCTGCGCGGGCACGGCAACGAGAAAGCGGCCGACCAGGCTGCGGTGGATGCGATGCGCCGCGAGCTCAACAAGCTCCCGATCGAGGGCACCATCGTGATCGGCGAGGGCGAGCGCGACGAGGCGCCGATGCTCTTCATCGGCGAGAAGGTCGGCCTGAACGCCGGCCCGCAGGTCGACATCGCGGTCGATCCGCTCGAAGGCACCACGCTGTGCGCCAAGAACATGCCGGGCTCGATTGCCACCATGGCGATGGCCGACGGCGGTACGCTGCTGCACGCCCCCGACGTCTACATGCAGAAGCTCGCGATCGGGCCGGGCTACAACAAGGGCGTCGTCGATCTCGATGCAACGCCGGCCGACAACGTCCGCCGTCTCGCCAAGGCCAAGGGTGTCCAGCCCGACGGCATCACGGTTCTGGTGCTCGATCGTCCGCGCCATGCCAGCATCATCGAGAGCGTGCGCTCGACCGGCGCCGCCGTGCGCCTGATCACCGACGGCGACGTGGCCGGCGTGATCCATTGCGCCGACCCCGATAACACCGGCGTCGACATGTATCTCGGCACCGGCGGCGCGCCGGAAGGCGTGCTCGCGGCCGTGGCGCTGCGCTGCATCGGCGGCCAGATGCAGTGCCGTCTCATCCTCGATTCCGACGAGAAGCGTGAACGCGCCGCCAAGATGGGCGTCAACGATCCCAAGATGATCTACGGCATCGAGGACATGGCGCGCGGCGACTGCCTGTTCGCCGCCACCGGCGTCACCACGGGCTCGCTGCTCTCGGGCGTCAAATTTCGCAAGGACGGCGTGATCGAGACCGAGACGGTGGTGATGCGTTCGGTCACCGGCACCGTGCGCTACATCAAGGCCGAGCATCGCGAGCTTGCGAAGTTCCATCTGGACTAAGTAGGGCATAACAACTGCCCGTCATTCCGGGGCGACGCAAAGCGTCGAGCCCGGAATCCATAACCACGATCGGGAGTATGGATTCCGGGCCTGCGCCTAACGGCGCATCCCGGAATGACAACAAGAACAATCACGGGAAGCGCCATGTCCGAACTCTCCGCCGTCAAAGCCCTTGTCTTCGACGTCTTCGGCACGGTTGTGGACTGGCGCACCAGCCTCATCACCGACTTCATGTGGTGGAGCAGGCAGCGCGGCATCAGTGCCGACTGGACGGCGCTCGTCGACGGCTGGCGCGGCATGTACATGGCCTCGATGGACGATGTGCGCAAACATCCCGAGCGCGGCTATGTCATGCTGGATGATCTGCACCGCCGCTCGCTAGAGAAGCTGGTCGCGCAGTTCGCGATCAAGGGCCTCACTGACGCCGATCTCGATTATCTCACCAAGGGCTGGCATCGCCTCAATCCCTGGCCAGACAGCGTCGCGGGCCTCACCCGGCTGAAGTCGAAATTCGTGATCTCGCCGCTATCGAACGGCAATGTCGCGCTGCTCACCAACATGGCGAAGTTTGCCGGCCTGCCGTGGGATCTCGTCATGTCGGCCGAGCTGTTCGAGCACTACAAGCCCGATCCGGAAACCTATCTGGGCGCAGCAAGGCTGCTCTGCCTCAAGCCGGAGGAGGTGATGATGGTCGCCGCCCACAACGGCGATCTCGCGGCGGCGCAGAAGAACGGCCTGAAGACCGCGTTCGTCGCACGGCCGACGGAGTACGGTCCGCTCCAGAAGGTCGATTTCGAAGCCACCGGCAAGTGGGACATCGTCGCCAAGGACTTTGGCGGGATCGCCGATAGGCTCGGCTGCTGACCTTCTTCCAAGCCGAGCGAGGCGGCTCACGCTTATTCGTCGGCCGCACAGAAGGTTGCAATGGCAAGATCGATCCGCCGGTCCAGGGCGCGGCGATTGAACTTGAATGCGGTGTCTGTCAGCAGCCTGAAATGATCGTGGCTGAACACCATGCCGAACAGCATTTCGGCAATGAGGCGGAGCGGCACGCCCTGAAAACGGGGCTCCAGGCGAACTGCCTTCAGTAGCTCGACGATATGCTCCGTGCCGCTTTCCATGATGACCTCGGCGAACATACGCCCCAGCTCCGGGGACGCCTGACGTTCACCGATGATCAAACGCTGCAGGGCGATCTCGCCAGGCGACAGCGCGACGTTGGCCGCCTCGCGCAGCATGTTTCGAAGCCGGATCACTGGTGATCCTTCCGAAGGGGTGTCTGCGTAATCGGCTTCCAGCAAGCTGCGCAGCAGCATGGCGCGGAACAGCTCGGTCTTGCTCTCGAACAATTTGTAGAGCGTCTTCTTCGACATCCCGGCGGCACCGGCGATGTCGTCCATCGTCGTCGCGGCAAACCCTTTGCTGGTGAAGGTGTCCTTCGCCGCCGCCAGCAATTGCCTCATGCGAGCGTCGGGGGCGGGGCCCACGGTCGGCTTGGTCCGCTCCGACGGCGGAGCAATGCGCCTCTGACTGCTGGCTTCTTTCGCCATGGACGTACCCGCTTGAATTTGAGCTGCTTCACGACTGCTTGAACGCCGTTGTGCAGGCAGCCTAGCACTTGACTTCAGGGAAGGAAACTACCAAGTTTCCCAATGGAAACTGAATAGTTTCCAAATGTTTCCGCGCGATGCCCTTCAGGGGCCGCAACTTACCCATGGATCGTCTCATGCGTTCCCCGATCGTCCGCGCTGTTCCCTTGATTGCCCTGCTGCTTGCCGCTTGCGGGGAGCAGAACCCGCAAGCGGCATTGCAGCAGATGGTGCCAGAGGTCGGCATCATGACCCTGAAACCGCAGGAAGCGAAGATCTCGACGGTGCTGCCGGGCCGCGTCGTCGCCTACCAGGTTTCCGAGGTCCGGCCGCAGGTCACGGGCATTCTGCTCAAGCGCGACTTCGTGGAAGGCGCCGAGGTCAGGGAAGGCGACCTGCTCTATGAGATCGATCCGGTGCAGTACAAGGCGGGCTTGGCCAGCGCCGAGGCCGCGGTGCAGAGGTCGGAGGCAACGCTCGTCAGCGTCAAGCTCAAGGCCGCGCGCAAGACCCAGCTTCTGCAAACCAATGCGGCGAGCCAGCAGGATGTCGACGATGCGGTCGCCGCCTACAAGCAGGGCGAGGCCGACGTGAAGGCGGCGGAGGCCAACCGCGACACGGCTGCGATCTCGCTGGATCGCACCAAGGTCACGGCCTCGATCTCGGGCCGGATCGGCAAGTCGAGCATCACGCCCGGTGCGCTGGTCACCGCCAGCCAGGCGACCGCGATGACGACGATCCAGCAGCTCGACCCTGTCTATGTCGACCTCGATCAGTCGACCTCCGAGATGGAACGCCTGCGCAACCAGATCGCCAGTGGCCGGCTTAAGCGTCCTGCCGAAGGCGTGCAGGTCGAGCTCTTGATGGAGAGCGGCAGGGCTTACGGCCACAAGGGCAAGTACGGCTTCACCGATGCCAGTGTCAACGAGAGCACCGGCTCGGTCTCGTCGCGCGCGGTCTTCGCCAATCCCGAGCGGGCGCTGCTGCCGGGCATGTATGTGCGCGCCCGCGTCGTCGCCGGCGTGGACACGGCCGCGATCCTGGTGCCGCAGCGGGCGGTCTCGCGTAATCCGCTGGGGCAGGCGGTGGCGATGTTCGTCGACAAGGACGGCAAGGTCGAGCAGCGGACGCTGGAACTCGGAGAGGATGTCGGCAGCAACTGGCTGGTGCGCTCCGGCGCCAAGGCGGGCGACCGCCTGGTCGTCGAGGGAACGCAGAAGGCTCGCCCCGGCGCGCCGGTCAAGACCGTCGAGGTCGCGGTCGATCCCGCAACCGGTCTTGCCGTGAATCCGACGCGGCAGGCCGACGCGCGGCCTGCAGCCGCCACAGCCGAGCAGTAACCGTCATGTCCCATTTCTTCATCAAGCGGCCGATCTTCGCCTGGGTCATCGCCATCCTGATCATGCTGGGCGGCGTGCTCGCGATCATGCGGCTGCCGATCGCGCAATATCCGCAGATCGCGCCGACCGTCGTCACGATCACGGCGACCTATCCCGGCGCCAATGCCGAGACCGCGGAGAACTCGGTGACCAAGGTCATCGAGCAGAACATGACCGGTCTCGACTATCTGCAATACATGTCGTCGTCGAGCACCTCGACGGGCCAAGTGCAGATCTCGCTGACCTTCACCAACGGGGCCGATGCCGACATCGCCCAGGTGCAGGTGCAGAACAAGCTGCAGCTTGCAACTCCGCTGCTGCCGCAGGTCGTGCAGCAGCAGGGCATCAAGGTCGTGAAGTCCTCGGCGAGCTTCTTGATGGTGCTGGGTTTCGTCTCCGAGGACGGTCGGCTTGCCGCCAGCGACATCGCCGACTACGTGGCCTCCTCGGTCAACGATCCGATCAGTCGCGTTGCCGGCGTCGGGCAGGTGACGTTGTTCGGCGCCGAATACGCCATGCGCATCTGGCTCGATCCCGACAAGCTGGCCAAATACAATCTGATGCCCAGCGACGTGACCGCGGCGATCCAGACCCAGAACACGCAGGTGACCGCCGGCCAGCTCGGCGGCCTGCCGTCTGTCGGCGGCCAGCAGCTCAATGCCACCATCACCTCGCAGAGCCGCCTGCAGACGGTCGAGCAATTCAAGGACATCATCCTGCGCACGGCCACGACCGGTCAGACGGTCCGTATCGGCGACGTCGCGCGGGTCGAGCTCGGTTCGAAGTCCTATGATTCCGCCGCGCGCTACAACGGCAAGCCGGCCGCGGGCATGGGCATCAGCCTTGCGACCGGCGCCAATGCGGTCGCGACCTCGGAAGCGGTGAAGGCGCGCGTTGCCCAGCTCAGCGCCACCATGCCGGAGGGGCTCCGCGTCGTCTACCCCTACGACACCACGCCCTTCGTCAAGCTGTCGATCGAGAAGGTGATCCACACGCTGTTCGAGGCGATCGCGCTGGTTTTCGTCGTGATGTTCGTGTTCCTGCAGAGCTGGCGCGCCACCATCATTCCGACCATTGCCGTGCCGGTGGTGCTGCTCGGGACCTTCGGCGTGCTCTCGCTCGCCGGCTATTCCATCAATACGCTGACGATGTTCGCGATGGTGCTGGCGATCGGCCTCCTGGTCGACGATGCCATCGTCGTGGTCGAAAACGTCGAGCGCGTGATGGCCGAGGAGCAGCTTAGCCCGCGCGAGGCGACCGAGAAATCCATGCGCGAGATCACCGGGGCCCTGGTCGGGATCGGCGTCGTGCTCTCGGCCGTCTTCATCCCGATGGCGTTCTTCAACGGCTCGGTCGGCATCATCTACCGGCAGTTCGCGCTCACCATCGTCACGGCGATGCTGCTGTCGGTGCTGGTCGCGCTGATCCTGACGCCGGCTTTGTGCGTCACGATCCTGAAGCCGCCGCAACACCATGGCGCGCAGCGCGGCTTCTTCGGCCTGTTCAACCGCGGCTTCGACCGCATGGCCGACGGTTATCAGCGCACCACGGGCGCCGCGATCAGGCGCATCGCCGGGGTGATGATCGCCTTCGCGGCGATCGTCGCCGGCATGGTCTTGCTGTTCCAGCGGCTGCCGAGCTCGTTCCTGCCCGACGAGGACCAGGGCACGATCATGACCCTGATCCAGCTCCCGGTCGGCGCGACGTCGACGCGCACGCTCGACGTGATCAAGCAGGTCGAGCATCAATATCTCGACAACGAGAAGGATGCCGTCGACGGCGTGTTCGCGGTCAGCGGCTTCAGCTTCGCGGGGCAGGGGCAGAATGTCGGCCTCGCCTTCGTCAGCCTGAAGCCGTTCGACGAGCGCAAGAGTCCTGCGGCCTCGGCGCAGGCCGTGGCCGGCCGTGCCATGGGGGCGTTCATGAAAATCCGCGACGCCATGGTGTTCGCGGTGCTGCCGCCGTCGATCCCCGGCTTCGGCAATGCCGGCGGATTCGACGTCTATCTCCAGGACACCGGCGGCAACGGTCACGAGGCGCTGATCCAGGCGCGCAACCAGCTGCTCGGGCAGCTCGCGGCGGACAAGCGCGTGGCGCAGGCCCGGCCGAACGGTCAGGACGATACGCCGCAATTCAATCTCGACGTCGACCAGGCCAAGGCCACCGTGCTCGGCGTCAACCTCAGCGATCTCAACACCACATTGTCGGCGGCCTGGGGCGGAGCCTATGTCAACGACTTCATCGACCGCGGCCGCGTCAAGCAGGTCTATGTGCAGAGCGATGCGCCGTTCCGCATGGATACCAGCGACATCGGCCGCTGGTATGTGCGCAACGCCTCGGGCTCGATGGTGCCGTTCTCGGCGGTCGCCACCGATCGCTGGAGCTTTGGCTCGCCGCGCCTTGAGCGCTACAACGGCGTTGCCGCCGTCGAGCTGCAGGGGCAGGCGGGACCGGGCATCAGCTCGGGCGTTGCCATGCAGGCGGTGGAGGAGCAGATGGCTAGGCTGCCCAAGGGCTATGGCCACGAATGGACCGGATTGTCGTTCCAGGAGCGGCTCACCGGCAGCCAGACGCTGTATCTCTATTCGATCTCGCTGTTGATCGTCTTCCTGAGCCTTGCGGCACTCTACGAGAGCTGGTCCGTCCCGTTCGCGGTGATGCTGACGGTGCCGATCGGCGTGCTCGGCGCGCTGCTCGCGGCGACGCTGTTCAGCCAGGCCAACGACGTCTATTTCCAGGTCGGTCTGCTCACGACGATCGGCCTCGCCTCGAAGAACGCGATCCTGATCGTCGAATTCGCGCTGGAGCAGATCGCGGCCGGCCGGAGCCTCGTCGATGCCACCCTGCACGCGTCACGTCAGCGCCTGCGCCCGATCCTGATGACCTCGCTCGCCTTCATCCTCGGCGTGTTGCCGCTGGCGGTGGCGACCGGCGCCGGCTCGGCCAGCCAGAATGCGGTCGGCGTCGGCGTCGCCGGCGGCATGATCGCGGCGACCGTGCTCGGCATCTTCTTCGTGCCAGCGCTGTTCGTGCTGGTGAAGCGGATATTCCCCGGTGCCCGGGCGGACGTCGCCACCTCGAATCTTCCTGGGGTCGCGGAGCCCGCGGAATAGGAGCAGTCATGATCCGGGCGGCGCGCGCCGCCCGGACCTGACGAGCTACAAGGTCATCTGCATCGGTTCGGGATAATAGTGGAAGCCTTCACCGGCCTTGGCGACATGGCCGTAGCCCGGCCAGGCGAAGTGATAGGACATCACCGGGGTCTTGTTGGCCGCAAGCATCGTCAGCAGTTTGACGCGCGATTCCGCGGCCTGCTTCGGATCGGTGTCGTAGGAGAATTCCATGCGCGGCCGCTCGAGCAGCAGCACGGAATGGTGCGAGAGGTCGCCGAGGAAGGCGAAGGACTTGCCGGCCGACGACACCAAGAAGATGGTGTGGCCGACGGTGTGACCGGGCGCGGAGATCGCCTGCACGCCCGGCAGGAATTCCTGGCCGTCCTTGAAGAACACGATCCGGTCACGGACCGGCAGCAGGTTCTTGCGGGCGTGAACGACGAAGTCCTTGGCCGGACTGCCGAGCTTGCCTTCGTCGGTCCAGAAGTCGAAATCGGTCTGCGAGATGTAGATCTGCGCGTTCGGAAACAGCGGCTTGCCGCCTTCGTCGACGATGCCTCCGATATGGTCGATATGGGCATGCGAGCACACGACGGCATCGATGTCCCCCGGCTTGATGCCGGCCTCGGTCATGCTCTTCTGTTGCCGGCCGGTGCTGGCGCCGAACATCTTCGATGAGCCCATGCCGGTATCGAACAGGATGAGCTTGTCGCCGGTGTTCACGATCGGCGAGTTCTGTTCGAGCACGACGTTGTCCGGCGACAGGAAATTGTCCGCCAGCATCTTCTTCACCTCTTCCTTGGGAACGCCGGTGAAGGTTCCGGAGGGATCGCCGAGCGGCAGCGGCCCGTCGGACACGACGGTGACCTCGGCATCGCCGAGAACGAAGCGGTGCCAGTAGGGCGTCTGGGTGCCGAGCTTGGGAGCCCGCGCCATCGCGCTGGTGCCGAGCATGGCGCTGGCACCAAGGCCAGCTCCGAGCGCGAGTAGGGATCGACGGGAGACATCGATTGTCATGCGTTTCCTCCGCTTTTGTCTTTTGTTTTGCGCGATTGTTCGCGCGTTGGGACCGGCCTGATCGGGCCACGCGGCCGCAGGTCGGCAGAGAAGTATGCTGCTCCGGCCGCGACAAGCTAGCAAGTGGAATTAGTGCGCAGATTCACGCGGAGCGAGAACGAGCTGCCGGGCGGGAAGGCCACGTGTGACGCACTCACTGGCCAGGACAACGCGAATTGCGCCTTACGCAATTTTCAGCGTGAGATCGTTCCCTTCCGTCTCGGCAAAACCCGCCTGCAAGACCTCTTCGCGCTTGTGGCGGAGATGCGCGCGCAAAATGTGGGAGAGGCCGAGGCCGTCGCGGCGCTGGAGCGCGTTCAGGATGGCATCATGCTCCTTCACGGCGAGCGCCCAGCGCTGCGGCGTCATCGGCGTGACGTAGCGCGCGCGCCGGATGCGCGCTGTCACTGATGTGTAGAGCCCCGCGAGCACGGGATTTCCGGCTGCGGTGACGATGGCCTCGTGGATGGCGCGATTGCCGCGGTAGTACTGGATCAGATCGCCGTCGCGATAATGCAGCACCATGGCCGCATGCGCGGCGGCGATCTCGTCGATCTCGGCGTCCGTGATGCGTTCGCAGGCGAGCTCGCCGGCGAGGGCCTCCAGGCCCTGGCAGACCTCGAACAGGTCGCGCATGTCCTTGTCGGTCAGCTTTGCCGCGCGCGAGCCGCGATGCGGCAGCAACTGCACGAGGCCTTCGGCGGCCAGCACCTTGAGTGCCTCGCGCAGCGGCGTGCGCGAGATCTCGAGCCGTTCACATAGCTCGCGCTCGGGAATCCGCGCGCCAGGCGGAATTTCGCCATCGAGCAGGATGGCCCGGATACGGCCGACGACGTCCTCGTGAAGCATGGGGGACCAGCGCTCCAATTTGAATGCAAAACTGAGGTATCCGATCGATATTTCGAAGTTCCAGCTTGCTAATCGCAGATTTTGCATTCAAAAATGTAAAAAACAAGAGGATATGAGGAAATGGACCGGGCGGTAGGGGCAGACGACCTCGTTTTTGAATGCAACGACGGCATCGGGCGGATCACCTTCAACCGCCCCCAGGCCCGCAACGCCTTCACTTTCGCCATGTACGAGCGGCTCGCCGCGATCTGCGAAGAGGCCAACAGCGATCATGCGATCAAGGTGCTGGTGCTGCGCGGGGCCGGCGACAAGGCGTTCGCCGCGGGCACCGACATCAACCAGTTCCGCGAGTTCAAGTCGCCGCAGGATGCGATCGACTACGAGAACCGTATCGATCGCGTCCTGACCACGCTCGAACAGTGCCGGGTGCCGACCATCGCGGCGATCAACGGGTTCTGCACCGGCGGAGGCGCCGGCATCGCCGCGGCCTGCGACCTGCGCATCGGCACACGCAGTGCCCAGATTGGATTCCCCATCGCCCGGACGCTCGGCAATTGCCTGTCGATGTCCAATGTCGGCCGTCTTACCGCACTCATCGGCGCCGCGCGCGTCAAGGACCTGATCTTCACCGCACGTCTTGTCGATGCCACGGAGGCGGCGAGCGTCGGACTGCTCGGCGAGATCGTCGAGGATCTTGCTGCGCTGGACCGGCGCGCCGACGAAGTGGCCCGGCTCGTCGCCAGTCATGCGCCGCTGACGCTGAATGCGACCAAGCAGGCGGTCGGCCGGCTGCAACAGCGGCTGACGGGAGACGAAGGCGAGGATCTCATCCTGATGTGCTACACGAGCCAGGATTTTCGCGAAGGGCTCGATGCTTTCCTCAACAAGCGCGCGCCGCAATGGCGCGGCCAATAGGACGGGCCCGATGCAAAGCGATCGATCGCAATCCAATTCTCGCCGTTCGGGACCGCTTGCCGGCCTCAGGGTCGTCGACCTCACCCATGTCATGGCCGGGCCGACCTGCACCCTGATGCTCGCCGACATGGGCGCCGACGTCATCAAGATCGAGAAATCGCCGAACGGCGACGACACCCGCCATTCGGTACCGCCGAAGATCGGCGAGGAGGCGGCCTCCTTCCTGATGATGAACCGCAACAAGCGCGGCATCGTGCTGGATCTGAAGACCGAAGGCGGCAAGCAGGTGCTACGGCGGCTGATCGCTGATGCCGATGTGCTGGTCGAGAACTTTGCGCCGGGCGCGATGGAGCGCCTCGGCTTCGGCTACGAGGCGCTGCACGAGCAATTCCCGGCGCTGATCTACTGCTCGCTGTCGGGCTTCGGCCGCACCGGTCCCTACAAGCACCGCCGCGGCTTCGACCTCGTCGCGCAGGCCATGAGCGGCATCATGAGCTTTACCGGCGAACGCCCCGACGGTCCGCCGGTCAAATGCGGCCCGCCGCTCTCGGACATCACCGCCGGCCTGCTCGCCAGCATGGGCATCCTCGCAGCCTATACACATCGCCTCAAGACCGGCGAGGGGCAGTGGGTCGAGACCTCGCTCTATGAGGCCGCCCTGGTGCAAACCTATTGGCAATCGACCATCGCGCTCGCCGCGGGGACCGCGCCGCGCGCGATGGGCTCGGCCCATCCGCTCAATGCGCCGTACCAGGCGTTCGAGGCTTCCGACGGCTGGCTCGTGGTCGGCGGCGCCAACAAGAAGCACTGGCTCTTGATGCTGGAAGCCCTTGGCGCCAGCGAACTCGCCGCCGATCCGCGCTTCGTCACCGGGGCCGACCGCATGGCAAATCTGAAAGTGCTCGAAGCGGTCCTGAGCGAGCGCTTTCGCACCCGGTCGCGAGCGCACTGGCTCGCGGCACTGGACGAGAAGGGCGTGCCGTGCGGACCGGTGCATGACATGCTGGAGGCGCTCAGGGATCCCCAGACGCTGGCGCGCGAGATGGTCGTCGAGGTCGAGCATTCCACGCTCGGCCCGGTGAAGACGATCGGTCTGCCCGTCAAGTTTTCGGAGACCCCAGGCAAAGTCCTCTCGGGCGCGCCGGTCTATGGTGAGCATACGAGCGAGGTGCTGGCCGAGTACGGGTTCGACCAGAAGCAAATCGAAGCGCTCGAAAAAGAAGGCGCAATCGTCTTAGGCGCAGGAAGACGCGAGGAACGCGTCGCCTGACCGGGCGTCGATACGACAACGATAAAAGGCAAGATCCGCTGGAGGAAATCATGGGTCGGACGTCGATATTCTTCTCCGCAGCCGCGACGATGCTCGCCGGCACGATGCCGGCGCTCAGCGCCTGGCAACCGCAAAAGCCGATCGAGTTCGTGGCCACCGCCGGACCGGGCGGCGGGACCGACAATCTCGCCCGCGCGGTGCAGAACATCATCACCAAGCACAAGCTGACGGAGCAGCCGATCGTCGTCGTCAACAAGGGCGGCGGCAGCGGCGCGGAAGGCTATGTCTATGGCAAGGCCTCCGCCGGCGATCCCTACAAGGTGATTTTCGGCACTTCGAACGCCTGGCAGCAGCCGCTCGTCTCCAAGGTCGCCTTCAACTACACCGATCTCACCCCCGTAGCGGCGATGGCGCAGGACGAGTTTTTGCTCTGGGTCAAGCAGGACGCGCCTTACAAAACGGCGGGTGACTATCTGAAGGCGGCCGGATCGGGCGAGTTCAAGATGGGCGGCGCCCAGTCGAAGGACACCGACGAGGTGCTGACGCGCATGATCGAGAAGGCCGGCAAGGTCAAGCTGACCTATATCCCCTTCAAGAGCGGCGCCGAGACCGCCGTGCAGCTCGCCGGCGGACATCTCGATTCTCACGTCAACAATCCCAGCGAAAGCCTCGGGCAATGGCGCGGCGGCACGCAGCGGCCGCTCTGCGTTTTCAGCCCGAAGCGGCTGCCGCAGGGCGCCAAGGTCACCGCGACCGAAGGCTGGGGCGATGTTCCGACCTGCGTCGAGCAAGGGCTCGACATCAAGCAATATGAGCAGCCGCGCACCGTGTGGCTGCCCGGCAAGGTCACGCCGGACCAGGCCGCGTTCTATGTCGACCTCATGAAGAAGGTGCAGGCGACGCCGGAGTGGAAGGACTACATCGAGAAGACGTCCCAGGTCGACACCTTCCTGACGGGTGCCGAGTTCGACAAGTTCATCAAGGAGGATCTCGAGCACGTCAAGCAGGTGGCGGGCGAGCAGGGCTGGCTCGTCAAGTGAGGCGGGGCGCATGCAGCGGGGGTGACGATGTGGGCAGGGCTTCCCGCAGCATGTCGACCATCATGCCAAATCCGCCGCTGTCGTCCCTGCCTAGCGCGCAATTGCGCGCGGAGGCGCAGGGACCCATACCGCGTGATCTGTCGAGAAGTGTCGGTCGCTGTACCGACGTGACCTTGAGTCTTCGTCAAATTCCTCCCTGGGGTTATGGGTCCCTGCGTTCGCAGGGACGACACCGAGCGCCGGGGAAGGATGCGTGGCTACAGCGGGCAATTGCCCGACCTCTGAGCGGAGCCCCCCATGATCTCGCGCCGCGCGCTTGAACTTGCGACCGCCGTCCTCACCGGCGGCTTCGGTGTCGCCGTCGTCGTCTCCAGCTTCGACAACGGCATCGGCTGGTCGAGCGCGGGCGTCGATGCCGGCACGTTTCCGTTCCTGACCGGCATCGTCATCGTGCTCGGCAGCCTCTACAACCTGGTGCGGGGCGTGTTGCCGGTTGCGTCCCTGGCAAACGTTCCCATCGCGATCACGTCGATCGAGCTGCGCCGGCTTGCCGGCCTGTTCGTGCCGGCCGCGATCTTCGTGGCCGCGATCCCGCTCGCCGGGATGTACGTCGCCTCGGCGCTCTATGTCTTCGCGGTGCTGGCGATCCCCAGACATCAATCGGTGCCGCGCGCGCTGGGGATGGCGGCGGCGACGGCGCTCGCGCTCTACGTCGTGTTCGAGCGCATGTTCCAGGTGAGCTTGCCGCACGGCGCGCTCGCAGCCGCCTTCGGGTTCTGACGGAGGGCCGATGGACAATCTCGGGGAACTCCTCCACGGCTTCAGCATCGCGGTCACCGTGCCGCATCTGGTGCTGATGGTCGTCGGCGTGCTGCTCGGCATTCTCGTCGGCGTGCTGCCGGGGCTGGGTGCGCCGAACGGGGTGTCGCTGCTCCTGCCGCTGACCTTCGGCATGCAGCCGGTGTCGGCGATCATTTTGCTCTCCAGCATGTATTGGGGGGCGCTATTCGGCGGCTCGGTCACCTCGATCCTGTTCAACATTCCCGGCGAGCCGTCGTCGGTTGCGACCACCTTCGACGGCTATCCGATGGCGCGTGACGGAAGGCCGACCACGGCGCTCGCCACCGCCTTCGGCTCGGCCGCGTTCGGCGCGCTGATCGGCGTCATCCTGATTACCTTCCTCGCGTCCTGGGTGGCGCAGGTCGCGCTCGCCTTCGGGCCGGCGGAATACTTTGCCGTCTACTTCCTGGCCTTTGCCAGCTTCGTCGGCATGGGCGGCGCCGCGCCGATCAAGACCCTCGTGGCGCTGGCGATCGGCTTTGCGATCGCCGCGATCGGCATCGACACCGTCTCCGGCAGCGTCCGCCTCACCATGGGCGTCGACGAGCTCGTCAAGGGCGTGAGCTTCGTCGTCGCGGTGATGGGCCTGTTCGGCATCGGCGAACTGCTGGTTGCGGTCGAAGAGGAATTCCACGCCCGCGCGGTGTCCTCGAAGATCGACTGGCGCGAGGTGCTCCGCGCGGTCGGCCGCCTGCCGCGGCATGGCGTTGCCTTGCTGCGCAGCGCCGCAATCGGCTGCTGGATGGGGATCACCCCGGGCGGGCCGACCGCGGCGTCCTTCATGAGCTATGGCATCGCCCGCCGCTTCTCGCGCCGCGGCCGCTATTTCGGCACCGGAGAGGTCGAAGGCATCATCTCGCCGGAGACGGCTGACCATGCAGCCGGCACCAGCGCGCTGCTGCCGATGCTTTCGCTCGGCATTCCCGGCTCGGCGACCGCGGCCGTCATGATGGGCGGGCTGATGATCTGGGGCCTCAATCCCGGGCCGATGCTCTTCGTCGACCAGAAGGACTTTGTCTGGGGCCTGATCGCCTCGATGTATGTCGGCAACATCGTCGCCGTCGCCTTGGTGCTGCTGACCGTACCGGTGTTTGCCGCCTTGATGCGGATTCCCTTCGTGGTCATCGCCCCGCTGATCGTCATCATCTGCGTCGTCGGCGCCTATTCGGTGTCGAACTCCTATCTCGATGTCGTCATGATGCTCGGCTTCGGAATCGTCGGCTATCTCTTCAAGAAGCTGTTCTATCCCTTGGCCCCGCTGGTGCTCGCGATCGTCATCGGCGACAAGGCCGAGGATGCGTTCCGGCAGTCGATGCTGATGTCGAAGGGATCGCTCGGGATCTTCGTTGCGAACAAGCTGGTGACATGCCTGATCATGGCCGGCATCGCGCTGCTGCTGCTTCCGCTCGCGTTGCAGCTCGCGCGTCTCTGGCGCAAGCCCCCCCCGCGACCGAAACGACCGCCCAGGAGAAGGTGATCATATGACCGCAAAGCCGCTGATTGCATTGGCAATGGGAGATCCCGCCGGCATCAGCCCGGAGCTGACGGCCAAGCTGGTGGCGCAGGATGACATCCGCGCGGGCTGCCGGCTCGTCGTGATCGGTGACCGCCGCATCTTCGAGGAGGGCGCGCGCATTGCCGGCGTCAAGCCGGCGCTGAAGATGGTCGAGCAAGGGGCCGATCTTCGCGCGGCGGAGGGCGAGGCGCTGTTCGTCGATCTCGGCCATCTCGATCCCAAGGAGGTCGAGCCGAAGACCGCGACCCTTGCCGGCGGAAAATTTGCGCTGACGAACTACAAGCACGCGCTCGAGCTCGGCCGCGACGGCCGCGTCGAGGCGGTCTGCTTCACCCCCTTCAACAAGCAGGCGATGCGGCTTGCCCGCGCCGAGTACGACGACGAGATCGCGTTTTCGGCCGAAGTGGTTGGCCTCAAGACCGCGGCGAGCGAGTTCAACGTGCTGGACCGGCTGTGGAACGCGCGAGTCACCTCCCATATTCCGCTGAGGGACGTTGCTGCAAAGTTGTCCAGCGAACGCATCCATCGTGCGCTCCAGCTGACCGATGCCTGCATGCGCAACGCCGGTTTCGCGCGGCCGCGCATCGCCGTCGCCGGTCTCAATCCGCACGCGGGCGATGGCGGAAATTTCGGCCGCGAGGAGATCGATATCATTGCGCCCGTGGTCGCGGCCGGCCAGCGCGAGGGCATCGCCGCGGAGGGACCGTTTCCCGCCGACACCGTCTTCCTGCGCGCCAAGGGCGGCGCCTTCGATGCCGTGCTGACGATGTATCACGACCAGGGCCAGATCGCGATGAAGCTGATGGGCTTCGACCGTGGCGTCACCTTGCTCGGCGGCTTTCCATTCCCGATCTGCACGCCAGCGCACGGGACGGCTTACGACATTGCCGGGCAAGGCGTCGCGTCGATCGGAGCCAGCCGGGCCGCGTTGCTGCTCGCCGCGGGGATGGCCGCGCGGCGCGCCGCCTGATTGCACGCACCAGGGAGCAAGCGCTTGCTGCACTCGCCTTGCGGGCAGTATTAGACTTTCGGGAAAAACTGGAAACTTCCGCCGTCGCGACGAGTTGGCGTCCCATGAACATCTTCACGTCGGAGCTGGGAACATGGTCGACGACGGCCCGCTACGAACAGCGGTCGATACCGCATGGTGCGTGTACCGCGCGCGGCATCGCGATGTCGATGCTGCCGACGGCCGTCGCTGCCTGCTCGAGCGCCATCTGCGAGGGAGACGGGAAGCGCGAGAGAGCGACGGCGACGCCCAGGAACTCACGGGTTTCGGGCTGGCCTATCTCGAGCGGCTTTCCGATGACTCATGTTGATGTCGCTTGAGAGACTCCTGTGCCGCCTGGCGCGCGCAAGCGCCAGACCGGCTTGGACGTTGCTCGCGATTTCGAACCTCCTGTCCGCAGCCATCGTGCTGATCGTCCGATCAGCGATATAGCGGCGGGCTATCATGCGTATCGCTCAGCTTGCTCCCCTGGCCGAAAGCGTCCCTCCAAAGCTCTACGGCGGCACCGAGCGGGTAGTCGCCTGGCTGGTCGACGACCTCGTCAAGCTTGGACACCACGTCACGCTATTTGCCAGTGGCGACTCCCGGACGACCGGCAAGCTTCACCCGGTATGGCCACGCGCGCTGCGACTGGGCCGAAAGGGCGCGGATCCCGGGGCGGCCAGCGCGATGCTGCTGGAAGCGATCGCGAAGCGGGCGAGGGAATTCGACGTGATCCACGCGCATGTCGACTGGCTGCCACTGCCGCTGCTCACTCGCCTTGGCGTGCCGTTCCTCACGACCACGCACGGCCGCCTCGACCTGCCGGGGTTACCGGACGTGATCCGGCAATTCCCCGAGGCAAGCTTCGTGTCGATTTCCGATCACCAGCGCTTGCCGCTTCCCGATGCGAAATGGATTGGAACGATTCAGCACGGATTGCCGTCGGAGCTGTTGCGCCCCTCCTATGAGGACGGATCCTATCTGGCATTTCTTGGTCGTCTGACCGCCGAGAAGGGGCCGGAGGACGCTATCCGGATCGCGCACGCGGCCCGGATGCCTCTCCGCATCGCCGCAAAGATCCCACGCGCCGAGACCGCCTACTTCAGGAAGCACCTCGAGCCCCGGATCGACGGCGAAAAGATCCAGCTCATCGGTGAAGTCGATGACATCAAAAAGCAGGCCTTCCTCAGCGAGGCGGCCGCGCTTTTGTTTCCGATCGACTGGCCGGAACCTTTCGGGCTGGTCATGATCGAGGCGATGGCCTGCGGCACGCCCGTGATCGCCTACCGTTCCGGCTCCGTCCCTGAGGTGATCGAACACGGTGTGACCGGCTTCATCGTCGAGAACGAGGAGCAGGCGGTCAAGGCCGTCGACGAACTGGGCAAGCTGGATCGAAGGAAGGTGCGTGCCCGCTTCGAGGAACGCTTCACCGCACGCCGAATGGCGCGGCAGTATGAACAACGGTATCGCGAGCTGGTTGCCGCTGCAGCCCCAGGGTTCAACATGCAACCGCAGGAAACCTGAAAGGAGGCGGCGATGTCCCTGACGAAAACGGGGCAGATTTGCATCTTACTTGTCTTTGCCCTGGCGGCCCCGCCAGCGTTTGCTGCCGAGATGTCGGCGGATGCCGTCAATTCTGCCCAGCCAACGAAGAAGAGCCTTTCGAATGAGAAGCCGACCCCGGCGGGCGTGCGCTTGCAGGTCCTCCTGGATCGGGCGCACTTCTCGCTAGGCGAGATCGACGGCAAGTTCGGCGAGAATGCCAGGAAAGCGCTGCGGGCCTATGCGGAAGCGCAGCAATTGCCGAGTTCCGATACCCTATCGGACGATGTTTGGAAGGCGCTGCAAGCGGATGACCGGCCGGCGACCGCGACCTACACCATCGCCCAGCAGGACGTGGCGGGTCCTTTCCTGACCAGACTCCCGTCGAAGATGGAAGACATGAAGGACATCCCGAAGCTCGGCTACACCAGCCCGCGCGAAGCGCTGGCCGAGAAGTTTCACATGAGCGAGCAACTCCTGGAGATGCTCAACCCCGGGCGCCATTTCGACCGGGCGGGCGAGATTATCGTCGTGGTGAACATTGGCAACGAGGGCAATGGTGCACCTGCCAAGGCCGACAGGGTCGAGGTCGACAAGGTCAGGCAGACGGTAAAGCTGTTCGATAAATCAAATGTCATGATCGGATTCTATCCCGCGACGGTCGGAAGCGAAGACAAGCCTTCGCCTTCGGGCACGCTCAAAGTCACGGAAATCAGCCGCAATCCGTACTATCGCTATAATCCCGACTATCACTTCAAGGGCGTCCGTTCCCGCACGCCCTTCAAGATCAGGCCTGGTCCGAACAATCCGGTCGGCACTGTCTGGATCAACCTGTCGGCTGAAGGCTACGGCATTCACGGCACGCCTTCGCCGGGCAAGATCTCCAAGGCGGAATCTCACGGCTGCGTGCGTCTCACCAATTGGGACGCCGAACGCGTCGCGGCGAGCCTGTCGAAAGGCACGCCAGTCGTTTTCGTCGAGAGTCCCAATTGACGCTGGTGGCAATCGCCAGCCAGCCTGCCGGTCTGGCGCTACTTCGCAAGAGGCGTCGTCAGCTGCTTGTCGGCCGTATCCACCACGAACACGGCCAGCAGCTTGGCAGGCTCGGTATCGCTGGCGTTCGCGCTGATGCCGTGGCGGTCGCCGGGGCTTTCGGAAAAGTTCTCGCCCTTTTGAAAGACCTTGGCCGGGCCGTCATTGACCTGACTGCGGATCGCGCCTTCCAGGACGGTGGCGTAGATGAAGGCGGAGGGCGCGTGGATGTGGGCCGGCGACGAGCCCCCGGGACCATATTCGACCAGCACGCCCTTCATGCTCTTGCCGGGGACATTTGGCAGCGCCTGGTCAAATACGACGGTGACCTTGGCCGATGGTGCTGCCGTCTCGGCCGCATGGACCGTCAGGACAGACGCGGCGTAAACCGCCGTTGCGATCAGCAATCTGGGCATGGGATTTCCTTCATTGCCGTTTCTTTATTGATTGCGGGACTGGCGGCCCCTCAGAGGCGCGCGAGCCATGTTGCGAGCGGCGTCTTCCCGAGCCGAGCCTCGCCGAGCGGGTTCAGCGATGTGTCCTGAATGGAGGCGCCGTAATATTGCGCTTTTGGGTCGCCGACCACCGTACGGCTGTCGCCGGAGGCTTTCTGGCGGCGCGCGACGAACTCATTGAAGGGAGCCTTCTCGGGGCCTGCGATGTCGATGGTGCCATTCAGCGGCCGCCCCGTTGCGATCTCTGCGAGGCAATCGACCACGTCGTCGGCGGCGATCGGTTGAAACAGCGCCGATGGAACGACGATCTTGTCTCCGGCCGCTCCCGCCTCGCCAATGGCGCCGAGGAATTCGAAGAACTGCGTGGCGCGGACGATAGAGTAGGGGACCGCGGAGGCCTTGACGATGGTCTCCTGGGCGAGCTTGGCACGGAAATACGCGATGTCGGGCGAGCGGTCGGTCCCCACGATCGAGAGCGCGACGTGATGCTTGACGGCTGCGGCGGCCTCGGTCCCGGCGAGATTTCGGCTCGAGCGCTCGAAGAACTCGAGCACGGCGGCGGGCTCCCAAGACGGCGCATTGGCCACGTCGACCACGACATCCGCGCCGGCCAGCGCCGCCGCGAGGCCTTCCCCGGTCACGGCGTTCACACCTGATTTCGGCGAGGCCGCTACCGCGTCATGGCCCCGCTGCTTGAGCTTCGCCACGAGCTTGGATCCGATCAATCCGGTTCCGCCGATCACGACGATCTTCATGGCATGTCTCCTTGGCATGTGACGAGCGCGAGATGGTTAGCCAGGGCGGACTCGCTCACGTCGATTAACGTGATGCGAGGCGACTCTATTCGATCACGGACGCGGGCCTCTTGCCTGTAACGGGCGCGGCTTGCCGGAAACTGCTTCAGAAGCCGGGGGGCGATGTCACAAAACCGCGAAGGGTCGTTCCCTCATGCCGCAAACACGATCTGCGATGCTCGCAGATTGCCCCTGTTTTGCCCGACGTGTCAAAATGTTTGAGAGAGCGAGGAAGCAAGCCCAGCTGAAAACACCAATGAAAGCAGCCCTTTGGCTACTGTGCATGGGGTTGTTTTCGGGTTTTTGAATCGGCCGGCTGTCTCACGCCCCGCAGACGATCACGCCGTACCAGCCGAGCCCGCGATAGGTCTCATAGCCCGGGGTCGCATGGAACGCGACCAGGGCACCCGAGCGGTCATGGTAGAAGCCGGAGCGCTGGCCGTTCAGCGAGATCGAGATGCGCTCGCTGAGGATGCCCTGGCCGTCGGACGCCGCGATGATGCGGAAATTCGAATCGACCAGCAGGACGCGGGCCTTGTCGCTGTCGCCGACGCGCACGCCCTGCACGATGGCGCGAGCCTGCGCCTCCCAGTCGAAGTGGATGGCGAGCACGCCAATCGGGGCGCCGTGGGCCTGACCGCCGGCTCGGACGCTGGCGCAATAGGTCGCCACCTGCGCATTGCCCAGCAGCGGCTGGTTCTCGACGTCGCCGGCGACGTAGTCGTCACCGGAGCGCAAGGTTCGCGCCTCGCGAAACCATTTGGTGTGGGCGACGTTCTGGCCGACCACGCGAAAGCGGTCGGCGCGGCCATTGGCGATGACGTTGCCGTCGAGGTCGCAGAGCCAGAGATCGAGATAGACGGTGTAGGCGCCGAGGATCACGCCCAGGCGCTGCGAGGCGTGGGAAATCGCTGCGGCGGCGGACGGCGAGGCCGCGCAATCGACCACGGCGGAATCGGTCGCCCACCAGCGCACATCGCAGGTGCGCTCATAGAGGTTGCGGTCGATCAGCTCGATGGCGTTGAGCGACAGGTCGACCATCCGCTCGCCGCGCGAGCGCTGGCTCATGCGGTCGATCGAGGCGACGAGATCGCCGGTGCGTTTGGTCAATTGGCTTTCGAGCTCGCGCGCGATGGTCTCGACCTGCTGGCCGACGCCGCGCACCTCCTGCGCCACCACCGCAAAACCCGCGCCCTGCGCGCCGGCGCGCGAGCTCTCGATTAGCGCGTTCAGCGCCAGCATCTTCATCTGGTTGGTGATTTGCTGGATCGACTTGGTCTTGTCGACCGCGATCTGGTTGACCTCCGCGGTGAGGCGGTTGATCAGCGCGGAGATGTCGGAATCATCGTCAGCGGGTTCGGTGGCGATCGGCTTGGCTTTCAGACCCAGCGCAGCAGACATCGGGGATTTCCCTTGGCAATGAGGTCTGATCTGCAATGAACCCGGAATAATCGCTTACAGATCGAATACGATTCTTTTTCGAGGATTCCGCCTAACGCCTGCTTAATTTGCTGTTCCGCCGAATGCCCAAATGATAGTCAGTCGGCGCAGCAAATCGGCAATCCACCGCTTTGTGCGGCGCGGAGATTGCAAATCCCTGAGGATTCCGGGTCAATCGTCCTGCAAGCCGGACCGATACCGTCGGCTCCGGGTTCCTCAAACCAATTGCGACCCATGACGCCGCCTGCAACCGCCTTGCCCGTCGAAGCGCCCCAGGCGTTTCTCGGCGTTGCGCGCTCGCTGACCGACAAGCTCTGGCGCGACCGGCTGGATCCCCGCGGAGCGGCCCAGGCGCTCGCCATGGTGCAGCGGCACCAGCTTCCCGAACTGCTGGCCCGGGTATTGGCCGGCCGCGGCGTCGACATCGACGCAGTCGCCGACTTCCTCGATCCGACCATCCGCAAGCTCCTGCCGGACCCCTTTACCGTGACGGAGATGGAGGCCGCGGCGAAGCGGATTGCGGATGGCGCGGCGAAGGGCGAGAAGGTGGCGATTTTCGGCGACTACGACGTCGACGGCGCGACCTCGGCAGCGCTGCTCGCCTGGCACCTGCGCCATTGCGGACTCGATCCGCTGATCCACATTCCCGACCGCATTTTCGAAGGCTACGGGCCCAATGTCGAAGCGGTTCGTGGCCTGGCGGCAAAGGGCGCCACGCTGCTCGTCACCGTCGATTGCGGCACCACCAGCATCGAGCCGCTCGCGGAAGCTAGACGGCTCGGCATGTCCGTGGTCGTGATCGACCATCACCAGGCCGGCACCGAGCTGCCGGAGGTTGACGCGCTGGTCAATCCGAACCGGCTCGATGATCTCTCCGGCCTCGGCCATCTCGCCGCTGTCGGTCTCGTGCTGGTGACGCTGGTTGCGGTCAACCGCGAGCTGCGTCAGCGCGGCTTCTGGAGCACGGAGATGCCCGAGCCCGATCTGCTCGGCATGCTGCATCACGTCGCCCTCGGGACGGTTGCCGACGTCGCGCCCCTGATCGGCCTCAACCGCGCTTTCGTCGCCAAGGGGCTGATCGCGATGCGGCGCCGCGACCATGTCGGCCATACCGCGCTGATGGATGTGGCGCGGCTCAACGGGCCGCCGGAGGCCTGGCATCTCGGCTTCATGCTGGGGCCTCGCATCAATGCCGGCGGTCGCATCGGCCGCGCCGATCTCGGCGTGCGGCTATTGCTGGAAGGCGACAGCGTCGAGGCCGCGCGGATCGCCGCCGAGCTCGACCGCCTCAACAGCGAGCGCCGCGTCATCGAGCAGGCGGCCGAAGCGCAAGCCGAAGCCGAGGCGCTGGCCTCGATCGGGCTCGAGGACAAGCTCAGCGTCATCGTCACGGCGTCCGAAGGCTGGCACCCCGGCGTCGTCGGCCTCGTGGCCTCCCGGCTGAAGGAAAAGTTCTCGCGGCCCGCTTTCGCCATTGCTCTGGAGCCAGGCGGCATCGGCACCGGCTCGGGCCGCTCGATCGCGGGCGTCGATATCGGCAAAGCCGTGCGGCAGGCGGTCACTGACGGAATTCTGCTCAAGGGCGGCGGCCACGCGATGGCCGCGGGCGTGACATTGCGGAAAGAGAAGCTCGCCGAATTCCGCGCCTATCTCGAGAACGCGCTGGCGCAGGACGTCGCGGAGGCGCGCCACGTCAACGAGCTCTATATCGATGGCGCGGTCTCCGCGCGCGCGGTGACGACTGAGCTTGCGGCGACGTTGAACCGTGCCGGTCCGTTCGGCAGCGGCAATCCGGAAGCCGTGCTGGCGCTGCCGGCACACCAGCTCGTTTTTGCCGACGAGGTCGGGCAGGCGCATCTGCGTCTGCGCTTCAAGTCGGGCGATGGCGCCATCGTCAACGGCATCGCGTTCCGCTCGATCGGCCAGAAGCTCGGCAACGCGCTGCTCGCCAACCGCGGCCAGCAACTGCATGTCGCCGGTTCGCTTTCGGTCGACCGGTACCAAGGCGTCGAGCGGGTGCAGTTCCGCGTCATCGACGTCGCGCTACCGGACCAGGGGCCATCCGTGATTAGATGACGCAAGATCTGATGCGACAAACGCGGAACGCGTTTGCGCAGAGATCATGCGTAAAAGATAACGGCCTCAAACAACAAAAAAGGGAGTGAACATGGCAGGGCAGGTTGAGGGCAAGGTCGCGCTGGTGACCGGCGGCGCCTCGGGTATCGGCGAGGCGATCGTCGAGCTGTTCGCGCGCGAGGGCGCGACCGTTGTCATCACCGACATCGATGAGCTGCGCGGGCCCGAGCTCGCCAAGCGCGTGACGAAAGCCGGCGGCAAGGCGGTATTCCTGGAACAGGACGTCACCAGCGAGGAGCGCTGGATCGATATCGTCGCCGACATCGCCAAGCTCTACGGCAGGCTCGATATTCTCGTCTCCAATGCCGGCATCGGCATCGCCGTGCCATCGATCGTCGACATGACGCTCGCCGACTGGCGCAAGCAGAACGCGATCAATCTCGACGGCGTGTTTCTCTCGGTCAAGCATTGCCTGCCGCTGATGCGCAAGCATGGCGGCGGCTCGATCGTCATGATGTCCTCGCTCGCGGGCCTGCGCGGTTCGCCGGGTCTGTCCGCCTATTCGGCGACCAAGGGCGGCGTGCGGCTGTTCGCCAAGTCGATCGCGATGGAATGCGCGGCGGCCGGCGACGGCATCCGAGTCAATTCCGTGCATCCCGGCATCATCGATACCCCGATCTGGGGCAAGATCCCGACCGGTGCGACCGGCGCCGGCCAGAACGCGCCGATCGATCCCGAGGAGCGTGCCAAGGTCGTCACGCCGCTCGCCCGCGCGGGGCAGGCGGCGGAGATCGCCTCAGGCGTGCTCTATCTGGCCTCCGATGCCTCGCGCTACGTCACCGGCAGCGAGCTCGTCATCGACGGCGGCATGAATGCCGGCGGCGTGCCGCGGCGGGCCTGAGCCGCGCAGGGCAGGGTGGCGGTCGCAGGGGCTGACGCGCAGGCGCCGCCCCTGTACAAGACGGCAGCTTTCGACCGACAGAGGTGTCCTTCGCCATGGCGCACAGCCTCCACGCTTCCTCACCCGCGTCAGCGCCATTCCGCTCGAACCGGCCGGACCTCGCCACCGATGCAATTCGCACCGCACGCGAGGATCTCGCCGCCTGCTTCCGCATGGCCGCGCGCAACGGTTTTGAGGAAGGCATCTGCAACCATTTCTCGGCCGTCGTGCCTGGTCATGACGATCTGTTCCTCGTTAATCCCTACGGCTACGCCTTCCGCGAGCTGACCGCGTCCAAGCTGCTGATCTGCGACTTCCACGGCAACGTGCTCGACGGCGAGGGCGTGCCGGAGGCGACCGCGTTCTACATACATGCCGAGATGCACAAGCGCCTGCCGCGCGCCAAGGTCGCGTTCCATACCCACATGCCCTATGCGACGGCGCTGTCGATGACCGAGGGCGATCCCTTGATCTGGGCCGGCCAGACCGCGCTGAAATTCTACGGCCGCACCGCGGTCGACCGCGACTACAACGGCCTTGCGCTCGACAATCGGGAGGGTGCGCGCATCGCCTCCGCCGTCGGCGATGCCGACATCGTCTTCATGAAGCATCACGGCGTGATGGTGCTGGCGCCCACCATCGCGGAAGCCTGGGACGATCTCTATTACCTCGAACGCGCCGCCGAGGTACAGGTGCTGGCGATGTCGACGGGGCGGAAAGTGCTGCCGGTCGATCCCGCGATCGCGGCCGAGACCTACAGGCAGATGCGCGAGGGCGATTCCGAATCCGCGCGGCTGCATCTCGCCGCGATCCGCAGGCAGCTGGATGCCGAGGAGCCGCAGTACCGGCATTGAGGCAGGCTGTCATTCCGGGGCGCGCCACTCGGCGCGAGCCCGGAATCTATTGTGCAGCAAGCAATGTGGAGGAATGGATTCCGGGTTCTCGCTACGCGAGCCCCGGAATGACGGCGTACCTACGACCCCTGCCGCAGCTTGGCCAGCACCTTCAGCCCGCCGTAGCCATCCGCCGGCGTGATGCCGGCGCGCTGTTGGAAATCCTTGATCGCCTTCATGGTGTCGTTGCCGACCCGGCCGTCGGTGCCGCCGGTGTCGAAACCGGCTTTCGTCAAGCGCGTCTGCATCTCCTGCACCTCGGCGAGCGTCAGCGCGCGCTCGGAGCCGGGGAAGGGCTGGATGAAGGGCGGCGCCCCCAGGCAGCGGTCGCCGAGATGGCAGATCGCGAGCGCATAGTTCATGGAAGGGTTGTAGCTCTTCACGGAATAGAAATTCGGTCCGAGCAGGAAGGTCGGTCCGCCCGCAACCGGCGTCCACATTTGCGCGGATGCGTTGGGCTGCGGGAACGGCTGGCCGTCGGCGCGGGTGACGCCGGCTGACGCCCAGGCCGCATAGGTGCGGCTGCCGCTCATATTGCCGGCGGCGCGCACCTCATAGCCCCAATGCTCGCCGCGATGCCATTTGCCGCGGTTGACGAGATATTTTGCGGTCGAACCCAGCGCGTCGTCGGGCTTGCCGAAGGGCGAGACCTTGCCGTCGCCGTCATAGTCGATGCCGACATTGAGCCAGACTTCCGGCATCCATTGCGAATGGCCCATCGCGCCGGCCCAGGAGCCCTGCATCTGCTCGGGCGTGCTCCAGCCCTTGTCGACGATGCGTAGCGCGTTGATCAGCTCGGTCTCCCAATAGGCCTTCCGGCGCGGCTCGTTCCAGGCGAGTGCGACGAGCGAGGGAAATACCGGCGTCATGTGGTTCTGCTGCACCAGGGGATCGCCATAAGCGGACTCGACGCCCCACAGCGCCAGCAGCGTGCCGCGCTCGACACCGAAATCCCGCTCGATGCGCGCCAGCAGCGCCTCGTTGTTCTTCAGCGCAATCTTGCCGTTGATGACGCGCCAGTCGGAGACGCGGCGATTGATGTATTGCCAGACCTGCTCGTGGAATTCGGGCTGGCTGCGCATCTGCTTGAACACGCTCATGTCGGGCTCGACCCGTCCCATCGCGCGTTGCCAGGTCGCGGCCGAAATGCCCTTGGCCATCGCACGTGCGCGGAAGCTCTCGCGCCATTCGTCGAAGCCTGGAGGCGCGGCGAGGACGCGTGTCGGGAATGCGAGCAGAGCGGCTGCACCGAACGTCGATTGCAGCAGGCTGCGGCGAGTCGGATGGAGGGAGGAATCAGCGTGCGTCATGGGCACATTGTAGCCCGAAACATGGCCTGTGTGGGTCGGTTCCTGGAACAGCCGCACGGCTGATTCTGCGCGGCCCGGGATCAGGCTTTCTGTCGGAACAAACTGTCGCACTCCCGCATTCCCTTCGTATCCGGAAGGAGGAAGAGATGATGAGGACATATCTGTTTGCCGCCGCCATGATCACCGCCGTCGCGACGCCCGCGTTCGCAGATGAAGTCGGCGTTCACGTCGGCCCGGTCGGCGCTGGCGTGACGGTCGGTCAGTCCCACGAGTACCGCGAGCGGGACCGCGATCGCGACCGCACCACCGTCATCAGGGAGCGCGCGCCCTCTGATCGCACCACGGTGATCAAGAAGCAGGACGAATTCGGCAATCGCGAAAAGACCGTGATTCATCACGACAACGACTAACGGAGCAGGCCCCGGCTGATCGCCGGGGCCTCTTCCGCGCACGCAGCCTGTCATCGAGAATTCGAGGTGGAATGAAGATACAAGCGCATGCGGAAAGCCATGTCGTCGAGCTCGACGACGGATCGCGCTGGCAGATTTTTCCGGGCGATCTGGCGATCACGCTGAGCTGGAAGCCCGAAACCACTCTGCACCTGGAGCCGAGCCGCGACCGGGTGACTTCGCACGTGCTGGTCAATGCCACGGATCGATCCCGCGTGCGGGTGATCGCCGCGACCGAGACTTGGCCCGCCGGCGACGTCAAGGACGCGTTGAAGGACGGGTAGGGCTTCGCCAGAGACGAACGTCAATCCACCTGGTCCTGCTGTAAATCAGTCGCAATTCCGGCGAGCCAGCGCCGGATTGTCGTTTCCGCTTTGCTATCCAAACCCCGAGTAAGTCGCTTCTCGAGCGCGATCACACGCTCGCGGCAGTCCTTCAGCAGCGTCGCGCCGCGCGGCGTCAGCGTCCATTGCTGAATGCGGCCGTGGACTGGATGGGGCGTCATCAGAATCGCGCCGTCGCGTTCGAGGTTGCGGATGATGACGCCGACAGTCTGGGGCGTCAGGAAGGTGAGGCGGGCGACGTCGGCGCCTGATAGTCCCGGATACGCGTTGAGCATGGTCAACACCGCGAATTGTGGCGATGTCACGCCGAGATCGGCCAGCGCCCGTTCCATCGTCAGGCGGACCGCGGCATGGGCCTGGCGCAGGAGATAGCCGAGATAACCTTGCTCGCCACGCTTGCCTTCTCCGGGCGCGGGTACACGCACGTCGCCGCTAGGTGCGGTCGCCTTGTACGCGGTTTTGGGTCTTGCGGCGGCTGCGGACTTGCGTGACATATAAGAGCTCTTATAAGATGTAAGCCTTCATACAATAAGACGAGGTGAACGGCAATGTCACATGCCCGTAGCGAATACGAGGATTTCAAGAAGATCGCTCCTGACGTCTATGATCTGGTGCTGGCGCTGGGTCAGCTTGCGGCCAAAGCCGGCCTCGACAAGCAGCTCATCGAGCTCGTCAAGCTGCGCGCCTCGCAGATCAATGGCTGCGCCTTCTGCGTGCAGCATCATGTCCTGCTGTCGGAACGGATCGGCGTTCCCGTCGACAAGCTCCATTTGGTCGCAGTCTGGCGCGAGGCGCCGATCTTTTCGCCGCGTGAGCGCGCCGCGCTGGCCTGGGCCGAGGCGCTGACTGTCCTGCCCGACGGCGTCAGCGAGGACGTCTATGCCGAAGCTGCCCGGGAGTTCTCCGAGACCGAGCTGATGTACCTGACCTCGGCGGTCGCCTCGATCAATGTCTGGAATCGCTTTGGGGCTGCGTTTCGCTGGACGCCGGCGCCGCGGCCGGTGGCCGCGAATGCTGCGGCATCCTGATCGGCACGAAGGGAGGTTATGATGACAGCAATGAGTTTATCTGCCGTACAGCGTCCGGCGCCGTCGCGTTCGACGGCGCTCGCCGTCGTTGCAGGGCTGGCCTGTGCGCTGGCGATCGGCAAAGCGCTGCCGGTGACGATGGATGCCGTCTCCGGCGCGCTGGCGCCGCTCTGCGCCACGGCGGCGGAGAGCTCGCCGCTCGACAAGGTCGAACCGATCGGCTCCTACGCATTGCCGAACGTGCCGGGCAAGCGCGTCACCATCGTGCGGGTGACCTATGGTCCGGGCGGGTTTTCACGGCCGCATCGTCACGCTGGATCCGTGACGGCCTACATCACCAAGGGCGAGATCCGCTCCCAGCTCGGCGGCGGTCCTGTCGCGACGTTTGGCGTCGGCCAGTCCTTCTTCGAACCGCCGGGCTCGACGCACCTGGTCTCGGCCAACGCCAGCGCGACGGAGCCCGCGGAATTGATCGCGGTGTTCGTTGCGGACGAGGGCGCGCAGCTCACGACGTTCTTGGAGTAGCCCGCACCCGTCGCCCGGATGGCGGCTAGGAGGCGCGGTCCTGCGATCGCCTCAGCCGTTTCCATGCCGGCGAGAGACCGTATTGGACTGCCGGAATCGCAACGGCGCCGACAAGTAGTCCAAGCACGCCTGAGATGGCTGCCTCGACCGACCATTCGATGATGCCGGCAACGGATGGAAGGGCGTGCGCGGCCGCCTCGGTTGCGGCATGGACCGTGCGGCCGACCACCGGCGGGCCGTATTTTTCGATGCCGTGCAGGATGATGCCGCCGCCAACCCAGATCATGGCGGCAGTGCCGATGGTGCTCAGCACCGCCAGGAAGGTGGGCATACCGCGGACCAGCGCGCGTCCAAGCGAGCGGATCGCGGCGCCAATGACTGAGGCGCCGTCATAGCGCGCAAGGGCCAACCCGGCATCGTCCGCCTTCACGATCAGGGCCACCACGCCGTAGACCCCGACCGTGATACCGAAGCCGACCAGCGCCAGCACCAGCGCCTGCATCCAGATGCTGCCCGCCGGAAGGGCCGCCAGCGTGATCGCCATGATTTCCGCCGACAGGATGAAATCCGTCTTGATGGCGCTCGCGACCTTCTCGTCCTCGACCGACCGGGCATTCAGCGCGATCGGCTCGAGCTGGGCTTCGTGGTGGTGCGCATGATGCGGCATCACGGCTTCGAGCACCTTCTCGGTACCCTCGTAGCAGAGAAAGGCTCCGCCCAGCATGAGCAGCGGCGTCACCGCGGTGGGAAGGAAATAACCAAGCAGCAGGGCAGCGGGAAGCAGAATCAGCAATTTGTTGCGCAGCGATCCGACCGCAATCTTGCCGACGATCGGCAGTTCGCGCTTCGAGGCAAAACCGATGACGTAGTTCGGCGTGACGGCAGCGTCGTCGATGACCACGCCAGCCGCCTTTGCGCCCGCTTTGGCAGCCTGGCTCGCTACATCGTCGAGCGAGGCCGCTGCCACCTTTGCAATCGCCGCGATATCGTCGAGAAGACCGATCAGTCCGACACTCATCACCCCGATCCCTGTTTTTGTTTGAGCCGGCGGTGCGCGCGACAACAAGCTCTTGCACCGCCCTTCATTGGAGCGAGCAAGCCCTCAATTCTCCTCGCCGCTCGATCCCTCGCGCAGATCCGGCTTGATCACGTCGTCCGGCAGCGCATGGGCGACCGGTTGCGACGTGACCGCGATCTCCGGGCCGACCTCCCGGCCGCGGGCGCGGATCAGTCGTTCGTAGGCGGAGACCAGGGTGACGTAGGGGCTGACCCAGATCCAGCCGTCGCGTGTGAACACCTGCACGTCGAAATGCAGATGCATCGAGGTGCCGGCGGGATGATCGAGATAATTCGAGATCACACCGATCTTCTCGCCTTCGGTGACGATGCGGCCATTGAGCACGCCATCGGCGTTCATTGCGTGCGGATTCATGTGCATGTAGCGGAAACGGATGTGCTCGGTGCGGCTGTTGACTTGAAGCGTCGCGGCCTGGTCCTTGGACGCGCGGATCACGATGGCGTCGCGCACGGCGACGACACCGCGCTGCTTGGGATCGCAGGGCTCGCGGCCTTCGCCGTGCGGCGGGCAGTCGGCGGCGCGGATGTCCTCGCCCTGATGGCCGTAACCGCCCGCGCATTGCCAGACCTCGAAACTGCGGGACTCGCAGAAATTGTCGCGCCAGGGATAGACGGTCGCGCTCTCCGTCTTGTCCCGCTTGGCATAGGATTGCGAGCGGACGAAGGCGGGCGCCTTTTCGAGCGGAAAGCGGATTTGTGCATAGGCCATTGCGTCGGGATGGCCGCCCTGCTTGCGGTAGCCGGTGTTCGGGATGATATCGCCGCTCGGCCGGTAGCTGAAATCCGCCGAACGGCCCGTCGGGCGATCGAGGATGTTGGAGGCAATGTCCGTCAATGGCCGCATGCGCTGGCCGCCCGCGACGCGCAGGGCCCTCAGGAAGCGCTCGGCGACCGGATAGGCTTCCTTGCAGGCCAGCCGCCGCGGCTTGGCGACGCTGTCGAGGCACTGGATCGACACCACATAGGCGACGCCGAAACGGGTGAAAGCGTAGCGTACATAGCCTTCCCGGATGAACCTGCGCAGGTCCGGGTAGAGTGCTGCGAGCGGTTTGATCTGCTCGCCCTTGCCGCCGGCGGGATCGGCGATGTCGTAGACGAGCGCCGATCCCGTGATCTGCACTTCGACCGGCCTTGTGAACACCCGGCCCGGCATGCCGTCGCCGGCGCCGGGCTCGAGCGAGAAAGTCGCGCTGTAGCCGGCGGGGCCGGCATCGAACATGTCGACGGGATTGAAGTCCGCCTGATAGCGCGACAGCGCGAGCGTCGCCGTCGCGCCGCTGCGTTGCGCCTCGAGGTAAGCGGCGGCGTCGAACGGCAGCAGCACCGGCACGGGACTGCGGGTGATGCCGGTGAAGAATCGTGAGGAAACCGCGTTGAGCTGCACCAGGGCGGGCATCGCGCGCGGATCGTAGCGCGGCACCGAACGGCGAGGTGCGAAGATGAAATCGTCCGCGACGCGGGGGCGGCTGTTGATCTCGGTGCGGAGTTGGTCGAGCGCTGCGCGCCAGTCGACGCGCAGGGCCGTGAGCGAGGGGCTGCGGAATTCATCCGCAGCGAGCGGAGCGGCAATGAGGAGCGAAAGCGACGCCAAAAGAAGCGAGACGAAGCGGAAACCCTTCCCAACCACTGTCTCGCCCCCCGGCGGCACCTGCGATCGCTCTGTTCCCCGTCAGTCCTTGGCGCGTTCGGAGTAGGAGCCGTCCTCGGTCATGACCACGATGCGGGTACCGACCGCGATGTGCGGCGGCACGGTGGTGCGCACGCCGTTGGAAAGCACCGCCGGCTTGTAGGAAGACGAGGCGGTCTGGCCCTTGGTCACCGGCTCGGTTTCGACCACCTCCAGCGTCACGCGCTGCGGCAGCGCGAGCGAGACCACGTTGACATCGTGGGTCGACAGCTTGACGGTCATGTCGGGTTGAAGATACGAGGCCGCGTCGCCGACGACGTCCTTGGAGACCTGGACCTGGTCGTAGGTCTCGGGGTTCATGAAGTGGAAGCCGTCGCCATCTTCATACAGGAACGTGTAGTTGCGCTCTTCAATGGTGGCCTTTTCGACCTGGTCGGTGGTCTTGTAGCGCTCGGAGATCTTTACCCCGTCCGAGATTCGGCGCATTTCGATCTGGCTGACCGGGGTACCCTTGCCGGGGTGGATGTTTTCGGCGCTGACGACGACATAGAGCTTGCCGTCTTGCTCGATCACGTTGCCTTTGCGAATAGAACTGGCGATGACTCTCAAAGCTATATTTCCTGCTTGCTTGGCCCGGCACCGGCCAGGACGTGGTCAAATCGATGGGGGACTTGGGGCCTCAAATCGGACCTCGGCGCCCGTTTCGGGCCGCAACATACTGATTTTGCCGTTAGATGCCAGCGTTTTGCTCGGGTCTGGGGCGGTCGGGTAATGGCTGGGGACAAGCCCATCTCACCGTTCTGGTCGCCCGGGCGGCACCTCGACCGTCGGCCGTTCCTCCAGGCCAGGGGGGCCATTACCGGGTCTCTACGGGCCTTTTTCGCCGAGCAGGGGTTCGTGGAGGTCGAAACCTCCGTTCTTCAGGTGTCTCCGGGCAATGAGACCCATCTGCACGCCCCCCGGACCGAGATCATGCGGCCGGACGGCAGCCGAGCCCTCCGGTATCTGCGCACTTCGCCCGAATTCGCCTGCAAGAAGCTGCTTGCGGCGGGCGAGACGCGGATTTTCGAGCTCGCCCGGGTGTTCCGGGACCGCGAGCGCGGCGACCTTCATCTGCCCGAATTCACCATGCTGGAATGGTATCGGGCAGGCGCCTCCTATGACGCCATCATGGCCGATTGCGTCGTCGTCATCGCCCGTGCGGCGCAGGCGACCGGCATCGGCACCTTCTCGTTCCGGGGGCGGACCGCCGATCCCTTCGCCGAGCCGGAACTCCTGACGGTGGCGGGCGCCTTCGAACGCTTCGCGGGCATCGACCTGCTGTCGACAATCAGGGACGGCGAGGGTAACCGTGCCGCGCTCGCCGAGGCGGCCGGTGGCAAGGTCCGTGTGGCCGAGGACGACACCTGGTCCGACATCTTCAGCAAGGTGCTGGTCGAGCACGTCGAGCCGCGTCTGGGGCAGGGGCGTTTGACCATCTTGTTCGAATACCCATCTCCAGAGGCGGCGCTGGCACGAGTGAAGACTGACGATCCCAGGGTTGCCGAGCGCTTCGAGGTCTACGCCTGCGGCGTCGAGCTCGCCAACGGCTTTGGGGAACTGACCGATGCCTGGGAGCAGCGAAAACGCTTCACGGAATCGATGACGGAAAAGCAGCGCCGCTACGGCGAAGCCTATCCGCTCGACGAGGACTTTTTGGCTGCGGTCGCCGCAATGCCGGAGGCGAGCGGCGTCGCCCTCGGCCTCGACCGGCTGGTGATGCTGGCAAGCGGTGCATCGCGGATCGATCAGGTGGTTTGGACGCCACCTGCTACTGAAGCGTCTAGTGAGACATGACGAAAACGAACCTTGCACGCACTCTGCGCGAGCCGGCTGAGCTCGTCGCCGAAGGTCTGGCGCCCGCAGCAGCGCTGCCGGCGCTCGAACGCGTTGCCGCGCGCTATGCGGTGGCGATCACGCCGGCGCTGGTCGAGTTGATCGATCCGTCCGACCCTGACGATCCCATCGCACGGCAATTCGTTCCGAGTGCAAGCGAATTGGAGATGCAGCCGGGCGAGGACGCCGATCCGATCGGCGATCATCCGCACTCGCCGGTATCGGGGATCGTGCACCGCTATCCCGATCGCGTCCTGTTCAAGCTCGTTCACGTCTGCGCGGTCTATTGCCGCTTCTGCTTCCGCCGCGAGATGGTGGGCCCCGGCAAGGAGAGCGCGCTGTCGGACACTGCCTATCGCGCGGCGATCGATTACATCCGCTCGCATCATGAGATCTGGGAAGTGATCCTGACCGGCGGCGATCCCCTGATGCTGTCGCCGCGCCGGATGGGCGAGATCATGGCCGAACTCGCGGCAATCGATCACGTCAAGATCATCCGCCTGCACACCCGCGTGCCCGTGGCCGATCCCGCGCGCATCAGCGACGAGTTGGTTGCGGCGCTCAAGGTCGAGGGCGCGACCACCTGGGTGGCGCTGCATGCCAACCACGCGCGCGAACTGACGGGACCGGTGCGCGCCGCCTGCGCGCGGCTCGTCGATTCCGGAATTCCCCTGGTGAGCCAGTCGGTGCTGTTGCGCGGGGTCAATGACAACATCGCCGCTCTGTCGGATTTGATGCGAGCTTTCGTCGAATGCCGGATCAAGCCCTACTATCTGCATCACGGCGACCTCGCGCCGGGCACCGCGCATCTTCGCACGACCCTTGCCGAAGGACAGGATTTGATGCGGCAGTTGCGCGGGCGGGTGTCAGGGCTTTGTCAGCCGGACTATGTCATCGACATTCCCGGCGGCGCCGGCAAATCCCCGGTGGGGCCGAGCTACGTCTTGGCGCCGCAAAATACCGCACCCCATGCGGGTGATGCGGGAGCCGAAACGCGCTATCGTATCGTGGACTATTGCGGCGACGTTCATCTCTATCCGCCCGAGACCTGAGCGGTGATGGAGAGCGCGCCGGTTCGAGAATGGAGAAGCAAGAATGAAGAAGATCATGGTGGCAGCATCGCTCGTGGTCTTGCTCGGCGGCGCGGCGGCAGCACAGACCGGCGGTTCCAAGGGGTCGACGTCCGGCGGTAGCGGCGGAGCCTCTGGATCGGTGTTGCCGGCACCGGTCGGTCACCGCCAGCCGCGCGCGGCTGACGTGCCGAGCGAGAAGAATTTGAGCAATCCGAACACCCCCGCGAACAAGGAAGACGCGGAGCTCGATCGGAAGATCAAGAGCATCTGCCGCGGCTGCTGATCCTTTCACCTCTCCCCGTTGGGGAGAGGTGAGGAGAGCGAACGCGCGTTCGCCATGAGCTAGGCCGAGCGCTCCTGCAGTCCGGCGCGCCGGGCGTTGCGGCGGATTTCCACCGCGTCGGCGAGCTGCTCGAGCGCGGTCGCCGTAGTCGGCCAATCGATGCAGCCGTCGGTGATGCTCTGGCCGTAGGTGAGCGGCTTGCCCGGCACGACGTCCTGGCGGCCGGCAACGAGATTGCTCTCGATCATCACGCCCATGATGCGGCCTTCGCCGCCTGAGATCTGGCCGGCGATGTCGGCCGCCACCTGCGGCTGGTTCTCGGGCTTCTTGCTCGAATTGGCGTGGCTGGCATCGATCATCACCAGCGGCGCGACACCGGATTTGGTCAGCTCGTTGCAGGCGGCCGCGACGCTTGCCGCATCATAGTTCGGCTTGCTGCCGCCACGCAGGATGATGTGGCAGTCCTCGTTGCCCGCGGTCGAGGCGATCGCCGAGCGGCCGAGCTTCGTCACCGCCATGAAGTGATGCGGATGCGAGGCCGACTTCACGGCGTCCGCTGCGATCCGCACATTGCCATCGGTGCCGTTCTTGAAGCCGACCGGGCAGGACAGGCCCGAGGCCAGCTCGCGATGGATCTGGCTCTCGGTCGTGCGTGCGCCGATCGCGGCCCAGGACACGAGGTCGGCGATGTATTGCGGCGTCGTCATGTCGAGGAATTCCGTGCCGGCGGGCAGGCCGAGATTGTTCACCGCCGACAGCACGTTGCGCGCCAACCGCAGGCCCTTGTTGATGTCGAAGCTGCCGTCCAGATCGGGATCGTTGATCAGGCCCTTCCAGCCGACGGTGGTGCGCGGCTTCTCGAAATAGACCCGCATTACGATTTCGAGCTGGTCGGCGAGTTCCTCGCGCAAGCTCGCGAGCCGCTCGGCATATTCGAGCGCGGCCTTGGGGTCATGCACCGAGCAGGGGCCGACCACGACCAGCAGGCGGTCGTCCTGGCCATTGAGGATTGCGTGGATGGCGTTACGCGCAGCCATCACCACGCGCGTCGCGGTGAGCGTGCGCGGGACTTCGCGCATCACCTCATCCGGCGTGCTCAGCTCTTTCAATTCGCGGATACGAAGATCGTCGGTCGTGCTCAGCACGGCGGGCTCCTGTTTGTTTTGAACCTGCCGGCCAATAAAAAAGCCGCCAGGTCTGGCGGCTTGTTCGGACGTTTGCTGCAATTTTCAGATTGAGCGCGATCCTCCTGCCGCCAGCGAGCTGTCGTAGCTAAAGTACCAAAAATAGCTGGTGGCGACGGTGATCATGGAGGGCATATAGCGCGCCATCGGCGGATTGTCACCCCCCAATCGGCGCGGCAGGTGACGAGGCGGGTCAGGTGTTGCTGTTGCGCGCCGCCAGCGCCAGGCCGATCAGGCTGGCGCCGCCGAACAGGAGGTTGATACCGACGAGGACGCCGATGGCCCATTCCGCCGAGCTCGGCAGCCCCGTGATCACCATGAAGGAGATCGCAATGTCGACGAGGCCCGAGACCAGCAGCCATGACCAGCGGCCGCTGAGTTCGCGGCGGTGCTCCAGTGCGTACATGATGGTGGCGACGCCCTCGGCCAGGAAGTAGGCGCCGACCACGATAGTCAGCGTCAGCACGGCCTGCATCGGGCGGGCCAGCAGCAGCATGCCGGCAAGCACGGCGAGCGCAGCCGAGATCAGCGACCACCAGAAGCCCGGCGTGCTGCGCGCCCAATAGGTCACGATCAGCCCGCCGATACCGCTGATCAGGAACATCCAGCCGAGGAAGATCGCGATTGCAAGGCTTGCGAGCGGCGGCAGGATCAGCGCCGCGACGCCGAGAATTGCGAGCAGGATGCCCTCGAACAGAAAGGCCTTCCAGTGTGCCTTGACCGTCTGGCTCATCATGGATTGCAGCCGCGAAAAATCCTCGGGCGACGTCATCGGCAGGCTCCGGATCGAAAGGTCAGCGCTCAATCTAGTATGCGCGCAGCGCGCTCGCCATCCCGCGGCTCACCCGCCGCCGGGCGCCGAGGAAAAACCCTCCGCGCTGGTGCGGATGCGGTTGCGGCCGAGAACATAGATCGCCGTTGTGACAATCAGAAGCGCCAGGCCGAGCAGGATCGAGACGAAACCGATCGGGATCAGGGCCAGCGTCAGATTGCGCTCGGGGTTGATAAGCCAGTGATGGATCGAGGTCAGCACGAAGGCGAGCCCGAGAAAGCCGACGCCGCCGCCGGCGAGCAGCAGCGCCCACATCCGCCGGAGCTGGCTGAGCCGCTCCCGCGCGACATCGGTCCGGGGAGCGTGGTGGCGGGCGACGCGCCGGACCAGACGGATGGCGAAGGCGATCGAGCTGAAGCCGATCAAGAGGCTGGAGGCGCCCAGCCACATCCGCAGCGTCGGATCGAGGTCGGGCATTCTTTGCAGGGTCAGCAGTGGAAAGTCGAAGGCCGAATGCAGCGCAAGCGGGCCGGCCAGCATCAGGAGGCGGCTGGAGAGGCGGGCCCAGTCGCGATGGTGCCGGTTCGCGCCCAGCGCCGTGCCGGCGCGCGCGATCGTCAGGTAGGCGCCCGCGATGATGCCGAGCGCGCCGTGGAATGGCACGGTCAGCACGCTGCGCAAGGCGGCCAGCGAGCGCCACATCTCGGCGTGCTGGACCAGATAGGCGAGGTTCTCGTAAGCGGCGAAGCCGAGGCCGACCGCGGCGCCATAGACCACGGTGTCCATCGGATTGGCAAAGGTCCGCCGCTTGGTCGAGGAAATTACCACGATGGCGATCACCTTGACGGCTTCCTCAGGCAGCGCGACGCCGAAGATCGAATGCATGGCCAGCGCCGCCCAGGGGTCGTCGGGCGCCGCGACCATCTTGGCGAAGGGGGCGCGGGCGAGGCCCAGCAGCGAGATGCTGGCCGCCCCCAACAGGAACGCAGTCCAGACCTGGGCCGGCGGGCCAGGGCGCTCTTCGGCGGCGATGACAAGCCACAGCATCAGCAGCGCCGGGGCGATGGCGGCCGTTCCGATGACGGTGGGCAATGCTTCAATCAGGTACATCGGCGCCGAAAATAGGTTCCCTTGATCCGCTTATCTACATTCACCGATGCGACCATGTGTCATGCGCTTGCTGTCGGCTCGCTTAATGAGGGCGATAGCTTCCGTTCATCCGCTACGGCACGTGGCGGTGTAAAATACACGCGTAATCAATTGCATGACAGCACCTGTTCGTCATCCATAGCAATGACGGCCCGACCGCGGTTGGAACGCGATTGGCAAGCCAGATCAAGGAGGTGCGCAGGCTTCTTCGATTCACGACGCAGGCGTGCGCGCGGGGTAGGCCAGCTAGCCGCGCTTCGCCGGGCCCTTGCGGGGCGGTGAGGCGAGCCGGCGCGTCCGCGCCTGCTCCAGCTCCCAGAAGGCGCGGACGAGGCAGGTGCCGAGGCAGAAGACGACGAGCACCAGCAGGAAGGCCTGGTCGACAGCGGGGATGTGTATCATGGCGATGATAAAGCAACGCCCATGCCATGCGTTCCCGCAACGGCCGGCGCTTTCCGCTTTCAGTGTGTGTTGAGCGGCGGCGGCGCCCCGGGAGCGACGTCGAAGGCGCCGAGATGGAATTCCTCGCCGAGGGATGTGTCGGCTTCGCCCGGTTGCGCCAGCAGCGTGAACGCGGCCTGCGGGTAGAGCTTCCAGATCTCCAGATCGCCGGCGGTGATGGTGAGCCAGCCGAATGTGTACATGTAGCGTCCGGGCTCAGTGACCCGGCCGACCCTGTCCCAGGTGATCTTGTCCACTGTAACTTTGTCGACTGCCATTCGGTCCCCCGATCGCAAGTCTGCAAATGACGCCCGGCCTGGAGGCACGGACGATCAAAAGCTGATCCCGCAATGGGGCCGCGATAGGGCGGCGATGCGGGGGCAAGACGGCCCGGCGGTGGCCGCTGCCCGCCGATTCAGCGCGCCGTCGAGGCCGCCTCTGCTTCGGCCGCCCGCTCCAGCTGACGGTGCGAGGCGTGGAAGACGTCGTGGACGAGACCGATCTTTTCCAGGCCCAGGATGATCAGGCCGTTGAGATCGATCTCCCACCAGGCGTGCGAGATGTAGGCGTCCCGCGGGAAGCGGTGATGGTTGTTGTGCAGACCCTCGCCGAAGGTGAGGATCGTGGTCACGAACTCGTTGGTCGAGGCGTCGTCGACCTCGAAGCGGCGATAGCCATAGGCGTGGCAGACCGAGCCGGTGAGCTGGCTGGTGAGGATCAGCAGATAGGCGCGAAGCAGGCCGGAGAACAGCACGCAGCCGATCATGGCGTGCACGCCGCCGAACGTGTAGCCGATCACGCCGGGGATGAAGACGGCCGACATCCCGTACCAGACCCAGCGCGTGCGCACGAAGAACATCGCGATCGGATCGGCGAGGATATCCTTGGCATAGTACTCGTTGTCGGTGGTGGCCTGGTCGAATACCCAGCTGCCCTGGGCATGCAGGAAGCCCTTGAGCGCGCTGACATAGCGATTGCCGAAGCCGTCGAATTGCGGGCTGTGGGGATCGCCGACGTCATCGGCGTAGAGATGGTGGCGGCGGTGGTTGGCGACCCATTTGGCGATCGAGCCCTGCACAGCCATCTGGGCGATGGCGCAGAAGAAGACACGCATGATCGGGCCGGTACGGAAGCTGCGATGCACGAACAGGCGATGCATGCCGGCACCGATGCCGAACGTCGTCAGCGCGAACATCCAGGCGAACGTGAACAGCTCGACCTTGCCGACGCCCTGCGTCACGGCCCAGATGATGCCGGCAACCGCACCCACATAGAGGATGCCGAGCAGGAGATAGCTCTCGCGCAACTTGGCCTGGACCAGCGGCCCTTCGGTGACCACGCCGGGTGGAAGCTGCGGCTTCGGTGCGACGGGCGCGTTCGGCGCGATCTCTGCCGGGGCGAACTCGGCGTCGGCGATGGACATTCCGGGGCTTCCAATACTCGAGGCCCGCAGTGATTGCGGACGCACCGGGCCACACCCTACCGCGCAGGGGTCGCCATCTCCAGTATTTAGTTAAGAAAGAGTTAAGATTGATCGGGCCGGCTTCAGGCCGACTGCAGCAAGGGCGTGCGGACGATCAGACGGACGAGGTCATCCCGTGACTGCTTTTCGGCGAATTTGACCGCAAACCCGTGCTCGAACTTGCGGATCACGCGCCCGACGCAAGCACCGACCGCAAGCGGGGTTCCGAGCGGCGGATCGTATTCGCAGGAGATTGCGACGCCAGCCGTGGAGACGTCGATGATGAAGCACGGATGGCTGCTGCCGTTGGCGAGCGTCAGGAAGGTGTGCGAGACCTGAGGTACGAAACGCGCGTCGTTCCGCAGCTCCTGGACGCTGGCGTCCTTCTGCTTCTTCTCGAGCCAGGTCAGCTTTTCCGACATCCAGGCGCGCCGCGCCCGCGTCATGTCGAGCTCCATCAGGAAACCCGACTTCAGCGTCGCGCTGATCGTGCACTGGAATTCGCCGAAATCCTGGAAGTAGGAGGTGAGGCGCTCGCCGACCTTGCCGACGACGGGCACGTCCACGATCATGCGGAAGGGTGAGACGCGCTTGGTGCGGCAGGCGAAGCTGCGCAGCTTGCCCTCGCAATCATACCAGCGGGGCAGCGAGTAGCTGCCGCTGACCGTGACGTCCACTGCACGCTGCCTGAGGAACTCTGCGACGGACATGAGGTGCCAATGATGTTCGGGATTGCTTCCGTAATTCCACGGTAGCTGTCAAATTCTAAGCAAATGATACCAGCGCACTGGAGCAGGGGTAAATTTCCGGTAAACGCGCGCTTCGCACGCCCGGCGGAAAGCGCGGCATAAGGACCCGTTATGCTGCAGGCCGGCTCACAACATCGTCATTGATGGCGCAGTGAAGCAACGACGCGCCGCGGCGCCTAGAGAGCTCCGAACAGCACCAGCAAAGCCAACGCGCTGACGGCCATCGCGAACTGGATCGTCGTCCATGTCAGGCCGTTCGAGCTGATCTGCAATCCCAGCGGCGGCAACGCGCGCCGCATCGCCAGCGCCGTGAAGGCTTCGACGATGGCGAGCAGGAGGGCGATGCCGGCGATGAAAGACCACGACTCAGCTGGAGGCATCCATGGCGCGAGCCAGGCCGGGACGGAGCCTTTCAAAGTGGCGAGCAACGCGAACCAGCCGAACCAGAATGCCGAGCGCTTGACGATGTCGGGGCCGAACGTTTCGGGCTCGAGGCGGATACCGATCGTTGCCAGCGCGCTTTCGATGCGCTCGCCGTCGGTCAGGACGACGAACGCGCCGAGATAGAGCGGAATGCGCGACTGGAAGAGCAGGGCGAGGATACCGAACAGGATAACGTGGCCAATGAGGTCGCCGACCACGTTCTTGGCGCTCTCGCCTGACGGCACGAGCGCGGCCGGCGCAGAATCTGGCTGCGGCTGCGCAAGCGACCTGGCGCGCGCCATGTGCTGCAGCATTTTGGCGCGCCGGTCCGATGGATGCTGGTGGGGTTGGCTCAGCCATGGCGGAAGGCGCGGCGTCATTGCGGACGTGTCGGACGAACCTTCAATCTCGGGAATACGCTGTGCCATGGGACCGGTTCCAACTGACATTGGTCGGTGGCGAGCAGCGGGAAGGTTCATGCGGGAGCGGCGGAAATTGCAGCCGGGCGGTCGTAGCGGCTCAGTGCGGCGCCATCGCGTGCACTGGCGCTCCCTAGCGGAATCGAACCGCTCTCTCCACCGTGAAAGGGTGGCGTCCTAACCGATAGACGAAGGGAGCAAACGCAGGGCCCTGCCGTTATCCCCGGCACAGCCGCTGGCCGGCCGAGTCGAACCCGGCGGCTTGCAGCGGGCGAACGTATAGTGGCCTTTCTGGCTCCCGGCAAGCCGTCCGGGACGGTCTTTTGGCCCCGGTGGACAGCGCCGGCGCCGGGGTGATCCAGAGGCGATTTCAACGGTTTCTTAGGGTTCCCTGAGTAGCGCTGGAGCGGGAGATCTTTGCCAATGCCACCGCCGAAAAAGCGCGCAGCCCGCAAGCTGCTGTCGCAGCATGCCTGGATCACCCTCGACGGTGGCTTCGCCGCGCGGCATTGCCTGGTCCAGGACATCTCGGATTCCGGCGCCAAGATCACGCTGGACGAGGACGCGAGCCAGCTCCCGGGCGTGATCCGGCTCGCCTTCGCACGCGATGCACGCACCGGGCGGAGCTGCCAGGTGGTCTGGCGCCGCGGCAAATCCGCCGGCATCAAGTTCATCTGATCGCGGCCGCGGCCGCCCCGATGGCGCGCGGCGCCCGTCCGGGCTAGAAGGCCGCCATGCGCGTGTCGCTCCTCATCCTGATCCCGTTCTTCGCCACGTCCGCCGCCGCGGCGGAAGCCCTGCGTCTGCCGCCTGCCGAGCAGCCGAAGGCAGGCACGGCCGTGCCGCTGAAGGATGCGGCCGGGAAGGCACGAGCGGGCTCCTGCGCCACTTACGGCCCGCGCTTCGTCATGGTGGAGAGCACCGGGACCTGCGTGAAGATCGGCGGCTCAATCAGCATCGACACCACCGTGAGGCGCTAGAGGCCCATGCCAGTGGATCTGCTGCGCCTCGACCTCATCGTTCCCGTGCTGATGTATTGCGCGCTGCTGTGGTGGGTCGGCCGCGGCCTGAGCTGGACGGCGCGGCTGGCGACCGCGGTGGTGACCTTGGTGCTGATCGTCTGCGTGCTGCTGGTCGAGCGCGGCTGGCGCTGAGCCAAAACAAAAACGCGAAAACAACCCCATGCACAGTAGCGTCAAGTGCTGAGTTGGCGCCGGAGGATTGCGCCGAAGCGCGGATTCATCGCGCTCTCACCGCGGCTTATGCAGCCCTGCCGGCTCACGACATCGGCGGTGCGACATGCTGTGCAAATCCGGCCCGTTTGCCGAGCTCGGCGAGCCAGCGCGTCAGGTGCGGCTGTGCCGGCCGGGTGATGCCCTCGACGCCGAGCCATCGGCGGGCATAGGAGCCGAGCGCGATGTCCGCGAGCGTGAACGCATCGCCCTCGATGAAGCGGCGCGAGGAGAGCAGGCGGTCGGCGATCGCCCAGACCTCGGCGGCGGCATCGGCATCGCGCTGCACCTGGATCATGTCGCGCTCGGCGGGCGCCGTGCGCACGATGCCCCAGAACACCGGGCGGTCGACCGGCTGCACCGTCGACAGCGTCCAGTCGAGCCAGCGGTCGACCGATGCGCGGCTCTTCGGCGCCTCCGGGTAGATCGGCGTGCCGCTTCCATGCGCGAGGCAGAGATAGCGCATGATCGAGTTGGACTCCCACAGCACGAAGTCGCCCTCGGCCAGCGTCGGGATCCGCGCATTGGGGTTCATCGCGAGATAGTCGGCCTCGCGGGTCCGGCCGTAACTCATGCCGGCGTCGATACGCTCATAGGGCAAAGCGAGCTCAGTGAGGCACCACAGCACCTTCTGCACGTTGACCGAATTGGCGCGGCCCCAGATCGTCAGCTTGGTGTCAGGCATGGAGCGTCTCCCGCGGCGTTGTCGCTTGCCGCGGGTGATAGCGGAATTCGCCGTTCGGAGCGATGCGCGATTGCGGCGCGCCTCTCATGCAAAAAGCTCCGCCCGAGGCGGAGCTTTCGTTGCGAAACAAACCGGCAAGTTGAACCCGTCGCTCAGCGGCCGAAGAACAGCCACAACAGAATGATCACCGGGATCGGCACGCCAAGCATCCACAATAGAATTCCGCGTCCCATGATTTTCTCCTCCAATCGCATTGTCGGAGAGTGAACGCAGGCGGCGAGGGCTTGTTCCAGCGTCTCGAACCTACCAGTGGCCGGTGTTGGGCATCGACGCCCAGGGCTCCTGCGGCGGCTTCGGCTCGCCCTTCTGCAGCAGCTCGATCGAATGCAGGTCCGGCGAACGGACGAAGGCCATGTTGCCGTCGCGCGGCGGACGGTTGATGGTGACGCCGGCCTTCATCAGCTGTGCGCAGGTGGCGTAGATGTCGTCGACCTCATAGGCGAGATGGCCGAAGAAGCGATCCTCGCCATACTTCTCCTCGTCCCAATTCCAGGTGAGCTCGACCAGCGGCGCGCCGCGCGACTGCGGTTGCGCCTTCAGCGCCTCGAGATCGTCCGCCGAGCACAAGAACACCAGCGTGAACCGCCCCTTGTCGTTCTCGATCCGCCGCACCTCCTTCAACCCGAAAGCATCAACATAGAATTTCAGCGCGACATCGAGATTGCGCACGCGCAGCATGGTGTGGAGGTATCGCATGGTTGTTGCTCCCTGGAACGGGTGGGGTTTTGCTTTGGGCCGGGACGGCGGGGACAGGAGATAGCAGGAAACGGGCAGGAGGGGCAGGGGGCGGGCGCGCCAGGGGAAGCGGCTGGTGGAAACAGACCAGCCAAGCGTGGACCGAATCCGCAGAGCCTGCGGGTGAGCAGGCCAGCACTGTCACCATAATCTTGCTCATGCTGAGGGGCGACGGCTGATGAATTTGATACACCGTCACCGAACCCCAACGCCGGCGGCGCGACCAATTGCTATGCTTCATGCCCTGCTTAGCGCGATCGTGGATATTCTCCTGTCTGCCGCATGGAGCGCGGTCGTCAGGTTCTTCGGCCTGGAAAACGCCGTCGAGATCGCGACGGCCGTCTTCGGTCTTGTCTGCATCGCGATCGGCTCTGTGGTGTTGTTGTTTGGGCACTAACGGGGGAGCGTCGTGAAGACGATCACACTGCTTGCGGTGGCGGCCGTGGTGCTGCTGGAGGTCTTCGGCCCGACGTCGAGCGTCGGCGGCTCGATGAGCTTCATGCTGGTGCTTGCCCTCGTCGTGCTGGCTGTCGCGATTTACGAGGCCTGGTCGAACGGACGCGGCGCAATCGGCTGGGTCGTCAACATCGTCGCCGCCGCCTTTGGCGGCCTGCTTGGGGTTGCGCTCATCGGAATGGGCATGGACGCGATGCTGCCGTACCTTCAGCTCGAAGGTTCGCTCGCGTCCTCGCAAAATCCGGTGAAGTATGTCGTGGTCACACTCGTTGCGATCGTCATCGTGCTGGGATCATGGATCCCGCTCCAGATCGTCAACCGGCTTCGCGACTAGCCGAAGCATGGGGGCTGTCAGTTGCGGGGCGAGGCGGCCGAACTGCTCGGCCCGCAGGGTTCGCCCGGCGATGCAGAGCATCGCCCGGCAATGGCCGCTGGAGCCGCCGCCTTCGATCAGGCCGCAATGCGTTGTTCGACCGGGGCCGTCAGCAGCTTGAGCGCCTGGGCGTGTTGCAGGTCGGGGACCGCGATCGCCGTGTGGCTGTAGATCGCATGGCTGCGTGATGTTGCAATCCTGTCCAGGATCTCTTTGCCCTTGATGACGTGAAGGCCCATGCCCTCGTCAGTGGGGAAGATTGCCAGCACCACGTCATAGGCCGCGATGACGGCCCTGAGTGCTTCGGCCTTGTCCTCGGCGACGTCGACGAAAACACGAACATCAGCCGCGAGTTCACGCAGCTCGTCAAAATCCAGCACTGTGGGGTTACTCCAACGCAACGAGACTGAATGGAGCTTGGCGGCGTTGGGTTACTGAAGTGTCAACAAGGCGTGCCGAGCCACAAGTTTCACGACGAGGTGACTTCACGCTCTAGCGCTTTGCTTCGTCCTTGCGAAGCCGGGCCTCCGCGGCCTCGTCCACGAGGTTCAAGGTGAGGCCGTCATAACTCAGCTTGAGCCCGCGGCCGACGATCCATGTCCATCCCTCCCGGTCCTTGATGGCCTGCGCGTTGAACTGGTCGGAGATCGATTTGACGGCGGCGTCCTGTGCCCCCGGATTGCTCAACTCCGCCTTGACGCGCCAGATCGGGTGCCTGGCGTCGGCCTCCTCGCTGTCGACCGTGACCTTGGCGCCGTTGATGTCGCATTCGAAGGTGTAGGAGTCGCGGCTCCGGCGGCAGAGATAGCGGCGTTGACTGACGAGCTTGCTGGTCTCGTCGAATGTCATCCCGGGCGAGAAGCCGAAGATGTCAGACTTCTTCACGAGGGCGAGGGACGCAGGCTTCAGGAAGCTCGGCTGGATCGCGACGAGGGCTGCGACGGCCACAACGATCAAACCTGCGATGACGATAGCGACCTTCATGAGCACCCCACGAGAAACCTTCAGACCATTATAGGCAGCCGGGCCGTTCTACCATGCCCCCAAAAGCGAAAACCCCGCCTGGGGGAAGCGGGGCTTTCTGGTGGGGTGAAGCTTGGGGATTTCTTTGGGGACTTCAATGATATGACGCGCCAGCCGCAAAATGGTTCAAGCGAAAAACGGAAGGTCCTGCGGCATCTTCACAGGAAGTCGGGAACCCCGCAGAACCCCTGCTTGCGTTTTCGGCCTCGATGGGTTCTAAGCCCCGTCACTTCATGCCACTGGCATGAAATCAGCGCGCCCCCGCGCTTCAGGCCGCGTCCCCAGCAGAGTTGCTCGCGCGCACAAAAGGAATTCAGACATGGCGAAGATGACGAAGACTCAATTGATTGATGCAATTGCCGAGGGCACGCAGCTTTCGAAGAACGACGTGAAGTCGGTGATCGAGTACATGGCGACGGTTGGTTACAAGGAGCTCAACGAGTCCGGCGAGTTCGTCATTCCCGGTTTCGTGAAGATGTCGGTCGTGAACAAGCCGGCGACCGAAGCCCGCATGGGCGTCAATCCCTTCACCAAGGAGCCGATGCAGTTCGCGGCCAAGCCGGCGAGCAAGTCGGTCAAGGCCTCGCCGCTGAAGGTGGCCAAGGACTCCGTCTAAGGCGCTGGCGATGTCGTTGCGGCGGGCGATGCCGCAACGATCAATGGCTGAAGACAAGGTGATGCTCGGCGACGGCGATGCCGAACGTCACCACGACGATCAGGACGAACCACAGAGCGCGCCGGTCGGTTCGTCCCGGCGCGCTCTGCGGTTTCCCGCAAGCCGGACAGACCGAAAGGCCGATCGGGATCTCGGTCTCACAGAACTCGCAGATCATGGGCGCCTCGATCGTGAAGGGCGCGGGGCATCGGCTCTGGGGCCGGACGCGGAAACGCGGGATGCCGCCTCATTCGGCCGGTCAATGCGAATGTTGGAAGATTCGTTCCCGTTACGACCCGCTGCACCTGGGCAGGCAGCCGTTGCCCTCAAAGAAAAACCCCGCGCTTTCGCACGGGGCTCTTCTGGCTGACGGCATTGGGATTTCAGCGCCTGGCCGCCAGCCGTATTTCTAACTTAAAGTTGAAAGCCCAAAAAGCAACAGCGCCGCGATGACGGAATATGTTCGTTCACCGCAGCGCTGCCATATGACTGGGCGCTGAAATCCCCAGCTTCCATGGGTCCAGGCGGCGTTGAAAAGGTTCAACGCGACATGCCGGAAATCGCGCGCGAGGGACTGGACTTTTTGTTCTCATTTTGTTCTAGTGAGCCGCCTTAAGGACCGCTTGGGAGGTGGACTCATGACCGTCGAAAAACAGCGCGAAGTGATCAGGCTCTGGAACGAGCTCAGGAAGCTCGAGGGCCCGGCCGCGGAAGAGCTCCGCATCCAGATCCTGGAATGCTTCTCGGAAAAGGAAAAAGTGAAGCGGGCGGCTTGATCTGTTCTGGCGGACGCCGACGACACCAGGGGACCCGGCAAGCGCCGTCTGGTCTGACGGCTCGCGCTTGATCGGCGGCTTGCGCAGGGGCGACGAGGCGACCAACTTGAAGTTCGTCTCGGCGGGTGTGGTTGCCGGCGCGAGCATTCGCCGCTGATGCTTCAGGAACGAACATGTGCCGTCAGCGTTCGGCCTGCATGACATGCCCGCGATGCGCCAAGCCGATGATGGCGACGTCCGCCAACAGCTTTCGATGCGAACCTTGCCGCGAGATCGTCATCGTGTTTGCGGTCGTCTCGAAATTCCTGCCGCCGAAGATTGTGCCGACGGCGAGTCACGCCGCTGAAGAGGTTGCGTCGCGCGCTTTCATCGATCGTTAGGAATCGCTTCGCCCTGATTTTTCCGACTCCGATTCGTTCCTTGAGAACGAAATGGAGTCGGATGCAGAACATGTTGCGCCTGCCGCGCGCGATGCGGCCACACACATCAAGACGAGACAACGTGATGCTTCGCACAGTCCCGCCCGCGCCTCCTCCGTAAGGAGTGAGGCGAGGGAGAGCGACATGAATGCGTGCTGGTTTCTCGCCGAGATCGCGAAAGTGTTCTGGTACGATCGACACCCACGCTTGCGCAACGGCAAGCCGTCGGTGCCGCAAGTGCCGCCGCCGGGATCGAAATCTCCCGAGGCCTCGTCTCCCGATGCGACGTGAGCCGATCGTCGTGCCTGCGCGCACGTTCTGTTAAGAGTTGCTCCGCGCCGATTTCTTCAATTCCGATTCGTTCTTCGAGAACGAAATGGTGTCGAAGCTGGAACAAAGCCGGTCGCCAGGCTGCGGTCGCTTCGGCTTCCTGCGATATGGCAAGCGGCTCGCTGGAAATCGCAGGCGCTCCGCAAACTCCTAACGATCATTTGCGCGGAAGCCGATAACCCTATTCGGTTAGGTTAAAAGCCCAATCGCGTTGCGCTTGTCGCTCGTTGCGGTAGGTGTCTGGCAAGGACAAGCAAGAAACGACCTTTGCCAAGAAGCATTTTATCATGACACCTTTTTCAGAGCCGTCCTTTTACCAAGGCGACCGACAGACCTACCGGCGCGTCGCCATCGTCGGCGCGCTGTTCTGTCTCGCTTTCGTGGTGATCAGCTTCTCGCTGCGGCCGCAGCTCGAGGACACGCGCGTCGCGGTCAAGGCCGACCGGCTGGTGCGCACGGCGGGCCAGGTGGCGCACGCCAATTAAAGCGGCGCTAGCGATCGTCGCTGTACATGCGATCGTCTGCCGGCAACTGCGGGCTCGCGGTGCCGCGCGAGGCGAGCGCCACGAAACCGGCATAGCCGGACAAATTGAGCAAAACTTCGAGCCACGCGGGCATGTCGGGCCTCTTCCGCTCTCTGCGTGAAGGGGGATTCAACGTCCGCGCGCATTTCTGGTTCCGTGCTCTTGCCAGGAAATGCGGAAGAAATTCGAAGGAAACTCAAAGCGGAGAAGAGGGGTCGAGCCGGCGGCCGAGGGTCGCGACGGATTCGCTCGACGGCTGCTCTTTCAGGAACTCGGCGATCGCCCGCGCCAGCTCGCCGTCGCTCATCGGCGTCGGCGGGGGGTGCAGCGTCCCGACACCGAAGCTGCGAACGATCTCATCGTAGTGCTGATCGTCGGATCTGGGAACCAGCCTGCGGATTCGGGCCAGCAAAGCGGATAACGGCAAACTCTCCTCCTCGGTCGTTCGCCCCGCTGGCAGCAATCGTGGTCTGCTGCCATCTGCTCCCGTGAAACTGAAAACCCCGCCAGCATCGCGGAGATGCTGACGGGGCTTCGTGCTGTCGCCTCGACCCGGATGGCGGAGGCTCCCGCACTTGAGGAGGCAATCCCCGGCCGGCGATTTCGTTCCGGCTGGATCGACCTTTTTTGCTGTGGCCGGTTCCGCGCCCTGCGCGCAACCATCGCAGGTGCTCGTCGTTATCTCCGCGAGACGCGAAGGAGGAGAGCATGAAAAAAACACTGGCAGTTCTGGCCACCGTCGCAGCCGTTGGCGTGACCGCGGTTGCGGCCCCTGCGCCTGCCGAGGCGCGCGGGCGCGGCATTGGCCCGGGCCTCGCATTCGGCCTCGCCGCCGGCGCGATCACCGCGGGTGCGGTCGCAGCGTCCCATCCGTACGGCTATTACGGCCCGCGCTACGGCTATTACGACGGCCCCGACTATTATTACGGGCCGGGCTCCTACGCCTATTACGGCGGCGGACCGTACTACCGGCACCACCGCCACTGGCGCCACTGGTAGTCTCTTTCAAGCGAAAAGCCCGGAGCGATGCTCCGGGCTTTTTTCACGTGCATTGATCGGGACGTGAATTACGGCCAGAGCGAGGGCCGTTCGACCTTGCGGGCGTTCTCCAGGGTCGACACGAAATACTCTTCGCGCTCGCGCTTGAATTTTTCCTGCGTGGCACGGAAGGCGGCGACACGGGCGGCGATTTCGTCGCGCTCACGAGCTTTGCGTTCTTCGTCTTCGGTCATGACCATCCCCTCGGGTTTACTTAACTCAACTCAAGCGCTGCCGCCGCATCATCTTGAGTCGCATTGACCCATCCATTGGGGCTCCTGAATGGGGCGTCAATGGGGAGGAGGCATTGCAGGATTGTGATATGCGAAGGTCGGAAAAAATTGCCGAGCATCTCGCGTTAGCGCTTGATAAGAGCGTCAACAATCTTGCCGCTTGTGCATGATGCTTGTCAGGCGAAACGAATCGGAGGCCGCGATTGATTGCATCGGATCTTCAGAGCGGCGTTGAACGGCTCGGCGACATGATCGCCGAGGCAAGGGTCATCGTGCCGTTCACCGGCGCCGGCATCTCGACCGAATGCGGCATTCCCGACTTCCGCTCGCCGGGCGGAATTTGGACGCGCAACCGTCCGATCCCGTTCGACGAATTCGTCGCGAGCCAGTCAGCGCGGGACGAGTCCTGGCGCCGCCGTTTTGCGATGGAGGAGGTCTTCGCGGCGGCAAAACCCGGCCGCGGCCATCGGGCGCTGGCCTCGCTCTACCGCGCCGGCAAGGTTCCCGCCATCATCACCCAGAACATCGACAATCTGCACCAGGCCTCCGGCTTCGCCGGCGAGCACGTGATTGAACTTCACGGCAATACCACTTATGCGCGTTGTATCGGATGCGGGCAGGCCTATCCGCTCGACTGGGTGAAGCGTCGCTTCGACGGCGACGGCCTCGCGCCAAACTGCACCGCGTGCGGTGAGCCGGTGAAAACCGCCACGATCTCCTTCGGCCAGATGATGCCCGATGATGAAATGCAGCGCGCGACCGCATTGTCGCAGGCCTGCGACCTCTTCATCGCGATCGGTTCCTCGCTCGTGGTGTGGCCCGCGGCGGGCTTTCCGATGATGGCGAAGAACGCCGGTGCACGTCTGGTGATCATCAACCGCGAGCCGACCGAGCAGGACGACATTGCCGATCTCGTCATCCACCACGACATCGGCGAAGCACTCGGGCCCTTTGTCGGCAATTGAGGCATCAATTTGATTCGCGGCTGTGCAAGCTGTTCATAGGTTCCGGCGAATCTCTTTTTTATCTATGCCTCGCAACCGGGAGTGTTATCTTTTGAGTCGAAAGATTCGCGTCGCGTCCAGTTGAGAAGGTTCTCGAAAGACGCGTGATTCGATACCGCTGCTGAGGCGGGTCGCATGACAGTGTGGGGTCCGGGGTTATGGGGTCGTCGGACGGATTTGAGTCCAAGAAGCTCGGGGTTCCCGGGCAGGGGGCATCGCCCGGGCGGATCACGCCGGGCGAGCACGGCAGTGCCGGTCGCGAGAGCGGGCTCAGTCCGTTCAGCGGGCTCGGCGAGACCAGCGCCAATCTCGTTGAAGTCCACGGCGTCATCAAATGGTTCGACGCCTCCAAGGGCTATGGCTTCATCGTTCCCGACAATGGTTGGCCGGACGTGCTCCTACACGTTACCGTGCTTAGGCGCGACGGCTTCCAGACCGCCTATGAAGGCGCCCGCATCGTCGTCGAGTGCATCCAGCGCGCCAAGGGTTACCAGGCGTTCCGCGTGGTTTCGATGGACGAGTCGACCGCGATCCATCCGGCGCAGATGCTGCCGCCGCGCACCCATGTCACGGTCACCGCGACCAGCGGGCTGGAACGGGCCCAGGTCAAATGGTTCAACCGGCTGCGCGGCTTCGGCTTCCTGACCTGCGGCGAGGGCACGCCCGACATCTTCGTGCACATGGAGACGCTGCGCCGCTTCGGCATGACCGAGCTCAGGCCCGGCCAGTATGTCCTGGTCCGCTTCGGGCCCGGCTCCAAGGGCATGATGGCGGCCGAGATCCATCCCGAGACCGGATCGCCGGGATTGCAGTCGCACTAAGCGCGAGGAGACTCGCGCTCTGGCGTCCAAGTCCCTGCAAGCTTTCAAATCCCCCAAGCTTCATTTCCCGCAATCGTGAGCAGGGCCGCGTCGGCAGACCGGTGCGCCTCTGGCTTTTCCGGCGACCGCCGCGTAAGGACTGGTCCAGTCCCACGCCTCGAGTGCCCCCATGAATCCTGATCGAAAGGCTGTCTGGTCTGCCCTGAAGGGCTGGCTTGCCGCCATCCTCGTCATCGCCGGCTGTGCTGTTGCCGGCGCGCCCGCCGGCGCCGCCAGCTTCCAGCCGCTCGAGATCGTCACCAAGAACGGCGTGCAGGTGTTCTCGGTGGAAGTGGCGACGACCGAGGAGGAGAAGCAGACCGGCCTGATGTACCGCAAGGAGCTGGCGGACGGCAAAGGCATGCTGTTCGACTTCAACCCCGAGCAGGAGGTGTCGATGTGGATGAAGAACACCTATGTCTCGCTCGACATGATCTTCATCCGCGCCGACGGCCGCATCCTGCGCATCGCCGAGAATACCGAGCCGATGTCGACCAAGATCATCTCGTCCCGGGGGCCCGCCCGGGCCGTGCTGGAGGTGGTGGCGGGAACAGCGCAGAAATACGGCATCCGCCCCGGCGACCGCGTCGGCCATCCGCTGTTCGGCAGCAAATAGGCGGGCGGGCGAGCGCCTGCCGGACCCTGGAAGCTTGCCGGCGCTTTGGAAGCCTTGCTGGCGCTTTGGAATCCTTGCCGGCGCTTTGGAAGCCTTGCTGGCGCCTTGGAAGCCTTGCTGGCGCCTTGGGAAGCGTGTATCGACGGGGCTCGCCGGACATTCGGGGTATAGCGCAGCCTGGTAGCGCGGCAGTTTTGGGTACTGCAGGTCGTTGGTTCGAATCCAGCTGCCCCGACCAGTCCCGAGGGTGAATCTCCTGGACTTTTTCCATCCGACCTCCGACGTGATCTGACAGGCGGCGTTTCCGCGACTTCGGCGCGATGTTTCAAGCGGTTGCGGCGCGCTGACCGGGACAGAATTTCCGACGCAGCATCGAACCTTTCGCTGTCGCCACAGACATATGTGTATTGGGGATTTCAGCGCCCAATGTCTAAACGGACGCCGCCAAGCGATGATATTCCGCTTGAGCGGCGTTGCGCTTTTCGGCTGCCGCCTTTTCGGATCCGGCCAATCAGCTCGAGGCGTACCAGCCGAGCGGAAACGGCAGCAGCGGCCATATCCCGTGGTTGTCGTTGGCGGCTTTCGTCGGTTCTTGCGCCGGCGTCCTTGCGATTGGCGCAGGAGGTGTCGATCGCAGCGCCAGGCGCAGACGTTCACACTGCAAATTCATTGTGGTCGCCCTGACGAGATTCTCGAAATTTCAATTCACAAAATTGGACGTCAGCTCAATCAAATCGCCACGCGCCCAAGATGGCGCGGTCATTCTCAAATCGTGCGCGTATTGTAGATAAGTCGGCGCCGGCTTTCAACCGATCTCGGCCCCAGGCCGGGAGAAGTAAGGTTGACCGGTTAGGTTAAGGATGAGCGGTTGTTGCGGCCGCTTCGGCGATCGTTATCAGATCGATTCCGGCTCGCGATGGGCTGCCTGCAATTCGTGCTCACACAAGGTCACGGTTCGTCGCAGCGCGCGTATCCTGTGAGTTCTGCGTCATGTCTTTCGATCGCAACTTCAAAACCGTCGGTCCGCAATCGAGCTGGAGCGAGATCTGGCACCTCTGGACCGTGATCGTGCCCCGCCGCTCGATCAACGGGCAACTCGTGGTCGGCAAGGTCTGGCGCCGCCATGACGGCCGCGACTGGATCTACAAGAAATTCACCGAGTTCGACGGCGAAGAAGCCGCATGAGGCGCGACGAACCATCGTCGCGCCTTGGTCCATTGCTGAGGCCATCGATCTTGGCCCATGGCGGCTGAAGGCCGCGCTTCAACCGCCAGGCGTTGCCGGATCAGGCCGCCTTCGCCGCGGCTGCCGCCGGCTTGGGTGGCGGTGGCTTCAGCGGCTTGTCCTGCTTCTTCGACCACGAGATGTAATAGGCCACCGTCGTCATGATCGCGATGCCGGCGACGCTGACGAAGATCTGTGCGAGCAGCGAGCCCGAGCTCATCGACAGCTCGAAATGGCCGACGAACGACAGGAACACGCCGACGCAGAACACGGCGAGCGACTGCTGGCCGCAGACGATCAGGGGATCGAACACCTTCCATTCCAGTCCCGGCCATTCCTTCGGCACGAAGCGGATCACCAGGATCACGATCACGACGAAGTGGAGGAAGCGGTAGGGCGCAAGGTTGGTCTTGTCGTTGGGATTGAAGGCCGAGAACAGCCATTCCGGGAACATGCCGCCGAACGCGGGGAAGCGGCCGGCCATGGTCATGACCAGCGCGAACAAGAGATAGGCGAGACAGAGATAGAGTGTGATCGGCGCGTTGATCAGCGTCATCGAGCGCCGCGCGCCGCCCATCGCGCACCAGGCGCCGAACACGAACAGCACCTGCCAGCAATACGGGTTGAAGTACCACTGGCCGGCCGGATAGGCATTCAGATTCCAGCCGAAGTGACGCGCCGCCAGCCACAGCACGATCGCCAGCACCATCGTCAAATCGGGCTTGCGCAGCATGAACCACAGCACCGGCGGGAACAGGCCCATCAGCACGATGTAGAGCGGCAGCACGTCGAGATTGAGCGGCTTGAAGCGCAGAAACAGGCCCTGGCGTAGCGTCTCGGTGGCGTTGTCGACGAGGCCGGCGACGTTGAACTCGTTGATCATCTCGCTATCGCCGAAGCGCAGCGCCAGATAGCTGATCGAGGCGATATAGATCACGAACAGGATGATGTGGGCGACGTAGAGCTGCCAGACCCGCTTGGTCAGCCGGGTGGCGCCGACCAGGAAGCCACGCTCCAGCATCATCCGCGCATAGACGAACGAGGCGGTATAACCGGAAATGAACACGAACAGGTCGGCGGCGTCGGAAAAGCCGTAATTGCGCGTCGTGACCCAGTTCACGACGTTGTCGGGGATGTGGTCGAGGAAGATCGCCCAGTTGGCGACCCCGCGAAACAGGTCGAGCCTGAGGTCACGGCCTTTTTCAGGGAGCGTGGCGTTGATGTTCAGGAAGGCCATGCGACGGAAGCTCTCGGAGGGGCGGTTACGCTGATGTCGGCGAAGCAGTGCCGCCGGGCGGGACCCCAGCGCGAACGGCGGGTACGCAATTGTCACGGTGCAGCATAATGACTATACCGTCGGAGAAGGTTGCCCGGGGCCGGAATCACCGATCAGTTCCCAATCGGTGTCTGTATACTATCCCTGAGGTTTCCACCAACTGCTACCGTGACGCATCGAAATCGAACGAAAAGACGAAGAGGCCGGACCGCCAATGACCGCACGCATTTTCAAGCCCGCCAAGAACGCGATGCAATCCGGCCGGTCCAAGACGAAGGAATGGCAGCTCGACTACGAGCCGGAGCAGCCCCGCTCGGTCGAGCCGCTGATGGGCTGGACCTCGTCGGGCGACATGAAGCAGCAGATCACGCTGCGCTTCCACAGCAAGGAAGAGGCGATCGCCTATTGTGAGCGCAAGGGCATCGCGTACCAGGTGATCGAGCCGCAGGATTCGATCCGCCGCCCGGCCGCCTATGCCGATAATTTCTCCTTCCGCCGCGGCGAGCCCTGGACGCATTGAGGGGCGGCTGCTGCGACGTTAATCGACGTGATGTACTCGTCATGCCCGGGCCCGTCCCGCCTGCGCGGCCGAAGCCGCTTCGGCGAGGCGAAGGCCCGGGCATCGACGTTTTGAGCGCGTGAACGAACATGGGTGGCCGGGACAGGCCCGCCATGACGGTGGGGGAAGGCATTCCTCCCGAACGCGATGGCGTCGCGCCCCGGGTTCGGACCCTTGGCACCAATTCCGCCGCGTGCTTCGCTGCCCCGCATGACACGACCATGACGAGGGTACGGCTATGGCCGGGCGTGACCAGCTCGACGGCGTCGATCTAAAAATACTGTCCGAGCTGCAGCAGGACGGGCGTATCCGCAACAACGAGCTGGCGCTGCGCGTCGGCGTATCCGCGCCGAACTGCCTGCGGCGGCTAAAATCGCTGTTCAGCCGTGGCGTGATCCGGGCGGTGCGCGCGGTCATCGACGAGCGGCGGCTCGGCTATGAGGTGGTCTCGTTCGTCTCGATCCAGCTCGGCAGCCAGGCCCAGCCGGTGCTGGAGGCGTTCGAGAGCTCGATCGCCGCGATCCCGCGCATCCAGCAGTGCTGGCGGATCTCGGGCGACACCGACTATCTCCTGAGATGCGTGGCGCCGAGCGTCGAGAGCATGCGCCAGCAGCTGCTGCATTTCGCGGCGATGCCTGACGTGAAGAACGTTCGGAGCTTCCCCGTGCTGGGTGTCGCGAAGGACGTGCCACTGCCGTTGCAGAACGTCGCGGCGGCGTCTGCGGGCTAGCGGCAGGCCACGCCCGAGGGCAGCCTGCACTGCATTTGCATCAATTGCGAAAGAGTTGGAGGCGATCGCCCTGGTGGCACTATAATGCTGATCAACTCACCTAATTGAGAAATGTGATTATCACATCCCAGCAATGCGCTGAGCCGTGATTGATGGTTCCCGTGGTTGGCCTACATGCGAGGTGTGAGCCTCAGCGCGCGTTGCGAGTCGAGGGCTCGCATGTGGGACTTCTTAAGCAGGAAAAGACATCATGACCTCGGTTTCGAAGACGTTCGCAGTTTCCGCCGCGACGCTGTTTGCGTCCGCGTTTCTGGTGCTGACGGCACCGACTGCGAAAGCGGAAGATTATTGCATCACGAACGGCGCCCAGGCCGCTCACGGCTGCGGCTATCCGACGATGGAAGCCTGCCGCGCCGCTGCCGGCGGTATCGGTGGAACGTGCGCGCAGAGCGGTGGGAAGAGCGCGACCGACTCTCTCGCCTATCAGCCGAAGCAGTCGCGCAGCAAGCTTCGGAGCGGCGCACAGACCAACTCGAATTGATCAGAGATAGGACTGGTGGTTTCGACCTTTACGGCCTTCGGGAGTGATCCCGGGGGCCGTAAACGTCTGAGGAGTACGGCGCCTCAGGGGGGCTCGCCCTCTCGGCACGCACGGAAGACCGCGACGTGCTTTCCGGATGATGTCTTAGCGATACCGCCCGCGAAACTCGCGGGGACTGGCGCCGCTCCAGTTGCGGAAGGCGCGCGAAAAACTCTTCTCGTTGCGGAAGCCGGCGATCTCCGCGATGCGTTTGATCGGCGTGCGGCCTCGCATCAGCTCCTGTTTTGCCAGTTCGAATTTTGCCTCTTCCTTGAGGTCGCGCAACGAGGTGGCCTCCTCGCGCAGGCGCCGATGCATGGTGCGAGTGGAGAGCGCAAGCTCGCTTGCGACATCCTCGGCACCGAGACTGCGTCCGCGCGCATTGCGGAGCACGCGGCGGACACGCTCGACCAGCAGCCGGTCGCGCCGATAGGGCAGCACGGTCAACCGCAGCGCGCCCTTGAGCATGTTGTCGAGATCGGCCGGACTGCGCGTCAGCGGCAGCGATAGATAATGCTTGTCGAAGACGATCCGAGCGCAGTCCGCGTCGAAGCGGACGCTTTTGCAGAAGATGGTCGGGTAGACCGAAACGTGTCCCGGCTCAGGATAAGGGAATTCCGCCGCGCGTAGCGCAATCGCGGAATCGACCGCCCAGCAGGAGAAGCCGAGGGCGTAGCGGAGCAGAGTGACGAGGCAGAATTCGCGCAAGGGCCCGAGGTCGCGCAGTTCCCGGATCGAGACGACCGCGGTCTCCTCACTGAGCTCGAGATCGAGCAGCACGTCCTCGGTGAGCAGACGATGATGCCGGCACCAGCGCTTGAGCGCGACCTCCAGCGTCGGCGCCGTGATCGAGGCGCGGCACAGCATGCCGTAGGTACCGAAGGGCAGGCGGCGCGAGAACCAGCCGAGCGCCTCGTCGTCGAGCTCCCGCATGGCATGGCCCGCCAACGCCTCGAACTGGGCGGCGGTGATCCGCCCACCCGGAGAATTGACAAGGTCTGGCGCTACCTGTCCCCGCTGCAGCGCTTCGGCCGGATCCCGTCCGTATCGCGCATAGGCGGCAACCACGCCCCGCACGAAGGCGGTGGGGGTTACGGCGCGGCGCGAGGTCGCGGTGGCGGCTTGAAAAGGCATTGCGAACCTTTGGGAATTCCTCTCGAAAATCCTCGCCAAGTTTGGCGGAAAATGCAACCTTTTCGACCGCAAGAGGGCTTCGATCCGGCTAGGTTCGAAGGTCAAATACGGAGGAATCGCCTTGAACATCCCGAGCATCGACTTCGAACTGGGCGAAGACGTCGGCATGCTGCGCGACACGCTTCGCGCCTTCGTGGAGGCGGAGATCACCCCGCGCGCGGCCGACATCGAGAAGGCCAATCTGTTCCCCGCAGACCTCTGGAAGCGCTTCGGCGACCTTGGCCTGCTCGGCATGACCGCGCCGGAGCAATATGGCGGCTCGAACATGGGCTATCTCGCCCACATCGTCGCCATGGAGGAGATTTCGCGCGGCTCCGCTGCCGTGGGGCTGTCCTACGGCGCCCATTCCAACCTCTGCGTCAACCAGATCCGGCGCAACGGCAATGACGCGCAGCGCCAGCGCTATTTGCCGAAGCTGATCTCCGGCGACTATGTCGGCGCGCTCGCCATGTCCGAGCCGGGCGCCGGCTCCGACGTCGTCTCGATGAAGTTGCGCGCCGACAAGCGCGGCGACCGCTACGTCCTCAACGGCTCGAAGATGTGGATCACCAATGGCGGCGACGCTGACGTGCTCGTCGTCTACGCCAAGACCGATCCGGCGGCCGGCCCGCGTGGCATGACCGCTTTCCTGATCGAGAAGGGCTTCAAGGGTTTTACCCACGGCCAGCATCTCGACAAGCTCGGCATGCGCGGCTCCAACACCTATCCCTTGTTCTTCGACGAGTGCGAGGTGCCGGAGGAGAACGTGCTCGGCAAGGTGGGCGAGGGCGTCAAGGTGCTGATGTCCGGCCTCGACTATGAGCGCACGGTGCTGTCGGGCGGTCCGCTCGGGATCATGGCGGCCTGCATGGACGCGGTCGTGCCCTACATGCACGAGCGCAAGCAGTTCGGCCAGCCGATCGGCGATTTCCAGCTGATGCAGGGCAAGCTCGCCGACATGTATGCGACGTGGCAGGCCACTCGCGCCTATGTCTATGCGGTGGGACGCGCTTGCGACCGCGCCGACCACGCCCGCAGCTTGCGCAAGGATGCGGCGGCGGCGATCCTCTATTCCGCGGAGAAGGCAACGTGGATGGCCGGCGAGGCGATCCAGGCGCTTGGCGGCGTCGGCTACACCAGCGAATTCCCCGTGGGGCGTCTCTGGCGCGACGCCAAGCTCTACGAGATCGGCGCGGGGACGTCCGAAGTTCGCCGCATGCTGATCGGCCGCGAACTGATGTCCGAGACGGCTTAAAACCTTCACCTCATTGGAATCAACATGCCGCTCCATTCCAGCATCGATCCATCTTCATCAGACTTTTCGCGCAATGCAGAAGCCATGCGCACGCTTGTCGCCGACTTGCGCGAAAAGCTCGCCCAAGTCGCAGGCGGCGGCGGCGAGGCCTCGCGCAACCGCCACACCTCGCGCGGCAAGATGCTGGCACGCGAGCGCGTCGACCTGCTGGTCGATCCCGGCACCTCGTTTCTGGAGCTGTCGCCGCTCGCGGCCTATGGCCTCTATGGCGGCGACGTGCATTCGGCGAGCGTCGTGACGGGGGTGGGTCGTATTTCGGGGCGCGAATGCATGATCGTCGCCAACGACGCCACCATCAAGGGCGGCACTTACTACCCCATGACGGTGAAGAAGCATCTGCGCGCGCAGGACGTGGCGCGGCAGAACAATCTGCCCTGCGTCTACATGGTCGATTCCGGCGGCGCCTTCCTGCCGCTGCAGGACGAGATCTTCCCGGACGAGCGGCATTTCGGCCGCATCTTCTATAACCAGGCGCAGATGTCGTCCCAGGGCATTCCGCAGATCGCCATCGTGATGGGCTCCTGCACCGCCGGCGGTGCCTATGTCCCCGCGATGTCGGACGAGAGCATCATCGTGCGCAATCAAGGCACCATCTTTCTCGGCGGCCCGCCGCTGGTGAAGGCCGCGACCGGCGAGGTCGTCAGCGCCGAGGAGCTCGGCGGCGCCGACGTGCATTCGCGCCAGTCGGGCGTCACGGACCACTATGCCCAGAACGATGCCCATGCGATCGGCATCGCGCGGCGCATCGTCGGCACGCTGAAGCCGTCGGTGCGGCCGAACCTCAACATGCACAAGCCGCGCGATCCGCTGTTCGCGGCCGAGGAGATCTACGGCGTGGTGCCGGTCGACGGCAGAAAGCCGTTCGACGTGCGCGACATCATCGCCCGCGTCGTGGATGGCTCCGAGTTCGACGAGTTCAAGAAGCTCTACGGCACGACGCTGGTCTGCGGCTTCGCCCATATCTGGGGCTATCCGGTCGGCATCATCGCCAACAACGGCATTCTCTTCAGTGAGAGTTCACTGAAGGGCGCCCATTTCATCGAGCTGTGCTGCCAGCGCGGCATTCCCCTGGTGTTCCTGCAGAACATCACCGGCTTCATGGTCGGCAAGAAATACGAGGCCGGCGGCATCGCGCGCGACGGCGCCAAGCTCGTGACCGCGGTTGCGACTGCCTCGGTGCCAAAGTTCACCGTCGTGATCGGCGGCTCCTATGGCGCCGGCAATTACGGCATGTGCGGCCGCGCCTACTCGCCGCGCTTCCTCTGGATGTGGCCGAACGCGCGCATCTCGGTGATGGGCGGCGAGCAGGCCTCGATGGTGCTGAGCCAGGTCCGGCGCGACAATATCGAGGCCAAGGGCGATAGCTGGTCGAAGGAAGAGGAAGACAAATTCCGCGAGCCCATCCGCGCACAATACGAGAGCCAGGGACACCCGTACTACGCGACCGCGCGGCTGTGGGACGACGGCGTGATCGACCCCGCTGACACGCGCCTCGTGCTCGGCCTTGGCCTCTCGGCGGCGTCGAATGCGCCGATCGAGCCGACGAAATTCGGCCTGTTCAGGATGTGATGCGATGGACCACTCAAAGCTCTACCGTCGTTTTCGCACGCTCCTGATCGCCAACCGCGGCGAGATCGCCTGCCGCGTCATCCGCACCGCGCGTGCCATGGGGCTGCGCACGGTCGCGGTCTATTCCGAGGCCGACCGCGACGCGATGCATGTCGCGCTCGCCGACGAGGCCGTGCTGCTCGGGCCGGCGCGGGCCCGCGACAGCTATCTCAATGTCGAGCGGCTGATCGAGGCCGCGCGCAAGACCGGCGCCGAGGCCGTGCATCCCGGCTACGGCTTCCTGTCGGAGAATGCCGAATTCGCACGGGCCTGCTTCGATGCAGGGCTGGTGTTCGTCGGTCCGACCGCCGGGATGATGACGGCGATGGGCTCGAAGTCCGGCTCGAAAGAGCTGATGGAGAAGGCCGGCGTGCCGCTGGTGCCCGGCTATCACGGCGAAGCCCAGGACGAGGCGACGCTTTCGAAGGCGGCCGACAAGATCGGCTTTCCCATCCTGGTGAAGGCGTCCGCCGGCGGCGGCGGCCGCGGCATGCGCATCGTGCGCTCGGCCGACGAGCTTGCGCCTGCGATCGTCAGCGCCAAGCGCGAGGCCAAGGCCGCGTTCGGCGACGATCGCATGCTGATCGAAAAGTATGTCGATAATCCCCGGCATATCGAAGTGCAGATCATCGGCGACAGCCATGGCAATCTGCTGTCGCTGTTCGAGCGCGAATGCACGCTGCAGCGCCGCCACCAGAAGGTGATCGAGGAGGCGCCGTCGCCGACGCTCAATCCCGCCCAGCGCGAGGCAGTCTGTGCCGCCGCGCGAAAGGCGGCCGGAGCGGTGAACTATGTCGGTGCCGGCACCATCGAGTTCGTCTCCGACGGCAAGGACGTGTTCTTCATCGAGATGAACACGCGCCTGCAGGTCGAGCATCCCGTGACCGAGCTGATCACCGGGATCGACCTCGTCGAATGGCAGCTGCGCGTTGCCTTCGGCGAGGCGCTGCCGCTGAAGCAGGACGACATCAAGCTCAACGGCCACGCCGTCGAGGCGCGCGTCTACGCGGAGAATCCGACCAAGAACTTCATGCCGTCGGTCGGGCGGATCTCGACCTGGCGGCTGCCCGCCGAGACCGGTGGCCTACGCATCGACGCCGGCTACCGCGAGGGCGATAGCGTCTCGCCTTACTATGACGCCATGCTCGCAAAAATGATCGCATGGGCGCCGACGCGGGATGTCGCGATCGAACGGCTGAACCGCGGGTTGGAAGAGTCCGATGTCCGCGGCATCGTCAGCAACATCCCGTTCCTGTCGGCGCTGATGACGCATCCGAAGGTGCGGACGAATGCGATCGATACCGGCTTCATCGAGCGTGAGCTGGCGGTGCTGACACAGGCCGCGCCGGCGCCGGGTGAGCTCGAACTGTGCGCCGCAGTGGCCGCTATCATCAGCGACGAGCAGCGGGCCGCCCAAGCGGAGGCGAATTCGCCCTGGCAAACCTTTGGCTGGCAGCCGGTCGGCCGCCGGCAGCGCAGCTTTGCCTTTCGCGTCGGTCACGGCCCCGAGCAGAAGATCGTGCTGAACTACGGCAGCGGCCCGTCCACGCTTGTCATCGGCGAACGCGAATTGGCGTTCGCGATCACGCCACGCGACGGCGGCTTCGACCTGACGCTTGATGGCGTCAAATCCTCGGTCGCCGCAGTCATCGCCGGCCATGAGCTTTACTTGCGCACGCGCAACGGCCGCTTCGACCTGCATTGGGTCGATCCGTTCGGCGGTGAGACCGAAGAGCAGACCGGCCAGGACAAGATCGCAGCGCCGCTGCCGGGCACCGTCGTCGCCGTGCTGGCCGAGGAGGGGGCCAAGCTCGAGAAGGGGGCGCCGATCCTGACGCTGGAAGTGATGAAGATGGAGCAGACGCTGCGCGCGCCCTATGCCGGCGTCTTGAAGTCCATCAAGTGCAAGGTCGGCGACATCGTGCAGGAGGGCGTCGAACTCGCGGTGGTCGATCCTGCGGGAGAGTGACATGAGCGACCCCGTCCGCATCATCGAAATGGGGCCGCGCGACGGCCTCCAGAACGAGAAGACGCCCGTCAGCGTCGAAGCCCGTATCGCCTTCGTCGAGGCGCTGGTCGCGGCCGGCCTCGATACGGTCGAGGTCGGGGCGTTCGTCTCACCCAAGGCGATCCCGCAAATGGCAAGCTCGGATGCCGTGCTGCGCGGCGTGAGCGGCATCAAGGGCGCCGAATTCCACGTGCTGGTGCCCAACGAGAAGGGCTATGACGCCGCGCGCGCCGCGGGCGCGAAAGTGGTTTCGGTGTTCGCGGCGGCGTCCGAGGGCTTTTCGCGCGCCAACATCAATTGCACCGTTGCGGAGTCCATTGAGCGGTTCAGGCCGGTGCTGGCTCGTGCCAAGGCTGACGGCGTCAGGGTGCGCGGCTATATCTCCTGCGTGCTGGGCTGTCCGTTCGACGGTGAGATCAAGCCGAAGGCCGTCGCCGATCTTGCGAGCACGTTGTCGGAGCTCGGCTGCTACGAGATCTCTCTTGGCGACACCATCGGCGTCGGCACGCCTGATAAGGCCAAGGAGATGCTGCGCGCGGTTGCCGCCAACATTCCCGCCGCCAAGCTTGCAATGCATTTCCACGACACTTACGGCCAGGCGCTCGCCAATCTCTATGCCGGCCTGGAGGAGGGCGTCCGCGTCATCGACGCCGCGGCCGGCGGCCTCGGCGGCTGCCCCTACGCGCCGGGCGCCACCGGCAACGTCGCGACCGAGGACGTCGTCTACATGCTCGAGGGCATGGGTGTCAGGACCGGCGTCGACATGGAGAAGCTGCTGGCAGCGACCAACGAGATGAGCGGCGTGCTGGGCAAGCCGCCGGTGAGCCGGGTCGCGTCCGCACTGAATGCGAAGAAGAAGCGGGCCGCGACTTCAGCTCCGTAGGGTGGGCAAAGGCGCGAAGCGCCGTGCCCACCATCTTTCGATTGTTGAGACAGGTGGTGGGCACGCTTCGCTTTGCCCACCCTACGAGACCTCCCGTCAGGCCGCCTTCAGCCCCACATCCGGCAGACGCGGCCGGCTCTTCAGCGCCTTGGCCATCATCGCCTCGACCTCGGCCTTCTCTCGCGGCAGCAGCGCGAGGCGCGGCGGGCGGGTCAGCGCGGTACCACGGCCCATGATGTGCTCGCACAGCTTGATGCACTGGACGAGATCGGGGCGCGCATCGAGGTGCAAGAGCGGCATGAACCATTCGTAGATCGGCATCGCCTCGGCGAGGCGGCCGGCCTTGGCGAGGCGAAACAGCGTCTCGCCCTCGCGCGGGAAGGCGTTCGACATGCCGGAGACCCAGCCCACGGCGCCCATGGCGATACTCTCGACGATGACGTCGTCGAGGCCTGCGAACAGCACGAAGCGGTCGCCGACCATGTTGCGGGTATCGATGAAGCGCCGCGTGTCTCCGGACGAATCCTTGAAGCAGACTACGGTCTCGACGTCGGCGAGCGTGGCGAGAATGTCCGGGGTGACGTCGTTCTTGTAGATCGGCGGATTGTTGTAGAGCATCACGGGCAGGTCGGTCGCGGAGGCAACGGCGCGGAAATGCGCGGCAGTCTCGTGCGGCTTGGACGAATAGACCAGCGCCGGCATCACCATCACGCCGTCGATGCCGACGCGCGCGGCTTCCTTCGCCGTCTCGACCGCAAACGCCGTGGTGAATTCGGCGATGCCGCACAATACGGGCACGCGGCCGGCGGCGACCGACTTGGCCGTCTCCATGATCGCGACCTTCTCCTTGCGCTCCAGCGAGGTGTTCTCGCCGACCGAGCCGCAGACGATCAGTCCGGAGACGCCGTCGCGGATCAGACCGTCCATCACCTTCGCGGTTGCATCGATGTCGAGCGAGAGATCGTCGTGGAATTGCGTGGTGACGGCCGGGAAGACGCCTTCCCAGGAAACGCGGCGGCTCATTGATTTGACTCCAAGTAAGATTGACGGCGGGGGGCTGGATCCGCCGGGCGTGGTGAAGAGGCTGACGGGTGGGATCAGAGCGTCGCGCCGACCTTGCGCAGCTCGGCGAGAACCGGTGCCTTGGGCAGCCAGATCTTGTCGAACTCGGCAATGACGGCTTCGGTGTCGCCGGCGGGGACCTGGCGGATCGGGATCGGCGCGTTCTTGAAATTCTCGATCAGCGCGGGCTCGTTGCCGGCGAGTTCGTCGATCTGCGCATCCAGCGTCGCCTTGACCGTCTTGGCGATCAGCTCGCGGTCGGCAGCGGGGAGCGACTGCCAGACCCGTCCGGAGACGACGGCCGCCATCGGCATGAAGACGGCATTCATCTGCAGGATCACCTTGGAGACCTTGTCGAAACGCTGGTTCCAGGAGAATTCGAGATCGGCCTCGAGGCCGTCGACCTGGCCGTTGGCCATGGCGTCGAACACCTGTGGCGTGGGGATCGGCGTCGGCGCAGCGCCGAGGGACGAGTAGAAGTCGCGATAGACCGGCGTCGGGTTGATGCGCAGCTTCATGCCCTTGATGTCGGCGAGCGTCGTCAAATCCTTCGACGAGAACACCGCGCGCATGCCGGTGATGCCCCAGCCAAGCCCGATCGTTCCGGTTTCCTGCGGCAGCACGTCGAACAGTTTGACGGCCGCCGGATGCCGCACGAATTTCGCCACCGCCGGCGTCGAGCGCACGATGTAGGGCGCGTTGATCGCGGCGATGTGCGGCACGCGCGAGCCGAGCTCGGCGGCCTGGATGAAGCCCATGTCGAGCGCTCCGGACTGCAATTGCTGCATCATCGCGGGCTCGTTGCCGAGCTGGCCGGAATGGAACACGGTCAAGGTCAGGCGGCCGTTGGTTGCGGCCTTGAGATCGTCGCCGAATTTGAGCGCGGCCTTATTCCAGGAATGGCCGTTCGGCGTGATCAGGCCGAGGCGGAATTCCTTGGTCTGGGCGAGCGCCAACGACGGTGCGAACACCGATGTGGCGGCACTGGCGGCGAGAAAGCGGCGGCGTGTAAGCGGCATGGTCGGGCTTCCTTTTGAACGGGCCTATTTGATGAGGATCAGCGAGAGCGACGGATAGAGCGAGAGCAGCACGAGGAGGACGCAGGAGATGACGAAGAAGGGCAGCGTCACCATGAACATCTTGCCGGGCTTGGCGCCGGTGACGGCGGCCGCGACGAAGAAGCAGAGCCCGACCGGCGGCGACAGCAGGCCGAGCACGAGATTGATGACCACCACGACGCCGAAATGCCGGGGATCGATGTGATAGACCTCGGTTGCAACAGGCAGCAGGATCGGCACCGTCATGATCAGGCCGGGAATGCCGTCGATGACCGTGCCGATCACCAGCAAGATGACGTTGCAGATCAGCATGAAGCTGACCGGGTCTTTGGCAGCCGTCTGGATCCAGGCAGCCGTCTCCTGCGGCACCTTGCCGAAGATCAGGACCCAGGAGAACACGGCGGCGGCCGCGACCAGGAACAGCACGATCGCCGAATAGATCGCGCTGCGTAGCATCATCTGCGGCAGCTGCGAGAACTCGAACTCCCTGGTCCAGTATTTTCCGACGAGTGCGGCAGCCACCGCGCCGACGGCGGCGGATTCCGTCGCATTGGCAAGGCCGCTCAGAATCGTGCCGACGATGACGACCGGGATCAGCAGCGTCGGCGACGTCCGCAGGATCGTCATGACGCGCTGGCGCGGTGTCTGATAGTCCGCACGCGGATAGTTGTAGACGTAGCCCATCAGCGCGATGACGAGGCAGAACATCACGGTGAGGATGACGCCCGGCACGATGCCGGCGATCAGCATGTCGCTGACCGAGACCTGCGCGAGCACGCTGTAGACCACGAACATCACCGAGGGCGGTATGATCGGTCCGAGCATGCCGCCATAGGCGGTCAGTCCCGCCGCAAACGTCTTGTCGTAACCCTTCTTCTCCATCTCCGGCACCATGATCTGGGCCATGATCGCGACCTGTGCGGTCGCCGATCCCAGGATCGAGGAGATGAACATGTTGGCGAGGATGTTGACGTAGGCGAGCCCGCCTTTGAGCGAGCCGACGAAGGCCATCGCCATGTCGACGATGCGCCGTGTGATGCCGCCGCCGTTCATGATCTCGCCGATCAGGATGAAGAGCGGGATGGCGATCAGGCCGTAGCTGTCGACGCCGCCGAACAGCTGCAGCGGATAGGACTGGAACAGCACGGGATTGCCGGATGCCGCGATGTAGACGAGCCCGGCGAGGCACAGGCAGAGGCCGATCGGCACGCCGACCAGCATGAAAACCATAAAGGCCGCTGACGTGATCATCAGTTGACCCCGTCGAGCTCGGAGAGCTGGAAGCCCTTTGGCGGCACGCGCGGCACCAGCCCGAGATCTTCCAGCAAATTGGCGAGGCCGTGAACGGTCATCGACACCGCGAAGATCGGCAGCGTCAGGTAGAGCACCCAGGTCGGCCAGTTCAGCGTCTGCGTGTGCTCGGTGTAGAGGAAGTTGAAGGTTTCGGCCGCGAGCTTGCGCCCGTCGAAGCCGGCGCGGGCGAGGCCAACCGGATCCATCCAGAGCATGCAGGTGACGATCAGGGCGGCACCGAACACGACGACGAGGCCGGTCGAGATCACCTTCGCGATCTTCTGGTGCTGCGGCGAAAGACGTTCCGTCAGCATGGTCACCGCGAAGTCGAGCCGCAGGCGCGTCATCGCGGAGGCGCCGATGAAGGTCAGCCAGACCACGCAATAAACAGCGGATTCGTCGATCCAGTAGATCGGAAAGCGCGCGTAGCGGGTGACGACGTTCACCAGGATCAGGCCGGTCAGCACGTACATCAGGCCCATCAGCGCAAGGCGCTCCACGGCGAGCAGGGCGCTGGAGGCGCGAATGACCATCCGTCGAACGCTGAACGCGCGGTTGGCCGGGATCGTCTGCTCGATCATGAAAGAGGCCCCACACCCCGAAAATTGTCGTGCTATCGACAAATGTATAATTTATACAATTTGGGTGTCAAACGGAGATTGGGGTCATTTCGGCGGCAGGCCGCGCTTTTGCTGGGCACGCCGCTTTGCGGGGCACCCGGCTTTTGCTGGAGCGCCCGACATGCAAGAGAGAGACCGCTTCGGCCGGACGAGTCGGGAAGGACAACAGAAGGTCAGATGAAACAGCCTCTGAAGCATCGCACCCTGTCGGCCGCGATCGTCGACCAGCTCAGGCAGGCGATCCTCGACGGTACCTATCCGGCCGGATCGCAGTTGCGGCAGGATGCCCTTGGCGAGGCCTATGGCGTCAGCCGCATCCCGGTGCGCGAGGCGCTGTTTCAGCTCGAGGCCGAAGGCCTGGTGCGGATTGTTCCGCAGAAAGGCGCCATCGTCTCCGAGCTGTCACTGGACGAGATCAACGACGTCTTCGATCTGCGGCGCATTCTGGAGCCGCGCCTCCTGGCGCAGTCGGCGCCGCATTTCACTGCTGACGATTTCGACGGGCTCGACGACATCCACAAGAGTTTCGAGAAGGCGATCAAGGCGCGCAATGTCAGCGAATGGGGCCAGCTCAACGCCGACTTCCACCTGGCGCTCTATGTTCACGCCCCGCAGCCGCGCACGCGCGCGATCGTGCTGTCGCTGCTCCAGACCAGCGACCGCTACACGCGGCTGCAGCTCTCCAACACCAAAGCGATGGGGACGGCCGAAAAGGAGCACGCCCATATGATCGCGCTCTGCCGCGCGCAGAAGGTCGAGGAGGCCTGCCGCTTCCTGGAGAGGCACATCGAAGCCGTGCGCAAAGATCTGTTGCAGGTGGTGGCCGGCAGCGTGGTCGCGCCGAAGGTGCGGCGGAAGACCGAGCCGTAATCGCTGCACGCGTAGGGTGGGCAAAGGCGCATCGCGCCGTGCCCACCATCTCTCCGTGATCATCGACAGGTGGTGGGCACGCTGCGCTTTGCCCACCCTACGGCACCTGTGACGCCGTTACCTGCTCCCGTCCGGCCCCATCACCAGATCCGGCAGCCCGGTCGAAATCGCCGGGAAGAAGCACAGCAGCAGCACTGCCAGCATCATCAGCAGCACGAAGGGCAGCGTGCCCCAGATCACCTCGCGCAAGGGGATGTCCGGCGCGACGTTGCGGATGACGAAGATGTTGAGGCCGACGGGCGGATGGATCAGCCCCATCTCCATCACGATGGTCATGACCACGCCGAACCAGATGATGTCGAAGTTCGCGGCACGGAGCGGCGGCAGGATGATCGGTGCCGTCATCAGGATGATCGAGACCGGCGGCAGGAAGAAGCCGAGCACGACGACCATGACGAGGATCGCGAACAGCAGCTCCCAGCGCGGCAGGTGCATCGCGACGATGGATTCGGCGACCGATTGCGAGATGTGCAGATAGCTCATCACGTAGGAATAGAGCAGCGACATGCCGATGATCATCATCAGCATGGTCGATTCCCGGATCGTCGACTTCATGATGGGCGCAAGGTCGCTCGGCCGCCACACGCTGTAGATCGCCGCGATCAGCGCCAGTGCCAGCAGGCCACCGAGGCCGGCGGTCTCTGACGGCGTGGCGTAGCCGCCATAGAGCGCGATCATCACGCCGGTGAGCAGCAGCACGAACGGGATCACGCGCGGCAGCACGCTGAAGCGTTCGGCGAGCGTGTATTCGTCGCGGGCGAGGATCGCTGCTTCCGGGCCGCCGTTCTTGTAGATCGCTTCTGCGGCGGCATATTCCTGGCGGAAGCGGATCACGGCGTAGGCGCCGAACAGCGAGACCAGCAGCAGGCCGGGGCCGATGCCGGCGAGGAAGAGCCGTCCGAGCGATTTTTCGGCTGCGACCGCGAACAGGATCATGGTGATCGAGGGCGGCAGCAGGATGCCGAGCGTGCCGCCGGCAGCGATGATCCCTGCGGCAAAGCCGCCGGAATAGCCGCGCTTGCGCATCTCGGGAATGCCGGCCGAGCCGATCGCCGAGCAGGTCGCAGGCGAGGAGCCCGCCATCGCCGCGAACAGCGCGCATGCGAACACGTTGGCAACGCCGAGCCCGCCGGGAACGCGATGCAGCCAGGCATGCAGGGCCGAATAGAGATCCTGGCCGGCGCGCGACTTGCCGATCGCGGCGCCCTTCAGGATGAAGAGCGGGATCGACAACAGCGTGATCGAGGCCATTTCCTCGTAGACGTTTTGCGTCACCGTATCGAGGGACGCCGCCGGCATGTAGATGCCCATGAACACGACCGCGACCGCGCCGAGCGCGAACGCAATGGGCATGCCCGAGAACATCACGAGCAGCGTCGCAACACCGTAGGCAACGCCGATACCGAACACGCTCATGGACGCTTGGCTCCGGTAAACGGCAGCGCAAGCTGCACGAGGATCTGGATGCAGAGCAGGCTCATGCCGAACGCCATCAGCGAATAGGGAATGGCGAGCGGCGGCGACCACATCGAGTTCGAGACCTGGCCGTCGACATAGGCCTCGTGGGCCAGTGTCCAGGACTTCCAGGTGAAGAAGGCGCAGAACAGAAACGTGGCGGCATCGACCAGCCAGAGCCTGATCCGGTTCGCGAGCGGCGAGAGCAGGCCGACAAAGGCCTCGATGCCGATATGGCCGCGGTTCTGCTGCACATAGGCGGCCGTCATGAAGGTCGCGCCGACCAGCAGGAACACGGCGGCCTCGTCCTGCCAGTAATTGGCGGCCTTGAACAAGGCGCGGCTGAGCACGCTGTAGCTCAGGATGGCGCAGGCCGCGACCAGCGCGATCGCGGCGAACACCACGATGATGCTGTTGAGGATGGCGAGACCACGATCGATCGCTGCCGCAAGGCCTGTCCTTGCGGCCGCGCTGGTTTGATCGTCACGATCCGGAAGCGGACCGTGGCTCATGCGGCGACGTCGGTGGCGAGCTTGAGCAGGTTCGCCGAGGTCGCGGTCTTGGCGCTGTAGTCCTTCCAGGCGGTGTCGCGGGCGATGTCACGCCACTTGCCGACGGTCGCGGCGTCGAGCACCGAGACCTTGGCGCCGGCCTTCTCGTAGACCTTGGCGACCTCGACGTCGTCGTCCTGCGCGCCCTTGCGGCCGAAGGCCTCGAGCTCGGTGCCGACCGCGAGCAGGATGTCCTGCTGGTTCTTCGGCAGCTTGTCGAAGATCGCCTTCGACATCATCAGCGGCTCGAGCATGAACCAGTAGGAGGCGCCTGCGCCCGAGGTCAGGGACTTGGCGACCTCTTCCAGACGGAACGAGATCAGGCTGGTCGAGGAGGTGATGCCGGCATCGCAGGCGCCGGTCTGCATCGCCGCGTAGATTTCGTTCGAGGGCACGGACAGCACCGAGGCGCCGGCGGTCTGGAGCACCATGTCCATCTCGCGCGAGCCGCCGCGCACCTTCAGGCCCTTGGCGTCTTCCGGCGCGACGATCGGCTTGGAGCGGCTGGCGACTCCGCCGGCCTGCCAGACCCAGGAGAGCAGGATGATGCCCTTGTCGGCGAGGAAGTCGGTCAGCGCCTTGCCGACCGGCTCCTTCTTCCAGCGCAGGCCCTGGTCGTAGGTAGTCACGAGGCCGGGCATCAGGCCGATATTGGTCTCCGGCAGCTCACCGCCAGCGTACGGCATCGGGTAGAGGCTGATGTCGAGCGCGCCCTTGCGCATCGCGGAGAACTGCGCGTTGGTCTTGATCAGCGAAGAGTTCGGATAGATCTCGGCGGCGATGTCGCCGTTGCTGCGCTTACTGACTTCGGCAGCGAACATGCGGCAGAGCCGGTCCCGGAAATCACCTTTGTCGATGGTGCCGCCCGGGAACTGGTGCGAGATTTTCAGCGTGGTCGCGGCCTGCGCGGTGCCGGTGCCGAAGCGGAGAATGGCGGGTGCGGCGACCGCGGTCGCGAGCAGATGGCGGCGCGTGAGCATGGTGTGATCCCTCTGAACGTTTCTTCGAACGGTTCTTGTTGGCGTGATTTGGGCGGGTCATGTGACCGGCACGTAGGCCCATCCTAGCCGGTCTTTCACCCGATATTCTCTCATCTGATAGTTCGAGACCGAATGCCACGGCAAGGGGGTGGCCGTGCTGCGCTGCACACATCCTCTTACTCTTACCGCCGCAGGCTCTGGACTCCCCCGAAGGTCGGATCGCAGCGGGCTCGTCAAAAATTTATCGGCGGCGGGGTAACAATGCGGGACTCGCATCCGTCGAGATTGAATAGCGGCGTCCGTCGCTGACAAACACCATCTCGAAGGGAAGATGATCCATGACCATTCGCACCCGTATCGTGCTCGGCGTCTCCGCTGCCGCTCTCTCGCTCGGACTCGCGCTCGCGCCGGCCGCCTTTGCTCAGGACAAGATGGGCAAGGATGACGGCATGATGAAAAAGGACACGATGTCCAAGGACGGCATGATGAAGAAGGACACCATGTCCAAGGACGACGGCATGAAGAAGGATCACATGTCGAAGGACGGGATGAAGAAGGACGACGGGATGATGAAGAAGAACTGATCTTCGACTGTGGTCCGCAGCAGACGGACGTGCGTCGAAAATCCAGGGGCGGTCACGTGGACCGCCCCGGATAGTCAGTTCAAATTCAGTTGAACGCGACCGTGAATGCTACTTGCGCTTGGCCTTGCGGGCGGCGTAGCGGGCGTCGCGCTTGGCCTTCTGCTCGGCCTCGACTTCAGCCTGCTTGGCGACCGCCTCCTCCGCCTCGCGGGCGATCCGGGCTGCCTCCGCGGCTGCGGCTTCTTCGGCGATACGCTTCTGCTCGGCCTTTTCGGCCTCGCGCGCTGCCTTTGTCTCGGCGCGCTTGGCCGCGAGGGCCTCGCGCTCGGCGCGTCGTGCCGCGACCGCCGGATCGTCATGACCCGGTTGCGACTTGAATTTGTTCAAAAGATTTTTGCGTGCTTCCTGCGCCGCCTTTTGTCGGTCGGAGAAGCCTGGTTCCCTGAATCCACTCATCGAACGAACCTTGTCTTCCTCACTTTCAGCCCTACATCACTGCGTGTTGGTACGTCGGCTGGGCATAGCGGGCGCCACGCGACGCAGAAGCGTGTACATCGGCGCGCGTCGCGAAGCCACCCATAATCGCAGCCGATCAGGTAGACGAAAAATCGTCGCCCCGACGATCTCGTAGCCCGGAAAAACTGCCGAATTGTGATGTCCCTCATAAGGGAGCACGAGGGGCGACGCCTAGCGTCCGCCCCGATACGAGACGGAGCACGGGCATGACGATCTTCCGCTTCCGCCAGAAGGCGCTGGCAATCGCCTTGGCTCTGATAGCCGTGGCCGGCGCCGCGCTGCTGCTCGCTCGTCCCCAGCCCATCCAGAGCGCCGTCCTGGGGGCCGACTGGGAATGCACGCAGACCGCGTTCGTGCTCACGACCTGTGCACCGCGGCTCCAGCAGGCGATCCCGGCGGTCGAAACCTCGCGCAAGGATGCGATCCGGGCGACCCGAGGCTGAACCTGACGAGCTGGACCGATCGGGATGTGACGGGACGTCGCAGAGGTGGTAAGCCGGCGCCCGCACGGTAGGTAGCCATGTCCACGTCCAAGCTCGAGTCCAAGCCCGAACCGGGCGAGAAGCCGAAATCCCGGCCGAAGCCTCAATCCGGCGATAACCGCCGCGGCGCGATCGCCGGCTTGATCATCGCGATCCTGATCCTCGGTGTCGGCTGGTGGCTCGCGCGGGACCTTACCGCGGCCAGCAAGATGCAAGACTGCCTGATGTCCGGGCGGAGCAATTGCAACGTGATCGAGCCGGCCCGCTAGAAGCACTCCAGCGCGGCCCGTCGAGCCGAAAAATTGCCGTGATCTTAATCATTTGTAACGCGACTTAGCCGAACAAAGCAGGTCAGCTATGTCAGCCGGCATCAAGCCGTGCGCGATCCGAATCGTCTATCGCGCCAGGCACCACGGCAATTGCGAGAGCAATCGAAAGAGTAGGGGTTAAGCACGCATGAGTGCGTCCAGCCGCATGAAGATCATCATTTCCTTGGTTTCGGCCATGTCGTTGCTCGCGCTTTCGGCACAGGCCCAGGACGCCAGGCCGTCGAGGGACGCGGGGCCGTCGAGGGACGCCGGCCAGCCTCCGGCCCGCCCGGGCGCAGGAGCACCCCCTCCGGACAGTCAGAACATGCGCAGGGGCTCGCCGCCGCAGCAGGCGGCCCGACCCGCGCCGCAGCCCGGTGGCCAGCCCCATGCTGGTCCCGGCCCGCACAGCGCCGGCGGCCCGCCGCCGGGACGCTATGTCGCCCGTGGTCCCGCTCCGACGCGCGACTGGGGCGGACATGCCTATCGTGGCAATCGCTCCTGGGATGGCGGGCGCTGGCGCCACGAAGTCCACAACGGCCGCTCCGGCTGGTGGTGGGACGTTGGCGGCGTCTGGTATTATTATCCGCAGCGGATGGCCGGCCCGCCGGCCTACATCTCCGAGGAATATTACGACGACGTGCCGGTGGCCTATGCCCCGCCGCCGCCTCCGGTCGCCTATGCACCGCCACCTCCGCCGCCGCCGGCTGATCCCGGCGCGAGCGCACTTGGCGGCGCCATCGTCGGCGGCGTGCTGGGCGGACTGATCTCGGGCAACGCAACAGGGGCTGCCGCGGGCGCGGTCCTCGGCGGCGCGACCGGAGCCATCGCCGGTGCCACCGCCGCATCCCAGCCGGGCTACTACTGGGCGCAGGGCAATTGCTACTACCGCTATCCGGACGGGCAGTACGTGGCGACCGATCCGCGAGCGTGCCGCTAAGGCACTGCTCGCATCCTGACCTGAAAGAGGCGGGCGAAAGCCCGCCTCTTTTTGTTCTGGCGCCGTCAACCGATTGTCTCGATGCGTATGTCGGCGCGACGTTCGGCGGCGCACAACAACTGCCTCAAAATAGCACTGGCTCCTGGTGCCGCTTCACGCGATTCTCAAAAGAAAAAACGTTGGGAAAACGATTCGCGGGGACGTGGGACATGCTGGATGCAATCCAGATCAGCTTGGCGCTTTGGGCCATGATCGTTTGCGGCGGGATCAAGCTGGGGCAGATGCTGCACTGCCTGGTTTAGCGAACGAAGCCGGCCGCGAGCCTTACTCGCCAACGCGACGGATCGTTCTGCGTCACACGAGCCAGTTGAAGAACGCAATTGCGCCCCAGACCAGGCCGGCGATCCAGGCCAGCATCACGATGCCGATGGTCCCGAGATAGGCGATGCCGAGCAGGTCGGTCCTTCGTCGTTGCGTCGGGACGTTGGCCGGAGCTGCTGCTTCTTGTGTCATGACGGGAAATACCATCGATGCCTCCGCGTGCTGCTGGAGCGTCGAAACATGGTTTAACCGAGATGCAGGTCGCGGACTGTGACACAATTCACAGATCGCCTGGATGAAGCCCAGCCGAATGGCTTCGCAATCAGCGCATGCGTGCAGTGAGGCAATTGTGCCGGAGCGTTTGCCTCGGTCCGGGAGACGCGGACGTTACCCCGCAATCATACGGACGAAATTGCCATGGGCTTGTCCAGATGGCCGGCTAGAGTCGGTCGCATGTATACCAAGTACGACCCACAGCACGAAGCGGAGGCCGCGATGAAGCGGGCTGCGGCATCGGAAGGTGCCGACCGGCAAAGGCTGATCCAATTGGCTCTGGCCTGGCACGAGCTGGCCCGCGACCGGCGCGATGAGCGGGCGGACTGCGGGCATTCTTAGGGGAATTTCGCGTCCGACGATGACGGGCCGAACTCGGCCGGCCGGCTGATCTGCATGAGAAAGCCCCGTGCTCGGGGGACAAGCACGGGGCCCTTCAAAGCCGACCGGGGCTGGCAGGTCGGCACCACTTGATTTCAAGCCATCCAACGTGCCGGTCGTGATCTCGTTCCATGCCGCTGCTCATTTTGTTGTGCCGCGTTCGATACGCCTGGCATTGCGCAAGGCGACCCGCCTCGCTCGCGCTCGAACAGGAACCTCCGTTCCCCGCGGACGTTGGCCGTCCATGACCGACCCCGAGTTACGCGCACAGTCCTTCGACATTGCCTGGAAATATCTCGACCGATCCGGCTTGCTCACAGGCGAGCACGAGGACTCCGCTCGCTTCATCCTGAACAGGATCGATCGGTTGATGCTGCGAGGAGAGCGCCGCAGGCTGTTGTTGTCGAACGCCGCGATCGACGCCTACCTGCTGCGGCCGACGCTCGTGCCCATGGATACGTGAATGGCGACGTGATCGATCCGACGAAACGCGACGTTAAGAAATGCGCGGCGCCGACATTACGATTACGATTCGTGCTTTTGGAACGAAGCGGAGTCGGATCGTGAACAAACAAAAAGCCCCCGAAGGGGCTCAATGTTCAGGCGGCTCAATGTTCAGGCGGCTTCCGTCTTCGGTACGGCGTCGGCATTCATTGAAAGCTTGACGACATCGCCTTCGACGGCACCGACATATTTCATGTCGATGTAGTGATGATGGTCCTTGTGACCTTCCGGGCTGTCCTTGCGCGTCAGCTTGATGCGGTTGCCCTCGACGCGGTCGACGGTGCCGACATGTGCGCCGTCCTTGCCGATGATTTTCATGTGCTCTCTGATCTCAGACATGTTGTCCTCCTTGCACCGTCTCAACGGCCAGGATCGTTGTTCGTTGCAGCAGGCGTGCGTTGGACCCAAGGCGATTTCCGCACGTTGACGTCCGATCGGATCTGCCCAAGACTCGCATGGAGACCATTCAGGCCTATCTGGAACGGAAGCACAGGGAACTCAGGCTGTTGAATGACTGCCTGAGCCATCGGCTCGATTTGACGCGTCCGCGATCGGTCGACGAGGTCGTCAGGTCCAAATTCCAGATCACTGCGGCGCTCAGGGCAGAGCACGAGCTGCACGAGTGGAAGGCAACGGAAACAGCCTGGTCGCACAGCGCCGATCCCGTCAGCGGGCCGTTCAAGTTCAGTTACGATTACCAGCGGGCCGATCTTACGGTGCGCGGTCCTTCCTTCTATGAGTTCGAATGCGGCTGCATGAGCGCGGCGATCTATACTGCCTCGGGCATGGCTGCGATCTCCGCCGTCCTGCTGGCCTCCGCGCAAATCGTCGAGAGGGCTGATTTGCTGGTGCTTCCCGGCTCCTATGGCGAGACGCTGGAGCTGATCCGGGGCCTTGTTCCTCATTTGCGGCTCGTGGCTTTGAGGCCGCCGTTGGGTGATGCGTTTGCTTCGGCGAATTCGCCGAAAATTCTGCTTTTGGATTCCTGCTCCCGCGCCGGCGCTTTTGAGGCGGCGACCCGAAGCGACGGCTCGAGTCTCGATCTCGTGATTTTCGATACGACATGCTTCGCGGGCAGCTCGGGCCGGATCCGGCGCGTCCTGAGTTGGGCCCGGCGATACGGAATTCCACTGGTGCTGGTGCGAAGCCACAACAAGCTCGATTCGCTCGGGGCGGAATATGGCCGCCTGGGCTCGGCGGTTTTCGTGCAGGGGAATGATGACCTGCAGCGGGCAGGGCGGCCTGAATGGACACGTCTCGCGGCCGAAACCCGCAACGCGGTGCGATTGCTTGGCGGCGCGGCGTTGCCGGCGCACTTCCCGCCCTTTGTCGGCAGCGCGGTCTACTGGGCCCTCACAAAGAGGCGCGTTGCGGCGATCCTGCGCAACGGCCGCAGCATGGCCCGCCATTTTGCTGCAACACTCCCGGCGCTCTCTGCCGAACTCCATTTCGCCCACGGTCTCTATGTCACCTTGCGGGGCAGGAGCCCTCTCGACGAGGCGAGCGCGCGGCAGGCCGCCGAGGACATGAGCAACGAACTGCGCGCCGAGGGCCTCCCGATTCGCCATGCCGGCAGCTTCGGTTTCGACTTCGCCGCGACCGAGTGGTTTCACGACGCGACCACGGACCAATACAGCGTGCGGGTGGCGGTCTCGGACTTGCCGACGGAGGTCTGGGATGATCTCACCGCGGCGATTGCGCGATGGTGGCACGCTCGTCAGTCGACAGGTGGCCGAGGATGAATGTCGGCGCTTGCGCGGAAGAGGGCGCCTCGATCAGTCGATCGCCAGGCAGTGCTCCAAGGCCGGCTTTTCGCTGTTATCGCGGCTGGGACGCGCCCACTCCTGAACGGCGAAGGAAAGGTGATGCTGGCCCATGGCGGCGCCAATGATCGATGCTTGAGCCACCTTGATGGGCCTGGTGACCACACTGGTGTTCACAACGCCTGCGTCGATTGCCAAAAACGACATCGCGACGATCGCCACCGCAGATGCGATGGCCATTCTCGTCCATTCGCCAGGAAGCATCGAAGTCCTTAACGCGGGCGCAATTCGCCCGCCGCTTACATAGGGCTGATCGGCACGGTTCAAAGGCCCGCGTATGGTTACCCACGCGTTCGTGAAGGGCGGTGGATTTAGAAATGAGACTGGCGATCCCAGCAGGACTCGAACCTGCAACCCGCGGAGTAGAAATCCGCTACTCTATCCAGTTGAGCTATGGGACCGTCGCTGCGCCAGCCTCCGTTTGGAGGCCGGCTGGTTCATCTACCATGCCAAATATGAAAAATATCGTCTTTCGCCAAGTCTGAACCGAACCGTTTTCCTCAGAGCCGCGACAAAGCGAGACGGTGGCATGTCAGGGTGCCGGGTTGAGCGGCAGCGGACTGGACGATGGATCACATCGCCGGGAACGCTGGCCAGCTTCCGGGATGTGGCCGCCGGTCGACGGGTCGGGTATCGCTGCGCCATCAGGACGGTGTGAGCGGCGGTATCTTGATCGGTCTCCTCTGGGCTTGCCTTTCCATGGCGAATGCGACGAATTGCACCTTTGGTTCCATCGCCTTGAGTCCGTCACCTTTCCGCGCATTTCATGCTGCCCGCGGGCGGCTGTCCGCGATTTCCGGGAGTCCATCATGATCGGTCTTGTTCGCGCCGTCACACTCTGCGCCACGCTGGCGCTCGGCCTCGCCGCCGCGCATGCCGCGGACAAGGCGTTCAAGCGCGACGACCTCGCCGATTCCGCGATCAAGCTGGAGGCCCAGATCAAGAGCGAGGCCGGGCCGGTCGCCAAGTCCAACGCGACGCTGCGCACCGACGCGGACGCCGCCTTCCGGCGCAATGATTATCGCACCGGCCTGTCGGTGCTCGGCCAGATCGCCGCGACCACGCCGGAGGACGCCGCCAACTGGCTACGGCTCGCCAAGGTCATCTTCCAGATATCGCCGAAGAGCTCGAGCGAGCAGACCTTCCTGCTGGAACGCGCCTCGACCGCGGCCTACATCGCCTACCAGCGCGCCGGCAATCCCGGCGAGGAGGCCGACGCCCTCGCCGTGCTCGGCAAGTCGCTGTCGGAACGCAAGCTGTGGCGGCCGGCGCTGGATTCGCTGCGGCTGTCGCTCGACATGCGCGAGGTCGCCGACGTCCGCGGCCAATATGAGAAGATGCGCGACGAGCACGGCTTCCGGCTGCTCGACTATACCGTGGACTCGGATTCGGCGAGCCCGCGCGCCTGCTTCCAGTTCTCCGAGGAATTGGCAAAACGCATCGACTTTGCTCCGTTCCTGGCGTTGGCGGGCCAGGACAAGCCGGCGCTGTCGGCCGAAGGCAAGCAGCTCTGCGTCGACGGGCTGAAGCACGGCGAGCGCTACAACATCAGTCTGCGCGCCGGCCTGCCGTCCACCGTGAAGGAGGGGCTGCCGAAATCGGCCGAGTTCAACGTCTATGTGCGCGACCGCAAGCCGTTCGTGCGCTTCACCAGCCGGGCCTATGTGCTGCCGCGGACCGGCCAGCGCGGCATTCCCGTGGTCAGCGTCAACACGCCCGCGGTCAACATCAACGTGTTCCGGATCGGCGACCGCAATCTGATCAACACTGTGGTCGACAGCGATTTCCAGAAGACGCTGTCGAAATACCAGCTCTCCGATCTCGGCGGCGAGCGCGGCGTGAAGGTCTGGACCGGCGAGCTCGCAACCGCGATGACGCTGAACCAGGACGTCACCACGGCCTTTCCGGTTGACCAGGCGCTCGGCGAGCTTCAGCCGGGCGTCTACGTGATGACGGCCGCCGCCAAGGGTCCGGGCTCGGACGACGATTACCAGCTCGCCACCCAATGGTTCATCGTCTCCGATCTCGGGGTGTCAGCCTATTCCGGCAATGACGGTATCCACGTGTTCGTGAACTCGCTGGCCTCGACCGATCCGGTCGGCAAGGCCGAGGTGCGGCTCGTTGCCCGCAACAACGAGATCCTGGCGACGCGCAAGACCGACGACAGCGGCCATGTGCTGTTCGAGGCGGGCCTTGCGCGCGGCGAGGGCGGCCTGTCGCCGGCGATGCTGACGGTCACGGGCGAGAAGGCCGATTATGCCTTCCTCAGCCTGAAGTCCTCCGCCTTCGATTTGTCCGATCGCGGCGTCTCAGGCCGCGTGGTGCCTGCAGGCGCCGACGCCTTCGTCTATGCCGAGCGTGGTGTGTACCGCTCCAGCGAGACCGTCTATCTCACCGCGCTGTTGCGCGACGGGCAGGGCAATGCCGTCAGCGGCGGGCCGCTGACGCTGGTGATCGAGCGCCCTGATGGCGTCGAATACCGACGTGCCGTGCTCGCCGACCAGGGCGCCGGCGGCCGTACGCTGTCCGTGCCGCTCAACTCGGCCGTTCCGACCGGGACGTGGCGGGTGCGCGCCTTCACCGACCCGAAAGGCTCCTCGGTCGGTGAGACCACTTTCATGGTCGAGGACTACGTTCCTGATCGGATCGAATTCGACTTGTCCGCCAAGGACAAGCTGATCAAAGCTAACGCTCCAGTGGAGCTTAAGGCGGACGGCCATTTCCTCTATGGCGCGCCCGCGTCCGGCCTGCAGCTTGAAGGCGACATGCTGGTCGCGACCGCGAGCGAACGTCCGGGCTTTGCCGGCTACCAGTTCGGCGTCGCCGACGAGGAGACCACCTCCAACGAGCGCACGCCGCTCGAGAATCTGCCCGAGGCCGACGCCAATGGCGTTGCGACCTTCCCGGTGACGCTGGACAAGCAGCCGGCTTCGACCCGTCCGCAGGAAGCCCAGATCTTCGTCCGCATGGTGGAGACCGGCGGCCGCGCCGTCGAGCGCAAGATCGTGCTGCCGGTGGCGCCCGCGACCGCCCTGATCGGCGTCAAGCCGCTATTCGGTGACAAGAACGTCGCCGAGGGCGACAAGGCCGAGTTCGATGTCCTGTTCGTCTCGCCCGAGGGCGAGAGGTTGCGCCGCGACGGCCTGCGCTACGAGCTCCTGAAGATGGAGTCGCGCTACCAGTGGTATCGCCAGAACAATTACTGGGAGTACGAGCCGGTCAAGTCGACCTCGCGCGTTGCCGACGGTGATGTGACCGTTACGGCCGACAAGCCGGCGCGGATTTCGCTCACTCCCCAGCCCGGCCGCTACCGTCTCGATGTGAAGTCGAACGACGCCGATGGCCCGGTGACCTCGGTGCAGTTCGACGTCGGCTGGTATTCCGACGGCAGCGCCGACACGCCGGACCTCCTGGAGACCTCGATCGACAAGCCGCAATATTCCTCCGGCGACACCATGACGGTGTCGGTCAACGTCCGCAGCGCCGGCAAGCTGACCGTCAACGTGCTCGGCGACCGCCTGCTGACGACGCAGACGATCGACGTCAAGGAAGGCACTGCCCAGGTGAAGCTCCCGGTTGGTAAGGACTGGGGCACAGGTGCTTACGTGGTGGCGACGCTGCGCCGCCCGCTCGATGCCGCTGCCCAGCGCATGCCGGGCCGGGCGATCGGGCTGAAATGGTTCGGCATCGACAAGCAGGCCCGCACCTTGCAGGTCAAGCTGTCGCCGCCGGCGCTGATCCGGCCCAACGCAACGTTGAAGATCCCGGTCAAGCTCGACGGACTCAATCCGGGCGAGGACGCCAAGATCGTCATCGCCGCGGTCGATGTCGGCATCCTCAACCTCACCAATTACAAGCCGCCGGCGCCGGACGATTACTATCTCGGCCAGCGCCGCCTGAGCGCCGAGATCCGCGATCTCTATGGGCAGCTCATCGACGGCATGTCCGGCACGCGAGGCCAGATCAAGTCCGGTGGTGACGCTGGAGCTGCCGAGTTGCAGGGTTCGCCGCCCGCGCAGAAGCCGCTGGCGCTCTATTCCGGCATCGTCACGGTTGGCTCCGATGGCAGCGCGGAAGTCGGCTTCGACATTCCGGAGTTCGCCGGCACTGCGCGCGTGATGGCGGTGGCGTGGACCGCGACCAAGCTTGGCCGCGCCAACACCGATGTCGTGATCCGCGACCCCGTCGTGCTCACCACGACCCTGCCGCGCTTCCTGCTCAATGGCGACCACGGCACGGTCAACCTCGAGATCGACAATGTCGAGGGACAGGCCGGCGACTACGTCATCAACGTGAAGACCGGCGGCCCCGTGAAGATGACGGGCAATCCCGCCACCACGGTCAAGCTCGCCGCCAAGCAGCGCAACTCGTTTGCGCTGGCGATCGACGCGACCGCGGCCGGGCAGGCGACGCTGGACGTCGACATCAGGGGGCCGAACGGGCTGACGCTGGCGCGCCATTACGCGTTCGACGTCAAGGCGGCGACGCAGGTCCTGGCACGGCGGTCGATCCGGACGCTGGCGAAAGGCGAGAGCCTGACGCTGACCTCGGACATGTTCTCCGACCTCGTGCCGGGCACCGGCAGCGTCTCCGTTTCGGCCAGCCTGTCGACCGCGCTCGATGCGGCGACGATCCTGAAAGCGCTCGACCGTTATCCGTATGGCTGCTCGGAGCAGATCACGAGCCGCGCGATGCCGTTGCTCTATGTCAACGACCTTGCTGCCGGCGCGCATCTGGCCATGGACACCGAGGTCGATCAGCGCATCCGCGATGCGATTGAGCGGCTCTTGGCGCGTCAGGGTTCGAACGGCTCGTTCGGCCTGTGGTCGGCCGGCGGCGACGACGCCTGGCTCGACGCTTACGTGACGGACTTCCTGACCCGTGCCCGTGAGAAGGGTTTTGCGGTGCCGGACGTCCTGTTCAAGAACGCGCTCGACCGTGTCAGAAACTCCGTCGTCAACGGCAACGAGCCGGAGAAGGACGGCGGGCGCGATCTCGCTTACGGCGTCTATGTGCTCGCACGTAACGGCGCAGCGCCGATCGGCGATCTCCGCTATCTCGCCGACACCAAGCTCAGCAACCTCGCAACCCCGATCGCGAAGTCGCAGCTCGCGGCGGCGCTCGCTCTGGTCGGCGATCGCAACCGCGCCGAACGCGTGTACGGCGCCGCGCTCGACAGCCTCGCGCCGAAGCCCGTGCTGGAGTTCGGCCGTACCGACTACGGCTCGCAGCTTCGCGATGCGGCGGCTTTGGTGTCGCTTGCCAGCGAAGGCAACGCGCCGAAGGCGACGTTGACGCAGGCGGTGTCGCGGGTCGAGACCGCGCGCGGGCTGACGCCCTACACCTCCACGCAGGAGAATGCATGGCTGGTGCTGGCGGCGCGGGCGCTGGCCAAGGAGAACCTGTCCATGGAAGTGGACGGTCAGCCGGTCAAGACCGCGCTGTACCGCAGCTATAAGGCCGCGACGCTGGAGGGCAAGCCGCTGAAGATCACCAATACCGGCGATGCGCCGGTGCAGGCGGTGGTCTCGGTGTCGGGCTCGCCGGTGACGCCGGAGCCGGCTGCATCCAACGGCTTCAAGATCGAGCGCAACTACTTCACGCTCGACGGCAAGCCGGCCGACATCAGCAAGGTCAAGCAGAACCAGCGCTTCGCGGTGGTACTGAAGATCACTGAGGCCAAGCCCGAGTACGGCCACATCATGGTGTCCGACTATCTGCCGGCGGGCCTGGAGATCGACAACCCGAAGCTGGTGTCGTCGGGCGACAGCGGCACGCTGGACTGGATCGAGGACGGCGAGGAGCCCGAGGAGACCGAGTTCCGCGACGACCGCTTCACTGCGGCGGTCGATCGCGCCTCGGATTCGAAGTCGGTCTTCACCGTCGCCTATATCGTGCGCGTGGTCTCGCCCGGCAAATACGTGCTGCCGCAAGCCTATGTCGAGGACATGTACAATCCCTCGCGCTATGGGCGGACGGGCACGGGAACGGTCGAGGTGCGGCCGGCGAAGTGAGTGCTGATGGGATGAGCGCAGCGGAGCCACATACTCAGTCGTCATGCCCGGGCTTGTCCCGCCTGCGCGGCCGAAGCCGCTTCGGCGCGGCGAAGGCCCGGGCATCCACGAACTGCGGCGCGGCCGGCAAGAGCGTGGATGGCCGGGACAAGCCCGGCCATGACGGAGTCCGGGGCAGGGGCCTTCGTATCCTCTCCGGCGCTGCTCTCACCCTCATCCTCGCCATCGTCGGCTTCGTGACCTGGGTCTATTCGCTCGGACCTCTCCCGCTCGACGAGGCCCGGCACGTGTCCACTACCATCGTCGACCGCAACGGCAAGCTGCTGCGGGCCTACGCCATGGCCGACGGCCGCTGGCGGTTGCCGGTCGATGCCAAATCCAGCGTCGACCCGACCTATCTGAAGCTGCTGTTCGCCTATGAGGACCAGCGCTTCTACGCCCACAACGGGCTCGACCCGCTCGCACTCGGGCGCGCCGCCTTGCAGCTGGCAACGCGCGGCCACATCGTCTCAGGCGGCTCGACCATCAGTATGCAGCTGGCGCGGCTGATGGAGCCGCGGCGGCAGCGCTCGCTCTACGCCAAGCTGCGGCAGATGGTGCGCGCGATCGAGATCGAGCGCAGCATGAGCAAGGAGCAGATCCTCGACCTCTATCTTGCGCTGGCGCCTTATGGCGGCAATCTCGAGGGCATCCGCGCCGCCTCGATCGGCTATCTCGGCAAGGAGCCGAAGCGCCTGTCGCTGGCCGAAGCCGCGCTGCTGGTCGCGCTGCCGCAATCGCCGGAGACGCGCCGCCTCGATCGCCATCCGGAGGCAGCGCGCAAGGCGCGCGATCGCGTGCTCGACCGCATGGTCGAGGAGCATGTGGTCAGCGCAGACGACGCAAGGCAGGCCAAGGCCGTGCCCGTGCCAAGACTGCGCAGGCCGATGCCGATCCTGGCGCCGCATGCGTCCGACACTGCGCTGTCGACGGTCAAGGATACGCCGGTCATCAAGCTGACGCTGGATGCGAATTTGCAGAAGGTGCTGGAGCCATTGGCGCGCGACCGCGCCATTGCGCTCGGGCCGAACATCTCCGTCGGCATCATCGTGGTCGACAACGAGAGCGGCGACGTGCTCGCACGCGTAGGGTCGGCCGATTACTTCGACGAGAGCCGGGCAGGGCAGGTCGACATGACCCGCGCGATCCGCTCGCCGGGCTCGACACTAAAACCCTTCATCTACGGGCTCGCCTTCGAGGACGGTTTCGTCCATCCGGAGAGCCTGATCGACGACCGGCCGGTCCGCTTCGGCTCCTACGCGCCGGAAAATTTCGACATGACCTTCCAGGGCACGGTGCCCGTGAGGAAGGCGCTGCAACTCTCGCTGAACGTGCCCGCGATCGTGCTGCTCGACCGCGTCGGCTCCAGCCGACTGGCCTCGCGGCTCCGGCAGGCCGGCGGCAATCTGGTTCTGCCCAAGGACGAAGCGCCGGGGCTCGCCATGGGGCTCGGCGGTGTCGGCGTGACGCTGCAGGATCTTGCCCAGCTCTATACGGGCTTTGCCCGCCTCGGCACCACCAAGCCGCTGCGCGAGGTGATGGCTGACAAGGACGACCGCGAGCCGCTCCGGCTGCTGGACCAGGTCGCGGCCTGGCAGGTCGGCAACGTGCTGCTGGGCACGCCGCCGCCGGAGAACGCCGCTCACAACCGTATCGCCTTCAAGACCGGCACCTCCTATGGCTATCGCGACGCTTGGTCGGTCGGGTTCGACGGCCGGATGACCGTCGGCGTCTGGGTCGGCCGGCCCGATGGTGCGCCGGTTCCGGGCCTGATCGGGCGCGTCGCCGCCGCTCCGATCCTGTTCGATGCCTTCGCCCGCACCGGCAAGACGCTGGCCGCCTTGCCGAAGCCGCCAAGGGGAACCCTGGTTGCCAGCAACGCCAAGCTGCCGCTGCCGCTGAAGCGGTTCCGCCCGGTGGGGGAACTGGTGCGGACCGGCCGTGAGCAGGCGCTGCATATCCAGTTTCCGCTGAATGGCTCGCGGATCGACGTCGATCGCTCCGGGGGGCAGGAGAGCGCCGCGATGCCGGTCAAGGTCGCTGGCGGCGTGCTGCCCATGACTGTCATGGTTAACGGCACGGCGCTCGGCGAGATCGATGGCCGCCGCCAGCGCCTGATCGATCCGCCCGGTCCGGGCTTTGCGCGGCTCACCGTGATCGACGCCACGGGCGCCGCGGACACAGTCGTCATTCGAATTCAATGACCCTGCCTCAAGCGGTTGTGGCGATGGCGGTTTCAGCGTAAGCGGAACCAATGGCCGAGACCTATCCTACTCCCCGTTTTGGAGCGCCCCGCGAGCCGAAATCGCCCGCAAATCCGGGCAGCCGGCTCGTGAGCATGCTCGATGTCGCCACGGCCAGCCATGCCCGCGCCGTCGCCTTCCTGGTGCTGTGCGCGCTGCTGTTGTTCCTGCCGGGCTTCTTCACGATCCCGCCGATCGATCGCGACGAGGCGCGGTTCGCCCAGGCCACCAAGCAGATGGTCGAGAGCGGCGACTATGTCGATATCCGCTTCCAGGAGGACGTCCGCTACAAGAAGCCGGTCGGCATCTACTGGTTGCAATCGGCGACGGTCGAAGCCGCCTCGATGCTCAAGCTGCCGAAGGCCGAATTGCGGATCTGGGTCTACCGGCTGCCGTCGCTGTTCGGAGCGATCGGCGCCGTGCTCATGACCTATTGGGCGGCGCTCGGATTCGTCACGCGGCGCGCCGCGGTGCTGGCGGCGTTGATGATGTGCGCTTCGGTGCTGCTCGGCGTCGAGGCGCGGCTGGCCAAGACCGACGCGATGCTGCTGTTTTGCGTGACCGCCGCGATGGGTGCGATGGCGCGCGCCTATCTGTCCTGGCAGCGCGCCGAGGACGAGACGCATCCGCCGTGGAGCTGGCCTGCGATCTTCTGGACCGCGCTTGCGGTGGGCATCCTGATCAAGGGTCCGCTGATCCTGATGTTCGCGGGGTTGACCATCGTCGCGCTCGCGATCCAGGACCGCGATGCCTCCTGGCTGTGGAAGCTGCGTCCGGTCTGGGGCCTGATGTGGATGCTGGTGCTGGTGCTGCCCTGGTTCGTCGCGATCTTCTGGCGCGCGGGCGATGCCTTCTTCGCCGATTCCGTCGGCGGCGACATGCTGAGCAAGATCGGCGCCCAGGAATCCCACGGCGCGCCGCCCGGTATGTATCTGGCGCTGTTCTGGATCACGTTCTGGCCGGGCGCGCCGCTCGCGGCGATGGCGGCACCCGCGGTGTGGCGGGCGCGGCGTGAGCCCGGCGCGCAGTTTCTGCTGGCCTGGCTGATCCCGTCCTGGATCGTGTTCGAGGCGGTGCTGACCAAGCTGCCGCATTACGTGCTGCCGCTGTATCCGGCGATCGCCATTCTCACCGCCGGTGCGGTGGAGCGGCGCGTGCTGTCGCGCTCCTGGCTGATGCGCGGCTCGGCCTGGTGGTTCGCGATCCCCGCGGCCGCCTCGATCATCGCGGTGGTCGGTGCGGTGATGCTGACGCGGCAGCCGGCTTTTGTGGCCTGGCCGTTCATCGCAGCATCGCTGATCTTCGGCCTGTTCGCCTGGTGGCTCTACGACAACAACCGCGCCGAGCGCTCGCTGCTCAACGCGCTGGTCGCGGCCCTGATGCTGGCGGTGGTGGTGTATGGCATCGTGCTGCCGTCCTTGACGCCCCTGTTTCCGAGCATCGAGATCGCGCGCGCGCTGCGCAACGTCACCTGCGTCGGGCCGAAGGCGGCGGCTGCCGGCTATCACGAGCCGAGCCTCGTCTTCCTGACGGGCACCCAGACCCTGCTCACGGACGGGTCGGGCGCGGCCGACTTCCTGAGGCAGGGGAGCTGCCGCTTTGCGCTGATCGAGCAGCGTTCGGAGCGGAGCTTCGTGCAGCGCGCCGAGGCGATCGGGCTGCGCTACAAGGTCGGCACCCGCATCGACGGCTACAATTTCTCGCAAGGGCGCGCGATCTCGATCTCGATCTTCCGCTCGGAAGGCACCGAATAGGATGCCTGTTACGACCAGCCCCGCGCCCCGTCCGGGCTATCCCGCGCAATTGCTCGCCGTGTCCCGGAGCGCGCTGGCGCAGCTCGTCCGCACGCCCTCGCATTCGCGCCGCGCAGAGGCCGCGCGAAAACTGGCGCGGCATTCGCTGTGGCTCAGTGCGGCGGGCGCGGCTCTCGTCATCGCGCTGATGCTCGCGTTCGACCAGACCGAGATCCAGCTGATGCCGGCTCGCGGCACGCCAAGCCTGTGGCCGATCCGCATCCTCACCGATTTCGGCAAGGACGAGTATCTGCTCTCGGTCCTCGGGGGCTTGCTGGTGGTGTTGGCGTTCGTTGCGGCCGGGCTTCACGGCACAAGCCGCGCGCTGCTCCTCGGTCTCGGCACACGGCTGCAGTTTGTGTTTCTGTCGATTGCCGTGTCGGCATTCGTTGCCGAGGTCCTGAAATATATCATCGGCCGCGGACGTCCGTTTGTCGGCGGCAAGGCCAATCCGTTCAACTTCATGCCGTTCGAGGGGACGGGGGCTTATGCCAGCCTGCCGTCGGGCCATGCCGTGGCGGCGTTCGCTCTGGCATTTGCAGTATCGGCATTGTGGCCGCGCTTGCGCGTGTTCATGTTCACTTACGCAATCGTGATCCTGTTGACGCGTCTGGTGCTGGTCGCGCATCACCCGAGCGACGTCGTGGCCGGCGCCCTGGTCGGCACGGTCGGCGCCATGGCGGTCCGCTATTGGTTCGCGGCCAGGCGGCTGGGCTTTGCCATCTGCGCCGATGGCACCATTGTGCCTCTTGCCGGGGCGGTTTCGGGCCATCTCAAAAGGGTTGCCCGCGGGGCATCCGCCCCATAAAAGCGGCTGCCTGTCGGGGCCGCCGGTTCCCCGGGAAGGTCCATTCCAACCACGAGCCTCGATTTGTCGTCGTCCCAGCCTTCGGTTTCCCAGCCCTCGGTTTCCATCGTCGTTCCCGTGCGTAACGAAGCCGACAACATCGCGCCGCTGATCGCGGAGATCGGCGCGGCGCTCGATGGCCGCTGGGCCTATGAGATCATCTACGTCAACGACGGCTCGACCGATGCGACCGGCGAGCGGCTCGCGGCGATCATGGCGCAGCGGAGCAATCTGCGCCAGCTTCGCCATGCCAGATCAGGTGGCCAATCCGCGGCCGTGCGCAGCGGCGTGCGCGCGGCGCGCGGGGCGATCGTGGCGACGCTCGATGGCGACGGCCAGAACAATCCGGCCTTCCTGCCCGACCTGATCGCGGCGGTCGAGAAGGGAGCAGGGCGCGTCGGCCTCGCCGCGGGGCAGCGTGTCGGACGCAAGGATACCGGTTTCAAGAAACTCCAGTCGCGCGTGGCCAACGGCGTCCGCAACTCCATCCTGAAGGACGGCACGCGGGATACCGGCTGCGGGCTGAAGGCATTCCGGCGCGAGGTCTTCCTGATGATGCCCTATTTCGATGGGCTGCATCGCTTCCTGCCGGCGCTGGTCCGGCGTGAAGGCTACGACATCGCCTATGTCGACGTGATCGACCGGCCGCGCCATTCCGGCGTGTCCAACTACGGCTTCTTCGACCGGCTCTGGATCGGCATCATGGATCTCGCCGGCGTATGGTGGCTGATCCGCCGCAAGAAGCCGACACCAGATGTGACTGAGGTGAACGCATGATCATTCAATACGGTCAGGCGCTGAGCAACTATCTCTACGACGTCTTCGTCGCCAAGTTCGATTTCTGGCTGGCGTTCGGCCTTGTCGCGCAGCTGTTCTTCACCGCGCGCTTCCTGGTGCAGTGGATCGCGAGCGAGCGCGCCGGCAACAGCGTGGTGCCGATGGCGTTCTGGTTCTGCTCGATGGGCGGCGGACTGATGACGCTGGTCTACGGCGTCGTGAAGCGCGAGCCGGTCATCATCCTCGGACAATCGCTCGCGACCATCATCTATATCCGCAACATCATGCTGATCATCAAGAACCGCGGCCGCGCCTCGAAAACGCTCGATCGCTGAGCCCAGGTTTTAGCGCGGCAACGCCGAGGCCGCGCCTGAGGCTGGCAGGGCGGCTGTCTCCGCCTCGGTCCTGCGATAGGGCACGCCGGCCGCGTCGAGCACGGGATAGGCGACCGAGCAGATGTGCGAGTGGATGCGGCGCAGATCGCGCAGCACGTCCAGATGCAGCGAGGTCGTCTCGATGGTCTCGGGGCGGCCCTCGCGCAGGCGGTCGAGGTGGCGCTCGACTGCGGCAAGCTCGGTGTTGCGCAGTGCAGTTTTCTCCACCAGTAGCTTGCGCGCCTCGTTGGCGTCGCCGGACATGAAGACGCCGAAGGCGATCCGCAGCGAGTCCATGGTGCGCTTGTGGAAGGCGGCGAGCTCGTCGGCCCCTTCCGCCGAGAACTGGAAGCGCCGCTTGATCTTCTTGGTGGCGAGCTCGCTCAGGCTCTTGTCGATGATGTCGCCGATATGTTCGAGGTTGATGGCGAAGGAGATGATCTCCATCGCGCGCCGCCCTTCGCTCTCGTCGAGGCTGCCCCGCATCAGCTTGGTCACGTAGAGCTTGATGGCCTCGTCGAGACCGTCGACGAAATTGTCCATCTTGGAGACCTGGTCGACCAGCGCACGGTCGCCGGTCATCATCGCCGCCATCACCTTCCGCAGCATGACCTCGACGAGATCTCCCATCCGCAACGTCTCGCGAGCGGCGTCGGCGAGCGCCAGTGATGGCGTCTCCAGCGCAGTCTCGTCGAGATAGCGCGGGCGGGCCGGATCGGCCTCCTGCACGCGATCCGGCAGAAGGCGTGTCAACAGGCGCGACATGGTGTCGAGCAGGCCGATGAAGACGACGGCCGTGCCGACATTGAAGGTGATGTGGAAAGCCGCCGTCATCTTGGCCAGATCAGGCTGCCAGGCGTGCATGTGCTCGGCGATCGTGCCGAGGAAGGGCAGGACGAGCGCAATCCCGATCACGCGGTTGACGAGATTGCCGACCGGCAGGCGGTAGCTCGCGGGATCGTCACGCCTGGCGCCCTCGAACACGGGATTGATGGCACTGCCGAGATTGGCCCCGAGCACCAGCGCCAGCGCCGCGTAGGGCGTGACGAACTGCGAATAGGCCAGCGACATGATCAGCAGCACGCTGGCGACGCTTGAATGCACGGCCCAGGTGACAAGGGCGGCGATGATGATGCACAATATGGGATCGCCCGTGATGGCCGACATCACGATGCGGACGCCCGGTGCGTTCTCCGCCGGCGCCAGCGTGTCGAGCAGGATATGCAGCGAGAGCAGCATCAGGCCAAGGCCGATGCAGACGCGGCCGATGTCCTTGATCCGCGATCGCGGGCCGGAGCGGAAGGCGACGAGGCCAAGCACGAACAGGACCGGCGCGACGGCTGCGATGTTGAACGACAGCACCTGCACGATCAGCGTCGTGCCGACATTGGCCCCGAGCATGATGGCAAGCGCCGCGGCAAGGCTGACGAGCCCCTCGGCTGCGAACGAGCTCGTGATCAGGGCGGTCGCGGTGCTGCTCTGGAGCAGCGCGGTGAGGCCGAGGCCGGCGGCGAAAGCGCTGCCGCGGTTGCTCAGCGCCTTGCCGAGCAGCCGCCTGAGGTCAGGACCGAAGGCGCGCAAGATCCCGCTGTGGACCATGTGCAGGCCCCACAGCAACAGCGCAACGCCGCCCATCAGATCGAGCAGAACCAACGTTCCCATGCTCCGTGTCCGGATTGGAGTCGATTTGTGAGGCTAGCGCCAAATGCTTGAGGTTCAAACCTTTTGTTGGCGCGTCGGCGTTAACGTTTACGCCAGCTGCACGTTCCCACGGCGCGCATTGCGCGTCCGTCGCGGCGCGCGTTGGCGCGTCCGCGGTCGAGATGCCTTGTGAGCAGGCTCACATTGCCGCTTTGAGGGCAGCGAAGCCGCGGTCGAGATCGGCCTTGAGGTCGTCGACGCTCTCGAGGCCAATGTGGAGACGCAGCGTCGGGCCGCCCGGCGCCCACTTGGTCGCGGTGCGATAGGCGTCGCAGTCGAAGGGAATCGCGAGGCTCTCGAAGCCACCCCAGGAAAAACCCATGCCGAACAGCTTGAGCGTGTTGAGCATGGTGTCGACGGCCTTCTGCGGTGCTGGCTTCAGCACGATGCTGAACAGGCCTGACGCGCCGGTAAAGTCACGCTTCCAGATCGCGTGGCCGGGATCGGTCTCGAGCCCCGGATGCAGTACGCGCGCGACCTCGGGTCTAGCAGCGAGCCAACGCGCCATGTCGAGCCCGGAGCGGTGATGCTGTGCCAGCCGCACCGACAGCGTGCGCAGGCCGCGCAGCGCCAGGAAGACGTCGTCGGGTCCAGCGCAGACGCCGAGCAGGCGGATGCCTTCAGTGACCATCGGCCAGGCCTTGGCATTGGCCGAGATGGTGCCGAACATGATGTCGGAATGGCCGCCGATATATTTGGTGGCGGCCTGCATGCTGATGTCGACGCCCTGTTCGAGCGAGCGGTGATAGAGCGGCGTCGCCCAGGTATTGTCGTCGATGACGAGCGCGCCGTGCCGATGCGTGACCTCGGCGATGGCGCGAATGTCCGGCATCTCGAACGATTGCGAGCCCGGGGCCTCCACCAGAACGGCCCGGGTGTTGGGCTTGAACAGCTTGTCGATGCCGGCGCCGATCATCGGATCGAAATAGCTGGTCTCGACGCCAAGGCGGGTGAGCATGCCGTTGCAGAAATTGCGCGAGGGCCGATAGACGTTGTCGCAGACCAGGAGATGGTCTCCGGCCTTGAGCACCGAGAGCAGGGTGGTCGAGATCGCCGACAGCCCCGACGGGACGATGCCGACGCCGGCGCATTGTGGTCCCTCCAGCGCCATCAGCGTCTCCTGGAACGCCTTGGTGGTAGGGGAACCGTGGCGGCCATACGTGAACTCGCCGCGATGGGCGTGCAGGTCCTCCGCAGTCGGGTAGAGCACGGTCGAGCCATGAAAGACCGGCGGATTGACGAACCCCTTCTGCGCCTTGGTGTCGCGGCCGGAGGTGACCAGCCGGGTCTCGGCCTGCTGCTCTTGGGGGTGCGAGGAATCCATGCGTCTGCTTTCAAAACCGCGTTTCCGCTCGGGCTTGGCGCCTGACGGGCTGGCCGAAAGGCCGCTGTCGTTAATAACAGAACACAGAAGAGTCCCGTCAACCCCTTGACCCGGCACGCCAGTCGTTCTGTGATGCGCAGGTGCTATTCAGTCGCCGCATGTTGAGGGGCCTGCCGCGACCTTCGATCCATCGTCTGACCGGACCTTGCGTCACAGCCATATCGGCCGGCGCTGCGGCGGGGATTAAGGTATGGCCTTTCGGGATCGGCGGGTGTTCGGCAAGGTTTTCCAGCATGACTCTTGCAGGGCTGGCCTTGATACGCCTGGCCCTGGCAGGGATGATCCTGAGACAACGTTCCTTGATACGACTTTGAAAGGCCCAAAGCCCATGAAACGCGTAACCCTGGCTCTCACCCTTGCTCTCGCCGCCGGCCTCTCCGCCCAGGCCGCCGATGCGCAAACGCTCAAGACGGTCAAGGACCGGGGCATGTTGTCCTGCGGCGTCAGCCAGGGCCTGCCGGGATTCTCCTCGCCCGACGACAAGGGCAACTGGACCGGCCTCGACGTCGACGTCTGCAAGGCGATCGCCGGGGCGATCTTCAACGATGCGACCAAGGTCAAGTACGTGCCGCTGTCCGCCAAGGACCGCTTCACCGCGCTTCAATCCGGCGAAATCGACGTGCTCTCGCGCAACACCACCTGGACCATCTCGCGTGATACCTCGCTCGGCGCCAATTTTACCGGCGTGACCTATTATGACGGGCAGGGCTTCATGGTGAAGAAGTCGCTCAAGGTGAATTCGGCGCTCGAGCTCAACAGCGCCTCGGTCTGCGTGCAGACCGGCACTACCACCGAGCAGAATCTGGCCGACTACTTCAAAGCCAACAACATGAAGTACGAGGTGATCGCGTTCGGCACCAACGACGAAACGGTCAAGGCCTATGAGGCCGGACGCTGCGACGTCTTCACCACCGATCAGTCGGGCCTGTACGCCAATCGCCTGAAGCTTGCCAATCCCAACGACCACATGGTGCTTCCCGAAATCATCTCGAAGGAGCCGCTCGGCCCCATGGTGCGCCACGGCGACGATCAGTGGTTCGACATCGTGAAGTGGACGCTGTTCGCGATGGTCACCGCCGAAGAGCTTGGCGTGAGCTCGAAGAACGTCGACGAGAAAGCAAAGCTGGAAAATCCCGAGTTGAAGCGCGTCCTCGGCACCGACGGCAATTTCGGCGAACAGCTCGGCCTGACCAAGGACTGGGTGGTGCGGATCGTGAAGGCGGTCGGCAATTACGGCGAGGTGTTCGATCGCAATGTCGGCGCGGGCTCGCCGCTCGCCATCAATCGCGGTCTCAACAATCTCTGGAACAAGGGCGGTCTTCAGTACGCGCCGCCGATCCGCTGATCATCCTGATCCGCTGGCAGCGGCATGAGCACCGAGGCCCGAAAACCGCCACCCCAGATCGCGCTGAAGATCAGGCGCGTTCTGGGTGGCAAGGCAGGCTGGAACGGCGTTGCCGTCCAGTTTGCCTTCGCGGCGATCCTGGGCTGGATCGGCTATGAGATCGTCTCCAATGCCCGCGCCAACCTCGAAAACCAGCACATTGCCGCCGGCTTCGGCTTCCTCAGGAATAATGCCGGCTTCGACGTCAACCAGACCCTGATCTCCTATACCGGCTCGGACACGTTCCTGCGCGTGTTCGTGGTCGGGCTCCTGAACACGCTCGTGGTCTCGGTGGTGGGCATCGTCTTCGCCACCTTGATCGGCTTCATCGTCGCGCTGTGCCGGCTGTCACCCAATTGGCTGTTGTCCCGCGTCGGCGAGATCTATGTCGAGCTCATCCGCAACCTGCCGCTGCTGTTCCAGATCCTGTTCTGGTACCTCGCGGTGCTGGCGGCCTTGCCCAATCCGCGGCAGAGCATCTCGCTGCTCGGCGTTGCCTTCATCAGCAATCGGGGCCTCGTCATTCCAAGCCCGGTCGGCGGAAGCGGCCTGGAGCCATTTCTGGCGATGCTGGCGCTCGGTATCGTCGCGTCCCTGGCCTTGCGCTTCTATGCGCGGCGCGCGCTGTTTCAGGAAGGGCGGATGATCCGGATCTGGCCCACTGTGCTTGGCCTGCTGTTCGGCCTGCCGCTCGCCACGATATTGGTGTTCGGTCTGCCCTTTACCTTCGAGCTGCCGCAGCTGAAGGGCTTCAATTTCGCCGGCGGATCGCGGATCATTCCGGAGTTCGTGGCGCTGACGCTGGCGCTGTCGACCTATACCGCCGCCTTCATCGCCGAGATCGTGCGCGCCGGAATCCTGTCGGTCCACAAGGGGCAGATGGAGGCGGGGGCCTCGCTCGGCCTCAGCCGCGGCACCACGCTCCGGCTGGTCGTCGTGCCTCAGGCCATGCGCGTCATCGTGCCGCCGCTGACCAACCAGTACCTCAATCTCACCAAGAACTCGTCGCTGGCGGTCGCGATCGGCTATCCTGACCTCGTCTCGGTGTTCGCCGGCACGTCGCTGAGCCAGACCGGGCAGGCGATCGAGATCATCGCGATGACCATGGGCATCTATCTCCTGATCTCGCTGCTCACCAGCGCGATCATGAGCGTCTACGGGTGGCGCGTCAGCCGGAGTCTGGGCGCATGAGCGATATCGCCTCGAGCAGCTTCGTCCGCCGGGACCTGCTCACCGAACGTCCCGCGCCTGTGAAGACCACGGGCTTTGTCGGGCTGATGCGCACGCGCCTGTTCAACTCGCCGACCAACATCCTGCTCACGATCGTTGGCGCCTTGCTGTTGTGGTTCACCATCGTTCCCTCGGTCAGGTTCCTGATGGTCGATGCGGTCTGGAGCGGCAAGGACCGCACGGCATGCCTCGCGGAGAACGCCGGCTTTGCGGTCGGCGCCTGCTGGCCCTACATCCAGGCCAAGCTGCCGCAATTGATCTACGGTTTTTATCCCGAGGCCGAGCGCTGGCGGGTCAACCTCACCTTCATTCTTGCGGTGGCCCTGCTGGTGCCGCTGCTCGTGCCCCGTCTGCCGGCGAAGGGGCTCAACGCCAGTCTGTTCTTCTTCGCATTTCCTGTGGTCGCGTTCTTTCTGCTGCACGGTGGCGGCATCAAGGGCTTTGGTCTCAGCTGGACCGCCGGCCTGCTGGAATTGTTCGACGACAGCATCATCGGCGCCGGGCAGGCCGTGCTCGGTCTCAGCAAGACATCCGCCGCCGCGCCGTTGTTGTGGTTGGTCGGGAATTTTATCGTGCTGGTCGGCACGGCGATCTCCTGGCTGATCCTTCCGCTGACCTGGCTGCGCGATCAGATCCAGGGCGCGGGTCAGTCGATCTGGGCCGATTTCGCCGTCACCACCGCGGTCGTGTCGTTGATCGCCTTCGGTCTCGGCGGCGGCTTGCGCACCGGCTGGCGCGCTCTGGCCTCGAGCATCGTTGCCTTCGGTGCCATCGCTATCGTGATCAAGCTGATGGGGCTCGATCGCGGTGGACTGCCGGTCGTGACGACGAATTTGTGGGGCGGCCTTCTGGTGACGCTGGTGGTCTCCGTCACCGGCATCGTCACCTCGCTGCCGATCGGCATCGCGCTGGCGCTCGGCCGCCGCTCCACCATTCCCTTGATCCGGATCTTCTCGATCGCCTTCATCGAGTTCTGGCGCGGCGTGCCGCTGATCACCGTGCTGTTCTTCGCCACCTACATGCTGCCGCTGTTCCTGCCCGGCAATTTCACCGTCGACGGCCTCGTCCGCGCGCTGATCGGCATCGCGCTGTTCACGGGCGCCTATCAGGCCGAGAACGTCCGCGGCGGGCTCGCCGCGATCCCGCGCGGGCAGGGCGAGGCCGCCGCGGCCCTCGGCCTGTCCTGGTGGAAGACGACCTCGCTGATCGTGCTGCCGCAGGCGCTGCGTCACGTCATTCCGAACCTCGTCAACAGCTTCATCTCGCTGTTCAAGGACACCTCGCTGGTCTCGATCGTGGCGCTGTTCGATCTGCTCGGCTCGCTCAGGGCCTCGTTCTCGGACCCGAAATGGTCAACGCCTTCGACCGCGTTCACCGGCTTCGCCTTCGCCGGGATCATCTACTTCATCTTCTGCTTTGGAATGTCGCGCTACTCGCTGTTCGTCGAGCACCGCCTCAACGCCCACCGTCGCAACTGATCGAGGTCACCATGTCCGACCCCATCGTCAAGATTTCCGGCCTCAACAAATGGTACGGCGACTTCCACGTGCTGCGCGACATCGACCTCGCGGTCGAGAAGGGAGAGCGCATCGTGATCTGCGGACCCTCGGGCTCCGGCAAGTCGACCCTGATCCGCTGCATCAACGCGCTGGAGGAATTCCAGGAGGGCGAGATCGTCGTCGACGGCATCGCGCTCGGCCCCAACCTCAAGCACATCGACGCGGTGCGCCGGGAAGTCGGCATGGTGTTCCAGAGCTTCAACCTGTTCCCGCATCTGACCGTGCTGGAGAACTGCACGCTGGCGCCGATCTGGGTGCGCAACATCCCGAAGAAGGACGCCGAGATCAACGCGATGAAGTTCCTGGAGCGGGTCAAGATCCCGCATCAGGCCAACAAGTTTCCGGGTCAGATGTCCGGCGGCCAGCAGCAGCGCGTCGCGATCGCGCGGGCCCTGACCATGAACCCGAAGGTCATGCTGTTCGACGAGCCGACCTCGGCGCTCGATCCGGAGATGGTCAAGGAGGTGCTGGACACCATGGTGGACCTCGCCGAGGAAGGCATGACCATGCTGGTCGTCACCCACGAAATGGGCTTTGCCCGCGAGGTCGCCAACCGCGTGGTCTTCATGGACGCCGGCCAGATCATCGAGGCCAACACGCCGAACGAGTTCTTTGCGGCGCCCCAGCACGCCCGCACGAAGCTGTTCCTGAGCCAGATCCTGCGCTGAGCACTCGCCATCCGGAGCCCGCGCCGGCCTGACTGACCCGCCAGCCTGGCACCATCCGAATCAGCTGTGCCTCTTTCCGGGCCATCTTCCGGAGAGAGACCTTGCAGAGCAGTGTCGGCGCGCGCGCATTCCAGAATGCGCGATTGCAAAAGAAGTTGAGGAAGCAGGCGGACGCCGTCATGTCGCTCGCGGTCGAGGCGCTGCGGCAGGGCCGATTTGCCGAGGCCGAGACGCTCTGCCGCGGCATTGTGGAGGAGGTTCCGGATCATTTCCACGCCACGCACCTGCTCGGCCTGCGCGCGTATGAGGGCGGGCGGCTGGAGGAGGCGCAACGACTGTTCGAACGCGCGGTTGCGCTCGATCCGCGCTCGCCCGATGCCCATGGCAATCTCGGCGCCGTGTATTTCGATCTCCAGAAATTTCAGGACGCCCGCGCATGCCAGGAGAAGGCCATTGCGCTGAAGCCGAATTGTCCGATCACCCTGACCAATCTCGGCAATACGCTCCTGAATGTCGGCCTCGGCGAACAGGCGATCGGGCTGCACGAACGCGCGATCGGGCTGCGGCCCGACTATGCCGATGCATTTTGCAACCGCGGCATGGCAGAGCTGTTGATCGGCCGGTCCGAGCGCGCCAAGGAGAGTTTCGATCGCGCCCTGTCGTTTCAGCCGCGTCATGCGGAAGCGATCGCGGGCAAGGGCATGGTGTGCATCGAGCTCCGGCATTATGAGGAGGCGGAAGCCGCCCTCGCGGCAGGGCTCGCGATCAAGCCGGGTTCACCGCGGATTCTGGCCCAGCGCGGGCGGCTCAATTTCGATCTGCACCGCCTGGAGCAGGCGGCGGCGGACTTCGATGCGGCACTGGCGCAATCGCCGCGGCTCGAGCTCGCGCTGCGTGGCAAGGCGCAAGTCAACCTTCTCTTGGGGAACACGACGCAGGCGATCGCGGCCGTGAAGATCCTGCTCGAGGACAATCCGCGGTCCGATTACGCAATCGTGCTTCTCGGCGCCTGCTATGCGAACCAGGGAGACGTCGCGACGGCACTCGAGCATCTCGACGCGGCGCTCGAGATCTCACCGGACTATGCGGATGCGATCGCACGCAAGATATTCATCCTGGATTATCTGCCGGAGGCCGATTTCGCGGTCCAGCAGGCGGCGCGAAAATCCTGGTGGGATGCAATCGGCGCCCGACTGCCGCAACGGGCACTGCCGCCCCGGGAACTCGATCCGGACAGGCGGATCGTCGTCGGCTATGTCGCGTCGGAATTCAGGAACCACTCGGCAGCGTTCGCGCTGTTGCCGGTGCTGCGCCATCATGATCACGCCAGGTTCGAGATCGTCTGCTATTCCTGCTGGCCGCTGCAGGATGAGATCACCGAGAGGTTCAAGCCCCTCGCGGACGTCTGGGTCGACGCCGCGCAGCTTTCGGACGACGAGCTCCTCGATCGCATCCAGGCGGACAAGATCGATATCCTGATCGATGTGTCCGGGCATACGGCTGGCAACAGGCTCCCCGTATTTGCCCGCAAGCCGGCCCCGATACAGGTCACGGGTTTCGGACACGCCACGGGCACGGGCCTTCAGACCATGGATTACGTGCTCGCCGATCCAATCTTCATTCCGCACTCGGCGCGCCATTTGCTGGTCGAGAAGGTCCATGATCTGCCCTGCCTGATCACGATCGATCCCATCCTGGACGTGCCGCCCTCGGAGCTTCCCATGCTCCGGAACGGCCATGTGACCTTCGGTGTGTTCAACCGCATCTACAAGATCTCGGATGAGGCGATCCGGGTGTGGTCGAAAGTGATGCGCGAGGTGGCGGGTTCGAAGATCATCATCAAGCACGGGCTGCTCGACGATCCCTTGCTGCGCGACGGCCTGATCGCACGGTTCGCAGCCCAGGGCATTGCCGAAGACAATATCACCTGCCTGGGCTCGACCACGCGCCACGAGCATCTGCTGGCCTTTGCGCAAGTCGACATCTCCCTCGACACCTTCCCGCAAAATGGCGGCATCAGCACCTGGGAATCCCTCTATGCGGGCGTTCCGGTCGTCGCCAAGCTCGGCAACGGCTCTTCGTCGCGCGCCGGCGGCTCGATCGTGGCGGCCGTCGGCCTCGACGACTGGGTCGCCGAGGATGACGACGGCTACGCCGCGATCGCGTGCAAATATGCGGCGCAGCCCGCTCATATGGCGACGTTGCGGGTGGAACTGCCGGCTCGGATCGCAACCTCGCCTGCCGGCAACGTCGAACTCTATACGCGTGAGGTCGAGGCGGCCTATCGCCGGTTCTGGCAGGATCATTGTGCCGGCGCCTCGGAACGCGGCGAGGTGGCGAGCCAGAGCTGAGCCCCGGGAAATCCCGGAGGCGATGCTGGTCTGCTGACGAGCCGGCCAGGGCTGCGAATCAGTTAGACTCCGGGTCAGGGCATCCTCCGGAGAGACACCTTGCAGAACAGCGGCGGCGGCGCGCGCGCATTCCAGAATGCGCGATTGCAGAAGAAGTTGATGAAGCAGGCCGACGCCGTCATCGCCGCTGCGGCGAACGCCTATGGCCAGGGCCGCTATGCCGAGACCGAGGCGCTGTGCCGCGAAATCCTGAAAGCCCTTCCGGATCACGTCGACGCTGTGCATCTGCTCGGCATGTGCGCCCATGACGGCCGGCGCCTCGAGGAGGCGAAAGAGCTGCTGGAGCGCGTGATTGCGCTCGATCCGCGCCTGCACGATGCCCATAACAACCTCGCAACCGTGCATTTCGACCTCGGCAATTACGAGGAGGCGCGGCGATGCCAGGAGAGGGCGATCGCGCTGAAGCCCAATTTCGCGGTTGCGCTGACCAATCTTGGCAACACGCTGATGCATCTCGGGCTATACGAACAGGCGCTCGAGCTGCACGAGCGCGCCATCAAGATCAAACCGGATTATGCCGACGCACTCTGCAATCGCGGCATGGTCGAGATCGTGCTTGGGCAGATCATGCGCGCCAAGGAGAGTTTCGATCGGGCCCTGCTGTTTCAGCCGCGTCACGCGGAGGCCATCGTCGGCAGCGGCATGGTCAGCATGGAACTGCGGCACCACGAGGAGGCGGCAGCCAAGCTCGCCATGGCGCTCGCGATCAAGCCCGGCGCGCCGAGGATCCTGGCCCAGCGCGGGCGGCTCAGTTACGAGCTGCAGCGCCTGGAGCCCGCGCTTGCGGACTTCGATGCGGCGCTTGCGATTTCGCCCAAGCTCGAGCTGGCCCTTCGGGGCAAGGCGCAGGTCTGCCTCGTCATGGGACGGACCGCGCAGGCGATGGCGGCGGCGACGACCTTGATCGAGCGAAATCCGCGCTCCGAGATGGGGTTGGCGCTGCTGGGCTTCGCCTATTCCAACCAGGGAGACATGGACTCCGCGATCCAATATCTCGATCGCGCGCTTGCGCTCCGACCGGATTATGGAGACGCGATCAGGGGCAAGATCTTCTTGCTGGACTACCTCGCGGACGCCGATTTCGCGGTCCAGCAGGCGGTGCGCAAGTCCTGGTGGGATGCGATCGGCTCGAAGATACCGCGAAGGACGCTGCCGAAGCGGCCGCTCGATCCGGACAAGCGGATCGTGGTCGGCTACGTCGCCGCCGAATTCCGGCAGCATTCGGCGGGACTTACCCTGCTGCCCGTGCTGCGCAACCACGATCACGCCAAGTTTGAGATCATCTGCTATTATTCCTGGCCGGGAGCGGACGAGTACACCGCCAAGTTCAAGTCAATGGCGGACGTCTGGGTCGACGCCTGGCAGATGTCGGACGACGAGCTCGCCGATCGTATTCAGGCCGACAACGTCGACATTCTGATCGACGTTTCCGGCCACACGACCGGCAACAGGCTGCAGGCCTTCGCGCGGAAGCCGGCTCCGATCCAGGCCACGGGATTCGGACACGCGACGGGCACGGGCATGCCGACCATGGACTATGTGCTCGCGGATCCCATCTTCATTCCGCCATCGGCTCGGCATTTGTTTCCGGAAAAGATCTACGATCTGCCGTGCCTGATCACGATGGAGCCAGTCACTAATCTGCAGCCCTCCGAGCTGCCGATGCTCCGCAACGGCTACGTCACCTTCGGCGTGTTCAACCGCATCTACAAGATTTCGGATGATGCGATTCGTGTGTGGTCGCGCATCATGCGGGAGGTGCCGGGATCGAAGATCATCCTCAAGCATGGTTTGCTCGATGATGCCCTGCTGCGCGATAGCCTGATCGCACGCTTCATCGCGCAGGGCATTGCAGAGGAGGACATCACCTGCCTCGGCACCACCTCGCGCGACGACCACCTGATGGCCTTCGACAAGATCGATATTTCGCTCGACACGTTCCCGCAGAATGGCGGCATCAGCACCTGGGAATCCCTCTACAAGGGCGTTCCCGTCGTCGCCAAGCTCGGCATTGGAGCCTCTTCGCGTGCCGGCGCCTCCATCGTGGCCGCCGTCGGTCTCGGCGACTGGGTCGCCGAGGATGACGACGGCTATGTCGAGATCGCCCGCAGATTTGCGTCGCAGCCCGAGCATCTGGCGAAGTTGCGCGCGGGATTGCCGGCTCGGATCGCAGCCTCGCCCGCCGGTAATGTCGAGATCTACACGCGCGAGCTCGAAGCGGGTTATCGTCAGTTCTGGCGCGACTATTGTACCGCCGCCGCGGAGAGCGACGAGGCTGCGGCAAGCGGGGCAGACGCACCTGGCGGTTCCTGAGCCGGATCCTGCAGCGAGCCCCGGAATAGCCCGGAAGGATTTCCAGTCCCGCCGACCGGCCGGCCCGGAACGCGAATCAGTTAGACTCGCCGCGGGCCATCTTCCGGAGAGACATCTTGCAGAGCAGCGCCGGCGCGCGCGCATTCCAGAATGCGCGGTTGCAGAAGAAATTGAAGAAGCAGGCCGACGCCATCATCCCTGCCGCGGCGAATGCCTATGGCCAGGGCAGATATGCGGAGACCGAGGCACTCTGCCGTCAGATCCTGCAGGCCGGATCATTTCGACGCTGCGCATCTGCTCGGCCTGAGCGCGCAACACGGCGGGCGCCTGGAGGAGGCGCAACAGCTGCTCGAGCGCGCGATCGCGATCGATCCGCGTTCGCACGAGGCCCATAACAATCTCGCGGCTGTGCACTTGGCCCTTCAAAAATTTGAGGCCGCCCGTGCGTCCCAGGAGAAGGCGATCGCGCTGAAGCCGAATTTTCTGCCGGCCCTGGTGGGCCTCGGCAATACCTTGCTCCAGATGAACCTGCCCGAACAGGCGATCGAAATGTACGATCGCGCCATCAAGCTGAAGCCCGATTATACCGATGCGCTCTGCAATCGTGGTCTGGCCGAGCTGGCGCTGGGCCAGTTTGAGCGCGCCAGGCAAAGCTTCGAGCGTGCTTTGTTGTTTCAACCGCGTCACGCCGAGGCGCTCGTCGGCAAAGGCGTGGTCGGCCTCGAGCTCAAGCATTACGATGACGCGGAAGCTGCTCTCGCAGCGGCGCTCGCAATCAGGCCCGGTTCGGCGAAGATACTGGCGCAACGCGGGCGGCTGAATTACGAGCTGCAGCGCCTGGAGCCGGCGGTTGCCGATTTCGAGGCGGCGCTTGCGATTTCGCCCAAGCTCGAACTGGCTCTCCGGGGCAAGGCACAGGCTTGCCTCGTGATGGGAAAGACAGCGCAGGCGATGGCGGCCGCAGCCGCCCTGATCGAACGAAATCCGCGCTCGGAGACGGGGCTGGCGCTGATGGGCTTTGCTCATTCGAACCAGGGAGAAATGGACGCCGCCATCGAATATCTTGATCGCGCGCTGGCGATCCGGCCGGATTATGAAGATGCGATCCGGGGAAAGATCTTCTTGCAGGACTTCCGCGCCGAGGCCGATTTCGCGGTCCAGCAGGAGGTACGAAGATCCTGGTGGGATCGGATCGGCTCCAGGCTGCCGCAAAGGACGCTGCCGAAGCGGTCGCTCGATCCGGAAAGGCAGATTGTGGTCGGCTATGTCGCTAACGAATTCCGACAACACTCGGCGGGACTCACCTTGCTGCCGGTGCTGCTCATCACGATCACGTCAACTTCAAGATCATCTGCTATTCGTGCTCGCCGTCACGAGACGAGATGACCGCCAAATTCAACTCATTGGCGGACGTCTGGGTCGATGCATGGCAGCTTTCGGACGACGAGCTCGCCGATCGCATCCAGGCCGACAAGGTCGACATCCTGATCGACGTTTCGGGCCACACGACCGGCAACAGGCTGCAGGTTTTTGCGCGGAAGCCGGCCCCGATCCAGGCCACCGGATTCGGACACGCGACGGGCACGGGCATGCAGACCATGGACTATGTGCTCGCGGACCCCGTCTTCATCCCGCAATCGGCACGGCATCTGCTCGCCGAAAAGGTCTTTGACCTGCCGTGTCTCAACACCATCGATCCGATCCTGGACGTGCCGCCTTCGGAGCTTCCCATGCTCCGCAACGGCCATGTCACTTTCGGCGTGTTCAACCGTGTCAACAAGATCTCGGACAAGGCGATCCGCGTTTGGTCGAAAGTGATGCGCGAGGTGGTCGGATCGAAGATCATCATCAAACATACGCTGCTTGACGATCCCATGGTGCGCGATGGCCTTCTTGCGCGACTCGTGAACCAGGGCATCCCAGAAGAGAACATCACCTGCCTGGGCTCGTCAGCGCGCGCGGAACATCTTCAGGCCTTCGCGAGAGTCGATATTTCGCTCGATCCCTTTCCGCAGAATGGCGGCGTCAGCACCTGGGAATCCCTCTATGCGGGCGTTCCTGTCGTGGCCAAGCTCGGTCATGGCGCCTCGTCGCGCGCCGGCGGCGCCATCGTGGCGGCGGTCGGGCTTGACGACTGGGTCGCCGAGGATGACGACGGCTATGTCGAGATCGCCCGCAAATTTGCCTCGCAGCCCGAGTATCTCGCGAAGTTGCGCGCGGGCCTGCCGGCTCAGATCGCAGCCTCGGCGGCCGGCAATGTCGCGATCTACACGCGCAGGGTCGAGGAGGGCTACCGCCAGTTCTGGCGCGACTATTGTGCCGCGGCTGCAGAGTGCGGCGATGCTGTAGCAGGCGAGGCAGACCCACCCAGCGGTTCCTGAGCAGGCAAGTCCTGGGGAGCCCGGGATATCCCGGAGGGATTTCTGTTCGGCCGGCCTGCCGCGCGAATCAGCTAGACTCGCCAATGGGCCATCTCCCGGAGAGACACCTTGCAGAGCAGCGCCGGCGCACGTGCATTTCAGAATGCGCGATTGCAGAAGAAATTGAAGAAGCAGGCCGACGCCATCATCTCCGCCGCGGCGAGCGCTTATGGCCAGGGCAGATATGCGGAGAGCGAAGCGCTCTGCCGCCAGATCGTGCAAGCCGTTCCGGATCATTTTGACGCCATTCATTTGCTCGGCCTCAGCGTGCATCAGGGCGGGCGCCTGGAGGAGGCGCAACAACTGATTGAGCGCGCGATCGCAATCGATCCACGTTCGCACGAGGCGCATCACAATCTCGCCGCTGTCCACCTGTCCCTTCAGAAATTTGAGGCCGCCCGCGCGTGTCAGGAAAGAGCGATCGCGCTGAAGCCGAATTTTCCGCCGGCCCTGGCCGGCCTCGGCAACGCCTTGCTCCAGATGAACCTGCCGGAACAAGCCATCGAACTGTATGACCGCGCCATCGCCTTGAAGCCCGACTACCCCGATGCGCTCTGCAATCGGGGTCTGGCCGAGCTGGCGCTGGGCCGATTTGACCGCGCCAGACAGAGTTTCGAGCGCGCGCTGTTGTTTCAGCCGCGTCACGCCGAAGCCCTCATCGGCAAGGGCGTGGTCGGGATCGAGCTCAAGCATTACGACGAGGCGGAAGCCGCGCTCGCAGCGGCGTTCGCGATCAGGCCAGGTTCGGCAAAGCTCCTCGCGCACCGCGGACGGCTCAATTTCGCGCTGTCGCGGCCCGAACAGGCAGCTGCGGATTTTGACGCGGCACTGGCGCTTTCACCGAAGCTCGAAGTGGCTTTGCGGGGGAAGGCCGAAGTCTCGTTGAGCGTGGGGAATACGGCGCAGGCGATCCTGGCCTGCACGGCGTTGCTCGAGGAAAATCCGCGCTCGGCGATCGCCCTGGCGCTGCTGAGCTCCTGCTTTGCCAACCAGGGAGAGATCGCAGCCGCCATCGAACATCTCGACGCCGCTCTGGCAATTGCGCCGGACCAGCCGGACTTGATCGCGCGGAAGATCTACTTTCTCGACTTTCTCTCCGAGGCCGATTTCGCGGTCCAGCAGGCCGCGCGCAAATCCTGGTGGGATGCGATCGGCGCCAGATTGCCACAGAGGAAGCTCGCACCCCGGCAGCTCGATCCCGGCAGGCGGATCGTGGTCGGGTATGTCGCGGCCGAGTTCTGGTACCACTCGGCGGCGTTTGGCCTCTTACCGGTGCTGCGCCACCATGATCACGCCAAGTTCGAGATCGTCTGCTATTCGTGCTCGCCGGTACGAGATGAGATGACAGCCAAGTTCAAGTCGTTGGCGGACGTCTGGGTCGACGCCACGCAGCTTTCGGACGATGAGCTGGCCGATCGTATCGAGGCCGACAAGGTCGATATCCTGATCGACGTGTCCGGGCATACGACCGGCAACAGGCTTCCGGTCTTCGCCCGCAAGCCGGCCCCGATTCAGGTCACGGGCTTTGGACACGCCACAGGCACGGGCCTTCAGACCATGGACTACGTGCTCGCCGATCCGATCTTCATTCCGGAATCGGCCCGTCATCTGCTGGCCGAAAAGGTCTACGATCTGCCGTGCCTGATCACGATCGATCCGATCCTGGATGTGCCCGCTTCGGAGCTTCCCATGCTCCGCAACGGCCATGTGACTTTCGGCGTGTTCAACCGCGTCAACAAGATCTCGGACGAGGCGATCCGCGTGTGGTCGAAAGTGATGCGCGAGGTGGTCGGATCGAAGATCATCATCAAACATACGCTGCTTGACGATTCGCTGGTACGCGATGGCCTTCTTGCGCGACTGGTGAACCAGGGCATCCCAGAAGAGAACATCACCTGCCTGGGCTCGTCAGCGCGCGCGGAACATCTTCAGGCCTTCGCGAGAGTCGATATTTCGCTCGATCCATTTCCGCAGAATGGCGGCGTCAGCACCTGGGAATCCCTTTATGCGGGCGTTCCAGTCGTGGCCAAGCTCGGCCACGGCGCCTCCTCGCGCGCCGGCGGTGCCATCGTGGCGGCGGTCGGGCTTGACGACTGGGTCGCCGAGGATGACGACGGCTATGTCGAGATCGCCCGCAAATTTGCCTCGCAGCCCGAGTATCTCGCGAAGTTGCGCGAAGGCCTGCCGGCTCAGATCGCAGCCTCGGCGGCCGGCAATGTCGCGATCTACACGCGCAGGGTCGAGGAGGGCTACCGCCAGTTCTGGCGCGACTATTGTGCCGCGGCCTCGGAACGCGGCGAAGTCGCGTAGACCGGCCGAACGGCGCTGACGTTGTGGACCCGCGTCCCCGACCCGAGGGGGCGCGTGACGATCACACGAAGGGTGGCTTGATGTTGCTGCGCTTCTCCAACCATTCCGGCACCGGCAGGTTCTTGGCGCGCATGAAGTCCGCGTTGAACAGCTTCGACTGATAACGGCTGCCGGAATCGCAAAGCACGGTGACGATGGTCTTGCCGGGCCCGAGCTGCTTGGCGAGGCGTATGGCGCCCACGATGTTGACACCGGTCGAGCCGCCGAGGCACAGGCCCTCGTGCTGCAGCAGCTCGTAGATCACGCCGACGGCTTCGGCATCGGGAATGAGATAGGCATCATCGACCTTCGCGGTCTCCACGATGGCGGTCGCCCGGTTGAGGCCGATGCCCTCGGTGATCGAGCCACCCGGCGTCGCCTTGGGATCGCCGGTCCTGAAGTATTCATACATGCCGGCGCCGTGCGGATCGGCGCATGCGATCCGCACGTTCTTGTTCTTCTCTTTCAAGTAACGGCTGACACCAGCCAGCGTGCCCCCGCTGCCGACCGAGCAGACGAAGCCGTCGACCTTACCGCCGCTCTGCTCCCAGATTTCGGGGCCCGTGGACTCGTAATGCGCCTTGGCATTGTCGAGGTTGTTCCACTGATCGGCGAACAGCACGCCGTTCGGCTCGGTCTTGCGCAGCTCGTCAGCAAGACGGCGACCGACATGCTGGTAGTTGTTGGGATTGGCGTAGGGCAGGGCCGGCACCTCGATCAGCTCGGCGCCGCACAGCTTCAGGAAATCCTTCTTCTCCTGGCTCTGCGTCTCCGGGATCACGATCAGGGTGCGGTAGCCGCGGGCGCTTGCGACGACCGCAAGGCCAATGCCGGTATTGCCGGCGGTCGCTTCCACCACGAGACCACCGGGCTTGAGCTCGCCGCGCTTCTCGGCCTCCAGGATCATCCATTTGCCGGCGCGATCCTTGACCGACTGGCCGGGATTCATGAACTCGGCCTTGCCGAGAATGGTGCAGCCGGTCAGTTCCGAGGCGCGCTTCAGCTTGATCAGCGGGGTGTTGCCGATGGCTTCGACAACGTCATTTCGAATGGTCATGTCGGGGAAATCGCTACCAAGGGGGTTGATCTGGTTGGTCAGAACCTAGTGCTTGGGAGGCCAAAGGGGAAGGCTTTTGCGCTGCGGCGAAACCGGCTGAAGCGCCTGTCCAAACAGCGATATTCTCGAGAAGCGAGGCCGGCGATGATGTGTTCGGCCACGCGGCGAGATATCGATAGGAGGAAATGGCTGAACTCCGCCAGAGCACGGAAGATGACGGTCGCCACCAGCCGCTTCACGACCGCTTTTTTCCAAGGGTGAGATCAGCCGAAACCCGAGGGACGTGGATGGTCTGGATGGCCGAAATCATATCTGCACGAGGGATGGCTCCCTTTCGGGAATTGAAGGCCAGGCGAGATGGAGCGGCCGGAGCGCACGACTGAACCGACGCCGCGCGGGGCTGGTGCGGTCGGATGGAAAGGCTCAGATGCCACTGTGGCAGCAATAACACATGAAATCTTGGTAAGCTTGATCGCGTATCCCAATGTTTCAGAATGAGAGAAATCCCTGCGAGACAGTCACCTTTCGAATTCATATCGGCTCGATCGCACCTGATTGGCGTGGCCATCTCGCAACTGCGGGACTGTCCCGCTGGTCAGCGCACGGCTAGTATGCTTTTCGAGGTTCCGCAGAAAGCACCGCCGCTGTGAACGAGTTGTCCAAAGCCCCCCGACTGCCCCGCTGCGAATCGGCTAATCCGGCTGCGCGGCGGTTCGATCTGCCCGGCGGGGGATGGATGTGACAGAGGATGTTCCTGCGATCGCCATGCGGCGGTCTGAAGGTTCTGCATCCCGGACGCTGCGCGCGGCGCGCTGGATTGCGGTGTTGTGCCTTGCCGCCGGTTCGGGTGCTTGCGTGCTGACCCAGGACCTTCCCGATCCCGCCCTCGACGTTCCCACGCAGTACAAATATGCGGGCAAGGGTGATGCGCCGCCGTCACTGGATTGGTGGCGCGGGTTCCGCTCCGCGGAGCTGACGCAGCTGATGGAGGAGGCGCAGACCGTGAACCTCGACATCGCCGCCGCCGTTGCGCGCATCGTCCAGGCCGACGCCCAAGCGCGGCAGGCGGGTGCGGCGCTGCTGCCGAGCGTGTCGACAGGCGGATTGGAAACCTATTCGCGCACTTCGGGCTCCAGCGCGTCCGGCCTCTCCATCGGCGGGCGCGAGGTCGTCAATTACTCGGCATCGCTGAGCGCGAGCTACCAGCTCGACTTCTGGGGCCAGAATCGCGACGCGCTGCAGACAGCGGAGGAGACCGCGAACGCCAACCGCTTCGATCGCGACACGGTCGCGCTAACGACGCTGGCGGCCGTCGCCAATGCCTATTTCCAGGTGCTGGCCTCGCAGGATCGCATCAGGACCTCACAGCGCAACATTGCGAGCGCGCAGCGCATCCTCGATGCGGTCAGGGAGCGGCGCAAGGCCGGCACCGGCACCGATCTCGACGTCGCCCAGCAGGAGAGTGTGCTTGCCAACCAGAAGGCCCTGGTGCCGCCGCTGCGCCAGACGCTCGACCAGAACGTCAACGCACTCGCCGTGCTGGTCTCGCGCCCGCCGGAGAGCGTGCGCGTGCTCGGCGGCTCGCTGGACCGGATCGCAATCCCGCGCGTGACGCCCGGCCTGCCGTCGGAGCTCCTGACGCAGCGGCCCGACATCCGCCGGCAGGAGGCGCAGCTCGCCTCGGCGACGGCGAATATCGGCAATGCCCGTGCTCAGTTCTTTCCGACCATCCAGCTCACCGGCAATGGCGGCTATCAGAGTTCGGCCTTGGTCTCGCTGTTCCAGCCCCATGCGGCCTTCTTCCAGCTCGTCGGCAGCGCCACGCAGCCGATCTTCGACGGCGGCAAGATCCTCGGCAATTTCGAGTTCGCCAAGGCGCGGCAGGACGAATTGCTCCAGACCTACCGCAAGACCATCATCCAGTCGTTTGCCGACGTCGACAATGCGCTGTTCTCGATCAAGCAAACCACGATCAAGCTGCAATTGCAGCGCGACGTCGTCGTCGCCTCGCGCCGCGCCTTCGATCTCTCCGAGCAGCAATTGCGCGCCGGCACCGCCGACATCGTGACCGTGCTCAACACTCAATTGACCCTGTTCCAGGCGGAAGACGCGCTGTCACAGGCGCAACTGGCCCGCTTGCTCGCCATCGTCAGCCTGTATCAGGCGCTCGGCGGCGGCTGGGAGCCGCGAATGGAGAAACCGGTCAATGCTCTTTAAGCCGGATACGAAGGACGCGAAGGAGGGGACGGCGAAGAAGGCGCGCGGCCGCGGCTTCATCATGACCCTGATCACGCTCGCGATCCTCGGCGGCCTGTTCTATCTCGGCTGGACTGCCACGCATCAGCAGCAGGCCAACAACCGCAACAACCAGAGGCTCGATCTGCCGGTGCCCGTGCTCGCGGCCACGCCCCGCGTTCAGGACGTTCCGGTCTATCTCGACGGCGTCGGCGCGATCCGCGCGCTCAACACCGTGACCGTGCGCTCGCAGGTCGACGGCAAGCTGATCGCCGTGAACTTCACCGAGGGCCAGGACGTCAAGAAGGGCGACGTGCTCGGCGAAATCGATCCTGCGCTCTATCAGGCCACCTACGACCAGGCGGTCGCCAAGAAGGCGCAGGACCAGGCCCAGCTCGCCAACCAGCGCATCGACCTGACACGGTACGAGCAGCTCGCTGCCTCCAACGCCGGCTCCAAGCAGCAGGCCGACACCCAGCGCGCGCTGGTCGCGCAGACCGAGGCGCTGGTCAAGGCCGACCAGGCTGCGATCGACAACGCGGCGGCGACGCTGAGCTACACCAAGATCGTGGCGCCGCTCTCGGGGCGAGCCGGCCTGCGCCAGGTCGATCAGGGCAACATCATCCACGCCTCCGACACCACGGGCCTCGTGGTGATCACGCAATTGCAGCCGATCGCGGTGTGGTTCAGCCTGCCGCAGCAACAGATCATGCGCGTCAACGCCGCGGCCGCCAAGGGCACGCTCGCGGTCGACGTGTTCGGCAATGATGGCATCACCGTGATCGATACCGGCAAGCTCACCGGCATCGACAACCAGGTCGACCAGACCACCGGCACGCTCAAGCTCAAGGCGGAATTTCCCAACGCCAACTACCAGCTCTGGCCGGGCCAGTTCGTCAATGTCCGTCTCAAGGTCGAGACGCTGATGCAGGCGCTGGTGGTGCCGACATCAGCCGTGCAGCGCGGCCCGATCGGAACGTTCAGCTATGTCATCGGCGATGACAATATCGTCTCGGCCAAGCCTGTGACGGTGACCCAGCAGAACGAGCATGACGCCGTGATCGCCAGCGGCCTGTCGGCGACCGACAGGGTCGTCACCACGGGCTTTGCCAATCTGTCCGACGGCTCCAAGGTGACCGTCGGCCGCGACGACCAGACCCCGTCGGCTGATCTTGCCCCGCGCAAGCGCTCGCGCGGGCCCGACGCCCAGAAGAAGGATGGTGCCAAGGAAGGGCAGAAGGAGCACCAGAAGGACGGACAGGGTAAGGACGGCGAGTTCCGCGCCAAGCGCAAGAGCAGCGAAGGCGACCAAAAAGGACAGACCGGGCCGGCTCCAGGTCCGGGGGCATCGGGAAGTGGAGCCAAGCAGCCATGATCCCGACAACAGCCGCTTGAAGCGGCAGGCAGATCCCATGGGTGTCTCCGAACCCTTCATCCGCCGTCCGATCGCGACCTCGCTGCTCGGCATCGCGCTGCTGATCGGCGGGCTGCTGGGCTATTTCGCGCTGCCGGTCTCGGCGCTGCCGCAGGTCGATTTCCCGACCGTGCAGGTGACGACGCAGCTTCCGGGCGCGAGCCCCGACGTGATCGCCTCGCTGATCACGGCGCCCCTGGAGCGGCAGCTCGGGCAGATCCCGTCGCTGTCGGCGATGAACTCGACCAGCTCGTTCGGCGTCAGCCAGATCTCGCTGCAGTTCGATCTCAACCGCGACATCGACGGTGCGACCCAGGACGTGCAGGCCGCGATCAACGCCGCGGCAGGCGTGCTGCCCAAGACGCTGCCGTATCCGCCGACCTACGCCAAGGTGAACCCGGCGGACGCGCCAGTGATGACGCTGGCGCTGCGCTCCGACACCATCTCGCTGCGGGCGATGAGCGACATCGCCGACACGCTGCTGGCGCAACGGCTGAGCCAGATCTCCGGCGTCGGGCGCGTTTCGGTGCTCGGCGGGCTGAAACCGGCCGTGCGCATCCAGGCCGATCTGGCGCGGCTTGCCGCCTACGGCATCGCCATGGAAGATCTGCGCACCGCAATCGCCAATGCCAACGTCTCGGGGCCGAAAGGCTCGCTCGACGGCGCGCAGCAATCCTACATCATCGCGGCCAACGACCAGATCGCCGCCGCCGACGCCTACAAGCCCGTCATCATCGCCTACCGCAACGGCTCGCCGGTCACCATCGCCGACGTCGCGCAGATCGTCGATGGCCTCGAGAACGATCGCACCGGCGGCTGGTACCAGGGCACGCCCGCCGTCATCATCGACATCCAGCGCCAGCCCGGTGCCAACGTCATCGACGTCGTCGGCCAGATCCGCGCCGAAATCCCCAAAGTGCAGCGCGCGATCCCGGCAGGTGTGAACCTCACCATCGTGTCCGATCGCACCGTGACGATCCGCGCCTCGGTCCACGACGTGCAGTTCACGCTGGTCCTCAGTGTCGTGCTGGTGACGCTGGTGGTGCTGCTGTTCCTGCGCTCGCTGCGGGCGACCCTGATCGCCGGCGTGGCGCTGCCGCTGTCGCTGATTACCAGCTTCGGCATCATGTATTTCGCCGGCTTCAGCCTCGACAATTTGTCGCTGATGGCGCTCACGATCGGCACCGGCTTCGTGGTCGACGACGCCATCGTCATGATCGAGAATATCGTCCGCCACATGGAGAATGGCGACGGGCCGATGGAGGCCTCGCTGAAGGGCGCCAGCGAGATCGGCTTCACCGTGATCTCGCTGACGGTGTCGCTGATCGCGGTGTTCATCCCGCTGCTGTTCATGTCCGGCCTCGTCGGGCGCATGTTCCGCGAATTCGCGCTGACCTTGACGATCGCGGTTGTGACGTCGGCCGTGGTCTCGCTGACGCTGACGCCGATGATGTGCTCGCGCCTGCTCAAGCACGCCCATGAGGAGCTGGCGGTGCCGGGCCTCGCCGCCATCAGCCGCTTCATCGACCGCACCGTCGAGGCCTATCACCGGACGCTGCTGGTGGTTTTGCAGCACCAGCGGACTACGCTGGTCGTGACCTTCGCCACGCTGATTGCGACCCTCGTCCTCTACGTCGTTGCCCCAAAAGGCTTCCTGCCGCTGCAGGACACCGCCTCGATCACGGCGGTGACGGAGGCCGGGCCGGACGTGTCGTTTGCCGAGATGCAGAAGCGGCAGGGCGAGGTCGCCGACACCATCAAGGCGGACCCTGACGTGGTCGGCGTGGTCTCGGTGATCGGCGCTGGCTCGGTCAATCCGACCACCAATGTCGGCCGTCTCGTCATGACCTTGAAGCCGCGCGGCGAGCGGCGGGACGATGTCAGCGTGGTCGTGACCCGGCTGAAGCAGCGGGTGGCGGGCATTCCCGGCATGACCGTCTATTTCCAGCCGGTGCAGGACGTGCAGATCTCGACCCAGTCGAGCCGCTCGCAATACCAGTACACGCTGACCGGCACCGATGCGGCGCTGGTGTCGGAATGGGCGCGCAAGCTGGTTACGGAGATGCGGCGCGATCCCCTGTTCCGCGACGTCTCCTCGGAGGCGCAGGAGGGCGGATTGCGGGCGCAACTCGACGTCGATCGCACCCGCGCGGGCCAGCTCGGCGTCAGCCTGCAAGGCATCACCGATACGCTCAACGACGCCTTCGCGCAGCGCCAGATCTCGACCATCTACGGCCAGGCCAACCAGTACCGCGTGGTGCTCGAGGCGCTGCCGATGTACCAGCGCGATCCCTCGATCCTTTCAAAACTCTATCTGCCGGGCGCCGCGAGCGCGACCGCCGGCGCGCCCAACGCCCAGGTGCCGCTGTCGGCCGTGGCGACGCTGAAGCGCACCACCGCGCCGCTCGCGATCTCGCACCAGGCGCAATTCCCGTCCGTGTCGCTCAGCTTCAACCTCGCGCCGGGCGCCGCGCTCGGCGATGCCGTCGACGCCGTCAAAGCGATCGAGACCCGGATCGAAATGCCCAACAGCATCGTCGGCGTCTATGCCGGCGATGCCGCCGAGTTCGCCAAGGCGCTGGCGGGACAACCCTGGCTGCTGCTCGCGGCCGTGATCACGATCTACATCGTGCTCGGCGTGCTCTATGAGAGCTACATCCACCCGATCACGATCCTGTCGACGCTGCCCTCGGCCGGCGTCGGGGCGATCCTGGCGCTGGTGCTGTGCGGGCAGGACCTCTCGGTGATCGGCCTGATCGGCATCATCCTGCTGATGGGCATCGTCAAGAAGAACGCGATCATGATGATCGACTTCGCGCTCGAGGCCGAACGCGGGCAGGGCATGTCGCCCAACGAGGCGATCGTGCAGGCCTGCCTGTTGCGCTTCCGTCCGATCATGATGACGACGCTGGCGGCGCTGTTCGGCGCCTTGCCGCTGGCGATCGAGAGCGGCACCGGCGCCGAGCTGCGCTTTCCGCTCGGCATCTCCATCATCGGCGGCCTGCTGCTCAGCCAATTGCTGACGCTCTACACCACGCCCGTGATCTACCTCGCGCTCGACCGCATCAACCGCCGCCTCGAGCAGGCGCTGCCGCCGGCCGAATCCGGCGGACCACCGGTCGCGGGCGCGACCGAGGGGATGCAGTGATGGCATCGATCTCGGAGCCCTTCATCCGCCGCCCGGTTGCCACCACGCTGCTGTCGATCGGGTTGTTCCTGCTGGGTGTGGTCGCCTACGATTTCCTTCCCGTCGCCTCGGTCCCGAACGTCGACTTTCCCGCCATCTTCGTCTCGGCCAGCCGGCCCGGCGCCGACCCGTCGGTGATGGCGGCCACGGTGGCTTCACCCCTGGAGCGGCGGCTCGGCGAGATCTCGGGCATCAACCAGATCACCTCGACCTCGACGCTCGGCAATACCAGCATCCAGCTCCAGTTCGACATCGGCCGCAACATCGACAAGGCCGCGCGCGACGTGCAGGCAGCGATCAACGCCGCGATGGTCGACTTGCCGAGCGACCTGCCGACGCTGCCGCGCTTCCGCAAGGCCAACACCGCCGGCGCGCCCGTCTTCGTGCTGGCGCTGACCTCCAAGACGCTATCCGCCAGCGCGATTTACGACGTCGCCGACACGGTGCTGGCGCAGCGCATCTCGCAGGTGCCTGGAGTCGGCGACGTCACGGTATCAGGCGCCGACCAGCCGGCCGTGCGGGTCCAGCTCAACCCCGTCGCGCTGTCGAACGCCGGCATCGCCACCGACGACGTCAGGACCGCGATCGTCAACGCCAACCCGCTCGGCCCCGTCGGCATCTTCAACGGCGAGCGCCAGAGCGAGACGCTGGCCCTCAACAAGCAGATGCGCACGGCGAAAGAGTTCCGCGACATCGTCATCAAGAGCGCCAACGGCAATTTCGTGCGGCTGTCCGACGTCGCCGACATCGAGGATTCCGTCCGCAACGCCCGCTCGATCGCCTGGTTCAACAAGCAGCCGGCGGTGCTGATCCAGATCACCAAGCAGGGCGATGCCAACGTCATCGATACCGTCGACAGGGTAAAGGCGCTGGTCCCCCAGCTGAATCAGTGGATTCCGGCCGGCGTCGAGATCTCCACCCTGGTCGACCGCACCGGGACGATCCGCGCCAGCGTGCTTGACATGCAATGGACATTGCTGGCGACCGCGGTTCTGGTGATGGTCGTGGTGTTCGTGTTCCTGCGCAGGCTGACGCCGACGATCGCGGCCGGCATCTCGGTGCCGCTGGCGCTGGCCGGAACCTGCGCCGGCATGTGGGTCGCGGGCTTCTCGATCGACAATCTGTCGCTGATGGCGCTCGCGATCTCGGTCGGTTTCGTGGTCGACGACGCCATCGTCATGATCGAGAACATGTATCGCAATCTCGAGCACGGCATGCGGCCGCTTCGGGCGGCGCTGGAGGGCGCGAGGCAGATCGGCTTCACGGTGGTCTCGATCAGCCTGTCGCTGATCGCGGCGTTCACGCCGCTGATCTTCATGGACGGCATCGTCGGTCGCCTCTTGCGCGAATTCTCGCTGACGCTGACCTTCGCCATCCTGGTCTCGACGCTGGTGTCGCTCACGGTGACGCCGATGATCTGCGCCCATTACATCCGGCAGGCCACGTCCGGCACGGCGACGCTGTTCGACCGTGTCATCGAGGGCTCGCTGACGCGTATCGTCGCCTTCTACGCCCGAACCTTGCGCACCGTGCTGGACTACCCGCTGGCGACGCTGCTGGTGTTCTTCGCCACCATCGGTCTCACCGTGACGCTCTACATCAAGGTCCCCAAGGGCTATTTCCCGACCGACGATTCCGGCTTCGTGATCGGAGCGACGCGCGCCTCGGCCGACATCTCGTTCCAGTCGATGCTCGGCCTGCAGCAGCGGCTCGCCGACATCGTGATGCAGGACCCGGCCGTGGCCGGCATCGGCTCGACCGTCGGCGCCGGAGGCGGGCCGGGGGGAGCGACCTCGAACCGCGGCGTCATGTATATCAGCCTGAAGCCGCCGGAGGAGCGCGACCACGTCTCGACGCAGGTCGTGATCGACCGTCTGAGGCGCGCGCTGTATCCCGTGCCCGGCATCCGCCTCTTCATGTTCGCCGCCCAGGACGTCCGCGCCGGCGGGCGGCAGAGCGATTCCGACTACCAGTACACGCTGACCAGCACCGACCTCGGTCTGCTGCAGAAATGGGCGCCGATCGTGGCCAAGCGCATGGAGAGCGTCGAGGGCATCACCGACATCTCCAGCGACCGCGATCCCGGCGGGCTTCAGCTCACGCTCGCGATCGACCGCCAGAAGGCCTCGGCGCTCGGCGTCAGGGTCCAGGATATCGATAATGCGCTGAACAACGCGTTCTCGCAGCGGCAGATCTCGATCATCTACACCCAGCGCAACCAATACATGACCGTGCTGGAGATCGATCCGAAATTCCAGGTCGATCCCTCCAATCTCGACCGCATCTACGTCGCCGGTGCGGGCGACGCGCAGGTGCCGCTGTCGGCCGTGGTGCACGCGACGCGTGGGTTGGCCGCGCTCGCGGTCTATCACTCGCAGTCGTTTCCCTCGACGACGGTGTCGTTCAACCTGCTGCCGGACGTGCAGCTTCAGGCAGCGACCCAGAACATCCAGCGGGCGGTGGAGGAACTGCACATGCCCGAAGGCATCCGCGGCAGCTTCGACGGCAATGCCGGCGACTTCGCCAAGACCAGCGGCCGGCAGCCGCTGCTGATCCTCGGCGCGCTGGTGGCGATGTATATCGTGCTCGGGGTGCTCTATGAGAGCCTCGCCCATCCGCTCACGATCATCTCGACGCTGCCCTCGGCCGGGCTCGGTGCGCTGCTCGCCCTGCAGCTCACCAACACACCGCTGACGGTGATCGCCTTCGTCGGCATCATCCTGTTGATCGGCATCGTCAAGAAGAACGGCATCATGATGGTGGATTTCGCGCTCGACGCCGAGCGCCAGCGCGGCCTGTCCTCGGCGGAGGCGATCTTCGAGGCCTGCCAGGCGCGCTTCCGCCCGATCCTGATGACGACCATGGCGGCGCTGTTCGCCGGCATTCCGCTCGTGGTCGCGACCGGCCCCGGCACCGAGCTGCGCCGTCCGCTCGGCATCACCATCATCGGCGGCCTGTTCGTCTCGCAGATCCTGACGCTCTACACCACGCCCGTGATCTACCTCTTGATCGACCGCCTGCGGCGGCGGTCGGAGCCGCGTCCGGTGCCTGCGCCGGCGGAATAGGTTGTTGAAGCGCCGCATCAAGCGTATAGCGGCGCCCATGTCGAACCCGCCAGATATTGCCGCCGCCGATCCGATCCCCGAGTGCCCGCATTGCCAGAAGCCGATGCCGCTGTGCATCTGCGACAGCGTCACGCCGATTGAAAAGAGCCGCCTCGGGCTCCTGATCCTGCAGCATCCGCAGGAGCAGGACAGGGCGCTCGGCACCGCGCGGCTGCTGGCCCGGCATTTTGCCGATGCCACAGTGCGGGTCGGCCTGTCCTGGCCGAGCCTGTCCAAGGCGCTGGGACGGCCGGTCGAGAACGCCTCGCATTGGGCCGTGCTCTATCTCGGCTCGGCCCGCGCCGCCGATCTCGAAGCGGAAGGCGAGATCGTCGCGCTCAACCGCAAGGGCGAGGTCGCGGAGAACCAGCGCGGAATCCTCGGCAAGCTCGAAGGAATCGTGCTGCTCGACGGCACCTGGAGCCAGGCCAAGGCGCTGTGGTGGCGCAATCCCTGGATGCTCAAATGCCAGCGCGTGATCCTCAACCCGGCGCATCCCTCGCGCTATGGGCGTCTGCGCAAGGAGCCGCGCAAGGACGGGCTCTCCACGATCGAGGCTGCGGCGACGATTCTCGCCGGGCTCGAGCGGCGTCCTGACATCGCCGAGACGCTGAATGCGAGCTTTGAACGCCTGTTAACACGCTACCGCGAGGTCCAGGCCGAGATGCCGGAATTGGCGCCCAAGCCTGCCCCGAAGGGCCGGCGCGACTTCCGGCGGCGCAAACGAGCCTGACTTCGGCCTAGTTCATCTGTACGGTCGATTGCACCGCGAGGGCCGGGCGTCTAGAGACGATCGGCCGACACCGGTTTCGATCTGCTCTCCTGTTGCGGCATCGGAGAGCGAGAACCTGAGGGGCAGTCGTATTCAGCTCGCAGCAAAGGAAATTCTGGCACAGGCGGCGCGGCCCGATCGTTGGGGCACGCTCGCGCTGATGGACATTTCGCTGCGCTACCGCAGGACCGTGATCGGCCCGCTCTGGATCACGCTGACGCTGGCCGCGACGATCGCAAGTGTCGGCACCGTCTATGCGGCGCTGTTCAGGCAGGACATCGCCACCTTCCTGCCGTCCTTCGCGGTCGGCCTGATCGTCTGGACCCTGATCGCCACGACGCTCCAGGAGGGCTCCAACATCTTCGTGGCGTCCGGCCATCTCATCAAGGCGGTGCCGGCGCCGCTGATCGTTCATATCCTCCAGATGATCGCGCGCAACGTCCTCATCTTCGCGCATCATTTGGTGATCGTCGTGCTGCTCTATGTCGTGATGCCCTGGCCGCTGCACTGGAGCATGCTGCTCGCGCTGCCCGGGTTTGCGATCCTGTTCCTCGCGCTGCTCGGCGGCTCGGTCGCACTCGGCATGCTCTGCGCGCGTTTTCGCGACATTGGTTCGGCGATCGTCAGCGGCCTGCAATTCGTCTTCTTTCTCACGCCGATCATCTGGACCGAGGACAGCGCGCGCGGCACCGCGTTTCACTGGCTGACGCGGGTCAATCCGTTCGCGACGCTGCTCGATCTGGTGCGGCGGCCTCTGTTGTCGCAGCCGACCGATGCGGAGCAATGGCTGTTAGGGGCCCTCTATGCGATCGTCGTGGCCGTCATCGGCCTCGGCTGCTACGCAAAATACCGCCATCGCGTGGCGTATTGGCTGTGATGCGCATGACCACCACGGCCCACATCGTGCTACGCGACGTCTCGGTCACGTTTCCGGTGCTGTCGTTTCGCGACCGCTCGCTGCGCAGCCGGTTCGTCGGCGCCGTGACGCTGCGCCGGAAGGCGGCGGTCTCGCACCTCGTCAAGGCATTGAACGAGGTCAGCCTCGATATCCGCGCCGGCGACCGCCTCGCCATCATCGGCGCCAATGGTGCCGGCAAGACCACGCTGCTGCGGGTTCTCGCCGGCATCTATCATCCGACGGCGGGCAGCATCGACGTGCGCGGCCGCTGCCTGTCGCTGTTCGATTTGCAGGCCGGCTTCGACGAGGAAGCGACCGGTTACGAGAACATCATGCGGCGCGGGCTCGTGATCGGCGCGCGCCGCGCCGAGATCGACGCGCGGCGGGCGGAGATTGCCGAGTTCACCGAGCTCGGCGACCGGCTCGACCTGCCGCTGCGCACCTATTCCAGCGGCATGATGCTGCGCCTGATCTTCGCGGTCGCAACCGCGGTCGAGGGCGAGATCGTGCTGCTCGACGAATGGATCGGCGTCGGCGACCAGCAATTCCGCAAGAAGGCGCGGCAGCGATTGGATGAGATCGTCGCCCGCGCCGGCATCCTGGTGCTCGCCTCGCATGACATCGAGCTGATCCAGAGCACCTGCAACCGGGCGATCCTGCTGGAGCAGGGGAAGATCATCGCGGCCGGCGCAACCGATACGATTCTCGCGCAATATCTGGCGGGGTCCGGCGGGAAGAAGGCGTAGCGGTTCGAAGGTCCCCCTGACGGGGCGGCCTCCAGCCAAAATCGGACGAAGGCGGTTGCCTAAACCCTTCATCCCCTATATTGCTCCGGCCTTACGGGGCCACGTGGCGGAGTGGTTACGCAACGGTCTGCAAAACCGTGTACACCAGTTCAATTCTGGTCGTGGCCTCCATCATATCCCTCTGATTTCCCAGCATAATTCGATTTCGCCGCCGGCGCCGCTGATGCTGCGCGCAACGTTCTGCCGACGTGAGAGGCGGATCGATCACCGGGTTTGTCCGGAGCTCGCTGGAACCCCCGATTCACGCCCGTTGGCATAGACTTCGCATCTGCGAAGTGATGCGACCGACATCAACGAGCGCTGGAGCACCCGTGGGCGACATCGTCCGATTTGTCCCGAAATCCGAGCTGGAGCGGGCCCGCCTCATCCGCGAGGCCCGTGCGATCTATGACAGCATCTTTCCATCGGCCGCACCCGACCGGGCGCCGCAGGATGGCGAGGAACGCGTCAAGACCTGATCGGCGCGCCACCCGATTTCCGGCGACGGCAAAACGCCCGCGAAAGCGGGCGCTACGGCTCACCGTGAAAGCAGCCCTCAGCAGGCTGCGTACCATCCGTCGGGGAACGGCAGGAGGGGCCAGGCGCCCTCGTTGTCATTGGCGGCTTTGGGCGTCGCGTCAAAACTCCACGAGCGGGGCACGAACTCCTCCTCCGGCGCGGGAGCAAAGTCTTCAATGACCATGGCGTCCCGGACGGCATCCAGCAACAAGTTGAATTCGGCTTCGCTTCTCATCGCACCCTCGCAGAACGCGGACGGCGCAATGTCGCAAAGCCGGTTTGTTACCCGGTTGAGCGGATCGTTCGCATTTTAACGATCCGGCGATCGGGTCCCGATTGGTTAGCGGTTTGTAAAAAATCCCCTGGGAAACTCTAGGTTCCTCCGCCGCGCCGGCAATGTGAAAGAGATCACATCCTCGGCGGTTTATTTCTCCTACCCCTTCGCATACCGGCCCGATGCAGGCTGGAGCGGGCACGGCGGAACGGGAGACTGGTCATGAAGGCGAGGTTCTTGCGGTTTGCGGGTGTGAAGAGCCGGGCGCGCCGCGCCTCCACGGTCGGGCTGTTCCTGACGCTGTTTGCTTCCGCCGCCCACGCGCAGGGGACAGCCGAACAGCGCCGGGCCTGCACGCCCGACGTCTACCGGCTCTGCGCCGGCGAAATCCCCAACGTCCGCGCCATCACGGCGTGCCTGCGGCGCAACCGCTCGAGCCTGAGCGAAGCCTGCCGCAGCGTGTTCGATCAGGCCGGCGGCTGAGGACCTGTGGATTTGTGCGCAGCAAGTGGCTCGCGCCGGCTGACGAATTCGCGATGGCGGTCCTGTGGATATGCTGCGGACAGCCTGTGGATCAACGGGGGCCGCAGCTCCCGTCACCCGGATGGGATCGCAGCGCAATCCGGCTCCTAGCCTACAAGCGGTTGCGCTGCCCGACGGGCAAAACACGCTAGCCGTGGGGCAAGACGCGCAGGCGAAAATATTCGCCTTTACAGAATTTCGGCTTTGTCGCATTGTCCCGCCACCTCACCCCGGTCAGAGGGGCGTATCGCGATCGTCACGAAACGTGGGGTGAGCTGCGGTGGACGTGGGTCACATCGGCGCGAAGGGTTTTGCAGGGCGGAGCGCCGTGAGCAAAGACCTCGCGCACACGACCGGTGTGATCGGCGTACGGCAAAATCGTGTCGTCCTGGCGCCCGGGGTCTGTGCGCCAAGTCTTGCGGTGATGTGTATTGCTCAACCGGGCAAGCGCATCAGCCATCCGCAAGGCGACGGGGGCAATAGTGCAACGCTCCCCGGGGAGAGCACGACATAAGCCGTCAAACCACTGCGCAGGGAAGGCCGGGTTGTCCTGGCTACACCTGTATGCCGCTGTGCAGCTTCTTGTCACGCAGGTTTCGCACAGTGGACCGCGGGTGCCAGCCGGCACCCGGTCTTCCCTGCGCCCTCTGACAAAGAGGGCGATGAGATGAGCAAAGCTCGGGCAGAGTGAGCCGCGAGGATGCGGATCTGTGTCTGCGTTACACATTGCAAGTTGGTGGAGCGAGGCGTTGCGTGGGGGAGCGCTTAGTCTCGCGTGCCCCGGACGCTGCGCAGCGTCTCCCCGGCGATGCGAAGCATCGTCCGGTTCGACGGTGCGCTGCAGAGCCGGGACCCATGCATCAGCAAGGTGCGCGGCTTCCCGGGGCCCGGCTCTGCGCCGCAACGCTGACGGCTGCAGCTTGTCCGGGACACGAAGGCTGCGCGAGCCGCAACCGGCTTGCCGAACCCTCCCTGCATTTCGTTTCAAATTGCAACCCGCGCGTGCAAGAAGTCTTGATCGGGTGTGATCTAGGGGTGAACGCCCGGCTTGAACGTGGGTCCCTGGCACAACGACTAATAAGTAGCGTGCATGAGGGTCAGGGAAACGTGATTGCGCCTCCTCTTTCTAAAGCACCAAAATGGTGCTTTAGTGCTTTCCATGAGCCAGTCGCCCCGAAACGCGCCGTCCGCGCTGCGTTACAGGCTTGCCCCTGATTCGGCCGCCAAGGCCGCGCTGGAGGCGACGTTCAGGGCTTATGACCGCATGATGGAGATCCTCGATGAGGTCGCGCGGAGCCACAATGTCGGCTCCAATGTCGTCCTGCTGCATGCCCACGCCTATGACCCGATCCGCAAACAGACCGCGCTGCCTTCGCGCCTGGTGACGCTGGGCCTGCGTGACCGCGCCGAGTATCGCGCGGCACAGGGCCGCCGTCTGCCGCTCGACGACAAGCTCGCCAAGATCAAGGGGCCGGCCACCATCTCGATTGCGACCGTCGAGGGACGCTTCAGCGTGCCCTTCGACTATGCCGGCTATGCCGAGGGCTGGGGGCAAAGCGTGCCCGCGCGCCTCATCCGCACCGACGACGGCTTTGAAGTTCACTACGGCGTCACGCCGAACAATCTGCCAGAGGAGGAGAACGCCATGGATACCATCGCTGCCGCTCCCGAAAACTTCCTGTCCCGGGTCGGGCGCCTGATCGCCGGGATCGCCTATGACGCGATCGAGCAGGCGGAAGGCAAGAACAAGCTGAAAGTGGTCGGGCAGGCCATCCGCGAGATCGAGCGGGCCGAGAGCGAAGCGCGCGACGGGCTGGCCGCTGCGCGTGCCGAGGAGTATCGCCTCAACGCGCGCCGTACCGAGATCGAACGCGAGATGGCCGATCTCGCCCCCAAGATCGAGGGCGCGATCGCTGACAGCCGCGACGATCTCGCCCGCGCCGGCATCGCGCGGCAGATGGATCTGGAGGCGCAGTTCGATGTGCTCTCCCGGGCCATCGACGAGAACAACGAGAAGATCGAGCAATGCATCACCTCGCTGCGCGCGGTGCTGTCTGCGCTCCAGGACGCCGAGCAGCGCCGTGCCGATCTCGAAAAGAGCGAGGCGGCGGTAATCCATCAGGCCTCGACGTCATCCCGAAAACAGGGCGGCGGCTCTGCGGCAGCGAAGGCGCTGCGGGCGGGCAGGGCGGTGGCACGCGCCACCGGCGTGCCGCCGGGTATTCCCTATTCGAGCGACATCGACGAGCTCAGCACGCTGCATCGCGACAAGGAAATTGCGGCGAGGCTCGCGCGATTGAAGTCGCGCTCCTGAGTACCGTGTCATGAGCGCTCTGCTCGAACACGTCATGTCGCCGGAGGTCAGGCCGTTCGCGATCGCGGCGGCCATGATCCTCATCGTCGGCTCGATCGAAGTGGTCTCGATGCTGGTCGGGGCTTCCTTGAGCGAAATGCTCGGCACCAACATCGATTTCGCTCACCCCAGCGACAATGGCGTGATCAACGCCATTTCCTGGATCAATGTCGGCGGCGTGCCGCTTCTGATCTTCCTGCTGCTGCTGCTCGGCGCCTTCTCCATCACCGGCTTCCTGATCCAGGACATCGCGCGAATGGTTGCGGGGCCCTTGCCGGCAACGCTCGCCTCGGTCGGGGCCGTCGCGGTCTCGGTTCCGCTGGTCCGCGCTGCCAGCAGGGCGATCGCGCGGGCCATTCCCAGGGATGAAAGCTATGCCGTTGGCCTCGGGGATCTCGTCGGCCGCATCGGTGAGGTCGTCATCGGCCCGCTCGACCAGGGGCCGCCCGGGCGCGTCAGCGTCGCCGACGTCCACGGCAACCGCCATTTCGTCTGGGCGGTTGCGGCGCCGGCGTCATCGCCCCTGCCACAGGGAACCATGGTCCTGCTGGTCGACCGCGACGGCACCCGCTTCGTGGCGGTCAAGGCCGACGATGAACTCAAACCTTCCAAGCCCACTCTAAACAGCTAGCAAGTCATCATCGGAGAACATCATGTTCGACATCGCAGTCCCGGCCATGATCGGCGTCGCGCTGATCGTCGTCCTGGGGATCGTCTTCACCATCCTCTACAAGCGCGCCACCCGCGACGAGGCTTTCGTGCGCACCGGCCTCGGCGGCAAGAAGGTCGTGCTGGACGGCGGCGCCATGATCCTGCCGATCTTCCACTCCTATGCCAGCGTCAATCTGAAGACACTGCGGCTCACGGTGGAACGCAAGGAGCGGGAATCCCTCATCACCAAGGACCGGCTGCGCGTCGACATCGTCGCCGAATTCTACGTGCGCGTCCGTCCCGACGATGAGAGTATCGCGCTTGCAAGCCAGACGCTGGGCGCGCTGACCAATGACGCCGAGGCCCTGCGCAACCAGGTCGAGGCGAAATTCGTCGACGGCCTGCGCTCGGTGGCGGCGACCATGTCCATTTTGGAGCTGCAGGAAAAGCGCAGCGATTTCGTCAAGCACGTGCAGGCCACGGTCGAGTCCGACGTCAAGTCGAACGGCCTCGAGCTCGAATCGGTGTCATTGACAAAACTCGACCAGACCGACGTCAAGTTCTTCAACCCGGAAAACTTCTTCGACGCCGAAGGTCTCACCCAGCTCAAGACCGTCACCGAGACGCGCCGGCGCGACCGCAACGCCATCGTGCGCGACAACGAGGTGGCGATCGCCCAGAAGGACCTCGAGGCGCGGCAGCAGACCCTCGGCATCGAGCGGACCAAGAAGGAGGCCGAGCTGTCGCAGGAGCGCGACATCGCCAACAAGACCGCGAGCACCCGCGCCGAGGTCGCAACCGCGACGCAGACCGCGCGCCTGACCGAGGAGAATGCCCGCATCGATACCGACCGTGCCGTTGCCGAGAAGGAAGCCGGCGCCAAGCAGGTCAAGGAAACCGCGGTGATCGAATCGGATCTGGCGATCAACAAGCGCAAGACCGACGCCCAGCGCGAGATCCAGATCGCGACCCAGGAGAACGAGATCCAGATCGCCTCCAAGAGCAAGCAGACCTCTGAAGCCGTCGCCGAGGCCAAGACCGCCGAAGCGATCGCGGTCTCCGCGGAGGAAAAAGTCGTGACCGCACGCGCGGTCGAGGTCGCCGATCGCGCCCGTCTCACCCAGGTGCTGGCCGCGCGGACCGAGGCCGAGCGCAAATCGACGGAGCTGATCGTCGCGGCCGAAGCCGAGAAGAAGGCCTCGCTCGATCGCGCCGAGGCCGTGAAGACGCTGGCCACGGCCGAAGCCGAGTCCAACAAGATCAAGGCCGTCGGCGTGCGCAACATCGGTGAGGCGGAAGCTGCCGTCATCACCATGAAGAACGAGGCGCAGAACAAGCTCGGCAGCAACGTCATCGACTTCGAGATCGCCAAGAAGCGGATCGAGACGATGCCGTCGGCGCTGGCCGAGATGGTCAAGCCGATCGCCAACCTCAAGGACGTCCGTATCCTGCACACCGGCGGCGCCTTCGGCGGCAACGGCGCCGGTGGAGGCAATGTCGGCTTCGGCGAGGGACTCGCCGGCGAACTCCTCAAGGTGCATGCGCTGCGTCCGATGATCGACGAGATCCTGCGCCAGAGCGGCTTTGCGCCCGACGACGATCCCGTGAAGGCGCTGGTCGGCGCCGTGACGGGGAAGAGCAACGGCGCCGCCGTGCCGGCTCCGGCACCGGAGAAGACGAACACCGCCGATCTATGAATGCCCGTTCATTGCTGCGGAGAATTCGAATCGATAAACAGGCTGAGCGCGTCTCGCGTCGCGCAACGTGCCGGAGTGACGATCGATCGTCTTGAACCTTCGATCGCACTCCGGACGAACCTTCCAAGGCAACGACATTGGTTGCCGCGGCGCCTGCGCCGATCGACGCCAGGCGCTGAAGCCTGTTTCGATCGGGGAATTTCATATGAAATATTTTCTGTCTGGACTGATCGCGATCGGCCTTTCGATCGCCGCCATGCCCTCGTTCGCGGCCGATGCCCGCAACGTCACCGTCGTCAACGAGACCGGCTATGCCATCAAATTCCTGGGCTTCAACGCGCCGGACGATGGCCTGGACGAATGGGACAATGAACTCGAGAAGGTTTTGCAGAACCAGGCCAGCACCTATGTCGAGTTCGACGAGGACGACGAGGGCTGCGTCTGGAACATCCGCGTCGACTGGCAGAACTACGACGAAGCCGTGCTCTGGAAAAACGTCAACCTCTGCAAGATGACCGCGCTTCGGCTGCGCTACGATCCCGGCACCAAGACCACCTCGTTCCTCGCCGAGTAGCGTTTGGCCGACACGGCCCGGAGGAGGGGGCGTCCCAGCCTTCCTCCGGCGCATTGCGGATGATGACGAATTCGTCCTTTGCAAGCGCAAGCGGCTTTGTTATACGCAGCCGCGCGCGAACGACTGGTTCGCCTTTTCCTCGGTAGCTCAGCGGTAGAGCATCCGACTGTTAATCGGATGGTCGCTGGTTCGAATCCAGCCCGGGGAGCCAAATTCTGCCGCAGATTCAATGATTTATGGCCGCGCCCTCATGTAGCGCGCGACGTCGTTGTCTTGCTCTCTGAGCCGCGCATCCATAGATTCTTGCCCGGAATCATCCTCAAGCAGATGTGTGCATGGGCGCCGTCACGCCATGCGGGTGGCGCCAAATCGACTCAATTGAAATCGAGCCTCGGGTTTGCCGGATCTCAACGGAGCTGATTCCCATGCCAGACATCCAGGTCGACCATATGGCCCCCTCGATTCTGCCGGCCGACATTCCCGAGCTCAGCGACGACGAATGCCTCGCCTGTCTGGCGCGTGCGGTCGAGACGCCCGATTCGGCGCGGCTGGACGAAGTCGCCGCTCTCATCGGCCGCCTCGCGGTGGCCATCGAATAATCCGTCCCGACCCTGATGCGGTAACATGCGGATGCCCTAGCTGCGCAGGCTAACGGCCGTGTTGCGTTTTGGCCGTGCATGCTCCAAAGATGCCGCGAATTTCGTCCGCGGCATCGTCCGCCTTGCAGGGTCCGCAAATGTCCGGTTTCTCGACCGCGCGCCTCAAAATGGTCGATGGCCAGGTGCGCACCAATGACGTCACAGATCGTCGTGTTCTCGATGCCATGCTCACGGTTCCACGCGAGGCCTTCGTGCCGGCCGACCGGCAGGCGCTGGCCTATCTCGATCTCGATCTCGACGTGAGCGAAGGCGCTGCAAAGCGGTTCCTGATCAAGCCGCAGCTGACCGGCAAGCTGCTCCAGGCCGCCGAGATCGGCGAGGGCGACAACGTGCTGGTGGTCGGTTGCGCCACGGGTTACCTCGCCGCGCTGACCGCCAAGCTGGCCGGCCAGGTCACCGCCACCGAATGCGATTCGGCTTTGGCCGCGAAAGCCAAGGCCGCCCTGAACCTTGCCAACGTCACCTGCAAGGCTGCGGCCTGCGCCGACGGCGATCCGTCCGCCGCTCCCTATGACGTGATCATCCTCAATGGCGCGACTGAGGTGACCCCGGAAGCGCTACTCGGGCAGCTGAAGGAGGGCGGGCGTCTGGTGGGGGTGTCGGCCGAATCCAGGCCGCCGCGCGCCATAATCGTGACCCATACCCATGGTGAATTCGGCCATCGGGCCCTGTTCGACGCTGCCGCTCCGGTCCTTCCCGGGCTGGAGCGGGCGGCCGCCTTCGTCTTCTGACGCCTAAAACGCGATAAAATCCCGTTCTGAATCAGAAGTGTGGCCGGGATGCTGCACGTGAAGAGTTTCCACCGAGAACTACCCTCAGGTAGTTCCGTCGCGCTTGACCGCGTCTTATGTTGCGGCGGGGCAACGACTCCACTCGTAGACGGTAACCCAGCTCGCGGGCACGAGCCGGGCGTTAGAATGAACGGAATTTTTGGGATGCATGGGGTGAAGCTCTTCACCGGAGCTGCGGTTTCGGTCCTGCTGCTCGCGCTTGCCGGGCCGACGCCTGCCTTGGCGGACACGATCGAGTCCGCGCTGGTGCGCGCCTATCAGAACAATCCACAGCTCAACGCACAGCGCGCCCAGGTGCGCTCGACCGATGAAAACGTGCCGCAGGCGCTGTCGGGATATCGCCCGAAGGTCTCGCTGACGGCGAGCGGGGGCATTCAGTACTCGGACTTCAAAAGTGCCACCAACAGCGATCCGATTAACGGTAAGGGCTATCCCCGAAGCGTGGGACTGACTGCCACCCAGACGCTCTACAACGGCAACCAGACCGCCAACAGAACGCGCGCCGCGGAGAGTCAGGTTTCCGGCTCCCGCGAAGCGTTGCGCAGCCTCGATCAAACCGTGCTGCTCCAGGCCGCCACGACCTACATGGACTATCTGCGCGACGCGGCGACGCTCGAAGTCCAGCGCAGCAACGTGCGCGTGCTCGAGCAGACGCTCAAGCAGACCCGTGATCGCTTCAATGTCGGCGAGGTGACGCGCACCGACGTTGCGCAATCGGAAGCACAGCTGGCGGCTGGCAGGACGCAGGCCCTGACCGCGGAAGCAAATCTCACCACGACGCGCGCGAACTTCCGTCGCATCATCGGCAACGAGCCGACGAATCTGGCACCCGGCTCGCCGGTGGATCGCTTCCTGCCTGCGACGCTCGCTGCCGCGGTCGAGCTCGGCCTCGTCGAGCATCCGAACGTCACGGCCGCGATGTTCGGCATTGACGTCAATTTCTTGCAGGTCAAGGTTGCCGAGGGCGCTCTGCTGCCCACGGTCACCCTGCAGGCGGGCGTGACCCAGGCCTACGAACAATCTTTGATTCAGTACCGCTCGCTCAGCGCTTCCGCGCTCGCGCAGATCTCGGTGCCGATCTATCAGGGTGGTTCCGAATATTCGCTGATCCGCCAGTCCAAGGAAAACCTGGCGCAGCAACGTCTCAACCTCGAAAACACGCGGGATCAGACCCGCGCGACCGTCGTGCAGTGGTGGGGTTCGCTGCAGGCCGGCAAGGCGCAGGTGCAATCGGCGCAAGCGCAGGTGACGGCGTCCGAGATCGCGCTGAACGGCGTGCGTGAAGAGGCAAAGGCCGGTCAGCGCACCACGCTCGACGTGCTCAACGCGCAGCAAGCGCTGGTCAATGCGCGCGTCGCGCTCGTGACCGCGCAGCACGACCGTGTCGTCGCATCGTACAACGTCCTCGCCGCCGTCGGCCGTCTGGCGCCGCAGGTCCTCGGCCTTGGGACGACGGTTTATGATCCCAGCGTTCACTACCATCAGGTCCGCGATAGCTGGGCCGGCGTGCGTACGCCTGACGGGCGCTGATTCCCGTACTCGTCCGGTCGGCCTCGTGAATTGCCGAGGCCGACCGGCGCTTTGCTTGCAATCACCAAAATCCCTGACATAGCCTTTCCAAGACGATGCGGGTCGATTCGCCTCGCAGTGATGCTGTATGCGTAAAGCTTGAGTGCCGGGGGCAGGGGCGCACCGCTGCACGTTGAGCCGTGATCTGGGGACAAGTCGGGCTGCCGCGACGAAAATGTCGGGCCACCCATCCGGAACCGGCCAATCCTGTCGTGCTTGGTGTAAAACAACGCATGCGAGGGCGTTGATGATGTGGAGTCGGAGATGACGCAGCCTGCAAAGGTCACAGAACCCTCGATGGAGGAGATTCTGGCCTCGATCCGGCGCATCATTGCCGACGATGAGGCCAAGCCGCCGCCGGCTGAGGCTGCAAAGCCGGCGCCAGCTCCTGCTGCGCCCGCACCCAAGCCGCAGGCGATGAACGACATTCCGCCCTCCAAGGTTGCCCCTGCCAAGCCTGCCGCTGAAAAACCCGCGCCACCCCCTGCCGCAAAGCCAGCACCGGCCCCACCGCCTGCACCTGCGGCGGATGCATCCAATAACCAGGACGATATCGACGCGCTGCTGGCGGGGCTCGATGCGGCAACACCTGCGCCGGAGGTCCGCGAGCCTGAGCCGGAGCCCGAGCCTGAGCCCGACGTGCTCGAATTGACCGACGAGATGGCGATGGACCCGACGCCGCCTCCGCCGCCGCCGAGTTTCCGCAAGGTCGAGCCGCGCGACGACCTCGAATTCGCCGAATCGCCGCCGCCGCGTCCGACCCCGCCGCCGTCCTACGCGCCGGTGGACTTCGATGCCCCGCCGCTGCCGCCGCAGCAGCCCATGCTCGCGCAGTCGACGGTCTCGGCGGTCGAATCCGCCTTCAACTCCCTGGCCCATACGGTGCTCAGCAGCAATGCACGGACGCTGGAGGATCTGGTCAAGGAGATGCTGCGTCCGATGCTGAAATCCTGGCTCGACGACAATTTGCCGGGGCTCGTTGAACGCATCGTGAAGGCCGAAATCGAGCGGGTCTCGCGCGGTGGCCGCTGAGACGGTCGTGCGGCCCCGATAAAGCCCTGCTCCTGTGGCATATTCGGTCTGCGGACCGGGCTGGAAAGCCTTTGCCGCTGAGCTTCCCGTTGACTTGACCCGCACACGCGGCTTTCTAACAGCCCCATGATCGAGAAAAATTACCAGCCCGCCGATATCGAAGCCCGCATGTCCGTGGTGTGGGAGGACAGCCTTGCCTTCAAGGCCGGCCGCCCCGACCGCCGCGACGCCGTGCCCTTTACCATCGTGATCCCGCCGCCGAACGTGACGGGCTCGCTGCACATGGGCCACGCCCTCAACAACACGCTGCAGGACATCCTGTGCCGGTTCGAGCGCATGCGCGGCCGCGACGTGCTGTGGCAGCCCGGCACGGACCATGCCGGCATCGCCACCCAGATGGTGGTCGAGCGGCAGCTGATGGAGCGCCAGCAGCCTGGCCGCCGCGAGATGGGCCGCGAGAAGTTTCTCGAGCGCGTCTGGCAGTGGAAGGCCGAGAGCGGTGACACCATCATCAACCAGCTCAAGCGGCTCGGCGCCTCCTGCGACTGGTCGCGCGAACGCTTCACCATGGACGAGGGCCTGTCGAAGGCCGTCATCAAGGTGTTCGTCGAGCTGCACCGCGACGGCCTGATCTACAAGGACAAGCGGCTGGTGAACTGGGACACCAAGCTGCTGACCGCGATCTCCGATCTCGAAGTGCAGCAGACCGAGGTGAAGGGCCATCTCTGGTATCTGCGCTATCCGATCGAGGGCAAGACATTCAGCCCTGAGGATCCCTCGAGCTTCATCGTCGTCGCCACCACGCGCCCCGAGACCATGCTCGGCGATACCGGCGTTGCCGTGCATCCCGAGGACGAGCGCTACCTGAAGCTGGTCGGCAAGAACGTGATCCTGCCGCTGGTGGGCCGCAAGATCCAGATCGTCGCCGACGATTATTCCGATCCCGAGAAGGGCTCGGGTGCGGTCAAGGTGACGCCGGCGCACGACTTCAACGACTTCGAGGTCGGCAATCGCCACGGCCTGCGCCGGATCAGCGTGATCGACAGGGAAGGCTGTCTCGATCTCGTCGACAACGAGGATTATCTGCGCGACCTGCCGGAAGGCGCCGGACAATTCGCCGAGGAATTCCACAAGGTCGACCGCTTCGCCGCGCGCAAGCGCATCGTCGAGCGGCTGGAATCGTTCGGCTTCGTCGAGCGGATCGAGCCGCACACCCACATGGTCCCGCACGGCGATCGCTCCAACAGCGTGATCGAGCCGTATTTGACTGACCAGTGGTACGTCGACGCCAAGACGCTGGCAAAGCCCGCGATCGCGGCGGTGCGTTCGGGCGAGACGTCGTTCGTGCCGAAAAACTGGGAAAAGACCTATTTCGAGTGGATGGAGAACATCCAGCCCTGGTGCATCTCGCGCCAGCTCTGGTGGGGCCATCAGATCCCGGCCTGGTACGGCCCCGATGGCAAGGTGTTCGTCGCCGAGACCGAGGAAGAGGCAATCAGCCACGCGCTCGGCTACTACGTCGAGCAGGAGGTCATCACGGCCGAGCAAGGCCGCGAGATGGCGCTCGACCGCAACAAGCGCGAGGGCTTCATCACGCGCGACGAGGACGTGCTCGACACCTGGTTCTCCTCGGCGCTGTGGCCGTTCTCGACGCTCGGCTGGCCCGAGGATGCGCCCGAGGTGCAGCGCTATTACCCGACCAATGCGCTGGTGACCGGCTTCGACATCATCTTCTTCTGGGTCGCCCGCATGATGATGATGGGCCTGCACTTCATGAAGGAGGTGCCGTTCTCGACCATCTACATCCACGCCCTCGTCCGCGACGAGAAGGGCGCCAAGATGTCGAAGTCGAAGGGCAACGTCATCGATCCGCTCAACCTGATCGACGAATACGGCGCCGACGCGCTGCGCTTCACGCTGGCCGCGATGGCGGCGCAGGGCCGCGACATCAAGCTCGCGACCAGCCGCGTCGAAGGCTACCGCAATTTCGCGACCAAGCTCTGGAATGCTTCGCGGTTCGCCGAGATGAACCATTGCGCCGTGCCCGAGGGTTTCGAGCCGGCGAAGGCCAAGGAGACGCTGAACCGCTGGATCGCGCATGAGAGCGCGCACACCACGCGTGAGGTGACCGAGGCGATCGAGGCCTATCGCTTCAACGATGCCGCCGGCGCGATCTATCGCTTCGTCTGGAACGTCTATTGCGACTGGTATGTCGAGCTCGCCAAGCCCGTGCTGCTGGGCCCCGACAGCCCCGCCAAGGACGAGACCCGCGCCATGGTCGCCTGGGCGCGCGACGAGATCCTGAAGCTGCTGCACCCCTTCATGCCTTTCATCACAGAAGAGCTGTGGGAGGTGACGGCCAAGCGCGACGGTCTGCTCGCATTGGCGCAATGGCCGCTGAAGCCGGCCGAGCCGACCCCGGAGCAGCTCGCAATCCTCGCCGCAGCGGCCGGACCGACCGAACCGCTGATGTCGCCGATGCTGGTCATGCCGATCTTCGACCACGCGGACTTCACCGATCCCAAGGCGGAAGCCGAGATCGGCTGGGTGATCGACCTGATCACGCAGATCCGTTCGGTGCGTGCCGAGATGAACATTCCGCCGGCGACGCTGACGGCGCTGGTGCTCGTCGGCGCTTCCGCCGAAACCAGGGAGCGCGCGCCGCGCTGGACCGACGTCATCAAGCGCATGGCGCGGCTGTCGGACATCTCCTTCGCCGATCGCGCGCCCGACGGAGCGGTTCAGCTGCTCGTCCGCGGCGAGGTGGCCGCGCTGCCGCTCAAGGGCGTGATCGACGTCGCCGCCGAGCGCACGCGTCTCGACAAGGAGATCGGCAAGGCCGACGCCGACATCAAGCGCGCCGAGTCCAAGCTCGCGAACGAAAAATTCGTCGCCAACGCGGCCGAGGAGGTCGTCGAGGAGGAGCGCGAAAAGCGCGAGGCCGCGCTGGCGCGCAAGGCCAAGCTGCTCGAGGCGCTGGAGCGGCTGAAGCAGGCGTCCTGAGGACGCTATTTCGGAAACGGCTTGCTCAAAAACTTTGAGCCCCTGACGCCATAGCGCCAGGGCAGCTCGACGGCCTTGGTGATGCCGATCCGGATGCCGGCAACCACCTCCAACTCCTCGGTCCTCGCATGCAGCGCGATCGGAGGCCGGTCCAGCGGCAGCGTGTTGTGCGCGATGGTGATGCCGAGCGCCTCGGTCAGCTTGCCCGGACCCGAGCACAGCGCGTGCGCATCCTGGAGGCGACGCCGGCGGCGCATGACGGCGATCCCGTGCGTCGGCTCCAGCGCGCGGATCAGCACGGCGCTGGCCGAGCCTTCCTCCTCGCAGACGAAGTTCACGCACCAGTGGATGCCGTAGGAGCGATAGACATAGGCATAGCCGGGCGGGCCGAACATCACCTGGTTCCGCGGCGTCGGACCCTTGTAGGAGTGCGCCGCCGGCTCGGTATGATGATAGGCCTCGACCTCGACAATGAGGCCGCCGACGCCGTCGACCAGCATGGTGGCACCGATCAGGTCCCGGGCGACCTCGCGGACGTCGCGGTGGAAAAAGGCCCGCTTCAGAACCTTGCCCAGCCGCGGTGTGGAAGTCTTCGATACTGGAGCCATTCGAGGTGAGAATCGCTTGAGAACAGAGCAGGATATTGCCCATATCTGCCATGTTCCCTGAAGCGGCGCGAGCCGGGTTGCGATGCGTGGCGAGACCGACTAGGTAGGACCTGAACAGACCGGACACCCCATGGTCGTTATTGTCGATACCATCACGAACCCGCTGCGCCCGCGCCACCCCGAAAAGGTGAATCGCCCTGACTCCGCTTCGCCGCCGAAGCCGGACTGGATCCGCGTGCGCGCGCCCAATACCCGCGGCTACGGCGAGACCCGCAACATCGTGCGCGCCAACGGCCTGCACACGGTGTGCGAGGAAGCGGGCTGCCCGAACATCGGCGAGTGCTGGGACAAAAAGCACGCCACCTTCATGATCATGGGTGACACCTGCACCCGCGCCTGCGCCTTCTGCAACGTCAAGACCGGCCTGCCCAATGCGCTGGATGCAGCCGAGCCTGAGAACGTCGCCGAGGCGACCGCCAAGCTCGGCCTTGCCCATGTCGTCATCACCTCCGTGGACCGCGACGATCTCGCTGACGGCGGCGCCGAGCATTTTGCCCAGACCATCCGCGCGATCCGGGCGGCGTGCCCCTCGACCACGATCGAGATCCTGACGCCGGACTTCCTGCGCAAGGAGGGGGCGCTCGAGGTGGTCGTTGCCGCCAAGCCCGACGTCTTCAACCACAATCTCGAGACCGTGCCGTCGCGCTATCTCACGGTGCGGCCGGGCGCGCGCTATTTCCATTCGATCCGGCTGTTGCAGCGGGTCAAGGAGCTCGATCCCACCATCTTCACCAAGTCCGGCATCATGGTCGGCCTCGGCGAGGAGCGCCACGAGGTGCAGCAGGTGATGGACGATCTGCGCTCCGCCGAGGTCGATTTCCTGACCATCGGCCAGTACCTGCAGCCGACCCGCAAGCACCACGCCGTGATGCGCTACGTGCCGCCGGACGAGTTCGCCTCTTACGAGAAGGTCGCCTACACCAAGGGCTTCCTGATGGTGTCGGCGAGCCCGCTCACCCGCTCGTCGCATCATGCCGGCGAGGATTTTGCGAGACTGAGGGCCGCGCGGGCCGCAACCGCCCGCTGAACCGCCATGCCCAAATTTTCGAGCAAGCGCCGTGTCAATCACAGCGCCTCCGAGATGTTCGATCTGGTCGCCGACGTCGAGCGCTACCCGGAATTCGTGCCGCTCTGCAGCGCGCTGAAGGTGCGCCAGCGCATGGCCAAGCCTGATGGCACCGAGGTGCTGGTCGCCGACATGACGGTCTCGTTCAAGCTGGTCAAGGAATCCTTCACCAGCCGCGTGAGCCTCGACCGCGCCAATCAGAAGATCCTGGTCGAATATCTGCAAGGTCCTTTCAGCAACCTGGAAAACCGCTGGACGTTCGAGCCCAAAGGTGAGGGCGTTTGCGACGTCGGTTTCTTCCTGTCTTACGAATTCAAGAGCCGCATGCTGGCGCTGCTGATGGGCTCGATGTTCGACGCCGCCTTCGCGCGGTTTTCGAGCGCGTTCGAAAAGCGCGCGGATGCGATCTACGGCCGGCCGAAGCTGGCATCGTCGTAGGTAACTCTCGTGTCCCGGACGCGCTGCAACGCCCTCAGCGTTGCTGCGCAGAGCCGGGACCCACGCCGCCCGAACGCCTCGGAAAGATGGGCCCCGGCTCTGCAGCGCACCGCTGAAGCAGCGCCGCGTCCGGGGCACGAGAGCCATCCTCAATCCACCGCCTTCACCACATCCGGCGGCTGCGAGGCGTAGTACGCCGCGGCCTGCTCGATCTCGTGCGGCGTCATTGCGCGGGCGATGTTGCGCATCTGCTGGCTGATGTCGTTGCGCCGTTCACCTGAGGCGAAGGCGTGAAGCTGCGCCTTCATGTAGGCCTCGGACTGCCCCTCCAGCCACGGGCTGCCGGTCTTGTTGTCGAGGCTGCCATGGCAGGAGCCGCAGGGCGCGATGCCGCGCATCGGCGCGCCGTAGATGACGATGTTGGGTTTCGGCAGTTGCGGCGTCGGATGATAGGCCGGAAGCCGCGGCAGATAGGCGTAATAGTTGGAGAGATCGGCGATCTCCTGGTCGGTCAGGTTGATCGCGAACGGCGACATCACGGCATTGGCGCGCGCACCGGAGCGGAAATCGTGCAGCTCCTTGTAGATCACGGCCGCATACTGGCCGGCGAGATTGGGCGAGTCCGCGCGGCTGACGCCGGTGGGGCCATGACAGATCGCGCAGCGCTGCGCCAGCGTCGCGCCGCGGCCGATCGCCTCCTGGCTCGGACGTGACAACGTGTTCGAGGTCAGCACGACCTCGGACAGGCGTTTTGCCTGCTCGGGCGCCGTGACGCTGGCCGCACGCTGCGGTACGCCAGCGGCGCTGCAGATCGCATCCCAGACGCCGGCGAACTGAACCCAGGGCTGTGCGAAAGGCAGCACAATGAAGCCGGCAATCGCGGTGACGACGAGGATCGCGGCGGTGATGCCGACGCCAGTCCTGAAATGGCTGTTGCGGAGAGTAAAGAGGTCGCGCGTGCTCATCACTGCGCTCCCACATAGACGGCCGGCACCGAGGTGCCCGAACTCAGCGCCAGATTCAGGATCGGATAGCCGTAATTGGTGAGGGTGAGGCCGATCATCAGTGCCACCCATAGCGCGTGGGTGTTGAGTGCGACCGGCACCGTCTTTGGTTCATGCACGGCGAGCGCGAAGCGATAGGGCCCGGCGTCGATTTGAGGCGCGCGCATGCCACGCGCCAAGATGACGATGAACATGATGCCCGAGGCCAGCAGGATGAAGCTGCCGATGGCCGACAGGGTGACGGAGAATGCCTGCGGTGCGATCGCGGGATCGCCGAAGTCGAAATAGGCCATGCGGCGCGGCATCCCCAGAATACCGACCCAGTGCCAGGGGAAGGTGGTGACGATCATGCCGATGAACCACAGCCAGAGCTGGGTGCGGATCAGGCGGATATCGATCAACTCCCGGCCCGTCAGATGCGGCCACAGATCATAGGCGATCGCGAAATACATGATCACGATGGCGCCGCCGAAGATCAGGTGGAAATGCCCGGTGATCCACTGCGTGTTGTGGATCGAGGCATCGAGCTGATAGCTCATGTTGATGAGGCCGCCGGCGCCGCCGAAGCCGAGCATGACGAAGGAGAACGCCAGCGCCAGCATCATCGGGTTGTCCCAGGGCAGGGCCCCGATCCAGCCGAACATGCCGCGGCCGCCGCGCAGCCGCGCCGCGATCTCGACCGAGGCGCAGATCGTGAACACGGTCAGCAGCGTCGGCAGCGCGACCAGCGCCGTGAAGGCGGAATGGATGAACTTGAAGCCGGCACCGACCTGCGGATCGGCAAAGGTGTGGTGCATGCCGATCGGCATCGCCACCACCAGGAACAGGATGAAGGAGATCCGCGCCATCGAGTCGGAATAGACGCGACCGCCGATCGCGCGCGGCACGATGGTATAATAGGCGATGTAGGTCGGCATCAGCCAGAAATAGACGATGGCGTGCAGTGTCCATGAGAAGAAGATGCGCGCCAGGCCGGCATCGATGGTGGCCTTGAGGCCTGCCGCAACCGGAATGATCTGGAGCAGCAGCTCGAGCGCGGCGCCGACCGCGGTCCAAGCCCACAAATACGAGCCCGCGACGTTGGCGAACATGGCGAGCGGCACTGGCGCGCCGGGATTGGCCTTGCGCCAGACGCGCAAGTTAATCGACATCAGCGCGACCCAGATCCACGAGCCGACCACCACCAGGACGACGCCGAGATAGTAGAAGACGTTGCCGATCAGCGGCGGATAGAAGGTGTAGAGCACCGAGGCACGCCCCATTGCGATCGGGATCACCGCCATGATGCTGCCGGCGACGATCAACCAGAATCCTGCCCAGGCCCAGCGCACGCCGACCAGGCGCTGCTGCAGCGCGGACTCGCTGATGGCGTAGCCGAATGCCATCGCCACCAGGGTCGGGAAGACGTAGCCCATCACCGTGCCGTGGGCGGTCAGCGAGCGGTAATAGAGCTCGGGGTTGGAGAGCCAGGTGCCGATCGGGCTGCGGATGAACATCTGCCAGGCGCCGAGCGTGAGCGCGATGCCGAATACGGCGAAGGCCAGCCAGAAATGGGCGAGGATGAGCTTCCTATTGACCAACACAGCTCAGCCTCCCGCCACCCTTCGCGCGATCGGCGAAATCGGTCTTGTCGATCACCTTGACCTTGCCCCACATGCCCTCGTGGCCAAAGCTGCAAAACTCCTGGCAGGGCATCAGATAGTCGCCGGTTTTCGCGAAGCGCATCAGCTGCTCCGAGATGTAGCCCGGCACCAGCATGGTGTTGACGTTGGTGCCCTGAATGAGGATGCCGTGGACGACGTCGGCGCTGGTGGCCCGCAGCGTGATCGGCGTATCCGCGGGCACCACGATGCAGGCAGGCGTGAAGGAATATTGCTGGCCGATTGCACGCACCGTGACGTTGCCGTTGGCCTCCAGCACGCTGCCGAGATTGCTCTCGACGAATTCGCCGGACAGATGCAGGCGCGAGGGATCGGTGATCTCGACGCGCGGCTGCGGCATGGTCGCGCGATGGATGCCGGCGAAAGCCGCCAGCAGCGCCATCATCACGATGATGATCACGGCGATGGTCGCCCAGCGCCGCTCGACGCGGGCCGCGACCTCGGCGCTGTCGTGATGAGTTTCCCCTGCGCTCATTGCAGCGATCCGCGGGGCAGGAAGACGAACAGATAGAAGGCGAGCCACATCGCGACCACGCAGGCGGTGGCGATGCCGGCGAGCACGATCGCGCCGGACGGGCCTTGCGCGACGACCTCCTCGACGGCCTGGTCGGCGCTAGCAGGGCTGGTCGGCGGATCGGAGTTGATCATGTGATTCTCAATTCAGCGGTGCGGAGCGCAGCTCGTTGGCCTCGCGCGCCGAGACCGGCGTGCCGCGATTGCCCCAGGCGGTACGGATGTAGGAGACGACGGCGGCGATCTCGTTGTCGGACAGGAGGCCAGCGAAAGGCGGCATGCCGTAGGGCATCGGGTTGCCCTTGGTGCCCGGTGGATAGCCGCCATTGAGCACCATGCGGATCGGATTGACCGCCGACTGCATCTCGATCGACTGGTTGTTGGCGAGCGGCGGCCAGTGCGGCGGCTTGCCTTCGCCCTGCGTGCCATGACAGCTCGCGCACTGCTTGTCGTAGACGGTCTTGCCGAGGCTGATCAGCAGGCTGCTCTCGGTGGTCGGCAGCGTCGAGCTTGCCGGCGGCGGAGGCGAGGGCTCCGCGATGCCCTTGAGGTACACCGCCATCGCCTTGGTGTCCTCGTCGTTGAGATATTGCAGGCTGTTGTGCACGACCTCGGCCATCGGGCCGTAGACCACGCCGCGCATGGAAACGCCGGTCTGCAGCAGGTCGGTGATGTCCTTGATGCTCCAGTCGCCGAGGCCGGCCTCGCGGTTTGAGGTGAGCGAGGGCGCGTACCAGTTCTGCATCGGGATCAGGCCGCCCTTGAAGGCATCCGATTGCGAGGTGCCGCCGAGCGCGTTGATCGGCGAATGGCACATGCCGCAATGGCCGAGGCCTTCGACCAGATAGGCGCCGCGATTCCATTCCGCTGATTTCTTCGGATCGGGCTTGAACTCGCCTTCGCTGAAGAACAGCGTGCGCCAGCCGAGGATGAGCTGGCGGTTGTCGTAGGGAAAGCGCAGCTCATGCGGCTTGTTCTTCTGGTTCACCGGCGCGATCGAGCGCAAATACGCGAAGATCGCATCGCTGTCGGCGCGCGTGACCTTGGTGTAGGACGCGAACGGCATGGCCGGATAGATCAACCCGCCGTCCGGGAAACGGCCGCTGTGCATGGTCTTGTAGAAGTCGTCGGCGCTCCACTTGCCGATCCCGGTATCCGGGTCCGGCGTGATGTTGGAGGTGTAGAGTGTACCGAACGGCGTCGGCATGGCGCGGCCGCCGGCGAACAGGCGGCCCTCCGGCGCGGTATGACAGGCAGTGCAATCGCCGGCACGGGCGAGATATTCGCCGCGGGCGATGATGTCGCTGCTCTTGTCTTGAGCCTTGTCTTGCGCCTGCGCGGCCGTGGTGAGCGCGGCGAGGGCCAGGAGCTTGATCGATATGAGTGCGGTCGACAGTTTCGAGCCCATCATCCGCCTCGTCAGTTGGGCTGGCTGCCGCAGCCGAAAGGCAGCGCGTAGCTGCCTTTCGGCACGGGAGCCGGGTTCGTGGGCGCCGGTCGTGTCGCGAGCCAGGCCGCGACCGCGGTGACGTCGGCCTCGGTCAGATGGCCTGCGACTTGCTGCATGCAGTCTGGCGATTTCGCCGTGCGAGTGCCGTAGCGCCAGGCGCCGAGCTGGGCGCTGATGTAATTGGCGCGCAGGCCGAGCAGGCCGGGGATGCCGGGTTGCATGCCTGCGAGTCCCGGGCCATGGCAGCTTACGCAGGCCGGAATATTGCGGCTGGCATCGCCGCTGGTGGCGAGCAGCTCGCCCTGCGCCAGCACGTCCTTGCTGACCTCGCTCGGCGCCGGCTGCGGCAGCGGCGGATGTTCGCCGGCAAAATATTCCGCCATCGCCTCCAGATACGGATCAGGCAGAAACTCCAGCAGATAGTTCATGGGCGGATATTTGCGGCGGCCGCTGCGGAAGGCGAGCAGTTGATTGTAGAGATAGCCGGCGGGCTTGCCGGCAAGCCGCGGGAAATAGACGTCGCTGGTGCCTTCGCCCTTGTTGCCGTGACAGGGCGTGCAGGCCTCGACCCGCGCCGCCATCGTATCCGGCGGCTGGTTGGCCGTTTGTGCGGCCGCACCGTCAATGGTGGCCAAGGTGATGGTCACGGCGACCGAGGCCGCGGCGCGAGCGAACAAGTTCGTCGCCCTCCAAAATGCTGGTCCGGTTGATTCCGGATCACAACGTAGAGCGGCATTATTGCGCCAATATTTTCTCGCGCAAGATCGGAGACGCGTGATGACGTTTGGTCGCGCCGTCTGCATTCGCGATTCCGATCGAATTGGACGAACTTGCGTGCTTTTTTTTGAAAACTGAGCATAACGCTGCGGTCTCGCGACAGTTCCTGCCCGAGTCCTGCATTGGTCATGTCGCCCTCAGATGTCAGAGGGCGCAGGGAAGGCCGGGTGCCGGCTGGCACCCGCGGTCCACTGTGCGAATCCTGCGTGACAAGAAGCTGCACAGCGGCATACAGGTGTAGCCAGGACAACCTGGCCTTCCCTGCGCAGTGGTTTGACGGCTTATGCCGAGCTCTCCCCGGGGAGCGATGCACTATTGCCCCCGTCGCCTCACGAATAGCTGACGCGCGCACCCGGTCGGGCAAGACGCATCACCGCAAGACTTGACGCACAGACCCCGGGCGTCAGGACGACACGGTTTTGCCGTACGCATGTCACACCGGTCGTGTGCGCAACAGGCCTGTCGCTCACGGTTGCCCGCCCTGCAATGCCTCTCGCGCCGATGTGACTAGCGTCCACCGCAGCTCACCCCACGTTTCGTGACGATCGCGATACGCCCCTCTGACCGGGGTGAGGTGGCGGGACAATGCGACAAAGCCGAAATTCTGTAAAGGCGAATATTTTCGCCTGCGCGCCTTGCCCTACCGCTAGCGTGTTTTGCCCGTCGGGCAACGCAACCGCTTGTAGGTGCGCGGGGTGGGTTGGGAGAAGGCGTAATCCACCATGTCTGCCGAGCAGGCATGAGAAGAGGTGGATGACGCTTCGCTAATTCCCCTACGACGTGTTTCGTGCCGTGTTCCGCTTCGATCCGCACCGCGATCATGTCGCGGCATCGCGAGTTCTCAACGTGCTGTTCGTGCCGAAGCTGGAACGAAACTAATTCCAAGCAGCGCGCTGTTTGTCCCAGCGCAACCAGATTCCCGGTGCGCGCGGCGAGCTTCGCGCGAGATCGCGACGGCGTTCAGCGTCGCCCGCGGGAAAAAGTGGGGCTGGAGTGGGAAGTAGGATCATGAGTCCGTCGTTGGGGCGAGGGCGTTCGTGGCGCACAGGCAGAACGCAAGGCACGGTGCTGCTGTCCTGGACAGCGTCTGCCTTGCTGCTGCCGGCCCTTGCCGGAGAGGCTTGCCTGGCGCAATCGGCGGCGCCGGGCGCGGCGGTCCAGCTCGATCCTGTCGTGGTGGAGGCGCCGAAGAGCGCGGCGAAGCCCGCGGCGGTATCTCGCGAGCGGGTCGCGGCGCGGCGCCGGGCCGCCGAGCCGCAACCGCGCGGCGGTGCCAACCTCGGCGACGAGGTTGCGGGGCCGGCTGCCCCGGCCGCATCGGTGCAGGAGCGCTTCGAGGCGCTCGCGGGCGGCGTCGCGCTGGTCCGGCGCGAGGATCTCTCACCCACCGGCAATCCGACCGCGTCGCGTGCCCTCAGCGGGGTTCCCGGTGTCGTGGTGCAGAACTTCTTCGGCGGCAACGACCAGCCGCGTATCCAGATCCGTGGCTCCGGTCTGCAGCAGAATCCGGTCGAGCGCGGGCTGCTGGTGCTCCAGAACGGCCTGCCCATCAACCGGGCCGACGGCTCCTACATCGTCGGCTTCGCCAACCCGCAACAGGCGGAGGCCATCGAGGTCTATCGCGGCTACATCGCCAACCGCCTCGGCGCCACCGTGCTCGGCGGTGCGCTGAATTTCGTATCGCCGACGGGATCGTCCTCGCCGGGCACGCAGGCCGCCATCAGCGGCGGCAGCTTCGGCCAGATCAATGCCAGCGCGCAGACCGGCGGCAGGAAAGACAATGTGGACGCGCTGGTGCAGGCCGATTTCAGCCGTCGCGACGGCTTTCGCGACTACAACAGCTCCGAGCGCAGCAGTTTCAATGCCAATGTCGGCGCCGTGCTGTCCGAGAACGTCAGCACGCGCTTCTTCATCGGCTACACCGATCTCGGCTTCGATGTGGCGGGACCGCTGACCAAGAGCGCAATGCAGGCCAATCCGCGGCAGGTGTTTGCCGGGCCGACCTTCATCCCGCCGTCGACCTCGATCAATCCCGGCCCCAACGTGGTGCGTGACCGGCCGCGCCGCGAGGCCGAGCAGTTCGTGGCGGGCTCGCGGACCACCGCGACGTTCGACGCGCATCTGTTCGACGTCGCGCTCGGCTATACCCACACCGACGACATGTTCCGCTTTCCGATCTCCTCAGGCGTTCGCGCCACGCGGGGTGACGATGCGACCGGCGTCTTCCGCTACGCCTACAAGCCCGACAGCGCGGCGGCGTTACCGCTGCTCGAAACGACCGCGCAATATTCGGTGGGATCGGCGGATCGGGAGAATTTCATCAACCAGGCCGGGCAGACCGGCGCCAAGTTCGGCGAGAGCCGGCTCGATGCCACCACGCTGGCGCTGCATACCGGCCTCAATTTGCCGGTCTGGGACCGGATCACCGTCTCGCCGGCGATCGCCTATGGCTACGCCACGCGCGACAATGACGACGTCTACCGGAGTGCGACGCGGCCGACGATTGCCTACAATCCGGCAAATCCGACGATGCTGCTGCCGAACGGCGCGGTGCCGACGCAGAGCTCGAGCTATGCGCTCAGCTATTCGGCGTGGAGCCCCAGCCTCGGCGTGACCTTCCGCCCCGTGGCCGGCCAAACCATCTTTGCCGCGGTCAGCCGCAGCTTCGAGCCGCCCTCGCATGACGATCTGCTCGCGACGGTCAACGGGACGCCGAACAGCAGTGCCGGGCGGCCGACGCCGGGCAATCCGGGCCTCGTCGCAGCGGCATTCGCGACGCCCGATCTGAAGGCCCAGACCGCCACCACCGTTGAGGGCGGCTGGCGCGGCCGCGCGGGCATCCTGTCGTGGGACGCGGTCAGCTACTATTCCTGGGTCGACAACGAGCTCTTGAGCCTGCGCGACTCCACCGGCGCGCTGATGGCGGCGTTCAATGCCGACCGCACCACGCATCTCGGCGTCGAGCTCGGCCTCGGCGTCAGGATCACGCCGCGGCTGACCGGCCGCGTCGCCTACACCTACCAGGACTTCCGCTTCGACAACGATCCGCTGCGCGGCAACAACCGTCTGGCCGGCGCGCCGCCGCATCTCGTCAACGCGGTCCTGCAATATCAGGCGACCGACGCCTGGAAGCTGGAAGGCGCGGTGCGCTGGAGCCCCGGCCACATGCCGGTCGACAACATGAACACGCTGTTTGCCGATCCGTTCGTGGTCGCCGATGTGCGCACCGAGTACCGGATCAGCGAGCGCTTCGCGGTGTTCGGCGAGATCACCAATCTGTTCAACGCGACCTATGCCGCGTCGACCCTGATCGTCGATCAGGCGCGGCCGGACCAGGCCGCGTTCATGCCCGGCGACGGACGCGGCTATTACGGCGGCATCCGGGCGCGGTTCTAACTTGCAAAGGAGACACCCACGATTGCAGACCACACGATGCCATCGGTCGAACTGCCGGGCGCTGATCTCGACGTGGCGAAGATGCCGGGCCATTGGCTGCTGGCCCGGCTAGGCAAGCGCGTGCTGCGTCCCGGCGGGCTTGGCCTGACGCGCGCGCTGCTGCACGGGCTGGTGATCGGCGCCGAAGATGATGTCGTCGAGTTTGCGCCGGGGCTCGGCGTCACCGCACGCCTGATCTTGGAGCGAGGCCCGCGGCGCTATGTCGGCGTCGAGCGCGATGCGCAGGCTGCCGCGTGGACGAGCCGGCAGCTTCCGGCGAAGGGAAACGTCTCGGTCGTCGTCGGGACCGCCGATCAGACGACCCTGCCGGCCGGCTCTGCGTCGATCGTGATCGGCGAGGCGATGTTGAGCATGCAGACCCAGGAGCAGAAGCGCCGCATCGCGGCGGAGGCATTCCGGCTGCTTCGCCCCGGCGGGCGTTACGGCATCCACGAGCTCGCCGTGACGCCGGACGACATGCCGTTCGGCCAAAGGCAGGCGATCGATCGCGCGCTCTCCGGCGCCATCCATGTCGGGGCACGTCCGTTGTCCGGCGAAGGATGGAGAGGGCTGCTGGAGAGCGTCGGCTTTCAGATCGAGGCGGTCGAGTTCGCGCCGATGCATCTGCTCCGACCCCGGCGCCTGGTGCAGGACGAGGGCCTGGTGGGCGCGTTGCGGCTCGCCAGGAACCTGCTGCTGGATCGGGCGGCGCGGCGCCGGGTGCTGGCAATGCGGCGGGTGTTCGAGCAGCATCGCGCCAATCTGGCTGCGATCCGTGTGATTGCGCGCAAGGTGTAAGCGGGGGTGCTCAGCCCCGCGGCGACCGTGGCGTCCGGCGTTTGGCCACATGTCGGCGCGGCGAGCGTGTCACGCGCGGGCGCAAGCGGGTGACTGCGGCGGCGCGTTTCGGCTTGGCGGCAACTTGCGGGCCGCGGGCCAGATCCATCAGCATGCGCAACGCCTCGACCACCGAACGGGCGCGGACCGCGCTGCGGCCGATCGCGCCGAAGCGATGCTCGCGGTGGATGATGCGGCCGTCGCGCGCGGCGACGGCGAAATGCACGAGACCGACCGGCTTGCCGGGCGTCGCGCCGCCGGGACCGGCAATGCCGGTGATGGCGACGGCGAGATCGACGCCGGCACGCTCCAGCGCGCCGACCGCCATCGCGGTCGCGGTCTCCTTGCTGACGGCGCCGAAGTTCGTGAGCGTGCCGGCTTCGACGCCGAGCATCGCGCGCTTGGCGTCGTTGGAATAGGTGACGAAGCCGCGGTCGATCACATCGGAGGAGCCGGGGATATCGGTCAGCGCGCCGGCGACGAGGCCGCCGGTGCAGGATTCAGCCGTCGCGATCGTCAGCTTGCGCATCCGGCACAGGTCGAGCAGCGAGCGGGAGAGGGCGCGTGCGTCGCTGCCGCCCATGGCCTAGACGCTCCAGGGAAGACGGATGGTGGCGCTCGCGGTGGCCGCGATGCCTTCCTCACGGCCGGTGAAGCCGAGCCGCTCGCTGGTGGTCGCCTTCACCGCGACGCGCGAGATGTCGACGCCGGAAATCTCGGCGATGCGCGCGCGCATGGTGTCGCGCAGCGGGCCGATCTTCGGCCGCTCGCAAATCATGGTCACCTCGAGATTGGCAACGCGGCCACCGCGCTGGGTGACGCGTTCGATGGCGTATTTCAGGAACTGTTCGGAAGAGGCGCCCTTCCACTTCGCATCGCTCGGCGGAAAGTGCGAGCCGATGTCGCCGTCGGCGAGCGCGCCGAGGATGGCATCGACCAGCGCATGCAGGCCGACGTCGCCGTCGGAATGGGCGAGAAAACCCTTGGTGTGCGGCACGCGCACGCCGCAGAGCATGAGATGGTCGCCTTCGCCGAAGGCGTGCACGTCATAGCCGGTGCCGGTCCTGATATCGCCGAGCTGGGCAGCCAGGCGCGCTTCCTCGCGCACGAAATCCTCGGGAGTGGTGAGCTTCATGTTGGCAACATCGCCTTCAAAGGTTGCAACCGTCAATCCCGCCCATTCGGCAATCGCGGCATCGTCGGTGAAATCGCTGCGGCCGTCCTTCGCCGCGCGACGATGCGCTTCGAGGATGACGTCGAAACGAAAGGATTGCGGCGTCTGCGCGATTCGCAGGCGCGCGCGGTCCGGCGTGCCCTCGACATTGCCGCCATCGCCGGTGAGCTTGATGGTGTCGGTGACGGGAACGGCGGGGATCGCAGCGCCAGTGCGGCTCGCCGCCTCGATCGCACGCGAGATCAATCCTTCCGAGACGAAGGGGCGCGCGGCGTCGTGGATCAGCACGATGTCGGGCTCGTACTTGACCAGCGCCTCGAGGCCGGCAAGCACCGAGGCCTGCCGGGTCGCACCGCCATTGGTCGGCGGCTCATGCTTGAGCCCCGCGACCGCGGCCGTGAACATGGCGCTGTCATCGGGGTTCACCACCGGCTGCACCACAAACACGTCGGCGTGGCGGCTGAAGGTTTCCATGGCGCGATAGATCACGGGCACGCCGCCGATCTCGCGATATTGCTTCGGCCCGCCGGCGCCTGCACGCAGTCCACGCCCGGCTGCCACGAGGACGACTGCGGTGCGTTGTGATTTCGCCATAGGACTCGAATACTCGGTTGGTGATGAAGAGTCGGGGAGTGGGGTGATTGCCGCATGCCTCTAGCACGGCAGGCCCGCAAAAAAAGGGGGTTTCCCCGGATTGTTGGAAACAGCATTTTGCTGCACTGCACTTGAAAGATTTGCAGAATTGTCTAAACTGTAGGCATGACGCTTGACTGCACAAGAATTGTGCGCAAGATAGGTCATGGCAGGCGCGATGAGGCCCTGCCCAGTCAACGAGACCCCTGTGACCGGTTCGGCAGCATCCGGCTCTAAGCCGTTGAAAATAGGCGATATTGATGTCGCCACCCCGGTCTTCCTGGCACCGATGTCGGGGGTGACGGACTCGCCCTTCCGCCGGTTGGCTGCCGAGCTTGGCGCGGGTCTCGTCGTGTCCGAAATGACGGCCAGCGATGAGCTCGCGAGCGGCCACCGGATGTCCCGGTTGCGCTGCGAAGCCACCGGGATCGGCCCGCACGTGGTCCAGCTCGCCGGGTGCGAGACGCACTGGATGGCGGAGGGTGCCCGGATCGCCGAAGCCGAGGGCGCCGACATCATCGACATCAACATGGGCTGTCCGGCCCGCCACGTCACCGGCGGCCAGTCCGGTTCGGCCTTGATGCGCGACCTCGACCATGCCGTCAGCCTGATCGATGCGACTATCGCGGCGGTGAAGGTGCCGGTGACGCTGAAGATGCGGCTCGGCTGGGACGACCGCAGCCGCAACGCGCCGGAACTGGCGCGGCGCGCGGAAGCCGCCGGCGTCAAGCTCGTCACGGTGCATGGCCGCACCCGCAGCCAGTTCTACAAGGGTGAGGCCGATTGGGATGCGATCCGCGCCGTGCGCGAGGCCACCTGCCTTCCACTCGTCGTCAATGGCGACATCACTTCCTACGAGAAAGCGCTTGCGGCGCTCGAGGCCTCCGGCGCCGATGCCGTGATGATCGGCCGCGGCGCACAGGGCCAACCCTGGCTGCCCGGCCAGATCGGGCGCCGCCTGAACGGCGGGGTGGCTGAGGCCATGCCGACGCTTGCCACCCAGCTGCATTACGTCCGCACGCTTTATGAAGGCGTCTGCGCGCTTTACGGCCTGCGCGTAGGCCTCAAGCACGCCCGAAAACATCTCGGCTGGGCGCTCGACGTCGCCGCGGCTGCGAGCGGCGCTCCGGTCGAGAAGCTGAAATCCTGGCGCCAGAAGATCCTGACCTCGGAAGATCCGCGCCTCGTCCACCAGTCGCTGCAGGATGCCTTCGACGATTTCGGATGGAGCGCTGCTGCATGAGCTCCGCCGCTGACCATCGCCGGCCCGCCGACAGCGACGCGATCCTGGATGCGTTGCCCAATCCCGTGCTCATGATCGGGCCGGACGGCAAGATCGTCGCCGCCAATATCGCGACCGAAGCCTTCTTCGACATCTCGACGCAGTTCCTGAAGCGGCAGTCGCTGAAAGAGCTGGTGCCGTTCGGCAGCCCCTTGCTGGCGCTGATCGAGCAGGTGCGTTCGTCGAATTCGCCGGTCAACGAATACAAGGTCGATCTCGGCACGCCGCGCATGGGCGGCGACCGCCAGGTCGATCTGCATGTCGCGCCGCTGACCGAGCGGCCCGGCCATATCGTGGTGATGCTGCAGGAGCGCTCCATCGCCGACAAGATGGACCGCCAGCTCACCCATCGCAGCGCGGCGCGCTCGGTCATCGCACTGGCCGCGATGCTGGCGCACGAGATCAAGAATCCGCTCTCCGGCATCCGCGGCGCGGCGCAGCTTCTCGAGCAGCAGGCCTCGTCCGAGGACCGCATGCTGACGCGCCTGATCTGCGACGAGGCCGACCGCATCGTGACGCTGGTCGACCGCATGGAGGTGTTCGGCGACGAGCGTCCCGTGTTGCGCGGCCCCGTCAACATCCATTCGGTGCTCGACCACGTCAAGCGGCTGGCGCAATCCGGCTTTGCCCGCAACATCCGCTTCATCGAGGACTACGATCCCTCGCTGCCGCCGGTGCTGGCGAACCAGGACCAGTTGATCCAGGTGTTCCTCAATCTCGTGAAGAACGCCGCAGAAGCCCTGATCGACGTCCCCGACGCCGAGATCCAGCTCACCACCGCGTTCCGCCCCGGCGTGCGCCTGTCAGTCCCCGGTCAAAAATCCCGGGTATCCTTGCCGCTCGAATTCTGCGTGAAGGACAACGGACCAGGCGTGCCCGACGATCTTCTGCCCAACCTGTTCGATCCCTTCGTGACCACCAAGCAGACCGGCTCGGGGCTCGGCCTGGCGCTGGTCGCCAAGATCGTCGGCGATCACGGGGGCATCATCGAATGCGAATCTCAGCCGCGCAAGACCACCTTCCGCGTGCTGATGCCGATGTATTCCACATCGGTGAAACATGCCGATCAAAGCAGTCGCGCCGACTCTGCCGGGAAGCCGTCGCCTGCGTCACAGGGGGCGAAATGAGGATTAACGATGCCCGCAGGTAGCATTCTCGTGGCCGATGACGATACCGCCATCCGCACCGTTCTCAATCAGGCACTGTCCCGCGCCGGCTATGAAGTGCGGCTGACCGGCAATGCCGCAACGCTGTGGCGCTGGGTCAGCCAGGGGGAGGGCGATCTCGTCATCACCGACGTGGTGATGCCGGACGAAAACGCCTTCGACCTCTTGCCGCGGATCAAGAAGATGCGGCCGAATCTGCCGGTCATCGTCATGAGCGCGCAGAACACCTTCATGACGGCGATCCGCGCCTCCGAGCGCGGGGCCTACGAATATCTGCCGAAGCCGTTCGACCTCAAGGAGCTGATTGCCATCGTCGGCCGCGCGCTGGCCGAGCCGAAGGAGCGGGTCTCGACGCCGGACGAGGACGCCGAGATGGAGGCGATCCCGCTGGTCGGCCGCTCGCCCGCGATGCAGGAAATCTACCGCGTGCTCGCGCGCTTGATGCAGACCGATCTCACGGTAATGATCACGGGCGAGTCCGGCACCGGCAAGGAGCTGGTGGCCCGCGCGCTGCACGATTACGGCAAGCGCCGCAACGGCCCGTTCGTCGCGGTCAACATGGCGGCGATCCCGCGCGACCTCATCGAATCCGAACTGTTCGGCCATGAGCGCGGCGCCTTCACCGGCGCCAACACCCGCGCCTCAGGCCGGTTCGAGCAGGCCGAGGGCGGCACGCTGTTCCTCGACGAAATCGGCGACATGCCGATGGAGGCACAGACCCGTCTGCTGCGCGTGCTGCAGCAGGGCGAATACACCACCGTCGGCGGCCGCACCCCGATCAAGACCGACGTGCGCATCGTCGCGGCCTCCAACAAGGATCTGCGCGTCCTGATCCAGCAGGGCCTGTTCCGGGAAGATCTGTTCTTCCGCCTCAACGTCGTTCCGCTGCGGCTGCCGCCGCTCCGCGAGCGCATCGAGGATTTGCCCGATCTCATCCGTCACTTCTTCGCGCTGGCCGAGAAGGACGGCCTGCCGCCCAAGAAGCTCGACGTGCTGGCGCTGGAGCGGCTGAAGCAACACCGCTGGCCCGGCAACGTGCGCGAGCTGGAAAACCTCGCCCGGCGCCTCGCCGCGCTCTATCCGCAGGACGTGATCACGGCTTCCGTCATCGATGGCGAGCTCGCGCCGCCCTCGGTCAGCCCGGGTGCCGCGGTCCAGCAGGGCGTCGACAATCTCGGCGGCGCCGTGGAGGCCTATCTGTCCTCGCACTTCCAGGGCTTTCCCAACGGCGTGCCGCCGCCCGGCCTCTATCACCGCATCCTCAAGGAGATCGAGGTGCCGTTGCTCACGGCCGCGCTCGCCGCCACCCGCGGCAACCAGATCCGCGCCGCCGACCTGCTCGGCCTCAACCGCAACACGCTGCGCAAGAAGATCCGGGATCTCGATATCCAGGTCTATCGCAGCGGCGGCTAGTTCCCTCGCGACAAACGCCAAACGCGATTACGCGGACGGTGGCTCAGCTCCCCCTACCAAAGCGGAGCTGAGCCTGTCCGGATCGCGCTGGCCGTTTTGGCTGACGCGGTGAGCTGAAGTCGGAAGGGGGCCGAAATGTTCCGCGGTCACACATGTTCCGCGGTCACACAAGGGTGAGGCATTCAGCCGCCCGCGACGGCAATCCATCACCTGAACAGTCGTTCGGTCGACGGCACCAGGCGCGCGACGTCTGTCGTCGGCTCCTGCAGACCAGGACCGTTGACCAGCAGATCGGACGCCACGATCAGCAGCAGAACGGCAGAAACCATTATCGCCAGGAAGAACCTATCCATGCCGGGTCAAGCCGGAAGGGCCGGAAACAGTTCCCCGTCTGACATTATCGATCTACCTCTAGAAGGTTCTAAGGTTCTGGCGTCCGCTATGCCCGGAACCGCCGACCGTTGACCTATGTCAACGTCGCCGGTGACATCTCTCCTTGACTGGCCTCGCACGACAACGAGGTCAGATTGCGATGGAAAATCTGAAGCTGCCTGCCGGTCCCATGTCGGGGTTGGTCACCTCCGCCGTGGAGTATCTGGTCGATGCCGGACAGCGGAGCGTGTTGTTTCTGGATATCATGCGACAGCGCGGCGACCAATATCGCGAGCACGTCGCGCAGACCGCACCGCATGTGCTGCAATATGCCGCCGAGTTGATTACGGACGGCCGCAAACTCGACGAGCCTGTCAACTACGCGCTCGTGCGCATCATCCCGCCCAAGAATGTCGCGATCGACATGAGGCGGCGGCCGTTCGTCGTCGTCGATCCGCGCGCCGGCCATGGTCCCGGCATCGGCGGCTTCAAGGCGGACAGCGAAATCGGTGTCGCGATGAAGGCGGGACATCCCTGCTACTTCATCGGGTTTCTGCCCGAACCCATGCCCGGCCAGACGATCGAGCGCATTGCGCGAGCCGAAGCGAAGTTTCTTGAAACTGTCATCAGCCGTCACCCCGACGCCGACGGCAAGCCTTGCGTCATCGGCAATTGTCAGGCCGGCTGGGCGATCATGATCCTGGCGTCGCTAAGGCCGGAGCTGTTCGGACCGCTGATCATCGCCGGCGCGCCGCTCGCTTATTGGGCGGGCGTCCATGGCAAATATCCGATGCGCTATTCCGGCGGCCTCTTGGGCGGAAGCTGGCTGACGGCGCTGACGAGCGATCTCGGTGCCGGCAAGTTCGACGGCGCCTGGCTGGTGCAGAATTTCGAGAACCAGAACCCCTCGAACACGCTCTGGACCAAGCAATACAACGTCTATTCCAAAGTCGACACCGAGGCCGACCGTTATCTGGACTTCGAGCGATGGTGGGGCGGTCACGTCAACCTCAATGCCGAAGAGATCCAGTTCATCGTCGACGAACTGTTCATCGGCAACAACCTCGCCGCTGGCCGGATCGAAATGTCGGACGGGGAGAAGGTCGACCTGCGCAATATCCGCTCGCCGATCGTGGTGTTCTGCTCCAAGGGCGACAACGTCACCCCGCCGCAGCAGGCGCTGGACTGGATCCTCGACTGCTACGCCGACGTCGATGAGATCAGGGCATATGGCCAGACCATCGTTTACACCATTCACGAAAGCATCGGTCATCTCGGGATCTTCGTGTCCGGCGGCGTCGCCAACAAGGAGCATGCCGAATTCTCCAGCAACATCGACCTGATCGACGTGCTCCCGCCCGGGCTCTACGAGGCGACGTTCGAGGCGAGGGGCAGCGAGACGCTCAACGCCGACCTTGCAACGGGACAATGGGTAATGCGTTGCGAGGCCCGTACGCTCGGCGACATCCGGGCCATGGGCGGCAATTCCCCCGAGGACGAGCGGCGGTTCGCCACCGCCAAGCGCATCTCGGAGCTCAATCTTGCAGCCTATCAGAAATTCGTGCAGCCCTGGATCAAGAAGATGGTGACGCCAGAGGCGGCCAACTGGGCGCGCGGCATGCATCCGCTGCGCATGCAATATGAGGCTTTCAGCAGTCAGAATCCATGGATGTCCATGGTGAAGGCGGCGGCCGATCGCGCCGAAGAGACGCGCAGGCCGGTATCGCAGGACAATCCGTTCCTGGCCTTCCAGGAGCAGGTGTCGAAGCAGATTGTGCATGCGCTCGATAGCTGGCGCGATGCCCAGGAGGCGCTGAGCGAGACCCTCTTCCTCAACGTCTATGGCTCACCTGCGCTCCAGGCCGCGGTCGGCATCGACCCCAACGCCGTGCCGACACGGCGCCGCGAGATGTCGGACGAGCATCGCGCCATGCTCGAAAGCAGGATTGCGGAGTTGAGGGCGAAGATTGGTGACGGCGGCCTGCGGGAGGCTGCTATCCGCGCGCTGCTCTATGTCGGCTCCGCGCGCGGCATGGTGGACGAGCGCAGCATCGAGGCGCTGCGCCAGGTCAGGCGCGACCATGCCGGCTCCCGGATGACCCTGTCCGAATTCAAGATGCTGGTACGCGAGCAGTTCTTCATGCTGCTGCTCGACCGCGAGGGCGCCGTGGCGGCCATTCCAAGGTTGTTGCCCGAGGACATGAACCGGCGGCGCGCGGCCTTCGCGGCGATGCGCGAGGTGCTCTCGGCAAGCGCGGACATCACCGGCGAGCGCGCCAATCGCCTGAGGCGAGTCGCCGAGTTGTTTGGCCTGGACGGAGAGGGCGACATGACGTCGAACGTCGCGCCATTCGATCCTCAGGCAAGAGCGTCGTAGCGCGGTTTGGCGAAAGCGGGAGTGACCTCATGTCGGCCGATATGACGCACGAGACCGGCGGCAAGTACGACCGGCTGATCGCGGCGGCGAGGGCTGCGCCCCCGACATCGACCGTCGTCGTGCACCCCTGCGACGAGACTTCGCTGCGCGGGGCGATCGACAGCGCCGGCGCGGGGATCATCCGTCCGATCCTGGTCGGGCCGGAAGGGAAGATCATGGACACCGCCGCGAGGTTCGATCTGGACGTATCAAGCTTCGAGATCGTGCATGCTGCCCACAGTGACGACGCCGCGGCCAAGGGCGTGGAGCTCATCCATGCCGCCAGAGGCGAGCTGTTGATGAAGGGCAGCCTTCACACCGACGAGTTGATGCGCGCGGTCACGGCAAAGACTGGCGGCCTGCGCACGGATCGGCGCATCAGCCATGTCTTTGTCATGGATGTCCCGACCTATGCCGAGACGATTTTCGTCACCGACGCCGCGATCAACATCTTTCCCGATCTCGATGCCAAGCGCGACATCATCCAGAACGCGATCGATCTCTACAATCAGGCCGGGTTTGGCCGAACGCCGCGCGTGGCGATCCTGTCGGCGGTCGAGACCGTGACGTCCAAAATTCCCTCGACCATCGAAGCCGCCGCCCTCTGCAAGATGGCCGATCGCGGCCAGATCACCGGTGGCGTGCTCGACGGTCCCCTGGCGTTCGACAACGCCATCGACCCGGAAGCGGCACGCATCAAGGGCATCGAGTCCGAGGTCGCCGGTCGTGCACAGATCCTGGTCGTTCCAGATCTGGAGTCCGGCAACATGCTGGCCAAGAATCTCGCCTATTTCGCCAAGGCGGATGGTGCCGGCATTGTCCTTGGCGCGCGGGTACCCGTCGTCCTGACGTCGCGCGCCGATACGCCGCGTGCGCGCATGGCCTCCTGTGCGGTGGCGGCGCTCTACGCGCGCGCCCGGCGCCAGAAGGCGCCGTCAGTGGCCGCGTGATCGCTATGGACACGATCCTGGTCGTCAATGCCGGTTCTTCGAGCGTCAAGTTTCAGGTCTATTCGGCATTGGGCGACGGTGCGCTCCGGCGTCAGATCAAGGGACAGATGGACGGCATCGGCAGCCGCCCGCGCCTGCGCGCCAGCGCTGCGAGCGGCGATGCGCTGGCCGATCGCGCCTATTCGGTTGAAGCTGTGCCCGATGTGCCCGCCGCCATGTCGGTTGCCGGCAACTGGCTGCGCGACGAGCTTCGGATTACGCCGATCGCGGTCGGTCATCGCGTCGTTCATGGCGGGCCGGACCATGTCCGCCCGGTCCTGATCGACCACGGCGTCGTCTCCCGCCTCGAACGCCTTGTCAACTTGGCGCCGCTGCATCAGCCGCACAATCTCGCGCCGATCCGCTCGCTGCTCGCGAATTTCCCTGGGCTGCCGCAGGTGGCGTGCTTCGACACGGCATTTCACCGCACGCATGATCTCGTCGCCGATCACTACGCGATTCCGCAGCAGCTCTATGCCGAGGGTGTGCGGCGCTACGGCTTTCACGGGCTCTCCTACGAATACATCGCCCGCGCGCTGCCCGGCGTGGCGCCCAAGATCGCCAAGGGGCGGGTCATCGTTGCCCATCTCGGCAGCGGCGCCTCGATGTGCGCGATCAAGGAGGGGCGCAGCGTCGAGAGTACCATGGGGTTCACGGCGCTCGACGGGCTGCCGATGGGAACGCGTCCAGGGCAGATCGATCCCGGGGTCATCCTCTATCTCATCGCCGAGAAGGGCATGCCAGCCGCGAAGGTGCAAGACTTCCTCTATCGGGACTGCGGTCTGAAGGGGCTTTCCGGCGTCAGCAACGACATGCGCGAGCTGGAAGCGAGCACGGACCCGCGTGCGCGGCTCGCAATCGACCATTTCGTCTACCGGATCGGCCTCAACGCGGGCATGCTGGCTGCCGCCTTGCAGGGCCTGGATGCCTTCGTCTTCACTGCCGGCATCGGGGAGAACTCGGCATCGATCCGCGCACGTATCGCCGAGCAGCTCGGTTGGCTCGGCGTCCGCCTCGATGCCGGTGAGAACGCTCACCATGCGCCCCTGATCTCGGCAGCCGACAGCCGCGTCCCCGTCTACGTCATTCCGACCGACGAGGAGCTGATGATCGCACAGCATACGCTATCGCTATTGATGGACGGTCAGTTGATCAACACGAGACCTAAGAGGGTGTCATGATCCCAGTATTTCCGGACAGCAAGGTCGCCCTGAAGGGAAAGAAGGGACTGATCGTCGGCATCGCCAACGACCAGTCGATCGCCTGGGGATGCGCGCGCGCGTTTCGTGCGCTCGGTGCTGATCTCGCGGTGACCTATCTGAACGACCGCGCCAAGAAGCATGTCCAGCCGCTGGCGCAGGCGGTGGAAGCGCCGATCTTCATGCCGCTGGACGTGATGGCCGAAGGGCAGACCGAGGCGGTGTTCGAGCGCATCGCGTCGGAATGGGGGCAGCTCGATTTCATGCTTCATTCCATAGCCTTCTCGCCGAGGGAAGCGCTGCACGGCCGTGTCGTCGACGTCGGCCGTGACGGCTTCCTCAAGACCATGGACGTCTCGTGCTGGTCGTTCTTGCGGATGGCTCATCTCGCCGAGCCGCTGATGAAGAACGGCGGCACGCTTTTCACCATGACCTATTACGGCAGCCAGATGGTGGTGGAGAATTACAACGTGATGGGTGTCGCGAAAGCCGCGCTGGAAGCCTCGGTCCGCTATATCGCCGCGGAGCTCGGCCCGAAGGGCATCCGCGTGCACGCGATCTCGCCGGGTCCGCTAGCCACCCGCGCGGCTTCGGGGATTCCCGAGTTCGATGAGCTCATGGACAAGGCGCAGTCGAAGGCGCCGGCGCGCAGTCTCGTCAGCATCGACGATGTCGGGAATGCCACCGCGTTCCTCGCGCTCGACGGCGCCAAGCTGATCACGGGCGGCGTGCTCTACATCGACGGCGGCTATCACATCATCGATTGAGGCCGCCGACGGATCAGACGTTCATTTCCGGGACGTTGTCGGGAACAGCCAGCTCGGCTTCCGTGAGCGCCATGACGTCGCCGACACTGACCCCGGGCGCGGTCTCCAGCAGCGTCGCCTTGCCGCCGGAGAAGCCGATCATGGCCAAGTCCGTGACGACGAGATCGACCGACCGCGCCGAGGTCAGGGGCAGGGTGCATTTGGCGACGATCTTCGACTTGCCCTTGGCCGCGTGCTGCATGGCGACGATCACCCGCCTGGCACCGCTGACGAGGTCCATCGCCCCGCCCATGCCGGGCACCATCTTGCCGGGGATCATCCAGTTGGCGAGGCGGCCCTGCGCGTCGACTTGGAGGCCGCCGAGCACGGTGACGTCGACATGGCCGCCGCGGATCAGCCCGAACGACATCGCGCTGTCGAATGTGCTGGCTCCCGGTAGCGCGCTGATCGGGCGTCCGCCGGCGTCCGTCAGGAGCGGATGCGCCATTCCCGGCTCGGGAATGGGCCCGGTGCCGATCAGGCCGTTCTCCGATTGAAAGAAAACCTTGAGATCGGAGGGCACGTAGTTCGCAACCAGCGTCGGGATGCCGATGCCGAGGTTGACGAGGTTGCCCTCGCGGAGCTCCCTGGCGACGCGGCGGGCGATAATGATCTGCGGGTCCATGGGTCACCCGTTCATAACGAGGTAATCGACGAGCGGCGCCGGCGTCATGACATGGTCGGGCGCGATCACGCCGACTGGTACGATGTGCTCGGCTGTCACGATCACCGTATCGGCCGCCATCGCCATGATCGGGTTGAAATTGCGTGCGGTCAGCGCATAAGCGAGATTGCCGAGATGGTCGGCGAGAAACGCGTGGAGCAGCGCGTATTGCGCCGTCAACGCCGTCTCCAGCAGGAACGGCTTGCCCTCGATCTCGATCTCTCGCTTGCCTTCGGCGACAACGGTACCGACGCCGGTCGGCGTCAGGACGCCGCCCAGGCCGCAACCACCGGCCCGGATGCGCTCGACGAGGGTGCCTTGCGGCACGAGATCGACCTCGATCTGGTTCGCCAGCATCTGCTGCTGGGCCTTGGGATTGAGCCCGATATGCGTCGCGGTCAGACGCGACACGAGCGATGCGTCAAACAACTTGCCGACGCCTTTACCCGGTAGTGCGGCATCGTTGCAGATCACCGACAATCCGGTCTTCTGCTGCCGGACCAGTTCATCGAGCAAGCGCTCCGGTGTTCCAATGCCCATGAAGCCGCCGACCATCACGCTGGCGCCAGCGGGAATCATCGCAACGGCTTCTTCAACGGCCACAGCCTTCATGGGCGGAACTCCGGTCGGGCAATGAGCCACATTGGCGCGAGCGGCCACCGCGCACCCTTGATCTGCGTCAAGGCTCACCCTCGTTCGCGAATGACGATGCCGGTGCCTTTGTCCAATTCCGTCCAGAGACGGTACGATTGCTGACCGATCAGATCACGACACGCACCGCCAGAGCTGTGGATGCGCCGCTCCGCCGCGGCGGCGGCGCCGCGGAATTGTCGCAATTCGGCAACAATGTGGTACGAATACATCAGTATCCGCCCATCGCGGACCCGTTTTCAGCACCACCATTGCCGGAATGACCAGCGCAGACACCTCGGCCGCACACTTTGACACGGCCCCAGCGGAAGAGCCCCGGCGTTGGTCGGCGCGGCGCTGGCTGGCGCCCTTTGCCGTGGCGCTGGCGCTGCTCTCGGCCTTCCTGACCTTCCTGGTTCTGACCGGCCTGACCACGATCGAGCCGACGCCGGCGGTGGTCCGCTCGATCTACCTGATCAACGCGGCCACGATCCTGCTGCTGGTCGGAATCATCGTCCGAGAGCTCTGGCAGCTGATCCTGGCGCGGCGGCGGGGCAGGGCGGCGGCGCGGCTCCATGTCCAGATCGTCAGCCTGTTCTCGATCGTGGCGGTGCTGCCGGCGGTGCTGGTCGCCGTCGTCGCCAACGTCACCATCGAACGCGGCCTCGACCGGCTGTTCTCCGGCCCGACCAAGGAGGTGATCCAGAATTCGCTGACGATCGCGCGGGCCTATATGCAGGACCATGCGCAGCTGATCCGCGGCGACATTCTCGGCATGGCCAACGACATCGCGCATGCCCGGCCGCTCTATGACCAGGATCGCCGCTCGTTCCGGGAGATGCTGAGCGCCAGCGCCAGTTCCCGCAACCTGCCGGGCGCGATGATCATCGACAAGAACACCAACATCCTGGAATCCGCCGACACCGGCATGCGGCTCGCCTATTCACCGCCCGCGTCCGACTTCCTCAGCAACGTCAACGAGTCCGAGCCCGAGATCGCGGTCCTTCCCGATGCGAGCTTCGTGGCCGCCGTGATCCGGCTGCGCGCCTTCAGCGACACCTTCCTCTATGTCGCCCGTCCGCTTGATCCCAATGTCGTCAATCAGCTCAAGCAGACCGAGGTCAGCGTCGCCGAATACGCCCAGATCGAGTCGCGCAGGCTCGGAATCCAGGTTGCCTTCGCGCTGATGTTCGCCGTGATCGCGCTGACCATCCTGATGGCCTCGGTGCTGATCGGCCTGAACTTCGCCAATTCACTGGTCTCGCCGATCCGGCGGCTGATGAACGCGGCCCACACGGTCTCGACCGGCGACCTCCATGTCCAGGTGCCGGTGCACCAGTCGGAAGGCGATCTCGCCCAGCTAGGCGAGACCTTCAACAAGATGACGCAGGAATTGCGCAGCCAGCGCGACGAGCTCGTCAACGCCAGCGACCTGATCGACAGCCGCCGCCGCTTCATCGAAGCGGTGCTGTCCTCCGCAAGCGCCGGCATCATCGGCGTCGACACCTCCGGCAGCGTCGGCATTTTGAACCGCTCGGCCGAGAAGCTGATCGGGCACGCCGAATCGGAGACGCTTGGTCATCCGCTCTCCGACGTGCTGCCCGAGCTGGACGAGATGATGAAGGCGGCGCGGGAAGGGAGCCAGCGTCTGGTGCAGGGCCAGATCACGATCACCCGCGACGGCACCGAGCGCAATCTCTCGGTCCGCGTCAGCGCCGAGAAGAACCAGCCGCATGACAGCTACATCATCACGCTCGACGACATCACCGAGCTGGTCTCGGCGCAGCGCACCTCGGCCTGGGGCGACGTGGCGCGGCGCATCGCGCATGAGATCAAGAACCCGCTGACGCCGATCCAGCTTTCGGCCGAGCGCATTCGCCGCAAGTTCGGCAAGGGCATCACAGAGGCCAAGGACAAGCAGATCTTCGAGCAGTGCACCGACACCATCGTGCGACAGGTCGACGATATCCGCCGCATGGTCGACGAGTTCTCGCGCTTTGCACGGATGCCGAAACCGGTGATGGAGGGCGAGGACGTCGCCGACGCCGTGCGGCAGGCCGTGTTCCTGATGAAGGTCGCCCATCCCGAGATCGATATCGAGGCCGAATTCAAAGAGGATCCGCTCCGCGCCCAGTTCGACCGGCGGCTGATCTCGCAGGCGGTCACCAACATCGTCAAGAACGCCACCGAAGCGATCGAGCAGGTCCCGCCGGAGGAGCTCGGCAAAGGTCATATCGACGTCGTGGTGTCGCGTCAGGGCGAGGACGTACTGATCGACGTCATCGACAACGGTATCGGCCTGCCCAAGGTCGCGCGCTCGCGGCTGCTCGAGCCCTATGTCACGACGCGCGCCAAGGGCACCGGCCTTGGCCTTGCGATCGTCGGCCGCGTGCTGGAAGACCATGGCGGACGCATCGAGCTGAAAGATGCTTCCGACTTCCGCGAGGGCCAGCGCGGTGCCTGGATGCGGATGCGCTTTGCGATCTCCGGGCAACCCGCGAAGTCCGAGGGAGCCGAGCAGGCCCCGGCGGCCGCGGTCAAGGAAGCAACCGGCGAGCAGGCCGGCGCTCCTGGCAAGGACCCGGCGCAGGAAACAAAAGAGCTGGCGGCCGAAACCAAAGAGGCCGCTGAAAAGACCAATGATTCAACGAAAATCGAAGCCTCGACAGGCATCTGACAAGACAGGCGCGACCCATGGCAAGTGAAATTCTGATTGTCGATGATGAGGCCGATATTCGAGATCTCGTCGCAGGCATTCTCGAGGACGAGGGTTTTGTCACGCGGACTGCGCGCGACAGCGACTCTGCACTGGCTGAAATCGCCAACCGGCGGCCGCATCTGGTGTTCCTCGACATCTGGCTGCAGGGCTCCAAGCTCGACGGCTTGCAGCTGCTGGAGCAGGTCAAGAAGGACAATGCCGACCTGCCGGTCGTGATGATCTCCGGCCACGGTAACATCGAGACCGCGGTGGCCGCGATCAAGCGCGGCGCCTACGACTTCATCGAGAAGCCGTTCAAGGCCGACCGGCTGATCCTGGTCGCGACCAGGGCGCTGGAGAACTCGCGGCTCAAGCGCGAGGTCAAGGAGCTGAAGCAGCTGGCGCCGAGCGCAAGCCAGCTCGTCGGCCGCTCGCCGAGTATGAACCAGTTGCGCCAGACCATCGAGCGCGCGGCCAAGGCCAACAGCCGCATCCTGATCGTCGGTCCCGCCGGCGCCGGCAAGGAATTGACGGCACGCACGCTGCATACGGCCTCGGGCCGCGCCGACGGTCCCTTCGTCGTCATCAACGCCGCCGCGATCACGCCCGAGCGCATGGAGCACGAGCTGTTCGGCGTCGAGCAGTCCAACGGCGAACAGGCGCGCAAGCCCGGCGCGCTCGAGGAAGCCCATGGCGGCACGCTGTTCATCGACGAGATCGCGGACATGCCGCGCGAGACCCAGAACAAGATCCTGCGGGTGCTGGTGGAGCAATCGTTCCAGCGCGTCGGCGGCACCGCCAAGGTGCAGGTCGATGTGCGCATCATCTCCTCGACCGCGCGCAATCTCGAAGAGGAGATCGCGGCCGGCCACTTCCGCGAGGACCTCTATCATCGGCTCTCGGTGGTGCCGATCCGCGTGCCTGCGCTCTCCGAGCGGCGCGAGGACATCCCGGAATTGATCGACTATTTCATGGAGCAGATCTCGGCCGGCAGCGGCCTGCCCAAGCGGCAGATCGGGCAGGACGCGATGGCGGTGCTGCAATCGCATGTCTGGCCGGGCAATGTGCGCCAGCTCCGCAACAACGTTGAAAGAGTCATGATTCTCGCCGCCGGTGGACCGGAGGTCATCATCACGGCCGACATGTTGCCGCAGGACGTCGGGTCCATGGTGCCGGCGATGCCGACCAGCAACAATGGCGAGCACATCATGGGCCTGCCGCTGCGCGAAGCCCGCGAAGTGTTCGAGCGCGACTATTTGATTGCACAGATCAGCCGTTTTTCAGGAAATATTTCTCGCACAGCCGAGTTCGTTGGCATGGAACGGTCGGCGCTGCATCGAAAGTTGAAAGCGCTCGGTGTCGGCTAGCGCGTTTTTGTGCAGGGAAAACGCCGTCGAAACAAGATTCTAACGCCGCGACGTTGCGGCGACACCTTTGACGAAAACGAGGAAATTCATCGATTTCCGTAGTTTTTCGGGGCAATACCGCGCCAGCTGCCGCGTGAAGCGGCTTGCCTAATAGGTCCACCTGTCCTCTAATTGCACAGCTGTTCCTTCCGAGGGGGATCTCATGAGGAACGGCAACCGGGAGAGGCTCCGACCTTCACAAAGAGGGCCGCAACCGGCGCAATAAAAAGAAACTCAAAGCGAGAAAAAAACAATGGCGGCAGACCGCGCACAAAACCTACAGGACACCTTCCTTAATCACGTTCGCAAAACCAAGACGCCACTGACGATCTTTCTGGTCAACGGAGTGAAGCTCCAGGGCATCGTGACCTGGTTCGACAATTTCTGTTTACTGCTTCGGCGCGACGGTCATTCGCAGCTCGTTTACAAGCATGCGATCTCGACCATCATGCCGGGTGCGCCGATCCAGTTGTTCGAAGGCGGCGAGGATCAGCCGGCTTGAGAGTGATCTGATTGGAACCCCGGAATTTCGACGGGGATGCCGACCGTCCGCGGTCGGCAGGGGCTAAGCAGACGGGGCGGGTGCTTGTCATCGGCCCCTATTTGCGGGTGCGCGCAGGCGGTGCCGACGCGCAATCGGAGACTCATATCCAGCGCAACGCCGAGGCCCGGCTCGATGAAGCCGCCGGCCTCGCGCGTGCGATCGATCTCGTCATAGCCGACGCCATCATCGCGCCGATCAGCCAGATCCGTCCCGCGACCTATATCGGCAAGGGCAAGGTCGAGGAGATCGCCGCACTCGCCAAGAGCCTCGATGTCGAGCTCGTGGTGATGGATTGCGCGCTGGCGCCGATCCAGCAGCGCAATCTCGAGAAGGAATTGCACGCCAAGGTGCTCGACCGCACCGGGCTGATCCTGGAGATCTTCGGCCGCCGCGCCAAGACCAAGGAAGGCTCGCTCCAGGTCGAGCTCGCGCATCTCAACTACCAGCGCTCGCGCCTGGTGCGATCATGGACCCATCTGGAGCGCCAGCGCGGCGGCTTCGGCTTCATGGGCGGTCCCGGCGAGACGCAGATCGAAGCGGACCGACGCCTGATCCAGGAGCGCATCTCCAAGCTCGAAGGCGAGCTGAAGAAGGTGCAGGCGACGCGGCGGCTGCATCGTGCCGGCCGCCAGCGCGTGCCGTATCGTGTCGTGGCGCTGGTCGGCTACACCAATGCCGGCAAGTCGACGCTGTTCAACCGCCTGACGCGTGCCGACGTGCAGGCTGCCGACATGCTGTTCGCCACGCTCGACCCGACGCTGCGCGCCCTCAACCTGCCACATGGCGGCAAGGCGATGCTGTCGGACACCGTCGGCTTCATCTCCAACCTGCCGACGCAGCTCGTCGCCGCCTTCCGCGCCACGCTGGAAGAGGTGCTCGAAGCCGACGTCATCCTGCATGTGCGCGACATATCCCATGAAGATGCCGAGGCCCAGCAGAGCGACGTCGACGCCGTGCTGCGCCAGCTCGGCATCAACCCCGATGATTCCGGCCGCATCATCGAAGTCTGGAACAAGATCGACCGCTACGATTCCGAGCAGCGCGAAGAGCTGTTGAACATCGCCGCGCGCAGGCCGGAGGACCATCCCGCGATGCTGGTCTCGGCCGTGTCAGGCGAGGGGGTCGACGCCCTGCTTGCCGCGATCGAGGAGCGGTTAGCGGCCAAGCGCACCACGCTCGACCTCTCCATCGACGCCGCCGACGGCGCCGGCATCAGCTGGCTGCACCGCAATGCCGAGGTGCTGGCCAAGGAGCTGCACGACGGCCGCTTCGACATGACCGTACGGGTCGACGAGACCAAGCGGGATATCGTGGTGAACAGGTTCGACGCAGTGCCACGCCTCTCGGCCTAGGCGCTGCTGCCTGAGAAGATCACCTCGACAGATCGAGGCTCATGAACTGGTTGTGCAGGCTCGCCTGATAGTCGGCGAACGGCGCGCAGGGCACGAAGCCGACACTGCGGTAGAGCGAGATCGCGGGGCCGTGCAGCGGCGCAGTGCCGGTCTCCAGGCTGAGACGCGCATAACCGCGCTTGCGGGCTTCGGCAACGATGTGGTCCAGAATAGCTCGCCCGACCCCGGTTCGCCGCGCAGTGGGCGCGGCCCGCATCGACTTCACTTCGCCATGCGTCTCATCCAGCTGCTTCAGGGCACCGAAGCCAGCTAGCACTCCGTCTTGCCAAGCAGTCCAGAACGTCACCGACGAGGCCGACAGGCCGCTCGCGTCGAGCGCCTGCGCGTGCTCGCCCATGACGCTGCGGAGTTCTTCGAGGTGATGTGCCAACAAGTCGGCGACATGCGGTGCCTTCGGATCGTCCTGCCTGATGTCCACTGCGTGCCCCGTATCAAGTGGCGGTCTTCGCCGCATTCCACAGCGCGTCCATCTCCGCCAGCGACGCCTGCTCCAGCGTGCGGCCCTGCGCCTCCAGCGACCGTTCGATGTAGGCAAAGCGCCGCTCGAATTTTGCGTTGGTCGCACGCAATGCGGCCTCCGGATCGGCATCGACGTGGCGGGCGAGGTTGACGAGGGCGAACATCAGGTCACCGGTCTCTTCCGCAATCTCCTGCTTGTCGTTGCGGTCGAGCGCGGCCTCGATCTCGTCGGCTTCCTCGCGGATCTTTTGCAGCACCGCGCGCGGGTCGTTCCAGTCGAAGCCGACGGTGGAGGCCTTGCGCTGCAGCTCCATGGCGCGGGTCAGTGCGGGCTGGCCGGCCTTGACGCCTGACAGCAGCGATTTGTGCGCAGGCATGTCCTCCGGCGCCCGGCGCGCGGCGCGCTCGGCTTTTTCCTCCGCCTTGATGCGGTCCCAGACTTCCTTGACATGGGAGGAGGCGAGATTGCCGTCCTTGTCGGCGAAGACGTGGGGATGGCGCCGGATCATTTTTCGCGTGATCGCCTCGACGACATCTCCGAAAGCAAAGGCGTTCTGCTCCGAAGCCATCTGGGCGTGGAAGACCACCTGGAGCAGGAGGTCGCCGAGTTCCTCACGGAGATCGTCGAGATCGCCGCGGCTGATGGCCTCGACCACCTCATAGGCCTCCTCGATCGTGTAGGGCGCGATCGTCGCAAAATCCTGCTCGAGGTCCCAGGGGCAGCCGGTCACCGGCGTGCGCAGCGCCGCCATGATCTCGATCAGGCGGGAAATGTCGCGGGAAGGGGTCATTGCGGGGCGCTCTCCTGGCTCCAAAACCTTATGCCAAAAGCGGCCCGCCGTTCCCAGCGTCGCGGCGCGGAACGGGCCGATTTCCACCGATTGGCGGGCCGCGTCCGCAGTGCTAAAGCGCGGACCATGAGCGACGCAATTTCATCACAAACCGCGCTGGTGCTGTTTTCCGGCGGCCAGGACTCCACCACCTGCCTCGCCTGGGCGCTCAGCCGCTTTGCACGCGTGGAGACGCTGGGGTTCGACTACGGCCAGCGCCATGCCATCGAGCTCGATTGCCGCGACCGGCTGTTCGACGGCATCAAGGGCTTGCGCGCCGATTGGGCCGCAAAACTCGGCGAGAGCCATACGCTGTCGATTCCGACGCTGGCGGCAGTGTCCGAGACGGCGCTGACGCGCGATGTCGCGATCGCGATGGGCGCCGACGGCCTCCCCAACACCTTCGTACCCGGCCGCAACCTGGTGTTTTTGACCTTCGCCGCGGCGCTGGCCTATCGGCGCGGCATCACCCATATCGTCGGCGGCATGTGCGAGACCGACTATTCCGGCTATCCCGATTGCCGCGACGACACCATCCGCGCCATGCAGGCCGCGCTCTCGCTCGGCATGGCCAGACCATTCGAGCTGCACACGCCCTTGATGTGGATCGACAAGGCCGCGACGTGGCAGCTGGCGCAGGATCTCGGCGGCGAGGGGCTGGTCGACCTCATCCGCGAGCATTCCCATACCTGCTATCTCGGCGAACGCGGCGCGCAGCACGAGTGGGGCTATGGCTGCGGCGAGTGCCCGGCGTGCAGCCTGCGGGCGAAGGGGTGGCGGGAGTTTGTGGCGGGGAGGTAGATTCGTTGCACTGCTCTCGTGCCCCGGATGCAGCGCAGCGCTCCCGCGGCGATGCGAAGCATCGTCCGGCAGCGGTGCGCTGCAGAGCCGGGGCCCATGCTTCCGCAAGGTATCGTGTCGCCGTCTGGGTCCCGGCTCTGCGCCGCAACGCTTGCGCGTTGCAGCTTGTCCGGGACACGAGCGTCGCAACGCCGAACTTCGCGCCAGCTAACCAAAATCCTCCGGCCTGAGCTCGATCGGCTTGCCGTGCGGGGTGCGATCGGCCGCATGGTCCCAGGCGTCGCGGTAGCGGTGCAGGGTTTCCGTCGAGGCGACGCCCTTGCGCGCAACCAGACCCTCCAGCGTGGCGAGCCAGTGCAGATAATAGGTCTCGCCCGTATCGGGATCGCCGGCCGCCTGCGCGCGCTTGATCTCGGAGGCCAGGCTTGCTGCCCATTCCGGCCAGGTGAAGACGCCGCGCTCGTGCAGCGTCAATGCCATCGCGAACGCGTGCGCCTCCCACGGCGCGCGGAACACCGGGCCGTCGTCATCGCGGGGAATGCTGGGTATGGCCGCGGTGGCTGCGGCAGCAGCGGTACCGCTCATCGCGCCGGGTCCAGATAGGGCTCGAACGCGTCGATCGAGACTTTCAGGGTGGGATCACCATCCTCGCCCCAGAGATCACGGCCTTCGAACACCACCGTGTAAAGCCACTGCGGGTTCTCGCCGAGCTCCATCGCCGCTGAATCCGGAAACACGTGGCAGCCGTGGTTCAATTCGACCACGCCGACATGGCCGCGCACATAGCGCGGCAGCCGCGTATGCGTGGCCGGATGGATGTTCCTGGCGCGCACGCGATCGCCGATCTTGAACTTGGCGGGCGCGGGGGCAGGGCGGGCGAACTTGCCGCGCACCATGGTGCGCTCGACGCCTTCGACCTTCAGCTTGCCGTGCTTGAGGGCCTTGGCAGGCTGCATCGCGTGGCCGGCGGCGAGTTCCTCGCGGGTGAGGTAGCCCTTCTCGATCAGCATCTCCTCGAGCCCGAGAAACCATTTCTTGTAATAGGAGCTCGACAGATACACGTGCGGCGGGATCATCTCGCGATAGAAGCGCGAGGTGTCGATGTTAAAGGCGCCGGCCGCGCCCATTGCACGCACCATCGCCAGCACGCGGGATTCCCATTCCGCATGGAACACCGGCTCGTTGGGCTCGGGTTCGACCTTGCCGAACCCGTCCATGCCGCCCATGTCGTGCACGCCGTTCATGACGGCGCTCCGGGCTGTCGCGGGAAGCCGGTGCCGATCATGGAATCGCGCGTGACGAGCTCGGCGAGCTGTTCCTCGCTCCAGCCCTCGGTACCTTCGGGGCGCATCGGCAGCACCAGAAAGCGCGTTTCGGCGGTGGAATCCCACACCCGGATCTCGATGTCCTTCGGCAGGGTGACGTCGAAGTCGGCGAGCACGCCGCGCGGATCCTTCACGGCGCGGGAGCGATAGGGCGCCGCCTTGTACCAGACCGGCGGCAGCCCCAGCATTTCCCAGGGGTAGCAGGAGCACAGCGTGCACACGACCATGTTGTGGCGCGCAGGCGTGTTCTCGACCACGACGAGATGGTCGCCGACGCGGCTGACATGGCCGAGCGTGCCGATCGCCTTGGAGCCATCCTCGAGCAGCGCCTTTTTGAACGCCGGATCGGTCCAGGCCTTGGCGACGACGCGTGCGCCGTTGTGCGGGCCGATCTTGGTCTCATAGGCCTGGATGATGGCGTCGAGCGCGGCGGGCTCGACATAGCCTTTTTCGGTCAGGATCGTCTCGAGCGCGCGCACGCGCAGCTCGGTCTCCGACAGCTCGGAATGGTCGTGATCGTGGTGGTGGTGATGGTCGTGATCATGGCTCATGGCGGCGAAGATTAAGCGCAATGGCCCAGGCCTGTCGAGTATGCGCTGCGGCGCAACCGGGTCCCATATTCGTGAGGCCGGATGTAGGCTAGCATCGCCGCAAAGCAGATGGGGAGACGTTGGTGACGGACTACGTGAAGATCGAAAAGGGCCTCGGACCCGAGGGACGGATTGCGGTGGTGCGTTTCGATCGGGGCGACGGCATCAACGCCCTGTCACCCGAGGCAATGCGGCAGCTGACCGCGGCGGCGCGCAGCTTCGAGGACGATGCCGCGACGTCGGTCGTCGTATTGACCGGCAGCTCGGGCGCGTTCAGCGCCGGCTTCGACCTCAAGGACGCCGAAGGGCGCTCGCGCAAGGAGATGGACCTCGGCACGCTGCGGCGGCACCTCAAGCTCGGACCGCGCCTAACGCACACCTGGCAAGAGATGGAGCAGATCACGATCGCGGCGATCGAGGGTTTTTGTGTCGGCGGCGGCGTGGCCCTCGCCGTCGCGCTCGACTTCCGCATCATGGGCCGCGATGCACATCTGCGCGTGCCCGAAATCGGCCTCGGCATGAACATGAGCTGGCAGAGCATCCCGCGCATGCTGCACCTGATGGGGCCGGCCCGCACCAAGCAGGCGGTGATCCTGGCTGATGAGCGCATCTCAGCGGATGAGGCCCATCAATGGCGCCTGGTGGAGCAGGTGGTCGATCCCGGCCGTGCCTTCGATGCCGCCATGGATCTTGCGCGCAAGGTCGCCGCGCAGCCACCGCTCTCGGTCGCGATGACCAAGCTGACCGTCAACCGGCTCGCGCATGCGCTGGACGATCTCGCCAGCCACATGGACGTCGACCAGTTCGCGCTCGCCAGCCTCAGCGAGGATCACAAGGAGGGCGTCGAGGCGTTCCTGGGCCGCCGCAAGCCACGCTTCAAGGGGCGATAGATTGATGCCAGGCCATTGATCGCACAACCGGCAGTTCGTATACGCGGCGCAGGGACAAGAGCAGGCTCGCCCACGGGCCGCACAGGCGACGACGATCGAGGGGGAGGGCCCATGACTGCTAGCTCGCAGGCGCCGGAGGCGAAAGGCTTTCGCTGGAAACTGGTCGCGCCGCTCGCGGTGTGGCTGGTGATCTATCTGTGGCCGGTGCCTGCAGGGCTCAACGTCAATCAGTGGCACTATTTCGCCGTGTTCGCGGCCGTCATCACCGGGCTCATCCTGGAATCGATGCCGGTCGGCGCGGTCGGCTTCATCGGCCTCACGGTCGCGGGCGTTGCCGGCTATATCGATCCCGATCCCGGCAAGTCGCTGCGCTGGATGCTGGCGGGCTTTGCCGAGAGCACGGTCTGGCTCATCGTCGGCGCCTTCGTGTTCTCGATCGGCTATCGCAAGAGCCAGCTCGGCCGGCGCATTGCATTGGTGCTGGTGCAGCGCCTTGGCCGCAACACGCTCGGCCTTGGCTATGCCGTGGCGATGTCCGACTTCCTGCTCGCGCCGGCGACGCCGTCGAACACCGCGCGCAGCGGCGGCATCGTCTATCCCATCATCAGCAACATCCCGCGCATCTATGGCTCCGAGCCGGGGCCGACCGCCGGCAGGATCGGCACCTATGTGATGTGGACGGCCTTCGCCGCGACCGCCGTCACGAGCTCGCTGTTCTTCACCGCGCTTGCGCCCAACGCGGCGGCGCTGGCGATCGCCAAGAAGACCGCCGGGGTCGAGGTCAGCTGGGGCCAGTGGTTTCTCGGCTTCGCGCCGCTCGGCATCCTGCTGATGGTGCTGGTGCCGCTGCTCAGCTATTTGGTCTGCCGTCCCGAGGTGAAGCGCAGCCCGGAAATCACCGAATGGGCGGCGAAGGAACTCGCCGGGATGGGCCCGATGTCGCGCAACGAGTGGATCATGCTCGGCCTGATCGTGCTCGCGATGTTCCTGTGGATCGCGGGCTCCAGCCCGGACATCCACGTGCCCGTGCTCGGCTCGAACTTCGTCAATGCCACCACCGTGGTGTTCATCGTGATCTCCCTGATGCTGGTGACCGGTGTGATCGAGTTTGCCGACATCGTCAGCGAGAAGAGTGCCTGGGAGGTGTTCTTCTATTTCACCTCGCTGCTGACGCTGGCCTCCGGCCTCAACGAGATCGGCTTCATCAAATGGTTCGCGACCGAATACGCAAAGCCGCTCGCCGGGCTATCGCCGTCGACCGCGATGCTGCTGCTGGTCGCGCTGTTCTTCTGGATCCACTATTTCTTCTCGAGCATCACCTCGCATGCCGCCGCCGTGCTGCCCGTCGTGCTCGCGGTCGGATCGGGCATTCCCGGTCTGCCGGTCACGACCCTCGCCATGCTCTGCATGTACTCGCTCGGCCTGATGGGCGTGATCTCGCCTTACGCGACAGGACCGGCGCCGATGTATTTCGGCAGCGGCTATATCGGAAAGGGCCAGTTTTGGGGTTTTGGCCTGCTCTTCGGGCTGCTCTATTTCGCAGGTCTTCTGCTGATCGTGCTGCCCTGGTTGCAGATGGGATGAGCCCGGGCGGGAGACTGATACCCTCTGCGAAGGAATATTCTTCTCCGGAGAGGGATTGGGGAATCTTCGTCCATCTCCTCGCAAATATCTGAAATTGCAAGAAAGACTGGAAAAGGCGATGGTGCGTGCTGCGGTGCAGCGCGCTGCCCCCAGAGGCGTTTGCTGCTGTTCCATCTCCAGTCGCTGATGCGACCCGGCTTTCGTTTGCCTTTTCGGGTGGGCGAGAGAACTATTGTGCATGAAGGCCGTCTCCATGAACGCTCACCAATCGCTCGCCGTCGGACAGCCGATTGCGCCGCCTGAAGCGATTTCACCTGCCACAGCCGAGCCGGACGCGATGGTTCGCTTCGCCGGCATCTCGAAAATCTATCCGGCCTATCGCGGCAAGCCCGGCGTCAACGCGCTGCAAGATATCGATTTCGCAATCCCGCGCGGTTCCATCACCGGCGTGATCGGCCGCTCCGGCGCCGGCAAGTCGAGCCTGGTCCGGCTCATCAACGGGCTGGAGAAGCCGACCACGGGACGAGTCGTCGTCGACGGCCGCGACATCTCGGCGCTGGCGGGCCGCGAGCTGCGGCTGGCGCAGCGCTCGATCGGCATGATCTTCCAGCACTTCAACCTGCTGTCGTCGCGCACTGCCGCCGACAACATCGCGCTGCCGCTCGAGATCGCCGGCTGGTCCAAGGCCGACATCAAGGCCCGCGTCACCGAGCTGCTCGCGCTCGTCGGCATCGCCGACAAGCACGACCGTTATCCTTCGGAGCTCTCCGGCGGCCAGAAGCAGCGCGTCGGCATTGCCCGCGCGCTGGCGACGCGGCCGAGCGTGCTCTTGTCGGACGAGGCGACGTCCGCGCTCGATCCGCAGACGACACGCGCGATCCTCGATCTGCTCGCCAACATCAACCGCGAGCTGGGCGTGACCATCGTGCTGATCACCCACGAAATGTCCGTGGTACGCCAGCTCGCCAAGGAAGTGGTCGTGCTCGACGCTGGCCACGTGGTCGAGAGCGGCCATGTCGCCGACATCTTCACCCATCCAAAACATCCGATCACGCAGTCCTTCCTCGCGGAGGTCATCGGCGACAGCCTGCCGGTCTCGCTGGCGAGCCGGATCGTAGCGGAGCCGCCCGTTGGCGGGCAGGCCGTGATCCGCGTCCAGGTCCGCGGGGCAGGGGCCGGCGACACCGTGGTGGCGCGGCTCGCCCGCGAGCTCGGCCTCGACGTCGCGCTGCTGTCGGCGCGCATCGACGAGATCGGCGGCCAGCATGTCGGCTCGCTCGTTCTCGGCATTCCCGGCCGCGAGGACGCGCAGGCGCGGGTCCTTGCCTGGTTGTCTCAATATCAATTCCCGGCGGAGCATCTCGGCTATGTCGCCTGAACTCATCAATTTGATCATCCAGGCTACCTTCGAGAGCCTGTACATGGTCGGCATCGCGGCGCTGCTCGGCACCGTCTTCGGCTTGCCGCTCGGCGTCTTCCTGGCGACCAGCCGGAAGGGCGAGCTGTTCGCGGCCCCACTCGTCAACCGCGTGCTCGGCATCGTCGTCAATGCGACGCGTTCGACGCCGTTCATCATCCTGGTCGTGGCCATCATCCCGTTCACCCGCCTTGTCGCGGGCACCTCGATCGGTTCGACCGCCGCAATCGTGCCGCTGACGATCGCGTCGGCGCCGTTCATCGCGCGTCTGGTCGAAGCTGCGATCCGGGAGGTCGATGGCGGCCTGATCGAGACGGCGTCCTCGTTCGGCGCCTCGCCGCTTCAGATCGTGTTCAAGGTGCTGATCCCCGAGGCGCTGCCGGGCCTGTTGCTGGCGCTGACGCTCGCAGTGGTCAGCCTGCTCGGCTACTCCGCGATGGTCGGTGCGGTCGGCGGCGGCGGCCTCGGCGATCTCGGCATCCGCTACGGCTATCAGCGCTTCATGCCGGAGATGATGCTGGCCGTCGTCGTCGTGCTGATCGCGCTGGTGCAGCTCGTCCAGAGCGCGGGCGATTATCTGGCGCGGCGGGTCAATCGCCGGCTGCGGCATCACTGATACCACCATCCTGAAACTGGAGACTTCAATGCGCTTTCTCGCAACCCTTGCGGCTGCAGCCTTGCTTGCGACCACGGTCCATGCCGAAACCATCCGCGTCGGCGTCACCGCCGGTCCCCATGCCGAGATCATCGACGTCGTGAAGAAGGTCGGCGCCGAGCGCGGCCTCGACATCAAGGTGATCGAGTTCACGGACTATGTGATCCCGAACCAGGCGCTGGCCCTGAAGGATCTCGAGGCCAATTCGTTCCAGCACGAGCCGTATCTGAAGAACCAGATCTCCAAGACCGGCTGGAAGATCGTCAAGGTCGCCAACACGATCGGCTCGCCGCAGGGCGTCTATTCGCAGAAATACAAGACGCTCGCCGACCTGCCGGAAGGTGCTCGTGTCGCAATCGCCAACGATCCCTCCAACGGCGCGCGCGGCCTGATGATCTTGGCGCTGCACGGCGTGATCAAGCTGAAGGACAACAACAACGTCGCCTCGACCATTGCCGACATCACCGAGAACCCGAAGAAGCTGCGCTTCGTCGAGCTCGATGCCGCCCAGCTGCCGCGCGCGCTGCAGGACGTCGACGTCGTCTCCATCAACAACAATTACGCGGTGCAGGCCGGCCTCAATCCGGCGACCGACGCGATCGCCCGCGAGAATCCCGACGGCCCCTGGGTCAACATCCTCGCCGTTCGCGAAGAGGACAAGGACAAGCCCTGGGTGAAGCCGCTGATCGAGGCCTATCACTCCGCGCCGGTGAAGGAGTTTTTGGAGAAGCGCTTCAAGGGCACCTATCTGCCGACCTGGTAAGGCGAGCGGGCGCGTCAGGCCGCCAACCCGGCGCGTCGCAGCGTCTCCGAGGGCTTTTCGGCGAAGTGACGCTTGTAGTCGAGCGAGAACTGGCTGAAGTGCCAGAAGCCGTGCTGCACGGCGACGTCGTAGACCGAGGCATCGGTGCCGCCGGCGCGTTTCAGATCGCGCCGCACGCGGTTCAGCCGCATTGCTCGCCAGTAGTGCATCGGGCTCGTTCCCAAAACCTCCTGGAAGCAATAGCCGAGCTTGCGCGGGCTGGCGCCGACCGCCTTGCAGACCTGCAGCAGCGAGAGCGAGCGATCGCCGCTGCCATGCATCAGCGCCCGCGCACGATCGACGGTGCGCTTGCGCGCCGCGGCGCTGCGGCCGGGATCGCTGGGGCGTGCGGTCGGCAGCATGTCCATGATCTCGACGAGAAGGGCGTCTTTCAGCGCATGCCCGACGGCCGGATCGTCGAACCGTTCGGGGGCAGTCGAGATGGTCTCGTGGATCGCGGCAAGGTGAGCGCGCAATCGCGCGACCGGTGCCTGCGCCATCTCGATCACCCGCAACTGGTGCCAGACTGCGCGCGGCAGCTCGATATCGAGCCGGGCCGCAAGCTCCTCGATCAGCGCCGCGCTGGCGACAACACCGCGCAGCTCGAATGATTTCGGCGTGCACATATCGACCTCGGCGTCGATGCAGGCGATGACCTGGGCACCTGCAACGCTGGCGCCGTTGCAATTGACCTCGCCGTCACTGTGCCAGGGCAGACCGATGCCGAAGCTGTCGGCCCCCAGCTGGCCGTATTGGCGGACCTGCTGGCTGGTGATCTCGCGGAAGACGTCGAGCTGGGGCAGGGAGAGTTGGGTGAAGCTGCCCCTGAACGCTCCGGCGCTGATCTGGTCGTAGCTGAGCCGCCAGCGACCAAGCGAAGCGCAATGCTCGTCGACATCGGTGCTGCTGGCCTGAAACAGGCCGGCAGCCGAGTCCAGAGTCGGAAGAGTTGCGCCTAAGGGCATGACGACACGTCGAAATTCACCACCCGAGAGCCAGCAAGAACCACGCCAGACTGGCACGGCCATTGGCGCTGTCCAGCAAAATATTGCCGGATCTCGATAACGTCCGATGGCGCCGCGGTGCAGGCTTCGGTCCTGCCGTTCCGACATCGCAGCCGGGACGGCGCTTTGCGGAGGGATCGAGATGCGACCGACCGAGATCATGCGCGGCAGCCCGCCCGCGCCCGAGGCGCAGGTGACGCGCGCCAATTGGCGCAGCTTTCCCGCGATCCGCTGGGGCTTTACCCACACCCGCGAAGTGCTGCCGACCGCAGAGATCCGCCGCTCGGCCCAGCCGACGCTAATGCGAAGCGCGCCGCGCGAACTGGCAAAACTCGGCTTCACCGCGCCTGATGGCAAAGCGACCACGATCGAAGCCACGCTCCGCGAGACCTTTGCCGATACGCTCCTCGTCATGCACCGGGGCACGCTGATCCACGAATGGTACGGCGACGGCATGGGCGTGACCACACCGCATCTGATCTGCTCGATCAGCAAGGCGATCGCCGGCACGCTCGGCGGCGTGCTCGCCGCGCGCGGGCTGCTCGATCCCGAGGCGAGGGTGGTGCGCTACGTGCCGGAGCTGGAGACGTCGGTCTACGCCGGCTGCACTGTCCGCAACCTGCTCGACATGGCCGTCGCCATCAAGTTCGAGGAGGATTACGAGGACCCCGCCGGCGACGTTGCGCGCTATCGGTTCTCCTCGGGCTGGGACGTGCCACCGCCGGGCGCCGAGGCAGGCCACCAGCGCGCCTATCTCACGACCTTGCGCGGCACCGGCAAGCCGCACGGCAAGGTGTTCCACTACGTCTCGCCCAATACCGAGGTGCTCGGCTGGGTCTATGAGCGTGCCTGCGGCTTGCCCTATCATCGCATCCTCTCCGAATATCTCTGGCAGCCCCTGGGCGCGGAGGAGGACGGCTCGCTCACGCTCGACAGCCACGGCATGGGCCGCATCGCCGGCGGCATCTCCGTCACCGCGCGTGACCTCATCCGTTTCGGAGAGATGATCCGCTGCCGCGGCGTGGTCGAGGGGCGGCAGGTGGTGCCGGGCTGGTGGATCGACGACATCCGCGAGAACGGCGATCCCAAGGCCTGGGCCGACGGCGACCTCGCCGAGTTCTTCCCGGGCGCGCGCTACCGCAGCAAATGGTTCACGATCGATCCGTCGCGCAACGCGCTGACCGCGATCGGCATTCATGGCCAGCACCTCTATGTCGACCTCGACACGGACACCGTCATCGTCAAGCTCGCGACACAGCCCAAGGCGATGGACGTGCCGATCGACCAGCGCTGGTTTGCCGCCTTCAGCGCCATCACCGCGCATCTCGCCTGATTTCTGGACATCCCCATGCTCGATACCGTCAAAGCCAAATCGCAAGCAGAGACCGCGACGCCGCATCCGCTCGATCCGCTGACGGCCGAGGAGATCACCGCCGCCTGCACGCTGGTGCGCGCCGACGTGACCTCACCCGAGAACTGCCGCTTCCCGACGGTCCGGTTGGAGGAGCCGACCAAGCATGAGCTGGCTGCAGGCGGCGCAGGGCGCCGCGCCTTCGCGTTGACGCTCGACGTCACCACGGGCGAGGCCATCGAGCATATCGTCGATCTCGGACGTGGCGAGATCGTCGGCCGCAAGGTCGTCCCGAACCGCGAGGCGCCCTACGGGCAGCCGCCGGTGATGCTGGAGGAGTTCTTCAAGTGCGAGGCCGTGGTGAAGGCCGATCCCGGATGGCGCGCGGCGATGGCGCGGCGCGGGCTCTCCGACAAGGACATCGAGCTGATCCAGGTCGATCCGTTTTCGTCGGGTTTCTTCGACAAGGAGTTCGAGCGCGGCGCCCGTATCGTGCGTGCCGTCAGCTATTTTCGCGAGCACCTCCAGGATAACGGCTATGCGCACCCGATCGAAGGCGTCGTCGCTGTCGTCGACCTGATCGGCGGCAAGGTCATCGACCTCACGGATGAGGATCCCATCGTGCCGATTCCGCGCAAGAAGCGGAACTACGGCGCGCATGAGATGACCAATCTGCGCACCGACATCAAGCCGCTGCACATCGAGCAACCCGAGGGCGCGAGCTTTCGCGTCAATGGCTGGAAGGTCGACTGGCAGAAATGGAGCTTTCGCATCGGCTTCACGCCGCGCGAGGGCCTCGTGCTGCATCAGCTCGCCTACCAGGACGGCGCGCGCAAGCGCTCCCTGATCCATCGCGCCAGCGTCACCGAGATGGTGGTGCCTTACGCCGATCCGACCGCGAACCATTTCTGGAAGTCGGCGTTCGATGCCGGCGAATACGGCCTCGGCATGCTTGCGAACGCGCTCGAGCTGGGCTGCGACTGTCTCGGCAACATCCGCTATTTCGACGTACCGGCGGCGGACAGCAAGGGCGAGCCCTTCGTCATGCAGAACGCCATCTGCATGCACGAGGAAGACTATGGGATCGCCTGGAAACACTATGAGTTCCGCAACGGCCTGTTCGAGGTCCGCCGCTCGCGGCGGCTCGTGATCTCGTTCTTCGCCACCGTCGGCAATTACGATTACGGCTTCTACTGGTATCTCTACCAGGACGGCACGATCCAGCTGGAGACCAAGCTCACCGGCATCATCCAGACCGCCGCGGTGCCATCAGGCGAGACGTACAAATGGGGCGGCATGGTTGACGACAATCTGGGCGGACCGACGCACCAGCACTTCTTCAACGTCCGCCTGCACATGGATCTCGACGGCGGCGGCAACACCGTCACCGAGCACGATTTCGTGCCGCGGCCCTGGGGTGACGACAATCCGCACGGCAATGTCTTCGACACCACGACGCGGGTGCTGTCGCGCGAGCATGACGCGGCGGGCATCGCCAATGGCCAAACCGGCCGGTTCTGGAAGATCAGCAATCCCAACGAGACCAACTCGGTCGGCAATGCTCCGGCCTACAAGCTCGTCGTCAATCCGAGCCCGCTGATGCTGGCGCAGGAGGGCAGTTACGTGCGCAAGCGCGGCGGCTTCGCCACCAAGCATGTCTGGGTGACTGCATTCGATCCGGCCGAGAAATACGCAAGCGGCGATTATCCCAACGTCCATGCCGGCGGCGATGGCCTGCCGCGTTATGCCGCGAAGGACCGCAACATCGAGAATGCCGATATCGTGGTGTGGCACTCTTTCGGCCACACCCATGTCTGCAAGCCCGAGGACTTTCCGATCATGCCGGTGGAATATGCCGGCTTCCTGCTGAAGCCGACCGGCTTTTTCGCCGCCAATGCGGCCGGCGACATCCCGCCGGACCGCAACAGCCGCAGCGTGCTCGCAACCGCGAGCAACACTGCCGACGAATCTTGTTGCCGCGCCGGCAAGTCATAGAGTTCGATCGGGCTCGATCGGATTCTTCGGTAGCGCCGACCGGCGTGGTCATTGGCGATTCTCGCGCGGTAGCAAGCTGATCGTTTCCGACCATCGCCGAATGGTGAGGGAATGTTTCTGTCTAGAAGCATTCCAAACGTGTGGAGCACGACGGCTGCGTGGACCGTACGCGGCATCGGCATGAGCGCATTCGTCGCACGCGCCGCGCACGCCTCTGGAGAGATTCTAACTTCGTTCCTATCGCACTCCCAAACCGCCTGAGTTAGGGCGGGACACCAAAAACGATACCGGCAAAGCCGGCAGTGCGTGGGGCCTCGAAAGACGTGACCGACTACCAACTTTCTTCGCGTGAATGCGCGCGTCGTGGACAGATTCGGGTGCTGCTCCTCGGGGCGGTCAGTACATTCTCGCTCGTGGTTCCCTTTGGTTCCGTGGAGGCGCAGACACAGATTCCCGCTGTCACCGTCGATGCGCCGGTTGAGCGCGCCCGTCCTGCCGCGGTTGCTTCGTCGCGAAGAGCGGCAACACGCACCTCTCGCGCCAATCGTCGCTCATCTGCGCAACCAGCCGCGCCAACCCAGTCGGCCTCGTCGAACGGCGCGACGGGCGAACGTGCCAATGGCCCGGTGCGCGGTTTCGTCGCCACGCGAAGCGGCACGGCCACCAAGACCGATACACCGTTGATCGAAACCCCGCAGTCGGTCTCAGTCGTCACCACCGACCAGGTCAGGAACCAGGGCGCGGTCTCGATCGGCGAGGCGCTGCGCTACACCGCCGGTGTCAGCGGCGACGTCAATGGCGGCTCGGACACCCGCTTCGGCGCTCTCCAGATCCGCGGCTTCGACACGACCATGTCGGGTCTCTATGTCGACGGCCTGCGAATTCCCTCGAGCAACTACGTCCACTTCAACGGCCTCGATCCCTACGGGGCCGAGCGCCTAGAGGTGCTCAAAGGACCGTCCTCGGCGATGTATGGCGGCAGCGGCACCGGCGGCATCCTCAACTACGTGACCAAGCTGCCGACGGCGCAGCAGTTCGGCGAGGTCTCGATCTCCGGCGGCAGCTTCAACCGCTATCAGGGCCAGTTCGACATGGGCGGCGCCGCCAACAAGGAAGGCACGGTGCTGTGGCGCCTCACCGGCGTCGTCCGCGAGGGCCAGACCCAGGTCGACTTCACCAAGGACAACCGCGTCTTCATCGCCCCCGCCGTCACGTTCAAGCCGAACGAAGACACCACCATTACCTTGCTCGCCAACTATCAGAGGGACAGGGCAGGGTGGGGCCTTCAGTTCCTGCCGGCCTCGGGCACGGTGTGGCCGAACAACGGCCGCACCATTCCGGTCTCGTTCTTCGCGGGCGTGCCGAGCTTCAACGCGTTCAACACCGAGATCGCGACCGCCGGCTACCAGCTGTCGCACAATTTCACCGACAACATCACCTTCCGGCAGAACCTGCGTTACGCCTATCAGCACAACGAGGAAAAGGTGTTTTACGGCGGCGGCTATACCGACGAGGCAGCGGGGCAGCTCGCGCGCTTCGGCAGCTACAGCAACTCCTACATCAACTCCTTTGCAGTGGACAACCAGCTCCAGGGCAGGTTCACCACCGGTATCCTCAGCCACACCACGCTGGTTGGCGTCGACTACCGTAACACATCGTTCCGCGACACCGCTTTCTCCGTCAGCACATCAGCGCCCGAGATCAACGTCTTCAACCCGGTCTACAGCTACGACTGGACCATCGGCGGCATGAGCGACAACACCGGCGTCAAGCAGTCGCAGGTCGGCCTCTATGCGCAGGATCAGATCAAGCTCGGTCGGCTGTCGTTCCAGCTCGGCGGGCGCCAGGATTTCGTGACGACGCAGGTCGACAGCGGACTCTCGAACACCTCGGTCTCGAAAGATGCGTCAGCCTTCACCGGCCGCGCCGCATTGATGTACAATTTCGACAACGGCATCGCCCCCTATTTCAGCTATTCCGAGTCGTTCCTGCCGGTGCTCGCGACCGGTCCGGCTGGACAGATGCTCAATCCCGAGACCGGCGTCCAGTACGAGGTCGGCGTCAAGTATCAGCCGCTCGGCTGGAATGCGCTGTTCACCTTCGCCGCCTTCGACCTGACCCGCGACAACGTCGTCACCTACGCGCCGCCGCTCAACTTAGCCGAACAGACCGGGCAGGTGAAATCCCGCGGCATCGAGCTCGAAGGCTCGATGTCGCTTGCCGATGGCTGGAACCTGCGCGCGGCCTATGCCTATGTCGATGCGATGGTCACGCAGGATCCTGTGAATGTCGGCAAGGCGCCGGTCACCGTGCCGCTCAATCGCGCCTCGCTGTGGAGCGACTACACGCTCCAGAGCGGACTGCTGGCAGGCCTGCAGTTCGGCGGCGGCATCCGTTATGTCGGCGCGACCTGGGGCGATGATGCCAACACCTTCAAGGTAGGATCGGCGACCGTCCTGGACGCGCTGCTCGTCTACACCAGGGACAATTGGCGCTTGTCGCTGAACGTCACCAATCTCGCCGACACGCGCTATGTCGCCGCCTGCTACAGCTTGTCCGGCTGCTTCTATGCGGAGGGACGGAAAGCCATCGGCAAGCTGACTTACCGCTGGTGAGTTCATTCTGAGGACGGTCCCGGTAAAGGCGAGCCGGACCGCTTGATGAGAGTTGACGACCATGAGAGCGATATTCGGCAAGCTGCATCGCTGGGCGGGACTGCTCACGGCCGGATTCCTGTTCTTTTCCGGCATCACCGGCGCGATCATCTCCTGGGATCACGAGATCGACGACGTTCTGAACAGCCATCTGTTCGACGTCAGCAGCAAAGGCCCGGCGATCCCCTCGATCGAGCTCGCCAAGACGATCGAGCAGCGCGATCCCCGCGCGCGCGTCGTCTACCTCTTCATGACGCCGGAGCAGGGCCATTCGCTGTGGTTCTTCGTCATGCCGCGGATCGATCCGGCGACCGGCAAGCGCTACGCCCTCGACTACAATCAGGTCTTCCTCGATCCCAACACCGGCGCGGAGCTGGGCCGGCGCTATTGGGGCGCGGTCTGGCCCGTCACGCGGGAGAACTTCGTCTCGTTTCTCTACAAGCTGCACTACACGATGCACATCCCGGAGTTCTGGGGCAGCGACCGCTGGGGCATGCGCGTGCTCGGCGTGATCGCCATCATCTGGACCATCGATTGCTTCGTCGGCTTCTATCTGACGCTGCCCTCGCGCCGGCGCGCCAAGGCGGCGCGGGCGCCTGCCGTCACGCGCCAGCTCGACCGCGGCTTCTGGGCGCGCTGGGCGCCGGCCTGGACCATCAAGACCTCCGGCAGCGCCTACCGGATCAATTTCGACATCCACCGCGCCTTCAGTCTCTGGACCTGGGGCGTGCTGTTCGTCATCGCCTTCACGGCGTTCTCGCTGAACCTCTATTTCGAGGTGTTCTCGCCGCTGATGAAGATGGTCTCGAACTACACGCCGACACCCTATGAACAGCGGCCTTATCGCGATCTCGACGATCCCATCGAGCCCAAGGTGACCTTCGCCGACATCGCCGCACGCGCCGCCGCCGACGGCAAGGCGCGGGGGTGGACGATCCCGGTCGGCTCGGTCAATTACGGCCCGGCCCATGGCGTCTATGCCGCCGCCTTCTTCCACCCCGGCGACGATCACGGCGCCGGCGGCGTCGGCCCGGCCCAGCTCTATTACGACAGCGAGGACGGCCGCCCGATCGGCGAGCGGCTGCCCTGGGTCGGTACTGCCGCCGACATCTTCGTCCAGGCGCAATTTCCGCTGCATTCGGGTCGCATCGTCGGACTGTTCGGCCGCATCCTGATCTCGATCATGGGGCTGGTGGTCGCCGCACTCTCGGTGACCGGCGTCGTGATCTGGTGGCGCAAGCGCCGCGCCCGCATCCGCGTCCGCGAGACCGCGGCGGTGCGTCTGACCCGGCAGCTGACGCCGGCGGAGTAGGGCTCCCGCAAGGTCGTTGCGGATGAACCTTCCCGCCTGCAGCGGGCACAAAGACTGGAGATCGCTCCCAGTCCGCGGACATCGAATGAAATCGCTTGCCTTGCTCTGCCTGCTCGTCCTAGCGACGCCCGTCCATGCGGCCACGCCCGAGCAGCACTATCTGGACCTGCGCGACCGCTACATCGCAAAATTCTCGAGTGCCAAGGAGAGCGACGAGATCTACAAGCAGCATGATGCGGCGCTCAAGGAGCTGGCGGGCGTGCTGCGCGGCCTGGTGGGACCGGTCACGATCAAGGTGCTCCCCGCAGACGGCAAGTCGAACGTCGACACGCTCTTCAAGAGTGATATCGGGTTCGGCCATCTCGACGGGCTCGGTTTCGCTTCCGAAGGCGACAAGATGCAGGCCGTGGTGACCACCACGGGGTTGCTCACGCACTGGCTACGCGAGCATCGCGAGGACGGCATGCCGCAGGACAGCGGCGCCGCGTTCAAGTCCGACCGCTTCTATTATCAGGCGATCCAGGACGCCGCCTTCGCCAAATATGCCGAGCTGCCGATCACAAAGCCCGCATCCGCGAGCGCTGCAGTCGCCGTGCTCGGCCTGCGCGGCAATGGCGGGCTCAAGGGAGCGCCCGATGAAATCGACGTCGTCGCGATCAAGGGCGATAAAGTCTACTTCCTCGCCACATCGGACGCGGTAAAGACCGCTGAAATCCCGGCCTGCGAGCGCGTGTGGAAACAGATGATGGCCAAACCCGTCAACAAGAAGGATCCGCGCGGCGACATGGCCCGCGAGGATCAGGCCATGGACGCCTACACGACATGCTTCGCCAAGGAAGCGCCGAGCCAGAGCTGGTACGCAGCGGCCGTGAAGAAGGCGCAGAGCCAGTTGGAGCTGCTGCCACCGCAGTAGCGCGCAGGTTAGGCCGACAATTCGACCGATTGGCCGGCCCCATCGATCAGATGCACGCGGTCGATGTCGACATGCGGCAAGAGCGATCGAATCTCATCTTCCGGCATCTGGCTGAACGCCGTCGACAATGCGTCCGCGGCGGTGGCGCTGCGGGACACAGTCGTCACGCTGCGATAGCGGTGGGCGCAGCCGCCCGATCGGGGATCGAACAAATGGTTGAAGCGCGCCCCGGAATCGAACTGGCAGCCGTAGCCGCCCGAGGTGGACACGGCGCGGTCGACGATCGGCAGCACCGTCTTCGTGCGGCCCACGATGTCGGGATCGGCGATGCCGATCTCCCAGGGCAGTCCGTCCGGACGCGCGCCGATCGCGCGGGGCTCGCCCATGTCGACCAGGCTGCGCGAGATGCCGTGCGCCCGCAGCAGGTCGACCACCTTGTCCGTGACGTAGCCCTGCGCGATCCCGTTCAGGGTGACGGTCATGCCCTTGGGCATCACGATCCGGTCGCGGCTGATCGACAGTCGGCTGCTGCCGATGCGCGCGAGCGCGGTCTGGATCTCGGCTGGCGCAGGACCGGCCGGATCCGCGTCATCTCGCGCGAAATGGCTGGCGTAGAGATCCCACAGCGGCTGCACGGTGACATCGAACAGACCGCCCGTCAGGGTGGAATAGTGCTGCGAGGTCGACAGCAGATCGACGATTTCGGCGGCGGGATCGATCAGGACACCGGTCCGGTTCAGCGCGACCAGGGCGGAATCGTTCAGATAAAGGCTGAACAGCCGCTCGAGCCGCCGCGCCTCGGCGCAGGCCAGCGAGACCAGCCGCTCCGCCCGGCTGCGGTCTTCGTCATGGATCTCCATCGTGGCGACCGCGCCCAGCATCGTGCCACGCCACGTCACCGGCGCGACCTCCGCACGAGCAGGATGTCCCGGGGAAAGCGCGCCGAGGCCCGCTGCCGCCGCGCTGATCCGGATGAAGCGTCGGCGCGTCAGTGCTCGCGTCATGGCGTCCTCCTCGGTCGTTCGCCCGGCGGGGCTTCGGCCGCTTCGCCGGCCGCAGCGGCGCCGGTGACATTCACCGACGTCAAGACATAGTCCCGGGGCACGTCGTCGAAGCCGACAATCCTGCCGCCGTTCTCTCCGATGAACTTCTCCGCCGCCGCGCGGTCCGAGAACGGAACGGCCTCGTCTCCGCCCATGCCACTTTTGACCCGGCTCTCGATCACGTACAGCGCCTTGCGCGCCTCAATCCAGTTGTCGGCGCCGGGCTTGTCCCAGTCCGGCGCCTTGCCCATGTCGGACACGTAGATCGCCTGAATGTCCTTGGGCTCGTCCGGCAGCATGGTGAAGGCGATTGTGTCCCGCACCGACGAGAACCACACGGGCTCCATCAGGCTCGCGGCGAAGATATGGCCCTTCGGTCCCGGGTGCTCGAGCACGTTCATGCCGCAGTAATGGCCGATGTCTTCCGCGGTCATCCGATGCGGCGGCGGAATCTTCGCGGCCTGCTTCTCGTTGCAGCCCGCGAGTGCGAGCGGCACGAGCAAGGCGAAGAGGATCGTTCGGCGCCTCATAGCTCCCTCCGCGAGAAAGCGAGCGCGGCCAGCCCCAGCGGCAGCAGCGTCCAGCAGAGCAGGGCGGTCAGAAGAACCGGTATCGTCAGGGACGTGGTTTGGGCAAGGCCAGCCATGCCGGCGAAGGTGCTGACATTGGCGAATCCGGTCAGGTTGATGAGCCGGTAGGCGTCGGTCGGATTCGACAGCAGCAGGGCGTTGAGCACACTCGCCGAGATGCTGCGTCCCTGATCGAGCGCAAGCACGCCCAGCAGCGCCATGTCGTAGATCAGCACCAGCAGCAGCCACAATCCGATGCAGATGCCGGCCGCCGTTCCACGGTCGCGCACGAGCGCGCTGACCAGATATCCGATGGCGACGAAAGCGGCGCCAAGCAGCACCGAGGAGCCCACCATCGCCGCGAACGCGAGAAAGCTATCGCTATCGATCTGGCTGCCCGTCGCCGCCAGCGCTCCGACCGCCGCGCCGTAGCCGAGGCAGGTCGCAAACGCGAGAACGGCGAGGTGGCCCAAGAACTTGCCGAGCAGCACCTGCCATCGTGCGACCGGATAGCTCAGCAGCAACAGCATCGTCCCCCGTTCCATCTCGCCGACGATGGCGTCATGGGAGATCAGAAGCGCGATGAGCGGAACGAGAAAGATCGTCAGGCTCGACAGGCTGACGACGACCACGTCCAGGGTGCGAACGCCGACGTTCCCGGTCGGTGCGCTACCGAGAAAGGTCAGTGACAGCGCAAGCCCGGCGAGCAGGAGCGTTGCGGCAAGCACCCAGCGATTGCGGATGGCCTGGTGGACTTCCTTGGCGGCGATGATCAGGACATTCATGGCGCCTGCTCCGATTGCCGGAGGAAATGAGCATAGAGCTCGTCGAGGGTGGGCGGGACCACGTCGACGTCCTCGACGGAATTGCCGGCGGCCGTCGCACGATGCAGAAGCTCGATCTTCCGCTCCGGCGCAGCGTCGATCTCGACGATGTGGCCGTTCAAACGACGGCAGGCCACGTCCTTGGGCGCCCAGGGCGGCATCTCGCTCGGGGCAAGGCCGGCCACCTTGAGGCGGATCCTGGTGGGCAGGCGGGCGAGGCGACGCAGCTCGTCGATCGATCCGTCCGCGACCTTGATGCCGCGGTTCATGATGATGACCCGGCCGGCGCGCTCCTCGAGCTCGGTCAGCGCATGCGACGACAGCAGCACGGTCGCGCCCGCAGCGGAGAGCCGGGCGATGATGTCGTAGAAGGTCTGGCGCAGCTCCGGATCGAGACCGGTGGTCGGCTCGTCCAGCAGCAGCACGCGCGGCTCGCCAAGCAGCGCCTGCGCGAGCCCCAGCCGCTGTCGCATGCCCTTGGAGTAGGTGCCGACCCGGCGGCGGCTGGCGGCTCCGAGACCCACGGCGTCGAGCAGCTCCAGCGACTTTGCGACCGGCTCTCGTTTCAGCCTGGCATAGAAGGCCTGCGTCTCGCGGCCGGTGAGGGCGGGGTCGAAGGAGACGTTTTCCGGCAGGTAGCCGAGCTGTCGTCGGCCGGCGAATTCGCCTGCGGCGGGATTGTCTCCGAGAACCTCAATGGCGCCGCTGGTCGGCCGGATCAACCCGAGCATGAGCTTCATGAGCGTGGTCTTGCCGGCGCCGTTGTGCCCGATCAAGGCGACCAGCTCGCCCTGGCCAAGCGTGAACGACGCACCGCGCACGGCCTCGACCCGGCCATACGCCTTGGTGACATCGCTGACGCGTACCGTGCTGGTCATCGTGTTTCCTTCGCCGAGGTCCGCGGCGGCGACACCAGCGGATGGCTGTCGACCACGCCGCCCGGCAGCAGCGCTGGAAACTGTGCCTGCGCCCAGCGGATCACCTGGACGGCAGGGCTGTTGATCAGAACCTTCGCAGCCGGCGCCGTCCACAGCACGCGATCGATGAGGTCGTTCGGCCGGTACGCCGTGTCGGCGATACCGTCGCCGTTGAGGTCGAATGCCGGATTATCGCTCCAGTAATTGCCGCGCCCCCCGGTCGACCAGTCGAGGTGCCGGGTGCCGACATATTTCACCTGGTTGGCGTTGCCGACGAAGGCGTTGCCCGTGATTTCGTTGCCTTCGGAGCCGGCCGTGAAGTGCACGCCGATGGCACAGCGTTCGAACCAGTTGTTGCGGAATTTGTTGTGATTGGTGTTGTAGATGAACACGCATTTCTCCGGGCCGCTCTTGAGAGTGGTCTCCCGTGCCTGCTGCGGAAGCATGCCTCTCTCGTCGGCGGGACCTTCCTCCGCACTCTGTGTCATCGAGCCGAGCGGGCCGCCCGTGACCCGGTTGTCCTCGATCTGGGCATAGTTCGCGTAGTTGAAGAGCATCCCATGGTCGCGGTCGTGATCGGAGGAGTTGCCGCGGATCACCAGACGGTTCGAATACATGATGGCGTAGCCGACGTGGTTGCCGATCGAGACGTTGCCGCTGACTTCGCTGTCGTTGGTGTACATGTAATGGACGGCGAAGCGGACCTGCTCGAAGCGGTTGTCGATGAAGCGGTCCTTTCGGCTCGAAATCGTGAAGATGCCGTCGCGGCCGTAGCGGAACGTGTTGCCGGCGATGGTGACGTCGGGCGCATTCCACAGCGAGACACCGTTGCCAGCCTCGCTGAGACGCCCGCCACGCAGTCCCTCGATCTCGTTGCGGACGACGCGCGAACCCTGGGCGCCATGCACATAGACACCGAACAGGTTTCCCACCAGCCGGTTGTCCTCGATCTTGGCGCGCTCTGCCGTCTTCTGCAGGAATATCCCGGAATTCATCTCCTGCAGGTCGCGGCCGGATGCCCGGATGGTCACACCGCGGATCGTGACGTCGGGCGCGGTGACGGTGATGACGTTGCCGGAGCCGTCGCCGTCGAGCACCGCGCCACGGCTCCCAACCAGCTCCAGGGGACGGTCGATCCGGATCGAACCGTGATATTCCCCGGGGGAAAGTTCGACGACGTCGCCGGCGCGCGCGCCATCCAGCAGCGCCTGAAGCGGCTGCCCCGGCGCAGCCGTCAACGTCTCCGCATCGGCGAAGCCGGACAATCCGGCGGCGACCAGCGCCGCCGGAAACATGCGTAAGAGAAGACCCACGAGGTCGCTCCAATCAGACCGACGTCAAACCGACTTGGGTTCGACGAACATCCGGCCCTTCATCTCCATATGCATGGCGTGGCAGAACCAGGAGCAGTAGTACCAGTAGACTCCCGGCTTGTCGGCCGTGAAAGTCACCGACGAGGTGGCCATCGGGCCGATCTCCATGTTGATGCCGTAGTTGACGATGCAGAAGCCGTGCGTCAGGTCCTCGACCGCGTCGATATTGGTGATGAAGACGGTGACCTCATCGCCTTGCTTGACCTGGAACTGATCGAGGCCATAGGCGGGCGCGGTGGACGTCATGTAGACGCGCACCTTGTTGCCGTCGCGAATGATCTTCGAATCCGCCTCCAGATTGATGCCGTCCGCCTTGGCCTGCTTGACCGCATCGGCGAACATCGGATCCGCGCGATCGTAGATCGAGATCGGGTTGATCTTCGAGCGGTGGACGATGGTCGCGTCATGCGGCTCGGCGAAGCTCGGGCCGTCGTGCACCAGCTTCATCTGATCGCCCGAAATGTCGATCAGCTGATCATTCTCGGGCTTGAGCGGTCCGACGTTCAGGAAGCGATCCTTCGAGAACTTGTTCAGCGAGATCAGCCACTTTCCATCGGCCTCCTTGGTCTGGCCCATCGAGGAATGGTTGTGACCCGGCTGGTAGTGCACGTCGAGCTTCTGGATGATGGGATTGACCTTCTCACCCTTGAAAGCCCGCTTGGCGAGGTCGATGCTCCACTTGCAGACCTGGCTGTCGAGGAACAGCGTCGTGTAGGCGTTACCCTTGCCGTCATAGGCAGTATGCAACGGTCCGAGTCCCAGCTCGGGCTCCGCGACGACGACGTCGCGCGGCTTGATCTTGTCGTCGAACAGATCGTCGAATTTGCGCACGTCCATCACGGTCACGGTCGGCGAGAGCTTTCCGGCCGCCACGATGTGGATTCCGTCGGGCGCCGTGTTCATGCCGTGCGGATTATTCGAGACCGGAATGTAGCGGGTGTAAGCCGAGCCCTTGCGGCCGTCGATGACGGGCACGCCGTTCATTTCCTTGAAGTCGCCCTTCTTTACGGCCTCTTCGATCCGCTTGATGTTGAAGATGACGACCCAGTCCTGCTCGCTGGCGGTCATTTCGGCGAGCGTGACGCCTTCCTCGCCGTTGTAACAGGTCGCGAAGCAGTACTTGCCCTGGTAGTCGGCGTCGACATTGTCGAGATTTCCGCTGACGATCACCTGCCAGGCCACCTTCATCGTTTCGCCGTCGATCGCGCTGAAGATGGAGTGATACTGCTTGGGATCGTCGAGGACCTTGCCGTCATTGGGCAACGGCACGCCATCCTCGCCGTTGGCGAACACATAGCCCGTGCGCGGATATTTCTGCAGACGCAGACCGTGGACCGTGTGCTGGTTCGGCAGTTCGACGATCTTGTCGCATTTCATGATGTCGAGCCGCACCCGCGCGACGCGGCTGTTGGCCTTGTCGTTCATGTAGGCATAGCGACCGTCATAGGTGCCGTCCGTGAACGAAATATGGGGGTGGTGGAGATCGCCGTTCATGAACGTGCCGCCGCGGTTCTTGAGGAATTCGCGGGTGGCGGGCTGCATGCCTTCGGTCAGAACCTTGAGGCTTTCATTGGTCTGGCCCCAGCCGGTCGCACTGCAGCGGTTGAACACCGGAACACGCATCAATTCGCGCATCGAAGGAAGGCCGATGATGCGCATCTCGCCGGACTGGCCGCTCGAGAAGAACACGTAGTATTCGTCGAGCTCTCCCGGCGCGACCTCGGTCTTCTGCACCGCCGGCCTTGCCGCCGGCGCTTTCGGAGCTGCGTTCTTGGTCTGCGCGTCGGCAGACGAGACGAAGCCGCCGTCCTTCAGCGCCACTCCGCCCGCAAGGCCTACGCCCGCCGCAGCCGCCGTCGTTCCGAGCACTGCTCGCCGGCTAACGCCCTTTGCCTGTTCGTTCTCGCTCATGATTGCCTCCTCGGCTTTCGGTTCAGTTTGGTGGTGGAGTTGCGACGGGTGACGCCACGACAGGCTTGCCGCCGGCGGTGATGACGGTCGCGGGACCCTTGCCGCCTGAGCGCATCGCGGGCGAGGACATCGCCGCGAATTTCTCGCGCTTGAGCCGCACCTGGATCATGTGCGGGCAGCGGTGATCGTCGTAATAGAGTTCCTGGCAATGCATGCAGTAGATGCACTCATTGACGTTGATGTGACCCTCGGGATGGATCGACTGCACCGGGCATTCCTTGGCGCAGCGTTGGCAGGGTGACCCGCATTCTTCCCAGCGGCGGAGCCATTCGAAGGTTCGGATGCGGCCGGGGATCGCGAGCGCGGCGCCGAGCGGGCAGAGGTAGCGGCAGAAGAAGCGTTCGATGAAGAGTCCGATGACGAGCAGGGCGACTGCGTAGGCCACGTACGGCCAGCTTCGCGAAAACTTCAGGATGATCGCGGTCTTGAACGGTTCGACCTCGGCGAACCGCTCGGCCATGTCGACCGAATAGAGCGACAAGCCAAACAGACCGAGGAAGATGATGTACTTGATCGGCCATAGCCGTTCGTGCAGCCCCCACGGCACCGTTATCTGCGGCACCTTCAGCCATTTCGCGGCCGTGTTGGTGAGCTCCTGCAGTGCGCCGAAGGGGCACAGCCAGCCGCAGAACGGGCCGCGCCCCCAGAACAGAAGCCCGCCGGCCGTTGCAGCCCACAGAATGAAGATCAGCGGAGCGGCGAGGAAGAACTCCCAGCGGAAGCCCGTCACCAGCGCATTGGTAAAGGTGACGACGTTGACGACGGAGAGCTGCGCGTTTGCGTACCAGCCGAGCCAGACCAGAACGAGGGCGAGATACCCCCGCCGCACCCAGGTGTAGAACACCGGGCGGCGCACGAGCAGATTCTGGAAGAAGAAGATGCCGGTGAGGGTGGCCAGCATGAACGCGGTGATGCCGATCGAGACGGTGCTCGACCGCCAGATCCGCATCCACAACGGCTCGTCTGCATCCGGGGGCGGGGCGGCCGCAGCGGTGGCCTGCTGCGAGGCCGGAGGCGCCGCGCTCTCCGGTACCGTCACCGCACGCTGCTCGCGGCGTATATAACCGTCGGGCAGGGTGTAGCCGAGATCGAAAGTCAGGAACGCCTTGTCGCGGCCGCCGAGGCTGCGTTGCACCAGCAGTTGAAGCTGCCACGGCTGCGTCGGATCCAGGGTGAACTCAGGCGGGGTGACGAACAGGCCGATTTCCCTGAACTCGGGCGCGCCGACCGCGTCCAGTGCGCCAAGACGGGTGTGGTTGCGGTCGCGGAAGCGGGTGCTGTTGCCGTCCTGCAGGATTTCGATGCGGTCGAAGATGCCGCCGCGGACATAGGCCGACCCCTTGAAGGAGTAGGGGCCGTTGCCGGCGACGACGATGGCCTGCTGCCCCGGTTTCAGGCTGTCCTTCAGCCGCTGATAGCCGTCCTCGCCGAGCAGGCTGCGGCCGATCGTGGGCGCGGTCACGAGCGCCACGTAGAGCTCGATGAAGGTATCGCTCGCTTCACCCGGTTCGGGATACTGGCCCGCCGCGGCGCTGCCGGACTTCGCAAAGGCGTCGTTGATGTCGCCGATGCCGAGATGAAGCCGGCGTACCGAGCCATCGCCGACGAGGCTCTCCCAGTCGCGCACGTCACTGCGCGCGAGATCGAGCGTCTTGACGACGGGGGGAAGGGCTGCCGAAGCCGCCGCGCCGTCGCCGCCACCGACGCGACCGCTGCGAATGAGCTTGGATGCCGCACGGACGACACTGTCGCCCATTACCAGTACGGTAACGGTCGCGCCGCTCACGATGTCGACCTGCGGCGGCTTCTCGGCACCACTTGCGACCGGCTTCATGTCCTTGCCGATCAGGGCGTTCATGGCGGCGACGATGCGGGCCTCGGGAATGCCGACCAGCACGATCGGCTCCTTGTGATCGACGAGCTTGATTCCGGTGATGACGCCTTTCGGATCGATCCCGGCCAGCAAGTGAATCGGCTTGCCCGAGTACCCGACGGAGTTCGCGAAATCGGAGTTGAGGAAGATGAATCCCTGGAGCTGGTCGCCGCGGTACACTGGTACGATGGGCGGATCGCCTTGCGGCGGGCCGAAACGGTCCGCATTCGGGAAAAATTCCGCAGGCGTAATCTTCGGCAGGTATGTTGGTAAGTCACCGGCGGCGCACGCGGGCGAAATATAAGTCAGACACATCAGCAGCAAGCCTGCGAGCGCTAGCGCTGCACGCCTTGCGAAGGCGGTATCGTCATCCGGTCGCATCAACATATCGATACAAATGCGATTTGCGCGACGGACAGAGGCGCGCGTGCCTTGATATCTTCTTCGATGATTTGTCGCCGCTGACATGCAACACTCATCGCGCGCGACTGACTCTGTCAACCCCGCTCTTGAGATTTGTGCGTGCGCGGAACCGGTTCAGAAATCTGCATGTGGAGTCCTTGGTATGCCATTCCTACGCACATCATTGCTCAGTGCTGAGCCCGCAGGTGTATTGGAGTCTCTCGACGAGCTCTTTGCGCTAGCGCATGCAGTGGAGCAGGAAGCCGCCAACAGGTACGAATCTCTCGCGCAAGACATGCGCGGGCAGGGCAAGGCTGATCTCGCCAAGGTATTCACTAAGCTCGCGGCCGCCGAGCGCGAGCACGTGGACAGCGTCACGCAGTGGTCGCAATCGCGCCGCGGCAAGAGCCCGGATCCCGCTTTGGTGCGTTGGGAAGCGCCGGAAGCGCTTGCCCCGGAAGCTGCCGCCGAAGTCAAGACATCGCGGCTGATGACACCGTACCGCGCGCTCGCCATGGCGGTCCGCAACGAAGAGCGAGCCTTCGCATTCTGGTCCTATCTCGCCGCCTATTCCAAGGACCCTGACATCAAGAGAGCATCCGAGGCGATGGCCAGGGAAGAGCTCGGCCATGTCGCGACGCTGCGGAAGGAGAGGCGCCGCGCCTATCATCTCGAACACGAACGGAGCAGCGCCGACGCATCGACACCTCGGCCGCCACAAATCGATGCGCGGCGGCTCGAGCTTCGCCTGATTGCTCAACTTGGCGATATCGAACGGCGCCTGAGCGGGCCGGCCGCGGTCCGGACACGGGACATGCGCCAACAGACGATCGCGATGGCCGACGCCGCCGCGGGCCTCGGCAGCTTTCCGGCCTCCATGGAACGAAAGGATCCACTGGAGATCGCCGAAGCCCTGGTCGACGGCTACCTCGACGGCGCCGAGCGGTCGAGCGACGCAGCCCACCTCGAAAGCCTGCAGCACCTGGCCGAGCGCGCGATCTCGAGACTGGCCTGGCTGCGATCGCTTGCGGCGGAGTGACGCGCTTACGGCAACAATCAGAGCTGCCGCACTTCAGAGCCGCATGGCCGCTCGGCCGGGGCAGTGGCCGCAGGTCCTTCGGCTGCGGAACAGACACCAGGTGTAGCGATAGGCGCTCAGTTCAGGCGAGATCTGACTGGCAGGCCGCGTACGGCCATAGCCCAATCCGTAATTCGCATAAGGTATATTATGGAATATTTTTATATGCAATTAGATCAATTATTTAGGCGGAATTCCTGTCATCGCACCTTCGCCCTCACGCGATTTTCGGTCCGGGCCTCGACGCTGCCCCGGTTCTCGACGGCTCCTGTGCATGGGGTCGTTTTTCAGATTTTGAATCCGGCCCCATCTCTGCGAAAGCCGATATTGCCGGGACCTTGTCCGGCTGCAATAAGCGAGGCCTCGCGAGATCGCAGATGACCTTCAGGCCTTCCGTCCGTATAGGTTTGCGTCTCAGAACAACAACAAACTTCCGAGGAAGCAGACCCATGAGTTTTTCCCGACGCACGCTTCTCAAGGCCTCCGCCGCGACCGCGGTCCTGGGCGGCATCGGTGCGCCCCATGTGGCCCGCGCCCAGAGCGCCGAGTTCACCTACAAATACGCCAATAACCTGCCGGACACCCATCCGCTGAACGTACGCGCCAAGGAGATGGCGGCGGCGATCAAGACCGAGACCAACGGCAAGTTCGACCTCCAGATCTTCCCGAACAACCAGCTCGGGTCGGACACCGACATGCTGAGCCAGATCCGCTCCGGCGGCGTCGAGTTCTTCACGCTATCGGGCCTGATCCTGTCGACCCTGGTGCCGGCGGCCTCCATCAACGGCATCGGCTTCGCGTTCCCGGACTACGACACGGTCTGGAAGGCCATGGACGGCGACCTCGGCGCCCATGTCCGCGGCGAGATCAAGAAGGCCGGCCTCGAGGTCATGGACAAGATCTGGGACAACGGCTTCCGCCAGACCACCTCGTCGAGCAAGCCGATCACCGGCCCTGATGACCTCAAGAGCTTCAAGATCCGCGTGCCGGTGTCGCCGCTGTGGACCTCGATGTTCAAGGCGTTCGACGCGGCGCCCGCCTCGATCAATTTCAGTGAGGTCTATTCGGCGCTCCAGACCAAGATCGTCGAAGGCCAGGAGAACCCGCTGGCGATCATCTCCACTGCCAAGCTCTACGAGGTGCAGAAGTACTGCTCGCTGACCAACCACATGTGGGACGGCTTCTGGTTCCTGGCCAACCGCCGCGCCTGGGAGAAGCTGCCGCAGGACGTGCGCACCGTCGTCGCCAAGAACATCAACGCCGCTGCCGTCAAGGAGCGCGAGGACACCGCCAAGCTCAATGCCAATCTGCAGCAGGAGCTCGCGGCCAAGGGCCTGACCTTCAATCAGCCCACGGTGGCGCCGTTCCGCGACAAGCTGCGGACCGCCGGCTTCTATGCCGAGTGGAAGGGCAAGTATGGCGATCAGGCCTGGGACCTCCTGGAAAAGGCCGTCGGCAAGCTGTCGTAACGCGTTGGGGCCATCATGGCTCATGTCGAGGTCGAGGTGACCGCAGTGGTGGGCGAGGCGGCGTTTCAGTCCCCTCGCCGACCTTCCGTGCTGGCTTCGGTCGAGCGCATGCTCGGTCTCGTCGTCGAAATCCCGGCGGCGATCCTGGTCGTCGCCGAGATCGTGATCCTGTTTGCAGGCGTAGTCGCGCGCTACGGCCTGCACCGGCCGCTGATCTGGTCGGACGAGCTCGCCTCGATCCTGTTCCTGTGGCTCGCCATGCTGGGCGCAGCGGTGGCGTTCCGCCGCTCCGAGCACATGCGTATGACCGCGATCGTCGCCAGCGCCAAGCCTGCCATGCGGGCCTATCTGGATCTGGTCGCGACCTCGGCGGCGCTGGCGTTCCTGGTCTTGATCGTCTGGCCAGCCTGCGACTACGCCTACGAAGAGAGCTACATCACGACGCCGGCGCTGCAGATCTCCAATATGTGGCGCGCCGCCGCGCTGCCGGCCGGCATCGGGCTGATGGCGGCCTTTGCCTTGTTGCGACTGCTGCGCGCGGCCGATTACCGGATGGTCGCAGCTGCCGTCGTCAGCGTTGCCGTCATTACCGGCCTGTTCTGGCTGGCGGAGCCGTTGCTGCGGCCGCTCGGCAATCTCAACCTCATCATCTTCTTCGTCGGCGTCGCCGGCTTCTGCGTCTTTGCCGGCGTTCCCATTGCGTTCGGCTTCGGCCTTGCGATCTTCGGCTATCTCGCGCTGACCACGCGCACGCCAGTCATGGTGCTGGTCGGGCGGATGGACGAGGGCATGAGCCACCTCATCCTGCTCTCGGTGCCGCTATTCGTGTTCCTGGGGCTCCTGATCGAGATGACCGGCATGGCGCGGGCCATGGTGGCGTTCCTGGCGAGCCTGCTCGGCCATGTCCGCGGCGGCCTGCATTACGTGCTGGTCGGCGCCATGTACCTGGTCTCGGGCATATCAGGCGCCAAGGCCGCGGACATGGCGGCCGTTGCGCCCGTGCTGTTTCCGGAGATGAAACAACGCGGCGCCAAGCCCGGCGATCTCGTCGCGCTTCTGGCGGCGACCGGAGCGCAAACCGAAACCATTCCACCGAGCCTCGTGCTGATCACGATCGGCTCGGTGACGGGCGTCTCGATCGCCGCCCTGTTCACCGGCGGCCTGCTGCCCGGCGTCGTGCTCGCGATCACGCTCTGCATGCTGGTGTGGTGGCGCTACCGCCACGAGGACATGAGCCATGTCCGACGCGCCAGCGGTGGCGAGATCGGCAAGACGTTCTTCGTCGCCCTGCCCGCGCTGGCGCTGCCCTTCGTGATCCGCTACGCCGTGGTCGAGGGCATCGCGACCGCGACCGAAGTCTCCACCATCGGCATCGTCTATGGCGCCCTGGTCGGCCTCCTCGTCTACCGCCGGTTCGACTGGTCGCGGCTGTTTCCGATGCTGGTCGAGACTGCGGCGCTGTCGGGCGCCATCCTGCTGATCATCGGCACGGCGACAGGTATGGCCTGGGGCCTGACCCAATCAGGCTTCTCGCGCTCGCTGGCGGCGGCCATGACCGGATTGCCCGGGGGAGCGGCGACCTTCATCGCCGTGTCGATCCTGGCCTTCACCATCCTCGGCAGCGTGCTGGAGGGCATCCCGGCGATCGTGCTGTTCGGTCCGCTGCTGTTTCCGATCGCCCGGGCCGTCGGCGTGCACGAGGTGCACTACGCCATGGTGATCATTCTCGCCATGGGCATCGGACTATTCGCCCCGCCCTTCGGTGTCGGCTATTATGCCGCCTGCGCCATCGGACGCGTCGATCCGGCCGAAGGCATCCGCCCGATCTGGGGCTATCTGCTGGCGCTGCTGGTGGGATTGATCATCGTCGCGATCTTCCCGTGGATCTCGATCGGATTCCTTTGAGGCGTTTGACGGAGGGTGTCGATGAGTGAGCGGCAGAACCAATACAATATCGGGCTCGACAGGACACCCGCCAACTACGTGCCGCTGAGTCCGCTCAGCTTCCTCGCGCGCAGCGCCGCCGTCTATCCCGATCATGTCAGCACGGTCTATGAGGGCCGCAGCTTCACCTGGGCGCAGACCTATGAGCGCTGCAGGCGCTTCGCGTCCTGGCTCGCGCGCAAGGGCATCGGCGTCGGCGATACCGTGGCGGCGATGCTGCCGAACATCCCGGCGATGAACGAGGCGCATTTCGCCGTGCCCATGACCGGCGCCGTGCTCAACGCGCTCAACATCCGCCTCGATGCGCCTTCGATCGCATTCCAGCTCGACCATGGCGGCGCGAAGATCATCCTGGTCGATCCCGAGTTCTCGGGCGTCATAACTGACGCGCTCGCGCAGATGAGCGGGCCAAAGCCATTCGTCGTCGACGTCGACGACGCATCGTTCAAAGGCGGCAGTCGCATCGGCGAGATCGAATATGAAGCGGCAGTCGCGGAAGGTGATCCCGCGTTCACGGCGATTCCGCCAAAGGACGAGTGGGATGCGATCGCGCTGAGCTACACCTCTGGCACGACCGGAAATCCCAAGGGCGTCGTCACCCATCATCGCGGCGCCTATCTCAACGCCGTCAGCAACATCCTTGCCGGCAATCTCGGCCAGCATCCGGTCTATCTCTGGACGCTGCCGATGTTCCACTGCAACGGCTGGTGCTTCCCCTGGACTATCGCGGCGGCCGCCGGCATCAATGTCTGCCTGCGCAAGGTCGAGCCGACCAGGATCTTCGAGCTGATCAAGAGCCGCGGCGTCACCCACATGTGCGGCGCGCCGATCGTCTACAACACACTGATCAACGCACCCGATGCGCCCAAGGGCGGTGCGGCCCGCCGCGTCGTCGGCCTGATCGCCGGCGCCGCGCCGCCGGTCGCGGTGCTCGAAGGTGCAGAGAGCATCGGCATCAAGCTGACCCATGTCTACGGCCTGACCGAGGTCTACGGCCCCGCCTCCGTCTGCGCCGAGCAGCCCGGCTGGGACGAGCTTCCGCCGGCCGAGCGCGCGCGCATGAAGCGCCGGCAGGGCGTGCCCTACCCGCTCGAGGAAGGCGTCACCGTCATCGATCCGCAGACGATGCAAGAGGTGCCGCGCGACGGCGAAACCATCGGCGAGGTCATGTTCCGCGGCAACATCGTGATGAAGGGCTATCTCAAGAACGAGAAGGCGACCAGGGAAGCCTTCGAGGGCGGCTGGTTTCACACCGGCGATCTCGGCGTGCTCGACGAGCACGGCTACGTCATCATCAAGGACCGCTCCAAGGACATCATCATCTCCGGCGGCGAGAACATCTCCTCCGTCGAGGTCGAGGACATCCTCTACAAGCATCCGGCCGTGCTGTTTGCCGCCGTGGTGGCAAAGCCCGATCCGAAATGGGGCGAAGTGCCCTGCGCCTTCGTCGAGTTGAAGGACGGCGCCAGCGCGAGCGAAGCCGACATCATCGCGTTCTGCCGCAAACACATGTCGGGCTTCAAGACACCGAAGGCCGTCGTGTTCGGGCCGATCCCGAAAACGTCCACGGGCAAGATCCAGAAGTTCCTGCTGCGCAACGAAGTGGGATCAGTGAAGGCGATCTCGGCCTGAGCTGATTTCCCATTTCAAATGCGGATCGACGCCGGCGGCGCCGGGAAGTCTCGGCAGCGTTGAGGCTCCCGCTCCATTGCCGGCGAGGCCGTATCGCGCCAGGCCGGTGCGCTCAGTGCGTCTCGAGCCGCAGCCCGTCAAAAGCGGGCACGACGCCCGCGGGCAGCGATTGCCGGATCACTTCGTAATCGACGTCGGCCGTCATGTTGGTGATGACCGCGCGCTTCGGCTTGAACCGTTCGATCCAGGACAGCGCGTCGTTGATGCTGAAATGGCTGACATGGTTGGTGTAGCGCAGACCGTCGACGATCCAAAGGTCCAGATTCTCCAGCGCACCCCAGCTCTCGCGCGGGATGTCGTTGAGGTCGGGTGTGTAGGCCGCATCCCCGATGCGGTAGCCGAGCGCGGGAATGTTGCCGTGCTGCACCAGGAAGGCCGTCATCGTCACGGCGCCGCCCTTCCCCAGAACGGTCTGGCTTTCGCCAGCTTCGATCGAATGCCGCGTCAGGATCGGCGGATAGTCGCTGCCCTCCGGCGAGATGAAGCAATAGGAGAACCGCGACAGGATGTCCTTGGCCGTCGACTGGTTGAAATAGGTCGGGATACGACGGCGCATGTGCATCACGACCGAACGCAAATCGTCCATGCCGTGGGTCTGATCGGCGTGCTCATGCGTCAGGAACACCGCGTCGATGTGATCGACATTGGTCGAGAGCAATTGCTCGCGCAGATCCGGCGAGGTGTCGATCAGGATGCGCGTGGTGCCGTGCTCGGAGGTCCGTTCGACCAGCAGCGAGCAGCGGCGGCGGCGGTTCTTGGGATTGTTGGGATCGCAGGCACCCCAGCCGAGCGCCGGGCGCGGCACGCCGGCGGAGGAGCCGCAGCCCAGGATGGTCAGCGTCAGCGTCATGCGGCTCCCGGTTTCAAGCTTTCACCTTCGAGAACAGGCGGAAGAAGTTTTCGCTGGTCTGGCGCGAGATCTCGTCAAGCGACACGCCGCGCGTCGCGGCCAGCACTTTTGCGACCTCGACTACATGAGCGGGCTCGTTGCGTTTGCCCCGGAACTTGCCGGGCGCAAGATAGGGCGAGTCCGTTTCGACCAGAATGCGATCGGCCGGCAGTTCGGCCGCCAGCGCCCGCAAGGTCTCCGATTTCTTGAAGGTCAGGATGCCCGTGAAACCGATATAGAGCCCGAGTGACACCGCTTTCAGCGCCAGCTCGCGCCCGCCGGTGTAACAATGCAGCACGGCGCGAAACGCCCCCTTGGCCGCCTCCTCTTCCAGGATGCGCGCGCAGTCCGCGTCGGCCTCGCGGGTGTGGATCACCAGCGGCAGGCCGGTGGTGCGGGCGGCGGCGATGTGGGCGCGAAAGCCCCTCGCCTGCGCCTCTGGCGAGCCGTTGTCGTAGAAATAATCGAGCCCGGCCTCGCCGAGCGCGACGACTTTGGGATGCTCCGTCAACGCAACCAGCTCGTCCGGCGCGATACCGTCCTCCTCATCCGCGTTATGTGGATGAGTGCCGACCGAGCAGTAGACATCGTCATAGCGTTCAGTGATGGCCAGAAGCTGGTCGAGCTTCCGGACCCGGGTCGAGATCGTGACCATGCGGCCGATGCCGGCCGCGCGTGCCCGCGATACGATCCCGTCGAGATCTTCCGCAAAATCCGGAAAATCCAGATGGCAGTGGCTGTCGACCAGCATCGCGCAAACGTCCTAGGCTGCCGGCTCGATGTAGCGCGGGAACGCCGGCGTTGGCGCCGGCAGGGTCGAGCCGGGTGCGATGCGCTTGGAACCGCCGAGCATGACGAAGTTGCGCTCCCCGTCCGGGATGCCGAGGCTGTCGAGCAGCAATCCTGAAGCGGTCGGCATCGCTGGCTGCGCCAGGATCGCGATCTGGCGCACGACTTCGGCCGTGACGTAGAGCACCGTCTTCTGCCTGGCCGGGTCGGTCTTGGCGAGCGCCCACGGCGCCTCGCCCGCGAAATAGCGGTTGGCCTCCGCAACCACGGCCCAGACGGCGTTGAGCCAGTGATGGATCTGCTGCGTTGCCATGGCCTCGCGCGATGCGGCGACCATGCCGTCGGCCATCGCCAGGATTGCCTTGTCGTTGGCGCTGAATTCGCCGGGCTCGGGCAGCACGCCGCCGAGTTGCTTGGCGATCATCGACAGCGAACGCTGCGCGAGGTTGCCAAGATCGTTGGCGAGGTCGGCGTTGATGCGCGCCACGATGGCCTCGTGGTTGTAGTTGCCGTCCTGTCCGAACGGCACCTCGCGCAGGAAGAAATAGCGCACCTGGTCGACGCCGTATTGGTCGGCAAGATTGAAGGGATCGACGACGTTGCCGACCGACTTCGACATCTTCTCGCCCCTGCTGAACAGGAAGCCGTGGGCATAGACCCGCTTCGGCAGCGGGATGCCGGCCGAAAGCAGGAACGCCGGCCAATACACCGCGTGGAAACGGATGATGTCCTTGCCGATGATGTGCACATCGGCCGGCCAATAGCGCCAGTTTTTGTCGCTCTCATCGGGGAAGCCGACGCCGGTGATGTAGTTGGTCAGCGCGTCGACCCAGACATACATCACGTGCTCTTCGTCGCCAGGCACCTTGACGCCCCAATCGAAGGTGGTGCGCGAGATCGAGAGATCACGCAGGCCGCCTCTGACGAAGCTCACCACCTCGTTCTTGCGGGAATCCGGCCCGATGAAATCGGGATGTTCCGCATAGAGCTTCAAGAGCCTGTCCTGGTATGCCGACAGGCGGAAGAAATAGCTCTTCTCCTCGACCCATTCGACCGGCGTGCCCTGCGGGCCGAGCCGGACGCCGTCATCGTTCAGGCGCGTCTCATCCTCAGCGTAATACGCCTCGTCCCGCACGGAATACCAGCCGGCATAGATGTCGGCATAGATATCGCCGCTCGCTTCCATGCGCCGCCAGATCTCCTGGCTGGAGCGATGATGCTGCTCCTCGGTGGTGCGGATGAAGCGGTCGAACGACACGTTCAGACGCTCGTCCATCTCCTTGAAGCGACCGGCATTGCGGGCAGCGAGCGCGGATACGGCCATGTTCTCGCCGGCCGCCGTCTGCACCATCTTCTGGCCGTGCTCGTCGGTACCGGTCAGGAAGAACACGTCCTTGCCGTCGAGCCGCGCAAAACGCGCGAGCACGTCGGTCGCGATCGCCTCATAGGCGTGGCCAATATGCGGACTGCCGTTGGGATAGGCGATGGCGGTCGTGATGTAGAAGACGTTGTCGCGTGCGGGGGCGGCAACGGGCGCGGCAGCCTTTGGTGCGGCTGCGGGCGCTGCGGCTTGCGGAGCTGCAGCGGGCTTCGGCGCGCGCGGGGCCTTCGGCTTGGCAGCCTTCGGCGGCGTGGCGGCGGGGGCCGGCGCTGCGATCACAGGCGCGACCAGCCTCGCCTTCTTGGCCACCGTCTTCGCAGGTAACTTGGCGGGGGTCTTGGCTGATTTGTTGGCTGGCTTCTTGGCGGCCTTCTTCACAGCCTTCTTGGCGACAGCCGGCTTCTTCGCAGCCTTCTTGACCGCCTTCTTTGCCGTCTTCACGGCGCTCTTCTTCGCGCCCTTCTTGGCCGTGGCCTTCTTGGTCTTCTTGACTTTCTTGGCCGCCTTGGCGTTGGCCTTGGACGCGCGCGCCTTCACGGCCTTCTTTGCGGCTTTCTTCGCAGCCTTGTTGCGGCCCTTGCCTTTAGCAGTTTTCTTAGCTCGCGTTGCCACGACGAATTCCTTTACCGGCTTCTCGAAATCTGGAGACGAACCTGGGTTCGATTATTGATTTGCGCATGATCTTTCGGAAAACCGCTGCGCACTGTTCCGGATCATGCTTTAGCGCGTTGCGTCCGCCAGCCAGCCGAACACCGAGAAAACCAAGGGCTTTCGTTCCAGATTGTAGGTTTCGGTGTCGCGCGCGGCGCGGACGATCTTTTCCCATACCTCGGCTAGGCGCGCAAGGCGCGGCAGGTTCTGGTTGGCATTGGCCTCGTCCGCATGCAGGCGTTCCGCGATCCAGCGATCGATGCCGTCGATGAAGGCCGCGAGCGCGACGCGGTCACTGGTGCCGAGCGAATCGCCGAGCGTGTGCAATTCGCGCGGATCGACCTGCGGCAGGCGCGCGAGCAGCGCCGCCGTGCGCTGCTGGAGCTTGAGCGCGTCGCCGCCGAGGAGAGTCAGAGCCCGTGCAACGCTGCCCTCTGAGGCCTCCGCCGCCTCGCGCAGCGCTGGATCGTTCGGATCGAGCTCGGCCGCCGACGCCGCCGCCCCGATCACATCATTCGTGGCGAGCGATCGCAGGCGAAGCTTGCGACAGCGCGACTGGATGGTGGCGAGCACGCGCGCGGGCGCGTGGCTCACCAAGAGGAACAGCGATTGCTGCGGCGGTTCCTCGAGGATTTTCAACAGCGCGTTGGCCGCGTTCGGATTGAGCTCGTCGACGGTATCGACGATGCAGACGCGCCAGCCTTCGGCCGCGGCAGTCGAGCCGAAGAAGCCGATCGTCTCGCGCGTCTCGTCCACGGTGATCACGGTGCGCATCACGCCGCGATCGTTGGCGGTACGCTCCAGCGTCAGCAGGCCGCCATGCGAGCCGGCCGCCACCTGCCGCGCCACGGCGTCATCGGGATCGATCGCGAGGTCTTCGGCGCGCTGCACGGAAGGCGCAAGCGGCTGGCCATGGGCTAGCACGAAGCGCGCCATGCGATAGGCCAGGGTCGCCTTGCCGATGCCCTGCGGCCCGCCGATCAGCCAGGCGTGAGGGATGCGGCCGCTGCGATAGGCCGTCAACAGCGCGGTCTCCGCCTCGCGATGACCGAACAGTTTCGATGTCTCGCGCGGATGCGGAATGCCGGTTTCGCGCTCGGTCTGACGCGGGCTCATACGGAAACCGCCGAGGCTGGCGTGGGAAGAAGACGATCGCGCAGCGCCGTCCAGACACGGCCCGCAACCGTGTCAGGGTCGGAATTGGCGTCGATCAGCACGCAGCGTGCGGGATCGTCCTCGGCAATCTTGCGATAGGCCTCGCGCAGGCCCTGGTGGAAGCTCAGCTTCTCGCCCTCGAACCGGTCCGGCGTGCCACCGCCCCGGCGCGCGGCGGCGCGTTGCAGGCCGATCTCGACCGGCAGGTCGAGGATGATGGTGAGGTCCGGCTTGAGATCGCCGATCGTGACCCGCTGCATCGCGTTGATCAGGCCCTCAGGCACTTGGCCGAGGCTACCCTGATAGGCCCGCGTCGAGTCGGCGAAGCGGTCGCACAGCACCCAGGTCCCCTGGTTGAGCGCAGGCAGGATCACGGTGCGGACATGGTCATCGCGCGCGGCGGCAAACAGCAGCGTCTCCGCCTCGGGGCCGAGCAGCCTGCCCATGCCCGACAGCACCAGATGACGCATGATCTCGGCGCCCGGCGAGCCGCCCGGCTCCCGGGTGACGCGGATGCGGAGCTTTGCCGCCTTGAGACGGTCGGCGAGCTTCTTGATCTGGGTCGACTTGCCGGTGCCCTCGCCGCCTTCAAAGGTGATGAAGCGTCCGCGTCCGGACGGCCGCTGTGGCGCGCTCTCACTCATGATCAGAGCTTCTCGGCGCCTGCGCGGAACATGCCGATCACGAGCTCGCTGGCGCCGTCGATCGCACGTCGCACGGTCGAGCCGGTGCCGATCGCTTCGGCCGCATAGACCGGCGTCTCCACCGCGATGTTGCCGCTACGCCAGACCTTGACCACGCCGACCCGTTGGCCGGCCTCGACCGGCGCCCGCACCGGACCGCTATAGACGACGCGCGCAATCAGCTTGTCGCTGCCGTTCTTGTGCACCATCACCTTCACCGGAGTCTTGGCGACGAGCTTGACCGAACGGCTCTCGCCGCCGAACACCTTGGCGTAGCCGACCGGCTGCTCGGCCGCGATCAGCGTGCGGGTCTCGAAATTGCGGAAACCCCACTCCAGCATTTTCTTGGCTTCCGTGGCGCGATCCTCGGGATCTTCCAATCCGTTGACGACGACGATCAGCCGCGTGCCGTTCTGCACGGCCGAGCCGACCATACCGTAGCCGCCCTCCTTCGTATAACCGGTCTTCAGGCCGTCGGCGCCTTCCATCGAGTTGAGCAGCGGATTGCGGTTGGGCTGGCGGATCTTGTTCCAGGTGTACTCCTTCTCGCCGAACAGTTTGTAGAATTCGGGGAAGTCCAGGATAATGTGCCGGGCGAGGATTCCGAGCTCGCGCACCGTCATCTTGTTGGCGGGGTCGGGCAAGCCGTTGGAGTTGCCGAAGGTCGACTTGGTCATGCCGAGCTCACGCGCGCGCTTGGTCATGAAGTCGGCCGCGAAGATCTTCTCGTTGCCGGCCATGGCCTCGGCAAGCGCGATGCAGGCATCGTTGCCGCTCTGGATGATCGCGCCGTGCAGGAGATCGTCGACCGAGACCTTGCTGTTGATGGCGGCAAACATGGTCGAGCCGCCCGAGGGCGCGCCGCCCCGGCGCCAGGCATTCTCGCTGATCCGGTACTCGTCGGTGAGCTTGATGTCGCCCTTCTTGATGGCATTGAAGACGACTTCCGCCGTCATCAGCTTCATCATGCTGGAGGGCGCGCGCAGCTCGTCGGCGTTCTTCTCGAACAGCACGCTGCCTGAGGAGGCCTCGATCAGGATCGCAGTCGGGGCATCGCCGTCGAAGCCGGCATCGTCCGGCTTCTTGGCCCCCTGGATGCTCTGGTTGGCGGCCAGAAGTGCCCCGCTCCAGCCGACGCCCACGACCACAACCGTCGCGATCAGCCCGCGCACCAGCGCCCTCGCGGTGAAGCGGCTGCGACGAAGCGAAGAAGGACGAAATGCCATGGCCAAGCCCTGAGAGCGGCGTTCTAACAGCTGGAACCGGTGCGAACAACACGACGTTGGACGCCTGCCGCGAGATTGCACGATTCTCGCCGCGCCCCTATCGTGGCGCCTTATGTTTCTCGACCAAACCCCTGAAACAAGGCGGAAAAGCGATGTCTTCCACCCGCGTGATCAAGGCCAACGGCATCGATCTCTTCATCCGCGAAGCCGGCCAGGGTCCGCTGGTCGTTCTGTGCCATGGCTGGCCGGAGCTGTCCTATTCCTGGCGCCACCAGATCCCCGCGCTCGCCGCGGCCGGGTTTCACGTCGTCGCCCCCGACATGCGCGGCTACGGCCAAAGCGCCGCGCCGCCTGAGGTTGCCGCCTACTCGATCTTCGACACGGTCGGCGACGTGGTCGGCCTGGTGCAGGCGCTCGGCGAAACCAAGGCGATGGTGGTCGGCCACGATTGGGGCGCGCCGGTCGCCTGGCACGCGGCGCTGTTCCGCCCGGACATCTTCACGGCGGTCGCCGGCCTTAGCGTGCCGCCGCCGTTCCGCGGCCGCGGCAAGCCGCTCGACCTCTTGCGCCAGGGCGGCGTCACCAATTTCTACTGGCAGTACTTCCAGGCGCCCGGCGTCGCCGAGGCCGAGCTGGAACGCGACGTCGCCCGCACCATGCGCATCGTGCTCGGCGGACGCGGCCTTGCCGATCCCACCGCCGCCATGTTCGTGCAGGAGGGCAAGGGCTTTCTCAGCCACGCGACCGCCGAGGAGCCGCTGCCCGCCTGGCTCGGCGAGGCAGATCTCGCCTATTTCACCGAGAGCTTCCGCAAGTCCGGCTTTCGCGGCGGGCTGAACTGGTACCGCAACATCGACCGCAATTGGGAGCTGACGGCGCCCTGGCAGGACGCGCAGATCCATCAGCCCTCGTTGTTCATCGCCGGCTCCAGGGACGCCGTCATCACCGGCCTGATCGGCGCCAAGCGCGTCAACGAGCTCGAGCGCGTGCTGCCCAATCTGAAGCGAAAGCTGATCATCGAGGGCGCCGGCCATTGGGTGCAGCAGGAACGGCCCGACGAGGTGAACGCGGCGCTGGTGCAATTCCTGAACGAAAGCGCAGTCTAGTAGAGCCCGCGGCCGCTCAGGATGCTGCGGGCCTCGGCGGCCCCGTCGGCCGACGACGGCGCATTCTCGGCGGCGTAGCGGCCGTCCTCTTCATAGGACACGGCGCGGGTGTTGTGGACCGCCCGGCCCCGGCTGCGGCTCGAGGCCGACATTTCCGAGGTCGCGTTGAGCGAGGCCATGTCGGCGGAGGTGGTGCCGAGATTATAGGGCCGCCCCTCCGGCATCGGCACGTCGCCGCGAATGGCAACGCGGCTCGATCCCGGCAATTCCGGCACGAAGGGCTTGGCCGAGGCGACCCGGACCATCGAGGGCGACGGCGCCGGAACGCCGGTGCGCAGGGTCGCCAGAAGCTGGCGGTCGTCGGAGCCTTCGAGCGGCGCCCGGCCGACATATTCGACGCGGACCTTGGCGACGCCATTGCCTTTGAATTCAAGCAGTTCGGCCGCCTTGTTCGAGACGTCGATGAGGCGGTTGCCGTGATAGGGCCCGCGGTCATTGACGCGCACGATCAGCGACTTGCCGTTCGAGACATTGGTCACCCGCGCATAGGACGGCATCGGCAGGGTCGGATGCGCCGCGGTCAGCGAGGTCATGTCGAACACTTCGCCATTGGCGGTCAGGCGGCCGTGGAAGTCGTCGCCGTACCAGGACGCCATGCCCTCGGCGCGATAGTTGACGTCTTCCTCCGGCACGTAGGTCCGGCCCGCCACGACATAGGGCTTGCCGACGCGGTAGGTGCCGCCGCCCTTCGGGACCGGGTCCCCGAACGCCACGACCCGGGGGCTCGAGGATACGCCGTATTTCGGATCGACGCGGCTGGCGAATTTGTTGGAGGAGGCGCAATTGGCAAGCGCAACGCAGGCCGCGACCGCCGCAGCACCACGCGCGGCCCGCAAAACCGAATCTGACCGACGGATCCCCATGCGCCCCAAATACCACTTTGCCGGAGGCGTACCCAACCCGCTTTGGCCACGGGGAGCGCTGTCCGGTCCTCTAATCCGAGGCGGCCCACCACCGCGTCGGAAGCGGTAACGATAACGCAACCCGAACACGGCGGAAATGGGGAGCCCACGGCGATCCCGCCGGGATGGTAAACGAGACGTTCGCATTTTTCCGTTGTTCTACGGAGCGATGGCACCGACTCTGTGCCACGGCTGGACATTCTGTTGCGCCAAATCCTCACTCCACCCCCATTGTCGCTGCCTTCACTGGAATTCTTTTGACTGTGCAAGGCCGCACGCGTTCTCTCGGATGCAAGGGTGGGATTTGGAATTTAACGATGATCGAGACGGTTTCGGCACTGATGGGTCTGGTAAGCGCGGGGATCTTCCTGGCCCATGCGTTTGAAGGTTACCGCACGAGGGCCTGAGGGCACTCGCGCGATCGGCAAGCATCACCTCTTTCAAGCGGCGCGTTCGGACAATTTTGATCGATCCGACCGAGCATCGAAAACGAGAGCGGCAGGTGTCACATGCGCAACCATGACCTGGTATCTGACGGCTTCCTGGCATTGACCGCCGGCGGCTTGGTCCTGCTCTGCTCGAGCCTCGTGGCACTGGCGTTCGCCTGAGCCCCGCTCCGCTTCGTTACCCTCCAGCACAGCTCCATCAGGCGCATCAGGCGCCGATGTCCCGCTCCCAATCCGTTGATTGAATTCCCGCGTTCGCTGCCTCGACTCATTTCCAGAGGCCATCACCAACGAGGGTGACGCGAATGCTTGCCGAGAAATTCTTCCTGGTCCTGGAATCCCTGATCCGCGGCGACCGCTCCTATCCCGACGGCAGCCCCCGGGTCATCAGCACCTCCCCGCACGTGCCGGTCAGGCTGCCGGCGCAGAAATAGCCGGCGTCAGGCGCCGCTCTCAGCGCAGGCCCAGCACGGAGCGACGATAGAAGCCGTCACGGGCCTCGTTCAGGCAGACGAAGCTGCCGTCGAACCCCTGGCCGTACCGCTTCTGACCCTTGCGGTAGTAGATGCCCTTCCTGAAGTCGAGCCAGACCACCTTGTCGTGCGGGCAATGACGCTGCGCCTGCGCCTCGTAGCGAAACGGCGTCAGCGGTGTCGCCGAGACCTCCGCGGTGCCCGCGCCGATCATGATCGCGCCGGCGAGCGCGATGCCGCCGGACCATCTGCGAAAGCCGCTCCTCGTCACTCCCCGCCTCCCGATCCACATCGTCGCGCGATGGCCGTTCGGCACGCTAGCACGAAATGGCCAGGTCCGCCGAAGGCGAGACACGCGGGGCGTCTTCCGCCGGCCATGTTGTCGGGCTAGATAAAAGCGATCGTTTCGATTGCGAGGATGCAGCCTGAATGTCGGTTGAGCCTTCACCCCAATCCGAACCTCGTGCCGAACCCCGTTCGCCCCCGCCGCGCCTGGGCCTGCTGCCGATGATCATCTTCGGCTCGCGCTGGCTGCAGCTGCCGCTCTATCTGGGACTGATCGTGGCGCAGTGCGTCTATATCGCGCTGTTCCTGAAAGAGCTCTGGCACCTCTCCTGGCACGCCCTCGATCTCACCGAGCAGCAGATCATGATGAGCGTGCTGGCGCTGATCGACGTCGTGATGATCTCCAATCTGCTGGTGATGGTGATCGTCGGCGGCTACGAGACGTTCGTCTCGCGGCTCGACCTGCAGGGCCATCCCGACGAGCCGGAATGGCTCGGCCACGTCAATGCAAGCGTCCTCAAGATCAAGCTCGCCATGGCCATCATCGGCATCTCCTCGATCGCGCTGCTGCGCACCTTCATCGAGGCCGGCAATCTCGGCTCGAACCGCGCCGGCTTCACCGAGACCGGCGTGATGTGGCAGGTGCTGATTCACCTCACCTTCGTCGTTTCGGCGATCGGCATTGCCTATGTCGACAAGCTCGGTGACTCCGGCACGCGCAAGCAGGCCGAGTGAGGTTACCAACGTCGGCCTTATTGCTTGTCCACTTCGAGCTGCGCCAGCGCCTGGTGCAGGCACTCCTGAAGCTTCAGCGCGACCTGCTCACGCGCGATGCCCTTGGCGGCGAGATCGCCTGACACCTTGTCCACGACATCGGCGATCGCCCGGCTCTCCAGATGGTCCGTCACCAGCGTGGTTGCGTAGCTTGCCGCGGCATCGCCGCTGAGCCCGAGCTGGCCTGCAGCCCAGAGCCCGAGCAGCTTGTTGGACCGGGCGGTGGCCTTGAACATGAACTCCTCGTCGTGGACGAATTTGGCCTCAAAGCCCTGCTCGCGCTTGTCGAACGTGGTCATGGTCAGCTCCATTTGCACTTGCGCTGATGGGTGTCGGACTGGCTGGGGGCGAACGTCTCCGTGCTTCACGTCAGTTCGGATCAGTTGAAGCTTCCGGCGGAAGCCAAACGCCGTCAAGCCTGCCGATGCGCCCCCGCGCCGGGCGCGTGCATGGCCCGCACAAGCCCGGCGCCAGCCGACTTGGCTAGGCAGAGACCGTTTACCGATCGTTAAGCAGACTCAGCGCCGCATGGCTTGGGGCATACCGAGAGCTGAGGCATGAACAAAGAGCTGCGGGAGTTTCGACGGCTTGAACGGGTCTGCCTGGAGCAGGCCGCCCTCTCCGCCATGGACCTCGCGCGAAGCGGGCTGCTCAAGGTCGCCGACGATTGCCGCATCGCAGCCGAAGCCATCGAAGCGCAATCGCCCCGTGGCGCGTTCACCGGTGCCGTCCAGGCGCTGAGGCTGGCCTGGAGCGCGACGAGGACGCCGAACAGGCACTAGCCGGCGGCATCGCCCGGACAGATCGCGTCAGAATATTGCCGGAGGGACCCGCGCAGGATCAGGCCTTCGCCGCCGCCGCCTCGCGCGCCAGCCGTTCGGCCCTCAACCGCTCCTTGTTGGCGTAAAACGCCTTCTGCGCCTCTTCATGGTCGCGCATGGCCTTTTCGGCCTCGATCCGGCGTGCCGCATCGCGCGCCTGGCGCTGCTCGGGGGTCAGGGGTTTGCGTCGGAAGGAAAGGTCTTCAGTCATGCGGAGACAACGCAGACGCGGCGAAAGGGTTCCATAAGGTGGACCCCGCGGACCCGCAAATTGGAACTCGAGCTGTTCGCCGTGCCCGAAGGCCGCTCCAAGAAATATCGAAAAACAACCCCATGCACAGTAGCTATGCTATTGGATAATAAAGATTTTCTTGGGTTCTCGAAGGCCCCTGGATCTCAACATCGGCAATGACGGGCAGATGGTCCGAGAAGGCTCTCGCCTCCACGTCGGTCCAGACCTTCTCGATCCGGCTATCAGACGTCGCATAAATCCGGTCAAGCCGCATAAGGGGTAGGCGCGATGGGAAGGTGCGCAGCCGCGTACGGTTGGGGCAGGCCTGCGCGAGCACCCGCCGCACCGACTTGACCCAAAACCAATCGTTGAAATCGCCGAGGACGACGGTCCTTCCGGGTTTCACCAGGCTCACCAGGGTTTGTGCCTGGGCATATCGCTCGTGGATGCTCAGGCCGAGATGCGTGGCAACCACGCGCACGTCACCGACCGGCGTCAGGAGGCCAGTGGCAATGGCCCTGCGCGGCTCGCGCTCCCGATACGACACGTCGACGATTTCGGGCACCCCGGAGAACGGAAAGCGGCTCAGGAGCATCTGACCGTAGTCGCCATCCGCAGTGACAATCGACTTGGCGTGAACGCGGTGATCGCCGACGACACTCGCCAGCTTCGCAAACGGATCGTCGGACCTCGATCGCGAATCCACCTCCTGAAGCGCGACGACATCAGGGGCCCATTTGCGAAGGATGGAGCAGACCCCCTCCAGATCGAACTTCGGATTGAGATTGAACGTGCCGTGCACATTCCACGTCATGAAACGCACCGGCGCCATCAGCGCCTCCCGGCGAGCCAGGTCGCGAGGAATTGCGCGCCCGCGCAGACGCCGAGCCAGCCCAGGAACGCCAGCACCAACAGCAACATGCTGCTCCAGGATGCGTTGCGGGCCAAATCCGCGATCTGAGCCCCCAGCACGGCCATGGCAAGAATACCAGGCGTCATGCCAAGCAGGGTTCCGAGCAGGAAGTCGCGTAAAGGCAGCGTGCTCGCGCCAGCCACGACATTCACGACCGAGAACGGTGCGATGGGAATCATCCGGATGACGACGACAGCCAGGACGCCCTTGCCGACAACGCGGTCCTGGATCCGCGCGGCACGTCGTCCGAGCAACTGCTGAAGCCGCTGCCGTCCGAGGGCGCGCCCGATCACGAAAAGGATGAAGGCGCTGAGCAAGACACCGGCGATCGCCGTGGCGAAACCCAGCCATGGCCCAAGCGCGGCAGCCGTTGCTGCAATGAGCACGAGCACCGGAAACACCACCAGCCCGCCGACGACAAAAACCGCGATTGCGAGTGGCGGCCCCCAGACGGACTGGGAATAGGTCGACAGCAAATTCGAGATGCGGCCCGTGTCGGCGAAATCGCCCAAGGAGGTGTACGACCAGGCTATTGCCAAGCCAAGAAGCGCCACGGCGATCGATAAGATCCCGATGACGGTCTTCGTGCTCCACATGCGCGATGCCGCCCGCTCGAGATGAAGGGGCCGCTCAGGGTCCGCCACCGGCTGAACCATCGTGGCAAGGGTGCTGGTCGGGACTGAGGCTTCCACTGCCCGCAGCGTCTTCGGGCCATCGGCTTTCGACACCTCGTCCATAAGAGCAAGAAGACGATCGTCGTTTTGCCTGACGCTCTGTTCGTCGAGGCCACAAAAATGGGCTATCAGGCGATGCCGAACTGAAGCGACGGACTCCCGATGTTCGTCGGATACGGCTTCAAAGATCAGATCACATTCGCTGTCGGCGCCCATCGACCGGTTGTTCAAATTGGCCGAGCCGATCCTCAAGATCCTGTCATCGACGATCATGAGCTTGCTGTGCACCATCACGGCCGCTTCCGTGTCTCCCTCTCGTGAGACCGGGTAGACGAAGCGGATGCGATCTGCCACGCCGGCCTCGCTGAAGCAGTCGATGAACGCGCCACGGCCATTCTGCATGGCCTGGGATTCCAGCCACGAGGAATGCAGTTTTGGAGCGACGACCAGAACCCGGAGCGACGGCACGCGCTGCATCTGCTCCGCCAACTCACGCGCGATCTTGATGGCGCTGGTGAACTGGTTCTCGATGTAGATAAAGCTCGTCGCGGAACGGATCGCTGCAATCAAGGAGCGTTCGACCTCCCTGATGGTCGAACCTGCAGGACAGACCACCTCGGTCCGGGCGATCCCAACCGGCATGAGCTCAGCCTCGACCGGCACATCCGCCGGCCAGCGCATCCCCTTTTGCGCACGCCGATCCTGCATCTGTAGGCCTGCCGCGCGCCAGCGCTCCTCGGCCAGCTCGAACAGCGAGGCGGCAGCATCCCCGTCGACCACGCATTGAACATCATGAAACGGCGGGTATGGCTGGCCCTGGGGGTCGCAGCGCAGTTCGTGATCGGCGCGATGGTCGCTCGTGTCCCAGCGCCTGATCGTCAGATCGAGCCCGCCGACGAACGCCAGCGAACCATCGATACAGACGATCTTCTGGTGCTGGGCCGAACCGAACGGAAGCGTGGAGTCCAGATGAAATCGGACTCGGCCGTCCGTGTCGGCGGTGAATTTGGCCGCGGAATTCCATTCCCGTTCGGAGGCGTAGAACGAGACGAAGTCCCAGACGAGAATGTTGATCCGCAGGTCCGGCCGGCGGTGCACGAGGGCACGCAGAAATGGGCCGAGCAGTTCCGACAAGCCGTCGTCCGCCCGCCCCGACGCTCCGACCAGCCGGGTCTCGCTGTGGATGTCCCACCCGATGATGTAGACGATATCTTCCGCCGCGAGCAGCGCCTCGCGCAGGGCCGCGAAATAAGCGGCAGCATCGTTCAGAACCGCCACGTGCCGCGCCTTGCACCGCCGCCAGACGGTGTCGCCGGGGATCAGGGTGGATGAGCTCTGAAGCAGGTGGACCTCGCAATCGCATTCGCGTCTAAACGCGCTGAACGCTCAAGGGGTTCCACAAATCCAGGAGGTCGAGGTTGTCTGGCGCTGGGTCTGCGCTGTGCGAAGCCGCCGTCGCAATTTCGTGAGATCACGATCATTGAGACAGGTCAATACGAGCAAGCCGAAGCTCTGGGAACCTGCCGTCGGCAAGCAGATGGAGACGGCCATGTCACAGCAGAGCAGCATGCACTTCTACCTCAATTGGGCCAAGGAGCGGATCGACGAGATGGACGCCGCATTGGCCTCGTTCGAGGTCAAGGCCGGTCAGGCCAAGGCAGAGTCCAAGGTGAAGACGGATCAACTTCTGTCCGATCTGACGACGCGCCGTGACGCGTTTCAGGCGATGCTCAAGACCCAGGCGGAAGCAGGTGAAGCCGCCTGGACGGACGCCAAGGCTGACCTGGAGAAGCAGTGGGCTGGATTCGAAGCCCAGGTAAAAACCTACTTCGAAGGCGCCGGAAAACAGTTCGAGCAGCAGCAGGCCACCTTCAAGGACGTTGCAGCGGCCCAGGCAAAGGCGTGGCGCGAAGCGGCGGACAAATTCCGCGAAGCCGCGGGTAAAGTGGCTGCAGCCCGCACCGTCGATGTCGATGCCGCGCTCCAGCAGATGAAATCCGATGCGTCCGAAGCAGAAGCGCGTCTGCAGAAGCTGAAGCAGGCCGGCAGCGAATCTTGGTCGGTCCTGAGCGCCGCGCTCGCCGAATCCCGCAAGGCGTTCGACCAGGCGAACCAGGCCGCCTGGAACGCGCTGAAGGGCGGCGATCCGAAGAGCTGAGGCTTTCTCTCCAGTCGAGCTGCCCGTCAGAACAGACGGGGGGACTCAAGCGTGTGGGGCCACGGCTGCGCGAGGAAGGGTGCAGATCATCCGCCTTCCTCGTACGCTTTGGTCAATGCTCAGGTGTTCAAGAGTCGCACGTTCTAGGCATCACTGTTCATGTTGGCGGACAAGCTTCCAATCTTAATTAGCCGCCCGAGTTGTCAACGAGCGGCAGCGGTCTGCTGGCTTGCGGAGTTATCCGCGTTGAACTCGCTCCAAGCCTGTCGGAGTATCTGGATCGAGGAGGTCAGGAAGATGCCACCCATCACGGCAGCGACGAGGAGGTCGGGCCAAGCTGTGTCGGTCCCCCAAACGCCCAAGGCGGCGACCATCACGATCACGTTGCCTATTGCGTCGTTTCGCGAGCAGAGCCAAACAGACCGGACGTTCGCGTCCCCGTCCTTGTACGGCCTGAGCATCAAGACCGAACCGAGATTGGCCGCAAGAGCAAGAAATCCAATCACTCCCATGACTTCTGCTTTTGGCGTACCGAGAATGAGCGTTTGGTAGACAGTCGACCCGACAACCCAGAGCGCCATCACGCTGAGAGAGAGACCCTTGAAAAGGGCGGCTGTAGCTCGGCGTCGCAGGCTCGCCCCGATCACGGCCAAGCTGAGCCCATACGTCACCGTGTCACCAAGAAAATCCAGAGCATCGGCTTTCAGCGCCTGTGAACCTGCCAATTGCCCAGCAAGCATCTCGATCAAGAACATCGAGCCGTTGACGGCGATTACCGTCCAGAGGACCCGCTTGTACGTGGGGTCCATTCCGTCGAAGACCGGAACACCGCCGGAACAACCACACGCCGCCTCTGCGGACCCGCACTCTGTGCGCCGAACAGGTTCGAGGTTCAATGGTGGGGGGCTGCAGCAAGAGCCGCTCTGTTCGCAGCGGTCCGTCGCCATGATGTCGGTCCTCACTTCGTGCCGAACCTACCAGCTACTGACGCTTCGCGGTAGCTGCTGTTCCACTTCGAGTCCGGTGCCGGCTGCGCGACGAAGTCGCTACCGCCCCTCGTCGCTTCCGCTCTCACAGTCTCCGCCGAATTACGGTGACGCTGCATGTTATCAGCACGCCGGCAGCATAGACGACCGACATCGCCATGCTCTCGACTCCGGCCGAAGCCGCGCCCCTCAGCTTCCCTTGCGAGCGGTCTCTGACTGCGACTCGCCAAGGCCGGGATTGATGGCCAGCGACGCGCCGGCGGCGCCGCCGGCTTCATAGGCCGTCATCGACACCATCCGGCTGGTGCTGCGCGCGGTCCGGAGCTTGAGGTCGAGCTTGTCTAATTCTGCATCGACCACCGAGGTCTTGAGGACGACCAGCCCGCGACCGGTGCTTTCGTTGACCTGATCGCGACTGGCCTTCATCGCCACCAGCCTTTGCGCGATGGACGCCACCATCCCGAGCGCGAAGGAGGCATTGGCCAGATGCCGCTCCTGGTGCCGGAACCGGGCGTAGTCGACCGAGGTCTTGAAGCGGCCAAGTTCGGCGCGCACGGCGCCGTCGATCAATTCGGCCAGGTAATGCGCGACCTCGACATCGGCGCCGAGACCGAAGAACACATAGATGTTCTCGCCGGCCGGGTTCTTCTCGCGCCAGACCCGGCAATCGCAGAAATGAGCGATCGCGCCGATGCAGTCGTCGAGCGGAATTCGCTTCTTGCGATAGGTCTCATAGACCCTCCGTTCGCACGGCGAGGCGCGCAGCTCGACGTCGGAGAGTGACAAATCGTGGCGATCCAGCAGCTCGGCGACCTTGGCGGCGGCAGACAGCGCCTCGTCCTCGGTGCAGCCATTGGCGATGGTCTTGGCGCGCAACGCCTGAATGCGGAGCTTGAGCTTGCCGAGCCCGTCCGGATTTAACGCCTGGTCCACCGATCACCTGCTCGGGAAAGCCCGACCGAGAGACCCCGTTCGGATAGACTGGCGGAAGGGGTGTCCTGTCAATTATGCTGAAATCGCTCGACTTTTTGCGACAGCGTCGCGAGCATTCTACGGTCCAAACCACGGCTTGATTGACGGTCTCGCAACCGTAGTTTCCAGCAGAGGGGCGGCGCCGGAGCCCCTCGTCTCCAGCCAGACCTTGGGCACCTGCTCCTCAAAATCGTTTGTATCTTGGGGGTTGGGTTATTGGCTAAGTTCAACTATTTGTTGGCCTAACAGCTAACTGAATGAATTCGGCAGAGAGCATCGATGTCACAAGTCACTCTGACCACTACGCACACTATCGACCTCCCATATGAGATCGATCATCTTCGCGCTGCTTATCGACTGCTCCCGCAGTACGGGTCACGGGATCCGCACCTACGGAACTTGATCATTGAAGGCTTCTGGCTTCACGCTCGTAATCTCATTGAGATGTTTCTGGGTAAGCGAAACGCAACAGATCCTAAACTCGTAGCACCCAACTACTCGCCGAATGATCAAGCGAAACTGCAGAGCTACTATGGGAAGATCTGCAATCAGATCACTCATCTCGATGATGGCAGACCGGTAGCTGACGGTGGCAAGTTGGACTGTGGCGATCCCAGCCTTATCATTTGGCTCGAGGACGAGATCGCGCACTTCCTGGCCCAAGTGGATCCCGGTCTCTCAGCTCACCTCGGACCGGAACAAATAGGACTTCCGATGGGACCGTTGGGACCGTCCCTTAGCGCGACCAACGCGCCAACCGTGCACGGCTGGACGGGTCCGGCGGGGCCTGGCAACAGCGCCACCTAAGAGCGCGACTCTTTCAGATAATAGGCAGTAGACACGGCGAGTGTGATCGTCGAGCCGGACCTGCCCATCAAGCGAGCGATCAGATGATCTCTAAAGCCTCCCGCATTCGATGACACTGGACGTGGATCGACGTTTAGAGGCTTAGTTGCTCTCGCGGGGAGCCATCAGCCGCTCGAAACAGTCCATTCCGTCCTCGCCCGCACGACGTCATTCGCCAGCTCGAAGGCGCCGGGATCGCCCTTGGCGATGGTCCTTACGCCCGCTTTTTTCAGCTCCAACCGCTTGTTCTTGATCCGGCCTTTTTTCTCATCCTCGCCGAAATCGTAGATCAGGAGATAAACGTGCGGATGAATTGACAGCTCGAGCTTCCCTTCGGCGACCCGTTTGACGAGATCATCGACCCGCCTGCCCGGGCTTTGTTCACTGATCTCCACCAGATTCATGCAGACCCTGACGTAGCCCTCAATAAGGCTTTCCTGGATTTCTTTGGTCTGAATGAACTGCTCGTACTTCCTGACTTGAGCGATAACGGCAGTCAAACGCTCCGAAGGAGGATGGCTTTTTACTCCCTTGGGAAGCTTTTCTAGGCCCCACAATTCGGGATTGTCCGCGCACTTCGCTTCGCAGAAGACTAGCTCGGCCTTGCCCGGCTCCGCCTGCACCAAAACGGCGATGTCCATCCGCGGCGCAGACAGATCGCCGTTCTCTGCGGCCTTCGTGAAGGCAATTTCGAGATCAATGACCTTCGGTTCGTTCCTGGCGATCTTGTGCACGCCGCTTTTCTCCGGCCCAGCAAATCGTGCAGCCGTCTTGATCAGTTGCGGCAAGGTCAGCTTGGACTCATACTCGGTGTTCACGATGGTCCTCGGGTCGAGTTTGAACTCCTTTCCGTCGAACGACACGTAGGGATCCTTTTTCTCAAGATCCGGCTTCACTAGGTATTTGTAGTGGATGGCTAGGCGGGGCTGGCCGGCATCGCTGCTGCCTTTCCCGAAAGCAATCTTGAAGACGCTCTGACCCTTGACATAGGCATTCAGGTATCCGTTTCGGACTGCCAGCAGCAAGTCCTCGCTCTCCAGAACGTCCTTCCACCAATTGTCGGCCGATTTCTCCGCAAGTCCCTTCAGACCTGAGATCTGCGAGCCAGACAGTCCGCGCTTCAGGAAGTTCAGTTCAGACGCCAATCCATTCACCATCGTTTGCCAATTCCACGTTGCTAAAAAGTTCCGGAAACCGAAGCCGTTCAAAGGTATGGATGGGGATCAGGCGTTTCGCCGCCACTGCGGCGGCGAGACGCTTCAGGTCGGACGGACCAGCGTGTCCCGAGGTATGGACCGTTTCGAACGGGATGCCGCGGCGTTCGCAATCGGCCTGCAGGGCCGCTCCGGCCTGGCCGTCGGCCAGATAGCCATCCCATTGCGACCAGAACACCCGCGCTCCCGTGAGCGCGTTGGCTTGCGCGAGATCGGACATCATCCAGCCCCGAAACAGCATGACCGAGCGCGGCGCGCTCCCGGCGAGTTGCCCGGGCCATACCCGAAAACCGCGATAGCCGTCGACCAGGGCGGCGATCCCCTTGGCTTTCAACTGAACGCGCTGCCTTTGCGGGATGTAGACCGCAAGGTTCGACCATCCCGGCGCGGGCTGGGGAATGCTGTCGTGTCCCGTGGCCTTCAGCACTTCGGCGGCGTAGGCATCGATGACGAGGCTGCGGCCCGTTCGCTTCGCCGCGCGATAGATCGTGACCAACCGGTCGATGTTCTGGGCCGAGCAGGCGACCAGCGCGAAGCCTTCGGTCTGCTCGAACCGCGCGACGAATGTCTCCTCAAGGTCCTTCTCGGACGGAAACGTCGCGTCATTAGCCAAACGACCGAGGCTCGATCCTTCCATCAACATGAGGTCGATGTCGCGGGGCGGATCGCTGATCAGCGCGTCGAACAGCCTGCCCTTGCGGCCGTGGGCGCGCAGATCGCCAGAATAGAACACGCGCTTGCCACCGGATGAGATTTCCATGGCGTAGGCATCGAAGCCCGAATGGTCCACGAGGCGGGGCGTAACGGTGAAGGGGCCAAGCTGAATCGGCTTGCGGTGCTCGAGGTGGTGACTTGCCTTCAAGGCCACGGCATCGGGAACGAAATCGGCGGCCGCCCGGATGATGCTCTCGGTCGCCTGTCCCATGATGAGCGGAATTGCAGGGTTTACCTTCGGCACCAGGCCCCAATGGTCCCGATGACCATGGGACAGGACGACACCGAGAAGGCTGCCACTGGGGGCGGAAAGCCCATCGACGTCGGGCAGCGGTGTGGAAGCAAGGTCCTTGGCGTCTAGCGGAAGACCGAGATCGAGCAGAATTCGGGCCCCCTCGCTCTCCAACTCGATGCAAGTGCCGCCAATCTCCCGCGTACCCCGATGGATTCGCAATCTCACTACGCGACCTCGCCCCCGCTCAATCCAATCGTATTCAATCGAGGCCCCGAGAAATTCACACGTTATGGAATATTCTCAAAAATATTTGCCTGGCGAAGACCCCCCTGCTGATGTCACCTAGATTGATTGCAATGGACGGTCAATATGAACGAACGAATGACCTTCGCGATTGGAGACATCCACGGATGCTTCGAGGAGCTCAGGTCTCTGCTCGAAATCTGCCGAAGCAGCGCGGGCGCCATTGCGCACGATTTCCTGTTCCTGGGCGACTATGTCGACAGGGGGCCCGCCTCCGACCAGGTGATTGCTTATCTGATGCGAGAACAGGCCAGCGCCCCGTCGCGATTCCGTTGCCTCATGGGGAATCACGACCATATGCTTTGCCTCGCCGCGGATCGGAGCCGCGCCGATGCCGAACTCATTCAGTGGTGGACGAATGGCGGCGAGCAGACACTGGATGCCTACGGCATGGACGACCCCTCCGATCTTCCGGGGGAGCACCTCGCGTGGATGAGAGCGTTGCCTCTGCAATTTCGCGACGAGTACAGGTTGTTCGTTCATGCCGGAGTAAGACCCGGCGTTGCCTTGGAGGCCCAGTCCAAGGACGACATGTTGTGGATACGTGAGCCGTTCCTGTCCTCAAGGCTGTGGCACGGAGCTCTCGTGGTGCACGGCCATACACCAACGGCAACCCGTGCTCCCGACGTTCAAGCCAATCACGTCAACCTCGATACGGGAGCTTGCTTCGGGGGACCTCTTACGGCAGCAGCATTTGGTCCAACACAGTCAGCGCCTCTGTTTTTTCTCAACAGCGACGGATTGAAGTTTGAACTGAAGCCCGAGCCCGCAACACGGCGAACTCCAAAGAGCTTCTCGTGATTTACGAGTCTGAGAAATGCTCTGTCCGAGCCGCCCTCCCCCGCGCGTCTGCTTTGATGGGCGCTTATGCTGGTTTACGAGATTCAAGACATCACGCCAGGCAAAATGCGCCGATTCGTAGCTCTTCACCGTAGCTCCCCAGAACACTCCAAGCTCGCTTTCGGAAGACTGGCGAATATTCAATGGCTTGGCTGTAGTAGTTTGGAGGAGTGGATATCCTCTGAGTTTCGATGATTGAGGATTACCGCCCCTGGTCGTGACCCGAAGCCAACTACAGGAGTCGACATACCCTACAAGACATCGACGCTTGAAAGATTATTGGACTGCGGGAAACGTCAGACGACCAGTCGTATCCGGCACGTCCTTACCATGCTATCTATGTGCCAAGCGGGGCCGTTTTGTGCCACGCAAATCACATCGGTCCGACGCCCCCGCAGTTGCCGCAACGGTGGTTTCGAGGAGGTTCCGATGTTTGCGAACCGTCGCGATTTCCTATTGTCAGGAGCCTGCGCCGCTTCCGCGGCTCTATTCGGGAGTGCGGCCGCTCGGCTCAAGGCCCAACAAACCGAGCCCCCGCCAGAAACCACCACAGTCCGCCTCGCGAAGGGCCCAAGCATCTGCATCGCACCTGTCTACGTGGTAAGCGACCTGCTAAATGCCGAGGGCTTCACCAACGTCGTTTATGTCGAAACCGGCACGTACACTGGTAGTGGCGCGTCGCAGGATAAAGCTATCTGGAAAAGCGATGTTGACTTCAACCTAAATTTCTCTGGTCCCCTTCTTCTGGAGATCGATAAAGGCTTGAGCACTACGATTCTGGCCGGGATTCATGTCGGCTGCTTCGAGCTATTCGCCAGGGATGGCATACGCAGCGTCGCCGACCTCAAGGGTCGAACCGTCGGCATTCAATCGCTAGAGTCGCCTCCGCATGTGTTCTTGAGCGCGATGGCTACACTTGTTGGACTCGATCCAAACAAAGATTTCGAGTGGGTGACGAGCGCGAAGGTCAAGCCGATCGAATTGTTCGCCGAGGGAAAGATAGACGCCTTTCTTGGATTTCCCCCAGAGCCTCAACGTTTGCGCGCGCAGAACATCGGTCATGTTATCGTCAACAGCGCGCAGGATCGCCCTTGGTCGCAGTATTTTTGCTGCATGTTGGCTGGGAATCGGGAATTTGTCCGGAAGAACCCCGTGGCCACCAAACGGCTGGTTCGCGCCATGCTGCGGGCGACGGATCTATGCGTGAGCGAGCCAGCTCTTACTGCCCAGCGCATAGTAGAAAGAGGGTCCACAGCCCGCTTGAACGACGCCGTTCAAACACTTGCGGAGGTGCCCTACAACCGCTGGCGCGACTACGATCCCGAGGACACTATCCGCTTCTACGCGCTCCGTCTGCGCGAAGCAGGGATGCTGAAATCAAACCCTGCGAAACTCATCGCGGACGGGACCAACTGGCGGTTCCTGAGCGAAGTTCGACGTGAACTTGGAGGCTGATTCCGAGGCAATCTCGAGGAGGTTCTTATGGATACGAACCGTCGCGACTTGCTGTTGACTGGGGCCTGTGCTGCGTCCATTGCCCTTTTCTGGAGCGCTAGCGCTCGGCTCAGCGCCGAACAGCCCAATCCGCCACCAGAGACAACAACAATCCGCCTTGCGAAGAATCCGAGCATCTGCATTGCTCCTCAGTACGTGCTGAGCGACCTCTTGAATGCCGAGGGATTCACAAACGTCGTTTACGTAGACTCTGATGCAGGCGTGGAACAAACCAAAGCAATAGCGAAGGGCGACATCGATTTCACCTTGCATTTCTCCGGTCCACTTCTTCTCGAGATCGATCGGGGTGCAAGCATTACCGTTGTGGCTGGGGTTCATGTCGGCTGCTTTGAGTTATTCGCCAAGGAGGACATACGCAGCGTCGCCGATCTGAAGGGTCGAACCGTTGGCCAGCAGGGGGTCGGAAGTAGCCCGCACGTTTTCATCAGCGCGATGGCGACGCTCGTCGGACTCGATCCTGCCAAGGATATCGAGTGGGTGACGAGCGCGTCAGTCAAACCGATCGAGTTGTTTGCTGCGGGCAAGATCGACGCCTTCCTCGGATTTCCGCCCGAACCACAGCGCTTGCGCGCGCAGCACATCGGCCATGTTATCGTCAACAGTGCCCTGGATCGCCCATGGTCGCAGTATTTTTGCTGCATGTTGGCGGGTAACCGCGAATTCGTCCGAAAGAATCCCGTCGCGACCAAGCGCGTGGTTCGTGCCATGTTGCGCGCGACGGATTTGTGCGTTAGCGAACCGGCTCTGGTTGCCCAGCGCATGGTAGACAGGGGTTTCACGCCCCGCCACGATTATGCCATTCAGACATTAGCGGACGTACCCTACAACCGCTGGCGAGACTACGATCCCGAAGATACGATCCGTTTTTACGCACTTCGTCTGCGCGAAGCGAAGATGCTGAAATCGAACCCTGCGAAAATTATCGCGGATGCCGTCGATTGGCGGTTCCTCAACGAGGTTCGACGTGAACTTGGAAGCTGACCCCACTTCGTTTCTTGGTCAACGCGAACTGGCTGCAACATCGCGAGCAAGTGGGGGCAGAGCGTCAGTGAAGGGCGCTCTCTTCGGCTTCGCATCGCGACCTTCACTCCGCACAAAGTTGCTGATGGCCTTCCTCGTCATCGAGGCACTCTTGGTCTCGGTTGGGCTTATTGGCCTTCTTTCCTTGCGGGAAGCTGATCAGAGGGCGAACCAGGTCGTCGCCCTGCAGCACAAGATCGAAGCGTACCGACAAATGCAACACGCAACGCTTCGACAGCTTTACGTCGTCTCCACGGCTCTCGCGTTTCCGAACGAAACGACATTGGCCGTTGCGCTGCGGCAGATCAACCAGTTTGGCTACGACCTTGACCGTGTCTCGTTCGTCGCAAAAGATGAAGTGGCGCTGCTCAATCAGTTGCGCGAAGAGTATGGTCGCTTCATTGCTGTAGTCTCACACATCGTCGATCTCATCCGCAATAGGCAAACGACTGAGGCCAAACAGAGCGAACTCCTGGAGCTCAGCCCCCTCGCGGACAAGTTGGAACGGTTGACCAATCAATTGGTCAACCGGGCTGAAGCTGACATGGTGGCTGGCATAGATGCGAGCCAGAAAACCTATGTTAGATCTCAGCTACTTGTCGGCGCCGTCGCGCTCGCAAGTTTCATACTTACGCTGGTCTTAGGACATGCGATCTCCCGATCGGTGATTGACCCAGTCCGCATCATCCACAACGGTTTGAATCGAATAGCGGCTGGTGACTTCAGCCAGCGCATCGAGGTTCCCAATCGGGACGAACTTGGGGAGCTTGCGGCGCACGTCAACTTAACCTGCAAAGAGCTGCAGCAGCTCTACGAAAACCTTGCGGAGGCGAGCCGACACAAATCGCAGTTTCTTGCAAACATGAGCCATGAACTTCGGACGCCGCTGAACGCGGTGCTCGGCTTTTCGGAGCTCCTGCTCGACGGCATATACGGCGATCCTCCGGAAAAAATGCGGTCAGCCCTTGAACGGATCCAACGGAACGGCAGACATTTGCTTGGGCTGATCAACGATGTCCTCGATCTCTCCAAGATTGAAGCCGGACAGCTTCGCCTCTGTTTGGCCGACTATTCCGTGGAAGAACTGCTTAGTGGTGTTTACGCCTCCGTTGAGTCCCTCGCCGCCGAAAAGAATTTAGGATTGAAAATTTCTGTTCCTGGTGGCCTACCGCCGGCGCGGGGAGACGAACGCAGGCTGGCTCAGGTTCTGCTCAATCTTGTTGGTAATGCGATCAAATTTACCGAGGCGGGAGAGGTTCGGATCGAGGTCGAGGCCAAAGGAGACTCCTACACATTCTCCGTCCAGGACACGGGCCCGGGCATTGACGAAGCCGATCAAGCAAAAATCTTCCAAGAATTTCAGCAGGTCGACAATTCAATCACCAAGGCAAAGGGAGGCGCGGGATTGGGCCTCGCCATCGCAAAGCTCATTGTGGAGATGCATGGTGGGCGGATCTGGGTAGAATCCCGTCCCGGTCGCGGCGCAAAATTCTCCTTCTGGGTGCAAGCCCGGCTTGAGCAACAGGCGACACAGACATGAGCAAGCGCGTATTGGTGGTCGAAGATCAGGAGGATAATCGGCAAATTCTGCGCGATCTCCTTGCGAGCGCCGGTTACGAAATGATTGAAGCGTACGACGGCGAAGAAGCGCTCATAGCGGCGCGAAGCGAAAAGCCAGACCTTATTTTGATGGATATCCAACTGCCCAATCTTGACGGCTACGAGGCGACGCGGCGCATAAAAGCACAAGCGGACCTCCAGCATATTCCAATCATAGTGGTTACCTCCTACGCGCTTAGCGGGGATGAAGAAAAGGCGCGCGCGGCAGGTTGCGATGCCTATGTCGCGAAGCCCTACAGCGCACGAAAACTACTCGAAATGATCAATGGATACCTGACATAGGTTCCAGTGCGCGTCGACCGGGAACGGAAATGCATGATCCACCTCAAATCTTGATTGCAGACGACAACGAGAATAATCGTTGCATTCTTGTCGCGCGCCTCGCCGCAGAGGGGTATGAGACAAGGGAGGCTGAAGACGGCGAGAGAGCGCTTGCGGTCGCGCGCGAGGTTACGCCGGACGTCATTCTGCTCGACGTGATGATGCCCAAAATCGATGGCTTTGAGGTCTGTCGGCGATTAAAGCGCGATGCTTCGCTGGGGTTTGTTCCAATCATCATGGTTACGGCGCGAGCCGATTCAAAGGATGTTGTCACGGGACTTAACGCAGGCGCCGACGAGTATTTGACCAAACCTGTCGACCATGCAGCGCTGATTGCCCGTGTGCACTCCATGCTCCGTATTAAAGAACTGCACGATCGATCAGAAGCCCAGGCGGCCGAACTCGCGTCGTGGAATAGAACGCTTGAGCAGCGTGTCGCCGAACAGATCGCACAGATCGAACGTGTTAGTCGTTTGAAGCGTTTCCTTTCCCCGCAGATCGCAGAACTCATCCTTTCTTCTTCGCCAAATGAGTCCCTGGCGACCCATCGCAGACAGGTGACGATAGTCTTCTGTGACTTGCGAGGATTTACCGCCTTCTCAGAAATTGCCGAGCCCGAGGAGGTGATGGCCGTTATGAGCGAGTATCACACAGCTCTGGGCTCTCTCGTCCATGAGTTTGAAGGCACGTTGGAGCGATTTATGGGGGACGGAATCATGGTAATTTTCGGAGATCCGATTCCTTGTCCCGATCCGTGCGCACGAGCTGTTCAAATGGCGGTCGCGATGCGGACCCGTCTATCTGAATTGTCCAGCAAATGGCGGCGGGAAAGCCACGAACTTGGTTTTGGGATCGGCATCGCACATGGATATGCAACGCTCGGCCCTATCGGGTTCGAGGGCCGCTCCGAGTACAGCGCGATCGGGACAGTGGTCAATCTCGCGGCCCGGCTGTGCGCGGAAGCGCGCGATGGCCAGATTTTGATCGATAGCAAGGTGCGCGCGGCGATCGACGAGAGAACGACCACACAGCCGGTAGGCGAACTAACGCTCAAGGGCTTACATCGTCCTATCACCGCCTACAACGTACTTGGGACGACTTGAGTATGTGTCAATAATCAATTGCGCTGCGTGACCCATCTAGGCCCGCCGGCAGTCGACCAGAGCGAAGCTTGAGATCATTTGAACTCGGCCTTGAGCCAGCCTTATTCGTTTAGGGGGCGCGTAGTTGCGGGGAGGCTTACCGCGTCTGCTTATGGCCGATTCTGTTGAAAATGCCCTATGTGGGCGCATTCCTATTTTTAGGGCCTACCGATGCGGTCGACGCCGTTAGACACGGTGGACCGCGTCAATACAGCCTGGATCGCTCTGCGATCTTCCTAGCTTTGCCGCGAACGGTTTTGTTGCCGGAGTTCACCCGGCGCTGATTTCAGCAAGATTGTGCGCCGGTACTATTTTCGACTTTTCAACAGCATCGGCCCTTCGGAGACCTCCACTACCTCTCCATTGTCCGCTCCACGCCGAGAGCCGACAAGCTCACGATAAGTTATCGAAAGCGTCAGCCAATTCTTGCGATTTGACGGATTGCTAAAGTGCCCTGCCCCTCGGGCCCGCTCGCAGCGGCGAGCAGATCTGTAGCCTGTCACCGTAGCTACTCAAGCGGAGCTCGGGCTGCCTGCCGAAAAATGCAGAGTACGCAATGCCTTGGTCATTCCCGTTTGGAGGAGCGGTGATCCTCGGGACCGCGCAAGAGCGCCAGACGCACACTTCCATACTTATTGGTTGCTGAGCGGAAGGATGAGGTGCCATCATCTGCGAGCCCAGCTCAGTAGCCCTCGCCTCGATCTTGGCTCTGCGGCTTCTCCTTCACCTGCCGTGGCTGCAGGATGCGGTTCGAGGAGCACAAAACACACAGATATATCTGTGATCTAAGAACATATAGGGAACTTTCTAATTGTTCGCTGGGAATCTTTGTGTCACGGTGAGACTCGCTGACACAGATTCGGGGGACAAATGGTGGCCGCTAAACTGACGCGATTCACGACATTACGCCAGCAGGCCGGCCTGTCCTTCGACGAAGCCATTCATTTGATTGGCGTTTCCCGCAGCACCGGGTTCCGGTACCAGAATGGCAAGAACAGGCTCGAAGGCGCCGAGCTGAAGCTCCTGGAGCAGGCCGCCGCAGCCCGTGTGGCCGACACACCCGGCTGGTTCCGCTTCATTGACCTGTTCGCCGGCATCGGCGGTCTACGGAAGGGCTTCGAGAGCATCGGAGGCAGATGCGTCTTCACGTCCGAGTGGGACAAGAACAGCCAGAAGACCTACGCCAACAACTTCCCGGACAATCACCCAATTGCCGGCGACATCCGCGAATTTTCAGACAGCCCCGATCTCATCCCGGAGCATGACGTGCTGCTGGCGGGTTTCCCTTGCCAGCCCTTCTCCATTGCCGGTGTGTCGAAGAAAAACGCGCTGGGAAGAAAGCACGGCTTCCTCGATGAGACGCAGGGCACTCTGTTTTTCGACACAGCACAGATCATCAAGCATCACGAACCTTCGGCATTCGTGCTGGAGAACGTCAAGAACCTCGAAAGCCACGACGGCGGCAAGACGTTCAAGACCATCATGAAGGTGCTGAACGAAGAGCTGGGCTATCACGTCCAGCACCGCGTCATCAGCTCGGAACCTTGGGTACCACAAAAGCGGCAACGCATCTTTATCGTCGGTTTCAGGAATCCGACCACGCTCGACTTCAAGGCGCTAAAGTTGCCGCCGGCCGAGAAGGGACCGAAGCTCGGCAGCATCCTGGAGCCGGAAGTGGATCCCAAGTATACGCTGACCGCTCACCTCTGGAAATATCTGCAGGACTACAAGAAAAAGCACAACGCCGCGGGCAATGGCTTCGGTTACAGCCTGTTCGGTCCGAACGATGTCACGCGGACACTTTCGCAGCGCTACTACAAGGATGGTTCGGAGATCCTGGTGGAGCAGAAGGGCAACCGCCCTCGCCGTCTCACGCCGCTTGAGTGCGCGCGCCTGATGGGTTTCGACCGACCCGGGAAGCCCTTCATCCTTAAGGACGTGTCCGACACCCAGCTCTATCGGCAGTTCGGTAATGCCGTCGTTGTGCCGGTCGTTGAATTCGTGGCCAAGGCGATGAAGCCGCATCTCGTCGAGGCCATCAAGCCGGAGCAGGACGCGCAGCAAGCGTTCGACCTGCGCGTCGCCAATGGCTGATGTCGTCTCCCCGGAGGTTCGCAGCCGGATGATGTCTGGCATCCGGGGAAAGAACACCAAGCCTGAAATCTTCCTGCGCAAGGGCCTCCACGCTCAGGGCTTTCGGTTTCGGATCCATGCGCCTCTGCCCGGGAAACCCGACATGGTCTTCCCGAAGTGGAATGCTTTGCTCTTCGTTCACGGCTGCTTCTGGCACGGCCACAACTGCCATTTGTTCAAATGGCCCTCCTCACGCCCGGAATTCTGGCGGCTCAAGATCAGCGGCAACGTCGCGCGCGACAAGGCGAACATCACGAAGCTGCTGGAAGCCGGCTGGCGGGTCGGGATCGTGTGGGAATGCGCCCTCAAGGGGCGAACCCGCCTTGACTCTTCGCGCGCAATCGAGAGTTGTTCGAAGTGGCTAAAATCCAACAGAATACGCTTTGAACTCACCGGGTCTTAGGATGCAGCGCGGGCTTCTGTCCGACTACTTCGAGGGAGTTGCTGTCAAGTGCCTCAGCGCAGTCGAGGCCGATCCCAAGCGCTCGCACCAGCATGAATTCCAAGGTGGCCATCTCCGCAAGTTGCTCGGGGATGACGACCGGCTGAAGATCCCTGCCCGGTTCATCTGGCTCAGCGACGAACAGGAAGCGATCTCCGAAGACAGCGTCGTGAGCTGGTACGACTCCCGGAGGAAGCAGGCGCACAGGTCCGCAGAATACCGTCTCTACTATTATGCGAACGGCATCACAGCGTTGATGAGCGAAGGCGATACGTTCTTCGTGGCGATGCGTCCCGACGGGACGGCGATGATCATCGTCACGCCCAAGGACACTACGATCCAGAGCCAGCTTGTTTATCTGTTCGGCCTTGAAGAGCAACCAGACTTCACGTTCAAGGTGAAGGAGATTCCGGAGGACCAGTCATCGCGGCTGGACTTTGCGGCACGGTACATCCTTGACGAGCTTGGGATCGATGCCGAGGAGCCGGAAGCCGACAAGCTCGACAGCATTCTTGAACCCTTCGGCGTCAACTTCCCCGCCACTGCCGACTTCTCGAAGCTGGCGCGGGACTCGCTGGCCAACGTGAACGCCAGCGAAAATGCGGACGCCGTCCTGATGGCGTGGATCGAACGCGAGGAGCTTCTGTTCAGGCGGCTGGAGCGACTTGTCGTGGCAGACCGTCTGCGAGCCGGCTTTTTGACCGACAAGGTCCCTGATGTGGACGGCTTCATCGCATTTTCCCTCAGCGTTCAGAACAGGCGCAAGTCCCGCGCCGGCAAGTCGCTGGAGCATCACGTCGCTGCGCTCTTCTCTGCCCGCAAGCTGAAGTTCGAGCGTGGTGTCGAGACCGAGTTGCGAAACAAACCCGACTTTCTCTTTCCCGGCAAAGCCGCCTACCAGGACTTGAATTTCAAGGCCGAAAAGCTGACCATGCTTGGCTCAAAGTCGACCTGCAAGGACAGGTGGCGGCAGGTATTGTCGGAAGCCGAGCGCATCCCGCACAAGCACCTCCTAACACTGGAGCCCGGCATCTCGGAGAACCAGACCGACGAGATGCGCGCGAAGAAACTGCAACTCGTGCTGCCCGCCGCTCTGCACGCCACCTACCGCGAGTCCCAGAGAAGCTGGTTGATGAACGTCGAGGGCTTCGTGAATCTGATAAAGACGAGGCAGATGTCGGATTGATCCCGTCATGGCCCGCTAGCTCGTTGGGATCTGAGCCCGCCTCGGTACGATCGAAGACGCATGAGACAATCCATAGTTAAAAGAATCGCCACGCGCTCAACCACCCCCTTATTCTGTCGCCGAAGAGTCGTCGGAAGGAATGTACCAACGAACCTCCACGCCGCACCACCTGTGAGCAGTCTTCGCCGTTCTCGACCGTGCCGCCGAGCACTCTGATAAACTACGCGACCCGGCGAATTCGCGCTCCATCCCCTTCCAGCTTTCCCTGTCGGATCAATCCGTTCATGATCGACCTTGCTGCTTCGTCAATCCAGGGGCCCGTCCTTCGATATCCCAGCCAGCGTGCAAAATTACGAATGCTCTCCTGTCTGTCGACCCAACCCCGTCCTCCCAGAGACGAGAGAAACTGCTCTTTCAGGAAATCCTTGTCGAAATCTGTAATGGCGTGCGCTTGGATCGAAAGCTGATCGCCGTGGCTCTCGAGGATCCCGCGCCGGACCGCGGTCCGGATTGTATTCTCCATTTCTCTTCGACTGACGTCATCGAGTTGCGAATAGCCCGACAGTTCACCTAGTCTTACAATCACCCGCTCTCGACTGAGAGTGCTCGATCCACTGAATATCTGCCTAATGTGCAGAATGCGTTCCTGGCCCGGGAGCTCGTCAGAAATCGTGTCAGCCTGAACGGATCCCGAATTCAGGGATTGCTGACGCGAAGACTGAATCGTCCGGACATCCGACGGGAACGTATTGCCGATTCGAATCGACATTTTTTCGACGGCTGCCCAACAGGCAGCTTGCTTGCAGTACTCACCGACATTCTTCACGTTTCCGGGCGTATCCTTGATCTTGCTCGCTACCTCGCGAGCGACATGTTCAAGAATGGCACCCAGTTCGTTCGATATTGCCTGGTTTGTCCAAATCCGGTCCAGCGACACCTCTGAATTCCGAGCCCTCTTGAGCCACGCGACTGTCCACGCAAGAGTGTAGGTGACTATCTGTGCCTTATAGCCCCTGTCCTCCTTGTACCAATCGGAGGCAGCTACCATCCGGTCTGTCCAGCGAAACACAATAGCTTTTGCCACCACTCTTCTGAACCATTCTTCATCAAACGCTGACTCGTCTTTCTCCCATTCCTTTCCGATCTTGCCTGTGAATTCCACGAAACACTTTTGCTCGCCGAGGCTAACGACATGAGGCTGGCAAAGCCACGACAGTTCAAACTTTCCAAGGTCTGTCTTGTCGATCACCTGATCCTTTGGAAATTCATGTTCGAATTTCCGCCTCGTCGCCGGCGTCCCATACGCAAGCTGATCCTTGTATTGACCGCGAGCACGCTCGTAGAACCACTTCGAACCCGACAGAAAGCCGGGTTTGGCAGGGGCAACGAGCCGCCTCGATATCTGCTCCATTTTTACGTGGAAGCCGTGGCTTGAGAAGAAGTCCGCCTCACTGATCTTGTTCTGCGTGTTTGCAAATCTGGATATCTTCGGAACAGTTTCCTCGATCCGCTCGCGTTCAATAACCGATAGCTTCATTGGCACCAGAATACGACCGAGATCGGCCCCTGACCGGTCCTTGGCGTAGAGTACCGACGCCGTCGTTTGTCCTCCGTTCACAATCTGGAGGTCCGAAATCGACTTGATTGCGCAAGCGCCATCCGGAGACCTGCTGACTTCAATTCGTGAAGCCGTCGCTGTAATGCCGTTGTTGTAGGCGAAGAACATCTCCGGTTCCGTGGAGGCGGTCTCGATAATCCCGCGATTTACCTTTGTCTTTGCCTGAAGAAATGTGCGGACGTTCTGCTCGAGGAGTCTTGCGCCATATAGACTGTAGATACTCGAAAGGAGCGGACCCGGTATCGCCGTGAGATAACCCGAATAGCCGCTTTCGCCCGTTATTACCTCGAGCGCCGGCAACGGTTTCTCGTTCAGCTTTGCGACGTCGATCTCTATGGCCTCGGTGCGCCCCATCGAGCGCTTCATCGCGTCATAACGGGCAAAATCGAAAATGCTCAGCACCACCGGGCGGCCGATAATTTCCGCTGCATGTTCAGGTGGCCGACGAGTCGAAAGCCGTGCGTTCGAGAAGACAATGATCCGGATGCGACGAATACTCTTAGTGTTCGAGTAGACGGGATACGCAGCTTCAAAAGCCGGACTGGTTTCTTCGAGAGCTGTAATGAATTCGGATGAGACGGCAAGCTCCAGAAAGTTCTTGGTACGCTGCAGCAGCGTCTCAATCTGGCTCACGTTAAGGGATTGATCGCGACCTTCCCGAAAATCCGATACTGCGACATACAGCTCTTCAGTGTCCTTTTCGAGGGCATACCCATCAATCTGGTACGCCCCACGTCCGTCTTTTCTTGCTGGAGTGTAAACCAGGTCTGTGCACTCCCCGGCCTCGCCTGCCATTCGGGCGTAGAGCCGAAAGAATGCCTCCTGTTGTGGGCTGCCGGATAGATCAGCCTCGACGAACAGGTCCTCCCAGAACTCGTCATGCGCCTGTGCAGAATCAGTTTCGCTGTCCAATCAGAAGCTCCATTGCTTTCTCCATGCCGATCTCGAACCTACGGCATGCCTCTATGCTGATTTGATATCTGACCCTCTCGATGCCGGGCATTAGCATCGTTGGCGTAATCCTGGGAAATTCGTCCCGGACTTCGTAAGCCACCCTTCGAACAAGTACGTAATTGCTGTCATCGTACTCCGGGCGCGTCTTGTAGCCGGATTCAACCAGTGCCAACTCGAAGCTGACCAGTGCCGCATCGTTAGCAGCGAGCTCACTGCGTATTTCCTGAACAAGTCCGTTGAGGCTTCGCGAAAGCGGATTGCTATCAGCCGATGCACCAATGGTCTGATGCAGGAGGAGAATTCGTCCCGAGGACGTGTCGAGCTGAGCTTCCGAACTGACATGAATTCGCTGATCGGCCGTACTCAACTGTGTTTTTGTTTCAACAATCCAGCCACCGATGACGAAGTCCTGCTCATCCCCGAACGGTCCACGCCAGGTGTTTATTGCAACGTTCCCGAGCGCAGGCAGGGCGTGGTCTCTCAAGAACAGGAGTTCACCCAAAAGTCCGATGATCTGATTTGCCGAGAGAAGCTGGTCCTGACGACGCCTCAGCAGATCCTGCCAGCGGCCCAGCCGAGCAAGCACAACCACCAGCCCTCGACCGTTTTCACCCCGAGCGAGACCTGACGTGGACGTCAGCAGATCATGACACAACACCTTGAACAGCTCGAAATCAGCGCGATCGAGAAGCGTGAGCACGAGCCTGCACGTCCCGGAGGCATCAAAGCTTATCTCCACGTCAATGCCGCTGAGCCGGGGCGCTGATGGAAGTTCGCCGACCTGCGCCCGCCCTTCCAGAATAAATATGTACCTGCCGAGAAAGTCTCGCCCCCTCCGGAAGTCGATGGGGTATGCTGTCTCTACCCGGCGAACGTTATCCACGCCCGGGTCGACGCTCGCGGGTATTTCGTTCCAGGGATCAAGCATCCGGAGGTGTTTCCAGCATCTGGTCGTCGTCCTCTGGCTCAGGCTGAAGTTCCTGGAGTTGCTTCTGATAGACCTTGTTGACCTGGTACTGTCGCGAACGAGCCGCTACCTCGGTCTTTGGCAAAGAGACGCTGAGCGAGACAACGGGACCTTTAATCTGGAGTCCAAGCGGCTTCTCTGCTGTAAAGAGATGGACTATGAGCAGAGGCTTGCTTCGCTGGGCCGAATAGGCTCGATCACCCTGCAAGCCGTCCTCGCGCCTTTTTTCCTCTTCTGCGTCGGCGAGCTGCTTGTCCGACAGCGCCAGACGGGCATCATCCGGGTCTGCCAACCTGTTCTTCCTGGTGACGCGATAAGCTCCGAACTCGTCCATTATTCCCGAGTCACGTCTCCGCAAGGGAAAACTTTGCCCCGACAGAATGTCTGATCTCGGCTCTCCTCCCGCCGGAAACGGGACTGCTACGTCCCAAGTCTTCAGATCAGCGTGGATACGGTCGGCAATGTAGTCCTGCAACAGACTTGCGTCTGCCGAAATTCGTCCAAGGTCGGGATGGGTATCCGCAAACCTGAATTTCCTGAACAACTCAAGCACCTCCGATCCTGCAATATCTCGCCAGATCAGAGCCTTGGTGGTGTCTTCGAACTTGCCGGCAGACCCCACCCTCCGAACGAAAGACTGCACGAGCTCGAGATTACGTCGGTTCACGGCGTCATCATTGACCAGAGAGTAGCCTTCCACGTGCCTCGACGAATAATCCTGGGCCAGCGTCAGCGAAGATGCGGAGCGCATCTTGTTTGCCGCGGTAATCCGGATTGCGGTAGGGCTCTGGCGTACCTTGAGTCCAAAGTGTTGAGGTGTCAGCCCTATTGCCTGCATCCGGCGAACCTCTGTACGCAGCTCCTCAATCGCCTCGTGTATGTAGGCATAGTGGTCGAGTGACCCCTCAGGCAAATACACGCGGCACAGATCTTCGTAGCCCGGGCGGTAGCCGAACCAGCGCGCCATTTGCATGAGCGTGTCCGACGCCGCCGTATTTCGAAGAATGTACGAGACTGTCAGTCCCTCTAGAGTAAGGCCACGCGAGAGCGCGAGACCTCCGATTGCAATAACATGCAGTCCGTCCTGCCCATGCTGCTGATAATCCAGTTTTCCTCCCTTCATGTTGATTGTAACTACCGAGATCGTGGCAGCAGCGTCGCTTGACGCCTTGAGCACATCGGCGAACTTGAATTCTGTTGCCTTGAACTCGCGTTCGAAATCTTTTCTTAGCTCAATGATCTCGGGATCACCGCTCTTCGCCGGAGGCACTGCGCCATTCACGATCAAGGAGTTGCGCAGCTTGTGGAGATATTCGTAGACAAGCCCCAGCACGCGCTCCTGGACGTCGTTGAAGCGACTGACGTTAATCATCATCGAGCAATGCTTTTTTCCCTGTCCTCGCAGGGTCCGCATTGCCAGCGCCAGAACGAAGATTCTAATGGCGGTATAGAGCGAGGGCGGGAGTGCCGCAGGCTGAAGGTCTCTCTTGTGCGCGAGTGGCAGTATCCCAGCGAAATCATCGATGACCCTTACCATCGCCGGTCGTAACTCGCCGTCTTCTGCGAATACTCTCGCCGCCCCGACATATGTCGAAGGAGGATCAAGCTCCTTGATGAAGTTGCGCGGGAAAAGATCATCAGACAGCATCTGCTGATCGCTGTCGGGATCAATAAAAATGTTCGCAAACGGCGTCGCCGTGTATCCTACGTATGAGGAACGTTCGAACAGATTCAGAATCCTTCTAATGCCGGCATTTATGGCTGTCGTTTCAGCAGGAGTTTTCGACGTGTTGATCGATGCGTTGTCGGCCTCGTCATCGATCAGCAGCAATGGAGCGCTGATCTTGTCCCCATGTGCCTGCTCTTTGAGCCACGACTGAAGGCTGTCGAGCGGTCCTCTATTCTTTTTTGTGATGAAGATCATAGGTTCGCTGTGCGCCTCCAGGGAGAAGATCACGCCAGCAGACCGTTTGTTGAAATCCTGATCACGGGAAGTTCCGTAAGCAGGAAACCGCTTGAGTGTCGCGTACGTCAAAAGCGGCAAGGCTGTTTGTGCGGTTGCCTGGAATACCGATTTTTTCCCTATGAACGTTTCATCGAGCCGCTCCTGGGTCTGGGATCTCAACGAGTTTGTTATCCCGGCGAGCAGGATAATCACCTTGTAGCCGGCGTCCGCCGCCTTGCAGATCAACGCTGAATAATTCGTTGTCTTTCCGGACTGGACATGCCCCATCACCATTCCGCGGCGGGACCAAGACCCCTCATTTGCGGGATCGCCGAGGTAGTCAAGAACTTCATCGGTTACTGCGTCAAGCGTTGCCACGACTTGAGGTGCCAGAATGCCACCTTCAAGGTAGTACCGGCGAAGACGGTTCCAGTAATAGAAATCAATGGCGCTGCGCCTCGATGAAAGCCAAGGCTTGTAGTCGCTCGTTACGGCAGCACCGCGCTTCTGGCTGGTCGTAAAATTGCTTTCCAGCTCCCTGATAATTTCTTCCAGCTCTTCGTCCGGCAGCTTGAATGGGCCGTTTACAACCTCGTTCCGGATAGCACCTTCCGGTATCGGCTCGGACGAACTGAGCTGGGCCGCAAACTGTTGGGCAATCCGAATTCTGAAATAGGCTATCTCGCTATCAAGCGCGCGCACTTGTCCAACCCTTTTCTTTCAATATCTCTTCGACCGCGGCCCAATTGCTTGAGTACGGCTCTGTGTGTCGCAGAAGATCCCACAGTCGGGAAAAATCGCCGTCTACATCGTTCAGCATGAGGGGAAGAGCTGTCTCGACCTGATCGCGGAAGGCGCGCGGATCAGTTTCGGTCTGACGAATTTCGAGCGGACGCCTGGTCACATCGTCACTGAACGCAATGACCGGAAAACTTTGCTCGATCACTTCGATCACAGCCTTCGCTGCCACTCTTGTTTCGTCGTCCGCTGACAGGAACACTGCGATCAGAGGATGTTCGCGGTTGATCGAGTAGTGAATTTCTCCATTTCTTGCATGTCTCTGCCAGACAGTGCTCTCGTCCCGGTCGAGACGGCCACCTTTTGACCGGAAGACTTTCGAAGAACGCTTCTTCAGTCCATCCACTATGCCTTTCAGTCGGTTTCTCAATACCGCAGGGAGTTGTGCATCTCCCTTGTCGATGGTGATCTTCCAGATGCTGTCCAGCGAATTCGGGATATCCACGCTGATACGGACGAGCTGCGAAAGCTCGCCATGCTTGGCGAGGCGAAACCATGTTCCGTTAATAATCAGCCGGTGATTTCTGTAGACGTAAAAGCCCTGGTTTCTGAGGAACCCCTCCTCCCCGCCCAACCGGTCGTACTCTGAAAGCGTAATCTTTGAATAATGGGGAAGAATGAAAGGTTGAATCCTGACACGCTTGCTCTCGATCCGAACCTCTTCGGTTTCAAGCTGCTGCGTAGCACGATGATCGCTGTAGAACGGATCGTAGCCCTTGATCTCCTGATCATTCAAAAAAATTCTGATCGAATGTCCGCGGACGAGTCCCCCGAGATAGCGATGATAGACAAGCGCGATCCTGTCTCTTGCGTACACGACGAGATCATTGAACTCGGCAGCGGTAAGCGATCCGTGTTCTGATAGCCTATCGCACTTCGACCAGATGATTTCTGTCCCTGCGTCGGTCGAAAGCGCTTTGGATGCCAGCCCTTTGACCTCCCGCTCTGTCAGGACCCCCATTTTCCAATTGGAAATTTCGTCGAGATCCCATTCCGCCCCCGAGAGCACTCCATCCTTGTGGGAAATGACCGTCAATTTTTTGCATTGGGAGAAGGACGCGGATTTCAGTCCCCAGCCGAAGCGACCAAGATCATCAGGCGACCGTTCTTCCGCGGGATTGGTGCTGGCCGGACGCATGGCAGCGTGCAGTTCGGAACGAGACATTCCATAGCCGTCGTCGAGCACCCTGATTGCAGGTGACCCCGACTGGTAGAGACAGGTTATGTGAACGTTTCGGGCGCGCGCCTTGATGCTGTTGTCGATCAGATCCGCCAGAGCACTCGGCAGATCATAATTGCCGAAGCTTCGGGCAGACGTCATCAACGACGCCGCATCGGGCGGATTTGATATATATTGCATTTCCCCCAGTCCCCAACCTAGGACGCGCGTAAGTTGCACGGAAGTTCGCGCCAAGGGAAGGGCCCGGACTGGTTCTCAGGCAAATAACTCACAAAATCAGTTTGATATTCAGGGCCTTACCCTACTTTGGACCAAGCCTCCGGAAGCTTGGTCGACCGGGCCATGCGGTACCCGCAGGCAGGCCGGCGGTAGCGACGCGCGGAATAGCGGCGGCGTCTGTAAGTTGGGAAAACGCGATTCGTAGTTTTCCGCCGTAGATGCTTCCGGCGAGCGTCTGGGCTCTGCGCAAAAACGAATTCAACTCAATCGCATAGCGAAGCCGGTGCGGAGGAGCCCCGTTCCGTCGACCCCTCCCCTTTGCGATTATGTGGAGACCTCCGCCGTCTGGCGGCGGAAGTTATCGTCCGGTGTTCTCAAGAAATCTGTACAATAAGAGGCGCAACGTCATGAGAAGAAAAGCAAAAAAGGTGGAAGCTCTCGCTTATCTGAGGACTTCCTCGGCAGCGAACGTGGGGACCGACAAGGACAGTGATCGCCGTCAACGCGCTGCGATCGAGAGCTTCGCAGAGGCAAATGGGTACCAGCTCGTCGAAGAGTTCTACGACGCGGCGGTGAGTGGTGCCGACCCGATCGCCGAGCGGCCTGGCTTTGCCGCAATGCTCAATCGCATCGCCGGCAATGGCGTCAGGACGATCCTAGTCGAGAGCCCTGACCGCTTTGCACGCGACTTAGCGGTCCAGCTAGCGGGACACGATCACCTCCGCAGCCTCGGCGTCACGCTGATTCCGGCAAGCTCGCCTGACTTCTTTATCGAGGATACTCCAACGGCGGTGTTAGTTCGCCAAGTGCTCGGTGCCATCGCCCAATTCGAGAAGGCGACTACGGTGGCCAAGCTGCGCGCGGCGCGTCAGCGCAAGCGTGAGGCGATCGGAAAGGTCGAGGGTCGAAAGAGTTGGGCGGAGCTCGATCCGGAGCTGGTCGCAACGGCAAAGCGCCTCCGCCGGCGATCGCCAAAGGGGCACCAGCGCTCGCTGCGTCAGGTCGCCGACGAGCTCGCCAAACTGGGCTTTACTAACGAGCGCGGGGTAAGATTTTCAGCTTCGTCGATTGCCTCTATGGTCTCTGCCAAGACGAGCCCCCAATAGTCGGCTGGCCCACAACGAACGTCCGCTTAACCAAAAACAACGTTCGGGGTCCAAGAAGGGGTGTCTAGTCAACCTTGTTGATCTAACTCGCTTTTTCTTGCGCCCCGGATCAATAGCTCAACGACCGCCTCAGCATCATCGGAACCGTAGTTTTCAGCCTCTCGAATAGCGCCTCGGCCTCGCCAAACAAGCATGCACTCGTCCATCAGTTGCGAATTGTTACCGTCCTCTTTTCGGCGATCAGGCATTACCGGCGTTTGACGTTTGCTTTAGTCGGAAACCGGCCCATCTAGCTGTGTCGCCTTCTGACCCTAAAGTGGAAGTCCATTCGGCAAACGGAGCGCGCCAGTCGCGCGGATGCAGGAGCCCCGGACCGCTGTTGACGGCGCACGTGCTGACCGCCAGCCTGATCAGGCAGCGATTCCCCACCTGCCTGTAATTTCCCCGACTTCACCTCAGTCTCGACCCACAAGCCGCTCGAACAAACCGAAGCGATGAGATCGAACCATGAATGTGCGTTTTATTGCACCTGCCCCACGAAATCGAGCGCAACCAGACTTAGATAATCTGCTCTCCTATGGAACGGATCAACTGGCTATCGCGTGTGCTTTTCTGACTCCGGGCGGAGTGGAAACGCTGAAGCCACATGCCGCCCGTCTGAAACAACAGAATTCCTTCGTGGTTGTGGCATGGGACACTCCCACCAGTCTCGACGCCCTGAACGAGCTTCACACATTTATTCCCGGCAACCTTTATGTCCATTTGGGCTCGCTGACGCCGGTCGAGCGTGGCGTCGGACCGGGACTCATGCATTCAAAAGTATTTTATGCTAGAGCTGGCGAGCAGTGTCGGCTGTGGACGGGCAGTCATAACCTGACCGCATCAGCGATGCAGGGCGTGAACTGTGAAGCGGCCGTTCTTATTGACGGCACCAGCGGTGAGGCCGTATTCGCCGACGCACTAGCGCACCTTAACCAGTGCCGAGCGGAGGCAATCCTTTTTGATCCACTCAATCCGCCACCGCCCCTGCCCTCCGAGCAGACGTTGGTGATCCACGCGGAATGCCACACGGTCTTGAAACCTCATCCGTGGTTCGTGCATCTCCGACCGGACAACACAGACTATGACAAAGCGATGCGACCGCCGGCTGCGGTATGGCTTTATCTGTATGAACCCGGGGTGCTTAAAACTGGAACTCGCCGGCCATCTGCTATTGTAGCCTATTCTGGCACTCTTACCGCGTTGAATTTCACCGAACGCCATCCTCGGCATCGTGGCATTTCTGCAGGCTGGAGCGCCGCCGACTACGTCATTGAATGGAGAGCTGGAGTGCCACGTTTGACGGAGCCTACTCCACATACCAACACCCCCTCACAAGGTGTTTTCCGAGTGGAGGCAAAAGAAGCTACCGATACTGTGTGGCTGACGGAGAGTCCGAGGCCGACTTTGGAGAGGGTTGTTGGAGAGGAGCATCTTTCTCGCATTGACCCGGAGTTCCGGCAATTCTTCACGAACAAGTCGCTGAGAGAAGGCCAACTGCTGCATCAGCAGTATCGAAGTGTGAGGACAGTCATCCGCGTTCCGAGAAAAGAAGTGGGGTTCGTCGAGCCAACCGAAATATTGTCACGCCTCGATACGCCGGCGAACGTCGAGATTGACATCGACGAGAAATTGGAAGCGGAGGACAAATTCGCGTTCATCTATCGCGCGAAATACCGCACATGACCCACCCGCCCCCCTGTTGCGGCTGCCGGCGCGCCTGCGTCATCTTCGGGAGCCTGACAGAGCAGGTCTTGGTCCCATCGGGGACGCCAAGCTGAGACCAAATATCCGCTTCGCTCCGAAAGTGGCCCTTCAGCCAGCTTTGGCGAATTGCGAAGTCCCTCTTTTGTGTCGGACAGGGTCGCATTGATAAGAGTTTATAGCTTGTCGCCGTAGCTAATCATACAAGCCTTCTGCGGAACGCCAGAAATTGCAAACCATCAATGCGTTGGTCACTCCGATTGGGAGGAGCGGATATCCTCTAGCTTTCGATATTTGGGGATTATGGATGGTAGGTGCTCCCCAGGAGTGCGAGCCCTCGGCTCGGCCTATCCCGTTCAATCGACACCCGCCAGGCCGCCCCCGTCACGCGCTCCGAGCCACCAGTAATCGACAGTTTGCCTCGCTTCATCCGCTGCTCATTTGCGCGGACAACCTTGGAGAGTATAATTGCGTAGTGCGGAGTCTACCCGCCTGACGTTTTCCCAACCAAAGCATCGAGTCTTCCATGAATGTTTTTCTTTTTGCCGACCTCACGGAGGAACAAGTCCGTGACATGATCCGTCATGAGTGTGGCCATGTCGTCGTCGGGCGAGCTCTTGGCTTCCCTCCCGGGAGTATCGTTCTAAAACCTGATAGCGCCGGCGCCGATTCCGACCACCACCTATCATTTCCCAAGATGACTGATGCGATTGAGTTTATCGAGAAGCGCCTGACAGTCCTTTATGCTGGGTCCGTGGCACAATCCCTGGATGGGAAGGGAAAATGTCAGCCGTCGCTGTGCAAGCGCTTTCTTGAAACGACCGCCTCAGACGACATGTCCAAAATTCGAGAATTGAGCCGCGTGCTTGTGGGAATGAAGGATCCTGGGCTGGACCAAAGCGGCTACGAGCAAAAGCTCGCATCGAATGACATACGTTTCTCCAACGATGCACTCAAAATCGTCGAAGCTAATGCATATCTGATCAATGAATTGGTCGATGCGTTCGTGCTGGGACTTAAGGAGAATATTAAAGCAACGAAAACCCTTTCGAACACGTCGCTCAAATCTTACACTTTCACCTCAACGAAAATTGACAGCGTTATTGCAAAGCATCCTATTACTTTGCCCGCGGCTATTTGAGACACCAAATAGCTGGGGTCGATCAAGGCTGGCTCGATCTGCATGAAAGCGGTCGTACATGTGGCTGAAGCGACCAACCGATATCGTGCTCGTCACCTTGCTGGTCGAGCGCTCTCGGCAACCCGCCAGGATTCTCCCGGCCATCAAATGTGCGATGAAGAAGGTGCAGGACTCCGATCTGGATGCGCGGCTGATGAGCTATCTGGCAGCCGTCGGCGGAGCTGCGGGAGCTAGTGAAGGGGCTGGCTGCGTGAAGTAGCAAACGCACCTGAAAACGCCCCTCGGCGCGGGGCTAGTCGGCTTGCAGGTCACCATCGGCTGCTGCAGGCTTGGTCATCGTCTCAAATTGAACGCGCTTATAGGTCTTGCCCCGCAAGACGCGCTGCACCTGTTCAACGTTCCTAGCGCCCACGGCCTCGAATATCTGTTGAGCCGTGCGTCCTTTAGCAGCCAAATCACGAATGGCGAGCACCTGCCCTGGCGTGAGCACATCAGAGCGCCCCGACAGCACCTTCAGGTAAAACTCGTCGTCGCGCCACAATTCGGCTAGGAACAGGTTCGGTACGCCAGCCCTTACCCCAACTCGGCGCACATACTCGGCAATGGCCTTGTCGCGCTCCTCTAGGCTGATGTCGACTCTGTCAGTCACCCGCTGCTCGTGTAAAAAGCGCATGCCCTTGAAACCGCCGGGGATCATGTTCAACGACTTTTCTGCTTCCATCACTGCATCGACCTGCTCCTCCTCCCAAGCCATGACGCCTTGGAAAGTGTGGTTCAAGACGATCAACTCAGAACCGAGCATTACGTTGGCATCACCGGCATATGCGCGCCAAGCAGCGTGGAAGCGCTTATTGCTGCCACCTCGGATTTCCGCCAGGTGCTCCTCCATTCGGATCAGCCAATTCCTGCCGGTCACGCCGATGTAGTACACTTGGTCGAGAATCTCACCTGTCGGGTCCAGGAAGGTAATACTGTGGGCGTAGCCTTGGTGTCCCTCGGCTACGTCACCATAGCCCACCATCAATGGCTGAAGAGGAATGCTAACACTGCGCATCAGCCCGCTCTCCTCCTTGACCCTAATGTGCAGGACCACACGCTGATGGCCCTCTGGACGAGCGAACTGAGGATTCTCGAAGTAAGCCTTCCACTGCATGTCGGTGCGCTTAGTGCTCGCGTCGTAGGTGAAGACAACGTCAGCGTCGATTTGTGCCATTTCGCACACGTGAAGCTTTCTGGGCTGCCTGTTGTGTTCCAGCAGGCGTCTCGGGATGGCGCCAACTGCGGGCGCGAAGTTGCGCTCAGAATTCCTCAAAAACGCTTCCAGCTGGAAAAATAACAGCGACACCGGCAGAGATCCGATGCGACCGTGGAGGACATGCCCGAGCAAAAGGTGAATAGCCTTGCGGTCAAGGTATTGCACTGGAAACGGACCAGCCGCCCGTTTAGTTGCAGGACGTTTCATGCGGCGATCCCACGCCCCAAAGCGCAGTGGCTGAGCAAGCGAGTTGTTGCCCCACAGCGCATGCGGTCATGACAACGGCTCCCCGTCATCGGGAATGTCTGCCACTATACAGCCTCACCTAAGGTTCTGCGCAATCGATTTCACGAGAGCGCGTATTTCGACTGCCGGTTTCTGAATGCGGGCTCTGTTCCCTCCAAGATCTCCACGACCCGCTCTTTCATGCTGGGGTTCTCGATGGCTCCGGCCTCGTAGTCGAAACGCTTACTTGCCTTGTCGCAAGAGGCGTAGATGAGTTGTTCAGCATCACAGACCACAGCAAGGTTGGGGTTATGGGTGACGATGATCACTTGGCGTCGCTCTTTCGCCCTCTTGATGCATCTGACCAGAACTTTGAAAATCGTCTGGTTATCTAGGTTCTCCTCTGGTTGGTCGATAACGATCGGGATGTCGTCTTTATCGACCAAGAGGTAAAAGACCAACAGCAAGAGCCCGCGCTCACCAGGCGAGAGCTGACCGATATCCTGACCATCGTAGGTCAATGAATAGCGCGGAGAGAGGTATTCGAGTCCGAAGACGAAATCGAGAACATCCTGTGCGGTTGTTCCACGGCTAAGCTGATCGGTCAGCCGAATCTCGCGGCCGTCTTGCCCCTCCCGCCGGTCGAAGTGGAGCATGTCGTCGATCGTTTCCGCGAACGTGACCGCATCGCTAGGCGTAGCAAAGCTTGCCTCCTGCAACAGAGACCTCAGAATTTGGTTGCTCTCCTCAACGCCTGAGAACGAGCCACGGACACGCTGATTGAGCCGGTTGGAGAGCTGCTGGGCGAATCCTGACTCCTCGATGCGCACCTGAAAATCGAGCGGCAGGTTCATCTCCCGCTGTTCTGGCGAATTGACGAAACCTTGGACCGGGCCATAGAGGCGCTTGTATTCGTCGACCATGGCCTGGATCTGGCCGTGGATTTCTGTCGCCAAGTCTGACCGCGTCTTCTTCAACGTGGCAAGCAGCTCTGGAATAGTTTCTATCGATGCGATTTCCGCCTGCAGCCACGCGATTGTTGCTGGCTTGTCTAGCCCGCCAATGAGCTCCGCCTTGGCCCTCTCCCACTTGGAAAAATCCTCCTTGTACAGAACAAACTGCCGTTGGCGCTCACCGAGTTTGCCTTTCGCCGCCACGATGGAAGCGGCAAGCTGCTCTTTTCGCTTGGCGTAACCGCCCGGCTCCTCACTTTGCAGGCTTGCATCGATCGCGTCGATTTCCGCTTGCATCTTCTTGGCGAGCGCATCGACAGGCTCAAGATCGACACGAAGCTGCACCACGGCTTCGGCGGAAATGTCCGCACCAAGCCCTGCGAGCAGAGGCTGCAATTCTCCAAGGAAGGTCTCGTGCTGCTTCTTATAGTTCGTGAGAGCCTGGTGAATACGCAGCGCGGTCGCCTGCCTCTTGGAGGCAACGACCTTTTTGTCGCGCAGATCAGCCTCCTCTTGCTCAACCTTCTTGATCTCGCCTTCCAGAGCTTGGATGCGGTCGGCGGCCTCCTTGGACTCGGCCAGAGCCTCTTCGGAAGCGCTCGGGTCTTCAACGACTTGAGGCATCGCGAGAGCGGTCAATTGCGCCTGCTTGGCTGCGAGCTGCTCCTCCAAACTCCGCTTGAACTCAGGCGTTAACCTGCGTTCCGCCTCCACAATATCTCCATTCACTTTGGTGACCTTCAGCCGCAGCGCATGGCGAGCTTTGTTGAATTCCGCAACTTTGAATTCAAGGAGCTCATCCATTGAGGGCTTGCCCAAATTGTCGGCCTCCTCAACGTGAGAGTAGATGATCTTGCGCAGCTCAGCGTCGAAGGTCGCTGATCCACCGTCGCCAAGCTCGTTGCAGAGGTCTTCAAGGTAGCTCTGTGGCAAGTATTTGACGCGCTCCACTCCGATCGGGTCTGGATCATCGTCCAAGTCTCGCGAGGTTCGAGCGCCATCATGCCACGTAAGCTCCGCGACAAAGTGGTGCGCGAACCTGGTCTTGGGGCTGCGGAATCTCGTGTCCTTGAGGAAAGAGAACTTCTGATGGTGCCTCGTGTTGCCCACTAGGGCCACGACGTCCGACAGCGCGCTCTTGCCACTTCCCTTGTTGCCAATGATCGCGACCAAGTCAGGATTCAACGGCAAATCGACGTTGAACCATGGTTCCGAAAGCGTCGAGTCTGACTTCTTCGTAACCTTCACCGAACGAATGAACTTAGTCTTGTTCATCGCGACGAGGGCCCGCTTGTGCGGGTTGTCTCCGACATAGACCCGATGCTTGAACTCCTGGATCGCTTGGCACAGACCTTGGAAAGTTGAGTCCGCCTTGATCCAGGTGAAGCAATTGCCGATTCGATCCTTGTCAGTCGAATTGCTAAGCCAGTGAGCATCCGAGCAGTCGAGCAAGTTGGAGTTGACGCCTGCCGCGCTTAGTTTCTCGCGTGCCTTATCGTAGTCTTCTGGAGATGCAGCTGCGGTGAAGACGAGCTGGGCGTCGTTGATGAGCGTCTTCTTCTCCGCAATTGAGTGATCGTCCCATTTTAGGTTCTCCCATTCGGTTTTGCCGACTGCGACGATGAACTTGCCCTTGAGAGCGTCGTTCTCTAAAGCTCTGCGCAAGCCATCCGCGCTTACGTTGAGATTGTTGAATCCCTCGATCAAAGGACTCCCATACTCCGCCCGCTTGTCTGCAGGCACCGATTCGATGATGGCCGCGCCTAAAGCTTCAATGCTTTGCCGGGAGATCACAGAATTCCATTTTCCTTCGCCAGTCGACCCTGGAAGAAGACGGTAGCTCGGAGCAATTGCGGAGATAAACTGCTGGCGGATAAAATCCGGGTCCACCTGATCGAAGATGACGTGGACGTTGATCCTGCTCCAACTTGACGGAGCCCTACCGCTCTTTCCGCCCTGGACGACACCGCCGAATTTATCCAGCCGCAGCTCCACAACTGGCAGGATCAGGTCGATGTTCTTCAGCCTGCCCTGCTCGCGCTTCGCTTTCAACACCCTCTCATAGCCATCAACGAGCACATAGTCGTTGATGCCAATGACTTTGAATTCATCAGCTAGGCTCTCAATGTCTGCTAAGAACGCTGCCCAAGCCTCTTCTCCGCCCCCTGGATAATTCTGATAGAAGGACTCCGGTGTATGTACGTGCAGGTCCCATTTCTTCCATGTGGACCCCACCAAGTTCGCGACCATTCCCATCCCCAAACGAATCTCTCAACCCGCAAGCGCTTTAGTCTCACCACAACTCAGCCGAGTTATTCAACCTCGACGCGCACCGCCTTTCGACGCATGTGGTTCTGTAAAGCGGGTCTGTCAAAAAACGACCGATTGCCGTCGCCCCTGCCCGGGGGCGCCGCCGCTCATGAGTATGATGATACCAGTATCGGCGGGGCCAGCTGTCCGGCCCTTCCTGGGCGATCCGCCTCACCGCTCCGGATGTTTCGGCATCTGCGACCGGCTCCCCATTTCTTGGGGCGCTGTTAACTCCAAAAATCGTCCGCTGTTGCCCGACATTCTGATTGGCGCTCCACTGCCTAGCGGCGTTGCGTGCGTGATCAGTCAGCGCTTTGGCACATCGCAGCAATGGCGGTAAGCACTCCGAGATAACAGTGGTCCCAATCGCCGCCGAATGGACAGTAGATCACCAGCTCGTCGTCGCTGAGCCGTTCTCGGCACAGGTTTCGGACGACCATGCCGGCGCCAAAATGGAAAAACTCCGGATCAGAACTGATATTAATTCCGCGGGCGTACAGGCCGCGAACCCTCGCAAGCATTTCGGCTGGAAGGTGAGCTGCCACATGCAGCTCGACCTTCTGCCGGACCGGCTCTGGGACCCTCGCCCACATCTTTACAGACAACGAATCCACATCGAACGGTTCGTCGAGATCAGGAAGGTTCATGGGAATTCCCGTTCAGTGCCTATGCGGGGGCAAGATCAGTCAGAGGATTCAACGTCTAGCCGTGTGTGCGGCGTGGGGCGATTTGATTTAGATTATCCTTTTCGCGCTCAAATCATCGAATATCGCAGTTGCCGAGCTAGATGCACTACTGCCGTTTCCAACAAAAAGGCGGCCGCCCGCGCTCACCTCGCCAGACCCGACCCAAAGACTACGCCCAGTCGCCGGTTCAACTAGGCGAGCCTTGAAAGCCGTCTGTCGGCTGTAACGATGAATTGGCGAGGAGATTCCAGTCACCGTGCCCGAAGTGCTTCCGGTCAAGGCCACACTTGAAACGTTCCCGTTTCTAGTAACAGTCCCGCTCATATCGGTAGAACCAGAATACTCAGTTTGAAAGAAAGTCCCTGCGTACTCTCTGACAACGCCCGTGTCGCCAACGTTGATGATTAAAACGGCATCGATATCGCTTGCGACGAGCACCTTTCTGATTTCCGCATCGTTGTAACTGCGAGTAGGCGGCAACAACGTATAGGCATCATCTGCCAGAATGCCGCGTTTCGCGGCTTCTTGCGCAATACTCGACTGGAAACTTGTTGCTAGACCCGTTGGCGCAACTACGTAGGCAGCTATGTGTTTGACGGGGCGCGCCGGAAGATCTCGATCGGCATAACCCTGCATAGACGTTGTGATGCAGCCGGACAATAAAACCGCTGCTAGGCACGGCAATATGGATACGATTCGCATGGTTGGCCCGCCCCCAAAGATATGCGTGCCTAAATTAGTGCGCCTCTAGCCATGGTTGCAAGCACAGCTTCATGGCTGCCCCGTTTGCAAAATCATCTTCCGACAATCGGGAGACGCCTCGGGCCCAGAGCAAAGAAGTTTGGCGCGAGACTTGCGCCTATTGTATTCCCGCCGATCCAGTCCCAATGCCTTCGCCTCTTCCAGATCCTTCACTTCCTGATCGACCGCCCGCTGTTGCTTCTCCGCGCGGTCGACGCCCAAGAGTCCGTAGCTTGCTAGCTGAGAAGCGGTAAGTACCCTGTTGTCCTCTGGTTCAACAGCAATCATGTCGTCCGCCAGTTGCGGAGACACACCCATCTCGCGAAGATAGTCGCGCATCAGGTGCAAAGCACTCTCGATCTCGCGCCGAGCATCAGAAGTATATGAAGCTAAATAAGGACGATGGATACCAACTTTGCCAGGGGGAAAGACGGCTCGATCGACCGCACCGGCAAGCACAAACACGCACGCGCTGAAGCAGACACCCTCGACCATCACAGACTCCCGTTCTTGCCGCAAGAGCCTACCAATCTTCATCGCCGCGATCACACTTCCGCCCGTGCTGTCGATCGAGAAGCGGCGACCATAGGCACTGAAATCGAGCGGTTTGTCCTTGAGAGCCTTCTCAGGACAAATCCTGCCATTGGCAATTTCATTTTGTTGCTGGTGGTACTTCGTAAATGCCTCGCGGACTTCGTCGAAGGTAGCATGCTCTATTGGCCCAGTGATATCGATCGCAAAGCCAACCGATCGGCCGTCGCATGAGATCTTCCCAACAACCCCTGCCTGAGCAGGATCTATAAATGAGAACAGCAAGCAATAGAGAACTAGGCTAGCTAGCGCGGTTTTGCACACCGGAATGCCCTCCCCCGTGCACTATAATGCGTCGCAATGTATTGCACGGTCTGTCGCATTGTGTCCATGGCAGAGGACGTGCGACAGCTGGTTGGAGATAATGTTAGGCGGCTTCGCACTGCCGCTGGGCTATCGCAGGCGGAATTGGCCAATCGGTTGGGTGTCGATCGCTCTTACGTAAGCGGACTTGAACTTGGGACCCGTAACGCGACTATCGTGACGCTCTGGCATGTCTCGCAAGCGCTAGGCGTGAGCTTTCAGGAAATTTTCGCTGAAGGGACGAAGAAGACTCGAAGATCGAAGGGAAGCTGACTACCTGCAAGATGGGCGTGAACCTGAACAAACAGGAAGCACCGGTCTGAACGCCCCAATCGGCATTACCGACTGTGCTGGCAGGTCTTAATGGTTGGAAAATCCGAGCCCGAATATTACATCCAGCTGTGCGCGCAAAAGTACGCCCAGATCACTGAGAACATCGCAGCAAGCTCGTCGGCTGGCGAGATCGCCGAGATGCAACACAAGCTCGCTATCATCAAAGAAGCCGCTCTCGCAGAGGCCAAAGCTGAACGACGATGCAGGATGTGGAGGCTCCCAGAGTTCTTGAAGGTCATTGTTGATCGAGGAGGAGCACTGGAAAAGTCAATACCCAGAGCGGATGCGCTGAGCTTGATTGATTTTTTCGCCGTTCCGCCAATGGGCACACTGGGCTTGCTATCGAGCTCACAGCTCGACCATCTTGCCGACATGTGCGAAGGCTGGGCTTGCACGCCGAATTTGCGCGATTATGAAGCGGCCCGCCTGAACGGCATGGCAGTAGGATTGCGCCGACTGGCCGAGTATCTAGGGCCTCTTCACCGGCCTCATGAACCAACTAAATCGCTTCATGGGTTAACTGAGCGGGATGCATCAGACTGAGTAGCATTGTTTAGGTACTTCCGCGGCAGAGCGCGCGGTGACTCGCGGTGTCTCGCGAACCGAACGCCAGCGCGGCTGCAAGGCGGCGGGCGATCAGCTCTCGATGTGCTTCACCGCCGCGATCGGCCATCGACCCTCGTGCCCCGCGATCGAGATGCGGAGCCCATGCTCATCATCGAGGAAGACGCCATCGATTGTGCCAGCCTTGCCATCAGTCAAGACGACAGCCTTGCCAACTAACTCTTTCTCGGCCTCGTGCAATTCGCGCAAGATATTCATGGCTCGATTGTCGCCTGTGCGCGAGGCGCTCATGGTACCAACTCCGAACGGCCCGCCGATCTGCTCGTCAAGCGCGGGCGATCTCAACAACCTCGCTGACCTTGTTTGCGGCGTCGTAGATCTTGACCTGGAGCCGAGGGGATCGGTTCTTCAGCTGTAGGCCAGCTTCCAGGGCGCTCGCTTTCGCCGTGAAGGTCGCCTTGACATGACCGTCGACGATTAAGGCATAACCGGTCCGAAGAGGTTCAATCGATGCCTTGGTTGTGCGGGCGGAGGTTGCTGGTGCTGCCATGCTGCGCTTCTCGCGCATGGGAGAACTCCGCTTGTCTGGGGATACTGCCGATAACTGCCCGCCGTCCCTGAGGTTCCTCTCACCGGCGGTCCGCACGCTGCCCGAAACGGGCCGCATAGACGGCCCGTCGAGACGTTGCTGTCGGATGGGAATTAGGCGGCCTGCTTGGCAATCTTCGCTATGGTGGCGCGGCTGCACCCTGTGGCGGCCTGGATAGCGCTCCAGGACATGCGAGCGCCGAGCATGCGAGCGATGCCAGCGTTGCGCTCGGTGTCCGCCGGGCGGCCCTTATAACGGCCCTCCTTCTTCGCCTTGGCCTGTCCTTGCGCCTGCCGGCGGCGACGGTCCTCATAGTCCTTGCGCGCGATCGCGGCGAGCATATCGAGCAGCATGCCGTTGATGGCGTCGAACATGCGGGCGGTGAATTCGTCGCCGTTGCCCGCCGCCATCATCCAGCTGGTCGGCAGGTCGAGCGCGACCACGCGGAGGCGGCGTGCCGTCAGCTCGGCTTTGAGCCTTTCCCAGTCCGCTTGCGTCAGACGGCTCAAGCGGTCGACCTGCTCGATCAGCAGAACGTCACCGGGCTGTGAGTCGGCGATCAGTCGGAACAGCTCCGGCCGCGCCAGCTTGGCGCCGCTCTCGCTCTCGACGTACCAGGCGGCAATCTTCAAGCCGCGATCGGCAGCGAAGGTCTTGAGCTGATCGCGAGCGCGGTTGGCGTCCTGATCGTCGGTTGAGGCGCGAAGATAGGCTCGGATGAACATGTAAACCCCTGCGAGTCTGGTTTGGATGGTTCACATGAACATGGTTCAGTTAGGTTTGTCAAAACATATTATTGAACCATGCAAAAGTCTGGTTTGCATGGGGCACACCCAAATTGAACCAGACAAGCCTAAGCTGTTGCGCGCTCGAAGCGCCTCGACCGGCCGTACCGCGGCGGCCGGCAGAAGTTCTGGATCAAGGTCAAGAACGCAGCTATCAGGCGATGGAGCGCGACCTATGAGCGGACCGAAGCCACGCGCCAGTCGGGAAAAAGTGGAACAAACCGTAAAACCGAGGCGTGTATTCATTTTTGATACACGTGATCAAACGGGGTCCAAGGCCCGCCAGTTTTAACCGGCGGGCCCCGCAACTGCCGGCGGTGCGTCATAAGTCGCTGACGATCGCGCTTCCTGTGCAGTCGGCGGAGGAAAGCAGCCTCCAATCGATCCGATTATCGCGGGTCTTTTAGCGGCGGCTGCCGAAATCCGGTGATGTGTGGACCGCAAGTCTCAGGGCTTGCCAACGCGCGAAGATGTCTTGAAATGAAAGAGGCCGCCTCAGTTGGCGGCCTCCAGCTATTTACTAAGTCCAGACACTATCCAGCGGTTCTATTCAATCGAAGTCGTGGTCCCGTTTCGGTTTCTGGATCGACGCCGATCTTCCATTCGTGAGGATGTGTCTCAGCCTCTATAAGAATGGTGCGTGCAATTTTTGGTTTGCCGAAGTGTTCTACCCAATCAGTTCGCTCTATCCCAAGCCGCGTGTCTGCATAGCGCGCCAAATCTCCCGGAACCAATCGGGCTAGCTCCGGGGTAAGTGCTGTCTGGCCAGCATTTGTACGATCACCAAGCTCGATTAGCCTATAGGTGGTCTCCATATGGTCCATGTGCGTATTTCCCTTGTATGTATGAGCCGTCCATTTGACGGGTATGACATCCCAAGACGGAACTGCGGCTGAACATGGGCGCCATGGAATTTTCCCAAACTTGGCCACTCCCAAAATGAAACTAGGCCACGGCGCTCAGAAACAGGCCAGCGCCGTCGCGCTCCGCCAGAATGCGGTGAATCTCGACCGTGACAATCGCTTTTTGCTCGGGCAAGAGCTGGGCGCACCTCGCTACGATGTCGGCCGCGCATTGCGGCCTCCTCTCTCGACCGCGGCGCTCGTCGACCATCTTCTTGAGGACCGTAAGGCAGCGGCCGAGCATCCAGTCGTAGCTAATGCGGATTGCAGTAACTGACCAGCATTTCCGACGCAGTGCGGCCGAGCCTGGGCGGTGCTTCCAATTGGCCCTTATGCCCGAATGGAATCAGACAGGGGCCGAGGCGCCGCCCGGATCCGAGCTAAGGCGTACCTACGACACGATGATAGAGGCAAGGAGAGCGCGTGACGAGCAGCACCCGCTAGGAACATGGATGTGTTGAAGCGAGGATCACTCAATAGCTGAGCGACTGGCTGCTAGGCATAGGTTCGCATCACTGCCCCCCGGTGTCTCACCGGCAAGCTGGAGGGGGGTCTCAATGCTAAGTCTTTCTTTCGCATTGGGTTTCCACCCGGGCGGCCTCTGAGACACCTGTCTCATCGGAGGGCGCGCGGTGACTCGCGGTGTCTCACTGGTCGTTCAGAAGTATCGGTCGCCGCGCCCCCCCCCCAGCAGGATCGGCGTTTCTCGATCGGGCGCCAGTCGCTAGCCCTGCCCTGCTCCATTGCTCGGGTGCGCTCCTGCCGCTTTATGGCGCCCGCCAGCGCGGGTCGAAGCCGCCCTTGATCGCGTCAAGCGCAGCCGCAGCCACCTCGGCGAGCGCAGGCGCCTGAGCATTCGGCCCCCAGCCAGTCCCGGCGTTTGGGAGTAAGGCCCGGCGAGCGCCAGCCACTCCAGGTGTTCGAGCATCATGCTGCGGTCCAATGTCGTCTCCTGTTGCGGTGTCTTAGCCAATGGGTAAGCCAGTGGCTTCCCATTCGCTTGGTGTTGGCTTCAGATGTTGCCGCGGTCCCACGGCTCGTCGACGGCGTAGCAGCCCTGTCTCATCTCGATCACGAGTCGGGCGGTGTCTCGCGCCGCTTAGCCAAGAGCCCCTCCCGGGGCAAAATCTTGCCGGTGCTCTCGACGCAGCCGCCCCCGGGCGGGAGACACCTCTCTGAGGTGAGCGTGCCGACTCTGGCATTCTCCCCTCAGCCTTCAGACCCCCATTTTTCTCTCAATCTGGCCTGAGACACCTGTCTCATTTGCGGGCGCGGTGACTCGGGGTGTCTCGCCGGTCGAATTCGATCCAAAACACCCCCTCGGTGCGTGCCTAGGTCCGTCATTGCCTTGTCGCGGCCGCAAGCTCGAATGTTTTTCCATGCTTCCACGAGTCCCCGCGGTGAGACACCAAGTTAATTCGCAAGTGTCTCACCGCCTGTCTCACCCCTTCCCAAGCGCGATGCCTCGCCCGGCTTAAGCGGCGAGCTCCGTGCCGAGCATTGGTCACCTACTCTAGCCCTTTGCGCGTCAGCTCGTCGCTCCCTGTTGCCTTGAGCGGGCGGTTAACCGTCCGGTACGCCGCTCGGTGAGCTTCCGGCTAGTGGTGGTCAGATGTGGATCGGCGTCTCAAGTCGCGGGGTCTCATTTCATAGATCACGTCGGCGACGGCGCCCGCGCCGCGGCTGGTGCCCCTCCCAAACGTCTCAATTTCCAGCCTCCAACGCCTCGATACAGAGCCTGCTGCGAACGGATCTTTGTCCCGCGTTACATGGCAGGCCCCTACATCGCCTTCGCGGGCACAGCTCCGCCCCTTTCCGCCTTCAGTCTGGGAAAGTCCCACTCTGAAGCTCCTGACGAGGGAGAAGGCCCGCTCGGCCTCGCGTACTTGGTTGCCCTTCGAACCCTCGTGGGGTTCGCGCGCCGTTGGCCCCGCCGCGTCCGCCCGTCGCGCCTTGTGGAGGGGCGTGACGATTGGGATGATTTTTTCGGCTCATCCCGCAAGTCGACCGGTTCGGGTTGTCATCCCGCTGACGGCGCGACTTGCCTTCAACCGCTCCCGGGGGTGCCGGGCACCTGAAGGCCGCGGGGAGGAATGGGGACACCTGAACCCGCGCATTTTGTTTCCGATCGCCAAATGGCGTGTAGCGTCCGGCTCGCTGCCGCTGTTTGAGCTCGCGGCGCGCTGGCGGTCATTCATCGGCGGGGGAAAGAGTCGTGCTCTTCCCTCCCCGGCGACGAGATCATGGCCGATCTCGACTCGTCGCTATTCTCGCGACGGTCGGCCAAAGTACCTTGATTGCGGCGGGAGCCTCCGAAGCGGACCCGCAATCGCGGAGCCCACGGCCGTCCGAACGCGGCGGTTCGGTCAGCGCGTGAGCGCCGTGTCTTGGACCTTCTCCTCGTCTTGCTCATCAGGAGCGCGCAGGAGGACAAGGTTGGCACGATCGGGCAGGACCAGCGGCTGATCGGACGTGACTCCCGTGACGGCAACGCTGTCGTCACGATTGGAGTCACGGCCTTGGCGCAGCTTCTTGCGCCGGCGGCGCTGGCGTTCCGCGGCGGTCCTGTCCTTGAGGCTTGTATCGCGAGAACAAGCGTTCTCCGCAACTTCTGGCACCAGGACGTAAGGGAGCCCGACCTCCTGAATGATCGCGCGAACAATGGTTTCCGTATGCTCTGGTCGGAAGATTAGGACGTTATCTTCATCGTCCTTCCAGGAATCCGGATTGTGTTGCCGCAGCACGATGTCCCCATAAGGGTTCGTGTATACGGCGGTTTTGTTTTGCGCCGGATAGAACGGCACCACGAGGCACCCGTCATCCCAGTCGAATTTCTCGCTCAAGGACGCCCCCACATTGCTGGGGCGCTTGAACGGAGCTCCTCGTTCGGGTATGCAGAATCAGCAGCTGCCCAAGTACTAAAGAAAGCCGGCGCCTCCCGATTTGCCCTCGGGGGGCGCTCTCTTTTGTCTGGCGGGTCCGGTTCAGGAATGGCTAAGCCGAAGTCGGCTTTGTTCGAACGGCAAGGTGCGGCCGCAGGCCAGCCCTCCTCGCCTTCCAAGGTAAGCCATTTGGGAGCCAGGGTTGAAACACGTTGAGTTTCAATGAAGCGGGCTTGGCCCAAACTCCAGCCTAAGTGCCCCGAAATGCGTAAAATCCTCCCTTCGCTAGGGAATGGCACCTGCCTCGCAGCGTCTTTACCGCCGTTCGAGGACACTGTCGCTGTTCGGGATGCGATCGTGGGCATGAAACTACTCGCTGCCCCGCCGTTTAGATTCTTCCGCCAAACGGCGCTCGACGTATGCGTCGATGCTGCTCCAAGTGATCTTTCGTGAAGCACCTTCGCGGTAACTGTCCAACGCTCTCGAATGCAACAGCTCGTAGAGCTTCGCGCGACCGACCTTGAGCGCAAACATAGTCTCATTAACGGTCGCGACTACGGCGCGCTCGCCTTCCGTTTTCGTAGAAATCATCGCCCTGTTCCTAGATGTTCAGTATTCGGCGACTGAACATTTCTAGGGCGTTGGGCGCAGCTCCTTTCTAACGAACTCAACGTTATTTGCCTTGGTAACAGGGCATCCAAAAACCGCGCGACCTGCGGGCGAAATCGCACCCGAATAAGTTCCTGAAATTCCTACCTATTTTTTCATTCGGCAAAATAGAAATTATTTGTTCTTAGCAAGCCACTGAAAGTGCTTAGGATTTTCGAGCATAGTTGCGCGGGTAACTCCGCGGTTGGTGCATTCTTTGAGGATACTCCCTCCTCCACATTCCCTTGGCAGATCGGCGTTATTCGGCGCGTTCGTCCAAAGCCACGGCCGTTATCCACGATATGGGTCCCAAGACACCGCACTTGAATGCGCGACCTAGGCGGCCCCGGCCACCTATTGAGCCAATGCGTTCATTTGCGCGGCCTACAAAGCATCCGGCGTTTCTTTCATAACAACGCATGCGCTGATGCGGCCAAACTCGTCGAGCACCTAAGCGGCAGTGGCTTCGGATTCGGTGATCCGTTGGAATTCAAACAGCAATTCCTGAAAGTGCTTGGCGAGATAGCCAACCACTTTGCCGTTGCGGAGCAGTTTTGACAGGTAGCCGACCGCCAGCACCAAATCGAGATGATCGGTCCCATATGTCTGTTCGGCCACCTTGAATTCGCGGGCCAGGGAAGCTGACTCCCGCTCCATCAACGCGAGCTGCTCGTCCGACAATCCCTTAGGCGCCCGAGGCGTGTAGCCGGCAGCTAACTGGCTGCGCGGCGTCGCCGCCACCAGCGAGCGCACGTAGCTGTTAGAAAAATTGTTCATCGCGATCATCAGCTCGGCCGCCTCGATTTGGCGCAGCGGCGCAAGTTTGCGTAGCTCCGAGAACGAGTTGAGGGTCAGGTGCTTCTCTTTGAGCAAGTCAACCGCCTCGACGCAGATGCCATCCAGCAACTTGCGTCGCCTGCGAATGCTGGCAACGTCGACATTCAACGCCTTGGCGATCCTGGCTTCTGACACGCCGTTCTCAATCGCCTTCAAGATCATGCGGTGCTCTTGAATGATGGCAATGCGGTTGACGCGTTTGTTGTAAGTGAACGCCTCGTCCTCGGTTGAGATCAGGCACTCCACTTCCAAGAGGCCGCGGTCTCGCAAAACCTCGAAGCGTAAGTGGCCGTCGAGTAGAAGGAACTTAGTCTGGCCGTCGCGGCTTCGCGCCACCACGGGCGGCTCGACCAGCCCGATCTCGGCAACCGATGCCGCGATTTGGCGATATTTTGGCGAGCGCTTCACCTCCTCGGACACCAGCTTTAACGGCTGGATGTCGGCCAACCTCACCACCGACGTGCGTTCTTCGAAGCCCATGCGAACCGAAATGTGAGGCCGACGTGCCATAGTCTATCCCTGCCCATGCAGCCGCAATGCAAGGTTTTTAGGCAAGGTATCGAGCTTTTCGTCCTCCAGAATGGCTAGAAATTCCGGCTCGACCAGGAGCTTTCGCAAGGCTTCAAGGATGAAGATCAACCGGGCCTTGGTGCTATTCGACTTGCGGATCAGCACCCGTTTGCGGTCGACGTCCTGCCGGTAGGCTCGCAACAGCGCATTGGAGCTCATCGGCGCCCCATCCGTCCGTCTTGGACCGCTCTTATACCCCTTGCCCCGACGCCGCCGCTGCTCAATCAGCTTCTTGGCTGCGAGGAGCCGTTGGCCCCTGAGGAGCTTCTCTTCGTAAGCTTGCTGCAGCACGGACTGGATGTCGGCGTCCTGAGCTTGGGAAATCATGACGGCAATGCTGACCGGCATCTGTCCGGCCTCAACGGCACGGAGCAGCCGGTGCTCCCCGTTCTCCAACAGGCTACTCACGCCCTTGACATACTCGATGCTCAATCCGGTCTTGCGGGCGATGTCATCGAACTCATAGCCACGCCCTCGCAGCCCCTCGATATCATGTAAAAGGTCGATTGCGCGGTGCTGCCGGCGAGCGCAATTCTCGACCAGGCTCATAATCGCGCTGTCTTCGTTGGTGGCGTCCACGACGACAGCGGGAATTTCGCGCTGCCCAAGTGCCTGGTACGCTTCCAACCGGCCCTGACCGCACACAAGATCGTAGCGCGGCTCGCCCTCGCAAGCTTTCCGTTTGACCGTGATCGGCCGTTTCAGTCCGAGCTCCGCGACGCTCGTGACGATCTCCTTAAAAATCCGTCGGTTTCGTGCGCGCGGGTTGACCACGTCGATGGCCCCGACCGGAATGATCTCAATGCATTGGGCCGATCCCATAGCTGACCTCCATCAACTGCGAGCGAGCAGCCAGTTCGAACAGCATGTCAAGGGTGTCGAAGCGATAGGCATCGAGCGCCAGCCCGTTATATTCGGCCAAGGCGACCTGCTCAGCCTCCATCTCGAAGCGGGGCAGCAGATAGTAGTCGAGCACAGCGCTGTTCATCTGGTTCATTCGAATCGCCACCGTAATGTCCGGTCGCAGGCCCGCGTCAAAGCGGATCTTCCACCGGTGAGAACCAGTTATGGTCTCCTGCGATCGGACCAAGCAGAGCGAAGCGGTGAATTCGTCGTTGACTGTGAGAAGGTCCGTTTCCGGGTTCGCGCGGACCACTCCTCCGATCTCTTCAATTCCGTGCACCGTCGCGGCAATAAAGTCGGGATACATTCGGCGCAACGCGCGATTGATCTCTATATAACGATAGTCGCGTTCTGGACTGAAGCCGATGAGCTCATAGGCGCGGATCAAACTACCAAAGCGCGTGCGATAGATGCTGCTGGACGGACCGACCTCGAGTTCGTCGATGATGATGCCAGAGAGATAACCGTGCTGCTCCAACAGGCCGCGGAGCACATCTAGGAGCTCTTCATCGGAGTAGCGCCTGCAGCGTTCGGAGATGATTGCTTGGGCAGATCTAAAAGTATCTTCATCGACGACCGGTTCAAAGGCTTGGTCCCGACGAATCCAGCGTTCAGGAGGATTGTGAATTCGTCGCCCCTTGAGCTTGCATGAGCATCTATTCCAAACATTGTTGCCGATGTACTTCTCGTTGATGAGGATTTGATGCACCGTCGCCCTGGTCCAGGAGCGCCCCAGATCGGTCGTGATCCCTCTGGCATTGAGGCTGTCTGCAATTTCTCGCTCGCTTTTGCCTTGAGCGACAAAGGCATCGTAAATGAACCGAATAGTCTCGATTTCTTGCTCCGGACCAGGAATGAGAACGATTCGGTCTGTTTGGATGCTCTTATGCTCGCCGCGAGCCAGCTCCGCTTTGGCGGCACCGTCCTGATCGATCAACTGCCGCCTCAATCCATATCCAGCGGGGCCGCCTTGGCGGTAGCCGAGTTCGATCAAACGCCGCTGCCCGGCGAAAACCTTGACTGACAGTTCTCGGCTATACTCCCCAGCCATCGCGCGCTTGACGCCTTTGACAATGGTTGAGACGGGGCTGCCGTCGTTCTCGAATTGCTCGGCGCAGTAGCGAACCGATATGCCTGCGCGCTTGCAGATGTACTCGTAGTAGGCGCTTTCGTCGGCGTCCTGAAAGCGCCCCCAGCGACTGACGTCGTAAACGAGGATGGTTGAGAAATCGGCCTTCCCGTTTTGAACATCCTCTATGAGCTGTTTTAGCGCCTGTCGGTCATCGAGATTGAGGCCGCTCTTGCCACTATCTTCGTACGTCTTCTCAATCCGAAAGCCGTGACGAGCAGCGTACTCGCGAATGGCCTGTGACTGGTTCGCCGTTGAGTATTGCTGGTGGTCGGTCGACATACGCACGTACTCAGCCGCGGGTTGAGCAGCCTGGCTCTCCGGTTCAGCGCGTGAATGAGACGTTTCCTCCAACATCATCGCCCTACTAGCGTCAAAAATTAATGATCGAGTATCTGAAACTATAACGTAGCTCGGGGGGAAACATGTTTCCGAAAACGGGCAGGACGTTTCCGAACGGCGGAAAGGCGCCGCCGACTTACGCAAGCCTGATCGCAGATGTTCTCAAGGCCGAGCTAGGCAACAGCCATCAAGCTCAGAAGACCTTGATGCGATGGACGGGGGCGAATGAAAGAACCGCTAAGAATTGGCTCTCTGGAACGAACGGCCCTAGCGGAGAGCATTTATTGCAGCTCCTGCGCAATTCGGATCGGGTCTTCGAGTTCATCCTAGAACTGTCGCATCGACCGCCACTGCTATCCAATCAACGGCTCGCGGAGGTGCGGAATAGCTTACAAGTGACGGCCGATCTGCTCTCGAAAGTAATCGAGATCCAGGACGGACAAGGCTCACCGAAATAACAGTCTAGCCAGCCAGCACGCCGAGCGAGGTGGCTTGAAATGCAACACTCCTTGAAACCAGCTAGAGGTGGAATCGCAGGTCTCCGGACTGTTGCGTTACAGGAAAGCGAACCTCCGTTCAAAATCTGCGAGCGCCGCAGACCGGACGCCGGGCCGAATTGGCTGGATCGCCGCTTTGGACCCACAGCAAACGGCGCAGGGCTGGCACTCGGCGCACCAGATGCACGGACCATGATTGCGGATGCTTTTCACGGTTTCTCCGGCAGTGTTTCTGACAAGTAGATACTGGTCAAATCACCATGCCCGTGCCGCGACCTGATGAATTTCACCTCGATGAACTTCAACCTCCCGATCTTAAGGTCGGCTTGCAAAGCCCAGTATGCAGCCTCCGGCAGGTAGGCGGAAAACAAGCCTCCATCGCTGCCGAGCCGCATGTTGAGTAAGAAGGGCCTTTCCGGGACAGTCTTCCCCTTACCGATACGCGGCCATCCCGTTTCGTCAGGATCATCGACGCGACCATACTGGCGCGAGCACATGAGCGAGCAGGTCACTTCCTTGCCGAGATGCTCGGGCATGTCAGGCGTCAGCGCAACGATTTCGCAAAGCACATCGGTGATGGCTTCGTCGGAGAGACCATCGCCGAAGTTTCCCACGTAGTAACTTACCGTCACCGATCTCACAGTCGCGAGTAGCGTGTGCTCTGGCTCCGGCGGCGGTCTGCGCTTGCGTTCTTGTTTCTTCTTGGTCGTCCTCGGTCTCTCCATCTCATAACTCCCGCATGCCGTCATGCGAACAAGGCGGAGGCCATTGAGACTTCCGCTATCCGTGCGCCCGGACGCGGGCCGTCCTCACTTCAACCGCCGCGGTCCACGACCCCGTCTTAGGGCCGTTTTAGGGGGAGCACAGACTTCGGTTTGACTTCCTCGGTCACCCAGAGTCTCTTCATCTGCGGCCAGAACGGGTTGCGCCCTACCCTGCCCTCCGATCAGCCAATTGAATCACATTGCTACCGGATAGGAATGCAGCCCAATCGTTCATCAGAGCTCGTCGCTTTTCCAGCTTCTGGCCACGTTGATAGGCCGCAGTAGTCTCGCTCTTGTACTTATGGGCAAGCGCAGCCTCGCGAACTCCATCAGGATAGTCGGTGCATTCCTCGGCCCAGGTGGCGAAGGTAGATCGGAAGCCATGCACCGTGACGTGTCCGTAACCGAGACGATCAAGTACCGCCAGCATCGCATTTTCGGAGAATGCTCCGCCATCGGGATTAGTAAAGATCAGCTCACCTTGGCTGCCATTGCGCATCTCGTCGAGCACCGCAAGGACGGGACCCGTCAAGGGAACGTAATGGTCCTGATCCATCTTCATCCGCTCGCCAGGGATTTTCCAGGTGGCGGCCGGACTATCGATTTCACACCAACGCCCTTCTACGGCCTCGTTCGTGCGGCAGGCCGTGAAGATCAGGAAGCGCAGCATGGCGGCGGCCGTTCCAGACGCGCCCGCAAGGACCTTCATGAACGCCGGAGCCTCGCTATATGGCAAGGCTGGATGATGGCGGACCACCCGTTTGGGGCGCTTTGGCAGCTTCTCACGCAATTGCCTCGTCAGTTCGGCCGGGTTGCGAAAGTCTGGATCGTCGATATCGACGTTCTTCGCAATGATAGTTTCAATCCGGCCGCGAACGCGGTTCGCAGTCTCGCGCTTCTCCACCCAGATCGGCTGCAAGAGATCATGGATGTGACTCGGCTTGATCTCCGGAATCGTCAGCTTGCCGATGGTGGGATAGGCGTAGCGCTTGAGAGAGGATGGCCACTGATTGCGATGCTTCTCGCTCCAGGTCGACCAATTCGTCCGGATGTACGCTTCCGCGCATTCCTCGAACGTCGACAACACCACCTTGGCTTCGACGGCCTTTGTCTTTTCGCGTTCCTTTCGCCTCTCCTGCACGATGTCCACGCCAGCGGTGCTCCGATCGCCTTTCACGCGGAGCCGGGCTGAATCCCTCGCGAGCCGCGCATCCTTTAGCGACACATCCTTGAAGGAGCCGAGGCCGTGCCATCGCTCCTTGCCGTCTTTCCAATATCGGTAGGACCAGCTCTTCGATGTCGGTCCGTTGACGATCAAGTAGAGACCCCCGCCGTCGGCATATTTGCCGGGCTTGTTTTGGCGCTCTACGTCAAGTGGTTTCAGCCTTCCAGCCATTGTTCCTCCGGGAAAACCGTCCTCCGAACCCACGGTCTAAAGCTACGGTCAGCATCCCGATTAGGGAGAACACCGACGAACTGCGAAGTACAGATCTTCGGCGCAAGGTACTGATTTTGCTGTGGAGTTCGAACGACTGCGAACAGTGGAGAACAATATACTGGCGGAAGGGGTGGGATTCGAACCCACGGTACCCTTGCGGGCACGCCGGTTTTCAAGACCGGTGCCTTAAACCACTCGGCCACCCTTCCCTCGTAACAATGCCAGGGAGTTAGCTTAGCTTTGGACTGAGCGCAACGCGAACTTGGACCCAATTTGGACCGATCGGTACGATGCCGGCGGTCTCATGCCGATTGCCGGTTCGCATCCACAGATGCGGGCACCTGGGCTACACCGCGGCCTAGGGGCCTATTTCGGCAGGCATTCCACGTTGTACGCGATGATGATCTGAGCTGGATCCGCTTTACCCAGGCTCTTGAGATCCTCCAAGCCGATTCGGAGCTTGGCGCCCGCCCCGCTCAAGCTTCCTTCAAGCGTGGCTTTGGCCTTCCGGCACCGCTCTTCGTTGGAAAACTCCTGGAAGACGACAGTCGGAAGGAGTCGCCATTCCGCCTTGTCGTTCGTCGCGGCAGGACTGATCGAGTAGGAAAAGACATACATCAGCACCCACATCGCTTTACTCCAGCCTTGGCCGGCTCGATCCGTGCGCACTTAGATGGTCACGCCTGGACACAGCTACGCTTTACTTGGAGGGCGCGCGATCAAGCCGCGATCGCTGCGCCCTCATGCGCTTGATCTCTCGACGCAGGTCTTCACTCTTTTCGTCACGCTGCTCTCCGCTCGATTTGATCCGATCATCTTGGCGCAATTTTTCGAGAGCTTTCTCGACCGAGAGCTTGTTCGTTCCGGCCATAACCGACCTCACTTGCGCTTCTGCGTTCATCAATAGCGATAGTAGGAATTACCCTGCGGGCAGGTTCAGTTGCCAATAATCGCCGCGCTGGCGCTTGATGTCCAAAAAGAGGACGCTGCGTCGTCGTGCAAGGCATTCAAGAGGCGCCGCCATCGCTGAGGCGTTGATTTAAGTCAACGGTCAGCGACAAGCTGCGCAGGCCGCACGGCCCGGTCGATGCTGATCCAGGCCGCTGTGAGTTCCCAGGCGACCGAAAGAATGATCGGTCCGATGAACAGACCGATGATCCCATGCGCGAGCGTGCCACCGATCACTCCGATCAGGATGACGAGCGCCGGCGTGGAGAGGCCCCGTCCCATGACCAGCGGCTTCAGGATGTTGTCGAGAAGACCGACGATGACGAGAAACACAGTCAGGAGCAGCGCCGTGGTGACGTCCTTGTCCATCCAGATCCAGATGACGACCGGAATGAGGACGATCCCTGCACCGAGCTGCACGATCGACAGCAGCAGAACAATGACGGCGAGCAGCCCCGCGCTTGGGATGACCGCCAGCTTGAATCCGATGCCGGCGAGCAGCGCCTGGATAATGGCGACGCCGATGACGCCTTGCGACACCGCCCGGATGGTCCCAGCCGCCAGCTCGAGGAAATGTTCGCTCTGTTCCGGCACGATTCGGAACAGGAAACCGCGGATCGCGCTGACGAGCTGCGGACCATATGGAAAGAGAAATCCGGCGACCAGCACCGACATCAGGAACTGCAGGGTGCCAAGGCCGGCGCTGCCTGCGAATGACAGCATCATGCCGGCAATCGGCTTCAGATATGGCGCAACTTCGCGCACGGCCGCGCGGATGTTGGTGTAGGCCTGATTCCAGAGATCGTAGAGCTGCGGCCCGACCAGCGGCCAGTCCCTGATCCGCTCCGGCGCCGCCTGCAGCGCGAGATCGCCACTACCGAGTTGCCCTGCAAGCTCCCTGACCCCTTCAACCGCACTGAGGCCGAGCCAGGCCGCCGGACCGATGACGATGCCGAGCATGGTGAAGGTAAGGAGCACCGCCGCTGTCCGCGGGTGGCCGCCCAGACATTTCGCGAGCCAGCTGAAGACCGGATAGAATGCCACGGCAAGCACCGCGCTCCAGGTCAGGATCGGCACGAAGGGACGGATGATCAGGAGCGTCCACAGGATTAGCAGCGCAAGCAAGCCGAGCCGGATCACGAGCTGAACGACGTCGCTGGTGGAAAAAAGTTGGCGAAGTGTCTTCAAGGTCTGCGGCCTGCGCCCGGCTGATTGGCTCCATGCGGAAAGCCTAGCGGCCGGACCGGGACTGCAGGCTTGATCCAAATCAACCGGCAAAGGACTGAAAGCGGCCTGATCGGACGGGTGCCGTTGTCACGTAGCGGCTCAACAATTGCGACGCGAACGCATGTCGGATGCAGCAAATTACGCGCGAAACGAACAGCTCCGCGACGGTACGGCCGTGGAGATCCGTGCTCTCCGGCCAGATGACCAGGCCGCCATGCTGGCCGCGCTTGGCGAGGTGGGCACACAGTCCCTCCAGCGCCGCTTCTTCATGCTAAAGCGTCATTTCTCCGAGAAGGAACGCGCCTTTTTCGTCGAGGTCGATTTCAAGGACCATGTGGCGCTGGTCGCGTGCGTGGCGAATGCAGGTCGGAGCACCATCGTGGGCGGCGCGCGATATGTCGCAGCCGGGCCGGGCTGCGCCGAGACGGCCTTCATGGTGATCGACGCCTGGCAAGGACGCGGCATCGGCGGACTGCTGCTGCGTCACCTGATCAGCCTTGCCCGCGAAGCCAGGCTGAAGAAACTGACCGCGGAGGTGCTGCCGGACAACGCTGCGATGCTCAGTCTTCTTGGCAGATTTGGGTTCGAACGCGCAGAACGCCGCGAAGCTGATACGGTCCATATGGTACTGACGCTGACCTGATAGAAGCTCTCGGACGACGCCTCAAGCTCGCGCAAAACACTGCCGCCTTCTGATACATGTAGCTCGGCAACAAGGGCTTACCGGTTCAAAGATCCGCTCCCTTTACACCGCGCAAAAGAAAGCGGCGCCCCGTGAGGAGCGCCGCGCAAATGTTCTTCGTGACTGCCTCTAGCTCAGTACCCGCAGGACGCGCATCCCATCTGCACCGGGGCGTAATAGGAATAGCCCGGCGAGACCATCTGGACGCGCTGGCGCGTGGCGTATTGCGGGGGGATGCGCTCGTACTGGACGCTCGGCGGCGCGACCATCACGGTCTGCGGCACCATCACGGTGCGGTACTGCGCGGGCGAGCGGTGCGCGACGACGGAGCCCGGGGAGACCATCACGGTCTCGTCGACGGTGCGGTATTGCGGCTGCACGTATTGCTGCTGATAGCAGGTCTGGCACGGCGGCGGTGCGTAGCAATTGTAGCAGCCGGCGGAGGCTGCGCCCGTCATGGAAATCGCGGCGACGGCGGTCGAGAAAACAACAGCGAGAGTACGAGACATTGCGGTGGTGCCCCAGTTGCCCAAAAATGGATTTGCGAAGGTCGCAGGGCAGTATACGCCGCAAAATCCAGGGCTGCCGAACTTCGTCGGGGCATCCTTAATGCGAATGGCCGATCGCGGCCACCCGGTAAGAACTCATTGACCACGCGTATTAACGCGAAAGGCCCTCATCCGCCTCCGTCAAGCTCGCGCTTCAGCGCCTCGCCGCTCTTTCCAAAAACTCCAGCAGCGAGGGATCTGTCTCCTCGAATTCGACAAAGCGGCGGCGCAGCTCGTCCGCTATTTCTGCGGTGGCATCTCGTGACCATCCTTCCGCGGTATTGAAGGCCACGACACGTGCCGGATGGAGATATTGCCCCTCGACGAGATGTCTGAGCAGGGTCGCCCGATTGGCGTCCTCCTCGGCAGTTTCACACCAGGCGCGGCCGAGCCGCCGGCCGAAATCATCGAGCACGAGATAGACGTCCCGGTCTGTCGTCATGTGCGGCACGAGCGATGGAGATTGACTCATGGCTTACTCCGCTAATGGCATCCGGACTGTTGCGGAGGATTCGGCGACCGCCTGGCCGGATTCGGAAAAATGGATTTCGGCTATTTTTCTTAGGATTGCACGATTAAATAAAAAAACAACGAAAATAAATAAAAATTAAATAGCAAAGTGGGAACAAATACACTAAATTCACAGGGCCTGGCGGGCGAGCCCGCACGTCGGGTGCCCACTTCGCAAAGCGGCTCTCGCCTCCACCCCCCAATAGCCCACACCCCAGGAGGCGGGGGCCGTTTCTTTACCACCCGTCCCGGCTTCATTTGTCTGTCCTGCAAAGCGCATCTGCGCGCTCGCGGGGGGACCGCGAGCGCTTCGGAGAAATCGACTCCCGCCTGAGGCGTGTCGAGGCGCTATTTCGATCGCCGCTTGACCTCGCGCACGGCGCCGCGCGCGGCGCTGGTGGTGAGCGCAGCGTAGGCCTGCAGCGCGGTCGAGACGTTGCGCTTGCGCGCAGCCGGCTGCCAGGCGGCATCGCCCTTCGCCTCTTCCGCGGCGCGGCGCTTGGCGAGCTCCTCGTCGGAGACCTCTAAGCTGATGCTGCGGTTCGGGATGTCGATGGCGATGCGGTCGCCGGTGCGCACCAGGCCGATGTTGCCGCCTTCGGCGGCTTCCGGCGACAGATGGCCGATCGACAGGCCGGAGGAGCCGCCGGAGAAGCGGCCGTCGGTGACGAGCGCGCAGGCTTTGCCGAGGCCCATCGATTTCAGGTAGCTCGTGGGATAGAGCATCTCCTGCATGCCGGGGCCGCCGCGCGGACCTTCGTAGATGATGACCACGATCTCGCCGGCGACAACCTTGCCGCCCAGGATGCCTTCGACGGCCGCATCCTGGCTTTCGAACACGCGCGCGGGGCCCGAGAATTTCAGGATGGTAGCATCGACGCCGGCGGTCTTCACGATGCAGCCGTCCTGCGCGAGGTTGCCGTAGAGCACGGCAAGGCCCCCGTCCTTGCTGAAGGCGTGCTCGAGGTCGCGCACCACGCCCTTCTCGCGGTCGGCATCGAGCTCGTCGTAGCGGCGCTCCTGGCTGAAGGCGACCTGGGTCGGGATGCCGCCGGGCGAAGCGCGGAAGAAGGTGCGGACCGCTTCGCTCTTGGAGCGCTTGATGTCCCAGCGTTCCAGAGCGTCGTTCATGGTCGGCGCGTGCACGGTCGAGACCGAGGTGTCGATCAGGCCGGCGCGGTCGAGCTCGCCCAGAATGCCCATGATGCCGCCGGCACGATGCACGTCCTCGACATGCACGTCGGCGACCGACGGCGCGACCTTGCACAGCACGGGCACGCGGCGGGAAAGCCGGTCGATGTCCTTCATGGTGAATTCCACCTGCCCTTCATGGGCGGCGGCGAGCAGATGCAGCACGGTGTTGGTCGAGCCGCCCATGGCGATGTCGAGCGTCATCGCGTTCTCGAACGCCTTGAAGTTTGCGACGTTGCGCGGCAGCACGGATGCGTCGTCCTGCTCGTAATAGCGGCGGACGAGATCGACGATGGTGTGGCCGGCCTCGACGAACAGGCGCTTGCGGTCGGCATGGGTTGCCACCACCGTGCCATTGCCGGGCAGTGCCAAGCCCAGTGCCTCGGTCAGGCAGTTCATGGAGTTGGCGGTGAACATGCCCGAGCAGGAGCCGCAGGTCGGGCACGCCGAGCGCTCGATCACCTTGACGTCGTCGTCGCTGACCTTGGAATCGGCTGCGGCGACCATGGCGTCGATGAGGTCGACGGCCTTGGTCTTGCCCTGCAGCTTGACCTTGCCGGCCTCCATCGGGCCGCCCGAGACGAACACGACGGGGATGTTGAGCCGCAGCGCGGCCATCAGCATGCCGGGGGTGATCTTGTCGCAATTGGAGATGCAGACGAGGCCGTCGGCGCAGTGCGCGTTGGCCATGTACTCGACGCTGTCGGCGATCAGCTCACGCGACGGCAGGCTGTAGAGCATGCCGTCATGGCCCATCGCGATGCCGTCGTCGACCGCGATGGTGTTGAATTCCTTGGCGACGCCACCGGCCTGCTCGATCTCGCGGGCGACCAGCTGGCCGAGGTCCTTGAGATGGACATGACCGGGCACGAACTGGGTGAAGGAATTGACGACCGCGATGATCGGCTTGCCGAAATCGGCGTCCTTCATGCCGGTCGCGCGCCAGAGGCCGCGGGCACCCGCCATGTTGCGGCCGTGGGTGGTGGTGCGGGAGCGATAGGCTGGCATGGCGGTTTCCGTCCTCGGTTTGACCGGCCGGGCGGGAAAATCTGGTGCCGCCTCAGGCCTTTGTGGCCGGATAGCGCACGCGGGGAACGCGCGCAACGGGAACTTGGGGCGGACAGGGCTCCCCTGCTCCCGGCGCGGGGTTTTCGGCGCCTAGCCTACCTCTCTCCGTCATTCCGGGGCGATGCGCAGCATCGAACCCGGAATCCATCGGGCGGCAGCACCCGCGGGACAATGGATTCCGGGCTCGCGCCTTCGCGCGCCCCGGAATGACGGCGGATGATCCCGAGGCGCATCCGTTACTGCAACGTCGGATCGAGCCGGTCGCGCAGCCAGTCGCCGATCACCGAAACTGCCAGCGTGGTCACGACGATGGTGGCGGCCGGCGCCAGCATGATCCAGGGGGCCCGGGTCAGGTATTCGCGGCCGTAGCCGACCATGTTGCCGAGGCTGGTCATCGGCGGCTGCACGCCGAGGCCGAGGAAGGACAGGCCTGACTCCATCAGGATCACCTCGGGGAAGACAAGCGTGGTCGAGACGATCAGGGTCGAGGCGATGTTGGGCAGGATGTGCCGGAGGTAAATCCGGGGCGGCGTCGCCCCCAACTGGCGGACCGCCGCGGCGTAGCCTTGCGCATTGGCGGAGATGGCAAGGCCGCGGGCGATGCGGGCGTAGCGCTCCCAGCCGAACATGCCCATCAGGCCAATCAGCAGCGGCAGCGAATTGCCGAAGAAGGCGAGCACCGCGAGCGCCATGATCAGGAACGGCATGCTGGCCTGGAAGTCGGTCAGCATCAGCACGAACTGCTCCACGGCGCCCCGAAAATGCGCGGCGAGGAAGCCGAGCGTGGTGCCGACGATCGCGGAGATGGCGGTCGCACCGAAGGCGATCAGCAGCGAGATGCGGATCGAGACCAGAAGGCGCGAGAGCACGTCGCGGCCGAGCTCGTCGGTGCCGAGCCAGTGCGCGACATTGCCGGGCGCGGCCAGCCGATTGCGCAGGTCGAGCTGGGTGAAGCTGTAGGGCGCGATCTTCTCCGCGAAAGCCGCAACCACCAGCATCGCGACGATCCAGGCGGCCGCAAGCAGGACCGAGACCGGGATCGCCGGCAGGCTGATGCGGCGGCCGCTGGCCGTGTCTTTCAGCGTGGCGTCGGTCATGCGTGCACTCCTTTGGCGCGCAACCGCGGATCGAGGAAACCGTAGAGGAAGTCGACAATGAGGTTGGACGTGACCATGGTCATGGCGACCAGCAGCAAGATGCATTGCACGACGGCGAGGTCGCGGTTGGCGACCGCGACGACGAGAAGCCGCCCTACTCCCGGCCAGGCAAACACGCTCTCGACCACGACCGCGCCTGCGATCAGCGTGCCCACCATGAAGCCGAGAATGGTGACGGTCGGGATCGCCGCATTCGGCAGCGCATGCGATGTCACCACCCTGCGCCACGGCACGCCCTTTGCGGATGCGGTGCGGATATAGGGCTGGCCCAGCACCTCCAGCATCGCGCTGCGGGTGAATCGCGCCAGCACGGCCGCGCCGCCGAGGCTCAGCGTCGCAATGGGAAGGATCGCGTGGCGCCAGCTGTCCTGCCCGCCCGAGGGCAGCCAGCCGAGCTGCACGGCGAACACGAGCACCAGCAGCAGCGCGAGGACGAAGCTCGGCACGGTGAAGCCGGCCACCGCCGTCATCATCACGGCGCGGTCGATTGCGGAGCCCCGGTGCAGCGCGGCGTAGATGCCGGCGGGAACGCCGAGCGCGACCTTGAAGGCGAAGGCCGGTAAGGTCAGCGCCAGCGTCGCCGGAATCCGCTCCAGCACCAGCTCGATCGCGGGCCGTCCGTCGCGCATGGAGCGGCCGAGCTCGCCCTTGGCGATGGCGCCGAAATAATCGAGATACTGAAACCAGATGGGATCATCGAGGCCCCAGGCCTTGCGGAACGCCGCGAGCACCTCGGGCGGCGCCTCCGGTCCCAAAATCATCAGCGCAGGGTCGCCAGACAGACGCAGCACGACGAAGGCGAAGGTGACGACGAGCACGATCGTGAGCGCCGCGCGTCCAATGCGAATGGCGAAGTAGCGTCCCATCACGCCGCGTCCCGTGTCTCGGCGCCCGTGACGAGATGGCAGGCGACCTGCCTATTGCCACCGACAGCCGCGAGCGCCGGCACCTCGCGCGCACAGCGCGCGATCGCGCGCGGGCAGCGCGGATGGAAGGCGCAGCCTTGCGGTCGCGCGGCTGGGTTCGGCGGGTCGCCCGCGAGCACGATGCGGCCTGCGCTGCGGCGGCCCGGTGCCGGCGAGGCGGACACCAGCGCCTGGGTGTAGGGATGCTCCGGTCGCGCGAACAGATCGTCGGCGCTGCCGACCTCGACGATGCGGCCGAGATACATCACGGCGACGACATTGCTGATCTGCCTGACGACGCGCAGATCGTGGCTGATGAACAGCAAGGTGAGCGAGAGTTGGGCCTGGAGATCGCAAAGCAGGTTCACCACCTGCGCCTGGATCGAGACGTCGAGGGCGCTGACCGGCTCGTCGCAGACCAGGAAATCGGGCTTTGTCGCCAGCGCCCGCGCCAGCACGATACGCTGACGCTGGCCACCGGACAGTGCGCCCGGATAACGCGCGCCATGCGCAGGCGTCAGCTCGACGGCGCGCAGCAATTCGCGGACGCGCTCATCGCGCATCGTGGGTGAGCCGACGCCGTGAATGTCGAGGGGCTCACGGATTTGCGCCGCGACCGGCAAACGGCGGTCCAGCGCGCCGAGCGGGTCCTGGAAGATCATTTGCATGCGGGCGCGCTCTGCGCGCCAAGCCGGCGTGCCCGGCGCAGCCATCGGCTTGCCGTCGAACCTCACCTCGCCGCTATCGGGCGGCTCGAGGCCGAGCACGACGCGTCCGGTGGTCGACTTGCCCGAACCGGACTCGCCGACGAGGCCCAGCGTTTCGCCTTTGCGGATCGTCAGCGACACGCCATCGACCGCGTGCACGGCTGTGCTGCGGCCGAACATCCCGGAACGCTGGGAATAACTGCGAGCGATCGCGGACACCTCGACGAGCGGCGGGCTCATTCGGCCGCGATCCCGAGCAGCGCGCGGCGCGAGGCTTCGGCGCGGATGCAGGCGACAGCCCGATCATCGGCGATGGGCGCCAGACTCGGCGCGGAAACGCCGCACGCCTCGGCCGCCATCGCACAACGCGGCGCGAAGGCGCAGCCATCAGGCATCATCGCGGGATCGGGCACGGTGCCGGGAATGGCGGTGAGACGGCGGCGTGGTCCGTCGAGCGGCGGCAGCGCGCCGATCAGGCCCTGGGCATAGGGATGCACGGGATCGGCGAACAGCTGGTTGGCGGGGGCCTGCTCGACGATGCGGCCGGCATACATCACCGCGACGCGGTCGCAATTCTCCGCGACGACGCCGAGATCATGGCTGATCAGCACCATCGCCATGCCGAGTTCGCGGCGGACCGTCGAGAGCAGCTCCAGGATCTGGGCCTGAATGGTGGCATCCAGCGCCGTGGTCGGCTCGTCCGCGATCAGGAGATCCGGATTTCCGGCAAGCGCCATCGCGATCATGATGCGCTGGACCTGGCCGCCGGAGAATTCGTGCGGATAGGCCTCCAGCCGCCGGCCCGCATCGGGAATGCCGACGAGATCGAGCAGCCGTCGCGCTTCCGCCTTCACGGCGTTGCCTTGGAGATCGCGATGCAGCGCCAGCGCTTCACAGAGCTGCCTGCGGATGGTCAAGACCGGGTTGAGCGCGCTCGCCGGATCCTGGAAGATCATGGCGACGCGCCCGCCCCGCACCGTGTCGAGCTCGGCCGCCGGCGCGCCCAGGATCTCGCGTCCGTCGAGCCGCACCGAGCCCGAGACCTTGGCATGCCGTGGCAACAGCCCGAGCGCGGCAAGCCAGGTCACCGACTTGCCCGATCCGGACTCGCCGACGAGGCCGAGCGCCTCGCCCTTGCCAAGAGCGAGATCGACGCCGCGCAGGACCGGCACGCCGCTGAAGGCGACGCTCAGGCCTGCAATGCTGACCAGTGGTGACACCTCAGGCCTCGAAATTGCCGGCGCGGAAATCCATCGCGAACGCCGGCGAGGCCTTCCACTTGATCGACTTCGGCTTGGCCGTGAAGGTCGCGTTCTGGTGCAGCACCGTGTAGGCGGGGTCTTCGCGCTCGGCGATCTCCAGCATGCGGCGGAACGCCTTCTTACGGGCGGCACGGTCGGTCGAGGTCTCCAGGAATTCCGAGAGCTTGTTCAGCTCGACATTGGTCCATTCGCCGATCTGCTGCTGCTGGCCGTTCGGGCCGTGCTGGGCGACCAGCGAGGAGACCGGATCGTTGAAGGCGGCCGAGTTAGACCAATCGCGCACGGCGCGCGTGGGCGCGCGCTCCATGATCTGCGACCAGTTCTCCTTGGTCTCTATCTGGACGTTGAGGCCGACCGACTTCCACATCTCGACCAGCACCTGTGCGGTCGCAACCTGGTTGGTGTAGTAATTGTTGAGCAGGCGATAGGGAATCGGATCGCCCTTGTAATTGGCCTGCTTGAGCAGATCCTGCGCCAGCTTTGGATCATAGGCTGGCACGCTCCAGTCGGCGTTGAACATGTCGCCGTAGAACTCCCACTGCAGCCCCTTCGGCACGCGGGTGCGGCCGGCCCACAGGCTGTCAACGATGGCCTGGCGGTCGATCGCGTGGGTGAAGGCGCGCCGCACCAAGGGATTGGCGAGCTGGGCGTGGTTCTTGTCGAACACGGTCAGGCGGTGGTTGAGGATGGTGCCGCCCTGCACTTCGAACGCGGCGTTCTTCTCGATGCCGGCGATCTGGTCCGGCGGGATGTCGCAGGCGAACTGGTACTCGCCCGAGAGCAGCCCGTTGATGCGGCTGGCAACCTCCGGCACTTCCAGGAAGCGGATGCGCTTGAGCGGCGGACGGCCGCCCCAATATTCGTCGTGCGCTTCCAGCGTCAGCGACACGTCGGGCTTGAGCTCGACAACCCTGTAGGGGCCGGTCGTCACGGGCTTGCGCGCCCAATCGAGATAGCTCGCGGATTCGTCCCAGGCGCGGCGGTTCATGATGTCGGAGCCGTAGCGCGACAGCCGGCCCTCGATCGTGACGTCGGGCGTCGCGTTGTAGAAGCGCACCGTGTATTTATCGACCGCATCGACCCGCACGAGGTCCGGCCAAATCCGGCGTGCGACCGCGGGGACGTCCGGCGGCAATTCCTTGCCCGGCCGCGGCGTCGGGATCTTCTCGAAGGCCTGGATGGTGGAGCGGCTCTTCGCCTCGGTCTCGCCGAACATGCGCTCGCGGCTGAAGGTGAAGACGACGTCCTCTGCGGTCAACTCGTCACCGTTGTGGAACTTGACGCCCTGGCGCAGCTTCACCTCGACGGTCTGGTCGTCGATGCGGCGCCATTCGGTGGCAAGGCCGGGCACGGCCTCGAGGCTGCCGCGCCAGTTCTTGGAGATCAGGCCTTCCCAGATCGAGGAGAAGAACACGCGCTCGCCGACATTGGACTGCTCGCGCAGCACGTCGAGCACGTTCGCATTCGTCACCTTCTGCACGGCGATCGTCACCGACGGACGGTTGTCGCCCTGCGCGATCGCAAAGCGCGGCAGCAGCAGCGTACCTGCGGCGGCGCCGCCGGTTTTCAGGATGGCGCGACGGGTGAATTTGCTCATGGCGGTAGCCCCAGATGATGCGGTTATTCGGCGAGACCGAGCGCGGCCAGATAGGCTGCGCCGGCGCGGACGTCGTCGTGGTTGCGGAGTTCGAGGATCAGCCGCGGGTTGGAATTCAGCCGTCCAAGGGCACGGAACACGGCGACCCAGGGGATGTTGCCTTCGCCCGGTGCCCAGTGCCGGTCGGCAAAGCCGTCGGTGTCCTGCAGATGCACATGGGTCAGCATGTCGCCAGCGGTCTCGACATAATAGTCGACCGGCGGCGCGCCGGTGGAGATGTGGGCGTAGTTGGCGTGCCCGGTGTCGAGCGAGACGCGGACCTTGGCGCTTTCCAGCGCCCTGGCGAGGCGCACCCGGCCGCGCGGATCCTTGTCCTCGATGTTCTCGATGACGATCTCGCAGCCGATGGTCTCGGCGCGCGCGATCACCTCGGCGAGCGTCGCCTTGACACGTTCGACCAGATTGCCGCGATTGTCAGGATAGAGATCGAGATTGTTGTGGTCCCAGGTCGTGAACGGCGAATGGATCACCATCTGCGTCGCGCCGAGGAACTCGGCGGCGTCGAGGCCCTGAAGCAGGCGCTTGGTCACGGCCTGGCGGATCATGGGATCGTGGCTGTCGATCTTGAAGCCCCAGAACGGGCCGTGAATGCCGAGCCGGCCGGTATGGCCTACCAGCATCTGCTTGATCTCGCCGGCCGTGCTCCGCCAGTCGCTGTCGAGAAGATCGGCGCGGAAGAAATCCTGGATTTCGAGATCGCGCTGCCGGTCGAGGAGCCAGTCGCGATGTGCAGGGATCGATTTGATGGACAATGCGGCGCCCAGCACCGGCTTCGACATGGCTTGCTCCTTCGCCGTCAGCGATGACGGGAGCAGCGCTAGACCAGTTCAATGACAGGCCCGTGAATTCGAGTTGCGCGGCGCCGAGGAGATGTGGACATCCTGCCGATCGCGTGCCGCGGACCAGGCAACAGCGATCAGACCACCGATGCAGAACGGGCACATGGCAAGCGGTATCTATGTCCGTAGTGATCCGGAATGGAATCCTATCGCGATGTCACGTACATCGCGTGCATCGATCGGCGGCCACTTCCACGGGCATCACCCTCTGATCGCGCTACATGGGGTTGGGGGACCACATGGGGCGGGGGATTGAAGGCTGGGGCAAGGTGACGAGGTCCGGACTCCTAGGCACTCCGGACCTCGAAACTTTCAGATTGAACGCAGCAACGCGCCGTCCGGTTGGGGCATCCGGGCGGCGCGTTGTCGTTTCAGCGTCGTCTTTCGATCAGCGCGTTTGCGGCTCGATCGTCACCGAGCAGTCGCCCTGCCCTTGCGTCGCGACCACGATATTGCCGGCGGCCGCCCCAAGGGCGACCGGTGCGGACGAGCTGCCATCCGGCATCTGAACCGTCACGCTCAGCGAATCCGTGCGCGCGGTCGAGCCGACCGTTGACGGCTCTGCCTGGGCGACATTGCCCGACGCATCACGCCGCATGATCTGACAATTCACGCTATTGTTCGTCGCGCTGCCGGCGGCTGCCACGTTCGACGAGGCCGCGCCGCCCATCTGCGCGCGGGCTCGCGACGGATCGCGCGGCACCTGGCTGACGATGCGATGCGTCCGCGGCTCAACGATGACGACGTCATCGTCGGTCGCGAAATACTCGTAATCCCGATATTGGGGCTCGATCGTGACGATCTCCGGCGGCAGCCGGTAGAGACGCACGCGCGGTGGGATCGTCTCGCCGATCCGGATCGAGATGTTCAGGTTGCGCTCCGGCTGCGCCAATCGCGCGCGGCTCACCGTTTCAGACATCCGCACCTGCTTCTCGGTGGTCACGCTGGTCTGCTGACCAACCTGCGTGTTGGTCTGGGTGGTCTGATTGGCTTGATTGGTCTGCGTACCGGAAGGTGCGGTTTGCGCATTGGTGGTCGGAGCTGCGCGGTTCGTGTCCGTCGCGGTGGCCGGCCGGTTGTTCTGTTGCGCCGGCTGTTGCTCGGCGGCATTGCGCGGAGGCTGGTTCTGCTCTTTCTGGTTGGCCGCAGCTCCCGTGCGCTCGTTCTGCTGGCCAGCGGGGCCGGTCTTGGATTTCTCGGACTCGGCGGTTGATTTCTGCGGCGCAGACTTATCCTGCTTCGTCTCGGCGCTGCTCTTGCCGGTCTCGCGACCTTGTTTCGCCGTGTCGGCTTCTCGGTTGCGATCTCGCGATGGCTCGCGAGACTCCTGGGCCTGCTCTTTCGCATTGGGCTGGCCGCGTTCGGCGGCGGTGCCTTGTCGTCCCTTCTCTTCCTCCGCACGGCGGCCGCCGCCTTTCTCCTCGCGGCCGGCTCCCTGCACCTTCTCTTGTGCGCCCTGGGCGCGATCTTGGACGCGTTCTTGAGCTGCACCACCGCGGGGCGCGGCGCCTTTCGCCGGTTCCTCGGTCCGTTTTGGCTCGTCTCTGCGCTCACCGGGCGCCTGGGCGTAGGCGATGCCGGACGCGAGCATGAGCCCGACGGCCGCAGTCGATAACATCAAATGTTGACGCATGGTCCCTCTCCTCGACAATTCGCAACAACAGACGCGAACGCTCTGTGGGTGCGAAGGTTCCTGAGCAGGAACGAGGGCCGATCACGCGGATTTAAATCGCGTCCTTCTTCAATGTGAGGCGGGCCGTGAATGTCACGCTGGTCTTGCCGACCAGTGCCATGCCTTCGACCTCGGCACCGCCTGCGGAATAGTCGCCCGAGAAGCCGCAGGTGACCTCCCTGCCGCCGAACGCAAGCGTCCTGCCGACCGCTTCGGTATGCTGATTGACGATCATGTCGCCCCGCCACTTGCCGTTCCGGAAGGTGTAGGTGCCGGTGTAGTAGAAATAGCTGTCGCCGCCCATGATGCGTCCGTCGCACAGCACGACGACGCCTCTCGCCTGCCCGCGCTTGCCGTCGCGCATCTCGATGTCGAAGATGTAGAGGCCGTTGACGACCCTGGCCTCCTCCGCTTCCGCTCCATCCCCTGCCAACATCAGATCATCTCCCCAACGATCCGCCTCCCCGATCAGTTCGGCACGTTCCGCTCGAGATCCTCGAGCCATGCCGCCGCGCTCGAATCCGAGGGCGCACGCCAATCGCCGCGGGGCGACAGCGAGCCGCCCGCCGAGACCTTCGGGCCGTTCGGCATCGCCGAGCGCTTGAACTGGCTGAAGGCGAAGAAGCGGCGCAGGAACACCTCGAGCCAGCGGCGGATGTCCTTGAGATCATAGGCCTTGCGCCGGTCGCTCGGGAACGCCGGCGGCCATTCGCCCTTGGCGACATCCTTCCACGCGTGCTGCGCCATGAAGGCGATCTTGGACGGACGCATGCCGAACCGCAGGGTGTAGAATAGGTTGAAATCCTGCAGCTCGTAAGGGCCGACGGATGCTTCGGTGCTCTGCGGCTTCTGGCCGGGCTCAACCGGCACCAGCTCAGGCGAGATCTCGGCGGCCAGGATCGAGCCAAGCGTCCGGTTGACGTCGTCGCCGAACTGCTTCGATGAGATCACCCAGCGGATCAGATGCTGGATCAGCGTCTTCGGCACGCCGGCATTGACGTTGTAATGTGCCATCTGGTCGCCGACGCCATAGGTGCACCAGCCGAGCGCGAGCTCGGAGAGATCGCCGGTTCCGATGACGATGCCGCCGTGATGGTTGGCGAGCCGGAACAGGTAATCCGTACGCAGGCCGGCCTGCACGTTCTCGAAGGTGACATCGTAGACCTTCTGGCCATTGCCGAAGGGATGGCCGATATCCTTCAGCATCTGCGTCGCGGTGGTGCGGATATCGAGCTCCTGCCAGCTCGTCTGCAACGCCTGCATCAGCGCCATTGCATGGGTCTTGCTTTCACTGCCGGTGGCAAAGCCCGGCATGGTGTAGGCCAGGATGTTTTCGCGCGGCAGGCCGAGCAGGTCGACTGCCTTGGCGGCGACGATCAGTGCATGGGTGGAATCAAGCCCGCCCGACACGCCGATCACGACGCGCTTGGTGCCGGTCGCGCGCATGCGCTGCACGAGGCCGGCGACCTGGATGTTGTAGGCCTCGTAGCAATCCTGCTCGAGCAGGCTTTCGTCGCTCGGCACGAACGGAAAGCGCTCGACCTTGCGCAGGAAGCCGATGTCGGCGGCCGGCGGCTTCAGCGCGAATGTCACCTTGCGGAAAAACGCCTCGCGCTGCCGGCGGTTGTCATCGAACGTCCCCATCGAGGCACGCTCCTGCCTGAGCAGATCGAGATCGACGTCAGCCAGCGTGATCTGGCCGCCCTGGCGGAACCGCTCGCCCTCGGCCAGCAGCACGCCGTTCTCGTAGATCGAGGTCTGGCCGTCCCAGGAAAGATCCGTGGTCGATTCCCCGGCCCCAGCCGCCGAATAGACGTACGCCGCGAGGCAGCGCGCCGATGTCGATTGGCACAGCAGCGCACGCGAGCGCGCCCGGCCGATCGTGATCGGGCTGCCCGAGAGATTGATCAGCACGCTCGCGCCCGCAAGCGCCAGCTCCGAGGCCGGCGTCACTGGAATCCACATGTCCTCGCAGATCTCGACGCCGATGGTGAGGCCCGGAACGTCCTCGGCCGCAAACAAGAGGTCAACGCCGAACGGCGCATGCAGCCCGCCGAACGCGATCGTCTCTCCGACCATGCCGGCGCCGGAGGCGAAATGCCGCCCTTCGTAGAATTCGCGGTAGGTCGGCAGGTACGTCTTCGGCACCACGCCGAGGATGTTGCCGCGGTGAATGACGACGGCACAATTGTAGATGCGATGACCAAAGCGCAGCGGCGCTCCGACGATCAGGACCGTCATCAGTCCCGCTGAGGCCTCAACGAGGCCTACGAGGCCGCGCTCGACCGCATCGAGCAGCGGATCCTGCTTGACCAGGTCTTCGATCGCATAGCCGGACAGGCACAGCTCGGGAAACACCGCGACCGCCACCGACTGCTCATGGCAGGCATCGGCCGCCGCCAGCACGGCCTTTGCGTTGGCCGAGGGATCGGCGACATGGGACGTGGTGACACAGGCCGCCACGCGCGCAAATCCGTGGGCGTAGATCGAGTGGAAAGTCATCGAGCGCAGTACCCTTAATCTCTTCGCTGCCGAAGCCGTCAGCTCCAGACCCTATGTAGCCCATCGACCCGGTCCCGTGCAGGCCATCCGCCGTCATGCATAACGGATTTGCGCCGCGGTCTGCCCAGCGCCATCTGCCCAGCGCCTTGGTCTGCCCGGTACCTTGGCGAGCTCAGGCGCTGCGGGCCAGCACGCCGGACAGATCGTCGCGCAGCCACGCGGCGATCCGCGGCCAGGCGTGCGCGTGGGTGCGCGCGCCCATGAACAGGCCGAGATGATTGCTCGGCTCGGAAGCCGCCGCAATGAAGGCCGGCGGCGTGCCGAGGAGACCGGCGGTGGCGAGCGCCTGCGCAGCCGGCACGACCTCGTCGTCGAGTCCGGCCAGCAGGAAGACCGGCGCCTTGACGTCCGTCGGATCGACCGTGCGACCAAGAGCGACGAAACTGCTGCTAGCGATCTGGTTCTCCCTGAAAATCCGGTTGACGATCTCCAGATAGTATTTGCCCGGCAGATCGAGCGTCTCGGCGTTCCAGCGGTCGAACCGCGCGAGCAGCGCCGCGCCCTCCTCGTCCGAGAGGTCTCTCTGCAACGCCGTTACGATGTCGTCGCGGTTCGGCGCCTTGGACCAGAAGCGCAGCATCTCCTCGCCGCGGACATTGCCGCCGCCGCGTGCGACGAGCTGGTCGTAGACCATCTCGGGCGCGTTGCGGGTGAGCCGGCACAACGAGGATTCAATCGACAGATCCACGGGAGCGCCGACCAGCACCAGCCGCCGCACCTTGGCCGGAAAGCGCGCCGCATAAAGCAGCGACAGCCAGCCGCCCTGGCACAAGCCGACCAGATCGACCGGCGCGCCGATCTCGTCGATGGCGACATTGAGATCGCCGAGATAGCTGTCGATCGAGAGATAGCGCATATCCGGCGTCGCCGACCGCCAGTCGGTGAGATAGACCCGGTCGATGCCGCCGGTCTGCAGCGACTGCACCACACTGTGGCCGGGGGCGAAATCGGCGATCAGGGCCCGATGCAGCGCATAGGGCGCGCAGACCAGCGCCGGCTGGCCGGACCGCGCCTGCGAGCAATCGCGCAGGCGCATGGTCGCGAGCTCCAGCGCCACGGTGCTCGGGGTCGTCCAGGACAAAGTGCTGTCGCCCTGCTCCGCCGGACCGCGCTCCAGCCACCAGAAGCAGCTGTCCATGGCGAGGCGCGCCGCTGCCAACGGCCACAGCAGCGGGTCGTCCGGGACGGGCCCCTGCGCGCCGCTCTGTTTGCCGGCCTGATTCACCATGGCTATCTCACCATCGTCACAGGAACGCCTCGAGGCTCACGATGGAGATGCCGAGGTCGCGAAAACTCCGATGGGCCGCGGCGACGGAGCCGTCGAGATCGATGCCGCGGCAGGCGTCCTCGATGACGGCGACCTCGAACCCTGCCTTGCGGGCATCCTCCGCCGAGAAGCGGACGCAGAAATCAAGCGCGAGGCCGGCGACGAACACGGTCTTCAGCTCGCGTTCGCGCAAATATCCAAGCAGTCCCGTCGGCGTCCGCTTGTCGTTCTCGAACAGCGCAGAATAGGAATCGATGCCACGGCGAAAGCCCTTGCGCACCACGAGGCTCGCCCCGACCACGTCGAGATCGCGATGGAACTCCGCACCCGAGGTACCCTGCACGCAGTGCGCCGGCCAGAGCACCTGGGTGCCGTAGTCGAGCTCGATGGTCTGGAACGGCTGCTTGCCCGCATGGTTCGGCGCGAACGAGACGTGGTCGCGCGGATGCCAGTCCTGGGTCAGCACCACATTGGCGAATTTTTGGGCGATTCGGTTGATGGCAGGGACGACCTTCTCGCCGCCGGGAACGGCAAGCGCCCCGCCGGAGCAGAAATCGTTCTGCACGTCGATCACCAGCAACACGTCGCGGTCGGAAATCTTCATCGCCGGGCTCATTCGATGTGCCCGGCGCGCCGGCGCCGGACAAGTCCGCTGAGTGTCGGCCTTCCCGCGCCGCTTCGCAACCGCCCACGCCGTGCGAAGCCCCGCGCGAATTGGTCATGGGGAAACCCCCATGATGCAACGGTTTGGCCTCGTCCGTGTTGACTAGGCGCACCCAAGGGCGGATTCTCGCACTGTCCGCGACTGCGCGGATCGGGTCGAAGGACTGGAGGACAGGGTTGTCGTGCCGCAAGGCGGCGGCAGCCACGGAGTCATGAATATCGGCAAGACAGGACAGATACTTCTCGCCGATATCGGCGGCACCAATGCGCGCTTCGCGCTGATCCGGAGCGAATTGGGCCACGGCGACCTCGGCAACGGCGACCAGACCGGACCGATCGATTATGTGAAGGTCGCCGACTTCCCGACCGTTCGGGAAGCCATCGCGGACGTGCTGGCGCGCCGGTCCGGCGGCGAGCAGCCGCAAAGAGCCGTGCTGGCCGTGGCAGGTCCCGTCACCAACAACCGCTGCGTCATGACCAACAGTCCCTGGGTCATCGACGGCAACGAGCTGCAGCCGGCTCTCGGCTTCGACAGCGTCCATGTGCTCAACGATTTCGAGGTGGTGGCCTGGTCCCTGCCCGCCTTGCGGCCTGCCGATCTGATTTCGCTCGGCGGACAGGATGGCCTGCCCGGCGAGCCGTTGCTGGTGGTCGGCCCCGGAACCGGCTTTGGCGTCTCCTGTCTGGTCGAACGCCATGGCGCGCGCCTCGCCGTCGTCACCGAGGCAGGACATGCGACCCTGCCGGCGGAGAACGAACGCGAGGAACGTGTGATTGCGTGCTTGCGCCGACGCCTTGGCCACGTCTCCATCGAGCGTGGCGCGCTCTCGGGTTCCGGGCTGCAAAACCTCTACGAAGCCTTGGCTGAGGTTGACGGCGCCCAGGTGCCGCACCGCGACGCTGCCGCCATCACCAAGGCCGCGCTGGAAGGCACCTGTCCCGTCAGCCGCGCGACGCTGGAGATGTTTTGCGCCATCCTTGGGTCGGTCGCCGGCAATCTCGCGGTGACGTTCGGTGCCCGCGGCGGCGTCTATGTCGCCGGCGGAATCGTGCCGCGCTTCCCCGAGTTCCTTCTCGCTTCGGCGTTCCGGGCGCGCTTCGAAGCCAAGGGGCGCTTCCAGGACTATCTGCGCAACATCCCGACCAAGCTCGTGACCAAGCCAGACGCGAGCTTCGTCGGCCTGAAGATGTTCGCCGACTCCAATCCAAACTGAAGTCGGTCGTCCTCCCTGCTCATGGTTCCATTAATACACAGCTGATTGCAGCGCACACGCGGTTCCACGCAGGAACGTGCTTGCCTGCGTGTTCCGGATGAGAAACAATCCTGCCGTGTGTTTGTGTGTGGCGTAGTTGCGGGGGCGTGACATGCGTAAGCAGGATTTGGGTTTCGACTACCACCGCTATCATCGCCTGCTGAGCGAGGCGGATGACGAAGACAAGCGGCTGGCCCTGATCGACTTGCTGATCGAGGAAAAGGCGCGAGACCGGCTGGCCGCCCAGCGCGCTTCGGACCGCGCGGCCATGACGGCCCACACCATTGCCAGGGTGCTGAAGAACGGCCGCAACTGAGACTTGCAATCCGGCCCGCGACGCCGGAGAACGCGGCATCCTATTGGGATTCCGTTAAGGACGCCCCGCAATCTGACGTCAAACTTTTTGCTCTAGGGTTCCCTCACCTGATGCAATTCAGGGTCAAACAAGGGGGCAATGTGAGCATGATTTCGATCGCCGCGATGCCGGCCGTCGTCGAAACGCGTTTCGCCGATTCGTCCTTCAAGACCATCTTGCTGTTCTGCTGCACGGGCCTGGTCGCCTCGTTCGGCCTGATGACGTACGGCATCGACCTCGGCGCCGGCCTGATGTGAGACCGCGACAAATTCCGTCGCCAGATGGCCGCCCCGACGGGCGGCCATTTTCGTTGGGCTATCTCAGTGCGGCGTCTTCGCCGTCACCAGTGCGGCGCCTTGCCGTCACTCAGTGCGGCGCTTTGACCGGGGCTCCCGGAAACATGGAATCGATCATCGCCTTGAGCTGATCCATTGCGATCGGCTTGCGCAGGATCGGCCTGCGCCGGAGCAAGGACGGCAGCAGTTCGGGACCGTATCCCGTGGCGAACATGAACGGCTTTCCGCGACGTTCGATCAGGTCGGCGACGGGATCGACGTAAACGCCCATCAGATTGATGTCGAGGATGGCCATATCGTATTGCGCGGTCATGGCGAACGCGCTTGCGTCCCGGACATTGTCCGCTTCCGCGACGACGTGGTGGCCGAGTTCCACCACCATGTCGGCGATCATCATCCGGATCAACGCCTCGTCTTCGACCAGGAAAACGGAGAGTCCGTCCGCCATATCAACCCCGCAGTCAGCTTGCCAAACTAATCATAACTCAATTGCGGAGAAGATTCACGAATTCGTGGCGGGCGCCGTTAATTCACACGCGCCCGATCCGATTCAACTTGATCAATCCAATCCTCGCTCGTGGCTCAGCCGCACCATCTCCTGAATGAAGACCTGCTTCTGCTTGTCATCGAGGCTCGAAAACAGCGGCTCGGCGGCGTCGGCGACATTGCGCTGGTCGGCGGCGCGGTCGATCAGGAACTGCGCCTCGTTGCGCATCTGCTCGATAATGTCGTCGGGCGGATCCCGCTTGGCGCGCGCAACCCGCAAGTTGAGCCGCTCTGCACCATTATGCCCAAGGTAGTGCATTGCGCTCGAGAAGCCGTACCAGTGCTTCTCCTGATCAGCCGTGAGGTTCAGCTGAGTCTTGATCCGCTCGATATAGGAATCGCTGTTGGCGACGATCTGCTCGGCGGTCTGCTGCGGCGCGCCGGTCTGAGTGAGGACGGTGACATCCTTATTGTCCTTGCCCTGCGGTGCGTTCTTGGCCTCCTTGCTCGCCTTGGCGCCCTTGCCTGCCTTGGCGCCCTTTGCATCCTTGTCCTTTGCATCCTTGTCCTTGGCCGCGCCCTGTTGCTTGGCGTCCTTGCCTGCATCCTTGGCGGCCGGGGCCTGATTGCCATTGTTGTTGCCGACGCCGAGCACGCCGGTGAAAACGCCGACCACACCGCCGATTGCACCGCCGAGCACGCCACCGACGGGACCTGCCGCCTTGTTTCCGGCCGCCGCGCCGTCCTGAACGCCTTTGACCAAGCCTTGAGCTTGGGCCATTGCGGCCGCACCGAGCAGCAGCGTAAGCACGGCCCCCAGAGCAAGCCATCGCCGCATGTGAAGCCGCGCAGACGGCGCCGGGTTGATCATTCTCGTCTCCATCGTCGATCTGACTGGCCTGTTAGGGCGGAGTCACCCGCCAGCTGCAACTCTATCGTTTCCGCCGCTTCGCGGTCCAGACGCAGCCGAATGCTGTCCACGTCCGAAAAGTCTTTCGCGCGAAGCGGTTATGCAGGCTTATTCGAAACTGCGGCGTAATTGCGCACGGATCGTTCGGGGCCGGTTCACGCGAAGTGTGCGTCGCAAAACAAGCGATCGCAGCTCACGACCGGCACAGCGCTGCCGCGTTCGGGGACGCAACGTTAGTTCTAGGCGCGAGACGTTCGGCTTTCTCGACAGACGCGGTCAATCATGATCTGATCGCGCTACCAATTTGCTGCGGCCTGCGTGAATTGTTCACTCGGGCCGATGGCATCAATAAGAAAATCCAACAAGAGCTCGGAAAAGAAGTCTTAGAGGAAACTCCAACAACAAACACCCAGGCGAGGAAACGAGATGTCACGCAAGACACTGACGCGACGTCAATTTGTGGCTGCCACTGCAATGTCCTCCGCGGCGCTGATCACAGCGCCCTATGTCCGGGGCGCTTACGCCGCCGGCAAACTCTCGATCGGCTTCTGGGACCATTGGGTGCCGGGCGCCAACAAGGCCTCCACCGATCTCGTCAATGAATGGGCCGCGAAGGAGAAGGTCGAAGTCTCCATCGACTACATCACCAGCAACAACAAGAAGATCGAGCTGACCGCCGCGGCCGAAGCCCAGGCCAAGTCCGGTCACGACATCCTCCAGATGCCGAGCTGGTGGCCGCAGGCCTATTCGGAGAATCTCGAGCCGCTCAACGACGTCATGGAGCCGCTCCTCAAGCAGAACGGTGAGGTGAACGGCACCGTCAAATATCTCGGTCAGTCGGGCGGCAAATGGCTCGCAGTGCCCGCGACACCCGGCAGCCAGATCAAGGGTCCCTGCTCCCGCATCGACCTGATGAAGAAGCATGCCGGCATCGACGTGCAGGAGATGTACCCGGCCGGCGGCCCACCCAAGGTCGAGAACTGGACCATGGAGACCTTCCTGAAGGCAGCCGAGGCTTGCCACAAGGCCGGCGTTCCGTTCGGCATCGGTCTCGGCGAGACCACCGACAGCGTGGACACCGCCGGCGCGATCTTCCAGTCGTTCGGCGCCGAGCTCGTCAACGCCAAGGGCGACATCACGGTGAAGACCGATGCCGTTCGCCAGGCCATGGAGTTCTACAAGAAGCTGATCGCGTTCCTGCCGCCGGATGCGCCGTCCTGGGACGACGCGTCAAACAACAAATGGCTGATCTCCGGCCGCGGCGCGATGATCCTCAATCCGCCGAGCGCCTGGGCCGTCGCCAAGCGCGATGCGCCGCAGGTGGCCGAGCAGTGCTGGACGCACGGCTTCCCGTCCGGTCCGAAGGGCCGGTTTGCACCGTACCTGCCCTATTTCTGGGGTGTCTGGAGTTTTGGCAAGAACAAGGAGGCGGCCAAGAGCCTGCTCGTTCACATGTCCTCGCCGTCGTCGATCGAGAAGTTCGTCGCGGTGAGCGGCGGCTACGACCTGCCGGCCTACGCCAACATGACCAAGCTCAAGACCTGGGCCGAGGAAGGACCGCCGCAGGGAACGCTGTTTCACTATCCCGACCCCTACAAGCATCAGACGCTGTCGATCGCGGCGTCCCCAGCACCGCCCAAGATCGCCCAGCAGATCTATTTCCAGGCGACGCTGACCAAGATGGCGCTGCGTTTTGCGCGCGGTGAGACCATGGATCAGGCCCTCGCCTGGGCCGAGGGCGAGTGCGAAGGCTTCATGCGGAGCTAGCCGGGGTGTGCGGGCGGTTCACGCCATCTGCGTGAGCCGCCTGCATCCCGTCATCGGATTCGCATGGCCGGGAAGCCGACCCCAATGGCCGGCTTCGAGGTGGACAAAGAAGTAGATAGAGCTGATTCAAGGAAGCTGAGATGGCCGATGTCGTCGTCGAGCAAGGTCGCGTCGCCCGTGCAAGGGGCGCGCGGAAGGGATCAAGCCTGCGCAACGCGCTCGGGCGAAAATCGACGGTGGCGTTCTTCCTGACGCTGCCGCTGATCCTTCTGATCGTCCTGCTCGTGCTCTATCCCGCCTTCTACTCGGTTTACCTCGCGACCCTGAACAAGGCGATGACGAAGTTCGTCGGCCTCAGCAACTTCACCTTCCTGTTCAAGCGCGAGACGTTCTGGATGGTGGTGCGGCAGTCCTGCATCTTCGCCATCACCGCGGTGGTCTTCAAGGCGCTGATCGGTTTCATCGTCGCGCATTTCGTCCACAACATTCCGGGCAAGAAGCAACGCAAATGGCGCGGCATGCTGCTGGTGCCCTGGGTGATTCCGCCGGCGATGAGCACGCTGGCCTGGCTGTGGCTGTTCGACCCCTCCTACAGCGCCTTCAACTACACGCTGTCCTTCTTCGGCGTCGGTCCGATCCCCTGGCTCGGCGACACTTTCTGGGCGCGCTTCTCCGTCATCCTCGTCAACGTTTGGTACGGTGCGCCGTTCTTCCTGATCATGTATCTGGCCGCGCTGAAATCCGTGCCCGACCAGCTGTACGAGGCCGCGGAGATCGACGGCGCCAATTGGTGGCAGAAGATCTGGCACATCACTTTGCCGATGATGCGCAACATCATCGCCATCACCACCTTGTTCTCGCTGATCGTCACCTTCGCCAATTTCGACATCGTGCGCATCCTGACGTCGGGCGGCCCGCTGGATACGACGCATCTGTTCGCCACTTGGGCGTTCCAGGTCGGCATCCAGAGCAGCGACATTCCGCTCGGCGCCTGCGTCTCCCTGTTCATGGTGCCGATCCTGGCGGTCGCTGCGATCTTCATCCTGCGCGATGTCAACAAACGCGGAAACGAAGCCTGATGAGCACGCTCGCAATCGACAAGGCCGGACCGTCCCGCAAGGTCAAATACGGCAGCATGAGCCGCGACCGCATCTGGGCGCTTCGCTGGTCCTATTTCTTCCTGGTGCTGTTCGCCATCTTCTTCCTGACGCCGCCGGTCTACATGCTGATCACCTCACTCAAGAGCAGCGCGGAGATCTCGGCGGCAACCAACCCCTGGTGGGTGTTTCATCCGACGCTATCGAACTATGTCGAGCTGTTGAGCTCGAACCAATTTCTGCGCTTCTTCTGGAATTCGTCGATCATTTCGATCATCGTGGTGATCGTAACCATGATGATCAGCATCCCCGCGGCCTTCGCGCTGGCCCGGATGAAGTTCTGGGGCTCGGCGACGCTGGCCACCGGCGTCTTCCTCACCTATTTGATTCCGGACAGCCTTCTGTTCATCCCCCTGTTCAAGGTGCTCGGGATGGTCCAGGACCTGACCGGCATCACGCTGCTTAACCGATGGTACGTGCTGGTGTTCATCTATCCGACGCTGACAGTGCCATTCTGCACCTGGATCATGATCGGCTATTTCGCCTCGATCCCGAAGGAGCTGGATGAGGCGGCCCTCATCGATGGCGCCTCCTGGCTCCAGACGCTGACGCGGATCTTCATTCCCGTCGCGCTGCCCGGCCTGATCGCCGCCACCATCTTCGCCTTCACGGTGTCCTGGGCGCAGTTCCTCTATCCCCTGGTGTTCACGACATCGGTGGATCAGTTGGTGCTGCCGGTCGGCATCACCACCACGCTGATCAAGGGCGACGTCTTCAACTGGGGACAGATCATGACCGGCGCGCTGCTCGGCGCTGCGCCGCCGCTGGTCATCTACGCCTTCCTGATGGACTACTACATTGCCGGCCTGACCGCCGGCGCGACAAAGGGTTGATGTCTGATGGCTGACGTTGCATTGCGGAAGGTAGTTAAGCGTTACGACGACGTCGAAGCCGTGCGCGGCATCGATCTCGATATCGCCGACCATGAGTTCATCGTCCTGGTCGGCCCCTCCGGCTGCGGCAAGTCGACGACGCTGCGCATGATCGCGGGGCTCGAGGACATCAGCGACGGCGACATCATGATCGACGGCGACGTCGTCAACGACGTGCCGCCGAAAGACCGCGACATCGCGATGGTGTTCCAGAACTACGCGCTCTATCCGCACATGACGGTCGCCGAGAACATGTCGTTCGGGCTGCGCCTGAAGCACTATCCCAAGGCCGAGATCAAGGCGCGGGTGACGGAAGCCGCCCGCCTGCTCGACATCACCGACCTGATCGACCGCAAGCCGAAGCAGCTCTCGGGCGGCCAGCGCCAGCGCGTCGCGATGGGCCGGGCCATCGTGCGCAACCCGAAGGTCTTCCTGTTCGACGAGCCGCTGTCCAATCTCGACGCCAAGCTGCGCGTGCAGATGCGGATCGAGATCAAGAAGGTGCACCAGAAGGTCCGCACCACGACTGTGTACGTCACCCACGACCAGGTCGAGGCGATGACCTTGGCCGACCGTGTGGTGGTGATGAACAAGGGCAAGATCGAGCAGATCGGCACCCCGAACGAGCTCTACCACAAGCCGGCCACGCGCTTCGTCGCCGGCTTCATCGGCTCGCCCGCCATGAACTTCATCCCGTGCCGGCTCGAGGACGCCGGCGGCACGCTACAGATCCGGCTCACCGACCGCATCGCGTTCGCGCTGCCGCCGGCCCGCGCGGCGCGCTACAACGCGCTGCCGCGCACCGACAAGCTGCTGCTCGGCCTGCGGCCCGAGCATCTCACTGAGTCGCATGCGCATCTGGGGCCGGGCGTCGAGAGCTTCGACACCGTGCTCGACGTCACCGAGCCGATGGGAATGGAGACCCTGGTCTATTTCGGGCTCGATGGCACGCCGATCTGCGGCCGCGTAGATCCCAACGCCGGCGCCAAGGACGGGGCACCCATGCGTTTGGCGATGGACCTCAATAACATGCACCTGCTAAACGAGGCGACCGGCGTCGTGTTGTGACGCCGGTCCAAGAAACTCGCGCAGGCAGGGGACGATGGCGACCAACAAGAAGAAGATTTTCATTACACAAACTTTGTCGCAAGGGGCACGCGCCCTCCTCACCCAGCGGGACGATATCGAACTCGTCGAGTTTGCGAACCTAATCTCGGCAAAGGACTTCGAGGCCTTGCTGAAGAGCCATGCGCCGGTCCATGGCGTGGCGCTCGGCGCCACCGCCTTCGGCGAGACCGAGCTCGAGGCGTCCAAGGACATGAAGGTCGTGACCCGCATCGGCGTCGGCTACGACGCCGTCGACGTGCCCGCCCTCTCCCGCCGCAAGGTGCCGCTGATGGTCGCGGGCAGCGCCAACTCGCCCTCGGTCGCCGAGCAGGCGCTGTTCATGATGCTGACGCTGGCCAAGCGCGCGAACGAGTTGCACGCCTGCGTCAAGGACGGCAAATGGGCCGACCGGCTCGGCATGCTGCCGTTCGATCTCTACGGCAAGACCGCGCTGATCATCGGCTTCGGCCGCATCGGCAGCCGTACCGCCAAGCGGTGCCTGGCGATGGAAATGACCGTGCAGGTCTACGATCCCTACAAGCCAGCCGCCGAGATCAAGGCCGCCGGCTGCGAGCCTGTCGCCGACCTCGACGCCGCGCTGCCTCACGCCGATTTCGTCACCATCCACTGCCCAAAGACGCCGGAAACGGTCGGCCTGTTCGATGCGGCGCGGATCCGCCGGATGAAGCCGAAATCCTATCTCATCAACACCGCGCGCGGCGGCATCGTAAAGGAAGCCGCGCTGTACGACGCCCTGGTCTCCGGCAAGCTCGCCGGCGCCGGCATCGACGTGTTCGAGGTGGAGCCGCCGCCGGTCAGCAACGCGCTGTTCGCGCTGCCCAACGTCATCATCGCCCCGCACGTCGCCGGCGTCACGGTGGAGGCGGTGAGCCGGATGAGCGAGCAGACCGCGCGCAATATCCTGAGCGTGCTGGACGGCGATCCCATCAGGCAGAACATCATCAATCAGGACGTGCTGGGCTGAACAAGCCGAAGGCGGGCGGATTAATCTACCCGCCTTCGGAAGGCCAGAATGCGTCCCATTTTGGTGCAGATCGAGCCCCAACTCAGCCTTAATCAAACGCGCCTAATGTTCCCGGCCGCGGCGGCAGTGGGACAGACTGGCCGGCCGCGTCGAGCTGGAGGATGGACCTTGTCAGAGATCGACCCGACCGACCACGCGCTGGCGACCATCGCCAGCATCCTGGAGCACCCCGAGCCCGTCCTCGTCGTCCGCCACACCGAGACCGAAATCGTGGTCGCCGGCGAGCGTGAGCATGTGGCTTCCGACGAGCAGGCAGTCATCGACGAACAGCCGGCTCTCGACGAGCATCCGGTCGTCGAGGAACAGCCGCTGGTGCCGGAGCACACCGATGCCGACGGCTACAGCAAGGTCGGGCCCGGGCCCATGGTGGCGATCCGCCTGAAATGGACGGTCCATCGCGGCGATGACGGCCAGTATTACGTCCACGAGACCATCGGCGAACAGTCCACGCCCGTGGTCAGCGGCCCCATGACCAGCGAGGCCGCGGTACATTTCGTCGACGTCCAGCAGGACGAGGCGAACAGGCGCTTCGAGCAGCTGCGCAGCGAGATCGCCGGCCGCAGCTCGCTCGCCGATTACGAGCGCAAGGGCGAAGCCTAGCGCTCCGGCCGGAGGTCTCGGTACACCTTTCCCGAAGGGAGAGGTGTACGCCGAGCCTCGGCAACTACTTCCTTCCCAGATAATCCTTCTTCACGAGCTCGACGCCTGCGTGCCGCAGCAGGTCGTAGGCCGTCGTGACGTGAAAGAAGAACTGCGGGACACTGAACGTCAGCAGCAGCGCGCGCCCGGTGAAGGGCAGCTCGGTCCCGTTCTTCAGCCTGAAGAAGACATTCCGTTCCGCCGCCGCATCGATCTCCGCGCGCGGCAGGCTTTCGATGAACTCGATCGAGGTTGCGATCCGCGCCTGAAGCCCGGCCATGTTGTGCTCCAGCGCCGGCAGCGCCACCGGCTCGAGCTCCGCCAGCAAGGCCGGGGCGACCACCGCATGCCGGCAGGCCTCGCCGACCTGCTGCGCCAGATCGTACATGTTCGGGGCCAGCCGCATACCGAGCAGAACGGCCGGATTGAACTTGCGGGTCTCCGCATACGCCACACCCTTGTCGAGCAGCCCCGACAGGTTGCGCAAATGCGGGACGAAGAGGCCGACAGAGGCCTCGTACATCGAGATCGTCACGTCCAGATTCCCTTCAATTCCATCTCGCCAGCGACCGGCATCTGGTCTAAATCCACCCCTCAAGGGCGGCACAATGACAGCTCGCGCAGGGGTGGAAAAGAGATGATCGTTCGGATGGCTGTTCGAATCGTGGTGGCTGCGGCCGTGGCGTTGCTGGCAAACCTTTCGGCTCACGCGCAGCAGGCGCCCTCGCGCCTCGACGAGATCGTCAAGCGCGGCACCTTGCGCGTCGGCATGACCGGCGACTACAAGCCTTTCACCTATCTGGACAAGGCGACGCAGCAGTTCAGCGGCTTCGATGTCGACATGGCGGAGTCACTGGGCAAGGCGCTCGGAGTCAAGGTCGAGTTCGTGCCGACGGCCTGGCCGAAGCTGATGAAGGATTTCGAGGCCGACCAGTTCGACGTCGCCATGGGCGGCGTCTCGGTCACGTTCGATCGTCAGAAAAAGGGATTCTTCTCGACGCCGATCATGCGCGAGGGCAAGACGCCGATCACGCGCTGCGCCGACGTCGGCAAGTACCAGACGCTTCCTGATATCGACAAGAAGGGCACCCGCGTGATCGTCAATCCCGGCGGCACCAACGAGCGCTTTGCGCGTGCCAACATCAAGGACGCCGAGATCAGCGTTTTCTCCGACAATACCGTGATCTTCGACGAGATCGCCAAGGGCAACGCCGATCTGATGATGACGGACGCCTCCGAGACGCGCTACCAGCAGAAGCAGCACGCCGGCGTGCTCTGCGCGGTGCATCCCGAAAAGCCGTTCGACTTCTCCGAGAAGGCCTATTGGCTCCAGCGCGACATGGCGTTGAAGGCCTTCGTCGACCAATGGCTGCACATTTCCATGGAAGACGGCAGCTACAGGAAAATCTACGCCGCCTGGTTCGATTAGAGCGTTTTCGGACGAAGTGGGTACCGGTTCGCGCAACGAGAGCCCCGTCCCGATTGCGTCGGAACTGAATGGGCTCCAGCCGCGTCCTCCTGTCGCTTGCCCCCGCCAAACTTTGGACCGGCTGTTGGCCTATTGAACCCGGAACCGCAGGACGACGACTCATACCGTGACAGTGATCTAGATCACTTTTTACGATCGAGCCGGCGCGTAAGCGTCGGTGCGGGGACCACCTTTTCAGGAGATGGAAATGAGGAAGCTGTTGGCCACGGCCGCATTCCTTTTGGCGAGCACCGCTGCGCAGGCGCAGTACACCTTCGAATATGGCGGGCGCACCATCCGCATCGACCCGGACCGCGGCACCGTGCAGATTCCGGGCGTGTACGACAACACCGGCCAGGGCAAGGCGAAGAAGGCCAAGAAGAACGAGACCACCCCGGGCCAGCAGCCGCCGCAGCAAGCCACCGTCGAGCCGCAAACGCCGGCTGCGCCAGTTCCCGCTCCTGCGCCGGTCGCCCCGCCGCCAGCGGCTGCGCAGGCGCCTTCGCCTGCCCCCGCCGCCGTAGCACCCCCGCCGCCTGCTCTGCCTCCGGCCGCGACCGCCAGCAATGCGCCGGCCGAGACCGCCGTGTCGCCGCCGCCCGCGCCCTCTCCTCCGGCCCCTGCGCCGGTCGAGCAGCAGGCAGCGCCCGCCGCGCCGCCGCCGGCCCCGACCGTGGCTGCCGCACCTCCGGCTGCGGCCCCGCCTCCACCGCCCGCACCGGCCCCTGCCCCCGTTCAGGCCGCCGCCGTCGCTCCACCAGTTCCTGCGACCGCGCCTACGCGCGATCTCAATTCACCGCTCGGCGTCTGGCTCACCGAGGAGAAGGAAGGCAAGGTCCGCATCGAGCAATGCGGCACCAATCTGTGTGGTTATTCAGTCGACGGCAAATCGAACCAGAATGGCGAGCAGGTTCTGATCAACATGAAGCCCAGCAAGGACCAGAAATGGTCCGGCCGCATCCTCGATCCGAACTCCGGCTCGACCTACGATTCGACGATCGCGATGAAGGGCACCGACCGCCTGCGCGTGCAGGGCTGCGCCTTCGGCGGCATGTTCTGCGGCGGCCAGACCTGGACGCGCGTGAATTGAGCGGCTGATAGCACGTGAGCCAACATGGCGCAGCCAGGCTGACGCTTTTTCGCTCCACAACCTGCAATCGATGATCCGACTGCCGGGATAGTCGTCGCTATCCCCGCCGGGACCTCGTGCGTACGACCGCTCGATTCAAATGCCCCCACTGTGAACCATTTCATACTCTGCCCGCCATCGTTGCTTCTAGTCTGGATTGATAGCCAGACTATTTGCGACCTGATTACCGCGCAGTCGGCGCCGTTTCGCCGAGATTGAGTAGACCGAAAAGAACCATTTGCCGATCTTCTTTCGGCGCCGATAGTTGCGTAAGCGAGCGAGGTTGTTATGGAGGAACTCCGTGCGACGCCATCGCTAGTCTCAGGTGACTGGGGCCCCGGCTTGTTGATGTCGGAGGAAAGCATACGACGCCATGTGATCGGCGCGCTCCGTAGTCGGCAGACAAGCTTGACGACCGCGCTGCAGCCTCTGGTCGACGAGCAAATGCGGATGCTCGTTTCGGAGTTCGGTTTCGACGCTCAGACCGTGGGCAAGATCCTGCAATCGCAAAATGCCATGCTGAGCGTATTGTCGGATCGGTATGACGCGCTCGATGAAGCCGCACATTACAGCGAGCTTCCCTTCGTCGAACTGGCGAACGACGGCCGCATCGTCTATTCGAACGCGGCATTCGACAAGCTCATTCCCGGCAGGCGCGGCGCTGCTTTCTCCGGGTTGTTCGGATCCCGTGCAGCCGATGTGTGCATGGCCCTCCGGGCAAATCACAACACGAGTTTGCGCGCTGACATCCAGACCGACGAAGCGGTTCGTCAGGTCAGAGTCGAGATCGGCCCGCTGCGCGACGAAGACGGAAAGCCGGGCAATTACGCACTTCTTCTCGACCAGAGCGCTGAACAGAGCCGCCTCGATGCCTTGCAGGATGGCGTGCTCCGCACCGACCTCACAGGCAAGATCCGGTTCGCAAACGAGCGCGCGGTGCAGGTTCTGGGCTTCTCGGAATCAGAGCTCAAGGAGATGTCGCTCTCCCTCGTATTCGGACCCGAGGACGAGGGAACGACGAATCCGTTCGCCGAATGGATCACCAAGGAGACGGGCTTCTCGAGTTTCGTCAGGCTCCGCCCAAAAGACGGTCGTTCTGTCCTGGCAAGGGTCAGCGGAACGCCCTACATGGAAGCACCGAACAGCTCGGCCGGGTTATTGGTGCTGTTCGCCCCTCTTGCCGAAGATCGCGCCCGTCGCGAGCTCAAGACGATTTTGGCCGAGCACGCTGATCCGCAGAAGATCATCGAGGCAACGCTTCAGGTCATCGGCAAAGTCATCCCATTCGAAATGAGCACGTTCGGGGTCTACAACGATCTCAGCGATTACTGGCGAGCGGTCACTGTCTTTCCAAGACCTGGCTGGGAGTGGAGCACGCGTTGGTTCAAGGTGCCGCCCGGCGTGATCGATTGGCTCGAGCAGGGCAAGACGTGGGACAACAATTTGGCCGCGTTCGTCGAGCGCCTCAATCCGGAGGAAATGGACAACCCGGTGAGCAAGGCCATCATCGCCGACGAATTCGAGTCGATGCTCGTATTGCCGATCCGCAAAGCCGGAGGCCGGTTTGGAAGCTCACTGGCTCTGCTGTCCCGCAAGCACAAATACTCCGCCTCGGATCTGCGCACGCTGCAAAATCTCGGCGTCGAGGAGATATTGCAGGCCGCAGACGCCGCCATGGAACATGCCCAGGCACGCGCCTTGCGCAAACTCAAGGACGATTTGAACAAGGCAGCGAGCGCACGCGCCATCGCTGAACTGCTCGCCACAGGCACCACGAAATGCCTGGGCTGGGAGTATGTCGGCGTGTTCCGGGTCGATCGCCGCCGCAGCAAGTTCGTGCTGGTCGCCGAGCACGTCAAGAACGACCGGAACCTGCTCGTGAAAGCAGCTGACCGCAAGGCCGAATATACCCAGGAGCTGTCCAGCGGCATGCTCGGCAGCTGCCTGGCCGAGCGGAGCATTCTGGTTGTTCCTGACATCAGCGACACCGAGCGGAACTACGGCTTCATCAAAACCGCACCCGATCAGCGATCCGCCATGACAGTTCCCCTGTTCGTGAATGGCAAGATCGAACTGATTCTGGACATGGAGTCATCGGAGCTCAACGCGTTCCGTGGGCCTGATCAGGACGCGGCAAGTGGCCTCGCCGCTGACTGCGAACAGATCTTTGCGGCTCGCTGGCACGAAGCGATCGAGCACGCGCTCATGGATAGAATCGAGCAGGCGGCCGTCATCGTGGACGCCGTCGGCACGATCTGCCACATGAATGGTGCAGCGGAGAACATCTTCGGCCGGGCGCGTGACAAGAAGCTCTCGTCATTTGGCGCCCGGAACGAAGATTCCATGCAACTGTCGGAATGCGGGATCCAGCACCGCCTTCACATCCACCTGACGATCGGCGACGCACCGCGCACCGAGCTGACGACTCTCGCAAATCGCGAGCCGTTGAATGACGACTATGGTCATCAACTCTGGCTGTTCACCAGCCTTGCCGACCAAAGCCGGGAGAGCGACTGGGGTTATCTGGAAGAGACCGTCACCGCCGTCGCACGCGAGACCCGCGCCCCACTGTTGATGGCCGATGGCCTGCTGCGCGGCGCCGCATCGCTCCTGAGCAAACCAGAGCTCATGAGAAATTGCGCCGAGCTGCTCGAGCAGGCCGCCAACCACCTGCTGAGGGCCGACCTGACTTTCGAACGTCTGTCCGATCGTCTGACCGTTCAGCAGACGCCGCAGGAAGCCCCCGAGCAATTCGACGTATTGGAAGTGCTCTATCACGAGGTCGAAGGCCTTCCCGTCGAGGATCGTGACGCAATCCACGTCGTCGACGAGATTGCGATGCGTCGTCCGGTGCTTGTCAAGGGATGGACGAAGAGGTTGAGCTTTGCGTTTCGCTCTGCGCTCAGCTCCCTCCTGTTGTTGCGCATCACGCCGAACGACAGGTTGACCGTGACGATCGCGGAACGGCCGCCGCATCGTCTCTCGGTGTCCATGCGCTTACCCGCGACAATTGCCGACGCTCTGACACCGTCGGCGACGGACCCGATCGAGCAGAGCCAGCACCGGGCACGGCAGATGGCCAGCGTCGCGGTCGAGGCTATTCGCAAGGCTGCCGAGCAGCACGACGGCGATCTGATCGAGCTGGACGGCGCGGGATTCGAGTTCAACCTGCCATTGTGCGTGCAGGAGGCACCGGTATGACAGCAAAGATTGCCATAGCCACCGCCGAACCAAACATGTTCGAAACGCTACGGGGACATCTGCTCGCGGCAGGAGTGGCCCTGGAGGACTTGTACGACAAGCCTTTGATGACCCCGGACCAGACCAGCGAGTGGCTCATCGCGAATGAGACTGAATTGCTCGTGCTCGACGCCCGGTTGCCGACTGATCCCAGCGCCGTTTACGACACACGTACGACACTCGGCGCGAAGCACGTGCTCAACACCGTCGTCCTGGCCCAGGACCCCCACACCTCCGTGCTGGTCATCGCGCCTTCGTTCGGAACCTGCGCGGACCTGGAGGAAGAGTGCAGAGCAGCAGGCAACGCCCTAATCCTGCCGATGGACGCGCTGCAGCTGCACCGGCATCGGATCTTGCGCCCGTTCATTGCGATTCTCACCGGGCATCCCGACGAGACGAATGCGATTCCGGGCGCGTTCCGCGTGATCGAGATCGAAATCCATAGCGCCAAGGTCGAATGCCGGCTCGGAACGGGTGAAGACGGCTCTCCTATGCTTCGCTGGAACACCATCAGCGATCTCGATGACCTCAAATCTGCCGCCCAGACCTATGCGCGCGATGAGATGCCGCTGAACAACTGGCTCGGCCAAACGCGGGACATCGGAACACGCTTGTTCAAGAGCTTCGTTGTCAAAGCGATCGGCGAACATCTGTTCTCGCAGATCGAGAAGTCCGCGGGCGGATTGGTGGGACTGTCGTTCCGGTTCGTCATCAGCGACGCAGGCTTTTATCCGGTGCCCTTCGAGGCGAGTGTACGTTATCTCTCGGAGGAAAATGGGCCATTCGTGCTTCTATACGCGCCGATTGTCCGGCGCATCCCGTCCTTTGTCCGCGGAAGGGCCAGCGAACGAGCGCGGATCAAACAGGGCGCAAAACTGATGTTCGTTCGTTCTCAGATCGGTGAACATCCCGATCTGAAGCTCGACAGTGCGATCTGCGATGGCAAGAAATTCGACAAGCTTGGCAACATCGATACCGAACTGGAGCATGTGAAACAGCTGGGTGCCGCGGGCTGTTTCGATTTGAAGATCGTCAACTTGTCGGACGCCCCTCCGGGCGAGGCCGCCCCCTATCTGCTGAAGCAGCTCGACGCATTCCGGCCGACCATTCTCCACTACGCCGGTCACGCCTGGAGCGATGGCCAGCAGACCGCGACCCTCGTCCTTCCCGGACTGCAACCGCAGCAAGCGGTCGGCCTGAAGCTCGACAGGGTGGCGGCATCCGACGGGCTTTCAACGACGACTCTGGTCTACCTCTCGGCCTGCCGTGGCATCTCGAAGGGCTGCGTTCAGCAACTGGTGATGAACGGGATCCCCTACGCCTTGGGCTTCCGCTGGAATGTCGAGGACGAACGCGCGCCTCAGTTCGCAAGGGAGTTCTATGACGAGCTCTACAAGACGCGGTCCGTTTGCGTCGCGTTCCGCAAAGCCTGCCGCGCATCGTGGGAAAGCCTGAACTACGACGAAGAGAGCCCGATCTGGCTCTCGCCGATCTTGCTGGCGCAGTCGACCGATTGGGCAGCACGCTGCCAGTGAGCAACCACTGGGCAGCTTGGAGTGGAAGGATGTCATGACAGTCTGGGCCACACTCAAGAACGTCGTGGAGCACTGGGCGAGCCGCGAGTTGCGGCGCCCATACGTCGGTTACGTCGCATCGAGCGGTGGCAACGCGATGACAGCGGGACAGACCTTCCTGCCCGAAGCGAGCTATTTCGGCGTGCGCATGGTCGAAATGGGCTTGCGAGAGGGCGGCAAGTTTTTCAGCTCGTTCCTTCCGCTCGGCGTCGTGCTCACCGAGTTCAGCTTCGGCGACGGGCGTCAGCGCCGGCCCACGATCCTGAGCAACGACGAGATCGCCGCTCAGCTGAAGGCGGCCGGTGCCGCTCCTGGTTACGTCGACTTCAAGAACATCTACGCCGTCAGGCGCGCGCCCATGAAGCAGGACAATTTGTCCCTGTTCGTCGGGCTGTTCCGCCTTCCGTTTCACGACGTCGCGCAACAGGTCCTGCAATTGGCCGCCGACCTGACCACACAGACCGGGCTCGCGCCGGGTGTTTCCGACGGGTTGCGCGTGGCTGAAAAGATCTACGACCGGGTCGCGGGCCTGTTCGGACTCAACATCGTCACGCCCTTGTTCTCCTACGCCGACGGCAATGCGCTCGGCCGCAGCGGCTATCTCCTGGTTGCCGGCTCCGATCTCGACGAAGCGGTTGCCAAGCGGCTGGTGGTGACCGACGACAGATTGCTGCTGGACGGTCAGCGTGTGTCTGGCCTGGACTATTGCCTCCTGGCCATTGAGTTCACAGCCAGCCTGCTGCCCGAGGGGCCGGATACGATCAACCCTCTCACCCAGCTCGGATTTCATCGACACTGGCAGGGTGTTGCAAGCAGCATCATGAAGCGGGAGCTGGAGCATGCGGACGAACAGATGCTGACGCTGCGCTCCGAAGTGATCACTTCGCCTGAGCTCGCCGAAAACGATCGTCTCGTGGCCATCGGCGCCTACCAGACCAGCTACGACAAGCTCGTGGAGCGCGTGACACCGAAAAATGCTCACCGCGGCTGGGAAGAGGCACTCCTGGCCGACCCCAACGACAAGACAATCGCCAAACCGGCCGTGACAGAGCTCCTGAAGGGCATGCAAATCCGCCTGCTCACCGGCATCAAGGACGCCCCGGACGATCCGGACAAGCTTTTTGCGTCCGAGGCGTTCGCATTGCGAAAGACTGTCGGCAAGGCCCCTCTGGTCGATACAAGCTCCGCCGTCTCGCTGGCGCGCGTGCTCAATCGCACCGCGAAAGCAAGGTGATGGCGCGAACGCCTGCTTTCACGCCTCTGCCCGGCTGACGCTAGGACACGATCGCGTCGGCGCCGTTCGACCGCATCCGTGACACCCCTCACATCGGTCCGCCCCGCGTCGTGACACGATTTCCCCCAGGTTCAGCCAATGGGGCGTGTCATGCGACTTCCTTGCAAGGGTATCTTTGCCGCGATCTCGGCCATCGCCCTGCTCTGCGGACAGGCAAATGCAGCATCGACGAGCTTCGACGGCGCCTGGAACGTGCGGATCTCGTCCTCGAGCGAGACCTGCGGCAACGGCGCCACCGTCGCGATCGGTATCAACAATGGGCAGATCGCATCGACCAGCGCCGCGGTGACGGCATCGGGCCGTGTGGCGGACGCCGGCAGCATCAACGTCACCTTGAGCACCGGCATCAAGCGCGCCGTCGGCTTCGGCCGGCTCAGCGGCACCTCGGGCTCCGGCACCTGGCGCGGTGCGCTGTGCAGGGGCACGTGGACGGCGGAACGGATGTAGGTTGCGGTGTCCCGGACGCGGTGCAGCGTTGTAGCGCTGGCCGCCGATCCGGGACATGTGCGCCTCAGCCCAGCGCCGCGCCGTACTCCGCGTCCGTCACCGGCTCCAGCCAGGTCGAGTAGACGCCGTCGAGTGCTTCCTGCATGGCGATGTGGCACATGCCGTTGGTCGGCGAGGCCCCATGCCAGTGCAGCTCACCCGGCGGGATCCAGACGGTGTCGCCGGGGCGGATTTCCCTGACCGGACCGCCCTTGGTCTGGACGCGGCCGACGCCGGAAATGACGTAGAGCGTCTGTCCGAGCGGATGGTGATGCCAATTGGTGCGCGCCCCCGGCTCGAACGCGACGCGCGAGCAGTTCAGCCGTGCCGGCGCGGGCGCCATGATCACGGGATCCTGCCACACGGTACCGGTGAAGTTTTCCTTGGGCGCGCGGCGGGTCGGCCGCGTGCCGGCAACAGTGATTTCCATGGGGATGACCTCGCTTCCGTTACTTCTTGCTGGCGGCGTAGCGCGCCTTGGTCTCGGCGTTCATGGGATAGAGACCCGGCAGCACGGCGCCGTTGTTCACCTCGTTGACGATCCAGGCCTCCATCCGCTCCTGCTCGACGCCCTCGTTGAGGACGTGGTCGAGCATCGCCTGCGGGATCAGCACGCAGCCGTCCTGGTCGGCGACCACGATGTCGTTCGGAAAAACGGCAACCCCGCCGCAGCCGATCGGCTCGCCCCAGCCGACGAAGGTCAGGCCAGCCACTGAGGGCGGCGCGGCATAGCCGTCGCACCACACCGGAAGATTGGTGCCGAGCACGCCCTCGACGTCACGCACGACGCCGTCAGTGACGAGCGCGGTGACGCCGCGCTTCATCATGCGGGCGCAGAGGATGTCACCGAAGATGCCGGCATCGGTGATGCCCATGGCGTCGACCACGGCGATGCAGCCTTCCGGCATCGCCTCGATCGCGGTGCGGGTCGAAATCGGCGAGGACCAGGATTCCGGCGTCGCCAGATCCTCGCGCGCCGGCACGAAGCGCAGCGTGAAGGCCGGCCCCACCAGACGCGGCAGGCCCGGGCGCAGCGGCCGCGCGCCCCGCATCCACACATTGCGCAAGCCCTTTTTCAGCAGGACCGTGGTGATGGTGGCAGTGGTGATGCCGGCGAGGATCTTGCGGGCTTCGGGGGACAGCGACATGGAAACAGACGAGCTCCGGATGGGCGGGAAAGAACGGGCGCATCTTGCGAGCCGGGCGCTTTGCGTCAAGGGCCAAGAGGCTATCAATAATGCAGGGCCGGTGGGCTGTTATGCGACGCGATAACAAAGCCTTATCGTGGCCTCCTGCATTAATTTATTGGACTTGCGGGCGCATTTACGCGAAGCAGGGGTGAGCGGAACTTCGAGCCCGCTCCCGCAAAAGCCCGATTTCGACAGCTCTTCGACAGCTCAATGGCCGCGACGCTCCCCCCGCCCCGCCTTCTGCCCAGTGGCGACAGCGCCGTCACGGTCGAGTTCAGCCGCACCATCGACGACGATGCCAACCAGCGCGTGCTGGCGCTGGACAAGGCGCTCGCAGCAAGCCCCATCGATGGCATCACCGAGACGGTGCCGACCTATCGCTCGCTGCTGGTGCATTACGATCCGGGCAAGATCGGTTTCGACGCGCTCGGCGAAAAGCTGCTGCCGGTCGCCATTCAGCCGCCGCCGCCGGTGACCAAGGCGCGGCGCTGGCGCGTTCCCGTCGCCTATGGCGGCGAGCACGGCATCGACCTCGAGGATGTCGCCAGGGCGCTGAACACCACGCCTGATGACATCGTCGCACGGCACGCGGGCGGCGACTACAAGGTCGCCATGATCGGCTTCACGCCGGGCTGGTCCTATCTCAGCGGCCTCGACAAATCCCTGCACATGTCGCGCCGACAAAATCCGCGGCTGCTCACGCCCGCCGGCACGATCTCGATCGGCGGCGTCCAGGCCGGGATCCAGTGCCTCGCCGCCCCCAGCGGCTGGCATCTGCTCGGCCGCACGCCTGTCAGAACCTATCAACTCCACCGCGATCCAACCTTCCTCACCGAACCCGGTGACCGCGTGACGTTCTTCCCCATCGACCACAAGACGTTCGAGGAGTTGGACCGCGCTGCGGAAGCCGGAGAGATCGTCGCCGAGCAGGTGGACGCATGAGCCGGCTCGTCGTCGCCAGCATCGGCCCGGCAAGCTCCGTTCAGGACGGCGGACGCCACGGCGCGCAGCGCTATGGCTTGACGGTGAGTGGTGCGATGGATCGGCTGTCGCTGGCGGCGGCGAATACGCTGGTCGGCAACGAGCCGTTCGCGGCCAGCGTCGAGATCGGTCCGTTCGGCGCCACGTTCACCGCGCGCGATGGCGCCGTGCGCGTGGCGATTTCAGGCGCGCCGCGCAATGCGGACGTCGCCGGCAACCCGGTCGCGATGGACACATCGGTGACGCTGAAGGACGGCGAGACGCTGACGCTGGGCTTTGCCCGCGGCGGCGCATTTACGTATCTCGCCATCGAAGGCGCCATCAAAGGCGAGATGGTGTTCGGCAGTCTCGCGGTGAATGCCCGCGCCGGCCTCGGCAGCCCCTACCCGCGCCCGCTCCAGGCCGGTGACGAATTTTCGGTCGATGCTGCAAGCGGTGCGGGCGAATTGCGCATCGAACTGCCCAAGCCCATTAGCGGTCCGATCCGCGTCGTGCTGGGTCCGCAGGACGACGAGTTCGACGACGCCAACAAGGCGCTGTTCCTGGGCAGCGAGTGGAAGATCTCGGCGACCTCCGACCGCATGGGCTACCGGCTCGAGGGCCCCGCCATCAAGCATCTGCACGGCCACAACATCGTCTCCGACGGCACCGTCAACGGCAGCATCCAGGTGCCCGGCAACGGCTCGCCGATCGCGCTGATGATGGACCGCGGCACCTCCGGCGGCTATCCCAAGATCGCAACCGTGATCACGGCCGATGTCGGCCGCCTCGCCCAGACCTCGGCGGGAACCGCGTTCCGCTTCAGGGCGGTCAGCATGGCCGAGGCGCAGGACGAGGCGAGGAAGTTTGCGCAACTGATCCGCAACCTGCCCGCCCGTCTGCGCTCTGCCGACAGTGTCGCACTCAACATCGAGGCGCTCAGCGATGCCAACGTCGCGGGCTATGCTGTGAGCGCCATGGATGCCGGAACCTGGCAGGTGACGGCGGAGCCATAAACGACACGACGACCAAAGGCGGAGAGCACCCATGAAGACGATCGATCTCAATTGCGACCTCGGCGAAGGTTTTGGCGCGTGGGAGATGGGCAACGACGCCGCGATGATCGAGCTTGCAAGCTCGGTCAACGTCGCCTGCGGCTTCCATGCCGGCGACCCCGACATCATGCGCCGGACGGTGGAATTGGCGAAGGCGCGCGGCGTCTCGGTCGGCGCCCATCCCGGATATCGCGACCTGCACGGTTTTGGCCGCCATCCGATCGCGGGCCTGAAGGCGTCCGAGATCGAGAACCTCGTCGCCTACCAGATCGGCGCATTGCAGGCGATTGCGACCGCTGCCGGCCACAAGGTCACGCATGTGAAGGCCCATGGCGCGCTCTCCAATGTCGCCTGCGAGGACGACATGACGGCGAAGGCGATCGCCGCCGGCATCAGGGCGGTCGATCCCAGCCTGATCTTCGTCGTGCTCGCCAATTCGAAGCTGGTGAAGGCCGGCGAGGACGCCAATCTGCCGATGGTGCACGAGGTGTTCGCCGACCGCGCCTATGAGGACGACGGCAACCTCGTCTCGCGCAAAAAGCCCGGCGCGGTGCTCCATGATGCCAAGGCCATCGCCGACCGCGTGGTGCGCATGGTGCAGGACGGCGCGGTGGTTTCGGTGACGGGCAAGGTGATCAAGATGCGCACGGACACGGTGTGCATCCACGGCGACACGCACGGCGCCGTCGAGATCGCGCGGACCTTGCGTCAGGCCTTGAAGGATGCGGGGATCGAGGTCGCGCCGTTCAAGCGCGGGTGAAGCAAGACAGGTGCCGTAGGGTGGGCAAAGGCGCATAGCGCCGTGCCCACGATGTCTACATGATTGAGGCAGTTGGTGGGCACGCTTCGCTTTGCCCACCCTACGAGAGCTTTAGAACGGATGTACCGACAACGTGCCGAACACGATCGCAGCGATCACGGCAAACGCACTGTAGAGCGCGAAATGATGCATGCTCGCCCCGGTCCGCCGCGAGAGCGAGCGCGCGTAGAAGTGCAGCCTGGCTTCCGCCGATAGTTCGCGCATGGTCGATCTCCAACGCCCCATTTGCGGGATTATGAGGGATCAACCAGGGCGGGAGGCAAGATGCCGGAGGAAATAGCGATGCGCCTCCTCCGAAGCGGCCGCATTGCAGACGTAAATTCTCTCCAGGCGCAGGTTCCGAGAATCTTATTCGTTCAAATCCGAGCCGTTTGGAACCGGCCCGGATGACGGCAGCCTGACGATCGCTTTAGTAGACGTCGGCCTGGAAGCGGCCAGTCTTCTTGAGTTCGGCGACAAAACTGACGGCTTCGTCGGTCGAGCGCGCCCCGAACTGGGCGACGATGTCGACCAGCGCGCGCTCGACGTCTTTGGCCATGCGCTTGGCATCGCCGCAGATGTAGAGATGCGCGCCTTCGGCGAGCCACGTCCACACCTCGCGGCCGACCTCGCGCATGCGGTCCTGCACATAGAACTTCTTCTCGCCGTCGCGCGACCAGGCCAGCGACATGCGCGTCAGCAGACCCGAGGTCTTCATCGCATTGAGCTCCTCCTGGTAGAAGAAGTCGCAATCGCTGCGCTGATGGCCGAAGAACAGCCAGTTCTTGCCGGGTGCGCCGGTCGCCTTGCGGTCGAGCAGGAAAGCGCGGAACGGCGCAATGCCGGTGCCGGGACCGATCATGATCACGGGCGTCTTCGGGTCCTGCGGCAGGCCGAAACCGTGCGCCTTCTGCACATAGACCTTGAGATTCTCGCCTTCACCGATGCGCTCGCCGAGGAAGGTCGAGGCGACGCCGAGGCGCTTGCGCTTGCCGACGACGTAGCGCACGGAATCGACCGTCAGCGACAGCTTTCCGGGCGTCGCATTGTGCGAGGACGAGATCGAATAGAGCCGTGGCTGCAGCGGCTCGAGCGCCTCGACGAAAGCCTCCGGATGCGGCCGCGTGCCCGAGAACTTCTGCAGCGCCGCCATGACGTCGAGCGTGGCGGCATCGCCGTCGGGATCCTCGCCCTGCGCCAGTGCCCGCGCCTTCTCGCGCTGCGCGCCGCCGGTGATGAAGGAGATCAATTCGAACAACGTGTCGGGTGCCGGCGACAGCGAGACGTCGTCGATCAGCACCTCGCGCAACGTCTTGCCGTTGACCTTGGTGGTGTGGGAGGCGCCGAGCAGTGCGATGATCTGGTCGACGAGGCCGACCTCGTTGCGCGCGAACACGCCAAAGCTATCGCCGACGACGTAGTCGAGCTTGCTCTCGGAGAGATCGAACTCGACGTGATAGGTTTCCTTCTCCGACTTGCCCTTGTTGAGCAGACGGCGCGACAGGAAGGTCGCGGTCACGGGGTTGTCGCGTGAGCGGCCCGGCTCTGCGATCGTCACGGTCACGGCCGGCGCGGTCACCGCATCCGTCTTGTCAGCTGCCTTGTCACCCGTCTTGGCCGCCGGGGCCTTGTCCAGCTCCTCGTACAGCGACTTCAGCATCCGCGCGGTTTCCTTGCCGCCGGGGACGCAGAGATTGAGCCGCGCCTCGCTGCGGCCCGCGATCGCTTCCGAATAGTCGTGGCAATTGTAGCCGCACTGGCCGCAATCCTGCTGCGCCATCGCCGCCATCATCTTGCGGCGCACCGGGCGCCCCTCAGCGAGCTTCATCCGGTCGGCGATCGGCATGGTCTGGTCGTGCCACGGTGCTTCACCGTCGTCACCGTCGCCGGCTGCGCCTTGCATGACGGCGGCGCCCTGCTCCGCCGACAGCGGCGCGGCGACATCAGGCGACAGCAGCCCGGCAAAGAAGCCGTTCAGCCAAGAGCGCTGCGCATCGGAGAACGGTGCGCTGGCGGGAATGATATCGAGTTTCGGCGGAGGCGTGATCTGGTTCATGCGGACACCTGTGCATCGGCAAGCTTGCGCAGCGTCTCGCCGTCATGGCGGCGCGCAAAGGAGAGGAAGGTTTCGTCGGGCGACGAGCGATGGGCGATATAGGCCTTGAGCAGTCCCTCGACCGTCTTCGGCGCGTCCTCGGCCTTGAGGTCGTGATAGACCTCCTGCCCGACGTCCGCGTCGGGGCCGAACCCGCCACCAGTGAAGAGGTGGTAGCCCTCGACCGTGTCGTCCTCGTTCACCGGCACGCGCGCACCGATCAGGCCGATGTCGCTGATGTAATGCTGCGCGCAGGAATGGTGGCAGCCGGTGACGTGGATGTTGACCGGCTTGTCCATGGCGACGCGCGGCTCGCACCAATCACCGATCTCGGCTGCGCTGCGCTTGGTGTTGGACGCCGCGAAACGGCAGCCGGCATTGCCGGTGCAGGCGATCAGGCCGGCACGGATGTGCGAGACCTCGACCGCAAGCCCGATCTGCTTGATCGCCGCAACGGCGAGCGCGACATTCTCGTCGCGCACGCCCGAGATCAAAAGGTTCTGCCAGACGGTCAGGCGGATCTCGCCGTCGCCGAGGTCGCGCGAGACCTTGGCAAGACCGCGCATCTGGTCGCAGGTAAGCTTGCCGAGCGGCAGAGAAACGCCGATCCAGTTGAGGCCGTCCTGTTTCTGCTTGTGTACGCCGACATGCGCCATGCGGTCCGCGGCAGGGCGCGGCTGGAACGCCTCCTCCGGCACGCGCGTGAACGGTGTCTTCAATCGTTCCTCGACGAGCTTGAGAAAGCCGTCATGACCCATGGCGTCGAGCACATATTTCAGCCGCGCCTTGTTGCGGTTGGTGCGGTCGCCATGGTCGATGAACACGCGCACGATGGCATCGGCGACGGCCGTCGCCTGCTCCGGCTTGACGATGATGCCGGAATATTTAGCGAAGTCCTTGTGGCCGGTGATGCCGCCGAGGCCGAGGCGAAACCAGATGCCGGGCTCGACGCCGAAGCCTTCCTTCACCTCATACGCCGTGAAGGCGATGTCGTTGGTCTCCTCCAGCACCGCGATCCTGCCGGCGCCGTCGAAGGCGACGTTGAACTTGCGCGGCAAGCCGTAGAGCGAGCGATCGTTGAGGATGTGGTAGTGCCATTCGCGCGCATAGGGCCGCGTGTCGATGATTTCCTGCGGATCGATGCCGGCCGTCGGCGTTCCCGTGACGTTGCGGATGTTGTCGGCGCCGGAGCCGCGCGAGCACAGGCCGAGGTCCTGGATACCCTCGATCAGCTTCACGGCGTTCTTCGGCGGAATCTCGCGAAGCTGGAGATTGGCGCGCGTCGTGACGTGGCTGTAGGGACCGCAGAGCTCATCGGCGAGATCGGCAAGACCCGACATCTGCCAATGCTTCATGATGCCGTTCGGAATCCGCAGGCGGCTCATGTAGGAGTCCTGCGTCGGCGCGACATAGAAGATGCCGTAATAGCGCCAGCGGAAATTGTCCGCCGGGCTCGGCGGCGTGTTGTCGTGCGCCTGCTGGCGAAGCCGCGGATAAGCATCGAAGGGATGCTCGTCGCGCTTGAACTTCTCCTGATCGGCGAGCTTCTTGCCCGACGCGATCACCTTGTCCTGCGCCTTGATGTGCACGGCATCGGGGCCAACAGGCTCGGCGTTCGCCTTGCCGGCGCCGCCTCCACCGCCGAGACCACGACCGACCCGGCTGATCTGCAAACCGGTCGTAAAACCTTCGAGATAGCGTTTCTGCTCGTCGGTAAAGTCGACTGCGAGCGTATCGATTTTCATGGTCGGTAACGAAGCTCCTGCGGCCACCTGGGTGGCATCGACGGACATTGGCGCGACCCGTGAGGAACTGGGCTGGCCCTTAAGAGCCGGCTTCGTTACCCAACGGTCCGATCAGCTTCGTTGCTGCGGGACTCGGCTCAGCAGGCACCTGTGACAAGCTGGCCGCACTGCAACATTCAAGTTGCGTGCCAGCTTGGCCAAAATGGAAAACAACGCTATTTCAGATGATTAGACGCCTCCCCCGGAAACCCCGGGCGGCGCACTCTCACGAAATTCGGGCAGCCGGATCAAACTTTAGGCAATGAAACTTCTTGCCTAAAAAAGGCGCGGCTCCGAATCAGGCCTTCCAACGCCGGACCTCGAAGGCCTCGAGATGCCCCCGGATGTCGTCGGGATCGAAGACGGGCCCGGCGAACGCCCCGAACGCGGCGGGAGCCTGCTCGGGCGGCCGGCGGCCGAGGGCCGCATCGTAGAGGTCGGGCCTGAACACGGCCATCGCCGTCTTGACGCCCTCCGGACTGAGCGTCGTCTGCCCCCAACGCACCATCTGCGCATAGAGCCAGGCGGCCTGGACCGGATCGGGCCGCCCCGCCTCTTCCCGCCCCACCAGGAGATAGCGGCCGCTTTCGCGCACCTCTCCCTCGGGCGAGATCTTCAGGCGGCCGATGAGCGAGCGCTGGATCACCTCGGCATCGACGCCGATCCGCTCGGGCCGCGCCAGGATCTGCGCCGCCTCGGCCAGGTTCGCTGGGCTCTCGATGAACGCGGCGGCCTTCACCGCCGCGCGCACCAGGCTAGCGACCACGTCCGGATTCTTGTCGGCCCAGACCTGACGAACCGCGAGCACCTTTTCCGCGGCGCGCACCAGGATGTCGGAGACGAAATGCAGGATGTGGCCGATGCCGAGATCGACGGCGACCGAATTCCAGGGCGCGCCGACGCAGAATGCATCGACATGGCCGCTCTTGAGGCTGTCGACCATGTAGGGCGGCGGCAGCACCACGAGGCGCACGTCCTCGTCGGGATCGACGCCGGCCGCCGCCATCCAGAACCGCAGCTGATAATTGTGGGTCGAGAAGGGGAAGGTCATGCCGAAAGTCAGCGGCTCGGCACCCGCCTTGCGCCGCTTGGCCACCACTTTCGCCAGCGCTTTCGCCGTAACCATCGGGTCAAAGCGATCGCCGTCAATCTCCCCCATCAGCGCCGCATGAAGCGCCGGCGACACCGTGATGGCATTGCCATTGATGCCGAGATTGAAGGGGGCTGCGATCGGCACCTTGACGTGACCGAGCCCGAGCGAGGACGCAATCGCGACGGGCGCGAGCAGATGCGCGGCGTCGAACAGGCCGATATTGAGCTTGTCGCGGACGTTGGACCAGGACACCTCGCGCACCAGCTCGACCTCGAGCCCTTCGGCGGCGGCAAATCCCTTGTCGACGGCGACGATCAGGGCTGCGGCATCGACCAGCGGGATGAACCCGATGCGGAGGGGAGCAGTCATTTCAGCATCTCCGACGCGGTGATGATCGACTGGGCGATCTCGCCGATTTTCTTTTTCTCGCGCATCGCGGTGGAGCGCAGCAGCACGTAGGCCTCGTCCTCGGTGAGGCCCTTCACCTTCATCAGGATGCCCTTGGCGCGCTCGATGATCTTGCGGTCCTCGAGCTGCGACTTGGTGCGCTCCAGCTCCTCCTGCAGCTTGGCGAAGGCGTTGAAGCGCGACACGCAGAGGTCGAGGATCGGCTTGATGCGCTCCTTCTTCAGCCCGTCTACGATGTAGGCGGATACCCCCGCCTCGACCGAGGCCTGGATCGAGGCTGAATCGCTCTGGTCGACGAACATCGCGATCGGCCGCTTCACGGCGCGGCTGACCTGGAACATCGCCTCCAGCACGTCGCGGCTGGGGTTCTCCAGATCGATCAGGATGATGTCGGGGTCCACCGCATAAATACGGGCGAGCAGGCTCTGCATCTCGCGGATGTGGGCCACTTGCGTGAATCCGGCCTCCCGCAATCCCTCCTCCAGGATCGCAGCCCGGATCGGGCTTTCGTCGACGATCACGATTTTGGGTGACTGTTCGGCGCTCATGGCTCACTCACGGCAGGTGATTCATCCATAGCACGCCGGAACGCCCTGCAAAGGGTTGTAATTGTGGGCAATTGGGACTAGCTCAGGCCGGTCAATCAGGCAGATTTGGATATGGATCAGGCGGCTGCGCCCAAGGTCAGCTTTGTGTCGCTCGGGTGTCCCAAGGCATTGGTGGATTCCGAGCGCATCATCACGCGCTTGCGCGCGGAGGGCTACGAGCTCGCCCGCAAGCATGATGGCGCCGATATCGTCATCGTCAACACCTGCGGCTTCCTCGACAGTGCCAAGCAGGAATCGCTCTCGGCGATCGGCGAGGCCATGGCCGAGAACGGCAAGGTGATCGTGACCGGCTGCATGGGCGCGGAACCCGAGCAGATCGAGCAGGCCTATCCCGGCGTGCTCTCCATCACCGGCCCGCAGCAATACGAGAGCGTGCTCGACGCCGTGCACCGCGCGCTGCCGCCGGCGCACAATCCGCATGTTGACCTGGTGCCGCCGCAGGGCATCAAGCTGACGCCGCGCCACTACGCCTATTTGAAGATCTCCGAGGGCTGCAACAACCGCTGCACCTTCTGCATCATCCCGAAGCTGCGCGGCGACCTCGTCTCGCGCCCGGCCAATGACGTGCTGCGCGAGGCCGAGCGCCTGGTCGGCGCCGGCGTCAAGGAATTGCTGGTGATCTCGCAGGACACCTCGGCCTATGGCGTCGATCTCAAATATGCCGAGAGCCCGTGGAAGGACCGCCAGGTCCGCGCCAAATTCCTCGACCTCGCGCGCGAACTCGGCGAGCTCGGCGCATGGGTCCGGCTGCAATATGTCTACCCCTACCCGCATGTCGACGAGGTCATCGCACTGATGAACGAGGGCAAGGTGCTGCCCTATCTCGACATCCCGTTCCAGCATGCGAGCCCGGAGGTGCTGAAGGCGATGAAGCGCCCGGCGGCGCAGGACAAGACGCTGGCGCGGATCAAGCGCTGGCGCGAAGAGTGCCCCGATCTCGCCTTGCGCTCGACTTTCATCGTCGGCTTCCCCGGCGAGACCGATGCCGATTTCGCCTATCTGCTCGACTGGCTCGACGAGGCCGAGATCGATCGCCTCGGCTGCTTCAAATACGAGCCGGTTGCAGGCGCGACATCGAACGCGATCGAGAACCCGGTGCCGGAAGAGGTCAAGCAGGAGCGCTACAACGCGCTGATGGCCCGGCAGCAGAAGATCTCCGCGCGCAGGCTGAAGCGCAAGGTCGGCACGCGCCAGCAGGTCATCATCGACGAAGTCGGCCCGACCGTCGCCAAGGGCCGCTCCAAGGCCGATGCGCCGGAGATCGACGGCGCGGTTTATCTGACGAGCCGCCGCCCCTTGCGCGTCGGCGAGATCGTCACCGCGAAGATCGAGCGCGCCGACCAGTACGACCTGCACGGCAGCGTCGCGGGGTTCTGAGGTTCCAAGGCGCCGACAGCCATTGCGGTCCCCAGCGCTCGCGGGCGCGACCGGCGCGCGCCCAGCCATTCAACTTGCCCGCGTTCAGGCTGCGCGCACTGAACTACGGCGATGCACGATACACCGCGCCGACGTTCGTCAGGTCGCGTCTCCCGACGCCTGCCGTCCGTCCTGCGCGGCGAACACCTCCTTGGCTGCGAACAGCCCGTTCACCGCCGCCGGGAAGCCCGCATAGACGGCCATCTGCATGATGATCTCCACGATCTCGTCGCGAGAAAGCCCGACGTTCAGCCCCGCCTCGATATGCACTTTGAGCTGAGGCGCGGCATTTCCGAGCGCCGTCAGCGCGGCGATCGTCGCGATCTCTCGATCGCGCAGGCCGAGATCCGGGCGGCAGTAAATGTCGCCGAAGGGAAACTCGATCACGTAGCGTGCGAAATCCGGAGCGATGTCGGCGAGTGAGGCGACGACCTTTTCGCCGGCCTTGCCGTCAATGCGTGACAGGGCCCGCTGGCCGCGATCGAAGCGGCTTTCGGCATGTGTCGGGGCGTGCGTCATTTTCCTTCGTCCTCTGTTCGTCGCCGGCATAGCCGGCGATCTTGGTATCAAGGACGAGCAGGCATTCCTGGAGTTCGGCAATCTGCGTGCGAACCTGTTCGCGATGGATTTCCAGCATCTGCCGCCGGGCTGGCCCGGTGGCGTCGCCGTCGTCACGAAGCGCCGCATAACGCAACATGTCCCGGATCGGCATTCCCGTGGTCTTGAGCCGACCGATGAATGTGATCCATGTGAGGATCGATGCGTCAAAGTCACGTTGACCGGAGCGATCCCGGTCAGCGTATGGCAGCAGCCCGATGCGCTCATAGTAGCGCAGCGTGTGGGTCGACAAGCCGGTTCGTCTTGCGAGGTCGCCGATCTTCATGTGTGCCCGTTCTCGTACTGACGCACGTACAGATACCCCTTCGAGCGCGCTCTAAGTCAAGAGGGATCGAAGGTGCCCGTCCCCGCGAGGTCAAGCAAGAGTTACAACGCACTGATGGTGCGACAGCAGAAGGTCTCGGCGTGCCGACTGCACGGCAGCGTCGCGGAATTCCGAGACTTCAGGCTTCCGTCAGCCATTTCGGCACCCAGCGCTCAGGCCGGGGTGCGCGGGCGAGATCGGCTTTCGCCTCGGAGAGCAACGCTGGATCGCCGTCGATGGTCGGGCGTAGATCGTACTCGAAATTCGGCATGACGCGGCCGTCGGCATAGAGCCCAAAATTCATCGCGTACCACAGGCCAAGCTCGGGCTGGGCGCGGCGCATCTCCTCGCGCAGGTCGCGCAGCAGGGATTCGACCGAGGCGGCTTCCTCGAACGGCTGTGGTCCGTGCGAGAGCACGCGCGCCTGGTATTGCTTGCCGACGATCGCGATCTCGAATCTCGTCCGGTCCCAGGGCTTCTTGCCCTTGGGCAGATGGGCGGCCAGCCGCCAGCCGAGCTCGGCCATCAGGCGATGATTGGCCCAGTAATCTTCGCGATCCCGGCTCCATTTTTCCATGAAGCCGCGGAAATCGGGCAGTTCCGACGAATTGTCGTCGGGCGTCGCCGGCTCGCCGAGCGGCCGTCCGGCCAGCCATTGCGCAAGCTCGACCGTCTGCGGCTCGACCTCGTCATGCGGTTTGAGATCGCTCCAGGCATTGTCGAATTGTTGCGACGTCAGTTTGGCGAGCAGGCCGTCGAGGCTCGCCGCCAGCAGCTCGTAGTCGCCCTCCGAGCCCAGTCCCACGATCGGCGGATTGTCGCGGTCGAGACCGGCGCCGTACCAGCCGCCGACGGCCGAGCCGTCCGGCAGCCGCATGAACAGCGAAAACCTGTCCCGCAAGGGACTGCCGTCGGTGATCGGCGCGTGATCCGAGAATTGCCCCTGCAGCGAGAAGCAGCCGACGCTGCCCCAGGGACGCCCCTTGAGCCAGGTGGCAAAGTCGACAAGCAGCGGTGGCACTTCGATACCCGGCGGAAATGCGCCGCGAATGCTGTCGAGGTCGATGGGATAAGGCGTATCGGACAAGGCTGAAAACTGTCTGGTTGGTCCCGTCCCTCTTGGTCTCGCCCGAGTTGCGTCCGGTTCGAACCAAGTCGCGTCCTTCGATCACAAACGCGCTAGAGGCGCAATGGTTTCGACGCGGTACGCAAATGGAATACGACGAAACATCAGCAATTTGGTTCAAGCTGTCGGCCATCGGCCTCACGATGGCCCTGCTCGCGCTATCCGCCCCCGCTGCGGCGCGATCCCCCTCAGCCGCACAGCTGCGCCAATGGTGCTACGCGGACGACGACGGGAGCCGCGAGGAGCAGCGCGTCGAGGGCTGCTCGGCGGTGCTCAAGGCCAATCCCAACGATGTGCATGCGCTCGCCAATCGCGGCGAAATGCTCCGGCGAAGGGGCGACGCCGCGCGTGCGCTGGTGGACTTCAACCGTGCGATCGAGCTCAATCCTGGACATTCCGACCTCTGGTATAACAGGGGGATTGCCCATGACGATCTCGGCGAGAAAGATCACGCCATTGCCGATTACACACGCGCGATCCGGCTCAACGCCCGCGACCCGCTCTACTACAACAACCGCGGCAACTCCCTCATCGACAAGAACGACTACGAGCGCGCAATCGCCGACTACGATCAGGCCATCAAGCTCGACCCGAAATTCGCGCTGGCCTATTTCAACCGCGGCACCGCTTATCGCAACCACGGCGAGGACGAGCGCGGGCTTGCGGATTTCGATCTATCGATCAAGTTCGACCCGACCTACGGCCCGGCTTACGGCAACCGCGCACGCCTCTACCGCGATCGCGGCGACCGGGTCCGCGCGCTGGCTGACTTCGCCAAGTCGCTGCAGCTCAGCCCGAACAACGACCGCGATTTCTATGCGCGCGCGAACATGTATTTCGATGCGCACGATCATGCGCTGGCGCTGGAGGATTACGATCGGTCGATCAAGGCCAATGCGAGCTATCCCGGCGCATTCAATTCGCGCTGCATGACGCGCGCGATCCTCGGCCGTCTGCAGGAGGCGCTGGCCGATTGCGATCAGTCGCTGAAGATGGCCCCGAACGATCCCTACACCCTGGACAGCCGCGCCCTCACCTACCTCAAGCTCGGCAATCTCGACGCGGCGATTGCGGACTACGACGCGGCACTGAGCACCAAGCCCGCGTACGACAGCTCGCTCTACGGCCGTGGGCTCGCAAAGCGGAAGAAGGGCGACAACGAAGGCGCCGAGCGCGACATCGCGGCAGCGAAAGCGATCAACGCTGGGATCGTCGATGAGTTCGCACATTACGGCGTCGAGTAAGCCTCTTGGGCAACGAAGATGGACCTGATCGATGCACGCCAGGCGGGTGTTTTGCAAAACGGCCGCTTGACAAGCCCTGCCATTCGGCTGTAGGGACCCGCCCCATGATCAATTCCCGGACCCACCTGCGCACCGAAATGCTCCGTCGTCGCTCCCGCGACGATGAGAGGGTGCGCCATGTCCGACGACGCCGCTGAACCACTGAATTCAGCTGAAGTTTTCGAGAAAGGCCGCACCCGCAAGGTGCGGCCTTTCTGCTTTTTGCGCCCGTTTTCCACCCGCCTCCAGAGGAGTTCGACATGACCACGCAACCGTACGACGCGCTGATGGACATCACCGCACGGCCCAAGGCCGTGTTCGTCCGCGGCGCGGGCTCCTACCTCTGGGACGATGGCCGTAAGCGCTATCTCGATTTCGTGCAGGGCTGGGCCGTGAACTGCCTCGGCCACTCCCCGCCTGCGATCGCCGACGCACTGAGTGCGCAAGCCAGGCGGCTGCTGACGCCGAGCCCGGCTTTCTACAACGAGCCGAGCCTGAAGCTGGCGCAAGCGCTGGTCGCGAACAGCGCCTTCGACCAGGTGTTCTTCGCCAATTCCGGCGCGGAGGCCAACGAGGGCGCGATCAAGCTCGCGCGCAAATATGGCACCCTGCACAAAGGCGGCGCGTTCGAGATCATCAGCTTCGAAGGCGGCTTTCACGGCCGAACGCTGGCGACGATGTCGGCCTCGGGCAAGAAGGCGTTCGAGCCGCTGTTCGAGCCGAAGGTCGCAGGCTTCAAGAAGGCGAAGCTCAACGACATCGCCTCGGTCGAGAGCTTGATCAATGACAACACCGTCGCGGTGATGCTCGAACCGATCCAGGGTGAATCAGGCGTTTGGCCAGCGACCGATCAGTTCCTGCAACAGCTGCGCGCGCTGACCAAAGCCCACGGCTTGCTGCTCATTTTCGACGAGATCCAGACCGGCATGGGCCGGACCGGAAAACTCTTCCACTACGAGCACGCCGGGATCGCGCCCGACATCATGACGCTCGGCAAGGGCATCGGCGGCGGCGTGCCGCTCGCCGCCCTGCTTGCCACCGAGCATACCTCCTGCTTCGAGCACGGCGACCAGGGCGGCACGTTCAACGGCAACCCGATCATGTGCGCGGCGGGGCTCGCCGTGCTCGAGGAGGTCGGCAAGCCGGACTTCCTGAAACAGGTCACCGAGACCGGCCTGCTGCTCGAAAGCGAGCTGCAGAAGGTCTCGGCCCGGCATGGGCTCGGCGGCGTGCGAGGACGCGGGCTGCTGCTCGCGCTCGACCTCAAGCTGCCGATCGCGCCCGGCATCGTCGCGCAAGCGTTCGAAGCCGGCGTGCTCCTCAATGCGCCGCAGCTCGACACGCTGCGCTTCATGCCTGCGCTGAACGTCGCGAAGGCAGAGATCGCCGAGATGATCGATTGTCTCGACGGGATCTTGACCAAGGCCGGCGCGGCACGGCGCGTGGCGTAGCACCCGTCGCGTGCCCCGGACGCAACGCAGCGTCTCTTCGACGGTGCACTGCTGAGCCGGGGCCAATCTCTCCGCAGTGCGTGTTGCATCTGGGTCCCGGCTCTGCGCCGCAACGCTTCAGGCGTTGCGGCTGGTCCGGGACACGAGCGCTACGGCTTCAAGATCGAAGCCCCCGTGGTCTTGCGGCTCTCGAGATCGATATGCGCCTTCGCGGCATCCTTCAGCGCGTAGGCGTGGTTGATCGGTACGTGCAGCTTGCCGTTGATGACGGCGGCGAACAGCGTGTCGGCGCCTTCGAGCAGCTCCTTGCGCGTGCCGACGTAGTCGTTGAGCTTCGGCCGCGTCGCAAACAGCGAGCCGTGATTGTTGAGCTCGGCGATCGAGAACGGCGGCACCGGGCCGGAGGCGTTGCCGAAGGAGACGAACATGCCGCGCGGCTTCAGGCACGACAGCGAGCCCGGGAAGGTCGCCTTGCCGACGCCGTCATAGACGACGTCGCAGCCTTCGTTGCGGCTGATCTGCTTGACGCGCGCGACGAAGTCCTCCTCGTTGTAGAGGATGACGTGATCGCAGCCATTGGCCTCGGCGAGCTCGGCCTTCTCGCGCGAGCCGACCGTGCCGATGACGTGGGCCCCGAGCGCCCTCGCCCATTGGCAGGCCAAGAGGCCGATGCCGCCGGCCGCGGCGTGGATCAGCACGCGATGATGCGGCTCGACCTTGAAGGTCTTGTGCAGGAGATACCAGACCGTCAGGCCCTTGAGCATCAGCACGGCCCCCTGCTCGTGGGTGATGTGATCGGGCAGCTTGACCAGCTTCTCCCAGGGAAGGTTGCGCTCGCCGGTATAGGCTCCGAGATTGTGGTAGTAGGCGACGCGATCGCCGGGATGGAAATGCGTCACGCCGGGCCCGACGGCGACGACCTCGCCCGAGGCCTCGTTGCCGGCAATGAAGGGCAGCCCCGGCGCCTTGTAGAGACCGGTGCGGTAATAGACGTCGATGAAGTTCAGGCCGACCGCATGCTGGCGGATGCGCACCTCGCCGGGCCCGGGCGCCGGCACATCGACGCTCTCATAGACCAGGGCTTCGGGGCCTCCGACCTTGTGCACACGGACCGCTTTGGTCATCACCTGACCTCCTCTTCTCAAAGGCCAGCGAAAGACATCGCGCCCGCCTTGTCAACTCGATGTAGCTGGAACGCCTAAACCGACGGCTTGCTGATCTTCCTGCGGTTGCGCTTGGCCAGCACGTTGAAGAATTCGACGGCGGCCGAGAACGCAATTGCAAAATAGATGTAGCCGCGCGGAATGTGGAATTGGAATCCGTCCGCGACCAGCGCGACGCCGATCAGCACCAGGAACGCCAGTGCCAGCATTTTCGTGGTCGGATGCTCCGCGACGAAGCGCGACACCGGGCCCGACGAAATGTACATGATCAGGCAGGCGATCACGACCGCCGCGATCATGATCTCGATATCCTGGGCCATGCCGATCGCGGTGATGATCGAATCCAGCGAGAACACGATGTCGATGACGATGATCTGGATGATCACCCAGAAGAAGGCGCTGCCGCCGGACTTCTGATCGGCCTCGCCGTCATCGGCCTCGACCTCGGCGTGGATCTCGTGCGTCGCCTTCGCGATCAGGAACAGGCCGCCGCCGATCAGGATGAGGTCGCGCCAGGAGAAGTCCGCGCCCTTGAATGAAAAAACCGGCGCGGTCAGGCCGATCAGCCAGACCAGGACGCTGAGCAGGATGATGCGGAAGATCAGCGCGAGAGCGAGTCCGATCTTGCGGGCGCGGTCCGCCTGCTGCTGGGGGATGCGCGAGACGATCACCGACAGGAAGATGACGTTGTCGATGCCGAGCACGATCTCGAGCGCGGTCAGGGTGAGCAGCGCGGCCCAGGCTTCGGGACTGGTCAACAGATGCATCATGCGAACGATCTTACCAGACGTATCAGCGCATCGCTGAAGCTGATCCAGAGCGCGATCGCGCAGAGTGCGATGGTGACGCCGGCGCCGACGCGGAAATCCATCTCCAGCACGTAGAGGCCAAGCAGCGCCCAGATCGCGATCAGCGACATCGTCAGCCAGCGCAGCCGCACGACGCGGACCGGATGCAGCACGTGGAACGGCACGAAGGTCAGCACGACGAGCGCGGCCACCAGCAGCGTCGACCACAGCGGCGGCCAATGCAGCAGGAACAGATAGAACGCAGCCGCATTCCACAGTGCCGGGAAGCCGCGGAAATGATTGTCGTCCGCCTTCATGCGCAGATCGGCGAAATATAGTGCGCTGGTGACGATGATGGCGACGCCGAGCAAGGGAGCTGCGACCGGCAGCAGCAGGCCGCTGGCGACGATCGCGTAGGCCGGCACGAAGACATAGGTGACGAAGTCGACCACGAGATCGAGCACGTCGCCAGACCAGTTCGGCTGCACGTTCTTGACGTCGAGGCGACGCGCGATCGGCCCGTCGATCGCGTCGATGATCAGGGCGACGCCCAGCCACTGAAACATCGCCGCCCAGTGCTCGCGCACGGCCTCCAGCATCGCCAATAGCGCGATCGCCGCGCCGAACGCGGTGAAGATGTGCACCGAGAAGGCCGCGGCGCGGATCGCCGGTTTCGGCTTCAGGGAATCCTGCTGGGTATCCATGGCTTCTGCTATCAGAATGAGGCCGGTTTGCACATCCGCCATTGCGACGCCCGGTCGCACAATCTGTCATAAAATCAGGCACAATCAGCGGGCTTGAATTTGCCGCGGAGCGTGTCATTTGTCGCTCCATGACAGACGCATCGACACTCCATGACGCCGCCGTGATCGGCGGCGGACCGGCCGGACTTGCGGCGGCCATCGCACTGGCGCAGGCGGGTGCGCGGACCGCGCTGGTGGCGCGGCGCGTTCCCTATGCCGACAATCGCACCACCGCGCTGCTCGGCGCCTCCGTCGAGCTGCTGGAGACGCTTGACGTCTGGTCCCGCTGCAAGGACAAGGCCGCCGCGCTCGAGGTCATGCGCCTCGTCGACGACACCGGCAGGCTGTTCCGCGCGCCGGAGGTCCGGTTCTCCTGTCACGAAATCGCGCTCGACGCCTTCGGCTACAACATCGACAACCGCTCGCTGATGCTGGCTCTGGAAGAGCGTGCGGCTGAGCTGCCCAATCTCGTCCGTTTCGACGACGAGGCCGAAACCATCGTCATCGAAGCCGACGACGTCGCGGTCCGCACCGCCTCGGCGCAGTTTCTCTCGGCCCGCCTGGTGGTCGGCGCCGACGGCCGACATTCGCTGTGCCGCGAAGCTGCCGGCATCGCGGTGACGCGGCGCGAGCTGACGCAGACGGCGCTGACCTTCAACGTCGGTCACACGCGGCCGCATCGCAACGTCTCGACCGAGTTCCACACACCGCATGGACCCTGCGTGTTCGTGCCCCTGCCCGGCGACCGCTCCAGCATCGTCTGGGTCTCGGCGCCTGCGGAGGCGGAGCGGCTCCGCGGCCTCAGCGATGCCGAGCTGTCGGCCGCGATCGAGAAACAGTCGCATTCGATCCTGGGACGCATGACGGTCGAGCCCGGCCGCAACCTGTTTCCGCTCGCGATCGAACGTCCGAAATCCTTCGGCCGCGACCGCATCGCGCTGGTTGGCGAAGCCGCCCATGTGGTTCCGCCGATCGGCGCCCAGGGCCTCAATCTCGGCCTGCGCGATGCCGCCGATGTTGCCAGGCTCGCGGGCGAGGTCATCGCAGCCGGCCAGGATCCCGGCGCGCCCGACGTGCTCAAACGCTACGACCGCGCGCGGCGTCCGGACGTTTTGAGCCGCACCTTTGCGATCGACATCGCCAACCGCTCGCTGCTCAACGATTTCCTTCCGCTTCAGCCGGTCCGTGCCGTCGGCATGCACCTGCTCGGCGCCATCGGCCCGCTCCGGCGTTTTGCGATGCGCGAAGGCCTGACGCCGACCTGGCGGCGGTAACTTCTCTCACGGAAACACCAGCCGTCCGCTCTGAAGCAGCCACATCACGCTGGTCAGCGTGACCACGGACGCGAAGGTGCCGAGCAGCACCGCGACGGACGCCGATTCGATCCAGGCATCGTTCTGCCGGGCGATCACGAATACGTTCAGCGCCGGCGGCAGCGAGGCCATCAGCACGGCGGTCGCAGCCCAGGGCTGCGCGAAGGGGCCGAACGCCAGCATCAGGCCGAACGCCGCCAGCGGATGGATCAGGAGCTTGACCGCGATCACGCCCGGCACTTCCCACGGCACCCGGTCGAACGGACGCAGCGCCACGGTCACGCCGAGCACGAACAGCGCGGTCGGCGCGGCGGCGTTCTGGAGGAAGGTGATGGTGCGGTCGAGCACGACCGGCATCTCGATATGTAGCGCCGCGACCGCGGCGCCAAAGCAGGCCGACATGATCAGCGGGTTGAGCACGATCTGCTTCAGCACGACGCCGAAGGCGTGCACGATCGAGGGATGGTCGCGGTCGGACAGCTCGATCAAGAGCGGCACGATCGTGAACAGGAAGATGCTGTCGCAGCAGAAGATCAGCGCGGTCGGCGCCGCCGCCTTGGTCCCGAGCACGGCGAGCGCCAGGCCGGGCCCCATATAGCCGATATTGCCGTAGCCGCCGGAGAGGCCTGCGAGCGTCGCCTCGCGCAATGTCAGCCGTCCCAAAACCTTGCCCACGACCAGCGCCAGTGTGAACGCGGCGACGGTGGAGAGCGTGGTCGCTATCAGGAACGGCGGGTTGTTCAATTCCGCAAACGGCGTCTTCGACATGATCGCAAACAGCAGCGCCGGCAGCGACACGTAGAGCAGGAAGAAGTTCATCCAGGCGAGACCCGATTCCGGCAGGGACTTGACCTTGCCGCAGGCAAAACCGACGAAGATCAAGCCGAAATAAGGTAGCGCCAGATTGAGGATATCGACCATTGATGAAGTGTTTTCTGAAGACTTGGGGGCTATCTGCCCCCAAAGTGAACGTTAATTCCAGATGAGGCCACTAGCATCGGCCACAATCCTGGTCTATCGACGGGGAATGATTAAAGCGCGGACCGCCAAATTCCAGATCGGACAGGTCGTGCGCCACCGGATCTTCTCGTTCCGGGGCGTGATCTTCGACATCGATCCGGAATTCAACAACACCGAGGAGTGGTGGCTGTCGATCCCCGAGGAGGTGCGGCCCCACAAGGACCAGCCGTTCTACCACCTGCTCGCTGAGAACGCGGAATCGGAATACGTCGCCTATGTCTCGGAGCAGAACCTTCTGCCCGACGATTCCGGCGAGCCGGTCCGGCATTCCCAGGTCGCCGAGATCTTCATCAAGGACAAGGCCGGCGGCTATCGCCCGCGCAACCCGTCGCTGAACTAGGTTTTCACCACCAGCACCCAGCCAGCAAAAAAGGCGCTCGAGATGAGCGCCTTCTTCATGTCTGGACGTCTGACGCCCGATTACTTCTGGCCGGCCGGAGCCGCGCCCGGGGCAGCACCGCTCTGCTCAAGCTTCTTGCGCTGCTCATCAGCCTTCTTCTGAAGCTCTTCCTGGAGCTTCTTCTGGTTTTCCTCGAACACCTTCGGATCGGTCGGCGGACCGTCATAAGCCTTCTGGAATTCGCCGGCGAGCGGCAGCGGCAGCGTCAGTGGCGCGCCGTTGGCATTGATCGCCTGGACAACGAGATTCTGGCCCTTCTTCATGCTGTTGATGAGTTCGGGCGTCGCCTCGTAATCGGACATGCAGCCGTTCTGGAAGCAGATCACATAGGGCTGCTGCAGCGGCGCGTTGCTGTCGACGATGATGCGGGTGCCGTGCACGAGCTGCATGCCGAGCGGCAGCGTCACGCGCAGGATCTTCTTGGGCTCGCCTTCCGGCTCGATGATCACGGCGGCGATGACCGGCTGGCCCGATTCGATGCGGCCGTCCTTGCCGGTGAAGCAGACCTGCTTGGCGTTGGCGTCCTGGCCCTTCAGGCAGAACTTGGTCCAGGGGGCGTAGATCAGCTGGATCTGCTGGTCGGCCGGCTGAGCCGCACCCTGCTGCGCCGGAGCGCCTGCAGCGGGAGCCTGCTGCGCGGGGGCCTGAGCGGCCGGTGCCGGAGCCTTCGGGGCGGCCTTGGGAGCCGCTTTCGGGGCCGGAGCCGCCTTGGGCGCACCCGGGGCCGGGGCCGGCGCCGGGGTCTGGGCCTCGGCGGCAAACGGAACGGCCAACGCCGTCGCCGTCAACAGGGCGAGAAGTCGCCCACGCGGCCGGACGGACGCGGCCAAGTAACGGAAATTCATTGCGGAAAACCCTTTCTGAACGGGAAGCGCCCGAACCGCTCCGAAGCGCCGAACCAAGCCGCCTTGGGCGCGGCTCTCTTCCCGTCAATTGAGGCAGATAAGTGACGGGCTCGGCGCTCTTGCGCGATTGCCCGCCTTCTTAACGTGGCCGACGAAAAGATCAATGCCGACAACCGTCTTTGGCCACATCCGCGGCTGCGCCCGGTGAAATTCCCTGTGATAGGATTCGAGGCTAGCCGGTCCTCGAATCAACGTGTGCCGATGTTCAAGTTCCAGCGCCTTTTCGAGGGCCCCGGTCTCCGCCTTTGCGTCCTTGCCTCTATGCTCGCGGGTGGGCTGTGCGCTGGCAGCGCGCGGGCCGAGGAAGCCCACGCCATCGCCATGCACGGCAAGCCGGCCATGCCGGCCGATTTCACCCACATGCCCTACGCCAATCCCGATGCCCCCAAGGGCGGCCGCTTGACCTGGGGTGTTCTGGGCACCTTCGACAGCCTCAATCCCTTCATCGTGAGGGGATTAGCCGTGCAGCAGATGCGGGGCTACGTGGTCGAGAGCCTGCTCGCGCGCGGCAATGACGAGGCATTCACGCTCTATGGCCTGCTCGCCAGGAGCGTCGAAACCGACGATGAGCGGAGCTTCGTCACGTTCCGTCTCGATCCGCGTGCCCGTTTTTCCGACGGCAAGCAGGTCACGGCCGAAGACGTGCTGTTCTCCTGGCAGCTCCTGCGCGACCGCGGTCGTCCGAACCTTCGGCAATACTATGCCAAGGTTGCCAAGGCCGAGGCGCCCGATCCCCTCACCGTCCGCTTCGACCTCGCGGGCGCCAACGACCGCGAGCTGCCGCTGATCCTCGGCCTGATGCCGATCCTGTCGAAGCAAGCCGTCGACGTCGCGACCTTCGAGGAGACGACGCTGACGAGCCCGATTGGCTCAGGCCCCTATCGCATCACCGCGGTGAAGCCCGGGGCCAGCGTGACGCTCACCCGCAATCCCGATTATTGGGGCCGCGACCTGCCCATCAACCGCGGGCTCTACAATTTCGACGAGATCCGGCTCGACTATTTTCGCGAGGCCAACGGCCAGTTCGAAGCCTTCAAGCGCGGCCTCTATGATTTCCGCGTCGAGCACGAGCCGCTGCGCTGGCACGACGGCTACGATTTTCCAGCCGCCAAAAGCGGCGAGGTGATCCGCGACAGCGTCAAGCCGGGCCTGCCGCAACCCTCCGAATTCCTGGTGTTCAACACCCGCCGTCCAATCTTCGCCGACATCCGCGTCCGCCAGGCGCTGACGCTTCTGTTCGATTTCGAGCTGGTCAACCGCAATTACTTTTTCGGGCTTTATTCGCGCGTTGCCGGCTATTTCGCCGGCTCCGACCTGTCGGCCTATGGCCGGCCCGCGGACGCGCGCGAGCGTGAGCTGCTCAAACCCTTCGCCGCGCAAATTCGGCCCGATGTCATGGACGGCAGCTACCGTCTGCCGGTGACTGACGGATCGGGACGCGACCGCACCACGCTGCGCGCCGCGCTGAAGCTGTTGTCGGACGCCGGCTATGAGCTCGACGGCACCGTGCTGCGCAATCGCAAGACCAAGGCGCCCCTCAACTTCGAGATCCTGGTCACGACCCGCGACCAGGAACGCATCGCGCTCGCCTTCCAGCGCGACCTCAAGCGCGCCGGCATCGAGCCGAGCGTGCGAACGGTCGACCCCGTGCAGTTCGATCAGCGCCGGCTCGCTTACGAATTCGACATGATCCAGAACCGCTGGGACCAGTCGCTGTCACCCGGCAACGAGCAATATTTCTACTGGGGCAGCGCTGGCGCGGACAATCCGGGGACCCGCAACTACATGGGCGCCAGGGATCCGGCGATCGATGCCATGATCGCCGCCCTGCTCGAGGCCCGGGAACATACGGATTTCGTCTCGTCGGTGCGGGCGCTCGACCGCGCTCTGATCGCGGGCTTCTACACAATCCCCCTGTTTAACGTATCCGAGCAATGGATCGCGCGCTGGAATCGGATAGAACGGCCCAAGGCCACCTCGCTCTCAGGCTATTTGCCGGAGACCTGGTGGTCGAAGGGGCAGCCGCAAGCTCATCAAGCAAAGTGACGCCGTGAACCAGCCAGCCGTATCGCCGACGCTCGACACGTTGTTTCAGCGCACGCTGATCCGGCAGCCGCACGCGCCCGCCCTGCTTGATCCCCTCAACAAGGCCCGCGTGACCGGGCACCAGCCGCGGCGGATGACCTATGCCGAAGCCGACACGGCCATCGAGGCGCTGTCGGCTTATTTCGTCGAATCAGGCCTGCCGGCCAATTCCGTCATCGCGATCCAATTGCCTGCCACGGTCGAGTTCGTGCTCACCGTGCTCGCCGCCCATCGCGCCGGCCTCGTCGTCGCGGTGCTGCCGCTGCTCTGGCGGCACGCGGAACTGACCGCCGCGCTGAACCGCACCGCGGCGCGCGCCATCGTCACCATGAGCACGGTCGACGGCGTCAGCTATGCCGATCTGGCGATGCATGCGGCCGCGGAAGCCTTCTCGATCCGTCACGTCTGCGGCTTCGGCACCGATCTACCGGAAGGCATGGCTTCGCTTGACGAGGTGCTGGCCCGCCCGCCCGGCACCACGCGCGCCGTGATTCAGGACGGCCGCAAGGCGGCGATGATCTCCTTCGACGTCACGGCCGAAGGCTTTCGCCCGGTGCCGCGGCCGCATTTCAGCCTGATCGCCGGCGGGCTTGCGATGTCGCTGGAAGCCGACATCAGGCAGGGCGCGACCGTGATGGCGGCGTTCACGCCGATGTCGTTCGCAGGGCTCGCCTCCTCGCTCGCGGTGTGGCTGCTCTCCGGCGGCGCGCTGGCGCTGCATCATCCGTTCGAGAACGAGGTGCTGGAGCAGCAGATCAACGAGCATGAATGCGAGGTGCTGATCGCGCCGGCGCAGCTCGCGCTGCGTCTTGGCGATGCCGACCTGGCGGCGCGGATGCCGACCTTGCGCAATGTCATCGGCCTGTGGCGCGCGCCCGAGCAGGTGGCGGCGAGCGATGCCTGGATCGCGCCCCATGCCCCGCTGACCGACGTCTACCTGTTCGGCGAGGCCGGGCTGTTCGGCGCCCGCCGCGGCGAGGACGGTATGCCCGTTGCGGTGATGCCCGGGCCGCACGGCGCCCCGCGCGAGCAATCCGGCTCGTCCATTGCGGGCGAGATCCTGCTGACGCCGAAGGGCACGCTCGGCCTCCGCGGCGCGATGGTGCCGATCGCGGCCTATGCCCCGCCGCAGCCGGTCGGCGACACGCTGATCGCGCAGCCGCCGCGCGATTATGTCGACACCGGCTACGCCGCCCGGCTCGACCGTCCGAGCGGCGCGATCTGCATCACCGCGCCCCCCTCCGGCATCATGGCCGTCGGCGGCTACCGCTTCCTCTCCAACGACCTCCAGGAATGGGCTCGCCGGCTCGGCCAGGGCGCCTTGCTCACCGCGCTGCCCGACCGGCTTTCCGGCCACCGGCTGGCCGGACGCGCCCAGGACAATACCCGGGCCCGCGAAGCGCTCAGCGAGCTCGGGCTTAACCCCCTGATGGTCGAAGCTTTTCGCGACCGTTCCGGCCCCGGCTAGGCGCGGTTTCGCCTGGTACGTTGACGCTGCATTAAGGCGGCCAAACTAGATTGCGGGGCATCTGTCGCGTGATCAGAGTTTTGCGAATGTCCCAGGCGGGCCCGATCCTGTTTGTGTCCAATGCCGAGCGGCCGCCCTTCATTGCGGCGCTGGACGAGGCCCGGCTCTTTCCCGTCGTCGACACCGACTGGGCCAGCGCAGCGCGCGCGGTCGAGCAGGTCCAGCCGGCCGCGGTTCTCGCCCAGATGTCCGGCGGTCATGAGCCGCATATCGCGCCGCTCGCCAAGAAGATCGCCGACCAGTCGCTCTACCTTCCTTTCGTGGCCCTCGATGCTGCGGGCACGCTGCCCCACAACGCCCTGCCGTTCTCCTCGCGCGGCGGCAATTCCGACCGCCTGATCGCGCGCCTTCGCGCCGCTCTGCGCGTGCGCACCCTGCATGCCACGGTGCTGCGCCGGCTGCCGGAAGTGAAGGTCGCGCTGCCGCAAGGCGATCCCGCCCGCGATGCCACCGTGCTCCTGATCGGCCGCGGCTCGGCCTATCCCGCGCTCTCCGTCGCGCTCGGCGAACGTGCCGGCGTCGTCGGCGCGCTCTCGATCGAGGCCGCCGCGAAACATCTCAACACCCGTGACCTCGACGGCGTCGTGCTCGCCGAAGGTTTTACCGCGCGCGTCACCGACGCCTTTCTAACGGTGCTCGCCGAGGACTCCCGCTTCCGCAGCCTGCCCGTCGTCGTCACCGCGCACCAGCTGACACAGACCTACGATCTGCCCAATCTCGAGCTGATCCCGGGCGAGCCGGCGAACGTCGCGGCCAATGCGCTGCCCCTGATCCGCCAGCATGCGATGGAAGCACAATTGAGCCGCACGCTCCGCTCGATCGATGCCGGCGGCTGGCTCGATCCGCGCAGCGGCCTGCTCACGGTTGAAGCCTTCGCCCGCGATTTTGCCAAGGCGGTCGAGCAGACGCTCGCCCGCGGCGGTGGTTTGTCGGTCGCGCGGTTCGCCTTCGACCCCGGCAATTCCCGCGCCCAGCTCGATGCCGCCCGGATCCTCAGCCGCCTGATGCGGCAGATGGATTTCGGCGCGGCGCAGAAGGACGGCTCGGTCATCGTCGTGTTCGCGGAGACCGACTTCCGCACCGCCCACATGATCGCCCGCCGCCTCTCGGCGGTGATGCGGCACACCTCCAACGGCAAGCACGAGATGCGCAGCGAGCCCGTGGTCAGCGTGGATTCGCTGTCGCCGTCGGATACGGCAAGGTCGCTGCTGGGGCGGCTGTCGGCGGATGCGTCGCGGGCGGCATCGTAGCATCCGCCGGCACGGCTCGATCGCTCAAACCATCATGAGCTTGATCTGGCCGTCCTCGACGGTCCCCATCGCGAGAGCGTCGCGCGCCATCTTCTCGACGGCCGGCCAGTTCGCCAGAAGGTATCTCTGCGCCTGCGCCTTGGTCGGGAAATTTGTTTGAAGAATACAGCTCTGCCGCGTGTTCCCGTTCGCGATCTGGAAGGACACCGCCTGAGGGCCCTCCCGAAGCTCTTGCTCGGTGGGCTGGGGAAGCTTGCGCATGCTGCTCCTTCTCGCGGCTTAGCGAACCGGTAAGGCGACCCCGGAGGCTGGATCGGCGCGAGCCGTCCCGGCCGCGATCTTCCTGGCTTTCAATCTTCGCTCTGACTCGAGGCTCGGTTGCGTATTGCGGACCGCTTCGGTCAGCATCAGGCGGAGCTCTGCCTTGGTCTTGGGTGCTTGTCGTGTGGTCGACTTCTGCCAATTGGTCATGAAGTCTATATGGGTATTTTCGCGCGAAACGCCACCATTCGCATTCGCGATCAGGCGGTAACCGGTGCAAAAAACCCGCGGCCGGTGAACCGTCGCGGGTCAAGAGATCCGAAGCTCTGCCAGTACATCCGTGGTCAAAGCAACGTCATGTCGATTGCGACAGCCTATGCGGCGCGCAGATCTTCAGCAGCAGACTTGCCGGTCCGGCGGTCTGCAACGATTTCGAATGAAACCTTCTGCCCTTCGTTGAGGGTATTCATGCCGGCGCGTTCAACGGCGCTGATATGAACGAACACATCCTGGCTGCCCTGGTCGGGCTGAATGAATCCGAAACCCTTTTGGCTGTTAAACCACTTCACAGTTCCCGTCGTCATGGGGTCGTCCTTTACGATAGATAAGCGTTTGGCCACGCTCAAAAGCGCGGTCGATGTCGTCGAGATCTGGAGGGAGGGTCGTCAGTCAGGCGCGCTTGAAAGCGGCGAGGCCAAGTCGTTCGGCCGAAACTCGATGATTTGGATATAGATACTGCTCGGTCATTCCGCAAGTGACCATACGTCATTGTCTTCGGATCCAGAGGCCGCGCAACGATTCAAGCCGCATCGCCTCTGCAGATATCACAGCGCCTCACGCCGCCTTCTTGCTTTCCGCGAGCTGCGCCAGCTGGCGCATGATCTCCGTCGTCCCAACGAGGCGCTCTTCCGGCGTCTCCCAATCCTGCAGGAACACCACCTTCATGTCGGGCCGCACCTTGGCGGCCTGGCCGTAGCTGCGGATGAAGCTCACCAGACGATCGGGATGGGCGAAGGAATTGTCGCGGAAGGCGATGACGGCGCCCTTCGGGCCGGCATCGATCTTGCCGACATTGGCGCGGCGGCAGAACGCCTTGATCGCGGCGACCTTGAAGAGGTAGCGCACCTCGTCCGGCAGCACGCCGAAGCGATCGCGCATCTCGGCGCCAAAATTCTCGATCTCCTCCTCGGTGTCGAGATCGGCGAGCCGCCGGTACAGCGACAGCCGCACCGAGAGATCGCCGACATAATCCTCCGGAATGAGCACGGGCATGCCGATGGTGATCGACGGCGACCAGCGGTCGGCGGCGGGCTCGGAGACGCCGGCCTTGAGGTTGACGATCGCCTCCTCCAGCATCGACTGATAGAGCTCGAAGCCGACCTCCTTGATGTGGCCGGACTGCTCCTCGCCGAGCAGATTGCCGGCGCCGCGGATGTCGAGGTCGTGCGAGGCGAGCTGGAAGCCTGCGCCCAGCGTCTCCAGCGATTGCAGCACCGTGAGCCGGCGCTCGGCCTGCGCGGTGATCTTCTGCTGCGCCGGCAGCGTGAACAGCGCATACGCACGCAGCTTGGAGCGGCCGACGCGGCCGCGCAGCTGATAGAGCTGGGCGAGGCCGAACATGTCGGCGCGGTGCACGATCAGCGTGTTGGCGTTGGGGATGTCGAGGCCGGACTCGACGATCGTGGTCGACAGCAGGATGTCGAACTTGCCGTCGTAGAACGCGGTCATGATGTCTTCGATCACAGCAGGCGGCATCTGCCCGTGCGCGACCGCGACCTTCATCTCCGGCACGTTCTTGTCGAGGAAATCCTTGACCTCGGCGAGGTCGTCGATGCGCGGCACCACGTAGAACGCCTGCCCGCCGCGATAACGCTCGCGCAGCAGCGCCTCGCGGATCATCAGCGGATCATGCGGAGCGACGAAGGTGCGCACCGCGAGGCGATCGACCGGGGGCGATGCGATGATCGAGAGCTCGCGAACCCCGGTCAGCGCCAGCTGCAGCGTGCGCGGAATCGGGGTTGCCGACAGCGTCAGCACGTGCACCTCGGAGCGCAGCGCCTTCAGCCGCTCCTTGTGGGTCACGCCAAAATGCTGCTCCTCGTCGACGATGACGAGGCCGAGGTCGCGGAACTTGATGGCCTTGCCGAGCAGTGCATGAGTGCCGACGACGATGTCGACCGAACCGTCGGCGATGCCCTTCTTGACCAAATTGAGCTCCTTGGTCGCGACCAGGCGCGAGGCCTGCGCCACGTTGACCGGAAAGCCCTTGAAGCGCTCGGTGAAGGTCTTCGCGTGCTGGCGCGCGAGCAGCGTGGTCGGCACCACCACGGCGACCTGCTTGCCTTCGAGCGCGACGGCAAAGGCCGCGCGCAACGCCACCTCGGTCTTGCCGAAGCCGACGTCGCCGCAGATCAGCCGGTCCATGGGACGGCCGAGTTCGAGATCCTTCAGCGTGGATTCGATCGCCCCTAGCTGGTCCTCAGTCTCGTCATACGGGAAGCGCGCGCAGAACTCGTCGTACAGGCCCGGTTGCACCGGCAGCTTGGGCGCCTCGTGCAAATGGCGCGCGGCGGCGATCTTGATCAATTCGCCCGCGATCTCGCGGATGCGGTTCTTGAGTTTTGCTTTTCGGGTCTGCCAGCCGCCGCCGCCGAGGCGATCGAGCTCGACCGTGGTCTGGTCGGAGCCGTAGCGCGACAGCAGCTCGATGTTCTCGACCGGCAGGAACAGCTTTGTCTCGGCGGCATAATGCAGCTCGAGACAGTCGTGCGGCGCGCCGGCGACGTCGAGGGTCTGGAGGCCGACGAAGCGGCCGATGCCGTGGTCGACGTGGACGACGATGTCGCCCGCGGCAAGGCTCGTGATCTCCGAGATGAAATTGTCGAGCTTGCGGCTGGCCTTGCGCGGCCGCACCAGGCGATCGCCAAGGATGTCCTGCTCGCTGATGAGCGCGATCTCATCGGTCTCGAAACCGCTTTCGAGGCCGAGCACGGCCAGCATGGTCTCGTTGCGCGGGGTGGCCTGCACCGTCCGCCAGCTGTTGACGCTGGTGGTGTGGGCCAGCTTGTGGTCGCGCAGCATCGAATTCATGCGGTCGCGTGAGCCCTCGCTCCAGAGCGCGATCACGACCTTCTTGCGCTGGGCGTGCAGCGCCATGACGTGGCTGACGACGGACTCGAACACGTTGACCGTGTTGTCGTTGCGCTCCGGCGCGAAATCGCGGCCCTTGCGGGCACCGGCGTCGATGACACTGGTCCCGTCGGCAGGAACCGAGAACTGCGTCAACCGCAGCAGCGGCATGTCGCTCTCGCGCCTGGTCCATTCCTCGCTGGTCAGATAGAGCCGGTCCGGCGGCAGCGGCTTGTAGATGGCGCCGCCGGCGGGATGCTCCATGGCATCGCGGCGGGCCTCGTAATAGTCCTGGATCTGCTTGAATCGCTCGCGGACGGCGTCCTCGGCCTGCGGCTCGATCGCGATGGGCGCGCCTTGCAGATAATCGAACAGCGTGTCCATCCGGTCCTGGAACAGCGGCAGCCAGTGCTCCATGCCGGGATGGCGGCGGCCTTCGCTGACGGCTTCATACAGCGCATCGTCGCGCTCGGGCGCGCCGAACTCGGCGACATAGCCCATGCGGAAACGGCGGATGGTGTCGGTGACGAGCTGGAATTCCGAGATCGGCACGAGGTCGAGCGAGCGCATGTCGAGCAGCGTGCGCTGGGTCTCGGCGTCGAAGGAGCGGATCGATTCCAGGCTGTCGCCGAAGAAGTCGAAGCGCACCGGCTGCTCGAGGCCGGCCGGAAACAGATCGAGGATGCCGCCGCGCACGGCATATTCACCGGGCTCACGCACGGTCGAGGAACGGTTGTAACCGTTGTGCTCGAGCCAGGCGACGATGGTGTCCATCGGCACGACGTTGCCGGGTGCCACCGACAGCGCCTGCGCCGCGACGAGTTCACGCGCCGGCACGCGCTGCACGATCGCATTCACCGTGGTCAGCACGATCAGCGGCTTGTCGCTGCCGGTGAGCGAGGCCAGCCGCGCCAGCGTGGTCAGGCGTTGTGCCAAAATGCCGCCATGCGGCGAGACGCGGTCATAGGGCTGGCAGTCCCAGGCCGGGAACTGGAGCACCGGCAGATCGGGCGCGAAGAACTGCAGCGCGCGTTCGAGCTGCTGCATGCGCGGACCGTCGCGGCAGACCACGGCAAGGCTGACGGCCGGCTTCTTCGGCCGCGCCGCGATGGCGCGGGCGAGATCGGAGACGACCAGGCCTTCGGCGCCTTCCGCGACATTGGCAAGCGTCAGCACACGGCCGGGCGCAAGCAGCTCGGCCGGAGATTTCATTCCCTGCTTCATGCGTCGCGGTCCGCGATCGGATAGGCCTTGATGCGGGCAAACAGCGCGCCGGTGACATCAGCCGGCAGCACCTTGTCGCCGGTGATGGCGGCATAGAGATCGGGATCGTTGACCTCGAGCAAGGTCTCGAGCTCGGTCAGCTCGGCGTCCGACAGATTGCCGATCTCGGCATCCGCAAAGCGGCCGAGGATCAGGTCCATCTCGCGCGTGCCGCGGTGCCAGCAGCGGAACAAAAGCCGCTTGCGGCGGTCGTCCAGCCCGCTGCTCGATCGTGTCGTTCCCGTCATGTCTCAAATCCAGTCAAACGCAGAAAGCCCGGACGTGCCGGGCGGGGCTGATATAGCCATTCGGGGTGGCCGTGTCAGCCCTCGATTTGGCAAGCCTGCCGCCCGGGTGCGGCCGCGAAAAAAGCCGTGGATGCCCGGCATAAAGCCGGGCATGACGGGCCGAAACGATCCTAGATTCGCATCCATGCGCCCCAGCCTGCTCAATCCGCTGTTTGCTCCCGTGACCAGCCTGCCCGGCGTCGGTCCGAAGCAGGACAAGCTGCTGCAATATTTGCTCAGCCGCAGCGAGACGCCGCGGCTGGTCGACCTGCTGCTGCATCTGCCGAGCCAGGTCATCGACCGCCGCGCCCGGCCGAAGATCCGCGACGCCGCGGTCGGAACCATGGTGACGCTGGAGGTCACCGTCGACCGCCACCGCCCGCCTCCACCGCGCAACGCGCGCGCACCCTATCTCGTCTATGCCAGCGACGACACCGGCGACGTCGTGCTGACCTTCTTCCGCGCCAAGCCCGGCTATGTCGAAAAACTGCTGCCAATGGGGGAGAAGCGCTACGTCTCCGGCACGCTGCAGATGTACGACGGCATCCCGCAAATGGTGCATCCCGACCGCGTGCTGGACGAGGAGGCGATCGCAAAGCTCTCCGGCATCGACCCGGTCTATCCGCTGACGGAGGGCCTCGCGCTCGGCTCACTCCGCCGCGCGATCGCGCAGGCGCTGCAGAAGCTGCCGGCTTTGCCGGAGTGGATCAGCCCGGAGGTGATGCGCCGCTGCAATCTTCCTGCGATCACCGAGGCGCTCAACCGTGTGCACCAGCCGGTCGAGCTCACGGACATCCTGCCCGATCAGCCGTTCTGGTCGCGACTCGCCTTTGACGAGCTCCTGGCCGGCCAGCTCGCGCTCGCCTTGATCCGCGCGCAATTGCGCCGGCCCGCCGGCGTGCGCAATTCCGGTGACGGGCACTTGCGCAACAAGATCATCGACGCCCTGCCCTATGCATTGACGCTGTCCCAGCGTGACGCGGCCGCGGCGATCGCCAGCGATCTGCAACAGCCCGTGCGCATGTTGCGCCTGCTCCAGGGCGACGTCGGCTCCGGCAAGACCGTGGTCGCGCTGCTCGCGGCCGCGGCCGTCACGGAGGTCGGCAAGCAGGCCGCGCTGATGGCACCGACCGAAATCCTGGCGCGCCAGCACATCAAGACCATCGCCCCGCTCGCCGAGCGCGCCGGCATGCGGGTTGCGATCCTCACCGGCCGCGAAAAGGGCAAGGAGCGGCGTGAGATCATCGCGCAGCTCGAAGCCGGCGAGATCGACCTCCTGGTCGGCACCCATGCGCTGATCCAGGACGATGTGATCTTCCACGATCTTGCCCTCGCGATCGTCGACGAGCAGCACCGCTTTGGCGTGCGCGAACGGCTCGCGCTGACGTCCAAGGGCGAGGCCGTCGACGTGCTGGTGCTGAGCGCGACGCCGATCCCGCGCACGCTGGTGCTGACCTATTTCGGCGACATGGACATTTCCGAGCTGCGCGAAAAGCCCGCCGGCCGCCAGCCGATCGAAACCCGCACCATATCGATCAGCCGCCTCGCCGAAGTCACAGACAGCATCGGCCGCGCGCTGCAGGCGGGCAAGCTGGTTTACTGGATCTGCCCGCTGGTCGAGGAATCCGAGGCCGAAGGCACCGAGCACCTCACCAACGCGACGAAGCGTTTCGAGAGCCTGCAGAAGCGGTTCGGCGAGCGCGTCGGGCTCGTGCACGGCCAGATGAAGGGCACCGAGAAGGACCGCGTGATGGGCCAGTTCGCCGCCCACGAGATCGGCCTGCTGGTCGCGACCACCGTGGTCGAGGTCGGCGTCGATGTGCCGGCGGCGACCATCATGGTGATCGAGAATGCCGAGCGTTTTGGCCTCGCCCAGCTGCACCAGCTGCGCGGCCGGATCGGACGCGGCTCGGAGGCCTCGACCTGCCTGCTGCTCTACTCCGAGCCGCTCGGCGAGATGTCGAAGGCGCGGCTGAAGGTGATCCGGGAGACCACCGACGGTTTTCGTATCGCCGAGGAGGATTTGAAGCTGCGCGGCGAAGGCGACGTGCTTGGCGTGCGCCAGAGCGGCCTGCCCGGCTACCGCATCGCGCGCTCGGAGGTCCACGGCCAGCTCATCACCCAGGCGCGCGACGAGGCGCTTCGCATCCTCAAGGACGATCCAAAGCTGAAGGGCGAGCGCGGCGAGGCGCTGCGGTGCCTGCTGTATCTGTATGAGCGCGACGAGGCGATCCCGCTGATCGGCGCGGGCTGAGGGCTTCCGCAAAGATCGTCGCAAAGGGACTCGCGGAGACTCCCCCTCGTGTGGAGAGAGACCTTTACATCTGAAGCAAACCGGCTCGCGGGAGCGACTAGGCTTTCTTCTGCGCGATCCCCGCAGCGAACGCCTTCATCAGCGCGGCATCCGCCGCCTCACCATTTGCATCCTCGGCGAGATGCTCGAACCATCTCGCAAAGCCCTCATAGATCTGGCTGGCCGGATGATCCGGGCCGAGGAATCCGGAAATCTCCCGCATCTCCGCGACCCAGCGATACGCTTTCGGGATCATGTCAGGCAGCGCGACCTCGAGCCGCGCCAGAATCGCGGGCTGGCTCAGCGCCAGTTCGTCACGCAACGCGTCCGCTGCGCCCGCTTTCGTCGCCGCGACCACCATCGCCGAGCCGATGCCGGCGAGGCCCTTGACGATGCCGGCATAGGACATTTTCAAAGCCGACGCGGCGCCGACCGGGCCCTCGACGATGCGCACGTCGAGGCCGAAATCCTTCAGCACCGCGACCTCCTTGGCGTATTCGCCGGACATGTAGAAGGCCGGGCTCTTGCCGCCGGGCTGCGGCGGAAAGCCGATGATGCCGCCATCGACGAACCGCGCCTGCGCCGAGCCGATGATCTCCTCGATCCTTTGCACCGTGTCGACGTTGATCGCATTGCAATCGACGACGACCGGCTTCTTCTCGCGCCTGACGATCAGCGCGGCCAGCCGCTCAGCCAGCGCGACGGCTTCGCCCGGCGGCACGATCGAGAGGATGATATCGGCGCCCGCAATCTGATTGTCATCGGCGTCGACCATGCCGGCATCCGCCGCGCGTTTCCGCGTCGCCTCGCTCCGCCCGTCCAAAGACGTCAGCACGCGCGCGCCGTGCTCACTGAAGCGGCGGGCGACGGCGCTGCCCATGGCGCCGGGTGCGAGGATCGCAATGGTTTTGGACATCATATACTCCAGATCGATTCCGAGCGAGGCGCTCAGGCGAACCGGAGAATATCAGAGGATGCGAACGCGCGCGTGATCGGCGGCCATCCCGCAGCGGAATGGCCCTACTCCACCTTCGCAGGCTCGGGCCGAAGCGCCGAGGCGTTGGCGATGCGCGCGGCATTCGCCATGCCCGCGAGCGCGGCGGCCTTTTTCGGATCGGGTGCCGAGCCCGGCTGCACCACGCCGGCCGACATGATCAAGGTCGCGGCGTCTTCGGTGCTCATGTCGACTTCGACGATCTTGCTCTTGGGCACGTAGAAGAAGAATCCGGTGGTCGGGTTCGGCGAGCACGGCAGGAACACGGAGACATGCTCCTCCTGCCCCGGCAGGCTGCGCGCGACCTCTTCATTCGGCGATTGCGAGATCAGCACGATCGACCACATGCCTGGCGAGGGAAACTCGACCAGCCCGACTTTGCGGAAGCTCGAGCCCTTGCCCGAGAACAGCGTCTCGAACACCTGCTTCAGGCCGCGATAGATGGCGCGCACGGCCGGGATCCGGCCGAGGAAGGTCTCGCCGACATCGACCAGCGTCCGGCCGATCAGGTTGGCGGCGAGGAATCCGACCAGCGTCAGCGTGAAAAATGCGACGACCAATCCCCAGCCGGGAATGACGTACGGCAAATAGGTTTCGGGCCGGTAGGCCAGCGGCACGAACGGCCGCACCACGCCGTCGACCCAGGTCACGAACCACCAGACCAGATACAGGGTGATGGCGATTGGGCCCGTCACCACGAGGCCAGTCAGAAAATAGTTGCGGAAGCGGCCCATCAGGCCGGTATGCGGTTCCGGGAGGGGATCAAGAGGCGCAGGCGCGTCGTCGCGGGGGGTCATTCGGGTTCCAGGTCGGTCGCAGCACACAAGCTAGGGTCTTCTAGCAGGTTTTGGAAGTCCGCGACCGACTGATATCCCTTCTGCCTATTCCACGGTCACCGATTTCGCGAGGTTGCGAGGCTGGTCGACGTCGGTCCCCATGACGACAGCCGTGTGATAGGCGAGCAGCTGCACGGGAACGGCATAGACCATCGGGGTGAAGGCCGCCGCCATGTCGGGCATGACGATGGTGACGAGGGACTCCACGGTCGCCTCTTCCGCACCCTTCGCGTCCGTCATCAGGATGATGTTGCCGCCGCGCGCGGCGACCTCCTGCATGTTGGAGACCGTCTTTTCGAACACCCGGTCGTAAGGCGCGATGACGACGACAGGCATCGTCTCGTCGATCAGCGCGATCGGCCCGTGCTTGAGCTCGCCGGCAGCATACCCCTCGGCGTGGATGTAGGAGATCTCCTTCAGCTTCAGCGCGCCTTCGAGCGCAAGCGGGAAGCTGGTGCCGCGGCCGAGATAGAGCACGTCGCGCGACTTGGCGATCCTGTGCGCGAGCTTTTCGATCTGCAGCTCGGTGGTGAGCGCATCCGCCATCAGGCGCGGGACCTCGACGAGGCCATGGACCAGCTTGGTCTCATCCTCGTCGGACAATTCGCCGCGCGCCTTGCCGGCCGCGATCGCGAGGTTTGCGAGCACCATGAGCTGACAGGTGAAGGCCTTGGTCGAGGCGACGCCGATCTCGGGGCCCGCGAGCGTCTGCAGCACGGTCTCGCTCTCGCGCGCGATCGTCGAGGTCGGCACGTTGACGACGGCGACCGTATGCACGCCCTCGGCCTTGGCATAGCGCAGTGCCGCAAGCGTGTCGGCGGTCTCGCCCGACTGCGAGATGAAGATGGCGAGATCGCCCTTGCGCAAGGGCGCCTCGCGGTAGCGGAATTCGGAGGCGACATCGACCTCGACCGGCACGCGCGCAAAGCGCTCGAACCAGTATTTTGCGACGTAGCCGGCATAGCTCGCGGTGCCGCAGGCCGTGATGTTGATGCGCTGGATGTTCTTGAAGTCGAAGGGGAGCTTGACCGGCAGCGCGACGCGCTCGGTCGCCATGTCGACGTATCGCGCCAGCGTGTGGCCGACCACTTCCGGCTGCTCGTGGATCTCCTTCGCCATGAAGTGGCGATAGTTCGCCTTGTCGACGAGCGAAGTCGAGGCGGCATGCTTGATCTTGTCGCGCTGGACGGCATTGCCGTCCTTGTCGAAAATCGACGCGCTCTTGCGCGTCAACACGACCCAGTCGCCATCTTCGAGATAGCTGATCGTGTCGGTGAACGGGCCGAGCGCGATGGCGTCCGAGCCGAGATACATCTCGCCGTCGCCATAGCCGATCGCCAGCGGCGGCCCGTTGCGGGCGCCGATCATCAGGTCGCCGTCGCCGGCGAAGATGAAGCCGAGCGCGAAGGCGCCGCGGAGTCGCCCCAGCGCCAGCTTGACGGCTTCGACCGGCTTGTTGCCGCGCGTGAGCAAATCGTCGACCAGGTGCAGCACGATCTCGGTGTCGGTCTCGGTGTGGAACACCGTGCCCTTCTTCTCGAGCTCCTCGCGCAGCTCGCGGAAATTCTCGATGATGCCGTTGTGGACCACGGCGACGCGCTCGGTCGCGTGCGGATGGGCGTTGTTGACGGTGGGCTTGCCGTGGGTGGCCCAGCGGGTATGGCCGATGCCGGTGGTGCCCTGGAGCGGCTCGGCTTCCAGCCGCTTCTCCAGGTTCTTCAGCTTGCCCTCGGCGCGACGGCGCTCGATGTGCTTGCCTTCGAGCGTGGCGACGCCCGCCGAGTCATAGCCGCGATATTCAAGACGTTTGAGCGAATCCACCAGCTGCTCTGCAACCGGCTCGCGCCCGAGAATGCCGACAATCCCGCACATGCGGATCACTATCCCCCAAATCGTCGAAAAATCGCCTAAACGACGCGCCCGGTTTTTAGCGAAAATCCCAGGGAACCATATACTCAATAATTATTGCGGATTGAGACAGCATGGACCGCAACCTGAGCTTCGCCTGCGTCGAATTGGCCGGCCTTAGACAGCGCACGTTAACTTGTTGTCAATATGTTTGACCAACGATTCCGGTGCAGGAGAGCAAAGCCATGAAAGGCTCGTCCGACCGCAAAGGTCTGTCATCGATGTACTTGCGTGCCAGCGAGACCACGGGCACGCATTTGGCGCATTGGCCGCCGCCCCAGCGCGGCAAGGAAAGCAAGCCGGTCTTCCTGAAGCACGCTGAAGGCGAGCCGGCCAAACGCGCCAAGCCGCGCGGCTGGCGCCTGACCCGCGCGATCTTCTCCGAATTCGCCGACGACGAATAGCGCCTACGGACGAAGACCCTCATGGTGAGGAGCGCAAAGCGCGTCTCGAGCCATGAAGCCCCCGCATCTCGCCCGCGGCCCTCCTTCGAGACGCCCGCTTCCAGCGGGCCCTCAGGATGAGGGCGGCGTGTGCTGCGACACAACAGAATAGTGCCTATTTCTCCGGTTTCTTGCCGCCCGTCTTCAGCTCGCGATAGCGCGCAGCGCCGCCTTCGCGGATGGTCTGCTGGTTGCGCTCCAGTGCCATCGCATCGTCAGGCACGTCGCGGGTGATCACCGAGCCCGAGCCGATATAGGCGCCATTGCCGATTTTGACCGGGGCGACCAGCGAGGAATTGGTGCCGACGAAGGCGCCCTGCCCGATGATTGTCTTGTGTTTCTTGAAGCCATCGTAGTTGCAGGTGATGGTGCCGGCGCCGATGTTGGAATTGGCGCCGACGGTGGCGTCACCGATGTAGGAGAGATGATTGACCTTGACGCCGGCCTCCAGCGTCGCCGCCTTGGTCTCCACGAAATTGCCGATGCGCGCGCCGTCGCCGAGCGAGGTGCCGGGCCTCAAGCGCGCATAGGGGCCGATCGAAACGTTCTTGCCAAGCGTGGTCTGCACGATGTGCGAGAACGAGTGGATCACGGTGCCGTCGGCGATCGACACGCCGGGGCCGATCACCACGAAAGGCTCGATCATCACGTCCTTGCCGAACAATGTGTCGGCGGACAGATAAACGGTCTCGGGCGCGATCAGCGTGACGCCGGCCTCCATCGCCGCTTTCCGCAAGCGCGCCTGCATCACGGCTTCGGCTTCCGCAAGCTGCGCCTTGGTGTTGATGCCGCGCACTTCATCCTCGCTGGTCTCGATCACCACGGACTCCCATCCCTGCTTGCGGACGATTTCGACCGCGTCGGTCAGATAATACTCGCCCTTTGAATTCGCATTGCCGATTTGCCCGAGGATTTCGAGCGCCCGGCGCCCGTCGATTGCCATCACGCCGGCATTGCACAGATCGATCTTGCGCTCCTCTGCGCTGGCATCGGCCTGCTCGCGGATCGCGACCAGGCGTTCGCCCTCGACGATGAAGCGGCCATAGCCGGTGGGATCGGCGGCGCGAAAGCCGAGCGCGGCGATCGCCGCGCCCCTGGCGAGCGGCGCGCGCAGCCGTGCAAAGGTCTCGGCCGAGATCAGCGGCGTATCGCCGAAGGCGATTAGGAGATCGTCCACGCCCCGCGCGATCGCCTCGCGCGCCGCCAGCACCGCATGCGCGGTGCCGAGCCGCTCGGCCTGCACGAAGGTGAGCGCGTCGGGCCGGATGCGCTTTGCCTCGTCCGCGACCGCCTGGTGATCGGGGCCAATCACGACCGCGAGCGAGGTGCCGGTTCCCTGGGGTGCCGCGGCGAGCACGTGGGCGAGCAAGGTCTGGTGGGCTACCGGATGCAGCACTTTCGGCAGGTTCGATCGCATGCGCGTGCCTTCGCCGGCGGCGAGCACGATCGTGAGGCTGGAACGGGCGGTCATCGAAATCCTGTCAGATACGGCCGAATCAATTGGCGCGACGGGCGGGCAGCCACCCTCAAAAGCTCTTGCCTTGCTACCCCCGCAAACGCCCGGAATTCAAGTGCGACACGCTTTTCCTGTTAATGTTCCCTGATTGATTCGGGGAAGCCGGACAGGGCTGGGCACTTAACGTTCATGGCAAAGGATTCCGACCCACTGGCGGATGCCTTCGGCACCAAGGAGACCGGCGGGCTGTTCTCCGGACTTGTGGCCGAGGAAAGCGCGTTCGACCGCCGCATGATGTGGCGGCTGGGCTCCTGGGGTGTGGCAGCCGTAGGCGCCGTCGTCATCGCGGTGATGGCCAATCAGGCCCAACTCGGCTGGCGGCGCGACCAGGTTGCGTCCGCCGATCTCGCGCGCCAGGCAGAGCGGCTCCAGGCGCTGGCCAAGGAGAGCCAGAACGAGGCCCGCCGGCTTGCGGCCGCCATCGAGACGCTGAACACGGATCGCGACCGGCTCTATTCCCGTGTCACCGTGGTCGAGCAAGGGCTCGATTCCGTCACCGGCGCCATCGCCAAGCAACCCACCGCACCACCGCAGCCCGGCAAGCCGCAGGATGCCACGCCGACGGCGCCCAGCGTCGCGCCGGTCGCTTCGACCCCCGCCTCCGCCGGCGACAAGCCCCGCACCGAGGCCGCCAAGGACACGCCCAAGGACACGCCCAAGGATACGGTCACGGTCAAGGATACGCTCAAGGAAGTTGCAAAGGAGCCGTCGAGCCTGCCACCGCAGACTGCCGCCGCCGCCTCGCTCGTGCAGCAGCCGCTGGCAACGACTTCGGCGTTGCCGACCATACCGCTGGTGCCGTCCAAGTCGATCATGGCGCCGCCCGATCCAGCCGCGTCGAAATTGATTCAACCCGAGACAAACGAGAAGGCCGCCGAGAAGAAAGTCGAGCCGGCGCCCGCCCCGACCGAAGTCGTCGCGACAGCCGCGAAGGCACCTGAGGCAGCCGAGAACGAATCCCCCGCCATCGCGGTCCAGCAGACGCGTTTTGCGATCGACCTCGGCGGCGCCAATTCGATCGACGGCCTGCGCGCGCTCTGGCGCGGCCTGAGCAAATCCAATCCGGAAATCGCAGCACTGCGACCGATCATCATGATCAAGGAAGGCAACACCGGCCTCGGCATGCAGCTTCGCCTGGGTGCCGGTCCGCTGGTCAACGCCGCCGCCGCCGCAAAATTCTGCGCGAGCCTCGCGGAGAACGATCGTCACTGCGAGACCGCCGTCTTCGACGGCCAGCGCCTCTCGATGCGCGGCGGATCGGAGAAGGGACAAGAGAAGTCCCAGGACAGAGTTCAAGAGAAGAACTCCGAGAAGAACCAGGACGCGGTCCCGCAAGCCGAAACCGCGCCCGCGCCGAGTGCAAAGCCCGAGAAGCCGCAGCGCCGCCGCAGCTACTCCTCCAAGCGCTCGTCGAAGCGCGAAGAGCCCGCGCCCCCGCCTGCGGCGCAGCCCGCGCCGGCGAAGCCGGAGACCGCGTCTGCGTCCGCGGGATCGACGCTGTCGTCGTTCTTCAGGCGATAAACATTGCACCTGAACGGGCGGTGAATGCCGGCGTGTTTTTGCGCGCGCCGATGAACCTAAATTTCGGTCCGAGAAGAGAAACCACCCGCCAATTGCCAAGTTGTCCCGGTCGTGAACCGGAGCGGCCGATGTGAGAAATCACGCGCGCCCGCCTCCATGACCTCGGGAGAAACCCACGTGAAGACATTGATCATCGCAACGGCCGCGCTTCTGGCGGCATCTCCGGCGCTTGCGCAAACGACGAAATCGCCGGGCGCCTCGAGCAACGCGCCGGGTCAGCAAATGCACAACACAAAGAAGCCTTCGACGGGACCCGGCGCGTCCGAGTACGCCCCTGGTCACCAGACCAATACCACCAAGGGACCGGGCCACTCGGAGAGCGCGCCGGGACAGAAGATGCAGACCACCACGGGCTCGAACACCAGCAAGAAGTGATGGTGCGCGGTCGCGTTCTACTCTGGCAGATGGCGTCGACCAGGCTGGTCGGCGCCATCGCCTTGTCGAACGGCGGCTCGCGCTGCCTGATCGCCGATGATCGCTCGGAGTTCGCGGGCATGCGACCATCGGACGCTTGGATCTCAGCGGCTCTTTCTCACCAAGTTGGCGTTTAGTCCCGATCTGCCGGGCGCACGCCAAGCGTCCGTCTCCCGAAACGCACGAGCTTCGATGAACGAACTGGATGATGTGCTGAGGCTTCTCGTCGCGGCGGGAACAGGGCTGCTGATCGGCATCGACCGCGACATGAACGACAAGCCGGTCGGAATGCGCACCCTGGCGCTTGTCGCTCTCGGCTCCGCGCTGGTCTCGATCTCCGTGATCGAGTTCCAGAATCTGCGTGACCACCCCGATGCGATCTCCCGGGTCATTCAGGGCGTCGTTGCCGGCGTGCTGACCGGTGTCGGCTTCATCGGCGCGGGCGTCATCCTGCACGACGCCAAGGCGAAGACCGTGCACGGCCTCACGACCGCGGCAACCGTCTGGATTGCGGCGGGCCTCGGGATTGCCTGCGCGCTCGGAGCCTGGCTGCTGGTCGCCGCAGCGATCGCCGTCACGCTGCTCGTGCTGTTCGTTCTTGGCTGGGTCGAGCGCCGGCTGGGATTGAAATAGCAAACATACCAAATGATACGGAAGAGGTCCGCGTAAGGCGGCAGTATCCGCGACGGATTTTGATTCGGAGCGGAGATGACGGACGCGAAGTTTCTGCGGGAGCAACTCGCGTTGATCCGCGAGCTGGCCGAGCAGGCGGACCCCTACATCAGAAAACGCCTGCTTGCATTGGCTGAGAAATACGAGCGACGGCTCGCGGACCAGAATCGGGCGACGCAAAGCCGGCTTTGACGGCCCCTCGCGCACGTCGTGGGCGAGCCGGATCAACAGAAACATCGCCTGCCCTGTTGCCTGCCCGCGCCATCACGACCATATTGCAGCCATGACAAAAAAGCCCTTCCGCCTCTCGCCCTACCAGGTGCAGTTCCTGATCGTCGTCGGTTTCGCGTCCGTCGGCTATGCGCTCTATCTGCGCTACCTTGCGATCGAGCTGTCGCAGGTCGCTCTCACCTGCGACGCCGGGCTTCAGACGATGATCTGCAAGGCGCGGTCGGTCTCGACGGTGCTGTTCAAGAATTCGGTGTTCGGCATCGTCGCGCTGGTGGTTGCGACGCTGAACCTGATGCGGCCGTCGATCGTGCTGCTCACCGTCGGCATCATCGCCGCCGGCCTCGGCATCGTGCTCTACAATGTCGTGCTGTCGGGCCTGGCGATCGGCCTGTTCATTCTTGGGTTTGCTCGGCCCGCGCCCGCCACAGCGTGAGCGCGAACAACAGATAGATCGTGCAGGTCCACAGCGACTGCCAATTGTCGCGGCCCTCGTTGAACAGCACGAACACCGCCGACAACGCGAGCACGCCCGCGAACACCGATTCCGCGATCGGACGCTGGCCGATCTGCGGCCGATTCAGCATCAACAGCGCGAACGGCACGACCGCCATCGTCAGCGCGGCGTAGGGAAAATCCTTGTAGCGCGGGTCGAAAACGAAACCGAGCGCAGTCGCGGCCGCGATCACGGCCGTCACCGCGAGCGTCAGGCCGAGCACCGCGGTGAGCTTCGACCATTTTCGGCCCTCGCGCGGACCGAGCAGATCGAGAAAGGTCGGAAGGCTGCGGCCGATCACCATCGCCTGCGCGCAGAAGATCGGCGACAGGATACCGCCCGCGAGCAGCGCGCCCCAGAGCAGCCAGCCGCCGATGCCGTAGCTCTCATAATAAAGCTTGTCGGCGCCGATCCCGAGCAGGCTGCCCGCCGTCGTCGCCGAGATGGCGACGCCGAGCCAGGCCGAGAAGCGCGGCGTCCACGGCCGCCGGCGCAACGTGATGAGCGCAACCGCGAACACCAGCACGGAAAGGCCCATGCCGGCGCCCATGTACCATTTCCAGTACGGGAAATTGCTGATCGGCTCGCCCGGCGGATATTTCAAGCTGCGGCGCACCGAGTCGTACAGGCCCCAATAGCCGCCGACGGTGCCTTCCAGCTTGCGCTTCCACGGCTGGTCGTAGGACTCGATCAGATTGACGCGAAACTTCTGCGCCTTCGCCAGAGCCAGGATTTCCGAGACCACCCGCGCCTGGTTGGTGCGTGAGGGCAGCGCGCCGTCGCGCATGCGCCCCTCGCTCGGCCAGCCGGTCTCGCCGATCAGGATTTCCTTGCCCGGAAACGCCACCGCCATGCGCTCGCGGATCGCCTCGACATGGGCGGAGGCGAACTTCGCCTTCACCGGCATATCCTCCCAATAGGGCAGGATGTGAATGGTGACGAAGTCGACGGCGTCATAGACCTCGCGGTTCTTCAGCCAGAATTCCCAGACGTCGGCATAGGTGACGGGCACGCTGACCTGCGTCTTCACCAGGCGAATGATCGAGACGAGGTCCGCCGTCGTCATCTCGCCGCGCAGCAGCACCTCGTTGCCGACGATGACGGCGGTGATGATCGCGGGGAATTCCTTGGTGAGACGAATGGCGAGCGCGGCCTGCTCAAAATTCTTGGCTCGGTTGCTGGAGAGCCAGATGCCCTGCAGCACTTTCAGCCCGCCGACCTTGGCGGCGATCGCCGGCACCTGGTCGAGCCCGTTCTCCAACGAATAGGTGCGGACGCAGTCGGTGATCTCCTTGAGCTGGCGCAGGTCCTGCTCGATCTGCTCGGCCTCGATATGGGTCCACGCGTTCAGCGGCGTCTGCTCGCCGCGGAACGGCGCGTAGGAGACGCATTGGACCTTCTCGGCGGGATCGATCGGGGCGCGCGCGAGCGTGATCGGCGTCGCCAACCACCACCACACGGCAGCAATCGCACCCAGTGAAACGAGCAGAAGCGCCAGTGGCGTACGAAGTGAAATCGGTTCCGTCCTCCGCGAAGGGTCCGTCGATTACCTGCTTGCACGCCGTCTGCCAAGGGGGTGTCCAAAGAGGGTGTCCAAATGCCGATCCACTCTCAAGGATCCGCGCCTGCCCCAAAGGAATGGGGCTGCGGCTGTTCGACCGGGGCCTAGCATCGTGACTTTGCTGGACAAAATTCCAAATACAGGTCATGGACTCGGAAAGACTTTTCCGCCGCATTGGAGACCCATTTGGACGCCATCACCGGCGCGTCCGCGGGATCCTGACGCGGACGGCCAGCGGATACATTGGGGAATTCATGCGGCAACGGGTGTTCGAGTCACGAAATGCGGTCCTGCGGCAGTTCGCCGCCACCTTGGCCGTCTCCTGCCTTCTTCTCGTTCTCGCCGGTCTCGGTGGCGCTTCCGCCCAGAGCGGCACGCCCGCGCCGGACCAGGGCAAGGCCGCCGCCCAGCCCGCCGACGCCGCCAAGGATGCGGCCCAGAACCAGCGCCGCACCGACGAATTCGCCGAAGCGGCCCAGGTCATCAGCGGCCCGGCCGGCAATCCCGAATGCGTGTGGCTCGGCCGGCGCGTGGTGCGGCTGATGTGGCGGGATGACCTCGATACCGCGTTCCGCCATCTCGACCTCTATGACCGCTTCGGCTGCCCCGGCGGCCACATCCAGGCGGCCTTCCGCTGCCTGACCCGGTTCGGCGGCCAGATCGATCCCAAGGTCGCCGAGACCCTGGACAGCCGCGTGCATGCCTGCTGGATCAACCCGGCGGCCCAGCCGCAGCAGGCGGCGGCCGCAGCGGCACAGCCGGCCGCTCCCGCGGCCAACAATGCGCAGCCGCAGCCGGCCGCCAGCCCATCGCCCGCGGCAAGCCCGACACCGGCGCCCCAGAAATAGCCGCGATCGTTTCAGCTGTCGTTCAGAAACGATCGGCCATAGACGCGGTTGGCACCGCCGCGCGTCGTTCGAAAAAGGCCATGCCCTCATAAGGACATGAGGCCATGACAGTTGTGAAACCGTGCGACGGAGATATGCTCCCTTTGCCGCGGACTTGGTCGGATCTCGGGGGCGGATCCGCTTCCCTGCCCCCTCAGCCCCTTTTGGTTTAGCCGCGATGCGCGTTGTCGCCGCCGTTTTGTTGCTCGTGTCTGCGCTTCACGCAGGGCTATGGGGAGTCTTGCGCGACAAGGAACCCGCGCCCGACTTCAAGGGCCTGTTGCCCAGCGTCTCCTACGCGCCGTTCGAGGGCTCGGCCCACCCCGACATCGACAACATCCCGACCGTCGAGAAAATCCGCGCCGACCTGAAGACGCTGTCGACCATGACGCGCGCGATCCGCCTCTATTCGTCCACCGGCGGCGTGGAACTGGTGCCGCCGATCGCGGCCGAGTTCGGCCTCAAGGTCACCGTCGGCGCCTGGATCGACAAGGACAAGGATCGCAACGAGCGCGAGATCAAGGCCGCCATCGAGCTCGCCCGCAAGAACAGCAACGTCGTCGGCGTCGTCGTCGGCAACGAGGTGATCTACCGCGGCGAGCAGAAGGTCGAAGACCTCATCGACATGATCAAGAAGGTGAAGGGCTCGGTCCGCGTGCCCGTCACCACCGGCGAGATCTGGAACATCTGGCGCGACAATCCCGACCTCGGCTCCAGCGTCGATTTCATCGCCGCGCACGTGCTGCCCTATTGGGAAAACTTCCGCTCCGACCAGGCGGTCGACCAGGCCGTCGACCGCTACAATCTCTTGCGCAACCTGTTCCCCGGCAAGCGCATCGTGATCGCCGAGTTCGGCTGGCCGAGCCAGGGCTACAATTTGCGCAACGCCGATCCGGGTCCGTTCCAGCAAGCCCTGATCCTGCGCAATTTCGTCAGCCGCGCCGAAGCCATCGGCATGGAATACAACATCGTCGAGGCCATCGATCAGCCCTGGAAATTCTTCGAAGGCGGCGTCGGTCCTTACTGGGGCATCCTCAACGCCAGCCGCGAGCCGAAATTCGCCTGGACCGGTCCGGTCGAGAACCCCGACTATTGGAAGCTGATGGGCATCGCGCTCCTGGTCGGCATCCTGCTGTCGCTGCCGATCCTGCGGATTGAAAAGCCGACCGCGAAGCAGGCCTTCCTGCTGTCGGCGACCGCCAACGGCGTCGGCGCCTGGGCCGCGACCGTGTTCGCGTTCTGGAACAGCCATTACTTCATCATCGGCTCGGCCTTCGCGCTCACGCTCGGCATGATCCTGCTTGTGCCCCTCGTCCTCATTGCGATGGCGCGCATCGACGAGATCGCAGCCGTCGCCTTCGGCCGGTCGCCGCAGCGGCTGCTCAGCAAGGGCAAGCCGGTCGAGAACGTTCCCGAGAATTACTGCCCAAAGGTCTCGATCCACATCCCCGCTTATTTCGAGCCGGTCGAGATGCTCAAGCAGACGCTGGATGCGCTGTCGCGGCTGAACTATCCGAACTACGAATGCGTGGTCATCATCAACAACACGCCGGATCCCGCGTTCTGGCAGCCGATCCAGGACCATTGCCGCGCGCTCGGTGAACGCTTCAAGTTCATCAACGCCGAGAAGGTGCAGGGCTTCAAGGCCGGCGCTCTTCGGATTGCGATGGAGCGCACCGCCGCCGATGCCGAGATCATCGGCATCCTCGACGCCGACTATGCCGTCGATCCCGACTGGCTGAAGGACCTCGTGCCTGCCTTCGCCGATGCGCGTGTCGGCCTCGTGCAGGCGCCGCAGGAGCATCGCGACGGCGATCTGTCGATCATGCACTACATCATGAACGGCGAATATGCCGGCTTCTTCGACATCGGCATGGTCCAGCGCAACGAGGCCAACGCCATCATCGTGCACGGCACGATGTGCCTGATCCGCCGCGCGGCGATGGACATGGCCGGCGGCTGGTCGTCCGACACGATCTGCGAGGATTCAGATCTCGGCCTTGCGATCCAGGAGCTCGGCTGGACCACCCACTACACCAACCACCGCTACGGCCAGGGCCTCCTCCCCGACACCTACGAGGCCTTCAAGAAGCAGCGTCACCGCTGGGCCTATGGCGGCCTCCAGATCGTCAAGAAGCACTGGCGCTATTTCCTGCCCGGCAAGAGCCGGCTGACGCCCGACCAGAAGCGCGAATATGGCCTGGGCTGGCTGAACTGGCTCGGCGCGGAAAGCCTCGGCGTGGTCGTGGCGCTGCTCAACCTCGTCTGGGTGCCGATCGTCGCCTTCGCCGACATCGCCATTCCCGACAAGATCCTGACGCTGCCGATCATCGGCGCCTTCATCGTCTCGCTGGCGCACTTCCTGTCGATGTACCGCGCCCGCGTCGCCATCAAGCCCGGCCAGATGCTGGGCGCCATGATCGCGGCGATGAGCGTGCAGTGGACGGTGTCGCGCGCGGTGGCGCAGGGCCTCATCACCGAGCACATCGCCTTCGCCCGCACCTCCAAGGGCGGCCTGTCCCGGATGTCGATCGAGTTCCAGGCGTTCTGGGAGGCCGTGATCGGCACCCTGCTCCTGATCGGCGCGGGCGTGCTGATCGCCACCAACAGCTACCGCCAGATCACCGAAATCTACATCTTCGCCGGCGTGCTGGTGCTGCAAAGCCTGCCGTTCCTGGCCGCGGTCGCCATCGCCATCCTCGAGCTCAGCCGCATCAACTCGTTCCAGTTCTGGCGCGACAGCGCGATCCGTACCGCCGAGCTGATCGGCCTGCGTCCGGTCGCGCTGCCGGCCCCCGGCACGCCGCAGCCGGTGCCGAACGAGGTGCGGCGGGAAACCCAGTGACGGGCTGAGGTTCGCTTGCAGCCCTCCTTCGAGACGCCTGCCTCCGGCGGGCACCCTCAGGATGAGGTCGAGCCCGCGGCGAGATTGCCGAACCCTCATGTGAGGAGTCCGCCAAAGCGGGCGTCTCCGGACGATGCTCCGCATCGCCGGGCGAACCATGCGGGCCGAACTCTTCCGGCGACCTCCCGCACTTCAGCGTGGATGACGGCCGCCATTCAGGTTGAAACTCCCCGCCTAACCAGCGGAGTTAGCAAGCAAATCCCCGCCCCTGCCGCGACTTTCGGCAACCACCCTCGCTATTGACCTCAGTGCCCCATCCCCCTACACAGCGCGAGCCGAAAGCATGATCCGGAAACAGCCGGTTTTTCCCCGCGACGCCAGCTTAAGCGCAGCGGCAAGACATGCTTCTCGAATGTCCGACCACGATGGCGATCTCTTTAAGCCATCAGCGGCCATGGGAGCGCGTAGCTCAGCCGGTAGAGCACGTGACTTTTAATCACGGGGTCCTGGGTTCGAGCCCCAGCGCGCTCACCAAAGGCCGGATCGACTGCTTAGCCGACAAGACCAACCGAACCGAAAAGCTCTGTGTGGGCCCCGTGTTGGCGAATCGATTGCGCGTGAACATGAAGAACATTCCTGCGGAGTTTAAGGACATACCCGCGACGGTTGCGCGTTATCTCGACGCGTGGGCGCAATCATCACGGAGGCACGCGGACGGCCGAGCAGTGAAGATCATGTTCGGCAAGATGCGCGAGATGGGCTTGCAGGGCGTCGTGGTCTACCGCCACTGCGGCCATCACGTAGCGCTGAGCGCCGATCGCTGGCCTGATGATGTCCGCCTGTCTGATATCGAGCCGCGCTTTGTCTACGCTGGCTGTGGCAACCGCTGAGCCGATGAGGCCCGGCAAGGCCGATGGTCCGCCTATCGCGGATGACGCGCAATCCCCGGCATAGGATCGCTTCGCGTTGTCCAGGCTCCGCGATCATCCCACCCTGATCTGGTTAAGATTGTTCATTCCCTTGCAGGGGAAAATTTGCCTCTGTGCGCCTTGATGTGGCTCGCCGTCAGGAGGCTATGGAGGCGTATAGCGATGGGACAAACGACCCGAATTTTGAAGCGGGCAAACGTCCTGCCCGATCTCCTGAAAATGCTTCAGGAGCTCGAGGAGCTGAGAGAAAGGGTTCGGCTCGCCGAGGCCGCCCGCGTGTTGCACTAGACCTACGCGAAAAGTCCGCATCCCCTTCCGGAGGGCGCTTTGGCGCGTCAGTCCCACAGCCCGAGAACACGGTCTCCGAGCGGAGTGTCGTTCCATCTCGACATGCGCTGACGTCTAGCGACAGCGGGTTTCAAAAAATCGCACTTTTCTGTCGCTGGTCCGTACTTGCCGCTGTAGAAGCGCACCCGACCGGGGACTTCTGACCTGCTAATTGCGCTTGAGCAGAGCTGAGAAGCACCTCCCCCTGCGACCTCGTCGCGCGCGAACTTCGGAAGGTAGCGCGGCGTGAGGCTAAAAACGCAATCGACGTCTCCGGACTGAGGAATGTACAATTCGACGACGGCCGGTCGCGATTTCGACGCCGAGCATGGTTCGCGCTCTAGTTCATGCGCAATAGAGCTCTGGTAGCTGGTCGCCGCAAACGAGCGTGCCAGATTCCGATAAAAACCCCAGTAGTCGCCCCGAGATGAACTCCCCGCAGCATCCGCCTATTGTGCCCTACCCCTTCAGGCATTTTGGCGATGGTCTGCGCAGCGAAAGACAGCCCGCCCGTTCTGATCTGCTCCAAGTGCGGACGGCCGATGACGTTCTTGGCGACGCTTCCTGCCATCCTCAATCTGCCTGCAGTCCATGCTTTCCAGTGCCGCCCCTGTCTGCGCGTCGACACCATTCCGCTGGCATAGCACTCGGCGCCTAAGTCGGTTTGAGCTCTTGCAAAACCCGTCACTCGTTGCGATCAGCGCCGCTGCGATCCGCCATCGGTTATCGGAGCAATCCTCAAAAGGCAGCGAAGTGGCCGACCGACTTGCCAGCGATGGGTTTCGCAAGTGCTACACCCGTAACGCGCCAATCCGAATCTCTCGAAGCTCAACCTGCTCAAGCCGTGCAACGCGTGTGCAACGCGAAGATTATCCCCGCCTTTATAAGGCGGGAACGGCACCATCTCTGCCAAGTTATCCCGCTACCGGAGGTAACTGAAGGAGGTAGACATGCCGGTATTCATACTCTGGGCCGTCCCTACGGTGCTCGTCATCGGCGGCGTCGGCTACTATTTTCTCCGCGTAGTTCACTAGTTGAGTATTTTGGCCACGCTCGAATGCTGATGACGGTTGCCAAAGTCTAGCCGGCATTGGCATTGCCGGAAGCCCGGCGTCGACGTCATTGCCCGACGCTGGGCGGCCGCGCCAGGCGCCTCTTTGGCCGATCGGATTTTGCCGACGATGATTTGAGTTTAGCAGTCCGGTGGATTGATGCGGCCGGTTTGCGGTCGGCGCTACGCATCTTTTGCATTTGCTCAGCCGCGATCACGCGGGAGCGCAGATTTTCTAACTCGGAAAGCCCGGAAGCAAGCTCGTCGAAACGCTGTTTCAGCACAGCGGCGTGATCACCAGTGCCCATTGTACGCCCCCTGGGCTACTCGAAGATCGACCGAGACAACCGGGAAAACTATGCAAATCGGAAATGCGGTGGCGAGGGGACAGTTCCTATTGAAAGTGCCGCGCCGTAGGCGCGGGCGTGCGCTGCAAAAGGCTCAACGCCCCCTATCGCGAACGCGCAGAAGGTCAGATTCACGGGGGATCGAGCGGGCTCCATTGCCAGTGACGGCCCCGGCTGTGGGGGCTTCTGGGGTGGAGGCCGGGGCCGCTGGAGGTGCCTGGACCTTTTGGGAAGGGCCGAAGCAAGCGTAGACTAGGAAAAAGCGGCAATCACTTCTGTTCGCTTTCGTACATTGCCTGTACCATTCCATTTGCGGGGAACGGAGCAATTGCCGATGAAGGACTATCTCGTCCAGATCGAGAAACTTCGGAAAGATGCGGCCGAATGCGCCCTGATCCGCGATTTGGCAACCGATCCAGGCAAGCGCGAATTGTTCGACCGGCTTGCAAGCCACCTCACGGTCCTGGCTGACCAAGTTGAAATGGCCATGCTCGAGCGGAAGACCGCGACTGCCCCGTCTCGGCCCTAGAAAGGCGCGCCGCTTATTGAAAGACACGCCTGCGGAAGGCTGCGCCTGCCGATGCTGCGAGATTTTCTGAGCTCGCCGTTCGCCCAGGCCCGCCCCCAAAAACCCGCTGACAACCCGCCGGAAACGTGTAGGATTCACCAAAACCGGAGGAACGGCATGTTTGAAATCAACGGTTTCGACACGGCGGGCGTCGTCAGTCTCAAGCGGCTGTCACTCGCCGCCGCCCTCAAGAAAGCCAAAGAGCTTACAGAGGACGGGTGCTGGGACGTTCGGGTCGTTGATCCCGCCGGCCGGATCTACACCTCGTTTGAAGAGCAGGCCGCCTAGCCGCCCCGCCATTCGAGCCATCACCAGCCTCCGCTTCCGCGGCTATCCGCCTCGGCCGACGTTTGACGAGGCGTTGTTCAGCCAGCGCAGCGTTGCATCGTCGCTCCAGCCAGGGACGGCAAAGCGCGCCGGCGGAGTTGCATTCGCGCGGGGCCGGTCCACCGCAGGATGGCGTGCGCGGGGGTGATGCACCGGCGCGGCGTTTGCGGAGGTGCACAGCGCCAGCAACAGACCCATGGCAATAAGAGCGCGCATCGCAGCAACTCCAATCGAGCAATCGCCCGCTGTCATCTGATGCCCGATCGGCTCACCACAACCGATTGCGGCTTCACAAGCAGGAGAGAAGCGCGGGCACCTGCGCTGGTGCAAGCAGCTCGCAACTGCCGCGCGCCATGCCATTGCCAGTCAACTCGTTTGGGAGCAGGCTCTCTCGAGGCGCTCAAGACGCCGCACAGGGAGCGAACCATGAAGGAACACGGCCTGGATGGCCGCCACCGCGACAAGGATGGCGCGATCGGCAAGAAGCACGGCAACACGCTGGTCGGCACGTTGCGCAAGATTTACGGAAGAGGTTTTGCGGCCGGCTATCCCGATACGACTGAGCTCAGCGAGGTCCTGCTTCAGCTGAACGAGACGTCGCTGAGCCAGTTGCGTCGCGATCACGACACCGGGCATCTGCAGCACAAGATCGACCACGCCGCGAAGTGACGGACTGTCGGACCTGACGGCCAATTTCGGCTCGACTCGGTCAATCCGGAAGTTGGTCGTCAGCTTTCCGGAGCAGCCGTCGCAGCCGGCACAGTCAGCGGGGCGCCTCCGACCGAAACGGGACCCAGGGGCTTTGCTTCCCGAACCATCCGCTTGCGCATCGCGGCGGACAGTCCGTAGCGCGCATGCGCTCGTCGGATGGACGAGGTGACGTCCGACGTCGTCGTGTTTTGCAGCGCATCGATCTTCGCCATCAACGTGGACAGCTGCGACGAGATCTTCCTCACGTCGACCCGCTCGTCCGTGATGCTCTGCCGCAGCGACAGCAGCACCATCGAATCCTGCTGCAGCATAACCGAGTTCTGGTCCGTTGCCTGATTGGTCTGTTGCAGTAACGCGGTGTGTTGCCGCTGGGCCGCCTGAATGTCCTTCAACGCAGCGATAACGGGATCCGGCTTTGGTTCGGACGCCTCCAAACGCGGAAGCAGCTCAGCCAGCCTGCCGACATTCAGCGAACTAAAATCGGAAGGCGATGTGTAGATCGCCGCCGCGCCGTTGATGGCCAGGGCACAGACCGACAGGGCCAGGACCGATTTCCGGCTGGACCGTTTGATCAGGGCTGGAGCTTCGGAGATTTCGGGTTCGTCCGCTGCTGCGGCGGCTGCAAGTGCTGCAGCGTCGAGTTCCTCGGCGAAGCTTTGCATTTCGAAGGTCGTGGTCATTTGCATTGACCCCAGTGAGCGAGCAACAGGAAACCGCCCCTGGACCGTCCTCGCGACGACCCCTTGTACGCAGCACCCTTACACAACTGTCAAAAATTGTGAGCATTTCCGATTAATTCCACGTTAGCGGCCGAGCACGCCGCCCCCGGCCGACTACGGGGGACCGTGCGAAGAGGAGGCGCTACGCTGACATTGCCGTAGGGTCGGCAAAGCGAAAGCGTGCCCACCGCTTCGATCGCCGGGGCTTGGATGCATGGTGGGCACGGCGCTTTGCGCCTTTGCCTACCCTACGGCAGCCGTTCCTAAGTCCGCATCCCGACTAGCGGATTTCCCGAAGATGGCATCATGCCACCGTTTTGCCCGACAAAGCAAACGGGCGTTGCCGCCGGATTCAAAACACCTTGCGCCAGCAGCACTTAGCTACTGTGCATGGGGTTGTTTTCGCATTTTGATGCGCTCTCCCCTCATCGAGCACTCGGAACAGCTCCTCCATCCGCTCGCAGATTACAAATCTGGTCCTATCGGGCTCGTAGCGCGTTTGCGCGACAAAGTCGTTCGCCGCTCGACCTGGGCCTTGGCATCCAGCACCTTGTCTCCAGCTCGTGCGGCTCGCTGCTCTGAAAGGGTCGAGCCTCTCCCTGCCAGACCAACCGAACCAACGCCGCTGTTTCCCTGAGCCTGTGTTGCCGGCCGGAATCTGTTTTGGGAGGACGCCGAACCAGTGGCCGTTTGATCCTCATTGCTCGTGCCGCTCCCAATCGCGCCGATCGGCAGGCCATTTTGAGCGTGACCAGCCCCGGCATTTCTCGCGGCCTGAGCTGCCGCCCGCGACCTTGCGGGCGTGGCGGGCTGAACGTTCGGATTGGTCGGTTGGCTGTTGGTGCCCAGATCGCCGCCGGCGGCGCTGTCCTTTGTCCCCATCCCCGCGGGTGCGGAAGGACCTGCATTGCCCGCACTCGTCCCCATTCCAGAAGGCGCCGAGCCGCCAGCGCTACCCGGCCCGGTTCCCATGCCAGCTCCTGCCGACCCGGCATTTGCGCCGCCTGCTTGCACCAGGGCCAACAGACACGAGCTTGCGACAATCGCGATGATTGGAGGAATGGCATGTGACATCGGACAATCTCCTTCGCCACGCCCCAACTGACTATAAGGGTGGAACAGGGATTCCGCTACGAATTCGCAGTTGTTCGCGCTGACGAACGCGCGAGCCCCTCACCCCTCGTCCAGGACCTCGAACAACTCCTCGACCCGCTCGAATGGTGCATCCTGCATCTTGGCGTAATGGACCACGCGGTCGCCGTCGCGTTGAAGCGACCTTCCCTTCGACTTCCGCAAGCGTCCGGGCAGGAACGTCGCGGCCGCAGCTTCAGGCCCGACGTCGAGGCGGATGATACCTCTGCGCTTGCACTCCAGCCTGAGCCTGGCTGCGGCGAAGAAGTCGCGCGCGACCTTCGGCAACGGGCCGAAGCGGCGGGAGGTTTCCTCTTCGAGGTCTTCGAGGTCGTCTTCGTCCGTGCATCTTGCCGCGCGCGCATAGAGCTCGAGCCGCACCGGCTCGGACTGCACATAGGTCTCGGGCAGCATGTCCGCGACCGGCAGGTTCAGGTCCGGCACCCACACCGCCTGCCCCTCATCGAGCTTCTCCGAGGCCATCTTCAGGAGGTGGCTGTAGAGCACCGGCCCGAACACCTGGACGTGGCCGGATTGCTGCTCCGAGAACAGGTCGCCCGCGCCTCGCAGATCGAGGTCGCGCTCGCTGATGGCAAAGCCGGCGCCGGGCCGGCTGAACTCTTCGAGCACCGCCAGCCGCTTCTCGGATTGTCCGGACTGCGTCTCGGTCAACAGATGAGCGAAAGCGCGGATGCCGCCGCGGCCGACGCGCCCGCGCAGCTGATGCAGCTGGGCGAGGCCGAACTTCTCCGGCCAGCAGACCACGATGGTGTTGGCACGGGGGATGTCGAGGCCGCTTTCGACGATGTTGGTCGCGAGCAGCACGTCGGCCCTGCCCTCGACGAAGCTCATCATGCGGTCGTCGATCTCGTCGGCCGCCAGTCTCCCGTGCAGGCAGACGATGCGCAGGTCCGGCGCCACTGCCTGCACCCGCGCCAGCATCGGATCGAGATCCTGGATGCGCGGACAGATCAGGAAACTCTGGCCGTGGCGGCGCTGCTCACGCAGCAGCGCGGAGGCGATCGCCGCATCCGACAGCGGCGCGATCCTGGTCGCGACCGGCAGACGGTGCACCGGGGGCGAAGCGATCACGCTGAGGTCGCGGAAGCCGGCCAGGCCCGCGGCAAGCGTGCGCGGGATCGGCGTCGCGCTCATCATCAGCACATGGACATTCTTGGCGAGGCCGGACAGCTTGGCCTTCTCGGCCGCGCCGAAATGTTGCTCCTCGTCGATGATGACGAGGCCGAGATCGTCGAACCTGACGTCCTTGCCACCGAGCGCCTGCGTGCCGATCACGACCTTGATCCGGCCGCTGCGCAGTCCCTCCTTGGTCTCGCGCAGCTCCGCGCCCGAGGTTGCCCGCGACAGATTTCCCACCTCGATGCCGAACGGTGCAAATCGCTTCTGGAACGTTGCGACATGCTGCCGTGCCAGCACGGTCGTCGGCACCGCGATCGCCACCTGCTTGCCCGACAGCACGACGGCGGCCGCCGCACGCAGCGCTACCTCGGTCTTGCCAAAGCCGACGTCGCCGCAGATCACCCGGTCCATCGGGTGACCGGACGCAAGATCGTCCAGCACGTCGGCGATCGCCTTGGCCTGGTCGGTCGTCGTGAAGTAAGGGAAACGCGCGACGAACTTCTCGTAGGCCGAGCCCGGCGGAACCAGCTTGTCGCCGCGCCGCTTGCGGCGCTGGCTGATGTGCTTGGCCAGCGCCTTGCCTGCCACCTGGATTTCGCGCTCGGCCTCACCGCGGCGGGCCCACCACGTGCTGCCGTCCGCCTTGTCGAGCGAGAGCTTGCCGAGCTCGGCCGCGTAGGGCCACATCAGGGCCAGATCGGGCGGCGGCACCAGGACCGCATTGTCGCCGGCGAACTTCAGGCGGATCATCTCCCGCATTGCGCCGCCGCCGGTGTTCACGGTCTGCAGGCCGTCGAGCACGCCGAGGCCGCGCTGGAGATGGACGACCACCGTACCCTGCTCGGGCACGTCGGCATGGTCGAAGGCCGCGCTCCAGGCGCGCGCCATCGGCTGCGGATGATGCGCCCGGCTGCCGAGCACGTCGGACGCCGTCACGACGACGAGAGGCTTCTTCCCCGGCATGACGAAACCGGCATCGAGATCGGCCAGCAGCGCTGCCTCGCCGCTGCGCCCGCGCGCCGCGTCGTCCCAATCTTCGCAGCGCGGCGCCTTGAGGCCGCTCATCCGCTCCATCACGCGCAGATCGTCCTCATGCGCTGCGGCGAGGATCAGTCGCGATCCGGCCCGGCGCGTCTCCTCGACGAAGGCACGCAGCGCCTTCCGGGAGGATGTCAATTTCGAAAACTCCGGGATGGTCTGGAAGGACGACGCGCGCGGCAACACCTTCATCCCCCGGGAGAGCTGCTTCCAGTCGCGCCGTCCGAGATATTCGCGCTCACGTTCCGCACGCGGCGCGGCCTCCTCGATCGTGTCAAACCAGCCGTCGGCATGCATCGGCACGCCGGCATCGGCAATCCATTTGGCGCGTCCGCAATAGTCGAACAGGTTCGCGCGCTTGCTGCGTTTGCCGGCAAGGCCAAGCCGCTCCGACATGGGATCGACGACAAGCTCCTTGGTCTCGAAGATGATCCTGTGCTCGTTCGGATCGAACGCCACGATCCGCCTGATCGCGCGATCCGAATGCTCGATCCGGAACGGCCCCAGCGCGCCGGCGGGAAAAATCTCGAAGGTCTGGCCGTGAAACAGCGCCCCACCCGGATAATCCGGCTCGTCATCGAGATCGTATCCGAGGGCTTCAAGGCGCGTCTCAAGATCCTGTTCGGAGAACGTGCCGCCCACCTTCAGGCTCACGCTCAGGCGCGACAGGCTCGCCGGCAGCGGCAGTCGCTCCATCACGGCTTCCGCCGTCGAGACGAGAAAGAGCGGCTTCTTGGATTTTGCAAGGCGCCTGAGAACGGAAGCTCTGCGCCCCGCCAGCTCGTGCGACGGCTCGAGCTGATCGAACGGCAGAGTGTTCAAGCGCGGAAATACCAGCACCTCACAGGAGGGGTCGAGCGCGTGAATGACACTGCCGAGCCGCTCCGCCCTGTTCTCGCTCTCGGCGAGAAAAACGATGCCGCTGCGTCCGGACTGCGTCCATTGGGCAAGCAGATGGAGTGCCAGCACGCCGAGCGGCGAAGAGGACGAGATCGCAGTGCGCTGCGCATCTTTGCTCTTCCTTGGCAGCGCCTTGCGTGGCGACCTCTTGTTCGCCGTTGTCTTGTTCGGTGACGTCTTGTGCGGTGACGCCTTCTTCGGCGGCGTCTTGGCCACCCGCGCCTTTTTGGTAAGCCTCACTTGAATCCGTTTCTGGTCGTAAGCCGTCGTCAACTGAACGCCAGCCGCCCTCATTCCGATTCGGCGACTTCTCGCCTTGCATATGGGATTTGCCCGATGAACGCACGCCTGGTGGCAACGTTCGGCGCGGCGCCGCGATCCCGACAATTTGGCTGTTGATCGAGCTCGGGCCGGAACTAGCGCGGCGCGAGATCTGCGTCTGTCGATGCGACGCTTGGCGCGATTGTAAACATTCTGCGCCCGGAGAGAAACGAAAAACCCCAGCGCTTGGAGCCACGCTGGGGCGTTTCGAGCAAAATGAACTGGTCAAGCAATGACGTCTTCATAGCAGCGATTTCACCCCGCGCTTGTGAACTGGTTCACATGTTGCGGCAAACAAACGACCCCGGTGAACCGAGGTCGCCAACCTTTGTGGGGAAGGTTTTCTCGCGGCCCGGGGGCTTTGGGGACTTAGGGATGGGCCGCGAGCCTGGATTCGACGCCTGCAGCGCCCAGTCGTTCCAAAGCCGCCGCTGGAGGTTCGCCCGCGCGGCCAATCGCGCCGGAACGGGGTACCGCGCTCCCCCGGTTTGAGCACGCCCCCGCCGCGCGCTAGGATGCCTTCTTTTACGGAGGCTCATTTGAAACCAATCTTTTTCATTGCCGCCATTGCACTGCTTGCGACGGCTCCCGCCCGCTCACAGCCGCTGGTCGATCCCAACAAGGTTGCTCCCGAATTCCGCGAGGCGGCCGAGAAGCGCCGGGCCGAGCAGTTGCGCCAGCGCGAATGCGCGCTGAAGGCGGATCTCGAGAAAGTGCTGCCCAGGGATCGCACCGCCTTTCTCAACCAGTGCCTGGACACGATGGCGGCCAAGCAATAGCGGCTGACCGTTTTCCAACCGGCCTCTTCCGCCGCCGGCCGCGGCCGATGGCGCTTGCCCGCGCGATCCGCGAGCATCCGACCACGAAGGCATTCAAGCTTTCTTCAGACATTTGGGATCATCTGACGATCCATTTCCCAAAATCATTGTTGTCCGCGCATGAGTTCGGTCCAGATTCAGTGCACGCGGTGCAAGAACGTGTTTCGCGATCGCGCCGGGCGGTTGCAGGACGGCTATTCCAGACAATGTCCGAGCTGCGAAGTGGTGCTGTTCTTCGCCGAGGATTCCCAGCATCCCTTCGTCAAGCGCGCGATGCGCGATGCGCGCAAGGTCCGCAAGGAGATGCGCGAGGCCGAGGCCGCGAAGCTGGCGGCGCCCGAACCGCAGGGGCAGCAGTCGAGGAGGTTCGCCGGACGAACACGATCGGCGGGACGCGAGGACTAGCTCACCGCCGCTTCTGCTTCCTCGGAAACAGGCGGTCGCGGATATAGCGCGAGGTCGGCGTCAGACGGATGCCGCGCGGCTTCTGCCAGGCGGCGCGGTCGATCTCCTTCTTGTCGCCGATCGCCAGCCTGCCTTTAGCCGTCTTGGCAATGAAGATCGCGTCGCTCATCTTACGACCGGAGCGCTTGTTCCTCGCCGTCACTTCCTTCCAGAGGCTGATCCTGCCGAGCTTCAGCTTGGGCAGCTCCTCCCTGATCTCCCGCCGCAGGCAGTCCTTGTCGGACTCTCGCGCGCGCTTGCGGCCGCCCGGGAACATCCACAGGCCGTCCGACCGGCGTCTGACCAACAAGACCTTGCCGCGCCGGGCGGCTACCAGTTTGGAAGACTTCGCCATTGCTGCCGTCATTGAAACCAGAATCGTCCCGATCGTAACTTGTCTAGTCGAACAGACAAGTTCCCGGCACGTTTTGATCACAGGCCGCGATCCGTCTGGTCCTGGCGGCACGGCGGAAAGATCGCGCCGATCGAGGCAAGATCAGCCCTCGGCCGCTCCCGCCCGATCCTCGGTCCTGATCCAGGCCATCATCATCTCCCAGGCCACCGACAGGATGATCGGCCCGATGAACAGGCCGACGATGCCGTGGGCCAGCGTGCCGCCGATCACGCCGACGAAGATCACGATAGTGGGCGTGGTCAGGCCGCGCCCCATCACGAGCGGCTTCAACATGGTGTCGAGGAAGCCGACCACGACGAGAAACACGGTGAGCAGCAGCGCCGTGGTGACATCCTTGGCGGTCCAGATCCAGATGATGACAGGCAGCAGCACGAGGAAGGCGCCGATCTGCACGATCGAGAGCAGCAGCACGATGAAGGCGAGAAGGCCGGCGCTCGGCACCGCGGCGAGCTTGAAGCCGATGCCGGCGAGCAGCGCCTGCACGATCGCGACGCCGATCACCCCCTGCGCCACGGCGCGGATGGTCGCACCCGCGAGCGACAGGAAATGCTCGGTCTGCTCGGGCACGATGCGAAACAGGAAACCGCGGCTGGCCGCGACCAGCCGCGGCCCATGTGGAAACAAAAAGCCGGCCACGAACACCGACACCAGGAACTGGAGCGTGCCGACGCCGGCATCGCCCGCGAGCGAAAGCAGCGGGCCCGCCAACGGCTGGAGATACGGCGCCACCTCGCGTACCACCGCGCGGACGTTGGTGTAGGCCTGGTCCCAGAGCTCGTAGAGCAAGGGGCCGACCAGCGGCCACGATTTGAGCTGCTCGGGCGCGGCCTGAAGCGCCAGATCGCCGGTGCCGAGCTGATGCGCCAGCTCACGCACGCCGTCCACCGCGCTGATGCCAAGCCAGGTGGCCGGGCCAATGACGATACCGAGCGTGATCAGGGTCAGGATCACTGCTGCGGTCTTGGGCCGGCCGCCGAGGATTTTTGCGACCCAGCTGAAGGCCGGATAGAACGCGACCGCGAGCACGCCGCTCCAGGCCAGGATCGGCACGAACGGGCGGATGATCAGGAAGGTCCAGATGATCAGCAGGGCGAGCAGGCCGAGCCGGATCACGAGCTGGATGACATCCTCTCCCGTCAGGAGCTGACGGAGACTTTTCACGGGCACTGCTTTCCTTGCGGCATGAACGCAACTTCCGGTGCTTGCGAGGTCCAGCCGTTATTGCCAGCAACGCATCCGGCGTCAAGGCGACTGGAACTGCTCGGGGCCACGATTAGGAACACATCGGGGCCATCCCGCATTCGAAAGGCGATGACAGACCCTCCCGGAGAATCCGATGCACGCGCGGGAATGCACCGCGGCATCCGCTATTCCCTGAGGCCGAACGCCGCGCCGGGCTATTGGCAATATGCCTATGCGATCGGCGCCAGGGTCCGCTCCGGACGGGTGCAAGGCAGGCTGCGGCAGCTCGCGGTCAGGCGGGTGCAGATGCGCATCGACCGGGATATGCGAAGCGACAGCTGATCCGGCTGCGAGGTCGCGCCGATCTCGCATGGCCCGCGACGGCGGCCGGGCGTGGCTAACGCCCGTTAACCGGATTTCCCTGCCCTGGTTTACGCCGCTGCAAATGCCCATGACTACCGTGGGTCGAGGACAACAAAAAGCATTCCGTCAAATGGCCAACAGCATCTGGACGATCGAAGAATTCACCTGTGCGGGTTGCGGCATGAACTACACCGCGACCAGGGAAGAGCACAGCGAAGCCCACACCGGCAGCTTCAAATGCAGCATCTGTAGCGGCGTGGTGCACGCCTGGTCCGGCAAGCATCATTTCTTCGGCTGGCAGGCGGTGAAGACACGGCCGCCCGTGTTCGGCAGGCGCTGGGCCGACGTCGAGTGGTAGGCAGTCCACGGCGCTGTGATTGCGCCGCGCCGGTCATCCTGGACGGACCGGGATCGGCCGAATTGCACCGGAACCGTTTGGACTCCGTTCACCGATCGCCGCTAGATCAGGACGGATCCTCCGCGCCGAACAGCAGACATGGCCGATCTCAACGCCGTCCTTACCAGGCTCAACGACCGCCTGCTCCGCCTCGAGGGCGAGCTGTTCGTGCTGCGCTCGCTGGCGCGCGCGACGCTGACGGCGGGCGACGACCATGCGGCGCGGATGCGCAAGCTGGTCGAAGCCGCAAAGATCGCGCTCGACGACGAGGCCAAGCGCCCCCTCGACAAGCCGACACGCAAATATGTCGATGCAGCCACCGCGCTGGTGGAGGAATTGCTGGTCGAGCCGACCCCGGCTCGGCCGCTGTTCACGGTGATCGACGGCGGCCGGAGCGACTGAGCGCGACCGCCTCAGCTCGGCGATCGATTACCGCCCGTACATGCCGGGCGCGCGTGCGCCGTTCGGAAAGCACTGTCCGCGCGAATAGTTGTAATCGTAGCCGTGCGGACAGAGGCCGCCGCCGCGTTGGCGTCCGTAGTATTCGTGCGGCCCGGGATTCCGCGTGTAGACACCCGGCGCATGATAATCGTTGGGGTAGCAGCGGCCGTTCGAGTGGTTGAAATCATAGCCGTCCGGGCATCGTCCGCCCGGAGCAGCCCTGAACTGAACTTGCTCCACCATGGGCTCCGGCGATGCCGCAGGCACGGTTGCAAAGGCAAGCAGGCCGGCCAGCGCAAGCTCGATCATGACGTCTCCTCCAAATCACGGGGACAAGCCTAGCAGGATTCGTGTCCCACGAAACAACCCGGGGATTGAGACATGGCCGGCCTGAACCATGCATGAACCGGCCTCCGGCTGCGACGATGCGTCGTCCCCACGCCACGCGAGAGCCCGCCTCGCCGCCCCCGCTAGACCGGGCTGGAATTTTCCGCCTTGAGCCGGCTGAGGCCGGCCTCGATGATCGCGATCTCCTCGTCGATCTGGCCGATCGGCAGGCTGAAATCATAGCCGGACCTGCTCTTCAGATCGACCGCGAGCCGCTGCCTGTGCATCATCAGCTCGTCGAGCCCGCGCCGGTTCTTCAGCCGCACATAGCTGTCGACGATCTGCTCAATTGCGCTCGGCATGAAATCTGTCCCGGCGAAAAAGGCCCGCGCGGCGCACAAAGGCCGGCGGGACATTTTCGGTGTCGCGGTACGCAATACAAATCCGCGACGGATTCGTCGATACGCCAGGCTGGTTGAGATCGTGTTACCATTCGATGATTTCGTGATGGGTGGCACGAAAAGGCCGCTGGCGAATACGCCAGCGGCCAAAGCCGGGTTCGAAAACGGATGCGGGTTGAAATGTCGCCAGCCCCGGTGGGCGCATGTCTAGCAGCCGGCCGCGAATACCTCTGTTAAAAACCAAACACAGGAACCGGTTTTATCGCCTCCTTGCCGGCCTGTCGTGGCCGCGCGGCAACGCTAGTCCGTGACGCAGAAATAGGTGCGCGGATATCTGCGATAGGCGCCGTAGCGATAATACGGCCGGTAGGCATAGCCGCGATAGAGCGCCGGCGGCTCCTCACCGTAATAGGCACCGTGATAGAAGTTGGTGACCGTCCCTCCGGCGCAACGATAGGCGTCCCAGGTCGGCCCCATGAACGGCGCGACCCCGGTCTCCGGCGGCACGGCCGGGTACGGCCCGCCGGCATGAGCCGGAGGGGCTACGATCAGTGTCGCGAAAAGGAAAAGCCAGGCGCCTCGCATGCACTCGCTCCCGAGCCGTGCAATGCAGGTATGGAGCACTGGAACGGCCGCCTGCGCAATCGCGAAATGCGTCGCGTCCCGCGCCGGCACATTGTTGATAACCGGCGCAAACGCTGCGCGGGTGGTGACAGGGCGTCCGGACGTGTTATCGGGGGATGACGCAGTTGCGAGACCGGATCGGACACCCATGCGCATTACCCTCGTCGGCTCCCGCCATTTCGGCGTGACCACCCTGAACATGCTCCGGGAGCACGGCGTCTCGGTCGTCCGGGTCGTCGTCGCCGATGCCGAGGATCGGCTCGCCGCGACCGCCAAGGCGGCCGGTATCGACGTCGCGGTCCAGGCCAATCCGAAGCTGGTGGTGGCCTCCGAGATTGCCCCCGATACCGACCTGATCATCACGGCGCACAGCCACGCCCGGATCGGCAAGGACGCGCTCGCCGCCGCCAAGTTCGGCGGGATCGGCTATCACCCCTCGCTGCTGCCACGCCATCGCGGCAAGGCCGCCGTGGAATGGACCATCAAGGAAGGCGATCCGATTGCCGGCGGCACGATCTATCATCTCGCCGACCGCATGGACGCCGGCGCCATCGCCGCCCAGGACTGGTGCTTCGTCAGGAAGGGCGAGACCGCCCGCGAACTCTGGGAGCGCGCGCTCGCTCCGCTCGGCCTCAAATTGCTGGCCGACGTGATCGATTATGCCAAGGTCCACAAGGCGCTGCCGTCCAAGACTCAGGACGAGCAGTTCGCGACTTCTGCACCGAGTCTGTCCTGACGTTTACCCTTAACGTGAGGGGGCCTTGATTCCGCTTAGAAAATCGGAACCGGGAACGCAAATAAACCATTGTTTCCACAGGAACAATTTTCGATTTGGCATTGCAACAAATTTCCGTCACATTTCGTCCGAATAAGCGTCAGCATATCAGACAAATTCAAGGACGGAATTCATGCGTTTTGGTCGCATCGCGGCGTTCTGTGCCGCTTCAGTTTTGACCGGCACCCTCGCCGCTCCCGCCCTCGCCCAGAGCCCCTATGACGGCAACTGGCAGGTCGTCATCGTCACCAAGAGCGGCACCTGCGAGCCGACCGCAAGCTCCATGCTGACAGTTGCCGACGGCAGGATCACCGCGCCCGGCGCTAACGTTTCCGGCACCATCGGTAGCGGGGGACTTGTGAAAGTTTCGATCAATGGTGCATATGCCAACGGTCAACTCAACGGCAACGCCGGATCGGGGAAGTGGAATGGAGCATCTGCAGGCATACCGTGCAGCGGGCGGTGGGAAGCATCGCGCCAGTAAACCAAGTGTGGCTCGCGCCCGGAAGCGGCGGCTGCTGATCGCGGCCGCCGTTTTGTTTGCGGCAGGGATCGCCAACTCTGAAAGCAAGGCCCAGTCCGGCCCGTTCGCCCCGATGGCAGGAAGCTGGAGCGGCGGCGGCGTCGTCACGCTGGACGACGGCTCGACCGAGCGGATCCGCTGCCGGGCCAAATACGCCCCGATCGGCCCGACCATGGAGATGTCGCTGACCTGTGCCAGCGATGCCTACAAGTTCAACCTCGGAGCCAATGTCAGGGCCGAGGGCAGCGCCATCACCGGCAGCTGGTCCGAGGCCAGCCGCAACATCTCCGGCTCGCTCCAGGGCCGCGGCGGCGGCGGGAACTTCGAAGTGGTCGCCTCCGCGGCCGGCTTCAATGCCAACATCGCGCTGAAGACGAGCGGCAACAAGCAGAACGTCTCGATCCGCGCGGACAGCCAGTTCCGCGGCGCCAATATCTCGCTGTCGAAGTAAGACTGTAGAGTGACACGGCAATCGATCCGGCGCCCGCGCCGGATCGATTTTTTTATGCGTTCGGCACGAACGCCGTGACCTCGATCTCGACCTTGGCCCGCTCGTCCACGAGGCCGCCGATATAGAGCAGCGTCGAGGGCGGGAAATTGCGGCCGAGCGTCTCCTTCCAGGCTGCGCCGATACCCACGCCCGCGGCCTCGTATTCGCTGCGGCTGGTCAGATACCAGGTCAGGCGGACGATGTGCTCGGGGCCGGCACCGGCCTCGGCCAGAAGCTTGATGATCCGCTTCAGCGCGGCTCCGACCTGCACCGCCATGTCGGGCGCGTAGCTACCCGTCTCGTCGCCGCCGGTCTGGCCGGCCAGAACCACCCAGCGACCAGGGCCCTCCGCCACAACGCCGTGAGAGAAGCCGCGCGGTTTTTTCCATTCGGCCGGCTGCAAGATCTGCATGAGCGGAGTTCTCCCATTTTTTGTCGTTGTTCGTTGATGCCTTAGCACGTCGCCCTGCATCGCTGCATCCGCAGATTTGGCCGTTGCAAACGGTGGCGATGTCGTCGATACCGGCCGTCCTTTCACATTCCAACCTCCAACACCCTGCCCCCCAAACCCCTGCCCAATGAGCGCGACACCGTCCAAAACGATGGCTGCATTGTGGATGGCCGGCTGGCTGTCGCTGATGCTGGTCATGGCGGTTGCCGGGCGCGAGACCACGCGTGAGCTCAACGTCTTCCAGATCATGGAAGTGCGTTCGGTGATCGGTCTCACGCTGCTCCTGCCGCTCATCTACCGCGCCGGCGGCTTCAAGGCGGTCGCGACCAAACGCCTGCCGCAGCACCTTGCACGCAATGGGGTCCATTATTTCGCGCAGCTCGGCTGGTTCTACGCACTGACGCTGATCGGAATCGGCCAGGTCGTGGCGATCGAGTTCACCATGCCGATCTGGACTGCGGTGCTGGCCGCAACGTTCCTGTCTGAACGCATGACGGTCTGGAAGATCGCCGCCGTCGTGCTCGGCGTCGTCGGCGTCGTCATGATCGTGCGGCCCGCCACCGGGGAGATCAATCCCGGCCAGCTGATCGCGCTCGGAGCCGCAATCGGCTTCAGCGTATCCATGATTCTGGCGAAATCGCTGACCCGAACCGAGAGCGCATTATCGATCCTGTTCTGGATGATCATCGTGCAGATGGTCGTGGGCCTGCTGCCGACGCTCTATGTGTGGACCTGGCCGTCAGCCTACCTTTGGGGATGGCTCTTCGTCATCGGTGTCTGCGGCACTTTCTCGCACTATTGCCTTGCCAGCGCGCTCCGATATGCCGACGCAACGATCGTGGTTCCCATGGACTTCCTCCGGGTTCCACTGACGGCGACGGTCGGCTGGCTGCTGTATTCCGAGCGGCTCGACGCCTGGACCGTGCTCGGTGCTGTGCTGATCCTGTGCGGCAATCTCCTGAATTTGAAGCCGGTCTCAGCGATTCCCGCCCGCGCGGGGTGAACCTCGCGCTGCCTCGCGCGACAAAACAAAGTGGCCGTGTGATTTGGATCACGTTGGGAAACATTCCCATCGTGCACATTCGGCCACACAGCAGCGGGTTGCATGCAACGGACCGCCGTTTCGGTGGCGCGAAGTCGGGCACTTCGTGTAGGTTCGTTGCCAATTCGTTGCTGCCTGCAATTCGATTCTGGGGATTTCAGAATGCGCTACCTCACCCTCCTCGCTTCGCTGATGTGCATGGCGCTGTCGGTCAGTGCCGCGAAGGCCGACCGCCGCGTCGCCTTCGTCGTCGGCAACGGCTCCTACAAGAACGTCGCACAATTGCCGAACCCGCCGATCGATGCCAAGGCGATGGCGTCGACGCTGCGCAATGTCGGCTTCGAGGTGATCGAAGGCTCCAATCTCAGCCGCGACCAGATGACGGAGAAGCTGCTCGACTTCGGGCGCAAGGCGCAGGGCTCCGACATCGCGCTGTTCTATTATGCCGGCCACGGCATCGCCGTCAGCGGCACCAATTACCTGCTGCCCGTCGACGCCGACATCAAGTCGGAGATGGACGTCAAGCTGGGCGCCGCCATCAACATCGACCTGACGCTCGAGCAGACCATGGGCGATGCCAAGGTCAAGCTCGTGTTCCTCGATGCCTGCCGCGACAATCCGTTCGCCGCCAAGATCAAGTCGAACTCCGCGACGCGCAGCGTCAACGTGCAGAGCGGTCTTGCCGAGATGAAATCCGGCGAAGGCACTCTCATCGCGTTCGCCACCGGCCCCGGCCAGACCGCGCTCGACGGTCAGGAGGGCAACAACAGCCCGTTCACCCGTGCGCTGATCGACAACATCACCAAGCCCGGCATCGAGATCCAGCAGGCGATGACGTCGGTGCGCGCCCAGGTCAATGAAGAGACCCGCAAGGGTCAGCTGCCCTGGGGCCACACCAACCTGACCGGCTCGGTCTATCTCAACCAGGCTCCGACAACCCAGGTCGCCAACGCGGCGCCGACCGCTTCTGGCATCGTGCCGGCGGCGAGCGGCAGCTCAGACGGCGTCGAGCTCGAATATTGGCGCTCGGTGAAAGAGTCCAACAAGCCGGAAGAGCTCAACGCCTATCTCGCCGCCTATCCCAACGGTCAGTTCAAGGCGCTGGCGCTGGCACGCCTTGCGGCCATCAAGAGCGGTCCCTCGACCGCGACGCGCACCCTCAACGCCGGCGTCGATCCTGCGACCTTCACCGACGAGGCCACCCAGCTCACCGAGGATCAGATCGGCCTCGACAAGACCCAGCGCCGCGACGTGCAGCGTCGTCTCACCGGGCTCGGCTTCGATACCAAGCAGACCGGCGTGTTCAGCGATGAGACCCGGACCGTGCTCAAGCGCTGGCAGGCCGCGCGCGGCTATCCCTCATCGGGTTACCTCAACAAGCACCAGCACAAGGCCCTGATCTCGGAGGTCCAGGCCGCCCCGCCGACCGCGAGCGACACCAGCCAGAAGGCGGCCCGCCGTGCCGCCGCGCCCGCAGGCAGCAGCGCACCGGCACCGGCACCGGCTCCCCAGCGCAGCAATCCCGGCGATGCCGCCGGCGCGGCGTTCGTGGGTGGCGTCGTCGGTGGCATGATGGGCGGCATGTTCCGCCGCTGAGATGCGGTGAGGTTGAAAACACAAAAGCCCGGCTCGCGCCGGGCTTTTTCTATTGTGCGACGGTGTCGCAGCATGCTCCTCATTGCGAGGAGCTCTTGCGACGAAGCAATCCAGAATCTCTCTGCGGATACATTTCTGGATTGCTTCGCTGCGCTTGCAATGACGAGGTTGGCTACTTCCCCGCAGCCTTGCGCAGCGCCTCGTTGATGCGGTCCTGCCAGCCGGGGCCGCCCTCCTGGAAGAACTCCAGCACGTCCTGATCGATGCGTAGCGTCACCTGCTCCTTGATCCCCGGTGCCACGTTCGGCTTCGGCGGCGCCGCGGCGACCTTGGCCGTCACCTTCTTGAACGCCGCCTCGGCCTCTGTCCTGGCATCGCCGAGTGTGCGCGGCCGCCTCGGTGGTTGATCCGCCATGTCCTAGATTCCCTCAAACAGCGCTGTCGAAAGATACCGCTCGGAGAAGGACGGCACGATCGCCAGGATGGTCTTTCCCGCCGCTTCCGGCCGCTTGCCGATCTGGAGCGCGGCCGCGATCGCCGCGCCCGAGGAGATGCCGCCCGGAATCCCCTCGTGCCGCGCCAGCGCGCGCGAGGTCTCGATCGCCGTCGTCGAGTTGACTTTCACGATCTCGTCGATCACGGCGCGATCGAGGATGTCAGGGACGAAGCCGGCGCCGATGCCCTGGATCTTGTGCGGCGTATGCTGTCCGCCCGACAGCACCGGGCTTTCCTCCGGCTCGACCGCGACGACGCGCAGTGAGGCCTTGCGTGGCTTGAGCACCTGGCCGACGCCGGTGATCGTGCCGCCGGTGCCAACGCCGGCCACGAAGAAATCGATATTGCCGCCGGTGTCGTTCCAGATTTCCTCTGCGGTGGTGCGACGGTGCACCTCGGGATTGGCGAGATTCTTGAACTGCTGCGGCATCACCGAGTTCGGCGTCGTCTTCAACAGCTCCTCGGCGGCGGCGATCGCGCCCTTCATGCCCTGCGCCGCGGGCGTCAGCACCAGCTCGGCACCGAGAAATGCCAGCATCTTGCGCCGCTCGATCGACATCGATTCCGGCATCACCAGCTTGAGCCGGTAGCCGCGCGAAGCCGCCACGAAGGCGAGCGCAATGCCGGTATTGCCGGAGGTCGGCTCGATCAGCACGGTGTCGGGCTTGACGATGCCCGCCTTCTCCATCGCGATGATCATGGCCGCGCCGATGCGGTCCTTCACGCTTGCGGCCGGATTGAAATATTCAAGTTTTGCCAAAATGGTCGCGTTCACGCCGTGCATGCCGGGCAGCCGGCGCAAGCGCACAGTCGGTGTATTGCCGAAGGCCTCGACAATCGAGTCATAGATCCGGCCGCGGCCGGGTTGGTGCGCTGCACCCGTGTTGGACGATGCGTCCATGATGAACTCCCTGTGACCACATTTGCGCTTCTTACGCGGCTCATGCGCAGTTACGGATAGCCTGCGACGACACGCAAGCGACAATTGCGGCACATGTTAAATACGCTGCATCGCAAAATCGCGTGAGCTTTATTTAGCAGAAAACCAACGCATTTGTGTTGCGACCTCGTCAACTGATTCTGCTTATGTTAGACTTAGGTCTCAAAGCAGGGAGGTCACACGATGTCAGCAGTTGCTGAAGTGATGCCGACCGTAGCGCTAAGGCGTGATCCGCGTTGCAGCGAATTGCCGACCTGTCCCGTCTGCGCCGATTCCATGGTCGCCGCCGAAGCATCCGCCTACATCTCGGACCACGTCATCAGCTATCTCTGGACCTGCGACAATTGCGGCTACGGCTTCGTCACCAAGCACGCCGTCAAGCAGCGGATCGTGTGCAATTGAGCTTGGACCGTTGACCTAGCGCGGGGCGATATCGCCCCTCGCCCAGTCCGCGCGCGTACGCTGGTAGAACTCGTCGAACCTTCCCTGCGCGATCGCGTCCCTGATGCCCTGCATCAGGAACTGGTAGTAAGCGATATTGATTTCGGACAGCAGCATCGCGCCCAGCGTCTCGCCCGCCTTGACGAGATGGTGCAGATAGGCGCGCGCGCAGTTGCGCGCCGACGGCCATGAGCTCTCCTCATCCAGCGGACGCGGATCGTCGGCGTGGCGCGCATTGCGCAAATTCACCTGGCCGAAGCGCGTGAAGGCGACACCGTGCCGGCCATTGCGCGTCGGCATCACGCAATCGAACATGTCGATGCCGCGCTTGACGGCTTCAAGGATGTCGTCGGGCGTCCCGACGCCCATCAGATAGCGCGGGCGCTTTTTCGGCAGCAATGGTGCGGTCTCGTCGATCATCGCCAGCATCACCGCCTGCGGCTCGCCGACGGCAAGGCCGCCGATTGCATAGCCGTGGAAACCGGTCGCGACGAGACCTCGCGCGCTCTCGTGGCGAAGCTGCGGGATGTCGCCGCCCTGCACGATGCCGAACAGCATATAGCCGTCGGGGGCGCTCTCGAAGGCGCGTTTGCTTCGCTCGGCCCAGCGCAGCGACAATTGCATCGCGCGCTCGATGTCGGCGCGCTCGGCCGGCAGCCGCACGCACTCGTCCATCTGCATGGCGATATCGGAGCCGAGCAAGCGCTGCACCTCGATCGAGCGCTCCGGCGACAGCTCGACCTTGGCACCGTCGATATGCGAGCGGAAGGTGACGGCGTTCTCGGTGACCTTCCGCAAGTCCGACAGCGACATCACCTGGAAACCGCCGGAATCCGTCAGCATCGGCCCGTTCCAGCCGGTGAACCGCTGCAGGCCGCCGAGGCCGGCGATCCGCTCGGCGCTCGGACGCAGCATCAGGTGATAGGTGTTGCCGAGCACGATGTCGGCGCCGGCATCGCGCACCTCGCGCCAGTGCATGCCCTTCATGGCGCCGGCGGTGCCGACCGGCATGAAGGCGGGCGTGCGCACCACGCCATGAGGCGTGGTCAGGCGCCCGGTCCGCGCGGCGCCATCAGTGCCGAGCAATTCAAAGTGATTGGGAAGATCATGGTCCGGATTCATGGCCGTGCTTATTGCGTGTCGGAGAAGGCCGATCAACCCGCCACGCGGCAGCCGGCGGGTGCTTCAGACTGGGACACGGTGGATTTTAGCGCCACCGCCCTTGTTAAACAAAACGATACAGTGTAGTTTTATCCTGGGGGCTGGACGAGAATGCCGCGGCAAATCTGCCGGCGGCGGTAAATGCGTGATCGCCAGCCACCGACAATGCCCTTCGCTTCCTGTTCGACTGATGTCGCCGGCCGCCCGCATGACTGGATCAGGCAGACAGGCGGCCGCCTGGCCGGATTTCTGCTCCTGGCGTGCAGCCTGGTGCTCGGCGCCTGTACCTCGCTGCCCCGCACGCCTTATACGGCCGCAGAAGCCAGCACCTCGCGCGTGCTGGAGATCGACGGCCTCAGGCGCTACGCCGACGAGCCCATCACGAAATTCAGCTTCGAGAAGGACACCAGCACCGCGACGAAGTCCTATCTGGCGCTCTCCGGCGGCGGCGCCGACGGCGCCTACGGCGTCGGCGTGCTCAACGGCTGGACCGCGGCCAGAACCCGCCCCACCTTCTCCGTCGTCTCGGGCGTGAGCACGGGCGGCCTGATCGCGCCGTTTGCGTTTCTGGGCTCGCAATACGACGACACGCTGAAGGAGGTCTATACCAGCGGCATCGCCGAGACCCTGTTGAATGATCCCAGCATCATGCGCGTGCTGTTCGGATCCGGCCTGTTCGGCAACACGAGGCTGCGCGAGCTCGTCGCCCGCTATGTCGGGCCGGAGATCATGGCGCAAGTCGCGCGCGAGAATGCCAAGGGCCGGAAGCTTCTGGTGGTGACGACCGATCTCGATACCCAGCGCACCGCGATCTGGGACATGGGCAAGATCGCCGCGGTCGGCACACCCGAGGCGCTCAAACTGTTTCGCGACGTGATGGCGGCCTCCGCCAGCATTCCCCTGGTGTTTCCGCCGATCATGATCGACGCCGAGGGCCAGGGCCGCAAGTTTCAGGAGATGCATGTCGACGGCGGCGTGACCGCCCCGGTGTTGACGCTGCCGGAAGCCCTGCTGTTCCAGGGCAGCCGCCTGCCCGGCAATGCGAAGATGGACATCTACATCCTCGTCAACAAGAAGATCGAACGTAATTTCGAGCTGGTCTCCAACGGCACCATCGATGTCGCCTCGCGCAGCCTGTCGGCGATCACCCAGTCGCAGACACGCTCGATCATCTTCTCGACCTATGATTTCGCCAAGCGCAACCGCCTCGGCTTCCACCTCTCCTACATCGCGCGCGAGTATCCGGCGCCGCCGTCGGAAGGCTTCGACACCGGCTATATGCGGGCGCTCTATCAATACGGTTATGACAAGGCCGCTGCCGGTCAGGCCTGGGGCTCGACGGTGCCGTGAGACGGAACGAGGCCCTGCCGAAACCGTTGACGATGCGGCCAATCCGGCCAGATTCGCGATGACGCCTCCGCTCCTGCGCGATATAGAGCGAATGACGACTGTCAGAAACGCGCAGGAATCACTGGGCATGGGATTGACTGCGACCAGGACGAGACCGGCAGGGCCGCGGCGCGAAGTGCCGAAATCCCGCGGCGGCCGGCCGACGAAAACCGCCGCCATCGAGCGCGACCTGCGGCTGATCGAGGTCGCCACCCGCCTGTTCCTGGACCGCGGCTTCGACGCCACCTCGCTGGACGCGGTCGCGGAAGCGGCCCGGGTCAGCAAGCCCACCGTCTATTCCCGCTACGGCGACAAGCGCGGCCTGTTTGCCGCCGTGCTGAGACGCGAGATCGCGCGCTGGCTTGCCCCATTGTCGGCCGCCGCCGAGACGCAGCTCTCCAGCGCCTCCGACATCTCGGTCGAGCAGCGGCTGGTCGAGATCGGGCGCGAGATGCTGACATTCACCTGCGGACCCGACGCTGTCGCCTTCAGCCGTATGATGACGTCACAGGCCATCAACTTCCCCGACGTTGCCAAGCTCGGCAAGGAGGAAGGCTGGATGAAAGCCGTCGCCACCACGGCACGTTTCTTCGACCGTCTGGTGGCGCAAGGCGCGCTCGACATCGAGGACACCACAATTGCCGCCGAGGTGTTTCTCGACGTGGTCGTCGGTCACACCCACCGCATGGCGACGTTCGGGACTGCGCTCGAATTGAAGGCCGCCGAAAAGCGGATGCGCACCGCCATCAAGCTGTTCCTCGCCGGGGCGCTAGGACCTGCCGACCGCGTCCAAAGCACCACCAAAGCCTCGTCGCGGCGACGCCCCCCGCGCTGACAATTCCGTGAGATTGCGCGCTTTCCCCATGGGAAACCGCCCGCGCCGTTGACCAAAATAAAACGATACGGTATGGTTTAGTTATAAGCGATACGGACCGCTTTTTTCACCAGCCCCAAAAGTGGCCCGTACCGCTGAGATCGCCGTGCCGGGTACAGCCCGGTGCGGCGCTCCGCGGCCGGCCGATGCCCAAGGCCGGCCGCGAATTCTTTACGATCATCCGGCACACTCGCTGGCCGAGGGTTTCGAGCATGACGACAGCCAAACGATGGACCTCGCGATTGCTTGTGATCGCCTTGCCTGCGCTGCTCATCGTCGCGCCTGCGCGGGCGATCGTGACCGCGGGTACGCCGACCGCCCTTCACAGCGACACAGATGGTGATGCCGAGGCCGACCGCCAAGCCGTCAGCCGTGAGATCGAGCGTTTCCGCAGCTCGTCGATCTCGATCAGCCAGGCCATGTCGATCGCCGAAGCCCGGCACGCCGGCGCCACCACGGCGGATGTGAGTTTCGACGGGGCCGCCCGCGTGCCGGTGTATCGGGTGAAGACCCTGCACAACGACCGGATCTGGCGCCACACCATCAATGCCACGACCGGCGAGCTCGTCGGCGGCGAAGCCGCCCTCCCCCTCACTGAGCTCGACCACGAGGATCGCGACAACCTCGCAGCGCTCGGTGCGATCAGGCACCGCCTCGCCGATGCCGTGCGCGTCGCCGAACGCGCCGCCTCGGGCAAGGCGATCAGCGGCGGGCTGGTGCGCGAACGTGGCCGGCTGAACTTTTCGATCGTCGTCGTCAGCGGCGACGACCTCAAGGAGGTCACCCTCGAGCCGCCGGGCGCCAGGGCGAAATAGCGGGAGTCCGGCCCCGGGCATCGACCGGGGTGAAAAGCCATTGACGGGCGCAAAACTCTCCCGCATAAGTCGCCACCATGTTCACGACCACCAAACGCACGACCAAAACCACCACGGCCTCAGGGGCCCGGGGAGGCGTGCGCGCGTAGTCGTCGACTAAAACGCATCAGCTCTACGGCAAGCCCCGCCCTCGTTGGTCCGGGGCTTTTTTGTTGTCTCATTCGCAAATTCAATGGAGGACAAAGTGAGTAACGATCCCGTCGTCGCGATTGTCGGCGTCACCGGTGCGGTGGGCGCCGAATTCATCGCCACCATGGACAAGCGCGGCTTTCGCGTCGGCAAGCTCAAGGCGCTGGCCAGTGCCCGCTCGGCCGGCAAGACGGTGTCGTTCCGCGGCCAGCCGGTCGTGATCGAGGAGCTCAATGAGCGCTCCTTCGAAGGCGTCGATATCGCCCTGTTCTCCGCCGGCGGCAGCATCTCCAAGAAGTATGCGCCGATCGCGGTGAAGTCCGGCGCGGTCGTGGTCGACAATTCCTCCGCCTTCCGCATGGACCCGAACGTGCCGCTGGTGATCCCCGAGATCAACGCGAACCGCATCCGCGACCACAAGGGCATCATTGCCAACCCGAACTGCGCGGCGATCACCGCACTGGTGCCGCTGTGGCCGATCCACCAGAAGAACCGCATCAAGCGCGTGATCATCTCGACCTACCAGGCCGCTTCCGGCGCCGGCGCGGCCGCGATGGAGGAGCTGGTCGAATCCACCCGCGCCAATCTCAACGGGCAGGTCTATACGCCGAAGGTGATGCCGCACCCCTACGCCTTCAATCTCTTCAACCACAACACCGCCGTCGACCCTGACACCGGCTACAACGACGAAGAAACCAAGGTCATCAAGGAGACCCGCAAGATCTTCGAGGACGAGACCATCGCGATCGGCGTCACCTGCGTGCGCGTGCCGGTGCTCCGCGCCCATTGCGAGGCCATCACCTTCGAATGCGAGAAGGAGATCACCGAGGACCAGGTCCGCGCCATCATGGCCCGGGCGCCCGGCGTGAAGGTCGTCGACGATCGCGCCAAGAACTACTTCCCGATGCCGATCGACGCCTCGGGCCAGGACGACGTCCTGGTCGGCCGCATCCGCAAGGATCTCAGCGATCCCTCCGGGCATTCGATCTCGATGTTCGTGGCGGCGGATCAGTTGCTCAAGGGCGCAGCGTTGAATGCGGTTCAGATCGCGGAGCTGTTGCCGCAGCGGGTGATGGCGTAACCGGCGCCGTAGGAACAGGTATCGTAGGGTGGGCAAAGGCGCGCAAGCGCCGTGCCCACCACTCTTACCCCCCTATTCAAGAAAGACGTGGGCACGCTTCGCTTTGCCCACCCTGCAGCGCCGGCGCTTAGCCGCGCGACCTGAAGAGCAAGCACGCATCGCCATACGAATAAAACCGGTACCCGCTCGCAATCGCATGAGCGTACGCCGCCTTCATCGTCTCCAGCCCCGCAAACGCCGACACCAGCATGAACAGCGTCGACTTCGGCAAATGGAAATTCGTCATCAAAATATCGACCGCGCGGAAGCGATAGCCGGGCGTGATGAAGATCGAGGTCTCGGCCGCGAAGGGCTGGATGGTGCCGTCTTCGCGCGCTGCGCTCTCGAGCAAGCGCAATGACGTGGTGCCGACGGCGATGATGCGGCCACCATTTTTCCGCGCGCTATTGAGCCGTTCCGCCGTCTCGGCCGAGATCGTGCCCCACTCGGCATGCATCTTGTGGCCTTCGGTGTCCTCTACCTTCACCGGCAGGAACGTCCCTGCCCCGACATGCAGCGTGACCTGGTTGATGTCGACGCCACGCGCGCGCAGCGCCTGCTCCAGCGCCGGGGTGAAATGCAATCCAGCGGTCGGCGCGGCGACCGCGCCTTCGTTCACGGCGAACATGGTCTGGTAGTCGGCGAGGTCCTGATCGTCGGGCGTGCGCTTGGAGGCGATGTAGGGCGGCAGCGGCGGGCTGCCGAGCTCGGCGATGGCCTGATCCAGCGCCGGGCCGTGGAACGAGAACGACAGCGTCACCTCGCCCTCGAGGCCCTTGGCCTCGACCTCGGCATCGAGATGGCCGAGCAGGCAGACCTTGCCTTCATTGCCGAAGCGGATGCGGTCGCCAGCTGTGAGCTTCTTCGCAGGCTTCACGAGCGCCTGCCAGCGCGAGCCGTCGAGCCGCTTGATCAGGGTCGCCTCGATCTTCGGCTCGGTCTCGCGGCCGATGCGGCGGCCCTTCAATTGCGCCGCGATCACCTTGGTGTCGTTGACGACGAGCTGGTCGCCCGGCTTCAGCCATTGTGCGAGGTCGGCGATGGTCTGGTCGCGCAGCGCGCCGCTCTCCACGACCAGCATCTTCGCGGAGTCGCGCGGGCTCGCCGGGCGCAACGCGATGCGCTCGGCGGGCAGGTCGAAATCGAACAGATCGGTGCGCATGTGGGTGCCGGGCGCGACGGAGCCAGACCCTCATGGTGAGGAGGCGCGTAGCGCCGTCTCGAACCATGAAGGCCGAACTGCAGCAGGGTGGCCTTCATCCTTCGAGACGCGCGTTCCGCGCTCCTCAGGATGAGGGGCGGCGCTTACTCAGCGTCCGCGGCCATCCGCGCCTTGACGATCTTGTCGGGGTTCTGCACCGGCTCGCCGCGCTTGATCTTGTCGACGTTCTCCATGCCTTCGGTGACTTTGCCCCACACCGTGTACTGGTTGTCGAGGAAGCGGGCGTCGTCGAAGCAGATGAAGAACTGGCTATCGCCGGAATCCGGGCTCGCGGCGCGCGCCATCGAGGTGGTGCCGCGCACATGCGGCTCCTTGTTGAACTCGGCCTTCAGCTTCTTGCCCGAGCCGCCGGTGCCGGTGCCCTGCGGGCAGCCGGTCTGCGCCATGAAGCCGTCGATCACGCGGTGGAACACGATGCCGTCGTAGAAGCCCTCCCGGACCAGTTCCTTGATGCGCGCGACATGGCCGGGCGCGAGGTCGGGCCGCATCTCGATGGTGACCGGGCCCTGGGTGGTCTCGAGGATCAGGGTGTTTTCGGTGGCGCTCATGCTCGTCTCTCTTGAGTTGGAGGTGAAGTCTTGTCAGGCGTTTTGCGGCTGCGGAACTGGATCGCGAATGGACGTCCCGCGGCGGCGCCGGCCATTGCCTCGGTAAATGGCATCGGCGTGCAGCGTTGCAACGCCTCCATCACCGCGATCCGGTATTGCAGCCGGTCATTGTCGGAGGCCTCCGCGGATTCATAGGAGATCCTCGGATGGCCCAGAATGTCGCCGGACCGGTTAAAGCTCACGACGACGGTGATGTCGAGTGGGCGGGCCTTGGCGGCCGGCGGCGGTTTCCAGCAGGTGCGCAGATGCCGGAAGATATCCTGGATGGTATTGACCTGCCTATCCTCGGCGGCCGCACTGGACACGCCGAGCAACAGCACCACAGCAACCAGCAGGAGCTTGTCGCCACAGCGCGCCATCGCCGTCTCCTATTTGATGTCGGAGGCGACCTGCACCTTCACCATCTTGTCGGGATCGGTCACGGCGCCGCCGGCCGAGCCGGGAGGAGCCTTCTTCAGCTTGTCGACGACGTCCATGCCCTGCACGACCTCGCCGATCACGGTGTACTGGTTATCGAGGCTGCCGCCGTCGGCGAACATGATGAAGAACTGCGAGTTGGCGCTGTCGACGCTGTCGCCGCGCCGGGCCATGCCGACGATGCCGCGGGCGAAATGCACCTTGGAGAATTCCTGCTTCAGGTTCGGATATTTCGAGCCGCCGGTGCCGTTGAAGTTCTGGCCGTCGCCGGTCTGCGCCATGAAGCCGTCCATGACGCGATGGAACGGCACGTTGTTGTAATAGCCCTCGCGCGCGAGCTGCTTGATGCGCTCGGCATGCTGGGGCGCGATATCGGTGCGCAGCTTGATGACGATGCGGCCCTTGGTGGTGTCGATGACGATGGCGTTGGCCTTGTCGAGGTTGGCCGGCAATTGCTGCGCCACCGCCGGCACCGCGAACAGAAGCGCGGCAAGAACTGCGAGAATTCGGATCATGACAACTCCGGATCAGAGAGAAAAAGGAAGCGCGCCGTTATGCGGCGAATTTTGCCTTGAGCTGGGCCACGACCTGCGGCGGGACGAAGGCCGAGACGTCCCCGCCCATGCCGGCGATCTGCCGCACCAAAGTGGCGGTGATCGGGCGAACCATGGGAGAGGCCGGCAGGAAGACCGTGTGCACCTCCGGCGCCATCGCTTCGTTCATGCCGGCGAGCTGCATCTCGTAGTCGAGATCGCTGCCGTCACGCAGGCCCCGAATCATGATCGTCGCACCGTGCTTGCGCGCCGCCGTGACCGACAAATCGTCAAACGTCACAGCTTCGAGCACGCAACCAGCCTTGGCGGCCAGCGGCCCGCAGACGTCATGGAGCATCTGCAGCCGCTCCTCGGTCGAGAACAGCGGCTTCTTGCCGGGATGGACCCCGATCGCGACCACGAGCCGGTCGCACAGGGAAACGCTGTGCCGGACCACGTCCAGATGGCCGTTGGTAATGGGGTCGAAGGAACCGGGATAGAAGGCAATGCGCGGCATGGCCCCCTCCTACCGCGCCCGGCCCGGCCCGGCAAGCCGGGCCGGTTCCCCAGCCGTTTCCGGCGAAATATCCCGCCGGCCGTGTCGGCGATGGCCGGTTTGTTTCGTCCTGAGAGCGACCACGAAACAAAGCGGCGCGGACACGAAACCATTTCCCGTGCCGGCGAAGACGTCCGGAAACTGGCCATGGTTACTAATCCGGCCAACGAATGACGGGCCGCACACTGGGCGTAGGCGGCCGCATCACAGGGGACTGTCAAATGATCAAGGCTCTTTCAGCGATCGCTCTGTCTGCGTGTGTCGCCGCCGCCCTTACCCTCCTGCCCGGCTTTGCCCCGAGCGTCGAGGCCAGCGTGCCGCAGCCGCTGGCCAAGAGTGACCGACTCGATATCCGCGCCATCGGCAAGGACTGCTCGCAGCAGGCCTGGCCGAATTTCGAGGCCTCCTGCCTGCGCAAGGCCGGCACCAAGGCGAATGTCCGCGAGGCTCGCCTCGTGACCGCCAACCGCACCCCGTAGGCTGGCCTGTCAGCTTCACGTCACATAATCCCGATGGAGTTTTGCGACGTCTCGTCGCAGACTGGTTTGCTCGCGCCCGCCGGAATGGCCCGTCGGGCGCGATCCCATCGGGGGGTTGCCATTGTCCAGTACGCCCGCTGTCGCTTCCGGCCACCATCCTGATCCGCTACCGCTTGCCATGACCATGGGCGCCCTCGGGGTGGTCTATGGCGATATCGGTACAAGCCCGCTCTATGCCCTGAAGGAAGCCGCCAAGGCGGCTGCCCATGGCGGCACACTCAGTCACGACGCTGTCCTGGGGATTGCCTCGCTGATCCTCTGGGCCCTGCTGCTCATCATCTCGCTGAAATATGCGCTGCTGATCCTTCGCGCGGACAATCGCGGCGAAGGCGGCATCGTCGCGCTGCTGGCGCTGCTCCATGCCCGCCACGCCGAGCCAGGCACATGGCGCGCCCACCTCCTGGTGGTCGGGCTCGTCGGCGCTGCGCTGCTCTATGGCGACGGCGCGATCACGCCGGCCATCTCGGTGCTCTCGGCCATCGAGGGCCTCAAGGTCGACGCCCCCTCGCTTGCGCCGGCCGTGGTACCCGTGACCGTCGCCATCCTGATCGGCCTGTTCATGATGCAGAAGCAGGGCACCGGCTTCATCGGCCGCATCTTCGGGCCGGTGATGCTGGCCTGGTTCGTCGTGCTCGCGGCGCTCGGCATCCACGGCATCGTCAAGGCGCCGGCGGTGCTAATGGCGCTCAGCCCGCTCTACGCCTTCGACTTCCTGATCCACCAGGATTTCCACATCTCGTTCGGAATTCTCGGCGCGGCCTTTCTCGCGGTGACCGGCGGCGAGGCCATGTATGCCGACATGGGACATTTCGGCCGCCTGCCGATCCGCCTCGCCTGGTTCGCCATCTGCCTGCCCGCGCTGGTGCTGAACTATTTCGGCCAGGCCGCGCTCTTGATCACCGATCCCGCGATGATCGAGAACCCCTTCTTCCAGCTCTGCCCCGACGCCCTGCACTATCTGCTGGTCGCATTCTCGACGGTCGCGACCGTGATCGCCTCGCAGGCGATCATCTCCGGCGTGTTCTCGCTGACCCAGCAATCGATCCAGCTCGGCTTCCTGCCGCGCATGCTGATCCGTCACACCACGAGCGACGCGATCGGCCAGATCTACGTGCCCCTGGTGAACTGGCTGCTTGCGGCTGCGACGCTCGGGGCGGTCCTGAGCTTCGGCACGTCGGACGCGCTTGCCGGCGCCTACGGCATCGCGGTGTCGCTGCTGATGGCGATCACGACGCTGCTCGCCGCGCTGGTCGCGATCCAGTGGGGCTATTCGCCCTGGCTGGTGGTGGCCGTGAACGGCGCCTTCTTCGTCATCGACGTGATCTTCTTCTCGGCCAACTCGATCAAGCTGTTCGAGGGCGGCTGGTTTCCGCTGCTGCTCGCCGGCCTCGTCGCCTTCCTGATGCTGACCTGGCGCGCCGGCGTGAAGCTGGTCGAGGCCGCGAGGGGCCGGCTGCGGCAGCCCGAGGAAGATCTGATCGAGACCGCCGTGAACAAGTGCAGCGCAAGGCTGCCCGGCACCGCCGTGTTCCTGGCCTCCGCACCGCGCGGCGTGCCGCTCGCGCTCACCCAGTTCGTCAGGCACAACCGCGTGCTGCACGAACGCGTGCTGCTGGTCACCGTGCTGATCGAGGAGCTGCCGCACATCGCGGACGAAGAACGCGGCGAGGTGATCGAGATCATTCCCGGCATCACCCGCGTGATCCTGCATTACGGCTTCATGCAGAACCCGACGATCTATGAAGGCTTGAATCTCGTCTGCCGCCAGAGCAAGCTGCCCGGCATCGACCTCTCCGACATCACCTATTATGTCGGCCGCGAGACCATCATTCCCAGCGAGGACATTCCGGGCATGTGGGTCTGGCGCGAAGGCGTGTTCGCCTTCCTCCAGCGCAACGCCGAACGCTCTGCCGCGTTCTTCGGCGTGCCGACAAGCAGGTGGTGGAGTTCGGCACGGAGCTGGAGATTTAGCGAGCTTCGTAGTCCAGATGGAGCAAACCGCAATCCGGGATTTTCGCCAGGCGTGAGAGCCCCGGATTTCGCTTTCGTTCCATCCGGGCCACAGGGAGTGACTTATCACTCCCCGCTCGACTCCCCGTTCGCTCCGTTCCCGCTCTCCGCCTCTTCCGTGATGTGCTCGACCGAGACGACATGCTCGTCCTCGGCGGTGTCGAACACGATCACGCCTTGCGTCGAGCGGCCGGCGATGCGGATGCCTTCGACCGGGCAGCGGATCAGCTGGCCCTTGTCGGTGACCAGCATGATCTGATCGGCATCCTCCACCGGGAAGGACGCGACCAGATTGCCGTTGCGGTTGTTGACGCTCATGGCGACGATGCCTTTGCCGCCGCGGCCGGTGGTACGGTACTCGTAGGACAATGTCCGCTTGCCATAGCCGTTGACGGAGACGGTCAGCACGACCTGCTCCTGCGCCGACATCTCGGCGTAACGCTCCTGCGCGAGCTGGAAGCTGCCGGAGGTCTCCTCGGCCTCGGCGTCCACGGCGGCGTCTTCGGCCGCAGCTTCGCCGGCGACGGCGCGGCGCATCTTCAGGTAGGCCGAACGCTCGTCCGAGGTGGTCTCGACATGGCGCAGGATCGCCAGCGAGATCACCTTGTCGCCTTCGCCGAGCGCGATTCCGCGCACGCCCATCGAGGTCCGCCCGGTGAACACGCGCACATCGGGGACCGGGAAGCGGATGCACTGGCCGCCGGCGGCGGTCAGCAGCACGTCGTCGCGCTCGGTACAGATCTGCACGTCGACGATCGACTCGCCGTCGTCGAGCTTCATGGCGATGATGCCGGAGCGGCGGACGTCGACGAAGTCCGACAGCTTGTTGCGCCGGACGTTGCCGCCCGTGGTGGCGAACATCACGTCGAGGTTGCCCCAGGTGGATTCGTCCTCCGGCAGCGGCATGATGGTGGTGATGCGCTCGCCCTGCTCCAGCGGCAGGATGTTGATCAGCGCCTTGCCGCGCGCGTTCGGCGCGGCCATCGGCAGACGCCAGACCTTCTCCTTGTAGACCTGGCCGCGCGAGGAGAAGAACAGGACCGGCGTGTGCGTGGAGGCCACGAACAGGCGGCTGACGAAATCCTCGTCGCGGGTCTGCATGCCGGCGCGGCCCTTGCCGCCGCGGCGCTGGGCCCGGTAGGCCGACAGCGGCACGCGCTTGACGTAGCCGGCATGGGACACCGTGACGACCATGTCCTCGCGCTGGATCAGGTCCTCGTCCTCGACCTCGCCTTCCTGCTCGATGATGACGGTGCGCCGCGGTGTGGCGAACTCGGCCTTCACCTCGGCAAGCTCGGTCTTGATGATGCCCAGCACGCGCTCGCGCGAGCGCAGGATGTCGAGATAATCGGCGATCTCGCCGGCAAGCTTGTCGAGCTCGTCGCGGATTTCATCGCGGCCGAGCGCGGTGAGGCGCTGAAGGCGCAGATCGAGAATGGCCCTGGCCTGCTCCATCGACAGCCGGATCGTGCCGTCCGCGCTGATGCGGTGACGGGGATCGTCGATCAGGGTCAGCATGTCCTCGACATCCCGGGCCGGCCAGTCGCGCGACATCAGGGTGTCGCGCGCGGTGGTCGGGTCCGGCGAGGTCCGGATCACGCGGATCATCTCGTCGATATTGGCCACCGCGATCGCGAGACCAACCAAAATATGGGCGCGATCGCGCGCCTTGGCGAGCAGGTACTTGGTGCGACGCGTGACGACCCGCTCACGGAAGTCGACGAAGATCGCGAGCAGGTCCTTCAGATGCATGATCCGAGGACGGCCGCTGTCGAGCGCCACCATGTTGACGCCGAAGCTGGTTTGCAGCGGCGTGAAACGGTACAGCTGGTTCAGCACCACATCCGGCACGGCGTCGCGTTTCAACTCGATGACGACGCGGTAACCGTCGCGGTCCGATTCATCGCGCAGGTCACCGATGCCCTCGATCTTCTTTTCCTTGACCAGCTCGGCGATGCGCTCGACCATCGTCGCCTTGTTCACCTGGTAGGGGATCTCGGTGATGATGATCGCCTCGCGCTCCTTGCGGATGGTCTCGATCGCGACCTTGCCGCGCATGACGACCGAGCCGCGGCCGAGGTGATAGGCGGCGCGAATGCCCGCGCGTCCGAGAATGACGCCGCCGGTCGGGAAATCCGGTCCCGGCACGATGTTGATGAGCTCGTCGATGGTGAGCGCGGGGTTGTCGATCAGCGCGACGCAGGCGTCGATGACCTCGCCGAGATTGTGCGGCGGGATATTGGTGGCCATGCCGACCGCGATGCCGCCGGCGCCGTTGACGAGAAGGTTCGGGAACTTGGCCGGCAAGACCGACGGTTCGGTCTCGTTGTTGTCGTAGTTCGGCTGGAAGTCGACGGTGTCCTTGTCGATGTCGGCCAGCAAAGCCAGCGCGGCCTTAGTCAGGCGCGCTTCGGTGTAACGATAGGCAGCCGGGGGATCGCCGTCGACCGAGCCGAAATTGCCCTGGCCGTCGATCAGCGGCACCCGCATCGAGAAGTCCTGCGCCATGCGGACCATGGCGTCGTAGATCGACTGGTCGCCGTGCGGGTGGTACTTACCGATGACGTCACCGACCACGCGGGCGGATTTGACGTACTTCTTGTCGGGCGTGTGCCCCTGCTCGTTCATCGAGAACAGGATGCGGCGGTGCACCGGCTTCAGACCGTCCCGGGCATCAGGCAGCGCCCGCGCCACGATCACGCTCATGGCGTAGTCGAGATAGGACTTCTTCATCTCCTCGAAGATGGAGACGGGGCGAATATCCGAGGGTTGCGCCGGCTGGTCGCCGGGCTTGTCGTCGTCAGCCAAGGGGAAATCCGGTGAGGTTTTAGCTGGGAATCATATAGCGCATCGAGACCCTGATAACCACCCTCGCAGGCTTCAGGGAAGCGCTTTTTCCGCTTATTTTTCCAACAACTTACGGCCTTACGGAGAGCGTTTCGGAGGGACCCGGAACAGGCCTTCCGAAATCACCTCCGGGACCTCGTCAATCGCGCGGCCGGCGCGCGCCATCGACGCGATTGCTCTGGCGCAATCCGAGTTCAACCCAAACATGAAGCGGGCCCGGAAATCCCGAGCCCTTTCTGCCGATTAGTAAGGTTTGCTGACACGAAATGGGAAGGCGCCGCTCAGCCAGCCTGCGCCCCCTCATCGTCCGGTCCCTGCTCAGAACGGGATGTCGTCGTCCATGTCGCTGTTGCGGCCACCGCCGCCGGCGGCCACGGGACGGCGCGGTGCGCTGCTGACGGGTCCGGAGGAGCCGAAATCGCCGCCCGGCTCGTCGCCGAAGCTGCCGCCTCCGCCGCCGCCGCGGCCGTCGAGCATCGTGAGCGTCGAGTTGAAGCCCTGGAGCACGACCTCCGTCGAGTATTTCTCGACGCCGCTCTGGTCGGTCCATTTGCGGGTCTGCAGCGCGCCCTCGATGTAAACCTTCGCGCCCTTCTTCAGGTACTGCTCGGCGACCTTGCAGAGCCCTTCATTGAAAATCACGACGCGATGCCACTCGGTCTTTTCCTTGCGCTCGCCGCTGTTCTTGTCGCGCCAGGTCTCGGAGGTCGCGATGCTCAGATTCGCGATCGGCCGCCCGTCCTGGGTGCGGCGGATTTCAGGATCCTTGCCGAGATTTCCAACCAGAATGACCTTGTTGACGCTTCCCGCCATCGCCGCTCTCCACTCCGAATGCCACTGAATTTCCTAAGGCCGAGCGCGCTGCCCGCGTTCCTCTGCGCCCTGTTAGGGCGACCCTATACGCTTGCAGGGGCTGCTCAGCCCGTCACCCCCAAGGTTATCCCCACATATAGCACCGACCGGCGGTCTGTTCCAGATTTGTTCCTGCAGAAATCGCCGCCAAATGTGGAGACGGGATGGCGTCTATATGGCGCTGTGATGGCAATTGGGATGGAACCAAATCGGGGTTCCCGTGAACGGCAAAATCACTTAACATTCATTAAGTTAGAAGTAGGTCGATTACACCCAACTGTTGCACTCCGGGCACGGACTCTGCCGCAGAATCGAGCTATCGTCGTGCTTGGAATTGATGCAATGGGCCTCGCGCCTGATAGTCCGCCTTGGGGAACTCAGAGAGGCGGACACGACTGGGGAGATTACAGTGAAGAAGATTTTGATTGGCTTTGCCGGCGCGGTTGCGCTGACCCTCTCGGCTCCGGCCGGTGCTGCCGACCTTGCAGCCCGTCCCTATACAAAGGCGCCGATCGCGCCCCCCGCTCCGATCTATACCTGGACCGGTTTCTACATTGGTGTGCAGGGCGGTGGTGCCTGGGGCCGCAGCGACGAAACCTTCTTTGGCGGTCCGAATACGGCGATCTTTGCTGGAAGTCAGAACTACGACACCACCGGCGGCTTTGTCGGTGGCGTAGTCGGCTACAACTGGCAGGCTGCCAACTGGGTGTTCGGCATCGAGGGCGACTATCACTGGGCTGACATCAACGGTCGTTCGGCCGAGATCAATGCCGGCCTCGGCGACACCTATTTCACGAGAATCCGCGGCTTCGGCGACATCAAGGGCCGTCTCGGCTACTCGACCGGCCCCGCTCTCTTGTTCGTCAGCGGCGGCGCTGCGGTCGGCGACATTCAGCATCGCTACGATGGCATCCCCGGAAACGTCTTTATCCAGAACAACACCCGCTGGGGTTGGACCGTCGGCGCCGGCGCGGAATACATGTTCGCTCCGAACTGGTCGGCCAAGGTCGAATACAACTACATCGATTTCGGCAAGAGCACGATTCAGTACAGCCCCGTCGTGACCAACCGCTCCGAGTGGACCGATACCGTTCACACGGTCAAGGCAGGTGTGAACTATCACTTCAACTGGGGTGCGCCGGTCGCCGCGCGCTACTGATATCCATCTGATATCATTGACGTCTAAGGCCGGCCTCGCGCCGGCCTTTTTCGTTTGGCGCGACATGAACGGGAGGCAATAAGTCAGTAACCATCACCTTTTCGACCGCTGTGGCTTTTCGGAGACACAACTTGCGGCTTTGGTGGTGTAAGCACGGCGTCAGTTGGGCCGTTGAGTCCGCTGCCCTTCCGGTCAGGAAGGCAACAACAGAAACTGGGACTGGGATTAGTTGAAAATGAAGAAGGTTTTGTTGGCTTCGGCCTGTTTGTTCGCTCTCGCTGCGCCCGCCTCGGCGGCCGACCTCGCAGCCCGCCCCTACACCAAGGCTCCGATCGCTCCGGCGGCGGCCGTCTACAACTGGACCGGCTTCTACCTCGGTATCGTCGGTGGCGGCGCCTGGGAAAGCGCTTCCGGCGACCCGAAGATGAAGGGTGGCTTCGTCGGTGGCACCGCCGGCTACAACTGGCAGACCGGCAACGTCGTGTTCGGCATCGAGGCCGATGGCTCCTGGGCTGACGTCAGCGCCTCGGCGACCGCTCTCGGCCTCACCGTGTCGTCCAAGACCGACGCGCTCGGCACCGTCCGCGGCCGCATCGGCTGGGCCGTCAACAACGTGCTGTTCTACGGCACCGGTGGTTACGCCTGGATCGACAACAAGGTCAGCGTCAGCGCGCTCGGCGTGACTGTCTCCGACAGCAAGTTCCACTCGGGCTGGACCGTCGGCGCCGGCGTCGAGGCGTTCTTCGCTCCGCAGTGGTCGGTCAAGGGCGAGTACCTCTATCGCAGCCTCGGTGGCGAGACCTACTTCTCCGGTCTCGGCGCTCCGATCACCACCGGCACGCTCAACTTCCACACCGTGCAGGTCGGCGTGAACTACCACTTCGGCGCCCCGGTGGTTGCCAAGTACTGATCTGCGAAGCACTGATCACTACCGACGTCACATCGTCACGAAAGGCCGGCCTCGCGCCGGCCTTTTTGTTTTTTCGCGAGCCAACCGGCTCGCTCGCGTTTTCGGAGAGATGTGGCGCCCGGGTGACACAACCTTTGGCTTTAATGGTGTAAAGCAGTGACATTAGTCGGGTCATAGGTCCGCTGGCTCTTCCGCTTTCCGGAAGATCAGAAAGAGAAACGGAACTGGGGAATGGATATGAAGAAGCTTTTGCTGGCTTCGGCCGGTTTGTTCGCACTCAGCGCGTTGGCACCGGCCTCGGCGGCCGATTTGGCGGCCCGCCCCTACACCAAGGCTCCGGTCGCGCCGATCGCGATGTACAATTGGAGCGGTTTCTACATCGGTATCAACGGCGGCGGCGCCTCGAGCCGCAATTGCTGGGACGTCAACAACATCTTCGGTGTTGCGGGTCCGGACACGGCTGAAGGCTGTCACAATGCGACCGGCGGCGTCGTCGGCGGACAGGTCGGTTATCGCTGGCAGTCGGCCAACTGGGTGTTCGGCCTTGAAGCCCAAGGCGACTGGGCCAACCTGAAGGGCTCGAATACGAGCGTGGTGCTTGGGCCGCTGGTCAACCAGACCAAGATCGACGCGCTTGGCCTGTTCACCGGCCAGGTCGGCTATGCCTGGAACAACGTGCTCTGGTACGTGAAGGGTGGCGCGGCCGTCACGCACGCCAAATATAACGGCCTGCTGGGCGGCGTGGTCCTCGACAGCGCAAGCGAGACGCGCTGGGGTGGCGCGGTCGGCACCGGCATCGAATTCGGCTTCGCACCGAACTGGTCCGTGGCGATCGAATACGACCATCTGTTCATGGGCAAGCGCAACAACTCGTTCACGATCCTCGGCGTCAACGACCGTATCGATCGGATCAAGCAGGACGTCGACATGGGCACCGTCCGCCTCAACTACACTTTCGGCGGCCCCGTGGTCGCCCGGTATTGATCTGAAGTCCTGATCGCTGCCGACGTCCCATCGTCACGAAAGGCCGGCCTTGCGCCGGCCTTTTTGTTTTCGCGGCACTTGCCGCGCAGTTCCGCAAAAGCAACTGCTGCCAGATGCCGCCAGCGCGCCAACATTCCGTTGACGATTCGCAAGTCCCACTGGAAATCCGTCTCCGTTCTTCCTACGTTCGCTGACAACCCCATCGGCGCCGATCCCGGTTCCGGGCGAGCGCGCCTTTTTTATTGGCGCGGTCGCGCACCCATGGGATTCCTTGAGGGCAACTCGGATGGATGAAGTGATCAAGGCGAAGCGCCAACAACAGAACGCGGGCTCCAGCCTGCGCGCAATTACGATCCGTGGCGCGCGCGAGCACAACCTCAAGAACATCGACGTCGAGATTCCCCGCGACAAGCTGGTGGTGTTCACCGGCCTCTCCGGCTCCGGCAAATCCTCGCTCGCCTTCGACACCATCTACGCCGAGGGCCAGCGCCGCTACGTCGAATCGCTGTCGGCCTATGCGCGCCAGTTCCTGGAGATGATGCAGAAGCCTGACGTCGACCAGATCGACGGCCTGTCGCCGGCGATCTCGATCGAGCAGAAGACGACGTCGAAGAACCCGCGCTCCACCGTCGGCACCGTCACCGAGATCTACGACTACATGCGCCTGCTCTGGGCCCGCGTCGGCGTGCCCTATTCGCCGGCCACGGGCCTGCCGATCGAAAGCCAGACCGTCTCGCAGATGGTCGACCGCGTGCTGGCGCTGCCCGAGGGCACCCGCCTCTATCTGCTCGCCCCCGTCGTGCGCGGTCGCAAGGGCGAGTACCGCAAGGAGCTCGCCGAATGGCTCAAGAAGGGCTTTCAGCGCGTCAAGATCGACGGCACCTTCCACGAGCTTGCGGAAGCGCCTGTTCTCGACAAGAAATTCCCGCACGACATCGACGTCGTGGTCGATCGTATCGTGGTGCGCGCCGACATCGGCCAGCGCCTCGCCGAGAGCTTTGAGACCGCGCTGAAGCTCGCCGAAGGCCTCGCCGTCGTCGAATTCGCCGACGCGCCGGCGGCGGCTCCCGCCGAGGAAAAGAAGAAGACCGCCAAGATCCACGACAAGAGCGGACCCGAGCGCATCCTGTTCTCGGAAAAGTTCGCCTGCCCGGTCTCCGGCTTCACCATCCCCGAGGTCGAGCCGCGCCTGTTCTCGTTCAACAACCCCTACGGCGCGTGTCCGGCCTGCGGCGGCCTCGGCGTCGAGCAGCATGTCGACGAAGACCTCGTCATCCCCGACAAGGAGCTCGCCATCGGCAAGGGCGCGATTGCGCCCTGGGCCAAATCGTCGTCGCCCTATTACGTGCAGACGCTGACTGCGCTCGGCAAGCACTACAAATTCACGCTGACCACCAAGTGGAAGGACCTGGCCAAGAAGACGCAGAACGCCATCCTCCACGGCTCCGGCGAGGACGAGATCAAGTTCTCCTACGAGGACGGGGTGCGCTCCTACGACACCAAGAAGCCGTTCGAAGGCGTCATCACCAACATCAACCGCCGCTATCGGGAAACCGAGAGCGAGTGGGCGCGCGAGGAGCTGGCGAAGTATTTCCACGACGTGCCCTGCGAGGGCTGCAAGGGCTTTCGGCTCAAGCCCGAGGCGCTCTGCGTCAAGATCGGCGGCAAGCATATCGGCGAGATTTCCGAGCTGTCGGTGAAGGGCGCCGGCGCATGGTTCGAGACCGTGCCCGAGGCGCTCAACGCGCAGCAGAACGAGATCGCCGGCCGCATCCTGAAGGAGATCCGCGAGCGTCTCACCTTCCTGCTCGACGTCGGCCTCAACTACCTCACGCTATCCCGCTCCTCCGGCACGCTGTCCGGCGGCGAGAGCCAGCGCATCCGCCTGGCCTCGCAGATCGGCTCGGGCCTGACGGGCGTGCTCTACGTGCTGGACGAGCCCTCGATCGGCCTGCACCAGCGCGACAACGCGCGCCTGCTCGACACCCTCAAGCGGCTGCGCGACCTCGGCAACACCGTGATCGTGGTCGAGCATGACGAGGACGCCATCCTGCTCGCCGACCACGTCCTCGACATCGGCCCCGGCGCCGGCATGCATGGCGGCAACATCATTGCCGAAGGCACGCCCGCCGAGATCATGCGCAACCCGAAATCGCTCACCGGCAAGTACCTGACCGGCGAGCTCGAGGTCGAGGTGCCGGAGCGGCGGCCGCCGAACCATCGCCGCACCATCAAGGTGGTCAACGCGCGCGGCAACAATCTCAAGAACGTCACCGCCGAAATTCCGCTCGGCCTGTTCACCGCCGTCACCGGCGTGTCCGGCGGCGGCAAGTCGACGCTGCTGATCGACACGCTCTACAAGTCCATCGCCCGCAAGCTGAACAATGCCAGCGAGGGCGCGGCCCCGCACGACCGCATCGAGGGCCTCGAGCACATCGACAAGATCATCGACATCGACCAGTCGCCGATCGGCCGCACCCCGCGCTCCAACCCCGCGACCTATACCGGCGCCTTCACGCCGATCCGCGAATGGTTCGCCGGCCTGCCCGAATCCAAGGCGCGCGGCTACGAGCCCGGCCGCTTCTCCTTCAACGTCAAGGGCGGCCGCTGCGAGGCCTGCCAGGGCGACGGCGTCATCAAGATCGAGATGCACTTCCTGCCCGACGTCTACGTCACCTGCGACGTCTGCAAGGGCAAGCGCTACAACCGCGAGACGCTGGAGGTGCTATTCAAGGGCAAGAGCATCGCCGACGTCCTCGACATGACCGTCGAGGAAGCCGCCGAGTTCTTCAAGGCGGTGCCGCGCGTGCGCGAGACGTTTCAGACCCTGCACCGCGTCGGGCTCGATTACATCCACGTGGGCCAGCAGGCTACCACGCTATCGGGCGGTGAAGCCCAGCGCGTCAAGCTCGCCAAGGAGCTGTCGAAGCGCGCCACCGGCCGCACGCTCTACATCCTGGACGAGCCCACCACCGGCCTGCACTTCCACGACGTCAAGAAGCTCCTGGAAGTGCTGCACGAGCTCGTCGCGCAGGGCAATACGGTCGTCGTCATCGAGCACAATCTCGAAGTCATCAAGACCGCCGACTGGGTCATCGACCTCGGCCCCGAAGGCGGCGACGGCGGCGGCGAGATCGTCGCCTGGGGCCCGCCGGAGGACATTGCCAAGGCGCCGCGGAGCTACACGGGCAAGTTTCTGGAGCCGGTGCTGAAGAAGGCGAGGAAGCCGAAGCGGCGGAGCACGAGCGAGGCGGCGGAGTGAGGCGCATCGCCTAACCGTTATCTCGACCGCGCTAAGGCGGGCTTTTCGCTTTTCCGATGGCGGTCTTAACCACGTCGCCTAGCAGGCTCAAGATTTGAGGATCAATTTGAGCAGTATCCAGCGACGAGAATGTTGATGTTCTATCAATATTCCAATGCTGAAATACTTCCTTTAGCTCTACCCAGGTTGCCTTATCGCCATAGGCCTGCAAGTAGAACTTCCCAAACGCGATCGCATGAATGCGGTCCGAGCACTTTAATGCCTCGCTGACGTAAGACTTCCCCAGTGAGAACGCATACCTTGCGCATGCAGCTAAGAGACCAATGACGACAACGCCTTTTAAGGTTGCGACTGCCAAATCTGTCCATTCGGTCGGCCTGTTTGCGTCTCCGTGCGCCAATGCAAACGCGGCAAACGCAATGCCGCTTAGAAGGGAAATGAACCCCGCGACATACCAAATGATTCCCATGACGCGGTTTCTCGCCTCGGCATTGCTTTGAGACAGCACAGCATCATCAATGTAGGAAGCGGCATTGATCTCGATTCTCTTTGCGACTTCTGCCGCTCTTTCGTCCTTAGCGGCCTTCCGGCCGACGAACTGCGAAATTGAGACCGAGATATCGGAAACAATTTTATCGAGATCTCGATCGGCCGCCATGAGAACGAGTATGTCCTGGACGACAGATGGTATTGATATGTCATCAATCAGGACGGGGATCACGAGCATCCGGTCTGATTCAACGGCGTATGCCCTAGCCGCGCCGATCTCTTGCAATACCGACGGCGACCTTATCGAGGACTGCGATATCAGCACGACGAAGAGCTCCGCCCGCCTCAGTCCTTCAGATAGGCGTGTGCGCCAATCCTGCCCTGCGGTCAAAGACTCAACATCAACTGTGATTTCATTGCCAAGCGACTTAAGACGTTCGGCCAGCTGTAGCGCGAAGTTCGCATCAGACTTCGAATAAGACAGGAATATGCGAGCCACGACTTTAACAACCAATCTGAGCTGTAAACAGACCGCCTCCTGCACGTCGCAGAGACCGAATCTTAGTACCAATAGCTACTCACTAGACCGCTTACAACCTTTCCTTGCAAGAGACCTGCATGCAGAAGTGAGACCAGCTTGGCCGACGTAGCCCTCGCCTCCATGCCCTACACCCTCGCCATCTTCGATCTCGACGGCACGCTGGCCGACAGCTTCCCGTGGTTCCTGCGCACCGTCAACGACATCGCCGACCGCTTCGGCTTTCGCCGCGTGCGGGATGAGGACGTCGAGGAGCTGCGGCATGCCTCGACGCGCGAGATCCTCAGCCGCCTTGAGGTACCCTTGTGGAAGCTACCGGCGATCGCGCGGCATGCGCGGCGGCTGAAGGGAGAGGCAGCTAGCGAGATCCCGCTGTTTGCGGGCGTCGAGGCGATGCTGCGGACGCTGGCGGACAACGGCGTGCAGCTCGCGCTGGTGACGTCGGACAGCGAGGCCAATGCGCGCGAAAAGCTTGGCGAGGCCGCCGCGCTGTTTTCGCATTTCGACTGCTCGGCATCGCTGTTCGGCAAGCCCGCGAAATTCCACCGCGTCATCCGCCGCGCCGGCGTGGCGCCAAACCAGGTCGTCGCTATCGGCGACGAGGTTCGTGACATCGAGGCAGCACGCGCGGTGGGCATTGCCTGCGGCGCGGTGTGCTGGGGCTATGCGGCCCCGGCGGCGCTGCGCGCGCACGGGCCGGATCACGTGTTCGAGCGGATGGACGAGATTGCGGACGTGTTGTGTAATCGTAGGGCGGATTGGCGCAGCGTAATCCGCCGACCGATCGTCGATGCAAGATGGCGGATTACGCTTCGCTAATCCGCCCTACACACCCTACACACCCTACTCCGTCTTGCGCAGGAACGCCCCGAACGCGCGCGGGCCGTCGCCGGTCCTGATCTCGCCGATCACCTTCACATCAGTCGCGTCGATGATGCTTAGCGTGTTGCTCTCCCAGCAGGCGACGATGACGCGCTTGCCGTCGGCGGTCGCAGCGATGCCTTCGGGATAGTCGCCGACATTGATGCGCTTGACCGGCTTCAGGCTCGCCAGATCGAACACGCTGACGGTGCCGCCATATTGGTCGGTGACGAAGCCGCGGCCCAGCGTCAGCGCCACCGCATAGGGGCGCATGCCGACCGACACGCGGCCGATCTCGCGCCCTTCGGCGATGTCGATCACGGAGACGTCGTCGGAGCCGACATTGGCGGTGTAGGCGCGCTTGCCCTCGGCATCGATGGTGACACCGAATGGTCGGGTGCCGACCTTGATGGTCGCCTTGCGCTGGCGCGTCGCCATGTCCACGACCGAGACGCTGTCATCGTCGCGGTCGGCCGAGAGCAGCAGCCTGCCGTCCGGCGTCACCGCCAGGCCCGATGGCGAGGCGCCGACCGCGATGCTGGCCGTGACGCTGCGGCTCGCGGCGTCGATCACCCGCACCGCGGCTGCATACCAATCGGCGACATAGACGGTGCGGCCATCGGGCGCCACGGCAATGCCGAGCGGCCCGCCGCCGACTTCGATCCGCCCGACCACCTGCCGGGCTGCGGCGTCCACCACCGTCACCGCCTTGGCGTCCGGGCTCGTCACATAGGCAAAGCGGCCGTCCGCGCTGACGGCGACGCCGGCCGGCTTGCCGCCGATCGGGATGGTCGCGACGCTACGCGCGGCGGCGAGATCCACGACCATCAGATCGTCGCTGAGCTGGTTGGTGACGAACGCCTCCTCGGCAGCGGCGCTGCCGAGGCTGGCATGACAAAGGCTGGCGGCGAGCGCCGCCAGAACCAGCATCCGCACGATCAGCTACCGCTCTCGATCTTCTTCTTCAGGGCTTCGAGGCCGGCCTTGTAGAGCCCGCTCACCGCCTTCACCGCGGCCTCGTCGCTCAGCTCCGGCGGCGGATCGTTGTTGGGAAAGCCGCGGTAGAATGCCCCGGCCCATTCCAGCTTGGACTTGCCGTCGGAAGCCGGCGACACCGTCAACGTCGAGGAATAATTGGTCACCGGCAGCACCTTCACGTCGACCTTGGTGATACGGTACGAATAGCTCATCATGTCGGGCTCGTATTTGTAGAGCTCCTCATCGACAGTCGCCCCGCCCGTCAGCGTCAGTTGGCGCGTCGCGCCGATCTCGTTGCCCTTCTCGCCGGTGGTCTTGGTGACAGGCGGAAGCCAGCCCATGTCCTGGAAGTTGCGGATCGCAGCCCAGACCTTGTCCTGCGGCGCGTTGATCTCGATGGATTCCCGCACCTTCTGCCGGGTCGGCCCATGCGCCCAGGCCGCCGGTGAAAAAAACGGCCCGAAGGCTGCCGTCAAGCCTGCCGCCCCACACACAGCCAGCGCGCCAGCCACAGCCGTGCGCCGTCCAATCGTCACCCTCATCTCGTTTCCTCTTACGTCCAGTTGATCGTGCGCGACTTGGAATGCGCGCTGCGGTCATCCTAGCGCATTTTGGGGCCGAGGGGAGACCGGTTCGTGGCGCCGTTGCGGCGGAGCCCGGCGCGACCCACAAGCCCTTGCGCGACCCGGCGGGCAAAACACCCACGGGAGGGTCAACGCCACCAAATCGAAATATTTCTCTTTATCAGAACTTCGGATTATCGTATAGACGATCATCCCAACCCGGCCGAGGGGCGCAACGCGATCGTCACGACACGCGGGATGGGACGTGGTGGACGCAGGCGGCGTCGGCGCGAAGGTGGTTTGCAGGGCGGGTCACACCGTGAGCAAGGACTAACGCGCACACGACCGGTGCAGCCTGCGTACGGCAAAATCGTGTGGTCCTGGCGCCCGGGGTCTGTGCGCCAAGTGTTGCGGTGATGTCGCGGCCCGACCGGGTGCGCGCATCAGCCATCCGCAAGGCGACGGGGGCAATAGTGCATCGCTCCCCGGGGAGAGCACGACATAAGCCGTAAACCCACTGCGCAGGGAAGGCCGGATGTTTGGCTACACCTGTATGCCGCTGTGCAGCTTTTTAAGCACACGCTTTCGCACAGTGGACCGCGGGTGCCAGCCGGCACCCGGCCTTCCCTGCGCCCTCGGCACTTTTGAGGGCGGAAAGGATCACAAAGCTCGGGCCGAACAGGCCGCGAGAACGCAAAACCGCGCGAGATCTGGATAGGAATGCGAGATGGATACAACTCTCGTGCCCCGGACGCAGCGCAGCGCCCCTTCGGCGGTGCGCTGCAGAGCCGGGGCCCATGCAACAGCGATATGTGAGGCTCCTGGGTCCCGGCTCTGCGCCGCCATAAGCGCGTTTACGCGCGTCTTCGACGCGCTATGCGCGTTGCAGCTTGTCCGGGACACCAGAGCGGAAAATGCCGCTACTTCACCTACCGTCATTGCGAGCGCAGCGAAGCAATCCAGACTGCCGCCGCGGAAAGATCCTGGATTGCTTCGTCGCAAGGGCTCCTCGCAACGACAGCGGAGAGAACAGCCGTCAGACACGTTCAGCTATTCCTCCAGCGTCGCCTCCACAAACCCGCGCGGGTCAGCACAAAACTCCCGCATCAACCGGTAATGATCCGTCTCCTCGACCGTCACCGGCTCCAGCCCATATTTCGCCAGCCGCAGCAGCCGCGCATTCGGGTAAGCCATCAGCATCGGCGAATGGGTCGCCATGATGACCTGGCAGATCCGGGAATCCTCCATGCGTCGCAGCAGCTTCAAAAACTCGATCTGGCGCGCCGGCGACAACGCCGATTCCGGCTCGTCGAAGATGAAGATGCCCTGGCGCTGACAACGCTCCTCGAAGAAGCGCAGGAAGCCTTCGCCGTGGGAGTGCGACAGGAAATCGGGACCGGCCTGGCCGGCATCACGCGCGGCCTTGTCCAGATACCGCGCGACCGAGAAAAAGCTCTCGGCACGAAAAAACCAGCCATTGCTGATCTTCGGCAGCCAGCTCGCGCGGAGCGCCTTGCCGAGCTGGCCGCCCATCTTCTCGCGCGCCTCGGAATGGTCGACCGGCATATAGCCCTTGCCGCCGCCGGCATCGTCGTAGCCGGCGAGTGATGCGATGCCCTCGAGGATCGTCGACTTCCCGGTGCCGTTCTCTCCAACGATAATCGTGATGGCAGCGTCGAAATTGAGCTCGAAATCATCCGGGAAGATGGGCAGGCAAAACGGATAGGCCTCGCGATCGTGAACTTTCGACGGGTCGAGCCAGACCCGCTTCAGATACGGTGCCGGCAGGTTGATCGTGCGATGACCTCGCCGGCTCATGGTCGTCTCTCCGTCCGTTCCGCCACCGGCGATCTCAAACCGGAACGTAACGGGAACAATGATGCCGCGCAAGTGGCAGGGGCTCCCGGCGAGCCCCGGTCGCAACCTAGTCCAGCGCCTCCAGCACCAGCTCCATCGTCATCAGCACGGGATTGTCGCCGCGGACCAGCCGCCCCTCCGCCAAGCCGCCGGTGTAGTCGACCAGCGCGACGTCGAGCGCCGCTTCGATCGCACCGGAGTGCCCGGGCGCGATCAGACCGGCCGTCACCGCAAGCTCGGTCGCAAACGGCTCGGTCACACCGCCATGGCTGAAGCGCGCGCCGATGGTCGAGCCGACGCCACCATGGATCTTCGCGCGCGCGATGCCATGCGTGCGGCAGAAGTCTTCGAGGGAGCCAGCAAGATCCTGATTGGGGCGCAGCCGCAGCGCGAAGGCGCTGGCCGTGGTGCGCGCGCCGCTGCTCGCAGCCGCCACCGGCCCGAACAGCTTGAAATTGGTCTCGGGATCGGACTCGGCGGCGAACATCGCGCCATCAAGGCCGAAGGCCTCGACCTCGAACGGTTCGGCGACAACAGTCTCGTCCGGCAGCATGTGGCCACCTCTCGCCTTGCCGTCCGCCTCCGTCCACAGCCCGTGGCAGTGAAAGAACGGCACGCCGTCGCGCATGCCGAGCGTCATGCTCCCGAGCTTCGTGCGCGTCACGCCGCCGGGCCAGTACGTGTCGCTATAGAACGCCGCGTTCTCGCCGGTCTTCGACAGCGCCGGCATGACATAGGCGAACGGCCCGAGCGCGCCGTGCCGGAAGTTGAGCACGCCGCCGGCAAATCCCTCCGCCGCAAAGCCACGCCGCGCGGCTTCCAGCAGCGGCAGACCTGCCGGAAGCGTGAACGAGAAGGCGCGCCCCCTCGCCTCCACCCATTGAATGCGTTCCGCGATGGGCGCGCCCGGCTGCGTGATACTCCTCATCACCTGCGCTCAGCCTGTCTTCGTCTTGTCGAGATCGAGCAGCCCGCGCGCCTCGAGCTCGTCGCGCACCATGCGCTTGGGGACCTTGCCATAGCCGGATTTCGGCAGCGCCTCCCAGAAGAAGAACCGCTTCGGCATCTTGTAGCGCGGCACCTTCGGCGAGAGGAACGCCGCCATTTCGGCTTCGCTCACTGCCTTCTCGCCGGCACGCGCCACGCAGACGGCGACGCCGACCTCGCCCCAGGTCGCATCGGGTACGCCGAGCACGGCGACCTCGCCGACCGCGGGATGCGTCAAGATCTTCTCCTCGATCTCGCGCGGATAGATGTTGGAGCCGCCGGAGATGTACATGTCGGAGGCGCGGCCCGTGATGTAGACGAACCCCTCTTCATCCATGTGGCCGAGGTCGCCGGTGCGGAACCAGCCGTTGCGGAACGCCTTCGCATTGGCTTCGGGATTGTCGTAATAGCCTGCGAGCACCGCCGGCCCGATCACGCAGATCTCGCCGCTCTGGTTGGCCGCGAGCTCGCGGCCCTCGTCGTCTTGGATCGAGACCTGCATGCCGGTGCGCTCGAAGCCGCAGGTGCCGATCTTCGCGTGCGGGCCGTCCTCGGGATCGTGCAGCGCTGCCGGCAGCACGGTGATGTTGCCGGTGACCTCGCCGAGGCCAAAATACTGCACGATGACCTTGCCGAGCTTCTTCAGCGCGGTTTTCTGATCCTCGCGATACATCGGTGCCCCCGCATAGATCACGTGACGCAGCGAGGAATGATCGTATTTGTCGACGGCGGGGTGCTCGACCATCATCTTCAGGATCGTCGGCACCGTGAAGAGATTAGCGACCCGATGGATCTCGATCAGGCGGAACGCCTCGTTGATGTCGAATTTTTCGGTCGGCAACAAGACAGTGCAGACGCCGCGCGCGGTCTGCACCAGTTGATGCACGCCGGCGCCATGCGACAGCGGCGCCACCACCAGCGAGGCGTCGTTCTCGGTGACGCCGGGCGTCAGATCGGCGAGATGGTTGGTGATCACAAAGCCCATCTGGCCGTGGGTCAGCACCGCGGCCTTGGAGCGGCCGGTGGTGCCCGAGGTGAAGAAGAACCAGCAGGGATCGTCGTGTTCGACAGCGACATTCGCGACATTGGCGCCGGCCTGCGAGGCAATGGCCTCAGCAACCGAGCGCTCGCCGAACGCGCCCTTGCCGTCGACGCTCCAGGTGAACTCGAGCGCGCCGCCTTTCACGGCCGCCGCATGCTCGGGAAAATCGACATGGCACAGAAACGCCTTGGCGCCGGAGGCCTCTGCGAGATAGGTGACCTCATCCGGCATCAGGCGGAAATTGGTGGGCACCCAGACCGCGCCGAGCCGGAACGCGGCGAACATCGAGAAGAACATCTCGTCGCCATTCTTGGAATGGACCAGGATACGGTCGCCCTTGGCAATGCCACGCGCGGCGAGCGCCGCCGCCAGCGCCGAGACCTGCGCATCGATCTGCCGCCAGCTCCAGGACTTGTCACCCCAGACGAAACCGGGACGCGCGCCATGCCGCCGCGCATTCTGGGTCAGCATGTGAGCGAGATTCATGACGCGGCGGGACATGCGCAGGGGCTGCATGGGGATTCCTCTTCGAGGGCGGACGGCGCGCTGGCCGCCGGCTCATTGCATCCCATTTATCGCCATCGCCCGCGCCCCTGCAAGGCCGGCGGATGCACGGCTCCCCTACGGCTGCTTGAACGCAAACGGCGTCGCCGTGATCGCCTTCTGCTTGACGCAGGTCTGCGGGCCAAAGCCGCCGCAGAAGCTGCCATGAAGATCGAAGCGGACGGTGCGCGCAGCGCCGCGCTTCATCGGCGGGGCCATGATCTTGTAGCGGAGGACATAGCCGTCAAACACCGGGCGAACGTTGCCGTCCGGCAGCGCCACCAGGATGTTGATGACGCAGCCGCCAGTTCCGCAATAGGTCGTCTCGCGATCGCCGCATTTGGTGTCCTGGAAATCGACGATGTAGTCGTCGCGGCCGTCACCGGTCAGGTCGATCTTACGCACCGTATCGGGCGCGAAGGTCACCTCGCCACCGTCCTGGCTGGTGCATTCCTCGTTGGCGTAGCGCAGTGCCTTCTGCACGCCGGGCGGATAGTCGGAGGGATTGAACGGCTTTGCATCCTCCGCGCGCGCGGCGGAGACGAACAGAGCGAGCAGAAGCATCAAATAGCGCATGCGCGTTTGTCGCCGGCGCGGCCGCAATCGTTCAGGGAATTTTAAACATGATCGGCGCACCCTCGCTCAGTTCTCGCGTAAAGAGTGCCGCGTCATGGTCAAAGCGCCCGCCTTCCTCCTGTTGTCGCTGGCGCTCGCCGGATGTGCCGTGGCGCCACAGGCGCATCTGGCCTCCGATCCCGCCTTCAAGCCTGCGCGTTACGCCTGGGATGGCGCCGGCGAGGATCCCAATCGGCCGCGGGCAGCCGCACAACCAGCACGGACCGCGGCGCGATCCGAGCGCAACACATCGCAGGCCGGACTTCAGCCTCAGTCGAAGGAATGGTGGCAGGCGCAGGATGCCAGCGAGGCCGAGCAGGATGCCAGGGTCAACCGCTCCCTGGTCATCTGCCAGGGATGCCTGCGCCCGCCGCAGCAGCCCGAAGATTCCAGGCTCGCCAAAGCGGCCGATTGAACCGAACGACCTCAACATCTAACCGGCCGGCGCGACCGTGCGTTATGACTTGGTGCGCGAGGCTGGCAGCTGGAGGGGCGACAACATGAGCAACGTCATCAACAACAAGGACCACTGCCGCTACGAGCTCGCAGTGGATGGCAATCTTGCGACCGAGCATTACAAGCTCGATGGCAACGTCATCACATTCGAGCATACGGACGTGCCGAAGGAGCTCGGCGGCAAGGGCGTCGGCTCGAAGCTGGTGCAAGGCGCTCTCGACCAGGTCCGCGCCGCCGGATTGAAGCTGATCCCGCAATGCCCGTTCGTGAAGGCATGGATCGAAAAGCATCCGGACTATTCCGACCTCGTGGCGAGGTGAGAGCACAGGCCCGCCGCCCGAAGCCAGCGGGCCTGCCGACATCTACGGCCTATCGTCCGTGCTTGAGCATGTCCTGATCGTTCAGATCCCAGTCCTGCCACAGCTGAAGGATGCCCAGCAGCACCACCGCCGCGCCGAGGCTCGTGTGGTAGATGCGGAGAAAGCCGTCAGCGGAATAGCCGAGGGCGTAAGGCGAGGCGATGAGCCACAGTCCGACGAGGATCGTCGTCACCTCTTGCCAGCGCTGCAAGGCGACATATTCGAGCTGGCTGATGCCAAATACGACCAGGCCGATTGCGACCGTATTCAGGATCGCCGTCGGGTGCCCGGCAATCGCCGGATCCTGGATGGGAAACCACGGCGAAGCCACGATGAGCGCGCCGAGCAGCATCCCGCACCAGTCTTCCCATGTTCGATGAGTATTCAAGAAACCAAAGTCCGACATCGTAACCTCCTGCAAAGAGGCATACGTCTGCGGCTGGCAATCATGACACTCCGAATGTCTAGCGACCCTGCCGGCCGCATTCGGGCGTATGTCCTTGAGAGGACGTGGGAGCCGCCGTGGAACTTGCAAGGGTGTCGCCGGTAATTATTGGAGCCGGCGTGGTGTTCACCAAGGATGGCTTCTCGTACTGCGCTGCAGCTACAGGCACGCGCGTTTGCAGATATCTGCCGTGCGGCAAGCTCCCATGGCCGCGCCTTGCCAAGGACGGGGACGGGCTCCTAGATCAACGCGTCAGACGCACGGCGGAAGGATCTTGCATGGTGGCATCGGTACGGGACAACAAGGACAGGAGCCGCTTCGAACTCGGTGTTGGCAACGAGGTCGCCTTCGCCAGTTACCGGCTGACCCCGACGGCGGTCATCATCACCCACACCGAGACGCCCCGCGCGCTGCGCGGCCGCGGCATCGCCTCCGAGCTGATCAAGGGCGCGCTGGATTTGATCCGGCGCGACGGCCGCAAGGTGATTGCCGGCTGCGGCTTCGTCGTCGACTATCTCGACAGGCATCCGGAGGACGCGGATCTGGTCGCCTGAAAGCAAAAGGGCCCGCGCGACTGCGGGCCCTTGCGACACGACCGGCGGTCGGTCAGTGCTTGCAGTCAGTGCTTGATCTCCGGCGGCAGCTTGCCGCCATTGGCGGCGAGCTTGGACATCACCTGCTTGTGCAGCCAGACGTTCATGCTGGCAGAGTCATTCATGTCGCCGCTGTAGCCGAGCTCCTTGGCGAGATCCTTGCGCGCAGCGAGGCTGGAATCGATGTCGAGCGCCTTCATCAGGTCGACGATCGAGGTACGCCATTCCAGCTTCTCGCCCTTGTGCGCGGCCACCGCCTTGTCGACGATCGCTGCCACGTCGACCGCGGCCATGGGCGCGCCTGCCGGAGCCGAAGCGTCCGGCGCGGCGCCTGCGGGCGCACTGCCCGGCGCTGCGCCACCGGCGGGCGCGGCGGAAGCCGGCTGGCTGCCGAAGATCGCGCTCATGATTTTCCCGAAAATGCTCATGTCTGCTCCCCGAAAAGGATCCGTTGGAAGGGCCTTGAGTGGCACTTATAGACCAAGTTACTGCGTAGCGCCCGCAAAGTTCCGCGAGCCAGCACGCAGCATCAGCTTATCTGCGGCGAAATGACGACCGAATGACACCGTCGAGTTGCGCTGCGGCATCGAATTTCACCCAAGCGTGAGGGACAGGACTCGCAAATGGGCGTACGCTTCCAGCTCAGCTCGCGATGTCATCCGGAATTCGCGTCTGGTCGGGATCGCGGGACTTCAGAGAATGGCGGCCGCTCGCGCCGTTTGCCGGCGCCGAATTCGGCCGCTCGGCAAGGGAGCTAGCGACCATGGCCACACTCTACCAGGGCAATGTCCCCACGATGGCCCAGCCCACTGATGCGGCTGGACCGGTGATCCGAACCATCCAGCTGTCCGATCTGCACGATGCGCTGAGGCGCGGCTGGGAAGATTTCAAGGCCGTGCCGAGCCACGCCATCATTCTCTGCGTGATCTATCCGGTGCTCGGCCTCGTGCTCGCCCGCGTGGTGATGGGCTATTCGGTGCTGCCACTGTTGTTTCCGCTGGCCGCCGGCTTCGCGCTGATCGGGCCCTTCGCGGCCCTCGGTCTCTACGAGCTCTCCAGCCGGCGCGAACGCTATGAGGAAGCCAGCGCCTGGGATGCGATGGAGGTGCTGCGCTCGCCTTCGTTCGGGGCGATGCTCGGCCTCGGCACATTGCTGCTCGCGCTGTTCGTGACCTGGGTTGCGACCGCGCAGGCGATCTATGTCGCGGCGTTCGGCTATGAGGGCGTCACCGGGCTCTCGGACTTCATGACGCGCGTGCTGACGACGCAGCAGGGCTGGTGGCTGATCGTGGTCGGCTGCGGCGTCGGTTTCCTGTTCGCGCTCGCCGCGCTGTGCATCAGCGCCGTGTCGTTCCCCTTGATGCTGGACCGCCATGCCGGCGCGTTCGAGGCGATGAGCACCTCGCTGCGCGTGGTCGCCAGGAACCCGGTGCCGATGGCGGCCTGGGGCTTGATCGTCGCGGTCCTGCTCGCGCTCGGCACGATCCCGGCGTTCCTCGGCCTTGCCGTGGTGATCCCCCTGCTCGGCCATGCCACCTGGCATCTCTACCGCAAGGTGATCGTCTCGGAGCCCGGTGCACGTCCGGTGCCGCCCCCGCCGCATCGTCCGCGCAAGCCGGCTGCCGACTTCCCGGCCAACCTCTTCCCCTGGCGTAACAGGACGGACGCCTGACGATATCGTGACATGCGATCCTGCCCTGGTTCGGGCAGGATCGCGGCCTGTCGCACGCCTTGCTTTGGCCGCGGTTCCGATCGAGATTGCCGGCCGGCCAGATCGCTTCACGGAATTCATTACCTCGAATGACCTCGACGATTTCTCGTCTCGCTCTCGCAGCCTTCGCTCTCTCCGCGTCAATCCTGTCCGCCCAGCCAGCGTTCGCCGCGGTTGCCTGCGGCTCGGGCAATTTCGATGCCTGGCTTGCGGACTTCAAGACCGACGCTGCGGCCAAGGGCATTTCACAGCAGGCCATTGCATCTGGTCTCGCCGGCGTGACGCTCGATCAGAGCGTGCTCAACCGCGACCGCTCGCAAAAGGTCTTCGCCCAGACCTTCGAGGAATTTTCCGGCCGCATGGTGCCGCCGCGTCTGGAACGCGGCTCCAACAGGATGAAGCAGTACGGCTCGGTGCTGTCGCGCATCGAGCAGACCTATGGCGTTCCCGGCGAGGTCCTGGTCGCGATCTGGGGCCTGGAGACCGATTTCGGCGTCAACACCGGCAAGTTCGGCACGATCCGCTCACTCGCAACACTGGCCTATGATTGCCGGCGCGCGGAGCAGTTTCGCGCCGAGCTGCTGGACGCACTGCGCATCGTCCAGCGCGGCGATCTCGTGCCAGCCGAGATGAAGGGCGCCTGGGCAGGCGAGCTCGGCCAGACCCAGTTCATGCCGTCGTCCTGGATGAAATACGCCGTCGATTTCGACGGCAACGGCAAGCGCGACCTCCTGCACAACGCGCCCGACGTGCTCGCCTCCACCGCCAATTATCTTGCCGGCTATGGCTGGCAAAAGGGCAAGGATTGGCAGCCGGGCAGTCCGAATTTCGCGGTGCTGCAGCAGTGGAACAAGAGCGAGGTCTATTCCAAAACCGTCGCCTATTTCGCCACCCAGCTGGCGCGCGCCCCCTAAACACCCATCAACAAACGCGTAGGGGCCGATCGCCCGGCGACCGGCCCTCTCTTGTGCGTCTACCTACCCATCACTTGCCCATGGTGGCGTGCATCGCCTTGTTCAGATGCGCGCCGCATGCGCCCATTTTGCCGTTGAGCAGCGAATCCTGCGCAGCCGCGATCTCCTTCTGCGCCACAAACTTGCTGTCACCGTCGGCCATGTTCTCGATCGCGGTCTCCGTCTTCTCCAGATTGGCCGAGCTGCAACCGCCCGTGGCGTGCTTGGCGGCCTGGGCCGGCGCGACGGCGAACGCGACGGCGGCGATTGCGATAACCCCGAGTAACTTCGTCATGACGTTACCTTCCTTCTCTTGATCTTGGGACAGACCCGGCGACATTGCCGGAATCTGCAACATGACTTTCCTCCCGACGCGGCAACTTGCCGCAATAAATTCCCCGCGAGAATTGCGTGATGTTGCGCGCCACGCAGAGCCGCATGCGAAATTTCTGATTTTCATTACATCTCGGTAATCATCGCCACACGCTCGGCGTGTGTGCGCTGCGTTATCGTGGGGTGCGAATGGGCCGTTCCGCTGCATTTCGTCGCCCAACCTGCTCCGGCAAAGCCCCTAGGACCATTACAAGAAGTGAATTTAAATTCAGATCGGCGAGGTTCGTCTCATGCGAATCACGCATGCCGGACTTGGGTATAGAAGCTGAGCGTCCGACTTGCCGGTGACAGGAATGCAACCTATTTCGGCTATGATCGAGATCAATCGACAGCCCTTAAACCCGTGATTACACGGGCGTTTGTGGCTAGATTCGATGCATACGGCCGAAGCCTTGGGCGAGGCTGGCGAGAGGTTAAGCGTCCCTTACTCACGGTATGCGTTACTCGCTTAGCTGCATCGCAACATCGGAACTTTCGCACTGCACCACTCTCACTTATATTCATTTCAACGATGCAGTCCGGGCAAGGGCTGAATCGAACTACAGGAGACTACCAATGCTGCTCTCGCTCATCCGCATGATCCAGGCCTTCCGGGACTATCAGCGCAATGTTGCCGAGCTGTCCCAGCTCAGCGATCGCGAACTGGCCGATATCGGCCTCGATCGCTCGGACATCCCGCGCGTTGCCGCCGGTCAGTATCAGGGCTGATATCGTTTCAGCCCTTCCACCGGAACGGACCGATAGCGCCCGCCTCGTGCGGGCGTTGTCGCATCTAGCGGCAGAAAACTCGATCTCGGCGATTCCACTCCCCGCCGAAAAGCGCTACCTGTCCGCCCCATGACAGGACCTCAATCCAACATCGTGCACGTGATCGGCGCCGGCCTTGCCGGCTCTGAAGCCGCCTGGCAGGTGGCCAAGGCCGGCGTGCCCGTGGTGCTGCACGAGATGCGGCCGACCCGCATGACCGAAGCGCACCGCACCGACGGGCTCGCAGAGCTCGTCTGCTCCAATTCGTTCCGCTCGGACGACGCCGCCAACAACGCCGTCGGCCTGCTGCATGCCGAAATGCGCCGGCTCGATTCGCTGGTCATGCGTGCAGCCGACGCCAACCAGGTGCCTGCTGGCGGCGCTCTCGCCGTCGACCGCGACGGCTTCTCCGCGGCCGTCACCAAGGCGCTGAACGACCATCCCCTGATCCAGATCGCCCGTGGCGAGGTCAAGGGCCTGCCGCCGGCCGATTGGAGCAACGTCATCGTTGCAACCGGTCCCCTCACCTCCGCTCCACTGGCCGATGCCATCCGCGAGCTGACCGACGAGAACGCGCTCGCCTTCTTCGACGCGATCGCGCCGATCGTGCACCGCGAATCCATCGACATGTCGGTGGCCTGGTTTCAGTCGCGCTATGACAAGGTCGGCCCCGGCGGCACCGGCGCGGACTACATCAACTGCCCGATGACCAAGGAGCAGTATGACGGCTTCGTCGCTGCGCTCATCGCCGGCGAGAAGACCGAGTTCAAGGAGTGGGAGACCAACACGCCCTATTTCGACGGCTGCTTGCCGATCGAAGTGATGGCGGAGCGCGGCCCGGAGACCTTGCGCCACGGCCCGATGAAGCCGGTCGGCCTCACCAATCCGCACGATCCCACGACCAAAGCCTACGCCATCGTGCAGCTGCGCCAGGACAACAAGCTCGGTACGCTCTACAACATCGTCGGCTTCCAGACGAAGCTGAAGTATGGCGAGCAGCAGCGCATCTTCCGCACCATTCCCGGGCTGGCGAAGGCCGAGTTCGCCCGCCTCGGCGGCCTGCATCGCAACACCTTCCTGAACTCGCCAAAGCTTCTCGACAGTCAGCTGCGCCTGCGCGCGCAGCCGCGGCTGCGCTTCGCCGGCCAGATGACGGGCTGCGAGGGCTATGTGGAATCGGCCAGCGTCGGCCTGATCGCCGGTCTCTATGCAGCCGCGGACGCGCGCGGCGAGACGCTTGTCAGCCCGCCTGGCACGACCGCGCTCGGATCGCTGCTCGGCCACATCACCGGCGGCCATATCGAGACCATCGAGCCCGGCACACGGTCGTTCCAGCCGATGAACATCAATTTCGGTCTATTCCCACCGCTTGCGACCGCGCCGACGAAGAAACCCGACGGCACGCGCCTGCGCGGTAACGAGAAGACGGTGGCCAAGAAGCAGGCGATGAGCGCACTGGCACTCGCCGATCTCGATCGCTGGATCGCCGATCATTTGCGCATTGCCGCAGCCGCGTGAGTTTGCGATGAGCCTCCCCAAAGACGACGCCGCGACGCTCTCGGCGCGCTGGACCGAGGGCGTGCTGCTCAAGCGCGACGTGTTCTCGACCGTCGAGCGCGGGCGCTTCCGCGGCGAGAGCGGCGAGGTCGATGCCGTGCTGCGCCGGCTCGACGAGGTGCCGTGGTGGTCGTTTCTCCTGGCGCGCCATCTGTTCGCCCGCGAGAAGCACGCTCTGGCGCTCGCCAAAGGCCTCAACGTTGGTCCGGAGCTGCTGTGGGCCGGACGCCGTGCGCTGGTGCGCGGCTTCGTCGACGGCGTCGCCTTGCATCTGGCAAAGCCGCACGGCGACCTCGCCTATTTCCGCTCGGCCAAGGCGGCCCTGCGCCGGCTGCGCCGCGCCGGTATCTGCCACAACGATCTTGCCAAGGAACAGAACTGGCTGGTCGGCCGCGACGGCCTCGCCTATGTCACCGACTTCCAGCTCGCCGCCTGCTTTGCACGGCGCGGCCGGCTCTATCGCATCCTGGCCTATGAAGACCTTCGGCATCTGCTCAAGCACAAGCGCTCCTACGCACCTGAGGCGCTGACGCCGCGCGAGCGAAAGATCCTTGCGAAGAAGTCATTTGCCGCCAGCCTGTGGCTTGTCACCGGCAAGAAGATCTACCGCGCGATCACGCGCGGCCTGTTCAACTTCACCGATCGCGAGGGCGGCGGCCGCAGGCTCGTGAATGACGCGCCGGTGCTGACCGAGCTGATCCGCAAAAACCCGGCCGTGCGCGACACCGCCATCGTGGCTTTCGCGGACCGCCGCTCCGGCGTCGGGCTCTATGCCTTCGTCGAAGCCGACCAGGCCACGCTCGAAGGCCAGTTGCGGAACGAGCTTGCGGCCGCAAAGGGGCCGAAACCGCCGGAGCACATCCAAGTGGTGCACGCGCTGCCGCGCGACGCCGGCGGCAAGCCGCGCACCGAGATCCTGCAACTGGTTGCCATGAACCAGCTCGACCTGATCGAGCCGATGATGAAGAACGACCAGGACCGAGCTTTCCTCAAGGACATCCTGGAACAGCGAAAAAATCTGCGCGACCGCTTCAACTTCGAGGCGGATCTGCCAACTCACTGACGGCCCCCCTCGCCTTGAAGCGTCCACATTGGCGATAGAGAAGCGGTCGGACAAGGCAGGCGCGGCGGGGTCATGGGCGCTCAGGGGACGATGATGCATCATCTGGTGGGCGGCCTGATTGCCGGCCTTCTGCTGCTGGCGGCCGCGCCCGCAATGGCCGAGACCCCGGCCGAGCTGATCTCCAGCTTCCGCCTCAAGCACGGTGAAGTTCGCGTCGTCCGCGATTCCACCCTCGACCGCATCGCCATGGACCAGGCCCGCGCGATGGCGGCGAAAGATGACCTCAGTCACGACGCGCTCGGCCCCTTCAATCGCCGCGTCGCGCCCGCCGGCGCGGGCCGCGCCGCCGAGAACATCGCCTACGGCTACGACAATTTCGAGAAGACCCTGGGACAGTGGATCGACTCGTCCGGGCACCGCAAGAACCTGTTGCTGCACAACGCCTCCCGCGTCGGCATCGCCAGCGCCAGGAATGCCAGCGGCAAGCGCACCTATTGGGCCATGGTGATCGCCGGCGATTATGAGCCGAAGGGCAAGGGCAAGAAGAACAAGGACAAGGAGCCCCTAATTGCCGTGAAGCGGGAAGCTGCGCCCGCAAGCAAGCCCAAATCGAGCAACTGCCACGTCAAGCTGCTCGGCCTCTGCATCTGAGATCCAGCCGACGTCCCTGGCCTGACGTCTTGCTCGGCCCCTTCGGCGCGTCTAATTCATGCATGAGGGATCGCGAGAAGTGGAGGCGTTGGTGATCGACATCGACCAAATTCGGTCTGACACACCGGCCGCCAGTCGGCTCGCGTATCTCCACAATGCGGGGGCGGCGCTCATGCCGACCTCCGTTGTCGCGGCGATGAAGCAGCATATCGATCTGGAAAGCGAGATCGGAGGCTATGCGGCCGCGGATCGCGAGACCGACCGGCTCGAAGCGGTCTACGGCTCGGTGGCGCGTCTGCTGAATGCCGCACCCGACGAGATCGCGCTCGTGGAGAACGCGACGGTCGCCTGGCAGATGGCGTTCTACGCGCTTCCGTTTCGCAAGGGTGACCGCATCCTGACTGCTGAGGCGGAATACGCGGCCAATTATGTCGCGTTCTTACAGGTCTCCAAGAGGACCGGCGCGACGATCGACGTCGTGCCGAGCGATGCCAGCGGCGAGCTCGACGTTGACGCGCTCGAGCGCATGATCGATGAGCGCGTAAAGCTCATCGCGATCACCTGGGTCCCGACCAATGGCGGACTGGTCAATCCGGCGGCAGCGGTCGGCAAGATCGCGCGGGCACGCGGCATTCCCTATCTGCTCGACGCCTGCCAGGCGGTCGGCCAGATGACGGTCGACGTCGAAGCCATCGGCTGTGACATGCTGTCGGCCACGGGTCGCAAATTCCTGCGCGGCCCGCGCGGCACCGGCTTTCTCTACGTTCGCCGCGCACTGCTGCAACGGCTCGAGCCGCCGATGATCGATCACTTCGCCGCGCCCTGGGTCTCGCGCGATGAATATCGGCTTCGCGACGATGCACGCCGCTTCGAGACCTGGGAGAACAATTACGCGGCCCGGCTGGGCCTCGGCGCCGCCGTCGACTACGCCCTGGAGATCGGCATCGCTCCGATCGAACAACGCTGCCGAATGCTTGCCGGCCGTCTTCGCAACGGCCTCGCGGCCCTTCCCGGCATCACCATTCGCGACCTCGGACGCGCGCCGGGTGCCATCGTCAGCTTCACGCTGGACGGGCACGAGGCGGACGCCGTTGTCGCCAGTGCCGCTGCAGCAGGCATCACCATCGGCGCTTCAGATCCGTCGAGCACGCGCATCGATGCCGAACTTCGCGCCTTGCCGCATGTCGTGCGGGCATCGCCGCATTATTACAACACGGAAGCCGAGATCGATCGACTGATCGCTCATCTGGCGGATCTGGCGGCACGGTAACAAAAGGCCGGCGCGGCCGGGCCTTGAAGTCGGTCCACAGTCGCGCCGTCTGGGCTTCAAGCTCTTGTCGTCAGCGCCGAGAGCTGGTCGGTATCGAAGCGGGCGCGTAGCTCGCTGATGGCCTTCGCATCCGGGCGACCGCTTGCTGTCAGCTTCGCCAGCTCCTCGAAGTAATGCTCGTGTCCCGGCGGGGATACGGTCATGAGCACACGCGCGGGCTTCTCGCTCGCGTTGGTGATGTTGTGGGGAACACCGGGAGGAATGAAGAGGAAGGTTCCTGGGGTTGCCCGGACAATCTCATCCCCGACGAACCATTCACACTCGCCTTCGAGCATGTAGAAGGTCTCCTCCTGAACACGATGAACGTGCCGGCCGGTGGCGAATCCTGCCGGAATTGTCCAGTCGAACATGCTCGTGTGCCTGGTGTCCTCGCCCGTCACCAGGAAGGCCATTGGCTGGCCGCGCAGCGTGACCCCCTCGGTCTCGCCGGGCCTGCGGATGACGTGTTTCGCGGTCATGTACACCTCCATCGCTGTTGCAGCGTTCCTCACGGCTCGCGCGATGGTGGTCCCGTCCAGCCGGAAAGTCGCGAAGCCGTTCGGAAAACGTTGCAAAAAACCTGCGAAATGTGGCCTTCTTCGGCGATGGCCACGATCCTTGAATTTGGTCCCTTTCGGCTCGATGGCGATGCGGGGATCCTGTTCCACGGTGCTGAGCCGACCGCTCTCGGCCAGCGCGCAGTGCTGCTGCTGGCGGTCCTCGTCCGGCAGGCTGGTGTGCCGGTTTCGAAGGAGGCCTTGATCGAGGCGGCCTGGCCAGCCCAGGCCGTCGAGGACAGCAACCTGACCGTCCAGATCGCGGCGGTGCGGCGCACGCTGGCGGGCATCTCCGGCGAGGCGCGTTGGATCGAAACGCTGCCGCGCCGTGGCTATCGCTATGTCGGTCCGACCGTGACGAAGCCCGATCCGGATCCCGCACGAGCAACACCGCAAGCGCCGTTGCTGTCACTGCCCGACAGGCCGTCGATCGCAGTGCTACCTTTCACGAACTTGAGCGGCGACGAGGAGCAGGACTATTTTGCCGACGGGATGGTCGACGACATCATCACCGGCCTCTCGCGCATCAACTGGCTGTTCGTGATCGCGCGGAATTCCACGTTCGCGTACAAGGGCCGCGCGGTGGACGTGAAGCAGGTCGGCCGCGAACTTGGCGTACGCTACGTGCTGGAAGGCAGTGTCCGCAAGACCGGCACGCTGGTCCGCATCACCGGTCAGTTGATCGATGCGTCGACTGGCATGCACGTATGGGCCGAGCGATTTGACCGCCGGTCCGAAGACGTCTTCGCCCTCCAGGACGACATCGCATCGTCGACCGTCGGTGCGATCGCACCCAGCCTGCGGCGCGCCGAGATCAACAGGGTCAGGCGCAAGCGGCCGGACAGCCTGGATGCCTATGATCTCGTCCTGCGCGCCCAGCCGGACGTTGATTCCGGCATGCCAGCCCAGGTCACCCAGGCGCTCGTGCTGCTCGAACGTGCGATCGCGCTCGAGCCTGCGTATGCGCTTGCGCACGGCAATGCAGCGATGTGCCATCATTGCCTGTTTCTTCGAGCCGGTTTGCAGGAGGCCAATCGCGAGGCCTCGATCCGCCACGCGCGCTCGGCCATCGCCCATGGCCAGGATGATGCGCTTGCTCTCACGCTCGCAGGCTTTTCGATCGGCATGGACGGGCACGATCGCCCCGCAGCCTTCATCGCGTTCGAGGCCGCGCTCGCCATCAGCCCATCATCGGCGCTGACCTACATCCTCGGCAGCGTCATGCTCGGCTGGGGCGGAGATGCTGACCGCGCTATCGAATGGAGCGAACGAGGCCTGCGGCTCAGCCCGTTCGATCCATGGGCTTTCGCCGCTTTCGACGCCCAGGCTCTCGGGCACTTCCATCACGGCCGATATGAGGATGCGTGCCGCGCCGCTTACCGCTCGGTTCAGGCCAATCCTCGCCACAGCATCACCCATGTGCAATTGGCCGCGGCGCTGGCAAAGCTTGGACGATTGCAGGAGGCGAAGGCGGCGGCCGCGCGGGTGCTGGAGCTGCACCCGACGTTCCGCTATGGCCGTCAATTTCAGGGCGTCAACTGCGCGCCAGCGCTTGCTTCCTCGCTCGGCGACGCCCTCCGCATCGCAGGCCTTCCGGAGTAGCGCTCGGCTCGGCCTGGCGTCTTCAACGTGCCCTAGGTGCAGCGCGCGCTCAGTCCGGACGCACTGAGCTTCGCCATCACCTCGTCGAGATGGGCGCTGTCGCGGGTCTCGATGACGAGTTGCAGGAGTGTGGCCTTGGCCGGCAGGTCGGAGAAGGTCCGCTGGTGCGAAACCTCGATGATGTTGGCGCCGGCCTCGGCCAAAAGGGCCGCGACGGCGGCCAATTGCCCGGGTCTGTCTGGAATGTCGAGTGAGAGCTGGGTCAGCCGCCCCTCGCGCGCCAGCTCGCGCGTGAGGACGGATGCGATCAGCCGCGTGTCGATATTGCCGCCGCTCAGGACGAGACCGACTTTCTGGCCGGCAAAGCGTGACGGATCGGACATCAGCGCGGCAAGGCCGGCGGCGCCGGCGCCCTCGACGACCGTCTTCTCGATCGAGATCAGGGTTGCGACCGCGCGCTCGAGCTCGGCCTCGTTGACGAGCGCAATGTCGTCGACGAGGCGTCGGACGATTTCGGTCGTGATCTTGCCGGGCGATTTCACCGCGATGCCTTCGGCGAGCGTGTCGCCCCGCGCCGGCAGATTGCCGTCATGGATGGCGTTGTACATCGAGGGATAGAGCCAGGCCTCGACGCCCAGAATTCGCAGCGACGGCTTGATCGATTTCGCCGCGATGCCGATGCCGCTGATCAGGCCGCCGCCGCCGATCGGCACGACCAGCGTGTCGAGCTCCGGCACGGCCCTCATCATCTCCAGCCCGACCGTGCCCTGCCCCGCGATCACCAGCGGATCGTCGTAGGGGTGGACGAAGATCATGCTTTTGGCTTCGCCGTGGCTTCGCGCGAACGCGGCCGCCTCCTCCAGCGTCGCGCCTGTGACGACCACTTCAGCGCCGTGATGCCTGGTGTTCTCGACCTTCACCATGGGCGTGCCGACCGGCATGACGATGGTGGCGGGAATGCCGAGCCGCTTGGCGTGATAGGCGACGCCCTGCGCGTGGTTACCGGCCGACATCGCGATCACGCCCCGCGCGCGCTCCTCCGGCGTTAGCGCGGTGAGGCGGTTGAGCGCGCCCCGCTCCTTGAACGAGGAGGTGAACTGGAGGTTCTCGAATTTGAGCCAGATCTCGCAGCCGCAGATGCTGCTCAGCGTGCGGCTGTAGCTGCAGGGCGTCTCGACGACGGCGCCCCTGATCGTCTCGGCTGCGGCAGCAATGTCGCTTGGGGCGACCGGCAGACCGCTGAGATCAAAGGGTGGGATTGGGGACAAGTCAGCCATAGGACAGCATAGGGCATTTGGCCGGCTCAGGCGATAAGCCAGCCGCTATTTGGTAAACTCGCGCGACCGCGAAGCCCGCCACAGCGTCCACAGCGTGCGCAGCCGGGACGATGGCCTCGGCGTGAAGGGATTGCGCCCGGGTTGCGACAGCAGCTTGAGGTCGGCCCGCACCTGTCCAATCGGCAGAAATGCTGCCCGCGCCGCTGCCGGCACCTCCGGCAGCAACGACAGGGCCGTAGCCAGATGCTGCCTCGCTTCGCCCGCGAGCTGCTCCAGCACGGAACGCAAATTCGGCGTCTCCTTGCCGGCGAACACATCTTCCATGTTGCAACCGTGGCTCGTCAGCACCTGCTGCGGCAGGAACAATTGCCGATGCGCGGCGTCGCGCGGCAGGTTTGCAATGACCTGGACGATGCCCTGCGCCAGCCCGGCATGACGGGCGAGATGCTCGGTGGCGTCCGAGGGCGGCGCCAGGATCTGCGCCGCCAGAGCGAACAGCGCCGATGAGGTCGCGGCCAGATAGCCTTCCAGCGCCGCCATGGTCGGCATCGGGTCGTTGTAGAGGTCGAACTGGTGCTCGTCGACGAGCAGCGACAGCGGCTCGACCGGCAGGTCGAAATCGCGGATCGCGCGCAGCAGCTCCGCCGCCACCGGATTGCCCTCGGCGCTGCCATGGACGTGGCCGGAGAGCATGTCGGTCCACCATTGAAAGCGGATTTCGCCGGGCAAGGGCTGGCTCACCTGATCGCGGACGCGGACGATCTCGACATTGAAGGCATAGAGCGCCAGCAGCGCGCGGCGCTCGGCGGCGGGCGCGAACAGCGTCGCGACGTAGCGCGGAAAGTCATGGCTGCGCACGAGATCGGCGCAGAAGGTGACGGAATCGGGCGGCGGCGCGGCGCTGCTCATGTGCTGTTCATGGCACCGCGATCAGTGCAGCGGCAACCCGCCGCCGTTCGCCGATCATGATGTTGTAGGTGCGCACCGCAGGGCCGGTCTGCATCGTATCCAGCACCACCCTCACCGCCTTGAGCGCCTGCCGCAGCGCCGGCGGCGGCAGCCAGACCCCGGTTCCGGTGCCGATCAGGAGCGTGTCGATGCTGTTGGCGGCCGTGAAGACCCGGTCCAGCGAATAGCGGTCGATCTTCTGGGGATCCGTCACGTCCCAGGCCCAGATCGCGTCGGGCAGGCAAAGCAGCGAGCCCCGATGCGACATGCCGGCGAAGGCGAAGCCGCCCTTGCCATAGGCCTCGATCGGCGCCGAGCGCGGGAAATGCGGTGCATTGGGATCGCCGGCCATGAGCTTCGTCCGAATGGGCTTACTGCCCTCGCAAACGCCTGCGAGGGCATGCGGTTCGGATCATGCCTTGCTTTTCTTCGCCGGTGGTGCCGTATCGGGCGCATCCTCGCGATGCTCGCCGACGCCGAGATAGATCAGGATCGGCGCCGCGATGAAGATCGAGGTGTAGGTGCCGACCAGCACCACGCCGAACATCATCACCGCGGTGAAGCTGTGGATCGCGTGCCCGCCGAACAGGAGCAGCGCCAGCAGCGCCAGCGTCACCGTGAAGTGGGTGATGATCGAGCGCGACAGCGTCGAGTTGATGGACTCGTTGAGCAGCTGCGGCATTGGCATCTTCTTGTAGCGCCGCAGCATTTCGCGGATTCGGTCGTAGATGACGACGGTGTCGTTGAGCGAATAGCCGAGAATGGTCAGCAGCGCGGCGATACTGGTCAGGTCGAAATCGACCTGGCTGATCGACATGAAGCCGATCGTGAGCACGATGTCGTGCACGTTGGCGATCATGGCCCCTAACGCGAACTGCCATTCGAACCGGAACCAGAGATAGATCAGAATCGAGACGATCGCGAGCATCAGACCGAGCATGCCGAAGGCCAGCAGCTCGCCGGAGACGCGCGGGCCGACCACTTCGACGCGGCGATACTCGACGGAATCGCCGAGCGCGGAACGAACCTTCTGCACCGCCTCCTGCTGCGCGGCATCGCCGCCCGGCTGCTCCGCGACGCGGATCAGGACGTTCGCGGCATCGCCGAACTGCTGCAACTGCACTTCGCCGAGACGCAATCCATCCAGCGTCGTGCGCATCGCGGCGATGTCGGCGGCGCCCGACTTCGCCCTGACCTCCAGCAGCGTGCCGCCGCGGAAGTCGATGCCGAAATTCAGGCCATGGGTGAAGAACAACGTGATCGCGACGATCGACAGCGCCGCCGAGATCGGGAAGCTGATGCGGCGGAAGCGCGTGAAATCGAAATGCGTTTCGTCAGGGACGATACGCAGCGACGGCAGCAGGCCGAGCGCGGCAACCACGGTGAGGACGGCAATGAGGACGCCGAGCCCGATGAGAACGGTGTGAGTCACGATCAGGCTCCTAGATCGGCACGCTCTGCGGCCGCTTCCACCGCACCCACCAGGCGACGATCAGCCGCGTCAGCGTGAAGGCGGTGAACACCGTGGTGATGATGCCGATGCCGAGCGTCACGGCGAAGCCGCGCACCGGGCCGGTGCCGATGTAGAACAGCACCGCGGCGGCAATGAAGGTTGTGATGTTGGAATCGAGGATAGTCGCGAGCGCCCGCTTGAAGCCGGCGTCGATCGCCGAGATCGCGTTGCGACCGCCGCGCAGCTCTTCGCGGATGCGCTCGTAGATCAGCACGTTGGAGTCCACGGCGATGCCGACGGTGAGCACGATGCCGGCGATGCCGGGCAGCGTCAGCGTGGCGTTGAGCAGCGACAGCAGGCCGAAGATCATGGCGACGTTGATGGCCACGGCGATGTTCGCGAACACCCCGAACAGCCGATAGGTCAGCAGCATGAAGATGATGACGAGGATGGAGCCGACATAGGCCGCGAGTTCGCCCTTCTCGATCGAGTCCTGGCCGAGGCCCGGACCGACGGTGCGCTCCTCGACCACCGTCAGCGGCGCCGGCAATGCGCCGGCGCGCAGCAGGATCGCCAGATCGTTGGCCGATTGCACGGTGAAGCTGCCGGAGATCTGGCCCTGGCCGCCGGTGATGGGCTCGCGGATGACGGGCGCCGAGATCACCTTGTTATCCAGAACGATCGCGAACGGCAGGCCCACGTTCTCCTGTGTGGCCTGCGAGAACTTGCGCGCACCCGAGGTGTTGAACTTGAAGCTGACGACCGGCTCGCCCGTGCGCTGGTCGAAGCTCGCCTGGGCGTCGGTCAGATCGCCACCGGCGACCAGCACCTGCTTCTTGACCACATAGGGCGTGGGCGGCGGCGATGCGCTCATCAGGAGTTCGGATTCCGGCGGCAACCTGCCCGCTTGCGCCTGATCCGGCGGCACGGAGGTGTCGACCATGCGGAATTCCATCTTCGCAGTCTTGCCCAGCAGTTCCTTCAGGCGGGTCGGGTCCTGAAGTCCGGGGACCTGCACCAGGATGCGGTCATTCCCCTGGCGCTGGATCACGGGCTCGACGGTGCCGAGCTCGTTGACGCGGCGTTCGACGATCTGGATCGACTGCTCGATGGTCTTGCGCAGGCGATCGAGCATCGCGGCCTGCGGGACGCTCAGGCGGATCACCCCGCCGCCGGCATCGGTCACCTCAAGGTCGCGCTGACCGCTGGATCCCATCAGGCCGCCCAGCGGCTGAGACAGCTCGCGCAGCTTGGCGAGCGCCGCCTGAGCGTCGGATTCCTTGGTGATGCGAACCTCGACCGCGTCGTTGCGCACGGTGACGCCGCCGGTAAAGCCGATCTTGGCATCGCGCAGCGTGCGGCGAACGTCGTCGCGGACCTGGTCGAGCCGTTCCTTCTTCACGTAGTTGGAATCGACCTCGAGCAGCAGGTAGGAGCCACCCTGGAGGTCAAGGCCGAGCACGAGCCGGCGCTGCGCCCAGGCGGGCCAGGTCTTGACCTGGGCCTCGGGGAAGAAGTTCGGGACCGCGCAGAGGCACACGATCAGCGCCGTCAGGATGATCCCGAGCGCCTTCCACCGCGTGAAATACAACATCGACTGGACCTGTCAGATCAGGAGACTTGAGATGCTCGCGGACGCGCTCACTTCGAGGCGGCGTCGTCCTTGGCGGCTTCCTTGCTATCCTTGGATTCCTTCGCCGGCTCGCCCTTGGCGCGCACGCCCGAGATCATCTGGCGCATCTGCCGCACGCGGACGCCGTCGGAAATCTCGAACTCGATCTGGTCGTCGTCGACGACCTTGGTGACCTTGCCGACGAGGCCGCCCGAGGTCACGACGGTGTCGCCGCGGCGGATATTCTTCACGAGGTCGGCATGATCACGGACCTTCTTCTGCTGCGGACGCAGAATCAGGAAGTACATGATCACGAAGATCAGGGCGAACGGCAGCAGCGACATCAACATGCTGTTGGTGTCGCCGGCGCCCGCGGCCTGGGCATACGCAGGGGTAATCAGCATTCGGACGATCCTCGTGAGAACGGGGGAAAGCCGGTCAGGCCCTCAAAGGCGACCGGTTCGGTCAAATTCGCGCGGACTATAGCGGCCATTGCCCCAATTGCAACGCTGCCAGACTGCCCTTTTGACCCACCTTGCGGCGCGCCGTCAGGCCCGATAAGGCTGCGTTCTCAGGAACTTCGGACATGCCCAAAAACCTTAGCAAAAGCCCGGCCGGCAAAGGCCCCCGCACCCCTGCCCGCAAGCCCGCCCCCGTCGCGGCAAAACGCCCCAAGGGGACGACCAAGGGGGCCGTCAAGGCCGCCCCAGACCTCTCCCAGGAGCGCATCGTCCGCGCGCTGGAGACCATTGCGGCGCACCTGTCCGCCCAGGGCAAGCCGGCCCTCGAACGCGAGTCCTTCAAGCAGGCCGATGCCTATGTCTGGCACCCCGACGGCCGCCTCGCCGCGGTGCCGCGGGTCAGCCGCGTCGAGCTGTTCCTGCTCAAGGGCGTCGACCGGATGCGCGACATCCTGATGGAGAACACCGAGCGCTTCGCCAATGGCCTGCCCGCCAACAACGCGCTGCTCTGGGGCGCGCGCGGCATGGGCAAGTCGTCGCTGGTGAAGGCGGCGCACGCCAGCATCAACGCGGAGCGCAAGCCGGCGGACAGGGTGAAGCTGATCGAGATCCACCGCGAGGACATCGAAACGCTGCCGATGCTGATGGAGAAGCTCCGGGACGCCAGCTTCCACTTCATCGTGTTCATCGACGACCTCTCCTTCGACGGCAATGACGCGTCCTACAAATCGCTGAAGGCCGTGCTCGAAGGCGGCATCGAGGGCCGGCCCGAGAATGTCATCCTCTACGCCACCTCCAACCGCCGCCATCTGCTGGCGCGCGACATGATCGAGAACGAGCGCTCGACCGCGATCAATCCCGGCGAAGCCGTCGAGGAGAAGGTCTCGCTGTCAGATCGCTTCGGCCTGTGGCTCGGCTTCCACCGCTGCAGCCAGGACGAATACCTCGCCATGGTGCGCGGCTATTGCAGCCATTTCGGCATTGAAGTTGACGATGAGCCGCTGGAGCGCGAGGCGCTGGAATGGTCGACCACCCGCGGCTCCCGCTCGGGCCGCGTCGCCTGGCAGTTCGTGCAGGAGCTGGCGGGCCGGCTCGGCGTGAAGCTGACGGCGAAGTAAGGCTAGCTATAGCCCCGCCCACAACTGTCATTCCCCGCCTTGTGCGCAATTGCGCACCGGAGCGGGAATCCAGTACGCCGCGGCTTTTCGGCTCAACAATGACTGTCTCTGGAATACTGGGTCGCCCGGCCAGGCCGGGCGACGACAGCTTCAATGCGGAGGCAATTTAGGCCTTACGCCCCGTTCAGGAATTGAAGCGGGTCAACCGGGCTCGATCCCTTGCGGATCTCGAAGTGGAGCTGCGGCGACGCCACCTCCCCGGATTGACCCGACTTGGCAATGACCTGACCGCGCTTGATGGTATCGCCGCGCTTCACCATCAGCTCACTCGCATGGGCATATGCGGTGACGTAGCCGTTGGAGTGCCGAACCAGGACCAGATTGCCGTAACCTTTCAGCTCATTGCCGGAATAGGCGACGACGCCGTCTTCGGCCGCCTTGACCGGCGTCCCCTCGGGCACCGCGAGATTGATGCCGTCATTGGACTTGCCGTTGGTCTTGGCGCCGTAGGTGGTGACCACCTTGCCGCGCACCGGCCAGCGGAAGGTCGGCAGCGCGCTGGTGGTCTCCGCGGCTTTCGCCGGAGCCTCGGCGGGCTTCTCTTCGACATTGGTCGTGGCCTGAGCCAGCCGAGCACTCTGCACCGGTGCGGCGATAGCCGCCATCTTGGTGGCGGGCGCAGGAGCGGCAGCAACCGGCTGGAGCGTCCCGACAACCGGAGCAGCCCCCACGGGAGCCGCCGCAACCGGCGCCGCGAGGACAGCGGTCTTGGCACCGGGCACGGTCAACCTGGTGCCGAGCTTGAGCTTGGCCGACGGATCGAGGCCGTTGGCACGGGCGAGCTCAGCCGACGATATATGGTTCTTGCGGGCAATGCTGGCGAGCGTGTCGCCGTGATTGACGAAGTGGGTGCTCAGCGGCGCAGCCAACGCCGCAACCGGCTTGGCTGCAGGCGCCATCGCGGGAGCCGCCGCGACGGGAGCCAACGCGGGCGCGGGTGCAGCGGCGGTGGCCGGATGCGGGATGATCAGCTGCTGGCCGGGCGAGAGCGAGCGCGGCCCCTTGTAGCCGTTGGCCGCGAGGATCGCCTGCGGCGTGACACGATAACGCTTGGCGAGCACGTCGAGCGTATCGCTGGTGCCGACGATGATCTTGGTCCCTCCGGCCGGTTGAGCCGCGGCAACGGAACGCGGCGGCACGGTGGCCGTGGTTTCCAGATGCGGCTGCGCCGGGGGCGCGTAGGAGCTGACGCCGCGCCCGCCTCCGGACACGCCACCACCACCCGTGACTGGATAGGATTGCGGTGCGGCCACCGCCGGCGGCGGCAAGGGCTGCGACTGATAATAGCCCGGCTGCGTCTGCGGCCGCGAATATTGCGGCAGCTCGCGCTGCTGCGGCGGCGGGGCCTGCTGCACCGAACCGGTCTGGTCAGAGGAGAAGGGGTTGGAGAAGTTCGACTGGGACAGCCGCGACGACATGTCGGCGCTGCACCCTGCGAAGCTGAAGGAGATCAGCGCCAGCACCGCGACCTGCGGTACGCGGCGCGAGTAAAGCAACTCGGCGACGACGGACATGGTTACTCACTCGTACGCAACAGAACTGGTGTTTTAAGTAAACACGCGCCGAGTAAATAACGGCTTAACCCTCCCAATAAGATGTTGGCCGCGCAGCCGATCCGGAAATCTACAGCTCCCGCGCCACCCCGGGCAGTGCCGGCACGAAGCGGACCTCGACGAGTTCCTTGCGCTCGATCCCGGCTTCGGTGCGGGTCAGGCGGACCAGCGTCTGCACGCCCTGATGCGGGCCGACCGGCGCGATCAGGATTCCGCCGACCTCGAGCCGCTCGACCAAATTGTCCGGAAGCCGCTCCACTGCGGCGGTGACGATGATGCGGTCGAACGGGCCGATATTGGGCGCCAGATTGAGCCCGTCGCCGAGCATCACCTCGACATTGTGACAGTCGAGCTTTTCGAGCCGAGCGCGCGCCGTATCGGCAAGCTTGCGATAGCGTTCGACGGTCAGGACCTGGCCGGCGAGCCGCGACAGCACGGCGGCCTGATAGCCGGAACCTGCCCCGATCTCGAGCACGCGGTGCCGCTTCTGAAGCTGGAGCTGCTCGGTCATGTAGGCCACGACGAAGGGCTGGCTGATGGTCTGCCCGCAGGCGATCGGCAGCGCGCTGTCACGATAAGCGCCCTCGCGATCGGCCTCGTCGACGAAAAGCTCGCGCGGCACCTCCTCCATGGTTCGCAGCACCGCCTGATCGCTGATGCCCCGACGCCTCAGCGAGAGCTGAAACATCATCTTTTCCGGGGGATGCTGATCGGGGGTCATTGCCTGCTTGTGCTGTCGTGCCGGGTCCGGTGGACGTTAAGCCCGGGCGCAGGAATCGTGTTCCTGCTCAGGAACCCATGATAACCTTCGCCTGGAGCATTTGACCACAAATTGGCTTGCCATGGGCGAGCCGCGATGACCATTTTCAGGTATCCGTTCGTCGAAACGCGCATTGCGTCAATTCGTGTTATCTGCGAACGTTTTTGGCAATGGGCAAGGGACTCAACTATGACCGCGACAGGGCTTTCCGGCCGCTCTGTATTCCTCGTCGAGGACGAGGTGATGATCAGGATGATGGTCGCGGACATGCTCGAGGAGCTTGGCTACAAGGTCGCAGCTGAGGCGGGCGACATCACCGAGGCCATGCGGCTCGCCCAGGCGACCGAGTTCGACATCGCCATTCTCGACGTCAACGTCAACGGCAAGGTGATCTCGCCGGTCGCCGATGTGATCAAGGCGAAAGGCTGCCCGTTCATCTTCGCCACCGGCTACGGCTCCTCCGGCCTGCCCGAGCAGTACCGCGACCGGCCGGCGCTCCAGAAGCCGTTCCAGCTCGACGCGCTCGGCAAGACCATCGAAGCCGCGCTTCGCGGTGGCTAAAGCATGATCCGGAAAAGTGCGCAGCGGTTTTCCGAAAAGATCATGCTTAAACGACAACCTAAAGCGCGATGACGATTCATCCTGATCGCATCGCGCTTTAGCGTTACTTCAGCGTCGCGCTGAGCTCTTCCGAAAACGCTTCGTTGGTGCGGTCGAGCCTGAGCGGGGTGACCGAGACATAGCGCTCGCGAAGCGCCGCCAGATCAGTGCCGTCGGCCGGCGTATCCATCATCGCGGCGCGCTCGAATCCGATCCAGAAATAGGGATTGCCGCGGCCGTCCTGGCGCTCGTCGATCCTGAGGAAACCGAGATTGCGCTTGCCCTGGCGCGTGACGCGAATGCCCAGCACATCCTCCGGCGCGCAGGACGGGAAATTGACGTTGATGACCGTGTCCTTCGGAATGCCCGCGGCAATCACCTTGCGCAGGATGTCGGGCCCGAACTTGCGCGCGGTGTCCCATGGCGGGCGCTCGCGGGTCTCGACGCTGAACTCCTGCGACAGCGCGAATGACGGCAACCCCAGGATGGTGCCTTCCAGCGCGCCGGCGATGGTGCCGGAATAGACCACGTCCTCGGCGACGTTGCGGCCCTTGTTGACCCCGGACAGCACGACGTCAGGCAGCTTGGCACCGAGGATATGGCGCGCGCCCATGATGACGCAGTCGGTCGGCGTGCCGCGCACGGCAAAGTGCCGCGGCCCGACTTCGCGCAAGCGCAAGGGATCGTTCAGCGACAGCGAGTGCGACACGCCGGACTGGTCGAGCTCGGGCGCCACCACCCAGACGTCGTCGGACAGCGCGCGCGCGATTTCCTCGACCACCTTGAGGCCGGGGGCGTGAATGCCGTCGTCATTGGTGCAGAGAATGCGCATGCGGAGGTTCGATTCCAAAAAAGCGGGGTCCAAGCCGTCTTATCCGGCTCCGGCCGATCAGGCAAACCGGCTGATCAGGGGTTCCTGCCTGAACCCGTTAGCGGCGGATGCGCCATTGTGGAAGGAAGCGCGCCAGCCGCCCCTCAGCACGCAGACTCATCGCAGGCACCGCCGGACTGACGACGGCAGCCTCGATCACGCCGAGCGCCTCCAATTGCGCAACGAACGCATCCGGCTCCGGCTCTCGCGGAAAGCGTTCGCGCGCCACCGTCAGCGCGTTGTCGAAGTCGGCAGCGTTCACACCGGGCTTGGCCCGCCGGCTCTGCACGAGATCGTCGTCCCAGAGCCGGGCGATCTCGATGTCCAGCACGCCGCGCAGGCGCTGATCGACGGCCTGGATCCCGGCCCCCGTCACCGCCCATTGTCGGCCGACCCAGAAGATGTCGCGGTGCAAGGCCATGAACGGAGGGTTCGCGTTGCGGGTGGCCGGCAGGATAGCCGGCCGCCCGATCTTCGCAACCAAACGTTTCTGCGTTTCAGGCAGGTAACACGCCCTACTCGCGCCCGATCACCTTCACGCCGCCCATATAGGGCTGAAGCACGTCGGGGACCGCGATCGAGCCGTCCTCCTGCTGATAGGTCTCCATCACGGCGATCAGCGCGCGGCCGAGCGCGGTGCCGGAGCCGTTCAGCGTGTGGACGAAACGCGGCTTGCCGTCGGGACCGCGCGAGCGCGCATCCATGCGTCGTGCCTGGAAGTCGCCGCAGACCGAGCAGCTCGAGATCTCGCGGAATGCCCCGCCCTCGCCCTGCCCCGGCATCCAGACCTCGATGTCATAGGTTTTTTGCGACGAGAAACCCATGTCTCCTGCGCAAAGCGTCATCACGCGATAATGCAGCCCGAGCCGCTGCAGCACCTGCTCGGCGCAGGACAGCATGCGCTCCAGCTCGTCCTTGCTCACCTCCGGCGTCGTAATCGAGACCAGCTCGACCTTGGTGAACTGGTGCTGGCGGATCATGCCGCGCGTGTCACGTCCGGCCGCGCCGGCCTCGGCACGAAAGCACGGCGTCAGCGCGGTGAGCCGCATCGGCAACTGCTTCTCGTCGAGGATGGATTCGCGCGCGAGGTTGGTCAGCGACACCTCAGCGGTCGGAATGAGGCCGAGGCGCTCTGTCCTCAGCCGCTCCTGGTCGGGCGAGGCAAGGAGCTCGCCCTTGATCGCCCAGAACTGATCATCCTCGAACTTCGGCAATTGTCCGGTGCCGAACATGATCTCGTTGCGCACCAGCAGCGGCGGATTGATCTCGGTATAGCCGTGCTCGTCGACATGCAGATTCAGCATGAACTGGCCGAGCGCGCGTTCGAGCCGCGCCAGTCCCTTCTTCAGCACGACGAAACGGGCGCCGGAGAGCTTTGCCGCCGCCTCGAAATCCATGTCACCGAGCGCGGTGCCGAGATCGTCATGCAGCTTCGGCGCAAAGCCGTAGTTGCGCTTGTTGCCGAACACGTGGTGCTGCACGTTGCCGTGCTCGTCGACACCATCGGGCACGTCGTCGAACGGAATGTTCGGGATCGCGGACAGCTCTTTGGTCAGCTCCTCATCGGCGGCTTTCGCGGCGGCCTCGAGCTGCGGCATCGTGGTCTTGAGCTCGGCGACCTCGGCCATCAGCTTGGCCGCGCGCGCCTCGTCCTTCGCCTTCTTGGCATCGCCGATTTCCTTGGAGGCCGCGTTGCGCCGAGCCTGCGCCTGCTCGGAGGCCAGGATCGCCGCGCGCCGCGTCTCGTCGATCGCGAGCAGCGAGGCCGACAACGGCTTCAGGCCGCGCCGGGCGAGGCCGGCGTCGAAGGCTTGCGGATTGTCGCGGATCGATTTGATGTCGTGCATGGCTGCCTTCCCGTCATGGCCGGGTTAATCCCGGCCATCCACGTATCTGCCGCCTTAGATCAAGTCGTGGATGCCCGGGTCAAGCCCGGGTATGACGAATCATGGGCTGAATGGCGCTATGATAGAGCGAAAGCGCCCTACTCCGCCGGATTGGCCGGCGTCGACACGTCGGTGCCGGTGGTCGCCTGCGAGGCTGCCGCCGCCCTCTTCTCCACCATCCCCACCGCGATGATCGAACCCTCGTAGAGCAAGAGCAAGGGAAGCGCGAGCGAGCACTGGCTGAGCACGTCCGGCGGGGTCAGCACCGCCGCGATGACGAAGGCGATGACGATGAAATAGCGGCGCTTCTCGCGCAGCATCTTCGAGGTCACGATGCCGATCCGCCCGAGCAGCGTCAGGATCACCGGAAGCTGGAAGGCGATGCCGAAGGCGAAGATCAGCGACATCATCAGCGACAGATATTCGCCGACCTTGGGCAAAAGCTGGATTTGCGCGGTCTCGTCGCTGCCGGCCTGCTGCATGCCGAGCGAGAAGCGGACCAGCATCGGCAGCACGACAAAATAGACCAGCGCCGCGCCGAGCACGAAGAAAAACGGGGTCGCGACCAGGTACGGCAGGAAGGCCTGCTTCTCGTGCTTGTACAGCCCGGGCGCGACGAATTTGTAGATCTGCGTCGCCACGATCGGAAACGAGATGAAGCCGGCGCCGAACAAAGCGAGCTTGAGCTGGGTGATGAAATATTCCAGCAGCGCCGTGTAGATGAACTTGGAATTCTCCGGACCCGCGACCCATACGAACGGCCAGACCAGCACGTTGTAGATCTGCTTGGCGAAGAAGAAGCAGAAGATGAAGGCCACGCCAAAGCCGAGCAGCGCCTTGATCAGCCGCGAGCGCAGCTCGATCAGGTGGTCCATCAGCGGGGCTTTGCTGGCCTCGATATCGGCGTCGCTCATGACGCTTTGGCGTCCTTGATCGCTTCGGATGGCGCGGTGTCCTGCGCAACCTGCGCCTGCTCGACCTCACGGGTGATGGCGAGCGGCTCGTTCGCAGCCGCATGCGCCTCGGCTTCCATGAAGGTCGCGGGCGTCGGCGCTTCCGGAGTGGTAGGAGTGACAGGCGCTTCAATTGAAGTCGCCGGTGGTTCGACAGCCGTCGTGGTCGGCGTCTCGGCGGGCTTGTCCAGCGCGTCGACGCGGAGCGCGTCGCTGACGTCCTTCTGGAGCGAGGACAGCGGATTGAAGCCGGTCGCGGCTTCCTTGACCTCGTCGAAGCTCTTCTTGAGGTCGGCCATTTCGGCCTCGCGCATCGCTTCCTGGAACTGGCCCTGGAATTCGGCGGCCATCTTGCGGGCCTTGCCCATCCACTGTCCGACCATGCGCAGCACGCCCGGCAGCTCTTTCGGGCCGATGGCGATCAAGGCCACGACCCCGATCAGGACCAGTTCACTCCACCCGATGTCGAACATGAGGTCTTCCGTTCACGCGAAGCCGCAGCCGACCCAATCCCTTGCGCGCAGGATCGGGCCGCACCCCGCGTCTCGCGTGCTCTTTGGCTCAGACGGCCTTGCTGCCGACGTCGGACCGCGCCGCGGTCGGCGCATTGTTGTGCTCGATGGACTTGGCCGGCTCGGGCTTCTCGGCGGGCTTGTCGTCGTCCTGCATGCCCTTCTTGAACGCCTTGATGCCCTGCGCCACGTCGCCCATCAGATCCGAAATCTTGCCGCGGCCGAACAGCAGCAGGACCACTGCGATCACCAGGATCCAGTGCCAAATGCTGAGTGAACCCATCCTGCAACCCTCCAAACGCGCATGGCCGGGGACCCGGCCGATCTTCACTGAAACCTAGGCTTGGCGGGTGTCAAAAACAAGGACCAAGGCAGCGCCAATTCGCTGTTGGCACTACGTAATCTTGCTAGTGTTAACCGGTCGCAGGGCACCGGTAAAACGCAAAGGCCTCACTCTTCGGTGCCGCCTTCGCCGCCCTCCTCTTGGCCGCCTTCCGGTGCCTCCTCCGGAGTCTCGGGCTCAACCGCAGGCGCCAGCGCCAGATCGAGATCCTCGCCCGGTTCCAAGGGATCCTCGTCCTCGCGGAGCTGCGGGTCGTCCGACGGCGTCGGCACGCTGAATCCGGTCGGCAGGCGCGAATCCAAGAGGCCCGTGCCCTTCAGCTCCTCGAGGCCCGGCAGATCGCCGAGCTGTTCCAGGGTGAATTGCGACAGGAAGTCCTCGGTGGTTCCGAAGGTCAGCGGACGGCCCGGCGTCTTGCGGCGGCCACGCGGCTTGATCCAGCCGGTCTCCAGCAGCACGTCGAGCGTGCCCTTCGAGGTGACGACGCCGCGGATCTCCTCGATCTCGGCGCGCGTCACCGGCTGGTGATAGGCGATGATCGCCAGCACCTCGATTGCCGCGCGCGACAGGCGGCGGGTCTCGGTGCTCTCCCGCGTCATCAGCCAGGCGAGATCGCCGGCGGTGCGGAAGGTCCATTTGTTGGCGACGCGAACGAGGTTCACCCCGCGCAAGGAATAGTCCGCCTGCAATTGCTCGAGCGCGGCCTTGACGTCGACGCCCTCGGGCATGCGCTTGGCCAGCGTCGCGGTATCCAGCGGTTCACTCGAAGCGAACAGCAGTGCTTCCAGCAGCCGCAATTCCTCGGGACGTGCCTGGGATTCGTTCTCCATCGGCTCGGCCTCTTCTACCCGCACTTCAGCCAGGCTTGCCATGGCAGCTTCTCCTTCTTGCACTTAACCGACCGGCGCATCAGGCGCAGGAGCTGCGTCCGGCACCGGTTTGGGGCGCCCCTTCCGGAAATAGATGGGCGCAAACGCCTCTTTCTGGTTCAGCTCCAGCTGACCCTCGCGCACCAATTCGAGCGCAGCAGCAAAGCTCGAGGCGAACACCGTCGCGCGCTGCGTCGGATCGGCGACGTGCCGGACCAGGAAGTCGTCGAGCACGCCCCAATCGTCCTGCTCGCTGATGCTGCCGACCAGCCGCTCCAGCGTGGCGCGCGCCTCGGCGAGCGACCACACCGTGCGCTTGGCCAGATGCACGCTCGCCAGCACGCGCGACTGGCGCTGCGAGGCGTAGGCGGTGAGCAAATCGTACAGCGTCGCCGTGTATTTCGGGTGCTTGATCTCGGCGATCTGCTCGGGCTCGCCGCGCGGGAAGATGTCGCGCAGCAATTGCTGCCTGTTCATCAGCCGGTTGGCGGCTTCGCGAATGGCCTCCAGCCGGCGCAGGCGGTTGGCGAGCGCCGTCGCCATCTGCTCGGCGCTCGGGCCTTCCGCGCTCGGCGGCTCCGGCAGCAGCAGGCGCGACTTCAGGAAGGCGAGCCATGCCGCCATGACGAGGTAATCGGCGGCGAGCTCGAGCCGGATCTTTCGCGCGGCTTCGATGAAGTGGAGATACTGGTCGGCCAGCGCCAGGATCGAGATCTTGGCGAGGTCGACCTTCTGCTGCCGCGCCAGCGCGAGCAGCAGATCGAGCGGACCCTCATAGCCCTCGACGTCCACCACCAACGCCGGCTCACCCTCGGCAAGCTCTGCGGGCCGCCCGGTTTCGAAAGATAGAATTTCTGCGGTCATGCCGATGCCGTGTTTGCCCGTGCGATCAATGCGTCCAGCTCAGTGCGTGCGGCGACGCGATCGAGCGGTTGCGGCGCCTTGCGCGCGGCGAGCGCGGCGTTCGCCCGCTCCAGCGCCCTGCCCGACAGCTCAGGTGTCTGGCCGGCGACCTCGCGCATCTCCTCGATATTGCCGTTGCAATGCAGGGCCACATCGCAGCCGGCCGCGAAGATGGCGCGGGTCCGCTCGGCGATATTCCCCGACAGCGCGTTCATCGACACGTCATCACTCATTAACAAACCCTGGAACCCGATTGCGCCGCGAATCACGTCAGCAATCATTGTCGCAGATGTCGTCGCCGGATGGGCGGGGTCGACCGCGCTAAACACAACATGTGCAGTCATGGCCATCGGCAGGTCCGACAGCGGCTTGAAGGCGGCGAAGTCGGTCCGTTCCAGCTCGTCCCTGGGCGTATCGACCGTCGGCAGCTTGAAATGGGTGTCGGCAGTGGCCCGGCCATGGCCGGGGATGTGCTTGAGCACCGGCAACACGCCGCCCTGCGCTAGGCCCTCGGTGACCGCGCGCGCGATCGCCGCGACCTTGCCGGGCTCGGTGCCATAGGCCCTGTTCCCGATGACAGCATCGGCACCCTCGACGGGCACGTCGGCCAGCGGCAGGCAATCCACGGTGATGCCGAGATCGGCAAGATCAGCCGCGATCAGGCGGGCGGACAGGCGCGCCGCGGTGAGCCCGAGCGCCGAATCAGTGCCGTACAAGGTCGAGAAAACGGCGCCCGGCGGATAGACCGGCCAGTGCGGCGGACCGAGCCGCTGTACCCTACCGCCTTCCTGATCGATCAGGATGGGCGCGTCGGCAGCACCTGCCGCCGTCCGCAATTCCGCAACCAGTGCAGCGACTTGAGCTGGCGTTGCGACATTGCGCTTGAATAGGATGAAGCCCCATGGGCGTTGGTCGCGGATAAACTCCCGCTCGACGGCGGTCAGTTCCGTTCCGGATACACCGGTAATGAAGGCCCGCGTGCTCATAACGGCCGATTAACCCTGACCCGCGAGGGGGTCAAGGAAACGGCCGTTAATTCCTCTGGACGAAGCAGGCGGACAAGCCTGCGGACTTCAGGCTGTTGCAGGCGTGCGTCGCTTCCTCTGCCGAACCATAGGGCCCAGCGAAGGCGCGGTAGACGACCCCCTTGCCCTTGTCGCTGAGGTCGACCCGCTTGATCACCGGCGAACGGGAGCCGAGCACGCTGCCATATTTGCTCTGAAGCACGCGATACGACGCGGCCGCGCTATCCTCGCTCTGCTGCGAGGAGACCTGCACGATGTAGCCGCCACCGCCGCTGCTGGCGGGCGCGATTTGCGTCGGGGTGGTCGCAGCCATCCGCTGCGGCGGTTCGGCTGCCGGGACCGATTGCGGCGCCAGCGACATCGGCTGGTTGGCGCTGGCATTGGCCGAGGTCGGCGGATTGCGCGGCGCGACCGGCGCAACGGGCGCAGCCACAGGCTTCGGCGCAGCCGTTGGCCTGGCGGCAGCGGCCGATTGCGGCGTGGCGCTGTCGGTCTGATCGCCCTTCACGGCGACAGTCCTGATCGGGCGCGGCGAATTGTTCGACATCGTGCCGTTGCTCGCGCCCGTGCTCGGCGGCGGCACCGCAGACGGCGACACGCTCGCCACCGACGGCGGGTTCGCATTCTGGTTCAGCGGCGGGAACACCACGCGAGGACCGCCCGCCTTGGCGTTGACGTCGACCGGCGCCTCTTCCCGCGGCACGATCTTCTCGGTGCCATCGCCGCTCACCATGCGATCCGGCACCTTGGCCGAGGAATCCGTCGGCGCCGGCACGATCTTGGTCGGGGTGTTGTCGGCCTTGATGATCGGCGGCTCACCGCTGCGGGGCGAGCCGACATAGGTCTTGTAGGCGAAGGCGGCGCCGGTGCCGACCACGGCAAGCGCCAGGATCGCTGCGACCGTCATCATGCCACCGCGCTGCTTCTTGGGCTCTTCGAGCTCCGCCTCCGGATAGTCGCTCTGATACGCGTAGGGATCGTCGGGATAGGCGGGATCGCGCTGATAATCCTGCTCGCCTGCCTCCAGCCGGCCGTAGAGCGCATCGTCGTAACGCGCCGGATCGGGCTGCTGATGTGGCTCCTGATAGGCCTGTTGCTGGTAAGCCTGATCCTGCTGGGAGGCCTGATCCTGGTAGGATTGCGCCTGATAGGCGTGATCCTGATAAGCCTGGGGCTGATGAAGTTCAGGCTCGGGCGCGGCAGGCTGGGCTGAATAGCGGTGCAACGGGTGGACCGGGTTTACGGACACGGGATAGTCTGGCTCGGGAGCTGGCGCCGGCTGCGGCTGCACGTTGGCCCGCCGCATCCATGAGGGCGGCCCGGGCTGCGCCGGGGGGGCCTGCTCGGCATAGTCCTGTTGATAATCGTCCTGTCGATCCTCTTGCCGATAGTCGTCGTCCTGATAGCCCTGCGCGGGCGCGGGGGCTGCCGGCGGATGTGCGCCGGGCCGCCCCTGAGCTGCGAACGGATCGGTCTGTCCGATCAGGCGGGCGAGCTCGGCTAAGGGATCGCTCTCCGCCTTGCCATGCTGGGCGCCGCCGCGACCATAGTCATCGGAGGGCAACGGTCTGTCCTGATATCGTTCGGCCATCGTGATGATGCGTCCCTTCGGGAAAGCCGCGCGCCCCTCGACCAAGGCACGGCTTTCGACCCACAAGGCTTTCAACCAAGTCTAAGCGATCCGGCTTCTGCCGGTTACCCCCGATATTCCCCTTAAGTAGTTCGCCCCAAACTACCGCATCTCGTTCGGAGCATGGACGCCGAGGATGGCGAGGCCCGATGCCAGAACCGAGACGACGCCCTGGACCATGGCCAGTCGCGCCTTTGTAAGCTCTGCATCATTATTGATAATGAAGCGTAAATAGGGCAAATCGCGCCCCTTCGTCCAAAGTGCATGAAATTCGCTGGCTAAATCATAGAGATAAAAGGCAATTCGGTGCGGCTCGTGGGCCGCGGCTGCGGCTTCCAGCATGCGCGGAAATATTGCGAGACGCTTGAGCAGGTCGAGCTCGACGGGGTCTGAGAGCCGTTCCACCGCCGACTCAGCGAGCCAGGCGATCCGCTCGCCGGCATCCTCCGGCAGTTCCGGGAACACCTCCGTCCGCGCGTTGCGGAAGATCGAGTGGCCGCGAGCGTGGCCGTACTGGACGTAGAACACCGGGTTGTCGCGCGACTGTTCCATGACCTTGGCGAGGTCGAAGTCGAGCACGGCGTCGTTCTTCCTGTAGAGCATCATGAAGCGGACGGCGTCCTGGCCGACCTCATCCACCACCTCACGCAAGGTGACGAAGTCCCCGCTCCGCTTGGACATTTTCACCGGCTCGCCGTTGCGCAGCAACTTGACGAGCTGGACGATCTTGACGTCGAGCGAGCCCTTGCCCGACGTCGTCGCCTTTACCGCCGCCTGCATGCGCTTGATATAGCCGCCATGGTCGGCGCCCCAGACGTCGATCATTTCCGCAAAGCCGCGGTCGAACTTGTTCTTGTGGTAGGCGATGTCGGCGGCGAAGTAGGTGTAGGAATTGTCCGACTTGATCAGCGGACGATCGACGTCGTCGCCGTAAGCCGTCGCCTTGAACAGCAGCTGCTCGCGGTCTTCCCAATCCTCGACCGGCGCGCCCTTTGGCGGCGGCAGGCGGCCTTCGTAGACGTCGCCCTTGGCCTTCAGGAAATCGATGGTCTCGGCAACCTTGTTGTTGCCGGTCTCGATCAGCGAGCGCTCCGAGAAAAACACATCATGACGGATGTTGAGGGCGGCGAGATCGTCCTTGATCTCGTCCATCATCATCGCGATCGCCTTGGCGCGCACCGTCGGCAGCCATTCGACCTCGCTCATCGCGAGGAGCTTGTCGCCGTGCTCTTTCGCCAGCGCCGCGCCGACCGGCTTCAGATAGTCGCCCGGATAGAGGCCTTCCGGGATCGCACCGATGTCCTCGCCGAGCGCCTCGCGGTACCGCAGGAACGCGGAGCGCGCGAGCACGTCGACCTGGGCGCCGGCGTCGTTGATGTAATATTCGCGCGCGACGTCGTGGCCTGCGAAACGGAGCAGGCTCGCCAGCGCGTCGCCAAACACGGCGCCGCGGCAATGGCCGACATGCATCGGCCCGGTCGGATTGGCCGAGACGTATTCAATATTGACCTTGGAGCCGCCGCGGACGCGGCCGTAATCGGCGCCCTCGCGCAGGACCATCCGCAGCGCCTCGGCCCAGGCAGCGGGCTGCAGCGTCAGATTGATGAAGCCGGGACCGGCGACGTCGACCTTGGCGATCAGCGCGTCCGCGCGCAGCCGCTCGGCGATCTGCTCGGCGAGGTCGCGCGGCTTGGCCTTTGCCTCTTTCGCCAGCACCATGGCGGCGTTGGTCGCCATGTCGCCATGGGAGGGATCGCGCGGCGGCTCGACCACCACGCGCGAGAAATCGATGCCCTCGGGCCAGTTGGCTTCCGCCGCCAGCGTACGGCAGGCGGCGTGCACGCGTGCAAGCACGTCGGCGAACAAATGCAGTGCTGAGGATGTGTCGGGCATGGCCGCCGCCTAACGCAAATCCGGGGTCGAGTCAAAAAGCCGCTGGTGCTCGGTCAGGGCGAAACGGTCGGTCATTCCGGCAATGAAATTGCCGATCCGGCGGGCCCGGTCACCCTCATTGTCAGCCTCCGCCCCCGAGAGCCATTCCGGCGGCAGCTCGCCCGGGGATTTCAGGTATTTCGCGAACAGGTCGAACAGGATCTGCTCCGCCTCCCCCATCACCCGCATCACCCGCTTGTGACGGTACATGTGCTGGTAGAGGAAGGTCTTGATGGCGGCCTCCTCCTCGGCGACCTCGGCCGGAAATGCGACCAGCGCCCGGCTCTGCTGGCGGACATCCTGGGCCGATTGGGGCTTCACCGCGGCGAGGTTCTTCTGCGCCTGCGCGAACACCGCACCGATCAGGTGCGAGATCAGCTCGCGCACCAGCTCGGCACCGCGCCTGAGGTCTTCGAGGTCGGGATAGTGCGCCGAGGTCTCGGCGATGATCTCAGCCGTGAGCGGCATCACCTTGAGATCGTCGAGATGGAACAGGCCGGCACGCAGACCATCGTCGATGTCGTGGGCGTCATAGGCGATGTCGTCGGCGATGGCGGCGACCTGCGCCTCCAGTGAGGCGAAGCTCCACAATTCGAGGTCGTAGGTCTCGATATAGTCGGCGATGCCGACGGGAATGCCGTGCTCGCGATAGCGCCCCACCGGCGCGCCGCTGCGGTCGGTCAGCGGACCGTTATGCTTGACGATGCCCTCCAGCGACTCCCAGGTCAGGTTGAGCCCGTCGAAATCGGGGTAGCGATGCTCGAGCGAAGCGACGACGCGGAGCGTCTGGGCGTTGTGGTCGAAGCCGCCAAAATCCTTCAGGCAGGCGTCCAGCGCCCGCTCGCCGGCATGGCCGAACGGGGGATGACCGAGATCGTGGGCCAGCGCCAGGGTTTCGGTGAGATCCTCGTCCAACCCGAGCTGCCGGGCCAGCGCACGGGCGATCTGCGCCACCTCCAGCGAATGGGTCAGCCGGGTGCGGTAGTGGTCGCCCTCGTGGAACACGAACACCTGGGTCTTGTACTTCAGGCGGCGGAACGCGGTGGAGTGGATCACCCGGTCGCAATCCCGCCGGAACGGGCTGCGGGTCCGGCTCGGCGGCTCCGCGACCAGCCGGCCGCGGCTGCGGTCGGGATCGCAGGCATAGGGCGCATGGGGGGCAGCCATTCCGACGGACACGACGAATTTAGTCCCTATCCATTTGATTCTGCGTATCCTTGCACTTAACTATGCCGGACGCGGGATACCAAATGAATTGGGCAAGTGAACCTGGTATGACCGCGGGACTATCGGAGACGAGCCATGACGACCGACGTGACCATCAGTGACCGCGCCGCACGCCGGATTGGGGAGATCCTCAAGGGCGAAGGCTCTGGCGCGATGCTGCGCATCTCGGTCGAGGGCGGCGGCTGCTCGGGTTTCCAGTACAAATTCGACATCGACCGTGCGCGAACCGACGACGATCTCGTGATCGAGCAGGACCATGCGGTGGTGCTGGTCGATTCCGCCTCGCAGCCATTCCTGGCGGGGTCGCAGGTCGATTTCGTCGACGATCTGATCGGCGCCTCGTTCCGCGTCAACAATCCGAACGCAACGGCATCCTGCGGCTGCGGCACCAGCTTCTCGGTCTGACCGGCTAAACGCCGGTTATCTGTTTCTCCTCATCCGTCCACTCCATCTCGGCCGGCAACAGTTCCGGCTGCAGCGGCGCGTCCTCGGACATCACGTGGCCGTCGAGCGCACGCAGCAAGGCCGCGACCAGCGCCGGCTTGCGCAGCGGCTTGGCGAGGAAGTCCGACATGCCCGCCTCGCGGCAGATCCTGACGTCCTCGGGGAAGGCATTGGCGGTCAGCGCGACGATCGGCAAAGCTTCGCAGCGCCCGCCTTGCGCGCGGATCGCGCGGGTGGCGGCAAGCCCGTCCATGTCGGGCATGCGCACGTCCATCAGCACCACATCGTAATTGCCTTCGGATGCTGCCGCGACGGCTTCGGTGCCGTCGGTGACGACGCGCAGCTCGACGTCGAAGGCCCCCAACATCTTGCTCACGACCATGCGGTTGACCGCATCGTCCTCCGCGACCAGCACCTTCAGCGGCCGATCGAGACCGGCGATACGGGTCTTGAGCTCGTCGGCCTCATCGTGGCCGGCCGTCTGCTCGGAGGCCTGCGCCTGGCTCCAGGGCAGGACCAGCGTGAAGCGGAAGGTCGATCCCTCGCCCGGCGTCGAGGTGACGCCGATGGTGCCGCCCATCTGCTCGATGATGCGCCGGGAGATCGCAAGCCCGAGCCCGGTGCCGCCGAAGCGGCGGCTGATCGAGGCGTCGGCCTGCGCGAAGTCGCTGAAGAGCTGGCCAAGCTTTTCGGGGGCGATGCCGATGCCGCTGTCGGTCACCGTCCATTCGACGGTCGCCAGCAGATCGCGGCGCGCCTGGCAGGTCGCCGAGATCGTCACCTCGCCTTCATCGGTGAACTTCACCGCGTTGGACGCGAGGTTGAGCAGCACCTGGCGGATGCGCGCGACGTCGCCGCGCAGCGTCGGCGGCAGGTTCGGGTCGAGTGCCAGCTTGACCGTCAGCCCCTTGCCCTTGGCGCTCGCGCGGACCACGGTCACGACAGCCTCCACCAGCGCCTGCGGGGCGAAGTCGATCACTTCGAAGGTGAAGCGCCCGGCCTCGAGCTTGGACAGGTCGAGGATGTCGTTGAGGATGCGCTGGAGATTGTCGCCGGACTCGCGGATCGTGGTCACGGCCTCGCGCTGCTCCGGATCGAGCTTGGTTTCGAGCAGCATGCTGGCAAGCCCGAGCACGCCGTTCATGGGCGTGCGGATCTCGTGGCTCATCACGGCGAGGAAGTCCGACTTGGCGCGGCTCTCGGCCTCGGCCTTTTCCGCGCGCCAGCGTTCGGTCACGTCGCGGCCGAAGCCGCGATAGCCCAAAAATTGTCCCTCGCGATCATAGGCCGGCTTGGCCGTCAGCGACCACAGCCGCGCCTCGCCGCCGGCGACGACCTTGAGGTTCATCTCGTGCAGCGGCTCGTTCTGCTCCATCAGGCCGACGACGTTGTAGGCCGCGCTCTTGTCCTCGGGGCACAGCATGTCGAGCACGTCGGCGAAATGCGATCCCTTCAATAGCGGCAGCGGCAACTGAGCGACGTCCGCGAAGCGCTCGGGCACATCGACCAGATGCCCTTCGGCATCGGTCTGCCACAGCCAGTCGCTGGCGTTCTCCTGGAAGTCCTTCAGCAGCAGCGAGATGATCTCGGTCTGGCGTTCGAGTTCGAGCTGGGCCTTGAGATTGCCGAGGAACAGATTGCCCTGCGAGACGATGCTGCGCGCCATGAAGAATGCGAACAGCAGCAGGAACACCGCCGTCACCAGATACGGCCCGGCGCCGCAGAGCAATAGCGCCCCGGCGCAGGCGGTCGTCATGGTGGCGAGATAGACGAGGCCGGCGCGCGGGAACGTCGACAGCGTGAAGGCGCCGCCCGACATCATGCCGACCATCAGGCAGGCCAGGATCAGCTGGCTGGTCGGCTCGATGCGGCTGAACAGAGCGAGCGGCAACGCGCCCCAGATCGCGGCGAGCAAGACCGCCTGCCGCAGCATCTGCCGCGCGGCGCGGGGCGAGGCCTCCTGCGGCGGGTTCTGATGCGACCGCCGCCAGGCGCGCACCGCGAGCGAGGCGGTGGCGGCGAGCGTCAGGCCCCAGATCGCGAGGAAGTCGTTCCATCCCCGGCCCCAGAACAGGATCAGCACGATGGCGACGTTCAGCATCGTCACCGCCATCGTCACGGGGATCAGCCGCGTTACGGCGTCGATCTGCTTGGCGCGGATGCGGCGAATCTCGCGCTCGCTGAGATCGGCGGTCAGGCCGTCCTCGATCTCGAAGCCGCCGAGCCAATACAGGAACGCGCCGATCAGGCCGTCACGCGGCTCGGTTCGCTTCATCGATTTGTCCGGCCATCCCATTCGCGGAACCTTTTGACGATCAATGGCCTGCCGCCTGCTTAAGCCGGGTTAATTTTGTGGGAGATTTTGCGGCGTCCTTGACGGGCGCGTTTGCAGTTTGTTCTAACCATGGCCCCTGCCCGGAGCCCGCCGACATGACCATCAGAGTTGCCACCTGGAACGTGAACTCGGTCCGGCAGCGGATCGACCTCCTGCTGACCTGGCTGAGGGAGTGCCAGCCGGACATCGTCTGCCTCCAGGAGATCAAATGCGTCGACGAGGCCTTCCCGCGGCTCGAGATCGAGGCGCTCGGCTACAACGTGGTCACGCACGGGCAGAAGACGTTCAATGGCGTCGCGCTGCTCTCCAAGCTCCGGTTCGACGAGACCAAGTCGGGGCTCGCCGGCGACGACGAGGACGCCCATGCCCGATTCATCGAGGGTGTGGTCACGCTCAAGCGCGGGGTGCTGCGCATCGCCTGCCTTTATCTGCCCAATGGCAATCCGGTCGGGACGGAGAAATATCCCTACAAGCTCAAATGGATGTCCCGGCTTCTTGACTATTCGAAAGAGCGCCTCAAGACCGAGGAGCCGCTGATCCTCGCCGGCGATTTCAACGTCATCCCGCACGCCCGCGACGTGCACAATCCGGCCGCCTGGACCGAGGACGCCCTGTTCAAGCCCGAGACGCGGGAGAGCTTTCAGTCCCTGCTCGGCCTCGGCCTCACCGATGCCTTGCGGGCCGTCACGGATGAACCCGGGCTTTACACCTTCTGGGACTACCAGGCCGGGGCCTGGCAGAAGAACCAGGGCCTGCGGATCGACCATCTGCTGCTGTCGCCACAGGCCAGCGACCGGCTGGCCAATGTCGGGATCGACAGCTATGTGCGCGGCTGGGAGAAGCCCTCGGACCACGTGCCGGTGTGGGCGGATCTGGATCTGGAGGCAGCCTAACGTCCGCAGAGTTGGTGGGCGCGCTGCGCTTTGCCCACCCTACCGGCACCGAGTTGCCGCCCTACTCGCGGCGGCCGCCCTGCACCCACTGTTCCAGCATTTGCAGGCACATGGCGCGGTCGTCGTCGGAGGCCTTGGCGAAGGCGCGGCTGTAGCTTTCCTTGATCCAGGTCTCGTCGGCACCGGCGCTGTCGCGCGCCAGCGTCAGCCACATCAGGCCGCGCGCGGCCTGTCGCGGCAGACGGTCGCCGTTGAACAGCATCTGGCCGAGCAGCGCCTGCGCCTCGTGCTGGCCCTTCTGCGCGGCGAGGCCGAGCCAGCGCGCGCCGTAGCGGAAATCCTCGCGCGAGGCGTCCGGCGTCTTCAGGTAGAGCCGGGCGAGATCGTATTGCGCGTCGGCATTGCCGAAATAGGAGGCAGCATAGGAGAACATCTCCCGCGCCCGCTCCGGGTCCGACTTGACCTTCGAGTTCGGGATGCCGCTCAGATAGTAGCGGCCGAGCGCGACGAAGGCGTTGGCCACGATCTGCGCCTGCGGTGCCGACGGGCTGTCCTCGGCATGCGCATTGGCGATCCGGCTGAAATATTCGAAGGCACGCAGATCGTCCTGGGCGACACCGTCGCCATTGGCGTACATGCGGCCGAGCTTCCACTGCGCGATGGGGTGACCACCCTCGGCGGCATATTGCAGCGCACTAAGCGAGGTCGCCTGAGGCACGGCCGCCGGCGCGACCTTGCCGCGTGCGGTCGCCGCGCTCCCCGGCAAGGTGGTCACGACCGGGATGGTCGCGTCCTTCGGGTTGACCGGAGCCCCGTCGAAGGCAAGCGCCGGCGCGGCCAGCGCACCGACCCCCAACACAAACGCAACTATGGCACGCCTAGATGTCCGCATAGCACTGTTTCTCGTGCGCGCCGCCCGGATGGGTCACTGCCCCCCCGACCGCTGGTCCAACCTGTTGAGCATATTTCCAGAGCGCACCCGACGTGTGGTTAGTCGCGCGAGCGGTCCATTTGGTCTTGCGCTGGGCGAGCTCGGCGTCGCTCAATTTTACGTTAAGGGTACCGGCGACCGCGTCGATCTCGATGATGTCGCCGTCCTCGAGCAGCCCGATCGGGCCGCCAATGGCAGCTTCCGGCCCGACATGGCCGATGCAGAAGCCGCGGGTGGCGCCCGAGAAGCGGCCGTCGGTGATGAGCGCGATCTTGCCGCCCATGCCCTGGCCGGTCAGCGCCGCGGTGGTCTGGAGCATTTCCCGCATGCCGGGGCCGCCCTTGGGCCCCTCGTAGCGGATCACGATGACTTCGCCTTCGCGGTAGGTGCGCTTCTGGACCGCCTCGAAAGCATCCTCCTCGCGGTCGAAGCACCTGGCCGGACCGGTAAACCTGAGGTTGGACATTCCCGCGACTTTCACGATCGCACCTTCTGGCGCCAGATTGCCCTTCAGACCGACCACACCGCCTGTCACGGTGATGGGCTTGTCTGCCGGGTGCACCACGTCCTGGTGCGGATTCCACTTCACGCTCTTGAGGTTTTCGGCGATCGTACGGCCCGTGACGGTAAGGCAATCACCGTGCAGGAAGCCGTTGTCGAGCAGCGTCTTCATCAGAAGCGGTATGCCACCTACTTCAAACATGTCTTTGGCGACATAACGGCCACCCGGCTTCAAATCCGCGACATATGGTGTCTTTTTGAAGATTTCGGCAACGTCGAACAGGTCGAACTTGATGCCACACTCATGCGCGATCGCCGGTAGGTGCAGCGCAGCATTGGTCGAGCCGCCAGAGGCGGCGACCACGGCGGCGGCATTCTCCAGCGCCTTGCGGGTGACGATGTCGCGCGGCCGGATGTTTTGGGCGATCAGGTCCATCACCTGCTCGCCCGCGGTCATGCAGAAGGCGTCGCGGATTTCATAGGGGGCCGGGGCACCGGCCGAGTAAGGCAGTGCGAGGCCGATCGCCTCGGACACGGTCGCCATGGTGTTGGCGGTGAACTGCGCGCCGCAGGCGCCCGCCGAGGGGCACGCCACGCGTTCGATCTCGTCGAGGTCTTCGTCCGACATGGCGCCGACCGAATGCTTGCCGACGGCCTCGAACATGTCCTGCACGGTGACCTGCTGCCCGCGGAAAGTGCCGGGCAGGATCGAGCCGCCATAGATGAAGATCGAGGGCACGTTGAGGCGGACCATGGCCATCATCATGCCCGGCAGCGACTTGTCGCAGCCGGCGAGCCCGACCAGGGCGTCATAGGCATGGCCGCGGACGGTCAGCTCGACGGAGTCGGCGATGCATTCGCGCGACGGCAGCGAGGAGCGCATGCCGTCATGCCCCATGGCGATGCCGTCGGTGACGGTGATGGTGCAGAACTCACGCGGGGTGCCGCCGGCCGACGCCACGCCCTTCTTCACCGCCTGCGCCTGGCGCATCAACGCGATGTTGCAGGGAGCGGCTTCATTCCAGCAGGAGGCAACGCCGACGAAAGGCTGGTGGATCTGCTGGGTGGTCAGACCCATGGCGTAGAAATAGGACCGATGCGGCGCGCGCGCAGGGCCTTCCGTCACGTGACGGCTCGGCAGCCTCTGCTTGATGTCGGTCTTCGCGTTCATCGCAAACCAGTTTCCTCGGTCAACCCTTTCAGACCCGAAAAATCAGAGCCAAGATTTGAATCGACCTTGGGATTTTCTCGTGGCCCTTCGAAGACCGCCGCTGCCCGTAAAACATTAGAGTGATTTTATTCATGTTCGGGTGTGGCCAAAAAGCGGCGGCGATGCGAACCGCCGGTGATGAGGGTTAAATCCGGGATGAGTGTTGCGGAGACAGCACAATCGTTACCGGGAAGACACGGGTTGGATTACTGCAATACCCTCAGGAAGATGACGATCCACAACTTCAGATTTTGTGGCACGCACACTGCGCCCAACTCCTCCTCGGCGACCAGGCGTGCGCAAGTGAGTCGGTGTGCCCTTCCGCTCGTTGGCTACTCCCTCCCGTATCCCGGACAAGTCGCAACGCGCGAGCGTTGCGGCGCAGAGCCGGGACCCAGAAACCACAGATAGCGCTCGCGGAGACATGGGCCCCGGCTCTGCAGCGCACCGGACGATGCTTTCGCATCGCCGGGGCGCTGCGCTGCGTCCGAGGCACGAGACGAGAGTTTGACGTAGGCTCTCTCCTGCTCGGCAATGACGGAGTATGAGGTGGCGGCACTCCTCCAACCTGCATTTAAATCGTAGACACGTCTTCGCGTCCTCGCGGCGGATTTCGCCCGAGCTTTGATTCAACTCTCCACCCTCCAATCCAAGAGGGCGCAGGGAAGGCCGGGTGCTGGCTCGCACCCGCGGTCCGCTGCGCGAAATGCACACGCAGAAAGAACCGCACAGCAGCATACAGGTGTGGCCGATCACTCGGCCTTCCCTGCGCGGTGGCTGGACGGCTTATGCCGTGATCTCCCGGGAGCCGACCATTCCTTCTGGCCTCCCTCGCCCCGCGAATTGGATGATGCAGTCTGCCCGGTTGGGCTCGCTCGCACCTCCGCGGAAGCTTGACCGTAGCAACGACGGCCAGGACCACACGGTTTTGCCGTACGCGCGGCCCGCCATTTCGCCGCAGTTTTTCCTGGCCCTGTCGACGAAGCCGGAAACTTACAGACGAGACGAAGCCTGACAGCGCCGCTCGTCGCACGAAGCCTCGGGCTCACAGGGACACCCCGCCCTGCCCGCGCCTCTCGTGCCGACGCTGCCGCGTCCACCGCAAGCCCGGCTCGCGATGCGTGACGACACATGATCGCCCCTCTTGGTGAGCCGGGATGGACCACACATACGCCGAAACCGAATTTCGGTAAAGTGGAATATTTTCAGCGACGCGGATTGACAGAGGGCGACACAGGCTACGGCCACGAGCGGCCGCTCAGGCCGACATCGCACGCTTGCGTCCGGCCGGGTCGACCAGACGGACGATCTCGCAGATCGCGACGAGGCCGGCGAGCCAGACGGCGCAGGTCAGAGCGATGCGCGTCACGATGGCGGCGGTGAAGGCGCCCTCGCCGCCGAGGAACGGCGTCGCGGCGAGCAGCGCGATCTCGTAAATCCCGTAGGCGGCGATGAGCGTGATCGGCAGCGCCAACGGCGTGCGGCCCTGCGGCAGCAGGCCGAGCACCGCCGAAGCTGCCGCGGTCGCCAGAAGCGCAGCCGCGCCGATGACGAAGCCCCAGGCAATCGTGCTGGCATCAACGGGATAATGCAGCACGCCGAAACCGATGATCTGGTTGACGAGCCAGGCGCCGGTGACGACGAGCAGCGCCGGACGCTGCGGCAGCATCGCCGCGGCAATGACGGCGAAGGCCGCGAACGGCGTGGCGCACGCGAACGCAAAGCTTGCGAGCGCGCATGACGCCGTCAGCAGCGCAAAGCAGAACATCGGCGCAAGGCGCGGCGCGACCGGGTGAAGCCGGGAGCGATCGTCACCAGACGGCAGGATGCCGAGAGCCATGGTTGAATCTCCTTCTCTTCGAATTCTAGTCCGTTTGAGGGCGTGTGACGGCCCTGGCGAAAATCAGAACGTTGCGCCGGCCTTGAGCAGATAGGTGCGGCCGGGCAGCGGATAGGCGCTGAAGCGGCCGTCCGTGAAGGTGCTCGCGATGGCGTAGTCGTAGTAGAGCGCGTTCAGCACATTGTTGACGCTGAGGGACCAGAAGTAGCGCTCAACCTGGCCGCTGAGCTTGAGATCGATCGTGCCGTTGGCGGGGATCGGCTTCTGGGTGCCCGCCTGGTCGTTGTCCATGCGACGCTCGCTCCAGAAGCGCGCGGTGGCATCGAGCACCACGTAATTCTGCCAGATGTTCCAGGTGACACCCGCACTCGCCGTGTAGCGCGAGACCAGCGGCACGTCGTTGCCGGCCCAGATACCTTCGCGGAAGACCGCACTTGTATAGGCCACGCCGGAGCGCAGCAGCAGGGCGTCGTTGACGCGATAGGACAGACTGGTCTCAGAGCCGTAGCGGCGGGTCGGATCAAGATTTGTGTTGTAGAACAGGACCGGATTGAAATGGACCTCGTTGGTGAGATCCATCAGATAGAGACTGCTCTGCAGCTGCAACCCGCCGCCCTTGATGCGAACACCGCCCTCGATGTCCTGCGAGGTCTGGGTCTTGAGCTGGAACGTTTGCGGGATCGCAGCGAAGGTCAAGGGATCGAACGAAGGCCCTGAGGACAGGCGCTCGTCGACATCAGGCGTGCGGAACGCGCGCGCTACGCGGCCGAACAGCGAGACCTGGTCGTTCAGGCGATGCTCGGCGCCGAGATGCAGCGCATATTGGGTCTCGTTGCTCGTCAGCGGCAACGCGCCGATGTCGGCGTTGAACGGAGCTGCCGGGTCGAAATTGTCGCGTGCCGCAAGACTGACGTTCTGCAACCGCGCGCCGTAGGAGATGTCTGTCGTGGGGGCGATTCCCAATGTGTGCTGGAAATAACCCGCAACCGTCTGCTGCCTGAGGTCGTAATTGTGCCAGGGGGCGAGCCCCTGCCCGGCGCCGCGGTTCTGCTCAAAGCTCGCATCGTAATAGTCGATGCCGGTCAGAAGCTGCGACGGCATGCCGAGCAGCAGGCTCTTCACGCTGAGCCGCGGCGTGATCGACCATGTCGTCAGATGGGAACCGACATAGGTCGACGAGAAGAAGGCCGGAACCGGCGTCGGGCTGGAAAAGAATGCACTCTGCTGCTTCTTGTCGCGCACGCCGCCGTCGACGATGAGATCGACGCCGCTGATCAGGGTCTTGGTGAAACCCGCAGTCGCGCCAAAACCCTGCTGGTTGGCGTAGTTGAACAGCGTGCTGGTCCCTCGCCGGTTGGCCCTGAGCTCGTCGAGGCCGATCGAGGGATCGACGGTGCGGCCGCCCGGCAGTCGCAGCTCCTGATTATCACCGGTAACCGTGAGAAAAGCAGTCAGGCCTGGCGTGGTGTAATTGAGATTGCCGACGCCATTCTGCTGGGAATAGCGGTTGTTGTCGCGATAGCCATCGGTCCTGACCGTATTGCCGTAGAACGAGGTCGACCACCGACCGGAATTGAGCGAGGTCGACACGTTGCCGAGCCTGGTGTTGAACGAGCCGAAGCCGGCCTCGATGCGCGCGGTCACGGGCGGTCCGCCGACGCCGTTTTTGGTGACGATGTTGATCACACCGCCGACCGCGTTGTCGCCATAGAGCACCGCGCCGGAATTGCCGCGCGTCACCTCGATGCGCTCGATGGAATTGAGCGGGATGGTGGAGAGATCCACCTGCGCCATGTCGACGTCGTTCAGCCGCCGGCCGTTGACCAGCACCAGCGTGTTGGCAGTGGCAAAGGCGCCGAAGCCACGCAGGTCCACGCTGGTCTTGGCGCCGATCTGGCCGCCATAGAACGTCGTGATCTGGGCCCCCGGCGTTTGCGTCGCAATGATCTCGGCGAGCGTCTGCGATGGCGAATGCGCGATATCGGCTGCCGTGATGACGGTCGTCGCGGCCCCGACGATGCCGCCGCTGCCGGCGGCAGCCTCACCGCCGGAGCCGGATGAGCCGGCGCCATTGCCTGCCGGCGCGACATTCGTCCTCACCCCCGCCTCGCCATCGCCGATCGCCCTGGCGCGCGTTCGGTTCTGATCGTCGGACCTGGTCACCTCGATCGGCGGCAATTGCTCGGCAAGCGCCTGCTGGGCGAAGGCGGAGGACGGATCGAGCGAATGCAGGGAAACGGATGCGAGCAGGCCGGCGGCAAAGCGCCTGGCGGCAGAGACGAGACGGGACACAATGGTAACCTCGGTATGACGTCAGTGGCACGTCACAGCGAACGAGGTTTCACGGCAGAGCGATGGATTGCTCCGGTGAAGCTAATGTCTGTACTCCCCGACCGACATCTTCGCGTGTGACCACGGCTGACGGCAGGTCTCCTGGCTCGCGGGTCGTGACCTTGCGTCGCCTTCCCAGGACCGAGTTTCCCAGTGGCATGAGACGAAAGATTCACCGCTTACAGTTGCGGGGGCAGCCGTGGCGTTGAGATAATCCCGGCGTTGGGACAATCCCGCACCACATTCCCTTTTGATCTCCATGAGGAGAACCGTCGCCGATCATTTACGAGCCGTTCGCCCCGGGAGTCAATCGACCGTTAGGTGCCGGCCGCTCAGGTCCGCCCTCGCACCCGTTGCGCCTGGGCCCAGGCGGCAGCGACGTCGCGCGGCGGAACATCGACGCGCTTGATCGGGGTCAATTCGCCGGAGGCCGAGACGATCGCGGTCTCCTCGCGCCGGCAGCGCGTGCAGACAAAGCGCACCTCGTGTGGAGACGCCGTCCAACTCGACCGCTTCACGTTGGCTGCCATCGGCCAGGCATCGCAATGCGAGCACGACACCAGAAACCGGCCGGGATCGAGCATACCCATTTCCATCGGACTCCGCGTCCTGCCCACTTGCTTCAATGATTGACCCATGTGAATCGTTCCGGTGCCCAGGCACCGCCCATTCCACTGGTTGCATCCCTACAAGGCAGAAGGCGGTGCGCTCAGCGCGCGCCCTTGAGGGTGCAGGAGGTCGTGCAGGTGACCGTGGTGCCGCGATCGCACGATTTGCAGGCATTGACGCACTGGTTCATGTCGCGGGGATTGTAGCTGTAGTTCCGCATCGGGCAGGTCGGCGTCGAGCCGGTGATATCCTGCTCCTGGTCGCAGGCCGCCGTCATGAGCGCGAATATGATCACGGCAACGAGGCGCATGTGATTGCCCTGTCAAGCATGGCAAATGACACTCGCGAGGTGCGCTGCATTGCAGCGAACCCCGGCCTTTCCACCACGAGCGATCGCTCGCGAGGTCAAGGATGCGCGCCAAACCTTAAGAACGGATTGCAGCCGGCGTCAGGCAGCAGCCTTGGTCGCGATCGCCTGCCGCATGTCCACCGCCAGCTGACGGTATTGCTCCGAGAGTTTCAGATAGAACTCGCGCTTGGTGCTGTCGGTGGCGAGCTTGGCGATCAGCTCGCATTCGGCGGTGAGCGTCTCGAACCGTTCCAGCCTGTCCTGAAGTTCCGTCATCGGCGTGTCCCCGTCAAACGCCTCAAGGACATCCAACCTAAGCCCGGGAAATAGGTCACGGCGAACATCGTTATCGAGTAGAAACGTTTTTTCCGGACAGGGCGAGCTGGCGCAACAAAAACGGCTATTTCTGCTCCAGCCGCCAGGCGCCGTCCCACCCCTCTTCCGGCGGCTTGGCCTCGAACTGCGCGATGCGGCCGAGCATCGTGCGCGAGGGGCCGTCGCCGGGGACGGCTTCGAGCGCGGCGTTGAAGGCGGCGCGCGCCTCGTCGAAGCGGCGGGCCCGATAGGCGGCGAGCGCTTCGGCATAATGCGTGCGCAGGCTGTCCTGCGCGCCGGTGAGTGCGCCCGCCCGCGCCATCACCTCGAAGATCGGCTGCGGCGCGCTCTGGCCCGCGACCGCCAGACGATCGATCTCGCGCAATTCGAGCCGCGCTCCGATCGCGTCAGCAGTTGCCTGCGAGATCAGGATGCGGGTTCCGTAGACCTTGTTGACGGCCTCCAGCCGCGAGGCCAGGTTCACGGCGTCGCCCATCACGGTGAAGCTCATCATCAGCTCGGAGCCGATGCTGCCGGTCAGGACCTCGCCGGTGGCGATGCCGATCCGCAGGTCACACGGCGCCGGCATGGCGCGGATGCCGAGCAGGTCGGGCAGCTGCTTCTGCAGCGCGGGCACCTGGTCGACCATCTCGGTTGCGGCGATGCCGGCCAGGAGCGCCTGCTCGTCTTCCTCGATGAAGGGCGGGCCCCAATAGGACATGATGGCGTCGCCGATATATTTGTCGATGATGCCGCGATTACCCCTGATCGGTCCGGACATCACCGTGAAATAGTGGTTCATCACCCTGACGAGGCCGCGCGGGGTCATGCCCTCGCTCATCGAGGTGAAGCCGCTCATGTCGCAGAACATGATGGTCATGACCCGGCGCTCGCCGTCGATCGCGACCTCGGGCCGGTCGATCAGCCCCTGCACCACCTTGGGATCGATGTAGCGGCCAAAGGTCTCGCGGATGCGCTCATTGTGCCTGAGCTGCTCGGTCATGCGGTTGAAAGCCGCGGCGAGCTCGCCGATCTCGTCCTGCGTGGAGACGGTGATGGTCTTGTCGAAGCGGCCGGCCTCGACCTCGCGGGTGCCGGCGAGCAGCAGCCGCACCGGGCGCGTGATGCCGCTGGACACCAGGAGCGCAAAGGCAAAGCCGACGATCGCCGCGAGCAACGTCACGATGCCAGAGACGATGATCGCTTGGTGCTGATGGCCGATCACCTGCGACGTGCTGGCGAAGACCTGCTTGAGCATATCGGCCCGGATCGCATCGATCTTCTGGTTGAACTGGTCGCGCAGCGCGTCGATATGCTCGAGCGTGATGCGCGCTTCCGCCATCTGCTGTGCGTCGATCTGGTTGAGGAGTTTCGCGTGGCTCTCCTTCTGATCGCGGCGCAGCTCGCCGACGGCGGTCTCGATGCGGGTCTCGATCCGTGCCAGCGCGGCGTTGTCGGACGGCGTGCGAGGGTCGTCTATGATCGCGTTGATCAGCTTGCGCGCGCGCTCGGCCTCCTCCTCGATCTTGCGGTCGGCGTCCTCGAACTCGCGAAGGCGCGCCGCATAGGCCTCCTCGTCCGAGGACGCCTGCATCTTCGTCATGATCATCCGCCGCAGCGCCACCGATCGCTCCAGCGAGCGGATGTTGACGCGCGCGAGATCGCCATAGGCCGGGATGTAGCGGTTGGTCAGCTCGTCGAGCAGGACGCCGACCTGGCTCGACATCACCATCGACAGGATCGAGGTGACCAGCATCAGGACGATCAATCCGAGGGCGATACCGACGATCTTGCGCCTGATCGACTGGTTGAAAATCGGCATAGCTGCAGGGGACAAAGGCCAAAGGGACGGAGCAAGGGAACTCCATACACCGGATCTTGCTGCGGGAACACGCGCAATCTGGTTCCTCCTGGCGCCCAGACCATGGCCGGTCGTCGCGCGAGCCCGGATCGTTAACAAAGGTTAAAGGAACTGCCCCCCAGCGGAAGTTCCCTCGTCACATCCGTATTTTGCCGCATTGTTGCGACAGCGTGAGGAATGCGAAACGATGCCGTGGCATCGTTCTCGATGTCGTTGATTCTCAAGCCGCATGTCGTCGCGGACCTTGGTTTGTAGTGGTTTCGCAGGGGGACCATGGGATGAACCAGTGCCTACGCTCGCTCGCGTGTCTCGTTGCCGTGGCCGCAATGGCCCTCCTCCCCACCGAGCTGGCGGCGAAGAGCAGCCACAAATCGTCTGCGCCGAAAAAGTCGCATGAGGCGAAAGCCGGCAAGCAGCGACATGCCGTGGCCAAGTCCCGTCACGGCAAGCATGCCGAGGCCAAGCGCAAGTCGAAGAAGACCGGCGACGAGCCATCAGAGAAACCGGCCGCCCCGCCCCTCACCGGCGACCTCGCCGCGCTGAAGGATGCGATCGACCTCGCGCGCAAGGGCAAGACGGATGACGCGAGCGCGGCGCGCGACCGCATCACTGATCCCGCCGGTCAGAAGCTCGCCGACTGGTTCATGCTGCGCCATTCCGAGAGCACGGCGAATTTCAAGCGTTATGCCGCCTTCCTTGCCGCCAATCCGGGTTGGCCGAGCAGCGCCCTGCTCCGCCGCCGCGCCGAGGCGCGGCTGTGGCAGGAGAAGGCCGACGCGGCCACCGTGCACAAATTCACCATGGACCGCCCGACCAGCGCCAAGGGCAAGTTCGCCCTCGCCCGCGTGCTGCTCGCTGAAGGCGACGTCGACAGGGCTACCCGGCTCGTGCGCGAGGCCTGGCGCACTGACGAATTGTCCGAGCGGAGCGAGGAGGATTCCTACGAAGCGTTCCGCGATCTGCTCAACTCCGAGGATCATCGCGCCCGCATGGACAAGCGGCTCGGCGCCAAGGACTATGCCGGTGCGCGGCGCGCGGCAAAACGGCTCGGCGAGGATGCGCTGGCGATCGTCAAGGCTTGCGCCGCCGTCACCGGCAAGGCCAGCAAGGCCAAGGATGATCTCGAGGACGTACCGACTGAAGCGCGCCGCGATCTCGGCTATGTGCTGTGCCGCGCCCAATGGCACCTCCAGAAGGACCGCATCGACGACGCCGCCGAGGTGATCCTGGCCGCCGCGCCCGACACCATGGCCGCGCAGGACACCGACGCCTGGTGGCGCGAGCGTCGCCTGCTCGCGCGCAAGCTGCTCGACCAGGGCAAGTTCAAGACGGCGTATGACGTGGTGCGCACCGCCGCGGTGCCCGAGAAGGAAGTCTACCGCGTCGATTATCATTTCATGTGCGGCTGGATCGCGCTGCGCTTCCTCGGCGATCCCCAGGCGGCGATGGTGCACTTCGCCGCCATCGACGAAGGCTCGGCCAATCCGATCGCGCTGTCGCGCGCCCATTACTGGCGCGGCCGTGCCGCCGAGGCGATGGGGGCGACGGCCGATGCGCGCATGAGCTACCGGGCGGCCGCGCGCTATCCGACCGCCTATTACGGCCAGCTTGCGCGCGCAAAGCTCGGCCTCGATCGCATCGAGCTGCGACCGCCCTCGCCCGTGCTGGCCGCGCTCGACACCCCGCCCGCAGACGAGCGCGTGCGCGCCGCCGACATGCTCTACGGCATCGGCGAGCGCGACACGGTGTTCTATTACGCCGAGGATTTCGCCAGAGAGAGCACCGACGTGGCGGCCCTCGAGGGCCTCGGCGAACTCGCCGGACAGCGCCGCGATGCGCGCGTGATGCTGGAGGTCGGCAAGTCGGCGCTGGCGCGCGGGCTCGCCCTCGACCATTACGCTTTTCCGACCATCGGCATCCCCGAGCACCAGCAGGTCGCGCCCGCGATCGAGACCAGCGTGATCTATTCGGTGGCGCGCACCGAAAGCTCGTTCGACCAGCGCGACAAGTCGCCGGCCAATGCGGTCGGGCTGATGCAGGTGACGCCTGAAGCCGGCCGCGACACCGCCAAGCGCTTTGGCCTGACTTACGACTGGGACAAGATGGTCTCCGATCCCGTCTACAACACGCAAATGGGCGCGGCCGAGCTCAGCGCGCTGCTGTCGGAATATCGCGGCAACCAGATCATGACCTTTGCCGGCTACAATGCCGGCCGCGGCCGCGTGCGCGAATGGGTGCAGGCGCGCGGCGACCCCAGGGATCCCAAGGTCGATCCGGTCGACTGGGTCGAGCGCATTCCGCTGTCGGAGACGCGCAACTACGTCCAGCGCGTGATGGAGAACGTGCTGGTGTACCGCGCCAGGTTCGAGGGCAGCAGCATGATCGCCGGCAAGTCCGACCAGCGCGTCACGACGCAGGAAGTGAGCGCGGCACCAACGGGATCGGCCGCAGCCCCCTCGCCCTAGCCTCGCCACCGCCGGGGCTGGACGCGGCGCGGGCTGGACGCGGTGACTGCGGCCGACTGTTCTGCGCGGCCGTCATCGAGCTAGCCGTCACCTCCTTCCATGGTCAGAAGGTCGTACTCGCGCAGATATGCCTCGGCCAATGAGCGCGACAGCGCGCCCATCTGAATCATCCAGCCCCAGCTCGAGATCGCCGTCAGCACCGCGAACGCCTCGAACGGGCTGCGGGGCCACAGCATGTCCATGGCCGTCTGCTGACGGTAGCAACCGTAGTCGCAATACCGCTCTTGCTTGGACACATGCCGGACGTAACTCGCACCCAGCGGCCGCGCGCATGCGCCGCAGACGCCGTGGCAGGGATGTTCCTGATTGACGAGCATGAATCTCAATGCCGTGTCCTCTCCTGCCGAATGCGTCCTGCCAGCCTGACGGCTCAAGATGCCGCGCGCGTACGTCCCTCGATCAACGGCGCGGCCTCGTGATGAAGTGCGAAGCACTCGTAGCCGCAGTAGCGCAGCAGCGTCCTGGCGTCCCGCAGATAGCCACCATCGATCTCCTCGCAGCACCAAAGGCACGACGTCTTGCGGAACGGGGTTCTGCCGTTCACCAATATGAATCTCACGTGGCACCTCCCAACGCGAAACAGTAGACCAAGTCGACCAGAGAGGCGGACGGCGGTGGCGCGCAGATATGGTTGCGGCCATCGGGATTGTCCCTGTTGCGCTCGACCTTCTGGGACGGGATCAGGATGTATTTGCCGTCTTCCCGGCGCCGCGCGTAGATCCTGCCGTCGACGTAGCGAATCTCGGTCGGGTAGCAATCGGCATTGTTGCAGCAGCTCAGAACCGGATTGTCCGGCATGTGCCAGCTCGAATAGAACTTCTCGTGCAGCAGTTGATCCTGGGGCGGATGGTGACGATGTGGCCCATCCCCTCCGGCTTCGTCGGCCTCCACGCCCGTCACCAGCGGAAGCGGCAGCGCGATCGCCAACAGGAGCTTGCAGGTACGGTTCAACGCAGCCTCCCGACGAAGAAATTGCCTGAGGTGGCAGGCGCGGCGGCTGGTCCTCAGGCCGCCTGATATCGGAACAACCAGCGGCGGTCGCGCTCGCGGCGCGCCCTGAACCGGTCGAGACATTTCCTCGAGCAGAGCGGCGTCCGCCAGGAATAGTATCGGATCAGGCCAAACTTCGCCGTGCAGACGGCACAGCCTTTGGTCTCGGGACGGCGCTCGGAATGCTCTGGGCTATCGCACATCATCCTCTCCTCTTGACCTCTCAGGGGTCCCGGCTTCCTTGTGCGCAAGCTCGGGTCGCCACGGTCGTCACGGAAAATGCGGCTTCTCAATCGTGACCGCCAATTCGTCCGGCAAGTCAGGGGCGGATGCGGAGCCTGGCTCTTTGGGGGCAACACCCCGAGCCTTTCAGCGAATGTGCTCCGCAATCGTCTCCTCTCGATTGACCGCAAAACTAGGCCGCCTGCACCGCATCGCTCAATTGTACGGAGGTAAATGCGCGCTAGAACTAGGGTTGTGCGAGCTATACGTAGGTTTGTGCCGTAGTTTTGCGGTCCTGGCCCACCCGCGCAACGAGACGGCGCAACGCGCGCAAGCTGCACGGCAACCGGGAGCTTTGCCGGGAATCCGACTTTGGTCGGGGGCAATTGCCCCTGTTCTGGCAAAGTGCTCTACTCGCCTTGACGCTAGCGCGCCGGGACGCTTGCGATGATGCCTGGCCAAATCACGAAAATCGGGACTTCGGCCGCACAATTCCTGCTCGGCGGCCTTGCGGCGCTTCGATCATTCGGCAACGGCGAGAAGGACCGGTCCGCGGTCGCAGACGCCTCGCGGCAGAACACCGATCTGCGCGACGCCATGAAGCAATGGCGCGAGGTGTTCGAGCACAATCCGGTCATGTACTTCATGGTCGATCCGTCCGGAACGGTGCTCAACGTGAATACGTTTGGCGCCGCACAATTGGGCTACTCGACGGCCGAGCTGATCGGCCAATCCGTGCTGAACGTCTTCTTCGAGGAAGACCACGACTTCGTTCGTCAATGCGTCGCTTTGTGCCTGACGACCGTGGACCAGTCGCATACCTGGGAGATTCGCAAGTTCCGGAAGGACGGGTCGGTGCTCTGGGTCCGCGAAAACGCCAAGGCGATGCTGCGCGGCGACGGCACGCCGATCCTGCTGGTCGCCTGCGAGAACATCACCCAGCGCAAGGAAGCCGAGGATGCGCTGCGACAGAGCGAGGCCTACCTCGCCCAGGCCCAGGAATTGAGCCACACCGGCAGCTTCGGCTTGAACCTCGCCACCGGCGAGGCGGTCTGGTCGAGGGAGACCTTCCGCATCTTCCAATGCGACCCTGCGACGAAGCCGACCCTGAACTTCGCCTTTCAGCGCATCCATCCGGAAGATCGCGACATAGTCCGCGGCACCCTTGATCGGGCCTACCGGCTGGCGGAGGATTTCGACCACGAATACCGCCTGCTGATGCCCGACGGATCGATCAAATATCTCCATTCCGTGGCGCGCGCCGTGCGGCACCCGTCCGGGCGCATCGAGTTCGTCGGAGCGGTGACCGATGTCACGATTGCGAAGGAAGCGGAACAGAGGCTGCGTCGCAGCGAAGCCTATTTGGCCGAAGCCCAACGCCTCAGCCATACGAGCAGCTGGGCCTGGGACGTTCATCGTCAGGAGTTCGCCTACCGGTCGGCTGAACTGTACCGCCTGTTCGGATTTGAGCTGGACCAGACCGATGTCCCGGCCCGGGCTTTTCAGCAACGTATCCTGCCGGAGGACTTTCGGCGGATTGTCGAGGTGGAACGTGAAGCTGTCAGGCAAAAGCAGCCCTTCCAGATCGACTTCCGGATTGTGCGCCCCGACGGTTCGATCAGACACGTCCACAGCGAGGGACATCCTGTGATCGGCCGCGACGGCGAGGTGATGGAAATCATCGGCACGCACGTGGACGTCACCGAGCAGTTCGCGGCGAAAGATGCCCTGCATCAGGCGTTCGATGAGCTCAAGACATCCGAACAGCGCTTCCGCGACTATGCCGAAACCGCATCGGACTGGTTCTGGGAGACCGGGCCGGACCACCGCATTACCAGGATATCGGAGCACGCCGAAACCTCCAGCGCTGCGCCGAAGGGCCTGATCGGCCTGGCCCGCTGGGACATTCCGCCCGACGCCGAGTTCGAGCCGGAGAAATGGGAGCAGCATCGCGCGGCGCTCGATGCCCACGTTGCGTTCCGCGATCTGATCTACCGCAGCAGGGATGGTAACGGATCTCCAATCTACGTGCGGACCAGCGGCAAGCCGTTCCATGATGCGACAGGCAATTTTCTCGGCTATCGCGGCGTCAGCAGCGACGTCACGGCGGCGATCCGCGTCGAGCAGGCGGAAGAGGCGCTGCGCAAGGCGCAAGGCGAGCTCGCCCACGTCACCCGCGTCACGACGCTCGGGGAACTGACCACCTCGATTGCCCACGAAATCACCCAGCCCATCGCCGCGGTGATCTCCAACGCGGACGCGTGCATCGCTTGGCTTGACCGCGACCCCGCCGACCTGAAGGCCGCGCGCCGTTCCGCAGAGTGGATTGTCGAGGATGCCAATCGGGCAAGCGAGGTGATCCGCCGGATTAGAGCGCTTGCGAAGAAGACCGAGATCGAAATGGCTCCACTCGACATCAACCAGGTCGTCAGGGAGGCAGTGGCGCTGGTTCGGCGCGAGCTGGCGATCCATGCGGTGTCGGTGCGAATGGAGTTGGCGTCCGACCTGCCGAGGATTTGCGGCGACCGGATCCAGCTTCAGCAGGTGCTGATCAACCTGGTGGTGAACGGCATCGAAGCCATGCATGCCAATGTCGACCGCCCGCGCGAGCTGGCGATCCGCTCGAGCCGGACGGACGACGACCGCCTGCTCCTCACCGTGACAGACCGCGGTGTCGGCCTTGGCAAAGACGTCAAGGAACGCATCTTCACCCCCTTCTTCACGACGAAATCGGGCGGTCTGGGAATGGGACTCTCGATCTGCCGATCGATCATCGAGGCTCATGCGGGCCGGCTTTCGGCCATTCAAAATGAAGGGAGCGGAGCAACATTCCAGATCGCCCTGCCCTTGCCACACAAGGACACGTCGTGACTGATCATGCCAAGCAGGCCCAGGCGAGCGCCGGTGATCCGATCGTCCTGATCGTCGATGATGATCCGTCGATGCGCCGTGCGCTCACCAATCTCTTTCAATCGGTCGGCCTCAAGGTCGAAGCCTTCAGCTCGGCGGCGGAGATCATGGAAGCCAAACCGCCGGCGGTCCCCAGTTGCCTGGTGCTCGACATCCGCCTGCCGGGCTTGAGTGGCCTCGACCTCCAGGCGGACCTCGCCAAAGCCAATATTCACACGCCCATTATCTTCATCACCGGTCACGGCGATATTCCCATGACCGTAAGAGCCATGAAAAGCGGTGCCGTCGATTTTCTGACCAAGCCGGTGCGCGACCAGGACATGCTGGATGCCGTGCAGGCGGCGATCGAACGCGATCGCAAGCGGCGCGATGCCGAGCAGTCGATCTCGGGTGTGCGATCCCGTTTCGAGGGACTGACGGCGCGCGAACGCGACGTCCTCGCCCTGGTTGCATCCGGCCTGATGAACAAGCAGGTCGCCGCCGAGCTTGGATTGGCCGAAATCACCGTGAAGATCTATCGCGGCCAGATCATGCGGAAAATGGCGGCGAAGTCGTTGGCCGACCTCGTCAGAATGACCGACGCGCTCGGAATTCCGCGCAACAGGGGTCATTTGCAAACCTAAGTATGCTTTCCAATCTCGCTCCGGTGGCCCACCTTCCCTCAAGCGGCTGAATCGCAGCCGGCGGCTCCCCGTGCAGGAGCATTATATTGCCAGTGTCTTCGATCATTTCCGTCATTGATGATGATCCCTCCGTTCGTCTTGCGACGAACAACCTCCTGACGTCGCGCGGGTATACGGTCCACACCTTTGGCTCGGCTCACGAATTTCTCCAATCCGCCGAACTGGAGACGACCGGCTGCGTGATCACGGACGTGCAGATGTCGGTCATGAGCGGCGTCGAGCTGCTGACGCACATGCGCGGCCTCGGGCGCGTCACGCCCTTCATTTTCATGACGGCTTTTCCGGATGAGGCCGTACGCGACCGCGCACTCAGGGCCGGCGCGATCTGCTTTCTCGCCAAGCCGTTTTCAACCCCAGCCCTGATCCAGTGCCTGGAGACCGCATTGTCGGACCCCGGTGACGCCACGATGTGATGCGGCGGCCCCGCGTCCCCACGGCCACGACATGTCTGCGGCCATGCGGCATGCTCAATCCACCTTGATGTTGGCCGCCTTGATCATCGGCCACCATTTGGCGATCTCGGCCTTCTGACGGGTGCCGAGCGCTTCGGGCGTGAGCTGGTCCTTCGGCGTCATCTCCAGCCCCTGGCTTTCGAGCTGCTTCCTCACGGCAGGATCGTTCAGCGCCTCCACGGCCGCAGCATTGAGTTTGGCAACGATCTCCTTTGGCGTGCCCTTCGGCACCCACATGCCCGACCACAGCGTCATGTTGAAGCCTTTGAGCCCTGCCTCCTCCGCGGTCGGAATCTCGGGGGCCGAGGAAAGGCGCTTGCTGTCGGTGATGGCGTAGGCGCGGATGGTGCCGGCGCGGACCTGCGCGATGGAGTTGGAGGTCTGGTCGATGATGACGTCGATCTGGCCGGCGATGAGATCGTTCAACGCGGGTGCCGTGCCGCGATACGGCACGTATTGCAGCTTGATGCCGGAGACGCTCTCGAAATAGACGCCGGCGATGTGGCTGCCGGAGCCGGCGCCGGCGGTGCCCGCTGTCGGCGGCGACGGCCGTGACTTCAGCCATTCGATCAGCTCTTTCAGCGACGTCGCCGGCACCGCGTTCTTGCTGACGACGATCATCGGATTGCTCGGCAGCAGCACCACCGGCTCGAGGTCGGCAACGAGGTCGTATTTGAGCTTGTAGACGGCGCCATTGGCGACGTGGGTGCCGAGATGGCCGAAGGAGATGGTGTAGCCGTCCGGCGGCGATTGCACGGCGCGGCCGACGCCGATCGACCCGCCCGCACCGGTGACGTTCTCGACCACGAGGGGCTGGCCGAGCGGAGTGCGCATCCGCTCGGCGAGCACGCGCGCCATCGCATCCGACGGGCCGCCGGCTGCGAACGGCACGATGATGGTGATGGGACGGGAGGGATAGTCATCGGCGCGCGCGGCGCCGGTCACAGCGAGAATAGCAAACAGCGCAGCCCAGACGGCCTTCGTCATTGTCTTCTCCCCAGCGATGTCGTTCTTGTTTTTCTTCACCTCGCCCCGCTTGCGGGGAGAGGTCGAATTGCGAAGCAATTCGGGTGAGGGGGGTCTCCGCAGGTTCAGCTGTCACCGCCCCCGCGGAGACTCCCCCTCACCCCAACCCTCTCCCCGCAAGCGGGGCGAAGGAGAAGCAAGCTAGAACTGTGTGTAATCGATCGGCTCGTGGCGATCGAGCGTGCGGGTCACCGGCGGCAGCGGATATTTCAGGCCGGTCGCGCAATTGAACAGCATGACGCGGTCACCCTTCGAGACGCGGCCATCGGCGAGGCTGTCCTTGTAGGCGGCATAGGTCGCGGCGCCCTCGGGGCAGAGCAGCAGCCCCTCCTCGCGCGCAACCTCGTTCAGCGCCGACGAGATCTTGTCGTCGTCGACCGCGATGGCAAAGCCCTTGCTCTCGCGGACCGCGCGCAAGATGAGAAAGTCGCCGATTGCCTGCGGCACGCGGATGCCCGAGGCGATCGTGTGGGCGTCCTCCCAGCGCGTGGCGTGCTCGGTGCCGGCGTCATAGGCCCGCACCATCGGCGCGCAGCCCGAGGCCTGCACCGCGACCATGCGCGGGCGCTTCGAACCGATGAAGCCGATCTTCTCGAGCTCGTCGAAGGCCTTCCACATGCCGATCAGGCCGGTGCCGCCGCCGGTCGGATAGAAGATCACATCGGGCACGTCCCAACCGAGCTGCTCGGCAAGCTCGAGGCCCATCGTCTTCTTGCCTTCAATGCGGTACGGCTCCTTTAGCGTCGAGGTGTCGAACCAGCCGACCTTGGCCTTGCCCTCGCCGACGATCTTGCCGCAATCGTCGATATAGCCGTTGACGCGGTAGACGGTCGCGCCCTGCAGCTCGATCTCGCTGACGTTCACCTCCGGCGTATCGGCCGGGCAGAAGATTGTGGTCTTGATGCCGCAGGAGGTGGCGTAGGCCGCCAGCGCAGCCCCCGCGTTGCCGTTGGTCGGCATCGCCATGTGCTTGATGCCGAGCGCCTTGCCCATCGACACCGCCATCACGAGGCCACGCGCCTTGAACGAGCCGGTCGGCAGCCGTCCCTCGTCCTTGACGATGATCTCGCCGCCGCCGAGTTTCTTGCCGAGCTTCGGCAGCCGGATCAGGGGCGTGGTGACCTCGCCGAGCGAGACGATGTCCTTGCATTTGCGCACCGGCAGCAGCTCGCGGTAGCGCCACATGTCGCCGGGGCGTTGCGCGAGCGCGTCCTTGGTCAGCGCCTTCTTCACGCCTGCGAGGTCGTAGCGTACCAGCAGCGGTTTGCCGGCCTTGGAGAGATTGTGGACCTGGTCGGCGGCGTAATGATCGCCCTCCATTGCGCATTCGAGATGGGTGACGAAGGTCGGGCGTTCGACGATGAGGTTGTCGTTGTCGTGCATGGGTTCATTCCCTTTTGTTGTTTTCGTATTTCTCTATCAAACCCGCCACCCCGAGGCGCCGGAGCGAAGCGGAGGCCTCGAAGGGCAACGAGCCCGGCTGCTGCAGCTCGGCCGTTCATCCTTCGAGGGTCACTCGGCGGCGCGGTGCGCCGCCGAACTCGCACCTTAGGATGACGGGACTGATGGCAGCACGCTGCGCCGCAGCCCTCGTTCCATCAAATATTCAACACCTTTCCATACGCATCCAGCACGGCTTCCTTCATCATCTCCGACAGCGTGGGATGCGGGAAGACCGTGTGCATCAGCTCTTCTTCCGTCGTCTCCAGATTCATGGCGACGACGTAGCCCTGGATCAGCTCGGTGACTTCAGCGCCGACCATGTGGGCGCCGAGCAGCTGGCCGGTCTTCTTGTCGAAGATCACCTTGACGAGGCCCTGGTCCTCGCCGAGCGCGATCGCCTTGCCGTTGCCGACGAAGGGGAAACGGCCGACGCGGATCTCGCGGCCGTTCTCCTTCGCCTTGGCTTCGGTGAGGCCAACGGAGGCGACCTGCGGCTGGCAATAGGTGCAGCCCGGGATCATGTTCTTGTCCATGGGATGCGGATGCAGTCCCTTGATCGCCTCGACGCAGATCACGCCCTCATGCTCGGCCTTGTGTGCGAGCATCGGGGGCCCCGCGACGTCGCCGATGGCATAGATGCCGGGGACGTTGGTCTTGCCGTAGCCGTCGATCACGATGCAGCCGCGGTCGGTCTTCACGCCGAGCTTTTCCAGGCCGAGATTCTCGATATTGCCGACGACGCCGACTGCGGAGATCACGCGCTCGAACTCTGATGTGACGGGCTTGCCCTTGCCGTCGTCGATGGTGGCGACGACGCTGTCGGACTTCTTCTCCAGCTTCGTGACCTTGGTCGAGGACATGATCTTGATGCCCTGCTTCTCCAGGCGCTTGCGGGCGAGCCCCGCGATCTCGGCGTCCTCGACGGGCAGGATCTGCGGCAGCACCTCGACGACGGTGACTTCGGAACCCATGGTGTGGAAGAACGAGGCGAACTCGATGCCGATCGCGCCGGAGCCGACGACCAGCAGCGACTTCGGCATCCGCTCCGGCACCATCGCCTCGAAATAGGTCCAGACCAGCTTCTTGTCGGGCTCGAGCCCCGGCAGCACGCGCGGCCGCGCGCCGGTCGCGACGATGATGTGCTTGGCCTGATAGGTCCCCTCGCCCAGCGCACCCTTCGGGCCCTCGACGTCGGACTTCTTCACCGTGACCTTGTCGGGCGCGTCGATCGTGGCCGCGCCCCAGATCACGCTGACCTTGTTCTTCTTCATCAGGAAGCCGACGCCGTCGTTGAGCCGCTTGGAGACGCCGCGTGAGCGCTGCACCACCGCCTCCGGATCGAACGAGACCTTCTCCGCCGACAGGCCGTAATCCCCGGCATGCTGCATGTAATGATAGATCTCGGCCGAGCGCAGCAGCGCCTTGGTCGGGATGCACCCCCAGTTCAGGCAGATGCCGCCGAGATACGACTTCTCGACGATCGCGACCTTGAAGCCGAGCTGAGCGGCGCGGATCGCGGTGACATAGCCGCCGGGACCGGAGCCGATGATGATGACGTCGAAGGATGTGTCGGCCATGGCGGCTCCCGTTCAACTCAAGAGGCGCCGCGGGCGCGGCGCTTGACCAGAAAAGACCTCACCAGCCATTCGAGCATCACCGCCAGGACCATGACGGCCAGAGCGATGAGCACGACGGGCTGGGCGATGTTCCGTGCCAGTTGCTCACCGGCAAAGAACGCAGAGTGCAGAAAATCGAGCCCGATCGGGTTAAGCGCAACCGCGGCTCCGAGCAGCAGCGATATCCATGGCCAGCGGGTACGGACATGCAAAATTGCGCCCTCTGCCGCCGCGTCAGACCATCATCATGACGGGGTTTTCGATCAGCTGCTTGAAGGCGCCGATCAGCTCGGCGCCGAGCGCACCGTCGATGGCGCGGTGATCGCAGGACAAGGTCACGCTCATCATGTGCGCGATCTCGATCTTGCCGCCGCGTACCACAGGGCGTTCCTCGCTGGTGCCGACCGCGAGGATGGTCGCATGCGGCGGGTTGATCACGGCGGTGAAGTGGCTGATGCCGTACATGCCGAGGTTGGAAACTGCGGTGGTGCCGCCCTGGTATTCCTCGGGCTTGAGCTTGCGCGAGCGGGCGCGCGCGGCGAAATCCTTCATCTCGTTGGAGATGGTCGAAAGCGTCTTGGTCTCGGCCTTGCGGATGATCGGGGTGATCAGGCCACCCGGCATTGCGACCGCAACGCCGACGTCGGAATGATGGTGCTTGACCATGCCGCTTTCGGTCCAACTGACGTTGCAGTTCGGGATCTTCTGCAGCGCCACTGCCATCGCCTTGATGACGAAGTCGTTGACCGAGATCTTGTAGAGCGGCTTCTTCTCCTTGTCCTTCGGCGCGGCAGCGTTGATTTCCTCGCGGGCAGCGAGGAGCTTGCCGATGTCGCAGTCGATGGTCAGGTAGAAGTGCGGGACGTTCTGGATCGATGCAGTCAGGCGCTGCGCAATGGTACGGCGCATGCCGTCATGCGGAATGATGTCGTAGGAGCCGGGCTCGAACAGCGACAGGATTTGCTTGTCCGACATGGTGGGCGCGATCGAGGGCGCACCTGATGGTGCCGCGGCGGGCGCCTTGAGGCCCTTGCCCGACTTGGCCTGCTCGACGTCGCGGGCGACCACGCGGCCGTGCGGGCCGGTGCCTGTTACCATCGACACGTCGATGCCGGCGTCCTTGGCGAGACGCCGCGCCAGCGGCGAGGAGAACACGCGACCACCTTGGCCGTTGCTCTGCGCGGCCGGAGTAGCGGCCTGCGGCGCAGGTGCAGCAGCCGGCGACGGCGCGGCTTTGGGCGCGGCAGGCGCAGCTGCGGGAGCCGGCGCCGCAGCAGGAGCCTCGGCCGCCTTCGGAGGTGCGGCCGAAGCGCTGGGCTTGGCGGCACCCGCCGCCTTCACGTCCTCGCCTTCGCCGGCGAGCACCGCGATCACGTCGTTGACCGGGACGTCCTGCGTGCCCTCGGGCACCAGGATCCTGGCGATCGTGCCCTCGTCGATGGCCTCGACCTCCATGGTCGCCTTGTCGGTCTCGATCTCGGCGATGACGTCGCCGGATTTGACCTTGTCGCCTTCCTTCTTCAGCCACTTGGCGAGGTTGCCCTTCTCCATCGTCGGCGAGAGAGCGGGCATCAGGATGTTGATGGGCATGCTGACCTCAAGAAGAACTTTGCAAAACGTCGCCTCCGACAGCGGAGACGAACAGACCAGGTTTAGTTGCCGATGTCGCCCTGCCACAGGCGCTCATTGGCAGGGATGGAACGCCAATTCTTCATCATGGTGATCGAGCGGTCGTCGGCAAGATCGATCCAGGGGATGCCGAACTTGTCGAGGATGTCCTTGGATCCCTCGAAGGTGACGGATTCCCCGATCACCACGAGCTTGACCTTGAACAGCCCCAGCGCGCCGGCGCACATCGAGCATGGCGACAGCGTGGTGTACATGACGGTGTCGTGGAATGAGATCGCGCCGGCCTCGCGCAGGCAGCTCATCTCGCCGTGCAGGATCGGATTGTTTTCCTGCACGCGGTTGTTGTGGCCGCGGGCGATGATTTTGTTGTCGCGCGTCAGCACGGCGCCGATCGGCAGGCCGCCCTGTGCGATCGAGGCCTCCGCCTCGCGGATCGCCTCCAGCATGAAATCGAAATGATGAGCTTCGATCGCCACGGTCAGTGTCCCTTGCCGCGCGGCGTCGTGGTGCCGGTGTCGGTGGGACGCTCGATCTCGGCCTGGAACATCTCCAGGATCCGGTTCAGCGCGTCCTCTTCGGTATATTCGCTCTCGCGCGCATAGGCGCGCGCGGCGTGGCGGGCGAGATCGACGAGCAGCAGGCCCCACATGTCAGGCTCCTCGAAGGCGCGCTGGAACGCCATCGACAGCCCGCCGTCCAGCACGAACACGCGCAGGATCTCGACCGCGTCGTCGCGGGTCATGACGTCGGGCGGAAGTGGCTGCTCCTTCGGGCCCGCCATGGTCTACCTGTAGCAGACGGCTTTGGCGGCCTCGACGACTTCTGCCGCCGACGGCAGCGCGAGCTTCTCCAGGTTCGCGGCATAGGGCATCGGCACGTCCTTGCCGGAGACGCGCGTCACAGGCGCGTCCAGATAGTCGAAGGCGTTCTCCATGATGCGCGCGGCGATCTCGGCGCCGACGCCGCTCTGGGCCCAACCCTCTTCCACCGTGACGGCACGGCCAGTCTTCTTCACCGAGTTGATGATGGTCTCGGTGTCCATCGGACGCAGCGTGCGCAGGTCGATCACCTCGGCCTCGATGCCCTCTTTGGCAAGTTCATCGGCCGCCTTCAGCGCATAGGTCATGCCGTTCGACCAGGAGATGATCGAGACATGGCTGCCTGAGCGCACGATGCGGGCCTTGCCGATCGGGATCACGAAATCGTCGAGCTTCGGCACCTCACCGGTGTGGCCGTAGAGCACCTCGTTCTCGAGGAAGATCACCGGATTGGGATCGCGGATCGCAGCCTTCAGAAGACCCTTGTAATCGGCGGCCGAGAATGGCGCGACGACCTTCAGGCCCGGGACGTTCGAGTACCAGGCCGAATAATCCTGGCTGTGCTGGGCGGCGACGCGCGCAGCGGCGCCGTTGGGCCCGCGGAACACGATCGAGCAGCCCATCTGGCCGCCGGACATATAGAGCGTCTTGGCCGCGGAGTTGATGATCTGGTCGATCGCCTGCATGGCGAAGTTGAAGGTCATGAACTCGACGATGGGCTTGAGGCCCGTCATCGCGGCGCCGACGCCGACGCCGGCAAAGCCGTGCTCGGTGATCGGGGTGTCGATGACGCGCTTGGCGCCGAACTCCTGGAGCAGGCCCTGGGTGACCTTGTAGGCGCCCTGATATTCGGCGACCTCTTCGCCCATCACGAAGACGTCGGCGTCGCGGCGCATCTCTTCGGCCATGGCATCGCGCAAGGCTTCGCGGATGGTCTGCGTGATCATCTCGGTACCGGCAGGCACCTCCGGATCCGGCTCGGCGACAGCCTGCGGGGCCGGCGCAACCTTGGGCGCGGGCACCTCGGCCTTTGCGGCGGCAGGCGGAGCGGACTCGGCAGCCTTCTGCGCGGCCGGTGCAGGCGCTTTGGCAAGATCGGCCGCGCTTTCGCCGTCGGCGAGGATGGTCGCGATCGGCGTATTCACCGCGACGTCGGCGGTCCCCTCGGGGATCAGGATCTTGCCGAGCGTCCCTTCGTCGGTCGCCTCGACCTCCATGGTCGCCTTATCGGTCTCGATCTCGGCGATCACGTCACCCGACTTGATCGTCTCGCCCTCTTTCTTCAGCCATTTGGCGAGGTTGCCCTTCTCCATCGTGGGCGACAACGCGGGCATCAGCACTTGAATTGGCATATCGACTCCAAAAGAAAGCTTGCGCGCGTTCAGCGGTAAACGTCGGTCCAGAGCTCGGCGGCATCCGGCTCGGGATCATGCTGGGCGAAATCGGCGGACGCGTTGACGATGTCGCGCACCTCGGCGTCGATCGCCTTGAGATCGGCCTCGCTGACCTTGGCAGCCAAGAGGCGGTTACGCACCTGCTCGATCGGGTCCTGGTCGTGGCGGACCTTCTCGACCTCCTCGCGCGTGCGATATTTTGCAGGGTCGGACATCGAGTGGCCGCGATAGCGGTAGGTCTGCATCTCCAGGATGAAGGGACCCTTGCCGGCGCGGCACCAGGCGGCGGCTTCGTCGCCGGCGGCCTTGACGGCGCGGACGTCCATGCCGTCGACCTGCTTGCCGGGGATGTTGAAGGACGCACCGCGCTTGGAGAAATCCTGCTGCGCCGAGGCGCGCGAGACCGAGGTGCCCATGGCATAGCGGTTGTTCTCGATGACGTAGATCACCGGCAGCTTCCAGAGCTCCGCCATGTTGAAGCTCTCATAGACTTGGCCCTGGTTGGCCGCACCGTCGCCGAAATAGGTGACGCTGACATTGTCGTTGCCGCGGTAGTTATTGGCGAATGCCAGACCCGTGCCGAGCGATACCTGGGCGCCGACGATGCCGTGGCCGCCGTAAAAGTGCTTCTCCTTGCTGAACATGTGCATGGAGCCGCCCTTGCCCTTGGAATAGCCGCCGCGGCGGCCCGTGAGCTCGGCCATGACGCCGTTGGCATCCATCCCGGTGGCAAGCATGTGGCCGTGATCGCGGTAGCCGGTAATGACCTGATCGCCCTGCTTCAGGGCCATCTGCATGCCGACCACCACGGCCTCCTGGCCGATATAGAGGTGACAGAAGCCGCCGATCGCGCCCATGCCATAGAGCTGGCCGGCCTTTTCTTCGAACCGCCGGATCAGGAGCATGTCGCGGAGCGCCTTGAGCTCCTGCTCCCTCGTGAATTCCGGGGGCGAACCGCCGTCGGTCTTGTCCTGTGGAGTGCTTGCGGCGGCTTTCTTGGGTGCGGCCATGGGAATTCCGGGTCAGAGAAAACTTTCGTCCTCTCTAACCCAACTCAAACGCCCTTGGAAAGCACCGCAGCGGCATGACACGACTTTCATTATGCCGCAGTGCAACGTGGTCGAAATATTGGAAAATCTTTGGCGCTGATCGGGCAACAAATCTATGCGCGCCATGTGCGCCTGTGGATTCGTGACCGGATCAAGAATTATGGACCATGCCGATCCGGGCCTTCGGAGCGGACGTCGCCAGGATGGCGCCGCCCTCTCCGCACCTCGATCAGAAGAAGCCGAGCTTCTTCGGGCTGTAGCTGACCAGGAGATTCTTGGTCTGCTGATAATGATCGAGCATCATCTTGTGGGTCTCGCGACCGACGCCCGACTGCTTGTAGCCGCCGAACGCCGCATGGGCAGGATAGGCGTGGTAGCAGTTGGTCCAGACCCGGCCGGCCTGGATCGCCCGGCCGAAGCGGTAGCAGCGGTTGGCATCGCGGCTCCAGACGCCGGCCCCGAGGCCGTAGAGCGTGTCGTTGGCGATCTCGAGCGCCTCGTCGTCGTTCTTGAAGGTCGTGACCGAGACCACGGGGCCGAAGATCTCCTCCTGGAAGATTCGCATCTTGTTGTGGCCCTCGAACACGGTCGGCTTGACGTAGAAGCCGCCGGCGAGATCGCCGCCGAGCTCGGCACGTCCGCCGCCGGCGAGCACCTTGGCCCCCTCCTGCTTGCCGATGTCGATGTAGGACAGGATTTTTGCGAGCTGCTCGCCGGATGCCTGGGCGCCGATCATGGTGGCGGCATCGCGCGGGTCGCCCTGCTTGATCGCCGCGACGCGCTTCAGCGCCCGCTCCATGAAGCGGTCATAGATGTCCGCATGAACCAGCGCGCGGCTCGGACAGGTGCAGACCTCGCCCTGGTTCAGCGCGAACATGACGAAGCCTTCGATCGCCTTGTCGAAGTAATCGTCGTCCTCGGCGGTGACGTCGTTGAAGAAGATGTTCGGCGACTTGCCACCGAGCTCCAGCGTGACCGGAATGAGGTTCTGGCTGGCATATTGCATGATCAGCCGGCCCGTCGAGGTCTCGCCGGTGAACGCGATCTTGGCGATGCGCGGGCTCGAGGCCAGCGGCTTGCCGGCTTCCAGACCAAAGCCGTTGACGATGTTGAGGACGCCGGGCGGCAGCAGGTCGCCGATGATCTCGGCCCAGACCATGATCGAGGCCGGGGTCTGCTCGGCAGGCTTCAGCACGACGCAATTTCCGGCGGCGAGCGCGGGGGCGAGCTTCCAGCAGGCCATCAGCAGCGGGAAGTTCCAGGGGATGATCTGGCCGACCACGCCGAGCGGCTCGTGGAAATGATAGGCGATGGTGTCGTGGTCGATCTCGCCGATCGAGCCTTCCTGGGCGCGCACGACGCCGGCGAAGTAGCGGAAGTGATCGATGGCGAGCGGGATGTCGGCGGCGCGGGTCTCGCGGATCGGCTTGCCGTTGTCCCAGGTCTCGGCAATGGCGAGACGCTCGAGATTTTCTTCCATGCGGTCGGCGATCCGGTTCAGGACCGCGGCGCGCTCGGCGACGCTGGTACGGCCCCAGGCGCCCTTGGCGGCATGCGCCGCGTCGAGGGCCGCCTCGACGTCCTGCGCGTCCGAGCGCGCGATCTTGCAGACGATCTGGCCGTTCACCGGCGAGGCATTGTCGAAATATTTGCCGGAGATCGGCGCGACGAACTTGCCGCCGATGAAGTTGTCATAGCGTTCGGCAAAGGGAACTTTGGTCACATTGAGGAATTCCACCTTGTTCATTGATCACTCCCGATGTTTGCTGTTTGCGCAATTCGTCGCGTGGTCGCGACTTGCGCCGACGATGTCGCGGGAGATGTTTTCTGTCAGCCCCGATGGGAGCGATGGCGGGGCCGACCTGTCGCAGTTCTGCGACACACACTCGTGTCCCGGCTCATTCTCGTGTCCCGGACGCGCTGCAACGCTCTTCGCGTTGCTGCGCAGAGCCGGGACCCAGGCGGCACGGGAGAATGCTGAGACATGGGCCCCGGCTCTGCAGCGCACCACGTCGCAAGTGCGACGCGCTGCGCTGCGTCCGGGGCACGAGACCGGAATTTCGAGCGCACGATTTCAGGAAATAGCGCGGCCTAGTGGTTCAGCTCGAACCGCTTGAGCTTCCTGTGCAGCGTGGCGCGGCTGACGCCGAGGGCCTTGGCGGCCGCCGAGACATTGCCGCCGGCGCGGAGCAGCGCCCTCTGCACCACCGCGCGCTGGCCGCCGGCAAGATGATCGCGCGCGGGTTCGCCGCCGAGCAGATCGGCTGCGGGCACCGGCTGCAACGCCCGGCCGGGCGCGATTCCCAGCGCCGCCCGGGCGGAGCGGGTCGCGCCGATCACGAGATCGTCCGCATCGACCGCAATGAGGCCGCCGCATTGGCCGTCCGCAGCTTGCGTCAAGACGATGCGGGCATGGCTGAACGCCCTGCGGAACAGATCGGCTTCGATACGCTTGGCCGCCTCGCCCGTCGCAAGCGCGATCAGACTGGAAAACGCGTCGGTGCGGTCGGCGCGGCAGGAGGAGACGTCGAGCACGCCCGCCAGCGCCGCCTCATGGTCGTAGATCGGAACGGCGGTGCAGCTCAGAAGCGTGTTGCGGGTGAAGAAATGCTGGTCGCGGTCGATCGTCAGCGGACGCTGCTCGACGAGGCAGGTGCCGATGCCGTTGGTGCCCTCGTGCTCCTCGCTCCAGAGCGCACCGGTCCACAGGCCCCAGGATTGAAACGTCGCGTCATCCGCCGCTGTGCCGCGACGATCGACCGGCACGCCCTCGCCGTCGGCGAGCAGCACGCAGCAGCCGCTCGCGCCGACCGCCTGATAGAGCCGGTCCATCGCGCCTTGCGCCGCCGCCAGCAGCGGCGCGATGCGCTCGCGCGCCTCGTGCAGCTCGGCTTCGGTCAGCCGCATCGGCGAGGTGCGGCCGCCGGGATCGAGATGATGCAATCTGGACGAACGGCGCCACGAGGCCACGAGCGCGGATCGTGCCGCCTGGCCTGACGCGATGGCGGCCTCGACGCGGGCCGCGTGATGCCGGGGCATTGACCCATTCATCACTGTTTCCTCCGGATGACAGACTAGATCGTGCCGGCCTCGCCCGTTTGATCTGCGTCAACTTCGGCGAGCGCCACAGAAGCCATGCCCCCGCCGCGGCACTGCCGTCAAGGCGGTCGCCCGGTTCCGGACTTACGACCTTCGCAGGAGGAAAGGCACGGTGGTCGGATTTCGGCGGCGGCTTTCGCTGTCGGTTTCGAAAGCTTGCGGAAAACGCTACTTCGCCGGGATCATCCGAACGAGATCACGCGGATTGACGTAATCGAGCTGGAAGCGCGCCCGCTCGTCCAGCATGTCGGGGTCGATCCGCTCGGACCGCAGCAGCGACACCCGCTGCTCGCTCCTGGCGCGCTCACGCTTGAGCTGGGCCAGTTCGCTGGTCAGCGCGATGATCTCCTGGTCGAGCTCCTGGCGGGCGTTGAGGCCGTATTTGCCGGTATAGGCGTTGACGCCGAAATAGCCGACGATGGCGGCCGCCATCGCGTAGAGGGCAAGACCGGTCAGGATCGATTTCAGGCGCGCGCGGGAGACCATCTTGGGAAGATGAGACAGGTTGGTTAAGGGAGTGCTAATTGCCCCTGCCCGTCGTCATGCCCGGGCTTGTCCCGCCTGCGCGGCCGAAGCCGCTTCGGCGCGGCGAAGGCCCGGGCATCCACGTTCTTCGTCGCTCGGGGCCAAGACGTGGATGGCCGGGACATCCAGCGCGAAGACGCGCTTCGCGCTTTTGCCCGGCCATGACGGAGAGTTGGGCAAGCTTCGGCGGAAAAGCCTCAGCCGTGGTGCTTGGCGACGTGCGCGGCGAAGGCGTCGATATAGGCCTGGAGCACGGGCTTCAGCGAGTCCTTGGTGAGGTTGCCTTCGGCGTCGAAGGCGTCGCCGACCGCATTCAGATAGATCTCCGGCTGCTGCATGATCGGGCCTGCAATGCCCGGCAGGATGTTCTGAAGCGTCTTTGCGGCGCTGACGCCGCCGAGCGGACCCGGCGAGTTCGAGACGATGCCGACCGGCTTGCCGTTGAACGAGCTCTTGCCGTAGGGCCGCGAGGCGACGTCGATGGCGTTCTTCAGGACGCCGGGGATCGCGCGGTTGTATTCCGGCGTGACGAAAATGACGCCGTCCGACTTCTGAAGCTTGTCGCGGAAGGCCAGCCAGTCCGCGGGCGGCGCGCCCTCGAGGTCCTGGTTGAAGAACGAGATGCCCGCCGGCGTGACGACCTCGAGCTTGAGCGTATCCGGCGCAAGCTTGGCCAGCGCATTGGCGATCTTCAGCGAAAAGCTGTCCTTGCGCAGGCTGCCGGCGATCGTGACGATGTTGTAGGCCATGGATTGTCCTTGAGGGCTTGAGCTGGAGTGCCGCGACGGCACTTAAGCGATCTCGTGTGGTGGATGCAAGTGCATGAACCCGCCCGATTTGGAAACGCTGTGTTTCGCGAAAGCAGACGTTTGGGCCGTCGCCGGGATGGAGCGCCGGCGTAACCCAGGGCCCTACCCCAAGCTACGCCGGTCCCGGATGATGCTGCGCTCCATCAGGGCTACAATTCAGTGCTCGTGGATGCGATCCAAAACAATCGGGCCGCCAAGTGGCGGCCCGAACGTACGCGCAAAGCTGCAGGTCCCGATCAGATCGTCGGATTCCACGCCGACGGGATCAGGCGATATTTGGCGCCGTCCTTCTCGACATGGCCGACCGCCGGGAACGTGAAGTGGAAGCCGATGACGGTCGCCTTCTCCGCCGCCGCCATGTCGTAGAATTTGTGGCGGGTCTCCTGCGCCAGCGCGGCATCGTTGTCGAACATCACGTGCCAGTCGGGATTGCGCAGGAAGAATTCCGGGATGTTGGTGACGTCGGACTGGATCAGCACCTTGGCATCGCCGGACGCGACAGCGAACGAGGTGTGGCCCGGCGTGTGGCCCGGGGTTGCGATCGAGGTGATACCCGGCGCGACCTCCTTGCCCCACTCGTATTTGGTCACCTTGGATTCGAGGCCGGCGAAGGTCTTCTTCACGTTGGCGAAGTAATTCTTCATCATCGGATTGGACTCGGCCTTGGCGGCGTTGCCCTCGCTGGTCCAGAACTCCCAGTCCTTGCCCGGCACCATGATCTCCGCATTGGGGAATGCGAGCGCGCCGTCGGCGAGACGAATGCCATTGGTGTGATCGGGGTGCAGATGTGAGAGCAGCACCACGTCAATGTTCTTCGCCTCGACGCCGGCAGCCTGGAGATTTTGCAGGGTGCGGCCGACGGCGCCCTTGCTGGCTTCGAAATTCGCAATGCCGTTGCCGGTGTCGATCAAGACGAGCTTGGAGCCGGTGTTGATGAGCTGCGGGTTGAACGGCACCGTGACCATGCCCTTCGGCATGTAGGCCGCCTCGCCGGCGGCCAGCGCCTCGTCCTTCTGCAGGTTGGCGACGAACTTGTCCGGCATCGGGAAGGTGCGCGCACCGTCATTGATCGACGTGCACTCGAAAGCGCCGACCTTGTAGCGATAGAAGCCCGGCGCCTGCGTCCCGGCCTGCGGCACCGCGGCATTGACGGCGGCCGGTCGGAGGCCGGTTATTGCGGCCGCGCCGACGGCAGCGGCGCCAGCGAGCAAATGACGACGATTGAGATCGGTCATGGAGTCCCCTTCTGAGCCTTGCGGTTTTCCGCATTCAATGGCGGCGGAATAATCCCCCGCTTCGCTCAGAAGGCAAGACCTTCCTTCGATGACCTGCCGTCGCAGATCACGATTATTTATTTGGGTTGATGAGGAATTTTTCGCCAGTGGCACGTTTGGCGTACACGGCGATGTTGGCGGGATCAAGCACCTCGGTCAGCGACACCACCTTGGTGTAGTGACTGGCGAAGGTGGTCTTGAGCTCGGACGCGACGCGCTGGCGCAACCGTCCGATCTCGGCCGGGCCGATGTTCTGGAGGAACGGCGTCAGCAGCCAGCCACCGACGCCCCAGGTCAGTCCGAACGACCGGCTCAATTCGGTCGGACGGTTGTCCAGGCTGCCGTAAATGTAGATCTGCTTGTACACGTTGGAGCCGTAGCGGCTGTATTCCTTCGCCGTCTTGTTGGCGGCAACTTCCATGGCGGTCAGAATCTGGCTGGCCAGCTTGCCGCCGCCGATGGCATCGAAGGCGATCGTGGCGCCGGTCTCGACCAGCGCATTGGTGAGATCGTCTGTGAAGCTCGGCGCGCTGGAATCCACGACGTGCTTGGCGCCGATCTTGTGCAGGATATCGGCCTGCTCCTTGCTCCGGACGATGTTGACGAGGCCGATGCCGTCCTTGATGCAGATCTTGTTGAGCATCTGGCCGAGATTGGACGCAGCCGCCGTGTGCACGAGCGCCTTGTGGCCATCCCGCCGCATCGTCTCGGTCATGCCGAGCGCGGTCAGCGGATTGACGAACCAGGACGCGCCGTCGGCGGCCGTGGTGCCCGCCGGCAGCTCCATGACGTCGCGGACCTTCAGCACGCGGTACTGCGTGTACATCGCGCCGCCGATCATCGACACCGTCTTGCCGATCAGCGCCTTCGCGGCGTCCGACGATCCGGCCGCGATCACCGTGCCGGCGCCCTCGTTGCCGACCGGCAGCGACTGATCGAGCCGGGCTCCCATCATCCGCATCGCAGCCTCCGGCATTGTCGCGGTGATGACCGGAATCTCCTTCGTGCCGGACGCCTTGGCGGCGGACATGTCGGCGGGCCCGATCAGGAGGCCGAGATCGGACGGGTTGATCGGCGTGGCCTCGACGCGAACCACGACCTCATCGTCGGCCGGCTCCGGCGTCGGGACATTCACGAGCGACAATTCCAGCTCGCCGCTCTTCTTCAGCAGCGAACGCAGTTGCAGTCCGGTCTTGCCGTCGCTCATGTCGATCTTCCCCTGTCCGTCTTTTCTCGAGTCGAAGCGCTGGCTTATGCCAGCGCCTTCAGTGCCGCCTTGCCGCCGTACAGCGCCTGCTTGCCGAGCTGCTGCTCGATGCGCAGGAGCTGATTGTATTTGGCGGTGCGGTCGGAACGTGCAAGGGAGCCGGTCTTGATCTGACCGCAATTGGTGGCGACCGCGAGGTCGGCGATGGTGGAATCCTCGGTTTCGCCGGAGCGGTGCGACATGACCGAGGTGTAGCCGGCCTTGTGGGCCATCTCGACGGCGGCGAGTGTCTCGGTCAGGGTGCCGATCTGGTTGACCTTGATCAGGATCGAGTTGGCACGGCCGGTCTTGATGCCGTCGGCGAGGCGCTTGACGTTGGTGACGAAGAGGTCGTCGCCGACGAGCTGGCACTTTTTGCCGATGAGATCGGTGAGCTCCTTCCAGCCGTCCATGTCGTCTTCCGACATGCCGTCCTCGATGGTCACGATGGGATAACGGCCGACAAGGTCCGCAAGGTACTTGGCCTGCTCCGAGATCGAGCGGGTCTTGCCCTCGCCTTCATAGACGTACTTGCCCCCCTTGAAGAACTCGGTCGAGGCGCAGTCGAGCCCGAGCACGATGTCGCTGCCCGCCTTGAATCCGGCCTTACCGATCGCGTTCATCACGAATTCCAGCGCGGCGTCGGCCGACGGCAGGTTCGGGGCGAAGCCGCCCTCGTCGCCGACATTGGTGTTGTGGCCGGCCTTCTTCAGCTCCGACTTCAGGGTGTGGAAGACTTCAGCGCCATAGCGCAGGCCTTCAGCGAAGGAGGACGCGCCGACCGGCAGGATCATGAACTCCTGGAAGTCGATCGGGTTGTCGGCGTGCACGCCGCCATTGATGATGTTCATCATCGGCACCGGCAACAAGCGCGCCGAGGTGCCGCCGACATACCGATAGAGCGGCATGTCGAGCGAATTCGCGGCCGCCTTGGCGCAGGCGAGCGAGACGCCAAGGATGGCGTTGGCCCCGAGCCGGCTCTTGTTCGGCGTGCCGTCAAGGTCGATCATGATCTGGTCGATCTGGGCCTGTTGCTCGGCATCGAGACCACTGAGGGCCTCGAAGATCTCGCCGTTGACGGCACCGACCGCCTTGGAGACGCCCTTGCCGAGATAGCGAGCCTTGTCGCCGTCACGCAGCTCCACCGCCTCATGGGCACCGGTGGAGGCGCCCGACGGCACCGCGGCCCGGCCGAGCGCGCCATCCTCCAGAACGACATCGACCTCGACGGTGGGATTGCCCCGGCTATCGAGGATTTCGCGGCCGATGATGTCAATGATGGCGGTCATGATGTGCACTTCCGTTCGTTGGAGCTGATCGGTTCGCCGCGGGTCTTACACGGGCCGCAAGCAAATGTGAACGCTTGAGGGTGGCACTTCGACTGACGCGTGAAGTCGCCAGGATTAAGGTCGCGGGCATCGGGTCTGTGCGTGCATCCTCAATCCCAAGCAGTCGGGGTAACGCCATGAATCGCCGCCAGTTTCTTGCTTCCAGCACCGCCCTGTTCGTGGTTCGCCCAAGTTTTGCCCAAGAGGGCCCGTTCCGGACAAAATACTTCCCGATCAGTGCCGGTATCGGCCTGCACGATCTCACGCCCGCCCCTGACGGTTCGGTCTGGTTCACGGCGCAGGGCAAGGGCTTGCTCGGCAGGCTCGATCCCCGGGATGGCAGTTTCAAGACCGTCGGCCTCGGTCAGGGCGCCGCTCCGCATGGCGTGACCATCGGCCCCGATGGCGCGCCCTGGATCACCGAGGGCGGCCAGAACGCGATCGCACGGGTCGATCCCGGCGATCTCAAGGTCACGCTGTTCCGCCTGCCGGAAAAGTTCGCCTCGGCCAATCTCAACACTGGCGTGTTCGACAAGGAAGGCACTTACTGGTTCACCGGCCAGTCCGGCTATTACGGTCGGCTCGCGCCGAAGTCCGGCGACATGAATGTGTTCAGGGCGCCCAAGGGCGTCGGCCCCTATGGCATCACCGTGACGCCCAAGGGCGAGGTCTGGTACGCCTCGCTTGCCGGCAGCTATATCGCCAGGATCGATCTGGCGACCGGCCATGCCAGCGTTGTCGAGCCGCCAACGCCAAGCCAGGGATCGCGGCGCGTCTGGTCGGATTCGAAGAGCCGGATCTGGGTCAGCGAGTGGAACAGCGGCCATGTCTCGGTCCACGATCCCGCCGATGGGTCGTGGAAGAGCTGGAAGCTGCCGGGCGAACGTCCCCGCGCCTACGCCGTCTTCGTCGACGACAAGGACAAGGTCTGGCTGACCGATTTCTCCGCCAACGCGATTGTCCGCTTCGATCCCGCCACCGAGCGGTTCAACGTGTTCGCGAGCGACAAGGCCAACGCCAATGTGCGCCAGCTCGACGGCCGACCGGGCGAACTCTGGGGCTGCGAGTCCGGCAACGATCGCATCGTGCTGATCCAGACAATTGCCGCCGGTTGACGGCAGCGGCATTTGCGTCCATCCCGGCATCCTCTGGAGCGCGATCTTGTCGCGCTCCGATTTCTGTTGAGCATGATCTTTCGGAAAACCGGTGCCCACTTTGCGCTAACGCGGCCCTTCGGGTCCGGATCATGCTCCAAAGGATGTGACGACGATGGCGAAGAAATCCCTCCAGCTCGGCCGCGCGGTCGAGTGGCCGCACACACCGGAAGATGCCCAGCTCGACCGCGTGCCCAATCCGCAAAAGGGCACCGACTATCTGGTGCGCTTCACCGTGCCGGAATTCACCTCGCTCTGCCCGGTCACGGGCCAGCCGGATTTCGCGCATCTGATGATCGACTACGCGCCGGGTGCGTGGCTGCTGGAATCGAAATCTCTCAAACTCTACATCGCGAGCTTCCGCAATCACGGCGCATTCCACGAGGACTGCACCGTGATGATCGGCAAGCGCATTGCCAGCGAGATCAAGCCGAAATGGCTGCGGATCGGCGGCTACTGGTATCCGCGCGGCGGCATCCCGATCGACGTGTTCTGGCAGACCGGCCGCGTGCCCAAGGGCCTGTGGGTGCCCGAGCAAGGCGTTGCGCCGTATCGCGGGCGGGGTTAGCGGCCAACCGGTCGCATTTTCCGCGGCTTTGGAACGCGACAAAGCCGCGCTGGCAACCATGCTCGTCCTACAAACTGGCGGCGAGATAGCGCACGGTCTTCGCGCCGTTTTCGATGGTTGCCCTTCCAACCTCGACAAAGCCCAGGGCTGCATGGAATCTGTCGGAGACAGGGTTGGGCGGATCGAGGTTCACCTCGCAAACGACGCGGGTATGGTCGAGCTCCCCCGCGCGCTCCAGCAGATGGGCGTAGAGCAAGCGTCCGATACCGTGGCGCCGGTACGCCTCGGCAACGATAACCCGGTCGACATAGAGAAATCTGTCGAACCGACCGCGAAACCAAAGAAAGTGTCCGCCGTCGTAGTCGTCGGATTGTTCGAACGCCAGCAGAAGCGCTGCGCCGGGTTGAACGAACAGCGCCAGCCGCGCCGATCCGATCAATCGGTCGAACCGCTCCGGCGTGAGCAACGAAGTCTCGCGCGCGCTCGCATTGTTCAGGTGGAGCAGCGCGTCCCTTTTCGGCTCGCGGTGAAGGTCTTCGATCTCAAATTGCGTTGACATGGCGCAGGACACACAGGTGATGATCTGGACAATAGACCAGGCGCCTCTCGCCCGACAGCCCATCGCGGCAGGGGCGACAGATGGCTGCCGGGTTAGTCCCACGCCACAGCTCTCAAACGCGCGCATCCGCCGGCGCACGTTGCTTGAGCAGCCGAGCGCAGACGAAGCCCAGCACGACCATGATCGCGGCGCTCGCGAACAGGGTCGGCATCTTGCCGGCATGCTGGAGCCCGAAGCCATAGGCGAGCGGCCCGACCGTCTGTCCCATGAAGAAGAAGAACGAATGCAGCGACAGCGCGGTGGCGCGCGCCTCGACCGAGAGCTCACTGGCGAACACCTGGAGACAGCCATGGGCGATGTAGAAGCCCCAGCCCATGACGATGAGATTGAGCGCCTGGACCTCCCAGCGCGGCCCGAAGGCCACGGCGACGAGTTGTGAGGCGACCAGCGTCATGCCCGCGATCATCATGCCCTTCATGCCCAGCCAGGGCAGCAGGCGCGACACCGTCAGCGTGTAGAACAAACCGCCGACCGCAAAGCCCGCGATGACCATGCCGGCGATCGACAGCGAGGTCTGCCCCAGTTCGAACAGGAACGAAGCGATGTAGGGAAACAGGCCGAGCACGCAGCAGCCTTCGATGAACACCGCCGAATAGCAGACATAGGCGTTCGGATTGGTGAAGATGGTGCGATAGCCGGCCTTTAGCGCCGACAGGCTCGTCTTCGGCGGGTGCTTGACCTTGGCGCCGCGAAAGCCGGCAGCGACCGCGATAGACGCCACGATCACGAGCGCGCCGAGCACCGCGAGCACGCCGCGCCAGCCGAGAAGGTCGCCGATCAGCCCGGAGGCCGAGGCACCGAGCAGATTGCCGGTCATTGCGCCGGCAAGCGTGCGGCTGATCGCGACCTGGCGTTTCTCGGGCCCGACGAGATCGCTGGTCAGGCTCAGCGCCACCGGAAACACGCCGCCGGAACCGATGCCGGCGAGGATGCGGGTCGCAAACAGAACCGAGAACGAGGACGAGAGCGCGCCGAGGATGTTGGCAAGGCCGAGCAGCGCGAGGCAGCCGATCATCAGCCGCGTCTTGCCGAACAGATCGGCGGCAGCGCCGACAATGGGTTGGATGATCGAGAAGGTGAAGGCGAACACCGCGGCAAAGCCTGCGGCGGTGGCAATGCTGACGCCAAAATCCTCGGCGACGTGCGGCAACACCGGGTCGAGTGCGCGCGCCGAAAGCGCCGCGGCGAAGCTAGCTCCTGATATGACGTAGAGCGCTGTCGGCAGGCCGTGATCGTGCGACCGCGCCTCGCCTTGCTGCATCAGCGCAGGTTCTTTGCCAGCGCGTCGAACGCCTTCAGCCTGGCGATCAGCCCCTCGAACTCGCGCAGCGGCACCATGTTGGGCCCATCGGACGGCGCGCGATCGGGATCGGGATGGGTCTCGATGAAGACACCGGCGACGCCGACCGCCACGGCGGCGCGTGCGAGCACCGGCACGAATTCGCGCTCGCCGCCCGACGAGGTCCCCTTCCCGCCCGGCTGCTGCACCGAATGGGTGGCGTCGAAGATGACAGGCGCGCCGGTGGTCCGCGCCATGATCGGCAGCGCACGCATGTCGGAGACCAGCGTGTTGTAGCCGAAGGACGCCCCGCGCTCGGTGACGAGCACGTTGGGATTATCAGCGCTGGTAATCTTCGTGACGACATTCGCCATGTCCCAGGGCGCCAGGAACTGCCCCTTCTTGACGTTGACGACCTTGCCGGTTGCGGCGGCAGCCAGCAGCAGATCGGTCTGCCGGCACAGGAAGGCGGGGATCTGCAGGATGTCCACGGCCTGCGCCACCTCGGCGCATTGCGCGGCATCGTGCACGTCGGTCAGGACAGGCAGGCCGAGCGAGGAGCGGATTTCGGCGAAGATCGGCAGCGACTGCGCGAGGCCCAGCCCGCGCGCCGCCGACGCGCTGGTGCGGTTGGCCTTGTCGAACGAGGTCTTGTAGACGAGGCCGATGTTCAGCCGCGCCGCGATCTCCTTCAGCGCGGAAGCCACCTCCAGCGCATGCTGGCGGCTTTCGAGCTGGCATGGTCCTGCAATGATCGAGATCGGCAGATCATTGCCGAACTTGACCGTGCCAATGGTGACGACCGGCGCCGCTGAATGCGAAGAGCTCAAGGCAAATCCCTCGTTTCGGCGCGACCATAGCCGCCATGAGGGTCGGATCAACCCTATTCGGCCAGGGCCGGTCGAATATCAGGGTTGCGCCGGGGTCCCCGGCGCCGCCCTTGCATCGGCAGGTTCCTACTTCACCGCCGAGAAGGCAGTCGGCGTCAGGAGCTGGCTGACGATATTGCCGACGATCTGGCCGTCCGCTTCGCTCTCGGCGCGTGCTTTCATCCAATCCGGATCGGTCATGAACGCGCCCCACTTCTTCTCGCGCTCGGCGAGTGAGTCCCAGGCCAGGAAATAGGTCAGCTCCTGATTGGAGTCACCGATCAGCGTCGTGAAGAATCCGGCCTGCTTGATGCCGTGCTTCTCCCAGATCTTCAGCGTCGCGGTCTCGAATCGCTTGAGCAGCGCCGGCAGACGGCCCGGCACGCAACGATAGATGCGCATTTCGTAGATCATTCTTGTTTCTCCCTGACCAAGTTCGGCGGTTATAACGACTGGCCCTGACGGTGTCTTGAGCCCCGCCCGACCGCCCCTGTCGCGTTCCGCGCATGGCTGGGGCCCGCTCAAGGCCACTCTGTCGCGGCCGGTTCCCGCAATGCTGCCGCAATGGTACGGCCGCTAGAATGGCACGGGTGAGGTTGAGGTGCCGGATCATGCGGATTTTGCTCGTCGAGGACGAGGCCGAAATGGCCGACGCGCTGGCGTCGGCGCTGAAGCGCTACGACATGGTGGTGGACCATGCCCCAACGCTCGCCGAGGCGGAGGAGGCCATTTCTGCCGACGTCCACGCCGCCGTCCTGCTCGATCGCCAGCTTCCCGATGGCGACGGTCTCGCCTTGATCCCGAAGCTGAGGGCCCGCGCCGACGGGGTGCCGATCATCGTGTTGACGGCGCGCGGCGAGGTCGCCGACCGCGTCGCCGGGCTCGATCGCGGCGCCGACGACTATCTGGCCAAACCGTTTGCCGTCGAGGAGCTGCTGGCGCGGCTGCGCGCGGTGCTGCGGCGGCCGGCCGGCCTCTCCCCTGATGTGATCCGCGCCGGCCGCCTCGCCTTCGACCTCAGTCACCGCGAGGCCAGCATCGACGGTGTGCCGCTCGAACTGCCGCGCCGGGAGCTGCTGGTGCTCGAGGCCCTGGTCCGGCGCATGGGCCGGACCGTGCTGCGCTCGGCGCTCGAAGAGGCGGTCTACAATTTCGACGACGAGATCCAGTCGAACGCGCTCGACACGCACGTGTCGCGGCTCCGACGAAAGCTCGCGGAAGCCGATGCGGGCATCGAGATCCACGGAATCCGTGGCGTCGGCTATCTTCTCAAGAAGCTGATATGAGCAAGCACGACGATCCCTATTGCCTGCGCTCGCGGCTGAGCTGGCGCCTGCTCTCGCTTCAGGCCGCGATCCTGGTCGCGCTGGTTGCGGTCGTCCTCGCCGGGCTCTGTGCCTCCGGCTTCGTGCTGGCCGAGCGCGACGAGGACCGCGTCATCGACGTCGTCCAGCACGCGCTCACACGCGAGGCGCAAGGCGGATTGGCCTTGCAGCCGACCGCAGAGCTGAAGCAGTTGCGCAGTGAAACACCTGACCTCTGGTTTCTGGTGCGCGACCGGCAAGGCCACTCGCTCAGCGAAGGCACCGTGCCGGCCGAATTCGCTGCGATCGGCAACGGCCTCGACCAGATCAGCCAGGCGCGGCTCGGCTGGCAGATGTTCGAGGACAATCCGCACAAGCCGGCGGCACGGCTGAAGCGGGTCGACACCGATGCGGGCAACGTGCAGGTCATCACGGCGACACAAGGACGTCTGACCGGCGCCAGGGCGCTGTACATGACATCACTTGCGTTCCTCGGCATCGCCCTGCCCGGCCTGCTGCTGATGGGAACGGCGACGTTCATCGCCACGCCGATGATCGTGCGGCGCGCGTTCAGGGGGCTCGATAGCGCGGCGGACGAGGCGCGGCGCATCGACATCCATCAGCGCGGCGCGCGGCTGCCGGTGGAGCGCATCCCGCTGGAGGTCATGCCGCTCGTGAGCGCGATCAACGACGCGCTGGCGCGGCTCGACCAGGGTTATGCCCGCCACAAACGCTTCGTCGCCGATGCCGCGCACGAGCTTCGTACGCCGATCGCGATCCTGAACACCCGGCTGGAGTCACTGGCCCCTGGGCCGGACAAGACCCGTCTGCTGGAGGATTCCGCGCGGCTGGCGACGCTCGCCGAACAATTGCTCGATATCCAGCGGATCGACCGCTGCGGCCATCCCTTCACGCGCGTCAATCTCGTCACCGTTGCGCAAAGCGTCGGCGCCGATCTCGCGCCGCTGGCGATTGCCGCCGGCTACGAGCTGGCCCTCGACGCGCCGGCGACACCGATCGAGACCATCGGCGATGCGGCGGCGCTGGAGCGCGCGCTGACCAATCTCGTGCAGAATGCAATCCAGCACGGCCCGCGCCGCGGCACGATCGGGATTCGCGTCAGCAGGCCTGCGAGCATCGAGGTCGCGGACGAAGGCGCCGGCATTCCCGCCGGTCAGCGCGAGCAGATCTTCGAGCCGTTCTACCGGCTGACGCCGCTCGATCGCGGTGCCGGCCTCGGCCTCAACATGGTGCGCGAGATCGTGCAGCTGCATGGCGGCCACGTTTCGGTCGCGGACGGACCGGAGGGCGGCGCCTGTTTCCGGATGACGCTGCCGGAAATGCGGCAGAGCTGATTCAATTCGCATTCGCACGGGTCAGCGCAATGCTGTCGCAATGCGCTCCCGCGACACTGCATGCGTCGCACCTCATTGAGGTGCAAAGCAAGATTCGGGAGTGCGCATGCCCAACGATTTTCTTTCCTTCTTCCTGTCCTGGATGTCGTCCCCGCGTCGGGTTGGCGCGGTCGCACCGTCGGGTGCGGCGCTCGCCGATCTCATCACGCGCGAGATCAGCGCAACGACGGGTCCGATCCTCGAGCTCGGTCCCGGCACCGGCGCGTTCACCTACAAGCTGCTCAAGCGCGGCGTCCGTCCGCAGGACCTCACGCTGATCGAATACGGCTCCGACTTCATGAAGCTCCTGCAGATGCGCTTTCCCGGGGCGCGCGTGCTGTGGATGGACGCAGGCCGGCTTGCGACCGAGCGCCTCTATGATGGCGCTCCCGTCGGCGCCGTCGTGAGCGGCCTGCCGCTGCTCAACATGTCAACGCGCAAGGTCGTCTCGATCATCGGTGGCGCTTTCAGCTATGTCCGCCCTGGCGGCGCCTTCTACCAGTTCACCTACGGCATGAGCTGCCCGGTGCCGCGGCCCGTGCTCGATCGGCTCGGCCTGCGCGCCAAGCTCGTCGATCGCGCCTTGCTGAACGTGCCACCTGCCGCCGTCTACAGGCTGACGCGGCGGCCGCAGATGAAGATCGTCGCGGGATCGGTTGCGCCTGAATCATCCGCACGGGCCGCGCTGGAGCCGATGCAGCGCGCGCGCGACTACTCCGCCGCGCGCTGAGCCGTCAGACCAGCCGGCTCTGCACCATCGCCGCCTGAATGAACGAGGCGAACAGCGGATGCGGCTCGAACGGCCGCGACTTCAGCTCGGGGTGGAACTGGACGCCGATGAACCAGGGATGGTCCTCGTACTCGACGATCTCAGGCAGCACGCCGTCGGGCGACAGGCCTGAGAATTTCAAACCGTGCTGCTCGAGGCGGGCCTTGTAGGCGGTGTTGACCTCGTAGCGATGGCGGTGGCGCTCGGAAATCTCGGTCGCGCCGCCATAGACCTGCGAGACGCGGCTGCCGCGGTTGAGCGCAGCGGGATAAGCGCCGAGCCGCATGGTGCCGCCGAGATCGCCGGCCTGCGAGCGCTTCTCGAGCTCGTTGCCGCGCAGCCACTCCGTCATCAGGCCGACCAGCGGCTCCTTGGTCGGGCCGAACTCGGTGGAATTGGCGTCCTCGATGCCGACGAGATTTCGTGCGGCCTCGATCACCGCCATCTGCATGCCGAAGCAGATGCCGAAATACGGCACGTCGCGTTCGCGCGCGAACTGCGCCGCGCGGATCTTGCCTTCCGCACCGCGCTGACCGAATCCGCCGGGCACCAGGATGCCGTTGACGTGCTCGAGGAACGGCGCGGGATCTTCCTTCTCGAAGATCTCGCTCTCGATCCAGTCGAGGTTGACCTTGACCTTGTTGGCGATACCGCCATGCGAGAGCGCCTCGATCAGCGACTTATACGCATCCTTCATGCCGGTATATTTGCCGACGATGGCGATGGTCACGTCGCCCTCGGGATTGCGGATGCGTTCGTTGATCTGGTGCCAGCTCTTGAGCACCGGCGGGATGCGCGCTTCGATACCGAAGGCGGCAAGCACTTCGTCGTCGAGGCCTGCCGCGTGATAGGCTTCGGGCACGGCGTAGATGCTGTCGGCGTCGCGCGCCTCGATCACGGCGCTTTCGCGCACGTTACAGAACAGCCCCAGCTTGCGCCGCTCTTCCTTCGGGATCTCGCGGTCGGTGCGGCAGAGCAGGATGTCCGGCTGAATGCCGATCGAGCGCAGCTCCTTCACGGAGTGCTGCGTCGGCTTGGTCTTCAACTCACCGGCGCTCGGAATGTAAGGCAGGAGCGTGAGGTGAATGTAGATGGCGTGATCGCGCGGCAATTCGTTCTTGAGCTGGCGGATCGCCTCGAAGAACGGCAGGCCCTCGATGTCGCCGACGGTGCCGCCGATCTCGACCAGCACGAAGTCGTAATCGTCGTTGCCGGAGAGGACGAATTCCTTGATGGCGTTGGTGACGTGCGGAACCACCTGGATGGTCGCGCCGAGATAATCGCCGCGGCGCTCCTTGGAGATGATGTCCTGGTAGATGCGTCCCGTGGTGATGTTGTCCTGCTTGGTCGCAGGTCGGCCGGTGAAGCGCTCGTAGTGACCGAGATCGAGATCGGTCTCCGCGCCGTCATCGGTCACGAACACTTCGCCGTGCTGATACGGCGACATCGTTCCGGGATCGAGGTTGAGATAGGGGTCGAGCTTGCGGAGGCGGACCTTGTAGCCCCGGGCTTGCAACAGCGCACCGAGTGCCGCTGAAGCCAGACCCTTGCCGAGCGAAGAAACCACGCCGCCGGTGATGAATATGTACCGCGCCATGGGACTTAACCTCTAATCCCTCGAATTCGATTCGCCAAAGCGATTCGTATTCCGCCCCAAAGATTCTGCGGGCCTGTGGGTGAGCCAAAACTAAGAGTGGTGACAGTGCCTTGATGGGGATTGTTGATGCAGGACGGTAGCCACCGCCCTGCATGGCCCCCCTGCTTTATTGCGAACGAGGCACCTGCGGGCCGCTCGGAGCCGGCGCCTGCTGCTGCTCGTCGGCCTTCTTCAGCGAATCCAGGATGCCGCCCGAGGTCGGCGGCGCGATCGGCGATCCGCCGGCCGGCTGGCCCTGCGACGCCGGCGTGCCGATGATCGACGACGGCGCGCGGCTGTAGCCCGCATGCCAGGACAGGAACATGCTGGTGAGGAAGAAGCCAGCGGCGAGGATCGCTGTGGTCCGCGTCAAGAGGTTCGCGGTGCCGCGGCTCGACATGAAGCCTGCGCCGCCGCCCATGCCGAGGCCGCCGCCTTCCGACTTCTGCAGCAGGACAGCGCCGATCATGACGGCGACGATCATGAGATGGATGACGATGACAACGGTCTGCATAGTATCCTTCCGTCACAAGCGGGCGGCGCCTGACGGCGGCCGATCGCGCTTCGCGGGTTTTCCTGAAGTTGCGCGGTGTTACACGATCAGAGGGGGCATTGCCACCCCCGATCAGGTCCGGATCAGCCGCTTTGAGGTTAGCTAGGGGCAGCCCTTGGCGATCGCAAGGAAATCAGCCGCCTTCAGGCTGGCGCCGCCGACCAGGGCGCCGTTGACGTTCTTGACCGCCATCAGCTCGGCCGCATTCGAGGGCTTGACCGAGCCGCCATAGAGGATGCGCATCTTCGCCCCGTCGGTTTTGAACCGGGAGGTCAGGACCTCCCGGATAAACCCATGAATCTGCTCGACATCCTTGGCTGTGGGGGTGAGCCCGGTGCCGATCGCCCAGACCGGCTCATAGGCCACGATGAGATTCGCGGCCGTCGAGCCCTCAGGCAGCGAGCCGGCGAGTTGCCCGCGCAGGATGTCCAGGGTCTGGCCGGCGTCGCGCTGGGCCTGAGTCTCGCCGATGCAGACAATCGCCGTCGCACCGGCGCGCCAGACGGCCTCGGCCTTCTGCCGGATCAGGGCATCGCCCTCGCCGTGGTCGGCGCGGCGCTCGGAATGGCCAACGATGATGGCCGTTGCCCCGGCATCAGCCAGCATTTCGGCGGCGATATCGCCGGTATGGGCACCGGAGGCCTTGGGGTGGCAATCCTGGGCGCCGACCCCGACTTTCTTGCCGCGCGCCTTGTCGGCGAAGGTGGCAATCAGGGTCGCAGGCGGGCAGACCAGCAGATCGGCCTTGCCGCTCACCCCGGCCGCACCGTCGAGCATGGCGTCGAACTCGGCAGCCTGGGCCTTCAGGCCGTTCATTTTCCAATTGCCGGCGATCAGGGGGCGGATGGCGTCGGTCATGTCAATTTCCAGCAAAATGAGGTTTGTGCATGCGCTAGCAGAGGACCTGCTGCAGTTCCAGAGACCAGAGGCTTTTAACCGCAGCCGCAAACGGTCGCCGGACCCGAGGTTGCGGGGGGAAAGCCACCACTTTATGATGATTGATCAATTTGGTGACGCGCTTTTGCTGAATCTGCATTAAGACGCGCTCCCGTTCCCCTCCTGCTCAAACAAGTTGGACCAAATGCTTCGAGGAATGCGCAAGGCCTCATCAAACTGGCTCGGCAAGACCATTATGGCCGTGGTGATGGGCGTGTTGATCGTCAGTTTCGGCATTTGGGGCATCGCCGACATCTTCAAGGGCTTCGGGCAGTCCACGGTGGCCAAGATCGGCAGCACCGAGATTTCGTTGAACGAGTTCCGCCAGATCTACACGGACCGCCTGCAACAGATCAGCCGCCAGTTCGGCCGTCCGCTGACGCCCGACCAGGCGCGTGCCTTCGGCCTCGACCGCCAGGTGCTGCAGCAGACGATCGCCGAAGCCGCCCTCGACGAAGAGGCGCGCCGGCTCGGGCTCGGCCAGTCCGACGACCAGATCCGCCAGGTCATCATGAACGACCCCAACTTCAAGGGCGTCGGCGGCAGCTTCGATGCGAACCGGTTCCAGGCCGTGATCCGCAATTTCGGCTATACCGAGCAGCGCTACGTCGCCGAGCAGCGCAAGGTGTCGCTGCGCCGGCAGATTACCGGCACGATCGGCGCCGGCCTCGAGCCGCCGAAGGCCATGATCGACGTGCTGACGCGCTTCCAGAACGAGCAGCGCGCCATCGAATTCGTCAGGCTCGACGCCGCCCAGGCCGGCCAGATCGACGCGCCCTCGCCCGAGACGCTCGCCGCCTATTTCGAGGATCATAAGGTCCAGTTCCGCGCGCCCGAATACCGCAAGATCTCCTTCGTCGTGGTCTCACCGGAAGACATCGGGAAGTGGAGCGAGGTCTCCGACGAGGACGCCAAGAAGGTGTTCGAGCAGCGCAAGGACCGGCTCGGCACGCCGGAGAAGCGCCAGATCCAGCAGATCGTGTTTCCCAACGTGACCGACGCGCAGGCCGCACGCGAGCGCCTCGTCGGCGGAATGTCGTTCGAGGATCTCGGCAAGGAGCGCGGGCTGAGCGCCTCCGACGTCGACCTCGGCCTCGTGACCAAGTCTTCGCTCGCTGCCGCCGTCGGCGATGCCGCCTTCGCGCTTCCCGCCGGCGAGATCAGCCAGCCGATCCAGGGCGGGCTTGGCGTCGCGATCGTCAGGGTCGACAAGATCGAGCCGGGCAAAGAGGCGGACTACGCCAGCCTTGCCGGCGACATCAAGCGCGAGATCGCCACCGAGCGCGCGCGCGTCAAGGTCGCCGATCTCCGCGACAAGATGGAAGACGAGCGCGGCGGCGGCGCCAGCGTGATCGACGCGGCGCAGAAGCTCGGCCTCACCGCCGTGACCATCGACGCGGTCGACCGCTCCGGCCGCGCCCCCAATGGCCAGCCGGTCGCCAACATTCCGCAGGGCCTCGACGTGGTGTCGCAAGCCTTCAACACCGATGTCGGCGTCGACAACGACTCGATTTCGTTCAAGGGCGGCTATGTCTGGTACGACGTGCTCGCCATCACGCCGTCGCGCGACCGCAATCTGGACGAGGTCCGCGACCAGGTCGAGGCGCGCTGGCGCCAGGACCAGATCGCCACCAAGCTCAAGGCCAAGGCGACCGAGATGGTGCAGAAGCTCGAAGCAGGCGGCAAGCTTGCCGATGAAGCCGCAGCGATCGGCGCCAAGGTCGAGACAGCAACCGGCTTCAAGCGCGACGATACGCCCGCCAGCGTGCCCGCAGCCGTCGTGGCGGCTGCCTTCCGCACCGCCAAGGACGGCGTCGGACAGACGCCGGTGACCGGCGGCACCGAGGTGATCGTCTTCCGCGTCACCGACATCGTCGAACCCGCGGTCGACGCCGCCTCCGACGCGGTCAAGAAGCTGAAGGAAAGCCTCGACCGTGCCCAGACCGAGGAGCAGGTCGCTTCCTACGTCAACAAGCTTGAAACCGACATCGGGACCACCATTAATCAGGCCGCCTTCGCGCAGGTGACCGGCGCGAACCAGCAGTAAGTTGAAAGCACGCGATGGACGACCTGAAATCGATCATTGGAAAAGTGGCGACCGGCGCCAGCCTGTCGCGTGAGGAAGCGGCTTCCGCCTTCGACGCCATGATGTCGGGCGAGGCCACGCCCTCGCAGATGGGTGGCCTGTTGATGGCGCTGCGGGTGCGCGGCGAAACCGTGGACGAGATCACCGGCGCCGTTACGGCGATGCGTTCCAAGATGCTGAGCGTGACGGCACCGCCTGAAGCCGTCGACATCGTCGGCACCGGCGGCGACGGCTCCGGCTCGGTCAATGTCTCGACCTGCGCCTCCTTCATCGTCTCGGGCGCCGGCGTGCCAGTGGCCAAGCACGGCAACCGCGCGCTGTCGTCGCGCTCGGGCGCCGCCGACGTGCTGGCCTCGCTCGGGGTGAAAATCGACCTCAGGCCCGATCAGGTCGGCCACTGCATGCGCGAATGCGGCATCGGCTTCATGTTCGCTCCCGCCCATCACCCGGCCATGAAGAACGTCGGCCCGACCCGGGTCGAGCTTGCGACACGCACGATCTTCAATCTGCTCGGCCCCCTGTCCAACCCGGCCGGCGTGAAGCGGCAGATGGTCGGCGTGTTTTCGCGGCAATGGGTGCAGCCGCTGGCGCAGGTGCTGAAGAACCTCGGCTCCGAATCCGCCTGGGTGGTGCACGGCTCCGATGGTCTCGACGAGATCACCCTCACCGGCCCGACCTTCGTCTCCGCGCTCCACAATGGCGAAATCCGCAATTTCGAGGTGACGCCGGAGGACGCGGGCCTGCCGCGCTGCGAGGCCGGCGCGCTCAAAGGCGGTGATGCCGACGCCAATGCAATCGCCCTGCAGAGCGTGCTCGACGGCAAGCCGAGCGCCTACCGCGACGTCGCACTGATGAACGCCGCCGCCGCGCTGGTCGTGGCCGGCCGCGCCAAGGACCTCAAGGAGGGCGTCGCGATCGGCATGAAATCGATCGACAGTGGTGCCGCCAACGCGAAGCTGAAGCACCTGATCGCGATCTCGAACGGCTGAGCCTGACATGTCGGACATCCTGACCAAGATCGAAGCCTACAAGCGCGAAGAGATCGCCGCCGCCAAGCGCGCGCAGCCGCTGTCGGCGGTCGAGGTGAAGGCCAAGGCGCAAGCCGCACCGCGCGGCTTCGTGCGCGCGATCAAGGCCAAGCACGCCAATGGCGACTACGCGCTGATCGCGGAGGTGAAAAAGGCCTCGCCGTCGAAGGGGCTGATCCGCGCCGATTTCGATCCGCCCCAGCTCGCCAAGGCCTATGAGGCCGGCGGCGCGGCCTGCCTGTCGGTGCTGACCGACACGCCCTCGTTCCAGGGCCATCTCGACTTCATGGTGGCGGCGCGTGCAGCGACGGCACTGCCGGTGCTGCGCAAGGATTTCATGTTCGACACCTATCAGGTGACTGAGGCGCGCGCGCACGGCGCCGATTGCATCCTGATCATCATGGCCGCGCTCGATGATGCCACGGCAAAAGACATCGAGGACGCCGCGCTCGCCTACGGCATGGATGTGCTGATCGAGATCCACGACCGCGCCGAGCTCGACCGCGCGCTCAAGCTCCGCTCGCCCATGATCGGGGTCAACAACCGCAATCTTCGCACCTTCGAGACCACGCTCGCGACCAGCGAAACACTGGCGCCGCTGATCCCTGGGGATCGGCTGATGGTCGGCGAAAGCGGCATCTTCACGCCCGCCGATCTCGCCCGGCTCGAGCGCATCGGCATGTCGACCTTCCTGGTCGGCGAGAGCCTGATGCGGCAGGCCGACGTCACCGCCGCGACGCGCACGCTGCTCGCGCGCGAGACGACGGCGCGCGCGACGGGCACGCGCTGATATGGCGCGTAATCCGGCCAAGAAGGCCGTCCCGGCCCTCACCCATATCGGCGCCTCCGGCGAGGCGCGCATGGTCGACGTGTCGGACAAGCCGGCGACCGAGCGGCTTGCGGTCGCGGAAGGCCGGGTCGTCATGACCAAGGCGACGCTCGATCTGATCGTGTCCGGCAATGCCAAGAAGGGCGACGTGCTCGGCACCGCCCGCATCGCCGGCATCATGGCCGCCAAACGAACCTCGGAGCTGATTCCGCTCTGCCATCCGCTGGCACTGTCGAAGGTGACGCTCGACATCGAGCCCGACGCAAAACTGCCGGGCTGCCTCGTCCGCGCCAGCGTCAAGGTAACGGGTCCGACCGGCGTCGAGATGGAGGCCCTCACGGCCGTCTCGGTCGCCTGCCTCACCATCTACGACATGATCAAGGCGGTGGAGCGCGGCGTGCGCATCGAGGGCATCCATCTGGTCGAGAAGCTCGGCGGCAAGTCCGGCCACTACCGCGCCTGACTGCGCAATCCGCTCTATTTCGCCTCGCGCTGCCGCTCGCGATAAGCGCGCGTCTTCATCCGGTTGCCGCATAGCGTCGACATGCACCACCGCCGCGTCGATGGCTTCGACCGGTCGAAAAACACCCGGCGGCATTCCTCCGACGCGCACATCTTCAGCCGGTCCAGCGTTCCCACGAGGGTTGCGTCATGAAGCTCGATCGCGATGGCCGACAGGCCGGCGAGCGCATCCTCGCGCGCTGCTGACAGCGTCGCGCCACGGCCTGCGTGCGCCTCCACCCGCAACGGAAACGGCGCCAGCGCGTCATTGAGCGTGCCGAGAACGCTCTTGTTCCGGAGCCGCTCGCTCGGCTCACACTGCAGATAGGCACGCAAGGCCTCGCGCATCCTCAGCGCAGTCTCGAACATTGCGGGCGTGACATGGCCGCCCTTGGCGCCAAGGCCGCGTTCCCGCATCCAGTCCGCCAGGTCCTTCGGGCCGCCAAGCGCATCGCTCTCCGGGTGCTCCACGCCGAAATGCGTGAAGTGGCGAACATCGAGCGTGTTGGCGAAATCGTAGAGGTTCGCCAACGCGTCCGGAACCTGGAATTTGCGCGACTCTTTCGACATCGGAACTCCAAAGATTTTGAACACCAGTAAAACAGATTTACCGGTTGACAGCAATCAACACCTGTATCTTATCTATACTGGTGTCGAACGATCCTTCGGGGTCGAGCGCCTCCAATCATCGGAATGGAGAATCGAGCCGTGGCCGACGCCCTGCACTATCTCGAACTCACCGCGCTCGCGGCACGCCTCAAGGCGCGCGAAATCTCGGCGCTGGAGGTGACGCGCGCGCAACTTGACCGGATCGATTCCATCGACTGCGATCTCGACAGCTACGTTCACGTGATGGCGGAAACGGCCATGGCCGAGGCGGAAACCGCGGACGCCGACATCGCGCAGGGCCGGTATCGGGGGCCCCTGCATGGCGTGCCGATTGCGCTCAAGGACCTGTTCTGGACCGAGGGCATTCCGACGGCGGCAGGCACCACGCTTCATCGCGACTTTCGTCCCAGTGAAGACGCAACCGTCGTGCGCCGGCTCAAGAGCGCGGGCGCCGTGATCCTCGGCAAGGCGCAACTCACCGAGGGCGCCTATGCCGATCACCATCCGCTGGTGAAACCGCCGAAGAATCCGTGGAATGCAAGCTACTGGCCGGGCATCTCGTCCAGCGGCTCGGCGGTCGCAACGGCTGCCGGACTTTGCTTCGGCTCGCTCGGCTCCGACACCGGCGGTTCGATCCGCTGGCCCTGCGCCGCCAACGGCCTGACCGGAGTGAAACCGAGCTGGGGCCGCGTCAGCCGCCACGGCACCTTCGAGCTTGCCGCGACGCTCGACCATGTCGGACCGATCGGCCGTAGCGCCGCCGACGCCGGCGCACTGCTCGGCGTCATCGCCGGACACGATCCGAACGACCCGACGTCGCTGGTCGATCCGGTCCCCGACTATCTGGCCGCCGCCGCACAGGACGTGCGGGGCTTGCGGATCGGCGTCGATCCCGCCTGGAACAGCGACGACGTGGACGTTGCGACCCAGCGCATGCTGGCGGATACCATCGATGCTTTCCGCGCGCTTGGCGCCGACACCGTCAATGTCCGATTTCCCGACGTCACGCAGGCGATCGCCGACTGGACGCCGAACTGTGCGGTGGAAGCTGCGGTCGCTCATGAGGCGACCTATCCCGCCCGCAAGGATGAGTATGGTCCGATCCTCGCCTCCGTGCTCGAGACCGGCCGCGCTCTCTCTGCTCTCGACTATCAGAAGATCCTGCTGCGACGGCTGGCGCTACGCGGCCGGGTGACTGCGCTGTTCGAGACCATCGACCTGCTGCTGATCCCGGTGCACCCGTTCCCGCCAGTGACGCTTGCCATGATCCAGACGCTCGGCGAACAGCCGGATCTGATCGCGAAGCTGCAGCGCTACACCTGCCCGTTCGACATGACCGGTCATCCCACCATCACGCTGCCAGGTGGTGCGTCCGCGGACGGACTGCCGATCGCGTTCCAACTCGTCGCCGCCCATCTGGACGAGGCCACGCTCGTGCGCGCCGGCGCGGCCTTCCAGCGGGTCACGTCCTGGCATCGTCGCCATCCTTCCCTCACCTCGCGGAGGCAGCATTGACCACTCGATCCACGCTCGCTCAGCGAAACATTTTCCATGGCTGGTTCGTCGTCGCGGCGGCATTTGCCGTCATGTTCGTCGGCTTCGGCTCCGCCTACACGTTCAGCGCATTCCTCGAGCCGCTTCAGCGCGATTTCGGCGCCTCGCGCGGTTCGATCTCGCTGGTGTTCTCGATCGCGGGCTTTCTGTACTTCGCGCTCGGCCTCGTCAGCGGTCCACTCGCCGACCGGTTTGGCTCGCGTCCGCTGGCCGTCGCCGGCATGATCCTGGTCGCGGTCGGACTTGCGGCCGCGAGCGCTGCCCGGTCCGTCGTCGAGGTCTATCTCGCCTACGGGCTCGGCGTCGGTCTCGGCGTCGGCTGCGCCTATGTCCCAGCCATCGGCGCGGTGCAACGCTGGTTCGTCAGACGCCGCGGCTTTGCCTCCGGGCTCGCGGTGAGCGGCATCGGGCTCGGTACGCTGGCGATGCCGCCGCTCGCCTCATTGCTGATCGCCTCGGTGGGCTGGCGCGGCGCTTATCTGGTGCTGGGCGCGATTGCGCTGGTGCTGGGCGGCGGGATGTCCTTGCTCATCGAGAACGATCCGAAGCACCGCGGGCTCGGACCCGACGGTGATCCGCCTCGCGATGCCGCGGGCGCCAACAACGCCGGCGGCGCATCCGTGCGCGAGGCCATCCGGTCGACGCGGTTTGTCGCTCTCTACCTATCGTGCCTGGTCTGCTCGTTCGGAGCCTTCGTCCCGTTCGTCCACCTCGCGCCCTATGCCCGCGACCGCGGGGTCGCGGCATCCTCCGCTGTGCTGCTGCTCGGCGTGATCGGGGCCGGCAGCACCGCAGGCCGCTTCTTTCTCGGCGCACTCGCCGACCGGATGGGCCGCGACCGCGCGCTGATCATGGTCCTGACCGGAATGGCGCTCGCGATGGCGATCTGGGCCATTGCCGCTGATGTCTGGACCCTCGCCGCTTTTGCCTTCATCTACGGCGTGTTCTACGGCGGCTGGGTCGCGGTGCTGCCCTCTGTGGTCATGGACTATTTTGGCGGACGCAATGTCGGCGGAATCATCGGCATTCTCTATACCAGCGTGGCGTTCGGCACGCTGATTGGCCCGAGTGCGGCCGGCTTCGCCTACGACGTCAACCACAGCTACACGATGCCGATCCTGATCAGTGCCGCCGCGAACATCGTCGCGGCGCTGATCGTGGTGGCGATACTGGCGCACAGCGGCACCCACGCGATCAGCGCAGCGACGCGCTGATCGCGGTGAATTTGCTGTTGAGCTTGGCGCCCATGCCGTTCACGACGGTGATGATGGCCAGCGCGATGCCGGCCGCGATCAGGCCGTACTCGATCGCGGTTGCCCCACGCTCGTCGGCAAGGAAGTTCTTCAGGTTGTTTTTCATCGTTGCGTCCTCTCTGTGTCGTCAGCGGGCATCTCGCAAATCACGTGCCAATGCCGAGGCGAGGATCCTCAACACGTTAGATGGTTAGGCCTTGGTTGATTGTGGGATAGCCGGCAGGAACTGACCGGCACCCTCGAACGCCTTCGGCAATTCCTGCCCGCTGTAATCGCGGACCTCGGTTGCATTTGCGCGCGGCCGTTCACACAGCGTTAACCGCGCTTCCTAACTTCGCCTCCACACCGTTCCCGTAAACCAACGGGTGTCTTCGGGGCCAAGAATTGATCCTGACGTGTGCACGGCAATGATCCAGCATGATGACGAGATTCGGCAGTCGCCTCTTTGACCACGCCTTCGTGCGCAGCGGACCGATCCGCTGGCTGGTGGTGGGCGGCGCCCTGCTGATCGCCGCCATCGCCATTGGCTCGGTCCTGATGGCGCAGAATTTCCGCGAGCGGGCGCTGCGCAACTCCAGCCGCGAGCTGGAAAACACCGTGCTGCTGCTCGCCCATCATTTCGATCAGCAATTGCAGGATTTCGCGGTCATCCAGAAGGACTTCGTCGATCACGTCCGCACGACCGGAATCAGGACCGTGGAGGACTATCGCAAGCGCCTCGCCGGCGAGGACGTCCACCGGATGTTGCGCTCGAAGATCGAGGCGCTGCCCTACATCGGCGGCGTCAACATCATCGATGCCGAAGGCAATCTGATCAATTCATCGACGGCATGGCCGGCTCCGAAAGTGAACGTTGCCGACCGCGCCTATTTTCGCACCTTCAAATACGATCCCTATTCGCCGGATGTCCTCATCGAGCCGTTGCACAGCCGCATCTCCGGCGCCTGGACCGTCCTGATCGTGCGCAGGATCGTCGGGCCGAACGGCGAGTTCCTGGGTGTCGTCGGGCGCGGCATCGAGCCCGCCAATTTCGAGAAGTTCTTCGCCTCCGTCGTGCTCGGCGAAGGCGCGACGATCTCGATGCTGCATCGGGACGGCACGCTGCTCGCCCGCTATCCCCATTCCAGCGAATTGATGGGGCGGAATTTCAAGAACGGGACGTCCGCGCAGCAGAGAGTCTTCGGCCTCGATCACTTCGCCGGACGATTCATGAGCCCCGTCGACGGCGAAGACAGGCTGATCTCCTCGCGCGCCCTGCCCCACTTCCCGATCCTGATGATGGCCACCACGACGCGCGCCTCCGCCTTGACGGACTGGCGCGAGCAGATCGGCATCCTGATCTCGGTGGCAGCCTCTTCCGCACTCGCCATCGCGGGCGTGCTCATCGCGGTCGTGCGCAAGCTTCTGGAGCAGCACCGCCTCTCGCGGGAACGGCTGACGCTGGAAAAGCAGCGGCTCGATCGCGCCGTCAACAACATGACGCAGGGCCTCTTGCTGTTCGACGCCGAGCAGCGGCTGGTAGTCTGCAATCAGCGCTATCTCGAAATGTACGGATTGTCGGCCGAGATCGTGAAGCCCGGCTCGAGCTTCCACGACATCATCGCCCATCGCAAGGCGACCGGCTCGTTCACGGGCGACATCGACGACTATGTCGTGCGCGTGCTGAAGGGCGTCCATACGCGCAATTCCATGGTAGTCGACACCTCCGACGGCCGCTCGATCCACATCCTCAACGAGCCGCTCACGGACGGCGGCTGGGTGGCGACCCATGAGGACATCACCGAGCGCCGCCGGATCGAGGAGCGCATCACCCACCTAGCCCATTACGACGCGCTGACCGACCTGCCGAACCGCACCATGTTCCACGAGCATCTGCGCGAAGAGCTGGCCGCAGTCGGCAGCGACGAACAGATCGCGGTGCATTACATCGACATCGACGAGTTCAAGGGCGTCAACGATGCGCTCGGCCATCTCGTCGGCGACGAGCTGTTGAAATCGATTGCCGCAAGCCTGCGCCGTTGTGCCGGCCCGGCGGATTTCGTGGCGCGACTCGGCGGCGACGAGTTCGCCATCGTCCAGAGCGCGGTGACGTCGCTCGACCAGGTCAACGAGCTCGTCGCGCGGGTCTTCGCGGCCATCCGCGCGCCGTTCGACTGCATGGGCCATCATCTCACCACCGACGCCAGCATCGGCATTGCGCTTGCGCCGGAACACGGCACGGCGCTCGACCAGGTCCTCAAGAACGCGGACATGGCGATGTACGCCGCCAAGTCCGCCGGACGCCGCACCTATCGCTTCTTCGAGCCGGAGATGGACGCCAAAATCCGCGAGCGCCGGCAGCTCGAGAGCGACCTGCGCCACGCCATCGCCCAAGGGCGGCGCGATGGCGGCCTCGAGGTCTATTACCAGCCCTGCCTCAGCCTGAAGGATGATCGCATCACGGGCTGCGAGGCATTGGTGCGCTGGCGTCATCCCGCGCGCGGCATGGTCTCGCCGGCGGAGTTCATCCCGATCGCCGAAGATACCGGCCTGATCAACGAGATCGGCGAATGGGTGCTGGCGACCGCCTGCCGGGACGCTGCGAACTGGCCCGACGACATCCGCCTCGCCGTCAACGTCTCGCCGGTGCAGTTCAAGAGCGGCACGCTGGCGCTGAAGATCATGGCGGCGCTCGCTGCTTCCAACCTGCCGGCGAGCCGGCTCGAGCTCGAGATTACAGAGGCGGTGCTGATCCGCGACGACGACACGGCGCTGGCGATCCTGCACCAGCTCCGCGCCATCGGCGTGCGCATCGCGCTCGACGATTTCGGCACCGGCTACTCGTCGCTGAGCTATTTGCACCGCTTCCCGTTCGACAAGATCAAGATCGACCGCTGCTTCGTCGACGACATCGGCGGCCCCGACGGCTCGGCCAGCATCGTCCAGGCCGTCGTCAACCTGGCGGCCGCGCGCCGCATGACCACCACGGCCGAGGGCGTCGAGACCGAGGAGCAACAGCGTCTGCTCCGCGCGCTCGGCTGCTCCGAGATGCAGGGCTATCTGTTCAGCGCCGCGAAGCCCGCCGACAAGGTGCTGGAGCTGTTCGCGCTGCATCGCAGCCGGCTCGCCCAGCGCGGCGGCGCGAAAGCCCGTCGCCGCGAGGCGAGCTAGGTCGGACCTCGGTTGTCGGCACAGCGGCATTCCCAGAAGCTTTCCTCGAGACATACAACGCATGTCTGCTCGAGACGCTCTTTCAGGGCGTGTCGCGCGCGATGAAGGCGAACGGTCAGGTTGTTGACGGTCACGCCCAGATCGGCCGCGACGAGCTCCCGCGACTCACCACCGAGGTCCACCCTTCTGATCACTTCGGCATGCTCCGGCTTCAGCAGGGATAGATGGGTATGAAGGCACTCGCAGACCGCGGCATTCGCCGCGGCCTCCGGATCGGCTGCGAGACGCTCGTTGAGCTCATGCGGGAACGGCATCTCCCGCGTTCTGCTCTTTGATATCTGACGGTGAAAATCGGCGATGGTGGTCGCCAGGACCCTGCTCAACCAGCCTCGGACCGAATCCGCGTCGCGAATGTCGCCGGACCGCTCCAGCGCGCGCAGCATGAACGCCTGGAGCACCTCCTCCGCTTCCGCCTTCCCGCCAAAGCGTCGCTGCAGATAGCTGCGGAGGCGATCGTAACTGCCGACGAGGGCGGCACGAACGACGGCGTCCTGCGCATCCGGGGAGCCGACTGTCCGCACTGGCAGACTCTCGTTCGGCGATTTCATGACGCATCGTCCTTGCGTGACATTCGGTAGATTGCTTCGTTGGAGCGGGAACGCGTCAAATCGGTCACGGCGGCGATCCGCGGATGCGGCAGCCCCCGAACAAGAGTCGCGAAGATCACCGCTCGAACGTCGCTCACGCGGTCACCTCGCCTTCCGCAAGCCGATGATCGCGACGTCGGCGTTCTTCCGCTCAACACGCGGCGCACGCGATCAACGACCGAGACCGGTCCTGTCGCATCGCGGTGTGCGAAGTCTGGGTACGCATCGCCGTCATCCGCCGGGGCATGGCGCCCCTCGCAGACGTGCCGATCCGCGCTCAAACCTGGAGCGACGCAGTTCGATCTTCGGGAGCTATCTCAGGCGATGGGGGGCCGGTAGTGACGGCGGAACGCACCCGCGTCGCCGATCACATCAGGCTGCGCTTCACAACGCGCATGGGGCACGACGAACTCCGCAATCGCGGGAGCTTGAGGCGACACGGCGCTGAAGCACAGCACCGAGCCGCAGCAGGTGGCATGCCGGTCGCCAGGCCGGCCCTGATCGTCGTCACAATCCCCGGCCATCGCAACGTCATGCGAATGCACAGTGGCACCTTCATCGTGCGCGTGCTCATGCGCGGGCTGATCGGCCGGATGCTCGCATTGAATCGATGCATCCAGAGCGGTCGAGATCGCAAGCGACGGTGTCATCGAGGCAAGCAGATATGCGATGGCGACAAGCCATCCCCACCACCTTCGCCTTGGCTTTCTCAAGCCAATCATCTGTGCACCCACTGCCTCGACCCGGAACATATAGCTCTGGTTGCAGGGACGGCCAACAGAAAACGACACGCGCGGCATCGTCAATGCAAGAGCGACGATGAGCGTCGTGCTCTGCGCAGGATTTCAAGGTTCGGCGCCTCTATCCGGCCGCGCGATTCATCGCGAAATGAGCCTCATATTTCTTTTGCCGAATTCTGTAATGTGCAGCACCCATCTCCGTCGCACGCTCGAACCGGTCAATGATGCTTCATCCAGCCGACGCCCTTGATGTCATTGAACGAGTCGGTCCTGTGGCACAGAAAGCATTGATTGACCGATGCGTGCTCCTGCCCCGTGATCATCCGGTCCATCATGACGAAGTGGCCCATATAGTGGCTCGGCGGCGCCTGATGGCATTGGGCGCAGTCCCTCGACGTTGGCGAGGGGTGCAGGAAGCCTGCGATTTTCCAGGACGCGAGCCCATGGCATTCCGCGCAGTCCCGTCCAAACAATTCGCGGTGCGGCTCCCGGTTGCTGTGGCAGCCGACGCAATCGAGCTCCGCCCTTTCCCGCCGGTCGGACTTTGGCAGGCCCAGAAATGTCTTCAGGTCCGCCGTCAGTTGGTCGGAAGCGGCCCGGTCGAACCATGCCCCGCCGGGGGGAGGCCTTGCGATTTGCAAAAGTGAGGCGTGATCCATCCTGATCGGCCGCCGCTCGCCGATGTGCTCAAGATGGCAGCCGGAACATTGACCGCCCGCCGCGGCGTGAAACGCCGTCGATTGCTTGGCGAGATCCCCGGCGGAAGGCGCATGACAGGAAATACAGGCCACCGGATCGACGCCTCTGACCGGCGTGTGGCAGCTCTCGCATTTGTCGGACAGAAATGCATGCTTCTCGGAAAGCGGCCCTGGCGTCACAAGCCTCGTCCACCCCGGAACGACCTCGGAGCTGCCCCGATAGAGAGCGATCAACACAACCGCCGCGCTCGCGACGACCAGTGTCGCGACCACGGCGTAGAGCACGCCCCTGATCGTCACGCGAGCCACCGCAGCCCGTAGTAGACCTCGGCCGCCACATGCACCACGAGCAACGCATACATGACGATCGCCGCCATGACATGCAGCCCGATCCACTGCAGGAAGATTCTCTTGATTGCTTCGCTCGATCCGATCGCCGATTCGAGGTCGGAAATGCCATCGACGAGCTGCAGCACGGGCACATTCTGCAACGCCGATGCAGGCACGGCGGCCCCGTCACGCACCCCCCGATCGGGCAACGACATAGCCGACGCCATGTGCTCATAGGCCGACCTCAAGGTCGCCAGATGCGACTGCTGCTGACGGAGTTCCATCGCGGTCTGCGGCAGGTAGTAGCGCCCGACAAATCCGGTGACGACTACGACCAGCATGCTGGCCACCAGCGCGATCCCGAGCGGACTTTGAAATTTGTGGCCCGTGTGCAGAAGCGCGAAAAATGCCGCGACGATTCCTGCATAGGCGTGAAATGCCAGGAGCGTCGGCATCGACGCGCATCGCGTGACCAGGGCCTTCAAACCCACGCTGTATTTCGTCATGGGATAGACGAGAAGAAGAATCATCAGCACGGCCGCACCGGCCCCGAGGACAAAGCCGGCGAGGCTTCCTGCGAACCTGATATCGGAGTGCAGCAGGAACGCCGGCACCAGCAACAACAGGGCCGCCAGAGTGACGTCGGCGATCAGGCGCCCTCTCCGATCCATCATGTCAGGCCTCAACGACCAGATCGCCGACCGATCTCGCCTGGCAGGCCAGGATCAGACCGTTCCCCTTGTCGTCCGCGGTCAGGGCGTCCTGGACTTCCATCGTGACGTTTCCTTGCAACAGATGTGTCTTGCAGACGCCGCAGACCCCGACCCGACAGGAATAATCGATCGAAACGCCTGCACCTTCGGCCACCTCCAGGACGCTCTTGTCCGGAGGCAGCGCCACAACCCTATCGGATGTCGCAAAGCGAATGGTCGCCGTTGCCGGACCTATTGTTGCAGCCCCTTGATTGCTCGCCTCAGTCGCCGGCATTTGCGCTTCGGCCGCGACTTTGCCGGGAGGTGGAACGGCGCCGCGGGCCGGCCCAAAGGCCTCCGTCTTGATCTGCTCGCGCGGCACGCCGAGCCCGATCAAGGTTTTCCTGAGCGCGTCCATCATGCCGGGCGGACCGCACAAATGAACGCGTCGTCTGGTGAGATCAGGCACAGCCTGCGTCAGGAACTCGGCCGTGATTTGCCCCTCGCTTCCCATCCACGACGTGCCCGCGGCCCGCACCATCGTGGCCGCGACGTGCAGATTGTTCATCCTGCGCTGGAGATATTCCAGCTCGTCCCGGAAGATGAATTGCTCGGTCGTCTGCGCGCCATAGACGAGGTAGATCTGGCCGGGCCACGCGATGTCCGAGAGATACCGGATCGCCGCCATCAGTGGCGTGATGCCGACCCCGCCGCCGATCAGGACGACGCTGTCGGCTTCCACGCCGGTGAACGTGAAGCCGCCGGAGGGGCCCGCAACCTCGATGAGGTCTCCCGCCTTCAGCTGGCCATGCATGTAGTCCGACAGAAGCCCGCCGTCTTCGCGCTTGATCGTGGTCTCGACATAGGCGGTCTGGGCCGCGGACGACGCGATCGTGTAGGAGCGCCTGACGGTCTTTCCGTCGATCTCGATGGCGTAGGTCAGGAACTGTCCCGGCAGGAACGCAAAAGGAATCGCGCCGCCGTCCGGTGCCTGCAGACGGAAGGTCTTCACGTTCGGCGTCTCCTGATAGATCGCGCAGATCTTCAGTCTGCCCTTCCAGGAGCGGCCCGGTTCGACTCGTGCAGTGTCGCGATTTGTCTGTTGCGCAGGTGTCACCACGGCCTTCTCGTCCGGCGAGCTGACGGCCGTCGCGGATGGGCCGGCCGCGGCAACAGCCGGAACGGCCGCAGCGCGCGTCAGCCGATCGACCAGCGCGTTCGCCCGGCGCATGCGCGCGACATAGACGGCAATCAGCGTGAGCGAGAACAGCACCAGCACCGCCATGGTCGTGACGTGAAACCAGGAGATTCCCTGCGTGTCGTCATCCGCAGCCATAGCACCGCGTTGGGGCAGCAGGTTCATCTGCGACTTGAACCACGCCTGCGTGATCTGCTGCGGCGGCTTGCCCTCGTGCAACGAACGCAGCGCGACCACGCCGCTCTGAACCGCGTTCAGGGACTCGCGAAGCCGCCGCGACGCCTGATCCGCCGCGACGCTATCGCCCCCGGCGATAGCGTGCCGCAGATCCATTTTGGCAGTCGCCAGCCGATCGGCCTCCGCGCTGATCCGCTCGCGCGCCTGAACCTCCAGCCTGCTCCGCTGCTCGGCGGACAGCGCCGGCATGTCCATCAATGCCGGGTAGAACTCCTTGCGCGGCCGGCCCATCATGCCGTCCATTCCACCCATCATCCCCGGCGCGGCGCCGCTGGGCGGCACATCGGCCGCACCGCCTGTGGAGCCGGACGCTGCGGGATGATGTGTAGCGTGGTCGTCCTCTGCCTGCGCCAGCTCCCAACGCTGAGCGACCTGCCCCGTCGGATGCGCGCGGCCGAGGCCGAAGTCCGAAGCGAGCGCCGCATTCGCCACAAGCTGGCTCGTCAGGACGACGAGCGCAGACAAGCCGGCTCGACATCGAAGGGGCAGACCGAACATGATCTCGCTCTCGATTCCGGAGTTCAGAACGATGCAATCAAGGGCAGCAGGATCGTGTCGGCCGTCTGCTTCTGGCTCTCGTTCAATGACGCGTAGAGCCGCGTGAAGGCCTGACGGGCCGATTTGATGGCCTCCAGACGCTCGGACAAATGCCGTTCGTAGTGCTCCAGACGATCGGCGCTTCCCGACCTGTCATCCATCGCGAGCATCTTGCGCGCTTCCAGCAGGTGCTGCCGGCTCGAACGCAAGGCGTCGGCGACACCGTTCCAGTCGGCCGCCTGCTTGTCGCTGATCTGCAGCTCGGCCTTCAGGAAGGCGATCCGCCCCTCGATCCGCTCTGTCACATCCACGGGGCCGCTCATCGCACCGCTGCTGCCGGACGAACCCATCTGGCCGCGCATCATCTTCTCCATCATTTGCATCATCTGCATCATGCCGGAATTGTCCTGGCCTTGCGGCGGCATCTTCATCTTGTTGTCGTCGTTCATCCGACCGCCGCTCATGTTCTGCGGCTGCCCCGCTGGCTGGCCCATGTTCATCTTGTCGCTGGAATCCGACGGGGCCGGCATCTTCGACATCTTGTCGTCATCCATCATCGCGGACTGCGTATGGCCAGCGGCGATCGCGGACGACAGCCCAACCGGCCCCAGGGCAAGGACGGCAAAGGCGGCTGCGCTCAAGGCGAATTTTCTCGAAAGGTCCATGGTCTTTCTCCAGGGGTTTGATTCGGATGGTTCTCTGCTCATCGAGATCTGCGATGAGGACAGCGTGGGGCGGGTCAGGCCATATAGACGCGAAGCGCCGGCAACTCTTACGCACGAAGGTGTCAAAGGCCGCTGCGACCAACTCGGAGGTCGTCATTCGCCAGCCTCCCCGCGCTGCTCGGACGATCGGCTTCTGTCCACGCCCTTCGACCACGTCCGGTAGTAAGCGACGATCGTCATGATCCACAGGCCGGCGGCACCGACCAGCAGCTGGGCCCACAACCCCTCGGATCCGGACTCGAGCACGAAATGCGCGACGAACGACAGAAAGAGGCCGACACAGAACACGGACAGCGACTGCTGACCGCATCTGATCAAGGGTTGGAGCACCGGTGACCTCAGACCGGGCCAGTCGATCGGAATGAGCGAGCCGACGATGAACACCAGGCTCGCCAGATGGATGACGCGATAAGGCCCCAGATTGGTCTTGTCGTTTGGAATGAAGACGGCGGCGAGCCCCTCGGGAATGTAGTCCCGCAGTCCCGGAACTCGTTCCGCCAGCGTCATCGCGAGCGCAAGGATCAGGAAGCCGCTACTGAGGACGAGCAGCGTGCGGGACGACAGCAGCCAGCGGCTTGCCGCCGCCCCTCCCAACGCCAGCCAGGCTCCGAATACGAAAAGCAATTGCCAGGCGAACGGATTGAAATACCAGACTCCGGCCGGATAGGACGGCAGATTCAATTCGTAATGTCGGGCGGCCAGATAGAGACCGAGCGAGCCGATCATCACTGCATTGCGCCATCGCAGCATGAACCAGAGCACGACGGGAAACGCGGCCATCAGCACGATGTAGAGTGGCAGAACGTCGAGATTGAGCGGCTTGAACTTGAGTATCAGGCCCTGCGAGAGCGTCTCGACGGGAAAGTTCATGAGCGGCGCGACGTTGAACTGATCCATCAGATGAAGATCGTCAAAGCTGTGCGCGATGTAGTGCACCGCCGTGAGATAGACCAGGAACAACAGCAGGTGAGCGACATAGAGCTGCCACACCCGCCGCAGCAGCCGGGTTGCGCCGATGACGAAGCCACGCTCCATCATCATCGAGCCGAATACGAACGTCGCGGTGTAGCCGGAGATCAGCACGAACAGATCGGCGCCATCGCTGAAGCCGTAGTTTCGCGTCGTGAACCAGGCGAGCGCAGAATCTGGAATGTGCCCGAGAAAGATCAACCAGTTCGCCAAACCGCGAAACAGATCCAGTCGCACATCGCGCCGTTGCTTGACCAGCACCGACCTGATCGTGATCGTTTCCCACAACCGGAGAAACGCAACTTGCAAGGGCCGACCGGGGGCGTGAATGGTCTCGTCAGTCAACGGTGCGTTCTCCATCTCTGCGGTCAATTTTTGTCGGATCGCAACCGTGTCGCCGCTCATTCGCGCGGCACGCTAGGTTGCGTCATCGACGCAGGTTTGACGGACATCAAACCCGATCGGCGCACCAGCCAAATCTTTTTGTGATTCAAGCGCGTAATGAATCGAGGCGCCCGTCGTCCTCCACCGGAAGAGCCATCGGCCACGATATCTCTCGGCATGCTCGCGGGCTTTGCGCGCGACCTGCGATTTCTCGCAGCGGCGGGAATTTTTCTCTGTAAGAAGATCGACGTTTCTCGTCGCCTGCGGCAACACGGCGATCCGCGCAACGACGCTCGCGAGTGCGCGCGTCGACATTTGATCTTGCTCAACCTACACAATCAAGCTCCGGGTTTGGTTGCTGCTCGATCGAGCCACCGGGACTTGATTGACACCAACTCGACGAGATCAACAGGAGAAACCAGAATGAGTCACCGCAAGCTGATCGTCGCCGCCGCGATCATGTCGTTCGTTGCGTTGCCCGCCATGGCACAGACGAGCACGGCCGATGAGAAGAACGGCCATCACTACTCGGGCGGACCGAAGACCGAGGTCCCTCACCATATGGGCAAGAAAGAGAGCGACGGCGGGACGACCAGCGGATCTGGCGGCAGCCACCATTACGGCGGCGGACCCAAGACCGAAGTCCCGCATCACACGGGTCCGAAGAAGCAGCAATGACGATCGCGCAGTGATTCCGCCGCTCGCGAACGCCCAAAACGAATTCGCCCGGGAGCGGACATCCACTCCCGGGCGATATCGATCTCTGAAAGTCGAAGACCTTAGTTCGGAACCGCGGCCTTCGACGCGGGCTTGGCGGCCACCGCGTTGGCGGTGACGCCGTGCAGGAAGTCGTACGCGGCATGCAGGGCCTTGTCGTCCTCCTCCTTCGGCGGAACATAGGACTGCGATCCGGTCTGCTCGCCGCCCTCGCCGGCTGAGAGATGCCCGCGCATCTGGGACTCCGCCATGGTGTCCATGCGGCCCTTCAGCTCCGGCGGCACGTCCTGCAGGATCTCGATGTCGGGGGCGATGCCCTGGGCCTGGATCGAGCGGCCGGACGGCGTGTAGTAGCGCGCGGTGGTCAGCGCCAGCGCGCCATTGCCGGCACCGAGCGGAATGACCGTCTGCACCGAACCCTTGCCGAACGAGCGCGTGCCGATGATGGTCGCACGCTTGTGATCGTGCAGTGCGCCGGCCACGATCTCGGAAGCCGAGGCCGAGCCGCCATTAACCAGGACCACCAGCGGCTTGCCCTTGGTGAGGTCGCCGCCATGCGCGGTGAAGCGCTGGGTCTCTTCCGGACTGCGGCCGCGGGTCGAAACGACCTCGCCGCGCTGGAGGAAGGCGCTCGACACCGACACGGCCTGGTCGAGCAGACCGCCCGGATTGTTGCGCAGGTCCATCACATAGCCGGTGAGCTTCTCCTGCGGCACCTGCTTGGCGATCGCGGCGATCGCCTTCTTCAGGCCGTCGGTGGTCTGCTCGTTGAACGAGGTGACGCGGATATAACCGATGTCGCCGTTCTCGACGTGGAAGCGCACCGGGCGCACATGGATGATCTCGCGCGTGATCGCGACATCGAGCGGCGCGTCAGCGCCCTTGCGCACGATGGTGAGCTTGGTCTTGGTATCGACCGGGCCCTTCATCTTGTTGACGGCCTGCTCGAGCGTCATGCCCTGCACGGCCTCGCCGTCGATCTTGCTGATGAGGTCGCCGGACATCAGGCCGGCCTTCGAGGCGGGCGTATCGTCGATCGGGGAAACGACCTTGACGAGGCCGTCTTCCATGGTGACCTCGATGCCGAGGCCGCCGAACTCGCCGGAAGTGGTCTCCTGCATCTCGGTCCAGGCCTTCGCGTTCATGTAGCGCGAATGCGGATCGAGCGAGGTCACCATGCCCGTGATCGCGCCTTCGATCATCTTGGCGTTGTCGGGCTTCTCGACATAGCTCGCCTTGACGCGCTCGAACACCGTTCCGAACAGGTTGAGCTGGGAATAGGCATCGTCCGCGCTCGCTGCCGCCCGTGCCGCCCATACACCACCGTGCGGGCTGGCGACCAGAAGGGTGAGACACGCTCCGGTGAGCGCGCCCAGAGGGAACAGCAGGGTTTTCCGCATGGATGGGCTTGCCTTTTTGCTTGGCGGTTCGCTTGAGCTTGCTTGGGCTCGTCTCTCGAGACCTGGGAAGCACACTTGGGAGGCGCCATGCAATTGGCGATCCAGTCCACTTTTCACAATACCATTCTGGTTTCTTCAAGGCCGGGGTGCACCGCCGACCGGTACACCGCAAAAATCGCTTCGTTCGGGCCTAAACTTTTGGCAACGTTGCAGGACTGGCCCGCCCCCAAAGGGACCTAAAGGGGGAATCGGTGCGCCCGTCCACGCCGCGCAGCCATGCCATTTTAGGATGGTTTTGGAACGCTGGACGGGTTAGGCGATGACACAAGGCTTCAAATTCTCGGGAGGATAACAATGAACGAAGCACCCCGGATCCGGCCGGAACGGAACGTCGAGCTCGGCGCCAGCAACGAGCCGTTCCAGAACCTGCACGAATTCATTCGGAAAGCGCGGGCCAACCTCAACCAGAACGCCTGGGACTACATCGTCGGAGCCGCCGAGACCGAAACCACGATGCGCCGCAACCGCATGGCGCTGGACGAGATCGCCTTCCGCCCGCGGGTGCTGCGCGACGTCCGAAAGGTCGACGGCTCGGTTCAGCAGTTCGGCCGCAAAATGCGCCTGCCGGTGGTGCTCGCCCCCGTCGGCGCGCTCGAGATCTTCGACCCGGATGGCGCGGCGAGCGTCGCGCGGGCTGCCGGCACCTTCGGCGCGGCGCACATGCTGAGCTCGGTGTCCGAGCCAGGCCTGGAGCAGACCGCCGAAGCCGCGCCGGATGCGCTGCGGCTCTATCAGCTCTATGTCCGCGGCGACGATGCTTTTGTCGCGGATGTCGTCAGCCGGGCCGAGAAGAACGCCTATGCCGGCTTCTGCCTGACCGTCGACACCGCCCATTACAGCCGTCGTGAGCGTGACATCGCCAAGCGCTACGTTCGCGAGAGCCGCCTGCGTGCCACCGGCGGCGATTTCCAGAAGGGCCTGGAGTGGCGGACCGTGAAGATGATCAAGGACAAGTTCAGGATTCCGCTGATCCTGAAGGGCATCGCCACCGCCGAGGACGCCCAGATCGCGGTCGATCACGGCGTCGAATGGATCTACGTCTCCAACCATGGCGGCCGCCAGCTCGACCATGGCCGCGGCGCCATGCATGTGCTGCCCGAGATCGTCGATGCCGTGAAGGGCCGCGCCAAGATCATGGTCGATGGCGGCATCTGTCGCGGCACCGACATCGTCAAGGCGATCGCGGCGGGCGCGGACATGGTCGGGATCGGCCGGCTGCAATGCTGGGCGCTGGCGGCGGCTGGCGAGGCCGGCGTCGCGCGGATGCTGGAGCTGCTGGAGGACGAGGTGCTGCGCTGCCTCGGCCTTTTGGGCGCCACGTCATTTGCCGAGGTCGACAAATCCTGCCTGCATCCGGCGACCGCCACCAACGCGCCGAGCGTGTTCAGCGCATTCCCGCTGTTCGACCACGATCCGTATCGATACTGAGTGAAAAGGACGCAATGACATCGCTCTCTCCCGGCAGCGCGGATGCGCTGCTGTTCGATCTCGGGCGCGTGGTGCTCGACATCGACTTCTCCAAGGCGATCGCCTGCTGGGCGGGACATGCCGGCTGCCAGCCCGAGGCCATCGTCGCGCGCTATGTGCGTGACGAGGCTTACCGGCTGCACGAGGTCGGCAAGATCAGCGACGAGGACTATTTCGCTTCGCTGCGTGCTTCGCTCGGCATCGGCATTTCGGACGCCCAGTTCCTGGAAGGCTGGAACGCGATCTTCGCCGGCGAGATGCCTGATATCGCCGAGCTGCTGCCGCGCGCGGCGAAACAGATGCCGCTCTATGCCTTCTCCAACACCAACCGGCCGCATGTTGACTATTTCTCGAAGGAATATGGCGAACTGCTCGGCCATTTCCGCGCGCTGTATCTGTCGTCCAGCATCGGCCTGCGCAAACCCGACGCGGAAGCCTTCGACCATGTCGTCGCCGCGATCGGCGTGCCCGCAGCACGTATCGTGTTCTTCGACGACCTCGCCGAGAACATCGAAGGCGCGCGGTCGCGCGGGCTGACGGCGGTGCATGTGACGTCGCCGCGCGACGTCGAGAACGCCTTGAAGGCATTGGGCATCTGACGATCTCCGCTCATCGGGAGGCGCCAACGTCGGGCAGCCTTCCCGGACCCAATTTTGCCCAAAATGAGGAACCAGAGCGCTTTGTGCATTTTTGTACGGAGTTCCGGGAACGGAATGGCCCCTTCCGGACTCTTGAGTCCGTTGGGACTTCTACACCGGACTTATGGACGTGCTGGGCAAAACCTATCTCACCAAGCAAGCCTCTCTCCTGCTTGAATTCGCAAGAACCACCTCGGATTCTGACCTTTCCGCCAAGCTGATCAGCAAGGCCGCCGACCTGAAATCCCAGGCCGATCCGCTGCCCGACAAGGATCAAGGGCCGAAGGCTCCCGACGTCGCGATGGACGACGGGCCGGACCGGCCGAGCGGGAGTTGAGCGATGCCGGCCGTGGCACTCGTCATTCTCGTCCTCGCCATCGCCACCCTCCTGCCGATCGGCCTCGTTCTCTGGATCATGCCACGCCAGGCCTGAGCCTGCCTTCGATCCAGGGCCGGAAAGCGGCAAGATAAATTGTGCCCGCATTTTTGCCTCTGCTCCCGCGCTCGGCTAGAAGACTGTCGGAAAATTTCGTCCGAACGTGCCGAGCAGGAGTTTCGCCGTGGCCTTGATGCCGGTTTCCGACGCCCTTGCTGCGGTGCTGGCGGGTGCAGAGCCGCTGCCTGCAGAGATGGTTTCACTCGACGAAGCCTACCATCGCGTGCTCGCGCAGGACGTCGCTGCGCGGCGCACCCAACCGCCCCAGGCGATGTCGGCGATGGACGGCTACGCCGTGCGCGCGGCCGATGCGGCAACGATCGATTCCAGGCTGACGATGATCGGTGAGGTCGCAGCGGGCCGTCCGTTCACGGAAAGGGTCGGCGCCGGCGAAGCCGTGCGGATCTTCACCGGCGGCGTCGTTCCCGACGGCGCCGACGCAGTCGTGATCCAGGAGGACACGATCGCCGAGGGCAAGCACATAACGATCAAGGAAGCCGCGATCGTGGGTCGGCACATCCGCCCCGCCGGCGTTGATTTCCGCGAGGGTGACGTCCTCCTGCGCAAGGGAACCCGTCTGACAGAGCGCGATCTCGCCCTCGCCGCTGGAATGAATCACCCGCAACTCGCCGTCTGCCGTCGTCCGAAGGTCGCGATCCTCGCCACCGGCGATGAACTGGTGATGCCGGGCTCGACGCCCGGGCACGGCCAGATCGTCTATTCCAACGGCTATGCCCTGCACGCGCTCGCCCGCAGCGAGGGCGCCGAGACCATCGACCTCGGTGTTGCCGCCGATACGCTGGAGGCCACCACCGCCGGCATCCGCCGCGCGCGCGAAAGCGGCGCCGACGTCCTGGTCACGACCGGGGGCGCATCGGTCGGCGACCACGATCTGGTCCAGCAGGCGCTGAAGGACGAAGGCATCGCGTTGGCGTTCTGGAAGATCGCGATGCGGCCCGGCAAGCCGATGATGCACGGACGCTTAGGGACGATGGGCGTCATTGGCCTGCCCGGCAATCCCGTGTCGTCCTACGTGTGCGCCTTCCTGTTCATGGTGCCGTTGATTCGCGCGCTGTCGGGCCGTTCGGTGATTCATCACCATCGCGAGCGCGCCGTGCTGGGCCGCGATCTCGGCGCCAATGACCAGCGCGAGGATTATCTGCGCGCGCGCCTGGAGCCGCGCGACGACGGCACGCTCGTCGCCCTTCCCGTCAGCCATCAAGACTCCTCTCTGCTTGCGAATCTTGCTGCAGCACAGGTACTTCTCGTGCGCGCACCGTTTGCGCCAAAGGCCGAGGCCGGCAGCCCCTGCGAAGTGCTGCGGCTCCCCGTCTGAACTGCGCGGCCACACGCATTCCGCGAGTTTCGCTCTGTTCACGGTAAATTAAGCAGTTGCGGAACATGTATCGAACATATAGTGTCCGTTCATGATTTGTTTCGAGGATGTAGCGGCTTATCGCTGAACTCATCGTCTCGGAATCGAACGACATCAACCGGGGGACTTTGGTCGAGATGTTAACGCGCAAACAATACGAGCTTCTGCGGTTCATCAGCGAACGCTTGAAGGAAAGCGGCGTGCCGCCGTCCTTCGACGAGATGAAGGATGCGCTCGACCTGCGCTCGAAGTCAGGCATCCACCGCCTAATCACCGCACTGGAGGAGCGCGGCTTCATCCGCCGGCTGCCCAACCGCGCCCGGGCCATCGAAGTGATCAAGCTGCCGGAGCTCCAGGCTGCCGCCGGCAACCGACGCGGCTTCACGCCAAGCGTCATCGAGGGCAATCTCGGCAAGCTACGCGCGAGCTCCAGCCCGTCCGCGGACGAGGGCGAGCGGCCCGTTGCGGTGCCCGTGATGGGTCGCATCGCGGCCGGCACCCCGATCGAGGCGTTGCAGACCCGCAGCCACACCATCAGCGTGCCTCCAGACATGCTCGGCTCCGGCGAGCATTACGCGCTCGAAGTGCGCGGCGATTCCATGGTCGAGGCCGGCATCCTCGACGGCGACATGGCGCTGATCCAGCGCAACGAGAGCGCCGATACCGGCGACATCGTGGTGGCGCTGATCGACGACGAGGAAGCCACGCTCAAGCGCTTCCGCCGCCGCGGCGCCTCGATCGCGCTGGAGCCCGCCAACGCCGCTTACGAGGTGCGCATCCTGCCGCCGAACCGCGTGAAGATTCAGGGCAAGCTGATCGGGCTTTACCGCAAGTACTGATACCGGAGTCTTCAGCGCCTCGCGCGCGCCTTCGGTCGGCATCGCCGATCAGAGATTGGAGCGGATGATGGTCCGCTCCGGCTGGATAGTCTTTCTGGTTCTGCCCAGATTGTCCGGCCCCTCCCCCTTTCGCGACATCCTCGGCAGGCCGCGGGAAGCAACATCGCTTCGCGGCCTTTCGAGTTCGAGGGGGACAGCCCAAATGCGCCGGATCGTTTGAGCGCAGCCGCAGCAACGCTGGTCGCATCATGTCGCATCATCATGTCGGCTAGGACACGGCCGTGATCCAGAAAATCCGCAACGACCGCAATGCAGCGCGCACGCAGCCGAGCTGACGATACTCGGGCTGGCTGGTTTCGCCTCGTTGACGCGCGCCTGCCAAATGCACGGAAGCCGACTTTGTTCCTATCGACTTCGGAAAAGATGGAAAAGATAATGTGATCGGGGCTCGCGGATCCCAGCCGCAGATTTGCCTACAACCAAGCAGACCGTCACGTGCTTCCACTCTGGTAGGGGCCTGCGCCTCCAAAAGGGGTGCGGGTCGCTATCTCTGCATAGAGGAGCACCCGATGTGTGACTACAGCCTGCATGCCGTCGCGACGCGCCCCGCAGAAGTCGGCGAGACGATCGTCACGACAACATTCCGCGGCACCTCGACGCGCGGCTTCGCCTCCGAAGCCGATCTCTCCGTCGCGGTCTGCCTGCTGCCGGGAACGGAGCTCGCCTTCGCCGATAACGTCCGTTACGACAACCGCTGGATCTGGACGCGCACCGTCAACTCCCGCGTCGGCAAGTTCGGCAAGATCGATCCGCACATTCCCGATCGCCATCATGATGCGATCGAATTCCCGGACGGCAAATCCGTGCTGGTGACGCAGCTCGTCGAGGGCCAGCGCGCAACCGTGCTGCAACTGCCGGTGACCCAGCCGATCGGCGAGCGCGAGCACAAGCCGCAGATCATCGCCGACAGTCGCCCGACGGTCACGCGACTGCCGATCGGCTGACGCCCTCCGGCCCGGCGGGTCCGGGGCCAGGATTGAAATGCCGTCGCCGGCCGATGCCGGCGAGCCCGGTGGGTTTGTGTTTCACGAAATTCGATCGGCGAGCGCCGCCGCACCTCGTCGCCGCACGAAGTTTGGGCCGTCCTGCCTGAATTTTGAACCTCCGCTCCGCAGCCAAATGACCGATGCTGTCGTGGTTTGAGGCGGCGGACACGCTCGATGAAAACCTTTATTCGCGTTGTTGAACTCTGGGTGCCTGACCGGACGCGCATGCGGCTGGAATTCGGCGGCGGCCTTTACGATGAAGGGCTGTCCGCGTTCAAGGCCGTCAGCGAAGAGCTGCACTTCGGATATGACGAGGGGCTTCCAGGCAAGACCTGGGCCTGCGGCCATCCCGTCATCCTCACGAAATTCGCCAACTCCTATTTCAAGCGGACCGATCAGGCCGTCGCCGCCGGCCTCACCTGCGGCGTGGCGGTGCCGGTGTTTGCAGGCGAATTTCTGCAAGCCGTGATGGTGCTGTTCTGCGGCGACGACGAGGCGCATGTCGGCGCGATCGAACTCTGGCACAACGATCCTGATCTCTCCCACGAGATGGGCCTCGTCGACGGCTATTACGGCGCGGCGGACATGTTCGAATTCAACTCGCGCCACACTAAATTTCCTCGCGGCTTCGGACTTCCCGGACGCACCTGGAAGGCGGGCCTGCCGCTGATCATCAAGGACCTGCACGACGCCAAGAGCTTCCTGCGCTGGGAGGACGCAGCCAAGGTCGGGATCAATCTGGGTGTCGGCGTGCCCTACCGAACCGGCACCGACCAAACCTGGGTCCTGACTTTCCTCTCCGCGCAGGCAACGCCGATTGCGCGACGCTTCGAGATCTGGGTCCCGAACGAGGCCCGTTCGGCGCTGGTCTTTCGCGCCGGCGATTGCAGCGCGCAGACCGACCTTGCCGCCCGCTATGCCGCCAATTCCATTGCCAGAGGCGAAGGCAGCATCGGCGGCGCCTGGGCCGCCGGCATGCCCGCGCTCAACGACGATCTCACTCATGACGGCTCGATCGCGGGCTCTGAGGCCTGCGCAGCCGGGCTGAGCCGAATGGTGGCCCTGCCGGTCATCGGCAAGGCAAAGCTCGAAGCCGTGCTGGCCTGGTATCTGTAATCGATGGCGTCAATCGTCGGCCTGCAAGTCGGTCTCCGATGGCGTTGCGTCGCGGCTGCGGGGAGCCGCCTTCTGCGCAAGGCTGCCGTCGAAGTCACCTTCGCCCGCACCGGCCGGTAACCACGGGCGGTTCGTGCCTCTTGCCCTCACCGCCTGAACCGAAAAGCCGTCGCCACGCCGGGTCAATGCCAGCGCGCCCTGGCGAGCGAGCCGCTGCCGATCCACCACCATCGCCGCACAATCGGGCGGCGCGGGCCTTGACGTCACCACCAGTGCAGCCCGGTTGCAATCGTCCGCCAACGCGTCGATGCGCGAGGCCAGCGCGACCAGCCGTCCGTCTGCGAGCGGCGTTACGCAGCCCGACTCGTCGCACGATATGCCGCTCGCCAGCGCGCTACTGCCGGCATCGCGCGGATCGGCGTCGGCAGCCAACCACTCCCTCAGCACGAAATTGTCCTTGCCTGCCCTGATCAGATGCAAACGCCCGTCCCCGCCCCGCACCGCGACGCTCGCGCCGTCCCCGGCAATCAGGATATCGGGCTGGCGCACCGACAGCCCCCAGCCGATGGAAACCAGCAGCACGACGGCACCGCCCCAGCGCAACGGCGTACGCAACAGGCCCATCACGATGACCCCCAGGCTCGCTGCGATCAGCGGCGCGATGCCGAACGCCGGGATGCGGCCGACCGCGCCCGGCAATGCCGCCACCCAGCGCGAGACCGCGACCATCCAGTCGATGCCGATCCCCATCAGCCACCAGAACACGCCGTCGAGCCCGAACGGCGCTGCGAGCAATCCCAGCAGCCCCGCCGGCATCACCAGCGCCGAGACCACCGGCATCGCACCGAGATTGGCGAGCACGCCGTAGGGCGTGACGCGGTGGAAGTGGAAGGCGGCGTAGGGCGTGGTCGCAAGCCCGGCGATCAGCGAGGCCAGGAATAGCATCGCGATCTCGCGGCCGCCCCACATCGCGACGCGCGCGGTCGCCGAATGATCGGGTGAGGCAAACAGGTTCGGCATGCCGATCTGTACCAGCGCGACGAGACCGAGCGTCGCGGCAAAGGACATCTGGAAACTCGGATGCACAAGCGCTTCCGGCGCGACCGCGAGCACGATCAGCGCCGCCACCGCGAGCGTACGGAAGGTGATGGCGCGGCGATCGACCATCACGGCGATCAGCACCACCGCCGTCATGAAGAACGAACGTTGCGTCGCGACCTCCGCGCCAGACAAGAGCAGATAGAACGCAGCCGCCACCAGCGCTGCGGCCGCCGACCATTTCTTGATGGCAAAGCCGGCCGCCAGTCCCGGGATCAAGGCCAGCAGTGCGCGCACCGCGAAGAAGACGACGCCGGCGACGACCGCCATGTGATAGCCGGAGATCGACAACACATGGCCGAGCCCCGAGATGAACATCGCGTCGTTGACCGGCGTGGAAATCGCATCGCGCCGCCCGGTGAGCAGCGCTGTCGCGATCGCGCGGTTGTCGCCCTCGAGCGTGGCGCGGATGCGGGCGTCGATCGCATCGCGCAGGCCCTGCATGAAGGCGGCATAACGCAGCCGCAGGCCGCCGGCATCGGGCGGGACTGAAGCCGTGATCGCGCCCATCACGAAGCCGGAGGCGCCGATGCCCTGAAAGAACATGTCGCGCGAAAAATCGTAGCTGCCGGGGCGCACCGGCGAGAGCGGCGGCATCAGCCGCGCCTTGAGCTGCACGAAGCTGCCGACCTCGGGCGCAGTGCCCTTGCGCACCGACAGGCGGACGCGTTCCAGCTTGACCTCGCTGCGCTGCGCCTCCATGGCCGTGACGCGCAGCACGAAACGATCGGTTCGCTCGCGGATATCGCGGGCCTCGACGAAACCCGACAGCGACACTGAATAGAGCGGCTTGGCCAGCACGGGGTGGGCGATGCGCGCCGTCTTCCAGGTTGCCACGGCAAAGCCGGAAGCGACCGCCGCAATCATGATCGCAGGCGCAAACAGCCGGCTCCGCCGCAACAGCACCGCGCCAAACGTGAGCGCGATAGCCGTCGCGGCAACGACCCACAGCACCGGCTCATGATCGGCGGCAAAATAGAGTGCGATGCCACCGCCAAAGGCGACAGGCACCCACGGCAACAGTCGCCCGGCGCCGGCCTCCGCGCGGGCCCATTCACGCAGCGTCTCGACGATTGCCGACCAGGCGCCAAAGCCCGCCGGCACCAAGCCGCCCGCCTGCGCAGCACGACCGACCGGCCACGTCCCGGCTATACCCTGGGACCGTGCTGGCCGGCCCGGCTCCGCCATATCCCTGCACCCTACGCGACGCGATTGTCGCCAAGGCTACCGGAACGTGCGGCCGCGCGAATAGCGGTACAAATCGAGAACGACGGGGGCCTCCCCCTACTTTTCCTCTTCCATCGTCACGGCGACATTCGCCTTGGCCGACAGCCGCACCTTGTTACCCTCGACACCGGCGACGAGGCCCTTGTCGATGAAATGATGGTGGCCCTTGTGGCTGCCCTCGCCGCTGTCCTTCTTGGTCAGCTTGATGCGATTGCCTTCGACCTTGTCGACCGTGCCGACATGAACGCCGTCGGCGCCGATGACTTCCATATGCTCTGCAATGTTCTGCATGGTGGGATCCTTGGTTGGAGCCACCTCAACGCGCGGAGAGAGCTTCGGTTCGTATTCTGCTGTCATTCCGGGGCGCGCCACTTGGCGCGAGCTATGATGCGCAATTGCGCATCGGAGAATCCATAACCACAAGCTGGGGTTATGGATTCCGGGCCTGGCCCTTCGGGCCATCCCGGAATGACAAACTGATGAAGAGCGCCAATCAGATCAGCGGCGCCTTCGCCGAAGCGTGGTGATTGACGATCTTCCAGTCGCCGTCCTCGCGGACGATGACCCAGCTCATCTTGACGACGAGATCAGGGCGCTCGCCGGCAAGGTCGAACGAGATGGTCGCGGCCATGTTGATCAGATCGGGGCCGGCCTGCGCTGCGTTCACGTCGGAGAATACGGCGCTCGGCTTGCGCCAGCGCGGCAGGCCGTTGAAGTAATCGGCAACACCGTCCCTGCCCCGATAGAGTTTCGGGTTCGAGCCGAAGAAGAACGCGTTTTTCGCATAGAGCGACGAGAGCGCGGCCGCATCGAGCGTCGCGAAGCCGGCGCACCATTTCGCGATGATGGCGGAAACGATGGCGTCGGCTTCGTTGCTCATATGCGCATCACCCCTTTGCGACTTCCTTCGCGAAGGTGTCGCGCAGGCCGATGGTGCGGGAGAACACCGGCTTGCCCGGCGTCGAGTCCTTGTCGCGGACGAAATAGCCCTGCCGCTCGAACTGCATCGGCTCGGTCGAATTGCTCGCTGCGACCGATGCCTCGATCCGCGCGTCGCTGAGGATCTCCAGCGAGTTCGGATTGAGATCGGCCGCGAAGTTTTGGGCGTCCGGGCTCGGATTGGCGAACAGCTGGTTGTAGATGCGGATCTCCGCGGGCACCGACGCCGCCGCCGGCAGCCAATGCATCGTCGCCTTGACCTTGCGGCCGTCGGGCGCGTTGCCGCCCTTGGTCGCGGGATCATAGGTGCAGCGCAGCTCCACCACCTCGCCCTTGTCGTTCTTGATCACGCCGGTGCACTTGACGAAATAGGCGTAGCGCAGTCGCACCTCGTTGCCCGGCGACAGGCGGAAGAACTTCTTCGGCGGGTTCTCCATGAAGTCGTCCTGCTCGATATAGAGCTCGCGGCCGAACGTGATCTTGCGCGTGCCGGCGGACGGGTCATCCGGATGGTTGATCGCCTCGAGCTCCTCGGTCTGCCCTTCCGGATAGTTCTCGATCACCACCTTGAGCGGCCGCAGCACGCCCATGCGTCGCTGCGACGTGCGGTTCAGCTCCTCGCGGATGCAGAACTCGAGCATGCCGACGTCGACCACGCTGTTGGCCTTGGCGACGCCGATGCGCTTGACGAATTCACGCAGCGCGGCCGGCGGCACGCCGCGGCGGCGCATCCCCGCCATGGTCGGCATCCGCGGATCGTCCCAGCCCGCGACATGGCCGTCGCGGACGAGCTGGGTCAGCACGCGCTTGGACAGCAGCGTATAGGTCAGGTTGAGCCGCGCGAATTCATACTGGTGCGGCTGCGACGGCACCGGCAGTTTTTCGATGAACCAGTCGTAGAGCGGCCGGTGGTCCTCGAACTCCAGCGTGCAGATCGAATGCGTGATGCCCTCGATCGCGTCCGACTGGCCGTGCGCATAATCGTAGCTCGGATAGATGTGCCACTTGGTGCCGGTGCGCGGATGATGCGCATGCAGGATGCGGTACAGCACGGGATCGCGCAGATTGATGTTGCCGGCTGCCATATCGATCTTGGCCCGCAGCACCCGCGTGCCGTTCGGGAATTCACCGGCCTTCATGCGGCGGAACAGGCCGAGGTTTTCGTCCACACTGCGGTCGCGGAACGGCGAGTTCTTGCCGGGCTCGGTCAGCGTGCCGCGCGAGAGGCGGATCTCCTCCTGGGTCTGGTCGTCGACATAAGCGAGGCCGTCGCGGATCAGCTGCTCCGCCCATTCGTACAGGCGGTCAAAATAGTCGGAGGCAAAGAACAGGTTCTTGCCCCAGTCGAAGCCGAGCCAGCGCACGTCGGCCTGGATGGAATCGATATATTCCTGCTCTTCCTTGACCGGGTTGGTGTCGTCGAAACGCAGATGGCAGCGGCCCGGAAACTCCTGGGCGATGCCGAAATTCAGCGCGATCGACTTGGCATGGCCGATATGCAGATAGCCGTTCGGCTCCGGCGGGAACCGGGTCACGATCTCCCTGTATTTGCCCTGGTCGAGGTCGGCCTGGACGATGTCACGAATGAAATCGCGCCCAACCTCAGCTGCCACCGGTTCTGTCATTACGAAAATCCTGTCGGGAAATCAGCGGTTCTTCTGCCAAATTCGGGAGGCTGAGCCAAGAGCTTAAGCAGGCCTCAAGCGGGGCCTGGCAGGTCCGCCGACGGGCTTTGTTTATGTCCCGTTCCTGCTATACACCACCGCCTCCAAAGCATAGGCCCTGCCAAGAATGACCAATTCCGTCGTCACGCGCTTCGCTCCCTCGCCGACCGGCTTCCTCCATATCGGGGGCGCCCGCACAGCGCTATTCAATTGGCTGTACGCGAAGAAGCACGGCGGCAAGATGCTGCTGCGGATCGAGGACACCGACCGGGAGCGCTCCACCGAGGCGGCGATCGGCGCCATTCTCGATGGTCTGAAATGGCTGGAGCTCGGCTGGGACGGCGAGGTCATCTACCAGTTCAGCCGTGCCGCGCGCCACCGCGAGGTCGCCGAGCAGTTGCTCGCCGACGGCAAGGCCTATCGCTGCTACGCCACCGCCGAGGAACTCGCCGCCATGCGCGAGAAGGCGCGCGCGGAAGGGCGCACCCGCCTCTATGACGGGATGTGGCGCGACCGCGATCCCGCGACAGCCCCGTCCAACGTCAAGCCGACGATCCGCCTGCGCGCGCCGCAGACCGGCGAGACCGTGATCGAGGACCAGGTCCAGGGCCGCGTGGTCTGGCAGAACGAGAACCTCGACGACCTCGTGCTTTTGCGCGGCGATGGCAACCCGACCTACATGCTCGCCGTGGTGGTCGACGATCACGACATGGGCGTGACCCATGTGATCCGCGGCGACGACCATCTGATCAACGCCGCGCGCCAGAAGCAGATCTACGATGCGATGGGATGGGCTCTGCCGAGCATGTCCCACATTCCGCTGATCCACGGCCCGGACGGCTCGAAGCTCTCCAAGCGTCACGGCGCGCTCGGCGTCGATGCCTACCGCGCCATGGGATATTTGCCGGCCGCGCTACGCAATTACCTCGTCCGGCTCGGCTGGAGCCATGGCGACCAGGAGATCTTCTCGACCGAGGAGATGATCGCGGCGTTTGACCTCGCCAGCGTCGGCCGCGCCGCTGCCCGCTTCGATTTCGCCAAGCTGGAAAACCTCAACGGCCACTACATCCGCCACGCCGACGATCAATCACTCGTGAAGATGTTCGAGGACGTGCTCGACCATCTCGTGCCCGCACGCGACGAGATTAAGGCCAAATTAAACGACACTACGCGCGCCCAGCTTCTCAAGGCCATGCCGGCCCTGAAGGAGCGCGCCAAGACGCTGATCGAGCTGATCGACAGCGCCTATTTCATCTTCGCCGACCGGCCGCTGGAGCTCGATCCCAAGGCACAAGCGCTGCTGACGCCAGAGAACCGCAAGCTGATCGGCCAGCTTCATTCCGCGCTGGAGAAAGTCGAGATATGGAGCGGCGCCACCACCGAAGCCGCGCTACGCGCTTTTGCCGAGGAAAATAGTCTCAAGCTCGGCGCGGTCGCCCAACCCTTGCGGGCCGCGCTGACCGGGCGGACGACGTCGCCTGGTATATTTGAGGTTTTGGACGTCCTGGGACGCCAGGAAAGCCTCGGCCGGCTTGAGGATCAGTCCAAGGACCAGACTAAGACGTAAGTCGAGCATGCGTGCGGTGATCTTGCAGCGCACACAGCAATAATATACCCATCTCCCCCGTACCTTCTGGAACATCCGGCCTGCCCCATCATCTCGCAAAGGGGGCCTCCGGCTCCGGCCCGCTTCACATTTCATCGGGGACCTACGATGGACGCAAAACCGAGCAATAAGACCGCTACGCTGACGGTCGGAAACAAGAACTACGATCTCCCGATCCACAGCGGCAGCGTCGGGCCTGATGTCGTCGATATCGGCAAGCTCTACGGCCAGTCCGGCCTGTTCACCTACGATCCCGGCTTCACCTCCACCGCGAGCTGCCAGTCGAAGATCACCTATATCGACGGCGACGCGGGCGTGCTGGAATACCGCGGCTACCCGATCGAGCAGCTCGCCGAGAACGGCGACTTCCTCGAGACCTGCTATCTCCTGCTGTTCGGGGATCTGCCGACCGCCGCGCAGAAGAAGGATTTCGACGACCGCGTGACCCATCACACGATGGTGCACGAGCAGATGGCCCGCTTCTTCCAGGGCTTCCGCCGCGACGCGCATCCGATGGCGATCATGGTGGCTGCGGTCGGCGCGCTCGCCGCGTTTTATCACGACTCCACCGACATCAACGATCCGAAGCAGCGCATGATCGCTTCCATGCGCATGATCGCCAAGATCCCGACGCTGGCGGCGATGGCCTACAAGTACACGGTCGGCCAGCCCTTCGTGTACCCGAAGAACTCGCTCAAGTTCGCCGAGAACTTCCTGCACATGTGCTTCGCCGTGCCGTGCGAGGACTACAAGATCAACCCGGTGCTCGCTGACGCGCTGGACAAGATCTTCATCCTGCATGCCGACCACGAGCAGAACGCCTCGACCTCGACGGTGCGCATCGCCGGCTCGTCCGGCGCCAACCCGTTCGCCTGCATCGCCGCCGGCATCGCCTGCCTGTGGGGTCCGGCGCATGGCGGCGCCAACGAAGCAGCCCTCGCGATGCTCGCCGAGATCGGCTCCGTGGACAAGATTCCCGAATTCATCGCCAAGGTGAAGGACAAGAACTCCGAAGTCCGCCTGATGGGCTTTGGTCATCGCGTCTACAAGAACTACGATCCGCGCGCCAAGATCATGCAGAAGATGTGTCACGCCGTGCTCAAGGAGACCGGCCATGGCGACGATCCGATGCTGAAGGTGGCGCTCGAACTCGAGAAGATCGCGCTCAGCGACCAGTACTTCATCGACCGCAAGCTCTACCCGAACGTCGACTTCTATTCGGGCATCACGCTGAAGGCGATGGGCTTCCCGGTCTCGATGTTCACCGTGCTGTTCGCGGTCGCCCGCACCGTCGGCTGGATCAGCCAGTGGAGCGAGATGATCGAGGACCCGCAGCAGAAGATCGGCCGTCCGCGCCAGCTCTACACCGGCGTCACCCGCCGCGACTACGTCGCGATCAGGGATCGCAAGTAAACTCCAAGCCGATACGGCTTTCGAAGCGGCGCCATCGCAAGATGGCGCCGTTTTTGTTTATGGAGGTGCCGTAGGGTGCGCAAGCGCAGCGTGCCCACCACCTCTCCGCAACAGATACGAAGTCGTGGGCACGCTTCGCTTTGCCCACCCTACGAGACCAATCGGGCCGTGACACGCTTGCTGCCGCGCACAACAACAAAGTCCACACCTGCGGCCGCAAACGCCTTGACAGTCAGAGCGCTCCGCGCGCAAATTCTTACACTAAGTAAGAATGACGACAGGGATGGAAATGCCGGAGCAGCCGAGAAGTCGGCGGCAGACGCGCGCTGCCATTTTGACTCACCTGCTTCAGTCGGGTGGCTCGTTTCGCCCGCCGCTGGCCAAGGCCGTGCGCCTGTCCGAAGCGAGCCTGTCGCGCATCCTGCTTGACCTGAAGACCGAAGGCCTGATCGAGGAAGTGCGGCGCCCTGCCCCCTACGTCGGCGGCCCGACCGGACTCGTGTCGCTCGACGGCTCGGTTGCCCTCGCAGCCTTCGAACTGACCGCTCAGCACCTCAGCCTCGGCGTCGGCGGCCTGTCGGGCGAGCTGCACTACACCGAGCGCGTGCCCCTGCCGAAGTCGCCGACCGTCGAGACCGTCGACCGGGCGTTTCGCGAAGCGATGACATTGCTGCGCGACTGGACGCGGCGCCGCGGCGTCGTCCTCTCTCAGGTCGGCGTCTCCATTCCGGGCCTCGGCCGGCTCAGCGCCGCGGGCAACCCCATCATTCCCTGTGACGTCGGGCGCATCAGCGACATGTTCGGCGAGATGTTCGCCGACGTGCCCGTCGAATTTACCAATTCGGTCGTGGCGCACGCCACATTCCATCGCTGTCGCACCGAAAACTATCCATTCAATGACACGCACCTGTTCGTCTTTGTCAGCCATGGCGTTGCGGGCGCCTGGATGGATGATCCCGTCGAGACCGACGCGCTCCAGCCAATCGAGCTCGGTCACATGGTGTTTGGCGAAGGCGGGCCGCGCTGTCGCTGCGGCCACCTCGGCTGTGTCGAGGCCTATACTTCGCTTCCGGCGCTGGCCGAGCTTCTCGGCGTGCCCGAGCCGGAGTTGCTCCAGCTCGGCAGCGATTGGGTCAGCGCGATCCCGATCTCCTCGCGCGTGCGTCAGGAGCTGCGGCATCGCCTGTATCGCCTTGGGCTCGCGATCGGCAACACGCTGAACGTCAAGCCCTGTCACGGCGTCGCCATCTCCGGCTGGCCTTCGCTCCTTGCGGAAGGCGATCGGAAAGCGCTGGTCGACGGCGTCGATGCCTGCCTGCTCGGCGGCCGCAAGCATGCGCAGGTGTCGCTGGCTTTCGTGCCGCCGTCGAACGGCAATGATCCCAGGGCCGCGCTGGCCTTCGCCGCGTTCTGCCTCGCCTGCCGCGGCGGCATGCCGGCCGCGTCGACGGAGGCCGCCTGAGACGGCCTGAAGCTGCGCGGCTCGCGCGCAAGAGAGTTCACACCGGGAGGAACTGCCATGCCGATCACGACAACAAGGCGCCGTCTGCTCGCTGGATCCGCTGCCGCGCTCGCACTGCCGGCCTTTGCCCGCGCGCAAGGCGCGGTCAAGCCGCGCCTGACCGCAATCTCGCAATGGTCCGCGGGCAGCGATGGGGCAGCCATCACCGCGCTCGGCAAGAAGTTCGAGGAGAAGGGCGGCGTCTGGCAGCACTCGCCCGTCCCCGGGTTCACCACCGAGATGATGAACAAGCTGCGCGCCCAGATCATGGCCGGCGATCCGCCGGCCTGCTCGCAGCTCAAGGGTCCCGAGATCGCAGCTTGGTCGAAGATTGCCCCGACCGTCGATCTCGACGCCGTCGTCGCTGCCGCCGGCTATGAGAAGGTGGTCGCGCCGGACCTTGCGAAATTGCACAAGCCGGGCGGCAAATGGATCGCACTGCCGTTGCAGATCTACAGCACCAACATGCTGTTTCTCTCGAAACGCGCGATGGACAAGGCCAAGGCCGACAAGATCCCCGTCACCTGGGCAGACTTCAACGAGCTCGCCGACAAGATGAAAGCGGGCGGCGTCCCCTATCCCATCGCCAACGGCGGCACCCGCCCCGACGACGGGCAAAAATTCGAGGCTGCCTTGGCCGGCATCAGTCCCCTCGCATACCGCGCCGCCATCATGAATCTCGAGAAGAAGGCCCTGGAGGGCTCCGAGATCAAGGCTGCGTTCGCACAGGTGCGCAAGATCGCCGACTGGATGGACCCCAACGTCGGCGCCCAGCACTTCTCGACCAATTTGAAGCGCTTCATCGACGGCGACATGGGCATGATGATCATGGGCGGCTGGGCGCAGGGCGTGTTGCGCAATGCCGGTTTCAAGTTCGAGGACTTCATGATCGCGCCAGGTCCGAGCGACAATAGCAAGCCGGTGTTCCTGTTGAACGCCGATGCCTTCATCTTCTGGCAGCGCAAGGAGCCTGACCTGCAGGCCGGCCAGACGCTGATGGCCCAGCTCGTCATGGATCCGGCGATCCAGACCATGTATTCGCAGATCACGGGATCGATCCCCGTGCGTACCGACGTCGATCTGTCCGGCGAAGGCTGGTCGGACGGTCAGCGGCGCACCGCGGCAGCTCTGAAGGACGCAATCGCCAGCAACCAGGCGGTCCTGAGCCTCGCGCACAACATGGCGCAGGAAAACGGCATGACCGCCGCGATGATCGACGTGATCACGGAGTACGTAAAGAACAAGACGATCAAGCCGGAGCAGGCAGCCACTCGTCTGGCCGAGGCCGTCGAGGGCGCACGTTGAGCAATGCCGCCGCGATAAGACCGGGCCGGCCGGCGCTTCCGGAATGGGTGCGCCGGCTGCCGGAATATCTGATGATCTGGGTGCCGCTGCTGCTGTCAGCCGCGCACCTCGTGTCGTTCTCGCTGTGGACGATCTGGATCTCGTTCACGCCATCCACGCTGGTCCCTGTTACGGGCTGGGTGGGCTTGCGCAACTACTCGGCGGTGGCGGCATCGCGGAATTGGCAGATCGCCTTCGACAATCTGCTGTTGTTCGGCAGCGCTTTCGTGCTGCTGAGTTTGGTGACCGGCCTCGCCCTTGCGATCCTGCTCGACCAGCGCATTCGCGGCGAGAACCTGCTGCGATCCGTCTTCCTCTATCCGCTTGCGGTGTCGTTCGTGGTCACCGGCACGGTCTGGAGTTGGCTGCTCAATCCCGGCCTCGGAATCCAGAAGCTCGTCCACGACCTCGGCTGGACCTCCTTCAAGTTCGACTGGCTGATCGATCGCGACATGGCGATCTGGACCATCGTGATCGCCGCGATCTGGCAATCCTCGGGCTTCGCCATGGCGCTGTTCCTTGCCGGCCTTCGCTCCGTCGACACCGACATCATCAAGGCCGCGCAGATCGACGGCGCCGGAACATTTCGAATCTACCGGCGCATCATTCTGCCGTCGCTTTGGCCGATCACCATCACCGTCGTCGTGATCCAGTTGCAGTTCGCGATTTCGACGTTCGACCTCGTGCGCGCGCTCACCAACGGCGGGCCGGGAATCGCGACCCAGCTGCCAGCACTGGTCGTCTACGACCTGATGTTCCAGCGCAGCCTGCTCGGCCGGGGAGCGGCGGCGGCGGTGCTCATGCTGCTCATTCTTCTCGCGGTGCTGCTGCCGTATGCGGCGTGGCGATATGTTCAGCGACGGCGGGCCGCCCATGCGTGAGCGGACTTTCGCACCAAGCCGGATCTTGATCTACCTCATCGTCCTGCTGATCGCTGCAGCATGGCTCGCGCCATTGGCTGTTGTGGTGCTGAATTCGCTCCGCAGCAACGAGGAGATCGCGCAGGGCTCGATGATCGGCTGGCCGCAGCACTGGGCCTGGAGCAACTACCTGGCTGCCTGGAGCGGCTTCTGCGTTGCCGAGACCTGCGCCGGCATCCGGCCGTACATGCTGAACTCCGCCCTCGTCACGATTCCTGCGACGATCTTCTCGACCCTGCTCGGTGCCATTGCCGGCTACGCCGTGTCGCTCTGGCGTTTTCGCGGCGACACCTGGATCTACGGCATCGTGACCCTCGGCCTGTTCCTGCCCCAGCAGATGCGCCTGCTTCCCTGGACCATCGTGCTGCGCGACATCGGTCTCATCAACACGCTGGCGGGCCTCGTGCTGATTCACACCATCCAGGGGCTCTCCTTCACCACGCTGTTCTGCCGCAACTATTATGTCGCCATCCCCCATGAATTGATCAGGGCCGCGCGCATCGACGGCGCCGGGTTCTTCCGCATCTTCTGGCGCATCATCCTGCCGCTCTCGCCGCCGATCCTGATCGTCACCGTGATCTGGCAGTTCACGCATATCTGGAACGAATTCCTCTATGGCGTGACGTTCACGAGCGGCCAGCAGCAGCCCGTCACGGCCGCTCTCATCGCGCTGTCCGCTGCAGTCGCAGACATCCCGCAGCACGGCGTGCAGAGCGCCGCGGTGATCATCGCGGCGCTCCCAACGCTGTTGATCTATCTCCTCGGTGGCAAATACTTCGTCCGCGGCCTGACTGCCGGGGCCGTGAAATGATGGAGTTGTCATGGCAGCACTGAGCATTCGAACCCTGTCGAAGCGCTACGCCAATCTGGAGGTGCTGAAGGGCGTCGATCTCGACATCGAAAGCGGCGAGTTCACGGTGCTGGTCGGGCCATCCGGCTGCGGCAAGTCCACGCTGCTCAACATCGTCGCCGGGCTCGACCATCCGAGCGCAGGGACCGTCGAGATCGGCGGACGCGTGGTCAATGACGTCCCGCCCAAGGACCGCGACATCGCCATGGTGTTCCAGTCCTATGCGCTCTACCCGTCGATGACCGTACGCCAGAACATCACCTTCGGCATGGAATGCCGTCACGTACCCAAAGCGGAGCAAGACTCTGCGGTCGCGAATGTCGCCAAACTGCTCCAGATCGAGGCGCTGCTGGGCCGCAAGCCGTCGCAGCTCTCCGGCGGCCAGCGCCAGCGCGTGGCGATGGGCCGTGCGTTGGTGCGCGATCCCCTGCTCTTCCTGTTCGACGAGCCGCTGTCCAATCTCGACGCAAAACTGCGCGTCGAGATGCGGATGGAGATCAAGCGGCTGCACCAGCGCATCGGCGCAACCATCATCTATGTCACCCACGACCAGATCGAAGCGATGACGATGGCGACGCGGATCGCCGTGATGCATCGCGGCGTGGTGCAGCAGTTTGCCGATCCCGATACCGTGTACCGCTATCCCGCCAATCTGTTCGTCGCACGCTTCATGGGCTCCCCGCCGATGAACACCATGCCGGCGCGGCTCGAGGCCGACGCCGGCGGTCCCGTGGTCGTGATCGGCGCGGGGCGGCCGGACGAGGTTCGCCTTCATCTACAGGGATACGATGCGGCGGCCCCTTATCTTGGCCGCGAGGTGGTGTTCGGGATCAGGCCGGAATGCATCGCGGAGGGCAACCGCGTGTTCTCCGGCGGTCCGCCCATCGTCGTCCACGCGCCGGTGGAGATGGTCGAGCCCACCGGCGCCGAAACCATCGTGCTGCTGCGGCTCGGCGGCGAGTCCGCGCTGGCGCGCATCACGCCGGACATCCGCCCCCCGCCGGGGACGGCAGCCCCCTTCGCGCTCGACACGCGCCGCATTTGCCTGTTCGACCCCGAGACGGAGCGACTGATCGCATGACAAAGACGAGCTATGCCGGACTTGCGGACCGCGTCGTACTGATCACCGGCGGCGCCAGCGGCATCGGGGCCGCCTTCGTGCGCGCCTTCGCGGCCCAGGGAGCGCGCGTCGCGTTCCTCGATGTGGATGAAGAAGCCGGCGGGGCGCTGGTCGCGGAGGTGAGCGCTGCGTCCGAAGCCGCGCCCTTGTTCGTGCCATGCGACCTCCTGGACATCGAGGCCTTGCGGGCCGCAATGGCACAGGTGCAGCGATCGCTCGGCGATGCCGCGGTCCTCGTCAACAATGCCGCCAATGATCAACGCCAGGTGCTGGCCGAGGTGACGCCGGCAGAGTTCGATTGGATGATCGGCCTCAATCTCAAGCACGTCTTCTTTGCGGCGCAAGCGGTGGTGCCGCAGATGCAGGCGCGCGGCGGCGGCTCGATCATCAACATGTCGTCGATCGCCTGGATGCGCGGTGCACCGGCGCTGCCGGTCTACGCCGGGGCAAAGGCGGCGATCGTCGGTTTCACCAACTCGCTGGCCCGGCTGGTCGGCCCCGACCGCATCCGCGTCAACGCGATTGCGCCAGGCATGGTCATCACCGAACGTCAACGCCGGCTGTGGTATCCGGACGAGCAGGTCATCACCGAAATGCGCTCCCGTCAGGCCGTTCCGGATGCAGTGACGCCCGAGGACATCGCCAACATGGCGCTATTCCTCGCCTCCGACGAAAGCCAGCGCATCACCAGCCAGTGTTTTCGGGTGGATGCAGGACTTGCGTAGAACTTGATCCGGCCACAATGGCGCAACGTTCACGGTCTCGTAGGGTGGGCAAAGCGAAGCGTGCCCACGAATTCTTCTCATCGCGACGAATCGTGGGCACGGCGCGACGCGCCTTTGCCCACCCTACGAGACCTCTGTTACCGCCGTCCCTTGCGCATCGTCTCGAGCACGATGTCGGCGGCGAGCACGCTCGGTGATTTGTGGCCGGTCGACATGATCTGGTCGAGCCGGGCAAAGGCCTCGACCTGCTGCTTGCGCAGCGGCGAATCCGTCAGCACCTCGGCGAGTGCCGGCGCCAGTTTCTCCGGCGTGCACTCCTCCTGCAGGTACTCCGGAATGACATCCTTGCCGATCACGAGATTGGCAAGGATCACCGAGGAGACGCGGATCGCGCGACGCAGGATGAAGGCCTCGATCGCACCGACGCGATAGGCCGTCACCATTGGAATACCCGACAGTGCGAGCTCCAGCGTCACCGTACCGGATTTGGCCAGCGCCGCACGCGCGATACGGAACACGGCGCGCTTCTCGTTCTCGCCGGTCACGACCCTTGGCTTGACCGGCCAGCTCGCGATGCCCTCGCGGATGGTGGCCTCGAGATGCGGCATGGTCGGCAGTATCAGTTCGAAGGCGTGGCCTTCCGCCTGCAAGCGGCCGAGCACCCCGCCGAAGACATCGAGATGGTGCCTGACCTCGCTACGGCGGCTGCCGGGCAGCACCAAAAGCACCGGCGGATCGCCGTCGCGACGTGCCTGCTCCTCCGCGTTCGGCCGCAGCGAGGGCAATTGCTCGACTAAGGGATGGCCGACATAGCTGCATGGCGGTCCGCCGAGCTTGCGGTATTCCTCCGGCTCGAACGGCAGCAGACCGAGCACATGGTCGACATAACCGAGCATGGTCCGCGCCCGCCCCGGCCGCCACGCCCAGAGCTGCGGCGAGACGTAATCGACGACCGGGATCGCAGGATTCTTCGCGCGCACGCGGCGGGCGACGCGATGGGTGAAATCGGGGCTGTCGATGATGACGAGCGCGTCCGGCGCGGCGTCGGCCACGGCGTCGGCCGTCTCGCGGATCAGCCGCAGAATTTTCGGCAATTGCTGCACCACCGCGGCAAATCCGACGATTGACAGCTCCTCGATCGGAAACAGCGATTCCAGCCCTTCGCGCGCCATGGTACGTCCGCCGACGCCGACGAACTGCACGCCGTCGCCGAGACGCTGGCGCAGGACCTTCATCAAGGCACTGCCGAGCCGGTCGCCGGATTCCTCCGTGGCGATCAGGAAGATCTTGCGCTTGGGATCGCGCGACTGCATCACGCCGGCAGACCGATGACGAAGAGATATTTGGCGTCCGCGAGGGCGATCATCGCCTGCGGCTCTGCGGCGATGGTGTTGCTGGCGATGACGGCGAGGCCCGCAAGGCCGGCCGCCGCGACGCCCTCGATGGTGCGCGGGCCGATCGTCGGCAGGTCGAAACGCAGATCCTGGCCGCTCTTCGGCGCCTTCACGAGCACGCCGCGGCCGGCGGCCGCGCGAATGCGCCCCTCCTCGCGCAGCCGCGCGACGCGCGCGAGCAGCGCATCGGTGCCCTCGATGTCCTCGACCGCGACCACATGGCCGTCGATCACCACCGCAGCCTGGCCGATGTCGAACGGACCGAGCGCAGTCAGCACCGCACGGCCGCGCGCGATGTCGGTCTTGCTGGTATCGCTGGGCCAGGCGCGACTGATGCAGCCCTCGGGCATCAGGAGATCGGGGGCGAGGTCCTTGATGCCGACCATGCGAAAGCCATCCTGCTCGAGGATGCGGCCGACGCCGGACAAGAGATGATCGTCGCCGCCGCGAAAGGCGCGGATGACATTGCCGAGCAGCCGCATCGTCTTGACGTCGAACCGGATCTCGGAGAGCGAGGGCCGCACCAAGGTGCCGATGAAGATCAGGTCGCGGCAGCCCTCCTCGCGGAACAGTCGCATCGCGCGACCGAGCTGGCCGACCGAGATCCAGCGATGGCGGAATTTCTCCACCCGCGCGGGATCGCAGGCCCCGCGCAGCGGAAACAGCACCGGCGTGATGCCGCGCGCGGCAAGCGAGTCGGCGACTGCGAACGGCATCGCGCCGCCGCCGGCGACGATGCCGACCGGCGATGAGATGTCCGACGCCGCCGATGTCATGTCCGCGGCCATCCCAAAATCACTTCGCGAGGGCAGGAAGACAGAGCGGGCGCTTGCCCTTGCCGATGAAGTCGAGGATTTCGGCGATCGCCGGATCTTCGCCTGCAAGCGGCCTGGACGCCTCTAACCGCTCGGCGAATGTGCCGGGCCCATGGAAGAGCTTTTGGTAGAACCCGCGCACCGTCGCCAGTCGCTGCCTGGTGAACTTGCGCCGCTTCATGCCGATCAGGTTGAGACTCTCGAGCACCGCATACTGGCCGTTAACGAGCCCATACGGGATGACATCGTCGCGTACGCCGCAGACCCCGCCGACCATCACGTAGGGGCCGATGCGCGTGAACTGGTGCACTGCGGAGAGGCCGCCGATATAGACGGCGTCGCCGATCTCGCAGTGGCCGCCGAGCGTCGCCGAGGTCGCAAAGATCACGTTGTTGCCGACCATGCAGTCATGGCCTACATGGCTGTTGTTCATGAAGTAGCCGCCGTTGCCGACGCGCGTCAGACCGCCGCCCTTGATGGTGCCGACATTCATCGTCGCGCCTTCGCGGATGACGCAGCCAGAGCCGATCTCGAGCTTCGTCGGCTCGCCCTTGTAGCTGAGATCCTGGGGCGCGCCGCCGAGCACCACGAACGGCGAGATCACGCCGCCGTCCCCGATCGACGTATGGCCGATGACGGTAACATGCCCAATCAGCTTGCAGTTCGCGCCGATCACGACATTCGGGCCGATGATGCAATAGGGCCCGATCTCGGTGCCCTCGCCGATCACGGCGCCGTCCGCGACCCGTGCGGTGGGATCAATCTTGCTCATCAAGCAATCTTACTCTTCAAGAAGGTCTGGTTATGCGTTGAAGTCGCTCAGATTTCCGGTGGTTAGCGCGACTATGCCCGATCTGTCCAGTGACGTATCATCTCTGCCGGTTTCAAGTGCCGGATGAGGCGGTCGTCCCGGCTCCTCAACAACTTCATGCGGAGCTTCAGCTTTCATGGTCAGGGCCCTGGCACTTCTGCTCGCACAGCTCGCGGCCGCACCGATCGTGTCCGAGACGGTCGAGACCGGCGAACGCCGCCGCATCGACCTCGCGACATTCGAATGCCGCGACATCAGCCGCAGCACTGTGCTTCAGCGGGTCTGCTACGACCGCGCGCATCACGACCTCGTCGTCGCGACTGGCGGCAGCTATGCGCGCTATTGCGGCGTCGCGGCCGAGACCGCCGACCGTCTCCTGGGCGCGCCATCCATGGGTCAGTTCTTCAACCAAAACATTAAGCGCGAGGCTCCTGGCGGCCGCTACGATTGCGGCGCGTGAGCCCGTCCAGCGAGGACCGCGTGCCGCTCAGTCCGTCAGCATGGCGCCGACGTCGGCCTCCGCGACCACCTGCCCGTTGACCTTGGCATCGCCGTGAAACCACCACATGGCCTTGCGGCGGCCGAGCGAGCGCATGTGATACTCGATGGTATCGCCCGGCAGCACGGGCTTGCGGAATTTGCACTTGTCGATGGTGAGGAAATAGACCGCCCGCGGCTTGTCGGTGCCTTCGACCGACTTGATGCCGATCACGCCCGCGGTCTGCGCCATCGCCTCGATCATCATGACGCCGGGATAGACCGGTCGCTCCGGGAAATGCCCCTGGAAGGCCGGCTCGTTGAAGGTGACGTTCTTGATGCCGATGCCGCTGTAGTCGGCCCGGATGTTGATCACGCGGTCGATCAGCAGCATCGGGAAACGGTGCGGCAGCGTCTGGAGGATGGCATTGATGTCCACCAGCTCGAACTTAACAGGTGATTCCTCCGTCATTCCCGTCCCTCATCCTTCGGATCAGCCCTGCTGTCGCGTACCAAGCGCTCCACCGCGATGATCTCCTTGAACCATTGTTTGGTCGGCTTGGCGAAAAAACCACCCCAGCGTCCGCCCGGCGGGATGTCGTCCTTGACGCCGCTCATCGCGGTCACCTGGGCCCCGTCCCCGATCTTGAGGTGGTTGTTGATGCCAACCTTCGCTCCGAGTGCCACGTTGTCGCCAATGGACAGGCTGCCGGCGAGCCCGATCTGGGCGGCCAGCAGGCAATGCCGGCCGATCGTGACATTGTGACCGATCTGGACCTGATTGTCGATTTTCGTGCCTTCGCCGATCACGGTGTCGCGCAAGCTGCCGCGGTCGATCGTGGTCCCGGCGCCGACCTCGACATCGTTCTGGATCAGCACCCGCCCGGTCTGAGGCACCTTCAGATGGCCCTCGGGGCCGAAAAAAATGAAGCCGTAGCCGTCCTGGCCGATCGAGCAGCCGGGATGGATCAGCACATTGTTGCCGATCAGGGCGCACTGGATCGCGGTGCGCGCGCCGACATTGCAGTCCCGGCCGATCTTGACGCCGGGCCCGATCACCGCCCCGACGCCGACCACCGTGCCGCTGCCGATCTCCACATCCGGGCCGATCACGGCCAGGGGATCGACGATCACGCCGTCCTCGAGCCGGGCCGAGGGATCGATGATCGCCGACGGCGCGATGCCGTCATTGCCGACCCAGGATTGGGGCCTCAGCGCTTCGCCGTGCCATTCCCGCGCGATCCTGACAAAGGCCCGGAACGGCTGCGCCACCCGCAGCACGGCCACGTGCGCGGGCACCTGGGGCTCGAAGCGCGGGCTCACCAGGCAAGCGCCGGCCTTGGTCCCCTTGATCTCGTCGGCGTATTTGAGGTTGTCGAAGAACGCCAGATGCATCGGGCCCGCTTCGTCAAGCGAAGCAAGGCCCGTGATGATGTGGTCGCCCCTGGCGGGATCGACCAGCTGCGCCTTGGTCAGCGTGGCAATGTCAGCCAGCGTTGAGGCAGGCGGCTTTATGAAGAAGGTCGGCTGCGCCATTCCACCCCGTCGCGGTCCGGCTTCGGCATGAAGCGGTCGAGCCGCATCATGCTCCATCTCTTGGATCGGCACGATCCCTTTCGGAAACCGGTTCCAGTGATCCGGATCGTGCCGTGCTGATCGAATTAGAACGTGGTGCCGCCGCCGAACCGGAACTCCTGCGTGCGATCGTACTTGCCCTTGCTGAGCGGCACGGCGTAGTCGAAGCGCAGCGGACCGAACGGCGACTGCCAGATCAGGCCGACACCAACCGACGAGCGGACGACCTTGCTGTCGTCGTAGACGAGGCCGGTACAGGTGCCCGCAGACGACGGATTGATGCTCGAGGGGATGCAGCCCGGTACATTGACTTCGTTGGTCGTGGTCCAGCCGGTCGGTCCCTTATAGTCGTAGAGGCCGCCGGCATCGGCATAGACCGCGCCCTTCAGACCCACTTCCTTCGGCAGGAACCAGAACGGCATCTGCAGTTCGAGCGAAGCGCCCCAGTACTTGGTGCCGCCGAGGGCGTCCTGCGTACCAAAGGGGTTCAAATCGCGCGGGCCGATGCCGTTCGGGGCAAAGCCGCGGACGAGGTTCGAACCCATCTGGAAGTGATCGAGCATGCGCAGATCGCTGCCCATCTTGTTCAGCATGCCGCTCTGCACGCGGACGAGGCCGACGATGTCAGACACCAGCGGAGTATAGTACTTCGCATCGATGACGGACTTCAGGTAGGAGACGTCGCCGCCGACGCCGGCGAAATCCTGACGGAAGTCGACGAGCAGACCGTCGGTGGGGTTCTTGTTGTTGTCCAGCGTGTTGTAGGTCAGCGTATAGCCAAGCGCCGAGGTCAGGGTCTTGCCGTTGGCGAGCTCCCTGCGCACCGGCAGCGAAGCTTCGCCGTCGCTGTAGCAGCCGAGACCGTTGGTCGAGCTGAGATCCGGAACGCCGCCATTGGCATTGACGAAGGCCGGGCTCGGATTGAAGGCCGACGTACCCAGATTGTTGTTACAGTTCGCCAGGTAGTACGGCAGCGTGATTTCCTGCTGGTAGATCGAGTAGCGCAGCTGCAGCGCCAGATCTTCACGCAAGGAGAAGCCGAGGCGCGGCGAGAAGCCGAGCGTCTTGGTGCCGTAGGAGATGTAGCTGTTGGACAGCTGCTGGCGCTGATAGAGGTCGAGGCCAAGCGCGACGCGGTAGTCGAGCAGATACGGCTCGACGAACGACAGCGAGTAACCGCGTGCATATTGGCCGTAGGTCACCGACGCCTTGGCGAACAGACCGCGGCCAAGCAGGTTGCGCTCGGAGATCGAGACTTCGGCCAGCGCGCCGTCGGTGGTGGAGTAACCGCCCGAGATCGAGAAGTCGCCGGTCGATTTCTCTTCCATGTCGACGATCAGGACCACGCGATCGCTCGACGAGCCCGGCTCCGTCGTGATCTTCACGCTCTTGAAGTAGTCGAGGTTCTTCAGGCGCCGCTCGGCACGGTCGACCAGGGCGCGGTTGTAGGCGTCGCCCTCGGAGATGTCGAACTCGCGGCGGATCACGTAATCGCGGGTACGCGTGTTGCCGCGCAGGTTGATGCGCTCGATATAGGTGCGCGGACCTTCGTCGATGTTGAACACGACGGAGACGGTGTGCGCCTCGAAATTGCGGTCGCCGCCGGGCCGGACCACGGCGAAGGCGTAGCCGCGGCGCGAGGCCTCGATCTGCATCTCCTCGACCGACTTCTCGACCGATTCAACGTTGTAGAGCGAGCCGACATTGACGCGCGAATAGGCGCGCATCGACGAGGGATCGAAGTTCGGAATGCTGGAGCGGAAGTCGAGCGCGCCGACGCGGTACTGCGATCCTTCCTCGATCTTGAAGGTGACGTTGAAGCCCTTCTTCTCCGGATCGTATTCGGTGAGCGCGGCCACCACCTGGACGTCGGCGAAACCGTTCTTGAGATAAAAGCGGCGGATCAGGTCGCGGTCGGCTTCGACGCGGTCGGGATCATAGATGTCACCGCTGGCCAGGAAGCTCAGCAGGTTCGATTCGCGGGTCTTGATGACGTCCCTGAGGCGATAGGACGAGAATGCGACATTGCCGACGAACTCGATCGACTTGACGCCGGTCTTGGCGCCCTCCTCGATCGTAAAGATGAGGTCGACGCGGTTGTTCGGCTGCTCGATGACCTCGGGCGTGACGCGCACGTCGTAGCGGCCGGACCGGCGATAGATTTCAGCGATTCGCAGCGTGTCGGACTGCACCATGGCGCGGGAGAAGGTGCCGCGCGCCTTGGACTGGACTTCAGTGGTGAGCTGCTCGTCCTTGATCTTCTTGTTGCCCTCGAAGGCGATCCGGCCGATCACCGGGTTTTCCACCACGGAGACGACGATCTGGCCGCCGCCGCCGCGGTTGATTCTCACGTCCTGGAACAGGCCGGTCTCGATCAAGGCCTTGAGGCCGTCGTCGATGGCGCCTTGATCCAGGCGCCCGCCCGGACCCGGCTTGAAATAGGAGCGGATCGTCTCCACCTCGACCCGGCGATTTCCTTCGACGGAAATCGACTGCACGGTCTGAGCGAGCGCAGACGAAGACACAAAAACAGCCCCGACCGGGGCAATCACCGGCGCGCCGAACATGATCAGGGTTGCGAGCAAGCCCCCCCGGAGTCGCAGTCCAAACTTCATCGCGCAACGCGCCCTTATCATTCCGAGCCAGACCCAACCCCAACGCCGGTCTGGAAGATTCCCCAAGTTCAGGCCGCTTGTAGCCAATTTCACCGACGCCGCAAACGGCCGAAAGCGCCGTAATTTCAATTTCATTCCAAGACGTTGCTCATCAGCAACGCCACAAAAAAGCCTCCATCAAGATGCCGCCATCCGCAGGATGTCGTTATAGGTCGCAAACACCATCAACATCAGCACTAAACCGAGCCCGATTCGGAACCCCATCTCCTGAGTCCGCTCGGACAGGGGTCGGCCGCGGACGACCTCCGCCGCATAGAACATCAGGTGGCCGCCATCGAGCAGCGGGATCGGGAACAGGTTCAGCAGGCCGATCGACACCGACAGCACCGCGCACAAATTGATCACGAACTGGAACCCGGCGCTGGCCGCCTGCCCCGACATCTTCGCGATGCCCAGAACCCCGCTGACCTCGTTCGGATTGCCGTTTCCGACGAACAGAGAGCCCAGGAACTTGAAGGTGCTGGTGATGATGAACCAGACCTGCTCAACCCCGATCTTGAGCGCCTCGCCGATGCCCACCGGGGCGGTCGAGGCCTCGCCGGCCTGAGATTTATGCTCCACACCGAGCACACCGAGACGGTGGCTGTTGCCGAACGGATCCTTGCGCTCGAGCAGCGCCGGCGTTGCGGTCAGCGAGACGATGGCGCCGTCCCGCTTCACCTGGAAGGCAAGCGCCGAACCCGCATTCATCGCAACGATTCGCTGCATGTCGGCAAAGCTCTCGATCGGCTTGCCGTCGATCTGGACGACGACGTCCCCGATCTTGAAGCCGGCCGCAGCCGCGGCGCCATCGGCGACGACGCCATCGACCCGCGCGATCGTGCTCGGCTTGCCGTAATACAGCGCCATGCCCGCGAAGATCAGCGCGCCCAGGATGAAATTGGCGATCGGTCCGGCCGCGACGATGGCGGCGCGCGGGCCGACCTTCTTGTGGTGGAAGCTGCCGGCGCGCTCCTCGGTCGTCATGGCCGCGAGCGTCTGGGCCGAGGGGGTCGAGGCCTCGCTCTCGTCGCCGAAGAACTTGACGTAGCCGCCGAGCGGGATGGCCGAGATCTTCCAGCGGGTGCCGTGGCGGTCATTGAAACCTACCAGCTCAGGTCCGAAACCGAGCGAGAAGGTCAACACGCGAACGCCCGCCCAGCGCGCGACCAGGAAATGGCCGAGTTCGTGGAAGAACACGACGATCGTCAGGACGAACAGGAAGGGAACCGCGTAGCCGAGGAGCCCATGGCTCAACGTATTGAAACTATGGACAAAAAAGTCGATCATCGAATTCCCTCATCCAGCGCCGCAAGGCCCTGGCCCCGAACCATCTAGGATGCCTTTAAGGCAATTTGAGGCAATAGGGCGGCAGCTCTATTTCGAGCAACATGGTCAACAGAGATTGCATCATCGGCCGACGTCAGGGGCGCCTGGTTCCCGCTGCGGATCCAGTCATCCAATGTTGCCTCCACCAGCCGGGCAATCGCGCCGAACCGGATCTTGCCGGCAATGAAGGCGGCGACCGCGACCTCATTGGCCGCGTTGTAGACGGTGGTCGCCCCCTTCCCGGTCCGGAGCGAATCGAAAGCCAGCCGTAATCCGGGGAAGCGCTCGAAGTCCGGTGCCTCGAAGGTCAGCTGGCCAATCTTGGCGAGGTCCAGCTTGGCCGCCGGCCCCTTGATCCGGTCGGGCCAGCCGAGGCAATGCGCAATCGGCGTGCGCATGTCGGGCGCGCCGAGCTGGGCCATCACCGAACGGTCGGAGAACTCGACCATGCCGTGGATGATCGACTGCGGATGCACGAGGACGTCGATCTCGTCAGGCGACAGCGCGAACAAATAGGACGCCTCGATCACCTCGAGCCCCTTGTTCATCATCGACGCGGAATCGATCGTGATCTTCTGGCCCATGCTCCAGTTCGGGTGCTTCAGAGCCTGCTCGAGCGTCGCCTGCTCGATGTCAGCCGGCTTCCAGGTGCGGAACGGGCCGCCCGAGGCGGTGATGATGACACGGACGAGTTCATCCCGATTGCCCGAAGCAAGCGCCTGAAACAGCGCATTGTGCTCGGAATCGGCCGGCAGGATGCAGGCGCCGGCCTTGGCCGCACGCTGCATGAAGAAATCGCCGGCGCAGACCAGACATTCCTTGTTGGCCAACGCCACATGCGCGCCGCGATCGACCGCCGCCAGCGCCGGTTTCAATCCGGCAGCGCCGCTCACGGCCGCCATCACCCAATCGGCCGGACGCGCGCCGGCCTCGATCACCGCGCTCTCGCCGGCGCCGCATTCGGTGCTGGTCCCGGCGAGCGCGGCCTTGAGCTCGGCGAGCTTGGAGGTGTCGGCGATCGCGACGAAGCGCGCGGAAAATTCCTTCGCGAGCTTTGCCAGCGCTTCGACATTGCCGTTCGCCGTCAGCGCCTCGACGCGATAGCGCTCGGGCGAAGCGCGCAGCAGATCCATCGTGCTGTCGCCGATCGAGCCGGTAGCGCCGAGAACTGTGACGCTGCGGACGCTGGACGCCGCAGCCTTGTTATTACGCAATGGGACCGCGCTCATATCCTCACCAAACCATAAGACCGCTTCCGGCGCTATGCACACCATGGCGGAGAAAGCCGATAATCCATGCCGCCAGGATGGCGGCGACAAAACCGTCCAGGCGGTCCATAAGCCCGCCATGGCCGGGAATTAAGTGACTGGAATCCTTGACACCGAAGCGCCGCTTGACCGCGGATTCGAACAGATCGCCCAATGCCGACACCACCGAAAGGATGGCGCTGACCAGCAGCAATGGCCCCATCTTTCCGAACCCGCAAGCCGCAAACCCCACCGCAACCAGAAGGCTTGCGACGAAGCCGCCCAGCGCCCCGGACCAGGTCTTCTTCGGGCTGACGCGCGGCCAGAGCTTCGGCCCGCCGATGCTGCGACCGGCAAAATAGCCGCCGATATCGGTCGCCCACACCACCAGCAGCACGAACATCAGCGCGGAGAAGCCGTTGACGAGATCCTTTCGCACCAGGATCGAGGCCAGCAGCGCTGCCGCTGCATAAGCAAAGCCCGTCGCAGCCCAGATGAACTTGCCGCGCGCGATCAGCGTCACGATCGCGCCGCCGACGAGGCCGACGATGACGGAGGTCTTGAGCCCGCCAAAAGCGACCGCAGCCCCCATCATCGCGATGACGATCGTCCCTGCCCCGGTCAGCGCCGCCGAGCCCGCGCCCACCACCGTCAGCCATTCCGCGAACAGCCCGATCGACACCAGGGTGACGAGCAGCGCCCACAACCAGCCGCCGGCATAAGCGACCGCGATGGTCAGCGGCGCCAGCACCAGCGCTGCGAGGACCCGCATCACCAGATTGCTCGGGGCAGGCTTGGCGCCCGCCGGTGCGGCGTCTTGTTCGCTCACGAGGCGGTTTTCGCGACCAGGCCGCCGAAACGGCGCTCGCGCCTGGCGAATTCGGCGATCGCACTTTCCAGCGCCGCCTTGTCGAAATCGGGCCAGTGGATCGGCACGAACACGAGCTCGCTATAGGCCGCCTGCCACATCAGGAAATTGGACAGGCGCTGCTCGCCGCTGGTGCGGATGATGAGATCGGGATCGGGAATGTCGGGCGCATCGAGATGCGCTCCCAGCGTCTCGGCGTCGATCGTATCGGGATTGCGCGTGCCCTCGGCGACCTCGCGCGCGAGCTTCTGCGCCGCCTTCGCGATCTCCTGCCGCGAGCCGTAATTGAAGGCGACGACGAGCGTGAGGCGCGTGTTGTCACGCGTCAGCTCCTCGGCCTCGTTGAGCAGCGCGCAGATGTCGCTCTCGAGCCCATCGCGTTCGCCGATGATGCGGACCTTGACGCCGTCGCGATGCAGGCTGGCGAGATCGTTACGGATGAAGCGGCGGAGCAGACCGAAGAGATCGCCGATCTCGCTCGCCGGACGCGACCAGTTCTCCGACGAGAACGAGAAGATGGTGAGGTAGCGGATGCCGAGCTCGTGCGAGGCACGCACGACGCGGCGCAGAGCCTCGACGCCGCGGCGATGCCCCTCCGCACGCGGCAAACCGCGCGCGGCCGCCCAGCGCCCATTGCCATCCATGATGATGGCGACGTGCGCGGGCGCCTCGGACCGGTCGGGTCCTTCCGTTGCGGGCGCGGCGGCGTTGGACATTGAAGGTGGCCTTAAACGGTGAGGATTTCTTTTTCCTTGGCGGCCAGCAACTGGTCTATTTCCGTGATCGTACCGTCGGTCGCCTTCTGCACCTCGTCGGCGTGGCGCTTCTGGTCGTCCTCGGACATCTCGTGGTTCTTCTCGAGCTTCTTGAGAACGTCGAGGCCATCGCGGCGGACGTGGCGCGCGGCAACCTTGGCGGCCTCCGCATATTTATGCGCGACCTTCACCAGTTCCTTGCGCCGTTCCTCGTTCAGCTCGGGGATGCGCAGGCGCAGCACCTGGCCTTCGGTCGCGGGCGACAGGCCGAGGTTGGAATCGACGATCGCCTTCTCCACCGCCTTGACCATCGACTTGTCCCAGACCTGCACCGAGATCAGGCGTGGCTCCGGCACGCTGACGGTGGCGAGCTGGTTGAGCGGCATGTGGCTGCCATAGGCGTCGACCTGCACCGGATCGAGCATCGAGGCGGAGGCGCGCCCCGTCCGCAGGCCGCCGAGCTCGTGCTTGAGGGACTGGACGGCGCCCTGCATGCGGCGCTTCACTTCGTTGAGGTCGAAAGTACCCGTGGACATCACGTTTCTCCTTCAAGATCCCGGCGACCGCTCCCGCGACCTTCCCTGAAGGCGCGCGACAGATGAGCGGTCAGCCGGCGACAATGGTTCCGTGGCCGACGCCACGTAGAATCGCGCCGATCGAACCCGGCTCCGCGATCGAGAATACGATGATAGGCAGAGACGTCTCGCGGGCAAGCGCGAAGGCGGTCGCATCCATCACCTTGTAGCCGCCCTCGATCGCCTGCGAATGGGTCAGCCGGTCAAACCGCGTGGCGGCCGGATCCTTCTTCGGATCGGCCGAGTAGACGCCGTCGACATTGGTGGCCTTCAGAACCGCCTGGGCGCCGATCTCGGCGGCGCGCAGCACCGCGGTCGTATCGGTGGTGAAGAACGGATTGCCGGTCCCGCCGCCAAGCAGCACGATCCGGCCCTCGGCGAGATATTTGTGCGCCGCAGTGCGGGTGAACAGCTCGGAAATCTCGGGCATCACGAAGGCCGACAGTGTGCGCGCCGGCGTGCCCTTGCGCTCGATCGCCGCTTCCAGCGCGAGGCAGTTCATCATGGTGGCGAGCATGCCCATGGTGTCGCCGGTCGGGCGCGACACACCGCGGGCGGAGACCTCGACGCCGCGCACGATATTGCCACCGCCGATCACGACCGCGACCTCGGTGCCGAGCTTGCGGGCCGCAATCAGGTCGTCCGCAACCCGGTCGACGGTCGGCTGATCGATGCCAAAGCCTTGCTGTCCCGCGAGATATTCGCCGGACAGCTTGATCACGACGCGACGATAGACCGGATCAGACATGAGCACTTTCCTTGTCCGGGCGCCGCTTCCGGCGGCACGCCGGAAGGAGGTGTTCCGGCGCTTACTTCTTGCCGCTGGCCGCAGCGACCTCGGCCGCGAAGTCGCTTTCCTGCTTCTCGATTCCCTCACCAAGAGCATAGCGCACAAAGCCGGCGATCTTCAGGGCCCCGCCGACCTTGCCCTCGGCTTCCTTCAACGCCTGCGCCACCGACTTGCCGGTGTCGTGGATGAAGGCCTGTTCGAGCAGGCAGACTTCCTTGTAGTAGGTCTTGAGGCCGGACTCGACGATCTTCTCGATCACGTTCTCGGGCTTGCCCTGCTGGCGATATTTGTCGGCGAGCACGTCCTTCTCGCGCTTGACGACCGCCGGATCGAGGCCGGACGGATCGAGCGCCAGCGGGTTCGCGGCGGCAATGTGCATCGCGATCTGGCGGCCGAGCGTTGCGAGCTCGTCGGCCTTGCCGGGCGATTCCAGCGCTACGATCACGCCCATCTTGCCGGCGCCCTCGACGACCGCGCCGTGGACGTAGTTTGACACCACGCCCTGGCTCACTTCGAGCGAAGCTGCGCGGCGCAGCGTCATGTTCTCGCCGATGGTGGCGATCGCGTCATTGATGGCGGCTTCGACCGTGACGTCGCCGACCTTGGCGGCCTTGATCTTCTCGACATCGGAGCCGGCGTCGAATGCGACCTGGGCGACCATCTTGACCAGGCCCTGGAACTGGCCGTTACGCGCGACGAAGTCGGTTTCGGAGTTGACCTCGACCACGACACCCTTGGTGCCCTTGGTCAGGGCGCCGATCAGGCCCTCGGCCGCGACGCGGCCCGACTTCTTGGCAGCCTTGGACAGACCCTTCTTGCGCAGCCAATCCTGCGCCGCTTCCATGTTACCGTCGTTTTCGGTCAGCGCGGCCTTGCAGTCCATCATGCCCGCGCCGGTCGACTCGCGCAGGTCCTTGACCATCGCAGCTGTGATCGTTGCCATCGTTGAAAATCCTTTGTGCCTGCTGGTTCGCCGCGGCGTGGCATCGAAGCGCCCCGCCGCGGTCCATCTCAGGGATTCGCGTCAACTGAAATGGTGGCCGGATCTTGTCCGGCCAACCCATCGCTCTCTTGACTATTCCGCTTCCGCGGTCAGCGCCTTGGCCTTGGCCACCCAGGCGTCCGCACGGCTCGGCAGACCGACTTCTTCGCCGATCGTGTGCGCGGTGTCGTGATCGAGCTCGGCGAGCTGCCAGAAGTGGAAGATGCCGAGGTCGTTGAACTTCTTCTCGATCGCACCCGACACGCCCGGGAGCTTCTTGAGGTCGTCGGCGGTGCCGCGCGGACCTGCGAGGCCCTGGAAGCCGCTCGACGAAGCTGCCGGCAGCTCTTCAGCGAGCGGACGGGCCGAGGCGCCGACGTCGATGCCCGAATCGCCTTGAGCGCGGGAGATGCCGTCGATGGCAGCGCGCGCGATCAGGTCGCAATAAAGCGCGATCGCACGGCCGGCGTCGTCATTGCCCGGCACCACATAGGTGATGCCCTTCGGGTCCGAATTGGTGTCGACGATCGCGGCGACCGGGATGTTGAGCCGCTGGGCTTCCTGGATCGCGATGTCTTCCTTGTTGGTGTCGATCACGAAGATCAGGTCGGGCAGACCGCCCATGTCCTTGATGCCGCCGAGCGAGCGGTCGAGCTTGTCGCGCTCGCGCTGAAGCGTCAGACGCTCCTTCTTGGTGTAGGAGCTGGCATCGCCGCCCGACAGCACGTCGTCGAGGTGACGCAGGCGCTTGATCGAGGCCGAGATCGTCTTCCAGTTGGTCAGCGTGCCGCCGAGCCAACGCGAATTGACGAAATACTGCGCGCAGCGCTTGGCAGCGTCCGCGACGCCGTCCTGCGCCTGGCGCTTGGTGCCGACGAACAGGATGCGGCCGCCCTTGGCGACGGTGTCGCTGACCGCCTGCAAGGCCGTGTGCAGCATCGGCACGGTCTGCGCGAGGTCGACGATGTGAATGTTGTTGCGAGCGCCGAAAATGAACGGAGCCATTTTCGGATTCCAGCGGTGAGACTGGTGACCAAAGTGCACGCCAGCTTCAAGCAGCTGACGCATGGTGAAATCGGGTAGCGCCATCGTTCTAGTTCTCCGGTTGGTTCCTCCGGAAGCGTGTGAGCAAAACGGAGCGTTGTCGCCCCGGCTGCCACCGGACGGCCTTGTGAGCCATGCTTCCGTGTGAGATGCGGCGCTGTATAGCGCCATTTCGGCCAGAAGCAAGGAAATAAGGGCCTTTCGGGGGCGGATTTCGCCCGCGAGAGGCCCTTTCCCTGGAGACCGGGCCGCTCCCTAACGCCCGACTAGCACTTGATTAGCACGTGACTAACACTTGACTAGCACCTGGGCTGGTTCGGCGGGCACTTCTTGGCCGCCGGCGGTGGGGGTGCGGGGCGCGGTGGAGGCGCGGCCGGGCGCGGCGGGGGTGGTGGTGCAACGGCCATACGCGGCTGCGGCGGGGGTGCCGGTCGAGCCACCGGCGGCGGGGGTGCGGGCCGCGCCATGGGCGGAGGCGCCGGGCGCGCGACGGCAACCGGAGGAGCCGGGCGTGGCGGCGGAGGTGCGGCCATCCTCGGTGGCGGCGCCGACACCCGCGGCGGGGGTGGTGGCGTGGGCCGCGCTACGGCCTGCGGCCGCGGCGGCGGTGCAGCCGGTCTGGCCGCCTGCGGCGGGGCCGCCGATGGCAGATGCTGCGGCCTGATCGGCTCACGTGCCGCTGAAGGCGGCGGCGCGATCGGCCTCCCGGCCGCGGCCGGAGGTGTCGCCGGCGCGCCCGCGGCGGCGGGCGGCGAGCCTGCAGGCTCACGGGTCGCAGACTTGGCGCGATCCGCAGGCCCGGCGCCGGGCGGCGTCTGTGCCACCGGCGGCTTGGGCGCCTGGCCGGGCACAGCAGTCGGGTTGGCCACAGTGGGCGCAGCGGTTGCCGGCGCGGCAGCCGTTGGCGCATTGGAATGGGCAGGCAGTGTTGTGCCAGGAGCAGCCGTTGTGCCGGGTGCAGCTGTGGTCGGCGCCCCCGGACGAGCCGGCGGTGTCGCACCGGGTGCGGTCGCCGTCGGCGGCACGGGCCTTCCGCCCGGCAAAGCCCCTGCCCCGGCCGGCGGTGGCGGCGGGCCACCATGGGCACCAGGAACCGGCAGCGTGTTGGCCTGGGGCAGCCTGGTCTGCGGAGCAAGTGTCGGCGCCGTCTGCGGCGCAGCGGATGGCGCTGCGGTCGGCGCGACTGCCGTCGTCGGCGTCACCGGAGGCGGGCCGGGCCTCGCCGTCGGCTGGATCGCCGCGCTCGGCGGCATCGGCGCCTTGCCCTGCTGGATCAGCGCGGCGCGCTGCACGACCGCCTGCGGCACGGCAGGCCCGGCCGGGTTGGCACGGCCGGCAATCGCTGGCGCCAGATTGCCCGGTCCGGCCCCTGCCCCCGTAGCCGGTGCTGGTGCCGGCAGGCGGTTGATCACGGTGTTGATCACCGTCGTATTATGGATGTTCTGGTAGATGATGTTGTTCGGCGGCGGCGCGACATAGACCGGCGGCCTGACGAACACCGGGATCGGCACGAACACCGGCTGCGGCAGCACGAACAGGCCGACCACGGGCAGCGGCGGCGGCAGCACGACGAAATCCGGCGGCGGCGGCGGCAGATAGTAGACCGGCGGCGGCGGTGGCGGCGCGAAGCCGAAATCGGGATCGCTGAAATACAGCACGGGACGGTCGACATAGACCACCTCCTCCGGCGGCGGGGGCGGCACGTCGTAGTCGATCATCGCAAAGCTCGGCGGCGGCTCGGCCGGCGCGGTGAGGATCGCGAGGCGCCGGCGCGCGTCCGCCGCATGCGGCCCGCGCGGATAGCGGCGCAGATACGACCAATAGGCTTCCGGGGTATCGTTCCGGTAGGTGCGCCTCCAGGTGATCGCTTCGCGGCGCGCCGCGACGATCGCCATCACGCGCTTCGCCAGGGGATCGCCGGGATAGGCGGCGAGAAACTCCTCATAGGCCGGCAGCGTGTCGCGCTCGAGCGCGGCGGCATAGGCATCCCGCACGCCGAGGTCGCGGATCGGCTTGCTCCGGATCGCGGCGACCTGGTCGGGCGCGGCCTCCGGGGGCGGCGCGTCGGGCCCGCGCTCGAAGAACGAGAATGGCGCCGAGATCTTCTGCTCGTTCCAGGGCACCTGCGCGCCCTTGGAGGCCTCATTGACGCGCAGGCGAATGCGGTCGAACACCTCAGGCAGCGGCAGGCCGCCGGTCCGGATCATCTCGGCCAGCGACTGGGCGTAGATGCCGTAAGGCCCCGCCTCCTCCGGCGCGACCGTGCCGGGCGCGGCGTTGAACGCGATCAGCATGTTCGGCTCGGGCTCGACCAGCGCCAGACCGCTCGCGATCGGCTGGCCGCCCTCGATGAAGGGCTGCGCGCGGGCCGCGTCGAGCACGACGATGTTGGCCTTGAGCGGGATCGAGGCGAGCTGGCGCACATAGTCACTGATCCGCAACGCCTCGGTCGGAACGTCGGTGTCGCGGGTGATGTTGGAATCGACCGGGATGAAATAGTTCTCGCCGGCCAGCTGCACGCCGTAGCCGGAAAGATAGATCATCGCGACGGTGCCCGGCCCCGAGGCCTGGGCCTTCTGGATGAAGTCGCGAAAGCTCTTGCGCAGCGTATCGCCGTCGAGATCGCGCGCACCGACGACGTCGAAGCCGGCTGCCTGCAGCGTCTGCGCGATCAGGCCGGCGTCGTTCGCGGTCGTTGCCAGCGGCGACTTGGCATAGGCGCCGTTGCCGACCACGAGTGCGATGCGCTTCTCCTGCTGCTGCGCGTTTGCTGCTCCCGGCGCGCCGGCGGCAAGGGCCACGATCGGCAGGAGAAGGCAAATGACGACTCGAAACGTCCCACGCATGGCTTGCTTGCCCGCTACTGTAGTTGAGGTGCCACCACGCATGAGGCGCGCAGCCGGCTGAACGGCGGTTGAACGAAAAGCTCGGATTGAGGCGGTGGCGTGGCCACGCGGCTGCTGGCGTCAGCTTCAGGTCAGCTGCAAATCAGCTCACGCCAGCCTCAAGGCCGCGAGCCTAGAAACTTCGCAAGGCTCCTTCAAGTCCCTGCCCTGCGCGATCAGATCGACCCTTGCGCGGATCCCACAGACGGCTGTATGGCGGCCGGCCTCTTGCCCGACGGAGGCCGACCGCCTGGCTCCGGTGTTCCCGAAGCTGGGCTTTAGCCCTGCGCGATCAACTCGACGGCCCCTGTGCGCAACCGATAGATACCGCCGACCACCTTGAGCTTGCCCTGTTCGACCGCTGCGTTGAGAAGCGGGGCGGCGGATTTCAGCTTGGCAACATTGTCGATGACGTTCTGGCGAATGGCGTTGTCGAGCGCGTTACCGCTCTGCCCGGCCGCCGTCTTCACCGAAGGTGCGATCGCGGAGACCAGCGTGGGGATGTGTCCCGGCAGCGGCTTGTCGTCCTTCAGCGACTTGATGGTCGCATCGACCGCGCCGCAATTGTCATGGCCGAGCACCAGGATGAGGGGCGTGCCCAGCACGGCGACGGTATATTCCATGCTCGCGACGGTCTCGTCGCCGGCAAAGTTTCCGGCGACACGGCACACGAACAGATCGCCGCGTCCGCTGTCGAAGGCATATTCGGGCGCGATGCGCGAATCGGCGCAGCTCAAAACGGCCGCGTAGGGATTCTGACCGCCGACCAGCGCTTCGCGCTCATGCGTGAAGTCGTGGCGGCGCGACACACCCGACACGTAGCGCGCATTGCCCTCCATCAGCTTCTTGAGCGCCGCATCGGGCGACAGCACGTTCTGAGGTTTGGGCGGCGCCTTCGCCTCCTTGGCCAACGCGGTCCCGCCAAACGCTGCCACTCCGAGCGCCGAAGCGGCAAAGAGCATCATGGAGCGCCGCGAAGGAGCGGTCGATTGAAGCAGATTTTCGGAGCATTTGTCGCACATGGTTGTTGTTCTTCCTGGCTTCCCGCCCAACGCGATTCTCGTGACAACAACTGATAGCTGCGCGCGAGCGACTTCGAAACCGGGCGCGGGCCAAATAGTTAAGCTTTGGTTTGCGGCGGGGCCCGCAATGTCAGAGCTGTTGCACGTCTACCACGCCCGCGACCGCCTTGATCGCGCCGGCGATCTGCGGCGAGACCTTGAAGCGGCCGGGCAGCTTCATCTCCACCTCGGTCTCGAGGTCGAGCATCATTACCAGCGAGACCTCACCGTCGCCATTCGAGCGCGGTGCGATGCCCGGACTGCCGACTTTCGGCGCGGCGCCGTTCGAGGCGGCCATGTCGGGCCCGGCCAAACGCTTGGCGATCGATTCCAGCGGCTTGGTGTCGCGCAGGAAGATGCGCAGGCCCTTCTGCGTCTTGGCGGCGGCATCGTCCAGCGGCTCGGCATGCAACACGCGGGCGCGGACGTCCTCGCCCTGAAGCTCGGCGCCGAGTTGCAGCAGCACGGCAGCGCCCGGCTCCAGCACGTCGCGATATTGCGCGAGGCCTTCGGAGAACAGCACCGCCTCGAAGTGGCCCGTGGGATCGGAGAGCCCCATGATGCCCATCTTGTTGCCGGTCTTGGTGCGCCGCTCCATGCGCGAGACCACGGTGGCTGCGACCTTGCCGGCGGTGGCACCGGTCTTCACCGCGCGCGAAAACTCGGCCCAGCTCTGCACCCGCAGCCGCTTCAGCACGGTGGCGTAATCGTCGAGCGGATGGCCCGACAGGAAGAAGCCGACGGCATCGTATTCGCGGCGGAGCTTTTCGGCCGACAGCCACGGCTCGATCTGCGGCAGCATGATGGTCGGCGCATCCGCCGACATGCCGAACATGTCGTTCTGACCGATGGTCTCGGCCTGATGCGCGCGCTGGCAGGCGGCGAGGATCGAGTCCGCGCCGGCGAAGACGCGGGCGCGGTTCGTCTCCAGCGTGTCGAAGGCGCCGGCGGCGGCAAGACTTTCGATGATACGCTTGTTGATCGCGCGCGGATTGACCCGCGCGGCGAAGTCGGCGAGCGAGGTGAACAGTCCGCGCTTGGCCCGTTCCTCGATGATCTGCTCGATCGCCTGGATGCCGACGCCCTTCAACGCTGCGAGCGCGTAGTAAATGACCTTGTCGCCGACCTCGAAGGTCGCGCCGGAACGGTTGATGTTCGGCGGCTCGACCTTGATACCGAGGCGCTGCGCCTCGGCGCGGAATTCGGAGAGCTTGTCGGTGTTGTTGAGGTCGAGCGTCATCGACGCCGCGATGAACTCCACCGGATAATGCGCCTTCATGTAGGCGGTGTGATAGGACACCAGCGCATAGGCCGCCGCGTGGCTCTTGTTGAAGCCGTAGTCGGCGAACTTGGCGAGCAGCTCGAAGATGGTCTCGGCCTGCGCCTTCGGCACGCCGTTCTTTACCGCACCCGCGACGAAGATGTCGCGCTGCTTGTCCATCTCGGCGCGGATCTTCTTGCCCATGGCGCGGCGCAGCAGGTCGGCGTCGCCGAGCGAATAGCCCGACATCACCTGCGCGATCTGCATCACCTGTTCCTGGTAGATGATGACGCCGAACGTCTCCTTCAGGATCGGCTCCAGCACGGGATGCAGATATTCCGGCTCCTCGTCGCCGTGCTTGCGCGCGCAATAGGTCGGGATGTTCGCCATCGGGCCCGGGCGATACAGCGCCACCAGGGCGATGATGTCCTCGAAACGGTCGGGGCGCATGTCGACCAGCGCGCGCCGCATGCCCTGGCTTTCAACCTGGAACACGCCGACCACCTCACCGCGCGCCAGCATCTGGTAGCTCTCGGCATCGTCGATCGGCAACGTGGCGAGATCGACATGGATATCGCGCGGCTTGAGCAGCTTGCAGGCGACGTCGAGCACGGTCAGCGTCTTCAGGCCGAGGAAGTCGAACTTCACGAGGCCGGCGGGCTCGACCCATTTCATGTTGAACTGGGTCACCGGCATGTCGGATTTGGGATCGCGGTAGAGCGGCACGAGCTCGCTCAGGGGGCGATCACCGATCACGATGCCGGCGGCGTGGGTCGAGGCGTGGCGGGTCAGGCCTTCCAGGCGCTGGGCGATGTCAAAGGCGCGCGCCACCACCGGGTCTTCGTCGCGGAACGCCTGGAGCTTCGGCTCGCTCTCGATCGCGGCCGCGAGCGTGACGGGCGCGGCGGGATTCTGCGGCACCAGCTTGGTCAGCTTGTCGACCTGGCCATAGGGCATCTGCAGCACGCGGCCGACGTCGCGCAGCACGCCGCGCGCCTGCAGCGTTCCGAAGGTGATGATCTGCGCCACCTGATCGCGGCCGTAGCGCTGCTGCACGTAACTGATCACCTCGCCGCGGCGGTCCTGGCAGAAGTCGATGTCGAAGTCCGGCATCGAGACGCGTTCGGGATTGAGGAAGCGCTCGAACAGCAGGCCGAACTTGATCGGATCGAGGTCGGTGATGGTGAGCGCCCAGGCGACCAGCGAGCCTGCGCCGGAGCCGCGGCCCGGCCCGACCGGAATGCCCTGGCCCTTCGCCCATTTGATGAAGTCGGACACGATCAGGAAGTAGCCCGCGTATTTCATGCGCATGATGACGTCGAGCTCGAACGCCAGGCGCTTGCTGTAATCCTCGTCCGTCATGCCCTGCGACAGGCCATGGACCCGCAGGCGATTGACGAGCCCCTCCTCCGCCTGGCGCTTCAGTTCCGCCGCCTCGACCGCGGCGGCGTCCGAGCTCTGCGCGGCACCGACGGTGAAGAACGGCAGGATCGGCTTGCGCGTCATCGGGCGGAACGAGCAGCGCTCGGCGATCTCCACCGTCGAGGCCAGCGCCTCCGGAATGTCGGCGAACAGCACCGCCATCTCGGCGCGCGTCTTGAAGCGATGATCCGGCGTGAGCTGCTCGCGCTCGGTCTCGGCGATCAGCCGCCCGCCGGCGATGCACAGCAGCGCGTCATGCGCTTCGTAATCGTCGGTCGCGGCGAAATACGGCTCGTTGGTCGCAACCAGCGGCAGTCCCTTGGCGTAGGCGAGGTCGATCAGGCCGCTTTCGACGCGCCGCTCCTTCTCGGTGTTGTGGCGCTGCAATTCGATGTAGAGGCGGTCGCCCAACAGGCCGGCCAGACGCTCGCAGCGCAAGGCGGCGAGCTCGGCATGACCGCCGGCCAGCGCCAGCGAGATCGGCCCGTCAGGTCCGCCCGTCAGCGCGATCAGCCCCTCGGTCTCGCCCTCGAACCAGTCGAATTTGACGAACGGAGCATGGCTATCCGGCGATTCGAGGAAGGCGCGCGAGTTGAGCCGCATCAGGCTGCGATAGCCGCGCTCCTGCGCGGCCAGCAGCACCACGCGCGACGGCCCCATCGCGTTGCGCGCATTCGGATCCTGGTCGCCGAAATCGATCGCCAGCTCGCAGCCGACGATCGGCTGGATGCCGGAGCCCGCCATCTTGTCGGAAAACTCCAGCGCACCGAACAGATTGTCGGTGTCGGTCAGCGCCAGCGCCGGCTGATGGTCCTTCTTGGCAAGCTCGGCGAGCTTGGCGATCTTGATCGAGCCCTTGAGCAGCGAATAGGCCGAGTGAACGTGAAGGTGGACAAATCCGGCGCTCGGCATGGTCGCGTGACGGCCTCTTGCAGATGGAATGGAGCGGTCGCCGGCTCCTCAAGGCATCATGCACTCGCCGTTTGCCTTCGTTTGCCGACTCGCCTCGCAATGGTGAGGTGTCGCAGCTTCAGAGTCTACGCCGGAGCGGCCAATTGGCCGCGTCGTCCTGCTTTTCCCCAAGGGGGCACCGGTAAAGGGGAGCTGCGGTTTACAAAACCGCTGCCCCTAGAGCTGCGGTATGACCTGCGCCCAGATCGCGATCATCCCGACGAACAGCGTGATCGACGCCAGTGCGGCGGCCTCTTCCACGAAAACCCTGAACATGGCTTGCTCCCTTGTTGGAACGTATGAAGAACATTGTTCTCATTTCGTTCTCAAGAGTCAAGCGCGGCGGACGACCTCCAGGAGCAATGGTTAACTCGCTGAATTCACGCAATAAAAAAGCCCCGGCCAAGGCCGGGGCTTTCGAGGACCGCTCAACGAAGAACGATCAGTCTCAGTAACGGCCAATCATCGGGCCGCCGAACTTGTAGTTCAGGCGGACGAGACCCATGTCGACGTCCTGCTTGATGCGGTCGGTACCCGCGAGGCCGGCGAAGGTGACGTCCTTGTCCGACAGGAAGATGTGGTTGTACTCGACGCCAACCGACCAGTTCGGCGCAAAACCGTACTCGAGGCCGGCACCGACCGTACCACCCCACCGGGTCTGGTCGTTCGAGGACAGCAGCGCGCCCGAGACCGTGCTGGAAACGTCGTACTTGACGCCGACCACAGCCGCACCGCCCTTGACGTAGAGCAGGACGTTGTTCCAGGCGTAGCCGACCTGACCGGTGATCAGACCGAACGAGTCGATCTTCGAGCGGTTGCGAGTTGCGAACAGCGCGCTGACATTGTCGCCCGAGAAGTCGGCCCAGTTGCCCTGACCTTCCACGCCGAACACCCACTGGCCGGACTGAAAGCGATAGCCGATCTGACCACCGACCGTGCCGCCGGTCGCATCATGCGAACCTTCGCGGCCGCCGCCGACGAGATCCCAGGTCGAGTGCGACGAACCGCCGCCGCCGTTGATGCCGATGTAGAAGCCGCTCCAGTCATAGACCGCGGCGATCGCCGCCGGCGGCGCCTTGGTGTACGGCCGAGCTGCGAGGTCGGCAGCCAGCGCCGGCGCAGTCGCGCTCAGCGCGACAAGGCTCACAGCGGCAAGCAACAAATTCTTCTTCATTTGAGTCCCGTTCCAGTTTCGTCGTTAGGCCCCCTGGCCGCAGCGTGGTCATAACAGTGATCGACGGAATTGCTGTAACCTCGACGCAACAGTTCGCTCCAAAGGCCCGCGCTTCATTAATGAAGATTTATCAGCGCGTTCTGGAAACCCTTTGAAATAAGTGTTTTCTGTAGTTCCATTGTCGGCGACACGAGATAAATTGCATGCGCGCGTAACAACGTCGCGCGCACATTCGCGTGATGGAGAATTGAAGATGCGCAGACGAATTGTCCTCCCCATTGTCGCCACACTTTCGCTCGCTACCGCCACATTTGCGCTCGTGTCGAGCACATCAACACCCGCACGCGCGTTCGGAACGCATCATCCATTCTGCCTCACCGGCGATGAATGGCCGGGCCTGAGCAATTGCAGGTTCGACACCTACGCGCAGTGTCAGGCAAGCGCATCGGGACGCGCGCTGACCTGCATCGCCAATCCGTATTTCGTCGGGCAGAGCGACGACCCCTACGCCTACCAGAATCGTCCGCGCGCGCAGACGCCGGGCTATTCACCAGGCTACTTCCTGCGCTGAGATGCGCCGGGCTCGCCTCGCACTGGTCGTGATCGGCCTGCTTCTCGCGGGCGGATCTGCACCCGCGCAGACCTACGATCCGAGCTATCCCGTGTGCATGCAGATCTACGGCCCCGTCGGCTATTTCGACTGCCGCTACGGCTCGCTCGAGCAGTGCCGATATCTCGCCGTCGGACGCTCGGCGAGTTGCGTGGTGAACCCGTATTTTCCGCTGAAGAAACCAACGCGCCCTCGCCGCTCGAGCGCGCCGCCTCGCCCCGGATCCTAACCGTTCAGTTTCCGCCGGAGATAGGGCGGCGTAGGCGTGCGGCGAATGCCGTCATCGGCTCAGCTCTGCCAGGGCGTGCTGCGGATGCGCGTGCACGCATTCGGCTTGCGGAAGCTGGGATCGTGATCCTCGATGTAGTCGAAATTGACCGTCCCGAACGTCGTCTGCGGCTTCTTCAGCGCCGAGCAGGTCTGCACCTTCAGGAACTCGTTCTTGAAGTCGCCGCGCGGAAACGCCGAGATCACCTGGTCGCGCTGCTCCGGCGTGTAGTCGTCATACCCAATGCCCACGACGTCCACCAGGACACCCGCGTTGGTGAGCGCGATTTCCGGCCGCATGAATTGCGGAATGCCGGGCGTGGTGTGCAGCGCGATTGCCTCCCACACCAGATCGGCTTGCGGCTCGGCGATGCCGCGCGCCCGCAGGAACTCACGCGCAGCGTCGGCTCCGTCAACCTCAAATCGCTTTGTCTGCGTGTGGTAATGGTCGACGAGGCCTAGATCGTGAAACAACGCCGCGACGTAAAGAAGTTCGGGATCGAATTTCAGCTGCTGACGCAGCCCCTTCATGGCACCGAAGACGTAGACTCGGACGGAATGGTTGAAAAGCATGTCGTCTTCGTGGCTGCGCACCAGTTCAGCCGCCTCGCGCGCCAGCTTGCTGTCGGGGATTTTGACGCTGGAAATCACGCTCATCATCTTCAAGCTCCTACTTTGCATTTCGACTGATGCCGCGCGATCCGTCAGGCCGCCTTCTCGAGCGCGGCCTGCGGAGTATTTCGGAAGCTGATCGACATGCGATTGTACGCATTCATCAGGCTGATTGCGATCGTGAGATCGACAAGCTCGCGCTCGCTGAAGACCTTGCGGGCGGCTTGATAGGCTTCATCGGGCACGTTGGTCTCGGCGACGCGGGTGACAGTCTCGGCCCAGGCGAGGGCCGCGCTCTCGCGGTCGTCGAAGAGATCGCCGGCCTCGGCCCAAGCCTGCAGCAGCGCGAGCTTTTCGACCTTCACACCGCTCTTCAGCAGATCCCGCGTGTGCATGTCGAGGCAGTAGGCGCAGTTGTTGATCTGTGAGACGCGCAGGTAAGCGAGGGTCACCAGCGTCGCGGGAAGCCCACTCTGCATGACGTAGCCATAGACGCCGCCCAGTGCCTTCGCGCCTGCCGGTGCAATGTGGTTGTAGTTGAGGCGTTCACTCATCCGCTTTCTCCTTGATGATCGACGGAGCCCCTCTTTCCTCCCTCAGATGCCCCTGCCGTGGTCTATAAAAAAGGACCAAGAACACGGGAAAATCGTGTACCAAGGATCATGACCAGATCGCTGCGGCTGAAGCTCGACCGGTCGGCGAAGACGCCGCTGGCGGAGCAAATCCACAGGGGGATCAGGGCCGCCATCGAGCGCGGCGTGCTCGCCCCGGGCGCGCGCCTGCCCTCATGGCAGGATTTGGCGGCCCAGCTTGGCGTCGCGCGCGGCACCGTGCGCTCAGCCTATGAAAAGCTCTCATCGGCCCAACTGATCATCGCGGCCCGCGCGACAGGCACGCATGTCGCCGACCGACCGTCCATTCCCGTGCGGCGCGACAAGGCGCCGGACCCCGGCTCGTTCATGGAGATGTACCAGGAGCTCACGGCGGGGCCGGCGATCTTCCAGATGGGCGTTCCTTCGCAGGAGACCTTTCCTGCGACGCTGCTCGCGCGAATGCGCGCACGGGCGGTTCGCGTCGAGATGAGCGCACCTGCGATCTACCCCGACCCGCGCGGCGAACTGGACTTGCGACGCGAGATCGCGGCCTACCTTGCGCTGGCGCGCGGGATCGAATGCGCACCGTCCCAGATCATCATCACCAGCGGCTTCAGCGGCGGCCTCGGCCTGGCGCTCCGTGTCCTCGACCTCGGGCAAAGGAAGAAAGTCTGGATGGAGGATCCCGGCTTTCCCTTCACCCGGCACGGCCTCGAACTTGCGGGCCTGTCGATCGTGCCAATCACGGTTGACGCAGATGGGATCGATGTCGATGACGGCCTGCAACAAGCGCCCGACGCCGCGCTGGTTGTCGTGACACCGGGGCAGCAGGCGCCGCTCGGATCCACGCTGTCACTGGCACGTCGATCGCGCCTGCTCGACTGGGCGAACCAAAACAACGCCTGGGTGATCGAGGACGACTATCTCAGCGAACTTCAGCTCAAGGGCCGGGCCACGCCGGCGCTCGCCTCGCTCGATCGCGCCGGCCGCGTCATTCACATTGGCTCCTTCAGCAAGACCGTAACCCCTGCCCTACGGCTCGGCTTTGTCGTTGCACCGGCCGCTCTGGCGTCGCGATTCGCCGAGACCGCAGCGTGCCTCGCGCCGGCACCCGGCCCCGCGGTGCAGCTCGCCACGGCAGACTTCATCCGCGAGGGCCATTATCTGCGGCATCTGCGGCGCACCAAGCGCGCCTACACCGCGCAAGGCGATGCACTGCTGAAGCAGCTTCGAACGCGCACCACGAACGTTGCGATTGCAGGACTGGCCGCGGTCCTGCGCTTGCCGGACGGAGCGCCTGATCTTGCCATCGCCAGGCAAGCTGCATCGTTCGGACTTGCGCCCACGCCGCTCTCGCTCTGGTATGCCTCGAAGGCTTCGGCGCGCCCGGGACTGTTGCTAGGCGTCGCGACGTCTCCACTCAAAAGGATCGAGGCGTCCTGCGACCGGCTCCTTCAGATCATCGACCGCCTACGTGATCCGACTCCGGCGTCGGCAGCTTAACCCGCCAGCGTCACGATCAAGGGTCCGTTGCGGGTGGCGATCACGGTGTGCTCGTATTGAACGGTCGGCGCCTCGGGGCTGCTGTAGAGCGTCCATGGGTCGTCGCCATTCTCCGCCCATTCGGCACCCATGGAGAGGAACGGCTCGACGGTGAACACGAGGCCATCGTTCATGATGCGGCGTTCGGAGCGGTCGGGCCAGGTTGCAATCTCCGTCGGCTCCTCATGGAGCGACAGGCCGACGCCGTGACTGGCCAGATTCCTGACCAGGCTGTAGCCTTTCTTCCGCGCAAAGGTCCCGATCGCCTGGCCGATCCCGGCAATCGGTTTGCCGGCGCCGACCTGCTGCAGGCCGGTCCACATCGCCCGTCGGCCGTCCCGGCAAAGACGTTCGATCGCGCGGTTTACGGGGGGAACGGCGAAGGAAGCACCCGTATCGGCAAAGAAGCCATTCTTCTCGGCTGACACGTCAATGTTCACGAGGTCGCCGCGCGCGATCCGCCGTTCGCCCGGAATGCCGTGAGCGATCTCCTCGTTCACGCTGATGCAGGTCGCCCCGGGAAAATCATAGGCCAGCTCCGGGGCCGAACGCGCGCCGGCGGCCTCCAGGAGCTTTCGCCCGATCTGGTCGAGCTCGGAGGTGCTCATGCCCGGCTCAATCGCCTTGCCCATCGCCTCCAGCGTATTGGCGACGATGCGACCGATCTCTTTCAGGCGCGTCAGGTCGTTGTCATCGGAGATTGTCATGTCAGGGCTCTTGTCCGGGAGGCCCGGACATAGCCCCTGCGAGGTCGGCTTGCAAACGCAGCGTGTACGCCAGAATCGTTCGCGCGGCCTAGTCAGCGTTCCGCCAACGCGGGATCGCAAGATCTACATGAAACCCGGATTACGCGGGAGGTAACTAACCCAATCTCCGAACTGCCGATTGGACATCAGCAGCATCGGGAGCGTCAGATGCATGCCGTGGTCGGTCGCCACTTTGAGCGCCGGCTCGCTCGTACCCGGCACGAAGGCCGAGATGGTTGGAACACCGCCCCGTGCCGCGAGCGACAGCGCAGCCGCAAGGGCGGGGCCAACCAGATCCTGCCGGCGGACCGCGAGCGGACCAATGTGTCCATCCGAAACGTAGACGTACCCGACGCACTCGCGGCCGGCGTGAATGGTGAACCCGTTCGTCGTGCTGTCGCCCAGGAGATATCGGTGATGCTTCGCTCTGGAAACGCCGAGAGCGCTGATATCAATGGGCACCAGGTCCTCGAACCGGGCCGTCGCGGCGGCAAGAGGTTCAAGACGCAGGAGCGGCTCAGCCAACCGTGACGCCAGGCGGTCACGAGGCGCGCTGACCATGTAGATCGGACAGCGCGGGAATAATCCGTGACGGATGTAGAGGCCTTGAGACACGTTGTTGAAGGTGAAGGTAATCAACGCCTTGACGGATGCTCCGCGCGTCGCCGCGTGAGCGAATGACTTCCCGAGCAATTGATTGCCAATGCCGTCGCTCTGGCGATCAGGCGCCACGAACAACTGCGCCAAGAACCAAAGCTCGCCACACACCCAACTCCACGCGAAGCCGACAATGTCTCCGTCGTCATCGGCAACCCATAGACCTTCGGGATCATCCGCAAGCGAGAAGGCCTGAAAATGGTGCGGGCGAGAGGATGCCATCTTGCCGAACCCCCGCCGTTCCGTGAGTTCGTTGATGCTGGCGACCACGATCTCGTCGGCTCTCGCCAAATCGTCGCTACAAGCGGGCCGGCACACGACAGCCATTCTCGAATCCTCCCGAAGAGATCAACACGGCCCATGGGAGCGACGAAATCCTCAGCCGGCAATCAGGCCAGGGGCCGGATGTTCTGGTTCATGCGGAAGAAGTTGGTCGGGTCGTATTTCGCCTTGATCCGCTGCAGTCGCCGGTAGTTCGGTCCATAGGCGGCCGCGACGGGATCGCCCGTCTCGTCATCATCGAGATAATTGACATAGCGGCCGGAGGCGAAGAAGGGCCGCATCCTTTCGTAGGTGTCGCGCGCCCAGGACATGCAGCGGCTGGTATCGCTGGCCTGCATCCACTGCGCGAGAATCAGGAAATTATAGCCCTCCTGCCGATGCGGAAATGCCGTATCCACGGCATCGACGCGGGCCGCCGCGCCGTGGACGTGTTCGACCAGAAACTGCCCCATGGGAGTCGGGCAGCGCGCGAAGCATTCGATCATGGTCGCAATCGCGCCATCACTGAGCTCCGCGAGGAAGTTCGATTTCCAATAGTTGAAGGCGCCTTTCGGATAGTTGGCGTCGAGCATGCGGTTGAGGTCGCAATAGGGAATCGGCCCGACTGCATCCAGGATCGGAGTCCCGAACTGTTTCAGCGGCCGCACCGCTCGTTCGGCATCCGCCAGCGGTCCGCAGTGACTGGTGACCAGGACCGCGACCTCCGTGCCGGAGCCGTCTGGCGCATGCGTCAGGGATGCGAACAGCATGTGCTCGTCCGCGAGCGACCGCGTGCTGGTCCGGAAGAATTCGAGCACCTCGCGGGAGCGTTCGATGGGATGGACGATCGGGCCGCCGGTGATGATCGGCCCGATTGTATGAAGATCGTATTCGAGACTGGTGGCGATCCCGAAGTTTCCGCCGCCGCCGCGGAGAGCCCAGAACAGATCGGGCTCCTCTTGCCTGCTGGCGCGCAAAACCCTGCCATCGGCGGTGACGAGTTCGACGGCCCGCAGATTGTCCAGTGCCAGACCGTACTTGCCCATCAGCCAGCCCAGTCCTCCGCCGAGGGTCAGGCCGGCAATCCCGGTGGTCGAGACCACGCCGCCGGTGACCGCAAGTCCGTGAAGTTGCGTTTCGCGATTGAGCTCGCCCCAGGTGGCCCCGCCCTGCGCCCAGACGGTCTTGCCGACCGGATCGACCCGGACGCCCTTCATGGGCGAGAGGTCGATCATGATCCCGCCGTCGATGGTTGCGCGTCCTGCTACATTGTGGCCACCGCCGCGAACGGCGACCTCGAGGCCGAGCCTGGTCGCAAGAGCGACGGCGTCGACGACGTCGGCCACGCTGCGGCACCTGGCGATCAATGCCGGCCGCTTGTCGACCAGCCCGTTATGGACCTTTCGCGCCTCCTCATAGCCCTCGTCCGCCGGTTTGAGCAGTTGTCCTCCGAAGGAGGCGCCAAGATCGGCGGCAGCGCTGGCGACAGATGCGATGGACGACATGACCTGATCTCCTCAGCTTGACCCGCCATATCCTTGGCCGCGCACGATCTCCGCGCAAATCCGAAGAATTCAGGTGACGATGAATTGATTTCACCTAGACTGGCCGGCATGCACAAGCTCCCGCCCCTGATCGAGCTTCGCGCTTTTGAAGCCGCCGCCCGCCATCTGAGCTTCAAGAAGGCGGCGGCAGAACTCGGCGTGACGCCAACGGCGATCAGCCACCAGATCGGGTTGCTCGAGCAATATTGCGGTCGCGCTCTGTTCCGCCGCAGACCACGGCCACTCTCGCTGACCGATGCCGGAGCGCGGCTTTTCCCCGTCATACGCGGCGGGCTCGAGGCGTTTGCCGCCGCCGTTGCGAGCGTCAAGCAGGAAGGCGCCCAACAGCCTCTCCGCGTGACGACGACCAACGCGTTCGCCAGCCGCTGGCTCGTGCCCCGCCTGCCCCTGTGGCGCAAGTTGCATCCCGACGTGCCGCTGGAGGTCATCGGCACTGACACGGTGCTCGATCTGCAGGCCGGAGACGGCGACGTCGCCATTCGCTACGCGACCAGCCGAGTACGGCCGACAGACGGCATCGTCGAAGATCTCTTCACCGATACATTCTGGGCCGTCTGCAGTCCGCGCCTGCTTGCAACGGGGCGCTTGATGCGACCGGTCGACCTCGCAAATCACGTCCTGATCCACTCTTATTGGTCGCCGGCCGATCGTGAGCCGCCCACCTGGCAGCGATGGCTCGCCGCGGCTCAGCGCAGATGGCGTGACGTCCCCCCGTTCAAGGACATGCAGCACCTGAGTTTCCGCGAGGAATTGCACGCCATCGAGGCGGTGATCGCAGGACAAGGAATAGGAGTGTTCAGTGATGTGCTCACGGCACACGACCTCGCCGCCGGTACGCTCGTGAAGGCGTTCAAGTTGAGCTTGCCTGGCTACGGCTTCCATGTGGTCAGTAAGGCAGGCCATCCGCGCGCAAGAACCATCCGAGCCTTTTCGGAGTGGCTGCGATCAGACCCTTGATCCGTTTCTTGGTGTCGAACATCGGCCAAGTCATGATGTTGAGACCGATGCGTGTTTCGGATCTCGTGCGGCCCTCGCCATTCGAGGAATCCGGGGCCACCGTGCCGCATGCAGGCCGACGGTTTCGCCAGTCGGCTGCAAACGAGAGCATCAGGGCTTGAATGGATACCCGTCGGCTGGACCGGCTGGATTTGCCGGACCGAATAGACGATCAAATTTCGTCCAGCAAGGCACGGACTTTCGCGGCCAGATCTTCGATCGCAAAGGGTTTGGACAGCAGATGCTTGCCGGCATCGAGCATGCCGTTGTGAACAATTGCGTTGCGCGTGTAGCCGGTGGTGAACAGCACCTTCAAAGCCGGGTATCGTTTCGACAGTTCGCCCGCAAGTTCAGCGCCGGTCATGTCGGGCATGACGACGTCGGTAAACAGCAGATCCGGGACGAGACCGTTTTCGATCATCCTGATCGCCTCCTTGGCGCTCGCGGCCTCGATGACCGTATAACCAAGCTCCCGCAGGCTTTCGGATGAGATGCTGCGGACCCGCTCGTCGTCCTCGACGACGAGAATGGTCTCACTTTGAAGGCTTGCGCCGGGATGCGTCACTCCTTGCGATGGGGTCGATACTCCCTCGTCGCCGGCGAAGCGTGGAAGATAGATCTTCACCGTCGTGCCAACGTCGACTTCCGAGTAGACTTTGACGTGGCCGCCCGACTGCCGCACGAAGCCGTAGACCTGACTGAGGCCGAGGCCGGTGCCCTTACCCACGACCTTGGTCGTGAAAAACGGGTCGAACACCTTTCCCAGCACGTCGGGCGGAATTCCGGTGCCGTTATCCGTCACGGCAACGAGAACATATTGTCCGGGCGACAGGGCATATTCCCGGGCAAATTTCCGATCGATCGAGGCGTTGCTGGTCTCTATCGTCAGCCGCCCGCCCTTCGGCATGGCATCGCGCGCATTGACCGCAAGATTGATCACGGCGCTTTCCAGTTGGGCCGGATCTGCCTTGACGCGCCAAAGACCGGCCGCCAGGACTGCCTCGAGGCGGATAAGCTCTCCGAGCGAGCGTTCGAGCAGTTCGCTCATCCCCCCGATCATCTTGTTGATGTCCACGACTTCAGGCGCCAGAGGCTGCTGGCGCGAGAACGCCAGCAGCCTCTGCGTCAAAGTGGCCGCGCGATTTGCGCCGTCGATTGCACCCTCGATGAAGCGGTCAATGTTGACCTCTCCCTTGCCGAGCCGTCGTTTGGCGAGATTCAAGCTGCCGAGGATCACGGCCAGCATGTTGTTGAAGTCGTGGGCGATGCCTCCGGTCAGCTGCCCCACGGCCTCCATCTTCTGGGATTGGCGCAACTGCTCTTCGGCCTTCATGCGTTCGGCAATCTCGTCGGCGACACGTTGCTCCAGTTCGGCATTGAGCGCCTCGAGCCGGGTCAGGAGCCGAGCGTTGTCGATAGCCGTGGCGGCGTGGCCGGCAATCCCGAGCAAGGCGGCTTCGTGCTCTGCCTGGAATTTACCCGTCTCTGCATGGCCGAAGAAGAGTCCGCCGAGGACTTCGCTCGTTCGCGAGATGACGGGGACCGCGAGGTAGGATCGGACTGGAAGATGCCCCTCCGGCATGCCTTTACGCGGCGCGTTCCTGCCATAGCGCGGGTCCTGCAGGATGTCGTCAGACCTCACCACGCCCGTACCCTTGAACGTGGGCTCGAACACCGCGGTGTTGCGCGGCATAGGAAACTTCTCGAAGGCGGATCGCGGCGCTCCGGACAGCGAATACAGCATGTAGCTGCCGCCGTCCGGCGCCAGAACGTTGTAGAAGAAGGCTCCGAACTGGGCGCCCGTCAGCTCCACGCCGGCATCTGTAACGATCTGCACGATCTTCTCGAGGTCGCGTTCGCGGGCGACCGACGCCCCCGTATCATTCAGTATTCGAAGCTGGCGTTCGGTCTTCTTTTGCGCGGAAATATCCAGAACCGTCCCGATGAACCGGACGGCCTGCCTATTGGAAAAGATCGCCTGCCCGGTCGCCGCGATCCAGCGTTCGACACCATCCTCGATGCCGATGGTTCGGAATTCAATGTTGTAGCTTTTCGGGCAATCCGGCGTCAGGGCTGCGGAGACGGCCTCGTGTGCCCGCTGCCTGTCGTCTGGATGGAGACCCTTCAGGAACGCCCCTTCGTAGCTCACTTCGGCGTCCGGCGACAAACCGAACACCTCCTTGCAGCGGTTGTCCCATCCAAGAACGTCGGTCACCGGATTATAGTCCCAGATGCCTATACCAGCCGCCCTGTTCGCAAGACTCAGGCGTTCGGCAGCTTCTCGCGCCGCCTGTTCCGAACGAACCCGCTCGATGTGGGCCCACGATCTCTCGGTGACCTCCGTGAGCAACGCGAGCTCGCGCGCCGTCCACCGATGCGGGCCGCGGTGATGAATGGCCATCAAGGCCGTGAGCTGCCCTTCCTTGACCAAGGGCATGCAGATCGTCGAACCTATTCCTATGTTCTGAAAGGTGGCCGCCTCCTCCGGCGCGATCTCCTTCAAATTGTCATTGATGACGAGAGGCCTGCCAGCACTGAGCTCTCGCACCGCCTTCTCACCGAAGTCGGCCAGGCTGTAGTGGCCAAGGATATGCATCGCACCAGGAGCCGCCCAATCCCCGCGGATGGTGAAGCCGTCTTGATCGGGATCCACGTCGGCATAAGCGCAGTTCGAGACGCCGAGGTGCTCTCCGACCATTCTCGTCGTCACTGCCATCACGCCGTCGGCATCGCGGGTCCTGGCCGTCTCCTTGTTGAGGGCGTCAAGGAAGAGCAGACGGATCTCGTTCTCCCGCACCGCCGCCTCGGCGCGTCGACGTTCGACGGCGGTTCGCGTGCGCTCGGCGACATCGTGGATGAGCTCGAGCTCCTCGGAGCTCCAGACCCGCGGGGTTGCGTTGTTGAGGTAGAGCAGCGCGACGACTCCGTCGGGCTCGGAGATCGGCATGTTGACAAGCGCGCGAGCGGATATCGCTTCGAGCGCGCGCGCGCGGTCGCCAACGCGAGGATCCTTCTCCGCATCGGCACAGATGACCGTCTCGCCGCGCTTCAAATCTTCGATGTAGTTGCCATAGTCGCGGAAGTGCAGCACCCCCGCCAGGCTCAAAATGCCCGGCGCGTTCCAGTCACGGGCGATGGTAATGGTCTCGGCCGATGTGTCGACCGTGCCGTAGCCTGCCCGGCTGACCTTGAGGCTGCGGCCGAGCAGCTCTGCCGCGGCATAAGCGAGATCGTCGGGGTTGGCGATCTCTCGGATGTAATCGCCAAGTGCAGCCAGGACGGCATTGCGATCGGTCGAGTTCTCCCCGGCCGTCGATGTCATCTGACCTCCCCTGACACTTGGCTCGTCACCGAATAGCGTTTCTTGCGGCATCCGCTTCAGGCCGACGACGATGCCAGCGGGAGAGTGGCACCCGCGCGTTCTGATAACTTCATGAAGGCATCAAGGTTCCGGCCCGGCCTGTGCCATGCGCGGGCTCGAGCAAATCACGACGTCAGTGCTTAGTTAGCGCATGCTGCCGCGACCTCGACCGCCTCGCCGCAACAGCGTGAGCGCCTGGGCCGATGGACACGCTGCCGGCGTCAAAGTTGCGTGTCCCCGGACGCGGCCATCTGCAGGTGTCGGCAGAAAATAAACGCGACTGCCCGCGCCACCGCAAGTTGTGGACGCACCCTTGGTCGTATAGCGTCAGCATCAGGATGCACCTCGTGGTCTCACAATTCATGCTCGTCCGTGCCCTGCTTCTGCTGGCCTTGCTGTCGCTTCCCGGCGCATTGCGTGCCGAAGGGACCCCGGCCGAGAAACCCGGCTTTGCCTCCAGGCTGACGATCTATCTTGCCAAAGGCGCGCCCGACGCGTGCGGGCCGGGCTGCGACCGCTGGATCGCGATCGAGGGCCAGATCGATCAAGACGCAGCGTCCCGCATTCGCCGCTTCCTCGCCGGCGTCAAGGACCTGCAGCGCCCGATCTACCTCCATTCGCCCGGCGGAAACGTTGAGCAGTCCTATGTGATCGCCCGGCTGCTGCGCAGCCGCAAGGCGATCGCCCGGGTTGGCCGGACGATCGCGACGGCGTGCGCCGCGGGCACGCAGATCGACGCCGCATGCCAGAAGATCAAGAACGGGAACGGCGAGGTCGAGGCCGAACTCAGCACCTATCATGCGATGTGCAACTCGGCCTGCGGTTACCTGTTTCTCGGAGCGACCTCTCGCGAGGTTGCGCCCGATGCCGCGCTGGCGGTCCATAACTCCAGGCTCATCCTCCGGTTTCAAGGCAATCCGCCTCCGGAAGTGGTCGCCGAAGCGCGGCGGCGCCGGATCGCCGGTGCCGACCGCGACCGCGCCGCGTTCATTGCGGCGATGAGAATCAGTCGCGAGCTCGATGCACTGATCAGCACCGTGAAATTCGAAAACCTGCACGTGCTGACGCGGCCCGAACTCTACCGGTTCGGGATCGACACGCGACCGCTGGCCGAGACGATGTGGCGGCTGGAAAAGGGAGCGCGACCGTTCATCAGCAAGATCGCCGCGGTGAAGAAGGAGAACGATGCCTCGTTCCGGACCATGGAATGGCGCCTGTATTGCGAAAACAAGAAGCGCGTGCCGCTGATGTTCGCGGGTGAGATCGACGCATCGGCCGCCGGCAAGAAAACGATCCTGATCGCGGCCAGCGCCGACATGAGCAAGCAAGCGGGAGGGCCTCCGGTGCGGTTCGGGAAGTACGAGGTCTGGAACGGCGCCGTCGACCCGGACATGGTCAAGGCGGTGCTGGCCTCGCACTCCCTGCAGGTCCGGGAAACCACGCCGGAACCAGAGGGACGGGCTGACGTCACAAGCTTCAACATCGACACGACCGGCTTGGCGTCGGTGTGGACGCAACTCGGGACGTCGTGCACTTCAGTGGCGACGGGCCCGGCAAAACCCTGGCCGGCGAATTCTCTGCAGCCGACACCCTGGACGGACAGTCCATGGAAAGCAGGTGGTACCCTGCCGAACGTCAGCGCAACGCCTGCGCCGTAGCGCGCAGGCTTGCAACAGTCTTCAAGAGCTGAAGCCTGCCCCCTCCCTCAGCCCTCGACCCGCGTGTAGATCACGAGCTTCAGCGCGGGATCGTCGTTGGCCTGGAAGCTGGTGTGCTCGAACCGGAGCACGCCCCTGGTCGGATGGTTCATGGTCTTGAGGCCTGAGGCGGTGTTGCGGATGTCGTGGGCTTCCCACCATTTGACGAACTCCGGACTGCCCTGGCGCAGCCGCGTCAGCAACTCCGTGAAAGCGGGATCGCCGGCCCAGACGTCGTGATTGGCGCGGAACATCGCGACCATGCTCCTGGCGACGTCGGTCCAGCTCGCGCCGTAGAATTTTCGCGTCTGCTTGTTGGTCATCACCAGCAGCAGCGTGTTGCGATCCTGCTCGGGCAACTGACCGAAGGCAAAGACCTCCTCGGCCGCCGCGTTCCAGGCCAGCACATCCCAGCGGCGCCCCGTGATATAGGCCGGCTGGTGCAGGCTCTCGATCATCCGCCGAATGGGCGGCGGCACGGTCTCGCGCGTGAACGCCCCCCTGGCGCCGTCGCGCGCCAGCGCCTTCAAATGCGCATGCTCGGTCTTGCTGAGGCGGAGTGCGCGGGCCAGCGCATCGACGGTGGTCACCGACGGGCTGACGGTGCGGCCCTGTTCGAGGCGGATGTACCAGTCGACGCCGATGCCGGCGAGCTGCGCGACCTCCTCGCGGCGTAGCCCCGCGGTGCGCCGGCGCCGGCCGACCGGAAGACCAACCGTCTTCGGCGACAGCTTTTCGCGGCGAGACCTCAGGAAGTCGCCGAATTCAACGCGGCGCGGATCGGCCATGATGTCGCTCCCACATGGAGGGTCTTTGGAATACTAGGATAATACCAGGCCTTCTTGGCCCCTCCAAGGCGGCGCATATGGGATTCACCGCGACTTTGAGGTGAACATCCATGAAAGCTGCCGTACTCAAATCCCTTGGATCGCCGCTGGTGATCGAGGACGTTCCGAAGCCGACCCTCGGTACCGGCGAAGTCGTTGTCGACATCGTCGCCACGCGCGTCCTGTCGTACATGAACGAGGTTTTTGACGGGACACGCAACTACGCGCTCGATCTGCCTGTTATCCCCGGTCCCGGCGGCATCGGCCGGGTGCGCGCGGTCGGCCCGGATGCCACCAAGCTCGGCGTGGGCGACTGGGTGTTCTGCGACCCGACGGTGCGCTCGCGCGACGACACCGTTGCGCCCGATATCGCTCTGCAAGGGCTCACCGCTGCCGGGCCCGGCGGCATGCGGCTGCAACAGCATTTTCGCCACGGCTCCTTTGCCGAACAAATGAGGGTGCCGACCGAGAACGTGAAGCGGCTCGGTGCGATCACGCCCGAGGACGCGACGCAATGGTGCGCGCTGGGCACGCTGCTAGTGCCTTACGGCGGCTTCCTCGCTGCGAACCTTAGAGCGGGCGAGACCGTGCTGGTGAGCGGGGCTACCGGCAATTTCGGCAGCGCCGCCGTCTCGGTTGCGTTGGCGATGGGCGCAGCCAGCGTGGTCGCGCCCGGCCGCAACGAGAAAATCCTCGCCGACCTCGTCCGACGCTTCGGCAGCCGCGTGCAACCGGTCAAGCTTACTGGCAATGAAGATCACGACCGCGAGGCGATGAAGCGCGCAGCGCCCGGCCCGATCGATTGCGCGTTCGACATCATGCCGCCCTCCGTGAGCACCGACGTCGTGCGTGCAGCGATCATGACGGTGCGCCCCTATGGGCGCGTCGTACTGATGGGCGGCGTCGGCATGGCCGGCGGCGCGGGCCTCGAGCTGCCCTACCCCTGGATCATGCGCAACTGCATCAGCATCCACGGCGTCTGGATGTACCCGCCGGATGCCGCGAGCCGTCTGATCGCGCTGGTGCGTGCGGGTCTGCTCAGGCTGGAGGAATACGAGACGACGGCCTTCGACCTCGACCATGCCAACGAGGCGGTGGCGCACGCCGCCGCCAATGGCGGGCCGTTCAAAATGACGGTGATCCGGCCTTGAAAAATTCAGACGACGGCGTGCCCGTCGTCATCGATTTTTTCGTCAGTCGGCCCAAGCACTTGGCTACTGTGCATGGGGTTGTTTTCGCGATTTTCTACTCGAGCTCGACCACCTGGCCGTTCGACAGCGACACCCGCCGGTCCATGCGGCCGGCGAGCTCCATGTTGTGGGTCGCGATCAGCATCGAAACCTTGGTCGCCTTGACCAGCTGCATCAGCGCCTGGAACACGTGATCGGCCGTGTGCGGATCGAGGTTGCCGGTCGGCTCGTCCGCGAACAGCACCCGCGGCGCGTTGGCCACCGCGCGCGCGATCGCGACGCGCTGCTGCTCGCCGCCGGACAGCTCGGCCGGGCGATGGGTGATGCGGTCGCCGAGACCGAGATAGCCGAGGATCTCCTTGGCGCGCTTGACGCTCTCGGACTTCTTCAGGCCGCGGATCATCTGCGGCATCATCACATTCTCCAGCGCCGAGAACTCCGGCAATAGCCGGTGCGACTGGTAGACGAAGCCGATATCGGTGCGGCGCAGCTGGGTGCGCTCGATGTCGGGCAGCTGCGAGGTCGGCGCGCCCGAGACATAGACCTCGCCGGAATCGGGTGCTTCCAACAGCCCCGCGATGTGCAGCAGCGTCGATTTGCCCGAGCCCGACGGCGCCACCAGCGCGACAGACTGCCCGGCCCACAGCGCGAGCTTGGCGCCGTCCAGGATCGTCAGCGGCACCTCGCCCTGCAAGTACTGCCGCTTTATCTCGTGGAGATAAATGACCGGTACGTCTTCCGCCCCCTGCTGCTGCTCCATCAACCCCTCACTCGTACCGCAGCGCTTCGACAGGATCGAGGCGCGCGGCGCGCCACGACGGATACAGCGTCGCCAGGAACGACAGCGTCAGCGCCATGATGACGACGGCCGTGGTCTCGCCGACGTCGATCTCGGCGGGCAGTTTCGAAAGGAAATAGAGTTCTGGCGAGAACAGCTCGGTGCTGGTCAGCCAGGACAGGAATTGCCGGATGGATTCGATGTTGAGGCAGATCACGAGGCCGACGACAAAGCCGACCAGCGTGCCGACCACGCCGATCGAGGCGCCCGTGATCAGGAAGATGCGCATGATCGAGCCCTGCGAGGCGCCCATCGTGCGCAGGATCGCGATGTCGCTGCCCTTGTCCTTCACCAGCATGATCAGGCCTGAGACGATGTTCAGAGCCGCGACCAGCACGATCATGGTCAGGATCAGGAACATCACGTTGCGCTCGACCTGGAGCGCGTTGAAGAAGGTCGAATTGCGCTGCCGCCAATCCACCAGGAACACCGGCCTGCCCGCAGCCTCCGTCACGGCCTGGCGGAAGGCGACGATCTGATCGGGATTGGTGGTGAACACCTCGATCGAGGTGACGTCGTTGCTGCGATTGAAATAGGCCTGCGCTTCCGCGAGCGGCATGAACACGAAGCCGAGATCGTATTCGGACATGCCGATCTCGAACACGGCGACGATCTTGTACGGCTTGATGCGCGGTGTCGTGCCCATCGGCGTGACCGCGCCCTTCGGCGCCACCAGCGTGATGCTGTCGCCGGCATGCAGCGACAGCTGGTCGGCGAGGCGCCGTCCGATCGCGACACCCTGCCCGTCGTCAAAGCCCTCGAGCGAGCCCTGCTTGATGTTCTTGGCGATCGAGGTGAGGTTGTTGAGGTCGTCGGAGCGGATGCCGCGCACCAGCACGCCCGAGGCGTTCCAGGGTGAGGACGCCAGCGCCTGGCCGTCCACCACGGGCGCGGCGAGCCGGATGCCTTTGACCTGGCTGAGGCGGTCGGCGACGTCTTTCCAGTCGGTCAGCGGCGATTCCAGCGGCTGCACCAGGATGTGCCCGTTCAGCCCCAGGATCTTGTCGAGCAGCTCTTTGCGGAAGCCGTTCATCACGGCCATGACGATGATCAGCGTCGCCACACCCAGCATGATGCCGAGGAAGGAGAACCCGGCGATGACCGAGATGAATCCCTCCTTGCGGCGCGCCCGCAAATAGCGCGCCGACAGCATCCACTCGAATGGCGCAAAAGGCGCGGTTTGCACGGTCTCGGTCATGGTCTCATCCATCGCTCGATAATCCCATGATTCGGGGTCAATTGTGGCCGGATTGGCGGCCGCGATATCGCGATGAACAATATTCAGCCGACCAGGCTTATCAGCCCACAAGTCTTGCGACCGCGTCCGCTGGCGACATAGTCTCGCGGGAGCCGTCACTGCGCCGCTTGATCTCGACCTTGCCGTCGGCGAGCCCCTTCGGCCCGATCATGATCTGCCAGGGGATACCGATCAGGTCGGCGGCGGCGAATTTGGCTCCGGCGCGCTGGTCGGTGTCGTCATAGAGCACGTCGACGCCCTTGGCCGTGAGCTCGGCATAAAGCTTCTCGCAGGCCGCATCGACCGCCGCATCACCCTGCTTGAGATTGAGGATCGACACGCGGAACGGCGCGACGGCCTCCGGCCATTTGATGCCGGCATCGTCATGGCAGGCTTCGATGATCGCGCCGAGCAGGCGCGAGACGCCGACGCCATAGGAACCGCCATGGATCGGCACGTCGACGCCGTCGGGGCCCGCCACCAGGGCCTTCATCGCGTCGGAATATTTGGTGCCGAAATAGAAGATCTGCCCAACCTCGATGCCGCGGGTGTTCACCCGCTTGTCCGCCGGCACTTCCTGCTCGAACCGCGCGGCGTCGTGGACGTCCTCCGTGGCGGCGTAGACCGAGGTCCATTGCTTGATGATCGGCGTCAGGTCGCTGTCGTAGTCGACGTCCTCGCCCGGCACCGGCAGGTCGAGCACGTCGCGATTGATGAAAACGCCGGATTCCCCGGTTTCGGCCAGCACGATGAACTCGTGGCTGAGGTCGCCGCCGATCGGGCCAGTCTCCGCGCGCATCGGGATCGCCTTCAGCCCCATCCGCGCAAAGGTGCGCAAATACGCCACGAACATCTTGTTGTAGGCGACGCGCGCGGCCGCTTCGTTGAGGTCGAACGAATAGGCGTCCTTCATCAGGAACTCGCGGCCGCGCATCACGCCGAAACGCGGACGTTGCTCGTCGCGGAATTTCCATTGAATATGATAGAGATTCAGCGGGAGGTTCTTGTAGGACTTCACATAGGCGCGGAAGATCTCGGTGATCATTTCCTCGTTGGTCGGCCCGTACAGCAGCTCGCGCTTGTGGCGGTCGGCGATGCGGAGCATCTCCGGACCATAGGCGTCATAGCGGCCGCTCTCGCGCCAGAGGTCGGCAAGCTGGAGCGTCGGCATCAACAGCTCCAGCGCGCCCGACCGGTCCTGCTCCTCGCGCACGATCTGCTCGATCTTCTTCAACACGCGGAAGCCAAGCGGCAGCCAGGCATAGATACCGGCGGCCTCCTGCCGGATCATGCCGGCGCGCAGCATCAGCCGATGCGAGACGATCTCAGCCTCTTTCGGATTTTCCTTCAGGATGGGCAGAAAGAACCGCGACAACCGCATGGTAATACTCTGGGAATCAGTGATGGGTTGCAGTGAAACCGGATTGAGAGCGAAAACACAAGACCGGGAATGAGGAAAAGCCGCTAACGCAACGGAATTCCTGTCATTTTTCCGTCGGACTTCAGGTTCGGCCCAAGCTGCGTCTCACGACGGCGTGACGTCGAGTTCATCCTCGAGCGTGATCTGCTCGAAGTCGGTCACCAGCGCGTCGATCCGCACGTGCCAGCGGCCGGCAAACGGCAGTTCGACCTTGCGCACATGCCAATAGCCGTCGGGCCCGAGCGAGGCCCTTCGCTCCATCGGCTCTATGCCGCGCTCGGGCAGGCTCAGGGTCAACGTCGCCTCCTTGGCCGCCAGCGGCGTCCCCTCGCCGGTCATGAGCTGGAGCACGACATCATTGGCCCCCGCCTTGCCTGGCGAGACCAGGACCTGGAACATCGCCTTGTCGCTATGGATGTGGATCGCCAAAGGTGTCTCCGGCACGATCGTCCGCGGCGGCGGCGTGAAGCGCCAGCCGGCGACCACGGCCAGGATGGCAAGAGCAATCGTACCTTCCAGCACGATGGAGCGCTTGAGCGCGGGCGTCCCTGTCTCGTTCCGGGCCAGAGCCGGAGTCAGCCGGAACCGATTGAGCGCGGCCAGCGCCAGCAATCCCGTGACCAGAACTAGCTTGACGGAGAGGATTAGCCCGTAGCGGGTCCCGACCAGCGCTTCAGGCTTTTCGAGTTGCACGATCGCGAGTGCGAGGCCGGTCAAGGCCAACACGCCGACCGCGAGCGCAGCAATGCGGGAAAAGCGGTTCACAATCGCGAGCGTCGCAATCGTCGGCTTCGACACCAGCGCCACGAGCGGCGCGAGAGCACCGATCCAAATGGTGACACCGAGGCCGTGGAGAAAGATTGCAGGCCGGGTCAACGCCTCCGGCGGTGCCGTTGCGGCGTGCCCGGTCATGGCGAGCGACAGACCGACGCCGACCAACGCCATGATCGCAAGAGCACGCGCGTACCACGCACTGCGCAGCGCCATCAACGCGAGTAGCATCGCAAGCAGAGCAACCAGCAGCGCAGGGCCGGCACTGGTCGCGAGCGCGACTTTCCAGGGAGCGGCGGTCGCAAGGGCTGCCAGTGGCAGCCCGAGGAGATCGAGGCCCAACGCGCCGACGGACGCCACCGCGCTTGGGATGCCGATGGCGAGCGCCATGCGCGGCACGGCCATGCGGGTCATCGACCACGCAACCCAGCGCGCGAAGAACACGCCGCCGACGCCAATGAACAGCCCAACGTACAGGCCGACGCGCGCCAGCCAGATCAGCGCGTTCAACCCGCTATAATCAGCGGCGGCAGGCTTCGTCGCGGTCGGCATGCCAATCGAGAAGATCACCGATCCGGTGACAGGATGGCCGTCCTGCGAGATCACGCGATAGCTGACGACCGCGGTGCCCTCAGGCAGATCCACCGGCATCACGACCGAAATCGTCTCGCCCGATGCGCTGACGCGCGCATCATTTCGTGCCCTGCCCGCGCCATCGATCAGCCGGATCGCGCCCGGCGTCACCGCCTCGTTAAAGCGCAGTTCCACCGCCTTGGGCGCGGCCTTGAGCATGCTGCCGCTCGCCGGCTCGACCGAGACCAGCGCCGCATGCGCCGACGCACCGCTTGCGAAGCCGGCAACGAGGAGCAGCGTCGCAAGCGCGGCGAAGAGGCGCATCAGGGTTTTGGCAACAGTTTCACGCCCGGCGCCGGCGACTTGCCCTCGGACTTGCCCTCATGTGAATGCCCTGCCCCCGCCGCCGGAATTTCGATCCAGCGGCTGACGCCGGCCTCGCATTCCTGAACGACGGGGAAGTACAGAACCGTGTTCGGCTTCAGGCTATCGGTCAGGAACGTGCTGAGGACGAACTCGTCATAGTTCTTGTCCGGCAGCTTGCCGCCGGACCACGCCACCTCCTTGACGCCGGAGGACAGCTTGTTGCCGTGATAGTCGTACTCCCCGGCATATTTGCCCTCGACGACATCGATGGTCCAGCCGGCCTTCGGCATCGGCTTCACTGCGATCACCCCTTCCGGAATCTGCACCCGGATCTTCACCGTCGGCGAGCCCGCGCAGCCATGCGGCACGGTGAAGACGGCCTTGTAGGACGTACCGACCGTGGCTTGCTTGGTCTCGATCGACACGTGCGCCGCCGCCGGCGAGGCGGCGAGCGCGGCAATCAGGATCAGGCAGGATTGCTTCGACATGTTCGGCCTCCCGAGAGTCCAGATCCGTTTCATTTCATCTTCATTCCCGAGTGATCCGGCATTTTCTTCATGTCCATATGACCTGAATGCCCGGCATCGCCAGGCGCCTGCGCGCCGACGCCCTGGACGTCGAGGGACACGGCGACCTTGCCGGCCTTCTCGAATTGCAGCGTCACCGGCACCTTGTCGCCCTGCTTGAACGCGCCCTTCAGCTCCTGGAGCATCAAGTGGTTGCCGCCGGGCGCGAGCTTCACCGTCTTGCCGGCATCGATCGCCAGCCCCTTGTCGAGCGGGCGCATCTTCATCACGCCGCTGTCCATCGCCATCTCGTGGATCTCGGCCTTGCCCGCGATATCGGCGGACACGCTGACCAGTCTGTCGGCCGCAGTGCCCTTGTTCTCGATGGTCAGATAGCCGCCGGCGACCTTGGCACCGCCCGGCGTCGCACGGCTCCAGGCCTGCGAGACGACGAGATCGCCGGCCTTGACGTCGTCGGCGACCGCCGGGGCTGCGGAGATCGCGAGAGCGAACGCGGCGAGCAGCACGTTTTTCGAGATTGTCTTCATGTCGGTATTCCCTTTGCAGTCTTTAACTTCAGTGTTTGGAGCGTTGTTGCGCCGACCACTTTTCGAGATCGGCAATTTCGGCCGAGCCTTCGATCGTCGTGACGGTCCCTTCCGGGGAGATGAGCATGGTCCTGGGGATGTCGCCCTGCCAGGCCGGATCGATCTCGAACCGCAAGCGCTCGACAAAGCCGTCGTTGAAGATGAAATTTTCGGTCGACGCCAGACCCGCCTTGTCGAGCATCGATTGCGTGGCGGCCGGCAGGTTCGGCACGAGATCGGCGCTGACCGTGACGACGTCGATCTCCGGATGCTCCTTTGCAAACCGCCCGAGCAGCGGCAGCTCGACCTTACAAGGCCCGCAGGTCACACCCCAGAAATGCACGAGCACGGGGCGGCCGGCGTGCCCCCTCAGGACGCCTTGCCACGTGCCGCGTTCGAATGGCTTCAGAGCCGGAGATGCGCCGAGCGCAGCCGCCGATGCGATCAGAACAACAAGGCTGGCAATGCCTGCAAATCGAAATCTCATGGTTGGTCCTCGATTGCCGTGAGCCGATAGCCGTCCGCCTTCGTCATCCACGACAGGTAGGTCTGCTTGCCGCTGGAGACCAGCAAAGGGTGATCGGACGTGTCGGTCGTGCTCGATATCGCCTTCGGCGCCGACCACGTCTCGCCATCGTCGCGGGAGACCGTCATCTGGACCGAGGTCTTTTCACCGTCGAACTCCTTCCAGACCATCACCGTTCCCGCCGCGCCCGCGAGCACGAAGGGGCGCGTCGGATTACGATCCGGCCGCCCCAACACCATCGGCGAAGAGAACGTGCGGCCTTCGTCGCGCGAGTGGGCGTAGAACAATCCCTTCCGCGCCTTCCCGTTGGTGTACCAGGCGACGTGATAGGTGCCGTTCGGGGCAACGGTGAGGCTCGGCCCATGATGTGGGCAGGCATTGATCTGCCAGTCGTCGTTGCTGACCCGACGGACTTCGCCTGGCGTCGCGACGTCCGTGAAGGTCATCACCGCGTGGTCGCGCACGCCGCCCTCAAATATGTTCCTGAAGATCACGACCGGCCGCCCGGACGCAGCGAATGCCAGCCCCAACCGGCAGCATTCGCAGGTGCCCTCGCGCGCCAGCTTCGCTTCTGCGTAGGTGGTGCCGCCGTCGCTGGACGAAGTGAAGAACAGCCCGGCTCCCTCGTACTTCTGTCCCGCTTCCTTCGCAAAAATGCGATTGCGCTTGTCCAACCACGCCGCAAATACTGTTCCATCCTGATCGAGCGCCAGCGCCTCGAAACGTTGGCTCTCGTTGCTGGCGGTGATCGGCTTCAGCTCGGCAAAGCTCCTCCCGCCGTCGGCCGAGCGCGTGGTGAGCACCTGACCGTTGAAGGCCTCGTCCCTGAAGGTCGAGAACGCGAGCGCAATGCCCCCCTTGCGGTCGACCACGATCTTCGGCCGCGCATCCGGCCCCCAATCGAGGTTCAGCCGCGTCGTCGTGACCTGCGTGGGCGTCGAGAAACTTCGGCCCGCATCCTGCGAACTTGCGACCGAGACCTGCCCTCCCGCCATCCAGACCAGCCACAGCGCGCCGTCCGGACCGAAGGCAGGCGTCGCCTTGGTCGCACAGCGCAGCGTCGGCTCCTCGCACGCGGCTTCGGACGCGTGCTTGCCGTGCATCTGCCCCAGCGCCGCACCTTGCAGGCAGGCGAGAGCGGCTATCGCGAGCAAGCCAGTTCGGATCATGGCCCTATTCCCTTCGAGAGCCCGGATCATTTGAAGGCCACCTTCATACCTGCAACGAACAGGCGTGGCGAGCCCGCATAGATCGATCCGGGCGCCGTGCTTGCGAGCGTGCTCCCTGGAATTTGCAGGCCGGCCGCCGTCACCGTGTTTGCGATGTTGTTTGCCGACGCAACATAGGTGCGATCGAACACGTTCCTGACCTCAAGAAACAGATTGAGTGACTTGAAGGTGTCGGACACCAAGTCGGTCTTGTAGTGGACATTCACATTGACCAGTTCGTAGCCCGGCGCCTTCAGCAGATTCGCGTTGTCCATGTAGAAAGAGTCCTTCCACTGGACCTCGACGAAGCCCCCGAGGCCTGCCAGCGGCCCGGCGAACTCGTCATAGCCAATTCGAGCCGTCAGCTCGTTGGGCGAGATACCGGGAATTTTGTTGCCGGCACGGTTGAAGCTGAAGACGGCGCCATTGGTGATGTTCTCGACATATTCGGTGTAGACCTCGTCGAGATAGGTATAGGCCGCCATGAACCGCCAGCCCGGATAGAACTTCCAATAGGCTGCAAGCTCGATGCCGCGGTGCTCCGACCGCGGCGCGTTGAACGAATAGCTTACGCCCGCGACCGGCGTCGCCTGGTTGACGATCTCGTTACGGAAGAACTCGTAAAAGCCAGTCGCGCTGAGTTTGAGCGCGCTGTTCGGCGTCCAATCGAAACCGAGATCGTAGCCAAGATTCTTCTGGGCTTGGAGCTGGGTATTGTTGCCCGACAATCCTGTCTGAGCGACAAAGAGATTCGAGACCTGCGGTGTGCCATACCCCGTGGCAACGCGTGCCCGGAATAGCCATTCATTACTGAGATTGTAGAGCAGCGCCAACTCTGGTGCAGTATTTTGAAACTGCCGGTCCGCGGTCGTCGGCGTTGTCGTGGTGATGCCGGTTGGACCGGCGTACGAATAGGCCGTATTGGTGCCCTTGAGCAAGGTTGTCTCCCAACCGATGCCTGCAACGGCCGTTAGCGACGATGTAAGCTTGAGCTCTTCCCTGGCACGAACGCCATAATTGGTCGTCTCGCTGTAGAGATTGCTCGACAGCCTGCCGAGTGTTGCGTTGCCTCCCGGCATCACGTTTCGCGTGTCGCTCGACGCCGTCAGGGTATTGTAGAAGGCGCCGAAGAACGCGGTGGACTCCAGGCCGAGAATCTCTCCGCGCTTGGTGAGCTCACTCATGTAGTTGTACGACGGGAAGTCGCCGATCGAGCTGGTTGAGCCAGTTGGCTGATTGATGTTCCGGTCGTCGAACACGAACTGGTTGCGCCACGTCGTGTTGTTGTCGAAATCGTGCTCCCACCGGCCCCCGACGATGGTGCGGCGGTCGTTGCGGCCGAGCCCGGCCTGCACGGCCGTCTCCGTATCGGTTCCGGCGGTCGCGTTGAAGCCATTGTTGAACAGCCTGACTGTACCGCATCCGGGCGCGGCCGTGGCACCGGTCGCACAACCCTGCTGGAAGGGATTTTGATAGTATTGGTTCAGCGTGGAGCGAAGCGGCAGCCGCGCGCTGAGATCGTTGTTGATGATCTTGACCGTGAAACGGTCGTCCGGCGTCGCCTTGAGCGTGCCGAGGAAGTTGACGGTCTGCGTGTTGAACCAGCTATTGCCGATATAGCCGTCGCCTCGCGTGTCGCTCGCGAACAGCGAGCCCTCGAAATTCCCGACCTTCTTGCCGGCCGCCAGGTAATTGTTGAGGTAGCCATAGCTGCCGCCGTCGACGCCGTATTCGACACCGTCGATCGTGCCGCCCGGCCGTGTGCGAAAATTGAGCGCGCCGCCGGTCGCGTAATTGCCATAGAGCGCCGACGAGGGGCCGCGGATCACGTCGATCGCGCCATAGGCGTGGGGATCGATCAGGTCGCTGCGCGACAGGCCGTCCGGCTGCGTGACGGGGAAACCGTCGTCGAAGATCACGAGATTGCGGATGCCGAAACCGTTCCGGGCGTTGGACCCGCGAATCGAGATGCCGAAGTCCCGGGGACCGTTGCCCTGCTTGATCGAAATGCCCGGACTGTCCCGCAAGACGTCGCTGACCGAAAACGAGGGCCGGTTGTCGAACTGGCTGCGATCGATGGTCGTCGCGGTCTGGCCGGCCGGCGCCTGATTGAGACCGGCTCGCACTGCGCCGGCGGACATCGTGTTGTTCTGCCCCTGGGCGCCATCGGTCCCGATCGGCGCGACCGGCCTCGCTGCGCGCGCCGCCGAAGCGGAACGCAGCCGCGCTGGCCGGGTGATTGGTTTGGGACGGGACGCCTTAGGCGCCTCGACCGTCACTGCGGGAATCGCTTCCGACGCAGCCTGGGCGAGCGCGTCTGAACCGATCGGGGACACCAGCCCGAAAAGCACGGGCAAGCCCGCACTTCCGATCGCACGAATGCGTAACATCTCTTGAATTCCTGACATCCGGCGCCTCGGCCGGTCCATTGAGCACGCCATCGGCGGCAACGGCGCGCGCCAACGGTTCGGTTTGTCGCTACGTCAGGAAAATTGAGGTGGGGCGCGGGCCTGAGCGCTCGAACCCCTGGGAGCGGCGATGGCGGACGCATCCGCCGGCTGCCACACCACGCGCGCGGCATGGCGGAAGGGAATCGAGAGTGCCGCGTGCGTCGGCGAATCGAGCGACGCGCCCGCCTGGGCGAGGCAGCACAGGGCGCACGCGCCGGCATGCGCGGTCGGGGTCCCCGTCCGATCGTCGAGGCCACCCTGATCGCTCGCGCTGTGGCAGATGACGGCGGCAGACAGCGGATCGGCGATGGCTTGGCCCGTCGCCCAACAGGCGGCAATCGGCGCCAGCACCTGCATCGCCAGGGCGAGCAGGACCAGGGGTAGGAATTTCTGTAACCGCGCGCGCATCTGCCGAACCGTTCGTTCGTCTGCTAACTAAACACCGCGCCGGGCCCAAGTCGAGATCAGTTCCGCCGCCTTCTTGGCCCAGCGCAAATTGGCGAAAACTGTGACCGTGGTACCCCAGCACGGCACCGAGCGGGGGCGTTTGAGGCAAATCAAACGGCCCGACATCCACAGATTTCTTATATTTGTCATATACTTGCAGGGCCAAAAGCCCGATCATTTCGTCTATTGCTCGAATTTTGAACATTCGTTGCCGAAAATGATGACAAGTGAGAAAAGTTGATCTAGCATCCCCCTTGCTCAGGCTGGCCGTGAGGTCGAAGTCTGGTGGTCCAAGTCTCGGGAGGAGCCCCTGGCGCGCAAAACGCAGCGTCGCCCCGTCAATCAAGAGCAAATCTTAGAATCGGGGATAATAGGGTCGACACAATTTTTGAGCGGGGCCAGGGCCCCGCTCTTTTTTTGTCTGCATGGCACTTTCGCCGATGAATATGCCCTCCAATCCAGTCGAACTCAGCTTTGAACTCGCCGCCTCGCGCTGCGCGGATCTCACGCCCCTCGTCTACAAGCGCCTGTTCGACGAGCATCCCGAAACGCAGGCGATGTTCCGCTCGAAGGGCAGCGACCTCGTGAAGGGATCGATGCTCGCGCTGACGATCGAGGCGATTCTCGATTTTGCCGGGATGCGTCATGGGCATTTCCGTCTGATTGCCTGCGAACTTGCCTCGCACGACGCCTATGGCATGTCGCGCCAGTTGTTCACCGCCTTCTTCACCATCATCAGGGATACGCTGCGCGATCTGCTCGGCGATGAATGGTCCATCGAGATCGCGCGAGCCTGGGACACATTGCTCGTCGACATCGACGCACTCACCGGATCGACCGCCTGACGCTTTGCGCTGCACCACGCGGCGTACTGCGATGGCGCGTGTGATTGCAGATTGAGTGGCATCAACTCTTGTGAGACACTTTCGACATCGGTCGCGCAATCAATGACGCGTCGACGATAAAGTTTATGGGAGCGAGCGATGTCCGGGACGAAAGATTTCTCGACGACGAGGCGCGATCTTCTTCAGGCGGCTGCGACCGCCGGCGCCGGAGCTGCCCTCCTCGGCAGCATGGGCATAAACCCCGCATTGGCCGCCGAGGTCGGGCGAAGCGAGAAGCCGCTGAAGGCGGCGTTCTCCAATGCGGGCCTGCAGGCCACATGGTGCGCGCAAGGAAAGCAAGCCGCCGAATTCTGGGGCAAGCTGTTCAACGTCGAAGTCACCTGGTTCGACGGCCAGCTCGACGCCGTGAAGCAGCGCGCGGCGATCGACAACATGGCCTCGCAGAAATGGGACTTCGTCGCGATCCAGGCCTTCGGCATCGGCACCCTCACCCAGCCCGTGCAGAAGATGATCGACGCCGGCACGCCCGTGATCGACATGGACACGCTGATCGCGCCGCTCGACCAGATCAACGTCCACTCCTTCCTCGCCCCCGACAACGAGTTCATGGGCGCCTCGGTGACCCAGGCGCTGTGCAATGCCATGGGCGGCAAGGGCAAGATCATCATGACGCAGGGCGCGCTCGGGCATACAGGCGCGCAAGGAAGAGCCAAGGGCTTCACCTCTGTGGTCAAGCAATTCCCGGGGATCGAGGTGCTCGACACCCAGCCGGCCGACTGGGACGTCTCCAAGACCGCGCGCCTCTGGGAAACATATCTGACCAAGTATCCGCAGATCGATGCGGCGTTCTTCCACAATGACGACATGGCACTCGCGGCGGCCAACATCATGAAGGCGCGAGGCCGCACCAACATCCTGATCGGCGGCGTCGATGCCATGCCGCCGGCGATCCAGGCGGTGAGCGAAGGCCGCATGTTCGCGACCGTCCGCAATCCCTCCTGCCGCATCCATGGCGGCGCCATCATTGCGGGCGTCTCTGCCGTGGTCGGCGGCGAGAAGAGCGGCCAGGGCATTCCCAAGAACGTCGTCACCGACGGCCCGGTGGTGACCAAGGCCAATGCCGCCGGGATGCAGTGGATGCAGGATCACTTCCTGATCTGAACTTTCATGCCCGAGGTGCGTTCGCCCATCCTTGAACTGCAGGGCATCACGAAGAGCTTCGGCGGCGTCGAAGCGCTTCGTGGTGTCGACTTCGCGCTCCATCCCGGCGAGATCCATGGTCTCGTCGGCGAGAACGGCGCGGGAAAAAGCACGCTGATGAAGATCATCGCCGGCGTGCACACCGAATTTTCCGGCCGCTTCCTGATCGACGGTCAGGAAACGCATTTCCGCTCGGCGCGCGATGCGCACGCGGCCGGCATTGCCATGGTGCATCAGGAGCTCAGTGTCGCGCCTGATCTCACGGTCGCCGAGAACGTCTTCCTGGGCAACCAGCCAACCAACGCCCTTGGCCTCGTGCAGTGGCGGCGCATGGCGCGCGAGGCCGGCGAGCAGCTCGCCCGCTTCGGCATCGACGTCGATCCGATGAGCCGGCTGGGTGACTTGCCCATCGGGCTGCAGCAGCTGATCGAGATTGCGCGCGTGCTGTTCTCCGGGGCCCGCATCGTCATCCTGGACGAGCCGACCTCCGCCCTCTCTCCGCCCGAGGTCGAGCGGCTGTTCGCGACGCTGCGGCGGCTACGTGAAGAAGGCACCAGCATCGTCTTCATCTCGCATTTCATCGAGGACATCCTGCGCGTGTCCGACACGGTGACCGTGTTCCGCAACGGGCGGAAGGTCGCCGAGACGGCAAGCGCCGCAACCAGCAAGGGCGCGCTGATCGAGGCCATGATCGGGCGCGGCGGCGAGGCGCTCGAGCACAGCTACACCGACGACCTTATGCTGCCGCAGCCGAGCGACAGCTCGGTCGTTCTGAAAGTCGACCAGCTGTCACTGGCCCGTAGCCTGAAGGACATCTCCTTCGAGGCGCGCGCCGGCGAGGTGCTCGGCATCTACGGCTTCATGGGTTGCGGCCAGCAGGAGCTATCGAGAATCCTGTTCGGCAAGCTGAAGCCTGATAGCGGCGGGCTTCTCGTCGAGGGTAAGCCAAAAACCTTTGCCAGCACGGCGGCGGCGCGGCGCGCCGGCGTGGCGCTGGTGCCCGAGAGCCGCCGCGACATGCTGTTTCACCAGGAGCCGGTCTACAAGAACATCTCGATCAGCATTCTCGACCGCATCTCGGCGCTGCTGCTCAAGCCGGCGCAGGAGCGCGACATCGCGCAGCGCCAGGTCGAGCAGTTGCAGATCCGGCCGCCGGTGGTCGGCCTCGACCTCGGCATGCTCTCCGGGGGCAACCAGCAGAAGGTGGCGCTGGCAAAATGGCTGACCTACCCGCCCAAGCTGCTGGTGCTGTGCGAGCCGACCCGCGGCATGGATGTCGGCGCCAAGAACGACGTCATCAACATCGTCCGCGACCTCCGCGCCAAGGGGCTTGCGATCATCGTGCTGTCGACTGAGCCTGAAACGGTGCTGTCGCTGGCCGACCGCATTCTCGTGCTCAAGCGCGGCGCACTGGTGCGGGAATTCAAGAACGAGCCGGTCAGCAAGGACCGCCTGCTGGAAGCGGCGTGACGGAGAAGCACATGAGCAGCGAAACGGCTTTGGCGGCGGGGCAGCGGGCGCGAGGCGTTGCGCCCTTCCTGCGCTCGCAGATGCGCAACATCGCCCCGTTCCTGACCCTGATCTTCCTGTCCGGCTTCTTCGCCTTCGCAAGCCCCTCCTTCGCGACGCTCGACAATCTCGGCAATATCCTCACGCAAGTGTCGGTCACGGGCATCATCGCGGTCGGCCTCACCTTCGTGATCCTCTGCGCCGAGATCGACCTCTCGATCGCCAGCATCGCCAACGTCACCGGCATCGCGGTCGCCTATTTCACGCTGCAGGAATCCTACGTCAACATCGCCAACATTCCCCTGCCCGGCGCGGTCGCGATCATCCTGTCGATCCTGCTCTGCGCCCTGCTCGGCCTCGTCAACGCGCTGGGGCTGACCGTGATCGGCATCCCCTCCTTCATCATGACGCTGGCGATGATGCAGATCGCCGCCGGCATCTCCGCGCTGCTGGTGCGCGGCCAGATCGCCTACAAGGTGCCCAGCCTGATCACCACGCTCGGCTCGGGCTCGATCGGCGGCATCCCCTGGCTCGTCATCATCGCCGCGCTGATGCTGCTCGGCGGCCATCTGGTGCTGACCTACACGCGCTTCGGCCGTTACGTCTACATGGTCGGCGGCAACCGCGAAGCGGCCGAATATTCCGGCCTCAACGTCAAGCTCATCCTCGGCGCCGTCATGGTGATCTCGGCGGTGTGCTCCGGCATGGGCGGCATGCTGGGCGTAGCCCATTTCGGCAGCGCGCAGCAGAACGAGTTCGACACCTATCTGCTCGACTCCATCGCCGCCGTCGTGGTCGGCGGCACCAGCCTGTTCGGCGGCCGCGGCGGCATCGGCAACACCATCGTCGGGCTTTTCGTGCTCGGTGTTCTCAACAACGGCCTCGACCACGTCAACATCGACAGCTTCCTGAAGATCCTGATCCGCGGCCTGATCCTCTTGGCAGCGCTTGTCATCAACGTCTATGCGCAGCGGCTGAGGGAAAAGGCGGCGGACTAGACGAGCCCAAAACAAAAAACGCGAAAACAACCCCATGCACAGTAGAAACTGTGAGAGAATTCAGCCGCTTACCGAACCTGCAAGTGAGGGACTGCCGCCGCGCTGACGTTTGACACGTCGGGCAAAGCAGGAGCACAACTTCATCATGGCACCGATCGCGTGCCCCGTGGAGCGAGCGCCCGAATGGCTGCCATCGATCGTCGCGCTGCCCTTGCGGGTGCAGGAGCGCTTCTCTTGACGACAGGCCCGCTTGCCTCCGCTCCGTTCGAATGGCGATCGATCACCCCACCCGACGCCGGCTTTGCGCCCGACCTCGATGGACGGCTCGACAAGGCGATTGCGGACAAGCGCGCCTGGGGCCTGCATGGCGTCGTCGTGACGCGCATGGGCAAGCTGGTGCTCGAACGCTATTTCACCGGCGAGGACGAAGTCTGGGGTGCTCCGCGCGGCCGCGTCGCCTTCGGCCCCGACACGCTGCACGACCTGCGCTCGGTCACGAAAAGCATTCTCGGCCTGCTCTATGGCATCGCGCTCGACCTCGGCAAGGTGCCCGCGCCCGACCAGAATCTGATCGCGCAATTCCCCGAATGCGCCGACGCCGCGACCGATCCCCGTCTCCAGCGTCTGACAGTTGCGCACGCGCTCACCATGACGCTGGGGTTCGATTGGAACGAGGACATTCCCTACCAGGACCCGACCAACAGCGAAATTCAGATGGAGCAGTCGCCCGATCGCCTGCGCTACATCTTCAGTCGGCCCTTCATCTCCGATCCCGGCACCCGCTGGATCTACGGCGCGGCGGGCACCGAGCTCATCGGACATCTGCTGGTGAAGGGCGTCGGCCAGTCGCTGCCGGATTTTGCGCGCGCAAACCTGTTCGATCCCCTCGGGATCGGTCCGACCGAATGGACCAAGGGATTCAACGGGCAGCCCGCGCCCGCCTCAGGACTGCGTATGACGCCGCGCGATCTCGCGCGCATCGGGCAATTGATCCTCAACCGCGGGCAATGGGATGGGCGTCAGGTCGTCTCGTCGGACTGGCTCGCGAAATCGTTCCAGCCCTACGTCCCATGTGACGAGCAGCGCCGATACGGCTATTTCTGGTACAGCGGCGACCTTCAATACGGCCAGCCGCCGAACCGCCCGATCACGCACTGGATCGGCGGCTTCGGCTATGGCGGCCAGCGGCTGTTCGCGATGCCCGACCTCGGCATCGTGGTCGCCATCACCTGCGGAAACTACGCCGACGAGCAGCAATGGATGCCGCCTGTCCGGGTGGTGCGTGATGTCGTGTTGGCCGGGCTGAAGTGAAACGTCGTGCGAGGACCCGTCATCCTGAGGTGCGGAGCAGGCGATGCGAAAGCATCGCATGCGGAGCCTCGAAGGATGAACGGCCACGCTGCCAGCCGGGCCGTCGTCCTTCGAGGGCCGCTGAAGAAGCGGCCACCTCAGGGTGACGGTGATAGGGCAAGGCCCGCTGCACCGATCTCGTCTGCCCGCCAACACCTCACGGCATGTCCATCGGCTCGCGTCTCCAGCAGCGGCCCCGGCTCGCGGCGGCACACCGCCTCCGCATAACGGCATCTTGGGCTGAAGGCGCAGCCGTTCGGCGGATTGAGCGGGTTGGGAAGGTCGCCGCCGGTGGTCGCCAGCGGGGCGTGGCGCAAGGGATCGGGGATGGCGGCGATCAGGGCCTGCGTATAGGGGTGCGCCGGACGTTCGAAGATCTCGCGCCAGTGGCCGTTCTCGACGATGCGGCCGAGATACATCACCGCGACGCGGTCGCTCATGTGCTCGACGACGCCGAGGTCGTGGCTGATCATGATGTAGGACAGGCCGAGCGTGTCCTTCAGTTCCAGCAGCAGGTTGATGATCTGGGCGCGGATCGAAACGTCGAGTGCCGAGACCGGCTCGTCGCAGATGACGATTTTGGGGTTGAGGATCAGCGCACGCGCAATGCCGATGCGCTGGCGCTGGCCACCGGAGAATTCATGCGGGTAGCGGCCCGACTGCTCGGGCCGCAAGCCGACATGCCGCAGCATGGTCGCGACGCGATCCTCGATCTCGCTCTTCGCCGTGACGCCGTGCACACGCAGGGGATCCTCCAGCGTGCGGCGAACGGTCTGGCGCGGATTGAGCGAGGCGTAGGGGTCCTGAAACACCATCTGCACGGTGCGCGCCAACGCCTTCCGATCGCCGGATTGCCTGCTCCTCACAACCTGCCCGTCCAGCACAATGCGGCCGCGCGTCGGCGTCAGCAGCCCAAGGATCGACAATGCGACCGTCGACTTGCCGGAGCCGGACTCACCGACGAGGCCGAGGCATTCGCCGCGCTTCAGCTTGAGATCGACGCCATCGACAGCCCGGAGCATCCGCTTGCCGCGGCCCAGCAGGCCGCCGCCGAGCGGAAAGTGAACCGCGAGATCCTCGACGCTGAGGATGAGGTCATCGTCCGGCCTTCGGTCACCCAGCATGCTTTGCGGCTCATGCATGGTGATGACACCTGACCAGACCGCCCGCGTCCAGTACATCCGTCTCCGGCACGACTGTCCGGCAGATCTCGGTCGCCTGCGCGCAGCGCGGATTGAACCGGCAGCCATCAGGGAAATTCGTGATCGCCGGGACGACGCCCGCGATCTCCTTGAGCTTGGTGCGCCCGAGCGCAGCGCGGCTGCCGAGCCGCGGCAGCGAGGCGACCAGGCCTTGCGTATAGGGGTGCGAGGGAGCTCGAAAAATATCGGCTGAGCCGCGCTCCTCGACGATGCGGCCGGCATACATCACGGCAACGCGGCGGCAGACGTTTGCGACCAGGCCAAGATCGTGGCTGATCATCAGGATGGCCGTTCCACGCTCGGCGCACAAATTCCGCATCAGCTCGATGATCTCGGCCTGCACGGTGACGTCGAGCGCCGTGGTCGGCTCGTCGGCGATGAGGAGATCCGGACCGCAGGCGAGCGCAATCGCGATCATCACGCGCTGTCGCATGCCGCCGGAGAGCTGATGCGGGTAATCGTGGACGCGGCGCTCGGGCGCGGGGACGCGGACGCTCGCCAGAGCCTCGACCGCCAGCCGGCTCGCTTCCCGCCAGCTCTTGCCCTTGTGCAGCACGAACATCTCGGCGATCTGCCGACCCACGGGCGAGACGGGGTTCAGCGCCGTCATCGGCTCCTGGAAGATCATGGCAATGCGGTTGCCGCGCAACTCCCGCTGCCTGGCGGCGGAGAGGTGCTGGATCTCCTGTCCTTCGAACCGGATGACGCCGCCGCCGATCGAGAGCGGCGGCCGCAACAGCCCGATCAAGGCCAGCGCCGTGATGCTCTTGCCGCAACCGGATTCGCCGACGAGGCCGAACGTCTCGCCGCGTGAGATGCGGAACGAAACGCCCTCGGCCGCCGCGACGCGCCTCGATCCGTCGTCGAGATCGATGCGCAAATCCTCGACTTCGATCAGCGGCGAGCCGGTCATGTCCGCCGGCTCCGCGATTGGGGATCGAGAATGTCGCGCAGGCCATCACCGAGCAGGTTGAGGCCAAGCACCGTCAGGAAGATGGCCAGGCCCGGAAACACCGAGAGCCACGGCGCCGTCGTGATCTGCTCGCGGGCCTCCGACAGCATGCTGCCCCAGCTTGGAAACGGCGGGCGGACGCCGAGGCCGAGGAACGACAATGCAGCTTCGGACAACACCGCGCTGCCCATGCCGAGCGTGCCGATAACGATGATGGGGCCCAGCATGTTCGGCAGCAGCTGCGTGATCATGATACGCAGATCGCCGTAGCCCAGCACGGTCGCAGCCTGCACATAGCCCTGGCTCCTCAGCGACAGCGCCGAGGCCCGCGCGATCCGGCACGTAAAGGACCAGTTGGTCAGCCCGAGCGCGATGAGCAGGCTGGTCAGGCCGGGTCCGAGCACCGCCATGATCGCGAGCGCGAAGATCAACGAGGGGATCGCGAGCATGAGATTGGTCAGGGCGTTGACGACATCATCCCACCAACCGCCGAAATAGCCGGCGCTCAGCCCCAAGGCCACGCCGATGACGCTGTTGATGAGCTGCGAGATGATGCCGACCGTCAGCGAAACCCGCGCGCCGTACACGACGCGGGAATAGATGTCACGGCCCTGGTCGTCGGTCCCGAACCACCAGGTCCAGCTCGGGGGCTCCTCCGCGTTCATCAAATTCGCGTCCATGACGGGATCGGTGTGCGCCAGCCAGGGCGCGAGCAAACCGACCAGGATCGCCAGCGCGAACAACACCCCACCGATGACGAGATTGGCGCGGAGCTTCATGCGTATCTGATCCTGGGATCGATCACGCCGTAGAGCAAATCGATCAGCAGATTGATCGCGAGAAAGGCCAGCACCACCACGAGAATGGAGCCCTGGACCGCCGGAATGTCGCGCTGCAAGACGCTGTCGACCAGCAATGAGCCGATGCCTGGCCACGAGAACAGTTTCTCGACCACGACCGCCTGCCCCATCAGCGCGCCGAATTGCAGGCCGACGGTGGTGAGAATGATGACGAGCGCGTTGCGCATCACGTGCCACTTCACCACCCGCGTCTCGCTCATGCCCTTGGAGCGCGCGGTGCGGACGAAATCGGCGGTCATGATCTCGAGGACCGCGGCGCGCGTCGTCCGGGCAAACAGCGCCATGGGCGAGACGCCGAGGGTCACGGCCGGCAGCAGCAGATATTTCAGTCCGCCGTCGCCATAGCCGAAACTCGGCAGCCAGCCGAGCTTCAACGCGAACAGGTACATCAGAACAAGTCCGAGCCAGAATTTGGCGATGGAAAGGCCCGACACCGCGACGACCATGGCAAGCGTATCGACGATTCCGCCCGGTCGCAGTGCCGCGATGAAGCCAAGCGGCACGCCGATCACGACGGAAAACGCCATGGCCGCGAAGATCAGTTGCAGCGTCGGCCAAGCCCGCTTGGCGATCATGGTCGTGACAGGCTCGCGGGTCCGGAACGAGGTGCCGAAATCACCGGTCGCGAGCTTGGCAATGTAGACGCCGAAACGCACGTAAACGGGATCGTCGAGGCCGAGCTGCTTCTTCATGCGCAGCTCGACCTGCGGATCGCTGTCGTCGCTCATGGAGGAGACGATGCTGCCGGGAACCACGCTGAACAACACGAAGACCAGCAGCACGACGGCAAGCACGGTCGGAACGGTTTGCAGCAGGCGACGGAACAGGAAGGAGAGCATCGGCACTTTTCCTCTCTCCCTCCATCGTCTGTGGCGACGGAGAGAGCGCGAGAGCGCATGTCACTTCGCGGGCGAGGTCTCGTCGACCCAGAGGTCTTCGACGTTCTGATGGGTCAGCTCCGTCGCGTTCAGCTGAATCCCCTTGAGCCATGGCTGCACCGCCATGACCGCCTTGTTGTAGTTGAAGAACCAGACCGGTGCCTCCTCATAGAGCAGCGCATTGGCCTTTTGCAGCAGCTGGGCGCGCTTTGCCGGGTCGTCGGCCTGCCCGGCCTCGTCGACGATCTTGTCGAAATCGGCGTTCTTGAAGATCATGTAGTTGCAGGCTGGCTGCGGCGTCGACGAGTGGAAGCATTTGAGGGCCGCCTGGGGATCGGGGCCGCTCGCCTGGGAATAGATGAAGGCCTGGTAGTCGCCGGTGCGAACCACCTCCGCCAGCACCGCGGTCTCAACCTGCTTGACCTTCGCCTTGATGCCGACCTTGTCCAGCATGGGGATCACGGCCGAGACGATCGGCAAGCCCCAGCTTTCGTTCTGGCTGGTGGTCCATTCGAACTCGAAGCCGTTGGGATAGCCGGCCTCGTTAAGCAGCTGCTTCGCCTTGGCGGGATCGTAAGCGTACGGCTTCATCGCCTTGTCGTAAGCGGGCGAGGTCAGCGGCAGCCAGCTGGTGGCGCGATAGGCCTTGCCCTTGACCAGCTTGTTGATGATCAGGTCGGTATCGATCGCGTAGTTGATCGCCTGTCTCACGCGCTTGTCGGCGAACGGCTTGAATGACGGATTCATCCCCATGTAGCGGGTGAAGACCTCGGCGACCTCGACGATGGTGCCCTTGAGATTGGCGTCGGACTGGTAGGCCACATACTGCGCGGGCCCGAGCACCGAGGTGTCGACCTCCTTGTTGCGGAAGGCGACATCGCGCGCCGCGGCCTCGCCCATGATCGACACGACGATCTTGTCGGCGTAGGGCTTGCCGGGCTTGTAGAACCGGTCCCACCGCTCCAGGACAATGCGCGATCCCGGTACGTGCTCGACGAATTTGAAGGGCCCGAGACCGATCGGCTTCTGGATAAAACTCTCCTTGGCACCCTCGTCGGCGGGATAGATCGAGGTCAGCGCGGTGAAGAAGTAGAAGCCGGGATCGACCTTCTCGGTCAGCTTCATCTCAACGGTGAGGTCGTCGATCTTCTTCAGCCCGGAGATCTCCTTGGCCTGGCCCTTTTCGACCGCGGCCGCGCCCTCGATCACGCGGACAAACCGCGCGCCGGGATAGGCCTTGGTGCCGTCCATGATGCGGGTGTACGACCAGATGATATCGTCGGCCGTCATCTTGCGGCCATGGTGGAAATAGGCGTCATCGCGCAGCTTGAAGGTGTGAACGAGGCCTCCGCCCGAGACCACATCCTCCTTGGCAAGCTCCAGGACCGGCTTTCCTTCCGCAGAATTCCAGATGTAGAGCGAACGATGCAGCGCCTTGGCGTAGATCTCGTCCTGGGCGCGCTGTGTGGTGTGAATGTCCAGGCTGGTGAAACTCGAGCCATAGGGCGCTGTCATGCGGATGGTTCCGCCCTTGCGCGGCGTCTGGGCCTCCGCAGATCCAGCGAGCGCCAGTCCCAAGCCCGCGACGATCGCCATCATCCTGAACATCATGTGTGTGTGTCCCCACCAGCGCAGGTATTCCGATCAGGGATTTGATCATTCGTTGCCCGTCGAGCGCAAGCTTCGTTTTTGATGGAGACCAATGTCAGTTCCGGAAGGCGGCTCTTCGATGGAGGACCCGGAAGTCAGGTTGCATCCGTCCGGCGATGCAAGCCGTCGATTGACGCGGTGCGTCATCCGGCGACCAGGGATAGTGAACATTTTCCGTGATCGACGCGACCAAGCTCAGGATCGTTATCTGAGCCCAAGGGATCGCGCAAAAAATGACCCGCCGAACGCTAGGTATTCTGCTCGCCGGCAGTCTGGTCGCCGCGACAGCGGCGATGGCGATCCCCGTCACGCTGGACCCTGCCCGCGACGGCGCGACGAAAAACATTCAAATCAATTGGTCCCACACCAAGCGGTCAAGCGGATTTGTCGACGATACATGGTGGGCGACAAGGGACCGTTGCGCCCCGGACTATCTTGGCGAGCGCCTGCTCTGCGGCACTATCGGGCTTCTGACACAAGCCACGGGCCGGACATTCGAGGCCAAAATGTCCGACGACATGGGCCTGCCGCTGGTCGACCGTTGGGCCCTGATGACCGCGAAGAATTCGCCCTTCATGAGGTCGGCTCACGTCGAGACGCCGCTCGGTCTCGAGGCCGTGCTCGGCTTCTATCGCGCTGCACTCGAAAAACGCGGCTGGACCGAGAACGACGGTGCCGTCGTCGAGCCAGACAGGGCCGTTGTCGCCTTCACGACGTCGGACGGGCCGGCGCTGCTCCGGCTCGTCCGTCAGGACAACACAACGATCGCCGACCTTGCGCTGCGCAAGCCGTTGGCCGCCACGGCCAAAATCCGGCCGGCGCCGGGACAAGTGATGTTGTTGCTCGGCAACAAGACCGATGAAGCGGCCGACATCACGGTCAATGAGCGAACCATCAGACTGGCGGCTCACGCCGGAGAGAACCTGATGGACTCCGACGCCGCCGCGGACAAATTGCCTGATGGCCAGAAGATCGATCTGCCGCCGGGCAAGTACAAGATCACCCTCAAGCTCAAAGGCAGCGCGGCCCAGACGCGTGCGTTCGAGGTCGCCGTCAACGAGACCTGGGGGCTGCTGGTCGGACCCGAGGGCGTCCCGCTGCCGATGCGGCTGTATTGAGGGCCAGCCTGCGCTCCCTCCCCATCATTGCGAGCGAAGCGAAGCAATCCAGAATCTCGGTGGCAGTCTGGATTGCTTCGTCGCATTAGCGCAAAATTGCTACGCAATTTTGTCGCGACTCCTCGCAATGACGGAGTATGCGGGTCCATCCTTCGCGACGTCTTCAACCCGCTAGCTCCGGCTGCCAATCCCGCAGTTTTCGCGCAGCACTCGTAACGTCGGCGATCGTCCGAAACGTCCCCGTCTCCACCATCATCGCCCGTGCGAGCCGCACCGCGCGGGCTTCGCTGACGGCGCGCTTCTTCGGGTCCTCGATCAGCTCGAAATCGATGTTGTGGGCAAGGCCGAAGATGCGGCGGATGGTCTTTGCGGCCGCGAAGCCGGCGGTGTCGGCGAACAGACGCTGCATGTAGACCTGCCGCTCGGCCTCCAGGCGCGCAGCGCCCTGCGCGCCGGCAAAGAGTGAGACCGGATAGGCATCACCGGTGCCATTCGCCCGCCAGAGGTCGAGGAACTTTCGTGCAAACTCGTTCCAGACCTGTTCGACCGTCTCCAGCACCCAGGCCTCGAACGCAGCCCGCTCGCCCGGTGAGCGCTCGTGGCCGGCGGAGGCAAAATAAGCCATCACGAGGTTGGCGATCACGGCGCCGACGTCGAACCCCATCGGACCATAGAACGCAAATTCGGGATCGATTACCCGCGTCTGGTTGTCCGTCACCATGATCGAGCCGGTGTGGAGGTCGCCGTGGAGCAGCGCCTCGGGGCCTGCCATGAACTTCAGCTTCAGCCGGGAGATCGCGACATGCAGCTCCATGTCATCACGCAGGCTTGTAGCGAGGGCATCGAGATACGGCGCAGTCCAGCGGTTCTGTTCGGCGATGCGGTAGGGATCGGTGAAGATCAGATCCTCGGTGATCTTGCAGAGCGCATGGTTGCCGGCGAACGCGGCGATGCCCTGCTTCTTCTCGGCCGCGGACAGCGTGAGGTCGGAGGTGAAGAACAGCGTTCGCGCCATGAAGGTGGTGATGTCACCGACGAAGCCTGGGTATTGCGTTCCCGCAACCAGCCCCTTGCGCATGATGATGTGGGGTTCGAGCAGCTCCATCACCGTCAGCGCCAGGGCCTCGTTGTGATGCAGCAAAGCCGGCACGAGGCCGGGCGCGAGCTGGGCTTGCCGGGACAGAGCCAGATACTCGTAATGGGCCCGCGACAGCGGCAGCGGCCAGCTCTCGCCGACGAGGCGGACATAAGGCAGCGCCTGCTTGACGGCGACGCCGCCGCGCGCGCCCTTCATGATGAAGACGAGATTGAGATTGCCGTCGCCGACCTCGGTGATCTCCCATGAGGCCGGCTCGCCGCCCAGGAGTGCGGCGATATCAGGAAGGCCTGCCAGATAATCCCGCAGCGCCGCTTCATGCAGAATTCGATAGTCCCCTGCCCGGTCCCCGGTCATGACGATCCCACCCCATGCTTGGCATGGCCTGATCGCAATTCCCGCTCCTGGGAAGCTTGGGCGATCCCGGCCATTCTTTTGATCGGATCGTAATCGCAATCAAGGCGGTCCGCCACCTGAGTGTCGCCGGCGCACGCCAGGAGCAGTTGCAGGCAAAGTTTTCCGTGTCGGGCGACCAGGCCGGGCCGCGCGGTCGCGAGCCCACGATTTGCCGATTTTTGGAACACAAGCGGGCTGAGACAGTTTTGCGTTTCTGAGATTTTAAAGGAGTTGCCAATGAACCGCGGGATGCCCTCCATGACTGCCCTTCTGGCGATGCTGGCGATGGCCGGCTATCAGAATCGCGACAAATTGGCTGAGCTGCTGAAAGGTGCGACCGGCGGCTCGTCCGCGGGCGGTCAGCAGCCGCCTGGGGGAGTGCTTGGTAATCTCGGCGGCATGCTCGGCGCGGGCGGGATCGGGGGCCTGCTCAATGGCGGTATTGGCGAGCTCCTGGAGCGGTTCAACCAGAACGGCCAGGGTGAAGTCGCCGATTCATGGGTGAAGCCCGGACCCAACAAGGAGATTTCGTCGCCTGAGCTGAGGAATGCGATCGGCTCCGACGTTCTGGAGAAGCTCGAACAGCAGACGGGGCTCTCGCAAGACGAGATCCTCACAAGGCTATCCCGGGAATTGCCCTCGGCGGTCGACAAATACACGCCGGATGGACGTCTGCCTGAGGCATAGCTGTTGCCGCTTAACCTGGAAGAGGTGTGGAAATGGGTGTTCTCTGGACAATCATCATCGGCTTCGTCGCCGGCGTGATCGCCAAGTTCATCATGCCTGGCGACAACGAGCCGTCCGGCTTCATCCTGACGACCATCCTCGGGATCGTCGGCGCCTTCGTTGCGACTTATCTCGGGCAGGCGCTCGGCTGGTATCGTGCCGAAGAAGGTGCGGGACTGATCGGTGCAGTCGTCGGCGCGATCATCGTGCTGTTCGTCTACGGGCTCATCGCCGGCCGACAACGCCGAGCGATCTAGCCCGACTGCGTAAGCGGCCGATCGGGCGTGCGCGAACTCGCGCCGCATCGAGCAGGCGGCGGCGCGCTCATGCCTGCCAGCGCCGGATCGTTACTCCCGCTCCAAAAAGCTGGAGCCGATCTCGGCCTTTCTTTTGATCGGATCGTAATCACAGTAGACGCTGTCCGCCACCAGCGTGTAGCTGGCGCTGACCGTGTATTTGTCCAGCTTGGCCGAGTTCAGGCCGATCACCGAGGTGCTCTTGCCCCCGTTCCATTTGAACGGCGTCGAGCTCTTGGCCTGCTCGCAGGCCATCACGGCTTCGTTGAAGACATAGCCCTCGACGAACGCCTTCAGGGTGCGCACCTGCGCGGCCATCCGCCATTCGAAATAGCCGATGGCGCCGATGCCGGCGACGATCAGCACCAGAAGTGCAATGACGATCCTCTGAAAAGTCATTCGTTCCCCCCAAACAATGTCGTCGGCAAAAACGTCTAGCAAGAACGTCTAGAAAGGCATTCCCATCAATTTCGACAGGCGCTCGATCGAGAGATAGCCGGCGTGATAGGCCGCGAGGCCGAGGCCGTAGATGATCGCCGAGATGATGGTGGTCCAGATCAGCTTGCGGCCCATCCGCGTCAGGATCGGCGCACCGGGGTCGGTGCCGGGCGCACCGACGCCATCCTCGTGCTGGCTGCGCACGCCGAACGGCAGCGTCAGGAACAGCGCGACCCACCAGATGACGAAGTAGATTGCGATCGCGGTTGAGATCTGGATGGCCATGGTTCGGCCCTATGCCTGCTCGATCTCGACCAGCGCGCCGGAAAAATCCTTGGGGTGCAGGAACAGCACCGGCTTGCCATGGGCGCCGATCTTCGGCACGCCGTCGCCGAGCACCCGCGCGCCCTCCTTCACCAGCGTGTCGCGCGAGGCGACGATGTCGACGACCTCGTAGCAGACATGGTGGATGCCGCCGTCGGCATTGCGCTCGAGGAATTTTGCGATCGGCGAGGTCTCGCCGAGCGGCTCGATGAATTCGATCTTGGTGTTGGGGAGCGTCGCGAACACGGTGGTCACGCCGTGCTCTGGCAGCGCGACAGCCTCCGAAATCTCGGCGCCGAACGCGGCGCCATAGATCCTGGCGGCCTTGACGGCGTCCTTGGTCGCGATCGCGACATGGTTGAGCCGGCCCAGCATGTGTCTTCTCCCCTAAGGCAAGATCCGGAAAAATGTGAAGCGGTTTTCCGAGAAGATCATGCCCAAATTATACTGTCAGTACGTGTACCAGACAGGGGGGCTTTTTGCCCCAATGTTCGTTGATCACGGCCCGGACAGCACGTCGCACAGACTCGCCCAATGCGTCGGGGTCGCGGCGGCGCGCCTTCGGCAGGCCCTCGATGGTGGAGACCACGGCATCGAAGACGAGGTCGTCGAAGGGCTCGCCTGCCCTGTTCTTATCGGGGATGCCGACCAGATCGACCTCGGGATCGTCGGCCAGCTCGCCCTGCTCGGTCATGGCGATGGCGACGAAGGCACAGCCGGAAAACGCCATGCGCCGCCGCTCGACCACGGCGCGGGACTTGGAATCCTCCAGGATCGTGCCGTCCTTGTAGAGGCGGCCGGAAGGCACTTCGCCAATGATGCCGGGATCGCCCGGGCCGAGCTTGATCAGGTCGCCGTTGCGGACCACCAGCACACGCGGCACGCCGGCGGCGCGCGCCAGCTTGGCGTGCTCGTTCAGATGCAGCGCCTCGCCGTGGACGGGGATCAGGAGCTGCGGCTTCACCCAGCCAATCATGTCGCGCAATTCGTCGCGGCGGGGATGGCCGGAGACGTGGACGAGATGGTCGCGATCGGTGATGATCTCGACGCCCTGCAGCACCAGATTGTTGATGATCGAGCCGACCGCCTTCTCGTTGCCCGGGATGGTGCGCGAGGAGAAGATGACGCTATCGCCGCGGTTCAGCGTGATCTCGGGATGATCGTCATTGGCGATGCGCGCCAGCGCCGCGCGCGGCTCGCCCTGGCTGCCGGTGCACAGCGCCAGCACCTTGTCCTGCGGCAGATGGCCGTAGACTTCGGGTGAGCGGAAATTCTGCACGCCGTCGAGATAGCCGCATTCGCGCGCGACCTGCACCACGCGCTCCATGGCGCGGCCGACCACGACGACCTCGCGGTCGGCGGCCTTGGCAGCGGCAGCGACGGCCTTGATGCGCGCGACGTTGGAAGCGAAGGTCGTCACCGCGACGCGGCCCTTTGCGGCCTTCACCAGATCGATGATGGTGCGGGCGACCTCGGCCTCGGACGGCGAGCGGCCGTCGCGCACCGCATTGGTGGAATCGCCGATCAGAGCGAGCACGCCCTCCTCGCCGAGTTCGCGCAGACGCTTCTCGTCGGTCGGGCTCCCCAGGGTCGGGGTCGGATCGATCTTCCAGTCGCCGGTGTGCAGCACCGTGCCGGCTTCGGTGTGGATCGCCAGCGCATGCGCTTCAGGAATGGAGTGGGCGACGGGAATGAACTCGACGTTGAACGGGCCGACGTCGACGCGGCCGCCGGACGGCACCACCGTCACGGGGATCTTCGGCGCGTTGCGCTCGGCGGCGCATTTGGCCTCGAACAGGGCCGCACTGAACTGCGTCGCGTAGATCGGGCATTTCAGCTTCGGCCAGAGGTCGATGATCGCGCCGAAATGGTCCTCATGGGCGTGGGTCAGCACCAGGCCCATCAGGTTCTTGCGCTCCTTCTCCAGGAAGCTGATGTCGGGCATGATCAGGTCGATGCCCGGCAGGTGCTCTTCGTCGCCGAAGGAGACGCCGAGATCGACCGCCATCCAGGCGCGCTGCTGGCGGCTGCCGAGCCCATAGATCGACAGGTTCATGCCGATCTCGCCGACGCCGCCCAGCGGCGCAAACACCAGTTCTTCGGGCTTCGCCATCACGCAGCTCCTACGGACGCGGCCGAACCGAAGAACACCTCGCCCGCGGCCACCGGCACGCGGCGGCCCTCCGCAGTGCGGACGATCAGGCAGCCGGTGTCGTCGATCGTGTCAAAAATGCCTTCCAGCGTCATCGCTCCCGTGTGGATTGCGACCCGCTCGCCGAGCCCCGCGGCGCGCTCCAGCCACAGCTTGCGGATCGCGGCAAAGCCGCTTCCATTGTCCCAGATGCCGCGGAACTCGACCCAGGCGTCGGAGAGCGCCGAGAACAGTTCCTCCGCACTGATCTGCACCCCGAGCGCGGCCAGCGACACCGCAGGCGTCGGCATGCCCTCGGGCGCTGCGACGACATTGGTGCCGATGCCGACGACGACGGCAAGGCGGTCGCCGATGGCTTCGGCTTCGAGGCCAATGCCGACCAGCTTCTTGCCACCGGCCAAAACGTCGTTCGGCCATTTCAGGGCGTAGCGCGGACGATCAGGGCCGAGGCGGATTGCGGCCTCGAGGCTGACCTTTTCCAGCGCGGCCTCCTCGGCGAGGCCCGCGGCGAAGCCGAGGGTTGCGGCGACGGCGGGAGCCACGTCCATGACTTCGAGGATGCTGGCGGCGAGATTGCCGCGCGGCGCGATCCAGGCGCGCTGACGGCGGCCGCGGCCGGCGGTCTGCTCCGACGTGACGAACCACATCGGGCCGCGCTCGCCGCGCCTGGCTTGCTCGATCGCCTCGGTATTGGTCGAGCCGGTCCGTTCGAAGGCCGCGAGCCTGTAGCCCGCGGATGATGCGCGAGGACCGAGCGCGAACCCCATCCTAGAACAGCGACTTTGCCGCGGCGGAGGCGACGCTCACCACGGGACCTGCGAACAGCGCGAACAGGATGTTGAACAGGCCAAACACCGCCAGCACCGTCTTCACCTCGACGCGCACCGGATCGACCTGGCCGGCCGGCTCGTCGAAATACATCGTCTTGACGATGGCGAGATAGTAGTAGGCGCCGACCACGCTGGTCAGCACGCCGACGACGGCGAGCGTGAACAAATTCGCCTTGATGGCGGCGACGAACACGTACCATTTGGCGAAGAAGCCCGCGAGCGGCGGAATGCCCGCGAGCGAGAACAGCAGCATCGCGAACATGAAGGCGAGCAGCGGATTGGTGCGCGACAGGCCGGCGAAATCGCTGATCTGCTCGACCGCCTGGCCGTTGCGGCGCATGGCAAGGATGATCGAGAACGAGCCCAGCGTCATCGCGACATAGATCACGATGTACATCAGGACGCCCTGCGCGCCCTCGACCGTGCCGGAGGCAAGGCCGACCAGCGCGAAGCCCATGTGACCGATCGAGGAATAGGCCATCAGGCGCTTGATGTTGCTCTGGCCGATCGCGGCGAAGGAGCCGAGCGCCATCGAGGCGATCGCCACGAACACCAGGATCTGCTGCCACTGCGAGACGATGCCCGGGAAAGCGGTGAGCGTGACGCGGGTGAACACGGCGAGCGCGGCGACCTTCGGCGCCGACGCGAAGAAGGCGGTGACCGGGGTCGGCGCGCCCTCGTAGACATCAGGGGTCCACATGTGGAACGGCACGGCCGAAACCTTGAAGCAGAGGCCGACGAGCAGAAAGACCAGACCGAAGACGAGGCCGACATTCGAGACCGTCGCGGCCGCCGCGATACCAGTGAAGCTGACCGTGCCGGTGAAGCCGTAGATCAGCGAGGCGCCGTACAGCAGCATGCCCGAGGACAGTGCGCCGAGCACGAAATACTTCAGGCCGGCTTCGGTCGACTTGGCGTTGTCCCGGTTCGAGGCCGCCACGACATAGAGCGCCAGCGACATCAATTCGAGGCCGAGATAGAGCGAGATCAGGTCGCCGGCCGAGATCAGCACCATCATGCCGAGCGTCGAGAGCAGCACCAGGATGGCGTATTCGAAGATCCGGCGCGACGGGTCGGACAGGAATTCGGTCGACAGCACCAGCGTCACCGCCGAGCCGATCAGGGCCAGGATCTTCATGAAGCGGGCGAAGTCGTCGACGATGAAGCTGCCGCCGAAGGTCACCTGCTTGCCCGCCGGCAGCATGTACTCGAGCACGCCGACCACGACCAGAAGCACGACCGCCAGCGAGGTGACCGCACCGGTCGTCCCCTGCCCGCGATAGGCTCCCAGCATCAGCAGAGCCATGGCGCCGATCGCGAGCACGATCTCGGGCAGCACCGGCGCCAGTTGATAACCTGCAGTCTCAAAGCTCATGGCGATATCCTGACCTGCCCGATCACTGGAGCAGTGCGGCGGCCTTCACGGCCGTCACAGCGGTGTTGTAGTTGTTGACGAGTTGCTGGACCGAGGCGGCCGACATGTCGAGCACCGGCTTCGGATAGACGCCGAACAGGATCGTCAGCGCGATCATCGGGAACAGGATCACGCATTCACGCAGGGTCAGATCCTTCATGCTCGCCAGCGACGGCTTGACCAGCGCCCCGAACACGACCTTGCGGTAGAGCCACAGCGCGTAGGCCGCCGACAGGATCACGCCGAAACTGGCGAAGAACGCGGTCGGGATCGAGACCTTGAAGGTGCCGAGCAGCGTCATGAACTCGCCGACGAAGCCGCTGGTGCCGGGCAGACCGACATTGGCCATGGTGAAGACCATGAAGGTCAGCGCGTAGAGCGGCATCCGGTTGACGAGGCCGCCATAGGCCGCGATCTCGCGGGTGTGCAGGCGGTCGTAGACGATGCCGACGCAGAGGAACAGCGCGCCGGAGACGATGCCGTGCGAAATCATCTGGAACACGCCGCCGGCGACGCCCTGCATGGTGCCGGCGAAGATGCCCATGGTGACGAAACCCATATGCGCGACCGAGGAGTACGCGATCAGCTTCTTCATGTCCTCCTGCATCAAGGCCACCAGCGAGGTGTAGATGATGGCGATGGCCGACAGCGTGAAGATCAGCGGCGCGAAGTCGTGCGAGGCCAGCGGGAACATCGGCAGCGAGAAGCGCAGGAAGCCGTAGCCGCCCATCTTCAGCAGGATCGCGGCCAGGACCACGGAGCCGGCCGTCGGCGCCTCGACGTGCGCGTCGGGAAGCCAGGTATGCACGGGCCACATCGGCATCTTCACCGCGAACGAGGCGAAGAAAGCGAGCCAGGCCCAGGTCTGCAGCGAGCGCGGCACGGCGGTGTGCATCAGGGTCGGAATGTCGGTGGTGCCGCCATTCCAGTACAGCGCCATGATGGCGAGCAGCATCAGGACGGAGCCGAGCAGCGTGTAGAGGAAGAACTTGAACGACGCGTAGACCCGGCGCGGACCGCCCCAGACGCCAATGATCAGGAACATCGGGATCAGGCCGCCTTCGAAGAACAGGTAGAACAGCACGAGATCGAGCGCCGAGAAGGTGCCGATCATCAGCGTTTCCAGGATCAGGAACGCCATCATGTATTCGCGGACGCGGTTGGTGATCGCCTTCCAGCTCGCGATGATGCAGAACGGCATCACGGCGGTGGTCAGGATCACCAGCGGCAGCGAGATGCCGTCGACGCCCATGTGGTAGGTGATGCCGGTCGCGAGCCAGTTCGCCTTCTCGACGAACTGGAAGTCGGGATTGGTCGGGTCGAACCGCATGACCAGGATCACCGACACCGCGAAGGTGATCAGCGTGGTCCAGAGCGCGATCCAGCGCGAGTTGCGCTTGGCCGCCTCGTCATCGCCGCGGCTGAGATAGACGATCAGCGCGCCGACCAGCGGCAGGAACGTCGTGACCGATAGGATGGGCCAGGTTGTCATTTACTGGCCTCCAAAGCCGAACATGAACCAGGTGATCAGGCCGGCGGCGCCGATCAGCATGGCGAATGCGTAGTGATAGAGATAGCCGGTCTGGATCTTCACGACGTTGCGGGTGACGTCCAGGACGCGGGCCGAAACGCCGTCGGGACCGAGGCCGTCGATGATGAAGCCGTCGCCCTTCTTCCAGAGCTGATAGCCGATCCACTTCGCCGGACGGACGAAGATGATGTCGTAGAGCTCGTCGAAGTACCATTTGTTGAGCAGGAACTGGTACAGCATCGGCTGCTCTTTAGCGAGCTGCACAGGGATGTACGGCCGGCGGATGTAGAACAGGTACGAGACGAGGAAGCCCAGCACCATCATCACCGTCGGCAGGACGGCGATGGTCTCGGGGATGTGGTGCATCTCCTCGATGATGTGCGGGCTCATCTTCACGGACTCGCGGAAGAACTCCTCGATGCCGTGACCTGCGAACAGCTCCTTGAACGGGAAGCCGGCGATGATCGAGCCGACCGCGAGCACGCCGATCGGGATCAGGATCCAGAGCGGGGCCTCATGTGCGGCCTCGTAGTGATGCTCGTCATGCGGCTCGCCGTGGAAGGTCTTGAAGATCAGGCGCCAGGAGTAGAACGAGGTCAGGCCGGCGGCGACGACCGTCATCAGGAAACCGTACATCGCAAACGGATTGTGCGAGGCGTAGGCGGACTCGATGATTGCGTCCTTGGAGAAGTAGCCGGCGGTGAGCGGGAATCCGGTGAGCGCCAGCGTCCCGACCACCATCACCGCATAGGTGTAGGGGATCTTGCGCCAGAGGCCGCCCATGTTGCGGATGTCCTGCTCGTGGTGCATCGCGTAGATCACCGAGCCGGAGCCCAGGAACAGCAACGCCTTGAAGAAGGCGTGCGTGAACAGATGGAACATGCCGACCGAATAGGCCCCTGCTCCCATCGCCACGAACATGTAGCCGAGCTGCGAACAGGTCGAATAGGCGACGATGCGCTTGATGTCGTTCTGGACGAGGCCGATGGTCGCGGCAAAGAACGCGGTGGTCGCGCCGAAGAACATCACGACGGCCTGCGCGTTCGGGGCGAGCTCGAACAGCGGCGACAGGCGCGCTACCATGAAGACGCCCGCGGTGACCATGGTCGCGGCGTGAATCAGCGCCGACACAGGCGTCGGGCCTTCCATCGCGTCCGGCAACCAGGTGTGCAGCAGGAACTGCGCCGACTTGCCCATCGCGCCCATGAACAGCAACAGGCAGGTCAGGGTCAGCGCATCGGCGTGCCAGCCGAGGAAGTTGATGGTCTTGCCGGTCAGGCCGGGCGCGGCATGGAAGATGGTCTCGAAATCGGTCGAGCTGGTCAGCATGAAGATCGCGAAGATGCCGAGCGCAAAACCGAAGTCGCCGACGCGGTTGACCACGAAGGCCTTGATGGCGGCCGCATTCGCCGACGGCTTCTGGTACCAGAAGCCGATCAGCAGATAGCTCGCCAGACCCACGCCTTCCCAGCCGAAGAACAGCTGCACGAGGTTGTCCGCCGTCACCAGCATCAGCATGGCGAAGGTGAACAGGCTGAGATAGCCGAAGAAGCGCGGCCGGTTCGGGTCCTCGTCCATGTAGCCGATGGAATAGAGGTGCACGAGCGAGGACACGGTCGTCACCACCACCAGCATCACGGCCGTGAGCGTGTCGACGCGTAGCGTCCACCAGACCTGGAGGTCGCCGGAAAAGATGAAAGGCAGCAGCTGGATGCGGGCGTCATGGTGCATGAAGCCGACGTCGACGAGCGTCATCCAGGACAGCGCCGCCGACACGAACAGCAGACCCGTCGTGATCAGCTCGGCGCCGCGCGAGCCCGCCGCCGGCGGCTCGACCGGGCCGTGGCCGTGGTCGTCATGGGCGTGATCGTCGTGGCCATGGTCGTCATGGGCGGCCGCGGCATGGGCATCGCCATGACCGTGATCGCCGTGATGCTCGACCTCGTCACCCGAGGGGTTGCGGGCATGCGCGCCGAACAGCGCGATCAGCCCGGCCAGAATGGCGCCCAGCAGAGGCAGGAAAACGATTGCCTGAACCATTTGAGAGCTCAGCCCTTCATCAGATTGACGTCCTCAACCGCGATCGAGCCGCGGTTGCGGAAATATACCACCAGGATGGCGAGACCGATCGCGGCTTCAGCGGCAGCGACCGTCAGCACCAGAAGCGCGAAGACCTGGCCGACGATGTCGCCGAGGAAGGTCGAGAACGCGACGAGGTTGATGTTGACCGAGAGCAGGATCAGCTCGATCGACATCAGGATGACGATGATGTTCTTGCGGTTCAGGAAGATGCCGAGGATGCCGAGCGTGAACAGGATCGCGCCGACCGCCAGATAGTGTCCGAGCCCGATCGTCATTTCACCCACTCCGCCGCGTCAGAGTCCTGGAGCCCCTGCCCCGGCGCCACCTTGCGCATCGCCATCGCCATGTCGGGCGTGCGCGCGTTCTGAACGTTGATGTCCTGCCGCTTCACGCTCGCCTTGTGCCGCAGCGTCAGCACGATGGCGCCGATCATGGCGACCAGCAGCACCATGCCCGAGAGCTGGAAGTAGTGGATGTACTTCGTATAGAGCACGAGCCCGAGCGCCTCGGTATTGGAGACGTTGGCCGGGATCGCCGCCGTGATCGTCTTGGCGACGCCGGGATTGATGACCCAGAAGCCGACGGTGAGCAGTAGCTCGAACAGGAAGATGCCGCCGATCACGAGGCCGACCGGCAGGTACTCGATGAAGCCCTCGCGCAGCTCGGTGAAGTCCACGTCGAGCATCATGATCACGAACAGGAACAGCACCGCGACCGCGCCGACATAGACGACGATCAGGATCATCGCCAGGAACTCGGCGCCCATCAGCACGAACAGGCCGGAGGCGTTGACGAAGGCCAGGATCAGGTACAGCACGGAGTGCACGGGATTGCGCGAGACAATCACCATCACGGCCGAGGCGACACAGACGCCGGCAAAGAGATAGAAGAACAGCGCGGGAAGGATCATGCCCTCACCTCACCGGTACGGCGCGTCGAGCTCGATCGCTTTCGCGATCTCGCGTTCCCAGCGGTCGCCGTTGGCGAGCAGCTTGGCCTTGTCATAGAACAGTTCCTCGCGGGTCTCGGTCGCGAACTCGAAGTTCGGACCTTCGACGATGGCGTCGACCGGACAGGCCTCCTGGCAGAGGCCGCAATAGATGCACTTCACCATGTCGATGTCGTAGCGCACGGTGCGGCGGGTGCCGTCGTTGCGACGCGGGCCGGCCTCGATGGTGATGGCCTGCGCCGGGCAGACCGCCTCGCAGAGCTTGCAGGCGATGCAACGCTCTTCGCCGTTCGGATAGCGGCGCAGCGCATGCTCGCCGCGGAAGCGCGGCGAGATCGGGCCCTTCTCGAACGGATAGTTCAGGGTCGGCTTCGGCTGGAAGAAATAGCGCATGGCGAGGAAGAACGCCGAGACGAATTCCGACAGCAGAAGCGAGCGTGCAGTGGCGTTGACGTTGATACCCATGACGGCCCTCACTTCGGCGCGATGCCGGCGAAATGCAGCACGCCGGCCACCACGACCACCATCGCCAGCGACAGCGGCAGGAACACCTTCCAGCCGAGGCGCATCAGTTGGTCGTAGCGGTAGCGCGGCACGATCGCCTTTGCCATCGCGAACAGGAAGAACATGAAGAAGACTTTGAGCGAGAACCAGATGATCCCCGGCACCCAGTTGAAGGGCGGCAGGTCGACCGGCGGCAGCCAGCCTCCGAGGAACAGGATCGTCGCCATCGCGCACATCGTGACGATCGCGACGTACTCGCCGAGCATGAACAGCAGATACGGGGTCGAGCCGTACTCGACCATGAAGCCGGCGACGAGCTCGGATTCGGCTTCCACGAGGTCGAACGGCGGGCGGTTGGTTTCCGCCAGCGCCGAAACGTAGAAGATCACGAACATCGGGAACAGCGGCCAGACGTACCAGTTCAGGATCGTGAGCTGCGGCAGCCCGATCAGGCTGGCAAGGCCGCGGACATGCTGGGCCTCGACAACGGCCGACAGGTTCAGCGTGCCGGCGCAGAGCAGCACCGTGATGATGACGAAGCCGATCGAAACTTCATAAGACACCATCTGCGCCGCCGAGCGCAGCGCGGCCAGGAACGGGTACTTCGAGTTCGACGACCAGCCGGCCATGATGATGCCGTAGATCGACAGCGACGAGATCGCGAAGATGAAGAGGATGCCGACATTGATGTCGGAGATCACCCAGCCGAGATTGGTCGGGATCACCGCCCAGGCGGCAAGCGCGAGCACGCAGGAGACCAGCGGCGCCAGCAGGAAGACGCCCTTGTTGGCGCCGGCCGGGATGATCGGCTCCTTCAGCACGAACTTCAGCAAGTCGGCGAAGGATTGCAGCAGGCCCCAGGGGCCGACCACGTTCGGGCCGCGCCGGATCTGCACCGCCGCCCAGATCTTGCGGTCGGCGAGCAGGATGTAGGCGATCGCGACCAGGAGGACGACGAGCACCAAGACGCTCTCCGCGATCATGATGATCAGCGGCCAGAGGAACCCGGTCCAGAATGCGCTTTCGAAGAATTCCATCAGATCACGCTCACTCCGCTGCGGTCAGCATGTGCCCGGAGGCGAGGCGCGAGCATTCCGCCATCACGGCGGACGCACGCGCGATTGGGTTGGTCAAATAGAAGTCCTCGACCAGCGGCTTGAACGGTGCCTTCTCGGGCGAACCGCCCTTCCCCGCCAGCTTCTTGATCTGGTCGGCCGAGCCGGCCTCGATCTGGTCAAGACGGATCAGGTGCGGCACGGCCTTGAAGATCGCCTGGCGCAGCGCCGAAAGCGAGTCATAGCCGAGCTTCTTGCCGAGCGCTTCCGACAGCGCCCGGACGATCGCCCAGTCCTCGCGGGCTTCACCCGGCGGGAACGCGGCGCGGCCCGTCATCTGAACGCGGCCTTCGGTGTTGACGTAGATCGCGGACTTCTCGGTGTAGGCGGCCGCCGGCAGGATCACGTCGGCGCGATGCGCGCCGCGGTCGCCATGGGTGCCGATATAAACGACGAAGGTACCGTCAGGCGCGTTGATCTCGTCGGCGCCGAGCAGGAACAGCAAGTCGAGCGTGCCGAACGTCGTCATCTGCGCGGCGTTCAGGCCGCCGCCGGTCGCGGAGAAGCCGATATCGAGCGCACCAACGCGCGAGGCGCTCTCGTGCAGCACGCCAAAGCCGTTCCAGCCGTCCTTGACCGCACCGACGTCGAGCGCGAGCTTGGCGGCGCTGGCGAGAATGGCGGCGCCGTCGTGACGCGAAGCCGCGCCCGCGCCGACCAGGATGATCGGGTGCTTGGCGTTCTTCAGCACGTCCATGAAGGAATGCTTGCCGGCCGCGAGATCACCGAGCGTCTCGGTGCCCGCGCCGAGGTGATCGTAGTCGTAGGTCAGATCGACCTTGGCCCCGATCAAGCCGACCTTGAAGCCGCCGGCACGCCAGCGCTTGCGGATGCGGGCGTTGAACACGGCCGCCTCTTTCCGCGGGTTCGCGCCGATGATGAGCAGCGCATCCGCCTGCTCCACCCCCACCAGCGTCGGGTTGAAGATGTAGGAGCTGCGGCCGAGCGCGGGGTCGAAGGCGTCGCCGCCCTGCACCGCCATATTGGTCGAGCCGAACTTGGCGAGCAGATCCTTCAGCGCGAACATCTCCTCGACGCCGGCGAGATCGCCCGCGATCGCGCCGATGCGCTTGCCGTCGGTGCGCGCCGCCTTGGCGGCGATCGCGGCGAAGGCTTCGGTCCAGCTCGCCGCGCGCAGCTTGCCGGCTTCACGGATATAGGGCCGGTCCAGGCGCTGGGTGCGCAGGCCGTCGACGACGTGGCGGGTCTTGTCGGAGATCCACTCCTCATTCACGGCCTCGTTGATGCGCGGCAGCACGCGCATCACCTCACGACCGCGGGTGTCGACGCGGATTGCCGAGCCGACGCCGTCCATCACGTCGATCGACTGCGTCTTGCCGAGCTCCCACGGACGCGCCGCGAAGGCGTAGGGCTTCGAGGTCAGCGCGCCCACCGGGCAGATGTCGACGAGATTGCCTTGAAGCTCCGACGTGAGCGCGTGCTCGAGATAGGTCGTGATCTCCATGTCCTCGCCACGGCCGGTGGCGCCCATCTCGGGCGCGCCGGCGACTTCCGCCGAGAAGCGGACGCAGCGCGTGCACTGGATGCAGCGGTTCATCGAGGTCTTGACCAGCGGGCCGAGATATTTGTCCTCGACTGCACGCTTGTTCTCGGCGAAGCGGCTGGTGTCGACACCATAGCCCATCGCCTGGTCCTGCAGGTCGCACTCGCCGCCCTGGTCGCAGATCGGGCAATCCAGCGGATGGTTGATCAGAAGGAATTCCATCACGCCTTCGCGCGCCTTCTTCACCATCGGCGAACGCGTCGAGATCTCCGGCGGCTCGCCCTTGGGGCCCGGACGGCAGTCGCGCACACCCCAGGCGCAGCTTGCGACCGGCTTGGGGCCGCCCTTCACCTCGACGAGGCACATCCGGCAATTGCCGGCGATCGACAGCCGCTCGTGATAGCAGAAGCGCGGAATCTCGGCGCCGGCCGCCTCGCACGCCTGAAGCAGCGTGTACTCGGCGGGCACATCGATCTCTTTGCCGTCGATGATGAGCTTGGTCATTCTTCTTACTCCGCCGCGACCATGTTCACGGGATCGCGGACGCCGATATCGTCGATGTCGGCCCTGTGCGAATATTGGTCGATGCGCGCTTCGATCTCGTGACGGAAATGCGCGATCAGGCCCTGGATCGGCCATGCCGCAGCATCGCCGAGCGCGCAGATGGTGTGGCCCTCGACCTGCTTGGTCACCTCGAGCAGCATGTCGATCTCGCGCTTGTGGGCGCGGCCCTCGGCCATGCGGGTGAGGACGCGCCACATCCAGCCCGTGCCCTCGCGGCACGGCGTGCACTGGCCACAGCTCTCGTGCTTGTAGAAATAGGAGATGCGGGCAATCGCGCGGATCAGGTCGGTGGACTTGTCCATCACGATCACAGCCGCGGTGCCGAGGCCCGAGCGCAGCTTGCTCAGACTGTCGAAATCCATCGGCGTGTCGATGATCTGCTCGGCCGGCACCATGCGCACCGACGAGCCGCCGGGGATCACGGCCTTGAGGTTGTCCCAGCCGCCGCGGATGCCGCCGCAATGCTTGTCGATCAGCTCCCGGAACGGAATGCCCATGGCCTCTTCGACGTTGCAGGGCCGCTCGACATGGCCGGAGATGCAGAAGAGTTTCGTGCCGACATTGTTCGGACGGCCGATGCCGGCGAACCACGCCGCGCCGCGCCTGAGGATGTCGGGCGCAACCGCGATGGACTCGACGTTGTTGACGGTGGTCGGGCAGCCGAACAGGCCGACATTGGCCGGGAACGGCGGCTTCAGCCGCGGCTGGCCCTTCTTGCCCTCGAGGCTTTCGAGCAGCGCGGTTTCCTCGCCGCAGATGTAAGCGCCGGCGCCGTGCGCGACGTAGATGTCGAACGGCCAGCCGTTGACGTTGTCCTTGCCGACCAGCTTGGCCTCATAGGCCTGGTCGATCGCGGCCTGGAGATGCTCGCGCTCGCGGATGAACTCGCCGCGGACATAGATGTAGCAGGCATGCGCGTTCATCGCGCAGCTCGCGATCAGGCAGCCCTCGATCAGGAGATGCGGATCGTGCCGCATGATCTCGCGATCCTTGCAGGTGCCGGGCTCGGACTCGTCGGCGTTGACGACGAGATAGCTCGGCCGGCCGTCGGTCGATTCCTTCGGCATGAACGACCATTTCAGGCCGGTCGGGAAGCCGGCGCCGCCGCGGCCGCGCAGGCCCGACGCCTTCATCTCGTTGATGATCCAGTCGCGGCCCTTGTCGATGATGTTCTTGGTGCCATCCCAGGCGCCGCGGCGCCGCGCACCCTCGAGCCCCCAATCGTGGAGGCCGTAGAGGTTCTTGAAGATGCGGTCCTTGTCCTCGAGCATATCAGTGCTTTCCGATCAACGAATGGTCTGCTTGTAGGCAAGTCCGGCGGCGCAGACGGCGAAGGTCAGCGCCCAGAGCAGACTGGATTCCAGCGACGCGTTCAGGCTGAAACGCTGCAGCAGGAAAATGAAAGCGGCCGCCACGGCGGCGTGCAACGCGATGAAGCCCCACTTTTTCATGGCACCGCTCCCCTGCACGGAAGGCTGCGAGAGACCACCCATCAGGTGCTCTCCTTCAGCGTGGTCGGCCCGGTGATCGGCGCCGAGAACTGGCGGCCGTTCTGCGGACCGGGTTTGGGCGGATTGCCCGAAGCGAAACCGTCGAGCACCTTGCCGAAGCTTTCCTTGGTGAGGTCCTCATAAGTGTCCTTGCCGATCAGCACCATCGGCGCGTTCACGCAGGCACCGAGGCACTCGACCTCCTCCCAGCTGAAATTGCCGTCCTTGGACAGGTGGAAGGGCTCGTGATGGATGCGGTGTTCGCAGACGTGGATCAGATCCTCGGCGCCGCGCAGGCGGCACGGCGTGGTGCCGCAGACCTGGACGTGGGCCTTCTTGCCGACGGGGGCAAGCTGGAACATCGTGTAGAAGGTCGCGACTTCCAGCACGCGGATGTAGGGCATGTCGAGCATGTCGGCGATGACGCGGATCGCGGCTTCCGAGACCCAGCCGTCGTGCTGCTCCTGGGCACGCCAGAGGATGGCGATGACGGCGGAGGCCTGACGTCCCGCCGGATATTTCGCGATCTGCTGCTTGGCGAATGCGAGGTTCTCCTCCGTGAACGCAAAGCTCGCGGGCTGGACTTCCTTCGGTGCTAATCGGCGAACGGACATCTCTTCAATCTCTCACTGCATGCGGCGCGCTGTTTTCGCATTCAGGGCTTCGATCCTGTCCTGCCAAAATGCGCTTGCGGTGCCGAAAACGTTGTAGCCGACGTGGGTCGAGACCTTGATGCGGTCGAGGATCGACAGCTCGGTCACGGTCTCCATCCGGTTGCTGCGCGGATCGAACACGATCAGCTTCAGCGGGGTCTGCTCGAGGATGAAGCGCGACACCGCATGAGAGCGGTCGCTGCCGTGCTCCTCGCACATGATGACGCTGTCGGCCTGGAGCAGACGCGCGCCGCCCTTGATCGCCTCGATCTCGACGCCCTCGACGTCGAGCTTGATCAGGTACTTGCCGGTGCTTGCGACCTTGCCGTCCTCGATCAGATTGTCGAGTGCGATGACCGGCACCTCCTCACCGCCCGCGGAGGGATCGCCGGCGATGCTGAAGGCTTCGTGCTTGGTGCCTGACAGACGCGCGGTGCCGCGGCTGGCGCCGATCGCGCATTTCATGGTCTCGAAGCGATTACCGTTGACGCGGGCGTTGTTGGCGAGCTTCGGATAGTTCTGCCCCGACGGCTCGATCGCGATCGCCTTGTGCGAACCGAACGGCCTGCTCGACACCAGCACCGACCAATAACCGTAGTTGGCGCCGCAATCGAGCAGCGTGTAGTCGACGTCGACGGAATCGGCGAACAGCAGTTCGAGCTCGTCCTCGTAATTGTAGGAGCGGTTGAGCAGCTTGCTCCAATAGCCGTCGCCGTAAGGGAATTCGAACACGGCGTCGGGATTGAGCCTGATCGCGATGTTGCGCTCGGGCAGCGTCTTCCGCAGCAAATTCGCGCAGGCGATGTAGCCCATATGCGAGAAGTGCGAGGAGATCTTCGATCCCGTCACCAGCGCCAAGGCAGCCGTCCGCTCCCACAGGTTGGCCCCTTCAAGGGCCCCCGAGGCGCGGTCAAACTGGATTGGCGCCTGCTGCCCCATCACCGATCGACCTCTCCGAACACGATGTCGAGCGAGCCGAGGATTGCCGAGACGTCGGCGAGCAGATGGCCGCGGCAGATGTGATCCATCGCCTGCAGATGCGCAAAGCCCGGCGCGCGGATCTTGCACTTATAGGGTTTGTTGGTGCCGTCGGAGATCAGATAGACGCCGAACTCGCCCTTCGGCGCCTCGACCGCGGCATAGACTTCGCCGGCCGGCACGTGGACGCCTTCGGTGTAGAGCTTGAAGTGATGGATCAGCGCTTCCATCGAGCGCTTCATCTCGCCACGGCGCGGCGGCGCGACCTTGTTGTCTTCGACGACGACCGGGCCCTTGCCTTCAGGCGCGTTCAGCTTCTGGATGCACTGCTTCATGATGCGGATGGACTGGCGCATCTCTTCCATGCGGATCAGATAGCGGTCGTAGCAGTCGCCGTTCTTGCCGATCGGAATGTCGAAATCCATCTCGGCGTAGCATTCATAGGGTTGCGACTTGCGCAGGTCCCAGGCCGCGCCCGAGCCGCGCACCATCACGCCGGAGAAGCCCCACTCCCAGGCTTCCTTCAGCGGGACCACGCCGATATCGACGTTGCGCTGCTTGAAGATGCGATTGGCGGTGAGCAACCGGTCGAGGTCGTCCACGACCTTCAGGAACGGATCGCACCAGGCCTCGATGTCGTCGACCAGCTTCTGCGGCAAATCCTGATGCACGCCGCCGACGCGGAAGAAGGCTGCGTGCATACGGCTGCCCGAGGCGCGCTCGTAGAACACCATCAGCTTTTCGCGCTCTTCGAAACCCCACAGCGGCGGGGTCAGCGCGCCGACGTCCATCGCCTGCGTGGTGACGTTGAGCAGATGCGACAGGATGCGGCCGATCTCGCAATAGAGCACGCGGATGAGCTGACCGCGGCGCGGCACCTCGATGCCGAGCAGCTTTTCAGCCGCCATGCAGAAGGCGTGCTCCTGGTTCATCGGCGCGACGTAGTCGAGCCGATCGAAATACGGGATCGCCTGGAGGTAGGTCTTCTGCTCGATCAGCTTCTCGGTGCCGCGGTGAAGCAGGCCGATATGGGGATCGACGCGGGCGACGACTTCGCCGTCAAGTTCCAACACCAGACGCAGCACGCCGTGCGCCGCCGGATGCTGCGGACCGAAATTGATGGTGAAGTTGCGAAGCTGTTCGGGTTGCTCGTTCATGATCAGACCTTCGGTCCCGCTTTTTCATCCCCTGGAAGGACCGGATAATCGGCCCCCTCCCACGGAGACAAAAAGTCGAACTTGCGGAATTCCTGGTTGAGCCGGACGGGCTCGTACACAACCCGCTTCTCCTGGTCGTCGTAGCGGACCTCGACGAATCCCGTGGTCGGAAAGTCCTTGCGCAGCGGGTGGCCCTCGAACCCGTAATCGGTGAGGATGCGGCGCATGTCGGGATGGCCGACGAAGAACACGCCGTAGAGGTCGTAAGCCTCGCGCTCGAACCAGTCGGCGCCGGGGAACACCTCGATCAGCGACGGCACCTGCGTGGTCTCGTCGGCCTGGGCCTTGAGCCGGATCCGCGCGTTCAGGGTCGGGGACAGGAAGTGATAGATCACGTCGAAGCGCTTCTCGCGCGACGGATAGTCCGCGGCCGTGATGTCGGTGAAGTTGATGAAGCGGCAGTTCGGGTCGTCGCGGAGGTACTTGACCACCTCGACGATCTTGCTGGCTTCGACATCAACCGTCAGCTGGTTGAAGGCCACCGAATGACCGATGGCGGCGCCCGGAAGCGCGCTAACGATCGTCTGCCCCAGGGCGTCGAGCTTGGCGTCGTCCATGACGTAAAACCTTAGCGTTCGATGGTGCCGGTGCGCCGGATCTTCTTCTGCAGCAGCAGCACGCCGTAAAGCAGCGCTTCCGCCGTGGGCGGGCAGCCCGGCACATAGATGTCGATCGGCACGATGCGGTCGCAGCCGCGCACGACCGAGTAGGAATAGTGATAGTAGCCGCCGCCGTTGGCGCAGGAGCCCATCGAGATGACGTAGCGCGGCTCGGGCATCTGGTCGTAGACCTTGCGCAGCGCCGGCGCCATCTTGTTGGTCAGCGTGCCTGCGACGATCATCACGTCGGACTGGCGCGGCGAGGCACGCGGCGCGAAGCCGAAGCGCTCGACGTCGTAGCGCGGCATCGACACCTGCATCATCTCGACCGCACAGCAGGCGAGACCGAAGGTCATCCACATCAGGGAGCCGGTACGGGCCCAGGTGATGAGGTCGTCGGTCGCGGCCACGAAGAAGCCCTTGTCGGACAGCTCGGAGTTGACCTCGAGGAAGAACGGATCATTGGCCCCGACCGGCCGGCCGGTCGACGGATCCAGGATGCCCTTGGGGGCCGGCGCGATAGCCGGACCTGTGGACGACACGGGGTTCAATCCCATTCGAGTGCTCCCTTCTTCCATTCATAGGCGAACCCGACCGTCAGCACGGCGAGGAACACCACCATGGACCAGAAGCCGGTCGCGCCAAGCTTGCCGAACGCCACCGCCCAGGGAAACAGGAACGCCACCTCGAGATCGAAGATGATGAAGAGAATGGCGACCAGATAGAAGCGGACGTCGAACTTCATGCGCGCGTCGTCGAAGGCGTTGAAACCGCACTCATACGCCGACAGCTTTTCCGGGTCCGGCTGCTGGAACGCCACGACGAAGGGCGCAATCAGCAGCACGAGGCCAATGAGGCCCGCTACCCCTATAAAGACGACGAGTGGAAGATAGTTCTGCAGAATGCCGCTCATGGCGAGCCCTTTTTCCCGCAGCCTCGGGACAGCCACGGATTCGTCCGATTTGGAATTATTCTGAGCCTTAGCGCAGTGCACCAATGGGCGCAAGACACGCTCTTTTTAGGCCCTTTGCCGCCCCCAGAACGGTGAAAATCCCGGAATCACCCCGCGCTGGTATGGAGCAGATCGCCAAGGCCAGCAAGGGCGGCCACCGTTTTGCAGGGCAGCCGTTCTGAGATTGCGGCCGCGCGAGCCAAGGCAGCTTTTTGCCACGCATTGCACGAGAAAAGCACCTGGTTTTTTGGTGCGGCAGCGCACCCAAACCGAGCTGCGGCCGCCATTAGGCCCCGACTGACTGTCACCCCGGCGACATAATGCCGAGCGCCCCGGAGCAAAGACACCTATCCACAGGCGCAAGCGATCTGACGAGCCATGCATCGGGGCCGGACCGGGCCTGCCTGCTGCGAAGACAACTCGGGCTTGCGATATATTGCGGCCCGACCGGTCGCGAGCGCGGCGAGCGGCGACGTGGAGGGCCGTCGCGCGCGCCGCGCTCCGATGAGCTTCGGGCTGGGGGGCATAGCCCGGGTGCTCATCTATCTCGTGGTGGAGGACCGGCGGCACCAGATGTCAGCCGCCCTCACCTGTCCTCACCATTTGTAGGAAACGCTGGCGGTGACGCGCCGGCGGTCGCCGTAGAAGCAGGAGGTGGTCGACGCGCAACTCGCGACATACATCTTGTCGGTCACGTTGATCACGTTGAGCGCCGTCCGCCAGTTCTGCCATTCGTAATGGACCGCGAGATCGCCGAGCACCACCGCGGGAACCTCGAGGGTATTGGCAGTGTCGGCCCAGGACGCGCCGATGTAGCGAACGCCGCCGCCGAAACCAAATCCTTCCAGCGGTCCGTCCTTGAAGGTGTAGTCGGCCCAGCCCGAGACCAGGAGCTCAGGCGTGTTGGTCGGTGTCTTGCCGACGAGCGTCGGATCTAGATCCTTGCTGTTGAAGAGATGATAGGCCGTGAAGGAGCCGATGAACTTCAGCTCCTTCGTGGCATTGGCCACCGCTTCGAGCTCGATACCGCGCGAGGTCACCTCGCCCGTCTGGTTCTGCAGGACTGGAACGCTGCCCGGCAACGTCGTCGCGACGTTCTGACGGACCAGATCGAAAGCCGAGACCGTGAAATAACCGTCGAAGCCTTTTGGCGCGACCTTTACGCCGATTTCGGCCTGCTTGGCGGTCTCCGGCAGAAACAGCTGGTTCTGGGCGTTGAGCCCGATGATCGGATTGTAGCTCGTCGAATAGGAGACGTAGGGTGCGATGCCATTGTCGAAATTGTAGATCAGCCCGGCGCGGCCGCTGAACCTGCTGTCGTTGCGGCTCCCGACCGTGGCGCCGGTGTCACGCGTTTCCTGCGTCGTCTCGACCCAGTCATTGCGGCCACTCAGCACCAGCGTGAAGTTGCCGAGCTTCATCTGGTCCTGAAGATAAGTGCCGGCCTGCTTCTGAGTGATCAGGAAGTTCCGGAACGGAGCGGCCGGCAGTGCGACCTCGGCCGCCCCATAGGCGGGATTGAAGACGTTGATCGCGGGCACGCCACCCCCGAAGGCCTGGTAGTCGTCGATCTGGTATCCCTTCAGGTCGACGCCGAACAGCATCGTGTGCCTGACCGGGCCCGTATTGAAGCGATACTCGAGCTGGTTGTCGAGATTGGCCTGATTGGCAGTGTTCTTTGCATACCAATTGTACCGATTGAGCGTGGCCGTGTTGATATTGGCCCAATCGTTGCCGACATAGCCGCGGTAGGTAATGTCGACATGCGCAAAGCGGGCGTTCTGACGGAACGTCAGGTCCTCGGTGAGATTGCGCGCGAACTGATAGCCGAGCATCTCCTGCTCGCGCGTGAACTTGTCGACGCTGGGATCGCCGACGAAGAAGCTGGTCGGAATCTTGCCGAACGGTGCGTTGGTCACCGTGCCCTGGTAGGGCAGGAAGTTGATGCCGCGGGTGTCCTGCTTCGAGGCCGAGGCCAGCACCGTGAAGCTCGTGTCGGCGTCCGGCTTCCAGGTGAACGATGGCGCGATGAAGTAGTTGTTGTCGGGCGTGAAGTTGACCTGCGTGCCGCCGTTCTGGACCTGGCCGACCACGCGGGCGAACAGCTTGCCGTTCTCGGGGCTGGTCGCGACCGGCCCGCCGAAATCGAAGCTGACATAGGCGTTGCCGAAATTGTTGACGCCGGTCTCGACGTAGCGGATCGGCTCGGCGGGCGGCAACTTGCTGATGACGTTGACGATGCCGCTCGGGCTCGATCCACCGTAGAGCACCGCGGACGGACCGCGCAGCACCTCGACCCGCTCCATGTTCGGCGTCTGGAGCTTCCAGCTCGCATAGGAGGTGTAGAACAGCTGCATGCCGTCGAGGAACAGTCCGATGTCCTCGGACTTGAAGCCGCGGATCAGCCACCAATCGTTGCGGGTGTCCGTGCCAAACGTTCCCGCCCGCACACCGGCGGTGTAGCGCAGGACCTCATCGAGCTTGTTCGGCTTCTGGTCGCGGATCTGCTCGGCGCCGATGACGGACACCGACTGCGGCGTCTCGATGATCGGCGTGTTGGTCTTGGTGCCGGACGAGCTGCGACCCGCGACGTAGCCGTTCACCGGGCCGCGCGGCGTCTCGACGAAGCCGACGTTGCGCTGCAGCTGCGGCCTGTTCCTGTTGGCAGTCTGCTCCGACGACCGCGGCGCGCGGCGCTGAGGGGTCGTGGCGGCGCGGCGGCGCGCTTCCGGCGCGGTGACGGTCACCGGCGGCAGGCTCGCTGCGCCACCCTGCGCGGACGATTGTGCAAGCGATGCCTGCGGCATCAAAACCCAAGCGGACGCGGTCGCCAACACGGCCGACCGCAGCATTCCCAGACTGTTCAACGCGCCACCCCGAAGCTGCATGTTCGATGCGTCATGCCGCCTGTCCCCGGACGGCATGCGCTCACCGGCGACGCTTATGGGAGGGCGCGAGAATTCCCTAATTGAAAGCTTCTTAGAAGGACTCTTAGAAGGGATCCAACCTGTCGAGAGAGCGCTGCGAGATCAGCGTGCGTTCTTCTCGCTCTCGAGCATCTCGGCGGCGATCGCCGTGAGCCGATCGACTTGACCCAGCAGCGTGTGGAACTCGGCTTCGCTCAGCTGTTCCAGCAGGCGCCGGTTGCGCTCCTGCGCGCCGTCGACGATCGCATCATGCGCGGCGAGGCCCGCCGCCGTCAGCGAGATCAGCACTTCGCGGCTATCTTTCGGATTAGCCGATTTCACGATCAGCTTGCGCGAGAGCAGATTTGCCAGCGCGCGGCTGATCTGTCCCTTGTCCTGGCCGACGGCCTCGGCAAGCCGCGCCACGCTCATCGGCGGCCGGCGGCCGAGCGAGGCGACGAGACCGAACTCGACCGAGGACAATCCGGTGAGGCGCTTGTAGCGCAGGATCGCGCCACGCTTGAGCAGATTGGCAAGCACCATCAGCCGCGACGACAGCATCACGGTGATCGGGGCCGACGGTTCGTTCTCGTCTGCGGGCGACGTCGCCCCGCCCCTGCTCTCGGTCTGGCTCATGATCCACCTCTGCCAAGAAAGCCCGAGCCTGCCAAGCCCGAGCCTGCCAAGCCCCGCCGCCCGCCTCATCAAATGCGACTAAGAGGCATTTGGAAGATCGTTGACATTGTCATCGAATTATCTTTCACTGGATCCAAGGCATCGAAAAGGCCCCGGCCATCACGGCCAAAGCGGGAGGACCAGCATGACCATCACCCAGCGGGATCGCGATCTCGGCACGGCCTATGCGATGAAGCCGGCGCACACCCGCACCGAGCTGACCTCGGTCGTGCGCGGCACGCCGATGGGCGAACTGCTGCGCCGTTACTGGCACCCGGTCGGGCTCGTCGGTGACGCCACCGACACACCGAGGAAGGTCCGCGCACTGGGTGAGGATCTGGTGCTGTTCCGCGACAAGCATGGCCGCGCCGGCCTCTTGCACGCCCGCTGCTGCCACCGCGGCACTACGCTCTACTATGGCAAGGTCGAGGAGGACGGCATCCGTTGCTGCTATCACGGCTGGAAGTTCGACACCGAGGGCCACTGCCTGGAGCAGCCCTGCGAGCCCGATGGCGGTCAGTTCAAGGACAAGGTGCGCCAGCCCTGGTATCCGGTCGAGGAACGCTACGGACTGATCTTCGCCTATATGGGCCCGGCCGAGAAACGCCCGGTGCTGCCGGCTTACGAATGCCTGGAGACAATGGACGACGGCGAGCTGGTCGAGGCCGATGATTCCTCGATCGGCGGCGGTGGCCCCGCCATCATTCCGTGCAACTGGCTGCAGCATTTCGAGAACGTGGTCGATCCCTATCACGTGCCGGTGCTGCACGGCTCGTTCTCGGGCCCGCAATTCACCAACATGATGGCGTCGATCCCGGAGGTGACGTTCGAGAAATCGCCGCGCGGCGTCCTCGTCCGCTCCGAGCGCAAGCAGGACGACGGCAAGGTGTTCTATCGCGTCAGCGAGGCCGCGCTGCCGACCTTACGCGTCGTGCCGAACCCGCGCGTCGCGCAGTTCGCCCGCGTCGAGTCGATCGGCTGGGTTCTTCCGATCGACGATGGCTCCTTCCGGATCTATGTCGCCGGTCGCGTCAAGAACTCCGGCGACATCAGCCGCATGCGCTCGAAGTTCAACGGCAAGTTCTGGTGGGACATGACCGAGCAAGAGCACCAGCAATTTCCGGGCGATTACGAGGCCCAGGTCGGCCAGGGCGAGGTCACCGTTCATTCCGAGGAGCATTTCGGCCAGAGCGACCGCGGCATCCTGTTGATCCGGCGCATGCTGAGCGACCAGCTCGATGCGCTCGCCGCGGGCCGCGATCCGATCGGCGTCTCGTTCGATGCCGGCGCGCCTCCGGTCGCATTCGAAGCGGGGAATTACATCCGCGAAGGCTGATCTACCAGCTCCAAACGGAGCTGGACCGACAACGATAACAACGACAGATTGGGGGAAGCGATGGTCGATGTGACGTCACAGATGTCGGTGCAAACGGCTGCCGCGGCAAAGCCCCCGGCGCGGCGCTATTACGTGCTGGGGCTGCTCACCATCATCTACGCGCTGAACTTCCTCGACCGCACGATCTTCAACGTGCTGATCGAGCCGATCAAGAAGGAGTTTGCCCTCAGCGACACCATGATGGGCCTGCTCGCGGGCTTCGGCTTTGCGCTGTTCTATTCTCTGCTCGGCATTCCCATTGCGCGTGTTGCCGACCGGCTCAACCGCCGCAACATCGTGGCGTTGGCCTTTGCGTTCTGGAGCGCGATGACCGCGCTGTGCGGCGCGGCCACCAGCGTAACCTCGCTGGCGCTGGCGCGCATCGGCGTCGGCGTCGGCGAATCCGCGGGCTCGCCGGCCTCGCAATCGATCGTCGCCGACCTCTTCGCCAAGAACGAGCGCCCGCGCGCGCTCGGCATCTACGCCATCGGCACCTATCTCGGCGTCTTCCTCGGCTATTTCATCGGCGGCTACGTCAACCAGCACTATGGCTGGCGGATGGCCTTCTATGTCGCCGGCCTGCCCGGCATCCTGCTCGCACTGGTGCTGTGGCTGACGATCTCCGAGCCGAAGCGCGGCGCGATGCAGGAGAGTTTCGTGCCCGAGCCGCTCGGGCCGACGCTGCGCTTTCTCGCCTCGCAGCGCAGCTTCATCATCGTCCTGATCGGCTTCTGCCTCACCACCTACACGAACTACGCGACCGCGGCCTGGATCCCGCCGTTCCTGGCCCGCGTGCATCATCTGTCGAGCGCCGAGATCGGCACCTATGCCGGCACCTTCAAGGGCCTGGCCGGCATGGCCGGCACCCTGCTCGGCGGTTTCGTCGTGGCGCAGGTCAGCCGCCGCGACGACCGCTGGAAGCTGTGGGCGCCCGCGATCACCTCGGGACTCGCCGGGCCGGTGTTCGCGCTGTGCATGCTGACGCAGGATTTCGCGATGATGGTCGCCATGCTCGCGCTGACCTCGTTCCTGGTCGGCTTCCATCTCGGCCCGATCTTCGCGATCGCGCAGACGGTGGCCAAGCCCAGCATGCGCGCGCTCGCCTCCGCGCTGATTGCGCTCACCGCCACCTGCTTCGGCCAGGGTGTCGGCCCGCTCGCGGTCGGCATGGTCAATGACGCGCTGAAGGGCAGTTATGGCGCAGAGGCCGTGCGCTATTCCCTGCTCTCGGCGGCGGTCACGACCACGCTCGGCGCACTCCTGTTCATCTGGGCCGCCCGCGCGATCCGGGACGACATCGGCCGTGCCGCGGCCTGAGACCGGCCCGGTTGGGCCCGCCCGGCGAAACAGGCCGGGCGGCGAGATGAAACCATTTTGCGGAACCCGCGAAACCATCCGGAAACAGATGGTCCTTAAGACATGAGCCCATAGACGGCGGCAAAGCCCGTCGGGAGGCTCAGATGAACCACTCAATTCACTCTGCTGATCGTGCGACCCACCTGAAGATCGTGGTGGTGGCGCTGGTGGCTGGCATCACAGTGGCGGCCTTCGGGATCGCAGCCCGCACCAATGCCGATTACAGCCAGACCGCCCAGTCCACCCACGTGATCAAGGCCGGCAAGCCGGTGGTGGTGACGAGCGCCGGCATGTCCGAGATTCGCTGAAAGGTCCGCTTCCGGGCTGACCGATGGCCGCCTCCGGGCGGCCTTTTCGTTTTCCAGAGCAATGCTTAGCCGAGATACACCGTGCCAGCGCAACGTCCTTGACTTCACTCAGCCCCGCCTTTAATTCCCCCCTCGTTCCGCGCGCATCGAGCGAACCACGCGGGAGTAGCTCAGTTGGTTAGAGCGCCGGCCTGTCACGCCGGAGGTCGCGGGTTCGAGCCCCGTCTCTCGCGCCATTTTGGCAACCCCTTCATAGTCTTAGCTTGAACTTCTCGACTTCTGCCGCATCTGCGCCGGCGATTCCCTGCCGCTGGCGGGAACTCTCGGCATAGTCAGCCCGCGCCCGAATCGTCTACGTCTCAAAGGACTTAGAGGGATCCCCACGCATTCTCGGCTTTTCCAGGGATTCCCTGTCATTGGACAACCGGGGAGGCCAGTCATGGCTAAGAAGGATTCGGCCAAGAAGGATTCGGCGAAGAAGGCAGCCGCTCCCGCCACCATCACGCTCAAGCAGCTCGCCGCCGATATCGCCGAGAGCCAGGATCTGTCGAAAAAGCACGCCGAGGCGGTCCTGACCGACATGGTCGATTTGATCGCCAAGCACCTCAGGAAGGGCGATCGGGTCCGCATCGTCGGGCTCGGCATCCTCCAGGTCCGCAAGCGCGCCGCCCGGACCGGCCGTAATCCCGCCACCGGCGAGCCGATCCACATCAAGGCCAGCAAGAAGGTCACCTTCCGCCCGGTCAAGGAACTGAAAGAGGCGATCTGAGGCTACTCTTCGTTAAGCCTGATCCCACCTCCTTCCTGCCGCAACGCGGCCCGCTTTTCTGGTATACCGGCTGCTTCCCTGACCCCGGCGGTTTGACCAGAAATGTCCTCCCTCACCTTTTCGCATACCGTGACCGAGCGCTTCCTGCGCTACGTCACCATCGACACCCAGTCCGATCCGGAATCCCCTCACTCGCCCTCGACCGAGAAGCAGAAGGATCTCGGCCGCGTGCTCGCCGCCGAGCTGAAGGCCATGGGCGTCGCGGACGCGCATCTCGACGATTACGGCTACGTCTACGGAACGATCCCGGCCAACACCGACAAGAAGGTGCCGGTGATCTGCTTCTGCTCGCACATGGACACTTCGCCCGACGTCACCGGCAAGGACGTGAAGCCGCAAGTTCTGAGGAACTATCGCGGCGGCGACATCACCCTGCCGGGCGATGCCAGCCAGGTGATCCGCTTCAATGAGCATCCCGCGCTGAAGAACCAGATCGGCAACGACATCATCACCACCGACGGCACCACGCTGCTGGGCGCCGACAACAAGGCGGGCGTTGCCGAGATCATGGATGCCGCGCACTTCTTCATCAACAATCCCGATGTGAAGCACGGCACCATCAAGATCCTGTTCACGCCGGACGAGGAGATCGGCCGCGGCGTCGACAATGTCGACATCAACAAGCTGGGTGCCGATTTCGGCTACACCATGGACGGCGAAAGCGCCGGCTGCGTCGAGGACGAGACGTTCTCGGCCGACGGCGCCACCATCACCATCAACGGCGTCAGCGCCCATCCCGGCTACGCCAAGGGCAAGATGGAGCACGCGATCAAGATCGCGGCCGCCATCGTCGAGCGGCTGCCGAAGGAAGGCTGCTCGCCGGAGACGACCTCGGGCAAGCAGGGCTTTCTGCATCCGATCGGCATCGAGGGTGCGCTGGAACAGGCGAGGCTCTCGTTCATCGTCCGCGACTTCACCGAGGAAGGGCTGAAGGAGAAGGAGGTCCTGCTCGAGACCATCGTCAAGGACGTGATGAAGGACTATCCGCGCTCGACCTACACGTTCGAGGTGCGGGAGCAGTACCGCAACATGAAGCAGGTGATCGACCGTCACCCGCACGTGCTCGAATACGCTATCGAGGCGATCCGCCGCGCCGGCCTGCGCCCGATGCGCACCGCGATCCGCGGTGGCACCGACGGCTCGCGCCTGTCTTTCATGGGCCTGCCCTGCCCCAACATCTTTGCCGGCGAGCACGCGTTTCATTCGCGGCTCGAATGGGTCAGCCGGCAGGACATGGAAAAAGCCGTGCAGACCATCGTGCATCTCGCGATGATCTGGGAGGAGAAAGCCTGAAACTTCCTGCAGGCGTCCGTTATGGCCGGGCTTGCGCCCGGCCATTTGTTTTGGAACCTACGGCACCGGCATTGCGCGCGGGCTGCGGTGGAAGCGATTTGAGCTCGCCATCCAGTTCGGCAACGGCTCTCCGTCACGATGCCGTCCGCCAGCGACAGCCGCAGCCCAAGCCACCGCGGCGCCGATCAGGGTCGCGGCTGCGACCGAGAAGGCCACGATGATCGCGTTGCGCCGCGCGCGGTTGATGGCCGTCTTCGAGTCTGCGATCAGCACATCGACGCGCCGTTCGGCGTCAGGGGCCGCCAGTCCCGTTACTGCGGCAACCTGCTGCACGAGGTAGGTCCGGTCATCGGCGCTGACGCCGCTGTGGCTGGATGACGTCATGAGGACACGCCCCGCTTCGGCGCGGGCTTCCCTCAGATCCGTGTTTGGCGCGCGGCGGGGCGCGCGGAACAGCTTGTCGAGCTCATAGCTCAGCAGCGGCTCGGCTGCGGAGGTATTGCTCGCCGAGCTGCGCATCGGCGAACGGTCGATCGCAGCAGCGCCAAGAAGCGCCAGCAGAGCTGCGCCAGCCAGCACGGCCAATGCCCAGGCGGTCAGGCCATGCAGCCCGTCGCGCCGCTCGCCATCATCCTCGATCGTTGCAAGCGCAGGCGCCGGTCGCGTCGTCCGGCCAGCGATGTAGCCGCCGAAGCCGAAGCTGATGATCGCCTGGACGATCAGATAGAGCCCGGAGAGCAGCGCCAGCGCCGCCGAGGCATCGCGCCAAGTCGGCGAGGCCGAACTGACACCCAAGCCGACCGCGACACCGAAGCCGACCAGAATGAACGACATTGCGCCGGCGGCGAGAGCGCCTGCGAGCACCGAGCTCCACTGGATGGTCCGGCGGTCGTCGGCAGCCGTGGCACCGCGCTCCATCATGTTGTCGCGTACGAGGGTTTCCATTGCCGTTCTCTCAGCGCAGGCCGAAGAACGACAGGATCGCCATGACCACGACGATCAAGCCGATGAGATAAATCAGTCCGTCCATAGTCCCGTCCTCCTCAGTTTCTCCTGCTCGCTAAATCGCGAGATATGAGGAACGTTCCTAATTCGGCATCAATTGCGGAACGAACCGGCGAGACGGGCGTTGCCTGTTCGAGTCCCAAGGATGAAGATTGTGAGCACGAAGGCCTCAGCCGGTCAGCCCCGGGCTGGGGCCTTCCTTTTGCGCTTCCTGTCCTATGTTAGCGACGCCGGCTCTGCGATCATAAAGGATGCCACCGGGGCGGAACCTCCGGATCGGGGAGAGCCGCGTGGACCGCAGAACGGCGTGCCTTCATCAGGCAGATGCATTTCGGGAAAAGGCGATCGCCGATCCCGAGCAGCACGACAGATGGGTCAATGAAGCCATCAAATGGCTGGAGCGGCGATGGAAGCCGGCCGTTGCGCAATCGTCTCGGCCGAAGCCGGCGACACCGGCGATCTTCCAGAGGTGGCATGCGAAGCAGCAGCCGACGCTCAACTGGGCCTGATCACGCGCCAATGAGACGCGTGTTGGCGTTTGCGGCCAGCACTGCGGCAATTCTTCAAGGGACGTAACAATGTTGCAGGTCGACACTGTTCCCACCCCCATGCTAGGCCGGGCATAGACCGCAACCAGAGTGACGTCGTGCCCGCGAACCGCCAGCCCTCAGCAACTTGCCGCCGGCGCAACTGGCGCGGGCTGCTGTCTGTGCTGATCGCGGTTGCCTACCTGCTCGCGAGCGCGCTGCATGGCTCGCACGACATCGACGTCACCACGCCGGGCGGCGGCTCGGAGATCGCAGCGGTCCTTGATGGCCCCACGGGCCACAGCGACCACAAGGCCATCGGCGGACATCATTGCCATGGCTGCTTCTCGCTGACGGTGACACAGCCGCCGCCGGCGGCCGTTTCGGTCGCGCCTGCAGCCGCATCGAGCCCGCAGCCTGTACCCCGGCTCGCTGGAATTACCCCCGATACCGATTCCCCGCCTCCCAAACATATTGCCTGAACGGATTGGTCGGGGCGTCCGCGCCCATTAGGTTCATCCTTCACAGGTCGGTTTTATGTTGCGCAGGAGAATGGCCGCGCGCCTGGCGTGCGCGGTGGCGTGTCTGATTGCTGGATCGGCGATTGCGCCGTCGCACGCCCAGACTTTGACGATGCGGAGCGCGCTGTCGCGCGCGCTGGCCGCGAGCCCACGGCTGACGGCGGCGGAGCGCGACGTCGGCATCGCCACGGGCCAGCGCATCCAGGCGGGCGCCCTGCTCAATCCGGAACTGTCCTACGAGCAGGACGATTCATTCGGCTCCGGCAAATATCGCGGGACCCGATCGGCCGAGACCACGCTCCAGATCAGCCAGGCCTTTGAGCTGTTCGGCAAGCGCGACGCGCGGATCGCGGCCGGCGCGGCCGGGATCGAGGTCGCCGCGATCCAGCGCAAGGCGGTCAGGCTGGAGGTGCTGTCGGAGACCGCGATCGCCTTCCTCAGCGTGCTCGGCGCGCAGCGACGCATCCAGATCCTCGACGAGCAGATTGCGGCGATCGACCGCTTGACGCCGCTCCTGCGCCGCCGCGTCGAGGCCGGCGCCTCCTCGCCGGCCGAGACTGGCCGCGCCGAAGTGGCCTCCGCCCTGGTGAAGGCCGACCGCGAACGCTTCAAGGCAACGCTGGCCAGCGCCCGGCGCGAGCTTGCCGTGCTGATGGGCGACGCATCCGCGAAATTCGGCGAGGTCTCCGGCCGTCTCGACACCATGGGCAAGCCGCCGACGTTCCAGTCGGTGGTCGCCGCCATCGATGCCAATCCGCAGTTGGTGCGCTGGACCGCCGTCTTCGCCCAGCGCAATGCCGAGCTGCTGCTGGCCCGGCTCAAGCCCTATCCGGACGTGCGGATCGCCGCCGGCTGGCGCCACTTCAACGAGACCAATGACGATGCGGTGCGGCTCTCCCTCTCGGTGCCGATCCCCGTGTTCGACCAGAACCAGGGCAATATCCTCTCGGCGCAGGAAAGCCTCGCCAAGACCAAGGCCGAGCGCGAGGCCAACCGCAACACCTTGATCGTGATTGCCGGCCGCGCCTACGACTCGTTGCAGGGCTCGCTGCGCGAGCTCGCCGTGCTGCGTGAGACCGCCATTCCCAAGGCCGTCGAGGCGTCCGAGGCGATTTCGCAAGGCTACGGCCAGGGCCGCTTCACCCTGCTCGAGGTACTCGACGCCGAGGCGAGCGTCACCCAGGCGCGGCTGCGCGAGCAGGAGGCGCTTCAGAATTTCCACGCAGGCGTTGCGACCATCGAAGGTCTCGTCGGCAATCCCTTCACGCTGGCGCGGGAGAGCGCACGATGAAGACGTCCTCCACCATTCTCGTCGCCATCGTTGCCGCCGCGCTCGGCGCTTACGGCTATTCCCTGCTCGCGCCGGCCACGCCCGCGCATACCGAGCACACTGAGCATTCCGAAAAGAAGCCGAACGACCATGTCGAGCAGGATGAGCATGGTGCCGACCGCATCCGCATCTCCGACGTCAAGCTGGCGGCCGCGGGCGTCACGCTCGCCGAGGCCGCGAGCGCGACCCTGACCGACACGCTCGCCTTCAATGGCATTCTGCGTGCCAACCAGGAAGCCGTGGTGCAGGTGACGCCGCGCTTTCCGGGCCTCGCCAAATCGATCCAGAAGCGCATCGGCGACAAGGTCGGCAAGGACGATCTGCTCGCCGCGATCGAGAGCAACCAGAGCCTCACCGTCTACGAGCTGAAAGCTCCCATTGCCGGAACCATCATCGAGCGACAAATCTCGCTCGGCGAATATGCCTCCGAACAGAAGCCGGCCTTCGTCGTCGCCGACCTCTCGACCATCTGGGTCGACCTGTCGATCTATCGGCAGGATCTCCGGCGCGTCCACCTCAACGACGAGGTGCTGATCGATCCCGACGATGGCCGCGGCGAGATCAAGGGCACGATCTCCTACATGGCGCCGATCGGCTCCAGCGAGACCCAGACAGCGCTTGCACGCGTGGTGCTGCAAAATCCGGATGGCCGCCTGCGGCCCGGCCTGTTCGTCACGGCGAGGCTGATCCTCGCCGCGCGCAACGTCGCGGTCGCCGTACGCCGCAGCGCGATCCAGACGCTGGAGAACCGGACCATCGTGTTCGTCCGCGAGGACGGCGACAAGATCGAGGCACGCCCGGTTGAAACAGGGGATTCCGATCCGCGCCATGTCGAGATCAAGGCCGGCCTGTCGGCCGGCGAGCACTACGTCGCCGAGAACAGCTTCGTCGTGAAGGCGGAGATGGGCAAGGGCGAGGCCGAACATGATTGAGCGCCTCATCGCCGTCTCGCTGCATCAGCGCTGGCTGGTACTCCTGTTGGCGCTCGGCGCCATTGCTTTCGGGGCCTGGAATTTCCAGCGCCTTCCGATCGACGCGGTGCCTGACATCACCAACATCCAGGTCCAGATCAACACCCGCGCGCCCGGCTATTCGCCGCTCGAGACGGAGCAGCGCATCACCTTCCCCGTCGAGACCGCGATGGGCGGCCTGCCCAAGCTCGACTATACCCGCTCGCTGTCGCGCTACGGCCTCAGCCAGGTGACGGTCGTCTTCAAGGACGGCACCGACATCTTTTTCGCCCGCCAGCTCGTCGGCGAACGCATCCAGCAGGTGAAAGACCAGCTTCCGGCTGGCGTCGAGGTCGCGATGGGCCCGGTCTCGACCGGGCTCGGCGAGATCTTCATGTACACCGTGGAAGTCAAGACGGGCGCGAAGACGCAAGGCGGTCACGACTATTCGTTGACCGATTTGCGCACCGTGCAGGACTGGATCATCAAGCCGCAGCTTCGCAACGTGCCAGGGGTGATCGAGGTCAACACCATCGGCGGCTTCGAGCGGCAATTCCATGTGCTGCCGGACCCGGGCAAACTGATGGCCTACCGGCTCGGCTTTCGCGACGTCATGACGGCGCTCGCCGCCAACAACGCCAATGTCGGCGCCGGCTATATCGAGCGCAACGGCGAGCAATATCTGGTTCGCTCCCCCGGCCAGGTCGGCAATATCGGCGAGATCCAGGACATCGTCATCGGCTCGCGCGGCGGAAATCCCGTCAGGATCAGGGATGTCGCGACCGTCACGGAAGGCCGCGATCTGCGCACGGGCGCGGCGACGCGCGATGGCGAGGAGACCGTGCTCGGCACCGCCATGCTGCTGATCGGCGAGAACAGCCGCACGGTGGCCCGCCGCGTCGCGGCCCGGCTCGAGGACATCGCCAAATCGCTGCCCGATGGCGTCGTGACGCGAACCGTCTACGACCGCACCGATCTGGTCGAAGCCACCATCCGTACCGTCAGGAACAACCTCCTCGAAGGCGCCGCCCTGGTGGTGGCGGTGCTGTTCCTGATCCTCGGCAACATCCGCGCCGCCCTCGTGGTGGCCTGCGTCATTCCGCTGTCCATGGCGATGACGATCACCGGCATGGTCGAGACGAAAGTCAGCGCGAACCTGATGAGCCTCGGCGCGATCGACTTCGGCATCATCGTCGACGGTGCCGTGATCATCGTCGAGAATTGCCTGCGCATGCTGGCCGCGGCCCAGCGCGAGAAAGGCGGCCTGCTCACGACCTCTGAGCGGCTCCGTGCGATCCTGCGCGGGTCCAGCGAGGTGATCAAGCCGAGCCTGTTCGGAACGCTGATCATCGCCGTGGTCTATCTGCCCGTGCTGACGCTGACGGGCGTCGAGGGCAAGATGTTCACGCCGATGGCGCTGACCGTGCTGATGGCGCTGGGCGCCGCGGTGCTGTTCTCCATCACCTTCGTGCCGGCGGCCGTCGCCATCTTCGTCACCGGCAAGGTGTCCGAGCACGAAAACCTGTTCATGCGCATGGCCAAGCGCGCCTACCTCCCCCTGCTCCGCTTTGCCATCGACAACCGGCTCGCGGTCGCCGTCATGGCCGCATTCATCGTGGTCGCAAGCGGCATCGCCGCTTCGCGAATGGGCGGCGAGTTCATTCCGAGCCTGGACGAAGGCGACGTCGCGCTGGCCTCGATCCGGATTCCCGGCACCAGTCTGACGCAATCGCTGGACCTGCAGAAGGCGCTGGAAAAGCGCATCACGCAGATTCCGGAGGTGAAGGAGTTCTTCACCCGCATCGGGACCGCCGAGATCGCGACCGATCCGATGTCGCCGGCGCAGACGGATGGCTACATCATGCTGAAGCCGCGCGCCGAATGGCCCGACCCGGGCAAATCGAAATCGGAGGTGATCGAAGCGATCGACAAGGCCGCCGACGACATTCCCGGCAGCGCCTATGAGATCTCCCAGCCGATCCAGTTCCGCGTCAACGAGCTGATCTCGGGGGTGCGCAGCGACGTCGGCGTCAAGATCTTCGGCGATGACCTCGACATCCTGCAAGGCGCCGCCAAGCAGGTCGAGGCCGCGATCCGCGGCGTCCGCGGCGCCAGCGACGTCAAGATCGAGCAGGTCGCAGGGCTTCCGATCCTCACCGTCCGCCTCGATCGCCAGGCGCTCGCCCGCTACGGCCTCAGCGTCGGTGAGGTGCAGGGCATCGTCGAGATCGCCGTCGGCGGCAAATCGGCCGGCAAGCTGTTCGAGGGCGACCGCCGCTTCGATATCGTGGTTCGCCTGCCGGAGCATCTACGCGGCAATCTCGAGGCGATCCGGGCGATCCCGATCCCTCTGCCGCCCGGCGAGGACGCAGCAACCGGCACGGCCGTTCGCACCGCGCTGTCCGCCTCCCCGCTCACCCAGATGCGCTATGTGCCGCTGTCGTCGGTCGCAACCGTGGATGCCACGCCCGGCCCGAACCAGATCAGCCGCGAGAACGGCAAGCGGCGCATCGTCGTCACGGCCAATGTCCGCGCGCGCGACCTCGGCTCCTTCGTGGCCGAAGCCGAGACGGCGGTCGCGGAGAAGGTCAAGCTGCCACCCGGCTACTGGATCGGCTGGGGCGGCCAGTTCGAGCAGTTGGTCTCCGCGACAAAACGGCTGATGATCGTGGTGCCGGTGGCGCTGCTGCTGGTGTTCCTGCTGCTGTTCATGGGCATGGGGTCGGCGGCGGACGCAGCGCTGGTGTTTTCCGGCGTGCCGCTGGCGCTGACCGGCGGCGTCGCCGCGCTCTTGCTGCGCGGTATTCCGCTTTCCATCAGCGCCGGCGTCGGCTTCATCGCGCTGTCGGGCGTCGCTGTCCTCAACGGCCTCGTCATCATCGCCTTCATCGAGCGCCTGCGCAGCGAGGGGCGGCCCATCGCGGACGCCGTGCGCGAGGGGGCGCTGACGCGGCTGCGCCCGGTGCTGATGACCGCGCTGGTCGCCTCGCTCGGCTTCGTGCCGATGGCGCTCGCGACCGGTGCCGGCGCCGAGGTGCAGCGGCCGCTGGCGACCGTGGTGATCGGCGGCATCATCTCCTCGACCGTGCTGACATTGCTGGTGCTGCCCGCGCTCTACGTGCTGTTCCGCCGTGACGTCGCAAACGAAACGCCTACAATGGCAGCTGATTTGGCGACGTCCGGGGAGCGCTAGAATTGGGCAGCCACGACCATCACGGTCATCATCACCATGATCACGCCGACCATGGTCCTGGTCATGGTCACGACCACGGTCACGGCCATGTCCATGCGCCCGCCAATTTCGGCAAGGCGTTCGCGATCGGCATTTCGCTCAACGCCGCCCTCGTCGTGGCCGAGGCGGTCTACGGCTATCTCGGCAATTCCACCGCCCTGCTCGCGGACGCCGGCCATAATTTGTCCGACGTGCTCGGACTGGTCGTGGCCTGGGGCGCCTCGATCGCGGCACGGCGCGCGCCGAGCGGACGCTTCACCTACGGTTTTCGCGCCTCCACCATTCTGGCGGCACTGGCCAATGCGGTGTTCCTGCTGGTCGCAACCGGCGCAATCGGCTGGGAGGCGATCCTGCGCCTGCGCGAGCCGGAGCCGGTCGCGGGCGTCACGGTGATGGTGGTCGCCGGCATCGGCATCCTCATCAACGGCTTCACGGCCATGCTGTTTGCGAGCGGCCGCAAGGACGACATCAACGTCGAAGGCGCCTATCTGCACATGGCCGCCGACGCAGCGGTCTCGCTTGGCGTCGTGGTCTCGGCGGCGCTGATCATCTGGACCGGCTGGCTCTGGCTCGACCCCCTCACCAGCCTCGTCATCTGCGCCACCATCCTGTGGAGCACGACCAGCCTGTTGCGCGGCTCCATCGACATGTCGATGGCGGCAGCGCCCAAGGGCACCGACCTCGCCGCGATCAGGTCGTTCTTGCTCGCGCGTCCCGGCGTGTCCGCGATCCACGATCTCCATGTCTGGCCGATCTCGACCACCGAGACGGCGCTGACCTGCCACCTCGTCATGCCCACTGGGGCTGGCGATGCCTTCCTGATGGAGACGGCGCAGCTCCTGAAGACGACCCATCGCATCGGCCACACCACGCTTCAGGTCGAGACCCATCCGGACAATGGCTGCGCGCTGGCGCCGGATGATGTGGTGTGACCGCGTCTATGCCTCGCCGCGCTCGGCCCGCTCGGACTTGGCCCCGGCCCTGAGCCAATCGAACAGCACACTCCCCAGGATTGCGCTCGAGCCGGCGAGGAAGGGAATGACGTAGTACGCGTAGCGATTGAGCCCATAAACGAGGAAGGTCGGAAATGCGGCGCTGGCCAACGCCAGCAGGATCATCAAGCTACCGCCGGCAACAAGGCGGCCGGTCGGCCACCGCACCAAACCCGCATGGCTCGCAGGGACGCCAATCAGAAGCACGAGAGCGAGGCCGAGTGTCGCCGCGGACAGCCACCAGATCGGACCCGGGAAATCGTCGTATTCGGTCGAAACCTCCACCCCGCAGCACAGCGCGACCAGCTCCGAGTTGGGCGCGTAGCCACGCGCAAAAAGGCGGTTCAGGGTGAGCTGAAGCCGATCCGCGGAGAGCAGCCGCGACAGTGGCCACCAGGGTTTGTAGTAGTCGTGAACCAACTGTCCGGACTTCAACCCGGTCGGGCTGCCAAAGAACGGGAACCTGTCGCGGTCCATGAAATATTCGTAGCCCTGCGGATTGGGCGTCCGCCGCGCAACCGAATTTGCGTCGAACAGCAGGAAGTACATTTCCCGGAAAAAGTGCTTCGTGAGGTGTCGATAGAGCGTCGATGGCGTCGTCAGCGTTTCGATGAAGATGTCACGCACGACCCGCTCGAGATCCACTTCGCTGTCGCCGGGCTTCGCCAGCCGGTGTATCGCGCCGAACGGCCACTGATAGACACCGGTGTCGGGCCATCCCTGAGGAGTGTCCGCAGCCCGCATCTGCTCGACGTATCCCCGCGCCTGCGCCTTCCGGTCGAGATGAACGCCGTGCTCGAAATCGCCGGAATAGCCGACCACGAAGGCCATCGCGGCCACGATCTCGTTGCCGGCGGGGCGTTTGCCGATCGCCAAGTTGATCGCCGCCGGCGTCAGGTAGACGGCCGAAGCGAAAAAGCCTGCCAGTGCAAGCACGCCAAGCCGGCGCAGGAGCCCTGCGTCCAGCACCACCACCAGCCACAACAGAATGACCCCGGCCTGACCTATCGCCGCCGACCGGCATGTCATCACGGCGCCGAGCGTCAAGCCCACGGCCGCTGCGGCCGGCAACGCCGGCCATTTCCTGAAGGCGGCGCCCGCGGCGATGAAAGCCGCAAGACTGACCAGGAAGTTGGAGATCGTCTCCGCACCGATCGTGTTGTCGTAGTGGACGATGCGGCCGTGCAACGCCGCCAGACAAAAGGCCACGAGCGCGAAGAAACGCGGCGCGCCGGCAAAACGCACGATCCCTGCAACGAAAAGCGCAGTGCCGACGCTCATCAGGTGCTGCGCGATGACGAAGACGAGGATGTGCGGGCCGAACAGTTTTGACAGCAGCACAAGGAAGGCGGCCACACCGTACGGCCGCTTCATCATATCCTCGAGATATTGTCCTCTCAGGATGGATTCGGCCTGTATGATATAGGCCGCGCTGTCCTCATGGATGAAGTGATCCGGCCAGTTCATCAGGAAAGCAAGGTGAACCATCAAGGCCAGGCCGATCGCGCAAACCCAGACCCAGAACCACGCGATGGAGTTCACCCACCGGGGCAAGGCGGACCAAAGACCAGTGCGCTGGTTCAGTGCTGGATTCATCTTCAATGCTCGCAACCGGGAGTTGGGGGCGACTACGTCGCCTTCGCGGTCACGATCCAGATCGCGCCCTGCAACGCGACGCTCTGCTCCTTCTGGAAGGGCGCGAGCATCTCGCGGATCGAGGCTTTTGCGGCCGCATACGTCTCCGGCGGGTGTCCCTGCAGCGCGCGGCTGGCTGGGCCGATCTGCAGGGCACCGTCAACCGCGGCATCGAGGCCGCCACCGATCGCGACATCCATCTCCAGATTATGCGGCTCCATCGCCATGTCGACGAAACCCGCTCCCTTCAGGATGCGCATCACACGCTCCTCCGAGGCGAACGCAAACGGGCCCGGCTCCTCCGGCCCGACCGGCGGCATCTTCGGCACGTGCTTGTAGACCGCCATCAGCGGCGCCATCATCCACGGGTTTTCCTTTGGCTCGCGCCAGCAGGCGAAGGCGAGCCGCCCGGTCGGCTTCAGCGCGCGCCGCAAGTTGCTGAAGGACGCAATGGGATCGGCAAAGAACATCACGCCGAAGCGCGAGGCCAAAAGATCGAAGCTCGCCGGCTCGAACGGATGCACCGTTGCATCCGCCAGCACGAAATCGAGCGGCAGGCCTTTTGGCGCGAACGCGCGCGCCTGGGACAGCATCGGCTCTGACACATCGAGGCCGAGCGCAAACCCATCGGGCGCCACCGCCTTGGCGAACGCGAACGTCGTCGCACCGGAGCCGCAGCCGACATCGAGGACGCGCTCCCCGGGCCTCGGCTTGGCGCGGTCGATCAGCGCCGCGGCAATCGGTCCGAGCAGGCTCTCCTGCGCCGCATGGCGATCGGCCCAGCGCTGGCCGCTCGGGCCGTTCCAATAGGCGATCTGGTCGGCGTTTTGCTCGTGTCCGCTCGGCTGCTGCATGGTGTTCCCGGTCATTCCCATTCGCGATGCCCATCCCGTCGGTTTTGCAACCGCACAGGGGCGATACCACGTCGGGATGGCGGGCGCACCCCTTCAAGGAGTCAAGGCGGGTCGCGCGCCGGGCCCGGAATTACGAGATTGCGATGGTCGAACGGTCTCGGCTCATGCGACGCGCTTCGCGCAGGCACGCCCGGCAGACACGTCGGTAGATGAGATCCAGCAGAGCGCACATTGGCCAACCCTCCGTTGTGACTTGCGAGCGGACATTGGCCTATGCCCGTACGGGCGCCTGTGATGTTCGTCACATTAGGTGCCTTTGCCTCCAGGGCATACTCCGACTACTCTGATCACATTGCGATTTGGGGCTGCAATGGGCACGATTCGGATTTTTCTATTTTTTCTGGCGATATTCTGCCTGGGCTGCGGATCGGCGCACGCTGAAAAGCGAGTGGCTCTCGTCATCGGCAATTGCGCCTACAAGAGCGTGCCCCGGCTGACCAATCCGGTGAACGACGCCTCGCTGGTCGGCGGCATGTTCAGGAAGGCCGGCTTCGACACCGTGGACGTCAAGCTCGACCTGAGCGTCGTCGACATGCGCAAGGCCCTGCGCGAGTTCGGCACCAAGGCGCGCGAGGCCGACGTCGCCGTCATCTATTATGCCGGCCACGGGATCGAGCTGGACGGCAACAATTATCTCGTTCCGACCGACGCCGCGCTGGAAACCGATACCGATGTCTTCGACGAGGCTTTCCCGCTCGATCGGCTGCTGTTCGCCATCGAGCCGGCCAAGCAGCTTCGCCTCGTCGTTCTCGATGCCTGCCGCGACAATCCGTTCGCCAAGACGATGAAACGGACGGTGGCCGCGCGCGCCATCGGCCGCGGCCTCGCCAAGGTCGAGCCGACCAGCCCGAACACGATGATCGCCTTCGCCGCCAAGGCCGGCTCGACGGCCTCGGACGGCGACTCCAAGAACAGCCCGTTTGCCGCAGCCCTGGTCGAACGGCTGCCGACACCCGGCCTTGACCTTCGCAAGGCGTTCGGCTTCGTCCGTGACGACGTCCTCAAGAACACCGGTTACAAGCAGGAGCCCTATGTCTACGGCTCGCTCGGCGGCGACGACGTCCCGCTGATCGCGGCGAAGCCTGTCGTCGCCGGACCCCAAGCAAATCCCGATAGCGAGATCCGGCGCGACTACGAATTGGCGCTTCAGCTTGGGACACGCGACGGATGGACCGCCTTCCTCAACCGCTTTCCGAGCGGCTTCTATACCGATCTCGCCAAAGGCCAGTTGAACAAGATCGCCGCCGAGGAAACCCGTGCGACCACGGCAGACAAGGCCCGGCAGGCGGAAGAGGAGAAGGCCCGCCTCGCCGCCGAGCGCGCCAACAAGGCCGAGCAGGAGAAGGCGGCAGCCGCGGCCAAGGCGGCCGAGGACAAGCGTCTCGCCGCCGAGAAGGCCAAGCAGATCGAGGAAGCCAAGGCGGCCGCAGCCGAGCAGCGGCGGAAGGACGCCGAGGCGGCAGCAGCAAAGGCCCTGGCCGACAAGCAGGCCGCCGAGAAACAGGCCTCAGGCAATGCGGAGCAGAAGATCGCGGCCGTTGCGCCCTCTTCGACTCCGCCGGAGATGTCGCCGCAGGAAATGACCAAGCTTGTCCAATCGGAGCTGCGCCGCGTCGGCTGTCTGACCGCCGCTGCGGATGGCGAATGGAATGCCTCTTCACAGCGATCGCTCACGCTGTTCAACAAATACGCCGGCACCAGATTCGACGCCAAGCTCGCGAGCTTCGATGCGCTCGACGCGATCAAGGCCAAGCCGGGGCGCGTCTGCCCGCTGATCTGCGACCACGGCTTCAAGGCCGACGGCGACACATGCACCAAGATCGCCTGCCGCGCCGGCTACCGCGTCAATGACGACAACGAATGCGAGAAGGTGCAGGAGAAGAAGCCGGTCGCCACGCGCGATGAACCCAAGAAGCGGGATGAGCAGCGCAGGCAGGTCGAAACCGCACCGGCGAAGCCGCAAGCATCAGGTCAAATCCTCTGCAACGACGCCGGCTGCCGGGCAGTGAAGCCCGGGTGTCGAATCGAGCGTTTGAGGGTCGGAGGCCAGTACGGGTCTGCAGCGCATCAGGTTGAAGTGTGCAACTGATCGGCTGGTGGTGGGCGGTCACGGATTCGAACCGCGGACCCTCCCGGTTTCAACGAGATGCTCTAACCAGCTGAGCCAACCGCATCGCCACCTATTAACCCCACGCGGGCTGGCCCGGACGCCTGTGACGTTGGTCACATAGGGGGCTTTGCCTTGATGGCATGCTCTGGACTATTCTGGTCACATTGCGATTTGGGGCTGCAATGGGCGTGTTTCGGTTTTTTCTATTTTTATTGACGGTCTTGTGCCTGGGCTGCGGCCCGGCGCACGCGGAAAAGCGCGTCGCCCTGGTGATGGGCAATTCCGCCTACAAGAGCGCGCCGAGGCTCGCCAATCCGGTGAACGACGCCTCCGCGGTCGGCGGCATGTTGAAGAAGGCCGGATTCGACCTCGTCGACATCAAGCTCGATCTCAATGCCGCCGAGATGCGGCGTGCGCTGCGCGACTTCGGTGGCAAAGCACGTGAGGCCGACGTCGCCGTCGTCTATTATGCCGGCCACGGCATCGAGCTCGACGGCACCAACTATCTGATCCCCACCGACGCAACGCTCGAGACCGACAGCGACGTCCTCGACGAGACGCTGCCGCTGGACCGCGCTTTGTTCGCGGTCGAACCGGCCAAGCAGCTCCGCCTCGTCATCCTCGATGCCTGCCGCGACAATCCCTTTGCCAAGACCATGAAGCGCACGATCGCCGCGCGCGCCATCGGCCGCGGCCTCGCCAAGGTCGAGCCGACCAGCCCGAACACCATGGTCGCCTTCGCGGCGAAGGCGGGCTCGACCGCTTCGGACGGCGACGCCAAAAACAGCCCGTTTGCCGCAGCGCTGGTCGAACGCCTGCCGACGCCGGGGCTCGACCTGCGCAAGGCCTTCGGCTTCGTGCGCGACGATGTCCTCAAGAACACCGGCTACAAGCAGGAGCCCTATGTCTATGGCTCGCTGGGCGGCGACGACGTGCCGCTGGTTGCGACGAAACCGGTCGTCGCCGGCCCCCAGGCCAACCCCGACAGTGAGATCCGGCGCGACTACGAACTGGCGCTTCAGCTCGGTACGCGTGACGGCTGGACAGCCTTCCTCAACCGCTTTCCGAGTAGCTTCTATACCGATCTTGCCAAAGGCCAGTTGAACAAGATCGCTGCCGAAGAAACCCGCGCGACCACGGCGGACAAGGCTCGGCAGGCGGAAGAGGAGAAGGCCCGGCTCGCAGCCGAGCGCGCCACCAAGGCCGAGCAGGAGAAGGCGGCGGCCGCGGCCAAGGCGGCCGAGGAGAAGCGTCTTGCGGCCGAGAAGGCCAAGCACGTCGAGGAAGCCAAGGCCGCCGCAGCCGAGCAGCGCCGGAAGGACGCCGAGGCGGCAGCGGCGAAGGCCCTCGCCGAGAAGCTGGCCGCGGAGAAGGCGCTCGCCGAGAAGCTGGCGAACGACAAGGCCACCGCCGAGACGGCCGCCAAGCTGGCCGCGGAGAAACAAGCCTCTGCCAGCGCGGAGCAGAAGGTCGCAGCGATAGCGCCCTCTTCGACCCCGCCGACAATGTCGCCGCAGGAAACGACGAAGCTGGTTCAGTCGGAGCTCCGCCGTGTCGGCTGTCTGACAGCTTCCGCAGACGGCGATTGGAATGCCTCATCACAGCGTTCGCTGGCGCTGTTCAACAAATATGCCGGCACCAAATTCGACGCCAAGCTTGCAAGCTTCGATGCGCTGGACGCGATCAAGGCGAAGCCCGGCCGCGTCTGTCCGCTGATCTGCGACCGCGGCTTCAGGGCAGACGGCGACACCTGCACCAAGATCGCCTGCCGCGCCGGCTACCGCGTCAATGACGACAATGAATGCGAGAAGGTGCAGGACAAGAAGCCGGTCGCGACGCGCGAGGACGCCAAGAAGCGGGATACTGAGCGCAAGCAAACGGAAGCCAAACCATCCAAGCCTCAGGCAAGCGGGCAGCTTATATGCGGCAACGCAGGCTGTCGTCCGGTCAAATCGGGATGCCGGGTCGAGAGTGGGAGCTCGTCGGGTGCGGGATCGGTCGGATACAGGGAAGTGTGTCCCTAACTCTTCGGCAGCTTCAGGAGTTTAGCCGGGTCGAATTTTTCGGCCCCAGAGTTGGCTGTTCTTCACTTTCGGTCACGGAATCGAACCGCGGACCCTCTCGGTGTAAACGAGATGCTCTAACCAGCTGAGCTAACCCCTTGCCGTAGACATCACCAGACCCGGCGCAGCCGGTCTCATCCGTGCGCATTACGGCCGCATTGGTTTCACCGAACGGCCACATCGGAATCAGATGCCAACCAGATTTCGTCGATAGGTTTTGCCGTTCCTCAAACTGGAAAAGGCATGACCATGCGCAGCTTCACGGCATCCGTCATCGTTGCAGCTCTCTGTCTCGGAACACCGGCTCTGGTGCAGGCACAGGGCGCATCGTCGCAACCCGGCGCGGAACAGCCGTCCACGCAGTCCAGCACCGAGATCCGGAGCATACAGGTTGTGGACGTCAAGGAATTGCAGCCGGCCGTGCGCGCGAAGGTCGATGAACTCGTGGCGCACACAAGCGACAAGGACATCCAGTCGCTCCGGCAGTCCATCGACGCCACACCGCAAGCAGCCTCCGTGCTCAAGGCCAAGGGCTTGAGCTCGTCACAAGTCGTCGCGATCAACATCGCCGATGGTGTCCTGACGATGTTCACCAAGACAGCCTGACAATCAGGCGGGGTTCCGGGCCGAGGCGTTGCGCAGCAGCGGCGAGCACGATCGCCGCCTTCTCGGGCGCGCTCGGCCCTTGCTCCGACACCCGCCGAGGCGCTAAAGAGGCGCCGTGGGGCGGTTAGCTCAGCTGGTTAGAGCATCTCGTTTACACCGAGAGGGTCCGCGGTTCGAATCCGTGACCGCCCACCAGCCTTCGCTCGCTTCGCGAGCTACGGCTGGGCAAGCCGGCAACTCGGCAGGCCAGCATTCGTGCTCGTGGCGCGAAAGTGAGCGAAGGCTGCCGCGCCGAAGCCCAACGGGCGAAGGCGGGCTTTGAGCCGTGAGAGCTACGGCTCGGCAGGCCAACCTCAATCCTGCGGCCTCGCCGGCAGCAGCGGCACCGCGTCGATCCATACCGCCGCCGACTGGCACCAGATCTGCCTGACGGGGCGCAATTTGTCGCGCTGGCGGATAGAGCCCCAGCGGATGCCCCAATCGTCGGCCTCATCGCCCTCCCCGCTGGTGAACAGCGGGGAACCGCAATCGGCGCAGAAGTGCTGGAAGCGCATCCGGCCGTTGTCGCCGCGCTTGCCGTAGACCTTGGGCGTGCCGCCGGTCAGGCGGACATCAACGCCGGAGCAGACGGCCGTCACCCGGAACGGCGAGCCGGTCAGCGTCTGGCAATCGGTGCAGTGACAGACCGAGACCTCCTCCTGATCGACCTCGGCCTCGAAGGTGATTGTCCCGCAATGGCATTGCCCGTCGATCTGCATCGCCCTCCTCCCCTTGCCCCCAAAACAAAAACGGCGCCCGAAGGCGCCGTTCTATCATTTTTTCGCCGAACCTCAGTGAGCGGTCAGGCCGCCGGCGGCTTCATCGCCGTCCGGCTTCACCGTCACCTTGGTGTCCTCTTCCCAGACGATCGGCACAGGCTTCTTCACCAGCGCCTTGGCGACGACGTCGTCGAGGCGCGAGACCGGGATGATCTCCATGCCGCCCTTGATCGCATCGGAAATCTCCGTGAGATCCTTGGCGTTGTCCTCGGGGATCAGCACCGTCTTGATGCCGCCGCGGGCCGCAGCCAGCAGCTTCTCCTTCAGGCCGCCGATCGGCAGCACGCGGCCGCGCAGCGTGATCTCGCCGGTCATCGCGACATCGTGGCGGACCGGGATGCCGGTCATGACCGAGATGATCGCGGTGGCCATGGCGACGCCCGCGGACGGGCCGTCCTTCGGCGTCGCGCCCTCAGGCACGTGCACGTGGATGTCGCGGCGGTCGAACATCGGCGGCTCGATGCCGTAGTTGATCGCCCGCGAGCGGACGTAGGACGCCGCCGCCGAGATCGACTCCTTCATCACGTCACGCAGATTGCCCGTGACCGTCATCTTGCCCTTGCCGGGCATCATGACGCCTTCGATGGTGAGCAGCTCACCGCCGACATCGGTCCAGGCAAGGCCGGTAACGATGCCGACCTGCGGCTCGCTCTCGATCTCGCCGAAGCGGTACTTCGGCACGCCGAGCAGCTCTTCCAGAGTCTTCTCGGTGACCTTGACCGACTTCTTCTTGGAGATCATCAGCTCCTTCACCGCCTTGCGGGCGAGTGTGGAGAGCTCACGCTCCAGATTACGCACGCCCGCTTCGCGGGTGTAGCGGCGGATCAAAAGCAGCAGCGCGTCGTCGTCGATCGAGAACTCCTTGGAGTCCAGGCCATGCTTGGACACCGCGTTCGGGATCAGATGCTTGCGCGCGATCTCGACCTTCTCGTTCTCGGTGTAGCCCGCGATCCGGATGATCTCCATGCGGTCCATCAGCGGCCCGGGAATATTGAGCGTATTCGCGGTCGTGATGAACATCACGTTGGACAGATCGTAGTCGACCTCGAGATAGTGGTCGTTGAAGGTGCCGTTCTGCTCGGGGTCGAGGACCTCGAGCAGAGCCGAGGACGGATCGCCGCGGAAATCGGCGCCCATCTTGTCGATCTCGTCCAGCAGGAACAGCGGATTGGACGACTTCGCCTTGCGCATCGACTGGATGATCTTGCCGGGCATCGAGCCGATATAGGTGCGGCGGTGACCGCGGATCTCGGCCTCGTCGCGCACGCCGCCGAGCGAGACGCGCACGAATTCGCGCCCCGTCGCCTTCGCGATCGACTTGCCGAGCGAGGTCTTGCCGACGCCGGGAGGCCCGACCAGGCACAGGATCGGGCCCGTGAGCTTGTTGGCGCGCGACTGCACGGCGAGATACTCGACGATGCGCTCCTTGACCTTCTCCAGCCCGTAGTGATCGGAGTCCAGGATGGCCTGCGCCGATTCCAGGTCCTTCTTCACCTTGGACTTCTTGTTCCACGGGATCGACAGCAGCCAATCCAGATAGTTGCGCACGACGGTCGCTTCCGCGGACATCGGCGACATCTGCCGCAGCTTCTTCAATTCATGCTGCGCCTTCTCGCGCGCTTCCTTGGAGAGCTTGGTCTTGGCGATCTTCTCTTCGAGATCGGCGAGCTCGTCGCGACCGTCGTCGTCGCCGAGCTCCTTCTGGATCGCCTTCATCTGCTCGTTGAGATAATACTCGCGCTGGGTCTTCTCCATCTGGCGCTTGACCCGGGAGCGGATGCGCTTCTCGACCTGCAGCACCGAGATCTCGCTCTCCATCAGGCCCAGCACCTTCTCCAGGCGCGTGGTGACGGACAGCGTCTCCAGGATACCCTGGCGATCCGCGATCTTGACGGCGAGATGCGAGGCAACGGTGTCGGCGAGCTTGGCGAAATCGGTGATCGCCTGCACGACGCCGACGACCTCGGCCGAGATCTTCTTGTTGAGCTTCACATAGCTCTCGAAGTCGGACACGACCGAGCGCGACAGCGCTTCCGCCTCGACCGACTTCGCATCGGTGTCGGCCAGCGCAACGGCGGTCGCTTCGTAATAGTCGGCGCGATCGGTGTATTTCTGCACGCGCGCACGCTCGAGCCCTTCGACCAGCACCTTCACGGTGCCGTCGGGAAGCTTCAAGAGCTGCAGCACGCTGGCAAGCGTACCGGTCTCGTAAATGGAGTCGGGCGCCGGATCATCGTCGGACGCATTCTTCTGCGTCGCGAGCATGATCAGCGCGTCGTTCTTCATCACCTCTTCGAGCGCGCGGATCGACTTCTCGCGACCGACGAAGAGCGGAACGATCATGTGCGGGAAGACGACGATGTCGCGCAGCGGCAGCACGGGATAGGCGTGCGTTTCGCCATGAACGATGGTTGGCCTGGGTTTTGGATTAGTCATGGCCTTTTCCTTTTGCTTTGCCCCCTTGCACGCAGCCCGCCATGCTCATGCGCAACCGCCACAAGGTGCCGAGGTGATCCGCAAAACCGATCGGTCCGTTTTTCGCGTTGGACCGGCTCGCCGGATCGGAACTGAGGCGAATCTGGAAGAGAATTTTCGCTCGCCGCCGACATTAGGTGGCTATCGACCCGGGGGGTGTCAAGTCATTGAAAAACGCGCGCCATCAGGCGCTTACGCAACGCGGTAAGCGACGCAACGTCGGCTGCGGAGATACACTTCCGCAGCCCACTTTGAGGATACAATTGGAGCGTTCCAGCGCCGAAAGATCAGGCGCTGGCGTTCTCGACGGCGCGATCGGACCGATCGGCGTAGATGTAGAGCGGACGCGCCGTTCCTTCCACGACTTCGCGCGAAATCACGACCTCTTCCACACCTTCCAGGCCCGGCAGATCGAACATGGTCTCGAGCAGGATCGCCTCGAGGATCGAACGCAATCCGCGCGCACCGGTCTTGCGCTCGATCGCCTTGCGGGCAACCGCGCCAAGCGCCTCGTCGGCGAAGGTCAGCTCGATGTTCTCCATCTCGAACAGCCGCTGGTACTGTTTCACCAGCGCGTTCTTCGGCTCGGTGAGGATCTTCTTCAGCGAGGTCTCATCGAGGTCCTCGAGCGTCGCCACGACCGGCAGACGGCCGACGAACTCGGGGATGAGGCCGTACTTCAGGAGGTCCTCAGGCTCGACATGACGGAAGATCTCGCCGGTCCGGCGGTCTTCCGGCGCCATCACCTGGGCTGCGAAGCCGATCGAGGTCGATCGTCCGCGCGCCGAGATAATCTTCTCGAGGCCGGCGAAGGCACCGCCGCAGATGAACAGGATGTTGGTGGTATCCACCTGCAGGAACTCCTGCTGCGGATGCTTGCGGCCGCCCTGCGGCGGGACCGAAGCCACCGTGCCTTCCATGATCTTGAGCAGCGCCTGCTGCACGCCCTCACCCGACACGTCGCGCGTGATCGAGGGATTGTCGGACTTGCGGCTGATCTTGTCGATTTCGTCGATGTAGACGATGCCGCGCTGGGCGCGCTCGACGTTGTAGTCGGCGGCCTGGAGCAGCTTCAGGATGATGTTCTCGACGTCCTCACCGACATAGCCGGCCTCGGTCAGCGTCGTCGCATCGGCCATGGTGAACGGCACGTCCAGGATGCGGGCGAGCGTCTGCGCGAGCAGCGTCTTGCCCGAGCCGGTCGGACCGATCAGCAGGATGTTCGACTTCGCGAGCTCGACGTCGTTGTGCTTGGTCTGGTGGTTGAGGCGCTTGTAGTGGTTGTGCACCGCGACCGACAGGACCTTCTTCGCATGGCTCTGGCCGATCACGTAGTCGTCCAGGACCTTGCAGATTTCCTTCGGCGTCGGAATGCCGTCGCGCGACTTGACCAGCGAGGATTTGTTCTCCTCGCGGATGATGTCCATGCAGAGCTCGACGCACTCGTCGCAGATGAAGACCGTGGGACCCGCGATCAGTTTGCGGACTTCGTGCTGGCTCTTGCCGCAGAACGAGCAATATAGCGTGTTCTTGGAGTCGCTCGTGCCGACCTTACTCATTCATGTCTCCGTCCGCGGTTCGATCCCGTTCCGCTCGATCGCTCCATTCCGACACGATGGTCGGCATGAAGCTTAACTAGAGCAAATTCCGTACCAAAAAAGACCCTACGCGTTACATCCCGTGCGAATCACGGTCACTCGATTCTCCGCGATCTTAGCCGATCATTCGTAGCCAACCATGCTGTCACCCGACTATCAAGAATTCGCTAATCGGGGGTCGCCGGCTACCCGTGACAATACCGTGATTTCCGGTCTTGGCACGGGCGAAGTGATCGAAATCACCCCGGCGTTGCTGGATTGCCACGAAAAACAAGCACGAAAGCGGAACCTTCTGCTTGCCGCAGGGCGCAAAATACCGTTTTGCGACGCGCACACGCGTCCTAAACGTGAACGCCGCCCTGATGGTGCCCGGCGATGCCCGAGGGTCTAACAAGGGATCGCCGCAGCCCCAGTAGTGCTACGGGGTCTTCGCCGCCGCCGGTTCCTCGGCACGCTTGTCGATGACCCTGTCGACCAGGCCGAACTCCTTGGCGTCGTTCGCGGTCAGGAACTTGTCGCGTTCCAGCGCGTCCTCGATCGCCTTGTAGGTCTGGCCGGTGTGCTTCACGTAGATCTCGTTGAGCCGCTTCTTCAGGTTCAGGATTTCCTGCGCATGCAGCATGATGTCGGTGGCCTGGCCCTGGAAGCCGCCGGAGGGTTGATGCACCATGATGCGCGCGTTCGGCAGCGAGAAGCGCATGTCCTTCTCGCCGGCGGCGAGCAGCAGCGAGCCCATCGAGGCCGCCTGCCCCGTGCACAGCGTCGAGACCGGCGGGCGGATGAACTGCATGGTGTCGTAGATCGCAAGGCCCGACGTCACCACGCCGCCCGGCGAGTTGATGTACATCGAGATTTCCTTCTTCGGATTTTCCGCCTCGAGGAACAACAACTGTGCGACGACCAGCGTCGACATGCCGTCCTCGACCGGACCGGTCAGGAAGATGATGCGCTCCTTCAAGAGGCGCGAGAAGATGTCGTAGGCGCGCTCGCCACGGTTGGTCTGCTCGACCACCATGGGCACGAGGTTCATGTAGGTTTCAACCGGATCGCGCATGAGTCACCTAGGGTTTTTAAGAGGCGGACATCGCCAGTCTTGACTGCCAGTTTGGGCTGGATCTGCTGAAGGCCGATGCACGTCCCGTGATGCAGGAACTTGGTAGAGGTAGAAGGCGTACCGACAGATATAGCCCAATTCGCACCTGACAAGTGCGGAGCGCATTAAGGCTTAATCCGCGGGGCAGTTGAAGCTGATTCGTACGAAGAGGCCCAGCCGGCCATCTGGCTAGCTGGGCCTCTTTGCCGATCATCCTTAATGGATGGCTGCCTCAGAGCCCCATTCCGATGGTATCGGAACGGGCCTTAGGCTGCGGTCTTTTCCGCCTCGTCGTCCTTGTAGAGGTCCTCGCGCGAGACCTTCTTCTCGGTCACGTTGGCGAGCTCGAGGATGAAGTCGACGACCTTGTCCTCATAGATCGGTGCACGGAGCTGGGCCAACGCCTGGGCGTTGCTGCGGTAATAGTCCCAGACTTCCTTCTCGCGGCCGGGCATCGAGCGGGCGCGCTCGATCACGGCGCGGCCGACCTCGTCGTCGGTCACGGTGATCTTGTTCTTCTCGCCGATCTCGGAGAGCACGAGACCGAGCCGCACGCGGCGGTCGGCGATCTTGCGGTACTCTTCCTTGGCGGCGTCCTCAGTGGTGTCCTCGTCGGCAAAGGTCTTGCCCGCGGAGTCCATCTCGGCCTTGACCGAGTTCCACATGAGATTGAACTCCTCGTCGACCAGCGAGGGCGGCGCCTCGAAGCGATGGGCTTCGTCGAGGCGGTCGAGCAGTGCGCGCTTGACGCGCTGGCGCGTCGCGCCGGCGAACTCGACGTTCAGACGCTCGCGCGCGGCTTCCTTGAGCTTGTCCAGCGATTCGAGGCCAAGCGTCTTGGCGAACTCGTCGTCGATCGCGATGTCCTGCGGCGCCTCGATCGAGGTCGCGGTGGTCTCGAACTCGGCGGGCTGGCCGGCGAGCTTGTCGTTCATGTAGTTCTTCGGGAACGACACCTTCAGCGTGCGGGTCTCGCCCGCGCCGATGCCGGTCAGCTGCTCCTCGAAGCCGGGAATGAAGGTGTTGGAGCCGATCACGACCTGGATGCCTTCGCCGGTGCCGCCCTCGAAGACTTCGCCGTTGATGGAGCCCTTGAAGTTGATGGTGACGCGGTCACCCGACTCGGCCTTGGCGCCCTCGGCCTTCGCGGCATAGCCGCGGTTGGTATCAGCGATGCGCTTGATCGCCTCGTCGACGTCGGCGTCGGTGACGTCGGCCACGGGCTTCTCGACCTGGAAGGTCTTGAAGTCGGCGAGCGCGATCGCCGGCACCACCTCGATCGCGACCGTGTAGGTCAGATCGGTCTTGCCGCTCAGCAGCTCCTCGACCTCGGCCTGCTCGCTCGGCATGGTGATCTTCGGCTCGGTCGCAAGGCGGAAGCCGCGCTCGGAGAACAGCTGCGTATTGGTGTCGCGGATGGTCTGGTCGATGGTCTCGGCCATCACCGAGCGGCCGTAGACCTTCTTCAGGTGAGTGACCGGCACCTTGCCGGGGCGGAAGCCGTTGATGCGGACCTTGTCCTTGAGGTCGACGAGCTTGGCGCCGGCCTTGGCGTCGAGATCAGACGCGGGAACGCTGATCTTGAACTCGTGCTTCAAACCTTCCGAGAGGGTTTCTGTGACCTGCATGGCGTCCAATCTTCTTCCCGTTCGGTCCCGGCGCGCATGCGTCGGGACGCTGTCATTAATCGATCCGGCGCGAGGCAAACGCCTCAACGCCGGTGCTTCATCGAACCGGCTCCCGGCGGACAAACATCCGCGCGAAAGCAGGTCTCGTAATCCGTGCAAACGCGATAAGCGCTTGGTGCGGGCGGAGGGACTCGAACCCCCACAACTTTCGTCACTGGAACCTAAATCCAGCGCGTCTACCAGTTCCGCCACGCCCGCGTAAATTTGCATCAAGACCGGCCGCGATGCCGCGGGCGGCCGGGCTTATAACATGTGCCTGACTGTTCGCAGCAAAAAAATGGCCCGATGGAGGCAGGCTTTACGTAGGCACGACGGCTGGACTTATCCAGCGTAGCGTGGTCCGGATCGGCCCATGAAAACGCGGTTCTTCGACCCGACCCGACGTGAGCTTTTGGCCGGCCTTGCCGCCGGGCTTGGCGCCTCGGCGGCCGGGTTGGTCGCCAGCAGTGCCGCCCCGGCCCTGACCGCCCAGCTTTCCCTTCAGGCAAGGCCGCAAACCCTGGCTCTCAGGCCGGGTCAACCAGCTACACCAATCTGGGAGCTGGCCGCCGTAAGCCACCTCGGGAGCGTCCGTCTCAAGCGCGGCGACCGCTGCGAGGTGGTGTTTCGCAACGACCTGCCTGTCCCACTTGCCCCAGCCTGGTACGGCCTCAATGGCCCGGCCACGGCCGACCCGTTGCGCGGGCGCGCGCCCGCTCCCCCGGGCGCGACCGAAACCTCAATTATTTCAGTACCAAGCGCGGGAACCCTGCTGGCGGACTTCCGCCTCTTCGAGGACGTCCTGACGCGGCCTGCGCGCCCGCTTCCGGTCATCGCGCAGGAGGCAAACGCTGGCGCGGTCGATCGCGACGAGGTCCTGCTGATCGAGGAGTGGCGGTTGCGGCCGGACGGCACCGCACTCCCCCCGGGACAGGCCCCAAAAGACGTGACGCCGCTCTATACGCTTAACGGACAGACTTCATTTGAACTCTCAGCTGCAGCTGGCGAGCGTTTGCGGCTGCGCTTCATCAACGGCTCCCAACGCACTGTTCTGGCGATCAAATTGGAAAACCACGACGTCCGGGTAATGGCCCTGGACGGACAACCCGCCGAACCGTTCCCGGCGCGCAACGGCGCTCTGGTCCTGGCCCCGGGCGGGCGTGCCGATGCCATTGTGGATGCGGCCAGCTCGGCCCCGATTCTGCTCCATGACGGCAAGGAGGCGCACCGGATCGGCTCGCTTGCGGTCTCCGGCAGACTGGAGCGCCGCGCGCCGCTGTTGCCGCCGCAGCCGCTCCCTTCCAACGACCTGCCCGACAAGCTGGATCTCCGAGGCGCCCTGCGGTTCGATGTCGCGCTCGGCGCTGCCGACACTGGATGGGCACGGTGTGCCGACTTCTCCAGATCCTCCGCCCCGGCCCTCCGCGCCAAGGCGGGCCGCACCGTCGTGCTGGCCCTCAAGAACACAGGCCCGGTGACGACCGTCTTCCACCTCCACGGCCACCACTTCCGCCTGCTCGACAAGCTCGACGACGGCTGGAAGCCGTACTGGCTCGACACGCTCGCCATCGAGCCCGGCCAGACCCAGCGCATCGCCTTCGCGGCGACCTCCCCCGGACAATGGCTGATCGAATCCGTCGCAACCGACTGGGCCGCGCCGCGGCTGGTGCGATGGTATGGGGTGGAGTGAGGCCGCGATTAGGCGTGCGGCTTGGCCGTGAGTTCGATTCCAAGCGCCTTCATCACCGCGATCGTCGTCTTGAGCGTCGGATTGCCGTTGGTGCTGAACGAGCGATAGAGCTGCTCGCGAGACAGGCCGGTATCCCTGGCAATCTGCGTCATCCCCTTGGCGCGGGCGACGACCCCAAGGGCATGTGCAATATAGGCTGCATCCTCCGTCTTGAACGCCTCTTCCATAAAGACGGCAATGGCCTCGTCGGACTGGAGGTCCTCGGCCGGGTCATAAGTCGTCAGCTTCTCGGCCATCTCATTCGCTCCACGTCTCGGCAAGGCGTTTAGCCGCCTTGATGTCTTTCGCCTGCGTGCTCTTGTCGCCGCCGCACAGCAAAACGATGATCAGGCTGCCGCGCTTCTGGAAATAGATGCGATAGCCGGGGCCGTAATGGATACGCAGTTCGCTTATTCCATCGCCCACCGGCTCGACATCGCCTGCGTGGCCTAGTGCCAACCGGTCCAATCGCGACGCAATCCGTGCTTTGGCACGCTCATCCTTGAGTCGCGATCGCCACTTCCGAAATGTTTCAAGTCTGCTTGAGCTCGACCACCTGTAGTTTTTAGACTACAAGCAAACACAAATCAAGTGTTCTGCGCCTCCAAACGTAGCGGGTGTCCGGTTCTCTCTCCTCGTTCCGCGATGATCCCGCTCAGCACATCACCCTCGAACCGTCCCCACACGCGGCACGTCGGAAAGACGCGCTCGCGGTAGAACTCCTCATCCGGCGTGCGTAGCCCGAGGAGCGACGGCATCGCCTGGTCGAATGCGATCCGATGGACTTGCGCTGCCGCGCCCATGTCGGCGAGCGCAAGCTGTCTGAGCACTAGTACTCCACCCCCAGCGCATCATAGATCCGCCGGTGCACAGCCGGCAGCGTCTCGGTGAGATCCTCCGCGATCAGGCCCGGCCCGGCTTCTCGTCCCGCCTCGCCATGCATCCAGACGCCGATGCTGGCGGCTTCGAAGGCCGGCACGCCTTGCGCCAGCAGGCCGGCGATGATGCCGGCGAGCACGTCGCCGGCGCCGGCGGTGGCGAGCCAGGCCGGCGCGTTGGCGGCGATGGTGGCGCGGCCGTCGGGGGCGGCAATGGTGGTGTCCGGGCCCTTCAGGAGCACCACCGCGCCGGAGCGCTCGGCGGCGTCGCGCACGCGCTCCAGCTTGGAGCGGCCCGGGTGCTTGTTGCTGAGGTCCGAGAACAGGCGCGGAAACTCGCCCTCGTGCGGGGTCAGCACCACCGCGTTGTCTTGCGATGACTTGATCGATTCGAACAGGCGCTCGGGGGTTGCGGCAAAGCTCGTCAGGGCATCGGCATCGAGCACCAGATGACGCTGCGCGCCGAGCGCGGTGTGAACGAGATCGCAGGTGCGCTCACCGATGCCCGCGCCGGGGCCGATGATGCAGGTGTTGTAGCGCTTGTCGCCGAGCAGCTCGCCGAACTCGACGACGGTGTCGACGGGGCGAACCATGACCGCCGTGAGCGCGGCCGCGTTGATCGCGAGCGCATCGCGCGGGCTCGCCAGCGTCACCAGACCCGCCCCTGCCCGCAGCGCGCCGCGCGCGGCGAGCCGCGCAGCGCCGGTCGCCGCCGCATCGCCGGAGACTGCCAGCACATGCCCCCGCGCGTATTTGTGGCCGTCGATGCGCGGCACCGGAAAAGCGGCGCCCCAGACATCCGGATCGTCCTCGAACGTCTGCGGCGCGATCTCGTCCAGCACCTGCGCGTCGATGCCAATGTCGGCGACGCGCACGCGGCCGCAATGCATCCGGCCGGGCAGCAAGAGATGCGCCGGTTTCTTGCGGAAGAAGGTGACGGTTTCGGTGGCGTTCACCGCCGCGCCCATCACCGCCGCGCTGGTGCCGTTGATGCCGCTCGGCAGGTCGACCGCGAGCACCGGGGCGCCGTTGGCGTTGATCGCCTCGATCATCGCGCGCGCCTCGCCGTCGACGGGACGGCTGAGGCCTGCGCCGAACAGCGCATCGATGATCAGCGCCGGGCGTCCGATCGCCTGTGGATTGAACGGCAGCACCGGATGCTTCCAGCCGCGCGCCGCGGAGGCCGCGTCGCCCTGGAGCTGGTCGCGCTCGCACATCAGGATGACCGAGACCTCCCGCCCCTGCGCGGCGAGCTCGGCGGCTGCGACAAAACCGTCACCGCCATTGTTGCCGGGGCCGGCCACGATCAGGATCGGCCCCTCCTCCACCAGCGCCTGGGCGGCCTCGGCGACGGCCTGGCCCGCGCTCAGCATCAGCTTGAAACCGGGCGTGCCGGCCGCGATGGTGAGCTGGTCGGCGCGCTGCATTTCAGCGGTGGTCAGAACTTCCATGCCACTTCCCTGGTCCAAACGCCTTTTCAACAGGCACATGCCGCGCCGCCCCACCCTGGGGAACATCGATCTGCACACTTATTGAACCGTTTGCCTATTTCGTAGTCTTCGGTATTTTGTGCAGGTCGGCACCACTACTCAGAGATGCTCGTTAAAAGGCTGATAACGCTCCAACAATCAGGACATGTGCAACTTGGCATAGACCCTGCTTTCGAGGAAGCCGCTTCGGTTCGTCGTGCTCACTGGCATCTATCAGGGTGTGGCCGGCCGTTGTTGCCGGACTGGTCAGGGTTTCAGGCATAGCGAAGACAAGATCGTGCGTTAAGAAAAGCGCATCCTGACGAAGACGTTGCTATTTGATCGAAAGGCCGGAGGCGCGCAGTGAAGAAAATCGAAGCCATCATCAAGCCATTCAAGCTCGACGAGGTGAAGGAAGCGCTTCAGGAAGTCGGCCTTCAGGGCATCACCGTCACCGAAGCCAAGGGTTTTGGCCGGCAGAAGGGGCACGCCGAGCTCTACCGCGGCGCAGAATACATCGTCGACTTCCTGCCCAAGGTGAAGATCGAGATCGTGATCGGCGACGATCTGGTCGAGCGCGCCATCGACGCGATCCGCCGCGCCGCGCAAACCGGACGCATTGGCGATGGTAAGATCTTCGTCTCCAACATCGAAGAGGCGATCCGCATCCGAACCGGCGAATCCGGGCTGGACGCTATCTGAGCCGGGTGCTATCCCGAATTTTGCGACACTCCGACTAGAAAGAAGGCTGCTTCGGCGGCCTGATTTCGTTTGTGCGGTCGCGCAAAACTCGCCCGAGCGAGAATAATTTTGCTCATCTGGAAACCGACCCGCAGAGCCAAAAGGGGTATGCATGAAGACCGCCAAAGACGTCCTGAAATCGATCAAGGACAACGACGTCAAGTACGTCGACCTGCGCTTCACCGATCCGCGCGGCAAGTGGCAGCATGTGACGTTCGACGTCAGCATGATCGACGATGACATCTTCGCCGAAGGAACGATGTTCGACGGCTCCTCGATCGCCGGCTGGAAGGCGATCAACGAGTCCGACATGTGCCTGATGCCCGATCCGGTCACCGCGACGATCGACCCGTTCTTCGCCGAGACCACGATGGTCATCACCTGCGACGTGCTCGAGCCGACCACCGGCGAGCCCTACAACCGCGACCCCCGCGGCATCGCCAAGAAGGCCGAGGCCATGGTGAAGTCGATGGGCGTGGGCGACAGCGTGTTCGTCGGCCCCGAGGCCGAGTTCTTCGTGTTCGACGACGTGCGCTATTCGGCCGAGCCCTACAAGACCGGTTTCCGCCTCGACTCCTCGGAGCTGCCGACCAACTCCGACACCGAATATGAAGGCGGCAATCTCGGCCACCGCATCCGCACCAAGGGCGGTTACTTCCCCGTCCCGCCGCAGGACTCGGTGCAGGACATGCGCTCGGAGATGCTGGGCGCCATGGCCAAGATGGGCGTCAAGGTCGAGAAGCATCACCACGAAGTCGCGTCCGCCCAGCACGAACTCGGCATGAAGTTCGACACGCTGACGCTGATGGCCGACCACATGCAGATCTACAAGTACTGCATCCACCAGGTCGCGCACATCTACGGCAAGACCGCCACCTTCATGCCGAAGCCGATCTTCGGCGACAACGGCTCGGGCATGCACGTGCACCAGTCGATCTGGAAGGACGGCAAGCCGGTGTTCGCCGGCAACAAATACGCCGACCTCTCGGAGACCTGCCTGCACTACATCGGCGGCATCATCAAGCACGCCAAGGCGATCAACGCCTTCACCAACCCGTCGACCAACTCCTACAAGCGCCTGGTCCCGGGCTATGAGGCCCCCGTGCTGCTCGCCTACTCCGCGCGCAACCGCTCGGCCTCCTGCCGCATCCCCTACACCGCTTCGCCGAAGGCCAAGCGCGTCGAGGTGCGCTTCCCCGATCCGATGGCCAACCCGTATCTCGGCTTCGCCGCGATGCTGATGGCCGGCCTCGACGGCATCAAGAACAAGATCGATCCGGGGCCGGCGATGGACAAGGACCTCTACGACCTGCCGAAGGAAGAGCTGAAGCAGATCCCGACCGTCTGCGGTAGCTTGCGCGAGGCGCTCGAAAACCTCGACAAGGACCGCGGCTTCCTCAAGGCCGGCGGCGTGTTCGACGACGACTTCATCGACGCCTATATCGAGCTGAAGATGACCGAAGTCGCCCGCTTCGAAATGACCCCGCATCCGGTCGAGTTCGAGATGTACTATTCGGGCTAAACGGCCCGGAAGGTATCCGACAAGCAAAAGGCGCTCCGCAAGGAGCGCCTTTTCGTTTGAATCGTAGGGTGTACGACCTGCCCGCTACCACGTCGCCGTAAAGGCCTTCTGCAGCTCTGCCGGCGCGGTCACGCCGCCCGCGATCAGCAATTGCGTGAGCACCCGCGCCTTCTGCGGATTGAGGTCCTCGGACACGACGAACCCGTTCTTGTCGTCATCGACCTCGACGTTCCGCGTCACGAAGCCCGACCGAACCCGCGTCGAGCGAACCACGATGACGCCCTTCTTCGCCGCAGCTTCGAGCGCATCGAGCGCCGGCTTCGAGGTGTTGCCGTCGCCGACGCCGGCCAGCACGATGCCCTTGGCGCCGTGCGAGATGGCGTCCTCGATCGGAACGGCGTCCATGTTGGCGTGCGAGTACACGATCGCGACGCGCGGCAATTGCTCGCCGGCTGGAAGCTGATAGGTCGCGCGCTTGAGACCTTGAGCCTGCGCCATGAAGCGAATGCCACCGGCGCTGTCGACATAGCCGACCGGCCCGTCATTGGCCGAGCTGAACGTCTCGATGCTGGTGGTGTTGGTCTTGGTGACCGAGCGTGCGCCCTGAATCTTGTCGTTCAGCACCGCCAGCACGCCGCGCCCGCGCGACCGTGGGTCGGCCGCCACCTGCACGGCCTCGTAGAGATTGCCGGGGCCGTCCGCGCTGACGGCCGTCGCCGGCCGCATCGAGCCGACGATCACCACCGGCTTGTCGCCGCGCACCACGTTGTCGAGGAAGAACGCGGTCTCCTCGAGCGTATCGGTGCCATGGGTGATGACGACCGCATCGGCCTCGTTCTTGTCGAAGGCCTCCTGGATGCGACGGGCCAGCGCAAACCAGACCTTGTCGTTCATGTCCTGGGACCCGATCGACGAGATCTGCTCGGCATTCAGCTTTGCGAGCTTGTCCAGGCCCGGCACCGATTGCATCAGCTGCTCGCCCGTGATCTGGCCGGATTTGTAGGCGCCGGTCGCACGCGCGTCGGCCTGGCCTGCGATGGTGCCGCCGGTCGCAAGCACGAGAATGCGCGGCAGGCCGGCAGCCATCGCGTCCTTGCCCGATTCGGCGGCCTGCGCCGCGGCGATCCCCCACGACCAAAGTGCGAGGGCGATCAGCGGAGCGGCGAGGATCGACGGCCGATTTCGGCGGTGGATTGCGGGTCTGGCGGCATGCTGCGTCATCGAATTCTCCTCCCGTTCAAGTTGGGATCGACATTCGATACGCCCAATGGGGCCGAAGATGGGTCGGCCTGTTGCTTGTCGCTAAGGATTGTCCCGCCGCGGCATAAAATGGTCGAGCAGGCCCGTCGGCAGCGGAAAGACCACGGTCGACGACCGTTCGCCCGCGATATCGTGCAGGGCCGCGAAATAACGCAGCTGCATCGCCTGAGGCTCCTGCGCGAGAATCCGGCCGGCCTCGACGAGCTTTTCGGCAGCCTGCTGCTCGCCCATCGCATTGATCACCTTGGCGCGCCGCAACCGTTCCGCCTCGGCCTGTTTGGCAATCGCGCGCACCATGGTTTCGTTGATATCGACGTCCTTGATCTCTATGCCGGTCACCTTGATGCCCCAGACGTCGGTCTGCTTGTCGAGGATCTCCTGGATGTCGGCGTTCAACCTGTCGCGCTCGGCCAGCATCTCGTCGAGCTCGTGCTTGCCGAGCACCGAGCGCAACGTGGTCTGCGCGAGCTGGCTGGTGGCGGCCATGTAATCACCGACCTTGATGATGGCACGTTCGGGGTCGACGATGCGGAAGTACAGAACGGCGTTGACCTTGACGGACACGTTATCCCGCGAAATCACGTCCTGCGGCGGCACGACCTGCACCATCACGCGGAGGTCGACCTTGACGAGTTGCTGCACGACCGGAATGAGGATGATGAGGCCCGGGCCCTTCACGCCGGTAAAACGGCCGAGCGTGAAGATGACGCCACGCTCGTATTCGCGCAGGATCCGAATGGCCTGGGATAGAAACATGATGACGAGCAGCAGAAGCGCCGCATAGGTCAGATATTCCAGCATCATGATGTACCTCCCTCACCGGTCCTGGCCGGTGCGCGCCGTATCAGCAGCGTCAGGTCGACGACGTTCGCGACTTCGACCGTCTCTCCGGGCTTGAACGTTTCGGCGCCACGCGCCTGCCAGCGCTCGCCATGGGCGAAGACGTGACCTTCGCTCCCACTCCAGTCGAGAACCTCGGCGGGCAAACCTCGCATCGCCTGCGCGCCGACCCGTTCCGGAGCCCGGGCGGCACGCCGAAGCGAACCGAGCACGACCAGAGCAAAGCCGGCGAACACGGCTGCCGTGATGCCGATCACCCACCACGACAGGTGGTAGCCGGGCGCCTCGACCCTGAAGAGCATCAGCGCTCCCAGCACGAAAGCGATGATGCCCCCGAGACCGATCACCACCGTCGGATTGAAGGCTTCGACGGTGAGAAGCACGATGCCGACCAGCATCAGGGCAAGGCCGGCATAGTTGATCGGCAGCAAATTGAGCGCATAGAGACCGATCAGCAGGCAGATCGCGCCGACCACGCCGGGAGCGACGGCTCCGGGAGACATGAACTCGAAGATCAGGCCGTAAATGCCGACCATCAGGAGAATGAACGCCACATTCGGATCGGTGATGACCGCCAGGAAGCGGGATATCCATCCGGGGTCGATGGCTTCGACGACCGCATCCTTGGTCGCGAGACGTTGCGTCTTGCCACCTGCAACCTCGACCACACGGCCATCGAGCTGCCTCAGCAATTCAGCCTGATCGCGCGCGACCAGCTCGATGGCGTGGGCCTGCAGCGCGCCGTTGGCAGAGAGAGTGGCGGCCTCACGGACCGCTTTCTCCGCCCAGTCCACATTGCGGCCACGCAGCTCCGCAAGGCTGCGGATGAAAGCAACCGCATCATTGGTCACCTTTGCCGTCATCGCATCCTTGGGCTGATCTCTGGGCTGATCCTTCTCGCTCTGCTGGTCGCCGTCCTTCTTGTCTTTGCCGCCCTTGTCCGGTGTACCGCCCGGCAGCCCCGGCAGCGGTCCGCCAATCTGCACCGGCGTTGCCGCACCGATATTGGTGCCCGGCGCCATCGCCGCGATGTGGGTCGCATAAAGGATATAGGTCCCCGCGCTCGCCGCGTGGGCGCCGGAGGGGGCGACGTAACCGACGACGGGCACGGGCGAGGCCAGCACATCCGCAATGATCTCGCGCATGCTGGTATTGAGGCCGCCGGGCGTGTTGATTCTCAGAAGCACGACCTCGGCGCGCCGTTCGCTTGCCTTGGCCAAGGCCTCCTTCACGTAACTGGCCGACGCAGGGCCGATGGCTCCGTCGATCGACACAATCAGTGCAAGACGGCCGTTCTCCTCCGCTGAACTGGGAAGGAGGCAGCAGATCAAAGCCACGACGCCAATCGCCGCAACGAGGGCCGCCTTCATGGTCTGCACGGCAGGGCTCCCTTGCAGAGCATATGGTGTTCGCCTCTCGAACCTCAATGCAGCCGTGTGCTGGTGTAGGCCCTTGTCCTGATTGTGCGATGCAATGGAAACCGCCCCGTAGATCGGTTGAGCACGGGGCGGTGGCGGGCGGACCATGCCTTGAGCTGATCCGCCCACGCATTCCGTGCTGCTAGCGCCGCGCGATCCGCACCCCGTCCGTCCCGATCGGGCCGAACGTGCTCGCGATGATCTCAGCTGTCGGCTGCATGCCGCCGAGCGACCAGTGCGAGGGCTCCTGCTCCTCGATCCTGACCCAGACGTTGCGGCGGAAATCCGGGCTGCCCTGCCCTTCGACCTCGACCAGGAGGTCGGTGACGCGTTCGAGCAGCGTCTTCTTCTGCGCGGCATCCAGAATGCCGCGGACGGTGGAAATGGTGACGTAAGGCATGTCTCTCTCCAATCATGTCGGTTGACGACGGCGGCAGATTGGACCGGACGCTCTCCGCAAGGCAGTGGCGGATAAGACAGAGATCAGGCAATTTCCGCCACGCGCCCGCGGACCCCATCGGATAGGATCGCGGCGTCAACCCCGGGGGGTCTCATGAAGCTCGCAATTCTGGCACTGGAAGGCTGCATGCATTCGGCGATCGCCGGCGTCGCCGACATCCTGTCGCTGGCCAATCACGTCATGCAGCAGAGCGGCGCAAAATCCCGCTTCAGCTGGCAGACGCTTTCGCTCGACGGCAAACCCGTGCGCGCCGGCGGCGGCCGGATGGTCGTGGTCGATGGCGGGATCGGGCAACGCGCTCGCTTCGACGCGATCCTCGTCCCCGGTAACCTCGTCGATCACGTCACGGCCGAGCGCCTGCAACCGCAATATGCCCGGGCCGGCGCCTGGCTCCGGCAGCAACACGCGAACGGCCGGCTGATCGGCGCGTTCTGCAGCGGCGTGTTCCTGCTGGCCGGCGCCGGCCTGCTCGACAACCGCCGCGCCACCATCACCTGGTGGCTGCAGGGCGAACTGCGGCAGCGTCATCCCACCATCGACCTCGCCGCCGACGCCGTCATCACGGTTGCGGACCGCATCGTCTGCGCAGCCGGCCCGATGTCGTGGGTCGACCTGCTGCTCAGGCTGATCGAGCTGGTCGAGGGCAAGGAGACCGCAAAACTATGCGCGGACTACGTCGTCATCGATACCGCGCAGCGCACCCAGTCGATCTTCATGCCCGTCGGCTATCTGCTCTCGCAGGACCCGCTGCTGACCAGGGCCGACCTCCTGGTTCGCCGCACCGGCAAGGCTCCCATGACGGTCAAACGGCTTGCCGGCGCGCTCGGCCTCAGCGAGCGGACGCTGAACCGGAAGTTTCAGGAGCTCACGCACGAGCCGCCGCAGGCCTTCATCATGCGCCGCCGCGTCGAGCACGCGCGCACGTTGCTGGAGACGACGACACAGCCGATCAAGGCGATCGCACGCACGACCGGCTATGAAGACGAGAGCAGCTTTCGCAAGGCGTTCCGCAAGCTCACTTTGATGTCACCGCAGGCCTATCGCGCGCGACGGATGGAGCGGACGATGTGACACGCCTTCGAGCCGTCCGCTTTCGTTCCGCATCCGACTCCACTTCGTTCTCAAAGAACAAATCAGAGCCGCAAAAATCAGGGCGGACCAATTCCTACTGATTGGTTTACGTAGGGCGGATTAGCCGAAGGCGTAATCCGCCGACTGCTCGCGACGCTCACGCGCGTTCGCCAAAGTCACCGTCCGTGCTGCTCTCTCCTGCCCAATCCTCAGGAAACAGGCCCGCCTCGACATCTCGGTGGAACGACGAATGCGGCCAGTCCAACACGCGGGTCACATAACCATGCTTCACGGGATTGATGTAACAATACTCGACATGGCGTGCGTAGTCGGTTTCGTCGCGGATGAGGTGCTCCCAGAATCGGTTCTGCCATATGCCACGCTCCCGTCCTGCGATCTGTACCGCGGTCAAAGGCTCCGTCTTCGGCAAGGTCTTCGCGAAGCGCGTCTTGATCAATCTCCACCGCATGGAAAAATCGGCATCGCCGTCCGGAAGCGTCCAGACTGCATGAAGGTGGTCCGGAAGAACGACAAACGCATCGATCGCGAAAGCATAGTCCCGACGCGTCGCTGCAACAGCCGCGCGCAGCGCTGCGATGTGCTCGACGAGCAGCCTCTGCTTGCGGTCGAGAAGATTGACCGTGAAGAACCAGCAACCACCCGCAACAAATGCACGGCGATAGTTTGGCATTGAAGCTGCCCAATCAAGACAAGATGGCGGATTACGCCTTCGGCTAATCCGCCCTACGGCCCGCTCTGGGCGAATGCGGAGGATGCGAGCAGGAGAAGGACCGTGACGGTGGCGCTGCGCTTCATCGCTGCCCTTAGCGAACAACGCCAGCCGCGTCGTCCGTGCTCGGGATCAGCCAATCGAGCCCGATCAGGCACACTTCGAGGACAACGAACGCGACAATGCCGCCGACCCAGCCGAAGAAGACGATGGAAAAGGTCCCGAGCAAGATTGCGCAAAACAGGTCGGCAAGCACCTTGCAGACGCGGAAGTCTCGGTCGTGTCCAGACGGGAAATACGGCATCGGGCGCCCCTTTCGCTGCTCTGGGCCCGGACTTAGCCACAGCGCGAGGCGACCGTCTACTCCGCCAGCCTGCTGATCAGTTGCGACGTCGCAATCGAGATCCGCCGCTCCCCGTGCAAGGGCAGCGTTCGCAGGTCACCGGCAGCCCTCCAATATCTTTGGATCAATCCCCGGGCGGAGATACTTCCTCAATTCTTCGGCTGGCCGAAATCAAGCGGCGGCGGCAGCTCGATGTCCGGAATTTCGATCTTGATCTTGTCCAGATCCACCTTCCTCGGAGCATCCAGCAGCCCCGTGACCGTGATCGGGAATGCGATGACGACCGCAACCATGATCGCCTGCAGGCCGATCCAGGGCATAGCGCCCCAATAGATGTCCGAGCTCTTGACCTCCTTCGGCGCAACACCCCGCAGGTAGAACAAGGCGAAGCCGAACGGCGGATGCAGGAAGGAGGTCTGCATGTTGACGCAGAGCATGACACCGAACCAGATCAAGGCAGCATCCGCCCCGACGACGGGAGTGAGCAGCTTCTGCGCGATCGGCGCGATCATCGGGATGATGATGAAGGCGATCTCGAAGAAGTCGAGGAAGAAGGCGATGAAGAAGATGAACAGGTTCATGAAGATCAGGAATCCCCAGACCCCGCCCGGCAGCGATGTCAGCATGTGCTCCAGCCAGACACCACCGTTGCAACCGAGAAAGACGATCGAGAAGCAGGTCGATCCGATCAGGATGAACGTCACCATGCAGGTGATGCGCATCGTGGTCTCGTAGCCCTGCTTGACCAGGGTGCGCAGGTCCGGAATCCTGACCGCCTCGATGCAGACCCAGGCGACGGCGAGATAGGCAATCGCGAAGGCGATCTTGAACGCCAGATTCTGCGTGAAGTAGATCCCGATGATGGTGCCGACACCCGCCGCCGCAACGCCGACGAGCAATATCTTGCGGCCAGCCAGGCTGAAATCCTTGTGATGGATGACGGCAAGGACGATCGCGCCGACGGCGCCCATCGCGCCTGCTTCGGTCGGGGTGGCGAGGCCCAGCATCATCGTACCGAGCACCACGAAGATCAGGACGGCGGACGGAATGATGCCCAAAAGGCATTTGCGCCAGAGCGCCCAGCCAGTGAGCGTCCTTGCTTCCTTGGGCACGGCCGGAACATGGCCCGGCTTGATCACGCTCAGCGCAAACGTGTAGCCGGCGAACAGTGCGATCTGGAGGATCGAGGGGCCCCAGGCGCCCAGATACATATCGCCGACCGACTTCCCGAGCTGGTCCGCGAGCACGATCAGAACCAGCGAGGGAGGCACCAGTTGGGTAATGGTGCCGGAGGCTGCGAGCACGCCGGTGATGTAGCGCATGTTGTAGCCGTACCGGATCATCACCGGCATCGAGATCAGCGCCATCGCGATGACCTGCGCCGCCACGGTGCCCGTGATGGCGCCGAGGATGAAGCCGACGATGATCACGGAATAGCCGAGGCCGCCGCGAATGGGACCGAACAATTGCCCCATTGAATCCAGCATATCCTCGGCGAGGCCGCATCGTTCGAGGATCGAGCCCATGAACGTGAAGAAAGGAATTGCCAGCAGCAGCTCGTTGGCCAGAACGCTGCCGTAGATGCGCTCCGGGATGGCCTGGAGGAAGCTGAACCCGAAAAATCCCTCGTGAATCGCGAGAAATCCGAACGAAAGCCCGAGAGCGGCCAGCGTGAAGGCGACCGGAAATCCGATCAGCATGGCCAGGACCAGCCCGCCGAACATCATCGGCGGCATCATTTCAATCGTGATCATTGGGTCGGCCGCTCGTATTTCGCATCGATCGTGACTTCACCACGCAAGGCCGCAATGCGTTTGATGGCCTCCGAGACGCCTTGCAAAGCCAGCATGAAGAATCCCGCAGGCAGGACAAATTTGATCGGCCACCGGAGGAGGCCGCCGGCATTGTTGGACATTTCGCCGATGATGAACGAGTTGTGGAACATCGCCCATGAGAGGTAGCTGAGGAGCAGGCACGCCGGGACGAGGAATACCAATGTCCCGATCAGGTCGAGCCACAGCTGGCCGCGCTCGGAAAGCATGAGGTACATGATTTCGACGCGCACATGCTCGTTACGCTTGAAAGTATAGGACGAGCCGAACATCACGACGACGGCGAACATATACCACTGCGTCTCGAGCCAGCTGTTGGAGCTGTAACTGAAGGCATAACGGATCATCGCATTTGCAGCGCTGACCACGCAGGCCGCGAGCACCAAAACGTTGCAGACGTTGCCGACTTTTTCATTCAGCCAGTCGATAGCCGTACTTACCGCCAACAATGGGCGCATCGATGCCTTTTCCCCGCTCGCTGAGTGCTACCCCCCAGGCGAGCAGGACCATGGCGCTGCAGCAGCAGCCTTCCATTTCTGCGCGGGAGCTAGTTCCCCTCCTGATGCTTCCGCCCGTTCTTGTTTTGGGCAAGACAAGACACGTTCAGGTCTCGCCCGCCGCGTGAAGCGAGGCCACCATTACCGTCGCCCAATTCCGGGTCAACAGGAAAATTGGACAGTTTGCCGCAGCGGGGTCTAAAACATCGTCGCAGTGCTTAACGGGTTGACCTGCGGGGCATGGTCGAAGCGCGGGCGCGCCTACCCTTCCACGTCGTACTGCTTGCAGAGGTGATCACCGATCTGGACCAGCATGGCAACGCATTCAGGGTAGCCGGGCCGGTCCGAGGTGGCCTGGTCCGCGCTGGCTCGAAACTCCCAGGAAGTACCATCTCGGAGGATCGAGATTGTCATTCCATCGGGACAATCGGCGTGGACCTTCAACTCGGCCTTCGCCATGGCGATCAGTTCGCTTTCCGTCTTCACAGGTCTGCTCATGAAGGTCATCCTCCGTCTTGGGCAGAACTTTAGTTGTATCTGCCAAATCCACCAAACAAGTCTTCCCGATAAAGCAGCTACCGGCATTGGGATAGCGCAATCCCTTCCGGTCCGCTCGGTCAGCGATGGGGATCACTCCCCGAGACGCGTCGGGCAAAACACCCGGTCAAGCCCTTGGCGCAAAAATATTCCGCTTTCCCGAATTTCGGATTTGTGGCATACCCTCGCCCATCCCGGCCCCTGCCAAAGGGGCGCTTCGCGATCGTCACGAGATGCGGGCCGGGTGGCGGTGGACGCGGTAGCGCCGGCGCGGCTCGGCATGATGACAGGGCGGGCAACCGTGAGTCCTCAGGCCACGCGATACGACACGGCGCGGTCACAGCGGTTTCGTCGATGCCAGAGGGCGAGCACACGCAAGCCTTCCGGGATTTCGGCGGGATCGTCCGCGGACGGAGAAGTCGTGTGGTCCTGACGCCCGGGGTCTGTGCGTCAAGGCTTGCGGTGATGCGGCGGCCCGACCGGGCACGCGCATCGATCATCCCGCAAGGCGACGGGGGCAATAGTGCATCGCTCCCCGAGGAGAGCACGAAGGACACCGTTAAAACCAGCCGCGCAGGGAAGGCCGGGCGACCGGCATCACCTGTGGTCCACCCCGTGTGCATCTTCGTCGCGCACGGACTTGCGGGTGCCGCCGGCGCCCGGCCTTCCCTGCGCCCTTTGGTCTTCAAGGAGCGCGAACGACAGCAAGCCTCGGGCGAAACGCGCCGCGAGAGCGCGAAGGCGTGTCTGCGAGTTGCGCTGAGAGCGTGGAGATGCCGACGATGCACCTTGCTCCGTTATTGCGAGGAGTTCTTGCGACGAAGCAATCCAGAATCCCACCGCGGAAAGATTCTGGATTGCTTCCGCCTTCGCCAAGGCTTCGGCGGACAAGTCGCTACGCTTGCAATGACGGTGGGAGAAAGCGCCTCAGCCGCCTCTCGTGCCCCGGACGCAGCGCAGCGCCCCTTAGCGGTGCGCTGCAGAGCCGGGGCCCACGTCACAGCGGTGCGCGGTGCGGCGCTGGGTCCCGGCCCTGCGCCGCAACGCATACGCGTTGCAGCTTGTCCGGGACACGAGAGTACCCTACGCCGCCGCGCGTTGCCGCGCGACCAGGGCTTCGCCAAAGGCTTCGAACAGCTTGCGGTTGACCGGATTGCGCTGGGGATCGTATTCGGCGTGCCATTGCACGCCGAGCGCGAAGGTCGGGGCTTCCGCGATCCGGATCGCCTCGATGGTGCCGTCCTCGGCGACGCCCTCGACCAGCACGCGCTTGCCGGGATCGAGGATGCCTTGGCCATGCAGCGAATTGACCCTGATCTTCTCGCAGCCGAGCAGTTTTGCGAACGCCCCGCCCGGCGTCAGTTCGACGTCGTGACGGTCGGCGAACACCACGGTCGGATCGGGGTGGATCTCGCCGTTCTCGAGCCTGGGCATGCGATGGTTCATGCGGCCGGGAATTTCGCGGATCTCGGGATGCAGCGAGCCGCCGAAGGCGACGTTCATCTCCTGGAGGCCGCGGCAGATGCCGAACAGCGGCACACCGCGGGCGACGCAGGCGACCGAAAGCGCCAGCGCCACCTCGTCGCGATGGATATCGTACGGCTCGTGGCGCTCGCAGGGATCGACATTGAAGCGGGTCGGATGGACGTTGGCGCGGGCGCCGGTGAGCACGATGCCGTCGACCACGTCGAGCAGCGCGCCGATATCGGTGATATCAGGCGCGCCCGCGAACATCATCGGCAGGCCACCGGAAACCTCGGCCACGGCGCGCAAATTGCGCTCGCCGACCATCTGGACCTGAAATCGATTTTCGACGCGATAGGCATTCCCGATCACGCCGACGACCGGCTTTCTCATCTGTCGTTCCGCGCCTCTCCGATAAGAAGATTCTCCAAACATGCCCTTGGGCTGGAACAAATTCAACAGAAGGGATCGCGGGACGGCAATGCTATTTTCGCGCAAATGCCTCCCGGGCCTCGCCCCCGGCGGGCAGCCCGGCGGCCTGCAGTGCGGTTGCGGCAGGATCGCCCGGGGCGGCCAGCCAGGGCAGTTTCGCATCGATGCCGCGCGTCACGGGCTCTCCGAGCACCCCACCGAAATCGATCGGCCAGAACCCGTTGGGCTCGACCTCGGCAGTGATGCCCCGGATCGCATAGCCCTCGCCCAGAACCGCCTCCGCATGGTCGCCGGCGACAAGGCGGGCCGTCTTAGGATCCTTGGGATCGCCAAAGCTCACGAGCACCGGCACGAGGTCTGCCTGCACCGGGACAACGCCGGTCTGCCGGTGGATATCGTTGAACGAGACGCGGTTGCCGCGCGCGGCGCCATAGGCACGGAGCGCGACATAGTTGATGTCGTCGAAGTCCAGCTTGGCGTCCTGCCGGTGCGCCAGCAATGCCACCAGATTCTTGCTCTGACCGAGATCGACGAACACCGCCTCCCCGCGCATCGTGGTGCGGCCGCCACGGTTATAGTTGCGGTCGGGCACGACGGCCAGAACGCCGGATCCGGCCTTGATCCCGTCAGGCGTCGTGACCTCGACCGTGAGACGAAATTTGTGGCCGGGCCGGTTGATCCGGATCTGGTCGCCGACCACGAGCACGGCGAGAAGCCCGAGCAGACCGGCCCATTTGCTGATGAAGCTCAAACCGCCCCCATTGCTCTTTCCTCATCGCTCTGCACCGTCGGCACGCCGACGTCAAACCAGCGTGTTGACGCGGTCTTGATCCGAAGCGCGTTTGCCCGGAGAGTGCAGCGCGCATTGCGCTGAAAAGGACCCGATGTGACCATGTCGTCCAAAGATGAACGCTCCCGGACCCGCGGCGACCTCGCTTGGGCGATCTCGGTCGGGGGCATCGGCGTCGTGCTGTTCACCGCGCTGCTCGCCTTCACCTGGTATTTCGCCGCCACCCTGCTGCTGATCTTCACCGGCATGCTGCTCGGTCTCGGCCTCAACGCGCTGACAGGCGCGCTCGGCCGCCGCGTGCCCCTGCCGCATCCGGTGCGGCTCGCGATCGTCTGCACCGCGCTCGCCCTGATGCTGGCCGGCATCGCCTATCTCGGCGGCGCCACCATTGCCGAACAGGCTTCGCTGCTGAGCAAGACCATCAAGTCGCAGATCGGGAACGTGAAGTCCTTCCTGGACAACCACGGCATCGACACCAGCTTCTTCGATTTCGGCAACGGCGCGACCGACGCCTCGGCCACTGCGCCGTCGGAGACGGCGCCCGCACCAGCAGCGCCCTCGCGCGGTCCCCTGCCCGGCGCCGGCGCGCTGGCCTCCAGTGGCGGGGCGATCGTGAGCCAGACTTTCAAGCTGCTGCTCGGCACCATCCACGGTGTCGGCAACATCTTCATCGTGCTGTTCCTGGGCTTCGCCTTCGCCGCCCAGCCGGCCGTCTATCACGATGGTCTGCTATTCCTGGCGCCTGCCAGGCACCGCACCCGCGTCGCCCTCATCATCGATCGCATCAGTGAGACTCTGGAGCGCTGGCTGATCGCGCAGATCATCGTCATGCTCGCGGTCGGCGTGGTGACCTGGATCGGGCTTGCCATCATCGGCATCCCCAGCTCGTTCATCCTGGGAATTCAGGCCGGCCTGCTCGCCTTCATCCCGACCATCGGGGCCATCATCGCCGGCGTCGTCGTGGTGCTGGCGAGCCTCGCCTCGGGCTGGATCCCGGCGCTATCGGCCTTTCTGCTCTTCATGGGCGTGCACGCCATGGAGAGCTACGTGCTGACACCGATCCTGCAGCGGCAGGCGCTGGACATTCCGCCGGCCACCCTGTTCGCGTTCCAGATCGTGCTCGGCGTCGTGTTCGGCATCTGGGGCCTGGCGCTGGCACTGCCGCTGGTCGCCATCGCCAAGGTCATGATCGACCATTTCAAGACCTATGAGGCGCCGCCTTTGGCAGAAGCGGCCTAGAGCATGATCCGGAAAAGTGCGCAGCGGTTTTCCGATAAGATCATGCTCCAGAAATAAACCCTCAGGTCGTCAGCACGGTCTCGGTGTGCTCCACCTCGGGCGGCGAGGCAAAGTACTGGCCAACGAGGCCCCGCCATTCGGTGAAGTTTTCCGAGCCGCGGAAATCGACGGTGTGATTTTCCAGCGTCGCCCATTTCACCATCAGCCGGTAGCGCTGCGGCTTCTCGATCGATTTGTGCAGCTCGAAGCCGTGAAAGCCCTTGGAGCGGCCGAAGGCGGCCCTGGCCTTGGCGACGGCGGCCTCAAAGTCCTTCTCGCTGCCCGGCTTGACGTCGATTTGCGCGATCTCGGTGATCATCGGTTTCCACCCTTTTTGTTCGATGGGCGTGTCTAGCGCAGGCAGCAAGAAAGAAAAAGGCGCCGAAACGGCGCCCTGGTCGGCCCAAAAATGCAGGTCTCTCAGATCAGCAGCAGGACGGTGCCCGCCACGATCAGGGCGCAGCCGATGAACAGCGCGAGCGGCCAGTAGCTGCGGCGGCCTTGCGTGTAACGCCCCTGCGCGCGGCGCTCGGTGATCAGCGCGCTCTCGTATTCATCCGCAGTGGAGAACAGACAGGCGAAGCCGCTGCGTGCCGAGGCCGCAGCGGCTTCGAGCGACATCAGGGCAGCTTGCGGGTTCTGTCGACGGATCGATTCCATGACCGCAATGGTAGGGATCGAATGGTAAACAGAGGATTACCGCGGGTGCTGCCCCCGCGTCTCAGGCGGTGGCCGGCCGCGGCTGCGGCGCACTGATCCGCGCGGCGCTCTGTCGGCGCCAGTTCTCCAGCGACAGCGGCAGCTCCTCCGCCGCCTCGACGCGGTTACGGCCGCCGCGCTTGGCCTGGTAGAGCGCAGTGTCGGCGGATGCCAGCAGCACCTCGAGCTCGGTGCCGGCGGGCCCGCCGGCGACGCCGATGCTGACGGTGGTGTCGACCGGGCCTTCGTCGACTACGACGCCGGAGGTCTCGAACGCCTCGCGCACGCGCTCGGCGACCAGCACGCCCTCCTCCAGCGAGCACGGCAGCAGCGCGGCGAACTCCTCGCCGCCGATGCGGCCCGACATGTCGGTGATGCGCAAATTACTGACGACGACGGTGGAGAACAGCTTCAGCATCTCGTCGCCGGCGGGGTGGCCGAAGCGATCGTTGATCGACTTGAAGTGATCGATGTCGAAGATCATCACGGTCACGGGACGTCCGGCCTTGGCCTCGCGCTCGATCACGCGGCCGCAGGCTTCCGAGAAGCCGCGCCGGTTGAGCATGCCGGTCAGGGGATCGGTCGACGCGGCGGTGCGGTGCGCGGTCACGGTGCGCTCGGACACCAGCATGAAGATCACGAACACGGTGCCGACGGCGTAGAGGATGAGTTCAACCGCGAACACCTTGACCCAGATGCTCTGGGAGAAGCCGGCATCGTGCGGACGCAGGAAGCTGCCGATCAGGACCGGCAGCATCAACACGCAGCCATGCATCACCGGCATCACGAAGGCCGGCCAGCGCCGCTGCAGGCTCTTGCGCCGTTCGGTCCAGAGCTCGCTGGCGGTCAATGCCGCGTAAACCGAGACGATGCCGGCGCCGATGATCATCCGCAACATGGATGCCTCGGGGTCGAGCAGCGTGACGGCGGCGACCCAGGCGAGCGCGCCGAGCACGAGACCCGGCCAGTTCGGCTTGCGGCCGTGGAAGACCCGCGCCGCATTCCACACCATGCCGCAGGCGACGAAGCCGACCGCGTTCAGCGCAAGGTAAAGATGCGGGCCCAGCCTGTCGCCGGCCGCGGTCCACAGCGCGACGGAGGCGGCACCGAGCAGATACGCGGTGCCCCACCATTTCAGTGCAGGGCTGTTCTCCTGCCTGCCGAAAAACACCATCATGGCGCCGAGCAGTGCGGCAACCATGGTGGCGACCAAATAGAGCGTGATGCTATCGAGCGACATCATGTCGGCCCCCTCTAGAACATAGCAGTTGCGCGACCGGCCCAGCCGATTTGCGCGCCCTTCCGAATGCGACGCTAGGTCGCGCGAGTTCCATTCAGGTTTTCGCGGGAGGCCAAGTTTTCGGGAAACACGCCATCAATTTGCATACAAACGAACAACAAAAAGGGCGCTGAAATCAGCGCCCTTTTGCATCTCATTGAAGCCGCTTTCGCGGCGAATGTGACCGAAGCGATTAACGCTTCGAGAACTGGAAGGACCGGCGGGCCTTGGCCTTGCCGTACTTCTTGCGCTCGACCACGCGGGAGTCGCGGGTGAGGAAGCCGCCCTTCTTGAGCACAGAGCGCAGCTCCGGCTCGAAATAGGTCAGCGCCTTGGAGATGCCGTGACGGACCGCGCCGGCCTGGCCGGACAGGCCGCCGCCGGCAACCGTGCAGATCACGTCGTACTGGCCCGAACGCGCGGCCACGGAGAACGGCTGCTCGATCATCATCCGCAGCACGGGACGGGCGAAATAGACCTCGACCTCGCGCGAATTGACGGTGACCTTGCCGGCGCCCGGCTTGATCCACACGCGGGCGACCGCGTCCTTGCGCTTGCCGGTGGCATAGGCGCGGTTGAACTTGTCGACCTTCTTCTCGTGCTTGGGCGCATCGGGCGCCGCCGCCGTCTTGAGCTGCGAGAGCTGGTCGAGCGACTGGATGGATTCGGCCATGTTATGCGGCCCTCGTGTTCTTGCGGTTCAACTTGGCGATGTCGATCTTCTCGGGCGTCTGTGCCTCGTGCGGATGATCGGCGCCGCCATAGACGCGGAGATTGCCCATCTGGACGCGACCGAGCGGGCCACGCGGGATCATGCGCTCGACGGCCTTCTCGAGCACGCGCTCGGGATGCTTGCCCTCGAGGATCTGGCGCGCGGTGCGCTCCTTGACGTGACCGACATAGCCGGTGTGCTTGTAATAGGTCTTCTGCTCGCGCTTGCGGCCGGTGAGGACCGCATGCTGCGCATTGATGATGATGACGTTGTCGCCGCAATCAACGTGCGGGGTGTAGGTCGGGAGGTGCTTGCCGCGCAGGCGCATGGCGACGATGGTGGCGAGGCGGCCGACGACCAGACCCTTGGCGTCGATCAGCACCCACTTCTTCGTCACCTCAGCCGGCTTTGCCGAAAAGGTTTTCATGTCAGAGTTTCCGTGGACGGGGAGCATCGGCGCGAACACCGCACCGGACTGCGCGGTTTTCTAGAGAAGAGACACGCAACGGTCAATGCCCGGCAGCGGAAATTAGTACCACAATATCAATGACTTAAAAATATGGTGCTATATTACCTGCAAAAAGCTCAAACATTTGGAATGGAATAGGTTGAGGTGACATGGGCGATCGGATCGGGCGAGCTGCCGGACAACAGTTTCACCTCCCCGACCGCCAGCCGCTTGCCGAGCTTGAGCAGCCGCGCCTCCGCCAGCACGTCCTGCCCGGGCCCGCCCTTGCGCAGGAAGTTGATGTTGAGATTGGTGGTGACGGCGAGCCCGACCGGCCCGATCGCGGACAGGAGGACCACGTACATCGCGAAATCGGCCAGCGCCATCAGCGTCGGGCCGGACACGGTTCCGCCCGGTCGCAGCATCCTTTCGCTGTAGCGCTGGCGCAAAAGGCAGGTCTGGCCGTCCGCGCTTTCGATCGTGATGTCGTCGCCGCTGAAGGCCTGGGGAAACTCGTGGCGGAGGAACTGCTCGACCTCTGCCACGCTCATTTTCGCTAACGCCATGCTGTTCCCCACCCTCGCTTCACTTGCCCTGTTACATTAAGTTATCTGCGTCATTCAAATGCAATAATCCAACGGAAACGCTTCGATGTCGGCCCAGGCTGCCCGCGCTCCCTCCCCGCAACCGCCGATCCTGCTGCGCGAGACCGTAGGCCCGATCGCCGTACTGACGCTGAACCGCCCCGCCGCGCGCAACAGCCTGTCGGCGGCGATGATCGCAAGCCTGCATGCCGAGCTCAATGATATCAGCAGCGACAAGGCCGTCCGCGGTGTCGTGATCGCCGCCAACGGTCCCGCCTTCTCCGCCGGCCACGACATGAAGGAGCTGACCGCGCGCCGCACTGACCCCGATCGTGGCCGCGCCTTCTTTGCCGAGATGATGACCGCCTGCAGCGCGATGATGCAGGCGATCGTGCACCTGCCAAAACCTGTGGTCGCATCCGTCCGGGGTATCGCGACCGCGGCCGGCTGCCAGCTCGTGGCCAGCTGCGATCTCGCCATCGCCTCGGAGGACGCGAAATTCGCAACGCCGGGCGTCGACATCGGCTTGTTCTGCTCGACCCCGATGGTGGCGCTATCGCGCAACGTGCCGCGCAAGCAGGCGATGGAGATGCTGCTGACGGGCGAGCCTGTTACGGCCGCGCGCGCCCGCGAGATCGGCCTCATCAACCGCGTGGTGCCCGCCGGCACCGAACGCGACGCCGCGATCGCGCTGGCGGAGCAGGTCGCGCTGAAATCGGCCTACACCGTCAAGCTCGGCAAGGAGGCGTTCTATCGCCAGGCCGAGATGAGCCTTGCGGATGCCTATCGCTATGCCGCAGAGGTAATGACCGAGAACATGATGGCACGCGATGCCGAGGAAGGCATCGGCGCCTTCATCGAGAAGCGCACGCCGACATGGCGGGATGAATAGAATTCGTCATTGCGAGCGAAGCGAAGCAATCCAGAAATCCCTCCGCGGAAAAAGACTGGATTGCTTCGTCGCTTCGCTCCTCGCAATGACAAGGAAAAAGAACAAATGAACCACGACGCCTATTCCGACAATTACATCCGCGCCATCCTCAACAGCGTGAAGTCGATCGCGATGGTCGGCGCCTCGCCGGTCAATGTGCGGCCGAGCTATTTCGCGTTCAAATATCTGGCGCAGCGTGGCTACGACATGATCCCGGTCAATCCCGGCCATGTCGGCAAGGAGCTGCTCGGAAAGCCCTTCATCGCCTCGCTGTCCGACATCGGCCGTCCCATCGACATGATCGACATCTTCCGCAATTCCAGCCACATCATGCCTGTCGTCGAGGAAGCGCTCACGCTCGACCCGCTGCCGAAGGTGATCTGGATGCAGCTTGGCGCACGTGACGACGTGGCGGCAGCGAAAGCCGAGTCGGTCGGTATCAAGGTGGTGATGAACCGCTGCCCCAAGATCGAATATGGCCGCCTGTCGTCCGAGATCTCCTGGATGGGCGTGAATTCGCGCACGCTCAGCTCCAAGCGCGCGCCGGCACCGACGCAAGGCATGCGGCTATCCCTCAATCGGATGAGCGTCGGCGGCGGCGACACTGCGGCCTCCGATCGTGCCGCCAAAAACAAGACCGAGCAAAGCTGACGCAATTGCGAGGGATTCATTTTGCCAACGCGACAATGCGTAGCAAGATCATTCCCAAATGGTCTTGATGTGACACGGCGCCTTGACGCCGAGCGCGGCGCCCATCAGCATGCCGCGCGATTTCAGACCAAGAGAACAGGACGCCCTCAATGAGCGATCGCCTTCCGGGATTTTCAACCCTCGCCGTGCATGCCGGTGCACAGCCCGACCCCACCACCGGCGCGCGCGCGACTCCGATTTATCAAACGACGTCGTTCGTGTTCAACGATGCCGACCACGCCGCCTCGCTGTTCGGCCTGCAGGCGTTCGGCAACATCTATACCCGCATCGGCAATCCCACCAACGCGGTGCTGGAAGAGCGCGTCGCCGCGCTCGAAGGCGGCACGGCCGCGCTTGCGGTGGCCTCGGGCCATGCCGCACAGGTCGTGGTGTTGCAGCAATTGATGCAGCCCGGCGACGAGTTCATCGCCGCGCGAAAACTCTATGGCGGCTCTATCAACCAGTTCACGCACGCCTTCAAGAGCTTTGGCTGGAACGTGGTGTGGGCCGATCCCGACGATATCGCAAGCTTCGAGCGCGCGGTGACGCCGCGCACCAAGGCGATCTTCATCGAGTCCATTGCCAATCCCGCCGGCAGCATCACCGACATCGAGGCGATCTCGACGGTGGCGCGGAAGGCGGGCGTGCCGTTGATCGTCGACAACACGCTGGCCTCGCCCTACCTGATCCGCCCGATCGACCACGGCGCCGACATCGTCGTGCACTCGCTGACGAAGTTCCTGGGCGGTCACGGCAATTCGCTCGGCGGCATCATCGTCGATGCCGGCACCTTCGACTGGTCGACGGGCGGCAAATATCCGATGCTGTCGGAGCCGCGGCCGGAATATCACGGCATCCGCCTGCAGGAGACCTTTGGCAATTTCGCCTTCGCGATCGCCTGCCGCGTGCTGGGCTTGCGCGACCTCGGCCCCGCGCTGTCGCCGTTCAACGCCTTCATGATCCTGACCGGCATCGAGACCTTGCCGCTGCGCATGCAGAAGCAGTGCGACAATGCGAAAGCGATCGCCGAATTCCTCGCCGGCCATCCGGCGGTGGCGTCGGTTAGCTATGCGGGCTTGGCAAGCGACAAGTATAACCAGCTCGCGCGCAAATACGCACCGAGGGGCGCGGGCGCCGTGTTCACCTTCAGCCTGAAGGGCGGCTATGACGCCGGCGTCAGCCTGGTGTCGAAACTGCAGCTGTTCTCGCATCTCGCCAATGTCGGCGACACCCGCTCGCTGGTGATCCATCCGGCGTCCACCACGCACAGCCAGCTCGACGACGCCGCCAAGGTGAAGTCCGGCGCCGGCCCCGACGTGGTGCGGCTCTCGATCGGCATCGAGGACAAGGAAGACCTGATCGCCGATCTGGAACAGGCGCTGGGGGCGTAGCTTTCCCGGTCATTCCGGGACGCCTGAATGCGCCCCGGAATGACGTCCCGGTTAACAGTCATTAACCATATCTGCCCCATACATCGTCCTTGGATCGCCCTTTTGATTCGGAGCCGACGATGCTGCGCTGGATGGTGCCTGCCCTTGCGGCGATGCTGACGGTTTCAGCCGCCGTTGCCGCTGACTTGCCGGCCACGCCGAAGCGGCGCGCCGCCGCTCCGCCACAGGAGCCGCCGCAGGTCTATGTCGATACCGACCCGGATGCGCTGATCTCGCCGGCCTATGGCATCGGCAGCTATATCCGCAATCTGCCGGGCACGCCGCTGCTGCCGGGCTCGCACACCTTGCCGGGCTACTACGGCCGCCCCTGGAGCTACGACTATCAGGGCGCGTATTACGGCGGGAAGCAGGTCGATTATTTCTGGCGCCTACCCTACGCGTGCGGCATCTACGGCTATTGCTGATCAGCCGGGCTGGCTAATCGGAACCGCACGCGGCTGCGCCTCCGCAGATCGCCGCGAAGCGAGCCGCTCCACCTGCATCACCGCGAGCGTCAACACGACGATTGCGACGGCCTGATGCGACAGCGCGAGGTCGATCGGCACCTGGTTGAGCAGCGTGAGAATGCCGAGCACCGCCTGCAGGCTCACCGCCGCGAACAGCCAGAGCGCGCCGCTTGCGGCCGCACCTGCGCGCGAACGCACCGCGTCGATCGCATGCAGCGCGGCCAGCGCGAACAGCGCATAGGCGGTCATGCGGTGCTCGAACTGCACCGTCAGCACATTGTCGAACATGTTGCGCCACCACGGGGTCTCGAACCACAGCCGCTCGGCCGAGGGAATGAACGCGCCGTCGATCTGCGGCCAGGTGTTGTAGGCGCGCCCGGCGCGCAGGCCCGCAACCAGCGCACCGAAATAGATCTGCACGAACGTCACGACGAGGAGCAGCGCGCCCGTGAAGCGCAACCGCGCAGACGCCGCGATCTGCGGCCGCTCCTTGAGCCGCCGCACCGTCCAGACGATGCCAGCAAAGATCAGGAGCGCGAGCACAAGATGCGTCGCCAACCGATATTGCGACACCTCGACCCGCTCGGTGAGACCCGAGGCGACCATCCACCAGCCGACCGCGCCCTGGAGACCGCCAAGCGCGAATAGAAGCCACAGTCTACGTTTCAATTCACCGGACAGGCCACCGCGCCACAGGAAGAACAGGAACGGCAAGAGATAGGCGACGCCAATGAAACGGCCGAGCAGCCGGTGGCTCCATTCCCACCAGAAAATCTGCTTGAACTCGGACAGGCTCATGCCCGCGTTGAGCTCGCGATATTGCGGGATTCTCTTGTAGGCCTCGAACGCCTCGGTCCACTGCGCCTCCGACCGTGGCGGAACGCTGCCCGTGACCGGCTTCCATTCGACGATCGAAAGGCCGGATTCCGTGAGCCGCGTCGCGCCGCCGACCAGCACCATCAGCGCGATCAGCGCGGCGACGGAGATCAGCCACCAGCGCACGGCGCGATGCGAGTTGGTTGGAACGGAATTCGTCGTCAAGGCGCTAAAACCAGGGCTTGAACCGGACTGCGTGCCCCTTATAGTCCCCCGCTCCCGCAGCGCAAGTTACGCGAAGGCCGTAATAGTCAGCCATGACGATCCGCACCCGCAAGTTCCTCGGCGCCATCCTGCTCCTGGTGCTGGCCACGGTCTGGGCCCTGCTCGGCATGGCGGCGGCGCAGATGCCGTGGATCGCCGAGTCCGGCTGGCGGCAGGCGATCTATTACGTGGTGGTCGGCATGGGCTGGGTGCTGCCGGCGATGCCGATCGTGAGCTGGATGCAGCGACCTGATCGCATCAAGTCTGGCTCGTAGCGGTCGGCCTCACCGGCGCAAACGCAACACCCGACACCAGCACGCGCAACATGCGCAGCGAGCGCACGCGACCGTCCCAGGAAATCCGCGGCAGCGCGCGCAGATTGGTCCGCCCCTCCGCGTCCACGATGCCCGGGATCGTCGACACCGCGCTGGCAAAGCCCGCCTCCTCCGCCATCACAACGTGGCCGCGCCGGAACGAGGTACGATCGCCGAACGGAAAGGCGAGATGCCTGACATCGCGGCGGAAGGCCGCTTCGGCAACGGCCTTGCCCATCGCCATCTCGCGCGAGGCTGCCGTATCCTTCATGTTCGCGAGAACCGGATAGTTCACCGTAGCGCTGCCGATCGTGACGAGCGGATCGGCGGCGAGCTTGGCCAGATCCTCCCAATCCATCGACGCCTCGCGCGAGAGCGCGGCGAGATCGATCCGGTAGCGCGTGCAGAGATCGGCGATCGCGGCCGACAGATCCGCCGGCGACAGCGAGCGCAGCCAGCTCTCGAGATGAGAAAACAGCGCCTTCTTCTCGGCATTGCCGGTGACGGTGAAGCGCTGCTCCTTCTCACCCATTATCAGATTGATGCGGCTCTCGCGCGCGATCACCTGTTCGAGCCCGAGCCACCAGGCCTGCCCGACGCCATCGGGAAACGCGGTGGGCACGTAGATCGTGAAGGGCACGGCGTGCTGCGCCAGCACCGGATAGGCAAAGTCGATCAGATCCTTGTTCGCGCCGTCGAAAGTGAGCGCCACGAAACGCCGCTTCTCCGGCAGTGTCACCGCGCGCCGGCAGACCTCGTCCATGCCGAGAAAATCGTAGTTCCAGCGCTTCAACGCGCGAACGGCGCGGTCGAGAAATTGCGGCGTGATCTCGTCCGCGCGCAGCGGCTGAAACCCGCCGCGCCGCCGTGGCCGCACCCGCGCAAAGCGCAGGATGGCGCCGGCACCGCGGCTGCGCAGCGCAGCCTGGCCGGTGAACCAGGCCAGCTCGAGGCGCAGCCGTTCCAGCCATCTGTCGTCGGATGCCAAAATCTTGACCCTTCGCGCCCTGAAGGCGCCCGTTCCCTCTCCATTGTCCTTACCCTTTGTTGACATTTCTTTGCAAAGGTCGGCCACAGGCCGAATTACGTCTATTTTGATTTCTCGACAGGTTTCGCGAATGACCATGGCTGCGGCGATGCAAAGCCGGACGGCAGAAGCGCCAGCGCGGTCGAAAGCGAGCCGTATCGCGCATGTCGATATCGTCACCGATCTCGGCGCCGCGGAGGCGGTCTGGCGCGCCTTCGAGGAGCCCGGCCATCTCTTCACGCCCTATCAGCGGTTCGATCTGCTGAGCCCTTGGCAGCGACTGGTCGGCGAGCGCGAGGGCGCGCGGCCCTTCGTCGTGATCGGCCGCGACGCCGATCACACGCCATTGATGCTGCTGCCGCTCTCGCTGCGCCAAAGCCACGGCGTGCGTACGGCCTGCTTCATGGGCGGCAAGCATACGACCTTCAACATGGGCCTGTGGAACGCCGCGTGTGCTGCGCAGACCACTGCCGCAGATCTCGATACGCTGCTTGCGCCGCTGCGCGAGCACATCGACGTGCTCGCGCTGACGCAGCAGCCGCAGCGCTGGCACGGCCAGCAGAACCCGTTTGCCCTATTGCCGCGGCAGAGCCCGATCAACGGCTGCCCGCAACTGGTGCTGGAGCCGGGCGGGCCGCCGGCATCGCGGATCAGCAATTCCTTCCGCCGCCGCCTCAAGAGCAAGGAAAAGAAGCTCCAGGCGCTCGCCGGCTATCGCTATCACCTTGCCACGTCAGACGCGGACGTCACCCGCCTGCTCGACTGGTTCTTCCGCGTCAAGCCGGTGCGGATGGCAGAACAGAAGCTTCCAAACGTCTTCGCCGAGCCGGGCGTCGAGCAGTTCGTCCGCAGCGCTTGCCTTGCGCCGCGCGGCGAAGGCCGCGTCATCGACATCCACGCGCTCGAATGCGGCGACGAGGTGATCGCGATCTTCGCCGGCGTCGCCGACGGTGAGCGCTTCTCGATGATGTTCAACACCTACACGATGTCCGAGCACGCCCGCTACAGCCCCGGCCTGATCCTGATGCGCTACATCATCGATCGCTACGGCGAGCGCGGCTACCGCTCGCTCGACCTCGGTATCGGTTCGGACGACTACAAGCGAATGTTCTGCAAGGACGACGAAGACATCTTCGACAGTTTTGTCCCGCTGACCTCGCGCGGCAAGCTCGCGGCGATGGCGATGTCCTCGCTCAGCCACGGCAAGCGGCTGGTGAAGCAGAACCAGATGCTGTTTGATCTGGCCAGGCGACTACGGCAGGCGTTCGGGTAAAGCCTCTCCGCGAACGCCGATATCGTAGGATGGGCAAAGCGACTTGTCCGCCGTAGCTCGCAGAGCGAAGACGGAAGCGTGCCCACGTCTTCTGTTACTGTATCGAATAGGTGGTGGGCACGGCGCGAACGCGCCTTTGCCCACCCTACGATTCCGAGTGCGCGGAGAGAGAAAGAAACGCCTACGCCGCCACCACGCGCGGCGCGTCGACCGCATCCGAAGCCTGCACGGGCTTGCTCAGCATCGTCACCTCGCTGAAGCCGACCGCCCGGAGCTGCTCGCACATCAGCGTGCGCGCATCGCTCGCCATCGAGGCATCGGGCACCACGACGGCGCGGGCATGCGCCGTCAGCAGCTCGGCCGGAAGGTCGGAGGCGCTGCCGGCGTCGACCAGCACGTGATCATAGGCGCGCAGCAGCGCGTCGATGGCGAGCGTCACCCGCGGCGATTGCAGCACGCTGCGGTCGAAGCCGGGACGGCCGGCCATGACGAGGTGGAGCCGTGACAGCTTGTCCCGGGTGATGATTTGCGCGAACGACGCCTGGCCCTGCATCAGCTCGGCAAGGCCGGGCGCCGAAGCATCGACGGACACCGCGGCAATCGTCGGCGAGGACGCAGCGAGATCGATCACGACGACGCGCGCCTCGCGCGCCAGATGCCGGGCGAGCGTCAGCGTCGACAGCGTAATGGCTTCGCCGGAGGCGGTGCCGAGCACCGTGACCTTCTTCGCCGCAGCGCCCGCGGCGCGCAGGCTGCCGGCCAGATTTTCGATCTCGGTGAATTCGGTGACGTCGGCATGATCAGTCATCTCCGGCTGAAGCGGCGCGGCCTCTGCCATGACCGGATCGGCGATCGGCTCGACCTCGGGCCGCACAACCGGCTGGACGACCGGTTGGACAACCGGTTCCCGGCGCACCGGTGCCTGCGTTTGCGCCGGGCCGACCGCGGCCACAGCGCGCGGTGCGGTCTGGCGCAATAGCTCGCCGGTGACGACGACGCCGGACGAAAGCAGCAGCGTCGCGATCGTCGCGATCAGCACGATCGGCAGCTTCTTCGGGTAGGCCGGTGTGTTCGAAACGATGGCGCGCGAGATGACGCGGCCGTCGGTCGGCGCCGTGTCGATGGTCTCGCGGGTATTGGCCTCGCGGTACTTGGCGAGATAGCCTTCCAGCAGATCGCGCTGCGCCTTGGCCTCGCGATCGAGTGCGCGGAGCTGGACGTCCTGGCCGTTGGTCGAGGTCGCCTGCTTCTTGAGCTGCTCGAGGCTCACGGTCAGGCCATCGACGCGGCCGCTGGCGATCCGCGCGTCGCTTTCGAGCGAGCGGGAAATCTTGGCCGCTTCGTCGCGGATCTGATTGTCGAGGTCGCCAAGCTGCGCCTTCAGCTCCTTGATGCGCGGGTGATTGCCGAGCAGCGTGGACGACTGCTCGGCGAGCTGCGCACGCAACGTCACCCTTTGCTCCGACAGCCGCCGCATCAATTCGGAGTTCACGACTTCGGATGCCTCGATCGGTTTGCCGCTCTGGAGCATCTCCTTGATCAGCCTAGCCTTGGATTCCGCATCCGCCTTCAGCGAGCGCGCATTGTTGAGCTGGGTGTTCACCTCGCCCATCTGCTGGTTCGACAGCGTGGTGTTGTTGGTGCCGATGAACAGGCTCGACTTGGAGCGGAAGTCCTCCACCCTGGCCTCGGCGTCGGAGACCTTCTTGCGCAAGCTCTCGATCTCGCCGGCGAGCCACTGGCTGGCATTCTTGGCCTGGTCCTGGCGCGCATTCTGCTGGAGCACCAGATAGCCGTCGGCGATCGAATTGGCGACGCGGGCGGCAAGATCCGGATCGGCGGACTGGAATTCGACCACGATGACGCGCGATTTGTCGACGGCATAGGCTTGCAGGCGCTCGTAATAGGCGTCGAGCACGCGCTCTTCCGGCGTCATCGAGAACGGATCACGGCCGATACCGATCATCGCGGCCAGCGACTTCAGTGGCGAGATGCCCTGCAGCACCGGATCGAACTCGGGGCGTTCGGCGAGCTTGTTCTTCTTGATGATCTCCCGCGCGAGATCGCGCGACAGCACCAGCTGCACCTGGCTGGTGACGGCCTCGGCGTCGAGCGCCTGCCGCTCCTCGGCGCGGTCGCTGCTCGGACGCAGGAACACGTTCTCCCGGCCGTCGATGAGAATGCGCGATTCGGACTTGTAGCGCGGCGTGACGAGATTGACGATCGCAAAGGATGCGACCAGCGCCAGCACCGTCGGCACGATGATCCAGCCGCGCTTGCGCGCCAATGCCGCGCCGAGCGCGTGCAGGTCGATATCGCCGGACTCGACTTGGGCCTGCTTCGTGACGATCGGCGCAGGCCTGACTTCGATCTTCTGCTCGATCTTGGGCTCGACTTGGACTTCAGCCTTGACGTCAGCTTTGGGCGCGACTTCGGCCTTGGACTTTCCAACAGCCCGCGCAACCACCGCCTTGTCCTTGCCGGCACGCCAGAACGCTAAACGCATCGAACACTCCCGCAGGGGCAACGCCACTAAGCTACCTCAACCCCGGCGATTACACTCCATTAAGGTTGCCGCTGGGTTAATCGCGGCATGCGGCGACTTGCGCAGGCGCACGCGTCACCGTTTGTTAACCACGAGGCCCCTTAATCCGTCTCGATATTTTCCTAGGAATTGTTCGGCATTCGCCGTCGAGCGCTGGTTTTGATTCATGCCCCCCTCTCCTGACCGGCCGCTTCGTATCCTGCACGCCGTGCGTGCTCCGGTCGGCGGCATCTTCCGCCACATCCTCGACGTCGCCAACGGCCAGGTCGACCGCGGCCACCATGTCGGCATCCTCGCCGATAGCCTCACCGGCGGCGAGCGCGCCGACAAGGCCCTCGCCGAGCTCGCGCCGCGGCTGAAGCTCGGCGTGCACCGGATGGCGATCCGCCGCGAGCCCTCTCCGGACGACGTTTTGGTGTGGCTTCGCATGCGGCGCCTGATTGCCACCCTGAAGCCCGACGTCATGCACGGCCACGGCGCCAAGGCCGGCGCCTTCATCCGCATGCGGCGACGCTCCGACGACACCATCCGCATCTACACGCCGCACGGCGGCTCGCTGCATTATCCCCTCAACACCTTGAAGGGCGAGTTTTACGCGCGACTCGAGCGCTCGCTGATGGATTCGACCGACCTGTTCCTGTTCGAAAGCGCGTTTGCCCGCGACACCTATCAACGCATCGTCGGCACGCCCAAGGGCGTGGTGCATTGCGTCTTCAACGGCGTCACGCCCGAGGAGTTCGAGCCGGTCGTGACCACCGACGATGCGACCGACCTCGCCTATGTCGGCGAGTTCAGGCACATCAAGGGCGCCGATCTCCTGGTCGATGCCGTGGCGCGCCTGCACGAGGGCGGCAAGAAGGTCACGCTGACGCTCGGGGGCGACGGCGAGGAGACGGCGGCGCTGAAGGCGCAGGTCGAGAAGCTCGGTTTGTCCGGCGCCATCCGCTTCATCGGTCACGTCAAGGCGCGCTACGGCTTCTCCAAGGGGCGGCTGCTGGTCGTCCCCTCGCGCGGCGATTCCATGCCCTATGTCGTGATCGAGGCCGGCGCGGCCGGCATTCCCATGATCGCATCGCGCATCGGCGGCATTCCCGAGATCTTCGGCTCCGACAGTCCGGCCCTGTTCGCGCCGAGCAATTCCGAGGCCATGGCCGAGGCGATCGCGGCCGCACTCGACGATCCCACCGCAACGGCGCAGCGCGCCGTGTCCTTGCGCGAACGCATCTCGGCGCATTTCTCGCAAGCCGCCATGGTCGACGGCGTGATCGCCGGCTATCGCGATGCATTTGCCAATCATTAACCATCCTTAAGCCCGCTTTAGAAAATCTTCCGATTTGTTCGATAATCGAAGGACCGGGGGATGCCGCCCGGGGCGCCAACGCCATTGGCCCGCGGGTGCTTGAAATGGACGTGGACGCCCGTGGAACCGCTCAACGCACGCTCGATGCTCGATGCCGCGACCAGTGCCGCGGCGAAACCCGCTGACCAACCCTTCGTGGAGCGCCGCCGCCGGCTCTCGCCCGCAGCCCTCGACGTCGTCAACCAGAAGGTCGCCCGCGCCTATTCGCCGATCGTGATCGCCGGCTTCGTGCGCGTGGCCGACTTCGCGCTGCTCAGCCTCGTCGGTATCGCGCTCTATGTCGGCTACGTCATGCCGCTCTCCGGCTTCAGCTGGGTCTATCCCGCCGAGGTCATCGCCGTATCGATCGCAGCCGTGATCTGCTTCCAGGCCGCCGACATCTATCAGGTGCAGCTGTTCCGCGGTCAGCTCCGGCAGATGACACGGATGATCTCGTCCTGGTCGTTCGTCTTCCTGCTGTTCATCGGCATCTCCTTCTTCGCCAAATACGGCAGCGAAATCTCGCGGCTGTGGCTTGCCGCCTTCTATTTCCTCGGGCTCGCCGCGCTGCTTGCCGAGCGTCTGGTGCTGCGATCGCTGGTGCGCGGCTGGGCGCGCCAGGGCCGGCTCGACCGCCGCACCATCATCGTCGGCGCCGACAGCAACGGCGAGCAGCTGGTCGAAGCGCTCAAAGCGCAGGAGGATTCCGACATCCACGTGCTCGGCGTGTTCGACGACCGCAACGACAGCCGCGCGCTCGACACTTGCGCCGGCGCGCGCAAGCTCGGCAAGGTCGACGACATCGTCGAATTCGCCCGCCGCACCCGCGTCGATCTCGTGCTGTTCGCGCTGCCGATCTCGGCGGAGACGCGCATCCTGGAAATGCTGAAGAAGCTCTGGGTGCTGCCGGTCGACATCCGCCTTTCCGCGCACACCAACAAGCTGCGGTTCCGGCCCCGCTCCTATTCCTATCTCGGCGAGGTGCCGACGCTCGACGTGTTCGAGGCGCCGATCACCGACTGGGATCTGGTGATGAAATGGCTGTTCGACCGCGTCGTCGGCAGTCTCGCGCTGCTCGTGGCGCTGCCGGTGATGGGACTGGTGGCGCTGGCGGTGAAGCTCGACAGCCCCGGCCCGGCGCTGTTCCGCCAGAAGCGCTTCGGCTTCAACAACGAGCGCATCGACGTCTACAAGTTCCGCTCGATGTACCACCATCAGGCCGATCCCACGGCCTCCAAGGTCGTGACCAAGAACGATCCGCGCGTCACCCGCGTCGGCCGCTTCATCCGCAAGACCAGCCTCGACGAGCTGCCGCAGCTCTTCAACGTGGTGTTCTCCGGCAATCTCTCCCTGGTCGGCCCCCGCCCGCATGCGGTGCAGGGCAAGCTGCAGAGCCGGCTGTTCGACGAAGCCGTCGACGGCTATTTCGCCCGCCACCGCGTCAAGCCCGGCATCACCGGCTGGGCCCAGATCAATGGATGGCGCGGCGAGATCGACAACGAGGAGAAGATCCAGAAGCGCGTCGAGTTCGACCTCTATTACATCGAGAACTGGTCGGTGCTGTTCGACCTCTACATTCTCCTGAAGACGCCGATCTCGCTGCTGACCAAGAACGAGAACGCGTATTGAGTTTTCCGTCATGCCCCGGCTTGACCGGGCGATGACAGCGGTGTTTGGCGTCCGAATAGCGTGAGCATGTGATGGCGTATGCGGCGACAGCCGGTGGAGTGAACGTAGCCGTACCGGCTGCGCCCGGCGTGCTGGCGCTGCAGCGCGCGCTGGTGTGGCTGGTCGGCGCCTCCGGGGCGGTCGTCTTCATCGAGCCGAGCCCCTACGAGATCATGACGCTGCTCGCAGCCGTCACGTTCTTCGCCACCGGCCTGCGGCTGCGGCTCGCGCTGATGCCGCTGGTGCTGATGCTGGTCCTGCTCAATGTCGGCTACACCATCAGCGCGATCCCGCTGTTCGAGCAGCCCGAGGTGGTGAGCTGGATCGCAACCTCCTGGTACATGGCGGTGACGGTGGTCTTCTTCGCCATGGTCACGTCCGAGGACACCGCGGCCCGGCTCGACATGCTCCGCCGCGGCCTCGTGGTCGGCGCGATGATCGCCTCACTGCTGGCGGTCGCCGGCTATTTCCACCTGGTGCCCGGCGGCAACGACCTCCTCACGCTCTACGGCCGCGCGCGCGGCACGTTCAAGGACCCGAACGTGCTCGGCGCCTTCCTGATCCTGCCGGCGCTGTTCGCGCTGCAGAGCGTGGTCTCGGACAAGCTCGGCAAGGCGTTCCGCAACGTCATCGCCTTCGGCATCATGTCGCTCGCGATCCTGCTCGCCTTCTCACGTGCCGCCTGGGGCGGCCTCGTGCTGACCTCCGCCTTCATGCTGGCGCTGATGGTGCTGACCAGCCGCACCAACGCGCAGCGCTCGCGCATCATCATCATGGCGATCGTCGCCGCCGTGCTGGGGCTCGCGCTGATCGCGGTGCTGCTGTCGTTCGATTCCACCGCCGAGATGTTCAAGCAGCGCGCGAGCTTCGACCAGAGCTACGACGAGGGCCGCTTCGGCCGGTTCGGCCGCCACATCCTGGGCGCAGAGATGGCGCTCGACCTGCCGTTCGGCATCGGCCCCCTGCAATTCCACCGCTTCTTCCCCGAGGACACCCACAACTCCTATCTCAACGCCTTCATGTCCGGCGGCTGGCTGTCCGGCGTGTGTTATCCCGCGCTGGTCTTCACCACCGTCATCATGGGCTTCCGGCACATCTTCGTCCCGGTGCCCTGGCAGCGCGCTTATCTCGCCGTGTTCTCCGCCTTCGTCGGCACCGTCGGCGAAAGCTTCGTGATCGACACCGACCACTGGCGGCACTTCTGGATGATGCTGGGCGCGATGTGGGGCATGATCGCGGCCGCGCAGATCTGCAAGATCAGGGCTGGCGAGGACGCGTCTTCAGCTTGAGAGCCGGACGTTTTTCCGGCGGCGTGTCGAGCAGGCTCTTCAGCGCCTCGGTTGCCGCGAGCACACCCTTGTAGCCCTCGTTGGCGAAACGCAGCAGCAGCCTCAATTCCTCGTCGGAATAGCCGCCGAATACCTTTTCCATCGCCTGCTGCATCGGCACGTAGAATTGGCCGATCTTCATCGCCGCGTCCGGCACGACCGCGATGAAGACCTTGCGGCGGTCCTTCTCATCCCGTTCACGGCGAACCAGGCCGGCCTTTTGGAGCCGGTCGACCACGCCGGTGATCGCACCGGTCGTGAGGCCCGTGACCTCGGCGAGCCTCCCTGCAGTGACGCGTCCTTCGAGATACAGGATGTCCATGCATTCGAGATCGGAATTGGCGATTCCGGCAACGTTGGCAACGGTTTGCCCATAGAGCACGCCTTGCGCTGACGACCGGCGCATGGCGTCCTCGAGCTCCTGCAGCAGCGCGTTGCGCGCCTTCGTCCTTGACAAGGCCGACCTCATATCTTAGGCGATATATATCTTAGTAACTAAGATATTTAGCGACCGTAATTCCTCCTAGCACCACGGAAACGTCGGGAGCAAGCCATGTCCTATCGACCTCGCAAGACCCTGATCATCGGCGCCGGCATTGCCGGCCCCGTGGCCGCGATCCTGCTGCGCCGCGCCGGCATCGAGTCCGCGATCTTCGAGGCCTGGCCCTATTCGAAGGGCATCGGCGGCGGCCTTCAGATCGCGCCGAACGGCATGCATGTGATGGACGAGATCGGGCTGGCGAATGAGTTGATCGGCCGCGGCTCGGTCGCAGAATCCTTCGACTTCTATTCGCAAGGCGGCGTGAGGCTCGGTTCGATCAACCGCGACATGGAACGGCGCTTCGGCCAGCCTGCGGTGAACGTCTGCCGCGCCACGCTGAACGAAATCCTGATCGACAAGGCCTGGTGCGCCTGCGTTTCGCTCTATTTCGAGAAGCGCCTGATCAAGGTCGAGGATCGCGGCGACCAGCCGATCATCGCCTACTTCTCCGACGGCACCACCGCCGAGGGCGACTTCCTGATCGGTGCCGACGGCGTGCACTCGATCACACGTCGGCAGGTGGTGCCGGACGGACCCCAGCCGTTCAACACCGGACTGATCGGCTTCGGCGGCTTCGTGCCGCACGCCGTGCTCGACGGCAGATCGATCGGCCGGCACGTCGAGACCACGTTCGGCCAGAGCGGCTTCTTCGGCTACGGCTATTGCAGCCCCGATCCCACGGACGGCGTGATGTGGTGGAGCACGCAGCCCGCGCACGGCATGGACGCCGCGATGTTCCGCGCGCTCGACCCATCGACGCTGAAGCAGCATCTGCGCGGCTTCCACCGCGGCTGGCACGACCCGATCCCCGACATCATCGAGGCCGCCGAGAACATCGTGGTCACCGACACGCTCGACGTCGCGAGCCTGCCGACCTGGTCGCGCAAGCGCTCGCTGCTGATTGGGGACGCCGCGCATGCGACCAGCCCCCATGCCGGCCAGGGCGCCTCGCTGGCGCTCGAGGATGCGATGCGCCTTGCCCGCCTGATGCAGGACGGCCAGGAGCTCGGCGCCACCTTCCAGGCCTTCGAGGCCGAGCGTCGCCCGCGCACCGAGAAGATCGTCGCCATGGCGCGCCGCAACGGCAACAGCAAGCGCGAATTCAGCGCCACCGGCGCGTGGGTGCGCAATCAGATGCTGAAATGGCTGCTGCCGCTGGGATCGAAAAGCATGGAGTTCATGTACGCGTATGATGCGCGGGCGGTGTAAGCAGCACGAACGCTGCCGCAGGGCAAATCGGGACAATGGTGGGCACGGCCCGTTGCGCCTTTGCCCACCCTACGGCACCGAGCTAGCTCTCAACGGTAAACCTCAGCCCGGCATGATCCTGCAGCCGCTTGATCAGCTTGTGCTGCATCGCTGCGCCCGGGGTCCAGAAGCCGGCCGGAACGTCCGCGGCGTCGCGCAGCAGGCAGATCGCGCATTCGGAGATCATCTTCGAGGTCGAGCCGTAGCCGGGATCGCGGTCGCCGGTGACGCCGGCGCGGACCATGCGGCCGTCGGGCGCGATCGCGACATAGAGCAGGTTGAATAGACCGTTCTCGCGCTCTTCCTTCGACGGCCCCTCGCCTGGCTTCGGCGCATTCGGCCCGGTCTTCTCGGCATTGACCGCCATCACGCGCTTCGCGTTGGCCTCGCCCTTCTCGCCGGGACCGGTCAGGACCATCTCGTCGTAGACGAACTCGCGGCCGTAGGGAAAGCCCATCAGCATGTTGGAGCGATGGACGTTGCGGGTGTTGATCAGCGCCATCATGAACGGCGCGGCCCAGGATTGCAGATCCTCCTCGTAAGCCGCTCTGTTGCCTTTCGGCTGCTTCGGACCGGTAAATCCGGGCGTCAGCGCAAAATGGTCGTTGAGGATGGCGACGAGGCTGAGATCCTTGGCGACGGCATCGAAGGTCGCCTTCGCGCTCGCCGCTGTCCCGCCTGACAGCGTGCCGCGCATGTCGCGCACGCGGCCCTTGACGCGCGCAGCAGGCGCGCCGAACACGCGCCTGGCCTCTTCCTGCACGAAGAATGTGCCGAGCTCGAACGGCACGGAATCATAGCCGCAGGAAAACACGATGCGCGCGCCGCTCGCCTTGGCCGCCGCATCGTACTTGTCGATCATCTGGCGCATCCAGACCGGCTCGCCGCAGAGATCGAAATAGTCTGTGCCCTGTGCAACGCAGGCTGCGAGCAGCTCTTCACCGTAGAATTGGTACGGTCCGACCGTCGTGATCACCGATCTGGTCTGCGCCACCATCGCCTTCAGCGAGGCAGCGTCCGACGCATCCGCCACGATCAGCGGCGTATCCGCGGGCGCGCCGATGGCGTCGCGCACCGATTTGAGCTTGTCGAGGCTGCGGCCCGCCATCGCCCATGTCAGCGCCTTGTCGTCCTTGTAATGTGCCGCCAGATACTCGGCGACGAGCTGGCCGGTGAAACCGGTCGCGCCGTAGACGACGATGTCGAATTTCGCAGAGCTCATGACTGGCCTTTACTTCTTCGCGTAGCTCACGCCCATGCCGGCACGGACGTCGCTTTGAATGCCATAGGGCGGGATCGGATAGCGCAGGCCGTTCCTGGCCAGCGCCTTCATGCCTTCAATTGCCTTGGCGAGATGCGACGGCTTCAAGGCCATCAGCATCTCCTCGTCCGGCACGCCGCCATAGCGCCGTTCGGCATAGCATGGCAAGGACAGGCTGGGCTCCCCGGTCTTGAGCGCCCGCCCCCAGGAATCCGCGCAAGCCGTCTCTCCGACCACGCCCCATTCGAACTTCTTGTAGCCGGTATATTGCAGCCCGTTGATCAGGATGATCATCTGTCCCGGCGTCGCATAGACCAGGCAGATGTCGGGCGGATCGAGCCGGCCGCTGGCGAGCGGACTGACGGCGAGCGCCTGATAGTGTCCGAACGGAACCACGTCCAGCGCCTCCTGGCGCTTGCGCGCGTCCTCCGCCGCGCCGTGCCAGACCCCGACATAATTTTCGCCGGCGAGCCACTTCTCGTCCTGCGGCGCGAGCCCGATCACCGCGCGGCATTGCGCGCCGACAAGGTCATCGGCCGTGATGCCGACGGTCCAGCCCAGGCGCGCGGCCATGCTGACGATCTGGTCGGTGGTATGGATCGCATTCGGCCGCCGGATTTTCGGGATCGCCTCCATCTCTGCCGCTTGCGCGAACAGCTTCATGCCGATCACTGTCGTCTTCAGCCGCAGCAGGCTGTTGAGATCGGCGACGAGGCCGCCAAGATCGATGCTGTCTGCACTCTGCTGTTGCATGGCTTCCTCCGGCCCGGCGATCGTGCGCCGTGTGTTCTTGTTTTACAGCTCTCGTTCTAGTCCTTGCCCGGTCCCGGAAGCAACTCGCCGGTCCTGCCCATCAGACGGTAGGCCACGAGGCCAATCCACTCGCGCACCGCGACTTCGGTTCGGCCCAGCCCGTCCGCGCCCATATTGGTGAAGGCGAAGAGATCGTCACGTCCGCCCATCCGCCAGTCCACGGGATAGGCCTCGACGTCGAATCCGGCCTTGCGGAAGATCCCCATCGAGCGCGGCATGTGGAAGGCCGATGTCACCAGAAGCCAGCGCTCGCCCGGCTTCGGCGCCACCAGCTCCTTTGTGAAGATCGCATTCTCCCAGGTATTGCGGGAATTGCGCTCGAGGATCAGGCGCTGCTTCGGTATGCCGAGATTTTCCAGGATCGGCGCGGAGTAGTCGGCCTCCTTCGCGTCTGTCGCGACCAGGTTCGCGGTCCCCCCGGTAAACACGATGCGCGCATTCGGATAGCGGCGCGCGAGCTCGGCCGGCGCAAACAGGCGATCGGCAGCGTGCGCGACCACGGGCGTGCGGTGCGCCGCCGACAGATCGGTGTCGACGGAGCCGCCGAGCACGATGATGCCGTTGGGCGCGCCGCGCGCAGGGTCCCACGCCGGAAAGCGCGACTCCAGCGGATAGATCAGGAGATTGCCGAGCGGCGAGAACGCCGCCAGCGCCAGCAGCACCAGCGTGGTCACGGCAAGCTTGCGGCCGAGCGCGGCAAAGCGCGTCGCCATCAGCACCAGCGACAGGATGCCGAGCTCGACCATGAAGTTGATCGGCAGCAACGCGGTGCCAAGCGTCTTGGAAAGGACGAAAAACAGGGGAGCCTCGCTGGAATGAACTGGCCGGTCCGCGCGGGGCTTGACCTGCCCGGCGATCTTCAGAAATCTTCTTGAAAGAGGATCGATCGCCGGGTCAAGCCCGGCCTGATGAAAGCGACCGGACGCGGCACATGACCCATCACCACCTGCATTCCAGCCCCAAAACCTGCCATTGGGGCTTCTTCGAAGCCGCGCTCAAGCCCGTGCTGACGATCAAAAGCGGCGACGAGGTGACGGTCGACACCATCAGCGGCGGCCCCGACATGCTGCCCGACCGCGACAAGTTTCACATTCCCCCCGAGATGTTCGAGGTTCACGCCAACAACGAGCGCATGCTGCCCGGCCACATTCTCACCGGCCCGATCGCGGTCGAAGGCGCCGAGCCCGGCGACGTGCTCGCGGTCGAGATCCTCGACGTCCAGCTCCGGCAGGACTGGGGCTGGAACATGATCAAGCCACTGTCCGGCACCCTGCCCGACGATTTCCACGAGACCCGCATCCTGAACATCCCGCTCGACCGGACGCGGATGACCGGCCGCATGCCGTGGGGCCTCGACCTGCCGCTCAAGCCGTTTTTCGGCGTGATGGGCGTGTCGCCGCCCCCTGGCTGGGGCCGCATCTCCTCGCTGATCCCGCGCGCCATGGGCGGCAATCTCGACAACAAGGAGCTCGGCGCCGGCGCGACGCTCTATTTGCCGGTGTTCGTGCCGGGCGCGATGTTCTCCTGTGGCGACGGCCACGGCGTGCAGGGCGACGGCGAGGTGTGCGTCACCGCGATCGAGACCGCGCTGCAGGGCCGCTTCCGCCTGACGCTGCGCAAGGACCTGAAGTTCGACTATCCCCGCGCCGAGACGGCGACCCACTACATGACCATGGCGATGGATCCCGACCTCGACCAGTGCGTCGTACGCGCGCTGCGGGGCATGATCGCGCTGCTCGGCGAGCGGCGAAACCTGTCGCGCGAGGATGCCTACACGTTGTGCAGCCTGGCCGCAGATCTCAGGGTGACCCAGACCGTCAACGGCGCCAAGGGCATCCATTGCATGATCGAAAAGGCGATCGTGCACGGCTGAGCCGGCCCGCACCTCCTGACCTGTCGACGCCACGCCGCCGCCGGGACTCCCGCGCGGCGCGCCTCGCCGCGTCTAATTTCCCGTGCGATTCCAACGTTCTGAGCATCAAGCTCAGCCTGCATTTGACTTCCACCCCCGAACCTAAATAGAGTCTTAATCGTTACTTTTATGTACCCGAGTAAGAGGCTAGCGTTCGCGCCATGGCCACCGAAAAAGCCGAGACTGACCGTATTCCCGTAACCTTGGCGCTCTCGACCATCACCTATTTGGAGAAGCTGGTGAGACAGGGCACCCACGGCACCAGCGTTCCCGGCGTCGCACGTACCCTGATCGAGGAAGGCATCCGTCTCGCCATCAAGGACGGGCTTTTGTCGATTCGCGACAATGGCAGGACGTGAGCGCGCGCCGAATGCGAGGCGGACGGATCTCGGCAAGGCGGATGGCCACATCTGCAACCTGGGACCGTGACACATGCCTGTTCTCTCACCAACGTCTTCATCGACCTGTCCTGCGCCGACGTCTTCCTCAAGCACTTATTCCGCGAGGACTTATTCCTCGAAAACCTGGACCGACGAGCGCATCGAACTTCTGAAGCGGCATTTCGAGGCCGGCCTCTCCTGCCGCGAGATCGCCGCCGACATCGGCGTCAGCCGCAACGCGGTGATCGGCAAGCTGTCCCGCCTCAATCTCACGCGCGGCCGCACCATCGACGAGCGCAAGGTTCAGGACAGGCCGGCGCGGGCGCCGAGAGCCGTGCCGCGGCTGCAATATGAGATGCTCGCCACGATCTATGGCGAAACCGACGCACCCGTGGCCACAGGTCCGATCGACGACGCCAATCGCTGCTCGCTGATGGAGCTGGCCGAGAACCGCTGCCGCTGGCCGATCTCGACGCCGGGCGCCGAGGATTTCTGCTTCTGCGGCAACGCCGCGCCCGACGCTCAGCCCTATTGCGCCGGCCATAGCCGCCTCGCCTACCGGCCGAACTCACGCGCCCGCGTGATGCGCGGCTAGCATCTGTTTGACGCGTTCTCTTGACGCGAACCGGTATCCACTTCGCTCGAAAACGCTGTGCCTCCCAAAAACGAAAAACCTCCGGCGGGGCATCGCCGGAGGTTTCTGGAGGCTTAGCATGAAGCTAAGAGCCGCAACTTTCGTATTTGGCTGCGAGATATATAGCTTAGTAACTCATGTAAGTAAATAAATCGGGGCCGACGGAATCGCATAGCTCGTCTTCGCCTTCCGCACGGGCCATTCGGATTTCCGAAGGCTCCCACAAAAAAAGCCCCGGCGGTGTCCCGCCGGGGCCGTGTCGGATCGGAGAAGACCTCGAGCTTACCAGTTGCGCTGGGCGCGCAGCAGCATGCTGTAGGTGTCCTGGTCCTTGAGCTCGTAGGTCGCCGCCGGCTTGGCGACGCCCGTCAGTGCTCCGGTCGTGATCACGCCCGAATACTTCTGGTCGAGATGGCTGTAGGTGAAGTCAGCCGAGAAGGTCAGGTTCTTCACCGGCGTCCAGCGGGTGATGACGCCGACCTGGCCGATGTTGAAGTCCGGGTTGCAGGAGCCGGTCAGGGTGGCGAACGCCGCGCTGCCGCAGATCATGCTCTTCGCCGTGCCGCTGTAATTGACCGCAGCCCACGCGCCGTACAGCGCCGTGTTCCAGTACGGGCTCCAGTTGTGGGTGAAGGCACCCCGGAAGCCGTAGGTCTTGGTCAGCTCGAGCTGGCCGCCCGGTCCGAACACCGCATCGGACACGCCGGCGAAGCCGATGCTCTGATAGGCGGCGTTCGAGCTGCCGAACATCGAGTAGCTGGTCGCGGCCAGCTCCTGGAAGTTGTAGCGGCTCGCGCCTTCGGTGTAGACGCCCGAGATGTTGATCACGTCGCCGGCACCGGTCGGGATGTTCTTGATGCCCAACGCGAGCTGAACGGCCCAGCCCCATTTGTCTTCGGGATGACCGGTGGCTTCGGTCGCACCGTAATAGCCGACATGGTTGTCATGCGCGGCGACCGACGCCTGGAACAGGCCCCAGGCCTGGTCGACGCGAACCATGGCGACGAGGTCGGGCGAGCGGGTGCCGCCGATGTCGTTCGAGCCGTAGGCACCGCCGAGAACGCCGGTGGTCGACATGCCCGCCGTGTTCCAGATGTTGGTCTGGAAGACCTGCGTCTGGTCCTGCGCCGAGAACGCGGCCGTCACACCCTGGCCGAAGTCGGCGGTGTAGGTGAACTGGGTCACGCCGTTGGTGGTGCCGCTGCCGCCGACGAGCTGGTCGAAATTGTTGCCGGGATAGTTGATCCAGGGCGCGTCGAACTGCGACACGGCCTTACCCATGGTGAAGCCGGCGAACTGGACGAAGGCGTAGTAGACGCCGAGCGCGCCGCCGGAGAGATTGCCGTCGGTGCCGTTGATGTTGCCGCCGCTCGAGCCGGTGAGGCCGGTGCCGGCCGCGTTGAGGCCGATCGTGCCGCTGTACTGGGTCGCACCCGTGCCCGAACCGGTCCCGCCATAGCTGCCGGTCGTCCAGGTGAAGACCGCGTCGAAATAGGTGCGGACCACGCCGTACTCGGTCGCGGTGCGCGTGTCGATGTTGAGGTCTTCACGAGCGCGCATCGAGTAGTAGTTGGTGAGGCGGTTGTTGGCCGCGAACACGCCGTTGTACTGGGCGCTGTAATTGCCGCCGGCGTTGAGCGCCACTTCGGCACGCACATAGCCGCCGAGCTTGATGCAGGTGTCGCTGCCCGGGATGTAGTAGAAGCCCGCGCCGTACAGCGTGCAGATCTTGACGTACTCGACTGCCTTGGCCTTGACCGGAAGATCGGCCGCCTGGGCTCCACCGACGGCGATCAGACCCGCCGCAGTGCCGAGCAAAAGGCTCTTCACCACTTTCATCTTAAAAACCTCCAAGTTGCTCATTTTACGGAGACCGGACCGTGAGGCCCCCCAAGATCCCCGTCTCTATCAATCCGCTCGGCCGCTTTCGGACACACCCGCTTTCGACGCGAGCAACGTCAGCGAACCACCTGCAACGGGACGATCGAGTACCCCCCACCGTCGCGCACCAATATGCCTGCGTCGTTCGCTAATCAAAATACTTTATTAAGTCAGCTTTCCGGTTTTCGCTAAGCCTGTGCCCCGCGCGCAACACCGGGACCAAGCCGATCGCTGAGCTGATCATCTTTGTAGTTTTAGTGACGAAATTACCCTGCCCTGCACTTGCGTCAGAGCAGGCTTGCGTGGACTATGGCCCTCCACGAACACCGGCCTGAACAATCGGTTCACGGGAGTGACGCTGTGTCCGCGACGAGGAAAGAAGGAGCGCGCCTGCGCTCGATCGGCAACCTGGATATCATCAGGCGCTTCACCTGGGAGATATCGTCGATCAACATGTATCTGGAGGAACTGCGTCAGTTCTGGGCGAAGACGCTCGGCATCAGCGGCCCGCAATGGCTGATCCTGATGGCCATCTCCGACCTCGACAAGGACGACGGCATTCCGGTCAACGTGGTCTCCAAGCTCCTCCACGTGGATCCGTCCTTCGTCACCACCCAGTCCAAGCTGCTCGAAAAGAAGGGCCTGCTCCGCCGTCGCCCCTCGCCGACCGACGCCAGGGTGGTCCGGCTGTCCCTGACCGACAAGACCCAGAAGCACATCGCAAGCCTCAACGAGCAGTACAAGACGATCCGCGAATTCGTCTTCCAGGAGTTCGACGAGAACGAATTGACGGAATTCACCGGCAAGCTCGCGACGCTGAAGAACCGCCTCCAGAAAGCCTGCGTCCGGATCTCACTCGACTTCTAAAGCGCGATGCGATCAGGATGAATCGTCATCGCGCTTCAGGTTGTTGTTTAAGCATGATCTTTTCGGAAAACCGCTGCGCACTTTTCCGGATCATGCTTTAGGGCCCCGCGCTCAGATCCGCCGCGCGGCGGTGCCGAGCCGCGATTCGAGCCAGTCGAAGATGTATTCGTTGGCAAGGCTCGGATTGTCCGCATGGGCCTGCGCCGCGCCGGTCTCGGCCGCGCTGAACACCTTCAGCATGACATCCGAACTGGCGAGCCGGGAGTTCTCGACGATCTGACGCGCCCGGTCGGCCTTGAGCCAGCCGTCCTCGCCGAGCGTGATCAGCACCGGGCAGTCGGCGCTGGAGGCCATCAGCGGCGCATGCGGCACCGGCACGATGCTGACATCGCTCATCGCGAATCGGCTGGCAAAGAAGGCCCGCTCGTGCAGGTCCCACAGGCCGCCGTCGCAGACGGCGGCGGCGAGCCGCGGCTCCTGCAACACCGCGCGCGCCACGAAGGACGAGCCCCAGCCGTCAGCGATGATCCCGACCCGGGCGAAATCGATGTCGCCGCGCGTCTCCAGATAGTCCATGACGCCGGGAATTGCGCTCTCGAGATCCCGGCGCCGCAACAGCGCGTCGAGATAGTCGTCGCGCTGGTCGCCGAGCAAATCGAGCGCCAGCATCGAGAATCCACGCTCGCGCGCATGCGGCACGAGCTTGAACAGGAATTCCTCCTTGCGATGGCCGGGCTCGCCGATGCAGATCACGGTCGGAGCCCGTCCGCTTCCCGTCGGCGCGGGAACGAAGTAGCCCTGCAACGCATGTCCGTCGAGCCAGGGGATGGTCACGACTTCGCCGGCGGGCCCGCGCGCCGCGAGATAGCGGCGTGCGCATTCCTGCATCGCGAGCACCGCAACCCAGCGGCGCTCGTCGGCCGGGTCGAGCGGCATCGCCGCCGCACCGTAGTAGTTCATGGCGCGCAGCCAGTTGCGCTGCGCGCTCGCCATGTGGCCTTCCGCGAACGCGGCCTCGGCGCGCTGCCGATTGGCCTGCGCCAGCTTCTTCCACTCGCGATGCCAGGACCGGTCGTCACCGCGCTTCAGCTGCCGCGCGATCATCAGGCATTCGGCGATCGTGGCGCCGCCCTCCTGGGCCGCGGTCAAGAGCCGCGTAAATTCAGCGGAGATGTCCTCCCGCTCCGGGCAAAGGATCCAGTCGTCGGAGAGGCATGCGGGAATCATCGGAGCTACGCTCTATCATCGCGTTATCCCCGATTGAGTAAACTATTTCAGTTTACCGACCAAGCAGCCGTGCACCGAATGAGAGCCGTTCGAGATCACCATCGCTTGAACGAAACGGCCCCCTCGCATGCGTGACATTCCAATTCGTCATGAGGCGACGAACATTGGCAGGAGGTGGCACGTACAATTACCTGCGCGCCTCTTGCCATGATGATTATCATACCTATATCGGCACGCCTTTCGAGGCGGTCTCAACCGAGCCGCCAGCCGACCTCCTGCGTAAAGCTTTCGTAGAAGGCGCGGTCATAGGCCTGCTCCGGCGTGGCGCGCACGCGTTCGTCGAGTCGCTCAGCGTCCTCGCCGACGAGGATGCGCCAGCGCTCCGCCTTGACCCCGTCGAGAATGATCTTCGCGGCTTGCGCAGCCGTGGTCGGCGCATCCTCCAGGAAGCTGCGGGCGCGTTCGGCGAACGCCGCCTGGATGTCCTCGTCCGACATCTTGTCGGCATCCGGCACGCCGGCCGTGACCATCCGCTTGCGGGTCAGCGCGACCTCGTCGGCATTGAGTCGCTCCGATCCGTCGGCGCTCTGCACCTTGCGCGAGTTGGAGACGATCGAGGTGCCGATGTGACCGGGCATCACCACCGAGCATTTGACGTGCGGCGCATGCAGGCGGAGGTCGTTGATCAACGCTTCGGTAAATCCCTTCACCGCGAACTTGGCCGAGCTGTAGGCGGTGTGCGCCTGGCCCATGCCGATCGAGGCCCAGAAGCCGTTGACGCTCGCGGTGTTGACGATGTGGGCCTCGTCCGCCGCGACCAGCATCGGCAGGAAAGTGCGCACGCCGAGATAGACGCCGCCCCAGCAGATGTTGAAAGTGCGCTCCCACTGCTCGCGCGTGTTGGTGAACAGGCTGCCGCCGCCGCCGATGCCGGCATTGTTGAACAGCAGGTGGATCCTGTCGGTCTTCTGCTGCTCGGCGAGCTCGTCGCGAAAGCGCTTCAGATGATCCTCGATCGAGACGTCCGCGACATGCGTCGTGACGCGCAGGCCCTGCGGCAGCTTCTCGATCTCGCAGAGTCGCTTGGTCTCCGCCATCGCGGCCTCCGAGACGTCGCACATCGCGACATTGCAGCCTTCGGCGACGAGTTGCCGCGCGAGCTCGCGCCCCATTCCCGTGCCGCCGCCGGTGATGACTGCGATCTTTCCTGCGAAATCCTTCATGGGACTTTCGGCCCCTCCCTTGTCGGTATGTTTCTTCGTCATCGCGCACTCACTGGAGCGCGCACGAAATGTAGCAGCGCCGCATCCGCAAATGAAAGCGGATCGGCGAGGCAATCTTCAGCATCAGTTATTTCGGCGCGCGGACTATTGGCCGTTCCGATGCTGTTGCCACGCGGTCCGTGCATGTGAGGCAGCCTCGCCCGCGGCACATCCTTCGAGACGCCCGCCGTTGGCGGGCCCTCAGGATGAGGACTCGGTGCGTGGCAGCACCTTCAACGAGCACCGATGTTCATCAGCCTCATCCGGAGGAGACCGCGCAGCGGTCGTCTCGAAGGACGAGGCGCTTGCTCGGCCATCGCCAGGAAGCACACGCGATAGCCCGGCCGTTGCGAGAGAGCGCCCGCGTCGCTGCCGCCACAGTCGGGCAAAAATGCCCGGTTCCCGTATTTGTCCGGCTTCGGTTTATGGGCATTTTTTTTACAATCCGAATCATCAAATGGACTCCGGACGCTGGGTCGAGTCGGCCAGGCCAGCGTGTTGTTTGCGTGTCACAGGCTCTGGCACTCCGCTTGCATCCTCTTCGTGGTCTGAAACTACCGATGAGGTGACAGGAATGTTCGTGACCGTCGTTGCCGTGCTCTGCCGGCTGAGTGCAGCCAGCTCAGGCAGTTGCATCGAGGAAATCGTGACCGACAGCAACATGACGCCCGAGATGTCGATGATGCAATGTGCGATCGGCGCACAGGCGCCGCTCGCGAAATGGATGGGCGAGCATCCGATCTATCACGCCAATTGGCGCCTGGATCGGTACAAATGCGTGCCCGGCCATTACGAGATCAAGGGCCACGCCTAAGGCCCCGCAAAACTACTGATCCGAGGAAACGCCCGGGGGCCGCCGTGCCCTCCGCGCGAGCACCGTCAGCGCCAGCCCCATCGAGGCGGCGCGCCCTGTGACCACGGTCACACCGTCCCCCTAAGCCACCATGCGCATGATGAGCGCACGCGCCTTGCGCCCTTCCGGCGTCGGCATCAGCGCGTAGTTGTGTGGCTGGTCACGCAGCAGATGCAGCTCGACCGGCACGCCCACCGCCCTCGCCCGCTCGGCGAGATCGACGCTGTCGGGATAGAGCAGATCGCGAGTCCCAGCGAAGATCGTCATCGGCGCCAGGAAGCGGAAGGCGCCGTTGAGCGGACTGACGAAGGGATGGCCGACATCGAGCTCGCCGGCATAGAGCCGCCCGGCCTCGACGATCCCCGGAATGTCCTGGATCGGATCGCGCGCGGCGATCTCGATTTGCTCGGGACGGCTGACCGACGCATCTGCCGCGGGCGAGATCAGCACCAGCCGCGCCGGCTGTCGATGACCGCGATCGCGCAGCCATTGGCACGCGGCGAGCGCGAGGCCAGCGCCGGCCGAATTGCCGACCACCGTGACCTTTGCGGGTCCGGCGTCTTCCAGCAGCATGCGCAACAGCTCGCCCGTCGCCGGCACGACGTCCTTGGCAGTCGCGCGCGGCGCCAGCGGATAGATCGGCACAACGCACGACACGCGCGCCTTGCGCGTCATCTCGCCGACGAAGCGCCAATGCGCCGGCGCGATCTCGTTGATGAAGCCGCCGCCGTGCAGGAACATGACGTAGTTGCAGTCCTCAAAGCCCGACGACGGCGCGGTGTAATAGACCGGCCAGCCGCCCATCTTGGTCAGCGTCGCCTCGACGCCGCGCCCCAGGCCCGTCGGCTCGTAAGAGGCCGGCTGCAAGGCGAGCTTCTGCACATGCGCCTGCACGGCTTCGATTGATGCCAGCTGCTGCTTGTAGGGCAGCAGGGCGAGCAGCATGTTGAAGACGCGACTTTGCAGGCTTGGGGCGGGATCGCGCCGGGCCGGTGGACCGAACACGCAACCGCCCGGGCAGAACTGCAAGGCCGACACTAGTCTGGCAACGCTCATGGCCACATCCCCATCTGGCACTTTCGAAACGGCGACAAGGGGCTTGCCGACCCACCGCCACCTGCCGATATAATGCGAGTATTCGCTCGCTTTTCCTACTCGCATTCGGATCACAAGATCGTGGCTCGCCAACCGCCGACAAAACCCCGGAAAAATGCCTCGCAGGCGCGATCACGCGCCACCATCGACGCTCTGGTCGAGGCGACCGCTCGCATTCTGGTCCGCGAAGGTTTTGAGAAGGCCAGCACCAACCGCATCGCCGAAATCGCCGGCGTCAGCGTCGGTTCGCTCTACCAGTATTTTCCAAGCAAGGAAGCGCTCGTCGCCGCCGTGATCGACCGTCACAACGACGAGATCATGGGCATCGTCCGCGCCGCGCTCGTTGAAGTCGCCGATCTGCCGATCGACAAGGCGGTGCGAAAACTCGTCACCGTCGCGATCGACGCCCACCGCATCAATCCGAAGCTACACCGCGTCCTCGCCGAGCAGATCCCACGCACCGGCCAGCTCAAAGACGTCGAAGCTTACAACCGAGAGATCCAAACGTTAGTGCGCGCCTATCTCGAAAGCCGCCGCAAGGAGATGCGCAAGGTCGATCTCGATGTCGCAACCTTCATCTGCGTCAGCGCGATCGAAGCGATCGCGCACAACACGGTGCTGCACGGCGCCGAGATGCTGTCGGAGAAGATGGTGCGGACGCTGGTGGACGAGACGACGCGGATGGTGGTGGGGTATTTGAGGTAGGCGGCCCTTACGGAGATCTGCTCCAAAGCTCAAAAGTGATAGTTCACGCCCACTCGCGCCACGTGGAAATCCGCCCGGCCGAAATTCGCAGTGTATCTGGACAGGTTCGGACCAATACCCGTTGCGAGTGCGTTGGCCGTCACTGACGATTTGCCGAGGTCAACGTAAAGATATTCGGCCTTGAAGCTCCAACGAGGCGCAAAGCGCCATTCGCCGCCTCCACCCAACGTCCAGCCGGTCTGAATGCGGGAATTGCTCCCCGTGAAGCACGTCAATCCCGTTGTACAAGCAAATGAAGTGCCGCTGACGGAGATACTGAAGCCTCCAGGCGGTCCGTTTACGATGTAGTCGTCAAATGTCGCCACCCGACCAAAAGCGAAGCCGCCGGTCCCATACAGAAGAACGCTAGGCGAGACCAGCGCCCCAAAGCGCCCACGAATACTCCCCCACCAGTCAATCTTTTGCTCGGCCGAGATGGTCTGTGTGAAAGCTGGGGGCAGAATCGGCGCGGTTTCGCGACCGCTTCCGCGCAAACTGGATGCGCTCAAGTCGCCTTCAACGCCGACGAGCCATTTGCCACCCAGCTGCCAATTGTAGCCCGCCTGCAAACCTCCCGTTACACCATTCATCGAAAAATCGTGAGCGCTGAGAGCAACCTGCCCCGCAAACGGAGCTACAAGCGGAACTCCGGGATTGAAAAGGAAAGCGGAAGCGGCGTCACTCGTAAAACCCACGGACCGGTTTGCCCATGCGCCGCCAACGTTGCCGCCTATATAAAATCCCGTCCAGCTCGGGCTGGGGTCAGCTGTGCGCGCTTTCGTGAAAAGTGAAGGGCTTTGGTCAGCAGCTTCCGCCCCCGACGCGACACTCGCCAAGACTGCTACAGCAGCCAGCACTCTTCTCACGGGACGCCCCCTCCGCGATTCCAACGCGCCCGAAACTCTTAAATCATGTTGACGCTGCACGCTGTGACGTCAAGGCAACACTCGCGGAACGTTGCAACCGCAAACGTGCGGCCCGCGGTAGCCCGCCCGAAAATTTGATTCTTTGAAATGGTCGGAGCGAGAGGATTTGAACCTCCGACCCCTAGTCTCCCAGACTAGTGCGCTAACCGGGCTGCGCCACGCTCCGAACGTCGTTCCATTAGCTAGGATCGGCGCGATGCGCAAGGCGAGGCCGCAGCATTTTGGTGCCTCTCCCTCCATGGGCTCGGAGCCCAAGCGCCCGGAACTGCCGGCAAAGCCGACTGAACCCGCCCTTCACCCGTCCTTCAGCACCTGATCCAGCATTTCGCGGCAGGCGACGAGGTCGGCGAGGACGCGTCCGAGGCGCTCCCGGTCCAGCGCACTGGGGCCGGCCGGGGCTGCGGCCGTCGTGCCGCCCTTGCGGAAGGTGGTCAGGATTTCCTCGTCGTCGACCTCGGTGAAGCGGAAGTCGATGCCTTCCTCTTCGTCCCCCTGGTAGTCGTCATCGTCGCTGTCGGCGACGCCCTTGATGGGCGCCTCCTCGTCCTCGGGCTCCATCAGGCTGGCGCCGATGGCGTCCTCGATGGCGCCGAACGAGACCGCGGCGGCGCTGTCGGCGAGGCCCTGCACCGATTTGACGCCGTGCTCCTTCAGGATCCGCTGCACCCCGCGGATGGTGTAGCCCTCGCCGTAGAGCAGCCGGCGGATGCCCTTGAGCAGGTCGACATCGTCGGGGCGGTAATAGCGGCGGCCGCCGCTGCGCTTCATCGGCTTGATCTGGGAGAATCGGGTCTCCCAGAACCGCAGCACGTGCTGCGGAATGTCGAGTTCCTGCGCTACTTCGCTGATGGTTCGGAACGCATCCGGCGCCTTGTCCAAATGCCAAATCCTTTGCCGAAGGCGTTACGCCTCTTGTTGAGCCTTGCTGGCGTCACCGTTGGCGCGGTGCTGGCCGTTGATCCGCTGCTTCAGGATCGCCGACGGCTTGAACACCATGACACGGCGCGGCGAGATCGGCACCTCGGTGCCGGTCTTCGGGTTGCGGCCGATGCGCTGACCCTTTTTGCGGACCATGAAGGACCCGAACGAGGACAGTTTCACCGTCTCGCCCTTTTCCAGGCAGTCGGTGATCTCCTTCAGCACGAGTTCCACGAAAGCGGACGATTCCGTGCGCGACAGGCCCACCTTCTGGTAGACGGCTTCGCACAGGTCGACACGCGTTACGGTTTTACTTTGATCGGTCATCGCCCTGCCCCACATCACGGCGAACAATTGTTGTCTGAAATTATGAGGTTACGATACGGCGGTCAACAGCGCTCATCAATGCAGACGCATCGATAATCGCGGCAAAATCCGGCAAAATTTTATCGACTGTGGCTCTACCAGCGCACGAGCGCGGAGCCCCAGGTGAAGCCGCCGCCCATGGCCTCCAGCAGGACCATATCGCCCTTCTTGATACGGCCGTCCCTGCGGGCCACCGACAGCGCCAGCGGAATCGAGGCGGCCGAGGTGTTGCCGTGACGGTCCACGGTCAGCACCACCTTCTCCGGCGCGATGTGGAGCTTGTGGGCGGAGGCGTCGATGATTCGCTTGTTGGCCTGGTGCGGCACGAACCAGTCGATGGTCTCGGCATTGAGCCCGGTGGCCTGGAAGGCGTCGACGATGACGTCGGTGATCATGCCGACCGCATGCTTGAAGACCTCGCGGCCCTCCATGCGCAGATGGCCGACGGTCTGGGTCGAGGACGGTCCGCCGTCGACGAACAGCTTTGCCTTGTGGCGGCCGTCGGAGCGCAGATGCGTGGTGACGATGCCGCGATCGGTCGCGGCCTTGCCCGGCTGCTCCTGCGCCTCCAGCACCACCGCGCCGGCGCCGTCGCCGAACAGCACGCAGGTGCCGCGGTCGTTCCAGTCGAGGATGCGCGAGAAGGTCTCGGCGCCGATCACCAGCGCGCGCTTGAAGGCGCCGGTGCGCAGGAAATTGTCGGCCGTGGCGAGCGCGAACACGAAGCCCGAGCATACCGCCTGGAGGTCGAAGGCCGCGCCGTGGGTGATACCGAGTCCGTGCTGCACGGCGACCGCCGTCGCGGGGAAGGTGTTGTCCGGCGTCGAGGTCGCGAGCACGATCAGGTCGATCGACTGCGCGTCCATGCCGGCATCGGTCAGCGCGGCCTGCGCCGCCTTGATCGCCAAATGCGAGGTGAACTCGCCCTCGGCCGCGATGTGGCGCTCGCGAATGCCGGTGCGCTGCACGATCCACTCGTCGGAGGTGTCGATACGCGCCGCCAATTGGGCGTTGGTCACCACCTGCTCCGGCAGATAGGAGCCGCAGCCGAGCACGACCGAACGAATTTGAGTCACGAAACAGCCTCCTGCGCGGCCTGCACGGAATTGAGTGCACCACCCTCGCGGTTGAGCATCTGATTGATCTTGTTCAGGAGATCGTAGTGAGCCATCTCATAGCCAACATCGATCGCATAGGCAAAGCCTTCGGCGCTGGTTCCGCCGTGGCTCTTGACCACTAATCCGTTCAAACCCAGGAACACGCCGCCATTGGACTTGTTCGGGTCCATCTTGTCGCGCAGGGCCTGGAAGGCGCTGCGTGCAAAGAGATAGCCGAGCTTCGACAGCCAGCTCCGCTGCATCTCGTTGCGGAGTAAGTCCGCCATCTGCCGCGCGGTTCCCTCGGCGGCCTTGAGCGCGATGTTGCCGCTGAAACCTTCGGTCACGATGACGTCGGCCAGCCCCTTGCCGATGCCGTCGCCCTCGACGAAGCCGATATAGTCGAGCTCCGGCAGGTTCCTGGCACGCAGGATCTCGCTTGCCTCGCGGATCTCCTCGTGCCCCTTGATCTCTTCGGCCCCGATATTGAGCAGCCCGACCGTGGGGCGCTTCCTGTCGAACAGCACGCTCGCCATCGCCGCGCCCATCACCGCGAGCGACACCAGATGGTGCGCGTCGCCGCCGATGGTGGCGCCGAGGTCGAGCACGATGGAATCGCCGCGCCTGGTCGGCCAAACGCCCGTGATCGCCGGGCGATCGATCCCCTTCAGCGTGCGCAGGTGGAAGCGCGACATCGCCATCAGCGCGCCGGTATTGCCGGCGGAGACCGCGACATCCGCCTCGCCCTTCTTCACGGCATCGATGGCGAGCCACATCGAGGAGGTCTTGCGGCCGCGCCGCAGCGCCTGGCTCGGCTTGTCCGAGCCGCTGACGGCCACGTCGGTGTGGATGATCGTCGAAGCGGCCTTGAGGGCCGGATGCTTCTCGAGCTCGGGCTCGATCTTGGCGCGGTCCCCGACCAGCAGGAACTCGGTCTCGCGATGCCTCTGAAGCGAGATGGCGGCGCCGGGAATGACCACGGCGGCGCCGGCGTCGCCCCCCATGGCGTCCAGCGCGATGCGAACCTTGCTTGGCATAAAAGTCCTGGAAACCTGGTCTGGTGCGGTCTTGGATCAGCGGGACCGCAAAATGAGTTCGCCACGGACATGGCGGCCGGCCAAGCGCCACGCCGCACCCGGGCCGGGGCGCGACAATAGCGTTTTGTTACCCCGAAACAACCTCTTGCCCCCAGGCTTTTGCATCCGGGGCGATCCGGCCGCGAACCGCGAAATTTGCAAGAAACACACTGAAATCAGTCAGATAAAGAGCGCTTTGAAACCATCCCGGCAAATGCCTGGCGCACCCCCGCAAGACGATCCCGCGGGGAAATGCCCGGCTATCGGCCCTTCTTGTTGTCCTGGAGCGCCTTCAGGGCTGCGAATGGATGGTCCTCCGGGTCGGGGGCGGTGACCTCCGCCTCGAACACGACCCCCTCCTTGCGCGGATAGGGATCGATCGCCAGGAACAGGGCGTCGGTGGCGAGCCGGCCGAGGTCGATGATGCCACCCACGATCGCCTCGGGCGGGTCGGCGACCTCAGACGGTGCCTCCTCGTCCTGCCCCTCCGCGATCAGGTCGGCGAGACGCCGCGCCTCGGCCTCGGGGGCGAACATCAGGTCCACCTCCTCCTCGATCTCGCTTTCGATCGGATCGAGCGTGACCACGCAGGTCTGGCCGATTCGGGCCCGGACGCTGCCGGTCACCTGGATCCGGCCGCCGCTCCTGGGCACCACGTCGAACTCGGCCTCGGCCGACAGGACTTCGCGGAGGCCCGCAAGCCCGGCCATCGCCTGCCGCTCGGCGGCCGAGGCCTCGAGCTTGCGGTGCAGGCCGGTGTCGGGGATTTGCGCAACGATGATCGGGACCCGCCAGGGATCTGGCTCGGTATTTGGTCGGCTCATGGCTTGTCGCCCTCGGGAAGCGCTGGAGGAAACCTGAAGGAGGCGCGCAGCAGCGCGGCCTCGTCGGCCCGGCCGAGATCGGCCTCGGTGACCCGCGCATAGGCCGCAAGCCGCCTCGCCTGGTCCAGGTCGGTCCCGTTCAAGATATTCTTGCGGATCGCCTCTGCCAGGGCCTCGCCGGCCTCGATGGCCTGGTCATAGGCCTGGACGCGGCCGTAAAACGCCTCGCCGAAGGCCCGCATCCGCTTCGGCACGGTCTGGTCGCCCACCCCCATCTCGCGCAGATTGTCGTCCATGTCCTCGCAGAAGCGATCGAACAGCGCCTGCGACAGCTCGGTGGCGCCCTGAACCGTGCGCAGGCGCCGCAGCAGCAGCCACAGATGCAGCAGCAACAGGTCGAAACGCCCGTTAACCGTATCGGGCACGCCCAAGTCGCGGTAAAATATGGGTTCTCGCGCCTGCGTCACGATCATGCCATAGATGGCTTCAATGGTGCCCGACGGGGTTAGCCGGGGTTTCCTGAAGTGATTGAACGGCCAAAGCATTGTGATTTCCGCAAGCGGGCGCGCGCGAGTTGCATTCAGACGCCCAGCCCGGTACTTCAGCGCCTCGCGCGACGCAAGGGGACGGAATCAGTTCCGCTATGACGACAACGAACCAGATCAGCCTGCGCGCGGACAAGCGGCGCGGCCTTCATGCTCGCTGGCGCGGCTTGCGCATGCTCGCCGCCGTCGCCCTGGTCGGCGCCGCGCTCACGGGCTGCACCGGCGAGCAATTCCAGAAGGGTTACATCCTGCCGCCCGGCGCGCTGGAGCAGATTCCGATCGGCGCGAGCCAGGACCAGGTGCTGATCGTGATGGGCACGCCCTCCACGGTCGCGACCCTCGACGGCGAGGTGTTCTACTACATCTCGCAGCGCTCGGAGCGCATGGTCGCCTTCATGAACCAGAAGGTGGTCGATCAGCGCGTCATCGCGATCTATTTCGACAAGAACCGGCGCGTGCGGCGTCTCGCGAATTACGGTCTGCAGGACGGCAAGATCTTCGACTTCATCAGCCGCACCACGCCGACGTCGGGCCAGGAGATGAGCTACCTCACGCCGCTGTTCAAGCTGCTCAGCTTCAACTGAGTCCCCGAAGCGTTTTCGGGTGAAGCCGGGGACCGGCTCGCATCAGGAAAACGCTTCAAGACAAGCACCCAGAACGCCTTCCAATTCCGCCGGAAGGTATATGGCCCTCGCCTGCGGCGTCGTGCCGCCGTCCACGCGGCACTGACCGCCGCGCGCGACTTGCCGTCGCACCTGCGGTTTCCTACCCTCCCTGCAAAGAAAGCAGGGAGTGGATTCGTGCCTAAGACTTTGTCCCGACGTCGCGTGCTCACCGGAATGGCCGGCCTTTCGGCCGCAGCGATCCTGCCGCGATCGAGCCTTGCGGACTGGAAGCCGACCGAAAACGTCCGCCTCGTCGTGCCGGCTGCGGCCGGCGGCTCGACCGACGTGTTGGGCCGGCTCCTGGCCGCGCATCTGCAAACCGCCTGGGGCCAGTCGGCTGTCGTGGAAAACCGCTCGGGCGGCGGCGGCACGATCGGCACCGCCGAGGTGGTTCGTGCCAAGCCCGACGGCCACACCATCCTGGTCGGCAATCCCGGTCCGAACGCGATCGCCTACAGCATCTTCAAGAATCTGACCTACAAGCCGGACCAGCTCCAGCCGGTCTCCAACATGATCCGGATCCCGAACATCGTGTCGGCGCATCCGAAGACCGGCATCAAGTCGGTCGCCGAGCTGATCGCCTATCTCAAGGCCAATCCGGACAAGCTCAGCTACGCCTCCTCCGGCGTCGGCCAGAGCCCTCACCTCACCGGCGCCTGGTTCCTCCAGCTCACCGGCCTCAAGATGACGCACATCCCGTTCCGCGGTGCGGGCCCCGCGCTTCAAGCTGCACTGGCGGGCGACATCCAGATCCTGTTCGACAATCTCTATCCGAGCCTGCCGCAGGTGCAGAACGGCACGCTCAACGGCCTCTGCGTCACCACCACCGAGCGCAGCGACCTTGCGAAAGACCTGCCGACCATGCGCGAGAGCGCACCGGAGCTGGCGAATTTCGACGTCTCGTCGTGGTTCTCGGTCTTCCTGCCGAAGGGCGTCTCGCCCGAGGTGCTGAGCGCGCTCAATCTCCAGGTCAAGGCGATGCTGGAGCGCGACGACATCAAGAAGCAGATCGCCGCCATGGGCGCCCGCGCCGATTACGGCACGCCCGAGCAGTTCGCCGCCTTCGTGGATGCCGAGACGAAGAAGTTCGCCGGCATCATCCAGAAGGAAGGGCTGCAGATGGACGTGCAGTGACGCACGGCCGCGATCTGTAGGGCGGATTAGCGAAAGCGTAATCCGCCTTCGATGCAGTTTGGGCGGCGGCGGATTACGCTTCGCTAATCCGCCCTACGCACTGTCACGACAAACAAAAACCCCGCGGCTCGCGCCGCGGGGTTTGTCTTGTCTCGTCTGCGCCGCTCAGTGCGCCAGGATCGCCAGCAGCAGCAGGGCCACGATGTTGGTGATCTTGATCATCGGGTTCACCGCGGGACCCGCCGTGTCCTTGTAGGGATCGCCGACGGTGTCGCCGGTCACCGCCGACTTGTGGGCGTCAGAGCCCTTGCCGCCGAAATGACCGTCCTCGATGTACTTCTTGGCGTTGTCCCAGGCGCCGCCGCCCGAGGTCATGGAGATCGCGACGAACAGGCCCGTCACGATGACGCCGAGCAGCATGGCACCCACGGCGGAGAACGCCGCCGACTTGCCGGCCGCGCCGCCGCCCGCGATCGCGTAGATCAGGAAGTAGACGACGATCGGTGACAGCACCGGGAGCAGCGAGGGGATGATCATCTCCTTGATCGCCGCCCGGGTCAGCAGGTCGACCGCCTTGCCGTAATCCGGCTTGTCGGTGCCCTGCATGATGCCCGGCTTCTCGCGGAACTGGCGCCGGACCTCCTCGACGATCGCACCCGCGGCACGGCCCACCGCGGTCATGCCCATCGCGCCGAACAGATACGGCAACAGGCCGCCGAACAGCAGGCCCACCACCACATACGGGTTGTTGAGCGAGAAGTCCGGATTGACGCCGGCGAAGTAGGGATGGTGCGCGGAGTCTGCAACGAAGAACTTGAGGTCCTGGTTGTAGGCCGCAAACAGCACGAGGGCACCGAGACCGGCCGAGCCGATCGCGTAGCCCTTGGTGACCGCCTTGGTGGTGTTGCCGACCGCGTCGAGCGCATCGGTCGACTTGCGCACCTCCTTCGGCAGGCCCGCCATCTCGGCGATGCCGCCCGCGTTGTCCGTCACCGGGCCGAACGCGTCGAGCGCGACGACCATGCCGGCCAGCGCCAGCATGGTGGCGGTCGCGATCGCGATGCCGAACAGGCCGGCGAGGCTATAGGTGACCAGGATGCCGGCGATGATCACGATCGCGGGGAGCGCGGTCGCCTCCATCGAGACGGCAAGGCCCTGGATCACGTTGGTGCCGTGGCCGGTCACCGAGGCCTGGGCGATCGACTTCACCGGACGATAGTCGGTTCCGGTGTAGTATTCGGTGATCCAGATGATCAGCGCGGTGACGATGAGGCCGACCACGCCGCATTGGAACAGCGCCATGCCGGTATAGTCGACGCCATCGAGCTTGCCGAAGCCGATCAGGCTGTAGATCACGCCGGCGATGCCGATCAGCGACAGGACGCCGGTTGCGATCAGGCCCTTGTACAGCGCACCCATGATCGACTGGCTCGGCCCGAGCTTGACGAAGAAGGTGCCGATGATCGAGGTGATGATGCAGATGCCGCCGATCGCGAGCGGCAGCGTCATCATGTTGGCGAGGATCGGCGTCTTGGCGAAGAAGATCGCGGCGAGCACCATGGTGGCGACCGCGGTCACCGCATAGGTCTCGAACAAATCGGCGGCCATGCCGGCGCAGTCGCCGACATTGTCGCCGACGTTGTCGGCGATGGTGGCCGGGTTGCGCGGATCGTCCTCGGGAATGCCGGCCTCGACCTTGCCGACGAGGTCGCCGCCGACGTCCGCACCCTTGGTGAAGATGCCGCCGCCGAGACGGGCGAAGATCGAGATCAGCGAGGCGCCGAAGCCGAGCGCCACCATGGCGTCGATGACGGTGCGGCTGTCAGGCGCAAGCTTCAGCGAATGCACCAGGAAGCCGAAATAGAGCGTCACCCCGAGCAATGCGAGACCTGCCACCAGCATGCCGGTGATCGCGCCCGCCTTGAAGGCTAGCTCGAGGCCGCCGGCGAGCGAGGTGGTCGCCGCCTGGGCGGTCCGCACATTGGCGCGGACCGAGACATTCATGCCGATGAAGCCGGCCGCCCCCGACAGGACGGCGCCGATCAGAAAGCCGATGGCGACGTAGATTCCGAGGAAATAGACAAGCAAGAGGAAGATGACCACGCCGACGATGCCGATCGTCGTGTACTGGCGCCGCAGATACGCCTGTGCACCCTCAGCGACCGCCCCCGCGATCTCCTGCATGCGCGGCGACCCCGCATCCGCACTTAACACCGAAGACGTCGCCCAAATCGCGTAGACGACGGAAAGCACTCCGCAGAGCACTATCAACCATAATGCTGTCATGTGATTTTTGCCTCAGATCCTTGATGTACCCCCGGCGCCTTTTGTTGTCCGTCGAGCGGTGCGGCGCCTTGATTTCGAACAAAGCCGCCCCCTGCCCAAAAGGGGCGGCCTTAGTCGGTCGCAAGCTTGCCAAAATCAAATTGAGGGTGCAACGCCGGATAAGGCCGAAAACGCCGATCTCGGCAGGTATTTAGACCAAGTGCAGCGAACTAAGATGCCGGTTTGGAGCAATTCCTAGAAGTGGCTGTAGGACAGCCGCCTCAAGACCAAGTCCTGGCCCTGCCCGTCCAGGAAGCGCGGCCCCTGCTTGCCCGCGACGATCGTGCCGATCGCGGTGACGGCAAGACCGGCCGCCCGCCCCGCGGCAATCAGCGCATCGGCCTGCGCGGGCGGGACGGTGCACAGCACCTCGTAATCGTCGCCCCCCGCAAGCAGCGTCTCGACGCAAACGACGTTGTGGGCAATCAGGCTTGCTGCCGCGGCCGAGAGCGGCACGCTTGCCACGTCGACCATGGCCGAGACCCCGGATGCTGCGCAGAGTTTGGTCAGATCGCCGGCGAGCCCATCGGAGACGTCCATCGCCGCGGTCGCCTGATCGCGCACGGCCCATGCCAGCGGGTTGCGCGGCTGCGGCACGCGATAGCGGGAGACCAGGGCTTCCCTTGCAGCGGAATCGGTCGCGAGCGCTGCCGCGGCGGCACCGCCCGTGAGCACGTCGAGGCCGAGCGCAGCGTCGCCGATCGTGCCGGTCACCAGGATGCGATCGCCTGGCCTCGCGCCGGTCCGGCCGACCATCCGCCCCTGCGGCACGCGGCCGAAGGCGGTGATCGAGATCATCTGCGGACCCGGCGTCGACACCGTGTCACCACCGAGCAGCGGACAGGCGAATTCTTTTGCGTCCTCGCCCAGCGCGTCCGCGAAGGGCCCGAGCCAGGCATCCTCCCTGCTGCGCAGCGCCAGCGTCAGCACGAATCCTGCAGGCGTCGCGCCCTTGGCGGCGAGATCGGACAGGTTCACCCGCAGCGCCTTGCGCGCGATGGTGTCAGGGGGATCGGTGGCAAGATAGTGCACGCCTTCGACGACGGCGTCGGTGGTGACGACGATGTCGTCGCCGGACGACGACAGCACCGCCGCGTCATCGACCAGACCGAACGCGCCGGGATCGGTCGCCAGCGGCTTGAAATAGCGCGCGATGAGGGAGTCTTCGGCGGAGGGGTTTTGCGTGTTCGTCATCGGCGCCGGCCTCAAACTTCGCTGTCATCGCCCAGCCAGTGCGCACTTGCGCACCAGGACCGGGCGATCCAGTACGCCGCGAAGCCGATTATCAATCACCGCTACCGCGGCGTACTGGATCACCCTCTTTCGCGGGTGATGACAGCGGAGTGAATGTCTACCCCCGTCCGAACTCGTCGCCGCGAAACTGGCGGCCGATCTGGTCGAGCACGGCGTTGACCATGCCGGTCTCCTCGCGGTCGACGAAGGCGTTGGCGACGTCGACATATTCGGAGATGACGACGCGGCCCGGCACGTCCTTGCGGTGCTCCAGCTCATAGGCCCCTGCCCGCAGCACCGCGCGCAGGATCGCTTCGATCCGCTTCAAGGGCCAGCCCTTCGACAGCGCCTCGTCGATCAGGGGATCGAGCTTCTTCTGGTCGCGCACGACGCCCGAGACGACGTCGCGGAAGAAGGCCGCCTCGGCCGGCAGGTACGTGTCGCCCTCGACCTCGTTGCCGAGCCAATGGCTCTCGAACTCGGCGAAGATGTCGTTGATGCCGGCGCCGGCGATATCCATCTGGTACAGCGCCTGCACCGCCGCGAGCCGCGCCGCGCCGCGCCGGTTCGCCTTCTTCTCGTTTGGCCCTGCCGGCTTCTTGGTGGGATCAGCCATGGCTTCAGGCCCGCGCCATGCGGCGTTTGATGCGCAGCATCGCAAGCGCCGCACGTGCGGCATCGCCGCCCTTGTTGAGCTCGCTGGCGCGCGCCCGCGCCCAGGCCTGCGCCTCATTGTTGACGGTGAGGATGCCGTTGCCGAGCGGCAGCTTTCGCGCCACGGCAAGATCCATCAGCGCGCGCGAGGATTCCTGCGACACGATCTCGAAATGGATGGTGTCGCCACGGATCACGCAGCCGAGCGCGATCACCGCGTCATAGGGCTTTCCGTTCGCCGCCGCCGCGTCGATCGCGATGGCGACTGCCGCAGGGATCTCCAGCGCGCCGGGAACCGTGATCACGTCATGCGTCAGGCCCGCCGCCTTCAATTCGGTCACCGCGCCGTCCAGAAGCGCGTCCTGGAGATCGTCATAGAACCGCGCCTCGACAATCAGCGCGCGCGCGCCGGAAATGTCGGTCTGGTCCTTCAGGGGTGCGCGCCGCGCGTCTGCCATCGTCTCAATCCGTTTACTGGGGTCGGCGCGTTATGTAGTCGCCGCGGGCACGTAAGCCAAGTTCAAAGACTGTCATTCCGGGGCGCGAAGCGAACCCGGAATGACGACTACGCCGTCATTTCCGTCAGCCGCGCCGCGTAGCGGGCCATCAGGTCGACCTCGATATTGACCTCGTCCCCCGCCTTCCAGCCACCGATCGTCGTGACCGAGAGCGTGTGCGGGATGATCAGCACCGAAAAAGTCACGTCCCTGACCGTATTGACCGTGAGCGAAACGCCGTCGAGCGTGATCGAGCCCTTGGTGGCGATGAACCGCGCCAGCTCCCGCGTGGTCGAGAGCTCGAACCGCGCCATGTCGGGCAGATCCTCGCGGCTGACGAGGGTCGCGATACCGTCGACATGGCCGGCGACGATGTGCCCGCCGAGCTCGTCGCCGATCTTGAGCGCGCGCTCGAGGTTGAGCTTCGTTCCGAGCTTCCAGTGCTTTGCCGTGGTCAGCGCCAGCGTCTCGGCCGCCGCATCGACGTCATACCAGGTTTTGCCGCCTGCGACGCCGGAGGCAACCACGGTCAGGCAGACGCCGTTGCTGGCAATCGAGGCACCGTCGGCGATGGTGGTCTGATCGTAGCGGCAGGCGATGCGCAGCCGGTGCAATTGCCCTTGCGCCACAGGCGTGAAGCTGACGATCTCGCCGATATCGGTGACAATGCCGGTGAACATTACGCGCGCTCGTAGATGGTGAGAGTATCCTTGTCGAATGTTTCGCTAGCATGAACCTTGTAGGCCTGCGACTGCGTGATTTTCGACAGGGGCAATGCATCGAGCGCATCGACGCCGCCGCTGCCCACCGCTTCCGTGCCGCGGAACAGCCAGATCTCGTCGACGAGGTCGGCCGCGACGAACGAAGCCGCAACGCGGCTGCCGCCCTCGACCATCAGGCGGGTGATGCCCTTCCCGGCCAGCGCATGCAGCGCGGCCGGCAAATCGAGCCCGGAGGCACTTGCCGGCGGGATGCGGATCACTTGCGCGCCGGTCGCGCCGAGACGTGTTGCTGCCGCGGCTTCCGCAAGGTCGGAGCCCATCACCCAGAGCGGCGTCTCGCGCGCGGAGCCTATGAGCTTGCTTCCCCCGGGAATGCGCAGGCTCTGATCGAGCACTACGCGCACCGGCGAGCGCGCCGCCATGCCCGGCAGGCGGCAGGTGAGAAGCGGGTCGTCCGCCAGCACCGTGCCGATGCCGACCAGGATCGCATCGCTCTGCGCCCGCAGGAGATGCACGCGATTGCGCGCCGCCTCCCCCGTGATCGCGACCGGCTTGCCGCCGGCGGCGCCGATCTTGCCGTCGGGCGAGACCGCCAGCTTCAGGATCACATGCGGGCGCTTGTCCCGGATGCGACGGAAATGCCCGGCATGGTCGAAGGCGGCTTCCGCCGCGCACAGGCCTACATCTACTGTGATGCCGGCGGCGCGCAGGCGCGCATGGCCCTGCCCCGCGACCTCAGGATTGGGATCCTCGATCGCCGCCACCACCCGCTTGATGCCGGCCGCGATCACCGCATCGGCGCAAGGCGGCGACTTGCCGAAATGCGAGCAAGGTTCGAGCGTGACGTAGAGCGTGGCGCCGCGTGCGGTCTCACCGGCCCGCCGCAGGGCTTCGGGCTCGGCGTGCGGACGCCCGCCCGCCTGGGTCCAGCCGCGGCCGACGATGACACCGTCCTTGACGACGACGGCACCGACCGCCGGGTTGGGCCAGGTGCGTCCCTGCCCGCGGCGTCCGAGCGCCAGCGCCAGCTCCATGAAGCGGCGATCGGCGTCCCTGGCCTCGCGGGCCTTCTGCGCGAACTGATCCTCCAGGATACGGAAGATCATTTGCGGATCGCGGCGAGCCGCGCTTCCTCCTCACCGGAGAGCTCGCCGAGCACGTCGGCGAAATCCTTGGCCTCGCGGAAATTGCGATAGACCGAGGCGAAGCGCACATAGGCGACGTCGTCGAGCGTGCGCAGATGCTCCATCACGGTCTCGCCGATCACCTCGGAGGAGATCTCGGCCTCGCCCCCGGTCTCGAGCTCGCGCACGATGGTGGAGACCATCTTCTCCACCCGCTCCGGCTCGACCTGCCGCTTGCGCAAAGAAATCTGCACCGAGCGCATCAGCTTGTCGCGGTCGAACGGCACGCGGCGGCCGTTGCGCTTGATCACCGTGAGCTCGCGCAATTGCACGCGCTCGAAGGTGGTGAAGCGGAAATTGCAGGCGACGCACACGCGCCGCCTGCGGATCACGGAAGAGTCCTCGGTCGGACGCGAGTCCTTTACCTGCGTATCGAGACTATTGCAGTTCGGACAGCGCATCCTCGTGGCCCAGCCTTACTGATAGATCGGGAACCGATCGGTGAGCGCCTTGACGCGTTCCTTGATCGCGGCTTCCACCAGCGGCGCCTTGCCGTCGTCCGACTGCGCGATCGCATTGAGGACCTCGGCGATCATGCCGCCGACCTGCTGGAATTCTGCGACGCCGAAGCCGCGGGTGGTCGCCGCCGGCGTGCCCAGACGAATACCGGAGGTCACGAACGGCGACTCGGGGTCGAACGGAATGCCGTTCTTGTTGCAGGTGATGGCAGCGCGAACCAGCGCCTTCTCCGAGGCGTTGCCCTTCAGGCCCTTCGGCCTGAGATCGACCAGCATCAGATGGTTGTCGGTGCCGCCGGAGACGATGTCGAAGCCGTGGCTCTTCATCGCCTCGGCCAGCGCCTTGGCGTTCTCGACGACGTTCTTGGCGTAGATCTTGAAGTCCGGACGCAGCGCCTCGCCGAAGGCGACCGCCTTGGCCGCGATCACGTGCATCAGGGGGCCGCCCTGCAGCCCCGGGAAGATCGCCGAGTTGAACTTCTTGGTCAGCGCCTCGTCATTCCACAGCATCAGGCCGCCGCGCGGACCGCGCAGCGATTTGTGCGTCGTCGTCGTGGTGATGTGGGCATGCGGCACGGGCGAGGCATGCACGCCGCCGGCGACGAGGCCCGCGAAGTGCGCCATGTCGACCAGCAGATACGCGCCGACGCTGTCCGCGATCTCGCGGAAGCGCTTGAAGTCCCAGGCACGCGAATAGGCCGAGCCGCCCGCGACGATCAGCTTCGGCTTGACCTCTTCGGCCTGCTTCTGGACCGCGTCCATGTCGATGATCTGGTCCTCGCGGCGCACGGTGTAGTGCGCGGCCTTGAACCATTTGCCGCTCATGTTGACGGGCGAGCCGTGGGTGAGATGGCCGCCGGCCGCAAGGTCGAGGCCCATGAAGGTGTCGCCGGGCTGCAGCAGCGCCAGGAACACCGCCTGGTTCATCTGGCTGCCGGAGTTCGGCTGCACGTTGGCGAATTTGGCACCGAACAGCTTCTTGGCGCGATCGATCGCGAGGTTCTCGGCGACGTCGACCCACTCACAACCGCCATAGTAGCGCGCGCCCGGATAGCCTTCCGCGTATTTGTTGGTCATCACCGAACCCTGCGCTTCCAGCACGGCCCGGCTGACGATGTTCTCGGAGGCGATCAGCTCGACCTCATGGCGCTGCCGGCCGAGCTCGCCCTTGATGGCGGCGGCGATTTCCGGGTCGGCCTGCTCGAGCGGAGCGGTGAAAAACGAATCGGGCGCGGAGGCGGTTTTGGGTGCGGTCATCTTGCGAATATCTCCACCGCCGCAGCCTTTTGGCGGGCTACGGGCGGGTCTGGTGTGGCGATCGGAAGCGGCGAGCGCGATCTACCACATCGCCCGCAACAGGCCAAGCATTTGCGGGTCGGGCCTGATATTTATGCAAGATATGGTGGAGGGTGGCGGTTTTCGGCACTTGGGCCGGCTCTGGGGAGCCGCCCGTCCACCCCTCCCGAATGGGGCCGCTTTGGGCCCTAACTCCTCATCCGTGGAGCCGCCGGCTGTCTATCACAGCCCGGTATACCCCGCCTTCACAGGGTCCACGCTGCCGTCGAGCTGGCGCAGATAAGTCAGGCCGCAGACCGTCAACCTGTGCGGGTCCTTCTCGCCCGCTTCCATCAGGGTGGTGAGGTAGTTCGTGACCTTGGCCCGTGCCTCCTCGCTGGCCGCGGCGGTGCGGTTGGCGAGCAGGTCATAGGTCTGCATGATGCGGTCGATGGCGGCTTCCATGGCACCCTCTGGTTCGTGCGATATTCTTGGTTCGTCGGTATTTTGCGACTGTTGATCAGGCAACCGCGCGGGCCTCGGCCTGCGCCTGGAACCGGGCGATCGCCGTGTTGGCGAGCCGGATCTTGTTGAACTCCCCGTTCTGGAGCAGCTTGATGATGATCCCGAGCAGATGTTCGTCGGTCACGAGCGTATCGGCAATCGCGCCGGACCGGCGAAGGTAGTTCGCGGCAATGGCGTAGGCCTCGCTCACGAGTTCCACGTTCATCGCCTGCAACCCGCGCTCGACCAGCATCGCCCTGTCTCCGATCCGAAGGAGATAAGCGCCAAGCCCGGAACTGGTTCCTCGGGGTCGCAAAATTTTCTTCGCAGGTGCAAAATGCAAAACGCACCGGTCCGGGGGCAACTCCGGGCCGGCGCGCTGGGGAAGTTGAGGCACGTTCGGGCGGCTTGCCGGTCTTGTTGCGGGCCGGCTTGGCCTTATCCCTTGGAAACTCAGAGCCGATACAGGATCTGGTCGGTCCAGAACCGCTCGAGGCGGTGCAGCGACTTGTTGAGGGTCGAGAATTCCTCGCCGGAGATGCCGCCGACCTGCTCCACCGTCTTGACGTGCTTCTGGTAGAGCGCATCGACGATGCGGCGGACTTCCTGGCCCTGCGGGGTCAGGCGAATGCGCACCGAGCGGCGATCGACGCGCGAGCGCTGATGATCGAGGAAGCCGAGCTCGACGAGCTTCTTCAAATTGTAGGAGACGTTGGAGCCGAGATAGTAGCCACGCGTGCGCAGCTCGCCCGCGGTCAGCTCCTTGTCGCCGATGTTGTAGAGCAGGAGAGCCTGCACCGAGTTGATGTCCGCGCGGCCGCGGCGATCGAATTCGTCCTTGATCACGTCGAGGAGCCGGCGATGCAGCCGCTCCACCAGAGTCAAAGCTTCCAGATAGAGCGACTGCACCGAACCCTGCTGGCCGGAGACGCGCTCTGCGGTATCTGCCGCAGTTGCGACGGCTTTCATCATGACACTTCCCCTGTTGTCGTTTTTATCGACACTTATTCGACGAAACTTGTGTCCCGTCTGATAGGTGCAACTTAAGGGGCTCGTTTGAAGATCGGCTTAAATAAGAGAATAAAGAGATCATGAATTTAAGACAGTGAATTGCGGATTAAGCCTGTGCCACAAGCACTTTTCGCAACGCTCTGTTGACCTTCGCAAGGTCCTGTTCACCCTCCGTCCGCCGCAACTGTCGCATTCCAGAACAGCCCCGCTTCGTTTCGAAACGGGCGCGTAACGGCTGTGGCGGAACCGGCTGGTCAACGAGAACTTACCGCAAATTTTAGGCAACCAACGGTCAACCAAACCGGCACAACTCCGCAAGCTCCACTCGCGTGTCCCGGACAAGCGGAGCGCAGAGCCGGGACCCCGAAAGCCAAAAGCGGGATCGCGGAGAGATGGGCCCCGGCTCTGCAACGCAGCACGCCGCAAGTGCGGCGCGCTGCGTCGCGTCCGGGGCACGAGAGTATCTATGTATCGAAGGTGTCGCCTACGGCGGTCGCTCGCGCGCGGCCATCCAGGCGAGCGCGAGATAGGCGGCGAGCATGAAGGCTTCGACGCCGACGACGATCAGGCTGCCGCCGTAGATTCCCGGGAACATCAGCTCGATCACCGCCATCGACACTACGGTGGTCAGCCACACCACCGCGCCCCACGGCGTCGCCAGCCACAGGCCGACCGCGGCGACGAGCTCGATCACCGCGAAGTAGACGGTCGCGGCCTGCCAGGCCATCGACTGGTTCTCGAACGCCTCGTCCTCGCCGCCGACGAAGCCCGTCACCTGCGCCCAGTGATAGAGACCTTTCAGGATCGAGAGCAGCGCCATCACCCGCAGGAACAGCACGAGGCGGCGAGTCCAGACATTGTCGTCGGACTCCGAGCGCTCCGACGAGATCGCAGCCACCGACATCGCGCTGTCTCTGGCGCTGTCTCTGACGGCGTCCCTGGGGCTGCCGTCACGGGCCGCATCGCGGGTGGAAATCTCGGACATGGCCCCCTTCTGGCTGCTTCGGCCCGCAAAATCAATCGGCTGCCATCACGTTGCGGCAGGTCAAGCCGCGGTGACGGGAACCATGCGAGCTGGTATAAGAATAATTCCAGCCGGAGGAAGAGTGATGGCGATCAAATACGGACGTCCGATCGAACTGCGCGAGGTTTCGCGCCGCGAGGGAGCGGCGGTGCCCCATGCCCTCGATCTGACCGTCCGCCCGCGCCGCAACCGCAAGGCCGAATGGGCCCGGCGGATGGTGCGCGAGAACGTCCTCACCACCGACGATCTGATCTGGCCGCTGTTCCTGATCGACGGCGACAACAAGCGCGAGCAGGTCGCCTCGATGCCCGGCGTCGAGCGCCTCAGCGTCGACCAGGCGGTGCGGGAGGCCGAGCGCGCCATGAAGCTCACCATCCCCTGCCTCGCGCTGTTTCCCTACACCGAGCCGTCCTTGCGCGACGAGGAAGGCTCGGAGGCCACCAATCCGAACAATCTGGTCTGCCAGGCGGTGCGCGCGATCAAGAAGGAGTTTCCTGAGATCGGCATCCTCTGCGACGTCGCGCTCGACCCCTTCACCAGCCACGGTCATGACGGCCTGATCTCGGACGGCAGGATCTTGAACGACGAGACGGTCGCCGTGCTGGTGCGTCAGGCGCTGGTGCAGGCCGAAGCCGGCTGCGACATCATCGCGCCCTCCGACATGATGGACGGCCGCGTCGCCGCGATCCGCGAGGGCCTGGACCGCACCGGCCTGCTCGACGTGCAGATCATGGCCTACGCCGCCAAATACGCTTCCGCCTTCTACGGCCCGTTCCGCGACGCCATCGGTTCGGCCAAGACGCTGACCGGCGACAAGCGCACCTATCAGATGGACAGCGCCAACACCGACGAGGCGCTGCGCGAGGTCGAGCTCGACATCACCGAAGGCGCCGACATGGTGATGGTGAAGCCCGGCATGCCCTATCTCGACGTCGTCCGCCGCGTGAAGGACACCTTTGCGATGCCGACCTTCGCCTACCAAGTCTCGGGCGAATACGCGATGATCGCGGCCGCCGCCAACAACGGCTGGCTCGACGGCGAGCGCGCCATGATGGAGAGCCTGCTCGCCTTCAAGCGCGCCGGCGCCGACGGCGTGCTGAGCTATTTTGCGCCGAAGGCGGCGGAGAAGCTGCGCGCGCAGGGGTAAGCTGGCGGGGCACCTTCACTGTCGTCCCTGCGTACGCAGGGACCCATACCGCGTGATCTAACTGTGATCCGCCGTATTCGTACCGGCGAAATCAACTAACGGTCTTCGCCAAACTCCTCCCTGTGGTTATGGATCCCGGATCTGCGCTTCGCTTGTCCGGGACGACACCGGTGTTTGCGGCGCCAATATCGTGCCCTCCCCCGCCCCCGAATCGCCGGAATATTTCGGCTTGTTAATGCGCCTGCGCCCTTGGCAGGGGGAAAGCCTGTTCCCATGTCCTGCCTCGAGGGTTTTCCCCTCTGTTTCCCCCTTGGGAGGACGGATCATGTCGTACGACTCGGGCAATTCAGGAGCCTGGCGCAATGACGGCGGGGCGCAGCCGCACGCCTACGACCCCTATCTGCACCCGGAGCTGTTCCGTGGCGTTGCGACGCGGCGCGTGTTTGCCTTCCTGATCGACATGGTCGTGATCTCGGTGCCGGTGATCCTCGGCTACATCTTCATCGCATTGTTTGGCGTGGTCACGCTCGGCATCGGCTGGGCGCTGTTCTGGCTGGCCTGGCCGGCCTCCGTGATCTGGGCGATCGTCTATTACGGCGCCTGTATCGGTGGCCCCTCCTCCGCGACGATCGGGATGCGGGTGATGGATCTGGAGCTGCGCACCTGGTACGGCGCACCCGGCTATTTCGTGCTGGGCGCCACCCATGCCGTGCTGTTCTGGGTGTCGGTCTCGTTCCTGACGCCCTTCGTGGTGCTGCTCGGCCTGTTCAACGGCCGCCGGCGCCTGCTGCAGGATTTCGTGCTGGGAACGGTCGTGATCAACAATTCCGTCCGCGCGCCGGTGCCGCAGGCCGCGAGGACCTGGTGATCAACGGCCTACTAACCGGGATCCTCTAAGCTGACTGCTGACCTGACTTGCCAAGCTGACCAATTGACCGGGAGCTTCCGTAGCGCGATGCTGATACTCACTTCGGAGGCCCACGACGTCCCTTGACCCAGCACTCGCGCGATACCCCCCAATTTTACCTTACGGCGCCGTCCCCCTGCCCGTATCTGCCGGGCCGGCATGAGCGCAAGGTGTTCACGCACCTCGTGGGAGAGCGCGCCGGTGACCTCAACGACCTCCTGACCCATGGCGGCTTCCGCCGCAGCCAGTCGATCGCCTACCGGCCGGCCTGCGACCAGTGCCGCGCCTGCGTCTCGGTCCGGGTCGTCGCCAACGAGTTCCGCCCCTCGCGCAACTTCCGCAAGGTGATGGCGCGCAACTCCGACATCATCGGCGAGCAGCGCAGCGCGGTGCCGACCTCCGAGCAATATTCGGTGTTCCGCGCCTATCTCGACGCCCGCCACCGCCATGGCGGCATGGCCGACATGACCGTGCTCGACTACGCCATGATGGTCGAGGACAGCCATGTCGAGACCCGCATCATCGAATACCGCAAGCGCGGCCCCGACAGCGGCATCACCGGCCGTGGCGAGGAGCTGATCGCGGTCGCGCTGACCGACGTGCTCAGCGACGGCCTGTCGATGGTCTATTCGTTCTTCGAGCCGGGCCAGGTCAGCCGCTCGATGGGCACCTTCATGATCCTCGACCACATCGCCCGCGCCCGCCGGCAGGGGCTGCCTTACGTCTATCTCGGCTACTGGATCGAGGGCTCGAAGAAGATGGACTACAAGGCCCGCTTCCTGCCGCAGCAGCGCCTCGCGCCCTCGGGCTGGCTGCGCGTCGACGCACAGGGCGACGCGGCGTCCGAGCCGCAGGATTGACCCTCACGATTGCCCCGTCCAGCCTCGCGCCGGCTTTCAGCGCGCCAAGGCTACGACGGCCTCTGGGCCGACCGCCTTCGAACTGCCCTCGCGCCCGAGGATGAATTTGAGCGCAGAGATTCCTGGAAGGAAGAAATAGCCTCCCCCCAGCGTCTGCGTAAACGCGGCCAGGGACACTTCCTCGCCGCTTGCCAATCCCGGCATGGAGAAGCTCCTGGTCGCAGCGGGCTTGCCGACGAGAGGGTCGTCCTGGTCGTTGAGGCAGACGAACCGGGGATTTCGCAACCAGCGCTGGTAGATGAACTCGAACTGCCGCTCGAGATCGGCGTTGCAGGCGATGAAGAAAATGCCCTTGCGCGGCTTTTCGTTCGCAACCTCCTCGCGATAGGGCCGCCCCCGGCGCAGCAGCCGGTGCAGCTTGACCGACTTGATGCTCGATTGCAGGTCGATGCCGAGCGTATCCCTCGGATTGACGCGGCGGATATGGGCTCCCTTCGGACAGCCAAAGCCGTTCGCGTCGTCGACACGAAAGCGAAATGCATCGGCTTCCGAATCCGAAATCGAAACGTCGGGATCGCCCTGCCACGACAATGGCTTTCCATTCTTTCGACGGCCCATCACCTTCTCGCAGACAGCCTGGCCGTATACCGCTTCAAATTTCGCGAACGCATCGACATCCTGCTCGATCTGGCGAACCGCGAGATAGGTCCCGTTCAGCGCGAAGCGGCCGCTCGTATACGTGGCGTCGCCGGGCCATCGCTTGACGTTGGGGCAATAGGTCAGCTCGTCGTATTCGTTGCGATAGCCCAGAATGAATTCCCCCGGGGCGACGACGCGGTCCTCGTACAGGATGCCGGCATCCCGCCTGATCTTCTTGCGCTCGGCGCCGCGCTCCTCCCTGAGCTCGCTGATCACGGGCTGCGCGAGGCCATCGCGGAACCCGAAGGACTCGTACAATCTTTCTTCCTCGTCGCCCGCCTTTTGCTGGAAGGCGCAGGGATCGTTGTCGACCTTGATGACATCGAACACATCAGGATCAGGATCCAGTTCTGCCGACTTCTCCGGCGCGCTCGCCATCTCGGCAGCGCTCCGTCGCATTCTCCATTCGCCAACCAGGACATGCACGGGGCCGCCGGCACCGCCTTCAACATCGGACCAGCGCCATTCTCGCGGACTGTCCCTCAACAGCAACGCGCGCAGGTCGCAGCCCATGCCGCTGCTGAACGGGGACGGGAACGGATGCGCAGCAGTCTCGTCGCATCCGAGCTTTGCCAGCCCCAAATAGCTGAAAGCGATCGCGACGGCATCGTCGACGGGGTGGGTCCTCGATTTCCTGACATCGGCGGCACTGACCACCAGCTTCTTGTCGACGAGCCCTGCGAGCCACGCCCGGGCATCGTCCTCGCGGCCCGCCTTGATCGTCAGCAGCCAGAAGCGGCTGGTCTTCAACCAGCCATAGCCGCTTCCGAGCATTCCCTGAATGTCCGCGAGCTGTTCGGAGAGATGCGAGGCCTTCATGTTTCGATCGCCCTCATGATGAAGTCGTCGTTCCTGTCGTTGCGCTCGCCGAACAGGGCGTCGCGCAGCCCGGTCGCGAGGTCGATCTCCTCGATCGTCGCGTTGCACGCATCGAAGCGATACATGTGCGGAAGCATGCTGTCGCGGGCGTAGGACTTGAATTTCAACTCGCACTTCACGCCGCGAAAAAGCACGAAACGCGTCGGCGGAAAATCGCGCGGCACCTTGATGTCCGGCTGCCCGACCGCCGCCGATCCCCGCGGCCTCAGCGTCGTCCATCGCCAGGCCAACGTCGTCCCTATCGTCGCGCCGTTGATGAAATCGTCGAGGTAACCGCCGAAATTGCCGTCATAGTTCGAGCAGAATAGAAAGCGCCGACCGTCCTCGATAATGTGCCAATGGCCAAAATGGATACCCGGTGCATCACCGAGCCGCCCCTCCGTGAAGAACACCCGCCCAAAGAACGTCACGACGCGCAGGGACACGCGGATCCACCAGGCGCTCCAGCCGTTCGGGCTGCGGATATCGGTCAGGCTGACCATGTGCGCGGTCCCACTGGCCAACAGCGCTTCGCACTGGTCGATTGACGGATGAACCTGCTGGGCCCGGGTGACATCGTCTTCGTAGGGATGAAAGAACCACTTGCTCAAGGTCGCAAACCGGCGATTGATCCAGGAGAAAAAGGACCCGATGCAGAGCAGCGCGACGATCGCAAGCACGCCGAAGAGGGCGAGCTCCCATCCCGGAACCCGCGCGGTCAAAGCCTCGATCCCGTCCATGATCGGCTTGGGATAGAAGACGAAGACCACCGCACACACCAGGATGGCGAGGAGCAACGGGACGACCACGATCCAGCCGACAACACGGGTGGAGAATGACGACCACGTCTCGGTCGGTCGTTCGAGTTCGCGGCGGACGCTGTCCACCCAGCGCCGCCACGGCGCGAACAGGGCCGGCAGCGCGACCAGGAGCAGCCATCCCAGGAACAGCAGCCCGACAAAGGCGAGCAGTGCCCTGACGCTCGCCCACACGATCCACATGCTCACACTGCTGATGACGTCCACCACGGACTGCACCGGGGGATAGGATGCGCCGACGAACCAGGTGATGGCGCCGAACAACCCGCGCGGCAGTGCGCCCAGGAGCCAGACGAGGGCCAGCCACAAGCCGAAAACCACGAGCCCATAGCCGACCTTTGCGGAGATGCTCGCACCCTTCCCGCGCCAATAGGAGCGCGGCGCAGGCTGCATCGCCCAGCCGAAGCGCGGGTCCTGGAATGCCCGCTGCGCCAGCGCAAGCGCGAACGATGCACGATCATCGCCGTACATGGCTCTCAACTTGCGTCCCTCATCCCGGGTCCATATCAGGAGATCGTGCTCCTTCCTGATCTGCCGGGCCGTTCTGTCGCGAGGACCGACGAAGCCGCCATCGGCGAGACTGAGCCACCCGATCAGCTTGTCGAACAATTGCCCGTTGCGCGCGCTCACCAGCGGAGGCCCGCCGCCGGGCCAATAGGAGCTGAAGAGCGACCACATCGCGCCGCTGGGATGATGGACCAGCCTGTACAGCATGTCCTTGGGATCGATGCCTTCCTCGACGGCAAGCTCGAGCATCAGCGACGGCGCCTGCTCCCGTGCGTCCGTGCGCGCCGGCAACAGGGCGATGGACGCGAACTGAATGACCGCAACGTCCTGAAGAAGTGCATTCAGCGCGGACTGCATGTCTCCGGAGTCCGAAAAATCCACCGCGCCGCGCCAGCCTGGCGCAATGATGCAGATCATCTGCTGCCGGACCATTTTGAGCATGGATTGTCCTTCCAATCCGTCAGACGAAGTTCACGCGCATGCGAGACATCAGCGGGCCGTCATAGGCGATGGCCTTGCCCTCGCCCCGCGTGAGCCGCAACTCGGGCAGGATCAGCAGACCAATCAGCGCACTCGTCAGGATCTCGACCGCGTAATCCTTGGCGGGACATTGGCGGGTGCCGTATCCGAACATCAGCCAGCGCAAATCCTGGTGCGGCCCCCAATTGCGGGCGGGACAGAACCGACCGCTCTTCTTGACCACCCTGGAATCGAACAGGGCGGCGATCGACCAGATCGCCATCTTGCCGCCAGCGGAGCACGGCGCGTTGTGCCGCGCCCCGGTCTCGAATTCCGTATCGCGCGGCACGTCGCGCGCGAGCAGCGGAAAGATGGGTCGAAAGCGCATGAGCTCGAGCATGTGCTCGCGCACCAGATCGCGGAACTTGGCGTCTTGCCAAACGCCGGCCGGCCCGAGCCGCTGGGCTTCGGCCCGCAAGGCCCGGTGAACCCTGGAGCGCCCGAGCAACTCCTGCACGGCCAGTGCCCCCGACTGCACCGTGACCGGATGCGAAATCCAGGCAAGACCGGCGGCATTCCGCGTGATGGTGCTGGCGGTGCTCTGGACACCCCAAGCCTGTTCGATGTCGCGGCTCACGGCGGCGATACGTGCCCGCAACGCGTCCGAGCAGAGTTCCGCCCGTCGCTGAACCCTCAGCGTCGCAGTGCTTCCGGCAAGCAGCTGGCCTGCGACATACCTGATTTCCAGGAGATATTGCCGTTGCAGCCCGGGATCGTTGACGTTGCCATGCGCGCCCGCCACCACCTTGCCCGTTGCCGCCCCGAACAGCGGATCCATCGCTCGAAACACGATCCACATCAGGTAATCGTCAATGAGGTCGAACGACTTGTTCGTCCCGCGCTGCCCAAGCTGCTGGACGCGTCGCTGAACCTCCTGATCGGCCGCGGCCGGCAGGCTCGCAGCCAGCAAAGCCAACCGGTCATCGAGCAGACGCCTGTCGTCGTGGTAGGTAGGACCCGGATCCATGCCAATCAGGTAATCGCCGGCGGCCAGATTGGCCGCATGAGCCGAGTTCGAGAAACTCTGCGGCCTGGTCAGCACACCCTTGACCGCACTGGCGCGGGCCGCCATGCCGAACCAGCCGCCCGCTAACGGCCAGAGCCGAAACAGGGCACCGACGGTTCGCAATGCCCTCGGACGGCGATTGGCCCAACAGAAGATCCCATAGGAGAGGCTGCGGAGCCCCGGCGGCATTGCATCAGGAGTGCCAGCTGAGATTTTCATGCTGCGTACCCGTCCTTCCGCCGATCTGCGAGCGCCGCAGCGGCCCGTTTCCGGTAGTGAGGCATACCCAGACGCTCCGCCGCCTCGGCGGTTCGCTTGAAATGCGCTTCGGCCCCGGCCTGATCGCCGGCCTGCCGCAGCGTTTCGGCGAGCTCGTACAGGGCTTCGGTCTGGTGTCCGTATTCCTCAGCGGCCTGCTCGACCGCCTTGCGTCCGACAGCGATCGCATCATCCAGTCGTCCGAGCTTGCGATAGGCGACACCCAGGCTCACGCGCATGAACGTCCTGCCATAGGGGCCGGCCGCCTCGTAGATGCGATCGGCGAACCCCTTCTCCAGCATGGGCACCGCTTCGGCAGCCTTGCCATTGCGCGCCAGCGCGCTGCCGAGAACGCCGGTGCACACGGACAGCATCGTCGGCACGTTGTGCGTCATGCATTGCTGCACACCCGTGCGCATCAGGGACTCGGCACGGTCGAGCTCCTCGCGTTCGACCCAGATCTGCGATTGGACCGTGTCGATCAACAGACGGGAATATGGGTGATCGATGTTCGACAGAATCTCATAGCTCTTGGCGCAGAAATCGTCCGCGGCGCCGCCATCCCCGAGGCGCCACAGCGTGCTGGCATGAAATGCGTACAGGTTGATGATCGGAATCGCAGCCCAGCCGGACTGGACATAATGCGCCGACAATTCCGGTTCGTAGTCCGACAGCAGGATGTGACCTTCGGCCGCCGCGTCCGCGTACCGCCCGAGCGCATGCAGATGCATGAGGCGGGTCTGATGCGCCGCCATCATCATGTGACGACGCTGTGCGAGGCGAGCCGCTTCCAGTCCCTGCGAAGCGTAGCCGAGACCTTGCTCGAAACGCCCGCGCATCCATAAAAACACCGCCGTCTCGGTCGAAACCGCCGCCCTTGCACGCTGATCGTTCAGTTGCACTGCGATGGCTTCAGCCCGCTCCATGTTGTCGAAGATCTCGTCGATCTGCCCGAGAGCCAGCATTGCGCCAATGGCCTCCAGCCGAAGCGCGAGCTCCAGGGTCTGGGCGGTCGTCGCGCCCTCGACGCGCCGTGCCGCCTGGATGCCCTTTTCCAGCAGCTGGACGGCCTCCTGATTGGCCGAGCGCGAGATGGCACGAGCCATCGACTTGACGGCAAATCTTGCCGCCTGCTCCCATTCCTCGCCCCCGAAGGCATGATGCGCCAGTGCCGGCGCGGCATCGACATCGGCGGCCCCGGGCTGGGCGTGCAGCGCCAGGAAGGCCTGGCGATGAAGTGCCTTGAGCCTGGCGCGCGTGAGCACCCCGAGCACGACGTCACGGACCAGCGCATGGCGGAACGCGAAGGCGTGCGATCCGTGCGAGCCCCTCGCCTGATCCGGACTCGTCAGCAATCCGGACGCGACACAAAGGCCTAGCAGTTCTTCGGCGCGCTCGAGGTCCACGGCCTGCATCGCGGCAACCAAATCGTGCGTGATGGGATCGCCCAGGATGGCCGCAGCCTCGAGCGCCGATTTTGCGGCTTCGGGCAGCCTGTCGACCCGCGCCCCGATCACCGCCGCAATGGAGCCCGGCACGCGCAGCTCTCCGAAAGGCCTCTGCAAACGGTAGGCGCCCGGGGTCCCTTCCAACGACCCGTCATCGATCAGCGTGAAGACCAGTTGCTCCAGGAAGAAGGGATTGCCGTCGGCACGCGCGACCAGTTCGGTCATGACGCCGAGCACGGACGGATCATCGCCGAGACAGGCGCGCGCGAGCTGGAGCATTTCTCCGTCGCCCAGCGGCTCGATCACGCGCTCGGAAAACCAGGAGGCTCGACGCCACTGATGGTCGAAATCCGGGCGATAGGTGACGCAAATCAGGACCGGCAGCGCCTGAAGTTTGGGAAGCAGGCCCTCGAACAGCCGCCGGCTCTCGCGGTCGGCCAGGAAGACGTCCTCGAGCACGAGCAGGAACGCGCCGGACCGCACGCGTCTGCGCACGAGCCAGAGCAGCGCCTCGCCGATCCGGCGCCGTCGTTGCGCCGGGTTCAGCGCCAGCCAGGCCTCATCCGGCGCCGCAAGTCCCAAGAGATCATTGACCGCCGCCAGATGCTCGGCGCCGTCATTGGGCCATTTCGCGATCAACGTCTGCTTGGCGGAATGCCGAATGTCCGCCGCGCTGGTTTGCGGAAGCCCGACCAAACTTGCGGTCAGATCGGTGGCGGTGCTGTAGGCCCGCGTGCTCGCATATCCTCTCGCCTGGGAAAAGCAGACTTCCACCCCCTCCCGCGCGAGGCTGTCCATCCAGTCGACGATCAGGCGCGACTTGCCGATCCCGGCATCGCCGCACAACCCGATGGTTCGCATTCCGGACCTTTGAACGGTCTCCAGGGTCCCTTCCAGGATCCTCAACGTGTCTTCGCGTCCGATCAGAGGCGCCCAGCGCTGTTTCCGCGTCAACGGCGCTGCCGCCGAACTTTCGGTCTCGACCACGACTTCATGCACTTCGATCGGATCATCCAGTCCGCGCACGATCCGCACGCCGGCCGTACGCGTGTCGATCTGCTGCGCGACCAGCCGCTGCGTCGCGGCGCTGATCAGGATGCCGCCGGGCGGCGCCATCTTTTCAAGCCGCGAGGCGAGATGGATTGTCTTTCCGTCCGCGCCGTAATGGGACCACCGGTATTGTCCGACGATACCGACCAGCACCTCGCCCGAATTGATACCGATGCGCAGCGTCGGGCTCACAACGCCTCCGACGTCATGGGCTGGAATGGATGCTCTCTGCATCTTGAGAGCGGCAAGGCACGCCCGCAGGGCGTGGTCTTCCTGCGCCACGGGCGCGCCGAACAAGGCGACGAGGCCGTCGCCGAGCAACTGGCTCACCGTGCCGCCATAGGTCTCGACCGCCTCAGCCAGCCGGTCCAGTGCCCTGCCGAGATAGGCGCGGGCTTCCTCGGGGTCGACATGCTGCAAAAGGGAGGTCGAGTTGCAGACGTCGACGAACAGCACGCTGACCTGCTTGTTTTCAGTCAGCATCTGCGAGCGAACGGGAAGATGATGGTGCAGCTGGACGACGTGCGCATCGCGCTCGGGGGCGCCCGGCTCCTCCGCGTTACGATTGAGACTCGCGCCACATTGAGAGCAGAAGCGATGCTCGCGGGAAATACGGGCTGAACAAGCGGGACACCTGGTCACGGCAGCACACACTCATCAATGACTTGAACGAAATTACCAACGCGTTCTGGCTTGAACATCGCCCCTTCGGGGCGTGAACCCGCTCAGCAGAAAAACAAGCTGTCGATCAATCCAAACGATCAAACCAAAAATTTCGTGCGCCAACCATATTCGCGCACAACCGATAGATGAGCCCGGAGATTTGCAGTGGCCGCTCTTGGTCCGGCGCAGGACCCGCCGATCATCCCGCCGGAAGCAAAATCAATGCTGAAACAGGGGTTATTATTGTACGCCCGGTCAGCAATTGCAACTAGTATACGCGCGCCGCACAGATTGAAAAGTGACAGTTTGCCAAATCGAGTTCCGACGCCAGGTTTTGCAACCCCTGCGCGCGAAACGGAAGCAACGTCGCCAGCCAACACATCAAACCGGGCAGACGCTCGCTTTCGCAAAGGTCATGCTCGCTGCCTGATCGGGGGGCCGTCCGGGCAAGGCCCACTTGAACGGGCCGGACAAATAGCCGCCGCTCTCACCCGAACAGCGTATCCACCAGCAGCTTCACGTTCAAAATCACGATGACGCCCGCGACGATCCACGCGATCGCCGCGACATATCCCGGAATCGCGAACTGCCCCATCTTGCGACGGTCGGAGACGAAGCGGACCAGCGGGATCACCGCAAAGGGCAGCTGCATCGACAGCACGACCTGGCTGAACACCAGCAGATCCGCCGTGCCGCGCTCGCCATAGATCGCCGTAACAACGATCACCGGAACGATGGCGATGCCGCGCGTGAGCAGGCGGCGCGCCCAGCTCGGCAGACGCAGGTCCAGAAAGCCTTCCATCACGATCTGGCCGGCGAGCGTCGCCGTCACCGTCGAGTTGAGGCCGGAGGCGAGCAGCGCCACCGCGAACAGCGTCGAGGCGATGCCGAGGCCGAGCAGCGGCGACAGCAGCTCGAAGGCCTGGCCGATCTCGGCAACGTCGGAATGGCCGCTCTTGTGGAAGGTTGCGGCTGCGACCACCAGGATCGCAGCATTGATGAACAGCGCCAGCATCAGGGCGATGGTCGAGTCCGTCGTCGCCCATTTGATCGCCTCGCGCCGGCCGGTGTCGTTGCGCTCATAGGCGCGCGTCTGCACGATCGAGGAATGCAAATAGAGATTATGCGGCATCACCGTCGCGCCGATGATGCCGATCGCGATGTAGAGCATTTCCGGGTTGGTGAAAATCTCGCTCTTCGGCATGAAGCCGTGCAGGACCTCCGCCACCGGCGGCGCCGCAGCCACGATCTGGACCGCGAAGCAGACCGCGATCACCGCCAGCAGCGCGATGACGAAGGCTTCGAGGAAACGGAAGCCGCGGTTCATCAGGAGCAGCAGCAGGAAGGCATCGAGCGCCGCGAGCAGCGCGCCGCCGATCAGGGGAATGCCGAACAGGAGTTTGAGCGCGATCGCCGTGCCGATGACCTCTGCGAGATCGCAGGCGATGATCGCCGCCTCGCAGGCCAGCCAGAGCAGCAAATTCACCGCCGGCGAATAGGTGGCGCGGCAGGCCTGCGCAAGGTCGCGGTCGGTGACGATGCCGAGCCGTGCCGCCAGCGACTGCAGCAGGATCGCCATCAAATTCGAAAGCAGGATGACCGACAGCAGCGTGTAGCCGAATTTGGAGCCACCGGCGAGGTCGGTCGCCCAATTGCCGGGGTCCATGTAGCCGACTGAGACCAGATAGCCTGGGCCGACAAAGGCGAGCAGCCGGCGCCACCAGCGGCCAGCGGCCGGAACGGCGACCGTGGCGTTGACCTCGGCGAGACTTTTGGTGACGGGCGCATCAGCGCGCCAGCCGGCGGCGTCGGGACTCAAATCAGGCGATCGGGCATCCATGGGGCGAGAATACCGAAATCGAGTCTTATTGCAACTCATTTGCAACTGCATCTAGCGGCATGGGTTCCCGTTCCTGCCGTTATTCGCCGCCGTGTCGGGAAGCGGGTGGGTTTGACGGCCGTTGGCGCCGGATACTGGCGCCTACCCGACTTTGCAGGAAATGAGCCATGTCAAACCCGCCTCGCCTCCCCGACACCTTTGGCCGCCTCGCCTGGTCCAACCTCGCGGCGCAGTCAGCCGAGCAGATCGCGTTGGCCGCAGCTCCCATCGTCGCCGTGCTCACGCTCGGGGTCGCCGAAGGCCAGACCGGCCTGTTGCAGACCGCACTGACCCTGCCCTTCGTGCTGTTCGCGATCCCGGCCGGCCTGCTCGCCGACCGCATCTCGCGTCGCTCGCTGATGGCCGGGGCCGAGGCGCTGCGGGCGGTGGCCCTCGGGACAATCGTGCTGCTGCTCGCGCTCGGCGCCCTCAATCTTCCGCTGCTGGCGCTGCTCGGCTTCGCAGCCGTGTGCGGCACAGTGGTCTACAGCGTGGCCGCGCCGGCGCTGGTGCCGTCCTTGGTCAGCTCTGACCTCCTGCCGGCGGCGAATGCCCGCATTGAGCTGGCGCGAACCGTCGCCTTCGCAAGCGGACCCGTCCTCGGCGGCGCACTTGTGGGATGGTGGGGCGCCAGCCCGGCCTTCGGCTTTGCCGCGGCGCTCTCGGCCATCGCTGTCGTGCTGCTCTCGGGCATCTTTGAACCCGCGCGTGCCCCCGCCCCGCGGCGCCATCCGCTCCAGGACATCCGCGAAGGCGCGGCCTTCGTATTCCACCATCCGCTGCTGCGGCCGGTGTTCATCACCCAGTTCATCTTCAACACCGGCTGGTTCCTGCAGATCGCGGTGTTCGTGCCCTATGCCGTGCGCCATCTCGGCCTCACCGCCGCCGGCGTCGGCACGGTGCTGACCATGTACGGCGTCGGCATGGTGATCGGCGCGCTGTTCGCAACGCGCGTGATGCAGCGGCTCGCGTTCGGCACCGTCGTCGGCCTCGGCCCGGTCACGGGTTTCGTTGCAGCTGTTGTGATGGCGCTGACGGTACTGATCCCCTCGCCCTGGCTCGCGGCGTTGAGCTTCTTCCTGCTCGGCGTCGGGCCGATCCTGTGGGTGATCTCGACCACGACGCTGCGCCAGTCGGTGACGCCGCCGCGCCTCTTGGGCCGCGTCTCCGCCATCAACATCATGAGCTACGGTGCCCGCCCGCTCGGCTCGGCGCTGGGCGCGATCGTCGGCGGCCTCTGGAGCGCGGAAGCCTGCCTTTATCTCGCGGCCGCCGTATTCGGCGTGCAGGCGCTGGTGATCTGGCTGTCGCCGGCCGTGGCGCTGGACCGGCAGCCGGACATGGTGGGGGATGAGGTGGCGGTGCGCTGCTAGTTACGCCGACATTGCGAGGAGCTCTTCGCGACGAAGCAATCCAGAATCCCTCCGTAGAAAGACCCTGGATTGCTTCGCTGCGCTCGCACTGACGGTGTGTGTTTGCTGCAGCCGGGCTAATTCGCCAGATATCGCTCGTAGCTCCCCGTCACAGGCTCGCTGGCATCGACCTCGGGATCGAGCGTGTAGAGATCCTGCGCGCGGCCGATGCCGCGTAGCGCGTAGCGGCCGGTGGACACGAGATAGCGCCGGCCGGCGGCATCCAGGCCCTTGTAGAATTCCGCCGATGCCAGCAGCTCGCGGTCGACCGAGCGGCTCATCGAGGCGATGCGGCTGACTTCGTTCACCGTCGGCCCGACAACCGTGAAATCGAGCCGGTCCTCGCTGCCGATATTGCCGTAGAAGACCTCGCCGACATGCAGGCCGATATAGGCCGACGTGGTGGGACGGCCGTCGGCCTCCCGCCGCCGGTTCAGCGCCGCGACGTTCTTGCGGAACAGATGCTCGGCGCGGAGCGCAGCGCGCCGCGCATCCGCCATGTCCTCACCCCAGAACATCGCGAGCACGCCGTCGCCGATCAGCTTGAGCACGTCGCCGCCGGCCTCGTGGATCGCGTCGATCACGGCCTGCGCATAATCGTTGAGGAACGGGATGATCTCGTCGGGGCCGATGCTCTCGCTGATTCCGGTCGAGCCGCGCAGATCGGAGTACCAGAGCACGGCGTTGATGCGCTCGGTGACGCCGCGCGAGATGCGGCCGCGCAGCACCTGCTCGGAGGCGTCGCGGCCGAGATAGACGCGCCCGAGCGTGCGCGCGATGTCGACCTGCTGCGCCGATTTGATCGCGAGCCCCAGCACCGGGACGAGATCGCGCAGCGCCTCCAACTCACCGTCGCTGAAGCCGCTGTCGCGGCGCGTGGTCCAGCAGGAATAGAGGCAGTCCATCAGGCCGAGCGCGCCGTTCTCGCCGAAGCGGTGCACGAAGGCGAGATAGTGCTTGTGGCCTTTTTCGGCGAGCTCGCCGATCTGCGAGAAATCCATCGACGGCGCGTCGGCCAGATCGATCACCATCTCGTCGTGGCCGTGCTCCAGCATGTGGAAGAACACCGAGCGGCGCCAGCTTGCGGCGGCGTCGCCCTCGGCGGTCGAGCCGTATTCGAACGCGTCGCTCTCGTTGCTGGGACGGTCGCTCCAGCGAAAGCCGCGGCCCTCGTAGATCGGATGCAGCGTATCGATCACGACCAGCGCACGCGACAGCTCCAGCCCCTCGGCGCGGCAGCGCTCGCAGAAGCCGCGGAGCAGGTCGATTTCGGGAAGGCCCGTGAGCCCCTGGCCGGTCAGCCAGTTCATCAGCGCAAGGCGCGAGGTCAATTGCATGCGCCATTATGGCGTGCATTCGTGACGAGCGGAAGGCCACGCGCGAACGTCATGCAACCAAGGCGCCCGCCTGCAGCAGGTCGAATATGCCGCAACCGCTGTTGACGCAGTGTCGTGCCGGCTGCAAATGGAACCGATGTCCCTGCCGACCAGAAATACAAGACTATGAGCCAGCGCCAGCTTCCGATCATCCTGGCGCTCGGGACCACGCAGACCCTGGCCTGGGCGTCCAGCTATTATCTGCCGGCGCTGATCGCCGATCCCATGGCGCGCGACCTCGGCGTCTCCTCCAACTGGATCTTTGGCGCGTTCTCGGCCTCGCTGGTGATCTCGGCGATGCTCGGCCCGCGCATCGGGCGTCAGATCGATCTCGTCGGCGGCCGGCAGGTGCTGTCGGCTTCGAACCTGACGATTGCCGCCGGCCTCGCGCTGCTTGGCTTCGCGCAGTCCGTCCCGGTGATGGTGTTCGCCTGGCTCGTGCTCGGAATCGGAATGGCGATGGGGCTCTACGACGCCGCCTTCGCCGCCCTCGGGCGCATCTACGGCACCGAGGCGCGCAGGCCCATCACGGGTATCACGCTGATGGCGGGCTTCGCCTCCACCGTCGGCTGGCCGCTCACGGCCTGGGGCCTGTCGCATATCGGCTGGCGCGAGACCTGCTTTGCCTGGGCGGCCGCCAACATCCTGATCGGCCTGCCGCTCAATTTCTTCGTGCTGCCGACGATCAAGGGCGCCAAGCAGGCGGCGGCCACGGCGGAAAAACCGCATCTGCCGCTCGACCGCACCATGATCCTGCTCGCCTTCATCTTCGCGGCGGTCTGGACCGTCACCGGCGCGATGGCCGCGCATTTCCCCCGCATCCTCGAGACGACGGGCGCAACGCCGGTCGAGGCGATCGCGGCCGGCGCGCTGATCGGCCCGGCGCAAGTCGGCGCGCGCATCCTGGAGGCCGGCTTCCTCAGCCGCTTCCATCCGTTGTGGTCGACCCGGCTCGCCTGCCTCACCCACCCGATCGGCGCGGTGATCGTGGCGATCTTCGGCGGCGCCGCGGCGAGCGCGTTTGCGCTGTTCCACGGCTCGGGCAACGGCATCTTGACGATCGCGCGCGGCACGCTGCCGCTGTCGATTTTCGGCCCGAAGGATTTCGGCTACCGTCTCGGCATCATCGGCGCGCCGGCACGCATGGCGCAGGCGGTGGCGCCGCTGACCTTCGGCCTGCTGATCGACCTCATGGGCGCCAAGGTGCTGATCGTCTCGTCCGCGCTCAGCCTGTCGGCGCTGGCGGCGCTGTTCCTGGTTCGCACCAAGCCGCGGCCCGATTGACCATGCCCGAGGTTTCAAGCACAAGCGGGCCATGACCGAGGACGCTGGCCCGCCCCGCACATTCAAAAGCCTCCTGCGCTGGGCCACCACCCCGCCGCAGGCCTGGGGCGTCTACCTCCTCGCCCTCCTCTTGATCTGGCTGATCTCATTCTACGCCGGCACCCTCAAGCCCAAGAAGACGCCGGACGCGAGCCCGCCCACAGTGACGGCACCGAAAGGCTGATCCGCCCTAGTCGTAAAACTCCGGCGCCATTTTCTGGCTGTCGCGCTGGGCCTTGTCGTGGTTGATCCAGAGCTGCGCCTTCTCCTTGGCCAGCGTGTCGGCGATCTTCTGCATCGAGGCTGCGCTCTGGTCCTTGTTGACGTTCATGCTGGGGACGCGGCGGTTGTCCCAATTATCCTTGAAATGGACGGCGTCGCCCGACAGCACCACCGCGCCGGTCTTCGGCAGTTTCACCAGCAGCGACTGGTGTCCGGGCGTGTGGCCGGGCGTCGACAGGATGGTCACGCTGCCGTCACCGAAGACGTCCTTGTCGCCTGTGAGCAGCTCCACCGGGTGCGAGGGCTTGAAGCGCGGCTCGTTGTTGGCGCCGGGCCAATCATATTCTGCCTTCTGCACGAAGAGCGTCGCCTGCGGGAACAGCTCGACATTGCCGGTGTGGTCGGGATGCGTGTGCGAGACCGCCATCGCCTTGACGTCATCGGGCTTCAGCCCAAGCTGTTCGATCTGGGCGGCAAGCGTCTTCGGCCGGCGCCAGGTGACGGCCTTGGGATCGGCGGGCACGAGACCATTGGGCATGCTTGCGACGGAATCGGCGATGCCGGTGTCCCACAGGAACCAGCCCTTGCTGTGCTTGACGAGATAGCAGGTGTCGACGAAGTCCATCGTCTTGCCTTCGTTCAAGCCTGGCGTCCAGCGCGAGATATCGCCTGCGGTGCCCTCGCCGCAGTTGAGCACATAGAGCTTCTCGACGCCGGCCTTTTCCGATTGCGCCAGCGCCGCGGAACCGGACAAAGCGAGTGCAGCGATGGCGACAGCGAACGTGATCCTGGGCATCATTGTTCCTCCGGTAGAGCTATGCGGGCTGCGACCGAGGATCAACCCCGGCCGCGCCGCGGAATTCCGCTTGCGCGGTTCACGTCAATGCGGGCATGTCTCGACCTCCACCGTGATGTGGCTGAGGCCCTTCAATCCGGCGAGCCGCCGCTTGTAGACCGCCGGCTGCTTCGGCTTGTCGGACACCACCGAGAGCAGGACGGCGCAATGGCCGGGGCCGACCTGCCAGAGATGCAGGTCGGTGACGCGGTCGTCGCCGACCTCCATGCGCGCCCGGATCACCCGCTCCAGCTTCTCGTCGGCGCGCACGTCGAGCAGCACCGCGCCTGACGTCTTGATCAGGCCGAACGCCCAGCTCGCGATCACCACGCTGCCGATCAGGCCGACCGCCGGATCGGCCCAGACCCATCCCGAATACATGGCGACGGCAAGAGCTGCGATCGCCAGCACCGAGGTCGCGGCATCGGCCATGACATGGACATAGGCCGCGCGAAGATTGTTGTCGTGATGATGGTGATGGCCGTGATGATCATGGTCGTGGTCATCATGCGCATGGCTGTGGCCGTGATCATGGCCGTGATGGTGATGATCGTGGCTGTCGCGCAGCAGCCACGCGCTGGCGAGATTGACGCACAGTCCGAGGGCGGCCACCGCAATCGCCTCGCCATAGACGATCGGCACCGGATTGATCAGCCGCAGCACGCTCTCATAGGCAATCTCGACCGCGATCAGGCCGAGGATGATTGCGCTGGCGAAGGCGGCGAGATCGCCGAACTTGCCGGTGCCGAAGGTGAAATGCGCATTCCCCAGGTGCCGCCGCGCGAATCGATAGGCGAAGGCGGCGATCCCGAGCGCGGCGGCATGCGTGCCCATGTGCCAGCCGTCGGCCAGCAGCGCCATCGAGCCGAACAGCGAGCCGGCCACGATCTCACCGACCATCATGACCAGCGTCAGGACGACCACGAACCAGGTGCGCCGCTCGTTCTCGTCGTGCTTCTGGCCGAGGAAGGCGTGGTCGTGGGTCCATTGTTCGATGGAATGGGAATGCATCGAATTCTCCAGGAGATTCAGCTCTGTTGGCGGACAGTATAGTCGCCGTGCATCACTTTTCGAAGGTCCAATCATCCCACGGATTGACAGTGCTTCCTAGTTTCGCTGTAATCCGCGCCATGGGGATTTGAGCGATCTCCCCACGAGGCGACATGCCCAAGTATCGCGTCCCGTTCGATTTATGCGAGGACGCATCATGTCTACGTTCACGACCATATCATCTGACAAATTGGCACGGCTGATCGGCACGGCGAACGGCCCTGCCCTGATCGATGTGCGCACCGACGAGGATTTTGCCGCCGACCGACGGCTGATCCCCGGCTCCATCAAGCTCAGCCACGACAATGTGACGGACTGGGGCGGCGACTTCGCCGGCCGCCGGGCCGTCGTCTCGTGCTTCCGCGGTGAGAAGCTCGCGCAGGGCACGGCGGCCTGGCTCCGCCAGCTCGGCGTGGAGGCCGAGACGCTGGAGGGCGGCTTCGAGGGCTGGAAGGCGGCCAAGCTGCCGCTGGTCGACGCCCGCAAGCTGCCGCCACGCGATGCCAAGGGCCGCACCGTCTGGGTCACGCGGGCCCGACCCAAGGTCGACCGCATCGCCTGCCCCTGGCTGATCCGCCGCTTCGTCGATCCCAATGCGGTGTTCCTGTACGTGGCGCCGTCCGAGGTGGTCGCCGTCGGCGAGCGATTCAATGCTGCCCCCTTCGACATCGAGAACGTGTTTTGGAGCCACCGCGGCGAGCTCTGCACTTTCGACGTGATGATCGAGGAGTTCGGCATTGCAACGCCGCCTTTGCTGCGGCTGGCCACGCTGGTGCGCGGCGCCGACACCGCGCGGCCCGACCTCGCGCCGGAGGCGCCCGGCCTGCTCGCGGCCTCGCTCGGGCTGTCGCGGATGTATGACGACGACCTCGCGCAGCTCGAGGCCGGCATGACGCTGTACGACGCCTTCTACCGCTGGTGCCGTGATGCCACCACCGAGACCCACAACTGGCCGACCAACAAGGTGAAGGCTTAATGGACACCCGTAACGTTCAAGCTGGAGCTGATGCCGGTCACGGCATCAGCTTCGGTGAAGCCTTTCGCGTCTGGCTCCGCGTCGCCTGCCTGAGCTTCGGCGGGCCTGCGGGCCAGATCGCGGTGATGCACCGCATCCTGGTCGAGGAAAAGAAATGGATCTCCGAAGGCCGCTTCCTGCATGCGCTGAACTACTGCATGCTGCTGCCGGGACCGGAGGCCCAGCAGCTCGCGACCTATGTCGGCTGGCTGATGCATCGCACCGCCGGCGGACTGATGGCGGGCGGCCTGTTCATCCTGCCCGGCATCATCACCATCATGGGCCTCAGCTACATCTACGCCATCTACGGCAATGTCAGCTTCGTCGAGGCGCTGTTCTTCGGGCTGAAGGCCGCCGTGCTCGCCATCGTCGTCGAGGCCGTGGTGCGCGTCGGCAAGCGCGCGTTGAAGAACCGCGTCATGATCGCGCTGGCGGCAATCGCCTTCGTCGCGATCTTCTTCTTCGCCGTCCCCTTCCCGATCATCATCATCGCCGCCGGCCTTATCGGCTACGCTGGCGCGCGGAGCGGCCGTGGCGAATTCGCCCCCGCCGGTCACGGCCATGGCGACAGCACGGCATTGATCGACAGCATGCTCGGCGAAGCCGTGCCCGAGCATGTGCGTCCCAACACCGCGCGCGCGATCGGCGTCGGCGCGTTCTGGCTGGCGCTCTGGCTCGTGCCGGTGGTCGTGTTGCTGCTCGCGCTCGGGCAAGGCAACGTGTTCAGCCAGATCGCGCTGTTCTTCTCCAAAATGTCGCTGGTGACTTTCGGCGGCGCTTATGCCGTGCTGGCTTATGTCGCCCAACAGGCGGTCGAGCACTATCATTGGCTGAAGCCGCACGAGATGCTCGACGGCCTCGGCATGGCCGAGACCACGCCGGGCCCGCTGATCATGGTGCTCCAGTTCGTGGGCTTCATGGCCGCGTTCCGCGATCCGGGCGGCCTGTCGCCGTTGTTGGCTGCGACGTATGGCGGACTGCTCGCGACCTGGGTCACCTTCACGCCCTGCTTCCTCTGGATCTTCGTCGGCGCGCCCTATATCGAGCGGCTCCGCGGCAACACGGGCCTCGCCGGCGCGCTCAGCGCAATCACCGCCGCCGTCGTCGGCGTGATCCTCAACCTCTCGATCTGGTTCGCGTTGCACACGCTGTTCCGCGAGACGGTGCCGGTGCATGCGTTTCCGCTGGATTTCGACAGGCCGGTGCTGACGAGCGTCGATCTCCCCGCACTGGTGCTGGCAATCGCGGCAGCAACTGCGATCTTCCGGTTCAAGCTGGGGATGCTGACCGTGCTTGCGGGCTCATGCGCGGCCGGGGTGGCGCTGCGGATGGCGGGGGTGATTTGAGGCACGTACTCGTCGGTTCGTTGTGTCGGGTTTGCGGTTGGAAGGCGACATCGAAGCCGACGGAGCTGCATGGTGGCTTTGGGGCCAGGAAGAGACACGGCCCCAGCACATTGGCGCGGCCAGAAAACGGGCGACGCCCGAGACATTCATTTCAGCTCAGATGGCAGCTCCGGCCAGCAAGAAAGTGCCGCCAAGTGCGACCATTACAAGTCCAGGCCAGTTCGATTTGATGCCGAAGCCGCCACCTGGCCTTTCAGGCTCCAGCGTGTCACGCCCGGAGCGAAGCCACCTTCCACCGCTGAATCGGCCTCGCCAGATGGGCTGAAACGCCATCTGGAGTATGCCGCCGAAAACAAGCAGCACACCAAGCCATATGAGGGTCATGCTCACCTCCTCTACCCGTGAACGCCGATAGAGCTGCGCCGAAACTTTGGTCCATTCAGCGTCTATCCGCGGCTCTCGAAATCAGACCGACCTTGAAAGCCGCCGGACGCACCAGTGCGCCGCACGCAAGGCTGGGGATCGCCCTCACTGAAGCTCAGGCTACCTCCAAGCATCCCGCTTAGTCTTCGTCCGGCTCGCGCACGACCGGCGATTCGTCGGTTTCCTCATCCTCTTCGTCCTCATCCTCTTCGTCGTCATCTTCTTCGTCGTCATCAGGATCTCGAGGCGGCATCGCGTTGCTCATAACCGCGAAGACATGCCAGTCGATCCTGGCGGGAACCAGCTCGGGGAGTAGGGTCATGTTGTTGCTCCTCGGATGTGAGCCCTGGGGCACTTTACCCCATTTTCGGCGAGGCAGGTGACCGAGATGGTCCGCGTGCGAGCCAGAGCTTCCTTCCTTGGGGCATCTTTCTCGCGATCGGCGCGAGCCATAGCCGTTTTGTTCGAGCGTGAGCTTGCGCGCCAACCGGATCGTGCTGCCTCCCGGTCCGGGCAGACTGAAAAGAGACAGCCAATCGGACGCTTTTCCATCGATCCGCCATGAACGGACACGATGGCGCAGGCCCGGCAGTCCATTCGGAGCCAAGAGCCGCGTATCAGCGTCGAGATCCTGATGCTAGATTTCCTCGGTCATACCGAACAGGAGGACGACATGCCTGATAGCGTCTACAAGGTCATAGAACTGGTCGGTACCAGCAGCGACTCGTGGGAGAAGGCGGCCGCCAATGCGGTCGAGCAAGCTGCGAAATCTCTCCGGGATCTTCGCGTTGCAGAGGTCATCAAGCTCGATATGCAACTGGATGAGAACGGAAAAGTTGAGGCCTATCGCGCCAAGCTCACCGTGTCGTTCAAGTTCGAGGGCTCCTGAGCCTCAGCACCTCGGCCTCCACTTGCGGGGCGAGGATGGCTCATTGGAAAAAGCGCGTTGCGCGGTCCGCCCAACCGGGCGCTGTGACCCATCCCGTAGTAGGCCCTAGTCCGACTAGGGCCGATGTGGTTTGATGCGTGCGGGCGTGTGGCGCGTGGTGGCCCCATGTACATGGTCATTCGCAAGTATACCAAGGTTCGTTCGGTCGCGGACGCTGCTCGTCGCGCCAAGAGCGGCGTCGGCGAGATCCTAAGGCAATCGCCCGGATTCAAATCTTACTCTGTGCTGGATGCGGGCGACGGTGCTGGTATCGCCGTGATGATATTTGACGACCGCGAAAGCGCCAATGCAGCAAATGCCAAGATACTGGCGTTTGTTCAAGCAAGTCTGCCTGACCTCGATCTTGGAGTTCCCGAAATCACAACCGGCGAGGTTTTGGTGCACATAGAGCCTAATGGGTCCTCGGGCATAAAGTAGCCGTAAACGCCGACAGTTGCGTGGGAGCGCCGCCCTCTTGCTGATGTCGTCGAATTTCGGACTCGCGCCTTGCAGCGAACCGAATGCGTCTCATTCATCCGCCCATGGTCATCGCACAGGGTGATCCCATGGGCGGTCCAATCGCGTACCGTCCGATTCTCAAGTGCGCTACCTGGTTGGGTAGCGGAATGGCCGCAGGAGAAGCCGATCATGACTGACGATCAGGTCAATCTCATCGTTCAGCACCTTTGCGAGCAATTGCACCTTGCGCTCCGATTGAAGAACAGCGAGGCACATCCACCAAATGCCAAGGATATTGGATTTGATGCTGCCACTGTCAGAACTGTATTGCTGACCGGGTTGCGTTCGGCGGATGTCACGATCCGCCACGAGGCAGCCGGGACGAGCGAAGAGCCGCCCTGGTCCTGAACGCAAAACGAGCGACAGACGCCCAGCGCCAATGTCTCAGTCGGGGTCAAAATGCGAAGAACTCGGGGTGAGCAGATCCAGTCCGCCATGCCGCACGGAGCGGACGTCAATCCGAGAGCGCGTCACTTCGCTGATGGGCCAACAAGCGACATCGCAGACTTGGCCTAATATGAAAGAGGCCGTCAACCGAAGCGCTCGCCCGTTACGGCGCGGAACAGACGCCAACGGTCGGGGACTCCCTTGAGCAGGTGAGTACCTTTCTCTTCGAAGGCCAATCCGGATCCTGCCACGAGATCGCGGACCGTTTGCGAGACCAGAACTTCACCCGGGGCAGCTAGCGCCGCTACACGCGCGCCAATATGTACAGCAATGCCGACAATGTCGTGAGCGACGAATTCGCATTCGCCGGTATGCAAACCGCAACGGATCTTCAGATCGAGCGGGCGCACCGCATCACGGATTGCGCTGGCGCAACGCACGGCGCGGGCCGGGCCGTCGAACGTGGCAAGAAACCCGTCGCCGGCGGTGTTGATTTCGCGCCCTCGATACTGGCCGAGCGCGCCCCGCGCTTTGGCATAGAACGCATCGAGCAGCACGTGCCAGGCGCCGTCGCCGAGTGCGGCGGCGCGTTCCGTCGATCCCGCAATGTCGACGAACAGCACAGTCGCAAGCACCCTGTCGGGCTCCGCTGTTTGCCGATGCCCGGTGACGAACTCTTCGACCTCGTCAAGAATTGCATCCTGATTGCCAACCCAGACCATATGGTCCTCGCCGTTGAGCTCAATCAGTTTGGCGCGCGGAATCCGCTGGCCCATGTAGCGGGCATGCTTTACGTCGATGACGCGGTCGTCGGTGCGATGCAAAATCAACGTCGGTACGCGCGTGACAGGCAGGATATCTCTGACATCGATGTCCCGGTTCATACGCATGATTGCAGATGCCGCGCCTGGGCTTGCCGAGGCCCTGAAGTAGGCAGCAATTTGCTCGACTGCGTGCTTGTTCCCGGCAACGCTGGGCGCCCACATCAGCAAACTCATTGCATCAGTCGTGCCCCAGTGGTGCTCTATGTCATCCAGGAAAGTGCTCCACTGCGCATCTGTCCATGCGAATGTATAGTCAGGCGCCCACGAGCGTCGTGCATAGGTGCCGTAAAGCACCAGAGCCGACGTGCGCTCGGGATAGGTCGCCGCATAGAGCAACGACATCGGACCGCCCTCTGATATTCCGAACAAGGTGGCCCGTCGGGAGCCGACCTGGTCCAACACTGCCTGCACGTCGTGCATCCGCTGTTCAAGCGTGAATATCTGGGAGCCGCGATCGGACATTCCGGTGCCGCGTTTATCGAACATGATGATCCGCGCAAACCTTGCAAGCCTGCAGAAAAAGGCGGTGCGCGCCGGCGATTGCCAGAGCGCCTCAAGATTGGAGACAAAACCCGGGACGAACAGCAGGTCGCGCGGACCGTCACCAATCACCTGATAGGCAATATGGACGTCGTCACTTTTAACATAGCGAGTGGCCGGGATGTCAGCCATGCTGGCCTACTGCGTGACAAAAACCGCGCGACGCGAGTGTCGCACCTCATTCCGCGTCAGGCCAGCGAAATTCAGTCGAAAATTGATGTGCTCGACCGCCGCACGGCCGGTAGGAAGCGATTGAGGGAATCGATGGTGACACCCAATCGGCCGCGACGTCTGCTTCGGGTCAAAAGCCGCGCCTCCAGCCGAACCAAACGATGTCCGCTCTACCTCTGTGGGGCGACATTCCAATGACCAGCGAGACCTTCGGCAAGGGGCAAAAGCGGACCTTGGCGCCCGAAGTGGCGTCTGCTTTATGACCGAGAGACAACGTCTCTTTAGCGCCAGATTGAGCGGATAGCTGCCACTTCAATTCGTCGTGGTCTTGCCGCCGCGCATGGACACGAGCTTTTTCTCACGAAATCGGAGAACGAACCATGCGGTCTCATCGAAACCGTCCGCGAGCTTTCCTTCGTGGTAATACACCATCTGAGCAGCTTCCGACTTCGACGGCGGTCCCAGCGCCTTGACTACCTCCAAACGCGACATACCCAAATGCAGCTTGCCGTCGAAGACGAGGGGCGCGAACTTTTCCGGGATGATGGCGCAATCTGCCGAGGTCTCGGTGTCTTTCTCGGTGAGCTCTTCCACGACCTCTGTGACAAGATGGTCCGGGCCGCCCATCTCTCCGCTGGACACGACCCATAATCGATGCTGCGCGCGCCTATAGCACAGCCAATAGATGCTACCTCCAGCGTCGCCCTGGTGTTGGACGGTCCCTTCGCCCACGGCTTCACGAACCGCGCCGAGCCGCGTCTCCTCGAAGCGGCCGGCGAATGCGCCTAGCGAAAAGCGGGTCGCCAATCTCTTCACGACTGTCGGCGGCACGCGCTCGAACGCATGTTCGCTGACTGGGGGCGGAGGTGTCTGCGCGGAGCAGTCGCCCGCGGGGATCGCGAAAAGGAGAAGCAGCAAGAAGAACGTCTTTCGACCATCAACTCCGAATTGCCTTACATTGAAGGTTGAGCGCTTCTGCATAGCTCGATTGCTCACCATTTTTGGCTCAAAGCCTTCTTCACTCGCCCGATCGCTTCTGCGGCGTCGGGAGCGGCCGAAGATAGCCTATTGCTATTTCCCCGAACCCTCTTCGACCCTTGGTCGGGGTCACAATTCAAATGGTTCATACACGAACTCGGTCAGCTTCCGGTCCGGGTCGCAAGCCGTCGATGGCGACCAAGCGGAACGAGTTCCGCTTTGCCCTTGGAAGCTGCCATTCGCGAACACCCGTCCTCAAAAAAACGCTCGTCGCAGCGCGCCCGTCGGGCAAAACAGCCGGCCAATTCCGCTACGTCGCCTGTCAAGCCCCGTCCCGCAAAATATTCCACTTTACCGAAATTCGGATTTGTCGTACAGACTGATCACCCTGGCCCGAGACGAGGGGCGGATCGCGATCGTCACGAACCGCGGGCTGGGCAGCGATGGACGCGACGGCGTCGGGCGCGATGGGCATTGCAGGGCGGCTTCAGCCGTGAGCAATGGCTTTCCGCGCGAACGACACGACGCTGACAGCGTCTTCGCATGGCTTCGGGGGCGAGCACACGCCACCCCTCGGATTCCCAGCGAGGACGTGCGCGGACGGAGAAGTCGTGTGGTCCCGACGCCCGGGGTCTGTGCGTCAAGTCTTGCGGTGATGTGGCGGCCGACCGGCGCGCGCATCGATCATCCGCAAGGCGACGGGGGCAATAGTGCAACGCTCCCCGAGGAGAGCACGAAGGACACCGTTAAAACCATTCGCGCAGGGAAGGCCGGGCGACCGGCATCACCTGTGGTCCACCCCGTGTGCATTTCTGTCGCGCACGGATCTCGGGTGCCAGCCGGCGCCCGGCCTTCCCTGCGCCCTTGTCATTTTCGAGGGCGTGCGAGAAGCAAGACTCGGGCGAGACGCGCCGCGAGAATGCGAACGTGCGCCTGCTGTTGGAAATGACCATTGACGTGACGGTGGCCTGACCTCACCCGCGGTGTCGTCGCCGGCTTGACCGGGCGACCCAGTATCTCAGAGGCAATCGTGACGGATAAAAGACGCCGCGGCGTACTGGATGCCCCGGTCAAGCCGAGGCATGACACCGGTGTTGTGACGCCCTGCGCCTCCCTCAATTCCGCTACCGCATCATCATCCGCGCGATCGCTTCGCCGATCACCACCGTGGTGAAATGGGTGTTGGCGCGGCAGTCGGACGGCATGATCGAGGCGTCGGCGACACGCAAGCCGGAGATGCCTTTCACGGCGCCATCAGGATTGACCACGCCGTCGGCATCCCCGGCGCCGCTCATGCGACAGCTGCCGGCGGCGTGCTGGATGTCGCCGGTCTCACGGCGCAGCACCGCATCGAGTTCGTGATCCGGCAGGGCAGCTGCCTGCGGCAGCGTCAGATCGGTGTCGGCGAGCCGGATCCAGTCCGCGATGCCTGAGAGCGCCGACTGCGACGTGATCACGGCGAGCCGTCTCACCGCATCCATCATGCGCAGCATGTCGCGGGGATCGGCCAGCATGTTCTCCTCGACCACGGGATCGATCGCGGGGTCGGTCGAGGCCAGTTTCAGCGTGCCGCGCGAATAGGCGTTGAACAGGCCCGCACCGATCGCCCCGGGATTGCCGATGCCGCGATGATTGAAGGCGATCAGGATCATGTCGCGCTTGCCGCCCTCGGCGAGACCCGAGGAATAGGTCACGCAGCAATTGGTGTGACGGGTGTCGGGGTCGGTGGGACGCAGCTCCTCGCGAAGCTGAATCGTGGTGCGAAACAGCGGGTGATCGAAGTAGTGGCGGCCGACCGGCAGGTCGCGCGCGACGCCAATTCCCATCGCCTTCAATTCCTCGGCCGGGCCGACGCCCGAGCGCAACAGGATCGCCGGACTGTGGATGGCGCCGGCGCACAGCACGATCTGCCGCGCGATGATCTCGTGGGTGCCCTGCCCTTCGACATGAACACGGACTCCGGTTGCCCTTCCGTCGCTGATCAGGACGCGATCGACCAGCGCATGGCCGCGGATCTCCAGATTGGCGCGCCCGCGCGCCGGCTCGAGATAACCTTCATTGGTGCTGATGCGGCGGCTGTTGCGGCTGTTGATGGGATAGCAGGCAACGCCCTCGCCATCGGGGCCGTTGAGGTCGGCGCACCAGGGATAGCCGCTCGCCAGCGCCGCATCTCGCAAGCCGCGATCGATCGGTCCCCAAGTCTCCGGCGGCGCGCGATAGACCGGCAGCGGCCCGCCGCGGCCGTGGCCCTCGGCATCGCCGAACTCCAGATCGTCCTCGATCACGGAGAATAGCGGCATCACCTCCCTGGCCGACCAGCCGGTGCAGCCATTGGCGGCCCATTCGTCGAACGCATCGGCAACGCCGCGGATCGCGATCTGGCCGTTCATCATCGAGGAGCCGCCGAGCCCCTTGCCGCGCCAGTAGAAGCGCGCCTCCTGCCCGGCAACGCGGCGCGACAACAGATCAGGCCACTGCCATTTCTCCTGGTACTCGCGCTTGTGGATGATCGGGATCGGATTCGGCGTCCGCACCTCCCAGGGCGCCTCATCGGCGCGCCAGTCGCGGCCGGCCTCAAGCAGCAGCACGCGCCGCGCTGGATCCTCGGACAGCCGTGCCGCAACAGCCGCGCCAGCGGAGCCGCCGCCGACAACAATGACATCGTACATCGCGTTAGGTCTCAACGGAGAATACCGGGATGGCTGATGATATCAGCAGGATGGCATTTGGACAGTGGCGCTTTCGCCGCGCGTCATTGCGAGGAGCGAAGCGACGAAGCAATCCAGACTGCCGCCGCGGAGAGATTCTGGATTGCACCCGCCTTCGCCAAAGGCTTCGGCGGACAAGTCGCTTCGCTCGCAATGGCGAAGGGGAGACAGATGTGTACCACACATTGACGAGTGCCCCGGACGCAGCGCAGCGCCACTTCGGCGGTGCGTTGCAGAGCCGGGGCCCATGTCTCAGAGCAATCCGTGCAGCATGGGTCCCGGCTCTGCGCAGCAACGCCAAGAGCGTTGCAGCGCGTCCGGGACGCGAGCCCGCCCTACCCGATCCCCCGGCCGAACTTGTTCGACTTCGGGAAACCCTTCGGCGGCAGGCGGCCGGCGTCGGCGCGGGTGCCCTGCCACTCCGCCAGCTCCTTCATGGTCGCGGAGAACTCGCGGCCCGCGGAGTCCTTCCAGGTCAGGCCCGCCTTGGCCTCGAACACGGCAACGTCGGAGAGATCGCCGTCCTTGTACTTCTGCAGCCGCACGCCGCGGCCGCGCGCCATCTCCGGCACCTGGTCGAGCGGGAAGATCAGCATCTTGCGGTTCTCGCCGATGACCGCGACGGTGTCGCCCAGCACTTCGGTCACCACGCGCGCCTCGTTCGGCATGTCGACGTTGAGGACCTGCTTGCCCTTCTTGGTGGTGCCGACGCAATCGTCCTCGTTGACGACAAAGCCCTGGCCCTCACTGCTCGCGACCAGGAATTTGCGTCCGCCCTTGTTGACGAACAGCGCGACGGGCGCCGCCTCCTGCTCGAGGTCGATGAACAGGCGGATCGGTTCGCCGTGGCCACGGCCGCCTGGCAGCTTCGCGACATCGAGCGAGTAGAACTTGCCGTTGGTGGCGAACAGCAGCAGCTTCGAGGTCGTCTCGGCGAAAAACGCGAAGCCGAGCTTGTCGTCCTGCTTGAAGGCGAGCCCCGAGAGATCCTCGACATGGCCCTTCATGGTGCGGATCCAACCCTTGTCGGAGACCACGACCGTCACCGGCTCGCGTTCGACGAGGGCCTCCTCCATCGCGGCCAGATCGTGCTCGGGCGCGTCGGCAAAAGTGGTGCGGCGCTTGCCGAGCGGCGTCTTCGGTCCGAACATGTCGCGGACCTTGCCGACCTGCTCGCCGACCTTCTTCCACTGCTCGGCTTCCGAGGCCAGCACCGCGTTGATGCCCTTGAGTTCGGCCCGGAGGTTCTTGTCCTCGGTGCGGATCTCCATCTCCTCGAGCTTGCGCAAGGAGCGCAGGCGCATGTTGAGGATGGCTTCGGCCTGCACTTCGGTGAGCTTGAACTCCTTCATCAAGGCCGGCTTCGGCTCATCCTCGGTGCGGATGATCTTGATGACCTTGTCGATGTTCAGATAGGCGATCAGGAGGCCGCCGAGGACTTCCAGCCGGTGCTCGATCTGCGCCTTGCGGTAGTTGCTGCGGCGGATCAGGACGTCGCGCAGATGGTCGAGCCATTCGCGCAGGCACTCCGCAAGACCCACCACCTTGGGCACGCGGCCCTTAATCAGCACGTTGAGGTTCAGCGGAATCTTGTTTTCGAGCTCGGTGAGACGGAACAGCGATTCCATCATCAGCGCGGGATCGACGTTCTTCGATTTCGGCTCGATGACGATGCGGACGTCTTCGGCCGATTCGTCCCTGATGTCGCCGACCAGCGGAAGCTTCTTCTGGTCGAGCAGCTCGGCGACCTTCTCGATCAGCCGCGACTTCTGCACCAGGAAGGGAATCTCGGTGACGACGACGACCCAGGCGCCTCGCGCGCCCTCCTCCTGCTCCCACCGCGCACGAACGCGGAACGAGCCGCGGCCGGTGGTGTAGGCTTCGGCGATGGCCTGCTTGGAATCGACGCAGATGCCGCCGGTCGGGAAATCGGGCCCCTTGACCCACCGCATCAGCGCCTTGGACTTGGCGTCCGGCTTCTCGATCAGATGCAGCGCGGCTTCGCAAAGCTCGGCCGCGTTGTGCGGCGGGATCGAGGTCGCCATGCCGACCGCGATTCCCTGCGCGCCGTTGGCGAGCAGGTTCGGGAAGCCGCCGGGCAGCACGACCGGCTCCTTCGACTGGCCGTCGTAATTGGCGCGGAACTCGACGCCATCCTCGTCGATGCCGTCGAGCAGAAGCCGCGCGACGTCGGTCATGCGCGCTTCGGTGTAGCGGTAGGCGGCGGGATTATCGCCGTCGATATTGCCGAAATTGCCCTGGCCGTCGACCAGCGGATAGCGCGAGGAGAAGTCCTGCGCGAGGCGGACCATGGCGTCGTAGATCGCCTGGTCGCCATGCGGATGGAACGAGCCCATCACGTCGCCGACGATTTTTGCGGATTTCTTGAAGGCCGTGCCGGGGTCGAGCCTGAGCAGGCGCATGCCGTAGAGGATACGACGGTGAACCGGCTTCAGGCCGTCGCGCGCGTCGGGCAGCGCGCGGTGCATGATGGTGGAGAGCGCATAGGCGAGATAACGCTCCTCGAGCGCTTCACGCAGCGGCACCTCGTGAATTTCGGCCGGTTCTTCCGGCGGAACGATTCGTTTTCCCATGCCGCCCGGTTAAACCGTGGAAGCGAATCGGGCAAGGATGGATTGGTTCCCTGTGGGCGGCTAATGCCCGGCCCAGCCGGCTGTCACGGTCTGGGTCTGGGTCCCACCAGGCGTTTGGGCCGGCGCCGGCACATTGGTCAGGCACCGCCGGGCGGCCTCGATTTCAGCCTCCGTCGCTCCCTTCGACCGCGCCCATGTCTCTGCGGCCGCAGCAGAATATTTCGCCACATAGTACCGGACGACCGTACAGGACGCCCGGCGAAACACGCCGGGTTGCGGCTCGCCGGCCATTGCATCAGGCGCAAACGCAAGCAGCGCCGCGGACAAGGCGAATCCTCTGATCAACATTTAGGCTGTCCCCGCTATGGAACCTGAGGAAGCGAACTCAACCAGCCCTACTTCGTTCCCGGGAACTCCATGCCCGGAGGCAAAGCAGAGTCCCGCTCGGCTCATGGCGCGGGAATTGCCGCTTTCGCCTGCTGCCGGATCAAGGCGTTGATGAAGCCCGCGCGCGCGTCGGAATGGCCCAGTCCACGCGGCTCCAGCACATGGCGGAGCAGGAACAGACCGGTGAGCCGAAAACCGTCCTGGAGATCCTGCTCGGTGAGGTCGCTTGCGGTCTCGCCCTGGCGCAGAAACGGCGGCAGGCGCAACAAGCGGTCGCGCCACGGCTCGCCCGCGCCGCGCGACACCGCGCCGCCGGATTTCGGCGAGACATAGATCAGGTCCGTGGTCTCGCCGGTCACCGCACAGTTTTCCAGGGCCAGCCCGAAGCCGAGTTCGGCGAGCATCGCCAGCTCGAAATGGATCACGTGCACGGCGGCGCCCCCGATGTCGTCGAAATCGTCGAGCGAATGCTCGAGCAGCGCAAAGATCTCCTCATGCGGATCGCGCTCCGGCAGGAGGCGCGCAATCGAGGCGAGATGGGTGACGCCGTAGACGCCATGGGATGATCCGAGCAACGTGGCCGCACGCAGCTTCAATCCCTCGATGGCATAGGTGCCGAGATGCTCGTCGAGCCGAGCCCGCCACACCGCGCTGACGCTGTTGCCCGGCTGCAGCAAGGGCCGCATCCGCGAGCCGGCGCCGCCGCGGACGAGGCCGAGATGACGACCGTGCCCGCGCGTCAGGAGCTCGACGATGGCGCTGGATTCGCCATGCCGCCGCACGCCCAGCACGATGCCTTCGTCGGTCCATTCCATGGGAGGAACCTTACCGCATTTCGAGCTGTCGTAGGGTGGGCAAAGCGAAGCGTGCCCACCAATTTGATCCACCCGATGCTAATTGATTGTGGTGGGCACGGCGCGCAAGGGCGCCTTTGCCCACCCTACGGCACCGCGCAAAACCTCACGCGTTGAACCAGCCTTGCGCGTCGCCGCTGAAGGAGAAATACAGGCCTACCGTCGTCAGCGCGCAGGAGACGATCTCGATGGCGCTGTCGAGCTCCATGCCCTTCTCCCCGATGATCTGGCCGAGCGAGATCACCGACAGCACGAGCGCCGCCGCCAGCACCCAGCGCGGCCAGTTCTTGCGCCAATGCGCAGCTAACCAGACGAAGTAGACCAGGAGCAGGATCATGCCGCCGGCGAGCAAGGTCCCCGTCATGATCATCTGCTCGGTCACCTCGGCACTGGGCGTGCGGTCCTGGACCGCAACGGACAAGGCGTCCAGCATCAACGACGCATAGAGCAGCGCTTCGAAGCGCCGGACATTGCTGGGCACGCTCATCGGATACCGATCTTTTCTTGGTTATTCTCTCGGAAAGTCCAGGCCCATCTCGCGGTAGCGATCGGGATCGTCGCCCCAGTTCTCGCGCACTTTGACGAACAGGAACAGGTGGACCGGCACGTCCAGGATCTGCATCAGCTCCTTGCGCGAGTCCGCGCCGATCGACTTGATGGTGGCGCCGCCCTTGCCGAGCACGATCTTGCGCTGGCTCTCGCGCTCGACGAAGATCGTCTGCTCGATCCGCACCGACTTGTCCTTGCGTTCCTCCCACTTGTCGGTCTCGACCGTGGACTGGTAGGGCAATTCCTGGTGCAGCTTCTGATAGATTTTCTCGCGCGTGATCTCGGCCGCCAGCTGCCGCATCGGCGCGTCCGACATCTGGTCCTCTGGGTAAAGGAACGGACCCGCCGGCACCATCTCGGAGAGAGTCTTGCGGAGGTCGTCGACGCCGTCGCCCGAGATCGCCGCGATCATGAAGGTCCGCGCGAACTTCATGCGCTCGTTGGCGGCCTGCGCCAGCGCCAGCAGTTTCTCGCGCTGGACCAGGTCGACCTTGTTGATGACGAGGATCTTCTCGTGATTGACGCTGGCCGCCTTGGTGAGGATCGCCTCCGCCTCCTCGTCGATCCCGGTCTTGGCGTCGAGCAGCACGCAGACGAGATCGGCGTCATGCGCCCCGCTCCAGGCGGTCGAAACCATGGCGCGGTCGAGCCGGCGCTTCGGCAGGAAGATGCCGGGCGTGTCGACCAGAATGATCTGCGCGTTGTTCTCGATCACGATGCCGCGGATCAGCGCGCGCGTAGTCTGCACCTTGCGCGAGACGATCGTGACCTTGGCCCCGACCAGCGCGTTGACCAGCGTGGACTTGCCGACATTCGGCGCGCCGATCAGCGCAACGAAGCCGCAGCGCGTGGCAGTGGGCGCCTCGCCGCTTGTTTCAGCCGTCATTGCCGCCGCCAACGCCTTCACGTTCGATCATCACTGAAGCTGCTACTTTCTCTGCCGCGCGCTTGCTGCCGCCGATGCCCTCGGCCGGCGCGAGCCCCGGCAGGTCCACCGCGACGCGGAATTGCGGATCGTGGTGCGGGCCGGTGCGCTCGACCTCGCGGTAAACCGGCGTCGGCAGTCCCTTGCCCTGCGCCCATTCCTGCAGCACGGTCTTGGGATCGCGCAAGGGACGGCGCGGCTTGTGCATGCGTTCGGTCCAGTTGCGCTTGACGAACTCGGACGCCGCCGCGTACCCGCCGTCGAGGAAGACGGCGCCGATCACGGCCTCGCAGATGTCGCCGAGGATGGACTTGCGCAGGCGCGCGTCGGCGCTGGAGCCGACCGAGCCGAGCTTGATGTCGTCGAGCAGACCGAGCGACTTGGCGACGTCGGCGCAGCTTTCCTTGCGCACGAGTTCGGCAAGACGCTTGGACAGCTCGCCCTCATCGGCGTTCGGGAACGCGTGATAGAGCATGTCGGAGACGACCAGCCCGAGCACGTGGTCGCCGAGGAATTCCAGGCGCTGATAGCTGTCGCCCCGCTTGCGCCCGGACTTCAGCGCCGAGACATGCGTGATCGCCTGCATCAGCATATTCGGGTCGGCGAAGCTATGGCCGATGCGCGCCTCGAGCGCCGCGTTGGCATCGGTGCCCTTGGCCTTGCTGCTCCGTGTCCGCTTCTTCTTTGCAGGCGTCTTCGCTGCAGCTTCGCTCTCAGGAGCGGCTTGCGCCTCGGTCGGTTGGATCGCGATGTCCTTGGCTTCGTCTTTCATCGGACGATTTTGAAGAATCGATTCCAGCGCACCGCCCACGGCCAGCGCCAGAACATCCAGGCATGCTCGCCTTCGGCGATGGAGAAGAAGATCATCTGGGCGCGGCCGATCAGATTCTCCTGCGGCACATAGCCGACCTGGCCGAGGAAGCGGCTATCGGTGGAATTGTCGCGGTTGTCGCCCATCATGAAGAAATGGCCGGCTGGCACGGTGTAGACGTTGGTGTTGTCCACGTAGCCGTTGTCGGCGCAATCGAGCGTCTCATAGGACACCCCGTTCGGCAGCGTTTCCTTCCAGCGCTTCACGCGGGAGATGCCGCCACCTTCCGAGCCGCAGGGCTCCTCGCCGACATATTCGCTCATGCGCTGCCGCTCGACCGGCGTGTCGTTGATGTAGAGCAGCCCGTCCCGCATCTGGATGCGGTCTCCGGGAAGGCCGATCACGCGCTTGATGTAATCGGTGGAATCGTCCTTCGGCAGGCGAAACACGACGATGTCGCCGCGGTTCGGATCCGAGCCCCAGATCCGCCCGGAGAACAGCGGCGGCGAGAACGGAATCGAATAGTGGCTGTAGCCGTAGGAATATTTCGAGACGAACAGATAGTCGCCGACCAGCAGCGTCGCCTTCATCGAGCCGGACGGGATGTTGAACGGCTGGAACAGGAAGGTGCGGATCACCAGCGCGATCAGGAGAGCGTGGATCACGACCCGGATCGTTTCACCGACGCCGCTCTCAGTTTTCGTTCCTGAAGTCACGCTCATTGCTCTCTCAATTCCGCCCGGCGATCACAGAGCGCCCTCCTCCCGCGAACGGCCCACCGGTTCGCGGCGCAAGGAGATTGTCCTGATTCTGATAGTGAGGGCCAATTCCGGCGTAAAGCCGAATTCGCCCAAGCTGATTTTGTGTCCGCGGACTTTTAGACGGTTGTCGGAGGCCACGCAATCAAGGATCGCATCAAAACTGGATAAGTTATTGACTTACAACACAAATCGTAAAATCGCCGGACCCCCTCAGGGTTTCGGCAGCGGGACGGCGGAAATGATCACGAAGGCCTGCGCCAGCGGCCAGTCGTCGGTGATCGACAGGTCGATCCGCGCCTCGAACCCCTCCGGGGTCAGGGCCTGGAGCCGGGCCAGCGCCCCGCCGGTCAGCTGCATGGTCGGCCGCCCGCCCGGCAGGTTGACCACCCCCATGTCGCGCCACCAGACGCCGCGCCGGATCCCGGTGCCGAGCGCCTTGGAGCAGGCCTCCTTGGCGGCAAAGCGCTTGGCGTAGGTCGCCACCACCATCTTCTCGTTCTTGGCCCGCCGCTCCGCCTTGGCCCGCTCGGCCGCGGTGAAGATGCGATCGAGGAAGCGCTCGCCATGGCGCTCGATCACCTTGCCGACGCGGGTGATGTCGATCAGGTCGGAGCCGATGCCGATGATCATGCCCGGCTCCGGCCGCGGTCCATCGCCGCGCGCATGCAGCGCACCGTCTCGGCAAGACCGACGAACAGTGCCTCGCCGATCATGTAGTAGCCGATGTTGAGCTCCATGATCTCTGGAAGCGCGGCAATCGTCTCCGCCGTCGCATAGTCGAGCCCGTGCCCGGCATGAACCTCCAGCCCGGCGGCCTTCGCCAGCTTCACCCCCGCCACGATCCGCTGCCATTCGGCCTCGGCCTTGGCGGTGTGGCCGTCGACCACGGCATCGCACCAGGCGCCGGTGTGGATCTCGATCACCGGCGCGCGCAGCCGCGCCGCCATCTCGATCTGGGCGGGATCGGCGGCGATGAACAGGGAGACCCGAATGCCGGCATCGTTCAGCCGGGCGATGTAGGGCGCGAGCGCGTTGTGCTGGCCGACCACATCCAGCCCGCCTTCGGTGGTCACCTCCTGCCGGCGCTCCGGCACCAGGCACACCGCGTGCGGCTTGGTCGCGAGCGAGATGCGCATCATGTCGTCGGTCGCCGCCATCTCGAAATTGAGCGGCCTGGAGATCTCGGCCTTCAGCCGCGCCATGTCCTCATCGCGGATGTGGCGGCGATCCTCGCGTAAATGGGCGGTGATGCCATCGGCGCCGGCTTCGATGGCCATCAGCGCCGCGCGCACCGGATCGGGATGGCGGCCGCCGCGCGCGTTACGCACGGTTGCGACGTGATCGATATTGACGCCGAGGCGAAGCGGAATTGCGGGCATTTCAGAAACTCACGAAATCGGGGGACGGACGGCTGCGGAAGACGTCTATCCATTAACACGTTCGACTTTGGCGACGACCGCCTTCGCGCGCAGCTGGGCCAGGATCGCGCTGAGGTGCTTCAGATCGTAGACTTCGAGATCGATCGTCGTCTCCGTGAAATCAGGCGAGCGGCGCTGCATGCTGATGTTGTCGATATTGCCGTCGTGCTCGGCGATCACGGTCGCGATCTGGGCAAGCGCACCGGGCTCGTTGACGTTCTCGACCTTGATGCGGGCGGGGAAGCGCTGCGGCGCGGAGTCCTCGATGTCCCAGCGGACGTCGAGCCAGCGCTCCGGCTCCTCCTCGAAATCCTTCAGGGCCGGCGCCTGGATCGGGTAGATCGTGATGCCCTCGCCCGGCGTGACGATGCCGACGATGCGATCGCCCGGCACGGCGCCGCCATTCGGCGCGAACTTGATCGGGAGGTCGGAATTGATGCCGCGGATCGGGATCGCGACCGGGCTGCGCGGCGGCTCCGACGACTTCTCCTTGAGCTTGGCGGCAAGCCCTTTCTTGACGCCGTAGCGCGCGATGCGCTCCTCCTTGTAGTCGGGGTACATCGCGCGCGCGACGTGGGAGGCCTTGATCTCGCCGCGGCCCACCGCCGCCATCACGTCCTCGATCGAGGTGCGCGCGAGCCGCGGCAGCGCGCCCTTGAGCTTGTCGTCGGCGTATTCGATCTTGGCGCGCTCGAACAGGCGTTCCACGATGCGCCGGCCGAGACCGGCATATTGATCGCGCACCGCAGTCCGCGTGGCACGGCGGATCGCGGCGCGCGCCTTGCCGGTGACCGCAAGCGTCTCCCAGGCCGAGGGCGGCGCCGATTGCGCTTCCGAGGTCAGCACCTCGACCTCATCGCCGTTCTGCAGCTCCGAGGACAGCGGCGCGAACTGGCCGTTGATCTTGCAGCCGACCGCGCTATTGCCGACGTCGGTGTGCACGGCATAGGCGAAGTCGATCACGTTGGCGTGGCGCGGCAGCGCGATCAGCTTGCCCTTGGGGGTGAAGCAGAACACCTGGTCGTGGAACAGCTCGAGCTTGGTGTGCTCGAGGAATTCCTCCGGGTTGGCACTCTCCGAAAGGATGCCGATGGTGTGGCGCAGCCAGGCGAACGCATTGGACTCGCGCTTGAGGAATTCGGTCGGCGAGCCGACGCCCTCCTTGTAGAAGACGTGCGCGGCGATGCCCCGCTCGGCGATCTGGTCCATCGCCTCGGTGCGGATCTGCAGCTCGACGCGCTGGTTGCCGGGGCCGATCACCGTGGTGTGGATCGAGCGGTAGTCGTTCTGCTTCGGCGTCGAGATGTAGTCCTTGAAGCGTCCCGGCACGACCGGCCAGGTGGTGTGGACGATGCCGAGCGCGCGATAGCAGGCCTCGATGTCGTTGACGACGAGGCGGAAGCCGAAGATGTCGGACAATTGCTCGAAGCCGACCGACTTGCGCTCCATCTTGGTCCAGATCGAGAACGGCTTCTTGCGGCGGCCATAGACCCGCGCCCCTAAGCCCCGGTGGCGCAGATTGTTGGAGAGCTGGTCCTCGATCTCGCCGATCAGGTTGCGGTTGCGCTCGGCGAGCGCGTCGAGCCGCTGCATCACCACCGAATAGGCCTCGGGATCGAGGGTGCGGAAGGACAGATCCTCCAGCTCCTCGCGCATTTCCTGCATGCCCATGCGGCCCGCCAGCGGCGCATAGATGTCGAGCGTCTCTTCGGCAATGCGCCTGCGCGATTCCGTCGGCACGAAATCCAGCGTACGCATGTTGTGCAGGCGGTCGGCGAGCTTGACCAGGAGCACGCGGACATCGTCAGCAATGGCCAGCAATAATTTGCGCAGGTTCTCGGCCTGCTTGGCCTCGCGCGACACCAGCTCGAGCCGCTTCAGCTTGGTCAGGCCCTCGACCAGCGCGCCGATCTCCGGCCCGAATATCTGGTCGATCTCGGCCCGCGTCGCTTCGGTGTCCTCGATGGTGTCGTGGAGCAGCGCGGCCACGATGGTGGCGTCGTCGAGCTTGAGGTCGGTGAGAATCGCTGCCACTTCGAGCGGGTGCGAGAAATACGGATCGCCCGAGGCGCGGGTCTGCGAGCCGTGCGCCTTCATGGCGTAGACATAGGCGCGGTTCAGCAAGTCTTCGTTGGTGTTGGGATTGTAGGACCTGACGCGCTCGACGAGGTCATATTGACGCATCATGCGCGCACGCGGCTTGGCCGGGCGCGCGACCGGCGCAGTCGGGGCCACGGCAACCGATTCGGTTGCGGCCTGCATCTGCGTGGATCTGCGGCGCCGATATACCATCCCGTCCTGCCTTCAAACGAGCCCGAGCCGGCCCGCTGTATACATCTTAGCTCCGATCGCGCTTGTGTCCGATCAATTCAGTGACAGGACGCATCGCCAAGTACAACGCATGGTAACCACGAAAACGTCAACAAAAGCAAAGGCCCGAACACCGGTTCGGGCCTTTGATAAAATCACAAGACATCGACGATCGCGACGGACGATTTACTCGTCTTCCTCGGGCTGCTCCTCGGGCGGCGCAAGGCCTTCGAGTCCCTTCAGGAGCTCCTCTTCGGTCATGCGCTCGACGGCGACTTCGGTATCGTCCGCATCGACGCTCGCGCCCGCGGAACCGATCAACGGCACCGTATCCGGCTCGGGCTCGTCGACCTCGACGAACTTCTGGAGCGAGTGCACCAGCTCCTCGCGCAGGTCCTCGGGCGAAATGGTCGTGTCAGCAATTTCGCGCAAAGACACAACAGGGTTCTTGTCGTTATCGCGGTCAACCGTTAGTTGTGAACCGGACGAAATCATGCGGGCACGGTGGGCGGCCAGCAGGACCAGGTCAAACCGGTTGTCGACCTTGTCGATACAATCTTCTACGGTGACGCGAGCCATGGACTGTCGCTCCGTTGTGGGTGGGACGAAATATGTGGATGATTGGGGCTAGTTATAGGGGCTGGGGCGGTTTCGCAAGGCCAATTTGTGATTTGGCCTCGCCAAACGGCTCTGCTACCCCCACATTGGGGCTGGGATGGGTGGTTACCCGGGCTGCCATCGATGGCGGCGCCGGGTGTATGGAAAGTCCGCCATAACTATACCTTGTTTGCCCCGACTTCTCCGGATTTGCGGTTTCGATGGGTTTTAGCGGCACTCTACAATTGCGCGGCCTCCTGCCGCCGCGCCAACAATAAACGATCAATCACGAACACTACGCGAGCAAACTGAATGTCACCTTCCTCTACCGACAAGATCGCGCTCTTCATCGACGGAGCCAATCTCTACGCGACGGCGAAAACTCTGGGCTTCGACATCGACTACAAGCGCCTGCTGAAGGAGTTTCAGAGCCGCGGCACGCTGCTTCGGGCGTTCTACTACACCGCCATCATCGAGGATCAGGAATACTCCTCGATCCGCCCGCTGATCGACTGGCTGGATTACAACGGCTACACCGTCGTCACCAAGGCGACCAAGGAGTTCATCGACGCCTCCGGCCGCCGCAAGGTCAAGGGCAATATGGACATCGAGCTCGCCGTGGACGCCATGGAGCTTGCCGAGCACATCGACCAGATGGTGCTGTTCTCCGGTGACGGCGACTTCCGCTCCCTGGTCGAGGCCGTGCAGCGCCGCGGCGTGCGGGTCACGGTGATCTCCACCATCGCCAGCCAGCCGCCGATGATCGCCGACGAGCTGCGCCGCCAGGCCGACGTCTTCACCGACCTCGTCGAGCTGCAATCCAAGCTCGGCCGCGATCCCTCCGAACGCCCCGCCCCGCGCGACCGCGGCGATCGCGAGGCCCGCCACCACGCCCCGCAATTCCTCCAGCGCGCAACCACCGTGGCGCCGAGGGGCGATGACGACTTCGAGGAGTGAGGCGGCCCGGTCAAGTCGCCAGGCTCCAACCGTCGTTCCCGACCGCAATTGTCCGCTCTGTCCGCGCCTGGTCGCCTTTCGCGAGGCGAACCGGGCGCGCGAGCCGTTGTGGCACAACGCGCCGGTCGCGCCCTTTGGCGACGTCAAGGCACGCCTGTTGATCGTCGGCCTCGCGCCGGGGATGCAGGGCGCCAACCGCACGGGACGGCCGTTCACCGGCGACTACGCCGGTGACCTGCTCTACGCCACGCTGCTCGAATATGGATTTGCCAAGGGCACCTATCAGGCGCGTCCCGACGACGGCCTGAAGCTGGTCGACTGCCGGATCGCCAATGCAGTGCATTGCGTTCCGCCGCAGAACAAACCGCTGCCGGTCGAGATCAACACCTGCCGCCAGTTCCTCGTCGCGAATCTCGAGACGATGCCGAAGCTGCGCGCGATCATCGCGCTCGGGCGGATTGCGCACGACAGCGTGCTCAAGCCGCTGAACCTGAAGGCCTCGCAGGCCCCCTTCGGCCACGGCGCCGTGCATCAGGCCGGCGCGTTCAGGCTCTACGACAGCTATCACTGCTCGCGCTACAACACGAATACCGGCGTGCTGACGCCGGACATGTTCCGGTCGGTGTTCGCGAAGGTGAAGGCCGATCTCGATTAGCGCCCGGGTTCAGGCTTTGGCCGGATTGGCCTTGAGCCAGTCCAGGACGTCGCCTGCGTTCCGGTCGGGCGGAAACACCGGGTAGAACACATGCGTGATCCTGGCGTCGTCGACGATCAGCGCAAGACGCTTGATCAGCGTCAGGCCCGCGACCTCCATCGTCGGCAGATTGAGCGCGCGCGTCAGCGCCAGCTTCTCGTCCGACAGCACGGGGAACGGCAGATGCAGCCGTGACGCCATCTCGGTCTGGTACGCGTTGCTCTGGGTCGAGAGGCCGAACACGTGGGAGGCGCCGGCGCCCTTCAGCTCGGCGAACAGATCGCGAAATGCGCAAGTCTGCGGCGTGCACCCGCGCGCGCCCGGGATCATGTCCCAATCGTCGACCAACGAAATCTTGCCGGGTTCGCCGGTGCGGGGATAAGCGAACACCACAGTCCGGCCACGCAGCGCCGACAGCGTCACCGAGGTGTCGTTGGTCGCGAGCAGGCCGATCGGCGGCAACGTCATGCCGGTCAGATGCGCGGCGGCGCCGTCGTCTTCGGGTGCGGGAATCTGGCTCCAATCGACCTCGAGCAGGTTCCGTTGGTTCATCTCGCTATCCCCTCGCCCGCATCAGGCGGCCCTTCTCCCGGCTCCAGTCGCGCTTCTTCTCGGTCTCGCGCTTGTCGTGGAGCTTCTTGCCCTTTGCAACCGCAAGCTGCAGTTTGGCGCGACCACGCTCGTTGAAATAGAGCTTGAGCGGGATCAGCGTCATGCCCTCACGGTCGACGGCGCCCATCAGCTTGTTGATCTGCCGGCGATGCAGCAGCAGCTTTCGCGGCCGCTTGGGCTCGTGATTGAAGCGGTTTCCTTGCAGATATTCGGGAATGGTGGCGTTGATCAGCCAGATCTCGCCGTCCTTGGAATCGGCATAGGACTCCGCGATCGTGCTCTTGCCGTTGCGGATCGACTTGACCTCGGTGCCGGTCAGCGCAATCCCCGCCTCGATCGTATCCTCGATCGCATAGTTGAAGCGGGCCTTGCGATTTTCCGCCATGACCTTGATCGGACGTTCGTTCTTTTCAGCCATGGCGACGAAACCTGAGCGCGATGCGCAGCGATGCTAACAGTTTGGATGAAGCGCGCGCGTCACTTCTTGAGGAGATCGCGGATCTCGGTCAGCAGCACGACCTCCGCCGACGGCTTCGGCGGCTCCGCGGGCTTGGTCTCTTCCTTCCGCTTCAGCGTGTTGATGGCGCGGATCACCAGGAACAGCACGAAGGCGACGATGATGAAGTTGATCGTCAGCGTCAGGAAGCTACCGTAAGCAAGTACGGCGCCTTGCTTTTTCGCATCCGCTAAGTTGGTGGCGGTCACCGCCTTCGACAAGGGGGCGAAGTAGTTCGAGAAGTCGAGGCCGCCCGTCGCTGCACCGATGATCGGCATGATGATGTCGCCGACCAGCGAGGTGACGATGGCGCCGAAGGCCGCACCGATGATGACGCCGACCGCGAGATCGACGACGTTGCCCTTCATGGCGAATTCGCGGAACTCCGTGAGCATCCGCCTGCCCTTCTCGTCGACGCTCATGAACGGCCCCCCCCGATTGGTCAACCCATCAGTTGATCAACCCAGCATGAACCATGGCACTGCGCACGGCAACGCGGGTCGGCTCGGAGACCGGCACCATCGGCAGCCGCAGCGTCTCGTCGAGCTTGCCGAGCAGCGACATCGCGTACTTGATCGGCGCCGGGTTGCTCTCGATGAAGAGGTTGTTGTGCAGCGGCATCAGCTTGTCGTGGATCTTCAGCGCGGTGGCATGGTCACCCTTCGCCCAGGCGGCCTGGAACTCCGAGCACAGGCGCGGCGCGACGTTCGACGTCACCGAGATGCAGCCGTGGCCGCCATGCGCCATGTAGCCGATGATGGTCGCGTCCTCGCCCGAGAGCTGGTTGAAATCCTCGCCCATCGCCGCACGCTGCTGCGACACGCGCACCATGCTGGCGGTGGCGTCCTTCACGCCGGCGATGTTCTTGAGCTCCCACAGCCGCTTCATGGTGTCGACCGACATGTCGATCACCGAGCGCGGCGGGATGTTGTAGATGATGATCGGAATGCCGATCGCGTCGTTGATCGCCTTGAAGTGCTGGTACATGCCTTCCTGGGTCGGCTTGTTGTAGTAGGGCGTCACCACCAGCACGGCGTCCGCGCCGGCCTTCTCCGCGTGCTGGGCGAGCTCGATCGCCTCCTTGGTCGAGTTGGAGCCAGCACCGGCGATCACAGGCACGCGGCCCTTGGCTTCAGCGATACACCATTCGACCACCTTCTTGTGCTCGTCATGGCTGAGCGTCGGGCTCTCGCCGGTGGTGCCGACCGGGACCAGGCCGTTGGTGCCCTCCGAAATCTGCCAGTTGACCAGGGATCGGAATGCCGCCTCGTCCAGCGAGCCGTTCTTGAACGGCGTGACCAAGGCGGTGAACGACCCCCGGAATTTCGTCTTGGCTGCCATGGACTTCCTCCGTACGCGGCTATCTCTTGAGCAAGCCCCTTTCATATCGGGTCTATCCCGCCGGTAAAAGGCCCGCTTCCGTGTGACGCACCGTTTAGGCCGCGATTTTGCCGTGGTAGTGGTGCAAACCCGCCCGCGGTAAGCCGCTGTTGGTATTTTGTCCGCATATTCAATCAAATACAGCTAGATCTTGAGCCACTTGACTGATTCGGGGCGACCAAACCCGTGACCTCATTCCCTCGTGCCGCCTGGCGATCCACCGGTCTCATCGTGTGCCTGATGGCAGGGCTGTCGGTCGGCTGCGCCGCCCTGGCCAAGTCCAATGAGACGACGGCGGAAGCCGGCAAGGACACCGCGAAGCCAGCCGCCAAGGACGCTGCCAAGGACAGCGCGAAGGGCTCGTCCAAGGGAACCGGCAAGGAAACTTCGAAGGACGCGGCCAAAGGAGCAAGCCAGGGAGCAAGCAAGGGCGCGAGCAAGGGTGCCGCTGGCGCTCCGGCGAAGGACGCTGCGAAGAAACCGGCCAAGGAGATCGGCAAGGACGGCGGCAAGAGCGCCGGAACAGAGCCCGCGAAGGACAAGCCCAAGCCTGCAGCAACGCCTGCCGCAAAGCCCGCCGTAGCGACCCCTGCGCCGAAATCGCATCCGGCCGCCAGCGGTTCGCCGCCGAAAACGGCCCCCGCGCCGGCCGTGACCGCCACCGTCAGACCTTCCGCCCCCGCGGCCAGACCGGCCGCAGCGCCCGTGCTGGCCCCGGCGACGCGCCAGCATGCCGCGCCGCGCAAGCCGGTCATACCGGCCGCGGTCGCTGCGACGTCGTCGACGCCCCAGGGTGACAAGGACGCCCTCGAGAGCGTCATCGAGCTCGTGCGCAAGCGCAAGGCGGGTGACGCCAGCAGCGTCGCAGCGGGCATCTCGGATCCGGTCGCGCGAAAACTCGCGGAATGGATCATCCTGCGCAGCGAGGACAATGGCGCGACCGTGGAGCGCTACCGCGCCTTCCTCTCCGCCAATCCGAGCTGGCCGTCGCAAACCTTCCTGCGCCGGCGCCTCGAGGCCGCGATGTGGGACGACAGGCGCGACGATTCCGTCGCGTGGTCGTGGTTCGAGAACGAATCTCCGATCTCCGCCAAGGGCCGGTTCACGCTCGCCAAGGCGATGCTGGCGCGCGGCGACCGCGCCAATGCCGAGCGGCTGGTGCGCGAGGCCTGGCGCAGCGATCCGATGTCCGAGGACACCGAGAACAACGCGCTCGACCAGTTCGGCGCCCTGCTGACGCCGGGCGACCAGAAGGCGCGGATGGACACCCTGCTCTACGGCAGCGAGAACGAGGCCGCGCTGCGCGCCGCAAAGCGCCTGGGCGCCGGCTATGTCGCACTCGCCAAGGCCCGCATCGCCGCCGTCAAGAAGGCGCCGAACGCGCGCGCGCTGCTCGACGCCGTGCCCCGCGAGCTGCACAACGACCCCGGCTTCACCTTCAGCAGGATCCAGCTGCTGCGCCGCGAGGAGAAGTTCGCCGAAGCAGCCCAGCTCATGCTGTCGGCGCCGAAGGATCCGAACCGGCTCCACAATCTCGACGAATGGTGGATCGAGCGGCGTCTTTTGGCGCGCAAGATGATCGACACCGAGGAATTCCGCAGCGCCTATCTGATCGCGCGCGACGCCGCACTGCCCTCGCGCGACATCTACAAGACCGAGCAGGAGTTCACGGCCGGGTGGATCGCGCTGCGCTTCCTCAACGACCCCGCGGCCGCCACCCAGCATTTCGCCCGCATCGGCGTCGGCAGCGTCAATCCGACCGCGCTGGCGCGTGCCGGCTATTGGCAGGGCCGCGCCGCGGAAGCGGCGGGGCGCCAGCAGGAGGCGCGCAACGCCTATGCCCGCGCGGCCGAACAATCGACCAGCTATTACGGCCAGCTCGCCCGGGCCAAGCTCGGCCTGCCGCAGATCGAGCTCAACAGCCAGCCGCGCGGCCGCGGCGCCGAGCGGCTGGAGATCGTGCGCGCCGCGCACCTGCTCTACGAGCTCGACGAGCGCGAGATGGCGATACCGCTGCTGGCCGACATGGGCGAGAACGGCGATCCCGAAGCACTCGCCGGCCTCGGCGAGCTGACCCAGCGCTACAACGATGCGCGCGGCATGCTGCTGCTCGGCAAGGCCGCGCTCAATCGCGGCCTGCCGTTCGACTTTTACGCCTACCCCGTCAACGGCATTCCGCAGTTCACCCCGATCGGTCCCGACGTCGAGCGCAGCATCGTCTATGCGATCGCGCGGCAGGAGAGCGCATTCAATCCGTCAGTGGTCTCGCCGGCGCAGGCCTACGGCCTGATGCAGGTGACGCCCGACGCCGCGCGCTATGTCTGCAAGCGTCACGGCGCGACTTACGATCTGGGGCGGCTGAAGAACGATTCGGTCTACAACGCCACGCTCGGCTCGGCCGAGCTCGGCGGACTGCTCGAGGATTACCGCGGCTCCTACATCATGACCTTTGCCGCCTACAATGCCGGCCGCGGCAGCGTGAAGAAGTGGGTCGAGCGCTACGGCGATCCGCGCGACCCCAAGGTCGACGCGGTCGACTGGGTCGAGCTGATTCCGTTCTCCGAAACGCGCAACTACGTGCAGCGGATCATGGAGAACCTGCAAGTCTACCGTGCCCGCTTCGGCGGCGGCACGCGGCTACAGATCGAAGCCGATCTGCGTCGTGGCGCCGGCAGCGTGGAATAGCGATCCGCTCTTTCGATTCGCAGCCGCGAGCATGGGTTGCGAGCGCTGCCGTTGCCTCACGGTGCAGATGAAGGGCCTGTCGCCACCGCTGCAAAGACAGACCAGCGAAGCGTATGCGCGGCCGCGCCGGCCAGCGCAGCTCTCCGCCCGCGCGCCACTGCCAGGGATGGGAAGCGCGGAGCTTCCCTCTCCCACCCCGGAGCAATCGCATTTGGGAGCGCCCCCTCTGTAGCTAACCTTCGAGACGCCCGCCGTTGGCGGGCCCTCAGGATGAGGACGGAGTGTGCGGCAGCAGTCTTGACGGGCACTGATGCCGCTTGGCCTCAGCCTCAGGAGACCGCCACGGGGCCGCGCAAAGGGCGGCCTTATGACAGGCTTCGCGGTCGTCTCGAATGACGAGGCGCGCGCTCAGTTGGCGGAAAACGCCGTGTGCGATTGCCCTGCCCTCCCACCACGACTTCCATCAGATCGCAACGAAGACCGTCAATGGAGAGCGATGCGCCAAACTTGGCCCATTGCGCCAAGCGAGAAGGCAAGCATCGCGGCAAAGGAAAAGCCCCAGCGGTTTCCCGCCGGGGCTCTCTGTCAGGTCGTTAGACCGAACTTACCAGTTGCGCTGAGCGCGGAGGAGCAGGGTGATGGTGTCCTGATCCTTCAGCTCGTACACAGCGGCCGGCTTGGCCGTCGTGCCGGCACCAGCGTAACCAACCGTACCGGAGTACTTCTGGTCGAGATGGGTCCAGTTCAGGTCAGCCGAGAACGTGAGGTTCTTGACCGGGGTCCAGCGGGTGATGATACCGACCTGGCCGATGGCGAAGTCAGGATTACAACCCGTCACACCGGCGAGACCGCCGAACACGCCGCCAGCACCACCGGCGCCGCAAAGCGTGGTCTTGGCCAGCGAGCCGAACTGTGCCTGAGCGTAGGCACCGTAGAGCGCGGTGTTCCAGTAGGGATCCCAGTTGTGGGTGTAGGCACCACGGAAGCCCCAGGTCTTCACAGTCTCCTGCGACGAGCCGGTCACGAACACGGTGTCCGGAGCGATGGCGAAGCCGACGCTCTGGTAGGCAACGCCCGAGCTGCCGAACATCGAGTAGCTGCCGCCCGACAGGTTCTGGAAGTTGTAACGGGACGCGCCGTCGGTGTAGACGCCCGAAATGTTGATCACGTCACCCGCACCAGTCGGGATGTTCTTGATCGACAGAGCGAGCTGAACAGCCCAACCCCACTTGTCGTCGGGGTGGCCAGTCGGCTCGGTGGCGCCGTAGTAGGCAACGTGGTTGTCATGCGCGGCGACCGACGCCTGGAACAGACCCCAGGCCTGGTCGACACGAACCATACCGACGAGGTTCGGCGAACGCGAACCGCCGATGGCGTTCGAGCCATACGAACCGCCGATCATGCCAGTCGCCGAAGCGCCGGTCATGTTGAGGTTGCCGGCCTGGTAGTAAGCCGTCGCGTCTTCCGCCGAGAACGACGCCGTCACGCCCTGACCGAAGTCAGCGGTGTAGGTGAACTGGTTGACACCAGTGACCGTGCCGCTGCCGCCGACGAGGCTGTCGAAGTTGTTGCCGGGATAGTTGGTCCAGGGCGCGTCGAACTGCGACACGGCCTTACCCATGGTGAAGCCAGCGAACTGGATGAAGGCGTAGTACACGCCGAGCGAACCGCCCGAGGTGTTGCCGTCGGTGCCGTTGATCGACGAACCAACGAGCGCCGGGGTGGCGCCGGAGGTGTTGAGAGCCAGCGTGCCGCTGTAGGCGGTCGTGCCGGTCGCGCTGCCCGTACCGGCGTAGTTGCCGGTGGTCCAGGAGAACACGCCGTCGAAGAAGGTACGGACGACGCCGTACTCGGTCGCGGTGCGCGTGTCGATGTTGAGATCTTCACGAGCGCGCATGGTGTAGTAGTTCGTCAGACGGTTGCGCGAACCGTTGTTCGACGTGAGCTGACCGCTGAAGCTGGAGTTGGTGTTCAGCGCGACTTCAGCGCGCAGATAACCACCCAGCTTGATGCAGGTGTCGGTGCCCGGGATGTAGTAGAAGCCCGCGCCGTACAGCGAGCAGATCTTCACGTATTCGACCGCCTTGGCCTTCACGGGCAGATCGGCTGCTTGAGCTCCGCCCACGGCGATCAGACCCGCCGCTGAGCCGAGCAAAAGGCTCTTAACCAACTTCATGTTAAACCTCCAAGTTGCTCTTCAGGGAAGGTCACTGACCGGACGGCCAATTCCCCAACCCCCTCTAAATCACCGCTCCGGGCTCCTTCGCGTCTTCGGACACACCCGCATGAACGCGAGGGACTTAAGCGAAATGACCTAAACGGGACGACCTCGGGATGCCCCCCTCCGTCGCTCAGTCACAATTACCGAACGTCCTTGCACACACAACAAGAGAACGCTTTGAAACGGGCCTATGAAGCTTGTTTTCCGGCGGGTGTTGCACAAATAACACGCAGATGTGATCGGAGCGCCCTCGCAACCAATTGTTTTCTTTGATGTTTTAGAGACGATTCCTTTTGCCATCAAAGTTCCGCACTTAAGGCACCGCAAGCGAGATCTCGGCCTGGAGGGGCTTTGACGCACTCGAATCGTAGAATCGGAGGCAGACTCAAGGAGAGCTCATCGACCTGCTCCGCGCCTCCCCAGCCTGATGCAGGCGTGGCTTTAAGGTGCGCGACGAGCACCTTTGTGGATAGCGGGGCTATTGGAGCCGGCTGACGGAGATGCCACGAATCGAACTTTCGACCGCCCGCCCCCGCTCAATCGACTCTTCCAGTAAAATCAGTCCCTTACGCGAGCTAAGACGTTCTCGTGGGCGGAACTATCCTTCGAGATGCGCCGGACGCTCCAACTCTGTGCCCGATTCTCGCAACGTTACGGTCACGCCCCGGGAGCAAACTGCTTTGCTGCGAAAATCGCTGGGAATATTCGAGCGAAAACACACGCTTCCAAATTGACCGGCCCGAGTAATTAGATGCATAAGGCTCGCACCGGAGAGGTGGCCGAGTGGCTGAAGGCAACGCTTTGCTAAAGCGTCATACGGTCTCAAGCTGTATCGAGGGTTCGAATCCCTCCCTCTCCGCCACCCAGCGGCAGAATCAATCAAAGTCTGGGCGTTCTTTCACCTGAATGCGCTCGTGAGGCCGCGCGAAAGCCTGGCGCAAGGATCGGCGCGGCGAGCTCCAGCTCGATTCGCGCCATCTTATATGTGTGTGGTCCGTGCCTACCGGTGGAACCGCCAGATCCGCCAATGCGAGGGCGAAATCAGCACCGCCTCGCCGGCCCAGACGTTGTACCAGACGCCGGACCTGCGCCGGCACGGGAACGACCAGGGCAGAATCCCCGTCTTGTGCGGACGTCCGAGTTCCAGATCGCACTCATCGGGAGCGATCTGAATCGGCAGCCATCGTCTCTTAGTGTCGGGCTCGCTCATGCCGCACGGGTCTTATGTGGCGGCACGACGAAGAAACTTGATTCAGCGCAACCAGGCCCACCCGTGCGAACACGGGTGCGGATGCAATTCTCGGTTCAGTGCGTGGAGACCCACGCCCTCGCCTCGCGCTGCGCGGCCGAGATCTCGGCATCCGACATCTGCCCGGCGACTTCCTGGCGCAGCGTCACGGCGTCCTTGCGGCCCTTCAGGGCGGCGAGGTTGAACCATTTGTGTGCGGCGACGAGATCGACGAGCCCGGAACGGCCGCTCGCCCAATAGATCCCCCGCTCGAACAGCACGTCCGACAGCGCGGTCGCGTCGATCGGCGTTGCCGTCTCCAGATCGAAAGTACCCTGAAACATAACGCATCCCCTTTTTCTTGTGCCTTGCTCCCCCGAGCGCGGCTCCCGTCCAACTCTGATGTGCATGCCCCTTCCCGGGACCGTGCACTGTTCAACTCATCCCTTAGTCTTTTTACCCAACGCCGTTTGCCGGCTTGTTGGAGGCGATGATGGCGGGCAAATTTGAATGGCAGTTTAAGTATCGCGATGAAGCAGACGTAAACGCGAGCGCGCGGCGCCGGCGCACAGAATTCTAGAAGTCCCTGGTTTGCAGGCACTTCCGCGATTCGTCAGATTTGGTTTACCCTGGGATTTTGGGACATCGATAACCATCGCGTACGGTGGGCGCATCCTGCGGCGTCCCCAACTCGCTGTCGTCACCGGCGTCCCGGCTACGGCCAAGGCTTCGCCGAGGCCCGTCGTCTTAGAATGCCGAAGCTTCAGCAATGCGGCGGGCGGACGACCCGGCATTCCAGAGACTGCAACGTCGCTCGATAAGCCACGGCAGCACGCAATCGGGCCGCAGCCCTCGCCTGCCCAAGGTGGAGCGGCCAGCGCAACGATGACGCTGTGGTCAAATCAGCAATGTGGGGAAAAGGAATGCCGGCAATACCCCGGCCTCAGGAGAACGAGGGCGTCGGCGAACACGTCAGGACCAGATTCCACTTTGACCGTGAGGCCACTCGTGAAATTGCAGAACCGGAGAACCGGCCCCGCACCGAACGAAGAAAACTTGTTTCTTCTGCCGGACCGCGAAGAGAGCGATCCGACCGTTGACCTGATGTCTCGCCGACACCCTCTATCGTCGACCAGAACCTCTGGGAGGCGCTGATGACGTGCCGGCTCTCGAGGAGCCGGCAACTTCAGAAGCGAAGTTACTTCTTCTTGGCGACCTTGCGGGTCTTCTTCGCAGTCTTCTTCACTGCGCTCTTCGCCTTCTTCGCCTTCTTTGCCTTCTTAGCTTTCTTGGCCATGTTGCCCTCCGATGTGTGAGATGGCTTAATCGCTGCATGCATTCGGGGATCGAGTGCACACTCATCCCGAATACACCAACACAACGAAAAAAACAGCGTCTCGCTTAAAGAAGTGTTGACGGCGCAAGGCGCGTGCGCTTGGCGAGCGCGATGCAAGCACGCTGCATGACGCGTTTGCACGATCGCACAGAGTGCCCGCATCGTCGATGTCTGCGAGAGATGCGATTGCAGAAAACTCTATGCAGCAAGTATTTTCCTGCACGCGCGCATCGCGCACGATCGACCCGACGGTGCGCATCGTGACGGTCGAGATCACCTTGCAAAGGCGTTTCGCGGACTCTGAGTCGCGATTTTTGGCAACGAAATTATTTTCATGCTTAACGGCGCGAGCGCTCGCCAGAGCGTGTGCGAGCCGCCTTTTTGCGCGAATCGCGTGACGGCGATTCGGCCGTCGCATCGCCTCTGGTCGGGATGAAGTTTGCCGCTGAGGATGCGCGCGAGCGTCGCATCACGAACCGAAAGCGAGGTGACGAAGCGTGTCCGTCACCTCGTTCGAACGCGCGACGCTAGACGCCGAGCTTGGACTTGAGCAGGTCGTTGACGCTCTGCGGGTTGGCCTTGCCGCCGGAGGCCTTCATCACCTGGCCGACGAACCAGCCGAGCGACTGCGGCTTGTCCTTCACCTGCGCGGCCTTGTCGGGATTGGCCGCGATGATGTCGTCGACAACCTTTTCGATCGCCGAAAGATCCGTGACCTGCTTCATGCCGCGGCTTTCGACCAGCGCGCGGGGATCGCCGCCCTCTTGCCAGACGATCTCGAACAGATCCTTGGCGATCTTGCCCGAGATCGTGCCCTCGCCGATCAGGTCGATGATCCCCGAGAGCTGCTCGGCGCCCACCGGAGAGCCCGTAATATCCCGGCCTTCCTTGTTGAGACGGCCGAACAGCTCGTTGATCACCCAGTTCGCCGCCATCTTGCCGTCGCGCGCGCGGTTGCCGAGCTTGTCGAGCACTGTCTCGTAGAACACCGCGCTCTCGCGCTCGGCGACGAGCACGCTCGCATCATAGGCCGACAGGCCGAGATCGGCGACGAAGCGCGTCTTCTTCTGGTCCGGCAGCTCGGGGAGCTCAGCCTTCAGCTCGTCGACGAATTCCTGGCTGAACTCCAGCGGCAGCAGGTCGGGATCGGGGAAGTAGCGATAGTCGTGCGCCTCTTCCTTGGACCGCATCGAGCGGGTCTCGCCCTTGTTGGGATCGAACCGACGCGTCTCCTGCTCGATCTGACCGCCGTCCTCCAGGATCTCGATCTGGCGCCGCGCTTCATACTCGATCGCCTGGCCGATGAAGGTGATCGAGTTCATGTTCTTGATTTCGCAGCGGGTGCCGAGCGGCGCGCCGGGCTTGCGCACGGACACATTGACGTCGGCGCGCAAGGATCCCTTCTCCATGTCACCGTCACAGGTGCCGAGGTAGCGCATGATCGAGCGCAGCTTGGTCACATAGGCCTTGGCCTGCTCGGCGTCGCGGATATCCGGTTTCGAGACAATCTCCATCAGCGCCACGCCGCAGCGATTGAAATCGATGTAGGACAGCGACGGCGACCGGTCGTGCAGCATTTTGCCCGGATCCTGCTCCAGATGCAGCCGCTCGATGCCGATGGAGACACTGCGGCCGCCGTCGAGATCGACGATCACCTCGCCCTCGCCCACGACCGGCGACTTGTACTGGCTGATCTGGTAGCCCTGCGGCAGGTCTGGATAGAAATAGTTCTTGCGGTCGAACACCGAGCGCAGATTGATCTGCGCGTTGAGACCGAGCCCGGTCCGGACAGCCTGCCTGACGCATTCCTCGTTGATGACGGGCAGCATGCCCGGCATCGCGGCATCGACCAGCGAGACGTGCGTGTTCGGCTCGCCGCCGAACGCGGTGGAGGCGCCCGAGAACAGTTTCGACTTCGACGTCACCTGAGCATGGATCTCCATGCCGATGACCACCTCCCAGTCACCGGTGGCGCCCTTGAGAAGCTTGTGCGTGGCCGTGCTCATGTCGTGCTCCCGAGCAGCGTGACAGCGATCCGCTCCCACTCCGCTTCCAATGAATCCTTTGCAGCCGGCTGGCCGGCCTGGCGGTACCAGTAGCCGGCGTTGCCGAGATCGCCCTCGACGCGGTGCAGGTAGGCGTGCACCCAGGCTGCGTCGCGACCCTGCTCGTCCTGGACGATCTTGTGGGCGCGGTCCCAGTCCCCCTTCGCGGCCCACCACAGGCCGGCGAGCGGCGCGCTCAGGTGTGGCGCGGGCGCCGCGCCGTCGAGGCTCGCGATGAACGCCGCGGCATTCACCACCACCTCGCGGGCGTGAAGCGGCCGGCCGCCTGCTCGATCACCTCGCCGAGCGAGAACAGCGTCTCCTCCTCGAACGGACGGCCGATCAGCTGCAGGCCGAGCGGCAGGCCCTGCGCATCCTTGCCGGCGGGCACCGCGATGCCGGGCAGGCCCGCCATGTTCACGGTCACCGTGAAGATGTCGTTGAGATACATCTCGACCGGATCGGCGCCGCCCTTCTCGCCGATGCCGAAGGCCGCCGACGGCGTCGCCGGCGTCAGGATCGCGTCGACGCCCCTGGCGAAGCAATCCTCGAAATCCTTCTTGATCAGCGTGCGCACCTTCTGGGCGCGCAAATAGTAGGCGTCGTAATAGCCGGCCGAGAGCACATAGGTGCCGATCATGACGCGGCGGCGGACCTCCGCACCAAAACCTTCGGCGCGGGTGTTCTCGTAGAGCTCGGTGATGTTCTTGGCCTGCTCGCGCAGGCCGTAGCGGACGCCGTCATAGCGCGCGAGGTTCGAGGACGCTTCCGCCGGCGCCACGATGTAATAGGCCGGCAGTGCGTATTTGGTGTGCGGCAGCGACACCTCGACCAGTTCGGCGCCGGCCGCCTTCAGCCACGCCGCGCCCTCGCTCCAGAGTTTTTCGATCTCGGCCGGCATGCCGTCGAGGCGGTACTCCTTGGGAATGCCGATCTTCATGCCCTTCACGGACTTGCCGATCGCCGCCTCGTAATCGGGCACGGGAATGTCGACCGAGGTCGTGTCCTTCGGGTCATGGCCGGCCATCGAGCGCAGCAGCATCGCGGAATCGCGCACGCTGCGCGCAATGGGACCTGCCTGGTCGAGCGAGGAGGCAAAGGCGACGATGCCCCAGCGCGAGCAGCGGCCATAGGTCGGCTTGATGCCGACGGTCGCGGTGAACGCCGCCGGCTGGCGGATCGAGCCGCCGGTGTCGGTCGCGGTCGCGCCCATGCACAGCAGCGCCGCCACCGCCGAGGCAGAGCCGCCGGACGAGCCACCCGGCACCAGCGTGGTGTTGCTTCCCTCGCGCCGCCAGGGATTGCCGACGGGACCGAAGCACGAGGTCTCGTTCGCCGAGCCCATCGCGAACTCGTCATTGTTCAGCTTGCCGAGCATCACCGCACCGTCGCGCCACAGCTGCGAGGTGATGGTGGACTCGTAGGTCGGCACGAAATTGCCGAGGATCTTCGAGCATGCGGTGGTGCGCACGCCCTTGGTCGCGAACAGATCCTTGATGCCGAGCGGGATCCCGGCGAGCGGACCGGCATCGCCCTTGGCGATCTTCTCGTCCACGGCCCTGGCCATGTCGCGCGCCTGCTCCGGCGTCTCCATCACGAAGGCGTTGAGCACCCGCGCGGCTTCGATGGCGCTCAGATGCGCGTCGGTCAGCTCGAGGGACGTGAAAGTCTTGTCGGCGAGACCCTTGCGGGCCTCGGCGAGCGTCAGCGATGTCAAATCGGTCATTTATTGATCGGGCTGCAGAAGAACGGAGACAGGGTCTTGTCGTTGGCCGGGTCGTCTTTTTTGGCGGCGGCATTGGCGGCGGCCTCGATCTCGTCGAGCACGGCATTGACGGCGACGTTGGGATCGGCAGCCTTGCCCTGCCGCTCCATCTTGTCGAGATAGTTCATGTAGGCCTGATAGGCCTTCTCATCGTCGCAAAGCAGACACATCGGACCACGTCCTAAAAATTACTCGACGACCTTGGGCACCAGGAAGAAGTGACCTTCGGTCGCGGGCGCGTTGGCAACGATATCGTCGGCGATCTCGCCGTCATCGACCACGTCCTGCCGCTTCTTCATCTGCATCGGGGTGACCGAGGTCATGGGCTCCACGCCCTCGACATTGACCTCGGAGAGCTGCTCGACGAAGGCGAGCATGGCGTTGAGCTCGCCCTGCAGATGCGGAACCTCGCCCTCGGAAACCGCGATGCGCGCCAGATGCGCGATGCGGCGGACGGTAGCGGCGTCGACGGACATTATATAAGGCCTCTCACGGCAAAACCTATGTGCCGTATAGCAGAGGCCGGTTTTGCGCCGCAACCGGGGCCGGAGCTACCCAGCCAGCGCTTTCATGCGGGCCAGCGCCGATTTGGCGAGATCCCGGGTCAATTCGGCGGCGGGGAGGTCCCGCCCCATGGCGATCGCCTGCCCCGCCCAAAGATTGGTGAAGTCCGCGCGGCCCTGCTTCTCCGCCGCCGCCTTCAACGGCACCAGCGCCGTTGCCGCATGGGGAAATGGCGGCGCATCCGGGCAGATTGGACCGGCTTCGCGCATCAGCCTGTTCTGGACGCCGCGGGCCGGCCGCCCGGTCATGACGTTGGTGATGACGGTGGAATCATCGCGTCCTTCCGCCAGTGCCGCGCGCCCCGCCGCGGTCACTTTGGATTCAGGACAGCGCAGGTAAGCGCTTCCGATCTGCACACCGGAGGCGCCCAGCGCGAAAGCTGCCGCGATGCCGCGCCCGTCCCCAATGCCGCCGGCCACGATCACCGGCACCTTCACGGCATCGACAATCTGCGGCACCAACGCAAGATTGCCGGGCTGCTCGCTTATCTTCTCGGTCAGGAACATGCCGCGATGGCCGCCGGCCTCCGCGCCTTGCGCGATCACCGCGTCGACACCGCGCTGGTCGAGCCAGACGGCTTCCTTCACGGTGGTCGCCGAGGCGATCACGAGACACCCGGCTGCCCTGATGCGGTCGAGGAAGGCCTGCTCCGGGAGCCCGAAATGGAAGCTCACGACCTCCGGCTTCAGCTCCTCCACGAGCGCGCAGGTCGCCGCATCGAACGGGGCCCGGTTGGCGGCATTGACCGGCGCCGCCGGATCGAGGCCATGTTCCCTGTAATAGCCCGCGAGGCGTTGCTTCCAGCGCGCCTCGGCCTCCGCCGTGAGCTCGACCGGCGTGTGGCAGAAGAAGTTCAGATTGACCGGCGCTGTGACGCCGTTGCGGATGATCCTGACCTGCTCGCGTATCTTGTCCGGCGACAGCATCGCGCACGGCAGCGACCCCAGCGCTCCGCCTTGCGCCGCGGCGATCACCAGCTCCGCATCCATCACACCGGCCATCGGCGCCAGCACGATCGGAAATTCGGTCTTGAAGAGGTCGATCAGTCGACGGTCAGGCCACATGGTTGTTCTCTCTAGGTTCAGGCGACTGACGCAATGGAGTTGCGCCGTCCGGCAAGGAGCTGTTCGGCTTCAATCGCAATCCGCTCGACGAGTTCGGCTGCGGGCGGAATATCATGAATCAGGCCAACCGCCTCGCCGGCAAAGACCGCGGCGACCTCGAAATCGCCCGCGGCCTTCGCCGCAGCATACTCGACGGCGACCTCGCTCGCGCGCTGCATCAGCTCGATCTCGCGGCCGGTCCAGCGCCTGATGTGATCATTGACCAGGGTTCGCGCGGTGAACGGGGCCGGCCAGAACAGGCTGCGCGACCAGTCGGCAATGACGCCGCGCACGGTGTCATTGCCGTCAGCGCTGCGAATGCGCTCCTTGGCCTCCTGCGCCCCGTTAGCCTCCGCGCTCGCATAGAAACGGGTGCCGATCAGCACACCGGCTGCGCCCAGCATCATCATTGCGGCAAGGCCCCGGCCGTCGGCGATCCCGCCCGCCGCGACGACCGGCACGCGTCCGGCCGCGAGATCGACGATCGCCGGCACGATATCGACGGTGGTGCGCGATGCGCCATGGCCGCCGGCTTCGGTGCCTTGCGCGATCAGGATATCCGCGCCGGCATCGAGCGCCTGCCTGGCGATGTCCTCGCTCTGCACCTGGCAGATCAGTCGCACGCCGCACGCCTTGATGCGCGGCGCGAATGGCGCGGGATCGCCGAACGACAGCATCACGGCCTGCGGGCGAGCGTCGAGCGCGATGTCGAGCAGCTCGGGCTGCTTCGCCAGGCTCCAGGTGATGAAGCCGATGCCGAACGGCGCAAAGCCCTTCAGCTCTGCGGCCTCCATCTGAAGTCGGACACGGTCACCGTATCCACCACCCAGGATGCCGAATCCGCCGGCCTCGCTGACAGCGCGCGTCAGCCGGCTGCCGGCGATCGTATCCATGGGAGCCGACAAGATCGGATGCCTGATCCCCAGCAACTCCGTCAGCGGCGTGGCAATCGGCATGAGTCCTCCTGCTCTGGACAGGAAGATTAGGCGCGAATATCATTCTTCAAAATTGAATTCTACAGAACGCTGCCATCTCGAAAGAGAAACGGGCCATGGAACTCAGCGATCTCAACACCTTTGCCGCAGTCGCCCGCGCCGGCGGCATCACTCGCGCCGCGGAAGAGCTGAACACCGTGCAATCCAACGTCACCCAGCGCGTGAAGGCGCTGGAGGCGGAGATCGGCACGCCGCTGTTCGAACGCCACAGCCGGGGCATGACGCTGACCGGCGCCGGCAAGCGCCTCCTGCCCTACGCTCAAAAGATGGCGGCGCTGTCGCGCGAGGCCGTGCTGGCCGCGCGCGACGATGGCGAGCCCAAGGGACCGCTTGCGATCGGCTCAATGGAAACGACCGCGGCGGTGCGGCTGCCGCCGCTGCTCGCCGATTTCCACCGCCGCTTTCCTGCCGTGCGCCTTTCCTTGCGTACCGCGCCGACCGCCGACCTCGTCGCCGGCGTGCTCGAAGGTGCGCTCGATGGTGCCTTCGTCGCAGGTCCGATCGCGCATGACGACCTCGCTGCGACGAGCGCCTTCCGCGAGGAGCTGGTGCTGGTCAGCGCGCGTCGCTGGGCCTCGCTTGCCGAGCTGCGCGCCGGCACGCCGGAGTCCGGCCCGACCGCGCTGGTATTCCGCACCGGCTGCACCTACCGCCAGCGGCTCGAGCAGATCTTCGTCGAGTTCGGCTGGCCTTCCGCCGCACGCTTCGAGCTCGGCACGCTCGACGGCATGATCGGCTGCGTCGCCGCCGACATGGGCGTGACGTTGCTGCCGCGCGCGGTCGTCGAACGTAGCGCAATGAATGGCACCGTCTCGATCCACACCCTGAGCCCGTCGCAAGCGCGGGTCGAGACACTGTTCATCCAGCGTCGCGCCGGCCATCAAACCAGCGCGCTCTGCAGTTTTGCCGCTTGCCTGAAGACTGACGAGGACGTCATCGCGGCCTGACGCGGTGACGCCGCGTCAGGCGGCGCTGTTCTAGAGTCGAATGTCCTCATAGGACTCGATCCGCCGCGGACCGACCGAGGTCGCCTCGTGCGAATCCGCGTCGGCGAGATTGCCGAAGTCGAGCTTGGTCAATTTCGCCAGGTCCGCGATCGAGACCTGGAAGACGCTGACATCCTCCTCCGACATCTTTTCGCGCAGGTCCACCTCCTGGATGCGATCGATTTCCATGACCAGCTTTCGCTGGCTCATCAGGAATGCTGCCGCCTTGAGAGCGTCGTCATCCTCGTTGCGTCGGATCAGGATCTTCCAGAAATATTTCGGGATTTGAACGCCGCCGAAGCTTGGATCCTTGTGCGGCCGGCCGGCCGGATTGGGCAGATCGGATCCGTCGGCGTCCGGCCCGTCGAACACCGGACCGTTCATGACGATGCCCTTCTCCTCCCCTTCGAGCAGGACGTCGCGCGTGTAATCCTCGAGGCCCGCCCAGAGCTGCTTGCCCTGGTTGAACGAGAAGAACTGCGGCGAGCAATTGGTGAAGTGGAAGGAATCGTCGCCGTGCTGCTTGGCCGCGGCGACGGTGTCGCCCCAGGTCGCATCGAGGCGGCGCACGAGATGACCGCGATCGAACGGGTTCTTGCTGCGGTCCGCCTCGAAGGTGGCCTGCTTGCGGTAGAACTCGTCGCCGATCTGGGCATCGTCGTCGATGCGCGGATCGCGCAACCAGGAATCGCCTTCGCGCTTGCCGACGTCCTGTTGCTGTCCGCCGTCGATATTGACACAGCTGAAGAAGGCGAGCCGGCGCTCCTTGTTCATGACGACGCTGTAGTTGAAGTATTTCAGCTCGGACTGCCTGGAGCTTCCCTTCAGCGTCGCGATCCGGGACTTGAGAGCGGCCGGAATCTTCGGCAGGGCCACCGAGAATTTACCGGTGCCGAGAAAATTCGCTTTGTATCCGGGACGCGATTTCAGCGTGCTCTGATCGATATGCACGGCCTCCATGGGCAGGCCGTTCGCACTGATGCGAGGCAGGAGGCCGGCCGGCGGAGCGATCAACGGCTTGCTACCGTTCGGCATACCGCCGTTCTGCGTCCCTGCGTTACCCCCAGCCGGACCCGGCACGGGTACCAGCGGAGCGAACGGAATGTCCTTCCTGAACATCGGCAACGGCACCCGGATCGGGACCACCAGCGCGGCGCCGTCGAGCGACTGCTCGACCCAGATGTTGGCGCCGTAAGCGGGCGCGGCGACCGGTGCGCGGACCTTCTCGATCTCCTGCCGGTTCGGCGGCTCCTCCTCGTCCAGCACCGGCTTGATCAGGGGATGGGAGCCGACGGCCACTTTGAGATCGGCGACGATCGCGCTGATCCGGATGCCTTCATTGGCGATCCAGTCGATCGAGGATTCGTCCATCGACGACTTCCACACCTTGCCGTCCTTGGTCAGGGTGCGGCCCTGCGCATCCTTCCGGGGAACGCCGCTGTGATGCAGCGCGACCACCTGCCAGAAGCGATTGAATGCCGGCGAGCCCGACGATCCCGCCGTCGTATCGGTGTTGTACCAGAGGAAGTCGCCGACATATTTGAGCAGCTTGTTCTCGCGGACACAGACCTGCTTCATCTGCCCGCTGGGATGCTGGACGATGGTGAGGTACTCGCCGGGGTCTGCCTTGCCGGGCGCGCCGCTGAGCGGCAGCCATCCCCAATCCTCGAGCTCCTCCCCGCCCGACAGCGAGGTCGGCGCCACCGCGACGATCGAAAAATCCAGCCTGTCATTGGTGTAGAAGAATTTGCCCGGCTCGAAGCCGAACCGCACCGGCACGCGCTCCTGTCCAGAGACGTCGAGCTCGTAGTTGAAATCGGCGATCGAATTGGCGGCCTCGGCCGGCTTGCCGAAGACATGATGGTTGGTCAGCAACAGGCCCGGCCCGATCAGAAAGCCCGAGCCGTAGCCGAGCAGATTCGACTTGGGATCCCTGAGCTGAATGCGGCAGATCGAGCGCGAGGCCGCGGTCCCCTTGGCGAGATAATTGATGCTGTCGAGATCATTGCCCTGGATGATCCGCTCCAGGCCGATCTCGGCCTTCTCCACGTCCTGCGTCTCCGCCAGCAGCTGGCGCTGGCGCAGGCGCATCTTCTCGACGGTCATCTCGATCGGACCGTCGCCCAGTTTCCGGTTCAGGGCTTCGGGTGAGAACTCGGCTTGTTTGAATCGCCTTTCTGAGCCCGCGATCAGGCTTGGCTTGATGAGCATCGTGACCTCTCAAATGATTGGGCGAATATGGGACGTGGTCGGGGCGCATTAAAAATTTGCGCCAAGGTTGCAGCACGGGCGGGACTGCCGGTCGCTGCCGATCGTTCTGGAAATCGGGGCACGTGCCCCACACTACTTTAGACCTACATTTCTACCGCTTCACAACCATAGCGTCAATCGATGCGCGCTGCCGGAGACGCGACATCATGCCATGGCCCGCGACGTCACCCGTGTGAGATTTGCCACAAATGATCGATGCACTTTGTGCATCACGATTTCCCGCGCATGTTGCGGCCGCCGATAATCTGCGGCTTCAGCTGCCACCGCCGCAGCGCCACGACGGCCCAGACCGCTTCGACCAGACCGAACGGCCAGGCGCCCTGGAGAAAGCCGTAAGCCGAGCCGAGCGCGCAGGATGCGGCGAACCACAGCACGAACCAATGGCCGCGATCTTCCAGGGCGTAACTGACCAGCATCGCCGTGACGGCGAACAGACCGAATAATGTCAGCGCATCCATTGTTCCGGGTTCACTCCGCGGCGTAACGCGTGATATGCGCTACGCCATGCCGGCTCTTATCCTGCCTCTCGTCGATGCTGCAACCCACTGGCCCGCCCGCGGCGCGCTGGTCGGGCTCGACCTCGGCACCAAGACCATCGGCGTTGCCGTATCCGACCCGGACCGGCGGCTTGCGACCGGCGTCGAGACGATCCAGCGCAAGCAGTTCAAGCAGGACGCCGCCCGGCTGCTCGCGATTGCGGCCGAGCGCAGGGTGGTCGGCTTCGTGCTCGGCCTGCCCATCAACATGGACGGCAGCGAGGGTCCGCGCGCGCAATCCACCCGCGCCTTCGCCCGCAATCTCGCCGGCCTGACCGCCCTCCCCATCGGCCTGTGGGATGAGCGCCTCTCGACCGCGGCCGTCGAGCGCGAGCTGATCGGCATGGATGTCAGCCGCGCCAAGCGCGCCGAGGTCATCGACGAGCACGCCGCGATCTTCATCCTGCAAGGCGCGCTCGACCGCCTCGCCAATCTCCGTTCAGGGACCACCTGACCGATGGCCGTCGTGATTGCGGCGCTGCTGCCGGTCTTCATCCTCATCGTGCTCGGCATCGTGCTGAAGCGCAGCCTGATGCGGCTGGACACGCAGTGGCACGGGCTGGAGCGGCTGACCTATTTCGTGCTGTTTCCGATGCTGCTGATCCAGACGCTGGTGAAGGCCGACCTCTCCAAGGTGCCGGTCGCGGGTGTCGGCGGCGCGCTGCTGCTGTCGGCGCTGGCGATGTCGCTGCTCTGCCTCGCGCTGCGCCCTGCCTTGGCCCGGCTCGATATCGACGGCCCCGCCTTCACCTCGATCTTCCAGGGCGCGACGCGCTGGCAGACCTTCGTCGGGCTGTCGGTCGCCGCCAACATGTTCGGCGATGTCGGGCTGGCGCTCGCCTCCGTGGCGATGGTCGCGATCATTCCCCTCGTCAACGTGTTGAGCGTCGTGGTGCTCGCCCATTACGCCGCGCCGGAGAAGCAGTCAGCGCGGACCATCGTCATGACGGTGATCCGCAATCCCCTGATCTGGGCCTGCGCGATCGGGCTCTTCGTCAACGTCACCCACCTGCCGTTGCCAAAACTCTGGCACGAGGTGGCGGACGCGCTCAGCCGCTCCTCGCTCGCGATCGGCTTGCTCGTCACCGGCGCCGGTCTGCATCTCGAAGGCCTCTTGCGTCCAAGCCTGGCCGCGGCCATCGGCGTCGTCTTCAAGCTCGCGCTGATGCCTGCGCTGGCACTGGCGCTGGCCGTCTGGTTCGGACTGTCGGGCGACAGCCGCGCGATCGTGGCGATCTGCGCGGCGGTGCCGACCTCGTCCAGCGCCTATGTGATGGCGCGCCAGATGGGCGGCGATGCCCCGCTGCTGGCGCAGATCATCACGCTGCAGACGATTTTGGCGGCGATCACGATGCCGATCGCGATCGCGCTGGCGGCCTAGCTCCCTAGCCACATCGTCAGCACCACCGCGGTGAGATTGTTCAGCGCGTGCAGCACGATGGTGAGCCAGAGCGAATTCGCGCGATAGCGCATGTAGCCGAACCACAGGCCGATGGTGAAGACCTCGGCGAGGAAGTACATGTCGTATTGCAGGTGCACGACCGTCCAGACCAGCGACGACAGCAGGATCGCGCCCGGCACGCCCAAGAAGCTCGCCGACCAGCCGCGATAGAGGAAGCCGCGCGCCAGGATCTCCTCCGACATCGGCGCAGCCATGCTGAAGGCGAACAGCAGCAACAGCGCCGCGCCCTTGTCGCGGCCCGATTTCAAAAGATCGGTCATGAAGCCCGGCGTCGCCTCGCGGCCGAGCGCGCGCGACATCGTCTCCCAGACCAGCACCAGCAGGATGAGGCCGACCGCACCGAACAGCAGTTGCTTCCAGGACGGCCAGTGCAGCGCGAGATAGTCGACGAAGGAGGCTTTCTTGATGGCAATGGCGAGCCACACCGCCAGGAGCGTCGCCGGCAGGCCCATGATGACCGACAGCGCGAGCGCCTGCGGATCCTGGCCGACCGCCTGGAGCGAGGCGAAGTCCATGGGAAGACCACGCTGCACCACCAGCAGGACAACGGCGCCGATCTGCCCGACGAACATCGCCACGAAGACGAAGAGGCCCCACAGCGCGGTGCCCCAGAACATCCAGAGGCGCGGCGTCGCTGGCGTCACGGTCAACGGCGGATGGTCGGGATTGAGGGAATCCATCAGGAGGCTTTCGTTGGGAAGACTCACGGCAGCGCCCGCTCCAGCAGCGCGCGCATCTCGCCGCTCTCCAGCTCGACCGCGCCATACATGCTGGCGTGGGTCGCTGCGAGGCGCGTGGCGGCAAACAGTTCGGCGTGGCGCGGCGACACGCCGTTGAGCGCCGCAGCGGCGGCAAGCAGTGCCAGCTTCTCGACCGCAAGCCGCGCGACGCGCTCGCCATCGGCGCGGCGGAAGGTCTGACCGATGAACGCAATCGCTTCGCCTGCTCCGGGCAAGCCCTTCGTCTTGGCCGCAAGCGATTGCAGCACAGCCGTCGCCGCCTCCGGCTCGCGCGAGAGCGCCCGGAGCACGTCGAGGCACATCACGTTGCCGGAGCCCTCCCAGATCGCGTTGACCGGCGATTCCCGGTAGTGCCGCGCCAGAATGCCGTCCTCGACATAGCCGTTGCCGCCGAGGCATTCCATGGCCTCATAGAGGAACGGCGACGCACTCTTGCAGGTCCAGTATTTGATTGCGGGGGTCAGCAGCCGCATATAGGCGGCCTCCGCCGCATCGTGCGGCGTGCGGTCGAAGGCGCGGCAGAGCCGCATGACCAGGGCTGTGCTCGCCTCGACATGCAGCGCCATGTCCGACAGCACGGCCTGCATCAGCGGCTGATCGGCCAGATGTTTCTGGAACACGCTGCGGTGACGGGCGTGATGCAGCGCATGCGCAAGTCCCGAGCGCATCAGGCCGACGGAGGCGATCGCGCAATCCTGCCGCGTCAGCTGCACCATCTGGATGATGGTGCGGATGCCCTTGCCCTCCTCGCCGACCCGTTCGGCGTAGGCACCGACGAACTCGACTTCGGACGAGGCATTGGAGCGATTGCCGAGCTTGTCCTTCAGCCGCTGGAACTGGATCGCATTCACCGAACCATCCGGCGCAAAGCGCGGCATGAAGAAACAGGTCAGACCCTGCTCGGCCTGCGCCAGCACCAGGAACGCATCGCACATCGGCGCCGACATGAACCATTTGTGGCCGGTGATGCGATAGGCCTCGCCGTCGCGCACCGCACGCGTCATGTTGGCACGCACGTCGGTGCCGCCCTGCTTCTCGGTCATGCCCATGCCGAGAGTCATGCCGCGCTTCTGCCACCACGGCGCAAAGCTCGGGTCGTAGCTCCGGGTCGACAGCACCGGCATCACCCTGCCGAGCAGGTCCGGCTGCATTGCCAGCGCACCGACCGAGGCGCGCGTCATCGTAACAGGACAGAGGTGGCCGGTCTCGACTTGTGCGGCCATGTAGAATTTTGCGGCACGAATGACTTCGGCGGCATCGCCCGCAGGCTTGCCGTTCGCGGTCCAGGTCGAATTGTGGACGCCGGCATGAGCGCTGTGTGCCATCAGCTCATGATAGGCCGGGTGAAACTCGACCTGGTCGCGGCGATTGCCTTTTGCGTCGAAGGTGCGCAGCTTCGGCGTGCTCTCGTTCGCGACGCGCCCGCGATCGGCCATCGCGGCCGAGCCCCACTGCCTGCCGAACTCCGACAGCTCGCGTTCCGCCGCCGCGCCGCCATTGACCTTCACCGCATCGACCAGCGGCCGATCCACGGCGAACAGGTCGATATCCTCGAACGGCGGCGACTGGTTGAAGACCTCGTGGGTCGCGAAGCTCGGCTGGGTCATCAGGTTTCCTCGGCTCGGACTTTAGTTCCGGCGCGGCTGAATCGGGAAATCATAGGCTGCCCCGCCTGCCCCCGGCAGGGAAAAATGCCACCACTCCTTCGAATAGTTCACAAAGCCTTGCCTGGCCATCGCAGCCACCAGCCGCTTGCGCCAGGCGCGCTGCTCCGGTGTGATCGACGGTGCCGCAGTATGGCCCCTCGTGTCGGTGCAGTCGTAGCCGGTGCCCATGTCGACGCTGCCTTCCGGCGCGCGCGCTTCGACCGGCGCCGTGCAGTCGGCATAGGTCTTTGCCGCATCATATTTGGCGGCGTTGTCGGCTTTGAGATCGACCAAGGTGAGATCGAGCGCGGCACCCGTCGAATGCTGCGAGCGGCTCGCGATGTAGCCGAGGCGGAACAGCTCGGTCTTGGGGATCTTGGGATTGTAGCGCCGCTCGGCGGCCGTCTCATGGCCGTTCTGCGACCACTTGACCATGTCGAGCGAGGCCCGGGCCGGCCGGTAGCAGTCGAACATCTTCAGCGAGAGGTTTTGCGCCGCGAGCCTTTCTTGTACCGCCTTCAGCCGCAGCCCGACTTCGCGCTTCACCACGCATTCACCGGCATTGTAGCCGGCGAGCGGCCGGCCGACGAAATTGTTCGAGGTGGCGTAGCGGATGTCCTGGATGATGCCGGGATCGATCTCGCGCAGATAGACGAAGCCGCCGGGGAGCGATTGGGCCAACGCGGATGAGATGGAGGCGATTGTTAAAAGTACGATCAAAATCGATTTGATGGAGCGCATCTAAACTTCCCTGTCATTCCGGCGCGATGCGAAGCATCGAACCCGGAATCTCGAAATTCCGGGTCTGGCGCTTGCGCGCCATGCCGGAATGACCGTGTACCAGACTCCTCAGGGGATAACTCCCCGCCCCGGCATTGGCCCTTGCCCCCTCATGCATCCGCGCCTATAGCTCTCGTTTTAATGACATCGAAATCGACCTTCGTCCTCGGCCACCGGCATTTGCTGGGCATTGAGGGCCTTTCCGCGGCCGACATCACCGGCCTCCTCGACCTGTCCGAAGAATATGTCGAGCTCAACCGCCAGGTTGACAAGAAGCGCACCGTCCTGCGGGGACGGACGCAGGTGAACCTCTTCTTCGAGGCCTCCACCCGGACCCAATCCTCGTTCGAGCTCGCCGGCAAGCGCCTGGGCGCCGACGTCATGAACATGTCGGTGTCCTCCTCGTCCATGAAGAAGGGCGAGACGCTGATCGACACCGCGATGACGCTGAACGCGATGCACCCGGACATCCTGGTGATGCGCCATCACGCCTCCGGCGCGGTGGAACTGCTGGCGCGCAAGGTTGACGGTTCCGTGATCAATGCCGGCGACGGCGCCCATGAGCATCCGACCCAGGCCCTGCTCGACGCGCTCACCATCCGCCGCAACAAGGGCCGGATCGAAGGGCTCGTGGTCGCGATCTGCGGCGACGTGCTGCATTCGCGCGTCGCCCGCTCCAACATCATCCTGCTCAACACGATGGGCGCCCGCGTCCGCGTCGTCGGCCCGACCACGCTGCTGCCGCCGGGCATCGAGCGGATGGGCGTCGAGGTCGCGCGCGACATGCGAGAGGGGCTCAACGGCGCCGACATCGTCATGATGCTCCGGCTCCAGCGCGAGCGTATGAACGGCTCCTTCGTGCCGTCATCCAGCGAGTACTTCAACTATTTCGGGCTCGACCAGAAGAAGCTCGCCTACGCCAAGCCCGACGCACTGGTGATGCATCCGGGCCCCATGAACCGCGGCGTCGAGATCGACTCGATCGTGGCCGACGGCGCGCAATCCCTGATCCGCGAACAGGTGGAGATGGGTGTCGCCGTCCGCATGGCGGTGCTGGAAGCGCTCGCCCGCAACCTGCCGAACGCGTGATGCCGATGCTGACCGATCGCCGCCCCATCCTGCTCGCCAACGCCCGCGTCGTCGACCCCTCCCGGGATTTCGACGGTGTCGGCGACGTTCTCATCGCCGACGGCGCCATCCGCGAGACCCGCCGCGGCATCGGCGCGGCCGGCGTCCCCGAAGGCACCGACATCGTCAACTGCTCCGGCAAGATCGTCGCGCCCGGCCTGATCGACATGCGCGCCTTCGTCGGCGAGCCCGGCTTCAGCCATCGCGAGACCTTTGCCACAGCGAGCCAGGCGGCCGCGACCGGCGGCATCACCACCATCATCTGCCAGCCCGACACCTCTCCGGTGATCGATAATTCGGCGACCGTCGACTTCGTGATGCGCCGCGCCCGCGACACCGCGATCGTCAACATCCAGCCGATGGCAGCGCTCACCAAGGGCATGCACGGCGATGAGATGACCGAGTTCGGTCTGCTCAAGGCCGCGGGCGCGATCGCCTTCAGCGACGGCGTCAGAAGCGTGACCAATGCGCAGGTGATGCGGCGCGCGCTGACCTACGCGCGCGATTTCGACGCGCTGATCGTCCACTACACCGAAGACCCCGATCTCGTCGGCGAAGGCGTGATGAACGAGGGCGAGTTCGCCTCGCGGCTCGGCCTGATGGGCATCCCGAATGCCGCCGAGGCCGTGATCCTGGAACGCGACATGCGCCTCGTGGCGTTGACCGGCGGCCGCTATCACGCGGCCTCGCTGACCTGCATCGACTCGCTCGAGATCCTCCAGCGCGCCCGCGACGACGGGCTCGCCGTCAGCGCCTCGGTCTCGATCAACCATCTTGCGCTGAACGAGAACGACATCGGCCCCTACCGTTCCTTCCTGAAACTGTCGCCGCCGCTGCGAACCGAGGACGACCGCCGCGCGCTGGTGGCCGCAATCGCCTCCGGCCTGCTCGACGTCATCATGTCCGACCACAATCCGCAGGACGTCGAGGTCAAGCGCCTGCCGTTCGCCGAAGCCGCTCCCGGCGCCGTTGGTCTCGAAACCATGCTGCCCGCTGGCCTCCGCCTCGTGCACAATGGCGAGCTGGAACTGAAGACGCTGATCCGGGCGATGTCGACCCGGCCGGCCGAAATCCTGGGGCTACCGGGCGGAACCCTGCGCGCAGGCAGCCCGGCCGACGTCATCGTGATCGACCCCGATGTGCCCTGGGTGGTCGATCCCGCCGATCTCAAATCGCCCTGCAAGAACACCCCGTTCGACGAGGCCCGCTTTACAGGCCGCGTGGTGCGCACCATTGTCGGCGGACGCACGGTCTACGAGCATGTCTGACGTGAAATACAGCCTTTGGAGCTGCCGCCATGGGGCTTGAAGCATTTCTGCCGGTGGCCTTCGTCATCGGCTACCTCCTCGGCTCGATCCCGTTCGGGCTGGTCCTGACCAGGCTCGCCGGCACCCAGGATATCCGCTCGATCGGCTCCGGCAGCATCGGCGCCACCAATGTGCTGCGCACGGGACGCAAGAGCCTCGCCGCGGGCACCCTGCTGTTCGACGCGCTCAAGGGCACCGTGGCCGTGGTGATCGCCGGCTACATCGCAGGACCCAATGCCGCCATGGTGGCCGGGCTCGGTGCCTTCCTCGGCCACCTCTTCCCGGTCTGGCTCAAGTTCAAGGGCGGCAAGGGCGTGGCCGTCTATATCGGCATCCTGCTCGGACTGTTCTGGCCCGGCGCCGTCGTGTTCTGCCTGATCTGGCTGGCGACCGCCTTCACCACCCGCTACTCCTCGCTCTCCGCGCTGGTGGCGGCGTTCGTCACGCCGATGTTCCTGTGGTGGTTCGGGCACCTTGCGCTCGCAGCCTTGTTCGCGGTGCTGACGCTGCTCTTGTTCTACGCGCATCGCGAGAACATCAAGCGATTGCAAGCTGGCAAAGAAAGCCGGATCGGCGAGAAGGCGTAGTCGCTTCGAGGTCCGCGTCTAAAGCCGGGGCATCTACGGATACCGAAGCCCCCTCTCTGCGTTATATGTCAAATCCTGTTCGCAACTGCCGGCGCTTTCGCGGCAGGCAGTAGCGAATGTGTTCCATGCCTGTCATCCTGACAGTCGAGATGGCGTTACGCGGTTGCTCAGAATGAGCGAGAAGATGGTCGGCGCGCATGACGGGGTTGGTTCGCGAGGTGCGTTGCGCACCGCGGCAAGCCGGCTGCTCTCGACCACCGACATTTGGTCCGATGCGCCCTCGCCGCCTCCCGCGCCTCCTCCCGTCTTGCCGCCAGCGCCGCAGCCTGATCCGATCGCGCGAGCGCCAGTGACGGCCGAGGTAGTGACCGCGACCGCGCCCGTTGCGCCCGCGCAGCTACCCGCCGGCCAATGGCCGCCGAGAAAGCTCTCGCTGGCGCTGCAGGGCGGTGGCACCTTTGCCGCCTTCACCTGGGGCGTGCTGGAGCGGCTGCTGGAAGAGCCGATCGAGATCGACACCATCAGCGGCGCCAGTGCCGGCGCTATCAATGCGCTCCTGCTCGCCTCCGGCCTTGCCGAGGGCGGCCGCGAAGCTGCACGTAGCCGGCTGAGCCGGTTCTGGATCCGCCTGATGCACGAGGCCTCGTTCCGCTCGCTGATGCTGGTCGGCGGCTTTTCGCCGGCGGGAAGCTCGGTCGCGTTCGGTCCGACGCTGCGCTCCGGCCAGTTTGATCCTTTCGATCTCGATCCGCTGCGGCAGGCGCTATCGCGCGACATCGATTTCGCCGCGCTACTCAATCCGGACTGCCCGAAGCTCCTGATCGCGGCGACACGGATCCGCGACGGGCAGCAGCAGATCTTCCGCAACGATGCCATCACCGCCGACGTCGCGCTGGCCTCGACTTGTCCGCCCTTGGTTCACTGCGCCGTCGAGATCGAGGGCGAAGCCTATTGGGACGGCGGCTTAGGCGGCAATCCACCCTTGCTGCGGCTGACGCAGGACACGACGACGTCCGACGTCCTGCTCGTCCAGGTCACGCCGGCGCGCGACAGCTACGTGCCGATCACGCTCGCCGCGATCGATCGCCGGCTGGACCAGATCGCGGCCAACGCCGCCCTCAATGCCGAGATCGCGGCGATCGAATGGGCGCAGGCTCATGCCGCGCCGTCGCTGCGCCTCACCAGGATCGCGGCGGAAGATTCCGTTGACGGTCTGGCCCAACGTTCGTCCACCGATCTCGGCCGCGGCTTCATTCGCCTGCTGCACCGGAACGGTCGCGCAGCCGCCGAGCGCTGGCTCGGGCAAGGCACCGCCGTCAGTGCAGCTTCACCTGCATCCGATCAGCACATCGCGAGCAACGAGCCCGCGCTAGCCTGATTTCGCCAGCGCATCCTCGAGGAACCACGCCGTTGCCAGCGCGCGCGCGTCGTTGCCGAAGCGTGCGATCACCTGCACGCCGATCGGCAGGCCACCCGCCTTCAGCACGGGAACGTTGACGCAAGGATTGCCCATCAGCGTCCAGAGCCGGTTGTAGCGGGGGTCGCCTGTCGTCGCGAGCTCCTTGGCCGGAGCCGTGCCGGGCGCCGAATAGGTCAGGAGCACGTCGACGCCCTCGAACAATTCGCCGAGCTCGCGGCGGCCGCGACGGCTGATCCGGCGCGCCTCGTCATAGTCCTTCGGCGTCAGATGGGCGGTGGCATCGAGGCTTGCCCGCAGCATCGGCGCGATCTCGTCGTGACGCTCCGAAAACTCCCAGGCCAGCGCGCGATGCGCCTCGAAGTCCTGGACGATGGGATGGATGCGCCAGGCCTCCTGCACCGCCTCGGGCAGATCGATCGTCTGCACGCTGGCACCGGCGCGCTCCGCCGCCTTCACCGCGGCCAACAGGCCCTCTTCGGCCGCCGGCTCCACGGCGCCGGCGAACTCCTGCCTGACCACGCCGATGCGCGGCGCCTTCGCCGGGACGATGCCGGAAAATTCGCTGCGGCCGGTCATCGCGAGCAATCCGCACGCGAGATCCTCAGCGCGGGCGCCGAACAGGCCGACCGTGTCGAGCGCCCATGAATAGCATTTCACGCCGACCGTCGGCAGCATCCGGAACGACGGCTTGATCGCGGCAGTCCCGCAATAGGCCGCGGGCCGGATCACCGAGCCGCCAGTCTGGGTGCCCAGAGCCAGCGGGATCATGCCGGCACCGACGGCCGCCGCGGAACCCGCCGACGAGCCGCCCGGCGAGTGGCCGAAATTATGCGGATTGAGCGTCGGGGTCGGATCGCGCGAGGCGAACGCGGTCGTGGTGGTCTTGCCGATGATGGTGGCGCCTGCCCGCTTCAGCATCATGACAACAGGCGCATCGGCGCGCGGCTGCCAGCCGCGATAGATTTCCGAGCCCATCTCGGTCGGCATATTGGCGGTGTCGATGATGTCCTTGATGCCGACGGCGATACCGCGCAGCGGGCCGGCGCTTTGCGCCTTCGCGGATTTGTCGTGGCGGACGAAGGCGCGAACGTCCTTCTCCCTGGCCTCTATCGCCGCATGCGACTGGGCGATGGCGGCCTCGGGCGAAAGCTCCCCCGCTTCGATGCGGCGCTGGAGGTCGGCGAGTGAAATCATGGCAAAACCCTTCTTATTGGCATCGCTTTTAGCATCGGGGCGGGACCAGGCAAGCGCAGGTCGCTGTTGCGCAACGCCCTCAGGTTGTTCCATGCTGTGACTACAAGGAGACGCCGTGGACGCGATCAATCCGAGCGTGGAGCTGACCGAGGCTGACAGGATCGACCGCCTGCGGCTGATCCGCTCCGACAATGTCGGGCCGCGCACTTTTCGTTCGCTGGTGGATCATTTCGGCAGCCCGCGTGCTGCGCTGGAGCGGCTGCCTGATCTGGCGCGCCGCGGCGGCGCCCAGCGATCGGGGCGCATCTGCAGCGCCGACGAGGCCAAGGCCGAGCTCGCCGCGAGCCGCAAATTCGGCATCGCCTGGCGCGCGCCCGGCGAGGACGGCTATCCGGCCCGGCTGGCGATGATCGACGATGCGCCGCCGCTGCTCGCGGTGCGCGGCGATGCCCAAACCCTGATGCGGCCGATGATCGCGATCGTCGGCTCGCGCAACGCATCCGGCGCCGGGCTGAAATTCGCAGGCCTGCTGGCGCGCGAGCTTGGCGAAGCCGGTTTTATCGTCATCTCCGGGCTCGCCCGCGGCGTCGATCAGGCCGCGCATCGCGCCAGTGTCGCAAGCGGGACGATCGCGGTGCTCGCCGGCGGACATGATTGCATCTATCCGCCCGAGCATGGCGACCTGCTCGCAGGGATCCTCGACCACGCGGGGGCTGCGATCTCCGAGATGCCGCTCGGCCACGAGCCGCGCGCCCGCGACTTTCCTCGCCGCAACCGGCTGATCTCGGGCGCCTCGCTCGGCGTCGTCGTGGTGGAAGCGGCGCACCGCTCGGGCTCCCTGATCACCGCGCGCATGGCGGCCGAACAGGGCCGCGAGGTGTTCGCGGTCCCGGGCTCGCCGCTCGATCCGCGTGCCGCCGGCGCCAATGATCTGATCAAGCAGGGCGCGACCCTCGTCACCGAAGCTGCCGACATCATCAATGCTGTCGCACCGATCATGGAGCGGCCGCTGATGCACCCCGTCAGCGAGCCTGACAGCGAGCCGTTCGAGAGCGATCCGCAAGGCCACGACCGCGACCAGATCACCGGCCTGCTCGGCCCCACCCCCATCTCGATCGACGATCTCGTGCGGATGTCCGGCGCCTCGCCCGCGATCGTCCGCACCGTGCTGCTGGAGCTCGAGCTTGCCGGAAAGCTCGAACGTCACGGCGGCGGGTTGGTGTCGCTGCTTTAGCCTTCGTTGCGCTGGTCGAACTGCGTGCGCGCCGCCTCGATCTGCATCAGATGGTCGATCGCCCACTGCCCGAGCGCTTTCACCGGCTGTTGCAGCCCGCGGCCGAGATCGGTCAGCTCGTAATCGACGCGTGGCGGAATGGTCGGAAAGATCGTGCGCGTGACGAGGCCGTCGCGCTCCAGCCCGCGCAGCGTCAAGGTCAGCATGCGCTGCGAGATGCCGTTGATCATGCGCTTCAGCTCGTTGAAGCGCTTAGGCCCGTCGCTCAGCATCATGATGACGAACACGCTCCATTTGTCACCGACGCGAGACAGCACGGAGGCGACCCCACGGCAGTCCGCATGGTCGGGATGCGGCATTGGATCGGGCCTCGGCGTCGCAGGAAAACCAGTGTTCTCAAGTTTCAAAGATGTGCCCATGGCTCAAAAAAGTGCGTTCTTGCGGGGATTTTGACAGTCACTCATGTAGTCCTGGTTACAAACTTATACCAGGGTGACCCCAAATGAAACTGCTCCATCTCGATTCCAGCGTCCTCGGCCCCCACTCGGTCAGCCGGCAGGTCTCGGCAGCCATCGTCGACCGCTTGCGCCAGGCGACGCCTGCGCTGGACATCACCTATCGCGATCTGACCGAGAGCCCGCTCGCCCATCTTTCCGGCTCGCATCTGGCGGCTGCGCAAGGCGCGCCGACGCCGGCGGAACTCGGACCCGACCTCGCCGCGAGCGCGGCCGTGCTGGACGAGTTTCTCGCCGCCGACATCGTCGTGATCGGCGCGCCCATGTACAATTTCACCATTCCCAGCCAGCTCAAGGCCTGGATCGACCGCATCCTCATTGCGGGCAAGACGTTCAGCTATGGGGCGAATGGACCGCAAGGCCTTGCCGGCGGCAAGCGCGTGATCGTGGCGATCTCGCGCGGCGGCTACTACGGCGCGGAGACGCCATACGCGGCCGGCGAACATCTCGAAACCTATCTGCGCTGGGTGTTCGGCTTCATGGGTATCACCAATGTCGAATTCATCCCGGCCGACGGCATCCAGGTCGGGCCGGAGCACCGCGAAAAGGCGATCGCCGGCGCGCTCCAGTCGGCAACGAGCCTGCGCGCAGCCTAGCGCTCGCCACAGATTACCTGTCGGGCGCAACTCGCTCGTTGCGCCCGACCAGGTTCGCTCAGGCGATCATCCGCGATAGATCGGCGCGCCGCTCGGCGAGGCCACCGCGCCGCCGTCGACGAAGATCTCCTGGCCCTGCACATGCGCGGAATCATCGGAGGCAAGGAATAGCACCGTCTTCGCAACGTGATCGGTTTCGCCGATGCGCCCCAGAGGCGTCGACAGCGCGATCCGCTTCTCGAACGCCTTCTCGGCTTCCGGTGTTGCCGTCGCAGGTCCCCAGATCGGCGTGCGGGTCGCGCCGGGCGCGACCACGTTGACGCGGATGCCGCGCGGCGACAGCTCCGAGGCCATGATCCGCGCCATCGCGCGCACGCCGGCTTTCGCCGCGCCATAGGCCGAGTAGCCGGGAATGCCGAGCACGGAGATCACCGAGCCGTTGAGGATGATCGAGGCATTGTCGCTGAGATAAGGCAGTGCCGCCTGCACCGTGAAGAATACACTTGTCAGGTTCGTGCTGATAACCCTCTCGAAGACCTCGAGCGTGGCAGAGCCGAGCGGCGTGCCGCCGGCGATGCCGGCGTTGGCGAACACGATGTCGAACTTGCCGAACTTTTCGGCGCCCTGCTTGATCGCAGCTTCCGTCGCCGCGATGTCGGTGGCGTCGGCAGCGAGCGCGAGCGCGTTCGGCCCGAGTTCCTTGGCCGCCGCCTCCAGAGTCTGTTTGTTGCGTCCGGTGATCACCACCTTGGCGCCTTCGGCCACGAACAGTTTGGCCGTTGCCAGCCCGATGCCGCTGTTGCCGCCGGTGATCAGGGCCGTCTTGTTCTTCAGTCTCACGTTCGCCTCCAGTGGTTGCATCATAAAACTATGTTGCCATCTAGGGCATATGGTTTTATGATGCAACCACACAAGCGCGTGATCGGCCCGACGATCGTGCGAACGCGACAGGAATCGGAACGATGGTGAAACGAACCAGCTTCGAGGGCGATGCCTGCCCGATCGCGAGGTCGCTGGACGCGCTTGGCGATTGGTGGTCGCTGCTGATCATCCGCGAGGCGCTGTTCGGCCTGCGCCGCTTCGGCGAATTCCAGAGCAAGCTCGGCATGGCCAAGAACATCTTGTCGGTCCGGCTGCGCTCGCTGGTCGACCACGGCATCCTGGCAACCGCCCCCGCCTCCGACGGCAGCGCCTATCAGGAATATGTGCTGACCCCGAAGGGCCGCGGCACCTTCCCGATCCTGGTGGCGCTCAGACAATGGAGCGAGGAGTTCGACGATCACCCTAAGGAGATCGCGACCGTGTTGGTGGATCGCGCCAAGCACCGCCCGGTGAAGAAGCTCGAAATGCGTGCGGAGGACGGACGGCTGCTTACGCCCGCCGACACCATGTTGAAGCCGCGGCCGCCGCGGCGGCGGTCGGCGTGATGACGCACGGTTGCCACCACAGCGTCATTGAGCGCAGCGAAACAATCCAGATTGCCACTGCGGAAAGGCTCTGGATTGCTTCGCTGCGCTCGCAATGACGGCTTGAAAGGACTTGTACAAAATACAGACGGCGTCGAAGATGCTCAAATAGCCGAAAGTGGCACCCATGCCCCTGCTCGCCATCGTCTATTTTTCCATCTCCGGCACCACCGAGTCGCTGGCGCATGCAGTGGCGCGCGGAGCGGATGGCATTGCGCACGTCGCGCTGTGTCGCATCACGGGCGACGATATCGTGTCGGGCCGCTTCCAGAATGAGAGCTTATTGGAAACGATCGACCGCGCCAGCGCCGTCGCATTTGGCAGCCCGACCTACATGGGCGGAGCAGCGGCGCAATTCAAAGCCTTCGCAGACGCCTCAAGCGACCGGTGGACCCAGCAGCGATGGGCCAACAAGTTCGCAGCCGGATTCACCGCGGGCGCTCTCGCGGGGGGCGATCAACTCCACACCTTGACCTACTTCTCCATTCTGGCTGCGCAGCACGGCATGCTCTGGTGCGGGCTGGATATTCCGGGCGGGGAGGATCCGAGCGGCCGGAATCGGTTGGGCAGCCAACTTGGCTTGGCTACCCACTTGGTTGGCGGCTTGTTACCTCAAAGCGACGTCAGCACGGCCGAATATCTCGGCCAGCGATTGGCGGCAACGGCCAGCCGCAACGGCTAACGTCATCGTCATTGAGCGCAGCGACTTGTCCGCCGAAGCCTTGGCGAAGGCGGAAGCAATGCAGAATCTCTCCGCGGAGACAGTCTGGATTGCTTCGCTGCGCTCGCAATGACGGGGATGGAGCAGCGCTCTCAACTCTTTGACCGTCGACCTGAGGCGCTCGTCCTGCAAGGCAGGGCGAGCCTCAGGATGACGGGTTGGGTAGTGTCCTCACGACAGCTTGCGCTTGCTCCGCAGCCTCACATGCTCGTCGGCCTCGAGCTTGGTCATGCCTAGGAGATAATGCAGCACGTCGAGCTTGTGGCGCTCGGCGAGCTTGCGCAATGCCCCGACCTGCTCGGCGATGAAGGCGACGGCTTCGTCCACGCCGCCCTCCCCCGGTTCCTCGTGACGCGAGCCTCCCGGCGCGCCTGATGCGGCGCGCGCCCGTTTCTTTCCTGGCTTAGTCACCAGACCCCACCCGAATCCATGCCCCGCAGAAACATTACGCCGATAGCGATCGCAACTCCAAGGTGGTATTTTGCAACTTTCTCGATATGAAACTTTTCCCCTCCGGGCGACCTTCAACAGCCCTCGATTTGACAGGACCCGCCTCACCACCCATGTTCGGGGCGAAACGGCCGACCCGAGTCCTTTCGTTTTCGGCCTCAGATTTTCCCGTAAGTTACTGGAACTACATGAATATCGTCATTGTGGAGTCGCCGGCGAAAGCCAAGACGATCAACAAATATTTGGGCTCGTCCTATGAGGTTCTGGCCTCGTTCGGCCATGTCCGCGACCTGCCCGCGAAGAACGGCTCCGTCGATCCCGACGCCAATTTCAAGATGATCTGGGAGGTCGACCCCAAGGCGGCCGGCCGGCTCAACGACATCGCCAAGTCCCTGAAGAACGCCGACCGCCTGATTCTCGCCACCGACCCTGATCGCGAGGGCGAGGCCATCTCCTGGCACGTGCTGGAGGTGCTGAAGGAAAAGCGCGCGCTGAAGGACCAGAAGATCGAGCGGGTGGTGTTCAACGCCATCACCAAGCAGGCGGTCTCGGACGCCATGAAGCATCCGCGCCAGATCGACGGCGCGCTGGTCGACGCCTATATGGCGCGCCGCGCGCTGGACTATCTGGTCGGCTTCACCCTCTCCCCGGTGCTGTGGCGCAAGCTGCCGGGCGCCCGCTCCGCCGGCCGCGTGCAGTCGGTGGCGCTGCGCCTCGTGTGCGACCGCGAGCTCGAGATCGAGAAATTCGTCGCGCGTGAATATTGGTCGCTGATCGCGACCCTGCTCACCCCGCGCGGCGATGCGTTCGAGGCTCGCCTCGTCGGCGCCGACGGCAAGAAGATCCAGCGCCTGGACATCGGAACCGGCGCGGAAGCCGAAGACTTCAAGAAGGCGCTGGAGACGGCCGCCTATGCCGTGACCTCGGTAGACGCGAAGCCCGCCCGGCGCAATCCGCAGGCGCCCTTCACCACCTCGACGCTGCAGCAGGAAGCCAGCCGCAAGTACGGCTTTGCGCCGGCGCACACGATGCGCATCGCCCAGCGCCTCTATGAAGGCATCGACATCGGCGGCGAGACCACCGGACTCATTACTTATATGCGTACCGACGGCGTGCAGATCGCCCCCGAGGCGATCACCCAGGCGCGCAAGGTGATCGGCGAGGATTACGGCAACGCCTATGTGCCGGACGCTCCGCGCCAGTACCAGGCCAAGGCCAAGAACGCCCAGGAAGCGCACGAAGCGATCCGTCCGACCGACATGTCCCGCCGCCCCGACAGCATGAGCCGCAAGCTCGATGCCGATCAGGCGCGGCTTTATGAGCTGATCTGGAAGCGCACCATCGCGAGCCAGATGGAATCGGCCGAGCTCGAGCGCACCACCGTCGACATCACGGCGAAGGCAGGCTCCCGCACGCTGGAGCTGCGCGCCACCGGCCAGGTGGTCAAGTTCGACGGCTTCCTCGCGCTCTACCAGGAAGGCCGCGACGACGAGGAGGACGAGGACTCCCGCCGCCTGCCCGCGATGAGCCCGAACGACGCGCTCAAGCGGCAGAGCCTGTCCGTCACCCAGCATTTTACCGAGCCGCCGCCGCGCTTCTCCGAGGCCTCGCTGGTCAAGCGCATGGAAGAGCTCGGCATCGGCCGGCCCTCGACCTATGCCTCGATCCTGCAGGTCCTGAAGGACCGCGGCTACGTCAAGCTGGAGAAGAAGCGCCTGCACGGCGAGGACAAGGGCCGCGTCGTGATCGCGTTCCTCGAGAGCTTCTTCGCCCGCTACGTCGAATACGATTTTACGGCGGGTCTCGAGGAGCAGCTCGACCGCATCTCCAACAACGAGATCTCCTGGCAGCAGGTGCTGAAGGATTTCTGGACCGGTTTCATCGGCGCCGTCGACGACATCAAGGATCTGCGCGTCGCGCAGGTGCTCGACGTGCTCGACGAGATGCTCGGGCCGCACATCTATCCGCCCCGTGCCGACGGCGGCGACGTCAGGCAGTGCCCGAACTGCGGCACCGGCCGGCTCAACCTGAAGGCCGGCAAGTTCGGCGCCTTCGTCGGCTGCTCAAATTATCCGGAGTGCCGATACACCCGCCAGCTCGCCGCCGATGGCGAGGCCAGCGCCGACCGTTCGCTCGGCCAGGATCCCGACACCGGCTTCGATGTCTGGGTCAAGGCCGGCCGGTTTGGTCCCTATATCCAGCTCGGCGAGCAGAAGGATTATGCGGAAGGCGAGAAGCCGAAGCGCGCCGGCATTCCGAAGGGCACGTCGCCCGGCGATGTCGAGCTCGAGCTTGCGCTGAAGCTGCTGTCGCTGCCGCGCGAGATCGGCAAGCATCCGGAAACCGGCCAGCCGATCACCGCAGGCCTCGGCCGCTTCGGGCCGTTCGTCAAGCATGAGAAGACCTATGCCAGCCTGGAGGCCGGCGACGAGGTGTTCGACATCGGCCTCAACCGCGCGGTGACGCTGATCGCGGAAAAGGTCGCCAAGGGCCCGAGCCGCCGCTTCGGCGCCGATCCCGGCAAGGCGATCGGCGATCATCCCTCGCTCGGCACCGTCACCGTGAAGAGCGGCCGCTACGGCGCTTATGTCACCGCCGGCGGTGTCAACGCGACGATCCCCGCCGAGTTCGAAAAGGACACCGTCACGCTGGCACAGGCGATCGCGCTGATCGACGAGCGGGCTGCCAAGGGCGGCGGCAAGAAGCCGAAGAAGGCAGCGAAGCCGGCCAAGGCCAAGAAGACTGCAGAGAAGGCTGCGGACGGCGATGACGCCGCGCCGAAGAAGAAACCGGCCGCGAAGAAGGCGGCCAAATCGAAAACTGAATCCACCAGCAAGGCGCGCGCAGCCGTGTCGTCGACCGCAAAAACGTCGCCGACCAAGGCAGCCGCCCCCAAGGCCCCGGCCAAGAAGAGTGCCGGCAAGACTTGAGATCAAGAATTAGAGGTTAAGTGAAACGCAAGAATGACCGTGGCTTTCCCGACAGGCAAGCCATCGTCGCCTTCATCAAGGCAAATCAAGGAAACGTCGGCACCCGCGAAATTGCGCGCGAGTTCGGCCTGAAGAACGCCGATCGCGTCGAGCTCAAGCGCATATTGCGCGAGCTCGCCGACGACGGAACCGTCAAGAAGAAGCGCCACAAGGTGTCCGAGCCGGACGCGCTGCCGCCGACGCTGGTCGCCGACATTACCGGCCGCGACCAGGACGGCGAATTGATCGCCTCCCCCACCGAATGGGACGAGGTCGAAAGCGGCGAGCCCCCCAAAATCCGCATCCAGATGCCGCGCCGGCCAAAGCCAGGCACCGTCGCCGGCGTCCGCGATCGCGTGCTGCTACGCGTCGAGCCGACGTCCGAGACCGAAGGCCCCGCCTATCGCGGCCACATCATCAAGGTCTTCGACAAGGCCAAGAGCCGCATCCTCGGCGTGTTTCGCAGCCTGCCCGAAGGCGGCGGACGGCTCGTGCCCGTCGACAAGAAGTCCGCGGACCGCGAGCTGAACATCGCCGCGGCCGACACACACGGCGCGCAGGACGGCGATCTCGTCAGCGTCGACATCGTCCGCACGCGCAGCTTTGGGCTGGCGTCCGGCCGGGTGAAAGAGAAGCTCGGCTCGGTCAAGTCGGAGAAGGCGATCAGCCTGATCGCGATCTACGCCCACGACATCCCGCTGCAATTCTCGCCCGCCGCGATGCGCGATACGGAAGCGGCGGAGCCGGCCAATTTGAAGGGCCGCGAGGATTGGCGCGACGTGCCGCTTCTCACCATCGATCCGCCCGACGCCAAGGATCACGACGACGCGGTGCACGCGCAGCCCGATGAAGATCCCAACAACAAGGGCGGCTTCATCGTCAACGTCGCCATTGCCGATGTCAGCTTCTACGTCCAGCCGGGCAGCGCGCTCGACCGCGACGCGCTCGACCGCGGCAATTCGGTCTATTTCCCCGACCGCGTCGTGCCGATGCTGCCCGAGCGCATCTCGAACGATCTCTGCTCGCTGGTGCCGGGCGAGCCGCGTGGCGCGCTCGCGGTGCGCATGGTGCTCGGCCCCGACGGCCGCAAGCGCTCGCACAGCTTCCACCGCATCCTGATGCGCTCGGCGGCCAAGCTGAGCTACGCGCAGGCGCAGGCCGCGATCGACGGCCGGCCTGATGACACCACCGGCCCCCTGCTCGATCCGATATTGAGGCCGCTCTATGCCGCCTATGCCTGCGCCAAGCGCGCCCGCGACGAGCGCGATCCGCTCAATCTCGATCTGCCCGAGCGCAAGATCCTCCTGAAGAGCGACGGCACGGTCGACCGGGTCGTCGTGCCCGAGCGCCTCGACGCGCACAAGCTGATCGAGGAGTTCATGATCCTCGCCAACGTCGCAGCCGCCGAGATGCTGGAGAAGAAGTCGCTCCCGCTGATCTACCGCGTGCATGACGAGCCAACCTTGGAAAAGGTCCACGCACTCGCGGAATTTCTGGAGACGCTCGACGTTCCCTTCGCCAAATCAGGCGCTCTGCGTCCCACCACATTCAACCGCGTGCTGGCCCGGCTCGAAGGCCATGATTATTACCCGCTGGTGAGCGAGGTCGTGCTGCGCGCCCAGGCGCAGGCCGAATACTCTTCGGAGAATTACGGGCACTTCGGCCTGAATTTGCGCCGCTACGCGCATTTCACTTCGCCGATCCGCCGCTATGCCGACCTCGTCGTGCACCGCGCGCTGGTCCGAGCGCTCGGTCTCGGCGAAGGCGCCCTGCCCGACAGCGAGACGCCGGAAAGCCTCGGCGAGGTCGCAGCCCACATCTCGGTGACCGAGCGCCGCGCGATGAAGGCGGAGCGCGAGACCGTCGACCGGCTGATTGCCCATCACCTGGCTGATCGCATCGGCGCGAGTTTCCAGGGCCGGGTCTCCGGCGTCACCCGCGCCGGCCTGTTCGTCAAGCTCGCCGAGACCGGCGCCGACGGCCTGATCCCGATCCGATCCCTCGGCACGGAATATTTCAACTATGACGAGAGCCGACACGCCCTCGTCGGCACGCGCAGCCGCACCATGTATCAGCTGGGGGACGTGGTCGACGTCCGCCTGATCGAGGCAGCGCCGATCGCGGGCGCGCTGCGCTTCGAGCTGCTGTCGTCCTCCAGTGAGACCGCGCCGCGCGAACGCAGACCATCCGGTCCGCAGCGCCGCCCCTCGTTCAAGGCGCAGCCCGGACGCAGCCCGGATAGAAAACGCAAGCCGGGAAAGCCAAAATCCGGCAAGGGGAAGAAGGGCCAGGGAAAGAATAAAGGAAAGAACAAGGGCAAAGGCGGCGGTAAAAAGGGCAAAGCATGGTGACGATGAGCACGGCCCCAAAAATCTGGACGCGCGAGACGGGTCTCGTCGAGAAGCGCGATCTCTGGACGGCGATGAAGCGCGGCTTTCGCGGCCGCTGCCCGCGCTGTGGCGAGGGCAAACTGTTCCGCGCCTTCCTGAAGACCGCAGACGATTGCGCCAAATGCGGCCTCGATTTCACGCCGCACCGCGCCGACGATCTGCCCGCCTATCTCGTGATCGTCATCGTCGGTCACATCGTGGTGCCCACGATCCTCTGGATCGAGACCAATTACACGACGCCGGTCTGGCTCAGCTTCGCGGCCTATCTGCCCTTCACCTTCGTCGCCTCGCTCGCGCTGCTACAGCCGGTGAAGGGAGCTGTGGTCGGCCTGCAATGGGCTCTGCGCATGCACGGGTTTGACGAGAACCCTCCGGATGGTATTCCGCCGGTGTAAGCAAGAAGTAAAAAGCGTTGGGTGAGGACATGACGGATATTGCGCAAGTCGCGGAGAAGGCCAAGGTCCACGAGGAGAAGGAAGCCGATCATCATCCCTATTTCCGTCCGAGGGATGCGGCAACGCTGATCCTGGTCGACCGCAGCGGTGCCATTCCGAAAGTGCTGGTCGGCAAGCGCCACGACAAGGTGGTGTTCATGCCCGGCAAGTTCGTCTTCCCCGGCGGACGCGTCGACAAGGCCGACTATCGCGTGCCCTGTGCTGCGCCCATCACCGCCGAACTGGAGGCCAATCTCGCCAAGGGCAGCCCAAAGACGCCGGCCTCGCGCGCGAAGTCGCTCGCCATTGCCGCGATCCGCGAGGCCTGCGAAGAAACCGGCCTCTGCCTCGGGCGGACGGCCGAGGGCAAAGTGTCAAAACTCGACGGCCCCTGGAAGCCGTTTGCCGATGCGGGCCTGCTGCCCGATCCCTCCAGCCTGTTCCTGATCGCGCGCGCGATCACCCCGCCCGGCCGCGTCAAGCGGTTCGACACGCGCTTCTTCACCGCGGACGCCTCCGCGATCGCCCACCGCGTCGACGGCGTGATCCATGCCGATGCCGAACTGGTCGAACTGGTCTGGGTCGAGCTCGGCTCCAAGCCGCTGGCCGATTTGCATCCGATGACGCGCAACGTGCTCAACGAGCTCCACACCCGCCTTGCCACCGGCCCGCTGCGCCACGATGCGCCGGTGCCGTTCTTCCATTTCTACGGCGGCAAGATGCAGAAGGATATTTTGGGCTAGTCAGTCCGCGTCCGGCTCGGTGCCGACATAATCGCGCGTCGGCAGCTTGAGGACGCGGCCGATCTCGCTTGCGAGCTGATCCGCCTCCTCTCGACGCGTGAAGCTCTGAAGTGTGATCGGCTCGATGCCCTTGTTGCCGCAGAGATTGACGTCGTACGTCCTCAGATCCGTATCGTAGTCGTCGATGACGCTGATGAAGTGATAGTCGGCGAGATTGCGCGACGAGCGAATGTTCAGCGGGCCGAACTGCCTGGTGATCACGATCTGGCGCAGCGTCTCGTTGAGCACGACGAAGTAGCGGAACGTCAGCAGGATGATGCCGGGGATGCCGACGAGCAGCCCGAACCCCGTGAACACCAGCACCGGCACGAGATCGTCGGCGAGCCTTCCGAAGCCGAAGAAATCCTGGCGCAGGCCGAGCGCGACATTCCACAGCAGATAGCCGCTTGCCGCCAGCAGCGGCAGCGACAGCAGCCGGCCGACCCATGGCATGGGCCGGTCGATGCGGACGATGCCGCCGTCCAAGGTCATTGCGCCGGCCATGAAGGGTCTCCTCGCGGGGTCATGGCTTGGTCGGCGCAAGCAGCGGATTGGTTCGAAGAGACGCCTCGATGCGGGGCTGGACAAGCCGCTCTGGGTCGGGCTCGGCTCAAAACCGCTCGCCAATCTGCATCCGATGACGCGCAACCTGCTCAACGCGACAGCCCGCTCCGCCGCGATGCGCCGGTGCCGTTCTTCCATTTCTATGGCGGAAAGATGCGACGAGATGTGCTAGGTGAATAAAAGAGCGCTTAAAAACAACCGGAGGATCGGATGATGCGCTTCGTAAGGCCTCTACTCGCTTCCGTGGCGTTGTATAGCCTGCTCTCGCCGTCCGCCCATGCGGAGCTCGACGTCGCCAGGTTGAAGCAAACCATCGAGACCGCCTTCGAGAGCGAATATCCGAAGCTCGACGCGCTCTATAAGGACATCCACGCCCATCCCGAGATTGCCTTCCAGGAGGAGAAGACTGCGGCGAAACTCGCCGGCGAGATGCGTGCGATTGGTTTTGAAGTCACCGAGCACGTCGGCAAGACGGGCCTTGTTGCCATCTACAGGAACGGTGACGGTCCCACCATCATGGTTCGCACCGAGCTTGATGCGCTACCCATGGAGGAGAAGACCGGCCTGCCCTATGCCAGCCGCGACAAGCAGATCTGGCAGGGCCGCGAGACATTCGTCGCCCATAGCTGCGGCCATGACATCCACATGGCGAGCTGGGTCGGCACGGCGAAGACCCTGGTCGGCATCAAGGACCAGTGGCACGGTACGCTGATGTTCATCGCGCAGCCCGCCGAGGAAGAGGTCGCGGGCGCAAGGGCGATGATCGCCGATGGCCTGTTCACCCGCTTTCCGAAGCCCGATGCGGGATTTGCCCTGCACGACGGCAGTGGGGCCTACGGCTCCGTGACCTACAGGGTCGGGGTCGGATCGTCGAATGTCGACGGTCTCTTCATCAGATTCGTCGGCCGCGGCGGTCATGGCGCGATACCGCAGGCGACCATCGATCCCGTGATGATGGCATCGCGCTTTGTCGTCGATGTCCAGAGCGTGATCAGCCGCGAGAAGGACCCGACCGAATTCGGCCTTGTCACCATCGGCGCGATCCACGCCGGCACCGCCGGCAATGTCATCCCCGACGAGGCCAGGGTGATCGGCACGATCCGCAGCTTCAAGCCGCAGGTGCGCGCGAGGATGCTGGCCGGGATCGAGCGAACGGCGAAAGCGGTGGCGGCGATGGCGGATGCGCCTGCGCCCGAAATCCACCTCGACGAAGGCACCAAGGCGGTAGTGAACGATGCCGCGGTGGTCGGCCAGGCCGAGCGGGTGCTGAAAGCGGCCTTCGGCGACAAGCTCAACGTCAGCCCTGCGAACACGACCAGCGAAGACTATTCGGAATATGTCAACGCCGGCGTGCCGTCGATGTTCTTCAACATCGGCGTTTATGAGCCCGACCGCGTCGCCGCCGCGCGCAACGGCAGCGGCCCGCCGCTTCCCGGCAATCACTCGCCGCAATTCGCCCCGGTGCCGAAACCGACCATCCAGACCGGCGTCACCGCGATGACGCTCGCCGTGCTGAGCGCCTTCGATCAAAGGGCCCGGGGGCAGTAGCCCTCCTCGGTGTGCGCGGCTTGATGGATTCTCAGATGCGCAATTGCGCATCGTGGCTCGCGCGAAGGGGCGCGCCCCGGAATGACGCGATTGTGCTGAGCGGACATCGAAAAACGAAAAAATCTTCCCGCCTCCCCCAATGGCGCAGCTCCCCGGCGTCCCTATGTCTTTCCTCAGCGTCACCAAGAACGGACACCGGGCGATGGCACAACGGCAACTCAAGCTTGGCGCGTTCATGCGCCCGATCAGCATCCACACCGGCGCCTGGCGCTATCCCGGGGCCTGGCCTGACGCCAATTTCAACTTCTCGCACATCAAGCAGCTGATCCAGAAGCTCGAGGCCGGCAAGTTCGACGCCTTCTTCATGGCCGATCACCTCGCCGTGCTGAACATGCCGGTCAATGCGCTCAAGCGCAGCCACACCGTCACCTCCTTTGAGCCGTTCACGCTGCTGTCGGCGCTCTCGGCGGTCACCGACCGGATCGGCCTGATCGCCACCGGCTCGACCACCTTCGACGAGCCCTATCACGTCGCGCGGCGCTTCGCCTCGCTCGACCATCTCAGCGGCGGCCGCGCCGGCTGGAATATCGTCACGACATCGAACCCGGACGCGGCCCTGAATTTCGGCCTCGACGATCACATGGAGCATGCCGAGCGCTACAAGCGCGCCCGCGAGTTCTACGATGTCGTCACGGGCCTGTGGGATTCCTTCGCCGACGATGCCTTCGTGCGCGATGTCGAGAGCGGGCTATTCTTCGATCCTTCGAAAATGCATACGCTCGATCACAACGGCAAATATCTGAAGGTACGTGGCCCCCTCAACATCGCGCGTCCCGTGCAGGGCTGGCCGGTGATCGTGCAGGCCGGCGCCTCCGAGGACGGCAAGCAGCTCGCCGCCGAAACGGCGGAAGCCGTGTTCACCGGCGGCGGCAGCCTCGCCGACGGACAGAAGCTCTATGCCGACATCAAGGGCCGCATGGAGACCATCGGCCGCGATCCCGAGCATCTGAAGATCCTCCCCGGCGCCTTCGTCGTGGTCGGCGACAGCGTCGATGAGGCCAAGGAGAAACGCGCGCTGCTCGACAGCCGCGTGCATTACGATAGCGCCATCGCCTCGCTCTCGGTCATCCTCGGCACCGATGCCTCGGGCTTCGATCCGGACGGCCAATTGCCTGACATCCCCGAGACCAACGCCAGCAAGAGCGGCCGGCAGCGCATGGTCGACCTCGCCAAGCGCGACAAGCTGACGGTGCGCCAGCTCGCCCAGCGCGTCGGCGGCTATGGCGGGCTGTCCTTCGTCGGCACCGCCAAAACCATCGCCGACCAGATGGAGGAATGGCTGGTCGGGCGCGGCTCCGACGGCTTCAACATCATGTTCCCGTTCCTGCCCGCCGGGCTCGACGATTTCGTCGACAAGGTGGTCCCGGAGCTGCAGCGGCGCGGGATTTTCCGCAAAGAGTATGAAGGGCCCACTTTGAGGGAGAATCTGGGCCTGCCGCGCCCCAAAAATCGGTTCTTCGAGGGATAATCGGGCCGTTTTGGGTGGTTTCCGCCCCCTAAAACCTTGACATCAGTCGGTTTCTGGCTAGGTTGCCGGCCAACGCGGGCCGTTTGGCCGGCTCCAGATTCCCCAATTTTCTGAGGTTCAGAACATGGCCAAAGCGGTCACCATCAAGGTCAAGCTCGTGTCCTCGGCCGACACCGGCTTCTACTACACCGCCAAGAAGAATTCGCGCACCATGACCGACAAGCTGGTCAAGAAGAAGTACGACCCGGTCGCGCGCAAGCACGTCGAATTCCGCGAAGCCAAGATCAAGTAAAAGATCAAGTCAGATCGCGGACAAGCATTGAAGCGTTTTGCGGGGCCCTTTCGGGCCCCGTTTCATTTTGGCCCTCTCGTGTCCCGGACGCGCTGCAGCGCGCCTTTGCGCTGCTGCGCAGAGCCGGGACCCAGAACGCGATACGCGACGCTGCGGCCGCATGGGCCCCGGCTCTGCAGCGCACAATGAATTGACGTGCTCCACTTTCTCCTGACCACCATGGCCCATCATTACGCAAACGGCTCTTCAACCTTCAGTTGCTCGACCCGTAATGTCTGTTACCGTGCACTTCCCGGCACGGAATTTCCGCCCGGATTTGGGAAGGACATGGTCATGAGATTGTCATCGAGCCTTGTCGTGCCTTCAACGATCGCTGTCTTGTCAACCGCCTTGCTGTGCGCCCCGGCAGCGTCGCAAATCCCGACAGGCCCCGCCGCCACGCTTCCCCCCGTCACTATCGATGCGCCGAAGCAGGTGGCAAAGCCGCACGTGTCGGAGCGGGGAGCGAACACAACGGCGCCGCGTCGGACTGCGTCAACCACTCGAACGGCAACCGCGCGCACGCCTTCCTATGCACCAGGTTCTGTGATGGGGAGGATAGCCAGCCTGGAGAAAGTCGCCAGCAGCTGCAACGGTGGCTGTGCATCAAGCTTCCGGCACGGCAAGGAGCCCTGGATTGGATGCAGCGAGTCGGGCGGCAATGTGAACTATGGACCTTTCTCGCCGACGTGCCGAGACACCATCACCCACACATCCTACGAAAATTGCGTCGAGACGAAGGTGTTCCTGGGCGAGTTTCGAAACAGAGCCCACTGGTTTTGCAGCAGCCTGCAGGCCGGCAACAGGTTCAAGGTCGCCGATCTCAAGCGGTCGGGACATCGCTAGTCCATACCGCTCGCCGGTTGCTGCAAGCGCTTATCCCAATCCGTCATCCCGGCGCGACGGCGAAGCCGTCGTCGCCTGAGGTGCGAGTGGCGCGATGCACAGCATCGCGCGGGGACCGAACGCCTCACGCCGCCTCCAACACCGGCGACGGAGGTTGCGACGGCCGGAGCAGCGCGAACGCGACCTGCACGATGCCGCCGGCCAAGCCCAGCGCCACGCCGATGCGCCAGGCCATGGTGTAGGAGCCGAGCGCGTCGTAGAGCACTCCGCCGCCATAGGCGCCGAGGAAGCTGCCGATCTGGTGGCTCATGAAGGCGAGGCCCTGGATCATCGCCTGCCAGCGCAGGCCGAACATCTCGGCGACCGCGCCCGCGACCAGCGGCCCTACGCCCATCCAGAGGAAGCCCATGATGGCGCCGAACAGCAACGTCGAGAACGGCGTTGCCGGCAGCATGAAGTACCAGGCTAGCGCCAGCGAGCGCAGGATGTAGATCGCACCCAGCAGCGCCAGCTTGTTCCAGCGCTCGCCGGCCCAGCCGAAGAACAGCGAGCCGAGCACGTTGAAGCCGCCGATCATGCCGAGCGTCTGCGCGCTCAGCATCGGATCGAGGCCGCAGATCGCAAGGTATGACGGCAGATGCGTGGTGAGGAAGACCAGCTGCATGCCGCAGACGAGATAGGCGCAGGTCATCACCACGAAGGAGGCATTGCCGAACGCGGTCCTCGCCGCGGTCGCAGCCGTGGCATCGTCGATCTCGTCGGCAGCCGGCTTCGGCAGCGGGACCTGGTCGACGCGCCCCGCGTACCACGCGGCCGGAATCATCAGCACCGACATGACGACGAAGCCGGCGAGCCCGACGCGCCAGCCAAACCCCTCATTGAGCATCTGCCCGATCGGCGCCGACAGCAGCGCGCCCAGCGAGCCCGCGCCGGAGACGATGCCGAGCACGGTGGAGCGCACCGTTGCGGGCACCGCGCGTGCCGCCACCGACATCGCGATCGCGGCCGCGGTGCAGGCGAGCGATGTGCCGATCAACACGCCGGCGCCGATCATGATGCTGACGAGGCCGTTCGCGGTCGCCATCAGAAGGAGGCCTGCGATGTACATCAGCGCGCCGACGATCATGATCGGGCGGAAGCCGTAGCGCACCGTCATCGCGCCGGCGAGCGGCTGGAGAAAGCCCCAGGCGAGGTTCTGCACTGCCAGCGCCAGCGTGAAATCCGAGATCGAAATGTGGATGTCGTGCGTCAGCGGCTGCATGAAGATGCCGAGGCTCTGCCGCAGCCCCATGCTGAGCGTCAGCATGATCGAGGCGCCGATCAGGATGGGCAATGTCGGACGCAGGACCTGCAACAGGGGCATATTCTTCTCCCTCGCGGACACGGCGCAAATGCCGTCGTCTGAAATATCGGTTGATTTTGGTTACACAGACCTGTGTACTTAGGCTATGATCGACCTGTGCTGTCAAGCGAACAGGACGCATTCCACTGCATGGCTCCCCCGCCCGCCCCACAGACGATGAAAGAGCGGATCCTCGAGACCGCCGACAAGCTGTTCTATCTGCAGGGCATTCGTGCCATCGGCGTCGACACCATCGCGGCCGAGATCGGCATCAGCAAACGCACGCTGTACAACCACTTCCCCTCCAAGGACGCGCTGATTGCGGCTTACCTCGAGCGCCGCTTCGTGAGCGCGCGCCCCTCCGACAAGCCGCCGGCCGAGCAGATCCTCGCCACCTTCGATTCGCTGGAGCGGCGGTTTGCGGCCAAGGACTTTCGCGGCTGCCCGTTCGTCAACGCGGTCGCCGAGCTCGGCCCGGCCGACCGTGCCGTGAAGAAGATCGCGATCGCCTTCAAGGAAAGCCGCCGCCTCTGGTTTCGCGACCGCCTGAACGAGCTCGGCGTGGCGGAGGCGGATGCGCTCGCAACGCAGCTGGTGCTGCTGGTCGACGGCTCGATCGCGCAGGACCTCGTCCGCGACGATCCGGCGATGGCGCGTGCGGCGAAGGAAGCGGCGAAGGTGCTGCTGCGGAATGCGGGGGTGGATGTGGGCGGGGAAGCGAAGCCGGCGATGAAACGGGGCAAGAGAGTGGTCCAGCATCCCTGAGGGAGTGGAATGGCACTCCTCAGGGACGAATTGAACCTTGCCTATCATCGCGCATTGAAGACGCATCACCGATCAATGGCTCGTCCTGCAGACGTCGGTGGCTGAGAGACCGCTTTTGCGCTCCCCTGCCAGCCATGAGAGGGGCAAAGATGGCCCACCCGTTCGGCGTCGAACACTTCCCGATCGCACCCGCCTCGATCCCGCCGATGGCACCTCTCAAGGCCGCGAGCGGGAGATTGGCTGATTTAGTCCTCGGCTCACTCTTCTTTGCCACCATAACCATCGCGATGTCCGGCTGGCTGTACGTGCTCTTTTTGCTTGTCCACGCTGTCGCAGCCTGGCTGCTGGCGTAGTAGCCGCTCCCTTGAGGGCTGGACCTTAGGAACCTTGAGGCCATGGGCTGATTGAACGCCCATGCCAATTTACCCCTTCGATATCCACCATGACGGCGGCGTTTTTATCGGTGACGAAGGGGCCGAAGTTACCGATCTGAGCGCTGCCGAGACGCGAGCTCTTGAGCTCTAGGCCAAGCTATTCTCGATCACGCCCGTCACCGCAGGACAGGCTTCACCAAGATCGAGGTCAGAGACGGCGGAGGCCGGGTCGTGGCATCAACCTCCGCCACAGTCTCTCTGGAACGCTTGATCCCCTGAAGGGATGCGGTCACCGCTCAATGTGAGCAAAATTGACCACCCTGCAAAGACCGCATATGCGACATTTTTCCGCTTATCGCATATCAGCAGAAGGCGGAGATCGAAATGCTCCCGCCTTCTTGGATCGGAGACGGTAATGGGAAACAAGCCAGGGCCTTTGTCAGAAACCGGGCCGACGATTTTGGAGCACTATATGCGCGCCGCGCGTGAGGACATGGACGGTCCCGCACTCCTCAAGTTGCTGAAAAAGCTTGAGGACGAGATAGCAAGGCGGGGGCGGCTTGCTTGAAAGGAGCGGAGATAAACACCGCCGTGGAATGTCGAGAGGCACGCGATCACAGAGGAAGAGCGATCAGCCGAGGCTAACACACTAGCGAGCGCAGGACTTTTCGGTTTTATTCTCGCCCTTTGCATGTTCGGAGGAGGCTTCACGTTAGTGGCTGCAGGATTTTGCTATCTGGCCCAGTTTGGCGCGACTAATCCCGCGATGCAGACGCAATTCATCGGCTAGCGCCCCAAGCGCTCCTGAGAGGAGTGGACTGCACAGGTCAGTCCCGTAACCCCACGCGCCCCGTCACTCCGGAGCTGTTTTGCCCGGGCCGCCGAGGCCCGGAAGCAATGTCTGGCGATTTCTCTCTGGCCGGACTCTTGCTGCCGCATCGGGACAGACCGTGATGCTTCGTTACACTCCTGTATTGCCCGGACGCGTCGAACGGCGCGCTCCTCCGCACGAGCGATTTCGCTGCCCTCGCCTAACCTATTGATCGAGCTAACGCCGGCTACTGTGCATGGGGTTGTTTTCGCGATTTTGCGCAGCCGGACCTTACGCCGCCTGCGATACCACCCGATTACGCCCGTCGTGCTTGGCGCGGTAGAGCGCGGTGTCGGCGCGCTTGAGCACGTCGGCGACCGCCTCGCCCTTCTGCTCCAGCGTGGTCAGGCCGATCGAGATCGTGACCTCGATGCGCTTCGCCCCTTTGTGAATCGCGAACGGCTCGCCCGCGATCGAGCGGCGCAGGCGCTCGGCGACCATGCCGGCGACGTGGAGATCGGTCTCCGGCATGACGATGACGAACTCCTCGCCGCCGTAGCGGCAGGCCAGATCAATGCCGCGGATCGACTTGCGCACCCGCACCGCGAACTCGCGCAGCACGTCGTCGCCGGCGTCGTGGCCGTAATTGTCGTTGATGGACTTGAAGAAGTCGATGTCCAGGATCATCAGCGCCAGCGGCTTGCCGCGGGTCGCGGCCTGCTCGGCGAGCGTCGCCAGATGGCTCTCCATGTAGCGGCGATTGTGCAGGCCGGTGAGCGCGTCCGTGATCGCCATCTCGATCGAGTTCTGCACGTTGTCGCGCAGATGATCGGTATAGCGGCGGCGGCGGATCTGGGTGCGGGCCCGCGCCAAGAGCTCGATCTTGTCGATGGGACGCAGCAGATAGTCGTTGACCCCGATCTCGAGGCCGCGGAGCAGCCGCGTCGAGTTCTCGGGGTCCGCGATCGCCAGGATCGGCACATGGCGCGTGCGCTCCAGCGAGCGCGCCTGGCTGCAGAGGCGGAGGCCGTCGAAATTGTTGAGGTCGAGCGAGACGATCAGCAAATCGTAATTGCCCTCGGCGGCGTGGAACAGCGCTTCCGTCGGGTTCGGTTCGACGTCGATGGTGTGCTCGGCGGCGAGGATCGTCGCCAGCCGCTCGTAGGAGGACGGACGGTCGTCCACCAGCAGGATGCGGCCACCCTTGCCGGTGTCGGCCACGGCGCTGCGCTCGGGCGCCTGCATGCCGATCTCGAGCGAGGTGATGGCGCGCATGCGCAGCTCATCGGTCATCATCTTCAGCCGCGTCAGCGAGCGCACCCGCGCGATCAGCACGACGTCGGAGACGGGTTTGGTCAGGAAGTCGTCGGCGCCCGCTTCCAGCCCGCGGTTGCGGTCCGAGGGACTGTCGAGCGCCGTCACCATGACGACAGGAATGTGGTGCGTGGCCGGATCGGTCTTGAGGCGGCGGCAGACTTCAAAGCCGTCGATGTCGGGCATCATCACGTCGAGCAGGATGATGTCGCATTCGGCGCGTTGACAGATCGCCAGCGCCTCGGTGCCGTTCGAGGCGGTCATCACGTCGAAATATTCGGCAGAGAGGCGGGCCTCGAGCAGCTTGACGTTGGCAGGGACGTCATCGACGACCAGGATACGCGCGGACACTGTGAACTCACTTCCTATCCGATGAAACGCCGGACCGTCTCAATGAATTTGCCGACCGAGATCGGCTTGGACAAATAGGCCTCGCAGCCGCCCTCGCGGATGCGCTCTTCGTCGCCCTTCATCGCGAACGCCGTGACCGCGACGACGGGAATGGAACGCAGCTCCGGATCGTCCTTGATCCAGCGCGTCACCTCGAGCCCGGAGACCTGCGGCAATTGGATATCCATCAGCACGAGGTCGGGCCGCATCTTGCGAACGAGGTCGAGCGCCTCGTAGCCGTTGCTGGTGCCGGAGGTCTGGTAGCCGTGCGCCTCCAACAGGTCGCGGAAGAGCTTCATGTTGAGCTCGTTGTCTTCCACGATCAGGACGGTCTTAGCCATCCCGCCCTCCTGATTGGTCCGCAGACCCATACATGTAACGCCTCAGGCGCCGCTCGCCGGCGCTTCGAAAACTGGATTCAAACTAGCCTCAGATTCGCTTGAGTTTCGTTAAACCCGAGGGTCGACTTTCTGCGATGTGGTTTCCAGTTGCTTGCCTGGGGTCGGAAGACTCAGGGCCGAGACTCGGGCATGATGATTCCAAATTAGAGACCGAAAGTTAACGGAAAGGCAAACCGTCCCCTTGAAAAAGCCTGTTCACAACCCCCGCGAAGTCGCTGAAATCGTTGCGATTCAGGCGCTCTCTTTCGTTGCGAGCGATCCCGAGCGGCTGGGCCTGTTTCTCGCCGAGACGGGGGTCGGTCCGGAGACCCTGCGCAATGCCGCCGCGGACCCGAATTTCCTGCTCAGCGTGCTCGATTTCGTGATGCGCGATGACGCCACCGTGAAGGCCTTTGCCTCGACCGCGGAACTGCATCCGACCAACGTCGCAGCAGCGCGACAGGTCCTCGGTGACGTGCTCGGCGACCCCTCCTGGGAGCGCGACGTGCCGTGACCGCCTCTGATGCGGTCGGGCCCCGCTGCTTTTGCCGGGACTGTCTGGCCGATTTGGACATGGGCGTGCGGCGCTGTTCCGCCTGCGGTTCCCCTCGCCTCGTCCGCCACCGCGCGCTCGCGGGCCTGACCATCGCCCACATCGACTGCGACGCCTTCTATGCGACGGTCGAGAAGCGCGACAACCCCGACATTGCCGACAAGCCGGTCATCATCGGCGGGGGAAAACGCGGCGTGGTGTCGGCCGCCTGCTACATCGCACGCACCTATGGCGTGCGCTCGGCGATGCCGATGTTCAAGGCGCTCGACGCCTGCCCGCATGCAGTCGTGATCCCGCCCGACATGGCGAAGTATGTGCGGGTCGGGCGCGAGGTGCGCCAGGCCATGCAGGCCCTGACGCCGCTGGTCGAGCCGCTCTCGATCGACGAGGCGTTCCTCGATCTCTCCGGCACCGAACGGGTCCACGGCATGATCCCGGCAAAGGTGCTGGCGCGTTTTGCCCGCAACGTCGAGCGGGACATCGGCATCTCCGTCTCGGTCGGCCTGTCCTGCAACAAGTTTTTGGCCAAGATCGCCTCCGACCTCGACAAGCCCCGGGGCTTCGCCGCGCTCGACCAAGAGGAAGCGCGATCGATGCTTGCCGACAAGCCCGTCGGCTTCATCTTCGGCGTCGGACCCGCCACGCAGGAGCGGCTGGTGCAGCGCGGTTTCCGCATCATCGCCGATCTGCAAAAGGCCGACGAGATCGAGATGATGCGGCAGTTTCCGAGCGACGGCCGCAGGCTATGGCGGCTCGCGCGCGGCATCGACGACCGCCGCGTCGAGCCTGATCGGGGCGCCAAGACGATTTCAAGCGAAACCACCTTCGAGACCGACATCCGCGATTTCGCGACGCTGGAGAAGATCCTGTGGCGGCTGTGCGAGAAGACATCGTCACGGCTCAAGAGCAGCGAACTCGCCGGCTCGACCGTCACGCTGAAGCTGAAGACCGCCGATTTCCGCCAGCGCACGCGCTCGCAATCGATCGCGGCCCCGACCCAGCTCGCCGCAAAGATCTTCTCGATCTGCCGCGAGATGCTGGCCAAGGAGATCGACGGCACCGCCTTCCGCCTGATGGGCGCCGGCGTCAGCGCACTGCGCGAGGGCTCGCCCGCCGACGACACCGACATGCTCGACCGCCGCGCCGCCCACGCCGAGCGCGCCGTGGACAGCCTGCGCAAGAAATTCGGCAGCGCGGCGGTGATCCGCGGGATCGCGTATGAGGGCCCTGAAACAGGACAGCCCGAGTGATCGAGACCTGCTCAACTCAATCGCGTTCGAATATCCGCGCACCCGGATAGACGCGCCGGGCATATTGAACGACCAGCTGCCGATCCTGCGTTTCCAGGAACGGAGTTCGGATCTGACAAGACCCGACAATGAGGTGCCACAAACCGTTGAGCTTTCGAATGACGACATTCATTGAGCTTCCTCGTAGTGACCCGAGTGGACTCAAATTGTAAGAATCCGCCGCCGTTACTCAATTGTACGAGCGTAAGATCGGGGCATGAGAAGGATTCGGGGAGATATACGAACGTATGCCCGTCATGGCTTCAACAGCCGCCGGCGCCGATAGCTGCGCAAGGGCTCAAACGATTCTGCAGGAGCTGGCACCATGACGGGCGAGCACAATCTCGGCGCGCTGCTGAGACACATGAGGCCGAAGATGCTGGACGGCACCTTCGTATTTTGCACGATCCCGACCAGCGAGGCCATTCCCGAAGCACTCAAACCGCAGCTGACGTTCCGCGAACCGGAAGGCACGACGCTGGTGATCTCTCGCGAAGAGGCCGAAGCGGCGGGGCTGCGCTACGCGTTCCCCTCGCGCCTGATCACCCTGACGGTTCACTCGGCACTCGACGCGGTGGGCTTCTTGGCCGCGATCACGGCCCGTCTCGCTGAAGCCGGCATCAGCGTGAACGCGGTGTCGGCCTTCCACCACGACCATCTGCTTGTACCCGACGACAGGGCCGACGAAGCGATGGCTGTTCTTCACGGGATTTCGAGCGAGAGGCACTTGTAGCCCGGCGGCAGGCCTCCCGGATTGCGCTGCACTCCATCCGGGCTACGAAAATCAATCCGCGACGGCGATCGCCTCGATCTCGATCAGCCATTCCGGCGCGGCGAGCGCGGAGACGCCGACCAGGGTCGAGGCCGGCGGCTCCATGCCTTCGAAGAAGGCCGAGCGGGCCTTGCCGATGATGGGGCGCAGCTCCGGCTTGTAGTTCACGACGAAGGTCGTGATCTTCACGATGTTGGAATAGCTCGCGCCGGCTGCCTTCAGCGCGTGTCCGAGATTCTGCATCACCTGCGTGGTCTGCGCGGCGATATCGCCCTCGCCGACGATCCGCCCCTCCTCGTCGGTCGAGACCTGTCCCGAAATGTAGATGGTGCGCGCGCCGGTCGCGGTGACGACGTGGGAATAGGCGGGATTGTGATGCAGGCCGCTGGGACGGAGATGATCGAGCTTGGGCATGGGTTGCCTCCCTGGGGTTTTTGGTTGGGAGGGAGCGTAGCTGGTGAGGGACGGGAGAGCCAGCCCCGTCATTGCGAGGAGCTCTTGCGACGAAGCAATCCAGACTGCCAGCCGCAGAGGGATTCTGGATTGCTTCGCTACACTCGCAATGACGGAGGAGAGAGCATGACCCCCTCAATTACAGGGCTTGCTGTCCTTGACGTCGAACTTGCCCATCGCGCCGGAAATGACAAAGTCGTTGTAATCGAGCACGAGCTGGCGCGAGACGCCGTTTTCGTAGAGCTCGAACGCCATCGCGTAGACCGGCGTCTGCTCGCCCTCTTTCTGCTGGGCCTCGCGGTCGAAATAGCTGACCGTGACGGGCCAGCGCTTGAGCGATTTCATGTGCTCGTCGGAGGTCGACGGATCCGGCGCGGCGGCGCGGTCGGCGGGGATCGGCTGGCCGATCACGGTCAGCGTGTTGTAGACCTTCTGGCCGTCGTCGGAGCCGTCATAGACGGAGAGCTCGAGCAGCGGCTTGCCGTCCTTGGCGGCGGCGATGATGCGCTGGATCTGCTCGGTCGGGAATACGATCTTGCCGTCGAGGGTGAAATTCTTCGGCGCCGGCAGCTTCAGCTTGACGTTGATGTGGTCCCCGTCGCGCTCGGCCGAGCCATCGACGCGGCCGGCATCGGCCTCGTTCATGCGAGTCTCGATCTTGAAGCGATAGCTTTTGCCCGCGGCGTCTTCCCAGGAGTTGGAGCGGAGGTCGCTCAGCGTGACCTTGCCCTCCCCGCTGTCGAGCTCGGACACCTGGCGGAATTCGGAGGTGTAGCCCTCGCACGAGCTTCCGGTGAAGTTGTAGAGGATGCGCCCGCGCGCGCTATTGACCGAATTGGAGCGCGATTTCACCAGGCTGAGATCGTAAAGCGCCTGGTGCGCAAGGAACGGACCGTTGGCGGCCTGCGCGCCGTCGGCGAGGCCTAAACCGGCCGCCGCGAGCGCCATTACACCGAGCGAAGTCCGGAAAAGGTGCACCATGTCTGTTCCTTGGGGACGCGTCTTGGGATGCGCAGATTCGACATTTTAATGACCGTTCCATTGCGTCGCAACTGAGGCCGTTTCACGTAAAGTTGCGGCCCCACCGTTGAACCTGCGGCCTCGCCTCGGCAAAAGGCAGCCTGCTGCGGGTTGCTTGCATGTGGCGGCACGATGGGCGAAACAGGGCGCGGCCGGCCTCCCACGGATGCCGGGGCGAATGGAATTTCTGGACAACGAGGTCGAACATGGCGGGCACGGTCGAGCAAAAGCTGGCGGAACAGGGCATCAAGCTGCATGAGGCCCCCACGCCCGTGGCCAATTACGTCCCGTTCGTGCGCACCGGTAATTTGCTGTTCGTCTCCGGCCAGGTCTGCTTCGACCCCGCCGGCAAGCTGATCGCCAAGGGCAAGCTGGGCGCCGGCGTCTCGATCGAGGACGGCGCGGCGGCGGCCCGCGGCTGCGCGGTCAATTTGCTGGCCCAGGTCAAGGCGGCGCTCGGCGACCTCGACAAGGTCGTGCGCGTGGTGCGCCTTGGCGGCTTCATCAACTCGGCCCCGGACTTCCTGGACGGGCCGAAGGTGCTGAACGGCGCCTCCGACCTGATGGTCGCCGCCTTCGGTGACAAGGGCCGCCATGCCCGCACCACCGTCGGCGTCGCCTCGTTGCCGGCAGACGCGGCGGTCGAGGTCGAAGGCGTGTTCGAGGTCGCCTGACGGACAATGCGCGCTCCTGATTGGCTGACAGCCCGGCCGGTCGCCCATCGCGGCCTGCATGACATTTCCCGTGGCATCGTTGAGAACATGCCGGGCGCGGTGCAGGCTGCGATCGCAGGCAATTTTTCGATCGAGGTCGACATCCAGCTCTCGGCCGACGGCGAGGCCATGGTGCATCACGACCATGCGCTGGGCCGCCTCACCGAGGCCACCGGCGAGGTCGTGTCGAAGACCGCCGCGGAGCTGAAGGCCGTCAAATTCAAGGACACCGACGAGCGGATGATGTCGCTGTCCGACCTCTGCGCCATGGTCGCCGGCCGCGTGCCCCTGGTGATCGAGGTGAAGAGCCATTTTGGCGGCGACCGCAAGCTGGTGAAGCGGATGGCCGAGGTGCTGGCGTCCTATGACGGCCCCGCCGTCGGCATGTCGTTCGATCCCGACCAGGTGCTGGCACTGCGCGAGCTGCTGCCCTCCCGCCCGCGCGGCATCGTCGCGCAGCGGACCTATGAGGACGACTATTGGGCCAAGCTCACGCAGCCGCAGCGCGATAGCATGTTGTACCTGCGCCACGGCTTCCAGACCCAGCCCCATTTCGTCGCCTTCAGGGTCGACGACCTCCCGGCCCCCGCCCCCTGGATCGCCCGCAATCTGTTCGGCTGCGCCCTGCTCGGCTGGACGGTCCGCACCCCGGAGCAGCGGACGCGGGTCGGGCAATATGCCGACCAGATGATCTTTGAGGGGTTCGTGCCGTAGGGCACGCTCGTGTCTCGGACAAGCTGCAACGCTTCGGCTCAGCAGCGCACCACTGCGTGCTGCGCTGCGCCCGGGGCACGAGAGCCGTGCTCCCGCGCCCTCTTGAAGTCACTGCTGCAATGCACGATCTTGGGCAACGATGGCATCATCCGAAATCACGCTCGAGGCCCTACCTTCGATTGGCGAGGTATCCCGGGAGGACTGGGACGCCTGTGCCAATCCCGGCAAGGTTCTTAACGAAAAGGCCTGCAACGGGCTTGGCGCGGGAACCTCATCTGGACTTCCAGGCGATTCCCTCGGCCTCTCAAAACCTGCCTATAACCCGTTCGTCTCACACGCCTTTCTCTCGGCCGTTGAGAAATCGGGTTCGGCGACAATCCGCACGGGCTGGGGACCGCGGCATCTCGTGGCCAAGGTCGACGGCCGCGTCGCCGGTGTCGTGCCCTGCTATCTGAAATCGCATTCGCAAGGCGAATACGTCTTTGATCGCGGTTGGGCGGATGCCTATGAGCGCGCCGGCGGGCGCTACTATCCGAAGCTCCAGGTCTCGGTTCCCTTCACGCCGGCCACAGGCCCGCGCCTGCTGGTCCGTGACGGCGTCGATCGCGAGCGCATCATGGACGCGCTGGCGAGCGGGCTGGTAGCGCTCTGCGGCGTCAGCAAGGCCTCCTCCGTCCACGTCACCTTTGCGCGCGAAGAAGAATGGAAGCTGCTCGCCGAGCACGGCTTCCTGCAGCGTACCGACCAGCAGTTCCACTGGCACAATGAGGGCTTTGCGAGCTTCGACGACTTCCTCAGCACCCTGAACTCGCGTCACCGCAAATCGATCAAGCGCGAGCGGCGCGATGCGCTCCCCGCCGGGATCACCATCCACTGGCTGACGGGAAAAGACATCACCGAGGATGCCTGGGACGCCTTCTTCGCATTCTACATGGAGACCGGCTCGCGCAAATGGGGCCGTCCCTATCTGACGCGGGAGTTCTTCTCGCTGATCGGCGAGACCATGGCAGAGGACGTGCTGCTGGTGATGGTCCGCCGCAACAATCGCTGGATCGCGGGCGCGATCAACTTCATCGGCTCGGACACGCTGTTCGGCCGCAACTGGGGCGCGGTCGAGCATCATCCGTTCCTGCATTTCGAGGTCTGCTATTACCAGGCGATCGACTTTGCCATCAAACGCGGCCTCACCCATGTCGAGGCCGGCGCGCAAGGCGAGCACAAGATCGCGCGCGGCTACCTGCCGCGCACAACCCATTCCGCGCATTTCATCGCCGATCCCGGCCTGCGCCGCGCGATTGATGATTACCTCAAGCGCGAGCGCGCTTATGTCGCCGAAGCCGGACGCGAGCTCGCCGAGCTCGGCCCGTTCCGCAAAGGCGCCGACGAGGCGCCTTGACGCCTCGCCGTCGCTGGTGACAGTAAGCGCAAAATTCCAAGCGCAAGTTTCTCGGGGAGCCGCCATGACCGCCTACGACACCAACAACATCTTCGCGAAGATCCTACGCGGCGAGCTGCCCTGCTCCAAGGTCTATGAGGACGAGCACGTCTTCGCGTTCCTCGACATCATGCCGCGCGTCCCTGGCCACACGCTGGTGATCCCGAAGGCCCCTGCCCGCAACATCCTCGACATCAAGCCGGACGACTACGCCCATGTCGCCCGCGGCGCGCACAGGATCGCCGCAGCCGCGATGCAGGCATTCAAGGCCGACGGCATCACCATCCAGCAGTTCAACGAGCCCGCCGGTGGACAAGTCGTGTTTCACCTGCACATGCACGTGATGCCGCGGCACGACGGCGTGGCGATGCTGCCGCCCGCCAGCCGCAAGGAAGATGCCAAGGTGCTGGAAGAGCACGCGGCGAAGCTGATCGCGGCGTTAAAGGGTTGATGTCATTCCGGGGCGCGCCCCCTTGGCGCGAGCTATGGTGCGCAATTGCGCACCTGAGAATCCATTTCACCACCGACTCTGACGCCTGATGGATTCCGGGCTCGCGCCTTCGGCGCGCCCCGGAATGACAGATCACTCCGTCTCGAAATCCCCTGGCTGGGGCGCCGCCAATGGCGTGAACTCGCACCGATCTGGCTTGATGTCGATCAGCGGCGTGTTGTCGAGGCAATCGAGCCCGCGCACCAGGATCGCATTGCCCTCGATGCCGACCAGCTTCACGATCGACGTGCCGATCGGATTTGGCCGCACCGGCGAGCGCAGCGAAAAGGTGCCGCGGGTTTTCTCGTTGTTCTTGGGGCTCTGCAGGATGATGTCGCGGCGCGACTGGTCGAGCCAATAGAGCACTTCGAGATTGCTGTAGAAATCGACGCCCTTGATGGCCGGCACGAACGGCTCGAAGATCTCGAGGCGGCAGATCGGGCCGTCCTGACGTCCCTGCCGCGGCGTCTCCAGCCGCGAGGTCCAGGGCGTGCGGATGCGGCCGATGAAAACGAGACCGGCGTCCTGTGTCGGTGGCAGCTCGATGGCGACCTCGCCCTCGCGGAGCTCCTGTTCGCGAACCATATTTCCTGTTCCTTGGCTGTTCGCCGGCGGTTTTAGCCCAACCACCACTTGCCGGCCAGCATGAAGACTTCGCCGGTCACGACGCCCGCAAAGATCGAGCGGCGGGTCAGCAGGAACACGACGAGGCCGGCGGCCACCGCGCCATAACGCAAGGTATCAGGCACGCTCGCCAGCGCACCCGGCGGCTCGACCACGATCTGGGCGATGACGCCGGCGAGGATGGCGGTGGCGACCGCCCTCACCCAAACCAGCAGTTCGGAGCCTTCGTCGATGCCGCCGCCAAACCACAGGCCCAGCATGCGCCAGATCTGGTTGGGAACGACCCCGGCGACGAACAGCACCGCCAGCGCATGCCAGTCGCCGATCGCTTGCGCAAAACTCACGCGCGCACCTCCCGCGACCAATGCACGCCATAGGCGATCGTGCCGGCCACCACCCCGCTGACCAGGATATCGACACCGGAGTTCATCTTCGCGGCCAGCGGATAAAGCAAGATGCCCAGCACGAGCGCGACGACATCGGCGACCTCGCGGCTGTTGCGCGCAGTCGAGAACAGGAACGACAGCGGCGTCAGCAGCAGGATCGCCGCTCCAAGCGTCTGCGTCAGGTTGGCGGCGAGGAAATAGCCGAAGGTGTTGGCGACGAGGCACACCGAGACGAGGCCACAGCCGAGCCCGTGAACGAAGGCGATGCGCCGTTCACGCGGCACCTGCGGCAGGAAACGGTGACACTCGACCCACAGCGTCACCGCGGTGAGATGCGCGGCAAAGACCAGCTCGCGCCGTTTGGTCGTCGGCGTGCGCATCAAGGGCAGCACCGAGACCACCATCGGGAACAGCCTGATGGCGCTGACGGTGACTGCAATCGCCGACTGGATGACGGTGGCGCCGGAGCCGAGCGTGGTGATCAGGATGATCTGCGCCGGCCCCGCCCAGACGAACAGCGTCGAGGCGAGCGCCCAGGCCAGACTGAAATGGGTGTCATGGGCCAGCGCGCCGATGCCGAGATAGGTCACGAACAGCACGATGGTGAGGATCGTCTGCGTGATCGAGCGCAGGCCCCAGCCGAAGGCAAGCCACCGGCTATTCCATTGTGGTGAATCGAGCGGAGGAAGCGCCACGGGAGTCTTGGCCGGGTTGCGGAATCGTGCCCGCATAACGGGCAATGCGGCGCCTCGCGTCAAGGAAGCGCGCGGCGGGGCTGGCATGCGTGACGCACCCAGCGCCGTCATTCCGGGGCGCGCCAAGCGCGAGCCCGGAATCCATCGGGCCGCAGAGACAGCCTCGCGATGGATTCCGGGTTCGCGACTTCGTCGCGCCCCGGAATGACAGCCTACCCCGCGACACCCTTGTTCTTCAGTACGAAGCACGCCCCGCCGGCCTTGCGGATGCGGTTGCACAGATCATCCGCCTCGCCGCGCGTGTCGGCGCCGATGCGCACCTGGTAGAACGCACGGGTGCCGCGGCTGCGCATCACCGAACTCAGCAGGCTCGGATCACGCTCGCCGATCGCGGCACCGAGCCGCGTGACCGCGCGGGAGTACATCGCCAGCGCCCTGTTACGGTCGAAGCCGGCGGCGAGCTGCACGCCCCAGGCCTTTGCGGCCGCAAGCTCCACATGCTGCTCGAGCTCGGCGACGAAAGCATTCGGCGCGCGCTTGAGCAGCGCCATCAGGTCGCGACAGCTCGTCGGCGGCGCGCTCGGCGGGCCCTTGCCGGTCGCGCCTGCCTTGGCCCAGGCATCGACGCTGGTGCCGGTGATGGCCAAGACATAGTTGCGGGTCTGCTCCGGCATGCCGCCGGTGCCGGCGAGCCATTCCTGCACGCGCCGCGGACCTGCGTTGTAGGCAGCGGCCGCGAGGCCGAGATTGCCGAACTGGTTGCGTAGCTCGTTCAAGAATTCTGCCGACTTCGGCAATGCCTGCACCGGATTGAACGGATTGAGCAGCCCGCGCTCGCTCGCGGTGCCCGGCATGAACTGCGCGATCCCCTGTGCGTGCTCGCCGCTGCGTGTCGTGGGACCTACCGCATCGGCCTGGAAGCGGCTTTCCTGCCAGATCACCCGGGCGAAGAATTCCAGCGGGAGATTGGCATCGCGCGCGGCGGCCTCGATGATCAGGCAGATCGACTCCCGCGTGTCGCTCTCGCGCGCCGACTCGGGCGATGGCGACGGTTTTGCGGGGGCTTCGGGGCCGAGCTGCGTGGGAGGAACCGGTGCGTCCTCGGCCAGCGCCGACGTGCAGACGAACGCTGCCACGAGCAGCTGCCAGATCAGCCTCTGGACCCCACCAAGCTGCATTTCGCTCCAAGCCCTTGAACTCGGGCCCCAAGGCAACTAGCAACGGCCGGAATAATCAACGCTGAGCTCGGCCAAAATGCGGACAATCTATTTTGATCTCGACGGCACACTCACCGATCCAAAGCCCGGGATCACCGGTTCGATCCAGTATGCCCTGAAAAAACTCGACCAGCCGGTCCCGAGCCAGGACGAGCTGACCTGGTGCATTGGGCCGCCGCTGCATGCCAGCCTGAAGAGGCTCGTCGGAACCGACGAACTTGCTGACCGGGCGCTGCTACTCTACCGCGAGCGGTTTTCCGAGGTCGGCCTGTTCGAGAATGCGCTCTATCAGGGCATCCACGACACGCTCGCCGCGGTGGCCGCGACGACGCCGCGCATGTTCGTGGCGACCAGCAAGCCCGCGGTCTACGCTACCCGCATCGTCAATCATTTCGGCCTGAAGCCGTATTTCGAGCGCGTGTTCGGGTCCGAGCTCGACGGCACCCGCGTCGACAAGCGCGATCTGCTGCGCTACGCGCTCGACGAGACCAAGGTCGACGCGAGCAGCGCCATCATGATCGGCGACCGCAGCCACGATGTGATCGGCGCCCGCACCAACGGCATGACCGCGATCGGCGTGCTCTATGGCTATGGCAGCGAGACCGAGCTCAGGGACGCCGGCGCGCATCACATCTGCGCCGCACATCCCGAGCTGCTCGGTCATTGCGTGGGCTAGGCGCTGACGGTCTCCACCGCCGTCAACATGCCGGTCTTGGCGTGGCAGTTCAGATATTCGAAGAACTGCTCGTCCGCAGCTGCCACCGTGACCTCGTGATAAAGTCGCAGCTTGGCTGACGGGCCGAGCGTGGACAGATACTTCATCGCGGCACCAAAAATCCTGACATGGGTTGGATGCGACTCCGCCCAGCGTTCGAGCGCCGCCAGGCTCTTCCACCAGCTCTGGCCGTAGGACTTTTCGCTCACGCTGCCGTCGGCCTGGAGCACCTCCATGTAGCGGTTGGCATAGCAGCCGATCGCAAGCCCCTCGTCGCGCAGGAAATCCATGCCCTCGCGCAGCACCGGCTCGACATCATCGAGATAGAGCTTTCGCTCGGATGCCTCGGTATCGCTCCAATCCTGCCCGGACCTGATCAGGCAGAGATTGTCGTGCGCCGTCACGCGCAGCCGCGCACCGTCCCGGATCAGCTCCGGCGCGCCACCGGGCGCCATCGCGTCGGTTTGCGACAGCGGAATACGGTCGCGCATGCCGCCCCAGTAAGCGTGCTCCTGCACCTCGCCGCTCATGCCGCCGGCGATCGAGGCGACGCCCTCAGTCCGGTCGGGCGAGGAGAACAGTGTCTCGTGCCGCGCTACAATGGGACGCAGCACTTCGACGAAGGTGCCGATGCCTTCGCGCTGCCGTCCGGTCCAGGCCTCGCGCGCCGCTTCGAACCAGGCGTCGAAGCGTGCGATGTCGTCCCAATAGCCCACCGAGACGACGGTCTCGTATCCGGCTTGATCGACATAGTGCGCGCGATCCCAATGCGAAGGCCCGCCTGCCGCAGCGAAATAGCGCGCGATGTCGGCGAGCGCCTCCGTCGCGGCCACCGGCGCCGTGCCGCGATGCTGCACGCCGAAATAGGCCATCACGACACGGCTCACGCCGGGCCTGTAGCGCGCCACAAAGGACGGATATGGCGGCTGGTAATCATCAGGCACGCGCTTGTGGCGCGTGCGCGGGTTTTCGAGATGCCGAGGAATTGCAGATTCCACGATCGTACCCTCCCCTCGATCTCGGTGATCAGCTCGCCGCCGCGGCGATGTCCGTGGGCTCGACGGTATCCACCGGCAAGGCAAATTGCTCGACGCGTTGGTACCGCTTCTTGTTCAGGAGCAACCGCGTCACGTCGGGCCGTGAATAATGCCCGGCCGGATCTGCCGCGTTCTTGGCAACACCGATGGCGCCGAGGTCGATCTCGGCGATCAATAACCCCTCCTGATCCGGCGCCAGCTTCTCGCCGATCTGGCTGCCGTCGGGACCGTAGATCGCGGCAAAGCCGCCGCCGGCATGCAGCAGCGCGTGCTTGTCCGGCCGGTCGCAAAGTTCGTCGATCATCGCTTGCGAGACCGTCGCGCAAGGCGCGAGCACGAAGCAAGAGCCCTCCACCGCATAGACGCGCGAAGCGGCGTTGTTGACCTCGGCGCCGAGCGCCGGCGCGAAGGGATCATAAAGCGAGAAGCTCGGCCAGGCCGCGACATGCACCTGCTCGTTCTGGGCGTACATCGCGTATTTGGACAGCGGCTGGAGATGCTCCCAGCAGCACAGCGCGCCGAGACGGCCGATGTCGGCCCTCGCATGCACGGCGAGATCGCTGCCGTCGCCCTCGCCGTAGACGGTACGCTCGGCATGGGTCGGCCGCAGCTTGCGGCGTTTGGCGATGGTCTCGCCATCGGGCCCGATCAGCCATTGCGCCAGATAGAGGCTGCCGCCGTCGCGTTCGGACAGGCCGATCACGGCGGTGAGCCTGGCCTTGCGTACGGCATCGCGCAAGCGCTCGGCCTGCGGGCTGTCATAGGACAGCGAGTTGTCGAAATAGCGCTGCACGAAGCCGCGGCCGATCGCCCAGGCCGGCGAGTCCATCCAGATATGCCAGGGGTAACCGGGGATGAAGGCCTCGGGAAAGGCGATCAGCCTGGCGCCCTTCTCCGCGGCCTCCCTGATCAGCGCGATCGACTTGTCGATGGAGGCGTCGAGATCGAGCCAAGCCGGCGCCGCCTGCACCACCGCCACCTTGTATTTCGGATGTTCGATGCCCATTGCCGCCTCCATTGCCGGTTGATCGGAAGCCATCTCCGATGCAGTCTATTGGGCCAAAGCGGGCAACCAGCCGCTCGACCGCGGCGGAACAAAAACTCGACCGGCCGGGATTTCGGCCCGGTACGGGATTTGCCTCGGATCGGGCTGGATCTGCGCCAACATGCGATTTCGCTGGATGTGAAAGGGAGGCCTGCCGATGCCAATCCAGTTCACGACGGACGGCAGCCCGGGCTACCGGCGGCTCGCCCTCTGGCAGGACATCGTCTGCGACGTCTTCGTCGGGCTCGACTGCAAATCCGATCTCGGCAGCGCCTTTCGCGGCTCGGTCACGCAAATCCCGCTCGGCAAGGCCGTATGCTCCGAGGTCTGCTCCGATCGCCAGCACGTATTCCGTACGCCCTCCCGCATCGCGCGCTCGGATCAGGATTTCGTCCTGGTCGCGCTCGGCCATCGCGGCGACGGCGGCGTGGTGCAGGACGGCCGCGAGACTGTAGTTCATCCCGGCGAGTTCGCGCTCTACGACACCACGCGCCCCTATGAGCTGAAGTTCAACGACGCCTTCACGCAGACCATCTTCAAGGTGCCGCGCGAGATGTTGCAGCGCCGGCTCGGCGGCACGGAGACGCTGACCGCGATGTCGTTTGGCACTGAGGCACCGCTCGAGCGGCTCGCCTATGATTTCATCTTCCGGCTTTGCCAGAGTGCCGACCGGCTCGCCCCTGGCAACGCCGCTGTTCTGTCCGAACAGGCCGTCGATCTGCTCGCGATGGCGCTGAGCGAGCGGCTCGGCAAGACGTCGCTGCCATCCTCGACCCACCGCTCTGCGCTGATCTACCGCCTCAAGGCGCATGTCCGCGCCCATCTCGCCGACCCCGACCTTTCATTGCCGGAGACCGCGGCTGCGCTCGGCATTTCGCCGCGCTACGTGAACGACCTTCTCGCCGACGAAGAGACCTCGTTCCAACGTTACGTCCTCGCCGAACGCCTTGCGCGGTGCCGTCGCGACCTCGCCTCGCCCATGCTCGTCCATCGCCACATCAGCGAGATCGCCTTTGCCTGGGGTTTCAACGACCTCTCGCATTTCGGCCGCGTCTTCCGCGAGCATTTTGGCATGTCGCCGCGCGATTTCAGGCAGAGCCAACTGCGGCACTGAGCAGCCATCTTCGCAAGCCTTCGTCCTGGACGAAGGCAACGCTCGCCAATTCCAGATTGTCTTGCGTTGCGGCGTGGATCAGGCTGCCACGCATGAGGACTCAGACGACGATAAGCGGAAGCGAGCTGTTGCTGAGCGTCATCGCGATCCGTCTCGCCGTGCTGGTCGTGGTGGGATGGGGTTTGACTCTGCTGCCGCAGCAGACGCGCAATCGAGAGCTCGGCTGCGCTCCCCCATCCCAGGCAAGGGACGAGCCGAAACTTTCGGCGAAGCTTGTCGGCCCGCGCATCGTTGACGCCGCGTTCGACGATATGCTTCGGCACGATTAGGGCGTCCGAGCAAGGCCGGTATGTGAGCGCGTGATAGGACAAGGCACCCGCTTGCGCTAACCTCGATGCCGAGGCCGCAACGATCAATCAGCGGCAGCCGAGGAGCATTTCGATGGAATACCGACGCTTGGGCCGGTCAGGCCTCATGGTGCCCGCCTTGAGCCTTGGCACCGGCACCTTCGGCGGCGTCGGCCGCCTTGCCGCGTGGGGCACGACGGACGCGACCGAGGCGCGGCGCCTGCTGGACGTCTGCCTTGAGGCCGGCGTGTCGATGTTCGACACCGCGGACGTCTATTCGCTCGGCGAGTCCGAACGCGTTCTCGGCGAGGCCATCAAGGGCCGCCGCGACAAGGTGCTGGTCTCGACCAAGGCCACGTTTCGCTTCGGCGACGGCCCGAACGACATCGGCTCGTCACGGCAGCATCTGCTCGCAGCCATCGACGGTTCGCTGAGCCGGCTCGGCACCGACTACATCGATTTGTTCCAGCTCCACGGCTTCGACGCCTTCACGCCGCCGGAGGAGGTGCTCGCGACCCTCGATACGCTCGTGCGCGCCGGCAAGATCCGCTATGTCGGCGTTTCGAATTTTTCCGGCTGGCACCTGATGAAGTCGCTCTCTGTTGCCGACAAGCACGGTTTTCCGCGCTACGTCGCCAACCAGACCTATTATTCGCTGATCGGGCGCGATTACGAATGGGAGTTGATGCCGCTCGGCCTCGACCAGGGGTTAGGTGCCGTGGTCTGGTCGCCGCTCGGATGGGGACGCCTCACGGGCAAGCTTCGCCGAGGTCAGCCGAAGCCCGAGGTGAGCCGCCTGCCCAAGACCGCCGAGTTCGGCCCGCCGGTGCCGGACGAGCACGTCTATCGTGTCGTCGATGCCATCGACGAGGTCGCGAAGGAAACCGGCAAGAGCGTGTCGCAGATCGCGCTGAACTGGCTGCTGCAGCGCCCGACCGTATCGACGCTGATCATCGGCGCGCGCAACGAGACGCAGCTGCGCGAAAATCTCGGCGCCGTCGGCTGGTCCTTGACCAAGGACCAGGTCGCAAAACTCGACGCGGCGAGCAAGGTGACGCTGCCCTATCCCTACTGGCACCAGCGCACGACCTTCACCGACCGGAACCCGCCGGCGGTGTAGGCCTCGTTGAGCTGCATCAAGCCCGCTCGCGCCGGCCGTGGCACAATGCGGCCGCGAGGCCGCCGATGCGCCGATCTGCCATGAAGGCTCTGTTCACGGTCCTCAATCTCACCCGCACCGAGCGGACGCGGATCGACCGGGACCGCGCCGTCCTGGTCGTCTCGACGATGGTGACGCTCGGCCTCATTGCGCTCTACGTGTTCGGGAAATCGACAGCACGCTGGTAGGGTGCGCGGCCGTTCCGGTCGATGCCGACCGCCTGCGGCACAGGAACCGTCCGTGTCCTGCCGGGTTGCGATCCATCCTGCAATTTCCTAATCGGGAGACGGAACACGGCTCGAATCAAGCGCGCCTCCATCATGTCGTCCGCCCCCATCGAGCACGCCGACGGCCTGCCGCAGCCACAGCGCAACCAGGCGGTGCTGACCATTGCGCTGGGCATCATCATGGCGGTGGTCGACAGCGCCATCGCCAATGTCGCGCTGCCGACGATCGCGGCCGACCTCGACGCCAGTCCGGCCTTCTCGATCTGGATCGTCAACGGCTACCAGCTTGCGATCACGATCTCGCTGCTGCCGCTGGCTTCGCTCGGCGAGATCGTCGGCTATCGCCGCGTCTATCTGGTCGGGCTGGTGCTGTTCACGCTGGCATCCGCCTTCTGCGCGCTGGCGCATACGCTGCCGCTGCTCACGATCGCGCGCATCATCCAGGGCTTTGGCGCGGCCGGCATCATGAGCGTCAACGCGGCGCTGGTGCGCTTCACTTACCCGCGCAGCCAGCTCGGCCGCGGCATCGGGCTCAACGCGCTCGTCGTCGCCTTCTCGGCCGCCATCGGCCCGACGCTCGCCGCAGGCATCCTGGCGGTCGGAAGCTGGCCGTGGCTGTTCGCCATCAACGTGCCGCTCGGCGCGGTGACGCTGGTGCTGGGCCTGCGCAGCCTGCCGCACACAAAGCCCGCCAGCCATTCGTTCGACTGGCAGAGCGCGGGGCTTTCAGCGATCACCTTCGGCGTCGGGATCGCAGCCGTCGACAGCGTCGGTCATGGCGAGGCCGCCATCACCTGCCTGATCCAGTTCGCCATCGCTCTGGTCGCAGGCGCGCTGCTGATCTGGCGCGAAACCCACATGACCTCGCCGCTGCTGCCGGTCGACCTGTTGCGCATCCCCGTGTTCGCGCTGTCGATCGCGACCTCGATCGCCTCGTTCTGCGGGCAGATGCTGGCCTTCGTCGCGATCCCCTTCTACCTCCAGAGCCGCTTCGGCTATTCGGCGGTGCATATGGGCCTCCTGATCACGCCATGGCCGATCGCGGTGGCGTTCGCGGCGCCGCTGGCCGGCCGCCTGGTCGAGCGTTATCCGGCCGGCCTGCTCGGCGGCATCGGGCTCACGCTGTTCGCCTGCGGCCTCGCCGCGCTCGCCTTCCTGCCCGCGGACCCCACACCGTTCGACGTGATCTGGCGCATGGCGCTGGCAGGTGCCGGATTCGGTCTGTTCCAGACCCCCAACAACCGCACCATGATCGCAGCCGCCCCGCGCGAGCGCGCCGGCGGCGCCAGCGGCATGCTTGGCACGGCGCGTCTGCTCGGCCAGACCACTGGCGCTGCGCTGGTGGCGTTGTTGCTCGGACGGTATCCGGTTGAGGGGACCAGGCTGGCACTGCTCGCAGGCGTCGGGTTTGCACTCTGCGGCGCGGTGCTGAGCATGTTGCGGCTGTCTCCGGCTGGCGCGCGCGGCGCCGAACACGTCCGCGTGCAGGACGATCAGCGCCTGCGGGGCGACTGACAGAGCCCACCTTCAGGTGCCTGCTATTCCCGTGCACAACCCCTGCGTGGCTTAACTATCAGGACCAATGACCTATTGCCCTCGCGCTCCGGTTGCGCTTGATTGGCGCGGGGAATAAGGGGCACTTCATGCGTTCATTGGGAATTGTGGCGCTCAGCGTCATGCTGGGCGGTTGCGCGTCTGTGACGCGCGGCACGACCGAAAACATCAGCATCTCATCGACACCGTCGGGCGTGGAGGCTGTGGTCAGCGGGCTTGAGGTGCCGACAACCTGCACAACACCTTGCGCCATCGTCGCCAAGCGTAGCGCCGACATCACGATCACCTTCGAAAAGGAAGGCTATCAACCCCAGACGGTGCAACTCACCAAGGAAGTGTCGGGCACGGGCGCCGCCGGCTTCGCCGGCAATCTCCTCGCCGGCGGCGTCATCGGCATGGGCGTTGATGCCGCGACCGGGGCGGCCACCGATCACAAGCCCAATCCGGTCATCGTGACGATGCAGCCGACCGCCCCCGCCCGCAGCGCGCGGCCGGCCGCGCCGCGCAAGCCGCGTCCGCCAGCGGCCGCGCCCGAAGCCGGGACGTAAGGGTCACACACAGCCTCGGAAACAAAAAAGGCCGGCTTCGCAGCCGGCCTCTTTCTGTTCATGATGAGCGCTGGATCAAGCCTTGACCAGCGGGCCCTTGGAGGTCGGCCCCTTCGAGCCGCCGGGACCGCCCGGCTTGGACTTGCCCGGCGGCCGCTTGCGGGCCCCCGGCAGCTTCTCCTGCTTCGGCGTGACCGGGCCCTCGACGAATTCGAACCCGATCTTCTCCTTGGTCTCGTCAGCCTCGTCCTTGACCAGGACGACGCGGACGTGGCCGCCGCCCTTCAGCTTGCCGAACAGCACCTCGTCGGCGAGCGGCTTCTTGATGTGCTCCTGGATCACGCGGGCCATGGGACGTGCGCCCATCTGCTCGTCGTAACCATGCTGGACCAGCCAGGCCTTGGCGGGCTCGGACAGCTCGATGGTGACGTCGCGGTCGCCGAGCTGGGCTTCGAGCTGAAGCACGAACTTCTCGACCACGGTGCCGATCACCTCGACGCTGAGATGGCCGAACGAGACGATGGCATCGAGACGGTTGCGGAATTCCGGCGCGAACTGCCGGTTGATCGCCTCGTGGTCGTCGCCTTCCCGCTTGGAGCGCGTGAAGCCGAACGCCTGCTTGGCGAGATCGGAAGCCCCCGCGTTCGTGGTCATGATCAGGATCACGTTGCGGAAATTGACCTGCTTGCCGTTGTGGTCGGTGAGCCGGCCGTGATCCATGATCTGCAGCAGCACGTTGTAGAGATCAGGATGCGCCTTCTCGATTTCGTCGAGCAGCACCACGCAATGCGGATGCTGGTCGACGCCGTCGGTGAGCAGGCCGCCCTGGTCGAAGCCGACATAGCCGGGAGGCGCACCGATCAGGCGAGATACGGTGTGCCGCTCCATGTATTCGGACATGTCGAAGCGCAACAGCTCGACGCCGAGGCTTGCCGCGAGCTGCTTTGCAACCTCGGTCTTGCCGACGCCGGTCGGACCCGAGAACAGGTAGCAACCGATCGGCTTCTCCGGCTCACGCAAGCCGGCGCGCGCCAGCTTGATCGATGCCGCAAGCGACTCGATCGCCTTGTCCTGACCGAACACGGTGCGCTTCAGCGTCTGCTCGAGATGCTTGAGCACCTCGGCATCGTCCTTCGACACGCTCTTCGGCGGAATCCGCGCCATCGAGGCGATCGTGGTCTCGATCTCCTTGATGCCGATGGTCTTCTTGCGCTTGTTCTCGGCGACCAGCATCTGCGCCGCACCGGACTCGTCGATCACGTCGATCGCCTTGTCCGGCAGCTTGCGGTCGTGGATGTAGCGCGAGGAGAGCTGCACCGCTGCCTCGATCGCCTCGTTGGTGTACTTCAGCCGGTGGTAGTCCTCGAAGTACGGCTTCAGTCCCTTGAGGATCGCAATGGCGTCCTCGACCGTCGGCTCGTTGATGTCGATCTTCTGGAAGCGCCGCACCAGAGCGCGGTCCTTCTCGAAGTGCTGGCGGTATTCCTTGTAGGTGGTCGAGCCCATGCAGCGGATGGTGCCCGAGGCCAGCGCGGGCTTGAGCAGGTTCGAGGCATCCATCGCCCCGCCCGACGTCGCGCCCGCACCGATCACGGTGTGGATCTCGTCGATGAACAGGATGGCGTTGGGATGCGCCTCGAGTTCCTTCAGCACTTGCTTCAGGCGCTCTTCGAAGTCGCCGCGATAGCGCGTGCCCGCGAGCAGCGTGCCCATGTCGAGCGAGAACACCGTGGCAGCCGCCAGAACTTCCGGCACCTCGCTGTCGACGATGCGCTTGGCGAGGCCCTCCGCGATCGCGGTCTTGCCGACGCCGGCTTCGCCGACGAACAACGGGTTGTTCTTCTGCCGGCGGCACAGCACCTGGATCGCACGGTTGATTTCGGAATTGCGTCCGATCACCGGATCGATCTTGCCGTCGCGCGCCTTCTTGTTGAGGTTGACGCAATAGGTCTCGAGCGCCTCGCCCTTCTTCTTGGCGTCCTCGGCGCCCTTGGTCTCGGTCTCCTCGTCGACGCCGCGCACCGGCCGCGCCTCGGAGACGCCAGGCCGCTTGGCGATGCCGTGGCTGATGTAGTTGACCGCGTCATAGCGCGTCATGTCCTGCTCCTGCAGGAAATACGCGGCATGGCTCTCGCGCTCGGCGAAGATCGCGATCAGCACGTTGGCGCCGGTCACCTCTTCACGACCGGAGGATTGCACGTGGATCACGGCACGCTGGATCACCCGCTGGAAGCCGGCTGTCGGCTTGGCGTCGTCCGCGCCGTCGGTGACCAGATTCTCGAACTCGGTCTCTAGATAATTAACCAGGCTCGTGCGGAGCTTGTCGAGATCGACACTACAGGCGCGCATGACGGCGGCTGCATCGGAGTCGTCGATCAGGGAGAGCAACAGATGCTCGAGCGTCGCGTATTGGTGATGACGCTCGTTTGCGATCGCCAGTGCACGATGCAGGGATTGTTCAAGGCTTTGGGAAAAAGTCGGCATTCGCGTCCTCTATGGCCCCCACCATCATGATCGTCATCGCCCGGTCAGGCAACAACAACCTTTGTCACATATAGTTATACAAGACCGCGGCGAAAGACCGGTTCCGCGACTCTGGCAGCGACACACCCGCGGTATTTTCGATGCAAAACCCGTTCCGATTTGGGCGGACTACCCATTTGGGCAGGGTTGACGCCGGCGCCGAAGTTCACCGGATCATGCAGCAGGATGCGCTGCCGTCACACACCACACGAGCAGAACCACTCTAAGGAACGGGACCGGCGACTACTTCTTTTCCATCACGCATTGCAGCGGATGCTGGTGCTTGCGGGCGAAATCCATCACCTGTGTCACCTTGGTCTCGGCGATCTCGTAAGTGAACACGCCGCACTCCCCGATACCATGATGATGGACGTGCAGCATGATCTTGGTCGCGGCCTCGATGTCCTTGTTGAAGAACTTCTCCAGCACGTGGACGACGAACTCCATCGGCGTGTAGTCGTCGTTCAGGATCAGCACGCGGTAGAGGTTCGGCCGTTTGGTCTTCGGCTTGACCTTGGTAATGACCGAAGTGTTCGGACCCGAGGGGTTGCCCGAACGGTTCTCGTCATTGCTCATGCGAGGAGCGTAGGCAGCGGCTGGCGCGGACAGGTCGAGTCTGGAAGTCAATTGCGGCATGGCTCAGGCGTTCAAATTCCCCATGGAAGCGAATGGCGGTCGCCGCGCGACCCCGCCCTTCGGAGCCTGGCGCAGGCGCGCCGCCTTGTTGGATCGCCGCTCCCGACAATCCGGTCCAAACCGGATCGTTCGCCAGCAATATGGGCCTGCCCCCGGCCCGCCGCAAGCGTGCAGAGGTCCGGCCGATGCGGCCACGGCAGTCCCGATTCCCGGTCCGGGCGATCAGGAGTGAGGTTAAACAATCCGGACCGATTTGACAAAAATTTCGCCCCGCGCGTTTAGAACATGTTGACCAGGAACCCCGGCTATTAACCCGGCTGCGGCGGTTTCACGCGGGTCGCTCCGGTTTTCTACGGTCCAATTTACCTGCCGTTCAATGGCATGGCGCGAAATCGGGCAAAACACAGATTTCGGGGATTGTCATGTCTCGCCCGCCGCTCGTCAGCCGCCTTGGTCGACTATGCGCCCGCTTTGCAACGGCCGAGCAAGGCAATATCGCCGTGATCTTCGCCATCGCGCTGGTCCCGGTGCTGAGCTTCGTCGGTGCCGCGATCGATTATAGCCGCGCCGCCCAGGCCCGCGCCTCCATGCAGTCGGCCCTCGACTCCACCGCGCTGATGCTCTCCAGGGACCTGTCGTCCGGCACGATCACGACGTCCCAGATCAGCAGCAAGGCGCAAACCTATTTCAATGCCCTGTTCACCAACACCACGACCCTGCCATCGGTCACCGTTGGGGCCACTTATACCGCGAGCACCAGCATCGGCTCGACGATCCAGCTCACCGGAACCGGCACCTACACGACCAGCTTCATGAAGATAGCCGGCTTCCCGACACTCGGCATCGACACCACCTCCACCAGCGCCTGGGGCCTGACGCGCATGCGCGTGGCCCTGGTGCTCGACGTCACGGGATCGATGGCCGACGACGGTAAGATGCCGGCCATGCAGACGGCCGCGAAGAACCTGGTCGACCAGCTCAGCACGCTCGCCAAGACCAACGGCGACGTCTACATCTCGGTCGTTCCGTTTTCCAAGGACGTCAACGTCGGCAGCAGCAACTATGACAAGTCCTGGATCGACTGGAGCGACTGGGAAGCGGTGAATGGCAGCTGCAGCGACAATTGGTACAAGCAACAGTCGAGCTGCGTCAGCGCGGGCAAGACGTGGACGCCGAAAAACCACAACAAATGGACGGGATGCGTCACCGACCGCGATCAGGACTACGACACCAAGAATACTGCTCCGGTGAGCAGCAACTCGTCGACGCTGTTCCCGGCGGAGCAGTATTCGTACTGCAATTCCAGCAATTCGGCCTACATCCAACCGATCATGCCGCTGAGCTACGACTGGTCGGCGCTCAAGACGCTGATCGGCAATCTGGTCCCGACCGGCAACACCAACCAGGGCATCGGCCTCGCCTGGGGCTGGATGACGCTCTCGACCGGCGATCCCATGAACGCGCCGGCCAAGGACACCAACTACACCTACAAGGACGCAATCGTCCTGCTCTCCGACGGCATGAACACGCAGAACCGCTGGTACAGCGACTCCTCGCAGATCGACGCGCGGGAGAAGAAGCTGTGCGACAATGCCAAGGCCCAGCCCAACAACATCACGATCTACACCGTGCAGGTGAACACCGGCAGCGATCCGACCTCGAGCGTGCTGCAATATTGCGCCAGCAGCTCCGACAAGTTCTATCTCGTCACGTCGGCCAGCCAGACCGTTTCGGTGTTCAAGGACATCGGCACCTCGCTGTCGAAGCTGCGCGTGGCGCGCTGACGGATCGACCGCGTGCCAACAAAAAGCCCGGCTGGTTCAGCCGGGCTTTTCGATTCCAGGACGTCCTGAAAAATTTACTGAGCAGCCGGGGTGAACTTCGACACGATGGTCTCGACCGGCTTGAACGCCTGCTTGGCGAGGTCGCTGTAGAGGCCGGCGATCTTCTGCGATTCCGCAACGAAGGTCTCGTAGGAGGAACGGGCGAAATCGGTCTGCGCTTCCATGGCCTTGTCCAGCGACTTCACGCCGGAAAGCTTCTCGACGAAGGACTTGGTGTCTTCGAACGACTTCTTCGTATAGTCGCCATAGGCGCTGGCGATAGCCTGAAGGCCGTGCTGCACCGAGGTCGCGGAGGCGACGTACTGCTCGAAGTGCTCTTTCCCGTAGTTCTGAAAGTCTTCAACCTTGAACATTTCGGAATCCTTTTCCCTGGCTCTCGTCGGGAAGCCCCGGCTCCCTGACTCTGCCCACAATTAGTGCAACGCACAAAAAAGTCAAGAATTTTGTGCGACGCACAAAACTGGACTCATTTCGCGAAGATTCCCGGGGTTTCCCGCAAGGGTTCTTTAAGCATTTGGAAACCGCGGGCCCCTACCCTGATTCCCTGGACGTGTTCAACTTCCGCAGACGGTCAAAAGCCGTTTGAGACCATCACCTTAGCCAGAATAGCGGTTCAGGTCCAACGTCCCCCGCGGCGAGCACCAGCGGAGGGACAGCCTGAGCAGGTAATGATCCCGGGTCCATTGGGCACAATTTCGCCTCACGAGCCGGTGATCAAGTCAGAAACGGGGACGGGGTTCCATGCTTCGTAAAAACTTGTCTTCCTCGCGCTTGGCGCGGGTTGGCGTTTTCGGGCTTCTTACGGTCACCACCGCGGTCATCTTCACCACCGATGCCGCCGAGGCGCGGCGTCATCGCCGCCATTACGCGCACCACCGGGTGCAGCGCGACGTGTCCGAGAGCTCCAGCCCGAGATTCGCGTCCATCATCGTCGACGGCAATTCCGGCGCAGTGCTCCAGGCGACCAGCCCCGACGGGATCCGCCACCCCGCCTCGCTCACCAAGATCATGACGCTCTACCTGCTGTTCGAGCGTCTCGAGTCCGGGAAGATGAAGCTCGACACCGAGATGCCGGTGTCCCAGCACGCCGCCGATCAGGATCCGACCAAGCTGAATTTGCGCGCCGGCCAGACCATCCGCGTCGAGGACGCGATCAAGGGTCTCGTCACCCGCTCCGCCAACGACGCAGCCGTGGTGATCGCCGAAGCGATCGGCGGCGACGAGGACGACTTCGCCCAGATGATGACGCGCAAGGCGCGCTCGCTCGGCATGTCCAAGACGGTGTACCGCAACGCCAACGGCCTTCCCAACGACGAGCAGGTCACGACCGCGCGCGACCAGGCCACGCTCGGCCGCGCTATCCAGGAGCGCTTCCCGCGCTACTATCGCTATTTCGCGACGGCGACCTTCAACTGGCGCGGACAGTCGATCCGCAACCACAATCACCTGCTCGGCAATGTCGAGGGCGTGGACGGCATCAAGACCGGCTACACCCGCGCCTCCGGCTTCAATCTCGTGACCTCGATGCGCCGCGGCAACCGTCATCTGATCGGTGTCGTGCTCGGCGGCCGCAGCGGCGGTTCGCGCGATGCCATCATGCGCAACCTGCTCGCGGAGAATCTCGAGAAGGGTGCGACCACCCACACCGTCGCCGCGGTCACGGAGCGCAACGGCGCGGACGCCAGCACCGAGGTCGCCGACGCGTCGCCTACCCCGGCCCGCGCCGTTCCGCAGGTTCAGGCCGCTCCTGCCCCTGCTCCTGAAGCCGCTCCGTCGCGTCTGGCCGCACGCCTGTCGACGCTCGCGGCTGCGACTGCCGCGGTGCCGCCGGCCCAGCCCAGATCCGAAGCCAAGCCTGAAGTTCGGCCGACGGAATCCAAGATCGAGCCGGCGCCGCTCACCAATGGCGTGATCTCGAGCCAGCCGCTCTCCATCATCCCCGGCTCGTCCGAGCCGATGAAGCCGGTCCGGGTCAAGACGGTTCAGGTCAAGGCCGGCGCCGTGAAGGTCGCTTCCGCCGCCCCCGCTCAGGTCGCACCGCCGGTCACCAACGCCATTTCGTCCCGTTCCGACGTCGCGGAAACCTCCACCGCCGTCGTCGCCCGGGCCGATCTCATCAACAAGCCCGAGGTCGTCAGCCAGCCGGAAGCGCCGAAGGCCGAGATCACCCGCGCCGAGCTGCCGCGGCAGCCGGCGGGCTTCGGCACCGGCAACGGCCTCCTCGGGGTACTGCCGGCCGCAACGACTGCTGCGCCCGCCCCGGCCGCTCCGAAGCTGGCCTCCGCCGACCCGATGCCGGTCCAGATGAGCGCCACCACCAAGCCGGTCGCCACCCACAGCGGCTGGATCGTCCAGGTCGGCGCGCTCGAGAGCGAGAACGAGGCCCAGCAGCGCATCGACGCCGCGCGCAGCTCGGCCCGCGGCCTGCTCAGCAAGGCCGATCCGTTCACCGAGGTCGTCGCCAAGGACAATCGCAAGCTCTATCGCGCCCGCTTCGCCGGGCTCGAGCGCGACCAGGCCGAAGCCGTCTGCCGTACCCTGAAGCGCGCCGACATCTCCTGCATCACCGTCCGCAACTGATCTTTCGCAACGCTCCGCTCAAAATGCCCGCGCCTTGCGCGGGCATTTTTGTTTTTGGCGGATCTCGATGCCAGTTCCGCGACAACTTCTCGTCAAGGATTTACGGTTAAAACTTTACTCAAGAGATCAACCACGCCGACAATGGCGGGTGTCAGGGCGACGGCAAACAGAGCAAGCGGAGCTCACGCGGTACGGGCGTTTGTAGCGTAGTGCCGGAGTTAGCCGTTATGCGTACGAAGCAGAGTATCCTTGGCCTCGTTTACACGGGCAGCGAGATAGTTCGACCCCCCTTGGTCGGGATGGAGTTTCTTCATCAGGGTCTTGTGGGCCCGGCTGATGTCGTCACGCCCCGCCCCCGGCTGCAAGCCAAGGATCTGATAGGCCTCCTCCGCCGTCATTTTGCCGCTCGCCGCCGTGCGGCGCTGCCCCCCTGCCGCATCGCTCTGCGCGTTCTGACGCCAGGCGGGAAACCGGCGGTCCAGATAGCTTTCAAGTAAGGCCACGCTCTCGGCGTCGAATGTCGGGACCATGGCCAGCAGGCTAACAAGATCGAACTCGCCGAGATCGCGCCCGGCGTGAGGCCCGGCGACGATCTGCCCGCCGAGCTGGCCAGAGCCGTGGTCGAGCCGCATATCCAGGAATTGCGAACGCACGCGTGAAGACTGCCCTGACGCGGGCGCAGCACCACCGCCGCCGAACAGCCCGCCGACATTGCCGAAGCCGGCGTTTGCCAGCGGTGTCCAGCCCAGCAGCCCGGCGCCGAAAATCCCGAGCGGGATCGCCACCACCAGCTCGCCCCGCAAGCCCGTGAAGGCTGCGACCGCCAGCGCCACCACGCCGCCACCGAACCTGATGGCCCTCGCCAGCACCGCCGGATTGGCAGCGCGAAACATCTGGAGCAGCAGATAAAGCGTGATAATTGCGACAGCGCCGGCGATCAGGGTCATGACCGGAATATAGTCGCCCTCGCGGCAAAATGCATGGCATACGCCTCGCCGCGACGCCTGAGCGCTACTTCATTTGGCCGATCAGCCTGGCCGCGCCGCTCGCGGTCTTCGCCAGCTTCAATAGCGCCTCGCGACCGCCGGCGGCATAGGCCGCAGCCGCCCGCAACAGCTCGCGCAACTGCGCCGCCGCACCCGGATCGAACCGGCACCAGGCGCCACCCGTCAGGCGCGCGATCTCGCGAAAGGCCTGCTCGGCGACGGCGTCATGACCTTCCTGAAACAGGAACACGGGCACTTTGAGCATGCCGAGCTCGCCGGCCTTGGCGCAGAGCTCGTCGACCTTCTCCTCCATGGCATCGCCGACGAAGACGACGGCACGCACGCCCGATGCGACCGCTTCGCGCCGCGCCTCGGTCAGCACCTTGCCGATCTGGGTGTCGCCGCCGCGGCAATCGATCTTGGTCATCAACGCCGCAAGCCTGTTGCTGTCGGAAATCCATCCCGTGGCGCGGCACTCGTTGAAGCCGCGATAATAGACCAGCCGGATGTCGAGACTGCCGAGCGCGGCGGTCTCGCGAAACATGTCGGCCTGCAGCGCGCAGGCCATGTCCCAGGTCGGCTGCCGGCTCATCGTCGCGTCCAGCGCGAAGATCAGCCGCCCCTTCGCGCCCGGCGCATGCGGTGACATCGCCTGCGCCTTGGCGACGAAGGCGGCGATGTCTTCCGCAGTCGACGTTCCGGCCTGCGGCACCGCACCGCCTGCTTGCGCCGAGACGGCATCGCCGCTGCGGGGTTTGATGGGTTCGCCCGACATGCCTTGACCCTGCGTGGGCGGCTAATGTGGTTAGCGCAAGCAGCCCGGTCAATGTGCAAAGCCCCCGCCGGCAGAGGCTGGCGGGGGCTTTGCAGATCGTGACTGACGATGTGGGCGCCGTCAGGGCGAAGAGGTCAGCTCTTGGCAGGCCCCATCAAGGCGACCGGACCGGGCTCGAGGATATTGGGCGGCGAGGATTGCGTGTCGACCGGCGCGATCTCGCTGTCGGCGGCGCTCAGGAATTTGTCGAGCATGCCCTGGATCGAGTTCTTGGCGACATCCGGACCGGTGTCGCGCATGTCGTTGTGCTGGAATTCAGTCTTCACGACCTGGATACCCGCCTTCTCGCATTCCTCGTCCGTCGGGATCACGCCCGCATCGGCCTTGAACTGCGGATCGGTGGAGCGGAACGACAGGATCTTGAACTTGCCGGCGGTGACGAAGGGCACGCGCAAATTGTCGAGCGTGACGACCTTTTTGACTTCATCCGGATACTGTTTGGCGAAATACATCGTGATGTCGCCGCCCATGGAATGGCCGACCATGGTGACCTTGTCGTAGTCGGCGTTCGGCTGAAGCTTCCTCATTTCCTGCACGGCGAGATGGATGTTGGCGACACCGCGCAGGATCTGCGGCAGCCGGCCGACATAGAGCTCGCCGGGCTTGGTCACCATCGGAGGATCGGTCGGCAAGTCGTGCTGCGGGCTCAGGACCATGTAGCCGCGCGCAGCGAAGATGTTGGCGAGGAAGCCGTATTCGGTGTTCTTGACGGTGTTGCCGTGATTGATCACTGCGACCGGCAGCGTGATCATGCCGGCGGTGGCCTGCATTTCCTTGTCACGACGCACCGCGATGTCGACGGGCACCGGGCGATTGTCGCGCGAGGCGTCGTAGAAGGTAATGGTCTCGTGCTTGATCGCCCACTTGCTCGCCGTGAAATAGGCGATGCCGCAGAGAGCACTGACCGAAACCAGAACGGCAATTCCACGCTTCATTTTCGTCCTCAGCCTCAGGCTCTTGCGGCCTGAATCCCTGTTGAAAATCGTGTTCTTCCGGGGCTCTTCGACCCCTTGTCGCCTATTCGCTAATATATGTCACAGGCGCGTGACAGGAAGGCCAAATATTGTGAACCGGCAGCCCTTTCATTGTGCGCCGCACACGTTTTGTAGGCATCCCGTCCTCGCCAAGCTACGTCAGCGTGCACGTCACCATCCGACGCAACCGGTCTCGCTTGGGTTCAATTTCGCGGTCAACGTAAGGTAAAAACGGCGGAGCGCGGCCACAGTTCCCGCGGAAACCGGCCCCTCAGATCGATCGGAAGTAGCGATATACCGCCGCTCAGGCGCCGAGGATGTCGTGAACCTCGAGCGGCTTGTCGACCTGGTTGAACCACTCGGCCCGGTTGGCGGCGCGGCGGCGGCCGCGCTCGTCGAGCGGCAGCTTGAGCTGCCGGAGCAGGCTCGTCACCTCCTCTCGTGCGGTCAGATGGCCGAGATTGGGCCGCATGCCGAGCGTGGTTTCGTCGATCTCGTCGAGGGCGGTCAGGCCGCGCGGGAAAAATTCGCGATAGACGACGCGTTCGGCGAAGCCGTCGACGTAGCGGAAGCCGAGCCGCAGCGACAGATCCTTCAGCCCCTCGGCGACGAGTTGCTTGTTGCGCGAGCCGAGCATCGACAGGCGGTTGCGCACGACGATCCAGTCGGTGGTCGAGCCGTCGAGCTGGCGGCGCTTGCGCCTGACGTCGCGCACCATCTCGGCGTAGTGGCTCTCGCCCGTCACCGCGTAATTGGCGGGATCGACGGTGCCGAGCACGTCGAAATCGAGGAAGCTGTCGTTGATCGGCGTGACCAGCGTGTCGGCCATCGAGTGCGCCAGCCGCATCAGATAACTGTCGGTGCCCGGCGTATCGATGACGATGAAGTCGAAGCTGCTCTCGACCGCCGAGACCGCCTCCATGAACTGCTGGAACTCGGAATTCTCGTTCTCGGCGATCTGCATGGTCTCGCCGAGCTTGATGCAGCGATGCACCGGCAGTTCGAGGTCGAGCTTGGTGCGGCGCGCCCAGGCGGCACGGTTGCCGATGTAGCGCGTGAAGCTCTGCTGACGGCAGTCGAGGTCGATGGTGGCGACGCGCTGGCCGGCCTTCAGGAGCGCAACCGCGATGTGCAGGGCGGTGGTCGACTTGCCGGAGCCGCCCTTCTCGTTGCCGAGCACGACCACATGCGCCGAGCCGGATTGGCCTTGGCTAGCCTGCACAAGCATGGCGATCCTCAACACCCCTGATGAATATCTTCGAGTTGGCCGCGTCTGCGGTCAAGTGAAATGCGTGACAGGTAATGCAAATCGCAGCGCGCCTGCTTCATCATGAATCGCGGCGCCGTCTTTCTTTCTGTAATCCAGCCCACAATGTCGCGACATCCTGCGCGACCTTGCGCGGGATGCTGTGCCGCATCCGGATGCATGGCGTCCACGATCGCCGCTTGTTAAGGTTAGTCGCCCCTGGCGCCAGGTCATGCCGCGCCGATTCCCAACCCTGTCGAGTCCTGATGTCAGCAAGCCCTTTGATCGCCCGCACGGTCCCAACCTTGCGCCGCGCCGTCGACAATCTCCGCAAGCGAAAGGCCACGATCGCGCTGGTCCCGACCATGGGGGCCCTCCATGACGGGCATGTGTCTCTCGTCCGCCTCGCCAAGCGGCGCGCCAGCCGCGTCGTGGTCTCGATCTTCGTCAACCCGACCCAGTTCGCCCCCACCGAGGATTTCGGCGCCTATCCGCGCACCTGGAAGGCCGACATCGCCAAGCTCGCAGCCGAGGATGTCGATATCGTCTGGCATCCCGGCGTCGATGCCATGTATCCGGACGGCTTTGCCACCCGCATCGTGCCGGAGGGACCGGCGATCGCCGGCCTCGAGGACCGCTTCCGCCCGCATTTCTTCGGCGGCGTCGCCACCGTCGTCGGCAAGCTGTTCACGCAGTGCCGGCCGGACTTCGCGATCTTCGGCGAAAAGGATTTTCAGCAGTTGCGGGTGGTGTCGCAGATGGCGCGCGACCTCGACCTCGGCGTCAAGGTCGTCGGCTCCCGCACCGTGCGCGAGCGCGACGGGCTCGCGATGTCCTCGCGCAACGTCTATCTGTCGCCCGAGGAGCGGCGGACCGCCCCCATCCTCTACCGTGCCATGAAGGACAGCGCCGGCCGCATCCGTGCCGGCGAAGCCGTTGCGTCGGCCATGAAGCGTGGCGCCGCAACGATCGAGGCGGCCGGCTTTGCGCTCGACTATTACGAAGCGCGCCATGCCGAGACGCTGGCGCCCCTCGCCTCGCGCAAGGACGGACCGTTGCGGATCCTGGTCGCGGCCAAGCTCGGCACGACTCGGCTGATCGACAATATCGCGGTTTAGAGCAGCCCGAGATCGCGCAATTCGCGCCGCATCGGCTCCGGCATCGCCGCGATCGAGCCGGCGGCGGACTTGCCGAGATCGGGCGGCACGGAATCGTCGGCGAGATAGCGCCAGCCCTGGAATGGGCGCATCGGCCGTGGCGACACCGAGACCACTTTCGGCTGCATCACGATCCGGCAACGGCCGATACCGTCCTTGTCGCGGAACGGCTCGATGCCGATGATCTTTTCCCGTGCGGCGATCTCGCCCTTGATCACCCAGTAGAGCGACCCGCCCGAGAGGATCTCGGCATCGCGCTTGGGGACCATGCGGGTGATGTGGATGTGATGTTGCGGCAGACCCTTCTTCTTGGCGGTCTGCATCCGTTCGGCGATCCACTCCTTCAATTCCTTGACGGAGTCGCAACCGACGGCGAGCTTGATCAGATGTAGCGGCATGCCCAAGCATTAGCCGGGCGGCACCGCATTTGGAATGCCGATCTATTCGTTATCCGCAGCCGCGGGCGCGGCCGCCGAGGTTGGCGGCGGAGCGAGCGGAACCGGCGCTGCAGGAGCACGCGCAGCCTTCGGGGCCGGCGGCTTCTTCGCGGCCGGTGGTGCGGCGGCCTGTGCCGACGTCGCGGCGGGCGCGCGCGGTGCCGGCGCTGCGTTCGCGGCGGCGGGCGCCGCCTGGCGCGTCGTCGCCGTGGGCTCCGGATTCATGATGCTGACCGGCGGCGTCGACGAGGCGCTAGGGAACTCAGCGCTGGTCGGCTTGCCCGTCGGCATCGCGGGCGGCAGCCCGGCAAGCGCGGCCGTGGCCGGCATCGCCGACGCCGTTGCAGGCGCGTTCCAGGTTGGCGCATGGCGCGCGACCAGCATGTCGTAGAGATGGGCGTCCATGTTGGCGGCAACCCGCTGCTGGTCGGTCAGCGAGCGGAACGCGGCGCAGTCGAACTGCGTGCAACCGTCGCGCACGACCAGCACCTGCGCCACGAAGCCGTAGCGATCGTGCTCCAGCGCCTTGCGCAGCACCTTCATGTCCGTCGTCAGGCTCTTCTCGGCGATCGCGGCATCACCGAGCGCGGTCAGCCGGTCGATTCGGGCCGCGGTATAGGAGACGGCGGCAGCCGCGGCATCCGGCGAGCCGAACAGCGCCTTCTCGCAGCCAATGGCGACCGCATCGCCGGCGAGATCGTCGAGACAGGACAGCGCCGGCAGGCTCGCGATGACGGCACCTTGCGCGCGCGCTTCGGTCGGAGCGTCCTGCCCCGCCGGTCCATAGACGCGCACGGTGGCAGCTCCGGCGATCGCGATGGACAGCAGCGTGATCACGGTCAGCGCGCCGTTGGCGACCGACCTGTCGGCGCGCAGCAGCGTGATCAGCAGGATCAATCCGAAGAATCCGGCAGCCGCCAGCGTCATCCACATCGGAAAGGCCGGCGAGCGCCAGATTTGGTCGAGCGAAGTGGCCCATGCCCAGTTCATGCGCGACGTCCCCTCACGCGAGCAGAGAGCGAATGGTCAAGCGAGCACCGCGAGTCGGCAACTGCCCCCAGGCCCACCTTGGGAAGGTGAAGCGGGCCTTTTGACGGCGGCAGGACACAATTCCGCAGGGGGCGCGAATGCGCGGGAGCGTCGGTCTTCAGGACAGCGCGAGCTGGCTTTCCTTGGCGACACGTTCGAAGGCTTCGGTCGAGCTTTTGATCCGGTACTGGCAGTCGTCGCCGTCGGTCGGCAGCAGGCGGATGACCTCGTACGAGCCGCTGGCAGCAGGGCGCGCGACGTTGCTGGCCGTGAACAATACGCGCGTTCCAATCGGGAATTTGTGCTTCAACACCCTCTCCATCACTCAAACAACGCCTGCCTCGCCCATGGTCCCACTGCGACGGCCGGCCAGAAACCCAGCGCTGTATAGCACGCGGCCAGCCGTTTTGGCCAGCGCCATGCCACCATGGCAAACGTGTAAATCCTGCAATCTTTTCAGAATGATAGGGATGGAACCGACAGGTCGATGATACCGCCGGGGCCGCATGTTCAGGCGGCATGTCGCAGGGCCGGTCGCAGCCCGATTGGCATATGGCCCCGGTCAATGTCCGGAACGTGAGCGCCGCCGGCCGGCACACAGCCAGCGGCCTCGCTCGGACCGACCGGTCAGGCGTCTTCGAACTTCTCGATGACAAGGGTTTCGGCCAGCCCGTCGCGGGTCCATTCCTGGAACGCCGGCAGCGCCATCATCGTCTCCATGTAGGCCTTGGTGTCCGGCGCGACGTCGATCGCGTAGGTGCGCAGGCGATGCACCACCGGCGCGTACATCGCATCGGCCGCACCGAAGCGGCCGAACAGGAACGGACCCTTGGCACCGTAGCGCGTGCGGCACTCGCGCCAGATCTCCTCGATGCGCGCGACGTTGGCCTTGGCGTCGGCCGACAGCGCCAAGGGCCGGACCGGCCGGTGCAGGTTCATGCCGCATTCGTTGCGCAGGGGCACGAAGCCGGAATGCATCTCGGCGCACACCGATCGGGCATGCGCGCGCGCGGCGACGTCGTCGGGCCACAGCTTCACTTCCGGATAGCGCTCGGCGATGTATTCGATGATGGCGAGCGAATCCCACACCGTGACATCACCGTCGACCAGCACCGGCACCTTGCCGGCACGGCTGAAGGACAGGATCTGCTCCTTGTCCGCGGGATTGTCGGTGTAGAGCGGGATCAGCGTCTCCACGAACGGGATGTCGTTGGCGCGAAGCGCGAGCCATGGCCGCATCGACCATGACGAGTAGTTCTTGTTACCGATCGCGAGTTTCAGCGCAGCCATGTCATCAGTCCTTCCCGAGACGTCCTAGGGCGAGCCGCTTTTAACGCCATCCCCTGCCGCCAATCAATCGTTGCTGCGCCCCGTCATGCGTGGCAATCGTTGCGGTCCTCGCCAAGAGACGGACAAGAGACGGACATGAGACAGACATGAGCAGGCACTGGGTCGACATCGCCGCGGTCGGCTTCTTCATCATCGAATGGCTGGTCTATGCCCTGACGCTGGAGCATTCGGCCTACGGCCGCGACAGCCTGTCGGCGCGCATGAACCGCTATCGCGAGGTCTGGGTGCGCCGGCTGCTCGACCGCGAGACGCGCATGGTCGACATGCAGATCATGGCCTCGCTGCAGAACGGAACCGCTTTCTTCGCCTCGACCAGCCTGATCGCGCTCGGCGGCGCGCTGGCGCTGCTGCACGCCACCAACGATGCGATCACCATTCTGAGCAAGCTGCCGATCGACCTCAGCACGTCGCCGGCGATGTGGGAGCTGAAATGCGTCGGCCTCGTGCTGATCTGCGTCTACGCCTTCTTCAAATTCGCCTGGTCCTATCGCCTGTTCAACTATGTCGCGATCCTGTTCGGCGGCATGCCCCCGGCCGAGCGGCGCGACACGCCGGAGGCGGAGGCCCATGTCATCCGCACCACGCGCCTGTTCGAATCTGCCGGCCGCCACTTCAACCGCGGCCAGCGCGCCTTCTTCTTCGCGCTCGGCTATCTCGGCTGGTTCGTCAGCCCCTGGCTGCTGTTCGTGACCACGGCGGCCGTGGTGGTCGTGACCTGGCGCCGGCAATTCGCGTCGAGCGCATGGGCGGCGATGGCGCCGGAGGTGGTGGATGTCGATGAGGGGATGAAGCGGAGGCGTTGAGGCGCGTGTCCCGGACAAGCTGCAACGCACGAGCGTTGCGGCGCAGAGCCGGGACCCAGGGCAACACGGCGCGATGCGGATGGATGGGCTCCGGCTCTGCAGCGCACCACTTCGTGCTGCGTCCGGGGCACGAGAGCGGTGAATGGCGCGCGCGCTCTCCACCGTCATTACAATGCGCCAGTGCGCATCCCAGCGGCAGTGCCGTAGGGTGGGCAAAGGCGCATAGCGCCGTGCCCACGATCTCTCTCCATCAGCACAAGGCGTGGGCACGCTTCCGCTTTGCCCACCCTACGAGACCGAGATTGTGGCACGCAGCTCAAGTTGCAGACACGCCTTCACATCCTCGCGGCGCGTTTCGCCCGAGCTTTGCTTCATCTCGTACCCTCATTAGCCAAGAGGGCGCAGGGAAGGCCGGGTGCTGGCTCGCACCCGCGGTCCGCTGCGCGAAAAGCACACGCAGAAAGAACCGCACAGCAGCATACAGGTGGTGCCGATCACTCGGCCTTCCCTGCGCGGTGGCTGGACGGCTTATGCCGTGATCTCCCGGGAGCCGACCATTCCTTCTGGCCTCCCTCGCCCCGCGAATTGGATGATGCAGTCTGCCCGGTTGGGCTCGCTCGCACCTTCGCAAGGACTTGACCGTGGCAACGACGGCCAGGACCACACGGTTTTGCCGTACGCACGGCCCGCCATTTCGCCGCAGTTTTTCCAGGCCCTGTCGACGGAGCCGGAAACTTACAGACGAGACGAAGCCTAGCAGCGCCGTCGTCCGCACGAAGCCTCGGGCTCACAGGGACACCCCGCCCTGCCCGCGCCTCTCGTGCCGACGCTGCCGCGTCCACCGCAAGCCCGGCTCGCGATGCGTGACGACACATGATCGCCCCTCTTGGTGAGCCGGGATGCGCAACACATACGCCGAAACCGAATTTCGGTAAAGTGGAATATTTTTGCACGCGTGGATTGACAGAGGGCGACACAGGCGCGGTCGCGTAGCCCGATGGAGCCAACGGGCTACAAGAGCTACGATCCGAAATCCCGCGGGCTGAACGGCAGGTCCATGATCTTCCATTCCCCGTACAGATTTGCCGGCAGCATCTTGTAAGGTTGGCAGTTCTGGAGCGCGCTCATGGCGGACTTCACGAGCGCCACGCCTTTCGCGGACGGCGGAGCCTCGATCAGGATCGGCTCGCGCGCCAGCGTGCCGTCGGTCGCGAACACCGTGCGCAGCTTGATGTGAACGGCGTCGGTGGGGCTGAGTCCGGCCGGCAATTTCGCACAGCTGCGCAAATGGCGACGAAGCGCGGCGATGACTTCCTGCGGCAGCTTGGCTGCGATTGAATCCTTGGCATCGCCGCCATCGTCCTTGGGGGTATCCTTCGGCAGCTCCGGCGGCAATTCCGGCGGCAGGCCCAGCATGACGCCGTACTTGACGGTGACGTCAGGCTGCGGAGCCTGATAGGCCGGCGGCGGCGCGGCCTCCGGCTGCTGCATCGCTTGCGGCGGCGGCTGCATCGGTGGCTGCGGCATCGCCTGGGGCGGCGGTTGTTGCTGAGTCTGCGGCGGCGGCTGTTGCGACGGTTGTGGCTGTTGAGGTTGAGGCTGCACGTTGCCCTCACGCTGCTTTGGCGCCGGCGAGGGTTGCGGCTGCGGCTGCTTCTGCTGCGGTTCAGGTGGCGTCTGCTGCGGCGACGGTGCCGCGTCCTGCTGCTTGGCCGCGGGCTTGCCCGCCGCTTCGGACTGGTCGGTGAAATCAAGCTTCGGCAGTTTCAGATCGGGCGTTGGCTCCGGCGGCTTCTCCTTGGCCGCCTCCTTCGTCTCCTGCTCCTTGATCTCTTCCTTCACCTGCTCCGGCGTGACGATGTCGACGGTCACGGTCTCCGGCGGCTGGCTGCGAAACGGATGGACCTCGCTGATCACGATGATCAGCGCCACCAGCGTCAGATGCGCGATTGCTGACGCCGCAATGTCCGTCCGTATGATCTTCCGCAGTTCCATCGACCGATCTTGAGTTGCCGTCGCGGTCCTAGCATACCCCAGCCCCCTCTCAATCCCATTTCGGGGCGAAGCCGAAGTCGGTCAGGCGGCCCTTCGGACTGGCGAGTGCGGCAATCCGGCTCATCTCGTCCTCCGACAGCTCGAAATCGAAGATCTCGATGTTTTCAGACAGGCGTTCGATGCGCGAGGTGCGCGGGATCGCAGCGACATTCTGTTGCACCAGCCAGCGCAGACAGACCTGCGCCGGCGTCTTGCGGTGGGCGCGTCCGATCTCGGCCAGCCTCTGGTCGGACTTGATGCGTCCCTTGGCGATCGGGCTGTAGGCAACGAGCGCAAGGCCATGCTGGTCGCAGGCCGCCCTCACCTTCGCCTGATCGAGATAAGGGTGGTATTCGACCTGGTTGCAGACCAGCGGCTCAGGCGACAGCGCGACCGCCTGCTCGATCAGCGCCACCGTGAAATTGGAGACGCCGATGTGGCGGGTCAGGCCCATGGTCTTCGCATGCGACAGCGCGCAGAGCGTCTCCGCCAGCGGCACATGCGAATTGGGCCAGTGCAGCAGCAGCAGATCGACGGAGGGAAGCCGCAACCGAGCCAGGCTCTCCTTGACCGAGCGCTCGAGATCGTGGGGCGCGAAATGGTTGGTCCAGACCTTGGTGGTGAGGAAGATGTCGTCCCGGCGCACGCCCGAGGCGCGCAAGCCGTCGCCGACCTCGCGTTCATTCTCGTAGACCTGCGCGGTGTCGATGTGGCGATAGCCGAACCGCAGCGCCTGCTCGACCACGCGCGCGGCAGGTCTTCCGCTCAGCTCCCAGGTCCCGAGTCCGATCGCCGGGATTTTTGCGCCATTGGCCTCGACGAACAGCATGAGGACTCCTCTTCCGTTGCGGCAGCCCCTGACGTCATCAGGCCTCATTATGGACCCGGCCCATGACGCTGCCAACGGAAGGCCGCGGCAGTTCAGCGGGATATTTGGCGCAATGCTAACAGGAGGTTCGCGTCGGGGCCCGGCAGCCCTCGACGTCGGGCTTTGGCGTCAGGCTTTGGCGAGCGCCTGGAACACCGTATCCGGGGCGTGCGCGATCACCGCGAGCAGCGCGCGGGCCGGTCCCCGCGGCGCCCGCTTGCCCTGCTCCCAGTTGCGGATGGTCTCGACGGGAACGCCGAGCTTGGCGGCAAACTCCATCTGGGTCAGGCAGGCGCGGCGACGCAAATCGCGCACCGCGAGCGGGTTGGCGTCGGCCGGCGCGGCATTGGCCGTGAGCTCGACCGGAGACGGCTGGACCGGAAATTCCTGTCCATCCCGCAACTCAACGACCCGTCCGTCCGCCTTCAGCCGCAACCGCATGCTCATTCTCCCAAGCCAGGCGATGATGCGGCAGGTCGCTTAAGTTCGGATTAAAGATGATTGTCATTCCGGGGCGCGCGAAGCGCGAGCCCGGAATCCATCAGGCTGCAAGCGATGCGGAAAAATGGATTCCGGGCTCGCGCCAAGAGGCGCGCCCCGGAATGACGTTGGGGTGAAACCTACCTCAGCCCGAACCAGAGCGTCGCGATGCCGAGGAACGAGAAGAACCCGACCACATCCGTCACCGTGGTGACGAACGTGCCCGACGCCACCGCGGGGTCGGCTCTGACGCGTTCGAGCGCCATCGGGATCAGGATGCCGCCGAGCGCACCGGCGATGAGGTTGCACACCATCGCCAGGCCGATGACGATACCGAGGCCGGGGATCTTGAACCAGGCCACCGCCGCAATCCCCGTGATCACGGCGAAGGCGAGCCCGTTGACGAGACCGACCAGCGCCTCGCGCATCACCACGCGCCAGGCATTGGAGGAGCCCAGCTCGCGCGTCGCCAGCGCCCGCACCGCCACCGTCATGGTCTGGGTCGCGGCGTTCCCGCCCTGGCTCGCCACGATCGGCGCCAGCACGGCGAGCGCGACCATCTTCTCCAGCTGGCCCTCGAACAGGCCGAGCACCGAGGACGCCAGGAAGGCGGTGGCGAGATTGACCAGCAGCCAGTTGAACCGCGCGCGCGCAATCGTCAGGAACGTATCCGACAGCTCTTCGTCGCTGGTGACGCCGCCGAGCGCCTTGAGGTCCTCGTCCGCCTCCTCCTCGATGACGTCGACGACGTCGTCGACGGTGATGACGCCGACCAGGCGGTCCTGGGTGTCGAGCACGGGAGCTGCGACGAGATTATACTTGCCGAACATGCGCGCGACCTCTTCCTGGTCCTCCAGGACGGAGACGCGGCGGCGGTCCTCGTCGGTGAGCTCGGTGAGCGGTACCGGCCGGCGCGCGCGCAGCAGCACGTCGAGGGGGACTGCGCCCTGCCAGTGCTGGTCCTTGTCGACGACGTAGATCTCGTAGAAGCGGTCGGGCAGATCCGGCGTCTCGCGCATGTAGTCGATCGCCTGCCCGACGGTGAAATCCTGGGGCACCGCGATGAACTCGGTCTGCATCCGGCGGCCCGCGGAATTCTCGGGATACAGCAGGCTGCGTTCGAGCGCGACGCGCTCCTTGAGCGGCAGCTTCTCGAGGATCTCCTCCTGCTCGGCCTGGTCGAGGGTCTCGAGCAGCTCGACGGCGTCGTCGGATTCGAGTTCGCGAACACCTTCCGCGACGGTCTCCGGCGGCAGTTCCTCGAGGATCTCCTCGCGCACGCCCTCGTCGAGCTCGTTCAGCGCGGAGAAGTCGAAATCGCGCCCGGTCAGCTCGACCAGGCGGACGCGGTCGTCGGGCTCCAGAGCGCCGATGAGATCGCCGAGATCGGCCTCGTGCAGCTCGGCGACGCAGGCGCGCAGCGAGGCGCTGTCGCCGGCCTCGATCGCATGGGCGACCTCCTCGACGAATTCGTGCCTGATATCGCCGTCTTCATTGCGCATCGGCACGTGGTCGAGTACCGAGTCCGCGGCGGATCGGGCAACGTCCATATGTTCATCCATGGCGCGCCTCGCCGTTTGACAGGTTGGAACGAATGGTCTGGGCTGACGGTCAGGCAATACCCACAAGGCAACTCCGAGCGCAATGACAAAGATGCTTCGACTGAGGTGGACCTCGATGTCATCGGGCGCGGCCCTCGCGGCCTTGATCGGCGTCGCTTCGGCCGTGGCCGCTGAGTGTCCGCGCAAGGACGCGCTCGGCACTTCGCGCGTGCTGAGCGTCGATGCCAAGACCACGCCGCGCGTGGGCTTGAAGAGCTTTCCGCAGACGCTTGCGCTGGCCGATCACGAGGTCGTGCTGACCTTCGACGACGGGCCGAACCCGCCGACGACGTCGAAGGTGCTGGCGGCGCTGGCGCAGGAATGCGTGCGCGCGACCTTCTTCCTGATCGGCCTCCACGCCAGCCAGCATCCCGACATGGTCAAGCGCATCGCCCGCGAGGGCCACACCATCGGCCACCACACTTTCTCGCATCCGTTCATGGCGCGGATCCCGTTCGACAAGGCCAAGAGCGAGGTCGACCGCGGCGTCGCGGCCGTCGAGATGGCACTGCACGGCAGCTCGACGGCGATGCCTTCGACGCCGTTCTTCCGCTTTCCCTATTTCCAGGGGACGCAAGCGCAGCTCGACCTGCTCCAATCCCGTGGCATCGTCGTGTTCGGCGCGGACCTCTGGGCCAGCGACTGGAACGAGATGACGCCGGAGCAGGAATTGAAGCTGGTCACGGAGCGCCTCGCAGCTAGCGGCAAGGGCATCGTCCTCTTCCACGACCCCAAGGCGCGCACCGCGGCGATCATGCCGGCCTTCCTGCGGTATCTGAGGGAGAACGGCTATCGGGTGGTCCACATCGCGCCGGCAGGCCCGCAGAAGAATGCCGATGCGCGCTGATGCCGGAATGTCACGCCGGCGCAAAATGGGGTGATTTGGGCCCTATTAACACTCTGTTCATGATACCCCATGCAAATGGATGGGGACTTTGTGACGGGAAAGGTTCTTTGGCCTGAACCGTTTCCTGATGTCTCCGACCTACTATGGCGGCAATCGCACATGAGGGCAGACGGGGTTCATGATCGGAAGTAGCGTTGTCTTGCGGACGCGATCGTGGATCGTCCTTTGCCTCGGCGGATTCCTTGGATGTTCGACCATCGGATCGCCGGCGGCGCTTGCAGCCGACTGCCCGGGCCATCCCGACGCGCTCGGGACGTCCCGCACCCTGGTGGTCGATCCGCGCGAGCATCCGCTGATCGGCACCATGCAGTACCGCGAGACGCTGCCGCTCAGGGATCATGAGGTCGTCCTGACCTTCGACGACGGTCCGCTGCCGAAATATTCCAACCAGGTCCTCAAGATGCTCGACGACGAGTGCATCAAGGCGACCTTCTTCATCATCGGCAGCCAGGCCAAGGCGAACCCCGAAGGCGTGCGCAAGCTGGTGGCGGCGGGCCACACGGTCGGCACCCACAGCATGAACCATCCGCTGACCTTCGACCGGATGCCGATCGAGAAGGCCGAGGCCGAGATCAATGGCGGCATCGAGTGGACCTCGGCCGCGATGACCGATCCGTCCAAGCTGGCGCCGTTCTTCCGCATTCCCGGCCTGATGCGCGCCGAACGCGTCGAGCACCATCTGATCTCGCGCGGCATCCAGGTGTGGAGCGCTGACTTCCCGGCCGACGACTGGCGCCATGTGTCGTCCGACCGCGTCTATCAGCTCGCGATCCAGCGGCTGGAGGCCAAGGGCAAGGGCATCCTGTTGCTGCACGACATCCAGGCGCGGACGGTGGCGGCGCTGCCAAAAATCATCCGCGACCTCAAAGCGCGCGGCTATCGCATCGTGCATGTTGTGCCCGCGACCGCCGACCGGCCAGCGACGCCGACCACGCCGGTGGAATGGCTGCTGCATCCGCCGACCGAGACCGTGCCGATCGCGCGCTGGCCTTCCGTTCCGAGCTTCGTGTTCACGCAGACCAGGACGCTGCCGGCGCCCTCGCTCGCCGACCTCAATGCGCGGACCGAGCATCAGCCGCTGCTGCCGCGCCGGACCAAGGGTCAGATGGACGTCGCGTCCGCCCTGCCCGTGCCCGGCCGCGCGCTGTTTGCGATCCCGGAAGGCTCGGTCGAGGTGCTGCTGTCGACGACATTGTCGCGGCGTGCCGCGACCCGGCTGGCAATGGCGGCCGAGACGCCGCATGCGGCCAGGGGCAAGGCGGCAAAGGGCAAGACGGCCAAGTCCCAGGTTCGGCACACCGCGCATGCGGCACCGGCCGCACCCAAGCCTGCCGCGCAGGCCAAGAGCGCCACGCCGCGCTCGACCCGCATCGCCAGTCTGAAGAAGCGCGCTTAGTCCCTACCTATTGCCGCATGATGGCGGCGACGCAGAGCAGCACGATCAGCGCCAGGAAGAACAGGTCCATATAGGACTTGAGCTCGCCGTCGCGGCGCAGCCGGGCCACGTCGGCGACCACCTGCTTGCGCGCATTCGTTCCCCCGGAGCCGTCATTGATCGGGCCCTGAAGCCGCCGCGTCTCGGCTTCCAGCTTCTCGATCTTCTGGAAGAAGTAGAACGCGCGCAGCGTCGAGACCGCACGCATCGCGGCATAGATCAGCACCAGGATCGCCAGGATCGCCCGGTTCGGATATTTCTCCATGAAGTTCAGGCTGAAATAGACCACCGCCATGAACGCGAAGTTGGTGATGAAGCGGTAGACGAAGCTGAGAAAAACCATGCTGGCTCGAGCCTTGAGGGGTGCGCAGCCGGATCGTGCTGCGAGATTCGGGATCGGGACCCAGACCGGGAGCTGGGTTGTGACGGCCCGTCTACGCCAACTTTGTTTCAACAAGGATACTGCAAGTCGCCGCCTTTTAGCCACACGCCGCCATAATGCAAGCCGGACGATGGCGGTGGGCCTGCCCTGACGCAGCGCACCCGCTATGGCTCAATGGCGATTTGGCGAAAGTCGCGATAGACTGGACGCTGCCGCCACATCTGAGGTCTGCCGATGCCGAAGAAGGGAATCACCGGCCACGACGACTGGGTTCTGACCGAGGCCCTCGCGACCGCCCTGGTCGCGCTGGAGCAGCTCGAACCGAAGCACCAGCCGAACGCGCATATGGACGACATCCGCAAGATATTGGCGAACGGCAAGGAGCCGGCGGCGGTGAGCCTGCACCTCGCCCAGGCCAAATGCCGCCTGTTTCCCGACCTCGACCCACTGGAGATCTACCGGGAATACGGCATCGGCGAGGAATATGGCTGAAGCGGCCGGCCGCCGCTTTCTTTGACGCAAATGCTAGTTTCGTGACGTCTTGAGCAACGGGCATTCGCTGTCGCTGAGGGGCAGAAAGGCGTCCTCGGCAGGTATCTTCTCGACGACGTTGTAATAGTCCCAGGGCGTCTTCACGTCCGACGGCTTCTTGACCTCGACGAGATAAAAATCGTGCACCAGCTTGTTGTCGGCGCGCAGCCGCGCGCCGCGCGCATAGAAATCGTCGACCGGCATCGCGCGCATCTGCTCCAGCACGGCGTTGGTCTCGTCCGTTCCCGCCGCAGAAGCGGCTTTCAGATATTGCGACACGGCGGAGTAGACGGCGGCCTGCGGCGCGGTCGGCATGGCGTTGTGAAGCTTGTAGAACCTCTGGGCGAACGCGCGCGTTTCCTCGTTGAGCGCCCAATACCAGGCAGTGACGGTCGTCAGGCCCTTGGCCGTTTCGGCCCCCATGGCGTGCACATCGGTCAGGAACATCAGCTCGGCGACGGCCTTCTGCGGCCCCGCATTCATTCCGAACTCGTTCCATTGCTTCATCGAGGTCACGAGCTGCTCGCCGGCATTGGCGAACGCAACCACCTTGGCTTTGGAAGCCTGGGCTTGCAGCAGGAAGGAGCCGTAATCGGCATTTCCGAGCGGATGAAAGACCGCGCCGAGCGACTTGGCCCCTGCCGCCGCCAGCACGCGCTGGGACACCTCGACCATATTGCGTCCGAACGCGTAGTCGGATGCGATGAAGAACCAGCTGTCATAGCCTTGCGACACCAGCTTTCGGACCGATCCGGCGACCAGATTGTAATTGTCGTGCAGCCACATCAGGCCGGTGCGCGAGCATTGCTTGCCGCCGATATCGGTGGTGCCGACCGCCGAATAGATCACGATCCTGTTCTTGTCGCGTGCGATCGACTGGATGGCGAGCGCGACCGCGGAGTTTCCGACGTCGGCGACCATGTCGACGCCATCCACGTCGAACCATTTGCGGACGATCTGGGCGCCGATATCCGGCTTGTTCTGATGGTCGGCGACGACGATCTCGGCCTTCAGCCCCGGCGTTGCGCGCTGAAAATCGTCCACGGCCATCCGCGCGGCGACGACGGAGCCGGGCCCGGCCAGGTCCGACAACGGTCCGGCCTGGTCATTGATGATGCCGATCCTGACCACGCCACCGGAGAAATCGGCAGCCGCGCTCCGTTCGGCGAGCGCTGCCTGACCCAGCGCCAGGATGAGGCCGAAGGTCAAGCGGCAAAGCCGGCTGCGCGACGATAGCAATTCTCCAACACGACAAGGCGCCATTGCCCCCCTCCGCTTCAGCATCGCGACGGCATGTCGCGATGATCGATCGATGTGCCCTCGCTCACAGCGCATGCGCCGGTCCACGCGGCGCGCGGCCGGTCGAAGCTGGCTCGCTATCCCTGCCGCTGGACGGCCTTCCTGACGAACTCCAGCCGCCGCGCCTGCGCAGGCGCAACCCGCTCCTTCATGGCAGCGACGATCGCCGCCGGCGCCGTGTCCGGCGAGCCGGCCGCGAAGGGCGGCGCGGGATTGTACTCCATGCGCAGCTGGATCATCTCCGCAGCGGCGCGGCCGCGCAACATCGACACCAAAGTGAGCGCGAAGTCGATGCCGGCGGTGATGCCGCCGCCCGTCATGCGATTGCGGTCGATGCAGACCCTCTCCTGCGACAGCTCGGCTCCGAAGTACGGCAATGCATCCCTCGCGGTCCAGTGCGTGGCCGCGCGATATCCCTTCAACAAGCCGGCGGCGCCAAGCACCAGCGAGCCGGTGCAGACCGAGGTCACGTATGTCGCCCCCTTCTCCTGCTTTCGCAGAAAGGCGAGAACGTCCTCGTCCAGCATCAGCTCGTCGGTGCCGTAGCCGCCGGGGACGCAGATCACGTCGAGCTGCGGACAATCGGCGAAGGTGACAGTCGGCATCAGCGCGATCACGGAATCGCTCGGCACGGGCTCGATGCGTTTCCAGATCAGATGCACCGTCACGTCAGGCAGGCTGGAGAAGACCTGGGCGGGACCGGTGAGATCGAGCTGGGTGACGCGCGGAAAAACCAGAAGACCGATCTGCAACAGGCCCGACATGTCCAACCTCGACAACGCGCTTGACGGTTGCAGCCTGCCATGTTGGCCTTGTGGTCGAAATGGCTTAATTCCCTCAATTCTGGACACGCCCATGATCGGCTTCCTGATCTTTCCCGAATTCCAGTTGCTGGACGCGGCCGGTCCGATCTCGGTGTTCGAGATCGCCAGGCGGCACACGCCGAATGCGCCGCGCGTGATCACGGTCGCAACGAAGGCGGGCGCCGTGCGCAGCTCGTCGGGCATCGAGATGCTGGCGCGCAATCTGCGATCGGCAAGCTCGGTCACGACGCTGTTCGTGGCCGGTGGCGAGGGCGTGGAAGCCGCGGCGCGCTGCAAGACGACGATCGCTTTCATTCAGCGACTGGCGAGCCGCGGCGTGCGCATCGCCAGCGTTTGCAACGGCGCCTATCTTCTCGCGCAGGCGGGACTGCTGGACGGCCGCTGCGCCACCACGCACTGGTCCTGCACCCGCGATTTCATCGGACGCTATCCGAAGGTGAGGCTCGAACCGGACCAGATCTTCATCCGCGACGATCGGGTATGGACGTCGGCCGGCATCACGGCCGGGATTGATCTCGCGCTCGCCATGATCGCGCAGGACCATGGCGAGGAGGTCTCGCAAGCGACCGCGCGGCAGCTGGTGCTCTATCATCGGCGCAGCGGCGGACAATCGCAGTTCTCGAGCTTGCTCGAGCTCAAGACGCCGAACGGCCGCTTCGGCAGCCTTCTTTCATGGGTGCGCGAGAATCTGGATGCGCATCTCACGGTCGAGGCGCTCGCCGAACGCGCCGGATTGAGCGCACGGCATTTCGTCCGCTCCTTCACCGCCGAGACCGGATCCACGCCGACCAAGGCGGTCGAGCGCTTGCGGGTCGAGGTGGCGCGCGAGCGGGTGCAGTCCTCCGGAGAGGCCATCGAGCGCGTCGCCCAATCCACCGGCTTTCGCGACCCCGAGCGGATGCGCAGAGCCTTCATCCGCGCCTTCGGTCAGCCGCCGCAGTCGCTGCGACGCGCGGCGCGAAGCGCATGACGGCCGGTCGAACCTAAGGCCCGCCGGCGACTGATCCCGCGATCACCATGACGAGGGCACCAAGGTCGATCTTGCCGTTGACGATCAGCTCCTCCGAGCTTTTCATCTCTCCCGCGCCCTGGACCTTGAGCGATTGCGGCCGGTCGGCGGCCTGCCGCTGCAACTCGCCGACGATGGCGTCCTTCAGTTTCTCTTCCAGCATGATCGCTTCCTTCAGGCCGTCCTTGCGCGTCGAGGTCGCGCGTCCCGCTCAACCAAGGCGAAGCCGCGCCCTTCGTTCCCGGTCACGCCAGGCGCCGGGGCAGGCTGTGGTGGATCGTGCAGGCGGCAAGCGCGGCGTGGCCGAATGCGACCGAGATCTGGTGCAGGTCGGTGACGACGTCGCCGATGCCGTAAAGGCCGTCGACCGAAGTGCGCTGATGGTCGTCGACCTTCAGATAGCCCTCCCCATTATGCTCGGCGCCCAGCGAGACCGCGAGCTGCGAACGCACCTCGGCACCCATCGCCGGGTAGACCGTATCGAACTGCATCGTCCGGCCATCGGCCAAGACGGCCTCGAGGCCCCCCACCCTCCGCCGCAAGCGCAGGTCGGGCGCCAACACGATGTCGACGCCGGCCTCTTCCAGCTCCGCTATCGCGCTCTCCTCGTCATCCTGTCCGGTTGCGAGCAGCGTCACCTCGCGCGAATAGCCGCGCAGGAACAGCGCCTTGCCGGCGGCCCGGCCAAGCGGGCCGACAATGCCGATGCGGCGGCCGATCACCTCGAAGGCGTCGCAGACGGGACAATAGCGCAGCAGCCCGTCCGCGACCGCGGCGCGCCATTGCTCGAACGGCGGATGGCTGTCGACGATGCCGCTGGCGAGGATGACGGTGGTGGCCTCAAGCGCGCCACCGTTCCAGACCGCCTGAAAGCCGTTGCCGCGCCGCTGCAAGGCGGTGATCTCGGCTTCCACGCGCTCGACGGCGAGCTCGCCCAACTGCGCCGACATGCGCGCGATCAAGTCAGAACCTGATAGCCCGTGGACGAAGCCGGGAACGTTGTGGCTGCGGGGGATCAGCGCGGCACGGCTGGCGCCAGTGTCCACGACGCAGACGCTGCGGCGGAAGCGCGCCAGATAGATCGCGGCCATCAGCCCGGCGGGGCCGCCGCCGACGACCAGGCAATCAAACCGCGCGCCGGTCATTTGGGATTCGGGTCCTGCAACCCGGTCCCGGGCTCCTGGAGGCACCCGCTCCTGGCCAGCCGGACTGCGTTGCCGAGCGCGCGCGCCGCGTTCTGCACCTCCTGCTGGAATTCCCCGTCGTCATCGAGCTCGCGATGCGAAACGGCATATGGCTCCATGTAGCCGACATAGCCGTCGAGCTCGGCGAAGCGGCCCGCCGAGATCAGCTGCATGTCGGTCAGCCAGTCCGACAAGGCGCGGCGCACGCCCTCGGCACCGACGGCATCGCCATGAACGACCACGCCGAAATGGCGGCCGGCGAGATGGCGCGGATAGGGCCAGCCCTTCAGCTCCATCGCCTTGGCCGCGTCGGCCTTCTTGCCATGCGTCGAGGTCGGATCGGGATTGCCGCCGTCGGCGCAGACCATGCGGTCCATCATCGCCTTGAGCCCGGAAGGCACGTGGTACCAATTCACCGGGGTCACGATCAGGATGCCGTGGGCCGCGACCCACAGCGGATAGATCTCGTTCATCCAGTCGCCGGTCTGCCCCAGCGAATAGTTCGGATAGCAGCTGCACGGCCAGTGGCAGAGCGGCATCGCGGTCGAGACGCAGGATTTGCAGGGATGAATGGTCTTGCCGAATTCTGAAGCCAGACGGGACAGATCGAGGATGTCCACGGCAAATCCCATCTCGACGAAGACAGGTTCAGCCAGCTTGACCAGACGCCAGGTCTTGGACATCTCGCCGGGACAGGTGTGCTCGCTGCGGGCGGAGCCGTTGATGACGAGAATGCGCGGCGTCTCCTGCGCGTCGTCATGCCGACGCTGCGCGGACAGGATTTTCGCCCGCGCATCGAGCCAATCGACGGCAATGTCGTAGTCGGGATCGGAGAAACCTGCGCCCGCGTTCCGCGTCAACGGCGCCTTGCGCGAATGGCTATAGGCCTCCCAGGCGGCACCGACGACGGCATCGAGCTCGCGCTGCAGCGGGGCAAAGGCGGGATCGACGAACTGACGCTTGTAGCGCCGTTCGAACTCCTCGCGCGACAACTTGACGGGCGGCATCCCTTTGCGAATTTCAGCGTCCGTCATGCAGGCTCCCGGCGAAGTCGGTATCATCCGACCAACCCGGGGGGCAGCACCCGGTTCCTTGCCGCTACTGGCGCGCCACGTCCTGCGGCGCATCAAATTTCGCGATCCGCTGGTCCAGCCGCCACAGCTCGATGCGGTGGCCGAGCACGAGCGAAGCGGCCTCGCGCTTGGCCTCCTCGTCATTGACGCAGACGAGATTGATGCATCCGAACACATGCCCATCCGGGTCGATCTGGAACGCGCGGTAGTGCTTGAAGCTGCGCATCGTCATTCTCCTCGTCTCGTGCAGACCGGTGCGCTCAGCCAGTCGGTCAGGTTCGAGGTCACTTCGTTCTGCTTGGCGCGCCGCAGCAGCATCTCGCGCTCCCTGCCAGGCGGCAGGCTGCGCGCGCGCTCGCGGGCGTTTTCGGCAAATGCGGCCAATCGCTCCTGGAGCGATCGGGTCTGCTTGTTGCGGTTGCGTTTGGCGGTCATTGGACTCACGGCTATTCGGTTGGACGGAAATCGGCCCCGGCTGGGATCGGGCGCCGGGGCCCAGGTTCTCTTGTCACTCGAGTGGCTTGCCGGTTGGGGGCGGCCCGGCCGGGCAATGGTTTTCAGCTTCGGCCGCGACGGCGGGTTCCGGCATTTCAAAAAGTTAACGCTGCGCGATTTTGCGCGAGGACGGCCGCACGGCATCGTCCCTCGCTCTCGCGTGCCGTTCGTCACGACAATCGACTGCGCCGGAACCGAATTGCTGATTCGCTTGTTCAAGAAGGACTTGAAGGAGGATCGTCATGGCAAAAGCAGCATGGAAGCGGCCGGGCTCACCGATCGGCCGCAAGGGACCGCGCAAGGCAAATCCCGCGTATAAGCGCCGCGCGCGCCAGCCCTGGACACCCTCGGATGTGAGCAAGCTGAAGCAGCTCGCGAAGGGAAACACGCCGACCGGCGTGATGAGCATCAAGCTTCAGCGCCCGGTCGCGGCCATTCGCAGCAAGGCGCAGCGCGAGGGGATTTCGCTGCGACCCGTCAATCGCTCACCCTACAACCGGCGAACCAAAGCCGCGAAGCGGCGTTGACGAAGGCACCGCCGGGTGACAACCGGACACAACGGGGACGATGGACGTGGCGCTCATTTTTCCGGTTTCTGCCCACGACACCAGCGCATCGGTACGCGCCGACATCTAACCCGTTCCCGGCGGTGCAGCCTGACCTGCGGCACGCTTCGCTCCGTTCACACGGACAGGGCAAGCCGGCGTCAATCCGGCGGCTGCAACCCCGGCGACCGCAGCCACTCGCTCATCTGGGACCCGGTCTCCGCCTGGCGCGCCTTGCGCAACATCTCGTCGCGAGCCGCTCCGGGCGGAAGCGATCTGGCTTCCGCGCGCAGCCGCTCCGCTTCGACGGCCAGACGTATCTCCAGCGGATCCGTCAGCTTCACTCGACGCCGCGTCAACATGGGCGTTCTCCCTGATCACTGGGTCGGAGCGCTCCGTTGCGTTCTCACCGATTGAGGTCATCGCGCATAGGCGACGCTCCCACAACGTTCCAGAAGCGGAACGGTTGCTTGCCGGGGTCAGAAGGAGGAAGAGACTGCTGCAAGACAAGCTCGCTTGCGTAACATGGGTTAAATTAGTCGGTGGCCAAATCTGCTAATTTAGGAACGTGGTAGGACCGCCTGGGATTGGCGCAGATGGACAACTATCGCCGACTGCAGAAAACCTGCGAGAGCCAGGCCGCTCTCAGCTCCTCACCCGAAACGCGAACTGCGCTGCTGGAAATGGCGGAGGAGTATCGCAAGCGAGCCGAATCCAACGCGTTTCAGGGGCCCGAGCCGGTCAATCCCGGGCGCATCGAAAGCCTCGGCCAAACCAGCCGTCCCACTCTGATCAAGTGAGTCGATAGAGTTGCAGATAGTTCGGCGCGAACAACGCCGCTGCCTTGAGCGCGTCGAGATCGTTGATGGTCAGGGTCCGATCGCGCAGCACGATCAAGCCCGACGCACGCAGCTCCTGCACGGTCCGGTTAAGGTGCACCACCGACAGCCCGGTAGCGTCGGCAAGGTCCATCTGCGTGACCGGCATGACGCAGGAATTGCCGTCGACCATCCCGACGGGCCGAAGCCGCTCGAATATCTCGCAAAACAGATGCGCCACCCGCTCCAGGGCCGTGCGGCGACCGAGGTTGATGGCCCATTCGCGCTGGATGGCGTTGTTGACGAGGGTCTCGCACCAGAACGCTTCGGCGAGCGAGCGATCGCCCATCGTCAGACTCTCGAAACGCGCGCGCTTGATCTCGGCGTAGACCACTGGCGTCATTGTCGCGATGGAATGGTCCATCACGGGGAGCAAGAACGCGTGCGCGTCGCAGCTCTCGCCCGGAAAGATGAAATTGACGATCTGGCGCCGGCCGTCCTCGAGCGTCTTGTAGCGGCAGAGCCAGCCCGATAGCACCACCCGGACGCTATCGACGGGATCGCCCTCCGAGATCAGGTCTTCACTCGCCCCGACGCGCTCGAGACCTTCGAGCAACGCATATTCGAGCGACGCACGGGCCTCCGTCGACAACGGCCGCAGCACGGTCAGCCGGCGAATGACCAGCTCCACGAGGCTGCGATCGGAGGTCGACAAGGGCATCAATCAGCCACCGCCGGTGTGTGGAACGTGCGCTTGCTCGGCGGAATGGCGATCGTGCATTGCAGCCCCGCGGGGTCGAATGCCAGGGTGGTCTGCCCCTTGAACTCGAACGCGAGCGTACGCTCCAGAAGCTCCGTGCCAAAACCCTTTCGAAGCGGCGGCTTGACCTGTGGCCCTCCGCACTCGCGCCATTTGAACACCAGCTCCGCGGGCTGGGTGCCTTCATCGAGGCGCCAGGAGATTTCAACATGTCCGCTCGGCTGGCTCAAGGCGCCATATTTCAGCGCGTTCGTCGCTAGCTCGTGGATCGCGAGCGCGAACGTTTCGGCAGCCTTGGGCTGGAAACGCACCTTGGGACCTGAGACCTGCATCTGCTCGCCCTCGCGGGCATTATAGGCGAGAAGCTCCTCGACCACGAGATATTCCAGGTCGACACCGCCCTCGGGATCGCGTGTCACCAGCGCCTGGGTGCGGGCAAATGCGTTGAGCCGTCCGTCGAGATGAGAAGCATATTCCTCGACAGTGGTGGCGGATTCGGCCGAACGGCGGGCGATGGAGCGCACCACGCCAAGCGTATTACGGACGCGGTGCTGCAGCTCGGCCAGCAGCAGGCGCTGGCGCTCCTCGGCGCGGGTGATCGCCGGAACGTCGATGAAAGTGATGACGACGCCGGCGATGACATCGTCGGTGCTGCGATAAGGCAGGATGCGCACGATGTAGCGCGTGCCGCTGTCCGACGCGCTCAGCTCGCGCTCGGCGCTCGCAAGCGTACGCAGCACGCGGCGAATGTCGTCGTAGAGATCCTCGATCGGGATGCGCGCCTTGATGTGACCGATGGGGCGGCCCGTGTCGGTCTCGACGAGATGCAGGACCTGGGTAATCGCCGGTGTGAAGTTCATCACGCGAAGATCATTGTCGAGAAAGACGGTCGCGATGCGCGTGCTCTCCAGGAAATTCCTGAGATCGCGGGTGGCGCGCGTCAACTCCTCGACACGGTGCGTCAGCTCGCCGTTGACGGAGGTCAGCTCCTCGTTGACCGACTGCAACTCCTCAGGCGAGGTTCCGATCTCCTCGTGGGCCAAATGTAACTCCTCGTTGAGAGACTGGTCTTCCTCGTGGACGGTTTCAGCTGCTCGGGGCTGCTCTCGAACTCCTCGAAAGTAGCCTGGAAGTTCGTCTGGGGCGTGCAGTTCGCTCGGGACGCTCGACATGCCCGGCGTGCACCGGCTCCTACCAATAGCAGAAATCGATATTCTCCCAACGGATCAAAGGCAAATGACGAAGGAGTCGCGTTTGCCCTTGGAACCCGCCTTGGCCTCCCTCGTTGGTAGCACGCCGGCCCCGACCCTTGGTTTTCCCATCGGTCGGCAGGCTCGCCGGAGGGATCATGTCCGTATTACCCTCGTCGTCTCGTCAACGCGCGCCGCTGACGGGACGCCGCATCCTCGTCGTGGAGGACGAATATTTTCTTGCCGATGACATCGGCAAGGCGCTGCGCGCGCTCGGCGCGGAGATCGCCGGTCCCGTCGGCCATATCGAGGATGCAATCGAGATGCTGCACGATGGCGGCGTTCTGGACGCCGCGGTGCTCGACGTGAACATCCGTGCAAAGCCGATCTTTCCGATCGCCCGGGAGCTCAGGGCACGCCGGGTGCCCTTCGTGTTCACCACGGGCTACGACAGGATCAGCATCGAGCCGGAATTCCAGGACGTGCCGATCTGGGAGAAGCCGGTCGACGTCGTGGCCATGGTGCAGAATTTGGCGAGCCTCGTCGACGGTCAACCGGTATGGCCACAGCAATCACCGCCTGTACCGGCTGCGCTGAGCGAGCCCGCAACCCCGCGCGGATCAGAGCAGATGAGCGAAGGCGAGCCAGACGGTCACTGCCAGGCACAGGACGACGGCGGCGTAAGGTAGCGCGACGCGCACGACGGCAAGCCTTTCCGCGTCAACTCATCATCATCCAGGCGACCGCCACCGTCATCACGAGAAACCCCGTGATCGCAGTCGCGACAAAGGCCCGTTCGATGCGGTCCATCGCCATCGCAGCCCCTCTCCAGCCCACACAATGTGACCGCTTCGGGGTCGCCGCGCATTAGGCTATGTGAATCAGGCTATGTGAATCGGCTTTCTTCCTTTTGCCGGTCCGCCCGTTCGGCCGCGCAGCGCCGCAGAAATTGCGACGACCTCGCTCTACGACTTCGCCGTGCCCGGCTCGGCCATCTTGCGATGCTGCCTGGCCAGCATCTCGTTCGGCGTCACGTTGGCAACCGTGGTCTGGATCTTGTTCTTCAGCCCCGTGACGACATCGGACTCGCCGCGCAGCATCGCATCGAAGCCGGCCTTGGCGACGTCGTACGCGCCGTCCTTCTTCTCGGTGCCGACCTTGGTGTCCATCATGTCGGCGCGGCGGAAGAACTCGGTCTCGGTGGCGCCCGGCATCAGGCAGGTGACGGTGACGCCGCTGTCGCGCAGCTCCTCGCGCAGCGCGAAGGAGAATGAGTCCAGGAACGCCTTGCTGGCGTTATAGGCCGCCTGGAAACTTCCGGGCGTGAAGCCGGCGATGGAGCCCGTGATCAGGATGCGCCCCGACTTGCGCCGCAGCATCTCGTTGCCGGCGCGATGGATCAGATAGAGCGTGCCGGTGATGTTGGTGTCGACGAGATGCTTGATCCTGGCAAAGTCCTGATCGAGGAACGCCTTGCCGAGGCCGACGCCGGCATTGGCCAGCAGCGCATCGATCGGCCGGTCGCCGACCGCGGCGCAGAGCCTGTCGACGCCATCGGTGGTGGCGAGATCGGCTTCAACGGCCTCCACGCTGACGCCGAGCCTGCGCAGATCGACCGCCACCCGCTCGATCATCGGCTCGTCAGCCGCGATGACGAGGTTGAAACCCGCCTGGGCACAGCACCTAGCGAGTTCCAGGCCGATACCGGTGGAAGCGCCGGTGACGATTGCGAGCTGATTGGCGGGCATGAGCGTGTCCTCGCTTGACGTTGATCACGCCCAATCACTGCCCTGCGCTCTCGTTCCAATCCGCGTCGCGATTTGCGCCAGCCGGTGCAGTGCGAGGAATTTGCGCGCGGCGTAGCAACCATCGTTCACCCCTCGACTTAGATGCCAACTGGTTCAGCCGGGAGGACGGACGATGAAGGCGCTGGTTTGGCACGGCAAGGAGGACATCCGCTGCGACACCGTCACCGATCCCGAGATCCAGGACCCGCGCGACGCCATCATCAAGGTCACCAGCTGCGCCATCTGCGGCTCCGACCTGCACCTCTTCCACAATTTCATTCCGGGCATGCTGCCCGGTGACATCATGGGCCACGAGACCATGGGCGAAGTGGTCGAGGTCGGCTCCGGCGTCGACGGCAAGCTGAAGAAGGGCGACCGCATCGTCGTGCCCTTCACGATCATCTGCGGCGAATGCGACCAGTGCAAGCGCGGCAATTTTTCCGTGTGCGAGACCACCAACCGCAAGCGCCATCTGGCCGACAAGGTGTTCGGACACACGACGGCCGGCCTGTTCGGCTACACGCATCTGACCGGCGGCTATCCCGGCGGCCAGGCCGAATATCTCCGCGTGCCCTATGCCGATGCCACCCACATCAAGGTGCCACCGGGCATTCCCGACGAGCAGCTGCTGTTCCTCAGCGACATCTTCCCGACCGGCTGGCAGGCCGCCGTGCAATGCGACATCGAGCCCACCGACACCGTCGCGATCTGGGGCTGCGGTCCCGTGGGGCAAATGGCGATCCGCAGCGCCATCCTGCTCGGCGCCAACCAGGTGATCGCGATCGACTGCCTGCCCGAGCGGCTCAGCATGGCGGAAGCCGGCGGCGCCACCACCATCAACTTCGAAACCGAGAGCGTGGTGGAGCGGCTGAACGATCTCACCGACGGCAGGGGACCGGAAAAGTGCATCGACTGCGTCGGCATGGAATCGCACGTGATGGCCTCCCTGCCCGACACACTGCTCGACCGCGCCAAGCAGATGGTGATGGCGGAAAGCGACCGGCCCCACGTGCTGCGCGAGATGATCTATGTCTGCCGGCCCGGCGGCACCATCTCGGTGCCGGGCGTGTACAGCGGCCTGTCCGACATGCTGCCGATGGGCGCTTTCATGAACAAGGGCCTGACGATGCGGACCGGCCAGACCCACGTCAACCGCTGGACCGACGATCTGCTCCGCCGCATCGAGGAGGGCGAGATCGATCCCTCCTTCGTCATCACCCACACCGTGCCGCTCGAACAAGGACCGGAGATGTACCAAGTGTTTCGCGACAAGCGCGACTCCTGCGTCAAGGTGGTGCTGAGGCCCTGAAGGAGCAAGCCATGTTTCATTTCTCCAACATCGTCCGCACCAAGGGCGACCCGAAGATTATCGAGGGCGGACCGAGCCTGAAGCGGCCGGAAGACCAGCTCGCCCGCGCGCTCGGCTGGTTCAGCATCGGACTCGGCGTCGTCGAATTCTTCGCGCCGAGACGCGTCACGGAAACGCTGGGCATGGAAGGCCATGAGACCATGGTCCGCGCCTTCGGCGTGCGCGAGATCCTGGCCGGGATCATGTCGCTGTCGGTCGACAAGAACGCCGGCCTGTGGGCCCGCGTCGGCGGCGACGGTCTCGATGCCGCTGCGCTGCTGTCGGGGCTGACAATCGACAATCCCAAGAAGGGCAACATCGCGCTGGCGCTCCTGATGGTCGGCGGCATCGCCATGCTCGACTACCGCGCCGCGCAGGACACCAAGCCGAGGCGGCCGCCGCGCGAGGCACGGCGCAAGCTTTATCCGAACCGCAGCGGCTTCCCCAAGGGCATCGAGAGCGTCAGAACAGCGGCCAGGCAGATTGCTGCGCCCGCCAAAGCATGACCAAGGGCATGGCCAAGGCCTGACGAGGTGAAGCACGGCTCCGGGGCAATGAAGGCGTGATCATCGTGCTCGATCCGCGCTGAGGGCCGCGAGGAACCATCCGCGAGCCAGAGAGTCTGATCAACGCCTCCGACGTCCCCCCTGCCGGAGGCAGACTGCACGAAACCGCGACCCCGGCGCTCACCGCCCCTTCAGGCGCCGGGGTTAGCGGCGTGGGTCTGGAGGCATGTCACCTCGGAGACAAGCCATGGGCAAGACGAAGGCACTCCAGCAACGCATCGTCGGCAAGACCAGACAAGCCGTCGGCGAGATCATCGGCGACCAGGATCTGCACGACGCCGGCAAGGCCGAGGCCGAGCGCGGCCGTGACGAACAGGACAGGCCGAGCAAGCTCAACCCGCTGCCAATGCAGTGCGGCGCACCGACGAAGGCCTGTCGCGGGTCAAGGGGCGACGACGACGTTCGCGCTGGATTGCCGCCGTCGCGCTCGGCCTGATCAGCAGCACCTTCTCGACCATCGTCAGCCAGCTCTTCGCCGCCCGGATCGGCCGCGATGCCGCGGTCGACTGGATGACGGTCGCTGCCATTCCCGCGCGCGACTGGGCGATCAGCGCAGAGCCGTCATGGAGCGCGATCCTGACCGGAATCGCCTTTCATCAATGGGCGGATTTTTCCTGGGCGCTGGTGTTCTTCGGTGTGCTCCGACGCTGGACCGCCGACTTGCGGCCGGCGACCATCCTGCTGCTCGCGCTGCCCTGGGCCGCGTTCTCGTCAGCCACGGAGTGGTTCGTGCTGGTGCCGCTGTTTCCGTTCTGGCAGCCGCTGTTCACGCTGCAGCAGCCCTATTGGATCGGTCTGCTCGTTCATGGCACCTCGGCCCTGATGTATCCTCTGTTCGCCCGGTTGCGCTGGAGGCGCGGCGCTGCAGCCGAGCGCGACATCCGTTTCACCAACGCCTGGATCACCGGCGCGCTGGTCGTGGTGGCGCTGCTCGGCGCGATCGCGTTGTTCGGCAGCCACGGCTACGAGCCGCCCTGGATGGGCCGCGACAGGGATGCGGACCAGACCTATATCCGTCACATGACGGCGCATCATGCCCAGGGTATCGAGCTGGCCCGGATCGCCGTGGAGCGCGCCCAGGGCCCGCATCTGCGCAAGCTCGCGATGCTGATGGTCGCGAGCCAGGCCGGCGAGATCAGGATTTTCGAGAACTGGTGGCTGAGCTGGTTCGACACGGAGATGCCCGACTGCAGCACCGAAGAGCGTGCCGCCATGCCGGGCTTCCTGGCTCAGGCCGAGATGCGACAGGTCAAGGCCGCGCCGGCGGACCGGTTCGACGCGGTGTTCGTCGAGAGCATGAGCAAGCATCACATGGGCGCGGCCAGGATGGCCGACCGGATGTGGCGCAGTGGCGGAGACCCACGGCTGCGCGTTATGGCGCATGCCATTCGCCACGCCCAGCAGGGCGAGATGGCGCTGATGCACGATGCGAGCGGCATTTCGGCCGTCGCCACGGCCGTCCGCAACATGCTCGCCGACAACGTCAATTGAGCGGATCGCCCCCTACTCCCGCCAGAACTCGGCCAGTTCTTCCGTTGTCACCAGGTCGACCTGGCCGTGAAAGCGGGTGCGGTACATCGTCATGAGCGCGTCGTGCCCGACGTCGGACGAGCTGCACAAGGCGTCCTCGACGATCACGACCCTGAAGCCGAGATCGACAGCGCTCAGGACCGTCGAGAGCACGCAGACGTCGGTCTCGGCGCCCGAGATCACGACCGTGCCGACGTTCTTGTCGATCAGCCGGCCTGCGAGGGCGGGATTGCTGAATGCGGAATAGGCCGGCTTGTCGATCATTGCAGCCGGCGGAACGAACTTGCTCAGCGCGGGCACGAGCTCGAGCGCGGATGGCGGCAGATGCTTGCGCGTGGCCTGGCTCCAGCGATGAAAATAGCTCCGCCACTGGCCCGGGCGATCTTCCGGATCCTGCGGCGTGATGAAGCGCGTGAAGATGGTTCTGGCCTGGTGGCGCGCAACGATCGAGGCGATCGTCGGCAGAACACGCTCCATCCACGGCGTCGCCCACAGACCGCCGGGGGCGAAAATGTTCTGCATGTCGATGCAGAGGTGAACGGCCTCCCTGATCTCGGCCACTTCCGACGTGCTGTCCCTCATCGTCCTCCACCATCAAGCGCATTCGGCGATCCATTGCGAATGCGAAGGCGAAGGCTTTGGTTCCGAACCGCCGCGGTGCAGAGGCAGACTTGGAACCCGCGACGCGCGGTTACGCCGGCGTTGCGGCCGGCGCCACGTCGAGGCGAACCGCGATCCCATTCAGCTCCGGGCCTGGCGCCGGGTAGAGCTTCATGACGAGCGGATCATGGCCGGGGACGATGTGGTCCGCGTCAGGCGCCGCGGCGCGCAGCTTGTCGAAGCCGACAAGCATGTCGCCGACATGAAACGCCGTCGTGAACGGACGCTCGCTGGTCATGTTCTCGTAGAAATGACTGACGTCGGAGGCGAGCACGACAGGGCCGCGGCGTGTGTTGACGCGGACGAATTGAAGGCCTGCGGAGTGGCCGCCCGCCGCATGGACCGTCAGCCCGGGCGCAATCTCGGCGTCGCCGTCGTAGAACAGCACCCGGCGCGCGTAATTCAGCCGCACGATCCCGCAGACGTCCTCGACCTCGAACGAATGCGACAATCTCGGATATTGCATATAGCGACCGGTGGCATAGGCGAGCTCGCGCTCCTGCAGATGAAATCGCGCGTTCGGAAACCGGTCGAAATTACCGACATGGTCGTAGTGCAGATGCGTGAGGATCACATCCCCGACGTCGGCAGGGTCGATATCGAACGCGGCAAGCGTCTCGACCGGGCAACGCAGGAAATTCCGCCGGCGCTGCCTGGCCACTTCCGCGTTGAAGCCGGTGTCGATGACGAAGCTGCGCCCGCCTCCCCGCGCCAGCCACACGAAATAGTCCATCGGCATCGGTCCGTCATGCGGATCGCCGCCGATGAAGTGCTCGCTCCGCTGCGCATCCCGTGTCGCGTAGCGGATCGCAAACAGCTCGTAGTCCGGGTCTGCCATGGGAGTTGCTCAGGAACCCGCCGCGTCGACCTCGTTGAAGGCCTCGCGCGCATTGCGGAAGGCGTCGATGCCGGCGGGAACGCCGCAATAGACCGCGACCTGGAGCAGGATCTCCTTGATCTCCTCCTTGGTCAGCCCGTTCTTCAGGGCGCCCTTGACGTGCAGCTTCAGCTCGTGCGGCCGGTTCAGTGCGCCGAGCATCGCCAGATTGACGATCGAGCGCGTGCGCCGGTCGACGCCGGGCCGCGTCCACAGGGCACCCCAGCAGAATTCGGTCGACCATTCCGCCATGGTGCGCGTGAACTCGTCGGCCCCGGCAATCGACTTGTTGACGTAGTCCTCGCCGAGCACCTCTTTACGAACTTTGAGGCCCTTTTCGAACAGTTCGGTCTTGCTCATGATCGTCCCTTTCAGGTCTTGAGAGAGTTGAGTTGGAAGTTGATTAGCGCGATGCCGGTCGCAGCGATTGCAGGAGATTGCCGACGTCGTCGACCGAATCGAGCCGCCAGATTGCGTCGATGACGCGGTCCGCATCCCAATCGCTTCGACCTGTCCGCATGGCCTCGCGCAGCTTGGCCTCGAGGTCGCGATCTGTGAGCGGCGCGGCGAGACTGCCACGCGGCGCGATCACGGTCTCGGTGAGGACCTCACCGGACGACAGGCGCAACGTCACGCGTGCGGCGCCATCCGGCATCGCGCCATCGAGCACCGCCCTCACCTTCTGCCGCAGCTGCGCGATGTCGGGCCGGACCACCGTCTCATGCGTGAATTCGGCGACCCCGGCCGTGCCGAGCAATAATCCGCAAGCCACGCAATGATGGATGCTGACGCGCGCATCGCGCTCGTTATTGACCGGGCGATCGCCGCGCGCCAGCAGCAGCGCCGAGCCCTGCACCGTCACCAGCTCGATCTGGTCGACCCGCCCGCCGATGCGCTGGCGCAATGAGAGGCAGGCGTCGATCACCGCGTGAAAGACAATGCCGGCGGGATACGGCTTGTAGGTGTTCTTCGCAATCTCCCAGGTCTTGCCGAGACCGTCGAGCAGGCGAGCAATATCGGGCTCGTCACCCATGGTGCGCGCCCAGCCCAGCGGACCCTCGATGGCGCGGGGCGATGCCTCGTAGCCCTGCTGCGCCAGCAGTGCCGCGAACAATCCGTTCCGAGCCGCATTGCCCACGCTGACATTCTTGGCGGCACTGGGCAGGTTCTCGACATTGCCCGCCGACTGGCTGGCCGCAAGCCCGATCGCGTTTGCGATTCCCGCAGCGGGCAGGCCCAATAGTTTCGCGCACGCCGCCGCCGCGCCAAAAATCCCGCAGGTCGAGGTGATGTGCCAGCCGCGCGCGTAGTGGCGCGGCGAGACTGCATTGCCGATGCGGCACTCCACATCCACGCCGAGAATAAACGCGGTCAAGACATCCCGCCCCGACAGTTTGCGCATCTCCGAAAGCGCCAATATCGGCGCGGCAACCGGCGCGGCCGGATGAATGATTGTCTCGGGATGGGTGTCGTCGAAGTCGAGCAGATTGGCCGAGATGGCATTGAGAAATGATGCACACAACGCATCCATCGGCTGCGAGTGACCGATGACCGTCGATGTCGCGGCCCCGGTGAACGGCGACAGCGTGCGCATCGCCGCGATCACGACAGGATCGCGCGCGGAGCCGAGCGCCGTCGCGAAGAAATTGAGAATCGATCGCCGCGCCTCAAGGCTCTGCGCCTCGACGTCCGTCCATGACGAGGCAGCGACGAAATCGGCGAGCGTCTTGCTCACACTCGGAATTGGGACTGGCGGCACGCGGGGCGTCTTCCTCGTTTTGTTCGAACCTTATGCCGATCCGCGGCAAACTGTCGACCCCAAATGTTATGCTTGACAGCTTGTCTGACAATCATAACAATCCGGCCCGTTGGCGCGGGACCCCGCTGCCACGACGACGGCGGCCGAGACGGCCGGCCGGCGATGACGATCGACCAACGAGATCAAGAAGGCGCGCCCGTCACGGGATCGCGCGACAGGGAGCAGACGATGGCGGGAGAGATTCTCGGCGTAATCGGCACGGGCCGCATGGGCGGTCCGATGGCGGGACGATTGATGGACGCGGGCTATTCGCTCGTCGTCTATGACACGCAGGCCGAGGCGACTCAGCCGCTGGTCAAGCGCGGCGCGCTCCTCGCCAGCTCGCCGGCCGACGTCGCTTCACGCTCCGACATCGTGCTCGCCAGCCTGCCGACGCCCGACATCGTCAAGGCCGTTGCGCTCGGCCAGGACGGCATCGGCAGCGGCAACCGTGCGAAGATCGTCATCGATCTCTCGACGTCGGGTCCAGGCGCTGCGAAGCTCGTTGCGGAAGGCTTGAAGGCCAAGGGGATGACCCTGGTCGATGCGCCCGTGAGCGGGGGCATCAAGGGCGCCGTCAACGGCACGCTCGCGGTGATGGTCTCGTGCCCGCAGGCGACTTACGACATCGTGCAGCCGATCCTGAAGAACTTTGGCAAGCTGTTCTACACCGGCGACAAGCCCGGCGTGGCGCAGACGGCCAAGCTCGCCAACAACCTGATGGCGGCCGCAGCGCTCGTGATCACCTCGGAAGCCGTCGCGATGGGCGTCAAGGGCGGCGTCAACGCCAAGGTGCTGATCGACATCATCAACGCCAGCAGCGGCCGCAACAGCGCCTCCGAAGACAAATTCCCCCGCGCGGTGCTGCCCGGCACCTTCGATTTCGGCTTCGCCACCGGCCTTTCCTACAAGGACGTTCGTCTCTGCGTGGACGAGGCCGAGGCCATGGGCGTGCCGATGGTCTGCGGCGCGGTGGTGCGGCAGATGCTCGCGATCACCAACGCCAAATTCGGCGCCTCATCCGACTTCACCTCGATCGCCAAGGTGCTCGAAGAATGGGCCGGGGTCGAGATGCGCGGCTGATCGCGCAAGCCAGGGAGAGCGACCCGCGATGACGATCGGTCCGACCGTATCAGGCAAGGTCCCGCTCGCGCGTCAGATGGCGCGGAGCGTGCTTGCGCTGGATATTGGCTATTTCGGGCAGGACGTCATTGCCAAGGCAAAGCTCTGCCTGCTCGACTTCCTGTCCTGCGCCTTCGAGGCCGGCCATCATCCCTGGAGCCGCCAGGCGGTTGCGATTGCGCAGGCCGGCGGCAGCGCGACGATCATCGGGACGTCGCAGCTCTCCTCGCCGGCCGACGCAGCCTTCGCCAATGCCGTCATGGGGCACGGCCTCGTGCGGGAAGACATGCATGCGGCCAGCATCGCGCACCACGGCGTGGTGATCTGGCCGGCCCTGCTCGCCCTGTCGGAACAGACGCCGCTGCGCGGGGACAGGCTGCTCGCGGCCGCCATCATCGGCTATGAGACCGGCGCGCGGATCGGCCGCGCGCTGCTGACCTCGGACCTCGCACGCCTCTATCGCCCGACGGGCCTCGTGTCCCCTCTGGGCGCAGCGCTCGCGGGAAGTTTCGCGCTCGGCCTCTCCGAGGCCCAGGCGACCAGCGCCATCGCGATCGCGGCCAATACCTCCAGCGGTCTCAACGAGTGGCCGCATGCCGGCGGCTCCGACATGTATTTCCATCCCGGCTTTGCCGCCGGCAATGCGATCAGGGCAATTGGCCTTGCCGCGGCCGGCGCCTTCGGCTCGGAAACCATACTGGAGGGTGAAGCCGGCCTGTTCGCCGCCTATCGCCGCCAGCCCGCGCCGGAGAGCATCGCGCTCTTCCCCAATGGCGAGTGCGAGATCATGGCCGTCTACAACAAGCCGGTTCCCGCCTGCAATTTCGCGCAGACAGCGGCACAGGCCGCGCTGCGCGTCTCGCACGAGCTCGCCAGCGTCGACGAGATCGACCACGTCGTCATCCGCGCGCCCGACGCTGCGGTTCGCTATCCCGGCTGCGATTCCACGGGTCCCTACCGCAACGCGCTCCAGGCCAAGATGAGCATTCCCTTCAGCGTCGCGGCGACGCTGGCGCGGGGCGAGATCGAGGAAGAGAACTACGCCGAGCTCGATGATGCCGACATCATCCGCCTGATCTCGGTCACCGATCTCACGACAGATCCCGCCTTCACCGCCGCCTTCCCCGGCAAGCAGGGTGCGGAAGTGTCCGTGCAGCTGCGCGGCGGCCGGACCATCCGGCACGCTCTGCCCGACGTCATCGCCGCAACACCTGCAGATATTCGCGCACGCTTTCGCAGCTCGGCAGCCGGAGGCCTCGGCGAGGATCGCGTGCGGCGGCTCGAGCAACTCATCGACGATTGCGAGCAGCTCGGCAATGCAGGCGACATCGCCGCGCAGTGCCGCCTGAATGCAACGGAACGGGCTTTACGACCGGCATCATGAGAAGTGCCGGAGAGTACGGGGGAAACATGGTCGATTTCGAGACCAGCTTAGTAATGCCATCGGCGCATGGCTGCCGGCAAGCCGATACTCGGAGGCCAGGCTGATGGAAGGCTTTCTGCAAGCGCTCGCCGCGGGGCTTTTGATCGGCGCCGTCTACGGCCTGATGTGCGTCGGGCTCGGCCTGATCTTCGGCGTCATGCGCGTCATCAACTTCGCCCATGGCGATTTCATGATGCTCGGCATGTACACCGCCTTCTATCTCTTCACCGCCGCCGGCATCCAGACGCTGTTCGGCAATGCCGTGGGGCCGTTCGTCGCCATCCTGCTGGCCGGGCCGGTGCTCGCCGTGTTCGGCTATTTCGTGCATCTGGCTTTGATTTCGCACGTTTCCGGGACACGTACTGCCTCGCTCGAAGGCGAAGGCCATTACGCCCAGCTCATCCTCACGCTCGGCATCGCGCTGATCCTGCAGAACGGCGGCCTCATCGTGTTCGGCTCGGTGCTGGCCTCGATCCGCACGCCGCTGTCGAGCTCGGCGTGGGAGCTCGGGCCCTTCTTCGACATGAGCATCTTCCTCAACAAGGCCCGCAGCATCGATATGATCGTCTCGCTGGCGATCATGATCCTGCTCTCGCTGCTGATCACGCGCACCCGGATCGGCAAGTCGCTCCGCGCCGCTGCGGACAATCCGACGGCTGCGACCTATATGGGCATCGACGTCGACCGCGCGCATCGCACCGCCTTCGCACTCGGCTGCGGCATCACCGCGATTGCCGGCGGCCTGCTCGCCACCAACTACCCGTTCCACCCCTTCGTCGGTCTCGAGTACGTCATCGTCATGTATGCCGGCGTCGTGCTCGGCGGCATGGGCAGCATCATCGGCGCCTTCTGGGGCGGCATGACGATCGGCCTCGTGCAGCAGATGTCGACGCTGATCCTGCCGACGCAGTTGCAGAACGCGGCAATCTTCGCCGTCTTCCTCCTCATCATCTTCTTCCGCCCGCAAGGCTTCTTCGGGCGCATGGTGGAGAGGACGTGACCATGCTCCGGATGCGTTCCTTTCTGCCTCCCCTGCTCTTCACGCTCGCCTATGCGGTCGTGTCGCTCGGCGTCACCAACTCCTACTACCAGCTGATCCTGACGCTGGTGCCGGTGTGGGCGGTGTTCGGGCTGTCGTGGAATCTGCTCAGCGGCTACACCGGCCTGATCTCGTTCGGCCACGCCGCCTTCTTCGGGATCGGCGCCTACGCGACCGCGCTCGGGCAGATCTATTTCGACATCTCGCCCTGGCTGCTGATTCCGGTCGCCGCCATGCTCGGCGGTATCGCCGGCCTCCTGATCGGCTTTCCGACCTTCCGGCTGCAAGGCCACTACTTCGCGCTGGCCATGCTCGCCTATCCGCTCGCCATTCTCTACGTGTTCGAGTGGCTCGGCTTCCAGGAGGTGACGCTTCCGATCAAGCGCGAGGCGCCGATCGCCTATATGCAATTCGCCGATCCGCACCTCTACACGCTGCTGGGGCTGGCGCTCATGCTCGCCACCATCGTGCTGACGCAGGTGATCGAGCGATCGCGCTTCGGCATGGCGCTGCTCGCGATCAAGCAAAACGAGGCTGCGGCCGAGGCGGCCGGTATCAATACGCTCGCCTGGAAGCTGCGCGCGATCACGCTGAGCGGGGCGATCGCCGCCGCCATCGGCGGGTTTTACGCGCAGGTGCTGCTGGTCGTGACCCCGGCATCGGTGTTCGGCATGCTGGTGTCGGCGCAGGCGCTGACGGTCGCGATGTTCGGCGGCGTCGGCACGGTCTGGGGCCCGGTGATCGGCTCGGTGATCCTGATCCCGCTCGCCGAGATCCTGCACGCCGAAGCCGGCGCGCGCATCCCCGGCATTCAGGGCGTCATCTTCGGCATTGCCATCGTCTGCGTCATCCTGCTGGCGCCGGAAGGCCTGTTCTGGAAGCTGCGCGACCTCCTGCGCAAGCGCACCGCATCCAAGGCGGCGGTCAGTGATACCGCGGAAGCAGCAGCTGCCAACGTGACGGCCCTGAAGCCCGCCTCCCGGCAGCGTGCCGCCACCGGCGAGGTCGTCCTCGAAGTGAAGAACCTCTCGCGCTCCTTTGGCGGCCTGAAGGCGGTGCAAGATGTCAACTTCAAGCTGCACAAGAACGAGATCCTCGGCATCATCGGCCCCAACGGCGCCGGCAAGACCACGCTGTTCAATCTCCTCAACGGCTTCCTCAAGCCCAGCCAAGGCGAGGTGCTGATCGACGGCCGCAACATGTCGGGCCAGCGGCCGCACGTGATCTGCGAGGCCGGCATCGGCCGCACCTTCCAGGTGATGCGGCCGTTCCTGCGCATGTCGATCCTCGACAACGTCGTGGTCGGGGCCTATGTGCGCGCCCGCACCGACGATGAAGCCCGCAAGATGGCCGCCGACGCCGTCGCCCGCGTCGGGCTGTCTGCGGTGGCTGACCGTGTCGCCGGCGAGCTCTCGACCAAGGAACTGCGGCTGATGGAGCTGGCCCGCGCGATCGCCGGCCAGCCGCGCATCCTGCTGCTCGACGAGACGCTCGCGGGCCTCGGCCACGGCGAGGCGGACGAAGTCGTGGCCGTGATCCAGCAGCTCGCGCGCGACGGCATCACCATCGCCATCATCGAGCACACCATGCAGGCGATGGTCCGGCTGGTCGACAGATTCCTCGTGCTCGACCACGGCGCCGTCATCACCGAAGGCCTGCCGGAAGTGGTGACGCGCGACAACCGCGTGATCGAGGCCTATCTCGGCAAGAAATGGGTGGGCCATGCTGCGAATTGAGGGATTGAGCGCGGGCTATTCGGCCAAGCCCGTCCTGAACGACGTCTCGATCAATGTCGGCGCGGGCCAGTTCGTCGCGATCGTCGGACCCAACGGCGCCGGCAAGACCACGCTGTTCAAGACGATCTCCGGCATCGTCAAGCCCAGCGGCGGCGCGATCACGTTCGACGGCGTCGACCTGCTCGCGGTGCCGCCGCCGCAGCGCGCCCATCTCGGCATCGCCCACGTCCCGGAGGGACGCCAGGTCTTCCCGTCCCTGACCGTGATGGAGAATCTGGAAATGGGCGCGATGACCGAAAGCGGCCGCCGCGACTGGCAAGCCAATATCGAGCGCATCTTCGAATGGCTGCCGGTGCTGAAGGAGCGCCGCGATCAATTCGCGGGCACGATGTCCGGCGGCCAGCAGCAGATGCTCGCGATCGGCCGCGGCCTCGCCTCCTCCCCGAAGCTTCTGATGCTGGACGAGCCCTCGATGGGGCTCGCGCCCTCGACCGCGGACTTCATCTTCGAGCGGCTGATCGAGATCCGCCGCCAGTCCGGGCTGACCATGCTGCTGGTCGAGCAGCGCGTCGCGGAAGCGCTGGAATCCGCCGACCACGGCTATGTCCTCGAAGCCGGACATGTCGTGCTCGAAGGCAACAACGCCACGCTGCGCGCCGACGACCGCGTGCGCAAAGCCTATCTCGGCATGTGACCAACACAAAAAACAAAGATCAGGGAGAAACAAAATGAACAAGACTTCAAAAGGACTGAGTCGCCGCACCGTGCTCTCCGGCGCCGCCGCCGTCGGCCTCGCCGGCGTTGCGCGCGCGCAGGCACCTGGCGAGATCAAGGTCGGACTGATCGTGCCACTGTCGGGCATCTACACCCGCCCCGGCCAGGTGATGAAGATGGGCGCCGAGATGGGCATCGAACACATCAACGCGCAGGGCGGCATCAAGGCGCTCGGCGGCGCCAAGCTGAAGCTGGTCGTGATCGACTGCGGTGACACCACCGAGAAAGCCAAGAACGCGGCGCAGCGCATGGTGGCGCAGGAGCCTGATCTGGTCGCGGCCACCGGCTCCTATCTGTCCTCCTTCACGTTGGCCGTCACCGAGGTGACCGAGCGCGCCGAGCTGCCGGTGCTGACGCTGTCCTATTCGGACCTGCTGACCGACCGCGGCTTCAAATATATCTTCCAGACCGCCGCGACCGCGAGCCGCCAGTCAGAGCTCGGCCTGCCGACGCTGATGAAGCTCGCCGAGAATGCCTCGGGCAAGAAGCCGAAGACCGTGGCGATGCTGATGGACAACACCGCGACGTCGGTGGCCACCGCCAAGGCGCTGAAGGAAAAGCTGTTCGCGCAGGAGGGCCTCCAGCTCGTGGTCGAGGAAGTCTGGACGCCGCCGCTATCGGATGCGACGCCGCTGATCCAGAAAGTTCGCTCGGCCAAGCCCGATCTGCTGCTGTTCATGCCCAATGCAGTGTCGGACGCCAAGCTCGGCCTCGAGAAGATCAGCGAGTTCGGCCTCGGCCAGGGCAAGATCCCGACCGTGTCCTTCAGCATCACCATCGCCGAGCCCGACATGCTGCAGAGCGTGAGCCCGGAGACGGTGCAAGGCATCATGACCATCGTCGCCAATTGGGGCTCGAAGGGCCACGAGGCGCTGATCGCGGAGCTCAAGGACAAATACAAGGAGCCCTGGATGACCCAGAACGTCATCTCGACCTATGGCGACATGTGGCTGATGAAGGAAGCGCTGGAGAAGGCCGGCAAGGCCGACCGCAACGCGGTCGCGCAGGCCTTCCGCACCATGGATGCCGGCCCGTCGAAATATTACCCGGGCGGCCAGCTCAAATTCGACGAGAGGGGCCGCCGCGTCGGCGCCGGCGTCGTCATCGTGCAATGGCAATCGGGCGTGCCTGTCACCGTTTATCCGCCCGAGCTCGCGCAGGCGCAGCCGTTCTGGCCGAAGAAATCCTAGGCGTCGCGCAAATCCTGGGGAGGAGACTGTCATGACTGCCAAAAGCAAGATCACGATATCGCGGCGAACCCTGCTGGCCGGCGCCTCCGGCACGCTGATCGCATCCCGTGCCTGGGCCCAGCAGCCGTCGGAGGTGAAGGTCGGCCTGCTGGTGCCGATCTCGGGGCTCTATGCCCGTCCGGGCACGGTGATGCGCGAAGGCGCCGAGATGGCGATCGATCACATCAACGCGCAGGGCGGCGTCAAGGCGCTCGGCGGCGCCAAGCTGAAGCTCGTCGTGCTCGATTCCGGCGACACCACCGAGAAGGCCAAGAACGCGGCGCAGCGCATGGTGGCGCAGGAGACCGATCTGGTCGCGGCGAGCGGCGCCTATCTGTCCTCGTTCACCCTCGCGGTGACCGAGGTGACCGAGCGCGCCAACCTGCCGATGCTCACCCTCTCCTACTCGGATCTCATCACCGAGCGCGGATTCAAATACGTGTTCCAGACCGCGGCCACCGCGGGGTCGCAGGCACGGCAGGCGTTGCCCCAGCTCATCAAGCTGGCGGAGACGGCCTCCGGCAAGCGGCCGAAGACGGTCGCGATCCTCACCGACAACACGGGGGCCTCGATCGCCTCCGCCAAGGCAATGCGCGAGGGCCTGCTGGCGGAGAACCAGTTGCAGCTGATCGTCGACGAGACGTTCACGCCGCCGCTGGCGGATGCGACGTCGCTGGTGCAGAAGATCCGTTCGGCCAAGCCCGACCTGCTGTTCTTCCTGCCGACGGTGATCTCGGATGCAAAACTGCTGCTCGAGAAGATGAACGAGTTCGGCCTCGGCCAGGGCAAGATCCCGACGATCTCGTTCGGCATCGCGATCGCCGAGCCGGACATGCTGCAGACTGTCAGCCCCGAACTGCTCCAGGGCGTGTTGACGTGCGTCGCCAGTTGGGGCGCCAAGGGCCATGAGGCGCTGATCGCCGAGTTGAAGACGCGCTACAAGGAGCCGTGGATGACGCAGAACGCGATCTCCACCTATGGCGACATGTGGGTGATCAAGGACGCGCTGGAGAAGGCCGGCAAGGCCGATCGCGTCGCCATCGGCGAAGCGCTGCGCACCATGGATGGCGGCCCCTCGAAATATTACCCGCTGGGCGAGATCAAGTTCGACGAGAAGGGCCGCCGCGTCGGCGCCGGCATGACCATCGTGCAGTGGCAAGCCGGCGTGCCGGTGACGGTGTTCCCGCCCGAACTCGCGCTGGCAAAACCGTTCTGGCCCAAGAGTTGACCTGAGAGCTGACGGCGCCAAACCAAGAAACGGAGACCACAATGGACAAAGCGACCTACGACCGCGGCCTCGAAATCCGCAAGAGCGTGCTCGGCAACGAATTCGTCGACAAGGCGATCGCATCCGCCGACGAGTTCAACCGGCCGATGCAGGACCTCACCACGGAATATTGCTGGGGTTACGTCTGGGGCCGCGAGGGCCTCACACGAAAGACGCGCAGCTTCCTCAATCTGGCGATGCTCTGCGCACTCAACCGTCCTCATGAGCTGAAGACCCATGTCCGCGGCGCGCTCGCCAATGGCGCGACCAAGGAGGAAATCCGCGAGGTCTTCATGCAGGTCGCGATCTATTGCGGCGTGCCGGCCGGCGTGGATGCGTTCCGGAATGCGAAGGAAGTCTTCGCCGAGCTCGACAAGACGTAGCGGAGCGTGACTGCGATGAAGGGCAAATGGGCACTCGTGACCGGCGCGACCGCGGGCCTCGGCCTCGCCATCGCCGAAGGGCTTGCCGGCGCGGGCGCCAATATCGTCCTTCACGATCTCGACACGCCGAAGCAGGCCGCGGATGACCTCCGCGCCCGCTTCGGCGTCGAGGTCATCGCCGCCGGCGCCGATCTGTCCCGGCGCGAGGCGATCGAGGCCATGATGGCGGACCTGCTCGACCGCTGCGGCGCGATCGATATCCTCATCAACAACGCCGTCGTGCGGCATTTCTCTGCCATCGAACAGTTTCCGCCCGAGCGCTGGGATGAGGCCCTCGCCGTCAATTTGTCGGCGCCGTTCCACCTCATCCGCCTGGCGCTGCCTGCGATGAAGCATCGCGGCTGGGGCCGGATCGTCAACATGGGCTCGATCTATTCCAGCCGCGCGGTCGAGGACCGCATCGACTACGTCACCACCAAGACGGCGATTGCAGGCATGACCCGCGCCGTCGCCATCGAGACGGCACGCAGCGGCATCACCTGCAACACGCTCTGCCCAGGCACGCTGCCGACGCCCGCGATCCTGAACAAGATCGCGACGATGGCATCGAGCAGCGATCGTCCGGTCGAGGACGTGACGCGCGACTATCTCGGCGAGCGCCAGCCGACGCAGCGCTTCGTCGAAATGGACGCCGTCGCCGCCATGGTCGTCTTCCTCTGCGGTCCGGCCGCGAACGACATCACCGGCGCCAGCCTGCCGATCGACGGCGGCTGGTCGGTGGCATGAGAACTGGAATGGGAGTGCAGCGATGACTGAACAATCAGGCCAGACCGTGGTGCTGACGGGTGCCGCCGGCGGCATGGGACGCGCCATCACCAAGGCACTGCTGGATAGCGGCCGCCGCGTCGTGCTGGTCGATCGCGACGCCAAGGCGCTTGAAGAGCTGGCGGCGACGGCGGGCGATGCGGTGTTTCCGATCCAGCTCGACGTCAGCGATGCAACGGCCGTCGATCGCCTGCCGGATGCCATTCCCGGTCATTTCAAGCCGGTCGACGTTCTCATCAACAATGCCGGCCACGACATCGGCGGCCGGACGCGCTTCGACATCGGTTCTGCGGACGACTGGTCCAGCATCATCCAGACCAACCTGATCGGCCTGATGCGCGTCACGCGCGCGATCCTTCCCGGCATGGTCCAGCGCAACGCCGGCCACATCGTCAACATCAGCTCCATCAACGCGGTGCGGATCGTGCCCGACATGGCGGCGTACAGCACCAGCAAGGCGGGCGTGCACATGTTCACCGAGACCCTCCGGGGCGAGCTGGCGGAAACCGCGATCCGGGTGACCGAGCTGCAGCCCGGCCTGACCCGGACCAACATCATCCTGACCCGCTACCGCGGCGATCAGCAGAAGGAAAAGGACTATTTCGACCAGTTCAGGATGGCGCTCGATCCGGCCGATATCGCCCGCTCGATCGTCTTCGCGCTCGACCAGCCCGCCCACGTTCAAATTGCCGAAATGATGATTCTGCCTGTAAACCGGTACTGAGTTTTCCCGAACAGGACCCGGACATGGAAAGACGCAACGAATTGCAGTCGACACTCCGCATCGAGGACGTCCCGACCGTCCGGGCGATGGTGGCGCAGAAGCTGCGTGAGGCGATCATGTCGGGAACGCTGAAGCCGGGCCAGCGCCTGGTCGAGCGCGAGCTCTGCGAGATGATGGGCGTCAGCCGCCCCTCGATCCGCGAAGCGCTGCGTGCGCTCGAAGCCGACGGGCTGGTCAATACGGTTCCGCACCGCGGCCCCGTGGTGTCCACGATCAGCCTCGAAGAGGCCCGGCAGCTCTACGCGGCGCGCGCAGTGCTCGAAGGATTCGCCGGCCGCGAATGCGCCAGGCTTCACGACCCCGAAGTGGCACGCCGGATCGGCGACGCCCTGACACGGCTGAAGGCGGCCGCGGCCAAGCAAGACCTCGTCGGATGCCTCGAAGCCAAGACCGATTTCTACGCGGCGCTGATCGGCGGCTGCCGCAATGCGTTTATCCAGCGCATGCTCAAGCCGCTGCACGATCGCATCCAGCTGCTGCGGATCACCTCGATGTCGCAACCGAAGCGGATCAACAAGAGTCTGCGCGAGGTCACCGCGATCTGGCGTGCGATCCAGAACGGCGATCCGGATCTCGCCGAGCGTTGCTGCGTCGACCACATCAACGCGGCCGCGGTGGCCGCGCTCGACATGATCGAAAAATCGTCGGCGGCCAAGGAGGCGGCGCCTTCCGACGACTAGAATAATGCCGCCAGGGAGTGTTCGATGAAGTTTCTCGTACGATCGCTGATCCTGTTCCTCCTGCTTCATCCCTGCGGCGCAGCGCTCGCTGACGACTTTCCCAATCGCCCGGTCACGATGATCGTGCCGTTCTCCGCCGGCGGTCCCGGCGACGTCATCGCACGTATCCTCGGCAGCGCCATGAGCGCAACGCTGAAACAGTCCATCGTCATCGAGAATGTCGTCGGTGCCGGCGGCACGCTGGGCACCAACCGCGTCGCCAAGGCGGCCGCGGATGGCTACACGCTGCTGCTGATGCATGTCGGCCAGGCCACCGCGCCTGCCCTCTACGCCAAGCTGCCGTTCGATCCGGTCGGCGATTTCGCACCGGTCGGGCTCGTCACCGACGTCCCGATGATCCTGGTGGCGCGACCGAATTTTCCAGCCAAGGATCTCGGCGAGCTGGTCGCGCACATTCGCAACGCCGGTGACAAGATCACTTTCGGCAATGTCGGTCTCGGCTCGGCCTCGCAGCTCTGCGGCCTGATGTTCATGAGCGCCACCGATACCAAGCTCACCCCGATCTACTACAAGGGCGGCGGACCGGCGCTGAACGACGTCATCGCAGGCCACATCGACGTCTATTGCGATCCCGCGACAGGGCCGACGCCGTACATCCAGTCGAAGACGATCAAGGGCTATGCCATCACCAGCAAGACGCGTGTCGCGACGCTGCCTGATGTGCCGACCTCGACTGAAGCCGGCGTTCCCGAGTTCAATGTCACGACCTGGTACGGCCTCTACGCGCCGCGCGGCACGCCCAAGCCCGTCGTCGACCATCTCGTGGGCGCACTGCAGACGGCGCTGAAGGATCCCGCGCTGATCAGCCGCTTTGCCGAGCTCAGCATGGCGCCGGTCGAGCCCGAGCGCGCGACGCCGGAAGCCCTCGAAGCTTTTCTGAAAGCCGAGATCGGCAAATGGGGACGGATCATCAAAGCGGCCGGAATCGAGCCGCAGTAGGCTCGGCCATCTCCGGACCACGTCCAGAAAATATTCGTGATCTCAAAGGGAAAATTGGCTTCGGTACGCTCGGAGGACGGTCGCGTTTGGAGTTCAGGCGCAATTCCAGCTGATCGGTGCACTTTTCCGTAAATCGGCCGAGCCCCATTGCGGGGCTCCGCCGCGCGGCGTAACTTTCAACCAAGCGTAGCTCATTCGAAAGCATCTATCGGGTTCGGCCTAGCGGGAGACAGCGATGGCAGATGTCCCATGGCACCTTTCCGGTGACTATTTCGAGAATTGCAGTTGCAGCATCGTGTGTCCCTGCCTGGTGTCGGCGGCGCCCCCGTTGACCGCACGACCGACCGAGGGCTTCTGCAACGTACCGCTGATCTTCCACATCGAGAGCGGCCGCTACGGTGACATCGAGCTGGATGGACTTAATGTCCTCGTCGTCCTCCACGCACCTGGGGTCATGGCAGACGGAGATTGGTCGATCGCCGCCTATATCGATCAGCGCGCCAGCGATGAGCAGACCGAGGCCCTGGCTGCGATCTTCACCGGCGGTGCCGGCGGTCCGATGGCCGCGTTCACGCCGCTGATCAGCAAGAACCTGGGGGTACGCAAGGTCCCGATCACGTTCCGGATCGACGGCAAGACGCGGTCCGCGGAAATTCCCGGCATCCTGCACATGTCCGTCGATCCCCTGCCAACCATGCATCCGAGCGGGGAGATGTGGGCGAACATCGGCCATCCGGTCAGCCCCGATGCCATGGTGATGGCCGTCGGCGCCGCCGGCAATACCTTCAGCGATCATGGCATGCGCTGGGATAATTCCGGCAGGAACGGCCTCTATGCGCCGATCCGCTGGTCGAACCAGGCGTGATGTAAACTTCCGATACCGGCCGGCGTCAGGCCCGGCAATTTCGATCGCCAATGACGGACAACCCACTGGAAACCGTGCTGCGTCGCGATCGCTGGATCGTCGGCGGCGCGATCGGCCTCATTGTCGGGCTGGCATGGAGCTATGTGCTCTGGCTCGCCAACGACATGGACATGGGCGGCATGGACATGGCCGGATTCCGCATGATCCCGGCCGGGATCGGAATCATGCTGCCGACGAGCGAGCCGTGGCGAACATTCGAGTTCGCCTACGTGATGCTGATGTGGGCGGTGATGATGATCGGAATGATGGCCCCTTCGGCCGCGCCGATGATCCTGATGTACGCCCGCGTAGGCCGACAGGGCAAAGCACAGGGCAAGCCGTTCGCCGCGACCGGCTGGTTTGCCGCCGGTTATCTCCTCGCCTGGTGCGGCTTTTCGCTGGCGGCCACCCTTCTTCAATGGGCGGTCGAGCGCGCCACCTTGCTGGATTCCCGAATGGCGCTCGCAAGCAACCTGCTCGGCGCCATCGTGCTGGTCGCGGCTGGTGTCTATCAATGGACACCGCTGAAGGACGTCTGTCTCGCCCAATGCCAGTCGCCGTTTCTGTTCCTGATGCGCCATGGCGGCTTTCGCGGCGACCTGCGCGGCTGCCTGCTGCTGGGACTTCGGCACGGAGGCTATTGTGTCGGTTGCTGCTGGGTTTTGATGGCGCTGTTGTTCGTAGGCGGAGTGATGAACGTGCTCTGGATCGCGGTTTTGGCGCTGCTTGTCCTCCTGGAGAAAGTTACGCCGGTCGGACGATGGATCGCGCGCGCTGCCGGCATCGCATGTGTGGCCGCGGGCGCCTGGCTGCTGGTGCACTTGCCGCAGTGATGCAACCTGCTTGACGTTCAGTTCGATTTCTACGCTGGGCTGCGTCGCCCGTTCTCCGGCGCACCGCTGTCCGGCATTTTGCCTGCCCCGACCGCTCCCACGGGGCAAAGAACAATCACTTGAACGTTCGCAACTTCAGTTGAACCGCAAAACGGCTTGACGACGACGCCGACAATGAATGTAATGTTATAACATTACATATCCGGTCCCAATGCCCCCGCGTCACTCTATCCCCTTGAAAAGACTGTTCGATCTCCATGCAAAAACTCCCCGTCACCGTCTTGTCCGGCTTCCTCGGGGCTGGAAAGACCACTTTGATGAACCACGTCCTGAACAACCGGCACGGCCTGAAAGTGGCGGTGATCGTCAACGACATGAGCGAGGTGAACATCGATGCGGATCTGGTCCGTGGTGGCGGTGCGAACCTGTCCAGGACTGACGAGAAGCTCGTCGAGATGACCAACGGGTGCATCTGTTGCACGCTGCGCGACGACCTGCTGAAGGAGGTGCGCGCCCTCGCCGAAAACGACCGGTTCGATTATCTGCTGATCGAATCCACCGGCATCTCCGAGCCGCTGCCGGTTGCTGCGACCTTCGACTTCCGTTCCGAGGACGGCGAAAGCCTCTCCGACGTGGCACGCCTCGACACCATGGTCACCGTGGTCGACGCGGTGAATCTGCTGAGGGATTATTCATCGACGGATTTCCTGGAGCAGCGCGGCGAAGCGCTTGCGCACGACAAGCGCACGCTGGTCGATCTGCTCGTCGAGCAGATCGAATTTGCCGACGTGATCGTGCTCAACAAGGTCGATGACGCCTCGCCGGCACAACGCGAAACAGCGCGAAAGATCATCCGCGCGCTCAATCCGGAAGCGGAGTTGATCGAAGCCAACCACAGCCGGGTCGCCTTCGATCGCATTCTCGACACCGGCCGGTTCGACTTCGAAAAGGCGCAGGCGCATCCACTCTGGTTCAAGGAACTCTACGGCTTTGCCGATCACGTGCCGGAGACGGAGGAATACGGCGTGAGCAGCTTCGTCTATCGGGCGCGCCGGCCGTTCGATCCCGAAAAATTCGACAAGTTCGTGCGAGAGCCCTGGCCCGGTGTCATTCGCGCCAAGGGACATTTCTGGCTGGCGACGCGGCCGCAATGGCTGGGCGAGATCAGCCAGGCCGGCGCGATCACGCGCACCGAGGCCCTTGGATTCTGGTGGGCGAGCGTGCCTGCGGAACGCTGGCCGGACGACCCGTTTTGGCGCAAGCGGTTGCGTGCGAACTGGAACGACATCTATGGCGATCGCCGCCAGGAAATCGTGTTCATCGGCGCGGGCATGGACGAGAGCGCGCTCCGCGCACGCCTGGATGCCTGCCTTGTCCCGGGCAAGCCGGCCATGAACGTCACGGAATGGGCGAAGCTTGCAGACCCGTTTCCAGTCTGGCGGCGCGCGAACGAAGTTTTGGAGCGCGAATGACCAAAATCGTCCGCTTCGCCTCGAAATCCGAACTCGAGCGGCAGCGCCTCATCCGCGAGGCGCGTGCGATCTACGACAGCATCTTCCCACCGGACGCCCCTGCCGGCGGCTGCGCACATGATCCGTCAGATCAACGGGCGGCGCACGAGGCGGCCGCCGAAATTCTGCCCAAACAACGATAAGGGATGAAGGTGGTGCGCTCGGAGGGACTCGAACCCCCACGATTTTACTCACTGCCACCTCAAGGCAGCGCGTCTACCAGTTCCGCCACGAGCGCTTTGGGGATGCCGGCTTGAGGCTTGAAGGCCGGCCGGATCAACGGCGCCGATCTAACAAATCCATCAGAGGGGTACAAGCCTGCAAAGGCCCTGAATTCCACAGCTTTGCAGGAAAGTTCCTGGCCTTCCCCCCGAATCGGCCCTTACCGCCGGCCCAGTGCCCCTACCGTGTACCGGGCCGCGACCGCGTGCTCCCGGCCTATCGGGTCCCCGGGCCGCTACCGCGTGCCCGGCGTGCGCGGCAGCATCTGCTTGACCTCGACCGCGATCCGGTTGCGGTCGACCAGCACGACGCCGGAGGCGACCGGCAGATTATTGGCCAAAACCTTGACCTCATCGGCCTCGGTTGCGTCCAGCTCGATGATGGCGCCGCGGGAAAGACGTAATACTTGATGGATCGGCATCGTGGTCGTCCCGAGGACGACCATGAGATCCACGGTGACTTTATCGAGAGTGGGCACTGTCAGGACCGCCGCAACCAGGGACGAAGGACCAAGGACTTGGAACAAGCCCTTGGCATTTGCGCCTGCAATGATCACCACGTTATGGTTAGCCAATGGTTAATTTGCCCCAAAACCCGCGCCAAGAGCTGGATTTGACGTCGTTTTCGGCGTCCCACGGCCAGCCCGTGGAGTGGCGAATCTCGGACGCGGCGGTGCCCTATCCGGAGGCGGTGGCCGAGATGGAAGCCCGGGTCGCCGCCATTGCCGCGGGCGAGGCCGCGGAGCTGGTCTGGCTGCTCGAACACCCCCCGCTCTACACCTCCGGCACCTCGGGCAAGGACAGCGACCTGCGCGATCCCCGATTCCCGATCTTCGCCACCGGGCGCGGCGGGCAGCTCACCTATCACGGGCCGGGCCAGCGGGTTGCCTATGTCATGCTCGACCTCAAGCGCCGCCGGCCGGACGTCCGGGCTTATGTCGCGAGCCTGGAGGAGCTGATTCTGCGCACGCTCGCCGCCTTCAATGTCCGCGGCGAGCGGCGTGAGGATCGAGTCGGCGTCTGGGTCAGGCGCCCCGACAAGGGCGAAGGTTACGAGGACAAGATCGCGGCGATCGGCGTGCGGCTGAAACGCTGGGTCTCGTTCCACGGCATCGCCATCAATGTCGAGCCGGAGCTGTCGCATTTCACCGGCATCGTGCCGTGCGGCGTCACTGACGCCCGCTACGGCGTCACCTCGCTGGTCGACCTCGGCCAGCTCGTGACCATGGCTGACGTCGACATCGCGCTTCGGCAGGCATTTGAGGAGCTGTTCGGGCCGACCAAAGCGTTGGTACCGGAAGCGGCCGCCTAGCATTTTTGTGGCGCCCAACCGCGCGCAGTCCCCGCTCGTCGCGGAATCGGCTATGCTCGCGTCAGGTGTCGCCCACGCCTCCCCCCTCCGCCGGGAAAGCAGACTTCATGCCGGGCGATGAGATCATCGGCCGACTGTTCGAGCGCCAGGCATAAGGAGGGATTGCGCTTTCTGCTCGCAATGGGAGGTTTTGACGATGAGATTGTCTGCACCGATCTATCATCTGAAGCGCAAGGCGAAGCGCCTGTCCCGCGAGGAAGGCATTCCGCTGCACGATGCACTTGATCGCATCGCGACGACGGAAGGGTTTTCCGCCTGGAGCATGCTCGCAGCGAAAGCCGCGGCCATCACGCCGGCGGGCAGGCTGCTTCCGCAATTCCGGCCCGGCGATTTGGTGCTGGTCGGCGCGCGCCCCGGCCAGGGCAAGACTCTGATGAGCCTCGAACTTGCCGTGGAAGCCATGCGGTCGGGCCATCGCGCTGCGTTCTTCTCGCTCGAATACACCGAGAAGGATGTTCTGGAGCGCTTCCAGGCGATCGGCGCGGACCCCGCGCAATTCCGCGAGCTCTTCGATGTCGATTGCTCCGACGCCATCAGCGCCGATTACATCGTCAAGGAGATGGCCGCGGCACCATGCGGCACGTTCGTGGTGATCGACTATCTGCAATTGCTCGACCAGAGGCGGGAAAACCCCGACCTCTCCGTTCAGGTTCGCGCGCTGAAATCGTTCGCACGCGACAAGGGGCTGATCGTCGCCTTCATCTCGCAGATCGATCGTTCCTACGATCCCGCAGTCAAGCCCTGCCCCGACCTCGACGATGTCCGCTTGCCAAATCCGCTGGATCTGAAGCTGTTCGACAAGACGTGCTTCCTGAACAATTCCGAAGTTCAGTTCAGGGCAGCAAGCTGACGATCAGGCCGCGGGTGAGATGGCTCTACCCGCGGCTTGCAGCCTCACGCCGCCTGCAGCGACACGTCGAGCTTGCCGGCGATGTAGCGGCGTTCCTGGGTGAGGCCGCCGAAACCGTAGGCATCGCCCTTGACCTCGTCGACATGCAGATAGGTCTCGGGATGCAACGGCCCGAGAATCTCGGCCATGCGCTTGAACATGGCGGCAAGATAAGCGGCCTTCTCGTCCTTGGTATTGGTGCCTTCGGTGACGTGGATGTCGATCCAGTAGCTGGCAAGCTTCTGCTCGGCGAGCGACTTGCCGCCGGCGAACCAGTCGTCGGCCTCGACCGACTTCACGATGATGGCAGTCACCTTGGGATCCTTGTGCAGGATCTTTGCGGTGAGCTCGGACACGGCGTTGGCGATCTCGGCCTTCAGCGAGGGCGACTGGCGGGACGAGGTGTAGGACACGGTGATCAGCGGCATGGTGGCTCTCCTCAAGATGCAGCGCGGGATTTGCCCGGCGTTGGTGAGAAGCTAGACCTCTCCTCGTCATTTTGATATCTTATCTCTGTTGATACCAGTGATAACGATCTATAATGACAGCCACCCTCGATATCGCCACCATCAAGGCCTTCCTGCTGGTCGCCGACCTCCAGAGTTTTACGCGTGCTGCCGAGGCGCTGGGCACGACGCAAGCCGCTGTCAGTCTCAAGCTGCAGCGGCTGGAGACGTTGCTGGGAAGACGCCTCGTCGAGCGCTCGCCACGCGCGGTCCGGCTCACTGCCGACGGCGCCAGCTTCCTCGATCGCGCCCGCGCGCTGATGGCGGCGCATGACCGCGCGCTGTCGGGCGAGGCCCCGGCCGCGCAATCGCTCTCGCTCGGCATCTCCGATCACGCCGCCGGCCCCGAGCTGGTGCCGCTGCTGGAACGCCTGCACGCGATGTCGTCAAATCTCACCCTCGCCGTCACCATCGGCTTCTCGCGCGAGATGCAGGACGCCTATGACGCCGGCGAGCTGGACGCTGTGATCGTCCGCCAGGAGGGCAGCCGCCGCGGCGGCGAGAGGCTGACCGAGGACGAATTCGGCTGGTTCGCGTCACGGCGCTTCACCCTGCCGAAGGGCGAAGCGCTGCCGCTCGCAACCCTCGCTCCGCCCTGCGGCGTCCGCGCCATCGCCGTGCGCGCGCTCGACAAGGCCGGCCTCGCCTGGCACGAGCGCTTTGTCGGCGGCGGCGTCACGGCGGTGGTCGCAGCTGCGCTCGCGGGACTTGCGATTGCGCCACTGGCGCGGCGGATCGCGCCTCCCGGGCTGGTCGATATTGGACCCGCGCACAGGCTGCCGAAACTCGGCAGCTCGAAGGTGATGCTACATTCGAAGGTCAGCGATCCCGCCAAGCTTGCGGCGCTACGCGCGGTGGCGGCGACGTTTCGGAGCGTCGCGGCCACCTGATGTCTCACAAAATCGCCTCGAACGCGCTGCGCAGCGTCTCGTGCCTGAATACAAAGCCGCGGCTCAGCGCCTTGTTGGGCAGCACGCGCTGACCGCCGAGCAGCAGCTCGTCGGCGAAGCCGCCGCCGATCCGGCGCAACAAGCCGCCGGGAATGCGGAAGATCGCCGGCCGATGCAGGCGGCGGCCAAGCTCCTCGGTGAATTTTGCATTGGTCACCGGGATCGGCGCGGTGGCATTGACGGGGCCCGACAGATCCGGCGTCGCCATCACATAGGCGATCAGGCGAATGAGATCATCGCGCTCGATCCAGGACATCCACTGCCGCCCGGTGCCGATGGGACCACCGAGGCCGAACTCGAACGGCGTCAGCATGCGCGTGACGAAGCCGCCTTCGGTGCCGAGCACGAGGCCGATGCGCAAACAGACGACGCGCACGCCAAGCTCCTCCGCCGGCCGCGCCGCCTTCTCCCAGGCCGCGCAGAGCTCGTGGCTGAAACAGGCGTGCGACTTGGCCGACTCCGTCAGCACCTGGTCGGCCCACAATCCGTACCAGCCGATCGCGGAGCCGCTGACCAGCACCTCGGGCTTGCGATCGAGCCGCGCGATCAGTTTGACGATTTCGCCCGTCATGTCGATGCGGGAGCCAAGAATCTTCGCGCGCTTCGCCTCGGTCCACAAGCCGTTGCCAATCGGCTCGCCGGCGAGATTGACGATGGCGTCGATTGGCGTGTCCGCGGCGAGCTGATCGAGGCTGGTGATCAGCGTGACCGGCGGCGGCAGCATCTCCGCCTTCGCGGGATTGCGGATCAGCGCGATGACCTGATGCCCGGCGCCGCTGAGGCTCGCCGCGAGGCGACTGCCGATGAAGCCGGTGGCACCCGTTATCAGCACGGTCTTGCGGCCCGGGAGCTTTTCGACAAGCCCCTCGGCGGGAACGCTGCGCATCCGGCCGAGCCGGCGCATTGCGGCAAAATCCCTGAGGCCGCAGAGCGAGGCGCCAACCGCGCAGGCGGTCGCGGCGATGCTGAGCAGGCCCTGGTTCATGACGGTCACGCCAAAGGGCTGCATCGCCCAATCGGTCAGCACCGGCAGCAGCAGCACGAGAATGGCGCCGTAATTGATCGCGAGCAGCGTGTGGTTGATGCGCTCGCTCGGCGGCAGTTTCCGGCTCAGATCCTCCTCGACGAAATCCATCAGCGTGATGACGATCTCGGCGACCAGCACCGCGACGATCAGCAGCGCCAGCAATCCATAAACCTCGAGCCAGCCGAGCACGAGGAACAGCAAGGCATAGAGCATGTTGCGGATGCCATGCAGCTTGAGTTCGAAACGCTGCGACACCCGCCGGGCCAGGCGCTCGGTGAATTCGTGGTGATAGAAGGTGTCGAACACTCCCATCACGATCTGGATGGCGATGAGCGTCCACAATAGCGGCGTCATGATACGGCCTCCCTGAAGGTGGCGGACTGGTGGATCAGCGCGCCGTAACGAGGATGAATGACATCGAGGGTGAAGCGGAATGCGCCGTTGCCGAGGTCGCGGTGCGTCACCATGAGATCGCCCGGGGTGAGCCAGCGCGGCAAGGGGATCCACAGGCGTCCGAGCTGGAGCCCATAACCGGCACTGCGGAAGGTCAGCGTCTGGTCCTCGACCGCGGTGCGGAGCGCCATCGAGACGCCGAAGCCGACATATTCCTCGAGCCCCGTCGGACCGGCAAAACGCTTGGCGGAATGGATCACGTGCGGAAAGCCGCGCTTGCGCGCGCAGATGCGGGTCCAGGTCTGACCGCCGGTCGTGCCGTCCTCGGTCACGGTGACGATCATGGGAACACCGGTGTCGCGGCCGGTCGGCAGCGGCCCGCCGATCAGGCGCGCAGCCTGGGCGAACCACCAGCCGATGTCGCTGAAGGAGACCTCGTCGACCACTCCGACATAGACGACGCTCTCGCCGTCCGCGACGCGTTTGGAGAAACGCCGCCACGTCGCCAGCGGCAGCCGGCCCCAATCCTCGTCCGACAGCAGCGCGCGGAAGCGGCGGTCGTCGAGCAGTTTGGTGTGAGCGGAGGTCGATGCGTTGGAGCCTGATAATCGAGCCGACGTCATCGCACCCTCCTCAGCGCTATTTGGCCTTGCCCAGCGGCAGCAGGCTGACGATCTTCTCGCCAAGCCGCATCAAGGCGAACAGCCGCGGCCGCGGCACCTTCAGCATCTGCATGAACCAGTGATCGGCGAGCTCGGTGAAGGCGAGCATCTCCTTCAGCCGCTTGCTCGCGACCGGATTGATGGTCGGATCGCCGGCGGCATCGGACACGCACGCCCTGAGCGCCGCGATCGCCGGATCGAGCTCCCGCTCCTTGCGCCGCGCCGCTATTCTGGCGGCGACCTCCCAGATGTCGGTCTCGGCCTCGTAATGGTCGCGGCGGTCACCGAGGATCGGCACCCGCCGGATCAGGTTCCAGGCGAGCAGCTCCTTGAGCGAGTTGGAGACGTTCGAGCGAGCCATGCCGAGCGTGTCGGCGATGTCCTCGGCGGTCATCGGCGCCTCGGCAAGATAGAGCAGCCCGTGAATCTGGCTGACCGAGCGATTGACGCCCCACTCGTCCCCCATGTCGCCCCAATGCAGGATGAAGCGCTCGACGGCGGCGGGAAGTTTCTTCTTTCCGGTCATTTCTGTCATGACAGAAATATCTGACGATAATGTCCCCTTGTCAAGCGGGCTTCATCCCGTATACGGGTGCCGGATATCTGCCTAAAAATGTCCCAACTTCAGGGAACCATCCGCCTCCTGTGGCGTTTGCTCCCGTCGAGGCAGGGTCCCGGAATGATCGGAAAGTTCAGTCAACAGCGAGACTTGTTCGAGAGCGAGCGCAGTTTCCGGCTGTTGGTTGAGGGAGTTGCGGACTACGCCCTCTACATGCTCGATCCCAGAGGGATCATCACCAGCTGGAATATCGGCGGCGAGCGCATCAAAGGCTATTCGCCCGGGGAGATCCTCGGCCAGCATTTCTCCCGCTTCTACACCGAGACTGACCGTGCCAACGGCAGGCCGGCCCGCGCGCTCGGCATCGCGCGGGAAAAGGGCCGCTATGAGGAGGAAGGCTGGCGCGTCCGCAAGGACGGCACCTTCTTCTGGGCAAGCGTCGTGATCGACCCGATCTACGAGGACGGCGAGCTGGTCGGTTTCGCCAAGATCACGCGCGACATCACAGAACGCCGCAATACGCAGCTCAAGCTCGAGGCGATGCAGAAGCAGCTCGCCGAGTCCCAGAAGTTCGATGCGCTGGGGCAGCTCACCGGCGGGGTCGCGCACGACTTCAACAATCTCCTGATGATCATCAGTGGCAGCCTGCACATGCTGAAGCGAGGCCCCGACGACGCGGCCAAGGTTCAGCGCGCGATCTCGGCGATCGAGACCGCCACCAAGCGCGGCGCGGCGTTGACCAACCAGCTCCTCACCTTCGCGCGGCGGCAGAGCGTCAATCCGCAGGCGATCGATTTCGCCGAACGCATCGCGGCGATCCGCGAGGTGCTCGATGCCGGCGTCGGCAGTTCCGTACGCCTGGCCTTCGACATCGGCCCCGACGTTTGGCCGGTCAAGACCGATGCCTCCGAGCTCGAGACCGCGCTGCTCAACCTCGTCATCAATGCCCGCGACGCGATGCCCGACGGCGGCACGGTGACGATCGGTGCGCACAATGTCGTGCTGGACGAGGCGCCGCTTGCCGGCGACTTCGTCGCAATCGACGTCACCGATACCGGGCTCGGCATTCCCTCCGACGTTCTCGACAAGATCTTCGAGCCGTTCTTCACCACCAAGCCGATCGGAAAGGGAACCGGCCTCGGCCTTTCCCAGGTGCACGGCTTCGCCCATCAGGCCGGCGGCACCGTCAAGGTCGCAAGCGCGCTCGGCAAGGGCACGACGTTCACCATCCTGCTGCCGCGCGGAGAAGACACGCCGTTGCGAGAAGCGGCTGAAGGACCATCCTTCCAAGGCAGCGGCACGGTGCTGCTGGTCGAGGACAATCCCGACGTTGCGCTCGTCAGCATCGGTCTTCTGGAGCAGCTGGGCTACCACGTCCGCCGGGTCGCCGACGCCGAAGCCGCCTTGCGCGAGATCGAGAATAGCGGCGTCGACTTCGTGTTCTCGGACATTGTCATGCCCGGCAAGATGGACGGGCTCAGCCTCGCCCATCGCCTCCGTCAGATCCGTCCTGGCCTGCCGATCCTGCTCGCCACCGGCTACAGCGACGTCGCCGCCGGCGTGCGCGGCGATTTCCCGATCCTGCGCAAGCCGTACGAAATCCACGAGCTGAGCGAAGCGATCGCCAAGCTGCCGCGGTGAGGTTCTCGAGAGGTGAACACTTCGTAGGGTGGGCAAAGCGAAGCGTGCCCACCATCTCACTACGATCGCGAAAGTCGTGGTGGGCACGGCGCAAGAGCGCCTTTGCCCACCCTACGAGACCAACTTAGCCGCTCGGCATTTACCTTTCCCTGCGGCCGGCGCACAGACAGCACCTACACCGTCGGCAACACCGAGAACGCTTCCCCTGCCCTGCGCAGGTTCAGCTCATCCGCGCTCGCGGTCTCGCTCGTCACGCTGTCCACGCGCGAGGATGGCGGGCCGTGGCGGCACAGCGCGACCATGTCGGCGACATGCTTCGGTGCGCCCGCGAACAGCGCTTCGACGCAACCGTCGCGGCGGTTGCGGACCCAGCCTTCGAGGCCGCTCGCAGTTGCCTGGTACTCGACCCAGGCCCGGTAGCCGACGCCCTGGACGCGGCCGCGGATCATCACCTGGAGGATCGCCCGGCTCATTTTTTCAGCCCGAGAAAGTCGGCGCTGCGCGCCTTGACGTCGGCCTCGCGCATGACGCGGGTGGTCAGGTCCGATGATGCCAGACCTCTCAGCGCCTTCGGCGCCGTGCCTTCGCGCAGTGCCTTCTGCGTTTCATACACGGCTTGCGTCGCAGCCGCGATCGGCGCGTGGCCCTGAAGCGCGATACGCACGCGCTGACTGGCGAGATAGTCGAGCGCGCTCAGCTCCTCCGGGGCACCGCCAAGCACGATCGGCAGGCGCGTGGCGGCTGCGACGGCCTCGAGCTCCGCGCGCGACTTGATGCCGGTGAAGAACAGCGCATCGACCCCGGTCGCCTCATAGGCCTGCGCACGGCGGATCGCGTCCTCGATCGAGGTGATCGAGGCTGCTCCCGTGCGGCCCATGATGACCAGCGAGGCATCGCTGCGGCCATCGAGCGCCGCCTTCATCTTGCCGACGCCTTCCTCGAGCGAGATCAGCTGCGTCTTCGCCTCACCGAAGGCGGCCGGCAGCAGCGTATCCTCGATGGTGAGGCCGGCGGCGCCAGCGGTCTCCAGCTCCTGCACCGTGCGGCGGACATTGAGCGCATTGCCATAGCCGTGATCGGCATCGACCAGCACCGGCAGGCTAGCTGCGCGCGACATCCGCCGCATCTGCTCCGCAAGCTCGGTGAGCGTGATCAGCGTGATATCAGGATCGCCGAGCACCGCGAGCGAGGCGACCGAACCGCCGAACATGCCAAGCGGAAAGCCGAGGTCCTCGGCGATGCGGATCGAGATCGCGTCATAGACCGAGCCGGGATGGATGCAGGCCGAGCCCGACAGGATGAGGCGCAGTTTCTCGCGGCGGGAACGAAAGGCCATGGGTGCCTCACTCTCAATTCCGCATCCTGAGGAGCGCGCTCTTGCGCGCGTCTCGAAGGATGCAGGCCCGGCTGTGGCCTCGCCCTTCGAGACGCCGCGCAAGCGCGGCTCCTCAGGGTGAGGGTCGACTGTCGTACTCCGGAGCGCCTTACGCAAACTCCAGGATCAGCGCGTCCACCGCCAGCGTCGCACCGGCGCTGGCGTGAACCTTCTTCACGGTGCCGTCCTGCTCGGCGCGCAGCACGTTCTGCATCTTCATGGCTTCGACCACCGCGAGCGTCTCGCCGGCCTTGACCTCCTGCCCTTCGGTCACCGCGATCGAGACGATGAGCCCGGGCATCGGGCACAGCAGCTTCTTGCCGGTGTCGGAGGCCGTCGTCACCGGCATCAGCCGCGCCGAGGTCGCTTCCGTCTCGGTCCAGACATAGACGGGGACCTCGACGCCCTGATGCGCGAGGCGGATGCCGTTCGGGATCGGCCGCGCCTGCACCGCGACGAAGTGGCCGTCGATGCTGCCCTGCCAGACCGGATCGCCCGGCTTCCACGGCGAGGCCAGCAGATGCGAATTGCCGGCCTTGCCCTCGGCGTCGATGAAGCGCACGGCGATCGCCTCGCCTTCGCGTCCGACCTCGAGCTGGATCTCCTGGCGGTCGAGCCAGACCGCGCGGCGCCGCTCGCGCTGCACGACGCGGCCGCCCATCTGCCCCGAGATCTGGCGCTTGCGCTCCCCCAACACGTGATCGATGGCGGCGCCGACCGCGGCGATGCGCCGGGCGACCTCGCCTTCCGGCACGCGCACCGCAAAGCCTTTGGGGAATTCCTCGGCGATGAAGCCGGTCGAGAGCCGCCCCTCGCGCCAGCGCGGATGATGCATCAGCGCCGACAGGAACGGGATGTTGTGCCTGATGCCGTCGACATAGAACGAGTCGAGCGCGGTCGCCTGCGCCTCGATCGCGGCCGCGCGCGAGGGCGCATGGGTGACGAGCTTGGCGATCATCGGATCGTAATGGATCGAGATCTCGCCGCCCTCCTGGACGCCGGTATCGTTGCGGATGGTGATGCCGTCCTTGCTGGCTTCCGCCGGCGGACGATACTTCACGAGCCGCCCGATCGAGGGCAGGAAGTTGCGGAACGGGTCTTCGGCGTAGAGGCGCGATTCCACCGCCCAGCCCGTCAGCGTGACGTCCTTCTGCGCGATGGCGAGCTTCTCGCCGGCGGCAACGCGGATCATCTGCTCGACGAGGTCGATGCCGGTGACGAGCTCGGTGACGGGATGCTCAACCTGGAGGCGCGTGTTCATCTCCAGGAAGTAGAAGCTCTTGTCCTGCCCCGCGACGAACTCGACGGTGCCGGCGGAGTCGTAATTCACGGCCTTGGCCAGCGCGACGGCCTGCTCGCCCATCTTGCGGCGCGTGGCCTCGTCGAGCAGCGGCGACGGCGCCTCCTCGATGACCTTCTGGTTGCGGCGCTGGATCGAGCACTCGCGCTCGCCGAGATAGACGACATTGCCGTGCTTGTCGCCCAGCACCTGGATCTCGATGTGGCGGGGATCGACGATGAACTTTTCGACGAAGACGCGATCGTCGCCGAACGAGGCCTTGGCCTCGGCCTTGGCGAGGTTGAAACCTTCCGCAACCTCGGAGGTCGAATGCGCGATGCGCATGCCCTTGCCGCCGCCGCCGGCGGACGCCTTGATCATCACGGGATAGCCGATCTCGTCGGCGATCCTGACCGCGTGCTTGTCGTCCTCGATGACGCCGAGATAGCCGGGCACGGTCGAGACCTTGGCCTTGGCGGCCGCCTTCTTCGACTCGATCTTGTCGCCCATCGCCGCGATCGCGCCCGGGTTCGGGCCGATGAAGACGATGCCTGCTGCCTCCAGCGCGCGCGGAAACGCCTCGCGCTCGGACAGGAAGCCGTAACCGGGATGCACGGCCTCGGCGCCCGTCTTGCGGCAGGCCTCGACGATCTTCTCGATCACCAGATAGCTCTCGGCTGCCGCCGGCGGGCCGATCAGCACGGCCTCGTCGGCCATCTCGACATGGAGGGCGTCGCGGTCGGCCTCGGAATAGACGGCAACCGTCTCGATTCCCATCTTGCGGGCAGTCTTGATGACCCGGCAGGCGATTTCGCCGCGATTGGCGATCAGAATGCGTTTGAACATGCTTTTCTTGAGTCTCGACCTTGGGCGGGACCCTTCCCTGGCCGTTGGGGCCTATGGGACGGGCCGTGTGGCTCCCGTGGTACATCAAAATCGGCCGGAGGCAACGGTCTAAATCCGGGCCATCTGGCGTACCAGCGCAAGACCGAAACCGGACCGACGAGCCGTCGGACGACCTACGGCTTGCCGGGCCTCGACGCGGACCTGGCGACGTCCCGGAGCAGGCCATGAACAAAGCCCAGCTTGCCGACCACGGCGGGCGACAGGATGAAGGGATAGAGGTCACGCAGGCCCATGGCGCGGTTGACGCTGTTCATGGCGAAGGTGAAGGGCAGCCATGCGTTGACCAGCGCCTCGACGTCCCTCGCCTCATAGGGGTTGAAGCGGATACGCGCCGTCAACTCCCCGTCGCGGTCGACCTTGGGACGCACCTCCATGCCGAACTCGGCGGCCATCTCCAGGGTGTCGACGATGTGAAGATAATGCGCCCAGGTCTCGGCGAAATCTTCCCAGGGGTGCATCGTGGCATAGGCCGAGACATAGTTCTGCTGCCAGTCCGGCGGCGCGCCTTCGGCATAGTGACGCCGCAGGGCCTGGCCGTAATCGGTGGAATCGTCACCGAATACCGCGCGGCATTCCTCGAGCTTGCCGCCGCCCTGCACCAGCACGTCCCAGAAATAGTGCCCGACTTCGTGGCGGAAATGCCCGAGCAGCGTACGATAGGGTTCTCCCATCTCGAGCCTGCGGCGCTCGCGCTCGATGTCGTCGGTCTCGGTGAGCGCGATCGTGATCAGGCCGTTGTCGTGGCCGGTCATGACCCTCTCTGCGCTGTTCGGATCGTCGGCGAGGAAATTGAAGATCAGACCATGCTCGGGATCGTCTTGCCGGGCCTGGAGCGGCAGCTTCCAGCGGATCAGGGAATAGAACAGACGGTGTTTCGCCACCTCCAGCTCGCGCCAGCCGGCAAGCTGGCGGGGGTCGGACAAATCCGGCACGATGCCGTTGTGGCGGCATGCACGGCAATAGCCGTTGCCCTCGCCCGTATCCGTCAGCCAGTTGCAGGCATCGTACTCGGCATTCCGGCACAGCATCCGGCTTTCGCCCTTGTCGGCCAGGATCCGCCAGGCCTCTCCGTCGGGCTCGATCGCCGACATCGTCTCCTTCTCCGGCAGGAAGGCGACCCGATGGCCGCAGCGTTCGCAGGCACGGTTCTCGAAATAGAGAACGTTGCCGCAGGCCTGGCAGACAAAGAGCTTCAAGATTTATCCTCTTCGGAAAGGGAGCCTTATCAAAGACATTCGCGACGCCTCGCGAAGACGCGTCCGCCGGCCGATCGTTCCAGTCTCCGGAACAAATTGCCAGACCCGGCGTTCGTTCATGCGCACCGCCATCCGTTTAATGGCGCCTTTCCCAGCCTTATTCCTCTAAACAATGGCCATCACGCTCCGTCTGTGTGAATATCGGTCCGGCACGTGCGCTCCCGCATGACAACGGCCGATGCCTTGAACGATCCCTTGCCCGAGACCATCGCCGCCGAAAGGCTGCGTCAACACCTCGAAGACGTCGCGCGCGAGCGCGACAACGCCTATCGCGCGCTCCAGGAGCGCGAGGCCGAGCTGGCGCGCATCCAGCGCATCGGCAAGGTCGGCGGCGTCGAGGTCGATTTTCGCGAAGGCTTCAAGAACCGCCGCTCGCCCGAATACCTCATGATCCACGGCCTGCCGCCGGAGGCGGCGGAGGAGTCGCACGAGGACTGGGTCAATCGCATCCATCCCGAGGACCGCGACGCCACCGTCAAGCACTTCGTCGATGCACTCGCTGGTACGAGCGAAGACTACACCGCCGAATACCGCATCGTCCGTCCCAATGACGGTGAGACCCGCTGGATCCGGGTCGTCGCCAAGATCGAGCGCGACAAGGACGGCCGCGCCATCCGGCTCGTCGGCGCCCATATCGACATCACCGACCAGATGCTCGCGCGCGAGACCCTGCGGGAGAGCGAGGAGCGCTTCCGGCTGATCGCCGACAGCGCGCCGGTGCCGATCTGGGTGACCAAGCTCGATCGCAAGCGCTCCTTCGCCAACCAGGCCTATGTCGATTTCGTCGGCCTGCCCTACGATGAGGCCATCGACTTCGACTGGCGCAAGGTGCTGCACCCCGACGACCTGCCGCACGTGCTGCAGCAATCGGTCCAGGGTGAAGCGTCGCTCAAGCCCTTCGTGCTGGAAGCGCGTTACAAGAACGCCAGCGGCGAATGGCGCTGGCTGCGCTCGGAATCGCAGCCGCGCTGGGACCCGACCGGCAAGCACATCGGCTTCATCGGCGTCGCCCACGACATCACCGTCGCCAAGCAGGCCGAGATCGAGCTGCGGCAGCTCAACGAGACGCTGGAAGAGCGCATCGCCGAGCGCACGGCCCAGCTCGAATCCAACGAGGCGCGGCTGCGCGCGATCCTGGAGACCAGCAACCAGTATCAAGGCCTGGTCAATCTCAGGGGCGAGCTGCTTTACGCCAACAACACCGCACTCGATGGCATCGGGGCGAGCTCGTCGGATGTGATCGGAAAGCCGTTGTGGGAGACGCCCTGGTTCAGCGCGACGGAGGGCATGAGCGCGCAGGTGCGCGAGGCCTTCCACACCGTGCTCAAGGGCGAAGCCGTGCGGCTGGAGATGCGGCTGCGCCTTCCCATCGGCGAGCGCGATTTCGACTTCGGCATGCGCCCCGTGCTCGACCGCCACGGCAACATCACCGGCGCCGTCCCTGAAGCCGTCGACATCACCGAACGCCGGCGCGGCGAGGAAGCCCTGCGGCAATCGCAGAAGATGGAGGCGATCGGCCAGCTCACCGGCGGCGTCGCCCACGACTTCAACAATCTCCTCACAATCATCCGCTCGGCCACCGACTTCCTGCGCCGCCGCGAGCTGCCGGAAGAGCGCCGCCGCCGCTATGTCGATGCCATCTCCGAGACCGTCGAGCGCGCCTCCAAATTGACCGCCCAGCTTCTGGCGTTCGCGCGCCGGCAGCCGCTGAAGCCGCAGATCTTCAACGTCGGCAGCCAGGTCGAGGGCGTCGCGCAGCTGGTCCGACCGCTGGTCGGCGGCCGTATCGACATCGCGGTGGAGATTCACGATGCCGACTGCTTTACCGTCGCCGACATCGCCCAGTTCGAGGCCGCTCTGATCAACCTCGCCATCAACGCCCGAGATGCCATGAACGGCGAAGGTCGCCTGATCATCGCCGTGCGCAAGGTCTCCGGGATTCCCAGCCTGCGCGCACAATCGGCGCGCGGCGGCGACTACGTCGCCATCTCCGTCAGCGACACCGGCAGCGGCATCGCGCCGGAACATCTCGACTCGATCTTCGAGCCGTTCTTCACCACCAAGGAGGTCGGCAAGGGCACCGGCCTCGGCCTCAGCCAGGCTTTTGGTTTCGCCAAGCAGTCCGAGGGCGACGTCGCGGTGACGAGCACCCAGGGCAAAGGCGCGACCTTCACCATCTATCTGCCGCAGGCACAAAGCCCCGCGACCGACAAGGAAGCCGCGGCACTGACCCATGAGGCCGCGGCCACCGGGCGCGGCTATCGCGTGCTCGTGGTCGAGGACGACGACGAAGTCGGCCGCTTCTCCACCGAGCTTCTGGAAGATCTCGGCTACGTCGTTCGCCGCGTCGCCAACGCCAACGCCGCGCTGGCGATCCTCGGCGAGAACGAATTCGCCGTCGACCTCGTCTTCTCCGACGTCATCATGCCCGGCATGAACGGCGTCGAGCTCGCCGGCATCATCCGCGAGCGCTATCCGGGCCTGCCCGTGGTGCTCACCTCCGGCTACAGCAACGTGCTCGCAGAAAACGCCCATCGCGGTTTCGAATTGATCCAGAAGCCGTATTCGGTGGAATCGCTGTCGCGCATCCTGCGCAAGGCGATCACGGAGAAGCTGTCGGTGGCAAGGTGACGCGAGCCGAGATTTGAGGCTGGCGGATCGATCCGGGGCACGGTAGTCAGGAGCGGTTTTCCGGAGATCAACTTGCCGACCGTGCCGTCTGACGCCATCTGGGCCTGGAGCATCATCGTCGTCGCGACAGCAGGCGTCATCATCCGCCCCTTTCGCCTGCCCGAGGCGGTCTGGGCGGTGATCGGCGCGAGCGCCCTGGTGCTATCAGGCCTGCTGCCGTGGCAGGACGCGCTTGCCGGCATCGAAAAAGGCCTCGACGTCTATCTCTTCCTGATCGGCATGATGCTGATCGCCGAGCTCGCGCGCCTCGAGGGCCTGTTCGACTACCTCGCCGCGCTCGCGGTCGAATACGCGGCCGGCTCGCCGCAGCGGCTGTTCCTGCTGATCTATCTCGTCGGCACGCTCGTCACGGTGCTGCTCTCCAACGATGCCACCGCGATCGTGCTGACGCCCGCCGTCTATGCCGCGACGCGCGCGGCCGGCGCCAAGCCACTGCCCTATCTCTTCGTCTGTGCCTTCATCGCCAACGCCGCGAGCTTCGTGCTACCGATCTCCAATCCCGCCAATCTCGTCGTGTTCGGCGCGCGCATGCCCGAGCTCACCGAATGGCTGCGTATGTTCGCCCTGCCCTCGGCGGCGTCGATCCTGCTGACCTACATCGTGCTGCGCCTGACCCAGCACCGGGCCCTGAAGGAGGAGACGATTGCGCGCCGCGTGCCGCATCCAAAACTCGGCCGCGGCGGCAAGCTGACGGCGATCGGCATCGTCGCGATCGGCGCCGTGTTGGTCACGGCGTCTGCGCTGGACAAGCAACTGGGGCTGCCGACGTTCATCTGCGGCGGCGTGACGGCCGCGATCGTGCTGCTGCTCAGCCGGCAATCGCCATTGCCCGTGCTGCGCGGCGTGTCCTGGAGCGTGCTGCCGCTCGTGGGCGGGCTCTTCGTCATGGTGGAGGCGCTGATCAAGACCGGCGTGATCGCGCAGCTCAGCGCGCTGTTGCACCAGGCGGTGGCGCAATCGGTACCGAAGGCGGCCTGGAGCGTCGGCATTGCCACCGCGCTAGCCGACAATATCGCCAACAACCTGCCGGTCGGCCTCGTCGCCGGCTCGGTCGCCGCCAGCGACCATCTGCCCGCGCCTGTCGTCAGCGCCATCCTGATCGGCGTCGACCTCGGCCCCAATCTGTCAGTGACGGGCTCGCTCGCCACCATCCTCTGGCTGGTCGCGCTCAGGCGGGAGAAGATCGAGGTCGGCGCCTGGCCCTTCCTCAAGCTCGGCCTGCTGGTGACGCCCCCCGCTTTGATCGCGGCGCTGGCGGCCGCAATCAGGTAAGGCAGGCCGCGGCCTTCGAAATTAAGTGCAAGCCATTTGCGGTGCGTCAATGCCGGCGGCGACGCTGCGGCTAGAATTCCATTGTCGCGCCAATCAGACGAATATGACGCGGCAAGGAAGGTTCATCATGCAGATCCAATCGAAAGCGTTGCCGCAGAGCTCCTTTCTGCGTCGCGCGATCCGGAGCCTCACCGCAGCGAGCGAGAGCGGTGTCGAGACGGCCCATCCCCTGCTGGTCGTCTCCGCAGTGGCGTTGTTCACCATCTTCATCATCGTGGAGGTCGACCTCCACTCCGCCCAGCTTCAGGCGCTCGGCCTGCTCGGCCACGGGATGGGAATCGATCCGGTCTTCTTGAGCCCGTAGTTGCCGGCCGAAGCGTTCCGGAATCAGTCCCGATCGCGGCGGCGACGCCGCGACCGGGTGGCGCCTCGTCAGTCGTTCTCGTAGCCGTAGACTTCCGGCAGGATGAAGATCGCGGCGAGCAATCCGATCAGCGGGAAGATCGCGACCATCAGCGTGGCGTTCGCCTGCCCGATTGCGGCGAACACCGTCGGGAACAGGAAGATCGCCAGGAACGACGGCAGCTTCACGAACATGTAGGCGAAGCCGCTGGCGGTGCCGCGATATTTCGGCTTGGCGACCATGGTCGGGATCGTCATGCAGTTCGACGCGTCCCAATAATGGCCCCACAGCATCGCGGCGGCCGCGAACGGCAGCAGGATCTTGTTGTCGGTGTAGAGCGCGAAGGCCGCGACCAGCAGCGAGGCCAGCACGATCGAGAAGCCGGCGATCGCGATGCCGCGGTGGCCGATCTTCGGCGTCAGCAGCGGCCCGACCCAGCCGGACAGTGCGGCGAAGGAGAACAGCGCCATCGTCACCAGGTTGATGCCGAGCACGCTCGACACGCCGACCATCACGAACAGCACCGGCAAATAGAACGCGAAGGTCGAGAACTCGCTCGCCTGGGTGAAACAGGCGATCCAGCCGTAGACCGTGGCGCGCCAGCGGATCGGATCCTTCTTGAGGTCGGCGAGGAACGCACGCGTGCTGGTCTTCGGAACAACCACATCCTGATCCGGTAGCATGTCGAGATTGTCGTTGAACATCTCGCGCGCGACCCGCTTGGCCTCGCGATAGCGCCCCTTCTGCACCAGCCACACCGCCGTCTCCGGCACGTCGTGGCGCATCAGGAGGATGATCAGCGCCGGCACCGCGCCGAGGCCGAGCGTCACGCGCCACAGCATCTCGTGCTGCATGTCGATCAAGAGGAAGATCACGATGACGCCGATGGTGAGGACCTCGCCGACGGCGAACATGAACTGCCAGCGGTTGCCCATGACCTCGCGCTCGCCCTTGGCCATGGATTCCATGATGTAGGTGTAGCCGGTCGAGATGTCCGAGCCGAGCGGGATGCCAAGCAGGAAGCGGATCACGATGAGCCAGGTGACGTCAGGCACGAAGGCCTGCGCCAGCGCCAGCACGATGAACATCACCATCGTCACCAGGAACATGACGCGGCGGCCGATCTTGTCGGACAGCCAGCCGCCCAGCAGCGCGCCGATCAGGGCCCCGCCCTGCGTGCCCGCCGCGGCGAGGCCCAGCATCAGCGCCGTGGGATTGTACTGCTCCTTGATGAAGATCAGCACGAAGGCGATCGAATAGAGGTCCCAGGCTTCGACCAGGATCGAGGCCATCATCAGCCAGCCGACCTTGTTGCCCTTGGGGCTGTAGTTCGTGATGAGGTAGCGGACCGCGGCTTCGTTCGCGGTCGGTTGTGGCATCGCCATCGTTGTCATGCTTGGTCCTCTTTTCAAAACTCGCTACGTGCCGAGCAGCGGCTCGATGCTGCAATCGAGCAGGCGCGGGTCGATCCCCGCTTCCATGCCCGTGAATATCTCGCCCATGTAGTCGATCAGCCCATCGCTCGCCTTCACAGCGTCGTCGACGCGCCGGCTGGCCACCGCGGCGAGAATGGCGAGATGACGATCGATCGTGCCCGACAGATCGGCCTGCCCCGGCATGAAGCGGTGGTGGATGTAGCCGATGCGCCGGTACAGCGTGTGCAGCGGCCGCAGCGTGTGCACCAGGAACGGCTCGCCGGCGGCTTCCAGCACCAGCGCGTCGATGCGGCGGTCGATGTGGTTGAATTCGTCGAGGGTGAGGCTGGCGCGGCGCTCGCGCAGGAGACGTTCGATGTGCAGCGCCTGATTGCGATGCGAGAGGCTGGCGCGATCGGCCGCAAGGCGGATCACGAAACGCTCCATGTCGCGGCGCAAGGCCAGCAGCATGCGTTCGCGCGCAAGATCGATCGGCGCAATGTGCAGTCCGTGGCGCGGACGGATGATGATGAGCGTATCGGCGGAGAGACGATTGACGGCGTGGTGCACCGGCGTGCGCCCGAAGCCGGTGATCTGCTGCAATTCCAGCATGGTCATGAACTGACCGGGCTTGAGCTCGCAATGAACGAGCAGCTCCTCGATCCTCTGATAGGCCAGCTCGAAGAAGTTGAGACGGTTGCGCCGGGAGGGCCTGCTCTCGCCGTCATCGTCGCTTCTCACCACTTCGAGCGCGCGCTTGCGCCGTGCCATGTTGTCCTCCCCTGCCACCCTGCTCGCGCGATCGAGCGGCGGCATATTTGTGACATCCTTAAAACATGTTGTGATATATTACAAGCGGGCGTATGACTGCCCGCCGAGATCGCCGGTTTTGACCGGCATAGACACGAACAACAAGACGGGCGCGAGGCGCCTTATCATGGGAGGACTGTTGCAGTGAAGATCACGTCGATCGAGACCCTGCGCACCGAGGAATTCTCCAACGTCATCTGGGTACGAATCCACACCGACACCGGCGTGATCGGGCTCGGCGAGACCTTCTACGGCGCGGGCGCGGTCGAGGCGCAGATTCACGATACCTTTGCGGGCCGCCTGCTCGGCCGCAATCCCCTGCACATCGAAGCGATCCACCGCGACATGCTGAACCTGCCGATGGCGCAGTCCTCCACCGGCGTCGAGTATCGCGCGGCCTCCGCGATCGACATCGCGCTGTGGGACCTGTTCGGCAAGGTCTGCAATCAGCCGGTGCACCAGATGCTCGGCGGCCTCTGCCGCGACAAGCAGCGCATCTACAACACCTGCGCCGGCACGCAATATGTCCGCTCGACCAACATCAGCCCGGTCTCGAATTGGAATCTCGGCGCCGCCAAGGGCCCCTATGAAGATCTCGACGGCTTCATGAACCGCGCCGATGCGCTGGCCGAAAGCCTGCTGGAGAGCGGCATCTCCGCGATGAAGATCTGGCCGTTCGATCCGGCGGCGCAGGAAAACAAGGGCCTCTACATCACGGCAGCCCAGATGAAGCAGGCGATCGAGCCGTTCGAGAAGATCCGCAAAGCGGTCGGCGACAAGATGGAGATCATGGTCGAGCTCCACTCGCTGTGGAATCTGCCGACCGCCAAGCAGATCGCGCGCGCGCTCGAGCCGTACAAGCCGACCTGGTACGAAGACCCGATCCGCATGAACTCGCCGCAGGCGCTGGCCGAATACGCCCGCTCGACCGACGTCTGGGTCTGCGCCAGCGAGACGCTGGGCTCGCGCTTTCCCTACAAGGACATGCTCGACCGCGACGCCATGCATGTGGTGATGGCGGATCTGTGCTGGACCGGTGGCCTCACCGAGGGCCGCAAGATCGCGGCGATGGCCGAGACCTATCACCGGCCCTTCGCGCCGCACGATTGCATCGGCCCGATCGGCTTCATCGCCGCCATCCACATGTCGTTCAGCCAGCCCAACACGCTGATCCAGGAATCGGTGCGCGCCTTCTACAAAGGCTGGTACAATGAGCTCGTCACCACGATGCCCGTGATCAAGGACGGTTTTGTCTATCCGATGGAAGGCCCCGGTCTCGGCGTCGACCTCCTGCCCGCCGTATTCGACCGCTCCGATCTCACCGTGCGTCGCTCCAACGCCTAAGGACTTTCTGACATGAGCACCTCTCTTTTCGATCTTTCCGGCCGCACCGCGCTCGTGACCGGCTCCTCCCGCGGCCTCGGCCGCGCCATCGCCGAGGGCATGGCCAAGGCCGGCGCGAAGATCATCGTCAACGGCGTCGATCCCAAGCGAGTCGAGCAGGCCGTCGCCGAGTTTCGCGCCGCCGGGCATCAGGCCGAAGGCGCAGCCTTCAACGTCACCGACGAGCCCGCCATCGTCGCGGCGTTCAACGACTTCGACAAGAAGAACATCGCGGTCGACATCGTCGTCAACAATGCCGGCATCCAGCACCGCAAGCCGCTGGTGGAGTTCACCACCGACGAATGGCGCAAGGTGATCGAGACCAACCTGACCAGCGCCTTCGTGATCGGCCGCGAGGCGGCCAAGCGCATGATCCCGCGCAAGCACGGCAAGATCATCAATATCGGCTCGCTCGGCAGCGAGCTCGCCCGCCCCACCATCGCGCCCTACACCGCGGCCAAGGGCGGCATCAAGAATCTCACCCGCTCGATGGCGGTGGAGTGGGCCCAGCACGGCATCACGGCCAATGCGATCGGCCCCGGCTACATGCTGACCGACATGAACGAGGCGCTGGTCAACAACACCGATTTCAACAACTGGCTGATGGGCCGCATCCCCTCCAAGCGCTGGGGCAAGCCGGACGAGCTGGTCGGCGCGGCGATCTTCCTGGCGTCGGACGCCTCGACCTACGTCAACGGCCAGATCATCTATGTCGATGGCGGCATGATCGCCGCGATGTGATCCGCGAACCAGGAGCAAGCCATGCGCGCCGTCGTCATCCACGCCCCGAAAGATCTGCGGATCGACAACTATCCCGATCCGGCGCCCGGCCCGGGCGAAGTCCGCGTCAAGATCGCCAATGGCGGCATCTGCGGCTCTGACCTGCACTATTACCATCACGGCGGCTTCGGCGTCGTCCGCATCCAGCAGCCGATGGCGCTAGGGCACGAGATCGCCGGCGTGGTCGCGGCCGTCGGTGACGGCGTCACCAGCGTGAAAACAGGCACGCGCGTTGCGGTCAATCCGAGCAGACCGTGCGGCCAGTGCCTGCATTGCCATGAAGGCATGCGCAACCAATGCCTCGACATGCGCTTCCTCGGCAGCGCGATGCGCTTTCCTCACGTGCAAGGCGGCTTTCGCGAGTTCATCACGGTCGATGCCACGCAAGCGGTGCCGATCGCCGACAAGCTCTCGCTGGCGGAAGCTGCGGTCGCCGAACCGCTCGCGGTGTGCCTGCATGCCGGCAAGCAGGCCGGCCCCCTGCTCGGCAAGCGCGTGCTGATCACGGGCTGCGGCCCGATCGGCGCGCTGATGATTTTGGTCTCGCGCTTCGGCGGCGCGTCCGAGATCGTGGTGACTGATGTGGCCGAGGCGCCGCTCGCGGTCGCGAGAAAACTCGGCGCGACGCATGCCATCAATGTCGCGGCCGATGCCACGGCGCTCGATCCCTGGCGCGCCGGCAAGGGCGTGTTCGACACGCTGTTCGAAGCCTCCGGCAATCAGGCGGCGCTGCGCACTGCGCTCGACGTGCTCCGCCCGGGTGCGACGCTGGTGCAGCTCGGTCTCGGCGGCGAGATGACGCTGCCGATCAATTCCATCGTCGCCAAGGAATTGCAGCTCCGCGGCACCTTCCGCTTCGATCCCGAGTTCGAGCTGGCGGTGCGGCTGATGGGCGAAGGCCTGATCGACGTGAAGCCGCTGATCACGGCCACCATGCCGTTCGAGAACGCGGTCGCCGCCTTCGAGCTTGCCAGCGACCGCTCACAGTCGATGAAGGTGCAGCTTACTTTCTAATTGCGCCCTCGGCCTGCTGGCTCTCGATCAGCCGGTCGCTGACCAGCCGCACGGCGCCCCGTTTCCACGAATAGTCCGCGCCGAGGCGCAGGCCGCTGTCGCCGCGCGCCAGCACCGCGCCGGTGCGGGCATCACGCAGCTGGAATCCGAGCGTGTATTCGGTGCGGCTGACCCGCCGCACCACGCCGATCAGCGATTGATCCGCGCCGAGCTCCTTCGCAATCGCGGCCTCGCAGCCGCCGCAGTCGCGTAAAGCGCGCGCCTTCGCCGCCTCGCCGCTCGCGCTGCCGATTTCGACGATGCGGTAGCGGCCGGACTGGCCGAGCACGTCACGCACGCCGCCGGTGGTCTCGGCGAGGTACGATGCGTCTGAACCGGCCAAGGTGCTCCCAGATGCGGCCGTCATGTCCTCGAGCTCGAAATCGAACACGGCGAGCGCGACCGGCGCGGGCGTGCCGAGCGCCGCGATGACCTCGCGGGCGAGGAACGCCTCGGCACGGTCCCAGGCTTCGTCGTTGTCGCCGCGGAACGTGTAGAGCTTCTCGAACAGGACCTTCTTGGCCGCGGTATCGATCACGGCGACCCGCGCCCATTGCACCAGCGTGCTCGTCTTCTGGACGCCGCCGACGACCTTGAATTTTGCATCGGCTTGCCCGGCGGGCGTGAGCTGATAGCGCTTGTCCGCCCCGACATCCCGTCGCAGCGCGACCATGAACGCGCCCAGCCGCTTCTCGTGGACGGCGGTCTGGTCGACCGGCTCGCCGGACGTATCCAGATACTGGAAATCCTCGATCGACACGCCGGCCGGTGCCGCGGCGGCCGCCTCGGTGCCCGCGCCGGCAGGCCGGACACCCACGAGGACAGCAAGGAGAAAAGCAGGGAGGATCAACCGGGAGAGGTACATGAGCGGAGCCTCGCAGATGGAGCGATCGGCAAATCTCGGCAGCAGCCCTACACCCTGCAACGGGGCCCGTCCCGGCGAGCGCCGGGAAAATTTCACGTCGTTGCACTGCGGTAACGCGTAGCGCTTTGCGCGGCTGGCGTTCTGCCGTTTAATGCGGCGGCGACAAACCTGTTCGCGCTAGGTGCTGCCCGATGTGGAACCGCCCGAGATTCGATCTCAAGGTCCGTCTGACGTTGCGCGTGGCCGCCATAACGGCCGCCTGCTTCGCCGCAATCTCCGGCTATTTCCTGATCGCGGCCGACCGCGCGGTGCACACGCGCATCGACGGCATCGCCGCGATCGTGGCGAAGTCGCTGGAGCTGCAGCAGGGCAAGATCCAGTGGGTGGCCGGCCCGCGCGACTTTCCGAACCTCGATCCCGTCGCCGCCTATGTGATGACGCCCGGCCTGTGTCTGGCATTCCGTGGACCGAGCGGCGAGATGCTGCAGCGGTTCTGCAGCGGTGCGCCTGCCCCGGAGAGCCCGTCGCCGCAGGTCTTCGCGGCCTTCTATCGCAGCCTGTTCGACCCCGGCCGCGAAGCGGCACGGCCCGTGATCGTGCGCGGCGCCAAGCTCGGCGAGACCGTGGTCTCGGTCGATCCGGCCGTGCAGACGGCGGAGGCCTGGCACGAGGCCGGCCGCCTGATGATTGCGCTTGCGATCGCGCTGCCGCTGCTGTGCTTGCTGGTCTACGCCGCGCTGGCGCGCGCGCTGCGCCCGACCCGCCTGATCCGCAACGGCCTCGAGCGGATCGCCGCCAACGACCTCTCGGCGCGGCTGCCGCCGTTCGATCTGGCCGAACTCTCCGCGATCCGCGACGGCTTCAACCATCTCGCCGAAAGCCTCGACAATGCGCTCGCCGAGCGCAGCGAGCTGACGCGCAAGCTGATCGCGCTCCAGGACGACGAGCGCCGCCATCTGGCGCGTGAGCTGCACGACGAGTTCGGCCAGTCGCTGGCCGCCATCCGCGCGCTCGCCTCCTCCGCCCGCCAGACCGCCGCGCAGGACTGCCCCGCTTTGCTCGGCGAATGCGACGGTATCGCGCGGACCGCGACCAGCATGATGGAGACGCTGCGCGGCGCGCTGTTCCGGCTGCGCCCGCCCGACGTCGAGGAGCTCGGGCTGGTGGCGAGCCTGGAAGGCCTCGTCGCGGGCTGGAACGGACGCAGCCGCGGCGAGACGCGCTTTTCGATCCATTTCGACGGCGCGGTCGAGACCCTGCCCGCCGCGATCAGCGCCAACCTCTACCGCATCGTGCAGGAGGCGCTGACCAACGCCGCCAAGCACGCCGGCGCCACCAAGGTGGACCTGCATCTGACGATGGCGGCAGACGAGATCGCGCTTGCCATCGACGACGATGGCCGGCCGAACGATGCCTCCAGCAAATCCGGCATGGGCCTGCTCGGCATGCGCGAGCGCGTTGCGGCCTTGCGCGGCCGGATGAGCTTCGAAGTCGGTGCCAACGGCGGCTCGGCGCTGCGCGTCGTCATTCCGCTCACAGCCGCCGAGCGGCAGGCGCTGGAGCATGCGGCATGAGCGCGGCCGATGCCTCCATCCTGCTGGTCGACGACCATTCCGTGGTCCGCGAGGGCTATCGCTCCGTGCTCCAGAAGCAGCCGGGCCTGCGCGTCATCGCCGAGGCGTCCGACGGCGCGGAGGCCTACCGGCTGTACAAATCCGAGGCGCCCGACCTCGTCATCATGGATCTGAGCATGCCCGGCATCGGCGGCATCGAGGCCGTCAGGCGGATCAGGCAATGGGACAAGGGCGCCAGGATCCTCATCTTCACCATGCATCAGAATGCGGGCTTCGCCGTGCAGGCGATCCGCGCCGGCGCCAGGGGTTACGTCACCAAGACCAGCCCGCCGGAAACGCTGGTACGGGCCGTGATGGACGTGCTCGCCGGCAAGATCGCCATCAGCCCCGACATCGACCACGAGCTGGCGCTGAGCCGGCTCGGCGGCGAAAGCTCGGCCGCCGACGTCCTCACCGCGCGCGAGTTCGAGGTGATGCGGCTGCTGCTCGCGGAGCGGACGACGGAGGAGATTGCAGAAACGCTGCATGTCAGCCCGAAGACGGTGGCGAACCTGCATTCCCTGATCAAGGACAAGCTCGGCGTCGGCTCCGACATCGAGCTGGTCCGCCTCGCCTTGCGCCAGGGACTGTTGACCGAGCCGGATCTCGGCGAAGCGTGATAGACCCCGAGAAGCGGTCGATTATTCGCGCGCGACCACCTGGTCCAGCCACGCGCAGTTGAGCGGCGGCACGCGGGGATCAGCGACGCGAACGCCGCGCGCTGCCGCATCGAGCCGCATGTCGCGCAGGCGCTTGCGCTGCTCCTCCGGCATATGCAGCCGCTCGTGGCCCCACAGCGACGGGCCGTCGAAGGTCTCGTGCGGTTGCCAGGTCTCGGGATCGATGACGCGCGCACCCCAGCCATATTCGATGAAGAACCCGGACGGCGTATTCACGTAGAACGAGGTCATGTGGTCGTTGGTGTGCCGGCCCAGCGTATAGGCGATACGGCCCTCGTCCAGCTGCGCGAGGTCGTAGCCCTGACCGACATCGTCGAGGCTGCCGAGCTCGACCATGAAATGATGCATCGCCTTGCGCCCCGAGCCGACCATCGCAAAGCTGTGGTGGCGGCCGTTGACGTGGAAGAAATACAGCCCATAGGGCTTCAGCCCGAAATCCGAGACGTGGAAGCCGAGCAGGTCGCGGTAGAACGGCAAAAGCGGCTCGACATCCTCCACGTTGAGCACGACATGCCCCATGCCGAGCGCGCCGGTACGGAAGCCCGAGATCGGTCGGCTCGGCTTGAACGGCTCGCTCGCAAGCTCCGGCTTGCAGAAGGCCTCGAGCCGGTTGCCGGCGGGATCGACGAACGCGATCAGTTCGGCGACATGCCGCTCGTCGGCCAGCGCGCGCGAGCCGCGCGTCACCTTGACGCCGTGGGTTTCGAGCCGTCCCGCCAATTGATCCAGCTCTGCCATGGATGGAACTTCCCAGCCCATCACTGCAAGGCCGGCGTCGCTACTGCCGTCGACGATCAGCCGCTGCTTGCGATCGTCCATGCGGAACGCGCGCATCTTGCCGCCGCGATCGACCTGCTGCATGCCGAGCAGCCCCGTCGCCATCCGGCCCCACTGATCGAGCTGCGATGAGTTGATCCCGATATAACCGAGCGCGGTGATTTCCATCGAATTCCTCCCGAAGGCATCGCGTGTGCCGCAATGCGGCGAACTTGATACCGGCTGCGCACGATTCTACGGTGGCGTTCCGCAATCGCTTCGCGTTCGCAACGATAATCGCGGGACCGTGCGCCACAAGGGAGGAAATGCGAAGTGTCCAAGGAGCGGACGGGGACGGGCGCACCACGGCAGTCGGAAGTCGTCCGCGCCTTCAAGCGCGGACTTGACGTGCTGCGAGAGGTCAATCGCTCGGGCGGCATCCGTGCCGGCGACGTTGCTCGCGCGCTCGACCTGCCCCGCCCGACCGTCTATCGCCTGCTCGAAACCCTGGAGGAACTTGGCTATATCGCCCGCAGCGCCAGCGACGACCGTTTTCGCGTCACCCGGCGCGCGCTGAGCCTCGGCGATGGCTACGACCCCGGCGTGGTGATCTGCCAGGCGGCAGCGCCTTATCTTGCCGAACTCAGCAAGACCCTGGTCTGGCCCGTCGATCTCTCGACTTATGAGAACGCCGCGATGGTGGTGCAGGAAACCACCCATTCGCGCAGCCCGCTCTCGATCGACCGCGGCATGATCGGCAAGCGTCTGCCGATGCTGCGAACCTCTGCCGGGCGCGCGTATCTCGCCGCCTGCCCGGCGCGCGAGCGCGACCTCATCGTCAATCATCTGCGCCGGATCGACGAGGCCGACGACCGCCCCTTTCTCGACGAAGCCCGCCTCGACCGCATGATTGCCGAGACTGCCGGGCGCGGTTACGCGATCCGCAGCGAGGGCGAGTATAATCCCAAGACGGCTTCGATCGCCGTACCCATCGTCCGAGGCGGCGTCGTGTTCGGTTGCATCTCCATCATCTGGATTCGCTCGGCACTGGGGATCGAGGAGGCAATTGCGCAATTTGCAGCGCAGCTTCAGGAGACGGCCGCGGCCATCCCGGTCGAGGCCTAGGCTCCGTCCGTCCGCTGGGCGGACACTTGGCGCAGCGGCGTTGATGCTGCGGCGCGGCTTGGGGAAGAGATAGCCCCATGCAAGATAAATCCGCCCCCGAAGAATTTGATGTCGTGATCGTCGGCCGCGGGCCGGTTGGCGCGACGCTCGCCAATCTGCTCGGCCTCTGCGGCGTGCGGACACTGGTGCTGGAGCGCGAGGCGCAGACCTATCATCTGCCGCGCGCGGTGCATTTCGACGACGAATGCATGCGCGTCTTCCAGACCGTCGGTCTTGCCGACGCGATCCTGCCGCATGTCATCCTGAGCCCCGGCATGCTCTTCCTCGACGCCAACGGCAAGATGTTGCTGGATTGGTCGCGCCCGCAGACGCTGACGCCGATGGGCTGGCATCTCAGCTACCGCTTTCACCAACCTGATCTTGAGGACGTGCTGATCGGCGGCCTCGCCCGCTGGCCGCACGTCACCTTGCGCAGCCGCTGCGACGTGTTCGCGCTGGACCAGGTCGAAGACGGCGTGCGCGTCCGCTACGAGGACCTCTCGAACGGGAAGCTCAGCGAGGTCCGCGCCGGCTATGTGATCGGCTGCGACGGCGCCCGCTCGCTGGTCCGCCGCTTCATCGGCTCCAGCATGGACGATCTCGGCTTCCACGAGCGCTGGTTGGTGATCGACGTGCTGCTCAAGCGCGCGCGCGACGATCTCGGCGACTACAGTCTCCAGCATTGCGATCCAAGGCGGCCGGCGACCTATGTGCGCGGCACCGGCACGCGGCGCCGCTGGGAGATCACGATCCTCCCGGACGAGGATTCTCAGGAGATCGCGCAACCGGCAAAGGTCTGGGACCTGCTGTCGCGCTGGATCACGCCTGATGATGCCGAGCTCGAACGCGCCGCGGTCTACACGTTTCATTCGGTCATCGCACGGCAATGGCGGAGCGGCCGATTGTTTCTTGCGGGCGATTCCGCGCACCAGACCCCGCCCTTCCTCGGCCAGGGCATGTGCGCCGGCATCCGCGATGCCGCCAACCTCGCCTGGAAGCTCGCCGCAATCATCCAGGGCGGCGCCGCACCCGATCTGCTCGACACCTACCAGAGCGAGCGCCAGCCGCATGTGCGCGAGTTCATCGAGCTCGCCATCCGTCTCGGCGGCGTGATCAACACCAAGGCGATCGAGGCCGGCCTTGCTGCCGGCGAAGCGCGCGAGAACGCGCCGGTCAAGCTGGACGTGAAGAAGCCCCTGCTCGGCCCCGGGCTCACGTTCGGCGACCTGCCGCTCGCCGGCCATCTCGCACCGCAATTCATGCTGCGCGACGGAGGCCGCAGCGACGACCGGACCGGCTATCATCATGTGCTGCTCGTCGAGGCCGCGGCCGCACTGCCGTCGCGCCTGGCGCTGGCGCAGGCCGGGATCGAGATCCTCGCCGGCGACGACGCCGAAGGCGTCCGAGACTGGCTGCGCAAGCACGGCATCATCGCCGCACTGGTTCGTCCCGACCGTTACATCCGCGGCACCGCCCGCGACGAGCCCGAGCTCGAGCGACTCGTCGCCGCCGCCATTCCTGCAACCCAGATTCCCTTAACCCAAGCGCCGTCCGCGGCCTGATCGAACCCACTTTCAAGGACATCTCATGAAGCTGCTTTCTTTCATCGCCGACGGCCGCGCCTCTTTCGGTGCCGTCAAGGACAACGGCGTCGTCGATCTCGGCGCGCGCATGGCGCCCTGCGCCACGCTGCGGCAGTTGCTCGAAGCCGGTCGCCTTGGCGAGGCGGCAAAGATCGTCGCGTCCGCTGCGCCCGATCATCCGCTCGACAAAGTCACCTTCGCACCGGTGATCCCCGATCCCGGCAAGATCATCTGCGTCGGCCTGAACTACCGCGACCACGTCGCCGAGACCGGGCGCACCGTCACCGAGAAGCCGGCGCTGTTCGTGCGCTTTCCCTGCAGCCAGGTCGGCCATCTCCAGCCGATCGTGAAGCCCAAAGTGAGCGACGATTTCGATTATGAAGGCGAGCTCGCGCTGGTGATCGGCAAGCAAGGCCGGCACATCCCGGCTGGCCACGCGCTCGATCACATCGCCGGTTACTCCTGCTACAATGAAGGCAGCATCCGCGACTGGCAGCGCCACACCAGCCAGTTCCTTTCCGGAAAGACCTTTGCGGAGAGCGGCAGCTTCGGTCCGTGGCTGGTGACGACGGACGAGATTCCAGATCCGTCGAAGCTCACCTTGCGGACGCGCCTGAACGGCGCCGTCGTGCAGGACACTACCACCGACCTCCTGATCACGGGCATTCCCGAGCTGATCGCCTACATCTCCACGATCTGCCCGCTCGTTCCCGGCGACGTCATCGTCACCGGCACGCCCGGCGGCGTCGGCGCCAAGCGCACGCCGCCGCTGTGGATGCGTCCCGGCGATACCGTCGAGGTCGAGATCTCCGGCATCGGAACCTTGCGCAACACGGTCGTCGCCGAACCGGTCTGACCACGCCTTCGAGCAATCAAGAACGACAAGTCAGGAAACGCCATGGCCAACCTCCGTACGACGTCCGCCTCCACCTTGCTCATCACGCTGGCGCTCGCAGGCCCGCCTGCGCGCGCCGAGATCAAGGCCGATGCCATCCGCATCGGCGTGCTCACCGACATGAACGGCGTGTTCGCGACCGCGATGGGCCCGGGCTCGGTCGAGGCGGCACGGATGGCCGCGGAGGAGTTCGGCGGCAAGATCAACGGCAAGCCGATCGAGATCCTGCAGGCCGATCACCAGAACAAGCCGGATCTGGCGGCATCGCTCGCCCGCAAATGGTTCAGCGAAGGCGTCCAGGCGGTCGCCGACGGCGGCAGCTCCGGCGCGGCTCTCGCCGTGCAGGAGCTGGTGCGCGGCAACGGCAAGATCTTCCTCGTCTCCGGCGCCGGTGCCAACCAGCTCACCGATGAGGCCTGCGCGCCGACCAGCGTGCAGTGGACCCAGGACGCCTATTCCACGGCGACCGCCGTGGTCTCCGGCATCATGCAGACCAGCAAGGAGCCATGGTTCTTCATCACCGGCGACTATGCCTTCGGGCATTCGATCGAAGCGACCGCGCGCGCCCGTATCGGGGAGCTCGGCGGCAAGGTCGCCGGCAGCGTCAAGGCGCAGCTCGGCACGCCCGATTTCAGCTCATTCCTGCTGCAGGCACAGTCGTCGGGCGCCAAGATCCTCGCCATCAACGTCGCCGGCGACAACGCCACCGCCATCAAGCAGGCCGAGGAGTTCGGCCTCGCCGACCAGGGCATCAAGATCGTGCCGATGTCGTTCCAGAACGTCGACATCGAGTCGGTCGGGCTGAAGGCAACCCGCGGCGACCTCATCGTCACCTCGTTCTTCGAGGACGTCTCGCCGGCCGCGCGAAAATTCTCCGACGCCTTCTATGCGCGACGCAAGGCCATGCCCTCGCAGATCCAGGCAGGCGTCTATTCCGCCGTGCGTCACTATCTGCAGGCGATCAAGGACACCGATACCGACGACAGCGCCGCCGTGATGGCGAAGATGAAAGCGACGCCGGTGTCGGATGCCTATACGCCCCACGGCCGCATCCGCGAGGACCAGCGCATGGTGCACGATCTCTATCTGGTGCAGGTCAAGACACCCGCAGAGTCCAAAGGCCCGTGGGATTTCGTCAAGCTGGTCGCGACGATCCCGCCCGACCAGGCCTTCCGTCCGCTCGACCGCAGCAAGTGCAGCCTGGTGGGAAAGTAGTGCCGAGGCGTGGACTCGTGACTCCAGATCAAACGCATTCGATGTCCGCCATGCTGAGAGGTATGACGTTTGCTTCTGACAATAGCGGACAATTCGGCGGGCGCCGCGGTAGGTCTGCGATGGGCCAAAAAGCGACTGTCGCATACCGTCTCTTGAACTGGAAGGAGAGGCCGCCTTGCAAACGGCATCTCCTTCGTGCGGGAAGGCGATAATGGATGAGAGATGTCGTCAAGACTTGATGAACGAGAGCAGGTCGGGGTTGAGGACATCCGCATGCGTGGTTAGCATGCCATGGGGGTAGCCGGGATAGGTCTTCAGCGATCCGTTCTTAAGCAAGTCGACCGCACGCGGCACGGAACTTGCGAACGGGACGACTTGATCAGCCTCGCCATGCATCACCAGCACCGGCACGGTGATCTTCTTGAGGTCTTCGGTATAATCTTCGAGCCAAGAGTCGACAGTCGCGTAGTGAGCGAGAGCACCGCCGGCCATGCCTTGGCGCCACCAGTTCGCAATGATTGCCTCCGAAGGCTTGGCCCCATCGAGGTTGTACCCGTAGAACGGATTCTCAGGGACGAAACGGTAAAATTCCGCCCGGTTGCCCAGCACGCCTGCCCGGATCGCTTCGAACCACGCCGGGAGTTGGCCGGACGCGTTGTTCTCGCTTCTGTACATGTTCGGCGTCAGTGAAGCGACCAGAACCGCCTTCGCGACGCGCTTCTGGTGGCGAGCGACATAGCGAGCCACCTCACCGCCACCTGTCGAGTGCCCAATGTGGATTGCGTCGCGCAGGTTGAGGTGTTCAGTCAGGGCCGCGAGGTCGTCAACCCAATGGTCCATGTCGTTGCCGGTGCTGGGCTGGTCGGACCGGCCGTGGCCGCGCCGGTCGTGGGCGATCACACGATACCCGTGATGAAGGAAGAACATCATCTGGGCATCCCAGTCGTCCGCTGTCAGCGGCCAGCCGTGGCTGAACACGATCGGCTGACCTGATCCCCAATCCTTGTAGAAGATGCTTACGCCGTCTGTAGTCGTGATCGTCGACATCGAGTCGCTCCATCTGCGCTGTTAGATCTTTGTTGAAAAGTTTGCGGACGGGGGTCTGAAAAAGCAGGCAGGCCCAAGCTGATCAGGCCACAGATCGCGCCCTTTGGCTTCCTGAAAGACACGATGTTCAGCGGCCTCGCCGGCAAGCCCTTGCCGTGCCAACACCCGATCGCCGACGCGTTATCGCCGGATCCGGCGCGGCGCTATTCGTCGCTCCTGCGCATTCGCGCGCGCTTCCCGCTAAATGAGGGTCGCCACTCTCGATCGCGCTGCAGAATTGTCGAGGCCGCACTGAATTGCGATCACGCCGTTCCTGTCGGCCTTGAGTGCTGGGATCACTTTGCTGAAGACGATACTATGCTTCGGCGAAGACATTGTTCGTTGTCCTTTTTTGGTTGAAGACTGCGTGACGGTAAATCTCCCTTTTGCCGATGACTAAGACCTTGTACGCTTGGAGCTATGCCTCAGAGATATACGAGGAACCATGGAACTCCGGCATCTGCGCTATTTCGTTGCCGTCGCTGAAGAAGGCAGCCTGCTGACTGCCGCCCAGCGCCGGCTGAACACCTCGCAGCCATCGCTGAGCCGGCAGATCCGCGATCTCGAATCCGAAGTCGGCGTTCAGTTGTTGGAGCGCCAGCCGCGCGGCGTAACGCTGACCGCAGCCGGACGAGTGTTTCTTGATCACGCGAGGCTGGCGCTGCTGCAGGTTCAGGCGGCTACGGAGGGAGCCCGGCAGACGGCGCAACCGCAAAAGCCCACCCTCTCCATGGGATTTCTCGTCGGGTTGGAGGTCATGTGGCTCCCCCAGCTTCTGCGTATCCTCCGCGAGGAAGCCCCCGATCTCCAGGTGACGCTCAGCACGCAATCGTCACCGGAACTTGCGCTCGCATTGATGCAGGGGAAGTTGGACATCGCTTTCCTCCGTCCTGAGAAAGACAATGAGGGCGTCGTCTTCAAGCAGTTGGCGAAGGAGCCTTTGATCGCCGTGCTGCCGGCCGAACATCACCTGGCATCGCGCAAAAAGATTCGTCCCCAGGATCTCGCCCGCGAAATCTATGTCAGCTCGGCAAGAACGTCTCCGGTCTTGCAAGAGGTCATCCAGAACTACGCAGCTCGGGTCGGGATTACTCTGAACGCGAAGTACGAAGGCGAGAACATATCATCGGCCATGTCACTCGTGGCTTCCACGGGCGGAATCAGCCTCGTACCCCTCTATGCGCAGAACATGCTGGCACCAAACGTCGTCGCTAGAGCACTTGACGGCGGCACGCCAACAGTCGAGTTGGCCCTGGGATACAATCGGGAAAATCCGTCGCCCTTGCTGCGTCGGCTGCTATCCCGTGCGGATGAATTGGTCGCAAACGTGCAAAATCAGAGCATCATTCGCTATGTTGAAGCCCAATAGGTGGCGGCACGAAGCCTGATCCGGAAAAGTGCGCAACCCTACGCCAGATACTGCGCCAGATAGCCTTCCATCGCATACAGCGCGCAGAGCGCGAGGCTCGACCACACCGCGGCGCTGAAATACAGGAACATCCAGGTCAGCTCGCCCTTCCAATGCGCGATGTCGTGGGTCACCACCCAGCGCGTCGAGACGTCATGCAGGCCTTCGAGGAAGCCCAGGAACGTGTTGCCCTCGGCGTGCCCTGCGCGCCAGCGGCTGAGATACATCGGCACGTCGACGGTGACGAGGAAGGCGAGGAAGCAGGCGATACCGACGATGCCTGACATCAGCGCCCAGCGCACCACGCCCTGGAATTCCGGCATCAGGCGGCACAGCGCGATGCCGGCGAGGAAGAAGGTCACCGCCCACAGCGAGTTCTCGATCGCGTTGTAGAGGAAGTTGGTCGTCACCACCGCGTACCAGGAGAAACACTCCGCGATGATGATGATCGGCACGATGACGAGCGCGATGTTCACCGCGGTCTCGGCGCCCGTCATCTTGCCGAGCTGATGCAGGATGATGGCCCATTGCGCGACGAAGCAGAGCTCGGCCACGGTCGCGACCGTGCGGCCGACGACGACGCTCGACAGCCAGGTGTCGAACAGGCAGATGCGCTGCACGTCGGCGCGCGGCAGGAACGAGCGGAACGCGCAGCCGAACACGTAGCCGGCGCACAGCAGGAACATCAGCCCGATGTCCGAGCCGCCGCTGAGGCTGCCCGCAGGCGTCGGGTAGAATTCGCGGTACAGCATGAACCACACCAGGATGTTGGCGCCGCTCACGAGCGTGAGGGATCCCCACCACCACGCGAGGGGATTTGACCGCGCCTGCCACTGCAACATGAACCGCTCCGCAAATTATCGATCTGACATGTCGTCGTAATAATCCTGTCACAACACGACATGCAATCACGACAAAAATCTGTGTGTGCGGCCCGGTCCGGCGCGTCCTTCAACGAAAACGTCGACGCGATATCGGTGTCCACATATCGGACAATTTCGCTGATGTTGTCGAATTTATTGGACAGAAGTAATTTGACCGTCTGATATTCGTGGATGGCCCCGAGAGATTCATCCAAACCGCGACATCCGCTCTCCTCCGCCGCCGCAGTGCTGGCGGACAGTGTCGATGACGCCGCCTTCGCAACGACACTGGCAAAGGGACTCGTCGTGCTCGAGGCGTTCAAGGCCGGGAGCACGCTGCTGGGTAACATGGAGCTGTCGGCGTTGACGGGCATCCCGCGGCCGACGGTGGCGCGGCTGACGCACACGCTGGCCGAGCTCGGCTACCTCCGCTACGACGCCGAGCGCGCCAAGTACCGCGTCGCTGCGCGGGCACTGCGGATCGCGCATCCTCTGCTTGCCGGGATGCAATTCCGCCAGATGGCGCGGCCCATGATGCAGGAGCTGGCGCTCAGCGTCCGCGGCACGGTCTCGATCGGCCTGCTCGACGCCACCTCGATGATCTATGTCGAGACCGCGCGCTCCGGCGATGTCGGACCGCACGCGCCGGACATCGGCATGCCGATTCCCTTGGTGATGACCGCCATGGGACGCGCCGCGGCGGCGACCTTGCCGCCAGCCGATGCAGACCGGCTCGAGCGGAACATCGGTGCTGAAGACCCCGAGCTGTGGTCGGCCTTTCGCGACAAATACCGGGCCGGGATCGCGCAATGCAAAAGCCGCGGCTTCTGCACCTGCTGGGGCGAGTACATGGCCTCCATCCATGCCGTCGCCGCGCCGCTATTTCACGCGAGCGAATCGAAGCAGTCGTTCTCGATCAATTGCGGGATCCCCGCGTTCCGGCTCCAGCCGGGCCAGTTGGAGGGCGAGATCGGTCCGCGCATCGCGGCGCTCGCCGACAGCATCCGCGCCATCGTCGGGCAGGCAGAGTCCGCGCCGCCGCGCAAGACCAAGAAGATCACAAGCGCCGGAAAATGACATGGCTGGACCGCTCGAGGGACTGAAAGTTCTCGACATCGCGACGATCATTGCAGCGCCGTTCGCAGCAACGCTGCTGGCCGACTACGGCGCCGAGGTGCTCAAGATCGAGATGCCCGGAAACGGCGACGGCGTAAGGTCGTTTCCGCCGTTCAAGGACGGCAAGCCGCTGTGGTGGAAGGCCGCCAATCGCAACAAGAAGTTTGCCACGCTCGATCTGCGCACTGGGGAAGGACTTGCGCTGTTCAAGCAGCTGCTTCCGCGCTTCGACGTGCTGATCGAGATTTTCCGTCCCGGAACGCTCGATCGCTGGGGCTTGCCTAAGGAGGTGCTGTGGGCGATCCAGCCGCGCCTCGTGATCCTGCGCGCCACCGCCTTCGGGCAGGATGGGCCCTATCGTGAGCGGCCCGGCTTTGCCCGCATCTTCGAGGCCATGGGCGGGCTTACCTACATCACGGGGGAAAGCGACGGCGAACCGACCCATCCGGGATACCCGATCGGGGATTCGATCGGCGGCCTGTTCGGCGCCGTCGGCGTGCTCGCGGCGCTGTGGAAACGGGCGCGCGATCCCGATGCGCCCGGCGAGGAGATCGATCTTTCGCTGACTGAGGCAACCTTCCGCCTGCTCGACGTCCTCGCCATCGAGCACGACCAGCTCGGCACTGTTCGCAGCCGGATCGGCAATTCCAACGGCTATTCGGCGCCGGCCGCCGTGTTTCGCACCAGCGACGATCACTGGGTGACGCTGGCAGGTTCGACCAACGCGCTGTTCGCCGCGAACTGCCGGGCAATCGAGCGCCCCGACCTGATCACTGATCCGCGCTTCGCCAGCAACGACCGGCGCGTCAAGCACGCCGCCGAGCTCAACGACATCTTCGCCGGCTGGTGCGCCGCCCATCCCCTCGAGGAGGTCCTCGCGCGATTCAATGCAGCGCAAGGCACCCTCGCCCCGATCTATTCGATCGACCAGATCGCCGACGACCCGCAAGTGAAGGCGCGCGAGGTGATCACCCGCGTTGCCGACAAGCATTTCGGCACCGTCGCCATGACCAATGTCGTTCCGCGTTTCACCAATGATCCCGCGCGATTGCGTCACGCCGCCGGCGACGTCGGCGAGGACAATGACGAGGTGTTTCGAAACTGGCTCGGCCTTTCGGACCAGGAGATCGAAAGGCTCACCGCGCGAAAGGTGATCTGAAATTGACAAGAAGACCAACAATAAAAGGGGAGGAAGAAAACAGTGACATCATTCAAGGTCACCCGCCGAACCCTGCTGGGCACGCTCGCAGGCGGGCTCGCCGCCGGCTCGGGCCTGACGGCCCAGGCCGAGGATGCATGGCCCTCGCGCATGGTGCGGCTGATCTCGCCCTACGGGCCCGGTGGCTCCAACGACATCTCGTTGCGACTGCTCGCCGAAGAGTTCGGCCGCAGTCTCCGTCAGCAGTTCATCGTCGAGAACAAGCCCGGTGCCGGCACCCGCATCGCCAACGACATGGTCGCCCATGCATCGGGCGACGGCTACACCATTCTCTATGTCGCGGCTCCCTACGCAACCGCCGAGGCGCTGTTCGGCAAGCTGACTTATGACCGCGGGGATCTGCAGCCGGTGGCGATGGTCGTGGTCGCGCCGCTCTTCCTCATCATCAGCGCCGACGCGCCGTTCAAGACGCTCCCCGAACTGATCGCCTACGGCAAGTCGAAACCGGATGGGCTGACCTTCGCGTCTCCCGGCGCCGGCTCGCAGCCGCACCTTGCCGGAGAGCTCCTGTTTCGCGACGCCGGCGTCAAGGGTCTCAACATTCCGTTCCGGGGCGATGCCGCGTCCTACACCGAGCTGCTTGCCGGCCGCGTCGATGCCACGCTGACGGCGCTGCCGACCGCCCTGCCCTACATCCAGAGCGGCAAGTTCACCGTGCTCGGCGTCGCCTCGCCCGAGCGCAGCGCGCTCTACCCGCAGGCGCCTACACTGCGCGAGCAGGGTTTTCCCAACGTGGCTGCCGCCGGCTGGTACGGCTTCATGGCGCCCGCCACGACGCCGCGCGCGATCGTCGACAAGTTTCAGGCCGAAGTCCTGCGCGCGCTCGCCGAGCCGGCGATCAAGGACAAGCTGACCGCCCAGGGCCTCGAAGTGCGTGCCGGCACCGCGGCCGAGTTCGGGCAGTTCATCGACGCCGAGACGCAGAAATGGACCAAGCTGATCCGCGACGCCGGTCTCAAGGGCGAATAGCAATCGGGAAGGACCGGACATGACGAGCACTCTTCTCAAGCACATCGCGGCCTCCGCACTGTTTCTCGCGCTGTCGAGCGCGGCAGCGCAGGCGCAGAAGACATACGATTCCGGCGCGTCCGACACGGCGATCAAGGTCGGTCAGACCGTGCCGCTCAGCGGCCCGGCCTCCGCCTATGCCGTGATCGGCAAGACCCAGGCCGCCTACATGAAGATGATCAACGACCAGGGCGGCGTGAACGGCCGCAAGGTCGAGCTGATCCAGTATGACGATGCCTATTCGCCGCCGAAGACCGTGGAGCAGACCCGCAGGCTGGTCGAAAGCGACGAGGTGTTGCTGACGTTCCAGATCATCGGCACGGCGCCGAACGTCGCCGTGCAGAAATATCTCAACGCCAAGAAGATCCCACAGCTGTTTGCCGCGACTGGCGCGGCGCGCTTCACCGATCCCAAGAACTTTCCCTGGACCATGGGATTCAACCCCTCCTACCTCGTCGAAGGCCGCATCTACGCGCAATATCTGCTGAAGAACCATCCGAACGCGAAGATCGGCGTGCTCTACCAGAACGACGACCTCGGCAAGGATTATCTCGCGGGACTCAAGGCCGGCCTCGGCGAGAAGGCGAAGATGATCGTGGCCGAGACATCCTATGAGATCACCGAGCCGACGATCGACTCGCAGATCCTGCGGCTGAAGGATGCCGGCGCCGACGTGCTGTTCAGCGCCACCACGCCGAAGCAGGCGGCGCAGGCCATCAAGAAGGTCGCGGAGATCGGCTGGAAGCCGCTACACATCATCGACATCAACGCCTCCTCGCTCAGCGCCGTGCTGAAGCCGGCAGGTCTGGACAATTCCAAGGGTGTCGTCAGCGTCGGTTACGTCAAGGATGCCGCCGACCCCGAATGGAACGACGATCCCGGCATGAAGCGCTACCTCGCCTTCATGGCGAAATACTATCCCGACGGCGACAAGGATTCGAACCTGAACGTCTATGGGTACATCACCGCCCAGCTGCTGGTTCAGGTGCTGAAACAATGCGGCGACGACCTCACTCGCGACAACGTGATGCGGCAGGCCGCCAGTCTCAAGAACGTCGAGCTCGACCTGACGCTGCCGGGGATCTCGGTCACGACCACACCGACCGACTATCGCATCAACAAGCAGTTCCAGATGGTGCAGTTCGACGGCCAGCGCTGGCAGAAGCTCGGCGACATCGTGACAGACGAAGCGAAAGAGTGAGGCGGCGACAGGCGCAATTCCGTTGCGGCGCTCATTGCCCTCCAGCGAGGCGGCTGCCGCTGCGGATGACATCGTCGCGTTGGCCGACATGACGCTGATATTCGGAGATCGCGCGGTTGGCCATCCGGATCCGGTTCGTCTGCCCCTCCTCGACCATCATGGTGATGCGCTGTGCCAGAAACACGCAGGCCTCGAACTCGTCGCCGATGGCGCCCGTCCGCGTGAGAAAGTTCCAGGCGATCTCATAGGCCTGCTCGGCGGCGGGGTTGCGGTAGTCGCTGAAGATAATGTGCGCCATCACCGGCAAAGCCGCAGGCGCGCGATCGTTCCTGTGGCGAGCGCACTGCCGAGTTGAGGCCATAGAAAAGCCACCGGCCGCTCTGGCGTGCCGGTGGTCCATATCGGCAGGGATTGCGTGGGGCTACGCCGCCTGGCGCTGATGCGACAGGAACTCCATGGTCACCTTATCGACATTGGAGTCGATCCAGGCGGCCATGCACCGAAGTTAACCTGCGATAGCACCGCCAACACCTTCGCCGACGCAGCTCCTCCACATCGACGCGCGTAGGAACGGTTGGCCGCGCGCGTGATTGGTCCGCCGTAACCTCAGGGAGAAGCAACATGCGTAAGACAATTCTGACGATCTTCACAGCAGCCGTGCTGGCTGGTGCTTCAGTCGGCGCAGCGGTCGCACAAGGTGCCGGCGGTGGTGCAGGTGGTGGTGCAGGTGGTGCCGGTGGTGCGGGAGGTGCAGGCGCCGGTGGCGCGGGTGCCGGAGCGGGAGCAGGTGCTGGCGGCAGCGGCGCTGCCGGAGGAAGCGGAAGCGCTGGCGATGGCTCCGGCGGCGGCAGTGGCGGAAGCACTCATACGCAACGCGGCGGGCAAGGCGCCTCCAGCGCTCCAGGCATGCGCAACGAGACCACTCCGCCGTCGAGCGGCACCACACCGCGCCGCTAGAGCATGATCCGGAAAAGTATGCGGCGGTTTTCCGGAAGGATCATGCTCAAACGATAAGCTAAAGCGCGATGAGGATTCATCCTGCTCTCATCGCGCTTTAGTTGCCTCGTCGATCGCGCTCCTGGGAAACCGATCCTTCGAGATGTACGAAAGCGCTCCCGGCGAATCCTTCGCCGGGAGCGCTTCTGTCTTCACCGCTTCATGCCCGCCACATAGGCCGCGAGCTTGTCCAGCGTCTGATAGCCATATTCGACGGCGCCGAAGCCGATCATGCCATCGCGCTGCGCGGTGCTCGAGGCCAGCTGGCGCATCATCAGCACGGTCTTGCCATTGCTCTGCTCGGCAAAGGTGACTGTGAAGCGGAACATGCCGGGATCCTCGTCCTGGTCGACGCCGTGATCCATCTCCATCAGCTGCGGCCGCTCGATGCGGCGGAAACGCATGCGGTTCGGATAGACCGTGCCGTCGGGGCCGATCATGTTGAAGCGCCAGACGCCGCCGACGCGTACGTCGATCTCGAAGGTCTCGATCTTGAATCCCTTCGGCCCGAACCATTGCGGCAGATGCTTCGGGTCGGACCACGCCTCGAACACCAGATCGCGCGGCGCGTCGATCACGCGTGACATCACGATCTCACGGTCGAGCGACCATTGCGATAGAGCGGGATTGGCAGAATTCGTCATCACTCGGAACCTTTCCGTTTGGTTGTTCGGGACGGCCGCCTGGCGGCCGCCCTCTCCTTCTCTTTCTTGAGCTTCATCACGTAGGCTTCGAACCGGTCGAGCCGCGCCTCCCAGATCGCGCGCTGTTGCTGGAACCAGTCCTCCGCACCGAGCAGCGCATCCGGGCTGAGGCGGCAGGTGCGCACGCGGCCGGATTTCTCCGACAGCACGAGCCCGCTCGTCTCCAGCACATGGATGTGTTTCATGAAGCTCGGCAGCGCCATGGCGAAGGGATCGGCGAGCTCGCCGACGGAGGCCTCGCCGGCACACAGCCGCATCACGATCGCCCGTCTGGTGGGATCGGCGAGCGCTGCGAAGACCTGATCGAGGCGGGGCGATTGGTTAGCCATGAAGCTAACTATAGAACCGCCGGGTCGGATGTCAATAATTGTTAGCTCATAGGCTAAGTAATTTGATCGCTGGCCGCGAAGCGGAACCTGAAACGCGCAATTGTGAATTGGGCCGCCGGGCGCTTCCCGCTAAATGAGACCGGGGGCACCATTGCATCGTTCGTCAGGGCACGTGCCGTCTGTTGTCACATCATCATCGTTCACCCGGCGGGCGCTCGCCCGGGCCGCGCTTGTTCCCCTCGCGATCGCGTTTCGCCCACGCCGCGCCTCCGCGGATTCCGACATGATCGCGCAGATGCGCGACATCGTCGCGAGCGAGCTGGCGCCGACCGTGACGCCGGGCCGTGCGGGCGGCCTCGCCGCCGCCCTCTATGCCGGGCGCCATGTCGAATTCTTCAACTACGGTCTTGCCGATGACGCCGCCAAACGGAAGGTGACGCCGGACACGCTGTTCAACCTCGCGTCTCTAAGAAAACCGTTCGAAGCGACGCTGGTCGCACTCGGCACGCTCCGCGGCGAGCTGCGGCTCGACGACCGCCTCCCTAAATATCTTCCCGAGCTCGACGGCGATTACATCCGCCGCGTCAGCGTCGGCGAGTTGGTCACGCACACCTCGGGGCTGTTGCTGCCGACCGACCATCCGCCCTGGCCAAACGATCAGTTCACGCGCGAGCAGTTCATCGCCATGCTGAACGCCTTCGCGCCGGCGCCCGGCGTCGCACCCGGCCGGCAGCGCATCTACACCCATGCCGGCTACGTGCTGCTTCAGCTCGTGCTCGAGCGCTGCTACGGCATGCCGATCGGCGCGTTGATCCAGCACCGCATTCTCCGCCCCCTCGCCATGGACGCCAGCTTCATCCCCGAGCGCGGCGCGGACAATCGCGCCGTCATGGACGGGGCCTGGATGCGGCGCGTGGTCCAGGGCTATTCCGACCAGGGCACGGCGGTCGGCCCAATCGGCGACCAGCAGAGCTATTTTGACTTTCCCGGCACCGGCCAGATGTTCTCCTCCGCCCGGGATCTTGCCACCTTCGCGGCGGCCTGCGTTGACGGCCGGGCGATCGATCCGAATCTGCGCGAGGCGCTGCGGATGACGCAGCGTGAGGTCTTCCGCGTCGACGACAAGTTCGGACAGGGCATGGCCTGGGAGACCGTGCGTCTGCCGGGCGTCACCGTCATCGACAAGCCCGGCGGCCTCAACAATGCGTCCGGCTATATCGGCCTCGTGCCGGCGCGGCGGATCGCCATCGTCCTGCTCGCCAACCGCGGCGAATATCCGCACGAGATCGCGCGCTACAAGATCCTGCCCGCGCTGGCGCATCTGCTGGCATCGCACGCAGGCTGAGCTTCACAACAGAAAGCCTTTTCACAACAGAAAACCCCGGCCAGGCCGGGGCTTTCCACGTGAGGATCGGAACGGGATGCTCAGTATCTGGCGACGACCGGTCCGCCGAACTTGTAGTTCACGCCGACGCGCACGATGTTGGACTTGAGATCGACCGAATGGGAGAAGGTCTGGGCCGGCAACGCCACACCGACGTTGAAATTGTTGCTGGTCATGCTGCTGCGGCCAAGATCGACGTAAAGATATTCGGCCTTCAGCGACCAGCCGTTGCCCACGGCGTACTCACCGCCGACGCCTGCTGTCCAGCCGACGCGGGTGTCGCGGATCGCTCCGGACTCGGTCGCGCCAGCAAAGGTGTCGGTGAAGCTGAAGTTGCCCCTCACCTCGGCGATGGCGGCGCCGCCGGTGGCGTAGATCAGCCAGCTCGGCGTCGCGAGGAAGCCGATGCGGCCGCGAATGGTGGCGAGCCAATCGGCCGAGACCGACGAATTGACCGTGAAGGTGGTCGGCGCGCAGCAGGGATACACGGCCGTGCTGCTCGCGCTGCCCTTGAAGCCGAAATAGTTGATGTCACCCTCGAGGCCGAGCACGGCGTTGTTGACCTGCCAGTTGTAGCCGGCGGTGAAGCCGCCGGTCACACCGGAGCTGTTGATGTGTTGGGCGCCGACCGTCCCGATGGCGGTCACGCTCGAATCGGCGAAATAGGCGGCCACCGGAAACAGCGTGGTGGTGGCGGGGTTCGCGCTGCCCCACTGCCCGCCGACATTGCCGCCGACGTAGAAGCCGGTCCAGTTATAGACTGGCGCCATCACCGGCGCCTTGGTGTAATGCGCCGCGAGGTCGGCCGCCTGAACGGATGCGGTACCCAGGACAACCGAGGCGGCCGCCAGCAAAAACTTGTTCATTCCAGTCTCCTTGCCCCACGCGATTGACCTCGCGCTTCGAATGCGCGCGGGTAAGAGGCAACCGGCGCAGTTAGGGCATAGGGCGTGCGCCACTGCTCGTCTTGGGCTGCGGCGAAGTTCGCAAGGACTGTGACGTAGTGTGCGCCTCGGATCGTGCGAACGGATGACGGGTGTGGCCGAGGAGCCACGCATCAACCACGACCGGCGGCGCGCAGCACACCCCCGTGTCGCACCACGACAAGCTCGCCAGACCGCGATTCGAGACCGCGCGCTTCAGACCGAGCGCGTCAGCCCGCCGTCGACGCGGATGTTCTGGCCGGTGATGTAGGCAGCGCCGTCCGAGGCCAGGAACGAGACCGTCGCGGCGATCTCCTCGACCTTGCCGTAGCGCTTCATCGGCACGCTGTCGCGGCGCGCGTCCAGCTGCGGCAGGCTGTCGATCCAGCCGGGCAGGACGTTGTTCATGCGGATGTTGTCGGCGGCATGGGTGTCGGTGAAGATCTTGGTGAAGGCGGCAAGGCCGGCGCGGAACACCGCCGAGGTCGGGAACATCGCACTGGGCTCGAACGCCCAGGCGGTCGAGATGTTGATGATGGCGCCACCCTTTTGCGCCTGCATGATCGGCGTCACCAGCCGCGTCGGACGGATCACGTTGAGCAGATAGGTGTCGAGGCCGGTGTGCCACTGCTCGTCGGTAATCTCGGTGATCGGCGCACGCGGCCCGTGGCCGGCGCTGTTGACGAGCACGTCGATGCGTCCCCACTTCGCCATGGCGCCGTCGACGAGGCGCTTCAAATCGTCGTTCTCCTTGTTGGAGCCGGTGACGCCGAGCCCGCCGAGCTCGGCCGCCAGCGCCTCGCCCTTGCCGGAGGACGACAGGATTGCGACGCGAAACCCGTCGGCCGCCAGCCGCCGCGCAGCCCCTGCCCCCATGCCGCTGCCGCCGGCGGTAACGAGCGCAACCTTCTCTGCTGCCATGACCGATCATCCCTTCAGTTGAGGCGAGCCGCAGGCTCGGCCTATCATGAGGCCTTCTACAGCCAGACCTGTCGGCAGGTCCATGGTCGAAGGCATCCGTCATGAGCGATATGCTGATCCGCAATTTGCGCCCCGAGGAGATCTCCTTGGCCATCGACTGGGCCGCGGCCGAGGGCTGGAATCCGGGCCACGGCGATGCCGCCTGCTTCGCGGTTCCCGACGCGCAAGGTTTCTTCGTCGGCGAGATCGACGGCGAGCCGGTCGCGACCGTCTCCTGCGTCAATTACGATGATCGCTTCGCCTTCCTCGGCTTCTACATCGTGCGCGATAGTTTTCGCGGCGCGGGCCATGGCCTGCGCATCTGGAACGCGGCGATCGCCCATGCGGGCGCACGCGTCATCGGGCTCGACGGCGTCGTGGCGCAACAGGACAATTACAGGAAATCCGGCTTCCAGCTGGCCTATGCCAACATCCGTTATGGCGGCGTCGTCGCCGCGCGCTCGAGGCCGCCCACTGACGTCGTGGCGCTCGACACGATTCCGTTTGCGCTCGTGGAAGCCGACGACGCCACCGTCTTCCCCGCCCGGCGCAGCGCCTTCCTGCGCACCTGGATCGATACATCAGGCCATGTCGGCCGCGCCCTCCTGCGCGACGGCAAGCTCAAAGCATGGGGCGTGATCCGTCCCTGCCGGACCGGCTGCAAGATCGGCCCGCTCGTCGCCGACGACCGCGCGGCGGCGGAAGCGATCGTGCAGGCTTTGCTTGCGAGCGTCGATGTCGGCGAGATCTTCCTCGACGTCCCCGCCGTCAATCGCGAGGCGATCGCGCTCGCGGAAGCGCTTGGCCTCGAGCCGGTGTTCGAGACGGCGCGGATGTACACGGGAGCGATCCCGCCGCTGCGCGTCGACCGCGTCTTCGGCGTGACCAGCTTCGAGCTAGGCTAAAACTCAGTAGCAGCGCGTGATGTTGACGGTATGCTCGCTGCCGCCGCGGCCGGGCACCGTCACCTGCTCCGTCGGGCAGCTCGGCACATAAGGCCGGTCGGACGGCACCACGTTCGGCGGGAAGCGATGCGACCAGTCCCACGGAACATCATAGGTGTAGGTGTAGCGCACGTCGGTGGAGACCGGTTGCCCGGCATCCACGAAGGGCTGGCTGTAGCCGGCGCCGTCGTAGAAGAACCCGCCGCCGCCCGGCCAGTACACGAAGGGGTTATTCCGCCGGTGGAACCGAGCTCCCGGCCCCATCGGCGCACGCGCCATCGCGCCGGAAGGCGCCGCGGTCACCCCATGCGGCGCGGCGCCGCCGGGTCTGGCAAAACTGTCAATGGGGCTAAGGAGCAGCGCGGCTGCGCTGAGCGAGGCGAATAGCGCCGCATGGGATCTGGACATCATGATACGCACCAACTCGTTTGGCTTAAGCGATAGCGGCTCCCCGCCGCTACGCTAGGCCGGGCCGTCGCCCACCCGCAAACGTATAATTAATTATTGGTTAAGACACCGGCGTAACCTGGGAACAGGTGCGGCAAGACGCCCGGGATCCCCGGCTCATTTCAAGCACTTCGTTCCGCGGCCCGCGCTTCATAACCAGTTGATCGGAGTTGATCGCTCCCGCTAGACGCAATCCCGGAACGCTCCCGCAGTGCAACCGTTGGCCCCCGACACCAGCAAGGAGCATCTCCAATGCAGAACAAGTCAAAACTCCTGTGCCTGATCACGGCATCACTCGTCGCCGGCACTGCGGCTGCCTCGGCGCAGGGCTATGATTGGAACGGACCGCGCGTGGGCTGGGACCGCACCGCGCCCGCCTACGAGCCGGTCCAGCCGCGCGCGTACTATCCTGATGTCGGGGGGCCCTATGGCGCGCTCAACGGCACCAACCATCCGACCCCGAGTTCGACACAGGGTGACGTCGGCCCTGACGGCAACAACAACGGCACGCTGACCGGCGGATATCGCTGGTAAGGCCCGCTCGCGGCGAGGCCCACCGTCCTTCGCGAACGGTGGGCCTTCGTGCGTCAACGGCCCTGCTGCTTGCGCAGCCAATCCAGCATGTCCTGTATGTTTTCCTGCGCGTTGCCGATGCCCTGCGTCACGATCGCGGTGTTGCCGCCGCTGCGCCGGTACACCGTCGTGCGTCCAGGCTCCTTCTCGATTTTGACCTCGGCCTGCGCGGGATCGCCGCTCTGCGTGATGACAGACGTGCCGTTCTCGTCCTGGACCACAGTGGTGTGACCGTCGGCAGCGCCGGCCGGCGCCGTCGCGACCACGCTCATGAGTCCTATTCCGGATGCGAGCAGGAGCAATCTCATGTCACACCTCCATCATCGGCTGAACTGAAAGATCGCCAGCCAGTTGAAACGCCCGAACTGCCTTACCGCTCCCGTATTCATGTCTCCGATCTGGAGCAGGAGCGCGTTGGTGGAATTGCCGATCTGGGTGATCTCGGCGGTGTTGCTCGCACCGGATTGACCGATGATCGCATTGGTGGTGCCGCCCACCTGGATCACATTGGCATAATTGCGCGTGCCGTTCTGGATGATGGTCGCGTCCACCGTCCCGGTGCCGCCGATCTGGATCACCCGCGCGATATTGATGCGGCTGTTCTCTTCGATCGTCACGGGCTGAACGTTGTCGCCGAACTGCACGACCGTTTCGATGCTCACGTTCCGGTTGGTCACGCTGCGCTGGATCGACCCGGCGCTCGCCTGGGTTGCCGTGCCGATGGCGGCGAGCATCGCCGCCACGGCCAACACGTGCCTCAAGATCTGTCCGCATCGCATCGCGCTTCCCCGTTCGTTCCTGGCACCGGCGCATTGGCTCGCGCCTTACGGGCCGGTCTGCACGATCGTCGAGGCGTTGATCGTGCCGAATTGCGCCACCGTGCCCGCATTCATCGTGCCGAGCTGCGATATCAGGCTCGTCGCCGACTGGCCGGTCTGACCGACGAAGGCGAGATTGTTCGTTCCGGCCTGCCCGATCGATGCGGAATTCGTTCCGCCGAATTGCAGGACGCCCGTGGCGTTGTTGGTGCCGTTCTGCGTCACTGTCGCGCTGGTGCTGCCGCCGATCATGAACACGCCCGCCATGTTGAGCTGACTGTTCTGGTTCAGCACCACGGGCGGCCCGCCGACAGAGACAATGGTCTTGATGTCGGCGGTCTGGGCACCGGCTGATCCGGTGCCCGCCGAGCACAGAGCGAGCAAGACGGCGCCCGCGCGTCCCAAATGATGTTTCATGACATGCCTCGTCAGTTCGGGTCGGCTCACGGAGCCTGCTGGATGATCGTCGAGCCGTTCAGGATTCCGAGCTGACCAACTCCGGCGGCATTGTTCGCTCCGATCTGGCCGATCAGGCTCGAATTGGAGCCGCCGACCTGGCCGGCCAGCGCGGTGTTCGACGCCGTCGCGGTCGTGCCGCCCTGCCCGATCACCGAATTGTTGACGGTCAGGAGCGAGCCCATCTGCAAGGTGGTCGCCGTATTGGTGGCGCCGAACTGCATCGTGGTCGCGTTGTTGCTGGTGCCGCCGCTCTGCGAAATGAACGAAGTGTTGGTCGTGCCGAATTGCAGCACGCTGGCGGTGTTGCCGGCGTTTGCGTCGGCGGCCGTCAGCGCACCGAGCGCCACGAAAGTTGCAATGAAATAGGTGATCCGCATGTCATTTCCTCCGCGACAATGGGCGGGCCATCGCAATTGATCGGCCGGCCGGATTGCGGTGCATTCGAGAATGGCGCGGACGCAACCGCAACTGGATGCGTCCGGCCAAACGGGGCTGTGTGTCAGTGCGCCGTCTGCGAGACGGTGCTGCCGTTGACGCCGAACACGCTGAGCTGGCCGACGGCGGCGGCGTTGTTCTGCAGCGCGGGAGGACCGAACGAGTTCTGGGTGATCGCGCTGGTGTTGTTGCCGAACGCCACCTGGCCGGTGGTCGCCGAGTTCTGCACGCCGACCTGGTTCACCGTGCTGCCGTTGTTGAGCGAGGCAGCGCCGGTCCCCTGCATCGTGGACGCAGTGTTCACGATGCCGAGCTGGCTGGTCGACGAGCTGTCATTGGTGAGGCCGTTCTGCGTGACGGACGAGCCGTTCACGACGCCGACTTGCACCGTGGTCGAGGTGTTGGCGGCCTGCGCCGCGGAGGACAGGGCGAACAATGCAACGGAAGCAAAAAACAATTTACGCATGGAGTATCCCTTTCTGGCCAAGTTGTCTGACTGAATTTGGATGCCGTCTTGGAAGAGGCCGACATCGTAGGGATACTGTGAACCGATCGTGGTCTGCGCGACAGACTGCAGTTCATGCTAATCGGTACGGACTAGACGTTGCGCGAGATGTCGGCACATCGAAGCGCAGAAACAGCTGCTATCCCGCGCCGGCGCGAATCGTCTCGGCTTCGCGCCCCATGCTGTCGATCAGCCGCACCACTTCGATCGGCGTACGCAGCTCCAGCTTTCGCATCATCCTGGCGCGATGGACCTTCGCCGTCACTTCGCTCACGCCGAGCCTCGCCGCGATCTGCTTGGCCACCAGCCCTTCGGCCATCAGCAGCATGATCTCGCGCTCTCTCGCCGTCAGCGTCTCGACGCGCTGGCGGGCTTCACGCACGATATCCTCGCGTTCCAGCCGCCTGCGGTCGCGCTCGATGCCGTGCCTGATCGCATCGAGGATCTCCTGCTCGCGAAACGGTTTTGGCAGAAACTCGACCGCGCCGCGCTTCATGGCCTCGACCGAGACGCGGACGTCGGAATGGCCGCTGATGAAGACGATCGGGATCGGCACGCCCGTCTCGGCGAGCCGGCGCTGAAGCTCGAGGCCGGTCGGCGACGTCCCGGGAAAGCGGACGTCGAGCACGAGGCACGACGGACTGCTGGAAAGATTCTCGGTGAGGAACTCTTCCGTCGAGGCGAACAACTTCACCCGGTGTCCGGTCTCCTCGCAAAGATTTCCGATCGCAGTTCGAATCTGAATCTCGTCGTCAACGACATAAACTATGGCTTGACCTGAAACCATTGCAACGGACTCCCCGGCTTGGGGCTCGATGAGCAGGCATCGAGCCATCCATTCTTCTTGCAAGCGCAGACAAGGTGCTTGGGTGAATTCGCGGGGTCCGGGCGAAGCGCATCGGTCCACCGGTTCGACGTCTTAGAGCCAACACCCGCTCGTGGCGAGTGAAGGCGTTCACATATCGGGCTTCGTGATCGGAGGGAATTGAGCGCGGCTCCGTCGGCATCGCGGCGGAGTGCGATATCGAGAATGCGGCAAGCCGGTGCCGTGGAGTCCGGTAGCGTGGAGTCCGGTCGCGTGATCGCGGTATTGCCAACTGCATCATGGCATCGCCACTCATGTGCCGAGTCGAACGCCGGGCGCCGGCCGCTTTCGGCCGGAGCAGACGGGACGTTCAGTCAGCTAATCGAGTTCGATACCGCGCGCGTCATATCGATACGCTTCGTATGCATCTCCAGCAAATCACGAAAAGTCGCACCCCGCGCCTTTACTACTGGATCATCTGGCGCACCCGACCGTCGCCCCGACGAGAACGACATACTGACGATCGATACTACCTTAGATGATTTACAACCATAGCGAGCTTGCCATTTTTTCCTGCCGCAACGAAGCCATTTCAACCAGGCGGGTTTTGATATGCGATTTGTGCCAATTATTGCCTTGCTTGGAACTGCATGCAGCCTCGCCGCGGTCACCACCCTGGGGCCGGCCGTCATCACCGGCGCGGCCGGGAGGGCTACGGACAAGGCGGCGCACGCCTTGGAATCGACCAGGCGCCTGCTCGTCCCCGTCGGACGCGAAGCTCCGACATTCGGGTCCGATTCGCCCGTGTTCCGCTACGCCTCGATCCAGCGCGGCAGCATCGAGCAGACCGTCACGGTCACCGGTGCCCTGCAGCCGGTCAAGACGATCGAGGTCGGTTCCCAGCTGTCCGGGCAGCTCGCCCGGGTCTATGTCGATTTCAACGACACCGTCACCAAGGATCAACCGCTCGCCTTGATCGATCCGCGCAGCTTCGCGGCCAAGGTCGACGAAGCCAAAGCTGCGCTTGCCGTCTCCAATTCGCTCGTCGACATCGCCAGGGCCAAGCTGGATCGCGCCCGGATCGACCTGCAAAACGCCAGAGGCAGCCGCGACGTGCTCGCCGCCAAGCTCGAAAGCGCTCAGGCGGTCAAGACCTCGGCGCAGAAGACCTTGCAACGGAAGCTGGCGCTGCAATCGCAGAACGTGGTGGCGACGACGACAGTCGACGACGCACAGACCGAGTTCACCGCACGCCTCGCCCAGGAGCGCGAGGCCGAGATCCTGATGTCCCTCAACTCCTATTCGGTGGAGGGGGCACAGGCCGACGTCCGCCGCATCGAGGCGGAGCTGCAACAGGCACGCATGGCGGTGCCGGAGAAGGCAGCCGTTCTCGCCGCAGCCCAGGCCGATCTCGACCGCACCGTGATCCGCTCGCCGATCGACGGCGTCGTCGTCGGCAGGTTCGTCAACGAGGGCCAGACGCTCGCGGTCGGACTGGAATCGCGCACCACCTTCGTGGTCGCCCACCGCCTGGAGGACATGGAGATTCACGCGCAGGTCGACGAAGCCGATATCGGCCGCATCGCCCCCGGCCAGCGCGCCCATTTCACGGTGGATGCCTACCCCGACCGCCGCTTCGAGGCGGTGGTGCGGCAGGTGCGCAAGGCGCCGCAGACCCAGCAGCACGTCGTCACCTACACCGTGGTCCTTGCGACCTCCAATCTCGACGGCGCGCTGCTCCCTGGAATGACCGCCCTGGTGAAGATCGTGATCGAGCGGCAGGACGACGTTCTGAAGGTGCCGCTCGCCGCGTTGCGCTTCCAGCCGTCCGGCACGCGGCAGGATCCTGCCGCCCGCAGCGGGGTGTGGGTACGCACCGCAAGCGGCTCGCTCCAGCGCATCGCCGTAACAGTGGGCGCGGCCGGCACCGAACAGGTCGCCCTCAAGAGCGGAGATCTCGACGAGGGCAGCCAGGTTGCCGTCGGCCAGGCCATCCGTCCAGCGGGCATGGAATTTCTCGGAATCAGGTTCGGATCATGACCGCCTCCCCGCCGCTCATCAGCCTCCAGTCGGTCGGCAGGACCTATCGCACCGACGGAGTCGCGGTCACCGCCGTCCGCAATGTCAGCTTCGACATCGCGCAAGGCGAGATCGTCGCCGTGATGGGTCCGTCCGGCTCCGGCAAGTCGACGCTGATGAACATGATCGGGCTGCTCGACCTGCCGAGCGAGGGCGCGGTCTATCTCGAAGGGGCCGATGTCGCCGATCTCTCGGAAGATCGCCGGTCGTCCTTGCGCGCCCGTAGCATCGGCTTCGTGTTCCAGTCCTACAATCTGCTCGCGCGCCACGATGCGATCGAGAACGTCGCGCTGCCGCTAGTCTATTGCGGTGTCGGCCGCAGGGAACGTTTGGCGCGCGCGGAAGCGAGCCTTCAGGCCGTCGGCATGCTGCACCGCGCCCATCATTTTCCGCGGCAGCTCTCCGGCGGCGAGCAGCAGCGCGTCGCGATTGCACGCGCCCTGATCGCCTCCCCGCTGATCGTGCTCGCCGACGAGCCGACCGGCGCGCTCGACAGCCGTACCGGCGCCGAGATACTGGCGCTGTTCGCCGCGCTCAACCGGACCGGCCAGACCATCGTGATGATCACGCACGATCCCGGCATCGCGGCGCAGTGCCGCCGCACGATCCACCTGCATGACGGCGAACTCGTCGCTGACGAGACGCCGGCTCCGGCCCTGCCGAAACGGAGCGCGGCGCCATGACGATGCTCCAGGGATTCCAGATCGCCCTGCACGCCCTCAGGCTCAATCCGCTGCGCAGCTTCCTCACCATGCTCGGCATCGTGATCGGGGTCGCCTCCATCGTGACGGTGTTTGCGATCGGTTCCGGCGCGCAGCTGCGCCTGCAGGAACAGATCCGCTCGATCGGCGCCAACGTGCTGATGATCACCCCCGGCGCGGTCTACCAGGGCGGCGTGCGTCTCAAGGACGGCAGCAAGCTGACGATGACGGAGAGTGACGTGCAGGCCATCCTCGAGCAGATTCCGGAAGTCCAGGCCGCGGCCGGCTCGATCGCCGGAACGGCGCAGGTCATCCACGAGGGCAAGAACTGGAATACGACGATCAACGGCACGACGACGGGGCACTTCATGGTACGCGACTGGCAGCTCGCGACCGGCCGCTATTTTTCCGGCACCGAGGAGGCCGGAGCCGGCAAGGTCGTGATCCTCGGCAGCACCGTTGCACGCGAGCTGTTCGCGCCGGGCGACGATCCCATCGGTGCGCAGATCCGGATCATGAAGGTCCCGCTCGAGGTGGTCGGCGTTCTCGATCGCAAGGGACCCGCACAGGACGACGTCGCCTTCGTGCCGCTCGCCACCGCCAAGCTGCGCTTCCTCGGCAGCGCCAGCAACATCAACCGGGATTCGGTTGCCTACATCATCGCCAAGGTCGCCGGGGACGGGCAGATGGCGGGGGCACGATCGGAGATCGAGAACCTGCTGCGGCAGCGCCACCGCGTCCCCGCCGGCCAGGAGGACGATTTCAAGGTCCAGGATCCGGCCGCCGCCATGGAAGCGCAGCAGGGAGCGATCCGCACCGTCGCGCTCCTGCTCGTCGCCATCGCCTCGGTCTCGCTGCTCGTGGGCGGCATCAGCATCATGAATGTCATGATCGTGTCGGTCACCGAGCGCACGCGGGAGATCGGCATCCGCCGCGCGCTGGGCGGGCGGATGCGGGACATCCGTCTGCAGTTCCTCTGCGAGGCGCTCGTGCTCTGCCTGCTCGGCGGAGCCATCGGCGTCGCCGGCGGCGTCACGCTCTCGATGACGGTCGCCCGCATGGCAGGATGGGTCACCTCGATCGACGGGCAGGCGATCGGCCTTGCCCTCGCCTTCTCGATCGCGACCGGCCTCATCTTCGGTTTCTATCCCGCGCACAAGGCGTCCAAGCTCAGCCCGATCGAGGCGCTCAAGACGGAGTGACAACATGCTGGGAGTGGCCACATCAACCCGCAGTCCAGGGAGCAACCAGCCATGAGCCGAGATCCGCAGGACTCGATTACACCGACGCCGCGCGAGCGCGAGCTGATGATGTTGATCGCACGGGGAATGCAGAACAAGAATATCGCCTACGAGCTCAAGATCTCGGAGAATACGGTGCGGGCGCATATCGGCAACATCATGCGCAAATACCGGCTTTCGAACCGAACGCAGATCGCGATCGTGTTTACCCTGCACGCAGGGCCATCCTCGCTACGCCGCGATCTCGCCAGGGTCGGCCATCCTCCGACGGCGACGAAGCCCTCGCAAGCCCCTGCACCACGGGTGCAGACCGCGACGGATTGAATGTCCCGGCCACAATCCCTTGCGTTGCCCGACGGGCAAAACACCCAAGGTATCGGTCAACCCGCGGCGGCGAAAATATTCCACTTTACCGAATTTCGGAAACGGCGTATGCATCGCTCAACCCGGCCCGAGGAAGAGGGGCGTATCGCGATCGTCACGAACGCGGGCCGGGCGGCGGTGGACGCTAGTTGCATCGGCGCGAAGTGCTTTCGCAGGGCGGAGAGCCGTGAGCGAAAGTATCGCGCACACGACCGGTGTGATCGGCGTACGGCAAAATCGTGTGGTCCTGGCGCCCGGGGTCTGTGCGCCAAGTCTTGTGGTGATGGATGTCGTCCAACCGGACGCATCCGCCAGCCATCCGCAAGGCGACGGGGGCAATAGTGCAACGCTCCCCGGGGAGAGCACGACATAAGCCGTAAAGCCACTGCGCAGGGAAGGCCGGGATGCTCCGGTTGCCCTGTTACCCGCTGTGCATGAAGCATACGCAATCTGCTCTTGGCATGGCGGTCAATGGGAGCCAACCGGCTCCCGGCCTTCCCTGCGCCCTCTTTCAATTGAGGGTGAGGCGATGAAGCAAAGCTCGGGCGAAATGCGCTGCGAGGATGCGATCCCATGTCAGTCATTCAACAACGGTCTCGTGCCCCGGACGCAGCGCAGCGCTCTCCCGGCGATGCGAAGCATCGTCCGGTTCAGCGGTGCGCTGCAGAGCCGGGGCCCATGTAGCAGCACGTGCTGTGGCTTCCTGGGTCCCGGCTCTGCGCGGCAGCGTAGGAACGCTGCAGCGCAGCCGGGACACGAGCTTGGCGGATGCTGTACTTCACACTCGCGTGGGGGCCGCTCCCCTCCCCAACCCTCTTGCATCGGCGACGGGCCTTGTAACAAGGCCGTCATGCAGCGAAACTAAACGAAGCTGGGGGGCCGCGGATTGCGGCCATGCCGCCTCACCGCAGGGAGAGATTTGATGCGCCGTTCACTGGTGTTGCTGTCCGCCGGACTGACAGTGCTATCCACCGGATTTGCGTCCGCCCAGAACAACACGCCCCGCAATCTGATCCTGTTCATTCCGGACGGTCTGCGCGCGCTGAAGGTCAACCCCGACACGGCACCTGCCATGGCCGAAATCCGCGACAAGGGCGTCAATTTCAAGAATTCGCACTCGCTGTTCCCGACCTTCACCATGGCCAATGGCTCGGCGATGTCGACCGGCCATTATCTCGGCGATACCGGCGTGTTCTCCAACACGATCTGGACCAACTACACCTCCGTCCCCGCCGGCGACACCGTGGTCCCCTTCATCGAGAACGACGCCGTGCTCGGCGACATCGACGAGCATTTCAGGGGCAACTACCTCAACGAGGACACCATCCTGAAGCTGGCCCGCGACAAGGGGTACAGCACCGCAGCGCTAGGCAAGCACGGTCCGACCTATCAGTTCGATCACACCGACAAGCCTGAAAAAGCCGGCCTGCATTCGATCGTGTTCGACGACGCCACCGGCGGCAAGAACGGCGTGGCGCTGTCGGACGAGGTAAAGGACGCCCTGACCAAGGCCGGCCTGCCCACCACCACGCCGCCGCGCGGCGACAATTCCAAGGCGGGCGATGCCAAGACGCCGGGCACGACCGCCGCCAACGTGGCGCAGCAGGCCTATTTCGCCGACGTCGCCGCCAAGGTGGTGCTGCCGATGTTCAAGGCGCGCAACAAGCCGTTCGTGCTGGTGTTCTGGTCGCGCGACCCCGATGGCAGCCAGCACAACACCGGCGACAGCCTCAACCAGATCCTGCCCGGCATCAACGGTCCGACCTCGATGGCCGGCATCAAGAACGCCGACACCAACCTCGCCCAGCTCCGCAAGGCGCTGGACGAGCTCGGGCTTGCGGCCTCGACCAACATCATCGTCTCGGCTGACCACGGCTTCTCGACCATCTCCAAGGAAAGCAAGACCAGCCCCTCGGCCAAGGTCAGCTATGACGACACGCCGAAAGACTTCCTGCCGATGGGCTTCCTGGCGCTCGACCTCGCCAAGGCGCTCGACCTGCCGCTGTTCGACCCCAACGACAAGAACGCGAAGATCGAGGGCAACAAGCATCCCAAGGCCGGCAACGGCGTGCTCGGCAAGGATCCGGAAAAGCCCGACCTCGTCGTCGCCACCAATGGCGGCTCGGACCTCGTCTATCTCCCGAACAAGGACAAGAAGCTGGCGGCCAAGACCATCAAGGCGCTGCTCGCGCAGGACTACGTCTCCGGCCTGTTCGTCGAGGACTCGCTCGGCCGCTTCCCCGGCACCCTGCCGCTGTCGAGCATCAATCTGCGCGGCAGGGCAGCGACGCCGACGCCGTCGATCGTCGTCAACTTTCGCTCCTATGCCAGCGATTGCGGCGAGGCGCCGACCAACTGCTCGGTGCAGGTCGCCGACACCGTGCTGCGCCAGGGCCAGGGCATGCATGGCAGCTTCAGCCGCGGCGACACCATGAACTTCATGGCGGCGATCGGCCCGGACTTCAAAGCCGGCTTCGTCGACGAGCTGCCGGTCAGCAACGCCGACGTTGGCATGACGGCCGCCCGGCTGATGGGCCTAAGCGCGACACAGAAAGGAGACCTGGCCGGCCGCGTGATGTCGGAAGCCATGCCCAACGGCACCGTGCCGAAGGCTTATGCCGGCACAATGAAGTCCAGGCCCGCGGAGGGCGGCCTGACCACCGTGCTGAACTTCCAGCGCGTCGGCAGCCAGCGCTATTTCGACGCCGCCGGCTTCCCGGGCCGCACGCTCGGCCTCGAGCCGGACGGCGGCAAACAAAAAACGGCGGGGAAATAACCCCGCCGCTTTCGCTCGCGCCCCGCACGTGGGCGCGAGAATATCTCGGTTGTTACATGCCCAGATCTTTTACATGCCGATGTCGAACACGTTCGGCAATTGGCCAGCCAGGGGCAGCGCGGTGGCGCCGAGGAAGGTCGCCACCATCGCCATCAGGCGGCGGTTGTTGTGGCGCTTGCCGCGCATCTGGCCGGCGATCCACTCCAGCATCTCGCTGTTGACCTTGGAGGCATAGGACGGCGCCCAGCTCTCGATCTCGGTGTCGGCCGACAGCGCGACGCTGCGCGGCGGCACTTTCAGGCCCGAGGCGCTTGCGGCATAGTGGGCTACCGCCTTGGCGAGCAAATCATCGAAGCGGCCGCCATCGGTGCGTTCGGTCGCGGCCCCGTTGATCTCGAACAGGATCTCGGCCTCAGCGCGGCTGACCGGCTGGTCGTTGACGGCGGTGGCGGTGAGGATGCGCGTGCACCAGGCGGTGTCGTCGGCATCGAGCGAGCGGGAGAAATGGACCCGGCCCTTGGTGGTCGGGCCTTCGCCCGTGATCACGCCGTCGCGCACGATGGAGAGTGCATGGGCCGCGGTATCGCGGCAGGACGGTTCAAGGGACGACGAGTCAGCAGATTTAGGCGCAGCGGCAGACATAGTTCACTTCCAGATTTCTTCTGATCGGCCAGCATTTTCATGCCGGCGTAAAGGGGTGGTTAACGATTCGATACGGGGATCGCGACTTTTCTAGATGGTTGCCAATTGGTCGCTGTCAGGACCATTTTGGTTCTAGGACGCGCCGGGCGAGCGTGATGGAAGTCATAAAAGGCATTATCGGGGCGAGCGAGACCGTGTGACCCCGGGTGGAGCTGTTTCGCCGCAGGTGCCGGTGTAACAATAAGTTGCTAGAAAATCGGCCCTTCAAGGAAGGAATTCACATTTTACTTTAACCGGTTCAGTTGGCGTTCACTTGGCGTTGTAAGACCCCTATAATGAGGGGGACGGCCAGAGACAAATTCTCCAGTATATTCAATGTGATGAGGTAGAACCATGACACTTCCGATCGGCACCACCGCACCCGACTTCGAAGCCGAGACCACCGAAGGGAAGATCAAGTTCCACGACTGGATCGGCAACAGCTGGGCGCTGTTGTTCTCGCACCCCAAGGACTTCACGCCGGTTTGCACGACCGAGCTCGGCGCGCTCGCCAAGCTGAAGCCGGAATTCGACAAGCGCGGCGTCAAGCTGATGGGCCTCTCGGTCGATCCGGTCGACCGCCATGCCAAATGGTCGGAAGACATCAAGGAGACGCAAGGCGCGGCCCCGAACTATCCGATGATCGGCGACACCGATTACAACGTCTCGAAGCTGTACGGCATGTTGCCGGCCGCGATCTCGGGCGATCCCCTCACCCGCACCGCCGCCGACAACCAGACGGTCCGCAACGTCTTCATCATCGGGCCGGACAAGAAGATCAAGCTGGTGCTGGTCTATCCGATGACGACGGGCCGGAACTTCCAGGAGATCCTGCGCGTGATCGACTCGCTGCAGCTCACCGCCAAGCATCGCGTCGCGACGCCGGCCGACTGGAACCAGGGCGAGGACGTGATCATCGCAGGCTCGGTCTCCAACGACGAGGCCAAGACGATCTACCCGCAGGGCTGGAAAGAGCCGAAGCCCTACATCCGCATCGTGCCGCAGCCGAAATAACAACGAACTGTCATTCCGGGGCGGTGCGAAGCACCGAACTATGGTGCGCACTTGCGCACCTGAGAATCTCGAGATTCCGGGTTCGGCTCTGCGAGCCGCCCCGGAATGACGCTGTGAATTTCGAGCCCTGCTTTACGCCGCCCGCACGCGATCCAGAAACCCGTCGACCTCGGCCTTCAGATGCAGGCTCTCGCCCGACAGCGCCTGGGCTGAGGCAAACATCCGGCTCGAGGTCTCGCCGGTCTCGCTGGCGCCCTTGGCGGCGTGGCGGACATTGACGGCGACGTCGGCCGCGCCCGAGACCGCCGCGCGAACGCTTGCGACGATGTTGTGGGTCGCGCTTTTCTGCTGCTCGACCGCAGCCGAGATCGAGCCGGCGATGCCGCTGATGCGCTCGATGGTCTGGCCGATCGCCTTGATGGCGACGACCGATTCCTCGGTCGCAAGCTGCATGCTGGCGATCTGGTTCGAGATTTCGTCGGTCGCCTTGGCGGTCTGGCCGGCCAGCGTCTTGACCTCCTGGGCCACCACCGCGAAGCCGCGACCGGCATCGCCCGCACGCGCGGCCTCGATGGTGGCGTTCAGCGCCAACAGGTTGGTCTGCTCGGCGATCGAGGTGATCAGCTTGACGACGTCGCCGATGCGCGCGCCCGCTTCGGAGAGCTGCGCGATGCGCTGATCGGTCGCCTCGGCCTGCTGCACCGCCTCGGCTGAAATCTGGTTGGATTCCTGCACGCGCCGGGCGATCTCGGAGATCGATTGAGACAGCTCGTCCGAGGCCGACGCCGCCGAACGCACGTGCTCGGAGGCGTTTTCGGACGCGCCCGCCGACTGCGCCGACAGATCTGCGGTGGAGCGCGCGACGTCGGTCAGCTGCCGCGCCGCACGCTCGAACTCGCCTGACGAGGCCAGCACCTTGTCGAGGATGCCGCCGACGCTGCCGCGGAACTCCTCGACGAAGCTGCGCAGGTCGGATTTGCGCTGCTCGGCCGCCGCGGCCGTGGCTGCCGCCTGCTCGCTGCGCATGCGCGCCCGTTCCAGCGAATTGCTCTTGAACACGGCGACCGTGCGGGCGATCTCGCCGATCTCGTCGGCGCGATCCTCGCATTCGATCGCGACGTCGCTCTGGCCGTTGGCAAGCGCGGTGAGCGAGTGCGTGACCGAGGTGAGCGGCCGGGTGATGCGGCGGACGACCAGCAGGGTCAGGACCAGCACCAGAAGCGCGGCGAGGCCCGCGGCCGCCGCCATGCTCTCGATCGCCTGGGCCAGCATGCTCTCGTACTGGATCATGGGGATGCCGACATAGAGGATGCCGACGACTTTGCCGGCCGCATCCGCGATCGGGAAATAGGCCGTCATGAACGATTTGCCGAACAGCGTGGCCGGCCCCTTATAGGCCACGCCACGGCGCAGCGGCGCCTGCCCCGGATGATCGGCGGCAAGTTGGGTGCCGACGGCGCGGTCGCCGTTTTCCTTTTTCACATTGGTGGAGCGTCGCACGAACTGCCCGCTCGCATCGTCGAACACGAACAGGGTCGCATTGCCGCCGACATAGGACACCGCGCGATCGACGATGGCGTGATCCCCGAAGTCAGGCATCTTGGGGATCTCGGCGCGCGCCACCGTGCCATCCTTCATCGTGATCTTGGCGGCCGGAACGGTCTCCGTGAAGGCCAGTGCCAGCGTGCGCAGATTGACCTCGATGTCGCGCAAGGCGCGATCGTTGAAGGCGGATGTCAGCGACCAATAGCCGGCGCCGACCACAAGCGCCGTATTCACGCCGATCAGCAGCACGGCACACAGAACCGCCTTCGTGCCGAGCTTGAACTGCGGCAAGAACTTCCCGGTCGAAACCTTGGACATGAATGGAACAACCCCCGTAATTCCTGCATAATGGTGCAGTCGGCTTACGGCCGCATTAACAACAGTTCACATCGCCGCGCGCGGCATGGTTTCCAAATCGTAAACGAGGACGCCCCTGACCACGCCGAGCGCGCCTGTCATCGTCTGGTTTCGCGATGACCTTCGTCTGTCCGACCATCCCGCCCTCCATGCTGCCGTGAAAGCCGGTGCGCCGGTGGTCTGCCTCTATGTGCTCGACGAGGCCGCCGGGCGCCCGCCGGGCAGCGCAGCGCGCTGGTGGCTGGCGCAGTCGTTGCGGGCGCTTGGCGCCGAGATTGCCACGCGCGGCGGATCGCTCGTCCTGCACAGGGGACCGGCGGCCAAGGTCGTCGCCGAATTGGCCCGCGAAAGCGGTGCCCGCGCCGTCCACTGGAATGGAATTGCGCAGGCGCCGCATCAGGCAGTTGAGAGGCAGCTCGAAGCCGCACTGGCAAAGCTCGGCATCGACTCGCAAAGCCTCCCCGGCGACCTCCTCGTCCAGCCCTCGGCGATCCGCAACAAGGAAGGCCGGGGCTTGCGCGTATTCACGCCGTTCTGGCGGCGGGTGCTGTCGCTCGGCGATCCGCCAAAGCCCTTGCCCGCGCCGAAGCAGCTGCGCCCTGGTCCAAAGATCGCCAGCGATCGACTTGAAAGCTGGAAGCTCGAGCCGACCAGGCCCGATTGGGCGGGCGGCCTGCGCGAGACATGGACCCCGGGCGAAGCCTCCGCGCGGACACGCCTGCGCGACTTCCTCAAGCACACCGCGCGCCGCTATGTCGGCGATCGCGACCGCCCGGATCGGGAGGGCACCTCAAGCCTGTCGCCGCATCTGCGCTTCGGCGAGCTCAGCCCGCGCCAGGTCTGGCACGCGGCGCGCTTTGCCGCAGATGAAGATCCGGCGCTCGGGCCCGGTATCGAAAAGTTCCTGAGCGAGCTCGGCTGGCGCGAATTCTGCCGTCACCTGCTCCACGACCATCCCGACCTCGCCACCGACAACCTGCAAACGAGCTTCGACGGCTTCCCCTGGAAGGGCGACAAGAAGGCGCTTGCGGCCTGGCAGCGCGGGCACACCGGGTACCCCATCGTCGACGCCGGCCTGCGCGAGCTCTGGCACACCGGCGTGATGCACAACCGGGTGCGGATGGTGGTGGCGTCGTTCCTGGTCAAGCACCTCTTGATCGACTGGCGCGAGGGCGAAGCCTGGTTCTGGGACACGCTGGTCGACGCGGATGCCGGCAGCAATCCCGCCAACTGGCAATGGGTCGCCGGCTGCGGCGCCGACGCCGCACCCTATTTCCGCGTGTTCAACCCGCAGCTCCAGGGCGAGAAGTTCGATCCGGATGGAACCTACGTTCGGCGCTGGGTACCGGAGTTGAAGGACATGCCAACCAAGCTGATTCATCGGCCCTGGCAGGCCACGCCGATCGAGCTTGCGAGCGCGGGCATCACGCTCGGCAAGACCTATCCGCAGCCGATCGTCGATCATGCCAAAGGGCGCGAGCGTGCACTCGCCGCCTACGCAAAGATCCGCAGAAGTTGAGCGCCGCTTTGACACAATTTCGAAACCCGCTATCGTCATCGCGCCAATCAAACCGCGGGGGACGATATGGACGACGATAAGCCGATCACCGAACAGGCGATGGAGACGATCACCACAGCCGTGGAAGCGACCAAGGACGCGGCGGTCATTGCCGTCAAGAAGGTCAGGAAAGCCGCCAAGAAGGTCGCGAAGAAAGTAGCGCCGAAGAAGGCTTCCAAGAAGAAGGCCAAGAAAGCCTCGAAGAAGAGTTCGAAGAAGGCTGCAAAGAAGTCGTCGAAGAAAGCGGCCAAGAAAGCGGTCAAGAAAGCGGTCAAGAAAACTGCAAAGAAGGCCGCCAAGAAAGCGGCCAAGAAAACCGCCAAGTCGAAAAAGAAGGCTCGGAAGGCCAAGCGCTGATCGGGGCGCTCGAGCAGGTCTCCGGGTGCGGGCGCGCCCGGAGACAGCAGCTGGGATACCCTACCCTCGCGGCTTGGATGCGCGCCGGCCCGGGTGATGCTCTCCCTTCGGATCACGGAATTCGCTGCGATGACCGCGGCGGTCCTCGGCCTTGAAGCGCCGCCGCTTTTCCGGTGAGCCGAACTGCTTGATCAGCCGCCTGCCGTTGACCTTCTTGATGACGTAGCCACCCTCGGTCATCGAGAACGGCGCCTTGAGCGATCCCATATGGTCGAATTTGGTGCCGCGGGGATGCTCGAAGGGCTCGAACCAGGACGGATAGACGAAGTTCGACATCGGGAAGCCGTTGACGAGGAAAGAGTCCTCCTCCACGGCGTCGCAGACCTCGTAGGCATATTGGGTGTGGCGGGTGCTGTCGGCCCACAGATTGGCCATGGGGTCCAGCACCATCTCGAACAGTTCGTGCGATGCCGCCAGGCTGACGGGATCGTCCGCACCCAGCGCCTTCAGGAATATCTTCGAGATCGGCTGTCCCCGATGCGTAAGCTCGTGCCGTCCGAGGAAGTTCTTGTGGCTGGCGTCGTCGAAATAGACGAGCTGCCAGTCCGTCGGCTTCGGCTTGCGGGTGACGTCGAGATCGACCGGGTAGCCCCAGACGGGGAGGAAATGCTCGTCGTAGCATTTCTGGAGCGCGGCTGTGAGCTTGGCCATCATCCGGTCGCTCATCATCTCCTCCGCGTAGTTGATGCAGGCAATCCGGACCGGCTTCAACGATCTGCCGAGCAGCGCGCGCCTCGCCTTCTTCATGGAAATCACCGTGTGAATGTGAAACTGAAATGCGTTCAGCCTAACACGGACCTGCCGCGCACGTCAGGGATGTATCCCGTCGCCCGCTCCATCCGCCTAGAAGCGCCTGTTGACGACGAACACGGCGGCCGCGCACATCCCCATGCCGGCAATCGCCAGCGCGTCGAGCTTCTCTCCGAACAGCAGATAAGCCATCAGCGCGGTCACGGCGGGCACCAGATAGAACAGGCTCGCGACCGAGGTCGCCGCAGCGTGGCGGATCAGCCAGTACAATAGCCCGATCGATCCGATCGAGAGCGCGACCGCGAGCCAGCCGAGCGCGAGCATGAACTCCCGCGTCCAGTGCACCACGCGGTCTTCGAACAGGAAGGCCCCGATCGCGAAGAAGATGGTGACGGACACATATTGCACGAGATTGCCTGAGCGCCAGTCGATCTGGTTGCAGTAGCGGCGCTGATAGAGCGTGCCGAGCGTGATGCTGATCAGGGAGACGACCGAGGCAAGCCAGCCGAGACCGGCTTCACCGGTCATGGGACGGTTGTGCAGGATCATCACCACGCCGCCGAGGCCGAGCACGAGCCCGGCCCATTGCACCGGCGTCACCTTCTCGCCGAGCCAGCGGTTGGCGATGGTCGAGGTCAGGATCGGCTGCAGGCCCGGGATCAGCGCGGAGAGCCCGGCCGGGATCGAATGCGCGATCGCGATCGCGGTGCCGCCGAGATAGAAGCCGTGGACGAGAATGCCGGCGACCGCGCTGTGCGCGATGCCGGTGCTGTCAGGCCATTTCGGCCGCGCGATCGCCGCGATGATCGCCATCAGGCCGACCACGATCGCCATGCGGATGGCGAGATAGGTCAAGGGATCGGCATTGTTGACGACGTATTTGGTGCCGATGAATCCGGTGCTCCAGAGCAGGACGAACAGGATCGGCGCGGTGCGGGCGGTCAGGGCTTCTTGATTATGGTTCATTGCCGCCCTCATTGCCCCACCGGGGGCTATGCGGCAATGCGAATTTCGTGCGGACGATGCTGCGCTGCGACGGACGATGGCGGCTCAGCTCAGCCGCTCACCATTCTTCCGGACAGGGGTCGATGATCTTCCAGAGCTCGACGCCGTTCTTGATCTTCTTCATGTCGGTGGTGAGCCCGCCATTGCGGCGGATCCAGTCCTTCACCTTGTCGGGGTAGTAGGACATCAGGTCGGACGTGCCCTCGGAGCTGGTGACCTTGATGCCGAAGGTGAAGGCCTTGTCGTAATAGGCCTGGTGGAAGCCGAGGCTTGCCCGCGGCGTCACGCAGATCTTGTTCATCGGCACGATGCCGAGCACCAGCGTGCAAGCCGAGTTGCAGATGCCGTCGATGATGACGCGCTCGCCCTTCTCGCGGACGCGCTTGTACTTGGTCTTGTATTCCTCGACATAGCCGCCGTGGTCGCGGGTGATATGCAGTTCGGCCCGCGCCGGCGTGGCGGCGGCGATGGAGAGCAACAGCAGGCTCAGAAGCGTGATGCGCATGGCGGCGTGACGGCGAAAGCCTTCAGGAATGAACCGGCTTCGAAGGACCCGCGAAATGAGCCCCTAGGCCGGCAACAGGATTCTTAACCGAATAGTCTTTGGTCATACTTGTGTGGGGAATTCGTTAAGCATCCCGAAAAGGCCAAAAATGGGCAGCCTTCGACCGCATGTCGGGCAATTCTGTCACACCCACCCGGGAATCTGAGGGATTAGCCCCGATTTCCGGGCGCCGGACGGGTGCCCTGGAGGTGCGAAGTGGCTATAGATGGCTGACCACTTCGTGCGAGTTCCGGAGAATCGAGATGAGCAAGTTGACGCTTGTAGCCGCGGTTGCTGCCCTGTCGGCCGCAATCCTAGCCCCTGGCCTCGCGGAGGCGCGGGGACATCACCGGCACCACCGCCATTACGCCAATCCGCTGCCCTACCCGATCAGCTATCTGCACAATTACGGCCCCGGCATCACCCCCGGTACCTTCGCCTTTTACGACGGCCCGTCGACCAATCATTGCTACCAGAGCGCGGCCGCCTATGTCGGCCAGGACCGCCGCCGGCACCCCTGCTACTGAGGGGCGCTGGCGTGGCCTCTGCGGGCGCCTCTATTTGGCGGCGCCCGACAGCAGCAATTGCTTCTCGATCTCGTAGACCGGCAGCTTGACGAGGTCCTTGCCGACCTCGCCCCGCAGCGCCTTGCGCATGACGTCCGAATAATCGGCGCGGATCATCCCGAGCGCGCGCGGTGAGGCCACCATGGTCAGGGCCGTGGTCTCGCCGGAGCTGACGGCGGCATCGAGCCGGCCGGCAAGGCCGCGCAGGAAGGCGCGCTCGGCCTCATCGTGCCAATCGGTCTGCTCGGCCGAGCTGCGCAGGCCGCCGGCAGCGGCATGCAGGCGACCCGGCGCGTCGCTCCCTTGCGCGCTGGTCATGGGATTGGGCTGCTCGTGCACCTCCCTGGTGTGAAGGTTCGGAAACATCTCGTCGCCGAGGTTTTCCAGAATGAGCGCCTTGCGCCCATCGCACACGACCAGCCAGCCGCCCTTGTCTAATCTCATCTTGTCCATTGCACAGCTCCAAGCAACCTGTGAGCCGGCTCTCCGAATTGGTCGAAGGACTGGCCACGCGACAAGACTACGAACGAAGCCCCGACGGCGAATTGCGCAGGATCAAGAACCGCATCGATGTCCTGCGTGGCCATCGCAGCGCGGGCCGCAGCATTGGTCACTCGCGCGAACCTGGGATAGTCTGGCGGGGTCGAGGTCAGGCCTGCGGCGGACCGGCTGAAGATTTGTTCATCAGCATTACATTTCGGTTCCGCCACAATTTGATCAGAACAACTTCGATATCCTGGATCGCGTCAGCGGAGGAAGACATCATGAATCTCAAGATCGGCCTCGTCGCCGCAGCCCTGTTCGGCGCCATGTTTGGCGCTTTGGCGACATCGCCGGCGGCGTCTGCCATGCCCATCGCGCCCGCGCCTGCGACGCCGCAGGCCTCCGGCATCGAGCAGGTCCGCATGGTCTGCGACGCCTGGGGGCGCTGCTTCTGGCGTCCGAACTACTATGGGTATTACGGGCCCCGGCCGTATTACGGCCCCCGGTATTATGGGCCGCGCTATTACGGTTACGGTCCACGCTATTATGGCCCACGCTATCGCCGCTGGTGACATCTGAAGGGGCCCTCGGGGCCCCTTCGCTTTTGCGAGATCATTCCTTGCGCGGTCATCACCAGCCTGGATCGATTCCAAAACTGATCTAGATCAAGGATGAAATCGGCACGCACCGTCATTCTACGGTGATGGCGGACTTGATCGTTTTTCGATGCCCCCAGACGGGCATGAACGTACAGACGGATCTTGAGAAGCAGCTGAGGCAGGAGAGACGGAGCTTTGCATCCTTCGCCTGTCCCGCCTGCACGCGGCTGCATTTCATCGACCTCGCCTCCGGCCAGCCGATGAGCCGGGAACGTTGACGGCCACATCGATCTGGACGGACGTCATGGCATGATGTCCGCAATACTACGGCCTGAAATTCGGTTTACTGAAACGCGATGTTTCGCCATTGATGGCGGTGTATCGACGTTCATTTGATTGTCACATTTCAGCAGCCGGCCAGACCATGTTGTTCGACGCCCTCGCTCCGTCCTCCGCTCTTCAACTGATCGGCTTTGCCGACGTCGATGCGTTTCGGCCGATCGAGACGATGGAGGACGCCAGAAGCATTCCGCTCGACATTCCGAACTTCGCCGCGGCCCGCGCCGTCGTCTCCCTGCCGGCGTGCCGCATCATCCTGATGAGATCGTTCGCGCGCATCCTCGACACCGCCTATCGGATGCCGGGCGGGATGGTGATCCTGTCCATGACCGACGACCTCCAGGTCAACTTCAAGGGCCTGGATCTCGACGCGCGCTTCTTCGTGACGCTCCGCGGCAACGATGAATGCCACTTCGTCGAGCCCCAGACCAATCATCATGCAATGATCATCTTCTCCCCCGAGCTCAAAGACCGGGGCTGGTTCGATCACGCCGACGATTTGCGGGCTCATGTCGCGAACCGGCCCGCCCTGCTCCACACGCGGCAACTCCTGCTCGACATCCTGCGAACCGCCTCAATGCAGCCGCTCCTGTTCGAGACCACCGAGGCGGCGGCCCATCTGCAGGAAGGCCTGCTGCTCGCGCTCGACGATCTGTTTCGGATCGATTCGATGTCGGATCGGAGCGCCTCGGTCCAGGGCGAGCGTTCGATCAAGCTGGTGCAGCGGATCGACGATTACGTCGCAGCCCATCCGACCGTGCCGATCTATACCGCCGATCTCGCCGGTGAGTTCGGCGTCTCGATCCGCACCCTCGGCGGCGCAGTCAGCAAGGTGCGTGGCATGAGCCTGCATCAGTACATTCGCCTCAAGCGGCTGTGGGCGACCCGCGCCCGTCTGCTCAAGGGCGGCGGCGCCACCGTCGCCACGTGTGCACGCGCGCAGGGCTTCCATCATCTCGGTGAATTTGCCGCAGCGTACCGCGCGACGTTCCACGAGGCCCCGTCCGACACGCTGGCACGCGGCCGGCACAGCCGTATCCCGCCAGCCTGACCGACGCAGCAAGCCCTTGCGACGGTGCGCGGCATCAGCGCCGTTCTGGAACATATCTGGAACGCCAAGGAGGAGTGGCGCGCTCGGAGAGATTCGAACTCCCGACCCTCGGAATCGAAATCCGATGCTCTATCCAGCTGAGCTACGAGCGCCCTGGCCCGGAGGTACCGGACCACAAACCGAGACTTGCCGGACCGGCGGCTGACGAGCCAGCACATCGGACGGCGGTTCGGATGGGTTCGAATTAGCAGAGAGGCCGACCAATAAAAAGCCCCCGCCTCGTTTCGAGACGGATCGAAGGCGGCTGTCACCAGGTCGTGTTGAAGAGCCCGAAATGCGGCTGCTGGGCAACCAGCATCACCGGTCGTCCCTGCTGCGGCGCCGGATGGGCCCTGGCGACCTTGCGCTTGGGCTGAACCGGAGCCTTGGCGGCAGTATCGGTCTTCGCGGCCGGCGTGAACTGGGCGAAGGTCTCGCGCACCCGCGCCTTGGCTGACAGCTCGGCCAAGGCCGCCGACTGGGCCTCCTGCACGGGCGGCTGGGGAGCCACAACCGCGGCGGTCTTCACCGCGGGCGCAGCAATCGTCGGCTGACTGGTGTCGAGGACGACGCGCTCAGGCAGGTGCCGATCGGACCGGATTCGGATCAGGGGCTGATCGTTGCTCGCGGTCGCAACGGCTTGTGCCACAGGCGCCACCGGGAAAGCGAAATTCACCGCGAACAGCAGAGCGAGCAAAGCTCCACCGACAAAGACGAAATACCGAAAGATGGGCATTGGCCGCGCTCCGCCCCCCGCATCCCCGCGTGGGCTCTCCGCCTCAACAGGCGATCTCTTATTTGGTTCCTGGCCCAGCCGTTCGGTTCAAATGGCGATGCGAGGTTTTTTCGCCAAGGGCCAGCAAGGACCAAGGAGGGTAACTTTTCCGCTACCGGAACATGCCGCCGTTAAGCACGGCGTGCTGCAACCAGCGAGCATTTCGCCTGATCGGCATTCACGTTGATGAAGCCGACCGGGATATGCGCAAAGGTCTTGCGGCTCTTCATGCTGACCGGATCCGCCAGCACGCGACTGCGGTTGGTGAGATGACTGCCGTCGCGCCGCGTAAAGGCGCAGACGATCTCAACATCCTTTACGGCATAGTCATTGTCGTTTCGCAGCGTGAACGTCACCAGGGCTCTCGAGCCAAGGCCGCCGCGGCGCCAGGTCTGCGATGAAATCCTGAGACGACCGAGTTCTGCCGCGGCAGGTGACTTGGCCGGTGCCTGGGCTTCCGAGACCGGCGACACAGTTGCGGCCGCATCGCCCGAAGGAGCCGCCTCGACGGCCGCCAGCTCCGCCTTCACCGGCTCAGCACTATTGCCCTTGGACAGAGGCAGCAGCATCCAGACGCCGCAGCCGACAATGATGGCCGCCAGCAGCCACAGAAGAGTGCGGCCAAATGAGACGCTCGCAATCGTCACGGCCCGCGCGACTCGTTCGCCGGTCCCGGCGAAGCGCCCCAATCCGATCCGGTCGAGCCTGGCGTTCATGGTTGCATCACCGATCGCGGCCAAAGCCCATGCAACGACGGACCGGCCACTGCTTACCTTAATCCGGAAGAGGAACTAAGGTTCCCGCGCAGCTGCGAATCGGCAGGGACGGTGGCGATCACCGCCCACGGCCGCTAACATGCGCAGCAACATCGCGAAGGCCCGTTGGGAGAATTGAAATGCCAGTCGTCACTTGGGATCACGTCCATCTGCGCAGCCCCGATCCGGAGGCCACGGCGGCCTGGCTGCGGGACATCCTCGGTGGCGAGATCGTGCACGCGCCGGGACGGATCGACGTGAATCTGGGCGGCGCCAGGATCTTCATCGCGCCGCTCGAGGGCGACAACGCCGTCAACCCGCCGCCTCCGCACCCGCATCAGGGTCTCGACCATTTTGGCCTGACGGTGAAGGACATCGATGCCGTTGCAGCCGAGATCAAGGCCAAGGGCGTCACGTTCACGCGCGAGCCGACCACGATCCGGCCCGGCGTGCGCATCTGCTTCATCCGCGGCCCCGAAGGCATCTCCATCGAGCTGCTTGAGCGCGACAAGAAATATACCTGATCCGGCGCAAGCTCCAGCACCCCGCGTCCAGTGCAACGTTTTGTCATGCATTTCGCGGGCCAACCCTGATTCGCAGGCGGCCGGCCTCGCCCCGTCATCAGACCGTCATGACGGCGTCACTCACAAGCCGGAACAACTACGGCTCGCGGCGGCAACTTCCCGTGGCCGGCCGGCAAACTGCCGCGTTGCGCGAGAGAATGCGCTTTGGCATAAAAGCGGGACCGGTTACGCCATTGGGCGATGGCGGCCGGCCTGCGGGACGTTATGAAAAACGGTCTCTATTCGATTCACGTGACCCTGCTCGATGGTCGAGCCGGCAAGGGCAGCGGCGTGATCCTTTTTCGCGACGGCAAGATCCTTGGCGGCGATGCCTACCTCTATTACACCGGCAGCTACGTGGTGAAGGACAACAACACCTTCAAGGGCGAAGTGCTGGTGCAACGACACACCTCGCCGCGGGGCGACGACAATCCGCTGTTCGGCGGCCCTGCCCCCGTCGGCATCGGCCTCAGCGGCACCTTCACGGACACGCGCGCGGAGATGACGGGCACGGCTCTCGTCGGCAAGGCCAGCCAGATTTTTGGCGCGACGCTGCACAAGCTCGCCGACTTCGACTAGACGCACGAGCTATTCCGCAGCCTGCTCCAGCGGCGCCGTGCGCGGCAGGATGATCTGGATGCGGGTGCCACTGCCCGGTTCGGAATCGAGATCGAGCCGCCCGCCGAGCCGGTTGGTGACGATGCTGTAGACGATGTGCAATCCAAGACCGGTGCCGCCCTGGTCGCGCCGCGTCGTGAAGAACGGATCGAAGGCACGGCGTCGGACGTCGAGTGACATGCCGCAACCATTGTCCGAGAAGATGATCTCGACATTGTCCTTGCCGGACTCGCGGACCTGGATGTCGATGGTTCCCGGCCGGCCGTCCGGGAAGGCGTGCGCCACCGAATTGAGAAACAGATTGGTCAGCACCTGGCCGTACGGGCCCGGATAGCTATTCATGGTGAGATCGGGCTGGCACTCGACATTGAGCGTCAGATTGTGCTTGCGCAGGCCCGGCCTCAGACTCATCACCACCTGCTCGGTGAGGTCGCCGAGATCGAAGCTGCGCTGATCCGAATAGTTGCGGTCGGCGGCGACCTGCTTGAACGACTGGATCAGCTCGGCGGCGCGATTGAGATTGGAGACGAGCTGCGAGGATGCATCGCGGCTGGTGTTGAGGAAGTCGTTGAGCGTGGAGCGGCGCAGCTCGCCGCGCTCGACCTCGGAGGTGAACATCGCGGTCTTGCGCTCCAGCGCGGAGGCGACCGTGAGGCTGATGCCGACGGGATTGTTGACCTCGTGGGCGACGCCGGCGACGAGGCGTCCGAGCGCGGCGAGCTTCTCGGCCTCGATCAGCGAGGCCTGGGTCTCGCGCAGATTGCGCAGCGCGGTCTCGGCGGACTCCTTGGCCTTGCGCATCTCCTGCTCACCGCGCTTGCGCTCGCCGATGTCGAGCGCGACGGTGACGATCCGCTCGATCTCGCCCTCGGCATCGAGCAGCGGCAGCTTGTTGACCAGCCATTGCCGCATGTTGCCGGCGGAGTCCTTGTACTCCTCCTCATAGAAGCCGAGCCCCTTGCGGATGCTGAGCACGCGCTTGTCGTTCTCGTCGGTCTTGGCCGCGCCGTAGCGCGACATCAGGTCGGCCGTGGTGCGGCCGAGCGCGTCGCCGGGTTCGATGCCGAAGATGCCGGCCATATAGCGGTTCATCAGCACATAGCGCAGGTCGCGGTCCTTGACGTTGATCACCGCCGGCACGGTGTCGATGACCTGCTGGAGCAGGCGCCGGCCTTCGGCGATGGCGTCTTCCGCCCGCTTCTGGTCGGTGATGTCGCGCAGCGTGCCCTCGTAGCGGACGATGTTGCCCGCTTCGTCCCGCACGCCGGTGGCGCTGTCCGAGAGCCACAGGATGTCGCCGCTGCGCTGGCGCACCTGGTACTCGAACTCGCGCACCATGCCGTCGCGCGCCATCAGCCGCTGGTATTCGACGCGTGCCTCGGGATGGACGTAGATGGTGTGGGCGATGTCGTTGATGCTGTCGATGAGGTGCTGCGGGCTGTCATAGCCCATCATCCGCGCCAGCGCCGGATTGGCGTTGAGCAGATCGCCGGCCGGCGTCGTCACATAGATGCCGTCGACCGAGCCCTCGAACAGCTTTCGGTAGCTCTCTTCGGCGAGGCGCTGCTCGGTGAGCGCGCGCACCGCTGCCTCGCGCGCCGTGTCGGCCTCCTCCAGCGCGCGGCGGAACACTTCGGCTGCACGCGCGATGTCGCCGATCTCGTTGTCGAGGTCGGCCGACGGGATCGAGGTGTCCTTCCGGCCCGCCGCAAGCGCGCGGATGGAGCGGGCGATCTGGGCGAGCGGACGCACCGTCCTGCGCACCACGAACAAGGCAGCGCCGATGCCGATCAGCACGCCGATGGTGCCAAGCACGATGCTCTGCCATCGCGCTTCCGTCAGCGTCCGGGCGAAGTCGCGCGACAGCACGTGGCCGCGCCGGTCGCTGACCTCGCGCAGCAATTCGGTGACGCGACCGATCAGCCGGCCCTCGGTTCCCAGCACCTCGCGGTCGATGTCGGCGATCTGCCGCTCGCGAACGGCCACGGCCATGATGGCCTCGGCATAATCGTTCACCGCCGATTTCAGCCGGGCATCGACAATGTTCAGGGCCCGCATGTTCTGCGCGGCCTGCTCGGCCGCGGACGGGTTGCGCGCGAGCAGCCCGAGCGCGATCCGGCTCTGCGCCTCCGACAGGCGCGATGCCAGATCACGGTCGGCCGCACCGGAGACAGCCACATCGAACTGTTCGCGCAGCGGCGGCAGGCCGGCGAGCAGCTGGGCGCGGCGATCGATCAGGGTCGATATCCGCTCGAGGCCGTTGCGATAAGTCGCGAGCCGCTCGGTGACCCCGTCGATCATGTCCTGCTGCTCGGGCGCGAGCTCGATGCGGGTCTTCTTCAGGATGTCGCTGAGCGTCGAGGCCGCCTCGCCGACCTGCTTGAACTGGATGCCGGCGCCGGGATCGGTGACGAAGTCGCGCGCGGCAAGCCGCAACTCGTTCATGCGGCGATCGATGTCCTCGGCGAGGTCACCGACGCTCTGGAGCCGCTGCAGCTCGGCGAAGGTGGTGTCGATGTGCCGGATCGCGATCACGCTCGCGGTCGACGTGACGATGATCACCGCCAGCACCAACAGGAAGCTGCCGAAAGTGAGCTGGCCGATGGAGAGCGAGAATGTTCGCTTTTTCTCAGGGGTCGGCGTCAATTCGGCGGACATTGGGCTTTGAGGGACCGGGATATTGGAGGCCCAATATACGACGTATTGCGGCCCCGGGGAAACATGCCTCGGGCCGCCGATTATCCTTAATATTGGGGGCGTCGAAGCCCCCTTGCCCGATCTATGACGGTTTGACGCTTGCCTGCCGCCGGGCCGGGATCGTCATGGCGGCGACGCCGAGGACGACGCAGGCAAGCCCGATCCAGGCGGTCTGGCTCAGGCTCTCACCGAGGAAGGCGACGCTGATGGCGACCCCGATCGGCACCCGCAGATAGGCCTGCGCGGTGGTGCCGACCGAGCCCAGGGTCTGGATCAGGCGGAAATAGATCGCAAACGCCGCGGCCGTCGAGAACACGGCGAGCGCGAGCAGTGCCAGCACCGAGCTCGGCGACGGCGACAGCGTCCAGGGCTGCTCGACCACGAGCGAGGCCGGGATCAGGACCGCCGCCCCCGCCAGCAGCGAGCCGGCAGCGGGTGCCATGGGGTCGAGGCCCTTGAAGCTGCGGCCGAAGATCGCGGCGCAGGCGTAGCAGATGGTGGCGGCGACGATGGCCGCCTCCGCGAGGAGACCGCTGCCGATGTCGTGGAAGGCATCGACGCCGACGATCAGCAGGATGCCGGCCATGCCCGCGATCACGCCGAACAGCTTTCGCGGGCTTGTCGCCTCGTGGCGGGTGACGACCGCCGTGAGCAGGAAGGTGAAGATCGGTCCGGCCGAGTTGAGGATGGTGGCGAGCGCGGCATCGACATGGCGCTCGCCCCAGGCGATCAGCGTCCAGGGAATGACGCTGTTGAGCACGGCCTGGAAGGCGAAGCGCTGCCAAGCCGCTGCGTCCATCGGCATCCTGATGCCGCGCGCCCACATCACGACGAGCAGCAGGAGGCCCGCGATCGTGGTCCGCGCCGCGATCAAGGTAATTGGGGGAATGGTGGCGACGCCAAGCTTGATGAAGGTGTAGGAGCCGCCCCAGAGCGTCGCGAGCGCGACCAGGAGCGCCAGCTCGACGGCGATGTTGGTGTCCTGCCGGCTGTCCATTCCGCGCGCTCCGTCCCGTTGTCAGGGACGGAACCTAGCGCGTCTGCGGTCGCAGATAGTTCGTTACGTGTCGAAGTGTATTAGCCCAGCGCCCCGACCTCGAACACCTCGCCGTCGTAGCCGGCTTCGCGGGGGATACGGAGCTGACGGCCGGTTTCGGTCTTGGTCATCACGGGCATCACCGTGACGATCGACATGCCCTTGGCATGGTCGAGCGCGTCTTTCACGCTGCCCTGCTTCGCCAGCCGGATCAGATTGCGCGTGGTCGGAAACGGCAGCTTGAAGCGGCCACTCTCGCCGCCTTCCACCGCCTCGCGCGGCGAGACCCAGATCGAATCGGTCGACTCCCTTCCGTCATGGGCGCCGAGCTGGTCGGGTGGCGCCGCGGCAAGGAAGAACCATGTGTCGAAGCGCTTGGGCATGCCCTCCGGCGTGATCCAGTGCGCGTAAGGCACGAGCGTGTCGAGTGCGAGCTGAAGGTCGTTGTCGACCAGGATGCTCAGGAAGCTGACCTTGTGCTCGTTGAGCGCGACGCGGTGCTTGTCGGCGATCTCGCCGGCACGCCTGGCATCGACAGGCGCGCCCGTCCCCTTTGACCGCGCCAGCAGGATGCCGCTCTCTTCGAAGGTCTCGCGGATCGCGGCGATGCGAAAACCGCGATCCGCCTCGCTGAGGCCTTCACCGCCCGAATACAGGTCGGAGCGGGCAACGATCTCGTTGTCGCCGGCATCGACGCTGCCGCCGGGAAACACCAGCGCGCCCGAGTTGAACTCGATCTGATGATGGCGGACCATCATGAAGACCTCGATTTCGCCGCGGCTCTTGCCGTCGACCGTGGGGCCGTCGCGCAGCAGGAGGATCGTCGACGCCGGGCGTGATGCTGATGTTTCGGCCATCCAACTAACCTGCCGCGCTGGATTGCGGGCCGAGATTGGCGCGCTTGTCGACGCGGGCGACGCGCGACAGCAGATATTCGACCTCCGCCTTCGCCATCGCCGTGATGGTCGCGCCGGGCTTGCGTTGGGCGCTGGAGGCGATGATGCCGCGCTTCTGCAGCACGTATTTGCGGATGGTCAGGCCGACGCCGGGCTGCTGCTCGTAGCGGATCAGCGGCAGATGCGCGTCGAACAGATCATGCGCGGCATCGCGCTTGCCGGCCTTGGAGAGGTTCACGACGTCGATCAGAAGCTCCGGGAAGGCGTAACCGGTCATGGCGCCGTCGGCACCGCGCTCCATCTCGAAGTCCAGGAACGTGCCGCCATTGCCGCAGAGGATCGAGAGCGGACGGAGCGAGCCGTCCTTCTGGAAGCCGCGCAGGGTCGTGATCTTCTCAAGTCCCGGCCAGTCCTCGTGCTTGAGCATCACGCAGTTCGGATTGTCCATGACGATCTTGCGGATCACGGCGGGAGTGAACACCACCGACAGGGTCAGCGGATAATCCTGGAGCACCCAGGGCACATCCGGCCCGATCGCCTCGGCCGCCTGCTTGAAATAGCCGACGATCTGGTCGTCGGTACGCAGGCTCGGCGGCGGCGCGATCATGACGCCGGCCGCGCCGGCGTCCATCGAGGCCTTGGCCAGCGAGCGCATGGTGGCAAAGCCGGGCGCGGAGACGCCGACGATCACCTGCATCTTCCTGGCACGCTTGACGAAGCGCACCGCCACCTGCTCGGCCTCGGCGGCATCGAGCTTGGGGGCCTCACCGAGGATGCCCAGCACCGTGACGCCGTCGCAGCCGACCTCCTCGTAGAAATCGGTCAGGCGATCGATCGAGCGCTCGTCGATCCGGCCGTCGTCGTGGAACGGCGTCGGCGCGATTGCGAAAGTGCCCTTGGCGTCGGCGGTCAGTTTCATCTAGTCCTCGTCTCTCTCTGTTGTCATTCCGGGGCGCGACGCAGTCGCGAGCCCGGAATCCATAACCACGATCCGGAGTATGGATCCCGGGCTCACGCTTCGCGTGCCCCGGGATGACGGCTCCTAAAACCGCCGCGCGCCCATCTTGATCTGCTCCTCGGAGAAGAAGATCTCCTTGGCGTGATCGGCGATGTCCTGGGCCTTCCAGCCCGTGTGCGGCGGTTTCCAGCCTTCCATTTCCATCATCCGCATCTCGCGCACGCCGCGGGGCCCGGACACGCCCAGCACCTTGCCGGTCTGGTCGCCCGACAAGTCGCTGACCATGTATAGCACGGCCGGCGCGATGCCGTCCGGCCCCAGCGCCGCCGAGGGGTTCTCCTTATAGCGGGGCAGGTCTGCGGTCATGCGGGTCAGGGCGCCCGGGGCCAGCGTCCAGATCCGGATGTTGTATTTGCGGCCCTCGATCGCCAGCACGTTGGAGAGGCCCCAGATGCCGCCCTTGGCCGCGCCGTAATTGGTCTGGCCGAAATTGCCGATCAGCCCTGATGTCGAGGAGGTGTTGACGATGACACCGCCGCCATTTTCCCGCATCCAGCGAAACACCGGCATGGTGCAACAAAAGGTGCCCTTCAGATGCACCTTGATGACCTTGTCCCAGTCGGATTCGCTGGCCTTTGCGAAAGTCTGGTCGCGCAAAATGCCGGCATTGTTGACGAGGATGTCGGCGCGGCCGAAATGCTTGATGGCGTCGTCGAACACCGACTGGCCGCCCTCCATGGTGGAGATATCGGCGCCGTTGGCGACCGCCTTGCCGCCCTCGGCCGTGATCGCGTCCACCACGAGCTGCGCCATCGACTTGTCGGCGCCGGAGCCGTCACGGGGACCGCCGAGGTCATTGACGACGACCGAGGCCCCCTCCCGCGCAAACAGCTTCGCGTAGGCCTCACCGAGCCCGCCGCCAGCGCCGGTGATCAGCGCGACCTTGCCGTCGAGTAGTCCCATGGTGGCCTCTCCCTTGCTCTTATTGTTTCGTGTCCCGGACGCGATGCAGCGTGAAACGCTGCTTCGCAGAGCCGGGACCCAGCTCTTTGCTACCGCCTCTGGGCCCCGGCTCTGCAGCGCATCACTGCGTGCTGCGTTGCGTCCGGGGCACGAGACCGCCCTAACCTAAGACCGTCTTGCCGTTCTTGATCACGGTGACGCCGCGCGACTTCACCTTCGCTTCGAACGAGATCGTGTTGCCGTCCCTCCAGAGGTCCATGGTTACGGTCTCGCCGGGATAGACCGGCGAGGAGAACCGCGCGACGTGCTGGCGGAATGCGCTTGCGTCGTAATCGGCGTAGGTCTGAAGCACGCCGCGGCAGGTGATGCCGTAGGTGCACATGCCGTGCAGGATCGGACGCGGGAAGCCGGCCTTCTTGGCGAACTCGGGATCGCTGTGCAACGGATTGCGGTCGCCGCAGAGGCGATAGACCAGCGCCTGGTCGGGACGCGTGGTGATGTCGATGGTCTTGTCAGGCGTGCGCGAGGGGATCTTGTGCGGATCTGGCTGGGTCAGGCTCGGCCCGCCAAAGCCGCCGTCGCCGCGGGCAAAGCGCGAGGCGACGAGTGTCGCAAGCTTCTCGCCCTTCTCGTTCTTGAGCACGGTCTGGTGCGCGATGACGACGCCCTTGTCCTTGCCCTTGTCGTAGACCTCAACGACGGAGGAGTCGGCCGTGATGTGCGCGGCCACCGGCAGCGGCTGGTGGAAGGTGATGTCGCGCTCACCGTCGACGACCATGACGCGGTTGAGGTTCATCTCGCCGGGGCCCGCGCCCCAGGCTGCGACGGACGCAAACGTCGGTACCACCTTCAGCGGCCGCGGCGTCAGCGTGCCCTCGTTGACGAAAGCGAGCTCCTTCTCGTCCATGGGATCGGCGCCGAGGCCGATGCCATAGGCATAGAGCATCACCTCGCGGTCGGTGTAGGCGTATTTCTGGCCAAGGTTCTTCAGGCCTTTGAGCTCTTCGTATCTGGCGGACATTTTTTTGGTTTCCTCCGGCATTTCTCTCAGCGAGCAACGGCGCTCGTTAATGTGCCCTCTCCCCTTGTGGAAGAGGGCCGCGAGAGCCGTGCGACAAACTCATTTGGGTGAGGGGTTGGCTCCTCGGCAAAAGTCTCTCTGGGAAGAGAACCCCTCATCCGGCGCTTTGCGCCACCTTCTCCCACAAGGGGAGAAGGGAAGAAAGCAATCAGGCCGGTGCGAAGAACGGCAGCGGTGCGCCGTCGGTCGGCTTGAACACCACCTTCACCTTCTGACCGATCTTCAGCTTCTCGAGATCGCAGTCGACGAAATTGGTCTGCACCGACGGCCCCTCCTTCAGCGTGACGTAGCCGATGGCATAGGGCCCGGTCGGCGATTTCCGCATCAGGCTCCAGGTGTAGATCGTGCCCTCGCCCGACGCTTCCTCCCAGACCGTCTTGTCGGAGTAGCAGAACGGGCAGATCGAGCGCGGGAAGTAATGCGCTTCGCCGCACGCCGTGCAGCGCTTGATCATGAACTTGCCTTGCTTGGCTGCGTCCCAGAACGCTGCGGTCTCGGGGTTCGTCACCGGAGCCGGATATTTCTTTGCATCTACCATCACACGCGCTCCAGAATGGCCGTCGAGGCGGCGTGGCGGACGCCCAGGAGGCCGCCGGTGCCGTGGGCAATGGCGAGATCGCAATTCCTGACCTGCACCTTCGGATGCGCCTCGCCGCGCAGCTGCCTGACGGCCTCGATGATCTTGGTCATGCCGCCGCGGTTGACGGGATGGTTGCTGCAGAGGCCGCCGCCATCGGTGTTGAACGGCAGCTTGCCGACGCCCGAGATCAGATTGCCGTCGGCGACGAACTTGCCGCCCTCGCCCTTCTTGCAGAACCCGAGATCCTCGAGCTGCATCAGCACCGTGATGGTGAAGCTGTCGTAGATCGAGGCGTATTTGATGTCCTTCGGCGTGATGCCGGCTTCCTCGAACGCGCGCGGGCCGGACCAGATGCCGGCGGAGTACGTGAGATCGAGATCCTTGCCGCCGCGCGGGCCCTTCATGGCTTCGCCATGGCCGATCAGCTTGACCAGCGGCTTCTTCAGGCTCTTGGCAATCTCCGGCGTCGTCACGATCAGCGCGCCGCCGCCGTCGGAGACGACACAGCAATCCATGCGGTGCAGGGGATCGGAGATCATCGGTGAGTTCAGGACGTCCTCGACGGTGACGACGTCCTTGAGCATGGCATGCGGATTGTATTGCGCGTGATGGGAGGCTGCGACCTTGATCCAGGCCAGTTGCTCCGAGGTGGTGCCATAGTCGTGCATATGGCGCATGGCACACATGCCGTAGGCATTGTGCGTGGTCGCGCCGTAAGCGGATTCGAAATCGACCTCGGCGCCGGCCGCACGCGGCGGCATCGCGCCGGTGCGCGGCTTGCCGGCGAGCGTGATCAGCGCGATCGAGCACTTGCCTGCCGCGATCGCCTCAGCGGCGTGGCCGAGATGGATGATGTAGGAACAGCCGCCGGTCTCGGTGGAATCGACGTGGCGGAGCTTTTTGGTGTTGAGGCCGAGATAATCGACCATCGGCCAGGCGCCGCCCGGAGCATCGCCCGCGCAGAAATAGCCGTCGACGTCGTCCTTGCTGATCCCGGCATCCTCGATCGCGCCCTTGGCGACCTCGGCATGGAGCTGGGCGGTGGATTTGTCCGGCGCATGCCGGGTCGGGTGTTCGTAGATCCCGGCAATGTAGGCCTTGCCCTTGATGGTCAAACTTCAGGTCTCCGCTGGCTTTTCTTATTTGCCCCGTTTTTCTGAACCGCACTGGGCAGATTGGCAAGCGCGGAAATATTCCGCCCCGCGAGAGGGCAGCGGACTGGCGCAAGTGGGGTATGTTCTGGTGTCCCGGACGCGCTGCAACGCTTCGGCGTTGCTGCGCAGAGCCGGGACCCATGCGGCCGCGTTTTCGTTGCGAGATGGGCCCCGGCTCAGCAGCGCATCACTTCGTGCTGCGCAGCGTCCGGGGCACGAGACCTTGTCCTGCAGACACGCCCCCGCATCCTCGCGGCATGTTTCGCCCGAGCTTTGCTTCCGTCTCGCTCCCTCCTTGAACAGAGGGCGCAGGGAAGACCGGGTGCCGGCTGGGCACCCACGGTCCGCTGTGCGCGATTGCGCGAAGAACAGATGCACAGCGGCATACAGGTGCGGCCAAACATCCGGCCTTCCCTGCGCAGTGGCTTTACGGCTTATGTCGCGCTCTCCCCGGGGAGCGATGCACTATTGCCCCCGTCGCCTTGCGAGCGAAGCGCAAGACTTGACGCCAGCCTGCGGGCGTCAGGACCACACGATTTTGCCGTACGCGAGACCGCGCCCGTCGTGCACGAGACAATCGCCCGCGCGACGCAGCCCGCGTCCACCGCCACTCACCCCGCGTTTCGTGACGATCGCGATACGCCCCTCTTGAGGGATGAGGTGGCGGACCGATACGACAATTCCGAATTTCGGTAAAGTGGAATGTTTTTGCGCGCGGGGATTGACTCGTCTCTTGGATGTTTCGCCCGGCGGTAACACAAGGGGTGGTGTCGCAGGGTGGGCAAAGCGAAGCGTGCCCACGTCCTTCGCAATCCTGGCGAGGTCGTGGGCACGGCGCTTCGCGCCTTTGCCCACCCTACGGGACCTTGCGCCGTCCCGACCAGTTGCCTTCCGTCAGGTCGGGCTGTGCGGCACGGGCCTCAGCGGATGCCTCCGCAGCGAGCTGTGAACATTGCTCGCTCGTCCGATACGAGGGGTGAAAGACAGACTCTTCGCTACGAGGCGGTGCTCGGGCGCGCGCGATAACGGAACGCGGTCAGCCCGGCGAACATCAGTCCGAGGACGAGAAGAACAGCGCCTCCCTTCACGCCAAAACTGTCCTGGTGTTGGCGCTCGGCCGCGTCGTCGACGATCAGGGGCCCCGCATCAGGTCTGCCCGTGAGATAGCGGATCCTGATCTGTCTGACGGTCTGGACGCCGTTGCGCGTGATCTGCCGCCAGAAGGCCGGGCTGATATGGGTCGGTCCGTAGGCCTGCTGTCGTCCGCTCTTGTCGGTCCACGCCAGCGTCACGAGATAGCTCGGGGCCTCACCGGCCTTGTTCACCTCACCGTAGGCGCGGGTAACATCGGCGGTAGCTTCATCGCCATGGGCGAGGATCTCATTCAACGTGCTTTGCTCAATGTAGGAGTTCACCAGCATGTAGCCGCCGAACGGAAGCATCACAGCAGTCAGGGTCCCGAGGATGTAAGGAAAGGGACGCCTTGCTCCGGCGGCGATCGTCGCGCTCCCCGGCCCGCCTCGACGCGCCGACCATGCCTGCCATCCGATCACGAGCATCATGAGCACGGCGCAAACGCCCGCTCCCGCCGCCATGAACCTCGACGTGGACCGGATGTGGCTCAGATGGTCGTCGAGATCTTCGACAATGACCGGAAGCGATGAATCGTCGTCAACGGCCTGGATTGGGATCGTCAGGAGCTTGAGCTGATTGCCAACCATGATCCGCGCCGCATAGGCAGCACTGACCGCTATGCCCGTGCGCTCGCGCTGGACGCCATCCCTGCCGGTCCACTGCAATCCGATCGACAGATTTTCGTCGACATAGCGCGGCCAGCCGCCGTCAAACACGAACGGAAACCGCGGCGAGACGACTTTGGCCGAAATGATATTTCCGGTGGTGCCATAGCCATCGCGCATGACGCGTTCGATGGCATGCTGATTCCAGAACATCCCCAACGCCGCCAACACACCGACGGCCAGAAACAGAATCAACACAGTGCGCAATGACATCGATCATCGCCCCGCATAGCGCACGGCCGCATCGCCCGGCGCGCTTCACTATCGCAAGTTGCTGATATCGCGCGGCCACAACTCTTGTCAAACGGATGAATTTAGTCCGTAGGGAAAAAGCGACTTGTCCGCTGTAGCTCGAAGGGCGACGGCGGAAGCGTGCCCACGTCTTCTGGTGCAGTCGTGGCGAGATGGTGGGCACGGCGCTTTGCGCCTTTGCCCACCCTACGAGAGCGCCTTATTCCTGGAAGGAGTGCCGTAGGGCGGATTAGCCGAAGGCGTAATCCGCCGTATTGATCTCCACGGCAACGGACGTGGCGGATTGCGCTTCGCTAATCCGCCCTACAGCACCTACGGAACCGCCCTACTCCGCCGCGATCTGCCTTGGCGCGGGCGGCGGGTTGGCGAGATCGGCGGCGAGCTGGGCGTAACGCATCTTTGCGTCCGCGACAGCTTTCTCCTTCACCGGGCCGTAGCCGCGGATGCGGTCGGGGAGTGAGAGCAATTCCACCGCGGTGTCGATCGTGACCGGCGACAACAGGCCGAGCACGGTTGCGACGTCCTTTTCGTAGCCGGCGATCAAATCACGCTCGAGCTTGCGGTCGGCGCTGCGGCCGAAGATGTCGAGCGGCGTTCCGCGCAGGAATTTGAGTTTCGCCAGCACGCCGAAGACGTTCAGCATCCAGGGGCCGAAGGCTCGCTTCTTCGGGCGTCCCAGCGCGTCGAGGCCGCCGCCGAGGATCGGCGGCGCAAGGTTGAAGTTGAACTTGAAGTCGCCCTCGAACTGATCGCGGAGCTGCTGGGCGAAGGCGCCGTCGGTGTAGAGGCGCGCGACTTCGTATTCGTCCTTGTAGGCCAGCAGCTTGGCGTAGTTCACTGCGACCGCGCGCGGCAACGCATCGCCATAACCGCCCTTCACCGCGGCGTCGCGCACCTGGTCGATCAGCCTGCGATATCGCTTGGCGAGACGGCTGTTCTGATAGGCCGTGAGGTGCTTGGCGCGGTGCTCGATGACTTCATCGAGCGTCATGGCCTCCAGCGACTTGGGCGCTGCGACCTGGTCCGTGCCCTTCAGCATGTCGGCCAGACGCGCGGGATCGGCGACCGCGAGGCGACCAAGGCGGAAGGCCTCCTTGTTCATCTTGATCGAGACGCCGTTGACCTCGATCGCCTGCTCGATCGATTCCGCCGAGAGCGGGAACAGGCCCTTCTGATAGGCGTAGCCCATCATCATCATGTTGGTGGCGATGCTGTCGCCGAGCAGCTGCTCGGCCGGCTTGGTGAAATCGAAGAAGACCGAGTCCTTGTGCAGCGCCGTTTCCAAGAGCCCATTCAGCTTGCGGGTCTGGAAATTGAAGTCGCGGTTGAGGACGAAATCGGCGGTCGGAATGACGTGGCTGTTGATGATGCCGCGGGTCCGTGTGGAGTCGCAGAGCGAGATCGTGTCCTTGGCGACCGCGACCACCTCGTCGGCGGCGAGCACGAGATCGGCCGTGCCGGTGACGATGCGCGAGCAGGTCACTTCCGCGGGGTGATCCGACAGGCGGACATGGCTGAGCACCGCCCCGCCCTTCTGTGCAAGGCCCGACATGTCGAGGATCATCGAGGCCTTGCCCTCGATATGGGCGGCCATGCCGAGCAGCGCCCCGATGGTGAGAACGCCGGTGCCGCCGACGCCGCCGACCGCGATGTTATAGGGCTTGTCGAGTGTCGGCCGCGACGCCGGCTCGGCAATCGCACCGATGTCGGAAAGGTCGGCCGGCGCGCGGTGGCGTGGCTTGCCGCCATCGACGGTGACGAAGGACGGGCAAAAGCCCTTCAGGCACGAATAGTCCTTGTTGCAGGAGGACTGGTTGATGGCGCGCTTGCGACCGAACTCGGTCTCCAGCGGCTCGACCGAGATGCAGTTCGATTGCACCGAGCAGTCGCCGCAGCCTTCGCAGACGGCCGGATTGATCATGACGCGGCGCGCCGGATCCTCCATCAGGCCGCGCTTGCGGCGGCGGCGTTTTTCCGCGGCGCAGGTCTGCACGAACACGATCGCCGATGTGCCCTTGTGTTCCCGGCACATCTTCATGACGTTTTGCAGCTCGTCGCGATGGTAGAGCTTCACGCCCGGCGCGATGGTGCTGGCCGGATAGGCATCGGGCGCCTCCGAGACCAGATAGATCTCGCGGATGCCTTCGGCGTGGAGTTGATGGGTGATCTGCTGCGGCGAGAGATCGCCGTCATGGCGCTGGCCGCCGGTCATGGCCACCGCGTCGTTGTAGAGGATCTTGTAGGTGATGTTGGTCTTGGACGCCACCGCCTGGCGGATGGCGAGAAGGCCCGAGTGGAAATAGGTGCCGTCGCCGAGATTGGCGAAGATATGGTTCTCGTTGGTGAAGGGTGCGATGCCGACCCACGGCACGCCCTCGCCGCCCATATGCGTAAAGGTCTCGGTCGAGCGGTCCATCCACAGCGCCATGAAGTGGCAGCCGATGCCGGCGAGCGCCCGGCTGCCTTCGGGGACCTTCGTCGAGGTGTTGTGGGGACAGCCGGAGCAGAAATACGGGGTGCGGGAGACAGGTGCGACCGCTTGCATCTGGGTGGCCTGACGGCCGTTGAACCAGTCGGCCTTGGCGCGGAGCATCGAAGCAATCTCAGGGTTGAGATCGAGCTTGAGAAGTCGCTCGGTAAGCGAGGTCGCAAGCGAGGCAACGCTGAGCTCGGCGGCGAAGGTCAGGAAGCGCTTGTCGTGCTCGTCCATCTTGCCGACGATGCGCGGGCGCACGTCATCGCGCCAGTTGAACAACACCTGCTTGACCTGGTTCTCGACGATCTCGCGGCGCTCCTCGACGATGAATATCTCTTCGAGGCCGATGGCGAATTGATGCACGCCTTCCGGCTCCAGCGGCCAGGGCATGCCGATCTTGTAGAGGCGAAGGCCGATCTTGGCAGCGACCTCTTCGGTGACGCCGAGCTCGCGCAGCGCCTGACGGACGTCCTCATAGCTTTTGCCCGACGCCATGATGCCGAAACGGGCGTTCGGCGAATCCATGGTGATGCGGTTGACCTTGTTGGCGCGCGCAAAGGCGATCGCGGCAAAGCCCTTGTAGTCCTGCAGGCGACGGTCCTGCTCGAAGCGGTCGTCGGGCCAGCGCAGATTGAGTCCGCCTTGCGGCATCTCGAAATCGGCGGGGATGATGAACGGCTTCATCTCGTCGGTGAGATCGATCTCGGCGGTGGTCTCCACCGTCTCCGTGATCACCTTCATGCCGACCCAGCAACCGGAATAGCGTGACATCGCGATGCCGAGCAGGCCCATCTCGATCATCTCGTGGATGCTCGAGGGATAGAGATACGGCATCAGCGCCGACATGAAGGCGTGGTCGGACTGATGCGGGACGGTCGAGGATTTTGCGCCATGGTCGTCGCCGGCAAGGCACAGCACGCCGCCGTTCTTGGCGGAGCCTGCGGCATTGCCGTGGCGGAACACGTCGCCGCAGCGATCGACGCCGGGGCCCTTGCCGTACCAGATGCCGACCACCCCGTCATATTTCGCGCCGGGCGAGAGGTTAAGCTGCTGCGAGCCCCAGATGGCGGTGGCCGCCAGATCCTCGTTCACGCCGGGCTGGAACTTGATGTTGTACTGTTCGAGATGCTTGCGGGCGGCAAACAGCTGCTGGTCGTAGCCGCCGAGCGGCGAGCCGCGATAACCGGAGATGAAGCCCGCGGTGTTGAGGCCGCTGGCGCGGTCGCGCCGGATCTGGGCCATGGGCAGGCGGACCAGGGCCTGGATGCCCGTGGTGAAGACATGCCCGGTTTCCTGGGTGTATTTTTGATCGAGACTGATCGGACCCTGGTTGATGCCCATGCTGTCCTCTTTTTGCGCCCTGTTCAGGTCTTGCTGACTTAAGCCGCTGCCTTCCCGTTGTTTTTAGCTAGGGCGCGCCGACCAGTTTCGCCACTCTATGTCGGATATTTCACGATCCGCATCACAAATCTGGACCAAAGGGAGCGCCGGGTAAAAATCGCAACTTCGTGGCCTGAAACACGCTGGGCATTTTCAATTTGTGTCACCATACCCCCACTGTGGCGAAACGAACTGATGCCCCTGTCGTGCCCGATGCGGGCGATTGGTCGCAGGAGAGGCTTCGATGCGGACGATTCTGACTGGCTCGGCTCTCGTCGGCCTGGCGTTGTGCAGTGCGGTTGCAAGCGCAGCCCGCGCCGCCGAGCCGTCGCCGGAGCTGATCGCCTACGGCAAGACGCTGGTCGAGGCCGGCGACTGCGCGGGCTGCCACACCGCCGATCCGGCAAAACCGTTCGCGGGCGGCAAGCGCATCGACACGCCATTCGGCGCGATCTATGCGCCGAACCTGACCCCGGACCGCGACACCGGGATCGGCGCCTGGCTGGATGCCGATTTCACCCGCGCATTGCGCACGGGCGTCGCGCCCGACGGGTCGAACTACTATCCGGCCTTCCCCTATCCCTACTTCACGAAGATGACGAAGGACGACACGCTGGCGATCCGCGCCTATCTCGGCACGCTTGCGCCCGTCCTCAGCCGCAACAAGCCGCCGGAGCTGCGCTGGCCGTTCGGCTATCGCGGCCTGATGCGGGTCTGGAACGCGATGTATTTCAAGCCCGGCCTGTACGAGCCGGACCAGAGCCAGAGCGCGGCGTGGAATCGCGGCGGCTATCTCGTCACCGGGCTCGGTCATTGCGGCGCCTGCCACACACCGAAGAACTATTTTGGCGCGGACAAGCAGGCGCAGGCGCTCGCGGGCAACGAGGTCGGTGGCTGGTACGCGCCAAGGCTCGACGGCGCTTCCCGCACGGGCCTGAAGTCGTGGAGCGAGGCGGACATCGCCGAATATCTGCAGAGCGGGCGCAATGTCAGGAGCCATGCCGGCGGGCTGATGGCGGAGGTCGTCGTCAACTCGACCTCGAAGATGAGCGATGCCGATGTGCGCGCGATCGCGGTGTACCTGAAGAGCCTGCCGCCGTCGCGGCGCGAGACGATCGTGGCGCCGCCTGATGATGCCGAGATGAAGGCGGGCCAGGCGGTCTACGCAAAGCTCTGCATCGCCTGCCATGAAGCCGACGGCTCGGGTGCGCCGCGCATCTATCCGCCGCTGCCGGGCAATGCGCTGCTGCAATCGATCAATCCGTCCTCGACGTTGCGCATCATTCTCGACGGCGCCCACACCGTGACCACACCGCGCGCGCCCAACACCGGCGAGATGCCGCCCTATGCCAGGCTGTCCAATGAGGAGATCACGGCGGTGACGAACTACATCCGCAACTCCTGGGGCAATGCGGCCCCGCTGGTGACGCCGGCGCAGGTGGCGAAGGCCAGGAAGCAGGAGTAGCTCCATCCCCGTCATTGCTGTAACGACGATGTGGATGGAGTGAGGTCACGTAACCTCTACCTCTCCTCGTCCCCGGTGAACACGAATTTCGGCATCTCCCATTTGTAGCGCACCGCGAGCAGGCGCAAGCTGAGACCGAGCACGAAGGTCAGGATCGTCCAGAGCTCGGCGTTGAGGTTGAGGCCGAAGGCGGTGGCGTAGAACAGTCCCGTCACGACCGAGACGCTGGCGTAGAGCTCGGACCGAAACAGCAGCGGCACGTCGTTGGAGAGCACGTCGCGCAACACGCCGCCGGCGCACCCGGTCACCATGCCCGAGACGATCACGATCGGCAGCGAAGCATCCATCTGCCAGGCGACGTCGCAGCCGGCCATGGTGAAGACGACGAGCCCGATCGCGTCGAGCACGATGAAAGCGACCTTCAGCCGGTGCACGAGGCGCGCGAACAGAATGGTGAGGAAGGCCGCACCACCGGCCAGCGCCAGATAGATCGGATTGGCGACCCAAACCAACGGATAGTGCCCGAGGAAGAGATCGCGCAACGTGCCGCCGCCAAGCGCGGTGATGCAGCCGAGGAAGCACACACCTAACCAGTCCATGCTGCGGCGTCCGGCAGCAAGTGCAGCCGTCATGCCCTGGGCGGCTATCGCAACCAGGGACAGGAAATGCAGCACGGTATCGCTTGGCGGCAAACTCCACATTGGCTTGTTCCCTCGCGATTGTCCTCGTCGCAGCCATGGAACTCGCGTCCAGTTCCCGAATGAACAGGTTCCCGATTCCCGGTGGCGGGGCAACATGCGACGAAAGCATAAGGAGGCGCGGAACAGAATCTCGCATCCACGGGTTGTCCGGGCGTCACAACCGAGGAGACAATCGATGGCTGACGACCGTTTTCCCAACGATCCGTACCGCCCGAACCTCGCCGACGATGAGTATCTTCGCGCGGCGCGCCGGGATGGCGACCTTCAGGCCGATCCCGAGCTGGGCGAAGGCCCCGCCTCCAGCGGCAAGGTTGCGTTATTCGCCGTTGCGATTGCACTGGTGCTGGGTGCCGTGTTCTACGGCCTGAACAATACGACGACTGGCAACCAGGCCAGCAACGCGCCGGCGACTCAGACCGCACAGCAGGCGCCTCCTGCCAATCCGGCCGCGCCTCCCGGTATGCGCGACGTGACGCCGCGCAACAACACCGAGCCGGGCGTGACGACGGGTGCGGCGCCGACCAAGCCGGCCCCGGACACGCAGAAGCCGTCTGACGGCGCGAAGTAACACTTCGCAATAGCGCGTGAAGCGGCGGGACTCAAAAAGTCCCGCCGCTTTTTCGTTGTGTTCCTAGCTGAACATCTTGTTGAGTTCGCCGCCGGGATAGCCGCTGCCGAGCTCGGTGAATGTCCCCTTCTCCGCCATCTCCTTTGCCGCACGCATGAAGCCGCCCCAGGCGGCGCGGGCGAGCGAGCCGCCGACGCTGATCCGGCGCACGCCGAGATCTTCGGCCTGCTGCAACGACAGGCCGGAGGCGCCGATCAAGAGGTTGAACGGCTTTGGTGCGACAGCCTTCACCACAGCAGAGATGTCCTCGCGGGTCTTCAGGCCCGGCGCATAGAGGCAGTCGGCGCCGGCATCGGCGTAAGCGGTGAGCCGGTCGATGACGAGCTTCAAATCGGTCACGCCCCACAGATAGGCTTCGCAGCGGCCGACCAGCAGCGTGCCGCTGTCGCCGATCGCCTTGCGCGAGGCCTTGATGCGCTCGACCGCGAGTGCGCGATCGTAGAGCGGCTTGTCCTTGTCGCCGGTGGAATCCTCGATCGACAGGCCGGCGACGCCGGTGCGCACGCAGCGCTCGACATTGTCCGCGACCCTGTCCGGCTCGACCGCAAAGCCGCCCTCGAAATCGGCGTTGACGGGGATGTCGACGGCCGAGCTCAATGCTGCCAGATGCTGACAGACGTCCTCGACGTTGACGTGGTTGTCGGCCTTGCCGATGGTCCAGGCAAAGCCCGCGCTCGACGACGCAATCGCCTTGAAACCGAGATGCTGCAATGCCTTGGCACTGCCGTTATCGACCGGATTGGGCAGGATGAAGCAGCCGCTTTCGTGCATCTTCTTGAAGGTGGCGCGCTTGTCCGCGGTCGTGACGTGCATGTTTCTTCTCCCTTTGTTGGCCGCGCAGACATAGGCGCCCTAACCTGGCAGCGCCAGTGCGCACCCGGCAGCGCCAGTGCGCACCCGGCAGCGTTAGTGGGCGTCGTGCACCGCCCGGCTGTCCTTCGGCGCCTGCTCGCGGTCATTCATGCCGTAGTCTCTGACCACGCTGGCGATGCGCAGATGATAATCGGCAAAGATCTGCGCCCGGCCCTTGGCCTGGGTGCGGCGGTGCTCCATCGTGTTGCGCCAGGCCTGCACCGCCGCCTCGTCGCGCCAGAACGACACCGACAGGATCTTGCCCTTCTCGGTCAGGCTCTCGAAGCGCTCGACCGAGATGAAGCCGTCGATGGTTTGCAGGATCGGCTTCAGATCGGCTGCGAGGTCGAAATAGTCCTGGCGGTGTTCCGGCTTCGGCCAGACCTCGAAGATCACGGCGATCATGGGCATCTCCTGCTGCTATCGGACCTACAATACCACCTTGCGCAGGAAGGTGCGCTCTTCCGCGAGGATGAATTTGTGTTCCTCGGCGAAATGGAAATTCGCCATTCCTTCCGCGTCCTGCCGCAGCCGCGCGCGATAGGCCTCGTATGCGGCCAGACTCTCGAAGCTGATCAGACCGAAGGCGATGTTGTTGGTGCCTTCATGCGGCATGAAATAACCGATCAGGTCACCGCCGCATTTCGGGATGATGGTGAGCCAGCGCTTCGAATATTCCTCGAACTGCGCGCGCTTGAACGGGTCGATCTGATAGCGGATGAAGACGGTGACGGACATGATGGCTCCTGGGTTGCGACCGCCATTGCGAGCGAAGCAAAGTCTCGTAGGGTGGGCAAAGCGACTTGTCCGCCGTAGCTCGAAGAGCGAAGGCGGAAGCGTGCCCACGTCGTTTCCCCGCAACGACGAATGGTGGGCACGTCGCTACGCTCCTTTGCCCACCTACGGGTTCGCTGCGCGCGCAATGACGACTTGGTGAGAAGCTACGCCCTTGCCCGACCACAATGCTTCGGCTACCATCGAAGCATGAAATCAGGACCCGACATCGCCCTGGTCGCTTCGCTGGTCGGCGATCCCGCGCGCGCCAACATGCTCACCGCGCTGATGAACGGCCGCGCGCTCACGGCGAGCGAGCTGGCGCAGGAGGCCGGCATCACGCCGCAGACTGCGAGTTCGCATCTGGCCAAGCTCGAGGCCGGCGGGCTGGTCGAGCCGGAGAAGCAGGGCCGCCACCGCTACTATCGCCTCACCGACGACGACGTCGCCGGCGTGCTCGAGGGCCTCGCAGGCCTGGCCGCGCGGACCGGCCACATGCGGGTGCGCACCGGGCCGAAGGACCCGGCGCTGCGGCGCGCGCGGATCTGCTACGACCACCTCGCTGGCGATCTCGGCGTGCAGATGCTGGATTCCCTGCGCGAGCGGAATCTGGTCAGGCAGAAAAAGCAGGACATCGAGCTGACGGCTGAGGGCGAACGCTTCCTCGCCAAGCATCTGCAGATCTCGACCGGCATGCTCACCCATCCGCGCCGCCCGGTGTGCAAGGCCTGCCTCGACTGGAGTGAGCGGCGGCATCACCTCGCCGGCACGCTGGGGGCCGCCATGATGCAGCGCTTCGCCGAGCTGAAATGGGCGGCGCGCGACGCCACGCCCGGCAGCCGTATCGTCAACTTCACCCGCACCGGCGAGAAGCAGTTTGCCGCGCTGTTCGGCGATGGGAAGGACTGACCCGCGCGCCGCTGCACCGGCAGTGCGCGCCTGAATGCTCCCGGGCCGGCGTCCTGGAGGATTTCTGCCGAGCCGGCCGCCAACTCCAGTTTCTGTCGCGCCAAGCCGCATACTCGGAACGTTCATGCCGCATTCAGGTCATGATTGACAGATTTGGATCGCACCGTGTCGGCGTGTTGCAAAATTTAACATGTCGAATCGTGTCTTTTGATTCATTGTGCGCCGCAAGCGCCAAGCTCCTAAAGACTTACTCCAAAGACTTGCCCCAAAGACCCGCCCCCAAAAGACCTGCCCCAAGGACGAGAAGGAAGATCACATGAAATACCTGTTCGCCGCCGCCATGCTCGCCAGCGCGGTTGTCGGTTTCAGCGAGGCCGCCAGCGCCGCGCAGGGTTGCGGCCCGGGTTGGTATCGTGGCGCCTACGGCGGCTGTCGCCCGATGCGCGGCGCGGTCGTTGTGCGCCCCGCCCCTGTAGTGGTCGCTCCGCCCGTCGTCGTCGTGCCGCGCGCGCGTGTTTGCCCCTATGGCTTCCGCTGGTACGCCGGCCGCTGCCGCCCGTTCTGATCTCTTTGCATCGCAAGATGGCCGCGCAGGTTCAGCCTGCGCGGCCATTTTCGTTTTCAGGCTCGTTCGCTTTCAGGCTTGCCGCCGACGATTCGTCCGCCGTGGAATTTGAGCGGCCTGGAATCGAAACGGGGACCGCGGCTGCGATCCCCGTCCAATTCGCGGCTTGCCGCGGCTTACCAGTGACGGCGATGCCAACGGCGGCGACGCCAGCCCCAATGACGGCGGCCCCAGCCCCGGTGGCGGCCATGCCAGTGAACCTGTTCGGGCGTCAGCTTGGCGGCTTCCTCGCTGGTGGTGACGGCCGGATGAGCGTCGGGATTGCCTTGCGGCGTGCGCGCGGGATCACTGAGCGGCTGCGGCGACAGCGGCGCGGCCTGCGCGGTCGCGGCGAAGGCGGCGGCGCCCGCCGTCACCCCCAGTGCAAGTTTCAAAAAGTTTCGACGCTCCATGACATATCCTCCAGGCTACCGAGCAAGTGATGCAGAGGGAGTGTCGCGGTCACGACATGAACCGAGGCTGAATCAACCAAGGCTGAATCGTGTGTTCAGAGCCGTTGCGAGGCAGACATTCGGTGCGCCCTATTGCGCAAACTCCTGCGCCAGCACCAGCGTCTCGCGCGAACGCTTGACGTCGGGCCAGTCGCGCTTGAAATCGGCGACCAGTTGCTTGAGCGCATCGCCCTTCAGCACCGCCGCAAGCTTGGCCTCGTCATCGAACTGATACATCGCCTGATGCAGCGAGGGATCGTCCAGGCTCCAGAACCGCCAGGCTTTACTCACGCCGAATGCCTTCACCGCGTCGGGCACATGTTCCGTCTCGTACCATTTGTCGAAAGCAGCGCGCTGGGCGGGATCGGAGACGGTGGCGCGGACGACGAAGAAAGCTGATGGCATCGGGTTTCCTCCTGTTGTTTGGCGCGAGCCTAGCCGGATACGCCGCCGCCGACAAAAAGACTTGGCGCGGGTGTCGGAACGGGCGCCCTTCGCTCGTCCTTTGTTTCGAACCAGGACACGGAGACAGCAAATGGCCGACCTCACCCTGACCACCTTCAATTGGGTTCCCGAACCACCGCGAGGATTCGTGCGCGACCTTCGCGTGCGCTGGGCGCTCGAAGAGGCCGCGCTGCCCTATCGCGTCGCGAGCGCCCCGTTCGACGATCGCGGCGCCGCACATTTCGCGCACCAGCCGTTCGGCCAGGTGCCGTGGCTGACCGACGGCGACCTCTCGATCTTCGAGACCGGCGCGATCCTGCTGCATCTCGGCGGGCTCAGTGCGAAGCTGATGCCGACCGATCCGCGCGGCCGCGCCGAGACGACGGAATGGGTGTTCGCGGCACTCAATTCGGTGGAGATGGCGAGCCTGCCCTGGGGAATGTCGAAATTCATGGGCCATCCCACCGACACGGCTGCGTGGAAATTCGTCGACGACTTCCTCAAGCTTCGGCTCAAGCATCTCGAGCCGGTGCTGGCCGGCCGCGAATGGCTAGCCGGCTCCTTCTCCGTCGCCGACATCCTGATGGCGGACGTGCTGCGCGTCATCGGTGGTTTCGACGGGCTGGCGGACAGTCCTGCCTGCCGCGCTTACGTCGCGCGTGCGACGGCCCGACCGGCTTTCGCCAAGGCCCACGCGGATCAAATGGCGCATTTCGCCGCAGCGGATAAGGCGCGCACCGGTGCGTAGGGCGGATTAGCGGAGCGTAATCCGCCAACGCCTTCATCCGGCGAGGTAGACGTTGGTGGGTTACGCTAGCGGACTGCGCTTCGCGCAGCCGCAAGCTAACCCACCCTACGGCACCGCGTCACACCAGCTTCAGCGGTGCATCAGCGACGACGCGCAGGTCGATGCTGGCGATCAACGCCGCCCGGCGTGCCTCCGCGGCGCCGATGGCGTCATCCGTTTGCCGCAGCGTGGAGACGTTCGAGCCGAGCGACACGATCCCGCCGAGCACCAACGCAATCGATCCGAGGGCTGCGGTCTGACCGAAGCCGAACACACCGAGGATCGTCACCAACAGCAGCGCCGCCCCGCCCCCGATCGCGATCTTGGACGCCAGGATGTACTTTCGGCACCGCTCGGCGATCTCGGCCAGCCGCTCGATGCGATCCTCGATGTCGGAGATTTCGTCGGTCGGATCGGATGCGGTCATTGGATTCGAAATTTTAAGGTGGCTCGATTGCAAATAGAACCTAGCAACGAAGGCTCACGTTCAGCCAGGTAGCTTACCTCCAACCGACTTGTAGAATTCCGCAAGTTGGTTCGCTAACAGTGAGGCCAATAAATCTTCCATCTGCGAGACGTCGATCCGATCTCCATCGCGAAAGGCTAAATCGGCCGCATCCAACGCGTCGAAATAGGGCTTTCGGTTGTCGACAATTTGATCCGGTATCGTCGGTGTGCCCGGCAGAAGCGCACCAGCACGAATTGAAAGGACGACATACGAGACAATCCGGGAGGTACGACCATTCCCGTCCGCGAACGGATGAATCCAATTCAGCCGCCACATGAGATAGGCGCCGAGATGGATCGGCGTGCTAGCCTCCCACCGATCATTGACGTAGTCGCACATGTCCTCAACGAGTTCGGGGACCAGATGTGCACCAACGGGCTCATGCTTGCTTCCCTCGATGGCAACGCCGCCGGGGCGATAGTTGCCAGCGTAAGAGCTGATGCCCGATAAAGCTTCTCGCTGCAAACCGAGGATGAGTGACGGACGGAGCTTGAATGAGCCTCGCTCAAGAGCCGTCTGTATCACGCCAATTGCTGCGTCGTACTGACGGAACCCGTTCCGAGCTTCGGCCGCAGCCTTTTCCTGAGGATCGGTAATCAACTCAGGTTCGAGCGCACGGCTATCGCGCCGTTCACGCTCTTCGCTTATCATTTTTTATCCTTGGCCAGCTTTTCGGCCTCACGATCCACCATTTCGCGCGTGATGAGCGAATTTTCGAAATGGGTATTGCCATACACGAAGCTCCGCCGCTGCTCCTCCCGATGTTCCGGGGATGGATTGGCCGTTTTGGCAGCTTCGATCAACTTCTTGAGTGCGTCGGTCATGACACCAATATAGACGAGTCCGTTCAGGGGCACCATGCGATTTTATACGTAGTGCCCCCGGTAGGTTCATCTCACAACGGCAAATTGTCGTGCTTCTTCGCCGGCGTTTCGACCTTCTTGTCCTTCAGCATCGCCAGCGCCCGCGCGATCCGCTTCCGGGTCGAGTGCGGCATGATGACGTCGTCGATGTAGCCGCGCTCGGCGGCGATGAAGGGTGACAGGAAGCGGTCTTCGTATTCCTTGGTGCGGGCGGCGATCTTGTCGGGGTCGCCGATGTCGGAGCGGAAGATGATCTCGACCGCGCCCTTGGCGCCCATCACCGCGATCTGGGCGGTCGGCCAGGCGTAGTTGAGGTCGGCGCCGATCTCCTTGGAGGCCATGACGTCGAAGGCGCCGCCATAGGCCTTGCGGGTGATGATGGTGACGAGCGGCACGGTGCACTGCGAATAGGCGAACAGCAGTTTCGCGCCGTGCTTGATCAGGCCGCCATATTCCTGCGCGGTGCCCGGCAGGAAGCCCGGCACGTCGACGAAGGTGACGATCGGGATGTTGAAGGCGTCGCAGAAGCGGACGAAGCGCGCGGCCTTGCGCGAGGCGTCGCTGTCGAGCACGCCCGCCAGCACCATCGGCTGGTTGGCGACGAAGCCGACGGTGCGGCCCGCGATGCGGCCAAAGCCGGTGACGATGTTCTTGGCGAACATGTCCGCGATCTCGAAGAAGTCGCCCTCGTCCACGACCTTCAGGATCAGCTCCTTCATGTCGTAGGGCTTGTTCGGATTGTCGGGGATCAGCGTGTCGAGCGACATGTCGACGCGGCCGATGTCGTCGAAGCTCGGCCATTCCGGCACGCCGTCGCTGTTGTTGGATGGCAGGAAGTCGATCAGGCGACGCATCTGCAGCAGCGTCTCGACGTCGTTCTCGAAGGCGCCGTCGGCGATCGAGGAGCGCGTGGCGTGCACCGAGGCACCGCCCAGCTCTTCGGCGGTGACGACCTCGTTGGTCACGGTCTTCACCACGTCGGGGCCGGTGACGAACATGTAGCTGGTGTTCTTCACCATGAAGATGAAGTCCGTCATCGCAGGCGAGTAGACGTCGCCGCCGGCGCAGGGGCCCATGATGACGGAGATCTGCGGGATCACGCCGGAGGCGAGCACGTTGCGGCGGAACACGTAGGAATAGCCGGCGAGCGCGGCGACGCCTTCCTGGATGCGGGCGCCGCCCGCGTCATAGAGGCCGATGATGGGCGCCCGCGCCTTCATCGCCATGTCCTGGAGTTTCGTGATCTTCAGCGCGTGCGTCTCCGAGAGAGAACCGCCGAACACCGTGAAGTCCTTCGCGAACACGAACGTCTTGCGGCCATTGACGGTGCCCCACCCGGTAACGACGCCGTCGCCGGGCACCTTGTTCTTCTCCATGCCGAACTCGGTGGAGCGGTGCTCGACGAACATGTCGAATTCCTCGAACGACCCCTTGTCGAGCAGCAGCTCGATTCGCTCACGCGCGGTCAGCTTGCCGCGGGCGTGCTGCGCCTCGATGCGCTTCTCCCCGCCGCCGAGCTTTGCGCCGGCGCGACGATCTTCAAGGGCGTCCAGGATGTGTTTCATTTGCTCCCGCCAGTTCTTAAGTGATGCGGGGTTCTAACACGGCATTTTGCGGACCGGAAAGCGCCTTTCCGCGCCGCAGGGCTGCCCTGTCCGGGCTAAAAGCGTGAGAGATTACAAAGTTTTGCCCGGGAGGCGAGCATGGATGAGAGAATGGCCGAGACCGGTGCGGCGACGGGCGGCGTCAACATCCTGTTGCGATTGGAGGGCCTCACCCTGTTTATCGGGATGGTGATGCTTTACTGGGCCTGGGACGGCTCCTGGCTGGTCTTTGCCCTGCTCTTCTTCGTCCCCGATCTCAGCTTCCTGGCATACCTGTCCGACGCCAAATTCGGCGCGCTGGTCTACAACGCTGCCCATAGCTACATGGCGCCGGTGTCGCTGCTGACGCTGGGCTTCGGCCTCGGCTCGCCGCTCACCTTGTCCATCGCCCTGATCTGGCTCGCCCATATCGGCATCGACCGGGCACTCGGCTATGGCCTGAAATATTCCGCAGGGTTCGGCTTCACCCATCTGGGCCGGATCGGGCGGCAAAAGGACGCCTGACACCGGCAAATTTGGTGGCCCGGCCCGGTTGACCGGGCCTGCCGATTCAGGCTTGCTTCGACCTCGCGATCAGGCGCCGAATGTTGCGTGAGCCCAGTTGGTACGGCGGCGGTCGTTACGCCTTGGCTCGAGCATCACGCAAGCATCACTGAGATGTCCGCGACGGTCGTCCCCCTGCCGCCGAACTCGTCATCCCAAACCATCGACTTCCTGCGGCGGATGGCCAGCATGGTGTCGGGGCGGAACGGCGAGATGCTGCTGCGTGCCGCAAGCCTCATCGAGTCACTGGCACGGCGGGCAATGTCGGCCGAGCGGCTCTATCATGAGCAGCTGGATGCGAGCACGCGTAACGCCGAGCTGCGCAAGGCCGCCGATCTCGCCTCCGATGCCATGGTCGGCCAGATCGAGGTGCTGCGCGTACAACTTGCCGAGGTCACCGCGGCCGCCGCCGCCGAGCGCGCCGCCTTCGATGCCGAGCGCGGCAAGCTGATCGGCGTGATGCAGAATGCCGAGAGCCATATCGGCAAGCTCACGACCGAGCTGGACAGCTTGCGCGCCTCCGTCGACAGCTTCAACGCGACCGCGGTCTCGGTGCCGATCGAGGTGCTGCGGCTGGCGCGGACGCAGTTCGATTTCCTCTCCGCCGGCTTTGCCCGCAACGGCGACGTGATCTCGCAGGCGATGAGCGAGATCGGCGGCTTTGCGATCGACCAGGCGCTGACGGCGAAGAAGGCGGACACCGCGTGAGGCGGTGCCCAAGGAGGTCGTCATGCCCGGGCTTGTCCCGGGCATCCACGTTCTTAGCAGCAGTCGATAGACAAGATCGTGGATGGCCTGTGGAAGCGTCGAGGTCTCGAACTCTCACCTCATATGCGGTTGCGCTGAATCTGCCTGCGTCAAATTGACAGCGCGCAGGACGGTTGATCTACTGCCCGAAAATATCAGGGAGGGATCGCGATGGCCACCAACTGGCGCGCTACAGCAGTGCTCATGGCGCTGTGCATTTCGAGTTCGTTAGCGGCCTGCGAAGCCGTCGCGCAATCCCTGCCCAAGGAAGTCGCCACCCGGGCCGAGATCTATCCGATCCCCTCGCTCACTCTCTCCGACCAGCAATTTCTCAGCGGCGATGCGGCGGCCGGCAAGCCAGTGACGGTGGCGGCCGAATTCCGCGTCGCGCAAGGCAGCGGAAAGCTCCCCGTCGTGGTGCTGATGCACGGATCCAGCGGCGTCGGCGCCACCACGGAGGCCTGGGTGCACGCGTTCAACGCTATGGGCATCTCGACCTTCGTGATCGACGGATTCACCGGCCGCGGGCTGACGGTGGTGGGACCAAATCAGGCGCTGCTCGGCCGGCTCAATTTGATCGTCGACATCTACCGCTCGCTGGAAATTCTGGCAAAGCACCCACGCGTCGATCCAGACCGCATCGTCCTGATGGGCTTCTCCCGCGGCGGACAGGCGACGCTCTATGCGAGCCTCGAGCGCTTCAACAAGCTCTGGAACAAGTCCGGCATCCAGTTCGCCGCCTACGTCCCGTTCTATCCGGACTGCTCGACGACGTATCGGAGCGACGACGAGGTGGCCGCACGCCCGATCCGCATCTTCCACGGCACGCCTGATGACTACAACCCCGTCAAGAGCTGCAAGGCTTTGGTCGAGCGGCTCAAGGCCGCGGGGCGCGACGTGGTGCTGACGGAATATCCTGATAGCGCGCACGGGTTCGACAGCGGTCTGCTCGGTGCCAACACGGTAGCCGTATCAGCCAATTCGCAGACCGTGCGCAATTGCCGGATCAAGGAAAGCGACGGCGGCGTGCTGATGAACGGTGATACCAATGCGCCCTTCACCTACAAGGATGCCTGCGTCGAGCTGAACCCGCATGTCGGCGGCAATCCGAAGACGGCCGCCGAGTCGCGCAAGGCGGTGGAGGAGTTTTTGCAGGTGTTGTTCAAATTGGGCTGAGAACGCCCTCGGCCTGCACCGGTGCCGTAGGGTGGGCAAAGCGTAGCGTGCCCACCATTTGCCGATACCTAGAGAGATGGTGGGCACGGCGCTACGCGCCTTTGCCCACCCTACGGCGGCTGCGCTCGACGAGAACGATTGCACGACTCACAGGCTAGATCGCGCCGATCTCGGCAAGGCAGGCTTGCGTCAGCGTCATGCGCTCGCCGACGAGACGCGGCTCCTTGCAGTCCATGTTGAGCGCGAACACCGTGTGCGCCTCGCCCTTCTCGGCCCAGCCCACCATCCAGCCGAGCGACGGCTCGCCGCGTTCGGCCCCCAGCAGTCCGGACTTGGCGCGAATGACGCTGTCGCCGACCTTGGTCACCGGCAGAATATCGGCGACGAGATCCTGGCTGCGCTTGCTGACCGGCAACGTGCGGCGCCGCAGCCGGTCGACGAAATCGACCTGCTCGACCGGATCGATGCGTAAATTCCCGGTGAGCCAGAACTGGTCGATGCCGCCGCCGATGTCACGGTTGCCATAGTCGAACTCGTCGACATATTTCTGCATCCGCTCCTGCCCGATCCGTCGCGCGATCTCCTGATAGACCGGCACCGCGCTCACGGCGATCGCGCTACGCAACGTGTGATCCTTGTTCCAGGCTTCGATCGGACGCTTGACGCCGTCCCAGGGGAACACGTCCTTGTCGGGGTCAGTGACGACGCCCGTCTCCAGCGCGATCAGCGAGTTCGGGATCTTGAAGGTCGAGGCCGGCAGCTTGCCCTCGCCCGAACGCTCCTTGTCACTGGCGACGATCAGATAGTCCTCGACCTTGTAGCCGACAAAGGTGCCTGATGTGCCGAGGTCGGTGAAGCGCTTTGCGAGGCTATCACGGATCTCATTGCGCGGCGGCGCGACATGGGCGAGCGCGCGCTGCGGCAGGATGGCAGATGCGGCGAGAAGGCCGAGGGTGGAACGGCGGGTGAGCAAGAGCGATGTCCATTGAGTCATGAAAGCGACGCGACCATGCAGCCGCTCCATGGTGAAACGATGACAGGTCACTTCTTGAGCATGATCTATTCGGAAAACCGCTGCACACTTTTCCGGATCATGCTCTACCGCCCCCGGCCCGACAGCCGCAGCACGAACACCAGCACTTCGGCGACGGCCTTGTAAAGGTCCGGCGGGATCTCCTCGCCGAGCTCGACCTTGGACAGCGCGCCGGCCAAAACCTCGTTTTCCTCGATCGGGATGTCGTGGGCCTTGGCGATCTCCACGATCTTTTCGCCGATCGTGCCCTTGCCCTTGGCGACGACGACGGGCGCGTTGGTACCCTTTTCGTAATGCAGCGCGATGGCGAGCTTGGACGGATCGCTCATGTCGCCCGATCCAGAAAGTGGCCGGCGCGGGCTGGTGCCGGCTGCGGCGGGGTGCCCTCGCGGACCAGAATGTCACCGGGATTGAGCTCGGCTCGTGTCAGCGCCTGATTGAGCTCACCGATGCCGGCGCGGAGCTGCTGGACCGTCGCCGGCCGCTCCGCCCACATCCGCACGAAAGTCTTGTCGCCGTTCAGCGTGATCAGCGCGTGCACGGGGCCGGCCGGCTCGACGTTGAGCGAGAAGCGCGCGCGCCAGGCGCGCTTGGCGGCATCGGCGGATTCGCCAACGCCATCGCGCGAGATCTCGAACTGCGCCATCGCGGTGCCCTGCGGCGTTGCGAACGGAATCTCGAAATTCCACTGCGGCACGGCCGGGTCGATGCGGTGGCCACTGGCGTCGGTGCGATCCGGGAGCGAAGCGATTTGCAACAATGTCTGCCGCGCAATCGCCGCATCAGTGTCGTCGATCAGGCGATGCACGGTTGCAGAGAGCGGCGTGTCCGGCGCGAGCGAGGGCGAGGCGATCGCCTGCGGCGAGGGCAATGCACCGCGGAACGGCGGTGGCGTCGCGCGTGCGGCTGCTTCGAAGATCTGGCCGTCCGGCACGGTCTTGTTCGAGCCGGGCACGTTGCCGGTCAGGCGCGGCAGGTTTTGCGTGACCTCCTGCAGCAGGCTCGCGGCAAGGCCGGCGGACATGGTGCGCGGCATCGCGGCTTGCTGAGCGTTGCCGGCAACGTCCGCCAGCACGGCGGCCGCGAGATTGGCGTTGCGCGGCGTCTGCGCGATCTCGGGGCCGGACGGGGGCGCGGATTGCGCGGCCTCACCTGCGGCCTGAGCAGGCGCGATGGCGACCTGCGGTGTCCCCGTCGTCGCAGCCGGAATTGCCGCGCCGTGTGGCGCGGCGGTTTCGAGCGTGGTCAGCGTCTGGCGCAGCACCAGCAGCGCCGCCTTCAGGTCGGGCGTCGTGCCGGCGGGCGGCCTCGCGCCGGCGGCCAGCGAAGCCTCGAAGAACAAGCCGGATTTCTGGAACGCGGTTTCGACATCGGCGCCATCGAGCCCGGGATTGAGCGGCGTCTGCTGCGCCAGAACATCCAGCACCGCCTGCTTCAAGCCCGCAGGCAAATCGCTGGCGGTGACGACGGATGCCAGATTGGCGAACAGCGGCGCCTGGCTGCCCTGTTTTGTGGCGGCCTCGGCCGAGGCCGCGGTGACGGCGACCTGCTCCAATGGCGTCAGCGTGTTGCGCGTCGTGGTCGCGGATGGCGCCAGCGGCGGGCTTTCCACCAGCGAAGCCGCACGCGGCGTCAGCGTGATCTGATCGGGAGCTGCCCCCCCTGCCCCGTTCATCACGGCGAGCCTGATGGTGCCGTCGTTCTGCGAGACCGCCAGCTGGAGATTCTGCCCCGGCGTCAGCGCCACCTCCGACATCACGTCCATCGAAAGGTTGGCGATCGCGATCCGCACCAGATTGTCGGCCATCACACTGACGACCCTGGCATCGACGACGCTGCCGGCCTGCAGCACGAGGTCCGGCGTCGTCGCATCAGCCACGGGGCTGGCGGCACTGACGGGGAGGATGGAAGTGACCGGCGTCGGCATCTCAGGGGGCCCATGGAGCGCTGGCCACACCCTAAGGCCGCCGTCGTAAACCTCTCGTTAAGGACCTTCGACTGCGGACGCCTTTGCCGCCGCCAGAACCGCCACGGCGGCCTCGAAATCCCTGAGACGGGTGGCCCGGCGGCTGGCGGCCTCCTCGTCCACGCCCCATTGGTCGATGTTCCAGTCCTCATCGACATGGGCGGCGGCCCAGACCTGGCCGGCATCGCGCACGCCATGAGCGAGCGCCAGCGCCAGCAGCGCCGAGCCGGTCAGGGTCGTCACCACGTGGAGTGCGGCGACCGACCAGGCGTCCCCCGGCAGCGCCGCGCGCGCGGCCTCGACCGCCTCGTCGGGCTGCTTCACATGCATGACGCCCTCGGACAGGATGAAATGCGCGCCCAGCGCGTCCGCGGCCCAGAACAGCACGGGATCCCAATGCGCGGCCTCGCGGGCGACCAGCCCTTCGGGATGGCCGGCACGATAGAACAGCAAATCGGACTCGAGATATTTCGCGAGGTCGTCGCTGACCAGCTCGACCTTATCGACCACGCCCTCGACCACGCTGTTGGCGATCCGCGTCAACGGCATGGTCACGGGGTCGATGCTCTCGCCCTGAGCCGCCCATTCCGCGGCCACCGCATCGGCGAGCGCGCGCGACGGAATCACCACCTGGCGGCCGGAGGGCGTGCGGATCGGCTTGCCGTCGAGCGTGATGGCGAAACCACCCTCGGCTTCGGTCGCGCTCGCCTCCTTGTAGAAGCGCTTGCGCTGCGGCGTGCGCGCGGACGCGCGCGCAGATTCCCGCGGATCCGGCGGGGGCTGCCCTGCTGCTTCTTCGAACAATTCGCGCATGTGAGTTTTCGGTCCCGGTCGCTGGATGCTAGGCTTTTAAGATAAAAGCGGCGGCCGATAAAGCGAGCGCGGGCATGAGGGAACTTGCGGGCATTGCGGCCCTGTTCGCCGGGCTATGGCCAGCTGCGGCGGAGGCGGGCTTTCGCACCCCGGAATCGCTGGTGCGCAACGTCTACGCCCATTACGGCGACGGCGCGCCGGAGCTGTCCAAAGGCCTGCCGCGGGATGCGGTGACCGCCCGGCAATTTTTCGATGCGCCCCTGCGCAGGGCCTGGAGCGCGCCGCGGGTCGAGCCCTACGACTTCCTGGTGCAGAGCCCGAGCTGGCAGCTCGGCCCTGTTACGATCGCGGTCGTGCGCAGGCAATACGACAAGACCTATGTCGCGGCGAATTTCGACAATCGCGGTCGGAAGGTCGCGCTGAACTTCGTCCTGGTCAACGGCCCCGATGGCTGGCTGATCACGGACATCGAGAGCGCGCATGACAGCTTGCGGATGTTTCTGGAGCAGTTCCGGAAGTGAGCAACGTTAGCCAGCCAAATCCTCGGTGTCGTCCCGGCGAAAGCCGGGACCCATAATCACAGGGAGAAGTTTGGCGAAGACCGCAGTTGAACTTCTTCGTCGGTACGAAGACTGCGCGTCACAGATAGATTCCGCGGTATGGGTCCCGGCTTTCGCCGGGACGACACCGGGGAAACTCGCGCCCTCCGCGCCCTACTCCTCCGGCGCGTTCTCGATCGGATCAAACCGGCTTGCATCGAGCCCGAGCAGATTCCACGACTGCTGCATGTGCGGCGGCAACGGCGCGGTGGCGTCGATCACGCCGCCGCGCGGATGCGGAATGACGATGCGGCGTGCCAGCAGATGCAGCCGGTTTTGCAGGCCCCCCGGCAGCTGCCAGTTCTCGATGTTGAAATATTTGGGATCGCCGACGATGGGATGGCCGATATGCTCCATGTGGGCGCGCAGCTGATGGGTGCGCCCCGTCACCGGCTTCAGCGACACCCAGGTCAGCTTGTTGCCGGCGGTCTCGACCACCGCGTAATATGTCACCGCGTGGCTGGCGCCCTCGTCGCCATGCTGGGCGATGCGCATGATGGTGTCGTCCTCGCTCTCTTCCTTGGCGAGGAAGGTCGAGATGCGGCCCTGCTTCGGCTTCGGCAGGCCCGGCACCAGCGCCCAATAGACTTTTCGCGCCGAGCGCGAGCGGAACGCGCCGGTCAGATGCGAAGCGGCGAAGCGCGTCTTGGCGACCAGCAGACAGCCTGACGTCTCCCGGTCGATACGATGCACCAGGCGTGGCTTCTGGCCCTTGGAATCGCGCATCACCTCCAGCATCTGGTCGATGTGCCGCGTCATGCCCGAGCCGCCCTGCACCGCAAGGCCGGCCGGCTTGTTCAGCACGAGGACGTCGTCGTCCTCAAAGATCGTCATCTCCTTCAGCGCCTTGAGCGTCTTCTGGGCAGCTTCCGAGAGCTCGCCGACGGCCTTCGGCGTGTCGAGCTTGAGCGGCGGAATGCGGACGCTCTGGCCCTCCTCCAGGCGGTCCTTGCTGTCGACACGCTTGCCGTCGACGCGCAACTCGCCTTTGCGGACGACACGCTGGATGTGGGAGAACGACAGGCCGGGAAAGCGCGCCTCGAGGAAACGATCGACGCGCATGTTGTTCTCGTCGGCGGTCACCTTGACGGTCTGCACCTTGGTCGGCAGCAGCGCCTCCACGGGCTTCTCGGGCGCGGCCCTTTCCAGCTCAGCCTTCTCCAGCCTGGCCTTGGGCGCGCGCCGCTCGGCACGCTCGCCGGCAAAGCGCGGCGGCTTGCTGCCGCCGGGCTTGCCACCCGGCCGCGGTCCCGCGGTCTTCGCGCTACGCGCCTTGAACGGGCGGGATTCCTTGCGCTCGTCGCGCGAGCGGGGCTTTGGATCGGTTCTTTTGATGCGGCGGCTCATGGTTGCCTGCGTACCCTAAAAGCCGGGTCCCGTCACGGCGAAATGGCCGTTTTTAGCGCGAGCCGCCCCGCTCCTTCCGCAGCTTGGCCCAGTAATCCAGCCGCTTCCGGATCTCGCGCTCGAAGCCGCGCTCGGGTGGGTCGTAGAAGGTCTGGCGGCCCAGGGCTTCCGGAAAGTAGTCCTGGCCGGAAAAGGCATCGGGGGCGTCGTGGTCGTATTCGTAAGACGCGCCGTATCCTTCCGACTTCATCAGCTTGGTCGGCGAATTGAGGATGTGCTTGGGCGGCAGCAGCGAGCCGGCTTGCTTTGCGACCTGCATCGCGGTGCCGAAGGCGGTGTAGACTGCGTTCGATTTCGGCGCGGTGGCGAGATAGACGACGGCCTGCGCGATGGCGAGTTCGCCTTCGGGATGGCCGAGGAAGTCGAACGCGTCCTTGGCCGCATTGGCGATGACGAGCGCCTGCGGATCGGCAAGGCCGATGTCCTCCACCGCCATGCGCACGACGCGGCGTGCCAGGAACAGCGGGTCCTCGCCGGCATCCAACATGCGCGCGAGATAATACAGCGCAGCATCGGGATCGGAGCCGCGCACGGACTTATGCAGCGCCGAGATCAAATTGTAATGGCCATCGGCCGATTTGTCGTAGATCGGCGCGCGACGCTGCAAAATCTCCTGCAACTGCGCAGCATTGAAAATCTCGTCCGCCCGCGCCGAGCGCCAGACCTCTTCGGCGAGCGTCAGCGAAGCGCGGCCATCGCCATCGGCCATGCGCACCAGCACCGCGCGCGCCTCGGCATCGAGCGGCAGCTTCTTGCCTTCGACCTCCTCGGCATGCGCGAACAGTTTTTCGATCGCGGCGGCATCGAGCGAGCGAAACACCAAGACGCGCGCGCGCGAGAGCAACGCCGCGTTGAGCTCGAAGGACGGATTCTCGGTGGTGGCACCGACCATCACCACCGTGCCGTCCTCCATCACGGGCAGAAACGAATCCTGCTGGGCACGGTTGAATCTGTGCACCTCGTCGACGAACAAGAGCGTGCCCTTGCCCATCTCGCGGCGGGCGCGCGCGGCGTCGAACGCCTTTTTCAGATCGGCGACGCCGGAGAACACCGCGGAGATCTGCTCGAAATGCAAATCCGTCGCATCCGCGAGCAGCCGCGCCACCGTGGTCTTGCCGGTGCCGGGCGGGCCCCAGAACACCAGGGAGCCGAGCGTGCGCGTCTCCAGCATGCGCGTCAGCGCGCCGTCAGGGCCGAGGATGTGATCCTGGCCGACGACCTCCGACAGCGCGCGCGGGCGCAGCCGGTCCGGCAGCGGATGCGGAGCCTCGTGGTCGAGCCCCGCCGCGGCAAAGAGCGTTGGCGTTTGTGGTCGCTTCGGACTCATCCGCCCAGCGTGACGTTGATCTGCTGGCCGCCGCGCACCAGCGTGATACGCCAGATGCGCGGGCGCTCTCCGGCCGCCTTTTCGAGGTCACCGGTCCTGCTGATCTTCTGGTTGTTGACCGCCAGAATGATATCGCCCTTCTGGAAGCCGACATTTGCGGCCGCACTGTCGCCGCCGAGATCGGTGATCACGACACCCTCGGTATCTGCATCCAGATGCAGCTCGTCGGCCACCGCCGGCGTGATGGTCGAAACCTTCGCGCCCTGGAACGGCGATCGCGCGGTGACGACGAGCTCGTTACGTCCCGTATCGGGCGCGGTCTCCAGCGCCACCGTCAGCTTGAGCGGCTTGCCGCTGCGCTGCACGTCGATCTGCGCGCTGCCGCCGAGCGGACGGGTAGCGAAGCGATAGTCGAAGGCATTGGGATCATCCACGGTCTGGCCATCGATCCCGGTGATGAGATCGGAGGACTTCAGGCCGGCCTTCGCGGCGGGGCCGTTCGACACCACGCTCGCGACCAGCGCGCCGGTCGGCGATCGCAGGCCGAGGCTCTCGGCGATCTCGGGCGTCACCGCCTGCAATCTTGCCCCGAGCCACGGCCGCTTCACCGCCTTGCCACCGCTCTTGGCGGAGGCGACGACGACACGCACCATGTTCGCAGGGATCGCAAATCCGATGCCTTGCGAGCCGCCGGAGCGCGAATAGATCGCGGTGTTGATGCCCGCCAGCTTGCCGGCCATGTCGACCAGCGCGCCGCCGGAATTGCCGGGATTGATCGCCGCATCGGTCTGGATGAAAAACTGATAATCGGTGATGCCGACCTGCGTGCGCGCCAGCGCCGAGATGATGCCGTGAGTCACGGTCTGGCCGACGCCGAAGGGATTGCCGATCGCGAGCACGACGTCGCCGACCAGCAATTCGTCGGAATTGGTGAAATCGAGGGTCGGGAATTTCTCCTTGGTGTCCTTCAGGCGCAGCACGGCAAGATCGGTGCGCGTATCCTTCAGCAGGATCTCCGCCTCGAACTCGCGCTTGTCCGACAGCGACACCTTCACCTGGTCCGCGCCCTCGATGACATGGACGTTGGTGACGACGAGGCCGGACGCATCGACGATGACGCCGGAGCCGAGCGAGCGCTGCATCTGCTCGGGCTGCTGGCCCGGCACGCCGAAGAAGCGGCGGAAGATCGGATCGTCCAGCAGCGGATTGCGGTTCTGCACCACCTTGGCGGCATAGACGTTGACCACGGCCGGCTGCACCCGCTGCACGATCGGCGCATAGGACAGCCGCAGCTCGGCCAGCGACGACGGGACCCGACGGTCCTGCGCCGCGGCCGGGTTGAAGTGGGCGGAAAAGCCTATGCACAGTGCCGTGACGACGGCGGTCCGGATCGATCGAAACATTCCTACCTCTTGGAAAAGACGCCGGAATATAGGCGCGTTCGCCCCCCAATAGAAGGGTGCCGGGCGGCAATTCGCCCCCCTTTCCGGTGTGTCCGGAATGCAAGCTCGGCGTGCGAATCGGCAATTTGCCTGAGGGCTCGATTGGCATGATGTGCATCATCCCGCATTGTGGAGCCGAGGGGATTCGGTTGCGGCGAATTTGCATCAGCAGGAACCCGCTTAACGGGGCGCAGCGTCGCGGGGCAGTCATCTATCATACCTAGGCTCTTCCGCCGGCGGCTTAGAAGTTTCGTCAAACGATGGAGTCATGACGTGAGCAGGACAAGGATTGCAGCCACGGCGATCAGCCTCGCCGGAGCGTTGGCGGCCTCGCAGGCCCAGGCCCAATCAGCAAGCAGCAGCGAGCAGGAGATCGCGCTGCTCAAACAACAGTTGAAGATGCTGGAGCAGAAGCTCGACAAGCTCCAGAGCCAGACCGCCGCAAACACGGCGGCCACGGCAAAAGCCAAGGCCGAAGCAAAGGCCGAAGCAAAGGCCGAGGCCAAAGCCGAAGCGCGCTCGGAGGCGAAGGCGGTGGTGGCCAACGCGAACGCGGCGATCCCCGTCAAGGGACCGGCGACTGCGTCCGGCGTGGTCGTGACCATGCCGAACAACCGGCCGACCATCTGCACCGCGGACCAGGCAAATTGCGTCGCCATCACCAGCCGCCTGCACTGGGATGTCGGCGGCTATGACTATCGTCCCAACACGGCGGCGACCGTGCCGCAGAAGCTCGACAGCGGCCAGAACGTCCGCCGCGCGCGCATCGGCGTCACCGGCAAATTCTTCAACGACTGGAACTTCGCGCTGGTCTACGATTTTGGCGGCTCGTCCGACGGTTTTGGCGGCACGGCTCCTGGATCACTGCCGGGCGGCGGCGTCTCCGGCGTCGAAAATGCCTATCTCAGCTACACCGGCTTGAAGCCGTTCGGCGGCAAGATGGCGATCGAAGCCGGCATCATGGATCTGCCCTACACGCTCGATGAGGCCACGAGCTCCAATGACATCATGTTCATGGAGCGCGCCTCGGCCGGCATCATCGCCACCAATATCGCTGCCGGCGACTTCCGCTCCGCGGCCGGTACGCGCTGGTACAACGACCAGCTCTGGATCGGCGGCTATGTCACGGGGCCGTCGACCGGTGCGATCCACTCGGCTTCAAGCGCGGCGCCGGCAGGTACGAGCGAGCAATACGGCGCTGTGGCGCGCATTGCCGGCAACCCGATCAGCGGCAAGGACTATTCGGTGCATATCGGTGCCGACGCCCAATGGCTGATCCAGCCGCCGCGCAATCTCATCGCCAACACGCAAACCGTCACGCTCAGCGATCGTCCGGAATTGCGTCTCGACCCGACCACGCTGATCTCGACCGGCGCGATCGCCAATGTCTCGGGCGCGCAGGTCTATAGTGTCGAAGCGGCCGCAACCTACGGTCCGCTCATCGTTCAGGGCGAATATTTCTGGTACAATGTCGACCGGACCGCCAACACCGGCGTGCCGCTGGTCGGCGCATCCAGCCTGAAATTCCAGGGCGGCTACGCGCAGGCCGGCTACGTGCTGACGGGCGAAGGCCGCAGCTACAACGCGGCGAACGCGGCCTATAGCGGCGTCAAGCCGGCGCATCCGTTCTCGCTCGAAGGCGGCGGCTGGGGTGCGTGGGAGATCGCGGGGCGCTTCTCGACGGTCGACCTCAACAATCAGTTGGGCACAGCAACCGGCATCGCCGGCGGCCGGCAGACCGTCTACACGCTGGCGCTCAACTGGTACGTCAACGGCAACGTCCGCTTCATGCTCGACTATCTGCATGGCACGGTGTCGAGGCAAGCCTCGCCGATCTCGACCGCAGACGTCGGCTCGAAGTTCGACGCGGTCGCGATGCGCACGCAATTCGCGTTCTGAGGCCATGGACGTCGTCGCGGGGCGCGCGACAGCGGGAACCCGGGACCCATAACCACAGGGAGTAGTTTGGCGAAGGCTCGGAGTTGGCAGCTCGTGCTGAAACTTCTTCCTGGGGTTATGGATCCCCGCGTTCGCGGGGATGACACCGAGAGTGCGGCGCCACCTTGGACAAACTCACGCCGCGCGCTTCGGCTTCTTCACCACGGCCGGCGCCGGCGCGCAGGACAGGCGCTGCTGATGGCTCTCGCCCCAGGCCTTCAGGATATCGATCACGGGCTTGAGGCTCTCGCCGAGGTCGGAGAGGCAATATTCGACGCGCGGTGGCACCTCGGCATAGACCTTGCGGATGACGAGCTTGTCCTCCTCCAGCGCACGCAGCTGCTTTGTCAGCATGCGCTGGGTGATGCCGGGCATCCGGCGGCGCAATTCGCCGAAGCGCTGGGTGCCGCTCTGCAGATGGTAGAGGATCACGCCCTTCCACTTGCCGTCGATCAGATCCAGCGTCGCTTCGACCGAGCAGCCCGGGCGCCGGGCAAAATTGCGCCGTTTCATGCGTGTTTTCCCAATAGTATCCAAACAGGGACTATATCCCCGAATTTACAGTACTTGCCAAATTGGAGCTAGCGGGACAGTTAGCAGGCCAGGCGCGCCCATGCCAAGCTGCGCGCATCTGATGGAGACAAGCCATGAAAGCCGTCGGCTACAAGAAATCGCTTCCGATCGAGGATCAGGATGCGCTGATCGATTTCGAAACCGCAAAGCCCGAGCCCGGAGGGCGCGACATCCGCGTCGCCGTGAAGGCGATCTCGGCCAATCCGGTCGATTACAAGGTGCGCAAGCGCGCAGCGCCGCCCGAGGGCGAGACCAAGATCCTGGGTTATGACGCGGCCGGCGTGGTCGATGCCGTCGGGCCCGAGGTCACGCTGTTCAAGCCGGGCGACGAGGTGTTCTACGCAGGCTCGATCCTGCGCCAGGGGACCAATTCCGAATTCCATCTGGTCGACGAGCGCATCGTCGGCAACAAGCCGAAGAGCCTCTCGTTCGCGCAAGCCGCTGCCCTTCCCCTCACCTCCATCACCGCCTGGGAATTGCTGTTCGATCGGCTCGGCGCGGTGCCCGGCAAGAGCGTCGATCCGCGTACGCTATTGATCACGGGCGGCGCCGGCGGCGTCGGCTCGATACTGATCCAGCTCGCCCGCCGCCTCACCGGATTGACGGTGGTTGCGACCGCGACGCGGCCGGACTCGCAGAAATGGTGCCTCGATCTCGGCGCGCATGCGGTGATCGACCACGGAAAACCGATGAAGGAGCAGATCGAGAAGCTCAAGCTGCCGCCGGTCGCGCTGGTGGCGAGCCTCACCTTCACCGATCAGCACTACAAGGCGATCGCCGAGTTCATGGCGCCGCAGGGCCGGTTCGGCCTGATCGACGATCCCCCGGAATTCACCATGGGCACGTTCAAGGGCAAGGCGATCTCGGTGCACTGGGAATCGATGTTCACGCGCTCCTCGTTCCAGACATCAGACATGATCGCGCAGCATCATCTGCTGAACGACGTCGCCGACCTCATCGACAAGGGCGTGCTGCGTACCACGCTCGACCAGACTTTCGGCACGATCAACGCTGCCAACCTCAAGCGCGCGCATGCGCTGCTCGAGAGCGGCAAGTCGCGCGGCAAGATCGTGCTGGAGGGGTGGTAGGCGAAGGCCTCGTAGGGTGGGTTAGCGCAGCGTAACCCACCTCTTCTGCGTCCGCGGATAGTACCAGTGGTGGGTTACGCCGAGCAGATGCGCTTCGCGCATCTGCTCGGCTAACCCACCCTACCGCCTCACCTAGGCGATGGTATTGACGATGCCGCCCTCGGCCCGCAGCGCCGCACCGTTGGTCGCGGACGCTTGCTTCGACGCAACATAGACCACCATGTTGGCGATCTCGTCGACACTGGCGAAGCGTTGCAACAGCGAGCTCGGGCGATGCTGCTTGACGAAATTGGCGGCGGCCTCGTCCACGGACTGACCGTTCTGCTTCGCGAGATCTTTCACAAAAGTCTCGACGCCCTCCGACATGGTCGGGCCCGGCAGCACGGAATTGACGGTGACGCCGGTGCCGCGGGTAAGCTGCGCAAGACCGCGCGCGACCGAGAGCTGGGCCGTCTTGCTCATGCCGTAGTGGATCATCTCGACGGGAATGTTGAGCCCGGACTCCGATGAGATGAAGACGATGCGGCCCCAGTTGCGCTTGAGCATGCCCTTCAGATAAGCGCGCGACAGCCGCACGCCGCTCATGACGTTGACTTCGAAGAAGCGGCTCCAGTCCTCGTCCGGAATCTCGAAGAAATCCTTGGGCTCGAAGATGCCGGCGTTGTTGATGAGGATGTCGACCTCTGGCAGCGCCGCAACGAGCGCCTTGCAGCCCGCCGCGGTCGAGACGTCGGCAGCGATACCGCGCACCTTCGCGCCCGTCCCTTCCAGCTTGCGCACGGCGGCATCGACCTTGTCCTGGCCGCGCCCGTTGATCACGACACTCGCGCCGGAGGCCGCGAGGCCTTTGGCGATGGCGTGGCCGATGCCGGCCGTCGAGCCGGTTACGAGGGCGGTCTTTCCGGAAAGGTCGATGTTCATGTCTCATCTCCATCAATGTCGGTGGAGATATCGGGCGCTCGACATGAGACCGCAATTGGCGCTCACTCAGGCGTGAGGAAGGCATGGACTCGTCGTCACGGCGAAAGCCGGGACGATACCGCAAGCACCGATAAGGTACGGCGCCGGCCAAAAAAAAGCGGCGCCCGAAGGCGCCGCTCTCGAATTCAATGCCGATCGGCTTACGCCGCCTCGGCTTCCTTCTCCTGCACCGGACCGGAATCCTGGCCCTTGGCATCGACGTCGCGATCGACGAACTCTATCACGGCCATCGCGGCATTGTCGCCGTAGCGGAAGCCGGCCTTGATGATGCGGGTGTAGCCGCCCTGACGGTCCTTGTAGCGAGGCGCCAGCACGTCGAACAGCTTCTTGACCTGGTCCTTGTCGCGCATCTCGGAGATGGCCTGGCGGCGCATGGCCAGCCCACCCTTCTTGCCGAGGGTGACGAGCTTCTCGACGATCGGACGCAATTCCTTCGCCTTCGGCAGCGTGGTGACGATCTGCTCGTGCTTGATCAGCGCGGCGCACATATTGGCGAACATCGCGCGGCGATGCTCGGCAGTGCGATTGAGCTTCCGATGAACCTTGCCGTGACGCATGTGACTATTCCTTACGTAAAAACTGCCGCGACGGTTCGTCGGACATGTTGCTCAGGTGGGCTGCCTGCGTTCGCCCGCTAAAGCGCGATGAACTCGCGCTTTAGCCTGTCGTAGCTCGGATCAGTAGTGATCCTCGAAGCGCTTGGCGAGCTCGTCGATGTTCTCCGGCGGCCAGCCCGGCACTTCCATGCCGAGATGCAGACCCATCTGGGCCAGCACTTCCTTGATCTCGTTCAGCGACTTGCGGCCGAAGTTCGGAGTGCGGAGCATTTCCGCCTCGCTCTTCTGCACGAGGTCGCCGATGTAGACGATGTTGTCGTTCTTCAAGCAGTTGGCCGAACGCACCGACAGCTCGAGCTCGTCCACCTTCTTGAGGAAGGCCGGGTTGAAGGCGAGGTCCGGGATGATCTCCTGGGCAACTTCCTTGCGCGGCTCTTCGAAGTTGACGAACACGTTGAGCTGATCCTGCAGGATGCGCGCGGCGTAAGCCACGGAGTCATCCGGCGAGATCGCGCCGTTGGTCTCGATCGTCATGGTCAGCTTGTCGTAGTCGAGGATCTGGCCCTCGCGGGTGTTCTCGACCTTGTAGGAGACCTTGCGGACCGGCGAGTACAGGCTGTCGACAGGGATCAGGCCGATCGGCGCGTCCTCGGGGCGGTTGCGCTCGGCGGGCACGTAGCCCTTGCCGGTGGCGACCGTGAACTCCATGCGGATCTCCGCGCCCTCGTCGAGGGTGCAGATTTGCAGATCGGGGTTCAGCACCACGACGTCGCCGACGGTCTGGATGTCGCCGGCGGTGACGACGCCCGGGCCCTGCTTCTTCACGACCATGCGCTTGGGGCCTTCGCCCTGCATCTTGATCGAGATGTCCTTGATGTTGAGCACGATGTCGGTGACGTCCTCACGAACGCCAGCGATCGAGGAGAACTCGTGCAGCACGCCGTCGATGTGCACCGACTGCACTGCCGCGCCCTGGAGCGAGGAGAGCAGGATGCGGCGCAGCGCGTTGCCGAGCGTCTGGCCGAAGCCGCGCTCGAGCGGCTCGGCGACGATGGTCGCGAAACGGTTCGAATCGCTGCCGGGCGTGACCTGGAGCTTGTTCGGTCGAATCAGTTCTTGCCAATTTTTCTGGATCGTCACTGTTTCACCCATACAGGCCAGTCAATTTGAAAGCTCAAATACTGGCGTTGGAGAAAGGCCGCGGATCATTCCCGCGGCTTCTTAGAAAAGTCATTGCGGGCGCCAATGCGCCCGCAACTCGAAATCAAACGCGCCGACGCTTGCGGGGACGGCAACCGTTGTGCGGGATCGTGGTCACGTCACGGATCGAGGTGACGGTGAAGCCCGCGGCCTGAAGCGCGCGGAGCGCCGACTCGCGGCCCGAACCGGGACCTGCGACTTCGACTTCCAGCGTGCGCATGCCGTGCTCCTGCGCCTTCTTGGACACGTCCTCGGCGGCAACCTGCGCGGCGTACGGGGTCGATTTGCGCGAGCCCTTGAAGCCCATCGTGCCGGCGGAAGACCAGGCAATCGTGTTGCCCTGCGCGTCGGTGATGGTGATGGTCGTGTTGTTGAACGACGAGTTCACGTGCGCGACGCCGGAGGCGATGTTCTTGCGCTCACGACGACGAACGCGGGTGGCTTCCTTGCCCATAGAGTACCTTTCCTGAAGATCTCAAACGCCGCCGTAATGCCAGCGGCTACACCTGTGGAACGAAAGGCGCGTGGCGAACGGGTCATCCCTGTTCGCCACACGCCGCGATTGGATTCGAAAACTTACTTCTTCTTGCCGGCGATGGCCTTGGCCGGACCCTTGCGCGTGCGCGCATTGGTGTGGGTGCGCTGGCCGCGTACCGGCAGGCCGCGACGATGACGCAGGCCGCGATAGCAGCCGAGGTCCATCAGACGCTTGATGTTGATGCCGACCTCACGACGCAGGTCGCCCTCGACGAGATAGTCGCGGTCGATCACTTCGCGGATCTGGAGCACTTCGGCGTCGCTCAGCTGATTGACGCGACGATCCACGGGGATCTTCACCTTCTCCAGGATCTCACCGGCGATCTTCTGACCGATGCCATGGATGTACTGGAGCGCGATCAGCACGCGCTTGTTGGTCGGGATGTTCACGCCGGCAATACGGGCCACGGCCTTCTCTCCTGTTGCCGATCCCTCGTCAGGAACCGGTCTTTAAGTGCTTGGTTTCTCGGGCAGGTGTTCACAAACGCGAACACGACGCCCACCCCTAGTCTTCCTGGGGCCCGGCATCGTTTGAAACTATCCGACTTGGATGCGGGGCTTATTAGGGGATTCCAGGGGCTTTCGTCAACCGCTGCTAGCGCTTAGCTCGCTTTTTCGTGACCTTTTTTGCGGCCTTTTTGGCACCCTTTTTGACAGCCTTCTTGGCGGTCTTTTGGGCTGCCTTTTCGCCGCTTTCTTGCCGGCTTTCTTGGCCGTCTTCTTCGGGCCCCTCACCGCCGTCTTGGCGGCCTTTTTGGCCGATTTGGCGGGTTTTTTGGTCGTTTTGGAGGGCTGTTTGGCTGTTTTCCTGGCTTTCTTGCTCGCCTTCTTGCTGGCCTTGGCCTTCTTGGCCGGGCCCGCCTTGGCTGCGCTTTTGGCGTGGGTCTTGGGCTCGACTGCCCCTGACGCCAGGAGCTGGCGATGAATGGCGCGGGTGACCTCGTCGATGGCCATCATACCGTCGATGGTCGAGAGCTTGCGCCGCTCGGAATAGTAGTGAATCAGCGGTTCCGTCTGGTTGCGGTAGCTGGCCAACCGCTTGGTCAGGACCTCCGGCGTGTCGTCGAGTCGGACCTCCTCCCCGCGCTCACGCATCTGGGCAACGCGGGTCTCGACACGGTTCAGCAGCGCGCTCTCGTTGACGCGGAGCTCGATCACGGCGTCGAGCTTGAGGTGCTTGTGCTTGAGCAGCTCGTCCAGCGCCTCGGCCTGCGGCACGGTGCGCGGGAAACCGTCGAGGATGAAACCGTTCTTGGCGTCCGGCTGGTCGATCCGATCGGAGATGATTCCGACCACGACCTCGTCGGGTACGAGACCACCGCTGGCCATGATCTCCTTGGCCTTCAGCCCGACCGGCGTACCGGCCGCAACCGCAGCACGCAGCATCTCGCCGGTCGAGAGCTGGACGATGCCATAGCGTTGCACCAGCAACTGCGCCTGGGTCCCCTTGCCCGACCCCGGCGGTCCCAGAAGTATAATTCTCATCGGCGTACGCCCCCCGGATTGGTGAGCGATACGTCGCGCACCTGTGTTTTGATATCAAGAGCGGTGCAAACCACAACCAGCGCCCCACCGCCATTGATCATCATACTATAAGGCAGCCCGATCCCGTAAAGCTCGAAGACCTCCGGAATCAACTGCAACACAGTCAGGTAGACGGCTCCGACGACTGTCGTCAATGACACGACGCGGTCGAGATAGTCGGCGGTCGCCTCGCCCGGCGCGACACCGGGAATCGTGCCGTCGCGCGCGGCCAGGGATTTGGCCGCGTGCTCGGGATCGACGACGTAGGCCGTGTAGATGAAGGCCAGCACAAAGATCGCAACCGATCCAAGCACCAGATGGGCCAGCATGCCAAAACCAAGGTGCCGGTAGGCGGCGGCGACCCACGGCGTATCGGCACCAAAGACGTAGGCCAAACCGGCCACCGGCAGAAACAGGATCCAGGGCGCCACCGTGGCCGGCACCAGAAAACCTGCGCTGTTGATCTTGATCGGGAGAATCCCTGCTCGCGCGGGCAGCAGGCGATCTCCGAGTCTGCGCTCGGCGAACTCGACGCCGACATTGCGTCGCGCACCTTCGACGAAGACGATCAGGGCGACGACCCCGATCCAGACGAGCGCGTGGACCAGCACGACGCTGCCGGATACCTGGCCGTCCTGCAGAAGGCGTGCGATGCTGGCGATGTCGACCGGGACATGAACGAGAATATTGACGCTGAGCAGCAGCGCCAGGCCATTGCCGATGCCGTGGCGGGTGATCTGTTCGCTGAGCCAGACCAGGACGAACACGCCACCCACGATCGGGGCCGTGGCCGCGAGCACGGGCCATTCGTCGGGATCGGGGACCAGCGCCGGAATTGTCCGGATGGTCGAGGCGTAGCCGTAGGCCTGGAAGGTGGTGAAGACCAGAGTCACGATCAGCGTGTAGCCGGAGATCCTGCGCCGTCCGCGCTCGCCCGATCTCTCGAGCGAGCTCAAGCGCCGCGATACCAGCGAAACAAGCCGGACGACGACGCGGCCGTCAGATAGGGAAGGATACCGAGCGCGAAGATCGAAAAGCGAACCACATGTTCGCCTGAGAACGACGGGCCCGGCGCCCCCATCCCGACGAACGGAACCTGGGTGCCGAGCCTGAAGAGGAGCAGCGCGCCAATCGTGAAAGCGATCCGGCGCGCGAGCTCCCTTCTCATCTACGGCGGCCGCGCAGCTTCGACTTGCGGATCAGGCCTTCGTATTGATGCGCCAGCAGATAACCCTGCACCTGTGCCACCGTGTCCATGGTGACGCTGACCACGATCAGCAGCGAGGTGCCGCCGAAGTAGAACGGCACCGAGGCGTAGGAGATCAGGATCTCCGGGATCAAGCAGACGATCGCCAGATAGACCGCGCCGAGCACGGTGATGCGCGACAGCACGTAGTCGATATATTCCGCGGTACGCTCGCCGGGACGGATGCCCGGAATGAAGCCGCCGTGCTTCTTCAGATTGTCCGCGGTCTCGGTCGGGTTGAACACGATCGCGGTGTAGAAGAAGGCGAAGAACACGATCAGCGCCAGATACATGATCAGGAACAGCGGACGGCCATGGCCGAGCTGGGTCGTGATCCACTGGAACCATTCCGGCCCGCTGCCCGCGTTGAAGTTCGCTACCGTGGTCGGCAGCAGCAGCAGCGAGGACGCGAAGATCGGCGGGATCACGCCGGAGGTGTTGAGCTTGAGCGGCAGATGCGAGGACTGGCCCTCGAACATCTTGTTGCCGACCTGGCGCTTCGGATACTGGATCAGGAGGCGGCGCTGCGCGCGCTCCATGAACACGATGAAGGCGATCACGGCGACCGCCATGATGATGACGACCAGGATCAGGCCGGTCGACATCGCGCCCTGACGGCCGAGCTCGAGCATGTTGGCGAGCGCGGCGGGCAGCTCGGCGACGATGCCGGCGAGAATGATCAGCGAGATGCCGTTGCCGATGCCGCGCGAGGTGATCTGCTCGCCCAGCCACATCAGGAACATGGTGCCGCCGGTCAGCGTGATCGCGGTGGACAGGCGGAAGAACAGGCCGGGGTCGCTGACGACGTTGCCGGCGCCCTCGAGGCCCACCGCGATGCCGTAGGACTGGAACGCGGCCAGGATCACCGTGAGATAGCGGGTGTACTGGTTCAGCAGCTTGCGGCCGGACTCGCCTTCCTTCTTCAGCGCCTCGAGTTGCGGCGAGACGGTGGTGAGGAGCTGGATGATGATCGAGGCCGAGATATACGGCATGATGTTCAAGGCGAAGATCGCCATGCGGTGGATGCCGCCGCCGGCGAACATGTTGAACATGCCGAGGATGCCGCCCGCCTGGGAGCGGAACACCTGCTCCCAGATATTGGGATCGATGCCGGGGAGCGGGATGTAGGTCCCGAGCCGATAAACGAGCAGCGCACCCAGGGTGAACCAGATGCGCTTCTTCAGTTCGTCAGCCTTGGCAAACGCACCGAAATTGAGATTGGCTGCCAGTTGTTCCGCTGCAGAGGCCATCTTGGACTTTCTCCCGCCGCCTATTGCGCCGTCATGCCCGCGGCCGGGCTACATTATACCGGACACCGGACATTATCTGGGGCTCGGCTTCGATAAGTCCACGTCCCGCACGCGTAAAGGCCCGCGAGCCGCGGGCCAATGACGCAGTTGTTACGCCGCCTCGCCTTCTTCCTTGGCAGGGGCGAGGATCTTCACCGAGCCGCCGGCCTTCTCGACCGCGGCGATCGCGGTCTTGGTGGCGCCGTGGACTTCGATGTTGAGCTTGGACTTGAGCTCGCCGCGGCCGAGCAGCCGCAGACCACCCTTCGGCCGGCGCAGCACGCCGCCCTTCACCAAGGCCTCGACGTTCACGACGCTGCCGGCGTCGATCTTCTTGGCATCGACCGCTTCCTGGAGCCGGTCGAGATTGATCTCGGCGAACTCGACACGGAAGATGTTGTTGAAGCCGCGCTTGGGCAGACGGCGATGCATCGGCATCTGGCCGCCTTCGAAACCCTTGATGCGCACGCCCGAACGCGCGGTCTGACCCTTGCCGCCGCGGCCGGACTGCTTGCCCTTGCCCGAACCGATGCCACGGCCGACGCGCATGCGCTTCTTGCGCGAGCCGGCGTTGTCGGCGATATCGCTGAGCTTCATCGCCCTTCTCCTTATTTACTTCTCGTCGACGATGCGGACGAGATGGTGAACCTTCTCGATCATGCCACGGACTGCCGGGGTGTCCTGCAGTTCGCTGGTGCGACCGATCTTGTTGAGCTTGAGCCCGATCAGCGTCGAGCGCTGCGAGTGATGGCGCCGGATCGCGCTGCCGGTCTGCTCGAGCTTGATCGTCTTGCTGGCCTTGGCCATGGGAGTCTACTCCAGAGCTTCCGTTAGTCGGCAGCCGCCTCGGCATCACCACCGATACGGCGGGACTGCAGAGTGGATACCTTGATGTTGCGGCGGGCTGCGACCGAACGCGGCGAATCCTGATGCTTCAGCGCGTCGAAGGTCGCGCGAACCATGTTGTAGGGGTTCGACGAGCCGATCGACTTGGCGACCACGTCCTGGACGCCGAGCGTCTCGAACACGGCGCGCATCGGGCCGCCGGCGATGATGCCGGTACCGGCGGGAGCTGCACGCAGGTAGACACGGCCCGCGCCATGACGGCCGGCGATGTCGTGATGGAGCGTGCGGCCCTCACGCAGCGAGACGCGGGTCAGGTTGCGCTTGGCGGACTCGGTGGCCTTGCGGATCGCCTCCGGCACTTCGCGTGCCTTGCCGTGACCGAAGCCGGCGCGGCCCTTCTGGTCGCCGATCACGACCAGCGCTGCGAAACCGAAGCGCTTGCCGCCCTTGACGACCTTGGCCACGCGGTTGATGTGGACGAGCTTGTCGACGAACTCGCTGTCGCGCTCCTCGCGCTCCCTGCGTTCACGTCCGCCGCCGCCGCGTTGATCGCGTCCACCACGTTGTTCGCGTTCTGCCATTTTTCCAATCCTTCAGAGGCTTGCGCCTCAATCCTCAAATTCTGTTAGAAGCTCAGCCCGCTCTCACGCGCTGCGTCGGCAAGAGCCTTGACGCGCCCGTGGTAGAGGTAGCTGCCGCGATCGAACACGACTTCCTTGACGCCCTTCTCGGCGGCGCGCTCGGCCAGCAGCTTGCCGACCGCCTTCGCCGCATCGATGTCGGCGCCGGTCTTGCCGCCGTCGCGCATCGACTTCTCGAGCGAAGAGGCAGAGGCCAGCGTCTCGCCCTTCAGGTCGTCGATGACCTGGGCGTAGATGTGCTTGGACGAGCGGAACACCGACAGACGCGGACGACCACCACCGGAGCGGCGCAGCTTCAGCCGCACACTCCGCTTGCGCCGGGCATTGGTAACCTTGGCTTTGGACATGACCGGCTCCGTTACTTCTTCTTGCCTTCCTTGCGGAAGATGAATTCGCCAACATACTTCACGCCCTTGCCCTTGTAGGGCTCCGGCGGGCGATAACCGCGGATCTCGGCCGCAACCTGGCCGACGCGCTGGATGTCGCTGCCCGTCACCGTGATCTCGGTCGGCTTCGGCACGGTGATCGTGATCCCCTCGGGGATCGTGTAGATCACGTCGTGGCTGTAGCCGAGCGCGAGCTGCAGGTTCTTGCCCTGCATCGCGGCGCGGTAACCGACGCCGGTGATCTCGAGCTTCTTCTCGAAGCCCTTGGTGACGCCTTCGACCAGATTCGCGACCTGGGCGCGAGCGGTACCGTAGAGCGCGCGGGCGCGATTGGTCTCGAGCCGCGGCTTGACCATGATCTGGCCGCTCTCGAGCTTCACCTCGACGTCGTCATGAACGACGAACTGAAGCTGGCCCTTCGGCCCCTTCATCTTGACGGTCTGCCCATCGACGGTCGCGGTCACACCCGACGGAACCGCCACAGGCCTTTTGCCAACACGTGACATGGATCAAAAATCCTTCTCAGAACACCGTGAAGAGGACTTCACCGCCCACATTCGCGTCGCGCGCGCTGTGGTCGGCCATGATCCCCTTCGGCGTCGACAACACCGAAATGCCGAGCCCGTTGTTGACCCGCGGCAGGTTCTTCACCGAGGCGTAGACGCGACGCCCGGGCTTGGAAACACGTTCGATCTCGCGGATGACGGGCTCGCCGTCGAAATACTTCAGCTCGATCTCGATCTCGCTGCGGCCCGAGGAGTGCTCGAGCGTGGCGTAACCGCGGATGTAGCCCTCGGACTTGAGGACCTCGAGCACGTTCTCGCGCATCTTCGAGCCAGGCGTGGAGACCTTGGTCTTGGAGCGCATCTGCGCGTTGCGGATACGGGTGATCAGATCGCTGATTGGATCGTGCGTAGACATCTAAACGACCCTCCTTACCAGCTGGACTTCACGAGGCCCGGGACCATGCCCTTGGAGCCAAGTTCGCGCAGCGCGATACGGGACAGCTTGTTCTTGCGGTAGTTCGAGCGCGGGCGGCCCGACAGCTCGCAGCGCAGGCGGATGCGGGTTGCCGACGAGTTGCGCGGCATTTCCGCCAGCTTCAACGTCGCAGCGAAACGCTCCTCCATCGGCAGCTTCTTGTCGGCGATGATCGCCTTCAACCGCTCGCGCTTGGCGGCGGCGTTCTTCACCATCCGCTTGCGCCGGTTGTTCTTCTCGACTGAACTCTTCTTTGCCATGCTTGGCTCCTGGGTATCCGCGTTTGAGAGGCTTTAGGTCAGCGTCTCACTGCCGGAACGGGAAATTGAAAGCGGTCAACAAGGCCCTCGCCTCTTCGTCGGTCTTGGCCGTGGTGCAGACGGTGATGTCCATGCCGCGGGCTTCCGTGACCTTGTCGAAGTCGATCTCGGGGAAAATGATGTGCTCCTTGATGCCGAGCGAGTAGTTGCCGCGGCCGTCGAAGCTCTTCGGGTTCAGGCCGCGGAAGTCGCGGACGCGCGGCAGCGCGACCGTCACCAGGCGATCGATGAACTCGTACATGTGGGCCTTGCGCAGCGTGACCTTGCAGCCGATCGGCTGGTTCTCACGCAGCTTGAAGGTCGCGATCGCGATACGCGAATAGGTCACGATCGCCTTCTGGCCGGCGATCTGGGTCAGCTCGGCAGCGGCGGTCTCGGCCTTCTTGCGATCGTTGACGGAATCGCCAACGCCCATGTTCAGCACGACCTTGTCCAGACGCGGAACCTGCATGACGTTCTCATAACCGAACTTCTCGGTCATGGCCGTGCGGATCTTCGCATCGTATTCCGCGCGCAGGCGCGGCGTGTAAGCGGCCTCAGCCATCGATCTCTGCTCCCGAGCTCTTGGCGATGCGGACCTTCTTGCCGTCCGCCAGAATCTTGAATCCGACGCGGGTCGGCTTTCCGTCCTTGCCGACATACGCGATGTTGGACAGTTGGATCGGCGACTCCTTCGAGATGATGCCGCCCTCCTGGGCCTGCGTCTGCTTCTGATGACGCTTGACCATGTTGATGCCGCGCACGAGCGCCGTGCCGGCGTCGGGACGCACTTCGAACACTTCGCCGGTGCGGCCCTTGTCGCGGCCGGTTAGCACGACGACCTTGTCGCCCTTGCGGATCTTGGCAGCCATCACAGCACCTCCGGCGCGAGCGAGATGATCTTCATGTGGTTCTTCGCGCGCAGCTCGCGCGGCACGGGCCCGAAGATACGGGTGCCGACCGGCTCGGACTGGTTGTTGATCAGAACGGCGGCGTTGCGGTCGAAGCGGATGACCGAACCGTCGGCGCGGCGGATGTCCTTGCGGACGCGCACCACGACGGCCTTCATCACGTCGCCCTTCTTCACCTTGCCACGCGGAATTGCTTCCTTGATCGAAACGACGATGATGTCGCCGATCGTGGCGTAGCGGCGCTTGGAGCCCCCGAGCACCTTGATACACATGACACGGCGTGCGCCAGAATTGTCGGCCACGTCGAGGTTGGTCTGCATCTGAATCATTGATGCACCTCGTCCTCTTCTCTTTGCGCCAGCCCAGCCGGCGCTCAACATTTCCCTGAAGTCAGTCGGCTAAAGCCAACAGATCAGGCGCTTTTCTTGTGTTCGCCCCGGATCACGACCCAGCGCTTCAACTTCGAAATCGGCTTCGATTCCTCGATCCACACCATGTCGCCCGGCTTGAACTCGTTGCTCTCGTCGTGCGCGTGGTAGTTCTTCGAACGGCGGATCGTCTTCTTGTAGATCGGGTGCGTGAAGCGGCGATCGACGCGCACCACGATGGTCTTGGCTTGCTTGTCGCTGACGACCACGCCCTGCAAAGTACGTTTCGGCATCTTCGTAAGCCTCTTACTTCTTCTTCGCGCGCGTCTGCGCGGCGACGGTCTTGATCCGGGCGATGTCACGGCGGGCCTCGCGCAGGCGCGAGGTGTTCTCGAGCTGCCCGGTGGCGCGCTGGAAGCGCAGGTTGAAGCGCTCCTTCTTCAGGTTCAGGACGGCGTCGTCCTGCTGGTCGGGGCTCATCGCGCGGATGTCTTCGATCTTCATCTGGGCCATGGCCATTACTCCGCAATGCGCTCGACGAAGCGCGTCTTGATCGGCAGCTTGGCGGCCGCCAGGGTCAGCGCCTCTCGCGCCGTCTGGGTGTTGACGCCGTCGATCTCGAACAGCACCCGGCCCGGCTTGACGCGCGCGACCCACAATTCCGGCGAACCCTTGCCGGAGCCCATGCGGACTTCGGCCGGCTTCTTCGACACCGGAACGTCGGGGAACACGCGGATCCAGACGCGGCCGGCGCGCTTCATGTGGCGGGTCAGCGCGCGGCGAGCGGCTTCGATCTGGCGCGCGGTGACGCGCTCAGGCTCGGTCGCCTTCAGGCCGAACTGGCCGAACGCCAACGTCGCGCCCGAAGACGCAACGCCGTGGATGCGGCCCTTATGCGCCTTCCGGAACTTCGTTTTCTTAGGTTGCATCATGGCTTTAAGCCCTCAAATTCCTGTGCGGCTTTAGGCTGCAGCCGTATCGCGGCGCTGACGGCCACCACGATCACCACTGCCACCCGTCTCGCCTTCGGCCATTCTCTTGTCCTGGGCCATCGGATCGTGCTCGAGGATCTCGCCCTTGAAGATCCAGACCTTGACGCCGCAGGTGCCGAAGGTCGTGAACGCGGTCGCAACGCCGTAGTCGATGTCGGCGCGCAGCGTGTGCAGCGGCACGCGACCTTCGCGATACCACTCCATGCGCGCGATTTCCGCACCGCCCAGACGTCCCGAGCAGTTGATGCGGATGCCTTCCGCGCCGAGACGCATCGCCGACTGAACGGCGCGCTTCATGGCACGGCGGAACGCCACGCGGCGCTCGAGCTGCTGCGCGATCGACTCGGCCACCAGCGTCGCATCGAGTTCCGGCTTGCGGATCTCGACGATGTTGATGACGACGTCGGACGAGGTGATGTCCGCGACCTTCTTGCGCAGCTTGTCGATGTCGGCGCCCTTCTTGCCGATCACCACGCCCGGACGAGCCGAGTGGATGGTGACGCGGCACTTCTTGTGCGGACGCTCGATCACGATGCGGGCGACGGCCGCCTGCTTGAGCTCCTTGTGCAGGATCTCACGGATCTTGACGTCCTCGTGCAGCAGCTTGCCGTATTCCTGCTTGCCGGCGAACCAGCGGGAATCCCAGGTGCGGTTGATGCCGAGACGCAGACCGATCGGATTGATCTTTTGACCCATCGTGTTCTCCTGCGCCCTTAAGCGGCTGCTTCGGCTTCGACCTGACGAACGATGATCGTCAGCTGCGAAAATGGTTTGTAGACACGGCCCGAACGGCCACGGCCACGAGCGGCGAAGCGCTTCATCACGAGGCCGTTGCCGACGAAGGCCTGAGCCACGACGAGATCGTCGACGTCGAGATCGTGGTTGTTCTCGGCATTGGCGATAGCCGATTCCAGGCACTTCTTCACGTCGACCGCGATCCGCTTGCGCGAAAACTGCAGATCGGCGAGCGCAGCAGCTGCCTTCCGGCCGCGAATGAGCTGGGCGACCAGGTTGAGCTTCTGCGGGCTCACCCGCAGCATCCGGGCGACCGCCTTGGCCTCGTTCTCGGCGAGGCTCCGTTCGCGCTTAGGTTTGCTCATCGTTTAATCCTCAAGCCTTCTTGGCTTTCTTGTCGCCGGAGTGGCCATGGAAGGTCCGGGTCGGCGAGAACTCGCCGAACTTGTGACCAACCATTTCCTCGTTGACGGCCACCGGCACGTGCTTCTGACCGTTGTAGACGCCGAAGGTCAGGCCGACGAACTGCGGCAGGATCGTCGAGCGACGGCTCCAGATCTTGATGACGTCGTGACGGCCGGACGCGCGGGCGGCATCTGCCTTCTTGAGCAGAGAACCCTCGACGAACGGGCCTTTCCAGACTGAACGAACCATGTCCGGCGTTCCTTACTTCTTCCGCTTGTGGCGGCTTAGGAGAATGAATTTGTTGGTCGACTTGTTGGTGCGGGTCTTCTTGCCCTTGGTCGGCTTGCCCCACGGGGTGACCGGGTGGCGGCCGCCCGAGGTACGACCTTCACCACCGCCGTGCGGATGGTCGATCGGGTTCATCGAAACACCGCGGTTATGCGGCTTGCGGCCCAGCCAACGGTTGCGGCCGGCCTTGCCGATCGAGGTGTTCATGTGATCCGGGTTCGACACCGCGCCGATCGTGCCGCGGCAACGGCCGTGCACCAGGCGCTGCTCGCCCGAGTTCAGGCGGATGATCACGTAGTCCTGGTCGCGGCCGACGAGCTGGGCATAGGTGCCCGCGGAACGGGCGAGCTGGCCGCCCTTCCCGATCTTGACCTCGATGTTGTGGATGATCGTGCCGACCGGCATGTTGCCGAGCGGCATGACGTTGCCCGGCTTCACGTCGACGTAGTTGCCGGCGATGATGGTGTCACCCACGGCCAGGCGCTGCGGCGCCAGGATGTAGGCCTGCTCGCCGTCCTGATACTTGATCAGCGCGATGAAGCCGGTGCGGTTCGGATCATACTCGAGACGCTCGACGGTCGCGGGGACGTCGATCTTCTCGCGCTTGAAATCCACGGTGCGCAGCGTCTTCTTGTGGCCACCGCCACGGAAGCGTACGGTGATGCGACCGGTGTTGTTGCGGCCGCCCGAGGAGTGCTTGCCCTCGGTGAGCGCCTTGACCGGCTTGCCCTTGTAGAGGGCCGAACGATCGACCATGACCAGCTGGCGCTGGCCCGGCGTCGTAGGATTGAATGTCTTCAGTGCCATCGTCGTACGACCTTACAGACCGGTGGTGACGTCGATCCGGTGGCCCTCTTCGAGGGTCACGATCGCGCGCTTGGTGTTCGACTGCGAGCCGAGATTGCCGCGGAAGATCTTGGTCTTGCCCTTGCGGACCAGCGTGTTGACGCTCTTGACCTTGACGTCAAACAGCTTCTCGATCGCTTCCTTGATCTGCGGCTTGGTCGCCTTGGCGGCCACCTTGAACAGCACCTTGTTGTGCTCCGAGGCGATCGTGGCCTTTTCGGTCACGACCGGCGACAGGATCACGTCGTAGTGGCGAGCCTCGATGTTCTTCGTCATTTGAAGCGCGCCTCCAGCGCATCGATGGCGGCCTTGGTCAGAACGAGCTTCTGACGGCGCAGGATGTCGTAGACGTTGATGCCCTGGATCGGCAGCACGTCCATGTTCGGGATGTTGCGGGCCGCAGCGGCGAAGCCGTTGTTGAGCTCGGCGCCGTCGATGATCAGCGCGTTGGTCAGACCCAGACCCGAGAAGTGACCGAGCAGCGCCTTGGTCTTGGCGGCTTCCAGCGCGGCCTTCTCGATCACGACGAGATCGCCGTCCTTGGCCTTGGCCGAGAGCGCATGCTTCAGCGCCAGCGCGCGGACCTTCTTCGGCAGGTCGGTGGCGTGCGAACGCACCACCGGACCGAAGGCACGGCCGCCGCCGCGGAACTGCGGCACGCGGGCCGAGCCGTGACGAGCACCGCCGGTGCCCTTCTGCTTGTACATCTTCTTGCCGGTGCGCCAGATCTCGGCGCGGCCCTTGGCCTTGTGGGTGCCGGCCTGACGCTTGTTGAGCTGCCACTGCACGCAACGCGCAATGATGTCCTGGCGCGGCTCGAGGCCGAAAATGGTGTCGGACAGCTGGACCGAGCCGGCTTCCTTACCTTCGAGGGTGGTGACCTTCAATTCCATCTCACGCACCCTCCTGCTGGGCCGCAGCCTCGGCTTCGCCACCGGCAACCTTGAACTTGCCGGGCTTCGGAGCTTCCTTCGGCAGCGGCTTCTTGACGGCGTCGCGCACGCGGATCCAGCCGCCCTTGGAGCCGGGAACGGCGCCTTCGACGAGGATCAGGCCGCGCTCGACATCGAGCTGAACGACGCGAAGGTTGAGCGTGGTGATGCGGTCGACACCCATGTGGCCGGGCATCTTCTTGTTCTTCCAGGTCTTGCCGGGGTCCTGACGGCCACCGGTCGAACCGATCGAGCGGTGCGAGACCGAGACACCGTGGGTGGCGCGCAGACCGCCGAAGTTCCAGCGCTTCATGCCGCCGGCGAAGCCCTTACCGACCGAGGTGCCGGTGACGTCGACGAACTGGCCGACGACGAAGTGGTCGGCGAGGATCTCGGCGCCGACCGGGATCATGGCATCCGCGGTGACGCGGAATTCCTCGACCTGCCGCTTCGGCTCGACCTTGGCGACCGCGAACTGGCCGCGCTCCGCCTTGGGCATGTAAACGGTCTTGCGGCTGCCAGAACCAAGCTGGAGCGCGACGTAACCGTTCTTCTCTTCGGTACGGTGGCCCACGACCTGGCAATTGCCGAGCTTCAGCACGGTCACGGGGATATGTTCGCCGGCCTCAGTAAAGACCCGCGTCATCCCGACCTTTTGTGCGATCACTCCGGAGCGCATCGGCTTGCTTCCTGTTCTTTCTGTCCGCTTGCGCGAACGGGATCCAAAAATCTTAGAGCTTGATCTCGACGTCGACACCGGCGGCCAGGTCGAGCTTCATCAAAGCATCGACGGTCTGCGGGGTCGGATCGACGATATCGAGCAAGCGCTTGTGAGTGCGCATCTCGAACTGCTCGCGGCTCTTCTTGTCGACGTGGGGCGAACGGTTGACGGTGAACTTCTCGATGCGGGTGGGCAGCGGAATGGGTCCGCGGACCTGCGCGCCGGTGCGCTTCGCCGTGTTCACGATCTCGCGGGTCGACGTATCGAGGATACGATGGTCGAACGCCTTGAGACGGATACGAATGTTTTGGCCGTTCATTGCCGTGGTCTCTCTTCAGTGGGGTGGCGAATAGCGAATAGCGAATGTCACCATTCGCTACTCGCCGATCCCTGTTCTCGTAATTACTCGATGATCGAGGCGACGACGCCGGCGCCGACGGTGCGGCCGCCTTCGCGGATCGCGAAGCGGAGCTTCTCTTCCATCGCGATCGGCACGATCAGGTGCACTTCCATCGCGATGTTGTCGCCCGGCATCACCATCTCGGTGCCTTCCGGCAGGTGCACGACACCGGTCACGTCGGTGGTGCGGAAGTAGAACTGCGGACGGTAGTTGGTGAAGAACGGGGTGTGGCGACCGCCCTCTTCCTTGGTGAGGATGTAAGCCTCAGCCTTGAACTTGGTGTGCGGCTTGACCGAACCCGGCTTGCACAGCACCTGGCCGCGCTCGACGTCTTCGCGCTTGGTACCGCGGAGCAGCGCACCGATGTTGTCGCCGGCCTGGCCCTGATCGAGCAGCTTGCGGAACATTTCGACGCCGGTGACGGTGGTCTTCTGGGTCGCACGGAGACCGACGATCTCGATTTCCTCGCCGACCTTGACGATGCCGCGCTCGACACGGCCGGTCACGACGGTACCGCGGCCCGAGATCGAGAACACGTCTTCAACCGGCATCAGGAACGGCTGGTCGATCGGACGCTCCGGCTGCGGGATGTACTCGTCGACGTTCTTCATCAGCTCGAGGATGGCGTCGTGGCCGAGCTTCTTGTCGGAATCTTCGAGAGCGGCGAGCGCCGAACCCTTGATGATCGGGATCTTGTCGCCCGGGAAGTCGTACTTCGAGAGCAGCTCGCGGACTTCGAGCTCGACGAGCTCAAGCAGTTCCGGATCGTCGACCATGTCGCACTTGTTGAGGAACACGACGAGTGCGGGCACGCCGACCTGGCGGGCGAGCAGGATGTGCTCGCGGGTCTGCGGCATCGGGCCGTCAGCGGCCGACACGACCAGGATCGCACCGTCCATCTGGGCGGCGCCGGTGATCATGTTCTTGACGTAGTCGGCGTGGCCGGGGCAGTCGACGTGGGCGTAGTGGCGGTTCGGCGTCTCGTACTCGACGTGCGCGGTCGAGATGGTGATGCCACGCGCCTTCTCTTCCGGCGCCTTGTCGATCTGATCGTACGCGGTGAACGTCGCACCGCCGGCTTCGGCGAGAACCTTGGTGATCGCCGCGGTCAGCGACGTCTTGCCATGGTCGACGTGACCGATGGTGCCGATGTTGCAGTGCGGCTTGTTACGTTCAAACTTTGCTTTGGCCATTTGACTCTCCGTTCAATCGTCAGTTCGTGACCGACGACAATCAGGCAAACTTCTTCTGGACTTCTGCCGACACGTTGGCCGGCGCTTCTGCGTAGTGGTCGAACTGCATGGTGAAGGTTGCGCGCCCCTGGCTCATCGAGCGCAGGTTATTCACGTAACCGAACATGTTCATGAGCGGCACCATCGCATTGATGACGTTGGCGTTGCCGCGCATGTCCTGACCCTGGATCTGACCGCGCCGCGAATTCAGGTCGCCGATGACCGAGCCGGTGTAGTCTTCCGGGGTCACCACTTCGACCTTCATGATCGGCTCGAGCAGGACGGACTTGCCCTTCTGCAAGGCTTCGCGGAATGCCGCGCGCGATGCGATTTCGAAGGCGAGCGCCGACGAGTCGACGTCGTGATACTTGCCGTCGACGAGCTGAACCTTGACGTCGACCACGGGGAAGCCCGCGACGACACCAGAGCTCATCACGCTGTTGAGGCCCTTTTCAACGCCGGGGATGTATTCCTTCGGAACCGCACCACCGACGATCTTGGATTCGAACTCGTAGCCCTTGCCGGGCTCGTTCGGCTCGACCACGATCGACACTTCCGCGAACTGACCGGTACCGCCGGTCTGCTTCTTGTGAGTGTACTTGACCTCGGCCTTCTTGGTGACGCGCTCACGGAACGCAACCTGGGGCGCGCCGATGTTGGCGTCGACCTTGTAGGTGCGGCGGAGAATGTCGACCTTGATGTCGAGGTGGAGTTCGCCCATGCCCTTGAGAATGGTCTGGCCGGACTCCTGGTCGGTCGACACGCGGAAGGACGGATCCTCCGCAGCGAGCTTGGCCAGAGCCACGCCCAGCTTTTCCTGGTCGGCCTTGGACTTCGGCTCGATCGCGATCTCGATGACCGGCTCGGGGAATTCCATCTTCTCGAGGATCACCTGCTTGTCGGGATCGCACAGCGTGTCACCGGTGCGCGCTTCCTTCAGGCCGGCCAGTGCGACGATGTCGCCGGCATAGGCTTCCTTGATGTCTTCGCGATTGTTCGCATGCATCAAGAGCATGCGACCGATGCGCTCCTTCTTCTCACGGGTCGAGTTCACGACGCCGGTGCCGCTCTGCAGAACGCCGGAGTAGATGCGGCAGAAGGTGATGGTGCCGACGAACGGGTCGTCCATGATCTTGAACGCGAGCAGCGCGAGCGGCTCCTTGTCGTCCGCCTTGCGCACGACTTCGTTGCCGCGATCGTCGGTGCCCTTGATCGCGGGCACGTCGATCGGCGACGGCAGATAGTCGACGACGGCGTCGAGCAGCGGCTGGACGCCCTTGTTCTTGAAGGCCGAGCCGCACAGTACGGGATAGAACGCGCCGGTCAGGACCGCCTTGCGGATCAGCCGCTTCAGCGTCTCTTCGTCCGGCTCCTTGCCGTCGAGATAGGCGGCCATGGCGTCGTCGTCGAGCTCGACGGCGGCTTCCACCATCTTCTCGCGGTATTCCTTGGCCTGCTCGACCAGATCTTCCGGGATGTCGACATAGTCGAACTTCGCGCCGAGCGATTCATCGTTCCAGATGATGCCCTGCATCTTCACGAGGTCGACGAGACCCTTGAAGTTGTTCTCGGCACCGATCGGAAGCTGGATCGCGATCGGCTTGGCGCCGAGGCGGTCGACGATGTCGGCCAGGCACTTGAAGAAGTCGGCGCCGGTCTTGTCCATCTTGTTGGCGAAGACGATGCGCGGAACCTTGTACTTGTCGCCCTGGCGCCAGACGGTCTCGGTCTGGGGCTCGACGCCCTGGTTCGAGTCGAGCACGCAGACGGCGCCGTCGAGCACGCGCAGCGAACGCTCGACTTCGATGGTGAAGTCGACGTGGCCGGGGGTGTCGATGATGTTCAGGCGCTTGCCGGCCCAGAATGCAGTGGTCGCAGCCGAGGTGATCGTGATGCCACGCTCCTGCTCCTGCTCCATCCAGTCCATCGTCGCGGCACCTTCGTGCACTTCGCCGATCTTGTGGCTCTTGCCGGTGTAATAGAGGATGCGCTCGGTGGTCGTCGTCTTACCGGCATCGATATGCGCCATGATACCGAAGTTGCGGTAATTCTCTATGGCATGAACGCGGGGCATAGGGTGTTCCTTAGATTCCGTGTGTCGCCGTTACCAGCGATAGTGCGAGAAGGCGCGATTGGCTTCCGCCATCCGGTGCACGTCTTCACGCTTCTTGACGGCATTCCCGCGGTTGTTCGACGCGTCCAGGAGCTCGGCCGAGAGCCGCTCGGTCATGGTCTTCTCGTTGCGATCACGCGCAGCGGAGATCAGCCAGCGGATGCCCAGCGCCTGACGGCGGGTCGAACGAACTTCGACCGGAACCTGGTAGGTCGCGCCGCCGACGCGGCGGGAGCGCACTTCGATCGTCGGCATGACGTTCTCGAGTGCCTGCTCGAACACGCCGAGCGGGTTCTGCTTGGTCTTGGTTTCGATGATACCGAACGCACCGTAGACGATGCCTTCGGCGACCGACTTCTTGCCGGCGTACATCACCGAGTTCATGAACTTCGTGACGATGATGTTCCCGAACTTCGGATCGGGAAGGACTTCGCGCTTTTCCGCTGAGTGGCGACGAGACATGGAGCTGGTTCCCGCTTACTTCGGACGCTTCGCGCCGTACTTCGAACGACGCTGCTTACGGTTCTTGACGCCCTGGGTATCCAGAACGCCGCGGAGGATGTGGTAGCGCACGCCGGGCAAGTCCTTGACGCGACCACCGCGGATCATGACCACCGAGTGCTCCTGGAGGTTATGGCCTTCACCGGGGATGTAGCCGATCACCTCGAAGCCGTTGGTCAGGCGCACCTTGGCGACCTTACGAAGCGCCGAGTTCGGCTTCTTCGGGGTCGTGGTGTAGACGCGGGTGCAAACACCACGCTTCTGCGGCGACTGCTGCAGCGCCGGCACCTTCTTGCGCGACTTCTGCACTTCACGCGGTTGAGCGATCAGCTGGTTGATCGTCGGCATCCTGGCCTTACCCTTTGTTCTGTCGCAGACCCTTTTCGGATCCGCTGTCTTGCCGCAGCCCGTCGCCGGGACTGCAAATTCTTTCGAGCTACCCGCCCGACGAGGTCGCCTTCCGCGGAACAATCCGCACAAAGCGAAATCGCGCCAACCGCCCCATCAACGGGCGGAAAGCGCTTCGACGCCACAGAGGACCGCAGTATTGAGGCCGATCAGCATAAAGCCGCGGCCCGCGCACTGAGGTCATGCATCCGAATTCGATCTCAAGAGAATAAGCTCAAGAGAACTAGAATCGCACTGGCATTGCCTAGCTATGATCGACAGCGTTTGAGCGGCATTCGTCGAGGTTGGTGCCCGCCTTTTAGCGATCCCTGGTGGCTTTAGTCCTTGGGGATCTAACGGGTGGCCCGTTCCGACGCTGGCGATGCTCACCGCCTGTCGTTAAGTGAGGCGCTTTCTATGCGTGAGAATCGATCAAGTCAAGGCGAAACGACAGCCACGAAGCGCTTCAGGAGCCTGTCAAAATCGCGGTTTGCCGCCCTCGCCGCACCACTCCGATATGGGAACGGACTCTCGGTTCCGCCAGCTTGAGAATTATTATACCCGGGCGAAAAGTACTTTTATAACCAGGGCTAAGGCTTTTTTTCCTGTTGATGCGTCAATCTGGGCCCTTCGGCAGGAAATGGGCGCCATGCGGTACACCGACATTGCCATTATCGGCGGCGGATTGGCGGGCTCGACCGCCGCCGCGATGCTCGGCCGGGCCGGCATTTCGACCGTCCTGATCGATCCGCATGAGAGCTATCCGACGGACTTTCGCGTCGAGAAACTCAGTGGTCAGGAGCAGGTTGGGCGATTCCTGAAGACCGGAATCGCAGAATCAGTGCTGCGCCGCGCGACCTTTACCGGCGAGAACTGGATCGCCCGCTTCGGCCGCCTGCTCGACAAGGCACCGAGCCGGCAGTTCAACATCCTCTACGATTCCCTGGTCAACGCGGTCCGCGACGAAATCCCCGCTTCCGTCGAGCGCATCTGCGCCAAGGCCATCGCCGTCGAGACGAGCGAGGAGCGGCAGCGGGTCGTGCTCTCCAATGACGAGACGATCTCGGCCCGCCTGGTGGTGCTCGCCAATGGCCTGAATGTCGGCCTGCGCCACCAGCTCGGCATCGCCCGAAAAGTCATCAGCGCCTGCCATTCGATCTCGATCGGGTTCGACATCGTCCCGGTCGGGCGCTCAGCATTCGCCTTCCCGGCTCTGACCTACTTCTCCGAACGTCCGAGCGACCGCATCCCGTACATCACGCTGTTTCCGGTCGGCACGCGGATGCGCGCCAATCTGTTCGTCTATCGCGCCTGCGACGACCCCTGGCTGCGCGAGCTGCGCCGCGCCCCGACCGAGACGCTGGATGCGGCCCTGCCCCGGCTCGAGGCCGTCACCGGCCCGTTCGAGATCCCGGGCGAGATCAAGATCCGCCCGGTCGATCTCTACGTGAACGATTGCCGCGGCCAGCCCGGCCTCGTGCTGGTGGGCGATGCCTTCGCGACCTCCTGCCCGGTCGCCGGCACCGGCTGCGACAAGGTCTTCACCGACGTCGAGCGGCTCTGCAACGTCCACATCCCGGCCTGGCTCGCCTGCGACGGGATGAGTGCGGCCAAGATCGCTGCCTCCTACGCAGATCCGGTCAAGCGGGCCTGTGACGAATGGTCGGCGGCGAAGGCGTTCGACTTCCGCTCAGTCTCGATCGGTACGAGCCCCTACTGGACGGCGCAGCGCTGGGCCCGCTTCATCGCCTGGTCGGCTCAAGGCCTGCTGCGGCCGCTTGGAGGCGCCTTCGAGCTGGAGCCGAACTTGCTCGGTCATTCCTCCTCCTCGTCGTCCTCGTCCTCGGCATCCTCGAGGTCGTCTTCGTCCTCATCGTCCCTGCCGTCGTCGGCGTGAGCCGCCGCGCCGTGCGGCTGATGGATCTGGTCGTTCCACAGCTTGCGATAGGTCCCGTTCTTGGCGAGCAGCTGGGCATGCGAGCCGCGCTCGATCGCCCTGCCCCCTGAGATCACGATGATCTCGTCCATCTCCACCACCGAGGTCAGGCGGTGGGTCGACCAGATCATGGTGCGGCCCTTGGCGACCTTGAGCAGCGTGCGGTTGATTGCGGCTTCCGTGGTCTGGTCCAGCGCCGAGGTGGCTTCGTCCAGCAGCAGCACCGAGGGGTTGCGGATGACCGCGCGCGCGATCGCGATGCGCTGGCGCTGACCGCCCGACAGGGTGTCGCCGCGCTCGCCGACCGGCGTGTCGTATCGCTGCGGCAGGCTCATGATATAGCGGTGGATCTCGGCCTTCTTGGCGGCCTCCTCCACCTCCTCGTCGGTCGCGCCCTCCTTGCCGAGCCGGATGTTCTCGCGGATCGACATGTTGAACAGCATGTTCTCCTGGAACACCACCGCCATGCTCCGGCGCAGCGAATCCAGCGTCACTTTGCGGACGTCGACGCCGTCGATGGTGACCCGCCCCTCGTCGGGCACGTAGAGCCGCAGGATCAAATTGAGCAACGTGCTCTTGCCGGAGCCGCTGGGGCCCACGATCGCGATGCGCTTGCCCGCGTTGAGCTTGAGACTGAGATTGTCCAGCACCGGGGTCTGACTGCCCTCGTACTGGAAGGTGACGTGATCGAACGTGATGTCGTTGGTGATGCGCGGCAAATCGGGCGCGCCGGGGCGGTCGGCAGCGCGGGTCGGCTCGTCCAGCAGCTCCTGCATGTGCCGGATCGCCGCCGCCGAGGAGATCGACACCGGGATGAAATGCATCACATGGGCGATGTTGTAGGAGACCTCCCAGAAGGCGCTCTCGAAGGTGACGAAGGTGCCGATGGTGATCTGGCCCTTGGTGGCAAGATAAGCGCCGATCGCGAGCACCACGAGGTGCAGCATCAGCACCGAGATGGTGACCGTCCGCTCCACCATGGTCGACAGGAACGCGGCTGAGGCGATCTTGTCGCGCGCCTCGTGGTTGCGGAAGGTGAAGAAGCCGAACATCTTGCGCTGCAGGCTGAACGCCTTGATCACGGCCTGCGCCGCCACGTTCTCCTGCACCATGCCGAGCAGCGCGCTCTCGTTGAGCTTCTGCTCGTAATTGGCCTGCACCGCCTTGGGCGTCAGGATCCGCGGGCCGATCAGTGTGATCGGGAACACAAGCAGCGCGACCGCCGCGAGCTGCCAGTTCAGGAACACCATCAGGATGATGCCGGCGATCAGCTCCAGAAACGGCAGCGCGGCACTGTTGGCAAACGTCTTGACCGAGCCTTCGAAGGCCGACAGGTCGACGGAGAAGCGCGACAGGATCTCACCGCGCTTGGTGCGGCCGAAATAGGCCGCCGGCAGGTCCTGAACGTGCTCGAACAGGCGCTTGCGGACGTCGGAAATGATGCAGGCGGCCAGCCGCGCGTCCCAGCGCTCGTACCAGACCGCGACGATCGAGGTGAAGATGCCGGCGACGGCGAGCACGCCGAGGATCTTGTACAGCGCCTGGAAGTCCTCCTCCCCGAGCGCGTCGTCGATCAGGAACTTGAGGCTGAGCGGCATGATGACGTTGAACAGCGTCTCGACGCAGACGCCAAACGCCACGAAGGACAGCATCCGCTTGTAGTTCGCCAGGAACGGCTTGACGAACCCGACGATGGTCGCGAGCGCGCCCGCGGCCTCGCGCGCGGTAAAGACGACGAGGTCCTCGTCCTCATCTTCGTCGTCGAGCTCCAGCTCGTCATCCGCCTCGTCTTCGGCATCCTCGTCGTCTTCGAGGTCCGGCTTGGCAGTCGACGCGAGCTTGTCGTCGAGCTCGGCCGCCTCTTCGGCGGCGAGCTTCTGTTTGTCGGGCGAGAAAGGCTTGGATGCCATGAAACCAACCGATGCTGACGGCCGGCATGACCGCAGAGAAAGCAGGACATAGCGGAAAGCCGCTATTGCACCGATTCTATGCGATCAGGATGAATTCGGCAAAACAATTGGCGAATTCGACACGCGCCCCGCGGCTAATCCTCGTCCTCGTCCTCGACCTTGTCGAAGAAGGAATAGCGCAGGCTGTCGGCGTCGGCGTACCACTGCCCCGGCCCCTTGTTGGCGGCGAGCGTCGCCTCCCAGAGCGCATCGGTGCAATCCTTGCGGTGCATCGAGAGGTCGAAACCGTTGCCGAAGAACAGTTCGGACCATTCCCACCACGTGCCGAGTTTCTTGACCCCGCGCAGGAGGTCGTAGCGGTCGATCAGCGCGGGCGCCATGTCCGAGGTAATCGAGCCGAACACGAGGCCGGTCTTGACCACGCGGTTCAGTTCCTTGATTGCGCGGACCACCTGCTTCGGGGAAACGTGGCAAAGGCTGGTTTCGAACACGAAGTCGAACGCGCCGTCCTTGAACGGCATGTCGGTGATCGAGCCGAGCTTGTTGTACTTCTTCAGCGCCTTCGGCGTCCTGGCGTGGATGGCGCGGTTGCTCTCGATGCCGAAGGCATCGATGCCGCGCTCGCGCAGCGCGCCGACCAATTCGCCGCTGGCCGAGCCCGCGACGAGCAGCCTGGCGCCCTTGGTCTTGCCCCAGACGATGCCGAGCAGCCGGGTGAGGTAATCGGGATCGGTGAAGTGGCGCCATGCCTCGTGATAGGGGCCGAGGCCGCGATAGTTCTCGAAATAGTCCCGATCGATCTTGTCGGAGAGCGGCTTGTCGTCCTGCGCGCGCTCGCGGCGCAGGCGCATCATCTCGGTCAGGATGATGTCGGTTGCCGCATCCGAGGAGTCGAGCAGGCCGTTCAGCGTCGAGTCGAACAGATAGTCGCCGACCACCACGATGCCGGGATGCTCCTTCGGCTCGGGCCGGTGATTGGTCATGACATCGCGCACCGGCAGGCCGCCCGGAATCGCGTTCACCGACGACAACCAGCGATGGATCTTGCCTTCCATGAAATGCAGGCGCGCATCGCCGAGCGAGGCCGGCAGCGATTTCAGCGCGGCATCGATCAGCTCCTGGTCGGACAGATTGGCGAAGGCCAGCGCGTCGGAGCCGGGAATCAGCCAGTTCAACACGCCGTGCTTGCCGACGTCGTGGCGCGCACCCTCGTTGTAGACGCAGCAGCCGCCGAAGGCTTCCGACATGAACCAGGCGCCTGGAATCTTCTCGCCCCAGAACGGCGTGTCGAACAGGATCGAGACGCGCAAATAGTGCGCGGGACGGTCGAAGTAAGAAACGTGCTTGACCATCGACTTGCGGAGCTGTTCGCCTTCCCACCCCATGGTGGCGAGCCAGGAATGCGGCAAGCAGACCAGCACGAGATCGAAGTCGCGCGTCTCCGGTCCCTTGCCGTTCATCATCTTGAGCTGGTAGCGGCCGGTCGGCGCCTTGCCGACGGTTAGCACGCGGTGATTGAGCTGGATGTCGGCGTTGACCTCCGACTGCAGGCATTCGATCAACTGCTCGTTGCCGTTCTGGATGGAATAGAGGCCGATATAGCCGTCGACATCCATCAGATAGTTCTTGAGCGCGTTGAGGCCGTTGGTGTTGTGGCTCTCGGTGGCGATGTCGGAGCGTGCCATCACCTTGAAGAACCGCTTTGCGGTTTCGTCCTCGACCTCCTCGTCGAGCACCTGCTCGGCGGTCTTGTAGGCCCAGGGATTCTCATTGTCGTGCGCGCCGACGCCCTCGTAATATTCGATCGGTGACATCGCCTCAGCACAACGCTTGCGGAACGCCTCGATCGCCGCGGCGGTCTTGGCGCCATACTTGCGGCGCATGCCCGGCACGTCGTCGAGAAGCTCGCCGCCGAACTGCACCTGCTCGGCATCCATCGGAATCGTCTGCAGCCCGAAATGCTGGATCAGCTCGCGCAGCGGATCCGGCCCGGTCATCGAGTAGTCGTAGATCTCGGCAACGCCGGCCTCGTACATCGCGGGCGCGGAATCGAATTTGCGGGTGACGATCTTGCCGCCGAGCCGATCGGAGGCCTCGTAGATGGTGACGCGACAGAGGTCGCCGAGCTTGCGCTTCAGATACCAAGCGCTCATCAGCCCGCCGGGGCCGCCGCCTACGATTGCAAGATCAAGCATGTGAGTTCCGTGGTCTCCGGCCCGCCCCCTTCACGGGACCACCGGTCTAAACTCTCCTAGCAGAAGCGCTTTTGCGGCTGAAGGAAAGATGAACAAAGGTTGATCTCGCATCGCAACAGACAAGCAAAGCAACAAAAAGGCCGGCTTTCGCCGGCCTTTTCATTGTCCTCGGTAGTCCTACGGATGAACGATCATTCCGCGGGCGGCAGCGCAGGAAGCTCCGCTTCCGGCGCGGGCGACACGACCGCCGCCTGCTTCTCGCGCTCGTCCAGGATCAGCTTGTCGCGCTTCATGGCGACTTCGCGAATCTTGGCCATGGAGGCGCCGGTGCCTGCCGGAATCAGCCGGCCGACGATGACGTTCTCCTTGAGGCCTTCGAGCGGATCGACCTTGCCGTTGACCGCCGCTTCCGTGAGGACGCGGGTGGTCTCCTGGAACGAGGCCGCCGAGAAGAAGGAGCGGGTCTGGAGGCTCGCCTTGGTGATGCCGAGCAGAACCGGCGTCCCCGTAGCGATCTTCTTGCCCTCTTCCTTCGCCTTCTCGTTCAGCGCGTCGAACTCGATCTTGTCGACCTGCTCGCCGGAGATCATGTCCGTGTCGCCCTGGTCGGTGACTTCCACCTTCTGGAGCATCTGACGGACAATCACCTCGATGTGCTTGTCGTTGATGAGCACGCCCTGGAGCCGGTAGACCTCCTGGATCTCGTTGACTAGGTAGGCCGCGAGTTCCTCGATGCCCTTGACCGCCAGGATGTCGTGCGGCGCCGGGTTGCCTTCCACGATGAAGTCGCCCTTTTCGACAACGTCGCCGTCCTGAAGGTGGATGTGCTTGCCCTTCGGGATCAGGTACTCGCGCGGCTCGTCGGTCTTGTCCATCGGCTCGATCGAGATGCGACGCTTGTTCTTGTAGTCGCGTCCGAACCGGATGGTGCCCGAGATTTCGGCAATGATCGCCGCATCCTTCGGACGCCGTGCCTCGAACAGTTCCGCCACCCGCGGCAGACCGCCGGTGATGTCACGCGTCTTGGCGCTTTCGGTCGAGACACGGGCGAGGATATCGCCCGGATTGACCTTGGCGCCGACGTCGACCGAGAGAATGGCGTCGACCGACAGCATGTAGCGGGCATCGCCGCCACGGGCGAGCTTGAGCACCTTGCCGTCCTTGCCCTTGACCACGATGGCCGGACGCAGGTCCGCGCCGCCGCGGGTCGAGCGCCAGTCGATGACCACGCGCTTGGCGATACCGGTGGCTTCGTCGAGCGTTTCCGAGATCGACTGCCCCTCGACCAGATCCTCGAAGCCGATGGTACCTTCGACCTCGGTGAGGAGCGGACGGGTGTAGGGATCCCACTCGACGATGCGCTGGCCACGCTTGACCATGTCGCCTTCGTCGACGTGCAGGCGCGAACCGTACTGAACGCGGTGCGTCGCACGCTCGGTGCCGTCGGCATCGACGATCGCCACCACCATGTTGCGCACCATCGCGACCAGGTGGCCTTCGCTGTTGCGGGCGATGGCCTTGTTCCGGATCACGATCTTGCCGTCGAAGTTGGCTTCGACGAACGACTGCTCGTTGAGCTGCGCCGCACCACCGATATGGAAGGTGCGCATGGTGAGCTGGGTGCCCGGCTCGCCGATCGACTGCGCCGCGATGACGCCGACCGCTTCGCCGTGGTTGACCGGCGTGCCGCGGGCGAGGTCGCGGCCATAGCACTTGCCGCAGATGCCGTTGACGAGTTCGCAGGTCAGCGCCGAGCGGATCTTCACCTCCTGCACACCACCCTGCTGGATCGCGTCCAGATGGCTTTCTTCCATCAGCGTATCGCGCTTGATGATCACCTTGCCGGAGCTGTCACGGATATCTTCGCAGGCCGTGCGTCCGAGGATGCGCGAGCCGAGCGAAGCCACCACGGTGCCGGCATCGACGATGGCGCGCATCTTGATGCCGAGCTTGGTGCCGCAGTCGCTCTGCGTGATGATGCAGTCCTGCGCGACGTCGACGAGACGACGGGTCAGGTAGCCCGAGTTCGCGGTCTTCAACGCGGTGTCCGCGAGGCCCTTGCGGGCGCCGTGGGTCGAGTTGAAGTACTCGAGAACCGAAAGGCCTTCCTTGAAGTTCGAGATGATCGGCGTCTCGATGATCTCGCCCGACGGCTTGGCCATCAGGCCGCGCATGCCGGCGAGCTGGCGCATCTGGGCCGGCGAACCGCGGGCGCCGGAGTGAGCCATCATGTAGATCGAGTTGATGTCGGCATCCGCTCCACTCGCCGTCTTCTTGGTGGAGGAGATCTCCTTCATCATCGCCTTGGCGATTTCTTCCGTGGCCTTCGACCAGGCGTCGACGACCTTGTTGTACTTCTCGCCATGGGTGATCAGGCCGTCGTTGTACTGCTGCTCGAAATCCTTCGCCAGCGTACGGGTGGTGTCGACGATCTTCCACTTGGAGTGCGGCACGACCATGTCGTCCTTGCCGAACGAGATGCCGGCCTTGAACGCGTTGTAGAAGCCGAGCGCCATGATGCGGTCGCAGAAGATCACCGTCTCCTTCTGGCCGCAGTGGCGGTAGACCTGGTCGATGACGCCCGAGATCTCGCGCTTGGTCATCAGCTTGTTGATGATCTCGTACGGGACGCGCGGGTTCTTCGGCAGCAGATTGCCGAGCATGACGCGGCCAGCGGTGGTCTCGATCCAGCGCTTCGAGATCTTGCCGGTCTCGTCGATGCCTTCCCACCGGTACTTGATCTTGGTGTGGAGGTGGATGACCTTCGCGTGCAGCGCGTGCTCGAGTTCGGCCATCTCGCCGAACACCTTGCCCTCGCCGGGCAGGCCTTCGCGCATGATCGAGACGTAGTAGAGACCGAGCACGATGTCCTGCGACGGCACGATGATCGGCTGTCCGTTCGCCGGGTGCAGGATGTTGTTGGTCGACATCATCAGGACGCGCGCTTCCAGCTGCGCTTCGAGCGACAGCGGGACGTGCACGGCCATCTGGTCGCCGTCGAAGTCGGCATTGAACGCGGAGCAGACCAGCGGGTGAAGCTGGATCGCCTTGCCCTCGATCAGCACGGGCTCGAACGCCTGGATGCCGAGACGATGCAGCGTCGGTGCGCGGTTGAGCAGCACCGGATGCTCGCGGATGACCTCATCCAGGATGTCCCAGACCTCGGGCCGCTCCTTCTCGACCAGCTTCTTGGCCTGCTTCACCGTGGTGGACAGGCCCTTGGCGTCGAGCCGCGAATAGATGAACGGCTTGAACAGCTCGAGCGCCATCTTCTTCGGCAGGCCGCACTGATGCAGGCGCAGCTCGGGACCGACCACGATCACCGAACGGCCCGAATAGTCGACACGCTTGCCCAGAAGGTTCTGACGGAAGCGGCCCTGCTTGCCCTTGAGCATGTCGGCGAGCGACTTCAGCGGGCGCTTGTTGGCGCCCGTGATGACGCGGCCGCGGCGGCCGTTGTCGAACAGCGCATCGACCGCTTCCTGAAGCATGCGCTTCTCGTTGCGGATGATGATGTCGGGCGCGCGGAGCTCCATCAGCCGCTTCAAGCGGTTGTTGCGGTTGATGACGCGGCGGTAGAGGTCGTTCAGATCCGACGTCGCGAAGCGGCCGCCGTCCAGCGGCACCAGCGGACGCAAATCCGGCGGAATCACCGGGACCACGGTCATGATCATCCATTCCGGCTTGTTGCCGGAGTGGCGGAACGCTTCCACGATCTTCAGGCGCTTGGCGAGCTTCTTGTGCTTGATGTCGGAGTCGGTCTCCTGCATCTCCAGGCGCAAGGTCGCCTCGAGCTTCTCGAGGTCCATGCCCTTGAGCAGCTCGCGGATCGCTTCCGCGCCGATCATGGCGGTGAAGCTGTCCTGGCCGTACTCGTCCTGCGCCTTCAGATACTCGTCTTCCGACAGCAGCTGGCGGTCCTTCAGCGCGGTGAGGCCCGGCTCGAGCACGACGTAGTATTCGAAGTAGAGGATCCGCTCGAGATCCTTCAGCGTCATGTCGAGCAGCAGGCCGATGCGCGAGGGCAGCGACTTCAGGAACCAGATGTGGGCGACGGGGGCTGCGAGCTCGATATGGCCCATGCGCTCGCGCCGGACGCGCGACAGCGTGACCTCAACCGAGCACTTCTCGCAGATGATGCCCTTGTACTTCATGCGCTTGTACTTGCCGCACAAGCACTCGTAATCCTTGATCGGCCCGAAGATGCGGGCGCAGAACAGGCCGTCGCGCTCGGGCTTGAAGGTGCGGTAGTTGATGGTCTCCGGCTTCTTGATCTCGCCGTAGGACCAGGACAGAATCTTCTCTGGAGACGCGATCGAGATCCGGATCTGGTCGAAGACCTGAGCCGGCGTCGTCGGGTTGAAGAGATTCATAATTTCTTGGTTCATCGTCTTCTCCTCGCGTGCCGGTCGCCTCCGGCCGCAAATTCGAAAATCACTCAAGCAGGGCGCCCTGCCCTCAAGGCATCGGGAGGGGCGCCAATGCCCGGCCGTGAAGGCCGGGCATGAAAGGTCGTGTTACTCGGCCGCTTCCGACGTCGGCGCCGGTCCAACCTTGGAGTTGTGCAGGTCGACGTTGAGGCCGAGCGAGCGCATTTCCTTGACCAGCACGTTGAACGATTCCGGAATACCGGCCTCGAACGTGTCGTCGCCGCGCACGATCGCCTCGTACACCTTGGTACGGCCGGCGACGTCGTCCGACTTCACCGTCAGCATTTCCTGGAGCGTGTACGCCGCGCCGTAAGCCTCGAGCGCCCACACCTCCATTTCGCCGAAGCGCTGGCCACCGAACTGCGCCTTGCCGCCCAGCGGCTGCTGGGTGACGAGCGAGTACGGACCGATCGAACGCGCGTGGATCTTGTCGTCCACGAGATGGTGCAGCTTGAGCATGTAGATGTAGCCCACTGTCACCTTGCGATCGAACGCATCGCCGGTACGGCCGTCATAGACGGTCGACTGACCCGAAGCGTCGAGACCGGCAAGCTTCAGCATCTCCTCGATGTCGGCTTCCTTGGCGCCGTCGAACACCGGCGTCGCGATCGGCACACCGCGGCTGAGGTTATGGCCGAGCTCGATCAACTCGTTGTCGTTGAGCGTCTTGATCGTCTCGTCCTCGCCGTAGACCTTCTTCAAGGTCTCCTTCAGCGGCTTGATGTCCTGCTTCGACAGGTACGCATCGACGGTCTGGCCGATACGCTTGCCGAGGCCGGCGCAGGCCCAGCCGAGATGGGTCTCGAGGATCTGTCCGACGTTCATGCGCGAAGGCACGCCGAGCGGGTTGAGCACGATGTCGGCGTGCGTACCGTCTTCGAGGAACGGCATGTCCTCGATCGGCACGATCTTCGACACCACGCCCTTGTTGCCGTGGCGGCCGGCCATCTTGTCGCCGGGCTGGATCTTGCGCTTCACCGCGACGAAGACCTTGACCATCTTCATCACGCCGGGCGGCAATTCGTCACCGCGCTGAAGCTTCTCGACCTTGTCGAGGAAGCGCTGTTCCAGCCCCTTCTTCGACTCGTCGTACTGCTTCCGCATGGCCTCGATCTCGGCCATCAGCTTGTCGTTCGGCGAGGCGAACAGCCACCACTGCGACTTCGGGTACTCCTCGAGCACCGCACGGGTGATCTTGGTGTCCTTCTTGAAGCCCTTCGGGCCGGCAATGCCCTGCCGCCCTTCGAGCAGCTCGGCAAGACGGTTGTAGACGTTGCGGTCCAGGATCGCCTGCTCGTCGTCGCGGTCCTTGGCCAGACGCTCGATCTCTTCCCGCTCGATCGCCAGCGCACGCTCGTCCTTGTCGACGCCGTGACGGTTGAACACGCGCACTTCCACGATCGTGCCCTGCACGCCCGGAGGAACGCGCAGCGAGGTATCGCGAACGTCGGAAGCCTTCTCGCCGAAGATCGCGCGCAGGAGCTTCTCTTCCGGCGTCATCGGGCTCTCGCCCTTCGGCGTGATCTTGCCGACCAGGATGTCGCCGGCGCGCACTTCCGCACCGATGTAGACGATACCGGCTTCGTCGAGGTTCTTCAGCGCTTCTTCCGAGACGTTCGGAATGTCGCGGGTGATTTCCTCAGGTCCGAGCTTGGTGTCGCGGGCCATCACCTCGAACTCTTCAATATGAATCGAGGTGAAAACGTCTTCCTTCACGATCCGCTCGGAGAGCAGGATCGAGTCTTCGAAGTTGTAGCCGTTCCACGGCATGAACGCGACGAGCACGTTGCGGCCGAGCGCGAGCTCACCGAGATCGGTCGACGGACCGTCGGCGATGATGTCGCCCTTCTTGACGATGTCGCCGACCTTCACCAGCGGACGCTGGTTGATGCAGGTCGACTGGTTCGAGCGCTGGTACTTCATCAGACGGTAGATATCGACGCCCGACTTGGTCGGATCGAGATCTTCCGTGGCGCGGATGACGACGCGGGTGGCGTCGATCTGGTCGATCACGCCCGAACGGCGCGCCGCGATCGCGGCGCCCGAGTCACGCGCAACCACGCCTTCCATGCCGGTGCCGACGAACGGCGCCTCGGCACGAACCAGCGGCACCGCCTGGCGCTGCATGTTCGAGCCCATCAGCGCGCGGTTGGCGTCGTCGTTCTCGAGGAACGGGATCAGCGCCGCGGCCACCGAAACGAGCTGCTTCGGCGAAACGTCCATGTAGTCGACCTTGTCGGGCGTCACCGGCAAGACTTCGCCGGCATGACGGCAGACCACGAGGTCTTCGGTGAAGCGGCCCTTCGGGTCGAGCGGCACGTTGGCCTGCGCGACCGTGTAGCGGCCCTCTTCCATCGCCGAGAGATACACGACCTCGTCGGTGACGCGGCCATCCTTGACCTTGCGATACGGCGTCTCGACGAAGCCGTACTTGTTCACGCGCGCGAAGGTCGCGAGCGAGTTGATCAGGCCGATGTTCGGACCTTCCGGCGTCTCGATCGGGCAGATGCGGCCGTAATGCGTCGGATGCACGTCGCGCACCTCGAAGCCGGCGCGCTCGCGGGTCAGACCGCCCGGTCCAAGCGCCGAGAGACGACGCTTGTGGGTGATCTCGCTGAGCGGGTTGGTCTGGTCCATGAACTGTGAGAGCTGCGAGGAGCCGAAGAACTCGCGCACGGCGGCAGCCGCCGGCTTCGCGTTGATCAGGTCCTGCGGCATGACCGTGTCGATGTCGACCGAGGACATGCGCTCCTTGATCGCGCGCTCCATGCGCAGCAGGCCGATGCGGTACTGGTTCTCCATGAGCTCGCCGACCGAACGCACGCGGCGATTGCCGAGATGGTCGATGTCGTCGATCTCGCCCTTGCCGTCGCGCAGATCCACCAGCGTCTTGATGACGGAGAGGATGTCTTCCTTGCGCAGCGTACGCTGGGTGTCGGGCGCATCGAGGTCGAGGCGCATGTTCATCTTGACGCGGCCGACCGCGGAGAGGTCGTAGCGCTCGGCGTCGAAGAACAGCGACTGGAACATGGCCTGCGCCGAATCCAGCGTCGGCGGCTCGCCCGGGCGCATCACGCGGTAGATGTCGAACAGCGCGTCTTCACGCGTCATGTTCTTGTCGGCCGAGAGCGTGTTGCGGATATAGGCGCCGACATTGACGTGGTCGATGTCGAGCAGCGGCAGTTCCTTGTAGCCGTGCTCGTTGAGCACCTTCATCGACTTGTCGGTGATTTCCTCACCGGCCTCGGCGTGGATCTCACCGGTCTTCGGGTTGACGAGGTCCTCGGCGATGTAGTTGCCGACCAGTTCCTCATCGGCCATGCGCAGCGCCTTCAGCCCCTTCTCCTGGAGCTGGCGGGCGGCACGGACGGTGAGCTTCTTGCCGGCCTCGAGCACGACCTTGCCGGTGTCGGCATCGATCAGGTCGTTGATGGTCGAGTAGCCGCGGAAACGGTTGGCGTCGAACGGAACGCGCCAGCCTTCCTTGGTCCGCTTGTAGAGGATCTTCTTGTAGAACGTCGACAGGATCGCCTCGCCGTCGAGGCCGAGGGCGAACATCAGCGACGTCACCGGAATCTTGCGGCGGCGGTCGATACGCGCATAGACGATGTCCTTGGCGTCGAACTCGATGTCGAGCCAGGAGCCGCGATACGGGATGACGCGGGCGGCGAACAGCAGCTTGCCCGAGGAATGGGTCTTGCCTTTGTCGTGATCGAAGAACACGCCGGGCGAGCGGTGCATCTGCGAGACGATGACGCGCTCGGTGCCGTTGACGATGAAGGTGCCGTTCATCGTCATGAGCGGGATATCGCCCATGTAGACGTCCTGCTCCTTGATGTCCTTCACCGACTTCGCGCCGGTTTCCTCGTCGATATCGAACACGATGAGGCGCAGCGTCACCTTGAGGGGAGCCGCGAAGGTCATGCCGCGCTGGCGGCACTCGTCGACGTCGTATTTCGGCTGCTCGAACTCGTAGCGGACGAATTCCAGCATCGAGGTGCCCGAGAAATCGGAGATCGGAAACACCGAGCGGAACACCGCCTGCAGACCCTCGTCGAGACGGCCACCCTGGGGTTCATCGACCATCAGGAACTGGTCATAGGACGCCTTCTGAACCTCGATGAGGTTCGGCATCTCGGCGACTTCCTTGATGTGTCCGAAGAACTTGCGAACGCGTTTGCGACCGGTGAATGTCTGCTGCGCCATCGTGGCCTCTCATTTTCGTCGCCCGCTCTGGGCGAACCGTCCGAGACGCGGCTGCCACCGCTCCCCGGGTTGAATTTTTCGAACCCGCTTTGGGGGCCGGAGACTCAGCTTCAGGCCGGAATGTCCTGAATCTGTTCTTCAGACCTTCAAAACGCAAAACGACGCGCGGGGCGCTGGTGCGCGCCCGCCCGTCACAACGATCGTTTCACGGACTGCAAAAGCCCGAAATAGCTTGCTCTCCCAACGGCTTACAGGGAATCCGCTATCCCTGCCCACCGCGCTTTCGTGCTGCCGAACCGATATGGGGCGACAATAGTGGAGATTCGAGGGGCGAACCCTCAAATCCCCACACTTTTTCGTGTTCGGCCTGCGTCGGGACGTTCCGTCGCACGCCTTTTGCATCAGGCTCGCCCCTTTTTGAGGGGCAAGCAGGATCTCGGACCAAGCTTACGCTCGCCCGAGACCTCGCCAGTAAGCGGTGCTTACTTGAGCTCGACCTTCGCGCCAGCCTTCTCGAGCTGGACCTTGATCTTGTCGGCTTCGTCCTTGTTCACGCCTTCCTTGACAGGCTTCGGCGCGCCCTCGACGAGGTCCTTTGCTTCCTTCAGGCCCAGGCCGGTGATGGCGCGGACTTCCTTGATGACCTCGATCTTCTTGTCGCCGGCGCTGGCGAGAACGACCGTGAACTCGGTCTTCTCTTCCGCCGGAGCGGCGGCAGCGCCACCACCAGCCGGGCCGGCCACGGCGACAGCCGCGGCAGCCGAAACGCCCCACTTTTCTTCGAGGAGCTTCGCCAGTTCAGCGGCTTCGAGCACGGTGAGGCTCGAGAGGTCGTCAACGATCTTCTGCAAGTCAGCCATTGTTCAGTTTCCTTACGTGTAAGTCTGGTTCGGGTTTGAGTTTTGCGAAGGGCGTCAGGCCGCTTCGCCCTTTGAGGCATGAGCCTGGATGACGCGCGCGAGCTTGCCCGCGGGCGCATTGGCGAGCTGAGCGATCTTGGTCGCCGGGGCCACAAGCAGGCCGACGATCTTGGCGCGCAGTTCATCAAGCGACGGCAGCGAGGCAAGCGCCTTCACGCCGTCGACATTCAGGACGGTCTTCCCCATCGAGCCGCCGACGATGACGAACTTTTCGTTCGCCTTGGCGAATTCGATGGCGACCTTTGGCGCCGCTACCGGATCGTTCGAAGTGGCGATCACGGTCGGTCCCTTCAGCATGGGGCCGATGGCAACGACGTCAGTGCCTTCAAGAGCAATTTTGGCGAGACGGTTCTTCGAGACCTTCACCGAAGCGCCAGCCTGCTTCATCTGCATGCGCAGCTTCTGCATCTGGGCGACGGTCAGGCCGGAATATTGAGCAACGACCGCGACGCTCGTGGTCTTGAAGACCCCGTTGAGCTGTTCGACCGCTTCCTTTTTTGCCGCTCGTTCCACAGCAAGCTCTTTCCGGTTGGCGGTCATCGCGAAAAGCGGGACCGCCGGGTTGCACCCATCGCCCCACCCAAAACCTGAACCTCCGGGTCAAAACCCATCGGACACGCGCCGGGCGAGACGACGATTCAAAGCCTGCCCTCCGGGAGCTCGTGAGAGCCCACGGCGTGTCGAGGTCCGAACCAGACCCGTTTCGCAACCACCCTTAAGGTGGAAGGCGAAGTGAAATCCGGTCTTCACCCGTCTATGCAGGCCATGCGATTAAGCCCTTGAGAAATCGAAATTCCCCGCAGGCGCCTGCAGTCTTGGACAGGACAAGGTCAGCCGGCGAACCGCCCGACCTCTGCCCGCACTCCACCAGCCGACGGGTCTTTCTTCCTTTTCGGGCAAATCCTCACGGACGTCCTGAAAAGGAATTTCTCCTGTCTTCGGTTTTCGGAATGCGTGCACGAACGCGCCAGCCGAGGCCGGCACGTCCGGAAGCGGTTCTTTAACCGCTCCGTGCCTGCTTGCCAAGAGCAAAATTCACACCAGTTCCAATCCGTTGCCCTGGGCGCTTGATCCGGGCCGATAAGGACCGATTCAGGCCGATTTGACCGCATGAGGCAGCGGCCTGCCCTCGAAGGACGCGGTCAGATTGGCCAAGACGCAGCCTTGCATGGCGACGTGCGATTCGAGGGTGTGGCCGCCGATATGGGGGGCGAACACCACGTTCGGCAGCGCGGTCAGGGCGTCGGGGGCGTGCGGTTCCTTCTCGAAGACGTCGAGGCCGGCGCCGGCGATGGTCTTGTCGGTCAGCGCCGCCACGAGCGCCTTCTCGTCGATCACGGAGCCGCGGGAGATGTTGACGACGTAGCCGTCCGCGCCGAGGCGCCCCAGGATATCGGCATTGACGACGTGCTGGGTCTCGGCCCCTGCCCGGACCGCGATCATCAGCACGCTGCACCAGTCAGCCAGTGCCTCCAGGGTCGGGAAATATTGATAGGGCAGATCGTATTTGCTGCGGCTGAAATAGCCGATCTCGCTCTCGAAGGCGGCGCAGCGCGCCGCGATCTTGCGGCCGATTTCGCCCATGCCGTAGACGCCGATGCGGCGGCCGGGCATGCCGGCCTGCGGCCGCATCATCGGCGATTGCTTCGACGCCGCCCAGTCACCGCTGCGGACATATTGGTCGGCCACCAGGATCCGCCGGGTCGTCGCCAGCATCAGGGTCATCGCGATGTCGGCGACCGAGGCCGCGTTGGCGCCCGGGCTGTGGCCGACCGCGATGTTGCGGCTGGCTGCCGCCTTCAGATCGACGCCGTCATAGCCGGTGCCGTAGCAGACGATCGCGCCGAGCTTCGGAAACAGGTCCATCGCCTCCGCGCCGAGCGGCGAGCCGCCTGCGGTCAGCAGTGCGCGGATGCCACTGAGCTCCTCCGCCGAAAACACCTCGCTAGCGGGCTTGCCACCGGTGTCGAGCAATTCGAACCGCTCGGCGAAACGCGCCATCATCGTCTTGGGAAAGCGCGAATAGATCAGGACCTTGTCAGCCATTGCTCTTGTTTCCGGTGAGCCCTGCCACAAACGACGAGGGGCGGAATCGGTTGCCCAATTCCGCCCCTCGCCTCATGCAATTTTCAGACTTAGCCGAGAATGGTGCCCGGCTCGACCTTCACGCCGGGGCCCATGGTCGAGGACACCGCAACGCGCTGGATGTAGGTGCCCTTGGAACCGGCCGGCTTCGCCTTCGAGACAGCATCGGCCAGAGCCTTGATGTTCTCGACCAGCTTCTCCTCGGAGAACGAGGCCTTGCCGACGCCGGCCTGCAGGATGCCGGCCTTCTCGACGCGGAACTCGACCGAGCCGCCCTTGGCACCCTTCACCGCACCAGTGACGTCCATGGTCACGGTGCCGATCTTCGGGTTCGGCATCAGGCCGCGCGGGCCGAGCACCTTACCGAGACGGCCGACCAGCGGCATCATGTCGGGGGTGGCGATGCAGCGGTCGAAATCGATCGAGCCGTTCTGCACCTTCTCGACCAGGTCCTCGGCACCGACGACGTCGGCACCAGCAGCCTTGGCCTCATCGGCCTTGGCACCGCGGGCGAACACGCCGACGCGGAGCGTACGGCCAGTGCCGTTCGGCAGGGTCACGACGCCGCGGACCATCTGGTCGGCGTGACGCGGATCGACGCCGAGATTGATCGCGACCTCGATGGTCTCGTCGAACTTCGCTTTCGCGCGTTCCTTGACCATCTTGATGGCGTCCGCGAGCGGATAAAGCTTTTCGCGGTCAACACCTTCGCGGGCTTTGTTCAAACGCTTTCCGATTGCCATGACCGCTTACCCCGCCACTTCCAGGCCCATCGAACGGGCAGAGCCCTCGACCATCTTCATGGCCGATTCGATGGAATCGCAATTGAGATCCTTCATCTTCTTCTCGGCGATCTCGCGCACCTGCGCCTTGGTCACCTTGCCGGCCTTGTCGCGGCCCGGCGCCTTCGAGCCGGACTGGATCTTGGCGGCCTGCTTGAGGAAGAACGACATCGGGGGCGTCTTCATCTCGAACGTGAACGAACGATCGGCGTAGATCGTGATCACGACGGGAATCGGGGTGTTCTTCTCTTCCTTCTGGGTCTGCGCGTTGAACGCCTTGCAGAACTCCATGATGTTGAGACCGCGCTGACCGAGCGCGGGACCGATCGGGGGCGAAGGATTCGCCGCACCGGCCGGGACCTGAAGCTTCAGGTATCCGGTCACTTTCTTTGCCATGTATCACTCCTGTTGTGCCGGCAGGCTGCCAGCGGTTTCAGGTTCGTGGTCTGGGTCGGATGCGGCTGGCAACCGCCCTCTCCCTCCCACGGCCTCTTGCTAACGCGAGACCGAAGTCTCACGCCTCGTCCGGTCAGACCTTCTCGACCTGACCGAATTCCAATTCGACCGGCGTGGCACGGCCGAAGATCGACACCGCGACCTTCACGCGCGAGCGCGCCTCGTCGATTTCCTCGACGACACCCGAGAACGAGGCGAACGGGCCATCGGCCACGCGCACGTTCTCGCCGATCTCGAACGACACCGACGCCTTCGGCCGTTCCACGCCTTCCTGCACCTGGTGCAGGATGCGCATGGCCTCGGATTCCGAGATCGGCATCGGCTTGTTTTCAGCGCCGAGGAAGCCCGTGACCTTCGGCGTGTTCTTGATGAGGTGAAATGCTTCGTCGGTCAGCTTCATCTTCACCAGCACATAGCCGGGGAAGAACTTGCGCTCGGCGTCGATCTTGCGGCCGCGGCGCACTTCCGTGACCTTCTCGGTCGGAACCAGCACCAGCTCGAACAGTTCCTCGAGCCCGCGCTGCTTGGCCTGCTCGCGGATCGATTCGGCGACCTTCTTCTCGAAGTTCGAGTAGGCGTGGACGATGTACCAGCGCTTGTCGGACAGTTGAGCGGTTGCGGTTGCCATCAGTGAATGCCCAGAAGGTAAGTGATGAGGACACGGATGATCTGGTCGGCGGCGAAGAAGAAGATCGAGGCCACGGCGACCATGACGAACACCATGATGGTGGTGATCGTGGTCTCGCGGCGGGTCGGCCAAGTGACCTTGGCGGTCTCCGAGCGCACTTCCTGCAAGAACTTGAACGGGCTGACTGCCATCGTTTTGATGTCCAACGTCCGTCGACAGACGCGAATGAATTTCAGGGATCCGAACAGCCGCCGTTGGCCCAGCCCTCTGTCTCGAAGGATGAGCCGGAAACCGGGCTCGATTGTTCGGGGATTTCAAAGCCGCGCCGGAGATCCGCGTCTAACGGGCCGGCTGCGAGTGCGGGGTATCTACTGCGGATAGGACCAAAGGTCAAGATATAGAGAGCCCGACTGGACCAGCCGACCTTCCCGGGCGCTAGAGCAGAGCCCAGCCGGATCAAAGGCTTATCAACCCACCCTTCAGGGCGCAATCGCAGCGCCCGACCGGCTCCTTCCGGACGCTCCCCCGGAGCGCCCGCCTCGGCGCCGTTGCGCGGTCAATCGGCCCGCTCGACCATGGAAATGCCCGGCAGCGGCACCACGAACTTTCCGCCTTCGGCGAAGTAGCGGGCGTGCTTGGCCCGGATCGGGTCGACATAGCGCCAGGCGAAGACGACGACGAACGCCGGCTTGCGCTCGTAAAGGGCGGCAGGCGGCAGGATCGGGATGTCGTAACCCGGGCCGGCCATCACGTTCCCCTTCTTGGGATCGTCGTCGACCAGGAAGTCGATCTTGTTCTCCAGGCCGAACTGCGGCAGCAGCGTCGTGGTGCCGACCGAGACGCCGTAGCCGGCAACGAGCTGCCCGCGCGCATGGGCGGCATCAGCCATCGCGACCAGCTCGTCGCGGATCGCGGCGATCCGCTTCACATAGGGCGCATAATAGGCCGGCTGATCGACGCCCAGCCGTTCTTCCTCGGCGACGAAGCGCGCGACCTCAGCCGACGGCTTCTTGGCGCCACCGGCACGCTGCACGGTCACGCGGATCGAGCCACCCTTGGTCCAGATGTGCTGGACGTCGATCAGCTCCATGCCGAGCCGGGCAAAGAAGCGGATCAGCGGCTTGATGTTAAAATACGACAGATGCTCGTGATAGACGGTGTCGAGCAGGTTCTTCTCGGTGACGTCGACGCCGTATTGCGTTTCGAAGACGAACAATCCGTCCGGCGCGAGCACGTCGCGAACCCCGATCACCAGCGGATCGAGATTGTCGACATTGGCGATCATGTTGTTGGCGATCACGACGCTCGCCGCACCGTGGCTCTGCAGGATGCGGTGACCAATGGCATCGGTGAAGAAGTCGCCGATGGTCTCGATCCCCGCTTCCGTCGCGCGCTTCGCGATGTCCACAGCGGGATCGACACCCAACACCCGCATGCCGCGCTCTTTGAAGAAGCCGAGCAGCGATCCATCGTTGCTGCCGAGTTCGACGACCAGCGAGCCGGGCGCGACACCGAAGCGGCTGACGACGTCGTTGGCGTAGCCGGCGAAGTGCTCGCGCAGACCGAGCGAGAGCGAAGTGGTGTAGACGTAGTTGCGGTACTGGATCTCGGGATTACCGACATGGAGAATCTGGAGATGACCGCAATCCCTGCACAGATGCAGCGCCATCGGCACCGCAGCGCGGAACACGGGATCGTCGACGCTGGCGTCCGGGACCTGGAAGTTCGGCGTGCCGATCGGCATGCCTGCCATCGGGACGACAAGCTCCTGCTTGTCCGAATGACAGAGGCGGCAGGTGTGGCGGACGTAGAACAGATTTTTCATCGTGGAACCGAAAAATGAGATACGCGATCGGGTGAGGCAATCCCACCCCGTGAAGACCAGACCGCCAGCAACGGACTCAAGCGGGTCATGGGTGGCTCGAGACTTCCTTGCCCAGCCCGTCGTAGCTGGGGGCTTCCTCCGCCGCCTTGGCGGCCTTGTCCGCTGAATACGATCCGCGCTCCGGACTTGCCAGCCAGATCGCGCCGCCGACGAGCCCGATGATCACGCTGATGGCGCCCAGCAGCAGCGAAACCGACAGCGCCTCCTCGGAAGGGACACCCGCCAGACCGAGGCAGGCGACCATCGCCCCCTCGCGAACACCCCACCCGCTGATCGAGATCGGGACCGCCGTCAATAGCACCACGGGCGGAATCAGGATGCCGGCGTCCACCACCGAAAGCTGTGCTCCGACACCGCGCGCCAGGGCGAAGCAAGCCGCCGCGGTCACGAGATGGATGAGCAGCGCCGACCCGAACAGCAAAGCACGGCGCTCGGACTGCAGCAGGAGAAACCTGACCAGCGCTCCGAACCGGACGAAGCTTGCGATCGCCGGATGGGCGGTGAGGCGCTTGGGCAGACGGTCGAGCGTCAACAGAACCACGGTGCCGGCGACGCCGGCCAGCGTCAGCCCGCCGATGGCCAGGATCGCGGCCTGATCGGACACGCGCGACAACAGGAACGGCAATCCGGCCACCATCAGCGCGATCAGCCCGATCAATGCCGTGAAACGGTCGGCTGCAACGCCCTTGACCGCCTCCGGCCACTGCACGCCGCGCTGGCGCAGCAGCCACATCCGCACCGCATCACCGCCGACCGAGGACGGCAACACCTGATTGAACCAGAGGCTGATCATGAGGATCCGCCAGCCCGCGAGCCAGTCCAGCGACACGCCGAGCGCGCGCATGATCAGCTCCCACCGGCCGTTGAGCACGAAGGTCTGGAAGAAGATCAGCGCCAGCGCCAGGACGAACAGCAAAGGATCGACCGAGACGAGATGGCTGCGCAACCGCTGCAGATCGAGGCCGCGCGCGATGTAGACCAGGACGGCAATCGACAGCAGCAGCTTTACCGAAAACAGGGCCGCCTGTTTGAACCGCGACTGCATCGGATGCCCGCCTCAGGATGCCGGATATTCCGCGCGACCGATCACGAGGTCGATCGCGGCCATCATCCAGAACTGGTGCGTGGTCTCGACAATGTTGTAGCTGCGGCTATCGACGAAGAAATTGACGTCGCCGAGATTGCGCAGCGGATTGTCCGCATTCATGCCCGACAGCGTGATCACGTCGAGCTTCATCGTCCGCGCCTGCGCAACCGCGTTGAGAATGTTCTTCGAGCGCCCCGAGGAGCTGATCGCGACGAGGCAGTCGCCGGCACGCGCGCTCAGCCGCACGGCGTGCGCGATCCAGTCCTCGAATCCGTAATCGTTGGCAAGGCACGACATCATGCTCGCGTCGCTGAAGCAGAGCGCAGGCACCGATGCGTTCTTCGCCAGATCGATCGCCAGATGCGAAGCGATGCCGGCCGAGCCGCCATTACCGATGAAGATGACGCGGCCGCCCTGCTCGCGCGCGCGCAACCATGTGGCGCGGGTGGCGGAGATTGCGGCGAAAGCGCCGTCGTCGATCGCCGTCGCGCGATGGAGGCGCCCCACGTAATCGTCGAGGAAAGCCTTGTGATCGGGATCGACGGACACGGCGGGCATGGGCTGGCGGCTCGATTGCAACATGACCGGGTGATACCGGCTATTACCAAGGATTGCAAAGGTATAATACTTGCAAAGTCGGCGAGCGGCTGGTAGTCGGCTTTCGGGTTTCACTCAACATTGGCGGGCCTGTTTCGCTGGGCATTCGCGTCACGGATGTTCCTCATGAAATGCATCGTTACTGGCGGCGCCGGCTTCATTGGAAGTCACCTCGTCGATCGTCTCCTCGACGACGGCCACGAGGTCATCGCGCTCGATAATTTCGTGATCGGTCGCCCCGAAAATCTGGCCGCACGCGCCGGTTCGAGCCAGTTGAAAGTCGTCCGGGCCGACGTCACCGATCTCGAGTCGATCAAGCCGTATTTCCACGGTATCGACTGGGTCTTCCATCTGGCGGCGCTGGCCGACATCGTTCCCTCGATCGAGTCCCCGATCCCGTATCATCGCGCCAATGTCGACGGCACGGTCAACGTCCTCGAAGCGGCGCGGCACGCGGGCGTCAAGCGCTTCGTCTACGCCGCCTCGTCGTCCTGTTACGGCATTCCCGACGTCTATCCGACGCCGGAGAGCGCCGAGATTCGGCCGATGTATCCCTACGCGCTTACCAAGAATCTCGGCGAGCAGTGCGTCATGCACTGGTGCCAGGTCTACAAGCTGCCTGCGGTCGCGCTGCGCCTGTTCAACGTGTACGGGCCGCGCCATCGCACCACCGGCACCTACGGCGCCGTGTTCGGGGTGTTCATGGCGCAGAAGCTTGCCGGAAAGCCCTTCACGGTGGTCGGCGACGGCGAGCAGACGCGCGATTTCACCTTCGTCAGCGACGTCGCGGACGCCTTCGTCACCGCCGCGCGCTCCGATATCTCGCACGAGATATTCAACGTCGGCTCGGACAACACCTACAGCGTCAACCGGCTGGTCGAGCTTCTCGGCGGCGACAAGGTCCATATTCCCAAGCGTCCGGGCGAGCCCGATTGCACCTACGCCGACATCACCAAAATCAAACGGGTCCTGAACTGGACGCCGAAGGTGAAATTCGAGGACGGCGTCGCGACGATGCTGAAGTCGATGGATCAGTACAAGGACGCGCCCTTGTGGACGGTCGACAAGATCGCCGACGCCACCAAGGACTGGTTCAAATATCTCGGTGACGACGACGGCTCACCGCAGAAGGCAAGCTCTTGAACAGGCTCGTTGGATATCGTTGCTGCGAGTCGATCATTTCAGGCCGGCCATCTGAGACCTGCCGGCGCTTTGGGTAATCCACATGGGTAATGCTGCGACAGACAAGCCGACCGGCCATCCGGCACCGCACGACAAGATCAGGACGATCGAGGAACTGGGCGAGATTGCGCGCGCCGCGCAGGCCAAGGGCCTGACCGTCGCGCTCTGCCACGGCGTGTTCGATCTGGTGCATCTCGGCCACGTCCGGCACATCCTGGCGGCGCGCAACGAGGCCGACGTGGTCATCGTGACCATCACCGCCGACCGTTTCGTCAACAAGGGCCCGGGACGGCCGATCTTTCCGGAAAACATGCGCGCCGAGATGCTGGCCGCGCTCGGCACGGTCGACTGGGTCGGCATCAACCGGACCTCCAGCGCCGAGCCGGTCCTCGATACCGTGCGCCCCGACACCTACGTGAAGGGCTCGGACTACGAGAATCCCGAGGATGACGTCACCGGCAAGATCGCCACCGAGCGCGAGGCCGTCGAACGTCATGGCGGACGGATCGTCTTCACGCGCGACGTCACCTTCAGCTCGTCGTCGCTGCTGAACCGCTATTTCGACATCTACGACCCCCCCCTGCGCGACTACCTCCAGAAGGTACGCGAAGGTGGCGGCGCCGAACGCCTGCTGAAGCTGATCGACAAGATCCAGGACATGCACGTCGTGCTGGTCGGCGATACCATCATCGACGAATACCAGTACGTCACGGCGCTCGGGAAGGCTTCGAAGGAGAACATCGTCGCCACTCTGCTCAAGAATGGCGAGCAATTTGCCGGCGGCGTCATTGCCGCGGCCAATCACGTGGCGAGCTTCTGCAAGTCGGTGGAGATCGTCACGACGCTGGGCGGCAACGACTACCCCGAGGAGTTCATTCGCGCGCATGTCCGCCCGAATGTCACGCTGACGCCGATCCGCATTCAGGGCCGACCGACGACCCGCAAATTGCGGTACGTCGAGATGGGCTATCTGCACAAGCTCTTCGAAGTCTACACCATGGACGACACGCCGCTCGACGAGGCCGAGCGCAAGGAGATCGACCGAATCACCGCCGAGCGCGTTCGTGGCGGAGACGTGGTGATCGTCACCGATTTCGGTCACGGCATGATCGCGTCCAGCACCATCGACACGCTCATCGCGAACTCCAAGTTCCTGGCGGTCAACGCCCAGAGCAACAGCGGAAACCACGGCTACAATCTGATCACGAAATATCCGCGAGCCGATTACGTCTGCATCGACGCGCCGGAAGCGCGGCTGGCCGCGACCGACAAGTTCAGCGACATCGCGTCGGTGATCGAGAATCGCCTGCACGGCAAGATCGATTGCGACAACATGATCATCACGCACGGCTCCTTCGGCTGCTACCCATTCTCGTCGAAGACCGGCGTCGCGCGCGTGCCCGCTTTCACCAAGACCGTCGTCGACACGGTCGGCGCCGGCGATGCCTTCCTGACGATCACGGCGCCGCTGGTGGCGGCCGGCGGCAATATCGAGGACGTCGCCTTCATCGGCAACGCGGCAGGCGCGATCAAGGTCGGCATCGTCGGTCACCGCAACTCGGTCGAAAAGGCGCCGCTGGTCAAATTCGTCACCGCGTTGTTGAAGTAACGCGAACCGGAAATCTGGAGAACGACAGTGATTGATCAGAAATGGAACGTGATGGTCACCGGCGGCGCCGGCTATGTCGGCAGCGTGCTGGTTCCCCAGTTGCTGGCAGCGGGCCACAAGGTCACGGTGCTCGACCTGTTCATGTATGGCGAATCCGTCTTCGACGCGGTTCGCAACAATCCGAACCTTCGCCTGATCAAGGGCGACATCCGCGATGAGGCCGCGATCAACGAGGCCCTGCGCGGCAACAATGCGGTGATCCACCTCGCCTGCATCTCCAACGATCCCTCGTTCGAGCTCGATCCGGGGCTCGGCAAGTCCATCAACTACGACTGCTTCCGTCCGATGGTGCGCGCCGCGAAGAAGGCCGGCATCAAGCGCTTCATCTACGCCTCCTCCTCGAGCGTCTACGGCATCAAGGACGAGGCCGAGGTGACCGAGGAACTGTCCTGCGAGCCGCTCACGGACTACTCCAAGTTCAAGGCGATGTGCGAGACCGACCTCGCCGAAGAGGCCGCGGCCGGCTTCGTCACCTGCACGGTTCGTCCCGCCACCGTCTGCGGCTATGCACCGCGGCAGCGGCTCGACGTCGTGGTCAACATCCTGACCAACCTCGCGGTCAACACCGGCCGCATCCGCGTGTTCGGCGGAACGCAGAAGCGGCCCAATCTGCACATCGAGGACATGTCGGCGGCCTATCTGTTCCTGCTGCAGCAGGATGACGCGAAGATCGACGGCAAGACCTACAATATCGGCTACGAGAACCACTCGCTGATGAAGATCGCCGACATCGTCAAATCGGTGGTCGGAAACAACGTCGAGGTCGCCGTCGAGCCGACCGACGATCTGCGCTCCTACCACGTCTCCTCGGAGAAGATCCGCCGCGAACTCGGATTTGCACCGACGCACACGATCGAGCAGGCCGTGTCCGGCCTCGTGGACGCCTTCAGGTCCGGCCGCCTGCCGAACTCGCTCAACGATCCCCGGTATTTCAACATCAAGATGATGCAGAACATCAGCCTGAAGTGAGCGGCGTGCGGATCGGCATCGATTTCGACAACACGATCATCTGCTACGACAAGGTCTTTGCCGCCGCGGCGCGTCAGCGCGACCTGGTGCCGGAGGGCTGGGAGGGGCTGAAGAACGATGTGCGGGATCTCTTGCGATCCCGCACGGGTGGCGAACTCGCCTGGCAAGGCCTGCAAGGCTTCGTCTACGGCAAGGGCATTGGCGGCGCCGAAATTTATCCGGGCGTGCGCGAATTCCTCGCGGCGTGCAGACAGGCCGGCGCCAGGGTGTACATCGTCAGCCACAAGACCCGATTTGGCCATCAGGACCCCGACCATACCGACCTGCGCGAGGCCGCACGCGGCTGGCTGCGTGGCGCCGGCCTCATCGACGCTGCGGAGGCGGCAGTGGCCAGCGGCGATGTTTATTTCGAGGACACGATGGCGGCCAAGGTCGACAGGCTCGCGAGCCTGGAGCTGGACATCTTCATCGACGATCTCGTCGAGGTCTTCGAGCAGCCGCATTTCCCGAAGGACACGCGATCGATCCTGTTCACGCGTTCGCAGTCCCCGCACCCCGAACATTGCACGCCGATCGCGACATGGGCCGGCATCCGCGACGAGGTGTTTGCGGCATGAGCGAGCCCGACATCAGCGCAGCGGATGCGATCTCGATCGGCAGCCGCCTTGCCGGAGCAACGGTCGCGGCCGCCCACCCGGCGCGGTCCGGCGGCAACAACAGGGTGTTTCGGCTGGAGATGGCGGAGGGTCCACCCCTCGCCCTCAAGCATTATCCGTCCGACGGGCGCGACCGGCTGGGACAGGAATATGACGCGCTGACGTTTCTGTCGCGCCATGGGATTACATCGACGCCGCGGCCGATTGCAAAGGACGCGGATGCGTTCTGCGCGCTGTATCAATGGTTCGACGGTGACGCGGCGGTGCTGCGTCCCCGGGGCGACGATGCCGACCAGCTGGCCGATTTCCTGATCGAATTACAGAAGCTGCGCGACGCCGAAGGTGCGCAGACCTTGCGCAATGCGTCAGCCAGCATCTTTTCACCCGAGGAAGCCATCGCCCAGTACGAGCAGCGCCTCGACGGGTTGACGCGCGAGTCGCAGGATCACCCCGAGCTGCGTACGTTCATCGACGGCAGCCTGGTTCCCAGCACGGCCGTCGCCATCCGAAGGCTCCGCCAACGTTATGCGGAACTGGGGCGGGATCCCGCAGCGGATCTTCTGCCCGCGCATCGCGCATTGAGCCCGTCCGATTTCGGACTGCACAACGCGCTGCGCGGCGAAGACGGCCGCCTGCGCTTCATCGACTTCGAATATTTCGGGTGGGACGATCCGGTCAAACTGCTGTCCGATACCGCGATCCACCCCGGCAGCGATCTGCCCGCAACAAGCGCGAATCGCCTCATCGAACGCCTCACGCAAGCCTTTGCGGCTAGGGATGACGCGTTTGCGATCCGCCGTGACGTACTGTATCCTGTGTTCGGGGCGATCTGGTGCCTGATTGTCCTGAATGCCTATTTGCCCGAAAGCCGCTCCCGGCGCGCCTTGGCTGCGCAAGGTGGCGATCTGACGGTCCGCCTTGCCGGTCAGCTCGACAAAGCACGCCGGCTTCATCAAACGATTTGCCAACGTGATCCAGATCTCACCCCACGCTGAAGCCGCCCTCACCTGCACGCTGGACGAGCGCAGTCTCTATTTGCGCCGCCTGGTCCTTGGTTCTGTTCGCTCCGCAGGACGCGGCCATGTCGGTCCGGCCCTGTCGCTGATCGAAATGGTCCGCGTGCTCTACGACGACATCCTGCGGATCGATCCGAACAACCCGCGCGATCCGGAACGCGACCGCGCGATCCTCAGCAAGGGGCACGGGTGCCTGGCGCTCTACGCGCTGCTCGCCGATCGCGGCTTCTTCCCGCTGTCGGAGCTCGACGGCTTCTGCGGCTCCGACAGTATCTTGGGCGGACATCCCGAATACGGCATGGTGCCGGGTGTCGAGGCATCGACCGGCGCGCTCGGACACGGCCTGTCGATCGGCGTCGGCCTTGCGCTCGCCGCCCGCATGCGCGAGCGCAATTACCGGACCTTCGTGCTGCTCGGCGACGGCGAGATCAACGAAGGATCGGTGTGGGAGGCCGCCATGGGCGCGGCCAAGCACGGGCTCGACAACCTCGTTGCGATGATCGACTACAACAAGCTCCAGAGCTATGGGCCCACCGACTACGTGCTGCCGCTGGAGCCGCTTGCGGACAAATGGCGCAGCTTCGGCTTTGCCGTGCAGGAGCTCAACGGCCACGACGTCGGCGCCCTGCGCACCGTCCTGAAGCAGGTCCCGGCCGTGCCGGGCAAGCCCACCGCGGTGATCTGCCATACCGTCAAGGGCAAGGGTCTGCCGCCCGCAGAATCCAACGCCGACTGGCATCACAAGAACAAGCTGTCCGACAGCGAGCTCGACGCCATCCGCGTCGCCGTCGGCGATTTTTGATCGGCTCCCCATGCGCAACACCGCGATGAACATGGTCCACAAGCTCGCCGCGCGCGACGAGCGTGTGCTTTACATCGGCTCCGATCCCGGCGCCGGCACGCTGCGTGCGATGAGCAAGGAGTTTCCCAAGCGCCATCTGATCGAGGGCATTTCGGAAGCGCACATCATCGGCATGTCGGCCGGCCTCGCGATGGAAGGCTTCGTGCCTTACGTCAATACCATCGCGACCTTCCTCACCCGCCGCTGCTACGAGCAGGTGGCCGTCGATCTCTGTTTGCACAATCTGCCGGTGCGGCTGATCGCCAATGGCGGCGGGCTCGTCTACGCGCCGCTCGGCCCCACCCACCAGGCGATCGAGGACATCGCCATCATGAGGGCGCTGCCGAACATGACGGTGGTCTGCCCATGCGACGCCGACGAGGCCGCGCGCATGATGGACAAGACGCTCGACTGGACCGGACCGATCTACATCCGGCTCGGCAAGGGCGGTGATGCCATCGTCTCGAAGGCCGAGCACGGCTTCGAGATCGGCAAGGCCATCCTGATGCGCCCGCCGGGCGACGTCCTCATGGTGACCACCGGCATCATGCTCCAGCGCGCCATCGCCGCAGCCGACCTGCTGGCCGCGCAAGGCATTCGCGCCGGCATCCTGCACATGCATACGGTGAAGCCGCTCGACACCGAAGCGCTGCTGCAAGCGATCCGCGGCATCAAGCTCGTGGCAACGCTGGAGGAGCACGTGCCCTCCGGAGGCCTCGGCAGTGCGGTTGCGGAGACGCTGATCGACAAGCTCGGCTCCGGCCTGCCCGCGATGCTGCGGCTGTCGCTGCCGGACCGCTTCATGCACAATTACGGCTCGCAGGACTCGCTGCTGAAGAAGCACGGCCTCGCGCCCAACGCCATTGCGACCTCGATCGAGCACGCGCTCGCGGCGTCGCGCACCTCCGCTCCTCAACTCCATTCCACCTGACGGGTCACATGTACGACGTTCGATATTCCTATCTGCTCGAGCAATTCTCCGACCCCGCCCCGATCCTGGCCGAGATCGGCCGGCTGGTCGCGACCGGTGACTTCACCCTTGGCAAGCCCGTCGCCGAATTCGAGAAGCGCTTTGCCGAACTGATCGGCGTGCGTCACGCCATCGGCGTCGGATCAGGCACCGACGCACTCAAGCTGCCGCTCAAGGCGCTCGGCATCGGCCATGGCGACGAGGTCATCACCGCCGCCAACACCTTCATCGCCACCGTCGGCGCGATCGCGGAAACCGGCGCCACCCCGGTGCTGGTCGACTGCGACGATTCCTTCTGCATGAACGTCGACCAGGTCGAAGCCGCCATCACCAAGAAGACCAAGGCGATCATGCCGGTTCAATTGACCGGCGAGGTCACCGACATGGGCAAGCTGATGGCCATCGCGCAGCGCCATAACCTTCCCGTCGTCGAGGACGCCTGCCAGGGCATCCTGTCGGAGTTCGCCGGCAAGCGTTCCGGCACCCACGGCATCGCCGCCGGCTTCTCCCTGCATCCGCTCAAGAACCTCAACGTCTGGGGCGATGCCGGCGTCGTCGTCACCAATGACGACGGCATGAACGAGAAGCTCCGCCTGATCCGCAACCACGGCATGAAGAACCGCGACGAGATCGCGATCCTCGGCTGCAATTCGCGGCTCGATTCCCTGCAGGCCGTCGTCGGCAACTGGCTGATCGGCCAGACCAGCGAGATCACGCGGCGCCGGATCGAGAACGCGGCCTATTACGACGCGGGCCTTGCCGGCCTGCCCGGCCTGCGCGTTCCGCCGCGCCGGCCCAACGTGAAGCACGTCTACCATCTCTACATGGTGTTCGCCGAACGCCGCGACGAGCTCTACCAATACTGCCTGGACAACGGCATCGAGGCCAAGATCCACTATCCGATCCCGCTGTATCAGCAGGAAGGCCTCAAGCATCTCGGCTACGCGCCCGGCACCTTCCCGGTCACCGATCGCCACGCCAAGGAAGTCATCAGCTTCCCCGTCGACCAGCATCTGACGCGCGCACAGCAGGACCGCGTCATCGAGACCGTCAGGAAGTTCTGCCATGGACGCTGACACCGGCCGCCGGCGCATCGGTTACGTCAATCTTCCCGCCCAGTTCGAGGAAGAGCGCACCGAGATCATGCAGGCGGTGGAAGGCGTATTCCAGCGCGGCGATTTCATCGGCGGGGCGGCGGTCGGAAAGCTCGAGGAGGAATTGTCCGCCTATCTCGGCTCGCCCCATGTCGTGACGCTGAATTCCGGCACCGACGCGCTGATCCTCGCCTTGCGGGCGCTCGACATCGGTCCCGGCGACGAGGTGATCACCCCGCCGAATTCGTTCGTGGCCTCGACCGCCGCGATCATCGCGGTCGGCGCCACGCCTGTCTTTGCGGACGTGCTGCCGGACCAGAACATCGATCCGGCCGCGGTCGAGGCGGCCGTCACGCCGCGCACCAAGGCGATCATGCCGGTACACCTGACCGGGCGCATGGCCGACATGACCCCGCTGATGGCGATCGCGGACAAGCACGCGCTCGCCGTGATCGAGGACAGCGCCCAGGCGGTCGGCTCGACCTATGACGGGCGGATGAGCGGCACCATCGGCACGTTCGGTTGCTTCTCCGCCCACCCCTTGAAGAATCTCAACGCCGCGGGCGATGCCGGCTTCCTCGTCACTGCCGACGCCGAGCTCGCCGCAAGAATCCGCCGGCTGCGCAATCACGGCCTCATCAACCGCAGTGACGTCCAGGAGTGGGGCATCGTATCACGGCTCGACACGCTGCAGGCCGAGGTGCTGCGCATTCGCCTGCGTCACCTGCCCTCCGTGATCGAGCGTCGGCGGCGCAACGCCGCGCAATACCGCGCCGAGCTCGCAGGGCTTCCTCTGTTCATTCCGCCCTGCCGCAACATCGAGTTCAACACCTTCCACACCTTCGTGGTGCAGACCGACCGCCGCAACGACTTCCAGAAATATCTGGCCGACAAGGGCATCGAGACCGCGATCCATTATCCGGTCCCGATCCATTTGCAGCCGGCGGCGGCGCATCTGGGTCAAGGCCGCGGCGCGTTCCCGGTGACCGAGCGGCAGGCAGACCAGATCCTCACGCTTCCCATCAACCAGTTCCTGTCGGCCGCCGATATCAGCTATATCTGCGCGACCGCCCGGGAGTATTTTGCATGACGGATACGGACTTCCTTCAGGCCGATGAGCAGGCGCTGGCGCAGCGCTTCATCGACAACGGCTTCGTCACCACGCCTGCCGACGATCGTGCAGGCCTCGACCGCATCCAGCGGCGCGCCGCCGAGCTGGCGGCCGATTATCTCAAGCTGCCGCACAGCAACGATCCCTATGCGATGCTGGACAGCATCCACACCCGGGTGAGCGTGGACGATCTCAACGGCCTGCGGCTGCACGTCTTCAACGGCCTCAACGCCGAGCCGTGGTTCCGGCCGACTTATTTCCGCCTGGCGCGTTCGACGATCGAGACCATCGTCGGCAACGAGCTCTGCATGCAGCGCCGCGTCAATCTCAGCATCCAGATGCCCGGCGACGATTCCTCGCTGCTCGCCACCCATTCCGATGTCTGGTCGGGCGACTCGCCGTTCGAGGTCGTGGTGTGGGTGCCGCTGGTGGACGTCCACCACACCAAGGCGATGTATCTGCTGCCGCCGTCGCTGAACGGCGATATGCAGGACCGGATGGCAAGCCTGCGCAGCGCCGAGGAGCTGTACAAGACGATCAAGCCGCACGCGACCTTCATCGAGATCCCCTACGGTCACGTGATGCTGTTCAACCAGACCCTGATGCACGGCAATCGTGTCAACGAGGAGCCCGGCACGCGCTGGAGCATGAACTGCCGCTTCAAGAGCATCATGTCGCCCTACGCGGATAAGCGCTTCGGCGAGTTCTTCGAACCGATCCTGCTGCGCCCGGCGACGCGGGTCGGCATGCAATACAAGCTCCCAGGGGGCTTCCATGGCTGAGCGAGCCGGCCATCGCGGCTATATCGGCGCGCGGCCGCTGAACGGCAGCCGCACCCCGCAGCACGTCCAGAACATCGTGATCCGCGACTACGCGCGGCGCAAGAACCTGCAATTTCTGCTCAGTGCCGTCGAGCACATCATGCCCGGCAGCTACATGGTGCTCGAGGACATCCTGGACGAGTTGCCTCGCCTGAATGGCCTGATCCTCTACAGCATCTTCATGCTGCCGCCCGACGAGGCACGGCGACGGGAGATCTACGACCGCGTGCTGCGCGAGGGCTGCGACCTCCACGCCGCCGTCGAGGAGATCACGCTGTCGTCGCAGAAGGACATCCAGGCCGTCGAGGACATCCTGCTGGTCAATAAATACGCCACCATCCTGTGACGATGCCGCGGACCGGTTGGGCCCCATGAGCGAGATCAACCTGCTCCAACCGATGCACGCATCGACCAGGCGGAACTACGTTCAGCGCGTGGTCGAGCACGACAAGGCGGAATCCGCCACCGTCGCGCGGCAATGGGGGCAGGACTACTGGGACGGCGACCGGCGCTACGGCTATGGCGGCTATCGTTATGACGGACGCTGGCGCCCGCTCGCCCAGACCCTGATCGATCGCTACGGCATCAAGCCCGGCATGAGCGTGCTCGACGTCGGCTGCGGCAAGGGCTACCTGCTCTACGAGTTCAGCCAGCTTGTCCCCGACCTCAGGATCGCCGGCATCGACATCTCCGACTACGGCATCGCCAACGCCAAGGAGGAGGTGCGGCCGCTGCTGAAGGTCGGCAGCGCCGTCGAGCTCCCCTACCCCGATCACAGCTTCGACCTCGTGGTGTCGCTCGGCGTGCTGCACAACCTTCCGCTCGAGGACGTGTTCCGCGCGGTGTCGGAGATCGAGCGCGTCGGGCGCGGCACCTCGAAATATCTGATGGTGGAATCGTTCCGCAACGAGCGCGAGAAGGCGAATCTCCTCTACTGGCAGCTCACCTGCCTGAGCTTCCACGGCCCGGAAACCTGGGCGTGGATCTACGACAAATGCGGCTATCGGGGCGACCATGGGTTCATCTTCTTCGAATGAAGCCGGCCTGCGCCGGCCGACGTCGCTACGCGCGCAAAATCCGGAAGTGTATTATTCGGACGACGCCATCGTCACGGCGGATGACGCCACGATCGCGGAGCTGAAACGCATCGCCGCCGGCAACCCGCGTCTGCGCAGCCGGCTGTGCACGCACCCCGATCCCGCGTCCAGCCTGCACGAGATGCTGATCGTGCATCATCGCGAGGCCTATGTCCGGCCCCACAAGCATTTTGGCAAACCTGAATCGTTTCACGTGATCGAGGGCACTGCGCAGGTCGTGATCTTCGAGGATGATGGCCGCATTCGCGACGTCCTCGAGATGGCGCCCTACGGCCAGGGCAAGCGCTGCTATTACCGGATGCCCGAAAAGGTCTTCCACTCGATCCTGATCACCTCGGAATGGCTGGTGTTCCACGAAACCACCGCCGGCCCGTTCGATCCCTCACGCACGGCATTTCCCGACTGGGCCCCGGATGGCGGCGACGCTGCCGAGGTCCACGACTACGTCACGCGGATTGGTGCGCTCGCCGTGGAGCATCTGGCGAGACGGTAAATTTCGACCCCTATCGCTGCTCGACGATCCCGCCGTGAATGATCGAGGACGAAACCAGACGATGAAGCCGCCTGCAAAAGCACTGGTTACCCTGGTCAAGTTCGCGGTGTCGATCGGGATCCTGGTATTGCTCTTGCGCAGCCAGGACTTGTCGTCCCTGAAAGCCGATCTTCTCGCCGTCAACTTGAACATGCTGGCGCTTGCTGTGTTGCTGCTGTTCGCCCAGACCTTCATTCTCTGCCACCGCTGGATCCTGATCCTCCGCGCCATGAGCGTGCCCCTGAGATGGCTGGCCGGCTGGCGCATTCTGATCATCAGCACCTTTTTCAATCAGGTGCTACCCGCGGGCGGTGACGCGGTCCGGATCTGGATGCTGCGGCGGAATGGCGTGCAATGGTCGCAGACGATCGGCAGCATCGTGGCCGATCGCTTCCTGGCGCTGCTGGCGCTCGGTCTCATCGTCCTGGCGGGAATGCCGTTCCTGCTGCCTCGCGTCCACGACAACTCACTCCTTTTCGCGATCGTGACCGTTCTGGCGGCTGCATGCCTCGGCGCAATCGCCCTGGCGACGCTGGACCGGTGGCCGCCACGCTTGATCGCGGCCGTGCCGGCCAGGATCGTGCAATTCGCGATGCTGGTCAGGGCTCCGTTGCTGGCGGCCGGAGGGCGGGCAATGTTGATCGTATCAGCCATTGTCGTCCACCTGATCACCGTTGCGACCTGCTATGTCCTCGCGATCGGACTGGAGGCGCCCCTCACCGCACTTGACGCCTTCGTGCTGGTCCCGCTCGTCATCCTGTCTTCCGCGGTCCCCATCTCGATCGGAGGCTGGGGCGTGCGCGAAGGCGCGATGGTCGCTGCGCTTGGCCTCGCCGGGATCGCATCCGACAAGGCGCTCGCGATATCGGTCCTGCTGGGTCTTGGCGGCCTGATCGTCGGGCTGTTCGGCGGGCTGGTATGGCTGATCGCGCCCGAGCGCACCGGCTTCAGCCCTGAGGAGGCGCGGGCCATCGCCGAACGAACCGATGCAGCGCCGGTCTAGCATGGGCAACGCCGGACAAGACCATGCGATGACATCTGCCGAGGTGCGTTTTCGTACCATCGTCGAGACATGGTCGTGGCGCGCGCTCATTTTCGCGCCGGCCGCTCTTTCCATCTGGTGCCTGAACCGCGACGGCACTTATCGAACGCTGCTATTTGACGGTGGCTGGACAACGCGATTTTACGTCCTCGCCTGGATCGTCCTGACGCCGTATCTCGGCTGGTTCATCATGGCGACCGGCCGCCTGACATTCTCGCTCATCAGGCACGAACCCACTCAGCGCGTCGACGAGTTCTTTGTCGGCGCGGCCACGCTCATCTTGACGGGATTTGGACTCGGCGCTCTTTCCATCCTGTACCCACAAATCGTTCTCGGATTTGCGATCGCGGTGCTGCTGTGGGACAGCCGCAGCTTTCGGAAGCCGCAGAAACCCGCGGTGACCTTGCCGCTGATCGCAACATCGCTGCTGGGTCTTTGGCTTCTGGCGACGGTGTTCCTCGACCGCGCCATCATACCCGATGTCATTTCGACCGACGTTCAACAGCTCTACGCCCCGTATCTGGCGGAGGTCGCGAGAAATCACAGCATCTGGCTTGCGGCCGACAATCCCATCTTCTCCGACTTCGAGATCGGTCACGGAAACGGGCTGCACCTGTTGCTGGCGACGTTCCTGCCGCCCCACGTCGCCCAGATCATTTCGTTTCTCTATTTCGTCGGGATCGGCGCTGTCATTTTCGAACTCGCCCGCCTCGTTCTTCCATTCAAGGCTTTCGGACGCCGGTGCGAAGAAGCTGCGATCCCGATCGCACTCGGCCTGGCAATTCTCGGGCTTGCTTGGCCGAGGACGGTGCCGACCGTTACACCCGGCCTCCACATCATGGAGTTTGGAAAGTACCACCTTCAGACAGCGGCATTCTTCGTCTATTTCCTGCTGGTCGTCATCCGCTCTTCCCAAAGTCGAGACAGGCTCGCCGCCGGCATTTGCGCCTTTGCCGTCGCGGCTTCCTATCCGCTCTACGCCGCGTTCGTCTTTTTGATTTCGGCGTTGGGAGTGCTCACCAAGGCGCTTCAGCGCGACCTGTCCGGCGTCATGACCGGCGTGCTGCTCGGGGTCGGAGCGATCGCCGGGTGCATATTGGCCTTCTCCGTCAATTATCTCTACCTCGGAATCCCGGCCACCAACCCGTATTCGCTGTTCCGGGGCGCCGCATCGGTCGAGCGTTTCTCACAATTCGGAAGCCTCGATATTCTCGACTATTTCGTGCTGGCGCAGTCGCTGGAGGTCAGCGACTTCCTCAGCAAGGCGGGGTTGTTCGCCTTCTTCAAGCAGGTCAGGTCCGTTCTCCTCGTTGCCATTGCTCTCGCGGCGGCAACTTGCACCGTGGCTTACATCGACTCGAAGCTGTTTCCGGATCGCTCCGGCGCCTCGAAGTCGCGAATGTCGTTCAATGCTGCGGGGCTCTTGATCATCATCGCCTACGTAGCCAGCGTCCGGCTTCTGGATATGACGCTGAATATTCCGAGCCTGATCAGGCTATCCGTTCATGTCACCGCGCTATTCCCGCTGGCGACCGTGGCCATCGCCTGTTGGGCACTGGTTGTCGTGCGGCGGTTGGCCTCAACCTGGTCCCCCGGGCGCTACGCGCCTCATGTGGCCCTTCTGGCGCTCCTGATCTCCTGCGCCTGGACAACCCTTTCCTATCCCTGGCAGAGCTTCAGGGACGACGGGACCCTCGCCTTTGTGACCGGGCGGCCCCTTCGCCAGTTGCCCCGTGTCAGCCTGGACTGGCAGCGCTGTGACGAACTGCAGCAATCGACGGGGTCTGAGCGCATTTTGCCTCTCAACGGCTATCGCGCGTTGGTGCCATGCTATTTCTCGCCGCTCCTCACGCGAGGCAAGGTCATTCATACCTATCAGAGCGATGTCGCGCGCGATTTCAAGAAGGTCGCGCTGGGGACTGCCGATACGGCGCAAGCCACGCTTCGCGCGTTGGGGGTGAATCTCTTCTACGTCCAGAGGGAGAATTGCGATTTTTGGCTGAATGGGTTCTCAGACCTCTTCCAGAAAGAAGAACTGGCGAGACGTTTTGCGGTTCGCGCCGAGACTCCGCATTACTGGCTATTGACGTGGCGGGCTGGTGATCAGCCATTGACTCCGGAAACGGCAGCGGCAATCTCGACGCTGAGGACGAGATCGAAGGATATTTATCGAATGGCTTACGGTGTCGAGCCCTTTGAGGTGGTGAGGCACCAGTTGCCACCAGACGGCAAGCCAAGAGACCTCGCGATTCTCGATCAGTTGTCCAAATGCCGCTGAGGGTTGCTGATTTGACGGCGGAAAGCGATCCTCCGCGGAGACATCTACATGCATTCCGGTAAACGCAGGTCTTGGGGAGGCTGGCGAACAAGCGCGCGCGCCGGCTTGATGACGGCTCCATTCCTCATCGCGGCCTTAGGCCTGCTGATCAAGGTTCCTCCCGAGGTCCAGTTCTTCAGCGGCGGCCCCTTGGTCGCCTGGAACAGCTTGTGTCTCGCTGTCCTCGCTCCCTACGTGGCTATTGCGTTTGTCGGAATGGGGGCCCTGCTCGTTCACCGGCTCGACGAAGGCAACGACCTCGACGCCGCCGATTTGCTCGTGCTGCAGTTCTTCGGCGGCGCTGCTCTGTGCGTCTTGATTGGCGTTTGCCTCGGTGCGGCGGGATTGCTCTTCCCGTGGATCACCATCCCATTCTTGACGGGCATCATCGCCTGGCACCTTGCGCGTCCATCCCGTGGCCGTTGGATGCCATCTACGGCTGCGGAGTGGCTGCTGGTTGGACTAATCGGTTTGTCGGCCGTCGTGCTTCTGCTGGTGAAGGGCGTCGTGCTCGACGCGACGCGCGGTGATATCCCGCAACTTTATCTTCCGCTCCTCGCTGACCTGCAGAACCGCCACACCCTCTGGCTCGACCCCGAACAGCCAAAGCTGTTCTGGTTCTTGCTCGGCCGCGGCCACGGGGCCGACATGTTGCTCGTGAGCTTCGGTGGTCCGACGGCTCATCAAATCCTCTCGGTCGTCTACTTGCTGTCCATCGCGGCTCTGGTCCATCGCATGGCGGTGCGGCTGACAACCGGCTGGATATTGCCGGGATGCGCGGCCCTGATCGCAATGTGGTCGAGCTTCATCGGATTGGAGACGGGGCGCTTTCACTATGAGACCGGCGCCTTCCTCCTGTTCGTCTGTTGGGCAGGGCCGCTCTATGCCACCACCAAGGCCCGCGTGATCTTCCGCGCCTTGGTGCCAACCGTGATGTCGATCGCCATCATGGTCCCCCAGGCGGCGATCATCGCCACGGCCTTCTTGATGGCGGGAGCGGGCGCCGGCTGGTTCGCTCATGGCCCGCGCGGCATCGTGCGGCCACTCGGAGTGGCCGCAATCGGTCTTGGCACAGCGGCTCTCAGCCTTCTGGTCAACCAGATCTATCTCGGCATCGCCGAGGTCAATCCGATCGGCGTGTTCATGCCGCTCATCAACGTGGAGCGCTTTCGTCAAATCTCGAGCCTGGAGCTCATGGTCTACGTAAACAACGCGCAGGGCATCAAATATGCAGGATTCTCGATGCGCGACATCGTGGCTGCTTTCGGCCGCCTGCGGGAGGTGCTCTGGAGCCTATTCTTTGGCACGAACTTCTGGACATATCCGGCTTTCATTGTCGCGTGCGCAGCCTTGCTCAGAGTACGGCGCCCCCAAGGAAATGGCCCATTCGTCGTAGGTCTCGCTCTCTGCCTGCTCGCTGTCATCAGCCTGATCACACTCACCTCACATGGAAGTCTGGAGCGCATGCTGGCCTTCCGATCGGTCGCGACTCCGCTCATTGCCATTTCAATCATCGTGCCGCTCGCCGATCTCTTTCGGCGGCGTCAGTTGCAACTTCGCCTCGTCTCTCTGCCTTCTGCGATGGTGACGATCGGTTTGGCGGCCCTTGTCGCGACTGTGGTTGCGAGGTCGCAGGGCGAGATAACGCGCGTGCGCATGCAGGGCGCCTTGGCGTTTGTCACCGGTCGCATCGGCCTGGTTGGCACCTCCCCGTCCTTTGACGACCTCGATCCACGCCGCTGTCGGGAGGTTTCAAGTCACGTCCCTGCTGACTGGCACATCCTCCCCGTCAATTCCGCTTTGCGTTTTCTGCCGACCTGCGCCGAGTCCCCTCTCCTGCCATCTGGCCGGGTCGTGGATACCTTGCATCCGGTGTTTCTGCCCGATTATGGAGACGTCCTGCTTGGGCCCGCCCCAATCAGCATTGCCGCGCTACGCCGCCACAATGTGAATGCCTTTTACATAGAGGGCGACCGGCTGGATTTCTGGGCGCATGGGCAAAGCCCGCTTTTTGATTCAGACAGCATGCCGCGCAATCTGGACGTCCTCCACGTCGGAGCTGATTACATCTTGCTGACTTGGAAGGGCCTGGGAGCGCCAATCAGCGACGAACAGGTTGCAGCAATCACCGCGCTACGGAACCGCAGCCGCGTGACCGGTCCAGGCAAAGACTATTGGGATGGTATCGCAACGCTTGCGGCGTGGCGGTCGCGGCAAGACTCTACCGAAAAGTGAGCGGCCGCGCGCTTCCGCCTCCACCGCGGCGCGGAAAAGAGTCTTCGCGCGAAGCCGGACCCCATCCTGAATGGTCACCGCAAAATCCTGCCGAATCGGCTCTGTTTTTCGCGAGTCCGACGATCGGATAAGATGCCGGCGGACAGCGTGGGGGATCTCAACTTATCAATTGAGGTGCACGCTGTGGCCCTATATAGCCGTACAATGGCTGCCAGCCGCGGGCCGTAATGGCTCGGAACGCCGATTCCAGACCTGCTCCTGCAAAGAGTTAAAGCCGTGACCGACCATTGCCGCCTTTGCCATTCGACCAACCTGCGTCCGGTCATCGACCTCGGACTGATGCCGATTGCGCATCGGCTTCGGCATAGCCGAAACGAGCAGGACGAACGCTTTCCGTTCGAGGTGATGGCCTGCGCCGAATGCGGCCTCCCCCAGATCGTCAAGCCGATCGATCCAGATATTCTGTACCGGCAGTTCAACTACAATTTCAGCAGCTGGAAGCCGGAGCCGCATCAGGCAGACGAGCTCGACACCATCGCGAAATTCTCCAAGCACCAGTCCGTGTTCGAGATCGGATGCAACGACGGGCTGTTCATGGACAAGCTGCGCGAGCGCGGCACCAAGGTCATGGTCGGCGTCGAGCCCAATCCGGTGTCGGGCAAGATCGCCCGCGAGCGCGGCATCAAGGTCTATGCCGACATGCTCAGCCCGGCGATGGCCCACGATGCTGTCGCTCAGTCCGGCAAGTTCGACCTCGTCATATCGCGCCAGGTGCTGGAGCACATCGTCGATTTCGAGAACTTCTTCGACTGCGTCAAGATCGCGCTCAGCGACGACGGTTTGCTGTTCATCGACGTGCCTGATTTCGCCCCGGGGTCAGCGGAGGGAGACCTCTCCGTCCTCTGGGAGGAGCACGTCAGCTATTTCACCGAACCGACCCTGCTCGCGCTGCTGGCGCGCCACGGCTTCGAGGCGGTGTCCGTGAAGAAATACAATTTCAGCGGCGGAAGCCTCGCGATCGCAGCCCGCCGTGCCAAGGGCGCCGTGACGGCGCCGCCCGCGCCGTCCGGCGTTGGCGAGAAATTCGGTCAGCGTGCGAGAGAGTATGGCGCGCGTCTCCGCCCGATTCTCGAAAAAGCCCGCGCCAACGGCGCCGAGATCGCCATCTACGGTGCCGGCTGCCGCGCCTGCACTTTCACCAACGCCCACGAGCTTGCGAATCTCGTCGACCTCTCGGTCGACGACCAGAAGGAGCGCCAGGGGCTGTTCCTGCCCGGCACCGGCATTCCGATCCGTTCGCCCGAGGATCTCACCGCCAAGTCGGGTCCGCTCGTCTGTCTTCTCGCCGTGAACGAGGAGAACGAGGCCAAGGTCAGCAGCCGGCTGCGCGAGAGCGTGAAGCGTCCGCTCGAGATCGTTGCGATCTTCGCGCCGAACGACATCTGGAGCGAGCTCGATCGTCTCGAGGCGGCGCTAAGGTCGCGGCATGGCTGAGGACAAGCTCTTCAACTATTACGAACGTCAGGATGTTCTGCCGACGTTCGGGAATTTCAAATCGTCCACCGAGCTCGGGGCCTACGCCAGCCAGCGGCGCGAGCTGTTCTCGGACAAGCTGGTGCTGCCGCCGCGGCTGTTCCGCGATGCCGATGTGCTCGAATTCGGTCCCGATTCCGGCGAGAATGCACTGGTGTTTGCCGGTTGGGGCGCGAACATGACGCTCGCCGAGCCGAACCGGCATGCACACCCGAAAATCCAGGCCTACTTTGCACATTTCGGCCTGACCCAACGTCTCCGCGAGCTCGGACTGGCCGACGTCGAGGGCTTCCGCAGCGAGCGCCGCTTCGACATCATCGATGCCGAGGGCTTCATCTACACGGTGCAGCCGAGCGAAAAATGGCTCGGCATCTTCCATCGGCTGCTCAATCCGGACGGTTATGCCGTCGTGTCCTATTACGAGCGCTATGGCGGCTTCTTCGAGCTCGCGCTCAAGGCGATCCATGCGGCCGGCAAGGCATTGGGCGGTCGCGCTCCGCTCGACACGGCAAAGATGCTGTTCGAGGCGAAGTGGGACAGCATTCCGCACACCCGCAGCTTCGAATCCTGGCTGATGGACGTGCTGGAAAATCCTTTCGTCCGGCATCGCTACTTCCTCGACGCGGCCACCTTGTGCGCGGCGGCGCATCAACAGGGGTTCGACGTCCATTCGGCGTGGCCCGCCTACCGCGACAGCCTCGACATCTACTGGCACAAGAAAGTCCTGTCCGGCGACGAGAAGCTGCATCGCGCCAGACGCCATCTCGACCGCAGCCGGCTGAGCTTCCTCGGCGGACGAAAGCTCTATCTGGTCGGCAAGGCCGATGCCGTGCAGGCGATCTCGGCCTCGATCGAGGCGCTGGTGCTCGACGTCGATGGCATGATCGACGATCCCTTCGGCGAGAGCCTGCCGCGCGTGGTCGCGGGCCTTGCGTCGCTGCGCGAGACGATCCGGACCACCGACATTCTGGCCGACGATGCCGCCGACATCGACGCCATCATTGCGACGCTCGACAGCTTCCATCGCATCTTTGGCGCAATCGGGCGACGGGATGCGTCTGCGGTCGCCGCCCTCACCCAGTCGGATGCGGCCTTCATCAACATTTGGGGACAGCCGGCGCATTTCCTCGTGATCCGGAAGCGCTAAGGGATCATAGTCAGTGAAGCCAGGCATTGGCATCATCGGAACGGGCATGGTCGGCCAGATGTGCCACCTCGCCAATTTCGCTGCCAATTCCGCCTGCCGCGTCGTCGCGATCGCCGATCTCCGGCCGGACCTCGCCGCCGCCGCGGCGCAGAAGTTCGGCATCCCCCGGGTTTACAGCACGCACCGGGAACTGCTCGCGGACAGTGCGGTGTCCGCCGTCGTCGTCGTGACGAAGCGTCGTGCCACCGGCCCGATCGTCCTGGACGCGTTGAACAGCGGACGGCACGTGCTGTCGGAAAAGCCGATGGCCTACACGACGGCCCAGGCCAGTTCGCTGGTCGAAGCCGCGCGGCGGCAAAACCTCGTCTACAGCATCGGCTACATGAAGCGTCACGATGCCGGCGTGGCGCGGGCGCTGCAGGTGCTGACGCGCCTGCGCGAAGACCAGTCGCTCGGACGCATTGTCCGGGCCGAGGGCTGGTGCTTCGGCGGCGACACCGGCCGGTCGCACGACAATTTCGTGATGACCGGCGAAGCGCGACCGGACGGGATTGAACTCTGGCAGGATGGCCCCGACTGGATGCCGCGCGCGGCGCGTCCCGGCTACGATAATTTTCTGAACGTCTTCAGCCATATCATCAACCTGGCGCGCTACCTGCTCGGTTCGTCGCCGACGGTCGCCGAAAGCGCGATCGAGGCTTCGGGTGCCGGGCGCATCACGCTCGACTTCGACGGCATCGCCTGCGCACTGGATCTCGTGAACGGCTCCGAAGGCAGCTGGCGCGAAGGGCTGACGATCGATTTCGAGCGCGGTGCGGTGACCCTGGAATTGCCGCCACCTTTCGCCGAGCAAGAGGCGGAGGTCATCGTCGATCACGATGGTCAGAGCACGCGGCTGACGGGCGAAAAGAGCTGGGCATTCCGGCGCCAGGCCGACGCCTTCGTTTCCGACGTCGCCGCGCGAGGCGTACCCTTGGCCTCCGGCGCGGATTCAGTGACCGACATCGCGCTTGCGGAGACCGTCTGGAAACAGCGGGCTAGCGGCTAGGCGCTGCATCCTTGCTTGCGCCCTCGAGCGGCAGGACGCCCGCGATGGGCCCAAGCTTGATCGTGACCTGCGCAAGTTGAGCCAGGAACTCTGCAACATCGCAGCGCGCCAGGAACCGGCACGCATAGTACTTCCGCACCAAGGTCTGGTTCGGTGCGGCTCCCGGGCCCGGCTGGAACGAGATCGTCGCCTGCGGCCCCGTCGGATCGAAATGATGGAATGCACTTCCCGGAGCGGTCCGCGCCTCGTCCATTCCCCGCAGGATGTCGGGCCGCTCGGCGCGCAGCGCAAATCCGAAGAACGGCTGATTGCCCCAGGCAAGTCGCAGCATGCCGGTGACCTCGGCGAGGCCGAACGGCACGTGCCGTGAGGGGTAGTCGAAAAAGCCGTCATCGAGCGCATAGACCGTCGCCGCGGGCTGGGCGCGGCCGGCAAGGTTGCGCGTCAGGGCCTCCTGCTTCAGCGTTCTCGCCTGCATGAAGACGTAGTCGCTCCACAGCATGCCGATCGACATGATCAGGCCCGATCCGAATATGGCTGCAAAGGCGATGCTGGGACTGGTCCAACGTTCGGCCAGCCGCTTGATTGCGAGAAACGCCAGCGCCGACGGCACACCCAACATCAGCAGATGACGGCTCTCGTAGAAATGCGTCGACGACGGCCGCAGGCCGGCGATCAGATAGGGTGACGACAATGCGAGGAACAAGACCAGGGCGAGCACGAACGGCAAGGCGATCGCGGTTCCGGACGTGGTCGGCTTCGGGTCGGCGCGCAGCAGCAGCAAGACGATGCCGACGAGCACCGCCGCCAAAATGAACAGCCCCGGGACGGCAATCGCCGCGCGCAACGCGTGGGCCAGGACGTCCCTGTAGCCGGTGATGAAGAATGCCAACCATCCCTTCGCCAACTCGCCGAGCGTCGGGAAATGGGCATCATAGTGCTGCGCGTACACGCCGATCCGCTTGAACCAGATATTGAGCGTGCCCCAATAGATCAGAGGAAGCAGGATCAATTCCGGATAGCCCAGGGCGCAGCGCCAGGATGCGAGCCATGTGCGGCGAACGAAACCGTCCGTCGCCTTCCCGTCCCGCCAAATCGCAACGAAGAGACCCAGCATCACGAAGGCATAGAGCACGATCGTCGAGTTGAGTGCGAAGCTCAGGAGGAACACGAGCGCACAGGCCACGCGAAGCAGCGTGCGCCGCAGACCGCGGGCACTGAAGGCCAGCGTCAACAGCCATGCGCCGAGGAACAGCAATCCGAAGCTGAAGACGTAGACCGCGTTCGCCTTGCCCGCCCAAAGCTGATAGCCGGGATAGGTCCAGACGATCAGCGCGAAACCGACCGCCTCGGCGCGGTCGAGCAGACCGAGACGTGTTGCGGTGAGGGCGAGCGATATAGCGCCGAAGACAATTCCAGCAATCGCCAGCGAGACCATCACGACAACCGGGGCGCCCGTCCAGTTCGCGAACGTGTCGTAGCTGTAAAAGATCGGATGACCGGCGCCGTTCAGCAGGAAATCGATGTTGATGAAATAGTCGGGACGCGGCTTGAGCACCAGCCAGTCGTCCATGAAGAGACCATCGTTCACGAGCATCGGCGCATGCGCAGCCAATAGCACGACGAGGAGGACGACTATCGCACGCAGCAATGGGGACATCTCGGACGGAGGAACGGCATCGCCGGCAGGATTCGCACGCCCACGTGACGTCCGCAAGGCGGGATGATGGGCTCCCTTGACCGGAAAAATGCGACCTTTTATAGACTTTTGCTCTGGCTGGGCCTCAGAGGCGTCCGGGACGATTTTCCGCAATGAACATGCTCCCGGGCCCGGCGCAAGCCGCTGCGATTGGTCTCAGTGTCGCGCTGCCGCTGCTGTTGCTGTGCTACGCGCGCATCGCCGCCACCGGCGGATCCGGCCGCCGCTTCCGGCTCGGCTGCATCAGCATCTTGGCCCTTTACGCGATCGCCTGTCTCGCGCTTCCCGGTCAACGCCATTATGACGACGTGCTTGGCGGCTTGTTCCTGCTCGCGACTGCGATGATGTTTTTCTACATCCTGTTCAGCCTGCTCGCCTGGGGCTTTACGCTGACGCTGCTCACGGCACTCGTTAAGGCCGGGCGTCCCCTCACCTGGGAGCAATGGGCCGTAGCCTACATGCAGGGCGGAGATCTCGGCACCTTCACGCACAACCGCCTGAAGCTCCTGGTCGGCGCGGGGATGTTGACCATTGCAGACGGCAGGCTGGCTCCGACGGCCAAGGGGGTGGCGGTCGCGCGTCTCGTCAAACTCGTTCGTCTGTCGACGGGCCTTGGGTAAGAGGCCGCGATGTCCTTCGTTGTCGGATTCCTCGCCGCCGTCAGCTTCGTCCTGCTGTCGCCTGCCTTGCAGCTCATGGCCCGCGCTCGCGGGTGGCCTGTTGGAGCCGTGACCCTGCTCGCGATCGCCGCGATCCTCACCCACGGTCTCGGCGTGATGCTCGGAATCCTCGTCGTCCCGGAATTCCAGTATTGGGACGCCGCGTCGATTTTCGGTTTTTTCGTCATGGGTTACGTGTTCGCTTTTGGCGCAGTGTACAAATCGGTTTCCCTGGAGATACTGCTCGGCATCGTCGACCGGCCCGAGCGGAAGGCTCCGCTTTCCGAAATCGTCGAACGGCAGGTTCCAGATCTGTTCCAGGGACGAATTGGGAACCTGGTCGACGGCGGCCTTGTCGAACCGGTGGATTCACACTTCGCGGCGACGGCGGCGGGCCGAAATATGGCAGGCCGCGTCGGACAGCTGCGCCGCGCCTTCGGTATCGGCGATACCAGTCTCTATGATTTTTCCGAATAGTTGCCGGGAACACACACATCGCCGGTTTCGTGCCGATTGTGCAGGGCATATCTGCGGGCCCCTTATTGTTCGGTCGGCGCAGATGACCTAGAGTTGCGCTGGGGTTCCACCAGTAAAGAGTGGCCGGCAACAGGCGGCATAAGATGACACCTTCCAGGGCGGCAAAGAGACTTACGATCGTCATCCCTGCACTGAACGAGCAGGACAAGATCGCCGACACCATTGACGGCGTGCTGCCGCTCGCCCGCGAGCTGCTCGACGATTTCGAGATCTTCCTGATCGACGACGGCAGCACCGACGCCACCGGCGCGATCATGGACGAGTTTGCGGCCGGCGAGCCGCGCATCGTCGTGCAACATAACGCCGAGCCGCGAGGTGTCGGTGCCGGCTTCGAATACGCGCTGTCGCGCGCGAAATTCGATGCCATCACGCTCATTCCCGGCGATCACGCCTTCCAGAACGAGGGTATTGCCCGGATGTTCAAGGCGGCGGGCGCCGCCGACCTCGTCATCACCTATCGCGACAACCAGTCGGACCGCTCGGTCAACCGCTCGCTGCAGTCGCATTCGCTGCGGTTCATCCTGAACTGCCTGTTCGGCTTCTGGCTGTCCGACTATCACAGCATGATCGTCTACCCCGTGAAATGGCTGCGCCAGATCGCGGTCAAGGCCGACGGCTACGGCTATCAGATCTGCGCGTTGATCTCCCTGCTCCAGCTCGGCCTCACCTATGTGCAGGTGCCCGTGAGCCTGAACGCGGAGCTGAAGGGCTCCTCCCGTGCGCTGCGGCTGCGCACCTATTTCGAGCTCGGCGGCACCATCGTCTCGCTGCTGCGCCGCGTTCCCATCCGGCACGTCGATCTCAGCCAGGTTCCTACCGACGCGGAACGGGCCCCGGCGCGCTAGTCGAGGGCCTCGTCGGGCTTTGCCTTGGGAAATCAAGCTGAAGGGCTGGCGCGCGGCGATTCGTCTGCGGGACGCCTTGTCCCTATCCTGCCAGCATCTCGCTTAAGTGATTGATTTGACTGGCAGGAGTGGCAGGGCTCGAACCTGCGACCCCCGGTTTTGGAGACCGGTGCTCTACCAATTGAGCTACACTCCTACGGACCCTGCGTCGCCCCAGGATCAGGGCCGCTTTCAAGCACAGAGAGCGGCCGGATTGCAAGAGCGAAGCGGGTGCCATGCGCGACTTCGCGCTAGGCCCCCCCATCTTTCAGCAGCCAGTTGCGGTAGATCTCCCCGTAGCGCACGCTCACCTTGTCCACCGGGGTTTGCGTCGCGTTATTGTCGATAGCAGCCTGCACCGCCGCCCCAACGATCCCCTGCCCGGTATAGAGCGCTGCGTTCAGCTCGGGATAGGCGACGATCAGCGCACCGGTTCGGGCATCGACGAGATTGGCGTCCGCGATCATGCCGCGATGGCCGCCGATCACGACACGCTGGATGGCTGACGGGAACAGCAAGCTCTTCACCCGGATGTCGAGCCGCACCGGCCGCGTGCCCGCCAGCCGAGCGGCCAAGACCTGCTCGACGCCGGCCTTGATCCGCGGCGTCAGCAGGCCTTGAACGAAAGCCTTTACCTCCGGAGCGTCGGCCATTGTTGCCGCCTGCTCCAGGCTGACCGCCTTCGAGTCCGCATAGGCGCGGAGACCGTCCTCCCACTGTATGCGTGCGTCGGGTGCAAAACTGACCGCAACGCCGGTCAGCTTCATGCCGGCTATGTCGCTCTGCGACAGCGAATTATTGGCGGCGGTTACGCAGCCCGCAAGCGCAAGCATTCCGCCCAGCGCGACAGTCCGCGCCAGTCCCAGCAGCAATCTCAACAACGCCCCCTGTCCCCGTAACCCAATCTCAGCCCGGCCCAAAAATAGGGTGTTCCGCCCGCTGCTATCTACCCCGAATTGTATTGCCGTGCACAAGGCCGATGCCGAGCGTCCGCTGCAGATGTCACCGCGCCGAATGCATCTGTTCTTCACGGGGCTTCTGAGCCACACTTTTCCGGTCGACCAAAAACAAGAGTCCGGGAACCTCCATGAACGCCCAAGCCGCCACGAAAGCCGCCTCGACGCCGCTGACCCCGCCCTTGCCTGAGGCCCGCCCGGAGACGCTCGGGCTGTCGCGGCTGCGCCTCCAGGCCATGTCGGACGCCTTCAGGCGCGAGATCGACAAGGGAACCGTTCCCGGCCTCACCGTGCTGGTCGCGAGGCGCGGCCAGGTCGGTTGGTTCGAGGCGCTCGGCCGACAGAGCCCGGCGGCTGCGGCGCCGATGGCGCGGGATTCGATCTTCCGGATCTTCTCGATGACCAAGCCGATCGTCTCGGTCGCCATCATGGCGCTGGTCGAGGACGGCCACCTCCTGCTCAGCGACGCCGTCGCAAAGTTCATCCCGGAATTTGCCAGCCAGCAGGTCGGCATCGTCAAGGACGGCAAGCTGGAGCTGGTGCCGCCGGCGCGACCGATGACCGTGCAGGACCTGCTTCGCCACACCTCGGGCCTGACCTACGAGCACCAGGGCGACGGCCCCGTGCACAAGCTCTACCAGGAGTCCCGCGTCCGCAGCCGCAAGATCACCAACGCCGAGCACGCCGCCCTGGTGGCGAGCTTCCCGCTGGTCTGCCAGCCCGGCGCGGAATTCAACTACAGCCGCTCCACCGACATCCTCGGCCGCATCGTCGAGGTCGTCAGCGGCAAGTCGCTCGGCACGTTCCTCACCGAACGCGTGCTCGCGCCGCTGCAGATGGCCGAGACCGGCTTCTCGACCTCCGAGGCCAATGCAGGCAGGCTCGCCGAGCCTTTCGCGGCCGATCCCTGGACCGGCGACAAGGTCGCGCTGTTCAACATGCACGAAGCGCCGGTGATGGAGTCCGGCGGCGGCGGCCTGGTCTCGACCACGATGGACTATGCCCGCTTCTGCCTGATGCTGCGCAACGGCGGCACGCTCGACGGCCACAGGATCATCGGCCGCAAGACGCTGGAGCTGATGGCGTCGGATCATCTCGGGCCGCAGGTTCAGACCAACGGCACCCTGCTCTCGCCCGGCCACGGTTTTGGTCTCGGCTTCGCGGTGCGCCGCGAGGCCGGTATCGCGCCCTTCCCCGGCAGCGTCGGCCAGTATTTCTGGAGCGGAATTGCCGGCACGTTCTTCTGGATCGATCCGAAGGAGGATCTGTTCGCGGTGTTCATGAGCCAGGGCCCGGGCCAGCGCGACTTTACGCGCACGCTGGTGCGGGATCTGGTTTACGCGGCGGTGGAGTAATCTCCGCTCTCGTGCCCCGGCTCAGCAACGCAGCGCGTAGCGGTGCGTTGCTGAGCCGGGGCCCACGTCCCGCGATCTCGTTCTTGGCTTTCTGGGTCCCGGCTCTGCGGAGCAGCACTTCGTGCTGCGCCGCGTCCGGGACACGAGAAACTCAGCGCGTCGTCAACCTCAGCTGATCGTCGCGCCGCCGTCGATCACCATGGTCTGGCCGGTCATGAAGTCGCCGGCCCTGGACCCCAGGAACACCGCGGCGCCCGCGATCTCGTCGGGGATGCCGATGCGCAGGAGCGGCGAGCGCGCGGTCGAGGCCTTCAGGTTCTCCGGGTTGTCCCACAGCGCCTTGGCAAAATCGGTCTTGATCAGGCCGGGCGCGATGCAGTTCACGCGGATGTTGTCCTTGCCGTATTCGCAGGCGAGGTTGCGCGCGAGCTGCATGTCGGCGGCCTTCGAGATGGCGTAGGCACCGAGGATGGTCGAGCCTTTCAACCCGCCGATCGAGGAGACGATGATGATGGAGCCGTCCTTGCGCTCGATCATCTGCGGCACCACCATCGAGATCAGCCAGTTGTTGGCGACGATGTTGTTGTCGAGGATCTTCCTGAACTGATCGTCGGAGATGCCGGCGAGCGGACCATAATACGGGTTCGAGGCGGCGTTGCAGACCAGCACGTCGATTTTGCCGAAGGCGCGGTTGCTCTCATCGACGAGGTTTTGCAGATTCTCTTTCGATGAGATGTTGGCGGCAACCGCGACCGCGGTGCCCTTGCCGAACCTGTCGTTGATGCCCTTGGCCACCTGCTCGCAGACATCGGCCTTGCGCGATGAGATCACGACCTTGGCGCCGTGCTCGGCCATGCGCTCGGCGATCGCAAGCCCGATGCCGCGCGTCGAGCCGGTAATGACGGCGACTTTCCCCTTCATGTCGAACAAGGTCATGTTTCTCTCCCAGATTGATCTTGGTATTCACGTCGAGATTCCGGGCCTGGTCCTTCGGACCATCCCGGAATGACGCCTTACTCAGGCGAGCTTCTTGACTTCCGGTCCCGCGGGCTGATGCATCGCCGCATGCGCGGCATCCGCGATCCACGGCTGCTGGTTCACCATCGGCAGCCGCCAGACCTTGCGCTCGGGAGTTGCGAAATAATCCAATCGCGTCACCGAGCAATTGTCGATGTCGAACGACAATCCCCGCTCCGGCTGGCCGTCGAGCGCGAGCCCCAGCGCCGCCTTGATGGTGCCGCCATGCGCGACCGCGATGATGTCCTGGCCTGCCGCCTCGGCGTTGATCCGCTCTATGGTGCGGCGCGTGCGGTTGTAGAGATCCATGAAGCTCTCGCCGCCGGGCGCGGGCTCGTTGATGTCGGCAAACCAGCTCGTGCCGACGGGGCGGCTGGCGATGAACTGGGCGCGGTTCATGCCCTGCCATCGGCCGAGATTTTGCTCGGCAAGGTCCGCTTCCCATTTCATCGACGCAGGCCTTGGGAAGCCGGCCGCCCAGATCGCTTCCGCGGTCTGGTGCGTGCGCACCAGATTGCTCGAATACCAGACCGCCGTGCGTGGCAGCACCTTGGCAACAGCGTTGAACACGTAGGTATCGCTGGTGTCGCAGGCGATGTCGCTTTGTCCGTAGATGTTGCCGCCGTCGTTGCGCACCGGCGCGTGACGGACCCACCACCACCGTGTCATGACCACATTGGGCTTGTCTGCGCCTGCCATCGAAACCCTTCCATCCCGTTTGATGTCGCTGTACGTCAGGTGTGAACGTGTCTCAAGACACTTTACCGTTTGAAATCTTGTTTGAAATTCCGTCGCGCGGCAAGCGTCGCGCGAGGCACCACAGGGAGAAACGCATGGGCCGCCTGCAAGGCAAATCCGTCATCATCACCGGCGCCGGCAGCGGCATCGGTCGCGCCGCCGCGCTGCTGTTCACCCGGGAAGGCGCTAAGCTGATCGCGGTCGATCGCACCGAGGCGGTGAAGGAGACCGTCGACGAGGTGAAGAAGGCCGGCGGCATCGCGGAAGCCATGATCGCCGACGCGGGCTCCGAGACGGACGTCATCGCCGTGATCGACAACGCGGTGAAGACCCATGGCCGGCTCGACGTGATCTGGGCCAATGCCGGCGTCAGCGGCGGCCTCGTCCCGCTCGGCGAGCAAACCGTCGAGCATTGGCAGGAGGTGTTGCGCGTCAATCTGATCGGGCCGTTCCTCGCGGTGAAGCATGCGATGCCGCATATGGTGAAGCAGCAGTCCGGCGCGATCGTGCTGACCGCGTCCGTCGCAGGCCTCAAGGCCGGCGCCAGCGGGCATCCCTATGCCGCGAGCAAGGCCGGCGTGATCAGCCTGGTGCAGACCACGGCGTATTCGCTCACCGGAACCGGCGTGCGCATCAACGCGGTGTGCCCGGGCCTGATCGAGACCGGCATGACAAAACCGATCTTCGACCGCGCCAAGGAGCGCGGCACCCAGGACAAGATCGGCCAGCTCAATCCGCTCAAGCGCCCCGGCCAACCGCACGAGCTCGCGGCGATGGGCCTGTTCCTGGCCAGCGACGAAGCCTCGTATGTGAACGGCCAGGCGTTCCCGGTCGACGGCGGCCTCACCGCGTCGATGCCGTATACGGGCAAGCCGGTTTAACTCTCGCGTGTCCCGGACGCGCTGCAACGCGAAGCGTTGCTGCGCAGAGCCGGGACCCAGCCGAGACCGCACGGCTCGCTGATGCATGGGCCCCGGCTCTGCAGCGCACCGCCGAAGAGGCGCTGCGCAGCGTCCGGGGCACGAGAGCAGCGTTTGGCGCGCAACTGCATCAACATCGTCATTGCGAGCGTAGCGAAGCAATCCAAACTGTCGCTGCGGAAGGACTCTGGATTGCTTCGCTGCGCTCGCAATGACGGCGAGTGAAGTAGCAACGCCCCCCACTCTCGTGTCCCGGACGCGCTGCAGCGTTCTTACGCTGCTGCGCAGAGCCGGGACCCAGGAAGCCGCAGCACGTGCTGATACATGAGCCCCGGCTCTGCAGCGCACCGCCGAAGAGGCGCTGCGCAGCGTCCGGGGCACGAGAGCTTGGTTCAACGATAGACATAGTTCGTCATCCTCGCGGCTCATCTCGTCCGAGCTTTGCTTCATCTCTTCACCCTCATAATTGAAAGAGGGCGCAGGGAAGACCGGGAGCCCGCTGGCACCCGAGGTCCACTGTGCGAAGTTGTAATAAGAAGTCTGCACAGCGGCATACAGGTGTAGCCAGGACATCCCGGCCTTCCCTGCGCAGTGGTTTTACGGCTTATGTCGTGCTCTCCCCGGGGAGCGTTGCACTATTGCCCCCGTCGCCTTGCGGATGGCTGACGTATGCGTCCGGTTGGACGACACCCATCACCGCAAGACTTGGCGCACAGACCCCGGGCGCCAGGACCACACGATTTTGCCGTACGCCGATCACACCGGTCGTATGCGCGAGGTCTTCGCTCACGGCTCTCCGCCCTGCGAAGCTTTTCGCGCCGATGCCACCTGCGTCCACCGCCGCCCGGCCCGCGTTCGTGACGATCGCGATACGCCCCTCTTCCTTGGGCCGGGTTGCGGCGACACATACGCCGTTTCCGAATTTCGGTAAAGTTGAATATTTTCGCCGCCATGCGTTGACCGATACCTTGGGTGTTTTGCCCGTCAGGCAACGCAAGGGATTGTGGCTCCCCTCGTCATTCCGGGGCGCGACGAAGGCGAGAACCCGGAATTCATTTCGCAGCGCGTGATGCGGACCGATGGATTCCGGGCTCGATGCTGCGCATCACCCCGGAATGACGGTTGCGATGTTGATTTGCCCGACGAGGCCTCACGTTGGTATGGTTCCTGCAAGCACTTCAGCCTCCATACTCCCTGACAGAACGAGACAATGCCAAGCCCAAGACCCGACCGTATTCGCAAACTCCTCGCCGACCTCGTCGGCTTCGACACCGTCAGCGACCGCACCAACCTGCCCCTGATTGCCCATATCGAAAGCTACCTCGCCGCGTTCGGCGTCAAGGGCGAGCGCATCGTCGACGTAACAGGGCAAAAGGCCTCGCTTTGGGTCACGATCGGCCCTGAAGATCGCCCCGGTTTCGTGCTGTCAGGCCATACCGACGTTGTGCCCGTCGTGGGGCAGGACTGGAGCCACGATCCCTTTAGGCTGCTCGAGCGCGACGGCAAGCTCTATGGCCGCGGCACCACCGACATGAAGGGCTTTGTCGCGGTGTGCCTTGCCATGGTGCCGGAGATGCTGGAAGCAAGGCTCGCAACGCCGATTCATCTCGCGATCTCCTATGACGAGGAAATCGGATGCGTCGGCGTGCGGCCGATGCTCGGCGAGGTCGCGAAGAAACGGATCATACCGCTCGGCGCCTTCATCGGCGAGCCGACCGAGATGAAGGTCATCATCGGCCACAAGGGCAAGCACGGCGTGCGCGCGACCTTTCACGGGCTCGCCAAGCACTCCTCGATCGCGCCCGACGGCGTCAACGCGATCGAATATGCCGCCGAGCTAATCGTCGAGATCCGCCGCCGCGCCGTGGCGCTCGCAGCCGTGCGAGCGAGCGACAGCCTCTACGACGTTCCCCACTCGACGCTGCTCACCAGCATCGTGCACGGCGGCGCCGCGCTGAACATCGTGCCCGATAGCTGCACGGTGGATTTCGAATGCCGCGGCATCGGCATCACCGAGTCCAGGGAGGTGACGGATGCGATCGTCGCCTGGGCCAGGGCCGAACTCGAACCGGCGATGAAGAAGCGGCATCCGGAGTGCGGCATCGATTTCGAGGAGATCCTCGACTACCCCGCCCTGGACACCGCCGCCGATGCCGCGATCGTCACGCTCGCCAAGAGTCTTGCCGGGCGCAACGACCACGCCAAGGTCGCCTTCGGCACCGAAGCGAGTTTGTTTGCCAGCATGGCCGACATCCCCTCGGTGGTGATCGGACCGGGCTCGATCGCGCAGGCGCACACGCCGGACGAGTTCGTCGAGATGGCGGAGCTGGAGAAATGCGCAGGCTTCGTGGAGAGGCTGATCGCGCATTGTGCGAAAGCCACGGCGTAGGTGCCGTAGGGTGGGCAAAGCGGAAGCGTGCCCACCACTCTGCCCGCGAACGCTGAAGGATGGTGGGCACAGCGCTACGCGCTTTTGCCCACCCTACGAAGACTGGATTTGCCCGCCTTCGCGGGGAATGGCAGCGGCTGTGTGGAAACACCGACGCGGCCCAAAGAAAAAAGGCGCGGCCACATCGGCCGCGCCTTCGTCATTTCTACACCGCGCCCGCCTTCTGCGCGTATTCCCATGAGGCCTGCGACAGCGGTACGGTGCGCTTGGCGGACTCCAGCGCCTTGGCGTTGGCGGCGGTGCCGTCGCGGACGCGGCCGGCGATGCCTTGCGTGATGCCGGCGAGACGGAACAGATTGTAGGCGAAGTACCAGTTGAGATCAGGCACCGTCATCTTGGTGACGTTGCAATAGATCTGCGCGGCTTCTTCCACGCTCGGGATGTTGAGCGCCTTGAGGTCCGCGCCCTGCAGGCCCGGCATGATCCACTGCATCAACAGGTAGGTGAAGTCGGCCATGGGATCGCCGAGCGTCGACAGCTCCCAGTCCAGCACGGCCTGCACGCGCGGTTCCGTCGCGTGGAAAATCATGTTGTCGAGACGATAGTCGCCGTGGACGATCGAGACGCGCGCCTGCTCCGGCACGGTCTTGGGCAGCCATTCGGCGACCTTCTCGAACTCGGGAATGTGCTGGGTCTCGGACGCCCGGTACTGCTTGGTCCAGCGGTCGATCTGGCGTGCAAAGTAATTACCGGGCTTGCCGAACTCGCCGAGCCCGATCGCCGTGGGATCGTACATATGGAGCTTCGCCAGCGTCTCGATCTTGCTGGTGAAGATCTTGCGCCGCGCGTCGCCATCCTGGCTCGGCAGCGTCGGATCCCAGAACACCCGGCCCTCCTCCATCGACATGATGTAGAAGGCCGCACCGATGACGCTGTCGTCCTGGCACAGCGCATAGGCGTGCGCGACCGGGAAACCCTGCTTGCCGAGCGCTGCGATCACGCGATATTCGCGATCGACCGCATGCGCCGAGGGCAGCAATTTGCCGAACGGCTTTCGGCGCATCACGTAGGAACGCTTCGGCGTGTTCAGCCGGTAGGTCGGATTGGACTGGCCGCCCTTGAACTGGAGCACGACCAGCGGTCCCTCATAGCCTTCGACGTTGTCGCGCATCCAGGCTTCCAGCCGCAGCTCGTCGAAGCGATGACGCTCCTCGACCGGCTTGGTGCCCGAGAACTCTTCGTCTTTCCTGACGCCGTCAGCCACGATGACGCTCCCTCTTCAGTCCTGACCATTTCAGGTCGAGCATGATCCTAATCGGTAACCGCTGACGCACTTGCGTCAAGCGGTCACCGCATCATGCCCTGTCGTTTCTTCAGATCGGGAGCGCCTCCCGGCTCTCCCTCCAGAGATTCCGTTCCGAAAAATCGGAACGGTATCCCTAGTTTCTTGTTTTGACGCGTTTTCTTAGCGCGAACCGGTGTCCACTTCGCTGGAAAACGCTCTCAATGATTGGGAGAATTTGCATACTTCCGAACCTCAAGTCTGGCAATGGCGCGATTGTGCACCTCGTCCGGACCGTCGGCGAGACGGAGCGTGCGGATGTGGGCGTAGTCCTTGGCGAGGCCCGCCTCGTCCGAGACACCGGCGCCGCCGAAAGCCTGGATCGCCTCGTCGATGATCTTCAGCGCCATGTTGGGCGCTGCGACCTTGATCATGGCGATCTCGGCCTGCGCGGTCTTGTTGCCGACCTTGTCCATCATGTCGGCAGCCTTGAGGCAGAGCAGGCGCGTCATCTCGATGTTGGTGCGGGCATCGCCGATGCGCTGCTCCCACACAGAGTGCTCGACGATCTTCTTGCCGAAGGCGCTGCGCGAGGACAGGCGCTTCACCATCTTCTCCAGCGCCTCCTCGGCCTTGCCGATGGTGCGCATGCAGTGATGGATACGGCCGGGGCCGAGTCGGCCCTGCGCGATCTCGAAGCCGCGGCCTTCGCCGAGCAGGATGTTCTCCTTCGGCACCCGGACGTTGTCGAGCAGCACCTGGGCGTGGCCGTGCGGGGCGTCGTCGAAGCCGAACACCGGCAGCATCTTCTCGACCTTGATGCCGGGGGTATCGAGCGGAACCAGGATCTGCGACTGCTGCTGATGCTTGGCCGCCTTGAAATCGGTCTTGCCCATCAGGATCGCGATCTTGCAGCGGGGATCGCCGACGCCGGACGACCACCATTTGCGGCCGTTGATGACGTAGTGGTCACCGTCGCGCTCGATGCGGGTCTCGATGTTGGTGGCGTCCGACGAGGCCACCGCAGGTTCCGTCATCAGGAAGGCGGAGCGGATCTCGCCGTCCATCAGCGGACGCAGCCATTTGCGCTTCTGCTCCTTCGAGCCGTAGCGGATGAACACTTCCATGTTGCCGGTGTCGGGCGCGGAACAGTTGAACACTTCCGAGGCCCAGCTGATGCGGCCCATCTCCTCCGACAGCAGCGCGTATTCGAGATTGGTCAATCCCGCGCCGCGGAATTCGTCGTCCTCATGCTCGCTCGGCGGCATGAACATGTTCCAGAGGCCTTCGGCCTTCGCCTTCTTCTTGAGGTCCTCGAGGATGGGGATCACCTTCCAGCGCTCGCCGGCGTGATCCTGCTGATCATAAATCGGCACCGCCGGGCGCACGTGCTTGGCCATGAAAGACCGCACGCGGTCGAGCCATTCCTTCTGCTTGGGGGACAGATCGAAATCCATGGGACGCTCCTCGTCTCTCTTTGCGAACCTGTTTGCTTCGCGAGCCTGTTTTGCGCCGGACCGTCCTCCCGCTGCGCGGCCCGCAAGCGCGCGGCTTGCGGGCGCTTCGGAACCGGCTTCGCGAGTTGCGAACGAGTCCCGATTGCGATTGACATCTCCGGCCTTCAAACGATAGTTTCATACAACTGTTTGAATTGCAACTCCCTCGCTCACGACGTCATTCCGGGGCGGCCCGCAGGGGCTGAACCCGGAATCTCGAAATGTGGGGCGAGATTCCGGGTTCTCGCTTCGCGAGCCCCGGAATGACGGGATGAAGGTCATGGCCAGCGATCATACGAGATCTGCCATTCTCGCCGCCGCCGAACGGCTCTATGCCGATCGCGGCTTTGGCGACGTGACGCTGCGCGACATCGTCGCGGAGGCGGGCGTCAACCTCGCCGCGGTGAACTATCATTTCGGCTCGAAGGACGAGCTGATCGCGGAATTGTTCGTCACCCGCTCGATCGCCACCAACCGCGAGCGCCTGCGCGAACTGAAGGCGGCAGAGGAAGAAGGCGGCGGCCGCGCGCCGATCGAGGTGATCTTGCATGCGCTGGTCGGACCGACGCTGCGCGGCTGCCTCGGCCCTGAGAACCAGCGCTCCACCGCGGCGCGCTTCATGATCCGCGCCTCGATCGAATCCGTGCCGCCGATCCGCCGCATCAAGAACCGCGAGATCGACCATTTGCGCAAATTCGCCGGCGCGATGCGCCGCGCCCTGCCCGACCGCAGCGACGTCGATATCTACTGGGGCCTCAACTTCGCGCTCGCGATGGCGCACCACACCATCCGCGAAAGCGAGCGGCTGACGAAACTGTCGGAAGGCAAATGCGACCTCGACGACGTCGAGGACGTGATCGCGCGCGTGGTCAGCGTGGCGACGATGGCGCTGACGGCGGGACGGAGCGAGGCAAAGGCGCCGTCGAGGGTGGCGGCGCGGTAGTCCATCACGCCATCGCGATGCAGTCGATCTCGACGTCGAAGGGACCGAACCATTCCGGCGTGCAGACGAAGATCCGCGCCGGCGGATCGATCGGGAAATAGCGCGCATAGATGGCGTTGAACGCGGCGAAATGTTTCGTCGAGGTGCAGTAGACGTTGCACTTCATGACGTTGTCGAGCGAGGCGCCGGCCGTCTGGAGGCACAGCTTCATCTGCTCCATGACGATCTCGCTCTGCCGCTCGATCGGCATTTGCGCGATCTCGCCCGTCTCCGGGTCGAACGGCGGCAGGCCGGCAACAAAGATCATGTTGCCGGCGCGCGTCACCGGCGAGACCGGTGCGTTGCGGCGGTCAAGAAAGGTCGAGATCGGTTCGACGCGGAGCGCTTCGCGTTTCATGGCAGCCACCTTCGGTTCGAGCGAAACCGACGCCTGACTACATTATCCTGCAGCCGGCATGCTTCGCTTTTCGTCGAAGAGTGGTTGTTGCGGCTCAGGCCCGCTGCGGCATCTCCTCGGCCTCTTCCTTGGCGAGCAGCAGCAGCATCTCGATGCCCATCTCGCCTTCCTGCGGCGAGCGGATGAACTTGATCTCCTCGGCACTCTGCCGCAGTGCGGCAATGATGGCGACGGCCTGATTGGCGGTGGCCGCCTCGGTCGCCAGAATTGCCTTCTGGTCCTTGGCCTGGAACCCGATCGTGTAGGACATCCATTTCCCTCCCGACATTACTGGAGAGATCGAATCAGAGTCGGGCGCAAAGCGGAAGCCTGTGCGACTACGGACCGGGATTATCTGGGGATGGCGGGCAAGCCTCAGGCAAGCCCCAGCATCGCGCGCGCGTCCGCGGCTGTCGCAACGCTCGCGCCCAGGCTTTTGAGGATGCCCGCGGCATGGGCGACCAGCTCGGCATTGGTCTTCGCCAGCACGCCCTTGGACATATAGAGATTGTCCTCCATGCCGACCCGGACATGGCCGCCGAGCAGATAGGCCTGCGCCACCATCGGGAATTCGGCGCGGCCGATGCCGAAGCCGGACCAGATCGCGCCCGGCGGCAGCAGGCTGCGGGCGTAGAACATGGTCTCGGGCGTCGCCGAGAAGCCGTATTTCACCCCGAGCACGAGCGAGAACAGGCCGGGTCCCTTCAGCGTGCCGTCGGCGAACAGGTCGCGCGCCAGATGGCAGTCGCCGCTATCGAACAGCTCGATCTCCGGCAGCACGCCGGCGGCCTTCATCCGCTCGGCCATGATGCGGACATTGCGCGGCGTGTTGATCACGACCTCGCCGCCGGAATTCATGGTGTTGAGGTCGAGCGTGCAGATGTCGGGCTTGAGCAGCTCGATATGCTCGACGCGCTTCTCAGGGACAAGCAGCGTGGTGCCGGGGCCGGCGACGCGGGGGTCTTCGACCGAGGGCACGAAGCGGCCGCCGGGGCCGGTCGTCAGGTTGATGACGAGCGAGGTGTTGCGGGCGCGGATGCGCGCCACCACGTCGCGGTAGAGATCGATCTCCATCGAGGGCCGCCCCGTCGCGGGATCGCGCACATGGATGTGGACGATGGCGGCAACCGGCCTCGGCGGCTTCCAGCGCGGAGGTCGCGATCTGCTCGGGGGTGATTGGCAGATACGGCGATTGCTCGGGTTTTGTGAGGTTGCCCGTGATGGCGCAGGTGATGATGGTTTTGCCTGATGTCATGGAATTCCTCCGCTTCGCAACTCAATGAGTTTAACTGAACGCGTTGCCGCAGAGTAGCTGCGCCCCCTCGCCCCGCTTGCGGGGAGAGGGTTGGGGTGAGGGGGACTCTCCGCAAGGACGGTGCGAGTTGGACTCGTGGAGAGTCCCCCTCACCCGGATTCGATCTCCGCTCGAATCCGGCCTCTCCCCGCACGCGGGGAGTGGCGAAGACAAGCCTAGATGATCCCCTGCTGCTTCAGCGTCTCGATCTTGCCGGCGTCATAGCCGAGCTTGCCGCCGAGCACCTCCTGCGTGTGCTCCCCTAACAGCGGCGGCGCGCGATATTCGGTGATGGGGGTGCCCGACAGGGTCAGCGCGTTGCGGATCAGCGAGAGCTCGGGCTCGAACTTGTGCTCGGTCTTCACCCGCATGCCGCGCGACTGGACGTGCGGATCGGAAAACACCTGCTCGAAATTGTTGATCGGGCCCGAGGGCACGCCGGCCTCCTCCAGCTTGTCCAGCCAGTAGGCCACCGGCTGCTTCAGGAACAGGCCGGCGAAGATCGCCATGATCTCCTTGCCGTGCACGACGCGGTCGTTGTTCTTGAGGAAGCGCGGATCGGTCGCCAGCTCCGGCGCGCCGAGCACGGCGCAGGTGCGCTGGAACTGGCCGTCATTGCCGACCACCAGCATCAGCTCGCCGTCGGTGCAGCGGAACACGCCGGCCGGCATGCCGCCATTGCCCCAGGTGCCGCGGCGCGGCGGCGTCTTGCCGTTCACGAGGTAGATCTGCAGCCAGTGCGACAGCGAGGCGATGACGGTGTCGAACAGGCAGACGTCGATATGCTGCCCCTCGCCGCCGTTGACGTCGCGATGATAGAGCGCCGAGAGAATCCCGATCGAGGTGTTCATGCCGGTCATGTAGTCGACGATCGACGGGCCGACCTTCATCGGGCCCTCGCCGGGCTCGCCGTCGATATGACCGGTGACGCTCATCAGGCCGCCCATCGCCTGCAGGATCGCGTCATAGCCGGCGCGCGGCGCATACGGTCCAGTCTGACCGAAGCCGGTCACCGAACAATAGATGATGCCGGGGTTGATCGCCTTGATCGTCTCGTAGTCGAGGCCGTAGCGCTTGAGATCGCCGACCTTGTAATTCTCCATGAAGACGTCGACGTCCTTGGCGAGCTCGCGGATGATCGCCTGCCCCTCGGGCTTGGCGATGTTGACGGTGACCGACTTCTTGTTGCGGTTGGCGCAGAGATAGAAGGAATTGTTGTTGTTGGCCTTGCCTTCCGGATCGGTCAGGTAAGGCGGGCCGAAGGCGCGCGCGTCGTCGCCGGTGCCCGGCCGCTCGATCTTGATCACCTCCGCGCCCAAATCGCCCAGCATCTGGGCCGACAAGGGTCCGGCAAGCACGCGCGTGAGGTCAAGGATCTTGATGCCTGAGAGCGGCAAGGCCGACATGTCGATTTCCTCCGGGGAACTGGATCTTGGCGCGGCGGCTCTGAGCGGCCGCGCTCCCCAGCGGATACACTATTTTGGCGCCTTGAGCACTGCACTGGCGGCATACGGCTATCCCCGGCTCCGGCAGCAAGCGAATTCCTGTCCGCAACTTTCCACGCCGCGAATATTGCCTGATCGGCTCAGGTCACGGCTGCCGCCGCAACCCGCGGCCGCCGCCGGCCGAGCAGGACCAGGATCAGCACCGTCGCGCAGGAGAACACCAGCGTGAGCCCAAGCGCGCCGCGGCTGCCGAATTGGGTGAGCAGGCCGACCAGAAGCGGCGGCGAGATCGCGGACGCCAGATTGAGCGGCAGCGCGATCATCGACATCGCCTTGGCGAACTCGGCCTGGTCGTAGAACACGAGCGGGATGGTCGCCCGCGCCACCGCCATGGCGCCGCTGCCGGCGCCATAGAGCAGGATGAAGACCGCCACCGCCCAGGTCGCGCCCTCGCTCAGCATCAGCAGCAGCATCGCGACGGGCAGTGCCGTGCCCGCGACGAGCCCGGTCGTGATCCCGTCCCACCGCCCGCCGCCGAGGAGATCGAGCCCGCGGGCGCTGACCTGGATCACGCCCAGCATCGAGCCGAACGCGAGGGCCTGCGCGGGCGTGAGCCCCTCCGCCCGCAACAGCTCGATCATGATGGCGCTGATGCCGAAATTGACGAAGGCGTTGAGCGTGATCGCGGCGACGACGAGGCCGAACGTGCTCCTCGGAATCGCGGGCACATCGGCAGACCTGGCCAGCGTGCCGCCATCGTCCTTCGCAAGTCTCCGACGCGGCGCCACGAATGCATAGAGCGGAAGCGACACGAGGGTCAGCATGGCCGCGTAAACCAGGCACGTCCCCCGCCAGCCGAGGTGCCCGCTGAGGAACGAGGTCGTCGGCCAGAAGATGCTGCTGGACAGGCCCGTCACCAGCATCAAGGCCCCGATCGCGTTCTTGGCCTGCCGCCCCGCGACCTCGTTCAGCATGATATAGGCGCCGGTCGACAGCGTGGCGCTGCCGGCGATACCGAGGACGATCCAGGCGGCGAAATAGAGCATCGGCTCGCGCGCGAGGGACAGCAGCACGAAGCCCGGCGCGGTGACGACCGTGCCGACCATCATGACCGTCCGCGCGCCATGCCGCGCAAACGATCTGGCGAGCCACGGCGCGCACAGCCCCATCGAGACGTAGAGAACGGATGTCCCGGCGAACACCGCCGGCAGGCTCATGCCGAGATCGGCGGCGAGATCGCGCCCGACGATGGCAGGAAGCCCGATCGTGCCCCATCCGACCAGCTGCGTGATGGCGAGCACCAGCAGGACGCCGATCAGCCTGCTGTCAGATTTCAAGAAGCGCATTCCAAACGTTCACCTGCCCGCCGGGCGCAGATCGCGCCGACACAGCCAGTCTTAGCTGGAGACTCAGTTCACGGGCATGCCGGTTCCGAATGGCACCGCGGCGCCAGCCGCAGAGCGGCGCACGACCTCATTCCGGCGGATTGAACGTCCGCATGAAATACACGGGCTCGCTGCCCTTCTTCAGGCGGTAGAGTTGCGCCGGACGGTTGGGACCGCGCCGCATCTTCGCGACCGGCTCGATCATGTCGGCCGACAGGATCCGGGTCCGGAACGCGCTTTTCTCGAGCGGGCGGTCGAGCACGATCTCATAGACCCGCTGCAGATCCGGCAGCGTGAATTCCGCCGGCATCAGATAGGCCGGCAGCGAGGTGTACTCCACCTTGTTGCGCAGGCGCTGGATCGCGGTCGCCAGGATGTCGCCGTGATCGAAGGCGAGCTTGTCCTTGAGCCTTCCGCCTCGAATCGGAAACCACCGCGCATCGTTCGCCAGCACGCTTGCGTCCGCCGGGATCAGCGCGAAATAGGCGTGCGTCGCCGACCAGCCCCGCGGATCGCGCGTCGCGCTTCCCCAGCTTCCGAGTTGCTCCAGATAAGGGCTGGTGACCCCGGTCTTCTCCCTCAGCTTGCGGGCGGCGCAAGCCGCGAGGTCGCGGTCCTTCGTGACGTCCACGAAGCCGCCCGGCAGCGCCAAGCTGTGCGGAAACGGCTCGCCCTCGCCGGCCGGGCGCTGCATCAGCAGCACCTGAAGGCTGTCGTCGAGGATCGTAAAGATCACGACATCGACCGTGGTCAGGGGTCGTGGGAAGTCCAATTGCCCCGATTTACCAGACCCTTCAGCCCGACCTTCGCCCGCCATCGGCAGCCTCCCCCTGTTCGGACTTGACAGTAGCATAGTTAGTTGTACAGTCCAACTTACTTAGTTGCTCAGGCACACTTATAACGACCATCGGAGACGGACATGTTCGGCGTCAGGTTCATCAAGGCCCAGCCCACCACCTATCTGATGAAGTATCGCGCCGGCGCGATCGTCGCCGAGGGTGCTGGTCTTTCCGCGCTGTATTACGCGCCGGTGACCATGCTGGTCGCGGTGCCGATCGGCAGCCGCGACGCCTCGTTCATCTTCGAGCAGACCGCGCGCGACTTTCAGACGCTGACCGTGCAGGGTCAGGTGACTTATCGCGTCAGCGACCCGAAGAAGGCGGCATCAATGCTCGACTTCACCCTGAAGGCTGACGGCAAGACCTATGCGAGCGACGATCCGGAAAAGCTGCCGGAACGCATCCTCGGCACGGTCGAGGTCCTCGCCCAGCAAGCGGTGAAGGAACTGACGCTGAGGGACGCGTTGCAGGCGTCCGACCGCATCGCCGACATCATCGCGGGCGGCTTGAGGGCGCGCGCGGACATCGCCGCTCTCGGCCTCGAAATCCTCGGCGTGTCGATCCGCGGCATCAAGCCGACGCCGGACACCGCAAAGGCGCTGGAGGCGCAAGCGCGCGAAGCGATCCTGAAGAACGCGGACGAAGCCATCTTCGCCCGGCGCAACTTCGCCGTCGAGCAGGAGCGTGCCATTCGCGAGAGCGAACTCGACACCGAGATCGCGGTCGAGCAGAAGAAGCGGTCAATTCGCGAGACCCAGATGGATGCCGAGACGAGCGTTGCCGCAAAGCGCAATGAGCTGCGCGAGGCCGGCATGGCCGCGGACATCGTGCTGGAAGGCAAGCGCAAGGATTTCGTCGGCCTCAATGCCGAGAATACCAGGACCCTGGCCGACGCCGAGGCCTACCGCGTCGGCGCGCTGATGAAGATCTTCGAGGGCGTCGACACCCGCGTGATCCAGGCGCTTGCCGCCGCCGGCATGCAGCCGGGTCAGCTGATCGCGCAAGCCTTCTCCGGCATTGCCGAGAAGGCCGAGAGGATCGGCCAGCTCAACGTCTCGCCGGACCTGCTCAGCCAGTTGATGGAGAAGCCGAAGCCGACGGAGGCCGCCAATGCCCGCCGCCAATGACCGCAAGGTGGTGCTGGTGACGCGCAAGACCAGGTTAGAGGACCTGATCGCGCGCCACCTGACGGCGGCGCAGGCCCGCTTCTACGTCGAACATCTCGGCGCCGACTTCTCCGACTATGAGCGCGAGCACGAGGTCTATCGTGCGCAGCGTCACACGACGCTGCAAGTGCTGGAGCAATGGGGGCGCTATCAGGTCATCGACCGCGGCTTCCTGCCGAACTTCCTCTTCGGGCCTGATGACATCGTGGCCGCGCTCGGCCAGGACGGCGTCGTCGCCAACACGATGAAATATCTGAACGACCATCCGCTGATCGGGCTCAATCCGGATCCCGCGCGCCACGACGGCATCCTGCTGCCCTTTGCGCCGCACGACCTCGCCAAGCTCCTGCCGGAGGTCGCCACTGAGAAGCGCAGCAGCCAGGCCGTGACGATGGCGGAAGCACGGCTCAACGACGGCCAGGTGCTCCACGCCGTCAACGACCTCTTCATCGGCGCCCGCACGCATGTCTCCGCGATCTACGAGATTGCGGCCGGCGGGGCGACGGAACGGCAATCTTCGAGCGGACTGATCGTCTCGACCGGGCTCGGATCGACCGCCTGGTTCAAGAGCATCGTGACCGGCTCGCTGGCCATTGCCGGCAGCTTTGGGCAGCCTCCGCCGCTGAGCAGTTACGACGCCCTGCCCTGGGACGCAGCCGAGCTGCGTTTTGCGGTGCGCGAGCCCTTCCCCAGCCGCCATTCGCAGACCCATCTCGTCTGCGGCCGGCTCGCGTCAGCGGACCAATTGCGCATCCGCTCGCTGATGGCGGAGAACGGCGTCATCTTCAGCGACGGCATTGAAGCCGACCGCCTCGACTTCAACGCCGGTGCCGAGGTCACGATCGGGATTGCCGCGCGGCGCGGGCGGCTGATCGTCTGATCATGCTGCGCCAAGCCGCGTCACGCCGTGTGGCCGGGATCGATATGCTTCGGCGTCTTCTTCTCGCGCTGCGGCGTCATCTTGGCCGGATCAGGCGCACCGGGCACGCCGCGGGGACCAAGCTGTTCGCGCTGGATGTCGTCCTCGGAACGGGATGGCTCGACGCCGTTCGGCTCACGCGGCTTGGTCATCGCGGCCTCCTTCTCAAATGCTGCTTCGTGGTTCGGCTCTAGACGCCGAGCGCGTTGTCTCCGGCTTCGCGGCCGGGCACGCTGACCTGGACTTCATGTCCCTCACGAAGCGCGAGGGATGCGGCGGCGACCGCCGATTCGAATGCAGCCTCCTTGGTGGCGTAGGTGTTCTTGACGTCACCGTCGTGCAACACGCCCCATTCGTTCCGCACCGGCACGATGGCATATTGAGCAAGGCCCATTGTCCAACTCCTGGCTTGAGTTTCAGAATTTGGCTTTCACCGTCTGTCCGATAACGCGCCGGCGGGACTATCGTTGCGTCAGCTGCGGATGCGCGGCGGTGACGCGCCACACCGTGTTGCCGCTGTCGTCTGCGACCAGCAACGCCCCGGTCTTGTCGATGGCGACGCCCACCGGCCGGCCGCGCGCCTGGTTGTCGCTGTTGAGGAAGCCCGTCACGACGTCCTGCGCCGGTCCGCTCGGCTTACCGTAAGCCTTCTACACCGACAACGGCTCACCCTGGGGCGATACGTCAGGCGTTCGTTGGACCGGGTTGAAGGTGTGGCTGCTCAAGCTCGGTGTCAGGGTTGTGCACGCCAGGCCCTGTCACCCGCAGGCCCGCGGCAAGAACGAACGCTTCCATCGCACCCTGAAGGCCGAGGTTTTTGCCATGCGGCGCTTCCGCACCCTCCCGGAAGTCCAGCGCGCCTTCGATGCCTGGCGACCGGTCTACAATCTGGAGCGTCCCCACCAAGGCCTCGATATGCGCGTCCCCGCCGATCGCTTCCGGCCCAGCGCCCGCGCCATGCCGACCCGCGTTCCGAACGTTGAATACGACAGCGGCGAGATCGTCCGTAGGGTCTCATCGACGAGACCCTACATCTCCTTCAAAGGACGCTTCTGGAAGGTTCCCCAGGCCTTCGCGCGCGAAAGTCTCGCCATCCGGCCGCTGGATCGTGACGGCCACTACGGAATCTTCTTCGCCAGTTGGCAGGTCGCATCGATCGACTTGACCAATGGCCAACCTGTCAGTGATGTGTCCGAACAGGTGTCAGCCATGTCCCCGGACTAAACACCCGGCGCGGTGATCCTGGTGTCGCCTTCGGTGTAGGGATATCTGACGATCGCATCGGCGTTGGCGACGTAGAGATCGTTGCCCACCAGCGCGATGCCGAAGGGCGAGTTGAGATGGTCGAGGAAGACGCTTTGCGTATCCGGCACGCCGTCGCCATTGCTGTCACGCAGCAGCGTGATGCGATTACCCGGCCCGGTGTCGTTGCCGCCCGAGGTCGCCCAGGACTCGATATAGCCCATGACGATCTCCTTGGGCCGCTTGATCGCGCCCCCCTTTGGCGCCTTGGATTCCGCCACCAGCACGTCACCATTGGGCAGCACGTAGAGGAAACGCGGATGCTGCAGACCGGTCGCGAAAGCCTTGACCTGCAGGCCTTGCGCCACAGTCGGCGTCTCGTCCTTCTTCCAGCCGACGATGCGCGCGATGTGGACGGGCGGCAGCAGATATTGCTGGATGTCGGGAAGCTCAGGGTTGGCGCCGATCTGCGCCTTGGGGTCGCCGCTGCCGTCATCGCAAGCAGCCAGCAACGGCAGCGACGCGCACGCCAGAGCGCGGGCGAGCTTCGATATCATCGCGCAACTCCCACGCCGTGGCGATAGACCATGGCCCAGCCGAGCCAGCCGGTGACGGGCAGGATCAGCACGGTGATCACGGACAGAACGAGCCCCGTCGGCCACACCGAGGTCAAGGCATCGCGGGTGTGGATCAGCGCGTTGACGATGGCCAGGATCAGCGCCACGGCATTGCCGATCAGATGCGGCCAGGCCGGCGTCTGCACACGCACCAGGCGGTTGCCGAGGAAATCAGTGAGGCCCGCGATCGCCGCCAGCACGCCGAAGACGACGCCAACGAGCAGAAGCCAGGCGGAAAAATTCGCCCACATGATCTCGGCGCTGGCGACATAGGCGATGTCGGTCAACAGCGCCCCGACGAAGCACGCGATCGGGATCGGCACCAGCATCGGATGAATGGGATGACCCGCGATCTGCGCGGTGGTGCGCACGCGCATGTCGTCTTGCACGGTTTGGCCTCGTGTGACTTTCCTCCAGCCCGACCGGCCAACTCGTGCGGGATGTGATGGTTCCTAGGGGATCCGCCTTGCTCCGCTTTGACCCGCGCAGATCGCGCTCATCGCGGCGGCGATATCACCGACCGCGGCCGCCCTGGATACGCGTCAGACCCAGCCTTTCGCGGACCTCGTCATCCTCGATCGCCTGATCAAGACGCGCGTCCTTGCCGGCTTCGAAATCTTCCGCGATCGTCTCGAGCGCCCGAAACGCCTCCCCGGCGCTCGGTGCCGCTTCGATGTGAGCAAGCGACTGACCGTTGACCGTGAGGTCGGCCTCGCCCCAGGGCGTGGTGTCAATCTCCAGGCGATCGCCGCCGGCCTTGGCGATGAAGTGCTGGACGGTGGATTTGGAGGTCGGCAGGGAGAGGTCCGGCGTCCAATCGATCGGCTTGTCGGTCATGTCATGGTTGTCCCGAAGTTGCGACCAACGAATAGACCATCCGGAGCGCGCGACATTGACCTGGATCAGGCCCGGTGCGGCCGGGCCGTCAGCGCAGGATTTATCCCACATTCCTCTTCTGTCGCGTGGTTGCGAGCAATACGAGGAGGAACGAGGCCGCAGTCATCAGCGTCGATATCGCTCCAATCGTCGGGTCGATCTCGTCTCGAAGCGCGGTGAACATGCGCTTGGTCAGCGGCTGGTACTGGCCGCCGGAGATGAACAGCGCGACGATGGTCTCGTCCATTGCCGAGATGAAGGCAAAAATGCCGCCGGCGACCACGCTCGACTTGATCTGCGGCAGGGTCACCGCGAAGAAGCTGCGCAGCCGGTTCATGCCGAGACTTCGCGCAACCATCTCCTGCGCCGGATCGAAGCTCTGCAGGCCCGCCAGCACCGATATGACGACATAAGGCAAGCCCAGCATGACGTTGGCGAGCACGAGGCCGGGCATGGTCGCGACCAGGCCGACCTTGGCGTAGACGAAGAAGATGCCGACCGCGGTGATGATAATCGGCACCACCAGCGGCAGCAGCAGCGCCATATGAACGACGCGCATGATGCGCAGCTTGGACTGGCTGATGGCATAGGCGGCAGCCACCCCACACGGCGTTGCGATCACGACGGTGAAGAGCGCAACTGTCAGCGTCACGCGCGTTGCCTGCATCCAGGCCGGGTTTGTGAAATATTGCTGATACCAGCGCGTCGAGAACGACGGCGGCGGGAAGGTCAGGAAGCGCGCGCTGGAGAACGAGATCGGCGCGATGATGAGAACGGGCAGGATCAGATAGACCAGCACCAGCGCGCTGATCGCGTAGAGGGCAATCCGTGCGGGCGAGATGCGCATCATTTCTGCCCCAGCACGCGGTCGAGCGAGATGAAGCGGCTGACGACGAAGAAGATCGCGAGCACACTCATGAGCAGCACGACGGCGACGGCGCTGGCCGCACCGAACTGGTTGTAGAGCTCGACATTGCGACTCACGAGCATCGATACCATCACGGTGCGGCCGCCGCCTAGCAGTTCCGGCGTGATATAGAAGCCGAGGCAGAGCACGAACACCATGGTGCAGCCGGCGAGCACGCCAGGCAGCGACAGCGGCAGGAACACGCGAAAGAATGTCAGCGACGGGCTCGCGCCGAGACTGGCGCCGGCTTGCATGAGATCGCCGGGGATCTTCTGCATCGTGGCATAGAGCGGCAGCACCATGAACGGCAGCAGGATGTGCACGGTCGCCACCACCGTACCAAAACTGTTGTGGACCAGCGCGAGTGGCTCGGAGATCACATCGAAATAGCGCAGGAATTGGTTGATCACACCGGTACGCTGGAGCAGCGCCAGCCAGGCATAGGCGCGGACCAGCACGCTGGTCCAGAACGGCAGCACGACCAGCGACAGGATCAGGATGCTCCAGGCCTTCGGCACCGAATTGGCGAGATAGGCCAAGGGATAGCCGAGCAGCAGAGCGATCAATGTGACCGCGAGGCTGATCTCGAAGGTCAGCGCGAAACTTCGCCAGTAGATGTCTTCGGTGAAGACTCGCCGGTAGTTCTCCAGCGTGAAGCCGTCATGGTAGATCGACTGCCAGGCCAGCCAGCCGACCGGCAGCACGATCAAGAGCAAAATCACGAGCAGCGCCGGCGACACCAGCGCCAGCATCAGCCCGTGCTCACGGCGCTGATGCTTTTGCGAAGGATCGGACACTGTCATCGTCAACGCTGCCTCGTCTCACTTCTGCATGAACGATGCCCAGCGCTTCTCGGCGGCTTCGCCGGCCGGCGAAGACCACCAGGCGTAGGACATCAGCGCCTGCTTGGCCGCGTTCGCCGGCTCGCTCGGCAATTGCGCGGCACGTTCGGACTTGATCACGTTGGTTTCAAACGCCTTCGGATTGCCGGGGCCGTAGTCGATGTGGAGCGGCAGATTGGCCTGGTGCACGGGATCGACGGCCTCGTTGAGGAATTTCAACGCGGTGTCGAGATTCGGCGCGCCCTTGAGAATGCAGAGCGAGGTGCTCTGAAGGACGCCCTGATTGTAGGTGAAGGCAACCTTGGCGCCTTCCTTGGCGACCGCGCTGACTCGGCCGTTCCAGGCCATCTCCATGTCGACCTCGCCGTCGTTGAGCAGTTGCGCCGACTGCGCACCCGAAGTCCACCACACCGTGATGTGCGGCTTGATCTCCTCGAGCTTCTTGAAGGCGCGATCGACGTCGAGCGGATAGAGCTTGTCCGGCGCGACACCGTCAGCCATCAATGCGGCCTCAAGCGTGGCGAACGGGTGGTTGCGCAGGGCGCGGCGGCCGGGGAATTTCTTCACGTCCCAGAAATCTGCCCAGCTGTTCGGCGCGTCCTTCGGGAACGTCTTCTGGCTGTAGGACAGCACGCTGGAATAGAACTCGTAGGAGATCGAATAGGGACTGCGATAGGCTTCCGGCATCGCCGCGCCGTTGGGAATCTTCGAGAAGTCGAGCTTCTCGATCAGCCCCTGCTCGCCGCCACGCAGGCAGTTGCCGGTGGGCGTGTCGACGACATCCCAGATCGGCCTGCCGCTGCCGACCTGGGTTTTGATCGCGGGCCAGGCGTCGGGAATCGAGTCCTGGTAGATGGTGATGCCGAGCTTCTTGGCGGTGGGATCCAGGATCGCCACCGTCTGCGCCTGCTGGTAGGCGCCGCCTTGCGAGACGAAGGTGATTTGGTCGGCGGCATCGGCCGCACCGGCAAATCCGATTGCGCCGAGCAGCGCGCAGCCCAGTCCAAACTTCTGCTTCATCGTCATCCTCGCCTCCTCCAAAAGAATCTCACTGACCGATCGCATCGAGAAACTGATACCAGCCGGCGACCATGCGCACCGCGGGCTCGCGCAGCGGATAGAACGGAATGGGCCTCATGCCCCTGACATCGAGCAGCCCGACATCGGGGCTCTCGCCGCGCACGAGGGCTGCGAGATAGCGGCCCATCAGGCTCGACATCGCAACGCCCGCGCCATTGTAGCCCAGCGAGACCAGCGTGCGGTCGTCGATCCGGCCGATATGGGGCACCGAGTCCAGCGTCATCGCGACGAGGCCAGACCATTTGTATGCGAGCGGGACCTCGGCCAAATCCGGAAAGATTCCGACCATCGCCTTGCGCAGCGCGTCGAAGGCGGCTTGCGAGTCCTGCTTGCCGAAGGCGCCGCGGCCGCCGAAGATCACGCGGTTATCGACCATGCGGAACCAGCGCATCATGCGCTTGGTCTCGGTGTAGGTCCGCCCCGTCGGCATCAGCTTTCCAGCGAGATTGCGCGGCAGCTGTTCGGTCGCAACCATGGCGCTGCGGAACGGGATCAACGTGCGCTGCATATGTGCGGTGGCGCCAGTCAGATCGGAATAGCTGTTGGTGGCGATGATCGCCTGTTTGGCACGCACGGCGCCTTGCGGCGTCTCGGCGACAATACCGTTCTTCTCGCGCCGCAGCTTGACGACCGGGGATTCCTGGAAGATCGGAACACCACGGCGCGCCACGCCGTCGGCGAGGCCCCGCAGATAATTCAGCGGATGGATGCCGCCAGAGCCGGGATTGAGCACGCCGCCGACAAAGATGTCGGAGCCGGTCTCTTCGCGCACTTCGCGCTTGTTGAGGATGCGGACCTCGGCAGAACCCATCTCACGCGTCATCCAATTGGCCTCGTCGATCGCGGCCTTCAGCGTCGTCTGGTTATGCGCGGCCTTGACCTGTCCGGTGCGCGTCAGGTTCGCACTGGTGATGCCGAATTCGGACACCAGCTCCTCGACCATGTCGGTCGATTCATGCGCGATCTCGTACATGCGCTTCGCCATGGCGCGGCCATGCGCGGCATCGATCTCGCGGAACGACAGACGAAACTTTGCGGTGATCACGCCTCCGTTGCGTCCGCTGGCGCCCCAACCGGGGCGGTTGGCTTCGAGCACGATTGGCGATGCGCTGTCCTTGGCGATGTGGTGCGCGGCGGACAGGCCGGTGTAGCCCGCGCCGATGATCACCACATCCGCCTGGTGTTCGTCCGACAGCACGGGAAAGTCGCGTGCCGGCTCCGCGGTGGCTTCCCACAGCGAGTTGACCGATGGCAATGCGCTCCAGTCGCGTGTCATGCCGGCGCTCACGGATTTACGCCGCCGGCCCGATGGCGGCGTCGGCCAGTGCCTTCAAGGTCGGGAAATGGAAGTCCGGCTTGGTCAGCGTCTCCACCGCCGGCGTGCCGCCGAAACCAGCGACGCCCTGGCGGCGCTCGATCCAGCACACCTTGTAGCCGAGTTTCCGCGCGATCCCGATGTCGTGGTACTGGCTCTGGGCGACGTGCAGAATGTCGGACTGCTTGTAGCCGAACGCCGACTGACGCCCCCTGTTGTAGGCGAAGAATTCCGGATTGGGCTTTGCCACGCCGGTGTCGTCGGCACAGACGGTGTCGTCGAAGGGATCGCCGAGCGCGTGCGCGTAGGCGGACAGCGCGACACGGTCGGCATTGGTCATTGCGACCAGGCGGAATTTCGTGCGCAGGCGCTTAAGCGCCTCGGCCGAATCCGCGAACGGCCCCCAGCGTAGCACCGAGAGCTGGAAGGTGTCGCACGACGCGTCGTCGGACGGCAGTCCGACCTCCTTGGCTAGATGGCGGTAGACGTGGAACATCGCCTCGCTGGAGCGCTCGTAGTGCTTGTCGCGGCCGCGCTTGTAGGGCTCGAATATCTGCTCGTCGCTGAGCTCGGCCGGCGTCTTGCCCGAGATCTTGCGCACCGCTGCGAGCACGCCGGCCTCGAAATCGATCAAGGTGCCGACGACGTCGAAGGTGAGGACCTTGAAATTGCTGAACGCGGCTTGGGTCGACATATCGGTTTCTTCTTTCGGTTGGACAAGGCTTGAGTTCAGTCCTTCATCTTCGGCACGACGATGGTGTCCTGGGGATGAAGGGTGACGGTGAGGCTGCCGCCGAGCGGCGGGATGCGGCTGTAGGCCTGATGATAGCTCGGCTGGCGCAAGCTGAGCGCGATGCCGTCAGCGAGCGCCAGGAAGATGCGCAGGCTCTCGCCCTGATAGACGATATCGGTGACCGTGCCGGTGAGCCGGTTGCAGGCGGCATCCTGTGCGCCATCGTCGATCAGCAGCTTTTCGCTGTGCACGGCCAGCATCAGCGCATCGCCGTCGGGGATGGCGCGGGCGCTACGCAGCAGCGCGTTGCCGAGCGCGACGCTGGTGGCATCGACACGGCGCACCGACAGCATCGTGGCTTCACCGATGAAGCTCGCGACGAAGGAATCGGCGGGATGGTCGTGCAGCCGCGCGGGCTCGTCGATCTGGACCAGCCTGCCGTCCTTCATTACCGCGACACGGTCGCTCATGGTCAGCGCCTCGCGCTGGTCGTGGGTGACGTAGATGATGGTGGCGCCGATTCGCCGGTGCAGCGCGCGCAGTTCGATCTGCATGGATTCGCGCAGCTGCTTGTCGAGCGCGGAGAGCGGCTCGTCCATCAGGATCAGCCGCGGCTCGAAGATCATGGCGCGGGCGAGCGCGACGCGCTGGCGTTGGCCGCCGGAGAGCTGCGCGATGCCGCGCTCATCGTAGCCGGCGAGGCCGACCATCGCGAGCGCCGCGCGCACCTTGTCGGGCCAGCTTGCCTTCGGCAAGCGACGTGCACGCAAGGGAAAGGCGACATTCTCGCCGACGCTCATGTGCGGGAACAGCGCATAGTTCTGGAAGACGACGCCGATGTCGCGCTTGTGCGGCGGCATGTAAGTGACGTCGCGACCGCCGAACAGGATGGTGCCAGTCGTAGGCAGGATGAAGCCGCCCAAGATGCCAAGCAGCGTGGTTTTGCCGGAACCGGAGGGACCGAGAAGCGAGACGAACTCGCCGGCGCCGACATTGAGGGAGACGTCGTCGAGAGCGCGAACGGCGCCGTACGCCTTGCTCGCGGACCGGATCTCGACGCTTTCCGCTCGTCTGTCCAACGATCGCCCTCGCCTCGTTCCCTGTCATGACGTGCCTTACTGCGCGCCATAAGCCTGCTTTATAGACAGCATCCCGGAGCAATCGCGGGTACAGCGTGCGCCGCACCAAAACTGTCTCCCGAACACCCTGCCTTTAGGCTGTGATACGAATGACACCAGACTTGGCAAAACTCGGCAATTGCCAAATTCTCACTGCGCCCATAACATGACGTTATGCCCGAGCTGCGCAGGATGCTGCCCTCAAGTAACGCCCTGTTCGTCTTTGACGCAGCAGCGCGCAATGGCAGCTTCACGGCGGCTGCCGCCGAACTCAACGTCACGCAGCCGGCGGTAAGCCGGATGCTCGGACAATTCGAGGAGCATCTCGGCGTTCGCCTGTTCGACCGCAAGGCGGGCCGCGCGGTGCTCACCGAGGAAGGCGAGCAGCTCTATCGCCGCGTGCTCGAAGGCTTTCGCAGCATCGAGAGCGGCCTCGTCGAGATCGAGCGGCGCCGCAAGGGCACCGAGACCGTGACGCTGTCGGTCTCCTCTGCCTTTACCACGCACTGGCTGATGCCGCGCATCGACAAACTCCAGAAGCAGTTTCCCCAGGTCGATCTGCGCTTCCAGCTGATCTCCGGCGCATTACGCGGGCCGGTGGAGAACGTCGATCTCGGCATGCGCTTCCGCGATCGCGACGAGCCGTCGTCCGGCGGCACGCTGGTGATGAAGGAAGCGATGCTGCCGATGTGCAGCCCGACCTATCTCGGCGCGACCGATCCCACCGAGGGCAACACCATCATCCGCCTCGCCGAGACGCCGGGCGACTGGGCCGCGGATTACGCATCACTGCTCACCGGTCGTCGCGGTGCGGCCAAGGGGCTCAGCTTCACCGATTATGCCGTCGTGATGCAGGCCGCCCTGCTCGGCCAAGGCATCGCGCTCGGCTGGCTGACGGTCGCCTCGCATTGGCTCCTGACAGGCGCGCTGGTGCCGGCCTCCGATACACTCACCACCACGCGCCGTCTCTGCGAGTTCCTGCCGCCACGCAACCGGCCCATGCGGCCCATTGCCGCCGAGATCCGGGATTGGATCATCGCGCAAATGCGGATCGAGCTGGCTGCAATCGATCGGCAATATCCACGACTTGGCTTGATGCCTGCGTGCTACTGAGCTTTCAGGTGGATTTGCCTTCCTGACCGTCGGCTCGCCCGAGCGAATGAGCCGGCTGGCTCAGGTCGCTGTCCAAAGGTACGAACAAGCAGGCAACCGTCAGCTCCTATCGCAAAGCTCCGGCCATCTGGCGATCGACGTCAGCAAGCAGGCTTCAACTTTTCTGCGATCCACAATGAGCCCTCATTTCAAGCGGAGGGCTTGGGCGTTGGAGCGGGTGAAGGGAATCGAACCCTCGTATTCAGCTTGGAAGGCTGCTGCTCTACCATTGAGCTACACCCGCGTTACGGGCTCCCTAACACGGCCGGGCGGCGGTCTCAACTGTTCAGGAGGTCGCTTTCCGGCCGTCCTGAGCCTTGCGAATCGCGCCCGGTTCCTTCCGACCCGCCGCCTCTTAACAGCGGCGGCAATGCCGCCTATATTGAAATCTTCCGAAACCAACGAAAGGAGGTGATCCAGTGTCTCTTACCAAGCGCTGTCACCTCGCTGGGATCGCCCGCTAAGCTTTCAATAGAGGCTTGGCATCGGGGCGCTCTCAGCCCTGGACCAGCGAGCAAGAAATCGGGCGCGACGGGGCTTCCCCGCCGCGCCTTTTTCGTCCGCCGGCGCTGCTCAGGCCGGCGGCTCGCCCGCAAGCACCTCGCGAATCTTCTGCGACAGCTCCGACTTCCGGTAGGGCTTCCTGAGCAGCGCCACGCCGGGATCGAGATGTCCTCCGTGGACGATGGCATCGTCGGTGTAGCCGGAGGTATAGAGCACCCTTGCTCCCGGCCGCCGGAGCCGGATCGCGTCGGCCAATTCCCGCCCGTTCATGCCGCCGGGCATGATGATGTCCGTGAACAGCAGATCGAATTTGGCGCCCTGGTCGACCAGCGCCAGTGCGGAGGCGCCGTCGCCGGCCACCAGCGTGCGATAGCCGAGGCTGCCGAGCCGGGCGATGACATAGCCCTGCACCAGCGGATCGTCCTCGACCACGAGGATCGTTTCGTGCCCGCGTGCCGTGTCGAGCGCCTGGACCGGCGCGGTCCTGGCCGGCGCCTCGCCCTTCGACCGCGGCAGGAACAGCCGCATCACCGTGCCGCGCCCCTCCTCGCTCTCGACCGCGACGGTGCCGCCGGTCTGCTTGGCAAAGCCGTAGACCATGCTGAGCCCGAGGCCGGTGCCGCGGCCGACGCCCTTGGTGGTGAAGAACGGCTCGAACACGTGCTCACGGATGTCGGCGGGGATGCCGTGGCCGGTGTCGGCGACCGCGACCATCACGAAGGCGCCGCGCATGGCATCGCCGTCGCCCGCAGCGTCGGTGTCGTCGAGCTCGCGGTTCGCGGTCTCGATCGTGAGCTTGCCCCCGCCCGGCATCGCGTCGCGCGCGTTGACGGCGAGGTTGACGATCGCGGAGGAGAGCTGCGATGGATCGGCCATCGCGGACCACGCATCGTCGGCGAGCCGGGTCACGATCTCGATATGGGCGCCGAGGATCGGCCTCAGCAGTTTAGCGGTCTCGATCACGAGGGCGTTGACGTCGATCTCGCGCGGCTCCAGCGGCTGGCGGCGCGCGAAGGTCAGGAGCTGCGAGGTGATCTCCGCGCCGCGCGCGGCCGCATCGTCGATCAGCTGCGCGATCGCGGCGAATTCGGGCTTGTCCGCAAGCCCCTCCTGGATGATCTCGATGGTGCCGGTGATGACCGTGAGCACGTTGTTGAAGTCGTGCGCGACGCCGCCGGTGAGCTGGCCGATCGCATCCATCTTCTGGGATTGGCGCAGCCGCTCCTCGGTCTCGTGCTGCTCGGTGAGGTCGGTCGCGGAGCCGCGATAACCCATGAAGCTTCCGTCGGCGGCGAAGACCGGCTGGCCGTTGACGCTGAAATGATGCATCCGCCCCGTGGTGTCGCGGCCGCGATATTCGAACTTCCGGAACGGCTCATGGCGGTCCAGCATCGCCATGTGCGCGCGCCATTTCTCGGGCTCGGCGTCGCAGCCGGACGCGGCATCGGTGCGGCGCTTGCCGATCAGCGCCTTGTTGTCCATGCTGAAGGCACCGGCCCGGTCGGAAATGTAGGTGAACCGATGGTCCGGTCCGGTCTCCCAGAACCAGTCGGACGCGGTCTCGGCATAGTCGCGGAAACGCTCTTCACTCGCACGCGCGTCCTCTTCGGCGCGCCGGCGGACCTTGAGGTCGCGCTCGAGATTTGCATTGGCCTCGCGCAGCTCGCCATAGGCCCGCTGGAGGTTCGCGCACATGGCGTTGAAGGCGTCGATGACCTTGTCCAGCTCGTCGGCATCGTAGGGCGGCCGGCGCTCCAGGCGCAAAGGCGGCGGCGGCCGCGCCAGGCTGTATTTGCTGACGAAGTCTGCGATGGCGACCAGATGCCGCGTCACCAGCAGATGGAACATGTAGATGATGAACAGCGAGACGAGGAACGTCTTGGCCGCCTGGCTTGCCAGGATCACCAGCGCGCGGTTCAGCAGATGCTGGTAGACGTCGGTCAGCGTCGCCTCGACATGGAGCACGCCGATCTCGCGTGCGGTCCCCTGCACATTGGTGTTCAGCGGATAGTCGCGCGTCACGACCGAGCGGGTGCTCGGCTCGCCGATGGCGAGGCGGATCGGATTGGGACGATCGGCAATCTCGCGCACCTCGGCGGCGCGGATGTCGGGCAGCCGGAGGATGCCGTCGAGCTGGAGCTTGAGCTGGTTCTGGTCGAGATTCCAAAGGCTCTCGCCCAGGCTGCCGGTGGTGCTGCGGCCGATCTCGTCGAGCCTGGTCTCGATGAGGCCGACCTCGCGATCGTAATCGAGATAGAGCTGGAGCGCAGTCAACGTCAGCGTCACGACCGAAGAGAACAGCAGCACGGCGGCGAGCAGGCGCGGCCCGACGCCGCTGCGCGACCAGTTGAAGAGCCGGGACAGCAGCGCGGCGAACATCGAAGGCGCGAGCGCGGTGCCGATCAAATCCTGCTTCGCAGCCGCCGGTGCAACGGCGCGGCCGCGATTGGAGTCCTCGTCACCAGCCTTGGCCATGCACCACATCCCCGGAAACGGCGGCACGCTGCGGCCGAGCGGTCGCAGCCTCGAGCATTTCGCTCGTCGAGACTTCCCCTTCCCGCGATGCGCGCGGCGATCCCGTCGGCCGATTTCCTGTCAACCCCTGGGCGGCTTGAGGTCGGCGGGGTCATAACTTGCGTCCGCTAGCAGGATTGTCGCGCAAACTACCACTTCGCGTGGTAGAATGACATCGGTGAAAGTCCGGACGTCGCCTGCACCTCGGGCGGGCAGTGATCTCTATGGCCACGCGCAGGCGCCGTCTCCGGTAGATCGGGCGGACATCGGAATCCAGCGGTAGCTTCGGGCAACGAGGAGGCGCGTCATGTGGCGGATTATCGTCGCCTGCCTGTCACTGCTTGCAAGCGGTCCATCGCCGGCACAGGAGGTCATCCGGCTCGCGCGCATCGCCGACATCCCCGATCAATATGTCGGCGGCGAGATGTTGCGGGCCGTTTACGCCAGGCTCAACATCAGGCTGGAGTTCGAGGACGTGCCCGGCAAGCGCGCGCTCGCGCTGTCGAGCGCCGGCGCGGTCGACGGCGAGATCCAGCGCATCGGAACGCTCTCGCGCGACTATCCGACGCTGGTCCAGGTCACGCCGGCGATCAACTATATCGAGCCGGCGGTGTTTGCGACGAAATTCCGGTTCGACGTCGCCGGCTGGGACTCGATCAGGGACTACAGCATCGGCATCGTCCGCGGCGTCGGCTCCTCGGAGGCCGGCACGCGCGGCATGGCCCGCGTCACGGCGACCACTGGCCTCGACAACATGGTCAGGATGCTCGATGCCGATCGTTTCGACGTGATGGTCACCGACCTCTTCAGCGGGCTCGCCGCGGTGCGCAAACTCAATCTGCAGGCCAGGATCCACCCGCTCTCGCCGCCGCTCGAGCGCATCCACATCTACCATTACCTGCACGAACGCCATCGCGATCTCGTGCCGAAGGTAGGCAAGGCGATCGCCCAGATGGAGGCGAGCGGCGAATTGGCGGCGCTGCGCGAGGCCCTGGTCAAGCAGGTCTTGAACGCCCCGTAACGGGCCGCCGGCTCAGCCCGTGCGAAGCCTCTCGCGCAAGGCGACGGCGGCGATCAGCATGCCGACGCACCAGGCCACGACGGCGCGGTGGGGCTCCCCGCCGAGCAGCACCGTGAAGATGCTCGTCAGCAGGCACGGCACGATGACCTTGCCCGTCCGGCTCGTCAGTGCGAGCAGGAACGGCATCGCCGCGATCGATATTTGCAGGACGTCCATATGGGACATCGGGCGCGAGGCTTCAGAAGCCGCAAACACCGAGCGCGCGCGGCCGCTTGCCGCGCCGGCTTTCGACGATGCGCTCGCCGCCATTCTCGGCCGAACTGCCGTAATAGCGGTGATGGCCGCTTTGGTCGTGCAGATCGGCCGTCTGAGATTGTCCGGCGCGACGTGCGTCGCAGATGATCTTGATGTGACCCGACATTGCCGCCTCCAGCAGAAATCTTGTTGTTGTGGTCATCAGTCGCGACCACTTCCGGCGGCGTTCACACGGCAATGCCGCAATCGGGTTTCAGGACGGTTTCGTCGCGGCCCGGCCACGCAATATCTTATGCTTGAATTTATGCTTGAATTTATTTTGGGGATTGTCGGCATCGCCTGCGGTGCTACGTCCTCTGGGATCGGTGCAGAAAAACAACGAGGTGACGATGCTTTACGCCATCCTGGCCTACCACGTGGAAGACGAGATCCTGTCCTGGACGCCTGAGCAGGACGCCGCGGTCGTGGCCAAGGTCATCGAGGTTCAGGCCCCCTTGCGGGCCAGCGGGCAGTTCGGGCCGGCCGCCCGTCTGGATGAGACCCGAAAGGCCCGCACCTTGCGTGGCCCCGGCGCGGGCATGGTGCTGGACGGCCCGTTCGCGGAGACCAAGGAGCAGCTTCTGGGCTTCCACCTGATGGAATGCGCCAGCGAGGAGGAGGCGATCGCGGCGGCACGGAAACTGCGTGCGGTCAACCCGACGGCGGTCTACGAAATCCGCCCGGTCAAGCTTTACGTGCCGGCCGATGGGTTCGGCGCGACGTCCGGGTGAGGCCTCACGCGCCCGGCCCGGCCCGCGCACCGTAGAAGCGCTGGATCGCGAGCCCGCCGAAGGCGATGAACCAGACGAAGGGCGCGATATGCGGGGCGAACGCCGCCACGATCGTGCCCGGGATGAACACCAGGAGCGGAAACAGCGAGGCCATGATCTCCTGGCGCCAGCCGCCGAGGATCGTCCACCACAGCCAGGCATTGAGGCCGGCGATCGCGGTCAGGTGCAAGCCATAGAGCACTGCCACCGCACTGCTCATGCCGTAATTGGTGTAGAGGCCGTTGGTGACAGGCAGCAGAACGATCGAGAGCAGGAAGAACAGGTTGAGGATCACGGCGCCGCGGCTGCCGACCGGCTGGCGCGCCAGCCGCCGGTGATGGCTGATCCAGAACACGCCGGCGATGATGAAGCTGAGTGCGAAGCCGGCGAGCTTGCCGGAATAGACATGGGCAAGATCGCTCCAGTCGGGCGCGCTGGTGAACACCGCGGCCTTGGGCAGGTCGTAGGCCAAAAGCGTCATGGCGACACCGAAAATGGTGTTGCTGAGCGATTCCAGCCGCCGCATCTCGAACTGGTCGGATTTGAGCTCGGTCATGCCGGGTGCGCTTTTCGGACTGGAACCTGGGGGCGTCTTTCCCCCTAAATCCTAAACCCGGTCCCGTCCAGCCGCATTGCGATTCGCGACGGGATCGCCGACTCTCGCCCTTTCACCGGGGCGATTCGTGGCGACATATCTGGACACGCTCAATGCGGAGCAGCGCCGCGCCGTCGAGCATGGCGTGGCCGATGGCGCGACCGTGGGCGCTCCCCTGCTGGTGATTGCCGGCGCCGGCTCCGGCAAGACCAACACGCTGGCCCATCGCGTCGCGCATCTGATCGTCGCCGGCGCCGATCCGCGCCGCATCCTGTTGATGACGTTCTCCCGCCGCGCGGCGGCCGAAATGGCCGGCCGGGTCGAGCGCATCGCCCGCAAGGTGCTGGGCGAGAACAACGCCGCGATCATGCGCGATGCGCTCAGCTGGGCCGGCACCTTCCATGGCATCGGCGCGCGTCTGCTCCGCGAATATGCCGAACGGATCGGCGTCGATCCCGCCTTCACCATCCACGACCGCGAGGATTCCGCCGACCTGATGAACCTGGTCCGGCACGAGCGCGGCCTGTCGAAGACCGAGAGCCGCTTCCCCGCCAAGGGCACGTGCCTGTCGATCTACTCGCGCTGCGTCAACGCCGAGATGGAGATCGAGAAGGTGCTGGGGGTGCACTATCCCTGGTGCGCCGGCTGGGCCGCCGAGCTGAAGGGCCTGTTCGCGGCCTATGTCGAGGCCAAGCAGGCCCAGCACGTGCTCGATTACGACGATTTGTTGCTGTATTGGTCGCAGATGATGAGCGATGCGCTGATCGCCGAGGAGATCGGCGGCCGCTTCGATCACGTGCTGGTCGACGAATACCAGGACACCAACCGCCTGCAATCCTCAATCCTCCTGGCGCTCAAGCCCGACGGACGCGGGCTCACCGTGGTCGGCGACGACGCCCAGTCGATCTATTCGTTCCGCGCCGCCACCGTGCGCAACATCCTGGATTTCCCGCAGAGCTTCTCGCCCCGCGCCGAAATGATCACGCTCGACCGCAACTATCGCTCGACGCAGACCGTGCTGGCTGCGGCCAACGGCGTCATCGGGCTCGCGCGCGAGCGCTTCACCAAGAATCTCTGGACCGACCGCGCCGCCTCGCACAAGCCGCAGCTCGTCACCGTGCACAACGAGGCCGACCAGGCGCGCTACATCGTCGAAGAGGTGCTGGCGAACCGCGAGCAAGGCGCGCTGCTCAAGCACCAGGCGGCGCTGTTCCGGACGTCCTCGCATTCCGGCCCGCTCGAGATCGAGCTGACCCGTCGCAACATTCCGTTCGTCAAGTTCGGCGGGCTGAAATTCCTCGACGCCGCACATGTCAAGGACGTGCTGGCGCTGCTGCGCTTTGCCGAGAACCCGCGCGACCGCGTCGCCGGTTTCCGCATTTTGCATCTGTTGCCGGGCGTCGGCCCCGCGACCGCGCAGCGCGTGCTCGACCACATGGCGGAAAGCACCGATCCGCTCGCCGCACTCGGCCAGCTCCCGGTGCCCGCGCGCACCGGCGCCGACTGGACCGACTTCGTCCGCACCACCCAGAATTTGCGCTATTCGGAATGGCCGGTCGATCTCGAACGCGTGCGACTCTGGTACGAGCCGCATCTCGATCGCCTCCACGAAGATTCCGAGACGCGCCGCGCCGATCTGATGCAGCTCGAGCAGATCGCCAGCGGCTATGCCTCTCGCGAGAAATTTTTGACCGAGCTCACGCTCGACCCGCCGGACGCGACCAGCGACAAATCCGGCCCGCCCTTGCGCGACGAGGACTATCTGATCCTGTCCACCATCCACTCCGCCAAGGGCCAGGAATGGAAATCGGTGTTCGTGCTCAACGTCGTCGACGGCTGCATGCCGTCCGACCTCGGCGCCGGCACCAGCGCCGAGCTGGAAGAGGAGCGTCGCCTGCTCTATGTCGCGATGACCCGCGCCAAGGACGATCTGCACCTCGTCGTTCCCCAGCGCTTCTTCGTCCACGGCCAGCAAGCCAAGGGCGACCGCCACGTCTACGCCTCGCGCACCCGCTTCATTCCGGAGCAGCTGGTCTACCTGTTCGAGCGCACCGCCTGGCCAAAGGCAGCAAGCGGCGCCGCCCGCACCGCGGCGCAGGGGCCGAAGGTCGACATCGGCGCGCGTATGCGCGGGATGTGGCGGTAGACACAAGAGGCTCGTGTCGGGACCTGTCAGGATAACCGGAACAACAGAGGTCCGACATGAAAGCCGTCGTCGTCGAGCAATACGCACCGATCGATCAGATCGAACTGAAGGAGGTCCCGCCGCCGTCCATGGAACCGGGACAATTGCGCATCCGCGTGGAAGCTGCCGGGATCGGCTTCGTCGACGGCTTGAAGATCGAGGGACGCTATCAGACCAAAGATCCCCTGCCCTTCATTCCCGGGACGGAGTTCGCGGGCGTGGTGACGGACGCGCCCGGCGCACCCGGCGGCTATCAGCCCGGCATGCGCGTGATGGGGATGACGCGCGCGGGCGCGCTTGCCGAAGAGATCGTCGTCAGACCCGAAGCGCTCCATCCCCTGCCCGACGGCGTCGCGGCCGAAGTCGCCGCCTCGTTTCGCGCCAATTATCTGACCGCCCTCTATGCGCTCAGCTCACGCGCCATGCTGGTCGCAGGGGAACAGCTTCTGGTGCTGGGCGCAGCTGGCGGCACCGGAATTGCGGCAGTCCAGATCGGCAAGCTGCTCGGCGCCCGTGTGATCGCAGCAGCATCGACACCGGACAAGCGCGCGTTCGCGCTGGCGCACGGCGCCGACGCTGTGATCGACTACACGCAGGCCGGCTGGCGCGACACGCTGAAGGAATTGACGGGAGGACACGGCGCCGACGTGATCTTCGACCCCGTCGGCGGCGAGATCTCGGTGCAGGCCTTTCGCTCCATCGCCTGGCGCGGCCGTCATCTCGTGGTCGGTTTTGCCGCCGGCGCGATCCCCGCGCTGCCGTTCAACCTGCCCCTGCTGAAGGGCGGCGCCCTGCTCGGTGTCGACCTCGCACAGATCCCGTTGCGCGAGCCCGACGTGCAGAAACGCCTGATGTTGCAGTTGACGGGCTGGCTTGCCGACGGCCAGCTGAAGCCTGTGGTCGGTCGCGTCTTCGCGCTGGGCGATTTCCGGGAAGCGTTCAGGACCATGCAAACGCGCGGGGCGCTCGGCAAGATGGTCGTGCGCGTCTCGACATAGGACGCACGAGCGGCGCGAGGGCGTCCGTGACGCGGCGGCAGCTACGTGTTCAGCCTGTCGAACTGGACCTTGCCCGCCTTCATCACCAGTGGAATATGCTCACCCTGGCCGAGCAGGCAGGCGACGTCGCGCAGCGGATTGCCGTCGACCACCAGCAGGTCCGCGATCGACTCGGGCACGATGCGGCCGAGCTTGCCCTCCATGCCGAGCACCTCGGCGCCGATTACCGTGGCGCTGGCGATCACCGCGCGCGGACCGAGAATCTCGGCGCGAATGCGGAATTCGTCGCTCTGGAGGCGCTGCGACGGCCCGAGCAGATCGCTGCCGAACCCCATCTTCACGCCGGCGTCGCGATAGATCGCGAGCGAACGCAGGCCGGCGTCGCGGACATCGGCGATCTTGGCGACGCTCTCGGGCGGCAGGCCATATTGCGCGCCTTCATTGGCCAGCGCCTCGTAGGTGACGAGCGTCGGCACCACATAGGCGCCCTTCTCGGCCATCAGGCGCGCGGTCTGGGCATCGACCAGATTGCCGTGCTCGATGGTGCGCACGCCGCAGCGAACCGCGCGCTCGATCGCGGCAGCGGTATAGGCGTGGGCGAGCACATAGGTCTGGCGCCCGCGCGCCTCCTCGACGATGGCGCGGATCTCGTCCTCGGAGTAGCCGAAGGCGCCAACCGGATCGGTCGGTGACGCGACGCCGCCGGACGCCATGATCTTGATCTGGTCGGCGCCCATCTGCAGCTCCTCGCGCGCCGCCTTGCGCACGCCGTCGACGCCGTCGGCGACGCGCGCCAGCGCGCCGACGCGCACGCAGCAGGGGCACGGTGCGTCGCTGGCGAGGTAATCCGAACGTGCCCGCATGTCGCCATGCCCGCCGGTCTGGCTCAGCGCGCGGCCGGAGACGAACAGCCGCGGGCCGTCGGTGAGACCGGTCTCGATCGCCTGCTTCAGCGCATGGCCGGCGCCGCCGGCGTCGCGAACGGTGGTGAAGCCACGCCGAAGCATGCCGCGCAGCAGCAGCGTCGAGCGCAGCGTCACCAGCACGTTCGGCATGTGCACCTGCTGCGACAGATTGAGCTCGACCGCCACCGCATGGACATGCAGGTCGATCAGGCCGGGCATCAGCGTCTTGCCGTTGAGGTCGATGGTGCGGTCGACTGAAGCCTGGAGCGGCCGGTCCGAGACCTCCCTGACCACATTGTCCTCGACCAGCACGTAATGGCCCTCCAGCAAATCCGGCTGAAGCGGATCGAGCAGAGCGGCGTTCTTGAAGAGGGTGCTGGGCATGGTCGTTTCCTGTCTGGTCAGGACGGTGTGAGCAGCGCGGGCAATGCGAGCTGGGCGAACGGAAGACACGCAGCGACGTCGTCCGCACCGTACCAGCCCGCTTCATGGAGCAGGTTGAGCGAGCCGAGCGTGCGCCCGCGCCAGCGCACGGGCATGTTGAGCACGCTCTCGCAGCCGAGTGAAGCGATCAGCTCGTGATCGGCGAACACATTGCGCAGATCATCGAGAGTGCGGCCGATATAGGCTTCGCCGCGGTCGAGCACGGCCTCGGTCCAGGGGCCCGGCGCCAGCCGCTTGCGGCCGCCCGTCGGGTAAGGCTCGGGGAGATTGGAATAGATCCGCGCCGCTTCGCCCGTATCGTCGTCATAGGTCAGGATCGTGAACAGCTTGTGCCCGATCGCCGATTTCAAGGCTTGATCCAGCGCCGAGAACAGCGCCTCCGGCTGATCCGCCCTGCCCTGCGCCGCCGCCACGGCGTTGAGCAGCGGATCGGGCGGGCGCGTCGTTGCCCTCATGCGACTTCGCCCGCCGCAATGTCTTCCAGCGACCGGCCGCGCGTCGGCACGCCCATCACCACGACGGTGAGCGCACCGATCAGCAGAACGCTGGTGGTGATCCCGAACACGCCGGCAAAGCCGAAATTGGGATAGAGGTAGCCGACCAGGATCGGCGAGACGATCGCGCCGATCCGGCCGATCGCCGAGGCAAGCCCGGCGCCGGTGGTCCGCACCGGCGTCGGGAACACCTCGGCCGTATAGGCATAGACGCCGGCATAGGTGCCGTTCATGAAGAACGACAGCAGGATCCCCGCGACCATGATGTGCTGGTCGCTCTGCGCGAAGGCGAGTCCGAGCGCGCTGATACCGCCGAGCACCATGTAGGACGCAATGGTCGCCTGCCGGCCGATGCGCTCGTTGAAATACGCGGCGCTGAAATAGCCGGGGATCTGCGCGCAATAGATCGCGAGCGAATAGGCGAAGCTCTTGGTGATGCTCATGCCGTTCTGGACCAGGAGGCCGGGAATCCAGACGAAGAAGGAATAATAGCTGAAGGTGATCGCAAGCCACATGATCCAGGTCATGACGGTGATGCGCGCCTGCCGGGGCGCCAGAAGCGCCGCGAAATTGGCAAGCAACGTTCCCCCGGCGACGGGCGGGCTGACCGCGTCGACGACCGGCTGCGGCAGCACATGCCCCCGGCGCGCGAAGCCGGCTTCGATCCTGTCCAGCACCGCTTCGGCTTCCTTCGCCCTGCCCCGGCTTTCCAGCCAGCGCGGCGATTCCGGCAGCGCCCGGCGCCACCAGAGCAGCATGACGACCGGCACCGCGGTGATCACCAGCACGATGCGCCAGCCGTTCTCATAGGCGGGAACGATGAAGTAGCCGAGCAAGGCCGCCGCGACGAAGCCGAAGGAGAAGAACCCGGCCAGCGCGCCGGTGAAGCTGCCGCGGAAGCGCCGCGCCACGAACTCGGCGAGATAAGGCGCGATGATCGCGCTCTCGGCGCCGGTGCCCATGCCCGCGACAACGCGGGCGGCGAAGAAGGACGGCCAGCTGTCCACGGCGGCGCTGACGATCGATGCGGCACAATAGAGCGCCAGCGCCGACATCATCACCGCGCGGCGTCCGATCAGGTCGCCGAGCGTGCCCGCCAGCAACGCGCCGAACAGGAAGCCGATATAGGTGCTGCTGCCGAGCACGCCGATCTGCACGCTCGTCAGATTCCAGGCGGTGCGCAGCACCGGCAGGATGAACGCCAGCACGGCGGCGTCCATCGCGTCGAACATGTAGCCGAGCCCGCCCATCAACAACAGATGCGTGTGGAAGCGTGCGAATGGCAGGCGCTCGATGCGCGCCGAGATCATCGACATGTAAGTCCCCTCTGTCCGGCGGCCCGGCATCCGCAAGTCCCTGGGGGAACCATAGACAAAGAGATATTATCGTCATAATTTATAATCGTGATCCCATACATCACCACGGTGAATGTTCTGTCGTTTCGATCGCTCGACCTCAACCTGCTGAAAGTCTTCGAAGCCCTGATGACCGAGGGCAGCGTGACGCGCGCCGCCAACGCACTGCTGATGACGCAGCCGGCGGTCAGCAACGCGCTGGCGCGGCTGCGCGACGCGCTCGGCGATCCCCTGTTCGTCAGGTCCGGCACTGGCATCCGTCCGACCCAGCGCGCCGTGGTGCTGTGGGAGCCGATCGGCGAGGCACTCGAAACCGTCCGCGGCGCGCTCGACGAGCAGGTGTTCGATCCGCGCCGCGCGCAGACCGAGTTCAGCCTGTCGATGTCGGATTACGTCGCCTCGCTGGTGATGCCGAATCTCCTCGGCCATTTCGGCAAGGTCGCGCCCAAGGCGCGCGTGCACACCGTCCCCAACACCATTCTGGAGATCGCCGATCAGCTCGAAGACAATCGCGTCGATTGCGTGCTCAGCGTCTATGTCAACGAGGCGCAGCAGCCGGCCGCCATCCGCTCGCGCTCGCTGTGGACGGTCGACTATGCCTGCTTCATGCGGCGCGGCCATCCGCTCGCCGCCCAGAAGCGGCTCAGCACGCGCAGCTTCCTCGGCGCAGGCCATGTCGACGTCAGCCTCGCCGGCAAGACCCTGCCGTCCTACGACCTCTTCCTCGCTTCGCGCGGGCTGTCGCGCAATCTGGTCGCGACCGTCAATCACTACAGCGCCGCTTACGAGGTGGTGCGCCAGTCCGACCTGATCGCGGTGCTGCCGAGCGATCTGCGCTCGCAATCCCGGCACGCGCCGTTCCTGCACGCCATGCCGCTGCCGCTCAAGGCGCCGCCGCGCATCGTCAGCCTGTTCTGGCACCAGCGCAACGACACCGTGCCGGCGCAGCGCTGGCTGCGCGAGACCCTGGTCGAGATGTTCACCAGGTCCGACTGAGCGTACGGGCGCGGGCCTGGCACGATCCAAAGAGGAAACGGTGGGTTTCTCAAAGCAGCATTGTTGCACCGGCCGCCGCGGCCTAGCTCCATCGCAGACGATTCCCTCCCACAGCGACAAGCGCAAGCTGCGCCCGCAGAGACCTCACCGATGACCGCATCGCTTCAATTCGGACTGGATACTTTTGGCGACGTCACCAGGGATGCCGCAGGCGCCATGCTTCCGCACGCGCAGGTGATCCGCAACGTCGTCGACGAAGCGGTGCTGGCCGACGAACTCGGCCTCGACTTCATCGGCCTCGGCGAACACCACCGCGCCGATTTTGCGATCTCCTCGCCGGAGACCGTGCTCGCCGCGATCGCATCGCGGACCAAGCGCATCCATCTCGGCTCGGCCGTAACGGTGCTGTCTTCGGACGATCCCATCCGCGTCTTCCAGCGCTTTGCCACGCTGGACGCGCTCTCCAACGGACGCGCCGAGGTGATCCTCGGCCGCGGCTCGTTCACTGAATCCTTTCCGTTGTTCGGTTTCGACCTGCGCAAATACGAAGAGCTGTTCGAGGAGAAGCTGGACCTGTTTGCTGCCCTGCTGGCGCAGAAGCCGGTGAGCTGGGAGGGCAAGCTGCGTCCGCCGCTGCGGGATCAGCTGGTCTATCCCCCGGTCGAGAACGGCCGGCTTAAAACCTGGATCGGCGTCGGCGGCAGCCCGCAATCGGTGGTGCGCGCTGCGCATTACGACCTGCCTTTGATGCTCGCGATCATCGGCGGCGATCCCGCGCGCTTTGCGCCGTTCGTCGATCTCCATCACCGCGCCGCCAAGGAGTTCGGCCGCCCCGCGCAGCCGATCGGCGTGCACTCGCCCGGCTATGTCGCCGAGACGGATGAAGAGGCGCGCGAGGAGCTATGGCCCGACTACAAGGCCATGCGCGACCGCATCGGCAAGGAACGCGGCTGGCCGCCGATGGGCCGCGACGAGTTCGCGAGCGAGGTCGAGCACGGCTCGCTCTATGCCGGCTCGCCGGAAACGGTGGCGCGCAAGATCGCCAGGACGGCGAAGACGCTCGGCATTGCGCGGTTTCAGCTGAAGTATTCGGCGGGTCCCTTGCCGCATCAGAAGCTGATGAAGAGCATCGAGCTTTATGGGCGCAAGGTGGTGCCGATGGTGCGGGAGATGATGGGGTAGCGGCTTGAGGCGGCCGCCTACTTCATCAGCCCGAGCCGGCTCGCGCCGACATAGAGCGAAAGCACGGCGGCGTTGGAGACGTTGAGGCTCTTGATCTCGCCGGGCATGTCGAGCCGCGCCACGACGCTGCAGGTCTCGCGGGTCAATTGCCGCAGGCCCTTGCCTTCGGCCCCTAACACCAGCGCGAGCGGCTCGCGCAGCGCGACGTCGCTGAGATCCGCGCTGCCTTCGCTGTCCAGCCCGACGGTCTGGAAGCCGATTTCATTCAGCGTGGTCAGGGCGCGCGCGAGGTTCTGCACGGTCACAACAGGCACCAGCTCCAGCGCGCCGGAGGCGGCCTTGGCGAGCACGCCGGTGGCTTCCGGGCTGTGGCGGGCAGTGGTGACGATCGCCTTCACCGCGAACGCTGCGGCGGAGCGCAGGATCGCGCCGACATTGTGCGGGTCGGTGATCTGGTCGAGCACCAGCACCATGCCTTCCTGCTTCAAGGTCTCGATATCAGGCGAAGGCAGAGGATCGGCTTCCGCAAGCAGGCCCTGATGCACGGCATCGGGCGAGAGCAGACGGTCGATCTCCTGGGGCCGGACGATCTCGGGCGTGACGCGGGTCTCGATATTCTCGTCCGCAAGTCGCTTCGCAGCGTTCTCGGTCAGCGTCAGCTTGCGGATCCGTCGCTCCGGGTTGGCCAGCGCCATGGTGACGGTGTGCCAGCCATAGAGGATGACCGGCCCGTCGGCGTGCGAATCGCGGTCGCGCCAGGCCGGCCGGCCGGCCGATTTCCCGGGTCTGTTGAAGGGCTTAGCCCCGCCGCGGGGGCCCCTGGGGGTGAATTTTTTGTCCTTCATGGGCTCGCTTGTGTCACGGGTGCCGGAATATGGCAATTTGGGTGGCTTCGAAGGCGATTTTAGCTGTTCGCCTCGGTTGACTTTGCCCCACCGGATCGCCCATAACCGCGCCCGGTCGCGCCCCCATCCGGGCTGTCGCGGCCTTCACGTTCCATGGCCGTCTTCGGTCGCCGGCAAGGTCCGGCCCGATTGTGCTGCCGTCGAGCGGGGGAGTGTCCCGAGTGGCAAAGGGAGCTGACTGTAAATCAGCCGCCTCATGGCTTCGCAGGTTCGAGTCCTGCCTCCCCCACCAGCCTTCGCTCGCTTCGCGAGCTTCGGCTTGGCAAGCCAATCCAGATCATCATTCAGCGAAGCGAGCGAAGGCTGCCACGCCGTAGCCGTCAGGCGTAGGCGGGCTATCGACCTGATTGATCGCGCCCGCACATAATCAGAAAAGCAAAACGCCCGTCCGCATCGTGCGAACGGGCGTCTCGTCAGCTCAACCGATCAGGGATCAGTAATAGCGGCGCAGCACGCGGTGACCGCCATAGTACGGCGCCGGCGCGTGACGGTGGGCGTAGCCGTAGCGCGGACCATGGCCGTAGTGCACGCGCGGCAGATAGCCGTAGCGCGGGCCGTAGCCGTAGCGATACGGACGGTAGTACGGGCGGTGATAGGGAGCCACGGCGGCGCGATAGCCATAACCGTAATTGGCGGGCGCGACGACCGCGTCTTCACGATAGGTCGGATACGGCGCGAAGGCGCCCGGGCCGGTATAGGTCGGGCCCTGGTTGACGTGATAATACTGCGTGGCCGGCTCGGCGAGACGCTCATAGGCGCCATAGCCATAGCCATAGCCGTAGCCGCCGCAACCGGTGTTGCAGCCGGAATAGACCGGCGCGACCGGCTGGCACGGGTTGAAGCCGCACGCCGCGGCGGGTGCCGTGGCGACGAACATCACGGCAGCCGCCGCAACCAGTCCCGAAATCATTTGACGCATTACTCTCTCCTGTTGATTTCTGTTTGTTGGATTTTGACGTTTCTTAACCCGGCGGTTTGCCGGGGACCTGGACATGCGGCCGCGGTCGCGGTGGCCGCGGACGATCGTTGATTTCAGGCGCGAGGATCACCGGCGGCGGATCGACGGGCACGTCCATCTGCGGCGGCAGCGGCGCCGATTGCGCGCCCCAGCTCTGGTGATAGCTCTCGGCGGGCTTCGGCAATTTTCGGTTCGCGGGCGGCTCGACCTCGAGCCGGCCGTAACCGGGCCGCAGGCCCAGCGTCGGATAATAATGGCCGACGTCGGCAGGCTGCCGCTCGGCGACATAGCGCCCGCCATAGATCGTGGGCTGCACCTGCTGGTTCTTGCCCAGGCCCCAGACACCCTCGACCACGGCATAGGACGCGTCGATGTTGTTGATGATGATCGGCACGCCGGGCCGGCCGGGCACGACGATATCGAAGCCTTCGCCGGCAAACGCCGTCGCGGGCAGTCCGATCAGAAAGGCAGCGAGCGCCACAATGCGCATGAGGGGGACCCCGGTTATGCGGCGGCAACCTATCCGATCGCGGCGCAGAGAGGGTTAAGGCCCGCTCACCAAATTCCGGTAAGCCTAATGTGTAAGGATTGCGGGCCGCTCAAATGCCGCAAAGCGAATGAGCGAAGCGTTAACGGCGTGTGACTTCGCCGCACGGAACCGCACCGTGCGCTCACATCCGTTTGACCGTTTGCTTGCGAAATCCACCGGTTTCATCGGAACGTCCGGCGCCGCAAGCGTTTAGCCCCCGTCAACAAAATGGGAGCCAACAACCATGAACATCAAGCTTCTTGGAGCGACGACGATTGCGGCGACCATGCTGGCAGGCTCTGCCATGGCGCAGGCCGTCGTCACCAATCCCGGCCGCTGCTCGGCGCAATTCCCCAACGCCAATTGCCAGAATCTCGGCCCAGGAAATCCATACACCGATAGCGGATACCGCCAGCGCCGCGCGTCCTATCGTCAAACCAATGGCGACTGGAATAACGATTGGAACAGGAGCCGTACCGGCTTCTGGCCGACCGACGTCGCAGCCGGCGTAGCCGGCGCCGCGATCGGCACCGCGGGCGCGATTGCCAGCGCGCCGTTCCGCGCCTGGGACAATTCCTACGCCTACGACAATTCGTGGGACAACCGCGGCTGGGACAATCGTGGCTGGGACACCCGCACCTACGCCCAGCGTAACGGCTTCGTCTGTACGCCTGGTACCTGGTTCAAGGGCGCAGACGGCCGCCGGCACATCTGCCAGTAAGGCGATCTAATCGATGCGGAGAGATCAGGCGGCCTCCGGGCCGCCTGATTCATGTTCGCGGCGACGGCCTTTCCGGTTCTGGCACTTTCCGACCAAGTCTGGTATTGCGGCGCGCAACGGGTGGACACCCCGGCCCATGCCGGCCCTGCCCGCGTCGCCGGCTTAGCTCAGCGGTAGAGCAGCGGTTTTGTAAACCGAAGGTCGGGGGTTCAATCCCCTCAGCCGGCACCAGCATCTGGCGTACAGGTCTCAGCTCGAATGCTTCGGCACGCTGCCTTGCTGGAAGTGCTCGGTACCTGACATCTCCACCCAGCCATGCTTGGACTGCTCGAACACCGATCTGATCGGCGGCGGAAAATCCGGATTTGCGATCGCGCCGACGGCAACGCCGATCATCGCGGGCAGATTCTCGGCTTGCCAATAGACGGTCGAACCGCAGTCGGGACAAAAATAGCTGCGGACCTTGCCGCCGCTCGCGGCTGTCCGAACGTACTCCTTTGACGGTCCCGCGATCGTGACAGCGCGCGCCGGATAGAACGCACCCACGCCGAACGGCGCGCCGGTTCGTCGCTGACAGTCGAGGCAATGACAGGCGACAACGAGCTGCGATGGTCCCGGCAGCGACAGCGAAAGAGCACCGCAGCGGCATCTGGCATCGATCATCGAATTTGCTCTCCCTGCTGGACGGATGCGAATTGAAAAGGCGACCCGTGCCCCGGACGCAGTGCAGCGCCTCTTCGGCGATGCGCTGCAGAGCCGGGGCCCACAGCGCCGCATTGCTGTGGGCCGCTTTCTGGGTCCCGGCTCAGCGCCGCAACGCGGAAGGCGTTGCGGCGCGTCCGGGACACAGCAAGATCCTCACTCCGTCCCCACCTCGAACGCCAGCAGCACGTTGCCGGCGACGCCGCTCCATTGGCCGTAGCCGGAATTGGTGTAGAGCATGCCGCCGGCGATGACCGGCCCGGGGCCGTCGATCGCGCCGCCATGGGCGGGGACGCCGTTCACGGCCTTGAAATCCTGCGCGGTGTCGAACTCCCAGAGCAGCTTGCCGTCGGCGGCATAGGCGCGCAGGAAGCCGCTGACGCCGCCGGAGAACACCACGCCCGGAATCAGGCTCACCGCTGCCGAGAGCGCGGGGCTGCATTTGGGGCGGTCGCCGCAGGCGACCGGCGGCACCTCCATCGCGATCTTGCCGCTGGCGAGGTCGAGGCCGAACAGGCCGCCGCCTTGCGTGGAATCGAGTTGCCGCGTGCCGTCACGCATGAAGCGGACGTCGGAGTTGGCCACATAGATGCGCTCGCCGTCCGCGGCCGAGCCCCACTCGCTGCCGCCGAGCGCACCGCCCTTCCCGATCCTTTTCTGCCACAGGATCTTGCCGCCGTCATCGGGATCGAGCGCATGCACGACACCGGACTTCTGCGCGATGACGAGCACGCGCCTGCCGTCACGCAAGGTCACGAGGATCGGCGACTGGCCGAAATCGTGATCGGGTCCGTGATCCTCCGGACAATTGGACTTGTCCGCGGTGAAGCACGCCACGACGAAGGCATCCTTGGGCGTGGCCTGCTGCTTCCAGAGCAGCTTCCCGGTCGCGAGCTCAAAAGCGAGGATCGCATCGGCGGTTGCCGCCGGCGGGTTCGAATATGAATTGCTGGTCGCCACATAGACGGCATTGCGCTTCGCATCGATCGTCGGCGCCGACCAGATCGCGGCGCCGGACGGACCGAACAGCTGCGTGCCCCTGGCATTCTTGCCGGTTGGATGTGGCACTTCCGGAATCGTATAGGCCTGCCAGACCAGCTTGCCGGTCGCCGCGTCCAGCGCCACGACGCTGCCGCGGAAGGTGCAGCATTCGTAACTGGCTTGCGAGCCTGCGGCTTCCTCGATCGAGGACACCGGCACGTAGAGCACGCCGGAATGCAGCGTCGGCGCACCGGTGATGCGCGCGGCGGCATGCTCCTCGACCTTCGTCTTCCACATCAGCGCGCCGGTCAGCGCGTTCACGGCATAGGCGTTGGCGCGCAAATCGCCGAAGAAGATCGCGAACTGGTCGGAGCCCGGAAGCGGCGCAAAGCTGATCGCGGCGCGCACCGCCGCATCGATCGCCAGCGTCCACAGCGTGCAGCCGCTGCGCGCGTCGAGCGCGTGCACCTTGCGATCGGTGCCGCCGATGAACAGGATTCCGCCCACGATGGTCGGCGGCGCAAACGACACCGAGGCGCCGGGGAACGCATAGGCCCATTTCAATCGCAGGCGCGGCACCTGCTCCGCGGTCAGCCCCGCCATGTCGGCGGGCTGGAATCGGCTGTTGTTGGTGTCGACGCCCCATCCGTTCCAGCGCGGACCGTCAAGGGCTTGCGGAAAACCGATGACCTGTTGCGCGCAGCGGCCTTCCGCGTCGGTTGCAACGCCGCCGGTCGCGATCTTGCCGGTGACGAAGGAAGCGATCGCGCGACGTTCCGCGTCGCTGCGATCCTTTGCCATCGCCGCCATGCTGCCGGAGGTCAACGCCGCCAGGACATGGTCGAACGACATCGCCTGCATGGCGCCGCGGCCCGGCACGCGGCTCTGCACATCGCCGTCGTGGCATTGCGCGCAATGCGCGGCGTAGAGCGCTGCCCCCTCCTGCTGCGCCAGCGCCGGCGCGCTGCACCAGATCAACAACGCGGCCAGGACAGCACATGCTCTCATGGTGGGCTCCGGCAGGTCACCGCGATACGAGATCGCTACACAACCCAAAGTCTATCGCCGGGGCGATCACGGACGCAATGGACGTTCCGCCCGCAGCTGTCACACATCCGTGGCCGTGCGGACGCGATCCGGCAACTCATCCAGCCGCCAGAGCCCGAGGCTCTTGTCGCGCCAGCCGCCATCGCCCTCGTCGCAGCGCTCGTCGATCAATTCGCGCGGCACCGGCCAGTCGAACGGCGCCTTCGTCATGTTGAGCGCGCGCCAGTCGCCATCCTCGCAATCGCAATTGTCCTCCCACTCCGGAAACGTCGTGACGAGCAGGAATTGCGCGCCGCTCTCGCGAAAGCGGCCGATCACGCGGGCGATGTTCTGAAAACTCAGATGCACCAGGCAGTCCCGGCACAGGATCAGATCGGCACGCGGCAGTGCATCGCGCGTGATATCGGCCACCAGGAATCGGCCGGCCAATTCGCCGCGCGCCGCACGCGCGTTGTTGGTCTCGATCAGCGACGGCACAATGTCGATGCCGATATAGTCGAGGTCGAGCTTGACGCGGCCGATCCAGCCGGCATCGCCGCAGGGCGCATCGAGCAGCGAGCGCGCGCCGAGCCGTTGCAGCAGCGAAGGAAGCGCCTCCCGGATCGCGGCGGTGGCCGTGTCCTCCGAGCCGAGGCCCGACACCGAGTTCGTGGCACCCCAAAGGTTCGTCCGCTCGATCCGCTCGAACCGCGCGGCGAGATCGAGCCCAACGAAATTGTCGCGGTCGGCGACGAAGCGTTCGTGGGCCAGCACGGGAGGACGATTGGAGATCATGGGATCGGACTCAAAGTCGAGATTCCGGTGCAAACACGCTATACTCGCGCCCCATGCGCTCGACCACCCCGACAGAGAAGGCCAGGATCGCCGCTGGCGCGGTGACGGCCGTCGTCATGACGGCCGTGCTGCTTGCTCTCGCGCTTGGTTTCCTGCTGGCGCTCTAATTTAAGGCGCGCGACGGGCGGATGCCGGCGGACTTACGCCGTGCGCACCGTCCGCAGGAATTTCCCGACCTCGTCCTTCAGCCGGTTGCTGTCGGTCGCCAGCATCTTGGCGGTCGAGAGCACCTGCGAGGAGGCCGAGCCGGTCTCGGCCGCTCCGCGCTGCACGTCGGTGATGTTCGAGGAGACCTGCTGGGTGCCGTGAGCGGCCTGCTGGACGTTGCGCGAGATCTCCTGGGTGGCGGCGCCCTGCTCCTCGACGGCCGCGGCAATGGTCGAAGACACCTCCGACAGCCGCTCGATGGTCACGGAGATATCGCGGATCGCGTTGACGGATTCCTGGGTCGCGGTCTGGATGCCGGAGATCTGCAGACTGATCTCGCCGGTCGCTTTCGCAGTCTGCTCGGCCAGCGTCTTCACTTCGGACGCGACGACCGCGAAACCGCGGCCGGCCTCGCCGGCACGCGCCGCTTCGATCGTGGCGTTCAGCGCCAAAAGGTTGGTCTGGCCGGCAATCGTGTTGATCAGCTCCACGACGTCGCCGATCCGCGTCGCGGCAACCGAGAGCTCGCTGACCCGCTCCGTCGTGGTGCGGGCCTGGGTGACGGCTTCGCCCGCCATCCGCGCGGATTCCTGCACCTGCCGGCTGATCTCGTTGACCGAGGAGGACAGCTCCTCCGTGGCGGTCGCGACCGACTGCACGTTGCCGGTGGCTTCGCCGGACGCGACGGCGACGACCGAGGTCAGCTCCTGCGCGCGCTGCGCGGTGGTCGCCAGCGTCGAGGACGACGCTTCGAGCTCGGTAGAGGCAGATCCGACCGTCTCGATGATCTCGCCGACGGCGCGTTCAAAGCCGTCGGCGAGGTTGACCATGTCGCGGCGGCGCTGCTCGGCAGCCTGCTTCTCGACTTCGAGCTGCGCGGCCTTGAGGCGCTCGACTTCCAATGCATTGGTCTTGAACACTTCGACCGTCTTGGCCATGTCACCGATCTCGTCGCGCCGGTCCTTCTCGGGCACCTCGGTCCTGAGATCGTTGCGGGCAAGCCCCTCCATGGCGAGCTTGAGCCGGGCGATCGGCTGCGACATCGCCTTGAGGCCGATGAACAGCGCGATCGCGATGCCCAGGATCAGGCCGCCGGCGCTGACGCCGATCACGGTCCAGGTCGCGGCGTGAGCGTCGCGGCTGATGGTGTCCTTGCGCTTGGCCACGGCCTGGGTCGTCTCGGTCGTGAACTTGGCGATGCGTGCCAGGGCCGCATCGAGCACGGGATCGCACTCCTTGTGCGCGCGTTCGGCTGCCCTGGCGTTCTCTTCCGTGCTGCTGGCCTGTGAGCCGGCCTGGAGCACCGGATCGCAGCCGGTGAACGCAGCTTTCAGCTGGTCGCCGATGCCCTTCAGCTCGCCGGCACGCGATGGGTCGTCCTGCTCGGCCGCATCGAGGAATTGACGAATTTCGTCGCGGTTCTGGGTCGCGGTCTTGAGGCGTTTGGCGTTGCCTGCTTCGGTTGCCTCGGTGAAGATCGCATAGAGCGCCGCGTGGTAGGTCTCGGCGCGGCGCTGGGCGCGGGTGAGGTTGAGAGCGGAAGATTGCGCGGCGGAGAGCTCGCCGAAACCGTCGACGGTCGCGGAGAGTTCGCGCACGCCAAAGGCCGCGACGGCGATCATCGCACAGCCCATCACGGTCACGATCAGCGCGACCTTCCAGACGATCTTCAGATTGTTCAAAAAGCTCATCGCAGCCGTCCCAATGATTTTCTGCGCCTATCCCGGCGTGCATTGGAACCGGCGGGCGTTAAGATTTAATGCAAATTGAGGGCGTCATCTTACGGAAAAATAACCCTTTTGAGCCCTCGCCGTAAGTTTCGCGTAAGCTTCGACCGGTTGCGCGGGCGATCCCGACATTCCAGACGGGAACCGAGCCTCGGCGTCGGCCGTTGTTGGCCCATGCGGATCAGGGAAGAAAACCGAAATATGTTTCTGCTGGCGACCGTGACGCTGTGCTGTGTCGCCGTGGCCGGGACATTGATGTTGTTCGAGCCGATGCTTGGGTCGGCCCCCGAAAAGCGGGTCGCCGAGACAGCCGTGATCGACGACACCCGGACACCGGTTCAGACACCGGTCCGGGTGGTTGGCGCACCGTTCGAGCCCAACGTCAATCCGCGCCAGCGATAGCGCTCACCTCGGCGACGCCTGCGTGCCCTCCTCTGGCCGGCCATGCGCACGCGCCAATTCCTCGACGAACGCGATCACCTCCGCCCGCTTGTCGGGCGGCAGCGACAAGAACGCGCGGATGAGCCTCAGGCCCTCCACTTCGTCCGACCGTTCTTTTCCGGAATCCATCTGCCTATTTTCGGGCGACCGGGAAAAATATGCAATCCTTTGTTTACCGCCTTGATTCGCCGCAGCCGCTTTGCTGGAATGGGACCGGCTGAGGTGGATCATGAAATGGATCGTGGAACGTGACGAGCTGATCGCGCAGACACTGGCCTTCGTCCAATCGGTGACCGGCATGAAGGATAATGTCCTTCAGCCGGAAGGGACCCCGGTTGCCACGACAGCCGCGGTCGAGATCGTTGCCGTGGAGGTCGCTGCAGTCGAGATCGAGCTGACGCAAGCTCCGGTACCGCCCCCACCCACTCCTCCGCCGCCACCGCGGGCGATCGGTGATTTCCGCACCGAGATGCAGGCCCGCATCGCCAATTTCCGCAAGCATCAGGAGCGGTTCGAGCGCGAGCGCGAGGAATATTGTGCCGAAACCCTGACCAGATTGCGCGCCGCCATCCACGACGCCCCGGCCCCACCGGTCAGAAAATAACGCGCCACCCCCCATCGGAGGGGCCTACAGCCAGGACCACACCAGCCAAAGATTGGCCGCGCAGGCGCCGAATAACGCCAGCGTCAGCGGCAGGAGCATGTGCCCGCAGGAGGTCTTCAGGTCGCTCGTCATGGCGGAAAACATCCGCTGATTCCGCCAAACGAGTCCCAAGGATTCTTTTTTTCGCGATTCAGGAGTCGTTAAGGACTCAAGGCCCGGCTAAAGCGCGATGCGATGAGGATGAATCGTCATCGCGCTTTAAATTGTTGTTTAATCATGATCTTTTCGGAAAACCGCTGCTCGCTTTCCGGATCATGCTTTAGCCTGGATCACGGGCCCGTGATCGCCAGCCCCCCGGAACCCGCGGCCCGTGAGGTCGTTAATGCGCTTTCCGGGAGCGGGAAGAATGCCCTACGCCTTGTTCTGCAACGACGCCCAGATCAGCAAGGCCTATCCGAGCGAATCCGACGTCTGGAAGCTCGCTTATCGGAGCGGTCTGGTCGTGGACATCAGCGCCGACGAGGAGCGTCCCGGGCCACGCCGGGTGCTCGACAACGACTACGAGATTAAGCCCTGCCGGGTCGTCCAGGGTGAGGACCCCGCCCAAAACAAGGCCGAGGCCGACCGCCAGTCGACGATGGAGCTCGAGCTGAATTCGTGAGGTCCGGCGGCGGAAGCCGCAAAGCGGTCAGGGGGTTGCGGTTGCCAGCGAGGCCTGCTCACCGGCCAGCGCCACGCAGGCCTTGCGGCGATGTAGCCCGCGGATCGCGCCGGTGACCTTGAGCACCTTGCCCGACGGGCAGGACGCGTCCTTGACGAAGGCCACCTCGTAAGGTGCCAGCATCAGAGGCTCGGATTTGAGGATTGTCTGTGCAGAGCACGGCAGGCAGACAAAGCACGAGAGCACCACCGCCGACACCAAGATACGCATGACCGTCGTCCCACCAGCCCGGTAATTCTCATATAACGCTTTCCGGAGCGCGAGTTCCGTAAGCAGCAAAAATTATTTTTGCTTTACCCAAGTCCCATGACGCGCGTGAGAAAGCGCCCGCCGGAATGTTTTCCTGCAAATGACGCGCCAGATGGTTCACGCAAAGCAAACATGGGGCCGACAGGCAAGAGGCTGACAAACGAAAGGCCGGCGGGAAGCCGGCCTTTGTCAGAGCGTGGTCGCGGTAGAGGGTCAGTAGCGCGAGGCTGCCGGACCGCCCCAGCCGAAGCGGTAGTTCACACCGACCTTGACGGTATGCTCGTCCTCCCGGCCGCGAACGCCGACGATGTCTGCCGGACCGGAGGTGAAGGTGGTGCTGCCGAAATTGTAGTACTGGTACTCGGCCTTGGCCGACCAGCTGGGCGCGAACATGTATTCGAGGCCGGCGCCGACGGTGTAGCCGTCCTTGCTGTTGCCGGTGGTGGTGAAGCCCTGCGGCACGCCTGCGACATTGACGCCCAGGCCGCCATTGCGCCAGGCGTAACCGCCCTTGGCATAGAGCAGCGCCGGACCCCAGGTGTAGCCGATGCGGCCGGTCACCGACCCGAGCTGGTCGGTGTTGGAGGTCACCTGCGTGCCCAGCGGGAACGTGACGCCGTTGTTGTTGGTCGGCAGCCAGGAATACTGGGCCTCGATACCCACCACCCAATTGGGCGCGAACTGGTAGTCGAAGCCGCCCTGCACGCCGCCGAGGAAGCGGGCGTCGCTGGACTGGAAGCTGCTGTCGCCGGCGAACGCGCCGCCGACATGGCCGCCGATGTAGAAACCGGTCCAGTTATAAATCAGCTGCGGCGGCGTGTAGGCCGGGGCCTTGGCGTAGGTGCGCGGCTGCATGTCCGCGGCGGCGGCCGGCGCGGCCAGCGCAAGCAGAGCAGCTGCACCCAGCAAAATCGATTTCATGATCATCCCCGTTCTTTCATTTGCGACACTCAGGAAACAACGTGGCGTGAATTGGGTTGCTTCGCGGCGATGCCGGAACGTTGATCGTTCGTGACTGTGACGGTGGGGCAACAACGCGATTTTGTTCCGTCACGTCGTCCTGCACCGACTATTTTTTGTCGTCTGCGCAGGGCCTACCGTAACAATTTGTCGCGAGGTCGAACCACCCCGTTCAAAGCTCGCCGAAATGTGATCCGGCGGCTCCGGCAGTCATCGTTCTAACACCCGGCGATGAAGGCGGGCTTTGCGCTACCGCGTCATCTTTTCCAGTTCCGGAAAGGGTACGTAAACCGCGCCGGCGCAGAGCTCGCTCGTGCGGTCGACGACGCGGTCCGCCCGTCCGTTGACGAAGATCACAGCGCGTTCCCGCATGGCCTTGTAGCTGCCATCGGTCTCGCGCGGGGTGAAATGCAGACAGCTCACATAGAACTGCCGGCCGCCGACCTCGCGCTGGACCGGCTCGGCCATGCTGGCCTCGCGCACGCCGACCGGGTTGTTCAGATAGGTGCGCATCAGCGCCAGGATGTCGCCGCGGAAATTGTCGGGAAACGGCTGCGGCCCTCCGGCCTGGGTCCCCCCGATGATGGTCGGACGATCACCGTCGCTGCCGAAACACGCCGCGAGCGCCAACGCCAATAGCAGGACCGATGCCAAGCTCGCCGCACGTTTCGCCAATCGCCCCACAGATCCCGCTCCCGCTCGAACAGACTAAGGGGACGTTCTAGCCGCAAGGTCGTGCAAAGGGAATTCGCGTCCCCGGGGCTTTGCGACGCACGCACCGTCCCGCCGCCGGCGTCTCGCGCTTTCGCGCAAGGCGCCGAGACGACGGGCCGGGTCTGGAGTCCTGACGCGGCGGCGGGGCAATGCTTGGGATGCCGCCGCGCAGGATCAGTCGTTAGCTGCGCTTCTCGGTGGTTGCCGGCTTGGTGAGGTCCGGCTGCGCCTTCAGCGACTTCTTCGCCGACAGATGCTTGTGGTGATGGCGATGCGTCCGCACGGTCTTGTGCTCGTCGGGCGTGACCGCTGCGTTGGCATTCAGCGCCTTCGACTTGGTATCCACCTTGGCGTCCGCCTTGACGTCGGCGGGCTTCACGTCGCCGGCCTTCGCGTCGGTCTTGGCATCGGCCTTGATGCCGGTGTCCGGTTTTGCGGCGGTGGTCGAGGCCTTGGTCTGGCTCTGGTCCGCCTTGATCACCGGGGCCGTGTTGGTCTTGCCGGCCTCGGCAGCGAAGGCCGGGGCTGCGATCACGGAAGCGGCGAGCAAGGCTGCGGAAATGGTCTTCAACATAGTGGTCTCCTCTTGGAAGGATCTTGAGGCGGCGCCCTCTCGCCTCCCCTTCGATCGTGGGTGGGAGCCTAGGGGCAGCGCGCTGAACCCTGTCTGAAGCCCCCTGCAGGCTTCCGTTCATCTCGATGACAAAAGTTTGTCATCTGCGCCCGGGCGAATAGATCGTGCGAAGCGGGAATGTTTTCGCCAGACGGGTGTTCCGGTCTTCGGGCAATCGTGTAGGATCGCCACGTTCCATACGGGAGAATTTAGATGCGCAAACTCTCAATGCTTGTCGTGCCGGGATTGGTCGCCATGTCGCTGGCGGCCGCGCCGGTGCTGTCCAGCGCCTATGCCGCCGGCAGTGACGAGCCCTCGCCGCCGCCGAAGTCGGACTCCTCGTCCAAGAAGGGCAAGAAGAAGAGCTCTTCCGTCAGCGATCCCAAATTCCTCGCCGCCTATCGCACCGCCTACACGGCGATCTACGACAACCACGACTACACCGGCGCGATCGATCAGCTGAAGTCGCTCAAGCGCGACGACGTCGCCGACGTCGCCAATCTGATCGGCTACTCCTATCGCAAGCTCGGCGACTACCAGTCGTCGAAGGTCTATTACGAGCTGGCGCTGAAGGACGATCCGAACCACGTCCGCACCTGGCAGTATTACGGCCTCTGGCAGCTTGAGCAGGGCAACCGCGAACAGGCGCAGTATCATCTGAACAAGATCGCCTCGCTCGCCGGCACCGACAGCTCCGAGTATCGCTCGCTTGCCACGGCGCTCGACAAGCCGACCGGCGCGACGCTCGTCTACTGAGACAATCGCATCTTCGACCTCGCGAACGGGCACAACCTTTCGGTTGTGCCCGTTCGGCTTTCTCGGCTAGCCTCTCGCATCGATTTTCCCAGCAAATTGGTGTGCAATGGACCCGTGGCTGCGATCCGCGATCGACTACATCGGCTCCTGGATCGAATTCCAACTGACGACCATCCAGCAGCCAGGCGTCATCGTCGCATTCGCCCATCGCGGCGAGATCGTCGCCGAGCATGCGTTTGGCCTCGCCAATCTCGACACCGGCGAGAAGCTCACCCCGCGCCACCGCTTCCGCATCGCCTCCCACTCCAAGAGCTTCACCTCGGCCGGCATCATGAAGCTGCGCGAACAGCGCAAGCTCCGGCTCGACGATCCGGTCGGCCAATATGTCGGTGGCCTGCATCCGCGCGTCGCCGAGACCACGATCGCGCAGGTGCTATCGCACAGCGCCGGGTTGACGCGCGACGGCGCCGATTCCGGCCAGTTCATCGACCGCCGTTCCTATCTCGACGCGAGAGAGTTGCTCGCGGAATTGAAGCTGCCGACCGCGATCGAGCCCGGCACGCGCTTCAAATATTCCAATCACGGCTTTGGCCTGCTCGGCCTCGTCATCGAAGCGGTGACCAAGCAGCCCTACTCCGCCTGGATCAAGCGCGAGATCATCGAGCCCGCGGGCCTGCGCGAGAGCGAGCCGGACGCGCCCCTTCCCAAAGGCGCATCGTTCGCGCGCGGCCATACGCGAAAGCTGCCGTTCGGCGAACGATGCGTGATCCCCGGCGACAATCCCGCGCACGCGATGGCGTCCGCTGCAGGCTTCGTTGCGACGGCCGGCGACACCGCACGCTTCTTCGCGCAGCTTGCGCCCAATGCAAAGAAGAGCGTGCTCTCGGTCGCAAGCCGCCGCGAGATGACGCGACACCATTGGCGTATCCCGCAGGGCTTCGAGGGCTATTACGGGCTCGGCGTCAATGCCGGCAAGACCGACGGCTGGGACTGGTTCGGCCATGGCGGCGGCTTTCAGGGCTACATCTCCCGCACCTGCGCCATTCCCGCTTGCGAGCTCACGATCAGCATCCTCAGCAACTCCATCGACGGCGCGGCACCGTTCTGGGTGGACGGCGCGATGCAGATCTTGCGCGTGTTCAAGGCGCGCGGCACGGCCGACCGGCGCCTGCGCGACTGGACCGGCCGCTGGTGGACGATCTGGGGTGCGAGCGACCTCGTGCCGATGGGCAATCGCGTGGTCGTCGCCAATCCGCAGTTCAACAATCCGTTCATGGATGCCGCCGAGATCGAGGTCACCGGCCGCGACACCGGCAAGCTCGCCTGGGCTGCGGGCTATTCCAGCCATGGCGAGCCGGTGCGCCGTATCCGCGACAAGCGCGGCAGGATCAGCGAGGTCTGGATCGCCGGCGCCAACGTCAAGCCTGCGCGCGTCGTGGCGAAGGAGATCGCCCGTCGATATAAGCCGCGCAAACGGCGGCCTCTTTAATCGGAGCATGATCCTATCGGAAAACCGCTATACACTTTTCCGGATCATGCTCTACTCCCTGATCAGCGCCTCGACCTCGCTGCGAAACGCCTGCCGCGAGCCTCCTTGCGAATAGAACATGTGGCCGCCGGGGTAGACGACGAACTTCACGCGCTGCGTTGCGAAGGCCGGCATCTGATCGAGCACCCGCTTCGTTCCGAAATAGGGCGTGGCAAGGTCGAACAGGCCGTGCGCGACCAGCACGTTCAGCTTGGCATCAGTGGCGAGGATCTGGCGCAGCTCGGACACCGATTGCGGCGGGTTGATGCCACGGCCGAAATCCCAGTGACCTTCCACGGTGCCGTTCAGGACTTCATAGGAGCCGTCGGGCCGCCAGTTGAGCTTGCGCGTGAGCACGTCGACCGCGGCGCTCGTCAGCGGCGCCTGGAGCGCGTCGCCCGAGGGGTCGCCGAACCGCGAGCTGCTCGAATCCGGATAGGGATCGAAGCCGCGCACCGAGGCATCGTAACGTCCCGTCACCTTGCCGTTCTTGCGGTCGAATTCGCGGCGGAATTCACCGACGTCGAAACGGCCGGCGAGCCGGCGGCTCACCGCCTGGTCGATGCCGGTGAGCGCGGCGACCTTGTCGGCAAGACGATTGGTGGCCTCCTTGTCCGCCTCGCCCTTGACGAGGTCGGCCAGGAATTCGCCGCGCGCGTAGGCCTCGACGTCTGCGAGATCGGCGCGCTTGACCGGCCCTTTGGCCTCGCGCGCCACCGCCACATAGCTCGGCAAGGTCGCGACATATTGCAGGAGGCTGGTGCCGGTGAACTCGCGGAAATCCAAGAGCGGCGACACCAGGATCAGGCCCTTGACGCCGACGCCGTGCTGGAGCTGCAACTGGCGCACCACCTTCGGCCCGCGAATGCCGCCATAGCTCTCGCCCGCGACGTATTTCGGCGAGGTCAGCCGGTCGTGCTTCTCGAGCCAGCGGCGGATCACCAGCGCGATCGCGTTGACGTCGCCGTCGACGGAGTAGAACGATTTTCGTGCGTCCTCGCCGCTCGCAATGAAGCGGCTGTAGCCCGTGCTGACGGGATCGATGAAGACGAGATCGGTGAAATCGAGCCAGGTCTCCGCGTTCGGCTTCACCTCGGGCGAGGCTGACGGCGACAGCCCTTCGCCGTCGAGCGGCAGCCGCCATGGACCGGCCGCGCCGAACTGGAGCCACGCCGAGGACGCGCCGGGCCCGCCATTGAACAGGAACGTGACCGGGCGCGTGGCACGGTCGGCGCCGTCGAGCTGGTAGGACGTATAGGCGATGTCGGCCAGCGGCTCGCCCTTGCCGTCGAACACCCGGATGGAGCCGGCGGTCGCGGCGAAATTGAGGGTGCGGCCGGGCAGATCCAGCGTCTGCTTCGTGGTGGAATCCGGGGGGAGACGATGCGGCTCGGCCGCGGACGGCGAGGCCTGCGTCGCGCTTTGCGGATTGGCGGCGCGCCCACCCTTCTGTGCCGCTGGCGATGCCGCCTCGGAGCGCGGCTGCGGCGGATCATCCGCGCGCGCGACACTCGCGAGCGCGGCCGCGGACACGGCCAGCACGAGCCCGGTTCGTCGCAGAGTCGGCAAGATCGTGAACATGATCGTTCTCCCTGCCCGGTTGTCACAGCCGGCGCGCTTCGAACTAGCGCGGAATTGCGACGCTTTGCGGGATCACCGGTCCGATGGGCAAGTAAGGCGCGCGGGCTGGCTCAAATCAACCCGTTTTGTTCTCTGGATCGACAATCGCCCGTTTGCCTTGAGAGGCGGTCATCCTCGACAATGGAGCCCCAGGTCGTATAGACGAGCCCGGCGGAACTTCCTCCAGCAAGCGGCCTGCCCGACAAGCCATGACCAAGCCCCAGCGATACGACCGCATCGCCTTCGTCGCCAGCCCGAGCAGCGAGGCGCAGGCCGCCTTCAGCCAGCTCACCAGGGACTATGGCAATTGCGACCCCAGGGAGGCCGACGTCGTGGTTGCGCTGGGGGGCGACGGGCTGATGCTGCAGACGCTGCACCAGAACATGCGCACGGGAAAGCCGATCTACGGCATGCATCGCGGCACCGTCGGCTTCCTGATGAACGAATACGCGACGCACGATCTGCGGGCGCGGCTCGAGACGGCGCATGAATCCGAGATCAATCCGCTCCTGATGCGCGCAACCGACGCCAACGACCGCGTCCATCTGCACCACGCCATCAACGAGGTCTACCTGTTCCGGCAGACCTCGCAGGCGGCGCGCCTGCGGATCCTGATCGACGAGCGCGAGCGCATGCCCGAGCTGATCGCCGACGGCATCATCGTGGCGACGCCGGCCGGCTCGACGGCCTACAATCTGTCGGCGCAGGGACCGATCCTGCCGATCAACGCCGCCCTTCTGGCACTGACCCCGATCAGCGCCTTCCGCCCGCGCCGCTGGCGCGGGGCGCTGCTGCCCAACACCGCCTATGTCGTGATCGAGGTGCTGGAGGACGACAAGCGTCCGGTCGCGGCCGTCGCCGACCATGAAGAGGTCCGCAGGGTCCGGCGCGTCGAGGTCCTGTCCGACAAGAGCATCTCGATGCGCATGCTGTTCGACCCCGGCCACAGCCTGGAAGAACGCATTTTGCGCGAGCAGTTCGGCTACTGAGCCCCCGCCCCCCCGCGCGCTGCGGGAGCCCGGTCGCAACCCTTCGTTAACCCTCGCCACGATATGGTTAACGAAGGTTGACCGCTTTGGCCCGGGCGTCATGTTCCGTATCGACTTCAACAAGCTGCGCTTCCTCGTCTGTGACGACAATCCGCACATGCGCCGCATCCTGCGCACGCTGTTGCATTCGTTCGGCGCGCGCGAGGTCTATGAAGCCGAGGACGGCGCCACCGCGCTCGAAATGTACAGCCATTACGTGCCTGACATCGTCATCACCGACTGGGCCATGCCGATCTTCGACGGGCTCGAGCTCGCGCAGATGATCCGGCAGCCGGAATCCAAGGGCAACCCCTACGCGCCGATCATCATGCTGACCGGCCATTCCGAGAAGCGCCGCGTCACCGTGGCGCGCGATGCCGGCGTCACCGAATTCCTGGCCAAGCCGATCTCGGCCAAGGGGCTCTATCAGCGCATCCTCAACGTGGTCGCCAATCCCCGCCCCTTCATCAAGACCAAGACCTATTTCGGGCCGGACCGGCGCCGCAACACCAATTCCGCCTACATGGGCCCCGAGCGCCGCGTCGGCGAAAAGCACGAGGTGCTCCAGCAGCCCTCGCTGCTCGACAAGGCCCGCTCATCCATCTAGCGCAACGTCTTCAGACGAGGCAGGCATCATGGCGAAGAACAGCGCAAAGGACATCGAGGTCACGGCCTTCGCCACGCATCAACTCATCACGCAGCCCAACCCGCTGCGGAAAGTTCTGCGCCGGGTCGAAGACAAGGACATGGACGATCCGATCGGCCGCGCCGAGCAGGCGCTGGCGGGCCTGTCCGGCGAGTTCAAGGATTGGATGACGACCGAGGTCAATCGTCTGTCGGCCGCCTATGTCGCCATCCGCAATGACGGCTTCACCAAGGAGCGGCGCGACGAGCTGTTCCGCGCCGCGCACGACATCAAGGGCGACGCCGCGACCTTCGGCTATCCGGCCGCGGCCGGAATCGCCGAGAGCCTGTGCCGCGTCATCGAGCACGCGCCTGATCTGGAAAAGGTGCCGGCCGAACTGTTCACGCACCACATCAACGCCATCCTCGCCATCGTGCACGAGAACACCAGGCTCGACAGCATCAGCGTCTCCGCCGAGCTCAGCCGCCGCCTGCGCAAGGTCGCCGACGACTATCTCGCCCATGTCAACCGCGACCGCCCCGAGCATCTCGAGGTGATCCTGGCACCGAGCATCGCGCCGACGGAGTAAGGGTTCGGCTCTATCACCACGATCAGAATCGTAGGGTGGGTTAGCGTAGCGTAACCCACCACTTCTCTGTTTGCGTGGAAAGCAAAGAGGTGGGTTACGCCTGCGAGCTGCGCTTCGCGCAGCCGCAGGGCTAACCCACCCTACGGCAGCTCGCTACGCCGCGATCAGATCGCCATACACAGGATCGATCGCATCGTCCGCGACCAGCTCGTCGCAGAACAGCCTTGCCTCCTCCCGCGCGGATTCGGTGGCGAAGCGGCGCAGCAGGACCATCAGCGGCTCGGTGACGCCGCGGTCGGTCTCGCAATGGGTGAGCACGCGCTCGACCATGCGCCGGCGCAACCGCACCGCGCCGTCGTCGCTGTCGACGAAGCCCTGCTCGTGGCAGGCATCGAGCGCGACCTGGAACGCCGCGAACGTCGCCTCGGGTAGCCCGGCGCGGCGCAGCAGCGCGTGCAGGCTGTTGCCGCCGCGGTCGTGCAGCAGCGCGGTGACGCGCGCCAGCGGCAGGTCGGCAAGCTCGGCCAGCGCCGCGTCGAAGAGGTCGAGATTGCTCGACAACAGCGCGCGCAAGATGAGACCCGCCGTGAGCTGGCCGGTGATGCGCAGGTGTCGCACCAGGCCCTGCATATCCTCGCCGCGCGAGCGCGATGCGATATTCATGGTGGAGCGGTCGCGCGCCTCGAGCGCGATGCGTTCGGCGCGGTCGGCGCTGAGCCAGTTCCGCGCCACGACGAACTGCGCCAGCGTCTCGGAGAGTTTCGCGACCAGCGCGGCGCGGGTTGCGGACGGCAGATCGTCCAGCACCAGCATCGCCTCGCGGATCGCGGCGAGATGGCCGTGGCGCTCGACGATGCGATCCCAGGAGAACGGCGCAAGCTCGGCGTTGGGATTTTCGATCAGCTCCAGCGCGGCCGCCGCGCAGCCGACTTCGGCGATGGCGGCGCAGACCGAGACCGGCAGCGCGATGCGGCGTGCGACCGCGCATTGCACCTCGTGATTGCCGGTCGCGACGAGGTCGACGAGATCGGCGTCGATCAGCAGCGGGGAATGTTCGAGCACGGGCAGCGCGACGGTCGGCTGGTCCGCCGACAGCGCCCGCACGATCGAGGCCGGCGCATCCGTGCTGCGCGCAAAGGCCTCGGCCATCGCCTGCCGCACCAGCGGCGAGGGATCGTCGAGCTGCATCAGAAGCGCGCCTTCGGCGGCGATGCGGTCGTCTGTCGAAAGGTCTGAGATCAGCCAGGCCCGGGCCAACGCCCGTGTGGCCTCGGCCCGCTCGCCGGCGGGCGCCGTCCTGATCCAATTGATGAACTGCCGAACAATCATGCTGCTTCCGGCTTACACAACAAACGAAATTGGTGACGGCTCGTCACCTGGAACACAAAATAAACCACGACGCTTAACAAAGCGTTCACCATAACTGGCTGGTTTTATTGACGTTTTGTTAAGGGAACAAAGGCGCTCGGCTTGCGTGCCCCGGACGCAGCGCAGCACGAGGTGATGCGAGCTGAGCCGGAGTCCATGTCCGACAGGATGATTTGCTGCGGCATGGGTCCCGGCTCTGCGCAGCAGCGTTTCACGCTGCGGCGCGTCCGGGACACGAGACCTGATTAGCTCGAGAACGTGCCGCTGCGATCGCTGAACAGATCGAGCGGCTGCGGCGGCCGCACATCCGGCGTCGCGGATGCGACTGACGTGAGCGAGGCGTTGTTGCCCCACAGCTTCTGCACCGTGGTCGAAACCGGCTGCGTGGCATCGCCGGGCTGATAGATCGAACGAAACACCGGCGTGGTCGGGGCACTGTTGGAGACCGTCGTCGTCGATGTCGCACTGACGGGCGTCACCGCGCGTGTGTTCGGGAAGGTCTGGAGATAGGCGGCGTTGTCGATGACAGGTGCGGTCGGCTGCACGCCGCTCGCGCTCGCAACCTCCGTGGTCGACGGCGTGCCGCCATACATCGCCATCGCGCTGCGGGTCGTTTTCGAATTGGCCGCGCTGGCATAGCGCGAGTCCAGCACCGAATAGACTTCGGAGACGCTGCGGGCGCGGCCGTCCCTGGCATAAAAAATCGAACGGTTGGCGGATGCCGCATTGGGAAACAGCCGCGCGCCGACCGCTTGCGGATTGTCCTCGGCATTGGCAATCAGTTTCGCGGCCCCGCCGACGCCCATGAAATGCGCCATGTAGAGTTCGCTGTCGCTCGGCCTGCGCCCGAGCAGGCCCGTCAACTTGAAACTGTTCGACTGCGTCAGCGCCGCCGCCATGCTGGAGGCGGCCTCGGGATCGTCGCGCAGCTTCATGATCGACCGCTTCATCGCGGGATCGTCGACGGCGTAGCCGCCCGACGTGGTCCTGGAGATCGCGTTGGCATAATTGCCATAGCCGAGCTGGGGGCCCGCCTCCTTCACCGTGCCGAGCCAGGTCTGGTCGATGAACTGGTAGAGCCCGTGCGCGGATGACGTCGTTGCACCCGCCGTCGGATCGAAATCCGATTCCATCTTGGCGGTGGTCAGCATGTACTGGAAGCTGACGCCGGAGACATTCGAGGCCTGCTTGATCGCACCGGCGACGCGCGCCCGCGACGGATCGAGAACCGCCGTCTGCGTGGCACTGGAATTGTCGACCGACATGATGAAGTGCCCGCCCCGCGCGGCGTTGAGCAGCGCCGGCAATTCGGCGCCTGTCGTCTCACCGTGGGACAGGTATGGTTAATGCGGGGTTAAATTGGCCCTCGCTGTCGTGCCGGGGCGCGCGTAGCGCGAGCCCGGAATCCATCGCAAGGCATTACGCGCAGCTGAAGGGATTCCGGGCTCGCACCTTCGGTGCGCCCCGGAATGACAGCGAGCTACTTCTTGTAGACCGCGTTCGGGTCGAACAGCCGCTCCGCATCGGCGAAGACCAGCTTCGCCCCGCCGCCTTCGGCCTCGACCTTGCGATAGAAGCAGGATCGCCGCCCGGTGTGGCAGGCCGCGCCGATCTGCTCGACACGGATCCAGACCGCGTCCTGGTCGCAATCGGTCCGCATCTCGATCACGCGCTGGGTCTGACCCGAGGTCTCACCTTTTCGCCACAAGGCATTGCGTGAGCGGCTGAAGTACCAGGCCTCGCCGGTCGCGATCGTCTTGCGCAGCGCCTCCTCGTTCATGTGCGCGACCATGAGCACATCACCGGTGGCGACGTCGGTCGCGACGCAAGTCACGAGGCCGCTCGCGTCGAAGCGCGGGAGGAAGGACAACCCTTCCTCGATCTCATGGGAGTGAGCGGACATAGCGACCCTCGCCGTTAACTTGCGAGGTCAGCGCTGCAGGCCTCGCACCAGGGACAGGAAACGGGCCTGCTCCGCCGGGTTGTCGCGGAACATGCCGGTGAAGCGGCTGGTGAAGGTGGAGGCGCCATGCTTGGCGACGCCGCGCACCGACATGCAGGTATGCTCGGCCTCGATCAGCACCGCGACGCCGCGCGGCTTGAGGACCTCGTCGATCGCAGCCGCGATCTGCGCCGTCAGATGCTCCTGGGTCTGGAGCCTGCGGGCGAAGATGTCGGTGAGGCGGGCGAGCTTGGACAGGCCGACGACGCGTTCCACCGGCGTATAGGCGATGTGCGCCCTGCCGTAGAACGGCATCATGTGATGCTCGCATTGCGAGGTGAACTCGATGTCGCGCACCAGGACGAAATCGTCATACCCCGCGGTCTCGCCAAAGGTGCGGTCGAGCACCTCGGCCGGGCATTGGTGATAGCCCTGATAGAGCTCGTCGAAAGCCTCGACCACGCGGCGCGGCGTGTCGAGCAGGCCCTCGCGCTCGGTGTTCTCGCCGATATAGGCGAGCAGCGTCTTCACCGCCTGTTCGGCCTCGGCGCGCGCCGGGCGCGGCTGATCGGCGCGGACGGCGGCCGCGAGGAATTCGGCGGGATCAAGCTCGGCCGGTCGGCTCTCGGGCTGCCGGTCGGAGGGCATGTTGGGGCGGATGGATTTGATGGTCGCGTCCATGTCTACTCCGTTCGACGGCCTTGCGGCCGAAGTGTCACCGGCAGACGGGGCGGCATGCCGCCGGACGCCTGAAGAGAACAGTTGAACCCGGCGAAATGGTCCTCATCTCTCCCGTCGGCCGCATGGCCTATCGCCACCGCCGCTGGACTGTTTTTCCGCCAGTTCCGACCCTATATAGGACCGTGGACGGCGCCCGCCAAGGCCGATCCGATGCGGAAGTGCTGGACTCCATCACATGCTGAACGACATCTACAACAAGCGGATCATCGAGTTGGCCGGGAATATTCCGCGCCTCGGACGGCTGCCGGACCCCGATGCCTCCGCCACCGCCCACTCCAAACTGTGCGGCTCGACCGTGAAGATCGATCTCAAGATGGAGGGCGACAGGGTCACCGACTTCGCCCATGACGTGAAGGCCTGCGCGCTCGGACAAGCCTCCTCATCCATCATGGCAAGTCGCATCGTCGGCTCGACTGCGAGCGAACTCCGTGAGTTACGCGAAACTGTTCGCAAGATGCTGAAGGAGAACGGTGCGCCTCCTGAAGGCAAATGGGAGGAGATCAAGTTCCTCGAGCCGGTCCGCGACTACAAGGCGCGGCACGCCTCGACGCTCCTGACCTTCGATGCGGTGGTCGACGCCATTGGCCAGATCGAAGCCAAGGCCAAGCAGCCGGCTGCGGCGCAGGGCTGAACTCCCCGGAACGACACGGGGCGTCGCAAAGCGACGAACCCGGAATCACTATCAAGATTTCAGAGCTTACTTCTGCGTCGCCGGAGCCGGCGCGGCCACGCCACCGGTCGGCACCAAGGCTTCGGCCGTCTTGGTCGACTTGGCAGGCTGCGACTGCTCCGGTTCCGCGCCGAACCTTGCCTGAGTCTTCGGCGCAAGCTCCGCCATTGCCGGCGCAGAGATGTCCACATGCGGCAGCACGTCGGCGACGAGGTCGGTCGTCACGAGATTGGTGAGCTTCAGCTCGCCGGCGTCCAGCTCATGCAGGTCTTCCCAGGGCGGCACGCTGAGCGCGAGCGACAGCAGGTCACCGGCTCCGCCCATGTCGAAGGTGTATTTGGCAAGCCGGCCGATGTCGCGTTCCACGATCATCAGGTCCTGCGCGCTGTAGCTCGCTGCCTTGGCATCGTCGGCGCGGTCGCCCATCCAGATCTGGTGGACGCGGACATGGGCAGCTTCGGGCACGTAGCGCTTCTTGCCGGCCAGCAGCAGGAACACACACATGGATTCGCAATAGGCCTCTGGCGCAACCGCCGGGCGTGCGGACTGCCCGCCGCGGAGACTTACGCCGACCGTGGTCAGGAGTCCGAGATTGCGGAAGCGTCGGCCGAGGGTGATCGCGTCGTTGACGGAACCGCCGCTGGAATCGAGCACCACGGTGGCGCCGCCGAGCTGCCGTCCGCGGGAAAACTCCTCGAAATCCTTCGGTGTGTCAGCGGTGATGATGCCGACCGCGCTGACCCAGCCGCGGCAGTTCGGCTCGCAGGCAATCCAGTTGAACTTCATCGGCAGCTTGCGCTCTTCGAGAGCAACACCCGCGCGGGCCGATGACCCGAGTGTCGCGACGGCGCCAGCCAGCACGACTCCACAGACGGCGGTTCCCACCAGCAACCAGCCGCGAAGATTAAGGGAGTTCAGAAGTCTCAATCTGGTTCCTTCCCCAAGCCCCTAAGGTCCCTAACAATCCTTGGTAGCGCCCTCTGAGTCCATCATACAGGCGTATGTTTCTACACATGGACGTCACAAAAATGGTATCCGTGGGAATACAGATCGTCCACAGGTACTTGCTGCACTGCTCCCAAAAAGCACGCAAAATATGGCGCGCAAACAACAGCTTACAGTTCCCTGCGCCGGAACCGTGCAACACCTCGCCTAACCTCGCAGCACATCGCACATGAAGCATTCAGCCTGCGGGCATTGTTCCAGTTCCGTCGAAGGGGCGTTTCGGCTCCCGCGCAGATTCGGCCGTGCGTTGATTTGGCTCTACCGGCACACGCTGTCGCCCTTGGTCGGTTACAATTGCCGGCATCTGCCGACTTGCTCCGTCTATGGCGACGAGGCGATCGAACGGTTCGGGCTCTGGGCCGGCGGCTGGATGACGCTTGCGCGCCTGCTGCGCTGCAATCCGTTCGGCACGTCGGGCATCGACAATGTACCGCTCACGGCACCGCCAGGCGCGCACTGGTATCTGCCATGGCGCTACGGCCGCTGGCGCGGCGTCAATGCATCCTGAGATTGCTGTGATGCTTTGCGCATCGGTGGCCTGAGGGGAACCGCAAGCTTTCTTCCCGCGTTGTTTCGATGCTCCCCCGGGAGGAAACAACAATGCGCTGGAAAATCAGCCCTCATCTTCACTTCAGGCTTTCTCACTTCAGGCTTTCTCACTTCAGGCTTTCTCACTTCAGGCCTGGGCCCACCCCCGGCTCCAGGCGGCACCACGACCCCAGAACCCTGGATCTGCTCGCGATCGTCGCCTTGCTCGCGCTCGTGCTTGGCTCCGGCTGGTATCTGGCGACGAGCTTAGCCACCGCGCCGAGCACGACGGCGTTCATCGTGCCAAGCCAGAGCGTGCACTGGTAGCTAAAGCGCAATGAGAATTGGATGAATCGTTGTCGCTTTAGCCTGTTGTTTGCGCATGATCATTTCGGAAAACCGCTTCGCACTTTTCCGAATCATGCTTAGCGGAACCAGTAGAAGCGCCCGGGCGGCGGCGGGATCGGCTCGGGCGGCCGCAGCCGTTTCGGACGCGGCGGCTTCGGCGTCGGATCGGCCGACGAGGTGGCCTCCCCGCCCGGCGCCGTTTCGGTACCCGGCACCCTCACCGCCAGCAACAAATTGGACTCGTGCATCCGCCAGCGGTAGCCGACGCCGAAATCGATCGGCTGGGCCCGCGTGAACAACTCGGAATAGCGCTCCTGGTAGCGGCCGGGGAATTCGTCGATCGGCCCGAGATAGCGGCCGAACGGGAAGAACCGCCATTGCCGCGCGCCGTAGTTCGCAAGCGGAATACCGGAATCGTCCTGGATGATGGTGGCGCTGTTGGCGAGCAGCCAGTCGCGAACGACGGTGAAGTTTCCGGAGTGCATGAGATAGGACGCACTCTTGAGCAGGCTGTTGCCGGGCCCGAGCGTCTCGCAGAATTTCAGGAATCCGGTGTTGCGCGCGCCGGCATTGGAGAGGTCGGTCGAGAAATAATGCAGCGTGCGCGCCTCGCCATCGCTGCCGGCGAAGGTGATGCGAACGCCGCGCGTCGCGTTGCGCCCCGGATTGTCGTCGCCGACATGCAAGCCCCCCTTGTCGTCGAGCGCGATCATCTCGACGTTGCGGATGGTCTTGCCGGAGCGCGCGAGGAAGACATAGAGGATCGGCAAGGTCCCGTTGACCTGGTTGGCGTGCAGGTCGACCTTCATCTGCTTGGTGATGAAGAAGGAAAAGCTCAGGATCGAGCCGAGCGAGCGCTCGACATTGTAGAGCGCCGCGCCGACCGCGCCGCGCGGCAGCCGCGTCAAATCGGGCACGGCGCCGACCGGCTCCAGCGCGCCGAGCACGTAAGTGCTGGCCTTGGAATGGAAAGCGTTGGCGTAGAGGAAATCGGGGCCGCTGAACATGTAGAACATGGTCGGCCGGGGCGCGGCGAGATTGACGTCGGCCCAATCGCGGATCTTGGAGAGCTGGCGCTGTTCGAGCTGGGCGAAGGCGCCGTCGAAGAACTTTGCATGGCGCTGCCAGCCCGGATCCTTCGTGAGCGCCACCAGCGGCGAGTCCGCCGAAGGCTGCATGCCCGCGAGGAAGCGCGCGGTGTCGTCGAAGCTCACCTCGGCGGCGTGCGCGGACGAGACGGCCGCAGCCAGCAGGGCAAGAGCTGTGGCCGCAATTCTGAGGGGACGAAACATGTCTATGCGCGATCGTGTGAATTGCCAGCGGCGACCGGCCGCCTGCGGAAAACAGCATAAATGAACAGGCCCGAGAGCATGACGAGCATCCCCGCGAGCGACTGCAGCGGCCGCTCGGTCAGCAGGTAGTACATCATGAACGCGGTCACGAGCAGGAAAACCAGCGGCGTGAACGGGTATCCCCAGGCGCGATAGGGTCGCGGCAGATCGGGATCGGTGATGCGCAGCTTGATGACGCCGGCGACCGTGAAGAACGAGCAGAACAACAGTGCGAACTGGATGAAGTCGAGCACCGCCTCGAAGCTGCGCGTGAACAGCAGCAGATTGGCGACGGCGAGCTGGAACAGGATCGCATAGGCCGGCGCGCCGCTCGCCGATCGCTTCGAGAACACGCGCAAGGCGGGAATGTCCTCCCCCATCGTCATCATCACGCGCGGGCCGATCCACATCATGGCGCTGATCGAGGAGATCAGGCCAACGCAGATCATCGCGCCGACGATCCGACCACCGAGGCTGCCGAAGATGGCGCTGCCGGCGACGCTGGCGACATCGAGCTGACCGGCAAGCGCACCGACCGGCGTCGAATGGAGAAACACCGCGTTCAGCGCGACGTACAGCACGAGCACGATCAGCGTCCCCGCCAGCAGCGCGCGCGGCAGATTCCGCTGCGGCATGTTCATCTCGCCGATGATGTAGGTCGCGGCGTTCCAGCCCGAGAACGAATACATCACGAAGACGAGCCCGATCGCAAACGGCGCGCTGACGATGTGGGCGAGATCGCCCGGCTGCGGCGTAAACGTGATCGGTTGCGGGGCAGCGATGACGAAGCCGGCGACCAGGAAGGCGACGATCAGCGCGACCTTGATGATCGTCGCGATCAGCTGGAAGGTCGAGGAGTGCCTGACGCCGGTCAGTTGCACGAGCGAGACCAGCCACACCACGGCGATGGCGAGCGGGATCGGGGGCAGATCGGGCACGACAGATTTGGCGTATTCGCCGAACGCCATCGCGGCGAGCGCAACGGGCGCGGCAAAGCCCACCGTCGCCGACACCCAGCCGGCGAGAAAGCCGAAGGCGGGATGATAGGCGCGACCGAGGAAATTGTACTCCCCGCTCGAGCGCGGAAACATCGCCCCGAGCTCGCTATAGGCGAACACGCCACACAGCGCGACGATGCCGCCGACGGTCCACAGCAGCAGGATCGAGAAGCCGGACGGGATGTCCTTGACCTGGAAGCCGAGGCTGGTGAAGACGCCGACCCCGATCATGTCGGCCACGACGATGGCGGTTGCGACCAGAACTGAGACCCCGGTCCCGCTTCCGGTCAGCCGGCCAGTCCAGGGCGCGGTTCCCGCATTTGATGCCGTCATCGGGGTCCTTAACCTCAGGCGTCGTGCCTCATGGGCGCATCGTGCAGGTTGGCCCAGTCAATTCAAGCAGGGTTAACAAGGGCTAAATGAGGCGACGGAAGCGGGTAATCGAGCACCGCTTATTCCGCCCCCGAGCGATAAAGCGGCGCCCGCCCCGAGAAATCCCGTTCCTCCTCCCCACAATCAGGACACGATTGCATGGTCCTTTTGAGCGTTCCGGATGTGGGGAAGTTTCTCCGGACACTTAACGTCACCTAAACGCCAGCGGCGCAATTGTCTTGAGATGCCGATGGACGTGACTTTGGGGTCATGGGTGGATGGTCGGGGCCGTTCCGAAATTGAGAGCTGACATGCGTGCCGACCGGACGACGTCCGGTGCGCGCGGTCATGCGCTCCGGATCGGCCTGATCTCAGCCTTGGTGCCGCTCTCCCTGACACTGGTTCAATGCGGCAAGGCGCCCAATCCGGCGGCGCTCGCCGCGAACTCGCAGGCCAATGTTCAGGTCGTTGCGAAGACAAATCAGCAAGTCGCGAGCGGCGACACGTTCGAGAATCGCTTCCCGGCCCCGCAATTCGGGGAGCGCTTTCCCTCGGCGAGCGAGAGTTTTCTGCAGCGGCAGATGTCGGACTTCTCGCCGAAGCGCGCCGTGCAGCAACCGTCGCTGGAGCAGGCTCCCTACAGGGTCGCTTCGCTCGAGCCGCAGGTCCCCTACAAGCGTTCGCCCCGCGACGACCTGACGACGCTCGTCAGCATGAAATCGTCGGCCTTTCCCTATTTCGGCAACAACCCCGCCTCCGACGCGCCGTTCCTCAACATTGCCAAGGGCGACCGCCGCGGCCATCGCAGCTATTCCGGTCGCGTGTTCTGGCAGGACGAGACCTACAATGACAGCCGCGTGCTGATGCACGTGCCCGAGCATTTCGACGTCCGCAAGCCGGGCGTGATCGTGGTGTTCTTCCATGGCAATGGCGCGACGCTCGAACGCGACGTGCGTGATCGCCAGCTGGTGCCGAAGCAGGTCACCGATTCCGGCGCCAATGCCGTGCTGCTTGCCCCACAGATGGCGGTCGATGCCGCCGATTCCAGCGCCGGCAAGTTCTGGCAACCGGGCGGCTTCAAGCGCTTCATGGCGGAATCGGCCGACCACCTCGCCCGCGTCACCGGCGATCCCAACAGCGCCCGCGCCTTCGCCAACATGCCGATCGTGATCGTCGGCTATAGCGGCGGCTTCCTGCCGACGGCCTGGAGCCTGGAGGTCGGCGGCATCAGCGACCGCGTCCGCGGCGTCGTGCTGCTCGACGCCGTCTATGGCGAAATGGACAAGTTCGCGTCCTGGATCGAGAGCCACCGTTCCGGCTTCTTCGTCAGCGCCTACACCCGCCACACCGCGCGGCGCGACCGCGAGCTGATGAGCATGCTCCGGCAGAAGGGCATCAGTGTCGCCGAGGACATGGACGGCCCCTTGCGTCCCGGCAGCGTGGTGTTCGTGGAGACCGGCGACGGCATCACCCATCGCGACTACGTCACCCGCGCCTGGACGCGGGATCCACTCAAGGACGTGCTGGTGAAGATGTCGGCGACGCCGGCGCTGGCGCTGACCCGCGTGGCGGCCACCAGTTCCGCCGCATCGAGCCGATAGGTTTGGATATTGGTGCAGCCGGTGTCCGGCTGCATTGCCTGCAATTCCCTCAGGCTCTGATCAAAATGTAATGTTGATGGTCGAAATCCCCGGAAGCCACCGGATTGCTTCCGCCAGCAAGGCTCATACTTTGCCGGCCAGTTTGTGATTGGAATTTCGCGGGGACAGGCAGTGCGTCAGGGATTGTACAAGGTCGACTTCCACACCGTTCATGGAACGGGCTGCGGCGTCGTCTACGTGATGGATGGCAAGATGCGCGGCGGCAATTCCGCTTTCGCCTTCATCGGCACCTATACGGGCGAAGGCGACAGCATCAAGGTCAAGATCTCGACCCAGCGCTACAACGACGACCCCTCCTTCAAGGCTCTGTTCGGCACCGACCGGATCACGCTGGCGCTCGCCGGCCGGGAGGACGGCGACAACGCGGAATTCGAAGGCAACGCGCTGCAGGCGCCGGGCGTTGCCTTCCGGGCCGTGCTGAGCCGGATCAGCGACTGAGCATCAGCTCATTCAAGATTAGCTCTTGTAAGTATTAGCTCTTGGGCAGCTTCGGAATGCTCTCGGCAAAGCCGTTGAAGCAGGCCAGCCGCTCGTCCTCTTCCTTGAAGAAGCGGCAATCGGCGTAGCCCTTGGCCTTCGCCGGCTTCGGCTTCGGCGCTGGCGCGATCACCGCGTCGTAGCAGTTGAGGCGGTCCTTGGTGCCGTCGTCGAGCTCGAGGCAGGCCTGGAGCCGGGCCGCGATCGACTGCGGCTTGCCCTTCGGCGCTGCGGCCGGCTTGGCCGCCGCCTCTTTGGTCCCTTTGGGCTTGACCTGCACCAAGGGCTTGTCCCCCACCATCGGTGGCTTGTCGGCTTGCGCAAACGCGGAGGCTGAATAGAGCACCGCGGCAACCGCCAGAATCATCCTCATTTCAGTCAACTCTCTTTGGTCCCCATGACCGGCGTTCTAGCGCTCCCGCGCGCGGTTTGCCAAGCACATTGCGTACACGAAGCCGCGGGATTCAGGCCGTTGCAGCCGCAGGCCGGGGCCGGGTCAGGACCACCAGGATCAGCGCCAGCGCGACGAAACCGACCGCGACGAAGCCGAGCGCATGCAGGAGTTCGCGGGCGAACAGCAGCCCGCCGACGGCGGAGCCGACCGCCTGGCCGATATAGAGAACGGACGTATTGAGCGCGACGGTTGCCGATGCCAGTGGCGGCGCGGCCGCGACCAATCGCACCTGCTGCATCGAATTGGTCGAGGCAAAGCCGAGGCCCCAGATCGCGACCCCGACCGTCATGAAGGCAAGCGTGCCCGCGCCGAGCGCCCAGCCCGTGATGCCCGCAAGCAGCAGGCAAGTGAACAGCAGCGAGGTCCGATACGGTCCCGAGGTGTCGACGATGCGGGTGGCGATGACGACGCCGAGGAAGCCGCAGACGCCGTAAAGCGCGAACACCATGCCGATCGCATCGGGACCGGCGCCGGTGAGCTTCTTGAGCAGCGGGCCCATGAAGGTGAACACCACGAACTGCCCCGACATCTGCAGCATGGTGATCGCCAGCAGCAGCAGAATCGTCCTGTTGCGGCCGACCTCGCGCCAGGTCTTCAAATCCACCGGCGCGCCCTTCAGGCCTGCCGGAAGCCGCAGCAGCAGCAACAGGAAGCTGATGCAACCGAGCACGCCGATCTCGCCATAGGCCGCGCGCCAGCCGTAGCGGCTCGCAATGAAGGTGATCAGCGGAAGGCCGACGGCGGCAGCCAGCGACCAGCCGAGGAAGATATAGGCGATGGTGCTGCCCCGCCGCTCCACCGGCACGATCAACGCCGCCGTGCCGGCGGCCTGCGGCGTGTAGAGCGCACCGACCGCGAGCATCACGAGACGGATGGCGAGAAGGCTGGTGTAATCGGGTGCAAAGGCCGAGGCGAGATTGCCGAAGGCGAGCACCGCCAGCGTCGTCGTGAGCAGCGTCCGCCGTTCGATGCGGCTCGTCAGCCAGGCCGTCAGCGGCGAGCCGATGCACAGCGTGATCGCGCCGAAGGTGATGAGGAGCCCGGCTGCATGAATGCTGACGTCGAGCCCCGTCGCCAACTCCGGCAGCATGCCCGCCGGCGCCAGCACCGAGCAGCCGGTGACGAGATTGCCGAGCATCAAGGCGGTTGGCGCGAAACGCGGGGCGCGTGCATTTTCCATGCAAGTGCATGTAGAGCAGCCGCCGGGCCAGTTAAAGGGCCGGTGCGAAATAGTTCGGGCGCACGCCCCGTTTTATGCGCCGATTTTCTTGGAATTGCCGGATTGCGCAGGCCGAATCGCCTGATATATCGCTCGTTCCCGCTTACCTGCGCTCGTTCGCAGGAGTGAGCCTCAGGAGAAAAGCAATGACCGACCAGTCCAAGGACCAGCCGAAGTCCGAATCCGGCTTCCAATATTCCCTCAGCAATCTGAAGCCCGTGACCCCCGCCGCCAAAGTTACCCTCACCTTCCCGGACGGCGCCCAGCGCCAATACGACCAGAGCATCACCGGCCTCGATATCGCCAAGGGCATCTCGCCGTCGCTGGCCAAGCGCACGGTCGCGATGGCGCTCGACGGCGTGGTCGCCGACCTCAACGATCCCATCGAGGCCGACGCCAAGCTCGAGCTGATCAGCCGCGACGATCCGCGCGCGCTCGAACTGATCCGCCACGATTGCGCCCACGTGCTCGCTGAGGCCGTGCAGACGCTGTGGCCGGGCACGCAGGTCACCATCGGTCCCGTGATCGAGAACGGCTTCTATTACGACTTCTTCCGCAACGAGCCGTTCACGCCGGAAGACTTTGCCGCGATCGAGAAGAAGATGCGCGAGATCATCGCGCGCGACAAACCTTTCACCAAGGAAGTCTGGGATCGCGAGAAGACCAAGCAGGTGTTCCGCGACAAGGGCGAGGCCTTCAAGGTCGAGCTGGTCGACGCCATTCCCGGCACCGAGCCGATCAAGATCTACTACCAGGGCGACTGGTTCGACCTGTGCCGCGGCCCGCACATGACCTCGACCGGCAAGGTCGGTAACGCCTTCAAGCTGATGAAGGTGGCCGGCGCCTATTGGCGCGGCGACAGCAACAATCCGATGCTGACCCGCATCTACGGCACCGCCTTCGCCAAGCAGGAGGACCTCGACGCCTACCTGAAGCAGATCGAGGAAGCCGAGAAGCGCGACCATCGCAAGCTCGGGCGCGAGCTCGACCTCTTCCACTTCCAGGAGGAAGGTCCGGGCGTCGTGTTCTGGCACCCGAAGGGCTGGACCATCTTCCAGCAGCTGATCGCCTATATGCGCCGGCGCCTGACCGGCGATTACAGCGAGGTCAACGCGCCGCAGATCCTCGACAAGGTGCTGTGGGAGACCTCGGGCCATTGGGGCTGGTATCGCGAGAACATGTTCGCGGCGCAGTCGGCCGGCGACGAGGCCGAGGACAAGCGCTGGTTTGCGCTCAAGCCGATGAACTGCCCGGGTCACGTGCAGATCTTCAAGCACGGCCTGAAGAGCTACCGCGACCTGCCCTTGCGCCTCGCCGAGTTCGGCGTGGTGCATCGCTATGAGCCCTCCGGCGCCATGCACGGCCTGATGCGCGTGCGCGGCTTCACCCAGGACGACGCGCACATCTTCTGCACCGAGGACCAACTCGCCGAAGAGTGCCTGAAGATCAACGAACTCATCCTGTCGACCTATGCGGATTTTGGCTTCACCGGCGATCTCACCGTGAAGCTGTCAACGCGGCCGGACAAGCGCGTCGGCACCGACGAGATGTGGGATCACGCCGAACGCGTGATGGCGACGGTTTTGCGCGAGATCCAGTCGCAGAACAATCACATCAAGACCGAGATCAACCCAGGCGAAGGCGCCTTCTACGGGCCGAAGTTCGAATATGTGCTGCGGGACGCCATCGGCCGCGACTGGCAGTGCGGCACCACGCAGGTCGACTTCAACCTGCCGGAGCGGTTCGGCGCGTTCTACATCGACCATGACGGCGGCAAGAAACCGCCTGTCATGGTGCACCGGGCGATCTGCGGCTCGATGGAGCGCTACATCGGCATCCTGATCGAGCACTATGCCGGCAACTTCCCGCTCTGGCTGTCGCCGGTGCAGGCGGTGGTCACGACCATCACCTCGGAAGGCGACGAATACGCCAAGGTGGTGATGGAGCAGGCACGCCGCGCCGGGCTTCGGGTCGAGATCGACCTGCGCAACGAAAAAATCAACTACAAGGTCCGCGAGCATTCGCTGGCCAAGATCCCGGCGCTGCTCGTGGTCGGCAAGAAGGAGGCCGAGACGCATTCGGTGTCCGTCCGCCGCCTCGGCAGCGACGGCCAGAAGGTGCTGACGACCGAGGAGGCGATCGCCGCCCTGGTCGACGAGGCGACGCCGCCTGACGTCAAGCGGGCGCGCGCCGCGGTCTGACGGCGTTCAAGCGGCTCTATCTTGCCCGACTTTGATGAGGGACTCGGCCGGAATGCCGAGGCCCTCATGCAGCCGTCGGATCATGCTGAGTGTCAATTCGCGCCGCCGGTTGAGCACTTCGTGGACCCGGTTGCGGCTGCCAATAAAGGGAATCAGGTCCCTCGGCTGCAGACCGCCCTGTTCCATATGATATTTGATGGCTTCGACCGGGTCCGGAAGGTCCAGTCGGTAGTGCTTCCGCTCCCACGCCTCCACGAGCGTCACAAGCACGTCAAGTCGATCGCCCTCAGGCGAGTTCCGGCGCGCACTCATCAACGTCTCGATCTCCTTGAGCACGCGACGATAGTCTCGGTTAGACTTGATTGGAGCGATTTCCATCATCGACCTTCTAAATGGTTTGCGCATCGATTGCGTCGTCCTGCCGGTGTGTTCCAACAAAACGGATATAGACCACGCGGTATGGATAGTTGATCCAGACCACCACGCGATATTTGTTGCCGGCGACGTTGAACATGACGCGGCCATCCCTGAGGATACTGGCGGTTCGGATATCTCTCTTGACGTCCGCGGGCTTCGCCCAATCGGCCTGCTTTACCTGCCGAAACCAGGCCATCAGGGGATCGCGCGCATCGGAGGCCGCCTCGCCGGCCCGATCTAGAAAAGCCTTGATCGTGCTGAGCGCGATGATCCTCATTCAACTCATCTTAGCATAGTCCCATCTTGGGACCATAACCTTCTGGACGGGCGCAGCTGTCGAACTCATAATCACTCTAAAATCCCTTCCATTCGTCCCCTGCCGGGCCTATCTCCCGGCGAGAACAAAGCCATAAGGACGCCCCGTGCCCGACGCCATCGAACTCCTGAAGACCCGCCGCTCGGTCAAGCCGCGCGAAATGACCGGGCCTGGCCCCTCGGCGGCCGAGCTCGAGACCATCCTTACCATCGGCGCCCGCGTGCCCGACCACGGCAAGCTCGCGCCCTGGCGCTTCATCATCTTCGAGGGCGACGCCCGCCAGCGCGCCGGAGAGGTGATTGCCAAGGTGTTCGCCCGGAAGAATCCCGGTGCGCCCGCCGCCGACGTCGAGATCGAGCGCAAGCGCCTCACCGACGCGCCGCTGGTGATCGGCATCGTCAGTTTCACCAGGCCGCATCCGAAGGTGCCGGCGTTCGAGCAGGAATTGTCCGCCGGCGCCAGCGCCATGAACATCGTCACGGCCGCAACCGCGCTCGGCTATGGCGCCTGCTGGCTGACCGGCTGGTTCTCGTTCGATCGCGACGTGCTCGATGGCCTCGGCCTCAAGCCGGACGAAAAGCTCGCCGGCTTCATCCATATCGGCACGCCGACCAAGCCGAGCGAAGACCGTCCGCGACCGTTCCTTTCGGAAATCGTGACGCGTTTTTAATCGAACGCTTGTTGACGCCTCTGGCGTCTTGCGGCTTTCATCCCGGCCAGGGAGGAAGCCGGTATGAAGCGTCGTGATTTTCTGGTCGGGGCCGCGCTGCTCGCCGGCACGATGGCACGAAGCCGCGCCGCCGACATCCCCGCCCCGTCGTCCGAGGGGCTGGATCGCATCACTTCGTATTTCGACAACGAGGTGGGAAGCGGCCGGTTGCCGGGCGCCGTGATCCTGGTGCAGCAGCACGGCAAGCCGGTCTATCAGAAGACGTTTGGCGTGCGCGACGTCAGGACCAGTCTTGCGATGACGCCGGACACGATCTTCGCGATCCACTCGATGACCAAGCCGATCACCTGCCTTGGTGCGATGATGCTGATCGACGAGGGCAAGCTCGCCCTCACCGACCCCGTGTCGAAATACGTTCCCCTGTTTGCGGACACCAAGGTCGGCCTCGAAGTCACCCTGCCCGACGGCAAGCTGGAGCTCGATCTCGTGCCGCCGGTCCGCCCCGTCAACATCGAGGATTTGCTGCGGCACACCTCGGGCATCAGCTACGATTATATCGGCGGCAAATGGGTCGAGCAGGCCTACAAGGCCGCCAACATCTTCGAGGGCCAATTCAACAACCGCGAATTCGCCGACCGCATCGCCAAGCTGCCGCTGGCGCGGCAGCCGGGAACGCTGTGGCGCTACGGCCATTCCACCGACGTGCTCGGCAGCGTCATCGAGATCATCTCGGGCCAGACGCTGTATCAGTTCCTGAAGCAGCGCATCTTCGATCCGCTCGGCATGAGCAGCACCAAATTCGCGCTGGCGACCGAGGACGAGCTCGCCCGGATGGCGCGGCCGCTGCCGAACGATTTCATCCTGCTCGCCGCCGAGCGAGACCGCCTCGATCATCCCGAATGGCAGTCCGGCGGCGGCGGCCTGCTCTCGACCATCACCGACTATCAGCGCTTCTCGCAGATGCTGCTCAACGGCGGCGAGTTCGAGGGCAAGCGTTACCTGAGCCCTGCCGCGTTCAAGGCGATGACGACCGATCATATCGGGCCCGGCTCCGGCGTCGGACGCGACTATTTCTATTTTCCGGGCGACGGCTTCGGTTATGGCTATGGCCTTGCGGTGCGGACCGATCCGGGCAACGCCAAACCGCCGCCGCCGGGCTCGCTCGGCGAGCTGAAATGGGACTCAGGGAGCGGCACCTATTTCGGCGTCGATCCCAAGCTCGACATGGTCTACCTCATGATGCAGCAGACCCAGAACGAGCGCAGCCGCATCACGCCCGCCTTCAAGGCGCTGGTCTACGACTGCTACCCCGAGGGGCTACGCCGCCCGTGAGGCGCGCTGACCGAAATCGGCGAGCAGCTTTGCGATCTCGGCCGCAGGCCGCGCCGCGCTGAACAGAAAGCCCTGCACTTCGTTGCAGCCTTCGGCGCGGAGCCAGTCGAGCTGATCCTCGGTCTCGACGCCCTCCGCGGTCGTGGTGATGTTGAGGCTGCGGCCGAGCCCGGAGATCGCGCGCACGATCGCGCTGCAATCGGGCCGCTGCGCCAGATCCTTGACGAAGGAGCGGTCGATCTTGATCTTGTCGAACGGAAAGCTCCTGAGATAGCTCAGGCTGGAATAGCCGGTGCCGAAATCATCCATGGAGATGCCGACGCCGAGCTCGCGGAGCTGGTGCAGGATGGCAAGGTTGGCATCAGTCTCCGCCAGAAAGACCGACTCCGTGATTTCGAGCTCGAGCCGCCGCGGCGACAGGCCGGACTGCGCCAGCGCCGAGATCACGATTTGAACCAGGTTGCGGCTGCGGAATTGCGCCGGCGACAGATTGACCGCGACCTTGACGTCGGCAGGCCATTTGACGGCCTCGGCGCAGGCTTCGCGCAAGACCCACTCCCCTAACTGCGTGATGAGGCCGATGTCCTCGGCAACCGGGATGAACTCCGCCGGCGAGATCATGCCCTTGTCCGGATGGCGCCAGCGCAGCAGCGACTCGAAGCCCGAGATGCGGTCGGAGGCGATCGACACCAGCGGCTGATAGTGCAGCTCGAACTCGCCATTGGCGAACGCACGGCGCAGATCGAGCTCCATGTCGCGGCGCTTCTGCGCCTGCAGGTCCATCTCGCGCTCGAAGAAATGGTGCACGCCGCCGCCGTCGGACTTCGCCCGGTACAGCGCCATATCGGCATTGCGCATCAGCTCTTCCGGCGTCGTGCCGTCGCCGGGCGACAGCGCGATGCCGATGCTGGCGCCGATCACCATCTCCTGACCGTCGAGATCGTAGGGTGCCTTCAGCATGTCGATCAGCAGGCCAGCGCAGGCGCTGGCCTCGTTCGGCGAGACGTCGGCGGCAAGGATCACCGCGAATTCGTCGCCGCCGAGCCGGGCCGCCAGATTGCCGCCGCGGACGGCAAGGGTCAGGCGTTCGGCGACGTCCTTGAGCAGGCGATCGCCGACGGGATGACCGAAGGAATCGTTGATGTTCTTGAACAGGTCGAGATCGATGTAGAGCACGCCGACCCGTTTCCCCGCTGCCTGCTCCAGCGCCTGCTTCAGGCGCTCCCGGAAATATTCGCGGTTCGGCAGGTCGGTGAGCCCGTCATGGTGGGCCATGTGCGCGATGCGCGCCTCGGCCTTGCGGCGTTCGGTGATGTCGACCACTGCGACCAGATAGCCGTCGCGATCGTCGAAGGCGACACGGCGGCCGAAGGTGAGCACCTCGATCTCGCTGCCGTCGGCGCGCAGATGCCGCCAGTTGCGCGAGGAGTGATAGGCTTCGCCAACGCGCTCCAGCGCCTCGGCGTGGCTGTCCCACTCGTCCTCCGGCCAGATCTCGTGCAGCTTCATGCGCAGGAAGGTGGCGCGGCTGTAGCCGTAATGCTGGACCGCGGCGTCGTTGACGCCAAGGAACTCCTTGGTCTGCGCGTCGAACACCCACATCGGCATCGGGTTGCTGTCGAACAGCAGGCGGAACGAGGCGTCGCGCCGCTTCAACGCGGTGACATCGGAGATCGTCAGCGAGACCACGTCGGCGAAGGCCGTGGCGCTGAGGCGGAGGTGGCGTCCGTCGCTCTCGATCTCGAGCTGCTCGCCGCGGCCGCCCGCGACGGCCTTGAGCAGGAAGCCCATGATCTCGGGCGAGGCCAGCAGCGTGTTGCCCTCGCCGATCCGCCGCCACAACAGACCTCCGCTCGCGACCTTCAGCAGCGCGCTTGCGCTGTTGTTGTGATGCACGACCTGGAGATCGGACGGCTTGCCGCCGGCATCGCGCACCGTCGCCAGCGAGATCACCGCATCGTCGGTCGAAGCGAAAATCGCATCCAGCAGATTGTACTGCGTGCCGCGCTCGTTGATGTAGGCGCCGACCAGCGTAGCGCCCCAGCGCGAGGCCGTCGGCAGCGCCAGCACATCGTAGGTCCGGACCATGCCGTCGCGCACGCAATGCGCGCTGGCGTGGTAAGGTCGTCCATTGGCAAGCGCGCTCGTCGCCGCTTCCGACAGTGCGGTGGCGCAATCCGGCGACAATTCGGCGACGGGAATATCCCAGCGCTCCTCGCCGAGCCATTTCTGCACGTAGCGCCCGCTGCGCGACAGCTCGAGCCTGCCGTCGTTCCTCAGCAGCGCGATGTGATCGGCGAGCCGTCCGAGACTGCCGAGCATCACGTCCTCATAGCGCGGCAGCCGATCGCCCGGCTTCAGTGCGGCACGCCATTTGCGCTGAAGCACCGGGATGTCGTCGAACATTTCGGCGGCCGGTTTTCCCGACACTTTCTTCGCGGCATTCATGGCAGTCCCCAACGCACTTTCCCGGCGCATCCAATGCAGCTGCGCTTAACGACATGTAAAAAGGCCGCTGGCGCGGGTTCCATTCGGCGATTATGACAGTTTTAAGTCGGGTGTTGGTTAGTGGGCGTTAGAGACTATGACGGTCGTGCGAAGGGGCTACGTCCGGGTGTGCGTTCGAAGTTTGGGCGCGCGTCTCTCGTGTCCCGGACGCGCTGCAACGCCCTTCGCGTTGCGGCGCAGAGCCGGGACCCAGCAAGCCACAGCACGTGCTGCAACATGGGCCCCGGCTCTGCAGCGCACCGCTGAAGAAGCGCTGCGCTGCGTCCGAGGCACGAGAGTCGTCATTGCGAGCGCAGCGAAGCAATCCAGGCTGCCGCCGCGGAGACAGTCTGGATTGCTTCATCGCAAGAGCTCCTCGCAATGACGGCGTGTGAAGTAGCAGCTTCCGGCTCTCTCGTGTCCCGGACGCGCTGCAACGCCCTTCGCGTTGCGGCGCAGAGCCGGGACCCAGCAAGCCACAGCACGTGCTGCAACATGGGCCCCGGCTCTGCAGCGCACCGCTGAAGAAGCGCTGCGCTGCGTCCGGGGCACGAGACCTATTCAATAGACACACCTTCGCAGCCTCGCGGCGCATTTCGCCCGAGCTTTGCTTGATCGCTTCACCCCCATTTGAAAGAGGGCGCAGGGAAGGCCGGGAGCCGGTTGGCTCCCATGGCCGCCTGTGCGCAAGATCTGCGTGTGCAGAAAGGCACAGGCGGAAAGACCACAGGGCAACCGGAGCATCCCGGCCTTCCCTGCGCAGTGGCTTTACGGCTTATGTCGTGCTCTCCCCGGGGAGCGTTGCGCTATTGCCCCCGTCGCCTTGCGGATGGCTGGCGGATGCGTCCGGTTGGACGACATCCATCACCACAAGACTTGGCGCACAGACCCCGGGCGCCAGGACCACACGATTTTGCCGTACGCCGATCACACCGGTCGTGTGCGCGATACTTTCGCTCACGGCTCTCCGCCCTGCGAAAGCACTTCGCGCCGATGCAACTAGCGTCCACCGCCGCCCGGCCCGCGTTCGTGACGATCGCGATACGCCCCTCTTCCTTGGGCCGGGTTGTCGCGACACATACGTGATTTCCGAATTTCGGTAAAGTGGGATATTTTTGATGACACGGATTGACCCACGGCTCGGGTGTTTTGCCCGTCGGACAACGCAAGGGCTCGTGGGAACGCGTTCGTAGGGTGCAAAGGCGCAAAGCGCCGTGCACACCATCTCTCTCCACTCGGGCCAATCGTGGGCACGCTTCCGCCTTCGCTCTCCGAGCTACGGCGGACAAGTCGCTTTGCCCACCCTACGGCACCGTGCCGCCTACGGAGCCGCGCCGGCGAGACGTTCGATCACGATATCGAGCAGCGCGCGCAGACGGGCGAGCCGCCTGAGATCGCGGTGATAACCGACATAGGTGTCGCGGCCGGGCGGCGCCGTTCCGATGTCGAGCGCGACCAGGCGGCGGTCGCGGTCGCCGAGCGGACGCGGCAGCACGGCAAAGCCGCCGCCGCTCGCGCAAAGCTCGGCTTGCACCTGCCTGTTGTTGCTGCGCGAGGCGACGGCTGCATTCGGCAGCGCGCGCTTCAGCCAGACGGCGTCCGGCATGTCGGCGAACTCGGCATTCATCGTCACGACGCGGACAGCGCTGCCGTCGCCGGCGCGCGGCGGCTTGCTGCCCCTCTTGCCATAGAGCGCGTGGGGAATGTGCAGCAGCTTTCTGGAGATCACCTCGGGCTCGCTGAACGGCTTGATGCGAAACACGAGATCGGCTTCACGCCGCGGCAGACTGTAGAGCCGCGCATCGGTCAGGAGCTCCACCGTCACCTTGGGGTGACGCTTGCCGAATGCGGCGATCACCGGCGACAGCATCACCGTCCCGAACCAGTCCGACGATGACAGGCGGAGCAGGCCGTCGAGCTGCGTCTCCGCACCGGACACATGGCGCTCCAGCGCGAGCGCCTCGTCCTCGATCCGCTCGGCATGGCGGAGCACGGCGGCGCCCTCGTCGGTCAGCACCAGGCCATCCGCCGTGCGCTGGAACAGCGTCTGTCCCAGCGACGTCTCGAGCGCGCGAAGCCGCCGGCCCATCGTCGGCTGGGTCTGGCCGATTTTTCGTGCGGCAGCGCCGAGCGTGCCTTCGCGCGCAATTGCCAGGAAGATGCGCAGATCACTCCAGTCCATCAGGAATCCCGCCATACATAAATGTATGACGATTGTACAACCTTGTTCCTTCTCATGCAAAGTTTCATGGGCATATTGAGCCGATCACGGAGCAAGACGATCATGACGAGACAATCGACGATGCGCGCAACTGTCCTGGAGACCCACAACGCTCCCTTGCGCCTCTCAACCATCTCCACGCCCGAGATCGGCCCGCACGACGTGCTGGTGCGGGTGCGCGCGAGCGCGGTCAATCCGCTCGACACCAAGATCCAGGCCGGCGCCGCGGCGCATGCCCGCCACCCGCTGCCGGCAATTCTCGGCATCGATCTCGCCGGCGTGGTCGAGCTGGCCGGGCGCGAGGTCTCGCGGTTCAAGCCGGGCGACGAGGTCTACGGGATGACCGGTGGCGTCGGCGGCGTACAGGGATCGCTCGCCGAATTCGCCGCGGTCGATGCCGATCTCCTCGCATTGAAGCCTGCCAATCTCGGCATGCGGGAAGCTGCCGCGCTGCCGCTGATCGTCATCACGGCCTGGGAAGGCCTGATCGATCGGGCGGCGTTGAAGGCGGGCCAGAAGGTATTGATTCATGGCGGTGCGGGCGGCGTCGGTCATGTCGCGATCCAGATCGCGCGCGCCTTCGGAGCGGAGGTGTTCGCAACCGGTTCGCCGTCGCAGCGCGCCACCATCGAAGGTTTCGGCGCCGTATTCATCGACCGCGACAGTTCGGTCGAAGCCTGCGTGGCGCAGCACACCGGCGGCCGCGGCTTCGACATCGTCTACGACACCGTCGGCGGCAAGGTGCTCGACGCTTCCTTCGAAGCGGTGCGCCGCTTCGGCCATGTGGTGAGCGCGCTCGGCTGGGGCACGCATGCGCTTGCGCCGCTGTCATTCCGGGCAGCCACCTATTCAGGCGTGTTCACGCTGCTGCCGCTGCTGTCGGGCGAAGGCCGCGCGCATCATGGAGAGATCATGGCGGAGGCCACGCGCCTCGCCGAGGCCGGCAAGCTCGTGCCGCTGCTCGACGCCAGGCGCTTTACGCTGGAGAACGTCGACGACGCCTATGCCCTGATCAGGGATCACGCCGCCAAGGGCAAGCTCGTCGTCGATATCTGAGGTGGAGCTTGTAGCCGGATGGAGCTGTGCGCGCCGCTAGTCCTCGCTGGACGCGGCGGAGCGGTTGCGCAAATAGGCCTGCGACAACAGGAAGAACAACGCGCGCTCGCCATGATATTTGGCGGAGGGCCGGGTGCGCTCGAAACCGTCGGCAAAGATCTTGCCGGACTGGTCGCACACCTGCCATCGCCAGCCAAACCGCTTGCGCCTGGTGAGGATCACTTCGAACATGCCGACGAGCTTGGTCCCCTGCTCCTTGCCGGTCTCGCAAAGGCATCCAAGCCCCTGCTCCGGCCTCCCCCATTAGACGGATGCCCGACATATAACCCAGCGGAGTGGAAAGAGAATAAAATTGATGATCGGAAATTCGTCTCTTGCACCGCTGTGATGAGGACGGCGGGGGTGCGGGAATAAGCTTTCGCCAGCGGTGTTTGCCTCGGCCCCAGGAGGCAATCTGCTGGCGCTTGCAGTATTCAAAGCAGAACACAGGGGGTGATGGGGATGAGCATTTTGCTTACCAGTCCCCACGACGCATGCGACGGTAACAGGAGATGCACGTTCGTGCGCTCGATGAGAATTTCCGTGCCGGACGTCAGGTCGGTGTCAGGTTGCAGGCGGCACCGCCGCCAGGACCTTAGCGCGCGACGGCCTTAGCGCGCGAGGGCCTTAGCGCGCGACGACTTCCACCTCGCCGTCGACGCCGTTGACGACGTTGAATCCGCGCTCGTAGACCTTGCCCTCGTTCTTGGCGATGGCGCGGTATTCGCCTTCGGAGAGCACGACGCGCGGGAAGGCGCCGATCGATTCCTTGATGACGTCGCCGCCCGGGGTCAGCACCGACCAGGCGGTGTTGGCGAGCGCCTCGCCGCCCCTGTCGCTGACCAGCTTGAGCGTGATCACGGCTGCGCGGTGGGTGATGGTGACGTCGGTGAGCTTGCTGGCCTGGACGCGGATGTCGGAGCGCACCACCGAATTGGCGTCGCCATAGTTGGAGATGATGTAGTAGGTGCCCTCCGGCAGCAGCACGACGTCGCCGGCGGCGACGTTCGGCACCAAGGAGGCACGCTCGCCGGATTCGAACTGGCTGCCCTTGTAGATCGCGAACGAGATCTGGTTCTGGGGAATGCGGCTGGTGCCGACCCGACCCTCGATCCGCAGGCCCCCGGCCGGGAGCACGAAGGACTCGCGGTCGGTCTCGGCCTTCAGGCTGACGGTGCGCACCGCGCTGACGAGGCCGAAGGCGACGTGCACGACGTAATTGCCGGGCGGCAGCACGATATTGGGCGTGGCGCTTCGGTCCTCGCGGATCAGCTTGAAGGTGCCGTTCTCATCGGGACGGTCGGCAAACACGCGCCAGACCAGGCCGCTGGTGATCGCCGGAGAATCCTTGCCGTATTTCGCGGTCAGCGACAGCACGCCCTGTCCGGGCACGGCCGCATTGAGCGGGGCGGCCGGCGGCACGGTCGTGACCGCGGGCGGCGGCATGCTGGGGGTCGTCGGCTGCATCAGGGTCGGCGGCAGGCTCGGGGGGCCGGCGCCAGGGCCGGAGGGCGGCGCCAGGCTGACGGCGCCGCCGGGGTCGGGCACCGAAGCCGGCGGGACCGGCGGCGGACGATCGGAGAATAGCTGCGCCTGCGCAGCGTTTTGGCCTGAGGTAACGAGGCACGCGGCAAGGATCAGCGCCGGCAGCAGCCTGCCGCTGCGCCGCCATCCGATGATGCCGTCACCCCCGCGTGTCATGCCCCCTGCTTTTCACCGAAAACGCGGCAAATTCAAGCCTCTGAAACCCCAGGAAATACGGGCCCGGTCCGATTGATGGAACCCGGTTGACGCCTGCGTGATTAGTCCAGCGGCAGCCAGCTCTCGCCACACTGCTGCCCCCTGCTTCCCGAACGGTATAAACCATGCTTGGCCCTCGCTCTGGTGCGGCGGAAGTCCGGTGCCTACTCTGGTGTCGAGGGCTGGCCCGGGTAGGAGAGTTTCGGTGCTTGATATCTTGAAGGGTCGTGGTGGGAACGGCTCGAACGGTGAGAAGATTGGCCTTGGCCCCACCCGTCGGCCGATCATCGGCCTTGCCCTCGGCGGCGGCGCGGCGCGCGGCTTTGCCCATATCGGAATCCTCAGGACCTTGATCGCCAACGGCATCGTGCCCGACGTCGTGGTCGGCACCTCCATCGGCGCCGTGGTCGGCGGCCTCCATGCGGCCGGCCGACTCGAGACGTTCGAAGAGTGGGGGCGCAGCCTGCAAGGGATGCGCAACATCCTCGGCTATCTCGACATCCGCCTCAACGGCTCCGGCCTGCTCGGCGGCGAGAAGCTGGCGACCCGCCTCGAGAACGCGGTCGGACAGACCCTGATCGAGGACCTGCCCATCAAGTTCGCAAGCGTCGCGACCGAGGTCCGCACCGGCCACGAAATCTGGCTGACTCGCGGCCGCGTCGTCGATGCGATGCGCGCTTCCTACGCGCTGCCCGGCATCTTCTCGCCCGTCCTGATCGGCGACCGCTGGCTGGTCGACGGCGCGCTGGTGAACCCGGTGCCGGTCTCGGCCGCCCGCGCGCTCGGCGCCGAAATCGTCATCGCCGCAAATCTTTCCAGCGACATCTTCACCCATTCCACGACGATCTATTCGCACGGCGCACCGCCCACGCCGGTCGCTCCGGGGGCCGAGGAGCCGACGGCCAAGCGGCGCTTCCCGCGCCTGTTCTCGCCCGAGAGGACGATGAAGCGCGAGTTCTTTGGCGGCAATGGCCGGCCCGGCATCTCCTCGGTGATGGTGGATGCCTTCAACATCATGCAGGACCGCATCACCCGCGCCCGCCTTGCCGGCGATCCGCCGGATCTGTTGATCACGCCGCGGGTCGGCCAGTTCGGCTGGTTCGACTTCCACCGCTCCGAAGACCTGATCGCTCATGGCACCCGCGCCGCGGAGCGCGCGCTGGAGTCGATCCAGGAGGCGATCCATGTGCTGGCGCCGGCGCCCGAAGGCACCGCTCCGAAAGCGGGCGAGCAGACCTGATCAGGCCGTCTTGATGTAGTCGCGCAGGGCTTCCTGCTCGGACTCGTATTCCTGGACCCGGCGCTTGACGATGTCGCCGATCGAGATCAGGCCGACCACCTTGCCGTTGTCGATCACGGGCAGATGGCGGAACTTGCCCGACGTCATCATCTCCATGAGCTCGGCGACCGTGTCGGTCTCCTTGCAGGTCACGACCTTGCGGGTCATGACCTGAGCGACCGGCTCCTCCAGCGCGCCGGCGCCGCGCTCGCCGAGCACGCGGACGATGTCGCGCTCCGACAGGATGCCCTCGAGCCGGCTCTGGTTCATCACCAGCACCGCGCCGATCTTCTTCTCACCGAGCAACTTGACCGCGGCAGCCAGCTTCGCGTCGGGCTCGACGCTCATGATCTGGTGGCCCTTGGTGTTGAGAATGGAACGTACCGTCATTGTTGCCTCCCTGAATCGGACCCGTCCGCCTCTTGGCGGTCCGGACTTGTTCTTCGAGTCTTCAACTAACAGTTTAGGCGCCGGTTGCAGGCTCAGGCGCTTTGCGAAGCATCGCCGCTAGCGGCTTGCAGCTTCGGAACATTCTTCCTGCAAATGATGGATGAATTCGGGCCGCGCCGCAAGCGCCGCTTCAAATACGGTCTGAAACGTCCTGTGATGACGCATCCGCAGCATCGTTTCGCACGCGCGGCACGGGATCGAACAGGGCGAACAGCAGCAGGCCGGCGAAGAAGCCGCCGATATGCGCCTGCCAGGCCACGCTCGTGGTTTCGGAATCGATGCCGATCGCACCGACGCCGAAGATGATGTTGACGCCGAACCACACGGCGAGGAAGCCGACCACCCGCCCGTCGCGCAGCGCACGCGATAGCGGCAGCGCCGGAACCTTTGCTGCGGTATCGGCGTCCGACCGGTTGAACGACAGGAAGCTGCCGCGCACGAAGGCGAAGCGGATCGCGGCTGCCATCGCGCCCGACACCGAGGCGGAGGCGCCGATCATCGGCGCCACCGCGTGCTCATGGGTGACGAGATGGGCGAGCGCGCCGGCCGCCGCCGTCACCGCCAGAAACAGAAAGAACCTGACCGCGCCGAACCGCCGCGCCAGCGCGCTGCCGAACGGCAAGAGCCAGAGCACGTTGAAGCCGAGATGGGTCAGATTGGCGTGCAGCAGCGAATAGGTGACGAACGTCCAGACCTTGGCGCCCGACCCGCCCGGGATCTGCAGATTGAGCAGCGAGGAATCGTATCGCTTCGGGATGAAGCCGAAGACGTCGATGGTCCAGTTCTCGAGCTCCGCCGGCAGCAGCACCCGCAGATGGATCACCGCCAGCAGGACGATATAGGCGGTCAGCGCCACAGGCAGCGTCAGGACCGGCTCGCGCGGAGCCTCCTCATGGGCGGCCGGCAGGCCGGGCTGAGAATCCTGCGGCGGAGAATCGTGCGGGGAATCCAAGGCAGCTTCGCTTTCAGGCGCGATCGGAACGATCCGTTTGGAGATAGTCGCCTTTGCCGGCCTTGCGCAAGTGCACAAAAGGAAATCGTAAAACGGCGTCTCATTTCGATGTCGGACGCGACGCTGGGCCCCGGCTCAGCAGTGCAGCGCTGAAGAAGCGCCGCACTGCGTCCGGGGCATGAAACCAGCCCAGCCCGTGTCCCGGACCAGGCGCGGCACGAAGTGACGCGCCGCAGAGCCGGGACCCAGATTGGCGGCAAGCTCGAACCATGCAATTCTAGGTAGTTTCTACTTTCTGGTTCACGCCGATGCCAACCGCATTCTTCGTCTACATCCTCGCAAGCCAGCGAAACGGCACATTGTACGTCGGCGTCACCAACGACCTCGCGCGCCGGATGGCCGCACACAAGGCGAAGCGCGTCCCCGGGTTTACGAAGCAATACGGGGTCACGTTGCTGGTCTATTTCGAGAGCTACGAGTCCATCCTCGAAGCGAGAGCGCGCGAGCATTCGCTGAAGCGATGGCGGCGCGCCTGGAAGCTCAAGCTGATCGAAGACCTCAATCCGGACTGGCGCGACCTGACGGAAGACCTGAACTCGCTGGCAAACTGACTGGGTCCCGGCTCTGCGCAGCAGCGCTATGCGCTGCAGCGCGTCCGGGACACGGAACGCTAGTGTCCCGGACCAGGCGCGGCACGAAGTGACGCGCCGCAGAGCCGGGACCCAGCTCTTCGTCGGTTGAGCCCGCGACATGGGCCCCGGCTCCGGGGCACGAAAGCCGGCGGCTGAAAAGGAAAAGGCAGGGCCCTGGGAAGCCCTGCCTGTCCGTGTCGGCCTTCCGGTGCCGGAGGAATGAAGGTGTATCCCCACCCCTCCCCGCGGCCCGTGACCAAGCTGTTTGACGCCCTGTGTACAGACCCCGCCGAGAACCTGGATGAAAGCGGCGAGGCTTGCGACTGCGATCACCATAGCAGCGACGCGTGAGGCGCAAAGGCCATAGTTAATTTAACGTTAACGACGCAAAGACTGCCTTAACGAGGGCGAAAACGCCCTCCCGGCATGGACGCTGCAAATCCCCTCCTGCACAACATCACAAGGGATCGCGGGTGCACTGAAGCGGGACAGCTTTGTCCCTTCGAGGTTGCACCCCGGGATAAGCGTTCAGACATGAAACATCCGTCGAGCCGCGCGTTCTTCGCGTATTGGGACAAGAAGCGCGGCGCCGCACGGGCCCCTGATAGGGCCGACATCGATCCGGCCGCGGTCCGCGGCCTGCTCGGCGACATTTTTGTCCTCTCCTGCGAGCCCAATCTCGGCTTTCCCTTCCGCGTCGCGGGCACGCGCGTCTGTGCGCTCGCGGGGTGTGACCTCAAGGACCAGAGCTTTGCGGCGCTGTTCACGGCCGCGAGCCGCGGCGAGATCGAGGAGATCACGACCATCGTCGCCGACGAGGCGTTAGGTGCGATCGCCGGCATCACGGCCGCGCGCGAGGACGGCAGCAAGGCCTATCTCGAGCTGTTGCTGCTGCCCTTCAACGCCCGCCCGCACACGCCGGTGAGCGTGACAGGCGTGCTCGCGCCGTTCGACGACGAATGCGGCGCGCTTTCAACCTTCACCCTCACCTCCTGGCGCTATCTGCACCAGCCGGAGAAGCTGCTGCCGCGCGCGATCCGCAAATTGCAGATCGCACGCGGGCTGATGGTGTATGAGGGGCTGAGATAGTCTCGCGCACGCGGATGGCCGTTTTTGCCGGATCTGCGTCATTCCTGATGTCGTTGCCAAGGGTTAGCTTCCGCCTCGCGTGAAGCAACGAGGTTCGGGTGACATCATCATGACATGGCGCGTTCTGGCGTTGAGCGGCCTCGGCTGCGTGGCGCTGCTGGCGGCGATCGGCGGAACCTGGCTGTTCCTGCTGCCAGGCACTCCGGCTCGGGGAGCCGCGCCCGCAATTTCCAGGGACGAGACCGAGGCGACGCTTGCGGCGCTGAAGCCGCCGAAGCGCGAACGCCCGCTGATCGCCATCGTCGGCATCAACGACATGACCGAGACGACAGACTATCTGATGCCCTACGGCATCCTCGCGCGCGCCGATGTCGCCGACGTCCTCACATTGGCGACGCAGCCCGGACCCGTCACGCTCTATCCCGCGCTGAAAGTGCAGCCGCATGCGACCATCGCCGAGTTCGACGCTGCGCATCCCGACGGCGCCGACTACGTGATCGTGCCCGCGATGAGCCGCGAAGACGATGCGGTCGCCCTGCAATGGATCAGAAGCCAGGCCGGCAAGGGCGCGATCATCGTCGGCGTCTGCGTCGGCGCCAAGGTCGTTGCCAACACCGGGCTGCTCGACGGCCGGCAGGCCACCACGCACTGGTATTCGGTGCGCGATCTGCAGAAGCATTCCGCGATCCGCTATGTCGCGGACCGCAGGCTGGTGGTCGAGCGCGGCGTCGCGACGACGACCGGCATCACCGCGTCCATGCCGATGGCCCTGACCCTGGTCGAGGCCATCGCCGGCCGCGCCAGGGCCGAGGCGGTCGCCCGCGACATCGGTCTTGCGGAGTGGAATGCGCGCCATCGCAGCGCGGCGTTCCAGTTCACGCGCCCGTTCGCGCTGACGGCGATCGCCAACACGCTCGCATTCTGGAACCGCGAGCAACTCGGAATCGCGCTGACGCCAGGCATCGACGAGGTCTCGCTTGCGCTAATCGCCGATGCGTGGTCGCGCACCTATCGCTCGCGTGCCCTCACCTTCGCTGCCACGGCAGAGCCGCAGACGAGCCGCGGCGGTCTCCGCATCCTGCCGGACAAGATCGCGGCCGACTGGCCGGCAAAGCTGACGCCGCCGGCCGCCGCCGGTTTGCCGCCGGCGCGAGCGCTGGACCAGACGCTATCCGCCATCGACGCGCGCTACGGCTCGCGCACGGCCGACTTCGTCGCGATGCAGCTCGAATATCCGAGATAGATGCGCCGTTACGGCATCGCCAGATGCCAGGCGCCGTTCAAGAAGCCGTCGCCGGTGACGTCGCCGGGCTTCTGGTCCTTGGCGAAGGTGTAGAGCGGCTTGCCCTTGTAGGCCCACTGTTTCGAGCCGTCGTCGCGGGTGATGATGATGTAGCCGTCACCGGCCGCATCGCTCGCCTCGGCCTTCAGCACCGGCCAGTTCGTCGCGCATGGACCGTTGCAGGCGGACTTGCCGTCCGCGTCCTTGTCGAAGGTGTAGAGCGTCATGCCCTTGGCATCGGTGAGCACGTTGCCCTTGTCGGTCTTGCCGGTCTTGGTCGGCGGTGCGGCGAAGGCGGCGGGAACGATCGCGAGCGAGAGTGCCAGCGAGAGCGCGAGGCGGATCGAGGACGTCATGATATCTCCTGTCATGCAATTGGCTTGCATGGGTAGGACGCCGCACGCGGCGTCGTATTCCTGAGATGGCGGCAAAGATATTTTTCGCTGCGCGCGCCGACGCGGCGGAATAAACTGGGTCAACCGAGACGGAAAGACATGAGCAAGCCGCATTGGCGTCCCGCGCACGCATCCGACCTGCCCGCGATCAGCGCGATCGCGACGCAAATTCATCCCGCTCTTCCTGAGAGCCCCGAGGTGCTCGCGGAGAAGATGCGGCTCTATCCCGACGGATGCCGCGTGCTGGTCGCGGGCGACGAGATCGCCGGCTACGGTCTCGCGCATCCCTGGAAGCAATACCGGATCCCGCCGCTCGACGGCTTGCTCGCACGACTGCCTGACGATGCGGATTGCCTCTACGTCCATGACGTCGCGGTCCTGCCCGACTTTCGCGGCGGCGTCGTGCGCCCCTATGTTGCTGATGTTGAACAGTTGGCGCGTGCGTCAGGCATCGCAACGCTCGCGCTGGTCTCGGTCTATGCCACGCGGCCGCTGTGGCAACGTCTCGGCTTTCGGCCCGTCACGGCGGACGCGGCACTGCGCGCAAAGCTGGCATCCTATGGCGAAGGCTCGACGTACATGCTGCGCGACCTTACCGCGGTGTAATGTCCCTCGCCGGCCGGCCGGCTCACGCGGGCGTGAAGCCGCGCCCTCGAACCGGGTCAGGTGGCGCTCCGTCGAAGGTGTGTGCGAGCCGTTCCGGTCTCGCCGAACCGAGGCTGGAGAATATCCATGAAGCTCACGTTGTCGAAGATTGCCTTGATTGCATGCGTTGCGACGAGCGCGTTCGCCGCGACCAGCGCCAACGCGGCGCCCCACCGAACCGATGGCTGCCAGTTCGCCTTTTTCGAAGGCTGTGGCATCGTCTTCGAGCAGCCGAACCCCGGCCGCTCCCGCAGCAGCGTCATTCCCGTCCGCGATACCTCGCCGACCTACATGAAGCAGACCGACCCGCGCTACAGCTCGTCGATGCGCGATGCCGGCGGCGGTGGTGGCGGCGGCGGCGGTGGTGGTGGTGGTGGCGGCGGTGGCCGCTGAGCTCACACCCGACTTCTCAGATGATGTCGCCGGTGCAACCCGGCGGCATCATTGTCGTCTGCGCTGAACGGTGCCGGTTCAGCCGCGATGCTTTTTCTTCTTCGGCTTCTTTCCAGGCGCGCCCTTCGCGGGCCACGGCGTGACCGACGGCTCTGCGTGACCCGGCTTGTTCTTGTGCTTCTTGCCGAAGGACGGAGCATCGGCGAATTTCGGCCCGCGCTCGCCCTGCGGCTTGCTGCGCGGCTTGAATTCACTCTTGTCGCGTGGACGATCCTCGCGACGTTCCCGATGATCGCTGTCGCGGCTCTCGCGCCGGGGCGGGTGTGACCGCTCCTCCGCAGGCGCCTGTTGCTGCGGCGCGCCCGCCATCGGCTCGAGGCGGATATTGTCTTCCTTGTCCGGACGCTTGATCTTGACCGCGAAAGACTCCGCGACCCGCTCGGAAATCTCGAACTCGGTCGTGGTGTCCATGATCTTGATGGCGCCGATATCGCCCTTGTCGATGCCGCCGCGACGGCAGATCATCGGCAGCAGCCAGCGCGCTTCCGCATTCTTGCGTCGTCCGATGTTGGCGCGGAACCAGACGCTGGCCTCTCCCATGCCGTGACGCGGCGAGGATTTGCCTGATTTCGATCGCGGCCCCGCAGGGCGATCGTCGCCGCGTGAGGTGCGGCCATCGTCGCGCGGCGTGCGAACATTGTCCCGACCGCGATCATCGCGCGGCCGGCCGCTGCGCTCGCCGGGATCGAGGATGTCCTCGGGCGACGGCAGCCGCGCGCGATAAAGCCGCGCCAAGGCAGCTGCGATATCCTCGGCCGACCGCTCGGCCAGCAGCGCCTGGGCCAGCACCAGATCGTCCGCCGTCGTCTCCTCGGTGAACAGCACGTCCTTCATGCGCTCATGGTCGAGCTTGCGGATTTCGTCCGCCTGCGGCGCCGTGCCCCAGTCGGCATCGACACCTGCGAGATTGAGCAGCAGCTCTGCGCGACGCCGGCGGGCGGGCGGCACCAGCAGGACGCTGGTCCCCTTGCGTCCGGCGCGCCCGGTTCGGCCCGAGCGGTGCTGCATCACCTCGGCGTCGTTGGGCAGGTCGGCATGAATGACGAGGTCGAGGCTCGGCAGGTCGATACCGCGGGCGGCAACGTCGGTGGCGACGCAAACGCGCGCGCGGCCGTCACGCAGCGACTGCAACGCCATGGTCCGTTCGTTCTGCGTCAATTCACCCGACAGAGCGACGACGGAAAATCCACGCTCCAGGAGCGCCGCCTGCAAATGCCTGACGTGATCGCGCGTGCTGCAAAACACCAGCGCGCTCGGCGCCTCGTAGAAGCGCAGCACGTTGACGACCGCATGCTCGGCATCGGCGGGTGCGATCCGGATGGCGCGGTACTCGATATCGGCATGACCGCCTTCGTCGCCGGCGACTTCGATCCGGAACGCCTGCTGCTGATATTGCTTGGCGAGCGCGACGATGCCGCGCGGAAAGGTCGCCGAGAACAGCAGGGTGCGGCGCGTCTCCGGCGTGGTCTCGAGGATGAACTCCATGTCCTCGCGAAAGCCGAGATTGAGCATCTCGTCGGCCTCGTCGAGGACGACCGCTTTCAATTCCGAGATGTCGAGACGGCCGCGGCGCAAATGATCGCATAGCCGGCCGGGCGTGCCGACGACGATGTGAGCGCCCGCGGCAAGCTCGCGCTGCTCGCGGCGCGGATCCATGCCGCCGACGCAGGAGACGACGCGTGTCTCCGCATGCTGGTAGATCCAGGCGAGTTCGCGCTGAACCTGCATCGCGAGCTCGCGGGTCGGCGCCACGATCAGGGCGAGCGGTGCGGCCGCCCGCTCGAACCGCTCGGCATCGCCGAGCAGATCCTTGGCCATGGCGAGGCCATAAGCGAGGGTCTTGCCGGAGCCGGTCTGGGCCGAAACCAGCAGGTCGCGGCCGGCGGCTTCGTCCGCGAGCACGGCGAGCTGAACGGGGGTCGGTGAATCATAGTTCCGCTCGGCCAAAGCGCGGGCGAGCGGCGGGGTCAGGGCCGGAAAAGACACGGGATGGAGAACCTTGGTTAATTCAGGCGCGCAAACGGTGAGCCGAGGGGCCTGAGCTCGCGTGCGCGGCAAACGGCCCGGCCGCACGCTGGATTTGATCTGGGTGCTCTTTACGCCAAGAGTTCGGAAATCACCATGCCAATGATGCATGGCTTCGCGAAAAGAGCCGCGCCTCAGAGGTTGCAGCGGATTTTTGCGGCCACCTTGATTAACATCGGCGCAACGGGGTCCGGCGGCAAGGCAAATGGGCCGAGATCGAACCGAGTTAGAGGGGGAGCGCAACGATGCGATTGGGAGTCATTTCCGACATCCACGGCAACCTTGCTGCGTTGGAGGCCGTGCTGGCCGACATCAAGGCGCGTGGCGTCGATTGCACCGTGAACCTCGGCGATTGCGTCACCAGCCCTTTGTGGCCGAAAGAGACTTTCGAAGCCCTGCAATCGCTGGCGTTGCCGACCGTGCGCGGAAACCATGACCGCTGGATCGAGGAGTTTCCGGACGACAAACTCTCGCCGGCAGGCCTGTTTGCGCGTCGCGCATTGACTGCGGAGCAACGACGCGCGCTCCATGGCCTGCCCTCGCAAATTCGTCTCGACGACGGGATCCTCGCCTGCCACGGCACGCCCGACAACGATACGGCGTGCCTGCTGGAAGAATCGCTCGACGACGGCCGCTTTGTCCCGGCACGCCGCGAGGTGCTGGCGACGCGCCTCGCAAGCGAGCCGACGGCGCGCGTGGTGCTGTGTGGCCATAGCCACCGCCAGGCCGCGGTTCAGGGACCGGGCGACTGCCTGGTTCTCAATCCGGGAAGCGTTGGTTGCCCCGTCTTCGCGGACATTCCGTTTGCCGCAAACCTGGAGCACCGCTCGCCTCACGCCCGCTATGCGATCCTCACGAAGAAAAAGAGGGGCTGGCAGGTCGAGCTGCTGGCCCTCGAATATGATTGGGACGCCGCATCGGCGCGCGCGCTGGCCAACAACCGCCCCGAATGGGCGCAGGCCATGTTGACCGGATGCGTCAAATAGCCGGCTGCGGCGAGATCTCGGACCGCATCGGTACGGCAAGATCGACCGGTCAACGAGGACGGTCTTGTCGCACCCGCCCCGCGATCCCAAATCGTGCCTCACGAGAGAGCAACGGAGAAAACATGACAGGTAGCATATCGCTCGCCGACAAGCTGGCGACCTTTGAGGATCATTGGTCGCCGCGCACGGTCACGACCTTCAACGATTGCGACGTGATGGTGGTGAAGGTGAAGGGCGAGTTCACCTGGCACAGGCACGAGGACACCGATGATTTCTTTCTCGTCCTGAAGGGCAATCTGGACATCGAGTTGCGGGATCGCACGGTGACGCTTGGTCCGGGCGAACTCTACGTCGTGCCCAAAGGCGTCGAGCATCGCCCGGTGGCGCGCGAGGAGGTTCATCTCCTGCTCATCGAGCCGACCGGCACGCCGAATACCGGGGACAAGGCAACCGCAGCAAAGCGCAAGGTCGCATAGCGCGCAGCGCGCCTGCGCGGTCTAATCCCTGGAGGCCGCCAGTCCGCTGAAGCTGCCGACCAGCCTGGCTCTCACGCGCGCAACAGCGTCCTTGACCGCACGGGCCAGCGCCCGGATGGCGCGCCAAGCTTCGGTCGCCTGCAGCCACGCCTTCGCCCCGGCGTATTTTCCGTAAGCCCATGCAAAGGCGCGAATTCGCATCAGCTTGTCGCGTGTGAGATGAAACAAGCGCTCGACCAGCACCAGCTTGAGCAATTCGCCGACAATGAACGTTACCGCGCCGCTCAGGAACTGACCGGTTGCGGTGAGATAAGCAGCGACCGGCTTGACCGGCTCCAGAACGATGACGGGCACGGAGAACAGAGCGAGCGACGCATAAGGCGACAGCGATCTGATCCAGGTGCGCAAACGCCTGAATTCGAAATGCCGTCCGACCCAGCGCGCTATTGGCCGCGCCACGGCCATGAAGACAGCATCCACCACGAAGTAGATGGCAGCTAGCACGTAAGTGACGGGTTTCAGGATTCGCTTCACGATCGCTCTCCTGGGAACTGAAAGCCGCAACCTGGACCTAAGTTTCACCGCGGCGTGAATAAGTCGGGGATTTCCGGTGGAACTTTTCGGGCGACGGGACGGTAACCGCTAAATCTCGGCATAGATCTCCAGAAGATTGCCGTCGGGGTCGCGGAAGAACAGCGTGCGATGCCCGAACGACTGGTTGGTCGGCGGCGACACCAGCGCGACACCCTGCCGAACGAGTTCGTCGGCGCATGCATCGACCTCGGCCGCGGAGACCTTGAACGCCAGCTGCAGCGAAGCACTGCCCGGCGGCGTCGGCGCATCGGCGGCGGTTCGGCTCGGTCGCGCCAGCGCCAGCGTGTTGCTGCCCAAGCCAAACTCGATCCGGTTCGGCGACAGCTCGCGCAGCAGGGGAAAGGCGAGGATGTTCTCATAGAAGCGGCGCATCGCCGCCATGTCGCGCACGAAGATGACGGTGTAGTCGATCGCGCGGATGGCGTTGAAGGGGGAGGAGGCGCGTGGGGTTCGGTCGGGTGTCTGTTCGTTTGTCATCGCGTCCTTCATTCCGTAATTCCGTCTCGTTGCCCGCATGGAGCAAAACGGAAAGCAGGGCCGGTGTCCCCGGATGTCGCTTCGCTCGTCCGGGCTACGGGATCGTCTATCGCAGCAAGCCGCCACTGAAGCGCAGCTCATACAACTGCGTGCCATCCTGCCGCGCAATCGTCTCGACCCCATGAAAACGATCGAGCGCGCCTTCGACCTCGTTGCGGTAGAGCATCCCCGCCTGTTCGAACCGGCGCGGTCCGCGGTATGGCTGCTCGACGCTCACAGCCAGCAGCGCGTGACGCAGGAATTTGTAGATCGCGAGGAAAGTGTCCCGGTCCGTGATCTCGGCACGGGCGCCACCGCTGTAACTCATCGACGAGATGACGCGGTCGTCCCGGGAGACGGTCTCCTGCCCGACGAAAAATCCCATCCCGAAATAGATATCGCGATAAGCGTAAGGCGGCGCGCGATGCTCGAGCTGTTTTGAGCCGGCGAGCAGCGGCGCGGCCACCGTCGCGTCGTCGTCGAGGCCGGCATAGGTGCGCCGCTTGGCCTCGACCAGGAACGCCGCGAGATCGTGCGGGATCGACGGCATCTTCTATTCCACCAATTCGGGCCACGGCACGATGGTCGACTTCACCGTCTTCATCGCCATGGCGTCCTTCACCGCCTGCGCGACGCCTTCCTCCGTGAACGGATAGATCGTCTGCATCTTCAGCCAGGGATATTTGCCCGCCGTGCGATAGAGCATGTCGACGCCGAGCGGCAGGTCATTGCCGGTGAAGCCCCAGGACCCGAGCACGTTGAGGTCCTTGGTGCAGATGCGGTGCCACGAGGTGTCGATCGAGCCGGCATCGGTGAACTGGCCCATCTCGACATAGGTGCCGCCGTCGCGCAGCATCTCGATGCCTTCGGGGCCGGCGGTGGGGTGCCCCGAGCAGTCCATCACCAGATCAGCCCCGAAGCCGCCGACGATCTCGCGCACACGCGCGATGCGCTCCTGCGGCGATCTGATCTCCTCGATGTTCACGGTCGCCTGCGCGCCGAACTCGCGCGCCAGCTTGAGCCGCGGCTCCTCGGGCGCACCGACGCAGATCACGCGCCCTGCCCCCATCTCCTTCGCAGCCGCGACCGCGAGAATGCCGATCGGGCCCGATCCCTGGATCACCACCGTGTCGCCCCAGGAAAAACCACCGGCGCGGCTGGCGCGGTTGAAGGCGCGGATGCAGGAGGTCAGCGGCTCGGAGAGAGCACCGAGGCGCAGCGACATGTCGTCGGGCAATTTGTAGATCTTGGTGCCCGGCAGCATCTCGAGATCGACATAGACATATTCGGCCCAGCCGCCCCACATGTGCGGCGCCTTGTCGAAGCCGAGATAGCGGCCGTAATAGACCGGCGTCAGGCACTTGTTGGCCGTTTGCGGATAATGGATGCAGTAATAGCAATGGCCGCAGGGCATCAGCGGCGGGATCATCACTTTTGATCCGACCTTGAGCGGCTTGCTCATGAAGTCCTCGGTGAACTCCTCGCCGCATTCGACGATGACACCGCCGAGCTCGTGGCCGAGCGTGAAAGGCCAGGGCAGCGGCTTCGGCCAATGTCCCTTGAGGATATGCAGATCAGTGCCGCAGACCCCGCAGGCGCCGACCTTGATCAACGCGGCCTTGCGGCCGACCTTCGGCCACGGCACGGTGCGGATGACGGGCTCGGAGCCCGGCCCTGCATGGGTGCAGACGCGGATGGATTCCATGGCTATTTCCTCGATGCCCGCTTGTTATGATTGATGGTGCGGGCTGAGGCGAAGCGTATGTGAGATGCGTGCGTGTGCCAAGATGCAGGAATTCGTAGCCCTCATGAGCGACTTGTCCGCCGTAGCTCGGAGAGCGAAGGCGGAAGCGACATGCGGGATCAGCGGCCCCGGAAATCGCTGCGCTCATGCGGGCTACGGGGCTGCTACCAGCTCAGCCGTCATCCTGAGGTGCGAGACGTGCGGCGCGTAGCGCCCCGCGGGGAGCCTCGAAGGATGGCTCCGGGAGCTTGCGGCTCATCCTTCGAGGCGCGCAAGAGCGCGCACCTCCGGCGACAACCGCTTCGCGGTTGCGCAGGGATGATGATTGAGTGTGCTGCGACAGTGCATGGCTGATCTTCGTGAGCGTCCAAGTCTTGAGCGCATACCTGCGAGCGTGTAGGGACGAATTGAATCCCACCCAGGTGCCCCCTTGAACCCCCTCCCCCAAAATCCCGTGGCTGCGTCCGGCTCGTTCGCGGCGATGAAGTCGGTGCCGTACCGGCTGCAGTTCACCGCCTATGTGCTGGCGATGATGGCTGACAATATCGAGCATGTGATCAGCTATTGGGTCGTGTTCCAGAAATTCCATTCGCCGGCGCTGGCGGGTTTTGCCGTGCTGTCGCACTGGTTGCCGTTCCTGCTGTTCTCGGTCGCCGTCGGCGGGCTTGCCGACCGGTTCGATCCGCGCCGCATCATCCAGTGCGGCATGCTGCTGTTCATCGTGGCATCGAGCGGATGGGGTTTCTTCTTCATCACCGACACGATCCAGATGTGGCACGCGATGCTGCTGCTGGTGATCCACGGCTGCGCCGGCGTGCTGTGGCAGACGCCGAACCAGCTGCTGCTCTACGACCTCGTCGGCCCCGCCGACCTGCCGAGCGCGGTGCGGCTGAACGCGATGGCGCGCTATCTCGGCATCCTGGTCGGGCCTGCCGTCGGCGGAATCATCATGCTGACGCTCGGCACCTCGCACGGCATCATCTTCAACACGCTGTTCTATCTGCCGATGCTGCTCTGGCTGTTCTGGGCGCCTGTGCGCGACAACAGCGTGGCGGTGCGGCGCTTTGCCGTGCGCGGCCTTGCCGACATCGTGCTGACCATCCGCGCCATCGGCACCCAGCCAACCCTGACGGCGATGACCTGGCTTGCCGGCCTCACCTCCTTCATGATCGGCAATGCCTACCACGCCCAGATGCCGGGCTTTGCCGGCGATCTCGGTCATGGCGATCCCGGCGTCTCCTACAGCGTGCTGCTCGCGGCGGATGCGGCCGGCGCGGTGCTCGCCGCTATCGCGCTGGAATCCTGGGGACGGCTCAAGGGCACGCCGCGCACCGCGATTATGCTCGCGATGCTCTGGAGCGCGGCGCTGCTCGGCTTCGCCACAGTGCGCATCTATCCGGTTGCGATCGTGCTGCTGTTCTTCGCCGGCTTCTTCGAGCTGTCGTTCAACACCATGGCGCAGGCCCTGGTGCAGGTGAATGCCCCGCACGACATTCGCGGCCGCGTCGTCGGTCTTTATAATATGGCGGGGCTCGGGATGCGGGCGTTCAGCGGCATCACCGTCGGGCTGTTTGGCGCGGCGATCGGCATTCACTGGTCGCTCGGGCTGTCCGCCGCGGTGCTGCTGGCGCTGCTGCTCCTGCTGCAGCGGCGGGCGACGAGGCCGGCGTGAGCACCCCTCCGGGTGTGGCTTTCCGAACGCATTGTGTCTGTCCGTTTCCGCCGCGCCCGATCCTAACGCGGCATTAACCCTATGCACCTTAGGGTCGTCCCGGACTCCGCCCGGGCGGGGGGTCGGGTGTTGAAAATGGCGTTGGCGAACAAAAAATTTCTTCCTGCCGCCGAAGAGCGTCGGCGTTTCCAGCGGGTGAAGGTGCACCTGCTCGGCCGCTACATGCTGCCGGACCGCCGCGAATTCCCCTGCCAGGTGATCAACATGTCGCCGGGCGGCCTGGCGCTGCTCGCCCCCGGCATCGGCAATGTCGGCGACCGCGTCGTCGCCTATCTCGACCATATCGGCCGCGTCGAGGGCAAGATCACCCGCATCATCGACAATGGCTTCGCCATGACGATCGGGGCGACACCCCGAAAGCGCGACAAGCTCGCCGCGCAGCTGACCTGGCTTGCCAACCGCGACATCCTCAATCTGCCGGAGGACCGCCGCCACGACCGTATCGTGCCGCGCAACCCGATCGCGGTGCTGACGCTCGAGGACGGCACGAAGATGACCTGCCGCATCATCGACCTTTCCTTGTCCGGTGCCGCCATTGCCGCGGAGAACCGGCCGCCGCTGAAATCGACGGTCATGCTCGGCCGGGTCCAGGGCCGCGTGGTCCGAAACCTCGAAGACGGCTTCGCGCTGGAGTTCGTCCACGCGCAGCCGATCGAGACACTCGAAGAGAGCGTTACCGCGCGGTAAAGCGCAAGGACGCCAAAACCCCTGTATTTTCAGCCCCGAAGGCGGCCTCCGCAATGCGGACGCCGCCTTTTTCATGCGTGATGGCCGACCTCGCGCCGGTTAACGCGCGGCCCGTTTGGAGTGGAAACGGCCGTCCCCGCCAGCGTTTCCGCGTTAATCGATAAAATTTGAATCAATTGCGGTTGTTTCAAATTTTATGAGAATTCGATTCAAGTATAGATCGAATTCGCCGCGCCTTTTACTTGTATTCGTCTCGACTTGACTTGGTTGACTTAGCGGCAACTCAAAAGCTCCGTGCGAAATGTGGTCCCAACAAGAAACGGGGGCCGCAATGTTTGACTTCAAGGGACAGGGGAAAGGGCTGGCGCTGGCTGCCATGCTCTTCGGGATCAGCGCGGCAGCGCAGGCCGGCGAGAGCCGTCTGCTTTACGCAAGCCTCGGTGACACCACGCGTGCGCCGATCGGCTGGGTCGAGTTCTGTGCGGACAATACCGCCCAGTGCCAGGGCACGCCGGCACAGCCGCGCGACATCGTGATGTCGCAGGCCGCATGGCGTGACCTCGTCAAGGTCAATCGCTGGGTCAACGAGACCGTCAAGCCTTTGACCGACCAGGAGCACTGGGGCGTGATCGAGAAATGGTCGCTGCCGACCGACGGTTACGGCGACTGCGAAGACTACGTGTTGTTGAAGCGCAAGATGCTGATCGATGCCGGATGGCCGCGCCAGGCTCTGCTGATCACCGTCGTGCGCGACAAGAAGGGCGAAGGACACGCGGTGCTGACGGTGAAGACCGACAAGGGCGAGTTCGTTCTCGACAATCAGAACGAGAACGTCGTTGCCTGGACGGAAACCGGCTACCGCTTCGTCAAGCGCCAGTCGCAGAGCGATCCCAACGTCTGGGTCTCGCTGGGCGATACCAAGCCGGCGGTCTCCACCGCCAGCGCCAGAGATTAAGAACGAGACAAGGAGTTACGCGACCCGGTCACATCCCCACCCCTCCCCGTCCCAGACCGGTTCGCGCGCGGCCAGCCATCCCCCAATGGCTGGCCGCAACTTTTTGGGGGATGCGTGATCAGTCCTGTGAGGACCAAGGCACGCGCGCGGCGGTGAAATCGCGCCAGGTGCCTTGCAAGGCCGGCTTGATGCCGATCGATGCACGCGCCTGCCAGCCGGCGATCGCGGCGCCGGCGATGGCGCTGTCGGGATCGGCTCCGAGCCCGTCGAGCAGCGAAGCCGTGACCGCCATGTCGTTGTAGGCGCCGAGCTCCTCCTGCAAACCGGCCAGCCTGCGGGCAAATTTCCTCGCGGACTTGCGATCCGCAAACAGCGGCAGCAGGAACTCGCTGAGATAACGCAGCCGTTTGGTCGCGAGCCGCACCCGGTGCAGCTCGTCCATCGTGAGCGACTTGAAGCGGCGGCCGCGCTTGAGCACCTTGGCGTATTGCTCCGACAGAATGCGCTGGGCGAAGTTGACGGCGGGCTCGGCGAGCCGGCCGAAATCTTCGGCGGCGACGTGGTTGCGCCAGCCCCGTGTCTCGATCCAGTTGCCGAGGCCGATCAGGAACATGGCGCAGCGGCGATCGTCGAGCGCCTGATGCGCCTTGCGATAGGCCTCGGACTGGCGCTCGGCCGCAGCCCGGCCGAGCGCATCGAAGCCGGCGATTGAAGGGCAAGCCTTCGCGATCGTCGGCAGGGTCTCGAGCTGGAACACATCCCAGTCGCGTGCGGCGGACAGGTCTTGCGCCAGCCAGCGCGCTTCCGACCTCAATGCGTCGAGATTGCTCAGCGCGCCGACCGAGCGCATCAGGTCGAGCGCCGATCGAATCCGGCGCAGCGAGACACGCAGCTGATGCACGCCTTCCGGATTGCGCCCGTCCTCGGCCGCCGGCAGCGACTGAAGCAGATGAAGGAAGCACGAGCGCAGGATCGTCGCGAAGGCTTCGTCGAGCGTCACCGACGGATCGAGACGAAGTTTTCGCGGGCGTCGTGCCGAGGGCGGCACGCCCGCGGCAAGGTCGAAGCCGCGCGCCGACTTGCTGCGGATGGACGGCTTCACCGCGCCGTGCTCCGCAAGCCGCAACGCGACCTCGTAGATCGTGCTCGCGCTGCCGCTCTTGAGCTCCAGCTCGATCTCGCTTACCGGCAGCGATCGATCACTCGCCGTGAGCACGCCATGGTCGAAGGCGATCTCGACCGTGCCGGACGGCAGGTCGATCATCCGCGCGTGGCGATGGACATCAGCGGTGAAGATAGCTTCGAGCGGCTGCGCTTCGAGATGGCTGCGAAGCTTCTCTGGAATGAACGGCATCGCCAGAGCGAGATCGGGCGCAAGCGAGGCCACGCTCGCCTCCCACTCGCCGCGGCGCAGCGGATCGTCCGCCACGTCGGTCTTCACGGTCTGCACGAAGCGCGCGCCGCTCTGGCGAACGCGCAGGCTCAGGCCGTTGCGCCGAAGCATCCGATCGGGCGTATCATAGTAGACGGATTTGAGGTGTTTTCGCGAGCCCTTGTTGCGCGCATTCGCCGCAATGACCGGCGCGGCGTTGAAATGCGCCATGCGATCGGCATCGACGAGCAGCTTGAGCTCGATCTCGCCGGGGTGCGCGGCAAGGCTCGACCGAGTTGGTTCCGGAGCAGGCGGGGCATCTTGCGATGGCGTCTGATCACTCACAGCGCCCTCGACGATCGCAGGTTCCGCGCCGGGCTCGGCCGGTTCAATCTGCCTGAGGAAGCCGGCGACGACTTGCGTCCTGTTGTTGTCCTTCGGGACAGGATTCCCGTCCGGCGCACTCGGGGTTTTGCGAGCCGGGGTTGCGTCTGATTTCAGCATTTACGGTGACATGACAGTTCAATGACAGAGCGACAGCATATAGCGGGAGCGGCCCGCGAGGAATAGTCACGTTATGCAGCAGTGCGTGATCATCGACACGACGCAGACGCAGGAATCCGGCAACGCTTGTCACAATCCGGCGTGCCAATACGAGCTAAACTGCCCTGAGCGCAGCAAATGATCGATTCGACGAGCGAAATTCGCTGCTCTCGAAACCGAAATGAACGCGCCAGCGAGTTTGACCCATGCTAGCCGAGAAATTCTTTCTGGTTCTGGAGACGCTGAGAAGCCATGCCCCCGATGACAGGCCTGCAATTGTGACAAGCCCTGGGCGGCCTGCCGCGGTTCCGGAGATCGCGGCCGGTTCGCAGCGCAACAGGCCGGTAGCGGAGGATCGCCCCTAGGAGCGATCCCGCCACCTCATGTCTGGCAGGCGCGCAAGATGTGATCGACGCGCGCGCTTGTCAGCGTGCGAGGATGTTCTTGTAGACCTTGCCGCCCTTCATGATCACCACAAAATTCTTCGCGGGATCTTCGACGAGCTTGATGTTGTCGAGCGGATTGCCGTCGACCAGAAGGAGATCGGCGAACGCGCCCTCCTCGACCACGCCGAGCTTGCCCGGATAGGGATTTCGCGGACCCGACAGGCTCAGCAATTCGGCATTGGCCGACGTCGCCATCGCCAACGCTTCGGCCGATGTGTACCAGCGCGTGAGTGCGGCCAGCATGGCGCCCTGTCGATCCGCCAGCGCCTGCGAGAACAGGACGTCGGTGCCCCACGCGGTCTTGATGCCGTACTTCTTCGCGAGCGCATAGACGCGGTCGGTTCCGGCAACCACCTGTTTCATCTTGTCCTGCTCGGCGGGGCCGAGCGCGGCGGCACCGGAGATATCCAGGAACGGTTGCGTGCTCAACCAGATCCCCTTCTCCGCAATCAGCTTGGCGCTCGCCTCGTCCATGAGATGACCATGCTCGATGCATCTGACGCCGGCTGCGACCGAGCGCTGGATCGCGACCGGCGTATAGGCGTGCGTAGCAACATAGGTGCCCCAATTGTCGGCGGCTTCGACCGCCGCGCGCAGCTCGGGCTCGGTGAAGGTGGAGACGTCGAGCGGACTGAAGGGCGATGCAACGCCGCCGCCTGCGGTGAGCTTGACCTGCGAGGCCCCCTGCATGAGCTGCTCGCGCGCACGCACACGCACCTCATCCGGACTGTCGGCCACCATGCTGCCGCCGATCCGCTCCATGCGGCTCAGCATGCCGCCGATCGTTCGCGGCAGATCGGAGAGCTGGCGGAAGTCGCCGTGCCCGCTGGTGATGGTGATCATGGCGCCGGAGGGATAGATGCGCGGGCCGGCGACCAGGTCCTCGTCGATGGCCTGCTTGAGGCCGAAGCTCGGCCCGCCCATGTCGCGCACGGTGGTGAAGCCGCGCATCAGCGTGGCCGTCGCCTCGCTGGCGGCGAGCAGGTTGTTGTAGCCGACATCGCCCGCGAGCACGGCCATCGGCGTCGGGCGCACCAGCATCGCGTGCCAATGCGCATCGATCAGTCCCGGCATCAGGACACGGCCGCCGCCGTCGACCACCTGACCGGCGGCCGCGATGTCCGCGGTCGAAATCTTCTCGATCTTCCCATTTCTGACGAGGACGTTGGACGCGGCTGACAGCGCGGCGCTCTTGCCGTCGAATATCCGGACGTTGCGAAACAGGACGACGGAGTCCTGCTGGGCCTTTGCCGAGGAGGCGCTGCCGAGGATCGTTACAACGGCCGCAAGCAGCGTGGCGATTCCGGACACTCTGGCCGGCATCCTCAAACCCGACATGGCCGGCCTCCGCTAGGTGCAGGGCTACGCGAGGGGTGATGGCAGGCACGCAACGTCTCGGCGCCAGTTGACGCCGACGTCTGGCCTCCGTCAACTGGCCACCACAGCGGCAAATATGCAGTCCTGCCATCTACATTGATGAGAGGTCGCCGAGATCGGCTCCAATTTGAATCAAACAGATATCGCCGTTGTGCGAAATCAGGGAACGCGCCCAGCGCGTCCGCAAGGACTGCACGCCTCACTCTGCGGCTTCAAGATTGGCGGGTTTGTCGATGTCGCCGAGCGGAGACACCGCAGGGCCGTTGAGCGCGGTGCCATCCGGGGCGAATTGCGAACCGTGACACGGGCAATCCCAACATTGCTCGAGCGCATTCCAGTGCACGACGCAGCCGAGATGGGTGCAGCTTGCCGAATGCAGATGCAAATGTCCGTTCCGGTCCCGGCACGCCGCGATCTTCTTCAGGCCGCTCCGGACGAGGCGCCCCTCCCCGGGGCGCAGACGTTCGACGCCCGCGATCTCGCTCGCCGTCAGATACTCCGCGAAATTCTTCAGCGGCGTGATGTTCTCGCTGATGAACTCGCCGATGTTTTTCTGAATCTTGCGTGCCGGGGCGTAGACTTCCTCCCACGGGCTCGCCCCGGTCATGACGAGATCTGCAATCAGCATGCCCGCCACCAGCCCGTTCGTGATGCCCTGTCCGGAGTCACCACTGACGATGAAGAGATGCTCCTCGCCGGGGCTGCGGCCAATGAAGCCGACGAAATCGCTCGGCTCCAGCACCTGACCTGACCATCGGTGAGTGACCCCGCGCAGCGCCGGCAATCGCTCGCGCGCCCAGCGCTCGAGCGCGGCAAGGCGCTGTGCGCCGTCGTCCGCTTCACCGGATTTGTGATCTTCGCCGCCGATGATGACGAGATCCTCCTCCGCAGAGAGCGGCTGAAGCCTGACATAGTGATAGGGATCGAGCGTGTCCCAATACAGCGCATCCTTGAGCGCGCCGGCCGGGATTTTGGCGGCGAGCGCATAAGTGCGGTAAGGCGCCTGCTTGGTATGGATCGCGACCTGCACATTGACCGGCGAGTTCGTCGCGACGACCACGTCGGCGGCGCGGACCTCGTAGCCCGAGCCGGTCGTCACGATCATGTCGCCACGCGCTTGACGGATGCTTTCAACGCAGGTGTCGGCGTAGAGCTGCGCCCCGCGGCGCTGAAGTGCGCCGGCCAGTCCGGCAAGATATCTGGTCGGGTGCAGGCGCGCCTGGCGGGCAAAGCGCAACGAGCGCACGAGACCTCCAGAATGGAATACGGTCGGCTCGGCGCAATTTTCGACGGGAATCCCGAGCTTGCGACAGCAATCCAATTCTGTATCCAGCTCGGATGCAGGCGTTTCGGGCGCCTGCACCCAGTAGCCGTCGACACGCCGAAAATCACAATCGATGTGCTCATCGCGCTGAATGGCCTCGGCGCGGGCGATTGCGGCTTCGACGCTCTGATAATAGTGCCGCGCACAATCTGGGCCGCGGACCCTGACCAATTCGCCGTAGCCATCGTCGAGCGCCGTCGCCAGATGCGCCGTGGTGCGCGCCGTCATCCCGCTACCAATGCCGCCGCGATCGAGCACCGCGACGGAGCGTCCATGGCAGGCCAGTTCATAAGCCACGGACAGCCCGGCTATTCCAGAGCCGATGATAACGACGTCCACGGCCACGGTGCGCGACAGCGCGGGGGCATCCGCGACCGAAACATCCATCCAGAGCGATCGCGTGTACTCGTCCCGTACGTTCATGACGCTGCTCCTTCGAAAAGAACAACGATGCGGCAGAATGTGGGTTCCTGCCCACCCTGCGCAGCGCAAACGCCATCGAAAGTCCCGGCGCTGATTAGGAACCTTCGTCGCGCTCGCGCTTGAACCGGCATGAAAGATCCATCACCCGGGATGCGCAGGGCATTACGTCATGCCCAACTGTACGGTCACTTGCTCGTCCGAAATGACAGGCTGTATTACCCGGGAGGTAACCATCCCATCTGCTCGGTGCAGCTTGCACGGGAGATGGTCAGGTCAGGATGGATGACAAAGCGAGGCGGCGACTACGAGATCACCCCCGACGGGCAGCTCGCCGCAGAACGCGAACTCAGCCACTGACGCGGGATCGCAGCTCTCGGCGGCGATTCCCGGCGCTTGCGATCGATGCGGATCAGACGCCCAGCACGTCCGCGAGCCGCAGCTCGTCGGCGGCGGGGTCCTTGAGGAACAGCTCGTCCTCGATCTCGGTCAGATGCGAGAGCATCTGCGCGCGCGCAGCCTGCTTGTCGCGATTGCGGATCGCGGCGACGATGCCGGCGTGATGATCGGTGCCGCAGGCGGGCGTGTCGTGGCGGCGGTACAGCAGGATGATGAGCGAGGAGCGCGCGATCATCTCCTTGAGGAAGCCGATATAGATGCTGTGGCCGCTCATCTCGGCGACGAGCTTGTGAAACTCACCGGAAAGCCGAACCGAGGCGCGCGCGTCGCCGCGCAGCTCGGCCTCGCGCTCCTCGGTGAGATGTTGCTGGAGACGATCGAGCCAGGCCGGCGACATCGCGTCGATGGCATGATCGACGATGGTGGGCTCGATCAGGCGCCGCGCCTCGAACACCTCGCGGGCATCGGCGGGCGTGGGGCGCGCGACGAACGCGCCGCGGTTCTTCTCGATGTTGACGATGCCCTCATGTGCAAGTTGCTGCAGCGCGGTGCGGACCAGGGTGCGGCTCGCGCCGTAGATCTCGCCAATCTCGTCCTCGCCGAGCTTCGTGCCCGGCAGCAGGCGATGCTCGAGGATCGCGGCGGTCACGCCCTCCCGGATGCGGCTGACGCGATCGCTCGCGTCTGGCGCGTCGGATTTGGGGCGGGTCTTGGCGGCCATTGGTTCGAGAGTTGGGCTTGAGGGCTCGGTCGACGACGTTCGCTTTCGAATGTTAGTCGACGACCTGTATCCAATCACAGGCGAAACTTTATACAATCTTCGCCTATTTTGTGTGCAAATGACCGTGCAGGCGGCGGGCAGCCCGGATGCACCGGATTCGATCTAACGATCTGACTCCGCTGCACAGTTTTGAGAAATCGGCGGACCGAAGCTGGTTGGCACGGACCTTGCGGAGAGAGGCCGGAAGCACCGCCCCTCCCCGGACACGCCATGGCCACTCCCGCCGCTCTCGAACTGGTCGCCGTCACCAAGCGCTACGACACGACGCTGGCGGTCGACACCGTCAATTTGAAGATCCCGGCCGGCACCTATTGCTGCCTGCTCGGCCCGTCCGGCTGCGGCAAGACCTCGACCCTGCGGATGATCGCGGGCCACGAGGCGGTCAGCGGGGGCGACATCATCCTCGGCGCGCAGAACGTCACCGACCTGCCGCCGGCCGAACGCGGCACCGCGATGATGTTCCAGTCCTACGCGCTGTTTCCGCATCTCAGCGTGATCGACAACGTCGCCTTCGCCCTGAAGATGCGCGGCGTCGACAAGCCGACGCGTCACAAGCGCGCCGGCGAACTGCTCGAGCTGGTCGCGATGAGCCAATATGCGGGCCGTCTCCCGGCACAGCTCTCCGGCGGCCAGCAGCAGCGAGTCGCACTCGCCCGCGCGCTGATCACCGAGCCGCAGATCCTCCTGCTCGACGAGCCCCTCTCCGCGCTCGATCCGTTCCTGCGGGTGAAGATGCGCGGTGAATTGAAGCGGCTGCAGCGCGAGCTCGGCATCAGCTTCATCCAGGTCACCCACGGCCAGGAAGAGGCGATGGCGCTCGCCGACCACATCGTGGTGATGAACCACGGCCGGATCGAGCAGCAGGGCACCGCGCGCGACATCTTCCACCATCCCCGCACCGAATTCGTGGCGCGCTTCATCGGCGGCCACAACGTGCTCAGCGACGCCGGCAATCTGATCGCCGTGCGGGCCGATCAGCTCGGCATCGCGCCGTTCATCGACGGTGCGTTCGGCGCGCCGGCGCGGCTGATCCAGACCGAGTACCAGGGCTCCTACATCGCCGTCTCGCTCACGCTCGACGACGGCACCGCCCTGTTCTCCCACGTTCCCGAAGCCACTTTCGACGTCCACCCGTTCCGTCCGGGCGATCGCGTGCTGGCCACCTGGGATCCCGCCAAGGCGCAACGCCTGCAATAGCGCCGATCGATCACTGGAATGCGCAACAGAGGAGTGACTGACATGAGCGAGACCACCAGGACAAAGGGCGTCAGCCGCCGCACGCTGCTCAAGGGCACCGCCAGTCTGGCCGGCCTTGCCGCCGGCTCCGGCGCCATCACCGGCTTTCCCTATGTGAAGTCGGCCGAGACCAAGGTGCTGCGCTATCTCGGCACCGCCGTGAACGAGGGCGACGACATCTCCAAGCAGTGCCTGAAAGACACCGGCATCAAGATCGAATACATCACCGCGACCACCGACGACGTCACCAAGCGCGTGATGACCCAGCCGAACTCCTTCGACGTGCTGGACACCGAATATTTCTCGCTGAAGAAGATCGTGCCGTCGGGCAACATCCTTGCGCTCGACGCCAGGAAGATCAAACAGTTCGACAACATCACGCCTGTCTTCACCAAGGGCGAGACGCCCGGTGGCAAGAAGATCGGCGGCCAGGGCACCGCGCCCTGGAAGGTCCTCTATCTCGAAGGCAAGGACTCCAAGAAGTTCGCGACGTCGGCGACTGAATTCGTCACGCTGATTCCAACGGTCTACAACGCCGACACGCTGGGCATCCGCCCCGATCTGATCAAGCGTCCGATCAGCTCCTGGTCCGAGCTGCTCAACCCCGAATTCAAGGGCAAGGCCTCGATCCTCAACATCCCCTCGATCGGCATCATGGACGCCGCGATGGTCGTGGAAGCCACCGGCAAGTACAAATATGCCGACAAGGGCAACATGACCAAGGAAGAGATCGATCTCACCATGAAGGTGATGACCGAGGCCAAGAAGGCGGGCCAGTTCCGCGCGTTCTGGAAAGACTTCAACGAGAGCGTCAACCTGATGGCATCAGGGGAAACCGTGATCCAGTCGATGTGGTCGCCGGCAGTCACCAAGGTCCGCTCGATGGGCATTGCCTGCACCTTCCAGCCGCTGAAGGAAGGCTATCGCTCCTGGGCCTCGGGCTTCTGCGTCTCCAAGGGCGTCTCGGGCGCGAAGCTCGAATGGGCCTATGAGTTCGTGAACTGGTTTCTGTCAGGCTATGCCGGCGCCTATCTCAATCGCCAGGGCTACTACTCCGCCGTGCTCTCCACCGCGAAGGCGCATATGGAGCCCTACGAGTGGGCGTACTGGATGGAAGGCAAGCCGGCCGAGAAGGACATCAAGGCACCCGACGGCTCGCTGCTCGAAAAGGCGGGCGCCGTGCGTGACGGCGGCTCCTATGAGGACCGCATGGGCGGCGTCGCCTGCTGGAACGCGGTGATGGACGAGAACGACTACATGGTCCGCAAGTGGAACGAGTTCATCGCAGCGTGATTTGATGGACACGTCAGAGGACATCCTGCAACAGGCATCCCCGGACCTCGCCCGGGGACCCGACACCGCGCGCGCCGCAAAGGCCGCGCGGTTGTCGCCGTCCTTCATCTCCTGGCTCCAGGCCGGGCCGATGATGCTGGTGTTTCTCGCCTTCTTTCTCATTCCGCTGGTCTTCGTCGTCATCGTCTCGTTCTGGGACTACAACGAATACCAGTTGCTGCCGGCGTTCTCCGGCCGCGGTTACACCGACACGTTCGAAGGCTGCATCGCGCAGCTGCCCGATCTCTGCACGATCGGCAAGACTTATGTGAAGACGCTGAAGCTCTGCTTCCTGGTCTGGGCGATCACGCTGTTCATCGGCTTCTGGGTCGCCTATTTCCTCGCCTTCCACGTCAAGTCCAAGACCTGGCAGATGGGATTGTCGCTGCTCTGCACGATCCCGTTCTGGACCTCCAACGTGATCCGCATGATCGCCTGGATCCCGCTGCTCGGGCGCAACGGCCTCGTCAATTCGGGCCTCGTCAAGACCGGCCTGATCAACCACCCGCTGGAATGGCTGCTGTTCTCCGAATTCTCGGTGGTGCTGGCGCTGGTGCACCTCTTCACCTTCTTCATGGTGGTGCCGATCTTCAATTCGATGATCCGCATCGACAAGTCGCTGATCGAGGCCGCCTATGATGCCGGCGCGACCGGCTTCCAGACGCTGGTCAACGTCATCATCCCGCTGGCAAAGCCGGGCATCGTCATCGGCTCGATCTTCGTCATCACCATCGTGATGGGCGACTTCATCACCATCGGCGTGATGGGCGGCCAGCAGATCGCCGCTGCCGGCAAGATCATCGAGACGCGGGTCAACGCGCTGCAATTCCCGGCCGCCGCGGCCAACGCCGTGATCCTGCTCGCGATCACCTTCCTGATCATCACCATGATGTCGCGCATCGTGGACATCAAGAAGGAGCTCTGAGCATGAAGGAAGGACGCCCGCGCTCTTTCTACATCCTCGCGATCTTCTTCGCGGCCTATGTGCTGTTCCTCTACGGCCCGATGATCGCGATCTACGTGCTGTCGTTCCAGGGGCCGCAGGGCGGCCTCACCTTCCCGATGAATGGCGTGTCGACCTTCTGGATCGCAAAATTGTTCCAGGGCACCGGCATCGTCGATCTCGGCGCGGCCTTCCGCCGCTCGCTATTGCTCGGCATCATCGTGATGATCGTCACCGTCGTGCTGTCGGTCGCCGCCGGCATGGCCTTCCGCAGGAAGTTCAGGGCGCAGAGCATTCTGTTCTATTCGGCGATCGCCAGCCTGATCGTGCCTTCGATCATCACCTCGCTCGGCATCTCCCTTGAATTTCGCATCATCGACGATCTGATCAAGGCGCATTGGAACGAGAATTTCGAGACCTCGATGGGCCTGCTCACATCGGGTCTCGGCGCACACCTGACCTGGACGTTGCCGTTCGGCCTTCTGATCATGTTCGCGATCTTCAACCGCTTCGATCCCCGCCTCGAGGAAGCCGCGCGCGATCTCGGGGCGACGCCGTGGCAGACGTTCCGCCATGTCGTGCTGCCGATCATCCTGCCTTCCGTGATTGGCATCGGCCTGTTCGGCTTCACGCTATCCTGGGACGAACTCGCCCGCTCCAGCCAGGCGATCGGGGCGGTGAATACGCTGCCGCTCGATCTGCAGGGCCTGACCACCACGGTGACGAATCCCGACATCTATGCGCTCGGCACAGTGATCTCGGCTGTCTCGTTCACGGTGATCACGCTTGCGCTCGGCACCATCCACATGCTCAACAAGCAGCAGGCGGCCAAGGGTTCGGACGCCGGCAAAGGCCTTGCCTGAGAAGGGACTTGTCTGCGAAGGGACTCGTCTGATCGAAATGCGACTGCACATCGTCAATCCCAACACCACTGCTACGATGACGGCGAAGATCGCCGCTGCAGCGCGCAGCGTCGCCCTGCCCGGCACGGTGATCGACGCGCGGCAGCCGACAATGGGCCCGGTCTCGATCGAGGGATTTTACGACGAAGCCTTCGCCGTGCCCGGCATGCTCGGCTGCATCCGCGAGGCCGACCGCGATGGTGCGGAGGCCCACATCATCGCCTGCTTCGACGACACCGGCTTGGATGCCGCCCGCGCCATCGCGAAGGCGCCAGTGATCGGCATTGGAGAGGCCGGCTTCCACATGGCGAGCCTGGTCGCCGCGCGCTTTGCCGTGGTGACCACGCTCGGTGTCTCCATCGTCCCGATCGAGCATAATCTCAAGAAGTACGGCCTCGCCGAACGCTGCACCCGCGTCCGCGCCGCCGAGGTCCCGGTGCTCGCGCTCGAGGAGCGCAACACGGACGCGCTCGCAAAGATCTCCACGGAGATCACGGCCGCGATCCGCGACGACCGGGCGGAAGCCATCGTGCTCGGCTGCGCCGGCATGGCCGATCTCGCCGCGGAGCTCGCCACCACCCATGGCCTGCCCGTGATCGACGGCGTCGCTGCTGCGGTGACGCTGGCGGAATCACTGGTGCGGCTGGGCCTGAAGACCTCCCGGCTCGGGCCTTACGCGGCCCCGCGCGCGAAGACCTATTCCGGGCCGTTTGCGCCGTTTCAACCTTGATTCCCGCGCCAGGGCGGAGCCTTGGAGGCCGCAAGGCCCGCTGATTCCTGGTTTTTTGGCCCTTAGCCTCTTTTTGGTCCCATTCCTTGCGGAAACGTAACACTTTCGGGACGCCCCGGCGACCTCTGGTTGCCGGTCTTCGCCACTCACCAAGTTTCAATTTGGGTTTTGTCAGCGATGATCGATCTCGCCCAGGACACACCGTCGAACCCCCTGCTTCGCCTTGGCGCCCAGCCCATCGCGCTGACCGCCGCTGCGCTGCTGCTCCTGATCGCGGGGGTAACCTCGATCGCGATCTGGCGGGCCTATACCGGCGCCGCACCTGAAGCTGACCGGGTGGTGGCATCGCGGCAGCTTCAGGCCCGTACGGCCCAGGCCTCCGAGCAGCTGGTCGAGAAGACCAAGGGGCTGGAGGCGACCCAGCAGGAATCGATTGACCAGCTCCAGGTCGTGCAGGACCAACTCCAGACGATGAAGCGGCTGATGGCGGCGCAGCAGGCCGACACCAAGCGCCTGTCCGAACAGGTCGCATCGCTGAACGAGTCCATCGACAGCTTGCGGCAGTCGTTTGCCAGCGCACGGGCGACCGAGGTTGAAACGCCCTCGGTTACCCGCAGGAAACCGGCGCGGCACCGTGTCCACGCCAGTGCGCGAAAGCGCTCGCGCGGCTAACTCCCACCACGCCCCGTGGAACTTTATTTTCGCCACTTGTGAACTGGATCACATTCGGCCGTATGATTCCGCGCGATGGTCGCCCTTACCGGATGGCGTGAGCCGATTTCAATGTCCGGGGCTGGCAAGGTCGTTGACGGTATACTGCGTCAACGGCCTTGTTTTTTGTGGGACGCTATTCGCAGACGTCCACGCGGCGGATACGCCAGCCCGCCGGCGTCATGACGCGCTTGCGCGCGACGTAGCAGCCGCCATAGCCATCGTTGTAGTCGTCGTAGCCGGTACTATAATAGGTGGGACCGCCGTAATAGGGGGAGCCGTAGCCGTAATAACCGCCATAGTAGCCGGCGCCGGCGATGCCCGCCCCGATCGCGACACCTGGCCAGAAGCCGCCGCCATGCCAATGGCCGCCATGGCCCCAGCCACCACCGCCATGACCCCAGCCGCCATGTCCCCCGCCATGTCCGAAACCCCCGGCGTGGGCCACCTGCGGCGCCGACAGCCCGACTGCCGCGACGGCCAGCGCCGCCATCATCATCCTGCGTAACATCACTCGATCCTCCGCGTGGACACGCTCCACGCTTCAAAGCGGGATCAAGCTAACGTCACTTGGGCATTCGGGACAGCCACGCTGTCTCACTTCCGCGCGAGGATCAGCAGCCGCGACAGATGCTCTTGAGCTTCTTGTCGAGCATCCGATTCTCGGCATTGACGGCGGCATCGGCGCCGCCGCCTGTGCCGCTGCCAGTCGTACCGCCGGAGCCCGGGCCGGATGACTGAGCCGTACCCAGGCTGTTGGTGCCGGGCGGTGGAGCCGGCGAGTTGGCGACGCCACCGCTCGATCCAACGGAGCCTCCAGTCGATCCCGCGGCGCCTCCGGTCGATCCGGCCGAACCGCCGCTCGCCTGCGCGAACGCGGCGGCCGGCATCGCTGCGAGGGCGAAGATCACCATCATGGTCTTGATCGAGACGGTTGCAGGCGATGCAGCCATGAGAATTCTCCTTTGCCGGTCAACCGCCGCGGCGAAGGCAGGTTCCGGAACAAATGCCGTCACATCAGCTTGAAAGCGAGGAGGCTCAATCAGGATGACCGATCGCGATCCTTTTGCAGAAGGCGAACGCGCCGCGCGCGACAACATTCCGGCCGAGGCCAATCCCTATCTCGGCGGCAGCGACGAGCATGCGCTGTGGGCCGCCGGCCACGAGAAGGTCGCAGGCGCGACCGAAGCGCGCGAATCCGAGGGAAGCTGACGTCCCGCTCCGGATCGCGCACCGATCGCTATGCGGCCGCCACCCTATTCTCGGTCCGGTCCTCGACCATGGTCACGAACATGTGGGACTCTTCGCTGGCGCCGCCGATCTGAACCCGCCGTGCGGAGATCACGCGACGCCCGCGCGCGGGATTGTCGATGGTGTCGATGATCGGCGCGAGCTGCTGCTTCTGCGCGAGCAGCTGCTTGTCGCGCCGCTCGATCAGCTCGGCCGCCTCCGGGGAGAACAATTCCCGCGCGGTCTTGCCGATGATCTCGCCGCGCGACATGCCGATCATCTTCTCGGCCGCCTTGTTGACGAAGACGTAGCGCAGATTGCGCGCATCCTTGGCGATGATGCCCTCGGCCACGTTCTCGATGATGGTGGCGAGGAAGCGCTCCATCCGCTCGAGAATGCGCTCGCGCTGACGCTGTTCGGTGACGTCCTCCTGCACGGAAACCCAGCCGCCGCCGTCCATCGGACGCTCGTAGATCTTGATGATGCGGCCGTCGTTCAAGGCGATCTCGTAGGCCGCCGGCTCGCGCCTGGCGATCCGGTCGAGAACGGCCGCGACATATTTCGCGACGTCGCCGCTGAACAGCCCGCTCTTGACCCGGTGCTGGAGGATATCCTCGAGGGTCGATCCAGCCTGGATCGTCTCGGGCAGATTGTAGATCTGCCGGTAGTTCGAGTTCATCGCGACCACGACCGCCTTGCCGTCGAGCATGATCAGTCCCTGCGGCATGCTGTTGATAGCGGCCGAGAGCTGCCACTTCTTGGCCTGGTACTTGTCGTTGAATTGGTCGCGCTCGGTCCTCGCGGCGTCGCGCGCCTGGGCGGTGCCGAGCTCGAGCTCCTCGAGCTCGAAGATGCGCGCGACGGCGTCGCGGAAGTTCTGCACGGCGCGCGCAAGACGTCCGATCTCGTCGTGACGGCCGAGATGCGGCACCTCGCTCTTGACGTCGCCCTGCGCGATCCGGTCGGTCGCCTGCGTGATATCGGCCAGGGCGCCGACGACCGAACTGCGCATGACGACGACGTTGAGCGCCGCCAGCATCAAGGCGGCGAGTCCGAGTGCGAACAGATAGGCAGCCGCATAGCGGTTCTCATTGGCAAGCTCGTCCGCCTCGCGGGCGCGCTGCTGGTAGATGCGCTCGAGCGCCTCGATATCGCTGTTGAGCTTGCTGCGCACGGTGCGGTTGGCGTCGTTGTCGCCCCATTCGCGCCCCGCGGCCGGGCTGATCTCGATCCCGCGCCGCACCAGTTCCTGACGGAAGTCGATGAATTGCATGATGCGCTGGCGGAAGCTCGCGAACAGCTCGGCGTCGTCGTTGCCGACGTTCTTCTCCATGCTCTTCACGGCCTCGGCGAGCTCGTGGTTGCGCCGCACCAGCCCGTCCGCGAACGGCTTCATCGCACGACGATCGGCCGACATGTAGATGCCGCGTGATTCCATCACGATGGCATAGATCAGCGCATTGATGCGCCCGACGCCGATCGCCGCCTCGGCGGCGGTGACATGCATGTGGCGATACGTCGTCTGCAAGCGTACGGACTGGACCGACATCACGAGGAGGAAGGTGGTGACAATCGCAAGGAAGGCGGCAATGCTGTAGACCTTCTCGGCGACCGTCAGCGTGTCGGCGCCGCGCGCGAGTCTTACGAACTTCTTCAATAGATTGGTTCCGGCACCGAAGCCGGATCCCAGCGCCGTCGCATCCATGGCGCCGCTCCTCCTGGTTGAAAACGCTCAACAATAAGCGTGATCGCGCTAGCGGAGGATTAAAGTACCGGCCTGTATTTGTACGGTACGGAACCGTGCCACTGGGCGGACCGGCCGCGCAGACTTTCTCAACCGATCCGCTTCAAGCCCTTTTTGAAGCGCGGACCATTGGCGACGTAGAACCTGGCCGCGCTTCCCATTCGCTGCACCTGGGCGTCGTCGAGCGTGCGGATCACGCGCGCCGGTGAGCCGATGATCAGGGAACGTTCGGCAAACTCCTTGCCCTCGGTGATGACGGAACCGGCTCCGACGATGCTGTTGCGGCCGATCTTCGCCCCGTTCATTACGATCGAGCCCATGCCGATCAGCGCGCCCTCCTCGATGGTGCAGCCATGAAGGATGACATTGTGGCCAACCGTGCAGTTCCGGCCGATGTGAAGCGGAAAGCCGAGATCGGTGTGGCAGGTCGAGCCGTCCTGGACATTGGCGCCCTCGCCGATCTCGATCCATTCATTGTCGCCGCGCAGCACCGCGCCGAACCAGACGCTCGCACCCGGCTTCAGGCGCACGCGGCCAATCACGGTGGCGGTCTCGGCGATGAAATAATTGCCGTCGGCGGGAAGGTCGGGCGCCTGCCCGTCGAGTTCGTAGATCGCCATGGAGGTCTCCTGTCGCGTTGACCACTGGCATAGCCAAACGGCAGCCGCGACGCAAAGGCCCCGCGCCGGCAGCGCTCAATGCGCGGGCGTCAGCCCAGAACGCCGGCCGCGCGCAACGTCATCAGGAAGAAGGTGCCGCTCATCATGCTCCAGAAGCCGGCGATGAGGGTCGCCATCATCACGAACTCGGCACGGCGGCTTTCCACGCGCATGCCGCGCAGCGTGTTGCGCATGATGATGAAGGGCGCGGCGAACACCAGGAACGGCACCGCAGCGAAGGTCTTCGGCGCCACGCCGTCCTGCAGCAGGCCGAAGCCGGCGGGCCGCCGCGCCAGCGCCTGGTATCCGTTCACGAGCGCGCCCGCGAGCGCGAAACCAATGCAGATCGAGAAGAAGGTGTTGAAAGCTTCAGGTGTCATCGGAACGGTCCGCCCTTACGCAACGCCGAGCATTCCTGTGACAAATGGTGCCGGTTAACGCTACATTATCCTTAAGGGAAGGTTAACGCCGCCGTCCCGTCCACGCAGGGCCGTCCCCGCCCCCCGCAGCCGGGAACGCTGCGCGAAATCGGCGCCGCATGGCATATTCGCCGCTGATTCGTCGGCCACCGGCCGACTTCCGGCTCGACCTCGCGCAAGCTCATGACGGTGTTTTCGGCAGTTCCCCATAGGTCCCCCCGCACGCGCACCTGGGCGCATGCCGTCCCGATCGTGCTCGGCGGCATTGCTGCGGTGTGCGCGGTCGCGCTCGTCGCCTATCTGTTGTGGCCGACCTGGGGCACTCGCGGCGCGAACGCCCCGGACAAGCTGCCGGTGAGCGTCGGCGGCACGCTGTTCAACCTGCCGGTGACGGCGATCCGCATGAAGATCCAGCGGCACTCCGGACCGCAGGAGCGTATCGACCTCGACTTCCTCTATCCCTCTCTGGAGCCGCCCGGCACGCCAAAGCACGTCACCGCCGACACGGTGGAAGCGGCGGTGCAATCGATCGACCGCATCTTCCTGTCGATCACAGCCCACCACGATGCGCTCTCGCCCGAGCAGCGAACTGCGACGATCTATCCGCGCTATCTCGACCAGGCAGCAGCGATGCCCGCGGACGGCCTGACGATGCGGATGTTCCGGGCTGACACGCCCTACGGCAGCGAAGATTTTTATTCGGCTGCAAGCCCCGCGCTGACCGCGCGCTGCACCCGCGATGCGTCAACGCCCGGCATGTGCCTGTCCGAGCGCCGCGTCGGCGGCGCCGACCTCACCTTCCGCTTTCCGCGCAGCTGGCTGTCACAGTGGCGCGATGCGGCGGAGGCGATGGACAGGCTGACGGCGCAGTTGCGCGGACCGAAGGGGTAAGCGCGGCCGCGAGATCGGCTTGCAGGCCGGGCTCAACCCCTCGCCGAACAAAATCTCGAAAACAACCCCATGCACAGTAGCCAAGTCACGGCCGCACTTCGTATTTTTAAATATTCATTATTTCCGAATTAGAGCTTGACCCATCGGGCAAAACCCGTGGGGATCTCAAGGCCACATCATCCAGACTTGATGCGGGCAGGCTCAATCCTGCCCCTTCCGCGCCCGATAATGGCTCGGCGTCGTGCCGACCGCCTTGCGGAAGGCGCGGTTGAAATTGGCCTGCGAGGAAAATCCCGCGGCAAACGCGATATCGACCAGCGGGCGATCGCTGGTCGACAGGAGCCGCTTGGCGAGATCGAGGCGCTGACGGCTGACATATTCGTGCGGTGCAGTTCCGGTCGCCGCCTTGAAGCTGCGGGAGAAATGCGCCGGGCTCATGCAGGCCACAGATGCAAGGTCCTTCACGGTGAACTCGCGCTCGACGGATGCTTCGATGAATTCCGTGACGCGCGACAGGCGCCTCGCATCGAGCGGTTTCTGCACGGCATAGGATTGCTTCAGCCGGACTGAACTGGCGGCGTAGCTGTGCACCAGATGGGCGGACAAGGCCCGCCCCAGGCTTTCGATCAAAAGGCGGCCTGTGGAGGTCTCCTGCGCGAGCTCCGCGAGAATGCGGTCCGCGACGTGCTCGATGAACATGTCCCGGTCGATGCTCTCGTAGCGGATCGACATGCCCGAGGGATCGATGTCGAGATCCCTGAGCATGGTGTCGTCGAACGGCTTGCCCGGAAGAAAGAGATGCAGGCATTCCTGCATCTGGTCCTCGACGCGGATGAAGTCTTCGCGGATGCCGGCCGGGCAGAGCCAGACGGTGCCTCTCCTGCCGAAGGTGCGCTGCCGCATGCCGGCGCCTTCGCGGTCGACGACCGAGCTGCCGCGGAGCAATATCGCGATCTCGGTGTCGCGCGGCAATTGCGGAGGGAGGTCGCCCGGCTCATGACTCCATCGTTCGGCCAGGAGATGCCCCCACCGCCGGTCGTTGGACGTCTGGAGCATTCTGCCGGTCACATATTTATCGACAGAGTTGCCAAGCATACCCATCGGAAATCTCCGCCAGATCACGCGATGTATGGGTAGAGAGGTATTGCCGGTTCAGGCAATTAGCATGCCAGAGAACCGGCAGGGCGTCCACCGGCCGAGAGCAGTCCGGGACAACAACACCGCACGTTTTGAAAAGCCAGGGCGCGCCCGGCCGCCGCATCCTTCGGACCGTCTTGAATCAGGAAGCGGAGAGATCCATGGCGAGGTCCACGGTCATAGGCGCATGCCCCCACGACTGCCCCGACACCTGCTCCATCCTGACCACGGTCGAGGACGGCAAGGCGATTGCCGTCCGCGGCAATCCTGATCACCCGTTCACGCGCGGACGCCTCTGCGTCAAGGTCAACAATTACGAGGAGCGCGTCTACAGCGACAAGCGCGTCCTCTTTCCGCTGAAGCGGGTCGGCCCGAAGGGCTCCCGGCAATTCCAGCGGATCTCCTGGGACGAAGCCATCGACACCATCGCATCGCGCTGGAAATCAGTGATCGCCGAGCACGGCGCGCAGGCGATCCTGCCCTACAGCTATCTGGGCACGCAGGGCATCATCAACGGGTTGAATGTCGGAGATCCCCTCTTCAACAAGTTAGGGGCGACGGTTCTGGAGCGCACCTTCTGCGACTCTGCCTCTTGCACAGCGTACATGATGACGATCGGGCACACGCCCGGCGTCGACCCCGAAAGCTTCGTGCACTCGAAATACATCATCCTGTGGGCCTGCAACACGCTGAGCACGAACTCGCATCACTGGCCGTTCATCGAGCAGGCAAAAAAGGCCGGCGCCAAGCTCGTCGTGATCGATCCCGTCCGCACCCGCACCGCGCGCCTCGCCGACTGGCACATTCCGATCCGGCCCGGCACTGACGCCGCGCTCGCGCTGGCGATGATCCACGTCATCATCAAGGAGAACCTGGTCGATCGCGATTACGTCGACAAATACACCATCGGCTACGACGAGCTTGTGGACCGCGCGGCGAGCTACACCCCGGAATTTGCGTCGCAGGAAACTGGCATTCCCGTCGACGACATCCTCAAGCTGGCCAGAGAATTTGCGACCACACCGCCCGCCGTCATACGCATCGGCGTCGCGGTCGAGCGGCATGCCGGCGGCGGCCAGACCGTGCGTGCGATCGCCTGCCTTCCGGGGCTGATCGGCGCCTGGAAGCATGTCGGTGGCGGCCTGCTCCAGCTGCCGATCTGGGCCTTCCCGGTCAGATGGGACGTCTTGATGCGGCCCGACCTCCAGCCCGAGAAGATGCGCGTGCTGAACTCCTGGCGCCTCGGCCCGGCGTTGACCGGCGAACTCGGCTTCGATCCGCCGATCAAGGCGCTGTTCGTCTACAACGCCAACCCGATGGCGATGGTGAGCGAACAGGCCAAGCTCGAAAATGGGCTCGGACGCGAGGATCTCTTCACCGTCGTCAGCGAGCACTTCCTGACCGACACCGCCAGATATGCCGACATCGTTTTGCCCGCAACCACGCAGCTCGAGCAGAAGGACATCATGTTCTCCTGGGGGCACCTTTACCTCTCCTACAACAACCAGGCGATCGCGCCGCTTGGCGAAGCCGTCTCCAACACCGAGCTGTTCCGCCGCCTGGCGCGCGCAATGGGCATCACCGACCCCACTTTCTTCCGGACCGACGACGAAATCATCGAAGCTTCGCTCGACTGGAGCAATCCGGTTCTCGAAGGCATCACGCTCGACGGCGTCAAGACCAAGGGCTATGCGCGCCTCAACATGCCGGCGCCCGCCGACTGGGCGCCGCATCGCGAGGGCAATTTCCCGACCGCCTCCGGCAAGTGCGAATTCAAATCGACGATCGCGGGCGGCGGCAACTTCGTGGTGCCGCTGTTCCGCCAGGGCTACAATGGCGACCAGGATGCCACGCCCGTCGATCCCCTGCCCCACTACATCCCGCCGAACGAGAACCCGCGCACGGCGCCGGTGCTCGCGACGCGCTACCCGCTCAGCCTGATCTCGCCGAAGAGCCACGCCTTCCTGAACTCGAATTACGGCAATCTTCCCGCGCAAACCGCCCAGGCCGGCGAAGAACAGGCGGTGCTTCTCAATCCAGATGATGCCGCACAGCGCGGGATCGTCGCCGGCGCGCCCATTCGCGTATTCAACGATCGGGGCTCATTCGAAGCCTTTGCGACCGTTTCGTCCGATATCATGCCTGGAGTCGTGGTGGCGCCGTCCGGTTACTGGCAGCGGTCCAATCGCAAGGGCGCGACGGTCCACGTGCTGACGCCGCCGGCGTTCGCCGACCTCGGCCGAGCCCCGACCTTCTCCGACATCCTCGTCCAAGTCAGCGGGGCCTGACGATGACTTATGTGGTCACCGACAATTGCCGGGGGTGCCGATACACCGAATGCGTCACGGTGTGTCCCGTCGAGTGTTTTCACCTCGATGAGTCCATGACCTATATCGATCCGGAAAACTGCATCGACTGCGGCGGTTGCGCGCCGGCCTGCCCGGTCGGTGCGATCGAGCCCGACTATCGCCTCGCAGCCGACAAAAAATTCTGGATCGACGTCAACCGCAAGCGCGCTGCCGAAACTCCCGTCATCAGTGGCCGCCTGCCGGCGCTGCCCGGAGCGGACGAACGCCGGCAGGCGCTGGGCCGATGACAGGCCTCGCTTCAAGCGAAGTCCGCGTCGCCATCGTCGGCAGCGGACCGAGCGGCTTCTACACGGCCGAGGCCCTCTTGCGTTCGGGTGCATCTGTGACGGTCGACATGTTCGAACGGCTCCCGGTGCCGTACGGGCTGGTGCGGTTCGGCGTGGCGCCCGACCACCCGAAGCTCAAGCAGGTGACGGCAGCGTTCGACCGCATCGCCGCCATGCCCGGCTTTCGCTTCTTCGGCGGTGTCACGGTCGGAGACGATGTGACGGTCGACGAGCTGCGTGAGGCCTATAACGCCGTCGTGTTGGCAACGGGCGCCGAACTGAGCCGGCCGCTGGGCATTCCGGGCGAGGCTCTGCCGGGGAGCCACAGCGCAGGCGATTTCGTCGCGTGGTACAACGGACACCCCGATTTCGCCGATCTCAGCTTCAATCTCGACCATCAGGCGGCAATCATCATCGGTCACGGCAATGTCGCACTCGACGTCGCACGCATTCTCGCCAAGACCGCCGACGAGCTGCGACAGACCGACATCGCGCGCCACGCGCTCGAGGTGCTGGCGGCGAGCCGGATTCGCCAGATCTCCATCGTCGGCCGCGGCGCACCGGTGCAGGCCAAATTCAGCGCCAAGGAATTGCGCGATTTCCTCGAATTGAGGTCATGCGACACGCTCGTCGACGACCGCGATGTCACGCCGAAGGACTTCGAACCGCAGCATCCCGCAGATCCGGAGCTGGTCGAGAAGCTGTCGCTGCTGCGCGGATTTTCGCAGCAGACCGCGACCAGGCCGCGCCACTGTGTCTTTCGATTTGGCTTCTCGCCCTTCGCGATCCACGGACGAGACCGGGTGGAAACCCTCTCGGTGACGCACCGGTCCGGCGCCGTCGAGGACATCGCCGGCGGCCTCGTGTTCGGCAGCGTCGGCCGCAGGACGGCGCCCGTCACCGGCGTACCCTACGACACACATCGCGGCGTTCATGCCAATGCCAATGGACGTGTCACGAACGGGCATTGCGTGATCGAGGGCCTCTATGCCTGCGGATGGAGCAAGCGCGGTCCGAACGGCACGATCGGCACCAATCGCGGCTGCGGCATCGCCACGGCAGAGGCCGTGCTGGCAGATCTTGCGCATCGGCGAGCGCGCCCGGACACGCCGGATGCGCTGCTGGCACGCGTCGTCGGCCGCGTCACCCGCGTCGTGAGCTATCCGGACTGGATGGTGATCGATACTGCCGAGAAATCCAGGGGAGCCCTGCTCGGCAAGCCGCGGGAAAAATTCGTCACAATCCCCGACATGCTCGCAGCGGTGGGCGCGTAACCCCGGAACCGATCGCGCCACCGGACCGCGCTAAAGCGCGATGCGATCAGGATGAATCGTCATCGCGCTTCAGGTTGTTGTTCAAGCATGATCTTTTCGGAAAACCGCTGCGCACTTTTCCGGACCACGCTCGCATCTATTCCTGATCGACGAGATCGTCTTCGAGGATCGCCATCTGGAACTGGAACGAGCGGTCGTCGTCCTCGTCGTCGACGAAGAGCACGCCGATGAATTCCTCGCCGATATAGACTTCGGCGGAATCGTCCTTCTTCGGCCGCGGCACGACGCGGATCTTGGGATTGCCGAATACGCGCTTCAGATACGCATCTAACTTTCTGACTTCTTTGACGTCCACGGCAAGTCTCCGATCGAAAATGGTCGGCGGGTTTTAGGACGAGACGCGACGAACCGCCAGCATGAATTGCCAAAGAATTTGGGGACCGAAAGGGCCGGAAATCCGGCCCTTTTCGCCTTCAAGGCCAGGTCTTAAAGCCCCATCGCGTTGATCATCTGATCCATCGTGCGCGACGGTTCGGCGCAGCCGGCCTCGCCGACGACCTTGGCAGGCACGCCCGCAACGGTCACGTTGTGCGGCACGGGCTTGACCACGACCGAGCCGGCCGCGATGCGCGCGCAATGGCCGATCTCGATGTTGCCGAGAATCTTTGCGCCGGCGCCGATCAGGACGCCGTGCCGGATCTTCGGATGACGATCCTCATTCTCCTTGCCGGTGCCGCCGAGCGTGACGCCATGCAGGATCGAGACGTCGTCCTCGATCACCGCCGTCTCACCGCAGACGAAGCCGGTGGCGTGGTCGAGGAAGATGCCGCGGCCGATGCGCGCGGCGGGATTGATGTCGGTCTGGAACACCGCGGAGGCGCGGCTCTGGAGATAATACGAGAAATCCTTGCGGCCTCTCAGATAGAGCCAGTGCGCGAGGCGATGGGTCTGGATCGCGTGAAAGCCCTTGAAGTAGAGCAAGGGATCGATGAAGCGCGAGGTCGCGGGATCGCGGTCGTAGACGGCCACGAGATCGGCGCGGAAGGCGTTGCCAAGATCGGGATCGTCGCGCAGCGCGTCCATATAGGCCTGGCGCACCAAGTCGCCCGACAATGCGGAGTGATCGAGCCGCTCGGCGACGCGGTGGACCACCGAATCCTCAAGGCGGCTGTGATGCAGCACGGACGAATAAATGAAAGTCGCAAGCTCCGGCTCGCGACGGACGATGTCCTCCGCTTCGCCCCGGATCCGATCCCAGATCGGATCGAGCGATGCGAGCTTTCCTCCCGGATTGACCTGATGCACTGCCATGGATTTGCTCTTTGGGATTTGCTCTTTCGAGTGGGCTCGTTTTGCCCGCTCTATAGCATAGTTTAGGCGACGAAGTCCTGACCGGCTTGCCTGGGAGTGAACAGCGCCTTGCCCCGCGAAAGCATGCCAAGACGTTGAAACAAAAGATTTTTTTCGAAGCCCCCAAGCGGCAAGGTTGGCTCAAAGTGGTCAGAGTTTTGCCAAATTCAAGTCGGGCGGCGTCAAACTATTGGTGAATTCTCTCCCGACCGTTATTGCGAGCATGGTTCGGGGCGAGGACGGGGAGCAGATTTGAGCATCACCACCGATCAATTGCGCGGGCGCGCCGCGGATACGCTTTGGCTGCGTCTGGCGGCGGTGGCCCTGCCCCTCCTGATGATCGCGCCGGCGTTCTGGAACGGCTACCCGCTGTTGCAATGGGATACCGGCGGCTATCTGGCGCGCTGGTACGAGGGCTATCTCGTCCCGAGCCGCTCCACGGTGTTCGGCCTCTATCTGCACTATGGCGAAAGTTTTGGCTTCTGGATCAACCTCGCGGTCCAGTCGCTGGCAACGCTATGGCTGTTGCAGCTCACCCTGCGCGTGCTCTCGATGATGCAGACCTTTCGCTTCGTCGCGATCAGCCTTGGCCTGATCCTGTCGACCGCGCTGCCCTGGCTTGCGAGCATGCTGCTCACCGACATCTTTGCCGGCCTCTCGGTGCTGTCGCTGTTTCTCCTGGTCGTCGGCGCAAGCCGCACCTCGGCGCTCGAGAAGATCTCGCTGTTCGTCTTCACCGCCTTTGCCGCCGCCACCCACAGCGCCACGCTCGGCGTGCTGCTCGGTCTTTGCGTCGCGGGCTGGATCGCCCGGCCGTTTCTCAAGGAGCGCCTACCGCTGGCGGGATTGGCGCAGGCCAGCCTCAGCATCGTTGCGGGCGGCCTGATGCTGGTCTCGGCGAATTATGCGCTGTCCGGCAAGCTGGCCTGGACGCCCGGCGGTTACGGCGTCGCCTTCGGCCGCATGATGCAGGACGGCATCGTCGCGCGTTACCTCGACGACCATTGCCCGCGCGAACGCTACAAGCTCTGTCCCTATCGCAATGAGCTGCCGGCGACGGCAGATGAGTTCCTGTGGGGCAAGAGCATGTTCAACACGCTTGGCCGCTTCGAAGGCATGAACGAGGAGATGGGTTACATCGTCGTGCAGTCGCTCAGGGATTATCCGGCCTGGCAGGCCGGCGCGGCGTTGCGGGCGATGGGCCAGCAATTGCTGCATGTCGCGACCGGCGAAGGCACCAATGGCTGGATCCCGCACACCCGTGGCATCATCGAGCGCTACATCCCCGCGCAGGCCGCGCCGATGCGCTCCGCGCGACAGCAGAATTGGCAGCTCGACTTCACCGCGATCAACTGGCTGCACGTGCCGGTGGCGCTGGCCTCGATGCTGGCCCTGGTCGCGCTGCTCGGCAACGCGCTGGCAAACCGCCGGCTCGACGACCTGACGCTGCTGGCGGCGACCGTGACGCTGGCCCTGCTCGGCAACGCCTTCATCTGTGCCGTCATCTCAGGCCCGCACGACCGCTATGGCGCGCGGATGGTATGGGTCGCCACCTTCGTGGTGCTGGCGGCGCTGGCGCGGCGGTTTGGCGACGACGTCAAAGCGCCATGAGATTGGAATGAAGAGTCATCGCGCTTGGTTTCGTCCGAGCAGCGAACGCTTTCATCGAAAGCAACACCCGGAACTGACTTGGCGTTCAACAGCCTATCCGCGTCGGCAAAGAACCAGAGTCCGATAGCAGCCCCTGGGCGGACTCCAAGCACTCTCGAGCGACCCGCTTGCACGTCCGCTCGTGGGCCCCTTTGCCGACGTTCCAACCCGCCTCGAGCTGAGGTCCGGACTCCAGGATGCCGAAAGGTCAGCGCCCGGCGCCGGAATTCCCGCCCGTTCCCAGGAACAAAATTTAATTTATTTAATTTATTTAATATGATTTAATCGCTTTTACCCCTCTGGAGACACTGCAATGCCAGACCAAGACGACGACCGACGGGAATTCTTGAAGACCTGCGGAAAGTTCGCCGCCGTGACGCCGCCGACCATCACCCTTTTGCTATCAACGTCCCTCACGTCCAACGCGATTGCACAGTCTGGCGCGAGGGCGGTTCACCACGACCATCAGCACCATGGCAACAATGGCTGGGGCAATGGCGGCCGCGATGGCAGCCCCAACGGGAAGGACGATAGAGGCCGCTGAGCCGACGCGCGGCCTCCGGAAGGAGACACAATGCACCCCAGGCGCCGCGACGTAGATTGGCACTTCGCCTCCACGATCGTCTCGTTGATATGGCTAGTGATCTTGGCTGCCGCGCTCATAGCGGTGCTCCTCCGAGCCCAATCCTGAACGCACAGGCGAAAAGGGCCTCGGGAAAGCGAGGATCGCGGCTGCCGGAACCACAAATGGGTTACCACGTGTTTCCCGATCGAGCGGAAGGACCGTGTTCCCGGGAGAGGCACCAGCTCGCATCCCGTTGCCCGCGATGGCGGCTTTCCTATCGCACGTCAGTTTGAAGGTCCGCAGGTGTGCACCGCTACCTGGCCAGCGGCGTTGAACTTCAAGACCGCGCTGACCAGGCCTTCACGCACGACGTAAGAGATCAGCGCTCCCTCCTCCGCCTGCTGTAAGTTGTCGAGCTTCGACGCAGGATATTGGATCATCCGATCGACCCAATACGCGCGATGACCTTCGGGCCCTGTAATGGTCTTCGTGCAACCGCAACCGCAGACGATGACCGCATCTTCAGCGTACATCCGCAAGATCGTGTCAACATCGCCGGCGCGGTAGGCATCTAACCAATCGACCGCCGCGGCCATCGCGTCAAAGGACATACAAGCACCTCGATGCCAAAAATCGAGATTTGGCCGGCGTACCAGCCAAGTCTCTCTTTCGAGAATTTTGGTGTCCTCGCCAGGTTAGGACCATATGCCGAAAGTCATAGCCTCAACGGCAAGTGGAACGGTTGGACGGGTATCCTGTTTTCCCGCCGCCCATCCCCTAGGGCAACGCAGTCGGCCCGAGCTTGGAGCGGGAGGCGTTGATGAAGGAGTCTTGCGCGATCCTCTTCGCCCAACGGCTGAACGACCTCTCTTCCCGACTCTCAGAACTGGAAGATCTCCGCCTTCGAGTCGAAGAGGCGGAGCGACGCGCCCGGGCTGGGCATAGATTACAGTCGCCTCCCAAAATAGCCGCCTCACGCGGGGGGCATCTTACGTGCAAGCGCCCCGGGTTCGCGCGGACCTGAAGGGAGCGGACAGCCCCTTGTGATGGGACATTTCAGGATAGCGGGGCAACAACCTCCTGGCCTCAGACACCATGCCTCAGCCGCGGCGCGAGAGGAAATCCAGCACGCCGGTCTTGTAGACCTTGTCGCCGACCGCGCGCATGTGGTCGCGGTTCGGAATGTCGAGCACTTCGGAGCCGGGGATGATGGCACCGAGCGCGCTGGCACTTCCTGCGACGTCGTCGGTGGTGCCGACCGCGATCAGCACGGGCACGTCGATACGCGCAGCTTCGTCCCTCGTCATGAGGTCGCGTGTGCCGCGCAGGCAGGCGGCCAGCGCACGGCGGTCGGAGCGGGTCTGATCGGCGAACGCGCGAAAGGTGCGGCCGACGGGATCGGTGACGTCGTCGAGATCTGGCGCTTCCAGCGCCTTGGCGACGTTCTCGCCGGGGCCCGTGCCCTCGATCAGGCCGCCGATGCCGATGCCGCCGAGGATTGCCGAGCGCAGGCGCTGCGGCTCGTTGAGGGAGAGCCACGCCGCCATCCGTCCGCCCATCGAATAACCCATGATGTCGGCCTGCGGGATGGCGAGATGATCCATCAGCGCAAGCACGTCGCCGGCCATGGTCGGGATCGAATACTGCGCGGGCTCGTAGAGCTTTGCGCTTTCGCCATGGCCGCGATTGTCGAGCGCAATCACGCGGCGGCCGTTCTTGCGCAGCTCCGAGACCCAGGTCGGATAGACCCAGTTCACGTTCTTGCTCGAGGCAAAGCCGTGCACCAGGATGATCGGATCGCCCTCGCCTTCATCGAGATAGGCAATTTCAACGGCGCCGTTGTGAAAGCTCGGCATCAGCAGTTCCGTGGTGTTGTGGGGAGTGATTGATCTTAGAGCACGATCCGGCAAAGCGTGCAGCGGTTTTCCGGCAACATCATGCTCAAACAATAGCCTGGAGCGCCGCGCGCCTCACGCCGTGACGGCCGCGTTGGCCAGAGCAGCTTCCGCGGCGATCCGGGCACGGCGAAGCCGCCGCGCCCGTTTGCGATCGCACCAGGCCTGGGTCAGGCGCTCGGTGGTCGCCTTGATGGAGGAGAGAAGGCCGAACAGCGTCAGTGCCGCGCTGAGCAGCCAGAGCGCCAGATTGAACGCGCCGCCGATCAGCAGCAGGGCGCCCCGACCCAAAAGCTTCATGATCGCGCGCGTCTTGCCGCCTTGCGCTTCGGCAAGCCGCGCCGCGCGCGCGACATCCTTGGGACCTTCGGCGATGCGCAGCGTGTCCATCGCCCCGCGCGTGCCGGTCTTCTCGGCGACGCGCGTGACATCCTTGCCGAGCCGGACCAGCGCACCGGCCTTCTCGGCCCGGAACGCCGCCTTGATCGCGCTGACGGTCTCGCCCGGCCGCAGCACCGAGCCTGATACCACCGCATTCCGCAGCGCCGGCGTGTCGACGACCTCGCGCGCGGAACGGCCGGCCCAGACCGCCAGCCCCTCGCCGAGCCGCCCGACTTTGCGTGCATCCTTCACCAGCGTCAGTCCGGCGCGCACCGGCGCGGCACCACCGACGGACACGTAGGTTGCCGCCGTCACCGCAAGGCCGGCCGCCGCAAGCCCGAGCACGAGCCGGTCGGTGTCCTCGCCCATGGCAAGATGCTTGCCCTCGCGCACCACGTCCCTGATGTCGCCGATCACGAAGAGATCGCCCGCCACCGTCCCCGAGAGGCTCGCGACATCGTCGGCATTGCCGGTGACGAGGCCGGTGGCGAAACGTTTGGCGAAATGCGAGGTGGAGCTTTCGGCTTTGACCGCGTCATTGACGCGGCCCAGGAGGTCGTCGGGCAGCGCGATGTTGCGGTCGCGCGCGAGCGCGACAAAACTGTCGGCGAGATCCGCATCGCCGGCGGCGAGTGCGGCCTCGATGTTGTCCTGAACCAGATGGTCGTTCTGCCGCAGCAATGCATCGAGCTTCAGCTCGGAGAGCACGGCCGGATCATCCTGGGCGGCGAGGATCGCGCCGGCCTCGCGCGCGTGCGGTGCTACCTGCGCGAGCATGAAGCCGCACGCGGCGATACCGGTCAACGCTGTGGTGATTCGCAGCCACTTCATGTGGAAAAGCCCGGAAGTCCCTGGGATCCCTTGCGCCGGTCGATTCGTCATTCGGCGCAAATTTGCTCGTCCACAGACATAGTATGCCAAAATTGCGACACAACGTCCCCGACGAAAGAAGGGCTTCTCTCAGGCCTTAAGATTGTGTCGAATTTGCATGAGCAAATGAGCATGGGGCAATTGCGAACCTTTCGGTTCCGCTGGACTAGCAATCATCCACACCCACCAGTATGGTCCGCGGCGCCTTAAAGATGCCGCGTCAGTTCGTGATTGTGTCTGCCGCCATTGCCACTCCAGGATGAGTTACGATGTCCGACCATGTCGTCCCGCACTTCCATAACGATGCCGGTGTCCCCGTCATCGAGATCGGCTCGCAAGAGTTCATGTGCGTTGGCGCCAACCCTCCGTTCGACCATCCGCACGTCTTCCTCGACCTCGGCAACGACAACGAGATCATCTGCCCCTACTGCTCGACGCTGTACCGCTTCGCGGCCGATCTGAAGGCGGGCGAAGCCCGCCCGCCGGAATGCGTCCTGAAGGACAAGGTGGCCTGACCGTTTCCATCGGTCAGGGGTGGCGCTCTCCCGCACGATTGTCATCGCCGGTGCCGGCATCGGTGGACTGACGGCCGCGCTGGCGCTGGCAGCCCGCGGCTTCCGCATCGTTGTGCTGGAAAAGGCCGAGCGGCTCGAGGAAGTCGGCGCCGGCCTGCAACTCTCCCCCAATGCCAGCCGCGTGCTGGTCGAGCTCGGCCTCACCGAGCGCCTCAGGCTGCGCGCCGTCATCCCGGAGGCGGTCTCGATCATGAGCGCGCGGGCCGGCGGCGAGCTTTTGCGCATGCCGCTCGGCGAGGCAGCTTCGCTGCGGGCCGGCGCTCCCTATTGGGTGGTGCACCGCGCCGACCTGCAATCCGCGCTGGCCGGTGCTGTCGCCGATCATCCCGACATCGACCTCAAGCTGGGCGCGACCTTCGAAGATGTCGCGCCTCATGCCAAGGGGCTGACGGTGGTCCATCGCAGCGGCACGATCCGCCGCAGCGATCTCGCCAGCGCGCTGATCGGCGCCGACGGCATCTGGTCGACGGTCCGCCAGCATCTGTTTCCCGAGGTGCAGCCGCGCTTCTCCGGGCTGATCGCCTGGCGCGGCACGCTGGATGCCACGCAACTGCCAAAGGACTACACCGCGCGCCGGGTGCAGCTGTGGATGGGGCCGAATGCCCATCTCGTCGCCTATCCGATCGCGGGCGGACGCCAGATCAACGTGGTCGCTGTGTTGCCGGGCACCTGGAACAGGCCGGGCTGGAGCACGCCCGGCGATCCGCGGGAAGTGATGGACGCCTTCGCCGCGCCGCGCTGGCCGGCCTCGGCGCGCATGATGCTGGCCACGGTCGACAGCTGGCGGAAATGGGCGCTGTTCGGCGTGCCCGACGGCTGCCCCTGGAGCAAAGGTCCGGTGGCGCTGCTCGGCGATGCCGTGCATGCGATGCTGCCTTTTGCGGCCCAGGGCGCCGGCATGGCGATCGAGGATGCCGCGGTGCTCGCCCGGCATCTGAGCCTTGAAGCCGCCGAGAGCACGGCAGGCATCAGTGCTGCGCTGACGCAATACGGCCGTGCCCGTCAGGCGCGGGTGCGGCGGGTGCAGCGGACCGCGCGGCAGCAGGGCCGCATCTATCATCTCGGCGGGCCGCTTGCGGCCGCACGCGATCTTGCGATCCGCGCGCTCGGCCCGGACCGCATGCTGGCGCGGCAGGACTGGATCTACGGCTGGCGGCCCTGATGCGAAGCGCCGCCAGCGCGGCGCCTCAGCGGGACGTTTTCCCGGATTTCGAAGCGGGCTTGGCAGCCGCCGCGGGCGACAATTGCGTGGCAGGCGGGGTCGCCTCCGGCGGCGTTTCCCGGCACTTGTTGCGGCGCCAGGCGTCTTCGGCCATTTGCGCCGACCCGCGCACGGCAACATAGTCGTTGCGATAGGCGAGCTCGGACACCACGGCGCCACCCGTCCCGGTCTCCGCCTTCTCCATCAACCCCCGCAAATCGTCAGTGCGCTTGGCGAGCGACTTGCGCTCGGTCTCCAGCTGCTTGCAGTCGTACAATTCGTATTTGGCGGGATCGGCAAAGGCCGGCGCGACCGTCTCGCTCATGCCGGCGCAGCCGGACAGCGCGGCGCCGGCCGCAAGCAGCGCGAGGAGCGCGCCGAAGCCGCGCGGCGAAGTGGAAAACGAAGCAGCCATGCCGGATGAATAGTCCCCGTGGATTGAGAATGCCTAAAGCAACAACAGATGTCCGGATTGAGGCTTTGCCTTGTGCGCCCGGCTCGCTTAAGGAAGAACCGTCCCTCCGGGCTCGCAACGCGCCAATTCCAGACGGCCAGGATGGACTTAAGTGTTTGATCTCGTTGGATCAAGCGGGCATGGCGGAATTGGTAGACGCAAGGGACTTAAAATCCCTCGGTGCGCAAGCGCTGTGCCGGTTCGACCCCGGCTGCCCGCACCACGAGATTTGATGCTCCGCGATGAAGGCGGTCTACCCTCCGCTTCAGCTGAGCGATCATCGAACACGCCTCCGGTGACGTCTCGATCTGCCCAACAGCTCTGTTGCACGGCTTCAGCATCTGAAGATCGCCCTCGCCCGAGTCCAAGCAGCCGCTTCACCGAAAGCAGGCGACGGATCGATGATCGAGGCGGGATTTCAGCGCATCGAGCGCGCGTCGGAGCACATCATGTTCCTGTCGCACGAGCCGTCAACTTTAAGGCGATTGTGCTGCACATGTCCTTGAGAAATGTGGCGCTCGCTGCTAACCCGAGCGAGAACAAGGCGCAGGCTCCATGGCTCAAACCTCCTTTCCCGCCCAGTCCACGACGGAAGGCCTGAAAGTCGGGGCCGATACCTATTCGAGCGCAATCGCCGACGCGCAGAACTACATGAACTGGGTTATCGACCAGTTCCGTCCCTACCTGAAGGGTGCGATCCTCGAGGTCGGGTTCGGGCATGGGCTCTACAGCAGAGTGCTGGGCGAGCTGGGCGATTATTGCGGCGTGGACCACGACCGCGAAAGCGTCGAACGTGCCGCCAAGGCGATGCCCGATCGCAAGTTCGCCGTCTGCGACATTCTGGTCCGCGATCAGCTGAGTTCCCTGTTTCCCCAAGGCGTCGATGCGGTCTTCACCATCAATGTGCTCGAGCACATCGAGGATGACGCCACGGCGGTTGCCAATTTGGTCCAGGTGCTCAAGCCCGGCGGCCATCTCCTGATCAGCGTTCCCGCCCTGATGCTGCTCTACAACGATCTCGATCGCCTGGCGGGACACTGCCGCCGCTACACCACCGCGCGCCTCGCCAAGCTGCTCGCCGATCAACCGGTCGAGCTGGTCCGGCTGAATTACTTCAATCCGATCGGCGGGCTGGGATGGCTTGCCAATCGTCTGAAGCGGCATCATTCGCTGAACGATGCCGCCGTCAATGGGCAGATCGCCCTGTTCGACAAATATGCCGTGCCGCTGTCGCGGGCGCTCGATCCGCTCTCGCGAAGCTTCTTTGGGCAATCCGTCACCTGCATTGCACGCCGCTTATGATTTCAGTCGTCATTCCTGCGCTCAACGAGCGCAACGGCATCGTTGAAACCATTGATCGAGCCAAGGCGGCCCTCGACGGCGCTCAGCTCACTCCCTATGAGATCATCATTGTCGACGATGGTTCGGCCGACGGCACCGGCGAGCTTGCCGAACAGGCCGGTGCAAAGGTGCTCAGGCATCCCCACAACATCGGCTATGGCCGCTCGCTGAAGGATGGAATTCGCGCTGCGTCCTACGACACGATCGTCATCAGCGACGCGGATGGCTCGTACCCGATGGAGACGATCCCGGCGCTGGTCGCGCGCTTCAACCAGGGGTTCGACATGGTCGTCGGCGCCCGGACCGGGCCCAACTACCGCGAGTCGAGGCTGAAATCGCCGTTGCGCGCGATCCTCAAGGCGATCGTCGAATTCACCGCCAACCGCGAGATCCCCGACATAAATTCCGGCCTGCGCGTGTTCGGCCGGCAGGTCGCGATCTCCTATTTCGAGCATGTCAGCGACCTCTTCAGCTTCACGACGTCGCTGACGCTCGCCTACATGATGAACGCGAAGTTCGTCGACTACATCGACATCGACTACAAGGAGCGCATCGGCCGCTCCAAGGTGAACCTGTTCCGCGACTCCATTCGGACGCTGCAATACGTCCTGGAGGCCTGCACCTACTACAATCCGCTGAAGATCTTCGTGCTGCTGGCGATGATGTGCATGGCGCTCGCGCTGGTCTCGCTGATCGGCGGGATCATCCTGCAGGTCGTCAGCGCCTTCGTGCTGGGCGTCGGCGCGATCCTGCTCAGCATTCTCGTCGTCGCCATGGGACTGCTCGCGGTGCTGCTGAAGCAGATCATGAATCAGCGACCATGACCTCCCGCGGCAAGGGAACGCGATGTGCGGCATAGCGGGCATCTTTCATCGTGACGGTCGGCCCGCCGACGGCCGTGCGGTTGCGGCGATGTCGGCAGCGCTGGTCCATCGCGGGCCGGACGGCGAGAGCACCTGGCTGGACGGCCCCGTCGGCCTCGCCCACCGCCGGCTCGCCATCCGCGATCTCTCCGATGCCGGGCGCCAGCCGATGCTCGATGCCTCGGAACGCATCGTCGTCACCTACAATGGAGAGATCTACAACGATCACGAGTTGCGCAGCGAGCTCGAGCGATCGTTCGGCGTCCGCTTTCGCAGCACCTGCGACACCGAGATCCTCCCTTACGCGTATCTCGCCTGGGGTGAGGCGATGTTCGAACGCCTGGAGGGATTTTTCGCGATCGGCCTGTGGGATCGGCAGGAGCGCCGCCTGATCCTGGCGCGCGACGGCATCGGGATCAAGCCGCTGTATTATTCCGAGAACGGCAGCCGCGTTCTGTTCGCAAGCGAGATCAAGGGACTTACGGCGGGCGGAGACCTCGCCGCGCGGATCGATCCCGTGGCCCTGCATACCTATCTCGCCGCAGGCCATCCAGGGACGCAAACGAGCCTGTACCAGGACATCAAGCAGCTCCCGCCCGGCACGATGATCGGATTCACCGAGCGCGAGCGAACCGAGCGACGCTTCTGGCGGCCGGTGCGTGCGCCTGCGATCCGCGACCTCGACGAAGCCGTTGTCCGGCTGCAATCGACGATCGAAACCGTGGTCAAGAGCCAGATGGTGAGCGACGTGCCGCTCGCCGTGCTGCAGAGCGGCGGCATCGACAGTTCGCTGATCAGCCTGACGCTCGGCCGGCTCGGCTTGAAGCCGCCGCTGTTCACGGCCGGCTTCACCGAGAAAAGCCATGATGAAACCGCGGTGGCGCAGCAGATCGCCACCGCCGCCGGCCTGTCGCTCAACGTCATCGACGGGGAAGCGGGCGAGGATGCCGAGGCGTCGCTGCGGGCGGTGGTCTATCATTTCGACGGCCAATGCGCCGACACGGGCGCGCTGGGCTTCTATCATCTGGCTGGTGCGGTCCGCCGGCATTCCACGGTGGTTCTGTCCGGCGATGGCGGAGACGAGTTCTTCGCCGGATATGAGACCTATGCCGCGACCATGATGGCGGAGCGCGCGCGCCACGTCGTTCCGCGCGGCCTTGCCGGCCTGACCGGACGCCTCGCCTATGCGTCGGTGCGCGGCAACGAGAAGCGGCTTCCGGCAGCGGCGCAACTCGCCCGCTTCGCACTCGGGTTGGGCGAAGCCGGCAACAGCCCGCATCTGCAATGGCGGCGGCTCGTTCCCCGCTTTCTCGCCGAGAAGATCTATGACCGCGGTATGGCCGATCTTGCATCGACTGACCCGTTCGCGGAATACGCCGAATATTATTCGGAGCCGCATGACAACGTGCTGGATCGGGCGCTGATCGCGGACCAGCGCTTCCATCTGCAAAGCGTCCTCACCAAGGTCGATGCCATGAGCATGGCGCATGGTCTCGAAGTGCGCGTGCCGATCCTCGATCGACGGGTCATGGACCTCGCCGGCAGCCTCGATGTCTCGCTGCTTAATCCCTGGCCCAAGGGCGCACCGAAATATGTGTTGCGCAAACTCGCCGAGCGCCTGGGCATGCCGGGAGAGGCCGCATGGTCGCGCAAGCGCGGCTTCAACGTGCCGATCGCGCAACTGATGCGACGCGGTGGGCTGCGGCCGATCTGCGACCGGGTGCTCGACAGGGAGGCCGACGTTTTTGCGCCCTTCCTGAAACCGGAGGCGATCCGGCTGCTGTGGACTGCGCATCGCGAGGCCAGGAGCGACAATGCGTTCGCGCTGTGGCCGATCCTGACGCTGGGCATCTGGTTGACGGGGCTTGCGACCCCCTCGCCGCGCCGAGCGTAGGGAGCGGGCACATGCCGGACCTGAAGGACCAGACGATCAACGATTTCGGCGAGCAATGGACCGCGTTCCGCGAAAACCCCGCCTATTACGGCTCGGCGGACCTGCTTGCCGATCTGTTCGGTCCGTTGCTTTCCCTCGACGAGGTCAAGGGCAAGCGGATCGCCGATATCGGGAGCGGCACGGGACGCATCGTCAACATGCTGCTCGATGCCGGGGCGGATCGTGTCGTCGCGGTCGAACCCTCCGATGCCATGCTGGTCCTGAAGGACAACACGGCGGCCCGGGCGGAGCGCATCGACTATTTGCAGGCGCCCGGCGACCGCTTGCCGCCCGATCTCGGGCTCGACTATGTGGTTTCGATGGGGGTGCTGCATCACATCCCCGAGCCGGCGCCGGTGGTTCGCGCGGCCTATGATGCGTTGCGCCCCGGCGGACGCTGCATCGTCTGGCTCTACGGCTACGAAGGCAACGAGACCTATCTGTCGCTCGCGATCCCGCTGCGCAAGCTCACCGTGCTGCTGCCGCACCGGCTGCTGGTGGTGCTGTCGCATGGTCTGGAATGGGCGCTGACAGCCTATATCGGGCTGTGCCGGATATTGCCGCTACCGATGCGGTCCTACATGCGTTCGGTGCTGGCGAAGTTTCCGCGCAGCGTTCGCCGCTTGACCATCTACGATCAGCTCAATCCCGCCTACGCGAAATACTACACGCGCGCCGAAGCGGAGGCACTGCTGTCGGATGGCGGATTCGGGGATGTTCGGCTCTACCACCGCCACGGCTATAGCTGGACCGTGTCCGGCACCCGGCCCGCATGACGGGCGTCGAGCAGCAGGACCCAGAAGAACATCAGCGCGCTGAAGAGCTGGATGGAATTGTCCTCGGGGGAACTCCCCGTCACGAAGATCAATGAGGGCATCAGGAGACCGACGGTGAGCGCGGCGGCCAGTGCCCTGGCTGGAAGATCGACCAGCAGGATCGCGGCATAGAGCGCGAGCTCGAAGAAGGCATATTCCTTGAGGCGCGGCGAGCTGAGATAGAGCGCAAACATCGCCAGCACCGTGATGCGCATGGCTGCACGGGGGTGATCCATCAGCCAGCGATCCACTCGCGCAGGAAGCGAATCTCCCTCGTGCGCCGGGCGGCTCCCGATCAAGCGCAGGATGGACAGGGCGAACGGCACGAGCACCAGTGCGGTCACGGCGAAGGCATAGGTTGCGAAGATCGCCGGTTTGCTATCGATCAGGCCCACATGCCCCATCAGATCCCGCGCCAGCAGCAGCAGGGACGGATTGCTCTCGAACAGCTCGACGAGGTGCTGGTCCGGAATCTTTCCGGCCACCGCAAGTTGCCAGCTCGCGAACAGATCGGGGTATGCCAGCCGCGATATCAGGATCGGCAAGGCGAAGCTGAACACAGCCATCGCGATCAGCATCAGCTTGCGGCGGCGCGGCAGCGGCAGGAAGTACAGCGCGGCCAGCACGGGAAAGAACACCAGCTTGAACGACATCACGAGGCCGAGCAGCGCGGCGCCGGCGAGGTGCGACGGAAAGCTGCGGTCCTCTGCCGCTCCGGATGAGGGCGGAGAAAGCAGAAGCCTCAGCGCGATCGCGGTCAGCACGCCGCTCAGGATCGCGAAGTTGCCCGACGCCTGGACCCATTCGAAACCGACGAATGCGCCGAGCGCGCAGAGCACCCTGAGCCCAACGTCGCGAGCGCTCGGGCGCGCTCGGCCAAGACCGGGCACGCCAAGACCGGGCAAGCCAAGACCTGGCAAGAGAAGGCCGCAGAGCACGGCCAGCACGGGAAAGATAGTTTTGTAATGAGCGACCAGAATGCCATCCGCGCAAAAGGGACGGAAGGCCTCCAGCGTCACCGGCAGATAGGGGTAAGAGAGCTTGGTACCCTTCAGGTTCTTGACGAAGTAGGGATCGAGTCCGCCGGCATAGGCATCCACCGCCGCGCAATTGACGCGGGTGTCCCAGCCATATTTCACATCGAGCCCGACGTCGCTGGCGAGATTGCCGATCACCAGAAGCGCGGTCAGTGCGATCAGGCAGGCAAGCCAGAGGTTACGCCTCGAAGCCATGTCGGCCGAGGGCTCCAACCAACGTGCTGTACCGCTGACATCAGACACAATCGGATACCTTGTTTGGCCTGGTTTCTCTCGGCGCCGGCGCGGCGCCTCATCGATCGGCCGCCACAGTGGACAGGAGGCGTTTCCGTTTCATCCCGCCGGACCCGACCTGCCCCGCTCGGCGCCGATCTTTAGGGAGGGATGGTGAATCACTGGTTTCCGGGCCATAGCAGGACCCGCGGTCGGCTCGCGCGGGGGCTTCCCCTCACCAATTCTTGTCCGCCCCTCCTCCGCCTGCCAGCCATCCCGAAACATGGGTTGTGCAACGCAGCATGAGCGATGGATAAAGTCGCTCAATTTCAGAGGTGAGCTTCTTGTCTGACGTCAATGCCGACGATTGGGTGTCCGCGGGACACCGCCCGATGGGATTTCCAGAATTCGTCATCGTGATCGCGTCCATCATGGCGCTGAATCCGCTTGCGATGGACATGATGCTGCCTGCACTGCCCAATATCGGGGCAGCCTTCAACATTCCCGTCGCCAACCATCTCCAGCTGGTGCTGTCGACCTTCCTGATCGGTTTCGGCGCCGGCCAGTTCGTCATGGGTCCCCTGTCGGACCGCTTCGGCCGCCGGCCGGTGCTGCTCGGCGGCATGGCGGTCTATGCGGTGGCGAGCGTGCTGGCGGTCGCGGCACCCTCATTCGAGACGCTGCTGCTGGCGCGCGCGCTGCAGGGGCTCGGCACCTCGGCCACGCGCGTGATCGCGACCTCGATCGTGCGCGACTGCTATGTCGGCCGCCGCATGGCGAGCGTGATGTCGCTTGCCATGATGGTGTTCATCGCGGTGCCCGTGATCGCCCCCTCGTTCGGACAGGCGGTACTGCTGGTGACGGCGTGGCGCGGCATCTTCGTCGTACTGATGCTGTACGGCCTGCTCGCACTCGCCTGGTGCGTGCTGCGGCTGCCGGAAACCCTCCCCGAGTCCGGACGTAGATCGCTGGCGCCCGCCGATGTGCTCTCGGCATTCCGGCAGACCCTGACCAATCGCCAGACCATCGGCTATGCCACGGCCGCCGGCAGCGTCATCGGCGCGCTCTTTGCCTTTGTCTTCTGCGCCCAGCAGGTCTTCACCGGCATCTATCACCTCGGCCATTACTTCCCACTCGCCTTTGCCGCGATTGCAGCCGGCACGGCCGTCGCCGGCTTCCTCAATGCGAGACTGGTCGGGCGGCTCGGCATGCGCGTGATCTCGCATGGCGCGCTGACGCTCTACACAATCGTCGCTGCCGTGATGCTGCTGACGGAAATGCTCGGCATCCTGCCGCTTGCTCTGTTCATGGTGCTCTCGGCTCTGATGATGTTCTCGTTCGGCATGATGGTTGCCAACTTCACGGCGCTCGCGATGGAGCCGCAGGGCCACATCGCCGGGACCGCCTCCTCGCTCTACGGCTCGATCACGACGCTGATCGGAATCGTGGTCGGCATGGCGATCGGACAGAGCTTCGACGGAACGCTATTGCCGTTCTCGATCGGCTTCTTCCTGTCGACGCTCGCTGCGCTCGCGATCGTGCTGGTGGTGGAAAAGGGCCGGCTGTTCAAGCCGTATCATCGTCCCGTCGCTTAAGGAACTTCCCGATCGCCTCGATGTTGTCCTGCAGCAATTCGAGAGGTCACATTCAATGGAACCGGAACACCGGGACGACCACCACGACGTCGAACGGCGGAAGACGGAACGTTCGGAGCCGAGCGCAGAGCAGGCCACGTTGACGACGCCTTTGGCGAGCGAGGGCCTCGAGCAGATCCGCGACAGTCATTGCTGAGCGCGGAGCCTATTCCGAACCGCGCCTGCTGGCGCTGAAATCATCCGCAGCGCTCTTGGGTATCATCCGCATTCCCCGGGGCCGCACGATCAGAGCGACCACCTCCCGCGAGAGACCGGGCCGCCCCCACAGGGTGGCCCGCACGGTGAACTCGCGCCTGACGAAGTGCCCGGTCTGCGAGGACGCCCACGCCATCCACCGCGTGCAAGATTCCTGGTCGCGGAAACACAGCGCGGCCCAGCCGCGGTCGAGCGACGTCTTGCGCGGCAAGCCCAAGGTCTGTTCGTACTCGAAGGGCGCCGCATGACGTGGATGGTCGGGGCTGTAGAACGCGGAGGCGAAGGCCAGCGAACCATCACCACTCACCGCGCTCAGCGGCACGCCGGTCTGCTCCCGCCACTCGCGCGTCAATTCACTAGCCGCCTGGGCGTAAAGATTCCGGCCCTCCTCATACCCGTGATCATTGCGATAGACGGCATGGATCGGCGCGGCGATCAGGACGGCCGCGAGCGCGACGCCGGCCACGATCACGGTGAGGTTGACCGTGTAGAAGCGCTCGATCGGGTAGCTCGTCCCGCAGACCACGAGAACGGTGAAGAGGAACAGTCCCTGCAGCGCCCATAGCGACGGCAGATCGGTGCCCATCACGAGCGACGTCACCACCGGCAGCACGATCGTGCCCATCGTGACGTAGAACAAGAGCCGCAGGCCCGGGCCCATTGCGGCGAAGTCCGCGGGAAACCGCTTCAAGCGCGTTCCTGCGACGAGCACCCAGAACACGGCCGACATGCTCATCGCCGCCGCCAGCCCCAGCAGAAAGTTTCTCGCCTCGCCGAGTGAGGTCGCAGCGTTGCCGCCGGTGTGCGCCAGCGCGTAGGTGAAGGTCGACGCGCCCGTCGTCGCGAGCCAATAGACGTGAGGTGACAGCGCCGCGAGCCCGACGACGACCGAGATCCAGGGCGAAGCGGAGGTGAAATAAGCGCGCCGCGCCGGGTGCGCCAGCGCGGCAAACGCGAAGCTCGTGACGAGAAAGATCGAATAATATTTGCCGACCATCGCCAGCGCCGTCGTGCATCCCATTGCGACCGCCCACAGCGGGGCGCGCGTCTCGAATGCGCGCAGGAAGCACCAGGTCGCCAGCGGCCAGACCGCCAGCAGCACCGAATTGGCATTGAAGCGCTGGGCATGGAATTGATAGACCGGCGTCAGCATCAGGAGCAAAAGCACCAGGATGCGCTTGTGCCCGGTCACGAATTGCCGCGCGATCCGATCAACGAAGATCAGCGCAAGCCCGGCATTGGCCATCGCCATCAATTGCAACGACCAATCGCTGAGCGGAAAGACAGAGGTCCAGCTGGCGGCAATCCAACCGGTCAAGGGCGGATGCTTGTGATAGCCCCAGGCGAAATGCTGCCCCAGCATCCAGGCCTCGAGCGTATCAGGGTGCAGGCCGCCGCCGGCATAGGCGATCGCCAGATAGAGCGTCCAGATCGCGACGAAGCAGCCGATGAGGAGCGGAACGGCCCAGCCCGCCTCGACGCCATCGAGCCAATGCAGGAAAGGCCGCCGCCAACGTGCCGGCGCGCGATCGGACCGTTCGGCCATCGCCTGGAATGCAAAATCGATCGGCACGGGAATCAGGTTGAGGAGGGAAAGTGATGCGTAAGGACGACGCATCTATTTCAAGATTGAAACAAATAGCAACGACTGGAAACTGGAAAGGTTAAAAGCCGCAACGCCTTTTCCGCCGGCGCAAGACCACAAAAGACAACGGCGCCGCTGATGACAGCGGCGCCGCGTGGTGAAGACGACGAAGGCTACGTGAATTCGCCTCCCTTACTCCGACTTGTCGACGTTCCAGAACAGCGGCGTCGCCGGGCCGTCGAGCACGCCGGTCAGCGATTTGCGCCAGCCGCTCGGCAGCAGGTATTGCCCCAGCGGGATGTAGATCACCTGCTCATAGGCTTCCTTCTGGATGTCGGCGGCGATCTTCTTCTGCTCGTCGATCGACGGCGCGCGGACGAACGCGTCCTTGAGCTGCTCGATCTTGGCGCTTTCCGCCCAGCCGAACCAGCCGCCCTTCTTGCCCTGGCCGCCGATCGAGAGATTGGCGATCGGGTTGGAGACGTCGGCCGCGACCCAGTTGGTGAAGAACATGTTCCAGCCACCCTCCTTCGGCGGCTTCTGACTGGCACGGCGGCTCACCACCGTCTGCCAATCGGTCGCTTGCAGATCGACCTTGAAGCCGGCTTCGCGCAGCAGCTGGGCCGCGACGATGGGCTGGGCCTTGAGCGTGGTGACGTCGCCGGGCGCCATCACCACGACCGGGGTGCCGTCATAGCCTGACTCGGCGAGCGCCTTCTTGGCCTCCGCCATGCCATTGCCCTTCACCAGGGTCTCGGCGCCGACCTCGGTCGCGAACGGCGTATCGCAAACGAAGAACGCACCGCAGATCTTCTGGTACTTGGCATTGCCGACCAGCGCGTCGAGAACGTCCTTCTGGTTCATCGCCAGAAGAGCGGCTCGTCGCACCTTCACGTTGTCGAACGGCGGATAGAGGAAGTTCATCCGGCCGAGCGTCTGAAAGCCGAACTTGTTCGAGACCTCGATCGTGATCTCCTTGTTTGCCTCCAGCACCGGCAGCATGTCGTAGGGCAGGTTTTCCATGAAGTCGATGTCGCCCGACTGCAGCGCGTTCACGGCGGTCTGCGAGTCCGGCATGGTGATCCATTCGACGCGGTCGACCTTCGCCACCTTGCCGCCGGAGGTCCAGCTCGCCGGCTCCTTGCGCGGCACGTAGTCGGTGTTCTTGACGTAGACGGCCTTCACGCCGGGCTGGAATTCCGATGCCACGAACTTGAAGGGGCCCGAGCCAATCTGCTCGGGGATCTGCTTGTCCGGCGGCGTCTCGGCGAGGCGCTTCGGCATCATGAAGGCGACGCGCGAGGACGGCTTGCCGATGGAATCGAGCACGAGGCCGTAGGGCTCCTTCAGCTTCAGCGTGATGGTCTTGGCGTCGGTCGCCTCGATGCTCGCGGTGAAGTCCAGGAGCTTCTGGCCCATGCCGTCGACCGCGGCCCAGCGCTTCAGCGAAGCGACGCAATCTTCCGCCGTCACCGGCGCACCGTCATGCCACTTCAGGCCGTCGCGCAGCGTGAAGGTGTAGGTGAGCTTGTCGTCGGAGATCTTCCAGTCCGCCATCTGCGGCTGGATCTTGAAGCTCGAATCGGGAGCCACCAGCGTGTCGTAGACCATGTAGCCATGGTCACGCGTGATGTAGGCCGTGGTGAAGATCGGATCGATGATGCGCAGATCCGAATGCATCACCGCCGTAATGGTCTTGCCGGCTGCAAGCACTGGCGAGGCAAGCGCCGTCGAAAGCGCAACGACAGACAGCGCAAGTTTGGAGGCAAACGCGCGAGGCCCCCGGCGCATGAAGTGGAACATAAAAAGTTTCTCCTGACGTGAAACTGTTCAAAGGCAGGTTATTGGTTAAGCATGCGGCTCGTTCCTTGGGCGAACTAACCTCATGCAATGCCTTTATCTTTCGAGACTTGCAGACAGTGCCGAGCGCGTCAATCCGGTTTCGCTGCAAGCCCTGGCGGCGCGGGCACGGGCTCCACAAGGATCGGTTTGGCTCTACAACACTCTCCACTCGTCCTGCCCCGCAGCAATGCAATGCGCATTCCATCTTTCGAAGCTTGAGAGACATTGAGATGAATCCAGCCAATCTTCCTTTCGATTCCGAGGCGATGCTCCAGGGTCTGCGCGGCTGGGTCGAATGCGAAAGCCCGACCTGGGACGCTGGTGCGGTGAATCGCATGCTCGATATCGCAGCGCGGGATATGGCGATCATGGGTGCGACGATCGAGCGCATCGCCGGCCGGCAAGGTTTCGGCGGCGTGATCCGCGCGCGCTTTCCGCATCCGAAACAGGGCGAACCGGGCATCCTGATCGCCGGCCATATGGATACCGTCCACCCGGTCGGTACCATCGAGAAGCTGAAATGGCGGCGCGAGGGCAACCGGTGCTACGGCCCCGGCATCTACGACATGAAGGGCGGCAACTACCTCTCGCTGGAAGCGATCCGGCAACTGGCGCGTGCATCCTTCACCACGCCGCTGCCGATCACCGTGCTGTTCACGCCGGACGAGGAAGTCGGCACGCCCTCGACGCGCGACATCATCGAGGCGGAAGCCGCGCGCAACAAATATGTGCTGGTGCCCGAGCCCGGCCGTGCCGACAACGGCGTCACCACCGGACGTTACGCCATCGCACGCTTCAATCTCGAGGCGACGGGCCGGCCGAGCCACGCCGGCGCGACGCTGTCGGCGGGACGCTCGGCGATCCGCGAGATGGCGCGGCAGATTCTCGCCATCGACGCGATGACGACGGAGGACTGCACCTTCTCGGTCGGCGTCGTGCATGGCGGGCAATGGGTCAACTGCGTTGCCACGACCGCCACCGGCGAAGCGCTCTCCATGGCCAAGCGGCAGGCCGATCTCGATCGCGGCGTCGAGCGGATGCTGGCGCTGTCGGGCACGGCCAACGATGTCGCCTTCAAGGTGACGCGCGGGGTGACGCGTCCGGTGTGGGAGCCGGATGCCGGCACCATGGCGTTGTATGAGAAGGCGCGCGGCATCGCCAAGTCGCTTGGCGCCGAACTGCCGCATGCGAGTTCCGGCGGCGGCTCCGACGGCAACTTCACCGGTGCGATGGGAATCCCCACGCTCGACGGCCTGGGCGTGCGCGGAGCCAATGGCCACACGTTAGAGGAGTATATCGAAGTCGAGAGTCTCGTTGAGCGCGGCCGGCTGATGGCCGGGCTGCTTGCGACGTTGGAGTGACCGGATTGGATGAGCGCGCCTGGCGCGCCGCGATATTTCGTCTGGCGGGCACGCTCCGCTGGCCCCCTTGAAGAGGGGTCGCCAAAACAGCTGACCGCACTGCAAAAACTGTGGCCCTGATGGCACGGGAATTGCTGAAATGTTAGGCTGGTGGCAGAACAGGCTATGACCGCTGCCGCCGATTTACTCTAATCTGACGGATCCAACTTGCTCGGATATCTCCTTCGCCGAATCTTCGCCGCCGTGCCCGTGATGGGCGTCGTCGCGCTGTTCGTCTTCCTCCTGCTCCGCCTCACCCCCGGCGATCCCGCCGCGATCCTCGCCGGCGACAATGCAACGCCGGAACGGCTCGAGCGCATCCGCACCTCGCTCGGCCTCAACGAGCCCTTGATCGTGCAGTTCATCACCTGGGTGAACAAGCTGCTGCACGGCGATCTCGGGACCTCGCTGATCTCCAATCTGCCTGTCATGAAGATGATCGGCCAGCGCGTCGAGCCGTCGATCTCGATTGCGCTGTGTACCATCATCCTCGCCGTGATCGTGGCGGTTCCCCTCGGCGTGATCGCCGCGTGGAAGCACGGCACCTGGATCGATCGCTTCGTGATGGGGCTTTCCGTGCTCGGCTTCTCGGTGCCGGTGTTCGTGGTCGGCTACATCCTGATCCAGATCTTCGCGATCGAACTGCGCTGGGTGCCGGTGCAGGGCTTCCGCAGCATCTTTAACGGCTTCGGACCGTTTTTCGAGCGCATGATCCTGCCGACCTGCGCGCTCTCCTTCATCTACATCGCGCTGATCGCGCGCATGACGCGCGCGGCGATGCTCGACGTGCTCGGCGAGGACTATGTGCGCACGGCGCGCGCCAAGGGCATCAACGAGGTCGCCGTGATGATGCGCCATGCGCTGCGCAATGCCGCCGTGCCCGTCATCACCGTGATCGGCACCGGCTTTGCGCTGCTGATCTCCGGCGTCGTCGTCACCGAGAGCGTGTTCAACATTCCCGGCATCGGCCGCCTCACCGTGGATGCGGTGCTGGCGCGCGACTATCCGGTGATCCAGGCGATGATCCTGCTGACGTCGCTGATCTATGTCGTCGTCAACCTTCTCATCGACGTCGCCTACACCCTGCTCGATCCCCGGATCCGGTACTGAGGCAAGGATAAGGACAAACATGTCGGTCGATACCCTTCCCCAGTCCTCCATTCCGATCACGTCGCCGCTGCGGCCGCGCTTCGGCTTCCTCACCTCGACGCCGATCATCGCCACGGCGACAGTCTTGCTCGCACTGATCATCCTGATCTCGATCCTGGCGCCGCTGATCGCGCCGCATGATCCGATCCAGCTCGCGCCGTCGCAACGGCTCAAGCCGTCGTCCGCGCAATTCCTGCTCGGCACCGATGCCTATGGTCGTGACCTGTTGTCGCGCGTCGTTTATGGCGGCCGCATCTCGCTGCTGATCGGTATCGGCTCGGCGATCCTGTCGATCGTCATCGGCCTTGCGATCGGCCTCGTCTCCGGCTTCTTCAAGCTGGTCGATGCCGTGCTGATGCGGGTCATGGACGGCCTGATGGCGATGCCGAGCATCCTGCTCGCGATCGCCGTGGTGTCGCTGTCCGGTGCCAGCCTCTGGACCGTGCTGATCGCGATCACGATCCCCGAGATTCCGCGCGTGGCGCGCCTGGTCCGCTCGGTCGTGCTGTCGGCGCGCGAGGAGCCTTACGTCGAGGCGGCGATCTCGGTCGGCTCGTCCTTGCCGAAGATCATGTGGCGGCATCTGATGCCGAACACGGTGGCGCCGCTGATCGTCCAGGGCACCTATATCTGCGCCAGCGCCATCCTCACCGAGGCGATCCTCTCCTTCCTCGGCGCCGGCATCTCGCCGGAGACGCCGACCTGGGGCAACATCATGGCCGAGGGCCGCCAGTACTTCCAGATCAAGCCGTCGCTGATCTTCTGGCCGGGCCTTCTGCTCTCGATCGCCATCCTCAGCATCAATCTGATCGGCGACGCCGCCCGCGACGCACTCGATCCGCGCATGAAGCAGCGGGAAGGCAAGTGATGACCGATCAAGTGATGACCAACACCGTCCTCGACATCAACAACCTCGTCGTGTCCGTCGGCAAGAAGCCCGGCGGGCCAAAGATCATCGACGGCATCTCGGTCCAGGTCCGCGAGCGCGAGACGTTGTGCCTCGTCGGGGAAAGCGGCTCGGGCAAGTCGGTGACCTCGCTCACCACGATGGGCCTGCTGCCGAAAGGCACGCTGGTTCCCACTGCCGGCAGCATCAAGCTGGTCGGCGAGGAGTTGCTCACCGCAACCGACCGCCGCCTGCGGCAGCTGCGCGCCACGCAGATGGCGATGATCTTCCAGGAGCCGATGACCGCGCTCAATCCGGTCGTGCCGGTCGGCCGCCAGATCGACGAGGTGCTGCGCGCGCACACCAATCTCGACGCCAGGGCGCGGAAGAAGCGCATCCTCGACATGATGGAGCAGGTTCGCCTGCCCCAGGTCGAGCGCATCTTCGCCTCCTACCCGCACCGCCTCTCCGGCGGCCAGCGCCAGCGCATCATGATCGCGATGGCGCTGGTGCTGGAGCCGAAGCTCTTGATCGCGGACGAGCCGACGACCGCGCTCGACGTCACCACGCAGAAGCAAATCCTGTCCCTGATCCGCGAGCTCCAGCGCGATCACGGCACGGCCGTTCTGTTCATCACCCACGACATGGGCGTGGTCGCCGAGATCGCCGACCGCGTCGCGGTGATGCGGCAGGGCCGGCTGGTCGAAACCGGCCCGCTCGAGACCGTGCTGCGCAATCCGACCATGGAATACACCCGCAACTTGCTCTCGGCGGTGCCGAGCCTGGTGCCGCGGCCGCCGCGCGAGGAGAGCCGCGAGCCGGTGGTGCTGGAGGCCAACGACCTCAGCAAGGTCTATAAAGAGCGCGCCTTCTTCGGCAAAGGCCGCGAGGTCGTCGCCGCCGACAAGGTGACGCTGACGCTGCGCAAGGGCCGCACGCTCGGCATCGTCGGCGAAAGCGGCTCCGGCAAGTCGACCGTGGCGCGCTGCATCGTCCGCCTGATCGATCCGACCTCCGGCGGCGTGCGCCTCGCCGGCCGCGAGATCGCCGGCATCTCGCGTCGCCTGCTGCAGCCGCACCGGCAAAAGATTCAGATCGTGTTCCAGGATCCCTATCGCTCGCTCAACCCGCGCGTCACCGTCGGCGAGAGTATTGCGGAGGGCCCGATCAATTACGGCGTCGCGCATGCCGATGCGATGAAACGTGCCCGCGAGCTGCTCGAGCTCGTCGGCCTGCCCGCTGACGCGGTATCGCGCTATCCGCACCAGTTCTCCGGCGGCCAGCGCCAGCGCATCGCCATTGCGCGCGCGCTCGCGCTCGATCCGGACGTGCTGGTCGCAGATGAGGCTGTCTCCGCGCTCGACGTCTCGGTGCAGGCGCAGGTGCTGGAACTCTTCGACGAGATCCAGAAACGTCTCGGCATCGCGATCCTGTTCATCACCCACGATCTGCGTGTCGCAGCGCAGATCTGCGACGAGGTCGTGGTGATGCAGCACGGCCGCGTCGTCGAGCAAGGCCCGGCTGCCGAGGTGCTGACGCATCCGAAGGAGGCCTACACCAGGGCTCTGCTGGACGCCGCTCCGGGGCGCGACTGGGATTTTGCGAACTTCCGGCCGGTGGCAGAGGGCGTGGCGGCCACGGCGTAGCGACACTCACCGCTGTCATTCCGGGGCATCGCGAAGCGATGAGCTACGGTGCGCAATTGCGCACCTGAGAATCCATCGCGCCTCAGAGTCTGTCGTCGGATGGATTCCGGGCTCGCGCCCAAGCGGGCGCGCCCCGGAAGGACGGCGGAGCACCATTCCCAAAACAGCTTGACCCTATGCGCGGCGCGAGTGCGTCCCACCTTGCTCTCGCCGCAGGGCCAAGGCTAACGTCGCGCCCTCTTGATTGATTGGACTGAACTGAATGACACGCATCGCCGTCGGCGGCTTCCTGCACGAGACCAACACCTTCGCTCCCACCAAGGCGACCTTCGCCGACTTCCAGCATGGCGGCGGCTGGCCGGCGATGACTGAAGGCGCCGACGTGCTGAAGGTGATGCGGCGCATCAATGTCGGCCTTGCCGGCTTCGTCGACAGCGCCGAGGCCAACGGTTGGGAACTTGTTCCGACGATCGCCTGCGGCGCGAGCCCGTCGGCGCACGTCACCAGGGACGCCTTCGAGCGCATCGTGAAGGTGATGGTCGACGGCATCAAAGCTGCCGGCCCGCTCGATGCGGTCTATCTCGACCTGCACGGCGCGATGGTGACCGAGCATCTCGACGACGGCGAAGGCGAGATACTGGCGCGCGTGCGCCGCGTCATCGGCAACGATGTTCCGCTGGTTACCAGCCTCGACCTGCACGCCAACGTCACGCCCGAAATGATCGCGCATGCCGACGCGCTGATCGCCTACCGCACCTACCCCCATGTCGACATGGCCGAGACCGGCCGCGCCTCTGCGCGACATCTCGCGCTGCTGCTCAAGTCCAAGCAGCGCTTTGCCAAATCGTTCCGGCAATTGCCGTTCCTGATCCCGATCAGCTGGCAATGCACCAACGACCAGCCGACCAAAGGCATCTACGAACAGCTCGCCGCGCTGGAGAGCGATGCGGTTCCGACGCTGTCTTTCGCGCCGGGCTTTCCCGCCGCCGATTTCCGCGATTGCGGCCCCAGCGTGTTCGCCTATGGCAGGACGCAAGCGGATGCCGACCGCGCCGCCGACGCGATCGTGAAGCTGATCGAAAGCCACGAGGACGATTTCGACGGCAAGATCTGGTCGCCCGACGAGGGCGTGCGCCACGCCATGGAACTTTCAAAGAGCGCGAGCAAGCCGATCATCATCGCCGACACCCAGGACAATCCCGGCGCCGGCGGCGATTCCGACACCACAGGCATGCTGCGCGCGCTGGTGCGCAACAGAGCGAGCGCCGCGACTGGCGCGATCTACGATCCCGTCTCGGCCAAGGCCGCGCATGATGCCGGCGTCGGTGCCACCGTGACGCTGTCGCTCGGCGGCAAGTCAGGCATCCCCGGCGACGAGCCCTATCGCGAGACCTTCGTGGTCGAAAAGCTGTCCGACGGCCGCTTCATCGCGCCGGGCCCTTACTATGGCGGCCGCGAGATGGAGATGGGTCCCTCGGCAGCCTTGCGCATCGGCGACGTCCGCGTCGTCGTCTCCTCGCACAAGGCGCAGCTCGCCGACCAGGCGATGTACCGCTATGTCGGCATCGAGCCGACCGAACAGAAGATTCTGGTCAACAAGAGCTCGGTGCACTTCCGCGCCGATTTCGAGCCGATCGCGGAAAAGCTGATGATCTGCGCCGCGCCCGGCGCGATGCCGGCCGACACCGCCACCCTGCCCTGGACGCGTTTGCGGCCGGGCATTCGCATCAAGCCGAACGGCCCCGTTTTCTCGCCTCCCTCAAGCTAACTGGACAGAACCCATGCCCACGATCGACCGCATCGACGGTTACGCCGACGAGCTCACCGCCATCCGCCGCGACCTGCACGCCCATCCCGAGATCGGATTCGAGGAAGTGCGCACCTCCGGCATCGTCGCCGACAAGCTGAAGAGCTGGGGCATCGAGGTGCATCGCGGTCTCGGCGGCACCGGCGTGATCGGCGTGATCAAGGGCAAGGGTTCGGGCAACAAGCGCATTGGCCTCCGCGCCGACATGGACGCGCTGCCGATGGAAGAGAACACCAATCTGAAGTGGAGCTCGAAAATCCCCGGCCGCTTCCACGGCTGCGGTCATGACGGCCACACCACCATGCTGCTCGGCACCGCGCGCTACCTCGCCGAGACCAAGAACTTCGACGGCACCGTGCACCTGATCTTCCAGCCGGCCGAGGAAGGCCTCGGCGGCGCCCGCGCGATGATCAAGGACGGGCTGTTCGAAAAATTCCCCTGCGACGAGCTGTACGGCCTGCACAACGCTCCCGACCTCAACCACGGCGAGATCGCGATCCTGCCGGGCCCGGCGATGGCCAGCGCCGACTTCTTCGACCTGCGCATCACCGGCTATGGCGCGCATGGCGCGATGCCCGAGCGCTCCAAGGACGCGGTGATTATCGCGACCACGCTGGCGCAGGCGATCCAGACCATCGTCAGCCGCAACGTCGAGCCGCTGCAGGCCGCGGTGGTGTCGATCACCCAGATCCACGCGGGCTCCGCCTACAACGTCATTCCCGGCGACGCGCATCTTTGCGGCACCATCCGCACCTTCTCGAAGGAAGTTCGCACCCTGGTCAGCGAACGCATCCGCACCATCTGCGCCGGCATTGCAAGCGCCTACCAGTGCGTGATCGACGTCGACATCCGCGACACCTTTGGCGTGCTGGTCAACCAGGTCGAGCAGTCCAAGGTGGTCGAGGACGTCGCGCGCACCATCGTCGACCCCGCCAACGTGATCACCCGCGCCCAGCCCAAGATGGGCAGCGAGGATTTCGCCGACATGCTGGAGACGATTCCCGGCGCCTATTTCTGGGTCGGCCATGATGGCAACGTGCCCGTGCACAATCCCGGCTTCGTGCTCGACGACAAGATCCTGCCGATCGGCGCCAGCATGTTCGCCCGGATCATCGAAACGCGCATGCCGGTGGGCTAGCGATGCATAAGAAGAGCGTCGAAGATGCCGTCACCTCGCTGCACGATCTGTCCGCGGTCGATCTGATCGCGGGCTATCGCGCCAAGCAGTTCTCGCCGAGCGAGGTGCTGGAGGATTTGCTCACGCATGTCGCTGCGTGGGAGCCGCATCTGAAGGCGCTCTATGCGTTCGATCCCGACGGCGCACGCGAGGCCGCCAAGGCCTCGACCGCGCGCTGGACCGGCGGCGAGCCGTCCGGCGCGCTCGACGGCGTGCCTGTTACGGTGAAGGACAACATCGCGACCAAGGGCGTGCCGGTGCCGCTGGGCGCCGCCAGCGTCAAGCTCGTGCCGGCCGAGAAGGATGCCCCGCCCGCCGCGCGCCTGCGCGAGGCCGGCGCGGTCATCTTCGCCAAGACCACCATGCCCGATTACGGCATGCTGTCGTCCGGACTCTCCAGTTTCCACGCACTCGCGCGCAATCCTTGGGATCTCTCGAAGAATCCCGGCGGCTCCAGCGCGGGCGCTGGCGCTGCGGCCGCGGCCGGCTACGGTCCGCTGCATCTCGGCACCGATATCGGCGGCTCGGTCCGCCTGCCCGCGGGCTGGTGCGGCCTCGTCGGATTGAAGCCGAGCTTCGGCCGCGTGCCGATCGACCCCACCTATGTCGGCCGCGTCGCCGGTCCGATGACCCGCACGGTCGACGATTGCGCGCTGATGATGAGCGTGATCGCAAAGCCCGACCGGCGCGACGGCATGAGCCTGCCCGCCGAGCCGCTGAACTGGAAGGGAGCAGAGAAGTCTCCGCGCAAACTCCGCATCGGGTTGATGCTCGATCCCGGCTGCGGCCTGGCGCTGCAGAAACCAGTGCGCGAGGTCGCGGTGAAGGCGGCGAAAGCGTTCGAATCCGCGGGCAGCGTCGTGACCGAGGTCGACGGCATCCTCACCCGCGAGATGCTCGACGGCCTCGACAACTTTTGGCGCGCGCGGATGTGGGATGATCTGGCCAGGTTGACGCCGGCCGAGCAGGCGAAGGTGCTGCCTTATATCTTCAAATGGGGCGCATCCGGCGCAAAGCTGTCGGGCGTGGATGTCATCCGCGGCTTCAACCAGACCATGGCGATCCGCGCGGCGGCGTCGAAGCTTTTCTGCGAGCTCGATTACGTGATCTCCCCGACCGCACCGAACGTGAACTATCCGGCGGACTGGGCCTCGCCGACCAACGACCCCATGAAACCGTTCGAGCACATCGCCTATACCGTGCCATGGAATATGTCGGAGAACCCTGCCATCTCGATCAACGGCGGCTTCGACGCCAAGGGTTTTCCCATCGGCGTGCAGATCGTCGGCCGCCGCTTCGACGACATCGGCGTGCTCGGCATGGCCAAGGCTTTTGAGGGCCTGCGCGGGCCGCAACGACCCTGGCCGAAGCCGCCGGCTAACTAATCGCACCGTCGTCATTCCGGGTTGCGCCCTCTTGGCGCAAGCCCGGAATCCATTCATCGGCACTACTGATGCCGAGAGATGGATTCCGGGCTCGCGCTTCGCGCGCCCCGGAATGACGTGGTAGAGAGACCGATAAAGAAACAAGGAAGGAAACCGCCATGGCGTATGAGACGATCAAATACGAGGTCGCCGAGCAGATTCTCACCATCACGCTGAATCGGCCCGACAAGCTCAACGCCTTCAACGCGCAGATGCAAGGAGAGCTGATCGACGCGTTCGACGCCGCCGACAAGGACGACAACGTCCGCGCCATTATCGTCACCGGCGCCGGCCGCGGTTTTTGCGCGGGCGCGGATCTGTCGTCCGGCGCCGACACGTTCGACCGCGACGCGCGGCGCGGCCCCGTCAAACGTTTCGCCGACGGCAAGGTGGACTACAGCGATCCGCAGGTGCGCGACGGCGGCGGCCAGGTGACCTTGCGCATCTTCAAGTGCCTCAAGCCCGTCATCGCCGCAGTGAACGGTCCTGCGGTCGGCATCGGCGTCACCATGCAGCTCGCGATGGACATCCGCATCGCTTCGGATGCCGCGCGGTTCGGCTTCGTGTTCTCCCAGCGCGGCATCGTGCCGGAGGCGGCCTCGAGCTGGTTCCTGCCGCGTATCGTCGGCATCTCGCAGGCGCTGGAATGGTGCTATTCGGGCCGCGTCTTCCCGGCGCAGGAGGCACTGGCGGGTCGTCTCGTCAGCAAGGTCGTCGCCCCTGACGATCTCCTGCCGACCGCCCGCGCGCTCGCCAAGGAATTCGCGGCGAAGACCGCACCGGTGTCGGTCGCGCTGATCCGCCAGATGATGTGGCGCATGATGGGCGCCGACGATCCCATGGAAGCCCACAAGGTCGACAGCCGCGGCATCTACGCCCGCGGCCGCTCCGACGACGTCAAGGAAGGCGTGGTGTCGTTCCTGGAAAAGCGCCCCGCGCAGTTCAAGAACAAGGTGTCCAGCGATATGCCGGACTATTTCCCGTGGTGGACGGAACGGGAGTACAAGTGACGCTCTCGTAGGGTGGGCAAAGCGAAGCGTGCCCACGCACTTTTCGCCATCGAGAGAGATGGTGGGCACGGCGCTTTGCGCCTTTGCCCACCCTTGTATTAGCGCGCCGGATTAGAATGGCCTGGTTCCGTGAGGAATGGCCCAGCCCGGGTGGCCGCCCGAGCTGGGCCGCCGATCGATCGGATCGATGCCCACCGAAGCCTTGAGGGCTGCGTTTTGTAGCAAGATCGCGGTCGGCACTTCATCGGGACCCGCATGGTTGAACGAACTTCAGGTTCGCATCACAAGGGAGGGTCGAGGAAGATGGCCAAACGTAACACGATCTGTGCTGGAATCGATACCAGCAAAGATAAGCTCGACGTGGCGCTCGATGGCAGTTCGGAGGAGCTGCAGGTCAAGAACACGGCGGAAGGCCACCAGGAGCTGGTGGAGTGGCTGAAGCGCCACAAGGTCAAGCGGGTTGGGATCGAGGCAAGCGGTGGTTACGAGCAGGCGGCGGTCGCCGAACTGCGACGCCAGCGGTTTGTCGTCATCGTGTTTCAGCCGATCCAGGTCCGCGCCTATGCCACGTTCCATTTGCAACGGGCCAAGAACGACAAAATGGATGCCGCATTGATTGCGGCCTGCACCGCCGCGGTCAAGAAGATCCATCCCGCTCCAGACCCCCGGCTGCAGCCTTTTGCCGTGCATCTGACGATGATCGACCAGATCAAGGAGGACATCGCAAAGCTCAAGAATCGGCTGGAGAGCTGCCCTGACGAACGTATCCAGAAGTTCTGGAAGGAGCAGATCGCTCTGTTGGCCAAGCACAGACGAGCCGAGTTCAAGGCCCTGGTGGCAGCGATCCGCAAGCATCGCGATCTCGCCGCACGGCTCGATCTGATCTACAGCGTTGGCGGCAGCGGCTTGCCGACCGCGGTTGCCATCTTGATCAGGATGCCCGAGATCGGTCAGATCACCCGCGAGCAAGCCGCAGCCCTCACCGGGCTTGCGCCGTACGATGACGACAGCGGCAAGCATGTCGGCGCCCGCAGGATTGACGGCGGACGCCAGCGCTTGCGTCAGGCGCTCTACACCGCAGCTCTTCCGGCATCCTTCCGCTGGAATCCGCAGCTCATGGCCCTGTACAGCCGGCTGATCGCCGCCGGCAAGGGCCACAAGCGCGCGCTGGTCGCCTGTGCCAGGAAGCTGATCGTCATCATCAACGCCGTCGTCGCCCGCGGAACACCGTGGGTCGCCGAACCGCCCAGAACCGCGAGTGTGTCCGTCACCTGATCTCGTTTCCTTGTTCGATCAGGCGACCGTTTCTTCGTCCCGACCTGCCGTCAAGACGACGCCGCGCGCCGCGGCCGTCAAGGATGGCCGTCGCGCTCGTCTCACCTCACGTCGACTGCCGCCAGGCCACGCCTTGACGGCCGCAAGCACGGCGTCATGCTCGCGGAAATCGGGCGTGCTTTAATGGTTGCTACGGCACTTTCACTCCATCATCAGCGCCACACGCCCGATCGCCTTGCGGTCCATCAAGAGCCGCATTGCCTTCGCGTAACCTTCCAGCGGCAGGCGATGCGAAACGTTGGGGCGCAGCTTGCCCTCCTCCGCCCATTGCAGCAGCGCCTTCAGGCGCGCCTCTCCCAGCGCAGGGTTCTTTCGTACCGCCTCGCCAGCGCGCACGCCGAGCACGCTGGCGCCCTTGATCAGCAGGAGGTTGGTCTTGGCCGAGCCGATGCCGCCGGTGAAGCCGATCACCAGCAGCCGCGCGCCCCAGGCGATGCAGCGCATCGAGTCTTCAAAAACCTGACCGCCGACGGGATCGAACACGACGTCCGCGCCGCGACCGTCGGTGATGCGTTTAACGGCGTCGCGAAACGGCTCGCGGTCATAGCGGACGAGATGATCGGCGCCGCGGGCCTTGGCGATGGCGAGCTTCTCGTCGCTGGACGCCGTCGCGATCACGGTCGCGCCCAGCATCTTGCCGATCTCGACGGCCGCCAGTCCCGTGCCGCCGCCGGCGCCATGCACCAGCAGCACCTCTCCCGGCTCGATCCGCCCGCGATCGATCAGCGCATGATAGGCCGTGCCATGGCCGGCAAGATAAGTCGCAGCCTCGGCGTAGTCGAACGTCGACGGCTTAAGGGTGAGCTGCGACGGCGCGACGATGGCTTCGTCGGTGAATGCGCCGTGCCGCATCTTCACGATGACCTTGTCGCCAACAGAAACGCCCTTCGCCTCCGCACCCAATTCGGTCACGTCACCGGCAGCTTCCATGCCGGGCGTGAACGGCAGCTCCGGCTTGAGCTGATATTGGCCGGCGGCCATCAGCACATCAGGAAAATTCAGCCCGGCCGCGCGAATCGCGACCCGCACCTCGCCCGGCTTTAGGGCGCGCGACGGAAACTCTTCCAGCCGCAAGGTTTCGGGCTCGCCGAGCGAGTGGCAGACGACGGCGCGCACCATCAGGCCGCACTCGCCTTGCTGCGCTTGAGCGCCTCGCGGATCAGCGGCAGCCGGTCATTGCCGAAATACATGTCGGTCTTGTTGACGAAAATCGTCGGCGAGCCGAAGCCGCCGCGCGCGACGACCTCTTCCGTATTCGCCTTGAGCTGATCCTTGATCGCTTGCTCGGCGATGCCGGCGAAGAATTTCGGCTCGTCGATGCCGACCTTCCTGCAGATCTCGGCGAGCACGGAGTCCTGCGAGATATCCTTGTCCTCGCCCCAATAGGCATCGAACACGGCGGTCGCGAACGGCACCATGTCCGCGGCCAGCCAGATGCAGCCGCGCATCGCCTTGACGCTGTTCACCGGAAACACCGTCGGGGGCATCTTGATCGCAAGGCCAGCCGACCGCGACCAGTCCTGAAGATCCTTCTTCATGTAGCGCGCCTTCAGCGGCACCGGCGTCTCGCGCTGCGCGTAGACGCTCGGATTGACCGTGTTGAAGATGCCGCCGACCAGGATCGGCCGCCAGACGATCTCGACGCCCAGCTCCTTGGCGAGCGGCCGGATGTTGTGGAAGGCGAGATAGGTCCAGGGGCTGGAGCAGTCGAAGAAGAATTCGATCATGGCGTTTCCTTTTGCTCTCGTCATTTCGGGGCGCGCCCTCTTGGGCGCGAGCCCGGAAACCATTCGCTCCTGGCTCTGCGGCCCGATGGATTCTCGGGTGCGCAATTGCGCACCATAGCTCGCGACTTCGTCGCGCCCCGGAATGACGGCGTGGCCGTCACTTCCTTCCCAACACTTCCTTAGCCCTTTGGCCGAACATGATCTTGCGTGATTCCTCGTCGAACGGCTCTTTCACGAATTTTCCGATCGCAAGCCCCGCCTGCACCTGCGGCCTGGCGCGGACCTCGGCATACCAGCGTTTGACGTTCGGATAGTGGTCGAGCGTAAAGCCCTGCGCCTTGTGGGTCATGGTCCAGGGGAAGCAGGCGATGTCGGCAATGGAATAGTCGCCGGCGACATATGCGCCGGTCTTCTCCAGCTGCCGATCGAGCACGCCGTAGAGCCGGGCCGCCTCGTCGCGGTAGCGCTCGATCGCATAGGGGATCTTCTCCGCCGCATAGAGCGCAAAATGCCCGTGCTGGCCGAGCATCGGCCCGAGGCCGGCCATCTGCCACATCACCCATTGAATTGTGGCGGAACGCCCGCGCAAGTCGGCGGCCAGGAAGCGGCCGGTCTTTTCCGCGAGATAAATCAGAATTGCGCCGGTCTCGAACACCGGGAACGGGCTGCCACCGTCGGCGGGTGCGTGATCGACGATCGCGGGGATGCGGTTGTTCGGGGAGATCGCCAGAAACTCGGGACTGAACTGCTCGCCGGCGCGGATGTCGACGGGCTTCACCGTATAGGGAAGTCCGAGCTCTTCCAGCATGATCGAGATTTTCCAGCCGTTCGGCGTCGGCGCGTAATGGAGATCGATCATGACCTTTCCCTCGGCATCCTTTGGCCTTCCCTGTCGATGCCGCCAGCTAAAATAACGACTCTTGTTGTTCTGTACCTCGACGTTAGGACATGGCAGGAAGGGGCGCAACACAACCTGCCGGGAGGGCCGCCATGCTGTTTCCAACCACGATCGCCGGCTCCCTGCCGAAGCCGGAATGGCTTGCCGAACCCAATATGCTCTGGGCGCCCTGGAAGTCACAGGGCGAGGAGTTGCTCCGCGCCAAGCGCGACGCGACATTGATCTGGCTGAAGATCCAGGAGGACGCCGGAATCGACATCCTCACCGAGGGCGAGCAGGCCCGCCAGCATTTCGTGCACGGTTTTCTGGAGAAGATCGACGGCATCGATTTCGCGCACAAGGTCGAGATGGGCATCCGCAAGGACCGCTACAAGGCGATGGTGCCGCAGGTGGTCGCCCCGCTCCGGCTCAAGGGCCGCGTCCATGCCTTCGAGGCGCGCGCGGCGCGCACGCACACGAAGAGGAAGCTGAAGTTCACCCTGCCCGGCCCGATGACCATCATCGACACCATTGCCGACCGCTACTATGGCGATCGCGTCAAGATGGCGTTTGCCTTTGCCGAGCTGCTCAACGAGGAGGCCCGGGCGCTGCAGGCCGACGGCGTCGATCTCGTGCAGTTCGACGAGCCCGCCTTCAATGTCTACATGGACGAGGTCAACGATTGGGGCATCAAGGCGCTGGAGCGCGCCGCGCAGGGCCTCACCTGCGCCACCGCCGTGCACATCTGCTACGGCTACGGCATCAAGGCCAACACCGACTGGAAGGAAACGTTAGGCAGCCAATGGCGGCAGTATGAGCAGATCTTTCCGGCGATCGACGCCAGCCCGATCCAGCAGGTCGCGATCGAATGCCGCAATTCGAAAGTGCCGCTCGATCTGCTGGCGCTGCTCAAGAACAAGATCGTGCAGGCCGGCGTGATCGACGTTGCGAGCGACACGGTGGAGACTGCGGAGGATGTCGTGAAGGTGATCGACGCGGTGTCGAAATTCGTGCCCAAGAGCAACATCATCGCCACCACCAATTGCGGCATGGCCCCGATGCGGCGCGAGATCGCCGAAGCCAAGCTGATGGCGCTCGGCGCCGGTGCCGCGCTGGCGCGCGAGAAGCTCGGGTGACGGCTGGGATCCGCAGGCCGCCCTGCTAGTCCAGCGCGGTCGGATGCAGCGCCGGTTGATATCCAGCGTTCAGCGCACGCAGCGTGGACGGGGGCGTCAGCAGCATTGGGCTCTCCAGCTCGCGCTCGGCGGGGGCATAGCCGGCTGGCGACCATAACAGCGCCCTTCCCTGCACCACCAGAAAGCTCTCCTCGCCCCGTTGAACCATCGCGCCGTCGGGCAATTCTGCGAGCGGCACCGGCACTGCGTGCAGGCGCTTGCGGCCATGATCCAGACGCTCGAGGTGGAGCTGGGCGTCCATCGCCTTCGCACTCACCTTGCTCACGCCATTACCCCTCTCCCACGCCGCGCGAAAGCGGTTGGCATCCTCGCGCCGGCAGAAGAAGCAGGGCCGGTGACCTGCGGCAAAGGCGGTGGCCTCGTCGAGAAAGAACAGCTCGGTCCAGCTCCGCCGCGCCATCACCGGCCGGCGCCAGCCGCGGAATTCGCACAGGCATGTGATCCAGGCCGGCGACGACCAGCGCTTCTTCAGGAGCGTCTTCGTCGCGGGATCGTGGATGATGCCGCGATTGCCGGTGAACGTGCCGCGATGCGGGGTGGCGATGATGTCGCCGAGCGGTGTGACGCGGTTTTGGAGCGGGCGAGTGGCGAATGGGGAATTGCGAATTGGGGATTCACTACTCGCCATTCGCCCCCCGCCATTCCCACTTGGTCACGCCGCGCCGTCGCGGAGCGGCGGGTGGTAGGACAGCGCGGTGTCCCAGGGGAAGAAGATCCAGGTATCCTGCGAGACTTCCGTGATGAAAGTGTCGACCAGCGGGCGGCCCTTCGGCTTGGCGTAGACGGTGGCGAAATGCGCGTCGGGCAGCATCTCGCGCACCAGCTTGCCGGTCTTGCCGGTGTCGACGAGATCGTCGACGATCAACAGCCCCTTGCCAGTGCCACCACCAAGCTTCATGGCCTGTTCCGAAATACCCTTGAGAACCTGGAGGTCCCCCTGCTTGTCGTGGTCGTAGCTGGCGACGCAGACCGTATCGATGATGCGCACGCCGAGCTCGCGCGCCACGATCGCGGCCGGCACCAGGCCGCCGCGGGTGATCGCGATCACGGCGTGGAACGGGCCGACCTCGTTGAGCCGCCAGGTCAGCGCCCGACAGTCGCGGTGGAACTGGTCCCACGAGACCGGGAAGGCCCTGCCCGCCCGCTCCTGCGCACTCAGTTCCGGTGCTTCACCTGCCATTGTCGTCTCCTGCTTCGCCTGCCGGCAAATTCCCTGCTAACGAGTGATGTTCAATCCTGCCAGCATTTCCTTCACCGCGCTCATGGCTGCCGCGAGCTTGTCAGCATCGCGCGAGCGCACCACGAGGTTCGTATTCGGCTTCTGCTCTTCGTCCATGAAGGGGTAGCTGCCGATGATGGTGTCGGGATGGGCGGCGGCGATCGCGCGCAAGGGGCTGCCGATGTCGCCTTCCCGCGCATTGGCGCGGACCGATTCGGAGAGCATGCGCACGCCCGATTTCAGCTTGGGCGAGACGATGTCCATCATCGCCTGCATGATCGAGGGCACGCCGGCCATCACGATGACATTGCCGATCTTGAAGCCGGGCGCGAGGATGGTCGCGCTCTGGATCAGCTCGGCACCGTCGGGGATGCGGGCCATGCGCAACCGGGCCTCGTTGAGATCCTGCTCGCTCCAGCGCTCCTTGAAACGGGCGACCACCTCCGGATGGTGGTCGATGCCGACTCCGAACGCCTTGGCGACGCTGTCGGCGGTGATGTCGTCATGGGTCGGCCCGATGCCACCGGTGGTGAAGACGTAGGTGTAGCGATGCCGCAGTGCATCCAAGGCAGCGATGATATCGGACTCGTCATCGGAGACGACCCGGACCTCCTTCAGGTCGATGCCGATATTGGTCAGGTATTCGGCGATGAAGCCGATATTCTTGTCCTTGGTCCGGCCGGACAGGATTTCGTCCCCAATGACCAGAATGCCCGCCGTGACGATCTCGCTCATAACTTAAGTCCCTCACCTGTGGCGCCGACTTTGCCGAGGTAACGCGTTGAAGTCACGCGGTTTTGCTGTCGAAATAAGCAGTCCTCAGCCATTTTTTCAGGCAAGCCGCCGGCCATCCCCGACAAATGCTGCCAGTCCATGCTTATCGCGCTGGCCCGGCCCTTGCTACCACATGAAAGTCATGCACTCTTGCCGCATGGTCAGGACGTTGCGGCTTCACCAGGGCCTGGCGACCTGTCCATTGGCGCAACGCCTTGCGGAGAACAGTCGGCATCTATGGCAGTCGCGTTTGATGAAATGAATATTCCGGGCGGGGACCTTCGCCCCGCCTACCAGGAGCTGGCGCGCTGGCTCAAGGAGACGCCTCCCGAGGCGCTTGAATATCGCCGCCAGGAGGCCGAGCTGCTGTTCCGCCGCATCGGCATCACCTTCGCGGTCTATGGAGAGGCCGAATCCACCGAGCGCCTGATCCCCTTCGACGTGATCCCGCGGATCATGTCGGGCAAGGAATGGGCACTGCTGGAGAAGGGCCTGAAGCAGCGCGTGCGCGCGCTCAACATGTTCCTGCGCGACATCTATCATGGCCGCGACATCCTGCGCGCCGAGATCGTGCCCGACGATCTGATCTTCCAGAACCCGGTGTTCCGGCCCGAGATGAACGGCCAGCAGGTGCCGCACGACGTCTATGTGCACATCGCCGGCATCGACATCGTCCGGGTCGATGCCAACGACTTCATCGTGCTGGAGGACAATGCGCGCACGCCGTCCGGCGTGTCCTACATGCTGGAAAACCGCGAGATCATGATGCGGTTGTTTCCGGATCTGTTCGCCCGCCACAAGGTGGCGCCGGTCGAGCGCTATCCGGACGAGCTGCTCTCGGCGCTCCGCTCCGTCGCGCCGCTCAGCGCCTCGGGCGAGCCGACGGTCGCCCTGCTCACCCCCGGCGTCTACAACTCGGCCTATTACGAGCACTCATTCCTCGCCGACAAGCTCGGCATCGAGCTGGTCGAGGGCCGCGATCTCATCGTCAAGAACAACGAAGTGTTCATGCGGACGACCGAGGGCGTGAAGCGGGTCGACGTGATCTATCGCCGCGTCGACGACGACTTCCTCGATCCCCTCACCTTCCGTCCCGATTCCGCGCTCGGCGTGCCCGGGCTGATGTCGGCCTATGCGGCCGGCAACATCACGCTCGCCAACGCCGTCGGCACCGGGATTGCCGACGACAAGGCGATCTACTCCTACATGCCGGACATCGTGAAATTCTATCTCGGCGAGGAGCCGATCCTGAAGAACGTGCCGACCTGGCGCTGCCGCGAGCCGAAGGACCTCGCCTATGTGCTGGATCATTTGAGCGAGCTCGTCGTCAAGGAGGTGCACGGCTCCGGCGGCTACGGCATGCTGATCGGGCCCGCCGCGACGAAGGCGACGATCGAAGCGTTCCGCGAGAAGCTCAAGCGCGAGCCCGAAGGTTTCATCGCGCAGCCGACGCTGGCGCTCTCGACCTGCCCGACTTGCACCGCAAGCGGCCTCGCCCCGCGCCACGTCGATTTGCGCCCCTTCGTGCTCACCGGCAGCAAGAGCACGACCATCGTGCCGGGCGGCCTGACACGCGTCGCGCTGAAGGAAGGCTCCCTGGTGGTGAATTCGAGCCAGGGCGGCGGCACCAAAGACACCTGGATCCTGGACGAGTAGTCAGATGCTGTCGCGTACCGCCGAAAACCTCTACTGGCTCGCCCGCTACGTCGAACGGGCCGAGTATCTCGCGCGCACCATCGATGCGACGCTGCGCGTCACCGCGCTTCCCGCCGCCTATATTGGCAAGACCAATGAATGGGACTCGGCGCTGCTCACCGCCGGCGTCGCTGCCAGCTTCTATCAGACCTACGAGGAAGCCAACGAGCACAACGTCGTCGACTACCTCTCGTTCTCCGTGGACAACCCATCCTCGATCAGGAACTGCATCGAGGCGGCGCGGCTGAACTCGCGCTCGGTCCGCACCGCGCTGACCAGCGAGATGTGGGACACCATCAACTCGGCCTGGATCGAGCTTCAGGCGGTCTGGAGCAAGGGCACCTCGACGCGCGAGGACCTCGCAAAATTCCTGCGCTTCGTGCAGGAGACCTCGCTGCGCTTCGACGGTTCGGCGTACCGGACCATGCTGCGCAACGACGCCTACTGGTTTTCGCGGATGGGCGTGCATCTGGAGCGCGCCGACAACACCGCGCGCATTCTCGACGTGAAGTATCACGTGCTGCTGCCCGAGGAGGAGCATGTCGGCGGCCCGCTCGATTTCTATCAGTGGAGCTCGATCCTGCGCTCGGTCTCGGCGCTGACGGCCTATCACTGGGTCTATCGCGAGACGCTGAAGCCGTGGCTGATCGCGGACCTGCTCATCCTCAACGACACGCTGCCGCGCTCGCTGGCCAGCTGCTACGGCAATCTCGTGCGTAACCTCGACCAGATCGGTGTCGCCTATGGCCGCCAAGGCCCGGCCCAGCGCCACGCCCGCGGCATCCGCAACCGGCTGGAACACAGCAATATGAACGACATTTTCCAGCATGGCGTGCATGAATTCATTCAGGAATTCATCACCGACAATTCCAGGCTGGGCGAAATCATCACGAAGCAGTATTTGATCTGATGTCACCCGGCTGACGACATGGGATACACCGTCATGGCCGGGCTTGTCCCGGCCATCCACGTTCTTGCTTTCGCGCGACGAGGAAGAACGTGGATGCCCGGGACAAGCCCGGGCATGACGAGCTTCTTTGCGGCGACAGTCGGGCCTAACCACTAACGACACGGTCCACCATGCGCCTGCGAATCCTGCACACCACGACCTATCGCTACGAGCCGGCGGCCACCAGCGTGATCCAGATCCTGCGCATGACGCCCGGCAGCCATGACGGGCAGTATGTTGCGGAATGGCAGATCGACGTCTCCACCGACACCAAGCTCGACACCCACGAAGACGCCTTCGGCAACGTCACCCATGTGCTGTCCTGCGGGCCCGTCGGCGACATCAAGATCACCGCAGAAGGCCTGATCGAGACCCACGACACCGGCGGCGTGCTGCGCGGGACCGACGAGCGCTTTCCGGCCGGCATGTTCTTGCGCGCCACCGATCTCACCTCGGTCAATCCGGCGATGATGGCGGTTGCGCGCCAGTTGCGCAGCGAGGCCGAGAGCGACACGCTCGGCTTCCTGCATACGCTGATGACCGAGATCGGCGATCACATGACCTTCGACGAGGACCCGACCAACAGCGGAACCTCGGCGGCGGAGGCGTTCACGCTCAAGCGCGGGGTCTGCCAGGACTACGCGCACATCTTCATTGCCTGCGCCCGCACCGGCGGCGTACCGGCGCGCTTCGTCTCCGGCCACTTCCTGCGCTCGGACGGCACGGTGCATCAGGACGCCGGCCATGCCTGGGCTGAAGCCTACGTTCCCGATCTCGGCTGGGTCGGATTCGATCCCGCCAACAGCATCTGCGCCACCGACGCCCATGTCCGCGTCGCGATCGGCCTCGACTATCTCGGCGCAGCCCCGGTGCGTGGCACCCGCTATGGCGGCGGCGCTGAGACGCTGGCCGTGGCCGTGAAGGTCGAGCAGGCCGGCCGCGGCGGGCCGTCGCAATCGCAATCCCAACGGCAGAGCTAGGCGCAGCCGTCCGAACGCATGGGTCGTGCTACACTCGCGGGGATCGAAGTTGCCCCCCGCGAGGTACCAATGGCCACTGTAAAGCTGCTTTCGGACGATGAACTCTCCACCGAAGCGCGCGCCGTCTTCGACGATATCCGCAAGGTGCGGAAGTCGGACTTCGTCAACAATTTCTGGCGCGCGTTGGCGCATGATCCGAAGACGCTGCGCAGGACGTGGGAGAGCATCAAGGAGGTGATGGCTCCCGGCGCACACGATCCCAAGGTCAAGGAAATGCTTTATGTCGCGGTTTCCATCGCGCATGGCTGCAGCTACTGCATCCATTCGCACACCGCCGCTGCGCGGGCCAAGGGCATGACGGAGGCCGAATATGCCGAGATGCTCGCCATCGTCGGCATGGCCGCGGAGACCAACCGGCTGGTCACGGCACTCGGCGTGCCGGTTGACGAGGCGTTTCTCGTGGATGCGGCGGATTGAGTGACAGAGCTAGCTGCCGCTCCCCGGAATGACGACCTTCCCATGGGAATCGGGGGTTGGACCGGCCTCCGAAATTGGCTAGTAATTCCGCGCAAACGCGTTCGGGGACTGGAAATGACCTATTGTTGCGGAATCCTGGTTCGGGATGGTCTGGTGATGATCGCCGACACCCGCACCAATGCCGGCCTCGACAACGTCTCGACCTTCCGCAAGCTGCACATCTTCTCGAAGCCCGGCGAGCGCATCATGGCGATCGCCAGCGCCGGCAACCTCGCCATCAGCCAGTCGGTGCTGTCCACGCTGACCGAAGGCCTGGAGGACCCCAACACGGGTGAGGTCGAGACGCTGATGAACGCGCCGACCATGTTCCAGGCCGCCCAGCGCATCGGCCGGGCGATCCGCGCGGTGCATGCGACCGAGGGCCCCGCGCTGAGATCCGAGGACGTCTCGTTCGACGTCTCGTTCCTGTTCGGCGGCCAGATCAAGGGCTCGCGGATGCGCCTGTTCATGATCTACACCGCCGGCAATTTCATCGAGTGCACCACCGATACGCCGTACTTGCAGATCGGCGAGCACAAATACGGCAAGCCCGTGCTCGACCGCGCCATGCATTACGACGTCGAGCTGTACGAGGCGCTGAAGACCGGCCTGATCTCGATGGATTCGACCATGCGCTCCAATCTCGGCGTCGGGCTGCCGATCGACGTGCTGGTGGTGCGTGCCGATGCCTGCGAGGCCGATCTCAACCATCGCATCGAGGCGGGCGAGCCCTATTTCCACGATCTGCGCTCGCGCTGGTCGGCGGCGCTGCGCGCGGCGCACCAGAACATTCCTCGGCCGCCCTACAAGAACGAAAAAGAACCCAAAACCTGACAGCATGAGAAAAGGCAGGAAACAATGAGCGAAGCAAAGAAGATCGCAGTGGTGACGGGCGCCGGCACCGGTGTCGGGCGCGCCGCGTCGCTGGCATTGATGAACACCGGCTTCACCGTGGTGCTGGTCGGCCGCCGGCTCGACATGCTCGAGGAGACGGCAAAGCTCGGCCCCGCCGGCAAAAGCCTGTGCGTCACCGCCGACATGACCAAGCCTGATTCGATCGCGGCACTGTTCGACAAGGTGAAGGCGACCTACGGCCGCCTCGACGTGCTCTTCAACAATGCCGGCATGGGCGCCCCCGCCGTCAACTTCGAGGATCTCGGCCTCGAGCAGTGGCAGGCGGTGGTGAACACCAACCTCACCGGGCCGTTCCTGTGTACCCAGCACGCCTTCCGCATCATGAAGGATCAGACCCCGCGCGGCGGCCGCATCATCAACAACGGCTCGATCTCGGCGCACGCGCCGCGCCCGTTCTCGGCGGCCTACACCTCGACCAAGCACGCCATCACCGGCCTGACCAAGGCCAGCAATCTCGACGGCCGCATGTACGACATCGCCGTCGGCCAGGTCGACATCGGCAACGCCGCGACCCCGATGACCGATCGCATGGTCAACGGCCCCGGCGTGCTGCAGCCTGACGGCACCACCAAGCACGAGCCGCGCATGGATGCGAAAGCGGTCGGCGATGCCGTGGCCTACATGGCCGGCCTGCCGCTCGATGCCAACGTGCTGACCATGACGGTGATGGCGACCAAGATGCCGTTCGTGGGGCGGGGCTGAACTCAAAACTGCGAAAACAACCCCATGCACAGTAGGGATCTCTTTGATTCCTCTGTGCTTTGTCCGAGACTTTCGGGGGGCATCCAGTCCCGTGCCCCGGACGCGGTGCGGCATGCAATGACGCGCTGCTGAGCCGGGGCCCATGCCTCCGCGATCTCGTGCTTGTGCTCCTGGGTCCCGGCTCAGCGGCGCGTCACTTCGCGCCGCACCGCGTCCGGGACACGAGACATTCCCCTACTCCAAACTCTCCACCTGCCGCAGGCTCGGAAACAGCTTCATCCACAAAAGCGCCACCGCAACGGTGGCAACGCCGCCGAGCACGGCGGCCGGCATGGCGCCGAGCAGTGCGGCGGCCACTCCGCTTTCGAACTGGCCGAGTTGGTTCGAGGCGTTGATGAAGAGGAAGTTCACCGCGCCGACCCGGCCGCGCATCTCGTCGGGCGTGGACAGCTGCACCAGCGAGAAGCGGATCACGACGCTGATCGTGTCGGCAGCACCGAGCACGGCGAGCGCGAGCACCGACAGCCACATCCAGGAGGACAGCGCGAACACGATGGTGGCGAGGCCGAACACGATCACGGCCTGAAACATGCGCAGGCCCACGTGCCTCGAGATGGCGTGACGTGCCAGCACCATGGTCATCAGGAGCGCACCGACCGCCGGCGCGGCACGGAGCACGCCGAGCCCGACCGGACCGGTCTGCAGAATGTCGCGGGCATAGATCGGCAGCAGCGCGGTGACGCCGCCGAACAGCACCGCGAACAGGTCCAGCGAGATGGTGCCAAGGATCGCCGGATTGCTGCGAATGAAGCGAACGCCGGCAAAGATGTTGTCCGAGTCCATCCCCTGCTTCGCGATCGCCTGCGGACGCGGCCGGATGAAGCCGGTCAGGATCATGCCGAAGATCCAGAACAGCACCATCATGGCATAGGCAAGATGCGGGGCGACCGCATAGGCGAAGCCGCCGAGCGCCGGGCCGGTGATGGTCGCGACCTGCGCCGCCCCGCTGGAGACTGCGGTGGCACGCTGAAGCGAGCCCTGCGGCGCGATCAGCGGCAGCAGCGCCGCCGTGGTCGGGCTCTCGAACGCGCCGGCAATGCCGAGCACGAAGGTCGCGATGAAGATCTGGACTTCGCCGACCGCGCCGAGATAGGTGATGATTGCGAGATAGAGCGCGGTCGCCGCTTCAACGAACTGGCAGAGCTGGACCACCCGCTTGCGCTCATAGCGGTCGGCGGCGTGGCCGGCGACGAACACCAGGAGCGCGGTGGGCAGGAACTGCACGAGGCCGACCATGCCGAGGTCGAAGGCCGAGCCGGTGAGATCGTAGATCTGCCAGCCGATCGCGACCGCCGCGATCTGGCTGGAAAAGCGCGACAGGCTGCGCGAGAGCAGGAAGAACAGGAACGCGCGGTGGGCGAGGAGCGCGCGGGCGCTGACCGGCGGATGTCCGGAATTTAGCTGCTCTGGCATCGCCTTTTGGGTCACCCTCGGACCGCTCTCCCCCTCACTGTCGAAGGCCCCCGCGTGGCCGAGGTGGCCCCGCTTGTCAACAGTGGGGCGCTTCTAGCGGCTCCCGGCATTGCCTTTGCAGCGCCGGCCCGGCCATAATCATTGAGGGTTTGGGGACATCATGCTGCGTTTGCAATCGGCACTCGGCATTTTCGCATTGCTGTTGATCGCCTTCGCATTGGCGGAGAATCGGCGCGCCGTGTCGCTGCGGCAGGCGGCGATCGGCCTCGTCGCCACCTTCGTCACCGCGATCGTGCTCCTGAAGCTGCCGGTCGTCGCGCACGCCTTCGGCGCCATCAACGATGCGGTCGGCGCGATCTCGGCTGCCTCGCGCGCCGGCTCCGCCTTCGTGTTCGGCTATGTCGGCGGCGGCGCCCTGCCCTTCGACCTCAAGGTGCCTGGCGCCGATTTCATCCTGGCGTTCCAGGCGCTGCCGATCGTGCTGGTCATGAGCGTGCTGACGACGCTGCTGTTCTATTGGCGCGTGCTGCCGCCGATCGTGCGCGGCATGGCCTGGCTGCTGGAGCGGACGCTCGGCGTCGGCGGCGCGGTGGGCCTCTCGACCGCCGCCAATATCTTTCTCGGCATGGTCGAGGCGCCGCTGTTCGTGCGGCCGTATCTGAAGCAGATGACTCGCAGCGAATTGTTCCTGGTGATGACCGGCGGCATGGCGGGCATCGCCGGCACCGTGCTGGTGCTCTATGCGACGCTCCTTGCTCCTCTCATTCCCGACGCGGCCGCGCACTTCGTCATCGCCTCCGTGCTGGGCGCGCCGGCCGCGATCCTCGTCAGCCTGATCATGGTGCCTGAAACCTCCAACACGCGTACCGGCGGCACGCTCGAAGATCCGGAGATGGAAGTCTCCAGCACGATGGATGCGATCGTGAAAGGCACCAGCGCGGGGATCGAGCTGCTGATCAACATCGTCGCCATGCTGCTGGTGCTGGTGGCGCTGGTCTATCTCGTCAACGCCATGCTCGGCCTGCTGCCGAATGTTGGCGGCGCCGCGATCTCGTTGCAGCGCCTGCTCGGTCTCGTGATGGCGCCGGTGTGCTGGCTGATGGGGCTGCCATGGGATCAGGCGGTGACGGCCGGTAGCCTGATGGGCACCAAGACCGTGCTCAACGAATTGATCGCCTATGTCGACTTTGCGAAGCTGCCGGGCGATGCGCTCGACCCGCGCTCGCGACTGATCATGCTCTACGCGATGTGCGGCTTCGCTAACTTCGCCAGCCTCGGCATCATGATCGGCGGCTTGGGCGTGATGGCGCCGGAGCGGCGCGAGGAGATCAACGCGCTGGGATTGAAGTCGATCGTATCAGGAACGCTGACGACGTGCTTGATGGGGGCGGTGGTGGGGGTCATCACGTGACCCGTGGTGATGCCGTAGCCTGGTCAACTGCACAATTTCGACTTCTGCAAGATGCGGCGCACCTCGGCCAGCTTGGCACGGCAGGGCTCGACCGCCATGGCCTTCGCCTCGCTCGTTCGTCCCTGCGCCCACAGCAACACCGCCATCAAGCCCTGTGCCCCGGAGCGCACCGGCCCACCCGCCACATCTGAAGCGGCGAGCGACAGGGCGGTTCGCGCCTCCGTCTCGGCGGCACTGAGGTTGGCTTGTTCCAGGAAGAAGACCGCACGGAACACGTGGGCCCGCGCGTCTTTTGGGTAGCGGGTGACGAGATCGAACGACCGGCTGACCATCTCGTCAGCCTTCGCCGGCACTTCCGACGCGCGGATATAGTGCACGGCATCGGCCATGTAGGACGAATAATGAACGGCGGCGAAGCCGGCGCAGATCAGAGATCCGAGGGATGCTGCAAGCAACGTCATGCCGGCGCTCCGCGGCAGGCTGTCATAGGACCAGAAGGCGAGCCACGGCGTGATCGCAAGCGCGGCACCGGCCACCGCACCGCCTGCATGGGCATAATAGTTGACATTGCCCGAGGCGCCGAATGCCAGCGGCAGCAGTGCGGGAACACCGAAGAAGAGCGACGTCTTCAGTCTCGATATGGTTTGATCGGCGTCCGCTTCGGGCTCGAAGCTCGCGACGAACAGCGCGGCGATGAGCCCGGTGATGGCGCCGGACGCGCCCACGCCCACCGTGCCGGGGCCATTGCCCAGCAGAGAGCCGACCTCGCCCGCCACTGCACTGGCGACGAAGATCAGCGCAAACCAGCCACGGCCGATCAGAGACTCCAGCCTGACGCCGACGATGAACAACCCAATGCAGTTGCTGACGAGGTGCCACCCGCTGCCGTGCAGCAGCGGCGCAAGGCCAATCCTCCACCACTCTCCTCGTCCGACAACGAGATCGTAGCCCGACGCGCCCTGGGCGATCAGCGAGCGGACGTCGAGGTCACCATCCCGCGCAACGTCGATGGCCAGGCTGCGTTGCAGAGCGAAGATCAAAAGCAGACCGAAAATCAGGCCAATGGTGAGGAAAGGGATATCGGCCAGAAGCCTGTTATCGCCAAAAAGCGTCCCTTCGCTCGGCAAGGGCCGAGCGGGGTCGCGCACGATCTCCCGCACGGTCGGCGCGGCGACGGGTTGAAACGACGCTCTTGACGGCGGCGCCGTAACGCCGCGTCGGCCAAAAGTGTTGGTCGCCATGAAAGCACTCCCGCGTTTTCACATCCTTGAGTTGCCGCGAGAGGTATTTTCGATTGGTTAGCGCCCGCCCTGCAGGTCAGCTGAAACCATCCGACTGGTAATTGCCCGGTTTCCCAGATCGCGTGCTTTTTAGCGATCGTGACGGGAACGCTGACGACGTGCTTGATGGCGGTGTGGGGGCTGGAGTCGCGACGGTCCTGCAGCCCGGATGGAATGCAGCGCAATCCGGGCTACGTACCCATCACAGCAATGACGTAGGAGAGAGATCGGCCTACGCCTTCAATTCCACCGTCCTGAACTCCGCCGGCAGGATCACCTCCAGCAGTTCGACGTCATCCGAATAATCCAGGATCATGTGCTTGATCTTCGGCGGCTGGGTCCAGGCGCTGCCTTCTTTCATCAACGTCTCGCCCTGCCCGTCCATATAAGTCTTCACCCAGCCCTTGAGCACGTAGACCATCTGGAAGTCGACGTCGTGAAAATGCAGCTTTGACACCTCAGCCGGATCGCAAGGACCTTGCAGCCGGATCACGTGCGCTTGCGCGAGGCCATGGCTAGCGTCGGCGATGCCGAGGTCGCGGTATTTCGCGTAAGCGCGCAGGCCATCGGCCTTGAAGTCTTCCTCGCGGTGATGGCTGATCGCGATGCGCTGCCTGGGACGTGCGGGCTTCTTCGGTACGGCAGTGCGAGCCTTTGCCTTCACCGCCTTGCGTGCCGAGGATCGCGCCGCCGCTTTGGCGCCGCTCCGCTTCTTCACTGCGGTCTTCGTTGCGGGTCTTGATGCCTTTTGCTTGACCATTGTCTGCCTCCCTGATCTGAGCGCGCCCGCCGGACGGGTACAACCCGAGCACAGATTATCCAGTCTTGGATGAGGCGGCAATTGCCGGGCGCAAGGCTAGCGGCTCGATGACCCGATCGGTCGTAGCTTGTCCCAAGCTGTCGTGGCGAACGGCCGTCGTCTCGTATTCGTCCTCCCGCTGAATTAATCTCGAAGAGAGATTCTGGGGGATTGAAGCCATGGGCAACAGCGTAGGTCAGCGTGCATTTCAAAATGCCCGGCTTCAGAAACGGCAAAAGGCCGAAGTGCTGCCGTTGCTCGGGCATGCGCTCCAGCTACACAAGATCGGGCTTCTCGCCGAGGCCCAGGCTGCCTATCGGCAACTCCTGCAGCTCGCGCCCAACCAATTCATGGCGCTGCACATGCTCGGTGCTTTGGAGTCCGACGCCAAGAATTTTCAGCAAGCCGAAATCCTGCTGAGCCGGGCGGTCGCCGTGGATCCGCAATCTGCCGATGCTCATATGAGGCTGGGCGTCGCGCTCAACGGGCTGCGGCGTCACGACGAGGCCTGCGCGAGCTATCGAAAGGCCCTCGCCTTGCGGCCCAACCACGCCGCAACCCTCTCCAATCTCGGTAACGCGAGCGTGGCCCTCGATCTTCACGAGGAGGCGCTTCACAGCTACGACAAGGCGATCGCACTCGACGCAAGCCTTGCCGAAGCCCACAACGGCCGGGGTTGGGCGCTGTGCCGTCAACGCAATTATGACGAGGCCGTCGCAAGCTTGAACCGCGCGCTGTCGATCAAGCCCGACTATGCCGCGGCGCTGGCGAACCGTGCCACGGCTTTACGGGAACTTCAGCGATTTGACGAAGCGCTGGCAGACGGCAATCAGGCAATTGCGCTGGCACCCGACGACGCGAATGGGTGGCTCGCGCGGGCCAGTGTCCTGCTCCAGATCCAGCAAATTGCCCACGCATCCCACGACTGCCAGCAGGCGCTGGCGATCGATCCCGATTCCATTCAAGCTCACCTGGTGCTGGGTCTTTGCCTCGCCGGACTTGGCCGGGTCGACGAAGCCCTCGCCAGTTTCGACAGAGCCCTCGACATCCAGCCTGACCTGCAGAGCGCGATCTCCAACAAGATATTCACGCTCGATTTTGCGGGGGACGCCACCGTTGAACGGCATCAGCAGGCGCGTCAGGTGTGGTGGGAGCGTGTCGGCGCGAAAATCGCTTCAGGCGCGGCGGGCCCGCATGACAACAACCGCGATCCGGACCGCCGTCTGGTGCTCGGCTATGTCTCGTCGGATTTCAACGCGCATTCGGCTGCGTTGATTTTCAAGCCGGTGCTCCAACACCATGACCGGGCACAGTTCGAGGTCGTGTGCTACGCTTGTTCGTCGAAAGTGGATGCGACGACCGGTGAATTTCAGGGGATCGCCGATCGCTGGCGCGACGCCTCGCAATGGACCGAAGATCGCCTCACCGCCGAGATCCGCGCCGACGGCATCGACATCCTGATCGATCTGTCCGGCCATACCAGAGGCAACCGCCTCGGCGTGTTTGCGCGCAAGCCTGCACCGATCCAGGTGCACGGCTGGGGTCACGGCACTGGCACCGGGCTGCCGACGATCGATTATCTGTTCTCGGACCCGGTCGCGATTCCCTTCGAGGTTCGGCATCTGTTTGCGGAGACCGTTGTCGACCTGCCGTGCTTCGTGACGCTGGCCTCGCTGCCGACCGAGATTCCGCGGGCACCTACGCCGGCGATCTCGAACGGCTTCGTCACCTTCGGCGTCTTCAACCGCATCAGCAAGATTTCGGACGAGGCGGCGCAAGTCTGGTCCAGGATTCTCGAGCGGGTGCCGGGCTCGCGACTGCTGATCAAGGATGTTGCGCTGGACGACCAGCTGGTCCGCGAAAATTTGCTGGCGCGGTTCGAGGCTTGCGGATTGCCGGCCGAACGCGTCGATCTGCTCGGCGCCACCTTGCGAAGCGAACATCTGGCATCGTTCAATCGCGTCGATATCTGCCTCGACCCGTTCCCGCAGAACGGCGGCGTCAGCACGTGGGAAGCCTTGCAGATGGGCGTGCCGGTGGTGGCGAAGCTCGGCAACAGCCTGCCCAGCCGTGCTGCCGGCTCCATCCTCACCGCTCTCGGCTTGCCGGACTGGGTCACGGACAGCCATGAGGCGTATATCGAAATCGCAACGAGCCGAGGTTCTGAGATCAGCGAGCTCGACAGGTTGCGCCGCGAGCTGCCCGACAAGATCCGGGCCGCAGCCGCCAGCAACCCCGTCTCATACGGGCGAGCGGTCGACGAGGCCTATCGCGCGATGTGGAGACGCTATTGCAGCGAGGGCGCCTGATCGCCCCTCAGGCGATCCCGGGAATAGTGCGTTCGTCCGACGAGCTGCAAGGGAGATATCGGTAGGGTTGGCAAAACGACTGGTCCGCCATAGCTCGAAGAGCGACGGCGGAAGCGTGCCTACCTTCCGCGCGCGATCATGGAGAGATGGTGGGCACGGCGCTTAAGCGCCTTGGCCCACCCTACGAGACCGATATTCGTCTCAATGCAGCCGGAACACGCCATCCACGGCGCGCAGCTCGGCCGGCTTGATCAGCTTGGAGTGCGCGACGGTGACCGAATGGAGGGGACCGTCCAGCTTTTCCTGCCAGAAGGCCAGGAAATCCTTCAGCGCCGGGAATTTCGGAAACATGTCGTAGTTCTGCCAGACGTAGGTCTGGAGCAGCGAGGGATGATCCGGCATCCGGTAGAGGATTTGTGCCGTCGTCAGCCCGTAACCTAAAAGCTGTTTCCGAAAGTCCTCGGAAACGCCCCCACTCCGCACGCCCATGCCAACCTCCTTTGCAGGAGCGCATTCAAGGGGCGGCCTGGTCGGTGTGCGCCTTACGAGCCACCCGGTACTGATGCGCTCACATGAGAGAAATGTGACGCAAACTGACAACCCATCTCAAGCCCAAAAGTTTAACAAGCTGTTGAAATTCAATGCGTTAGCAGCAGATGGATCACCGTGCTAATACGGCTCGGCCTCGGTTAACGATGGAAAAGAGATTCTGGCAGTCCGCGCTTCCGGGTGCTGATTTTTCTGCTAGAAGCCCTTGCTCCCGCAAAATTCCTGTCCTATTTCAGCCTCGCCTGTGCTAGCACTCGCGGGCACAGATTGCTAACAGACGAAAATCATCAACTCGTGCAAATGCTTAGGAGAGCTGCATGAAATTCCGTCCGCTTCACGACCGCGTCGTGGTCAAGCGCATCGACGCAGAAGAGAAGACCGCCGGCGGCATCATCATCCCCGACACTGCCAAGGAAAAGCCCTCCCAGGGCGAAGTCGTCGCCGTCGGCCCCGGTGGCCGCGACGAAGCCGGCAAGCTGATCCCGATCGACCTCAAGGTCGGCGACCGCGTGCTGTTCGGCAAGTGGTCCGGCACTGAAGTCAAGATCGACGGCGTCGATCTCTTGATCATGAAGGAAAGCGACATCATGGGCGTCCTCGACGTCCCCGCTTCCAAGAAGAAGGCGGCCTAAGAGCCCCTCTCTCCCTCCAGTCAACCTCAAGGAAAATTCCAGATGGCAGCCAAAGAAGTCAAATTCTCGGTTGAAGCGCGCGACAAGATGCTGCGCGGCGTCGACATCCTCGCCAACGCGGTGAAGGTCACGCTAGGTCCGAAGGGCCGCAACGTCGTGCTCGACAAGTCGTTCGGCGCTCCCCGCATCACCAAGGACGGCGTCACCGTCGCCAAGGAGATCGAGCTCGAGGACAAGTTCGAGAACATGGGCGCCCAGATGGTGCGCGAAGTCGCCTCCAAGTCCGCTGACGCGGCCGGCGACGGCACCACCACCGCCACCGTGCTGGCCCAGGCGATCGTGCGCGAAGGCGCCAAGTCGGTTGCCGCCGGCATGAACCCGATGGACCTCAAGCGCGGTATCGACCTCGCGGTCGAGGCCGTCGTTGCAGACCTCCAGAAGAACTCCAAGAAGGTCACCTCGAACGACGAGATCGCCCAGGTCGGCACCATCTCGGCCAACGGCGACCAGGAGATCGGCAAGTTCCTCTCCGACGCCATGAAGAAGGTCGGCAACGAGGGTGTCATCACCGTCGAAGAAGCCAAGTCGCTCGAGACCGAGCTCGACGTCGTCGAGGGCATGCAGTTCGACCGCGGCTACATCTCGCCCTACTTCGTCACCAACGCCGACAAGATGCGCGTTGAGATGGACGACGCCTACATCCTCATCAACGAGAAGAAGCTCTCCTCGCTGAACGAGCTGCTGCCGCTGCTCGAGGCCGTGGTGCAGACCGGCAAGCCGCTGGTCATCGTCGCCGAGGACGTCGAAGGCGAAGCCCTCGCGACCCTGGTCGTGAACCGCCTGCGCGGCGGCCTGAAGGTCGCGGCCGTCAAGGCTCCGGGCTTCGGCGATCGCCGCAAGGCCATGCTGCAGGACATCGCGATCCTGACCGGCGGCCAGGCGATCTCGGAAGATCTCGGCATCAAGCTCGAGAACGTCACGCTCAACATGCTCGGTCGCGCCAAGAAGGTGATGATCGACAAGGAGAACACCACGATCGTCAACGGCGCCGGCAAGAAGGCCGACATCGAGGCGCGCGTGGCCCAGATCAAGGCGCAGATCGAGGAGACCACCTCGGATTACGACCGTGAGAAGCTCCAGGAGCGTCTTGCCAAGCTCGCTGGCGGCGTCGCGGTGATCCGCGTCGGCGGCGCGACCGAGGTCGAGGTGAAGGAGCGCAAGGATCGCGTTGATGACGCGATGCATGCGACCCGGGCTGCGGTCGAGGAAGGCATCGTTCCGGGCGGCGGCGTCGCCCTGCTCCGTGCCTCCGAGCAGCTCAAGGGCCTGCGCACCAAGAACGACGACCAGAAGACCGGCGTCGAGATCGTGCGCAAGGCGCTGTCGGCTCCGGCTCGCCAGATCGCGATCAACGCCGGTGAAGACGGCTCGGTGATCGTCGGCAAGATCCTGGAGAGCAAGACCTACGCTTACGGCTTCGACTCCCAGACCGGCGAATATGCCGACCTCGTCAAGAAGGGCATCATCGACCCGACCAAGGTGGTCCGTACCGCGATCCAGAACGCTGCCTCGGTGGCCGCGCTCCTGATCACCACGGAAGCCATGGTCGCCGAGCTGCCCAAGAAGGGCGGCGCCGGTCCGGCGATGCCCCCGGGCGGCGGCATGGGCGGCATGGACTTCTAAGGTCCAACGACCTCAAGAACTACGAAACCCCGGCAGCGATGCCGGGGTTTTTGTTTGGGGGGCAAACACTCTCCGCTCGTCATTCCGGGGCGCGCCCGCTTGGGCGCGAGCCCGGAATCCATAACCACTAAACTCAGTTGGCTATCCCCGGATAGAGATCATCCCAATTCGGGTTTTGCTCTTCGATCAGGCGCGTCTTCCAATCCCGCCGCCACTTCTTGAGTTCTTTCTCGCGGGCGATCGCCGTCGTAGGATCGTCGTAGATTTCGAACAAGACGAGCTTGTCGACGCCGTACTTCGTCGTGAAGCCGGGGACGGCTTTCGTCTTGTGCTCGTATACACGGCGCACGAGGTCGTTGGTCACGCCGATGTAGAGCGTGCCATGCTTCTTACTCGCGAGGATGTAGACGTAATAGGCCATTCCATCCGCCTGTGGTTATGGATTCCGGGCTCGCGCTTCGCGCGCCCCGGAATGACGACGGCCCTCACTCTACCTTGCCCAGCCGCTCCATGTGCGGCTCGCCGTCTTCGTCGAGCGACCAGAAGATGCGCGTCACCTTGCCGACGAGATTGTCCATCGGCACGAAACCGAACGTCGACATCATGCGGCTGTCGGTGGAATTGTCGCGGTTGTCGCCGAGCACGAAGAAATGGCCCGGCGGCACCGTGAAGACGTTGGTGTTGTCCAGGAAACCGTTGTCGAGGCAGTCGTTGGTGACATAGGACGCGCCGCTCGGCAGCGTCTCGCGCCAACGCTTGACCCTGACGCCGCCATCCCCACCGCAGGCGTTGTCGGCGAGCCCGTCCTCGAGCGCGACGCGCGTCACCGGCCGGTCGTTGAGGATGAGCTGGCCCTGCCGCATCTGGATGCGGTCGCCGGGCAGCCCGACCACGCGTTTGACGTAGTCGACCGAGCTGTCCTTTGCCGTCCGGAACACGACGATGTCGCCGTATTCCGGGTCGGCAGCAAAGACGCGGCCCGAGATCCAGGACGACGCGAACGGCAATGAATACCGGCCGTAGCCATAGGCATATTTGGCGGCGAAGACGTAGTCACCGACCATCAGCGTCGGCGCCATCGAATTGGAGGGGATGCTGAACGGCTGATAGAGGACGAAGCGAAACAGGATCAGCGGGGACCACAGCACCGGGACCAACAGGATCAGGATGACGATCACCTTCCATTCCCGCGATTGCGCTCGCGACGGCCGGATGGAGTCCTGAAGAATCGTCATGCGCCTGCCCTGATCAAACCCGTGGTCATCGCGAGATTACGCAACCTTCGCGCGCGCGCAATCCCGGCTCCGTGATTTTGGTCGCACAGGCGCGGTTCCGCGTTCATTGCAAGCGACGACGACAGATATGTGAAGGGCCGCCCGTGGGCGGCCCTTCGGTTTTACGCACTCTCGGGGGCCTTCAGGCGCACGAGCCGGGTCAGAAGGGCATCGAGGCCCTCGCCGTTGCCGGCGTGGAGGTCGATGCGGCCGACCTTCTCGACCAGCCGCTCCAGCGACTCCAGCTCCTTGAGCCGCAGCAGCAGGGGGTTCTCCTCCATCAGGCGGGCGGTGTTCAGGAGCGAACGCGTCGCCGCGGTCTCCTCCTGCCGGCGGATCAGGTTCGCCTTGGCGACCCGCTCCGCCTCCACCACCTTGTTCACCAACTCCCGGATCTCGCCGGGCAGGATCACGTCCTTGACGCCGAGCTCGGTGACCTCGACACCGGACTCCGCGACGCGTGCCCGCACATAGTCGCGCAGCTCCGCATCCAGCGCCGCCTTCGCAGACAGCACCTCGTCCAGCGTCCGGCCCGCAACCGCCTCGCGGATCGCGAACTGCACCAAACGGTACAGCCACGCATCCACGTCGGGCACGGTCGCAACCGTCCGCTCGGGATCGACCACCTTACGGAACGCCGTCAGCGTCACCCGCAGCGCGATGCGATCCTTGGTCAGCATCTCCTGCGCGGTGATCTCGACCGCCTGGGGCCGCAGGTCGAGGCGCTTCACCTCGATCTTGCGGCCGACGGTCCAGAAGGCGTGCCGACCGGGCACGAGCCGCTCGACGAGCCGGCCCTCGACATAGAGCAGGCCCGCCTCGTGGTTCTCGACCACCGTCTCCGACGTCACGGCCGAGCGGTTACGCTCGATCATGGCCAGATGCCGCGCGCCGACCCTGACATCGCTGGACACGTCGATGCGCTCGACATCGACGCTCGTTGCGACCTTCCAGTAGACGCGCACCTGCCAGGGCGTCATCAGATGCACGGGCCGGCCGTCGAGGCTGACGATGGCGATCTCGTCCGCCTTGGTCTCGACCGCCTCGAACAGTTCGGCGGCGAGATCAGGCCGTGCGGCCTTCAGCACCGCGTAGCGATCCGCAGAGAATTCGCTGCGGACCACATCGAGCACCTCGGCCTTGAGCTCGTGCAGGGGATCGAACAGACGATGCCTGCCGGGCGCGAGCACGCGCACGAGCTGCCCGTTGCGCGTGAGCAGCGCACGCTCGCCATCCTTGACCGTCACGTTCAGCATCAGCAAATGCCAGCCCTTGTTCGAAGTCATGGCACGCCTCCATCGTTTTGCGTCCGGCCGGATGCCGGACAACAGGTTTCGTTTGCAAAGGATTTGAGGACGCGGACGACGCTTCCTGAGAGATCGACGGACCGAGGCTTGAGCTCGCATGACGACGGGCGCACGCGCGCGATCGCGCGACGGATGTCGCGCGGCCGAGCGGAGCCACCCGGCATCAACGCAAGCGGTATCTACCCGCGGCGCAAAGCCGGTCTCACAGTGTCTAGGTTCGGACGGAAAGCCTTGCGGCAAAACGGCCGGACTGCGACTGAAGCGCGCGTCCGGTCCTCGTCAGAGGTGTCAGTTTTTCAGGCTGACCCGTAGCGCTGGAGCGGGATTCGAACCCGCGTCACGATGATTAAACGTCATCTGCTCTACCACTGAGCTATCCTTTGGTTGGTACAAGAAATCGGAATCGAACCGATGCCTCCGGATTTTACTCCGGCGCTCTCCATGAGCTACATCCTGCGTCTTCATTCGGCGGAACACGAAACCGGAGACCGGCTCGCGCCAGCCGGGATCTCAGAGAGCCCGGACACATGGCCTAGCGAAGGAGCGGGCTAATAGACCAGGCACGTTCGGGTTGCAAGGGGGAGCTCGAGGATTTTTCGACACAGCTTGCGCAGTGTGACGCGAGGATCACAGCGCCATGTGCGTCAAGGGCGCGAAGTTTCCTGGAAACACGCCCTCACCCAGTCGATCGTCACGCGCGTCGCGGGATCGCGCTTGAGATGGTTCTGCACCAAGAGCCAGACGTCGCGCCGCCTCGGCAGAAGCGTCGCGCGCAGGCTGCGGTCGGCGAGCAGGCCTTCGCAGCTGTGCTCGGGCAGCACCCCGACGGCCTGATGCGACTGGATCATGGTCCTGATGATGCGGACATTGTCGGTGATGCAGCGAACGTTCGTCAGCCGCTTCGCGCGCAAGAACTGCTGTTCGGGAATGGTGTCGAGCTCATCGGGATAGATGCAGGCGACCGGCTCGCCGCCGGCGCGGTCGGCGGGCTCGAAGAAATACAGCCTGACATCGCCGAGCTTGGAGATGGTGAAGTCGCCCTTCTCCGGCTTACGCAGGCGAATGGCGAGGTCGGCTTGCCAGCGCGAGAATTTGACGTTGCCGCTGGACGTCAGGAATTGCAGGGTCAGGCCGGGATGATCGCGCAGGAAGCTGCTCGCGCGCGGCGCCAACAACTCTTCGGCGACCGCGTTGGTCGAGGCGATGCGCAGGCGGCCGACCGGGCCGGGCTGGCTCTCCTTGATGCGGTCGATCGCCGCGACATGGGCGGCCATCGCGCCGACATGCTCGAGCACCGCCTCGCAATGGCGCGTCGGACGGCGCTGGCCGTCCACGGCATCGAACAGCAGCACGCCGAGATCGCGCTGAATGCGTGCGAGCCGGCGGCCGACGGTGGTCTCGTCGATGCGGAGCCGCGCGCTGGCGCCGGCATAGGTGCCCTCGTCCCTCACCGCGGCAATGATGCGCAGATCGTCCCAGTTCATCCGGGCGAGCCTAGCAGGCGATGCCGCGTCCTGCAAATCTGCAGCCATTAGCTGCAATAGTCCTGCACAATGGCAGGCCCATGCTGCGCTAATGTGACGCCATCCGATCTCCCTGGAAGGCCTGACCAGCATGACCGCTCCCAAGACCCTGCTCGAACTCGCCGGCGCCGATCTCAATCCCCCGAAGCTCAACGAGGCCTGCCTCGTGCTGATCGACATCCAGAACGAATATTGCGCAGGCCCGTTGGCCCTTCCCGATGCACAGCCGGCGATCGCCGCGGCGGCGCGCCTGCTGGCGCGGGCACGGGAGAGCGGCGCTGCGATCATCCATGTCGCGCACAAGGGCCGCGCCGGCAGCCTGTTCGATCGCGAGGCGGCGCGCGGCGCGATCGTCGATCGCCTGACGCCGCAAGCAGGCGAGCCCGTGATCGAGAAAGCGCTGCCGAACTCATTCGCCGGCACCGATCTGCAAGCCCGGCTTGCCGCGACCGGATGCAAGAACATCGTGCTGGCCGGCTTCATGACCCACATGTGCATCTCCTCGACCGCCCGCGCCGCGCTCGACCTCGGCCTGCGGACGACGATCGCGGCCGATGCCTGCGCCACCCGTGACCTGCCGGATGGCCGCGGCGGCAGACTGGACGCCCGGACGATTCACGAGGTCGCGCTGGCCGAGCTCTCGGACCGCTTCGCGATCATCGCGCGCAGCGATGCGCTGATTTGACGGAGCATCCGATGCTGCAACTCTATTTCTTTCCGATGGCCTGCTCGCTCTCGAGTCGCATCGCGCTGATGGAGGCCGGTATCGAGGCGCAGTATCACCTCGCCCATATCTGGACCAAGCAGATCGTGGACGACGGCAGCGATTTCCTCGGCGTGTCGCCGAAGGGCGCGGTGCCGGTCCTGGCGCTGGAGAACGGCGAACGGCTGACCGAGAGCGCGGCAGTGCTGCAATACATCGCAGACGTGAAGCCGACGGCGGGCCTTGCGCCGGCGTTCGGGGATCCCGATCGCTATCGCCTGCAGGAGTGGCTGAGCTTCATCGGCGCCGAGATCCACAAGGCGTTTCTGTTTCCGACCTTCTGGTACAAGGACGATGGCTCGCTCGCCAAGCCGCGCGTCAGAATCACGCAGACATTGTCGGTGCCGTCGGCGCATCTGGCGGAGCGCGAATTCCTCGTGGGTGACGGCTTCACCGTCGCGGATGCCCACCTCACCTGGGCCTTGCTGCTGCTCCGTCCCGCAGGCGTCGACATCGCGCAATGGCCGTCTCTGTCAGCCTATCTCGGGCGCATGCAGGCGCGGCCGGCCGTGCGGGAAGCGATCGCGACCGAAATGGCCCTGCGCAAGGCGATGGCAGCGTGACCCGACATCACGGTCGCGAAATCTGATCGTTTTCCCGGCGAGGGCATTGAAGTCGGCGCGGCTTACGCTAATCTGGAGGGATATTTTTCGATATTTTCTTGGAAGGCATTCATGCGTGCTCTTTCCAGATTGTCCTCATCTTTATTTTGCCTGGGCCTCCTCGCCGGCTGGCTGTCTCCCGATACTGCATCTGCGGACACGCGCGTGGCATTGGTGATCGGCAACGGCGCCTATACATCGACGGCGCAGCTGCCCAACCCGTCACACGATGCCGAGGACGTCGCAGCCTCGCTCAAGCGCAGCGGCTTCGAGGTGATCCAGGGCATCGACCTGCGCCAGGCCGACATGCAGGATCTGACCATCCGCTTCGCGCGCGCCGCGAGCAGAGCTGACGTTGCCATATTCTATTACAGCGGCCATGCGATGCAGTACAACGGCGTGAACTATTTGATGCCTGTCGACGCCACGCTCACCGATGAGGCCGACCTGAAGCGCTTCGTGCGGGTCGACGACATCGTGAACGATCTGCAGCAAGCCAAGAACCTCCGCATCCTGGTGCTCGATTCCTGCCGCGACAATCCGCTGGCGGAAACTCTCAAGCGCTCGGCGACGCGGGCCGCCTCGATCGGGCGCGGCCTGTCGAAGGTCGAAGCTCCGCGCGGCACGATCGTGTCGTTCTCGACGCAATCAGGGCAGACCGCGGCGGACGGCGTCGGCCGCAACAGCCCCTACACGGCCGCGTTCCTCAAGCACATCGAAGAGCCGCAGGAGATCGGCGATGTGTTTCGCGACATCAGCAGCGACGTCTATGATGCCAGCGGCAAGACGCAGCTCCCGGAGCTGTCGCTATCGATCATCGGCAAGTTCTACCTGAACGGACCGGTGTCGGTCACGATCGCACCCGCAGCTCCGCAGGCCGCGCCGCGGGCCGACCCGTGCGCATCCGCGGAGGCGCACTGGAAGGCTGCCGACACCATCGGCACCGTCAGCGCCTTCGAGGACCATCTGACGCGTTTTTCCAGTTGCAGCTTCGCCAGTCTCGCCAAGGCGCGGATCGAGGGCCTGAAGCAGAAGGTGGCGCTGGCGCCTGCGACCAATACTCGCGCCGGCGGCAGCAAGGACTTCGACGGCACTTGGGACGTGACGCTGAACTGCCCGGCTTCCGGCAAGGCGCAGGGCTTTACCAGGCCCTTGGCGGGCACCGTGACCAACGGCGTGTTTCACGCCGAGGCTCAGAGCAAGGACGGCGTCAACCGCCTGGAGATCGACGGCCAAATCCCGGCCGACGGCAAGACGACGTTGAGCGCGCGCGGCACAACGGGGGCAAGCGCGTACACGCTCAACAACCTTGCGCCCGGCTCGCCCTACGCCTTTACGGTCGACGCGCAGTTCGATCGCACCCGCGGCACCGGCAAGCGCAACGAGGCGCGCGCCTGCAACCTGGTCTTCGTCAAGCGCTGATCGTGCAGAAAGAGTGAGGCGCGCTGCGCCTCACTCCACCCGCGCCAGCACCGCGAGCTTGCGGATGCCCTTGTTGCGGTAGGCGTCGAGGAACGCGTAATAGTCCTTGAACGACACGCAGCCGTTGGAATCGCCGTTCGGCCCGAGCATGAAGGTGTGCGCAAGCAGGCCGTCACGGCCGTAGATCGCGCTCTCGCCGCCGATCGGGGTCAGGCGCAACGCGGGCACGCCGTGGAACAGCGCTTCGCGCGGCTTCAGCGTGTAGATGTGCGGCGGCGTCACGCCGCGCATGCGCGTGCGCTGGGAGCGCGGATCGTCGAGACTGGAGCCGAGGCCGGAATGCGCCTCGAGCTTGGTGCCGTCGGGCAGATACACCGTCTTGGCAGTGATGTCGTAGACCGCGGTGTCACGCTCATAGGGCGGCGCGCCGCCGAACATCGGGTTCTGCTCCTTCGGCGCGATCGACGCGGTCACGCTGGCATCGGCCGAGGCGTAGGCCAGCAGCCCGCCGGACGGCTCGCGCTTGCCCCAGAGTTTTTCGACCATCGACTGCCGCGGACCGGTGATCGACATCACCGCGGCCTTGGCGCGATCGGCGAACGACTTCTTCGCTTCCGGTGCCGGCACGATCTGGGCCGGATCGGCCGAGGCGAGTTGCATCTGGGCATCCGGAGCGCGCTTGGCCTTGTCCCCGGTCTTGTCAGCGGACTTCTCAGCAATTTTGGCCGGGGCCGACGGCTTCAGTGCTTCCGCGACCTTCGCGATCACGCTCTGCTTCGGCGCGTCCTTGGCCACCGCAACCTGGGTCGCTGGCGCCGCGCTGGCCGCGTTCGATGCCACGCCTTGGGTCGCAGCGGCAGCAAAGCGCTCGTTGAACATCTCACGCGAGATCGGGGCGGCGACCTGCAACCGGTCAGGCAGGAGCGCAAAAGCTTCCTTGATGGCGTCGCCGGCCTCGCGCAGCGCGACCTTGGGCGCACGCTTGATCACCGGCTCGTCGTAGCCAATGCCGCCGACGGTCGGATAGACGCTCGCGCCGAAGACGTTGCTGTAGATAGTCCAGCCGGCACCCATCACGACGCAGCCGATGGCCGCGGCGCCAAGCCAATTGGTCGTGGTCATTTTCCGGGAAGACTTCCGAAGAGAATTCTTGGACTTCCGTGCCGCGTTACTCTGCGCAGCGATACTCTTACTCATTCGCCTTGCGTCCAGGACGGTGTCACTCAGTCCCCCTTCGAAGTGCCGCTGGTCACGATCCGGGAACAGCATCTCGCAGAGGGTCGGAGCGTCATTAAGGCGACTTTTAGTTAAATGCGGATTAAGTTCGGGCAGATGTGCGGCAGTTCGTTAGCGTCGTCCCATTTCGAGAAAAAAGCCCGCAGAACTACGGACTTAGCCGCGTCTGTTAACTATAATTCTCGGCAGGAGCGGCGCATTCAGCGATCGTCTCCCGCCGCCTCTCTAGGGCCACCCAACCAAGTCGTTTTCGTGGCCTTCGATACCCGGAAGATAGCGGGGAAGCGTTGCGCGAGGCTGGTGCGCCGGCCTTCCCGCCGGCGCGTGGGTGACACGAGAACGGCGGGCAAGATCACGCACATCACACAGCGCTCGGACCGCCCACACGGCGACCGCGCCCTGACCGAAAGTTGATCGCACCGCTCTGGAAAAGGCCTCGGCAAGAAAATAGCTCGTAAAGCGGCACTTTTCAGCAGCCTCTGCGTGTGATACGGTACCGTATCAACATCGCCTTGAATTGTGCCGGGCATGCAAACGGAGGCTGGCATGAGAAGGTTCGCGCGCGCCGGATATCTTGCTCTGGCGTCGTCGTTGTTGATGGGATACGCGGCCGCGCAGCCTGCCAATGCAGCTTGCACATCGTCGGCCTCGGCCGCCGGCACGCAGACCTGGCGCTGCGACAACGGCATCACCATCGTTGCAGAAAACGGCGCCAGATTTGAACTAAAGGACGCCAACCGCGACGGACATATTGACTCCGTCGAGTTGAGCAGCAAAGCCCTGCTGGTCGAAGTGCCCAGGAAGCCGGGCGGCAATCCCTTCAAGGTGCTGACGCCGCAGGCGATTGCCGCGGTGCGCGGCACCAGATGGGCCGTCGACGTCGCTGAGGCCAAGACCTCCGTCTTCGTCGCCGACGGCCGTGTCGACGTCAGCCGCAGGGCTCGTGGGCGCGGCGTCGTGCTGGGCCCCGGCCAAGGCGTCGACGTGGAAGCGACCGGACCTTTGACAGTGAAGCAGTGGGGCCAGCCGCGCATCGACGCTCTCATGGCAAGACTTGGTCAATAAGACTTGGTCAATAGACCTCGGCCCACAGGGCCGAAGAAAAAGAAGATTGCAGTACGACGTAATGACGAGACGCGTTCAGATCCTGGTGGCACTCGCCCTCACCGCGCTGTGGGGCGCGGGCATCTTTGCCGCGCACGCAGGCGGCCATCTGCGCTTTCTCGACCGCCTCGAAGCAACGCTGACCGATTGGCGAACACAGGTCCGCGGGGTGCAGCGTCCGCCCGATCTCGTCACCATCGTCGCGATCGACGACACCGTGGTGAAGCGCGGCGGCAGCTATCCGCTGCCGCGCGCCGATCTCGCCCGCGTCGTCGACACCATCGTGCAGTTCAAGCCGAAGGTCGTCGCGATCGATCTCCTGCTCGTCGACCGCAGCGCTGCGATCGGCGACGCCACGCTCGCAAACACGCTCGCCACCGGCCCCATGGTGCTCGCCGCCGCCGCGATCTTCCCCTCCGCCAGCGAGAACGTGGCGCCCGGCAGTGCAGGTCCCCTCGCCGTGCTGCCGCAAGCCGAACGTTTCCTGCTGCCGCTGCCAGCGTTCGCCGACCACGCCGAGGTCGGCATCGTCAATGTCGCGACCGGACAATCGGGATCGCCGCTCTCGGTACCGATGCTGTTCCGGACCCGCGACAAGGTCGAGCTGTCGTTCCCGTTGCGCGTCGCGACGCGCGCGCTCGACAAGCCGCTGACGATCGCGCCGGATCACCTCATGCTCGGCGATCGCGCGGTGCCGACCGACACCGATTTCGCGCTGCCGATCACCTATTACGGTCCCCGCCGCACCATCCGCACCGTGAGCGCGCAGAGCATTTTCGACGGCACGCTCAATCGCGCCGCGATCGAGAACCGGATCGTCGTGATCGGCGCCTCGGTCGCCGGCGGCGGCGACTTCTACCCGACACCGTTCGATTCCCTGATGCCCGGCGTCGAGGTGGTCTCGACCGCGATCACCCACCTCGTTTCCGGCGACGGCATCGTGCGCGACCATAGGGTCCATATCGCCGACGCGCTCGCTGCGATCCTGCTGCCGATGCTGCTGGTCGGCTTGCTGGCCTGGCGGCGTAGCGCGCTCGGCATCATGGCGGCGGCCGCGGTGATGATCGCCTGGGCCGGCCTCAATGCCTTCGCGTTCACGCATGGCGTCTGGCTGAATGCGGCAACCACGCTCGCCGCCGCGGTGCCGCCGGTTGCGATCTTTGCCGGTGTGCAGCTGTGGGCCGGAGGCCGCCGCACGCAATATCTCGCCGCCAAGAGCAGGTCTCTCGCACAATTCCAGGCACCGGCCGTGCAGGAATGGCTGGCGCGCGATCCGAATTTCCTGTCCAAACCGGTCCGGCAAGACGCCGCGATCGTCTTCATCGATCTCTCCGGCTTCACTTCCTTGAGCGAACGGATCGATCCGGACGCGCTTCAGGAGATCCTGCAGGCGTTTCACGCGCGGATCGACAAGGCCGCGGTCGATTGCGGCGGCATGATCACCGGCTTTCTCGGCGACGGCGCCATGATCCTGTTCGGTCTGCCGGCCGCGATGCCCGATGACGCCGCGCGCGCGCTCAAATGCGCGATCGACCTGCATCGCGGTGTCGAACACTGGATCGCCTCGCTGCCGTCAGCGATCGGCGGTCAGCTCGGCTTCAAGATCGGCGCGCATTTCGGCGAGATCGTCGCCTCCCGCCTCGGCGAAAGTCACCAGCACATCACGGCGACAGGCGACACGGTCAACGTCGCGAGCCGGCTGATGGAAGTCGCCGTCCAGAACGATGCACGACTCGCCCTGAGCAATACGCTGCTGGATACGGCCGACTTCCACGGGGCTCCCGACGGCGTCCTGTCGGGCCCCCTGCTCGCCCAGGTCCGTGGCCGCTCCGGCGTCGTGACCGTGTGGTTCTGGCGGGATCACAGTGGGCCGGGCCAGGGTGCGACAAAGGCTGAGATGATCGACTGATAGTCGTTGCTATCGACCCAGCACTCGGCTGTCGTCCCCGCGAACGCCAGGACCCATACCGCGTGATCTGTCGATGAGCACAGCTGGCCATACCAACTGAAAGATCGCCCACGAACAGTCTTCGCCAAACTGCTCCCTGGGGGTATGGGTCCCCGCGTTCGCGGGGACGACGCTGTGGAAGCATTGCGGCCTACTACCGCGCTTCCGGCGGCGGCGAGCGGTCGAGAACGTCGCCCTTGGCGCCCTCCAGCAGATCGACGCTGTAGGTCTCGACCACGAGGGGCCCGCGCTTGCGCTGCAATTGCGCGACCTGCGTCACCTTCGCAAAGAGGTCGTTGAGGACGGGATGACCGTCCGGGCGCAGCTCGTCGACATAGAGCAGCTTGCCCGCGAGCAGCTTTGGATCGGGCTCGCCCATGTTGACCCAGCGGATGCGCTGGTTCTGCTGCACCACGCAGGTGCCGCGGGGCAAGTAAAAGGCCAGCCAGCCCGTGGTGCCGTAGTCCTGCGCGAGCACGCAGGTCGCGCCATGGCGCGCGCGCACGGCTTCGATTTCGGCAGCGAGCTCGCGCCAGCCGACACCGACGCTGCGCACGGTGGCATCGCGGCGATAACCCGAGAGCCAGCCGGTGTTGGCCTGCACGATGAGCGCTGCAAACATCACGATGCCGACAGGCGCGGCCCAGCGCAGGCAGAAATCCACCAGGCGGCGCTGGCGCGGCTTCCATTGCACGAGGTTGGCGGCAGCGGCCGCGGCGACGACGAAGGGCGGATACACCGGTGCGAACCAGTTGGCCTCGACGCGGGCATGCAGCGAATGCCAGACGAAATAGGCGACGATGGTCCAGAACATCGCCTCGATCAGCACACGCGAGGGCAGTGCGCCGGCCCGGCGCAAGGTCAGCGCGTGCAGACCCATCGCGCCGAGGATGAAGACCAGCGGGGTTGCGAACGCGACCTGGGTGGGGATCAGCTCGGCGATGAAGACGGGTCGGAAGTCCTCGATCTTCGCGCGCCCGAGCTGCTTTGCGAACGAGACCCATTGATGGTCCGCATTCCAGAGGATCACCGGCGAGAACAGCGCCAGCGCAACGAGACCGCCGAGATAGGGCCAGGGCGAGAGGAACCAGCGCCTGAGCTTCGGCACGCAAGCGAGCCAGATCAGGATCCCGGCGCCAAAGAACATCGCCGTGTATTTCGACAGCAGTGCCGCACCGACGGCCGCGCCGACCGCAAGCCACCAGACGCCGCGGCCGGTCTCCAGTACTTTTGCGAGGAAGAACAGCACGAAGCTGGATGCGACCAGGAGCGGCGCATCCGGCGTCACGATCAGCGTGCCGACGGAGGCCATCATGGTTACGTTGAGCAGGACGGCGCTGGTCGCCGCCACGCGCGCGCCGCTGAACAGGATCGCAGCGGAGCGGTAGATCGCATAGCTCATCGGCAGTGCGAGCAGGATCGAGACGAGGCGGACGCCGAGTTCGGTATCGCCGGCGATCATGGTGCCGGCGCGGATGACATAGGCGACCATCGGCGGATGGTCGTAATAGCCCCCGGCGAGGTTGTTCGACCACATCCAGTAATAGGCTTCGTCGAAGGTGATCGGCGTGAACGCGGCCGCGACGAGCCGCAGGGCCACCAGCGCCAGAATCAGCAGCACGGTATTGCGGACGATCCGCGCGTCAGCCCCGCCCATCGTGGGTTATTTCTTGCGCCAAACGAACAGGCCTGACATCGCGTAGTTCCACACCACACCCATCAGTGCACCGGCCATGCCGGCCAGCCACCAGATCGGCTCCTGGTCGTAGACCGAGAAGGCGACGCCGACATTGGCGAGCAGGCCGACGCTGCACACGATGTAAAAGGCGATCAGGCCGCGCAGCAGCGCAAAGCCCTTCAGCCGCTGGTCGCGATAGGTGAGGAAGTTGTTGAGGATGAAATTGCTGGTCATGGCGACGATGGCGCCGGCGGCCTGCGCCTCCGCGAACGGCACCTTGAACAGCTGAAGTCCGATGAACAGCGTGGTGAGATGCACCACGAGGCCGATACCGCCGACCATCGCGAACAGGATGAAGCGCAGCGAGACGATGTCGTTGCTCAGCTTGGCCAGCACGAGGCCGAGGAAATCGAGCGCGACCATGGAATCGAGCTTGCTCTCGCCGTGCTGACGGGCGCCGAAAGTGTAGGGAATCTCGACCGCCCGCAAGCCGCCGTGCGCGGTCGCGACGACGTCGAGCAGGATCTTGAAGCCGTGCACGGACAGCTTCGGCGCGAGCTGCTCGAAACGATCGCGGCGGATCATGAAGAAGCCGCTCATGGGATCGGCGATCTCGACCCGCAGCATCTTCCTGGCGAACTCGGTTGCCAGCGCGCTGGCGCCGGCGCGCTGCTTGTTGAAGCCCTCGCTCTTGTAGCCCTCGATGTAGCGGCTGCCGACCACGAGGTCGGCCTCGTCGCTTGCGAGCAGCAACAGCATCTTCGGCAGTTGCGTCTCGTCGTGCTGGAGGTCGGCGTCGATCACGGCCACAAAGGGCGCGCTGGACGCCAGGATGCCCTCGATGCAGGCGCCCGACAGGCCGCGGCGGCCGATGCGGCGGATACAGCGCACGCGGCTGTCCTGCTGCGCCAGCGCGCGCACGACGTCCCAGGTGCCATCGGGTGAATTGTCGTCGACGAACACGACTTCCCAGGCGACGTTGGCGAGCACCGCCTCCAGCCGCCGGTACAGCACCGTGACATTGTCGCGCTCATTGAAGGTCGGGACGATGACCGACAGTTCCGGCCCTGCTTGAGCCTGCAGCGGATTGTCGGAGCCCGGTCTGATCGCTTCATTCATGACGGCAGCGTATATCCGCCGCGTCCTGCGCTGCCAAGCCGGGGTTTCCAAGGGAATTTGGCCAAAAGAGGCCCTAAAATGCCAACGACCCCGGAACGGCGGGCCGCGCGTACATCCGGCGCGAGCCCAAGCTATTCCAAGGTCGTTCCAACGCCGGAGTTTTCGCTCAACGGCGCCGTTAAAAGCTAGATAGGAATGACAAGACCGCTTCGCAAGGGGCGAAAAGGACGATTTTCGTGCCTTATTGGTTGGGCACTTCCCGGATGATCGGCCCGCGCGGCGCCGGCGCGGCGGGAGCCGCGGGTGCGGCAGCCGGCGCCGGCTCGACTTTCGCCGGCTTAGGCGGCTTGCCGTACTGGCCAATCGGCCCGAACACGACGGCGACTGCAAGCACGATCGCGGCAGCGATCACGCCCAAAATGCCCCCTACCGACTCAGACGCCATGGAAACCCATCCCCGTTCCAGATACGCCCCGTGATATCACGGATGCGCGCGGAGCCGGAAGGGCTGCCGAAAGGCGAATGGCGGATGAGGCGGTCCAGGCTTCTCCCCTGCTCGCTATTGGCCATTGCCTACTTCGCCGGCGGCCTCTGCTTGACGAAGGCCGTCACGATGTCCTTCTGCGCGGCCTCCACTGCCCTGTTCGCGGTAGCGAGATGGGCGCCGGCATCGATGCTCGGGTACTGCGTGGTGAGATAGTCGAGCAGCGCCACCCGATAATATTGCCGCTCCGACGAACAGGCGCCCGCGACCGAGCGGCCAAAATCCTGTTCCGTCATTCCCCGATTGCTGTCGCGCGAATATTCCCGCGCCAGGCAATGCCAGTAATCGTCGCGGCCCTGCATGGCGAGCTTCTGCGCGCCCTTCGCATCGTCGTCATCCGCCATGACTGGAGATATCATGGCAGCAGATGTCATCATGACGAGCGCCGCTCCCACCATCAGCATCCGCATCTTTTTCTCCTTTTCGCAGATCCTGCCGCGACCTTAGACGGGACGCAGCAACTGGCCAATCACAACTGGTTTGACTAGGATGACGGCATCCCCTCCACGTCGATGCGAGATCCTTCCGTGGCCAAAGCAAAAACTGCGTCCAAAAAGTCAGGCAACATCTTCATCGGCATCGGCGGCTGGACGTTCGAGCCGTGGCGCGGCGTGTTCTATCCGGAGAAGCTGACGCAGGCGAAGGAGCTGTCCTACGCGGCCTCGAAGCTGACCTCGATCGAGATCAACGGCACCTATTACGGCTCGCAGAAGCCGGAGAGCTTTCGCAAATGGGCGAGCGAGGTGCCCGACGGCTTCGTGTTCTCGGTGAAGGGACCGCGATTCGCCACCAACCGCCGGGTGCTGGCGGAAGCCGGCGATTCCATCAAGCGGTTCTATGATTCCGGCGTGCTGGAGCTCGGCGACCGTCTCGGGCCGGTGCTGTGGCAGTTCGCGCCGACCAAGAAATTCGACGGCGCCGATTTCGGCAAGTTCCTCGAGCTATTGCCGCGCAAGCTCGAGGGACGCGCGCTGCGCCACGTCGTCGAGGTCCGCCACGACAGCTTCTGCACACCGGACTTCGTGGCGCTGATCCGCGAGTTCGAGACGCCCGTGGTGTTCGCCGAGCACGGCAAATATCCCGCCATCGCCGACGTCGCCGGTGATTTCGTCTATGCCCGGCTGCAGAAGGGGAATGACGAGATCAAGACCTGCTACCCGCCCAAGCAGCTCGATGCCTGGGCCGAGCGCCTTCAGGCCTGGGCTTCGGGCGGCGAACCGGACGACCTGCCCAAAGTTGACAAGGCCAAGCCAAAGAAGGAGCCACGCGACGTGTTCGCCTACGTCATCCACGAGGGCAAGGTGCGCGCACCGGCCGGCGCCATGGAACTGATCGCAAGGGTGAGCTGAGGTGCGCCATGGCAAAGGCGAAAAAGCTGTTCACCATCGGCTATGAGCAGACGCCGCCCAAGGCGGTGCTGGATGAGCTGGTAGAGGCCGGCGTCAAGCTCGTGGTCGACGTGCGCGCGGTGACGTCGTCACGCCGGCCGGGCTTTTCCAAGAAGCAGCTTTCGGCAGGGCTCGACGAACGTGGCATCGCCTATGTCCACCTCGCCGCGCTCGGCACGCCGAAGGAAGGCCGGCTCGCCGCACGCAGCGGTCAGTACGATGTGCTGGAGAAGATCTTCTCAAAGCACCTCAAGGCGCCCGAGGCCAAAGAGGCGATGGACGAGCTCTCGGCGCTGGTGAAGAAGGCCGGCCCCGTCTGCCTGCTCTGCTACGAGAGGGACCACACGCATTGCCACCGCCAAATGATCGCGGAGATCATCGAGGAGCGCGATGGGGTTGCGGTGAAGAACTTGGCGGGACGGCAGGTGTAGCCGGAGCTCGGGCGGGGAACGAAACCACGACGGCGTGCCCCAGGTTGCACCTCGGCCGCGCATCCTTCGAGGCTCGCAAGGGCTCGCATCTCCAGCGACAACGGCTTCGCCATTGCGCGGGGATGACGGATCCTATCCCTCCCCCGCCAGCTTGAACGTCCCCTCCATCATCCGCACACAGCTGCCGCCGACATGGGCGGAGACGATCTTGCCGTCCTGCTTGCGCACGCGCGTCAGCAGCAGGCTCGGCCGGCCCATGTCAAAGCCCTGGCCGACCGTGAGCTTCAACTCGCCATCGCGCACGGGATCGAGATCGGCGAACAGCGCGGCCGCGGCAACCGTGGCGCTGCCGGTGGCGGGATCCTCAGCGTAGCCGCCGGCGCCGCGCATGAACATCCGCGCCTGGATCTCGCTAGGCGCCTCCGCCGCGGGCACATCGCGCGTATAGAACCACACCGAGACTGCACCGTCGCGCGGCAAGAGCCTGCCGAAGGCCGCCGCGTCGGACCTGGCCCGCTTCAGCGCATCGCGCGAACGTACTTCCGCCACCACGAAGGGCGTTCCGACGCCGACGACCTGCGGCGCATGGCGATCGGTCCTGATGTCATCGGCGCTCAGGGAGATGCAGGCCGCGACGTCTTCGGCAGAAAGCTGCGCAAGCCGTGACAGCGGCTGCGGCGCGGTGAGCTCGGTGCTGACCACCCGGCCCTGCTCGCGAAAAATATCGACCGGCACGAGCCCGGCCTTCTCCTCGAATAGCAGGCGCGGCTTCGGCTCCTTGGCGAGGCTCGCCAGCACGAAGGAGGTCCCGATATTGGGATGGCCCGCAAACGGCATCTCCCGGACCGGTGTGAAGATACGCACCTCGGCATCATGGGCCTTGTCGCGCGGCGGCAGCACGAAGGTGGTCTCGGAATAGTTGAACTCGGTCGCGATCGTCTGCATCTGCGCCGTCGTGAGCCCGCCGGCGTCGAGCACCACGGCGAGCTGGTTGCCGCCGAAGGCGCGGTCGGTGAACACGTCGACGGTGATGTAGCGGCGCTGCATCGTCACTTCCTCATGCAAGTCGCGGCCGCGACCGGCCGCATCGGGCGGCAGTCTATAAGCCGGCGACATCGCTCGTCATGCCCCAAAATTCGGAGCAATCGGAGCAATCGCGGAAGAGATTCTAGAAGCCTTCAACGAACCGCGGCTCGCTGCAACGAAACGCGACTCACATTTGAAGGCCCCCTCAGCCGAGCTGAAACACCGCCACCTTCCGCTCATAGCCGCGCACCTCGACCTCGCCGAGCGCAACGGCATCGTCACCATCGTTGCCCAGCGCCTCGCGCACGGTCGCGGAAATCAGCAGTTGCGAGCCGAACTCCTTGTTCAGCGCCTCCAGGCGCGATGCGAAGTTCACGGTGTCACCGATCACCGTGTACTCCTTGCGCCGGGGCGAGCCGATATTGCCGGCGACGACCTCGCCGAAATGAATGCCGATGCCGATGCGCAGCGGCCAGCTCGTCTGCGCGTTGATGCGGTCCATCGCACTCAGCATCTCGCGGCCTGCGGCAACCGCGCGATGCGCGGCGTCGGAGGCTTCCAGCGGCGCGCCGAACAGCGCGAGAAAGCCATCGCCGAGAAACTTGTTCACGATGCCGCCGTGGCGATCGAGGACGTCGACCAGCACCGCAAAGGCGCCATCGAGCCGGTCGACCACCTCCTGTGGGGTGCGCGACTGCGCGCCCGCCGTGAAGCCGCGGAAATCGACGAACATCACAGCGACGCGGCGGACGTCGCCGCCACCACTGGTTCCCGCCGCCATCAGCCGCTCCACCACCTGCGGAGAGACGTGCTGGCCGAACAGGTTCGTCACCCGGTCGCGTGCGGTCGCCGCCGCGATGCTCGCGGCGAACTGGCGGCGCAGCTGAGCGCCGACCGCGCCCGCCAGCGCGCCACAGATCAGGATGACGATGCTGCGCACAGCGTGGAAATAGATCAGGGGCTCGCCGGCCTCGTCGGCCGCGTTGTAGAGCAGCGCGACGGACAGAAGCCCGGCTGCGGCGACGAAGCCTGTGAACGCAGAGAGCCAGAAGTCGAGCCGCAAGGTCGAGAGGATGACGAAGATGAAGTACATCAGCGGCACGGCGAAACCGAGCGCCTGGCTCGCGCCCATGGTCCGGGTTTGCAGGATCAGGATCACCGTTGGCAGCGAAGTCTCGATCAGCGTGCCGATATAGCGCCGGATCACCGGCAGATCGCGATCGAGCCGGAGGTTCTTCCTGATCTGGGTGTGGACCCAAACCTCGAACAAGATGAAGCCGCCGAGCAGGCCGTAGACCTCGACAAGCCCTTCCGTTCCGCGCCACACCCGGTTCACCACACTGGGGTCGATCAAATAGATCGCGGTGAGCAGCACCATCATGACGCAGCCCGTCATGATCAGCGCCCGCACCCGGAGCAGCTCGGTGCGAAGCACTTCGCGTGTCAGCTCGCGCTCGAAATCCTCCGATAGCACGGCGTGCTGCCGTGTCCTCCTGCTGGCAAATCTGACCATTCCGCCCCTCGATTCCGGGGTATTGTGCCTCAATCCAGCGTGCGGCGGAAGCGCGTCACGGCGATGGTCATGGCGAGCGCCATCAGGATCGCCAGTGCCAGGGCGTCGAAATGCAGATTCTGCATGGTCGCGCCCTTCAGCATGATGGCGCGGACGATGCGAAGGTAATGCGTCAGCGGCAGGCATTCGCCGAGATATTGCGCCCAGGTCGGCATGCCCGCGAAGGGAAACATGAATCCGGACAGCAGAATGCTCGGCAGGAAGAACATCATCGACATCTGCATGGCCTGGAGCTGGTTCTGCACCACGGTCGAGATGGTGTAGCCGATCGACAAATTGGTGGTGATGAACAGCGTCGAGAGCAGTGCCAGCAGGAACAGATTGCCGAGCACGGGGACGCCGAACAGGCCAACCCCGATGCCGATGATGAGAAACGCCTGCACGAAGCCGACGAGCACGTAAGGCACGATCTTGCCGAACATCACCTCCACCGGCTTGATCGGCATCGACAGCAGGCTCTCCATGGTGCCGCGCTCGACCTCGCGCGTGACCGACAGCGCGGTGAAGATCAGCATGGTCATGGTGAGGATGGTGCCGACTAGGCCCGGCACGATGTTGAGGCTGGAGGCCGCGGCCGGATTATAGCGGGCATGCGCGCGGATCTCGAACGGCATCTCCGGGGGATCGCCGATGTAGAGATCGTGCTTGAGCGCGGTCTGCACGACCATGCCGAGCGAGCCGATCGCCGCGCTCGCCGCCACCGGGTCGGTGGCATCGGCCGCAACCAGCAGCGCCGGCCTGTCGCCGCGCCGCACCGCGCGCTCGAAGCCACGCGGGATCTCGACACCGAACAGCACCTTGCCGGATTTCAGCAGATTGTCGAAATCCTCGACATCGTGCACCTCGTAAAGGAAGCGGAAATAGGCAGTGTTCTCCAGAGCTTTCAGGATCGAGCGGGCGAGATCGGAGTCCTCCTGGAGCAGCACCGCGCTCGGCAGATGATGCGGCGTGGTGTTGATGGCATAGCCGAACAGCATCAGCTGCATCACCGGCAGCATCACGATCATCGCGAACGAGACGCGGTCGCGCCTCAGCTGGATGAACTCCTTGATCAGCATCGCATAGGAGCGCCGCAGGAAGCCGAAGCGCTCGCGGATTTCATGCTTTGGTGCGGGATGATCGACGGCACTCATTGGAAATTGTCCTTGGAGCGCCCCATCAGTTCGATGAACACGTCTTCCAGTGAGGGATGCGACTTCTGCCAGTGCAGGCCGCTTCGCTCGCGCCACGGCGCAATGCTGGCTTCGAGCGCGGCAACGTCCCGCCCCGAAACGTGCAGCGAGGTGCCGAACGGCGCCACCATATCCACGCCGGGCTTGCCGGTGAGCTCGGCCGCGAGCTCGTTCAGGTCTTCGCCCGTCACGGTGTAGGTCGTCAGCGCGGATTTCGCGATCACCTCCTCCACGGTGCCGTGCACCAGCAGATGGCCGTAGGCGATGTAGGCGATCTCGTGGCAGCGCTCGGCCTCGTCCATATAATGGGTCGAGACCAGCACGGTGAGGCCCTCGGCGGCAAGCGCGTGGATCTCGTTCCAGAAGTCACGCCGCGCCTTGGGATCGACGCCGGCGGTCGGCTCGTCCAGCAGCAACAGTTTCGGACTGGGCAGCGTGCAGGCACCCAGCGCCAGCCGCTGCTTCCAGCCGCCGGAAAGCTCGCCCGCAAGCTGCTCCTCGCGTCCCGAGAGCCCGAGCCGCTTGATCATGTCGCGCGCTGCCCCGCGCGCATCGGCCAAGCCATAGAGCCGCGCGACGAATTCGAGGTTCTCGCGCACCGAAAGATCCTGATAAAGGCTGAAGCGCTGGGTCATATAGCCGACCTGGCGCTTGATCTTTTCGGTATCGCGGCGGATGTCGTAGCCGAGACAGGTGCCCTCGCCGCTATCCGGGGTGAGGAGACCGCAGAGGATACGGATGGTCGTGGTCTTGCCCGAGCCGTTGGGCCCGAGGAAGCCGTAGATCGAGCCGCGCTTCACCTGCATCGACAGATCGTGCACGACCTCGCGGCCGCCGAACGATTTGGTCAGGCCCTTGACGTCGATCGCGATGCCGCTCTCGCCATTCATCGCTTGTCCGCCACCGGTGTCTTCGGATTGAGATAGACGTCGATCGGCTGTCCGACCCGCAGCGCGTCGGGGCGCGACGGCCGCGCCTGGATCAAATAGACCAGCTTGTTGCGCTCATCGAGGCTGTAGATGACAGGCGGGGTGTATTCGGCCGAGGTCGCAATGAAGTAGATCTTTGCGGTGAGATCGGCCGCGCAATTGTCGCAGCCGATCCGCACCGTGTCGCCGATCGCAAGCTTCGGCAGCGCGGTCTCTGGCACGAAGAAGCGCAGCTTCATGTTGCCGGGCGGCATGATCGACAGCACCGGGCGCTGCGCCGCTACCATCTCGCCCTCGCGGAAATAGATCTGCTGGATGGTGCCGGCAACGGGCGCAAAGCCCTTGCGCCGCGCCATCCGCGTCTCCGACGTCGCCACCCGCGCTTCCGCGACGCGCAAGGCAGACACGGCCGAATCGAGATTGGCCTGCGTGCCGGAGCCGGTCTTGCTCAGCGAGGCCGCGCGGTCATAGGTCTGTTGTGCGTTGGCGAGCGTCGCCTTTTGCTGATTGAGATCGGCAAGCTGAAGGTCGTCGTCGACGGAATAAAGGGCATCGCCGACCTTGACCTCGTCGCCCTCGCGGACATTGAGCTTCGTCACCCGCCCCGCTTCGTCCGGGCTGACGAAGATCATGTCGGCCTCGACCCAGCCCTGGAAGCCGGGATCACGCTTCTCGTTGCACCCGGCGAGACCGGTGGCGAGTGCCAGAACCGCGATCGCACAGAGGCGCGACAGATTCGGCTGTCGATCCCTCACCCTGAGGAGCCGCGAAGCGGCGTCTCGAAGGGCGAGAAGCCACAGCCGGGCCTGCATCCTTCGAGACGCGCGTTCCGCGCTCCTCAGGATGAGGTGAGAGATGGTTCGTGACGACGTCATGTCGTCCTCCGTTCGCCAAAAATCAAATCGAGATGAACGCGCAGCATGTCCTGCGCGTCGAGCGGCGCGTGCCGCGCAAACAGGCTTTGCCAGATCACCGCAATCATCGCGGGCGCGACCAGGATCTGCGGATAGCGCGCGAGGTCCTTCTCCCGGATCTCGCCGCGGGCGATGCCGAGCTCGATCAGCGTGCGCATCGCGGCGATCCCGCGCGAGACGACCTCGCGGTAGTAGAAGTCGGCGACGGACGGAAAGCGCGGGCCCTCCGCCACAATCAGGCGTACCAGATCACCCCGCCTGGTGCCGATGACCTCTTTCAGGAAATTGCTGGCAAAGGCCTCGACGAGGTCGCGCACCGAGCCCGTCGGCGGCGGCAGTGCGGTCAGCCGCGCCACGACCGGCACGATCACGACGCGCACCAGCTCCTCGAACATCGATTCCTTGTCCTTGAAGTGCAGGTAGATCGTGCCCTTGGCGACGCCGGCGCGTTTGGCAATGTCGTCGAGTCGCGTTGCGGCAAAACCGCGGGCGATGAACTCCTCCATCGCGGCGTCAACGATCGCCGCGCGCCGCTCCTGCGCGCGCGCAGCACGGTTCGATGCAGGCACCCCTCCGCGGGCTGCCGCAGGCTCCGCGCTCTGTGCCGACTTGTTGGCGAGCTTGGTCGACTTCTTCATCATTAGATGTATATGACTGACTAGTCAGTCATAGTCAAGTTAAGGCTGTTCTCTTGGGTAGCCTCAGACGAATTAGTATTGACTAATGAATTAGCGTCGGCTAATTGAATGACATGATCGAAACCGCTCCAAACCCCGTCACCACTGTGATGCGCGCCCTCGCCGACCCGACGCGCCGGGCGGTGTTCGAGCGCGTGTTCGAGAGCAAGGAGATCACCGTCGCCGAGCTGACGCGCGGCAGCGGCGTAACCCAGGGCGCCATCTCGCAGCACCTGAAGTCGTTGAAACAGGCGGGCCTCGTCGCCGAGCGCGCAGAGGGCCGCAACGTCTATTACCGCGCCGCGCCGCAGGGGCTCGAACCGCTGGTCACCTGGATGGACCATTACGGCGTGTTCTGGCGCGAGCGCTTCCAGAATCTGCGTGACCTCTTGAAGGAGATCGATCCGTGAGTGCTGTTGCTTCCAAGATCCAGACCCAGGACATCGTCATCGACGAGGTCTTCCCTCACGCCGTCGCGACGATCTGGAAGGCGCTGACCAGCGCACAGCTGATTGCGCGCTGGCTGATGCCGCCGACCGGTTTCGAGGCCGTCGAAGGCAACACCTTCACGTTCAAGACCAACCCGGCCGGCGCGTGGGATGGCACGATCCATTGCCGCGTTCTGGAGGTCGTGCCGAACCAACGCTTCGCCTATGCCTGGAAGGGTGGCGACGAGGGTAACACCGGTTACGGCTCGGCGCTCGACACGGTCGTCACCTGGTCCCTCACGCCGGTCGAAGCAGGGACGCGCGTGCGCGTGGTGCACTCCGGCTTCGTGACGCCGACGAACGACACCGCTTATCGCAACATGAGCGACGGCTGGGTCAAGGTGCTGCAGCGGCTGGATGCCATCTCCGGCGAAGACAAGTAGGGAAGCACCTCAATGGACAAGCCCTATACCGGCGGCTGCGCCTGCGGCGCGATCCGCTATTCGATTGCCGGCGAACCCCTGTTCAGCAATCACTGCCAGTGCCGGGACTGCCAGCGCGAAAGCGGCAGTGCGCATGGCTCATACGCGACGTTCGCACGAGCCGGCGTCACGCTAACCGGCGAGGCGAAGCATTGGGATATCGTCGCCGACAGCGGCAACGTGAAGACGCGCGGCTTCTGCACGCAGTGCGGCGTGCCTGTGTACATGACCTTCGCGGCGCAGCCCGACGTCTTCACAATCCGCGCCGCGAGCCTCGACGAGCCTGCCCGCTACAAGCCGCAGGCAGTCACTTTCGCCGCGCGCGGCCATGACTGGGATCGCCTCGATCCCAGCCTGGTAACGTTCGAAGGCATGCCGCCTGGATGAGGCGCTAGCCGAAATCAAGCACCATGCGACCGTCGATCTTGCCGGCCTTCATCCGCTCGAAGACATCGTTGATCTGCGCTAGCGGCACCTTCGTCACTTCGGCCTTCACCTTGCCATCGGTGGCGAATGCGACGGCTTCGTCGAGGTCGCGCCTCGTGCCGACGATGGAGCCGCGCACCGTGATGCGCTTGAGGACGACGTCGAAGATCGGCGTCGGGAATTCGCCCGGCGGCAGGCCGACGAGGCTGACGGTGCCCTTCCGGCGCACCATCTTGAGCGCCTGGGCGAACGCGGCGGTCGAGACCGCCGTCACCAGCACGCCGTGGGCCCCGCCGCCGGTTGCCGCAAGAACCTGGTCCACCGCACCAGCGGTGAGGGCATTGACCGCGAGATCGGCGCCGGTTTCGCGCGCCAGCTCCAGCTTGTCCTCGGCGATATCGACGGCAGCGACCTTGAGCCCCATCGCCTTGGCGTACTGAATCGCGACATGGCCGAGCCCGCCGACACCTGAGATCACCACCCACTCGCCGGGCCTGGCCTCCGTCTCCTTCAATCCCTTGTAGGTGGTGACGCCGGCGCACAGGATCGGCGCGATGGCGGCGAAATCGACCGTCGCCGGCAGCTTTGCGGCGAAGGCGGCCGAGGCGATCACATATTCTGCGAAGCCGCCGTTCACGCTGTAGCCGGTATTGTGCTGGTGCTCGCACAGGGTCTCCCAGCCGGTCTCGCAATATTCGCAAGACATGCAGGCGTCGTGCAGCCAGGCGACGCCGACGGCATCTCCGACTTTCAGATTCTTCACGCCGGGCCCGAGCGCGGCGACGGTGCCGGCCGCCTCGTGGCCGGGAATGAAGGGCGGTACCGGTTTCACCGGCCAGTCGCCGGAGGCTGCATGCAGATCGGTGTGACAGACGCCGCAGGCCTTCACCTTGACCAGAATCTCGCCGGGGCCGGGCTGCGGCACCGGCACGTCCTCGATCACCAGCGGCTTGCCGAATTGCTTGACGACTGCGGCTTTCATGGTCGGCATCTGTCTGCTCCTCTGCATTTTGGAGCAGAATAACGACCCCGCGCCGCGCTCCTTTGATGGGCGTCAAACAGCACAAAGTTTGCGCAAGGCGGCCCCATCATGACACCACGATGACGCCGCGCCGATGCCGGCGTGTCAGCTATGGAACTTCAGGCCATCGACGATCTTGTCGATCACCTTGCGCTCGGCGCGCATGGCGATGCCGACGAGGTTGAGATCGTTGCGCGCCACGGCCCTCACCGCCTCGCGATTGGCGGCATCGTGCGTGGTGCTGAACATGTCCTCGGTATAGACCGCCGGCTTGACGTTGCGCGCGAGCGCACGATCCAGCGCGCGCGATAGTGCCGGCCCGTCGGCGCCGTAGATCAGGATCGGCTGGCCGATCAACGCATGATAGTTCGTGCCCGAGGCGTCTTCATAGGCATCGCCAATGCATTCGGGAAAAGCCGCGGCAATGCCGCTGGTGAGGAAGGACGCGACGTTGAGCTTCTGCCAGGCCTGAAGATCGGTGCGGATCACGACCGCGATCTTGGTGTCGAACTGCATCTATTCCTTCCACTGTCATTCGGGGGCGGTCCAAAGGACCGAGCCCGGAATCTCGAGATTCTCAGGTGCGCAATTGCGCACCATAGCTCGATGCTACGCATCGCCCCGGAATGACAGCAAGAGGAAATCAACCCTTGGCGTCGCAGGCCCAGGCGCGGATCACGCATTCCTTGCCGCCGTATTTGTAGCATTCGCGCGTGGCGGCGTTGAGCGAGGCAGAGATCTTCGGCTTGACGGCATAGCCATAAGCGCCGCAGGGGTTGGCGAGATCGACCGACATCGCAGCGCAGGCGCGCTTCATCGTCACGGTCGTGCAATCGCCCTTGCACTGCTTCTGCGCCGCGGCACGCGCCTCGTGCTCGTGGCCGTAATCAAAGGCCTGGCCATAAGCGCCGCATTTGCCGACTGCAATCGCGCCGGCGGCATGGGCTTCGGTGATGTAGCGGGCGCCCGTGACGGCAACTGACAAGACAAAGCAAAACATCGCGCAACGGCGCGCGACGACGTTCGAAGCCATGGAAAATCCCCTCCCCCCAAGGCAGGTGGAGGCGACTCTAAGCGGCGGTCGTTTCCAGATGGTGAACGGGTGGTTGAAATCGTGCGCGCACGGGTGGATTAGCGAAGCGCAATCCACCTCTTTTGTATCCGCGCAGACACACAGGTGGTGGATTACGCCTTCGGCTAATCCACCCTACGCAGCTACGGCACCGTCATCCGCCTCGCGCAGCTTCCAGCGCCTGCGGCGTGTCGATATCGAGGAAGGCGCTTTCGCCCTCGACGGGCACCTCGGCTACGGCCTCGGTGTGCTTGGCGATCAGATGGCGCGCGCCGACGTCGCCATCGAGCGTCATCAGCTCCTTGAAGAAGCGGCGCGACCACAGCACGGGATTGCCGCGGCGGCCCTCGCTCACGGGCACGACGATGAGATTGCCGCGATCCGGTGCGAAGCCGTCGATGAGACGATCGATCAGGCCGGCATCGATCAGCGGCATGTCGCCCAGGCACACCACGGCGCCGTCGCAAGCTTCAGGGACGGCAGCGATGCCGGCCTTGACCGAGCTGGCGATCCCGCCGGCAAAATCCGGATTCCTGACGAACTTCACTCTCAGGCCCTGCAGCGCCTGCTCGACCAGCTCGGTCTGGTGGCCGGTGACCACGATCACCTCGGATGCCCTGGAGGCCAGCGCCTGCTCGGTCGCGATTCGCACCAGCTTCTTGCCGTCGAGTTCGGCGAGAAGCTTGTTTGGCCCGCCCATCCGGGTCGAACGGCCCGCCGCGAGCACGATGGCGGCGACCTGGCTATTGCCCTCGGTCTCGGGCTGTGCGCGCGGCTGCGGCCGCGTCACGATCTCCATCAGGAGGCCGCCGACGCCCATACCCATCAGCTCCGAGCGCGTCACCTTGATGCCGGCGAGGAGCCGCATCAAGACCCAGTCGAAACCGTTCTCGACCGGCGAGCGCGCACAGCCCGGTGCGCCCAGCACCGGAACGTCGCCGGCCCGCGCGATCAGCAAGAGATTGCCGGGGTCGACCGGCATGCCGAAATGCTCGATCTCGCCGCCGATCCCCGTGACGGCCGCCGGAATCACGTCGCGGCGGTCGGCGATCGCGGACGCGCCGAACACGATGACGAGCTCCGCACCGAGGCCGAGCAATTCCTTGATCGCCGCCGACAGCGCGGCTTCGTCGTGCTGGACCCGCCGCTCGGCGATGATGCTGGCACCGGCCGGTGCGAGCCGCTCGGCCGTGACGCGCAGCGTCTTGTCGATCACCTTGGATGACAGGCCCGGCAGCAGCGTCGAGACCACGCCGACGCGCTGGATCACGTAAGGCGCGATCTTCAGCACGTCCTTGCCTGCGGCCTTCACCGCGGCATCGCGCAAACTGCCTTCGACGCCGAACGGGATGATCTTGACGGTGCCGACCATCTCGCCCTCGACCACCGGCTTGTAGGCGGTGAGCGTCGCAAAGGTGATGGCTTCGTCGATGTTGTTGATGCGGTCGACCGCGGCGCGGTCGATCACCAGCACACCCGGACGTGCGGCGAACAGATTGGCACGGCCGGTGAAGGCACGCTCGACATGAATGCCCTCGCCGCCGACGGCCAGCGCGATGCCGGCGGCCGCAACGTCCTCGGAGACGTCGCCCGCCTCCATGCGCACCACGACGATGTCCTTGATGCCGGCGCGCGTGAGCTGCTCGACCTCGGCAGGCCCGATCGTCGTGCCCTTCTTCAGCACCAGCGGTCCCTGGCGCAGGGTGTGGACGGTCACCCCGCCGATTGCATCCTTGGGGCTCGCCGGGCCGAACTTCATGCCGCTTCTTCTTTTTCTTTGGGTGGCAGGCGGAGCACCGCGGTGATCTCCGCCATGATCGACACCGCGATCTCGGACGGGGAGACCGCGCCGATCGCAAGGCCAATGGGCGCGTGAATGCGCGCGATGTCGCTTTCCTTGGCGCCCTGCGCCCGCAGCCGGTCGCCGCGCTTGGCGTGCGTCTTCCGCGAGCCGAGCGCGCCGATATAGAAGCAGCCGCGCTCGAAGGCGTGCAGTAGCGCGGGGTCGTCGATCTTGGGGTCGTGCGTCACCGCGACGAAGGCGGTGTAGGCATCGACATTGAGCGGCGGCAGCGCGGTGTCCGGCCATTCGGCCACCAGCGGAACGTCGGGAAAGCGTTCGGGGCTGGCGAACGCCGTGCGCGGATCCACGACGGTCACGTCGTAGCCGAGCGAGCGCGCCAGCGGCGCCAAGGCCTGGCTGATATGGACCGCGCCGACGATGACGAGTTTTGCGGTCGGCGCGTAGACGTTGAGGAACAGCTTCTTGCCGCCGGCCTCGACATTGGCGCTCTTGCCCATGCGGAGTTGCTTGTCGAGTTCGGCGCGCAAGGGATCTTTTGCAAAATCCTTCGCCTTCACCAGCCGCTGCTCGCCGCTCTCGGTGTCGGTCACCAGGATCACCGGCCGGCGCGCGGCGCGCTCGGCGTTGAGTTCGTGCAGGATCTCGAGCTTCACGGCTAACCGACCTTTTCGACGAAGACGCGGATGGTGCCGCCGCAGGACAGCCCGACATTCCAGGCGGTCTCGTCGGCGACGCCGAACTCCAGCATCCTCGGCTTGCCGCTCTGGATCACGTCCATGGCCTCGGTGACCACGGCGCCCTCGACGCAGCCGCCGGAAACCGACCCCAGGAACGTACCCTCGTCGTTGATGACGAGGCTGGAGCCTGCCGGGCGCGGCGCCGAGCCCCAGGTCTCCACCACGGTGGCGAGCGCGACGCCACGGCCGGCCTTCTGCCAGTCCTCCGCCGCCTTCAGAATATCCTCGTCGCGATCGAGCATGGGGTGCCTCTCAAGCTGCGGAGCGGATCAGGCTGCGGTGATGCGGCGGCAGCGGCCGGGAGAGCGTCGTGATCAGCTCCTGGATCGAACTCAAATTATGTACCGGGCGGAATTCGTCAACGTGCGGAAGCATCATTTTGATGCCCTGGGCCTTGGCCTCGAAGCCGCCGAACCGGAGCAGCGGGTTGAGCCAGATCAGCCGCCGGCACGAGCGGTGCAGCCGGTCCATCTCGAAGGCGAGCCTGGAATCCGCCTCCCGCTCCAGCCCGTCGGAGATCAGGAGCACGATGGCGCCCTGGCTCAGCACGCGCCGCGCCCACAATTTGTTGAAGTTGTGCAGCGAGGCCGAGATCCGCGTGCCGCCGGCCCAGTCCTCGACCGAGGCAGAACAGCTCGCCAGCGCCTCGTCGGGATCGCGCTGGCGCAGCGCGCGGGTGACGTTGGTCAGCCGGGTGCCGAACAGGAACACCGAGACGCGCTTGCGCGCATCGCCGATGGCATGGAGGAAATGCAGGAACAGGCGGGTGTACTCGCTCATCGAGCCCGAGATATCGAGCAGCGCCACGATCGGCGCCGGCTTCTCGATCCGCCCGAGACGATGGATGTCGATGATGTCGCCGCCGGTGCGCAAGGAGGCGCGTAGCGTGCGGCGCAGGTCGAGGCGAAGCCCGCGCGCATCAGGCCGGTGCCGGCGCGTCAGAAGCTCGGCCTGCGGCAGATGCATCCGCTCGACCGCACGCAGCGCCTCGCTGATCTCGGCGGCGCTCATCTGCGCAAAATCCTTCTTCTGAAGGATCTCCCTGTCGGACACCGACAGGCGCAGATCCTGCTCCTGGTGCTGCGGCGTCTCGGTCATGCGCGGCTGCGACATCGCCTCCTGCACGCGGCGGGAGCCCGCCTGCGGCTTCTTCTTGGCCTGGTCCGGCAGCGGCACCGAATCCAGCATGTGCTTCCACTCTTCCGAGGCGCGGAAGAACAGGTTGAAGGCCTGCTTGAAGATCAGCGCGTGCTCATGACGCTTGACGAAGATCGCCTCCAGCGTGGTGAAGACATCGGCGCGGTTACTGATGTCGATCACCTGGAGCGCGCTCATGGCGTCGATGACAGCGCCCGGCCCGACCGGCATGCCCGCAGAGCGCAGCGCGCGGGCGAAGCCGACGATGTTGTCGGCGAACTGCTCGGTCTGCGCGGGCGCCAGGTGGTTGATGGCCATGGTCTCGTATCCATCCCTCGTCATTCCGGGGCGCGCCACTTGGCACGAGCCCGAATCCATACTCCCGATCGTGGTTATGGATTCTCAGGTGCGCAATTGCGCACCATAGCTCGCGACTTCGTCGCGCCCGGAATGACGAGCTCTGTTGTAGCGCGAGATCAATTCTCGCTCGTCGCTTCCTTCAGCACCTTCTGCAGGGTGTCGCCCTGCATGCGGGTGATGTCGTCCTGGTATTTGAGCAGCGCGCCCAGCGTGTCGCCGACCACTTGCGGGGTCAGCGAGCGGGCATCTAACTCCGACAGCGCGGTGGCCCAGTCGATGGTCTCGGCGACGCCCGGCGACTTGTAGAAGTCCTGGTTGCGCAAAGCCTGCACGAAGCGCACGACCTGCTGCGACAGCTTGGCGGAGATGCCGGGCACGCGCGTCTTGACGATCGCGAGCTCGCGCTCGGCGGCGGGATAATCGACCCAGTGATAGAGACAGCGCCGCTTCAGCGCGTCGTGGATCTCGCGGGTGCGGTTGGAGGTGATGATGACGATCGGCGGGCTCGGCGCCTTGACGGTGCCGAATTCGGGGATCGTCACCTGGAAGTCGCTGAGGATTTCGAGCAAGTATGCCTCGAACGCCTCGTCGGCGCGATCGAGCTCGTCGATCAGCAGCACCGGTGGTCCCGCGACGTCGGGCTCCAGCGCCTGGAGCAGCGGCCGCTTGATCATGTAGCGGTCGGCGAAGATGTCGCTCGAGAGCTGGTCGCGATCGGTGTCGCCGGCGGCTTCCGCCATCCGGATAGCGATCATCTGCGCGGCGCTGTTCCACTCGTAGACCGCGGAGGAGACGTCGAGGCCTTCGTAGCACTGCAGGCGGATCAGCTTCCGCCCGAGCGCAGCGGACAGGACCTTGGCGATCTCGGTCTTGCCGACGCCGGCCTCGCCTTCCAGGAACAGCGGCCGGCCCATGCGCAGCGAGAGATACGTCACCGTCGCCAACGACCGCTCCGCGAGGTAGCCGCGCGACGTCAGGAGCTCGAGCATCGCATCGACCGATGCCGGCAACCCAACTGAAGTATTGGCCCCGGAAGTATTGGCCGCTGAAGTCATGAAAAAGCCAGTCTCGCTACGCCCTCACCGGGGACAAGTTTGGGCCGAGGCGTGAGGTCACCTCACTCCTTGGCGTTGGCGGCGTCGACGGCGCGCCGGGTCAGCACGCCGATGAGATGCGCGCGGTATTCGGCGCTGCCGTGGATATCGCTGTTGAGGCCCTCGGCCGGCACCTCGATGCCGTCAAGCGCCTTCGCGGCGAAGCGCTTCTTCAGGGCTTCCTCGAACGCAGTGACGCGGAACACGCCTTCGGAGCCGGCGCCGGTGACGGCAACCCGCACGTCGGACGGACGCCGCGCCACGAACACGCCAACCAGCGCATAGCGCGAGGCCTGGTTGCGGAACTTGACGTAGGCCGCCTTCTTCGGCAGCGGGAACATCACCTTCGTGATGATCTCGTCGGCTTCCAGCGCGGTCGAGAACAGGCCCTGGAAATACTCTTCGGCCTTGAGGCGCCGCTTGTTGGTGACGATGGTCGCGCCCAGCGCGAGCACGGCGGCCGGATAGTCCGCGGTCGGGTCGTTGTTGGCGAGCGAGCCGCCGATCGTGCCCTTGTGACGTACGGCGGGATCACCGATTCCGCCGGCAAGATTCGCGAGCGCCGGGATCGCCTCTCCGACGATGGCGGAGGTCGCGACCTCGGCGTGCTTGGCGGTGGCGCCGATTACCAGCGAACGGCCCTTCATCTCGATCGTATTGAGCCCCTCGATATGGGAGAGGTCGACCAGATGCGGGGGGCTGGCGAGGCGCTGCTTCATGACGGGAATCAGCGTGTGGCCGCCAGCGATCACCTTGGCGTCTTCGTTCTTCACCAGGAGGTTGGCGGCCTGCCGCACGGTCCCGGGGCGATGATATTTGAATTCGTACATCTGAATGTCCTGATCGCGGGATGCGCGTTACGCGAGGTCGGATTTCGCCATCGCCTTGGCGCCGGCGGAGATCGAGGCGACGATGTTCTGGTAGCCGGTGCAGCGGCAGAGATTGCCTTCCAGTTCTTCCCGGATCGTATGGTCGTCGAGCTCGTTGCCCTTGCGGTGCACGATGTCGATCGCGGTCATGATCATGCCCGGCGTGCAGAAGCCGCATTGCAGGCCATGGTGCTCGCGGAAGGCCTCCTGCATCGGATGCAGCGGCGCGCCGTCTGCGGCCAGCCCCTCGATCGTCCTGACCTCGTGGCCGTCGGCCATCACCGCAAGCGTGGTGCAGGATTTCACGGCCTTGCCGTCGACATGCACGACGCAGGCGCCGCACTGCGAGGTGTCGCAGCCGACATGGGTGCCGGTCAGGCGCAGATTCTCGCGCAAAAACTGCACCAGGAGGGTGCGGGGATCGACGTTGGCGGTGACTGGATTGCCGTTCACGATGAGGGAGATTTTTGCCATAAGCACTCTCTATCAGCGCCCCGACGGGTCCCGTCGAAGCGGTTCTTATAATTATTCCAACCCATCATATGGGCCATTATGCCCCGGGGCAACATCGCCCGGGACGCAAGGTGCCATGCCGAAGGCGATGACCTTCAGCCCTGTACCGCCTTGGCGAAGTTCGCGAAAAATTCGTCGGCGAGTTTCTTGGCGGCGCCGTTGATAAGGCGCTGGCCGAGCTGCGCCAACTTGCCGCCGATCTGCGCCTCGACATCGTAGGACAGCAGCGTGCCGCCGTCCTTCTCCGCCAGCTTGACCACCGCGCCACCCTTGGCGAAGCCGGCGACCCCGCCCTCGCCCTCGCCCGAGATCTTGTAGCCGTTCGGCGGGTCGAGATCGGAGAGCGTGACCTTGCCCTTGAAGCGTGCCGACACCGGGCCGACCTTCATTTTCGCCGTTGCGCGAAAGCCGCCGTCCTCGGTCCTCTCGAGCTCCTCGCAGCCGGGGATGCAGGCCTTCAGCACCTCGGGATCATTGAGCTTGGCCCACACGGCCTCGCGCGGCGCCGCAAGCTGGACTTCGCCGTTCATCGTCATGGCCATGAGGGTGCCTCCCGGATCGCGTAACTTATAGTGCTGATCAAGTAACGCAGGCACGCGGCAAAGGAAAGGGCGACACCCGGTCAAGTGCAATGCAAATTCGCAACTGCAAAAAGACGTGTGCGGGCGGTTGGGGATTGGCACAGCCGGGCCATGATGATTAGGTCGCGCGCAATATGAGCACATCCCTCTCCCCCCTGCTCGCACCGATGCTGTCGAGCGCCGCCATGCGCGCGGTCTGCGATGACCGGTCGACCCTGCAGAACATGCTCGATTTCGAGGCAGCCCTGGCACGCGCGGAGGCCGCCACGGATGTGATTCCGGCCTCTGCGGTGGGCTCGATCGAGGCCGCATGCAAGGCCGATTTCTTTGACATGGCGGCGCTGGCAGAGGCCGCGACGCGATCGGGCAATCTGGCGATTCCCCTGGTCAAGATGCTGACCGCCAATGTCGGCAGGGCCGACACCGAGGCCGCGCGCTACGTGCATTGGGGCGCCACCAGCCAGGATGTCATCGACACCGCGACCATGCTCACGCTTCGCGCCGGCCTCGATGCGCTGGACGCCGACCTCAGCCGCGCCATCAAGGGGTTCGCCGCGCTGGCGCGCAGCCATCGCAACACCGCGATGGTGGCACGGACCTGGCTGCAGCACGCGCTACCGATGCCGTTCGGCCTGAAAGCCGCCGAATATGCCGCAGGCCTCGCTCGCGCCCGCTGCCGCCTGCGGCGGCTCTCCCGCGAGGGCCTCGCGCTGCAATTCGGCGGCGCCGCCGGCACACTGGCGGCCCTCGGCGACAAGGGGCTGGCGGTGGCCGAGCGGCTGGCGCAGGAGCTGAACCTGCCGCTACCGGAAGCGCCCTGGCACACCCATCGCGACCGCATCGCGGAGGCCGCTTCGGCTTTCGCTATTCTGGCTGGAACCTGCGGCAAGATCGCGCGCGACGTTTCGCTGATGATGCAGACCGACGTCGCGGAGGCCTTCGAGCCCGCGGGCGAAGGCCGCGGCGGCTCCTCGACCATGCCGCACAAGCGCAACCCGGTCGCCGCCGCAAGCGCGCTGGGCGCCGCCACAATGGCCCCGCAGCTTGCAGCGACGATATTTGCGGCCCAAGTGCAGGATCATGAGCGCAGCGCGGGCCCCTGGCACGCGGAATGGCCGACGCTGCCGCAATTGATGCTGGTCGCCTCAGGCGCGCTGGCCGCCATCGTCGACATCGCCGAAGGCCTCGACGTCGACGCCGCGCGCATGCGCAGCAATCTCGATGCGACGCACGGCCTGATCATGGCGGAAGCTGTCACCTTCGCGCTGGCCGACAAGATCGGCAAGAGCGATGCGCATCATCTCATCGAGACCGCCAGCAAGCGCGCGGTCGCCGAGAAGAAACATCTGCGCGAGGTGCTGACGGCCGATTCGCAGGTCACTGCCCATCTTTCTCCGGAAAAAATTGCGGCATTGTTCGAGCCGATGGCCTATCAAGGGGCTTCCCAAGCCTTGATCGACCGGCTGCTCGACAGCCTCGACCGCGAATAAGAACCGCAAAGCACGACGGAGACGCCGCATGCCCATGATCGATGCCGACGGTTGCCTGCTCAACGTCTCCGTCGAGGGCCGCGACGGCGGGCCGACGCTGATGCTGTCCAACTCGCTCGGCTGCACGCTGCAGATGTGGGAGCCGCAGATGAAGGCGCTGACGCAGGTGTTCCGCGTCATCCGCTACGACCGCCGCGGCCACGGCAAGTCAAACGTTGCGCCCGGCCCCTACACCATGGAGCGCTTCGGCCGCGACGTGCTCGCGATCCTCGACGACCTCAACATCGAGAAGGTGCATTGGTGCGGCCTGTCGATGGGCGGCATGGTCGGGCAATGGCTCGGCGCCAACGCGCCGGAGCGCTTCTGCAAGCTCATCCTCGCCAATACCTCCTGCTACTATGCCGAGCCGACCAAATGGCTGGAGCGCATCGACGCCGTGAAGAAGGGCGGCATCGCCGCGGTCGCCGATGCCGTGATCGCGGGATGGCTGACGCAGGACTTCCGCGAGCGCGAGCCTGACATCACCGCGAGGATGAAGTCGATGCTGCTCGCCTCCCCCGTCGAAGGCTACCTCGCCTGCTGCGAGGCGCTGTCGACGCTCGACCAGCGCGCGCTGCTGCCGAAGATCAAGAGCCCAACGCTGGTGATCGCCGGCCGTCACGACATGGCGACGCCGATCTCGGCGGGCGAGTTGATCCGCTCGAATATTCCGGGCGCAAGCATGACCATCATCGACGCCGCGCATATTTCCAACGTCGAGCAGCCGCACGCGTTTACGGACGCGGTGGTGGGGTTCTTGACGCAACGCTAGTTGTTGTCACCGTCATTCCGGGGCGCCTCGAAGAGGCGAACCCGGAATCTCGAGATTCTCAGGTGCGCAATTGCGCACCATGGTTCGATGCTTCGCATCGCCCCGGAATGATTGACTGGAGGCACCACAATGGACGACCAGAAGCGCCGCGATGCCGGCATGAACGTGCGCCGAAAGGTGCTGGGCAATGCCTGGGTCGACAAGTCGATCGCGAACCGCAATGCGTTCAACACCGACTTCCAGGACATGATCACCCGCTACGCCTGGGGTGAAATCTGGACCCGGCCGCATTTCGACGAGCGCACGCGGCGTGTGCTGGTGATCGGCACCATGGTCGCGCTCGGGCAATGGGACGAGTTTCGCCTGCATGTGCGTGCGGCGCTCGCGGAGGGGGGCTTCACCCCCGACGACATCAAGGAAATCCTGCTGCAGCAGGCGATCTATTGCGGCGTGCCGGCGGCGAACCACGCCGTCAAGGAAGCCTCAGCGATTGTGCAGGAGCTCGGCCTGCTCAAGACCTAGCGACGCAGGGATCTCGGCAGGGGTCTCGACGCTCTGCGGAGCCGCATCGGGCCGCTCGATCAGGATCACGATGGCAGCACCGAGCAGCAGCAGCAGCTCGGTGGCGTGCAGCCGGAGCGCGGCCATCTCGCCGACCTTCGAAGCCATCACCATGCTGGCAAACGAGATCAGGCTGCCGATCGCCAGCGCGATCCCGAGCGCCTCGTCGCTGCTGCCGGACTTGCGGGTCCGGGGGACGCAGAGCAGAGCCAGATAGATCGCAAAGAACGCCACCACGGTGAGCCGGCCCAGCGCAAGCAGCCAGGCCGCGCGCACCGTGCTCATCCCTGCCATCTGGAGATGGTCGCTGAGGAACAGCGCGACGGCGACGCTCGGCCGCTCGTAGAGGCCATGCACCGGTGCGACGATGATGTTGAAGGCGACGATGGTCCAGGCCGGAATGAAATAGGCCGCCAGCAGCGCGCCGTTGACCGAGCCTATCCGCCAATTCCTGAACATGCCGCTTCCCGCTTCGTCGACCACGCGCCTTCCGCTGGGAAGGCTTTGCCGGGAGCTAACTCTCATCAGACTGTGGCGGCAATTTAAACCCTTTGTTTACCTTAACTGCCCTGCCCCCGGTCGTTCCGGGGCAATGCGCAGCATTGACGCGGCAACCAACTGCCAAAAAAAGACCCCGCCTTGCGGCGGGGCCTCCTCACTACCCTTCTTTCTCGGGCTCCCAAATTACTTATCCTGCTGGCCGCCCTGCTGCTGGCCGGGGCGATCGCCCTGGCGCATCGGATCGTTCTGCTGCTGCTGTCCAGGTTTCTGACCGCCGCCCTGCTGCTGGCCCGGCTGCTGACCTGGGCGCTGCTGGCCGGGGTTCTGACTCTGCTGACCCGGATTCTGGTTCTGCTGCTTCGTCATTCGGGGAACTCCCTTGTTGGACGTCAGAGGCGAGATAACGGCCGGCATCCGCTTTGGTTGCCCGAGGAACCCGGTTCCTCGCAGTTGCGGAACCGACGGCCAAATGAGCTCTGTACAAGACCTTCTGCCAGAGCGTGAGCTGTTGCAGCCGCCAGTTCCCTCCTGTTACAAATCCGGAAGAATGCTTAGGGGCTGCCGGGGCCCAAGAAACGGCCCAAGAAACCCACTCTCCTAAGAGCTCCTTTTGAGCCCGCGTCAGGTTTGGTACGGCAGCCCATGGATTACTTCGCCCAGCAGCTCATCAACGGTCTCGTTCTGGGCTCGATCTACGGCCTGATCGCCATCGGCTACACGATGGTCTACGGCATCGTCGGCATGATCAACTTCGCCCATGGCGACGTCTTCATGATCGGCGGCTTCATCGCCCTGATCACCTTCCTGATCCTGATCTCGTTCGGACTGACCGCGATCCCGCTGATCCTGCTGGTCGTGCTGCTGGTCTCGATGGCGATCACCGCGCTCTATGGCTGGACCATCGAACGCATCGCCTACCGGCCGCTTCGCCATTCCTTCCGCCTCGCCCCGATGCTGTCGGCGATCGGCATGTCCTTCGTGCTGACCAACTATTCGCAGGTTGCGCAGGGCGCGCGCGTCAAGCCGATCCCGCCCTTCATCACCGGTGGCTACACCCTGCATGAGAGCACGGACGGCTTCGTGATCCAGCTCTCCAACATCCAGATCATGGTGGTGATCACCACTATCGTGCTGCTGGCGATCTTCACCTGGCTGGTATCGCGCACCCGGCTCGGACGCGACATGCGCGCCTGCGAGCAGGACCAGACCATGGCGGCGCTGCTCGGCGTCGACGTCGACCGCACCATCTCCATGACCTTCGTGATTGGTGCCGCGCTCGCCGCGGTCGCGGGCCTGATGTACCTGCTCTATTACGGCCTCGTCGATTTCTTCATGGGCTTCGTCGCCGGCATCAAGGCGTTCACCGCTGCCGTGCTCGGCGGCATCGGCTCGCTGCCGGGGGCCATGCTCGGCGGCCTCGCGATCGGCCTGATCGAGACGTTCTGGTCGGCCTATTTCTCGGTCGAGTACAAGGACGTCGCAGCGTTCTCGATCCTGATCGTGGTGCTGATCTTCATGCCGACCGGCCTGCTCGGCCGTCCCGAAGTCGAAAAAGTCTGACGGTCGCGCGCGTGACAGCTCCCTCGACCAACACGGCCAAACCTGCAACTGGCATCTCCGCTCTCCTGAAGACGGCTTTCGTCAATGCGCTGATCGCGTTGGTGCTGTTCTCGCTGATGATCGGCATCCGCACCGAGGCGGGCTCCTCCGGCCAGCTCACCTATTGGACCCGCTTCGGCGACCTCGCGTCCATCGTCGCCGCCGTGTTCGGCGGCTCGATCGCGATCGAGCTGCTTCGGCAATGGATCGGCCCGACCGGCGCCGAGAAGCTGGTGCCGCCGGCGGTGCAAAGCGGCATATCGTTCATTGGCCGCTACCTCGCGCCGGCGCTCCTGATCTTCACGCTGCTGGTGCCGGTGATCTTCTATAACCAGCGCTACATCCTCGACCTCGCGATCCTGGTGCTCACCTATGTCATGCTGGGCTGGGGATTGAACGTCGTGGTTGGGCTCGCGGGCCTGCTCGATCTCGGCTACGTCGCCTTCTATGCTGTCGGTGCCTATTCCTACGGACTGCTCGCCACCAATTTCGGCTGGTCGTTCTGGATCTGCCTGCCGCTCGCCGGCATCCTCGCCGCCTTCTGGGGCGTCCTGCTCGGCTTCCCCGTGCTGCGCCTGCGCGGCGACTATCTCGCCATCGTGACCCTCGCCTTCGGCGAGATCATCCGCTTGGTCATCATCAACTGGCAGGATCTCACCGGCGGCCCCAACGGCGTCTCCGGCATTCCCCGCCCCACCTTCTTCGGTATCCCGCTCGACAACAGCGACGACGGGCTCGCCGCCAGGCTCGGCATCGAATATTCGCCGACGCACCGCATCGTCTTCCTGTTCTACCTGATCCTGGCGCTGGCGCTGCTCACCAACTGGGCGACGATCCGCCTGCGCCGCCTCCCGATCGGACGGGCCTGGGAAGCCTTGCGCGAGGACGAGGTCGCCTGCCGCGCGCTCGGCATCAACACCACGACCACCAAGCTCACGGCGTTCGCGACGGGTGCGATGTTCGGCGGCTTTGCCGGCGCGTTCTTCGCCACCCGGCAGGGCTTCATCAGCCCGGAATCCTTCACCTTCCAGGAATCGGCGCTGGTGCTCGCCATCGTCGTCCTCGGCGGCATGGGCTCGCAGCTCGGCGTCGCGCTGTCCGCGCTCGCCATGATCGGCGGCTTCGAACTGTTCCGAAGCCTGGAGGGCTATCGCATGCTGGTGTTCGGCATGGCCATGGTGCTGATCATGATCTGGCGGCCGCGCGGCCTTATCGGCCATCGCGCACCGACCGTGTATCTGACCAAGGCGCAAGCGATCTCCTCCGACCTCGTCAAGGAAGGGCACGGATGAGCGGCGACAAGATTCTCAGCGTCGACCGGCTCGCCATGCGTTTCGGCGGCATCGTTGCCGTGCAGGACCTTTCTTTCGCCGCCGAGCGGAAGAAGATCACCGCGTTGATCGGGCCGAACGGCGCCGGCAAGACCACCGTCTTCAACTGCATCACCGGGTTCTACAAACCGAGCGGCGGCGCCATTCGCCTCAGCCATGCCGGCGGCAGGACGATCGCGCTGGAGCGGCTGAACGATTTCCGCATCGCCAAGCAAGCCAAGGTGGCTCGCACCTTCCAGAACATCCGGCTGTTTCCCGGCATGACCGCGCTGGAAAACCTGATGGTGGCGCAGCACAACGCACTGATGCGCGCCTCCGGCTTCACCTTCCTCGGCCTGATCGGCGCTCCCGGCTATCGCGATGCCGAAAAGCGCGCGATTGATCTCGCCACGGACTGGCTCAAGCGGGTCAATCTGCTCGACCGCGCCGACGATGCCGCAGGCAATTTCGCCTATGGCGACCAGCGCCGGCTCGAGATCGCGCGCGCAATGTGCACCGAGCCCGCGCTTCTGTGCCTGGACGAGCCCGCCGCCGGCCTCAATGCGCGCGAGAGCGCGGCCTTGAGCGAGCTCCTGCTCTCGATCCGCGACGAGCTCGGCACCTCGATCCTCCTGATCGAACATGACATGTCGGTGGTGATGGAGATCTCCGACCACATCGTGGTGATGGACCATGGCGTCAAGATCGCCGAAGGCACGCCGCGCGAGGTCCGCGACGATCCCAAGGTGATCGCGGCCTATCTCGGCGCCGACGAGGAAGAGGCGGCAGCCGTGATGGAGGGCGGGTCGTGACCGCGGCGCCCTCTCCCCTGCTCGCGATCCGGGGCTTGCGCGCCGCCTACGGCAAGATCGAGGCGCTGAAGGGCGTCGACGTCGAGATCAATGCCGGCGAGATCGTGGCGCTGATCGGCGCCAACGGCGCCGGCAAGTCGACGCTGATGATGACGATCTTCGGCAAGCCGCGCGCCCGCGCCGGCCAGATCCTGTATGAAGGCCGCGACATCACCGACGTCCCGACCCACGAGATCGCGCATTTGCGTATCGCGCAATCGCCGGAGGGCCGCCGCGTCTTCCCGCGCATGAGCGTGGCGGAAAACCTCCAGATGGGGGCGGATGCCACCGAATGCACGGAGGGCGAACGCGAGGCGACGCTGCAACGCGTCTTCACGCTGTTTCCGCGCCTGAAGGAACGCTACGCCCAGCGCGGCGGAACGCTGTCCGGCGGCGAGCAGCAGATGCTGGCGATCGGCCGCGCCTTGATGAGCCGTCCCCGCCTGCTCCTGCTCGACGAGCCCTCGCTTGGCCTTGCGCCGCTGATCGCGCGCCAGATCTTCGATGCGATCCGCACCCTGAACCGGCAGGACGGCCTGACCGTCCTGATCGTCGAGCAGAACGCCAACCACGCCCTCAAGCTCGCCCATCGCGGCTACGTCATGGTCAATGGCCTGATCACGCTGGCCGGTACCGGCGCCGAATTGTTGCAGCGCCCCGAGATTCGCGCTGCCTACCTGGAGGGCGGCCGGCACGGCTGACCGGCCGGCAAGCCCGACCCGCGTGCGGCCGAATGTGGCGAGATATCTCTGCCGATGCCCGTATTTTGCCGGTGACTTCTCGGTAAATTCATTCGAGAATGGCGTTGGTTTGGACCGGGCACGCCCGGCAACTTCCACAGGCGACCACCCGCGAGGTATCTCATGAAGTCACTGAAGCTCATCGGTCTGGCATTCGGCGCGTCGATCGCGCTGTCGAGCGCGGCGTTCGCGCAGGATGTCACCGTCGCAGTCGCAGGCCCGATGACCGGCGGCGAGTCCGCCTTCGGCCGCCAGATGAAGAACGGCGCCGAAATGGCCGTGGCCGATATCAATGCCGCAGGCGGCGTCAACGGCAAGAAGCTCGCGCTTTCCGTCGAGGACGACGCCTGCGACCCGAAGCAGGCGCGCTCGATCGCCGAAAAGATCGCCGGCGCGAAAATCCCGTTCGTGGCCGGGCACTATTGCTCGTCGTCGTCGATCCCGGCTTCGGAAGCCTATGCCGACGGCAACGTGCTGCAGATCACGCCGGCCTCGACCAATCCGCTGTTCACCGAGCGCAAGCTCTGGAACGTGGCGCGCGTCTGCGGTCGTGACGATCAGCAGGGCCTGATCGCGGCGCAGTACATCGCCAAGAACTTCAAGGGCAAGAACATCGCGATCCTCAACGACAAGACCACCTACGGCAAGGGTCTTGCCGATGAGACCAAGAAGGCGCTCAACAAGGCCGGCGTCACCGAGAAGATGTACGAGTCCTACAACAAGGGCGACAAGGACTTCAACGCGATCGTCTCGCGCTTGAAGCGCGACAACATCGACCTCGTCTATGTCGGCGGGTACCATCAGGAGAGCGGCCTGATCCTGCGTCAGATGCGCGACCAGGGCCTCAAGACCGTGCTGATGGCCGGCGACGCGCTCGCCGACAAGGAGTACGCCTCCATCACCGGCCCGGCCGGCGAAGGCACGCTGTTCACCTTCGGCCCCGATCCGCGCAACAAGCCGACCGCGAAGAAGATCGTCGAGGCTTTCAAGGCCAAGAATATCGACCCGGAGGGCTACACCCTCTACACCTACGCGGCGATGCAGGTGTGGTCGCAGGCGGCCAAGAAGGCCGGCACCACCGACGCCAAGAAGGTCATGGAGGCGATGAAGGCCGGCAAGTGGGACACCGTAATCGGTCCGGTCGAGTATGACGCCAAGGGCGACATCAAGCAGATCGACTACGTCGTCTACAAATGGGACGCCAAGGGCAACTATGCCGAGATCAAGGGCAACGGCACCTAAGCCCGCTTGCCGCGCCCTCGGACCGCCATACGATCGTCTCCACGCCCCGGCTTGCCCGGGGCGTTTCTTTTCGCAGCGGGTTCAGACGGCTGCAGGCAGCTCGCCGCTGGCCGCGGCCTGGGCTTTCCGAAGCGCTTGCAGGAGATCGTTCGGCCGAAACGGTTTCTGCAGGCAGACCACGTTGGCCAGGTGGGACGACTGCTCCATGAAATCCAGCGCCGTCATTCCGGACACCGCAACGACGGGAAGCCCCGGCGCCTGCTCGCGCAGGGTCGCGATGACGTCGACACCGCTGACGTCGCCAAGGAAAATATCGACAATCGCCGCGTCAAAAGAGCCTTCCGCAAAGGTTTTCAGCCCGGCCGCACCGCTGTCGGCCTCGGCAACCTCGTAACGGTTGACCCGAAGCACGATCGCGACCATCGCGCGCACGTCCTTCTGGTCGTCGATGATGAGAATACGAGGCATGGGAATGACCCCCACAGATCGATCCAAATCGTATGATTCAAACCTGGAACCCGCCGCGGCGGCAGGGCATTATGACACCGCCCAGTAAAGCGCATCTTACCCGATCCCTATTCCGCGCTCCCACCAAAATTAAGTAAGCTGTAACCTTCGGTTGAGTCGTCACTGCAACAGTTCACGACACGCGCCCGGATCGGGCTACCGTGGGGGGCCGTCAAGTCTGCCGTATCCTGGAACTGCGGAGATGCTCAAAACGGGTCTGCATGAGATGAACGTGCCTGCGATCGACCGAAGCACATTTCTTTCAACTCTGCCGGCCGCATCGGCCGACCGGACCGCGGCAATGTGGATCGTCGGCATCTCTTCGATCCTGTTCGCCTTGGCCGTGCCGTTTGCAGGTATCCAGCTGCCGCCGGTCCCCGCCTTCGTCGCGAGCTACCAATCCGCCCTGGCGGTGAGCGACATCATCACGGCTGTGCTGCTGCTGTCGCAGTTTTCGGTGCTGCGGACCCGCGCCCTGTTGTGGCTGTCGACCGGCTACCTGTTCACCGCCGCGGCAGCGCTGGTCCATGCCCTCACCTTTCCCGGCCTGTTCGCGCCGACCGGGCTGTTTGGCGCCGGCAGTCAGACCACGGTCTGGCTCTACATGGTCTGGCACGGCGCCTTCCCTCTGTTCGTGCTGGGCTATGCCTGGCTGAAGGAAAAGGACGGCGGCCCCAGGGTCCGGGGCACGACAAGCAACGTGATCTACGCCATCGTGCTCGGCGTCGTCGCGACCATGGCTGCCTTCACCTGGATCGTCACCGCCCAGCACGATCTGTTGCCGGTCCTGCTCCGCGACAGCCGATACACACCGACCATGATCGGGGTCGTTTCCTTTGTTTGGTCACTGAGCTTCGCCGCGCTCGTTTCACTGTGGTTCCGGCGTCCGCATTCGGTGATCGACATATGGCTCATGGTCGTGATGTGCGCATGGCTGTTCGACATCGCGCTGTCTGCGATCGTCAACGTCGTGCGCTTCGATCTCGGTTTCTACGCCGGCCGTCTCTATGGCCTCTGCGCGTCGAGCTTCGTGCTGGCGGTGCTGTTGATCGAGAACGTTCGCCTCCAGGCCCGGACGGTGGGTCTTGTCGGCAGGCTGCGCGAGCAATCGGCGTCGGATCGCGACTTCTACGGCAAGCGCCTCGCCCTGTATGGCGCCGTCGTCGAATCCTCCAACGACGCCATCATCACCCAGTCGCTCAACGGCGCCATCACCGGCTGGAACCGTGCCGCCGAGCACCTGTTCGGCTATTCCGCCGCAGAGGCCGTCGGCAAGCCGATCGACATCATCGTGCCTGAGGATCGCAAGCCCGAAGTCAGGAGCATTCTCAATCGCATCAGCAGCAACGAGTCGATTGCCCAGCACGAGACGGTCCGTCTCAGGAAGGATGGTCGCGCGCTCGACGTCGTCCTCAACGTCTCGCCACTTCGGGCGGAGAGCGGCGAGATCATCGGCGCCTCCAAGATCGCCCACGACATCACCGAGGAGAAGCAATCCAGGGAAAAGCTTCGCCGCGAGATCGAGGAGCGCCAGCGCATCTTCGAGACTTCGCAGGACCTGATCCTGGTCACCGACGGTTTCGGCAATTTCATCCAGGTCAGCCCAAGCGTGAAGGACATCCTGGGCTTCAGCCCGGAAGATCTGATCGGGCACAGCGCCACCGAGTTCATTCACCCCGACGACCTCGATAGAACCCGGGAGGAGATGCGCGCGGCGCGGCGCGGCGCGGTCAAGCGCAGCTTCGAGGCGCGCTACTATCACTACGACGGTCACGAGGTCACGCTGAACTGGATGGGCACCTGGTCCGAGCCGGTGAAGCGTCACTTCTTCATCGGCCGGGATCTCACGGAGAAGCAGGCCGCCGAAGCCCAGTTCCGGCAGGTCCAGAAAATGGATTCCATCGGTCAGTTGACCGGCGGCGTCGCTCACGATTTCAACAACGTGCTGACCGTCATCACCGGCACGATCGGCATCTTGTCCGACGCGGTCGCCGACCGGCCCGAGCTGGCTGCGATCACCAAGCTGATCGACGACGCCGCCGAGCGCGGCGCGCAGCTGACCAAGCACCTGCTTGCCTTCGCCCGCAAGCAGCCGCTCCAGCCCCGCGAGATCGACGTCAATGCGCTGGCACTCGAAGCCGCCAAGCTGTTGCACCCCACTCTGGGCGAGCAGATCACCATCATGCCGCAGCTCACCGAGGATGCATGGCCGGCTCTGGTCGACCCCGGCCAGCTTTCCACCGCGATCCTCAATCTCGCGCTGAACGCGCGTGACGCGATGCCCGATGGCGGCACCCTCGTGCTGGAGACCCGCAACGTCTTCCTCGACGACGGCTATGCCAGCATGAATGCCGACATGGTCGCCGGCAGTTACGTGATGATCGCGGTCAGCGACACCGGCTCCGGAATTCCGCCGGAGTTGATCGACCGGGTGTTCGACCCCTTCTTCACCACCAAGGAGGTTGGCAAGGGTACCGGGCTTGGGCTCAGCATGGTGTTCGGCTTCGTCAAGCAGTCGGGCGGCCACATCAAGATCTACAGCGAGGAAGGCCACGGCACGAGCGTCAAGATCTACCTGCCGCGCTCGAGCGGCGTGCAGGAGACCGAGATCGAAGTGCTCCAGAACGCGCCCATCACGGGCGGCGACGAGAAGATCCTGATCGTCGAGGACGACGCACTGGTGCGGCAATACGTGGTGACCCAGGTCAAGAGCCTCGGCTACACCGCGCTCGAGGCCGCCAACGGCGCGGAGGCCCTGACCATCATCGACAACGACAAGACCATCGACCTGCTCTTCACCGACATCATCATGCCGGGCAACATGAACGGCCGCCAGCTTGCCGATGAAGCCGCCCGCCGCCGCCCCGACCTCAAGACGCTGTTCACCTCGGGCTACACCGAGAACGCCATCGTCCACCACGGCCGGCTGGATTCCGGCGTGCTGCTGCTGGCAAAGCCCTACCGCAAGTCCGAACTTGCCAAGATGCTCAGGACGGCACTGGCGAGTTGAGCCTGCGTCCTCTCTGCGCTATCGCAGTTCGCGAACTGCACTCAACGATGAGGCCGCCTTGAAAAATCTGCTCACCGATATTGCCGGCGTCCGCGTCGGCCATGCCGAAGATACGAAAGTGGCCTCCGGCACGACCGCGATCATCTTCGACCAGCCGGCGGTCGCGGCGATCGACGTCCGCGGCGGCGGCCCCGGCACGCGCGAGGACGCGCTGCTCGATCTCGCCAACACCGTCGAGCGCGTCGACGCGATCGCACTGTCAGGCGGTTCCGCGTTTGGCCTCGATACCGGCGGCGGAGTGCAGGCCTGGCTCGCCGAGCAGGGCCGCGGCCACCGGGTTCGGGAAGCGCTGATCCCGATCGTGCCGGGCGCGATCCTGTTCGATCTGCTCAATGGGGGCGACAAGGCCTGGGGACGGTTCTCGCCCTATCGCGACCTCGGCTACGCCGCGGCGGCCGCCGCCGGCACTGACTTTGCGATCGGCAGCGTCGGCGCCGGCCTCGGTGCCACCACCGCAACGTTCAAGGGCGGGCTCGGCTCGGCCTCGGCGGTAACGCCTGATGGCGTCAAGGTCGCCGCGATCGTCGCCGTCAACGCGGTGGGAAGCGTCACCGTCGGCAACGGACCCTGGTTCTGGGCGGCGCCGTTCGAGGTGAACGGCGAGTTCGGCGGACGCGGCCTGCCGGACAAATTCACCGACGACATGCTCCGCATGCGCATCAAGGGCGGCCCTGCCGCGAACGCGCGCGAGAACACTACCATTGGCGCAGTCGTCACCGACGCGGTGCTGACCAAGCCCCAGGCCAAGCGGCTCGCGATGATCGCGCACACCGGATTCGCCCGGGCGATCTATCCGGTGCATGCACCGACCGACGGAGACGTGCTGTTTGCGGCCGCGACCGGTGAGAAGCCGATCGATCCGCTGGTCGGCCTCACCGAACTCGGCACCGTCGCGGCCAACGTGGTCGCGCGCGCAATCGCCCGCGGCGTCTATAGCGCGGCCGCGCTGCCGTTTCCGGGGGCGCAGCCGTCCTGGAAGGACCGGTTCGGCTAGAAACCGAAACGGCGGATACGGCGTTATCCTGGCGGGCCAAGGTGTACCGCCATGCCGTCTTCCGTGATCCGCTTCTTTTGCTATGCGCCGGATACGCGCGAGCTGAAGGTGGCTTTCGTCAGCGGACGCCTCTATGTCTACGAGGATGTTCCGCCCGAGGTCGCCGCCGCGTTCAGGGAAACGCGCTCAAAGGGGGCGTTCTTCAACCACGAAATCCGCGACCGGTACGCCTATCGTGACATCACGCAGGAATATGCCGGCTAATCTCGGATGCCGCTCACACGCTCATCGACATCGACGAACCGGCAGCCGCCGAAGAACCCTGCCCGCCTTGCTGCTGCATCAACTGCGCGAACAGATCGTAAGCCGAGTTGCGGGGGCTGGAGGCGCCCGGCACCGTCGTCGACATCTTGAAGCCGTCGGCATAGGTGACGGTCGTCGTGGTCGAGCCGTCGGCAGCGGTCGTCGTGGTCGAGGTCGATCCGCCGCCGGACTTCGACGAGGAATCCGATCCGTCGCCCGCGCCGCCGGCGCCTTGCGCGTGATGGTGTCCGTGGCCGCTCTTCAGCGCCTTCGACATCTCGTCAAGGCTGACGTTGCCGTCGGCATTCGCATCCAGCTTCGAGAAGACATCGTCGGCCTGCGCGAGGTTGGTGCCGCCGGCGCCCAGCGCGTCCTCGAACTCGGACTTGGTAATGCTGCCGTCGCCGTCCGCATCGATCTGCGAGAACAGATCCTTGAGCGCAGTCTCCCGGCCCTTCGACATCGAGGACGACGAACTCGACGAGGTCGAGCTCGCCGAACTGCTCGCGCCGTGGGTCGACTGGCTCTGCGCGGCGAGCAGCGCGTTCATGGTCTCCGGCGCGATCTGTGGAGGACTACCTGAGCCGACCAATGAGGTCGTCATGCTGCCCGTGCTGCTGTCGATCGCGAACGGGTTGGTTGCGCCTTGCGAAGATCCGGCCTTCTGCGTTGACCCGGCCTTCTGCGTCGACGAGGACGACTTCGAGTTCGTCAGCGACTGGATCGCGTCGAGCGCGCTGGACACGGCGCCAAGGGCTAACAGCATTGCACAACTCCAACCGACGCGGCATGCCGCGGCCAATGTTCTGTCGGGTAACGTCAGCAAGCGTCGTGCCAGCGCAAAAAGTTCAATGAAATCCGCCGCCACCGCGCCTTGGACGGCGCGGGAACACCGGCAATTCATGCCGGCCGCGGCAGAAATTTCCGCCCACAGGAAGCACGCCTGCCCTGCATTGCCCGCCACGGAGGCCCATGTTAGGCGAGGCCCAATCTTCTTTCGGCCGCCACGGGAAACCGCGCCATGACCCAAGCCTTCGCCCCCCGCCCCCTGGCAATCGCGCCCTCGATCCTGGCCTCGGACTTCTCCAGGCTCGGCGAGGAGGTGCGCAGCGTCGACGCCGCCGGCGCGGACTGGATCCATCTCGACGTGATGGACGGTCACTTCGTTCCCAACATCTCCTACGGCCCCGACGTCATCAAGGCGATGCGCCCGCACACGAAGAAGGTGTTCGACGCGCACCTGATGATCTCGCCCTGTGACCCCTATCTCGAGGCCTTTGCGAAAGCCGGCTGCGACCACATCACCGTGCATGCGGAGGCCGGTCCGCATTTGCACCGCTCGCTCCAGGCGATCCGCGCGCTCGGCAAGAAGGCCGGCGTCTCGCTCAATCCCGGCACCCCGGTCAGCACGCTCGAATATGTCCTCGACCTCGTCGACCTCGTGCTGGTGATGTCGGTCAATCCCGGCTTCGGCGGCCAGGCCTTCATCCCTTCCGCGATCGGCAAGATCCGCGACATCCGCGCGATGACGGCCGGACGCCCGATCGATATCGAGGTTGATGGCGGCGTCGGCCCCGATGTTGCAGGCGCGCTCGCCGCGGCCGGTGCCAACGCCTTCGTCGCCGGCACATCCGTGTTCAGGGGCGGCACGCAGGAAGCCTACAAGACCAACATCGCCGCGATCCGCAATGCCGCGCTAGGAGCTCGAGGCGAAGCGATTTGAGCTGGATCAAACGGCATGGGCGGACGGGGGAAAATCCCGCGGCTTTTACGGGTGTTGTGACGCGTATTGCCTAAAATTGCACTCTTGATCCGTACTCATCCGGACTTCACTGATTCGCGCAAATCACCGCAAGTGACTCCTGCCTGCTTTTGACGGGAGCACATCATGACGACGACCCTGGTTTGGACTGGCGTAGCGTTGTGGTTCGGGTTCAACGCGGCGATTGCAACTCGCAGCCTCTTTGTCGCACGACCGGTGAAGACCGCGGCTTGTGCCCGCATCATCCACCTTCATCGTCGCCGGGGCTGAGCGCCATGCAGATCGCACTCGTGAAGCGCCAGCCGAAGCGCAGGTGCCGCATCCCCCGCCGCCCGCATCCGGGCCTCGACTATTTCTTCGGCCGCCTCGAGCGTGCCGATGGCGCACTCGGCGACGATGCCGGGCTCGACAATTCGGACCTCGATCATTCGTTTCCGTCGCAGCGCCGACACTGAGACACTCTTTTCCGGACCACCTCCCATGAAACCGCACTGCCCGAACTGCCTCAAGGAAATGACCAAGGCATCCGCGTCGCGTAACCTGTTCAGTTGCGAGCCCTGCCGCGAGATCATCCAGTATTTCGGCGGCAGCGCGGATCACGGCGGGCCCGGCCCGCAATTCTGTTGGCCGATCCGCCGCAAGCGCACCGCTCACTCCGCCCACGCGGCCTGATCCAGCCTCAAATCGGCCAGGCGGCCTATCCCGACACTTCGCCGGCATTGGGCTCGCCGGCTTCCCCCGCCATCCGCGGCGGCCGTACCACGGTGACGGTGCAGGCCGCTTCCGAAGCCACCTTGGCCGAGACGCTGCCGAGCAGCGTGCGCCTGAACGAGCCCTGCCGCGCACCGATGATGACGTGGTCGACCTGGTTGACCTCGGCGAACTCCAGGATCGCGGCGGCGGGATCGACCGCCTCCAGCACATGAGCCGACAGCCGGCTCTCATCCAGCTTGAGCGGCGTCGCCCAATGCCTGAGCGCGACCAGGCGGTCGATATGCTTGTTGGACCCCTGCTCGTCCAGGGTACGGTCGATCGCGATCCGGTTCAGCTTGAGCACGTTGACACAGGCAAGCCGCGCTGACGGCAAGGTGGCAAGGATGCGCTCGGTGGTCACACGCAGCGCCTCGTTCAACTCCGGTGCGCCTTCCACGGTGTCGAGCGCGACGGCGAGGATAGGGCTCGATGCGATTTGAGCGGCGACATCCGATTTCGCGCGCGGCGCCATGACGCCCTGGTTGAAGCGGCGCCGCCAAGCGACGCCGATGGGGTCGCGCTTCACCCGCTCCGAGCGCGCGGTGAGCTTGACCTGGTCCGGATGGGCGAGATCGAAGGCGAGCTGCGACGCCGTCGGATAGCGCCACACCGGCTCGATCTCGAGACATCGCAACACCACCTCCTGAAGCCAGGGCGGGTAGTCGGCGCGCAAGCTTCGCGGCGGATACGGATCGCGCCACAGCCGGCGCCGCATCGCGCGCATCGTCTCGCCCTCGCCGAAGGGCCGCTCGCCAGTCGTGAAGAAATAGAGCAGCACGCCGAGCGAAAACAGATCGCTGCGCTGATCGTCGCGCACCCCTGACAGCCGCTCGGGCGCCATGTAGGGCGCGGTGCCGTAAGGCAGGCGGAATTCCTCCTGCAGGAGATCCGGCAGGTGGTTGTGATGCGACAGGCCGTAGTCGATCAGAACCGCCTCGCCGCTATCGCGGAACATGATGCTGCTCGGCTTGATGTCGTGATGGATCACGTTCTGGCGGTGGAGATCGGCAAGCGCGGTTGCGATCTTGGCGACGAGCTGCCGCGCCTCGTCGTAAGGCAACGGCAGGTCGGGCAGCCGCTTGTAGAGCGTGGTCCCGCCGATGCGCTCGATCACGACATAGGCCTGGTGCGCGAAATCGCCGGTGCCGAAACAGGCCGGGACGTGCGGACCCGCCAGCCGCGGCAAGATCATCATCTCCATCTCGAAGGAGACGATCGCGGCGGGATCCTCGCCCTCCGACACCCGCGGAATCTTCATCAGCAAGGGCACGTCGATGCCGGGATGGGTGACCGTCCACAACGTCGCCATGCCGCCGGCATGAACGCATTCACCGATGGTGTAACCATCGATCAACGCGCCGGATTTGACCAGGGGCTTCGGCATCGCCGTCAGCGCCCCTGCGAGAGCCGGTCGGCGAGCCAGTGCGGCAGGCCGTTGTTGCGAATCCTGTCCGCCGCGGTCTCGATGTCATAGGGCGCGCGGCAGTAGGTGATCTGGCACGTCTCGGTGTCGAACAATACGAAGGCCGCAGACGGATCGCCGTCGCGGGGCTGGCCGACCGCGCCGAGCACGGCGAGCCATTGCCGGCCGCGCAGAAGCTGCACCGGGACCTCGGTCTTCGGGACGAAGCTCGTCATCTTGGCCGTCACCGACATCGAATAGAGCGCGGGACGATGGATGTGGCCGCAAAACGTGACATGAGCGGGCGTTGCAATCAGGCTCTTGGCGGCGTCCACCGTCGAGCGGACATAGTGCCAGCGCTGGGGGCTGGAGGCTTCCGAATGCACGAAGAGACGATCGCTATCCTCCACCAGCATCGGCAGTTCGGTCAGGAACCGCCTCTGCGCGCTATCAAGCCGGCCGCGGGTCCATTCGATCGCGATTTGCGCCTCGGCGTTCATGGTCTCCGTCGGGGAATTGACCGCCTGGTCGTGATTGCCGCGCACGGCGATCGCACCCTGGGCAACGAGCTCCATCGCGGTATCCACCACCCATTCCGGATCGGCGCCATAGCCGACGAAATCGCCGAGCAGGACGAACCGCTCAGCGCCCTTCGCACGGGCAACCTTCAGGCAGGCCTCGAAGGCCTGCCTGTTGCCGTGGATATCCGAAAAGACAGCTAGGAGCACGCACCCTCCACCCTCCAATTCTTATTGAAGGCCGGTAAGGCCAAATTGAGGGAGGTCAAAACCATGCGCCAGCGCCGCGCCGATTACCAGCGCAGCCTTGCGGTGATGATCTTGCGGTGATGATGATTGAGCCTATTGCTCGTCCTTTGGCGGCATCCGGGGCGGCGGCAGCGGGGTGAAGCTCACGCCTTGCGCGCCGGCCGGCGGGGCGATGAATTCGCCGGTCGAGGAATCGCCGCCGGTGGTCTCCAAAATGGTCTTGGGCGTCACATATTCGCGGACCATGTCGATGAGGCTGCCATCGCCGCCGCCGAAATCGGCGGCGCGGCCGCCTTGCGGATGTCCCAACGCGATCTCGTTCTCCGCGGCATGGGTCTTGTCGGCGAGCCTGTCGTCGTAGGGCACGCGGAAGGCGCGCGGGATGCCGCTCGGGCGATTGTCCTCGTCGAGCTGCTCGACCCACAGATAGATCGAGCCGGGATCACCCTGAAGCGAATGCGGCTCGACGATGCGGGCCTTCAGCAGCTTGAAAGTCGCCGGCAGCCGGTCGGCACTGGCCCAACCGAGCAGCCCGCGCATTTCGGTGAAGCTGACGACGTAGAAGGCGCTGGTCACGACCACGGCGATCGCCTTCAGCGACCAGTGCAGCCGCGCGTAGACCAGCACGACCAGCAGCAGCGCGCCGATCACGGCATAGGCGAGCGACAGCGTGAGGATGACCGTTTGCAGGCTAGTCACGGCGCACCCTCGCAGCGTTGTTGCTCACACCGGTCCTCGGGTCGAGATCGGCGCCGTTGCGCCACCCGGTGCGGAACGTCTCCAGCAGCGATTTCGGCCGCTGGTCCACATTGACGACCTTGCCCTCGGCATCGAGCCGGAACCGCACCGCGGTCTTCTCGTCGCCGGTGTGGTCGAGCGTGAACTTGTTGTCGAAGACCACCTGCGCGGTCGGATTGAGCTTCTGCACCTTCACATTGGCCGTGACGGGTTCGCCGGTCGTCGCCACGAAATGCGAGACGTTGACGGTGTATTCGCCGGCGACGATGCCGCGCACCGTGACGATCTCCTCGCGGATCGGCGAGGCGATCTTCTTGCCGTTGACCATGATGAAGTCGTTGGCCCCGCCGCGGTCGTCGCGATCGAGGGTCAGGAAGCCGGCCTCACGATGGCGGTACCAGGCGATATTGCCGACGGGATCCTGCACGAACAGGTCGAGGTCGTCGGGGTGGCTATCCGGCCAGTCCAGCGTGATCATGAACTCGGCCTTGGAATCGATCTTGCCCTCCTTGGCATCAGGGGAGACCGCGAGCAGCGCAAGAAAGAACAGGAACGCGATCACCTGGAGCGCCTTGAACAGCATCACGCCCAGCGGATCGAACGGCTCCTCGCGCGGATAGAGACCGAAATCATCCATCATGACGGGATTCCGACACCCTTGATTCCAGACCCCTTGCGCTCCAGCACCGGCGTCACATAGGTCTCGGTCAGCACCACCGCATCCGAGAACACCCGCTGGGTCGCGGCATCCAGCATGTAGTACTGGATACGGACCAGGATCGAGCCGACGAGGCCGGCGAGCGTCGTGTACATCGCGACCGCCATGCCGTCGCTCATCAGCCCCATCGAGGAGCGCATCGCGACCTTGTCGGCGGCATCCAGCCCCGCGATCGGGGCCAGCATGATGATGAAGCCGACGATGGTGCCGAGCAGGCCGAGCTTCATCAGCGTATCCGAGACGAAGGCGCCGAATCCATTGGAGCCGCGCAGCCGGTCCGCGAGCGTCCGCAGCAGCAGCGTCTGGTCGACCGGGCGGTAGTCCTGCGCGGCCGCTTTCGTCACCAGGCTCTGGATGTGGTCGCGCACCAGCCCGCGCGGCAGCACCGCCGCGCTCGCGTCAAGCACCTTGCCGCCCTCAGGCGCGGCGAGCGCCTCGCGGCAGCGCCGGGCCGCTGCGCCTTCACGCGCGATCGCCCGCGTGCGCAGGAAGCAGTGGCCGCAGGTCAGGACATAGAGCACCGCGATGACGCTCGAAATGTAGGTCCGGTCCGAGGTCAGCATCAGATGGATCAGGCCGAACCGCCACAGCAGCACGACGGCGAAGACCGAGAGCCCCGTGAAGATCATCCAGAACAGGAGCGCGCTGCGCTCGGATGGGTCGGTCGCGGTTCCCGCGATCGGTCCGATCGTGATCGAACTCATGCTGCACTGCTCCCGGCCCGCAACGATTGGCCTGCAAAGATTTCCGGTCGATTAGATCAAAGCCGTCGTATCAGGTCCAAAGACCCATGCCCAATCCGGCTTGGGAAATTTGCCCGAGCTGCAATCCCGCCACACCCCGCAATTGGCAAGGCGCGGCGGCGTTGTTAGGCTGAGCTTATCAAACGTCGAGGGTGATCGCATGCGCCTCGTGCTTCAGCTTGTCGCCCGTCTGCTGCTTATCGTAGCCCTGTGCCTTGGCGCGGCAACCATATGGGCCACATTCGACGCCTATCGCAGCGTTGACCGGTCGACTGCGGCCTCGGCGCAGCGGGTCGCGCAGGCGCTTCAGGCGCTGTATTGGCGCGAGCTTTTGTTGCGCAGCAGCAGAGCGCGCGAGCACCTCCTGCCCGTTCCGGACTGGCGCACCCTGGAGACCATGAAGCTGATCTCGCCCGGCGTCTGCGTCGAGTTCCAGCCGGCTGCCGCATTCGAGAAGCCGCTCTGCGGCCAGAGCGAGGGGCTGGGCAAGACCCCGCCGCGCTGGTTCGCCGCGATCGTGCCGACCTTCCTCGGCAGCCACGCCGAGGTGGTCCGGCCGGTCAGTCCCCGCGCCGCGACCGCCGGCACCGTGGTCGCGACGCCGGATGCCGCGGCCGCCGTCTCACTCGCCTGGGAATACATCCTCAACGTGATCGACGTCGCGCTGTTGATGGCGGCGGCGATCGCGCTGCTGGCTTCGCTGGCGATCGCGCATGCGCTGGCACCGGCGCGCACGATCGTGACCGCCCTGCAGCGCATGGCGCGCGGGCAGTATCGCACCAAACTCCCGCGTTTCCGCTCCATGGAGCTGGCGATGATCGGCGGCGCCGTCGACGAGCTCGGCGGCCGGCTGGAGGAAGCCACAGAGCAGCGCGCCGCGCTGACGCGGCGCCTGATCGAGATCCGCGACGACGAGCGCCGCGCCCTCGCCCGCGAGCTGCACGACGAGTTCGGGCAGAATCTTTCCGCCATTCTCGCCTTCGCCAACACGATCGAAACGGCGAGCACGAAGGACAATCGGGATAATGGCATCGCGCAGGACGCGCGCATGATCTCGCAGGCCACCCATCATCTGATGGCCTCGCTCCGCGATGCGCTGAAGCGTCTGCGCAATCCCCTGCCCGAGGAGCTCGGGCTCGAGGCAAGCCTCGTCAATCTCGTCGACAGCTGGCGCTCACAGAGCGCGGCGCGGCCGACGATCCAGCTCGATCTCAGGGGTGACCTCACTGACATCAGCGGTCCGGCCGCCACCACGGCCTATCGCGTGGCACAGGAATGCCTGACCAACGCGCTGCGTCACGGTACGGCGCGCGAGATCTCTTTGCGCATCGAACGCCGGGCCGGCGAGGATGACGCGCTGCTCATCCGTGTCGAGGACGACGGCGGCGGCGATGCGGAGCGCGTCTCGCAATCTGCCGGCTTCGGCCTGACCGGCATCCGCGAGCGCGTCACGGCGGCCGGCGGATCGCTCTCGATCCTGCCCGCCCGCGGCGGCCTCAGTGTCGCCGCCACCATCCCGCTCGCCGCGTGAGGGCGGAATGAGCGAGGTTGCAGCAACAGGCATCTCCGTGCTGCTCGTCGACGACCACCCGATCGTCCGCCAAGGCTATCGGCGCGTGCTGGAAAGCCAAGGCGATCTGCATGTCGTGGCGGAGGCCGACAACGCCGCGGACGCCTACAGTGCGTTCAAGGCGCATGATCCCGATGTCGTCTTGCTCGACATCTCGATGCCCGGCGCGAGCGGGCTGGAGGCGATCCGCAACATCCGCGCGCGCAGTCCGCGGGCGCGGATCCTCGTCTTCACCATGCACAACGAGGCCGTGCTGGTGAAAGCCGCCTTCAGCGCGGGGGCCAGCGGCTTCGTCACCAAGAGCAGCGAACCGTCCGCCGTCGTCACCGCGATCCGCGCCGTCGCGCGCGGCGAGCGGGCCATGAGCGACGATATCGCGCATATCCTCGCCGAGGACAGTCTGTCGGCGGGCTCAGCGCTGGATCAGTTGGGCGAGCGGGAGATCGAGATCCTGCGCCAGTTCGCCGGCGGCGCCACCACCGAGCAGATCGCGACGCACCTCAATCTCAGTGTGAAGACAGTGCAGAACTACCACTATCTGATCAAGACCAAGACCGGCGCGCGCACCGACGCGCAGCTGGTGCGGCTCGCCGCGACCTGCGGGCTGACGAAGATCTAGCAGCGGGGCTGCCGCTTTCCCCACGTCACTTGAAGATTTCGAATCTGCCGGGCCCGATGGAACGGAGGCCATCCGGCTCCGGTTAGGAGTAGAGTGGAGGAATCGCCATGAGTAAGGCTCATCACAAGGCAGTCGACCATCCCCCGATCATCACCGTAGGCGAGCTCATCGATGAACTTTGCCGCCTGCCCGATACGGCCGTCGTCCACTTCCGCTGCCCCATGCTCGAGCAGGAGCTGACATTCTACCGCCTTCGAAAGCGGTCAAAGGATGCCGTTGAAATCGCGGTCAATGCATATCCGGAGAGCCCGCCAGTCGTACCGGCGACCAACGGCGGTGCGTTTCAGCCGCGCAGGCACGCGACAGCCGCGCCCCCCGTTCGGGAGAGTGCGCTTCTTCACAAGGCAAGAGGGTGAGATAGGCCTCCGGGTCTAGGCCGCCTTCAGGCCGCGCAGCAGCAGCGCGAGCGTCGCATCGACGCGCGCGGAGAGATCCGCATCCTTCCACTCGTCGGCATGCGCCGGATGGTGGAAGCGGACGGTGGCATCGAAGATCGCGCGCGCAGTGGTCTTGACGTCGCCGATGGCGAATGCGCCCTGCTTCACGCCGTCAGTCAGGATCGCCGAGATCTGGTCGATCATGGTGTCCTTGTGACATTTGACGGCCGCGCAGGCCTCGCGCGCCAGCGTCAGATAGGTCTCGAACATCTCGGGGTCGTCGAGCACACGCGAACGCTTGGCGGCGAACAGCGTCCGCAGCCAGCGGTCGAGCCGCGCCGGCGCGGGGCCCTGCTCCGCAGCGATCTGGCGGAGCGGCGCGTCGATGCGGTCCAGCCAGCGTTTGGCAACGGCCTCGCGCAGCGAGGCCTTGCTCGGGAAATGGCGATACACGCTGCCGTGGCTCACATCGAGCGCACGGGCAACGTCGACCACGGTGGCCTTGGCAAGTCCGTAACGCCGCAAGACGTCCTCGGTCACTTCGAGGATCCGCTCCGGCGTCAAGACAACGGCTTCATTCATGCCAGCACCATGTTCCCGTTTGGGCTCAGTTATCCGGCGATAGAGCTGCTTCCGAAGCGCCCATGCCGGCCGTTTCGGAAAGCTTTCGCCTTAATGAGGCAGTTTTGCAGCCTGCGCCGCGATCTGGCGCGCCACCAGCAAATTGAGCCAATGCCCAATCGCCCCGGTGAGATTGATGATTTCGGTCGTCATTTTCTTATATCTCCATTCGTCCACGGCCCTCGCCCTTCGATGGCGACCTTCGATCCGAGAGGTATTTCGGATGTCGGGCTCCCCCTGGAGGTAACCGCGGGACGCCCAATCGGAGCGTCCGAGAAGGGATATACACGTCCCGCTGACAGATTTCAATATCTGTCAGTCAATGATCCGTGATTGACAGTTAATATTTGCGGCTGGCGTCGCCATCCCCTGCCATCCGGTCCGGTGGATAGCTCGGCGATCCCCCTCTCCCGGGGTCCAGACCGTTTGTTTCGCCCTGCCTGCTCTGTTAAATCACGGCGTAAAAAGCATTTTGGCCGGCGCCGCCCCTTGGGACCGCCCGCCCACCTTCCTGGAGCCGTCAGATGATCCCCCGCTATACCCGCCCGGAAATGGCCTCGATCTGGGAGCCGCAGACCCGGTTCAAGATCTGGTTCGAGATCGAGGCGCATGCGGCGGACGCCCTCGCCGCTCTCGGCACCATCCCCAAAGAGGCCGCCAAAACGGTCTGGGCCAAGGCCAAGGACGCCACCTTCGACGTCGCCCGCATCGACGAGATCGAGCGCGAGACCAAGCACGACGTCATCGCCTTCCTCACTCACCTCGCCGAGATCGTCGGCCCCGAGGCGCGCTTCGTCCACCAGGGCATGACCTCGTCCGATGTGCTCGACACCTGCCTCAACGTCCAGCTCACCCGCGCCGCCGACCTCTTGCTCGCCGACCTCGACAAGGTGCTGGCCGCACTCAAGAAGCGCGCCTTCGAGCACAAGATGACGCCGACCATCGGACGCAGCCACGGCATCCATGCCGAGCCCGTGACCTTCGGCCTCAAGCTCGCTTATGCCTATGCCGAATTCTCGCGCGCCAAGGAGCGCCTGATCGCGGCGCGGAAGGAAGTCGCGACTTGCGCCATATCAGGCGCCGTCGGCACCTTCGCGCAGATCGATCCGCGCGTCGAAGAGCACGTTGCGAAAGCCATGGGCCTTGTCCCCGAGCCGATCTCGACCCAGGTGATCCCGCGCGATCGCCATGCGATGTATTTCTCGACGCTCGGCGTGATCGCCTCTTCGGTCGAGCGCATCGCGGTCGAGATCCGCCACATGCAGCGCACCGAAGTGCTGGAGGCCGAAGAGTTCTTCTCGGAAGGACAAAAGGGCTCCTCGGCGATGCCGCACAAGCGCAACCCGGTGCTGTCGGAGAACCTCACCGGCCTCTCCCGCATGGTGCGCGCCTATGTGACGCCTGCCCTGGAGAACGTCGTGCTCTGGCACGAGCGCGACATCTCGCACTCCTCGGCCGAGCGCATGATGGGCCCTGACGCCACCGTGACGCTCGACTTCGCGCTGGTGCGCCTCGCCGGCCTGATCGACAAGCTCCTGGTCTATCCCGCCAACATGCAGAAAAACCTCGACCGCCTCGGCGGCCTCGTCCATTCGCAGCGCGTGCTCCTGGCGCTCACGCAGAAGGGCGCGAGCCGCGAGGACGCCTACAAGCTCGTGCAGCGCAACGCGATGCCGGTCTGGCGCGGCGAAGGCGATTTCCTTGTTCTGCTGAAGAAGGACGCCGAGGTGAAGAAATATCTCACCGACGCCGAGATCGAGGAGCAATTCGACCTCGGCTATCACCTCAAGCACGTCGACACGATCTTCAAGCGCGTGTTCGGCGAAAGCTGAGCACCGCTTGCGTCGCCCAGGAGCCACGCTCGTGGCTGCCGGGGCTCGTGCAATTGCGGTCTATAGTCGCTTCTGCAGCCATTTCACGAGCGCGGGGCTGCCGATGGTGGCGGCGATGAAGCCGCACATATTGCCGTCGACATAGCCCGCGCGGCCGCGCCCTTGCACGTAGCGCTTGCTGAAGAAGATCGTGTGCAGCTTGTTGCCAGCGTCATCGAGGAAGACGAGCTGCCAGCGCAAATCGGGCTGGTAAGACAATTGTACAGGCGCCAGCGTCTTGACGGCTGCCGCCAGTTCGGTCGCGTCGGTCGCGGTCAGGACCTGCGTCTTGCGTTCGCTCGCGTAGCTCGAAAAATGCTCCGGCGAGATCGGGATGCTGGTGAGCAGCCGGTCGGAGATCTTCTGAAGATCGATCCGCTTGATCTGCCCCGCCTGGATCTTCTGACTGATCGATCCAATCACGGCAGTGGCCGGGCCGACATCGCAGGCGAAGGCCGGACTGGCCATGATCGAGAAGCAGGCCGCCAGCACAAGACTATCGCGTCCGAACTTCATGCCCTGCCCTCGTCCCCGGCGGATCGCTGCCGCACCTTATAGCCACGGAGCGGGGCGACGAAAGCCCGGCGACCATTTGCGGACCGCGATGCCGCGGAGTACGCTTCCAGCCCATCGACCCCTGCGAACGTAGAAGAAACGGATCCCCATGCCCATCGTCAACCGCGTTGCCGCCCTCTCCGACGAAATGGCCGCCTGGCGCCATGACTTCCACGAGAACCCCGAATTGCTCTACGAGGTCCACCGCACGGCCGGCATCGTCGCCGAGAAGTTGCGCGAATTCGGCTGTGACGAGGTGGTGACGGGTATCGGCCGCACCGGCGTCGTCGGGGTGATCCGCGGCCGCAAATCCGCCTCCGGCAAGACCATTGGCTTGCGCGCCGACATGGACGCGCTGCCGATCATGGAGACCTCGGGCGTGCCTTATGCGTCGAAGGTCCCCGGCAAGATGCACGCCTGCGGCCATGACGGCCACACCGCGATGCTGCTGGGTGCCGCCAAATATCTCGCCGAGACGCGCAATTTCGACGGCACGGCGATCATGATCTTCCAGCCCGCCGAGGAAGGCGGCGGCGGCGGCAAGGCCATGGTCGAGGACGGGTTGATGACGCGCTGGAACATCCAGGAGGTCTACGGCATGCACAACATGCCGGGCCTGCCGGAAGGTCACTTCGCCACGACCCCCGGTGCGATGCTCGCCTCCTCCGACAACATCCAGATCACGGTCCACGGCAAGGGCGGCCACGCCGGCGCGGGTCCGCACAAATCCGTCGACAGCGTGCTGATCGGCTCGCAGATCGTCAACGCGCTGCAATCGATCGTGGCGCGCAACGTCGATCCGCTGAAGTCAGCCGTCATCTCGATCACGCAATTCCACTCCGGCACCGCCTTCAACATCATCCCCGAGGTCGCCGAGCTCGGCGGTACCGTGCGCACGCTCGATCCCGAGGTACGCGATCTCGTCGAGCGCCGCATCGGCGAAGTCGCCGAGAGCGTCGCCCGCGCCTATGGCGGGTCGGCCGAGACGAAATACACGCGGATGTATCCGGTGACGATGAACCATGCGCGCGAGGCCGGCCTTGCCGCCGACGTCGCCCGCGACATCGTCGGCACCGACCGCGTCAACGACAAGTTCATCCCGATGATGGGCGCCGAGGACTTCTCCTTCATGCTCGAAGCGCGTCCCGGCGCGATGGTGCTGGTCGGCATGGGCGACGGCAACGAGTGCCACCACCCGGCCTACGTCTTCAACGACAACATCCTTGGCCACGGCGCGTCGTTCTGGGCGCGTCTGGTCGAGACGCGGATGCCGGCGGGGTAATCCCTCGCCTCAGCGGGGGCCGCTTCAATTGCAGACCTCGGTCAAGCCGCCACCGTTAATGGCAACGCTCGGCGATCGTCCCAGCTTGCAGCCGGGACGAAGGGGCCGGCAGCCGGCATTTGTGCATACGATCTGGCCGGACGAATTCGCTTGTGAAGCAGCCGGCGATGACTCACTCTTTTTCCGGTCCGAGTCACGCCTTGCGGGTTCATCGCGCGTCGCGACGGGCTTTTTCTCCGGGATCTTTTCGCATTCGTTGTCGTCGCTGATACGGTGACCAGCACGGCACACGATCTTGCTGCATTGGTCTCCATCCGCCCTGAAACCGTGATCGCAAACCAGGGGACACACCCGCCCCGACTTTCCCTTGAGGGCGTCCAGCACATCGGCGTTCGCAACCTTCGCATCGAATTTGGTGCCGGCGTATTTGTTGAACAGCGTCAGCGAGCGTTGCGCCGTCTCGCTCCACTCGCTGTACGGCTCGGCCTTCATGCAGCCGACGCGCCGCAGCTCGACTTGCACGGATCTCGGCAGATCTTGCCCCGGAGCGGAGCTCGGCGGCGGCGAAAGCGCTGCAACCTTCTTGCTCTCGGCATTACTGGCCTGCTTGTCCGCAACCTGCTTCGCGGCGGCGTCGGCCGCCGCCTTCTCCATGACCTGCTTTTCCGCGAGCGCCCTCGCAGCCGCGGCTTCGGCTACCTTGCGCTCGCGTTCGGCCGCTTCAGCCTTCGCCTGCTCGATCTGCTTTTGCTTTTCCGCAGCGATCCGCGCGTCCTCGGCCGCTTTGGCGGCGGCGGCTGCCTTTTCCAGCTCAGCCTTCTGGGCACGCTCAGCAGCGAGCTTCACCTTTTCCTGCTCGGCCAGCCGCGCCTTCTCGGTCGCCGCCGTGCGCTCCTCCTCGGCGGCGATCTTCTTGAGCTGCACGCGGGCGAGGTTCGCGTAGAAGCCGTCCGGATAGGTCTGCAGGAAAGCTTCCCAGGCCTCGCGCAGCCCCGCCTGAAGCGCAAGCTCGTAGTCCCTGCGCACGCTGTCCTGCGGATTGGCCTGCGGTCCCGCCACAGCGACCGGCTTCGCCGGCACCAGCGGCACGTCGTCGCCACCGAGCGAGCCGTAGACATAGGGCTCCTGCCTGCTGCCGGTGTTCTTCAGGACGTCGTCCCGCACGAAGCCGAACGCCTTGCGCAGATCAAGCCCGGGCTTCGGCAGGTGCTCGACCAGCGCCGCGGCGAAGGGACTGTTGCGGGAATCGCCGTCGGACGCCGTTGATCCCGCCTTGGCCGCGAACGCGATCATTGTGTTCGGGCTGGTCGGCTCCACCTTGGCAAGACCTCGCCCGATGGCGCGCGAGGCCACCATGCGCTTCATGGTCTTGGAAAAGGGATTGTCGCGGCAGGCGTCGAGGATGACGAGGCGGAGCCGTTTTGCCGGCTCGACGGCGAACAGTGCACGGTCGAGCGCAACGGTCTCGTCGAGAACGTCGCCGTCGGTCTCCAGCATCGCGTCGGTCGGGATAAGATAGTTGCTGCCGTCGAGCTCGATGCCGTGCCCGGCGTAGTAGATCACCGCCATGTCGGCGTCGCGGACCCTGCCGGCAAAGTCACGCAGCGTCCGCCGCATCTCGGAGGCATTGAGGTCTGTCTTGACGTCGACTGCATCGAAGCCGGCTTTCCTGAACATGTCACCGATCAGGGCGGCATCGTTCACGGGGTTGGTGAGCCGCAGCGTGTTCTTGTAGGCGGAATTGCCGATCACGAGCGCGACGCGCTTCTCGGCCTGCGCCGGCGCGCAAGTTACGAGAGTGGCAACGATCAAAGCGCAGAAAGATCGAACAATATTCACGCACATTACCTATCAGCCTTGATGCATTTCATGTGACCATTCGAAGGCTAGTTGCACACTTCCGCTTGACCCATGCCCGCGCCACCCGGGGTAGGATCTCGCACGATGCGACATCCTTTCGCGACCGGCCTACATACACCACTCCTGCAGATTATCTGTCCTGAGGCTTCCGATTTTGGGGCAGCGGTTTCCGCTTCCTTTCGGCTTTGGTCGCGCTTCCTCGTATCCTCACGCGTGGCAACCGGCTTCTTCTCGGATACTTTCTCGCACTCATTGTCGTCGCCAAGACGATAGCCGGCGCGGCAAGTGATCTTCACGCATTGATCGCCATCGGCCTTGAAGCCGAAATTGCACACCAGCGGACAGACGCGTCCCGGCTTTGCTTTCAATGCATCGAGCGCGTCGACGCTGGCGAGCTTCACGTCGAACTGCGTGCCAGCATATTTGTTGAACAAAGTCAGCGAACGTTGCGCGGCCGCCGTCCACTCGCTCTCCGTAGACGAGGTCAGGCAGCCGACGCGACGCAGTTCGCTTTGCACGGATTTGGCGAGGTCAGCTGCAGACAACGTTGAAGTCGGCCCCGGCGAAAGCGCGGCAACCTTCTGATTTTCGACCTCCGGCAACTGCCGATCGGCGGCGGGCCTGGCCGCGGCCTGCTCAGCCCTCTCCGCAGCCTGCTTCGCGGCAAGCTCGGCCTTGGCTTTCTCCGCCGCCTGCCTCTCGGCCAATGCCTTCGCTGCGGCCGCCTCGGCAACCTTGCGCTGCTGCTCGGCCGCCTCGGCCCTCGCCTGCTCGATCTGCTTCTGCTTCTCTGCGGCGATGCGGGCATCTTCGGCAACCTTGGCCGCAGCGGCCGCCTTGTCCTGCTCGGCCTTCTGGGCGCGTTCGGCAATGAGCCTGGTCTTTTCCTGCTCGGCCGCCTTGGCCTTCTGCTCGGCCGCAGCGCGCGTCTCTTCGGCGCCGATCTTGTTCAACTGGCCTTTGGCGAGATTCGCATAGAATCCGTCAGGATATTGCGCCAGGAACGCTTCCCAGCCGTCACGGGTGCCGAGTTGGAGCGCAAGTTCATAGTCTCGCCTGAGCTCAGACTGCGGATTGGCTTGCGGGCCGGTCGCAACGGGCTTGGCAGGAACGAGCGGCACGTCGTCGCCGCCGAGCGAGCCATACACGAATGGCTCTTGCTTGTTGGCCGTGCTCTTCAGCACGTCATCGCGCACGAAGCCGAACGCTTTGCGCAGATCCAGGCCGGGTTTTGGCAGGTGGTCCGAGAGAGCCGTGGCGAACGGGCTGTTCCGGGAGTCTCCATCGGACGCCGTCGAACCGGCCTTGGCCGCAAACGCAATCATCGTGTTCGGAGTTGTTGGCTCGACCTTGGCGAGGCCGCGGCCGATCGCGCGCGAGGCCACCGTGCGCTTCATCGTCTTCGCAAAGGGATTGTCTCGGCAGGCATCGAGGATGACGAGCCGAAGCTGCTTGGCAAGCTCGATGCTCACCAGCACGCGATCGATCGGCAACGCCTCGTCGTAGACGTCGGTGTCGGTCTCGAGCGCGGCATCGGTCGGGATCAGATAGTTGGTGCCGTCCACCTCCATGCCGTGGCCCGCATAGTAGATGACCGCGACATCGGCATCCCGGGTCCGCCCGCCGAATTCGCGCAGCGCCTTGCGCATTTCAGACGCGTTCAAGTCCTGCCTGACGTCGACCGTATCGAAGCCGGCCTTCCTCAACATGCCGCCGATCAAGCCGGCGTCGCTCGCGGGGTTGGCAAGCTTCGGCACGCTCTTGTAGGCGGAATTGCCGATGACGAGCGCGACGCGCTTGTCGGCGAGCGCCGGGCTGCAGGCGAGACAGCCTGCAAGAGCAAAAAAAGCAAGGGCCGTCAGCGCGATGGAGCAAGCCCGAAAGATGTGCTTCATCATCAGTTGCATATTTCAGCCGGTATCTTAGCCGCGGGATTGGAAGGATGATTAGCGGTCCCGAGCCGGCATCCCTTGGCGATCGGCCTGCATCCGGCGGCATTGCAGATCATCTGTCCCGAGGCTTGCGGCGCGGCCGGCGCGGCCTCCCTTTGCTTTCGATCCGTATCCCGCCTCCGCGACTCCTCGCGCGTCGCGACCGGCTTCTTCTCCTGGACCTTCTCGCACTCGTTGTCGTCGCCGACGCGATAACCGGCGCGGCAGGTGATCTTGACGCATTGGTCGCCGTCGGCCTTGAAGCCGAAATTGCAAACAAGCGGGCAGACCCGCCCCGGCTTCGCCTTCAGCGCGTCGAGCGCATCCACGCTGGCGAGCTTCACGTCGAACTGGGTGCCGGCATATTTGTTGAACAGCGCCAGCGAGCGCTGCGACGTCGCGCTCCAGTCGCCGTCTGCGACGGAGGACAGGCAGCCGACGCGGCGCAATTCGCTCTGCACGGATTTTGTCAAATCAGCCGCCGATAACGTGGATGCCGGCGCGGGCGAGAGCGCAGCGACTTTCTGGTTCTCGACTTCGGGCATCTGCCGATCGGCCGTCGGCTTGGCGGCCTGCTCAGCCCTCTCCGCCGCCTGCTTTGCGGCAAGCTCGGCCTTGGCCTTCTCCACGGCCTGCTTCTCGGCAAGCGCCTTCGCAGCCGCCGCCTCAGCTACCTTGCGCTGGTGCTCGGCCGCTTCCGCTTTCGCCTGCTCGATCTGCTTTTGCTTCTCTGCGGCGATCCGCGCCTCTTCCGCCGCCTTGGCAGCTGCTGCTGCCTTCTCCTGCTCGGCCTTCTGGGCGCGCTCGGCGATCAGCCTCGTCTTTTCCTGCTCGGCCGCCTTGGCCTTTTGCTCGGCCGACGCGCGCGTCTCTTCGGCGCCGATCTTGTTCAACTGGCCCTTGGCCAGGTTGGCGTAGAAACCGTCCGGATACGCCGCCAGGAACGCTTCCCAGCCGTCGCGCGTCGCAAGCTGAAGCGCGAGCTCGTAATCCCTGCGAATGGCATCCTGCGGGTTGGCCTGCGGACCGGTCGCGGCGGGCCTCACGACGAGGGGCACGTCGTCGCCGCCGAGCGAGCCATAGACATAGGGCTCCTGCTTGTAGCCGGTAGTCTTGAGCACGTCGTCGCGCACGAAGCCGAAGGCCTTGCGCAGATCAAGGCCCGGCTTCGGCAGATGCTCGACCAGCGCAGCGGCGAACGGACTGTTTCGCGCATCGCCATCGGACGCCGTCGATCCTGCCTTGGCCGCGAAGGCGATCATGGTGTTCGGGCTGGTCGGCTCGACCTTGGCCAGGCCGCGCCCGACGGCACGTGAAGCCAGCGTGCGTTTCATCGACTTGGCGAAGGGGTTGTCGCGGCAGGCATCCAGGATGATCAGGCGCAGCTGCTTGGCCGGCTCGACCGCGAACAGCGCGCGTTCGACCGGAATGGTCTCGTCGAGAACGTCGCCATCCGTCTCCAGTGTCGCGTCGGTCGGAATGAGATAGTTGGCTCCATCGAGCTCGATGCCGTGGCCGGCGTAATAGATCACCGCCATGTCCGCATCGCGCGACCTGCCGGCAAACTCGCGCAGCATGCGCCGCATCTCGCTGGCACTGAGATCCAGCCTGACGTCGACGGAATCAAAGCCCGCCTTCTTGAACATGCCGCCGACCAGCGTGGCATCGTTCACGGGATTGCTGAGCTTGGGCGCGCTCTTGTAAGCGGAATTGCCGATCACGAGCGCGACCCGCCGGTCGGCATGCGCCGGTCCGCAGGCAAGGCCAATCGCGAATATCAACAAGACAAACAGCCGAAACGGAATCACTTGCGTCCCCCCGGATGCAATTCCCTGAGACTATTCGCTAGCGTCGCCGATTGCTAATTCTTCCTATGTGATTTCCGTCACACAAGCCGATCTAACGGGGGTAAGGATAATGCGGCGAAGCGTCACCCTGGTCTTTCCAGGTGACGCCGCCGCCTGTCGAGGCCGCTATATTTGCACCACCTCGTGGCGCATCACGAAGGGTGCAAGCAGCGCGTGTACCTCGCTCGCAACCGCCTCGCGCTGGTCCGACGGCAGGCCGGCAAGGGTCACGGTGGCGATCGATCCGTGACTGCCATGGGCACCGACTTTGACCCTGCAATCGATGCCGCGCTCGACCAGCGGCGTGAGCACCTTGGTGAACACGCGCTCAGCCGCGTCCCAGCGCAACTGCGGCTTGAACACCTTGCCGACACCCGTGACCGGCATCGGGTCGATCGGAATCACCTGCACCGGGACGGCGGCCCGCTCCGGCGTGCGCTCGCGAACCCAGGATTCCAGTTCGCCGGGCTCCACGGTCGCGCCGGGCTTCAGCTGCACGTATCCCACCGGTAGTTCGCCGGCATAGGCGTCGGGCTGGCCGACGACGGCTGCGAAGCCGACCGCGGGGTGCCGGAACATGATCTCCTCGACCGGCGCGGGATCGATGTTATGGCCGCCACGGATCACGAGATCCTTGGCGCGACCGGTGATCCAGAGATAGCCGTCGGCGTCGAGCCGGCCGAGATCGCCGGAATTGACCCAGACCTCGTCGACGAACGCGGCCTTGTTGTGCTCGTCATTGAGATAGCCGCCGAACACGCCGGGCCCTGCCATGATGACGACGCCGATCTCATCAGGCGCGCAGTCGCGGATCAGGCGGCCATCGGCATCGAGTTGCACTATGCGCACGCGCGCATAAGGCATGGGAAGGCCGACCGACCCGAGCCGGATCGGCCGTGATGGATAGGCCAGCGTGTGCACGCTCGAGGTCTCGGTCATGCCGTAGACCTCGACCACGGGCAGCTTCAGCTTGTCCTGGATCGCCGAGCCGACCGCGACGGGGATCGCCGAGCCGCCGCCGGCGGCATATTTGAGGCTGGAGATGTCGGCATGATCAGGCGGCACCGCGAGCGTTGCGGCGAGCACCGTCGGCACGCTCGACAGCGCTTCCGGCTTGAAGCGCTCGACCAGGCGCCAGATGTTCTTCACCGCACTCGGATTGCGCCAGCCGCTCGGCGACAGCACGACCAGCGAGCCGCCGCTCGACAGCATCGTCAGCACCTGTGTCAGCGATCCCCCAACGTGAAACAGCGGCATGCCGAACAGCAAATTGGCGCCGGGCTTCGCTCTCAGCAGCAGGTTGAGCGCCCATGCCTGATAGACTTGGTTGGTATGCGTGTGCCGCACCAGCTTGGGCGTGCCGGTGGTGCCGCCGGTGTGAAAATAGGCCGCGATGTCGGCACCCGAAATCTTGCGCCCGCTGACAAGCCGATCCGACGGCTGCTGCTTGATCAGGTCGCTGAAAGCAAAGATGCCATTCGCCGGATCGCCGCCGCCGAACACTTGCACGATCGCCTTGAGGTGCTTGAGTTGCGGGCGGATCTGCTCGACCTTCTGCCAGATGTCGGTGCCCGGCATCGGCCCGAGCGCCACCAGGATTTTGGTGTTCGCAGCTTCCAGGATCTCCGCAATCTGGTGCGGCTCCAAGAGCGGATTGACGGGATTGGCGATGCCGGCGGCCTCCGCGCCGAACAGCGTCACGAAGGCATCCGGCACCAGCGGCAGCATGAAGCTGATGACGTCGTCTTTCTCCGCGCCGAGCGCGTGAAACATGTTGGCAGCCTGCGTGACGCGCGCAATGAAATCGCGATAGGTGACCACTAGCGGCGTGTCGGCGGGATCAGCGTTTTGCAGAAACTGGATCGCCGCACCGTCGGGATTGCGCGCCGCGCCCAATTTGATGGCGTCAAACGTGCTCTCGGCAGCGATGCGGTCCGCATAGGGGACCCGCTCGAACGCCCGGACCTCCTCGTCGGTCAAAAGATCCGGATAGTCATTGCCAATGAGCCGATCGAGCGCGTGGATGCCCGCCATGGAATTCCGTCCTCCCTCAGATACATGTCCCCGCCCCCTGTCTTTTGACATTTTGGGTCGGCGCGGCCCCGACCGATGGCCGGCCCGGCGCGGACAGAATGATGGATGATTTGGCGTTCGTCCATCGCCAACGGCTCCGGCGATCGAACGCAACCTGAGCGGCGTTTGAACCTCCGCGGCCGATCCGGGGACCAAGAACTGGCGCTGAATTCGCTCGCCAGCGCCCTGCCGCAAGACTTGAGGTCATCATGACGACGCCCCTGCGGAACCGCGTCACACGGCTGATCGCCGCATTCGCCATCGCATCGACGATCGCGCTGCCCCGCGCGGCGCTCGCCGCGGACGGCCAGTTCGACAAGATGCGCGCCAAGATCGCGGCATTCATCACCGACAAGATGGAGAAGCTGGGCGGATCGCGCATCATCTACAAGGTGGACCCTGACGCCTTGCGGGAGGCGGTCACCACGGATCTGCGCGACGACGTCTACAAGACCCTGCGCGAGGGTCGGATCGCCTTCTCCGGCCTTGCGATTCGTGACGGCGGCGTCGATGTCAAGATCGCGGACGCCAAGGGCCGCGAACTGCTCACGCGCAAGCTCGCCTCGGCGGCAGAGGGATTGCCCACGCACGCGCTCGCCGTGACCGACGCCGGAGACGGGCTGACCAGGCTTGCGCCGACCGATGCCGCATCCGCCGCACGGCTGCGCGATCTCGTCGAGGATTCCATCGCCATGATCGAGCAGCGCCTCAAGGACGCCGGCGTCACACTTGCCAGCGTCCAGCCTGAGGGAACCGACCGCATCCGCATCTTCCTGCCGGGTACGATGGAGCCCGAGCGCATCACCGCGATCTTCGCCAGGAAGGTCAAGGTCAGCTTCCGCCTGATCGATGTCACAATGTCGGCGGAGCAGGCGCAATCCGGCACGCCTCCGGCGGGCACGGAAGTCATGTTCGGCTTCAAGGACAAGCGTCCCTATCTCGTCAAGGCCAGCGCGCTCGACGGTGACGACATCAGCTACGCGGGACCGGGATTCACGAGCGACACGAAGGAGCCGATCGCCTCGTTCCGCTTCAACGGCCGCGGTACGCGGCGCTTCGCTCACATCACCGCAGAGAATGTTGGAATGCCCTTCGCCATCGCGCTCGACGACAACGTGATCTCCGCCCCCGTGATCCGCGAGCCCATCACCGGCGGCTCAGGCCAGATTTCCGGCAACTTCACTCTGGAAGAGGCGAACAGCGTCGCCATGCTGCTGCGCGCCGGCTCGCTGCCCGGACGTCTTGGCCTCGTCGAGCAGCAGGTCATCCAACCCGCCGCCAAGCCATAAGGCGAAGATCGTCAGACGCGCCCCACCCGGGGCATCCGGCCGTTCCGCGACGCCGAAGCCCGCCCCGAATCACGGCCGCGTTGCGGCCGGACGCACAACCAACGGGCAATTGCCGAAACGCCCGATCAGGCTAAAATTTGCCTCTTGCGGCGTGACGGCCAAAGGCTTCATTTCAGGCGGCCGTCATTCGATTTCGGCTATACGTGTCGAGCATACCGACCAGGACTGAAAGCCTTACGCGGGGTTAGTACCATGCCGTCCGGCAGCGCAGACATTTCCTCGATCCTCGACCGCATTCTTGAGGCGGCGACGGATAATCTCAGAATCGCGAAAATCCTGGTGCAGATGGGCCTCGATCCCAACGACGTCACCTACGACGCGATCTTTAACCGGCTGCTGGAGATCTTCGTCCACAACATCACGTTCGCCAATCTGTTCGCCGTGGTCGGGGCCGGCTTCTTCGTCGCCACCCTCTTGATGCGAACGATGGTGCCGCTGCGCGTCGCCAACATGATCGGCTGCGTATTCTTCGCCGTCTTCGGCGCGCTCTCCGCCAACGTCGCGACGTTCCTGCTCTATCTGCTGATGCTTCCGATCAACGCCCTTCGGCTGCGGCAGATGCTCAAGCTGGTCAAGAAGGCGCGCCATGCCGCCGAAGGCGACATGTCGATCGAATGGCTCAAGCCATTCATGACCGAGCGCAAATATCGAAGCGGCGATACGCTGTTCAAACTGGGCGATCCCGCCAAGGAGATGCTCCTCACGGTCACCGGCAAGTTCCTGGTCAAGGAGATCAATGTCGAGATCGGGCCCGGAGCTCTCATGGGCGAGCTCGGCTTCCTGACGCCCGACAACCGGCGAACCGGAACCATCGAATGCGTCGAGGACGGTCAGGTGCTGACGATCACCTATGACCGGCTGCTCGAGATCTACTTCCAGGACCCGCAGTTCGGCTATTACTTCCTGGTCCTGACCAGCCAGCGCCTGCTGCAGAACATCGATCGTTTGCAGAAGCAGCTCGCCACGGAGCGGGCGGCCACGACGAACAGGATCGCGTGATCGCCGCTGCTCAGCCTAGCAGCAGCGCCATGCCGGGATCGCCCTTCTCCATCGCGCGCCGGTAGGCCGGGCGGGCACTGACGCGGCCGAGATATTTGACCACGTTCGGGCAGCGTTGGACATCATAGGGCTGGAAGTAGCGCATCGTCGTCAGCGAAAAGCCCATCATGATGTCGGCGGTAGTGAAGGCGTTGCCCGCCAGATATTCGGCGTCGCGAAGGCGCGCGTCGAGGAGATCGTAGGAGCGATCGAGCCGTCCCTTCATGGCAAGGAGGGTCGGGTTGTCCTGTGCAAGTTCGAGCCGGTTCAGAATCATCATCCGCCCCATGCCGGGTTGCAAGGTGCCATTGGCGAAGTGAAGCCAGTACAGGAACTGCGGGAAGGCGGGATCATTGGGGCCGAGCACCAGACGGCCGTTGCCGTACTTTGCGACGATGTAGTCGACGATGGCGCCGGACTCCGCGAGCACGAGATCGCCGTCGGTCACGACCGGCGCGGCCCCGCTCGGGTGCAGCGCCTTGTACTCCGGCGGCGCCAGCATGGTGACGGGATCGCGGGCATAGCGCTTCAGCTCGTAGTGAAGCCCCAGTTCCTCGCACAGCCAGACGATGCGCTCGGACTGAGACTTGCCGAGGTGATGGACGGTGAGCATGAGGCCTCCTGCAGCGGTAAGTTGGGCACGTCGTGACGACGCATATAGCAGCCATTGCCAGGGGTGGGATCTCGGTCTTGTGCCCAGGACGCAGCGCAGCGCCCTCGGCGACGGCGCGCTGCAGAGCCGGGCCCATCCAGCCGGGTTTTTCCTGTCCGCAGCGCGTCCAGCCTCCCCCAAACGGCACCGCCGCAAAATCGCCCTAAAAACCGAATGGTAACCATGGCGGGCTAGGGTAATGACGTGACCAATTCTCCGACGATCCTGGTGTTCGATTCCGGCCTTGGCGGGCTTACGGTCCTCCGCGAGGTTGTCGCCGCGCGTCCGGACGCCCATTTTGCCTACGTCGCCGACGACGCCTTCTTCCCCTACGGCCACCACAGCGAGGACGAGATCATCGCCCGCGTCGTGCCGCTGATGGGTGAACTGATCGGCACGCATGACCCTGATATCGTCGTCATCGCCTGCAACACGGCGTCCACCCTGGTCCTGTCCCACTTGCGCGCCGCTTATTCGGTGCCCTTCGTCGGCACGGTGCCGGCGATCAAGCCGGCCTGCGCGCAATCGAGGACCCGTCGCGTCTCGGTGCTCGGCACCAAGGGCACGGTGAAGCGCGAATACACCAAGGCCCTGATCCGCGATTTCGCGCAGGGCTGCGAGGTGACGCTGGTCGGGTCGCCCGAGCTTGCCTCGCTGGCTGAAGCTGAGCTCAGCGGCACTTCCGTCAGCGACGGCGACATCCTGGCCGAACTCGCCCCCTGCTTCGTCGGCGAAGACGCGACCTCGCGCACCGACACCGTCGTGCTCGCCTGCACACATTATCCGCTGCTGCTCGACCGGCTGAAGCGGCTGGCGCCCTGGCCGGTCGACTGGATCGATCCCGCGCCGGCGATCGCCCGCCGCGTCTCGGATCTGCTCGGCCCGCGCATCGGCGGCATCGCACAGGCCGGCGCCGAGATGATCTTCACCTCGAACCGCGTGCACGGCCTTTCGGCCACGCTGACGCCGTTCTTCGGCGGCCGCGCGCTGGCCTGACTTTGCGCATCGGCGCCGCGCTGCTAGGTTTTGCCGTCGTCACCTCACCGCAGGCCTTTCCATGTCGGTCCAGACCCCGCCGCTCAACCGCCTCCGCCAATTGTGGCGCGATGGCCGCCCCGCTTTCGGCGCGATAGCGACCATCCCGAGCGTGCAGATGGTGCAGATCATGGCGCGCTCGCTCGACTGGATCATCGTCGATCTCGAGCATGGTCCCATCGGGCTGACCGAAGCGCACGCAATGATCGCGGCAACGACCGGCACGCCGTGCACGCCCCTGGTTCGGATCGCGGCGAATGAGCCGTGGCTTGCGAAAGCCCCGATGGACATCGGCGCCTTCGGCATCAACTTTCCGATGATCACGAACCGCAGTGATGCCGAGAAGGCGGTCCGCAGCGTGCGCTACCCGCCGCGCGGCGACCGGCTCTGGGGCCCGTTCCACGCCCCGTTCCGCTGGGGCCAGTCGATGCCGGACTACATGGCGAGCGCCGACGACGAGATGATCTGCATGATCACCATCGAGCATGTCGATGCCGTCAACCGCATCGACGAGATCATGGCAACGCCGGGCATCGACGTCGCGGTGATCGGCCCTGGCGATCTCGCCACCTCCATCAACAAGCGCGGACAGATGGACGATCCGGAACTGCTGGAGCTGGTCGCGCGCGCCGAGGCCGGCATCCTCAGAAGCGGCGTGCCGATCGGCGGCGTGGCCCGCACCGCGGACCAGGCCAACGCCCTGGTCGACCGCGGCTACCGCGCCATCGCGCTCGGCTTCGACTGGTCGCTGCTCCAGCGCGGCATCCTGGCGGCGTTCGAGGGCATCAGGCGCTGAGCAGGCTGATTGCCACCTTGCCGGGAACTGCGGCCCTGCTAGGGTCGGCCGCATCGGGAGGAAAAACCATGCTTAAGAAGACTTTGCTCGCTCTGACCTTTACCGGCCTTGCCTTCGCGGCCTTCGCCCAGCAGCCCGGCATCAAGCGCACCCCGCTCCAGAAGGTCGAATTTCCGGACGGCTACAATACCATCACCGCCATCGCGGAAGTCCCGGCGGGAGGCTCGGCCGGACGCCATACCCATCCGGGAATCGAGACCGGCTACGTGCTCGAAGGCGAGCTGAACCTCCTGATCGACGGTCAGCCGGAGAAAACCCTGAAAGCCGGTGATTCCTACCAGATCCCGGCAGGCGTCGTGCACGACGCCAAGGCTCATGGCGATAAGGCCATGAAAGTGCTGGGAGTTTACGTCGTCGACAAGACCAAGCCGCTGGCTTCGCCGGCTCCCTGACTGGTCGAACCGTTCAACCCCTGGCGGGTTGGTTCGTGCTAAAGGAACGGCGAGCGGGAGCCCGCTCGCTGCACATTTTTTCATCTATGGGAACCGAAGACCGATGCGGGGGACGCCAAAGCCCATTTCGCTGCCGCGCCGCTTGATTTGCGACCTCATGCGCGCGTCGATGGACGTGCCGTTCGTTTCGCTTTCCCGTTCACTCAATATCCGCCCCTTGCTCGAGGCACGCGCCGCAGCTGCCGCGCCAGCGGGCTGGGCTGCGACCTTCGTCAAGGCGTTCGCCCTGGTCGCCAGGGACGAGCCGATCCTGCGCACTGTCTACGCCAAATGGCCGTGGCCGACGTTCTACGAATTGCCGAACAGCGTGGCGTCGGTGGCGATCGCCCGGGTCGAGGATGGCGAGGAATGCGTGATGCCGCAGCGAATCGCGGCCCCCGAGGCCATGGCGCTGGCGGCGGTCGATGCCGAGATCCGGCGCGGCAAGACGGCGCCGATCGACGACGTCCCGATGTTCCGGAAGATCATGCGGGCAACCCGGCTGCCGCTACCGCTGCGGCGGCTGTCCTGGGCGATCGGCCTCAATTTCGGCCGCCAGCGCGGCAACTGGTTCGGCAGCTTTGCGGTGAGCTCGGTGGCCGCCTATGGCGGCGGCGAGCTCCACCCGATCACACCGGGCCCCTTCATCGTCAGCTACGGCCTGGTTGAGCCCGACCAGACCATTCATGTCGTGATCCGCTGGGACCACCGGGTTACCGATGCGGCCCCGATCGCCCGGGTCCTGACCCGGCTGGAACAAGTCCTGAACACTGAAATCGCTGCCGAATTGCGGGCGGCCGGCGCGAAGCCGATAAGAGTGGTCGGGACATGATTCCGGGCCCATTCGCATTGACAGAACGGCCCAAACTCCCCTAAAAGCCGCCTGCTCGCGGGCCGATTTCGGCCCGCGAAGCGTTTCGCGACCCGTGGTCCTCTCCCTTGAAGCTTTGGGGATCGGACCTGTCAGTGCCGGGCTAACCCGTCACACAGGAGGGCGCGTTTCCTCAAACCATGTACCTGAAGAGGACGCGATGACTAAGCGCAGTGAGGCGAAGTACAAACTCGATCGCCGTATGGGCCAGAACATCTGGGGCCGCCCGAAGAGCCCCGTGAATCGCCGCGAATACGGCCCCGGCCAGCATGGCCAGCGCCGCAAGGGCAAGCTCTCGGACTTCGGCGTGCAGCTGCGCGCCAAGCAGAAGCTGAAGGGCTACTACGCCAACATCTCCGAGCGTCAGTTCCACGGCATCTATGTCGAGGCGAGCCGCCTCAAGGGTGACACCGGCGAGAACCTGATCGGCCTGCTGGAGCGTCGTCTCGACGCGGTCGTGTACCGTGCCAAGTTCGTCTCGACGATCTTCGCCGCGCGTCAGTTCATCAACCACGGCCACATCAAGGTGAACGGCCGCAAGGTCAACATCTCGAGCTATCAGCTCAAGGTCGGCGACGTGATCGAGGTCAAGGAAGCCTCCAAGCAGCTCGCCCATGTGCTCGAAGCCAGCCAGCTCCCCGAGCGCGACACTCCCGACTATCTCGAAGTCGACCACGGCAAGATGACCGCGAAGTACGTGCGCATCCCCGGCCTCTCCGACGTGCCGTTCCCGGTGCAGATGGAGCCGCATCTGGTCGTCGAATTCTATTCGCGCTAAGATCTGAATATCGAAGGCCCCGGTTCGCCGGGGCCTTTTTGCTTAAGAGCCACACTTCAGTGGCCGTCATGCCTGCAGGAGGCGTCGCATGCTCTACACCCCTCCCCCCATCGATCCCAAGGCGCCGCCGGTGCGCATCAATCTGCTCTCGGACACGCAGACGAAGCCGACGGCCGCGATGCGCGACGCCATGGCGCGGGCAGAGGTCGGCGACGAGCAGGTCGGTGACGATCCGACTGTGAATGCGCTGTGCGAGCGCGTCGCCGCGCTGATGGGCAAGGAAGCCGCGGTCTATATGCCCTCGGGCACGATGTGCAACGTGACCGCGACGCTGGTGCATTGCCGTCCCGGCGACGAGATTTTGGCGCATGAGACCGCGCACATCATCGCCCGCGAAGGCGGCGCACATGCCGCGATCGGCGGCTTCCAGGTCACCCAGTTGAAGGGCCCCAACGGCCAGTTCACGCCGGAGACGTTCCGGAAAGCCCTGCATCCCCGCACGCGCTACCAGCCGCCGCAGACCGTCGTCAGCGTCGAGCAGACCGCCAATATCGGCGGCGGCACGATCTGGAAGAAGGCCGTGCTCGACGAGATCGTCGCGATCGCCAAGCAGCACGGGCTCGTCACCCACATGGACGGTGCGCGCCTGCTCAACGCCACCGTCGCCAGCGGCATCTCTCCGCGCGACATGACCGCCGGCTGGGACTCGGCCTGGATCGACTTCTCCAAAGGTCTGGGTGCGCCGATCGGTGGGGTGCTCGCGGGCTCGCGCGCCTTCATCGATGCGGTCTGGCAATGGAAGCAGCGCCTCGGCGGATCGATGCGGCAGGCCGGCATCTGCGCCGCCGCCTGCATCTACGCGCTCGACCATCACGTCGACCGCCTCGCCGACGACCACGCCAATGCGCGCGCGCTCGCCCGCGGGCTGTCGCAGATCCCCGGCGTCGAGGTGCAGGAGCCCGAGACCAATCTCGTGTTTTTCAAGCCCGACGGCGCCGGCATTGCCGGCGACAAGATGGTTGCAGCGCTGCGGCAGCGCGGCGTGACGCTTGCGATGATGGACGGCCGCATCCGCGCCTGCACCCATCTCGACGTCAATGCGGCCCAGATCGAGGAGACGATCGGGTACGTCAGAGAGATCGTGCGCGGGGCGTGATCACCGCCCCATCGCCTGATAGATCAGCGTCTTCAACGCCAGCTGGATCCGGCCGCGTTGCGACGGGGTCTGCACCATGAAGATCCCGAACAGATCGTCTTCGGGATCGATGAAGAAGAAGGTGCCGCCGACGCCGTCCCACCGATATTCGCCAAGCGGCCATGACGTCCCCGGCGGCACCGAAGTGCGCACCGCAAAGCCGAGGCCGAAGCCGGAGCTGCCGCCCGGATAATAGTTCTGATCGCGCGCGATCTTCGTTTCCGGCCCGATGTGATCCGACGCCATCAGCACGATGGTCTCGGGCTTGAGATAGCGCCGGCCTTCATAGCTGCCGCCATTCAGCAGCATCTGCGCGAAGCGGGCGTAGTCGCCGACTGTGCCGACCATCCCCCCGCCGCCCGATTCCCACTTCACCGGCCGCCTGATATCGCGAACCTGCGTCGTCGGATTGATGTTGCGATCCTCCGGCATCGGCTCGGCAATGCGCGGAAATTTAGCGGGATCGGCGACGAAGAACGCCGTCTCGGTCATGCCGAGCGGATCGAGCAGCCGTTCCCTCTCGAACTGGAGCAGCGTCTTTCCTGAGATCACCTCGACGACGCGGCCGAGCACGTCGGTGGAGAAGCCGTAGTCCCACACCGTGCCCGGCTGCTCGACCAGCGGCAGCGTGGCGATTTTCGCGGCGAAGTCGGCATTGCTGAGATTACTGTTGAAGAGATTGGCTTCGGCATAGAGCTCGCGCACTGCGCCGCCGTCATGATAGCCGTAAGGCAGCCCCGAGGTGTGGCGCAAGAGGTCCTTGATCGTGACGGGACGCTCCAGCGGCTCCAGCGCCAGAGCGACCTTGCTATCCTCGGCCTTCTTCTCCACGCCGACCTTCATGCCGGCGAAAGCAGGAATGTATTTCGAGACCGGATCGTCGAGCGCGAGCTTGCCCTCCTCGACCAGCATCATCGCCATGACTGATGTGATCGGCTTCGACATCGAATAGAGACGGAAGATCGTGTCCGCGCTCATCGAACTCTCGGTCGCGACATCGCGAACGCCGAAATTCTCGTAATAGACCGGCTTCCCATGCTGCTGGAGCAGCAGAATGGCGCCGGGAATCTTGCCGGTGGCGATCTCGTTCCGGATGTAGTCGGAAACCTTTGCCAGGCCCTCGGGCGAGAGGTTGCGCGCGGCGCGCTCGGAGCTCGCCTGCGCACTCACGACACCGAACAGAAAGGCGAGCGCCGCGATCAGCGCGCGGCGCCCGAACATGTCACTTCTCCATGGCTTCATAGACCAGCTGCTTCAATGTCCGCTGCACGCGCTGGCGCTCGGTCGGGGTCTGCTCCAGCAGCACGAAAAACATGTCCTGCTTGGGATCGATCACGAAATAGCAGCCGGAGGCGCCGTCCCATTTCAACTCGCCGAGATTGCCGGGCGGCGGCGGCTTGGCGTTGCCGGGATCGGTGCGCACCGCGAGCCCGAGGCCGAAGCCGAAACCGTCGCCGGGGAAATAGAAATAGTCGCGGTCGACGCCTGATTTGGGGCCGAGCTGATCGGTCGTCATCAGCTTGAACGTCTCGGGCTTGAGAATGGTCTTGCCGTCGAGGCTGCCGCCGTTGAGCAGCATCTGCGCGAAGCGCTCATAATCGGCCATGGTCGTCACCATGCCACCGCTGGCGAACTGCATCTTCTTGACCACGGTCGGATCGTTGATCCGGCCAACGCGGAAGTCGCTGTCGTTCGGCACCGGCTGCGCCAGAAGCTTCTGCTTCTCGGGAGCGGTGACGAAGAAGCCGGTGTCGACCATGCCGAGCGGATCGAGCAGCTTCTCCCGCATGATGTCGATCAGCGGCTTGCCGGCCGCGATCTCCATCACGCGTGCCAGCACGTCGGTGGAATGGCCGTATTGCCAGAGCGCGCCCGGCTGGTTGTGCAGTGGCAGCTTGGCAATACGCTCGGCGAACTCGGCGAGGTCGAAATCGCCCGCGTAGATGTTGGCATCGCGATAGGCCTTGCGGACCAGGCTGTCGCCATAGAAGCCGTAGGTGATGCCGGAGGTGTGCGTCATCAAATCGTGCACCGTCATCGACCGGTTCGGCGGCACCAGCTCGAGCGACTTGGTGCCGTCCTCCGCCTTCTTCTCGACGCCGACCTTCACGTTGGCGAAGGACGGAATGTACTTCGAGACGGGATCATCCAACTTGATCTTGCCGTCCTCGACCAATTGCATCGCGACCACCGAAGTGATTGCCTTGGACATCGAGAACAGGCGGAAGATGGTCTTGTCCGTGATCGGCGCCTTGCTGACCACGTCCTGCACGCCGAAGGCTTCGTGATAGACCGGCTTGCCATGCTGCCGGATCAGCACGGTCGCGCCGGCGATCTTGCCGGTCGCAACCTCGTTCTTGAAGAATTCGCTGATCTTGCCGAGCTTGTCCTGATTGAAATGCGCACCGGCCGGAATCTCGTAGGTGCCCTCCGCTCGCGCCAGCGACATCGCACCGAGCGACACCAGCGCGCCGCAGACCAGCGCACGCAGTCCAGACTGTGAAATCATATCCCCTCCCCGGAACATGGTCCGGCGGAGTGTACCGACCGCGTCATCAGGCACAAGGGCCGGCGTGTCGCGCAAGTGCCTCGGCATGGAGCTTGGCGCTCGGCTCGGCGAAGCAGCAGAACACCACGCGGGCCACGGACGGCGCCACGGCGAGCCCTTCGATTGTGGTACGAACGGCGATATCGGCCGCCCGGCCGGCGGGGAAGCGGAAAATGCCGGTCGAAATCGCGGGGAATGCCACCGAGGTCAGCTTGTGCTTCCCGCACAGCTCCATCGAGCGGCGATAACAGGACGCGAGCAGATCGTCCTCTCCGAGCGTGCCGCCATTCCAGACCGGTCCGACGGTGTGGATCACATGGGCAGCCTTGAGCCGGTAGCCTTTGGTGATCTTGGCATCACCCGTCTTGCAGCCGTGGAGCATGCGGCATTCGGCGACCAGATCGGGCCCTGCGGCCCGATGGATCGCACCATCCACGCCGCCCCCACCAAGGAGCGACGTGTTGGCCGCGTTGACGATGGCGTCAACGCTCAGTGTGGTGATGTCTGCGACAATGACCTCGAGCTCGGCGCCGCCGATCCGGCGCGTCAGCTGGGTCACCTATCAGGCCGCGACGACGACGCCCTTTTCGGTGAAAAGCTGCTGCAATTCACCGGCCTGGAACATCTCGCGGACGATGTCGCAGCCGCCGACGAACTCGCCCTTCACATAGAGCTGCGGGATGGTCGGCCAGTTGGAGAAGGTCTTGATGCCGTTGCGCAGTTCGGCGGATTCGAGAACGTTGAGGCCCTTATAGCCGACGCCGATATGGTCGAGGATCTGGACGACCTGGCCGGAGAAACCGCACTGCGGAAATTGCGGCGTGCCCTTCATGAACAGAACCACGTCGTTCGACTTCACTTCGTTGGCGATGAATTCCTCGATGCTCATTTCCGTGTCCTTCTGGGGCGGAGCCCTCACCAATCAATTCGGGCTGGCTCCGCCGATCTAACCCGATACCTGCCTATATATGTAGCCCAAACCGTTGTGCATCCAAAGTAAAATGGCGGCGACACGCCCCGCTGGCCGGTTTGCCCCCCAACCGGATCCATAGGCTGATGACATCAATATCATCGCCGGGGAGGACTTTCATACCGTAACGGAGCCCCTATCTAGGACGAACCCAGGTTTTGGAACCGGGCAACGCCAACAACGTTCTCTTGTCCTGTCTGGAGAAAAACGTGACGAAACAAGCCTCCGCTACGGCCGCCACCTCGCTTTCGTCACTGTCCTCCGCCGGTAACCTCGCCCAGCGGCTGGAAGATGCTTTTCTCGCCGTCCGCAACGAGACCGAACGCCGGGCTGCGCCGCTGTCGCCGGAGGACCAGCAGATCCAGTCCATGCCCGATGCGAGCCCGACGAAATGGCACCGGGGCCATACCACCTGGTTCTGGGAGCAATTTTTGCTCGGCGAGCACGCGGCCGGCTACCGGCCGTTCCACCCCGATTTCGCATTCCTGTTCAATTCCTATTACGTCAGCGCCGGCCCGCGTCACGCGCGCAATCATCGCGGTGATATCACCCGTCCCAGCGCAAACGAGGTCGGCGTCTATCGCAACTATGTCGATGCGGCCGTCGTCAAATTCTTCCGCGAGGCCGGGGAAGACAAGCTTCGCGCGATCGCAGCGCTGGTCGAGGTCGGGCTCAACCACGAGCAGCAACACCAGGAATTAATATTCACCGACATCCTGCACGCCTTCGCGCAGAACCCGGTCTATCCGGCCTACGACCCGGACTGGCGCTTTCCGGCCGCGACGCGCGCCGGCGATGACTGGCTGACGCTGAACGAGGGCATCCACACCGTCGGCCATGTCGACGACAGCTTTCATTTCGACAATGAGAAGCCGGCGCATCGCGCCCTGGTCGGCCCGGTCCGGGTCGCGCGCAATCTCGTCACCAATGCCGAGTGGCTGGCCTTCATGCGGGACGGCGGATACCGGACCGCAACGCTGTGGCTGATGGACGGCTTTGCCGCGGCCAGCCAGGAAGACTGGCAGGCCCCGGGTCACTGGCGCGAGATCGATGGCCAGTGGCACGTGATGACGCTGGCCGGTGTGAAGCCGGTCGATCCCACCGCGTCGGTCTGTCATATCAGCTACTACGAGGCCGACGCCTTCGCGCGCTGGGCCGGCAAGCATCTGCCGACCGAGATGGAGTGGGAGGTCGCGGCCCGCGCCGGCCAGCTCAACGATGCCTTCGGCATCGTCTGGCAGTGGACCCGCAGCTCGTACGCACCCTATCCCGGCTACCGCGCCGTCGAAGGCGCGCTCGGCGAGTACAACGGCAAGTTCATGGTCAACCAGCTGGTGCTGCGGGGCTCTTCGCTTGCAACTCCGGAAGGCCACAGCCGTATCACCTATCGCAACTTCTTTTATCCGCACCACCGCTGGCAGTTCACGGGACTGCGGCTCGCCGATTACGACTAGTTCTCATCCGACGACAAATGCGCGCCGGACAGCGCGTTCAGGAGAGTATCATGAATGTGCACGCCAGCGCTTTGGCCGAAGCCCATCTTCCCGACGAGCAGACCACCGCCTTCGCCCGCGAGGCGATCAAGGACCTCTCGCAGCAGCCCAAAACACTGTCGCCGAAATATTTCTACGACGCGACCGGATCGGAGCTGTTCGAGGCAATCACGCGCCTGCCGGAATACTATCCGACGCGGACCGAGCTCTCGATCCTGAAGGACCGTGGCAGCGAGATCGCAAAGATCATTCCCGAGCATGCCGCGCTGGTCGAGTTCGGCGCCGGCGCGACGACGAAGGTCCGCCTGCTGCTCAACCATTGCAGGTTTGCGGCCTATGTCCCCGTCGACATCTCCGGTGACTTCCTCAAGGCGCAGGCGAACGGCCTGAAGCGCGATTTCCCCTCGCTCGGCATCTATCCGGTGGCTGCCGACTTCACCACGCCGTTCGAGTTGCCGAGGGCGGTCGCGTCGATGCCCAAGGTCGGCTTCTTCCCCGGCTCGACCATCGGCAATTTCGAGCCGCATGAAGCCCAGGCTTTCCTGAAGAGCGCACGCCAGATCCTGGGCCGGGGCGCGCAGATGATCATCGGCGCCGACCTCGAAAAGGATGAGCGGGTGTTGCATGATGCCTATAACGATGCCGCCGGCATCACCGCGCGCTTCAACCTCAATGTTCTGGTGCGGATCAACCGCGAGCTTGGCGGCAATTTCGACCTCTCCGCCTTCACCCACCGCGCGATCTACAATCGCGAGCGGCACCGCATCGAGATGCATCTGATCAGCAGGAAGAGCCAGACCGTGCGCCTGCTCGGCACCAGCTTCTCGTTCCGCCCCGGCGAGAGCATCCACACCGAGAACAGCTACAAATACAGCATCGAGCGTTTTGCTGCGCTGGCACAGGGCGCCGGCTGGCGGGTGCGCGAGAGCTGGACGGATGCGGCGAAGATGTTCTCGGTGCATGCGCTGGAGGTGGCGGAGTAAACGCTCCGGCGGTTATCCGCGAGAGCGCTTTCCCCGCAGCGCATCCTTCGAGACGCCCGCTTAGGCGGGCTCCTCAGGATGAGGACGGAGTGCGTGGCAGGCAGTTTCAACAAGCGCCGACGCCAAATAGCCTCATCCTGAGGAGACCGCGCAGCGGTCGTCTCGAAGGACGAGGCGCTTGCTCAGGCCGCTCGCAGTTCAATGTTCCTTGGCGTCTTCTCTGTCCGCCCCCAGCGACACCGATTCCCACACCGCGACGACGATCATGATCACCGTCGACGCGATCGACAGCCAGAGCGGCGGGAGGTCGGCTGCGAACCACCACAGCACCAGCAGCAGCATGATGCCGATGCCGTGCGAGAGCTGGAGGAAGCCGCGGATCGCGTGCTTGAACAGGATGGTGCCGATCAGAAACACCAGCGGCCCGCCGATCGTGCTCAGAACCGTCCTCATATCGGAATGGCCGGTCGGGTGCTTCAGCACCAGCTCGTCCGAGACCGCGGTCAGGATGATGCCGGCGATGATCGGCGTGTGCAGATAGGTATAGGCGAGCCGCGCGAGGCGGCCGGATTCGGCGGACTTCGAGATCCGCTCCGAGCCGGCCTCGGCGCCCTTGTGGAAATAGACCCACCACATCGCGATGGCGCCGACCAATGCGGAGACGAAGGCCATGATGTTGTCCGCGGTCCACTCCAGTTCGGCAAAGGTCGCCCCGTTGACGACGACGGCTTCGCCGAGCGCGATGATGACGAAGAGAGAGCAACGCTCGGCCATGTGGCCGCCCTCGACGGCCCAGGCTTCGACCGACGAGAAGCCGAGTTTGGGAACCCAGAAGCGCGCCGCCGGCGAGACGTATTCCCACGTGACCGCCGCAATCCACAGCCATAGCCGCGTCTCGCCTTCGGACAGGCCGCCCGCGATCCACAGCACCGCGGAGATCGAGAGCCAGCTCAGAATGCGGATCGCGTTGTGGCGGACCGCGGTCCGATGCCGCGGCGTTGCGAACAGCCAGAAGGCGGTGCGCCCGAGCTGCATCGCCGCGTAGGCGATCGCAAACCACAGGCCCCGCCCCTCGAAAGCGGTCGGAATCGTCGTCGACAGCACCAGCCCGCCCAGCATCATCAGGAAGAGCATGACGCGGACCGGGGTCAGCTCCGGATTGAGCCAATTGGTGACCCAGGCGGTGTAGACCCACACCCACCACACCGCGAGAAACAGCACCGTGACGTGCACCGCGCCGAGCGGCGTGAAATGGTGCAGCAGCGTATGCGACACCTGCGTGACGGCGAAGACGAAGACGAGGTCGAAGAACAGCTCGACGTTGGTGACGCGGCTGTGCTGGTTCGGCACGATGACGCGAAACATCGCGCCGCGAGAATTGTCCGCAGCCATCGTCGTCTCCCGTCGCGCGATCAGGTCAGGCGCCCGGCACGCCGGTTTGCAGCGCCAGCGCGTGCAGCACGCCGCCCATCTGGCCGCGCAGGGACTGATAGACGATCTGGTGCTGCTGGACGCGGGATTTGCCGCGGAAGGATTCCGAGATCACGGTCGCGGCATAGTGATCGCCGTCGCCGGCGAGGTCACGGATGGTCACCTCGGCATCGGGGATCGCCGCCTTGATCATCGCCTCGATATCGTGGGCGTCCATGGGCATTCGGGTCTCGCTCCTTCTAGTCTCGAATCGCTGCCGGGGTCCCCTCGCCGGCAGTGCCAAACTTAGCGTGAACGGACTTCTGCGTCACGCTTTCCGGCACTATATCCATGATCCCATCAGGATAAAGGCACGACAAAGTGCCGCGCGCGGCAGATTGATCGAAAAGGCGTGAAATCATGAAGCTTCCAGGGCCCGACCATCCCATCACCATCACCCAAAATCCCCGGCGCGTCCGTGTGACCGCCGGCGACATCGTGATCGCCGAGACCGGCAAGGCGCTGACGCTGAAGGAGGCCAAATATCCGGCGGTGCAATATGTGCCGCGGGAGGACACCAACATGGCCTTGCTGGCGCGCACCGACCGCGTCACCCACTGCCCCTACAAGGGGGATGCGAGCTATTACAGCGTAAAGGCCGACGGCAAGGTGCTCGATAATGCGATCTGGACCTACGAGACGCCCTTTCCCGCGATGAGCGAGATTTCCGGCCATCTCGCCTTCTATCCGGACAAGGTGAAGATCGAGGAAGTGGGGTAGGCTCGCGGCGCTGTGACGCCGGGGCGATCCTGGATCGCCTCCTTCCAGTCGACACAAGGCACGAGATGCCGCGCCGGGCCACAAGACTGATTGGGGTCTCGTTGCTGGGATTGTCCGGCATCCTTGTTGTGCTCGCTGCTGCCGGGCTGGGTTTTCGTGCCTATCGTCAGCACCTTGCTGCCCAAACTCTCGCGATCCGCTCTCCCGCCGGCGTGCAGGAGGGAGAGTTCATCGAGATCGGCGGCATCAAGCAATGGATTCAAATCCGCGGTGAGGATCGGGATAACCCGGTTCTCCTGTTCGTCCACGGCGGCCCCGGCGGCTCCACCCTGCCGATCTCGTCGGGCTGGCGCCCCTGGGAAGAGCATTTCACCGTTGTCCAATGGGACCAGCGCGGCACCGGCCGCACCTTTGGCGCAGCTGGAGACGCGCTCGCCCCCACGATGACACTGGAGCGGATGACGCAAGACGGCATCGAACTGGCCGAGTACCTGCGCACGCATTTGCACAAGGACAAGATCGTCCTGGTCGGGCATTCCTGGGGCTCATTCCTGGGAATTCGAATGGCGAAGCAACGTCCGGATCTGTTCTCGGCCTATGTCGGCACAGGCCAGGTGGTCGGCAAGGCGACCTTCGAGAAGGCCTTCGAACTCACGATCGCGCGTTTGCAACGGCTTGCGGCAGCGGCCACCAACAGGGAGGCCCTGGCCGAATTGGCGCCGATCGCTTCACAACCGGTCCTCACCCCGGAAAATCGCCTGATTGCGGACAAATGGAGCAATGTGCTGGGTCTGCCGCTCGCCGACGGCTTCCAGCTCGCCGGTCCCATCCCGCCGCTCTTCATGCCGGATGTCTCGCTGCTTGATCTGTACAATTGGCGGAGGGGCGCCGCCTTCTCAGCAAAGTACCTGACGGGACGGAACGGGCCGATGTTTCAGAGCGATATGGCCTCGCTCGGGTTCGAATTTTCGATCCCGATGTTCTTCATCGAGGGCGATGCGGATGGCGTCACGCCGAGCGAACCCGCCGAGCAATATTTCAAGGAGGTCACCGCCCCGCACAAGGAGTTTGCTCGGATTCGCGGCGGCGACCATTTCATTCCGTTCGATCGTCCTGATGAATTCTTGGCCGAGCTGATGGCCCGCGTCATGCCGTTCGCAGCCCACTGAGGACTGGTGCAGCCGCCCGGCTACGCCCTGAAGATCGTGAGCCCAAGTATCAGCAACACCAGGAAGATCACGACGAAGACATAAAACAGGAAGCGGGCGATATCGGCGGAGACGGCCGAAATGCCGCTGAAGCCGAGCACGCCGGCCACGATCGAGACAAGTAGGAAGATCAACGCCCATTTCAGGATCGTCATTGCCAGCTCCGAATTGTGCCGCTCCTCGCGGCCGTCAGCCCTTCCCTTCGGCGGACGCTAACTTCGCTGTTCGGAACTGGTTCCTACGGGTGTCAGGACCCAGGTTGGGGCTCAAGTGGGGCCTCAACTACGGCGCAAACGAGCCTTGCTGAATCGGGCTCGCGGCGGCACAGTCCGGCCCGGGGCAGGCGCGCGGGGGACCATGATGACGATGGCGGATTCAGCGACGATCGGCGCGGAGGCACACGCCGCGCCGAAAACCAAAGCGCGCAATTTGTCGCTCGATCGTGCCCGCACCTTCCTGACCCTCGTGGTGCTGCTGCATCATGCAGTGATCCCCTACACGCATTTCGGTCACACCGATCCGGCCTCCTTTGCCGGTTTCGACATGATCGTGCTCGCCACCGACAGCTTCTTCATGGCGATGTTCTTCTTCCTGTCGGGCCTGTTCACCTGGCCGGGCATCGCGCGCAAGGCGCCGTCGGTCTTTTTGCGTGACCGCCTGCTGCGGCTCGGGCTGCCGTTCGCGATCGCGGCCTTCACCATCATCCCGCTCGCCTATTACGCCATCGCGCTACGGGCCGAGCCCGAGCTGACCTTCGCAGCGTTCTGGTGGAAGACGGTGACGTCGGGCCCATGGCCGAGCGGCCCGATCTGGTTCGTATGGGTGCTGCTCGCCTTCGACCTGACCGCGAGCCTGCTCTACCGGGTCTCGGCGCATCTGGTCGATCCCGGCAACCGCGTCTCGTTGCTCGGATTTCAGCAGCCGGCCGTGTTCTGGCTGATGCTCGTCGCCGTAAGCGTCATCGTCTATCTGCCTGCGCTGCTCTATTTCGGTACCAACAAATGGTTCGAGTTCGGACCGTTCTCGGTGCAGGCGAGCCGGATCCTGCTCTACTTCAGCTACTTCTTCATCGGCGCCAGCGTCGGTTCGGCGAATTTCGATCGCGGCATCCTCAGCGCCGACGGTCAGTTGCCGAAGCAGCGCTGGCTATGGGTGATCGTCACGCTGATCCCCTACTGCCTGATGTGGTGCATGATCTACATCAAGCGCGAGATCCTCGGGAATCCCGATCACCTGCCGCACTGGTACCACGTGTTCTACGGCACGTTCTTCGTGCTGTTCTCGGCCTCGATCCTGCTCGCGATCCTCGCCTTCTTCCTGCATTCGAAGGCGCCGGGGCCGACCCTGCTCGACCGCATGCAGGCGGATGCCTATGGCATCTTCCTGGTGCACTACCCGATCGCGCTGTGGATCCAGTACGCGCTGTTCGACTATGCGTGGCCTGCGATCGTGAAGGCCACGATCGGCCTCGTGCTCACGGTGATCCTGAGCTGGGGCCTGACGGCGGCATTGCGGAAGATTCCGGGGGCGTCCCACGTGTTGTGAGGCACGAGGTCCCTCCACGCGTCACTGCGAGCGCAGCGAAGCGATCCAAAGTCCCCCGGCGGAGGTAGTCTGGATTGCTTCGTCGCTTCGCTCATCGCAATGACGGAGTGCGTGGCAGCAGCTCAGGCCGCCTTCCCGCCCATATATTCCGGCAGCCAGCGCTCGAACGATTTGCGCAAGCTGTCGATCGCCACGGGCGCTTCGCCCGCGATCGCGATCGCATCGCCGCCGGTGGTGCCGATTCGCACGCAGGGCACTTCGCAGCCGCGCATCTTGGCCAGCACGCGGCCGGCTTCGGTTTCCGGCACGGTGACGAGATAGCGCGCCTGGTCCTCGCCGAACCAATAGGCCTGCGAGACCAGTGAAGTCGGCGCCGCCAGCAGCTTGGCCCCGATGCCGCCCGCCATCGCCATCTCGGCCAGTGCGATCAGGAGGCCGCCGTCGGAGAGGTCGTGCACGGCGGTCGCGGTGCCGCCATGGATCATGCCGCGCACGCAATCGCCATTGCGCTTCTCGGCGGCGAGATCGACCGGCGGCGGCGCGCCCTCCTCGCGGCCGCAGATGTCGCGCAGGTAAACGGACTGGCCGAGCCAGCCATGGGTCTCGCCGACCAGGAGGATCGCTTCGCCCTCGGCCTTGAAGGCGAGCGAGGCGGATTTGGTGAAATCGTCGAGCAGGCCGACGCCGCCGATGGACGGTGTGGGGAGGATCGCGCGGCCGTTGGTCTCGTTGTAGAGCGAGACGTTGCCGGAGACGACCGGGAAGTCGAGCGTGCGGCAGGCTTCCGAGATGCCCTTCAGGCAGCCGACGAACTGGCCCATGATCTCGGGCCTTTCAGGATTGCCGAAGTTGAGGTTGTCGGTGATCGCGAGCGGCTTGCCGCCGACCGCGGTGATGTTGCGCCAGGCTTCGGCCACCGCCTGCTTGCCGCCTTCGAACGGGTCCGCCTCGCAATAGCGCGGCGTGACGTCAACGGTCAGCGCCAGCCCCTTCGGCCCGTCCTCGATGCGCACCACGGCGGCATCGCCGCCGGGACGCTGCATGGTGTTGCCGAGAATGACGTGGTCGTACTGCTCCCAGACCCAGCGCTTGCTGCACATGTCCGGCGTGCCGATCAGCTTCTCCAGCGCGCCACCTACGCCCATCGGCGCCGGCACATCGCGCGCATGCACGACCGGCAACGCGGCGGAAGGGACATGCGGACGGTCGTAGAGCGGCGCCTCGTCGCCGAGCTCCTTGATCGGCAGGTCGGCCATGACGTCGCCGCCAAGCTTGACCACGAAACGCTTGCTCGGCGTGGTGTAGCCGACCACGGCGAAGTCCAGGCCCCACTTCTTGAAGATCGCCTCGGCTTCCTTTTCCTTCTCGGGCTTGAGCACCATGAGCATGCGCTCCTGGCTTTCCGAGAGCATCATCTCGTAGGCGCTCATCCCGGTCTCGCGGGTCGGCACCGCATCGAGATCGAGATCGACGCCGAGGTCGCCCTTGGCGCCCATCTCGACCGCCGAGCAGGTCAGGCCCGCCGCGCCCATGTCCTGGATCGCGATGACGCAGCCCTTCTCCATGATCTCGAGGCAGGCTTCCAACAGCAGCTTCTCGGCGAAGGGATCGCCGACCTGCACGGTCGGGCGCTTCTCCTCGGACTTGTCGTCGAACTCGGCCGAGGCCATCGAGGCGCCGTGAATGCCGTCGCGCCCCGTCTTGGAGCCGAGATAGACGATCGGCATGTTCACGCCGGACGCCGCCGCATAGAAGATCTTGTCGGCATCGGCGAGGCCGACAGCCATCGCGTTGACGAGGATGTTGCCGTCATAGCGGGTGTGGAAGCGCACCTGGCCGCCCACCGTCGGCACGCCGAAGGAATTGCCGTACCCCCCGACGCCGGCGACGACGCCGGAGACCAGATGCCGTGTCCGGGCATGTTCGGGCGCGCCGAAGCTGAGCGCATTGAGGCAGGCGATGGGACGCGCGCCCATGGTGAAGACGTCGCGCAAAATGCCGCCGACTCCCGTGGTGGCGCCCTGGTAGGGCTCGATGTAGCTCGGGTGGTTGTGGCTTTCCATCTTGAAGACCACCGCCTGGCCGTCGCCGATGTCGATCACGCCGGCATTCTCGCCGGGGCCCTGGATCACCCAGGGCGCCTTGGTCGGCAGGCCCTTGAGATGGATGCGCGACGACTTGTACGAGCAGTGCTCGTTCCACATCGCCGAGAAGATGCCGAGCTCGGTGAAGGTCGGCTCCCGCCCGATCAGCTTCAGGATGCGCTCATATTCGTCGGGCTTGAGCCCATGGGCGGCAACCAGTTCGGGGGTGATCTTGGGTTCGTTCTTCATGGATTCCAGGCTTTCGGCGGCGGTTTGGCCGTTCTTAGGAACATCCAGGGCTCGCGAAAAGCCCTTTATGGCGCATTTTCCCGCTGTCCCACGTTTTGCAGGCGGGGACGGCGGGAACAGGAATTGCACGGCGCGGACGGATCGGATTTAAGGGCTGAAGACCCGCAATTGAAGGCCCATTTCCTTGCACGAATTGACCAAAGCGCCCCCACCCCGCCGCCCTGACCTCCACGTCGCCACCGAGGGCGAATTTGTGGGCTGGCGGACCTGGATTCGCGACAGTTTTGAGTCCCATGTCGGCCCCTTCTGGCACCGGATCGAGGCGGATGGCAACGTCCGCAGCGCCTTCCGGGTCGAGAAAAAGCACCTCAACGGCTCCGGGAACGTCCACGGCGGCTGCTACATGGCCTTTGCCGATTACTCCCTGTTTGCGATCGCCACCCATGTCCTGGACAGCCGGGCTGTGACGACCAATTTTGCCTGTGAATTCCTCGACGCGGCACGCGAGGGTGAGCTGATCGAATGCACCGGCGAGGTCACCCGCGCCGGCGGCTCGCTGATCTTCCTGCGCGGCAAGATGACGTCCGGGACGCGGGTGCTGCTCACCTTTTCCGGCACGATCAAGCGGATGAAGCGAAAGGCGCTACCTCAGCCAAACGCATAGCTCGGCGCCTTCCCTTTTCGCGCCCCCTCGCCCAGACTTCCCGGCAAGCGCTGTCGCGCCGGGGAGCAGGAACAAGGTGCCGCAGAGCACATCGGAGGCGGGGCGCTCAGCGGCCTCCGTTTCATCGCCGTTGCCGTCCATGGCCGCCACCGGCGCGCGCAACTGGCGCGACTATGCGCTCGCGCTCGCCTGCTGCTGGAGCTCGACCTACCCGCTGGCCAAGCTGGCGCTTCCCACCATCCCGCCCATCACCTTCATCTCGGCACGCTCACTGATCGCGGCTGCCTTCCTGTTCGCGATCCTGTGGATGCGCGGCATCAGCGTCCCGACCGACGCGAAGGCGTGGAAGCTGTTCGCGACCCAGCAGCTGATCAACTCGACCTTTCCGTTCCTGATCATCACCTGGTCGCAGCTCTATGTGCCGGCGTCGAACACCGTGGTGCTGGCCTCGACCACGCCGATCTTCGCGTTCCTGATCACCTCGCTGATCACCCGGCATGAGCCGGCAACGCTGCTCAAGCTCGCCGGCGCGATCCTCGGCCTCGCCGGCACCATTCTCATCGTCGGCCTCGATGCACTGCGCGGCTTCGGGATCGAGATCGTGGCGGAGATCGCGATCCTGCTCGCCACCATCTCCTTTGCCTGCGCCACGATCTTCGGCCTTCGCCTCTCCGAATACGACCCGATGGTGGTGGCGGCCGGCTCGCTATTGTTCGGCGGTCTCATCCTGCTGCCGCCATCGCTGATCATCGACCAGCCCTGGACGCTGCAGCCGACGCCGACCGCGATCGTCGCCACCATCGTCATGGGCATCGTCTCGAGCGCGCTGGGCTTGATGCTGTTCTACGTCTGCCTCGGCCGCCTCGGTACGCTAACCACGAATGCGCAAGGGTATCTGCGCATTCCGATCGGCGTCGGCCTCTCCGTGCTGCTGCTCGGCGAGAGCGTGCCGTCGAACCTGGCGCTGGGGCTAGTGCTGGTGATGGCGGGTGTCGCCGCGATGACCGTGCCGGCGGAGAAGTTCAAGCTGCGCTAGGCCGATTGCGCGGGCTTTGAGCGCCAGCGCGGGCATAGCTCGATTGACACACGCGGGACGAATATGAGGTAGTCGGGCGCAAGCCTGTCGTGACGCATCCCTCCCTCAGGGCCCAGCATGGAAAGTCGTTCACCGGACGCCATTGGCGATTCAAAGGCCGATCGCGCGCCCAGCCTCTGGTGATTTGCGCTCGCGCTCTTCCCGCTCGTTGCATCCCAACTGATGCGACGGCATCAGCATAGTGCCGCGGGCTGGCTCGTCTGGGACTATGCCGGCCGAGTCGCCGCTCTGGTCATCCTTGCGGCGATTCCGGCAGCACGCGCTATCGCCTATCGCAGGGAGAAACGCCGGATCTCTCTACTTGAAATCGGGGTCTGGATTGCTGGGTCAGTGCTGCTGGACCGGTTGGGTCAGTGGCCGCTACGTCTCATGAATGCGACATTTCCGGCGACCATCGTCGGCAAGTATCCGCACCCAATCGGCTGGCTCAACGTCTCCTTGTCGTTGGCCTGATACTGGTCGCGGCCAGCGAAGAGATCATCTTCAGGCGATTGCTTCGGAACACCGCCCGACCTTACCTGGGTGACGGCGCCTTTGCCGTTCTCATCACTTCTCTCATGTTCGGTGCCCATCATTGGTGGTCCGGGGTCGGGAACATCCTTCTCGCCACAATATTCGGCATCCTTTTCATGGTGATGCATTGGCGGTCAGGCGCCCTTTGGCCGGTCGTGCTCGCGCATTACCTCGTTGACCTGGTCGCGTTTGCCGGAATTTGGCGCTGGTTCTGAAGCGCGAAGGCAACTAGCGCGACGCCGACAATTGCTTCTCGGCGATCGACAGCCATTCCGCCTGCGCGTTGCGCAGATATTTCGGTGCGCGGCGCATCTGGATCAGCAACTCGTTGAAGACCATTCGCGCCTCGGCGGTGCGGCCGACCACCTGCAGCAGCAGGCCGTAGCGCACCCGCGCTTCGGCGCCGGGGTAGTAGCCGGCGAGAGCGTGATATTCCTCCAGCGCCTCGTCGGTCCGGCCGACCTCGACGAGCGCGCGGGCGTAGAGCAGATGCGCATCCGCGGAATCGAAGTCGGGCCATTGCTTCTGGAGATCGTCGAGCGTCGTGAGCGCGTCGACCGGACGCTTGGCGGAAAACTCGGCCTGCGCCTTGCGAAACACATAGGCGGGATCGTGCCCCATCGGCAGCTTCAGGATGTGGTCATAATGCTGCTCGGCCTCAGCGAACCGGCCGATATTCGCGCACTCGTCCGCCAGCGCCGCGCGGTTGGCGATGGTGTCGGCGTCAGCCAGCCGGTCCGACAATTCGCGATAGCGCTTCTCCGGATCGAGCCGGTTGGCGACGCGCTGGCGCGCCTGCCGGGCACCGTGACTGGAAAACCATTCGGGAATGAGCTCGACCGCGATATAGGCGAGCGCGCCCATCATCGGCACCAGCAGGATGATGAAGGCCCAGGGCCGCAACCGCCCGGTTCGCGAGGCGTGATAGATCAGCGTGAGATCGAGCAGCAGAACGATCAGGGCAACGGGCATGTGACATCCACGGGCACAGCGACAGCGCACGCTCCGTGATATCGCAATTGCAGCGGCGGAACAACTTTGAGTTGCTCCCCTTGCAGAAAATCAGCGACCCCGGACGCACGCGCCGTGATGGCGACGAGGAGTCAGTCGCCTCAAGCGTGACGGAGGTTCACGAGCGAAATTTGCATCATGCGCGGCCATTCGAGTCGCGCAGCAATCCGCTCGCCAACTGTCGAAACGCGTCCACGGCCTTGTTCAGCACGACTTTCGGATCGTTGGCTGCGGCGACCCATAATGCGGCACTGAGCGCGGCGCCGTTCAGCAGTCGCCCGGCTGCTTCAACATCCAAAGGCTTCACCACCTTCTCGTCGATCAGTGACCGGATCGTTCGCATGGTGATATCCAGGCAGGCGTTCTCGCCGGGCCATTTGGATGGATCACCGAGTACGGCAGGTCCATCCAGAAGCATGATGCGCTGAATTTCAGGATCGAGCGCCATTTCGATATAGGCACTGCCCTCTGCGAGCAGGCCCTGCCACAAGGTTGGCGCTTGCTCCCGGATCGCGCGCAGCCGCTCCGCCATTTCGCCATCGATCTGCGCGACGACGGCCCAGAGCAGCCCCTTCTTGTCCTCGAAATTGTGATAGAGCGCGCCCCGTGTCAGCCCGACCGAGGCCGTCAGCTCATCCATCGACGCTTCTGCATAACCCTGCGTGGCGAAAGCCTTGCGCGCAGCGCGGATGAGCTTGGCCCGATTTTCCGCCATGGCTGCGGCACGTTTTCCCTCGATCATGCTCGACCCATTTTCTGTTGACATACGCCCCGTATGTGAGCGATAAGCTCACATACGAACCGTATATGAACAATGTCACGACCGGCGCCGCAAGGCAATTCGCGGTCCCTGCCCCTGATCTTTCGAAAGGCACAGCCACATGCTCCAGCGCGAGGCCATCTTCCCCGCTCACCGTCAAGCACTTTATGAAGCTCATCGGTATTCGGCCGCGATCCGGTCCGGCGACTTGCTGTTCGTCTCGGGACAGGTCGGCAGCCGCGAGGACGGCTCACCCGAGCCCGTGTTCGAGGACCAGGTCCGGCGTGCGTTTGCCAATTTGCGCGCGGTGCTCGCAGCTGCCGGATGCACGCTGGACGACGTGGTGGATGTCACCACGTTTCACACCAATCCTGCCCAACAGATCGATACGGTGATGGCTGTCCGCAGCACCGAGATCGGCGACGCGCCCTATCCGAATTGGACGGCTGTTGGCGTGAATTGGCTTGCCGGGTTCGACTTCGAGATCAAGGTCGTCGCGCGGATTCCTTGAGTCGCGCAAAGCCGTCTCCCGCCAATGCGGGAGCCGGCAGGAGCGGCCGACTACTTGGCGTCGTCCGCCAGCATTTTCCGATATTTTTCGACGTCCCGTGTCACGAGCTGCTGCAGCAGCTCCGGCGTATGCTCATTGGCATCGGGCGCAACGGTCGACAGGTCGGCAAAGCGCTTCTTGACCGCGTCGGTCTCGACGGCCGTGCGCGCCGCGGCGTTCAGCTTGGCAATCACGGCCGGCGGCGTGCCCTTGGGCGCGAACAGGCCGTTCCAGCCTTGCGCCTCGAATTCGGGCAGGCCCGCTTCCGTCGAGGTCGGCAGGTCCGGCAGCGTGGCGAGCCGCACGGTCGAGCCGACCACGAGCCCCTTCACCAGCTTCTCGTTGATCGATTGCGAGACCGAGGCCGCCGCATCGCAGACGCCGTCGATCTGGCTGCCGACGGCATCGGTCAGCGCGGGCGCGGCGCCGCGATAGCCGACCAGCGTCGCGTCGATGCTGGCGGCGGTGACGAAGCTCTTGCAGATCAGATAGTTCGAGGAGCCGACGCCGGCATGGCCGAGATTGATCTTGCCGGGATTGGCCTTGGCGTAGGCGATGAACTCCTTGAGGTCCTTCGCCGGAAAGTCCTTGCGCAGCGCGATGATGCCGAACGTCTTCGCCACCATGGCGATCGGCACGAAGGAATCAGGCGTGAACGGCAGCTTGGGATAGATCGTGTAGGTCGCGGCATTGGTGCCGGCATTGCCGATTGCGATGGTGTAGCCGTCGGGCTCGGCACGGGAGGCGCGCGCCAGCGCAGTCGAGCCGCCGGCCCCCGCAACGTTCTCGATCACGATGGTCTGGCCGAGCGCGATGCCCATCTGCTCGGCCACCGCGCGCGCGATCACGTCCGAGGTGCCGCCGGCCGCGAACGGCACGATCATGGTGATCGGACGTTTTGGATAGTCCTGCGCGAACGCGGCCGTCACGAATGCCAGCGCCGCGATCGCAGCGAGAGCCCGCTTCACCGCGAACGCAATCACGCGGCTCTTTCCAGATGCGCGGTCAGGCCCGCGAACAAGCCGCGGCCGTCGGTGCAGCCCATGATGTCTTCGACGTGGTTTTCCGGATGCGGCATCATGCCGAGCACGTTGCCCTTGTCGTTGACGATGCCGGCGATCGAATGCGCGGCGCCGTTGATGTTGTGAGCTTCGTCCACCACGCCCTCGGCGGAGCAATAGCGATAGAGCACCCGCCCCTCGCCTTCGAGCCGCTTGATGGTCTCTTCATCCGCCTCGTAATTGCCTTCGCCATGGGCGACCGGCACGCGGATCACCTGCCCGGCATTGTAGCCGCGGGTGAACGGCGTGTCGGAACGCTCGACGCGCAGATGCACGTCGTGACAGATGAATTTCAGCCGCGCATTGCGCATCAGCACGCCCGGCAAGAGGCCGGACTCGCAGAGGATCTGAAAACCGTTGCAGACGCCGAGCACGAGGCCGCCCTTGGCCGCATAGTCGCGCACCGCGTCCATCACCGGCGCGCGTGCCGCGATGGCGCCGCAGCGCAAATAGTCGCCGTAGGAGAAGCCGCCCGGCACCACCACGAGATCCGTGCCCGCGGGCAGCGACGGCTCGGCGTGCCAGACCATCGCCGGCTCGCTGCCCGAGATCATCCTCAGCGCCCGCGCCATGTCGCGTTCGCGGTTGATTCCGGGAAAGACGAGGATGGCGGCTTTCATGGCAAAAGTTCCGACGGTGATGGGAATCGGGCTGGCCAAAGGGCCAATTCGCGAAGAGACATAGCCATTTGACGGGGATTTTACCAGTGCTAGCCTTGCCGGACGGCCTTGTACACAGGCCATAGCCGAGGCACTTTTGCCCGACGATCTTGCCCGGGATTGAAGCCATGAACGTCCCGTCGCTGCCCACGTCCCCCTCCGAGCCCGTGTCCACCGAGGGCGTCGTCGCCGCCGGCGCCTATGTCGATGGCCGCCGTATCGCCAATATCGCCATCAGCGAGGCCTCGAGCTGGCGGGCCAAGCCCGGCCACGTGGTCTGGATCGGCCTGCACGAGCCCGACATGGCGCTGCTCGGCGCGGTGCAGAAGCAATTCGACCTGCACGAACTCGCGATCGAGGACGCCAACCACGCCCATCAGCGGCCCAAGATCGAGCAATATGGCGAAGCCCTGTTCATCGTGGCGCGGACGGCGCAGCTGGTCGAGGGCCGCATCGTCTTCGGCGAAACCCACATCTTCGTCGGCGAAGGTTATCTGGTCTCGGTGCGCCACGGCGCCTCGACGTCCTACAGGCCGGTGCGCGAACGCTGCGAAAGCTGCCCGCGGGCGCTCGCCCGCGGCGAGGATTACATCCTCTATGCGATCCTCGATTTCATCGTCGACAATTACTCGCCCGTGCTCGAGAGCATTCACGACGAAGTCGAGGGTATCGAGGACGACGTGCTGTCCAAGGCGATCAGCAAAGCCCAGATCGAGCGGCTCTACATGCTGCGCCGCGACCTGTTGCGGCTGCGCAACGCGATCGGGCCGCTGGTGGAGGTCTGCCGCCGGCTGGAGCATGACGAGCTGTCGATGGTGCGGCAGGCCATGCAGCCGCTATTTCGCGACGTCACCGACCACGTCCGCAACATCCAGGAGCGCATCGATTCCATGCGCGAGGTGCTGGCCTTCGCATTCGAGGCCAGCCTGCTGGTCGGCCAGGCGCAGGAGACGGCGGTGTCCAAGAAGCTCGCGTCCTGGCTCGCGATCATCGCGATCCCGACCGCGCTTGCCGGCATCTACGGCATGAACTTCAAGCACATGCCGGAGCTGGAATGGGACTACGGCTATTACATGCTGCTCGGCGTGATGCTGACGGCGTGCACCGCGCTGTACTGGCGTTTTCGTCGCGCCGGATGGCTATGAGGAAATCGCTTCGTAGCCCGGATGGATCGAAGCGCGATCCGGGCTACCATGGCGGACAGCCCTAGACGATTTCGACCCGATAGTTCTCGATCACGGTATTCGCCAACAGCTTGTCGGCGGCTTCCTTCAGCGCGGCTTCCGCCTTGGTCTTGTCGGCGCCGGCGAGCTCGATGTCGAACACCTTGCCCTGGCGGACGCTGGCGACGCCGTCGACGCCGAGCGACTTCAGCGCGCCTTCGATGGCCTTGCCTTGCGGATCGAGGATGCCCGTCTTCAAGGTAACGGTGACACGTGCCTTCACGTCGAAAATCCCCTCAGCTCTTCACCAGCACCGGGCCGGAGCCCTGCGGACGCTCGTTCTCCATGAGGATGCCGAGACGTTTTGCAACTTCAGTATAGGCCTCGAGCAGGCCGCCGAGATCCCTGCGGAAACGGTCCTTGTCGAGCTTCTCGTTCGACTTGATGTCCCACAGACGGCAGCTATCCGGCGAGATCTCGTCGGCGACGATGATGCGCATCATCTCGTTCTCGAACAGACGTCCGCATTCCATCTTGAAGTCGACGAGGCGGATGCCGATGCCGAGGAAGAGGCCGGTGAGGAAGTCGTTGACGCGGATGGCAAGCGCCATGATGTCGTCGATCTCCTGGGGCGTCGCCCAGCCGAAGGCCGTGATGTGCTCTTCCGACACCATGGGGTCGTTGAGCTGGTCGTTCTTGTAGTAGAATTCGATGATCGAACGGGGCAGCTGGGTGCCCTCCTCGATGCCGAGGCGCTGCGACAGCGAGCCCGCGGCGACGTTCCGCACCACCACCTCGAGCGGCACGATCTCGACCTCGCGAATCAACTGCTCGCGCATGTTGAGACGGCGAATGAAGTGGGTCGGCACCCCGATGTCGTTGAGGTGCTGAAACAGGTACTCCGAGATCCGGTTGTTGAGGACGCCCTTGCCCTCGATTACCTGATGCTTTTTCGCATTGAACGCGGTCGCGTCGTCCTTGAAGTGCTGGATCAGGGTACCGGGCTCCGGGCCTTCATACAGAACCTTTGCCTTGCCTTCATAAATGCGACGCCGCCGGCTCATGGGGATGTACCGTGTTTTGTTGAAATCCATGTATTTGGTGTGCTCCGGTTACTAGGATTTACGACCCACAGCGGAGCTGCCGTGAACGACCCGGAACCCCGTCCATAACCCTTGGAAACAGAACGGGAACCGAGCCTTCAGGCAACCTATCCGATTGGCTGACCGAGCACAATCGATCCGGCCGTCCGGCGCCAACTTATACCATCTTGCCTGCGGCTTAACGGCCCGTTGTTTTGCCGATTCGTGCTATCTATGTAGGCATGCAGTCGGGTCGCCGCAACGGAAGGCTCCCGCTCCATTCAGCAGGGGATTTGGAACAAGGCATGAGCGAGTTCGACAAGCGCCAGGAAGGTTTCGAGAAGAAATACGCCCTCGACGAGGAGCAGAAATTCAAGGCGGAGGCCCGCCGCAACCGGCTGCTCGGGCTGTGGGCGGCTGAAAAGCTCGGCATGTCAGGCGATGCCGCCACCGCCTATGCCAAGGAGGTGGTCGCGGCCGATTTCGAGGAGGCCGGCGATGCCGACGTCCTGCGCAAGATCACGGCCGATTTCACCGCCAAGAACGTCGCCGTCACCGAGCAGGCGATTCGCGCCAAGATGAGCGAGCTGCTCGCGGTGGCGGCCGCCGAGGTGAAGGCGGGGAAGTGACCCCGCCGTCTGGCTCTATTTCAGCGTGATCTGAAAACCCATCGATCCGCTGATATTGAATCCCTCCGCTTGTTGCGGTCCGAACTGCCGGTTGATGTTGGTGTTGACCGACTCCATCCGGCAATCGCGGGCGAGCACCTCGCGCAGGAGATCACATTCGCGCGCCGCCATCTCATAGACCGTGCGGCGCGCGCGGTCGCGCAGTTTCTGGGCCTCCTCGCTGTCCCCGGTCGGACCGGCGACAAAGAAGTTGATCGAAGTCTGCACACGCACCGATCCTTCCTGCCGCAGACCACCGCCGCCTTGCTCGGCGATGACACGCTGGGACTGAGCCTTGGCGGGAGCTATCACGACCAGCAGACCAACGCCTGCCAAGACAAAACGCGAGCGGAATTTCATCACGGGTACCTGTGGTTGAAGCGAGGCCCGTTACCTAGCCTCCAGAGGTTGCCGTCAGGCAAACCATGGACCGCAAACACCGGGCCGCCGCTTCACCAGCGGTTAACTGCGTCGGTCACTCCTCCTTGAAGCCGTATTCCGGCACGTTGCCGCTGGCGCCGTAATATTTGTACGGCAGGAATTTGCCGCTCATGGTGATCTTGACGCGGTCGCCCTTCGGGTTGGCGACGCGCTCCATGGCCATGTCGAAGTCGATCGCCGACATGATGCCGTCGCCGAATTCTTCCTCGATCAGCGCCTTCCAGGCCGGGCCGTTCACCATCACCATTTCGTAGAAGCGATAGATCAGGGGATCGGTCGGCGGCATCGGCGTGCCGGTGCCGCGCATCGGCACCTCGTTGAGCATCGCAACTTCCGCCTTCGACAGGCCGAACAGCTCGCCGGCATTGGCAGCCTGCGGCTTCGTCAATTTCATCTGGCCGAGGATGGCGCCGACGATGAGGACCTCGGAATACCCCCCGATCTTGTCGCAGATGTGCTTCCAGCTCCAGCCCTTCTCGCGCTTGATGTCGAGCAGCTTCTCAGTGAGGTCTTCGCGTTTCATGTCAGGGTCTCCTTTTCAAGCAGTCAGTCCGGGACTGGTCCCGGGCGTCCAGGTCTGGCGTTGCTCGTCACCACTGGATGCGATCGTCAGTCCGGGCTTGCCGATATGCACCAGCGGCACATTACGCGGATCGTGATCGGGTGTCTCGGCGGTAAACGTCTTGCTGCGCGTCACCAGGAAATCGATGATGTGGTTGCGCAGTGCGTAGTAGAGCGGGTGGCGGTGCAGATCAGTGCGGCCGCGGTCCCTCGGCAGCGGGTTCTCGACGACCTCGGCCAGCACCGCACCGGGTCCGTTGGTCATCAGGAAGATCTTGTCGGCGAGATAGATCGCCTCGTCGACATCATGGCTGATCATGAACGCGGTCTGCCCGGTCTCCAGGCAGATGCGCCGCACCTCGTCCTGCAGCGTGCCGCGCGTCAGCGCGTCCAGCGCCGAGAATGGCTCGTCCATCAGCATGATCTTCGGCGTGATCGAGAGCGCACGCGCGATGCCGACGCGCTGCTTCATGCCGCCCGACAGTTCCGAGGGCCGCTTGTGCTCGGAGCCGGTCAGGCCAACGAGGTCGATGAAGGTCTGCGCATGCGCCCTCACCTTGGCGCGGTCCCAGCTCCGCCATTTCGAGCTCACGGCATAGGCGACGTTGCCGAGCACGGTGCGCCAGGGCAACAGTGCGTGGCTCTGGAAGATCACGGCGCGGTCGAGGCTGGTGCCCGAAATCGCCTGCCCGTCGACGATGACGGCGCCCTCGCTCGGCGCATCGAGGCCGGCGAGGATGTTGAGCACGGTGGTCTTGCCGCAGCCGGAATGCCCGATCACGCAGGCAAACTCGCCGCGCGCCATCGACAGCCACAGGTTCTCGAACACGGTGGTCGTGGCGCCGCCGGCGCTGGGATAGCGCTTCGCGATGGCTTCGATGGAGATGAATTTGTCGGTCATCTCCCCTACTCCGGAAACGTGACCATGCGCGTGAAGCGCGCCAGGATCTGGTCGAGCAGCATGCCGACGATCCCGATCAGCAGGATCGCGATGATCACGTTGGTGATCGACAGATTATTCCACTCGTTCCAGACGAAATAGCCGATGCCGGTGCCGCCGACGAGCATTTCGGCGGCGACGATGACGAGCCAGGCGATGCCGATCGAGATGCGCATGCCGGTCAGGATCGTCGGCGCCGCCGCGGGGAGGATCACGGTGAAGGCCCGCCTGATGGTGCCGACCTCGAGCGTGCGCGCGACGTTGATCCATTCCTTGCGCACGCTGGCGACGCCGAACACGGTGTTGAGCAGCATCGGCCAGATCGAGCAGATGAAGATGACGAAGATCGCCGAGATCGAGGAATCCTTGATGGTGTAGAGCGCGAGCGGCATCCAGGCCAGCGGCGAGATCGGCTTCAGCACCTGGATGAAGGGATCGAGCGCCTTGCTCAGCAGCGGCGACATGCCGATCAGAAATCCGAGCGGGATCGCGACCAGCACCGCCAGCAGATAGCCGGTGCCGACCCGCGCGATCGAATAGGCAAGCTGGATGCCGAGCCCCTTGTCGTTCGGCCCGTTGTCGTAGAACGGCCGCCGCAAATGCTCCCACAACTTGGCGCCGACATCGAGCGGCCCGGGCATCGCCGATTTGCCCTGCGTCGCGGTCAGCCCCATCAGCTTGGCGTATTCGGGGCTCATCGTGGCGACGGGGCCTGTCGAGCGCGTGGCGAGATGCCAGATGCCGAGGAATGCAGCGAGCAGCGCGATGGAGACGAGACCGGCGCGGAGGCGGAGAGAAGAAGTCATCGCGCGAGACCTCTCCGCCCGTCGTCCCGGCGAACGCCGGGACCCATAACCCCAGGGAGAAGTTTGGCGAAGACTCGTCGTTCGGTACTCCCATCGATAGCAATCGATGGATTCCGCGGTATGGGTCTCGGCGTTCGCCGGGACGACGATGCTGAGAGAGATCTCATCACGACGACTTCCTGATCTTGAAGCTCGCGACATAGTCCTCCGGCTTGGCCGGATCGAAAGTCTTGCCCATCACCGCAAACGACTTGTACGCGCTCGCAGGCGGTGTGAGCCCCATCTCGGCCATCAGCTTCTTGGTGTCGGTGGCCAGATACACCTGCTCGGCCACCGCCTTGTAGTCGACGTCGCCCTTGATCTGGCCCCAGCGCTTCATCTGCGTCAGCATCCACACCGCAAAGGACTGCCAGGGGAATGGATCGAAATCGACGCGCTTCGCATCGGTCTTCACGCCACCGAGGCCGTCGGCATAGGTGCCGGTCAAGACCTGCTCCAGCACCGTCACCGGCGCGTTGATGTAATTGGCCGGCGCGATGGCTTCCGCGATCTGCTTGCGGTTCTCCGCCTTCGAGGCATAGGCGGTCGCATCGACGATGGCGCGGGTCAGCGCCGCAAAGCTGTTTGGCGCTGACGTGATGAACTCGCGGCTGGCGGCGAAGCTGCAACAGGGATGACCGTCCCAGATCTCCTTCGACAACAGATGCATGAAGCCGACGCCGTCATAGATCGCGCGCTGGCAGATGTTGTCGGGGGCGAGGAAGCCGTCGATATTGTCTGCACGCAAATTGGCGACCATCTCCGGCGGCGGCACCGAGCGCAGCTGCACGTCGGTATCGGGATCGAGCCCGTGCTCGGCGAGATAGTAGCGCAGCAGGTAATTGTGCATGGAATAGTCGAAGGGGATGGCGAATTTCAGGCCCTTCCAGTCCTTCGGGTCGCGCTTGTCCTTGTGCTTGGCCGCCAGCACGATGCCCTGCCCGTTGATGTTCTCGATCGCCGGCACGGCAAAGGGAATGGCGTTCGCACCGAGGCCCAGCGAGATCGCGATCGGCATCGGTGCCAGCATGTGCGCGGCGTCGTACTCCTTGTTGATGGTCTTGTCGCGGATCACGGCCCAGCCGGCGGTCTTGACCACCTCGACGTTGAGACCGTGCTTGGCATAGAAGCCCATCGGCGCCGCCATGATGATGGGCGTGGCGCAAGTAATCGGGATGAAGCCGACCTTGAGGTCCTTCTTCTCGGGCACACCGGCTTGCGCGAATACTTCGGTTGCGGTCTGCAGCGGAAAGAACTGCGACAGCGCGGCCAGTGCGGTGGACGCCCCGACCGACTTCAGAAACGCCCGCCGTGCCACATCCTGCGGGAACATCGCGCGCATCACGGCCGACGCAATCACGCCCTCGTAGCGTTTCTCCTCGCTCTCGACCGGCTCGCAGCGCAGCGCCGCCTGCTCGTGCTCCCTCGCCGAACGGTGCTGGCCGCAAACGCAGCCCGCCCCGAGATTGCGGTCGGCATCGAACGGATCGTCGAACATGGACATGCTGCTGCGCCCCTTTGTCACACTGCGCGGCGGACGCCGTTGTCCGCCGCGTCAGGTCAGAATTCCATCGTGGCCCGGCTACCGCTTGCGCAGCCGGGCCATTGGAAACATGCAGGTTCTATGCCGCCTTGCCCGTTACCTGGGCAGCAATGGGCAACCCCTGCTCGATCGGCAGCGAGGGGTCACGCGACCATTCGTTCCAGGAGCCGAAATACATCCGCACGTCCTTCACGCCGGCGTTCTTCAGCGCCAGGAAGGTGTTCGAAGCGCGCGCGCCCTTGAAGCAGTAGAGATAGACTGGCGTCGTCGGCGTGATGCCGACGGTGGCGCATTCGGCCAAAATCTCGTCCTTGGACTTGAAGCGGGGCCCTTCGGCGGTCGGCTTCATCATGCGGTACCATTCCAGCCACACCGCGCCGGGGATGCGGCCCTTGCGCGGGCAGAAATCCTTGCCATAGGGCGAAGAGCTGTCGCCGATCCATTCGTCGACATCGCGCACGTCGAGAATGGCGATGCCGGGCTTGCCGACCGCGGCAAGCATGGTCTTCGCGTCGATCAGGATCTCGCCGGCTTCCGGCACGATCGCGAACGAGGCCTTCGCCGGCGCCGGGACATCCTTGGTCACCGGAAGACCCGCGGCCGACCACGCATCGAAGCCGCCATGCAGCACCTTGACTTTGGGATAGCCGAGCATGGTGAGCAGATAATAGCCGCGGCAGGACTGGCCGAAGCCGGAATTCATCGACTGCTCGTAGATCACCGCGGTCTCCTTGCCGGAGAGACCGGCAGCGCCGAAGGCGTCGGCGAATTTGGTCTTCAGCTCGCTCATGCCTTCCGGCGTCGAGGTCGCGAGAAACGTGAAGATCTCGTGCACGTTCACCGCGCCCGGCAGATGCCCGGCGCCATAGGCATCGGGATTGCGGGTGTCGATGACGACACAGGGTTCGAGCTTCAAGAGATCGGCAAGTTCGCTGGCAGAGATCAGAACGTCCGTCATTGGCAGCCTCTCCGTTGAGGTTAAGCGGTGGTCTGGGGTGGACTCGTGAAGCTCAGGACTCGGCGAGCATCTTGCGCAGCTGCTTGGTGGCCGGCGTGACGATCGCGACGAAATAGGCCTCGCGCAGCCGCCGCTGTGCGCGGTGGCTCCTGAGGTAGCCGCGCGCGCCACAATGCAGCATCGCCGCATGCGCCGCCGCGACACTGGCCTCGCCTGCGCGCAGGCGCAGCGCGATCACCTTGCGCCAGTAGGTCTCGTCCTCGTTGTAGGGATCGCGCGCCAGCGCCATGGTCTCGGCCTCGAGCTCGGCGGCGAGGTCGCGGAAGTGCACCGGCTGCTGCGGCAGATAGCGGTTGATATGGCCGAGCGGACTATCGACCTCGCCCATGATGTTGATGCAGTCCTTGATGAGGCCGAGCGCCATGCCGGCCTGCAGCAGGATGAAGCCGGCGCGGATCTTCTTGACGAAGGGGCCGGCGGGGTCGGCGAGGATCAGCTCGTCCGGCACGAAGACGTCGCGGAACTGAACGCCATAGGTGCCGGTGCCGTCCATCGCCATGAACGGCTTGCACGGCGTCAGCGTGATCGCGGGATCGGAGCAATCGGCCAGGAACATGACCGTGCCGGGCTCGCCACTTGCGACGCCCTGATCGTCCTCACGCTCGAAGATGGTGCCGAAATAATGGTCGGGACCGAGATTGGAGACCCAGGGCAGCGCGCCGCGCACGATGTAGCCGCCCTCGACCTTGCGCCCTTTCAGCTTCAGTTTCTCGATGCCGAAAAAGCTCTTCATCGGGTTGGAGAGCCCGGTGCCGCCGAGCACCCGGCCGGTCGAGAAAGCATCGCCGAACCGCTTGGCGAGCTTCAGATTGGTCGAGTTGGCGGCGTACCAGACCAGCGTGTTCTGGCACCAGGCCATGAAAGCCGTGGCGCCGCAGACCTCGCCGATCGCGGCCATCGCCTGGATGGCGCAGCGCAAGTCGGCGGGACCTTCGTGCGGCACGTGACTGCCCCAGGCGCCGACCGCACCGAACTTGCGCAACACCTCGGCCGGATAGACCGAGCCGTCGTCGATGCCGGCGGCGAGCGGCGCGAGATCTTCGCGCGCGATCCGCGCCACCTCCCCTGCAATGGACGGTGCGGGCTGATCCAAACTTTCGGCCCGCGATAAAGCCAGTGAACCCATGATCGTCTCCCGCACCTTGTCCTGGTTGCGATCAGCTAGATGCCGACCTCGAGATTGACCGGGCGCGTGAAGGTGTTGGCGACCGGCGACCATTTCTTCACATGGGCGACCAGCGCGTTGATCTCGTCCTGCGAGACGCCCTCGCATTCCATGTCGACCTTGACCCGCACGTCGGTGAAGCCGACCGGCTTGTCCGAGGTATCGCCGGTGCCCCAGACCGCGGTGATGTTGAGGTCGCCTTCGAGCTCGAGCTCGAGCTTGTTGACGATCCAGCCGCGATGCACGGCGTTGGCGTGCAGGCCGACGGCGAGGCACGAGCCGAGCGCGGCAAGCGAGGCTTCCGACGGATTGGGCGCGGTGTCGTCACCCAAAAGGCCCGGCGGCTCGTCGACGATATAGGGCGGCAGATTGCGGATGTAGTTGGCGTGACGGAATTTGCCTTCCGCGACCGTCTTGCACTTCAAGGTCTTGACGACCTTCGGATTGGCCTTGCCGCTCGCGATCAGTTGCTCGAGGCCATTCTTGTCGATGGGCGCAAGGCACCCCGTCAGCACTGTCTTTTGAACGACGGCAGTCATCATCTTCTCCCTGGCAGCCGCGGAAAACGGCAGGATACCGAACGGTCTGTTTCCTTGCATGGAGCGTGCCAGACGGGACCGAAAACGAAATGCGAGGCATTGGAGCCGCTTAGCGATGGCTGCCTGCGGATTGATCAGCCGCACTCTGCTCAAAGGCGATGCAGCTGAGATGGCCGATGCGAATCTTTTTAGCGCGAAGCAGATGCGGCTTGATGATACCGCGCGGCTGCGATTAAGTTGCAATCCATGGCCAAACCTTCACTGAACAAGCCCTCACTGAACAAGATGTCGTCGAAGAAGAACGCGCCGCATTCAGGCGCGGGCGATGACGAATCCGCGCGCGGGCGCCTGCTCAGCGCCGCCTCGCATTTGTTCTGCAAGAACGGAATCAACGCCACCGGCATCGATGCGATCATCGAAGAGGCCGGGACCGCGAAGACCACGCTTTACAAATTGTTCGGCTCCAAGACCAACCTCGTCAACGCGGTGCTGGAGAGCGAAGGCAAGCAATGGCGCGAATGGTTCATCGGCGCCATGGAAGACGGCGGCGGCGATGCGCAGGCCAAGCTGACGCGCATCTTCCCGGCCCTGAAGAGCTGGTTTGCCGAAGAGCGCTTCTACGGCTGCCCCTTCATCAACGCGGTCGGCGAGCACGACAAGGACGCCAAGCAGTTCCGCAACATCGCACTGAAGCACAAGAAGATCGTGCTCGGCCACATCGAGAAGCTCGCCGGCGAGCTTGGCTCGAGCGAGCCCGCGGTGCTCGCGCATCAGCTCGGCCTCCTGATCGACGGCGCGATCGTGGCCGCGATGATCTCGCGTGATCCCGGCGTGGCAGATACGGCGGCGCTGACGGCCGGCCCCCTACTCGGCCAGTCCAAGTCGAAGAAGAAGCGCGCGGCGGATCAGCTGGAGGCGGTGTGATCGCCTCCCACCCCGTGTCGCAGATCTCGTGAGGTGGACAAGGGCGCAAAGCGCCGTGCCCACCAAACTCGTTCAGCTTCGTCGATCGAGATGGTGGGCACGCTTTGCTTTGCCCACCCTTCGAAGCCTGCATTCGACGCAGCCTTAGGTCCCACGCTCCACCGCCACACCTGCACCAAACCGCATCTTCCTGCAGCGAGGTCGCATTGTCCTATGAGCTCAGCGGCGAAATGCACGCCTGCATCGGCGCCAGCGTCGGCATCGCGCTGTCACCGGATCACGGCGCCGACGTCGCCGGACTGCTGGCGGTCGCCGATGCCGCGCTCTACCAGGCGAAGTCGGGCGGCAAATCGCGTTGCTGCCTGGCGTCGGTCGAGTCCAACCTCGCGGCGTTGCGCCAGCTCCAGCACGGCACCCCCAAGGACGAGGTCGCAAGCGCGGCCTGATACAGACCTCGTAGGGTGGATTAGCAAAGCGTAGTCCACCAAATCGAATCAGCGAGCAATGGGAGTGGTGGGTTACGCCCTCCGAAGCGGCAACGCATCCGTGAATCGCTTGATGGCAGCCAGCACCGGCTGCTGATCACCCGCGAAGAACCAATGATCGTTGCCGTCGAGCTCGACAAACTCCGCACCGCTGATCCGGCTCGCGATATCGCGGCCGGCCGCGATCCGCACCGCCTGGTCGCCGCGCCGGTGCATCACCAGGGTCGGCACCGTGATCTGAGCCAGGAGATGCCGCACGTCGGCGTCGCGAAAGGCCTCGAGCACGGCCGAGATGCCGCCGGGACTGGACGCCGCGCGCAATAGCCCGGCCCACCAGGCGCGCGCCTGCGGATCGCCGGCCAAACTCGGCGCAAAAGTCTCGATGCCGACCGGGCCGCCCCACTGCGCGACGAGCTGCCTGCTCCAGGCGTCATACTGGCTGGCGCGCAACGCGTACGGATAGTCCTCCGCCCAACATCCCTTGGCCAGTGCGCCGAACAGGATGAGCCCGGCCACGCGGCGCGGCTCATCGATCGCAAATTTGACGCAGGCCGGCCCGCATTCGGAGGCGCCGAACAGCACGACGCGGCGGGAATCCACCGCCCGCAGCACGGTGCCGATATCCTCCGCGGTGACGTCGATCCCCGGGGCCGATCCGACCCGGTCGGACAGCCCGATCCCGCGACGATCGAAAACGATCAGCCGTCCAAGCTTCATCAACGACGCCAGGAACGTCCGGCTTGCAGGGCTCTCCCAGGCCCGCTCCACATGCGACACGAAGCCGGGCATCACCAGGATATCGAGCGGGCCGCTGCCATAGGTTTGATACGCCAGATGCACGCCGGCGCCCTTCACATAGCGCGTGGTTGGAACAGCGTGCAGCGCCGTTGCGGGACTCATCAGCGCCTCGGTCTCGGCTTCCGGCGCAACCCCGAGTTCGTCCCGCAGCCGCTGTGTCATTGCAGCATGCTGACGTTCGGCCGCGCTGCGGTCGCCGGCCAGCAGAAGGCTGCGGATCAGATGCCGGCCATAGACCTCGCTGAGCGGATCGAGTTCAGCCAGGCGTCCCGCATGCGCGGCCGCGGCAAAATGGTCGCCGGCGGCATTCTTGTCCTGCACGAGACGCTCGAGCGCATGCATGAGCCGTCCCCTCAGCGCCTCCCGGCGAAAGAACGCCCAATCGTCGAATTCAGGGCAATCGTCGAGAGCGAAGCCCGCAAGGAAGTCGCCGCGACAGATCCGGCAGGCCGCTTCAAAGTCGCCGCGGTCGCAGGCGCTCTCGAATGAATGCGCATCGGCCTTCAGCACGGTCGCCGGAGACCACCGCACGCTGGTGCGGTCGGTCTCGAATACCGGCTGACCGAGCGCGAGCTCGACGCGATGAAGCAGCCGCCGCAGCCGCGCAAGGCCCGTCTCGCGATCGGTCTCAGGCCAGAGCAGCGTGGCAACGACGTCGCGCGCGACCGCCGCCTTGGCCTCCGCCAGATAGACGAGCAGCGCAAGACCCTTGCGCAGGTTCAACTTGATCGGACGGCCGTCAGCATGGACCTCCGGGAACCCGAATGTCTCCAGCGAGAAAGCCGTCATGGAAATCCTCTCTCCCCCTCGGGACGTCCCCAGGGGACGCACAGGGGACGGCGCCGCGGTAGCCATGGGCCCAGATCGAGCCGGCTCGCCGGCGACCGCCTTGAGCTCTGCATGCGGCACCGCTGGATCAGGCACAATAGGAAAAAACCATGTTCTCACGCCTCGCAATCCTGCTCTACGCAATCGTGAGCTATGCCGTATTCACGCTGTCCTTCCTCTATGCACTCGGTTTCGTCGGCAATTATGTCGTACCGAAGTCGATCGATCAGGGGACCGACGTCGGCAGCCTGACCGAGGCCATCCTCGTCAACCTGCTGCTGATGAGCCTGTTTGCAATCCAGCACAGCGTCATGGCGCGCCCGGCCTTCAAACGCTGGTGGACCAAAGTTCTTCCCGTGGCCTGCGAGCGCAGCACCTACGTGCTGCTCTCCAGCCTCATCCTCCTCCTGCTGTTCTGGCAGTGGCGTCCGATCCCGATACTGGTTTGGCAGACCAGCGGAATCGTGGCGTGGTGTTTGACCGGCGTCCATTGGCTCGGCTGGCTGATCGCATTCGCCTCGACCCACATGATCGATCATTTCGACCTGTTCGGCCTGGGCCAGGCCTTCTCGGCGCTGCGCGGGACCGAGCCGGAGGATCACTCCTTCAAGGCGCCGCTGCTCTACAAGATCGTGCGGCATCCGATCATGCTCGGCTTCCTCCTCGCATTCTGGGCCACGCCCGAGATGACCGCCGGCCATCTGCTGTTCGCGCTCGCGAACACCGCCTATATCCTGGCCGCGTTGCAGTTCGAAGAGCGCGATCTGATCGCGGAGTTCGGGGAAACCTACCGGCAATATCGCCGCCGCGTTCCGATGCTGGTGCCGCGCCTTTTCGCGCGGACCCGGACGAAAGACCAGGACGTGGCCCGGAGCATCGGAGCGCCCCGATGAAAGCCATTCTGTGCCATTCGTTCACTGGTCCCGGCGATTTGCGCCTCGGCGAGATCGATGCGCCCAAGCCTGCCGGCGATGAGATCCTCATCGACGTCCACGCGGCCTCCGTCAGCTTCATGGACCAGTTGCTGGTCTCGGGTCTCTACCAGCTGCGACCGCAGACGCCCTTCGTGCCCGGCACGGAAGCCTCCGGAACCGTCGTCGCGGTCGGCGGCACGGTGACAAGGTTCGCGTCCGGCGATCGCGTGGCCTGCAGCAGCTGGACCGGCGGCTACGCCGAACAGATGATCGCGAAGGAGTCGAAGACCGTACGCCTGCCTGACGGCGTCGCGTTCGAAGCGGCGGCAACCATCCTCCACAATTACGGCACGGCCTATCATGCGCTGGTCGAACGGGCACGAGCCGAGCGCGGCGAAACGCTGTTCGTCACTGGCGCTGCCGGCGGAGTTGGACTTGCCGCCGTCGACCTCGGCCGGCATCTCGGCCTGCGCGTCGTCGCCGGTGTCGGCTCTGACGACAAGGCGGCCCTGGTCCGCGGCTACGGCGCCAGCGAGGTCATCAACTATCGCAGCGAGGATCTGCGCGACCGGATCAAGTCGATCACGTCAGGAGACGGCATCGATGTCGGCTTCGACAATGTCGGCGGTGGGATTTTCGAGCAGATGGCCCGGCTGATGAAATGGGGCGGACGGCTGATGCCGATCGGCTTCACCGGCGGCGAGATTCCCTCCATCCCGATGAACCTGCCGCTGTTGAAGAACTATTCCATCATCGGCGTCTTTGCCGGCGCCTGGGCGGAGAAATTCTCCAACGAGGCAGCGCGCATGAACGCCACGCTGATGCGATTGCTGGCCGAAGGACAAATCCGCCCGCATATCGACCGCGTCCTCCCTTTGGAGGAGGCCGGCGACGCCATGCGCGCCGTGGCCAACCGGACAGTTCAGGGACGAATTGTGCTCAAAATCAGATAGAGTGCGCCATGGCTTCGATCATCATCGACAAGCGCTATTGCGGTCCTCCGAACTCCGGCAACGGCGGCTATGTCTGCGGCCGGCTCGCCCGTCACATTCCCGGGGCTGCAGAGGTGACGCTGCGCGCGCCGCCCCCGCTGGACTCGCCGCTCGATGCCATCGCGACGGACGACGGCACATGGGAGCTTCGCGATGGCGGCAAAGCCGTCGCCACCGCCCGCGCCGTGAGCGTCGAGCTTGCGCAGATCGAGACAGCTGACTTGCTGGAAGCACGTGCGGCCGAATTGCATGCGCTGTCCAGGCCGCACGAACATCCGCTGCCACACTGTTTCGTCTGCGGTCCCGCAAGGGCGAAGGGCGACGGCCTGCGCATCTTCGCCGGCCCGCTCCGCCGTCAAGCACAAACTCCCGTTCTCGCCGCGAGCTGGGCACCCGATCCGAATCTCACGGCCGGGGATGGCCTCATCGCGCCCGAATTCCTCTGGTCCGCGCTCGACTGCCCCACCGGCTTTGCCTGCAATTACGATCAGCAGAGCGGCAGCTTCGAGAAGACCCCGCTCCTGCTCGGACGGATGTCAGCCCGCATCGAAGCGCGCCCCCGCCCCGGCGAGCTCTGCATCGTCACGGCCTGGCCCACCGGCCGCGACGGCCGCAAGCGCACGGCCGACGCCGCGCTTCATGATGAAGCCGGCAGATTGCTGGCGTTGGCGCGGACGACATGGATTGCGGTGGAGCGCGACGTACAGCTCGGGCGCGGGTAATTCGCCGCCGACGGACATGCGCAGGCGGCGGTCGGGGTATCCGGAAACAGCATCTCGCCTCCCGCGCCATCGTTCACCGGCTGAGCAGGATATCTCCCTAGCTGCTCGTCACTTGCCGGACGGGAGGCGGCTTCCAGGTCCCGTTGACGATCGAGGGTGACTTCTCGTTCGGCCAGTACATCCGCAACATCAGGACGAACTTGCCCGCCGGCGCGGGAAGCCAATTGCTCTCCTTGTCGGGGCCGGGACTGTCCTTCTGGATGTAGAGATCGACCGAACCGTCCGGATTGGCTTTGAGATTCTGGCGGGCGCTGATCGACTGGCGGTTGATCGGATTGGCGACGAAGAAGTAGTTCTCGTCATACATCGTGATCGACCAGAAGCCCCCGACCGGAGGAAGCTGCCCCTTCGGGAAACGCATCACGTATTTGTTGCTGCCGACGTACTCTTTCCCGTCGGCGTCCTTCTGGGATGTCGGATAGCACGCATCCTGGATCCGGTTGGCGCCAAGGCCGATGGCCGTGACAAGCGCACGGTTGAGATAATTGGTGCCGTAGATACCGGCTTCGCTGTCGAAGGCCCAGCCGTTGATGTTCTTGATCGCCTTGTTGACCTTGAACTGGAGCATGATGCGGTCGAATGCCACCTGCGGGACGCGCTTGGCGAAGGCAGCATCGAATTTGCTCGCGTCAAAATCCTTGCCGGGGACAAGACCGATCTTCGCGAATTTGGCGACCTCAGCTGCGTCGGCGGCGGCCGGCGGATTGCGCTTCATCAATTGCGCGAGAAGGGTGAAATAGGCCGCGGCGTCCAGGCGGTTGACCTGCTCGCGCACCGCCGTCTTCATGTCGATCGACGCATCGACCTTGCCTGCCGGGGGCGTAAAGGACTTGTCGTATGCGCTGAGCGGCACGAGCTTGAACTGGTCCTGCGCGGCGTGCACGGCCGCGTAGTCCTCCGGCGTACCGGTGCAGTAGATGCGGCCCAAGATCCACACCATGCACGTGGGGGATTTGTATTCCTTGACGCCGGCGGGAAGCGTTCCCTTCCAGCCCGGGCCGGTGATCGCATAGGTCTGCGCCTTGGTGCCGGTGGTGCGCTTGCCAGGCACCTGGAAGACATTGGTCCAGCCGTCCAGCATCGGAAACAGGAAGTAGCGGTCCTTCATGTCCGGCATGCTCAGGACCCAGGGCTCGTCTCCCACGTCGATCCAAGCCGTCGTGTAGAGCGTATCGGCATTGGGTGCCGTGACATCCTTGAAGGTGGCATCAGGGTACTTACGGAGCTTGACGAATTGCCCCATCGGCCCGCGCGTGCCTTCCACCGCCGCAACGTTCGTCATGACCCGGCGGGTCATCTCCATCGTCACGAGAGGATATCCGTAGATATAGGCATCCTGGGCGAGCCAGAAATCTTCGCCGCCCTCCAGGGCCCTGACAACAGGACCGTCAAACTCGGCACGTGCGGTGCGGGAAATCGCGAGCGCCGATACAGCGGCGCTGAAGGCGGCAAGTGCTTGGCGACGGCTGATTGACATATCGAACCCTCCCTGTTGCCTCAAAACCGTAACGGGCGGGGTTCGATGTTCCTTGACATGCATCAATGGGGCTGGATGGTCTTGGGCGCAGCGCCGTTCGCTCGCCTGGGCGTGGCCGCCACGCCTGCGTCAACTGGCGGTAGAGGTGGTGGTTACGCCAACGCTAGCCTTCCCTAGACGACGTGTGCTCTTGGCACTCCCAACTCGTAGGGCGGGCAAAGGCGCGTAGCGCCGTGCCCACTACCTCTGTCTGAGCTTCGTCGATCGACATAGGTGGGCAAGCTTCCGCCTTCGCTCTTCGAGCTACGGCGGACAAGCCGCTTTGCCCACCCTACGAGACCGGCGCTCGACGACAGCTACGTGCTCTGCTCCATCATCCCCTGCAGCCGCACCAGCTCCGCCTCGAGATCGCGCTCGATGTCCGCCGCCCGGATCTCCAGCACCCGATAGTCCCGCGCCTCGAGCCACGTCCGCCTTCCTGCGCGATCAGCGGCAATCGCCTCGCCCTCGCCCGGATTCACCAGCTCGATCGCGATCCGATGCGGGAACGAGACGAAGTCCGGGATGTGGCGGCCGACCGGGGTCTGGCGCTTGAACTGGCCGGCGAAGCGACGGTCGCGGGTCAAAGCCTGCCAGAGCAGACGCTCGGCGTCGGTCGGGTTGCGGCGAAGCAGGCGGGCGAGGCCGCGCACAGTGGAGCCGCTGTCGGGCACGCCGCCGCCCTGCCCGTGCTCGGCCAAAAGCGCGCGCAGGCGCGTCGCCTGCTCGCCATCGAGCACGCCTCCCTTGGCCGGGCCCTTGCGTCCCTCGGCGATCGCCATGATCACGCCGTGCAGGGTGTGCATGTCCTGCTTGGTCGGCTCCATCCGACTGAAGATGTTGCGCAGGTTGACCAGCATGGTGTCGCGCTTCTCGGCGGGGCGCAAAAATTCCACCTTGTCGAGTTCGCGGATGAGGTTGTCGAAGAACGCCTGCATCTGGTGCTGCGAGGCGCGCTCGGAGCGCTCCGGCATGGCGTGCGGCAGTTCGCCGGACGTTGCTCGCTTGAACCATTCATAGCCGACCAGCAGCACGGCCTGGGCGAGGTTGAGCGAGGCGAAGCCCGGATTGACCGGGAAGGTGATGATGCGGTTGGAGAGCCCGACCTCCTCGTTGGTCAGGCCCCAGCGCTCGCGGCCGAACAGGATACCGCACCTGCCGCCGGTTGCGACGTGACCCGCGATCTCGCTGGCCGCCGCCTCCGGCCCGACCACCGGCTTGGCCTGGTCGTGGGGACGTGCGGTAGTAGCGAACAGCAGGTCGAGGTCGGCGACCGCCTGCTCCACCGTCTCGAACAATTCGACCTTTTCCAGAATGTGGTCGGCGCCGGCCGCGGCGCGCTGTGCCGCGATGTTGGGCCAACCGTCCCTGGGGTTGACGATGCGCAAGGCGCCAAGGGCAAAATTTCCCATGGCGCGTGCGGCCATGCCGATGTTTTCGCCGAGCTGCGGCTCGACCAGGATCACGATGGGACCGTCGAGGGACAAACCCGCCTTGCTCTTGTCAGTCCCCGACATCTCGTTTCGCTTTCACTCTTCGTCTCAAGGCCTTGCCAGGGCACTCTCAGGAATTGATTCAAGCCGGCCTTTCCCAAGTCGTCCTTGGGCCGGCCGGCGCTGTCCGCCTCGTTTGCCTGTCCTGACGAAATTCTCAAGGGAAATAACGGGTTGGAATCGACTTTTGAATCTCCTCCGGATCCTCGGATCCGGTCCTGCGGCAGGGCGGCCCTGCCCCCACGTCTGGGGAAGCTGGATGAGCTAAAAGTGCATAATCCCTTGGCTTTCGCCCGCCGCGTCCGGGTGCTAAGAGGCGGCGGATATTCCCGTGGCGCGCCAAAAGCGCCGTTCCCAAGAGGCTTCCCCGATCATGGCAAAAATCAAGGTATCCAATCCCGTCGTCGAACTCGATGGCGACGAGATGACCCGGATCATCTGGCAGTACATCAAGGACAAGCTGATCACCCCGTTCCTGGATGTCGAGCTGATGTATTTCGACCTGGGCATGGAGTACCGCGACCACACCAACGATCAGGTCACCATCGACGCCGCCGAGGCGATCAAGAAGGTCGGCGTCGGCGTCAAGTGCGCAACCATCACCCCGGACGAGGCCCGGGTGAAGGAGTTCAACCTCAAGCAGATGTGGAAGTCGCCGAACGGCACCATCCGCAACATCCTCGGCGGCGTGATCTTCCGCGAGCCGATCATCTGCAAGAACGTGCCGCGCCTGGTTCCCGGCTGGACCAAGCCAATCATCATCGGCCGCCACGCCTATGGCGACCAGTACCGCGCCACCGATTTCAAGTTCCCGGGCAAGGGCACGCTGTCGATGAAGTTCGTCGGCGAGGACGGCACCGTGATCGAGAAGGAAGTGTTCAAGGCGCCCGACGCCGGCGTCGCGATGGGAATGTACAACCTCGACGACTCCATCATCGACTTCGCCCGCGCCTCGCTGAACTACGGCCTGCTGCGCAACTACCCGGTCTACCTCTCGACCAAGAACACGATTCTGAAGGTCTATGACGGCCGCTTCAAGGACATCTTCCAGGACATCTACGACCGCGAATTCAAGAAGGAATTCGAGGCCAAGGGCCTGACCTACGAGCACCGCCTGATCGACGACATGGTGGCCTCGGCGCTGAAATGGTCCGGCGGCTATGTCTGGGCCTGTAAGAACTACGACGGCGACGTGCAGTCCGACACGGTCGCGCAGGGCTACGGCTCGCTCGGCCTGATGACCTCGGTGCTGCTCACCCCCGACGGCAAGACCGTGGAAGCCGAAGCTGCCCACGGCACGGTGACCCGCCACTACCGCGAGCACCAGAAGGGCAAGGAGACCTCGACCAACTCGATCGCGTCGATCTTCGCCTGGACGCGTGGCCTGTCGCACCGCGCCAAGCTCGACAACAATGCCGAGCTCGCCAAGTTCGCCAACACGCTGGAGAAGGTCTGCGTCGACACCGTCGAGGCCGGCTACATGACCAAGGACCTCGCGCTCCTGGTCGGCGCCGACCAGCGCTGGCTCTCGACCACCGGCTTCCTCGACAAGGTCGCCGAGAACCTGACCAAGGAGCTGGCGGCCTGAGCCGTCCGCAATTTCGCCCGACTGGGCCAGACATCATCACGGGCCGCGCAACAGCGCGGCCCGTTTCTTTTGAGACCTTGCGCGGAGATGCCACCATGTTCATCAAGCTTGCCGGCCCCACACTGCTGCTCGCGGCCCTGATCGGACCGGCCGGAGCTGCCGAGCCGCTTCCCGACGCCATCGCAGCACCTGGCGAGAGCGTGGTGGTGAGCCTTCACGCCGAGGGCGCGCAAGTCTATGAGTGCAAGGCCGCCGCCGACGGCAAGCTCGCCTGGGCCTTCCGCGAGCCGGTCGCGACGCTGCTGTCCGAGGGCAAGACCATCGGCCGCCACTATGCCGGCCCCAACTGGGAGCTTGCCGACAGCAGCGCCGTCGTCGGTAAGGCCATCGGCAACGCGCCCGGCGCAACGGTTGCCGATATCCCCTGGCTGAAGCTGGAGGTCACCTCCCATCGCGGCAGCGGCACCCTGACGCCCGTCACCACCGTCCAGCGCATCAACACCCATGGCGGCAAGCTCGACGGTGCGTGCGACAAGGCCGGCGAGTTCAGAAGCGCGCCCTACTCCGCCGAATATGTCTTCCTGAAGAAAGGCTGACCGCTCAGCGGTCGGTGTCGTCCTTCTCGGCCTGCGCCAGCTCTGCCGCCGCGAGATCGCCGCTGTCGGCGAGCCGCGCCTTGGCGGTGGTGTGGACGTGGTCGGCGAGCGTCGGCATGCGCGCGATCAAGGCATGAAAATCCTGGGCGTCGAGCACCAGGAGGCGCGTCTTGCGCGTCGCCGTCACCGTGCCGCTGCGTTTTGTCTTATGCAGCAGCGCGATCTCGCCGAAGAAGGTGCCGTCCGTGAGGTGCACATGCTGGCTCGGCAGCGCAATCTCGACCTCGCCGGCGGTGATGAAATACATCGACGAGGCCGCATCGCCGCGGCGGACCAATATCTCGCCCTGCTCGATGGTGCGCGCCCGCAACAGCCGCATGATGTCGGCGATCTCCGCGGCCGACAGATGCGAGAACAGCGGCACCCGCGCCAGCATGCCCCAGGTGACGACGAAATCGCGCCGCTTCACCTCTTCGGCAAAGGCGGTTGAGATGATCGCGACCGGCAGCGCGATCATGGCGAAGCCGCTGATGATGGCGAAGGTGGAGACCAGCTTGCCGAGCGGCGTCACCGGCACGACGTCGCCATAGCCGACGGTGCCGAGCGTCACGATCGCCCACCACATCGCCTGCGGGATAGTGCCGAGCTTGTCCGGCTGCACGTCGCGCTCGATGGCGTAGAGCAGCGAGGCGAACGTCAGGACCGCGCCGATCAGGATGACGATGCAGCCGATCAGCGCGCGACGCTCGGCATGCACGGCGGCGAGCAGCGAGCGCATCGCCGGCGAATAGCGGATCAGCTTGAAGAACGGCAGCACGCCGAGCGCCGCCAGCGTCGCGTGCCGGCCGGTGGCGAGCACGATGGAAGCGGGCAGGAACGCCATGAGGTCGATGATGCCGAGCGCGGAGAAGGCATAGCCGAGCCGGTCGGACAGCGCGGAGCCCTTGCGCTGGGTGTGGCCCGCCACCGTCCACAGCCGCGCGGCATATTCCAGCGCGAACACGAACACCGACAGAATGGTGATCGCGGAGAACACGACGCCGAACTGCGCGTCCAGCTCCGGCACCGAGGCGAGGATCATCGCGGCCACATTGAGCACGATGACGCCGATGATGACCTGGATGAAGCGCGACCCGGCTGAATAGGCCAGCGGATCGTGCTCCAGCAATTCGTACAGGCGATCCCTCAAGTTTGGATCGGCTGAGCCACGTCCTCGCGGAACGGGGCGCACGGCCTCACGCGCCCGCCATCGCTTTTTCGATCGCGCTCAGCGCCTCGGACGCCTTGGCTCCGTCAGGTCCGCCGGCCTGGGCCATGTCGGGCCGGCCACCGCCGCCCTTGCCGCCGAGCGCCTCGGAGGCGACACGCACGAGGTTCACCGCGTTGAAGCGCGCGGTGAGGTCCGCGGTGACGCCGACCACGATGCCGGCCTTGCCGTCCTCGGTGACTCCGACGATGGCGACGACGCCGGAACCGATCTGCTTCTTGCCGTCGTCGGCAAGGCTCTTGAGATCCTTCATCTCGATGCCCTCGACCGCGCGCGCCATCAGCTTGACGTTGCCGACCTCGCGCACGCCGCTGGCTGCGCCATTGCTGCCGGCCGAAGCGCCGCCGCCCATCGCCAGCTTCTTGCGGGCGTCGGAAAGCTCGCGCTCGAGCTTCTTGCGCTCCTCCATCAGCGCGTTGATGCGCGCCGGGACGTCGTCGAGCGAGGTGCGCAGCTCGTTCGCCGCGGTCTTGGCCAGCGCCATGGTCTCGTTGGCGTGCCTGCGCGCATAATTGCCGGTCAGCGCCTCGATGCGGCGCACGCCGGAGGCGACCGCGCTCTCGCCGGTGAGCGTGATCAGGCCGATATCGCCGGTGCGTCGCACATGCGTGCCGCCGCAGAGCTCGACCGACCAGCCGAGCGCGTTGGCGCCGCGCTCGCGCGCGGTCCGGCCCATCGAGACGACGCGGACCTCGTCGCCATATTTCTCGCCGAACAGGGCGCGCGCGCCGGCTTCGCGAGCCTCATCCACGCCCATCACACGCGTGGTGACCTCGTCGTTCTCCAGCACCACGTCATTGGCGATGTCCTCGACCCGGGCCAGCTCCTCCGCCGAGATCGGCTTCGGATGCACGAAGTCGAAGCGCAGGCGATCTGGCGCAACCATCGAGCCGCGCTGGGCGATGTGGTCGCCGAGCACCTGGCGCAGCGCCTCGTGGATGAGATGCGTCGCCGAATGATGCGCCCGGATCGAGGAGCGCCTGGAATGATCGACCTCGAGCTGCAGCGCGGTGCCGAGCTTGACTTCGCCGCTCTCCACCGTGCCGACATGCACGAAGAAATCGCCGAGCTTCTTCTGCGTGTCGGTGACGCGGAACTTGACGCCGCCCTCGCCCGTGAGCACGCCGGTGTCGCCGACCTGGCCGCCGGACTCCGCGTAGAACGGCGTCTGGTTCAGCACGATCGCACCGGTGTCGCCGGCCTTCAGGCTGGCGACCTCTGCACCGTCCTTCACCAGGGCAGAGACCACGCCTTCAGCGCTCTCGGTCTCGTAGCCCAGGAATTCAGTAGCGCCGAGCTTTTCGCGCAGCAGGAACCAGATCGCTTCGGAAGCCGCCTCGCCAGAACCCTTCCAGGACTCGCGCGCCTTGGCCTTCTGGCGCTCCATCGCATCGGAGAAGGAAGCCTGGTCGACGCCGATGCCGCGCGACTTCAGCGCGTCCTGCGTCAGGTCGAGCGGGAAGCCGTAGGTGTCGTACAGCGTGAAGGCGACGTCGCCATCGAACATGTCGCCCTTTTTCAAGGACGCGCTCTTCTCGTCGAGGATGGCGAGGCCCCGCGACAGCGTCTTGCGGAACCGGGTCTCTTCCAGCCGCAGCGTTTCCTCGATCAGGCTTTCCGCGCGCATCAGGTCGGGGTAGGCCTGGCCCATCTCGCGGACCAGCGCCCAGACCAGACGATGCATCAGCGGCTCCTTGGCACCGAGCAACTGCGCATGGCGCATCGCGCGGCGCATGATCCGGCGCAGCACGTAGCCGCGGCCCTCGTTCGAGGGCAGCACGCCGTCCGCGACCAGGAACGCCGAGGAGCGCAAATGGTCGGCAATGACGCGGAACGAGGCCACGGTCTGCTCATTCGGCCCGCTCCCGAGCGCGGACGAGGTCGCATCGATCAAATGACGGAACAGGTCGGTCTCGAACACGCTGTCGACCCCCTGCATGATGCAGGCCATGCGCTCGAGGCCCATGCCGGTGTCGATCGAGGGACGCGGCAGATCCACGCGCTCCTCCTTCGTCACCTGCTCGTACTGCATGAACACGAGATTCCAGAATTCGAGGAAGCGGTCGCCATCCTCTTCCGGCGAGCCCGGAGGTCCGCCCCAGATGTGATCACCGCGGTCGATGAAGATCTCCGAGCACGGGCCGCACGGGCCGGTGTCGCCCATCGCCCAGAAATTGTCCGAGGTCGGGATGCGGATGATGCGGTCGTCGGAGAAGCCCGCGATCTTCTTCCAGAGCCCGTGCGCTTCGTCGTCGGTGTGGTAGACGGTGACGAGCAGCTTGTCCTTGTTGAGCCCGAAGTCCTTCGTGATCAGCTTCCAGGCGAGCTCGATCGCGCGCTCCTTGAAATAGTCGCCGAAGGAGAAGTTGCCGAGCATCTCGAAGAAGGTGAGATGGCGCGCGGTGTAGCCGACATTGTCGAGGTCGTTGTGCTTGCCGCCGGCGCGCACGCATTTCTGCGACGTGGTGGCGCGCTGATAGGGCCGCTTCTCGACGCCGGTGAAGACGTTCTTGAACTGCACCATGCCGGCATTGGTGAACATCAACGTCGGATCGTTGCGCGGCACCAATGGCGAGGACGACACGATCTCGTGGCCGTTCTCGGCAAAGAAGTTCAGAAAGGTCGACCTGATCTCGTTGACGCCGCTCATGTTCATCCAATCGGGTGTGCTTGGACCCGCTATAGGCCATCCAAACCTGACATTTAGGCTGATATCTGCGGGCCACAGCGCTTTTAGACAAGGCCAGCTTCGCTGTCCAGAAACTGTGCAAGGAGATCAGAGGGTTGCCGCAGGCGCTCAATCCCCTTTGCAATCCCGTTGATAGGGCAAGCGGACGCGTTGACAGGCTTGGCCGCCCTGTGGTCTGTACCCATCTGTATCGTACGGCCACGTCGGGAGAGACCGGCTTTGGTGCCGGCGCCGAAGGAGCAACCGCCCCGGAAACTCTCAGGCAAAAGGACCGCGTGGCTTTGACAGCATCTGGAAAGAGGCGCCGACGGGTTTAGACCCGGATGGCTCCCGCCGACGGGATAATACTCTCAGGCACAGCGACAGATGGGGCTTCGACTGGTGTCCTCAGGGAATCGTCCCGGGGGAACCGCCGAGGGCCCCTGTGATGCTAGCGCGCGACGACCAAGATTCCCTGAAACGTACGCCCCTTCATGGGCTTCATGTCTCCCTGGGCGGCAAGATGGTGCCGTTCGCGGGCTATGACATGCCCGTGCAATACCCCGCGGGCGTCCTGAAGGAGCACCTCCATACCCGCAACGCAGCCGGCCTGTTCGACGTCTCCCATATGGGCCAGATCGCGCTCAGGCCGAAATCCGGCAGGGTCGAGGACGCCGCCCGCGCACTGGAACGGCTGGTGCCACAGGATATCGTGGCGATTGCGCCGGGACGGCAACGCTACGCCCAGTTCACCAACGCCGGTGGCGGAATTCTGGACGACCTGATGGTCGCCAATTTCGGTGATCACCTCTTCCTGGTCGTCAACGCCGCCTGCAAGGAAGCCGACGAGGCGCATCTGCGCGCGAATCTCTCTGGGGACTGCGGCGTCGATTCCCTCACAGACCGCGCACTGATCGCGCTGCAGGGGCCGAAGGCCGAGGCGGCGCTGGCGAAATTGTGTGCAGAGGCGCCCGCCATGAAGTTCATGGATTCCGGCCCCCGCAAGGTTGCCGGCCTCGACTGTTTCGTCTCGCGCTCCGGCTACACCGGCGAGGACGGTTTTGAAATTTCGGTTCCCGCGGCCGATGCCGAACGTCTCGCCAAAGCGCTGCTCGAAAACCCCGACGTGCTGCCGATCGGCCTGGGCGCCCGCGACAGTCTTCGGCTGGAAGCCGGGCTCTGCCTCTACGGCCACGACATCGACACCGCGACCACGCCGGTCGAGGCCGCGCTGGAATGGTCGGTGCAGAAGAGCCGCCGCAGCGGCGGCGCGCGCGCCGGCGGCTTTCCCGGTGCCGAAAAAATCCTCGCCCATTTCGACAACGGCGCGGCCCGCCGCCGCGTCGGCCTGCTCGCCCAGGGACGCGCGCCGGTGCGCGAGGGCGCGCTGCTGTTTGCTGACAGCGCGGGCGGCGAGCCGATCGGACAAGTCACATCGGGCGGTTTCGGCCCAAGCCTGAATGCGCCGGTCGCGATGGGCTATGTGCCCACCGCATCGAGCGCGCTCGGCACACAACTCTTCGCCGAGGTGCGCGGCCAGCGTCTGCCGGTCGCTGTCGCGGCCATGCCCTTCGTCAAGAACACCTACAAACGCTGAGGATTCGAGAATGACCACGACGCTGTACACCTCCGACCATGAATGGCTCGCCATCGAGGGCGACGTCGCCACCGTCGGCATCACCGATTACGCCCAGCAGCAGCTCGGCGACGTCGTGTTCGTCGAACTGCCCAAGGTTGGCCGCGTGCTGAAGAAGGCGGAAGCCGCCGCCGTGGTTGAGTCCGTCAAGGCGGCCTCGGATGTGTACGCGCCCGTGACAGGCGAAGTGCTCGAGACCAACGCCGAGCTCGCGGCCGAGCCGGCGCTGGTGAACTCGGAGGCGCAAGGCAAGGCGTGGTTCTTCAAGATCAAGATGGCCGACAGAAGCGAGCTCGGCGGCCTGATGGATGAAGCCGCCTACAAGGCGCACACGGCTTAAGGACGATGGAGCAAGCGATGACCGCGCACCGCAAGACCAACGGCGACACCGCCGCCAGTTTCGTTCGCCGCCATATCGGCCCGTCGGCGCGCGACGTCACCGCCATGCTCGAAACCGTCAGCGCCAAGAGCGTCGACGCCCTGATGGCGGAGACGCTGCCGGCTTCGATCCGGCAGGCCGCCCCGCTCGATCTCGGCAAGCCGCTCAGCGAGACCGAGGCGATCGCGCATATGGGCGAGCTCGCAGCCCAGAACCAGGTCTTCACCTCGCTGATCGGCCAAGGCTATTCCGGCACGATTTTGCCCGCGGTGATCCAGCGCAACATCCTGGAGAACCCGGCCTGGTACACGGCGTACACGCCCTACCAGCCCGAGATCAGCCAGGGCCGGCTGGAGGCGCTGCTCAACTTCCAGACCATGATCTGCGACCTCACCGGGCTCGACGTCGCCAACGCCTCGCTGCTCGACGAGGCCACCGCCGCGGCCGAAGCCATGGCGCTGGCGGAGCGGCACTCGCAGGTCAAGGCGCAAGCCTTCTTCGTCGACAAGGACGTGCATCCGCAGACGCTCGCTGTGATGCGCACCCGCGCCGAGCCGCTGGGCTGGACCCTGATCGTCGGCGATCCCCTCACCGATCTCGACAAGGCCGACGTGCTCGGCGCGCTGCTGCAATATCCGGGCTCTTCGGGCGCGGTGCGCGACCTCCGGCCCGCGATCGCAACATTGAAGGCCAAGGGCGCGCTCGCGATCGTGGCCGCCGACCTGCTGGCCCTGACGCTGCTCGCCTCGCCCGGCGAGCTCGGCGCCGACATCGCGATCGGCTCGGCGCAGCGTTTTGGCGTGCCGATGGGTTATGGCGGACCGCACGCGGCCTATATGGCGGTGCGCGATGCGCTGAAGCGCTCGCTGCCCGGCCGCATCGTCGGCCTCTCCGTGGATTCCCGCGGGATGCCGGCCTATCGCCTCGCGTTGCAGACCCGCGAGCAGCACATCCGCCGCGAGAAGGCGACCTCGAACATCTGCACCGCGCAGGTGCTGCTGGCCGTGATCGCCTCGATGTACGCGGTCTATCATGGCCCCGAAGGGCTGACGCAGATCGCCCGCAATGTGCATCGCCGCGCCGCCGTGCTCGCGAGCGGCTTGCGCAAGCTCGGCTTCGCGCCTGATGGCGAGAACTTCTTCGACACGATCAGCGTCGATGCCGGCGCCAGGCGAGCCGAGATCGTCGCGCGCGCGGCGGCCGAGAAGATCAATCTCGGCGTCGGCGCCACCAGCTTGCGCATCGCGCTCGACGAGACCACGACGCCCGCGACGGTCGAAGCGGTCTGGCGCGCCTTCGGCGGCAAGCTGGCCTATGCCGAGTTAGAGGCGACCACGCGCGAGGCGCTGCCGGAGGCGCTGAAGCGCGCGACCTCATTCCTCACCCATCCCGTCTTCCACGCGCATCGCTCGGAGACCGAGATGCTGCGCTACATGCGCAAGCTCAGTGACCGCGACCTCGCACTCGACCGTGCGATGATCCCGCTGGGATCCTGCACCATGAAGCTGAACGCGACCACCGAGATGATGCCCCTGACCTGGCCGGAGTTCGGCTCGCTGCATCCGTTCGTCCCGCGCGAGCAGGCCAAGGGCTATCACGCGCTGTTCGCGCGGCTGGAAAAATGGCTGTGCGACATCACCGGCTATGACGCCATCTCGCTGCAGCCGAATTCGGGCGCGCAGGGCGAATATGCGGGACTTCTTGCCATTCGTGGCTACCATGCCGCGCGCGGCGAAAGCCATCGCAAGATCTGCCTGATCCCCTCCTCCGCCCACGGCACCAATCCGGCCTCGGCCGCGATGGTCGGCATGGACGTGGTGGTGGTCGCCTGCGAGAAGAACGGCGACGTCGACGTCAATGATCTCCGCGCAAAGGCCGAGAAGCACTCCAATGATCTCGCTGCGGTCATGATCACCTATCCCTCGACGCACGGCGTGTTCGAGGAGCACATCCGCGAGATCTGCGACATCGTGCACGGCCATGGCGGCCAGGTGTATCTGGACGGCGCCAACCTCAACGCGCAGGTCGGCCTTAGCAGGCCCGGCGATTACGGCGCCGATGTCAGCCATCTCAATCTGCACAAGACCTTCTGCATCCCGCATGGCGGCGGCGGCCCCGGCATGGGCCCGATCGGCGTGAAGGCGCATCTGGCGCCGTTCCTGCCGGGTCATCCGGCGACCCAAGGCGACGCACCGGTCGGCCCGGTCTCGGCCGCGCCGTTCGGTTCGGCCTCGATCCTCACCATCTCCTACATCTACATCCTGATGATGGGCGGTGAAGGCCTGAAGCGCGCCACCGAGATCGCGATCCTCAACGCCAACTACATCGCAGCGCGGCTCGATCCCCACTTCCCGGTGCTCTACAAGAATGCGAAGGGCCGCGTCGCGCATGAGTGCATCGTCGATCCCCGTCCGCTGAAGAATACGAGCGGCGTCACTGTCGACGACATCGCCAAGCGCCTGATCGACTACGGCTTCCACGCGCCGACCATGAGCTTCCCGGTGCCGGGCACGCTGATGATCGAACCGACCGAATCGGAATCCAAGGCCGAGCTGGATCGTTTTTGTGATGCCATGATCGCGATCCGGAAAGAAATCGCCGAAGTCGAGGCCGGCCGCTTCAAGATCGAGGCGTCACCGCTGCGCCATGCTCCGCACACCGTGCACGACATCGCCGATGATGATTGGAAGCGCGCCTATACCCGCAGCGAGGGCTGCTTCCCCGCGGGCACCTCGCGCACCGACAAATACTGGAGCCCGGTGGGGCGCGTCGACAACGTCTATGGCGACCGCAACCTGGTATGCTCCTGCCCGCCGGTGAGCGATTACGCGGAGGCGGCAGAGTAAGACGCGACGGAGGTCTTGTAGGGTGGGCAAAGCGTAAGCGTGCCCACCACCCTTGTATGCGTTGAAATATGGTGGGCACGGCGCTTACGCGCCTTTGCCCACCCTACGGCTCCTGACCTAAGGCGCAATCAACAATCGACTTTCACGATCCCAACGCCAGAGTTGCTCATTGGTCAGCAACGTGCCGCCCCACCAGCGCCGAATCGGATTGTGACGGCGAAAATCCTCCCGACCTTCCAGAACCGCTTTGCCAAACTCCGTCAGCGACAGCCGGCTCCGGCGAAAGGCGGCGTTGCGACCGCGCGCGTTGTCCGGATCGAGTGTCGCCAGCTTGCCGTCCAGACCCGCAACCGCTGGCGCAGGGCCGAATGCGAGCCCTTCGAGCAGCGCGCCCAACTCCCACGGATCGAACACACGAGCCTCGGAGGTGCCTGACGGAAACAGCTCATCGGTGCGACTGCGTCCGCTTGCGATGAGTTCGAGAAGCCGCGTCTCGGTCGCCCCCAGTCCCGTCGCTGGCGACGGCAGCGCAGATCGAAATCGACGAGTCGTAGTCTCAGACTCTCAGTAAGTGACGGCTCGAAACGCAGGTAATCGAGGATCCAGATCAACTGCAATCGACTGTTGGGTTCGGGGTCGAACCACAGTTCAATGAGATCGACCCCGTAATTCTTGCAGACCCAGAGCAGGGCACCGGCTCGATCCTGGCGCCTGATGAGGGGCGACTGACGCACGGGGACGCAATCCGACCAGTGCATTTGGTCGACCCACGTCCTGGACTCCCGCCAGCCGAGATAGCGGATGAGGTGGTCAGCCGTCGGAAGTGGCCCCGAAACGAAGCGATAGATGAACGGGATGACCATGTCGGCGCGATCGGCGAGGGCAAGACCGACGCCCGCCGAACTGGTCAGGATCACACGCTTCATCGTCGGCGCACCTCACCCTTACGCAAAACGAAACGGGCACTGACGACGTCGGCAACTCAACGTCTTCAGCGCCCGCTCCTCGCGAAAAACTTTCGCGTTAGGGTCTTACTCGTCCGCCGGCTCCTCGCCGTCGGCGTCGCGCTCCGGCGTGCCGGCGAGAATTTGCTCGGCGATCAGGCCGGAGTTCTGGCGGATCGAGGTCTCGATCTTGGCGGTGATGTCGGGGTTGGCCTTCAGGAACGCTTTCGAATTCTCGCGGCCCTGGCCGAGACGCTGGCTGTCATAGGAGAACCAGGCGCCTGACTTCTCGACGATGCCGGCCTTGACGCCGAGATCGAGGATCTCACCCATCTTGGAGACGCCCTCGCCGTACATGATGTCGAACTCGACCTGCTTGAAGGGCGGCGCCAGCTTGTTCTTGACGACCTTGACGCGCGTGGTGTTGCCGACAACTTCGTCGCGCTCCTTGATCGCGCCGATGCGGCGGATGTCGAGGCGGACCGAGGCATAGAACTTCAGCGCGTTGCCGCCGGTGGTGGTTTCCGGCGAGCCGTACATCACACCGATCTTCATGCGGATCTGGTTGATGAAGATCACCATGGTGTTGGACTTGTTGATGGAGGCCGTCAGCTTGCGCAGCGCCTGGCTCATCAGGCGGGCCTGCAGACCCGGCAGCGCATCGCCCATCTCGCCCTCGAGCTCGGCCTTCGGCACCAGCGCCGCGACCGAATCGATCACCAGCACGTCCACCGCACCCGACCGCACCAGCGTGTCGCAGATCTCCAGCGCCTGCTCACCGGTGTCGGGCTGCGAGATCAGGAGCTCGTCGATGTTGACGCCCAGCTTCCTCGCATAGACCGGGTCGAGCGCGTGCTCGGCGTCGATGAAGGCGCAGATGCCGCCCTTCTTCTGCGCTTCGGCCACCGTATGCAGCGCCAGCGTGGTTTTTCCTGAGGATTCCGGCCCGTAGATCTCGACGATGCGCCCCTTCGGCAGGCCGCCGATGCCGAGCGCGATATCGAGCCCGAGCGAGCCTGACGACACCGCCTCGATGTCCATGGACCGGTCGTTCTTGCCGAGCTTCATCACCGAGCCCTTGCCGAACTGGCGCTCGATCTGAGAGAGCGCGGCGGCCAGAGCTTTACTCTTGTCCATGGAAGATCCTTCGACGATACGCAGGGCAGTGGCGGACATTGGGTCGTGCTCCTTATGGCGAGGATTCGCGTGAGGGACAAACGATTGGCGAGGCGGCTCGTCGATAAAAGCAACGTACCCTATTTGTTCTAGGTTCGCAATATGTTCTTTTGCGGATTTGAGGCTTTGTCCGTGAGCATCGCCACGTCCCCCTCCCCATTCGCGTTGTGCACACAACTGGACAGACGCGGCTCCCGTTAATGGTCCTCAATGGGCCATCACCGCCCCAACCGTGGCCACTATCGGTGACGAGAACGCCGATTGCGCTCCCGCCTTCATCGCATGAAAAGGAGCGCGCCATGCTCAAGCGGCGACGTTTCAAGCAGCAGTTGACCCTTCAAGACCGGCTCTCCGCATGGGTGAAGCAGGTCCAGGAAGAGGCCGCCAGGCTTCCGCCCGGGCCCGAGCGGGACGCCCTGCTCAAGAAGGCCCGCCAGGCCGATGTCGCCAATCATCTGCACGACTGGGTCATATCCACCGGGCTGCAACCGCCGAAATAGCAGGGCTGTCGCAACGTCATTCCCCCGGCGGAAGCTGACGCGCATCAAAGACGCAGCCGCCGGCCGCCGTCAGAATTCCGCAATCCTGCGGCACCGAACCTTTTCGCGGTCTCGGGCCTTCTCCAGGATGGGACCGCAACTCTGGGGACCTCAGTCATGACGGACACCACGAACCGCGATACGATCAGGCGCAATCCCCTGCTGGAGGCGGCGCATGAGGAGCTGATGAAGTTCGAGCGCCAGGAAAACGAATTCCGCAAGAAGGACCGCCAAGAGCGCGCCGCCGAGCTCCACCTTCCCCTGAATGAAATCAAGATCCACTAGACCCAACCGGGGGCTTCCGAAGCTGACAAGAGCGCGCCGGCGATACGGCTGGCGGCGGCCCTTTTGATGACCTTGCGGGAGGTGGCGGCGGGAGGCGGTCGCCCTATCACCGCAAGCGCGTTGACGGCATCCAAACACCAAGTTTAAGCTATTGAAAGGACAACGGAACTTCCGTGCAGCCTACTGTGCATGGGGTTGTTTTCCAATTTTGCGGCATGCCCTGTACCCCCGTTCATCCAGGGAAAGGCTGCCGCTCGCGTGCCTGTCCTTAAAGCAGCGCCAGCAGCACGAGGCCGATCACCAGCACCACGAAGCCAGCCGCTGTCGCGGCGGCGAATGACCGCTCTACGTTATCCATGATGCCACCCCGTGGTCGGCGTGCCACGTTTCCCCCATGGCTGCGCCGAACGCTGTGGAATCTTGCCGACCGGTGTGTCCGCAGTTGTGCGAACGGATGTCGAAATTGGGACCGGTGCGGGGCCAGTCTGCGGCCTCGGCGTTGAGTCCGGAAATCTGACGCCTGTCAGGCTGCCGTAAGCGGAGCCGGCTAGGATGATGCCGCTATGGTGTTGCAGCCCAGCACCTCAGCCTCCAATAACTTTTTGCCCCGTCTGGCTCTCCCCAGGCGGGGCTTTTTCATGCCTGCCGGGCGGTTCGCGGGTCCCGCTCCTCCTGCGTCAGGAGCAGCGAGAAGGCGCGGATCGCGGGCGCAGCCAGCAGCACGATCGGCAACATCGCGGCCCATGCGATCAGCCACGACACCATCCAGTGCCCGACGAAGCTCATCGCGCTGCCTGCGGGCAGGCTGGCGATCCCCGCCGCGATCAGCGACGTCAGCCCGGACTGGATGATGCCGAAGACGAAATGACTGTAGCGGCGGGGAATGCCCAGCATGACGACCCTTGCTGTTTTTGCCATCGCCAGACCAAGCAAGGCATATGCCGCCGCTTGCAGGGAAACCGGTAACCCCTCCGCGGGCCCCCGCGGCCCGTCCGATCGGCGTACCGACGCAGCCGGGTGCAGCCCAGGAACTTTGTTCATGGTCGGAGAACCACGGGTATGCGACAGCCTCACTGTCTCACGGACCGGCGTCTTTCGAGAGCCGGCTTCGCCTGTTTCGGGGCAGGCGCGCTTTCGAGATACCCCCGAACTATCTAGGGCTTACCGACAAAATTTGCTTGTCTCCGGAATATTGGCACGTCGAACATGTTTGCAGTCATGGAGAGTGAATCGTGGGAGGTCGCCATGAATCACAGGGGCATCGAGTTCACCGTCGCCAAGACGGCGATTCCCGGAATCTGGCAGTGGCAGTTCCGCATTGGCGAGCAGGTCAAGACCGGCAAGACCGAGACGAAAATCGACCTGTTGGCGATCCGGCGCGTGCAGCTGCGTATCGACCGTGAGCTGAAGCGATCGGCCGGGCGGCGTGAACCGGCCGGATGAAAGTCGGCATCGGATAGCGCCTTCTGCGCCCGCTGCACCACGGCTGGCGGTTGCGGCGGAACATCATCCGTAGCCGCCCGGAATTGATCTGACGGTCGTTTGGGATTGGACTGCGCGCGCCCATGGCCTTGGGGGCGAGGCCATCACGCGCGCGATCGGTGCCAGCTATGCCGTTGTATTTCTTTCGGATCCGGAATGGAAGTTACTCCGGCTGCGCCGATCAGGCGACGGAATTTGCCGATCGCAATTCGGCCTGGAAAGAGATGACCAATGTCTGCGCCGACATGACCGCAGGCATTGCCCGCAAGCTCCAGGAAAATTCCGAATGGCACATGGAGCTGCTGGACGAGACCAAGGAGCCCGTGTTCCGGATCCGCATCGTTGCCGAAACCCTCGACTAGCAAGCTCTCCGGATCAAGCTTTAGATTGTTGTTTGAGCATGATCTTTTCGGAAAACCGCTGAGCACTTTTCCGGATCATGCTCTAGTCCGCGCTGGGCAGCCGCCGCATGGTGAATTCGATATCGCCGCCGGGCAGCTCGCGCCAGCTCTCGACAACGCTCATATAGCCGGCCTTGGGGTAGCGGGCGAAGAAGGCCTGCGCCCTTTCCCGCGCCGCCGCGCGCGGCAGCGTGAAGGTCTCGCGCAGATAGCCGTCCCGAACCGCTTGGCCCGGCTTGCCGGCGATCTTGCGCCGGCGCGCCATCCGCTCGGCGAGATCCCGCGGACGGTCGGCCATGTCCTCCTCCTCTACGCACTACGCTCAGCCCAATGTAGGGCGTGAGCCGGGTGAAGAGGAGTCCCGTCCGAAAAGCGTTGCACCGCCTCCCGAACGGAGCTGGGTCAGTTGGCGGCCGTGCCGCTCGTCAGTTGGCGGCCGTGCCGCTCTTGGACTTCTTCGGCGCGCTGGTTGCGGCCGAGGCCTTCGGCGCCGCCGGCTGCTTCGGCGGATCGGAGCGCATGCCGCCCCAGGGATCGTTGGAGGTCTTGGAATCCGGGATCTTCTTCAGCGTTTCCTTGTAGGCCTTGTCACGCTCGGCTTCCGCGGCCTTTTCCTCGGGGGTCTTGCTCGGGGCGTCCTGCAGCAAATTCAGATTGGGCATTTGCGCATAGGCAGGTCCCGCCAGCACGGCCAGCACCGCGGCCAAACGGAAAAGCTTCATCGTCTACTCCTTGATCATCCATGGAGGCACGGATCGCCCGTGCCTGGTCATCCTTGTCGCGGCCGGTCGCGACCGCCGAGGCCGTCCGGGCCCGCTAGAGCCGATCCGATCTGCACGATTTCGGCGCGTGCAGCCAGTCGTCCCAGATCGGACCGCATTTGGTGCAGCCGCTCAGCGCCAGGCCGAGCGCGGCCATGCAAAAGACGAGGACACACCGACGCAACATCATCCACCCATACCCCGAGCAAGCCATCATATCGGGCCAAGTCAGGCATTTTCAAGCCGACGGGACCGGCGCCAGACCGGGTGACTTTGCCGCGCCGATGCGCGCACAATGGGCCGAAACATCCGGCAATACAGGAGAGCGCGCCAGCAATGCAAATGCAGCCAGACACCGAATTCGGCCTCTCCGACGCCAGACGCATCCTCGGCGAGGTTTTTGCGCCCTGGGTCCAGGATCTCAATCTCGCCGTCGAGCGCCTCGAGCACGTGCAGCCGGCGGATGCGCCGGACTGGCAGCCGGGCGCGCTGCTGCGCATGCCGTTCTCGGAGCGGCTGTGCCGGAACGGCGGCGTGGTCTGCGGCCAGGCCCTGATGGCGCTCGCCGACACCGCGATGGTGATCGCGATCCTGGCTGCCAATCGCGGCTACCGCCCGATGACCACGGTCGACCAGACCACGCATTTCATGCGCGCAGTGTCCTCGTCGGACGTGCTGGCGGACGCGCGCGTAGTGCGGCTCGGGCGCACCATGAGCTTTGGCCGCGTCACGCTGCTCTCGGCCGCCGACAACAAGCCGGTCGCGATGGTATCGAGCGCGTTCGCGATGCTGCCGGGCTGAGCAGCATCTCAAAAGAAGAGAGCCGCGTGGGCGTAAAGCGCACCGCGGCTCTCCATCACGATCGTGTCGAAGCAAGAGACCGAAGCGCGATTGCATCCTCGCTTCGGTCCGCACGCTTCATGACTTGCCGGGATTATTTTCCGAGCACTTCGTCGGCCGCGGTGACGATGCTGGCTGTCGGATTCTTTCCGCAATAGGCACCGAACTTCTTGGCGTTCTCGATGAACACGTCGGTGTCGATGATCGCGTTGTCCTCGTCGCCCTTGTACCAGCCGTCCATCCAGGTCAGCACGACCTGGATATTGTCTTCGCCGCTCTCGAGGAACTGCTTGCAGCTCATGGTCGAGAGGTCCCACTTGACGGCGTGGGCGGGCATCGACGACAGCGAGAACGCGGCGGCGAGCAAAATCGAAAGCGTGGTCTTCATCAGTATCTCCATTGGCGCGTAGCGCCACAAAAGAAAAGCGTGTGAGGAAAGTCGGCGGAGAGACTCTCCGCGTCAACGTCGTAAACGAAGTCTGAAGCGCTGTGCAAGTAGCGCCAGTATTGAGTTTAGTTCAACGTAATTTCTATGCACTACTTCACAATCAACATGATGGACCAATGCGGATGATCGAGAAGCGTGAAGCGCAGCGGTACCGTGTTTTCAAGGGTGGAACGATCACCTTTGAAAGCAGCGGCATTCCCTGCACTGTGCGAAACATGTCAGCGGGCGGCGCGGCGATCGACCTCGACACCCCCGTCACATTGCCGCAATCGTTCACGCTATCGATCGCGCGCGACGATTTCGTCCGGAATTGTCGCACAGTTTGGCGCAGTGACAAGCGCGTCGGCCTCGCCTTCGTGCAATAGCGCGCTCGATGTGAACGAACGTTCGCATCGCATCCACAACACGATTATGATTGCGTGATACGACGACGGCGACGCCAGCGCAGGCTTGCGATCACGAGCGCGGCGATCCCGATTCCGATCACTGCGGATGCCCAAAAAAATCGTCCACCGGGACGATCGATGGTGCGCGACCACAATGTCGGCGCCTCGCCCGGCCGCGCCAGGCGGAACGCAACCACGCTGTCGCCGATCGAGGTGCCAGCTTCGGAGTGGCCGCCGGCGCCGATCGCGACATATTGCTCGCCCTTCCACAGATAGGTCATGGGATTGGCGACGCCGGGCACCGGCAGCCGTCCCTGCCACAGCTCCTTGCCGCTTCGCGCATCGAAGGCGCGCAGATAAGCATCCATCGCGCCGGTGAAGACGAGACCGCCCGCCGTGACCGCCAGTCCGTTGACGAGAGGCGCACCCCAGGGCAGCGGCGCGCCGAGCGGCGCCAGATCTTCGCTGGTGCCGACCGTCGAGCGCCAGAGGATCTTGCCGGCCTTCAGATCGACCGCAACCATCTCGCCCCAGGGCGGCTTGTTGCAGAGCAGACCGAGCGGCGACATCATCACCGCGCGCGACATCGCAAACGGCGCGCCGCGCTGCTGGCCGAAATCATGACCCGGCGGCGGATTGAATCCAGCGGCCTCCGCGCGCGGGATCAGCCTGATGAGATGAACGGCGCGCCCGGTGTTGGCGTAGAGAATCTGCCGGACCGGATCGAAGGCCGCGCTGCCCCAGTTCACGCCGCCGCCGGTGAAGGGAAACTCCAGCGTGCCCCGCACGGAAGGCGGCGTGAACAGACCCTCGTTGCGCGCCTCCGTGAACTGGCGCTCGCAGGACGAGCGGCGCAGTTCCGGCAACGGCGAGAGCGCGTCGTCGGTCGAGATCGTCTGCGACGTCAGCGCCGGCACATGCGTCGGAAACGGCTGCGTCGGCGACAACGCCTCCCCGTCCGCGCCGCCCTGCGGCACCGCGCGTTCTTCCACCGGCCAGACCGGCTTGCCGGTATCGCGGTCGAGCACGAAGACAAAACCCTGCTTGGTCGGCTGGATCACGACGTCGCGCTGGCCGTCACCGGCATCGAGGCGCGCGAGCGTCGGCTGCGCCGCCAGATCGTAATCCCAGACGTCGTGATGCACGGTCTGGAATGCCCATGCGAGCTCGCCGGTCTCGATACGCAAAGCGACCACCGAATTGGCATGTTCGTTGTTGCCCGGCCGCTTGCCGCCCCAGAAATCCGGCGACGGCGAGGACGTCGGCAGGAACACCAGGCCGCGCGCCGCGTCGACCGACATCGGCGCCCAGACGTTGGCGTGCCCGGCTTCGATGCCGTCACGCTTGAGCGGCTCGAAGGTCCAGCGCGCCCGGCCGCTGCGCGCGTCGAACGCACGTACGACGCCGCTCGGCGCATCGACGCGTCGGTTGTCGGAGATCGAGGAGCCGACCACGACGACACCCCGGCCAACGGCGGGCGGCGAGGTGATCTGGAACTCGCCGGGCCATTCCAGGGCCATGCCGATATCGAGGTTCACCTCGCCGCCATTGCCGAAACCGGCACAGGGAATTCCCGTCTTCGCGTCCAGCGCGATCAGGCGGACGTCGTTCGTGCCCATGAAGATGCGCGATCGGCAGGCGGCATTCGCGGGCGCCTCATCGTCGGTCCAGTGGGTGACGCCGCGGCAGACGTAACGATTGGCGGGACGCTGATTGGTCGCGATCTTCGGATCGTAACGCCATTTCTGCGCGCCTGTGCCGGGATCGAGCGCAATCACCTCGTTGAAGGGCGAGCAGAAGATCAGGCTGTCCTCGACGAACAGCGGCGTTGCCTGGAATTTGGTTCGCCGCATCACCTCCGGCGGACGCACCGCAAGATCGCCGGTGCGGAATTCGAAGGCCCGAACCAGATTGCCGACATTGTCGGGCGTGATCTGTTGCAGTGGCGAGAAGCGCGAGCCGCCGGCATCGCCGCCCCAACTCTCCCAGGCCGCGCTTGGCCGCACGGCAATCAGCAGCAGCGCAACGAGCCCGATCGGAATTCGCAGGCTGCTCCGCAACGCTTCCCTCGCTCTATTTCGGCTTCTTGGCGGGCTCACTCGGCCGGGCCCCGCCCCAAGGGTCGTACTTGTCCTTGGGCTCGGGAATGCGCTCGAGCGCGGCCTTGTAGGCTTTCTCGTCGACCTTGGGCTTGTTGTCCGCCGGTTTGGCTCCGTCATTGGGTGGCCGCCGGCCCTGCCCCTGCGCCGAGGCAACCGTCAGCGCCATGACCGCGGCCGCGATGACCAAAATCCTCATTGGTGCAATCCCCCTCGTCTGGGGTACAAACTTAGCCTGCAATTCCGGAATATGAAATGCCGCGAGTTCCAAGGATTCCATCAAGGCTTCCATAAAGACTTCAGCAAATCTTGATCGCCGGGGACTTCGCCGGATCGCATTCCTGCCTATCTGTTGGCCCGCAGGGGACCTTCACGGATGTTGCGGATCATTGCTCATGCGGCGCTGCTCGCCGGCGCGCTCGCGCTCGGCGCCTGCGGCGTTGCCGACAGCCGCGCCCCAGTGCCGGAATTCATGCGCATGAAGGAAACCGAGCAGCCGCCGCCCGAAGCGCCTCCCGACGTCAAGCGCCTGGTGCGCGAGCAGATCGACGTCGTCTTCCTCGCCACCTCCTATCCGCGCGAGGTGCACGTCGCTTCGCCCCATCGCGAGGTGCGAGGGCCCGGCTGGACCGCCTGCGTCCGCGCCCAGCTCACCTCCGCGACCGGCACCTCGCTCGGCGCCCAGACCTACATCGTGACGATATCTGGCGGAAAGGTGGTCGACCGCCGCCGCGCGGAAGCCGACGATATCTGCGGAACGGAGACCTACGAGCCGATCTAGCAGCGAATCCGCGCAACAAAGCTCCGGTTCCGGGAAAAACCAGCATCGCAATCGGGAACGATCGCCGCCTCCCCTTCTTGTTACCGCCAAGGGCAGTTTCGGTGGAGGACAGGATGAAGACGTTTACGATTGCGCTTTTGGCGGGCGTCGGTGCTTTGGCGGCGGCGTCGAGTGCGAAGGCTTCCGATATCTACACGAGCAGCGAGTACACCAATTCGGATCTCGTCCAGCAGGTCCGGCTTGTCTGCGACGACGCCGGCCGCTGCTATCGCACGCGCGGTGGTTCGCGCGTGATCGTGCGCGATTCCTACAATTCCATGCCGCGCGATCGCTATTATGAGCGACGCACCTATCGCGACTGGGATGACGGGCCGCGCGGCGGCGTCGGCATTCGCGCGCCCGGCGTCAGCGTGGGCGTCGGTGTCGGCGACCGCTGGTAGTTGCTAGATCCAGCATGGGCGGGACCGGGCGAGACAATCGCCCGGTCCCGTCACGTGATTGAATCGGATCAGGCGGCGACGGATTGCTGCTGGAACTGCTCGTAGGCCGCGATCGCGTCCGCCGCGTACATCAGCGACGGTCCGCCGCCCATGTAAACGGCCATGCCGAGCGTCTCCTCGACCTCCTGACGCGTCGCGCCGAGCTTGACGAGGGCTTCGGTGTGAAAGCCGATGCAGCCGTCACAACGCGCGGCGACACCGAGCGCCAGCGCCATCAGCTCCTTGGTCTTCTTGTCCAGCGCGCCGTCCCGCGTGGCGGCCTGGGCGAGTGCGGAAAATCCCTTCATCGTCTCGGGAATGTCGCTCCGCAGCTTGCGCATATTGGCGGAGATTTGCCTGACGATGTCGGGATAGTTCTTGTCCATGGTCTTTACTCTCTGCAGTGACTTCAGGTTTCGAGCGGATCGGCCGGCGCGACGAAGCGTGTCAGCGACGGCAGGTGAGCGACAAAGCGTGCGAGCACCATGCCGGCACACATCGCCGCGACGAAGATGAAGGCCGAAGAAGACCCGAACCCGAGCGCGGTCAGCGCCGGCCCCGGACAGAAGCCGGCCATTCCCCAGCCGATACCGAAGATCGCCGGACCTGCGACGATTCTGAGATCGATATCGTTTCGCGTCGGGAGGAAAAATCGTTCGGCAAAGAACGGACGCGCGCGCCGCAGGACGCGATTGAAGCCGATAAAGGTCACGGCCACCGCGCCGGCCATCACGAAGGCAAGGCTCGCATCCCACGTCCCCGCCGGAATGCCGCCGACGTCGAGGAAGTTCAGAACCTTCGCCGGGTCGGACATGCCGGAGACGATCAGGCCGAGACCGAAGACCAGGCCGATCACGAATTGAACGAGAATGGCCATCGGCGTCAGCTCCAATGCCGCATCACGAAGACGGTCGCCATGCCGGCTGCCATGAAGGTCACGGTCGCGACCAGCGAACGCGTGGAGAGCCGCGACAGGCCGCAGACGCCGTGGCCCGAGGTGCAGCCGCTGCCCCACACCGAGCCAAAGCCGGTGAGCAGGCCGCCGACAACCAGGATTGCCGTGCCCGCCTCGATCGTCTGCGACGGCAGGCTTCCGGTGGCGAGCCGCACCAGCACGGGTGCGGCGACAAGACCGGCGACGAAGGCCAGCCGTCCGGCGAACTCGCCGTCCTCATAGGGCGGAAACAACCTTGCCGCGATGCCGCTGACGCCGGCGACCCGTCCCTTCGCCCACATCAGCAGAACGGCGGACAGGCCGATCAGCGCGCCGCCCACGAGCGAAGCCATTGGCGTGAAAGACGTTGCAACCATTCGACCCTCCGGACCGAGAGTGCCCTTCACGGGCGGCGATACCCTTATTTCAGTTGTTTCTTATTTTCGAATATACTAATATACTAGCCGACCATGAATCGCAAGCCCCGCAATCAGGAATTGCTCGCTCTGGAGGAGAAGGCCGAAGAGGCCTCCCGCCTCCTCACCGCTATGGGCAATCCCAAGCGCCTGCTGGTTCTCTGCAACATGCTGGACGGCGAAAAGTCCGTCGGCGAACTCGCCGAGATCGCAGGCCTGTCCTCGGCGGCGCTATCGCAGCATCTCGGCAAGATGCGCGCATTGAGCCTGGTCAAACCCAGGCGGGAGGGCCAGACGATATACTACAGCATCGCGAGCCGGGAAGTCCGCGTGGTGCTGGAGACGCTGTACCGCCTCTTCTGCGCACCCTAGGACTTCGCCGGCGCAAACGCGGGAGCGCGGCATGACCGACGACACCTTCATCGAAGGACCTCTCTACGAGAAGCGCAGGAAGGTCTATCCTCAATCGGTCCACGGCCCGTTCCGCCGCATCAAATGGGCGATCCTGTGCGTCACGCTCGGGATCTACTATCTCTTGCCATTCATGCGCTGGAATCGCGGACCCGGCCTGCCCGACCAGGCCGTGCTGATCGACTTGCCGCATCGCCGCTTCTATTTCTTCTTCATCGAGCTGTGGCCGCAGGAGGTGTATTACTTCACCGGGCTGCTCATCATCGCGGCGATGGCCCTGTTCCTGATGAACGCGGTCGCAGGGCGACTGTGGTGCGGCTATCTGTGCCCGCAGACGGTGTGGACCGACTTGTTCTACGCCGTGGAGCGCTGGGTCGAAGGCGACCGGCGCGAGCGCATGCAGGGCGACAAGCACTACTGGACGTTCGACCACATCCGGAAGGTGGCGCTGAAGCACTTTCTCTGGATCATGATCGCCTGGTGGACCGGCGGCGCCTGGGTGCTGTATTTCGACGACGCGCCGACGCTGGTGAAGGAGCTCGCCACCTTCCAGGCCCCGTTCATCGCCTATCTCTGGATCGGCATCCTGACCGCGACGACCTATGTCTTCGCCGGCCACGCCCGTGAGCAGATGTGCATCTACATGTGCCCGTGGCCGCGCATCCAGGCGGCATTGACCGACGAATCGGCGCTCAACGTCACCTATCGCCGCGACCGCGGAGAGCCGCGCATGTCGGTGAAGAAGGCGGAAGCTGCCCGCGCCCATGGCGATTTCGCCGGCGATTGCGTCGACTGCCACCAATGCATCAACGTCTGCCCGACTGGCGTCGACATCCGCCACGGCATCCAGCTCGGCTGCATCCAGTGCGGCCTCTGCATCGATGCCTGCGACAACGTCATGCGCGAGATCGGCCGGCTCAAGGGCCTGATCGGCTACGATACCGATATCAACATGCAGCGCCGGCGCGACGGCAAGCCGCCGATCTATCGCATCGTCCGCGCGCGCACGCTGATCTATACCGCAGCCATTGCCATCGTCGGCACCATCATGGTCTACACCCTCGCCACGCGCGCGACCATGGACGTCAACGTGCTGCACGAGCGCAATCCGCTGTTCGTTCAGCTCTCGGACGGCGGGGTCCGCAACGATTACACCGTGCGCATTCTCAACAAGGGCGCACAGCGATCGTTTGCGATCGAGGTCTCCGGACTGCCCGGCGCGAACATCCGGGTCGCAGGCGTTGAAGTCGCTCCGGATGGCAAGCCCGTCGTAGAAGTCGGGCAGGACCAGACCCGCGAGGTCAGGCTGTCGGTGCAGGTCGGGCCTGCCGATCTGCCGAAGAGCTCGCGCGATCTCGAGGTTGCGATCACCGATACCGCCAGCGGGGGGCGGGCGAGCGCCCGTGATCACTTCCTGCCCGGCGACAAATAGGGATCTGCGTTGAGCATCCGGCACCGGATGCTCAACGAGACGTTAACATTACCGGTCGAATTGGAGCCGCGTCCCAACGGTATTTTCCAATCTTTGGGCTAAGCATGGCCACGTGACGCGGCATTTGCCCGCGTGAACGGGACGAGGGGACGTGGTCGACATCGCGCAGCAGGCAGCGATCCATGCGGCATCGAGAAAGGATGCCATGGCGGCGCGCGTCCCGCTTACAGCGATCGATCCCGGCCAATGGCGCGCGCTCGCGCAGCGCGCGATCGAGCCGAACGGATATTACCTGCCCGCCTGGGAGCTCGCCGTCAGCGCCACCGCGCGCGGCCGCACCGCAGCTTCGGCATTGCCCGCTTTCGACGGAGCGTCGACCCGGCTGATCGGGCTGATGCCGGTGATCTCGCTGTGGCGCGCCCTGAAGATTCCCCTGCCCGCGCTGGTGAGCGCGCATCCCTACGGCACCCTGTGCAGTCCGCTGATCGACCGCGACGCCCCGATCGAGGCGGCGACGCAACTGTTGCGGCGGGCGCGCGAGGCCGGCGCGCATGCGCTCGTGCTCAACGACGTCGCGCTCGACGGCGCTGCGATGACTGCGCTTAAGCAGGTCCTGACCCGCGACGGCCTGAAGCCGCGCGTGCTTTCCTCCTACATCCGCGCCAGCCTCGATGCGACGCAGGATGACGAAACGCTACTGCGCGACGCACTCGGCACCAAGAAGCTCAAGGAGCTGCGCCGACAAAGCCATCGCCTCGAAGAGCACGGCCCTGTTATGTTCGACGTCGCACGCCGGCCTGACGAGATCGGGCCCGCACTCGAAACATTCCTGCAGCTCGAAGCCAGCGGCTGGAAAGGCAAGCGCGGCACCGCGCTGGTGCAGCATGTCGGCGATGCGACCTTCATTCGCCGCGCGGTGCCGGCGCTGGCGGAGACCGCGCAGTGCGAAATCATCACGCTTCGCGCCGGGACGACCCCGGTCGCCGCCGGCATCGTGCTGCGCCATCAGGACCGCGCTTTCTTCTTCAAGCTCGGCATTGACGAACGCTTTGCGAAATATTCGCCGGGCGTGCAGCTCACAATCGAGCTCACCCGCCATCTCTGCGCCGATCCCGCCATCGCAAGCGCGGATTCCACCGCGAGCGCCGATCACCCCATGATCAACCCGATCTGGCGCGGGCGTTTTGCAGTCGGCGACGTGCTGATCCCGCTGCGGCGGCACGATCCGGTCGTGGCCCTGATTCACGCAGCACTGGCCGGACTCAATGCCGCGCACGAGGGCGCGCGACACGTGGTCCGCCGGCTCCGCAAATCAGCGAAAGCTACTCCGCCGCCTGCGCGTTGATCTCCTCCGAGACCTGGCGGATGGCGCGCGCGAGCAGGGTCGGGTCCTGCGCACCGGAGACGGCGTATTTCTGCGCGAACACGTAGGTCGGCACGCCGGAGATGCCCTTCTCGGCGGCCTCCTGCGCATCGGCCGAGACGCGCGCGACGTCTTCGTCGGTGGCAAGGCGCCGGCGCACGTCCTCGACGTCGAGGCCGATATCGGCGGCCGCCTGCACCAGCACGTTCACATCGGTGAGATCGCCCCCGTCGCGGAAATACAGCTCCATCAGGCGCTGCTTCATCTCGGGCGCCTTGCCGATCGCTTCCGCCCACAGGATGAGGCGATGGCAGTCGGTCGTGTTGGGCTGACGCGCGACCAGCTCGGGCTTGTAGAGGAGGCCCTCCTCGCTTGCGGCCGTAACGACGCGCCCCGCGATTCCTTTATAGGCTTCGACCGAGCCGAACTTCTGGGTGAGATAGGCCTCGCGGCTGATGCCCTCGCGCGGCACCCAGGGATTGAGGAAGAACGGGCGGAAATTGAGCTTGACGGGAACGTCCGGCACGAGCGCCAGCGCACTCTCGATCCGGTGCTTGCCGATATAGCACCAGGGGCACACCACATCGGAGACGACATCGATCTGGAGCGGTTTCAGCGTGCTCATGTCAGGCGCCTCCTTCGGGCGATCAAGGTTGGCCCAAAGATAAGCCGAAGCCGCTCGGAGGCAAGGGTGCCAAGGGCTCTAGGTCAAGGGCTCTAGGTCATGGCTGCCGCGATCTGCTTCAGCCGCTCTGCGGTGCGCTCGTCGGCCGGGAAGAACGTCTCCAGCGCCAGCTCCGACAGGGTGATATCGACGGGCGTGCCGAACACCATGGTGGTGGAGAAGAAACTTAGTATCTCCCCGCCGTGGCGCAGCTTGAACGGGATCGCGACATTGTCGCTCGACAGCGGCCCCGCGCGCGCCGGGATGGGGTAGCTCTTGAGGTCGTTGTAGAGCTTGATCAGCTCAGGATCGGCCGTCACCTCGCATTGCCGGTGCAGACGCTCCAGAAGGTGGCCGCACCACTCCGCGAGATTGACCGTGCGCGGCGCCAACGCCTCGGGATGAAAGGCGAGCCGCAGCACGTTGAAGGGCTGGCCAAGCAGCCGCTGCGGAATGCCATCGAGCAGCGGCGCCACCATGCGGTTGGCCGACACCAGGTTCCAGTGCCGGTCCACCGCGAGCGCGGGATTGGGCTCGTGCGCCCTCAGCACGAGATCGATCGCCTGGCGGGCTGATTTCAAGGCGGGATCCTCCAGCGGGCGCTGCTGGAACGCGGGCGCATAGCCGGCGGCGACCAGCAGCACGTTGCGCTCGCGCAAGGGCACGTCGAGACGCTCGGCGAGCCGCAGCACCATGTCGCGCGAGGGCGCGGCGCGGCCAGTCTCGACGAAGCTGAGATGACGCGCCGAGATTTCGGCTTCGCCCGCGAGATCGAGCTGGCTCATGCGGCGGCGCTGCCGCCATTCGCGCAAATGGTCGCCGATGTGAACCGGCTGGCTGCGGTCGGCCTGTGCCGTGGATGCATGTGCGTTCATGACCAGAACCTAGCATGCGGATTTCGGCCCTTCCATTACCCGCGAGGTAATCGAATTGGCGCGCCGGCGCGCGCATCTTCAGTGGCGACAGGAGATGACCATGATCGCGCTGCTGCTCTACCGGACCGTCGCAGACCACCTTGTTCCCTGGGCCATGGCCTTCGCAACGCGGATGCTGGCGCGCAGCCTCAACATGCCGGAGCCGCTGGTGCATTCGACCGGCGACTATGTGCTCGCGCAGGTCACGGCCTTCGAGCACGGCGTCGGCAGGAGCCTCTGTCCGTTCCGCCTCGCCCGCCTGCTCGCGCCTGGTGGCGCGGACGGCACTGAGTTTCACCCCCGAGCCCACCCCAACCATGGAGACCTCTGATGATCGACGCTTCCACCTTCCTGCGCCGCGCGCTGCTCGCCGATGCCATCTTCAGCGGCGTCGCCGCCCTCGGCTTCACTTTCGGCGCGAGCGCGTTCGCAGCTCTGTTCAATTTGCCGGAGGCGCTGCTGCGCGAGGCCGGCCTGTTCCTGATCGCCTACGCCGCGCTGGTCGGCTGGCTGGCGTCACGCGCCTCGGTGGCGAAGGCGCTCGTGCTGCTGGTCGTGATCGGCAATGCGGCCTGGACAGTCGGCAGCATTGCGCTGCTGCTCTCGGGCGCGGTGTCGCCGAACCTTGCCGGCGCGCTCATGGTCGTGGCGCAGGCGATCGCCACCGGCGTGTTTGCCGAGCTGCAATATGTGGGATTGCGGAGAAGTGCGAGCGCGTTGGCGGCGTAAGGCCCGGCCTGGCCGCGCACCAATCGCGGCCATCGCCTGCGACTACGCCCTCGCCCGGCCGACCTTGCCGGCGAAGTGCTTGCCGTTCAGCTTCTTCTTTTTCGCCGTGCTTTTCGTGCCCGCCTTCTTGGCCTTGGCTTCCGTGCGCGCCTTCACCTTGGCGGCTTCCGCCCGCGCCTCGGCTCGCAGCTTCTTGCGCTTCTTCTCGCACGACTCGCACTTGCAACCGATCGGCTTCAGATAGGCTTTGAAATAGTCGGTACCGTAATCATAGTTGATCTCGTCACCCGGCTCGATGTTCCTGATGGCGCGGATGAAGACCTTGCGCTCGCGCGGCCGGACGTCGGACTCGGCGTTGGGCCGGCAGGAATGGTTGATGTAGCGGGCCAGATTCTTGCGCACCGAGCCGTCGATAGTCCAGCGGCCGTTGAGCTCGAACAGGTACTTGTTCTCGATGTCGTCCTGCTCGGGAATCCGCGAATCCAGGATCGGTCCGAAATAGCGGATGATCCGGGTGCCCTTCTTGATCGGCTTGGTGGCGAAGAGGCCGAGCCCGGTCTTGGAGCGGCCGACGCGATAGGGTTTTTGCGAGGAGATGGCTGGCATGATCAAGTAAAGGAGGACGCGAACGAGGCTGGAGGAGCCCAAGCGAAGCCGCTCTTCTAGAACGATTCCGCGCCGCTGTCAGGTCTATCCCACCCCTGTTTGAACCTTGCCCACAATGAAGACGTCTGATGGTGCGGAGTTCCCTGCGATCGAAGCCCTCATGATGAACCGCATCACCTGCACAGGCCTGGCCGTCTTGATGATCTGCATCGGCCTGCACAGCGCCGCCGCCCAAACCGTGGGCAGCACCTACACCTCGACCGCGCCCAAGGATTGCCGCCAGATCGGCAAGCCCAGCGAGCTCGACGGCAGCACGACGCGCATCTGTCCGGGCAAGGACGGCCTCCTGGTGCTGATCGCCGAGGACGATCTTCGCGAAATCGTCTCGGTCGGTCGCAATCGCAAGCAGGCGGCCGAGGAACCGGCAGCCAAGGTCTGGTTCGCACCGTTCAATTCGTCGGAGACCACGATCGAATGGCGTGCCGTGGGCGCAAAGCCGTTCGCGATCATCCAGCGCTGGCACATCGCCGACAATGCCGATCCCGACAAGCAGGGCCGGCCGAACACCAAGGCCATGCTGGTCGTGACCCGGCTACCGCCGGGCCCGGTCTGTCACGTTGCTTATGTCGATGCGATCGCAAACCCCACCACCAACGAGCTTGCGCGCAAGGCCGCGGACGATTTCGCCCGCGGCTTCGCTTGCGGCAAGGACGAGGTGAAGATCATCGGCACGCGCGGCCGCGCCGTCGAGCTTGCGACGATGCGCTAAGGCGCGATGCGATTAGGACGAATCGTCATCGCGCTTTAGGTTGTTGTTTAAGCATGATCTTTTCGGAAAACCGCTGCGCACTTTTCCGGATCATGCTTTAGGCCTTGGCGGCCCACGACCGCTATGCGGGGTGTTTGGTGGCCACCGGCGCCATCAGCATCGCCTCCATTAGCCGCTCGGCCGTCGTTCCCTCGGGCAGACGTCCCAAGATATCCTCGAGCCGTCCGTCGAGCAGCAGCATGGTGAAGCCATGCACCATCGACCAGGCACGTGCGATCGCGGCACCCTGGCTCAGCGTCAGCGCGTCACCGCTGATCTGCTCCTGCCGCATCATGCCGATCGCATTCGCCAGCCCGGCGAAGGAGGCTTCGGCCGCCTCGTGCAGCGAGGGCCTGGAATAGTCCAGGCGCTCGGTACGGAACATGATGCTGTACATGCCGGGATGGGCTTGCGCGTAGGCGACGTAGGCCTTGGGCCGCGCCAGCGCGGCTTCGAGCGGCGTGGTGGCGGCACCGCAAGATGCCGCCATCGCCGCGTTGAACTGGCGGAAGCCGACGGCCGCGAGCTCGCTGAGCAGGCCGGTGAGATCACCGAAATGGTGGGTGGGTGCGGCATGGGAGACGCCCGCCTCCCGCGCCACCGCGCGCAAGGTGAGGCCGGCGAGTCCGTCGCGCTCCAGCACCCGTTCGGCAGCCTGCAGCAGCGCCTCGCGCAAGGCACCGTGGTGATAGGGCGTCTCGGACTTCGCGCTCGCCGCGCCACGCCTTGGGCGCGATGCCGCAGTCGACGTCGTCTTTCTGGGGGCACGCGCGCGTCGCGCCGTTTCGCTCTTGGTATCGGTCTTGGTGTCGATCTTGGCCATTTGCAAGCTATATGACGCAATATTGACAGTGTAAAGATTTCGCTTGACCGATGCGGCAATCGACGCTATCCGATCTTTACGATGTAAAGATAGGGAGTGTACGCCGTGCAGCACGACGCCATCGCCGAGCGCCGCAACAACATCGCGCCGATCCCGTTCGAAGCGGACGCGCCATTCCTGAAGATCATCGGCGAATTGCCGCGCGAGCTGAACGGCGTACTCTATCGCAACGGCCCCAATCCGCAGTTCGATTCCCCCGGCGCGCATTGGTTCGTCGGCGACGGCATGCTGCACGCGTTCCACCTCGACAACGGGCGCGCCAGCTATCGCAACCGCTGGGTCCGCACGCTGAAATGGCTCGCCGAGCACGACGCCGGCCGCGCCTTGTTCGGAGGCTTCGGCCGCAAGCTGCCCGATGCCCCTGCTGATCTCACCGACGGCGGCGTCGCCAACACCAACATCATCTTCCATGCCGGCAAGCTGCTGGCGCTGGAAGAGGCGCATCTGCCGACCGAGATCGAGCCCGGCACGCTGGCGACGCGCGGCTATCACAACTACCAGGGCCGTGTCGCCGGCAGTTTTACCGCGCACCCGAAGATCGATCCCGTCACCGGCGAGCTCGTGTTCTTCGGCTACAACGCCGCAGGACCGTTGACGCCTGCCCTCTCCTACGGCTCGATCGACGCCTCCGGCAAGGCGACCCGCTTCGAGCGGTTCGAGGCGCCCTATGCCAGCATGGTCCATGACTTCATCGTCACCGCGAACCATGTGCTGTTTCCGATCCTGCCGATCACCGGCAGCATGGAGCGCGCGATGCGCGGGCAGCCGCCCTACGCCTGGGAGCCGGACAAGGGCGCCTATGTCGGCGTGATGAAGCGGAGCGGCACCGCAAAGGACATCGTCTGGTTTCGCGGTGAAGCCTGCTACGTCTTCCACATCATGAACGCGTGGGAGGACGAGAACCGCATCATCGCCGACGTCATGCAGTTCGAGGAAGCGCCGCTGTTTCCGCATTCCGACGGCCGGCCGACCGATCCGGACAAGTCGCGCGCCCGGCACTGCCGCTGGACCTTCGATCTCTCCGGCAATACCGATCGCTTCCAGCAGACCTATCTCGACGATCTCACCGGCGAATTTCCGCGCATCGACGACCGCCGCGCCGGGCTGAAGAACCGTCACGGCTGGTACGCCTGCGCCAATCCGAAACTGCCGATGTTCGGCGCGCTCTCCGGCGTCGTCCATGTCGACGGCAACGGAAGACGTCTCGGCCATTACCTGCTGCCCGCCGGCGACACCATCTCCGAGCCGGTGTTCGTCGAGCGATCGAAGGATGCGACTGAGGGCGATGGCTGGCTGCTCGCCGTGGTCTGGCGGGCGCGGGAGAACCGCAGCGACCTCGCCGTGTTCAACGCCACCGATGTCGAAGCGGGTCCCGTCGCGCTGGTGCAGCTCGGCCATCGCGTGCCGGATGGTTTTCACGGCAATTGGGTGGGGGCGCAGTAGCTCCCGTCATTCCGGGGCGCGCCACTTGGCGCCCGCCCGGAGCCACAGCACGGACGTGTCACCAAAGAGGCCCGTATGCAGATGCCCTCCATCACCGCAGACCTCCTCGCCATCCTCGCCATGGTCTGCGCCGCGCTCACACTCGAGGTGGTCCATCTGCGGCGGAGCGGCCAAGTCCTCTTCAACGGCGGCATCCTGCTCGCCCTCGGCCTCGCGATCGCCTGCGCGCTCCCCATTCTGTCGCGCCTGCCCTGGGCGGAATTGGCTGACGAGGCGTCCGACCAAGCCGTTGCGGCACTTCAACTTTTACATGCCGCCTACATCATTTTGACACTGTAAAGATTTCGCTTGACCCGGTCTCGCCTCTGACCTATTGATCTTTACATCGTAAAGATCGGCCTGACCGAGGTAGGTAATGGCGATTTTCCTGATCCTTGCGCCCTACGGCGCCTACAGCTTCCTGATGCTGGTAACGTCGGCCGCGATCAGCGTGTTCGTGGCCTCCGCGATCTGCCTCGCCACCGTCGCAATCGATGTGGCGCGCGGGCGCTCGGTGAAGACCCTGGCCGCGGGCTCGGCGATCGTGTTCGCCGCAATCGGCCTCTACCTGGCGCTGCTCGACCCGCAGCTCGGAACGCTCGGCGTCAAGCTGTCGGTCGATATCGGCATCTTCGTCATCGCGCTCGGCTCGCTGCTGGTCCGCCGTCCCTTCACGCTGCAATATGCGCTGGAATCAGTGCCGGCCGAGACCGCGGCGATGCCCGGCTTTCTCACCGCCAATTACGTCATCACCGGCGCCTGGACCGTGGCCGCGCTGTTGATGGCGGCCGGCAATCTCGTGCTGCTCTACGTCCCCGGCCTGCCGCTCTGGTCGAGCCTTGCAGTCGCCTTCGCCGCCCGCAACAGCGCGATTTACTTCACAAAATGGTATCCCGAGTATCGCCAGATCAAGTACGGTACGCCCGCCCGCGCATTGCCCACCGCCCGCTGAACAGGATTGACGATGAAGGACGTATTCGCCCGCCTCGGCTCCGACCTCTTCTCCGCCATCGTCTTCCTGGTCGTCTATCTCGCCACCGACAACGTCATCCTCGCGACGTCAGTGGCGATCGCCGGCGCGATCGCGCAGGTGATCCACGCCCGCATCAAGGGGCAGCAACTCAACTACATGACCTATGCGAGCCTCGCGCTTGTCGTCGGACTGGGCGGGATCACTCTGCTGACCAATGATCCCCGCTTCATGATGGCAAAGCCTTCGATCGCGCATTTCGCCATCGGCGCGATCATGCTCAAGCGCGGCTGGATGCTGCGCTACATGCCGCCGATTGTCGTCGAGACCGTTCCGGAATATGTGACGGCTGCAGGCTATGCCTGGGCGGCGCTGATGTTCGTGATCGGCGTCGGCATGATCCTCGTCGCCTCCACGGGCGATCTGAAGCTGTGGGCGTTCTACCTCACGGTGGTCGCCGGCGGCGCCAAGATCCTCGCCTTTGCCGTGCAGTATGTCGTTCTAAGGCTCATCGTCACCAGCCGCAGGCGCGCTGCAGCCCGCGCCTAAAGCGCGATGTGATCGCTTTAGGTTGTTGTCTGAGCATGATCTTTTCCGAAAACCGCTACGCACTTTTCGGGACATGCTTCCATGCCTCAAATGGAGCGTTAGGCAGGAGCTGCGAGTTGGGCTATAGGCTCGTCCGGGACTGGCCGCGGATCGTCGCGGTCCGCCGGGATTTGTTCGGGAGACGGGAATGGCCGTAGACGGCAACTGGAATCTGACCATGACGACGCCGATGGGCGAGCGCCAGGCGACGCTGAGCCTCAAGGCCGCCGGCGGCACGCTCACGGGCACGCAAGGCGCGGAAGGTAATACCGCCGAGATCTTCGACGGCACCGTCGCTGGCGACAACGTCTCCTGGAAGGTCTCGATCACCAACCCGATGCCGCTCACGCTCGAATTCGCCGGCACCGTCTCCGGCGACAGCATGAACGGCGAGATGGGCATCGGCCCGATGGGCAGCTTCCCGTTCACGGGCGCCCGCGCGTAAGGCGGCGCAGCATCATGCGCGTGCTTCGTCTCATCGCGACGACGATGCTGTGCGTCGCGACACTAGCGGCGCGCGCGGATGACACCGAACCGGCGTGGCGCGCAAGCGCGCTCGCCCTGGTCCCGGCAGGTTATGTCGCCGGCGCCGCTTATCGAACCGACGGCTCGATGGGATATCTCGCCGTCTATCCCGCGCCATCGAACGATCCAAAAACACCGGCAAGCGTGTTCGCTGCGCGCGAGGCCCTCGTGGTCAAGCTGACACCGGATGCGACACGCGCGGTTTCAGCCGAGTTGAAGCCGCGCACAGAGCCCGATCCGGACAATGACGACAGCGATTTCTCAAAGCTGCACGCCGATCTCGCCGCCGGACGAACAAAGCTGCCCGAGGCCACCGAGCCCTGCAGTCTCGGCGCCTGGTCCATTGACAAGGACCCCGGTGGCCTCAACGTGCGCGCCGAGCCGTCGGCGGCGGCGCGCGTGCTCGGCACGCTGCCGCCGCCTTACCGCTTGAAGTTAGGCGGCGCCGAGAACACGCCCGACGGCGGCTGGCTCACCGAATTCCGCATCATCGGCTTCAAGAGCGGCTGGTTTCTGATCGAAGGCGCCAAGCCGCCGGGCAAGGACTATGAGGACGAGAAGAGATATCCGCGGAGCGCGCCCAAACCCTATGCCGGGCGCGGCTGGGTTGCGTCCAACAAGGTCGGCGCGAGCTACGCCAATGGCTATACGCGCGCAGGCGGGCTGTTCCAGGCTCCCTTCGTCGATGCCAAATGGATGCCGGCGCAGCGTGAGCTCGGCGGCCCGATCGACGGTGACGGCGGCCCGAAGCGTCTGTTCGCCTGCAGCGGCTTCTGGGGTCTGGTCGAGAGCCATGACGGCGTCCGCGGCTGGTGGCGCGCGCTCTGCTCGAACCAGGTCACGAATTGCAGCTGAGAAGAGAGCGCTCCGCGACATTCTCGCTCTTGTCTTCTTAACAATTCAGGATTGTATTTGAGCATTGCACCCGGGAGGGAAGAATGCCGTACAGCATCATGCATGCATTTCATCGATCACTGACAGCCGCGTTCGTTTGCATTCTGCTCGGAGCAGCGATGTCGACCGGGCACGGCGAACAATTGCCGCCGAAGATTGCCCCGGAGGCATCCGCCTGGAAGCCCGCCTCGATCTTCGAGAAAGACGACAAGGACGACAAGTTCAAGGATCAGCCACGCATGAATTTGAGCGGAGCGGCGTGCGTGCCCACCACGCCGAAGTTCACGTCATGCCTGATCGCCAATGATGAGAAGAAATACGCACAGTTCTTCTCGATCGAAGGCAACGTCCTAGTTCCCCGGAAGCTCATCCGGCTTTCGGATGACGACAAGGACCCCGATGCCGAAGGCGTCGCGTATGAAAAGGGCTTCTTCTATGTAACCGGCTCGCACGGCCGAAGCCGCAAGAGCGACAAGGAGAATCTGTCGAGCTACGTCGTGTTTCGGATTGCCGTGGATCCGCAAACCGGCGCACCCAAGACCGAACCCAACGCCAAGAAGGTCGAAGGCGTCGAACCGAGCCCGCGGCTGCGCGAAGTGATTGAAAAGAGTAACGACGTCGGATCGAAGTTCAACAAGCCGCTCGCGGAAGGCGGTGTCAACGTCGAAGGGATTGCAGTCAGGAACGACCGTATTTACTTCGGGCTGCGAGGTCCATCGCTGAACCGTCAGGCCTTTGTGCTCAGCGTCGATGCAAGCGCGCTCTTTACCAAGGACGACGATCTCAAACCCGCCTCGACGCCGCTCGATCTCGGGGAGAATACCGGCATCCGCGACCTTGCCGTGGTGAACAACGGCATCTTGATCCTCGCAGGGCCAACGCGTGACGAAGACGTTCCCTATAGCGTCTGGCTGTGGGACGGCAGCAGCAAGACTGCCAAATCACTGGCGACGCTCGATCTGAGCACAGCCCCAAAAGAGGCGAAAGCGGAAATTCTGCTTCCCCTCGAGGAAGACGCAGCCAACATCCGCGCGCTTGTCATGTTCGACAGCGCCGAAAATGGCGGCGCGATGTCGTTCATAATAAAGCGCTGAGCGCGCTCTGCGTAAATCGTCCGCCGGTCCGAGAACCGGCGGACGACGCAGGATTGGCTAGCCCAGGTTCAGCTCCTTGAAGAAGTCGTTGCCCTTGTCATCGATGATGATGAACGCGGGGAAGTCGACGACTTCGATGCGCCAGATCGCTTCCATGCCGAGCTCGGGATATTCGAGCACCTCGACCTTCTTGATGCAGTGCTCGGCAAGGTTCGCCGCGGCGCCGCCGATCGAGCCGAGATAGAAGCCGCCATACTTCTTGCAGGCCTCGCGCACCGCCGGCGCGCGGTTGCCCTTGGCCACCATCACCATCGAGCCGCCGGCGGCCTGGAACTGGTCGACGAAGGAATCCATGCGGCCCGCCGTGGTCGGACCGAACGCGCCGGAGGCGTAGCCCTCGGGCGTCTTGGCCGGGCCGGCGTAATAGACCGGGTGGTTCTTGAAATAGTCCGGCAGCGGCTCGCCCTTCTCCAGTCGCTCGCGCAGCTTGGCGTGGGCGCTATCGCGCGCGACGATCATGGTGCCGGTCATCGAGACGCGGGTCTTGATCGGGTGCTTGGAGAACGTCGCCAGGATGTCCTTCATCGGCTGGTTGAGATCGATCTTGACGACCTCGCCGCCGAGCGCCTGCTCGACCTGCGGCAGATATTGCGCCGGGTTGTGCTCGAGCTCCTCGAGATAGACGCCGTCCCTGGTGATCTTGCCGAGCACCTGGCGGTCGGCAGAACACGAAACGCCGAGCCCGATCGGCAGCGATGCGCCATGACGCGGCATGCGGATCACGCGGACGTCGTGGCAGAAGTACTTGCCGCCGAACTGCGCGCCGACGCCGAGCGATTGCGTCATCTTGTGGATTTCCTTCTCCATCTCGACGTCGCGGAAGGCGTTGCCGTCGGGCGAGCCGTGGGTCGGCAGCGCATCGAGATAGCGGGCGGAAGCGAGCTTCACCGTCTTCATGCAGAGCTCGGCCGAAGTGCCGCCGATCACGATCGCGAGGTGGTAGGGCGGGCACGCCGCGGTGCCCAGCGTCAGGATCTTCTCCTTGAGAAACGCGAGCAGCCGGTCCTTGGTCAGCACCGAGGGCGTCGCCTGGAACAGGAAGCTCTTGTTGGCGCTGCCGCCGCCCTTCGCCATGAACATGAACTTGTAGGCGTCATCGCCCTCGGCGTAGATCTCGCACTGCGCCGGCATGTTGTTGGCGGTGTTCTTCTCCTCGTACATCGAGAGCGGCGCGACCTGCGAGTAGCGCAGATTGCGGCGCAGATACGCGTCGCGCGCACCTTCCGACAGCGCCGCCTCGTCGTCGCCGTCGGTGATGACGTTGCAACCCTTCTTGCCCATGATGATCGCGGTGCCGGTGTCCTGGCACATCGGCAGCACGCCGCCGGCGGCGATGTTGGCGTTCTTCAAAAAGTCCAGCGCGACGAACTTGTCGTTCGGGCTGGCCTCGCCGTCCTCCAGGATGGCGCGGAGCTGCTTCAGATGGCCGGGGCGCAAATAATGGTTGATGTCGCCGAAAGCCGCCTCCGACAGCGCCCGCAGCGCCTCGCGCGACACCACCAGCATGTCCTTGCCCAGGACCTTCTCGACCCTGACACCCTCGGCCGTGATCTTCTTGTAGGGCGTCTCGTCCTTGCCCAGCGGGAATAGCGGGGTGTGCTTGTAGGGCGGAACGGGCTTTGACGGGTCGGGGAAGGCGGTCGGAGCGTTCATGGAGCGAATCTCGGGTTTTTGGAGCCCTGGCGGGCCTCTCAGCATAGAAGCGTTCTAAGCTTTTTTGCTGCAAAGGGAAGTGAGCGGAGCGCATGGAAGAGACCCCATTCTGTCTCCCGGCAAGGGGCAGGCGCCCACTCAAGAATCTCGGGCCTGTGCGCCGTGAAATACTGCAGTTACGACAACTCGTGCGCGTAACCCATCGACCTCATAGATCACGACATAGGGGAGCCGGGGCACAACCCACTCAAATGTCTGGGGATCATGCCCGACGTGCCCCATAAAGGGGAAGGACGTCAACTGCCCGATACTCTTGAGCAGCCGATCGGTCACCTTCCGGGCAGCGGCCGGACTATCCTGTGAAATCCAATTGAAGATACCTTCGAGATCAGCAACCGCCTGATCATCGAAGATCAGCTCCGTGGCCCCTCAGGACCCAAAGCGCTCGACGCGCGCACGCACTTCATCAAGGGAGAGGAATTTGCGGTTTGGATCGGCTCGGCGACGGCGCACTTCGGCGATCTGCTCCTCGGTCAGCTGGATGTCCCGCATGTGTTTGACATAGTCGAGCCACGCCCCCGCGGCGGCATCCTGCTCGCCTTCGGGAAGCTGCACGACCTGACGGATAGCCTCGTCCAGGAGCTTGGTCATACAATCAAGTATAGCAGATTGCAGGCGAGAGAACAGCCAAGCCGCACGGGGAAATGCCCCTTCCCACCCTTGCGCTTCGCGCCCGACGACGCTTGAATGCGCGCCCTAAGGGGCTTTTCATCATGACATTGAACTTGAACGTCCGCGGCGCGATCCTGGTCGCCGCCGCCATCACCGGCCTTGTGACCCTCACCTCGCCCGCACGCGCCGACCGCTGCGACGACAGTGCCAAGGAGCTGGCGAACCAGGTCGATCGCCTCAAGGTGAACTTCCGCGCTGCGAACACCGTCTACCTGACGCACCCGGCGGCCAAGGAGCTGTCCGTGGGTTGCCGCGGCGACAAATATTCCATCGAGCTCTATGCCAAGGGTGATCGCAAGCCGACGCCGGAATTCTATGCGCTGGTGGGGTCGATGGCGGCGATCGTCTTCACCGTGACCAAGGACGACACCACGACGGGCGCGACACGCTGCCTGAAGCGGATGGGTCTGCTGCGCGGCGACAAGATCAGCATGCGCTATCGGCGACTCAACATGGAATGCACCCGCACCAAGAAGGACGCGTCCATCGCGATCACGCGCGGCAAGGACGAATAGGCGGAGGCCCTCTTCCGCACTTGCTGCGGACAAGGTGCAATTGCGACGCGACGCAGCTCGCTTCGTACTCCGTCATTGCGAGCGGAGCGACTTGTCCGCCGAAGCCTTGGCGAAGGCGGAAGCAATCCAGAATCCTTCCGGTGACGGTCTGGATTGCTTCGTCGCAAGAGCTCCTCGCAATGACGAGGAGGGTTTTAGTCGTCGCTCGCATAAGGCACGATGCAGGGCACGAACAGCGCCTCCTACCACACCAATCGCTCGCATTTTAACGATTGCCTTGAAGGAATTTTCGCTCCTCGCAGCGCAGGGTCAATTGTTTCCATGTGTGAGGATTTGCGGATGAAGGTTTCCACCGTTGCGCCGCCGCCGATCGCGATCGTGGTTCCGAGCTACGACACGACCAAGCAGCAGGACGATCAGACCAAGACCAAGGACGCCGACCCCACCTACAAGCCGCAGCCGCCCGCACCGCTGCCGCCGGGTCAGGGCACGCGGATCGATCAGCTCGCCTGATCGATCTTCTCGAAGGACGAATCGCCCGATCCGGTCGATCGGGCCTGTTTCGTGTCCGGCGCATCTTCGCCGGATAGCGGGAACATCATGCGCGGCCACCCCGGGACCTGCGCATGATCGCAAGACGGCCGTTGCTTGACACCACGCTCGTTGCCGCCATGGGCGCGCGATTGTTCGCGTCCACGCGAACCTTGCACCCGGCCCGCCTGCCCCACCGCGGCCATTTTCCCTACGCGCACGATTGGCCCGAAAACCACCGCTCCAGCTCGGCGCGGCCTTCAAGTGTGATCCGGCTCATCAAATTTCCGCATGCGGCGTGCTCATCTGCGAGGCCGAATGAGCATGCGTCGATGGGACAAACCATGGAACTGAATGAAGAGCTGCTGTCGCTGGTGGCGGGCATCTACGATGCAGCGCTCGACGATTCCCGATGGTCGGCGACGCTTCGTTGCATCGTCGACCTGGCGGGCGGCCAAAGCGGCGGTCTGGTCCGGATCGGAGCAGACGGCGAGGCCGTGATCGCGCATGCCGTTGGTGTCGAGCCGGCCTATGTTCAGTCCTACATCGAAACCTATGAACCGTTCGATCCGTCGCGCAGCGTGCTCCACGCGCCGGTCGGCCAGATCCAGACCATCAGGGACTGGATCGACGTCGACGAATTCCGCACCACCATGTTCTACAACGAATGGACGCGGCCGCAGGGCCTCGAGGACGCCGCCAATATCCTGCTCGACAAATCGCCTGAGGGAATATCCCGCCTCTCGATCATGAAGGCCGGCGGCCCCGTCGACCGCAGGATGTACCAGGTGATCTCCCACCTCACGCCGCACCTGCAACGGGCCATGGTCGTCAGGCAGAAGCTGCAGCAGCAGAACGCATTGGAGACGACGTCGATGCGCACGCTCGACGCCCTGCGAACCGCCATCCTGCTGCTCGATGCCGAGGCTCGTATCACGCACGCCAATGCCAGCGCGCGCGACATCCTGGACGAGGCCGACGTGCTTCGTTCGGTCCGTGGCCGGCTGGTGACGTCCGAGCCGAATGCCGATCGCGTGCTGCGGCAGGCGCTGGCGGGCACGGTTGTCGGCGACCGCGCGATGACGAGCGCGAGCATCTCGCTGCATCTGACGGCCCGCGATGGCGCGCATTTTGTCGCGCATCTCCTGCCGCTGACCGCCGGGCGCCGGCAAAGGTTCGCAGCGAGCTACGACGCCTGCGCCGTCCTGTTCGTCAGCAAGGCAGCGCTCGATACGATCGTCGCGCCCGACCTCATCCGCAAGCTGTTCAGGCTGACGCCGACCGAGCTGCGCGTCTTCCTGTCCATCGTCGAGATCGGCGGGGTTCCCGACGTGGCCAGGAGCATGGGCATCGCCGAATCCACGATCAAGACCCATCTCGCCCGGATCTTCGCCAAGACCGGAACCAAACGACAGGCGGATCTGGTTCGGCTCATCGCGGCCTTTACACCGCCGATCAAGGTCTGAACCCGGTCCCTGTCGCCTCGCGCCGCATGTTTGCCGGAAAGCAGGCTATCAATACGCCGGCGTGGGACAGAACAAGATCGCCAATGATCGCCAGACTGCTGCTGCAGAACACGATCACCACCGCCGCGATGGGCGCGCTGCTGTTCGCCTCCGCAGGGACGCTGCGCTGGCCTTCGGCCTGGGTGTTCCTCGCGACATGCACCCTGCTCGGCCCGCTCTGCGGCTGGTGGCTCTACCGGATCGATCCGGCGCTGCTCGCCGAGCGGCTGCGGCCGGTGCTGCAGAAGGATCAGCCAGCAGCCGACAAATTGTTCATGAGCGTCTTCGTCGTCGCGATGCTGGCCTGGCTGGTGCTGATCGGCGTCGACCGGCGCCTTCAATCGTCCGACATGCCGGTCGCACTCCAGGCGTTCGGCCTTGCGCTGTTCCTGGCCTCGACACTGTCCACGATGTGGGTGTTCCGCGAAAACTCGTTCGCTGCGCCGGTGGTGAAACTGCAGGCTGAGCGCGCCCAGCGCGTGATCTCGAGCGGTCCCTACGCCCATGTGCGTCATCCCATGTATAGCGGCATGGTCCTGTTCTTCGCCGGCGTGCCGCTGCTGCTGGGCTCGTGGTGGGGACTCGTGATGGTCCCGCTCCTGGTCCTCCTGTTCGCGATCCGCATCGGAATCGAGGAGCGCACCTTGCGCGAGGGCCTGCCGGGCTATGCCGATTATGCGGCGCGGGTGCGCTATCGCCTGATGCCCGGCGTTTGGTGAGCGCGCATTGCGCTGCCTCCTCCGAACGGCTGACGCCGCCGAAAGCGGACTTCGCTAGACAGCGGCGGCACGCAACGCAACGAAAGACGCGACGATGTTCTGCAAGCCGCCCTGCCCCGACCAGCCAGAGCTTTCTTCCGCTCCCGATGCTTCAGACGGTCATCCTGGTCCGGCGCACGCGCAGCCCGGCGGCAGCCATGACGTTTTCGGGCGATTGATCGCGCCCGAAGCGGCCGGTCCGGAACGGGGGCTGCCGCCAGCCTCCCTCCGGACCGGCTAAGTTTCTATTTTTTGACGCGTTTCTTGACGCGAACCGGTATCCACTTCGCTCGAAAACGCTCTAGCTGGAGCGCAGTCGAGAAGGGTTGAGAGGCCCGCAATATTGACGAAGATCTGGACCCGGCCGCACGCCGCGGATCATAACGCAGGCCTGTTCGCCTCCGCAGCCAAGGTGCGCCGCCACTCTCCAGGCGCCAGTCCCTCGACACGCCGGAAGGCGCGGCTTAGCGCGGTATCGGAGTCATACCCGACCCTGACCGCCACTTCCGCCAAGGCCGCGCCCTTCCGCATCAGGGTTTTGGCGCGATACATCCGCCACCGCGTCACATAGCTCAGCGGCGTCTCTCCGAGAACCGAACGGAAGTTCTGAGCGAAGGTGGAGCGCGAGACGCCTGCGACACGAGCCATCTCCTCGACCGTCCAGTCGCGTGCGATGTCCGCATGAACGGAGCGAATAACCTTGGCCAAGGATCTGTGCCTCAGCGCAGCAAGCCACCCGCCGGCCCGTGTCCCGTCCGCCGCAACCCACGCGCGGATCGTTTGAATGAACAACACGTCCGTCAGTCGCTCTACCACTAAGTCCGCGCCGAGCCCATCTGCGCGGCTTTCCAGGCCAATCAGGCCTAGGGTGGTCTCGAGCAGATCGAGGTCACCATGCGCCAAGCGAACGTGGAGCAGATCGGGCAACAAGGCGAGCAAGGGCTCGGCCGCGATCGGATCGAATGAAAGACGCGCCGATACCATTTCCATCAGCGCGCCGTTACCGCCATAGTTGACCGTGCGGTCAGGGATGGTGGTGAAGCCGGTCCCTTCCGAGAAGCCGGGCAGGTCCGCAAACAGGTTCACACAATCCACGAGGGCACTGTCGGGCCGATCCGCCAGCGCGAACCGCGTGCCTTCCTTGACGATGAGACAATCGCCCTTGGCCACTGGTAGGGGAACCTCACCCTCGGACAGCAACCAGCCCACACCTTCTGCGATCATCACCAGCCGGGCCTGATAGCCGGTATCGAATGCCACACCCCACGGCGCGGTAAAGCGGAATCGCACATAGAGCGAACTCGCCACGCTCATCGCGCTCACAACGTCGTCGAAGGGATCCATCCCGATTCGATATCGGACGATCGGTCAGGAATCAAGGCGCTTGGGCCATTACTCATACGATCGAACCAGTCTATCTATCCCACCTCATCGATTGGAGAGGGACATGCGAAGCTACAGAGCTAATAAGATTGGATCGCTCGACGACCTGAAGATCATCGAGGAGGATCTTCCCGTTCCCGGACCTGGACAAGTTCGGGTCAGGGTCCGCGCCACGGCCCTTAACTTTCGCGACCTCGCCCTTCTCACCGGGATATTCCCTGCTCCCGCCAAGGCGGACGTCGTTCCGCTGTCTGATGCGGCTGGTGAAATCGAGGCGGTAGGATCGGATGTAACCCGCTTTGCAATCGGCGACCGCGTTGTCAGCAGCTTCTTTCCGACCTGGTTCGGTGGCGCGTTCGAGGCTGGTGCAGAGCAATATTCGGTCGAACGGGATGGCTGGCTGACCGAGTATAAGGTCGTCGACGCCGAAGCCCTGGTCGCCGCGCCCAATACTTTGTCGTTCGCAGAGGCCGCTGCTCTGACCTGCGCGGGCGTCACTGCTTGGTCGGCTCTTGCCGGCGTCCGGGCGGGCGACATCGTGCTGACGCAAGGCACGGGCGGCGTTTCAATCTTCGCAGTGCAATTGGCCAAAGCGTTGGGTGCGCGTGTCATCGCCACCACCTCAAGCGCGGAAAAGGCCGATCGTCTGCGAGCGCTGGGCGCTGACGAGGTCATCGATTATCGCGCCGATCAGGACTGGGGCTCCACGGCACGCGCAATGACCGATCGTGGGATTGACCGTATCGTGGAGACGGGCGGTGCGACCTCGCTTGCGCAGTCCATCAAGGCAATCGCTCCCAGCGGACAGATTTCGCTGGTCGGCGTGCTCGGCGGCTTTGCGGGCAGCGTCGATTACAAGGCGATGTTTTTTAGCTTTGCTCGCTTCCAGACGATCACGACCGGCAGCCGCCGCGATCTTGAGGAGCTCACGCGCTTCGTCGCTCGAACTGGCCTGAAACCCGTCATCGACAGTACCTTCATCTTCGAGGAGGCGCGAGCGGCGATCGAACACCTGGGTCGACGCCAAGTGTTCGGCAAGATCGTCGTTCAGCACTGATTTCATCTTGAACCCTCAACGGAGATTTTAATCGATGAGCGTCTATGCCATCTTCATTCGCGAACGCACCCGCAACGCGGGTGAACTGGAGACCTATGCCGAAATGGTCACCCCCCTACTGGGGAATTCGGGAGCGACGGTTCTCGCGGCCTACGGCGCTCAGGACGTTCTGGAGGGGCCTTCGCCTGAAGGCGTGGTGATGGTCAGCTTCCCGACCATGGAGACCGCGCGCACCTTCTATGACAGCCCCCAATACCAAGCTGCCGTCCGACACCGCTTTTTGGGCGCGGACTATCGATCGATCATCGTTCAGGGGGTCGATGGCTGAGACGGACTGTCCACTTTCGGCGACGTTCTCGAAGAAGGGAAAATCGCGCCGCGATCGATCGCTTCTCGCGCAACACGCTAGGTGCCGCTCTTCAACTCGCTGATCTGCTTGCGTGCCTCGTCGCGCTCCGGAATCGGACGTCCGCTGTCGCGCCACTCGATCGCGGCCTTGAAGCCGTGCTTCTGGGCGTACCGCCTGAACCACAGACCCTCGGGATTGTGACGCGTGATGCCGTCGAACAGGGTGGCGAGCGACTGCGTCTGCTCCAATCCCATATTCAGCATGACTTGGTTGACCACCATTTTATGCATGGCAAGGTGGCTCTTCGGCACCCCGGCGATCCGGTCCGCAAGCTTCCTGGTCGCGTTCTCGAGCTGCTCCATCGGCACGCAGGCGTTGGCCAGACCCCACTCGGCCGCCGTCCGGCCGTCGATCATGTTGCCGGTGAACATGAGCTCTTTCGCGCGCGACGGGCCGAGCTTGAATGTCCACATTGCGGTGGTGGGACATCCCCAGACCCGCGTCGGCATGTAGCCGATCCGGGCGTCCTCTGCCATTACGATCAGGTCGCAGCACAGCGCGATATCACTACCGCCAGCTACCGCCGCGCCGTGGATTTTTGCGATCGTCGGCTTGGAGCATTTCCATAGGCTCATGAAGTTTTCGGTGTTCTTCTTCATGACTGCGTAATCGACGAGCGGATCCCAAGGCTCGCTCTCCTGCTGGCATGGATGCTCGATCTCGCTTTCCGCATAGGCGACGAGATCGTACCCGCCGCAGAAGCCCTTGCCGGCGCCCTCGATAACGAGGACATGCACGTCGTCATTCATCTCGGCCCACTCCACGGCGGCGCGGATTTCGGCCGGCATCGCATCGTCGATGGCATTGAAGCGTTCCGGGCGGTTGAGGACGAGGCGAGCGATGCGCGGAGCGTCCTCGCGGGTCACGATGCTTAGCGTCGAAAAATTCGGCATAGTATCCTCCGGGCATAAACAGTCATCATTGACTGTAGCACATCTCATGCTACAGTCAACGCTGACTGTCGATAGGAGGAAGTGCATGTCCAGAGCGGCGAAGTCCGTGCGCGGGTCTGAAGGCTCCGAGACCATGCGATCGAGAGTGCTCGACGCCGCGGTCGAATGTCTGATCGAACACGGCGTAGCCGGCACGACCACCCTCGCTGTCCAGCATCGGGCAGAAGTTAGCCGGGGCGCCCTGCTGCATTATTTCCCCAACCATGCATCGCTTCTGGCCGCGACCGTCGCGGAGCTTGTCCGCCGCAATGAGCGGGCGGTGTCGCAATCCCGCGCGGCGAGCGGCGCATCGTCGGATTCCCTGCAGTCGGCCATCGAGGCCTTGGCCTTCGCCGCCCATCAGCCCGCCTATCTCGCCGAGCTTGAACTCTGGGCCGTCGCACGCACGGACGCGGCTTTGAAGCAGGCGCTCATCGCGGCCGAGCGCGGCGCGCGTCGTGATCTCGAACGAGTCTATTTGCAGCTCTTTGGCAAATGGACGGAATCGGAAGCCTACGATGAATTCGTGGCGCTGACGCTCCATTTCATCAGGGGGTTGGCGATCTCGGACAACCTCCGAAGCTCGGCGCGAAAGCGCGAGCGCCTCATCGCCGCCTGGGCAGAAGCGATGCGGACGGTTCTCGAGACGAAATCCAACGTCCGAAACAGACAAAAGAGTCAGGGGGCTTAGACATGGACGAAACGAGGCTTCGCAATTCCTACTATCCCGCCGATCCGTCGCGGCCGATCCTCGACGTCAGCATCGGTCGTGCTCTCACGTCCGCTGCCGGCACCGTGCCTGATCGCGAAGCGCTGGTCGAAGTCGTTCCGTCATCGATGGCCTCCCCAGTCGGGGCCTCACGCACTGACCGTCGGTGGACGTACGCTCAATTGTACAACGATGCGCAGCGTTGCGCGAGTTGGCTGCTACAACGGGTCGAGAGCGGAGACCGCATCTGCGTCTGGGCCCCGAACGTGCCGGAGTGGGTTGTCTTGCAGTACGGGGCGGCGCTTGCCGGCGTGATCCTGGTCACCGCCAATCCCGCGTTCAAGCCGAGCGAGCTCGAATTCGTTCTTCGGCAGTCCAGATCATCAGCTCTCTTTCATCTATCGAGTTTCCGCGAAGTCGATACAGGTGCCATCGCCCGCGAGTTGGAAGGTCTCGGCATCCACCGCTATTGCTTCGAAGGCTGGCTTGACGAGATCCGCAACACGCCGGAAGCGGCGTTGCCGGAGATCGATTCGCAGCATCCGGCGCAGATCCAGTACACTTCCGGGACCACGGGCAAGCCTAAAGGGGCGCTCCTCCATCACCGCGGCTTGGTGACGAACGCGAGCTATGTGGCGGCCAGAGCAGGTCTAGAAGACAGCGTACTGCTGAGTCCGATGCCGCTCTTTCACACCGCCGGGTCGGTCATGAGCGTGCTCGGCTGCATGACCTCACGCGCGACACTGGTGCTCCCGCTCTTTTTCGATCCGCCAACGGTCCTGCAGGCCATCGAAGCGTCCAGGGCGCAGGTCCTCTTCGGCGTTCCTACGATGCTGCTCGCGCTGATCGAGGCGATGAAGGCCACCCCGCACGATCTGTCGTCCTTGCGTGTGGCGCTGTCCGGGGGCGCTCCGGTCTCGCCGGAGATACACCGTCGCGTGAAAGATGCGCTTGGTCTTCCGGTCGTCACCGTCTTCGGTCAGACCGAGCTCAGCCCGATCGTCGCGCAGACGAGCGACGACGATCCGGAGTTTGAACGGCTTCATACGGTAGGAAAGCCGCTATGGAACGTCGAGGTGCGCATCGCGGATCCCGGCGATTTTCGTGTCTTGCCGACGGGTACAGAGGGCGAAATTCAAGTCCGCGGGTACCAGACGATGATCGGCTATTTCGACGCACCGGACGACACCCAACAGGCTATCACGTCCGACGGATGGCTGCGTACCGGCGATCTGGGAACGATCGACGAGGGCGGCTATATCCGCGTTACCGGTCGCCTCAAGGACATGATCATCCGCGGTGGAGAGAACATCTATCCCGTCGAGATCGAAGCCTGCCTCTTGCGCCATCCGGAGGTCGCCGACGTCGCCGTGTTCGGGGCGCCGGACGAGAAATGGGGCGAAGTCGTCGCAGCAGCCGTTCGCCTGTCGTCAAGCGCTTCAGGATGCGCCGAGCGACTGACTGCGCATTGCCGCGACGCAATGGCCCCACATAAAACGCCGATATTGTGGTTCGCCTGCTCCGAATTTCCGTTGACGGCCTCCGGTAAGGTTCAGAAGTTCCGCCTGCGGGAAGCGCTGGCTGCGGGCTCGCTCGAGCGGATGGACTAGACTAGCCATCCAGCTCGCGATAGCGGCGGAAGATGCCCTGCTCGTTGAAGGGAATGCGGCGCTCGCTCGCCAGATAGGCCTCGATGTTCGGCCGCGCGGCGATGCGGTCGTGCAGGGAAACGAGGCCCGGAATGTCTGTCTCGAACGCCTTCATGCGCCTGGGGAAGGCATAGCGCAGCCCCGCGACGATCTGGAAGAGCGAGAGATCGACGTAAGTCAGCCGCCGGCCGGTGACATAGGCGCCGCCATTCCCGGTGAGAAGCTGCTCGAAATAGCCGAGATATTTCGGCACCCGCTCGTCCCAGAAATCGGCCGTGCGTTTCTTCGCCGGCGGCTTCTGGTCCTCGTAATAGAGCGAGGGTCCGAGCGGATGATGGGTGTCGTGGATCTCGACCACGAGGTCGGTGATGGTGAGCTGAAGCTGGTGGACCCAGAGTCTGCCGGCTTCCGCCTTCGGCGCGAGCGCATGGCGGCTACCGAGATAGAGCAGGATATTGGCGGTCTGGCCGATGACGAGCTTGCCGGCTTTCAGGAACGGCGGCGCAAAGGGCGGCGTGCCCTTCTGTGCATCCATCATCTTCATCATCGCAGCTGTGCCGCGTGGTCTGCGCGCGACGTCGACATAAGCGGCCCCCGCCTCCTCCAACGCCAACCGCACATATTCGCCGCGGCCCTGGATCTCGGGCCAGTAATAGAGCTCGTATTTCATGGGAGAGGTCCTTTGAGACGCAGGCAGGACAAGCCTAGCATGCGGCGCAAGTTCCGTCGTGATGAGGCGGAACGTCGGCCCCACGCGTCATTGCGGGCGTTAGCGAGCAATCCAGAGCCTTTCCGCGGAGATAGTCTGGATTGCTACGCTCGCAATGACGAGCCGAGGGAGCTCGGCCTCTCAATTCGCAGCGAAACAATACAGCAGGCCGTCGCCGCCCGTGCTCTTCAGATCGGCCTGCGAGCAGCCACCATCGGGACCGCGCGAGGGGTGCGAGCTATTCCAGGATTTCGACGGCTCGTCATCGCGCAGGCCCTTGCGATCGAAATGGCCGACCATCGCGGTGCCTTGCGTGCTCGACGTCCAGTTCTTGCAGGTGCGATCGTCCGGACCGGCAAACGCGGTGCCGTCTGGTTGCGATCCCGTGAGGACGTCGTGCCGGTTCGGCTGGTCACCCATACCGTTGATACCCTCGCCCTTCTCGCTGAGCGCCGTCTGCTTGGTGAGGTTGTTGGCGGAGCCGTGCAGCTCGGCAACATCCTTGGCAATGACCGCGCCCTTTGCATTCTGCCACGGTCCTTTGCCGATGCGATCGCGCGCGTTGACGGCCGGCTTGCCGTCGGCGGCCTGCGTCGAGAGGTAGGCGCGCCAGGTCTTCGCACCGGCGCCGGCGGTCTGTGCGAGCCTCGCGCACTGCGCATCGGCTCCCTCCAGGCCGCCGAGATCGGCGCCCTTGCCCGGGCCGTTGGACGTCACGAAGAACGTCATGTCGGCCGACTGCGCCTCCACGGCTGGCGCCCCAAGCAATGCAAGCGAGGCCGCAGCGAGCGCTGAAATCGTCACGGATCTCTTGATACGGATCATCTTGTCCTCCCGTTGTGTTTGTCGTTGGCCGCCTGATTTCAACCCGATGCGCCGCCACTTATTCCGGTGCCGCGATGAATGGGGCACAAAAGAAAAGGGCGCCGTGCTTGAGCACGACGCCCTTTGTTCTCCATCGCTTTGCGATCAGTTGGTCTGCTGGATCGCCGACAATTCCCAGCCGCTGCCGGGCCGTCGGGCAAAGGTCCAGACTTCGGTGACTTCGCCCGGCTGCTCGCTGCCGGCGACGACCGTGCCGCTGTTGCGGTCCAGCGTCTTGTCGGTGAGCGCGAAGCGCAGCGCCACCGTGGCGTAGTCGGTCTCGCCTTCGCGCCAGGCTTCCGCGAGATCGCCCTGCAGCAGCTTGACGCCAGTCACCTTGTTGACGACGTTGCGCGCGCGGTTCTGGGCGAGGTCCTGCTCGAAATAGGAGACCATCTCCGGCGTCGCGAGCGTGTGCAGCTTGGCCACGTCCTCGTTCGACCAGGCGGTCTGGACATCGCCGAGCAGGCGCTCGAACGCCTCGTAATCGTCCGGCTTGATCTCGAGCGGCGCGTTATTGGCATTCGCGCCGAAGCCGAAGCCGCCAAGACCACCGCCAAGGCCGCCGCGCTGGTTCGGCTGCGGTCCGGAACCTGCGCCCGCCTCCGCATTGGCATAGGCCGCCTGCGGCGTGTGACGGCGCTGCCACCAGGACATCGCCAGCCGCACCACCAGCACCACGAGCGCGATCTGGATGATCAGGCCCAGGATCGAGGACAGGCCGCCGAGGCCGCCGAACAGGCCGCCGCCGAACAGCATGCCGAGCAGGCCGGCGCCGAGGAAGCCGGCCGCAAGACCGCCCATGAAGCCGCCGGCGCGGCCGAACAGGCCGCCGCGCGCGGGCGCGGAAGCAGCCGAGTTCATGCCTGGACCCGGCTGGGTGTAGGTGCGGTTGAACTGCGAGGCCGAGCCGGGCGCCGTCGTGGTCGAGGGCGGGGCCGAATAGGTGCGCGAGCCGCGTGAACCCGACGAGCCGCCACCGCCGACGCGCGCGTCGGCAGACGAGATCGCCAGCGCAGTCGGCAGCGCAAGCGCCAGCACGACAGCGATGGTCTTGAAGAGACTGCGGGAGCGTAGCGAGAAATTCATGTGCGTTTCCCAAATCCCCGGCATGGGGACGTGCGCCTAAGATGGGCAGACTTCCCGAAAAGTGAAGCCGGTTTCGGAACCTATGGCTGCGGCCCTCAGTCGCGGGGATGTGGCAAAAGCCCATATTTGGCGGGGGCTTGGCCGGACGCGCCGGGGAACCGTGGTCGCGGGATACCGGCGGTTTGGGCCGAGATTTCCGCTCTTTCCCCGTCATGCGAGCGTAGCGACTTGTCCGCCGAAGCCTCGGCGAAGGCGGAAGCAATCCAGACTGCCTCAGCGGAAAGACTCTGGATTGCTTCGTCGCACCAGCGCAAAACTGCTACGCAATTTTGTCGCGGGCTCCTCGCAATGACGGAGGGGCGAACGGCGTGCGCCGCCTATCCTCACCCCTGCTTCGCCATCGTCTCCTTGACCGCCGCCACGAGCTGGCTGAGCGTGAACGGCTTCGGCAGGAAGTCGAACTGCTGGCCTTCGGGCAGGCTCTTCTCGAAGGCGTCCTCGGCATAGCCGGAGACGAAGATGAACTTGATGTCGGGATTTTTCTCCCGCATCGCCTTCAAAAGCGTCGGGCCGTCCATCTCGGGCATGACGACGTCTGAGACGACGAGATCGATCGCGCCGCTCTGCTCTTCCAGCATTTCCATGGCCTCGACGCCGTTCTCGGCCTCGACCACGGTGTAGCCGCGCGAGCGCAGGCCGCGTGCGTTCAGCGCACGCAGGCCCTCTTCGTCCTCGACCAGCAGGATGGTGCCCTGCCCCGTGAGATCGGTGCGCGGCTTGGCCTCGGCCGCCGCGGCGTCCTTCCCGGCGCCGCTGGTCGCGCTCACCACAGCCGCCGGCTGCTCGACCTGCGCTTCAGGCTCGGCGTGGTGACGCGGCAGGAAGATGTGGAACGAGGTGCCCTGGCCCGGCTCGGAATCGACGTAGATGAAGCCGCCGGTCTGCTTGACGATGCCGTAGACCGTGGAAAGGCCAAGACCCGTACCTTTGCCGACTTCCTTGGTCGAGAAGAACGGCTCGAAAATCTTGTCGCGGATGTCGGCGGGAATGCCGGTGCCGGTGTCGGCGACCTCGATCCGGACATAATCCGCGGCCGGCATGCCCTTGTAGGCGAGCTTGGCCGCTTGTTCCGCGGTGACGTTGGCGGTGCGGATGATCAGCTTGCCGCCGTCGGGCATGGCATCGCGCGCGTTCACCGCGAGATTGACGATCACCTGCTCGAACTGGGAGACGTCGACCTTGACCGGCCAGAGATCGCGGCCGTGGATGGTCTCGTGCTTGACCTTCTCGCCGATCAGGCGGCGCAGCAGCATGGCGAGATCGGACAGCGCGTCGCCGAGATCGAGCACCTGCGGCCGCAGCGTCTGCCGCCGCGAGAACGCCAGCAGCTGCCGCACCAGGGTCGCGGCCCGCGTCGCGTTCTGCTTGATCTGCATGATGTCCTGGAACGACGGGTCGGTCGGCTTGTGCGCGTTCAGCAGGAAGTCGTTCGCCATCATGATGGCGGAGAGCACGTTGTTGAAGTCGTGGGCAATGCCGCCGGCGAGCTGGCCGACCGTCTCCATCTTCTGCGACTGGTTGATCTGGTTCTCCAGCGCGCGCCGCTCGGTGGTCTCGAGCATGTGCACGATGGCGGCTTCCGCCTCATTCTCGGCGGCATCGACCGGCGTGACGAAGAACTGACCCCAGCGCTCCCTCGGCCCTTCCAGCGCCACTTCCACCGGCGCGACGTCGGCCTGACCATCGGCGGCCTGGTTGATGGCCGCGATCAGGAGGTGACGGTCGCGCGAATTCACCGCGCGGAAGATCGACTTGGAGGAGCTGTCGAGCCCGAGCGCCTGCCCGAGCTTGGCATAGCGCGCGTTGGCGCGCACCACGTTGCCGGCGCGGTCCACGGTCGCGATCGCCATCGGCGTATGGTCGAAGAAGCGCATGAAGCGCACTTCGGCGGCGCGATCGGGATCGCTGCGCTCGTCGCGGGCGCGGCTGATGACGAGCGTGCGCGACGGCCCCGGCGCGCCGTCAGCGCCGAAGGCGAGCTTGTGATAGAGCCGCACGGGCATGGTCTTGCCGGTGCGCATGCGCAGGTCGATGTCGAAGACCTCGGTCTTCACCTCGCCCGGCACCGCCACGATCGACGTCAGCAGCGAGGCGCCGTCGCCGGAGACGATGTCGGTCAGCTTCAGGCCGCCCGAGCCGATCTCGGCGAGGTCGTAGTCGAGCCAGTTCGCCAGCGTCGCGTTGACATAAGCGAGCTCGCCGGCCGGATTGACCGAGAAGAAGCCGCACGGCGCGTGGTCGAGATATTCGATCGCGTGCTGGAGCTCCTGGAACACGTCCTCCTGGCGCTCGCGGTCGCGGGTGATGTCGGCGATCGACCACACCGCGTATTTCGCCTCGCGCTTGCCGGTGCCGAGCGGGCGCACCCGCATGCGCAACCAACGGCCCTGGCTGCCGTCCTGGCCGGAGATGCGGACCTCTTCCTGCTGCCGTTTGCCTTCGCGCGCGGCCTTGAGCAGGCGGAACACGGCTTCGGAGACGTCGGGGTTGCCGATGAAGACACGCTCGACCGGGCGCACGTCCTGCGGCCCGGTCGCGCCCGTCAGCGTCAGATAGGCGGCGTTGGAATAGACCACGTGGCCGCGGGCATCGGTGACCGCGAGCCCGTCGAATCCATGATCGGCGATGCGGCCCACGACCGGATCATCGAGACTGCGGTCGGCGAAGCGGATGATCCCGGCGGCGAAGGCGAACAGGTTGAACAGGCCGACCATGGCCAGCACGGCGAGGATGCCGAGGATATAGGGCTGCGCCTGCGCGCGCCCGAGCGTCATCAGCCCGACGGCGACGGCGACGAGGCCGGCGGCCACCAGCAGCACCAACGCAATGCTACCCGAGCGCGGCGACGGCTCGTGCGTCGCAACGGGCTCGCGGGTGAGGTCGTGGTCGGTCTCGGCGGTCATTCTCGAGCTGGCGCAGCCTGTCGGCAGAGAATCAACGCGCTACGGGGCGCGTGGGGTCCTCCCTGCCTGAATCGGACCCTGAGGTGCAAGGGCAGCAGGGGCGAAAGGTACGCTGATTCCCAGATTACGGCCATTTCCGGTACTTTTCGGGTGTTTTATTCTCGCCCGGCGCTGAATCCGCGCTTCAGCCGCATGACGTAGCCGATGACTTCGGCGACCGCATGGTAGTGCTCGGTCGGGATTTCCTGGTCGATCTCGACGGTGGCGTAGAGCGCGCGGGCGAGCGGCACGTTCTCCACGATCGGGATGTCGTGCTCGCGCGCGATCTCCCTGATCTTGAAGGCGAGATTGTCGACGCCCTTGGCGACGCAGATCGGAGCCGTCATGCCGCGCTCGTAGGACAGCGCCACCGAATAGTGGGTCGGGTTGGTGATGATCACCGAGGCCTTGGGAACCGCCGCCATCATGCGCTTCTTGGCGCGCTGCTGCCGCAACTGCCTGAGCTTGCCCTTGATGTGCGGATCGCCTTCGGACTGCTTGAACTCTTCCTTGATCTCCTGGAGCGACATCTTCTGCCGCTGGAACCAGCTGCGGTACTGGAAAAAATAGTCGGCAATGGCGACGATCGCGAGCGCTGCGACCACCGCACCCAGCAGATGGATCGTCATGCTGGTGCTGGCGCCGAGCATGGCAGCCGGATCGAGCCTGACCATCGCTTCCATGCGGTGCCGCTCCGGCCAGAGGATCATGGTCATGACCACGCCGAGCAGCACGAGCTTGCCGATGCCCTTGAGAAAATTGGCCGCCGCCTGCTTGCCGAAGATGCGCTTGAAGCCGGCGCCGGGCGAGATCTTGCTGAACTTCGGCGTCAGGGATTCGGTCGACCAGACCAGGCGGTGCTGGAGCATGTTTCCGGCGATCGCCGCCAGCATCAGCATCAAGAGAGGCACGCCGATCGCCGCGAGCAGGGCGAATTCGATCTGCTGCATCAGCGCGAGCAGGGCCTTGCCGTCGGTCTTGATCATCCAGGAATTGGCGAGCAGGCCCCGCATCGGCGCCAGCAGCCCGCTGCCCACCGAGCCCGAGAAGGTCGAGACCACGAGCGTGCCGCCCGCCATCATGAACCAGGTGTTGATCTCCTGGCTCTTGGCGACGTCGCCGCGTTCGAGCGCGTCGTCCAGGCGCTTTTGCGTCGGATCTTCTGTTTGACTCTCTGGGTCCTTGTCTTCTGACATCGATCTACCGTGACCTCAGCGGCATCAACTGGTGCATGACACCGATGAAGTAATCCAGATAGGTGCCCATCATCGCCGTGAGCACCACGGCGAGCACCAGGAAGCCCGCGAAGATCGAGAGCGGCACACCGACGAAATAGACCTGCATCTGCGGCATCAGCCGCGCCAGCACGCCAAGGCCGATGTTGAAGACCAGGCCGAACACCAGAAACGGCCCCGAGAGCTGCAGGCCGAGGCGGAACGCGGCGGCAAAGGCGCGCGTTGCGAGCGAGGCCACATCGCCGCTCGATACGGTCTCGCCCGGCGAGAAGATCGCGTAACTGTCGTTCAGCGCCGCGATCACCAGATGATGGCTGTCGGTGGCGAACAGCAGCGTTACCCCGAGGATGGTCAGGAAGTTGCCGACCAGCACGCCCTGCTGGCCCTGCGTCGGGTCGACCGAGGTGACGAAACCGAGTCCCATCTGCTGTGCGATCACGGATCCCGCGACCTGGAGCGCCGAGAGCGTCACGCGCGCGGTCGCGCCCAGCACGATTCCGATCGCGATCTCATGCAGCATCAGGACCAGGAGCGGCGCGAGCGATCCCATGTCGACCTGGTAGGCGTTACGATGCAGCGGCAGGATGATCAGCGTCAGCACCAGCGCGATCGACAGCTTGATCCGCGTCGGAATGTTGGTCTCGCCCAGCCCCGGCAACAGCATCACCATCGCGCCGACCCGGGCGAAGGCGAGCATGAAGGAAGCGGCGAGCGCCGGCAGTAGCGAGACGTCGATGCGCATGATTGACGCATCTTGCCTCAGCCGCCGATGATTCGCGACGAGATCCGCAGCATGTGGGCGTGGAGCGCGTCCGCCATGAACGGCAGCGCCAGCAGCATCGTGGCAAAGATGGCTAGGATCTTCGGCACGTAGATCAGCGTCTGCTCCTGGATCTGCGTCAGCGCCTGGAACAGCGACACGATGACGCCGACCACCAGACCGACCACCATCAGGGGTGAGGACACGATCACGATCGTCCAGATCGCATCGCGCGCAACGTCGAGGGTCTCGGGTCCGGTCATTTGAATTCCTACTCTGAATTGTTTGTCGTCATTCCGGGGCTCGCGAAGCGAGACCCCGGAATCCATCGGGCCGCAGCGTCGGTCGCACCATGGATTCCGGGCTCGCGACTTCGTCGCGCCCCGGAATGACAGTGCGCGTCAGATCGGCATCTTCATGATGTCTTCATACGCCGCGATCACGCGGTCGCGGACCGAGACGAGCGTGGACACCGCGACGTCGGTGTCCGCCACCGCCGTCACCACGTCCATCACGTTGGCCTTGCCGGAGGCCATCGCCACGGTCTGCGCATCCGACTTGCGGCCGGACTCCATGACGCTGCCGACGGCGTCCTTCAGCATCGAGGCAAAGGATTGCCCGCCTGCCTCGGTGGCTTTGCCGGCACCGCTGTTCTCCAGCACCCGGGCGAGGTTGGCATAAGCGTTGGCCGCGATTGTCGGTGATGCCATGGCTCAATTGTCCTGTTCAGCTCTTGAGGATGTCGAGCGTGCGCTGGATCATCCGGCGCGTCGCACTGATGATGTTGAGATTGGCCTCGTAGGACCGCTGCGCGTCGCGCATGTCGGTCATCTCGACCACCGAGTTCACGTTGGGATATTTGACGTTGCCGCTGGCGTCAGCGACCGGATTGTTCGGCTCGTATTTGACGCGGAAGTTCGACTGGTCCGGCTTGATCCTGCCGAGGGTGACGACCTGCGCGTCGAGCGTGCGGTCGAGCGCGGAGGAGAAGGTCGGAACCTTGCGCCGGTAGGGATCTCCGCCTGCGGTCTGCGAGGTCGAATCCGCGTTCGCGATGTTTTCCGAGATCACCCGCATGCGGCCGGCTTGCGCCCGCAGACCGGAGGTCGCGATCGCCATCGAGCGGGCAAAGTCGCTGCTGTCATTGGCCATGATGCGCCTCCTCTAGCTCTTCTGTTCCCGGATCATGCGGCTAGCCCTTGCCGATCGCGGTCTTGAGCAGATGCAGGCTCTTCGAATAGAGCGAGGTCGCCGCCGCGTAGTCCATCTGGTTGCCGGCCGCCTTCATCATCTCCTCTTCGAGATTGACGGCGTTGCCCGCGGGGCGGGTCTCGAACCCCGCATTCTTGTTCTGGTCGAATCCGGAAGCAGCCCCTGACGGCGTCATGTGAGAACCGCTGGTGCGGGCGAGCGTGAGGGGGCCCATCGAGCCTGTGACGGCCCCGGACTTGTCGAGCTTCGGCTCGACCAGGTCGCGCGGCCGGAATTTGGGCGTGTCGGAATTGGAGACGTTCTCGGACAGGACGCGCTGGCGCTCCTGGTGCCACTGCATCTTGGTGCGAAGCGCCGACAGCACCGGGAGGTCGTTGATGGACATCGTCGCGGCTCCTTCCGCCTCTTGCGAACCTTGAGGTCCGCAACTAGGCAGAATTTGCCGCGTGTATGGTTAACAGCTGGTTAAGGACGCCCTCGAGGCGTGTCCCCGGGCGGGACACTATTTTGCGCCCCGTGATTCTACGCCTCCAAAAATGGCATTAACCCAACCATTTGGCGGCGCATTCACGGGCCAAGAAGTCGTTTTGGATCGAGCGATTCATAGGTTATTAAGAGTTGGGGACGGCAAAACTTGCCGTGGGACGTTAAGAGATCGCAGTTTGGGGCATCGTTAAGCCGGTGGTTGGCGCGTCTGACCACGGGCACGAGAACAGCGCCATTTGTCGGGGACAAGTATGCAAGGCAGCCCTATCACCTTCATCGTCGCGTTCATCGTCGTTCTGGCGTTGATCGGCGTCGCTGCCTGGCTGGTTCGCCGATTCGCCGGCAGCCGGGTCGGCGCCAACACCCAGCGCGGCAGGATGCCCCGGCTCGCGGTGATCGACGCTGCCGCGGTCGACGGTCGGCGCCGCCTGGTGCTGGTCCGGCGTGACAATGTCGAGCATCTCCTGATGATCGGCGGGCCGACCGATATCGTCGTCGAGCCCAATATCGTTCGCGCCGCGCCCGGCCGCGACCAGCTTCCGCAGCGTCCGAACGCCGCGGAACCGCCGCGGCTCGCGCCCATGCCGGATACCAGCAGCTGGGCCGACGAAGCACCGCGGCCCGAACTCCTCGATCATCCCGAGCCGCAGATGCCCGAGCCGCCGCCGCGGCCCGCGCGCCCGTCCTTCGCCGACGAGGTGCGCCGGCCCGCTCCCGCGCTGGCCGAACGCCGCAGCGATCCCCTCGCCGGCTTTACGGCCGAGCCGAACGCGCCGCGCCCCGAGCGCGAACCCCGGCCCGAGCCGCTGCCGCCGCGCGTTCCGCGCAGCGAGCCGCCACTGATGCCGCGGCCGCCGCGCCAGAGTGAGCCGCCGAAGATGCCGCCGGTGCGCGCCGAGCGCGCCGCTGCGCCGCCGCCGCCTCCGCCGGTGCCGCAGGCTCCCCCCGTTCCGCCGCCGGCTCCCGCCGCGGCCCCCTCCAGCGCCGAGCAGAATCTCGCCGAAATGGCGCAGCGGCTGGAGGCAGCCTTGCGTCGCCCGGCCGGCGAGACGGTCGCGCCTCCGGTTGCGCCCGAACCGCCTGCGCCGCCGCCACCCCGCGCCGCCCGCAGCGAGCCGCCGGCACCCCCGGCCCCGCCCGCAAAGCCTGCCGCGGAAAAGACCAGCTTTGAGAATCTCGAAGACGAGATGGCCTCTCTGCTCGGCCGTCCGAAGCCGTCTTCGTGAGGCTGCCGTCCCTCCCGCGTAGAGTTGTTTTCCTTTCTGTCCTGATCGGCGCGGCATCGGCAGCGATGCCGGCGCATGCGCAGGACATCAGCATCAATCTCGGCGGCGGCGCTGGCGGCGGCGGCGTCACCGAGCGCGCGATCCAGCTGATCGCGCTGCTCACCGTGCTGTCGATCGCGCCGTCGATCCTGATTATGATGACGTCGTTCACGCGCATCGTGGTCGTGCTGTCGCTGCTGCGCACCGCGTTGGGCACGGCGACCGCGCCGCCGAACTCGGTGATCATCGCGCTGGCGATGTTCCTCACCTTCTTCGTGATGGGGCCGGTCCTGCAAAAATCCTACGACGACGGCATCCGCCCGCTGGTCGCCAACCAGATCGGCGTCGAGGACGCGCTGCAGCGCGCCTCCGTTCCCTTGCGCGGCTTCATGCAGAAGAACGTGCGCGAGAAGGATCTCAAGCTGTTCCTGGATCTCTCAGGCGAGGCGCCGCCGGCCACCCCCGACGACCTCGCACTGCGCATCCTCGTCCCCGCCTTCATGATCTCCGAGCTGAAGCGCGCCTTCGAGATCGGCTTCCTGCTGTTCCTGCCCTTCCTGATCATCGACCTCGTCGTCGCCTCGGTGCTGATGTCGATGGGCATGATGATGCTGCCCCCGGCAACGATCTCGCTGCCGTTCAAGCTGATCTTCTTCGTGCTGGTCGACGGCTGGTCGCTGGTGGCGGGGAGCCTGGTGCAGAGTTACGGAGGGTGAGGCGTCGAGGGCCGCGCTTGGCGCGGCAGCCTTCCTACCGCGTCATCTTGATCTGACGCACGACGGGGATCGTCGGCAGCGAGCCGGTGTGGTCGACTTGTTCCTTGGCCTGCGGTGAGCCAGGGGCGCGGGCGGTGGCGTCGGGGAAGCGCTGCTTCATCTCGCGCAGGAAGCCGTCGAGCGTGTCGACGCTGGCAGCCAGCTTGGCGATCTCGGCGAATTCGGCACTGGAGGCCGCGGCCGGCTTGCTGGCGATGTCGAAGGCGAGACGGTCGGCGCTTTCGCTCATCAGCGGCGCGTATTTCTCGCGGAAGCGCGACAGGCCGATCGAGTCGTCGGCGAGCGCATAGCCGACGGCGGCGCGGATGATGTCGCTCTTCTCCACCGCGTTGAGCGGCTTGAAGTCGCGGAAGCGCTCGCCGTAATAGAGCTCGATCTGCTCGGCGGACTCGCGCCAGCGCCGTGCCGCCCAGAAGATGTCGGAACGCAGGCGCAGCACCTCGCGCCCGGAGACGTTGGAGACGATGTCGAGCGCGAGATCGTGACGGCCGACGTCGCTCTGGGCGCGCGCCTCCAGCAGCAGGCGCTGCTGCCTGAGCTCGCCGGAGAGGTCGCTGATGCGGCTCGCGCGCAGCGCGGTGATCGCCATGTCGGGCTTGCGGTTGGCGAGATAGATCATGGACAGGCGCGCGGCGACCTGGGCGCGCGCAGCGCCTTCGAGGCGGTGATCGACCTGGTACTGCAGCAGCTCGGCGGCCTGGTCGAGCAGGTCGATCGAGGCGAGACGGTCGGCGAGACGGCGGATCAGCTCGTCGCCGCGCCGGCCGATCGGCGTCAGCTCGCGGAATTCGTAGAACATCCCGAGCGCCTCGACCGGCGGCAGCTCGTCGCCCTTCGGTCCCAGGAAGATCTTCGTGAACAGGTCCGAGGCGAGGTCCTGCGCCTGGCGCGAGGCTTCGGCGTTCGGCTGCAGCCTGGTCGCGGTGCGCGCCGCGGTGAGCGCATCGCGGTAGCGCCCGTTCTCGGCAAACATCTGCGACAGCATCTGCAGCGTCTTGACCTCGATCGCGTCGCCGCGCCAGGTCATGGACAGCGTCTCGAGCTCGCGCAGCGCGTCTTCTTTGCTGATCTCGTCGCGCTTCTGCCGCAGCGCGACCTCGAGCTGCTTGGCCTCGGCCGCAGCCGGCCGATCGGCCGAGGCGGCCGCGAACCTGTAGTCGTCGAGCGCGTCCTTGTCGTGGCCGAGCGCCTCGGCGAGCCGGCCGCGCAGCACGGCGAAGCCGGGCGCGGCCTCGGGCGAGACGCCGACCACCTCGAGCTCGCTGCGGCGCTTGGAGGCGCCGGCGTAGTCCTTCACCTCGAGTGAGGCGCGCATCGCGTCCATCGTCACGATGCGCTGGATGTCGAGCGGCAGCGAGGCAATGGCGAATTCGACGTTCTTGAATTTTTCGCGCGCGTCAGCCCATTTGCCCTGGCGAGCATAGGCGAGCGCCTTCCAGAGCTGGGAATCGTGGCTGTTGCCGATCACGGGATTGGCGAGGTCCTTCAGGCCCTGCGCCGGCCGGCCGATCAGGATGCTGGCGATCGCATGCATGATCAGCGCGCCGCTCTCCTCCTTGTTGAGCGGATCGCTCAGCATCAGCTCGGTCACGGCCTTGGCCTCGTGATACATCGCGCGCGACATGTAGAACTGAGCGAGATCGAGCCGCGGCAGGGAACGCAGCGCCGGTTCGACGGCCGAGATCGCCGTCATCAGCTCGGCCTGGCGCGCCATGAAATTGTCCGACTGGCCCTTGCGCCAGCCTTCGGGGCTGAAGATCGGGCGCACCGCGGTCGGCGCGCGCTCGGCCGAGATGTCGACCGGCGACAGCGTCAGTCCGCCCTTCTTGCCGAGGATCACCTTGTCGGCACCGACCTCGACGCCGACCTCGTCGGAGTTCGGCCGGATCGCGATGCCGTGCGCGGATTCCAGCAGCGAGAGATCGACGAGATCCTGCCGCTTGATGAAGCCGCGCACCGGCCGCTGCGCGGTGACGACATAGAGCGCGTCGCCGGCATCGGGGTCGGTGAGCTTGTGCAGCAGGCCGGGATTGGCGAAGGGGATGGCGATGTTGGCGAGCGCGGGGTCGGTGATGTTGCGCGACATCATCAGCGGCAGCGGCGTCGACTGGATCTTGTCGGCGAGCGTCAGCAGCCAGTTGGTCTCCTTGCCGACCTCCTCGCTCGCCAGCGAGTAGACCAGCGGGCGGGTGAGACGGATGCGCACCGCCTGCCCCTTGTCGAGCGGGATGCGGCCGACCTCGCCGATCATCGCCCCGCCCCTGGCGCGGATCGCCTCGACGTCGATCGGCTTCGGCGTATCGAACACCAGCCACACCGTGTCGCCGCGGCGGAACGCGGCCGCCGGTGTTGCGACCTGAATTGGGAACGTCACGCGCAGGCCGTCGCTGTCGCGGCGCGCATCGACGCTGGCGATCGTGGGCTGCGGCGCGGCCGGCGCCTCAACGGGCGCAGCCTTGGCGGCTTCCTTGGCGGCTTCCTTGACGGCCTCTTTGGGCGCTTCGGCAGGCGCCGGCTTGGCAGGCGCGGCCGCCGCTTCGGAAACCGGCGGCGCGGGCTTCGCAGTTTCCTTCGCAGTTTCCTTCGCAGTTTCCTTGGCAGTTTCCTTGGGCGCTTCCGGGGCGTGCACAGCCTCAGTCGCGGCGGCCGGCGCCGGTTTCGGCGCTTCAGCGGGCGGCATCGCGGCGGGCGCTTCGGGCTTCACCTCGGGCTTGACCTCGATCTTGGCTTCGCGCGCGATCGTCTCGGAGGTCGGCGGCGCGATCTCGCGATGGGCGTCCTTCGGCTTCTCGGCCGCGGGCTTGTCGGGGGCCGGTCCGTGACCGACAGGCTTCATCTGCGCGATCGCCGCCTCGGGCGTCGCGGCAGTCTTGCCCTTGTCGGGCTGAAAAGAGACGTCGACGACGTAGTTCTTCTCGTCGCGGAACGAATGCACGTCGGAATCGCCGATCAGCGCGATCTCGACATTGGTCTGATCGATGTCGGCCTTCTGCTTGATCGAGGCGACGTTCGGCGGCGCCGCGACAACCGCGTCCGCCAGATCGAAATTGAGGTTGGCGTTGAAAGCGAGCGTGAGCTTCTGCTCGTTGAGCACGGAGGAGACGCCGACGCCGTCGGGCATCTCGAACACGAAGCGCACGAAGGTCGGCTGCACCGAGGCCCGCACGCGGATCTGCGGACGCTTCTTGGTCTCCGCCGCGGCGCGCTGGGCACGCAACGCGCGCTCGGCCACGCGGGCGCGCTCGGCGAGCTCCTTGACCACGTCCATCGGCAGGCTCGGCGGCGGTCCCTTCCAGCCCTCGGGCAACAGGTCGACGAAGGTGCGCTCGCCGGCATTCATGGTGTTGACGGTGACGCGCCGCGCCAGCGACAGGCGGATGGCACCGCCGTCAGGATCGCGGCGCGCGGAGTTGACGTAATCGGGCGCGCCTTCGGGAACGCGGTCGACGGGAACGTCGACCGCCCGGTCGAACCGGATGATGAGGATGGAGCCTGCGGTCGTCACCTCGGAAGGAACGTCCTCGCCGAGCTTGATGACGAGACGGGCAAAGCCGCCACCGGCCGAAAAGCTCGCCTCGCCCCTGATCGGATCGGCCGCCCGGGCAGGCGCACCGAGACCGGTCAGCAGGCAGGCCGCCAGCACGCCCGCTGTTCGGACATGACGCAACAGCCCCGACGCCAAGGCGCGGGCTCGCGTCACAAATCCAGCGGCAGCCTTTCGCGCCATTGGCGGCATTTCTTCCGGTTCGGCGGTCCATGCCGGCACTAAGGCCGGCCCATGCCGTCGACTGTAGGTCTCGCCAATTAAGGACTTGTTAATGCTATATCTTGATTTGCTTTGGAGGCAGCACGCCGTGCCGCATCGAGCGTGGGCGGATCCGCCGCGTCTGAATTTGAGACGCCGATGGTTAAGGCCTCGTTAACACCTGCAAAACGGTGCCGTCGCGGTTGACCTGTCCCTTCACGGGCACCCCATAGCGGTCAAAGGCTTGGTCGATTCCGGCGTCGATTTTTCTGGCCGCCGAGATATCGCTATGGCTACCATCTGTGTCGCCGAGCTTGAATTTGGCAATCCCTCGGCCGTAGAGCGCGCTCGCAAGCTTGGGCGCGAACCGCAGCGCTGAGTTGTAGTCATGCATCGCCGCGGAGAATTGCCCCATTTTCAGATTTATGAGAGCGCGCGAATCGTATGTTGCCGCGTTGTTTGCTCCCGATCGAAGCGCAATATCGCAGTCTTCCAGCGCAGCCTGCAAATCGCCAAGGACGGCTCGGGTCCAACAGCGTCCGCTCCGCACCGCCTCCAGCTTCGGATCAAGGCGAATTGCCTCGTCATAGTCCCGCGCTGCGCGGTCGTACGCGTTCCCTTGCAGGTGGGCCGCCGCACGGTTGGCAAAAGCGGAGCCGTAGTTCGGGTTGAGCCTGAGCGCCTCGTCAAACGCGCCGATCGCCAGATCGCGCGCCCCCGTTCTCAGATAGGCCACGCCGAGGTTGTTGAACGCTTTCGCATAATTCGGGTCAAGCCTGGTCGCTTCAACGAAATCCTTGATCGCGCGTTCGTAGTCGGCTTTGGCGCTATAGGCATTCCCCCTGTTGTTGTAGGCGACAACGAAGCCGTTCACCGCTCCCTCGCCCGCATCGATAAACGCCGTGCAGCCATCGATCCGAGCTTCGGGTGACACGCGGTCTGAGCCGTTACACAGTTCAACATTCTTGAGGGAGCTGCCCTTCTTCTGCGCCCAGCCCGACGAACTGGACAGCACAAGGACAAGAATGAGCATCACGGCCTTGATGAAACTGGCTCTTGCAATCATTTCCACACCAAGTGTCCGGCTCCGACAGCGAACGAAGCGCCAATCCTGGTCTCCCTGCCCGGCCGGCACTGCGGCATCACGGCGGCTTCGGGCCTAGCAAGTTTCTCAGCATCCCCGGCAGATGTTGAGCCTCCGATTGCTGGTTCGATCGGGCTCCGGCGCCGCCGATGTCGGCGGTTTCTTCAAGAGCTTACTCTTGCCCTCTTCGATCAGGGTCGAAATTTTGACCGACCCATCGTCCGAAATCTCGACATGCGGCGTCGTGCCTCGGATCCCCAGCGTGGCGACGGGAGTATCGACCTTCATGTCGCCGGTCTTCGCGACACCGCCCGCAACAAAAGTGAACGTTCCCCTGGCGAGATTGAATAGGGTCGCATTGGACTTGCCGGCCGGCTCATACACATAGTGATCCAACACCATGCGGGCGTTGCTCGATAAATTGAACGAGCTGCCGTCGGTAAAATTGATGCCGACGCGGCCGTCGGCCCCCGTCTGCACCACGTCACCAAGATATACGGGATCACCCGTGTTGGCCCGGCCAGGGTCACTCGAGACATTCGCCTGAACGACCACGGCGCCCGCATGTTCGATCGTGACCGAGCCTGTGGCCACCACCACCTTCCCAATCGGTTTCGATGACGAGGCAGCGACGGCGGGCTTGGCGGAATCGATTTGCGCTCGAGCCTCACTCGGCAAGAAATTGGCAAGGGCCAAAACCAGGCCGGTCGTCAAAGCGGCTATCGCAGGTCTGCACATGATCCCCCCTTTCTGAGAAGATCTCGTCGCTATCGGCGGCCCATTCTTGAACCGCGCAGCGCTGCCAGAATAACTATAATTGTTGTTTAATTTTATTAACTAGCCTAATTTATCTCCAGCGCTACACGAGCGCCACAAATTAAATACGTCTCGTTTGTCAATTTAATCACATTGGCGGGAGGGGGCACGGCGGGAATGGCGGTACGCGTCGCTCTCTCCCGCGCAATGCATCTCTCTCGATCGACTTGATTTTTTCGGCGGGCAAGCCTTCGGGGCTGCCAGCGCCCAGGAAATTTTGTCCCTTGGCGAGGGCCCCAGCAAGGTTTTGGCAGCACGCCGAGCCTGAATCGATCACCCGGGCGAGGTCTAGCCATGTTAGTTGCATCCGGCATCCAGGTTGACAGCGGGGCCGCCATGGCCCTGCCCGTCGAACTCATCGGCCATATTCATAGAGTGATCGGTTGCTGTGCGCTTACGCGAGCGAGCTGCGTCGCCACACAGGCCGTAGCTGGTGCGCCCATCTACCGGGGCGACGTGCTGGAGACCGACGCCGACGGGCAGATCACAATCTGCTTCATCGACGGTACTTTCTTCAACATCGCCTGCAGCACTCACGTTGTGCTGAGCGAGTTTGTCTTCGACGTCGAAGGCATGCCACCTGCAGCCTTGTTCGACGTGACCCGAGGGAGCTTCAGTTTCGTACCGGGCCGGCTGGCGGAAACCGGGGCGCTCCAGCTGAATACGCCCCTTGCAGGCATTCGCGCCCGGGGCCACGCGGGCGGTTTCGGGATGCTGACACTTGCAGCATTGACCTTCTCGGCCGCGCAGCATGCCGAGGCCGCGGACCCGGATGTCACATTCCTGGATGACGACTCCATTACCTACAAGGACCTTGCGCACGGCGCATTTGAGCTCGTGACCAAGGAGCGGGTCCCGCGACGCATCATCGTCGAAGATCCCGGCGAGACGATCGTCATCAAGAAGGTGGGATCCACCATCAGCGTCAATCACGTCGCGAACACGGCGGCTCGCATGGAGGAGTTGCGCGCCGCCCAACAGGATGTGCTCGCCAATCTAGGAGAACAAGGGCCCCGTGGCTCGAGCACGCCTTTCTTCGTCAAACCCCAGCCACTGCAGCCGATCAATTTCATTCAGCCGGATGCGCCCACGCTGCAGATCTTGCCGACGACGTTGCCACTCATCACTTTCGCGCTCTTGGACCCTGTACCGCCGACTCTCAGCACCGGGGCTGGGCCAATCGAGCTCGATACGGTCGTGTTTGACACATTCACGGCGACGACGGGAACCTTCAGTGCCAGTAGCACCAGCGGCGGCGGCAATCTGACCTTCGGCATCATCGGGGCCAGCGCCGGCAGTACGGTTCTGGATGGAGTGACGTACGATCTGTCGAAGACAAGTTCCTACGGGATTCTCTACGTCAACAGCACGAGCGGCGCTTATACGTTCGTGCCCGACAATGCCGCAATCAACGCGCTGAAGGCGCCTACGACCGACGGTTTCGTTATCACCGTCTCCGACGGACTCACCTCCGTCACCCAGACCTTCACGATCACCATCAACGGTGTCAATGACGCTGCAATCATCTCCGGCACCACGACCGGTTCGATCATCGAGGCTGGCGGCATCGCCAACGGAACGCCCGGCACGCCGCTTGCGACCGGCACCCTCACCGACATCGATGTCGACGATCCGCCCAATACGTTCACCGCCGTGAGTTCGCCAACCGCGAGCGCCGGTGGCTATGGCACCTTCACGATGACGGCGGCCGGCGTGTGGACCTACACCTTGGACAATGCCAACCTCGCAGTGCAGGCACTCAATGCCGGCGAGACGCTGACCGACAGCTTTACGGTGACCTCGATCGGAGGCACCCCACAGGTGGTGACGATCACCATCCACGGGACCAGTGACGCTGCGATCATTTCCGGCGCGACGACCGGCGACGTGATCGAGGCTGGCGACGTCGCCAACGCAAACCCCGGCACACCCACCGCGACCGGCACCCTCACCGACGCCGACGTCGACACGACCGCCAATGCTTTCACGGCCGTCGGATCGCCGACGGTGAGCGCCGCCGGCTATGGCACCTTCACCATGACGGCAGCGGGCGTGTGGACCTACACGCTCGACAATGCCAACGGCGCGGTGCAGGGGCTCAATACCGGCGAGACACTGACCGACACGTTCACAGTGACCACTCTGGACGGAACGGCCCAAGTGGTAACGATCACCATCCATGGCGCCAACGATGCAGCCGTCGTTTCCGGCACCACGACCGCCTCGGTGACCGAGGCCGGAGGCGTTGCCAACGCGACACCCGGCAGCCCGAGCACAACGGGCACGCTCTTTGCCTCCGACGTCGACAATCCGTCCAATACCTTCAGCGCGGTGAGTTCGCCCAAGGCAAGCACGAATGGTTATGGCACCTTTACGATAACCGCCGCCGGCGTGTGGACCTACACCTTGGACAACGCCAGCGGCGCGGTGCAGGCGCTCAATGTCGGCGGCACGCTCACCGACAGTTTCACCGTCAACGCCCTCGACGGTACGCCGCAGGTGGTGACGATCACCATTCAGGGCAGCAACGACGCCGCCCTTATTTCCGGCACCACGACCGGCTCAGTGACAGAGGCAGGAACTTTCTCGCCCGGCATTCCCGTCACGACCGGCACGCTCACCGATACGGACGTCGACAACGCTCCGAACACGTTCACCGCAGTCTCTTCGCCGGCTGCTAGCGACGGCGGATACGGCACCTTCACGATGACCGCAGCCGGCGTATGGACTTACACCCTCGATAACAACAACACCGTGGTTCAGGCGCTCGAGGTCGGCGACACCTTGACGGACACCTTCTCGATAACTGCCATCGACGGTACGACGCAGACGGTGACCGTCGCCATTCATGGTGCCAGCGACGCAGACCCGAACGATTTTGATAACCTGGCCACCGGATCTGCCGTGATCTCCGATCCCCCCAACGTGTATGGAACGCCGGGGAGCGAAACCATTGCCGGTGGCGGCAACACAGGTCAGATCATCTATGCGGGGGCCAGCAGCGACACGGTCAATGGGACCGGAAAGGCCGACGTTCTCTATGGCGGCTCGGGCAATGACACGATCAAAGGCAATGATGGGGATGACACCATCTACGGCGGCTCGGGCAGCGATACCATCAACGGCAACAACGGCGCCGACACCATAACGGGCGGATTTGGTGCGGACCAGCTCACCGGCAGCAATGGGAACGACCGTTTCGCTTACTTGTTCGTAGCCGACTCCAACGCAAGCCAGTTCGACACCATCACCGACTTTGCATCGGGAGCGGACAAGATCGACTTGACCGCCATGGGCGCGCTTGGGTTCGCCATATTGGCATTGAGCTCAACCAGCACGGCCGTGCCGGCACATACGATCGCCTGGCTCTATGACAGTGCGGCGAATGAAACGATCGTGTACGTCAATTCAACGGACCAGACCCTGCACGTCGGCGATTCCAGTCTGCTCGAAATCCATTTGCAGGGCATCGCAACCATCGACGCGTCGGACTTCATCACGGCGCCGGCAGCGGCACCTGTGATGGCGGCTGCCGGCGAACTGCTCGACCCCATCGCAACCTCGCAGGGTGACGCGACCGCCGTGATGACGACCACTTCCGAAGTCTCGTCCGATTCCGGCAGCGGCGACGGCTCGCTTCTCGCTGCAGGAAGTTCGACCATCCAATCGACCGAGGCGGCCTACAGCCTCGATTCGAACTGGGACCAGATCAGGCAGACCGGATATTCCAGCTTGTCCAGTTCAGACGAAGTGCAAACGCTCGCGATCGAAACGCCCCGCGGCGACGCGGCAGCTCCCTCAGCCGGCGGATTGTCTTTGATCGTGCAGCACGTGATCCCACTCACCGAGGCCAGCTTTGTCTTCACCAACCCGGCCGGGCTCGACGCAGCCTCATTGGCTGGCAAGAATGGCGCGATTGCCGCAAGCGGCCAGGTGCCCGACATCGCCATGCTGAATTTTGTCCACGGCGCTGCCGGACAGCACGCCGGTAGCGGGCTTGCGCTCGGAAGCGACGCTGGGAATGACGGCGTCTCGTCACCAAGAGGCGCCGCCCAGGCGGCTCATTCCCACGGTCATACCAGCGATGAAGCGGCAGACACTTCGCTCAACCCAAGCCTTTTGAAGTCATCGACCGGCGGTGCCAACCATTCGCTCTCAAGCGGGGCGGACCAGCACAACCCGTCCGGGGGAGCGTCTGGATCAAAGCCTGCCGATCCGCAGCAGCTCGGCGACTCGTTCCAGTTCCGGGATCAGGCGTCGCAGGGCTCGCTGCATAGCGCGATGCTGGATCATCTCTCGGACTTCGTCGGTCGTCACGAGCACGCTGGGGAATTGCATGGATCCGAGCCGGCATTCATGCCTGAAACATCGCCGTCCGATGTCGATCCACCTTTCTCGGCAGGTACCGTTCACGGCCATGTGTCGCACGATCTGATCGTGTGACGGCCTTAAGCCGATTGCGGCTTCAATGTTGCTTGCCGGCACCTTCCGGTGCCGAGGAGCTGTCTTCGTCGAGAGAAGATTCATCATCGTTGCCGTCGTCGCCTTCTGGCGGCTCTGCATGCTGATGGCTGAGGGCGGATGTCCACGCCGATGTCATCGCCGCTATGAGCAGCCGGTTGAGGGCCTCGATGACGCGTTCTGCTGCGGACGAGTAGTTCATGGCCTCCTCCTGCGCTGCCGATTGCGACTGGCCAAAGCGTAGGACCGGGCCTTGGGCGCCACTGTACGCCACTTCACACCTGCGCGCGTCAACTCATCGCAGTCTCAGAAGATGCCGCCAGCTTCGACTGCATCCGCCACGGGAGCTTGATCTGCCGCCTTGAGGAGTTGCTGAGCGCGCGCACTCACAACCTTCGGAGCGTTGCGGTTCGCGCGCGACTCTGAATCAGATGTGACCTCGGCGATGCGAATCGCATTGGTTAGCTTTGGGGGTAATCAATGAGCGGAGAAGCCGGTTGCATTGTGTGTAGCAGGGCAAGAGCGGTCGTAGCGATCGTTCCGATCGCCAGAGGATATGCCCTGAAAATATATGAGTGCTCCTGTTGCCATAGCACCCTGCAGCTCGTGACTCGCGTCACGAAGGCAGCGCTGATCAAGCAGCAGGTCGATACTCTTCCTCGGCTGGAGAAGCAGGCGCCTGTTCGCAGGGTGCAACAGGTCTTCGCGAACTAGACCCGCAAGGCCTCTCGCTGGGCGCCGGTCGAACTGGCCACGCGACAACGCGCCAGGTCGCGATAGCCCTCTTCGCCTCGCGCCCTCAATTCGGCTTTTGCGTCGGCTTGCCGTCGATCTTGGGCAATTCGCCGGCCGAGGCCGACTGATCGCCGCCGCCATTGGCACGGCGGGCCATCTCGACCGTCAGCTTCTCGGCGGCCTCCGGCGACATCAGTCCCATGATGTCCGACATCTTCCGCGGCGCGATCGCCGAGGCGATCTCGATCAGCACGCCCATCTCCAGCCGGTCGAACACCCGTGCGGCGTCCTTGGGCTTCATGCCCTCGTACATGGTCACGAGGCCCTTCATGCGCTGGGCTTCGGCGGCCTTCTGCTCGGCCTGCGTCGCGGAGATGCGGGTTTCCACCGCCTTCATCTCCTCGACCTTGCCTTCGATGCGCTTCTCGGCCGACTTGAGCAGGCTCTCGCGGATGTCGATCTCGCGCTGGCGGGCCTCGATCTCCTGGCGGCGCGCCTGCAACCGCTCGAGGATCGCGCGCTCGGAGGCCGAGACCTGCGGCTGGGCTTCGTCGACCTTGACCACGGTGCCTTCCGGCTTGGTCTCCGGCGCGGCCGGCTTGGGCGCCTCCTTCGGCGCGCCATGGGTTGAGCCGGTGATGATCTCCGGCTCCTCGCGGCCGGTCGGGAAGTTCAGATTCTCCTGCGCCCAGGATTTCCTGGTCTGGTTCGGCTTGTAGTCGAACACATAGCCGCCATTGATCACGAGACCCGCCACCTTCAGCGTGGCGAGGCCTGCGACGGCAACCAGGACGACCGGGATGACGCGGATGTTACGAAAGGACTTCATACCCCTGACTTCATGCGGCAAGGCCGTTGGATCGTCGGCGCTCCGAGAAGGCTTCGGCCGCAGCCGCCACCGCCTTCGCCGTCGATGGCTTGGCTGCGGGGGCGACGACCGTTTCCGGACCGGTCATGGGGCGCGCGGCGATCGCGATCTTGGACAGCCGGCGCACCACGTTGTCGGCCTCGCCGAGCTGCTTGTAGAGCTGGTCCGACATCTGCGTCGCCGCGGCGAGCTGGCTGCCGAGATTCTCGTTGACGTCGCGCACCGCCAGCTTCAGCCCGCCGATCGCGCGCTCGGCGATCTCGGTCGCGGTGATCAGCTCGCCGATCACCGCCTTCAGCGAATGCTCGTCCGCCTTCAGCCGCGTCAGCCGCTTGTTGAGCATGACGCAATAAACGATCGTCAGCATCAGCAGGATAGCCACCAGCGTCTCGATCGCCATTCCCAGGGAGTGGTTCATGGGGCCTCCATCATCTTGTTCTGCTCGTCCACCTTCTCGAACATCGCAAGTGTCGTACTTGGCTTGCGCAAGGGTTTCGTCACGCGAATCGCGACGCGGTCGCCGACCCGGCCCATCCGCCCCTCGGTCAGCGTGACGTCGCCGCAGCGCACGGTGACGTTGGCGTCGGCGCGCATGTCCAGCGGCAGGGTGTCGCCGACCTTGAGCCGCATCAGCTGCTTGAGCGGGATGTCGGCCTCGTAGAGCACGGCATCGACGGCGATCTCGGCCTGCACGATCTCGGTGGCGAAATGGCCTTCCCAGACCGGGTCGCGGCCGAACTTTTCGCCCATGAACATCTGGAGCAGGACGCCCCGGATCGGCTCGATGGTCGCATAAGGCAGCAGCAGCTCGATGTTGCCGCCGCGGTCTTCCATGTCGATGCGCAGGCGCACCAGGATCGCGGCATTGGCGGGACGGCTGATCGCGGCGAAACGCGGGTTGGTCTCGAGCCGGTCGATCGTGAAGGTCACCGGCGACAGCGGCCGGAATGCCTGCTCGGCGTCGGCGAGCACCACCTCGACCAGCCGCTTGACCAGCTCGGTCTCGATCGTGGTGTAGGGCCGGCCCTCGATGCGGAGCTGGCTGGTGCCGCGGCGGCCACCGAGCAGCACGTCGATCATCGAATAGATCAGGTTGGAATCGACCGTCGCCATGCCGAAGTTTTCCCATTCCTCGGCCTTGAAGACGGTGAGGACGGCGGGCAGCGGGATCGAGTTCATGTAGTCGCCGAAACGCACCGAGGTGATGCGGTCGAGCGAGACTTCGACGTTGTCGGAGGTGAAATTGCGCAGGGACGTCGTCATCAGCCGCACCAGGCGGTCGAAGACGATTTCGAGCATCGGCAGACGCTCGTAGGAGACCATCGCCGAATCGATGATCGCGCGGATGCCGGAATGGTCGTCGAGGGTGACGTCGCCGACGGTGAAGCCGAGGAGATTGTCGATCTCCTCCTGCGACAGCACCCGCTCGCCGGAATTCTTGCCGCTGCCGAGATCGCGGCTGCCGTCCTCGACCATGGCGGCCCATTGCAGGGCCATGGTCTCCGACAGCTCGTTCTCGGCCGCAGCCTTCGCGGCCTCGGCGGGATCCTCCGAATCGAGCGATGCCTCCCATTGGGCGGCAATCGCATCCTGGTCCATTTGCTCGTTGCCGGCCATGACGCTAGCCCATCACCTTCCGCAGCGTCCTCACTGGATCACGACTTCCTTGAACAGCACCGCGCTGACCTGGACCGGAGCGACCGCCGCGTTGACGCGCTTGGTCAGCTCCTCCTTGAGGCGGAAGATGCCGGCGGAACCGTTGAGGTCGGAGGGGCGCAGCTCGCGCACATAGGTCTGGAAGATGTCGGTGACCCGCGGCATCGTCGGCTTGATCGCCTCGATCTGCTTCTCTTCCTTCAGCTCCAGCACGATCTTCAGCCGCAGATATTGCACGCGCTCGCCGGGCGCACCGGCGAGGTTGACCATGATGTCGGGGACGTCGACGAAGGACGGCGGCTTCGGCGGAGGCGCGACCTCGGCATGATGCTCGTCGTCGCCGTGCCGGAAGAAGAAGAACCAGGTCGCAGCACCGCCGCCGAGAACGGCGAGCAGGCCGACGGCCATGATGATGAGCTTCAGCTTGTTCTTCGGCGGAGCGGCTTCCGCGCCCTCAGTGGCTGCGCCGCCTTCCGCTTCATTCTCTGCCATGGTCGCCGCGCCCGGATCTCTCAAAGGGGTCGAAAGAGCGAAGCCTTAAGACAAGGACGCGATACAAATGCCCCGGCGCAATGCGCTCCTCTTCATGGCAAACGCTACGGTAATAATGGTTAACGGAATCTTTCGATTGGGCCTCCACTAGGAAAAATCTGCCGGGCAGACATGGCTAACAGAACCTTTCTGCCGCCCTCCAGCGCCCCCTAAAAATCAGCAAGCCACTGAAATTACGAAGTTTTCCCAGGTTGGCACGGCTTTCGCTGAGAAAGGACCGAGACCCGACGGTTTGGGAGAACCCGACGGTCTCGTTCACGGGGTCCGCCAAGGCGCTTGGGAGAGCGAAATGGCAGATCCGCTCAGGGGAGATTTCCGATGCAGAACGCGCTTCTGATCGGCTTGTCACGGCAGATGACGTTGGAACGGCAGATGGATGTCATCGCCAACAACGTCGCCAATGCCAACACCAACGGCTTCAAGGCCGACCATTCGCTGTTCGAGGAGTACCTCAACTCGAACGCGCGTGAGGACAATTTCATCGGCGCGGACCGCCGGGTCTCCTATGTGCAGGACCGCGGCACCTACCGCGACATCGGCCAGGGCCCGATGGAGCCGACCAACAACCCGCTCGACATGGCGATCGACGGCAACGCCTATTTCGCGGTGCAGGCCAATGGCGGCGAGATGTTCACCCGCGACGGCAAGTTCTCGCTCAACAGCACCGGCCAGCTCGTCACCCCCGACGGCAATCTGGTGCTCGGCACCGGCGGCCCGATCACCTTCCAGCCGACCGATCACGACATCAACGTCGCGCCCGACGGCACCATCACGGTGCTCGAGGGCACCGCCAAGACCGACTCGATCCGCGGCAAGATCCGCATGGCCGCGTTCGACGATCCGACCAAGCTGACCAAGCTCGGCGCCAATCTCTATGCCGCCGGCTCCGCCACCCTGCAGCCCGATGCCAAATCCAGCAGCGTGCGCCAGGGCTATGTCGAGAAGTCGAACGTGAATTCGGTCGGCGAGATGACCCGCATGGTCGAAGTCATGCGCAGCTACACCGCCATCGCCAATCTGCTCCAGCAGCAGAGCGACCTCCACAAATCGGCGATCGAGAAGCTCGCCGACGTTCCGGCCTGATTGAGGGAGAACTGACATGCAGGCGCTTCACACCGCAGCGACCGGAATGGCGGCACAGGAACTCAACGTTCAGGTGATCTCCAACAACATCGCCAACCTGCGCACCACCGGCTTCAAGAAGCAGACCGCGGCGTTCCAGGACCTGATCTACGAGCACGTCCGCCGCGTCGGCGCGCAGGCCTCGGACCAGGGCACCATCCTGCCCGTCGGCGTCGACATCGGCGGCGGCGTCAAGACCGTCGGCACCCCGCGCAGCATGACGCAGGGCACGCTGTCGCAGACCGGCAACGATCTCGACCTCGCGATGTCCGGCGAGGGCTTCTTCAAGATCCTGATGCCCGACGGCACCTACCAGTACACCCGCGACGGCACCTTCCAGATGGACAATCAGGGCCGCGTCGTCACCGCCCAGGGCAACCCGGTGCAGCCGAGCATCACGATCCCGCAAAACGCGTCCGGCATCAGCGTGAGCGAGCAGGGCCAGGTCTCGGTGACGCTGCCGGGCTCGTCGACTTCTACGATCGTCGGCCAGATCGGCGTGACCCGCTTCATCAACAAGGCGGGCCTGCAGCCGGTCGGCAGCAACCAGTTCACCGAGACCCCGTCGTCCGGCCCGCCGCAGGACGGCACCGCGAACTCCGAGGGCTACGGCAAGATCACCCAGGGCAGCCTCGAGCAGGCCAATGTCGACGTCGTCTCGGAGATGAGCGACCTGATCGCCGCCCAGCGCGCCTACGAGATGAACGCCAAGGTGATCAGCGCCGCCGATCAGATGATGCAATCGACCACAGCGCTGTTCCGCTGAGGCAATGACGATGATCCGCGCCACCCTCGCCACCATCTCCGCCCTGCTCGCGCTGGCCCTGCCGGCAGCGGCCGCGGACGATTTCATCGCCTCGCCGACACTGCGCGCGAGCGTCACCGTGACCTCGGACGTGGTGCGGGTCGGCGATCTCATCGACAATGCCGGATCGGCCGCGCTGATCCCGGTCTACCGCTCGCCCGATCTCGGCACCACCGGCACGCTGACGGTCGCGCAGGTGCTGTCAGTGCTCCGCGCAAAGCAGGTGATCGGCGTGATGACCGGCGACCTCAAGGAGGTCCAGGTCACCCGCCTTGCCCGCACGCTCGCGAACAAGGATCTCGAAACCGCCGTCGCCTCGGCGCTCGAGCGCCGCTTCGGCCTCGGGGACGCCGCCAACATCACCGTCACCTTCGACCGCGGCGTCGCCGAGATGCGGCTGGATGCCTCCAACTCCGGCGCGCTCCAGCCGGTCGCAACCCGCTACGACGCCCGCAGCGGCCGGTTCGACATCGCCTTCGAGATCGCCAACGACAGCAATCCGACCGCGACCAAGCTGCGCTTCACCGGGACCGCGATCGAGACGGTGGAAGTGGCCGTGCTGACGCGCGACATCGATCGTGCCGATACGCTGAAGTCCTCCGACGTCGCGCTGGAGCGCCGGCCGAAGGCCGAGGTCACCGGCGAGCCGGCCTCGCGCGACCGCAGCGTCGGCATGCAGCTGCGCCGCGCGATGCGGGCGGGCACGCCGCTTCGGGCCGCCGACATCGTCAAGCCTGATTTCGTGGTGCGCGACCAGGCCGTGACCGTCATCTTCCAGGCGCCCGGCCTCTATCTCACCACGCGCGGCAAGGCGGTCGAGAGCGGCGCCGAGGGCGACACCGTCAGCGTGCTCAATCTGCAATCCAAGCGCACGCTGACCGGGGTGGTCACCGGCCGCGGCCAGGTGACGATCCAGGGCGCGAGCCAATCCGCACCGATGGCGCCCGCGGTCGAGCAGACCTCCTCGCTCAAGCGCGATGAAGCGCCGGCCCCGGTCGACGCCGCAGCCCTCCTCCGGAACCTGGTGCAGGCCCCCGCGTCGCCGGCCCAGATCGCACAAGCCCAGATCCCGCAAGCTCGCGTCTCGCAAGCTCAAGCCAAGTAAGAGTTCGTCATGTCCGCTTTCAGTTCGGCTTACCGTCTTCGTCGCATCGCGATCTCTGCCCTGCTGCTGGCCTCTTGCGCGCTGGGCGGTTGCTCCTCGATCGACCGCCTGTCGCAGATCGGCGAGCAGCCGAAATTGTCCGCGATCGACAATCCGACGGCGCAGCCGGGCTACAAGCCGGTGCAGATGCCGATGCCGAAGCCGGAAGTCGCCTCCTACAATCCGAACTCGCTGTGGCGCAACGGCAGCCGCGCGTTCTTCAAGGACCAGCGCGCCCGCCAGGTCGGCGACCTCCTCACCGTGGCCGTCAACATCACCGACAAGGCCAACATCGCCAACGAGACCCAGCGCAGCCGCACCAATTCGGAAGACTCAGGCATCACCGATTTCATCGGCGCGAAGACGCTCGGCGCGCAGGCCCAGAAGGTGCTGCCCGGCCGCATCCTCACCGCCGACTCCACCGCGTCCAGCGACGGCAAGGGCTCGGTCAACCGCACGGAAGCCTTGCAGACCAACGTCGCCGCGGTCGTCACCCAGGTGCTGCCGAACGGCAACCTCGTGGTTGAGGGCAAGCAGGAGATCCGCGTCAACTTCGAGATCCGCGAGCTCGTGGTCGCGGGCATCGTCCGCCCCGAAGACATCCAGAGCGACAACACCATCGATTCAACCAAGATCGCGCAGGCCCGCATCGCCTATGGCGGCCGCGGCCAGATCATGGACGTGCAGCAGCCGCGCTACGGCCAGCAGGTGATGGACGTGCTGCTGCCCTTCTAACCCTCTTCAAGAGCTCCCACATCGTGTTCGCGAACCTAGGCGCGAACGACGATGTACTACGCGGCCTCCGGTAGCTCCCCTGCCGGAGGCCGCATGTATTTTGGGGATGGAAGCAGCTGCGCGTCGGATGGTCCCATAAGAGCGATGTCCCATCCACGTCATTGCGAGGAGCCCTTCGCGACGAAGCAATCCAGACTGCCTCCGTGGAAAGACTCTGGATTGCTTCCGCCTTCGCTCAGGCTTCGGCGGACAAGTCGCTGCGCTCGCAACAATGGCGGTGAACGCTAGCGTCACCTCACGCCGCATCGGCGACGGCGCGTATTTCCAGATGCACACCGGTCTCCTTCTGGAGCGCGTGGATTACCGCCATCAGGTTCTCGGCCGTAGGATTGCCGCGCGGCCCAAACATCCGCATCAGGCTCTTTTGCGGACGGTCGAGCACCTCGCTGAGCCGCTTGAAACCGATGGTGGCATTGATGTAGGTCCGCAGCGCGGTGCGGCCATAGTCGACATCCCCCTGCAACAGGCCCTGCATCGCCTCCAGGAACAGCGCCTCACGAAAGGCGGGATCGCGCTCGGCCATCGCGCGGACGGTGTCACGAAAACTCCGGGTCAATGGCATCACCTATTCCCTGTCCTGCTCTTGACTTGTAATCCCGCCATCGTCGCAGCGCCGCATCGATGTCGTTTTGCTGTCTCTGCTTGGTGCCGCCTCCCAACAGAATGACCAGCAAATTGCCATTCCAGCCGAAATACACCCGATAGCCAGGGCCGCGATTGATCTTCAGCTCGGCGGCCCCCTCCCCAATGGACTTGACGTTCGATGTGTTGCCGTCGGCCAACCGCTCGATCGCGACCGCAATCATCACACGTGCCTGCGGATCAAGTCGTTCGAGCCAATCGCGGAACGGGCTACGATCGTTGACGATATATTCTTCGATCCTGATCATTTGGTACCACACACGTTACCAATTTTCAATTTCAGAATTTTCGGATTTTAGAAATTCTTGTTGACACGCTCCGACCACCTCATTATGTTCTCGTTTCGTTCCATTCCACAAGAGGGCGTATCGCGATCGTCACGAAGCGCGGGATGGAATGCGGTGGCCGCGACGGCGTCGGCGCGCGATGTTCGCTTCAGGGCGGGAAACCGTGAGCAGCGGCAGGCGCGATACGACACGGCGCTGACAACGTCTTACGCTTGGTCTCGATGGCGAGCGCACGCCAGCCGTGGAGAACCCAGCGAGGATGTGCGCGGACGGAGAAGTCGTGTGGTCCTGACGCCCGGGGTCTGTGCGTCAAGCCTTGCGGTGATGTGGCGGCCAACCGGTGCGCGCATCGATCATCCGCAAGGCGACGGGGCATCGCTCCCCGAGGAGAGCACGAAGGACACCGTTCAAACCATCGCGCAGGGAAGGCCGGGATGTCCCGGCGTCACCTGTGATCCACCCGTGCGCGTATCCTTCGCACACGGGATTGCGGGTGCCAGCCGGCGCCCGGCCTTCCCTGCGCCTTCTTGATCTTCAGGAGGGCAAGCCGACAGCAAAGCTCGGGCCGAAGATGCCGCGAGGATGCGGAGGCGTGTCCGCGATTGCGATCTTAATGGAAAAGCCGAGATTGTTGCCGGACACTCATCCCTCGCCTGTCCGGACAAGACGCAGCGCGTCAGCGATGCGGCGCAGAGCCGGGACCCAGATAGCCGCGCAACACGCTGCTGCATGGGCCCCGGCTCTGCAGCGCACCGCTCCCTGGACGATGCTTCGCATCGCCAGGGCTGCGCTGCGCTGCGTCCGGGGCACGGAGATCGCAACGCACCCTCAGGTAAACTTCACCTCTACCGCCCCCAGCCCGTCCAGTTCCATCCGCACCTTGTCGCCGGCCTTCAGCCACAGCGTCTTGACCAGGCTGCCGGTGAGCACGAGCTGTCCCGCGTGAAGACCCTTGCCTTCGGCGGCGAGATGGTTGGCGAGCCAGGCGAGCGCGTTGTGGGGATGACCGAGCACGTCGGCGCCGGTGCCGTGGCTGACCTCCTCGCCATTGAGGATGGCGCGGCCCTTGACCGCCTTCAGGTCCGGCACCGACGAGCGCGGAACCGCCCGGGCCAGCACGCAGCCGGCCGCGAAGAAATCGTCGGCGATCAGCGTCGGGGCACCCATCGCCTCCCACTTCACGTAGCGGTCGTCGACGATCTCGATGGCGGGATGATAGGCCTCGACCGCTTCGCCGACCCATTCGGCCGTGAACGGCGCCTCGCCGGCGGCAAGGTCGCGCTTCAACCGCACCGCGATCTCGCATTCGACCCCGACCCGGACATAGTTGGAGGCGGCGAGCTTGGCGCCGGTGTCGTGCACGCCCTTCTGGAACACGCCGCCGCCGCAGGGATGCGGGATGCCGATATAGTCCTGCATCACCTGGCTGGTGCAGCCGATCTTGTAGCCGACCAGCGGCCCGAGATGCGGCAGCAGCAGATCGTGCAGCGCGCGCTGGACCTGGTAGCCCTCGGCCTCATCCATGGGGGGACGTTCCAGCGCCGCGAGCGGCGCATGGTTGCGGCGCGCCAGCGCGATCGCCTTTGCGGCTTCGAGAATCTTATCCATCGGCGCCGCCTCCCACGCTACGCAACATTGCCGCTCAGTTCAGCATCCCCGTCCCCGCCTGACAAGCGCTGGTCGGCGCTCAGCCGGGCCGAATACGGGGGGCTCCCGCCGCTTAAGGAAATATTGAGTTGGTCCGGTCTTTATGGAGCCACGCGCCAGGCCCACCCGGCCCGCGCGGAACGAGACCCTGATTGCAGCGATGCGTGAAGCCGCTGCGCCGTCGTCTCAAGATGCCGGTCGATCTCCTTGATGCGACTCGCAAAACTTCCCGCACCTGAAGTGAAGGCTTTTTCTCATGCGAACTCACGTGAGCATGCAGGATTCGACTCTAGCCCATTGATCGCGATTCACTTTTCGCGATCGCGGCAATTGGCATCGGACAACAGCGGCGTTGTGGCGGAGGAACCCGCCACAACGCTGCGTGCAATGACAACGCTTCCGTCAAATGCGTCCAAGCGCGAGGCGAATGGCGACCTCGACCGGCGAGTAGTCGCCCTCGCTCCGCTCCAGCCGGTACGGCTCGGCGAGATGCAGCGGTGGTTGCGCCAGGAAGCGCGGTCGCGTTCCCCGATGCTTCTGCGCGGCATGAACCAGGAAGGGATGACAGAGATAGACCGTGCCGGCCGCACCGGTCGCGAGCGCCACCGGACAATCGGCCCCCATCTGCTCCAGCAGCATGTGCGCCCGGCCCGCATCGCCGGCTGGCGCCAGGTAGCGCGCCATCGGCAGATGCGAGCCGACCCGGATCCGCGTCGGCGCATCGTCGTCACCGACATCGGAGAACAGGAACAGCAGCAGCAGCGCTCGCCCCCGCGAGGTGATGTTGACGCGCCAGGCCGAGAAATCCTGCGTCTCGTTCGGGTTGCTGGCCTCGCCGGGAAAGCTGAGATCGACATGCCAGCCGTCGTCGCCCGGATCGTCCGGATGCGGAAACCGCACCGGAAAGGTGCCGATATCGCGTCGCGGCCGCCATCGCCCCTGCCCGACGATCTGGTCGAAGGCGGCATGGAGCACTCCGGTGTTGATGGCATCCCGGAACGGCGGGCCGCCATAATAGGGCAGCCGCACCACGGGCCGGGTCCAGCTCGCGGGGTCGTGCTCGCTGCATGGCAGATCGCGCCAGATGATGACGCGGGCCGCCTCGGCGAGCTCACGGGGGAAAGCATTGTCGATCCGGACAAAGCCGTCGCGGATGAATTTAGCTATTTGCGCGTCGTCGAACGCGCGCGGATTGGCAGTCATGATGATGATCTCTCGGAGGCTCGCCAGCCCTCATCGTCCGCTCGCTGCGGAACCGGCTGGCTCAATCGGTTGGGAGGCCGCAAGTCGAACTTGCGGGACGCAATGCCTCCGCGACGGAGGCGCCTGCTCTCAGCCCAGGAAGAAGACCGATGCGATGTTGAGAGTGCAAATCATCATGACGGCGCGAATCTACGCGCCGGACCAGCGGCGTTCAAGCGACGCCGTGAGCCAAAAACAAAAGAGCCGCACGCGGCGGCTCGGGCTCTATTCGTCGCGATAGACCTTCTCGCGCTTCTCGTGGCGCTCCTGCGCTTCCACCGAGAGCGTCGCGATGGGCCGGGCCTCGAGCCGCTTCAACGAGATCGGCTCGCCGGTGTCCTCGCAATAGCCGTAGGTGTTGTCCTCGATACGCTGGAGCGCGGCGTCGATCTTGGCGATCAACTTGCGCTGGCGGTCGCGGGCGCGGAGCTCGATGGCGCGGTCGGTTTCGGACGATGCCCGATCGGCGAGATCGGGGTGGTTGACGTTCTCCTCCTGCAGGGCTTGCAGGGTGAGCTTGGACTCTTTGAGGATCTCATCCTTCCAGGCGAGGAGCTTCAAGCGGAAGTACTCCTTCTGCCGGTCGTTCATGAAAGGCTCTTTTTCGGTCGGTCGGTAGTTTTTCAACTTTTCCAAGGGCGGCCTATCTGTCTAATCAACGACTCGCAAACGGAACGGGGTCCGTTGAGCGGGGCCTTATATAGCGGCCACCTGTGACAGACAATGTTTCCCTGAGCAACCGGTTAGCGCCCCCAAGCCCTTGCACAGGAAGGTTTATCCTGGAGGGCCCGGGGGCGGCCGATGGCCTAGTAGCCGACCGTGAAACGCTGCCTCACATGGGCCGGCCGTTCGATCTCGTCGGCGAGCGCAATGGCGTAGTCAGCGAACGTGATCCAGCTCTTCCCGTTCGCATCTGCGAGAAGCTGATCGGTGCCAAGCCGGAACTTGCCCGTGCGCTCCCCCTCGATGAACAGCGCCGACGGCGAAATGAAGGTCCAGTTCAGATCCTTTTCCTGCCGCAGCAGGTCGAGGAAGACCGAGCCCGCTTCCGCTTCCGCCTTGTATTGGGCCGGAAAATTGGGAGTCGTGACCAGTTTCACGCCCGGCGCGACTTCGAGGCTGCCGGCGCCGCCGACGACGAGGTAGCGACCAACCTTGGCGTCCTTCGCCGCGCCGATCAGCTTCCGCGCATCGCTGGCCAGGAAGTGCACGGAACTCACGGCGACGTCATGCCCGGTCCACAGCTTGGCAAGCCCCGCCTGGTCGAGCACGTCGCCCTTGGTCGGCGTGACGTTGGGCAGGGCCGCGATCTTCTCGGGGTTCCGGGCGATGGCCGTGACCGCATGGCCGCGGCGGGACAGTTCCTTGGTGATTTCCGACCCGGCCCGACCCGAGGCGCCGGCAACTGCGATTTTCATGGAAGGCTCCTTTGCTTCTGTGGTAACTAGCAGTGACTAGATATCGCAAAGAATGCTGGTGTTAAGAGAGCACTTTGTGCTTACCTGATTACGCAAGGGTAACCGCCACGCGCACCGCGAGCGACGAAAACGGATTCCGAGGACCGACGATGAAACCCGACGTCTATGCAGCGAACTGCCCCACCCGCCAGATTCTCGATCGCATCGGCGACAAATGGGCGGTGCTGATCCTGCTGCTGCTGCGCGAGGAGCCGATGCGCTTCAATCAGTTGCGCCGCACGATCGAAGGCATTTCGCAGAAGATGCTGAGCCAGGTTCTCAAATCGCTCGAACGTGACGGCCTGATCAGGCGCCATGCCATCGCGACCGTGCCGGTGACGGTGGAGTATTCGATCACGCAGCTCGGGCTGACGCTCGCCGGCGCAGTCGATCCGCTGCGCGATTGGGCCGAGCAGAATCTGAAAGACGTTCTCGCCGCCCAGCGCCGCTACGACGCGCAGCAGAAGGAGGAAGCGGCGTAAGGGGTGCTTTCTTGGTAGTGCCGCACGCTCATTCTAAATTCCGCTGTCATGCCCCGGCTCGACCGGGGCATCGAGTACGCTGCGGCTTCTCGATTCGAAAACGACTGTCGCCCGGTCAAGCCAGGGCGACGACAGCCTGCTAGGCGCGTCCGGCCTTGGCGAGCTCGACCTCGACGCGCAGCTCGATCTCGGAGAGCACCGCATCGAGACCGGGATCGCCCGAGGATGATTTCAGGTTCGCCGCAGCATCGCGCAGGCGCATCACGGTCGAGGCGTCGAGATTGCCGGCCAAGAGCCCCATCTTGAGATCGTCGAGCACGTCGAGCGCGGTCCTGCCGCGGGTGACCGAGCGCTTGCGGCGCTCGACCGGGTCCTCCTCGACGCCCTGCAGCGCCAGCAACCCGTCGATGTTGGTGGCGGCCTTCGGTGCGGCAGCGCTCCGGGTCTCCTGCGCCGACGAGGTGTCAGGCAACACGAAGGTGCCGGAGCCGGTCCGCCTGGCCTGGTTGGCCGGCGTTCCAAGCGTCGTGCCGTTCGGTCCGTAGATGCGCATCGGAGGGAATCCGGGTGATCGATGCGGTCACCTTCGCCGTCTTATGGTTAACGGCGCGTAAACGGCCCGGCAAAATCTGCCGACGGGCGGCAGTTTCGCTCCTCAGGGACAACGCCGGCTGACACCGGTCGAAACAGATTTATTCAACCTATTCAGCGGCCTATCCCCGCCGCCCCGGGTTGGCACAGCCCTCGCAAGGACAGCGCCGGACCAGCTCGTCATGGGAGTGTCGTGCAGGTCCTTCCGATTTGAGGAGCCTTTTGAGGATCCTTGGGGAGCAGAGGATGCCAAGCGTTCGTTGGGTGAGGATTGTTGGGGTGGCCTGCGCGGCGCTGTCGGCGCTGATGCTGTCGCTCGCGCCGGCGGCGGCGACCTCGCGCATCAAGGATCTCGCCAATATCGAAGGCGTGCGGCAGAACCAGCTGATCGGCTACGGCCTCGTCGTCGGCCTCAACGGCACCGGCGACACGCTCAACAACATCCCCTTCACCAAGCAGTCGCTGCAGGCGATGCTCGAGCGCATGGGCGTCAACATCCGCGGCGCCACCATCCGCACCGGCAACGTCGCAGCCGTGATGGTGACCGGCAATCTGCCGGCCTTCGCCACGCAAGGCACGCGCATGGACGTCACCGTCTCCGCGCTCGGCGATGCCAAGAACCTCCAGGGCGGCACCCTGCTCGTCACCCCCCTGTTGGGTGCCGACGGCAATGTCTACGCGGTGGCGCAAGGCTCGCTCGCGATCTCCGGATTCCAGGCCGAGGGCGAGGCGGCCAAGATCGTGCGCGGCGTTCCCACCGTGGGACGCATCGCCAACGGCGCCATCATCGAGCGCGAGATCGAGTTCGCGCTCAATCGGTTGCCGAACGTGCGCCTGGCGCTGCGCAACGCCGATTTCACCACGGCCAAACGGATCGCGGCCGCGGTCAATGACTATCTCGGCGTCAAGACCGCCGAACCGATCGATCCCTCCACGGTGCAGCTTTCGGTCCCGCCCGAGTTCAAGGGCAACGTCGTCGCCTTCCTCACCGAGATCGAGCAGCTCCAGGTCGACCCCGATCTCGCCGCAAAGATCGTCATCGACGAACGCAGCGGCATCATCGTGATGGGGCGCGACGTCCGTGTCGCCACCGTCGCGGTCGCGCAGGGCAACCTCACCGTCACCATCTCCGAGAGCCCGCAGGTGAGCCAGCCCAACCCGCTGTCGCGCGGCCGCACCGTGGTCGCGCCGCGCAGCAGCGTCACCGTCACCGAGGACGGCAAGAAGCTGGCCGTCGTCAAGGACGGCGTCTCGCTCCAGCAGCTCGTCGACGGCCTCAACGGCCTCGGCATCGGTCCGCGCGACATGATCAGCATCCTCCAGGCGATCAAGGCCGCCGGTGCCATCGAAGCCGACATCGAGGTGATGTGATGCAGACCGGCACGATCAACACACCGCGCCTTGCCACCTCGTCGGCCTTCTCGGTCGAGAGCCGCAACGGCCGGCCCGATTTCGAGCTCGCCGCCGCCCTACAAAAGGTCTCGCCGAAGCAGCAGGCCAGGGCGCAGAAGACCGCCACCGACTTCGAGGCGATGTTCCTCAACAGCATGTTCTCGCAGATGACCTCGGGCCTGAAGGGCGAAGGCCCGTTCGGCGACACGCCCGGCACCGGCGTGTGGCGCTCGATGCTGACCGAGCAATATTCCAAGAACTTCGCCAAGGCCGGCGGCGTCGGCGTCGCCACCGAAGTCTACCGCACCCTCATCATGCAGCAGGCGAAAACGATCCGCACGGCATAAGGTCAAACGAGATGAACCATTTCAACGCCTCACGTCAGCCGCTGCAACAGCGCCCGAACACCGCGCCCGGCAGCGCCGAGGCGCGCAAGCTCGCCGAAGACCTGATGGACGCGATGAGCGCCCTGCTCGGACTGATCGAGCGCGAGACCGAGCTCGTTCGCGCCGGCAAGGTCCGCGAGGCGATGACGCTCGAGAGCAAGAAGCAGGAGCTGTCGCGAAACTATGTCGGCGCCGTCAGCCAGTTGAAGGCGAACCAGGCACAGCTCGCGAAATCCGCGCCGGAGCTGCTCTCGACGCTGCACCGGCATCACGATGCGTTCCGCGCGATGCTGCAGGTCAATCTCACCGTGCTCGCGACCGCGCACGCCGTCTCCGAAAGCGTCGTGCGCGGCGTCAATGCCGAGATCCAGAAGCGCAACGTGCCGAACACCTACACGGCCGCAGGGCGCCGCGCAGCTCCTGGTCCGCGTCACATCACGCCGCTCGCGGTCAGCCGCTCGCTCTGAGCTGGGCGCGCACAAAAACAACCGACAATTTTACGAAAAACCGCGCGGCGAAATCGTCGCGCGGTTAGTCACGTTTCCTTACCGGGTCTTCAGTCCTGGTGTTCCATGGTTGCGTTATTAGAGGGGTTGGGATTTGACTCACGTTAGGCAACCAGGAGGCTGCCATGAGTACAGATTTCAGCATCAGGCCGGTGGGGATCCCGGCACCCGTGCAGATCGTAACGACGTCCAATGCGGCGGCGAACGAGGCTGTGCAAACCGATCTTCCGGTGAACCAGACGGTCGCCGCGGCGGATACGAGCGCACCCGTGCGCAACGATCTGCCGAACCACGAGAACGTCTCGCGCCAGGTCGTATTCGACCAGGCGTCGGCATCCATGGTCTTCCAGGTCGTCAACGACAAGACCGAAGCGGTGGTCAACCAGTTCCCTGACGAAGCGATGCTGCGCCGGCGGGCCTATTTCCATGCATTGGATATGAAGTCCGAGCCCTCGCGTCCGCTCAGCACGGACGTCAGCGCCTGACGATCGGGAGATCGGCGACGACGCTCTGCGTCTGACCGGCACCGGTCAGCGCGAAATTCGTGTTTCCGAAGGACAATTAGTCTGGGATTCTCGTGATGCGGCCATCACGAGTCGCCGTCACGGCCGTCCGGACAGGCCCGCGGCGATGTTGCGGTTGATCTCGATCAGCGGACGGAAGTGATCGAACTGCGGGCTCATCTGCAGCGCGGCGGTCTGGCTCAGCACGAACACGCTGATGTTGGCGATCTTCTGCCGGACGTCGATCGGCTGCGGATTGTTGTCGCGCATCGCCTCGCTCAGGAAGATGGTCCAGAGCTTGCGGTTGAACATCAGCGCCTGCATGGTTTGCTCGCTCAGCGGATCGGCGTTGTTCACCGCATCCTGGAGCTTGTTCGCGGCCTTGAGCAGGGTCTGCGCCTCGATGTCGCGAGGAGATGCAGTGGTCGTTGCAACGCGCGCGTAAGCCGAGGCAGCGGAATTCGACATCAATCACACCCTGGAGGTTACCTAGCGCGTTGGACGCGCTTAAGGATTTCTTTCCCAACCCTAGGCAGCACCGCTTAAGATTTGCTTACATGTGTGCTTGGAAGCACTCCGGATAATTACGGGTCGCGGAGCTCTTCGTCAGCGCAACGCTAGATCCACGCACGCACGATGTAAACTCGCTCGCGTGATGCGTGTCGATCTCAGCTAATCTTGTCTTAGCGATCTCCCTCAAAAGAACGGCGGAGCGTTAGCCCCGCCGCGATATATCGTGTGGCGATCTTGCGCTGCGAGATTAGCGGAGCAGCTGCAGCACGCTCTGTTGCGACTGGTTGGCCAGCGACAGCGCGGACACCGCGATCGACTGGCGGGTCGACAGCGCCTGGCTGTTGGCCGCTTCCTCGTTGGTGTCGGCGAGGGTCAGATTCGACGAGCCGGTCTGCAGCACGTTGATCAGGTTCTTGGAGAAGTCCTGGCGCACCTGCACGATCGAGAGGTTCGAACCGAGCGACGATCCTTCCGAGCGCAGCCTGCTCGAGGCGGCATTCAGGCTGGCCAGCACCTTGTTGGTGGCGCCGTTGTCGATGAAGTCCGTGCCGGGAACGAGATTGCTGAGGCCGAGGCCGGCCGCGTTGAACACGACGCCGTTGATGCCGAGCGTGGAGCTGCCGGTCTCGTTGAAGACCAGCTTCAGCGTGTCGCCGTTGAGCAGGTTGATGCCGTTGAAGGACGAGTCCTGCGACGTCGTGTCGATCTGCGCCAGGATGTTGTTGAACTGGCTGACCAGGCTCGAACGCGCCGTCTGCGCGACGGGATCCTGAACCGGCGGCTGTGCAGTGGTAAAGGCGAGCACGCCGGTGAGCGTACCACCGACCGCGCCGCCCGCGGCAGTCGAGCCAAGGGTCGAGGAGGCGTATTCGTTGACGGTGGTGACCGTCAGCACGCCGTTGGCGTCGATCGTCGCCGTCAGGTGGTTGGCCTGCAGCTGCACATTGAGCTGGTCGAGCGTCTTGACCGTGCCGTTGGTGCCGTCGCCGAAGGTGACGTTCACCGGCGTACCGCCGTTGAAGGAGGAGAAGGTCAGAGTCTTGCCGCTGACACCGCCAACACCGGAGGTCCGCGCCGCGGTGAAGGCGGTCGCCGTTCCCGTGTTGCCGCTGAGACCGAACGCGCTGAGCGCGTTGCCCGTGCCGGTGATCGAGAGATCGGCGTTGATGCCGGTGGAGAGCGCAAGCTGACCGCTGCTGTTGACCGACGACGGGATCTGGCCCGCGGTGGTCGACAGCGCCGCCGCGCCGTTGAAGATGCTCGCGGTCTTGACGCCAGTGGCAAGGTCGACCGCGTTGAGCAGGTCGGTCAGCGTCGCGCTCTGGATATAGACCGTCGAGTTGCCGTTGCCGTCGGTGACGATGTTGCCGCTGACGCCACCCGACGTGACGCTCGCCGCCGATTGCGGCGTCTGCGCGTTCTTGAACGTGATGGTGTGACCGTCGATATTGAGCGTCGAGCCGTCCTGAACGAGAGAGCCGAGCGAGCCGGCGGTCGTCGACCGGTTCGCGGTCACGCTCGCATTGCCTGCGCCGGTCGCCGCGGTCAGACCGAGCTTGTTGAGGAAGTCGGCCTTGCCCGTCACGCTCAGATCGGCGCCGGTCGAGCTCTTCAATGTAACAGCGCCCGCCGTGATGGACGATGCCACCTGAAGCGTACCGACGGGACCCGCCGAACCGCTGACCGCGATGGTCGCCGCGCTCGCGCTGATCGTGGCGGTCTTGACGCCGCTGGCGAGGTCGATCGCGCTGAGGACGTCGTTGATGGTCGCACCGGGCGCAGCCGCCGTTCCCTCATAGACGATCGAATTGCCGTTGCCGTCGGTGGCGATATGCCCGCTGGCGTCGAGGCCCCAGCCGGTCGGTTGCGTGCTCGGAGCGATGCCGGTGCGGAAGGTGATGGTCTTGCCGTTCACCGTGATGGTGTCGCCATCCGCAGGCGCACTCCCGAATGTGGTGGATGCGGTGGTGCCGACCAGTGTGGCGGTGCCGGAGAGTGCGGTGGTGCCGTCGGCCGCCGTCGCGGCGAACCCGACCACCGTACCCGCGCTTGAACCCAGCGACGCGCCGAGCGCCGCAGTCCCGGTGACCGGGGTCGTGCCACCGGCAGCACCGGTATAAAGCACGTTGCTCTTGGCGGTCGCGCTCGCATAGGAGGTCGTGCCGCGCAGGTCGGCCGGCGTCGCACCGGGAATGGTGGTGGAGACGTTCGACTTGGTGGAATAGCCGACCGTGGTCTGCAGCGCCTGGTTGGCGATCGATTTCGCGCTGTCGATCAGCTTCTGCAGCGAGGTGATGCCGGTGTTGGCGGCCTGCAGCACCTGGACACCGTTGTTGATGCCATCGAGCAGGTTGCTGATGTCGCTCGCCCGGTTGTCGAGCCCCTGCGCCGTGAAGAAGTTGGTGGGATTGTCGAGCGCGGTGTTGACCTTCTTGCCGGTCGACAGCCGCTCCTGCGTCGTGGCCAGCAAGTCGGCCGTCGACTGCAGCGACAACAGGTTCTGGCGAACGGACGCCGAGAGAACGATGTTGGACATTGGCGAGTCTTCCTCTTGAACCGGATACGAATCGGCCGCGCGGTCTGCAAAGCGGGCTTTTGTCCAGTCTTAGGGGGTCTCCTTTAAAGTATGGTTAACGCCGGTTTAAGGGATAGGGTTAATGGCCGATGAACGCCCCTGCCCGTCTCCGGACGCAAAAAAGAGCGGCGGGACAAATGACCCCGCCGCCCGGTTTTGTTTAGTAGTTTCAGTCGCTTATTAGCGAAGCAGCTGGAGCACGCTCTGCTGCGAGGTGTTGGCCAGCGACAGCGCGGAGACCGCGATGGACTGGCGGGTCGACAGCGCCTGGCTGTTGGCCGCCTCGACGTTGGTGTCGGCCAGGGTCAGGTTGGACGAGCCGGTCTGCAGCACGTTGATCAGGTTCTTGTTGAAGTCCTGACGGATCTGCACGACCGAGAGGTTCGAACCGAGGCTCGAGGCTTCCGAGCGCAGCGTGCTCGACGCCGCGTTCAGATTGGTCAGCACCCGGTTGGACGCCGCGTTGTCGATGAAGTCGACACCGACGGTCAGCGCGGCGAGGCCCAGACCCTTGGAGTTGTAGGTCACGCCGGTGATGTTCAGGCTCGACTTGCCGGTCTCGTCGAACACCAGCTTGAGCTGGTCGCCGTTCAGGAGGTTGACGCCGTTGAACGAGGAGTCCTGCGAGGTCGTGTCGATCTGGTTCAGGATGTTGTTGTACTGAGACACCAGATTGGCACGCGCCGTCTGTGCGACCGCATCCTGCACGGGGGTGGAAGCCGTCGAGAACGTCAGCGCTGAAGTGAGCGTGCCGCCGATCGCACCGCCGGCGGCCGTGGAGCCGAGCGTGGATGAGGCGTAGTCATTGGACGCCGTGATCGTCAGCAGGCCGTTGGCGTCGATCGTCGCCGCGAGGTTGTTGGCCTGAAGCTTCGTGTTGAGCTGATCGAGCGTCTTGACCGTGCCGTTGGTACCGTCGCCGAAGGTGACGTTGACCGCCGTGCCACCATTGAAGGAGGAGAAGGTCAAGGTCTTGCCGCTGAGGCCGCCGATACCGGAGGTGCGGGCGGCGGAGAAGGCCGTTGCGTTTCCGGTGTTGCCGGCGAGGCCGAACACGTTCAGCGCGTTGCCGGTGCCGGTGATCGACAGGTCGGCGTTGATGCCGGTCGAGATCTTGAGCTGGCCGGACGTGTTGATCGTCGAGTTCGACTGGCCGGTGGCGGTCGAAAGCGCCGCGACGCCGCTGGCGTTGATCGTCGCGGTCTGCACGCCTGTGGCAAGGTCGATCGCCTTCAGCACGTCATTGACCGTACCGCCCTGCAGATAGACCGTCGAGTTGCCGTTGCCGTCCGTGACGACGTTGCCGTTCGCACCATACCCGCTCGGAACGCTCGGAGCTCCGGTCGTGCCCGGGGTCGGCGCGTTCTTGAAGATGATGACGTGGCCGTCGACGTTCAGCGTCGAACCATCCGCGATGGTCGCACCCAGCGAGCCCGCGGTCGTAGTCCGGTTGACGTTCAAGCTGGCATTGCCTGCACCCGAAGATGTGGTCAGGCCGAGAGACTTGAGCAGGTCGGCCTTGCCGGTGACGCTCAGATCCGCGCCCGTCGAGCTCTTCAGCGTGACGGCGCCGGCACCAACGCTCGAAGCGGTCTGGTTGAAGCTGGTGGCGAGCGTCGCAGCACCCGCGGTGATGGATGCCGTCTTGACGCCGCTGGCCAGATCGACCGCGGTCAACAGATCGCTGACGGTCGCAGCCGGCGTGCCCGCCGTGCCGAGATAGACCGTGGTGTTGCCGTTGCCGTCGGTGACGAGGTTGCCGCTGACGCCCGAGCCGGACGGAACGCCAGTCGACGCCGGAGCAGAGCCGGAGCGGAAGGTGATGGTCTTGCCGTTCACGGTCAGCGTGTCGCCGTCGGCGGGCTGGGCGTTGCCGAGCAGGCCGGTGGCGGTCGTGCCGTTGGTGGCGATCAGGGTGATGGCGCCGGTCAGAGCCGTGGTGCCGTCGCCGGCCGTTCCCGCAGTGCCCGTGAAGGTGCCGATGGTGGCGCCGAGCGTCGTGGTGCCGTTCGCCGCCGTGGTGCCGCCGGCCGTGCCGTTATACAGCACGTTGCTGCTCGCGGTCGCGCTGGCGAAGCTCGTCGTGCCGCGCAGGTCGGCCGCCGTCGCGCCGGCGATCGTGGTGGAGACGTTGGACTTGGTGGAGTAGCCGACCGTGGTCTGCAGCGCCTGATTGGCGATCGACTTGGCGCTGTCGATCAGCTTCTGCAGCGAGGTCAGGCCGGTGTTGGCGGCCTGAAGCACCTGCACGCCGTTGGCGATGCCGTCGAGCAGATTGTTGATGTCGCTGGCGCGGTTGTCGAGCGACTGGGCGGTGAAGAAGTTGGTGGGATTGTCCAGGGCCGAATTGACGCTCTTGCCGGTCGACAGACGGTTCTGTGTGGTGGCGAGGAGGTCGGCGGTGGACTGGAGAGAGAGGAGGTTCTGACGAACCGACGCAGAGAGAACAATACCTGACATGACTCTTACCCTTCTGGCTTACGCGTCTTCGTTCGATCGCTTCGGATCGAGTGACGGGGCCAGCGTGCCGCGACATGGCTAACAAAGGGTGAAACGAGCATCGCCTGCGTAAGCGCCGGTTCACCATGAGCGGGCGGGACGCGCGGAGCGAGATGGCAATCAGCCTGAAATCATTGGCAATTCTTTGCGCTTACGCTCCATTAACCATAACCGCTGGTTACTTTTCGGAGCGTCATCTGCCCTCTCAAAACCTCGGGCGATCAACAAAAAAGCGGCGGGGCCGAGGCCCCGCCGCCCTAACGTCTTGCGATGTCGTCCGCTTGTTAGCGGAGCAGTTGCAGCACGCTCTGCTGCGACTGGTTGGCCAGCGACAGCGCGGAGACCGCGATCGACTGACGAGTCGACAGCGCCTGGCTGTTGGCCGCCTCGACGTTGGTGTCGGCCAGCGTGAGGTTGGACGAACCGGTCTGCAGCACGTTGATCAGGTTCTTGTTGAAGTCCTGACGAACCTGCACGATGGTCAGGTTCGAGCCCAGAGCCGAGGCTTCCGAACGGAGCGTGCTCGAGGCGGAGTTCAGGTTCGTGAGCACCTTGTTGGTGGCAGCGTTGTCGATGAAGTCGACACCGCTGGTCAACGCAGCGAGGCCCAGACCCTTGGAGTTGTAGGTCACGCCCGTGATGCTCAGGCTCGACTTGGCGGTCTCGTCGAACACCAGCTTGAGCTGGTCGCCGTTCAAGAGGTTGACACCGTTGAACGAGGAGTCCTGAGCAGTCGAATCGATCTGCTGGAGGATGTTGTTGTACTGGTTGACGAGATTCGCACGCGAGGTCTGCGCAACCGTATCCTGGACGGGGCTGGAAGCCGTCGAGAACGTCAGCGCCGTGGTCAGTGTGCCGCCGATCGCACCACCCGCGGCGTTCGAACCGATGGTCGAGGACGCGTAGTCGTTGGTGGTCGAGACCGTCAGCAGGCCGTTGGCGTCGATCGTCGCCGTCAGGTTGTTGGCCTGAAGCTTCGTGTTGAGCTGATCGAGCGTCTTGACCGTGCCGTTGGTGCCGTCGCCGAAGGTGGCGCTGACCGCCGTGCCGCCGTTGAAGGACGAGAAGGTCAAGGTCTTGCCGGTGATGCCGCCGACGCCCGAGGTGCGCGCCGCGGTGAAGGCGGTCGAGGTCCCGGTGTTGCCGGCGAAGCCAAGCGCATTTAACGCGTTGCCGGTGCCGGTGATCGACAGATCGGCATTGACACCGGTCGAGATCTTGAGCTGACCCGAAGCATTGATCAACGAGTTCGACTGGCCGGTGGCGGTCGCAAGCGTCGCGGTGCCGTTGGCATTGACCGTCGCGGTCTGCACGCCGGTGGCAAGGTCGATCGCCTTCAGCACGTCGTTGATCGTGCCGCCCTGCAGATAGACCGTCGAGTTGCCGGCGCCGTCAGTGAGAACGTTGCCGTTCGCACCATACCCGCTCGGAACGCTCGGAGCACCGGTCGAACCCGGGATCGGCGCGTTCTTGAAGGTGATGACGTGACCGTCGACGTTCAGCGTCGAACCGTCCGCGATCGTCGCACCGAGCGAGCCCGAGCTCGTGGTCCGGTTGACGCTCACGGTGGCGTTGCCGCCGCCCACAGACGTGGTCAGGCCGAGAGACTTGAGCAGGTCAGCCTTGCCGGTGACGCTCAGATCCGCACCCGTCGAGCTCTTCAGCGTGACGGCGCCCGCACCAACGCTCGAAGCGGTCTGGTTGAAGCTGGTGGCGAGCGTCGCAGCACCCGCGGTGATGGATGCCGTCTTGACGCCGCTGGCCAGATCGACCGCGGTCAACAGATCGCTGACGGTCGCAGCCGGCGTGCCCGCCGTGCCGAGATAGACAGTGGTGTTGCCGCTGCCGTCGGTGACGAGGTTGCCGCTGACGCCCGAGCCGGACGCAACGCCAGTCGAGGCCGGAGCAGAGCCGGAGCGGAAGGTGATGGTCTTGCCGTTCACGGTCAGCGTGTCGCCGTCGGCGGGCTGGGCGTTGCTGGCCAGGCCGGTGGCGGTGGTGCCGTTGGTCGCGATCAGGGTGATGGCGCCGGTCAGGGCCGTGGTGCCGTCGCCGGCCGTGCCCGCAGTGCCCGTGAAGGAACCGATGGTGGCGCCGAGGGTCGTGGTGCCGCTCGCCGCCGTGGTGCCGCCCGCCGCGCCGTTATACACCACGTTGCTGCTCGCCGTCGCGCTGGCGAACGAAGTCGTGCCACGCAGGTCGGCCGCCGTTGCGCCCGAGATGCTGGTGGAGACATTGGACTTGGTGGAGTAGCCGACCGTGGTCTGCAGCGCCTGATTGGCGATCGACTTGGCGCTGTCGATCAGCTTCTGCAGCGAGGTGATGCCGGTGTTGGCAGCCTGCAGCACTTGCACACCGTTGGCGATGCCGTCGAGCAGATTGTTGATGTCGCTGGCGCGGTTGTCGAGCGACTGTGCGGTGAAGAAGTTGGTGGGATTGTCCAGGGCCGAGTTGACGCTCTTGCCGGTCGACAGACGGCTCTGCGTGGTGGCGAGAAGATCAGCGGTGGACTGGAGGGAGAGCAGGTTCTGACGAACCGACGAAGAGAGGACGATACCGGACATTGAGTGTTACCCTTCTGGTACGCAACGCAACAAACAAACTTCGATTAGGATTAATCGATGCCGGGACGGTGAACGCAGACGGCTAACAAAGCATGAAGCGTGTCGCTCCAGTCCTTCCGCGGATTCACCATGTGCGCGATCGGAGCCGGACCGCGCTTCGTCGTATCATCATGATCACATGATGCTTTTTGGTGCAGCGGCGACGCGTTTGCCACTTGTCAACCATAACTCAGAGTGAGCAATTCGCTGGACTCGAACGCATCGTCCCGACTTGCCAAGCGGCGTTCTGATGCCGACCCAAAAAGAAAGCGGCGGGGCCGAAGCCCCGCCGCCGGATCTTGCTTGCGATGTCGTCCGCTTGTTAGCGGAGCAGCTGCAGCACGCTCTGCTGCGACTGGTTGGCCAGCGACAGCGCGGAGACCGCGATCGACTGGCGGGTCGACAGCGCCTGGCTGTTGGCCGCCTCGGTGTTGGTGTCGGCCAGCGTGAGGTTGGACGAACCGGTCTGCAGCACGTTGATCAGGCTCTTGTTGAAGTCCTGACGAACCTGCACCACCGAGAGGTTCGAACCGAGGCTCGAGGCTTCCGAGCGCAGCGTGCTCGACGCGGCGTTCAGGTTCGACAGCACCTTGTTGGTCGCGGAGTTGTCGATGAAGTCGACACCGCTGGTCAACGCGGCAAGACCCAGACCCTTGGAGTTGTAGGTCACGCCGGTGATGCTGAGGTTCGACTTGCCGGTCTCGTCGAACACCAGCTTGAGCTGGTCGCCGTTCAACAGGTTGACGCCGTTGAACGAGGAGTCCTGCGAGGTGGTGTCGATCTGGTTCAGGATGTTGTTGTACTGAGACACCAGATTGGCGCGCGAGGTCTGCGCAACCGTATCCTGGACGGGGGTGGAAGCCGTCGAGAACGTCAGCGACGAGGTCAGCGTGCCGCCGATCGCACCACCCGCGGCGCTCGAACCGATGGTCGAGGACGCATAGTCGTTGGTGGTCGAGACCGTCAGCAGGCCGTTGGCGTCGATCGTCGCCGTCAGGTTGTTGGCCTGAAGCTTCGTGTTGAGCTGATCGAGCGTCTTGACCGTGCCGTTGGTGCCGTCGCCGAAGGTGACGTTGACCGCCGTGCCGCCGTTGAAGGACGAGAAGGTCAAGGTCTTGCCGCTGATGCCGCCGACGCCCGAGGTGCGGGCCGCGGTGAAGGCGGTCGCAGTCCCGGTGTTGCCGGCGAGGCCGAGCGCGTTCAGCGCGTTGCCGGTGCCGGTGACGGACAGGTCAGCATTGACGCCGGTGGAGAGCTTGAGCTGGCCGGAGGCGTTGATCGACGAGTTGGTCTGGCCGGTGGCGGTCGCAAGCGTCGCGGTGCCGTTGGCATTGACCGTCGCGGTCTGCACGCCGGTGGCAAGGTCGATCGCCTTCAAGACGTCGTTGATCGTGCCGCCCTGCAGATAGACCGTCGAGTTGCCGGCGCCGTCAGTGAGAACGTTGCCGTTCGCACCATACCCGCTCGGAACGCTCGGAGCACCGGTCGAACCCGGGATCGGCGCGTTCTTGAAGGTGATGACGTGACCGTCGACGTTCAGCGTCGAGCCGTCCGTGATCGTCGCACCGAGCGAGCCCGAACTCGTGGTCCGGTTGACGCTCACGGTGGCGTTGCCGCCGCCCACAGACGAGGTCAGGCCGAGAGACTTGAGCAGGTCAGCCTTGCCGGTGACGCTCAGATCCGCACCCGTCGAGCTCTTCAGCGTGACGGCGCCCGCACCAACGCTCGAAGCGGTCTGGTTGAAGCTGGTGGCGAGCGTCGCAGCACCCGCGGTGATGGATGCCGTCTTGACGCCGCTGGCCAGATCGACCGCGGTCAACAGATCGCTGACGGTCGCAGCCGGCGTGCCCGCCGTGCCGAGGTAGACAGTGGTGTTGCCGCTGCCGTCGGTGACGAGGTTGCCGCTGACGCCCGAGCCGGACGCAACGCCAGTCGAGGCCGGAGCAGAGCCCGAGCGGAAGGTGATGGTCTTGCCGTTCACGGTCAGCGTGTCGCCGTCGGCGGGCTGGGCGTTGCTGGCCAGGCCGGTGGCGGTGGTGCCGTTGGTCGCGATCAGGGTGATGGCGCCGGTCAGGGCCGTGGTGCCGTCGCCGGCCGTGCCCGCAGTGCCCGTGAAGGAACCGATGGTGGCGCCGAGGGTCGTGGTGCCGCTCGCCGCCGTGGTGCCGCCGGCCGCGCCGCTAAACACAACGTTGCTGCTTGCGGTCGCGCTGGCGAAGCTCGTCGTGCCGCGCAGGTCGGCCGCCGTCGCACCGGCGATGGTGGCGGAGACGTTCGACTTGGTGGAGTAGCCGACCGTGGTCTGCAGCGCCTGGTTAGCGATCGACTTCGCAGAGTCGATCAGCTTCTGCAGCGAGGTGATGCCGGTGTTGGCAGCCTGCAGCACCTGCACGCCGTTGGCGATGCCATCGAGCAGATTGTTGATGTCGCTGGCGCGGTTGTCGAGCGACTGGGCGGTGAAGAAGTTGGTGGGATTGTCCAGGGCCGAATTGACACTCTTGCCGGTCGACAGACGGTTCTGCGTGGTGGCGAGAAGATCAGCAGTGGACTGGAGGGAGAGGAGGTTCTGGCGAACCGACGCGGAGAGGACGATGCCTGACATAACTCTGTTACCTTTCTGGTAAACGACGCAACTGTTACTCGTCTGCTTGGATCGAGAGTGACCCAGCGACCGGCGGACCGTGGCGCCGAGACCTCTAACGAAACATGAAATGAAATCCGTGCCTTTGCCGGGTTTCGCGTGATTCGGCCGGGGACGCCGCGCAAGATCGCCGCGCAGCCGCAAGGGTACGAGCTTGAAAATATTGCGGTTTCCCGCGTGAACGGCGGGAATTTACAGGTCGTTAACTAATTCCGAGCGAGAATCACGTCTTAATAGGCCGCAACGAGCGCTCGGTTACGAAAGCGTTGATGGAGAACAGGCAATGGCCCTCAAGGTCGAGCTCAGACCGCACGAACGCATCATCGTCGGCAACTGCGTGATTACCAACACGGACCAGCGCGCGCGCCTCCTGATCGACGGCGACAACGTGCCGATCCTGCGCGAGCGCGACATCCTCACGCCGGAGACCGCGGATTCGCCGGCGAAGCTCGTCTATCTGGCGGTCCAGCTCATGTACATCTCGCCGGATCCGCAGAGCCAGCACGGCACCTATTTCAACCTGGTGCGCGACATCGTCACCGCGGTGCCGAGCGCCTGGCCGATCATCGAGGGCATCAACAACAACATCCTGAACGGCGACCTCTACCGGGCGCTGAAGGATGCCCGCAAGCTGATCGCCTATGAAGAGAAGCTGCGGAGCCAATTCGAGGCCACCCACCCCCAGACGGAAGCGGCCAAGGACGTGAGCTCCGCCGCCTGACCGCGCGCGTTCGCGCGGCCGCGCCACGCGAACGACCCAGTCCGCAAACGACAACGGCCCCGGATCGTCTCCGGGGCCGTTGTCGTTTCAGCCATGCACCAGTGCTATTGCGCCGCGAGCGGCGGTGCCTCGACCTCGATCATCCCGTCGCCGCACCGCCGGCCGCCGAACTCCAGCACAGCCGCGACCAGCGCATCGATGTCCGCCTCCTCGGTGCGGTGATTGACGATCGCGGCGCGGATCGCAAACCTGCCGCCCAGCGTCGTGCTCGAGGGAGCTGCTATTCCGGACTCCTGGATGTCGGCGACAATCTCGCGATTGACCGCATCATCGGCACGATAGCGGAAGCAGACGATATTGAGGTTGACCGGCGCCAGCAATTCCAGCCGCGGTTCAGCCATTACGCGGGCCTCCAGATATTTCGCCAGCGCGCAGCTTCTCGTGATCGTCGCACCCAGCCGATCGGTGCCGAATGTCTTCAGCGTGAACCACGTCTTCAGCGCACGGAAGCCGCGCGACAGATCGGGGCCGAGATCGCAGGGCCAGACCGCGCCCGCCGCAAGCCCCCTCGCCTCGCGGCGCAGATAGGCCGCGGGCTGCGCGAAGGCCTGCCGATGCAGCTCGCCATCGCGCACCAGCAGGAAGCCAGCGTCGTAGGGCACCTGCCCCCATTTGTGAAAGTCGAGTGCAATGGAATCTGCGAGCTCGATGCCGCCGAGCAGCGGCGCGAGCTCGGGCGAGAAGATCGCAAGCGCGCCGAATGCGCCATCGACGTGAAACCAGATTCCCTCCTCGCGGCACAGCTCCGCGATCGCCTCGAGGTCGTCGATCGCGCCGATATCGACGGTGCCGGCAGAGGCAACGACGAGGAACGGCTTGAAACCGACCTCGCGATCGATTGTGATCTGCGCGCGCAGCGCGGCTACGTCGATGCGATGATCGGCATCGACGCCGATCTTGCGCAGCGCGTCGGTGCCGAGCCCGGCGATGTCCATCGCCCTGGAGACGCAGCCATGCGCGGCCTGCGACGTATAGGCCGTCAGCAGCGCGCCGTCATTGCCGATGCCGTATTGCCGCGCCAGCGTGCCGAGCGCAGCGTTACGCGCCACCAGCACCGCCATCAGATTGGCCATCGACGTGCCCGTGACGAAGATGCCGCTCGCGCTGTCCGGAAACGCGAACAGGCGGCGCATCCAGTCGACGATCTGGCGCTCGACCTCGATCGGCATGTGGTCGCGTCCGCCGAGATTGGCGTTGAGGCCGGCTGCGAGCATGTCCGCGATCATGCCGACCGCGGTGCCGCCGCCATGCACCCAGCCCATGAAGCCGGGATGGACGTTGCCGGTCGCATACGGCGCGACGTGATCGGCGAATTCGCGGTAGACCTCGGCGAGGTCGCTCGCCTCGCGCGGCACGTCGGCCTTGAAGGCCGCGCGGGTCGCATCGGGAATCGGCTGCCAGACCGGACGCGCCCGAACGTTGGCGATGCCGTCGATCGCATCGTCGAGCATGCGATGGGCGAGCGCGCGAAATTCGCTCCAGTTCTGCGGGTCGAGCGAGGCGTGCGCGACGGAGCTTTGCGCGTTGCGGATGATCTCGTTCATGCTGCACTCCCCTCGCCGGCTCCTGCATGCCGCGACAGCATCGCCGAGAACGCCGCGAAGATCTTTCGCATCTGTGGTGGCTTGTAGGGAAACACGACCGGCGAATCCATGTTGTGCACGACGGCGGTGTTGTCGGCCTCGAACACCAGGAGCTCGCCGTCCTGGTTCTCGGCGCAATCGACGATGAAATAATCGAGGCCGACACGCCTGCTCATCTCGTCGAGCGCGCGTCCGTGGCGCGCGGCGAAGGCGTGATCGAAGTCGCGCATGAAGATCGCTTCTTCTGCCCGCTTCTCCTCGCTGAACGCCATGTAGGCGTTGAGATACCAGATGTCCCAGCGGTCGGCGATCGCCATGTGGCAGGCGTAGGGTTTGCCGTCGACCATCGCGAGACGATATTTGCGGTAGAGCCCGTCGGGATTCACATAGTCGACGAAGCGCGCGACGAAGAAATCCTGCTCATCACGCTCGGCAAGGTAGGCTGCGAGCGCGGCCGCATCGTGGAGCTTCGCGAGTCCGACGCCGGCATGCGATCCGCGCGGCCGCGCGATCATCGGAAAGCGCAGTTCGGCCGCGATGTCCCGGCAGGCGATCTGCCCTCGCGAAAGCTCGGACAATTGCGCGCGCGTCGCGTGGATGGTCGCGGGAATGTCGAGACCCGGCACGCCGGCCAGCAGCCGATGCAGCTTGTCGCGATCGAGATTGCCGATGCGATCGGGACGATTGAGCAGCGGCCGCGGCCAGTGCGGCGCGGCCTTCTCGATCGAGGCGAGCGCATCTCGGCACTCCTCGGAATCGGAGGCGACCACGATGGCGACGTCATGCTCGGGCAAATTCTCCGGCAGACCGACGCCCTTGACCACGTAGAGCGTCAACAGCTCGATGTCGGAGTCTTCGAGCAGAAAATCGATCGGCGTGTTGCCGCCCATGTCGATGTCGGCTGCCAGCGCGAGCACGCGCAAGCCCGGCTTCGGAGCAGCGCCCGGCGTGCGAAACAATTGGTGGAAGCTCAGCACCTCCGACTGGATCGCAAGCCCCTGATCCTTGTCGCCGAGTAGCTGGGTGATCAACGACAGATCCAGCCCTTCGCCCGCCAGTGCGGTCCCCGCCGCGATCCGCGCCAGCAGCTGGTCGCGCAACGGATGCAGGTCGACGCCTTCGAAGGCCTGGCGCGTCAGCTGCGCAAAGCCGATGCGATCGGCGTAGTTCGCCGCCGTCATGCGAAGCGGCGCGGAAACCGGATGCTGCATCTCACACCTCGAACGCGGAGTTTACCGGCACGGCCGCAACCGCGCCACGGTCGAGCAGCAGCTCGATCTTTACCAGGACATGGGCGATGCGATCGAGAATCTGCTGCACGTTGCGTTGCGCCTGCGCCATGTCCGGCGACCAGGCCTCGGTCACGAGCCGTGCGCCGACGCAGAGGCGCAGCACGGCCTGCGGTGCCTCGTCCTGCCGCTCCAGCCGGACCGGCTGGCCGATCAGGCAGCGCTGCACGGCGACCTGCCGGTCCGCCGCACTGCCGCCGATCGCCTCGTTCATGTCACGCGCCAGCGCCCGATGAACGGCCGCGGTCTCGGCGATCGAGACCGGCTTGCCGTCGCGCAGCAGAATGAACGGAAAGATCGTGGTTTGTGCAAATTCCTCATCATCCACGCCGGCGGTCCCGATCGCGGATGGGACGGGGCGAAGCGAGGGCGACAGCGCGATCATGCTGTCGATGCCGGCGGCGAGCTCGGCGAGCATCTCGGCGCGGAAAGCCCCTGATACGGCGTAGTAGCGGCCGATCTCGGCCACGCCGCTTCCCAGCGCAGCCATTGACCGAAATTCGGACGGCGTTCGAAGCGCGAACGCAGCGCCGTCCAGGCCACCGGCCAATCGCAACGGCCGGCATAGTCGAAGATACCAGGCGCAAACCCCTCGACCCGGTCGAGCGACCGCGAAAGGCCCTTCGGCACCAGCACCGCGCCGCTGAAGGCGGGCCCACCGAAGAATTTCGAGCCTGTCATCAGCACCATATAGCCGCGGTCGAGATAAGAGCGCAGCCGGCGGCGGCCGAGCCGGGCCTGGCAGGCGTCGACGACGATCTGGACCTTGCGCGGCCAGCGCCGCGCGATCTCGTCGAGACAGGCCGCGCTCGGTGCGCGCCAGCCGAGCTTCGATGCATCCATAATCTGGAGCAGCACGGGCGCGCCTTGCGCGATCGTGGCTTCGATCGCATGCAGCACCGCGGCATCCGCGTCCGCGCGCATCGCAATCCCCGGCGCGGTCCCGAGCAGCGGCAATGCGAGACAGGCGCCGGCGAGCCCCGCAACCGCACCGTCCTTGCGAACCGCGAGGCCGCTCGCCGTCATGGAGCTGAAATGGTGGCCGCGGGCGGTGTGGATCGTCCCGCTTCCGGTCTGGTCGGCGCCGACCACGATCGTCACCGGCGGCGCCCCGAGCACCGCGCGCGCCAGGAACAGGGCGTGGAGCTGGGAGTCGGTGCCGGAGGGCGAGAACACGACGTCGACGCGCGGCGAGAGCTGGAGATGGCCGCGCAGCTCGTCCCGCATGTCCTCGCAGCGCGCATCGAAGGCGACCTCGACCTCGTCGAACAGGCACTTGTGCATCAGCTCTTCGCGCGCCAGCGCGGCACGGTCGTAGGCCATTTGCGAGATCGTCGATGCGGTCGAGGAGGCGAAATTCCAGATCTCCGGCTCCGGCGAAGCCGCGCAGCCATAGCCGTTGACGCGATCGCTGGCGTCGAGCGCCAGCCGCGGATCACCGCCGGAGACGAGCAGCGTGTCCAGTGGCGTGAAGAGATCGCGCAGGCGATAACGCGAGCCGCCGTCGGGGGCGCGCTCCTGACCTGACAGACGGGATGCGCCGGCGCTCATCCCGGAAGGCTCACGCCGCATCGGCCGCCGCCGCGGGCGCCGGCGCGAATTGCGAGGCGATGTCGCCGTGGAATACCGACGGCCCGACGTGATCGAGCGAGCTCTGGATATCGGCCCAGATCTCGCCGCCGATATCGGTCCAGCGCTTGCAGAAGGCGAAGTCCTCGGAAAGATACGTGCCGGTCGCCGGATCGATCATGCATTCGAACAGCGCGAAACGGTTCTGGCTCGCCGCCAGCGTATCGTGCGAATGCTCGCGGAAGAACTGCAAGGCCGCATAGTCCGGATGGCGGCACATCGCCTCCAGCGCCTGGCGCCGGATCATCAGGAAGCCGGTGCCCGCATAACGCACCCGGGTGAAGCCGTTGACCACGACGATGCGATCGGGGTCCTCGATCTCGAGCACGTAATCGAGCGAGGCGGCCGGCACGTCGGTGCGGCCGGCGTCAATCGCACGCTTTGCCTTATCCCAATTGACCCGCTTGATCGGATAGCAGCCGGCGACGACGTCCGCGCCGCATTCGATCAGCCTGAACACCTGCTCCGGCTTGAAGCCGATATCGGCATCGATGAACAGGAAATGCGTCGCCCTGGGATCGTCCAGGAACATCGCGACCAGATTGGCCCGCGCGCGGGTGATCAGCGCATCGCCGTCGCGCAGCAGCACCTTGAGCTCGAGATTGGACATGCCGTGCACGGCCCGCTGCAGCGCGAAGATCGAGCTCGCATAGATGCTCGACACCTGCCCGCCGAAGCACGGCGTTGCCACTACCAATTGCATCCTGTCCGACATCGGCAGCTCCGCCCCGCTCCAATCCTCACCAAGAGGTAAAGAGGCATGGTTAACGGCGCCTTAACGCATCCTTACAGGAACTTGACGAGCGACAGCTGCGCGAGGTTCGAGGTCACCTGGTAGGACGCCTGGAGCGCGTTCTGCAGCGCCAGCAGCTGGCTCGCGACCTCGTCCGGCGAGGCCGATTCCGCCTGGTCGATGATGGTCTGGAGCTGCGCCTTGGCCTGGGTCTGGCGCGTGCTCGCGTCCTTCATCGTGTTCTGGGCCATCGCGATGTCGGTCTGGATGTCCTCGATGCGCTGCTGGCCGGGCTGCTGGGTCAGCGCCTGGGTGGTGCGCAGGCTCAGCGCGGCGACCTGCCCGCCCGAATACTGCCCGGTCGGCGAGGTCGAGAAGGTCCCGAACACCGCGATTGCCTGCAGCTGCCGGCGGATCGCGTCCTCGTTCGCCTGGGCGCCGTACTGCACCGTGACGGAATCGTCGACCCGCGCCATCGCGGTGGAGCGCGCCGGGCCGGGCCCGTCATTGCCGGTGTACCACTTCACGGTGTTGGCCGAGCCGTTGACCAGCGTCGTCGCCGAGCTCGCGGGCGAGGAGCCGACGCGCAGCGGCGGCTGCGTCGCGGTCACCGGCGTCGCGCTGAAGCCGAGCGAACCGAGCGCGCCGGTATTCGAACTCGTGATGTTCAGGCTCGCCGCATCGTCCGTGTTGATCGTGATCGAACCGCCATGGATTGTCGACGGCTTCGACGTCCCCGTGATCGCGTCGATCTTGCTCATCAGCGTCTGGACGCTGTCGCCGACGTTGAGCTGGTTGCCGGTCGCGCCCGAGGCCACGAAGGTCAGCGTGGTGCCGTTGACGGTGATGGTGTCGCCGGCGACGAAACCCGGCGAGATCGAGTCCGTGGGGCTCGCACCGGACAGCGCCGTCGCTCCGCTGATCGGTACGAGTGGGCCCGCCTGGCTGGTCTTGGGCGCGCCGATCGCAGAGCTGGCGGTGTTGAAGAAATTGTCGCCCGCCGTGACCGCGGATGCCGCCACCAGCGAGGTGCCCGCGAGCTTCTTGATCGCGGTGTTCAACGCCGTGTTGAGATTCGTCGCGGTGTTGGCCGGGTTGACGGGGGTGCTTGCGTCGATCGCGAAGCTGCCCACCGGGGTCGGCGTAGCCGTCGAGGCGGTCAGGTCGATCTGCTCGGTCGAGCCGTCCGGCAAGGTGAACTGAACGCTGAGCTTGTCGCCGTTGTTCGGATTGACGCCGTTGAGATTGACCGAGAACGACACCGGCGAGCCGCTCGGACCGGTGATGGTGGCGCCCGTCAGTGTCGAGGAGACCGCCGAGATCTTCAGACCGAACGGCGAACCGGCAACGTCCTCGGACACCTGTATCGCGCCCGACGGCAGCGTCGACTGCACCAGACGACCCATCCCGTCGCCGAGGTCGGCGGCCTGGCGCTCCGCCATCACGGTCTTGAACCCCGCCTGCGTCGTGGTGCCGTTGATGATGTCGCCGGCATCCGCGACCGACTGCGTGCTGACGGCGGTTCCGGAGAACAGATAGCGGTTGCCCGTCTGCGTGTTGAGCACGCCGACCATCGAGCCGAACTGGGCGGCGGCGGTGTTCTGCGCGATGGTCTGGCCGTTGACGTTGAGATCCTGCGCGGTGTTGGCCGCACCCGTCTGCACCGTGCTGCGGATCTTGGTCAGCGACTGCAGCGCGGTATTGGCGAGGTTGATGCTGACATTGACGTTGGTGATCGTGTCGGTATAGGCGGCGATGTTGGAGAGCTGCGCGCGCCCGGCGATTGCAAAGCCCTCGTTGGTGCCCATCCCGGAATAGTTCTGCGACAGCTTGCCGGTCGAGAGCTGCGTCGACAGGTCGGTGAGCTGCTGATTGATGTTGCGGATCTGCGAGCCGAGAATCGACGAAGAGTAGTTGATGCTGCTGATCGACATGTTTCAGAGCCCTGTTACTTGTTACACTTGAGCCTGGAGCAACGTATTCATCATGCTCTGCACCACCGACATGACGTGGGCGTTGGCGGCATAGGCATTCTGCAGCTGGATCAGGTTCGACATCTCCGAGTCCAGATTGACCTTGGAGGTCGAGTCGAACTTGGCCTGGAGCGTCGAGACCACAACGCTCTGGCCCTGCTGGAGCTGGGTGGCCTGGGTCGCGGAATTGGCCTGGACGCTCAGGAACTGCTGCAGATAGTTCGAGACGCTGCCGGTGAAGGGCTGGCTCGCCGAGCCGAGACCGCTCGTTGGCGAATAGGAGAACACCGCCGAGGTGAGCTGCGAGTAGAGATAGTCCGAACGCGCGGTGTCACCCGAAGGCGTCACCGGCGAGGTGTTGTACACCGACATCCTGGTCGGGTCGTTGACCAGCTGCGTGTTCACGGCGATGCGTCCGGCAAGGCCGGTCATCTGCGAGCCCGAGGCGGTGATCGCGCCGGTGTAGAGCGCCTGTCCGCCGTCGGTGAACAGCGGCAGTTGTGGATTGCCCGAGGTCAGCGACGAGATCGTCTTGGTGATCGAGGACGAATTGACCTTGGCAAGGCTGCTGTTGTCGTCCGTGATCCGCAGCGTCGTGGCGCTCGCCGGCGGCAGCGCGGCGGAGAACGTCAAATGCGAGGTGGGGAGCGCCGTGTTGAGCGCCGAAGCGATCGCGCCCATGCCGCCGGAGAAGTTCACGCCGATCTGCATCGGATTGGCGTTGGTGGCGTTCTGCAGCGGCAGCGCCGCCGGATCGGTGACGTTGACGAGGGTGACCTGGCGCTTCGTGTTGGTCGCCGTATCGGTGTAGGTGAAGGTGGCGGTGTTGCCCGGCAGCGCCCCGGCAAGGTCGATGTCGAAGCCGGCCGGCGGGCCCGACACCGTGGTGCCGGCGGTGGTCTTGTCCGACAGCGCGCTCGACATCGTGGCAGCGAGCTGGTCGATCTGGTTCTGCGCCTGCACCAGCGTCTCGTCGCGCAGCTTCAGATCGGCTGCGATCTGGCCCGAGGAGACCACGTTGTTGGCGACCACGTCGACCTTCGAGCCGTTCGGCAGCACGATGTTGAGCGCGCCGACGCCGGACTTGGCCGGATCGATGTTATAGAGCGAGGTCGCCGACAGCGCGCCGGCGGAAGCAAAGGTGAATTGCGAGGCGAGCCCGGCGCCGACGAGCTGGATGCCCGTCGTGGTGTAGATGTTGGCCTGGTTCGAGCCGTCGGTGGTGACGCGGACGTCGACATATTTCGACAGCGTGTTGATGGCCTGGTCGCGCTGGTCCATCAGCGTCGCGGCCGAGGGATCGTTGGCCGACAGGCCCTGCAGCTTGGTGTTGATGTCGGCGATCTGCTGCATGGCGACGTTGGCCGCTTGCGCCGAGTTGCCGAGATCCTGCTCGACATTGGAGCGCAGCGACTGGATGCCCTTGGTGGTGACGTTGAGCTGCGTGGCCAGCGCCTGCGCCGCACCGAGCGCCACGGTTTGCGCCGATGAGGCGCCCGAGCTGGTCGACAGCGCCTGCAGCGCCGTGGTGAACTTGTTCAGCGCGGTTTCGAGCGTGCCGCTGTTGCCCGGCGTGCCATAGACATTCTGAAGCTGCTTCAGGATGTTGGCCATCTGATCGGCGTAGCCGCTGCCGCCGGTCTCGGTGCGCAGCTGGTTCAGCACATAGGTGTCGAGCTCCCGGCTGACGCCGGTCGTCATCGCCGTCGAGCCGAAATCGCCGGTGGTGACCTCGATCTGGTTCGGGGTCTGGACGACGTAACCCGGCGTCTGCGCATTGGCGACGTTCGAGGAAACGATCGAGAGCGCGGCCTGGTTGGCACGCAGACCGCTCATCGCACTGGCGAGGGCTGAACTCAAACCCATGTTACTTGCCGCCTTTGGTTACGTTACGCGCCGATCAGCGCAACACGTTCAAGAGGTCCTGCACCATCGAATTCGCAGTCGTGATCACCTTGGTGTTGGCCGAATAGGCCTGCTGGGTCACGATCAGCTTGGTGAATTCGTCGGCGATGTCGGTGTTAGATCCCTCCAGCGACGAGCCGCTGATGGTGCCTGAAGCACCGTCGATCGCGTCACCCGACTGCTCGGTCGCGGCATAGGCACCGCCGTCCATCGCCTTCAGATAATTGGTGCCGTTGAAGTGCGACAGCTGAACCTGAGCGAGGTTGAGGTTCTGGCCGTTGGAGAAGGTGCCGACCACGATGCCGTTGTTGTTGACGGCGACCGAGCGAAGCTGACCGGCGGCATAGCCATTCTGCGTGATGGTGTTGATGGTCACCGCGCCGCTGGTGCTGGCATATTGCGTCAGTCCGCCCGAGGAGATGTTGAAGGCGACCGAGCCGAGCGACTGGCCGCTGACGCTGACATTGTTGATGGTGATGCCCGAGCCGCTCGGCGAGGTCAGCGAGCCGTCGCTGGCAAAGGTGAACGTCTGGCCGGTATTGACCCAGCCGACGGTCGTGCCGGTGGCGTTCGGATCGGTCTGGTAGAACAGGTTCCAGCTATCCGAATGACCCGCGCCCAGCGAGGCGCTGTCGGTCTTGGCCCAACGCAATTGCAGGTTCACCGGCGTGCCGGCGGCGTTGTAGGCGGTCACCGCGCCGCCGCTGATAGATTCCTTGGTGAAGGTCGCGATGTCGTTGCCGATCACGCCACCGGTGCCGGCGGTGCCGCCGCCGTCGCGGTTCTTGGTGATGGTCGAGGTGAAGCCGAGCGCCGAGAAGGCAGCGCTGTTGGAGCTGGACACCGAGAGGTTGGAGACGGTGCCGGTGTTCAGCGTGATGACGCCGCCGCTGCTGACCGACGATCCCGAGGCGCCGGAGAGAGCGTCGATCTTGCCGAGCAGAGTCGTGACGTTGTCGGTGGTGAGGATCTGAGCGGCGCTGGGAACCGTAGGCGGCGAGACGAAAGTCAGTGTCTGGCCGTTGACGGTGATGGTATCGCCGGCGGCGAAGCCGGACGAGAGCACCTGGGCGCCACCGGCGGTCGCGCTGCCGCTCAGCACCGTTGCACCCGAGATCGCGGGCGAGGACAGCACGTTGCCGCCGCGGGTTACGCTGCTGATGCCGAGCGCGGTGGCGGCCGTACCGCTGCCGACCGCCACGTCGGTGCCGGTGCCGCTGGAGATCACGATGTTGCCGCTGGCGGAGAGCGAGGCCGTGACGCCGGCGCCGCCCGCAGTCTGGATCCCGTTCAGGATGTCCGCGACCGTCGCCGTGGTGCCCGCGCCGAGACCGATCGTGGTGTTGTTGCCGACGGTCGAGACCGTCGTGCCGCCGTTGAACGTGATGGTGTTGCCATTGATGGTCAGCGTCTGGCCGCTCAAGGCGGTGAGGATGCTGGAGGCGAGATGCGTGCCGACCGCGTTATCGAGCGATGTGGTGGTCGAGGCCACCGCCGACGAATTGTTCTGGAGTGCGACCGTGCCCGTGCCCGTCGTCGACGAGTAGGCCGAACGGACGTTGCCGGTTGCAGCCGCGCCGGACACCAATGCGTTGGCATAGGGCGCGGGAGGTGTGCCGACCGGCAGCGGGTTGGCTGCGAAATCGGACGGGTTCAGCCCGCCGGCCGCCAGCAGCGTGCCGCTCGACGCGGTCGTTTTCGCCACCGTGTTCGGCTGGGTCGGCAGGTTCGCAGCGTACTGGATCGAGGTGGTCGCCTGCGCCGGAATGAAGTTGTTCTGGAATTGCAGCACGTTTGCCACGCTGCCGGTCGGGTTACCGGTCTTCGGATCGACCGTGACGCCCATCAGGTAATAACCGGCGCCGTTGACCAGATTGCCGTTGGCATTGAGCTGGAAGTCGCCGCGCCGCGTGTAATAGGTGACGCCGGTGAAGACCGGCACGTTGTCGACGACGCCGCTCGCCTTCTGGATCGAGAAGAAGCCGTCGCCGGTGATCGCCATGTTGGTGGCGACGGTGGAGCCCGAGATCGTGCCCTGCGTGGTGATGGTGGCCTTGGCGTTGGCCGTCACGCCGCCCGCGACCTGCTTGCTCGGGACCGAGGAGTCGGGGATGAGATCGACGAAGCTGGTGCCGATGCCCTTGTAACCGGTGGTGGATGAGTTCGCGATGTTGCCGGAGATGTTCTGCAGCGCGTAGGACTGCGCCTGCAGGCCACCCACCGAGGTGTTCATTGCATCGAAGATACCCATAACTTTGTCTCCAAATCCGATCTCGGCGGCGGGTCGACATGGCCGCAGTCGGAGGAGACAGTCGCAAGGGCTATGCCAATGCGGGTATCTTCAGAAAAACAATGACTTAACAAAAAAGCCCCAGCCTGATGACCGGGGCACATTTGCCGGGACCGGCAACAATTGCCGGGACACATCGTCGCTCCGGAGCGAGCGTCAGCATCGAATTCTGGTGCGCAATTGCGTACCTGAGAACCTCGAGATTCTCAGGTGCGCAAGCGCGCACCATAGCTCGGTCCTACGGACCGCCCCGGAATGACAAGGTAAACTCTACGTCGCTGACGCCGCCGCGGGGTGGAAAACCAGCCCGAAACCGTCGATGCAATAGCGCAATCCGGTCGGCTTCGGACCGTCGTCGAAGACGTGGCCGAGATGGCCGCCGCAGCGCCGGCAATGCACCTCTGTGCGAACCATGCCGTAGGCCCGGTCTTCGGTCTTGCCGACATTGCCCTCGATCGGCTGGTAGAAGCTCGGCCAGCCCGTACCGCTCTCGAACTTGGTCTCGGACGCGAACAGCGGCAGGTCGCAGCCGGCGCAGGCGAAGGTCCCCTTGCGGTGCTCCTTCAAGAGCGGACTGGAGCCGGGCCGCTCGGTGCCGTGGTTGCGCAGAATCTCATATTGCTGCGGCGTGAGCTGGGCGCGCCATTCAGCCTCCGTCTTCGTGATCTCGAACTTTTCCGCGGCTTTCTCGCCAGCCTCGGCGGGCGTTGCTCTCAGCCAGCGGAAGGCCCCAAGGCCGAACAGGCCGGCGGCAGTCGTCAACAGGATGCGGCGGTCAAACATCTCATTCTCCGTGCGCGGGCAATCCACGCCCTGAGATACGGGCTTCTGTCGGCCGAAGTTACACGTCCGGGCGGAATTTCTCTTAACTTATTGGGAGACGGCGCCATCATGCGAGGCCGGTTCCACAACCTGCTCTGCCTCCCGGGCCGGGCGTTTCGGCGGCGGGGCCGGTCGCGGCCTGACGCCGGACGGTGGGCGGCGCGGACCAGTGCCGGCGGCCCGGTTGGCCTCGGCAAGCCGCGCCTCGCGCTCCCTGTCCTTGACCCTGGCACGCTCGCGGTAGCGGGCGAGCGAGCCTGCGGCGGCGGAACTCGCCCTGCCCCAGATCCCGACCAGCTGGCCCGCGACCCGCCCCGTGGCGCCGCCCGCCCAGACCAGCTCGAACGGCGAGAACAGCTTCCAGCGCTCATCCCCCCACAGGATGCTGCGCGCGATCATCTGCCCGGCCATGGCGGAGGTGTTCATGCCCTGGCGGCCGAACCCGCTCGCCACCCACAGGCCTTTGCGCAACTGGCCGATCTGCGGCATGCCGTGCACGGTCTGGCCGGTGGCGCCACCGAACATATCAGTGACCTCGACATTGCCGAGCTCCGGAAAGATCGTACGTATCCGCCGCCTGACGCTGCCTGCAAAGCGCTGCGGACGCGCGGCCCAGGTGGTCTCCGGGCTCTCCCACATCAGCCGGTCGCCGTCGACGATGCGGAAATGGTCGACACCGTCGGAATCCATCACCGCTCCCTTGAAGGCGATGATCTCGTGCACGCGCTCGCCGAGCGGCGCGGTGATGCCGGCATAGCGCCAGACCGGCAGCAGCGTCTCCGACAGGCGCCGCAAGGGCGCGCCGAGATGGATGTTGCCGGCAAGCACGATGTGGGTCGCGCGCATACGCGCCGACGGCGTGACGATGCGTTTGCGGATGCCGGAATGATCGATGCTGACGACCGGCGTGTCCTCGAAGATGCGGGCGCCTGCCCGCCGCGCCAGCGCCGCAAGGCCGTGCACATATTTGCGGCCGTCGACCTGGAACGCTTTGGGATAATACACGCCGTGGAAATAGCGATCGGTCCTGAGCACCTCGCGGACGCGATCGACCTGCCAGCCTTCGACCTCGGTGTCGAAATCCTCGTTCAGCATCTGCAACCGGCTGATCAGACGGTCGCCGGCGTCGACGTTGGAGACCTCCAGCACGCCATTGCTCGGGGCGATCCCCGGCATGTTCTCTTCCGTGGCGTTGGCGCGGACGAACTCGGCCCCCTCCTTGGACAGCGTCCACAATTCACGCGCGTCCTCGAAGCCGATGCGCTCGATCAGGTCGGTGAGCGGCAGCGCAAAGCCCGGCAGCACAGTGCCGAGCTGGTTGCCGGAGGCGTTCCAGCCGATATGACGGCCTTCGAGCACCGCGACGCTGGCCCCGAGCCGGGCCGCCTCCAGCGCGATGGAGAGCCCGGCAAGCCCGGCACCGATGACGCAGATGTCGGCGTCGAGATCGAACGACAGCCGCACACGGTCGCGAAAGCCGGCTTCTTCCTGGGACACGCTTGTGAAAGTCTCGCTCATGCCGTTTTCTTAGAGGACTGAGCGGGCGCTTGTCACCTTGTCCTCACCCGCGTCTGTACATTATCAGCGACCGTAACGATTCGAGAATGCCATGCGCCGTTTGATGCTGCTGCGTCACGCCAAGACCGAGACCGACGCGCCGAGCGGCCGTGACCAGGACCGACGGCTCGATGATCGCGGCCACAAGGATGCCGCCCGGATCGGCGACTGGATCGCCGCCCACCCGCCCTTCCCCGAGACCGTGCTGGTGTCGCACGCCGTCCGGGCCCGGCAGACCTGGGACATCGCCTGGGAGGCGATGAAGGACCGCGTCCCGACGCCGCAGGTCGAGATCCTGCCGGAGCTCTACGGCGCCGATCCCGCGCAGATCCTGGAGTCCATTCGCACCGCAACCGCCCCGGCCGACCCGAAGCAATTGCTGCTGGTCGCCCACAATCCCGGCATGCACGAGGCCGCCTTGATGCTGATGGGCGGCGGCGATCCTGATGGCGCCAGGGCGCTCGCTGACAATCTGCCCACCGCGGGGCTTGCGATCTTCGATTTTGACGTCAAGGATTGGGGTGACGTGGCCTACCGCCGCGGCAAGCTGGTGCTGTTCACCAGCCCCAAGCTGCTTCGATCGGGATGATCGCGACGACCGGCAAAAGTTGCTGACTGGAAGATTTGGAGGCGCAGATGTTCAAGTCCATCCTCGTGCCCATCGACCTCGCCGACACCGACCTCGCCAAGCCGGCGATCGCGACCGCGGCAACGCTGTCGCAGACCTGGAGCGGCCAGGTGCGCCTGCTCAACGTGCTGCCGATGACGCCGGTGATGCTGGCCGAATACGTGCCGGCCGATTTCGACGAGCAGCAGCGCCAGACCTCGGAAGAAGCCCTCGCCATCGTCGCACGCGAATCCGGCATCGAGGCTTCCCGCATCTCCAGCGTGGTGCGCCAGGGCGGCATCTACCACGAGATCCTGGAGGAAGCCGTGCACATGAAGGCCGATCTGATCGTGATGACCTCGCACCGGCCGGCAATGCGCACCTACTTCCTCGGCTCCAACGCCGGACACGTCGTGCGCTACGCCAAGTGCTCGGTGCTGGTGGTGAGGCACTAGGCTCTGACCTATTCCCGTCATTGCGAGTGTGACGATGCTGGTGTGCGTCGGAAACTCCGCTCTCGTGCCCCGGACGCAGCGCAGCGCTACTTCAGCGGTGCGCTGCAGAGCCGGGGCCCATGCATCGGCGGATTGCGTGGCCTGCTAGGTCCCGGCTCTGCGCAGCAACGCGAAGGGCGTTGCAGCGCGTCCGGGACACGCGAGCTACCAGACCTTGCGTTGCCCGACGGGCAAAACACACCGTCTATCGGTCAACGTGCGGTGGCCAAAATATTCCACTTTACCGAAATTCGGAAATCACGTATGTGTCGCGACAACCCGGCCCAAGGAAGAGGGGCGTATCGCGATCGTCACGAACGCGGGCCGGGCGGCGGTGGACGTGGGTCACATCGGCGCGAAGGGTTTTGCAGGGCGGGTAACCGTGAGCGAAGACCTCGCGCACACGACCGGTGTGATCGGCGTACGGCAAAACCGTGTGGTCCTGACGCCCGGGGTCTGTGCGTCAAGTGTTGCGGTGATGGGTGTCGTCCAACCGGACGCATCCGTCAGCCATCCGCAAGGCGACGGGGGCAATAGTGCAACGCTCCCCGGGGAGAGCACGACATAAGCCGTAAAGCCACTGCGCAGGGAAGGCCGGGATGTCCTGGCTACACCTGTATGCCGCTGTGCAGATTTCCTTACTGCAACATCGCACAGTGGACCGCGGGTGCCAGCCGGCTCCCGGCCTTCCCTGCGCCCTCTTTCAATTATGAGGGTGAAGAGATGAAGCAAAGCTCGGGCGAGCTGCGCCGCGAGGATGACGAACCATGTCTATCGTTGAACAAAGGTCTCGTGCCCCGGACGCAGCGCAGCGCCTCTTCGGCGGTGCGCTGCAGAGCCGGGGCCCATGTGGCAGCACGCGTTGTGGCCCTCTGGGTCCCGGCTCTGCGCAGCAACGCTTACGCGTTGCAGCGCGTCCGGGACACGAGAGAGTTCGCCTCACAGATACCGCGTCAGTTCGGCCTTGACCTGCCCGTAGACGGCGTCCTCGATCTGGCTGCGCGTGATCCCGATGTCACGCAGGGCGCGGTCGTCGAGCTCGTTCAATGTCTTCACCGCCGAGCGGCGCTCGAGGCGGTTGAACAGCGCATAGGCGCCCTGGGCGAGCGTTGCAAAAAATCCGCCCGTTGAGGATGGGCGTAAACTCCGCCCGGCAGTTTGCGAGATCGTGGTCATGTTTCTTCTCCGGCCTGTTGTCCCGCGCGGCGAAGCAGGTGCCGTTGGCGCCGACGCCGTCAGCGTCTGCACCTCATTTGCCGTCGGATTGCTCTCGCTCTCCTCGGCTCAATCGTGGAACTTGATGGAACTTAAATGCTCCAGTACACTGCTCGGAGCAAGTAAAACATTGCTCTCGGTGCAATAATGTCAAAGTTCGAGTACGTGAAGCTTGCCGATGCCATTGCCTCGGATATCTCTAACGGCACGTTAAGGCCCGGCGATCGGCTGCCGCCGCAGCGCAATTTTGCCTATGACCGTGGCATCGCGGTCTCGACCGCGAGCCGGGTTTATACGGAGCTGCTTCGTCGCGGGCTCGTCGTCGGCGAGGTCGGCCGCGGCACCTTCATCTCCGGCGACATCAGGCGCGAGGTCGAAGCATTGAGCGAGCCGCGCGATGCGCGGATCGATTTCGAGGTCAATTATCCGCTATTGCCGCAGCAATGGGCGATGATCGCCAAGAGCCTTGCGGGGCTCGAGCGCGTCGACGCGCTCGAATCCGCGCTGCGCGTCTCGACCAGCACCGGCACCAAGAGCGCGCGCAACGCGGCCGCCGCCTATCTCGCGCGCAAGGACTTCGCGCCGCAGGCCGAGCAGATCGTCTTCACCGCCAACGGCAAGCAATCGCTCGCCGCCGCGCTCGCGGCGCTCGTCCCCACCGGCGGCCGCTGCGGCGTCGAAGCGCTGACCTACCCTTACGTCAAGAGCATCGCGGCGCGGCTCGGCATCACGCTGGTCCCGATTCCCATGGACGAATTCGGCGCACGTCCCGATGCGATCCAGAAAGCGCATCGCGAGGCGCATCTGTCGGCGCTGTATCTGCAGCCCATCATTCAGAACCCGCTCGGCGTCACCATGAACGCGACGCGGCGCGCCGACATCATGCGCGTCGCCGAAAAGCTCGACCTCACCATCATCGAGGACACCGTCTACGGCTTCCTCGCCGACGACACGCCGCTCGCCGCGCTCGGCCCGGACCGCTGCATCGTGATCGACAGCCTGTCCAAGAAGGTCGCGCCGGGCCTTGCGCTCGGCATCCTCGTCGCGCCGCCTCACCTGCGCGAGAGCGTGATGAGCGCGGTGCGCACCGGCGGCTGGATCGCCTCCGGCCATGCGCTGGCGGCCGGGCAGCGGCTGATGGCCGACGGCACCGTCGCCGAGCTGACGCGGCTGAAGCGCATCGACGCCGCGCGGCGGCAGCAGACCGCCGCAAGGCTGCTGGCCGGCTACCAGCACGCGGCCGATCCGCGCTCCTATCATCTCTGGCTGACGCTGCCGCCGCACTGGCGCTCCCAGACCTTCGTCGGAGCAGCAGCGAGGCGCGGCATCGCGCTGACGCCGTCCTCCACCTTCGCGATCGCCCATGGCCATGCACCGAACGCGGTGCGCCTCGCCCTCGCGCCGCCCACCTTCGAGCAGCTCGATTCCGGCCTGCGCACGATCGTCTCGCTGCTCGGCACCAAGGAAGAGGATTTCGACTCCACGGAGTAGCTCGCGGAGGCCTCTCAGGCCTCCGGCCACTCCGCAATAAAGCCCTTCGCCCTGTACAGCTCGATCTTGTCCCATTCGTGCAGCATGCGGCGGCAAAATTCGGCGTCGGTGTGCCAGAGCGCGCGCGGCGTCGCAAAGCTGTCGACGGTGAGCAGCATCTTCGTCACCTCCGGCCAGTGCCGGTGCAGCGTCAGATAGCGCCGCGCGGTCCAGGTGTTGCCGAGGCAGATCACGCTGCGGATGTTTGCAAGGCTCAGCGCCGCATCGATGATCGGCAGCGAGAAGATCACGTTCTCGCCGGTGTTCATCGCGCGATGCTCCTCGAGGATCCGGTCCGCCGGAATGCCCGCCGCAATCATCGCAGCCTTGATGACCGTGCACTCGGATTGCTCCGAGCCCGGCGTCACACCGCCGCTGACAATCGACCAGCGGAAATAGCCCTCGCGCCACAGCCGCGCGGCGGTGTCTGCGCGCAAGCCGACGTCCTCGCGGGTGCCGAACATGAACAGCAGGTCGGCCGGCCGGAGCGGCGTCTCGATCAGATGGGTGCGGTTGATTCCCGCGATCTCGTCTGCCGTCGGCAGACGCGTGCTGCGGTCCATGACTGACATGGCGGCACGATGCGGCATCGGCGCGGTTGCGCGAAGTCACGTTTGATTGCGGCCGATTGCACCTAGGGCAGCAGGGCCTTCGGCACCTGATCGAAGCTGTATCTCTGCGGCTGGTTGCGCCGGACGAAGCCGCCGACCTGCCAGGCGAACAGCGCGGCAAAGCCGAGGATGAACAGCGCGCCGGCGAACTCGCCGCTCACGAGGGCGCGGATCAACAGGCCCGCCATCGCCACCGTCAGCACCGCCAGGAACGCCAGCACCGCCGCATAGGCCGTGCGGCCGAGCCCCGCCGTCAGCACCGCGCGGCTGCCCGCCTTCGCCATCCGGGCGTGCAGCGCGAGGATGAACGCGCGAAAGCCGTTGTCCTGCGGCGCCATCAGTGCCGCGGTCTGCCAGCTCGTCGACAGGATCGCGATGCGGCGGCCGCTGCTGTGAGTGACATCGGCGCGAAAGCGGTGCTGTTGCATCGACACCGGGCGGAACGACAGCCGGATCGCGCTGATCTCGTCATAAGGCCACAACGAGGTGCGGCCGCCGATGTGCCAGGACAGCCCCTGCTCCGTCAGCTCGAAGCGATGCGCCGAGCCGATCAGCGACGCCTTATAGGCATAGCTCGTGACTGACGTGACCTCGGCTTCCAAGACCTGCATCTCGATTCATCAATCCCGCCCGCGATCCGCTTGCGCGATCGCCCTCGCCCATCCTACAAGCGAGGCATGGCTGAGACGACCTTTTTTCCGCGCCGCCTGATTCTCGGCGCCGCCGTGATATCGGGCGTGCTGCTCGCGCTCGCGGTGCACATGCTGGGCGCGCGCTATGGGCTCGACCTCGGCGGTCTCTGGCGCTCCGACACGCACGAGTTCATACCCGCGGGCGCGGCGATCGCGTGGTGGCTGATCGCGACGGTCGGCTTCTCCGGCGGCTATTTCACGGCGACATTGATGCAGAGCGCCGCCGACGGCCAGATCCCGCAACGGATGCGGCAGTTCCTGATCGCGGTCGGCGTGCTGCTGCTCGCCGGTGCGGGCCAGGTGGCCTCGGCGCCGAGCCCGGTCCCGACCGTCTCGGGCGTGCTGGCCGGGCTCGCCGCGCTGTGCCTCGGCGCCGTCATGGCATTCTGCGGCGCCCATTTCGCCCTGCGCCGCGGCTAGAGCATCATCCGGAAAAGTGCGAAGCGGTTTTCCGAATAGATCATGCTCAAACAATAGGGTCCTCAAGCCGATGCAAGCAGCCGCGGGCGACCCAGCATGATCGTCACGTCGGAGGCGGGCCGCGGCTTGCTGAACAGATAGCCCTGCGCCTGGGTGCAGCCCTCGCGCCTGAGCAGCTCGAGCTGCGCGTCGTTCTCGACGCCTTCCGCGGTGGTGACGATGCCGAGGCTGCGGCCGAGACCGGTCACGGCGCGGATGATCGCCATGGAATCCTCGCGCGTCGCCAGCTCCGACACGAAGGAGCGGTCGATCTTGATCTTGTCGAACGGGAAGCTGCGCAGATAGCTCAGCGACGAATAGCCGGTGCCGAAATCGTCCAGCGAGATGCGCACGCCCATGGCGCGCAGATCATGCAGCGTGGTCAGCGTCGCCTCGCTATTCTGCAGCAGCACGGATTCGGTGATCTCGAGCTCGAGGCGGCGCGCGTCAAGTCCCGAAGCTGCGAGCGCCGCGATCACGGATGCGATCAGGTTCGGATTCTTGAACTGCACCGGCGACAAATTGACGGCGAGGTCGACATCGTCCGGCCATGTGGCGGCATCGGTGCAGGCCGAGCGCAGCACGAATTCGCCGAGCTGGACGATCAGTCCGGTCTCCTCGGCCAGCGGAATGAAGTCGATGGGCGCGATCAGGCCACGCTGCGGATGGTTCCAGCGCAGCAGCGCCTCGAAGGCGACGACGCGGCCGCTGGCGACGTCGCGGATCGGCTGATAATACGCCTCGAACTCGTCGCGCTGCACCGCCGCGCGCAGGTCCATTTCCAGGAGGCGCCGCGCCTGCGCGCGGGCATCCATGCCGGTCTCGAAGAAGCGATAGGTGCCGCGGCCATCCGCCTTGGCGCGGTAGAGCGCGAGGTCGGCGTTCTTCAACAATTCGCTCGGATCGCTGCCGTCTTGCGGCGACAGCGAGATGCCGATCGAGACGCCGATCACGATCTGATGGTCGTCGATCTCGTAGGGCGCCGAGATGACCTCGACGAGGCGGCCGGCAAGCGATCTCGCAGCGGTTTCCTCGGAGCGGCCGATCTGGACCACGGCGAACTCGTCGCCGCCCAGTCGCGCCACCGTGTCGCTCTCGCCGACCGTCGCCTTCAGCCTGCGGCCGACCTCCCTCAACAGCGCGTCGCCGATGGGATGGCCGAGCGAGTCGTTGATGTCCTTGAAGTGGTCGAGATCGAGACACAGCACCGCGAGCTGATCGCCCGACCTGGTCCGGCGCAGTCCCTGCTCGAGCTGCTCGTGGAACAGCACGCGGTTCGGCAGGCTGGTCAGCGCGTCATGGCGCGCCATGTGCGAGATCTTGGCCTGCGCCTCCAGCCATTCGGTGATGTCCTCGAAGGTCGCGACCCAGCCGCCGCCCTGCATCGGCTGGTTGACGACCCGGATGGAGCGGCCGAACCGGCTGACGATGTCGGTCGTGGTGCGCCCCTCGCGCGCGTCGGCCACGAGGCGGGCGAAGAACTCATCCGCGTCGCCCTGCCACTGGCCCTTGGCCTGCTCGTCCCTGAGCACGTCGACCAGCAGGCGGCCAGTCAGCGCAATGTCGGTGCGGCGGAGCATGGCGGCATAGCGCTCGTTGAACAGCATGACCTTGCCGTCCGCGTCGAACATGCACAGACCCTGCGACATGTTCTCGAGCGCCGTATCCAGCACCATTTGCTGGGCGCCCAATTCACTCCTGGCGCGGCGGTCGAGCAGCGCGGCCACGAGCGCGATCGCGATGATCGCAACCGCCGCACTGGCCGTGAGGAAGGACAGCGACGCCGGCGGGATCGACAGACCGCCGATCGCGAGCGTCGGATCCGGCGTCAGCAGCACCGCGCCCATTGCGGTGAAATGATGCGCGACGATAGCGACGGTCAGCAGGACCGTCGCCGTCAGCGCATGGAAGAGGTCGTCGCGCCGCGCGGCCACGAACAGTGCAAGTGCCGCAAAGACAATTCCTGACAGCACCGAGGCGGCGACCGTGCTTCCGATCCAGTCCACGCGCGCCGGTATCTCCAGCGCCGCCATGCCGGTGTAATGCATCGCCGCGACACCGGTGCCGACGATGGCGCCGCCGAGAACGATCCCGACCGCCCGCGAGGACGACACGGCGATGCTCAGCCCCACGAAGGTCACGGAGATCGCAAAGACCAACGACAGGATCGTCACCGGGATGTTGTAGGCGCCCGCGCCTCCCGGTCCGTAGGCCAGCATCGCGATGAAATGCGTCGCCCAGATGCCGCAGCCGCTGACAGCGGCGTCGAGGCCGAGCCAGGCCAGACGGCCGACGCCTTGCGTCGCGCGCGCCCGGTGGAACAGGCTGATGGCCGCCGCGCTGGCGAGCAGGCACACCGCGCCGCCAAGCGCGACGAGCCGCCAATCGTGCTCTTCGGTGAGACAGTAGAGAATTTGATGCATCGCAGGCCTCTGATGGACCCGCACTTGACCCGATCAATATGGACAGGTGGTAACCGGCTACGCGCCTGTTGCGGCAATGGTGAACGGAAGATGTGTTCATTCACTCGGATTGTTCATCCTCGCGCCGGCGCACCGAGGCCGATCGCGATGGCGGCGAGCAGCAGGACGGACGCGGACACGACCAGCGCTAGATGCAGGCCCGCCATGAACGCCCCCTCCGCGGCCACCAGTGAGCCGAACAGCGCGACGCCGAGCACGCTGCCCGTCTGCCGCGTCGCGTTCAGAACGCCCGCCGCGATGCCGGAGCGCGCTTTGTCGACGCTGCCCAGCAAGGTCGAGGTCAGCGGCGGAACCAGCAGCCCAAGTCCGCCACTGATCGCGATCATCTGCGCGCAGATCGCCCAATAGCTGGTGTCGGCTTCGATCCACAGCAGGCCGAGACAGCCGACCGCCGACACGCTGGCACCGACGACGATGGTCGGGCACGGGCCAATGCGCTCGGCGAGGCGCGGCGCCAGCAGATTGACCGGCAGCACCGCCGCCATCATCGGCACGAAGGCGAGCCCGGTCCACCACGCCGACAGCCCGTTGATCCGCTGGAAGTACAGGCTGAGCACGAAGATCAGGCCGTAGATCGCGATGTTGACGAGCAGGCCGACCAGCGAGGTCAGCGCGAACAGCCGGTGGCCGAACAGCGACAGCGGCAGCATCGGCTGCGCCGCGCGGCTCTCGCGCCAGATGAAGAGCGCGACGAGACCGGCGGCCCCGACGAAGGCTGCGACCACGACCGGATGATCCCACCCGAGCGCACCGCCTTCGATGATCGCGCCGGCCAGCGCCCCCAATGCCCCGATCGCGGCCAGCTGGCCGGGCAGGTCGATCTCGCGCGAGCGGGCCCGCGTGGTCTCGCTGGCGTATCGCCAGCTCAGCCACAGGCCGGCGAGCCCGATCGGCAGATTGACCAGGAAGATCGCGCGCCAGCCGACCAGCGTGATCAGCGCGCCGCCGACGAAGGGGCCGGCGGTGAGCGCAAGGCTCGCGCCGGCAGCCCAGACCGCGACGGCACGGCCGCGCGCGCGGTCGTCCGGATAGGCATGATTGAGCAGCGCGAGGGAATTCGGCACCAGGATCGCCGCCGCCAGCCCCTGCACCAGCCGCGCGCCGATCAGCACGGTCGCATCGGGAGACAGCGCGCAGGCGAGCGAAGCCGCGGTGAAGATGGCGAACCCCGCCATGAAGACGCGCTTGGCGCCGATGCGGTCGCCGAGCGCGCCTGCCGTCAGGATGAAGGCGGCAAACGCGATGGTGTAGGCGCTGACCACCCATTGCAGCTCGGCAACGCCGCCACCGAGCGTCCGGCCCATCGCATCGAGCGCGGTGTTGACGATGGTGACGTCGAGCTGCACCACGCCGTACCCGAGGCTCATCGCGGCGAGCGTGAGCGAGGTCGCAAGACGCGAACCGGCATGCGCTACGCCGGCTCCGTGGTCGAAGGTCTCATATTTGATGGTGCTCGCGCGCATGCTGCCACCTCGGTTGCAGCCCCATGCGGAATATACGCTTCTAGCCTGCCGTCATGCTTCGATAACGACCGAACGATGACGTAATGCATGCAAACGCCGCGCGGACACCGCGCGGCGCCATGCTGGTCAAGCCTAAGCTTAGCTGGCCGCGCGCAGGTTCACCTTGCTCTCTGCGAGCTTGGTGAGCTTCTGGTCGGTCGCCTTCTCCTCCTCCAGCGTCTTGGCGAGCACGGTCGCGCAGTCGTTGCGGCCGAGCTGCTTGGCCCAGGCGATCAGGCTGCCGTAGCGTACGATCTCGTAATGTTCTGCGGCCTGCGCCGCGTTGATCAGGGCGGCGTCGAGCACCGCCTTGTCGGCGACTTCGCCGGCGGTCTCGTCGGCTTCCTCGATGATGCCGTCGATCGCCGGACAGTCGACCGCCTTCACGGGGACGCCGTGCATCTTGAACACTTCTTCGAGCCGCGCGACGTGCTGCTTGGTTTCTTCGAGGTGCGTCAAAAAGCCCTGCTTCAGCTGCGGATCGGTGGCCTTACTGGCCATCTTCGGCAGCGCCTTGGTCAGCTGCTGCTCGGCGTAATAGATGTCCTGGAGCTGATGCACGAACAGGTCGTTCATGGTTTTGATGTCTTTTGTGAACAGTCCCATCGTTCCGTCCTCTTCCGGTTTTGTGGAACACGAAGGCAGCGGCTTGCACGAAAAGCCGCTTATTCCACCATGTTCGGTTGCTGATGGGGCCCCAACGAGCACGCGGTATCGACGTTCCAAAAAAGACCCGGCTGGCTTGCGCTGGAACAATGCGGACGGCGCCGGCATCTGAAATCATGTCGGCATACGAAACGCGCGGGGCCGAGCCGGTTTCACGACTCATATGCTTAACGCGCCGCCGATGTGAACCGCGTATGACAAAAGTGACCGGTCCGACGCAGAACCAATTGTTGTCAAGGGCTGCACAAGCCGGTGTTTTTGCCTTAAATGAGCTGGATCATGCCCAGCGATCGATGCCTGCTTTTGGCCGTGATCGTACCCGACTGGCCAATGTCTGGCCGGGTCGGTCTTGCCCCCCGCCGGGAGGATGAATGCACGGACTGCTGCCCGCGCTGAAACGCGGCTTCAAGAGATGGATCGGCTGGCGACGGCTCGGAGTTGCCGCGAGCATCTTCATTATCGCCTTCGCGATCACCTCGCTGGTGCGGACCCTCAAGGGCATCGATACCGGGGTCATCCTGACTGCGTTAACCGAGATTCCCCGCGGCAGCATCGGGCTGGCGGCGATCTGCGTGTTCTTCGCGTTCTGTACGCTGACCTTCTACGATTTTTTTGCACTGCGAACGATCGGCAAGAAGCACGTTCCGTACCGCATTGCGGCGCTCTCCAGCTTCACGTCCTATTCGATCGGCCACAACATCGGCGCCACGGTCTTCACCGGCGGCGCAATCCGCTTCCGGATCTATTCGGATTACGGGCTGAACGCGATCGACGTCGCCAAGATCTGCTTCCTGTCGGGCCTGACCTTCTGGCTCGGTAACATCTTCGTGCTCTCGATCGGCATGGCGATCCATCCGGATGCGGCGTCCTCGATGGACCAGCTCCCCTCCTCGATCAATCGGCTGATCGCGCTCGGCGGCCTTGCCTCGATCGGTGCCTATCTGGTCTGGCTCTGCATGGGCGAAAAGCGGCGCGAACTCGGCCAGAAGGGCTGGAAGGTCGTGTTGCCGTCGGCGCCGCTGACGCTGGTCCAGATCCTGATCGGTGTGGTCGATCTCGGCTTCTGCGCCACGGCGATGTACCTGCTGATGCCGGCCAATCCGCCGATCGACTTCATGTCGCTGGCCGTGGTGTTCATCCTGGCGACGCTGCTCGGCTTCGCCAGCCATGCCCCCGGCTCGATCGGCGTGTTCGATGCCGCCATGCTGCTGGCGCTGCCCGAATTCGGGCGCGAGCAGCTTCTGGCGACGCTGCTGGTGTTCCGCATCCTCTATTTCGTGATCCCGTTCGGCCTCGCCATCTCCATCATGGGCACGCGCGAGCTCTGGATGAACGTGGTCGAGCCCTGGCAGGAGCGGCGGCGGCTGGCGGAGGCCTGCGCGCAGGCCAATCTGCCCAAGCAGGTGACGCCGATGGAGCGCGAGCGGATACTGCGCCAGGCCAACAAGCGGTAGGCCACGATCTGGACCCGGAGGGGTTGCGGGCGGCGGAGCAATGCTCTCTTATTTCCGCCTCAACTTTGCCGTTGAAGACGCGGGCCATGACCCCTGTATTCCTTCGTACCCTCTCCGCAGGCGCCCTGTTGCTTGCCGGGATTCTGACGGCCATGCCGCCCGAGCGCGCGAGCGCTCAGGACGCCGGCGCCCTGCAGATCAATTGGGAGGTGCGTAACCGCTTCCGGCTGTTCCGCGAGGAGCGCGACTTCCTGCTCCATGTCGAGAACGCGCGCAACCGCAGCATCCTGGCGGCCGAGCAATCGCTGGAGCTCCAGAGCGAAGGCCGCGGGTGGGCCCGCAACATGGTCAATCGGCTCTGCATCGACCTCCAGGGCCGGGTCAACCAGCCCTGCACCCGCGACAACACCAAGGAAAACTACCTCACCCCGATCGATCACCCCGTCACCGTCCGTCTCGTTGGCGCGGTGCCGGTCGGCGCCACCTGCGCCTGGTCGTTCGACGACGGCGACGGGCCGCAGCAATCGACCTTCGACTGCGCCGAGCCGATCAATTTGCGCGTCCGCTACGGCAAGCAGACGGTCGCGACCGTCGACGTCTCCTCCGGCTCCGATCCGACCCAGCGCGTCCAGACCGAGATCCAGGTGCGTGACATCTTCGTCGCCGGCCTCGGGGACAGCATCGCGTCCGGCGAAGGCAATCCGGACCGGCCACTGGCGCTGTCGGACGAAGGATTTTGCTTCCGCTCCTATCTGGGCACCGCCGGTGCGCAGTACTACCGGCCGAGCCGCCACGGCTTCAAAGGCGGCCGCGCCTGCGAGGCGCCGGACACGCTCGCCAACTGGCAGCGCTACAGCGCGCTCTGGTTCAACTCGCCCTGCCACCGCTCGCTCTACAGCTACCAGACGCGCACCGCCCTCGCACTCGCGGTGCGCTACACCCACATCGCAGTGACCTACCTGCCGCTCGCCTGCACCGGCGCCAGCATCGGTGACGGCCTGCTCGGCTCGCAGCGCGCCCGCGAATGCCCGCCCGGCAAGACCGGTGTCTGCAACACCAGCGTGAACGCACAGGTCGCCGAGTTGCGCGAGGCGCTCACCGCGGCGAAGAAGCGCCAGCCCGATCGCACGCTCGACCTCGTGCTGCTCTCGGTCGGCGCCAACGACGTCTATTTCTCCGGCCTCGTCGCCGACGTGATCGTCGAGACCGCGACCGAGCGCGCGCTGTTCCGCCGCTCCGGCGTGATGGCGAGCGTCGACGATTCCCGCGATGCGCTGGCGCGCGAACTGCCGCAGAATTTCGTCAAGCTGCGCGAGGCGCTCAAGCCGCTGGTCGGCGGCGACCTTTCGCATGTCGTCTATGTCTCCTACGCCAACCCCGCGCTCGCCGACGGCGGCGTACCCTGCCGCGGCGGCCGGGCCGGCTTCGACATACATCCGGCCTTCAACGCCGATCCGCAGCGCCTTGCCCGCGTCTCGACCTTCGTCGATACCGAGTTCTTGCCGCAGCTGAAGGGGCTTGCCACCTGCAGCCGCGGCGCGCTGTGCCGCGATCCCGAAGCCGACCGCATGACCTTCGTCGATGCGCATCAGGCGGCGTTCGCCGATCACGGCTTCTGCGCCCATTCGGGCAACGACCCCGAATTCGACCGCAGCTGCTTTGCGGAGAACGGCCAGAGCTTCAATCCTGATATCGTGAGCGCGGCGAGCCAGCCGATGCTGTGCGGCCGCGGCGCCTCGGAATACCGCGCCTATTTGCCCCGCGCGCGCTGGATCCGTGACGCCAATGACAGCTATTTTGCCGCGATGACCTATCCGCAGGGATTGCCGGCGGCGAGCCAGCCGACCGACATTCACGACGCGACCTGGGGCGTGCTCTCCGCCGTCTATGGCGGCGCGGTGCATCCGAGCGCGGAAGGGCATGCGGCGATGGCGGATGCGGCGCTGCCGGCCGCGAGCGCGGTGCTCGGGCTCGATGCCGTGCCGCCGGGCGTCACGCGCGGATTTCTGCCGCAGCTGTTGCCGAGCGCAAAGCAGTAGAAGCGCGATCCAGTACGCCGTGACGGCAGTGATTGAATCGAGACGCCTCGGCGTACTGGATTCCCCGCCTTCGCGGAGAATGACGGCGGAGTGCGTGGTGTAGCGCGCTGCCACAAACTGCACTCGCGCAATCTCACTCCCTTACCATCGTTCCCCGCTACCTGCCGTTTCATCAATCCAAAAACGGTATCGATCGATACCCCCTTGAACTTGGACACTTTGCCGCGCGCGCCTCTAGGAGTCGGATCGAGGAAACATCTCGACTTGAGGAGGCGCCTGATGAGCGCAGTGGTGTCCGCAGCGGACGTGAGGAGGTCTCGCGTCAGGCTGTTCATCGTGACCATGTTGTTCCTGGTCACCACCGTCAATTATGCCGACCGCGCCACGCTGTCGATCGCAGGCCCCGCGCTGTCCAAGGAGCTGCATCTCGATCCCGTCGCCATGGGCTGGATCTTCTCGGCGTTCGGCTGGTCCTATGTCGCGGCGCAGGTACCGGGCGGCTGGCTGCTCGACCGTTATGGCTCGCGTCTCGTCTATGCCTTCAGCATCATCATCTGGTCGCTGTTCACGCTGATGCAGGGCTGGGTCGGCTTCCTCAGCGCCGGCACGGCTGTTGTCGTGCTGTTCGCGCTCCGCCTCCTGGTCGGCGTCGCGGAAGCGCCCTCCTTCCCCGCCAACGCCCGCATCGTCGCGGCGTGGTTTCCGGGCAGCGAGCGCGGCACCGCGTCGGCCTTCTTCAACTCGGGACAGTACTTCGCGACCGTGATCTTCGCGCCGCTGATGGGCTGGATCGCGCACGCCTATGGCTGGCGCGTCGTGTTCTTCGTGATGGGCGCGCTCGGCATCGTCATGGGCTTCGTCTGGCTCAAGACCATCTACGGCCCGAAGGAGCATCCTTCGATCAACGATGCCGAGTTCGACTACATCAAGGAAGGCGGCGCGCTGGTTGATCTCGACGCGCCCAAGGATGATCTGCCGCGCGCGCGTGCGCCCGAGGCCGGCTCCGGCTCGGACCACATCCGCCAGCTGCTCTCCAACCGCATGATGCTCGGCGTCTATCTCGGCCAGTATTGCATCAACACGCTGACCTATTTCTTCCTGACCTGGTTCCCCGTCTATCTGGTCAAGGAGCGCGGCCTGTCGATCCTGCAGGCCGGTTTCGTCGCGACGCTGCCGGCATTGTGCGGCTTCATCGGCGGCGTGCTCGGCGGCATCATCTCGGATGCGATCCTGCGCCGGACCGGCTCGCTGACCATGGCGCGCAAGATCCCGATCGTCGGCGGCATGCTGCTGTCGATGTCGATCATCGCCTGCAACTATGTCGACGGACAGGCGCTGGTGGTCGGCTTCATGGCGCTCGCCTTCTTCGGCAAGGGCATCGGTGCGCTCGGCTGGGCGGTCGTCTCCGACACCTCGCCAAAGGAAGCCGGCGGCGTCTCCGGCGGCCTGTTCAACACCTTCGGCAATCTCTCCTCGATCACCACGCCGATCGTGATCGGCTACATCCTGGCCGCGACCGGCTCGTTCAACGGCGCGCTGGTGTTCGTGGGCCTCAACGCGCTGGTAGCGGCGTTCGCCTATCTCGTCATCGTCGGCAAGATCGAGCGGGTGACGCTCAAACGTTCCTCCTGAGGGCTCCCGATGGGAGCTTGACCAGGCAACTCAACGGCGGCCCAAAAGCCGCCGTCTTTGTTTTGGGGATGATCGATGCTAGAAGTACCGGGGAAACGCCTTATCCATCTAAGGCATGTATCGATGTTCGACCTCAACCAGCTCCGCTGTTTCGTCACGGTGGCGGAGGAACTGCATTTCGGCCGCGCCGCGACGCGGCTGAACATGACCCAGCCGCCGCTGTCCCGGCAGATCCAGGTGCTCGAGCACATCATCGATGCGCCGCTGCTGGAGCGCACCAGCCGCTCGGTGCGCCTCACCCCGGCGGGGCGCAGCTTTCTGCCGGAGGCGCGGCGCATCCTCAAGCTTGCCGAGAGCGCCTCGCAGGTCGCCCGCCGCATCGCGCTCGGCAAGACCGGCTCGCTGAAGATCGGCTTCACCGCGGCCGCGGCCTATGGCTTCCTGCCGGAACTGGTCGCGGCCTGCCGCGCAAAACTGCCCGAGGTCGACTTCTCGCTGAAGGAGATGGTGTCGGGCGACCAGTTCGAGGCGCTGACCTCGGGCCAGATCGACGCCGGCCTGCTCAGGCCGCCGATCGCGCGCCCCGAGCTCACCAGCCGCCGCGTCGTCGCCGAGCCCCTGCTCGCCGCGATCCCGAAGAAGCATCCGCTCGCCAATGCCGACAGCATCACCATCAAGGATTTCGACGACCAGCCCTTCGTGATGTATTCGCCCTATGAGAGCCGCTACTTCCACGATCTCCTGGTGGCGCTGTTCACCCGTGCCGACGTGCTGCCGCGCTACGTCCAGCATCTGAGCCAGATCCACTCGATCCTCGCCATGGTGCGCGCCGGCCTCGGCCTTGCGATCGTGCCGGCGGCGGCTGCGAGCCTGAAGATTTCCGACGTGCGCCTGCGCCCGCTGAAGCTGCGCACGCGCGTCCCCGTCGAGTTGTTCATGGTCTGGCGCCGCGACGACGAGAATCCGCTGCTGTCGGCGCTCGTCAAAATCGCCGGTGAACTGGCCTCTGCGGAGCCCGCGGAAGATTGATGCTGATTTCGCATCGGTCGATATAGGCTTTGGCTTGGACCCGCATCGAACGGTCTCCTAAACCACGGCGCATGGACGCGCAGCCTTCTGCTTGCGTCCTCCACAACACGCAATGAGGGAGCCGCGCGCCCATGAGCAAGATGACCCCGCAGGAAATGGCCCAGAAGATCGGATCTGGCCTCCTGTCTTTCCCCGTCACGCCCTTCAAGGCTGACTACTCCTTCGACGAGGCGACCTATCGCGCCAACATGGACTGGCTGTGCGGCTATGATGTCGCAGGCCTGTTCGCCGCCGGCGGCACCGGCGAATTCTTCTCGCTGACGCCGACCGAGGTCCCTGAAGTCGTCAAGGTCGCCGTCGACGAGACCAAGGGTCGCGTGCCCGTGCTCGCCGGCACCGGCTATGGCACCGCGATCGCCCGCGAGATCGCAATCGGCGCGGAGAAGGCCGGCGCGGACGGCCTGCTGCTGCTGCCGCCCTACCTCACCCACTCCGAGCAGGAGGGCCTTGCCGCCCATGTCGAGGCGGTCTGCGCCGCCGTGAAAATCGGCGTCATCGTCTACAACCGCGACAACGCGATCCTGCAGCCCGACACGCTCGCGCGGCTTGCCGAGCGCTGCCCGAACCTCGTCGGTTACAAGGACGGCATCGGCGACATCGAGCTGATGACCCGCGTCTACACCAAGCTCGGCGATCGTCTCACCTATGTCGGCGGCCTGCCGACCGCCGAGACTTTCGCGCTGCCCTATCTCGACATGGGCGTGACGACCTATTCCTCGGCCGTGTTCAATTTCGTGCCGGAATTCGCCACCAACTTCTACGCCGCGGTGCGCAAGCGCGACCATGCCACGATCCAGGCCGGGCTGAAGGACTTCATCCTGCCGCTGATCGCGATCCGCAACCGCAAGAAGGGCTATGCCGTCTCGATCATCAAGGCCGGCATGAAGGTGATCGGCCGCGACTCCGGCCCGGTCCGCCCGCCGCTCACCGACCTCACCGAGCAGGAGATCGCCGAAGTGACCGCGCTGGTGAAGAATCTGCCCGCCATCCGATCGACACAACAGGCGGCAGAATAGGGCGGCAACAGCGAGGAGCGAGCGATGGCCGTGACCGATATCTCTGGCGCCCCTGTCGTCACGGCGATGCGGGTGATTCCGGTCGCGGGCCGCGACAGCATGCTCCTCAATCTGAGCGGCGCGCATGCGCCATTCTTCACCCGCAACATCGTCATCCTCACCGACAATGCCGGCCACACCGGCGTCGGCGAGGTGCCGGGCGGGCAGAAGATCTGGCAGACGCTCCAGGACGCGCGCGATCTCGTGATCGGCAAGACCGTCGGCGCGCTCAACAACATCCTCGCCGACGTCCGCACCGCCTTCGCCGACCGCGACGCCGGCGGCCGCGGCAAGCAGACTTTCGATCTTCGCGTCATGATCCACGCGGTCACCGCGATCGAATCCGCACTGCTTGATCTGCTTGGCCAGCATCTCAACTTGCCCGTCGCCGCGCTGCTCGGCGAAGGCCAGCAACGCAATAGCGTCGAGACGCTCGGCTATCTCTTCTTCGTCGGCGACCGGCGCAAGTCGAAGCTGAACTACGTCCAGGGCGAGACCGGCAAGCCCGAATGGTTCAATCTCCGCCATCAGGAGGCGATGACCCCGGAGACCGTGGTGCGGCTCGCGGAAGCCACCCACGACCATTACGGCTTCGCCGACTTCAAGCTGAAAGGCGGCGTGCTGCGCGGCGAGCAGGAGATCGAGGCCGTCACCGCGATCGCAAAGCGCTTCCCGAACGCGCGCGTGACGCTCGATCCCAATGGCGCCTGGTCGCTCGACGAGGCGATCCGCCTCTGCAAGGACATGCACGGCATCCTCGCCTATGCCGAGGACCCCTGCGGCGCCGAGGCCGGCTTTTCCGGCCGCGAGATCATGGCCGAGTTCCGCCGCGCCACCGGCCTGCCGACCGCGACCAACATGATCGCCACCGACTGGCGGCAGCTCTCCCATGCGCTGCGTCTCGGCGCGGTGGACATTCCGCTCGCCGATCCCCATTTCTGGACCATGCAGGGCTCGGTGCGGGTGGCGCAGACCTGCCGTGACAACGGCCTGACCTGGGGCTCGCACTCCAACAACCATTTCGACATTTCGCTGGCCATGTTCACCCATGTCGGCGCCGCCGCCCCCGGCAAGGTCACTGCGATCGACACCCACTGGATCTGGCAGGACGGCCAGGCGCTCACCAAAGAGCCGCTCCAGATCAAGGGCGGCAAGATTGCCGTCCCTGATAGCCCGGGCCTGGGCATCGAAATCGACAGGGCCGCCATCGACGCGGCGCATGACCTCTACAAGCAGCATGGACTCGGTGCCCGCGATGACGCTATTGCCATGCAGGACCTGATCCCCGGCTGGACCTTTGACGACAAGCGTCCGTGCCTCGTGCGTTAGACAAACTTCAGGCATGATCCCGGAAAAGTGGGCACCGGTTTTCCGATAGGGATCATGCCCCTTAAACGACTTGGAGGAATGAGATGACTGCGATCCTGAAGAACTTCATCGGCGGCGAATGGGTCGATGGCTCCGGCGTCACCAGGAACATCAACCCCTCCAACACCAACGACGTTGTCGGCGAATACGCCAAGGCCGACAAGGCGCAGACCGAGAAGGCCATTGCAGCCGCCAAGGCCGCCTTCCCCGCCTGGGCGCAGTCGACGCCGCAGGTTCGCTATGACGCATTGAACAAGATTTCCCTCGAGATCCTCGCCCGCAAGGAAGAGCTCGGCCGCCTGCTCGCCCGCGAGGAAGGCAAGACGCTCCCCGAGGGCGTCGGCGAGGTCGCGCGTGCCGGCCAGATCTTTGCGTTCTTCGCCGGCGAGGCGTTGCGCCTGATCGGCGAGAAGGGCGCCTCCGTGCGTCCCGGCCTCGACGTCGAGCTCACCCGTGAGCCGGTCGGCGTCGTCGGCATGATCACGCCCTGGAATTTCCCGATCGCGATCCCGGCCTGGAAGATCGCGCCCGCGCTGTGCTACGGCAACACCGTGGTATTCAAGCCGGCTGAGCTGGTGCCGGGCTCGGGTCACGCGCTGGCCGAAATCATCACCCGCTCCGGCATTCCCGCCGGCGTGTTCAACCTCGTGGTCGGCTCCGGCTCGGTGGTCGGCCAGACCCTGCTCGACCACCCCGACGTCGCGGCGATCTCCTTCACGGGCTCGGTGCAGACCGGACGCAAGATCGCGCAGGCCTGCGTGCTCTCGAACCCGATGAAGAAGTTCCAGCTGGAGATGGGCGGCAAGAATCCGCTGGTCGTGCTCGACGACGCCGACCTCAAGACCGCCGTCGAGGTCGCCGTCAACGGTGCCTATTTCTCCACCGGCCAGCGCTGCACCGCCTCCTCCCGCCTGATCGTCACCGAAGGCATTCACGACCGCTTCGTCGCGGCGGTGGCCGAGCGCCTGAACGGCCTGTCGGTCGACGACGCGCTCAAGGCCGGCGTGCATATCGGCCCCGTCGTGGACCAGAGCCAGCTCGACCAGGACCTGCGCTACATCAAGATCGGCCAGGACGAGGGTGCGAACCTGTCGTTCGGCGGCGAGTTGCTCAAGCGCGAGAACCCCGGCCACTACCTGCAGCCGGCGCTGTTCACCGAAGCCAACAACAACATGCGCATCGCGCGTGAGGAGATCTTTGGCCCGGTCGCCGCCGTCATCCGCGCCAAGAACTACGAAGAGGCGCTGGCGATCTCCAACGACACCGAGTTCGGCCTCGCCTCCGGCATCTGCACCACCAGCCTGAAATACGCCTCGCACTACAAGCGCAACAGCGAGTCCGGCATGGTGATGGTCAACCTGCCGACCGCCGGCGTCGACTATCACGTGCCGTTCGGCGGCCGGAAGGGCTCGAGCTACGGCGCCCGCGAGCAGGGCTCCTACGCGCGCGAGTTCTACACGACGGTGAAGACGGCTTATACGTTCCCGGGCTGACCACCGGGAAGATATCGTAGGGTGGGCAAAGCGAAGCGTGCCCACCGCTTACGTTCGGTATGAAGCATGGTGGGCACGGCGCGTTGCGCCATTGCCCACCCTACGGCTTCGGAGGCAAGCGTAGATGGACCAGGACGTCGCAGCGAAAGAGCAGCCCCGCTACATCAAGCTCAACGAGCGCGACAACGTCGCGATCGTGGTCAATGATTTTGGGCTTCCCGCCGGCTCCCGCTTTGCCAGCGGCCTGACACTGCGCGCCTTCGTGCCGCAGGGGCACAAGACGGCGCTGGTCGACATCGCGCAAGATCAGCCGATCGTCCGCTACGGCGAGATCATCGGCTACGCGCTGTCGCCGATCCTGGCCGGCGAATGGGTCGACGAGGCACGCATTCGCATGCCGGATGCCCCCGACCTCGACAAGCTCGAAATCTCGACCGCCGTCCCCGCGCCGCTGCCGCCGCTCGAAGGGTTCACCTTCGAAGGCTATCGCAATCCGGACGGCTCGGTCGGCACCAAGAACATCCTCGGCATCTCCTCTTCCGTGCAATGCGTCAAGGGCACGATGGAATATGCGGTCAAGCGAATCCGCGCCGAGCTGCTGCCGAAATACCCCAACGTCGACGACGTCGTGCCGCTGACCCATGCCTATGGCTGCGGCGTCGCCATCACCGCGCCAGACGCAGTGATTCCGATCCGCACGCTGCAGAACATCGCGCTCAACCCGAATTTCGGCGGCGAGATCCTCGTCGTCGGCCTCGGCTGCGAGAAGCTCGCACCGGAGCGGCTGGTGCCGGAAGGCGTCAGCGATGCCATCGTGCGCATGCAGGACGAAGCCTTCGACGGCTTCGGCGCCATCGTCGATGCGATCATGACGCAGGCGGAGGCGCGGCTGAAAATTCTCAACAAGCGCACCCGAGAGACCTGCCCGGCCTCCGATCTCGTCATCGGCCTGCAATGCGGCGGCAGCGACGCCTTCTCCGGCGTCACCGCCAATCCCGCCGTCGGCTTCGCCGCCGACCTGCTGGTGCGTGCCGGCGCCACCGTGATGTTCTCGGAAGTGACCGAGGTGCGCGACGCCATCCAGCTGCTCACGCGACGCGCCATCAACGAGGACGTCGGCCGCGCACTGGTGCGCGAGATGGCCTGGTACGATTCCTATCTCGCGCGAGGCGGTGCCGATCGCAGCGCCAACACCACGCCCGGCAACAAGAAGGGCGGCCTCGCCAACATCGTCGAGAAGTCACTGGGCTCGATCGTCAAGTCCGGCTCGAGCGCAATCACCGGCGTGCTCTCGCCCGGCGAGAAGGCGACGCAGAAGGGCATGCTGTTCGCGGCAACCCCCGCCTCCGACTTCATCTGCGGCACGCTTCAGCTCGCCTCCGGCATGACGCTGCAGGTGTTCACCACCGGCCGCGGCACGCCCTACGGCCTTGCGGCCGCGCCCGTCATCAAGGTCGCGACCCGCAGCGAGCTGGCGCGGCGCTGGAAAGACCTGATCGACTTCGACACAGGCCGCATCGCCACCGGCGAGAAGACCATCGAGGAGACCGGTTGGGACCTGTTCCGCCTGATCCTCGATGTCGCCTCCGGCCGCACCAAGCCATGGTCGGACCGCTGGGGCATCCACAACGATCTGACGCTGTTCAATCCCGCGCCGGTGACCTGAGGCCGCCAGCCGGCTTCACTGACCACCGATCAGATGCATGTCGTCCAGCGTGACGGGCAGGCTGCGCGTGATGAGGTCCGCAATCGCCGCGCGCAGCCGTTCGCTCGAAGCCGGACCGTCAAAGTTCCCTTCCACCGGCCAGCTCGGGCCGGCGATCCCTATGGTCCCGGTGTTGTCGAGCGGCGCGGCCGCCCTCTTCTCGATCACGTCGAACGTCTTGCCGTCGATGACGCGGACCTCGTACAGCGCGTGGATCAGGCCGTAGTCCGCAAGCAGCGTCCGGTATTCGGCGATCCCGACCCCCTCGACGTTACGACCGTTTCCGAGTTTCGATTTCGCGCGGGTGATGACTATGTACGCATCCAGTCCCTGGGGCGTGACGTCGGTGCGAACCAGCTCCTTGAACGGATCGCTCCGCAGCAGATTGACGGGCGTGACCGCCGAATCTCTGACAGCAGCGAAGGCGGCGCGGGTGTAGTTGACGGCCTGAACGCGATAGCGTCCGCCTAGCAGCCGGGTGACCTGCTGGACGATCAGCTCGTCCAGCCCCCATGCACTGATCGAGGCGCTTTGCCCGGTGGAGCCGAGCTTGGTAAGGCCTGCCTGTGAAAGGCTCATCTCTTCGCCGATAGCGGAGACGATGCCCACCGTCTTGATCGCCTGGAGCCGGCTCGCCCGCGTCTCGAACGCCGCCGCAGCGCCGAGGGCGACGCAAGCGGCTGCAAGGCCAATCCATAGAAAAGCAGTGCGACGCATGGTGACCTATCGGATCCTGAAATCGAACGAATACGACGCGCCGAGACCGACGGTGGTCTGGTTCGACGATCCCCGCAGCTTCACCAGCGGACTGTCCGCGGCATCGCCGAGCAGCTTCTCGTATTCGACATAGGCATGGACCTCCCACTGCGGATTGATGCGATAGGAGACCTGGCTCCCGAAGCCGACCGAGTGCGCGCCGCCTTTGGCATTGAATGTCGGCAATCCCGACGCCAGCGCCTGCGCGGCGTCGACGCCGAAATAGGGAGCGGTCGCCTTGGTGCTTTTCCAGGTGAAGCGCGGGCCGGCCGAGACCGTCAACCTCTGAATCAGCGGCACGATGACGTCGGCAGAGATGTCGGCGACGGTGCCGGTATGGCCGCCCACGCCCTGGCGCAATTCGCTGCGCAGGCGGAGCCAGTCGACCGGATAATATTCGACGAAGCCGCCAAGCTCGTAGGCGGCCTTGACGTCGCCAAGGCCGGTCAGCTCGGCATATTTGTCGGCCTTGCGCGAGGCGACGTATTTGAACGCAGGCCCTGCGCGAAAATTGCCGACGTCGAGCAGCGCGATGCTGGCGCTGTCGCGCGGCCCGCGAAACTGGTCGATCGATCCGGCGCGGCGAATGGAGAAGATCGGGATCGGCATGAACCTGCCGTTCTTCGATCCGACGAAGTCAGGCATGTACTCGCCGCCGATGCCGACCATGACCGTCCAGTTGCCGGAAGGCGAAGGTAGCATCGGCAGCTCGAAGGGCGGCGCCGGCAGCGTGAACGCGGTCTGCGCCGATGCGGATTGAGGGATCGCCATGATCGCGCCGAGTGCGGCGAGCAAGGTGGTCGTGAGCCGCACATTCACCGTGAGGCGAAGAGCGGCGTCGTCAAAATGCTTCATTACAGGGCCCCGGACCGGCCTTCCTGGCCTGGTCGACTCGTGTGGTTGGAGCTCCAGTATGTGGTCCGGCAAAATTGCCCCAAGATTGCAAGCCGAAAACCGCCGCCCCACCATGCTCCCGGCGCGCACCTGGCGACGGCCGCCGAACCAACATTGCCCGAACATTGCCGCGCGGCGCTCACGCCGCCAAACTTTGACCGCCGGTGCCGGCCAGCGCCGTCACCGCTGCCTTTTATTCGCCAAGCTCGCTGCCTTTATGGGAACCCTGCGCAGGAGCCGAAACGCCAGACTTCGGCCAGGGAGCGTCACGCTCGGGGTTTTGTTGCCCAGCAGAGTCAAGGACGACCCGCGTGCGTTCCCTCGTAATCGAAGACGAACCGCAGATCGGCGCCTATGTCAGCCGCCTGCTCGGGCAATTGCACGGGATCGTCGATCTCGTCGGCTCGATTGCCGATGCCCGCCAGGCGCTGGACAATTTCAAATATGATCTCGCGATCGTCGACCGCATGCTGCCCGACGGCGATGCGCTCCAGGTGGTCACGGCGCTGAGCCGATCGCCGGAACGCCCCGCCATCATCATGTTGACCTCCAAGGACGCCAAGGAGGATGTCGTCGACGGCCTCAACAGCGGCGCCGACGATTATCTCGGCAAGCCGTTCGAGCCGCAGGAGCTGATCGCGCGGGTGCGCGCGGTGCTGCGGCGACCCCGGCTGCTCGCCCCTTCGGTGCTGTCGCTCGGCAATGTGGAGCTGCATCTCGGCAGCAACGAGGCGGTGGTTGCCGACACCAAGATCCTACTGCGGCGGCGCGAGGCGCTGATCCTCGGAGCTCTCCTGATGCGGCGCGACCGCGTCATCACCCGCGCCGCCCTGATCGAGGAGATCTATGGCTTCGACGACGAGATCGAATCCAACACGCTGGAAGCTCAGGTCTCGCGGCTAAGGAAGAAATTGCTCGAACTCGGCGGCGATGTCGAGATCCGCAGCATGCGAGGCATCGGCTACATCCTGCGGCTGGCGCCGCCGCGATGACGTCGATCGCCCGAACGTTTGCGCTGTCGCTCGGCATCGCCGCGACAATGATCTTCCTGATCATGGTCGCGATCTTCGTCTCGAGGTACCCGCTGGAGGAACGCGAGTTCAGGGCCTGCCGGGTCGTCGCCGCTGTTCTCGATCGCGCTACCGAGATCGATGGACGAAACCTGACGATACGCCCGACTTCCGCACTCGCGGAGTTGAAGGCCGACAGCCCGAACCTCTGGTACGTCGTGTCCGCAGGCGACATGGTCAGCGAGTACGGCAGCGAACGCCGGCCGGCCCTCCCCTTCGCCTTTCCCTATCACGGGCCTGTCGGCTCATCGGTCTTCAACACACTCGACCAGAAGAGCACCTTCTGCCTCGCCGTCGCGCAAAGGGGCTCATTGCAGCTCGCGATGATGGTCGGCGAGCCTCAGGTCCGCTTCGGACGAATGGCCGGGAACTTCCTCGTCAACAGGATTTTTTCGATCATCCTAGTAGCGCTGGCCTTTGCGGCGACCGTCGCCATCGGCTCGGCGCTTGCTGCACGTTTCGTCTCGCGTGGGATCGAACGGGTGGCGCTTCGCGCGCTCGCGATCGACCCGTCGGCACCGCAAGGTCTGATCTCCCTGTCCGAGGTCCCTCGCGAATTGAAGCCGTTGGTCGAGGCGCTGAACCGCGCCTTCGGCGAGATCGACGCCTATATCAGGATGCAGCGCCGCTTCCTCGGCAACGCCGCCCATCAGCTGCGCACACCGCTGACGCTGCTGCGCGCGAAGGTCGAGGACGTGTCCGAGCCGGCCCTGAAGGTCGAGCTGGTGCGCGACATCAGGCGCCTGACGTCGCTGGTCTCCGCCATGCTGGACCTGGCGCGGCTGCAAAATCATGCGATCGAAAAACGGCCGATCGATCTCGCCCAGATCACGCTGGACGTGCTGGCCGATTTCGGCCCCTCGGCACTGGACGCCGGCATCGAGCTCGCGCTGGAACAGGCCGAGAAAGGTCCGCTCCTGGTGCAGGGCGTGGATGCCGCGGTTCGCAGCGCGCTTGCCAATCTCGTCGGAAACGCGCTCATCCACGCCCATGGCGCGCGACGCATCGTCGCCACGCTCCGCCGCGACGGCGTCTCGATCGACGACGACGGCGCGGGCCTGCCCGATGGCGCGGAACACAAACTGCTCGAGCCGTTTCAGACCGGCAACACCGCCGGCGACGGCGCGGGCCTCGGCTTGTCGATCGTCCGCGAGATCATGGCGGCCCACGGCGGCGAGCTGATCATCTCCTCCACGCCTGGCCGCGGCACGAGCATGAGCCTGCGCTTTCCCGTCGCCGCCGCGCCGACCATATCTGCGCAGCTGGAGTTGCAGACAAGCTAGCGGCGAGCTGCTTCGATCGATGCGGCGAAACCGTCCGGAAACACTGGCGCCAAAAACTTCTTCCTCGTTTCGTCGTTGCGCATCAAGCAATCAATATGTTCGTCGACGGCCACGGGAATGTTCTCTCACAAGCGAACCTGGCCCGGCATCGCCACGACCAAACCTCCGATTGACATCTTCAACGGAGATTTTCCAATGCGTGTTCTCACAATGATTGCCGTCGCCAGTGCCGCGATTGCGAGCTCGACCGGTGCTTTCGCCAGTGAGCTTCCCTCTTACGAAGTGAAGTCGCTGCCGATCTCGGCGATGCAGGTGCAGGTGCTCGGCGGCGCCGGCGTCGAGGAGCAGTCGACCGCGCCGGCGATGACCGTCGCCGGCATGCCCGCCTCGCCCGCACAGGTCTCGGTGTTGTCGCCGCGCGTGAAGCAGCTTGCGAGCGCCGGCTCGGGAAGCGAAGCGCGCTAAGCCTCCCCTTCGCCTTCGGCGCCTGCATCTGATGCGGGCGCCGTCAGCGTTTCAGGTCATGCTGCCCGGCATGAAACAGCGTACCCGCGGATGGCCGTCGATATAGTGCTTCCACACCATGGTGCGACCGATCTTGTTCGGCACGGTGATGACGGCACCGTCGGGCACCACGACCCACTCGTTGTCGATGCGGACGCGGAAGCGGCCGTGATCGGACTCCCAATCGACGTCGGCAATGACGTAGCCGTCCGCATCCGTGCAGCATTGCCCGTATTCGCTGTACAGGCTCTCGAACCAGGGCTTCAACGGCGAGTTGGCATAGCGTCCGTCATCGCGCGCCTGCGCCGATGTCGTCACGAGCGCGGCGAGGCCCAGCAAGGGCGCCGCATACAATCTTGCAGGTCGCAATCTTGCAAGTCGCAATCTTGGAGGTCGCATATCGTCTCCGCGGGTCGACGTGATCGCCGCGTGGGACAACGCACGCCGCCCGCCTTCCGCAGCTTGCGCGAAAGGCGCGGAGGGCAGCGACTCATTCCCCCAGCAGCTCTGCGGATAGCTATGCAAATCCGGCGCCAGCATGCATTCCGGGCAACTACTGGAGCGGGCCCGCGGCCCGTTGGTCTTTCGGCGGATATGGCCGCCGCCGACTCTCCGTCGTCCCGCCTGCGCGAGGAATGACGACGATGTGCGGAGCTACTGCCGATCAGGCGGCCCAGCGCGCGACGGACACCCTTACTGCTTGGGCGCCGGCGCCATCATCGTGCCGCCACTCTTCTTCGTCGGCGCCGGCGGCTTGGTGGCCGCAGCCTGCGCGGGCAGATATTTTGCGACGATGGCGGGATCGACCTGGGCGATGTTGGTGTCAGGCAGGCGCGTCCAGGCCTCGTCCTTGCCGAGCAGCGCGATGCCGAGATAGCCGCGCAGGGTCAGGGTCTGGCCATCAGGACTGACCTTCATGTTGGCCTTCCAGATCTGGCCGTCGCGCGGATTGAGAACGTTGCCGCCTTCGTACTTCAATCCGTCGCGCTTCATGTTGCGGACGAAGGAGATGCCGAGCACCGGTGCGTTCTTGCGATCGTCGGTGCACTTGGCGCAGATCTCGTTCGGATCATCGCCGGGCCGCGGGAAGGTCTTTGCGATCACGCCTTCGAAGATGCCGTTATGGTCGATGAAGAGGAACCATCCGACCGTCTTGCCGTCCTCGACCTTCTGCCAAAGGCCCGCCGCCGTGGGCTCGGCGATTTGTGCCGCAGACGGCGTCACCGTCGCGAGCGACAATGCGAGCGCGAGGAAGGGGAGCAGCCGAGAGCTGGAAAAAATCCGCATTAGGTCACCTTGTTATTCCACGACCGGAATGGCCGCAGACTACGGCGATTTCGCGAACGGTTCCAGCGCCAGAAACATGGGGCATCCCCTCCCCACCCCGCCGCCGTCAGTTGACACCGAGCTTCTTTTGCAGGCTGGAGGACGAGGTCGTGTACTGGAACACGAGCCGCTTCTCCGGATAGACGTAGCGATGGGCTTTTTGCGACATCAGCGCGCCCTCGTGGAAGCCGCACAGGATCAGCTTGATCTTGCCGGGATAGGTGTTGATGTCGCCGATCGCGAAGATGCCGGGAACATTGGTCTCGAACGCGGACGTCTCGACCGGTACCAGATTGTTCTCCAGCGCGATGCCCCAGTTCGCGACCGGGCCGAGCTTCATGGTCAGCCCGAAGAACGGCAGCATGGTGTCGCAGGAAATCTCCGTGACGCTGTTGTCGTTGCCCTTGATGGTAGCGCCCGTGAGCTTGCCCTCGGTGCCTGAGAGAGCGGTGAGCTGGCCGAGCCGGAGATCCATCTTGCCGCCGGCGACCAGCGCACGCATCTGCTCGACGCTGTGGGGCGCGGCGCGAAATTCGTCACGCCGGTGCAACAGCGTGATGCGCTTCGCGATCGGATGCAGATTGAGCGTCCAGTCGAGCGCGGAATCGCCGCCGCCGACGACCAGCACGTTCTTGTCACGGAACGTCTCCATCTTGCGCACGGCGTAATGGACTGAAGTGCCTTCATAGGCCTCGATGCCCGGCACCGGCGGACGCTTGGGCTGGAACGAGCCGCCGCCGGCCGCGATCACCAGCACCTTGCATTCGAACACCTTGCCCGCGTCGGTGATGCAACGAAAGGCGGGATCGCCGATCTTCTCCACGGTCTCGACCATCTCGCCGAGATGGAAGGTCGGATGGAACGGCTTGATCTGCTCCATCAACGCGTCGGTGAGGCCCTGCCCCGAAACCTGCGGAATGCCGGGAATGTCGTAGATCGGCTTTTCCGGATAGAGCTCGGCGCACTGGCCGCCGACCTTGTCGAGGATGTCGACGAAATGCGTCTTCATGTCGAGAAGGCCAAGCTCGAAGGCGGCGAACAGACCGCACGGGCCGGCGCCAATAATCAGCACATCGGTTTTGATCACGTCGCTCATGTCGTCTCTTTATCGGTCGTTATCGGTTGGACGGCGCCCGGCGGGCAGAGGTGACCCTGCCTGTCTAGCCAACGGGGATGGATCAGGGAAGGCATAAAAGCGGGAGCGCCCCGCAGCCGCGCCCACTTGCCGGGTCAGGATAACTGGGTTGTAACGAGGATGGATATGACGGAGATCAATCGGTGAACGCACCAAGCCGCCTCGACACGACGCCGCGTCTGGAGGACTTCCCCTTCCGCCTCAGCGACAATGTCCGCTTTGGCGATCTCGACCCCAACCAGCACGTCAACAACGCTGTCTACGCCACCTATTTCGAGACCGGCCGCGTCACGCTGATGAAGCTTCCCCAGTACGGTCTGACCCCGCCGGGCCTCGCCTGGATCATGGTGCGGCTCGACATGCATTTCCGCGCCGAACTGCACTGGCCAAACACGATCGAGCTCGGCCTCGGCGTAGTGAAGCTCGGACGGACGTCAGTGACCTTCGAGCAGGTCGTGTTCTCGGAGGGAACATGCATCGCCTCGGCGATTTCGGTCGGCGTCTTGCTCGACGAGGCGACGCGCCGGCCGGCCCCGCTGACCGCGGAGGTGATCGAGAAATTCAGACCCTGGCACAAGCGCGGCATCGAAGTCGCGCCGCCGAGCGCTTCGTAAATCGCAAGAAGGAGCAGGCTTGAAAGATCAGGCCTGGCGTTCCGGTGTCGTCACGACGAGACCGTCGAGATCGTCGGAGACCTTGATCTGGCAGGACAGGCGCGAATTCGGGCGCACATCGAAGCCGAAATCGAGCATGTCCTCTTCCATCGGCGTCGGGCTGCCGACCTTCTCACGCCAGGCTTCGTCGACATAGACATGGCAGGTCGCGCAGGCGCAGGCGCCGCCGCATTCGGCCTCGACGCCGGGAATGCTGTTGCGGATCGCGGCTTCCATCACGGTTGCGCCGTTCTCGATTTCCACCGTGCGGGTTTCGCCCTTGTGGTCGACAAAGTGAATCTTGGCCATGTGTGCTCGTGCTGCCGCGGTGCTGGGAATGAAGGAGGGTCCGGGCTGTCCTATAACGGGTCGATCAGCCCGGCGCCATAGGGTTTTCAGCCGAAGTGAATCCCGCTTTGCGGGAAGAAAACGCGTCAAAACAAGAGACTAGAGTCCGGCTCGGCCGCGTGGCCTCAAGGCTTCAGCATCGCCTCGATGGCGGCACGGGCCTCGGTCACTGCCTCCTTCAGCGCGGCGAGGGCGTGGCGCTGGTCATGGCCGGTCTGGACCGCGATCTCCAGGCTTGCTGCGGCATCAGCCACCGCAAAGGCGCCGACCCCGCGGGCCGAGCCCTTGAGCTTGTGGGCCAATGCGCCGGTCTCGGCCGGCAGCGCCGCCATCGCCGCGATCAGGCGGACAGCCTGCTCGGCGAACATGGCGAGCACTTCCTGTTCCAGATCCGCATCGCCGAGCGTCATCCGGGAGAGATGGTCGAGGTCGAGCGGGCTGTCGATGGGTGCAAGCGGGGGCGAGGGCATCCAGTCCATCCGTTGCAGTTCAGGCGTCATGGCGCAGGCCCCGGCATCGCGCGACGGTTCGCGCCGGTTCGGCGGTGAGTTCGCCTCACCCAAGCATGGAAATGGTTAACGAAATGTTGGGGGTCTTGAACGCAGTTCCGCCGGATTATTGACGAAAAGTTGCCGCAATCGGCCGAGTCCAGTGGAGAATTGCATTTATTGCTAAGGCGTTACGGCGCGATCCTGTTAACGATGATTAAGATTGTCTTAATCGCGGGCATTTCATTCGCGACGCTCTGCCAATAGGATGTTGCGGAAATTGGCGGACAAGCCGTCCGGGTGGGGACGGCTCGGAGATCCGCGCAAGCGGCATGATCCGGTCTGTGGGCTTGCGTAGCGCGCAGGGCTCGCGGGGGGACGCGTACAAGTAACGAGGGCTCGGACTGAACATGGCGAACACTCCGAAAAAGGTCAAAGACCCCACAGAAGTTGCGCTTTCTGCGATCCAGGAAGCCCTGAACATCAGCGACACGGCTGCCGACACCAGCCGCAACGCCGCGATGCGCAACGAAACCGCGCCTTCGGTGGCGCCGCCGCCCCCGATCTTCGACGAACCGAGCTTCGAGCCGCGCCCTGCCGCCAACGAGCGCTCGACCGTGTTCGACCCCGTCGAGGAGCCGCGCTCTTCGCGCCGCGCCGCCAATGACGACCGCGAGACCATCGGCCAGCTGCTCCAGGCCCTGCAGAAGGGCCGCCCTGCCCGCAGCGTCTACACCTTCGCCACCATCTTCGCCGGCGTCTGGCTCGCCGCCTGCGCCGCGCTGACCTTCGGCTTCCTGCCCTCGATCCAGGCCGCCATGGGCCAGAGCGGCGGCGTGCTCGTCATCGCCGGCCTGATCGCGATGTTCTTCGCGCCGATCATGCTCTTCTACTTCCTTGCGAGCCTCGTCTGGCGCGGCCAGGAAATGCGCATGATCGCGCAGGCGATGGCGCAGGTCGCGATCCGCTTCTCCGAGCCCGAGGGTTCGGCCTCCGATTCCATGGTCACCGTCGGCCAGGCCATCCGCCGCGAGGTCGCGGCGATGGGCGACGGCATCGAGCGCGCCATCGCGCGCGCCGGCGAGCTCGAGACGCTGGTCGCCAACGAGGTCGCCGCGCTCGAACGCGCCTATTCCGACAACGAAGTGCGCATCCGCGCCCTGCTCCAGGACATCGCCCATCAGCGCGACAATCTGGTCGGCCAGGCCGAGCAGGTCCGCAGCGCCATCTCCGGCGTGCAGATCGATTTGCGCCACGACATCGCGCTGATCTCTGATGCGATCGCCTCGCGTGTCGACGAGGTCGCCAAGTCCATCACCGGCGCGCTGGAAGAGCGCGGCGCCCACATCACCAGCGCGCTGAGCAATGCCGGCGACAACATGATCCTGGCGCTCGGCGAGCGCGGCGGCGACCTGCTCGACCGCCTCGAGGAAGCCAGCAACGAGACCACGCGCGCCGTGCTCGACGCCAGCGAGCGGCTGACCACCAGCCTCAACTTCAAGACCGGCCACGTCCACGACGAATTCGTCGACCTCGCCGACCGCGTCCACGAGATGCTGAACGAGCGCATCGACCGCATCACCGGCGAGTTCGAGCAGCGCTCCGCCGCGATCGTCGACGGCATCTCCGAGCGCACCGAGCAGGTGCACGACAGCCTGAAGAATTCCTCGGACTCGCTGCTGCTCGAGCTCGAGCTGCGCTCCAACGACCTCTCCGCCAAGATCGACGACGCCGGCAACCGCCTCGCCGGCCAGATCCTGACGAGCGGCGACAAGGCGAGCGAGGCGCTCGACGCCACCGTCAACACCCTCGTCGCCAAGGTCGTCAGCCAGACCGAGACCGCGCACGATTCGCTGTCGCTGCAGATGAGCGCGTTCGACGAGCTGGTCAGGAACCAGGGCACCGAGCTGGTCGAGAAGTTCGCCCGCGACTCCGGCACGCTGGGCGCGCTGATCACGCGCCACATCTCCGAGTTCGACCGCACCGTGAAGACCTTCGGCGGCGAGATCGTCGAGCGCATGGGCCAGCGCACGCAGGACATCCACGAGTCGCTGAAGACCTATGTCGAGAATTTCGACACCCGCTTCACCGCGAACGGCGGCGAGATCACGGCCTTGCTCGACCAGCGCCTGGTGCAGTTCGAGACCACGGTCGGCGAACGCGTCAACCACCTCGACGCCTCGCTGAACGGCAAGATCGCCAGCCTCGACGGCACGATCGATGGTCACATCAAGACCTTCGACGAGCAGCTCGTCGGCCGCGTCGCCGCGCTCGAACAGTCGTTCGACACCCGCGCGCAATCCATGACCGAGACCATCGACGGGCGCATCAACACGCTCGCGACCTCGCTGACGGATGGCGCCGCGCAGGCGATCCAGTCGATCGACTCCCGCCTCACCCACCTCACGACGTCGCTGACCGGCGGCGCTACGCAGGCCATCGAAACCATCGATGCGCGCCTCAACCACCTCACGAGCTCGCTGACCGATGGCGCCTCGCAGACCATCCAGTCGATCGATACGCGGCTGACCCATCTCACCTCGACGCTCACCGGCGGCGCGACGCAGGCGCTCGAGTCCATCGACTCCCGCCTCACCTACCTGACCACCGCGGTCACGAACGGCGCCTCGCAGGCCGTGCAGTCGATCGACACGCGCCTGACCCTCCTGACCTCCACCCTCACGGACGGCACCGCGCAGGCGATCGAGGCGGTCGACCGTCGCATCACCGGCGTCACCGAGATCATCGACGGCCGCAGCACGCACCTGACCGACACGGTCACGGCGCGCTTCCAGGAGATCCATCAGGTCATCGAGACCCGGGTCGGCTCGGTCGCCAGCGACATCGACGTGCGCGTGGCGCAGTTCGAGGACCTGCTCGGCTCGCGCGTCGAGGCCGTCGCCGGCCGCATCGAAAGCAGCGGCCGCCAGGCCAGCGAGGACATGATGTCCCGCGCCGAGATGATCTCGACCGCGATCCGCTCGCACGTCGAGGACGCCGAGCGCTCGCTCACCAACCTCGTCGTCAACACCAGCGAGACGATCCAGACCGGTGCGCGCACCGCCCAGCAATCGCTGATGACGGTCTCCTCCGACGTCAACGCCCAGCTCAAGATGACCTCTGCCGAGGTCGAGCGCGCGCTGACCGCGGTCGGCACCGGTTCGGCGAACTCGATCCTGAGCAGCGCCCGCGAGGCGCAGTCGACGCTGGTCGCAGCCTCGGGCGAGGCCTCCAACCAGATCAAGGGGCTTGCGGCCGACGTCGAGCGTACGCTGTCGGCGGCAGGTTCTGCCACCGCAGCCTCGATCCTGGCCGGCGCCCGCGAGGTGCAGACCACCCTCGTCACGGCGTCCTCGGACGCGGCCAACCACGTCAAGACGCTCACCGCCGACGTGCAGCGCTCGCTGTCGATGGCCGGCACCACCACGGCGGAATCGATCACCGCCGGCGCTCGCGATGCGCAGAGCGCGTTGATCGCGGCCTCGAGCGAGACCGCCAATCAGATCAAGGCGCTCTCCTCCGACGTGCAGCGTTCGCTCACGATGGCCGGCACCTCGACCGCCGAGATCCTCACCAGCGGCGCGCGCGAGGCGCAGAACACGCTGGTTGCCGGGTCCTCGGATGCGGCGGCCCAGGTCAAGTCGCTCACCGCCGATGTGCAGCGCTCGCTCTCGATGGCCGGCACCTCGACCGCCGAGACCATCACCGCCGGCGCGCGAGAGGCGCAGAACATGCTGGTCACGGCGTCTTCCGAGGCGGCCAGCCAGGTCAAGTCGCTCGCGGCCGAAGTGCATCGTTCGCTATCGCAGGTCGGCCAGTCCACCGCCGAGACGATCACCACCAGCGCCCGCGACGCTCAGACCACCCTGCTCTCCGTCTCGGCCGAGCAGACCAGCCAGGTCCGTTCGCTCGCGGCCGAGATGCAGCGCGCACTGGCAACCGCCGGCGGCGCCACCATCGAGGCGCTCACCAGCGGCGTGCGCGAGGCTCAGGGCTCGCTGATCTCCGCCTCGACCGATGCGGCCAGCCAGATCAAGTCGCTGACCACGGACATCGAGCGCACGCTGACCGCGGTCGGTGCCGACACCGCCTCAACCATCCTCAACAGCGCGCGTGAGGCCCAGACCTCGCTGACCTCGACCTCGGCAGACGCCGCGAGCCAGATCCGCACGATCTCGACCGAGATCGAACGGACGCTGAGCGCGGCCACCGCGAACGCGACCAACGACATCCAGACCAGCGCGCTCAACGCCCAGAACGCGCTGATCTCGGCCTCCAACGAGGCGAGCTCGCGGGTCAAGTCGAGCTCGTCCGACGTCGAGCGTTCGGTGCTCGCCGCCAGCTCCAGCTTCGGCCAGGCCATGACCGGCAAGACCGACGAGATCGTCACCTACGTGCAGCAGCAGGCCGACCGCCTGTCGAACATGATCGACGCCAAGCGCGGCGCCCTGGTCGACGCGATCGGCTCCAAGACCAGCCAGCTCACGCTCGACATCGACCGCGTCACCTCGGACGCGCTCAAGTCGATCGAGACGCGCGGCCAGGCCTTCTCGCAGACCATGATGGGCAACGGCTCGGAAGTCGCGCGCACCATCAACGCGGCGAGCGAGATCGCCACCGGCGCGGTCGGCAAGTCGCTCAAGGACCTCGAGCAGGCCTCGCGCGCGGCGATCGACCAGTCGCGCCAGGTCTCGATCGCGGCCGTCACCGAGATGCAGGAGACCAGCAAGATCCTGCGAACCGACACGGTGGCGCTGTTCGAGCGTCTGCGCGAAGGCAACATCCTGCTTCAGGAGGTGCTGACCGGTGCGCACGACAACCTCAACTCGCTCGAGCGGGCGCTGGTGACGCGCGTCGCCGACTTCGTCTCGGCGATGAACGACGTCACCTCGCGCAACGGCGCGGCGACGCAGAACCTGGAAGAGCAGCTCAACGTCTTCAACAGCAAGACCACGAAGGCGCTGCAGGATCTCGGCGAGCTGTCGACCCAGTTCGACGCGCACGGCAAGGCCCTGGTCGATGCCGCGCAGGTCGTCGAGCAGAGCAACAAGAACACCACCGCCTCGCTCGCCGAGCGCAAGCAGGCGCTGGAATCGCTCGTCACCACGATCGACCTGCGCACGGCCGATCTCGACCAGCGCCTGTCGCGCTTCACCGGCCTGCTCGATGAATCGCTGGCGGCCGCCGAAGAGCGCGCCCGCGACATCGCCCGCGTCGTCGCCGAGACCGCCGGCGCAGGCTCCGCGGCGATCACCCGCCAGTTCGAGGCGGTGCGCGTCGCATCCGAGGAAGAGCACCGGCAGACCATCGAGGCCATGCACGACATCTACCGCCAGACCACGGATGAGGCGGACACGATGTTCAAGCAGTCGACCGAGAAGTTCACCAACCTCGTCTCCAGCATGAAGCAGATGGCCTTCGAGATGCACAACGAGCTCGAAGCCACCCGCAACGAGCTGCGCCGCGGGGTGCTCGAGATGCCGCAGGAGGCCGCCGAGAGCACTGCGCAGATGCGCAAGGTGATCGTCGACCAGATCGAGGCCCTCGCCGAGCTCAACCGCATCGTGGCCCAGCATGGCCGCGGCCTCGACGTCACCACGACGGGCCGTGCGTCCGTCGCGGTCCAGCGCCAGGAGGAGCCGATCATGGCAGCTGCGGGCGGACGTAGCGCCGAGACCCGCATGCGCGACACCGGCAGCGCTTCCACGCTGCCGCCGCCGGACCTCGGCATGCCGGCCGCGCGCCGCACCGACGCTCCGCCGGTCGCGCCCGCCGGTAACGACCAGGGCCGTGACGGCTGGCTGTCGGACCTCCTCAACCGCACGGACGCCAATCAGGGCGCCCCGACCGGCCGTGAGGCTCCGCGTGGCCGCGCCGCACCCGCGCCGCAGCCGCAGGCGCCGCAGGCAAGCGGCAATCCGCTGGAATCGCTGTCGCTCGACATCGGCCGGCTGATGGACCGCAACCTCGCCGCCGAAATGTGGGACCGCTACCAGCGCGGCGAGAACAAGGCCTTCACCAAGCGCCTCTACACGCCCGCCGGCCAGAAGGCCTTCGACGAGGTCGCCCGCAAGTACCGCGCCGACCGCAACTTCAAGGGCACGGTGGACCGCTACGTCGCCGAGTTCGAGCGCCTGCTCGACGAAGTCGCCCGCGACGGCCGCGGCCCGCAGGAACTGCGCAGCCACCTGACCTCGGAGACGGGGCTGGTGTACACGCTGCTGGCGCATGCGGCGGGACGGCTGGGGTAAGCGACAAGACTCGCCAATCGCACGACGAAAAACGGAGGCCTCGCGGCCTCTGTTTTGTTTTGCGGGAAGAGCTCAGGTCGCGTTGGGCTGGCCGAACGACAGCCGCTCGGCGAGGACGGCGGCCTGGGTGCGCGAGCCGACACCGAGCTTGCGCAGGATCGTCGAGACGTGGCCCTTCACGGTCTGCTCGGCGATGTCGAGCTCGCCCGCGATCTGCTTGTTGAGCTTGCCCTCCACGATCATCGCGAGAATGCGCAGCTGCTGCGCCGACAGCGAGGCCATGCGCGCGGCGAGTTCGACATCGGCGCTCTGGATCGAGCCGCGGCCGCCGACATTGGGCGGCATCCAGATCTCGCCGGCGAGAATCCTGGTGATCGCCTCGGCCATCTCGGGCAGGCCGAGCGATTTCGGGATGTAGCCTGAGGCGCCATAGGCGATGGCGCGGCGGATCGTGGTGGCGTCCTGCCGAGCCGAGATGATCGCCACCGGCACAGTCGGGAATTGCGCCGACAGGATGAACAGCGCGGCAAATCCCTGGATGCCCGGCATGGTCAGGTCCCAGAGGATCAGGTCGATCTCGCCCGACTGGGCCGTCAGCACGCCGATCGCCTCGTCCAGTGACTGGCAGGCAATGACGTCGAGATCGGGCAGCACGGCCGACAGCGCGCTGCGCAAGGCGGCCTGCACCAGCGGATGATCATCGCCGATCAGGATGCGCATCGTCAGGAAGTCCTCTGTTTCGTCCCGAGCTGCCGACTCAAGGCTTCGCTGCCGAGGAAGCGCCGCAGCGCCGCCGGCTTGACCGGCTTTGACAGGATCTCGCAGCCGCGCGCCCTCGCCTCCTTGCGGACCGCTTCGCTGCGATCACCGGTGACGACCAGGGCGCGAACCTCGCGGCCCGCCTTCTGCCTGAGTTCGTCGAGAAAGTCCAAGCCGTTGCGGCCGCCATCGAGATGGTAATCGAGCAGCACGACGTCCGGCACGTCGGCCGCCGCCGCTTCCATCGCCCCGGCGGCGTCTGGTGCGACCAGCACGCGATGTCCCCAATCACCGAGCAGCGCCGTGAGGCCGTCGAGGATGGTCGCGTCATTGTCCAGGCACAGGATCGTCAGAGGCCGCTCCGCCGCCACCGGCGCGGCAATTGCCGGACCGCGCTGAAGCGGCTGGCCCGGTCCGCGCGCAAGCGGCACCGCGACGGCAAAGCACGAGCCATGTCCCGGACGCGAACGGACATCGACCGCATGGCCCAGCAGCCGCGACACGCGATCGACGATGGCGAGCCCGAGGCCCAATCCCTTCTCCGATCCGGGCGCGAGGCGCTGGAACTCCTCGAAGATGCGCTTCTGGTCCTCCGCCGCGATCCCGACACCGGTGTCCCAGATCTCGATGCGCAGCGCGCTGCCCCGCCTCCGGCAGCCGAGCAAGATGCGCCCCCTCGGCGTGTAGCGAAGCGCATTGGACAGCAGGTTCTGCAAGATCCGGCGCAACAGATGCGGATCGCTGCGCACGGCGAGGCCGCAATCGACGACACGAAGAACGAGCCCGCGTTCCCGTGCCATCGCCGAGAACTCGACGTTCAACTGCACGAAGAGATCGGCAATCGGGAAGTCGAAGACCTCGGCGCGAACGGCACCGGCATCGTAGGAGGAGATGTCGAGCAGCCTGTCGAGCACATGCTCGGTGGAGCGCAGCGCCGTGACCGCGCTGCTCGCCAGGGCGCGCTCCTTGTCGGCGTCAGCCGTGCGCGACGAAACACTCAGGCTCTCGTCGAGCGCTGACAGGAACAGACGGGCCGCGTTCAGCGGCTGCAGCAGATCGTGGCTGGCCGCGGCCAGAAAACGGGTCTTGCCGAGATTGGCCTGCTCGGCCTCTGCCTTGGCCTGTTCGAGCGCCTCGGTCCGCTCACGGACGCGCAGCTCGAGCCCCTCATTGGCGCGTCGCAGGGCTTCGGCGGCCTGGTGGCGCTCGGTCACGTCGGTATAGGTCGAGACATAGCCGCCCTCGGCGGTGCGGTCATAGACGATTTCGAGCACCGTGCCGTCCGGCCGCTTGCGCTCGTAGAGATAGGGCCAGATCTGCGTGGCGACGTCACGGTTGACCAGGAGCGCTGCGAATTCGGAGGCGGCATACTCCCCCCGCTCGACGTTGAAGGCGATCAGCTCCGCCAGCGGAAGCCCCACGCGCACGAAATCCGGCGGCAGGTCCAAGAGCGCGATGAAACGGCCGTTCCAGGCCGTGATGTTGAAATCGGCGTCGAACGCGCAAATGCCCTGCGGCACGCTCTCGAGCGTGCTCTGCAAGAGGCTGCGGTTGAAACGCAGCGCCTCCGAGGCTTCGTCGAGCATCGCCATCGCCTCCCGCCGCGACAGCGAGTGCCCTTCGAGCGACGCCGCGATCACCACCCGCGCGGATGCCGCACCGATCGCGCCAGCGAGCAGGTTTTCGGTGAACCGGATCGAGTCGAGATCGACGAGCCCCGACGGATCGAGGCGCGGCCCGGTGCCGGAGACACGAGCGGCAAGATAGCTGTCAAAGGACGCCGCACCGCGCTCGGCGCCGACAAAACGCAGCGCCAGCGCCCGGAGATCGTCGAGACGGACCAGCACGCGCGAGGACAGCTTCGGGATCGTTTCGCGAACGACACCGTCGGCGAACGCGGCAGCCTGGTTGCGCTCGACGGTCGATTGCCGTCCGAACGCCGAAAACACCAGGAAGCAGACGAGATTGGCACCGAGACTCCAGAGCGTGGCGTGCGAGATCGGATCGATACCTTCGAGACCGAACAGCGCGTTCGGCTTGAGCCAGCCGAGTTGCCAGGGGCCGTTGCGAACGATCTCCGCGATCCCAGGCCAGAGCGGCGCGGCCGAGGGCAGCAGCAGCGTATAGGCCCAGATGCAGAAACCCGCCGCGATCCCGAGCGAGGCGCCGGCCTTGTTGGCCCGCGGCCAGAACAGCCCTCCGACGAATGCCGGGCCGAATTGCGCGACCGCGACGAACGACAGCAGACCGATCACGGTGAGCGGATAGGACTGGTTGACCAGACGATGCATCAGATAGGCGAGCAGCAGGATGCCGAGGATCGAGAACCGGCGCACCGCGACCAGGACCGAGGTCATCGGCCGGCTCCGCGCGCGCAGGCCGAAGACGCGCGAGCGCAGCAGCAGCGGCATGATGACGTCGTTGCAGAGCATGGTGCTGAGCGCGACGGATGTCATGATCACCATGCCGGTTGCGGCCGAGAGACCGCCGAGGAAGGCAATCAGGCTGACGGCGCTCGCATCCGCCGCGATCGGCAGCGAGATGACGTAGGTGTCGGGGTCCATCATTGCGCCGAACCGGGTCAGCCCGGTCGCAGCGATCGGCAGGATCAGCAGGCTGAACAGCGCGAGATAGGCCGGATAAAGCCACGCTGCGGTGCGCGTGTGGCTCGGGCTCTCGTTCTCGACGACGGCGACATGGAACGCCTGCGGCAGGCACAGAAAGGCGATGCCTGAGATGATGATCGTCGCTGGCCACACCGGCTGCGTCGGATCGAAGCTCAGAATCCCCGCCAGTTGCGGCTCGGATTGAAATTGCGACAGCAGTGCGGCCGGCCCGCCCGATAGTCCGAACAGCACGAACAGCGCGACGATCAGGAAGGCGAGCAGCTTGACGACGCTCTCGAAGGCGATCGCGAGCATCAGGCCGCGATGATGCTCGCTGGCATGGACGTGCCGGACGCCGAACACGATCGCAAACAACGCCATCGACGCCGCCACGCCGAACGCCGAATCCTGCCAGAACCGCAGGGCCTCGCCGCCTGCGCGCTCAGGCTGGAGGATCAGATAGTCGAAGCTCTTGCCGACGGCCTTGAGCTGGAGCGCGATATAGGGAAGCACGCCAAGCACCGATGCGAGGGTCACGAAGGCCGCCAGCACCTGGCTCTTGCCGTAGCGCGCGGCGATGAAGTCCGAGATCGAGGTGACGTTCTGCGCCTTGGCGATCGCGATCACCTTGGACAGGAGCCTCTGGCCGAACAGCAGCACCAGCGTCGGGCCGATATAGATCGTGGCGAAGTCCAGCCCGCTGGTGGCGGCACGCCCGACCGATCCGTAAAAGCTCCACGAGGTGTTATAGACCGCAAGCGTCAGACAATAGCTGATCGCGGCCGTCCAGGAGTTTGGCAAGACCAGCGGCCCACCGGCGCTCCGCCGGTCGCCCCACCAGGCCACCAGGAACAGCGTGGTCACATAGCCGGCAGCGACCGCAAGAACGAACCACGCCTGCAAGACATCCTCACCCGAGACCGTCAGATCCGCCCGCGACGAGCGGAGTCGGAGCAAGGGCAGATACTAAAACGTTTTCAATCGCATGAAAGACTATTCATTCCGAACGAGAGCGGCGGCCGGAGGATCGCCGGCCGCCGCTCGCAGGTCACCTCAGGCCGCCTCGCGGGAGAGCCGCTCCTGCGGCGTGCGCTTGAGCACCAAATTGACCGCGACGGCCACCACGATGTTGAGCGCGAGCGCCAGCAGACCGGTGTAGATCGCAACCGGGCCAGCACCGAGGTCAATGCTGTGCAGCGGCTTCAAGCCGTCCGACCATGCCAGCCAGGATCCGCCTGCAAGGCCGACCGCCCAGCCGGCCAGCAGCGCCGTGCTCGAGAACCAGTTCAGATAGAGACCGAACACCAGCGCCGGCAGCGTCTGCAGGATCCAGAGGCCTCCGAGCAGCTGCAGGTCGAGCGCGAACTGCGTCGGCATCAGGAGGATGGCGAGCAGCGCGCCGACCTTCACCAGCATGGAGGTGATCTTGGCGACCTTCGCCTCACCTGCCGGCGTCACCTTCGGATCGACCCACACCTTCCAGAAGTTGCGGGTGAACAGATTGGCCGCGCCGATGCTCATGACCGCGGCCGGCACCAGTGCGCCGATCGCAATCGCGGCGAAGGCAAAGCCCGCGAACCAGCTCGGGAACAGCATCTTGAACAGCTCGGGCACGACGTCGTTGTTGCTGGCGAGCTTGAGGCCCGCAGCATGGCCCATGTAGCCCAGCAGCGCGAGCAGGCCGAGCAGCAGCGTGTAGGCCGGCAACAGCATCGCATTCTTGCGGATCGTGTTGCCGCCGGACGACGCGAAGATGCCGGTCAGCGTGTGCGGGTACATGAAGGCGGCGAGCGCCGAGCCCAGCGCCAGCGAGGCATAGGGCACGATCTGCGCCGGCGACAGCAGGATGCCGCCCGCACCCTTCTTGGCGAAGGCCGCATCCGCCGCGGTGAAGATCGCACCGTAGCCGCCGAGCTTGGACGGCACGATCGCGATCGCGGCGATCACCACGATGTAGATCATGATATCCTTGACGAAGGCGATCAGCGCCGGCGCGCGCAGGCCCGACGAATAGGTGTAGAGCGCCAGCACCAGGAAGGCGAGAACGAGCGGCACTTCGCCGTGCAGGCCCAGCGCCTTGATCGCCACCTCCATGCCGATGAGCTGGAGCGCGATGTAGGGCATCGTCGCCAGCACGCCGGTGGCGGCAACGGCAAGCTCGAGCCCACGCGATCCGTAGGCGCCGCGCACCACGTCGCCGGCTGTGACGTAGCCGCGCTCCTTGGCGACCTTCCACAGCACCGGCATCACCGCGAACACGAAGGGATAGACGATGATGGTGTAGGGAAGCGCGAAGAAGCCGTAGGCGCCGACCGCGTAGACCAGCGCGGGAACGGCGATCACGGTGTAGGCGGTGTAGAAGTCGCCGCCGACCAGGAACCAGGTGATCCAGGTCCCGAACTTGCGGCCGCCGAGGCCCCACTCGTCGAGATGGGCGAGCGTCTCCGGCTTGCGCCAGCGCGAGGCGACGAAGCCCATGCCGGTGACGAGGACGAACAGTGCGAGGAATACGGCGAATGCCGCGCTATCGACATTAGTCAGCACGGCGCGCGCTCCTGTAAACGATGTAGGTGAGGAGCGAGGTCAGCGGCACCCAGGCGAGCTGATACCAGTAGAAGAAGGGAAAGCCGAACAGATGCGGCTCCCCGATATTGTAGAACGGCACGATCATCAGGCCGATGAACGGCAACAACAGCAACAGGCGTACCACGCGCTCTCCTCCCTGTGTGTGAAGTCGACGCGCTTTTTCGTGAGCGCGACTTGAGCGCGATATAGCGGACAATGACGGCCAGCCCCTCCCCCTACCTTGGCTCGGCCAGACCCCCATACTTTCGTATCGGCCCTGTCATTGCGAAGAGAGGTCTAACCCGTCACCCTGATTGAGGGATGACGGAATCGATAACGGGGCGGACACGCCAATCGTCGTTGCGAGGAGCGAAGCGACGAAGCAATCCAGATCGTCCCGCAGAGACAGTCCGGATTGCTTCGCGGAGCCTGTCATCGGTCCGCGCTACGCGAACCCGTTGGCTCGCAATGACGAGTGGAGAGGTCCGTGGACGACGCGCTGCTACCGCCTGCGCTCCGGCGCGGCCGGCCTCGGCGGCTCGGGCGGCGGAGGCGGTGGGGCGCTGCTGTTGCTGGCGCCGAACAGCACGCGGGTGGGGTTGCGGTCGAAATTGTTCACGGCGCGGCTGATGTCGCCGAGGGTGCGGCGGCCGTCGCTCATCAACGCGCCGGAGCGCTTGTCGAAATCGTCGGCCAGCTCGCGGATCGACTTCACCGCCTGGAACAGCTCGCCGCCGTCCTTGCCGCCGGCGAGCGTGTTGAGGCCGAGCATGAGGTTGTCGGCCTTGAGCATGACGCCGTCGACCTTGGCCATGACGCCGTCGATCTTCTCGGAATTGCGCGCGAGCGAGTTGGTGAAGGTCTCCAGATTCTTCAGCGAGTTCTTCACCGATTCCTGATTGTCGGCGACGATCTTGTTGATGTTCTGCAGCGTGCCGCGGATCGCCTCGGTGACGTCCTGGAGCTTGTTGGGGTCGGCCGTCAGCGTCGGGATGCCGTCCTGGTCGAGCGGCGGCGGGGCCGCGGCTTCGTCTCCGCCCTTGAGCGAGATCGCGGCAACGCCCGTGAGCCCTTGGAATTCGAGGCCGACCAGGGTGTCCTTGCGGATCGGGGCGTTGTTCTCGATCATGGCGAGTGCGACAACCCGCCGCGGGTTGTCGAGCTTCACCGAGACCACCTCGCCTACCCGGATACCGTTGAAATTGACACTGCCGCCGTTGCGCAGGCCCGCCGCCGGGCCCTCGAACACGACGCGCAGCGGGCTGCGCTGCTTGGTGGTGTGCAGCGACTGGAACCAGAGCACGAAGCCGATCGCCGCGGCGATTACCGCCAGCGTGAACGACCCGATCAAGACGTAGTTTGCCCGCGTTTCCATCAGGTGCTCCGGCTACTCATCACAGCTACTCAACCCCGCCACTCAACCCATGACCGCGCGGGCGCGCTTGCCATGGAAATATTGCCTCAGCCAGGGATGCTGCGAGGCCTGCATGTCGGCGATCGACCCTGCCGCTATGATCTTACCGTTCCCTAAAACGGCGATGCGGTCACACGCTGTGTAAAGGCTGTCGAGGTCGTGGGTTACCATGAAAACGGTGAGCCCCAAAGTGCGCTGGAGCGTCCTGACCAGCTCGTCGAAGTCGCCAGCGCCGATCGGATCGAGGCCCGAGGTCGGCTCGTCCAGGAAGACGAGGTCCGGATCGAGCGACAGCGCGCGCGCCAGCGCGACGCGCTTGATCATGCCGCCGGAGAGCTCGGACGGGAAGCGCTCGGCAACCTCGGGCTTGAGGCCGACCATGGTGAGCTTGGCCATGGTGATCTCGTCCATCAGCCGCTGCGAGACCCGAAGATATTCGCGCATCGGAAACTGGATGTTCTGCCGCACGGTCAGCGAGGAGAACAGCGCCCCCTGCTGAAACAAGACGCCCCAGCGCCGCTCCACGTTGCGGCGCTGCGACGTGTTGGAGGAATCCAGGTCGACGCCGAACACCTCGATGGAGCCCGCGACCTTCGGCACGAGACCGATGATGGTGCGCGTCAGCACCGACTTGCCCGCGCCGGAAGGACCGACGAAGCCCAAGATCTCGCCGCGCTTGACGTCGAGGTTGAGGCCGTCGAGCACGCGCGTGGAGCCGAACTGCACGGTGATGTCGCGCACGCGGATGATCGGATTTTGGATCTCGGGAGCCATCGTCACATCCCGATCGAGGCGAAGAAGATGGCGAACACGCCATCCATGACGATGACGAAGAAGATGCCCTTCACCACCGAGGCCGTGGTGTGCTGGCCCAGCGATTCCGCGCTGCCCTGCACGGCGAGGCCCTCGACACAGGCGACGATGCCGATCACGGCCGCCATGACCGGCGCCTTGACGATGCCGACGATGAAATGGTCGATCGAGATGGCGTCGCGCAAACGAAGCAGGAAGGCCTCGGGCTCGACCCCGCCATAGAGCCAGGCGACGAGACCGCCGCCATAGAGCGCGGCCATCGCGCCGAGGAAGGCCAGGACCGGCAACGCCAGCACCAGCGCCATCATGCGCGGCAGCACCAGCACCTCGATCGGGTCGAAGCCCATGGTGCGCAACGCGTCGATCTCCTCGCGCATCTTCATCGAGCCGAGTTCGGCGGTGTAGGCGCTGCCCGAGCGGCCCGCGACCATGATCGCGACCAGCAGCACGCCGATCTCGCGCAGCACCAGCACGCCCAGCATGTCGACCACGAAGATGTCGGCGCCGAAGCGGCGGAAATGAAAGATGCCCTGTTGGGCGATGATGCAGCCGATCAGGAAGGTGATCAGCACGATGATCGGCACCGCGCGCCAGCAGACCTGCTCCATGTGATGCACGGTCGAGGTCAGGCGAAACGAGCGCGGATGGATCAGGACGCGAAATCCTGCCGCGAGCACGGCGCCGAGCATGTCGACGAGACCCGCGACCGTGCCGCCCACGCCGGCCACGGCCCGGCCGATCTGCTCCAGCATGCCGGTGATGGTCACGGTGCCGCCGTCGACCACGGCCGTCGCCCTGACCCGCCGCACCTCGTCCACGAGGCTGGAATAATTGGCCGAGAGACCCGCGATCTGCGCCTCGACGGCGCCTTGGGTCAGGCTGCGGCGCAGCCGCTCGATCAGCCAGGCGCCGAACGTGTCGAGCTTGGCGACTTCGGAGACGTCGATGAAGATGCTTTGCTGGCCGCCGGCGAGCTTCTCGGCGTCGGCCACCATCCGCTCCAGGACCGGCGCGAAGCTGGCCGTCCACGTCCCGGTGGCGCAGAGTGCCAGCGCGTTGCCCTTGGCAATCCGTTCCAGCTTCGGATCGCTATTCAAGATGTCCGCTCCCGTGCCGGGGCGGAGAAAATCAGATAGTTGCGCACGCGCCCTTACCCAGAGAAGGTATCCCCAAGTGGTTAATGTTAGTTGCTAGAGGTAACTAGCAGGTTCAGATTTCGCCAGAGTTCAAAATGACTTCCATGAAATTTGCTGCCCTGGCGGCGCGAATCGAGCGCTTCCCGATCGCGGGCAGCTTTACCATCAGCCGGGGCGCCAAGACCGAGGCCGTGACTATCGTAGCGGAGGTAACCCGGGACGGGCTGACCGGCCGCGGCGAGTGCGTGCCCTATCCCCGCTATGGCGAGACGCCCGAGGCGACGCTGGCGGCCATCCAGGCCATGCAGCAGGCCGTCGCGGACGGGCTGACGCGGCAAGCCCTGCAGGCCGCCATGGCGCCCGGTGCGGCCCGCAATGCCCTGGACTGCGCCCTGATCGACCTGGAGGCCAAGGCGGCGGGCCTGCGGGCCTGGAACCTGCTCGACCGGCCGGTGCCGGGCGAGCGCACCACGGCGTACACGATCTCGTTAGGGACCCCCGAGGCCATGGCGGCCGCCACCGCCAAGGCGGCGCACCGGCCGCTGCTCAAGATCAAGCTCGGCGGCGACGGCGATCCCGAGCGGATCGCCGCGGTGCGCAAGGCCGCTCCCGAATCCGAGCTGATCGTCGATGCCAACGAGGCCTGGACCGAGGCCAATCTGGCGCACAATCTCGCCGCCTGCGATGCCGCCGGCGTCACCCTGGTGGAGCAGCCGCTGCCGGCCGGCCGGGACGAAGCGCTGGCACGGATCAAGCGCCCGCTCGCGGTCTGCGCCGACGAGAGCGTGCATGACCGCTCCTCGCTGGTCCCCTTGCGCGACCGCTACGACGCCGTGAACATCAAGCTCGACAAGACCGGCGGCCTCACCGAGGCCCTCGCGATGGCGGACGCCGCGCAGGCGCTCGGCTTCGAGATCATGATCGGCTGCATGGTCGCAACCTCGCTGTCGATGGCCCCCGCGATGCTGGTGACGCCACAGGCGCGCTTCGTCGATCTCGACGGCCCCTTGCTGCTGGCGCGCGACCGCGATCACGGCCTGCGTTACGATGACAGCCTCGTCTATCCGCCGGACGTTTCGCTCTGGGGCTGAGGCTTGAGCCGGTGCCGCGCCGACCAGATCAGAAGCGCGCCGGCCGCCGCCATCGCAGCCATCGCGTAGTACAATCCATCGCCGATGCGGGCGTAGATCGCACCTGACGCGATCGATGTCGCGGCGCCGAGCAGTCCGTTGCACGCGGCGTAATAGCCCTGCCCCCGCGCGATCTGATGCGAGGGCACGCGCTGCACCAGGAGATTCATCGTGCCGACGATGGTCATGCCGAAGCTGAGGCCGTGGCCGAGCTGGACGATCGCCAACAGCGCGAGCGGCGGCTCATTGGCAGTGACGATCCAGCGCAGCACGGCGCTGAGACCCCCGATCGCGATCATGGTGGACGGATGCAGCGAGAAGCGCGGCGACAGCGCGAACACCACGATCTCCGCGATCACGCCCAACGTCCACAGGCCCGCGATCGTCAGCCCACTGATCCCATGGAGCTGCCAGTTGATGGCGGAGAAGGTGTAGTAGGCGACGTGGCTGCCCTGAATCAGCGCGGCCGAGACGATGACGGCCCAGAAGCCGGCATCGCGCAGCAGCGCCTTGCCGGCATGCCTCTCCGTGGTTTTGCGTCTGACATCGTCCAGCGGCTGAAGCAGCAGGCCGGCGGCGACCGCAACGACGGCCCATGCGACGATGACCCAGATCAGGTCGCGCGCGGCGATGTGGTCTACGAGATAGCCGCAGGCGAGCGAGCCGGCGGCGAAGGCCGCCGAGCCCCACAGCCGCAAGGGTCCGTAATCGAGCCCGTAACGAGCGACGCCGCGCAACGCATAGGCATCGGTCAGCGGCATCGTCGGCGTCCACATCATGCAGGTCAGCGCGTAGATCAGGAACAGCGCCAGCGGCTGCTGCTGCAGGCCGACCGCCGTAAAACCGATCGCGGTCGCCAGCACCGACACCATCATGCCGGCGCGAATGGCATGTCGCTTTTCGGCGAAGGACGTCACTTGCGGCAGCGTGGTGAAGCGCGTGATCGCCGGCAGCGCGTTGATGAGGCCTATCCAGGCCGCGTCGATGCCGATCGCCTTCAGCCACACCGGAAAGAACGGCAGATGCGTGCCCGAGACCGCGAAGACGGCCGAATAGAACAGGGCGAGGCTGACGGCGAATCGCCGTTTCGCCGATGCTGGCGTGGGGATTTGTGATTCGGGTGCCATCAAACCAATTGCGATTCGGTCGATATCGTGGTGATCGTTACTGTAACGCGCGGTGATTTGCGCGACGAGATCGCAATGGCCAACGAAGCATTCGCCCTTTCGCCCATGTCTGCCCGCGCGGCCGAGCCGAACGAGCAGGATTACGACGCGATCCGCGAAGCCTTCATGGAGACGGCGCGCGGCCGCTGGTTCCTCGGCGAATACGCCAAGCGCAACCGCAACGCCGACACGAGCATGGTGCTCGACGCGGTCGCGAAAATCGAAGAAACCCTTGCGGCACAGCGGCAACCCGTCGTCGAGGACCGCCTGCCCGAAGCCCTGATCGAGATTCGCCGCGCGATCCGCGAGGCCGAGACGATCGCCATCGCCGCCTTCGATCCCGCCGCGATCGAGACGAGCCTCGCCGCGATTCCGCGCGGCGTGCGCATCATCAAGGAGATCTCCTGGCGCTGGCGCGAGATCGGTGCCGACGGGCGAATCTGCGACCTCATTGATTCGCAGCTCGCCTCGATCGAAGCCGCCTGCGGACAGATTTCGACCATCGACCCCCGCGTCGAGCTCAAAGCCGCATTCGATCTGCTCAGGGATCGGGTCGAGCAGACCGACGGCGACGCAACGCCGCAGGCGGCGGCTCCCGCGTCCGCTCCGGTGCAGGAGGCGCCGTCATTCGCCGCCGAAGCTCCGCCTGCCGAGACCGCGCCCGCTGCGATGGCGAGCGAAGCACCCGTGGCCTTTACGGAGCCACCGCAGGATCTCGCCGAGGCTGCCGAGCCCGAAGCAGCCGCTGACGCGACCGTCGCCACCGAAGCGTTCGCCGAGGCGGAACAGGCAATGGACGCGGCTGTTACGCCGGCGATTGCGGCCGAGAGCCAGATGGCTGTCGAGAGCACCGCGCTCGACCAAGTCGCGCCTGAAGACGTCGCGCACGAAGCCGTCTCGTTCGAAGAGCCGGCCCCTGAACCCGTCGGCTTCGCGGAAGTCGCTGACGCGTTCGCGCTCGATGCAGCCGCGCAAGCCGAGGACGACGCCGTGCTCGAGGCCATCGCGCTCGAGATGGCCGCGCCCGATCCTGATTTCGACGAGATCATCGCGCCGGTCGAGATGGAAGCGGCCATTGCGGAGTTGATGGTGGCGGAGGCCGCAGCGCCCGATGCCGCGGAGCTTTCCGAACCGATCGCGGAAGAGCCGGTCGTCGCAGCGGTGGCGGAGGAGCCCGCCGCCCACGCGCCGATCGCAATGGATTCGCTCGCGCGCCTCACCGACGCCATTGCGGAGGCCGCCGCCGAGGTGATGGAGCAGCAGGCCCCGGCCATGGCCGCGACGGCGAATTTCGCCGCAGCGCCGACAACGTCGCTGCCCACGCCCACGCCCTTGTCTGCTTCCTTGCCCGAGACCTCGCTCGGCGCCACCATCCTCGCCAGCGGCATCCTGCAAAAGCCCCGCGCGCCGGCCAACGATCCCCTCGCCCCGATCCGCCGCATGACCCAGGCCGAGAAGATCGCGTTCTTCTCGTAAGGGGGAGCATCGTGTCCCGGACAAGCTGCAACGCGCCAGCGTTGCAGCGCAGAGCCGGGACCCAGAGGCTATGCTCTCCGCTGCCACATGGGCCCCGGCTCAGCAGCGCACCGCTGAAGAAGCGCTGCGCTGCGTCCGGGGCACGAGTAAGCGAGAAGGCGCGCACACTTTCTCCGCATCGTCATTGCGAGAGCAGCGACGGCGCGATCAGCTGGTCACCCGCAATTCCACACCGCCCCAATCGGCGTGCGCGTCCAGCACGGACCAAAACTGCCGCCATTGTAGCGGCCGCCGTTGAAGCCGGGGCGGCCGAAATAGTGCCACTCGCCGTCCCAGCGGTAATATTGCGGCACCGGGTCGATGTACCAATGGCGCCGGTCGGCGCGCGACATTCGGCGCATCGCTTCCTTTTGCTTGTAGAGCGGAATGCTGTTGCTCAGCGGCTGACGATAGCCCGGCAGGAAGCCGTAGCCCTTCCAGACGGGCTTGGGACGCTTTTGAACGGGCTCAGCGGACGCCACAGTCGGCAGCAGCGATAGGATGATGGCAACGAATAGACACACAAAGCGGGACATGGAGAAACCATAGACAGTCAGTTCCCGCCGCGCCATTCAAATTCGAGTGCGGGACGTTTCGCCGCTTCTGCCGAGCGGCCGCTCTCGATAAGCTCGCAACGCGCAGCGTGAACGCGGCGCGGACCGCTTGCATGTGCCGGAGTGACCGAATGCCTGAGAGCCCGCGCGTCGGCGCCTTTGCGATCGTTCCCAGCAACGATCTTCCCGCCGCAATTCCGTTCTGGGAACGGCTCGGCTTTGCGCGCATCGGCGGCGATGCCCGCTATGTCATCATGAGCGGCTGGGGATGCGAGGTGCATCTCACGCAAGCCGGCGATGGCCCGTGGCGCGTGCCGGAGCACAATCCCTTTGGCATTTTCATTCGCACGCCCGAGGTCGAGGCCATTGCCGCGCGCGTGGACGATCTCATCATCCGGCCCGGCGGCGTGCTGCGCCACCGCGAATGGGGCATGTATGAAGTCGGCATCAACGGCCCCGACGGCCTTCTCGTCCGGGTTGGCTGGCCGTCGGAGCTGATGCGCCAATCCGGCTAGCCGATCACGCCCTTCCTGATCAGGAAGCAGCCGTAACCCCTGCTGTCCCCCACCTGCACGACACCAAACCCCGCCGCCGCCGCGCGGTAAAAATCCGGACGCGAGAGCTTGCCGGGAGCAACGGCGCGTCCGACCGCACGCTCGATCTCGGCCAGCACGGCGCGCTGCACGTCGGGCACGCGGTCGGGATCGTCGACCGGCGCCATCACGCGCACCGGGTCGGGATCGAAATCGTCGAGCGGATAGAGCGTCATGATGGCTCGGACGGCCGTCTCCATCGTCATGCCCGGCAGCTGGATCAGGCGCTGCGACGAGGTGCTGCGGGCGATGTGCGTGGCCGGGTGGTTGGCGTCGACGACCACGAGATCGTCGCCGTGGCCCATGGAGGCCAGCAGCCAGAGCAGGTCGGGCGTCAGGATCGGATCGATCGATTTCAGCATGTGACGGCAGTTCCCCTTATCGATCGCTCACCATAGCAGGTTCCGAGCGTGATTCAGATCACGCAAGGCCACCATGGTGAGGGGGATCACGGACCTCAAGCTCGAACGCGGCGAGGCTCCCCGGCAACCAATCTCGCATCGAGATCAGTGCCAAAGGAGCACGCCATGTTCCGCCTAAAGCCTTTCCTGATGACAGCCAGCCTTGTGGGAAGCCTGTTCGGCTTCGCCTGCGGCCCCGTTTCCGCGCAAGTTGCCCCGGTCGAGCCGGCCCCCACCGCGCTGCAGGGCCCGGAGCAGCGGGTGGCGCTGGTGATCGGGAATTCGAACTATAAGAACGCGCCGCAACTCGCCAATCCCGACAATGACGCCGAGTCGATGGCGAAGTTCCTGAACTCGGCGGGGTTCGAGGTGGTTGCCGCGACCGACCTGACCCAGAACGACATGCTCCGTGTGGTCCAGGACTTCTCCGCCAAAGTGTCCGCGCGCGGTCCGAACACGGTGGCGATGGTCTATTACGCCGGTCACGGCGTGCAGCTCGCCGGCGAGAACTATCTCGTTCCCGTCGACGCCAAGGTGTCGAGCCAGACCGAGCTCGTCAATAATTCGGTGCGGCTGGTCGACGTGATGTCGACGCTGGAGACGATCCCGAGCCGCATGCGCATCGTCATCCTCGATGCCTGCCGCAACAACCCGTTCCCTGATGTCAATGACGCCGGCCGCGGCCTCGCCATCGTCGATGCGCCGAACGGCTCGATCGTCGGTTACTCGACCGCGCCGGGCGCCGAAGCGCTCGACGGCACCGGCGGTCACAGCCCCTACACGCAGGCGTTCCTGAACGTCGCGCGCGAACCCAACGTGCCGATCGAGCAGTTGTTCAAGCGCGTCCGCCTGCAGGTGAACCAATCCACCAGCGGCGCGCAGATCCCGTGGGAGAGTTCCTCGCTGACCTCGGACTTCACCTTCTTCGGCGACACCGCGGTTGCCGCCAACCGCGCGCCCGTCAGGGCGCCGGTGGTGCAGATGGCCTCCAACCTGCCGAGCCGCTCGACGCGTCAGGCCTATGACTACGTCGTGTCCGAGGGCCGGCCGGAATATTATCAGGAGTTCATCCAGATGTACCCGCACGACCCGCTGTGCGACCACGTCCGTTGGCTGCTCAACAACATCCTGCTCTCGCAGGCCTGGCACAAGGCGGTGCTGGTGAATTCGCCGGTTGCCTACAAGAGCTTCTACGACAGCTACGGCAACAGCCCCTATGCGCAAATGGCGCTGAAGCTGCAGACGCAGCCGAAGCAGATCCCCTTGATGCAAGCAACCAAGTTCCTGGCGCCGCAGAACATTGCTCCGACCTTCAAGATCGGCAATCTCGGCCAGCCCAAATACATGCCGCTGCAGCAGGGTAATGGCGGTGGTCAGATCAACGGCAATTTGCCGATCGTGCAGAAGCCGGTCGACGGCAATGTCATCGGCAAGCTCGGCAATGGCGGCCAGATCGGCAATCTGCCCTCGGGCAACAACCAGCCGAACGGCACGCCGTCGCAGACCCCGGGCAAGATCGTCACCCTGCCTGCGCCGACCAACACGACCACCAGCAATGGCGGCATCGGCAAGATCGTGACCCTGCCCGCGACCAACAACAAGCCGGACGCCGGCAACGGCACCCTCGGCAAGATCGTCAGCGTGCCGGTGAATGTCGGCAAGGGCGGCCCGAAGGTCGAGACGAAGCCGGTCAACGTCCAGACGCAGAACAACCCGATCCGCGTCAACAACGGCGTGAAGATCAACAACAACCCGGTGAACAAGGTGCAGGTGCAGAACAACAATCGCCCGCAGTTCAACACGACCAACCGCATGGTCAACAGCGGCGGCAACAACATCCGCCAGTCGATGAACCAGGCCCCGAGCACGGGCGGCGGCAATAACCACCGCGGCTTCATGCGCTGATCGCAGCGAGCCACACAACGAAGAAGGGGCAGAGCGGAAACGCTCTGCCCCTTCTTCATGTCGACCCTCGACGATCGTCATTCCGGGATGCGCCGTGAGGCGCAGGCCCGGAATCCATTGTGCGGCAGAGACGGCGGAGAAGTGGATTCCGGGTTCTTGCTTCGCGAGCCCCGGAATGGCGGCTAGGCGACCAACTCCGCAAACAAATCCGCATCGACATTGCCGCCGGAGAGCACGATCACGACGTTCTTGCCGGCCACATCGAGACGCCCCGCCAGCAGCGCCGCAAGACCCACCGCACCGCCCGGCTCCACCACGAGCTTCAGCTCGCGATAGGCGAAGGCAACGGCGGCGCCGACTTCCTTGTCCGACGCGGTAACGCCGCGCGCCAGCAGCTTGCTGTTGATCGCAAACGTCATCTCGCCGGGAATCAGCGCCATCAGCGCATCGCAGATGGTGCGGCCCGCCGGCGGATGCGGCTCGCGATGGCCTGCGCTCAGCGAAATGCCGTGATCGTCGAACGCCTCGGGCTCGGCCACCACGATTTCGGCTAGCGGATAGCGCGCCTTCACGGCGGTTGCGACGCCCGCGATCAGGCCGCCGCCGGACGCCGGCGCCACCACGATGTCGGGGCTGAGACCGAGCGTTGCCATGTCCTCCGCGATCTCGCGGCCGGCAGTGCCCTGCCCTGCGATCACGAACGGATCGTCGTAAGGCCTGACCAGCGTCGCGCCGCGCTTCTCGGCGATGCCGCGCGAGATCGCCTCACGGTCGTCCTTGTCGCGATCATAGAGCACGACCTCGGCGCCGTAGGATTTGGTGCGCTCGCGCTTCGACAGCGGCGCATCCGCCGGCATCACGATGGTCGCCTGCATGTCGAGAATCTTTGCCGCCGCCGCCACGCCCTGGGCGTGGTTGCCGGAGGAGAACGCGACGACACCGCCGGCGCGCTTGTCCTGCGGGATCGAGAACACCTTGTTGAAGGCGCCGCGGAACTTGAACGAGCCGGTGCGCTGGAGCATCTCCGGCTTCAGGAAGACCTTGGCGCCGACGCGCTCGTTGAGCACGGGAAAGGACAACAGCGGGGTGCGGATGGCGTAGGGCGCGATCACGCGCGCTGCGGCGTCGATATCGGCAGGGCCGATCGGGAGGAGCTGTTCGGTCATGTCAGATCTTATCGCGGCCACCGCAGCGCGGGCAAGACACCTCCGCGCGAGGATTTTTCTCTTCAGGCGACGAAGCGCGGCTGTTCCGCGGCGTTCCGGCCAGGCAGCACCGCGCCGACCGCCTCAATGCTGGCCACAAAGGCCCTCGCCGAGGCTTCCCAGGTGTAATTGGCGGCGAACGCGACGCAGTCCTGCCGGGAGATGTCCAGCGCCGCGAAGCAGGCGCTGCGCAGGTCGTGATCGAGTGCGCCGACCGGGGCATCGCCGATGACGTCGCGAGGACCCTTCACCGGGAAAGCGGCCACCGGCAGGCCGCTCGCGAGCGCTTCCAGCAGCACCAGGCCGAACGTGTCGGTCTTGCTCGGAAACACGAAGACGTCGGCGGCCGCATAGATATCCGCCAGTTCCTCGCCGTGCTTCTCGCCGAGGAAGATCGCGTCGGGATAGGCCTCTTCGAGCGAGGCGCGCGCGGGGCCGTCACCAACGATGACCTTGGTCCCGGGCAGCTCGAGATCGAGGAAGGCCTCGAGATTTTTCTCCACCGCGACGCGGCCGACCGATAGGAACACCGGTCCCGGCAGGCAAAGGTCGATGGCGCGGGGGTGGAACAGATGGGTGTCGACGCCGCGCGGCCACAGCACGACATTGTCGAAACCACGCTCGGTCAGCTCGCGGGCGAGCGCAGGCGTTGCCGCCATCACGGCGCGGCTGGGCGCGTGGAAGCGGCGCAGTGCCCGCCAGATCAGCAAGCCCGGCACCGGCACGCGGGCACGGACATATTCGGGAAAGCGGGTGTGGAAGCTGGTCGTGAACGGCAGCTTGCGCTGGCGGCAATAGCGGCGGACCATCAGGCCGATCGGCCCTTCGGTCGCAATGTGGATGCTGTCGGGGCGCGCCTCCTCGATCAGCTTGGCGATTCGTGCGGGACGGGGCATCGCCAGCCGCACATCGCGATAGCTCGGCATTGCAAAGGTGCGGAAGGATTGCGGCGTCAGGAACGTGAATTCGACGCCGAGGCTTTTGCCGGCGTCGGCGAGCTTGGTCAGCGTCCGAACCACACCGTTGACTTGCGGGTGCCAGGCGTCGGTCGCGACCAGGATGCGCATCAGGCGGCCTCTGTTATGCAGCTCTGGCTGCAACCTGCGGGACGGCTGCCGGCTTCTGCAAATGATCCGCCCAGGTGATGATCTCGAAATGACCGTCGTCGTGCTCGACCAGCGCCGTGCAGCTCTCGACCCAGTCGCCGCAATTCATGTAGCGAATGCCGCCCTCGTCGCGGATCACGGCGTAATGGATGTGGCCGCAGATCACGCCGTCGGCGTCGTGGCGCCGCGCCTCGGCGGCGAGCGCCTGCTCGAACGCGCCGATGTAATTGACGGCGTTCTTGACCTTCTGCTTGGCCCATTGCGACAGCGACCAATAGGGCACCTTGAACAAGCGGCGGAAGAAGTTGACGAAGCGATTCATCTGGATCGCGAAGTCGTAGGCCTTGTCGCCGAGATGGGCGAGCCAGCGCGCGTTTTGCACCACGAGGTCGAAGATGTCGCCATGGATGACGAGATAACGCTTGCCGTCCACGCCGGTGTGGACCGTGTTCTCGACGACGTCGATGCCGCCGAAATGCGTGCCGTAATAGTTGCGCAGGAACTCGTCGTGATTGCCGGGGATGTAGACGACCTTGGCGCCCTTGCGTGCCTTGCGCAGCAGCTTCTGCACGAGGTCGTTGTGGGATTGCGGCCAGTTCCAGCTCGATTTCAGCGCCCAGCCGTCGACGATGTCGCCGACGAGATAGATCGTGTCGGCATCATGGTAGCGTAGGAAGTCGAGCAGAAGATCGGCTTGAGAACCGCGGGCTCCGAGATGAACGTCGGAGATGAACAACGTGCGAAAGCGCCGCTCCGGGCTCTCGTCACTCACATCGTAACTTCCCATGCGCCAGCCTGTAACAATGTCCCGTGACAGGGGGATGACCGATTGAACTTTTGAGGCACCTTCAGACACGAATCACGCCTTGCCTCGCCTGCCTGCGAATATCAGCCGCATGCGACAATCAGGCGACATGGCGCCGCAGGAGGCGCCGGGACCCTACTCTTCCCTGAGGCCATCTCCCCCGCGGCACATCCTTCGAGACGCCCGCCGTTGGCGGGCCTTCAGGATGAGGGCGGAGTGCGCGGCTGCAAATTCAAAGCGGACCGACGCAGTTCAGCCTCATCCTGAGGAGACCGCGAAGCGGTCCGTCTCGAAGGAGAGGCGCTTGCTCGATGTCGCCACAAGGCATTGGGGACGATGAAGCCAGCGCTCAACGGATCGATGGCCGCGCTTCCGCGGACGGCCCGCCTCAGTAGAACCTGTGGAAATGATGGACCGGGCCGTGGCCGTGCCCGACGCTGAAGCGGTCGGCGGCTGCGATGGCCGCGCTGATCCAGGCCTTGGCGTTGCGCACGGCAAGCTCCAGATCTTCGCCCTTGGCCAGTCCAGCCGCGACCGCCGAGGACAGCGAGCAGCCGGTGCCATGGGTGTTGCGGGTCGCAACGCGCGGCGCGGCGAGCGCGATCGTGTTTTGGGCATCGACGAGATAATCGATGCTCTCGGCGCCCTCGCCGTGTCCGCCCTTGATCAGGACCGCACGGCAGCCGAGCGCCAGCAGGCGATGCCCCTGGCTTTCGATCTCGGCCTCGCTTGCCGCGACCGGCTCGTCGAGCAGAGCCGCGGCTTCCGGCAGATTGGGCGTGATCACCGACGCCAGCGATATCAGTTTTGTGCGGAGCGCGTCGACGGCCTCGGATGCCAGCAGGCGGTCGCCGGAGGTTGCCACCATCACGGGATCGAGCACGACATGCCGCGGCGACCAGCGCGACAGCGCGGCCGCGATCGCATCGATGCCGGCGACCTCAGCCACCATGCCGATCTTCACCGCACCAATGTCGAGATCGGAGAACACCGCATCGATCTGCGCGGTGACGAATTCCGCCGGGACCGGGTGAATGCCGGTGACACCGCGCGTGTTCTGCGCCGTCAGCGCCGTGATGGCGGAGGCACCATAGACGCCGAGCGCGGCAAAGGTCTTCAGGTCGGCCTGGATGCCGGCACCGCCGCTCGAATCGGAGCCGGCGATGGTGAGTGCGACTGGGGTCGTCATCGCCGGGCACCTTTGCTGGATAAGGACACCGCCATGGCCTGTCCTAGCGCGGCCGTGGAACACCGGCAAGCGCGCCGAGCCGTGTCCGACAGTGATTCGCGACGCCGTGTATTCCCTGCGAATCAGGCAAGCAGCGGGCCGGCTCGCCCCGCAATCGTGCGGACTTGAAAATGCAACCGCGCCGGACCCTTGGTATAGTCTCGAACCTTACCTGCTTCGCCGGAGCGCGAGGTGAGAGTGGAACTGTCCAGCGACACCCATGTTGCGGGCTCCCGGCCCGCAAGCCGCCTGGAACGGAATCTTGGGGTGGAATGATGTGGGCCTTTTTTGAACGTCTCCTCGACCCGTCCATGCTGTCGCCGCACGGCATCTGCCTGTTGTGGGAGCCTGAGCTGATCTGGCTTCACGTCGTTTCCGACGCCTGCATCGCCGCCGCCTATTTTTCGATTCCGTTTGCCCTTGCGATTCTGGTCACCAAGCGGCGCGACCTCAAGTTCGGCTGGGTCTATTGGGCCTTCGCGATCTTCATCATGGCGTGCGGCCTGACCCACGTATTGTCGATCTACACGCTCTGGGTCCCGGTCTATGGCATCGAGGGCATGGTCAAGGCGGCGACCGCGGTGGCATCCGTGGTCACGGCGGGCGCGCTCTGGCCGCTGCTGCCGAAGATCCTGACGATCCCCTCGCCTTTCGAGCTGCGGCAGGTCCAGGCCGCGCTCGAGGAGGAGGAAATCAAGAGCCGGGACGCGACGCTCCTGCTCCAGCAGGTCAGCGACGCCCAGCGCGCCATGCGCGAGAGCGTGGCGCGCCTCACCGCGATCGTCGAGACAGCGGTCGACGGAGTCATCCTGCTCGACGCGCAGGACCATATTCTGCTGTTCAATCCGGCCTGCGAGCGCTTGTTCGGCTACTCTGCCGACGAGATCATGGGCCGGAACGTCAGGATGCTGATGCCCGAGGCGGGCACCGCGCCCGACAGCCACGCAAGGCATTTCGCGACCGCCGGCGAGGCCATCGGCCTGCGCAAGGACGGATCGACCTTTCCGATGGACGTGTCGGTCGGCCGGACCCGGCAGGACGGCGAATTGATCTTCGTCGGCATCGTCCACGACCTGACCGCGCGCAAGCTGACTGAGCAGCAGCTCCAGCAGGCGCAGAAGATGGAGACGGTCGGTCAGCTCTCCGGCGGCATCGCCCACGACTTCAACAACCTGCTCACCGTCATCATCGGCAACGCCGAGCACCTGAGCGAGCAGCTCAAGGCGAGGCCCGACCTGCGCCGCTTTTCCGAGGACATCTGCCAATCGGGCGAACGGGGTGCCGAGCTGACGCAGCGCCTGCTCGCATTCAGTCGCCGCCAGTTGCTGCAGCCCCAGACGATCGATTGCCGCGGCCTGCTCGAGTCCATGTTCAAGCTGCTCAAGCGCACCTTGCGCGAGGACATCGAGATCAGGACGGCCTCCAGGCCCGGCACGATCGTGGCCTTCGCGGATCGGGCCCAGCTCGAATCCGCCGTGCTCAACCTTGCGCTCAATGCGCAGGATGCCATGCCGGCCGGTGGCCACCTGACCCTGAGCACGGAGTTGACGACACTCGACGACGACTATCGCACCCTTCACCCCGAAGTCGCATCCGGCAGCTACGTGTTGATCTCGATCACCGACGACGGCGAAGGCATGATGCCCGAGGTCACCCGGCGCGCCTTCGAGCCGTTCTTCACCACCAAGGAGGTCGGCAAGGGCTCGGGCCTTGGGCTCAGCATGGTCTATGGCTTCGCCAAGCAATCCAATGGCCACGTCTCGATCTACAGCGAGCCGGGCCTTGGGACGACGGTCCGGATCTATTTGCCGCGCGCGGACATCGGATCATCGCACGCCGAGCTTTCCGATGGCGAGGACGCGGCGCCCCGAGGATACGAGACGATCCTGATCGCCGAGGACGATCCGTTCGTTCGCTCCTCCGCCATTCGGAGGGTGGAAGCTCTCGGATATCGCGTCGTTGCCGCGGTCAACGGCAAGGAGGCCTTGCAGCAGCTGCGCACCGAGCCCGGTATCGACATGCTGTTCACCGACATCGTGATGCCCGGCGGCATGAGCGGCTGGGAGCTCGCCGACCAGGCGCGGCGGATTCGCCCCGGTCTGCCGGTCCTGTTCACCTCGGGCTACGCGCTGGAGACCCTGGTCGAGCAGGGCCACGCGCATGCGCAGGCGATCGTGCTGACCAAGCCCTATCGCAAGGTCGAGCTTGCCCAGCGGCTCAGAGACGCATTCGCCGCGGCCGTGGTGACCTCCTAGGCGCCGGACCGACATCTGGTGGCCGGCAAGTCCGCTTGCTAAATGGTGCCGGGTTTGGCCTATTAGCCGCCAGATACGCTTTCGGAGTGCCCGCGATGGTTCCTTTTTTCGTCCAGATCAAATGCAAGCTCGGCCAGTCCTATACGGTCGCCAATGCGCTTGCCGAAGCCGAGATCGCTTCCGAGATCTACTCCACGGCCGGCCAATACGACCTCCTGGTGAAGTTCTACGTCGACAAGGACACCGACATCGGCCATTTCGTCAACGAGAAGGTGCAGGTGCTGCCGGGCATCCAGGACACCCTCACCATCATCACCTTCAAGGCGTTCGGCGCCAGCTGAGCTAACCAGCTTCCTTGCGCTTGGGCCGCGGCGGACCGTCGACCGGCGGCAGCGATTTGAGATAGTCCGCCATCGCCGCAATATCCGCCTCGGACAATTGCGAGGTGTTCTTGATCACACGCTTCATCGCGCCGCCGGCGCTGTCGCCGTCGGGCAATTCCCCGGTCTTGAGGAAGTAGGCAAGATCCTTCGCGCTCCACTCGCCGAGGCGCTTCTGCGTGATATTCGGCACCCAGCCCTCGCCTTCCGGATTGGGCCCGCCGGCAAAGCGCTGGCGCTGGATGATGCCGCCAAGCGCGTTGCGCGGGCTGTGGCATTCGGCGCAATGGCCAAAACTATTGACGAGATAGGCGCCGCGACTCCATTGCGGCGACTTGGTGCCGTCGGCGACAAAAGGCTTGTCGTGCAGAAACAGGAATTTCCAGACGCCGATGTTGCGGCGGATGTTGAACGGAAAGCCGACGTCGTGGTCTCGCACTTTGCCTGCAACGGGCGGCAGCGTCTTCAGATAGGCGAAGAGATCGAGCACGTCCTCGCGCCTTGCGTGCTGATAGGACGTATAGGGGAAGGCGGGAAAATAATGCTGCCCGCCTGGCGAAACCCCGTGCATAACCGCGTTGACGAAGTCGGCGTCGGTCCATTTGCCGATGCCGTCGTTCGGATCGGGGGAGATGTTCGGCGCGTAGAACGTTCCGAACGGCGATTTGATCGCGACGCCGCCGCCGAGCCTGACACGGTCGGGCTGGTTGGGCGTGGCATGGCACGACGCGCAGCCCCCGGCATTGAACATGGCCTCGCCGTTGGCAAGGTTTGCCACATGCGCCGGCGCGTTGCCCACAGCCGCCACCACCGGCGCGCTGAGCCACCAATAGACGACGCCGGCGGCGACCGCGGCGAGCAGCCCCCCGAGAATTGTTCGTTGCAACATGGGTATCCATTCACTCGACACGGCGAACCTAAGACCAATGTCGCCGCGGCTCCAGCCACGAAGAATTTAGCCCGCCTTGGCCGGAAACGGGAATAAACTGAAATGCCGGCTGTTGAAAGTTTGGCAGCCCGAACGGGTTCAGCAGGGAGAATGTCATGAACAAGACCGTCATTGCCGCCTTAGCACTCGGTGCCGTTGCTTTTGCAGCTCCGGCCAGCGCCGAAAAGCTGAAAGCAACGCTCGACGGCAAGTCCGAGGTGCCGGCAACGACCAGCAGCGCCACCGGAACCGCCGATCTGGACTATGATGCCGCCAGCAAGAAGCTTTCGTGGACGGTCACCTATTCCGGGCTGTCCGGCCCTGCTACCGCCGCCCATTTCCACGGCCCCGCGGAGGCCGGCAAGAACGCCGGCGTCGCGCTCGCGATCCCGAATGCGACCGCCAGCCCCGTAAAGGGCGAGGCGACGCTGACCGACGCGCAGGCTGCCGATCTGCTCGGCGGCAAGCTCTACGTCAACATCCACACCGCGGCCAACCCGGGCGGCGAGATCCGCGGTCAGGTGACGAAGTAAGCCGCGACGCTGCTTCGTTGCGTGAAGGCCGGGCGCAGGAGGGGCGTCCGGCCTTTTCGATTCCGGCCGCGCTTAAAGCGCGATGCGATCAGGATGAATCGTCATCGCGCTTTAGGTTGTTGTTTAAGCATGATCTTTTCGGAAAACCGCTGCGCACTTTTCCGGATCATGCTTTAAGCCGCGTTCAGCGCCTGCGTGAGGTCGGCAATCAGGTCGGAGGGATTCTCGATGCCGATGGACAGCCGGATCGTGGAATCGAGCACCCCGATTTTCCGGCGGATGTCGGCGGGAACGCCGGAATGGGTCATGGTCGCGGGCAGGCTCGCGAGCGACTCCGTGCCGCCGAGACTCACCGCCAGCTTGAGGATCTGCAGCGCGTTGAGGAATTTGACCGCAGCATCCTTGCCGCCGACGATGTCGAACGAGAAGGTGGATCCCGCCCCCAGGCATTGCCGCGCGAACACACGCCCGGCCGGCGAGGCCTCCTCGTGATGACCGAGGTAGTGGACCTTGGCCACCTTGGGGTGGTCGCGCAAATAATCCGCCACGAGGCGCGCATTCGCATCGGCTTTTTCCATGCGCAGGCTCAGCGTCTCGAGCGAGCGATTGATCATCCAGCAGGAATGCGGATCGAGCTGGGTCCCGATGGCGCCCCGGAGCGCCTTGATGCCTTTCATCAGCGCCTTCGAGCCGAGCGCGGCGCCCGCGATCAGGTCCGAATGACCGCCGACATATTTCGTAAGCGAGTATAGGGAAATGTCGGCGCCGTGCTCGATCGGCCGCTGAAACACCGGGCCGAGCAGCGTGTTGTCGCAGGCGATGATCGGCGTGTGTCCCTGGGCCTTTCCGATGGAATCGGCAATGCGACGGATCATGGCGACATCGACCAGGCCGTTGGTCGGATTGGCCGGGGTTTCGATCAGGATCATCGAAACGCGACCCTTGCCCATGGCCTCCTCCGAGGCCTGCTTGACCGCGGCTTCGTCGATCCCATCGGCGAAGCCGACGGCGCCGATCGACAGGCGGGCCAGCGTGTTCGTCAGCAGCGTTTCCGTCCCGCCATAGAGCGGCTGGGAATGCAGGATGACGTCGCCCGGGCGAACGAAAGCCAGGATCGTGGTGGCGATCGCCGCCATGCCGGACGAGAACAGCGCGCAGCTCTCGGTGCGCTCGTAGATCGAGAGCCTGTCCTCGACGATCTCGCTGTTGGGATGATTGAAGCGCGAATAGACCAGGCCCGCGCCCATGCCTTCCGGCGGCTCGCGCCGGCCGGCGACGAAATCGAAAAAGTCCTGCCCGTCATCGGCGGTCCTGAACACGAAGGTGGAGGTCAGGAAGACCGGCGGCTTGATGGCGCCTTCCGACAATTGCGGATCATAGCCATAGGTCAGCATCAAGGTTTCGGGATGCAGCATATGGTTGCCGATGTGGGTCTTCGACGGAAACGGTTTTGCCATGGCCTGTCTCGCTGTTCTGCTTGAAGCCGCGCCATGGAACTCCTGATGAGGCCGTCGGGAGCGAGATGCGCCAATTTCCAACAGCTCACGTCAATTCCGCGGCGACTGCAGCCAAGATAGCTGCTCTCACAGCGATCCGTCAGGCCTTGCGGACATAAATTCCTGCCGCGCTTCGCGCCGGCGCAAAAAAGCGGCTGCTTTCGCAACCGCCTTTTCGATTCCTTATCGGCGCCGTAGCCCGGATGGAGCGAGAATTGCGCCTCGCTATTTCAGCTTGACCCGATACGTCTCGTGGCAATCGCTGCAGCGGTCATTGATTGCGGTATAGGCCGCCTTCAGGCTGGCGACATCCTTGATCTTGCCCTTGACATCGGCGATCGCCTTCTGCACAGGCGGGATCTTGGAGTCGAAATCGGCCTTGTTCTGCCAGACCTTTTGCGAGGCGCCATAGGTCGCGTCGACGACATCCTGCTTGGGATTGACCTCGAAGGTCTTGGCGATCTTGGCAACATCGGCCTCGATGCTGGCGATGGCCTGATCGGCAGCTTTCTTGTCGAAGGGGATGTCGCCCTTGGTCATCTTCTGGATCACGCCATACTGGTTCTTGGCGATCGCGCGCATCAGATTGTCCTGCTGAACGGCGATCTCCTGCTGCGCCATCACGGCGCCCGCACCCAGCAGGATGGTCCCCGCGACAATCATCGTTCGTTTCATTGCTAATGTCTCCGGCTCGCAGAGGTGAGGATGGGCCCATTCATGGATAGAAACCCCGCAGCGAGCGTTTATTCCCGCCGCGGAAGAATCGCCGCCTAGAGGCTGTGACGGCGATGGTGCTCGTTGATGGCGATCCAGACCCGCTCAGGCGTTGCCGGCATGTCGATGTGGTCGATCTTGTATTCGCGCCAGAGCGCATCGACGATGGCATTGACGACGGCCGGACAGGAGCCGATCGCGCCGGCCTCGCCCGCGCCCTTCACCCCCAGCGGATTGGTCTTGCAGGGAACGTTGGCAGTCTCGAACACGAAGGCCGGCCCGTCCGCTGCGCGCGGCAGCGCGTAGTCCATGAAGGTCGCGGTAATGAGCTGGCCGTCGCCCGCGCCATAGACCACCTGCTCCATCAGCGCCTGGCCGATGCCCTGCATGGCGCCGCCATGCACCTGGCCGGCCAAAAGCAGCGGATTGAGCGTCTTGCCGAAATCATCGACGATCACGTAGTTGACGATCTTGATGATGCCGGTGGCCGGATCGATCTCGACCTCCGCCAGATGCGTGCCGTTGGGATAGGTGCCGTCGGCACTGGCGAAGGTCGCGCTGCCGTTCAGCTTCGTGGGATCGGCGCCGGGGCGCTTGGCGAGGTCAGCAAAGGAGATCGAGCGGTCGGTGCCGGCGATCCGGATCATGCCGTCGGTGATCTCGAGGTCGCCCGCGCTCGCTTCGAGCGCCTGAGCTGCGAACTCCTTCAGCTTCTTGCCGAGATCGCCCGCAGCACGCTCCACGCAGACGCCGCCGGTGGGAATCGAGGCCGAGCCGCCGGTGCCGAGGCCGGTCGCGATCTCCTCGGTGTCGCCCTGGCGGATATGCACGCGCTCCGGTGGCAGGCCGAATTGCTCGGCGACGATCTGCGCATAGGCGGTCTGATGGCCCTGCCCGCTCGATTGCGTGCCGATCAGCACGGTGACGTCGCCACTCGGATCGAGGCGGACATTGGCCGTCTCCTCACCCATCACGCCGCAGATCTCGACATAGCTCGCAAGGCCGATGCCGCGGATCAGGCCCTCCTTCTTGGCCGCCTTGGCGCGCTTTGCAAACTCCTTCCATTCCCCGATCTCCATCGCGCGCTTGAGATGCGCGGCGAAATCGCCGGAATCATAGACCTTGCCCGTGGCCGTCTTGTACGGCAGCGCCTTCGGCGGGATGAAGTTCTTGCGGCGGATGGCGTCCGGCGTCGTGTCGAGTTTTCGTGCGCAGGCGTCCACGAGGCGCTCGATGACATAGGCAGCTTCAGGCCGCCCGGCGCCGCGATAGGCATCGACCGGCACGCTGTGCGTGAAGATGGTGCGCACCCGGCAGTGGAAGGCCTGGATGTCGTAGAGGCCCGGCAGCATGCCGGCGCCGCCATGGGGAATGTAGGGGCCGAAGGTCGACAGATACGCGCCCATGTCGCCCATCAGGTCGCAATCCATCGCGAGGAATTTGCCGTCCTCGGCCAGCGCCATCTTCGCGGTGGTGACGTTGTCGCGGCCCTGCGCATCGCCCAGGAAATGCTCGGAGCGATCTGCCGCCCACTTCACCGCCTTCTTCAATTTTCGCGCGGCGACCGCCATCAAGGCGTATTCCCGATACGGAAACAGCTTCGTGCCGAACCCGCCGCCGACATCGGGGCAGATCACCCGCATCTTGTCAGTCGGGATGTTGAGCACGTTCTGGCACAGGATGTCGCGCAGGCGGTGGCTGCCCTGGCTGCCGACCGTCAGCGTCAGATGGTCGCGCTTGGAATCGTATTCGCAGACCGCCGCACGCGTCTCCAGGAAGCTCGCGACCACACGCGGATTGATGATCGAGATTTCCGCCACCGCATGCGCCTTGGCAAAGGCAGCTTCCGTCGCCGCCTTGTCGCCGATCGAGACGTCGAACAGCACATTGCCGGCCTTGTCGGGCCAGACCTGCGGCGCGCCCTTCTTCACAGCATTGACGACGCCGGTCACCGCCGGCAGGGGCGACCATTTGACGTCGATCGCCTCGATCGCGTCGCGGGCCTGGTCGATGGTCTCGGCGACGACGAAGGCGACGGCATCGCCGACGTGGCGTACCTCGTCCTTGGCCAGGATCGGGTATGGCGGGCCGGTGAACGGATCGGTCTCGAGGTTGAACAGGCAGGGCAGATTGCCGAGATCCTTGACGTCGTCGGCGGTCAGGATCAGCGCGACGCCGGGCAGCCCGCGGGCGCGGCTCACATCGATGGTGTATTTGGCATGCGCGTGCGGCGAGCGCAGCATCAGGCAGCGCAGCGCAGCCTGCGGCGCGTAATCGTCGGTATAGCGGCCCTTGCCGCGGATGAGCGCGTCATCCTCCTTGCGCAGCACGCTTTGGCCAACGCCGAACTTGATGGGAGCCGCCATTTTATCTTCCCGTTCTCATGGTTGTTTTGCCGGCATATTGCCGTGGAAAAACTGGCAAGGCAAACGGGTTTAGGCGGGCCGTTCCCCCATTGAGGCCGCTGATTCGAAGCCACCCCCGACGGTTCTGGCGCGACCAGGCCGGACAGCCGTGCGGGACGGCCTTAGCGGCTGAATTTCCTGACCATAAAGTACTTGTCGTAGGTGGCCTCTCCTATGCGGACGGCAGCGGGATCGGTGCCGTAGATTTCAAAGCCGTTACGCTTGTAGGTGTTGATTGCAGCGGTCGATTCGAGCAGGACGGCGAGATGCACCTGCTCGACGCGTGCCTCGGCATGGGCAAGAAGCTCCTTGATGAGCCGATCTCCGACCCCTTTACCTCGGCCCTCCTCCCTCACGTAAACCGTGAAGATGTTGCCCCTGTGCTGCGATCGCCGATCTGGCGATACATAGAAGCCCGCGACGCCCATCAAGCTCCCGCATCGAAATGCGCCGAGGATCATTCCATCCAGCCAACGGCGATAAGCCGCCATCATCGGCTCCCCGCCGTCGTCCTCTTCAGGAGACCCAAACGTTTGAGGGTGCATCTGAAGCGCCTCCGCACGAATGTCGCGAAAAAGATCGAGATCATCGACATTCAATCGTCGGATTTCCACGTCCGCCTGAGCACCGGCAGCATGCGATATCATGATCGCCTCCTCTCCTTGTCGCAGTGAGGAACGGCAGGAATTGTGTCCGTCACATCCCACCGCGGCCACACAGAGTCCTCGTGCTGTCTCTCAATCTCTCGATGGCGCGCTCAGGCGCGATGCAATCGATATCGCCGCGCGTCAGACCGATGTCCATCAGCTCCCTGTCACTGAGGTCCTGCAAGGTGACCCCTGCGCGCGGCCGCCACTCCTGAAATGCACGCCAGTAGCGCCTGAGCAGGCTCAGGACGATGGAAAGGTCGAGGCCACGCCTTGCGGCATCGACCTCAATTTCGGGTGAGATGTTCGTCTGTTGGGGTGGCATCGGACGCTCCTGCTGTTGAGCCGGCAGGGAGCGTGGCCAAACAAAAGGCCCCGTCCGATGCCGGCGGGGCCTGGTGGAAAAGATGTCGTCGTCGAATTCCTAGCGCACGACTCCTTCCACGGCCCAGCCGAAGCGGGTCATGTGGTTGCGGTTGACGGTGCGCGAGCATTTAATCATGCAGCGCGTGTAGCACGCCAAACGCGCAAAATCAAGAGATGTGCCGATGTCCGCTGCATCCTGGGGGCGAGCACCTGCTTGCCTAGCCGCGCACGAGCGAGACAAGCCAGCTGCGGCCGAACAGGATGAGATCGCGAGAGCATGGACAATCGTGCCGCGGACGGCGAGCAGGACGAGCGTCAACTCGTCATGGAAATGCATCGAGGCGAAAGCTGAACCGCCGAAGCGCGCGATAGCCAGAACGCTGCGGCTATGATCACGGTCAGCAGGAATTTGCCGAGCGACATCAGCCAGGCACGGTCCAGCACGAGAAAGCCGCGCCGCGCGGCAAAGAAGAGCACCAGCAGCAAAATGGTCCAGCTTCCCGGCGTACACTCAGACGCCGTGCTGAGGCGATTGTCATGGCGAGCTACGGTTCTTCCGAGTGTTTCAGCATGTTGCCACTTTTAGGAGGACTTGTCGCGTGGGTTCAGATCGGCAACACTGCTCGGATTTCCAGTAATCGCTTTCATGGGTGTCCTCATGCCCGAAACATTGGAAACCTTGTTGTGGTGTGCCGCGCTCGCGACGTGGCTGATGCTTTCCTTCAGGATAATAAGCGAGCGCCTGAAGCCGCTCTCGAATCTCGTCAGCCATCTGCTCGAGGTTGCTTTCAGGCACAAGGCGAAGTGACGCAGTAAACGGCCGCAAAGGCACGGCTTGGCAGCTGCCGAGCTGGCAGAGCTGCGCGTCGCGTTGATGGCGTCAGACGAACGGACCAAACGGCACATCGTGCGGCTGCAACCTGTCGCAACTCTGCCGGGGCCGACGATGCTCACTCGAATCAAGTTATCGGCTATCAGGCCGAAGAAGCGGCTGAAACGAACAACGCTGCTAGCCTGCCAGCCTCCGATCGAGGGAGAACCGGCCCCCTCCGGTGACCAGGATCAACAGAGCGCCTCCTGAGATCGAGATGTTCTTCAGGAAATTGTTGTACTGCCCGAACTGTTGCGGACCGGCGGGATATTCCCAGTAACGATGTGCGATTGCAGTAGCCGACAATACAAATAGAAACATCAAAATTGCGCAGTAGCGCGTACCAACGCCGAGTATCAAACCAACCGATATCAGTATTTCCAGGATGACGGTGGTCGTCGTGAACAGCTGCGGCACTGGAAGGTTGAGCGACCGAAAATAGCCCACTGAGCCACTGAAGTTGCCAAGTGCTCCATACGCGCTGCCAACAAACACCCATGCAAGCAGGATGCGGCCGATCAGGATCAGCAGGTCGGCATTGCCGGTGGCGAACTGGTCGATCCGAGATGTGGACCAGGAAGAGCGAAATGACATGGTCACTGCCTCATCGCGTTGCTGCCTGAGGACGGCACCTGAATGTCGAGATCGTATCACGATTGGCGAACCGCATGAAGGCCGCCCGGCGGGCATGAGGCGCTGGAGACCCCTGGTGCCTCCGAGGCCCAACAAACGGTCCATCCGCTCACGGCGTTGTCCGCGTTCAAAGCGATTCTTCGGCGCGGTGACGGCGGGGTAGGCGTGTTGGCTTTCGGCACGCGCCTAGCCGCGCACCAGCGAAACCAGCCAGCTGCGGCCGAACAGGATGAGGATCGCAAGCGCGTAGACGATTGTACCCCCGATCGCGAGCAGAACCAGCGTCAACTCGTCGTGGAAGCGCATCGAGGCGAGAGCTGAAGCGCTGAAGTGCGCGATCAGCCAGAACGCTGCGGCGAGGATCAAGCCGGTCAGCAGGAATTTGGCCAGCGACATCAGCCAGGCGCGGTCCAGCACGAGAAAGCCGCGCCGCACGGCGAAGAACAGCACCAGCAACAGATTGGTCCAGACACCGACGGCGGTTGCGAGCGCAAGGCCGACCTGGGCCAGCGATCCCATCAAGGCGACCTTCAGCGCGACATTGACCGCAATGCCGGTCAGCGACGCGCGAACCGGCGTTGCGGTGTCCTTGCGCGCATAGAAGGTCGCAACCGCGCTGCGGATCAGCACGAAGGGGATCAGGCCGATGGCGTAGGCCGCGAGCGTGCCGCCCGCGGCGACAGCGTCGGCCTTGGAGAACGCGCCGCGCGCGAACAGCGCGCGCATGATCTCGTCCGGCACGGTGAGGAAGGCCGCGACGAACGGGATTGAGAACAGCAGCGTGAAGTCGAAGGCGCGGCGCTGCGCCTTCATCGCGCCGTCATGGTCGTTGGCCGTGATCCGGCGCGACATCTCCGGCAGCAGCACGGTGCCGATGGCGATGCCGATCACGCCGATCGGGAGCTGGTTGAGCCGGTCGGCATAATAAAGCGCCGACAGCGCGCCGGCAGGCAGGAAGGTCGCGATGATGGTATCGGCGAACAGCGCCACCTGCGTGCCCATCGATCCCAGCGTCGCAGGCCCGAGTGCCTTGAAGAAACCGCGGACGTCTTCGTCGAGCTTCAGCGGCGCAAAGCGCGGCAGGCCGCCATGGCGGGCGAGATCGCCGGCCAGCAGGAAATATTGCAGGAAACCGGAGATCAGGACGCCCCAGGCAGCCGCATGGCCCGCGCTCGGAAACCAGACGGCGACCGCCAGCGTCATCATCATCGAAACGTTCAGGAAGATCGAGGCGGCCGCGGCGCTGGCAAAGCGCTGCATCACGTTGAGCATGCCGCCATAGAGCGTCACCAGCGTGATCAGCAGCAGATAGGGAAAGGTGATCCGGGTCAGCTCGATCGCGAGCTTGCGCTGCTCGGCATCGTCACTGAAGCCCGGCGCCAGGATGCGCATGGCCTGCGGCATGAACAGCCAGGCGACGATGAGCAACACCACCTGCGAGGCCAACAGCAGCGTGAAGATGCGGTCGGCGAACAGCTTTGCCGCCCCCTCCCCCTTCTCGCCATGGACATGCGCATAGGCCGGCACCCAGGCGGCGTTGAAGGCGCCCTCGGCGAAGATCGCGCGGAAATGATTGGGCAGCCGCAGCGCCACGAAAAAGGCATCGGCCACGGGGCCGGCACCGAGGATCGCCGCGAGCATGATGTCGCGGGCAAACCCCGTCAGCCGCGAGAGCAGCGTGTAACCACCGACCGTGAAGATGCGTCCGAGCATGTGGACTGTTCTAGAGACTAATCAGTCTAACGATAAGGCTTTGAAGTTTGACGTGATGAAAAAAGACGGCCGCTCGGCCTGCGATGCGCATTGCTGTGCCCTCTCCCCTTGTGGGAGAGGGCAGCGCCGCAAGTAGATATAAACTCAATCGGGTGAGGGGTTTCTCTCCTTGCATTCAGTGCGGAGAAAGACCCCTCACCCGTCTCGCCGCTTCGCGACGAGCCACCCTCTCCCACAAGGGGAGAGGGAAGAAAAGCGCAAGATCACCCCCCCAGCGCGCCGCGGACGGCGGCGATGATCCGCTCCTGGTCGGCTTCGGTCAAATAGGCGTGCATCGGCAGGCTGATGACATCCTGCGACAGGCTTTCGCAACCGGGCAGGCCGCCCCCGGCCACCGGATATTGCTTGTAGGCGGTCTGCTGATGCATCGACTTGCCGTAATAGATCGCGGTCGGCACGCCCTGGGCTTTTAGCGCGGCAGCGAAGCCGTCGCGGTCGGTGCCCTCAGGCAGGCGGATGGTGTATTGCGCCCAGACCGAGGTATTGCCCGGGCTGAGACGCGGCACGGTGACCACGTTGGACAGCCCACGCGCGTAGCGCTCCGCGACCTTGTTGCGGGCTGCGATCTCGTCGTCGAAGATCTTCAGCTTCTCGATCAGGATCGCGGCCTGCATTGTGTCGAGCCGGCCGGTCAGGCCGAGGCGGACGTTGTCGTATTTGTCGACGCCCTGCCCGTGCACGCGGATGCTGCGCAAGGTGGCCGCGAGCTCGTCGTCATCGGTGAAGATCGCGCCGCCGTCGCCGAAGCAGCCGAGCGGCTTTGCCGGGAAGAAGCTGGTCGTGGTGGCGAGCCCGAAGGTGCCGAGCTTGCGGCCCTTATAGCTTGCACCGAACCCTTGCGCGGCGTCGTCGATCACGAACAGGCCTTCGGCCCTGGCGATCTCGGCGATCGCATCGTGATCGGCGGGCTGACCGAACAGATCGACCGGAATGACCGCAACCGGCCTCAGGCCCGCCTTGCGAGCGGTCGCGATGCCGCGCTTCAGGGACTCAGGGCTCATGTTGAAGGTCGTCTCGTCGACATCGACGTAGACAGGGGTCGCGCCCATCCGTGCGGCCGGCGACGCGGTCGCGATGAAGGTGAAGGACGGACACAGCACGGCATCGCCGGGCCCGACGTTCTTTGCCATCAGCACCATCAGAAGCGCGTCGGTGCCGCTGGCGCAGCCGATGACATGCTTGGCACCACTGTAGGCCGCGAGCTGCTTCTCGAGCTCGGCGACTTCAGGGCCATTGACGAACTGGCAATGGTCGAGAACGCGCTTGACCGCGGCATCCAGCGAAGCGCCGAGCCGGCGGCGCTGCGAGCCGACGTCGATGAAGGGAATGGGTTCGGAACGCAGATGCTGGTTCATGACCTGGCTCTTGGCGCCTTCTTGAATGGTCGACATGGATGACGGGTTCAGCCGGCGACGCGGCGCGGGCCTTTGAGGGCGGGCGATTTGGCCGCGGGCCGCGACGGCGTCTCCAGGCATTGCGTCGCGATCTCGAGGCTGGCGACGCCTTCGTCGCCGGTGACCGCCGGCGTCTCGCCGTTGCGCACCGCCTTGAGGAACGCGATCAGCTCGGCGCGGAGCGGCTCGTCATGTCCGACCGGCAGATGCCGCATCGAATAGCTGCCGTCGGGCTTGAAGCCGAAGCACTCGGTGACCTGGCGCGTGAGCAGATCGCCCATCACATATTTGCCGCGGGTCGCGACCGTGACGCTGCGCGCCTTGAACGGCGTCAGCCAGTTGGTGTTGATGTGCGCGAGCACGCCGCTCTCGGTGCGGAACTGCAGCAGCGCGATGTCCTCGCGCTCGGCGACGGCGCTCGACAATTGCGGCTGCACCTCGACGATGTCGGATTCGGTAAACCAGCGGATCAGGTCAATGTCGTGCACGGCGAGGTCGATGACGACGCCGACATTGGACATGCGCGGCGGGAACGGGCCGACGCGCGTGATCGCGATGGAAAGAATGTCTTCGCCCGCGATCGCCTGCTTGACGGCGGCAACCGCCGGATTGAAGCGCTCGACATGGCCGACCATCAGCGTGACGCCGGCCTTTTGCGCGGCAGCGACGATCTCGCGGCCCTCCTCCACCGTGGATGCGATCGGCTTCTCGACCAGAACATGAATGTTCTTGGCGATGCAGGCGAGCGCGACCTCGTGATGCAGGTGGGTGGGAGCTGCGATGGTGACGGCGTCGATGCCTTCGGCGAAGAGCTGGTCGAGCGTCTCGAAACTCGCGCAATTGGCAAGTTCCGTCGCGCGTGTGCGATGTGCCGGCGAAGGATCGACGACGCCGACGAGGCTGACGCCGGGAAGACCCGCAAGCACGCGCGCATGGTTGCTGCCCATCACGCCGGCGCCAATGACGCCAACGCGCAAGCCGGCCTTTGCCGGTGCAGATCCTTTGGAACTCATTTGAGCAAACCCCGATTCAACGCAAATCCCCGGCGCGCTTCTAGCACGGACGCCACATTTGTGGCGAATGCCGCCTTGGCGGCCCGGACACGATTTGATTCAAAAAGTTACACGTTCCCCGGGCCTTAAGCCGAAAAATATCGCCTCTTTGGCCCGGGTCCCGTGATTCGGAGTTTGCTGGTTACGACCTTTGATAGTCGTCTTCAATCCGGATGATGTCGTCTTCCCCGAGATAGCTTCCAGTCTGGACCTCGATCAGTTCCAGCATGATTTTACCGGGGTTCTCCATCCGGTGCACGGCGCCCATCGGGATGTAGATCGACTCGTTCTCGTGCACCGTCTTCACGGCCTCGTTGACGGTGACGCGGGCGGCGCCGCGGACCACGATCCAGTGCTCGGCGCGATGATGGTGCTTCTGCAGCGACAGCCGCCCGCCCGGCTTCACCACGATGCGCTTGACCTGGTGGCGCTCGCCATTGTCGACCGACTGATAGCTGCCCCAGGGCCGGTGCACCTTGAGATGCTCCTCGGTGACCTTCGGCGCGACCGACTTCAGCTTCGTGACGAGACGTTTCAGGCCGTTGGAATCCTTCTGGCGCGAGACCAGAACCGCATCAGCAGTCGCGACCACGACGAGATCGTCGACGCCTTCGAGCGCGACCAGCGCGGAATCGGTGGTGACGTTGCAGTTGCGGGAATCCTCGAACACCGCAGCGCCGTGCGACGCATTACCTTGTGCGTCCTTGTCGGAGAGCTCCCACACCGCGTGCCAGGAGCCGACGTCGGACCAGCCGCACGACACCGGCACGACCGCGGCGCGCGAAGTCTTCTCCATCACGGCATAGTCGATCGAGATCGCCTTGGCCGCGCCGAACGCCTCGGGCTCCAGCGTGACGAAGCCGAGATCGCGGCCGGCATTGTTGACCGCGTTGGTGACGGCCTCGACGCTTCCTGCATCGACCCTGCGATATTCGTCGAGCAGCACGCTCGCCGGGAACATGAAATTGCCGCTGTTCCAGAGATAGCCCGAATTGACGTAGTCGGATGCCTTCACCGCGTCCGGCTTCTCGACGAAGCGCGCGACCGCATGCACCTCACCGGAGATCACCTCGCCCGGGTTGATGTAGCCGTATTCGGTCGCCGGCCGCTCCGGCTTGACGCCGAAGGTGACGATGCGCCCGGTGCTCGCGGCGTTACGGCCCTCGCGGCAGGCGGCAACGAAAGCGGAATTGTCCTGCACGACGTGGTCGGCGGCGAGCGCAAGCACGATGGCTTCACTGGCGCGGTTCTGCGCGAACACCGCGCCGGCCGCGATCGCAGGTCCGGAATCGCGACGCATCGGCTCGAGGATCACGTCGGCCTCGATGCCGATCTCGGCGAGCTGCTCCAGCACCATGAAGCGATAGGACGCATTGGTGATGACGATCGGCCGGTCGAACAGGGAGGGATCGGAAACGCGCAGCAGCGTGTCCTGGAAGGTCGAGCGGGTGCCGAACAGCGGCAGGAACTGTTTTGGCCGCACCTCGCGCGAAGCCGGCCACAGCCGCGTGCCGGCGCCGCCGCACATGATCAGGGGGATAATGCGTTTGTCCATCGTCATCTCAAACCTTGAAGTAGTCCCGATACCAGGTGACAAAATTATGGACCCCATGCTCGATCGGCGTTGACGGTGCAAAGCCGGTGTCGCGCATCAGGTCCTCGACATCCGCGAACGTTTCCAGCACATCTCCCGGCTGCATCGGCAGCAATTCTTTGATCGCCGTCCGGCCCAGCTCCCGCTCCAGAAGCCCGACGACGTGCATCAGTTCCTCCGGATGGTGATTGCCGACATTGTAGAGCTTAAACGGCGCATTTGCGGCAGCCGGATCGTCCGCAGGCACAAGATTGATCAGCTTGGATACTACACGTGTGACATCATCAACATAGGTGAAGTCGCGACGCATTCGGCCATGGTTAAACAGCCGGATCGGCTTGCCCGCCATGATGGCGTTTACGAACAGAAACATGGCCATGTCGGGCCGTCCCCATGGCCCGTAAATGGTAAAGAAGCGCAGTCCCGTGACCGGCAGGCGATAGAGATGGCTGTAGGACTGCGCCATCACCTCGTTCGCCTTCTTGGTCGCGGCGTAGAAGCTCACGGGATGGTCGGTGCGGTCCGCAACCGCAAATGGCAATTTTGTGTTGGCGCCGTAAACGGAGGATGACGAGGCGTAGACGAGATGACGACAACCGCTGTTGCGGCAACCCTCGAGGATGTTGAGAAAGCCCACCAGATTGGAATCGGCGTAGGCGTGCGGCTGCTCGATCGAGTAGCGCACGCCGGCCTGCGCCGCGAGATGCACGACCTCCGTAAAACGATGTTGCGCAAACAGCGCCGCCATCGTCTCGCGGTCGGCAAGATCGGCCTCGACGAAGGAGAAGCGGCGGTCGCTCTGCAACAGCGCCAGGCGCGCCCGCTTCAGTGCCGGATCGTAATAGCTGTTGAGATTGTCGAGCCCGACGACGGTGCGGCCTTCGCCCAGGAGCTGCCGGGCGACGTGAAAGCCGATAAAGCCGGCGGCCCCGGTGACCAAAATCGCCTGATCCGTCATCCTGTTCCCCGGGGATCCCTAGCCCGATCCTGTTTAGCCGTCACCTCAAGGTGATCGCAATAGGCCCGCCGCGGCTCATGCGCTCCATAATGCCCCTCCACGAGAGCCCACGAGAGCTATTGCAAGATCGGCGCCAAAACCATACCAAAGCGGCCGAATTCGGCGCTCGCGTCGGGTTGCCTCAAATCTTCGCAAACCCTGTTCATGCGGGCGAGATGCGCCGAATCCTGCTGTCGACGGCCAAAATCCTGATTTCCGCGGCGCTGCTCTATCTGGCGCTGCGCAAGGTCGATCTGTCCGAATTGTTTTCGCGCTTCACCGTGACCAGCCTGTTCTGGATCGGCGCCGCGATCGCGGTCACCTTCCTGCAGATCTTCGTCGGCGTGCTGCGCTGGCGCGAGATCAGCGCCGTCTGCGGCGCGCCGCTCGAGCTCGGCCGCGCCATGCGCTACAACGTGATCGGCTCCTTCTTCAACCAGACCCTGCCGTCGGCGATCGGCGGCGACGCGGTCCGGCTCTGGCTGGTCGCGCGCGCCGGTGCCGGCTGGCGTGCGGCGACCTACTCGATCTTCGTCGACCGCGCGATCGGCTTGATCGCGCTCGCGATTCTGATCGTCGCGAGCCTGCCCTGGAGCTACACCCTCATCACCGATCCGCACGGGCGCTCGGCGCTGCTGCTCATCGATTTCCTGGCGCTCGCCGGCGGCCTCGGCTTCCTGGTTTTCGGCGCGCTGAAATGGCGCTGGCTGAAGACCTGGTGGGCCACGCATCACATTCACGCCTGTGCCGTGATCGCGAACCGCGTGATCTTCAGCCGCAGCCGCGGACCGATCATCGCAATCCTGTCGGTGCTCGTTCACGTGCTCGCCGTCGTCATCGCCTGGTGCGTCGTGCAGTCGATTGCGGCCCCGGTTCGCTTCAGCGACGTGTTCCTGCTGGTGCCACCCGTGATGCTGATCACGATGATGCCGATCTCGATCGCCGGCTGGGGCGTGCGTGAAGCCACGATGAGCCTGGCGTTCAGCTTCGCCGGCCTGGCCGCCAACGAGGGCGTCAACGTCTCGCTGCTGTTCGGCGCCGTGTCCTTCATCGTCGGCGCGTTCGGCGGCCTGGTCTGGATCCTCAGCGCGGAGAAAGCCGCGCAGGGGTCGGCGCCGATCGGAGTGCCGGAGTGACAACCCTCGTCGCGGGTCCGGACCATGCGGCCGGGCTGGTGCTGTTTGCGCTTGCGCCGGCCGTGCTGGCTGCACTGATCTCCGCCTGCATCATCTGGTGCAGCATGCCGCTGCTGCAGCGTTATGCACTGGCGCGTCCGAACGCACGCTCGTCGCACAAGATACCGACCCCGCAAGGTGCGGGCATCGCGGTTGTCGCAGCCACGCTGCTGGTGGCTGCGTCCTGGGCGGCCTGGACGTACGGCGCGATTCCCTTGCCTCTGATCGGCTCCGCCGTCGTGATCGCGATGGTCGGACTTGTCGATGACATCAGGCCCCTGCCCGTGCTGCTCCGCCTCGTGCTTCAGGCTGGAGCCGTGGCCGCCGTCGTATTCACGACACCGGAGACCGCGCGCATCGTGCCGGCGCTGCCGCTCGCGCTCGAGCGCGGCCTCATCCTGCTCGCCGGCATCTGGTTCGTGAACCTCGTCAATTTCATGGACGGGCTCGACCTCATGACCGTGGCGGAGGTGGTGCCTGTCACGGCCGCGCTCGGATTGCTCGGATGGTATGGCGACCTCTCGCCATCCGCGGCGCTGCTCGCCACGGCGCTGTGCGGGGCCATGCTTGGCTTTGCGCCGTTCAACCGCCCAGCCGCAAAGGTCTTCCTGGGCGATGTCGGCAGCCTGCCGATCGGCCTCTTGCTCGGCTGGTGCCTGCTGGAGCTCGCCTGGCACGGACAGCCCGCTGCGGCGCTGCTGCTGCCGGCCTATTACCTTGCGGATTCCACCATCACGCTGTTTCGCCGCATCATCAGGCGCGAACCATTCTGGTCGGCACACCGCACGCACTTCTATCAGCGCGCCACCGACAACGGCTTTAAGGTCAAGCAGGTGATCGGCGAGGTGTTCGCGCTCAATCTCGTGCTGGCACTGCTTGCCATCGTCAGCGTTCGCGCCGGCTCGATGCCGGTCGCGATCGTCACCCTGTTCGCGGGCGCGGTCGCGGTCGCCTTCGTGCTGCGGCGCTTCTCCCGCCCTCAGGCATCCTGAGCCGACAGCGCCAGCCGCAACCCCTCGTCGAGGGACACCTGCGGCTGCCAGCCGGTCGCGAGCGCCTTGGAGATGTTGAGCTCGAGCGAGCCGATCAGGCTGTCATGCGTATCCTGCCGGCCCATGACGCTGAGCAGCGTGCTGAGCAGGCCCGGCGGCATGCCGAACAGCCGCAGGCTCTTGCCGGACGCTTCGGCCAGACGGGTGATGAATTCGGGTGTCGAGACCTGCTCCCTATCGGCGACGAGGAATATCTCGAAATTGCTGGCGGGATCGGGATGGCCGAGCCGGCGCAGGATGAACGACGACAGGTTCTGCACGGCAAGGAAGGCGCGCTGGTTGCGGATCGCGGCAACGGGCAGCGGCAACCCGAGCTGGACCGCGCGCGTCAGCAGCGCAAAATTGCCCTTGGCGCCCGCGCCATAGACCAGCGGCGGCCGGATCACCGAGATCTTCATGTCGTTGTCGCGCGCCAGCGTCCTCAAGCCCGCTTCGGCCGCAGCCTTGGACATGCCGTAGAGGCCGCGCGGCGTCAGGATATCGCTCTCGCTGAATGGGGCGCGGCCCTCGTTACTGCGGCCGTGCACCAGCACGGTGCTGATGAAGACGAACTGGCGCACGCCGGCCGTCGCCGCGCAGCGCGCCAGATGCAGCGTGCCGGCGATGTTGACGTTGCGGTAGAGCTGGACCGCATGCTCCTCGTGCTTGTGATGCACGCGCGCGGCGAGATGGACGACGGCGTCGACGCCTTCCAGCGCGGCTTGCCAATCGGTCTCGGGACCGATCGTCTCGATCACCACCTCGTCGTCGGCACCTTCCGCGCGACGGACCGCGCGGCGGACCGACCATCCCTCGCGCTGGAGCGCCGGCACGACATGACGGCCGACGAAGCCGCTCGCTCCCGTCACCAGCACGACTGGTTTCTTCTCGCTCATCGTTGCTCCGAAAGGTTCGCGGTGTGCAACAATTCGTCGATCACACGGGCATAGGCGTTCATCGCCGTCGTCCGGTCGAATCGCAATGCCGTCCTCACCGCGCGCTCCGTCATCGCATCGTCGTTGGAACGGGACGCCGCGCGGATCGCCGCGGCGAGCCGGTCCGGGCGGCCCGGCGTCACGACCCAGCCGAGCCCGTTCTCCACCACCGTCAAGGCAGCCTCGGACTCCGGCTCGGACACCAGCACCACGGGACGGCCGACCGCCAGCAGATTGTAGAACCGGCTCGGCACCGACACCCCTGCAACGTCCTTCCTGTATGGAATGATCCAGAGGTCGGCGGACGCCAGGAACGCCTCGAGCTCGGCATCCTCGACCCGCCCGACAAAGGAGACATTGGGCAGGTTCGCCGCTGCCTGCAACTGCTTCAGCCGTTCGAAGCCGATGCCCCAGCCGGACAGCAGGAAGTGAATGTCGGCCTCGTCCTTCAGAAGCCGCGCCGCCTCGAACACGATCTCCGGATCGTGGGTGAAACCGAGATTGCCCGACAGGCCGACGATGAAGCGCGCGGAAAGCGCCTTGCGGAACGGGTTGTCCGAATCGACCGGCCGCGGCGCGGGCACGAGCGTCGCCCAGTTCGGGATGAAGCGGATCTTGTTCCGCGTCATTCCGGCATAGCTCAGCAGCGGCCGCTCCGCGTCGCGGCCGATGGTGATGACGGCATTGAGCGCGCGGAACATCAGGCCGTTGGCGGCGCGCATCGTCCGCGTCACGAACGAGCCCGGCTTCAGCAGGCCCGCCATCACCAGCACGTCGGGAAAGAGGTCGTGCATGATCAGCGCCGAGCGTGCGCCCTTGAGCCTGGCTGCCGCCGCCACCGCGTAAGGCAGCATGAACGGGGCGGTGACCGTGAGCACGACGTCGCCTGCCTTGAGCTCGTGCAGCAAGGCGAAGAACGTGCGCGCCGCGAACAGCAGCTCCGAGACCCCGCGCCGCACCAGCGCCGCCTTGCCCGCCATGCGGTTCTTGATTGCGATGACGCGCGGCTTGCCCGGACCGGTCTGCAAGTCCGGCAACGCGCCCGGCCAGCCCGAGAGCACGACGACCTCGTGCTCGGCGGCGAGACGGCATGCGATCTCGGCCATGATCGCCGCCGTCGTGCTCGTATCCGGCGGATAATGCTGGCTCGCGACGACGATCTTGCCCCGAGGCTGCATGGTCAGGCCGCGGTCGACCCGAATTCGGGCACCGCATCCTTCAGGATAGTCCTGATGGTGGCGCGATCGTCGCGCGCGATCGCCTGCTCCAGCGCCGCAATCCATTTGCGCAACGTCTGCATCGGCGGCTCGTTCGGCTGCGCGGCCATGATGCCGGCAACGCCGATCTCGCGGGTCGGCTCCTCGGTGGCGAACAGGATCTCGTGCAGGCGCTCGCCCGGCCGCATACCCGTGAACACGATCTCGATATCGTAGCCCGGCTGCAGCCCGGAAAGGCGGATCATGCGCTCGGCGAGATCGACGATCTTCACCGGCTGGCCCATGTTGAGCACGTAGACCGAGACGTCGGGACGGTGCGTTCCGAGCGCATGCGTGGCCGCGGTGATGACGAGATCGCAGGCCTCGCGGATGGTCATGAAGTAGCGGACCATGTCGGGATGCGTCACCGTCACCGGGCCGCCGGCCTCGATCTGGGCCTTGAATTTCGGAACCACCGAGCCGTTCGAAGCCAGGACGTTGCCGAACCGGACCGAGATCAGCCGCATCGGCGGCTTGGCGCCGTGCGCCCCGGCTGCGAGGTCGTGATCCAGCGCCTGGCAGTACATCTCCGCAAAGCGCTTGGTCAGGCCGAGCATCGACACCGGCTCGATCGCCTTGTCGGTCGAGATCATCACCATGGCTTCGGCGCCGGCGGCAACGGCGGCATCCGCAACGTTGATCGAGCCGAAGATGTTGGTCTTGACGCCCTCGCTCCAGTCGCGTTCGAGGATGGGCACGTGCTTGAGCGCGGCGGCGTGGAACACGATGTCCGGCTTGAACCCCGCCATCAGGCGCACGATGCGCTCGCGGTCGCGGATGTCGGCGATCCGCCCTTCGATCTCGGCGGCCGCGCCTCGCGCGGCGAGCGCTTCCGTGATGGCATAAAGCGCGGGTTCGGAGTTTTCCACGATCAGGAGCCGCGCGGCGCCGAAGGCCACGACACGCTCGCAGATCTCCGACCCGATCGAGCCGCCGCCGCCGGTGACGATCACCGCCTTGCCGTTGATCAGCGCTTCCAGGCGCGCATAGTCGATCGTCTCGCTCGGCCGCAGCAGAAGGTCCTCGACCGCGACGGCCGTGAGCCGCGGCGTATCGCCGCTCTCGAGCGAAGGCATCCGGTTGACGATCACACCCAGCTTGCGCGCCCGCATCAGGATCGATTCCGGACGCGCTTCCGGCTCGAATGCCGAGGGCGTCATGACGAGGCGCGCGATCGGCTTGTTGCGCTTGGCGAAATCGGCGACGACGTCCTCGACGTCGTCGATGCCGCCCAGCACCGGCACGTTGCGGATGAACTGGCCCCGATCCGAGCTCGACGGCGACAGCACGCCGACCGGCCAGATGCGCTTGATCGCCCCGCTCTCGATGCCGCGCAGGAGCACCTCGGCATCCGCGGCGCGGCCGATCAGCAGCGTCGGCGCGGCCTCCTCGCCCCTGGCATGACGCCGTACCCGCGTATAGCGGAAGTAGCGGTAGGTCATGCGCAGCGCGCTGAGGAAGGAGATCTCGAGGAACCAGTAGAGGACGATCGTCACCTTGCCGAGAAAGAAGGCGCCGCGGACGTTGGGGGCCACGAAGATGTAGTCGAGCACGAGCAGGGCGACCGTCAGCACGGTCGCGACGCGGATGATGTTCAACGCGTCAGGCAGCGAGATGAAGCGCCATTTCGTCGTAGTCAGGTTGAAGATGAAGAACACGACCACGCTGAAGGCGAGGAAGTAGGGCAGGATCTGGAACAGCAGCGGCAGGCGGTCGAAGAAGCCGTCGCCACCCTCGAATCGCAGATAGAAGGCGGCAAAAAGCGCCGCCGCGGTCGCCAGCAGGTCGTGGAGCGCGATCAGGAAATTGCGCAAGGTGAGATGCGAAAGACGCGTCATCCGCCGACCGATGAAAACCCAGTTAGATGCAACCTGACCGCGCTGATAGCCCATCTGGACCAGACTTGCCAGCCGCGCGGGCTTTCAGGAACCGGCTTCCCCCGTCTTCGCCTCGGCCTGTTGCCCCCGGATCACCATGCCGCCGGCAACGCCGACGCCGATGACGTACATCCAGCCCTCGTGGAAGTCGAACAGATGGGAGTTGAACAGCGAGGTGAAGACGTTCTGCACCACCACCAGGAGCCCGATCCAGTTGGCAAGGCCGTCGCCGCGAAACAAGCGCAGATGCAATATCCAGATCGCATAGAGAACGGCGATGCCGATCACGCCCCATTGCACGGCAACGTTCAGCGTCTGGTTATGCGGGTTGCCGATCACCTCGGCGGACGCCTGGTACTGACCGGCGGGCGTCGCGACGCGTTCGAACAATCCGCGCGTCGAGCCGGTGCCGTGCCCCTTGATCGGCGCCTCGGCGAAGAAACCGAGCGACTTCCGCCAGAATTCGAGCCGCAGACCCGCCGAGGTCGGCTCGCCCTTTTCCATGTAACGCGTGTAGTCGTCGGAAAACCTCTCGGCGGTATGGCGCAAATATGGCGAGGCCTGCCAGGCGAGAATAGCGGCGACGAGCAACGTGGCGGAGATGAGCGCGATGCTGCGCCATTTGAGGTGAAGCAGCGCGAACACGCCGAACATGATTGGAACGGTGACGAGCGCGGTGCGCGACACCACGACGAAGGTCATGTTGACGAAGAAGCTCAGTGCCAGCGCCGTCAGCAGCCCGGCGAACCAGTATCGCTTCTCACGCAGCAGCATCACGATCGGATAGGCGAGCGCGACCGCGCAAAGCGCGAATTCCTGGCTCTGGTCGATGTAATTCTTGACGAAGATGCCGCGCTCGGCCGGATCGGTCTTGAGCGCGAGGTTCGGGTAGAAGGCGACCAGCCAGGACATCACCGACAATAGGGCGCAGGACACCAGGAAGGCGATGAAGATCCAGCGGCCGCGCGGCGAGCGCTCGAAATGATAGAGCAGGACCGGCAGCACCAGCAGCTTGATGGTCGGATTGACCGCATAGAAGCGGGCGCCCCAGCTCGCGTCCGACCACAGTGTCCCCACCAGTGCGAGCAGGACCAGCGCGATCGGGGCCGCGCAGATCGGACGCTTCAAGGATTGCAGGAACGCGCGGACGTCGAGAAACGGCACCATGCAGAGCAGCATCAGCGCGTTGAAGATCCCCGCCAGCGAGGTCGACCACGGCAGCGAGGCCGCGGTCAGGACCGCAAATATATCGACGGTCTCGCGCCAGGCCGCCGGGCTGCGCAGGCGGCGAAGCAACATCCCGCCGGTCGTCTCGCGTGCCAGTGTCGTCACTTGCCCCCTCCCCGGGCGCGATGGACCAGCGCCGTCGTGCTGAAGCCCTGGAGGATGTCGACCAGCACGACGGTGCCGCCCGCTTCCTCGACGACCTCGTGGCCGACTACCTGCTCGCGGGTGTAGTCGCCGCCCTTCACCAGCACGCCGGGCTTGATCCGGGTGATCAGGTCGATCGGCGTGTCCTCATCGAAGATGACGACGAGATCGACGGCTTCGAGCGCCGCGAGCACCTCGGCACGCGCGCGCTCGTCCTGGACCGGCCGCTCGGCGCCCTTGAGCCGCCGCACCGAGGCGTCGCTGTTGAGCCCCACGATCAGGCGGTCGCAGGCGGCGCGCGCCGCGGTCAGCACCTTGACGTGGCCGGGATGCAGGATGTCGAAGCAGCCATTGGTGAAGCCGACGCGCTGGCCTTGCGTTTTCCATTCGGCGAGCTGCGCATCGAGTGCGGCCGGCTCGAGCACGATCTTCTCCTCGGCCGCCAGAGTGGCATGCGGCAGGATCTTTCGGCGCAGCTCGGCCGCGCTCACACTGGCGGTGCCTTGCTTGCCGACGGCGACGGCGGCAGCGGCATTGGCCATGCGCAGCGCCGTGTCCCAGTCCGCGCCTGTAGCAAGCGACACCGCGAGCGCGGCGGCGACGGTGTCACCGGCGCCGGAGACGTCGCGCACCTTCACCGGAAAAGCCGGAACGTGAACCGCCGCGCCATTGCGCGGCACCAGCGTCATGCCGTGCTCGCCCTGGGTGACCAGGATCGCCTCGCAATCGGCGAGCCGCATCACGTCCTCGCTGGCCTCGACGATGCTCTGCACCGTCTCGGCGCGGCTTCGGGTCGCTTCAGAGAACTCCTTGCGATTGGGCGTCAGCAGCGTGGCGCCGCGATAGATCGCCCAGTTCAGGCTCTTGGGATCGACGATCACGGGCTTGCCGAGCTTTCGCGCGGCGTCGATGGCGTGGCGGATGACGCGCGCCGTCAGCACGCCCTTGGCGTAGTCCGAGAGCAGCACGATGTCGGCGCGCGCGATCTGCGGCAGGATCGCCTCGATCAGCTTCGTCTCGATGTCATCGGAAGCAGGCGCCGCCTGCTCCCAGTCCGCGCGCAGCATGTGCGTGGAAAAATGCTCGGAGACGAAGCGGACTTTTCGCGTGGTCGGGCGCGAGGGATCGCACACGAGCACGCTTTCGATGCCGGCGTGCTCGTCCAGCGCCGCCTTGAGCCGTGCACCGGCGTCGTCCTCGCCGACGAGGCCGACGAAGATGCAGCGCGCGCCCAGCGAGGCGACATTGCGCGCGACATTGCCGGCGCCGCCGATATGGATCTCGCTGCGCTGGGCCGCGATGACAGGCGCCGGCGCTTCCGGCGAGATCCGCGACACCTCACCATAGACGAACTCGTCCAACATGATATCGCCGATGCACAGCACCGTGCGGCCTGAGATGGCCTTCGCGAGGGCGTCGAAATCGAGAATGGGCGTCGGCATGTTCAAATGGCCTCAGCGGAAGCGGTCGGGCCGGTCGAGGTAATCCCCGACATAGGCCTTCACCGCATCCTCGAGCGTCGTGAAGCCGCCGTTATAGCCGGCGCGGTGGAGACGATCGACCTCGCTTTGGGTGAAATACTGGTAAGCCCCGCGGATCTGCTCGGGCATGTCGATATATTCGATGTTGGGCCTGGTGCCGAGCGCCGCATAGGCCGCCAACATCAGATCCCTGAAGCTGCGCGCCTTGCCGGTTCCGACGTTGAAGAGGCCGGACACCGACGGCGTCGCCAGCAGCCACATCACGACACGCACGACGTCGTCGACATAGATGAAATCGCGGCGCTGATCGCCGTCGGCGATGCCCTCGCGATGCGACTTGAACAGCTGCACCACGCGGCCGGCCTTGACGTCGTCGAAACGGCGCGCCAGCACGCTCATCATCGAGCCCTTGTGATATTCGTTAGGGCCGAACACGTTGAAGAATTTCAGGCCCGCCCATTGCGGCGGGAGCGGATCGCCGTTCGCGACCCGCCCGGCGACCGCGAGATCGAACATGTGCTTGCTCCAGCCGTAGAGATTCATCGGCCGCAGTTTCTTCAGTGCCGGCAGCGAGGCGTCGTCGTCAAATCCCGTCTCACCGTCGCCATAGGTCGCCGCCGAGGAGGCGTAGATGAACGGCACCGCGCCCGCCGTGCACCAGTCGAGCAGGCGCGTCGACACGCGGAAATTGGTCTCGAACACGAGGTCGCCGTCGGTCGCAGTGGTCGCGGAAATCGCCCCGAGATGGATCACGGCATCGAGCTTGCGACCCTTCAGCCAGTCCATCAGTTCGGCCGGCGGGACGATATCCACAAGCTGGCGCTTGGCGAGGTTCCGCCACTTGCCCTCGTTACCCAGGAAATCGCAGACCACGACGTCGCTGCGGCCCGCGTCATTGAGCGCGGCCACGACATTCGACCCGATAAAACCGGCCCCGCCGGTCACCAGCAACATTTCCGAAATCCCTGCCCGATCTTTGCGGCCCGGTCCTGCCGTAGCGCATGAGCCGCCAAAGTGTAAGCGGTTTTGGGATTGAGCGGTCTGCCGGCTTTACCTGCCGGCCCGGAGCGGCTACCGAACCGCCACAATCAGATCGCCTCGGCCCCATTAACAAATGAACGAAGATTCGACACTTAGCGGAGATGCAGATCGGAGCGACACCCGCCCGATTCTGATCATTCCCTACATGTGGATCGGCGATTTCGTTCGGAATCACACCGTCGTCCGGGTTCTGAAGGAGCGCTGGCCCAACCGGCCGGTCGATCTCCTCACCACATCCCTGTGCGCCCCGCTGGTCGATTACATGCCCGGCGTGCGCCAGGGGATCGTCTGGGACCTGCCGCGCAGCCGCCTCGCCGTCGCCCGCCAGTTCGCCCTGGGGAAGCTCCTGCGCGAGCGGAACTACGGCACGGCCCTGGTGCTGCCCCGGACCTGGAAGGCGGCCATCGCGCCCGCCCTGGCCGGTATTCCTGAACGGGTCGGCTTCGTCGGCGAGTTCCGGTTCGGCCTGCTCAACCGCTGGCGCTGGGGCGAGAAGAAGCTGCCGCGCTTCATCGACAAGAATGCCGCCCTGGCCCAGCCCGACGGAGCCCCGCTGCCGGCGGAATGGCCGGTGCCGCAATTGCGGGTCCCGGCTGAGGACATCGTCCGCTGGCGGCAGGCCAACGGCCTCAGCGCGGGCGCCGCAGTGGCGCTCGCCCCTGGCTCGGTCGGCGTCTCAAAGCGCTGGACCTACTATCCGGAGGCCGCCCGGCTGCTGGTCGAGCGCGGCCTCGAGGTCTGGGTGGTCGGCGGCCCCGCGGAAAAGGGGCTGGCTCAGGAGATCGTCGCGGCCGGCGGCCCGGGGGTCAGGGACCTCACCGGCAACGATCTGCGCAACGGCGTGCTGGCCATGGCCGCGGCCGGCGTCGCCATCTCCAACGATTCCGGCCTGATGCACATCGCAGCCGCGCTGGGCACGCCCACCATGGGCATCTTCGGCCCGACCAGCCCCTATCTCTGGGCCCCCCTCAACGGCCTTGCGGCGACCGTGGTGCAGGACAAGGAAGATCTGTCCTGCCAGCCCTGCCAGAGCACGGTCTGCAAAATGAACGACCACCGTTGCATGCGCGATATCGCAGCGCGCGAGGTGGTGGCGATCGCGCAGCGGGTGCTGGGTGAGGCCGGGGCGCGGACGGAGACGTGAGCGTCGGCAACGCCTGCGCCGCCGATGATAAGCGCCGGTGTTTTGCCCGACGCGTCAAACGCGCTTCGTGAAATCCGCAACGTATCGCGTCAGCCGCCAAGCCGTTGATTTTGCTGGCCGCGGCTACTGTGCATGGGGTTGTTTTCGCGGTTTTTGTTTGCCGGCGCGACACCGGCCGCTCAAAGCAGTGGCCGATAGACCTCGCCGATCCGCGCCGCTTCCGCATCGAGGCTGAATTTTGCGAGCACCCGCGCTCGCCCCCTCTCGCCCATCGCCGCCGCGGCATCCACATCGCGCATCAGCGGCTCCAGCGCCGCAGCCAACGCATTGGCATCGTCGGTCGGGACCAGCACGCCGCTCACGCCATCCTCGACCACCAGCTCGGCCGCGCCGGCGCGTGCGGCGACGAGCGCGCTGCCGGCCGCCATCGCCTCGATCAGCGTCAGCCCAAAACCCTCGTTGCGCGAGGTGAAGGCGTAGATCGTCAGCCGCTGATACCAGCGCTGCACCGCTTCGATCGGCAGCTCGCCAGTGATGACGATGCGCGATTGCAGGCCGGCCACTTCGATCTGCTTTTTCAGCTCGTTCGCAAAGGACGTCTGCTCGGCCGTGACCTGCCCGACAATCACGGCGGTGAAATCGGGATAGCGCGGCAACAGGCGGCACATCGCGTCGACGAACAAATCGGTGCCCTTCTGCGCGCGCACGCGTCCGAAGCAGCCGATGGCGTAGCGGCCCGGCAGCGCGGACTCCGCGAACGCAGCAGCGCGGTCGACCGGCGGCGCATAGACGTCGGTGTCGACGCCATGCGGGATCACCGTCGCCTTCACCTTCAGGAACGAGGCCGAGAGATCTGACGTCGCGATGATCGCATCCATGCGCCGGATCAGCCAGCGCGTGATCCAACTATGGTGCCGCTGCGCCGCCGAGGTGAACACGAGTTTCAACGGCCAGCCGAACGCGCGTAGCGCGACGCCCGCGATCATCTCGTTGTTGCGCCGCGCGTGCCAGATCAGCGGCGCCTTGCGGCGCCATAGCTTCAGAAAATCGGCAACGCTCAGCCGCGCAATCCCAGCCGGCGCGTGCGAGCCGAACCAGGCGGAGCGGTACAGTTTCGCCAGCCGCGGCGCCACCATCCGGTTGGTCGCGGTGACCCCGGAATAGCGCCTGTGCAGATTTGGCACGATCACTTCGAGATCGCCGGGGGAATTGGCCACGTCATGCTCCGTTTCGCAAAGTCCCTATACGCAACATTAAGCATAGTGACCAGTTCAGCCGCGCCGAAACCCCCTCTTCACCGCGCAAACGTTAACTTGGCGCGTTGATCGAAGACGGGTGAGATCATGACTGTGCTAGTCACCGGCGGCGCCGGCTATATCGGAAGTCACACGGTCCTCGCGCTGGCGGAAGCCGGCGAGGACGTCGTCGTGATCGACGATCTCTCGACCGGTTTCTCCGCCTATCTGCCTGAGGGCGTGCCGCTGTTCATCGGCGATGCCGGCGACGAGAACCTGCTCGAAGGCGTGATCGCGCAGCACAACATCGAGAGCATCATCCATTTCGCGGGCTCCGTCGTCGTGCCGGATTCGATGCGCGATCCGCTCGGCTACTACCGCAACAATTTCACGACCGCGCGCAACCTGCTCAATGTCGCCGTCAAGCGCGGCATCGGCCGCTTCATCTTTTCCTCGACCGCCGCCGTCTACGGCAATCCGGACCAGGTGCCGGTGCCCGAGCATGCACCGACGCGGCCGCTATCGCCCTATGGCTCGTCCAAGCTGATGACCGAGATCATGCTGCACGACGTCGCCGCCGCCTACGGCATGCAGTACGTCACCCTGCGCTATTTCAACGTCGCCGGCGCCGATCCGCAGGCGCGCATCGGGCTTGCCACCGTCGGCGCCACGCATCTGCTCAAGATCGCGGTCGAGGCCGCGACCGGCCAGCGCGCCAAGATCGACGTGTTCGGCACCGACTATCCGACCCCCGACGGCAGCTGCATTCGCGACTTCATCCACGTCACGGACCTCTCGCAGGCGCATCGCTCGGCGCTCGCGTACCTGCGCAATGGCGGCGCCTCGACGACCCTCAATTGCGGCTATGGCCGCGGCTATTCGGTGCTGGAGACGATCGACGCGGTGCGCCGGGTCTCGGGCCGCAGCTTCGCCGTGCAGTACGCTCCGCGCCGGCCGGGCGACATCATGACCATGGTCGCCGACACCAGCCGGATCCGCGGCCTGCTCGACTGGAAGCCGCAATACGACGACCTCGAGACCATCGCGGCCCACGCTTTGGCGTGGGAGGACAAGCTGTTCCACGAGCGCCATGGCGAGCTTCGCCACGCCGCCTCGGCCTAGATTCCATCTGAGCGCAAGCCCTTAATTGGGCTTGAAAAACCCCGCTTGAGCGGGCACAGAGGCCCTTCGATCCCTGACGTGCGGGCAGGCTTTGTCCTGCGCCGTCAATGGACACCGGATGGCCCAGTTTCCAAAGAAAATCACCGACGATCCCTATGCGGCAGCGGTCCTGATTCGCCGCCTGGTCACGGAACAGGGCGTCGTCTATTGGCGGCGCTACCTCGTCGCCTTCGCGCTGATGGCGGTCGCCGCGGGCGCGACGGCAGGCGCGACCTATGTGCTCGGCCAGGTCATCAACCAGGCCTATGTCGACAAGAACATCCCGGGCATCGCGATGTTTTCCGGGATCACGGTGATCCTGCTGTTCATCAAGGGCGTGGCGACCTACGGCCACATGGTGATCCTGACCAAGATCAGTAACGCCATCCTCGCCACCAACCAGCGCCAGCTGTTCGCAAAACTGATGCGCGAAAGCGTCGGCTTCTTCTCCGAGCGGCATTCGTCAGAATTCCTGGCGCGGCTGACGGCCGGCGCCAAGTCGATCACCGACGTGCTCAACATGCTGGTCAACGCCGTCGGGCGCGACCTGTTGATGCTGCTCGCCATGATCGGCGTGATGGTGTGGCAGGACCCCGTGATGTCGTTCATCGGCCTCGTCGTGGTGCCGCCCGCGATGCTGGTACTGCGCAAGCTGGTCAAGCGTATCAAGGGCCTCGCCTACAACCAGTTCACCGGCACCGCCGACATCATGGAGACCATGCAGGAATCGCTGCAAGGCATCCGCACGGTGAAGGCGTTCACGCTCGAAGACACGATGCAGAGCCGCATCGACGAGAACATCGCCATCGTCGAGCGCAACGCCAACAAGATGGCGCGCGTCGCCAACCGCTCCAACCCGCTGATGGAAATGCTCGGCGGCTTCGCGGTCGCCGGCTGCCTGCTCTATGGCGGCTACAGCGTGGTCGCGCTCAACGCCACGCCGGGCGCGTTCTTCTCCTTCATGACCGCGTTCCTGATGGCGACCGAGCCGGCCAAGCGGCTGGCGCGGCTCAACATCGACTTGAACAGCCAGCTCGTCGGCGCGCGCATGCTGCTCGAAGTGGTCGACAGCCCGGCGAGCGAGCACTCCGACGACGACAAGCCGGCGCTGAAGCTCTCCGACGCCCGGATCGAGCTGCGCGATGTCAGCTTCTCCTATCGCGCCAATGAGACCGTGCTCAACCGCATGAGCTTCGTGGCCGAGCCCGGCAAGGTCACGGCGCTGGTCGGGCCCTCCGGCGGCGGCAAGTCGACCGTGCTGGCGCTGCTGCTGCGCTTCTATGAGGTGACACAAGGCGACATCGTGATCGACGGCCAGTCGATCGGCGCAATCTCTCGCAAATCCCTGCGGGCGCAGACTGCCTATGTCGGGCAGGACGTCTATCTGTTCCGCGACACCATCCGCAACAACATCGCTTTCGGCCGGCCCGGCGCGAGCGAGGACGAGATCACCGAGGCAGCGAAAGCGGCTTGCGCGCATGATTTCATCATGGGCTTTCCGCTTGGCTACGACACACCGGTCGGCGAGCACGGCACGCAGCTTTCAGGCGGCCAGCGTCAGCGCATCGCCGTGGCGCGCGCGCTGATCAAGAACGCACCGATCATCCTGCTGGACGAAGCCACCGCCGCGCTCGATTCCGAATCCGAGCGGCAGGTGCAGGAGGCGATCGAGCATCTCTGCCAGAACCGCACCACCATCGTGATCGCGCATCGCCTGCACACCATCATGCATGCCGACGCGATCCTGGTGATCGAGGGCGGCGAGATCGTCGAGCAGGGGCGGCATGACGAGTTGCTCCGCCGCGGCGGCCGCTATGCCTCGTTCTTCCGCCTGCAACACTACGATGCCGGCGCTCTGGCGCCGATCAGCGCAACCGCATAGAGTTCCACTTTACCTCAAGAGCGCGAGACCCGCATGAACGCCGCCTCCTACGTCATCCCGCTTCCGCCCCAGGCTTCGCTTCCCGTCGTCGGCGAAAGCGGCCGTTATCCGGTGCGCCGCATCTGGTGCGTCGGCCGCAACTATCTCGAGCACATCCGCGAGATGGGCAATGACGAGCGCGCCCCGCCGTTCTTCTTCGCCAAGCACGCCGACATGCTGGTGCCCGACGGCGCCACCATTCCTTATCCGCCGCTGACCAAGGATTTGCATCACGAGGTCGAGCTGATCGTCGCGATGAAGAGCGGCGGCCTGAACATTCCCGCCGACAAGGCGCTGGATCACGTCTATGGTTACGCCGTCGGCATCGATCTCACCCGCCGCGACCTCCAGATCGCCTCGCGCAAGAAGGAGCGCCCCTGGGAGATCGGCAAGTCGTTCGACGGCTCCGCGCCGTGCTCCGCCATTCAGCCGGCCTCCAAGATCGGCCATCCCGCCAAGGGCAAGATCTGGCTGACGGTCAACGGCAAGGAGGCTCAGAAGGGCGACCTGACCGAGCTGATCTGGAACGTGCCCGAGATCATCTGGCAGCTCTCGCAGCAGGTGAAGCTCGCCGCCGGCGACATCATCATGACGGGCACCCCCGCCGGCGTGTCGCAGCTCCAGCCCGGCGACAAGCTCGAATGCGGCGTCGACGGCGTCGGCACGCTGAAGGTGAGCATCGGCCAGCCGGAATAGGCCCGATGCGTAGGACGGATTAGCGAAAGCGTAATCCGTCACCTTCGCGCGGCCATCACCAGTTGATTGCTGTTATTGCTGAACGGCGGATTACGCTTCGCTAATCCGCCCTGCGTATCCAAAATCAAGGCCCCGGTCGCATCCGGGGCCTTTCGCGTTTTCTACCAGGCCTTCACCGGCCGATTGGCGTGGCTCACTTGCGGCACACCGCGATTGAGCGACATGTGCGAATGCACGCACAGCCACCCGTCACCGTTCCACGTGAACACCATCGTCGCCCGGCCGGGGCGCGCAAACGCGCTGCCGTCGGGATGATATCCCGTGCTCGTCCACGGCGCGATCACCGTCGCCATCGTGCCGTCGCGGGATGCCAGGACCGAGGTCTGATCGAGCACGAAACGAAAGTCGGTCGTCTTCGGCCAGACGTTGTCCCATTGCGTCGTGACCCACTGATCGAGGCCGGGGATGACGTCGTTATGCGTGCCGAAGGCAAGCACATCTGGATGGAAGAGCGGCCGCGCCGCGGCGTAGTCGACCTCGCGGACGTAGCCCGCGAAGGTGTCCAGCCACGCCAGGAAGAACTGCTTCGTCGCGCTGTCGGCGGTCGGCAAGAGGGCCATCACCTGCTCCATCTTCGGCTACCTCGATCACGGCAAGCTTTGTTGCCATGGGACAGACCTTCCAGCAAGATATGGACTTCGAGAGCACCCCGGCGGAGATCGACCGGCCGGCCTGATTTCATGGAGCCAGACTCATGAGACGCCTTCTCCTGCTTGCGGCCACGCTTGTCGTCACCTGCAACGCTGCCAGCGCGCAGTCCAGCAAGCCCTATGCCGGCCTCGAGCAGCGTCTGATCAAGGCGCTGTCGCACCAGCAGGTCGACGATCTCCAGAGCGGACGCGGCATGGGCCTGGCGCTTGCCGCTGAACTGAATGGATATCCCGGTCCCAGTCACGTTCTCGAGCTCGGGGATCGGCTCGAGCTGACCGGCGATCAGCGCGCCGAAATTCAGCACCTCTTCGATTCGATGAAGCAAGAGACGGTCCCGCTGGGCAACAAGCTCGTCGAACAAGAGAGGGAATTGGACAACCTGTTCTCTGCCCGTGCCGTGACGCCGGAGTCGCTTAAGGCGACCATCGTCGCCATTTCGGAAACGCAGGGCCGGCTCCGCGAGAGCCACCTCAAATATCACCTGTCGACCGCGGCCTTGCTCAATCAGAGCCAAATGCAAAGATACGCCGAGCTGCGAGGCTATCAGCATCCTGATAGCTCCGCAGGGCGCAAACACCATCACTAGACGCGCTCGGGATTACCGCAGAAGTCGTAGGGCGGATTAGCGTAGCGTAATCCGCCAACGCATCGTGCCACACTTGACGTAGTACCGAAAACACGATGAGGCCGAGGATCAGCGCCGCTACGCCGAAACCAGCCGGCTACGCCCGCGTCAGCGCCTGCAGACCCTTGAAGGTCAGGCGTTTGGGGTCGGTCACCCCGGCGAGATAGAGCTGGCGGATGAAGGCTACGACAGCGTTGCGGTCGCAATTGGTCAGCGCGACGACGGCGTCGACCGCGATCTTCTGGGCTTCCATTAGGCTCACCTCGGCCTTGCGAGTAACCCCGGCCGAGACAGGCTAGGAGTCCGCGGTTAATCCGGCGTTAACCGTTTGGACAGAGTGGCCGATTCACGCCGACGACCGAATACGCAAAACAACGCATTGGCGGCAGCGATGCTCAGGGTGCATCGACGCTCTTCTTGAGCTGCGCAAAGTGCTTTTTCAGCCGCGGCACGGCAAAGTCGGTGAAGGCCCGCACCTTCGGCACCGAGAGCCGGCCCTGCGGGCAGATCAGGTGCGCAGGCATCTCCGGATCCTTCTCGGCGGCCAGCACGATCTCGAGCTCGCCGCGCGCAACCTGCTCGGCCACCTGGTACGAATACATCCGCGCGACGCCGCGGCCGGCAACGGCGGAGGCTACGGCCGCGTAAGTGCTGTTGACGATGAAACGCGGCGTGAACTGGACCGTACGCGGCACCGACCCACCGGCCTGCGGCGCGAAGGTCCAGGAATTGGGCAGATGGGCCATCGCCACGATCTGATGCTTGGCGAGATCGCCGGGCTCGGTGATGCGGGGATGCTGCTTCAGATAGCGCGGGGCTGCCACGACCACGCGGCTGATCTCGCCGACCCGCATTGCCACCATCGCCGAATCCGCGAGGGGGCCGATGCGAAGCGCGATGTCGATGCCCTCCTCGATCAGATTGACCGCGCGATCGAACAGCAGCAGCTTGGCCGACACCGTCGGACAGGCATCGAGAAACGCGTCCAGGATCGGCCGCAGCACCATCTCGCCCGACACCACGGGAGCGGTGATCGTGAGCAGGCCGCGCGGCGCCGACCGCGGTCCGGCCGCGATGTCGTCGGCCTCCTCCAGCTCGGTGAGCACGCGGCGGCAGATCGCGACATAGCGCTCGCCATCCTCACTGAGCTTGATCGAGCGCGTCGTCCGGTGCAGCAGCTCCGCGCCGACCCGTTCCTCGAGAAAGGCGATGGCGCGGCTCACCGCCGCCGGCGAGCGGCCGAGCTTGCGGCCGGCGGCAGCCAGGCTGCCTTCGTCCACCGCAAGGACGAACACTTTCATCGCATCCAGACGATCCATGCCTTCCCCGCCGCCCCTCAGATTCCGGCCGCAGGCTAGGCGTTCCCCTCCGCGGCGACAACCGTCGGCAGGCGCCGACCCGGCATTCGTTCGCGCCGCGAAAGAGTGTCTGCCGGACGGAGTGTATTCGCAGCCGGGCTGCCCCGGCCTACCTCACCACCCAAGCCAGCCGAGCGCTGGCGCAGGTTCTCAAGGCCAACAACAGGAGCCCGTTATGGGTATCGAGCAGAAAGTCGCCATCATCACCGGTGCTTCGCAGGGCATCGGCGCCGCCCTGGTCCAGGGTTTTCGGGACCGCAGCTATCGCGTCGTCGCAACCGCACGCTCCATCAAGCCGTCAGGCGACGACGACGTCCTCGCCGTGGCCGGCGACATCGCCGACCGGAGCACCGCCGAGCGTGTGGTTTCGCAGGCCGTCGCCCGCTTCGGGCGCGTCGACACGCTGGTCAACAATGCCGGCATCTTCGTCGCAAAGCCGTTCACGCAGTACACGGCCGAGGATTACGCGGCGGTGATGGGCACCAACGTCGCGGGCTTCTTCCACATCACGCAGCTCGCCATCGCCGAGATGGAGAAGCAGGGTTCGGGCCACGTCGTCCAGATCACGACCACGCTGACCGATCAGGCCAATTCGAACGTACCCTCGGTACTGGCCTCGCTGAGCAAGGGCGGCCTCAACGCCGCGACCAAGTCGCTCGCGATCGAATATGCCAGGCGCGGCATTCGCGTGAACGCTGTCTCGCCAGGGATCATCAAGTCGCCGATGCACCCGGCGGCGACCCATGCCCAGCTCAGCGCGCTGCACCCGGTCGGTCACATGGGCGAGATGTCCGACATCGTCGGTGCCGTCCTTTACCTCGAGGGCGCCTCCTTCGTCACGGGCGAGATCCTGCATGTCGACGGCGGCCAGAGCGCCGGCCACTGAGCGTGGGAGGAGATCCACAATGCCCATCGTCACCATTCAAGTGACCCGCGAAGGAACGACGCCAGGGGCGGCGTCGCTCACCGCGGAGGAGAAAGCCGCACTGATCAAGGGGTCGAGCCAGCTGCTGCTCGACGTGCTCGGCAAGCCGCTCGATTCCACCTTCGTCGTGATCGAGGAAGTCGACACCGACAATTGGGGCTGGGGCGGCCTGCCCGTGCCGGAGTTCCGGCGGCGCCGCGCCGCCCAGACAGGATGATCCGCGCGCGATCGCGCGCGCACGAGGGTGACATGACCAACGCAGATCTGAAACCACACGCCGGGGCTCGGCCACATCCGAGGCCAGTATCGGCCTCACGAGAGACCTCGTCAAAGCAGCACTCTTCGCAGCGGACCTGGCGATATGCGGCGGCGGGATTGTCCGCTTCGCTGGTCGGACTCGGCCTCGCCCGCTTTTCCTACACGCCGCTGATCCCGGCCCTGATCGCGGCAAAATGGTTCAGCGCATCGGATGTCGTCTATCTCGGCGCTGCGAACCTCGCCGGTTATCTCGCGGGCGCGCTCGCGGCACGGAGTGTCGCCAGCCGCATCGGCGCGGTTCGCGCGTTGCGGGCGATGATGCTGCTTGCCACCCTCTCCTTTTTCGCCAGCTCATCGCCGGTGTCGTTCACGTGGTTCTTCGCCTGGCGCTTCCTCTCCGGCCTCACCGGCGGAATCATCATGGTGCTGGCGGCCTCCGTCATTCTGCCGCACACCTCAGCAGCAAGGCGTGGCATCGTCGGCGGCGTGATCTTTGCCGGCGTCGGCCTCGGCGTCGCCGCATCGGGCACGCTGGTGCCGCTGCTGCTGCAACAGGGCCTGCAGCAGAGCTGGTATGGGCTCGGCGTGCTCTCCGCCCTGCTCACGCTCGCGAGCTGGTGGAACTGGCCCGCCGAAGCGAAGAGCGACACTCCGCTTTCTCAAACCAAGCCCCGTCAAACCTCGGCCATCGCCGGCACGCTGCTGATCCAGTACGGCCTCAACGCGGTGGCGTTGGTACCGCACATGGTCTTCATCGTCGATTTCGTGGCGCGCGGCCTCGGCCAGGGCATTGCCGCGGGATCGCGCTATTGGGTGCTGTACGGTCTCGGCGCCATCGTCGGCCCGCTCGTCACCGGCCATCTCGGTGACCGCGCCGGGTTCGGTGCGGCGTTGCGCGCGGCCTTTCTGATCGAGGCGGCCGCCGTGCTGCTGCCGACCGTCAGCACCGCACCTCTTTCCCTGATCGTATCGAGCCTCGTGGTCGGCGGCTTCACGCCGGGCATCGTGCCACTGGTGCTCGGACGTATCCATGAACTCGTTCCGCACTCTGCCGAGCAGCAGCGCGCGACATGGAGCCATGCCACCACCAGCTTTGCACTGTTCCAGGCCGCGGCCGCTTACGGCTTCTCCTGGATCTACGCGCAGACCGGCGGCGATTATCCGGTGCTGTTCGCACTCGGCGGCGGCGCGGTGGGGCTGGCGCTCGCGATCGACCTTGCACTGGCACTTGCCACACGCAAGGCATAACTCCAGGCGGCGATGCGTTCAGGAATATCGCATCACGCCGTCGTCGATCCGGCCGAAGCGCAGGGAGACGATGTCGAGCGCGTAGTTCTGGTACAGCCGCCACGGCTGCTTCGAGCCCTGCTTCGGCATCTTGGCGACCGAGCGCTGCACATATCCCGAGGTGAAGTCCAGCGACGGCTGCGCGGTGATTTCGGGATCGTCGTTATGCGGCATGCACTGGCGGAAATTGTGCCGGTCCATGTAATTGATGAGACGGCAGACATATTCGCAGGTGAGATCGCATTTCAGCGTCCAGGACGCATTGGTGTAGCCGAAGGCCGAGGCCATGTTGGGCACGTCGGCATACATCATGCCCTTGTAGGTCAGCGTATTGGCGAAATCCACGGCACGGCCGTCGACACTGACGTCGAGACCGCCGACGACCTGGAGCACCAGCCCGGTCGCCGTCACGATGATGTCGGCGGCAAGCTCGCTGCCATCCTTCAGGCGAATCCCGTCCCGCGTGAACGTGTCGATCTCGCTGGTGACGACGGAGGCGCGCTGCTCGCGGATCGCCTTGAACAGGTCGCCGTCAGGCACGAGGCACAGCCGCTGGTCCCAGGGATTGTAGCGCGGCGTGAAATGGGTGGCGACGTCGTAGTCCGGGCCAAGCGCCATCTGCACGCCCTTGAGGACGAGCTCCTTGACCTTCGCAGGCCGGCGCCGGCTGAGCTGGAAGAAGAACATCCCCCACATCACGTTGCGCCAGCGGATGACATGATAGGCAAGCCGCGTCGGCAGATTACGGCGGATCTTGTTGGCGACGGGATCCTGCGCAGGGCGCGACACCACGTAGGTCGGCGAGCGCTGCAGCATGGTGACCTGCGCCGCCTTCTTGGCGAGCTCCGGCACCAGCGTCACCGCGGTCGCGCCCGAGCCGATCACTACGACGCGCTTGCCCGCGTAGTCGATGTCCTCGGTCCATTTCTGCGGATGGACGATGCGGCCGGCGAAATCAGCGGCGCCCTTGAACTCCGGCGTGTAGCCCGCCTCGTATTTGTAATAGCCCGAGCACAGAAATAAGAAATTGCAGATGAAGCACACCAGCTCGGTCGCGCCCTCGCCCGAGATGCGCTCGGCCTCAATGGTCCAGCGCGCGTCCGGCGTCGACCACGAAGCCCGTTTGACGCGATGGCGGAAGCGGATGTGCTTCTCGATGCCGTTCTCGGCCGCGGTCTCGCGCACATAGTTCAGGATCTGCGGCCCATCCGCGATCGCCTTCGGATCGGTCCACGGCTTGAACGAATAGCCGAGCGTGAACATGTCGCTGTCGGAGCGGATGCCGGGATAGCGGAACAGATCCCAGGTGCCGCCGATGCAGTCGCGCCCCTCCAGGATGAGGTAGCTCTTGGTGGGACACTTGGTCTGAAGATGATAGCCCGCGCCGATGCCTGACAGGCCGGCACCGACGATGATGACGTCGAGATGTTCTGCGGCTTCGGCCATGGCGCTCTCCCTGGGCACAGCATGGGCAGCGCCGCGCCGAATTGCAACCGTCAGGAGATGGTCACACTGTAGACCCAGGCGGTGTCGAAATCCTCGTGGAATCCACCGCCTTCCCGTCCTGGAAGCGCCAGAAAACGAACTTCGGCGTCTTCGCGACCTTTTTGGTCTTCTTTGGTCTACGCGCATTCCCAGCGCGCGCCAACGACGTCGCCCCGCGCACGGCTCCAAGGCATTGGCTCGCTCGGAACCGGCTCCAACCGCGGAGCGGCTGGAACGTGTATCACGGCAAACGACAGACTAATCCGGCGATCGAGTCGGCCTTTTGCTAGTAGAACTACTTTATATTCCCTTCCATTGCGGGTAGTACTTCGACCGCTTGAACGACCTGCGCTGGGAGCACCGTGAAATGTCGGTCCAGGCCTATTCGCCGTTTCGCGCTAATCTGATCACGCCGTCAGACCTCAGACGGCTCAATGAGATAAGACCGTGGGTTCCCGTCTTGGCGACGGTGGTCCACTGGACATTGATCGTAGCGGCCTGGACGATGGTCGCGCTGTGGCCGAACTTTGCCACAGCCGTCCTCGCCTTCTTCGTCGTCGGTGTGAATTTCTATGGCCTCTACATCATTATGCATGATGGGCTCCATCGCAGACTCTTTCGATCAGTTACCCTCAATGATCTCTGGAATGATCTGACGATGACCGCCTCGATCGGCGCGATCACGCGGATCAATCGTCGCAACCACATGACGCACCATCATTCGACGTGCCTCGCGGACGACCCCGATCGTTTCAAATATGTGCACGAGGGCAAGGATGTGGTCATCCCCTTCATGGCATTCCTAAGTGGCGTCAGCCCGCTTGTGACGGCCGTCAGGAATGTGTTTTTCAAGCGATCGCCCCACTCCGTCGCTAGTCCCGTCGAACCCTCCGAGCGCTATCGGCTCCGAGACGTCCTTCTTCTGGCCGCCTGGCAACTCGCTCTGATTGGTGGCCTGAGCTATTCGATCGGAGCCTGGGCTTATCCGTGCCTCTGGCTTGCGCCAACCTACGCCCTTGCCTACCGCGCCGATCTCGTGCGCGTATTCTGCGAGCATTCGATGATGATCGCTGATGAAGACGCAGACAGCTCGATGCGATTGATCACCTACGAGAGCAATTGGTTCGAGAAGCTGTTCTTCGCCCCTCACAACATGAACTATCATATGGCTCACCATCTTTGGCCGAGCATCCCGTACTACAACCTGCCCGAGGCTGATCGTCTGATACGCACCTCGGAGATCGCAAGGAAAGGCGACACGCGGCTTGTGTGGCGAAAATCGTATGTCGGCTACCTGATCTCGTATGCCAATTGGCGGCGGAGCAACGCCGCAATTGTCATGCCCGAGCAATCCCATGCTTGAGCGAGGCATTGGTCTTCCGCCGAACTACGATACGAACGCACCACTGATCGAGACGGTGCGCGTCAGTCATTGTCCCGTTTGCGGGTCCGATCATCGGCGCGAATATGCGCACGGGTTCGATTATGAAATCGAGACGTGCCGCAATCTTTGGACCTTTTTCCAGTGCACCGAGTGTGAAGCGGTCTGGATCGATCCGCGACCGGCAAACGGTGAGCTGTCCACGATCTATCCGCCAACCTACTATGCCTACGATATGTCGGAAAAGCTGCCGGCCGTCATTCTCAAAGGCAAGGCGATGCTCGATCGCATCAAGCTTGCCGGGATCACCAAGCGGATGGAGAAAAAACCGACCAGCTATCTGGACGTCGGCTGCGGCGATGGCCGCTATCTCTACCAGTTCGCGGAACGGGGGATGTCGCGGGACCGCATCTATGGCATGGACTTGCCCTCGCCGGCGCTGCCCAAGCTTCAGAGTGACGGGTTCAGGGTTTGGGCGGGACGCGTCGAGGACTGCACCGAGATCGAACCGGGCACGATCGATCTCATCACGATGTTTCACGTGATCGAACATGTGGAAGATCCGATCGCCGTGATGCGCAAGTTAACGGAGTGGCTATCTCCTGGCGGAGTCCTGGCGCTCGAGACTCCGAACACCGACTCGATCGATCGCCGGCTCTTCTCCAATGGCTGGTGGGGCGGTCTTCATATTCCCCGGCATTGGACCCTCTTTAACAGCAAGAGCATCGGGCGGGCGGTCGAGAAGGCCGGACTGGAGCCAGCGGGCATTTTCTACCAGACCGGACATTCCTTCTGGCTTCACTCGTTCCGCCATGGCTTGCGCTACAACACGGTCCTGCCGATGCCGAAGCTTGCGGAATGGTTCAATCCGATGAAGTCACGCCTCCCGTTGATGGCGATCACAGGCTTTGAGTTGCTTCGTCGCACGCTTGGCGCAAGGACTTCGGCCATGCTGGTCCTTGCGCGCAAGCCTGGAGGTCCGCCGGTCGCGTGACCGACAACAGCGTGAGGCCGAAAAAAAGCCCCGGATTGCTCCGGGGCTTCGTGCGTTCTTGACGCGCGCTGCGCCTCAGTAGCGGTAGTGGTCCGACTTGTACGGGCCTTCCTGCTTCACGCCGATATAGTCGGCCTGGTCCTTGCGCAGCTCGGTGAGCTTGACGCCGATCTTGGCGAGGTGCAGGCGCGCGACCTTCTCGTCGAGCGACTTCGGCAGCACGTAGACTTCCTTCTTGTACTTGCCGTCCTTGTTATTGGCGAACAGCTCGATCTGCGCCAGGGTCTGGTTGGTGAAGGAGGCCGACATCACGAAGGACGGATGGCCCATCGCGTTGCCGAGGTTCACGAGGCGGCCTTCCGACAGCATGATGATGCGGTGCTTGTCCGGAAATTCGATCTCGTCGACCTGCGGCTTGATGTTGGTCCACTTCAGGTTACGCAGACCCGCGATCTGGATCTCGTTGTCGAAGTGACCGATGTTGCAGACGATGGCGCGATCCTTCATCGCGCGCATGTGTTCGATGGTGATGATGTCCTTGTTGCCGGTCGCGGTGACAAAGATGTCGGCGCGGGGAGCTGCGTCTTCCATGGTCACGACTTCGTAGCCTTCCATCGCGGCCTGCAGCGCGCAGATCGGATCGACTTCCGACACCATCACGCGGCAGCCGGCCTGGCGCAGCGAGGCGGCCGAACCCTTGCCGACGTCGCCGAAGCCGGCGACCATCGCAACCTTACCCGACATCATCACGTCGGTGCCGCGGCGGATGCCGTCGACCAGCGATTCACGGCAGCCATAGAGATTGTCGAACTTCGACTTGGTGACGCTGTCGTTGACGTTGATGGCGGGCCACAGCAGCGTGCCGGCCTTCTGCATGTCATAGAGACGATGCACGCCCGTGGTGGTCTCTTCGGACACGCCCTTGATGCTCTTGGCGATCTCGGCGAAGTAGCCCTTGGGCTTTTCCTTGAGCTGCTTCTTCAGCAGCGCGAAGAAGACTTCCTCTTCTTCCGAACCCGGCTTGTCCAGGAACGCAGCGTCGCCGTTCTCGGCGCGCAGACCGAGATGGACGTACATGGTGGCGTCACCACCGTCGTCGAGGATCATGTTCGGGTGACCGCCGCCGTGCCAGTCGAACAGTTTTGCGGTGTAGTCCCAGTACTCGGTCAGCGTCTCGCCCTTGACGGCGAAGACGGGAATGCCGGCGGCCGCGATCGCGGCCGCAGCGTGGTCCTGCGTCGAATAGATATTGCAGGAGACCCAGCGAATGTCGGCGCCGAGGGCGGCCAGCGTCTCGATCAGCACGCCGGTCTGGATCGTCATGTGCAAGGAGCCGGCGATGCGCGCGCCCTTCAGCGGCTGCTTCGGGCCGTACTCTTCGCGGGTGGCCATCAGACCGGGCATCTCGGTCTCGGCGAGCGAGAGCTCCTTGCGGCCGAAATCGGCGAGCGAAATGTCCTTGACGATGTAATCGGTGAAGCCGGGCTTCGCGTTCATTGGAGGTTCCTGTTTGTTTGGCTCGTCATTCCGGACCCGCTCGCGAAACGAGCGAACCCGGAATCAGGCAGTTCGAGATTCCGGGTTCGCCGCTATTGCGGCGCTCCGGAATGACGCAAATAAATCAGAGCGCGCGCTTGAGCTGCTCGACGAGGTCGGTCTTCTCCCAGGAGAAGCCGCCCTCGTTGTCGGGCGTGCGGCCGAAATGGCCGTAGGCCGAGGTGCGCGCGTAGATCGGGCGATTGAGGTCGAGATGGCTGCGGATGCCACGGGGCGTCAGATCCATCGCCTGCGCCGCCGCCTTCTCGAGCTGCTCCTCCGGCACCTTACCGGTGCCGTGGGTGTCGATGTAGATCGACAGCGGCCGCGCCACGCCGATGGCGTAGGCGAGCTGGAGCGTGCAGCGGTCGGCAAGGCCGGCGGCAACGATGTTCTTGGCGACGTAGCGCGCAGCATAAGCCGCGGAGCGGTCGACCTTGGTCGGATCCTTGCCGGAGAACGCGCCGCCGCCATGCGGGGCCGCGCCACCATAGGTGTCGACGATGATCTTACGGCCAGTCAGGCCGGAGTCACCATCGGGACCGCCGATGAAGAACTTGCCGGTCGGGTTGATGTGCCAGATCGTCTTCGGCGTGATCCAGTCCTTCGGCAGCGCCTCGCGCACATAGGGCTCGACGATGTCGCGAATCTGCTTGGACGAGATGTCCTCGACCAGGTGCTGATGCGAAACCACGATCTCGCGCACGCCGACCGGCTTGCCGTTCTCGTACTGCACGGTGACCTGGCTCTTGGAGTCCGGACCGAGCACCTTCTCCTTGCCGGAGTGACGGGCTTCGGAGATCAGGCGAAGGATCTTGTGGGCGTAGAAGATCGGCGCCGGCATCAGATCTGGCGTCTCGTTGGTGGCGTAACCGAACATGATGCCCTGGTCGCCCGCGCCCTCTTCCTTGACCTCGCCCGGCTGCAGCGCATCAACGCCCTGGGCGATGTCGGCCGACTGCGGATGCAGGAGGATCTCGATGTCGCAGGTCTTCCAGTGGAAGCCTTCCTGCTCGTAGCCGATGTCCTTGATCGCACCGCGGACGACGCCCTCGATCTGCTCGTTGGTCACCGACTTCGGACCGCGGGTCTCACCGGCGATCACCACCTTGTTGGTGGTCGCCAGGGTCTCGCAGGCGGCGCGGATCTGCCAGGGGTCGATGCCGGCCTTCGGCCCTTCGCGGTAGAACAGATCGACGATCTCGTCGGAGATCCGGTCGCACACCTTGTCCGGATGGCCCTCGGACACGGACTCGCTGGTGAAGAGATAGGACGCGCGCATCAGTAACCCCTTGTTCCGCCGCTAAACCGGCGGGCGTTTGCGATGTTTACCTGTGGATGATGTCAATCACGCCGGCGCGAGATGACGTAGGATTCGTCGAGAAACCAGAGCCCATTGTACTTCCGCAGAACGTCCCTGGCGGCATCCAGAGTGCGGCCGTTTTGAGTCATTTCTGTCAACCGGTCGTCCTCAATCTGAGCGACATACACCGCCGCATTCCACGCTGCAAAGGCTGTCGAGGTTCCGATGGTGCCGGTTACCTCGTTGGGCAGCGCTTCCATATCATACCTGAAGATCGAGCGGTTATCCGCATATGCATTAAAATTTAAGTCGCGGCCCAACGAGCCAAGTTCATACTTAACGGCGCGCAATAGCTCATGACGGCTCACGGCGAAAGGATTTTCTCCTGGCCAGATCGCCTGGATCATTTCCATGCCCGGATCCTGGCCGTGGGAGTGGATTCCGATCAGCCGGCCTCCCGGCCGAAGTGCCCGGGCCAGGGGCGCGATGATCCGCTTTGCCCGGAAATTGACCGAGGACAGGGCGCGGTAGGGCTGGGATGCGATGACGAGGTCGAAATTGGCCTCGGTCTGGCCCGGCCGCGGAATGGTCGAATCCAGCAAGAACCTGTGGTCCTCGCGATACAGCACCAGGACGACCGGCCGTTCGTACAGCGGCATGGCCGTGCGTGGGCTGATCGCGGCGCGCCAGTTCTGCTCCAGGAACGGTCTCAGCTCCGCGATCTGCTGCTCGAACTCACCTGAAGAGGCGCCCCGCAGCGGGACCTCGTGCCAGACGGTCGCAGCCGCCGCCGCCGGCGATGCCGGCGTCAGCCAGGGCGCCTCCGAGTAGAACATGTTGGTGAAGACGAAAACCGACGCGGGATGCTCGAAAATGCGGTCCGGCACCTTCTCCAGCGTCAGGCGCAGGTCTTCCAGGCTGAGCTCCTTGCCGGCGACGTAGAACGGCATGTGCGGGTAGCGCTGATGCGTCGCGCGCAGCACCCGCGCCAACACCGTGCCGTCGCCCACGCCGGCGTCGAACACGCGCAAGGCCGGTGGGCGCGGATGGATGGAGGAAAGCTCCAGTGCGACCCTGTCGGCGACCACCCGCTTCTCGCTGCAGGTGTGGACGAACAGCAGGTACTTCTGGCGATTCTCGAAGAAACGGAAATTGCCGCGTGGATCGCGCTTTTCGGGCGGCACCTGAAGCCCGCGCGGCGGCGGCACGCCGCCGGCCATCGATGCCGCCATATAGGCCTGGATCCGGTCCAGCGTATCGATGGTGATGCGCTTGCCCTCGCGCAGGCGATGCACCAGCTTCCCATCGTTCACCGCCCGCCGGCCGAACGTCGATTCCGCCATGTCCGCCTTGCGGCAGAACTCCGTGATCTGGCTCAGGATTTCGTCGTTTTTCATGGGTGGGACGCGGTGGGCAGAAAAGTTGGGCTTCGCCTCCTAGCAAAATCTGCCCACTAAGGGAATAGAGGATCAAGGCGTCTCCCCACCGTTCGCGCCGCCGCTAGCGTGAACCCATGCACCCCGCCGGGCAACAAACAGGCGCTTCTCTCCGATGGGGCCATCGCCATGCGCCGCCTGCTCGTCGCGCTCAGCCTGCTCGCCGTAACCCTGTGGTCCGCGCCCGCTGTCGCGCAGGCGCGCAGCCAGCTTGGGCCGCTCTGCACCACCGACACGACGCCAGCGGACAAGATGATCGACGCCTGCAACAAGATCATCGCCTTGAAGGTGTTTCGAGGCGAGCAGCTTGCGACGATCCATTTCTGGCGCGCGGTGGGCTGGAACAAGAAGGGCGACTACGCAAAAGTCATCACCGACGCCACCGAAGCGATCCGGCTCCAGCCGAGCCAGGCGGCCTATAATCTCAGGGGCTCGGCCTATTACGATAAGGGCGACTACGACATCGCGATCGCCGATTTCGACGACGCGCTGAAACTCGGACCGCCCAGCGGCATCATCTTCCACAATCGCGGCAACGCCTGGCGCGGCAAGCACGACTATGCCAAGGCCATTGCCGATTACGACATGTCGATCAAGGCCGATCCGAAATCGGCGTTCTCGTTCCAGAACCGCGGCATCTCGAAACAGGCGCTCGGCGATCTCGACGACGCTCTCGCCGACATCAACCAGGCGATCCGGTTAGACCCCTCGCTGCCGCAGCCGCTGTTCAACCGCACCGCGATCTGGCGCGCCAAGGGCGATCTCGATCGCGCCATCGCCGACGGCAGCGAGGCGATCCGGCTCGCCAGGGACAAACCGCCGGCCAACATCATGACGCCGCCGAACAGCGTGCTGATCTCCGGCTACACCCATCGCGCGCTGGCCTATGAAGCGAAGGGTGACTACGCAAGCGCGCGCGAGGACTACAAGGCGGCGCTCGCGGTCGTGGCGTCGGACGCCGGCAGCAAGGCCAATCAGGCCACCGCAAAGGTGCGGCTCTCGCTCGTCACCGAAGCGCCCGCACCGGTCCCGCGCGACGCGCCGATGTCGATCGCGCAGCAGCCCAGCACGCCGTCACAGCAGCAGGCGACCGCGACGCCGGCGCCCTCGCCATCTCCGCTCGCGAGCGGCCGCGGCAAGCGCATGGCGCTGATTATCGGCAACGGCGCCTATCAACACGTCAAGGCACTACCCAACCCGTCCAGCGATGCCCGTGCGGTCGCAAAGAGCCTGCGCGACATCGGCTTCACCGTGTCGGAGGGCGTCGATCTCGACCGTGCCGCGATGCAGAAGATGACGCGCGACTTCCTGCGCGAGGCCGCCCGGGCGCAGGTGGCGGTGGTCTATTATGCCGGCCATGGCGTCCAGGTCGACGGCCGCAACTACCTCATTCCCGTCGACGTCGAACTCAAGCCGGGCACGGGCATGACAGAAGCGATGATCGACATGGACACGATCATGGCCGGCCTCAACGACCAGGTTCGCACCAACATCCTGATCTTCGATGCCTGCCGCAACAATCCCATGGCGCAGCAGGTCGCATCCGCCGGCAGCAGTCGCGGCATCGAGGGCGCTTCGGGTCTCGCTGCACCGACGAGCCTCGGCAGCGGCGCGACGTTAGGGGCCGGCACGCTGATCGCATTCGCGACCGCGCCGGGCCAGGTCGCGCTCGACGGCGAAGGCGCGAATTCGCCGTTCTCCGCCGCGTTGTCTCGCCATCTCGGCACCCCGGGGTTGGAGGTGCAGCAGATGCTGACGCGGGTGCGGGCAGAGGTGGTTTCGAGCACCAAGAACAAGCAGGTGCCGTGGTCGAACTCGTCGCTGCTGGGCGAGGTCTATCTGGCGGAGAAGTGAGATGGTCTCGTGCCCCGGACGCAGCGCAGCGCTTTCCTGGCGATGCGTAGCATCGTCCAGTTCAGCGGTGCGCTGCAGAACCGGGGCCCATTTTCCCGCGGGGGCAGCTCGTTGCTTTCTGGGTCCCGGCTCTGCACCGCAACGCTAAGCGCGTTGCAGCGCGTCCGGGACAGGAGCGAGGCGAGCGCTGCCCGTCAGTTGCCCCACACTTCCTTCGCGATCTCGACCGCAAGGCTCAGCTTCGCCCACTGCTCTTCCTCGGAGAGGACGTTGCCCTCTTCCGTCGAGGCAAAGCCGCATTGCGGCGACAGCGCGAGTTGCTCCAGCGGGGCGAACTTGGCGGCTTCTTCCAGACGGCGCTTGATGTCGTCCTTCTTCTCGAGCTCTCCGAACTTCGAGGTGATGACGCCGACCACGACGACCTTGTTGCCCTTGGGCAGGAAGCGCAGCGGCTCGAAGCCGCCGGCGCGGTCGCTGTCATATTCGAGGAAATAGCCGTCGTAATTGGTGCCGGCGAGCATGGTCTCGGCAACCGGCTCATAGCCGCCCGAAGAAATCCAGGTCGAACGGAAATTGCCACGGCAGACATGCGTCGTCACGACCATGTCGGCGGGCTTCTCGGCCAGCGCGTAGTTGATGATGCGGGCATAGATCTGCTGGAGACCGTCCGGATTGTCGCCGCGCTCGCGCGCCTTCTGCAGTTCATCCTGCGAGCAGAGATAGGCCCACACGGTGTCGTCGAACTGGAGATAGCGGCAGCCGGCATCGTAGAACGCTTTGACGGCTTTCCGGTAGGTCTTGCCGAGGTCTTCGTAGAAGGCCTCAAGATCGGGATAGACGTCCTTGGAAATCGACTTGCGGCCGCCGCGGAAGTGCAGCACTGCCGGCGAAGGTATCGTCATCTTGGCGGTGACGTGGGCCTGGTCGGCGACCTTCTTCAGGAAGCGGAAGTGGTCCAGCATCGGGTGGTCGTCGGGAAAGTCGAGCTTGTCGATCACCCGCACCGCGTCGTGCCGGGTCTGCACGCCTGCGAACTGGATGCCGGTGTCGGGATGAAACAGCTCGCAGCCGGTGAGCTTGGCCAGGAAGTCGAAATGCCACCATGAGCGGCGGAACTCGCCGTCGGTCGCGAGCTTGAGCCCGATCGAGGCCTGCTTGTGCACGACCTTCTCGATCTCCATGTCCTCGATCTTGCGCAGATCGTCGGCCGAGATCTCGCCCTTCTCGAGCCGGCTACGGGCTTCCTTGATCTTGGTCGGACGCAGGAGGCTGCCGACCTCGTCGGCGCGGAAGGGGGCTTTGGTTCGCTGCATGTCTTACTCCCTGGACATTTTAGTTTAGTGAGCCGCCGCCCCGGCGACGCCGAGATGGCGTTCCAGGACCGAGGGGTCGGTTTTCAGCGCGGCGCTCGGAGCATCGTGGACGATCGTCCCGCGCTCCAATATCACAACGCGGTCGGCCAGCCCCAGAATCTTTTGGGCATTCTGTTCGACGATGATCGAGCAGATGCCGCCTGCCCGCGTGATGCTGCCAATCGCCTTCAAGAGCTCCTCGACAATGATGGGGGCAAGGCCCTCTGTCGGCTCGTCCAGCAACAGCACTTTCGGATTGAGGGTGAGCGCGCGGCCGATCGCCAGCATCTGCTGCTCGCCGCCGGAGAGCTGGTTGCCGAAATTGCTCCGCCGCTCCTTCAGCCGCGGGAACATCTCGTAGACCTTCTCGACCGACCAGGGACCGGGCTGCGCCACCGCGGTCATGTTCTCTTCCACAGTGAGCGAGCGAAAGATGTTGCGCTCCTGCGGCACCCAGCCGATGCCGGCGCGCGCCCGCTGGTCAGGCCGGAGCGAAGTGACATCGGTGCCGGCGAGCGCCACGCTGCCTGAGAAGCGGCGGGTGACGCCGACGATCGAATTGATCAGCGTGGTCTTGCCGGTGCCGTTGCGGCCCAGCAGCGCCAGCACCTGGCCCTCGGCGAGGCGCAGGGACATGTTGGGCAGCACCACCGCCTCGCCATAACCGGCGCGCAACGAATCGATCGCGAGCAGGTCAGACATTGACCGCCTCCTCGCCGAGATAGACGGCCTTGACCTGCGGATCGCGCGCGACCTGCTCGGGCGGGCCCTCGGTGAGCAGCGCGCCCGAAACCAGCACGGAGATGCGGTCGGCGAAGGAGAACACGAGGTCCATGTCGTGCTCGATCAACAGCACGGTGACGTCGCGCGGCAGGCTGCCGACGACCGCGAGAATGTCGTGGCGCTCGCTCTCGGGCACGCCGGCGGCGGGCTCATCGAGCAGCAGCACACGCGGCTTGGCGGCGATCGCGACCGCGATCTCGAGCAGGCGCTGCTTGCCGTAGGGCAGCGTCACGGTCTGTTCGTTCATGACGTCGAGCAGGTGGAAGCGCGTGAGCAGATCGGCGATCTCGCCGTTGACGTCGCTGCGCGTGCCCATCCGCCGCCACCAGTCGCCGCCATGCCCGAGCCGCTCGGAAACGGCAAGGCCAATGGTCTCGAGCGGCGTCAGGTCAGGATAGAGCTGGTTGATCTGGAAGGTGCGCGACAGGCCGCGCAGCACACGCTTGTGCACGGGAAGATCGGTGATGTCCTGGCCTTCGAGCAGGATGCGGCCCGAATTCGGCTTGAGCACGCCGGTGAGCTGGTTGATGACCGTGGTCTTGCCGGCGCCGTTCGGGCCAATCAGCGCGTGGCGAGCGCCCTGCTCGATCTTCAAGGACAGGTCGCGGGTGACGCGCAGGCCGCCGAATTGCTTTTCGAGATTTTGGGTTTCGAGCACGATGGTCATGCGTCGCTCTCCGGCACGGCGACGACGGCCTTGCGTCCCGCAATCTGCCTGATGACCAGATTGGGTACGTACAGCACCCAGCGGTGCAGGCGCTGACGGCCGACCAGCACGATCACGACCAGCACGAGACCGATCCAGAATTGCCAGTACTGCGGGGTGATGGTGGAGAACACTTCCTGGAGCATGCGGAAGATCACCGCGCCAACCAGTCCGCCGTAGAGGTAACCGGTGCCGCCGATGACGAGCACCAGCATCAGATCGGCGGAGCGTTCGAAGGCAAACACGTCGAGCGAGGCGATCGCCGTGGTCTGGGTGAACAGCGCGCCCGCGACGCCGGCATAGAACGCCGCGAGCGTGTAGATCGCGATCAGGCGGCGGTTGACGGGAATGCCGATCGCGGCGGCGCGCAGCGGATTGTTCTTGATCGCGCGCAGCGACAGGCCGAACGGCGAATGCACCACGCGGCGGGCGAACAGGAAGAGCAGGAACAGGACAGCCAGCGAATAGAAGAAACCGGCCTTGCCGAACATATCGAAGGGAATCTGGCCGAAGATCGGCTGCATCTCGATGCCCTGCAGGCCGTCGGTACCGCCGGTGATGTTGGAGAAGCGCTCGGCGAGCGCTTCCAGCAGCAGCGCGATGCCGAGTGTCACCATCAGGCGCGTCAGATCGACGCCGCGGATCACCAGGAAACTGGTGGCAAAGCCGAGCACCATCGCGGCCAGGCCAGCGACGATCAGCGCCAACACGGGCTCGTTCACGATACCATGAAGCGCGAGAAGCCCCGCGGCATAAGCGCCGACGCCGAAGAAGGCAGCATGCCCGAGCGAGACGATGCCGGCATAGCCGAGGATGAGATCCAGCGACATCGCAAACAGCGCCAGCCGCAGGATGTCGGTCATGATCAGATAGCGCGTGGGAAATGCAAAGCCGCAGGCCAGCACGATCAGCCAGAAGGCGACTTCGCCGTAGTGCCAGCGCGCCTGGCGCTGGGCGTGATGACCGACGTCGGAGGAAGCACTCATCGGCGAACTCAACGCGCGGCCGTGCGGCCGAACAGGCCGTTCGGACGCCAGATCAGGATCACGATCATCATGGTGTAGATCACGAAGGGGCCCATCTTCGGCACGTAATATTTGCCGGCGACGTCGCCGATACCGAGCAGGAGCGAGGCGAGGAACGGGCCGGTGATCGAGGACGAGCCGCCGACGGTGACCACGATCAGGAAGTAGATCATGAACTTCAGCGGGAAATACGGATCGAGGCCAAGGATCTCAGCGCTCAGTGCGCCGCCGAGGCCGGCAAGCCCGCAGCCAAAGGCAAAGGTGAAGGCGAACACCTGCGGCACGTTGATGCCGAGGCCGCTTGCGGCGCGCGGGTCATCGACGGCGGCGCGCAGGCGGCTGCCGAAGCGGGTCTTGGCCAGCACCATCTGCAGCGCGATGGTGAGCAGGCCGCAGATCACGATGATCATCAGCCGGTAGCGGCCGATGCCGACGCCGAACAGGTCGAACTGCCCCTGAAGTGCCGCCGGCAGGTTGATGAAGACGCGCGAGGAGCCCTGGATATAGTCGACGGCAGCAACCGACATGAAGGTCAGGCCGATGGTGAACAGCACCTGATCGAGATGGCTGCGCGTATAGAGGTGGCGGTACAGCGTCCGTTCGAGCGCGATGCCGATCGCGGCAGAGGAGACGAAAGCGAGCGGGAGCGCTGCGAAGAACGGCCAGCCCATCCGGTTGACCAGCACCATGCAGACATAGCCGCCGGCCATGGCGAAGGCGCCATGGGCGAGATTGACGAAGTTCATCAATCCAAGCGTGACCGCAAGCCCGCACGCGAGCACAAACAGCAGCATGCCGTAGGCAACGCCATCGAACAGGTTGGTGAGGATAGAGGTCATCGTCTCAGCTTAGAGTTATCGTCATGGCCGGGCTTGTCCCGGCCATCCACGTTCTTGTCCGGACTTTGTTTTCCTGGCTTCGCGTGGATGCCCGGGGCAAGCCCGGCCATGACGCGGAGCAAGGGGCATGATATCCCGGGTTCGCGCTAATGCGCGCCCCGGGATGCCCCGCTTTCGCGGGTCACTTCTTGGTCTTGCCGAGATCCTTGACGGCCTCGAAAGTCGCGAACTCGACGTTGTAGAGCTCGCCGTCGACCTTCTCGACCTTGCGGATGTAGATGTTCTGGACGATGTCGCGGGTCTCGGGGTCGATCGAGATCGGGCCGCGCGGGCTCTCCCACTTCTGGCCCTTCATGGCCTCGACCAGCTTGGTGCCGTCGGTGTCGCCATTCGTCTTCTTGAGCGCCTCATAAATCAGGTGGATGCCGTCATACCCGCTCACCGCCATGAAGCCCGGACGATTGCCGAACGCCTTCTTGTAGGCTGCCACGAAATCCTTGTTCATCTGCGAGGGGTGCGCCGCGGAGTAGAGATGCGCGGTGACCGTGCCGAGCACGGCGTCGCCCATGTTGTTGAGCAGGTCGTCGTCGGTGACGTCGCCCGGCCCGATCACCTTGATGCCGGCCTTGTCGAGGCCGCGCTCGGCATACTGCTTCATGAAGTTGCCACCCTGGCCGGCCGGCACGAACACGAAGATCGCGTCCGGCTTGGCGTCCTTCATGCGCTGCAGAAACGGCGCGAAGTCCGGGTTTTGCAGCGGCGTCTTGACTTCTTCGACCACCTCGCCGCCGCCTGCGGTGAAATTCTGCTTGAAGAAGTTGAGCGCGTCATTGCCCGGCGCGTAGTCGGAGGTGAGCGTCGCCACCTTCTTGATGCCGTTCTTCACCGCCCAGTCGCCGATGATGGTCGAGGACTGCGCCAGCGTGAAGCTGGTGCGCACGATATAGGGTGAGCGCTCGGTGATGATGGAGGTGCCGGCCGCCATCACGATTTCCGGGATCTTGGCTTGCGTCGCCAGCGGCGCGGCCGCCAGCGCGGCCGGCGTCACGCCGAAGCCGGCGATGAAGTTGACCTTGTCGTTGACGATCAGCTCCTGCGCGGCGGTCTTGGTCTTGTCCGGGATCGCGGCGTCGTCCTTGAGGATGATCTCGATCTTCTTGCCGGCGACGGTGTCGCCCTTCTGCTGCATGTAGAGCTTGATCGCGTTCTCGATCTGCTTGCCGGTCGAAGCCTGGCCGCCGGTCATCGGCAGGATCAGGCCGACCTTGACGGTGTCCTCGGCCTTGGCAGACGCAAGGCCTGCAACGCCCGCGATGGCGGCTGCTGCTACGGTGCGTGAAAAAATTCTGCGTTCGAACATCAGATGTCCCTCCCCTTCATTCCTGACCTGTTGTGCGCCAGACCGAGTACCCGGTCCTTGCCGCGCTCTAACCTACGGACAAGCCATGCCGCGCGGCCACATGGCGTCCTCTGCAACCCCGTTGTCAATCGGACGTTGGGCGACCATTCGGCGCAAGCCGCGCGATCGGATCGACGGCGGAGGAGATATTTGTACGATTGTACAAATAAAATGGCCCTGTCAACAAGAAAGCCTTTCGCTGTGCGAGCCGGGTCCCTCCGGGTCGATACTGCACGGTAAGAGCGCCCGGCGGCGACGTGGCTGGAGAAATCCGCCTCCGCTTTGCAGAATTCGAACATTCGCCGGACGACGAGATCGAAATTCCCAACTCCGATTGCCCCCGCCGAAAATACGGACTGTATACCGTACCACCTAAAGAGACCCAATCAACGCCTAAAATTGCGTATTATTTTACCATTATGTATACAAACAAATCCGTCGTCGAATAGGCCAATTTTACTTGTTGAGGACTAGAGTGCGCCGCTGGCGCCCATCGGGCGCCGGTCATCCGCGCCCGGTCCAGTTCGACCCAGAAGATGCTCATGCGTATCCGTTTGCCTTCAATCGCTGCCGTCGTTGCCTTGCTGGCTTCCAACCTTGCCGGCTGCGGCACCGTCAACGAAAGACTCTCCGCCGGCATGGGCGACTCAATCCCGCAATGGGCCGGCGGGCTGCCGGCCGATGCCCCGCCGCGAGCGGGCACGCCGCAATACGACGCCTACATGAAGGAGCGCGAACGCAAGCGGCTGCTGCCGGCGGCGGATCGCGAGAAGGAAGAGCAGGCGCAGAAGGGCGCGACCGGGACCGCGCCGGCTGGCGCGGTGCGCTAAGGGAGCGAATGGCGAATAGGGAGTGGCGAACATGGCCACCCCTTCTATTCGCTACTCGCCACTCACTATTCGCTAATCCACAAACACCACGGTCTTGCGGCCGTTGAGAATGACGCGGTCGTCGAGGTGGTAGCGGATCGCGCGGGCCAGCACGCGACGCTCGATATCGCGGCCCTTGCGAACGAGATCCTCAGGCGTGTCGCGATGGCTGATGCGCTCGACGTCCTGGTCGATGATCGGACCTTCGTCGAGATCGCGCGTGACGTAATGCGCGGTGGCGCCGATCAGCTTGACGCCGCGCTCATGGGCCTGGTGATAGGGCTTTGCGCCCTTGAAGCCCGGCAGGAACGAGTGATGGATGTTGATGCAGCGCCCCGAAAGCTGCGCCGACAGATCGTCCGACAGGATCTGCATGTAGCGGGCGAGCACGACCAGATCGGTCCTGGTCTTGGCGACGAGGTCGAGGATCTGTGCCTCCTGCTCGCGCTTGGTCTCCTTGGTCACCGGCAGATGGTGGAACGGAATGCCGCCGAAATCGAGCCCGCCATAGACCTCGCGCGGATGGTTGGAGACGATGGCGGCAAGCGTCATCGGCAGTTCGCCGGTGCGCCAGCGATAGAGGATGTCGACCAGGCAGTGGTCCGACTTCGACACCAGCAGCATCACCTTGCGATGCGCGGCCCGATCGCGCATCTGCCAGTCCATGCCGAAACGCTCGGCGATCGCGGCAAAGCCGGTCTGCAGCGCCGACAGTTCCACGGCGAGATCGGCCGCGGTGAACACCACGCGCATGAAGAACTGCTTGGTCTCGATGTCGTCGAACTGCTGAGCATCGAGAATGTTCTGTCCGTTGTGGGCGAGAAACGTCGACACCGCCGAGACGATGCCGGGACGATCCGGACAGGACAGGGTCAGGACATATTGATGATCGGGCATGTTGATGAACAGGCTTGGCTCTTGATGAAGGTTTGGGCAAATGATGCGGAACGACCCGCGATTTGCGCCCTGCTCTATCACCGACGTCCCCTTGCGCCAATCCCAAGACTTGCTTCGACCTGAAGCGCGGAGTCAGGATGAACGGACGACTGCTTTAACTGCCCGGAGTACGCCCATGGCCGAACGCTTGAACGGCTACCGCATCCTGATCCTGGAAACGCGCGAGGAGGCGCAGTTCTCGAAGCTTCTGGGCGAGCAAGGCGCCGAGGTCGTGCAATGCCCGATGTTTACCATCCAGGATGCACCGGACCCTGCTCCGGTCGAGGCCTGGATCCGCCGCGCCACCGACAAGCCCCTTGACGACCTTGTGCTGATGACCGGCGAAGGCCTTCGGCGGATCATGAAGCTCGCGCGGGCGCGTGGGCTCGACGGCGCGTTTGTCGCAGCCCTCGCCGGATCGCGAAAATTCACCCGCGGCCCGAAGCCCGGCAAGGCGCTGCGCGAGGTCGGCCTCGAAGCGCAGCAGACCACGGGCAAGCCGACCACCGAGGGCGTGATGGAGATGCTGGGCAAGCTCGACCTGAAGGGCCGGCGCCTTGGCCTTCAGCTCTATCCCGACAAGGACCATGGCGCGCTGATCGGCGCCCTTGCCGCGCAAGGCGCCGAGGTCGATGCCGTGCTGCCCTATGCCTACGATTCCAAGGCAGCGGATGCCAACATCGTCACCGCCATCGACGACATGGCCGCGGGGCGGATCGATGCCGTCGCGCTCACCAATCTCGGCCAGGTCCGCCGCCTGATCGAGGCCGCCAAGGCGCATGGCAGCGAGGCGAAGCTGCGCGCCGGCTTCGACCGGACGCTGATTGCGTCGGTGGGCCCGGCGGTTTCGGGTGAGCTTGCTGCCCATGGACTGCGCACGGACGTCTCGCCGGCCGATGAAGCCTATTTCATGCGGCCTCTGATCTCGGCGATGGCAGCCGCGCTCGCGGAGAAGCTGCCCCGGCAAGGAAGGTAAGGGTCCTACCCGGGCACGACACGATACACGCTGGCATTTCCTTCAACGCCGCGAAGAGGAGCTTCAAACACCGCGATTGCATGCCCGGAAAGGAGATCGCTCACTCCCGGCGCCGAATACAGCGCCTCCGAGATACAAATCTCGCCCGCATCCGCCAGCGACTGGACACGCGCGGCAACATTTACGGTCTGGCCGAAATAATCCAGATTGTCGTTCAGGGTCACGGCGATGGAGGGGCCGCAATGGGCTCCAATCTTCAGGATGATGCTCGGATCGCCGTGGTCGGAATTGTAGCGTTCGATTTCCCCCAATATGTGGAGCGCCGCCGAGATCGCGTCTGTCGGGCGAGAGAAGACCGCCATGACTGCATCGCCGATCGTCTTGACGATGGCACCGGAATGTTCCTGAACGGTCGCACCGAGCAAAGCAAAATGTTCGCGGACCAGCGCATAGGCATTGAGATCGCCGAGCCGTTCGTACATGGCGGTCGAACCTTTGAGATCCGTGAACAGCAGGGTCACCTGCCGGATTCCCAGGCCCTCCCTTTCGTCCACGCGTTCTGACCGGAACAGGCGGCGAAACGTCTGTCTCGCGAGCAACATCCCGCCGGACATGTAGGGCTCGAAATCAAGCGGCGGCTTGATCGCTTGAGCCAAAACCTCAGGCGGCCAGTTGATCAGGAGCAGGGAGCCTCGCGTGGATCCGCGGTTCTCCGCCTCGACAATGACGGGGCCGGGCGGCACGGCGGCCAGCGAGGGGGAAAAGCGCTGCCCATCGTATCCAACTCGCAAGATTGTCGGCGAGGTTGTCGGCTCGCCGGCCACCGCAACGGCGAACGCAGCCTGGGTTTGAATATTGACCCCCGCCAGAGCGCCGGGACCGAGTTCGCAACGAATGGTCGTGGCGGAGCCTGGCGGCAAGAACGAAAGGCCGCGAACGAACGCATGCAAATAGTCGAGAAATCGGATTTGTTGGCCAGGTATCCGCGCGTCATTCAGAAATCGAAGCTTCCAATGGAAATCCTCGACCGAGAGGGAGGCAGGATCGTGAAACGGAAGCCGCCGAAGCTGGGGCGACACCGTAAACGTGACCTCTATGAAGTCGTCGAGATCGGTTTCGCCAGTGACGTCGCACAAACCACAAACATAGTGGGTCTTGAGCGTGCGCAAGGCGCCGAAGCTATCGAGCACCATCCCGGATTGGGGACAAACAACATCCCAGCTCATCTCGAATAGCCCGCTTCTCGTCGCATAGAGAAACAGGTCAATGCTTTCCGGCTCTGCAATGGCGCGGTCGCGCGCGAATGCCAGCGGATTGACGCGGTAGAGCGATAGATCGTCACCGCTCCTGATGAGCGTTTCGAATTTGGAGATCACGCGGGGGCTCCAGGATCGGGCCCGCTCGATCTCGGTCATCTTGCTTTCGAGGAGCCTTTCCTGAATGTCGGTCATTGTGCGCTCGGATTAAGTGCGCTCGGATTAATCGTTCGTCACGCGCAGGCGTGGGCGCGAAAACGGCGGCACCACCTCGAGCGCACCGGCTCGTGCCTGCTGCGGTCGAGAGCACCACGCCAACCGCGCGACGATGTCTAGCCCGCCACCTGCGAAGCCGCCGACATCAACTCACCCGGGCTCGGCATCCCGAACATGCGCTGGCCGCCTTCCGGAACTTCTGTAAAGGCCCAGCGCACGACCCCTTCCCGATCGAGCAGGAACTGGCCGAATAGCTGGCCCTGGCCGGTTGCAGCCATGCGCTGATCGGCCTCCATCATCTCGTAGCCATCCTTGTTGTTGAGCTGCTCGGCGGCTGCCAAACGATTCATCGGCCCGGGCAATTCTCCGGGAATGTCAACTTGCATGCCCATGACCACATCCATGCCCACCTTGCGCGGCCACTCGGTTTCCTTCTCGGTGAACTCGAGATTGGGCAGGCCGAACGCGCGGTGCGAGACCCGCTCGGGATCGGACGCGGCAAGCAGATTGGGCAACGGGTGATAACGGAAGTAGAGCCGAGCGCGCTCGATCGGCGTATTGACGACCGTCAGACTTTCAACGCCCTTGTCGCGCAGGGCCGCGTCAAGCTGCGCCTGGGCCGCGATATGGCGGCGGCAGAACGGGCAGTGCAGGCCTCGAAACAGGCCGACCAATATCGGACTTTGCCCGCGAAAATCATCGAGCGCGATCTTCCCTTCGCGGGTGATGGCATCCAGCACGATGTTCGGTGCGCGATCACCCGGTTGCAGCGGTCCATCGACATGACGTTCTGGCATGGTTGAACTCCTTCACATGACCTAGTCAAGAAATGGCAGTACAATCAGTCCTGCGGGATCAAGCCCGTGCCTGGTGCAGACGTCATCGGCCAGCGCGAAATACCGCTCGGCCTCGGGCATGTCGCCGCGATCAAGGTTCAGCGTCGCGAGACCATCATAGCACGGAAAAAGCTGCTGCGGCTCGCCGGTTTCGCTCGCGACCTTGATCGCCTCATTGTAGCAGCGGGCGGCCTGATCGGGCCGGAAATGGCATTGATGGATTTGCCCGAGCACGATCAGGGGCACGGGGAGATGCTCGCGCTGATCGAGCGCACGGTCGATCTCGATTGCCTTTTCGGCAGCCGGCACCCCTTCCTCGGTGCATTTGTCCGTGAAGGTGCAACAGGCAACGGCGAAATTGGCGAGAAGACGCGCCTGGAACCCGAGATCGCCAATACGATGCGCGACATCCAGTCCGCGCCGACATACATCAATGGCTTGCGCCGGGTCGACAATCGTGTAGAGCACGCTGAGATTGGTGTAGCCGCGGCAGGCCACATTGAGAAGGCCGGCGGCCTCGGCCGCCGCGACACTTTGCTCCACTTCGCGCACCGCATCCTGGTGTCGTCCAAGCCGCGCCAGTGCAACTGCCTTGGTATTGAGAGCCTCGGCAATGGCGCGCGCCGCCTCGAGTCCGGCCTGCTCGTCCGCGTCCGCCGGGACGGATCGGGCGTAGCCAAGGGCCTCGTCCGCCCATGTCGCGGCGGCCACGTGATCGCCCATGCGAAACGCGAGACGGCCGCGCTCCTGCAAGAGGTGCGCCCGTTCGATCGGCGCATCGGTCCCTCCAAGCAGGTCAGCCGCCTCGGCGTAATGCCTCTCTGCGTTGATCCGCTTGCCGGCGTCCCACAACAACCTGCCAAGCTTGCGAAGGATTCGCGCTTCGCCAATGCGGTCCTTTGTGGCGCGATGCCCCTCCAGCGCGCTCTGGTAGTGCTCCTCGGCCGTGTTGCGGCGGCCCGCCGCGGCGCAGAGGTCCGCGATCCGCTCGTACAGAAGCAGGCGCTCCGGCACGCATTCGCCGCCGGTCAACAACATGGCGAGGGCCTGCTGATAGAGACGGATGGCATCGTCATTGGCATAGGTCGCGCGTGCGCGATCGCCGGCCGCGCGCAGATGGCGGGCGCCTTTCGACTTGTGCGCACTCAGGCTGAAATGATGGCCCAGCAGGATGAGGTCCTCGAGCCGTTCGGGCTCGCTGCCATAGAGCCGCTCCAGCGCGGCACCAATCCGTCCATGGAGCTCGATCCGCCGCTGCAAGAGCAGGTTTTGATAGATCACGTCCTGCAGCATGGTCTGCGTGAAACGGTAGGATCGCAGCGAGATCGAGTTTGCGCCCGCAACCTCCTCGACAATCTCGGCGTCGCACAGAAGTTCGAGGCCCACTTCGACCTTCGCCGGCCCGGTTGCCGTCGCACCGAGCAGAGCCGCGTCGAAGCGCGGGCCGATCACCGCGGCCTCCTGGGCCAGCCGGCGCACCTCATGCGGCAGCCGGTCCAGCCGCGCCAGCAATAGCGCCTGAATGCTTGCCGGGATGTCGGCGGCGGCCTCATCCGACTTTATCCGCCACTGCGGGCCGTCACGCTCCAAGGCGCCGGCCTCGATGAGACCGCGGATGATTTCCTCGAGGAAAAGCGGATTGCCGCTCGCGCGCTCCAGGATTCGACTGAACAGATTTCCCGGCGGCTCGCGCCAACCGTGACTGAAATAAGCCGCCAGCAGGTTCTGTCCGTCGGCGTCACCGAGCGGAAGCAATCGAAGGGTCGTGTGGCTGATCCGGCCCGAACCGAACTGATCCAGCTCCAGCATTGGCCGATGCGTAAACAACAGCATCAACCGCGTGCGCTCCAGCCGGTCCATCAGGAACCGCAGCGCCTCGAGGGAGACGGCATCGGCCCAGTGCAGATCCTCGACGATGATCAGAAGCGGTGACAAGGCCAGGCGCCGTTCGAAGACGGTCCGGATCGCAAAGAATATCTGCCGCCGGAGCTGTTCGGGCTCGACGTGCTGCAATGCGGCGTCCGGGCCGCCGAGGCCAAGGACATGGACATAGAGCGGCATCAGCCGCTCTGCCTCTTCGGCCGGAAGGCCAAGCTCCGACAGGGCCTCAGCCAGCCTGGCCTCAGCCGCCGCGGCGCTGGCCTTCTGCGCGATGCCATAGGCGCTGCGCAGCACCGCGGCGAGCGTGCCGTAGGATTGTTCGCCGAGGGGCGAGCAGGCGGCCTGCCGGATCGCCACACCTGCGAAGCGCTCCTCATCGCGGATGCGGGCGACGAATTCGTTCACCAGGCGCGTTTTGCCGATGCCCGCTTCGCCGACCAGCCGCACCAGTTGCGCCGCACCGCCGCACGCGCGATCGAGACTGCCGATCATGCGGGCAAGCTCGACGTCGCGGCCGATCAGCGGCGCACTGAGGCCCAGCGTGTCGAGGCCTCGCGCCGCACGCGGCGTGTCGAGCGGTCCCTTGAGACGATGGACCAGGACACTGCCCATCTTGCCCTTGAGCGAGACCTCGCCGAGCGATTCATACGAGAACGCATGCCGGGTCAGGCGGTAGGTCAAGGGCCCGACCAGCACTTCGTCCGGCGGCGCCATCGACTGCAATCGCTGCGCGGTATTCACCGTGTCGCCGGTTACCGAATAGGACTTGGCAACGCCCACACCCAGTCCGCCCGCAACCACGTGCCCGGTATTGATGCCGATGTGGAGCAGCAGCGGTGCGCCGGCATAGACCTTCGCGCGCTCGCTGAGCTGCTCCGTCCGCTTGATCATGTCGAGTGCAGCACGGACCGCCCGCTCCGGATCGTCCTCGTGCGCTGCTGGCGCGCCGAACAGCGCCAGCAGCGCATCGCCAATGAATTTGTCCACGAAGCCGCCAAAGCCTTGCACCGCTTCCGTCAGCTCCTCGAACAATTCGTTCTGAAGGGCCTGCATGACCTCGGGGTCGAGGCGCTCGCTCATCGCGGTGAAGCCGCTGAGATCGGCAAACAGCACGGTAATGGTGCGGCGGTTGGCTTCGTTGTCCATCCTGTCTGGCTGCGGTCGAAAAGCCTGGTGAGGGTCGACCGCCGGCGCCAGCGGCGGTGACGACGCTCTGACCGGCGCTGTCGACCGGCCCGGCTGCGCCTGTCCCCCGGCTTTGGGGGGTTCACTGACGAGGGCGCCGCATTTCGGGCAATACGTGAAATCCGGAGCGCATGCATAGCCGCAGCCGGGGCACGCGTTCGGCTGCTTCGTGCCGCACTTCGGGCAGAAGGCAAAGCCGCTCTGAACCTCGGAACCGCAGCAAGAGCAGTTCATGGGTCAAGACCCCGCGGAAGCCGCGATGACGCGGTCTACTGGACCTGTCGGATGGGCCCAGCGACCTGACAAGCATGGGCTCGTCGTGCAGGAAGAGCAAGCGGTGGTTGATTAACGGCCGCGAGCGCCGCTTCACTCATCCCCGCAAACAGCCGGTTCAGCGCGCGGCGGCGCGCTGAACCGCTAGATGGCGCCGCCCCCCACCAGCACGAAGGGCGCCCAAGTTGCGGGCTGCGCGCTCTCGCCGCCCTTGGTGATCAGTGCCGAGATCGAGCGACGCAGCGCCTCTGCTCGGCCGATATCGGGATGCGTCTTCATGGCGTCGATCGTGCCGGTGGTGATGGCGACCGCGGCGTCGGAGTTCACCGCCCAGTGCGACACCAGCAGCGCGCGCGTGCCGGCATAGAAGAAGGCCCGCGCAAGACCGGAGAAGGCCTCCGAATTGGCGGCCTGCCCGCCAGCAGTGTTGCAGGCCGACAGGATCACCCAATCGGCATCGAGCTTGAGGCCGGATACCTCCGACGACGAGAGATAGCCGTCATCGGTGGACGTCGGCGCCGCTGGCGGGCTGAGGATAAGTCCTGGCTCGATCGAGCCGCGCACCTGCCCCGCAAGCGCGCCATGCGTCGCAAAATGCAGGATGCGATACTTCGCGAGATCGCCGCTTTGGCCGAGCGTCTTCATCCTGGTCTCGGAGGCGTCGCCAGCGAGGACGACGTCGCCTTTGACGGGCGCGAAGGTGCTGGCCACCGCGCACAGTTCGAGCGCAGTTTCCGGCAGCGGCATCTGCCGCCTGAGCTGCACGATGTCCGCGGTGCCGCCCGACAGCGCGTCCACGGCGCGCAAGCTCCGTTGTGCGACCTGGGTCGCCTGCGTCGGGAGGACGGCGCAGGTCTGAATCTGGCGCGCCAGCTTGGCACGCGCCATCGCGACATCGCTGCGGCCATCGCCGTCGAGCACGGGATTGCCGATGCCGAGAAACGGTTTCGACGCCGCGCTCTTGCGTGCGACCTGCCGCAATGCCTTGAGGCTGGAGACTGAAGGCAGCACTGTGGTGGCAAATCGCTGGACCAACCAGGGCGCCCTCGCGAGGTCCTGGCCGGCAGCCGGCTTCTCGGTCAGCAAGACCTGAAAGGGCAGCGTCGCCAGCGGCCCCGACGACACCAGGATCAGCTCCTTGCCATCGATGTCGCGAGCGACAGGCCCGAGCAGCGCCTGGTAGAGCGCAAAGGCGCGCTCCTGGTTGAACGGCAATGGCTCGTCCGCCCCAAGCGGGGCCTTGCGGCCGAGCTTCTGCGGACATGTGGTCGCCTTGTCCAGCCATGCATCCGTATCCAGACCGCAGCGCAAGGCACCGACGGCCTCAGCGAGTTGCTTTTCGCCGAGATCCGCCGAATGCCAGCGCACGTCCGAGCGCGTCACGGTCCAGACGAAGGTGGCGCGTGACGTCGTCGTGAACAGCAACATCGCCTCGTTGGGACGAAGCTGCTTCTGGGCATCCTCGATCGCAATCGGCGCCTTCGTTACGAGCGCTGCATAGTCCGGAAACTGCGCAGCGGTTGAGCGATCCAGTTCCCGGATTTGACCTGAGATGGCCGAGGCTCGGGCACGAAGCGCCTGCTCCGCCGCCGGGTTCCGCGCAGCATCCGCCTGCGAGATCGCCGCCACGAGCATCTTGTCGGTCGCGACAGCTTGCGCGCCGAGATCCTGCCGCTCGCGGACGCGCGCGGCGAGATCCCCGCTGCCATCGGCGATGCGGGCCGACATGCCGGCAATCGCCCGCGCAGCCTGCTCGTCACCGATCCATTGCGCCGCTTCGAACGCCTGCGATCGCAAGGCGCCGGCCTGCCCCGCATTGGCGCTCGCGAGGTTATAGGCGGCTACGATCAGTCCGGGATAGGGATTGGTCTCTTCATGGACCTTCACATCGCCGCGGCTCTCCTGCTCGGCGGCGCGGCGGCCGTTCTGGATCGCGACCGCGCGCGCGAACGCGTCGCGGGCCTGCTGCCAATCCTTCAAATCGATATGATGGGCGCCGAGATTGGCGAAGCTGTTGGCAACATCCGGATGCTGCTCGCCGAGAGCGCGCAGGCGGATATCCAGCGCGCGCTTCAGCAGCGGCTCGGCCTCCTGCGGCCGGCCGGTGCTGTCCAGAATGACGGCCAGATTGTTGAGACTGTTGGCGATCAGCGGGTGAGACCCCCCGAGCGCGGCCTCGCGTATCGCAAGCGACCGGCGCGCGAACGGTTCGGCCTCGGCGTAACGATCGGCCTCGCTCATCAGCGTCACCAGATTGTCAAGCGCGATCGCGACATCCAGATGCGCCGGCCCGAGCGCCTTCTCACGGATCGCCAGCGACTTGCGGAACAGCTGCTCCGCCTCCTGCTTGCGATCGAGATGAGCCCAGGCCTCCGCAAGGTTGTTCAATGCCGTCGCCACGTTCGGATGCGCTATCCCGACGGCCTTCTCCTGAATGGCGAGTGCGCGGGTCAGCAGCCCCTCGGCCTCGGCGTCCCGGCCCTCGCGCGAGAACACCAGGGCCAGATTGTTGAGGCTCGCAGCGACATCGGGATGATCAGGTCCGAGCGCCTTCTCCCTGATAGCCAAAGTCCGTCGGGCCAATTGCTCGGCCTCCGGAAGCCGTCCCTGCGCACGGCGGAGCTCGCCGAGATTGTTGAGGGTCGCTGTCAGATAGATGCTGTCCGGGCCATGCTGCTTCTCCTGAAGCACAAGCGCTTCGGCAAAACTCGCCTCGGCCTGCTGTAACCGGCCTTGCGCCCGATTGACCTCCGCGATGTTGTTCAAGGTCACCGGGATCATGATGTCAGCCTGTCCCGGAGACTTCCTGAACACCACGAGCGCACGGTTGAACAGATCGAGCGCCTCCGTCTCCTTCATCTGGCGGTGACGGAGATTGCCGAGCTGCATCCGCGCCAGCGCCGTGGTGAGATGGTCAGGGCCCAGCACGCTCTCGTCGATGGCGATCGCGCGCGACAAGTCGCGTTCGGCATCACCGAGCCTGTTCTGGCCGAGCTCGATCTGGCCTAGCGTGGCGAGCACGGCTGCGACATCGGGATGATTGGGACCAAGGCTCTTCTCGCGAATGACGAGGGCCCGCCTCAGCACGCTTTCGGCCTCGGTGGTCTCGCCTTTCGTCTGGAGCGCCTGCCCCAGCACGACCAGCGTGGTCGCGGTCAGGGGCGATTGTCGCCCCGTGCTTTTCTCGGCCTCAACGACGAGCTTCCTCGCCAAGCCGACCGCCTCGCCGTAGCGGCCCTCCTTCGCCAGCGCCGTAATGCGCTGCATCAGCGCCAACATGTCTTGCGACCCCGCCTGCCCCGGCGAGACCATGACGCTTACGAGAAGTACAAAACAAAAAGACTGCGCGGCAAACCTCGGCCACCGTACCCACATGCTGCGATCGCTCCGATTCCCCGCGCCCGCGACCTGTTGGGCCACAGCAAGATGAAGACACTATGACCGCGTCCTGCGTCCATGGACGAACCGATCGCAGAAACCAGGGGAAGACATTCGCACGGACCGGTCACGCGCCTGCAGCGGACGTGCTGATGCAGCCATGCATGGCAGCATGCGGCCGGTCCGATTGACACGCGCGTCGCCAACGCTACGTTGCTGATCGGAAAGAAGAAACAACAAGGCAAGGGATTCGCCGTGACACGCGTCATCGCGTCTTGAGCGCAGCCGCGCGGCCGTCGGCGCTCGCGCCATTCCGCATCCGCAACTATCGCTTCCAGTGGCCGTCCGACCTGCTCACATCCTGGGCGTTCGAGATCGAGACGCTGGTGCTGGGCTGGTACATCCTGGTCGAGACCGGCTCGGTGCTGCTGCTCACCGTGCTTGCCTCGCTCCAATTCGTCGGGACCTTGGTCGCGCCGGTGTTCGGCATGATCGGCGACCGCATGGGTCATCGCGATCTTCTGGTCGCGATGCGTCTTGCTTATACTGTGCTCTCGTCAACCATCATGGTTCTGGCGCTGACCGGTCATCTGTCGCCGCTGAGCGTCATGATCATCGTCGCGGTCATGGGCCTGATTCGCCCCTCGGATCTCGGCGTCCGCGGCGCGCTGCTCGCCGAGATCATGCCGGCCGAGCAGCTGGTGGGCGCCATCAGCGTTGCGCGCACGACCCAGGACAGCGCGCGCATCGCCGGAGCGTTGACGGGCGCCGGGCTGTTCGCCGTCCTCGGCATTGGCCTCGTTTACGTGGCGATTGCCTGTCTCTACTTCGTGGCCGCGCTTCTCATGCTGTGCCTGACCCGGCCCAAGAGGACCGTCATCACGAGCGATCTTCCGGCGAATAGCCATGCCGTCTCGCGGCTGCTCGGCGATCTGAAGGAAGGGATCGTTTACGCCTGGAGTGGCCCGGGAATGCGTGCGGCGCTGTGCGTCGCCTTCCTGGCCAATCTCACCGCATTTCCCTTCACTGGCGGATTGCTGCCCTACATCGCCCGGGAGATCTTTCATACCGACCAGACCGGCCTCGGTTACCTCTCGGCGAGCTTTGCGGTCGGCTCGCTGATCGGCTCCATCACGCTCAGCCTGGTCGGCGGACTGCGCATTGCCCGGCTTCTGATCGGCGCGACGCTGGCCTGGTACACCATGCTGCTGGTATTCGTCGAGGTCAGGACCATGCCGGTGGCGATGGCCTGCCTCATGCTCGCCGGCGTCGCCCAGAGCATGTCGATGATCTCGGCGGCCGTGATCCTGATGCGCACCGCGAGCGCACACCTTCGCGGCCGGGTGATGGGCGTGCGCATGATGGTGATCTACGGCCTGCCGATCGGATTGCTCGCGGCCGGCAGCCTGATCGACATCATTGGTTATTCCGCGACAGGCTCGCTCTATGCCGCCGCCGGCTTCATCGCGATGCTGGCGATCGCCATCCGCTGGCGCGCCGACCTCTGGCCGGTCCATGCACCCGCCAATGCGCGATGACCGCGCCTAATCCCCATAGCCGCGCAGCCGCTCGATATCGAGGATGGTGACGCCCCCATATTCGAGCCGCAGCAGTCCCTCCTTCTCCAGCCGGTTCAGCGCGCGGTTGGCGTTCTGGCGGGACATGCCGGAGAGCGCACCGATCTCCTCCTGGGTGATCTCCAGATGAGCGGTCGATTCCGGATAGAGGATCGGATTGAACAGTGAGGCGATGCTGCGGGCGAGGCGCGCGGTGGCATCCAGCGTGCGGTTGACCTCGAGCATGCCGATGAACTGGCCGAGCCGTTCGTTGAGCTGGCGCACCAGAAAGCGGTTGAAGCCGACGCTGTTCTCGAACAGCCACATGAAGGCGCTGCGTTCCATCAGCGCGACACGGCTGTCGCGCAGCGCCACCACGTCATAGCGGCGCGGCTCGTTCTTGAGCACACTGCCCTCGCCGAACCAGGCCCCCGCTGTCAGCCCGGCGAGGCTGGTCTCCTTGCCGTCCCTGGAGACCCCGCCCATGCGGGCAAGGCCGCCCACCATGCCGGCCCAATAGGCAAAAATATCACCGCGCATGAACACGGTCTCGCCGGTGCCGTAGGACCGCTCCGTGATTCCGGCGCGCGCGACCTCGATCTCCGCTTGCGTGAGCTCGCGCGACCAGGCGGCGACGCGCTTCAGTTGATCTTCTGAAATCATGATCTCGCGGCCAGCCGCACCGTTTCGTCACTCCATCTTCTGCTGCATTGCAGCATGATGATTCCAACCGCCATCCGACGAAAGATGAAGGCCGCCGCCGCCCGGCAAACTTTGTCGCAGAATTGTCAGCCGCGAGACATTTCAAAATAGCGCTTTCCCCTATTGAGGACCACCTCGGACGATGCGGCTTTTGATCCCTGACGGGAACGAGAGTGGCGCGGCTCCGGTCGAGACCATCTGCTGCATGGCCTCACCGGCACCACCGTACTAGGATCGCTGGGCAGGAACGGACGAAGAGCGCCACTAAAAAGCGCCATCACCGGGAGGGTTTCGTTTGGTGGCTACCAGTCTTGAAGTGCGCGACGTGTCCTTGCGATTCGGCGGCGTCCGGGCGCTGACCGACGTCGGCTTCTCCATCAGGGAGGGCGAGCTGTTCTCGATCATCGGCCCCAACGGCGCCGGCAAGACCTCGATCGTGAACTGTATTTCCGGCCGCTACAAGCCGACCGAAGGCCAGCTGTTCTACCAGGGCCGCGACATCACGGCCCTGACGCCGAACGCCCGCGCCTCGCTCGGCATCGGCCGCACCTTCCAGAACCTGGCGCTGTTCCACCACATGAGCGTGCTCGACAACATCATGGTCGGGCGCCATCACCTCCTGAAGAACAATTTCCTCACAGGCTCGCTGTACTGGCTCACCGGCGCGCGCAAGGAGGAGCTCGAGCACCGCCGCAAGGTCGAGGAGATCATAGACTTCCTCGACCTGCAGTCGGTGCGGAAGGCGCAAGCCGGCACCCTCTCCTACGGCCTGCGCAAGCGCGTGGAGCTCGCCCGTGCCATGGCGCTGGAGCCGCGTCTCATTCTCCTCGACGAGCCGATGGCCGGCATGAACTTCGAGGAGAAGGAGGACATGGCCCGCTACATCGTCGATCTCAACGAGGAATTCGGGATGACGGTGGTGATGATCGAGCACGACATGGGCGTGGTGATGGACATCTCCCACCGCGTCATGGTGCTGGATTTCGGCAAGAAGATCGCCGAAGGCGATCCGGCGACGGTGCTCGCCGATCCCCACGTCAGGCGGGCCTATCTTGGTGAAGAAGACGAGGTGCTGGTCGATCCGGATGACGCTGCACCCGCGCAGGAGAGCGCGGCATGATGGATTACGCAGGCCGCGTCGCACAGGCCGACACCTATCCGAAGATGCTCCGGCTCAATGCGAAGGAGCATGGCAACGAGATCGCATTGCGCGAGAAGGATCTCGGGCTCTGGCGGCTGTTCACCTGGAGCGACTACCAGACCCGCGTGCGCGACTTTGCGCTCGGTCTTCTCGAAATGGGCCTTGGCCGCGGCGACGTCATCGGCATCATCGGCGACAACCGGCCGGACTGGGTGGCGGCGGAAGTGGCGACGCACGCCATCGGCGGCCTCAGCCTCGGACTTTATCGCGACGTGCTGGACGAGGAGGCTTCCTATCTCCTCAACTATGGCGAGGCGCAGCTCGTCTTCGCCGAGGACGAGGAGCAGGTCGACAAGCTGCTCACCCTCGCCGACCGCGCGCCGAAGCTGAAGCACATCATCTATTCCGATCCGCGCGGGATGCGGAAATACGACGATCCCAGGCTGATGTCGGCGGAGAGCTTTGCCGAGCTCGGCCGGGCCCGTGCCGCGCGGGAGCCGGAGCTCTACGACAGGCTGGTCGATGCCACCAAGGGCGAGGACGTCGCGATCCTCTGCACGACGTCTGGCACCACGTCCCATCCCAAGCTCGCCATGCTCGCCGCCGGACGCGTGCTTGGCCATTGTGCAACTTATCTCGCCTTCGACCCCAAGGGCCCGGACGACGAATACGTCTCGGTGCTGCCGCTGCCGTGGATCATGGAGCAGGTCTACGTGCTCGGCAAAGGCCTGCTCTGCCGGATGAAGATCAACTTCGTCGAAGAGCCCGACACGATGATGAACGATCTGCGCGAGATCGCGCCGACATTCGTGCTCTTTGCCCCAAGGGTTTGGGAATCCATCGCCGCCGACGTCCGCGCCAAGGTGATGGACGCGACGCCTCTCAAGCAGCGCCTGTTCGACGTCGGCATGAAGAGCGGCCTCGCCGCGCTCGAACACGGCAAGCGCTCGGGCCTTGCCGACGCCATCCTGTTCCGCGCGCTGCGCGATCGCCTCGGTTTCACCCGGCTGCGCTCGGCCGCGACCGGCGGCGCGGCGCTCGGGCCCGAGACCTTCAAGTTCTTCCAGGCCATGGGCGTGCCGCTGCGCACCCTGTACGGCCAGACCGAGCTGCTGGGGGCCTATACGCTGCATCCCGAGGGCAAGGTCGATCCCGACACCACGGGCGTGCCGATGTCCGACGAAGTCGAGATCCGCATCGACAATGCCGACGTCCATGGCGTCGGCGAGATCGTGGTGCGGCATCCCAACATGTTCCTCGGCTACTACAAGAATCCCGAGGCGAGCGTCGCCGACATCAAGGACGGCTGGATGTTGTCGGGCGACGCCGGCTATTTCAACGCGAACCAGCAGCTCGTCGTCATCGACCGCATCAAGGATCTCGCCGAGACCTCGCGCGGCGAACGCTTTTCGCCGCAGTTCATCGAGAACAAGCTGAAGTTCTCGCCCTATATCGCCGAAGCCGTGGTGCTCGGGGCCGGCCGTGATGCGCTCGCGGCGATGATCTGCATCCGCTACTCCATCATCTCGAAATGGGCGGAGAAGAACCGGCTCTCGTTCACGACCTACAGCGACCTCGCCTCGCGCCCCGAGGTCTATGCGCTGCTCCGCAAGGAAGTCGAGACCGTCAACGCCACGCTGCCGCCGGCGCAGCGCATCTCGCGCTTCCTGCTGCTCTACAAGGAGCTCGACGCCGACGACGGCGAGCTCACCCGCACGCGAAAGGTGCGGCGCAGCGTCATCAACGAGAAATACGAAGGCATCATCGATGCCATCTACCGCGGCGATGCCGACATCCCCGTCGACACCGTGATCCGCTTCCAGGACGGCACCACGCAGCGGGTGCGGACGACACTGCGTGTGGTGGATCTCGGCGGACCCGGGCACATGGCGGAGGCGGCGGAGTGACACGGTCTACCGTCGCGAGCGGTGCTGCCCTTCGCCTCTCCCCGCTTGCGGGGAGAGGCCGGAGCGCGTCAGCGATCCGGGTGAGGGGGAGCCTCCGCGAGGGCAGTGACAATTGTTTCGAGAACGCCGACCAAATTGCTCGAAACGTCGTTGTTCCAGAACCGCAGAATTCGATAGTTTCGGTCGATCAGCCATTTGTCCCGCACCGCGTCGTGCGCACTGTCGGCGTGTTGGCCACCGTCAACTTCAATAATCAGCCGGGCCTCGCGGCAAATGAAGTCGACAGTGTATGGGCCAATCGGCTCCTGCCGAACGAATTTGTAACCGTTGAGCCGGCGTGCACGGAAGCGATACCAGAGCGTCCCCTCCGCATCAGTCAATGCGGCACGCAAATGCCTGGCGCGCTCCGTCTTGCCCTCATCAGCACCTCGCATGCGGAAGCTCCCCCTCACCCGCCGCGCTTTGCGCGTCGGCCTCTCCCCGCGCGCGGGGAGAGGCGAAAGGTCCACCATACATGAACACCGCCTTCCTCATCCAGCTCCTGGTCAATGGCCTCGTGGTCGGCACGCTCTATGGCGTGGTCGCGATGTCGTTCGTGCTGATCTACAAGGCGACGCAGGTCGTCAACTTCGCGCAAGGTGAATTGCTGCTGGTCGGCGCCTGGGTGTGCTGGGCGCTGCTCGCCAAGTACCAGGTGCCGTTCTGGATCGGCATGCCGATGACGCTCGTGTTCATGTTCGTGTTCGGCATCGCGGTCCAGGTCCTGATCCTGCGGCCGATGATCGGCGAGCCCATCATTTCCGTGATCATGGTGACGATCGGCCTCTCCACCGTGCTCCAGGCAACGCTGAAATGGATGTTCGGCGTCAATCCGCAGCCGTTCCCGCGCGTGTTCGAGAGCCAATCGGTCAGCTTGCTGGGCTTACAGATCCAGACCGTCTATGTCATGAGCCTGGTGGTCTCCGTCGCCATGATGATCGGCATGGCCTGGTTCTTCCGTGCCTCCAAATACGGCCTTGCGATGCGCGCCACCGCATTCAACCAGCAGGTCGCGCAATCGCTCGGCATTTCCGTGAAGAGCGTGTTCGCGATGGCCTGGGCGATCTCGGCGACGGTGTCGGCGGTCGCGGGCGTCGTCGTTGCGGTCGTGAACGGCGTGTCCTCGGGCCTTGCCGCCTACGGCATCAAGGTGTTTCCGGCGGCGATCCTCGGCGGACTCGACTCCGTCGGCGGCGCCGTGCTCGGCGGCATCATCATCGGCCTGCTCGAGAACGTCGCACAATATGTCGACAGCGAGTACCTGCACTGGGGCAATCTCTACGAGATCGCGCCGTTCTACGTCCTCATCATCGTGCTGATGATCAAGCCCTACGGGCTGTTCGGCACCCACGACATCGAGCGGATCTGACCCATGGCCGGCCCTGCCCTCATTCCTGCTGGTGATTTCCGCACCTCTTATGCGGCCGACACCACGATCTTCCCGACCACGACCAGCCGCAACTTCGCCATCGCAGGCGTGCTGTTGCTATGCCTCGCGCCGCAATTCTTCAGCGGATACTGGCTCAGCATCCTGATCCAGATCGGCATCTTCTCGATCGCGGCGCTCGGGCTGAACATCCTGGTCGGCTTCACCGGCCAGATCTCGATCGGGCATGCCGCCTTCTTCCTGCTCGGCGCTTTCACCTCGGCTTACATCTCCAACAACGCGCCGATCCCGGTGTTCTTCGCGATCCCGCTCGCCGGCGTCGTCACCGCGCTGGTCGGCCTGATCTTCGGCATCCCTGCGGCGCGGCTGAAGGGGCTCTATCTCGTCATCGCGACGCTGGCCGCGCAGTATATCCTGCTCGACTTCTTCTCCCGCGCCGAATGGTTCACCGGCGGCTCGGTGCCGGCGAGCGCCAACCCGTTCTCGATCTTCGGCTACACACTGCGCGGCGACAAACAGTATTTCTACGTCGTGCTGGCCTATGTGCTGCTCAGCTACATCCTCGTCACCAACCTGATGCGCACCCGCGACGGCCGTGCGCTGGTGGCGATCCGCGACCATTATCTCTCTGCCGAGATCATGGGCATCAACCTCACCAAATACCGTACGCTATCGTTCGGGCTCGCCGCCTTCTTCGCCGGCATCGCCGGCGCGCTCTACGCGCACTACCAGCTCGTGGTGTCGCAGGAAGGCTTCGGCATCGAGCGCTCGATCCTGTTCCTGGCCATGATCATCATCGGCGGTACCGGCTCGATCATGGGCACGCTGATGGGCACCGCCTTCGTGGTGCTGCTGCCCGAAGGGATGGAGTTCATCAGCCATTATTTGAAGGGCGGCGCGATCGACAAGGCGCTGTCACTCAACACCAACATCACCTTCCTGCGCGAAATCGCGATCGGGGTGATCATCATCGCCTTCCTGATGTTCGAACCCGACGGGCTCGCGCATCGCTGGCGGCAGATCAAGGCGTATTGGAAACTCTACCCGTTCTCGCATTGAGCGCGGGCAACTTCACTTAAACAATAAACAGGAGGAACCGACCCATGACGATGAAATCCCTTTTGAGCACCGCATCGCTCGCCGTCGCGATCGCCGCATTCTCGGCCGGCGCACAGGCGCAGATCGCGATCGGGCACCTCGCCGACTATTCCGGCGGCACCTCCGACGTCGGCACGCCCTATGGCCAGGCCGTCGCCGACACCTTCGCCTGGGTCAACAAGAACGGCGGCGTCGGCGGCAAGCAGCTCAACGTCGACACCAACGACTATGGCTACCAGGTGCCGCGCGCGATCGCGCTCTACAAGAAGTGGTCGGCGCCGGACAGCAAGGTCGCCGCGATCATGGGTTGGGGCACCGCCGACACCGAGGCGCTGACCGGCTTCCTCGCTCAGGACAAGATCCCCGACATGTCCGGCTCCTATGCTGCCGCCCTCACCGATCCCGAAGGCGTCAGCGGCAAGGCCAAGCCCGCTCCTTACAATTTCTTCTACGGCCCGAGCTATTCGGACTCGCTGCGCGCGATGCTGATGTGGGCGGCCGAGGACTGGAAGGCCAAAGGCAAGTCCGGCAAGCCGAAATTCGTGCACATGGGCGCCAACCATCCCTATCCGAACGCGCCGAAGGCCGCCGGTGAAGCGATGGCGCAGGAGCTCGGCTTCGAGGTGCTGCCGCCGCTGGTGTTCGCGCTCGCGCCGGGCGACTACAGCGCCCAGTGCCTGAGCCTGAAATCCTCGGGCGCCAACTACGCCTATCTCGGCAACACCGCGGCGTCCAACATCTCGGTGATGAAGGCGTGCAAGACCGCCGGCGTCGAGATCCAGTTCATGGGGAATGTCTGGGGCATGGACGAGAACGCCGCCAAGACGGCCGGAGATGCCGCTAACGGCGTCATCTTCCCCTTGCGCACCGCGGTGAGCTGGGGCGGCGACGCGCCCGGCATGAAGACGCTGATGGAGATCTCGAAGATGTCCGACGCCAGCGGCAAGGTCTACCGTCCCGTGCACTACGTCGCGGCGGTCTGCTCTGCGCTGTACATGAAGGAGGCGATCGACTGGGCTGCCAAGAACGGCGGCGCTACCGGAGACAACGTCGCCAAGGGCTTCTACCAGAAGAAGGATTGGGTGCCGGCCGGCATGGAAGGCGTCTGCAATCCCTCGACCTGGACCGACAAGGACCATCGCGGCACGCTGAAGGTCGATCTCTATCGCACCAAGGTTTCTGGCGCGACCGACGGCGACCTCAACGACCTCATGGCCAAGGGCACGATCAAGCTCGAGAAGGTCAAGACCGTCGAGCTGCCGCGCAAGCCGGAATTGCTGGGCTGGTGAGCGCCTGATCTGACCGTCGTTCCGGGGCGCCCCGAAGAGGCGAACTATGGTGCGCAATTGCGCACCTGAGAACCTCGAGATTCCGGGTTCGGTCCTGCGGACCGCCCCGGAATGACGGAAGAAGCTCTGACGACAGCGGAGAATGAAGACGCATGACCGACACCCTCGAAGCATCCCGCAGCAAGCCGACCGCCGTGCCGCCCGCCGCCCTGCTCGCAGTGCGCAACATCGAAGTGGTCTATGACGACGTCATCCTGGTGCTGCGCGGCCTCAGCCTCGACGTACCCAAGGGTGCGATCGTGGCGCTGCTGGGCGCCAACGGCGCCGGCAAATCGACGACGTTGAAGGCGATCTCGGGGCTGCTCAAGACCGAGGACGGCGAGGTTACACGCGGCGAAATCGTGTTCGATAATGAGCGGATCAACGGCATCGACCCCGACAAGATCGTCCGCCGCGGCATCTTCCAGGTGATGGAGGGCCGGCGCATCGTCGCCGACATGACCTCGCTGGAGAACCTCAAGCTCGGCGCCTTCACCCGCAGGGACCGCGAGGTCGATGCCGATCTCGACATGGTCTTCAACTATTTCCCGCGCCTGAAGGAACGCACCGGCCTTGCCGGCTATCTCTCCGGCGGCGAGCAGCAGATGCTCGCGATCGGCCGCGCGCTGATGGCGCGCCCGAAGATGATCCTGATGGACGAGCCGTCGATGGGCCTGTCGCCGCTGCTGGTGAAAGAGGTGTTCTCCATCATCCAGAAGATCAACCGCGACCTCGGCGTCACCATCCTCCTCGTCGAGCAGAACGCCCGCGCCGCGCTGTCGGTGGCGAGCCACGGCTACATCATGGAGCAGGGCAAGGTCGTGCTCGACGGCACCGCCGACGAATTGCGCGACAACGAGGACGTCAAGGAATTCTACCTCGGCGGGGCCGGCGACCAGCGCAAGAGCTTCAAGAACCTCAAGAGCTTCAAGCGGCGCAAGCGCTGGCTCTGAACTTTTAGGGTTCGAGCACCTGCTCCGCTTCCGTGACCGCGCAGAGAACATGATAGAACGACGACGCAGGAATGGTGTCGATCAGCGATTTGCCGTCGCGATCGAACTGGTCGTACCAGCCGCCCCTCACGGGATGGCTGAGATAATGCCGTTCGAGCCGCACCAGCGCCGCGCGCGCCTCGTCCGCCGCGCCCGCCTCGCCGGATTCGGCCTGCGCGATCCACGCCTTCGCGATCTCGGTCTGCGGCCACAGCCGGCGCGTGCTGCGGCGGATAGTGCCGATGTCATCGCCCTCGTCGACCAGGCAGCCCGTGGCCTCGTCGCGATAGCGCATCGAGGTCGCAAGCAACTCGGCACGCCGCTGACCGGTCGGGCATCCCGTGATGCGCTCGAACCCCTTCAGCAGCCAGACCCATTCCGCCTGGTGGCCGGGCTCGACGCTGACCGGCTCGATCTTCGACCAGTCTTCCTCGAAATACTCGGTCAGGATGCGCTTCTGCTTGTCGTAGAGATTGGCCAGGAACAGCGCGAAGAACTCGCCCGCACGGTTCTGGAACGACAGGTCGTGGGTCGCGTCGAAACACGCGATCATCGCCTCGAACAGATGCATGTGCGGGTTCTGCCGGCGCGGCAGCGACGCCGGAAGGCCTTCGTGCACGCCTCCATGCGGCGAGCGGAGATGGCTGTCGAGGAAAGCGAGCAGCGCGTCGATCTCGGCACGAACCTGCGCGTCCTGGTCGAGCGTGTAGACGGTCGCGAGCGCAAACAGGATGAAGGCGTGGTCGTAGGCATCGCGCCGGCCGTCCAGCACCGTCCCTTCCGGCGTCAGCCGGTGCACATAGCCCGGCCGGCCGTCGGGCGCTTTGGCTTTGCTGAGCAGATGCTCCAGCCCCTTCAGCGCGAAGGCGCGGCCCTCAGGGTACCAGCCCATTTGCGCGGCCTTCGCGTAGCAATAGATCTGCCGGGCCTGCACGAACACGCGCCGTGGCGCGGCCGCATCCGCGGCTCCGTCGCGGTGCAGCCGGTCGATGAAGCCGCCTGCGGCAGGATCCCAGCCGACGGTCGACCACAGCGGCAGCGCCTCCTCGATCATGCGGCGCTTCAGGCGCGCGACGACGTCCGTCGCCTCCTCCGCCGCAATGATTCCTTCGTCCGCCATCGCGTCCTCTCCAGGCCTCGCCGATCGCCGTCTGATACCCACGCCAGCGGCGGCGCGCAACGGATGCCAACACGGAAAGAACAGCCATGACCGCCCACTACGATGCCCGCGAGACGCGCGAACAAGCCGCCCGCGAGGCCGATCTGTTCTCCCGCCTGCCGGAGGTGCTGCGAGCCGCGATGGCCGCCCCGGCCTATGCCGAGCGGCTGAGAGGTCTCGATCCCGCCGCCGTGACCTCCCGGGAGGTGCTGGCGGGCCTGCCGGTATTGCGCAAGTCGGAACTGCCCGCCCTGCACAAGGCCTCGGCGCCCTTCGGAGGCTTCGTGGCGTCGGCGCCGGGGTCGTTTGCCCGCCTCTTCACCTCCCCAGGGCCCATTTTCGAACCGGAGGGGCGGCAGGCCGATCCCTGGCGCGGCGCAAGGGCGTTGTTCGCGGCCGGGTTCCGACCCGATGACATCGTCCTCAACACCTTCAGCTACCATCTCACCCCCGGCGGCTTCATTTTCGATGCCTCAGCGCGCGCGCTCGGCTGCGCCGTGATCCCGGCAGGGCCCGGCAACACCGAACAGCAATTCGAGCTGATCGAGGCCTACCGCCCGGTCGGTTACAGCGGCACGCCGGACTTCCTGAAGATATTGCTCGATGCCGCAGCGAGTTCGGGACGGGACGTCTCCTCGATCAAGCGCGCACTGGTTTCCGGGGCGGCGTTCCCGCCCTCGCTGCAGGCCGAGATCAAGGCGCGCGGCATCGATGCCTACCAGGCCTTCGGCACCGCCGATCTCGGCCTCATCGCGTTCGAGACCGAGGCGCGCGAGGGCATGGTCGTGAACGAGGATCTGATCATGGAGATCGTCAAGCCCGGCACCGGCGATCCCGTTGCGCCGGGCGACGTCGGCGAGATCGTGGTGACGTCGCTCGATCCGCACCATCCCTGGATCCGGCTCGCCCTCGGCGACCTCACCGCAGCGCTGCCGGGCCCAAGCAAGTGCGGCCGCACCAACATGCGCATCAAGGGTTGGATGGGCCGCGCCGACCAGACCACCAAGGTCAAGGGCATGTTCATCCGTCCAGAGCAGATCGCCGAGATCGGCAAGCGTCATTCTGCGCTCGGAAGACTGCGCCTCGTCGTCACACGGCAGGGCGAGACCGACGCAATGACGCTGAAGGCGGAAACGGCGGCCACGAGTGACGCCCTGCGCGAGGAAATTGCGACCAGCTTGCGCGCCGTGACGAAACTCGGCGGAAGCGTCGAGTTCGTCAATCCCGGCGCGCTGCCGAACGACGGCAAGGTGATCGCGGACGAGCGGTAAAGCATAACGCCGCCCCCCCAATTCCCTGCTAACAGGGAATTCTGCAGGGAAAACTCGGCGGCCGAGCCGCGCTCGGCGTTGAAGCGCGCCAGCAAGGGCCTTGAAGACACGGCGTTTGGGCACTGAAAGCGTCAAAACGGGATCAGGGAAATGTTCGGAGCCGATCAGGGAAGGCGGTGCCCCCGAACAGGGACCGCGAAGCGCGGAGAAGCGTTCAAACCCATCGCCGATGCGGAGATTTGAGCAGCTCAGAAGGATGCTCGAACCGCCCCAGCTCCACTTCCCAATGGCTGACTCCAAGCCCTCCACGGCGGCCTATCTCGATAGTTTTACCCGCACCGCCAATGACGCCCGGTAATCGATGTGGACGTGTTTTGGCTACCAACGATCGGGATCACGTTTGCCGCCTCGGCGCGAGTGATCGTAACGAGGACCGTAGCGCTACGGATTGAACGTTAAACGGCCGAACCTCACGTTTGATCTGGGGAGCCCTATTAGCATCCAGAGGGACAACATGCCCCATTGCGAATGGCTACAACCGAATGAACGCGATAACCGACGCTCGATTGCCGATGCCATGGATCTTCTGCACCAGCACGCCGCTTTCGAGGGAGGGCACACCGTAAAAATCCGGATCGGTGGCTTGCGACTTCCCTCACAACATATCGTCGGCTTGGTCGCCGTTTGTGCCGAGAACGCGGCGGCGGAGACAGCTTTCATCGTCACGCTCCCCACCTGCAAGACAGTTTGGGCCCGACGTCTCGGCCGCGAGGACCTCGAAGAGTTCGACATCTTTCAACTCGACGGAGCGACCGTCCATGGCAATGGCAATGTCGAGCTTGTCGATGGCACGCGGCTTCGCGCCGTTGAGCTCACACCGTCATTGCTTCCATATCACGTGACGGAGCTGGAGTGGTGTATCATCCGCCATACGATCGCATTCATGGGGGTTGAGTCGGAGTGCCGTTACCTGCTCCCCTCCGAGCGGTTCTGCTACGCGCTCGATTGCAGCGCGCTCCCGGCTCTCCAAGACCGCGCTCCCCTGTTAAAGCAGATCCGCGGCTACATTCTCGACCAAGACCCCGCACTTGAGGACCTCTCCGAACAAAAGATAGCGGACGCAATGTGCAAGTTCGGCATTCGGATACCGAGAACGCGCCGAACGCGACGCCTCGGATCGACCGCAGCAGCTTGAGGCGTTTTCTTGCCACAATTCGACTTGGATCACGCTTGATGCGCGAGATGCGAAAATGCTGAATATGACGAGCTTCATTCAACAAAATGGAGCTCCTCATGACCCTGGACCGCGCCACGATGGAGGCCGTCCACAAACTCCGGCCTGCCAAGCGCAAGACTCGCCCCTCCAAACAAGCATTAACCGCCTCGACTGACGCTCGCGCCCTGCCAAATCAGCTTGATTGGGGTGAAATACGGCTGCTGCCGATCCTGTCCCTGAAGCCCGCGAAAAGGAACGCGCGTACTCACTCCAAGAAGCAAATCAAGCAAGTCGCCAACTCGATCCTGCAGTTCGGCTGGACCTACCCGATTTTGGCGGACGCAGATCGGATCATCTGCGGCCATGCCCGCTGGGAGGCGGCCAAGCAGCTTGGACTGAAGGAGGTCCCCGTCTTGGTGATGCGCGGCCTTAGCGACGCAGCAAAGCGCGCACTGGCGCTCGCCGACAACAAGATTCCGGCGAATGCAGGCTGGGATCGCAAGCTGCTCGCCGAAGAACTCGGTGAACTCGCCTCGCTTCTCCCAGACTGCAATCTCAGCCTCGACATCACCGGGTTCGAGCCGGCCGAAATCGACGGGCTGATGCTCGATTTCGGCAACTCGGAGCACGATTCAGCGGACGCGTCCTGCGCGGTCGGCGAGCAGCCCATCAGCCGCAGGGGCGAGCTGTGGCAGCTTGGCGCGCATCGCGTGCTGTGCGGCGATGCCTGCGATCAGAGCGATTGGGCAAGGCTGATGGGGTCCGATCGGGCCCGCATGCTAATCGCCGATCCCCCTTACAATGTGCAGATTTCCAAAACGCTCGGCCGCGGCAAGATCAAGCACCGCGAATTTGCGGTTGCCTCCGGGGAAATGACGCCGGTCGAATTTACCGATTTTCTCACGCGCTGGATGCGACTTGCCGTCCAATACTCGCAGGACGGATCAATGCATTACATCTTCATGGATTTTCGACATCTCGGCGAGATGCACAGCGCCGGGCAAGCCGTCTTCGGCCAGCTGCAGAACCTGGTGGTCTGGAACAAAACCAATGCCGGCCAAGGCAGCTTTTACCGTTCCCAGCACGAACTGATCTTCCTCTACAAAAACGGCGATGGGCCGCATCTCAACAATGTTGAGCTGGGCCGCCATGGCCGCAACCGCTCCAACGTCTGGACCTATGCCGGCGTCAATACCTTCCGCAAGGATCGCCTCGATGATCTCACGGTGCATCCCACGGTGAAACCGGTCGCCTTGATTGCGGATGCAATCAAGGACTGCACGCGGCGGGGCGATCTCGTTCTCGATCCCTTCCTGGGATCGGGCACCACCCTGCTGGCGGCGGAGCGCGTCGGCCGCCGCGCTTATGGCCTGGAGATCGATCCGCTCTACGTCGACGTCGCAATCCGCCGCTGGCAGGACGTCACCAAGCGCGATGCCATCCTGGTCGCCACCGGCCAGACCTTCGACGAGGTGACCGCTGCGCGGTCCGGACCGGAGAGCAGCACATGAGCCGGCGCAAGCAATCAGGCCCGCCTACGGCCAAAGGAAATCAAGGCGATGGTGTTGGTTACGGCCGTCCCCCGCGCGAGCATCAGTTCAAGCCGGGGCAATCCGGCAACAAGAACGGCCGACCCAAGGGATCCAAAAACGAGGCGACCATCATCAACGAGATTCTCGACCGAAAAATCCCCATCCGTGACAACGGCAAGGCGCGGACGATCACCGTGCTCGAAGGCATCCTGACCAAAGCTGCCGAGGATGCGCTGAAAGGCAAGGACAAAGCGGCCGCCTTCCTTCTCAACCGCAAGCAGCAGGTCGAGTCCAGCGAACAGCCTGCAGCGCCGCAGCTCGACATCGATGATCGCAAGGTCTTGGATTTTTATAACGCACAGCTCTACGAGCAATTCAAAAAGCAAGGAGACTCCGAATGACTGCCCACGACTTCGCATTGTTGAGCACCATCTTGCGCGCTGACTTCGTCAGCTTTGTCTACCGCTGCTTTCTTCACCTCAATCCTGGCGCGCAATTCCTGCCCAATTGGCACATCCGGGCGATTGCCTATCAGCTCGATCGGGTGCGCCGCGGCGAGATCACCCGCTTGATCATCAACATGCCGCCGCGCTACCTCAAATCGATCACGGTGTCGGTGGCATTTTCGGCCTTCCTGCTTGGACACGCGCCAGGCCGCCGCATCATTTCCATCAGCTACGGCGATGACCTCTCGGCCAAACATGCCAGCGACTTCCGGTCGATCGTGCATGCCGAGTGGTACCGCCGCGCGTTTCCCAACATGCGCATCGCGCGCAGCACCGAAACCGAGCTGGTCACCACCCGGCGCGGTTCGCGCCGGACGACATCGGTCTCCGGGACGCTCACAGGGCTCGGCGGCGATCTCATCCTGATTGATGATCCGCAAAAGCCGATTGATGCGCAGTCGGAGGCGCGCAGAACCGGCATCAACCAGTGGGTGACCAATACGCTGATGTCGCGGCTCGACAACAAGCAGACCAGCGCGGTGATTGTGGTGATGCAGCGCGTTCATCTGGACGATCTGTCCGGGTTTTTGGCAAGTTCATCCGATGACTGGGAGGTGCTCAGCCTGCCCGCGATCGCCGAGACCGACGCCGCGATCCCGATCGGCCGGGAGCAATTTCACCTCAGGAAGGCCGGGGAGGCGCTGCATCAGTCCCATGAATCGATCGAGACGCTGCGCAAGCTGCGCCAAACGCTCGGGCCCGACGTGTTCGCCGCGCAGTACCAGCAGGCGCCGGTTCCGGCCGGCGGCGCCATGATCAAGCGAGACTGGCTGCGATATTACGACCAAGTCCCTTCAAGGGAGGTGCTGGGCTGCCGCATCATCCAGAGTTGGGATACCGCCGCCAAGAATGGCGCCCAAAATGACTGGTCGGTCTGTACGACGTGGCTGGTCGTTGACGGGAATTATTACCTGCTCGATCTTGTGCGAGGTCGGTTTGAATATCCGACCCTGCGCGACACCGCACTCGAGCTCGCCAGGCGCTTCAAGCCGCACGAGATCCTGGTCGAAGAAGCCTCCACCGGAATCGCGCTGGCGCAGGAGCTCGGCGAGAAGGGCGATTGCTTCGTCAATCCCATTAAGGTGAACCACGACAAGATCGGCCGGCTCTACGTCCAGCAGAGCAAATTCGCCGCCGGTCGGGTCTGGTTCCCCAGGAACGCGCCATTCCTGGCCGAGCTCGAGATGGAGCTATTGACCTTCCCGCAAAGCCGCCACGACGATCAAGTCGACAGCATCAGTCAGGCGCTTGCCTACGAGGACAATGGCTACGATTACACGCTGAGCTGGGTCTGATGGATGCCGCGAGGCGAGTCTCCGTCACCCAAATCGTGCAGCCCGAGCCGCAGGATGGTCGAGCTCGCGACCGGTCCAGACGTGAATATCAGCACGATCAGGGGGCTCAGCGCCCCCTTCGGCAAATGACGTTGACGTGGAGTTTGTCGCGACCGCCCAGGCGCTGGGCGTGATGCCGTGAAGCTGTTGCGGGAATCATTGTGGGCGCCAGCGCGTGGGTCGGCACCCAAGCAGCCCCACGCGCTAAACCCAGTCAGCGTGGACTCTTGAGGAGTTTCGCAGCAGCTCTGGAGCGACGCGGCCAATTTCCAGAACGAAGCCAAATGACCGCACCAACGTCACTCGAGCCTGAGCAAACGAAGCGCCCGCCTCTGCTGCACCAAAGCAGCCCGGTCGTAGCGCTCCAGGCCTTGAAGGCCTTTCAGATCTGCCGCCAGCGGGCCGGTCAAAAGCGCGCCTAACATCGCCTGCCGCAAGCTGCGGAGCCGCAGCAGCGCCAGCTTGGAGCGCGCCAGCGCCATCGCCGCATCGGGCGTGATCGGATGCCTGAGCCCCGAAGCAATCGCGACGGCAACATTCTCGATCTCGGCAGCATCGCCGATAGCACTCCGCGCCAACCCATGGCGCAGCGCATTTTGGCTGGACCTTGCCTTGCCGCCTGCCGTTTTTGGGCCGGTGCTGCGCTTGGCGTTGCTGCGATTGGCTTCGATTTGTCGAATTGACGCCATGTCCGAGGCCCTCGGCTGATGCTGATCTTGGCGACCGGAAGCTCGCTCCAACACATTGAGAGATCAAGGGTTTTCAGGCCCAAAGAACAGCAAATTCGCTGCAGAAAGGACTGGCATTCCCGCGCAAAAGGAGCGTTAATCACTAAACCGGCCGGCGGGCCCTTGGCCCCGGTCTCTCCCTCGCAGTGGCGGGGGTTTTGGTGGTGCGGCGGCAAGCCGCGTCAACCCAGGAGAGACCGGTGACCACGATTGCATCCGAGGGCGCCGCGGCGCCCCACTCCGTCATCACATTCAACCGCCACGACCGCCGCGCCTTCATCGGCGGCTCGGACGCCCGCATCATCATGGGCCAGGACCAGGACGAGCTCGAGCGCTTGTGGCGGGAAAAACGCGGCGAGATCGCGCCGCAAGATTTGTCGCGCAACCTGATCGTCCAGCTTGGCAGCGCCACCGAAGCGCTCAATCGCAGCTGGTACCAGAACGCCACCGGGCATGCGATCACCGACATCCAGAAGCGGGTGCGGCACCCCGTCCATGCCTGGATGGCGGCTACGCTGGACGGCATCGTCGCGCCGACCGGCGCGGTGTTCGAGGCCAAGTTCATGCTGCCCTGGGCCTTTACCGAAGAGGCGGCGGCCGACAAGCACATGGCGCAGCTGCAGCACAACATGTGGGTGGTCGCGGCGCGCGCGGCCGTGCTGTCGATCATCACCGGCGGCGGCAAATGGGTCGAGATCACCGTGCATGCCGACCCGCTCTACCAGCACCTGCTGCTGACCGCGGAAAAGAAGTTCTGGCGCTGCGTGCAGAGCGGCGAGCCGCCGCTGTTGTTCGGCATCGACACCCCGCGGCCGCGGCTTGCCGCCGTCAAGGTCGTCGACATGACCGCGTCCAATCTCTGGGCCGAATGCGCGGCGACCTATCTGCGCACCCGCGAGGCCCATGGCGAGCATGAGCTGGCCAAGACCGAGCTCAAGAAGCTGCTGCCGGAGGATGCCAAGGAGGCGTTTGGCCACGGCGTTCGCGCCAAGCGCTCCAAAGCCGGCGCCGTCAGCTTTGATCCGGTTGAGATGGAGGCCGTCCATGCACCAGGCCAGTGAGCATATCGGGGCGATCGCAGCGGCGCTGGCCCGCGCGCAAGCCGAACTGACCAACCCGGAAAAGACCCTGACCGCTCAGATCCGCTCCCCGTTCCTGCGCGATGACGACCGCACCTTTCGCTACGCCTCGCTGGCGAGCGGCCTCGACATCGTGCGCAAGACGCTGAGCCTGCAGGAGATCGCCACCATCCAGACCACCCGGGTCGAGGTAACCTCCGGCCACATCCATCTCACCACCCTGCTCGCCCACTCCTCCGGCGAATGGATCTCCTCGGACTGGCCGGTCTGCGCCGCACGGGACATCGAGGCGCCGCATCGCATGGGTGCGGCGCTCACCTACGCCCGACGCTACGCCCTGTTCGCGCTGGTCGGGATTGCCGGCGAGGATGATCTGGACGCCCCGGATACGGCCGCCGGTTCCCCTGCACCGCCGAACCTCAAGGCCTCGCCCGGCAAGGGCGCTCTCAACCGGGCCCCGGTGCTGCGGCCGGGCGAGTCCGCCGCACTCCGGGAGCAGCTGTTGCGCCAGCTCGAAGCGCTGCCTGCCAGCACCGATCTGCTCCGCTGGGCCATGGCGAGCCTCCCGCTCAAGAACAGCCTGCAGGAGCCGGATGCCCGGCACGTCGAGGCAGCTTACCAGGCCAAGCTTGAGGACGCTGGCCGTGCTCAGGCGGAGCAGGCGGCCGACTTGGCTGGCATGCCAAACCTGCCCGCAGCGCCTGCTGCTGACGCCGAGGCCGCGCTGCAACCCGCGCTCCCCGAGGCCGGGCTCGCCTATCCCAAGGAGCCGCCGCGCAAACGCAGCAAGGCGCACCTGTTGTTTGTTAGGGGGCAGCCCTGCCTGGTGTGCCGGCAAACCCCGTGCGATGCGCATCATCTGAAATTCGCTCAAGCCCGGGCGCTCGGCCGTAAGGTCAGCGATGAGTTCACTGTCCCGCTGTGCCGCGCGCATCACCAGGAGCTGCATCAGCACGGCAACGAACGGGCGTGGTGGGCGAACCTGCAGATCGCGCCGTTGCCGGTGGCACAGCAGTTGTGGGCGGCAAGCCCCGTCCACGATCCCGCCAACCTCGCCCTGAGCGCCGCGTCGCTTGCGGCAAACCTGGATTCGGAGGCCGCCGGATGAACGGTCTGTTCCAAACCGGGCGCGAGCTCACCGTCACCGAGCTGCCGGTCGAGTTTGAGTTCTTGGCGCCCCCGCCCCTGCTGCTGCCGGGCGAACAGCTCGAACACTACCAGGCGCTTCAGCAGGCGATCTTTGCCGACCTCGCGCCGCGGTCCGCCATCGAGTGGCTGCTCGCCATTGACGTCGCCGAGCTGTCCTGGGACATCCAGCGCTACCGCATGTTGCGGCATAAATTGCTCGAGACCTATCGCCAAAAAGCGGTTGAGGCGACGCTGCGGCGCATCGACATGGTCGGAATTGATCCCGAGTTCGAAGCGGAGGCCGAGACCTACACGCTACAAAATGCACTGAGCTGGCGGTGTGACCCCGTCGCTGCGTCCGAGATCGACGCGCGGCTTGCGACTTATGGCTTCGACCAACACGCCATCACCACCGAAGTCTACGTGCAGGCGCGCGAGGTCCTGGCCTTGTTCGAGGGGCTGCTCAACGCCGCACAAACCAAGCGCATGCTGCTCCTTCGCGAGATCAGGAATCAGCGCTTCCTCAGTGGACCGCCGCGCCAACCGCGCGTCTGAGGGAGACCGAGCCAGATCCCCGGCGCGACTGAGACCCGTGCAGAAGCCGGCGGCCCCAGCAAGCGGCGCATTGCGCATCTCGATCAACCGGGCCGGCACGATGCGGCTGCGTTGCTTGGCCGAATGGTCGCGACCGACCGCTAGAAACGAACCAACCCTTCGCAGGCGCAATAAGAGGGCGACACTCTTCCAACAGATCTTTCTTGAAGAGCTGAATCCTGAGGAGTTCTATGTCGCAGTAACCTGCGTCGGACGAGGTGGAAATGAGTAATGCGCTCATCGTTCACAAAGCCCATCTGCCCAAGTCGCTCCTCGGCGTACGGGCAGCTCAATATGTCCGCATGTCAACCGACCGGCAACAATACTCGATTCAAAATCAGGCCGCCGTCATCGCGGCGTATGCGCACGCCCATAACTTCACGCTAGTCCGCACCTACAAGGACGAGGGCGAAAGCGGGTTGTTGATCAAGAACAGGACTGGCCTGCTTCAATTGCTGGAGGATGTCGAGAGCAACCAAGCCGATTTTGGCCATCTCCTGGTCTACGACGTTAGCCGATGGGGCCGTTTCCAGGACGTTGACGAAAGCGCGCATTACGAGTTCGTTTGCAGACGCGCTGGCATCAAGGTGGCCTATTGTGCTGAGCAATTCGAAAACGACGGCAGCATGCTTGCGAGCATCGTCAAGAACATCAAGCGGGTGATGGCGGCCGAGTACAGCCGCGAGCTTTCAGCGAAAGTCTACGCCGGTCAATGTCGGTTTGCGCGGCTCGGCTATAAACCCTGCGGTCGTGCCGGCTACGCGCTGGTGCGAGAGCTCGTCGATGAAAAGATGCAAACCAGGCGTGTGATGAAGAAGGGGGAGCGAAAGTACATTCTCACTGACCACATTCGCATAAGACCCGGCGACCCGAAGGAAATCGCGGTCGTGAAATGGATATTCGAAAGATTCTTGGACGTCAGATCCGAGACGGTCATCGCTTGGGAGCTCAACCGGAAAGGGCTCGCCTCGAGCACAGGCGTGCCATGGACCCGCGCTGCGGTCGGCATTGTTCTTAGAAACGAGAGCTATATCGGAAACCTCGTCTTCAACCGAAAGTCTCAAAAGCTACGGCAGGCGGCAGTGAGGAATCCGCCTGAACAATGGATCAGAACCGAGGGCTGTATCGAACCCATCATTGATCGCGAGATCTTTTTCAGAGTCAAGAAGATCATCGAGGAACGCCGCGTTGATCTCTCCGAGCAGGAGATGCTTGTCCGGCTGCGCCGAACCCTACTCAAAGAAGGCCGTTTGACCCCGGCCATCATCGATCGAACACCGGGATTGCCCTGCTCGGCGACCTGTCAAATACACTTTGGCAGTTTTCGAAACCTCTATCGATTGCTCGGTTACACACCGAAGCGGAATTACGAATATCTCGACGCTCGTCCTCTCTGGTCCGAGTTGAGGTCAAAGCTTGTCCAACAGGTCGCCGCCGCGATTAGGGCGGCAGGCGGGCGCATTGGTTCGGGCGGCTGGAGCGATTGCCTGCGGGTGGACGGGACCGCCTGTCTCTCCGTTAGGGCGGCCCGCTGGACCCCTGGTCGAAAGCCAAGCCATGCCCCCCACTGGAGCATTCAGCGCGAGACGTGCCTCCCTGACGGCTGGATTGCCGCTATCCGGCTAGCCGAGCACAACACAACCGTACTCGATTACGTATTGTTGCCGACCGACGGCAAAGTAAGGCGCACGATCCGCTTTTCCGAATCATCGCGAGCGCGGCGGGGAATTGCGAGCTTCAAGACGATCGATGGCCTCGTTCACGCCATCACCCGACGACTAACAAAGCCGGATCCAGCCTCCCGCGCCACGCAGAAGCCAAGGAGCAAGCGGCCGAAAGCACCTCATCTCAAAACCAGCAACATCCACCGACGACGTCGACGTCCGGCAAACCGCTTTTAAGAACTTGTGCCGACGCTCAGGGTCAGCTTTGATGCTCGCATTTAGGATATGCCCCCTATGAGTGTCCACTATGAGTGTTAAGTCGATTGTCGCGAAAATCCTAAGGGACGAACTCACCTCTTTGGGCATCCGGTCGCTGACTGTCCAGGAGTCGGAGAGGATCGCTGCTCGCATCTTCGAGCGGATCACTGAGCTCGAATTGGAGCTTGCCGCTCGTGATTTCGCCGCCGTAGGCCCAGATCGCGACTAGCCTCTTCTCGAGGTGCTGCTTCGACGAGCGGCCACGCAAGTATTGGGCGCCACCGAGCCGGCCCGACCTCCGTCGGCAAGTTGCAGAGCGCGGATCGCGTCAGGCTCGAAAGGGCGGGTGGTACCGACCGGGCTGCTGCCGGGTCAGCAATCTCAGCTTCGGCTGCTGTAAACCACAACGCCGTCGTCGCCGGCCGCAGACCGTGCATGGATGAGCAAAAAACGGGCAAGCCCCCCGTTTAACACTGGCAAGCCGCCGTGCTAGGGACAGCAGGCGACCACCACGCGGTCGCAATCTCAGTTAACTCCCGCCGGCTCCCAAGTCGGCGGGTTTTTCTATGAACCTTAAGACCGATGAGACGCCGATCCGGACTGGCGGGACATTAACTTGGCTTTAACACCCGTTGTGCAGCGGCGCCGGCTCATATAGATAAGGCCTTCAGCGTCAGTTGCGTTTGAGAGTCATGATTACGTACAAACAGTACCACATTGATCGATTTGAGCACGGCCAGCGGGGCTGGGTTGCCCGCATCACGCGGGCGGATGGCCAGAACATCCGCACCATCCTGCCGGCTTCTGAACATCCCTACCTTGATACGAAGCCCACCGCTTCCGCAGAGGAAGCCGAGAAGCTCGCCAAGGAAGGCATCGACTTCGGCGGGGTGGTTTAACGGGCCCCTCATCAGCACGTCTGCACCTTGCAGCGATCTCGCCGCAGTCAAATCGCTCGCGTGGTCGTGAGGTGCATCGCTCTTTGATTGAGAGAGCGCGGATTGTGAATCATGCACCGCCAACGGCCAATTGTTTTCCAGCCGATCACCTGCGGCTTATAGCGAGATACCCCGCTTCCCCAGCCACGCCAGCGCGGCGGAGCAAACGGCTGAAAGCAGAGCGGTCCAAAACCAGGACCGTCCACGGGCGGCACTGATCGAACGCAGATATAAGAAAGCTCCAAGAAGCTTCCCGTAGTTCCTTCGGAATTCTCCGTTAAGCTTGGCTAGTTCCGGCAGATCGGACAAAGCCTTGCATTCGTCGGCCATTGGCTGGGCTCCATTAGCGGCTGGACCAGCACCTCATAAACCACTGTTTTGCCCGACAGAGCAAGCGAAATTTCGGTTTTTTCGATGCACGCCGTTTGGCGACCACTGACCCTCGTAGGCCGGTTGTCTAGCGATATGCCGACGTAAGTCACAGGGGCGCCTACCTCAGACTGGAATCCGGCCAGCGAGGAACTTCATCCGCGGGCCGGGATCGACGGAGATGCTGCCGCGCCATAGCGTAGAGCATAAAAAGGCCGATGGTGATGGCGACGGCCAGCAGTGGGAAAATGTAGTTCATGCACGCTCCAAGGCTTTGAAAATATTATTAGCAGCAGAATGCGAGCTGTCCAAATTGGACGAGATTTCCCGGGTTGCCCGCGCATTTTGAGTCCGCCTCGACGCTCCCGACCCGCTTGTGATCTCATACCTCGTGCCGCTACAAGCGTTTGAGCCCAAGTCGACAGCAATCTCATTTCCTTCGTTCAGCGCCCTCGACCCCGACCAGGATCAGACCTAGCCCGAGGAGTTCGCGGGATTTTCTTGACTCCTGAGTTAAGTCAGATCTTGAAGTGCAGCTTCCAAATTCGCGCCCTTGAGCTCCCGGGCAAAAGCTGCATCGAGCCCAGTAAAACCAGGACCAACGGTTTAGACCATGCCGATAAGCGTTGCGGCTTGCTATTGCTTTCCCAGCGAGCCGGTACTGTTCGCTGCATTTGCGCGATTGGCTTCGATTTGTCGCTTTGGCGCCAACTTTCTCCCGGATTTCAGCAGCTTGCGATCGATCCGTCGATTGCGAAATAACGGCATCAATCTTTCGTTCCCGAACCTCTGCGGTGCGGCAGTATTTGAGGCGGGGGACCGGGGGACCACTCCGTTAACAGCCGGCCGATAAACGAATGGAGGTTTGACCCATCAAATAGGTAGGCCGCGATGCCAGCCGCTTGCGCCGCATCAAGATCACTCTGCTTGTCGCCGATCATGAAGCTAGCATCGATATCAACTGGGTACCGCTCAAGCAGGGCTCTGATCATCCCCGGCTGCGGCTTACGACAGTTGCAGAGGAGACGGTAACGCTCAATGAGGCCATCGGGGTGATGTGGACAAAATTCGAACGCATCGATATGCGCGCCAAAGCTTTCAAGCTCACGCGACATCCATTCGTGCAAATTGCGAACATGCCGCTCCTCGTAAAATCCCCTCGCAACTCCTGATTGGTTCGTCACGACGAATGCGAGATAACCGGCATCATTGACCGCTTTGACGGCCTCTTGGGCTCCGTCAACCCATCGGATCTTGTCCGGGTCAAAAGCATAGCCGTCGTCCTCATTGAGGACGCCATCACGATCAAAAAACACTGCCGGACGCTTCAAAGCTCAGTGGTCCAAGTTGTAGGAGATATCCTCCGATCTTCTGACAATGACTACTTTATTTCAATATGTCGCAACGGTCCGACCGGTGCTCTTTATACACCTTAACAGCTGCTCTTTGCTGCTCATGCGAAAATTGGGTGAGTTTTGTCACTTTGGAACTAAGCAGCCTGGTCGTCCTTTGCCCAAAGCGCGTGAAAGCAAGGAGCCATTCTCTCCCGTTAAATCGAGCAACAATGCTGCTGCAGAAAGGACTGGCCTTCATCGGTGATTGGAGCGGTACTGAGTCGACAGGGCGCCTACGTCGATCATTGCGCCGGTATCCCGCCTCGCGGACGCGGGCTTTAGGCATTCGGCCGCGGCCCTAACAATACATGTGGTGACAGCCGCCCGCAGCTCGGTGCTCTCCCGGTGGCGGCATATGGGGCGAGAACAAGATCCACGCTGATCCGCTCTATCAGCCCTCCTGCTCACGACCGAAAAGCAGTTCTGGCGCTCTGTCCAGAGCGGCGAGCCGCCCATCCTCTCCAATTCGAGACGACCTGTCCGCGCCCGGAAGCTGTCAAGGTCGCGATATGTCGACCTTTAACCAGCGGCGACCTAGGTGGTGACGCGAGAGTCCCATAGCGGACACGAGGCTGCCAAGGCCGATCTGAAAAAGCTGATGCCGGAGGATGCACGTCGACAAGGTCGGCCTCGCCTTCCCCAAAGAGCCCGCCGCGGAAACGAAGCAAGGATACCTCGCCTTTATTCGGACCCAGGGTTGCCTTTACCAGAAGACCCCCGCTGATGCACATCACTTGAAGTTCGCTCAACCACGGCCCCTGGGACGACCTGATGGAGCAATATGCAGATCTCGCCTCTTCTGATCGTTGGGGTGCGAGTCCCGTCCATCCAACGAACGGAGCGGCCAGTTGGGGCACAGTCGTCGCATCCCTATGACGCGAGGTCAATGAATGGTTTGTCAGCCTCTATCGCAGTAGCCGAACGTCTTGCCTCCTCAGTTTGAGGCGCCATGTCCACCGCCGCATTTTCTGCCCAGAGAGCACCAACCACGCCGAACTCGCATGGCAGATGCAACACTATCGAGTACTGCGTCATAAGCTCCTGAATACCTACGGCCAAAAGGCTATTGAGATGACCCATCCCCGCTTCGATCTTGCGGGCACGCCCACCTCCAGGATGTGGCTGAAATCTACACCATCCATAACGCGATGGATTGGCAACTAGATGCGTCTGCTGCGATCGATCTTGAAGCCCGTCTTCGACCGTATGGCTTCGCTCATCATGGGATTAGCATGGAAGTCCACGTTCAGGCGCGCGAAACTCGTTCGTTATTCGAAGCGCTCCTAAAACGGCACACAGTTTCGACGCCTAATGCTGCTGAGAGAGATGAACAATCTTCGCCGAAACTGCAAACCTCTGCTCGTAACTGAGATGAGTCGGAGGGGAGTAAAGCTGGCCCCTCGGCTGCTATTCCAGGTCGCAATACAACGTGCCTGGCTCTTCGTGTTGGAACCCGCTTTTGCTCCTCATCGGGACGCCCTTGTCCTTAGTTGATGCGGGATCATCTTGTTGAATAAGAGATGACCACGAATTATTTGAGTTGTGAGAATGTGTCTCAACGCGCAGATGCGTCGCACGACACGGCAGAATCTGTAGCAGTCAGCATTTGCCAACGAGGATGGAACATGATGCCCGATAGAGTGCTCGTAACCGGAGCGAACGGTTTTATCGGTCGTCATGTTACACCCACTTTGGAGCGCGAAGGATGGTCGGTCCGGCGTGCTGTCCTTCACTCCGAGGGCATAGACAATGAAGTTGTGATCGAATCCATCGGACCCAACACCGATTGGTCAGCCGCACTCGAAGGTATCGATTGCGTTGTGCATCTCGCCGCCCGTGTACATCACAAGTACGAGGAGCATGCGGTCCAACTTTACCACGATGTCAACACTGCAGGCACGTTGCACCTGGCGCGCCGTGCTGCGATGGCGGGAGTGCACCACTTCATCTTCGTCAGCACAGTTCTTGTGCATGGCCGCAGCAATGATGGCCGTGCGCCTTTTAGCGAGGTTGATCTCCCCACACCGCAAGGGCTCTACGGCAAGTCCAAGGCGGCGGCGGAAGCTGGGCTAAGGGCGCTGGCGCGCGAAAGCGCCATGAAGATATCGGTGATCAGGCCGCCGCTCGTCTATGGTGCGGGTGCGAAGGGTAATTTTGCGCTGCTCACGCGAGCCGTTAATTTGGGTCTGCCATTGCCCTTTGCAGCGATCCAAAATCGTCGGGCCTTCCTCGCAGTGCAAAATCTCTCGTCCTTCATCTTTTATCGGCTGGCACATCCGGATCGTGAGGGCAACTTCGATATCTTTCTCATTGCCGATCACGAGCAGGTCTCGACTCCCGAATTCATTGAGCGCCTAGCAATGGCGTCCAACAAGAAACCACGGCTGCTTAGCGTACCGCCGAAGCTACTTTGCAGACTATTTGACCTGATCGGTCAGCAGGGTATCCAGGACAGCTTGATCGGGTCGCTTCAGCTCGATACCTCCAAAGCGATCGCCACGGGATGGCGACCGCAAGTTCCGCTCGACGAGGGTCTGCGGCTCGCCTTGCAAACCCAACGCTCATAGATGCCGCGCAGCGCGGCAATCAAACCAATCTAAGTTGGCCCAATATCTCCTCGGGTGATGACAATCCCAAACTGCGGGATGCATGCTTACCGGTTCCACTATTGGGCCATGAGCTGATAAGGTTCGCGGGTTAACAGGGCTTTGTAACAACTTCCCTGGAGAAACAACGTGCGTTTCGCTCACCATGGAACGTAGAAGGCGACAAAACCGACGGTTGCAACTAGCAACGCTATCCAGAGCAAAGCCCTGATGGATGCCCAAACGCTTCCTGCCTGGCTTCTTAGATCTTTCGCATTTCGCCGGGACACTAGACCATTCACTCCATTCCCTCACTAAGCTAGCTGCTTGCTGCGACTGCTAGAGCATGCGGGCAGTCCCTTCGGTGTCAAGGTGTGGGATGTAGTTTCTCGATGATTGCGTTCTGTTCAACTCTGTCGAGGCTCCGCGCTTGTTCCAGGCCGATCATCTGCATACGTCGAACTATTATGTGCCCGGTTCGATGTGACTAGGCCGAAGCGCTGATGAGTTCGGTTGTGATTTGGACCTGCTAGCGATTCACCGCGAAATAGTTGCGAGCAACTCCAGGCATGCAACTGACTCGATCAACGACTACAAGCTGGTGGAGTATGTCAACGAATATTCCTGGTAGACTTGCCGTAACCCGTGTTCGAGCGGCGTCTTGGCGCGCCAGCCGAGCTCGGCGAGCCGGCTAATGTCGAGTAGCTTGCGCGGTGTGCCATCGGGTCGCGAGGTGTCAAACCTAATCTCGCCTTGATAGCCCACGACCGCCGCCACAACGCGCGCGAACTCAGCTATCGTGATGTCTTCACCAGAGCCGATATTGATCAAGTTTGATCCGGAATAGACTCTAATGAGATGTACACAGGCATCCGCCATGTCATCTACATGGAGGAATTCGCGCCTCGGCTTGCCAGTTCCCCAAACTGCTACGCATTCTGCGTGCGCGAGTTTTGCTTCGTGAAAGCGGCGGATCAGCGCGGCGACCACATGGCTGAGTTCAGGATGATAATTATCACCGGGGCCGTACAGATTGGTCGGCATCACGCTGATGAAGTCGCTGTTGTACTGTCTGCGATAGGCCTCCACCATCTTGATTCCTGCGAGCTTGGCGATCGCATAAGGTTCGTTGGTTGGCTCCAGCGGACCTGTGAGAATGGAGTCCTCGCGCAGCGGCTGTGGCGCCAGCTTCGGATAGATGCAGGACGACCCAAGAAACATAAGCTTCTCAATGCCGTTCATATGGGCAGCATGGATTACGTTGGCCGCGATCGCGATATTCTCGTAAATGAACTCGGCACGCAGCGTATTGTTGGCGACGATACCGCCGACCTTTGCCGCGGCTAGGAAAACTACCTGCGGTCGTGTCTTGGCGAACCAGTCGAATACGGCGGCCTGGTTGCAGAGATCGACCTCGCACCGATCTGCCGTGACGAGTTCGACGTCCTCCCGCGCCAGCCGACGCACGAGGGCGCTGCCAACCATCCCGCGGTGGCCGGCGACGAAGACCTTCTTACCCTTCAGCTCAAAAGCTGCGCTTACCATTGCCTGCGTCTCGTTTCGCCTCGGCGAGATCACTCGTCATCATCTCTTCGACTAGTTGGGCAAAGCTCCGCTTCGGTTTCCAGCCGAGCACATGGCGCGCCTTGCTGGCATCGCCGACGAGAAGATCCACCTCGGTGGGCCGGAAATAGGTTGGATCGACTTTCACGACAGTCTTGCCGCTAATAGTATCCACGCCGATTTCCTCGACGCCCGCACCGCGCCATTCGATGCGTCGGCCGACTTTGGCAAATGCAAGCTCGACCAACTCTCGTACCGAATGCATTTCGCCAGTGGCGAGCACAAAATCATCAGGCTTGTCAGTTTGGAGGATCATGTGCATGCCCTCGACATAGTCCCTAGCGTGCCCCCAGTCGCGCTTTGCTTCGAGATTGCCTAGATAAAGCGCGTCCTCTAGCCCGATCTCAATGCGAGCGACGCCACGAGTTATTTTGCGGGTAACGAACGTCTCGCCGCGAATTGGGCTCTCATGGTTGAACAGAATGCCGTTGGACGCGAACATGCCATAGGCTTCTCGGTAATTCACCGTGATCCAGTAACCATAGAGCTTGGCGACGCCGTAAGGAGACCGCGGATAGAACGGCGTCGTCTCCTTCTGCGGGATCTCCTGTACGAGACCGTAGAGCTCGGAGGTCGAGGCTTGGTAGAATCGTGTGTCCTTCTCCATACCAAGGATACGGATCGCTTCCAGCAAACGCAGCACGCCAACTGCGTCCGCGTTGGCGGTGTATTCGGGACTCTCGAAGCTGACGCCGACGTGACTTTGAGCTGCAAGGTTATAGATCTCCGTCGGTCGGATCTGCTGCACCAGACGGATCAGATTAGTCGAGTCCGTCATGTCGCCGTAATGCATCAGGAATGGTACGTCGCCGACATGCGGATCCTGGTAGAGATGATCGACGCGTGCAGTGTTGAATGAGGACGAGCGCCGCTTGATTCCGTGGACGATATAGCCAAGCGACAGCAAATGCTCGGCGAGATAGGCGCCGTCCTGACCCGTCACGCCGGTGATGAGAGCGACACGTTGAGTCATGACCGACCTTGTTCCCACAGGTTCGAATTGATGGATCAGGGGGCCAAACGAAGCGCATTTCCCCGTGCCTCTTCTTTGGCCATATCATCCAGCGCCGTCAACCCCGGCAAACGGCCTGCAAACTGGGCTGCCGGAAGCGCGGGGACGGATTTGACCTGGAACACAATCGTGGTACTGAGCGCTCAGGCGGTTGGCCGCCGCGACGATTTCGCCCCCTAACAAAGATACAAGCTTCGAGCCTAAATGCCCCGCGACAGAGAGAGCCCAGCGATTGTCCAACCGCTGCGCCCGGCTGTCTTCTCCGATCACGCCAGCATTCCAACTGTTGACACCGACTATTTGTGCGAGGTCGAAAATTCGACTGGACCGAAGCGCGATTGAGGCCGTCAAAGAGACCAACAAAGCCGGCTATTTTGCATTTGTGATTACCCACAGTCGAGCATAGCGATGGGTTTCCATGAGAAGACCGACATACATCGGCTGCACGATTGGATGGCGGGTGAACCAGAGGCGCAGGGTGCACGCATCGGTGCTTTCGAATATGGTCCGTCTCATCCCTACGGATGCATCGAGCGGTACCTGCGTGTCAGTGAACGCCGCATGGCGCAGCCTGGCATGACCATCGACCTTCTGAACAAATTTCCAGGCGACGCGAGCGGAGGGCCCTCGACCTTCGAAGCTGCGCATGCAGCAGGTCTTCCAGGCCGCGACGGAATTCTGCGGGATTTCATCCTGCCGCTGCTGCGGAATGGATAGCGGCGTGGCAAAAGCTCCTAGCTTCATTCTCGCAACGGAATACTATCCGCCCGACCCGAGCACGACAGCGATCTATCTCGGTGCGATCGCCAATGCGATCGCACTCGACATGCACACGGTTGTCCTGTCGGGGACATACGGCTCTGCAAAGCAGAACTCCGGCAGCGACACGCCCGATGTGGTCGAGATCGCAAATTGGAGACCTCCCAAACAGGCTCTCGTCAGGCGCCTCATCGCGAGTTCCGCGTTAGCGATACGTTTGTTCTGGGGCGTCTATAGACGCGCAACGCCGGGTGACGTTGTGATGTCGGTCACCAGCCCCTTTACACTACCCTACGCGATTACACTTGCAGCAAGGCTTCGGGGCGCTAGGACGGCACTCCTGATCTACGATCTCTACCCGGAGGCTCTGATGGCTGCCGGCCTGGCGCGTCCGACATCGCTCGTCACACGCCTCTTGCGTATGGCCAATGGCTGGCTGTTTAGATCCTTGGACGCAATCTTCGTCATAGGCCGTGACGTCCCTCCGCTGCTGCTGCGTTATCAACACGTGCTTGCAGATACCATCCATTTCGTGCCCAACTGGACATTGCTGCCGATCGGGTTCCGTGAGCCTAATGACGCCAGCGATTTCAGGAACCCCTTCTCGGCTTCGTTTATCGTCGGGCTCTGCGGAAATCTCGGTTTCACGCATGCGCCTCGCACCGTGTTTGAAGCCGCACGGCTTCTCCAGCATGAGAGGCACATACACTTCGTCCTGTCCGGCTGGGGCATGGGCTGGAACGAACTGAAAGCCCTTCACGCCTCGGAAAATCTGAAAAACGTAACCTTGCTGGATCCGGTGCCCGAGGAACAGCTTGCTGAATTCCTTGCGATGGCCGACGTCTGGATCATCCCTTACCGGCGAAATGTCGCCGGGGTCTCGATCCCAAGCCGGCTCTACAATCTCCTCGCCGTCGGGCGGGCCGTCATCGTTGGAACGGAACCGAATTCGGAAGCCGGGCTTGCCGTTGCTGAGGAGGACATTGGTTGGGTCGTCCCCCCGGAGGATCCGATCAATTTGGCGCAGGCGATCTCGGCTGCCGCATCTGATCGTGCGGAGACGCTCGAGCGCGGCCGCAAGGCGGCCGTCGTTGCGCTGAAGTACAGCCAGCAATCATCGACTCAGCGCTACCGTGACATCGTGCAGCGCTTGCGCGAGAGCAACGACTAGAAGTTCTTGATCAGCCTGATGACCTCTTCCTGTTGCTCGCGCGTGATTTCCGCAAACATTGGCAGCGAAAGAATCTTGTTCTGATCGTCAAAGGCCATCGGAAACTGTTCAGGCTTGTGTCCAAGTCGCGAATAGGCAGGAAGCAATGGCAGGGCCGTCGGGTAGTTGATCGCCGTCTGCACCCCATTCTCGGCCAGATACGCCGCGAGAGCGTCGCGCTTCCGGTGCTTGATCGTATAGAGATGATAAACATGAGTGCGGTCGGGCGCTACGCGAGGCACCTCCACGCCTTCGAGTTGATTAAGGCCGGCATCATAGACTGCCGCAGCATCCTGGCGCGCCTTGGTCCAGGCCTGCAAATGCCTGAGCTTTGCCGACAGGATCGCCGCTTGCATTCCGTCGAGCCGGCTATTGATGCCTTCGATCAGATGCTTGTGCTTCACAAGGCCACCATGGCGAGCCAGCATGGTCATGTGCTCGGCGAGCGCAGCGTCACCAGTCACGACCGCACCGGCATCGCCGAAAGCGCCCAGATTCTTGCCGGGATAGAATGAATAGGTCGCGGCCACCCCGAACGTCCCGACCGGCTGATCCTTGTACTGCGCCAAATGCGCCTGGGCGCAGTCCTCGATGACCCAGAGGCCGTGTTTGCGCGCGATGACCATGATCGCCTCCATGTCGGCCGGCTGGCCGAAAAGGTGCACCGGGATGATGCCGACGGTCCTCGGAGTGATCGCCGCTTCGATCGCCGCAGGATCGATCGTGAACGTCTCGCCATCGGTGTCGCAGAACACGACCTGCGCGCCGGCATGAGTGATCATCGCGGACGTCGATATCCAGGAATGCGCCGTCGTGATGACCTCGTCGCCCGGCTTGACCTTCAGCGCCGCCATCGCGAGGTAGAGCGCGTCGGTGCCGTTCGCACAGGACACACAGTGCTCGACACTCGCGGCGGTCGCGAACTCTCGTTCGAAGGCATCGACATAAGGCCCCCGAATGAAGGCGCTGTCGCGGACGACCGCCGCGATCGCGTCATCGATCTCATCCTTGATTGACTGATATTGGAGCCCGAGATCCGCGTAAGGTACCGGCATGATTGCTATTCCCTAGGTCTTGCTCTTGAGGCGGCGGGCAGGATTTCCGGCGTAACTGCCGGACTCGGTAATGTCTTTTGTGACCACTGAGCCGGCTCCAATCACGACGTCGTCCACAATTGATACCGGCATGATGGTGGCGTTCGAGCCGATCGAAACCCGATTGCCGATTTTCGTCGAGCGCCACAATTCCCGACGTCCGCGCGCTGGCCCGCCGGTCGCAAACGTGTCGTTGATGAACATAACGCCGTGCCCGACGAAGCAATCTTCCCCAATCGATACCAATTCGCAGATGAACGCATGCGATTGCACTCGCGTGCGAGCGCCGACAACGACGCCGGCCTGGATTTCGGTGAAGGGGCCGATGAAACAATCATCGGCGATCTCGCAGCCATAGAGATTGCAAGGTTCGACCATTTTGACGCGCTGACCGAATTTGACATCGCGCACGCCGACCTGGTGAACTTGCGGCTGGCCGCTCACGAGAGCACTCCGAGCTTGCTCCGCCGCGGCTCGAAGCGAAGCGCTACTTCCTGCCCAGTCTCGATCGACTCGTAGAGAGCAGATATCAGCTCAAGGCTCTTGCGGCCTTGCAGACCGTCGACCAGTGCGGCGCGCTGATTCAACAAGCAATCAACGACGTGCTGGTAATAGGCATGGTGGCCGAAGCCGTAGACGTTGGGCGGATTGACCGAGAATTTCTCGATTACGACCTGATCGCTCGGCAGCGGATCGACGAAATTCCAGTGCCTGATCTGATTGACCGCGAAGCCCGCGATCTCGACCGTTCCCTTCTCACCCAGGATCGAGAGCGAGCCTTCGAGATCCTTTGGACGAACCGCCGTGGTCGCCTCGATGATGCCGAGCGCGCCGTTCCGGAATTTCAGCGTCGCCACCGCCGTATCTTCGGTCTCGACCTTCACGAGCGCGGTGGTTGCCCGGGCGTGGACGCTCACCACGTCGCCGAAGAACCATTCCAGCATGTCGATGTGATGACTAGCTTGGTTCGTCAGCACACCGCCGTCATAGGCCCAGGTGCCGCGCCAGGCGTCCTGATCGTAATAGGACTGGTCTCGGGACCAGCGCACCCGCACGGTGCCGAGGACAAGCCGCCCGAATCTTCCGGCGTCCAGCGCCTCGCGCGCCTTGACGACCGGAACGTTGAAACGATTCTGCTTCACCACGAACAGCTTCACGCCAGCCTCATCGCAGGAGCGGATCATGTCGTCGGCATCCTGAAGCCGAAGCGCCATCGGCTTTTCGACCACGACGTGCTTGCCCGCCCGCGCGCAGGCGATCGCGTGCTCCGGGTGCATGCCGCTCGGCGTCAGAACCGCGACGGCGTCCATGTCGGAACGCGCGAGAAATTCGTTCAGATCGTCATGGGCCGGGACCGAGAACTTCGTGGCGACGGCATCCGCGCGTGCCTTGACCTTGTCGCAGACCGCCACGAGGCGCGCGCCTTCGATTTGACCACTCCCCAACAACTCCGAGTGACGCTTCGAGATACGTCCGCAACCGAGCAGGCCAAATCTGATCATTCAGGTCATCCTCACGATCGGCACTGCCGCACGAAATATTCGTCCTGACCGCGCGCTGAAGTAAAAGCCTATATTCGAAAATTCCGTTATCAATCAAGCCAATAATGCACCTGCTCTGAATTGCCGGCTGTGCAAAACGAGCTCCGGAAGACCTCAGGCCGCCACCGCCGGCGGGGTCGCGAAGGCGCCAAGTGCCTAACCGCGCTTCCTAACCGGAGCCGGAACTCCAGGTCGGCGGCCGACCACAGATTGGCTCGGCTATCTGTGGCCACGCCGCACCTTCCATGATACGGAGCACGCGATACTCTGCAGGACGCAACCCCACCGATGAAAAGCACCGACGTTTCAGCGCCGTCGCTGTCGGATGTCCGATACCGACTGACCATCCTGATCGTGTGCCACGTCGCGGCTTGCTGGGTTTCCCTGATTTTCGTGGGTGAATACTATCGGCGCCTTCTGCCCCTGGCGGAGAGCAGCCTACCTCGCGCGCTAACCGCGGCAGCCGTGGCCGCGCCATTTGCCGTGTTTTCGGTTCTGTTCGTAAGGCAGCGCTTCAGCTTCGGGTATGCACTCGGCTTTTATCTCTTCACGCTGATCCTGAGCTATCTTTGGCTGATCGAGTTCTCGACATTTCACTACGATCATCGCACAGCCGCAATTTCAGCCTTTGTGTCCGGGGCCGCATTTCTCATTCCCGCGCTGCTCCTCGATCGCCCGGCTTTTCCCTGGCGATTGAAATTAACGGCCCGGCAATTCGACACTCTTCTATGGGGCATTCTAGCGATATCGACCGTTGTTCTCGCGATCGGGGCGACCTTCAACCGGCAGCTGGTCAATCCGCTTGATATCTACCAGTATCGTGAGCAAATCACGCTTCCTAGGCCCCTTCTGTACGCCATCGGCATCGTTTGCGGAGCCCTGTTGCCGTTTGCCTATGCCAGCTTCTATGAGACGAAGCGGTACGCATATGCAGCGATCTGCCTGCTGGTTCTTGGGCTGTTTTATCCGATCACGCTGACGAAACTCGCGCTGCTCGCGCCGGGCTGGCTGCTGTTTCTCACGCTCCTGTCGATCTATTTCGAGTCGCGAACCGCGACCGTTCTCTCGCTTCTCCTGCCGGTGTCCGCGGGATTGATTTTGGTGCTGGCGCACAAGCTTAGGCTGCTGGCGGAGTACCCTTTCCTAATTTATTTCGGCACCGTCAATTTTCGTATGATCGGAATGCCCGCGAGCGCCCTCGACTTTTACAACGATTTTTTCTCAACCCACGAGCTGACGCGCTTTTGCCAGATCGGCGTGATCAAGATGCTCATATCATGCCCGTACACGGATCAGCTTTCCATCTACATGCAGGATAGCTATCGCCTGGGTTTCTTCAACGCCTCGCTGTTTGCGACGGAGGGTATCGCGTCGGTCGGCACCCTCCTCGCGCCTGTCGCGGCTCTCGTATGTGGGCTGGTGATCAGCCTCGCGAACCGCGCTTCCGCCGAACTCCCAGAACGTTTCGTGCTGGTGTCAGGCGGATTGCAGCTCCATATTTTCCTGAACGTGCCCTTCACCATCGCGCTCGTGACCAATGGCGCAGCAGTCCTTTTTCTACTCTGGTACATTGCACCGCGCGCTGTACTGCAAAATGCCGGGCCGACATCCTCTCAGGGCCACGACGACGATGACAATTTCTGATCAGTTCAACACGTCGCAGGCACCCTTACTTGCACTTCTTGCGATTCACACGGTCGCCTGCTGTGTCTCGCTCGCGGTAGTCTTGCAGCTGTACGGCTATCTCCACCTCTTCAGCTGGAACGTCTCTCACATCGGCCATGCAGTGCTTCTCGCACTTCCTGTTGTCGCTGTGGGATGCATGATGGCCTTCGCAAGATTCAGCTTTGGCTATCTGCTCTCGTTCTACGTTTACACAGCGGTTCTCGGTTACGTTTGCCTCACTCCTTTTTCGAAGTTGGAATACGATCACAGCCTGCCTGTCTTTTCGGCGATCATCTCTGCCGCAGCATTTCTGGTCCCCACCCTCTTTCTCAGATGGCCGATCAAGCCGAGACACACGATCTCTGTAAAAACTCTGCGTCTCCTCATCGCTGCGATTGCCGCCGTAACCCTGGCGATCGTCGCCACTGGCGTCTTCTACAATTTCAAACTGGTGGGGTTTACCGACATCTATCAATTCCGGGACGAATTGAGATTTCCGCCCCTCCTTCAATACGCCATGGGAATTGCGTTAGGAGCGCTGCTCCCGTTCGCCTTTGCCTGCTGCATCGAAATGCGGGCCCGCACCGCCGCGGTAGCGATACTGCTCCTCTTCGTAGCCCTTTATCCGGTGACGCTGACCAAGACAGCCCTGTTTGCACCGGCTTGGCTCGGTCTCCTGTGGTTCATCTCCACCCGCCTCGAGCCAAGAGTTGCAGTCATCGTGTCACTGCTCGGTCCGATAGCGCTGGGAGTCGTCCTGGCAATACTGTCCGAGTACGGACCGGTTCCGCGGTCGATTTACCTGAACTACTTCGGAACGATCAATTTCCGAATGATCGCCTATCCATCGATCGCACTCGACGTCTACAACGACTTCTTCTCGCGACATGACCTCACGCACTTCTGTCAGATCTCGGTGATCAAGCGTCTGGTCACCTGCCCATACAGCGAGCAACTCTCTCTGGTCATTGCGAAGAGTTACCCGGCGGGTAATCTCAATGCATCTTTTCTCGCGACCGAAGGGGTCGCATCAGTCGGCAGCATTCTGGCACCGGCGAGCGCGCTTCTCGCCGGACTCATTCTCTCGATTGGGAATCACCTCTCGGAGGGCCTGCCGCCCCGGTTCATCATCCTGTCGAGCGCGATGGTGACGCAGATATTCCTCAACGTACCGCTTTCCGTCTTGATGATAACGAACGGCGCCGCCATCTTGTTTTTGCTCTGGTATGTTCTGCCGCGACACGCTTTCGCGGATCTGCAGCACCGATCAACGTCGTGAGGACTGGAGTTCGATGCGCACGCTCGTCCTGAACGCCGACTATCCGCGGTTCCTCGCGTGGCTATATGGTCGTCACCCCGGACTGGATACGGCCAGTTACGCCGAACAGATGGCCGCGCGAAACGCGAGCCTGTTCGGCGTCGCGGATTTCTATTCGCGCAATTTCACGGCATTGGGCCACCAGGCCGCCGACGTCCACGTCAACAATCTGTCCCTGCAATCGGCCTGGGCGCGAGAGCACGGAATGACGCTCGGCACGGACGCCGGTCTTGGCGCCAGCAGGAAGCAGCGGCTACCTGGCTGGCTCCAGCGTACCATCGCGCCGCTGAAGCCGGCGCTGCGGCCGTGGGCCCGACGGCTCGGCCTCAGCCCGCGGTTGAGCGAGCAGGCCGAACGCGTCGTGCTCGCGCAGATCGAGGATTTCAAGCCGGAGCTCATCCTCAACCAGGACGTCTTCTACGTCAGCACCGGACTGGTGCGACGCATGAGGGATCTGGGCGTGCGCGTCGTGATCGGACAGGTCGGCATCGAGCCGACCAAGGGAGAGGACTGGAACGCGTACGACCTGATGCTCTCGCAGCTGCCCAGGGTTGTCGGGTCGTTTCGGGCGGCCGGCGTTCGCGCGGAGGTCTGCCACCTTGCCTTCGAGCCGGCCGTCCTGGATGCGCTGTCTTTGGCGCCCACTCCTGACATCGATGTCTCCTTCGTCGGTTCGGTATCGGAGGATCACCGGGACCGGATCGCGCTTTTGGAATTCGTCGCAGAGCGCCACGACCTCAAGCTATGGGGCAACATTCCGAACTCGCTCCCCGTGACTTCTCCGCTTCGCCGATGCTTTCAGGGCGAAGTATGGGGTTCCGAAATGTACGATGTGCTGCGACGATCGCGGATCAGCCTGAATTCCCACATCGACATGGCCGGCGAGGAGGCCGGCAACATGCGGCTGTTCGAAGCCACCGGCGTCGGCTCTTTTCTGCTGACCGACTTCAAGCGAAATCTGCACACTCTCTTCGAACCGGAGCGGGACGTGGCGGTTTGGCGGTCGCGTGAGGAATGTTCCGCGGCCATCGAGCGTTACCTCGGGGACAACGAGAAGCGCATGGAGATTGCCGCGAACGGGCAGAAGCAGACGCTGGCGAAGCACACGTTCCGCGGGCGCGTCGAGGAAATTCTCCGCTTCATTCAGTAAACGCGGTAAAATCCGAAAAGCGGGCATTACTCTTGACGATTTCGGGGAAAATGGCCAAAGTCGCCGGCACAAACGCTAACGCGTTGTAATATAATCGTATTCTGGAAAAACGGCAGATGGAACACGTCGAACACGTCCGATTCGGCGACCAGCTCTATGCAATCATCGTGCGCGCTTCGTTTCGCGAGGCGGGCATCCATTTCTTCTCGACGCCCGAACTGTCGCAGCAGCTCGCGTTCATGAGCCATCCAGAGGGTAAGAGCATCGCGCCGCATCGCCACAACAAGGTGACGCGCGAGGTGCATTACACGCAGGAAGTCCTGCTGATCCAGAGGGGCAAGCTCCAGGTCGACTTCTACACCGTGAGCGAAGACTATCTCGAGAGCCGCGTTCTGTGTGCTGGCGACATCATTCTCTTGTGCAGCGGCGCACATGGTTTTCATGTGCTCGAGCCCGTCGAGATGTTCGAGGTCAAGCAGGGCCCCTATTCCGGTGAGAACGACAAGACCAGGTTCGACGAAGTCGACGCGTCGCAAATTCGGATCAAGGGCCCGGGCCTGTGACCGGCTTCATCCCCGTCAATACCCCGCTGCTGGACGGCAACGAAGCCGAATATCTGGCTGAATGCGTTCGTACCGGCTGGATCTCGTCGGAAGGCCCGTTCATCAAGCGTTTCGAGCAGGAGATGGCTCGCGTCGCAGGTCGGCGCCATGGCGTTGCCGTGACCAACGGCTCTGTCGCGCTCGACATCGCAGTCCATGCCCTCGGGCTCGAACCCGGCGATGAAGTCATCATCCCGACCTTCACGATCATCAGTTGCGCCGCCGCCGTGGTCCGCGCCGGCCTCGTCCCTGTCGGGGTGGACTGCGATTCTGCGACATGGAACATGACCGTCGAAGGCGTGGAAGCTGCGCTCACGCCGCGCACCCGCGCGATCATGCTGGTCCACATCTACGGCCTGCCGGTCGATCTCGAACCGATCCTAGCGCTCGCCCGCAAGCACAACTTGGAGGTCATCGAGGACGCCGCCGAGATGCACGGCCAGACCTATCGCGGTGCGCCCTGCGGCAGCTTCGGCGCTGTCTCGACCTTCAGCTTTTATCCGAACAAGCACGTCACGACCGGTGAAGGCGGCATGATCCTCACCGACGACGACGCGCTGGCTGACAGGCTGCAAAGCGTGCGCAACCTCTGCTTCCAGCCGCAGCAGCGCTTCATCCACGAAGAGCTCGGCTGGAACGCGCGCATGACCAACCTGCAGGCCGCGCTCGGCGTCGCACAGATCGAACAGCTGCCCCGCACGGTCGAACTCAAGCGCAGGCTCGGCAGGCTGTATGACGAGCATCTCGAGGGCGTGGCTGGTATCCGCCGTCCCGTGGCCCGCACCAATTATGCTGACAACATCTACTGGGTCTACGCCATCGTCCTTGACGACGACGTTCCGTTCGACGGCACGGAGGCGATGCGGCGTCTGGGCGAGAAGGGCATCGGCACGCGGCCGTTCTTCTGGTGCATGCACGAGCAGCCGGTGCTGCGCCGGATGGGCTTCATGCTCGACGAGTCGCACCCGGTCGCCGAACGCATCGCCCGCCGCGGCTTCTATCTGCCGAGCGGGCTGGCGTTGACCGAGGACGAGATCGCCCGGTCAGCGAACGCGCTGAAGGAGATTTTGGCGTGACCGTGTTTGCGGACTATGCCCCCTGGTACGATCTTGTGTACCAGGACAAGGATTACGCGTCCGAAGCGGATTTCGTCGAACGGCGCCTGCGCGGCCACGCTGTGACATCAGGCAAGCTTCTCGATCTTGGCTGCGGCACGGGCCTGCATGCGATCGAATTTGCCCGGCGCGGCTGGAACGTTGCCGGTGTCGATCTCAGCGAGGAAATGGTCGCCAGGGCAAGGACCCGTGCGGCCGATGCCGGGTTGCCCGTTCCCTTCCGCCAGGGCGATGCCTGCGAGATCGGCCCGGAGCGCGACTGCGATGCGGTCGTGTCGCTGTTTCACGTGGCGAGCTACCAGCGCGATCTCGCAAGACTCGAGGCGCTGTTCAGAACGGCCCACGCGGCGCTCAAGCCGGGTGGGGTCTATCTCTTCGACTACTGGTATGGCGGCGCCGTGCTGGCGCAAGGCGTCGAGACCCGGGTCAAGGTGATCGAGCGCAAGCCACTGCGGCTGACCCGCATTGCGCAATCGGACCATGATGAGGCCGACGCCACGGTCTTCGTGAACTACACCTTGTTCTGCGAGGACACCGACCGCTCGATCATCCGTCGCGTCGACGAGACGCACCGCATGCGCTACTGGTTTCCGTTCGAGATCGAAGCGTCCCTCAGGGCCAGCGGATTTGAGCCGGATGGCAACTACGCCTGGCTCACCGAAGACACGCCGAACTCCAAGACCTGGGCCGCCTATTCGATCGCCAGAAAGAGACTGTCGCCGTGAGACCGTTGCGACTGGCGGTGATGCTGGAGCAGGCCCTCGAGGTCGGCGGCGGGTTTCAGCAGCCGCTGAACGACGTCCTCTGGCTTCGCGACTGGGCCGCCAAGTCCAACAATGAGATTGTCGTCTACTCGCCCTATCCGAAAACCCAGGAAATCCTGAAGGAGTTCGGTATCAAGGCACGCCTGCTGAAATTCGGCATGCTCGATTACGCCTTCCTCTTCCTTAAATATTGCAAGCCGTTTGACCTCGTGCAGCTTGGGCTGGAGCTGAAGTCACCCTTCGAGCGCGCTCTGATCCGTGACGGCATCGACGTCGTGCATTTCACGTCGACCTCGAAGCGGCATCTGCTGCTTTATCAGCTTCCCTTCATCATCACGATCTTTGATGGCTGCCATCGTGACGCTCCAGAATTCCCGGAAGTGCGCGCTTTCGGAGAGTTCGAGCGACGCGAAATCCTGTTCGGCCTCGGCAGCATGAAGGCGGTGCTTGTGCTGGTCAATGCACCGGAACTGGTCGAGGATCTCTCGCGGCGCTATGCCGTCGAGAGATCGCGCATGGTCTCGATCCCGTTCTCCCCTTCGATCTATGTCTCATCGGCCGGTAGCACCGACAGCGGCGCCGACGACGCCGTGCTGAAAAAGTATCGGCTCGAACGCGACTATCTGTTCTACCCGGCTCAGTTCTGGCCACACAAGAACCATCTCACGCTGCTGTCGGCTCTTGCGAGGCTTCGCGAGCAGGGCCGGACTGAGCGGCTGGTGCTGTGCGGATCGGATCGTGGCGGCCGCGAAAAGATCGACGCGGCGATCGCCGCCTACGGGCTTGCCGGCCAGGTCACGATACTGGGCTTCGTGGAGTCCTCCGAGCTTGCCGCCCTTTATCGGGGCGCGGCGGCCCTCGTCATGCCCAGCTATTTCGGTCCGACCAACTTGCCCCCGCTCGAGGCGTGGGCCGTAGGAACGCCCGTGATCTATCCCGAGGCGTTCAAGGCACAGGCAGGCGATGCCGCGATCCTGTTCGACTATGACGATCCGGATTCGCTGGCGAACGCGATCATCAGCTTGCGGACCGAAGGAACGTCCTTGCGGCTGCGCAAGGCGGGTGAGCGGCGGCTGCAGCAGCTCGCCAGCGAGACCGAGCTCGGTCAACAGCATTTCGGGCAGCAGATGGACCGCCTCAAGCATCGCCTTGCGCTGATGCCCCGCTGATAACAGTCAATGCGGAATGCTCGCGATGAGCTTGTTCCGGATGCCGTTTCTTGCCAAGGGAGAGCAGATCAGCGCCATGCCGGCGAGCCACACGGTGCATTGCAGGACCAGACCGATAAATCCGGTTGCGGGCACCACATAGCGCGCAAGCATCCCCATCCCCAATCCCGCAGCGACGACCGCCAGCATCATTCCGAACAGAAGCACCGCATGTCGAAGCGGGTGCTGCAGTGTCTGGACGAGCAGAAGCGAGAACAGGACCCCCAGCTGACCCACCGTATCGCCGGACGTTAGGCTGATCGCGGCCCCCAGCGGGCCAAGCGCCGGAATCAGGAACGCCGCAAGGCCGAAGAAGATCGCAATCTGAAGTGACTTGGTCCACAGCAGCAGCGTGCCCCTGTTGCTGTAGCTTGCGTAGCTCATGGCGAATGTTGCCGGCGTGACGAGGCAGGTGCCGCCGATCAGCACGATGGCCAGTGTCGCATCATATGGAATAGCGCCCGCAGTCCAGAGCTCGAAGAACTCGCGCCAGAACGACAACAGGCCACCCGTGATCAGGCTGACCGTGAAGGTCACGATGAATAGCCCTCGCGCATACAGGGCCCGCAGGCTGTCCCGCGCCCCCACGGCGTGGTCGTGGCCGAGCTCCGCCGCAATCGGCAGCGAGAATTGGTAGCAGAGGCCGCGCAGGAAATTCGCGACGGTCCTGGTGAGCACCCATTGGGCGATCGCCGCCCGGTCGGACACGAGGGCTCCGACGAGAAGCACCGAAAGGTACGACATTCCGACCTCGGCAAAATTCATGACGCCGAACGGAAATGCACCGGCGAATTGTGCCCTCGCCCACCTCCAGGAGACACGCCGCGGCAGCCCGCTGAGAAACGGGAATTGCCGTCTCAGGTCGGAGAAGAGGATGAACGCGGAGACGCCGACCTGCCCCGCAACGAACGCGAGTGCCATGACCAGCAGATTGCCTGTCAGGAAGACCGCGATCACCTGCGCGAGCTGGCCAAGACCCGTCCCCCACGCCTGCACAGCGACGACGCGGCCGTACAGACCGCGGGCCCGGAAGAGAGAGCTGGCAAGGTTCACCGGCAGCGTGGTCGCAAGACCAAGCGTCACGATGGCGAATGTCAGGTCGAAGCCAGGCTCGTTGCGAAACCCGAGGACGCCGGCGGGATTCACCAGCACCAGCAGGATGCCGATAATGGCGATCAGGCCCGCGACGACGCCAATGAACAGCAGCAGGACACCGGCGAAGTAGCGGCGCGTGCGACGATCGGCGTCTGCTTGCGACTTGAACGAGAGAAAACGATTCAGGCTCCACGCATGGAGGCCGGGGTCGGCAGCCTGCACCAGGCTCCCCGCGGCGAAGATCGTGAGCCACGCCGAGAGCGTTTCATGCCCCAGATACCTCAAAAAGAACGGAATGAGAACGATCTGCTGCGTGAGCGCGAGCAGAACGATCATCGAATTCGCCGACCACCCACCCAGGATGCGGCGAACGCGGCTTGGGCCGGATTGCGTCACGACGTGCACGAGCGAGGCAGTTCGATCTGCTGGAAATGGCACGTCTGGCCAATCACTGTCCCGCTCCGAATATGCCGCTGTTCCATCGCCGGGTTAGCCTTAGTATTCCGCTCGTCCGCGCACAAGCAATCAGATTCCGGCTTGGACGAACGTTGCGGAATTGGGTAGTGACACGCGCTCCATCGGGATGACAGAGGGCCGAACGTTGTCGAAGATCCTTGCGCGAGTGGGCCACCGGGACATCACGCCGCGCGACCGCCCGGTCCGGCTTGCGGGCTATCCATCCCGAACCGCCCTCTGCGCCGACATTCTCGATCCCATCGAGGTCGGAGCAATCTTGTTCGAGGGTCCTGGCCGTCGAGCCCTTCTTCTTTCCTTCGACCTGCTACAGGTCGGCTCGGAGCTTCAGAATCTCGTGGTCAGCAAGCTCGAGAAGCGCGGCTTCGGCCGCGACGAGATCGTTCTGCAAGCGACCCACACACATGGCGCTCCCGCGACCGACAAGGCCTGCGCAGCGCTCGGCGTTCCGGACGAGCGGTATGTTGCAGAGCTTGGCGATGCCGTCGACGAACTTGTCGGACAAGTCCAGAGACAGGAGCCTGCGGAAGTCTCGTTCGAAATCTTCGAGGGCCAGCTCCGGCACGCGATCAACCGCCGGCGCTACTGGCCGTTCCCGACGATCGGCAGAATGCACGGCTTCAATCTGACTAGCATCGCCTTCTCGCCGAACCCGAAGGGGCCGAAGAACGAGCTCGCGACCGTTCTGCTCATGCGGGACGTCCGCGACGATCGGCCCATTGCACTGCTCTGGCATTACACCTGTCACCCGACGGCAGTCATCCCGACCGATGCGATCAGCGCCGACTTTCCCGGCAAGGTTCGCGAACGGCTTCGCCAGCGGCTCGGCTCCATCCCGTGTCTGTTCCTGACGGGATTCTGCGGCAACATCAGACCGCATATCGTGCCCGCACCGCGCGCAATTCCCCTTCGCGAGCACTTCCAGCGATTGGTGCGAATTGTGTTCTTCGGAAACCTGTTCCCGTCCCTGTCCGTGGATGACTGGCGTCGCTGGAGCGACAGCCTCGCGAGCGAGCTGGACGAGATCGCGCAGCGGCCAGCGGCAAGAAAGTTCAACCCGCAGCAGCTGCGGGTCGGTTCAGCCAGCATCCCGCTGGACAACTTCTTTCACGGTAAGGCGCCGCCCAAGCCCCTCTGCGCGCAGGTTCTGGGATTCGATGACGCGCTTGAGATCGTCGGCCTGTCGGCCGAACCGTCGGTCGAGTGGGAGACCGAGATCGGGAAAGCCATGCCCAAGCCACCGGGATGCATCCGCCTTTACGCAGGTTATCTCGGATCGCTTTGCGGCTATCTCCCCACGGCCGCACAGGTCCCCGAAGGCGGCTATGAGGTCGAGGGCTTTCAATCCCTCTTCGGATTTTCCGGCCATTTCGATGCCGGCCAGATCGGCCCCGCGGTCTTATCCTGCGTGCAGAGTGCATTCGAAGCAGCGCGCGACGGTCTTCGCCGCGCCAGCTGACCCAAGCCCACGATCAGGACGTCGTCGCGCGGCCGGACGGACCTCTAAACCGGAACAAATTCGCGGGAAGCACCTTCGCTCTCGATCAGCTCGACGACAACGAACTCCTTGGTCAGAAAAAACTGCACCGGGGCGCCGTCGAAGGCTATCGCGGGTTTTGCCGCACCCGTTGGCGTCGCACCGCGCGCACGGAAATAGTCGGCGGCGACCGCCAGATTCCCGACCCGATAGGCGACCTGATTGATCACGCCCCTGCCGGACGCCGCGATCTTCGCCACCGGAGAATTGTCCCCGAACGGCGCAATGAGCTCAAACATCACGCCACCGGCGTCGCGCAGAAACTGGACCGAAACGCCAAGCACGTGATCGTCATAGACCTTGGTGGCCGCGACTATCGGCAGCAGAGAGCAGACATTGGCAAAGCCGGACTTCACGTCCCGCACGACCAGGCCGACATGGTCGAAGATCAATTCTGGGCGCGCGGGAGACGACATCAGTCCGGTCTTGCAATGATGCAGGCGGAGATCGTCAGCTTGTGCTTCCGCGCCTGCTCCATCGTGTGGTTCGTCATCGGGAAGAACTCCGCGCGTTCAATCTCGAAACCGGCCGCACGAACCGCCTCGACCGCGTCTTCCGGCGAGCGCAACAGATACAGGTGGTCGGGCGCTGGGCTGTTGATCGGAACATTCACGAACAGTCGGCCGCTCGGCTTGAGCAGCGACCGCAACTTGACCAGGGCACCCTTGGGATCTTCCAGATGTTCGAGAACCTCCGAGAAGGTGAGGCAATCGAACTTCGCGCTATCGTCCGGCACCGCGTACAGATCCTGTAGAACGAGCTCGGGCTTCTTGCCCGACATGCCCATGACCGTCAGCGCATCCCAGGTCTGGCCGATGCTCGCCTTGCTGACGTCCCAGCCCTTCACACTGCCGGACCGCTCGTCCTTGAGCGCCTGATAGAGCAGCAGCCCGTGCCCCGGACCGATCTCAAGATAGTCGTAATTGGCAGGTGCCTGCTTCAGAAACACGTTGCGATAGAACTGATAGCAAGCCGTGTGGTTCGACCAGTAGATCTGGGTCAACAGCAGGCCATCCATGTAGTGGCCCATATATTCGGTATCGCTATAGACGAGGCGATTGGCTTCCTCGAACGTCTGGAGCCTGTATCGCCCCTTCCGCCGGAAGAAGATCTCCTCTTCCCGAACGATCTTGCAGATGAAATCGTATCCGTCGCAAATCTCGCCAAGGCGCGAACGGGCGATCTGTCGAATCTGGCTGGCCAGCTCCTCGAGCGTGGTGAAGTCCTCGGCCGACGCATGCGAGAACCGCGTCTCGAGATAGGCACGATGCGCCGGCGTCCGCTCATACTGAATCCGCATCAGTGCGGCGAGCTGCGGAAAACGCTGTTCATCGATCAGGCTTGATGCCGTGCTCAAGATATTCTCCCTCAATGCGCGCCAACGGCATCGCGAATGCGGATGGGCGGCTTCTTGTCCTGATAAGTTCTCACCGAGAGCTCCCAGGTGGTCTCGCCACCGGGACGCTCGCCGGTCAGCTCGAATCCCAGATTGCGGTAGTGATCGGCGACCATCATGTTCTTCTTGCTCGGGATGTAGATGCCGCGCACGACCCCCTTGCCCAGCTCCCGTGCACGCGCAACCAGCAAATCCAATGTCGCCTCGGGGACGCCACGTCCAAGGACGCGGCACGACATCAACCAGGTATCGATCTCGATCGCATCGGTGCCGACGTCCGCGATGACGACGCCAATCATGCCGTTGTCACCAAACGTGTCGCTGAGCCGCATCTGCATGGTGATGCGGCGCGGATCGGTCTCGGCGGACGCGACATCAGCCTCCGAATAGCGCCGGGTCGTCAGGTTGAACTGGTTGGATTTGGAGATCAATTGCGCGATCCGCTTGCGCCCGATCGCATCAAACGGGTTGACCTGCAATTCCATATCGAGCGACTGGAGATAGTCCTCCTGACGCGCGAACGACTTCAGCTGGGCCGTGCGACGGGCATCGGCCCGGTAATATGCCGCCCGGTCACGATCCTCGGCCGTAAATCCCGTGGCCTCGAAGTAGCAAGCGGACTGGAACACCGGGAGCCACTCCGTCACATCCTTGGGCACTTCGGGCACGGCGACCTGAGGCAGGGCAAAGCGGATTTGGGCACGTTCCGCGGGATTGTCGTCCAGGAAGACAAAGCTATCGAGACCAAGGCTCAGAATCTCGGACAACGCCTGTAGATTGGCCGCCTTGTCGGCCCAGTTGATCTGGAAAACGGCGATGTCTTCCTCGACCAGCACCATCTCCGGATGCGTGCGGAAAGCATCCAGGGCAACGCTCTCCTCGTTCTTGGAGGACACGCAGAGCACGATGCCGCGGTCACGCAATTCCTTCGCCATGGCCTGGAGCGCGCAGTGAGCCTCCCCAACCGGACTTCCAGGGCCGAGCAGCAGATTCTCCTTGCCGTCGTCGCCGACGATCCCGCCCCACATGGTGTTGTCGAGATCGAGCACGAGAACCCGGCGCGACTTGCCGAATTTCAGCGCGACCAACCTGACCAGGTGCTCGGCATAGAGCGGCGCATTCTCTGGCGCGAACGGATACTTGGCCAGTGCCCAGTGCCGTGCGGAGTGCCAATTGTCCTGCCCGGTCCTTTCGGACAGCATTGCAACGTCGAGCAAAAGGTCGCCGCTGGACCTCACGAACTCGGACAATCCAGCATTCACCCGGCCGACGAGGTCAACGTGCGAGCCCGGTATCAGCCGGTCGACATGCAGCCTGACGTGCGCGGGATCCGGCGTCAAAGTCTGAAAGATAACGGGCCTCTTGAGCGACGAACCGATGCGCTTGCGGATGGCACGCAGGCGATCGAGCGCCCGGTCCGCGATTGCCGCGGCGGCCTCGGGATTCCCGGGCGCCGGCCGCAGGCCGAACGCATGCACGTCCATCGCAAGAACGACGATATCGGGACCGAACGCGACGATGCCGTCACGATCGCGCTCCAGCAAGACCTCAGGATCTTCGTATTCCGAGATCATGACATCGACACGCAGACCATGCCGGAGCCCGGTGCCGATCAGCGTCTCTCTTATATGCCGCGCGGTCGAATTCGAGAGCAACAGAACGCGGACGGCTTGCAGGCCGTTCTGTCCCGTCGAATCCTGAACGCCGGAGAGGCCCATTGCGAGCCGCCGCAAGCCGCCTGCATCCCATTCGTACTGCGCCAGGCGAATCAGCTCGGCGACACTGCTGCCGCTAAGGCCGCGGGTTCGCTCGATGTCACCTGCCGTGGGCTGTGGCAACCACCTCATCATCGGCTTGATCACGGCAGGCTCGCTCGCACTGAGAAGAACTGGCTAACGTCACGCGGCGATCATCGAGATCAAATCGCCCACCGAGCGAATGTTCTCGATCTGCGCAGCCTCGAACTCTTGATCGAACTCTCTTTCAACCGCGGCGACAATGCGAATTGTCGCAAGGCTATCCCATCCGTCCACGTCGTCAGGGGTGGACTGCGGCGAAATCTGCAAATTCGGGAGATCGAGTTCCTCCCGGAAAATTGCCTGCAATCGGCCAATGACGTCTGCCTGCTTATCCACTGATCAAGCCCTTCGAGGTTGAGAAACGCCTTCATATACTTCGGTCCGCTCCGCTTCAACCGGAGTTTTCTCCTTTAATTTCAACGCAATAGCATCACGCAAGAAAGCGCCTGTGCAAAGGCAAGCGGTACATGCTGATACCACGCCGTCCGAGGGAAACACCGGTCATGATCGCGTTGCGGGCCGGAATCGACCACATCCACAAGTTCGACAGGCGAAATTCAATGTACTGATCGCGAGGATAATGGCCGCCGAGCCAAGCCGCGTCGAATGCGCCGTTTCGGTTGAGATAGGTGTGCGTCCCTTCCTGGCCGTCGCGGGTGCGCCAGCGATACGTGGTCGTGCCGTGAAAAACCGCTGCGAAATCCGGGCTCTCGTGACGAAGGATGCTCTCGACGGCGTGCAGCGGCGTCAAGGTCGTCAGAAATCTTCCGACCCCCAGCCCCACACAGATGGCATCGAGCTCCATCAGTCTCTGATAGGGGGATTCGGGATCCCACGGCGTTTCCGTGGTCTGGTGGTCCCTGACCAGAAACTCCGCCTGCGGCCCCAACGCAATGACGGAGGACGAGTTGTGAATGCTGCGCTTGACGCCGCGGTAGCGCCTGAATGTCTCGGCGATGAGTCCCGTGGACACGGGTTCCCTGTGGATTTCCAGAATCCTGCGATCATCGACAACGAGAGGAATCGCGGACATCACCAGCGTTCCATCAGGGCCGATCAGTTCGAGCAGCAAATCGATCACCGACGACGGTTTGCCGGGAAAATTGTAGAATTCGTTCCAGGAAGATTGCACCCACACGGTGGCGCCAGCCTTGATACCCAGCCTCTCGAAGGCCGACCGCAATTCGGGAACCGAGATCGGATCCTTGAAGAACCTCTTTTCGAGGGCAAGCCTGCGAAGCCGGACGTAAGACCGCAGGTCCTGTCGGCCCAATATCCGCCGCAAGCTGGAAATTACGAATTGGCGAACTGAGGCTGACATCTCTAGCAGCGTGGACCCTGGTGTAGATCGTCAGCTATCAGGCCGCCTCGGCGATGTCGACCGGATCCTGAAATTTCGGATTATCACCCCAAGTGGCGGCTTCCGGGCCGATTTGCAACCGAGGCCCGGCCGGTTTGATTCACAACTGGCATTGCGGTAGCAACGTTCGCCATCCGGCCCATAGCCCGTTGCTCGTCGAGGAAGACGATTGTGAAGACAATCAGCGTTATCACGCCCTGTTACAACGAAGAGCTGAACGTGGGGGATTGCTACGAGGCGATCCGGCAGATCTTCGACAACGATCTCAAGGGCTACCAGCGCGAGCACATCTTCTGTGACAACGCCTCCGACGACCGCACGGTCGAGATCCTGCGCGAAATCGCGGCTCATGATCCGGCGGTCAAGGTGATCGTCAACGCGCGCAATTTCGGACCGCTGCGCAATACCTATAACGGGGTGATGGCGAGCACGGGCGACGCCGTCCTGCTGTTCATGCCGGCCGACCTTCAGGACCCGCCGGAACTGCTGCCCCAATTCGTCAAGCTGTGGGAAGCCGGCAACGAGATCGTCTACGGCATCCGCGCGGTCCGGGAAGAAGGCCGGCTGATGCGCGGAATGCGGGACGCCTATTACCGCGTGCTGACCCGATTCTCCGAGTTGAAGGTGCCGCCGGGCGTCGGTGACTTCCAGCTCGTCGACAGGCGCGTCGTCGAGGCCATGCGGCACGTTCGCGACGCCTATCCGTTCATGCGCATGATGACGTTCGAGTGCGGCGGCCGCATGGTCGGCGTACCCTACACCTGGCGCGAACGCAAAAAAGGGTTTTCGAAGAACCGCGCCAGCGCGCTGATCGATCAAGGGCTCAACGGGCTGGTGTCCTTCACCACGGCGCCGGTCCGCTTCGGCCTGCTCGCGGGCTTTGTCATCTCGGCCGTGAGCATTACCTACGCCATCGTCAACTTCATCGTCGGCCTCGTGCTCTACCAGAAGCTCGCCGAACCGGGCATCCTCACGCTGATCGTTGCCATGTTCTTTTTCGGCGGCGTGCAGCTGTTCTTCATGGGCATGATCGGCGAATATGTGCTCGCGATCTACGGACAGGTGCGCGAGAAGCCCGTGGTGTTCGAGCGCGAGCGTGTCAATTTCGGCCCGCCGCCACCTTCGTCGGGTGCGTGAGGCAGCCCCTCAGCGCTTCGCCAGCGACTGCTCGATCCGCGCGACGATGGCCGGCATTGAAAGGCCGGCGACATCCAGCAGCGCCTCGCGCGACCCTGCGCTGGACGTCTTGCCGCCCTGCTCGGGAATGCCCATGCCCGTAATCGGCGGCCGGACCGCGTCTCCGGCAAACGCGCCCGCGACCAGGCCGAACAGGCCGCCGCGCAGGATGTGCTCTTCCAGCGTCACGATGAGCGAGGCCTCGCGCACGGCGTCGCGGATCGCGGCCTCGTCGAGCGGCTTCAGGCAGGAGACGCTGACCACGCCGACGTCCCTGCCGCGCCCGGCGAGTTCGCTGGCGGCCTCCAGCGCACGGGAGGCGATCGGCCCGGACGCGAGGATAACGACCTCCCGTCCCTCACGCAAAACCCTGGGCTTGCGCAGATCGGTCACGGCGGCGCCGAGGTTCGGCTCCCCCTGACGGCTGAGCCGCAGATAAGAGGGCTTGCCGCTTCCTGCGATCAGACGCGTCGCAGCCCGCACCTCCATGGGGTCGCAGGGCACGAACACCTCGATGCCCGGAAGCATCGACATGATCCCGGCGTCTTCCAGCGCATGGTGGGTATAGCCTTGGCTGCCATAGGCATAGCCGGCGCCGACCGCGACGACCTTGACGTCGGCACCGTGGTAGCAGACGTCATTGCGGAGCTGCTCGAGGCAGCGCAGCGTCGGGAAGTTGCCGATCGAGTAGATGAAGACGGTCTTGCCCGATAGCGCGATGCCGGCGGCCATGCCCGCCATGTTCTGCTCGGCAACGCCGACATTGAGATAGCGATCGGGAAACTTCGCCGCGAACGGCTCCAACACGGAGTAGCCGAGATCGCCGCAGAGCAGCCAGATATCGGGGTTCTCGCTCGCAGCTTGCGACAGGCTCTCGATGAACGTCGTCCTCATGCGCCGACCTCCGCCAGCGCCTGCGCCAGCAGCTCATCCGAGGGCGAGCGGTAGTGCCACTCGAGCTTGTTCTCCATGAAGCTCACGCCCTTGCCCTTCACGGTGTGGGCGATCACGACGGTCGGCCGCCCCGACGGGGCAGGCACGGCGCCCAGCACGCGCTCAAGCGCGGCGATATCGTGGCCGTCGATCTCCTCGACATGCCAGCCGAACGCCTTCCACTTCTCTGCGAACGGGTCGAGGTTCAGCACCTCTGCGACCGAGCCAAAGCTCTGGATCTTGTTGAAGTCGACGATGACGCAGAGATTGTCGAGCTTGTGATGGGGCGCGAACAGGATGCCTTCCCAGTTCGAACCCTCGTCGCATTCGCCGTCGCTGAGCAGGCAGAACACGCGACTGCCGGCACCGGCGGAACGTGCAGCGAGCGCCATGCCGATCGCGATCGGCAGCCCATGGCCGAGCGAGCCGGTCGAGACCTCGACCCCCGGAACGGCGTGGCTGACATGCCCGGTGAAGATCGATCCGTCGCGGCAATAGGTGTCGAGCTCGAACAGCGGGAAGAAGCCGCATTCGGCGAGCGTCGCATACATGATCGCGGTGGCGTGGCCCTTGCTCAGCACGAAGCGGTCGCGGTTCGCGGAATGCGGCTCGGCGGGATCGAGACGCAGGACCTGCGTATAAAGCACCGCCAGGATGTCCGCCATCGAGAGGCAGCCGCCGATATGGGAAGCTTTCGCGGCGTGCACCATCCGCAGCGCGTGTGCGCGAATGCGCCGCGCGAACTCCTTCGGTTCAGGACGATTTACGGGAAGAGTTGGTCGTGTCATGCCAGTTTACCGTTTCGCGTAGTCCATCGTCCAACGCCACTTCGGGCTTCCAGCCCAATGCGAGCATGCGCGAAACGTCCGCGGCCAGGATCATAACCTGATCGGGACGGTACGCCAACTCGCCGAAGCCCAGCACGGCACCGGGATCGACAAGATTGCGCAACCGCGTCACCGTCTCGCGTAGCGGCGGCGCTTCCGGGCTGCCGACATTGAAGATGCCGCGCGCGCTCGCATGCGTCGTCGCAAGCCGGAAGGCGCTCGCCGCGTCGCGCGCGTGCAAAAATCCCCAGCGTTGCTCGCAAGCCGTCAGTGCCATGTGCTCTCCGGAACGCAGGTTCCGGATCATGCTCGGAATCAGCCAGTAGTCCGCATCCTTCGGCCCATAGGTCGAAAAGATCCGCAGCCAGGCTGACCGAAGACCCCTCTCCTCGCATAGGCGCATCGCCATCGATCCGGCAGCGAGCTTGGCCATGCCGTAAAGCGTCGTCGGCCGCGGCGTATCATCCTCGCTGATCGCGCGATCATAGGGGCCGTATTCGGCCTGCGACCCGGCTCCGACGAAGATTTTGGCGCCGGCCTCGGCTGCAAGTTCGACGAGTCCGACCGTATCGGCCACATTGGCCGCCTGGACCGGGCTGTTGCGATCGCTGCCCGCAACGCCGCGCCAGGCCATGTGGACAATCGCCTCCGGCGCAAAGGCCTTGAACGGCCCGCGCAACCCGTCCGGCTGTTCCAGAACACCGGGAATCACGTGCAGGCGCTCTGCGGCCTCGCGGAGACGCCAGTTCGCGCTGTCCGGACGCAACAGAACGGCCACGTCGTGCCCCCGTTCCAGGAGGTCCGCAACGAGGTAGGAGCCCAGAAAGCCGCTCGCGCCGGTGACAAAAACCCGCATGGCCCCCGGTAGATCAGCCGCCTGGACCCGTCAATCTCCCGCTTCGGGAATTGCCCCGGGATCCCCCTGATGGAGCTGGGGACCTGGCCTCTCGGGCACCATCTGAGCTTGATTATCCGGCCCATGCGGCTAAACGGGGGGCAGAATTGACGTTCGACGACACAGGGGTAGATGCATGAGCGATTTCAGGCTGGCCATGGTTTCCGCGGGCTTCGAGCACGGCGGCAACGTCACCCATCGTCACTTCGACGGCCATCCCGACCTGCTGGTCTATCCCTTCGAATCGCAGCTCGGCAACCGCAACTTCAACGACTTCCTCGCCTCGGTCGAGCGCGTCCAGTACCGCTATCCCGAATTCCCGGAGGGGCTGACGGCTACCGAGCTCTACGAGCAGATGATCGACGAGGAGCTGAAAACCTTCCTGCGCAAGCGCAACGGCTCCAAGTTCCGCGACGCCGACTGCGTGCTGGACGAGAAGAAGCGCGTCGCCGAATTCGTCGGGCTGTGCGGCGAGGCGCCGATCCCCCGTCGCAAGGTCATCGAGGCCTTCTTCCGGTCGACCTTCACGGCCTGGGAGAATTATTACACCAAGCCGCGCCCCGGCATGGTGCATGTCGGCTACTCGCCCGCCATCGGGATCGATGCCGATCGCATGGTGCGCGACTTTCCCAACGTCCGCATCCTGCACATCGTGCGCAACCCGTTCTCGGCCTATCGCGACACCAAGCGCCGTCCGTTCCCGCAGCCGCTGACCAAATACCTGATCACCTGGAACATCTATCACTCGACGGTCGAGATGTTCGCCAAAATGTATCCCGAGAACGTGCGGATCTTCCGTTACGAGGACCTCGTCGACGACAAGCGCAAGTTCATGATGGACGCCGCCGCCTTCATCGGCGTGCCGTTTGCCGACAGCATGCTCTATCCGAGTTGGAACGGCGTCGAGATCAAGGACTCCATCGCCCCCTGGGGAACCGTGCTCAAGAGCACCAAGGACTACAACAAGGCCGTCATCGAGGAGCTCTCGGACGACGAGCGCAAGCAGATCGCGCAGGGCACCGCGGCGCTGGCCCGCCATTTCGGCTACGACCAGATCGACTATCTGGGCCCGCTCTATCGTGCTGGGTAAGATCGCGTTCTTCGAAACCGACGACCGCCCCGACATCGCCGCCGACCGCGCGCGCATCCAGCCCGCGCTGCTGCAGCATCTGCAATCATCCGGCCGCGATATCAGCGTGACGCCGGCACTCGGCGGCACGCTCGGCATCTGCTTCGATGCCGTGATCGCCGGCGAGAAGCGGTTTCTCAAGACGCATCTACCGGGCCCAGACGCCCGCGGGAGCCTCACCAGGGAAGCCGATATTCTCGTCCGGCTCTATGGCACGGCCATCGTGCTCGGCCGTTTCGAGGCTCCGCTCGCGGACGGAACGAGCCGACTCTGCCTGCTCATGCCCGCTCTCACCCCGCTATCCGCTCCGATCGAGCCCGCAAATGCCATTGCGACGATACGCGAATGCAGTCAACGGTTCGGTGACTGGCGGCCGGACGACCTGCCCGCGTTCGAGCAATATCTCGCCTCCGCCGCCCGCGCGTTGAAGACCCTGTCCGAGCGCGGCCTGCTCAGCCACGCAAGCGCAGCCGAGCTCCGTCGCCTGATCGCGCGGCTCGAAGACCGTTTGCCGTCGCCGCCGCAGACCGTCTGCCACGGCGATTTCGGGCCGAAGAACATCATGCTCGAAGGCAACGTGTCGCGCGTCATCGACTGGGAAGACGCCTTTCTCGGCATCGCCGGCTACGATTATCTGTACTGGCTGACCTTCATGGAGAACCGGCCGTTCCTGCAAACGGCGGCGTTCGGACGGACGGGCCTTCCGGGCGAAATCGAGCGCGCAATCCTCGCGCTCGTCGTGCTGCTCAAATCGTATCTCGCGGTCTGCTCAGGCGCGTATCTGAAGCACGCGGTCTCGCCGCAGGAACGCATCGCCGAAATCATCGAGCTGCGCTGATCACGCCGCCTGCGCGGCGCCGACGACCTGGTCGAGCTGATCGAGCGAGAATGCGCGCAGGTCGCGGCCCTCGCGCAGCGCCTTGTACCAGCCGACGGTCAGCCGCAGCCCCTGCGCCAGATCGAGCCGCGGGGTCCAGCCGAGTTCGCCGCGCGCCTTGGCGCAATCGAGCCTGAGATAGGCGGCTTCGTGCGGATGCGGGCCGGCATCGGCGGTCCAGCGCGCGCCCCCGCCCCATTGCGCGATTAGGTGCTCGACCACCTGTCCCACCGGCACTTCGCTCGCGGCATCAGGACCGAAATTCCAGCCGCCGACGAAGCGCTCGTCGCCCGCCAGCCGCTCGACCAGCGTCAGATAGCCCAGCACCGGGTCGAGCGCATGCTGCCAGGGCCGCACCGAATTGGGATTGCGGATGCGCAAGGGCTCGCCTGCGAGGAACGCCTGCATCGCATCGGGCACCAGACGGTCGCGCGCCCAGTCGCCGCCGCCGAACACGTTGCCGGCACGCGCGGTCGCGACGCGCGCCGCGCCCGGCGCCTTGAAGAAGCTGTGGCGATAGGAATGCGTCACGAGCTCGGCGCAGGCCTTGCTGTTGCTGTAGGGATCGTCGCCGCCGAGCCGGTCGCCTTCGCGGAAGGCGGTGCCCGCGCCGTCGTTCTCGTAGCATTTGTCGCTGGTGACGTTCAGGATCACCTTCACCGAGGACAGCGGCCGCGCCGCCTCCAGCACGTGCACCGTGCCCATCACATTGGTCGCAAAGGTCTCGACCGGTTCCTCATAGGAGGGACGCACCAGCGCTTGCGCCGCCATGTGGATGACGATGTCGGGCTCGGCTTCCGCCATTGCGGAGCGCAAGGTGCGGAGATCGCGGATATCGGCAACGCGGTGCTTGATGTCGTCGGCGATGCGCGCCGCGACGAACAGCGCAGATTGGTGCGTCGGCGGCAGCGCATAGCCGTAGACGTCGGCTCCGAGGCGGCGCAGCAGCAGCGCCGCCCACGCGCCCTTGAAGCCCGTGTGGCCGGTGAGAAAGACCTTCTTACCGCGCCAGAATGCCGGATCCGTCACCAGACCCTCCATTTGGCGCGGTTGCCGGCCCACTCACCCTCGAGGAAGTTACGATCGCGCAGCGAGTCCATCGGGTGCCAGAAGCCGTGATGCACATAGGCGCGCAGATCGTCGCCGCGCACGAGCTGCTCCATCGGCTCGCGCTCCCAAATCGTGTTGTCGCCTGCGATCAGCTCGCCGACCGACGGCGATAACAGAAAGAAACCGCCATTAATCCAGCCGCCGTCGTCATTGGGCTTTTCCTCGAAGTTGACGACCCGGTCGCCATCGATCGCGATCGCGCCGAACCGCTTGGCCGGCCGCACCACCGAAACGGTGGCGCGCCGCCCGTGCGCCTTGTGGAACGCGATCTCGGCGGCCAGGTCGATGTCGGCAACACCGTCGCCATAGGTCAATGCGAAGAAGGGCTCGTCCGCGACATAAGGCAACACCCGCTTCAGCCGGCCGCCGGTCTGGGTGTCCTCGCCGGTGTCGACGAGCGTGACCCGCCACGGCTCGGCCGTCTCGCGATGCACTTCCATCCGGTTCTCGGCGATGTGGAAGGTCACGTCGGACATATGCAGGAAGTAGTTCGCGAAATACTCCTTGATCATGAAGCCCTTGTAACCAAGGCAGATCACGAAATCATGGAAGCCATAATGGCTGTAGATCTTCATGATGTGCCACAGGATGGGCCGGCCGCCGATCTCCACCATCGGCTTCGGCCGCGTGCTGGTCTCCTCGGCAATGCGGGTGCCGAGACCTCCCGCGAGAATGACGACTTTCATAGAAACCCTGCCGAGATCCGGGAAAATACATGCGATTGAGCACTGGTTACTGCAGGCATTTTAAGCCGTCAATTGGGGCGCGGGGCGATCAGAAGGTCCCACTTCCCCGACGGTGTCGACATATGGCGGCCAACATCGCTATGGTCCGACTCGCAAGCCGCCCCTGATCGCCAGCCACAGACCGAGTCATGCAAAAACAGCCCCGTCGGACGCTAGTACTCCTGTTTGCGACTGTCCTTGCCGGTCTGTTCATTCTGCAATTCGGAACTTTTATCGACCGCGCGACGCCGGCGCTCATCGACGATCACGACATCCTCTATCCGCTGGGCGACCAGCCGACCGCCACGCTGCACGAGATCTGGACTGATCTGAAGAACACCGACGAATACCAGGAACTGGCGAATAGCGGATCGGCCACGCGATTTCGTCCCGCTTTTTATCCCCTCAAATCGATCAAGACCTACCTGTTGGGAAGCAACATTCGCCTGTGGTACATCGCAAATTTTCTGCTCTACTTGGGCACCACGACCCTGCTTTTTTCACTCGTCCTTCGTACTTTCGGCATTCCAAGCGCGCTGGTGTTTGCCGCGCTCTATCTCGGTCACAAATCATGGGCCGATATCTTTCCCCGGCTCGGCCCGGTAGAAATCGAATGTATCCTGGTCGGGACATTTCTCATCTGGCTGCTCTGGCGATGGATCGAAACTGGAAGAGCATCCGCCCTTTGGCTCGCGATACCGACGGCCCTGCTGTTCGGAGCGACGAAAGAAGCTGATTCACCTATGTTGATCGCGATCGGTGGGCTGCTGTTGGTTTCCGGCTTCCTGAGCGGTACCAAGCGAATGGTCTCGGCGGGCGCTGTCCTGGTCGTCACAGGCGCGATCGTGTTCGCGATCATGTTGCGTATCACCGCGACGGCAGGCACCGGACTTGTCGCGCCGTGGGGTCCATTGTGGTCCTACCGGCATCATCACAACAGGGATGCACTCGCGTGGCTCGTCCTTGTCCCGATCCTCGTTTTGGCGGCCGCTGCGATCGCGCGTCGCTCCGGCTGGCTGAAGATGAGCCGGGGCGAACTTGCTGCACTCGTGCTCGCGGCGCTTTCGGTCGAAGTCCTCAGATTGACGCTCTACTATATTAGCTTCTCGATGACATACGGCGGGCAGAACGACGCCATCGGCATGCGGTACGGCTATCCGCTGGCTTTGATGCAAGGCATTGTCGCAGCCGTTGTGTTCGGCAGGCTTGCAAAGGACGGCGACCGCAGAGTCGCGTTACTCTCGGGAGCCACCGCGATTGGCTGCTTTGTCGCAGTCCTCTTTGCCAACCACGGCCTCTTTTCGCCGAACACGTTCGCGACCCGGGACTGGTGGCTTCGGTTCAACACGGATGCGGACAATACCGTCAGCGAAGCGACGAGGCTTCTCTATGAAGCCCGCAAGGAGAACCGGAATCCGGTGCTGATCGCGACCGGTCCTGCGCTGGAATGGGAGCCGAAGCTTTCCCTCATCCTCTTCCTGAGGCGAAAAATGCCCGATATGGTCGTGTACTTCGACCCGAATGAGCAATCCTCGAATGCGCTACATTACAGCAAGTTGTCGATCAAGCTGGGCGGGACTCCATTGCCGCCGGAGACGCGGGCATCGCTCGTCGAACGAGGCTGCATCCTCGTTCACGTCGACGAGCGCGAAGCAGCAGACCCAAATTGCAAGGTGTTGAACATCACCACCATCAACGGGCGGCCTGTACCCTAGATGCAACAGCGCACGACGCGGAAGCATTCGTGCCGAGTTTCTCGATCGTTCGCATGCGGCCGAATGTCCCCGGTCTCGCTTCGCACAAATTAGAAGCTCTCCCCAAGTAAGGTTCCTTCCCCCTGTTGCGAACTGAGCATCACGAGACGACATTGCCTTTACGCAAACACGAAGCACAATATCGCGCAGACATTGACGGCCTGCGAGCGATATCTGTCCTGGCCGTCATGGCATTCCACCTCAAAATCGGGCTGTCGGGAGGCTTCACCGGCGTCGACGTGTTCTTTGTTATTTCCGGATACCTCATCGGTCGGATTGTATATTCCGAGGTGGCCGGGGGAAGCTTCTCACTCTCTCGTTTTTATGAGCGCCGTGCCAGGCGCATTCTACCCGCACTTCTTGCGACGATCGCAATCAGCTGGTTCGTAGCCGACCGCTACCTCTATGCATTCGAGATGGGCGACTTCTCGAAATCGGCAGTCGCGTCAATCCTGTTTGCGGCCAACCTGTACTTCTATGGGGCGAGCGAATATTTCGCACCAGCCGCCGAGACCATTCCGCTGCTTCACCTTTGGTCTCTGGGCGTGGAAGAGCAGTTTTACCTGCTGTTCCCCCCGACAATAGTTCTCCTGGGACGATATTTGCCGCGGCTGGTGTTTGCGACGCTTGTCCTGATGTGCCTGGTTTCTCTTTTTGCGTCGCAAGTTTTGGTTTGGTCGCATCCTGATGCGGCCTTCTATCTTCCGATCAGTCGGGCCTTCGAGATATTATTCGGCACTCTGGTCGCCCACACACTCTTTCCCCCGTTCAAACAATCGCTTGGTATGCGAACTCACGGCAATCCTCGGATCCGCGTGCTTGCTGTTTTCAATGGTTTTGTTCACGAAAGACCTCCGCTTTCCGGGCATCGCGGCCGTTTTGCCCTGCGCCGGCGCAGCGATGATCGTGTGGTCCAGTCAGTCGAGCACCACTCGGATATCCCGGTTGCTTGCCTGACAACCACTGGCTTACGTCGGCAAGCTCTCCTATTCACTCTACCTCATCCACTAGCCCGTGATCGTCCTCGGCGCGCTGGCCCAGCCGACTCTCCCCCATCCCGTCTTCGCATTTGCGGCTGCTTCGGCGTCGTTCGTCCTTGCGGCCATCTGCTTCAGGGTGATCGAAACTCCCCTGAGATACGGAACTCTGACTAGACAATATTGCCTGCCAAAAGCGGCTGCCGCCATGTTGCTGGCCGGGCTCTTGCCTGCATGGACCCTGACTAAGCTGAATGCGCCCGCGTCAGCTGATCCGTCAATCAACCGCGTCTTGAGTTTTAATTTTTACAATCCGTGAACGCGATTTCTGGCTCGGGAGTGCTTTCTCGATCCGGAACAAACATTCAGCGATTATCCAATTGACAAGTGCATACCCGCATCGATCAGCACGGGTGCGATACTATGGGGCGACAGCCACGCAGCCCATCTCTATTTCGGGCTGCGAGCAGAGATGCAAAACTCGGCTATTCCATTTGGCATGTTGGCATCATCGGGGTGCCCGCCGATCGCCGATCTCGATATCGAACAGCGGCCGAACTGCAGGGATGTGAACAGAGAAATTCTGCCTTTCCTGCTGCGTTTGAAGCCTCGCTTGGTCATTCTATCCGCAGCATGGCATATGAACAGTGAAATTGCCGTATGGCTAAAGACAACGGTGGATCAGCTTGAGCAGGCGGGCATTAAGGTGGCAATCGTCAGTGAAAGCCCTGCTTTCAATACCCGCGCTCCCAACATTGCCGCCGCCCACCTCGAAGCTGGAAGGCCACCGATTGCACCTGTGACAGACACCAACATCGAGACCATGAAAACTACCGACTCGATTCTGTCCGCTGCTTTCGGAGCCGCGCCGGGGGTTCTTCCTGTTATCTCCGCTCAAGACGTTCTGCTCGGAGAAGGGCTGCCCTCTGCTAACGGGCGATGGCGTCCCTCTCTATTTTGACCATTCGCACCTCACGGAGGAAGGATCAACCGCTTACGCAAAAGCGCTCTTGACCACGATGGTCGATACGGGAATCAAGTTTTGAGCCTGTGATGCGGTATCAACATGGCGGCCTCTCAACGAGAGGTGCGTATAGTTCCACGACGCTGCCATCGACAGGGTGGGTAAGATTATCGATGAGCGCTCGGGATGCAAAGTCGAGCCCCAGGCCTTCCCACTCCTCCTTCTTCAGGGCATGGCCGCCTGTTCCCAAAATCAGCCACGCGCGCCGAAGACGTTCGGGGCCAACCATCCTCAGATATTCACTTGCAAGACGATGCGATGACGGATAGCCGGCAAAGATCCAGGGAAAGACGGGCATACGGCCGCCAATCGCAAAGACCGCGCCCGGGACTTCGCCGCTGAGGTCGATGGCAAGGTCGCCAAGGCAAAAACCGTGGCTCGCGACATCGCTCTGCAGCGTATGAATGAACTGTCGAGTACGCTCATCAAGCTTCAATGTGGAGTCCGGGCCGATCCTTGTTGGAAGAGTTTGCAGCATGATTGGGGTCGCCAATCGATAAGGCGATGTCAGACCCGCGGCAGTCGCCCTATACACGAGATAAACGCCGACGAAACAAGCCAGCGTCAAGCCGAACGAACGTGGAAGCACCAGAGCCGTGGCGACCACCAGCACCATCAATGACAAGCCCGGAAAGAGAGCGACCTGAAAGCACACCCTCCCGGCGCTTCCCAACGTCGCGGCCCAAGGAATGAGCCCGATCAGGGCAAGAAGCGCAATCCATTTGAGACTGATGCCCCGTCGACACGCGATTGAAAGCATCGCGAATCCGCCTCCGCCAAGCACAGAAAGAACATGGCAGTTGCCCGGATCAAACGCTCGCCGCAGGAGTGACAATCCGAGCAGGACTATCGCGAACAAAGCGATCAGCTCTCCCCATCGCGCGATGACGGTTCGCCCGGAGCAGCGGGCGAACATGCATACCAGCAGCAATCCTCCACTCGCCCACCAGACCCACCCATCACGAAGAAATTCGGTTTGCTGATCGCGCATCGAAAAGGGGTTCGGGTGGGATCCGCCAAAAACGACGAAATAGCCATTGATCTGGTTCAGCATCGTTCCGAGAGGAAGGCTAGCTGCCAGCACGACAAGAAAGCACAAGCCGAACAGGATCGTATGACCGAGCTGCACCAGTCTGGCCCGATTGCCGGGGAACGCGCATAGCACGCCCACAAGATAGATCGCGCCGTACGCCATGACATTGGGAGGCCTGGTAAAAAGCGCGACGGCGATTGCAAAAGCTGCGGTGAATGCGGAAACGACAGGGAGTGACTCCAAGAGCACCAATCCCAATGCTAACATCCAACCGGCGACCAGGACGAGCCAATTGTAAGACGGCGTGGGAAGCCAATACGTGTAGTAGAGGAACGGAGCCAGCAAGGCCGTACCGGCGATCAGGATCGCATCTGGATCCCGCCAGGACAGCTTCAATCTCGTCACGACAGCCCAGCCCAATGAAACGCCCAGACCGGCGAGAATAACGGCACCGAGGCGGTTGAACGCCGACACGGATTCGCCCGCGAGCAGGTACAAGGGACGAATGGCGTAACTGAAAAGTCCTAAGACCAGGTCATATTCCGCTGGCCTCTGGGCCAGCATCAAATAGAACGCCTCGTCGGTGAAGTCGAAGCCCCTGTCCATCTTCAGGATCAGGTTTGAGGCCAGAACGACCGCAAAAGCCAGCACCGCCACGGCTGCGACAAAACGAGGCCGCGAGATTAGTAGGGCAAGATTTCGATGAATAGGCATTTGTTCTTTAGGTCCCGACGATCGATATTCCCCGAGTCCCCCGGCCCGCCTCGATCCGCAGCGATCGAGCCCTCCCATTTGACGATCTGGCTGGAATATGACATGGCGGCGGGATGGGATGGTTACGCTTCTTACTGGCAGCTGTCGTCGTCGCTTACCACTGCCAATTCCATCGGGTATATCAGACGGTCGGCGGCCTGGCCGCGGTCGAGGCCTTCTTTTTCGTGAGCGGCTTTTACATGGCGGCCGCCTATCCAAGATATCAGGGGCGGTTTTCGGCGCTGCTCTTCTGGTTGAGCCGATACCTCAGGCTGATCCCTTTCTACCTGACCGTTCTTACCTTGACCTGGCTGTTCTGGCTCAGCGGCCTGGCCACGAACAAGACTGCCATTTTCAATGCGTTTGGCGCAGCCGATGCCCCCTGGCTCGCCAACATCACTTTGCTAGGCCAGGATCTGATCGCGATCAACGAGCGAACCAATCTCCTGCTTCCGGTTCGCCAATCTTGGTCTATCAGCGCAGAATTGGCCTTCTACCTGCTCACCCCGTTACTTCTGAAATGCCGCAATCGGCAGCTGATCGCGATCGCCTTCCTATCATTCACCCTCAAAACATACTTTGTGATCTCTGGGAACTGGAGGAGCGCCTATTTTCCTTTCTATTCGCAGCTTGGCTACTTTATCCTCGGGATAGTACTGTTCAGGCTCCGCGATGGGCTAACGTGGCCGAAATCAACTGCAGCTCCCCTGCTCTTGTTGACCTCAGCCTATCTCTGCGTTAGCCATTTTGCAGCCTTTGAACTCGACGGCATCTTGCCAAACGTAGCAATGATCGTGGCGATCGCCATCTCGATGCCAACTGCCTTCGCGCACTCCAACCAGCCGATCTCGAATTTTCTCGGTGATATTTCGTACGGCGTATATCTGGTACACGTTCTGATTATCGAAGTGCTGATTTCGTTGGGATGGTTCACCTACGACGCAGCTTCGCGACCGGCAATCGTCGGGATGTTCATCCTGGTGCTGTCGCTTTCAGCGCTCACCGCCGCGATTTTTGAGATCGTGGTTCAAGAGCGGATCGATCGCTGGCGCCGAACGACGTTCTACGGTGGCGCAGCACCTCAAATCAAAATCAACATGCAAGAATCAGCATAGCGTCGCCGCAATCGCTCCGCCGAAACGACCCCCGGATCCGTTTGCCCGTTCGACATTGCCTTCGGCATCGACGATCGGCATTGCGCGACTGGCTCGCGCAGCGATCGCCCGACGCCCGCCGTCAGACAAGTAGCGGATGATCGAGATGCAGAGCGGCCAGATACTGGGCCAACGTCAAGGTTGCGATTGCATCGTGCAGCTGCTCGGCCGGCGACACTGCATTGGCGACGTCTGGATTTGGACCAGGCATCGCGTCCGGAGTGTCGAAGTGGAAGCTTGCAGTATTGGCAGTATCAGTCGCGAAAGCGAAACTGCCTGCAGCCGGAACCGCAGCCAACGGCGCCGAGGCATGAACGCCGATCGTCCCGTCCCCGTTGAAGTCCTGATGAAGGCTGCTCTCCGCTTGCTGCAGTGTTGCGCTGGCGCCCGAGAGCACACCAGTGTCGCTGCGATAATTGCCGCTGCTATCGGTGTGCCAGATGATGAACTGGCTAGAGCCAGGCGCCTTCCACGCCACGTCAAATCCGCTCGCGGTCTGCTCTGCGCCAACCGGCGTCCAAACGCCGAACTGCCCGGCCACGACCGGCGAACCGACGTAGGTCAACTCTGGTCCAGGACCACCGCCTACGGGATTCATGCAGAAATTCGCGCCGCTCTGCACCAGACTCGTGCTTCCGAAGCTTTCGATGGCCGTCGCAGTCGCTGCAACGGGGCCGACTGTCCCATCCCCGTTGAGATCCTGATGAAAGCTGCTCTCCGCCTGCACCAGCGTGCGACTGGTACCTGACACAACTCCCGTGTCGGTTTGATAATCGCCGCTGCTGTCGGTTTGCCAGATGATGAACTGACTCGTGCCTGGCGCTTTCCAGGCAATCTGATATCCATTCGCGGTCTGCTCGGCGCCGATCGCCGTCCACACTCCGAACTGCCCCGCCACCACCGGTGCTCCACCGTATTTCAGCGCGGGTCCCGTCCCACCCGCAACCGGGTTCATGTAGTAGTTACCACCGCCGTTCTCGACGAGGCCGGTCGCACCTGACGTTTCAATGGTCGTGACCGGCACGCCAATCGTCCCGTCTCCGTTCAGATCCTGATGCAAGCTGGTCTCTGCCTGCTTTAGCGTAGTGCTGTTGCCCGACACCACGCCGGAGTTGGTCAGATAATTTCCGTTGGCGTCGGTGTGCCAGATGATGAACTGACTGGAGCCGGGCGACTTCCATGCGACGTCAAATCCGCTCGCGGTCTGTTCGGCGCCCACCGGTGTCCAGACTCCGAACGCACCCGCCGTGACCAGCGAGCCACCATATTTCAGATCTACCTTTACCCCGCCGCCGACCGGCGACATGTAGAAGTTGCTGCCACTCTGAAACAGGCTCGTGGTGCCTATCGCCTCGATCGATACAGGGGGATTGGCGAGGGCGCTGCTCGAGAGCGTGCCGTCGGCAAACTGGAAATACTCAAGGTTCGTGACGGTGTCGGTACCATCGGGTGAACCCGACCGCAGGTCGACAAGGGAGAAGGTTTGCGTCGACGAATTGTATGTAACGGCGTAGTTGGCCTTGTTGCCCGAATAGACCACTGTGTCGGTGCCGGCACCGCCGTCGATGGTGTCGTTGCCACCACCGCCGGTGATCGTGTCGTTGCCGCCTCCGCCCTTCAGCACGTTGGCGATGGCGTTGCCGATGATGGTGTCGTTGCCCGAGCCTCCCGTGACATTGTCGATGTAGGAGCGTACATCGCCATTGTAGAGATAGGCGTTGTAGACGTTGCCGGACGCGTAATGGCCGTTGCCGAGATTGGCGAGCTGCACGGTGGAGAACACCGACGAGGCGCCGGGATTGAGATCGATGCTGAGGTTCGTCGTGTAGTTTGAGAGGTCGTAGGTGTCGACGCCGCCGCCGTCCCAGACCGTCTCGTAGACACGGTTGGCCGAGCCACCGATGCCGCCGCCGTCGGCAGGTTGCCCGACGCCGTTGATGAACTCCTGTCCCGTGGTCGGGCTCCAAGTGTAGACCGTGTTGCCGCTCTGGGTCGTGTAGTCCGCGCCGTACATCGTTTGCAGCGCGAGGATATCGTTGGCCATGTAGGTCTGCGGATAACCGTAGGCCTCGTTGGTATAGCCAGTCGACGTCGAAGCGCCGACATAGCTCCGATAGCTCATGACGGTGTATTCACTATCGTCATGTGCGCTCGGCACCGCGACGTTGGCGACGCCGCCGGTCTCCTGGCTGTGCTTGAGTCCGAGGGCGTGACCGAGTTCGTGCAACGCGGTCGTGAAATAGTAGTTGCCGAGCTGCGCCAGCGAATAATTGTACTTGGTACCGAACCAGACGTCGCCGCCGGCCGCATAGTTGCCGGGGTAGTAGGCGTAGGAGGTCGGATTGGCCGAGGGCGACTGCGCGATCATGATGTCGGCGCTGCCGGTCCCGTTATACTGGATCGTCGCGTTGGTGTAGCTGAGGATCAGCCCGATCGCGTAGTTGATCGCCGACTGCATCGCGCTCGGCGCCGAAGCGAAGCCCGAGGTGGTCGGCTCGCTGCTGCCGCCGTAATAGGGATTGGGGTAGTCGCTGGATGCGTCAGGAAAACTATAGGTGATTGTGCCGGTCCATTTGTAGCCGGACAGCAGGCCGTCGATCTCGGCGTTGTTGGTGGCACTGACTAAGACTGTGGTGGCCAAGTGTCTCTCCAAATCAACGCGTGGCGGGATTCTGATGCTGGCGCATGATTCTAGCTAGAGAGGTGTAGGTTTGGTTTAAATTTGGCGACGTGCCCGCCCGTCCCGTAAAATGGCTGAGATCCCGTATTCATACGACGTGACGAGAAATGCGAATATTCCGCTCAAAAAACCAGAATCACAAATAAAATCAATCAGATACATCGTCGACCGTTCCCCGGCGAGGAACCAGTCTTGGTCCGGAAGGGGATAAGCGCCGGGGGGGCTGCGGATCGCGATCGGTAGCATTAAAGTTGATTCCGCCGGCTCCCATCCGCACCTGGAAACGGGCGTGGAACCGAACCGCGCTGCACCGTTCAGCGCAACCGATCAGATAGCTCCACCGCAGGCCTCGGTGACAGCGACGCGGCCGAGAGTTGTCAATACCGTTTGTGCCGATCTGGACTATGCGCGGAAAAGCAGTCATGCACGGCGCGGGGTGATGCTGGCCCTCACTAGCGTAAGGTTTTGGGGCGCATGTCGTCCAATTTTGCTGGCAAGGCCGAACTCTCGACAGATCGATCGTTTGCCCGGTCGGCGTGGCTGCTTGCGTGTGCAGGCCCATTCATTTTTCTGACAGCCCTCATCTTGGTGGCGCTTTATGGTGCGCCCGAGCACGACGACTTCTGCTTTGCCTACGAGAATGTCCGCTACGGCTTCGTACCGACCGTCCTCCATTTCTACACCGGTCTGTCGGGGCGCATTGTCCCGCTTCTGATCATTCAGATTCCAGCCGCAGTAGCGCAAGCCGCGAGCAGCAGTATTTTGCCGGCTTACGTCGCGACGCTGATCGCCTTCGCTCTCCTGTTCATCGCCGGATCCGCCTTTGCCATGGTGCGGATGTGGCCGAACGTCGGCGGCCCGGCATTGATTGTGCTGATGCTCGGGTTTCCCGCGGCAATTGCCGGAGCAACGCCAAGCGCGCATGACCTTCTCTACTGGTTGCCGGGACTAGCCTGCTACGTGCCTCCGGGATTAGTTACAATTCTGATATTGGGAGAGTGCGTTTACGCAATTGATCGCGAGCAGAAGTTCTCGATTCAAGCAACGACATGGGCAGTCGTCGCCGCCTTTCTTTCGGCGACCTGCAACGAATTCACCGCCGTCTGGCTCGTGGCGATTTTAGCGGCCTCCCTGCTCGCCCGGTTTGCTTTTGGGCAGAAAATGCAGGGCGGTCATCACTGCATTATTGCAGCGGCTGTCGTGATCGGGTGGCTAATCGTCGCTGCGGCCCCCGGTAACGGCCAGCGGATGGCCGCCGTCGACAGTGGTTGGGACCTGAGCTTCTCAATCAGAGACGGCCTCGAATTTTCTCTGATCGACCTGGGAACTCTCCTGGTTTCTCCATCGCTGATCGGCTGGCTCGTACTTGTGGTCGCCGTTTCGACTGCCATACCTGCGCCGAAAAAGCGGGATGGCCGTCGAGAAAAATGGCTGGCTTGGGGTATTGTCGCCGTCTGCCTCGGCTGCTGGTATTTCGAGTATTTTCTGCACCAGCTGATCACTGGCGCGCGCCTCGTCGATCGCGCGCAGAACCAGGCCCTAATATTGATCGTCTTCGGTTTCACACTTTCCTCGGCTTTTCTCGCCAGGATCTATTGGCCACAGCTTCGCGAGAAGCTCGCTCTCGGCGGCGCCTCTATCTCGTTCGACAAGCCGGTCTGGCCCCTGCTGCTAAACGCGATGATTGCCATCTCGCTCTATTTCAGCACGACCGGTTCGCGCTTACGCCTTGAAAGGGCAACCTTCGACGCCTTTTGGGAAGAGGCCGTTGCGCGAGATGGACTGCTCGCGTCGAGTCCCGATCAAGTGGTCAAAGTGCCGAGGCATCGCTGGAAGCCAGCAACCCTGATCAGTGCGGATATTACCAGCAATATCGGGTGCGTGGCGCGCTACTATCACAACAAGGAATTGATCGCTGTCGACCCACCGAGCGACGGTGCGCGGTAGCTCGACTTGGGAAAGAGTTCGGGTACCAGCTGCGCCAGCCCTTGCCACGCCGGGCGCCGTAGGCATCACAGCGGGTCCGCCTTCGGCGTCGAGCCCCGCACGAACGGAGCAAGCGATGGGCTTGCGATCGCCGGGATTGTTAATCGGGCATGTGCAGCCGGAGCTATGGCTGCAACCTGACCAGCAGGCGCCGTCGCATGTGTGGCCGCTGCAGCGTCAGCACCTCACTGCGACCACCCTGCTTGAACGGCACCTCGCGCAGCCCAGTCGGGGCATTGCCCCTTCCTGAACAACGTCGTAAACGATTCAGAAATCATTAATGACATGCACCGCGAGTCTTGAAATTAAAGGCGCCTTTGAGCAGTGTGCACTCTCATACAGTCGCTCTGTCAAAGCTCCATCGGCAAGGATGCGCGGCCTGTGGCCAGGTACCGCACCAATTCGAGTCGGCGAAAGACATGAAGATATTGCTGTCAGCCTGGGCTCTCGGTGCGTTGTTCGCCCTCGCCTGCTCTGGAGGAGTGCCTGTTATGGATTCGAAAGCCAAACCGGCCAAAAGTGCCAGCGAGGCGCGTTCGCCAACCGTTCCTAGCGCTCGGGATCCTTCCGCCGCGGTGGCAGAGGAATACGACGCCGCCCGCCGCAAGGACACGGTGGAAGGCTACGAGCTTTTTATCGCGCGCCATGGTGACGACCCGCTCGCCGCGAAGGCGCGTGACGATCTTAGGCGTCTGTCGCACTAAGCAGCATCGCTCGTCCGACGATTAGCGCACGCGACCTCATCTGCTGCCAGGTTCTCGATGACTCACGGCGCCGATTGTTCGGCCACGGCGCATGGCTGGCTGTTCCAGTCTCCGCTTGCCGGATGACCTTTCGGCTCTATGGTAGGCCTGCAATCTGTCCCGGAGCCTCTCAAGATGCCCTTTCCGCATGCCTCGGAAGCCCTGTCGCGCTTTACCGTGCTCGATCTGACCCGCGTCCGCTCCGGGCCCACCTGCGTGCGGCAGCTGGCGGACTGGGGTGCCAATGTCGTCAAGATCGACGCGCTGACCGAGGATGCCGGCGGCGAGCAGCCGGGCGGGCCTCGCCGGGGTTCCGACTTCCAGAATTTGCACCGCAACAAGCGGGCCATGACGCTGAACCTGAAGGATGAGCGCGGGCTCGCATTGTTCAAGCGCCTCGCCGCCAAGGCCGACGTCGTGGTCGAGAATTTCCGGCCCGACGTGAAGAAGAAGCTCGGCATCGACTATGAGAGCCTTGCCGCAATCAACCCGCGTATCGTCTATGGCAGCATCTCCGGCTTCGGTCAGGACGGCCCCTATCACAAGCGGCCCGGCTTCGATCAGATCGCGCAAGGCATGGGCGGGCTGATGTCGATTACCGGCGCGCCGGGCGAAGGCCCGATGCGGGTCGGTATCCCCGTCGCGGACCTGACGGCCGGCCTATTCTGCGCCATGGGCATCCTCACCGCGCTGCTCGAGCGCGAGGTCTCGGGCAAGGGCCAGTGGGTGCAGACCTCGCTGCTCCAGGCTCAGATCTTCATGCTCGACTTCCAGGCCGCGCGCTGGCTTATGGAGAAGGAGGTCGCCAAGCAGGCCGGCAACAACCATCCGACCAGCATTCCGACCGGCGTGTTCAGGACCTCCGACGGCTACATCAACATCGCTACGACAGGCGGGCGGATCTGGGAGCGTTGCGCCCAGGCCATCGGCGCACCGGAGCTCTATGTGCATCCCGACTATGCGACGGCGCCGGCCCGCTCAAAGAACCGCGACGCGCTCAACGCCGAGATCGAGAAGCGCACCGTGATGAAGTCGACCAAGACCTGGGTCAGCGAGCTCAACGAGGCAGGCGTGCCCTGCGGGCCGATCTATGCGATCGACCAGATGTTCGAGGACGCGCAGGTCAAGCATCTCGGCATCGCGCAGGACGTGCCGAACGACGAGGACCGCCACATCCGCCTGGTCGGCCAGCCCGTGACGATGTCGCGCACGCCGAGCAGGATGGTGGCGCCGCCGCCAGAATTCGGCGAGCAGACGGAAGAGGTTCTGATGGAGTTCGGCTTGGCCGCTGACGAGATCGCGAGGCTGAGAAAAGCTCGCGTCATCTAAGGTTGCTCTTCTGAACGCGAATTCGCATGCGCATTTCGAAGGGTAAACGGGAGCCAATCGGCACTGTTCCAAGTGATGGGGTCTCACCCTGAAGCAATCAACTAGGAGACAATTGCACTGATGGCGGAAATCTGGGTGATTGCCTTGTAGGATCTAGTCGGGTTTCCGTGCGGGCGGTCGACTCGGCGGCGGCTCGTTTAGATCTCGCGCCCAAGGGGCACCAGTCGCAACTCTTGAGTTCGAGGATGTATCGTTAGAGCTCACACAGGATGAAGTGATTAAACTGCCCGCGACAACAGCGGCAATCCCCACAACCCTCGTTCTGTACGCCAGCAGCAAACAGCTCAATCGAATCGACGCTTCATGCATCACAGCGCACCTTGCGAGGTCGATAACGCTAAACTAGCAGAAGGTTCCGAGGGCGTCGAGATTGGCCTTTCCGAGAGCTGTTGGAAAGCGTGTCAATTGATCAGCTTGCGTCAAGTGACTAGACTAATTGATCGCGGTGCCTGCGCGTCACGCCCAGGATCTTGGCTCCCGCCCCACCGGAATTCGGCCAGCAGGCCGATTAGGTGGTGGTCGATTTCGGATTCGGCACGGGCGTGGTTCAACACCCCAGTTCGGCCCCCTACTTTAGTTCGTACATCAAAGATACGCGTCACAGCGCCGCATAAGTTGATGTGCTTTTGGTGTGCATCTGGCGGATGTACATTTCTTACAGTTTCTGATTGTATCTGGAAAGATTAGCAAAGACACTGGAACTACTTGCCGATGAATTTGATGCGCAGGCTGCGTCTGAGGCTTTTCCCGCCCCAAGGAGTTATCGAGGGCTACGAAAACGAAGAGCTTGTCGAGACAATCTTTCGCAAGACGGTCGCCTTCCAGGCAGAAGAGAACTGGCCGCTCGTTGCGAACGTAGGATCGGTGCTCGATTTCGGCGGCGGGGCTGGAATCCACTACAAGGTTGCGCGACAAATGTCCCCGGATATTCGCTGGGCAGTTGTTGAGACGCCGGCAATGGTACGTCGTGCAAGTAAGCTGGCAACGAACCGCTTGATGTTTTTCAGCGATATCGAACACGCCGCCGACTGGCTCGGAAGCATCGATCTAATGCATTCGAATGGCGCGATCCAGTATGTCGACGATGCGATTGGTACTGTGGAGGCTTTGTGCGCTGCGCGACCCACCAAAATGGTTTGGTATCGTGTACCCATTAGCAATGGATCGGCCAGGGAGGAGACTCAGACATCGTTCCTCAGTCACAATGGGCCAGGCGAGATGGCCACGGGAAACCATAAATTGGTGAAGTACACTAAACGCTGGATCCCCGAGAACGCGTTCGTCGCTGCGCATCAAGGTTACGCTCTGATCGAGCGCGGCTCGGACCCGCGCGAGCGAGGCACTCAGCACTTCTGCTTCGCCGGAAGCGCGTGAAGGGTGTCTCGGCAAGCGCTGTCGCTCTCCTCATCATAGGGCTTGGCGTGCACGAACTTTTAAGGGAAGTTGGCCGGAGTCTACGAGGCAGCTCCCGCGGCCAAAGTTTCACCCCTCTCAGGTTCTGAAAACTCAAGCGGTTTACAAAACTAAGGCCAGTAATGGTCGATGGTTAGCAAAATGACCGAGATGAACAAGGAATAAGGGGCTCCTGAGACTTGAACGCATCTTCCTTGAGTACGCAGGACGCGCGCCGGTGGAGTCCGAAAGTGTCGGATTACTGAAAGTGGCCGAGGACTGAGTCGCGGCGGCGACCGAGTTCCAAAACCACCGCGGCGGATGGTTCAAAACGATTTCACGACGGCCCTGAGACTGCCCTTCGGCGGACACACCGAATGACATTGATGACCTCACGGGCAAGAAGCGCACCTGCAGAGAACAGGCACCGTCCTTCCATAACCCCAACGGACCGCGGCAGGAGCTCGGCGGCGCGCCGACCGTGATGGGATGAATCAATTTTGGTGCGCAGAGCCAACAGTCTAGCAGCCGGCGTGGAAAGACTTCAAATTTAGCCCGAAACCGCCACCATGGAGAAGAGCAATGGGCTGCCCTTTGTGGAAGTGCGGAACCGCAAAAGGCCTGCGCCACGAGCAGCATGGCGATCGCTGCTATGACCAGCTCAAAAATGACCTTGCCTGCTCACCTGCGCGGCAGATTCAGTGCGGCGACCATCGGGAAGAATTACTCGGACCGCGTCCTGCGTTCGAAGATCAAGTCGATCGGAGGATTCGGCCGCGTGCGCGCGCGATGCTCTAGCAGCAGCTCAAGCCGGAAAACGACAAAGCCCGGCGCGAGCCGGGCTTTGCTTGTTATGAGACGCCTTTGTTGATCTCTGCGCGTGCTCAGTACCTGGCGACCACCGGGCCACCGAACTGATAATTGATGCCGGCGCGGAGGATGTGATCGGTGAAGTGCGAGGAGGCGTTGGCGCTGACCGTGGAGAGCGGTGCGAGCGTGAACGGACCGGACGAGAAGCGTCCAAGATCCATGTAGAGATATTCGAGCTTGGCGCTCCAGTTCTGGGTGATCTTGCCTTCGACACCCACACCAACGGTCCAGCCTGCGCGCGTGGTCGAGTTCGAACCGATCGAGGCGATCGCCACGCCTGCGGGAGTGAAGCCGGTCATGGTGCCGGTCGTCTTGATCTCGCCGAAGGCCAGACCGCCAGTGCCGTAGAACAGCACCTTGGGGGTCGCCAGAATGCCGACGCGGCCACGAACGGTGCCGAACCACTGCAGATGCTGGTCGATCGTCAGAATCGTGTTGGTTGCAGCGCCGGCGGGAAGGAACGTCAGGCCGGGAAGACAGGGTCCGGCGATCGGAAACACGGCACTGCCGGCGCAGACGAAGCCGGTGCGACCCTTCTCGCCCGACCATTGCAGATCGCCCTCGATGCCGTAGACCCAGTTGGCGTTCTGCCAGTTGTAACCGGCCTGGCCGCCGGCAACGCCACCGTTCATGTCGAACGACCCACTGGTGATGGAGCCGGCCGGAGGCACGATCGCCAAGCCGGTTGCCGAGTTGAAATAGGAGACGTCGGTGCGCGAGCGGCCCCAGCTGTAGCCGCCATTGGCGCCGACATACCACCCGGTCCAGCTCCACACCGGATCGACGATGGGCGCCTTCACATAGGGTCTTGCTGCGATATCAGCAGCCAATGCGCCCGTCGCGAACAGCGACATGGCCGCTGCCAGTCCAATCACGATCCGCTTCATGGAGAACCCCCTCCGCACGATTTCGTGATCGAAACATACGCCACCGCCTGCCCAAAGGCTGTGCCGCGGCAGCAACATCCGGAAACAATCGCGGCGTGTAGTGACCCGGACTACAACGACACCGCTTGCCTTATATTCTTGGATTTAAAAGGCTATTTGGGTTGCAATGTCGCCCTGGTCCGCTGCGTCCATCCGACGCGGGAAAGCATGCCGTCGATCACCGGCCAGAACAGCAGGACGATTGCCAGCGTCGTGATCGACCCGACCAGGCCGTTCGACCAAAACACCCTGAGGTCGCCGCCGGAGCCGATCATCGACAGACGAAAGGCATGCTCGGCGCGATTGCCGAGCACGAGCGCGAGGGTGAACGGCGCGAGCGAAATGCCGATCTTCTTGAAGAATGGCCGGACCACGCCGAAGCCGAGCATCAGCCAGAGGCGATATCGCATTTCGGGATTGCGTAGACGCCGATCGCGCAGGATACCACGATCATCTGCGGCGCCCAGCACGCCGGCGTGAGCAGTCGGCCTAACCGCGGCGCAGTTCCGACTTTCTAGAATATAAACGGCAACATGCGGGCGATCACGCTGAACCCGACATGTCATGCCTCTAAGAGCAGCGAGGGCTTGAACCGTCAAGTCGAAAGGGTACTGTCCGTGCCCTTGCCGACGTCGGCCTGGGGTGGCGAGGCGCGTGAACGCCGCGAGGTTGAAGAAGATGATACAAATTGGTTTCTCGCCGTGTTTACCGGCTTGATGGTTGTCGCCTGCTTATTCGCTGCTGTCCTCGTCGATAGTATCTGCTGCAACAAGAGAGCGAAGATCCCGCTCCGCTGCTTCCTGTCGCCGCAGTTTCGGGACTCTAACAGCCGCTCGTGCAACCGAGGCCGGTTTTGATCCGAAGGCCAATTCCGACAATCACGTCTAACATTCTCTTTTCCAACGGTTAGCGCAAGATGATCTCCCTAGGTCAAATCGCAGCAACCTCGGAGGACCACGATATGACTAGGGTAGTTAATGCCATTGTTCCCATCCAAAACCATTCCTGCAGTAAATAGAGAATCAGATGATCCTGAGTACGCATGCGATCGTCGGTGGCGCGATCGCCAGCCTGTTTCCATTGCACCCGGCAGCCGCGGCGATCGCAGGGTTCGCAAGTCATTTTGCAATTGATGCAATTCCGCATTGGGACTATCCACTTCACTCGATAAGTCTAGGCAAAGGTGCCAACAATCGCCGCCTGTCCTTCAGCCGCGCGACGCTGAGGGATTTGTCAATCATCGGGATTGATGCTTGCGCCGGGCTCGGCCTTGCGCTCTGGATGTTTGCAGCGGAAGGATCAATTTGGACAATTGCGATCGGCGCCTCCACCGCAATGTTGCCAGACGCGTTGCAATTCGCTCACACCCTTTACCCGCGTGGCTTGCTTCACGTCCTGCAACGCTTCCATTGGTGGATACACTCTAAGCGCGCGTTGACAGGACTATTTGGCGTGGGTTCGCAACTCGCATTCGCCGGAACGATTGCCGTACTCGCAAGAAACATCCATTGACTCCGGCAGCACTGGCGGCCGGTATTTTAATTCGTCATTCAATGAAGAATGCGCAGTTCTCTCCGTTGACGCTTCACCTACACTTCGGCTTTGAGCCAAAACCGGGCGTCAACTAGACGGTGCCCAAAGTCATGGCAGCTTGTTGCCGGGTAGCCCGTCAGAAAATGCCACAGAGCCAACCACCATGAGAGAGAGAGAGAGAGAGAGAGAGAGAGAGAGAGAGAGACGCCATCAGCTCACAACCTCCCGCGCATGCGGGCTTCCATGCCGGGCCAAATATTTGCCTTACCCTTGCATAGCTCTAGCTCCGTTGCTTCCGTCCCAAACGCGTAAGGAGTCCGTCGATCACTGGCCAGAACAGCAGGACGATCGCCAACGTCGTGATCGAGCCGACCAGGCCGTTCGACCAGAACACCTTGAGGTCGCCGCCGGAGCCGATCATCGACAGACGAAAGGCATCCTCGGCGCGATTGCCGAGCACGAGCGCGAGGGTGAACGGCGCCAGCGGAATGCCGATCTTCTTGAAGACGTAGCCGACGATGCCGAAGCCGAGCATCAGCCAGATGTCGAACATCGCGTTCTGGATCGCGTAGGCGCCGATCGCGCAGGACACCACGATCATCGGCGCCACCGCGGCAAACGGCACGCGCAGGATCGAGGCGAAGATCGGCACGGTCGTCAGCACTAGCACGAGGCCGACGACATTGCCGAGATACATCGAGGCGATCAGGCCCCAGACGAAGTCCTTGTGCTCGACGAACAGCAGCGGCCCCGGATTGAGCCCCCACACCATCAGGCCGCCGAGCAGGATCGCGGCGGTGCCCGAGCCGGGAATGCCGAGCGCCAGCATCGGCAGCAGCGCCGAGGTGCCTGACGCATGCGCCGCCGTCTCCGGCGCGAACACGCCCTCGATGCGGCCCTTGCCGAAACTTTCGGGATCCTTGGCGAAACGCTTGGCGAGGTTGTAGCCCATGAAGGAGGCCGCGATCGCGCCGCCGGGGGTGATGCCGAGCCAGCAGCCGATGAAGGAGGAGCGCAGCAGCGTCGCCCAGTATTTCGGCAGGTCCTTCCAGACGCCGAGCACGACGCGGAGCGAGATGCTGGCGGCGTGCCCACGCAGCGCCAGCCGCTCCTCCATCGTCAGCAGGATCTCGCTGATGCCGAACAGGCCGATCACGGCCACCAGGAAGTTGATGCCGCGGAGCAGCTCCGGCGAGCCGAAGGTCATGCGGAGATTGCCCGACACGGTATCCATGCCGATGCCGGCGAGCAGCAGCCCCAGCGACATCGAGATTACGGTCTTGTGCTTGGCCTCGCGCCCCAATCCGACGAACGAGCAGAATGTCAGCAGATAAACCGCGAAAAACTCAGGCGGGCCGAACTTCAGCGCAAAGGACGAGATCATCGGCGCGAGGAACGTGATCAGCAGCACCGCGACCAGCGAGCCGATGAAGGAGGATGTGAACGCCGCGGTCAGCGCCTCCGCCGCCCTGCCCTGCTGCGCCATCGGATAGCCGTCGAAGGTGGTCGCGACCGACCAGGCTTCGCCGGGGATGTTGAACAGGATCGAGGTGATCGCGCCGCCGAACAGCGCGCCCCAATAGATGCAGGACAGCATCACGATCGCCGAAGTCGGATCCATCGTGAAGGTGAGCGGCAGCAGGATGGCAACGCCGTTGGGACCGCCCAGCCCGGGCAGCACGCCGACGAAGATGCCGAGCACCAGCCCGACCATCATCAGGACGAGCGTCTTCCACGTCAGCAGGACGGCAAAGCCGTGAAGCAGGAGACCGAAAGCTTCCATCGCGGGACTGCCTAACGGCCGAAGGCCGCTTCGAGCGGCCCTTTCGGCATGATGACGTCGAAGGCGACATCGAATGTGACGAACATGATCGCCGTGAACACAAGAGCGGTGAGCAGCGACTTCCACAGCGCGATCTTGCCGACGAGGCGCATGAAGCCCGAGATCAGGAGGAAGCTCGCGACATAGAGGCCGAGGAACTGCATCACGAGGCAGAACAGCAGCGTCGGCACGAACACCGCCATGACGCGGCGGGCCTGTGCGCGCGTGACGAAGGTTCCGGACGCCGCACGCCGCGCCAGCAGCGCCACGATCAGGCCGTAGAGGCTGCCGCCGCCGAGGATGACCGAGAGATAGAACGGAAAATAACCGGGTTCGGGCCCGGTCGAATCCCAGGACGCGCCTGTGCGCCAATTGTCGTAGCCGAGCGTGACGGCCAGCGCGAGCAGCAGCAGGCAGACGACGATCTCGATCGTGCCGGAGGAGACGACGGAAGGCGAGTCGTCTTCAGGCGCGGTCGGATCGTCGACGACGATTTCAAGATCGGTTTGGGACATGCTCTAACAACAAACGCTGCGGCTGATCCCCTCTCCCCGCTTGCGGGGAGAGGGTCAGGGTGAGGGGGAGTCTCCACAGTGACGGTGAAAGTTGAGCTCGCGGAGAGTCCCCCCTCACCCGGATCGCATCTTACGATGCGATCCGACCAATCCCCGCAAGCGGGGCGAAGTGAAGAAGGCGACTACTTCGCGACGAATCCGGCTTCGGTCATCAGCGACTTGTTGATGGCATCATCCTCCTCGAGGAACTGCACCATGTCCTTGCCGGTGAGGAAGACCGGCTTCAGCGCCTGCTTCTCCATGTAGTCCTTGTACTCGGCGGTCTGCGTCACCTTGTGGAACAGATCGACGTAGAACGCCTGCTGCTCAGCCGTCACCTTGCCGGGCAGGAACATCGCGCGCAGCATCAGATATTGCACGTCGACCCCCTCCTCCTTGCAGGTGGGGATGTCAGCCCAGGATTGGGTGTCCGTCACCTTGCTGGTGTAGGAGATGCGCTCCTTGTCGAACACGCAGAGCGGACGAACCTGGCCGGCGCGCCAGACTTCGAGGTTTTCGGATGGATTGTTGACGTTGGCTTCGGTGTGGTTGCCGACCAGCTGGGTCGCGGCCTCGCCGCCGGACTTGTAGGGCAGATAGGAGAATTTTGCGCCGGTCTTCTGCTCGAGGAAGACGGTCAGCACGTGATCCTCGCGCTTGGAGCCGGTGCCGCCCATTTTGAACGGCGCGCTGGCGGCCTTCGCGGCCGCGACAAATTCCTTCACCGTCTTGGGGCCCGCGCTGTTGTCCCAGAGCACGAACTGGTCGAGCGCGACCACCGAAACCGGGGTCAGCTCACGCCAGTTGAACGGGATCTTGGCCGACAGCGGCAGCATGTAGATCAGCGAATAGGCGATCAGCACCTTGTTCGGATCGCCCTCGCTGGACTTCATGTACATCAGCGCTTCCGCACCCGAGGCGCCGCCCTTGAGCGAGACCACGATCGGCTGCTTCATCAGATTGTTCTTCTGGATCGCGGCCTGCATCATCCGCGCCATCTGGTCGGAGGCGCCGCCCGCGCCCGCCGCCACCACGATCTCGACGGGCTTTGCCGGCTCCCAGCCGGCAACAGCCGGCGTGCCGCAAAGCGCTACTGTCAGCGCAATTGCGGCCTTCATTCCATGTCCCACGGGCGTCTTCCCTATGTTCTTGTTCGGATTGGAAATTCAGAGATGAATTCAACGACCATTGTGCTGGCGAATCCGGCCAAGTTCAAGCCATCCGACGTCATCCCCGTTATGACTTTGGAATGAGATCCGAAACGAGACAAGCCTCGCGCACCTGAGCTACAAGCGATCCGCCGGGCTCGCGGAGTTAGCCGTGGCCCTGATTAAGGCCTAAACTTATTTTAGAAATGGGCCAATTCGATTAAGCGTAATTTCCGAAAATACAAATAAGCTAAGAGTGATGAGTGATGCCGCGCCTGCTCTATATCAACGAAAAATTCGGCCACGACGCGACAATCATATTGGACAGCGGAGACGCCTGCTGGATCTCGGTGGGCAAGAAGGGCGTCTTGGTGCGTTCGCACAGGCATAGCTTTTGGGGCGGATTGCTGGGAGGCCTCTTTGGCCCGAAGCTCTACCAAGAACGAAATATCTATCAGGCACTAAGTGTTGCCCAAGCTCTAGCGGCAACGGTTCGGCCGGTTCCACAAATTCGGTGCAAGGACATGATGCTGAGGGCCTTTTGTACAACAGTCTGGCAGTGCTCTTCACCTGAACGCGTTAAGGCTGTACTGAATGATCCGGCATTGCTCGCGGCGTAACATTGTTGCGCTTCCCTAAGCCGATTTTTGCTTCCACGCAGCGCTTGCAATTTTCGGATCTGACCATATTGCTGAAATATGAATACGCGTAGAAAAGTAAGTTTAGACCTCGACCACGAGCGGCGAAGAACGCGGTGGAAAGTCCAGTGGGGAGTTCCCGCCCGAGCCGCTGGCGGCGCCGCAAGGGCAGCCGCCCTATCACGTGACGAGCGCAGGGAAATAGCTCGGAAGGCCGCTAAAGCCCGCTGGGCGAGACACTTGCCGCAAGCGACGCATGAAGGCATCCTTCAATTCGGAACCATCGAGATTGAGGTTGCGGTCCTCGACAACGGGCAGCGCGTGATCACTCAGACTGGCTTCATGGTGGGCCTAGGCCGCATTCGCCCGCCCAAAGGACGTTACAGGAGCGGCCCCAATCTCCCTGCTTTTTTGACAGTGCAGAGTCTCAGGCCGTTTATCGGCGAAGACCTTTTCGCGATAGCCGACCAGATCGAATTCCGCACCAAGCAGGGCGTTAAGGCGTTCGGGTACGCGCCGAACTTCCTGCCAAAGGCCTGCGATGTCTTTGCGCGCGCACAACATGCTGGAGTCCTAAAAGCCACTCAGCACGGCATCGCCAACCGCGCCCAAATTATCGCTAAGCAGCTCGCACGCTCATGCACGATGCGCCTCATAGATGAAGCGACGAGTTACCAAGAAATTCGCGAGACACAGACGCGGCGGAAGGCTCATCGGCGCGAGGAATGAAACTAAAGCTCCCCAAGGTTCCGCGGCATCAAATTAGGATTGGACTTATTTAGTTTAGCGCCGAGCCATAGCCTGATTAGCGAAATGGAACAGCGAGGCAGTTGGCAGTAAATTTGCCGTAGCGCGTCGCTATCCGATGATGTTGCTCGATCCTGTTGAAGAACCGCTCAATTGATTGCCACCGCTATAAGGACTCCGCATGAGCTTCCTTCAAGACGTCCTTATTGTTTTAATGCTGGCCGGCGCTGGTACAGCCGTGTTCGCCAAGGGTGGGTCGCAGGATCCAAAACCTAAATCGCAATGCCTCGTGAATGCTTCCGAACTGCCGTCGGGTACACCAAAGGTCATGTGTCCAACCCGCAGCTCACCGGGAGGCTTTTGCGTCTGTCCAAGATTCACTAAGGACGGCGAGGCAGACGGACACTTTGTTGGGACGGCAAGATAGCCAACCGGCTCCCTTGACAACCGGTATTGTACGCCTGCGCGACGTGCAAAGACCGGCATTATTGAGATCGCTTGGGCGACGGCTGTCGGAGGCGCGTTGGGACTGGACATGGAGGCGCAATGCAGCGGTCTCTTGAAGGACTTGCCCTTCCAGTTCGACGCGCGCTTGTCCGTGGCGCTATTCATGCGAGACCGGAATGGCATTCTGCCGTTCGCGGTGGCTTTTTCGGTGAAGGCCCAGGCCGTATTCTTGAGCCCTTTCGTATTGGGCATGATTCTGCGCCGCAGGATCCATGTAGCGTGGCTGGCCACTGTTCCTGGGATCTATCTGCTCCTCGCCATTCCAGTTCTCGTCGCGAGCAGATCCTTTGTCTCCGTGCTCAGCGTCTATATGGACCAGATTAACACTTTTGATCGTCTCTTCATAAGTGCAGCGAACATCTGATATTCGCTTCGGGCACACCGTACGCAATCGGAGTCGCCGTAGGCGTAGTGCTTGCAGCGGCGAGTGGGCTTGCGTTGTCGGTTTTCATCGCGCGCTCCAAGCGCTCGGAGCCGGAGTTTATTCTGCTTGTCGCGTGTGTATCGCTCATGCTCATGCCGTACCTACTGCCGAAGATGCACGAGTGCTATTTCTACGCGTTCGAACTTGCGTCCATCGCCCTGTCCTGCATCAATCTGCGCTATCTGCCGTTCGCGGTTATTGCCCAAGTCGACGGTGTATTATCCTATCTCGCATACGATCGCGGGATCGCCATGGGTCTGCCGCCGGCAGCGCTCTGCAACACCTTTCTCGCATTCTATCTCGTGCTTGATCTTTGGCGGGGCGAAGAAAGTGGATTTCGCGTTCCCAGGCTTGCCTGGCTTGGCTTTACCGTGTCGGCTGCGGGGGTGCTGTGCTATTTAATGCTCGCAGGAAGCGGGTGGAACATGTCCCCCGCCTACTTGATCGCTACAGGCCTTGCCACGGCAATGACGGTGCGGCTCCTCAAAGAGTCGCATCGCGCCTCGGCCAGCGGCCCGGAAAGGTTGCGTTGAGTTCAACTCTCGGCACTTGGTGCGTCTTCTCTTCGATATCTGCGAAAGCGGGTGATAGCGCCGCCGAGCTAAAAGTGCTGCAATCGGACGTGCGTATTGGCGTTGCGTATCCTGGAGTTGCTAATCGGCGCTAAGCAGCGCCACGTCTGCTCAGGGTCCACGAGCGGACAGATCGGCGGACGCCGCGGCGGGTCAGCTATGAGCCCAAAAGCTGACATCGCCACCGCTTCCGCCGCTCCAATCCTATCGCGCCGCTCATTGAAGCCGCCACTCGTCGCTGATGATCCACCGAGAACATCTGAAGGTGTCGCTGAAGGCCCTGAAGCGGAATGCTGGCGCTCGCAGGAGCTGCTCACTATCCGACAACAAAAAGCCCCGGACGACGCCGGGGCTTTGAGCTGCTGATTTTGATCGGGTTGGGCAGATCAGTACTTCGCGACCACCGGGCCGCCGAAGCGATAGCTGACACCCGCACGCACGGTGTGGAACACCGGATCGTGCTCGTAGGAGAAGCCGGGGAACGAGACGGTGGAGTTGTTCCGGAAGGTGCCGAAATCGGTGTAGCGGTACTCAACACGGGCCGACCAGTTGGGCGTGAAGCCGTATTCCCAGCCTGCGCCGACTGTCCAGCCGGTGCGGGTGGTGGAGACGGTCTCGAACAGCGCGTTCGCGAGCACGTAGGTGTGGTCCATATCCGCCCAGGCCGCACCACCGGTCACGTAAAGCAGCGAATTGTTGAAAGCTACACCGAGGCGACCACGGATAGAGGCCTGAGCGTCGATCCGGAAGTCCGTGCCGTTTGTGTTTGCCAGGCGATAACCGCCCTTGACGTCGGCGCCCTCTATGTCGCCCTCGAGACCGAAGACGAATTGGCCAAACTGCCAGTTGTAGCCAATGTGACCACCGCCAACGAAGCCATCAGCGTTGAAGCCTTGGACGAAGCCAGTGGGGGCGCCCGTTGCGGTGACGAACTCACGGGTGCTGTTATCACCCCAAGCGTAACCGGCCTGCGCACCGATGTAGAAGCCGGTCCAGTTGTAAACGGCGGCGACAGGCGCCGGCGCCTTCGTGTAAGGCCGGGCGGCCAGATCGGCCGCTGACGCGCCGGCGGTGCCGAGGACAAGAGCGGTGGCGGCGATGGCGAGCTTTTTCATTATCTTCCCCAATTTTTAGACATGGAATGCGAGCAATTTGATGATGCAACATAGCCGAGGAGTCGCGCTAAGCATGTCACCTGTACGCCACAGCAGAGATCATTTAACCGGTTCCTACAGGCGAACTTTCGGGTCGCGCAATAAGGGCAGTGACCCCGCCTCCCGCTCGCATCAATCGACCATATTTCCCACCGGGAGGCCGGGTTTAGTCGCGGTCCGAATTTCAGAATTTTGACAAGAATCTCAAGGACTTGCGCCAGCTTTGGAATGAAGTCAGACAAGTGCTCTATTCTTCACAAGCCCAGCCGGAGCGAGCGCGGCTGCGCCGAGGTAAGCGTGGTCCGGCTAAGGGCAGAGGCGGAAACTGCGGCATGCGGACGCGGGGGGCACACGGTTTGTAGAGCCAATTGGACTTTCCCTGTTCGACCGTTTCCATGAATGTTGCGACTTAGTGACTGCCAATGTCGCCTCCCCCATCCCGCTAAGAAGCTGAACCACGTTAGCGAGCCGGAGACCACGTGAAGATCAACCTTCCCGAGATAGACCTTAAGACCGTGCAAACCCTTGGCAGCCTCGAGCTCCAAGACGAGCTCGGACGGCCCGTTGGCCGATACTTTTTCGGAAAGGGGCAGGGTCGAACCGTTTTCTTATTTGGGAAGTACAAGGGGACCTTTAAGACTCACGCAGAATGCCGAGCCTTCATCGACGGCGTGCTTGCGGTGATCCCCTCACCATTCTCCTGACTTTGCTTGGGCTCGTTACCGCAGTAACGACGAGTCAATAAACATCGGGCGCCTCGAGTAGGCTTTGGGTCACAAGCGGCCGTCGAAGCACCCCGGCCCCGCCGTCGGCTCTACCGATGACAACCGACATCGCAGCGCGATCCGGGTGGTTCGGCTTTGCGCCAGAGGCGGCCTTAATGGTCTGCAAACCTAATTCTCGGGGACCTGCCGGCTGACGGTGCCCTCGTGCTACCTTAGCGGGCACGTCACCTCTCAGCATTCGTTCCACTCTTCTGCTCGTCCTTATCGTCGGGGGCACGTCCAGCATCTATGTGTTTCTCGGCCTCAACCTGATCATTGGACTGATAAGGTTGGGCCTAGCCGGCCTCCTGTACGTTCCGTTCGCTAAGCGCTACGGGTGGGGCAATGAAGGGCGTCTTACGAGGCATCTCAGTCGCCCGCCGTTCGAAGACTCACGTCTGCGCATGCGAACGCTGCTCAAGATTGTCCTAGTGGCGGCCTCCGCTGCGACCCTGACCACGTTGCTCTTGATCATCGTCTTAGACGGCATCTTGGGGATCCAATGGAGCAGGACGTTTCAAATACTGAGTTTGCGACAGGGCTGTATCTCCTACCCGCCATTATCTTCATTGAGTTCTATTTGCTCACGAACGATGGCTCGCCTACGGAAGCGAGCATTTAGCTCGTTTACTGCCCGCCTGAAACTTGATGTTCAAGTTGGTGTTGAACGCTCGCACCGCATCGGCGCTGTTGCCGGGTATCCGAAGTCCCCCGCTTTTGATGACCGTCCGGTCGAACTTCTCCGCTGTTGCAACCGTTCTTCGCTAGCTTGACGTTCGAATCCGTCACCAAATTCTCAAAATCACGGAAACCAATTTCGATTAGGCTGAGGCGGTGCCCAGCGTCTTTCTCCGACTTTCCGACGCCCGCGATCCGCAACACGGAAGCCGCGACCGGGACGACACTGATGCGCTGGCGCATCAGTTATCACGCGCTGTAGCTTCGCGACAGCTCGAGGAACATGTATTTCGATTCGCCGGACGCAGGCTAGCTCGCCGTCCCTATGCGGTGGCGCAAGAACGGTCAGCTCAGCGCGAACTCATCTTCGCAGTGATCGCATCGGGTGGCTTTGAGCATGCGTGCATTTTGCTCATTCAGTTGTGACGGAATTTGGCTTCTTACTACCTACGCACGATGGTCCGGGCTTTGCACCGGTTCGTTCCAATTCCGGAACGCGGCGAAGCAAAGTCGCAGGCGTTGCAGATTTACCACCCGCATAAACATTCCAGATACTAAGCTCGTCCATTGAAACGCCGAAACATATTTCATGTTATTTCATACGAACAGCGGGGACGCAAAATGTTTGATGTCTATCGCAATGAGAAGCGCGACTTTCTCGTTCTAAGCACAGGCTCTGCAATACCCGTAGTTTGCTCTCAGAATAAATGGCGCAAGAGAAGAAAAAGAGTTCTCAAAGTCAGCGACGAGATCAAGGCAGCAGTTCAGCGAGAGGGCTATTACGTTCGTAGCTTGCGTGTCACCAGGGATGATAACCCAGCTCGAGCACGCCGGCTTACTATATAGAGATAGCACGAAGGAGCCGACCGGCAGCTTGAACGCGAACGGTCTTAGGCGGTTAAGTCTTCTCCGGACCATCCATCTGTGCCAGCCCAGCCTCGATCACGATGATATCTTCCTCGATCTGCTGAAGGGTTGTCCGGTAATCAAAACCGGTGCGTGCCTTTAGGTCCACGGCCAGCTTCCGGCGCTGCATGCGCAGATCGTCGAGAGCCCTCCTATCGTTCAGGCTAACGTAACCGTCCACAATAAGCTCGATTGCGCTTGGCATCCTCAATCCTAGTCTCAATGACCACCCGCAACGATTAGCCCATGACACTCTTCACGACGGCATCTCTTCGCAGATTGTGGCCGACAACCGTCAAATGGGACCCTATGATCAGGCCGAGCCGCCTTAACGTCAGGAGGGCAAGAGGGTCGCAGAGTTCGATGGAAAGTCCGGCTCCCAATATCGCAATGGCGCGTTTTTGATCGCTATCGAGATCGGCCCATGAAATGTCCATCACGCGCCTCCGCTAAAAGGAATTATCTAAAACCCAAACGCGTGCCTGATACCGTTGGTTAGATATCGATCCAACTGCGCTGTGCTAATCAGCGCCACAACTGCCACCGTGAAGCCCTTAAACATTGGGGCTCTCCTTCAAGAGACCGCCAACCGGGCGTGTCGAAGTATTTAAACTGGGTTATCGGAATTGCGCTGCCGCCTGTGGCGACCTAATACAGCAAATGGTGACAGTGACTAGTAACGAGTTCCTTAACGGGCGCAAATATGGATGCGAGCGCCATGGGATGAGCGAGGACGCTGCAACGGCCGTTGCCCGGTGATGCGCCGTGATGCTGGCGCCGAGGGAAGATCGAGCCTTTGCCTAAGGTTCTGAACACTTGTCCCGGTGAGCTTCGGCCCCATATTCGACGTATGCGACTCACCGATATCCACGACCAAGCAATCCAAGCCCGCATGGCGCTCATCGTCGGCGCAAGGACGTTCGACCGTCTCTTAGCAGGCGTGCGGTTCGATGAAGTCGATGGGGACATCCTGTTCGTCTACGCCAAGGACGAGGACACGGCCGCGAAGATTGAGGATGCATTCGCGCTGCACATTTCGATCATTGCCTCAAAGATATTGGAGCGCGAGATCAACATCGTGATGGTGTTGCCGAGACAACTCGTCAGTTGAGCTTTCGACTGAGGCCGGGAGGGCGGCGGTGGACGTGGCATTGTCCGGTCTGCTGCGGACAGCCGACATGGAATTCACTGACCGTTACGAGGAGCACCCCAGAACCAATCCGCTCTCCCAAAGATTCAGCCATAAGTTGCAGGAATCTCGGATTGCATATAGACTTGCTACTTTACGCATAATGAATATTGAAATTGGGATTGTTCATATGGCCGATAGGTTTGTCGTGGGCACCCGTTTCAAGATGAGTGAGCTTGGGTCGCTTCGATGCCCACATTTGGCTCACGAGGTCGGCTCGGTCGTCGAAGTCAGCCTTCGCACCACTGGCGTTACAGTGCTCTTTGATGGTGCTGCAAGACCGACCGTCCTGCATTCGGAGTACATCACTCCTCTATCCGAGTAACAGAGGTGGAAGCCACCCTTGCTAATGCGGGGAAACGAGCGCGGCCATACCGAATGCCACCACGCAGGCGGCGGCGAGTGACCACAGTATTATGGCGATCTCTCTAGACATGTGACTGCAACATCACGCGCTGCACACGGTTCCAAGCGTGTTATTCCATGAAATAAAGGCTCGTGATCGCCAAGGCGAACAGCAATGCACTACCAGCCATCGCAATGGCAAAACAGACGCGAGTTGGGATCGAATACCTGTCGAACTGGGGTTCTCTGATCATGCTACGGCTACCCCTTACCTTGGAGCAAGACCGGCAAATGTGACGAGTGGGACCAGTAAATTCTCATTAGAGGTCGGCGTCGAGATAATTCGGTTCCGCAGCAAGCGACTGTTGATCCCGCTTCTCGAAGTCCGGCTTCGGGTCACTTGCGGACTTTCGCCCAAGCATCGACGCACGTCAGCTAGGGGGCCAGAAGCGGAAGTTGGCCGCGTCCCCTTTTACGGCTATTTCGCCGGTACTTTGATCAAGTCGGCAGTATAAATCACCACAGCATCATCGCCGGTGTTTTTATGCCAATGCACTGTACTGACACCCTCAGCCGTGGTGTCGCCTGGGTGGAATGTTTTTGAACTGCCGTCTTCGTTTGTGACGGCATCCGTCCCTTGATGGAAATAGACAACCGCGGGCCGGTCCTTGTGGTTGTGCAACCCAATATGCCCGCCCGGCGCGATGTTCAAAACACGCAGCCTCAGTTGCCACCCTGCCATACTTGGAATTTCCTTGCCGAGGTCGATGACGACGGTCTTAGGGGTGGTGTATCCTTGGTTGTCCTTCGGGGCATCTTCCGCGAATGCGATGTGGGCGGAAGCTGTTAAAGCTAACGCAATGGCAGCGCGTAACGTCAGCGATTGACGCATTTCGTTGTCCTCCCTTTGGAATTGCGCGGGTTGACGCCCGCATTCGCGCTGGAATTGCCGGCGCTCTCTGATCAGCAAGCAAATTGAACGCAGCAACCTCTCATTTGTCTATTATACGTTCGCAGCGGCACACCGTAGGAGACGCTTGTCCATCCAGACTCGTCCGCAACGGGGGCGCGAAGGCAAAACTTGGCCGCGGCCTCGGTGCGTGGCCTACCGGCCGGAAACGGACGTAGCTAGGACGGTGTGCGCCACGTCCGGATCAAAATAGAAGAACTCAGGTCGAGCAAATCTGGTCCGGTTCGCCGCGATGAGCGGACCTCCATTAGACGCGGCGCAACTTCGCAGATGGGCCACAAGCCGACATCGTCTGAGTAGGCATTTTGGCCGTTCTGTCGTATAGTCGCGTCCCCGAGGCCCAGTGCTATGGTACAGGATCGCCCCGCCCCGATGGAGCGCAGGTTGGCAGCGATATTGGTTGCTGACGTCGCTGGCTATTCGCGGCTCATGCACAATGACGAAGAGGCTACGCACGCCAAGGTAACGGCCCTCCTAGCGCATGTTGTCTTACCAGCGATTGCCGAACACGGCGGACGTGTCGTGAAGAACACCGGCGATGGGTTCTTGGCGGAGTTTACAAGCTCAGTTGAGGCGGTTCGAGCCGCTGTGCAGTTCCAAATGCGCATCAACGAACTTACAAAAAACGAGGAGGAACACAGACGTATTGCCTTTCGCGCAGGCGTCAACATTGGCGACGTGATCGTCGAGCCACACGACATCTTTGGCGACGGCGTTAACATCGCGGCTCGGCTCGAGGGCATCGCCGATTCAGGCAGCATCTGCATATCCTCCGCTGTCCACGATCAAGTCAGAGGTAAGGTCGGCATTGAGTTCGTCGATCTTGGCGAGCTCACCCTCAAAAATATCGCCCGGCCTGTCCGGGCCTTCGCCCCGGCCCGGGATAGACAGGCGCTCGGACGGGCTGAGCGGGCAAAGCCGGTTGCGCTTTTGCCACCCCGTCTTTCGATCGTTGTACTGCCTTTCGCTAATCTCAGCGGTGATCCCGCGCAAGACTACTTCGTCGATGGCGTCACCGGGAGTCTGACCACAGACCTCTCGCGCATCAGCGGCTCCTTGGTTATCGGTCGGCACACCGCGTTCACTTACAAGGGCAAGTCAGTCGATCTCAAACAGATCGGTCGCGAACTCAACATCCGCTACGTGCTCCAGGGGTCGGTCCAGCGTGGTGGAAGCCGCCTCCGGGTCAATGTGCAACTGACCGATGCGGAAAGTGCCGGCTATTTGTGGGCCGAGCGTTTCGACAAACCCGTCGCCGACCTGCTGGAAATGCAAGACGAGATCGTGGCCAGACTTGCCCGGACTCTCGACGTCCAATTCGTTGCCGCAGAGTCGCGTCGCGCGGCAACAAGGTTGAATCCCGATGCGGCCGATCTCTATTTCCAGGGCCGCTATTCCTTAAACAAGGGATTGACACCCGAATATCTGGCCGAAGCTCGTTGTTTTTTCGAACAAGCCCTGGCGATTGATCCTGATCATATCGATGCCTTGAGCAGGACGGCGACGGTCGAGGCCGCACTTGGAGTGTTGTTTCTAACCGACCGTCCCGACGAACATTTGGCAGCAGCAGAGACAAAAGTGCTGAGGGCGCTGCGCCTTGCGCCTGACCATGCCTGGGCTCATTTCACTTTGGCCATTGCCTCATCTGCACCAATCGCGTAACCCAAGGTATAGCTGAGTGCGAGCGAGCCTTGGCGCTGGATCCAAACTTGGCTGACGCTTACGAGATGCTGGGCGTTGCGAAGAATTACATGGGTTGCGCTGCAGATACCGAGGCCCACATCAATGAAGCCCTGCGGCTCTCTCCTCGCGATACCTCCTCGTTCCGGTGGATGAATACGGCCGGCTTTTCCAAGCTGCTGATCGCTGCCGATGCTGAGGCAGCCGTCTGGTTTGCTCGAGGAATCGAGGCCAATCGAAATTATCCCCTGCTGCATTTCGGATACGCTGCAGCGCTCGCGCTTCTCGGGAGGTTAGACGAGGCGCAAGTCGCAGCGAAAGCAGGACTAGCGCTTGATCCAGGGTTTACCATCCGCCGCGTCAAAAGCGCTCCAGTGATCGGCGAGGCGGCGTTCGTCACCGGCATCAAGCGCTTCATTAAAGGATTGCACATTGCCGGAGTACCGGAAGGATAATAGCGGCGATCGACCGACTTCCAAGTCAGCTAGAGTATGAGGTCCGCTTTGGGTTACTTGCGGACTTTCGACCACATCGACGAACGTCAGTTTTGGGCCATAAGCTGACTTACCACGCGTGCGCACCGGAGAATGCCGCGAGATATGCGGCCCAATCAAACGCAAACGGACCCAAGCCGGTACGTGGGGTCTGTGGCTCGAAACCGTTTTCGTATGCAAAGTCAGACCACCTCACCGAATTTCCGTCACGAGATACAAAGACGGTGATGGCTCCGCAAGCGAAGTCGCCACATTCGGGACATTCAAACAACACCGCTCGGTTACCAACTCCCATGCGCAAGTCTGACGTCAGCATAGTCACCGACTTGACGTTCATACGGCCAGCCAACTCAGGCTCGAAACGGGGGTCCGAAATGCACCCACACATGTCGGAAAGAGACGCGCCCGTGGCTTCGAAGAGGGACGCTCCGTTTACGACAAAATCAAAGGTGCGCCTCTCGCGTTTTGCAGGATCGTCGCAGCCCTTTCGATGGAGCGCCACAAGTTCGAGTTGATCTACATTTCGCGCCATGCCGTGCAGTTCCGCAAGTGACCCTCAAAAATATTAGCGGTCTACGGCAAGACCGCCAAGTCCGCTTCCGGGTCAAAACCGGCAATGCTCTGATTGAGCAGAAAATTTCTGCTTAAATCTCAAAGCCGACGTCTGCGCCTTTATGCGTACACGCCCTAATATGGCGCAGCCGGCCAAGGACGCGAGCTACTTGCCCTTCCAGTTCGGCGTGCGCTTGTTGAGGAAGGCATCCATGCCTTCGCGGAAATCTTCGCTCATATAGGCTTTCAGGATCAGGTCCTCGCCCTCTTCGCGCGACAGCGTGCGGCGGATGCGGCGTACCGCTTCCTTGGTCGCTTCCAGCGTGAGCGGCGCGTGGCTGGCGACCAGCTTTGCAGTCTCGTCGGCGCGGCGCTGCAGCGTCTCGACGTCAGGCACGACCTCGTTGAGCAGGCCAAGCGCGAGGGCCTCCGGCGCCTCGACGAGGCGCGCCCTTAAGATCAGATCCTTGGTGCGGGCAGGTCCGACCAGCGCCACGACGCGGCTGATGTTGGACATCGACAGGCAGTTGCCGAGCGTGCGCGCGATCGGAAAGCCCATCCGCGTCGTCTCGGTGCCGATGCGCAGGTCGCAGCAGGCCGCGATGCCGGCGCCGCCGCCGGTGCAGGCGCCGGCGATCGCCGCGATCACGGGCACGCGGCACTGCTCGAGCGTGCCGAGCACGCGGTCGATGCGGGCCTCGTAGTCGAGTGCGTCCTGCGCGGTCTTGAACGCACGGAACTGGGAAATGTCGGTGCCGGAGGCGAAGGCCTTGTCGCCGGCGCCAGTCAGGATCAGCGCCTTGATCGAGCGGTCAGCGTTGATCTCCTGGCAGATCTCCGCCATGCGATCATACATGGCGAAGGTCATTGCGTTGCGCGCCTGCGGGCGGTTGAAGGTGATCCGCGCGATGCCGTCCGTGACGGAGTAGAGCAGGTCTTCGTTCGTCGTCGTCGGTGCGTTCATCGCGCGCTCTCTTCTTTTGGTTAGGTCGGTTCAGGCCAGTTGAGCCTTTAAGCCACCTGGGCCTTGGACATCGGCACCGCGTCGCGTCCCTTCAGGACGTCCATGGCCGCCAACACGCCGCCGCTCCGGTGCGGGATCTTTGCCAGATCCAGGCCCATCTCGACGCCGGCGAGCGTGCCCATCAGCATCAGATCGTTGAAATGGCCGATATGGCCGATGCGGAACACCTTGCCCTTGACCTTGTTCAGGCCGGTGCCGAGCGACATGTCGAAGTTCTCCAGCACCACCTTGCGGAAGGCGTCGGCGTCGTGGCCATCAGGCACGCGCACGCCGGTCAGCGCCGGCGAGTGTGCAGCCGGGTCGGCGCACTGCGTCTCCAGGCCCCAGACCTTGATCGCGGCGCGCGTCGCCGCGCTGTGGCGCTTGTGGCGGCTCCAGACGTTCTCCAGCCCCTCCTCTTCCAGCATCTTGACCGCTTCGCGCAGGCCGTAGAGCAGGTTGGTGGCGGGCGTGTAGGGGAAGGTACCGAGCTTGTTGAAGTTGATGACTTCCTGCCAGTCCCAATAGGAGCGCATACCGGGGTTGGCCTTCGCAACGGCGAGCGCCTTCTCCGAGACGGCGTTGAAGCCGAGGCCGGGCGGCAGCATCAGGCCCTTCTGCGAGCCCGCGACCGAAACGTCGATACCCCAGGCGTCGTGCTCATATTCCATCGAGCCGAGGCCGGAGATGGTGTCGACCATCAGCAGCGCCGGATGCTTGACGCGGTCGAGCAGCTTGCGCACCTCCAGCGGCGGCGTCACGCAGCCGGTCGAGGTCTCGTTGTGCACGACGCAGACGGCCTTGATCGCGTGCTGCTTGTCGGCGACGAGGCGCTTCTCGATCTCGGCGAGGTCGGCGCCGTGGCGCCAGTCGCTCGGGATGAAGTCGACGTCGAACTTGAACTTGTCGGCGATGCCGCGCCACAGCACGGCGAACTGGCCGGTCTCGCACATCAGGAGCTTGTCGCCGGGCGCGAACACGTTGACCATCGCCGCTTCCCAGGCGCCGGTGCCGGACGAGGGGAAGATGATCACGGGCTGCTTGGTGCGGAACACCCGCTGCATCGAGGCGAGAACCGCAAAACCGAGCTCGGCGAACTCCGGACCGCGATGGTCCAGGGTCGGCATGTCCATCGCCCGCAGCACCCGGTCGGGCACGTTGGTCGGTCCTGGAATCTGTAAGAAATGCCTTCCAGTGTGCACGGTCATCGGCGTCCTTCCCGGTCTTTGAAGCTTGTCTCGGCTTTGGCGTCGGTCGGCCCGAATTCGGAGCTCCCGCGAGCCGCTCGCATATCACTATTCGCCGGGCTTGTCCCTCGCCCGGCGAGGTCCGTCAATGCACAAGAAGCAGGGCTCGCTTGCCAAGGGCCGTGACGGGAGGCAAGACGGTGCCGGCGAACAGGCGAAAGCGGACCATGGCGGCGGAAGTGGCTGGAAAATCACCGGAATCGGCCCAAACGGACGGCCTGGCGGCACGCCTGGCCCGGGAAATCACCGGCGATGTCCTGTTCGACCGCTTCAGCCGTGGCCGCTACGCCACCGACGCCTCGTTCTACCAGATCGTGCCGGCCGGCGTGGTCGTGCCCAAGACCATGGACGAGGCCCTGCTGGCCCTGGCGATCACCCGCGATGAGGGGCGCAAGGTGACCCCGCGCGGCGGCGGCACCTCGCAATGCGGCCAGACCGTCAATGACGGGATCGTGGTCGATCTGTCGAAACACCTGAACCGCATCCTCTCGCTCGACGTCGAAGGCCGCACCTGCGTGGTCGAGCCCGGCATCGTCCTCGACGATCTCAACCGGCAGCTCAGAAAGCATGGCCTGTGGTTCCCGGTGGACGTCTCCACGGCCTCGCGCGCCACCATAGGCGGCATGGCCGGCAACAATTCCTGCGGCGGACGCTCACTCCGCTACGGCACGATGCGCGACAACACGCTATCGATGGAGGCCGCGCTTGCCGACGGCACGCTCGGCCGTTACGGCGAGGTCTCGCGCGATCTCTCCGATCTCGACGCGGGCAACAGCGCCCGCGCCCTGTTCCGCGACATGCTCGATCTCGGCACGCGCGAGGCCGACGAGATCGCCGCGCGCTTTCCAAAAGTGCAGCGCCGCGTCGGCGGCTACAATCTCGATGCGCTGGTGCCGCGCAATGCGCGCAACAACATGGCGCACCTCCTGGTCGGCTCCGAGGGCACACTGGCCTTCACCACCAAGGTCGAGCTGAAGCTGTGGCCCGTGATCCGCAACAAGGCACTGGGCGTTTGTCATTTCGGCAGCTTCTACGAGGCGATGGATGCGGCCCAGCATCTCGTCAAGCTGAAGCCGATCGCGGTCGAGCTGGTCGACCGCACCATGCTCGCGCTCGGCCGCGACATCGCGATGTTCCGCCCCATCATCTCTGCCGCGATCAAGGGCGATCCGGACGCCGTGCTGGTCGTCGAATTCGCCGAAGAAGACCAGGCGGACAACCTCGTGCGCCTGAAGCAGCTCGGTGAGCTCATGGGCGATCTCGGCTTCGGCTGGACCAACGACAAACGCAAATGGGGCGGCGTGGTCGAGATCACCGAACCCGCGCTGCAGAGCGGCATCGCCGATTTCCGCGCCGCCGGCCTCAACGTCATGATGTCGATGAAGCAGGAGGGCAAGCCGGTCTCCTTCGTCGAGGATTGCGCCGTGCCGCTGCCGCACCTCGCCGACTACACCGCACGGCTGAAGGAGGTGTTCGCCAAGCACGGCACCAGCGGCACGATGTATGCGCACGCCTCCGAGGGCTGCCTGCATGTGCGCCCGGTGTTGAATTTGAAGCTGGAGAAGGACGTCAAGGCGATGCGCGCCATCGCAGAGGAGGCCTTCGCGCTGGTGCGCGAGTACAAGGGCTCGCATTCCGGCGAGCATGGCGACGGCCTGGTGCGCTCCGAATTCCACGAGACGATGTTCGGCGAGCGTCTCGTCGCCGACTTCCGCGAGGTCAAGCAGCGCTTCGATCCCGATGGCGTGCTCAATCCCGGCAAGATTGTCGATGCGCCCAGAATGGACGACCGCTCGCTGTTCCGCTTCAAGCCCGACTATCGGGTCGGCGAGCTGAAGACCAAGCTCGACTGGTCGGCTTATCCCGGCGCCGGCGGCGGCTTCCAGGGCGCGGTCGAGATGTGCAACAACAACGGCGCCTGCCGCAAGCTCGAGGGCGGCGTGATGTGCCCGTCCTACCGCGCCACGCGCAACGAGAAGGACGTCACCCGCGGCCGCGCCAACACCCTGCGCCTTGCGATTTCAGGCCAGCTCGGCCCGGATGCGTTGTCCTCCGACGAGATGATGGAAACGCTGAAACTCTGCGTCTCCTGCAAGGCCTGCCGCCACGAATGCCCGACCGGCGTCGACATGGCCAAGATGAAGATCGAGGTGCTGGCCGCGCGCGCCGCCTCGCACGGCCTGACATTGCGCGACCGCCTGGTGGGTTATCTGCCGCGCTATGCCGGCCTCGCCGCGCGCTTCGCGCCGCTGGCCAATTTACGCAACCGCAGCCCGCTGCTCCGAAAGCTGTTCGAACGCTTTGCCGGCATCAGCGCACGCCGCGCCCTGCCCGCCTTCCGCAGCGACGTGTTTGCGCCGGCGGCTGACGTGGTCGGGCCCGTTGATGGCCGCGAGGTCGTGCTGTTCGCCGACACCTTCAATCGCATCTATGAGCGCGAGAACCTCGATGCCGCGCTGCGCGTGCTCGCGGCCGGCGGTTATCGCGTTCACTTGCCGAAGCCCACCAGCGGCAGCCGTCCGCTCTGCTGCGGCCGCACCTTCCTGTCCGCAGGCCTCGTCGATGAAGCTAGGGTCGAGCTCGATCGTCTCGTGGCCGCGTTTGCGCCCTTTGCGGCGCGCGGCGTACCGATCGTCGGCCTCGAGCCGAGCTGCCTGTTGACGCTGCGCGACGAGCTCGCCTCGCTGCGCAAGGACAACGACGCCAAGGCGGTCGGCGCGCACGCGCTGACCTTCGAGGAATTTCTGGTGCGCGAGGCCGAGGCCGGCCGGCTGCAACTGCCGCTCGGCACCATCGCTCACAAGGCCGTCGTGCACGGCCATTGCCATCAAAAATCCTTCGGCGCCTTCAAGCCGGTCGAGCAGGTGCTGCGGCTCGTCCCGGGCCTTGCGGTCGAGACCATCGAATCGAGCTGCTGCGGCATGGCCGGCGCGTTCGGCTATGGCGCGGACACCTATGATGCCTCGATCGAGATGGCCGAGCTGTCGCTGCTGCCCGCCGTGCGGCGCGCAGACCCGACGACTCTCGTCGTCGCCGACGGCACCTCCTGCCGCCACCAGATCCATGACGGCACCCGGCGCGAGGCGCTTCACGTCGCGCGCGTGCTGGCGATGAGCCTCGATCGTACTGAGACCAATTCCACCTCAACTGCTGCAAAGGAAACCAGCCATGGCTGACCTCACGCTCGACACCGCCCGCAAGATCCTCGATGCCGCCTTCGCGAAGGCCGGCGAACTCAAGCTGAAGCCGCTGGTCGTCACCATCCTCGACGCGCGCGGCGTGCTCAAGCTCGCCGCGGCGCAGGACGGCACCAGCCTGATGCGCGGCGAGATCGCGCATGGCAAGGCCTATGGCGCGCTCGCCATGGGCATGGGCTCGCGGGCGCTGTTCCAGCGCGCCCAGGAGCAGGCCTTTTTCATCGATGCCGTGAACACCATCGCCAAGGGCGCGCTGGTGCCGGTCCCCGGCGGCGTCCTGATCATGGATGGCGCGACGCTGCTCGGCGCCGTCGGCGTCTCCGGCGACACCTCCGACAATGACGAGGCCTGCGCGGTGGCGGGCATCCAGGCGGCCGGGCTGAAGCCCAACGCGGGGTAAGGTCTCGTAGGGTGGGTTAGCCCTGTGGGCGCGCAAAGCGCGGCCGCAGGGCGTAACCCACCTCTTCCGCTTCTGCGGGACAGACAGTGGTGGATTACGCTGACGCTAATCCACCCTACGACACCTACAAGCCCTTGCGCCACCCGACGGGCGAAACACCCATCGCTCGGTCAACCGTCACATCCCAAAATATTCGCCTTTACAGAATTTCTGATTTATCGCATTGTCGCCCCATCCTGATCCCGTGACAAGGGGCGGTCGTACGTCGTCACGAACCGCGGATCGGGCGGCGGTGGACGCTGGGCAGCGCCGTCGCGGATGTGAGACGCAGGGCGGGGCGATGGATTGAGCCGAACCCTGTGAGCGTCCCGCAAGCCGCGTTGTACGAACGGCGCTCGATGCCTGCCAGGCCCTTGGGCGAAGACGCCCTGGGGCAGAGCGGGAAGCCTGCGTACGGCAAAACCGTGTGGTCCTGGCCGTCGTTGCTACGGTCAAGCCCCGCGAATGCGGCGTCGCTTCGACCGAGGCGCGTCCGTGACTTTCGCGGAAGTGACGGAGGCAAGACAGAACTCGTCTCCGGGGAGAGCACGCATAAGCCGTCAAACCACTGCGCAGGGAAGGCCGGATGTTGGGCTGCCCTGTACTGCTCCTGTGCCTTGCGTGTGCATCATTCTTGCACGGGAGTCTTGCGGGTGCCAGCCGGCGCCCGGCCTTCCCTGCGCCCTTTCCTCGGACAGGGCGTGAAGCGAAAGCAAACCCCGGGCGAAATGCGCCGCGGGAAGGCGAAGGCGTGTCTGTTGTTTGAAAATTTAATCGGGGTTGGTGGAAAACACCCTCGTGCCCCGGACGCAGTGCAGCGCCTCTTCGGCGGTGCACTGCAGAGCCGGGGCCCATCTCGCCGCCTACTTTGCCGCCTCCTGGGTCCCGGCTCTGCGCAGGAACGCAAGAGCGTTGCAGCGCGTCCGGGACACGAGAGAGAGAGAGAGAGAAAGCGGCACCGTCACGAGCACCAATTTATCCCCCTCACCTTCCCGTCCAAACCGGCTTCCGCTTCTCGCTGAACGCCTTCAACCCTTCCTTGGCGTCCTCGGTCATCGCGAGCAGCGCGATCTGGCTTTCAGTGTAGGCGATGCTCTCGTCGAACGACATCGAGGCGATGGCGCGCATGGCGTATTTGCCGCGGCGGATCGCGGTCGGGGATTTGTCGACGATGCGGCCGATCAGCCAGTCGACCTTGGCATCGAGCTCGGCGGTGGGCACGACGTAGTTGAGCAGACCCGCGGCTTGCGCCGTCTTGGCATCGAACGGCTCGCCGGTGAGCGCCCATTCGTTGACGAGGCGCGGCGGCGCCATGTTCTGCAACAGGCTCAGCACCTGCATCGGGAACACGCCGACCTTCACCTCCGGCAGGCCGAAGACGACGTGATCGGCCGCGACCGCCATGTCGGTCATGCAGAGCAGGCCCATGCCGCCGGCCATGCAGACGCCGCCGACCCGCGCAATCGCCGGTTTGGTGGCGTTCTGTGACAAACGTAACAGATCGGCATAGTCGACATTTGGTTTGGAATGATCCATCGCGAAAGCCGCGCCGGAATTCTGCAGATCGGCGCCCGCGCAGAACGCCTTGTCGCCCGCGCCCGTCAGCACGATGACGCGGACGTCCTTGTCGTCGTGCGCGTCGCGATAGCCTTTGGTGATGCCGGCGATGACCTCGCCGTTCAGCGCGTTACGTTTCTCCGGCCGGTTGATGGTGATCCAGAACGCCTGCCCGCGCTTCTCTGTGATGATTGCTGTGGTGTCGGTCATGCTACGCTCGCTTCCTTGCCATCCGTTTTGCAGCCATTTGCGGCAGGACGGGCGGCGCGCGCAAGGGCAATCTGCAACGCCGTGTCACCATAGCGTGTGGGCGCAAATTCGCTCGGCGATTGAATTGCGGGTGACGGCCGCTATCCTGACTGGAGATTTTGATCACCGATGAGCCATTTCATGCGCGCCGCGATGATTTTGTTGCTGACAGGCTTGCTCGCGCTGGGCGCAGGCCGCGCAAGCCACGCGGCTGATGCCGCGAAGCTGGCGCTGGTGATCGGCAACGCAAGATACCCCGACAACGAGTTCGTGCTGAACGAGGTCGCCAACGACACCCAGGACGTCACTGAAGAATTGAAGCGCGACGGCTTCGTCGTCGACCGGCAGAACAATCTCACGGCCGACGCCATGCGGCAGGTGCTGGATCGGTTCTATGCCCGGATCGAACGCGGCGCGGTGGCGCTGATCTTCTTCGACGGTTTTGCCATCCAGTCCAACCGGCAGACCTATTTGCTTCCGGTCGACGCGCAGATCTGGACCGAGCCGGATGTGGCACGCGACGGCTTCAGCCTTGATACTATCCTCGCCGAGATGAACACGCGCGGCGCTGCGATCAAGATCGCGCTGATCGACGCCTCGCGCCGCAACCCGTTCGAACGGCGCTTCCGCCGCTATTCGGCGGGCCTTGCGCCGGCGATCGCGCCGAGCAATTCGCTCGTGCTCTACTCCGCCGCGCTCGGTGCGGTCGCGGCCAGCGGCAAGACCGAGCATGGCCTGTTCGTCGCCGAGTTGCTGCGCGAGATGCGCGCGCCGAACATCAGCGCCGAGCAGGCCCTGACCAACACCAAGAACGGCGTCGTCGCCGCCACCAAGCGCGAGCAGGTGCCGTGGCTGTCGTCCTCGCTGACCACGGAATTCTCGTTCGCGGGTTCAGTGACGCGGCCGCCCGACACCAAGGCCGGCGACCCGACCAAGCCGGAGCCTCAGAAACCCGAGCCGCAGAAACCGGTCTGCGAGGCGCCGCAGGCAGAGCCGCTCCCGAGCGCGGACGATCTCGCCAGGGATCCCGTCATCGCCGATCTCAGCCGCAAGATCGCGGCGAATCCCAATGACGTCGCCTCGCGTTACAAGCGCGGCCAAGTCTACGCGATCAAGCGCGCCTACGCGCTCGCCATGCAGGATTTCGACGTCGTGATCCGCAGGAATCCCGGGGATGGCGAGGCGCTCAACAATCGCTGCTGGACGCGCGCCGCGACCGGCGATCTGCAGGGCGCGCTCGCCGACTGCAATCTGGCGCTCCAGGTCGATCCTGGATTGAGCGATGCACTCGACAGCCGCGGGCTCGTCAACCTCAAGCTCGGCCGGACCGCTGAGGCGATCAAGGACTACACCGACGCGATCCAGCGCAACCCGCGCTCGTCATCGTCGCTGTTCGGCCGCGGCATCGCCACCCGCAGGAGCGGCGGTGACGGCGCCACCGATATCGCGCAGGCAAAGTCCATGAACCCGAACATTGCGAAGGAGTTCGCAGGATACGGCGTCACGGAATGCACTCCTTAGACGGGAGCGGCTTTCCTGATCCAGACCTTGTTGTCGTGGAACGCGGCCCCGCCGATCGGCGCCACGGCCTCGGCGCCGGTCAGCATGTTGATGCCGCGGCCGCCGATATGGTTCTTGTTGGGATGAACGGACTCCGCGATCAGCACGCCGCGCCGCACGCCGTCGAACAGCGTCGCCACCAGCGTGGTCTCGCCGCGGGGATTGCCGAGCGTCACCGCATCGCCGTCGGCGATGTCGAGCGCGGCGGCATCCAGGGGATGGATCATCACGCTCGCCTTGCCCTCGCGTGCCTGCGAGGACGGCGTCTCGTTGAAGGTGGTGTTGAGGAAGCTGCGCGAGGGGCTGGTCGCGAGCCGGAACGGATGGGTCTGGTCGGTGTGCTCGATCACCGCCCAATGGTCCGGCAGCGACGGCATCTTGTCGAAATCGCCCATGGTCACGCCGAACGGCGGATGCGCCCAATCGGCCCTGAAGTGGAATTTCCCGTCCGCATGGGCAAAGCCGTCGAGATAATGCGAGGTGCGGAAGTCCGGTTGCAGGTCGCGCCAGAGGTCCGCTTCGAGACCGCCGATGTCGCCGTGGTTGCTGAGCTTCAAGGTCGCGTCGATCAGCTCGCGCGGCGTCATCTCGAAGCCCTGATGTTTTGCGCCGAGCCGCGGCGCCAGCCCTTGCAGGACCTCGTGGTTGGAGCGGCATTCGCCGGGCGGGTCGATCAGCTTCGGTCCGACCGAGATGTGCTGATGGCCGCCGCCGTAATAGAGATCGTCATGCTCCATGAACATGGTCGCCGGCAGCACGATGTCCGCCATCTTCGCCGTCTCGGTCATGAACTGCTCGTGCACCGCGACGAACAGATCCTCGCGCGCAAAGCCCTGCCGGACCAGCGCCTGCTCCGGCGCCACCGTCATCGGATTGGTGTTCTGGATCAGCATCGCCTTGACCGGCCCCTTGCCGCGCAGGGCCTCGGCATCGCCGGTGAGGATGCGGCCGATCTTGGACTGGTCGAGCGCACGGATGCTCGGGTCGATGGCGTCGTGGCCCTCGATGATGGATTCATTGAAATGCCACAGCGCGTAATTGTTGAAGAAGGCGCCGCCGCCCTCATACTGCCAGGCGCCGGTCACCGCGGGAATGCAATTTGCCGCGTGCATCTGCGTGGCACCATTGCGACTGCGCGTAAAGCCGTAGCCAAAGCGGAAGAAGGTGCGCTTGGTCTCGCCAACCGCTTTCGCGAAGGCTTCGATTTCCGCCACCGGAACGCCGCAAATCGCGGACGCCCATTCCGGCGTGCGCGTCTCCAGATGCGCTTCGAGCTCGGCGGGGCAGTCGGTGTATTTGTCCAGATAGGCGCGGTCGGCGTAACCGTCACGGAACAGGACATGCATCACGCCGCAGGCAAAGGCGCCGTCGGTGCCGGGCCGCAGGATGATCTTGATGTCGGCCTGCTTCATGGTCTCGTTGTCGTAGATGTCGACCGCCGCAATTTTCGCGCCGCGCTCCTTGCGCGCACGGGAGGCGTGCGTCATCACGTTGACCTGGGTGTTGACGGGATTGGTGCCCCAGATCACGACGAGGTCGGACAGCGCCATCTCGCGCGGATCGACGCCGGCGATCTTGCCGGTGCCGATCGCGAATCCGATGCGCGCAACATTGGCGCAGATGGTCTGATAAAAGCGCGAATACTTTTTCACATGCGTGAGACGGTTGAGCCCGTCCCGCATCACGAGGCCCATCGTGCCGGCGTAGTAATAGGGCCAGATCGATTCCGCGCCGAATTCGCGTTCGGCTTGATTGAAGCGATGCCCGATCTCGTCCAGCGCCTCGTCCCACGAGATGCGCGCGAATTGCCCCGAGCCCTTCGGCCCAATGCGGCGCATCGGAAACGTGACCCGCTCGGGGTGATGGATGCGCTCGGCGTAACGGGCGACCTTGGCGCAGACGACGCCGGCCGTGTAGGTCTGCTTTTTCGAACCGCGGACACGGCCGATGCTGCGGCCTTCGACCACCTCGACATCGAGGGCACAGGCCGAGGGGCAATCATGCGGACAGGTCGAATGGCGGATTTCGATTTTGGCGTGCTGGTTCATGGCCCAGTTCGTAACACCAAAATACCAGCCAGCCGAGCGCATTTATCCGGCACGGCCCATGCGATTTGCTCAAGGCGCGCGCGCCGCGGGTTCCTGCTGCAGCCGCGAAGGCGGCGCGGTCACACCGAAAACCGCCCGATATTCCCTGATGCGATCGGCTTTGTGAGGCGTCGACAGTCCGCATTCCCTGCCGCTACAGTGCCGGCCAACAAGAACGATATCAGGGAGGTGGGCATGATCGCCCGACGATCCGTGCTGGCATTGGCGGCCGGCTTGCTTGCCGTAGTCTCCGCAGCCCCCTCATTCGCGCAGGATTATCCCAGCCATTCGGTCCGGATTGTCGTGCCGTTCGGCGCAGGCGGGCCGGCCGACGTCGCCGCCCGGCTGATCGGCAACGTGCTCCAGGAGAGTTTTGGTCAGCCCTTCGTGGTCGAGAACCGCACCGGCGCCGGCGGCGTCATCGGCACCGTGGAAGCTGTGAAGTCGCCGGCCGACGGCTACACGCTGCTGATGATGTCCAACACCCAGACCGCGAATGAATCGCTGCTGACGGCGGACAAGCGCAAGTATGAGCTGATGCGCGACCTCGCGCCGATCGCGCCGGTGAATTATTCCGATCTCGTCATCGTGGTGAACCCGCAAGTCCCGGCGAAGACGCTGGCCGAGTTCATCGCGCTCGCCAAGGCGCAGCCGGGCAAGCTGAACTACGCCTCCTCCGGTCAGGGCACGCCCTACCACATGGCCGGCGAGCTGTTCAAAGCCATGGCCGGCATCGATGTCGTGCACGTTCCCTATCGCAACAGCGGCGAGGCACGCAGCGGCGTGATCGGCGGACAGGTGCAGATGATGATCGACGCGGTGCCGGCGATGGCGCCGAACATCGGCGAAAATCAAGTTCGCGCGCTCGCAACCACCGGCAAGCAGCGTTCGACCGTGCTGCCGAACGTGCCGACAGCAGGCGAAGCCGGTGTAGCAGGCTACGAGGCGACCATCTGGCTCGGCCTGATGGCGCCGGCCGGCACACCGAAGCCCGTGATCGACAAGCTCAATGCCGCCGTCAACGCAATGGTGAAGCGGCCCGACATCGTCAAGCTCTGGACAGAACAGGGCGCCGTGCCCATGTCGATGACGCCGGAACAGTTCGACAAATTCCTGCGCGGCGACATCGAGAAATGGGCCGACGTCGTCAAGAAGTTCGACAAGTCCTGAGGCCGCAGAGCGATCATGCCGACCATTCAATTCCGGCTCAACGGCGCAGCCACGACCGTGGATTCCGATCCCCATCAGACGCTGCTCGATGTGCTGCGCGGCCGTCTCGGCGCGACGGGGGCCCATTTCGGCTGCGGCGCCGGTGAGTGCGGCGCCTGTCACGTCATGGTCGACGGCCGCGCGATGACCTCCTGCGACATGCCGATGTGGTCGGTCGCCGACAAGGACGTCGTCACGGTGGAGGGCCTCGGCACCGCAGAGCAGCCGCACCCGCTGCAACGTGCCTTCATCGCCGAACAGGCGATGCAGTGCGGCTATTGCGTCGCAGGAATTCTCGTCGGCGCCGCCGCGCTGCTCAAGCGCAATCCGTCACCGACGGAGGCAGAGGTCAGATCCGCACTGGATCGCAATCTGTGCCGCTGCGGGTCGCATAACCGCATGGTCCGCGCCGTGCTGCGTGCGGCGGCGGAGATGGCGGCGTCATGAGCGTGCCATCCCCTGCCCCGAAACTGCCTGTCAGCCTCATCGCCAATCCCAAGCTGTCGTCATGGGTAAGGTTGACCGATGACGGCCGTGTGGCGATCTCGCCCGGCAAGGTCGAGATCGGCCAGGGCATCGTTACGGCGCTGGCGCAGATCGCGGCGGACGAGCTCGATGTCGAGATCGGCCGCATTGACATGATCCGTGCCTCGACGGCGACGAGCCCGAACGAAGGCGTCACCTCCGGCAGTCTCTCGATCCAGCAGTCCGGCCGCGCGCTGCGTCAGATCTGTGCCGAGGTACGCCAGCGCTTCCTTCGCGCGGCATCGGAACGTCTCGGCGTCGATGCATCGCTGCTCGATGTCGACGACGGCACCATCTCTGGTCCCGGCAATGTCAGGACCAGCTATTGGGAGTTGATGGGCGAGGTCTCGCTCGACCACGACGCAACCGCAGGCCCGACAGCGAAGAGTGCCGCCGGGCGCACCGTCGCCGGACATTCGGTCCAACGTGTCGACATTCCCGACAAGGTGTTCGCGCGGCCGCGTTTCATCCACGACCTTGCGCTGCCGGGACTGGTGCACGGACGGGTACTGCGGCCGGATATCTCGGGCGCCAAATTGATCGCACTGAATGAGGAGGCTGCACGCGCAGTCCCCGGCCTCATTGCGATCGTCCGCGACGGCGGCTTTGCCGGCGTGGTCGCCGACAACGAGGCGGCCGCGGACGCAGCGCTCAAGGCCTTGCGCAAGAGCGCGACATGGTCGGCCGGCGAGCCGCTGCCCGATGAAGACGATCTGGCGGGCTTTTTGAAGAGCCAGCCGGTCGAGAGCAGCATCATCGACACCAGGATGGCGGAGCCGTCGCGCAAGCCCGTCCAGACCCTCCGCCGGCAATACACCCGCCCCTACATCGCCCACGCCTCGATCGCCCCGTCCTGCGCCATCGGCCGATGGGATAGTGACCGTGTCCATGTCTGGACGCACAGCCAGGGCGTCTACCTCCTGCGCGCCGATCTCGCGATCGTGCTGAAGCTGCCGGCCGAGAACATCGTCGTCGAGCACATCGAGGGCGCCGGCTGCTACGGACACAATGCGGCCGACGACGTCGCGCTCGACGCCGTGCTGCTGGCGAAGGCGGCCGGTGGCCGTCCGGTGCGCGTGCAGTGGTCACGGCACGACGAGATGTCCCACGCGCCCTTTGGGGCGGCGATGGCCATCGAGATCGAGGCCGATCTCGATGCAGGCAACGAGATCGCCGGCTGGCGCCACGCGATCTGGAGCAACGGCCATGCAGCAAGGCCGGGACGCGCGGCGCAGCCGGCGCTGCTTGCCGCAACCGAGATCGCCAATCCCTATCCCCGCATGATCTCGACAAACCCGCCGGCCGCCAATGGCGGCGGCGGCGACCGCAACTCCGTCCCGCTCTACGACTTCCCGGCCTGGACGATCACGAGCCACCGGCTGCTGACCATGCCGGTGCGCACCTCGGCGCTGCGGACGCTGGGCGGGCAAGGCAACGTGTTCGCCATCGAGTCCCTGCTCGACGAGATCGCTGCCCTGCGCGGCGAAGATCCGATCGCGTTCCGTCTGCGGCATTTGCGTGACGAGCGGGCGCACGATGTCATCAGCGCTGCGGCGCGACGCGCCGCATGGAAGCCGCAGAAGCAGCCCGGCATCGGTCACGGCGTCGGCTTTGCCCGCTACAAGAACATGGGCGCCTATTGCGCTGCGATTGCCGAGATCGAGGGCACCGACGACATCCGCGTCAAGCGGCTGACGCTTGCAGTCGACGTCGGCGAGGCCATCAATCCGGACGGCGTGGTCAACCAGATCGAGGGCGGCGCGATCCAGGCCACGAGCTGGGTGCTGAAGGAGCGCGTCCGGTTCGACCGCACCGGCATCACCTCGACCTCCTGGACGGACTATCCGATCCTGACCTTCAGCGAGGTGCCGGCCGTGGACGTCGAGATCATCCAGCGGCCGGAGATCGAGCCGGTCGGCGCCGGCGAAGCCGCGCACGGCCCGGTGACGGCGGCGATCGCCAATGCGGTGTATGATTGCCTCGGCGTGCGTGTGCGCGACCTGCCGATCACGCGCGACAAGATCATTGCAGCGATGGAGCGTGCGCCTTGACGACAGTGAACGTTTTGAGCGGCGGCGCGGCACAAGGCCTGGTGCGCGGCGTTACCGACGCTTTCAAGGCGCAAACCGGCCTCGGTATCGACGGCGAGTTCGGCGCGGTCGGCGTGATGGCGGACAAGCTGCGCGCGAGCACGCCGGCCGATCTCGTGATCCTGACGCAGGCGCTGCTTGCGAGGCTTGCCGAGGAGAAGTTCATCGTCCCCTCATCGATCACGGATGTCGGCCGGGTCGAGACCGCGCTGGCGGTCCGCAGCCGCGATCTCAAGGTGACGGTGAAGACGGAGGCCGATCTGCGCGACGTGCTGCGCGGCGCCGATGCAATCTATGTCCCCGACACCAAGGCCTCGACCGCGGGCCAGCATTTCGCAAAAGTGCTGGACCAGCTCGGCATCGGCTATGAGGTGGCATCGCGCCTGAAGATATTTCCGAACGGTGCAACCGCGATGCGGGAGCTCGCGGCATCTGGCGCGGCAAAGCCGATCGGATGCACGCAGGCGACCGAGATCATCGCGACAGACGGCATTGCATTGTCGGGGGCGCTGCCGCCCGGCTGCGAACTCGTGACGATGTACACGGCCGGCGTGACAATGCGGGCAGCGCATCCGACAGAGGCGGCCGCGCTGATCGCGTTGCTGACCGGCGCAGATCGGAAGGACCTGCGCCAGCGCGCTGGCTTTACCGGCTAGAGCCGATGACGCCCTATTTGTGCAGCTGGGTGAGGCCTGTCGGCGGGCCGTCGACGGCGGTCCAGCCGCCATCGACGAACAGCGTGCTGCCGCTGACATAGCTGGCGGCGTCCGAAGCGAGATAGGCCACTGCGGTCGCGACCTCGTCGGCGCTGCTCCAGCGGTTGAACACGGTGTGGCCGGCGTAGAGATTGTAGATGTCGGGGCGCTGCTTGAACGGGCCGGTCAGCGCGGTTTCGGCGATGCTCGGCGCGATCGCGTTGACGCGCACGCCGGCATGGCCGACCTCGGAGGCAAAGCCCTTCACCAGCAGGCCGATGGCCGCCTTGGTCGAGCCGTAGACGCCGAGGCCCGGCTCGATGGTCACCGCGCGCACCGACGAGCAGGCGATGATGCTGCCGCCCTTTTGCGCGACCATGATGCGGCCGAACGCCTGGAAGAACCACACCGTGCCCTTGACGTTGAGGTTGAGGACACGGTCGAGGTCCTCCTCGGTGTAGTCGAGGATGGTCTTGCGGATGTTGAGCCCGGGCGTGGTCACCGCGATGTCGAGCCGGGCAAATTTCTGCATCACGGTTTTGGCCAGCGCATTGACGTCCGCAGCGCTCGCGGCGTCACAGCTGGCTGCTTCCGCCCAGCCGCCCTTGTCGCGAATCCCGGCGGCGGTCGCCTCCGCGGCGTCAAGCGCGCGATCGGCGCAGACGACGCGGGCCCCGAGCCCAGCCAGCGCCTCGGCCGACGATTTGCCGATGCCCGATGCGGCGCCGAGCACCACGGCCGTCTTGCCGGTGAGATCAAAGAGCTTGCGATAGTCAGTCACTGATAGCTTCTCCTGTAGCTGCTAGCCCTTGTAACCCATCAGCAGGCGAGGCAGCCACAGCGAGAATGCAGGGACGTAGGTCACGAACATCAGTGCTGCGATCAGCGCGGCGTAGAACGGCAGGATGGTGCGCATCACCGCGCCCACCGAAATGCCGCCAATGGCGCAACCGACGAACTGCGTGGTTCCGACCGGCGGGGTGTTCAGCCCGAGGGCGCAATTGATCAGCATCAGCATGCCGAACTGCACCGGATCCATGCCCGCCTTCATCGCGATCGGCAGGAAGATCGGGGTGCAGATGAGGATGGTCGCGGCCATGTCCATGAACGTGCCGAGCACGAACAGGATGACGTTGATGAGCAGAAAGATGACCCAGGGCTGCGTGGAGACCTTGCTCATCAGGTCGCCGGCGAGGTCCGCCACCTCGTACAGCCCCATCAGATACTGGAACATGGTGGAGACGCCGATCAGCAGCAGCACCACGCCCGTCGTCTTCACCGCCTTGGCGGCGGCGCGCAGGAAGTTGCTCCAGGTCATGGTGCGGTAGATGAAGAACGTCAGCAGCATCGTATAGGTGACCGCGACGGCGGCAGATTCGGTTGCCGTGAAGACGCCGGACAGGATGCCCGCCAGGATGATGCCGACGATCAGAAGGCCCGGCAGCGCGGCCGCGAGCGAGCGGAAAACCTCGGCCCAGCCCGGGAACTTGCCGGCCGGATAGCCGCGCTTCACGGCAACGCCATAAGCGGCGACCAGCATGCACGCCATCAACACGATTGCCGGCAGGAGGCCCGCGGCGATCAGCGCGCCGATCGATACCTTGCCCCCGGCTGCCAGGGCATAAATGATCATGTTGTGGCTGGTCGGCATCAAGGCGCCCACCAGCGAAGCGTGGGTCGTGACATTGACGGCGTAGTCGGTGTCGAACCCCTCCTTTTTCATCATCGGGATCATCACCGCGCCCATCGCCGACACGTCGGCCACGGGCGAGCCGGAGACGCCGCCGAACAGGGTGCAGGCGACCACGTTCGACATGCCGAGCCCGCCGCGGATGTGACCGACGAGATTCTTGGCGAGCTGCACGATCTTGTCGGCGACGCCGCCATGCAGCATCAGCTCACCGCTGAAGACGAAGAAGGGAATCGCAAGGAACGAGAAGATGTTCATCCCCGACATCATCTGCTGGAAGATGACGGCGACCGGCAGACCTTCGTAGAGGATGGTGCAGATCGCCGAAAGACCGATCGCGAAGGCAACCGGGACGCCGAGGATCAGGAAGCCGAAGAACGTGGCGCCGAGGATGATCAGTTCCATGAGGGGACGACCTCTTCGCCGCGCAGGAGAGCAATGATGTGCTCGATTGAAAAGGAGACGATCAGGACGCCGGAGGCGATCAGCGGGACGTAGCGGATGACCTCGGGGAGGCCGAGATTGGGAATCTTCACGGTCCCCACGGATGCGCCGAGAATCCAGCCGTTATAGGCCATCGCGACGCCAAACGCGGCCACCAGGACGTGGATGACGAGCTCGATCTTCTCTCGCGCGTGATCCGGAAGCATCACCAGCAGGCTGTCCATGCCGATGTGTCCGGCATCGCGCACGCCGACGGCGGCGCCGATCAGCGTGACATACAGGATAAGAACCAGCGCAAGGTTCTCCGTCCAGGTCGGGCTCGAATTGAGCACGTAACGACCGAACACCTGATAGAACACGACGGTGACGATGAGGAGCAGTCCGCTCACGGACAGATACATGCCCGCGCGCGCGACGACGGCATTGACGCGCGACAGCAAGCCGGTCGCCGGGCGTACGGCGACCGCCCCCTGCTCGTGGTCTGCGACGTGTGGGTCTGTCATTCCCGCGTCTCCTTGCAAGGGTCCGGGTCGCCTTCGCGGCGACGCCGGACCCGACGCTGTGGCGTTACTTCGTGTCCTGGATACGCTTGACGAGGCCCTGCAGCTTCTCGTCACCCGCAAACTTCTGGTACACCGGCTTCATCGCGTCGACGAATTCCGCCTTGTTGGCGATCGTCACGACCTGAACGCCGGCGGCCTCGACCGTCTTACGGGACGCCTGCTCACGCTCGTCCCAGAGCTTGCGCATGACTGGTACCGATTCCTTGGCCGCCTTGCGGACCATCGCCTGATCCTCCTTGCTCAGCGTGTCCCAGACCTTCTTGGACATCACCAGAACTTCGGGTGCCAGGGAGTGCTCGGTGATGTTGTAGAACTTGGCGGCCTCGAAATGGCGCGACGACTCGTAAGAAGGCCAGTTGTTTTCGGCTGCATCCACCAGGCCGGTCTTGAGCGCGGTGTAGACCTCGCCATACGGCATCGGCGTCGGGTTGGCGCCGAGGCTCTGGATCATGCCCACCCACAAATCGGACTGCTGGACACGAATCTTCAGACCCTTCAGGTCCGCGAGCGACTTGACCGGCGCCTTCACGGTGTAAATGGACCGGGCGCCGCTATCGTAATAGGCAAGGCCGACCAGGCCTGCGGGCTCCATCGCCGCCAGGATCTCATCGCCGATCGGCCCGTCGAGGACGGTGCGCATGTGCTGCGTGTCGCGGAAGACGAACGGCAGGCACAATGCGATCGTTTCCGGCACGAAGTTGTTGAGCGGCGACGCGTTGATCCGCATCATGTCGAGCGCGCCGATCTTGAGTTGCTCGATGGTGTCCTTCTCCGAGCCCAGGGCTCCGTTCGGAAACACCTTCACGCCGAGCTTGCCGCCGCTCGCCGCCGCGAGCTGCTTGCCCATGAACTTGACGGCCTCGACGGTCGGATAATCGGCGGGATGGATGTCGGCGGAGCGGAAGTCGCGTGCGGTCGCCAGCGGCGCTGAGAGCACCAATGCAACGGCTGCGATGATACCGGTGAGTGTCTTCATCTGGGCTTCCTCCTGGGTTGATTATGTCGTTGTCGGCAGGCTGCAGGCCGCCTTGGGTCGCTCCCCTTCAGGTGTGAAGTCAAGCGCCAATGTCGTCCCTAGGGCGCGCGGCATTCCATGTCCAAGCCAAATCCGGCATTGATCGATGCAGCAGTTGCATCGATCAATCTGGCGCAATTCGCGTCGTCGTGGAAGCCGGCGGGACGGCTTGCGTCGCCGGCACGTGACTTGACGCGACCAAGAGAGGCCCCTCAAGATGTCCGAAACAGCGGACTATTTCGAAGGAATGCCCATGCCGCGGAAGCTGATCGATATCTCGGTGCCGCTCAGAAACGACGTGACGGCCGATCCGCCGGGCAACCATCCGACCATCCAGTACATCGATCACCGGCAGGGCCTGCCGCGCATGCTGCAGTTTTTCGACGGCCTCAAGGCGCAGGATTTGCCCGATGGCCAGGGCTGGGCCGTCGAGCAGGTCTCGCTGTCGACCCATAACGGCACGCATCTCGATGCGCCCTGGCACTTCCATCCGACCATGAACCGCGGCGAGCGGTCTTGGACGATCGACGAGGTGCCGCTGGAATGGTGCTTTCAGCCCGGCGTGAAGCTCGACTTCCGGCATCTGCCCGACGGCTACGTGGCGAGTGCTGAGGACGTCGAGAAGGAGCTGAAGCGCATCGGGCACGCGCTGTCGCCGCTAGAGATCGTGGTCGTCAACACCAGCGCCGGCGCCAAATTCGGCAAGGCCGACTACGTCAATTCCGGCTGCGGCATGGGCTATGAGGCCACCATGTATCTGCTCGAACGCGGGGTGCGGCTGACCGGCACGGACGGCTGGAGCTGGGACGCGCCGTTCCTCTACACCGCGAAGAAATATGCCGAGACAAAAGATGCCGGCCTGATCTGGGAAGGCCACAAGGCGGGACGGCACATCGGCTATTGCCATCTGGAGAAACTGCACAATCTCGACCAGCTGCCCTCGACCGGCTTCACGGTCTCGTGCTTTCCGGTGAAGATCGAACGCGCCTCCGCGGGCTGGACCCGCGCAGTCGCCATCATCGATGGCTAGGCGTACGCGCTCACTCGCCGTCGAGGCCGCTCTCGGCGAGTTCGCGCAGCGCATCCGTATCGAGCACGACGATGGCGCCGTGCTCGAGGCGAACCCAGTTGCGGCCGGCCCAGGCGCGCAATTGCTTGTTGATGCTCTCGCGCGTCATCCCCACCATCTCGCTGATCTCCTGCTGCGTGATGGCGAGCGTGCCGCTGCCGGAGTCGAACTTGCGCTCCTCGGTGAGACCGAGCAGCGCGCTCGCCAGCCGCCCCGGCAGATTTTGCAGGATGACCTGCTCGACCTGCTGGCTGGTCCAGCGCAGACGGGCGCAGAGCAGCTCGATGAATTTCATCGCCAGCGCCGGCTGGCTCTTCACGAACGGGAGGAAGTCCCGGCGATCGATGATGTAGAGCTCGCAATTGGTGTTGGCGGTCGCATCGGCTGACCGGGGAGCGCCGTCAAGCACCGCGATCTCGCCGAAGATTTCTCCGGGACCGATCAGATTGAGAATGGCGTTCCGTCCGTCGGGCGACGAGGAGGAAATCTTCACTGTCCCCGTGATCACCGCAAACAGATTGTTGCCGGGATCGCCCTTGGCAGCGATCGTCGCGCCGCGCTTCACGGTGGTGTGCTTGGCGTAGCGGCAAAGCTGATCGAGCGCTTCCGGCTCCAGATCCGCGAAGATCGGGTGCTTGCGCAGGACCGATAGTTTATTGCCCGCCGACTGTCGGGGGTCGCCGGTCTTGTCCTGAGGCACGCCGCGGGGCTCCTAAGACTGCGAGGCACTGAGGTTCCTGCGTAGTCAACGTTATCAGGCTTTTCAACCGGAAAGCACCCGCGCGATTTGTGGCAAATGCCCCGAAAAGGCCGCGTTCAAGCCGAAAGCCTGCATCCGAAGGATGCGCCGATGCGGTCCGGTCGATGCAGAGTTGCAGGCGGCGCAAGCCGCGCTTGCGTTGAGGCGCTGGCGAAGGCCAAGCCGGCCAAGCCTCGGCTGTTGGCGCGTCTGAGCGGATCAAGACCTCAGGAGGTCAGCGCTTGGAATCCGGATCGAGCCGGCCTGCACTGGTTTGCCGGTCTGCCCAAGCCAGAGCTGCGGCGAATGCGACGAAGATCGCGACGACGACGATGGTCACCAGCAACGCATCAGCGGGCATTATCCCCTCCCAAAGGTCTGGGGCATTATTTTGCTGCAGCAGGCCAGCGTCATTGATCGAGATCAAAAACGTCGGGGGCGTTGCGGATGGGCTATCAGGCTGCGGCCAGCGCCTCGGCACGGACAGGATCGAGCAGGCTGATGCCGCCGTGAATGATCTCGATCACGCCGTGACGCTCCAGCTTGGTGAAGGTGCGACTGACGGTTTCGATGGTCAGGCCGAGATAGTCGGCGATGTCCTGACGGCTCATCGGAAGCGGGACCGTGTCGGACAGACCCTTGAGCGCGACCTGCCTTTCCCGCCAGCCGAGCAGGAAGGTCGCGACCTTCTCGTCGGCCGAGCGTCGGCCGAGCAGGACCATATGGTCGCGTGCCTGGCTCAATTCGCGGATGGCCAGCTCGTTGATCCGCCTGAGCAGCTGCGGCCGGTCCTCGATGAAGCGGCCGAAGGGCGCTTTGGCAAACTGGCACACGGTCACCGCGCCGATCGCATCGGCCGAAAAATTGTGCCGGCCGGAGATGTTCATCCCCAGGAAATCGCCGGGCAAGGCAAAACCGACGATCTGCCGCCGGCCGTCGGGCAGCAGCTTGTACAACCGCATGACGCCTTCGAGGACGTTGTAGAACGAGGTCGTCATGTCCTCCTCGGAGAACACGGTCTCGCCGGAGTCAAAATGAACGCGGCGGCCGAGATGCTCGAATTCCCTGAGCTCGGCCGCATCCAGCGACGAACAAACCGCCGCTCCGCGTACGGCGCAATCGCTGCAAAAATGCCCGTTCGGCTCAATCGTGACCACGGAAGGCTTCATCCACCGCTCCCCGCGCCGGCTGCTCCCGACACCGGGTCGGGTCCACCGCGCCCGTGCATTTTACTGCACTGCGCCAAAGCCAATTGACAGAGATCAAATTTGAGTGGCATCCCCGTCATATTCTGCTTCCAGAGTTCGACGGGATCACTTTCCATGCTGCAAGCCGCCCTGCGTCACGGCCTGATTGGGCTGCTTCTGATGACGCCTGCGCTGGCGGCCCCGACCGCCGAACAACGCGGCAAGGCCTTCGCACGGGCCAATTGCGCACGCTGTCACGCGATCGACCGCGTCTCCCACAGCCCGCTCGAGGGCGCGCCTCCGCTACGCACGCTGCACCGGCGTTATCCGATCGAGACCCTTGGTGAGGCGCTGGCCGAAGGGATCTACACCGGTCACGACGACATGCCGGCCTTCGAGCTCAGTCCGGACCAGATCCACGATCTCCTGTCCTACCTGAAGACGCTGGAATAGACGGCGTCACACTGCCTGCACGCTCCACCCGATCAGCTCCTTGGCGATGCGGGCAAAGGCTGCATCGAAGGCGGCGACTGCAGCGGCCGGCTCGACCTTGTCGAGCTTTTCGCTGGTCTCGACCAGGCGGGATGCCACCACCTTGCCGTTCTTGTCGACGATCCGCGCCGACAGATCGATCTCCACCCGTGCCTCGCCCTCCGTGGCGATCCGAAAGCGCCGGATGTCGATCAGGAGCTGGTAATCCGCCTGACCGAGGTCGGTCGTGCGTAGGGGGGCGTGGGCGATGTCGTAATTCTCAAAACTGTCGATCAGGCGTGCCTGCACCAATTTTGGAATGCTGTCGGCCCAGAGGAAATCCGCAAAGCCCGGTCTGTCCCCGACGGGCGCGAACAGCATGCGCTGGGTCTGCAGCATTGCGACCGCGGTCGGCTCGGGAATGGCCAGGGAAGCGGAGAGCGTCTTGCCGGCCGGCCCGAGATTCTTCGGCGTGCGCAGGTCGTAGGTTATTTTCTGCGCGGGCGTCCCACCGCCGGTCATCTTCTCCAGGCCCGCAATGATGCCGTCGAGCTTGCCGGTGTTGCGCGCGAGGCCGTCGGAGAACGTCCTGAAATTCGCGATGGTGTCCTTCAGCGGGCCGGAATTGTCCTGAAGCACCGTGTCGACCCGCCGCAGCGCATCGCGCGCCGCCTGCGTCATGCTCTGGCCGGCGCCGGCCTCGGCGATCAAGGTCACGGGCTCGCCGGATTTGGCAACGACAACCCCGCCCTCCAACGTCACCACCGGCACGCCGGTCAGGCCCTGGAATTCGAGGCCGACCCTGGTGTCGGAACGCACCGGCGTGGCGGTCGCAACCGAGATCGTCGCATTGACGAAGCGCGGGTTATCCGGCGCGAGCGCGAGCTGGGTCACCTCACCGACACGGATGCCGTTGAACAGCACACCGGCGCCGACCAGGAGGCCCGGGACCGGCCCCTGAAACTGCACGTGATAGTTCGTGCGCGGCCCGATGCCGCCGGTGTTGTTCAGCCAATAGACGAAGCCGAACACCGCGAGGATCGCGGCCAGCACGAAACTGCCGATCAGCACGTAGGGAGCGCGGGTTTCCATGTCTCATCTCATCTCGTGTTGCAGCATCTGCGAGCGCTTGCCGTGGAAATAGGCGCGCACCCAGGGATGCTCGGATTGCAGCAATTCGCGCATCGGGCCGATCGCCACGATCTTGCCGTCGGCCAGCGCGGCGACGCGGTCGCAGACCGTGGTCAGGCTCGCAAGGTCGTGGGTCACCATGAACACGGTCAGCCCCAGCGTTCTTTGCAGCGTCGTGATCAGCGCGTCGAAATCGCCGGCGGCGATCGGATCGAGGCCGGAGGTCGGCTCGTCCAGGAACAGGATCGGCGGATCGAGCGCGAGCGCGCGCGCCAGCGCCACGCGCTTGGTCATGCCGCCCGACAGCTCCGCCGGATATTTGTCGGCGTCCTGGGCGCGCAAGCCGACCATCTCGAGCTTGGCGATCGCGATCTCGTCCATCAGCTCCTGCGACAGGACAAGATTTTCGCGTAAGGGAAACTGGACGTTCTGGCGGACCGTCAGCGAGGAGAACAGCGCGCCTTGCTGGAACAGGATGCCCCATGTCGTGGCTGCGCCGCGGCCGTGGCCGCCGGTGGGCTGGCCCATGACCTCGATGGTCCCGCCCTGGCGCGGGATGAGGCCGATGATGGTGCGCATCAGCACCGACTTGCCGCCGCCGGACGCCCCCACCAGCCCGAGAATCTCGCCGCGGCGAACGTCGAGCGACAGATGGTCGAGCACGGTCTGGCGGCCGAATCCGACCACGAGATCACGGACGCGGATCGCGAACTCGTCCTGCGATACGTCCATCGTCACATTCCGATCGAGGCAAAGAAGATCGCGAACAGGCCGTCGAGCACGATCACCAGGAAGATCGACTTCACCACCGACGTCGTGGTCTGCCGCCCCAGCGACTCCGCGCTGCCCTTGACGCGCAAGCCCTCGCTGCAGGCCACGATTCCGATCACCAGCGCCATGAACGGCGCCTTCAGGATGCCCACCTCGAAATGGGTAACGGAGATGGCCTCGTGCAGCCGCGCGATGTAGATCGCCGGCCCCATGTCGCCATAGAACTGCGCGACGAGACCGCCGCCATAGAGCGCGGCGACCGATCCGATGAAGGTGAGGATCGGCAGCGCAATGACCAGGGCCGCAACGCGCGGCAGGATCAGGACGTCGACGGGATCGAGCCCCATGGTCGAGAGCGCGTCGATCTCCTCGCGCATCTTCATCGAGCCGAGCTCGGCGGTGTAGGCGCTTCCCGACCGTCCCGCGACCATGATGGCGACGATCAGCACGCCGAGCTCGCGCAGCACCAGGATGCCGACCATATCGACGGTGTAGGACTCCGCGCCGAACCTGCGGAAGTGGAAGAAGCCCTGCTGTGCGATGATGGCGCCGATCAGGAAGGTGATCAGCGCGACGATGGGGATCGCCTGCCACCCGATGCGGTAGAGCTGATACACCAGCGAGGTCAGCCGCAGCGAACGCGGCCGACGCAGCACGCCTATCACGGCCATGAACAATGCGCCGAGCATCTGCAGGAAGATCGTGACGTCTTCCCGCGCGTCGGCCGTGGACTTGCCGAGATCGCCCAGCCTCGCCAGCACCGGATTGGGCGCAGCCGTCGGGGCCGGCGTGTGGCGGTTGACCTGGCGCACCTCATCCAGCAGCCCGCTGAAATGATCGGCGACGCCGACGAATTCGGCCGACCTGCCCGATGTTGCGGCCCTGCGCGACAGCTTTTCCAGGACCCAGGCACCGAGCGTGTCGAGCGCACTGACGCCCGACATATCCAGGGTGACGACGCGCGAGCGATCGACGTCGGCGCCGACCGACCGGGACAACGTCTCGAGCGTGACCACATTCGCGGCGGTCCAGGGCCCTTCAGGGCGCAGGTTCAGCACGTCGCCGGACGGCGTCGCGAGCAACAGCGGTTCGTGGTTCACGCTTCCACCTCATCGGGACAATCGGTCCCCATTCAGACGGCATTTCTAGGCCAGCATATGGCGCCCGGCTTGACCTGTCTCAAGAGCTGAACTGCGCTGCCCGATTGACGCAAATCAAGCGCGATCGCGCGCGCGGGCCCTAGGCTTGCGTCCATTCAATGGGGATATCAAGTCCATGTTCGACAGCGACAGGATGAGCGAAGAATTGCGGGCACTGAAGGTTGACGTCGCACGCTTGCTGAGCACCGCCGGCGAGGAAATGTTCGAGAGCTCGAAGGACCGCGCCGAGGCCCTCGCCGATCAGATCAGGGCGGCGCTGACCGAGCTCGGCGAGACCGTGGACGAAGAGCAGGCGCAGCTTCAGGGTCTCATTGCGGACCGTCCGATCACATCGCTCGCCTCCGCCTTCGCGCTCGGCGTCGTTGTCGGCTTCATGCTGAGGAGACACTAGGTGAATACCGAGAATGTGGTCAAACATCTGCGCGCGTTGTGGCGCACCGACAGGATCATCGCGGACATCAGGCTGCGCCATCTGCTTGTTGGCCTCGGCCTGCGTGCCTTTGCGGCCCTGATCGCGGCGTTCGGGCTTCTGATGCTGGAACTGTCGGCCTATTTCGCGCTGGTGCAGATCTGGAGCGCGATTGCCGCGGCGGCCATCCTCGGCGCCGTCAATTTCGCCATCGCGGCCGCTCTGTTCGCAATCGCCGGCCGCGCTCCGTCAGGCCGCGATATCGAGCTCGCCAACGAAATTCACGACACCTCCATCGAAGCCCTTCAGCTCGAGGCGCGCGCGCTCCAGGCCCAGGTGTCAGGCGCGGTACATCATCCGCTCAGCACGATCGTGCCGGTGCTGGTGCCGTTGATCGCGATCATCATCAGGAATTTGCGGACCACGGCCAAATCATCCGCCGCGGCGAATTCGGCTGAAGCGCGCTCGTGAAGCAGGCGCGCTCACAGCTTCAATTTGACGTCGCAGATATCGGGCTCGGCCGGGTCCGGCTTGACCTCGAAGCCGAGGTGCCGGCACATCTCGAGCATCACGCTGTTCTCCTTGAGCACGTCGCCCGATATGATCTTCAGTCCCTCCGACCGCGCGTAGTCGATGATCAGCTGCATGAGGGCCCAGCCGAGCCCCCTGCCCTTGAGATCGGACCGGAGCAAAATCGCGTATTCGCCGCTCTCGTAGATCGAATCCGAATGGAGCCGGACCACGCCGACCATTTCGCCGGTGGCCTCGTCGAAGGCGATGAAGGCCATCGCGCGCGCATAGTCGAGCTGGGTCAGGCGCGCGATGAACTCGTGGGTAAACTCCTTCATCGGTGCGAAGAACCGCAGGCGAAGGTCGTGCGGCGTGACGTGACGCAGGAATTCGTGGATGGTCGGCTCGTCCTCGGGGCGCATGGGCCGCACGAAGATGCGCCAGTCGTCCTTGAGCTTGAGGCGCCGCTCCCATTGCGACGGATAGGCGCGAACGGCGAAATTGGCCGGGCCTGAGCCGACGAACTTTCGTTGCGGCGGCCCGACCGCGACGCGGGCATCGACCGCGGTCACGCCGGTTTCGTCCGCCAGCAGCGGATTGATGTCGAATTCGCGGATCTCGGGAATGTCGGCCGCCATCTGCGCCAGCTTGACCAGCACCATGGCGACGGCGTCCTGCTTGACCGCCGGCACATCACGATAGGCCTTTAGCAGCCGCGACACGCGGGTGCGGTCGATCAGATCGCGAGCGAGCTGCAAGTCCAGCGGGGGCAGCGCCAGCGCCTTGTCGTTGATGATCTCCACCGCCGTGCCACCGCGGCCGAACACGACGACGGTGCCGAAGGTGGGATCGTCGGCGAGGCCCAGGATCAGCTCGCGCGCCTTCGCCTTGACGACCATCGCCTGGACGATGACGCCGCCGATGCGGGCCTCGGGCCGCAGCTTTCTCGCCCGGGCGAGAATGTCGGAGGTGGCCGCTCGCACGGCCTCCGGCGTCGTCAGATTGAGCACGACGCCACCGACATCGGATTTGTGGATGATGTCCCGCGACATGATCTTCAGCACCACGGTGCCGCCCTGCGCGAAGATTTCCTTCGCATAGGCCACCGCCTGCTCGACATCGGTCGCCGCATAGGTCGGCACCATGGCGATGTCGTAAGCTTCGAGCAGGTGCTTGATCTCGACCGGTTCGAGCCATTCACGGCCATCGGCGATCGCGGCGGTGACGATCTGCCTCGCCCCCCGGGCATCCGGCACGAACGTATCGGGCATCGCGGGAGGAACCTGGCTCAGCTCCTCCACCACTTCTCGGTGCCGGACCAGATGCATGAAGCCGCGCACGGCGTCGTCCTCGGTCGGATAGTTGGGCATACCGGCGCCGGAAAGCGCCTGGATGATGTCCTGATCGGCCCCGACCCAGGCGGCCAATACGGGCTTGGCCCATCGGCGGTGCTTCTCGCGATATTTAGCGACGAGCTCGGTCACGGTCGTGGCAATCTCGGCGGCCGAGGCGATCGCCGTTTGCACGTTGAGGACCAGCACCGCGTCATTGTCGCGATCGGCCAGCAGCACCTCGAGCGCCGCCGCGTAGCGCGAGGCGTCGGCGTCGCCCACGATGTCGACGGGATTTGCACCGGACCAGGTCGGCGGCAGGGCCGCATCGAGCGTCTTGCGCACCTCCGGCGAGATGGTCGCCGGGATTCCGCCGAGTTCGACCAATCGATCGACGGCGAGGACGCCGATGCCGCCACCGTTGGTCAGGATGGCGAGACGCTTTCCCGTCGGCGATTCGACGCGGCCGAGCGTCTCGGCACAATCGAACAGCTCACGCAGATCGGAGACCCGCAGGACACCCGCGCGGCGGAACGCCGCGTCATAGACCGCGTCCGCGCCGGCGAGCGCGCCGGTATGCGTGGCGGCCGCCTTTGCGCCCTGCGCCATGCGCCCCGACTTCACTACGACGACGGGCTTCACGCGCGCGGCGGCACGCGCTGCCGACATGAACTTGCGCGCGTCCTTGATGGATTCGATGTAGAGCAGGATCGCGCGAGTCTTGTGATCCATCGCGAAATAGTCGAGCAGATCGGCGATATCGACGTCGATCTGATCGCCGATGGAGACGATGCCGGAAAAGCCGACGCCGCGCTGTGCAGCCCAGTCGACCATGCCGGCAGCAATCGCGCCCGATTGCGAGATCAGCGCGAGGCTGCCCGCCCCCGGCATGTGCGCGGCAAAGCTGGCATTCAGGCTGACCCCGGGCATCATGATGCCGAGGCAATTCGGTCCGATCAGCCGCATGCCGTATTTGCGGGCCGCCGCGATTGCAGCCTCGTGCAGAGAGCCCGGTCCGTGGCCGAGCCCGGCCGAGACGATCAGCGCGCCCGCCGATCCGCGACGCCCGGCCTGGTCGATGATACCGGGAATCTCGCGCGCCGGCGCGGTGATGACCACGAGCTCGGGCACGAAGTCCAAGCTGTCCAGGCTCTTCACCGCCGCGACGCCGCCGATTTCGGCATGGCGTGGATTGACGAGGCCGAAGCGCCCCTTGAATTCGGCCTTGTGAATGTTCTCCAGAACGGCGCGTCCGACTGAGACCGGACGGGCGCTCGCGCCAACGAGCGCAACTGAACGCGGCGCCAGCAGATTGTTGAGACGATAGGTTGACATGAAAGCAAATGCGCCGGGTCAACGGCGGTTCCGATGGTTGACGATCAGGCCGGGAAAATTGGCGAGCCTAGTGCGAGATCATAACCCAGCATGGTGGCTGGCCAATGACGGTCTTTGTCACACCGCCCCACACGATCTCGTTCAGGCGTGAATGATGGTAGGCGCCCATCACGATGGCATCCATGCCATGGGAATTCGCCCAACTTCCCAGTACCTTGCCGATCGAGCTGCCGTTGCCGGTCACCGTTTCGAAGGAGGCATAGACCCCGTGTTCTCTCAGATGGTCGACGAGAGCCGCGCCGGATTGCGCGACCGCGTCAGCCTTGTCCTCTGCGACCGTCACCACGCGGACCACGGTGGCAGCCTGAAGAATGGGCAAAGCGTCGCCGACCGCACGCGCAGCGCGGGCAGAATGATCCCAGGCGATCATGACGTTCTCGAATTCCGGCCGCAGCTGCTCCGCACGCTGCTCCGGGCAGAGCAGCAGCGGCCGCCCGGATTCGAACAGGAGAGTTTCGATGATGTGCTCCGTTCGGCTGTCGTGCGGCTTCACGGGAAACAGCGTGAGATCGCTGAAACGGGCATGCTCGGCCAGGATCGCCGCGATCTGGTCCGCCGGTACCTTGCCCGTTCTGCTCTGGGCGCGAATGTTGGCGCGGGACGCCGCGCTGGTGAAGGCATCGAGGAGCTGCTGCGTCTCGTTCGCCTCACGCGAAACGCCGGCCTCCGCGGAATCGCGATCATGAGACAGCATCACCTTCGGCCGCTCGAAAATGTCTTCCTCGAGCGCGAGCCCCGTGATCCTGGCGCCGAGGTCGGCGGCGACGGCCACGCATTTCTCGATCGCAATCAGGGCCGATCCGCGGGGCTGGCCGACAAGCGGCAGAAAGACATCCTTGATGGGCATCGGGATTCTCCTTGGTCGTCAGAATACGCCCGCGTTCGCCCGGATGCTTGATCCTGGTCAAGCCAAGGGAACCTCGTCCAGTTCACCAGTAACAGGGGTTAACCGACGTCAAGGACTGGCCGCGATCTGCTTCTAAGGGTTACCTTGGTCGGCGGACGGGCCGCCTTCCGACGCATCTGGATGTGCCAGCGGGAATGACAGACGATTCTGCGACCCAGGACCGGATCTTTGCGGCGCTCTCCGATTCTGGCAGGCATCCGGGCGTGAAGCGGGTCGACACGCACGCAGCTTCGGTCTTTCTCGAAGGCAAGCGAGCGCTGAAGATCAAGCGGGCTGTGCAGTTTCCCTTCCTCGACTATTCGACGCTCGAGAAACGTAAGGCGGCCTGCGAGGAGGAAATCCGGATCAACCGGCCGCTGGCGCCACAGATCTACCACCGGGTCGTCGCGATCACCGAAGAGGCGGACGGATCGTTGAAGGTCGACGGACAGGGCCTGCCGGTGGAATATGCGGTGGAGATGGCGCGCTTCGACGAAAACCGGACGCTCGATCATCTGGCAAAGGCCGGCCCGCTGGATGCGACCCTTGCCGCGGCTGCCGCCGACGCGATCGTGGCTTCCCACGGCGCGGCGACACGCGCGGACGGCGAAGCATGGGTCGCCTCCATCCCCGCCCTGATCGACGGCAACAGTCACGGTCTGCGGGCCGGCGGCCATTTCATCGCGGAAGACATCGAAAAGCTGGGCAAAGCCTCCCACGAGGCATTCCTGCGTGTTCGTCCGCTGCTCGCGGAGCGCGGCCGGATGGGCTTCGTACGCCGCTGCCATGGCGATCTGCATCTCGCAAACATCGTCCTGCTCGACGACCGGCCCGTGCTGTTCGATGCCATCGAGTTCGATGCGCAGATGGCAACCGTCGACGTGCTCTACGATCTCGCATTCACGATGATGGACCTGTTGCACCACGATCAGCCCCGCGCCGCCAACATCGTCCTGAACCGCTATCTCGCCGCAACGCCGGCCGACAATCTCGACGCGCTCTCGGCCCTGCCGCTGTTGATGTCCATCCGGGCGGCGATCCGCGCCCAGGTGGCCCTGGCACGGCTGAAGCCGCCGCATTCCGATGACCCCAGCATCCTTGACCAGGCACAGCATTATTTTGACCTCGCCAGGACGCTGATCCATCCCCCTGCTCCGCGCCTGGTTGCGATCGGCGGCCTGTCAGGCACCGGCAAGACCGTCCTGGCGAATGCGCTCGCGCCCGTCGTCGCGCCGCCCCCGGGAGCCGTCGTGCTGCGCAGCGACCTCGTTCGCAAGCAGATGTTCGGGGTCGAGGACACGCACCGCCTGCCGCCGTCCGCCTACACGCCAGAGCACGCGGCCCGCGTCTACGGCACGCTGGCTCAGCACGCCCGGCGGGTGTTGGCGCAGGGCCATTCGGCGATCATCGACGGCGTATTCGCCCGCGAGGACGAACGGGACGCGATCGCCGCATTGGCGCGAGAGCGCAATGTGCCGCTGAACGGCCTGTTCCTGGTTGCGGACCTCGCGACCCGGCAGATGCGGATCGGAAGCCGCCGGGGAGACGCATCCGACGCCACGCAGGAGGTTGCTGCGCAGCAAGAGCACTATAATATCGGTCACGTCGGCTGGGCGACCATCGATGCATCCGGGACACAAGAGCAGACGCTCCAGAACTGTCGGGACGCGATCGCTGAAGGCAAATAGGGCAATCTGATTGGCGCGGGCAAAGATGGCGCGACCCACCAAGACCTCGACGGCCGTTCGCGCCACGCCGGCGGCGCAGCGCAATGCCCTGCCCGGCCGCCTCAGCCCCGGCATGGCCTGCGATACGGCGTTCCGCATCATCGCGCGCCGTCATCTCGATGCCGTGCTCGCCCAGCATGACGGCACCTGCCGCGGCGATCCCGACGCGCTACATCAGATCCGGATCGCGTTGACCCATCTGCGAACTGCCATCCGCTTCTTCTCGCCGATGGTCGACGACGCCCTGCGCCCGAACGTCTGGGCCGAACTGAAATGGCTGAACGGCCAGCTCGGCATGGTGCGGGATCTCGACGTGGCGATCGAGCGGATCGTCGCGGAGAGTGCCAAAGAGCTTGCGGTGGTCGCCGAGCTTCAGCATTGGGACGAAAAGCGCACCGAGAGCCACCGCCTGCTGGCTCGCGCGCTGCAATCCGCGCGGTATCGCCGACTTGTCGAGCAGACCTCGATCTGGATCGAGAGCGGCCCCTGGTCGACCCGGCGCAGCAAGGAAGCCATGCGATTGCGCCGCTGCACGCTCGCCGAACACGCAACGGAGCGGCTGGCCGAGTGGGAGACGACGCTGCTCAAGAAGGCGCGAAAACTCCGCAAGCTCGACGTCGAGAAACGACACAAGCTGCGGATTCTCAACAAGCGGCTGACCTATTCGATCGAGTCGCTCCAGGACCTGTTCGCCGAGGAATCGCTGACCAAACAGAAATCGATCCTCAAGAAATTGCGCAAGGCGCAACGGTCGCTCGGACGGTTGAACGATGATGCGCGGGGACATGCGCTGGCCGCGTCGTTGAACGGCGCCGGCCTCGAAGCCAGCAATCGATTCCGCAACCGCAAGCGTGAAAAGAAGCTGTTGCGGACGGCGTCAACGGCTTACCGCAAACTGGACAAGACGAAGCCCTTCCGCTCCTCGGATCTCGCACCGAGTTCCGAGCCGGAGGTTTAAGTGTGGACGTAGTCCCCCGGCGCATCGGGCAGGCCGGGAGCGTCTCCAAGCCCGATCGGCGGCGGATCGCAGGGCGCGCCGGAGCGCGCCGCCAGCCATTTGGTCCATTCCGGCCACCACGACCCTTCAATGCGCGGAGCCAGCTTCAGCCACTCGTCCGCACCGACATAGGGCGCGTCCTCGGCCTTGCTCAGCACTTGATAGCTGTGGCCGGGCTCGTCGGGAGGCGCGACGACGCCGGCATTGTGGCCACCACTGGTCAACAGGAACGTCACGTCGGCATCGACCTGATAGTGGATCTTGTAGACGGATCGCCACGGCGCGACGTGATCGGCCAGCGTGCCGACCACGAACATCGGGGCGTGAATATCGGACAGCGAAACGTTCCTGCCGCCGACGCGATAGCGCCCCCCGGCCAGATCGTTGTCGAGGAACAGCTTTCGCAGATATTCCGAATGCATGCGATAGGGCAGCCGCGTTGCGTCCGCGTTCCACGCCATCAGGTCGTTCAGCGGCGCGCCCTCGCCCATCAGATAGTCGTGTGACAGACGCGACCAGATCAGTTCGTTGGAGCGCAGCAGCTGGAAGGCGCCGGCCATCTGGGTCGTATCGAGATAGCCGCGCTGCCACATCATGTCTTCGAGAAAGGCGACCTGGCTCTCGTTGATGAAGAGCGTCAGCTCCCCGGCCTCGGTGAAGTCGGTCTGGGCCGCAAGGAGAGTAACGGTGCCAAAGCGGTTATCACCGTCGCGCTCCATCGCAGCGGCAGCGATCGACAGCAATGTCCCTCCCAGACAATAGCCGAGCGCATGGGTCCTCCGACCCGGCATGATCCGGCCGATCATGTCCAGCGCCGCCATGACCCCCAGCTTGCGATAGTCGTCGAAGGCGAGATCCCGATCTGTCGCATCCGGGTTGCGCCAGGAGATCGCGAACACCGTGAAGCCCTGACCGGTCAGATATTTGACCAGCGAGTTCTGCGGCGAGAGATCGAGGATGTAGTACTTCATGATCCAGGCCGGCACGATCAGGATCGGCTCTGGTCGCACCTGCGCCGTGGTCGGTTGGTACTGGATCAGCTCGATCAGCTCGTTACGGTAGACGACCTTGCCGGGCGAAGCCGCCACCGATTTGCCGACCACAAACTGCTCACTGCCCGCCAATTTTGAGGCGGAGAGCAGGCGCATCAGGTCGCTGCACCAGTTTTGCCAGCCGAAGACGAAGTTTTCCCCGCCACTCTGGAACGCCTTTTCCAGCACCTTCGGATTGGTCGCCGCGAAATTCGACGGCGCCAGCATGTCGAGCATCTGGCGCATCGAGAATTCGACGATGGCTTCATTTGCGTGCGACACGCCGCGCACGCCGGTCGTGGCATCGTGCCACCAGCGCTCTCCGAGCAGGAATGCCTGCGCCAGCAGATTGAACGGCGCGGTCTCCCATTGCGGTCCACTAAAGCGGCGATCCCGCCCCTGCGGTTGGATCACGGACCACGGCTTTTGGCCCGGTGACGCCGCGTGCGCGGCGGCTTCCGCCAACCGGCCGGCGTCACGCAGGACGTTGCGGGAAATCTCCATCTGGCGCTGCGGCGCCGCAGCGAGATGCGAACTCCAGTCGAGCCACGCCAGCGACAAGGCCAGTGGCGAAATCCCGCCCGTAAACCGCGCAAGCATCGCGTGAAACGCGCGATCGAGAGGATATGGCTCCGATACAGGCGGAGGCTCGGCGGCAGCCGGCATCCCGGCACCCATCTGGGGGCTCACCGTCGCGGCTTCGGGACCAGCGGCTGGACTGATGGGGAGAGCCTGGACCGCCGGCTCTTCGGCCCGTGGAAAGATCTGCACGACGCTCATGGCTCAATGTTCCCGAGGGCTGCTGTTTGACGTCGGCGGCAGGATATGGCGAGGCTTCGCAGAGGCGTTGAGCTGCATCAAATCCGGGGCGCGGATCACGATTGCTTAATCAGGACGGACGGGCTTCGTCCGATTGACCTGAGTCAAACCGCACCCTGACACCCGAGCTAGTTTTCGCGCATCGAAATTCGACAAGCGGAGTTGTCCATGCGCGCCCACCAGATCATGACCCGGTCGGTCATCTCGGTTACCCCCGACACAAGCATCGTCGAGGCGGCAAATATCATGCTGAAGCGGCACGTCAGCGGTCTCACCGTGGTCGACGATACCGGCAAGCTGGTCGGCGTCGTCTCGGAAGGGGATTTCATCCGCCGCAGCGAAATCGGCACCGGGCGCAAGCGCGGACGCTGGCTGCGGTTCATCCTGGGGCCGGGCAAGTCTGCCAGCGACTTCGTCCACGAGCACGGCCGCAAGGTTGCGGAGGTGATGACCGACTCGCCCGTAACCATCACGGAGGACACGGCGCTCGCAGAGATCGTCGACCTGATGGAGCGGAACAACGTGAAGCGGCTTCCGGTGGTGCGCGGCGACAAGGTCGTCGGGATCGTATCCCGCGCTAATCTGCTGCAGGCGGTGGCGGGGCTCGCTCGTGAAGTGCGTGATCCGACGGCGGATGACGACCACATTCGCAACCGCATCATCGACATCATGGAGAAGAACGACTGGTGCCCGTTCGGGCTGAACGTCATCGTCCGCGACGGCATCGTCCACCTCAGCGGCGTCATCACCGAAGAGCGCACGCGGCAGGCCGCGATCGTCGCAGCGGAGAACGTCGACGGCGTGAAGAAGGTGCACGACCATCTGTGTTGGGTCGACACCATGTCGGGCGTCTATCTGAACTCGCCCGAGGACGACGAGCTCGCCAAGGCAAGCTGACAAGGCAAGCTGACAAGGCGAGCTGAACCAGACGCGATTCAGCGCGGAATGACGGCGGTGGCCTCGATCTCGACGCGCGCCGCCTTCTCCACGAGGCGCACCACCTGCACCAGCGCCATCGCCGGGTAATTTGCGCCGAAGATGGCACGGTAGATCTTACCGAGCTCCTTCAGGTTGGACAGGTACTCGTCCATGTCGACGACGTACCAAGTCAGCCGCACGAGGTGCTCGGGCCTCGCGCCTGCCTCAGCCAGGATCGCGGCGATGTTGCTCAAGGTCTGCCCCACCTGCGCGACAAAGCCGTCGGCAAGACGCTCTTCGGCATCCCAGCCGATCACCCCGCCGGTGACGACGATGAGGCCCTCAGCGGCCATGCCATTGGCATAGCCCTTCGGCATCGGCCACCCCGACGGCTGGAGCACCTGCACCCGCGAACGGGCGTCATCCTCGGCTGCTGTCGGCAGCACCGCGAGTTGCGGGCCTTTCGGCGTCGTCACAGACAATTCTTCATCCCTCTCTCATTCCGCCGCGACGCCTGAGGACGTTGCCGCGGCCTGCGCCAGTTGCCGCAAGGCAAAGCGCTTCAATTTTCCGGTCTCGGTCTTGGGTAGTTGCGTTACGAATTCGATGGCACGCGGATATTTGTACGGCGCGATCTCGCGTTTGACATGTTCCTGCAACTCGGTCACGAGCTGAGCGTCCGGCGTCACGCCGGGCGTCGCGACGACATAGGCCTTCACGATCATGCCGCGCGCCTCGTCGGAGGCGCCGACCACGCCGCACTCGGCGACCGCCGGATGCGTGAGCAGCGCCGCCTCGACATCCGTGCCCGCGATATTGTAGCCGGCCGACACAATCATGTCGTCGGAGCGCGACTGGTACCAGAAATAGCCGTCATTATCCATCAGGTAGGTGTCGCCGGTGATGTTCCAGCCGTTCCTGACGTATTTGCGCTGCCGCTCGTCGGCGAGATAGCGGCATCCGGTCGGCCCGCGCACCGCGAGGTTCCCCATCGTGCCCGGCGGCAAATCATGGCCGTCATCGTCGACGATCTTGGCCTCATAGCCCGGCACGGGCTTGCCCGTTGCGCCGGGACGGATTTCGTCCTCGGTCGCGCTGATGAAGATGTGCAGCAATTCAGTCGAGCCGATGCCGTCCATCAGCTTGATCCCCGTCGCCTTGAGCCAGGCGTCGAAGGTCGGCTTGGGCAGCGTCTCGCCCGCGGAAACACATTTGCGAAGCGAGGAGATGTCGCGGCCAGCCAGCTTGCCGATCATCGCCCGGTAAGCGGTCGGCGCCGTGAAGCAGACCGTGGTCTTGTATTGCTCGATCGCCGTCAGGATATCGTCCGGCGTCGTCTTCTCCAGCACCACGAAAGAGGCGCCGATATGCATCGGAAACAGCACACCGCCGAAGCCGAAGGTGAACGCGAGCGGCGCCGAGCCGACGAAGCGATCCTTCTGTTCGGCTCGCAGGATGTTGCGCGCGTAGCCGTCGCAGACCGCGAGCATGTCGCGGTGGAAATGCATGGTGCCCTTGGGATCGCCTGTCGTGCCGGACGTAAAGGCGATCAGACAGACGTCGTCGGAGGCGGTATCGACGGCCTTGAACTCCGGACTCGCGTCCGCGCTGAGCGCTTCGAGCGAGTCCGTGGCGCCATTGCCCCAATAAACGACTCGCTTGAGATTCGGCGCCGCAGCTTTCGCCTTCTCCATTTCCTCGGCGAGCTTTCCGTCGCACAGCGCCAGCGTGATCTCCGCCTTCTGGATCGGATATGACAGCTCCTTGGCGCGCAAGAGCGGCATCGTGGCCACGACAATGCCGCCGGCCTTGATGACCGCGAGATAGGTCGCAACCATCATCGGATTGTTGGCGGAGCGTAGCAGCACGCGTCCGCCGGGGACGAGACCAAGCTTGCCGACCAGCACGTTGGCGATGCGGTTCACCAGCGCTTGCAGCTCGCGATAGGTGTGACTGACGGCGGGACTGATGACGCAGGGCGCCTCGCCATGTCCCTGCTCGACCCAGCGATCGAGGAAATAACTGACGCAGTTCAATCGTGGCGGATAGCGCAGCTCCGGCCGTGTGAAGATGAACTCGGGCCAGAGCTCGCGTGGCGGCAGATGCTGCCGCGCAAACGTATCGACATGGGCCGTCGCAGCGTTGCCGTCATGCGAGCCCGACACTTGAATCTTGGCGGCGTTGGCCATCGCACGCTCCTTTCAGCATGGATTGCACCCGGCAGCACGATCTGGGAAACATTTTAGGCTTAAAACAATTCGGCGCAATAGCGGATTTTGGGCGCCCCGTGCTTTTTCCTGCGGCAAAAGGGGTTGGGCGGCGGTTCTTACGGCCGGCGGCGCGCGGCCGATTTCTGCGCCGACGCCTTGGTCTTGGCGAGCAGCCGCATTAACTCGCGCACATCCTTCGGCGAGAGGTCGGCGAAGAGATCGGCGATCCAGATCTCGTGCTCCGCAGCCATCTTGCGGAACTCGGCGCGACCGAGTTTCGTGAGGCGGATCACCTGAACACGGCGGTCCGTCTCCGAGGTCCGACGATCGAGATGGCCGGATTCCACGAGGCGCTCGACGAGGCCGGTGACATTGCCGTTGGATACCATCATCCGCTTGGAGACATCGGATAGCGTCATGCCGTCAGGCGCCTTGTCGAGCTGAGCCATCAGATCGAAGCGGGGCAGCGTGACGTCGAACCGCTGCCGCAGCCGGCCGCGAACCTCGCCCTCGATCAGGGTGGTGCAGGTCAGAAGGCGCAGCCACAGCCGAAGCTCGTCGGCATGGTCTTCCGGCGTTTCGACGGCCTTGGTCTCGGAATCGAGCATCTCGGTGCGTTCACTCTCGGCGGGCATTGGCGCCGGCACGGATTCCCCAACATTTTGAGCTTCAAATAAATCGACGCCGGCCGCAAGTCCAAAGCTGCAACAATCGACCGCACGCTACTTTCTTTAGGCTTCAAATAATTGGCGCGCCGCTTGCATGCGCCGCTGCCGCGGGATGGCGACACTTTGAGCGCTCCTTGCCGCGGCCACCATCATCGGCATAAGCTTGGATTAAAGTACGTGGCTTGCAGCGCAAGCCCTGATGTCACGGGGGACAGATCATGAAGACGCAATTGACCTTGGCCGCAACTGCCCTGCTGGTCGGCACCGCAATGACCCCTGCCCTCGCCCAGGAGAAGATCAAGCTCGGGGTGATCGTGACTCTGTCGGGACCAGCCGCAGCGCTTGGCCAGCAAGTTCGCGACGGCTTTGCGCTCGCCGTAAAGGACCTCGGCAGCAAGATGGGCGGCCGTGACGTCGAGGTCGTGGTGGTCGATGACGAACTGAAGCCGGACGCGGCGGTGACCAAGGTCAAGGGTCTGCTCGAACGCGACAAGGTCGACTTCGTGATCGGCCCGATCTTCTCCAACATCCTGCAGGCGATCCACCGGCCCGTGACGGAGTCGAAGACCTTCCTGATCAGCCCCAACGCGGGCCCGTCGACCTTTGCCGGCAAGGACTGCAACCCGTTCTTCTATGTGACCTCGTACCAGAACGATCAGGTGCACGAGATCCTCGGCAAGGTCGCGCAGGATCGCGGCTACAAGCGCATGTACCTGATGGTCCCGAACTATCAGGCCGGCAAGGATTCCGTGGCGGGGTTCAAGCTCGACTACAAGGGCGAGATCGTCGAGGAATCCTACATGCCGCTGAACACGCTGGACTTCCAGCCGGAGCTTTCCAAGATCTCCTCGCAGAAGCCCGATGCCCTCTTCACGTTCATGCCGGGCGGCCTCGGCGTCAATCTCGTCAAGCAATACCGGCAGGCGGGCCTTGCTGACAGCATTCCGGTGCTCTCGGCGTTTACGGTGGATGAATCGACCTTGCCGGCACAGCAGGACGCCGCTGTCGGCATGTTTGGCGGCGCCAACTGGGCGCCCAATCTGGACAATCCCCCGAACAAGAAGTTCGTCGCGTCCTACGAGGCCGCCTATAACGTCGTGCCTGGCACCTACGCCTTCCAGGCGTATGACGCCGCGATGCTGATCGACAGCGCGGTCAAGGCCGTGAAGGGCGATCTGTCGAACAAGGACGCGGTCCAGGCCGCGCTGAAGAAAGCCGACTTCACCTCGCTGCGCGGCACCTTCAAGTTCAACACCAACGGCTATCCGATCCAGGATTTCTATCTGACCAAGGTTGCCAAGCGTCCGGACGGCAAGTTCCAGACGGAGATCGTGCAGAAGGTCTTCGAGAATTACGGCGACCGCTACGCCAAGGACTGTAAGGCGGCGAACTGAAGCCGCGACGGGTTACGGGAGGACTTCAATGAGCAGCGAAATCACCGGCATCACGCGCGCCAATGAGGGGATCCAGGGTATTTCCTGGAACATCCTCGGTCAAACCTACGTGCCGAAGAGCAAGACCGAGCACAGCTTCTCCTGGCATGCGACCTTGCCGCCGGGCACGTTCGTGCCGCCGCACATTCACCCCGACCAGGATGAATATCTCTACATGCTGGAGGGCAAGCTCGATTTCATGCTCGGCAATTCGGAGTCGCAGGCCACCGCCGGCGACCTGATCCGCCTCGGCATGGGCGTGCCGCACGGCATCTTCAACAAGTCGGAGCAGACCGCAAAAGTGCTGTTCTGGGTGTCGCCGACCAAAAGGCTGTTCGACCTGTTCTGGGGCCTCCACAACATGAAGGAACAGAAGCCGGAAGACGTGGTGGCGATGGCGGCCGAGTTCAACATCCACTTCCTGCCGCCGCCTCCCGGCGGCTAAGGCGCGATGAGATCACGATGAACCGTCATCGCGCTTTAGATTATTGTTTGAGCATGATCCTTTCGGAAAACCGCCTCGCACTTTTCCGGATCATGCTCTAGCCGCGAGTCTTAGGCGCGCACCGCCGCGAGCCCCGGCACTGCGGCGAAGCCCGCCTTGGTCGCATAGCCGCGCACGATGGCCTCGCGCTGGGAATAGCTCAGGACGTTGTCGACATTGTCGAAGCCGTCGGGCGCGAGCTGCTCGACGGCGTCGATGACGCCCTCGGGGCCGCCCCGGCGATTGGAGCGCACGATATCCGCCGTCATCGGCAGGCGCTTCTTCTCGTATTCGAGTAGCGCCTGGCGCGGATGCTCGGCGCGCACCAGCGCGTCGGCAAGGCAACGCGCATCGAGGATCGCCTGCGAGGCGCCATTCGAGCCGACCGGATACATGGGGTGCGCGGCGTCGCCGAGTAGCGTGACGCGTCCCGACGACCAATAGGGCAAGGGATCGCGGTCGCAGGTCGGATATTCGTAGAATTCGGGCGTCGCCGAGATCAGGCTCTTCACGTCGACATAGGGCACCGAGAAGCGGGCGACGTGCGGCATCAGTTCCTCGCGGCGGCCCGGCCGCGACCAGTCTTCCTTCCGCGGTGGTGGCGCATTGCCCTCGCCCACCTTCACCAGCACGGCCCAGTTGGTCAGGCGGCTCGCCGGGCTCGATCCCTCCGCGATCGGATAGATCACCACCTTGGCATTGAGGCCGCCGGCCACGATCATCGATTTGCCGGTGAGGAACAGCGGCCAGTCGCGCGCACCGCGCCACAGCATCAGGCCGTTCCAGCACGGCGGTCCCTCGTTCGGGAACAACGTCTCTCGGACGCGGGAATGAATGCCGTCGGCGCCGATCAGGATATCGCCGCGCGCCGTGTGGACATGCGCGCCGGCACGATCGAAAAAGTAAGCGGTGACGCCGCCCTCGTCCTGCGTGAAAGCGCCGAGCCTGCAGCCGGTGTGGATCGCCTCGTGCCCGAGCCGCTCCTCGACGGCGCGATGGATGACGCCCTGAAGGCGGCCGCGATGGATCGAGAATTGCGGCACGTCGTGACCGGCGTCGATGCCGCGGGCTTCGCGCCAGACCTCCTGGCCATGGCGGTTGAGATAATAGAGCTGGTCGGTGCGAACAGCGACATCGTCGAGTTTCTGAAGCAGGCCGAGTCCGGCGAGCTCGCGCATGGCATGCGGCAGCGTATTGATGCCGACGCCGAGCTCACGAATGGTGTCGGCTTGCTCGAAAATCTCGCATCCGATGCCACGCGAACGCAGCATCAGCGCCGTGGTGAGGCCACCGATACCGCCACCGACGATAATCGCCTTCATCGCCCTTACTCCACTCGAAACATGCCAGGCAACGAGGTTAACGTCGCACGGGCGGTTACTCCGCCGCAAGCGGCTTTGTCGTCTCCGCCTTGAGCTCGGCCCGGGTCTTGGGCTTAGCCTTAATGCGCAGCTCCTCCAGATCCTGCCGGTCGCGGACGCTGTTGCGGAAAATCTGATCCATTCCGGGCAGATATTGCGGCGGGCAGAACGCGTCCTTTGCCCCGTACCAGGCCGCCGCCCTCATGGTGAAGAACGGATCGACCAGATGCGGCCGCCCAAGCGCGACGAGATCCGCCCTTCCAGCGGCCAGGATGGTATTGGCCTGGTCCGCCGTCGTGATGTTGCCGACGCACATCGTGGCGACGCGCGCCTCGTTGCGGACCTGATCCGAGAACGGCGTCTGGAACATGCGGCCGTAGATCGGCTGCGCATCGCGGACCGTCTGCCCGGTCGAGACATCGACCAGATCGACGCCGGCTTCGGCGAAAGCGCGCGCAACCGCCACCGCGTCGTCGCCGGTGATGCCTCCATCGGCCCAGTCAGTCGCGGAGATGCGTACCGACATCGGCTTGTGCGACGGCCAGACCGCGCGGAGCGCCTCGAAGATCTCGCGCGGGAAGCGCAGACGGTTGTCGAGCGAGCCGCCGTATTCGTCCGTCCTGGTGTTCGTCAGCGGCGAGATGAAGCTGGCGAGCAGATAGCCGTGGGCACAATGCAGCTCCAGCATGTCGAAGCCGCAGCGCTCGCCGCGCTCAGCCGACGCAACGAAAGCGTTCCTCACCGCGTTCATGCCGGCGCGATCGAGCTCGCGCGGCACCTGACTGTCGGGAAAATAGGGGAGCGGCGATGCGGAGAACACGTCCCAGCCGCCTTCGTCCAGCGGGCGATCCATGCCGTCCCACATCAGCTTGGTCGCGCCCTTGCGGCCGGCGTGGCCCAACTGGAGGCAGATCTTTGCGGCCGAATTGCCGTGGACGAAGTCCACGATGCGCCGCCACGCCGCCTCCTGCTCGTCGTTCCACAGGCCGGTGCAGCCCGGCGTGATCCGGGCGTCGCGGCTGACGCAGGTCATCTCCGTGAAGATCAGGCCGGCGCCACCGATCGCACGCGATCCGTAGTGCACGAGGTGGAAGTCGGTCGGCACGCCCTCCTTGGCCGAATACATGCACATCGGCGACATCACCGCGCGATTGGCGATCTCCATCTCGCGCAGGCGGAACGGCTGGAACAACGGCACCGCCGGCTCTTTCGTGTCGACGTCAAAGCCGCTGTCGCGAACCTGTCTGGCAAATGACTTCTCGACCTCGGCCACGAAATCGGGCGCGCGGAGCTTGAGATTGTCATAGGTGATCGCCTTCGAGCGCGTCATCACGCCGAAGGCAAACTGCACGGGATCAAAATCCCAGAAGCGGTCGACATGCTCGAACCAGACCAGCGAGACGTCGGCGGCATGCTGCGTCTTCTCGACCTCCTCGCGGCGGCCCTGCTCGTAGACATCAAGCGCCGCCTTGATGCTGGGAGCTTTCTCCATCGCCTCGGCCAGCGCAATCGCGTCTTCCATCGCGAGCTTGGTGCCGGAGCCGATCGAAAAATGCGCGCTCGCCTTGGCATCGCCGAGCAGCACCATGTTGTCCTTGACCCAGCGCTTGCTGCGGATCATCGGGAAATTGCGCCACATCGAACGGTTGATGAGCAGCTTGTGTCCATCGAGGAACCAGCCAAAAATCTCGGCCATCCGCGCGGCGGACTGCGTCTCGTCCAGCCCCGTGAGGCCAGCCCGCTCGAACGTCTCGGGATCGGTCTCGAAGATCCAGGTCGAGTGTCCGGCCTCATACTGATAGGCGTGGGCGATGAACGGCCCCCACTCGGTCTCCTGGAAGATGAAGGTGAAGGCATCGAGCGGCTTGGTCGAGCCCATCCAGGCGAACTTGTTGGAGCGGAGGTCAACCTCCGGCTGGAAATGATCGATGTATTTCTCGCGGAAGCGGCTGTTGATGCCGTCGGCGATCAGGACGAGATCGGCGTCGGCGAACCGGGTTTCGTCGTCGATGTCCACCTCGAAGTGCAGGACGACGCCAAGCTCGCGGGCCCGTTCCTGAAGGATCAGGAGCAGCTTGCTTCGGGAGCAGCCGCAAAAGCCGTTACCGCCGACCCGGTGGACCGTGCCGCGGAAATGCACGGCGATGTCGTCCCAGTATGCGAACTCCTGGGTGATGCGGCGGTAGCTCGGCAGATCGTGTTTTTCGAAATTGTCCAGCGTGGCATCGGAGAAGACCACGCCGAAGCCGAAGGTGTCGTCGGCCCGATTGCGCTCATACACCGTGATGTCGGCGCCCGGGCGCTGCTTCTTGAGCAGGATCGCAGCGTAGAGACCCGCAGGTCCGCCACCGATGATCGCGACTTTCATGGGAGCCTCGCCAATTCACCCGGCCATGAAACTATTTTAAGCCTAAAATAATTTCGCGCAAGTCCCCGTTGCTGGCCGGCTCGGACAAAGACGCCGTTTAGTCGCCCCTGAATACCGGCTTGACCTTGTTGGCGAAGGCCTCGAAGGCGCGCTCGAAATCGGCTGTGGTCATGCACAGGGCCTGGGCAACGGCTTCCGCCTCGATCGCCTCCTCCACCGACATTGCCCATTCCATCGCCAGCATTCGCTTGGTCATGGTGTTGGCGAAGGTCGGCCCTTCCGCGATCTGCTTGGCCAGGACCTGCGCCTGGGGCAGCACCTGCTCCGGCGTCACGATGCGGCTGAAGAAGCCCCAGCGCTCGCCCTCGTCCGCGGTCATGAAACGGCCGGTGTAGAGCAGCTCGGAGGCGCGGGACTGCCCGATGATCCGCGGCAGGATCGCGCAGGCGCCCATGTCGCAACCGGCAAGGCCCACCTTGTTGAACAGGAAAGCAACCTTGGTCCCGCCTGCCGCGAGGCGCATGTCCGATGCCATGGCGACGATCGCACCGGCCCCGGCACAGATTCCCTCGACCGCGGCTATGATCGGCTGCGGGCAGGCCCGCATCGCCTTGACGAGGTCGCCGGTCATCCGCGTGAAGGCCGTCAGCCCCTTGGTGTCCATCTTCACCAGCGGGCCGATGATCTCGAACACGTCACCACCGGACGAGAAATTGCCGCCCGCGCCGGTGACGACGATGGATTTGACCTCGTCGTCGAAGGCGCAAGCGCGGAAGAAATCGGTCAGTTCCCGGTAGCTTTCGAACGTCAGCGGATTCTTTCGTTCGGGCCGGTTGAGCGTGACCGTCGCGACGCCGTCGACCACCGCCAGCAGGAAGTGCTGCGGCGAATAGTCCGCGAGCGGAATGGTGACGGGATTTGCTGGTCTGCTCATGCGATCTCCTTGGTGTGTTCGTTCCGCGCCGCTAGATTTCGCCGCCAGCCACCGCGATTGCCTGCCCGGTAATCGCACTGGCTCCCTGCCCGCACAGCCACAGCACGGAATCCGCCACCTCTTGAGGCGCGATCAGGCGCCCTTGCGGATTGTGCTTGGCGAGTTCGGCGATCGCCTGCTCGCGGCTTCGTCCCGTCTTGGTCATGATGTTCTCGATGCTGCCGGCTACGAGGTCGGTGTCGGTGAAGCCCGGGCAAACCGCATTCACGGTCACATTGCTACCGGCCAGCTCGAGCGCAAGCGAACGAACGAGACCGACCGCGGCGTGCTTGGCCGCAGTGTATGCGCTGACATAGGCATAGCCCTTGAGCCCCGCGGTCGACGCAATCACGACGATGCGGCCATACGGACGATCCTTCATGCCCGGCAGCACGCCGTGGATGGCATGGACGACGCCCATGAAATTGATGTCCATCATGCGCGCAAACAGGGCACTGTCCGATTTCACGAATGGTGCGGATTCGGCGCTGCCCGCATTGGCGATCAGGATATCGATCGGCTTTCGCGCGCTGGCCTCGCTAATGGCGGCCTTCAACGACGCTTCGTCCGAAACATCGGCGACGGCCGCAAAATGCGCGGCGCCTGCATTGACCGCCTCTTCGAGGACCGCGGAGTTCCGACCGACTATCGTCACAGTGGCGCCGGCGACGACGAGGGCCGCCGCGATCGCACGGCCGATGCCGCGGCCACCACCGGTCACCAGTGCGTGCGGCGAGTGCGGCAATCCGGACATGCGCTGGCTCCCTCGGATCCGATGATCGTTCCTCCGATATATTTTAACCTTCAAATTTTTGCAACGAAAGCGGCGCCTCGCGGCCGCGAACGTCGGGGCACGAGAGGGCGGCCCGAAAATTGCTTTAAGTATAAAATTATCGCTTCCCATCCCCCACAGGCCTGTTAGCATCAAGGGCCAAGCAAAAGGATGTCGCGTGTCGCAGCCTGCGCCAATGATAACAAAGGACGGACGCTTCGCCTACGAAGCCGCGGGCGATCCGGATGCGATACCTCTGATCTTCCTTCATGGCATCGGCGGCGCAGCGCGGGCCTGGCGGCGGCAACTTGCCACGTTCGGCGGCCGCTTCCGCGCGATCGCATGGGATATGCCGGGTTACGGCAGATCGGCACCGCTCGCCAGCGTCAGCATTGCTACCCTGGCGGAGGCGCTCCAGCAGTTCATTGAGCAACTCGATGCAACCAGACCCATTCTGGTCGGTCACTCGATTGGCGGCATGATCGTGCAGAAATGGCTGGTGCAATCGCCAAAGCTGGCGCGCGCGGTCGTACTGGCGCAGACCAGCCCGGCCTTCGGCAAGGCCGACGGCGACTGGCAGAAATCGTTCATCGCGGCGCGGCTCGGGCCGCTCGATCGCGGAGAGACGATGAAGTCGCTGGCGCCCTCGCTGGTGAAGGAGCTTGTCGGGGACGATCCCGATCCGAACGGGATCGTGCTTGCACGCGAATGCATGGGGAGCGTGCCCGAGGCAAGCTATCGTGCCATGATGCTGGCTCTCATCGGCTTCGACCAGCGCAGCACGCTTGCGAATATTTCCGTCCCGACGCTGCTGCTGTCGGGTTCCAAGGACAACAATGCGCCCGCGCCGATGATGGCAAAGACTGCGAACTACATCCCTGGTGCTGAATATGTCGAGCTCGCCGGCGTCGGCCATCTCGCCAACCTCGAGCGCCCCGAGGCCTTTGACGAGGCCCTCGGCCGGTTCCTGAACTCTCTCGCGACCAAAGCGTAAGGTGACCGCGCAATGACCATGCAAGTCAGCAAGACGATCGGCACGACTGACAAGGTGGCGCTGGATGCGCCGATCTTCGATCCCGTTGCATTCCGCCTCAGCGACGAGCAGGCTGGCATCGTTACGCGGGCAAGAGAGATCGGTCAGAGCGTGTTCGCCGCTCGCGCCGCCACCTACGATCGCGAGGCGACCTTTCCGATCGAGAATTATCGCGACCTGCACCGCGTCGGTCTGCTCGGCATTGCCGTTCCCAAGAAGCACGGTGGGCTCGGCGCGAACTACCAGACCTATGCTTTGGCGGCCGCCGAGATCGGCCGCTATTGCGGCGCGACCGCGCTGACCTGGAACATGCACGTGTGCTCGACCATCTGGTCGGGGCCCCTCGCCGACGATCTCGACATGGACGCCGGGACCCGGGCCGAGCACGAGCGGCGTCGCGCAGTCCACTACAAGCGCATCGTCGAGGATGGTGCGATCTATTCGCAACCCTTCTCCGAGGGTGGAGCGGCCGCCGCAGGCGGCGTCGCCTTCGGCACGGAAGCAAGGCCGGTCGAGGGCGGCTGGATCGTCAACGGCAAGAAGATCTTTGCATCGCTCTCCGGCCATGCCGACTATTACGGCGTGCTCTGCACTGAGGTCGAGGAAGGCGAGAAGGCCTCGCGCCGCAACACGCTTTACCTCGCGATCTCCGCCAAATCGGAAGGCGTCTCTGTCGTCGGTGACTGGGACCCGCTCGGCATGCGCGGAACGGTTTCGCGGACGCTCCTGTTCAAGGACGTGTTCGTGCCGGCCGACTCTGCACTGATGCCGCGCGGCGTCTATTTCCAGGCCGCGATGCGCTGGCCTCACATGTTCCTCACGTTGTCGCCGACCTATATGGGCCTGGCGCAAGCGGCCTATGATTTCACCGTGCGTTATCTGCGCGGCGAAGTGCCGGGCATGCCGCCGGTCAAGCGCCGGATGTATCCGACCAAGCAGATCGCGGTCGCGCAGATGCAGATCAAGCTCGAGCAGGTCAAGGCGATCTGGTTCCAGGCCGTCACCGAAGCCTGCGCCAATCCGAGCAAGGAGCAGGTGTTGCGGGCCTATGCCGCGCAATATTCGGTGATGGAAGGCGCCAATGAGCTTGCCGCGCTCGCGATCCGCACCTGCGGCGGTCAGGCCATGCTTCGCTCGCTGCCGCTGGAACGGATCTACCGCGACAGCCGCTGCGGCTCGCTGATGCTGCCCTGGACCGCCGAGCTCTGCCTCGACCGGATCGGACGCGAGGCGCTGTATGAGACCGGCGAGACGGACGACTGACGGTGGACCTCTGCAGTCTGATCGATCGCAACGCGGCGTTCGCGCCAGACAAGACAGCCATTGCCTTCGAAGGGGAACGGCTGAGCTATGCGGCGTTCGCCGCGCGCATCGAACGCACCGCGACGGCATTGAAACAGGAGCTCGGCGTCGGCCGCGGCGACCGCGTCGCCATCCTGAGCCTGAACCGACCCGACTATCTTGTTCTGCTCTACGCCTGCGCGCGGCTGGGTGCGATGCTCGTGCCGCTGAACTGGCGGCTGGCGGTCGCCGAGCAACTCTTCATTCTCGCCGATGCGAGCGCCAAGGTGCTGGTGCTCGAGCGGGCCTTCGAGGGAGTTCTCCACGAGCTTGCGCCGGGGACGTCCGTTGTCGGCCTCGACTTCACGCCACCTCGCGGCACGACATTCGAAAGCCTGCTCGCGCGCAGCGACGGCGCCGGCCGAAATCCGCACACGGATCTCTCCTGCCCGCTGCTGATCGTCTACACATCGGGGACAACCGGGCGGCCGAAAGGCGCGGTGCTGCGCCAGGAGGCGCTGTTCTGGAACGGCGTCATGAGCCAGCACATGCACAACATGACGTCCGACGATCACGTGCTCACCGTGCTGCCGTTCTTCCACGTCGGCGGCCTCAACATCCAGACCACGCCGGCGCTGCAACTTGGCGCGACCGTCACGGTCCATGCGCGCTTCGCGCCGGAGACCGCGCTTGCGGCCATCGAACAGGAGCGGCCGACACTCACGGTCATGGTGCCTGCGATCATCCAGGCGGTGAGCGAGCATCCCGCCTGGACCGCCACCGATCTTTCGTCACTCAAAGCCGTCGCCACCGGCTCGACCATCGTGCCTCCGCATCTGATCGAGCGTTTCGTCGCCCGCGATGTGCCGGTGCTTCAGGTCTACGGCTCGACGGAAACCTGCCCGATCGCCGTCTACACGCGGCTTGGCGGCGACCTCTCGCGTGCGGGATCGACCGGACTTGCCGGCCTGTGCTGCGAAGCGAAGGTGGTCGATCATTCCGGCAATGAGGTGCCAGCGGGCACGCCGGGCGAGATCGCGGTGCGCGGACCCAATGTGTTCTTCGAATATTGGGGCAACGAGGCGGCAACGCGCGACGCATTGCACGACGGCTGGTATCGCACCGGCGACATCGGCCTGTGCGACGCCGACGGCTATTTCTGGGTGCGCGACCGCAAGAAGAACATGATCATTTCGGGGGGAGAGAACGTCTACCCGGCCGAGGTCGAGCGCGTCCTGCTCGAACATCCCGATGTCAGCGAATGCGCCGTGATCGGCCGGCCGGACCCGCGCTGGGACGAGGTGCCGATCGCTTATGTCATCCCCCGATCCGGCTGCCGGCCCGAAGCGAACGAGCTGAGAGCCCATCTCCAGGCGCAACTCGCCCGCTACAAGGTGCCACGCGATATCGTCTTCGTCGCCGACCTGCCGCGCACCGCACTGGGGAAGGTCCAGCATTTCCTGCTGAAGCAGCTTGATGCGCAGTCCCGCGCGCAAGGAGAAGCATCTTGAAGATTGCAGTTCTCGGTGGGGGAAACGGCTCCTTCGCGGCCGCCGGCGATTTTGCGCTGTCGGGGCATGAGGTGCGGCTCTGGCGCCGCGATGCCGGTCAGGTCGCGGCACATCGCGCCGCCGGCTCGCGCATCCTGGTCAAGGATCACAACGGCCGCCACGACGTGACGCTCGCGCTGGTCACGACGGATATCGCCGGGGCCGTCAACGGCACGGAGCTGATCCTGTGCCCCGCTCCTGCCTTCGCACAGACTGATATCGCTCGCCTGCTCGCCCCGCATCTGCGGGACGGTCAGGTCGTATTCTTGCCGCCGGCGACATTCGGCTCGATGATTTTCGCAGAGGCTGCGCGGGATGCTGGGAACCAGGCCAGGGCAAGCTTTGCCGAAACCGGTACACTGCCGTGGCTCACCCGCAAGCACGGACCATTCGAGGTCGCGATCACCATCCGCGCCAAGCGGCTTCCAGTCGGCGTGTTCCCGCTCGACCGGGCACCGCATGCGATCAAGGTGATCGGACGCGCCTTCCCCGATACGATCGAGCCGTGCGGAGACGCGCTGTCCGGGGCGCTGATGAATGCAGGACCCATCATCCATCCGCCGCTGATCGCGATGAATGCCGGTCCAATCGAACATTTCGAGCGCTGGGACATTCATAAGGAAGGCACACAAGCCGCGATTCGGCGGGTGACCGACGCGCTCGACGCGGAACGCATCGCGGTGCGCGAGGCGCTTGGTTACGGTGCACCGCATTTCCCGCTCGCTCATCACTATGCGAAAGAGGGCGAGATCTGGATGTATGGCCGCGGTTCGCATGACCGGCTGACGGATTCAGGGGACTGGCGCGAGCGGATCGTGCTGACGGAGCATCGCTACATGCGTGAGGACCTGCGGCTTGGGCTGTCGTTGCTGGTTTCCATCGCCGGCCTGGCTGGCGTGGCCACGCCGCTGGCCAAAGCGTTCCTGTCAATCGGCGGCGCGGTCTGCGGCGAGGATTTTGCGCAAGGTGGCCGAACGCTTGAGACGCTTGGGCTCGACAATCTCAGCAAGGCTGAATTGCAGACGCTGCTTCGCAATGGATTCTGACCGATGACCAATCGCGCCAATATCGTCTGTCTGGGGGCGGGCCGCATGGGACGCGGCATCGCGGTCGCGTTTGCCTACGCTGGCCATCAGGTCACAATGATCGACGTCAAGGCCCGTAGCGCAGAAGACTTCGCCAAGCTTGAGGCCGACGCGCTCGGCGAGGTCACGAAGACCTTTACCAACCTGTCCAAGCTGGGGCTGCTGGCGGAGGCCGATGTCGATCCGCTCATCGTGCGCGTCTCGGTGGTGCCCGCCAGCCAGAGCGGGGCAGCGCTATCCGAGGCCGGAATGGTTTTCGAAGGGGTTCCAGAGGTCGTCGAGCTCAAGCGCGAGGTGCTGGGGTCAGCCTCACGGCAGGTCCGACCCGACACGATCATGGCATCGACGACGTCGACCATCCTCGTCGATGATCTCTCCGGCGCGATCGTGAATCCTCGGCGCTTCCTCAACGTGCATTGGCTCAATCCGGCCTACCTGATCCCGCTGGTCGAGGTTTCGCCCGGCAGAGCCACCGACCCCGCCATCGTCGACGAGGTCAAGGGACTGCTCGAAGGCATCGGCAAGGTCCCGGTCGTCTGCGCGGCGACGCCCGGCTTCATCGTTCCGCGCATCCAGGCGCTGGCGATGAACGAGGCCGCACGCATGGTCGAGGAAGGCGTCGCCAGTGCCGAGGAGATCGACAAGGCGATCCGCTACGGTTTTGGGTTCCGCTACGCCGTGCTCGGACTGCTCGAGTTCATCGACTGGGGTGGCGGCGATATCTTGTACTACGCCAGTCGCTATCTCGAAGGCGCGCTCGGCAGCGACCGCTACCGCGCGCCGGACGTCATCTCACGCAACATGCATGAAGGCAGGATCGGCTTGCGCACGGGTGCCGGCTTCCTCGACTATTCGGGCATGGACGTTGACGCCTATCGCGTAAGACGGCTTCAGGCCATGGTGGATCTGCTCCGCCACTTCGACCTGGCTCGCCCACCCGTGCTCGACCGCAACTAGCCGAAGACGTCCTGCAACACGCCTTCGCGAACGACCGCGACGCCATCGAGCTCGATGGTCGTTCCCATCATCGGCAGGTCGAAATGCCCCGCTGTGTAGCGGCCGGCGAATTCGTTGGCACCGGTCGAGAACAGGAAATTGCCGGAGACGGCCCGAATCTCGGTGCCATTGGTGTCGCGCTGGTCGTACATCGACAGCGCTTCATAGCGCGCACCGGGGTTCATGCCGAAACCGACATGCGAGACGGCATAAGCCTCGCGATCGCCCCAGGCAGCAAGATAGGCGCGCATCATCGCGGCATCCGTGCCCTCGCCTTCCAGCTCGACGACATAGTCATCTTTCAAGGTCATCTTCACGGGTGATGTGAGGTAGCGTTTGAAAGTGAGATTGATGTCGCCCGGCGCCATCACCAGCGTGCCGTTGATCGTCCCGCTCTTGGGGAAGCTGACGACGATTCCACCGGGCCAATGCGCCAGCGTGCCGGGCTTGTCGGTCCAGCCCCACACACCGACCGTGGACGCGCCGACCATGTCGACATCCAGCGTAGTGCCGGCCTTCGACGTCACCCGCATCCGCTTGGTCCCCCGCAACATCTTGGCCGCCGCACGAACGCGCTTCTCGAGCGCGGGATCCGGCACCATCCGCTCCAGCGCCTCGGGATGCTCGTTGGAGATCACCAGGATCCGCGCGCCGGCCTTGAGGATCTCCGGCGTCTCCACCGCATGCATCAGGCCCTCGATGGTGCAATCCACCACGAAGCCGGCCTGCTGAAGCGCGGTAATGACCGGACCAAGCTTCTGGATCGCCTCGCTCGCCCCTGTCGAGCGAACCGGAACGATATTCCGATTGCGCGGTGTCGGCATGACCACGTGAAACGGCCGGGCACCCATGCGCAGCAGCGCGAGCTCCGCCAGATGCACATTCAACGCACGCGACTGGGTTTCCGACAGGATCGCCGCGGTATCGCCGGCCTTGACGGCGCAACGTTCAAAGATCTCGCAGAATGCGTCGATCCATTTTGCCTCGATGCGATCAGCCAGCATGGTTCACTCCCGGTCTTCTGTTCTTCTTGGTCAGTTCACGCCTCGGGAAAGCCCCGCAGCAGGTACGAGCGTAGCGCCCCGAGCAGGCCATTCAGGATCAGGCCCAGCAGCGAGATCGTGATCAGCGGTACGAACATATCGACGGCCTGGAAAGTTCGCGCCGCTGTCACGAGCGCATGCCCCAATCCCTCCGTCGACGTGATCATCTCGGCCAGAAACACCACGATGCAGGAAATGACAAGCCCGATCCGGCATCCGGTCAGGATCGACGGCATCGCCGCCGGCAGCACCACCTTGAAGAGGATTTCGTAGCGCGGCGTTCCCGCCGCCATCGCCGACCAGATCAGCTTCTGCTCGACGGTCGATGCACCGTAATAGGTCGAGAGCAGAATGGGAAAGAGCGCGTCCGCGGCCACCAATGTGATCTTCGACCCGTGGCCGAATCCGAGCAAAAGCAGGAGTGCCGGATAGAGCGCGACCTTGGGCAGCGGGGCCAATACGCGCACGATCGGCCGAACCACGGCGTTGATCGCCGGATTGGCGGCGGCGGCAATGCCGATACTGACACCCAGCACGACCGCAATCGCGAACCCTGCAAACAGCCGGATCAGAGTTGCCGCGATCTCCTGCTGAAACGTCCACGTCACGAGCTGCTGGAGCAGCCGGCCGAAGACGAAGCCCGGCGGCGGCAGCAAGACCGCGGGCGCGAAGCCGAACGACACCAGGCCTTGCCACAACGCAATGACCAGCACGATCGGGGCAATCCCAAGAAGGACGTTTGCGGAGAGAATGCGCGACATCACGAAAAGCTCAGCGGCATGTCGAACTGAGGCTCGGACCAACGCACGAGCCTGGCACGAACCCTTTCAAAAATCGCGTCGAGGCAGATTCCCATCGCGCCCACGATGATGATCATCGCAAAGACGGTGTCGTACTGACCCATGTCGAGCGCATTGAACAGGATGTTGCCGGCGCCGGACTGGCGGGCGATCATCTCGCTGGTGATCATCGTGATCAACGCCAGCACCAGTCCCGTGCGGCAGCCGGTCAGGATCTCCGGCAGCGCCGCGGGCAACACGATCCGCACCAGGCGTTGCGCCGGCGAAAGCCCCATCGCGGCACCCGACCACAGCATCTTCTCTTCGACAGCCTTGGCACCCTCGAAGCTGTGATAGATCACGGGGAGGCTGACGCCCAGAAAGATCACCAATGTCTTGGTGACGTCGCCGACGCCCAGCCAAAGCATGATGATCGGCATCAAGGCGGCCTTCGGCACCGGATAAATCACCATCAGGAGCGGATTGAAAAAGGCCGCGACGCCCCGGCTGCGTCCCATCAACAGGCCCAGCGGAATCGAAACCAGCACCGCCACACCGAACCCGATCGCCATGCGGCGAAGCGAGGCCAGGATGTTGATGAGGGATTCCTTGTCGCCGAGAATATCCGGAATTGCCCGGATCGCCTCGGTTGCCGTCGGGAAGCTGTCGTTCTTCAGCGCAAGCGACGCTACCTGCCACACGGCCAGCAACCCGATGCAGGCCAGCACAGGAGCGGCCCGTCTGATCAAGGTGGCCGACGACATCATGAGGCAGGCCCGGCTTCGTCGCTTTCATCGAACATGCGCTCGATATCGACGATGTATTTCTGATAGCGCGGGTCGAGCAACAGCTCGTTGCGGCGTCGCGGTCGCGGCAGATCGATGTCGATGACCTCGCGGATGCGGCCGGGCGATTTCGACATCATCACGACTTTATCCGAGAGAAAAACGGCTTCGTCTACCGAATGGGTGACGAACAGCACCGTCTTGCGGTCGCGCTCCCAGATGTTGAGAAGGTCGTTCTGCAGGCGCGTCCTTGTGTGCGCGTCGAGCGCGCCGAACGGCTCGTCCATCAGCAGAACTTCGGGATGGTAGGCGAGCGTCCGCGCCAGCGCCACGCGCTGCTTCATGCCGCCCGACAATTCTTTGGGGTAGAAACTCTCATAGCCCTTGAGGCCAACCATCTCGATCAAGGCCCGGCTCTGCGCTTCCGCCTCTGCGGCGCGCACACCTTGCTGACGCGGGCCGTACATCACATTGCCCAGCACGGTCTTCCAGGGGAACAGCGCAAATTCCTGGAACACCGGTCCGCGATCCGGACCGGGCCCCGTGATCGCATGTCCCTTGATCTTCGCCGAGCCGCTAGTCGGGCTGACAAAACCACCGACGATATAAAGCAGTGTCGACTTGCCGCAGCCGGACGGCCCGAGGATGGAGACGAAGGCGCCCTCCTCGATCGTCAGCGAGATGTCGGAAAGCGCCACATGATCCTTGCGCGCCGAGGTCTGAAAGACCTGCGAGACGCGGTCGATCTCGATGATCGCAGAAGCCGGCTCTTGTGATCTCACCGGTCTCACCCATTCGCTCGATCTCGCAGGCACTACCGTCATCCCGTCTCTCGCCTCACTCGCGCGAACATTTCTCGACGAACCCGCTGAACGTTCTCGGTCAGCGGCACGAGCTTAGCAAGAAACCTGCCAGACAGGCGGTCGTTTTCGGACCCGTGCGTCATTCGAACCACGGCCATTCTGCCGGGCCTTCATGCGTCACGGCTCCACCCGGCGCCTGCCCAACCAGCCGCGCATACTTTGCAAGCGCGCCTGCCCGGTGACGCGGCGGACGTTGCTTCCAATCTCGTCGCCGCGCTGTGAGTTCCTGCTCATCGAGCAGCACATCCATCCGCCGGTTTGCGGCATCGATCCGGATCCTGTCACCGTCGCGAACGAGTGCAAGCGGACCACCAACAAATGCTTCGGGGGCTACGTAGCCGATGCACATGCCGCGGGTCGCGCCAGAGAACCGGCCATCGGTGATCAGCGCGACCTTTTCGCCCATGCCCTGCCCGTAGATCAGCGCAGTGACGCCAAGCATCTCGCGCATGCCCGGACCGCCGACCGGTCCCTCATTGCGGATGACCAGGACCTCGCCTGCCTTGTAGCTGCGGTCACGAACCGACGCGACGCAGGCTTCCTCATCCTCGAAAACGCGCGCCACGCCTTCGAAGAATTGACTCTTCAAACCTGCGACCTTGATCACCGCACCGTCGGGACAGAGATTTCCCTTCAGCACCGCTACGCCGCCGTCAGGCATGATCGGCGCGCGGGCCGCATACACAACTTCTCCATCGGGTGCGTTGGCGGCGTCATACTCTTCGGCAAGTGTGCGGCCGGTGATGGACAAGCAGCTGCCATCGATATGCCCGCTCTGGATCAGCTCACGGATCACGACCGCCGCACCGCCGATGTCGTAGACATCCTTTGCCGTGTATTTGCCCCCGGGCCGCAGATTTCCGATCAACGGCGTCCTGGCGAAGACCTCGCCCACATCATCGATCGTGAATGCAATGCCGGCCTCGTTGGCGATTGCGGGCAGATGCAGCGCGGCGTTGGTCGAGCCACCCGTCGCGGCAACGATCGCCGCACCGTTCTCCAGGGACTTGCGCGTCACGATGTCGCGCGGCAACGGTCCGCCGCGTTCCAGCATCTCCATGATCAGGCGTCCGGCGCGCCGCGATATCTGCGCACGCTCGGCATAGACACCGGGCACCATCGAGACGTTGGGAATGGTCAGGCCCATCGCCTCCGAGACCATTCCCATGGTGTTGGCGGTGAACTGGCCGGCGCAGGCGCCGATCGTCGGCAAGCAGGCACGCTCGATCCGCTCCAGCGTGGCGCCGTCGATCTCACCAGTCATGAAGCTGCCGACAGCCTCATAGGAATCGAGCACCGTCAGCGTGCGCCCATCCACGTGGCCCGGCAGCGCGCTGCCGCCATAGATGAAGATTGAGGGCACGTTGCAGCGAACCATGCCCATCATCACGCCGGGAAGCGTCTTGTCACATCCGCCGTATCCGATCAGCGCGTCGTAGGCCAGACCGTGGACGACGGCCTCGATCGAGTCGGCGATCAGTTCACGCGAAAACAACGAGAACTTCATTCCCTCATGGTTCATGCTGATGCCGTCAGAGACCGACACCGTCGAGAATTCGCGCGGCGTGCCGCCAGCCTCTTCGATACCCGTCTTGGCCGCCGCCACCTGAAAATCGTGTGTCATGTTGCAGGGCGTCTGCTCGCCCTTCATGCTGACGACGCCCACCATCGGCTTGGCAATCGCAGCGTCGTCGAGCCCCATCGCGCGCATGAATGCGCGGTGCGGAGCCCGGTCGAGGCCGTCTGTGGTGACGCGTGATCGCAACTTCTTCATACGTGCATCTTCTTCGTGCTTCGTCCCGGATCATCCAGGACGCCGCACGCTCCTCGTTAGGATCGTTCGCTCGCCTATTGCAGCGGCGCGACGATCGTCGGATGCTTGAACTGCGCCACATCCAGTTTCGGCAGCATTCCGGTCTCGGCGTAGATGTCCAGCATCTTCTGGATCGCCGGGAAGTTCGGCGCCGCACCTGGATCACGGCCGAAATCGTTGTCCTTGAGCAGGTATGTCTCGAGCACCGGGATGGGCGCCTTCAGCACCTCATTGACGACCTTGAGAGTCTCCTCGCGGTTCGCCAGCGCCTTCTTCATGCCCGAGGTGATATCGCGGACATAGGCCTTGACCAGTTCCGGGTTCTTGTCGACGAAATCGGCACGGCAAGCCTCCAGGATATGCACGATGTTCGGCATGGCCTGGGACAGCGAGAAGAGCTTCCTTGTGCCGCCCTTTGCCTCTGCCCGCGCGGCGAACGGCTGGTTCATGTTGACCGCATCGACGCGGCCTTGACGCAGCGCATCCTCGGAGACGGCAAAGCCGACCTCGACCAGCTTGATATCCTTGGTTGGATCGACGCCATTCTGCTTCAGGAGCAGGTTGAACGGGCCTTGCGTGCCGCCGCCGATCACGGAAATGCCGACCGTCTTGCCCTTGAGATCAGCGATCGTCTTGATGGGCGAGTCATCCATGACAGCCCAATAGACCGAGAAGCCGCCGGGCTTCTCGAACACGTGCTGCGCCACGATGTAGGCTTTGAGATTGCCGCCGACCACACCATTGGCGAGCGACAGCGGCGCCTGCGTCGCGCAGTCCAGTGCGCCGGCTGCCAAGGCCTGCGTCATCGGTGCGGTGCCCTGGAATTGGGTCCATTCGATATTGTAGGTCTTGCCGAGATTGGGAAATTCAGCCGGGCGGCGCATCATCCAGTACTTTGATTCCTCGGCCGGGATCGTCCAACCGACGCGGATCGCCTGCTGCGCCCATGACGGGCTTGCCCCCGCGCTCACGGCGGCCGCCGCCCCCAAAGCCAGGATCCATTTCGAAACGGTTCGCATCGTGCCCACTCCGCTGCTCCGGCGCCGACCGGCGCCACCCAACCCCGACCGGGCTCAAATCTTTCATGGTTCAAACAATCAGGCAAGCCATGCGAGCCCGGCGGTTTTGCCGTCCGACGCGCAATGTATGGTAAAGCCACGTCGCGCTGCGGCAGAAGGAGGCAACCTATGGCTGATGCGAGCAAGGCAAACCCGCAAGGCGTCGAGAGGCTCGGCTATCTCGGCCTTGGCCTGATGGGAACGCCGATGACCCGACGCCTGCTCAAGGCCGGCTATCAGGTCACTGTCTGGAACCGTTCGGAGGGCAAGGTGGCTCCGCTCGCCGAGGCCGGAGCCGGGCGCGCAGCCACGCCTCGTGATCTCCTGACGAACGCCGATATCGCCTTCATGTGCGTGACGGATGCCGCGGCCGTCGAGGAGGTGATCTTCGGGCCTGACGGGCTCGCGGCAGCGCCCGGCGCTGGCAAGCTTGTCGTCGACTTCTCGTCGATACATCCCGACGCCGCCCGCGATCTGGCAAAGCGACTGAAAGCCGCCAATGGCGCCGGCTGGATCGATGCACCGGTTTCCGGCGGAACGAAAGGCGCCGAGGAAGGTACCCTTGCGATCATGGCCGGCGGAGAAGCAGACGAGATCGAGAGGGTACGCCCTTACGTGCTGGCCATGGCGCGCAGGTTCACCCACATGGGCCCGACCGGAGCCGGCCAGACCACGAAACTCTGCAATCAGGTGATCGTGGGATGCGCGATGGCCGTCCTCGCGGAAGCCACGCGCCTGGCCGTCAACGCCGGTATTGACGCCAATCGCCTGCCCGAAGCGCTCGCCGGCGGCTTTGCGGACTCGATCCCGCTCCAGCTTTTCGTGCCCAGAATGGTGCAAGGCATTCACTCGCCACCGCTCGGTCACATTGCCACGATGCTCAAGGATCTCGATACGGTCGCCGACGTCGCGCAGGCGACATCGACACCGGTGCCGATGGCCTCTCTTGCGGGACAACTTTTCAGGCTCGCGAAGGCCGCGCGCGGCGCGGAAGCGGACGCACTGGAGATTTACAAACTTTCAGCGGCAGAGCGCTAAGCCGTCGAGCGAGATCTGAAGCACGTCAAGGCGACGTCTTGCGCTCGTCATCTGCGAGGAATCGGCCGAACGTCCCCCGCGCGAAGAGCAGCGGCTCCTTCGCACCGTAGGTATAGGCCTCGACCGCGCCGAGAAAGATCACGTGGTCGCCGCCATAATAGCGATTCACGGAGCGGCATTGAAAGTTGGCGACGCTCTCCGCAAGCACCGGCGCTCCGCCGAGGCCCGGCGCCCAGTCCACACCTGTGAACTTGTCGTCCGACGACTTGGCGAATTTTGTCGCAAGCGCCTGCTGCGAAGCACCAAGCACGTTGACGGTGAAATGGCTGGCGTTCTGGAAGATGGTCAGACTGGAGGAATAGACGACCAGGCTCCACAGCACCAGCGGAGGGTTCAGCGAGACGGAGGCGAACGAATTACAAGTCAGCCCGTAGGGCTTGCCGTCAGGCGCTGCGGCCGTGATGATCGTCACGCCCGTTGCATAGGTTCCGAGCGCGTTGCGAAAGTCGCGAGGATCGATCGACGAGCTGTCGCTCGCGAACTCGTTGGCGGGATCGGGAGCGCCGGGCTGCTGCGCCAGATCATTCATCGGCCGGCCTCACAGCGTGAGATTTTCGGACGGCAGGCCCAGCGCCACCCGTCCATAGTTGGTCCCGGCCGCATCGAAGTTGAATGCGAGATGCGAGTTGATCGCGTGCGCATCGCGAAATTGCCGCTGCAACACGCCTGTGGTGAACAGACCGCGCGCGCCGCTCGCGGCAAACAGCATCGAGACCGCGTCCGTGCACAGGTTCACCGAAAAAGATCCGTCGCGCCGATAACGGGTCTTGGTCGCCATGCCGGGGATGTGACCAAGCCGCGCGTCCTCCATGGCATCGAGACACGCCGAGCGCATGATCAGGCGCGCGGCATCGATCTTCGCCGAGGCCTCCGCGATCTTGATCTGGGTGCTTTGAAAATCGCTCAATTTGGCCCGGTTGTAGGTTGAAATACGATGACGTGCGACCTCCGTATAATCGTCGAGGCACGCTTGCGCATTCCCCAGCGCGACACCGGAGAGGACGTATGGGAACAGCGAGAACACGGGCAGCGCATACAGCGGATTTGGATTGACCGTGCTTCCCGGCGTCGGGCCGCCTGAGAGGTCGCCGACGGCGACCGTCATATGGTCAGCCACGAAGACATCCCTGACCTCCACGTCGCAGGACCCGGTCCCGCGCAATCCCGCGACGTTCCATGTGTCCAGCACGTTGTAATCGCCTTTTGGCAGCAGGAAGATGCGATACTCGATGCCGTCGGCCTCGTCGTCGGAGTAGACCACGCTTGCAAGCATGTTCCATTCGCAGGAGGCAACCCCGGAGGAGAATGGCCAGCTGCCGCGCAGCTGATAACCGCCCTCGACCCGCGTGGCGCGTCCGGCGGGAAAAATGAATGAGGATGCGATGAGCGCGTCCGGATCACGGCCCCAGACCAGATCCTGCGCCTTCTGCTCGAACATGCCGAGCATCCAGTGATGGCTCGCCAGATTGGCGAGATTCCAGGCCACCGACGCATCCGCCTGTCCGAGCAGCTCAGCGCAGTCGACAAGAGCGACATAGTCGAGCTCGGCGCCGCCGATCCGTGCCGGTTGAAGCATCCGGAACAGGCCGGCTTCATGGAGGTCCATCTCGGTTTCCGACGGGAGATGCCGCAGCTCCTCCGTCCGCACCGCCCGCTCTCGTAGTCGCGGCACGAGGGCCCGGGCCTTCGCGATCATCGCCGCATAGGCGCGTTCGCCGGCTTCCGGCCCGGTGGGCTGACCCATGCTCGGCTTTCGACCAGGCGCCATTCGCTTCCCTCACTTTGGCGTATTTATGCGGCCGGCCCCTTACCAAATCAAGCCAATGCAGCAGGCATCACGAAGCATCGATTCACATACCGCGTGACGCCTGTTGCCAGGGACTGACGGCTCCGGCTTAAACCGGAGTAGAGGGCTTGCCCGGGCCAAATACGCCCTTCCGGGTAAACTCCGCGATCCGACGTTCGTCATAGCCGAGCATGCTGCGCAAGACGTCCTCGGTATGCTCGCCTAACAGCGGGGCCGCAACGGGATCGATCGCGGCGGTCAGGCTCATGGTAATCGGCGGCTCGATGTTGGGCACCCATTCCGCTGTACGGTGCGGAATGCGGCTCAAGCGATGGCGCTCGCGAGCCTCTGGCGCATTGAACCCCTCCTCGACCGTCCGGAGATAGCCGACCGGAATATTGGCCAGCTTCATTTTCGCCATCCAGTTCTCGAGCGTATCGCTGGCAAAGACCTCCGCAATGGCTGCCCGCAAAAGCTCCTTGTTCTCGGAACGGGCCTTGCGCGAGGCAAACTGCGGATCGGTGATGAGATCAGGCCGGTTCAGCACCTCGACCACGAGCCGGCGATACAGCCGATCGTTGGCGCAGGCCATGTAGAGCGGCCCATCGGAGGCCTCATAGACGCCGACGGTGGGAGACCCACTCGGCGAATTGCCGAACCGGCCGGGGTTTTCGCCATTGATGAGATACGCCATGCCGTAGAAGCCGGTCATCCCCATCGCAACGTCGAACAAGGCGACTTCGACGTGCTGCCCGCGGCCAAGCCGGTCCCGGGCCAACAGCGCGAGCAGGATGGCGTTACAGGCAGACATCCCCGTCGCCATGTCCACGATGGGAGGGCCGGTACGAACCGCCGGACCGTCGGCAAATCCGTTGAGCGACATGAAGCCGCTCTCCGCCTGCGTGATGGGATCGAAGCCGGGGCGGGAGGCGAACGGTCCGGAGCGTCCGTAGGCGGAGATCGAGCAATAGACCAGCCGGGGATTGAGCGGGGCGACCGCGTCATAGTCGAGCCCGAACTTCTTCATGACCCCGCTCGAAAAATTCTCCACGACCACATCCGCCTTGCGGATCAGATCCAGCGCGATCTCGCGGGCCTCTGGCACGGCAAGGTCGAGCGCAATGCCGCGCTTGTTGCGGTTCAGGCTGAGATAGGCGGCGCTTTCGCCGCCAATTTCCGCATGCTCATAAGCGCGCGTGTCGTCGCCGCCGTCGGGATTTTCGATCTTGATGACCTGCGCGCCAAAATCGGCAAGCGTCTGCGTGCAGGCCGGGCCGGCGACGACACGCGTGAAATCGATGACCAGCAGACCGTCGAGCGCACTCGGCCCTTCCATCGCTCGCGACGAACGTTCCGGCAATTGAGGCTTGGTCGGCATCGATAGCGCTCCCTTACATCGGCTTATGGCCGCCGAATTTCCTGCAAGAGCAAACTTAAAGCCCGGCGCCGCCAACTTCGCAAGGGCCTCGCTCGCTTCGCTTGAAACGCAAAAACGGCCCGGCAGCGTCAAGCTGCCGGGCCGTTAGATATTTGAGCGTATGGAGGCTGCGCGCATCCTGCGCAGCAATTCTAGTCCGAGAAGGTCACGTTCCGCATCACGGGAAACCACTCCAATTGCTCAGCGCAGCCACTTTCGCCAATAAAGCGTATGCGACCAGGCCCAGGGCGATTCGGGCTCGTACAGCCGATAACCCGCATGGATGAAATTATTGGCAGATACGGGATTGTCCGTCGTATCGGAGACGATGCTGTCCCATCCCAGACGCCGCCCTCGCGCCTCGATCGCTCGCATCAGCCTGAGTTGAAGTCCCCGCCCCCAATGCCGCTGCAAGACGCCGACCCGACAAAAATATCCACTTCTTCGCGCGTGCGTCGACGGCACGACGCCGGCGAAGGCAACCGCGTCATCATCGTGATAGGCGAGCCACCACGACCCCGATTCGAACTGCGGCAGGGCCGCCCCAGCGAAGAATGTCAGCCGGTGCAAATCGCCGAGAATCTCGGCAGTCTCATCATCGTCCGCATCGACGATACGAATTCTGTACATGGAATACCTATTGGCGGGGTAATCGGGAGTGCGCGACCTGCGACTCCGTAGCGGTCGAGGCTCACTTGCCCAGCACGACCTTGACACCGAGCCAGACCGCACCCATCAGCCCGGTCGCAATGACTGTGATCACCGCCTTGAAGGTGTAGCTCTGCGCTTGTTCCACGCTTATTCGCCAGCGCCGCAGGTGCTGGAAGTCAGCTCTGATCTCGCTGCCCACCCACTGCACGATCCACATCGTGAAAGCATCCGCCGCAGCACCGGCTCCGCCGATGTCGATGAAGGCACGGAGCGGAAGCAGAGGATCGGCGGAGACTTTTCCGATCCGCCCCCCGGCACGCGCCTCCGACAGCAGCGAGGCGAAATAGGCGCCCTCGAAGGCGCGGGCATACTCGCCCTCCCAGATGTGATCGTAGCGCTCGGGGTAGAGCTTTTGATCCAGCAACCGCTCCTCCCCGAGCACGTCCGGAAACCAGGGATTGTCGCGCCAGTTCGCCTTGACGACCATGGCTCCGTCGGGCTTGCGCCCGCGCAGAAAGTCGTCGATTGCATCGCTCTTGCGGCGCGGATTCCAGCTCGCCCAGAGTTCGGAGTCCTTGGCGCGGATCGTCGGCCGCAGCAGCGCGAGGCTGCGCGCGCTCAAGGATTGCGCCTCGTCGATCCAGGCGATGCGAAATCCCTCCAGAGATTTGATCGAGTCGGCCGTGTGATCCTGAAGCCCGCGGAAGATAATGAGCCCGTCGCCGGGCGTCTCGATCTTGTCACTGAACAGCTTGAAGCCGTGGCCAAGGCGCAGGCTCGAGATCTTGCCTTCGATCAGACGCTTGGAAGATTGCGCCAGCGAACGCTGCGCCTCGCGAATGCAGACCGCGAGCGTGCCGCGCTCGGCCTGACAGGTCTCGACCAGGAGCTCGCCGAAGAAATGCGACTTTCCCGAGCCGCGTCCACCATAGACGCCCTTGTAGCGCGTAGGTTTCAGCAGCGGCTCGAAGATCTTGGCCGTCGGAATTTTCAGGATAGACAATGGATGCGCTCGCTCGCCCTAGGGCAGGCCGGTGCGCCTGCGCCACATCGCGGACCAGTCCTCGGTGTTTGGAGTTTCAGGTTGCCCTTGCTGAGTTTGATTGACACCAACAGGAACGCCGCCTCTGGAAAGCGAAGGCCAGGTTCCGTATCGTCCTTCGAAGTCGTTTTGTGCCGAAGACGGAAACGAAGCGCCGGGCGGAGTAGCGGGCACCGGTACGGGACCATTCGAGTTGAAGGCAGATCGACCCGATTTTCCGGCAGGCATCCTCCTCAAAACCCGCAGATCTTCGGGACGGGTCCCCGGCACCATATCCGCGTTTTGCAGATACCGCTGATACCCGGGAATGTAAGCCGGCGCGGGAATTGGATCGAACGGTCCCAGCGCATCGGCAAACGCACCGGGATCGAGAACATTACCTGCGGGATCCTTGATTTGATAATGGACGTGGTGCTGCCCTGGATTGCCTTCTTATCGAAAAGACCGGTATTGCCCATCATCCCGATCACCTGACCCGCTGCAACCACATCGCCGACCTTCACGTGCCGAGAGTTGGTATGCAGGATCTGGTGCCGCAAGCCGCTATTGTCTCTGATCGAAATCGTCCCCCACTGATCATCACCGGCGCGCTCAACGACGCCATTCACGGGAGACCGCAATTCCGGGTGGTTCGTGTTCAGCCGCGCCTCTTGACCACCGACATAATTGAAATCGATGCCCCGTGCGGGTTACTTGATCCGCGGGGCCTGCCTGTCGCCGCGCCGTATGGACTCGTAACGTGAGGCGAGATGCCCTCGACAGGTTGAAGAATACGTCGCATCATGTCGTCCCACATGTTGAAAATCCTTTTGAGAGCGCGAGAGCTTCACGCGAATTGACAAGCAGCTGTCCTCACCGTTTCGCTGGCGGGCGACGGCTTGCTCAACTCTCGCTGATCCACTAACTATTTCGCGCGCGGTGGCTTCGTGAAAGACATGCCGCATTCGCCGGGAATGAGGGGGCTTACGTGAACAGGGTTATTCGTCGCGCAATCGGCCAGCCTCTCTCCGCGGCTGCGCTGGTCGCTCTCGCACTTCCTGGCTTCGCGCAGGAACCGCCTGCTCCGACATTCGACAAATGGCGTCCCAAGGCCGGCGTCTACGCCGAACCCGGCAAGGATTTCCAGTCGAACTGCGATGACAGCGGCGGCCTTACGATCGATCTCGGCGAAAAGTCGGTCAGCGGTTACGAATGGGTCTGCGACGTCAAGAAAATCACCGATGTTGGCCCAGGCGCGCTGAAGGTTGACATGGTCTGCGACGATTACAATCTGGCGCAGAACCTTAACCCTCGCGACCCCAACTGGGAGAGCAGAAAATTCAACGAGATCATGTTCATCAAACGGCTCGATACGTCGGCGATCTCCGTCCAAAAGAGCCTGAATGGGAAGCTCAAGGATCCTCCCTGGCGTGCGGCCTACTGCCCTCTGAAGACTCAGCGCTCGCTCGCTGAGGCCGCGCTGAGAGCCAAGGAAGAGGCCAAGCAGAAGGCCGAGGAAGCCAAGCGGAAGGCCGAACTGGAGCTCACTCTCAAGAGCGCTCATCCGCAAGATGGCGTCTACGCTGCAGTGGGGGCCGACTTCGAGGAACGTTGCGCGAAATTCAGCGACACGATCGTTGCGTTCGCCAGGAAGTCGATCGTCACGGCCTCGAACAAGTGCGAGATCTTCCGCACCCGGGTTCAGCTTCCCGACACGGTCCGGATCGGCGCGGACTGCACATTGCAGCCGGCGTCAGACAGGGACGCCGTCAGCGTACAGAATGTGGACACGACTCCGGAACGCGAGAACCTGATGTTCAAGAAGATCGACGACAAGACCGTCATCCTCTGGATCATCAACAACGGACACTTCACCGGCGATGGCCGACACCTGTCCTATTGCAGCGACCAGGTGCAGCGCGCCTATGCCGGGCAGCGCCGGACCAGCAAGCAGAGCAAGAACTAGGACCGTCGGTATTGGAGTGTTTAGGTCGGGCAAAGGGGCACTTACGAAAGACCAAGGATAAGCAAGGATGGCGTTCTCTCGGCCGCATTCTCCACCCCAGCACCAAACGAAGGTCGAGCGAACACCAGATCGAGATATCCGGCATCTCAGGCCTTCGGACCGGCATCGCCCTCGACGGCGTCTTCCGGACGCACGATGACGCGCTCGACCCGGTGGACCAATTCCGGCGCACCGTCTTCGCCGTTCTCGATCGGCTGTGCGGCCTTGCCCCAGCCGCGATCCAGGATGGCGTTGGCCGCCGAAAGGCGCGCGGCCGGTGTCGCGTCATCGCTGCGCATGATGCCGACGAGAACCCTGAGGGCCGTCCTGGTGTGGCTGCGCGCCAGCGAGCGGATCTCGGTCAGGCTCCGCGCCCTCGACGTCTTCCTGGCCGCGGGCTTGGGGGACGGCTCGCTTGCAAGCTCGCATTCCGTATCCTCGCTCACGACAGCATCTCCCACAGCACGATTGCGACCAGGCCCGCGAGCGCGAGCGATATCAGATAGGCAGTCATCGATCCTCCCAGCGAAGAAAATGCGCGGCAGATCGCGCCAGGCGAGGCGCGATCGTTTCGGGCGCGAACCCTATCTCCGTGTCTTCCGGAGACCGCAGCGGCGCGGGCAATTGGCCCCAGCGCCGCGGGCCGGCACGTTCGCGCGTGCACGGCCGGCAATGGTACGGACGACGGCGCGCCGATCGGCGCTCCAGGTTTGACGAGTGCGTGGCCGTAATGCGCCGCCGCCGTCCGATCTCGAAAACCGAGACGAAAAAACCCGCGGCGGATGTGCTCCGCGCGGGTGAACCAAACTCGTCTCGATGATGTCACTATGCCGGTGTTTTGCCCGACGTGTCAAAGCCCCGTTGAAATGAAACAGCCCGCTGCGGATATTCTCCGCGCGGGCTGAACCAAACTTCTTTCGATGATGCCAACATACCGGTGTTTTGCCCGACGCGTCAAACGAACTTACCGGCCCGGCGAAAGTTAGCCGATCAGGAGGATCGGTGAGATGACATTCGAGATGACGTCACCAGAGACATCGCGAGAATTGCCCGGAGCCAAGCCGCGCATCGACAAGGAGCGCGAGCCGCAGGAGGCGATCATCGTAGACGCCGGCCAGACAAAGCAGAGCAATCGCGATCTCGTGCACGGCGATGGCGGCACCATCGACATTCCCGCCAAACCCGGCGATTTGTCGAAGGACGATTAGGCGGACCGGCGCCCGGCGGGCGTTTCGATGATGCCGTTCTGCCGATGTTTTGCCCGAAGTCTCGACATCCGTTTACGCCAGCCGGGCCTTTGCTGGAACTTATCCGGCGAGAGGCGCGTTGAATGCTTCGTCAGAAGGAATGTTCCTGCGATGAGCCACACTGTCCTGGTTGTTGACGACGATCCCGCCGTCCTCGACGTGATCGTGGGCATGCTGGAAGATCTCGGCTGCGAGGTGATCAGCGCCCAAAGCGGCCCGGATGCACTCGGCCGGCTCGAGCAGAACCAGGACATCTCCATCCTCATCACCGATATCAACATGCCCGGCATGGATGGTCATGAACTGGCCGAGCTGGCCAAGCGCGTCCGCCCGGAGCTGAAGATGCTGCAATTGTCGGGTCGCGAGCCCCGGCGCGGCGGCCTTCCGATGATCAGGAAGCCGTTTTCGTTCGAGGAGCTCGCCGACATCATGCAGCGGACCACCGGCGTCTGCTGACCGTCCAATCCCGCAAAACAAAACCCGCCGCAGATCGCTCTGCGCGGGCTGAACCAAACTCTTTCGATGATGCCATCATGCCGGTGTTTTGCCCGACGTGTCAACGCGGCGAACGCGGAAGAGGAAGCCCCTCCTCCCAACTCAATATGTGGTGCGCAACGGGCTTGCTTCAAGTCCCCGCCTCTGCCGTAGAACCCCCGACCCAGGAAACATCCAAAGCAACCAGCCGAGGGGTCACGACATGCCTGCATTGCTTCCGACGTCCCGTTCACGCCGTCAGCCACAGGGAGCCGACGCGCGGAACCAGATGCCGCCCGACCATGCCGTGGTGATCGCCGGCGGCGGCCCGACCGGGCTGATGCTGGCTGCCGAGCTCGCGCTCGCAAAGGTCGATGTCGCCATCCTCGAGCGGCGCGCGAGCCAGGATCTCGTCGGCACGCGCGCCGGCGGGTTGCATGCCCGCAGCATCGAGATCCTCGATCAGCGCGGCGTTGCGGATCGCTTCCTGCGCGAGGGACAGATCGTCCAGCTCGCGGGCTTTGCCTGGACGCGGCTCGACATCAGCGACCTCCCCACAAGGCACGCTTACGGTCTGGCGCTGCGGCAGAGCCACATCGAGCGCATCCTGGCGGACTGGGTCGAAGAGCTCAAAGTGCCGATCTATCGCAATGTCGAGCTCACGGGCTTCGCACAGGACGAAACCGGCATCGACGTGACGCTCTCCGGTGGCGAGACCTTGCGCGCAGACTATCTCGTCGGATGCGACGGCGGTCGCAGCCTGGTGCGCAAGGCCGCCGGCATCGATTTTGCCGGCACCTCACCGACGCTGAGCAATCTCATGGCCGAGGTCGAGATGCGCGAGGCGCCGGCGTGGGGCCTGCGTCATGATGCGCTCGGCTTTCACGGCCTCAGCAAGACCGAGAGCGGCCGCGTGCTGGTCGTCGTGACGGAAGCAATGCTCACGCGCACCGGCGAGCCCTCCTTGCGCGATCTCAGCGATGCCCTCGTCGCAGTCTATGGCACCGATTTCGGACTGCAAAATCCCGCCTGGATCTCCCGTTTCACCGATGCGGCCCGGCAGGCCACGACCTATCGCAAAGGACGCGTGCTGCTGGCCGGCGATGCCGCGCATATCCATCACTCCGTCGGCGGGCAAGGCCTCAACATCGGCGTGCAGGACGCCGTCAATCTCGGCTGGAAGCTGGCGCAGGTGGTCCATCGCATCTCGCCGGACAGCCTGCTCGACAGCTACCACGCCGAGCGCCATCCCGTCGGCGCGCGCGTGCTCAGAAACACCATGGCGCAGATCGCTCTGCTCCGCCGCGGCGACGACGGCCTCAAGGCCGCACGCGACACCGTCTCCGAACTGCTCGGCATGGACGAGCCGCGCAGACGTTTTGGCGCCATGATGAGCGGGCTCGACATCGCTTACGATCTCGGCGAAGGCCACGCGCTGCTGGGGCGGCGCATGCCGGATCTCGATCTGACGGTCGAAGGACGGAAGCTGAAACTGTTCACGCTGCTGCACGGAGCGCGGGGCGTGCTGCTCAATTTTGGCAAGCGAGGCGGCATTGCCGCAACGCCCTGGGTGGATTGCATCAATGTCGTCGACGCCGGCACCGATGGCGTGTGGGAGCTTCCGGTCATCGGGCAGGTCGCTGCGCCAGACGCAGTGCTGGTGCGGCCCGACGGCCACGTGGCCTGGGTCGGAAACGAGAACCAACACGCGCTCGAGGAGACATTGCTGCGGTGGTTCGGGCCGCCTGCGGCGGCGTAGCGCCCGTACTCCTGAATTGGGCGCCTGGTTCGGCGGCCCCTGATGTCCGCTCGTCTCTCCAGAGGAGCACAAACAGCGGACATCATTTGAAGGTCGCCGATGGGCCAGTTCACCCTCCTTACTCGCGCGGAACTGCAGCAGCTTGATCGACGAGATTGGTATTGGCCGCAAGTTTATGCGAGCGCGCAAAAACGATCCGAGACGTGGCAGGTATCTCGGCTTCGGCTCTACCGTCTTGGCCGATGAGGATCAATCCGGCGCCGCCATTTGCTACATTCAGAATAATCGGGTCCCCGCTCCAGGTCATGATCGGCTCCATTCCGATGATGAGGAACTCGCCCACGGGCTGGTCGAAATATTGGATGCGCAATTGTGGTCCGACCTCTGCCGGTGCGAGTTCAAGGCCGAGTTTTCGAGCCCGTGAGTAAAGGTCAGCTAACGTCACACTATCGCTCGTGAACCCAAGTTGCGTCGGGGAGACGAGTGCAAGCTCCATGTCTGTCTTCTGAGAAGCAGTAATAAAGGACGGTCGGGCAAGGATCTCGCCCGCTTGGCTGCCCACACTGCATCGCATGCTGTCCAGTGCATCGCGCAGCTTAAGTGAGTCGGCGAACGTGCCTATTGCAATTGTCTTCCATATCGCAATGTCACGCTCGGATTCAATAAGCCGTTGAGGCGCTTCGGACGCGCGTGTCTTGAATTTCAGCTGTCTCTCCAAAACATCGCGAGCTGCGCACTGGGTCTGCGCCGTACTGCTTGCGAGCTGAAGGATGCAAACTGAAAGCATTAAAACAACTAAGTAGTGGCACGCCGTGCTTCTGTTGTGGCGATTGACTGAAGTGCATTGGGTTATGTTTTTTGGAATGGACATGGCGGAATCACTTTTTCGATCAAGCTGACAGAAAAAGCCCGCCTCCGAGTCAAGGGGAAGAACGGAGGGAAATGACGTCCATGAACATTCCCCGGCCGATTTTGAAATGCGTCCGGAGGCGGGGCCTATGGCTTCAAGAATTCCAATTTCCAAATTGCAGGCTGCAGTCCGTAAGCCTGATCAAGCCTGCCCATCAGACCTAAGGCACGATGTGAACGAAGCATAGCAATGTGGCTGCATCCGCTCAATATGCCAAAAGTCTGCTACGGGTCACTGGCGCTGCTTGGAAGGTCGGCCGGTTGCTTCCGGTCTACCCAACGAGCCGACAACGGAGGACGCCGCCCGAACCTCGCCTTCGGGCCAAAAGGCCAATTACTCCGGTGATAAGCGCAGGGATTCCGGCCAGGCATTATATGCGCCGGGCCGCTTTGTTCTACGAGTTCTCACTTGAGAAGCATATTCCCGCCGATCACCTGCTCAGGTCGATCGACAGGTTTGTCGACTTTTCAAGAGATCAAGCGGGACCTGGCACCTTTCTACAGCAACATCGGTCGGCCTTCGATCGATCCGGAGCTGATGATCCGGATGCTGCTGATTGGTTACTGCTTCGGCATCCGGTCAGAGCGGCGCCTGTGCGATGAGGTTCACCTCAACGGAATCGGTCAGAAGCAGTAATGCTCTGGCCGACTAGAAGATTTCCGGTTGGCCCTCATGAACAGACACTCTTTAATGAATATACGGCCTACTGCTCAGCCAAAAGAAAGCCTGCGGCATCCCGCGGGCTCGATCCGAACTCTTCCGATGATGCTATTCTGCCGGTGTTTTGCCCGACGTGTCAAACGAACGATCCGACGGCATACTCGCCGCTCCGCAACCTTTACTCTGGTCAAAGCAACGGCCGTATCCACCGCGAAAACCACTCCTCAGCGTCACTATGCGGATTGCCTGGACCGTCCACTCCGAAGATCGGGGGTGGAATGACGTAGCTCGGCTCGTCGGCAAATAGACCGATTGGCTTGCTGGGTTGCGGTTGCGCGCTGCCAGTGGTCGGCACGGTCCAGTTGCCGAACCGCTCGTTGAATTCCGTGGAAGGCAGCAGATGCGGGACCGGCGCACTGCCGGACGTGAACACGCTGCCCGCGTTGGACTCATTGACGCGGGCGAGGCGCCGAACGTTTTCGGGCGCGACCGATCCGCCTGCAGGAGCGTCTGGTAATCTATCCACGTTTGCCGGCTCGGCACGTGCAGTGCCGTCTGGCGTGCCGGCCCAGCTGCCAAAGCGATCTGCAAAAGTGCTAGCGCGAGTCTCTGGATCGATCGAGGAAGCTCCGCCCACCTGCCGCCCAAATGTCGATGAAGCCGAAGAGCCGCGGCCACTGGCCGCGCTGTCGACGTTAAGTCCATTGCCGATGATGTTGAGCGGCGGCGCTCCTGTCGAGAACACTCCTCCGCCAGGAGTAGCCGCGCCCATCGTGCCGCCGGAACTACTCTCCTGCGCGTTGGCAGTTCGCGTGACCGCCAAGATGCCTCCAATACCGAACAGCCAGGGGAGGATAGAAGGCGCCGCTAAGCCGAGGGCGGCCCCTCCGGCCAACAAAGGAAGAACATCACGCTCCGGAGATGCGCCTCCAGCCAACGGATTCTCGTAGTACGGATACGTCACTCCGGAGTGCGGATCGGACTGGAGCACAAGCGGATCTGATGGAGCGACCGTTGTCGGAGGCAATTGACCGATCCGTTCGTTGGGATCTAGCGTGGGAAACGGTGGCAGCGCACGTGTGAAGCGGGGATCACTTCGCGCAAACCCTTCCTGTTCGTTCAGACCGGCACGCGGAGGTGAGCTGTAGCCCGGCAGCGGCGGAAAGTCGCTCGGGTTGGCCGATGTTGAGCCGGGTACGCGAAAAGGGTCCGAAGAGGGATCCAACGCTTCGAACTTGGACCAATTCGTTCCGCGCAGGTCGCGATTGCCAGCGGTGATGTTGACGTCAGGATTGCGAGCAATTGCCTCATCTATCAGTTTCTGCCGCTCCGGATCGTCCAGGTAGAGCAGCCATTTGATCAGGTGGTCCTGACCGGCGTCCGCTCCCCTTCGCTCGACATCTCTGATGGTCCTCAATTGATCCGGGTATTGATCGCGGTAAGCCTTGGGGTCCGTCAAAACTTTCTCGACCCCTTGGTAGACTTCCTCTTGTGTTTTACCGATAGGCACATTGGTGTAGAGATGGCCGTTAAGGAAGCCAACGCGCATAGCATCGATAAGAGTCTTGATCTCCACAAGTCGCTCGGCCGGACTCCCGATCGTTGCGATCTCTTTGAGCCTCTTACAAATGAGGTCGCCATACGGCCCCACGTGTCTGCTCGGATGGGGCGACACCTCCAACTTTGCAGCGAGTTCCCGATTTGCTGGCAAATAGATTCGGTTTGCGGGCGCGTCGATATCGAACGTCTTCTTGTCGATACCGCGAAACGCGGGGTAGTCTCTAAAGCGCTCTGGAATGATGTGGTGATCGAAAAAAATCGACATGCACCCTCACAAAGGGGTTTCATTGAGTATGGGAGCTGGCAAGGTGAGTGGATTAGGCGCGCAAGCGCTGCCGCGGCGGGAACGCCCGCGCGTTCGTCAAACAAGGTTGCAATTTTCCTGAAGTACTATGGCGTGCAGGCGATCGCTCGATCAGACCGCCCGCAGTCGACGCCCATGGAGCGCGAATTGATTACCGGCCCCAAAGCGTGGGCTTTATTTCGTTCTATTTTATCGGGAAGAAGTACTGGCGCGCCCCGCCGCCATCCGCTCGCAGGCGCCAGCCTTGTCCGCTAGCAGAAATCGCTAAGTCTGAACTGGTCATCGTTGAAGCCAAGGCGGCCGGCGTTTCTCACCTGTTCCGAGTATGCACTGCCGCCCACCAGCGAACAGACTTCATTTCTCAGGATGGCGCGAATCAATATCGGCTTTTTGAGGGATCGCGAAACCGAATTCTCCTCAGCCCCGCCGACTTGCAAGCGTCCTTGAACTCTTGATCGCATATGACAGTCGCCTCGTCGTAGGCCATGCGGAAGATGTGCGCGTTACCGATCGCGGCCTCTCTGAAGACCAGTTTGTAGCCGGGAATGAACCCGTAGTATTTCTGACCGTGGTCTATGTAGCGAACATCGTCCCGGACACCGATGCGCAAGCAGGACTCCGTTTCGTCCAGCGCGTCGAGGACGCGAACAACATCGCAGAGCCAATAGTCCGGTCCATGATAGCGACCTTGCGGCACTCGCACGTCGCACCGCACAAACACAAATGCCTCCGGATCAACCCGCTCGAAGACAGCCTTTGTCCGGTCCGAAACGAGCCACCAGCGAAAGCAGACCTCCAGGTCATAGGGCAGACTGCCATCGGATTTATCAAACATGTAAGGCACGGGCGGTGTAGAAGCGGGCAGACGATATACTCTGTGGGGGGGAAGGACGCTCTCGTCCGCAACCCAAAAGCCCGGTCGCCCTCCGTTAAAATCGGGACCCATTTCGTAGAAGCGGCGTTTTCGCGCTCTGGGCCGCTTTGCAGCAGAAATTGCTTTATCGTCACTCATGACTTGAACCCATTGAAAAGCGTGCCCGCAATGACGCGCGGCGGAGACCACGATCGACTGCTCAACAAAAAAGCCCGCGGCTTCCCGCGAGCTATCGGACTCTTCCGATGATGCCATTCTGCATGTGTTTTGCCCGACGTGTCAAACCTTCGGTCTCGGGCAACGAATCTGGCGGCAAGTACCGATGGTAAGTCGCTCATCTACATCAGTGCTTGAACTCATCCACACAGTAAAACACCGGCAGCCCGCCAAACGCGTCGGAATTCCTGTGACGCACCTGGATCCGTTCGCTCGCACTTGCGCCGATCGTGTCGCCGTCCTTCACCACGCTGCCATGCTCGATCAGATACACGGCAAGCCCAGCCACCTTGTCGAACAACGCCGAAAGCGTGAGCTTGCCGGTCACGAACTCGATCTCACGACCGACGAAGGCGGACAGTCCCATCGTGACCGCGGCGATCTTCGCGCCTGTCCGGAACGGAAGAATGTCGACCCATAGCCTAAAGGGGTAATTAGGATATGGTGCGAATGAATCGCGAGACGTTTCGCGCCAGAGATCGGCAGGCCGCGCGACCCGGCCCGCCCAGACCACGCCGCAACACTCAGGCATCGTCGCAATCAACGCACCGATGACAGCGGTCGTGATGCGCGCGGCGACCAGCGGCTGTTCGCTCTTACCGAGCATCGATACGATCACATGACCTCGATGCCGGAGGGCCACCGCCTTGCTCTCCGGCCATGTCGTGGCGGCGCGCGCCCAAAGTCCCTCGTCGTCCGGGATGGGCGCCGGCATCGACATGACGGCGACGAGCTCGTTGCCGCAGCGAATGAGCGGCGAGTCTGCTTGAGCCTGCTGAGCACGCCCGTCGTCCATCGTCTCCGTTGCCAACTCCGGATGTCGGGCGTGAAGGACCTTTGCAACCGCTGACATGTCCGGCGTCACCGGATTATTCAATAAGACCAAAGCGAGAAGGGAGCTACTCATCGACGACCCGCGGAAATTTTTGGACGAGATGCGATCCTCTGCCTAGCTCGCCCAACAGTTGAAGTATTTTGAAATCTAGAACAAAACGGGAACGTTGTCAACCAGCGCTTCTGTGCTTCATATTGTGCGGGCGCAATTCGAGTGTCGGCGCACAGCTCCCAAACGGTCCCCCATGTTCTCAATCCACCCCGACGATCTCACCTCTGAACCGACCCGCCGCCTGCTCGCGCTTCATCTCGCCGGCATGCATGCGAACTCGCCGCCGGGCCACGTGTTCGCGCTCGACCTGTCGGGGCTGCAGGTGCCCGATGTCACCGTGTGGTCGGTGCGCGAGGGCGATGACGTCGTCGGCATCGGCGCGCTGAAAGAGCTGGGCGACGGCGGCGCCGAGGTGAAGTCGATGCGGACCCACCCCGATCATCTGCGCCGCGGCGTCGCGGCGCTGCTGCTGGACCACATCGTGCGCGAGGCCGAGGCGCGCGGGCTGACCCGGCTGAGCCTGGAGACCGGAAGCGGCCCGGCGTTCGAGCCGGCGCTGGCGCTGTACCGCAAGCGAGGCTTCGTCAACGGCGAGGCGTTCGCCGATTACCAGGCGAGCGCCTTCAACCAATTCCTGCACCTTGCGCTTCGCGCCTGAGCCGCGCGCGGACGCCACGCCGCAACGCATCAGCCGGCTCCTTCGGAGGCGCTTCTTGAGACAAAGCCTTGAAACAAGCCTTGGTGGTGTCTTGCAACGACCCGAGGGGCGGCTTTGGTCCGAAAGTGAACCTGGGTTTCGTGTCGCACTCAAATTGAGTAAGTGGCTCAAGCGTCTGAATTTTCTCCCGAAAATTTAATTTGCGAGCGTACCAAATGATACAGACTCGGCGCCGACGGCGGCGTAGGGTCACTCATCATCGCGAGGCCCTTGGCATTTATCGGTGATGAGAACGCCAAGTCGCGCTCCCGCCTCCTCGAACAGGGAGAAGCGCCATGCTGACGCGCCGTCGTTTCAAACAGACCAAGACTCTCACCGAAAGACTCGCCGACGAAGCCACGCGCTGTCGCGAGGAAGCGCGCGCGCTCTCGCCGGGGCGCCGCCGCGAAATGCTGCTGCGCCGGGCCCGGCAGGACGAAACGGCCATGCAGATCGAGGCCTGGCTGCGCTCCCCCGGCCTGAGGGCACCGACATGATGCAGCAATATCGCGCTTATCTGATCGGCGAGAACGGAATCTTCCGCTCCGCCGAAGCGTTCGAGGCGCCGTCGGATTCCTCCGCCCTCAGCTTCGCGCGGCAGTTCACACGCCACGGCAAGGTCGAGGTATGGCAGCTTGGCCGGAAGATCGCCGTGCTGGATCCCGAAGAGTCGCTGCCGAGGTCGTTGACGCGTCAATGATCGCCTGATTGCGATCGTGATGCCGGAGTCTCGATCTCGAACCAGAATGTCAGCTGCATGACGGGGCCGCTGGCGTCGCGAACGTCGATCGCCATCGTCTGCCTGCCGCCCGTGGGCGGCGCCGAGAGGACGGCATCGCGTGCCATATCGGCAAGCGACTTGGCGGCCTCGGCCCGAACGGCGCGCGGGCTTGCCAATTCCAGCCCCTCCTCGTCGAGGGCAATTCCGTTGTCGTCGCGAAGGTCGAAGTAGTAACGCGGCATTGTTGCATCCTTTGCCGTATTAGGCCCGAGAACGGCAAAGGTTTCCAATAAGACGAAAATTCGCTGGGGATCAACGGGTTCCGGGAACACCGTCCAAGGAACGCTGGCAAGGATCGATCCGGCAAGACACGGACCATGCCTGCTTGCGCAGCGCCCTACTCTTCCGCAAGCTTGTGCTCGATATAGGCATCCACCGTCTCGGCGAACGAGCGCTGCACGCCGACCGCCACATCGTGCTGGTCGAGTGCGTCGCGCTGGAGCACGCGCAGGCCGCGGCCGCGGGCGCTGAGCGGCGCCGTGTTCAAATACTGATCGATGGCGCCTTTGGCGAGCGGGATGGACTTGGGATCGCCCCTGGCGATCAGGAGCCTGAGCAGGCTCTGGCATTCGGCCAAACCTGGCATGGGTTCAGCCTCTCACCTTTGCTGCGATTTCGGCTTCGGCCGCTTCACCGGCTGGGTGTGGGTGCCGAACAGCGCCAGCAGGAACGCGACTTCTTCCTTCGAACCGATCTGGATCATGATTGTCTCTCCTCTTCGCTCCGTTGGTCGGCACGAGCGGGCGCGGAGTTCAGGACGATCTGGTTTCAGCAATGTTTCAGCCGTGTTTCGTCGGGGGCTCTCGGAGAGCGGTTCATATACAATCAGCCCGCGCGGATCGCTCCACGCGGGCTTTGCTTGACGCTTGCGCAACTTCACTCGCAAGAGGGGCCGTGGGCGCGCCAGGCACCCTCGGCATCAAGGTTCAGTGCATGTGGCCAATCAGATAAACGCCGCCACCGATCACGATCACGGCAGGGACGGCCCAAAGCAGAAGTACAGGCATCTGTCCTTCTCCTCAGTTCGACGTGCAGACCTTGACGGTCTTCATGCCGGCCTCGGCTTCAGTCCTGGTCTTGTACACGGTGTCGCCGCTGACGACGGTGGTTTCCGTGCTCGTCGGCTTCGCTTCGGTGATCGTGCACTTCTTGGTCTTGACGTCCTGCACCACGTAGAACGACTGCGCGAACGCGGGAGCCGCAAATGACGTCAACAGGGCAGCGGCAATGATGGTCTTGATGTTCATCGTGTCCTCCTCCAGCAGTCCGGTCATCCGGATCTGTCTTCTTCAAACCTACAAAATTACCACTTGTTCCCGCATTCGTCTGAACCAAGTCCCGCAGGCTGCGTTGACGCGGAAACGGAGGCTTCGATGCTGGATGTGAGACTTGTGACGACCTCGCTGGCCATGCTGGTCGCACTGCTGCCCGTGGCTTCGGCCGAGCCTGCCAGGGAGCAAGCCCGGCCCGCTGGTCAAGGCACCACTGAAGCGCGTCCGATCCGCGTCATCCTTCCCGCGCCTTGGGAGCCCGCCAGGACGCAAGCCGACGCACCATCGTCGAAGTGACGCGGCCGCTTTCCCAATGACTTCCGCGTGCCGTTGTTCGGCACGCGCGACGAGCCTGCGACAACGCGATGCTCGACCGTCTCGGAAGCAACCCTCGACAACTTCCAGCCGTCGGCGGACGGTACGGTCATCTCCTATCTTGCGCAGGGCGGCGTCGTGAGTGGATCCTGAGCTTCGACGCATCCGGGTAGATCGCCTCGCTCACATGCGGGCCTTCGAACCAGCCGTTTTCAACGGCTTGCGCCTCTGAATGACAAGCCGCAAGGCGATGCCGTGCTGCCAGGCACGCACCCTCACCGCCGCTTCGCTTCGATCGAGCTCGCTCGCAATCTCGTCCGGCCGCCGGCCTGCTGCGGCCAATGCCTTCAATCGCTCGTGGTCTTGCGCCGTCCATTTCTTCAACAGCGGGTAGCGGGATTGCATGATGGGAGCTGTCTCGCCTGTTCAATGATACCGGCGACAATGGACCGGCGCAGTTGAAGTTCCGAAATCGAAAACCAGCCGAGCAGCACGGGAGCGACCCCAGGCACCTCCGGGGCTGGACGTGGGGAGCGAAAATGCCGGGGCCGCCAGCGCGCCAACTCAACGCGCGCGCTCCGGCCATCATCCGCCCCTCGCGCCTTCGTGCCGTATCAATTGATGCGTCGGCTGGAATAAATCTGCCAACGGCATCCGCAAGGCGCGCATAAACGGGACAAACCGGCAGACGTTCCTAAACTGGTTCGATGCACCCGCGCGTTTTGGCGCGAGACAGGCTGCGGCACTCGGCAGCTTCAAACGTAAGCAACCAATTCGAATCTCACTTGTTGTCGCCGGCACATTCACCTGCTGGAGGACAAAAAAATGCGACGTCTCACTCTACTTGCCACGACCATGTTGCTGCTCGGAGCGGTACCCGCTGGCGCGCAGCCACAGCCTGCCCAGAGCGGGCCGGGCAACAACGCCGTCAACAGCTCGGACCAGAACAACTCGAACAAGCCGGTCGCCGGCCGCAACAGCTTCACCGAGGGACAGGCAAAATCGAAGATCGAAGAAGCGGGATATTCCAACGTCTCCGGCCTGCAAAAGGACAACGAGGGCGTCTGGCGCGGCAAGGCCGACAAGGCCGGCACCAAAACCGACGTCAGCCTGGACTTCCAGGGCAACGTGAACCCCACCAAGTAACAAGCAATCGCCAGGAGACCTCACAATGACCGTCACCATCTCACGTCTTTACGACAATTACTCCGATGCCGAACGCGCAGTGACCCGGCTCGAAGGCGCCGGCGTGGCGCATTCCGATATCAGCATCGTCGCCAACAATTCGGACAATTGGTACGGCTCGCGGTCCGGTAAGGTCGACCGCGATCGCGACGGCGTCGACGATCGCGCTGAAGGCGCCGGGACCGGAGCCGGCATCGGCGCCGGCCTCGGCGGCGCGGCGGGCCTGCTCGCAGGCCTCGGCCTGCTGGCGATCCCCGGCCTCGGACCGGTCGTCGCGGCGGGCTGGCTCGCCTCGACCGCCGTCGGCGCCGCTGCCGGCGCGGCCACCGGCGGCATCGTCGGCGCCCTGACGCAGGCCGGCGTCTCCAAGGAAGATGCCTCGCGTTATGCCGAGGGCATTCGCCGCGGCGGCACGCTGGTGTCCGCGAGGGTGCCCGACCAGGACCGCGCGCGCCTCGATGCGCTTCTCCACGAGAAGTCAGTGAACCTGCAGGATCGCAGCGCGGCCTGGCAGAAAGCCGGCTGGAGCGACTTCGATGCCGCAAGCCCGCCATTGTCTCCCGAGGACATCGGCCGCGAGCGCGAGCTCTACGGCGTGGGCACGCGGCGATAGGCCATCCCACACCCGCCACGACAAAGGCCCCGCGACGCGGGGCCTTTTTTGATGGGAATGCGCCGTCAGCGCAGCGCTATCACGTCCCGATTCTATCATCCTGCGGATGCTTTGCCCGACAGATCAAACTTTAACTCAAATGCAGCAAAGCGGATTTGGCGAAATGAAATCTCTTCGCGCCATGCTGGGACATGTGCTTGCGCGAATGCAATCGGGAAAGCGTCGGAGAGATTGCCATGTACTACGTCGCCGCTGCATTGCTGGTACTGTCGGGATTGTTCTACTCCGCGAGCCATCACGAGATCGGCTCGTTCGGCGTCACCATGTGCAGCTATGGCAGCGCATTCTGCGATAATCCGCTGATCGTCTTTTCCGGCGCCGCACTGGCCGCTGCCTGGGGCATGTTCGTTAGCGTCAAGTAGCGCGACGGACGTCCTTCATCCCCAACGTTCAAAGGCCCGCCGCCGGCGGCAAGCAGCCTCGCGGACTGACTTGAGCTTGCGAGAATTTGGGCTGCGGGAATTTTTGCGATGATGGCAATCTATACCTGTTTTGCCCGACAGTCAAGTCGATTTAGCATTATCAGAAATAGATAGGACGCCTGCGCGGCGAGGAACTTTCGTTCCCTGATTAGCATTTGCTGTGAAAGCATCTGCCCCGACGAGGACCCCGTTCATGAGCGACCGCGCTCTCACGCCGACGAAATCCGCGCCGACGTTGCTGCAAAGGCTGGGGCCGGGCCTCATCACCGGAGCTGCCGACGACGATCCCTCGGGCATCGCCACCTATTCGCAAGCCGGCGCGCAATTCGGCTACGGGCTGCTATGGACGGTATTTCTGACCACACCGTTCATGATCGCGATCCAGCTCGTCAGCGCGCAGATCGGCCGGGTCACCGGCAAGGGACTTGCCGCCAACGTCATGAAGCTCGCGCCGCGCTGGGCGGTGCTGAGCCTGGTCGCCATGCTCGTTGCCGCCAACACGTTCAACATCGCCGCCGACATCGCCGCGATGGCCGAGGCGCTCTCGCTCGTCATCGGCGGCCTCAACCACGAGCACGCGCTGATCTTCGCGGCGGGCTCGACCCTGCTCCAGGTGTTCCTGCCCTATCGCCGCTATTCGCCGGTGCTGAAATTCCTCACCTTGGCGCTGTTCGCCTATGTCGCGACCGCCTTCACCGTCAAGATCCCGTGGAGCACGGCGCTGCTCGCCGCGGTGTGGCCCAAGGCCGATGTCAGCGCCGATTATCTGATGATGGTCGTGGCCGTGCTCGGCACCACCATCAGCCCCTATCTGTTCTTCTGGCAGGCCTCGCAGGAGGTCGAGGAGATGAATCAGGGCGAGCGCGACAAGCCGTTGCGCGAGCTCAAGCGCGGAGGCACCCACGAGCTCGACCGCATCAAGATCGACACCTTGTCGGGCATGCTGCTGTCCAACGGCATCGCCTTCTTCATCATCCTCACCACCGCGTCGGTCCTGCATGCCAACGGCGTCACCAAGATCAATTCGGCAACGGAGGCGGCCGAAGCGCTGCGGCCGCTGGCCGGCGATTTCACCTTCGCGCTGTTCGCGATCGGCATCATCGGCACGGGCCTGCTCGCGATCCCGGTGCTGGCGGGCTCGGCCGCCTACGGCGTCGCGGAGATCTTCGGCTGGCGTGCCACGCTGGAGGCCAAGCCCGACGAAGCCGCCGGCTTCTACACCATCATCGCCGCGGCAACCATCATCGGCTTCGGCCTCGGCTTCACGGGCATCGACTCCATCCACATGCTGGTGTGGAGCGCAGTGCTGAACGGCATCGTCGCTGTGCCCATCATGGCGATGATGATGCTGATCGTTTCGAGCCGCGCGATCATGGGCCGCTTCAGGGCCCGGTCATGGCTGATCGCGCTGGGCTGGCTCGGCACCGCGCTGATGGCGCTGGCCGTGCTCGCCTTGCTCGGCTCGTCGGTGATCGGCTGAGGTTAGAGCGGCGACAACGCCGCCGAGATCTGCGAGGCGGCTCCACTCATCGTGAGCAGCGAAGCTACGGCGTCACGGGGTTGACGGTCGGCGACGTCTTGGGTCCCGGCCGTGACGGCTCGATCGGTGATTTCGGGTTGGTCGGGAGCACCGCGGCACCGGCGGCCCGTGCCGCTTCTCCCGTGGTCGCATACATCGCAATATGGGCCGGCTGGGTCTTGGCGCGGCTCCAGGGGCCGTGATCGACAATCAGCATTGCCGCAATCGTCACGCCAGCCACGATCAGCGCGATCACACCGGGATGGCGGAGGGCGGCAGAGATGGAGCTCGCGAAACGAGTGTTTGTCATCGAAAGATCCGCTGTTGTCCTCATGCAGGGTTAATTCAATGGCGCCCCTCCCGGTTCCCCGCCTCCTTCGGGACGGGCGGTTCCAGCCTGCAGAGGCCACGATCCTGCGGTCGGGAAATCGACCCGGCCCGGCACCGCATTGCCGAACCGAGTGAATAGCTTCAATACACGTGGCTGAGTGTGAAGCACCGCTGCAAGCGGCTCCGGTGTGGGCCAAATGAAAAGGGCCTCCAAATGGAGGCCCTCGATCTCGATAACGTTCGTCCTGTCAGTTGTAGTCCGAATATTTGAACTGCGGGAGCGCCTTCAACTGCTCCTTGTTCCCGCTCATGACGGCGTGATCGGGGACCCAATCGTTGGTGTTGCGGCTCGTGGCGTTGGTCGAAGCCGCGCCGGTCGTCGTCTCGCGGGAGGTGGTCGAAGTGCCGGTGGAGCTGGTCCGGACCGGCTCTTCGACGAACTTCAGCTTGTCCATCGAAACGGCGATATCGTGCTCGCCCATTCCCAGGAAGCCGCCGACGCCGATCACCACTGCGCTGATCTTGCCGCTCTTGTCGACGAGCAGTTCGTTGATGTCGCCGAGCTTCTCGTTGGCTTCGTTATAGACGTTCAGGCCCATGAGCTTCGAAGCGCGCCAATTGTCCTTCAGCATCATCTTATCGGCCGGCTGTGCGGCGGCCGCCGGAGCCGCTCGATCAGCAGGCGGGGTGGATTGCGCCAACGCAGCGCCGCTGATCAGAGTGCTGGTGATCAGAGCTGCGGCAAAAATAGTCTTCATCGATCGTCTCCTCCAGTGAACCAGCATCCAGATGGATGCCGCCCGCCAACGCGTGAATGTTCCACTTGTTCCCGGTTGGGCACTCGGGCGGCGGCTCACAGCGCCTGTTTCCTGCGGCTATCGCTATCGCCGCATCGCGCGCCCCGCCTACGCCTATTACGGCGGATCTTATCCGGTCGTTCGGCGCCACTGGCATCGGCACCACCGCCATTATGGGCGCGGCCTTTTCCTTTACATCACTTGCGAAGTTTTCCGCTCACCACCATCCGCCGGACAACGGGTCGTGCCGCTCGAAGGCAAGCCGTCGCTCGGATGCCCTTTTCGATGATTTGGCCGAGCGCTTCGGATGCGGACGGGCCTCTGCGGAGATTCGCGCGGGCGGTTCTTTCTTAATCTGGTCGAACGGTGCTGCAGGCATGGCGGCCATGGCTTCACGCATTTGCTGCCGAGGTTCTTCAGGAGTTGGATCTGCCTGGGCGATCTTCGGCACATCGGCGCTCAGACGCGTATCGAACACATCGGCGCTCAGACGCGTATCGAATACGATCTTCTCCGGTAATCTTCTTGCCGACGTGATCCGGATGATGGTTCTGTCAGGATCTGCCATCGCTGCAGGCTCGCCGGGAGCCGGCAAGTACCGGTCGGCAGCGAACAGCAAGGTCAGCAGGAGCCCGCCGACGAAGACGAAATATCGAATGATCGGCATGACCGCTCGCAAACAAGAATAAGAAACAAGAATAAGGGTGAGGTATTGGGCGGGGCCGGGCTGGCGGGAGGCGGGCCGCCTGCTCAGCGACCCGCCTCCCGGGACTTAGTCGATCTCTTGGACGACCGTGCGCGTCGACGGATCGACCAGCATCACGCGTTCGCCCGAGTAGACGTAACGGTACCTGGTGAGCGAGGGGCCCCAATCGGCGGGCACGGCCTCGAGCTCGACCTCGCGCGGCACCGGCTGGCCGACCACGATTTTCTCTCGGGTCTGCACCGGGCGCACCTTGTGTTCGGTCACGTAGGTACGAATCTTTGTGCGGTATTCCGGCTCGATCTGCACGGCGGCGGCATGGCCGGTGCCGGTGGTGGTGACGACGGTCGACTGCGCCAGCGCGCCGGTCGAGATCAGCTCAGCAGCCGCGCACGTCAGCATCAGCTTCTTCATGGGTATCTCCTCACCGCAGGATGCGGCTTGCGAGAACCCAGGGACCGATGACAAGGTTCCAAAGATGTTGCCACTTTTTCCCGACGTCGCAGGACCCAATTTGGCCGAAGGGCCCGCGCGGCGTTCGCTAAGGTCGCGGTGTCGGCTGCGGCGGCGCAGCGGGTTGCTGCGAAGGTGCGGCGGGCGGCTTGGGCTGCTCCGCCGGCGCAACAGAATCTCCCCCGCCGTGTGGCACACAGGTGCCCACGTTGCTCAGCAGTTTTTTCGCCTCGAGATCGCGGGCCTTCCTGTAGTCGCTACGCCGGTCGATTCTTGCGGCGGCCACACGGTCCCAGGCATCGAACGCATCGGAGTAGTGCTGTCGCATTTGCGCTTCGGCGGACAGGCAGTCACTGAACTTGTCGAATACGAGATCGGTATTGACGGGGGCGACGCCACCCACGAGGACCACAAGCATCCATTTCATGGTGTCCGCCTACGTTCGCGCCCGCACATCGGGAACGGTGTTATGTCGGCAAAGTTCCGGCCGGGTCACCAGCCGATCTCTCTGACGAACATACTGAAGCGCCGCGAACGAGAGAGACCTGCGTGCACCATCGATATCCAATCTGCCGGAGCAGAAAAAAGGCCCCAGCTCGCGGGGATATCGGGGGCGTTCGAGCTGAGGCCATACGGGGTCGCCCTTGGGGAAGGGCATCGGGAAAACTTGGCAACCGAGGGAATGTTCCTGCCTAATTTTGAAGGCGACGGCATCACTCGCCCGGAGCGATCGCGTTGCTCGGCGTCGGTCGGTCGGTGATCTGCTGGCCGAACAGGCTGCCGATCAGTTCGACCGCCGTGCGCGCGGTCCGGCCGCGCTCGTCCAGGAACGGATTGAGTTCGACGATGTCGACCGATCCCACCACGCCGGAATCGTGCAACAGCTCCATGATCAGGTGTGCCTCGCGATAGGTCGCTCCACCCGGCACCGTGGTGCCGACGCCCGGCGCCACGCACGGGTCGAGGAAATCGACGTCGAAGCTGACATGCAGCACGCCGTTGCTCGCCTTGACCCGCTCGATGACGCGCCGGATCAAGACGGCGACGCCGAACTCGTCGATCTGACGCATGTCGACGACCCTGATCCGGCGCGCGCGCATCAATTCGTTCTCGAGCTTGTCGATCGAGCGCGCACCGAACAAATCGAGCCTGTCAGGGGTGATCGAAGCGCGCGGATCGTCGCCGAGCAGGCCCTCGAGGCCGGGCTCACCACACAGGAACGCGGCCGACATGCCGTGCATGTTCGCCGTGATCGTCGTCTGCGGCGTGTTGTAGTCGGCATGGGCATCGAGCCAGAGCACGAACAGCTCGCGTCCACGCTCCTGCCAATGACGCGCCATGGCATTGACCGAACCCATGGACAGTGTGTGATCGCCGCCGAGAAAGATCGGCAGCGCGCCGGTTCTCGCGATCTCATGGCCTCGTTGGCTCAGAACGCGCGTCCAGCGCTGGATCTCGCGGTAGTGATTGGCCCTTTCCGGCGGCCTGTCGGTGAGGTCCCCGACTTCGGCCACGGAAAGATCGCCGTAGTCGACGACCTCGAAATCCAGGCTTTCGAGCAGTGTCGCAAGGCCTGCGGTGCGCAGCGCCGCGGGGCCCATCAAGGTGCCGCGCTGCGAAGCCCCCATGTCGATGGGAGCGCCGAGCAAGGCGATGCGCCGGCCTCGATCCGTCACGGTCCGATCGGTCACGGCTGTCTCCTGACATCAACGAGCCACCGCCAGCCTAACAGAGATTCGCACCCGTCGTTTCCCGGGGAAGGTCCGCCGTGGACGTCCTATCGTTCGGAACAAAATCCCGCGCGCTGAATTGCCCATCCAAGGCCGGCACCCGCCGTAAACCACGGCGCCTGTCGCGGATAGCCAAAGGTCATCAAGACCCGCTGTTCAGAACGAGCGCTCGCGCGGATAGCCAAAGGTGCCGGCCCATCGTCAGGTCTGGAGGTCGCGCAGTTGAGCACGGAGATACCGGAATCCACCTCGCAACCCGGCATGGCCGAACGTGCCATCGATACTGCGGCGGACGTCTCCCGCACGGTAGGCGAAGTCGCGGGAGGCCTGCACGCAGCGGTCGATCGTCTGACCTCCGCAGTCGAGGAATCGCGCAAGCCCGGCGGGGCACTCGCGACGGTCGCAGCGATCACGCGCGAGGCGCCGCTTGCGAGCCTGTTCGTCGCTTTCCTCTTCGGGGTCGCGGTCGCGCGGCGGCGATAGAAGCCGCCTCCTCAGGCAGCGCTGGCCGCGTCGAGCTCGGTTGCCAGGAATTGCTTTTCGAACGCCTCGGCAGGCATCGGACGGCCGAAGAAATAACCCTGTCCTTCCGCGCATCCCATGCTGACCAGGAAGTCGGCAGTCGCGCGGTTCTCGATGCCTTCCGCCACGACCGTGAGGCCGAGCTGCTTGCTGAGGCCGATGGTCGAACCGACGATCGCGGCATCGTCGGAATCGGCGAGCAGATCGAGCACGAACGAGCGGTCGATCTTGAGCCCGTCGAGCGGAAACTTCTTCAGATAGCTGAGGCTCGCATAACCGGTGCCGAAATCGTCGAAGAGGACGCGCACCCCGAGCTCCTGAATTCGCTTGAACATGTCGAGCACGCGGCGTTCGTCCTGGATCAGGATGTCTTCGGTCACCTCGATTTCGAGCAGTGACGGGGTAAGCCCCGTCGCTTCGAGCAACGCCGCAACCGAATGCGCGAGATCGCCGGAGTGAAGCTGCGAGGGCGACAGGTTGATCGCAACACGCACGCCGTTGCCGGATATTTCCCAGTCACGCGCCTGACGACAGGCGGTCTCCATCACCCAGTTCGCGATACGCTCTGACAGTGCCGAGGTGTTGACCACCGGCATGAATTCTCCGGGCGAGACGTAGCCGCGCACCGGATGCCGCCAACGGATGAGCGCTTCGGCCCCGATAAGGCTGCCGTCGATCAGACGAACCTGGGGCTGGTAGAACAGTTCGAACTCGCCGCGATCCGCCGCAAGCGCCAACTCGCTCTCCAGCGTCAGCCGGTTCTCCAGCTCCTGCCTGATCGCAGCCTCGAAGATCACATGGCTGCCGCGCCGCGTCATCTTTGCCTTGCTCAACGCCAGATGAGCATTGCTGAGGAGTTCGTCGGCGCTCTGTCCGCCTTCGCCGTAGACCGCGACGCCGATGCTGATCCTGACACGATGCTGGCGCGTGCCCGTCGCAAGCGGCGTTTCGAATGCACGCGCGATCCGCTCGGCGAACTTCGCGATCGGCTCACCGCCATCTGCGGCTTCGCGCACAATGGCGAATTCATCTCCGCCGAGCCGGGCGACGATCGCCCGATCTCCGGCCTGACCCTCCAGGCGAATGGCGACCGCCTGCAGCACCAGATCTCCCGCCGAATGCCCCAACGTATCGTTGATGCCCTGGAAGCCGTCGAGCCCGATGACGAGCAACGCGACTTCGCGAGGCCGTCGCTCTGCATTCGCAATCATGCCGGCCAGTCCGGCATGCAGCGTGTTGCGATTGGCAAGACCGGTCAGCGCGTCGTGTTCGGCAAGATATTTGACGCGTTCGGCTTCCCGCTTGCGGACCGAGATGTCGCGCAGGATCGCGCCGTACTGAAAGCCGTCCGTTCCCTGCCAGCCCGAGAAGCTCGCCTCGACGGCGAAGGTTTCGCCATTCTTGCGCCGGCCCTCGAACTCGACAACGACCGCCCCGCCCGGAACCAGCAGCGCCTGGCGCGCGGCGTCGTGCATGGACGGCCTTGCATCGCCGTCCACCGGCACGGCGCATAGCGTTTCGAACGGACGGCCGATCATCTCCGCCGGCGCGTAGCCGAAGATCGTGCTCGCGCCGGGATTCCAGACCGTGATCCGGTGATCCTCGTCGGTGCAGACGAGACCATCGCCAAGCGACATCGCGATGCGGTGAAAGCGGCTCTCGGCGATGCGTCCCAGGAGACTGCGGAAATCGATTTCGTCCAGCGCAATCGCGGCCAGATAGGCAACGATCGCGATGTGAAATAGCGATGTGTCGATGACGAGGGGCCATCTTGCCTGCACGAGGGCCGCGACCAGCTCGATAGCCACCCCGGAGGCGATCAGGACCGCGACGCGAATTCCTGGCGCGAGGCGACGCCACGCATACATCATCAGCAGGCAGATCACGCCCAGACCCAGGATCATGCCGATATCTGATGTCCAGTGCAGCATCCGGCCCTGGAGGATCGATTCTGCGGCCAGCGCCTGGAGGACCGGCCCCGAGACGATCCTGCCGTTGGGAACGCTGAACCGGTCACCGAGCTCGAGCGCGGTGGCGCCGACGATGATCTTCTTGCCTCTCACCTTGTCGAGAGCCGCGGCATCGCCGCGCAGCGCGTCGACATAGGAGACGCTCGGAATGGAGGTTGCACGAAGGCTGAAGTCGATCAGGAAGGGCGGCCGCCGGTTGGCATCCTGCCCGGCCAGCACGACGGCCATCGACGGCATCAAGGCATCGCCGAGCTTCTCGCCGAACGGATAACGACGAACGAGCCCGTCGGGTTCGACCGCGACGTTGACGACGGCCGGCCACGACTGGTTGCTGAAACCCTTCAGGGGGCGATTGATGTGCGCCGTGCCGCCATTCGGCGTCGGCTGCTTGAAGGACGGCAGGATCGTCGAGCCGCCGACATCGCGGAGCGCCTTGACGAAGGCCTCGTCGGACGCCGGATCGGACGGCGTGCTGAAATCGACGTCGAACGCGATGTCCCCCGCGCCCGCCGCCTCGAGCCTGCGCAACAGCTCCGCGTGGAGCCGGCGCGGCCACGGCCACACCCCGATCTGATCGATGGACGGTGCGTCGATGGCCACCACGACGACATTGCCGCTGGCCGCTCGCGATTGCCAGCTGAACCGCAGATCAGTGAGCGCGTTGCGAAGCGCACCATGCCATCCCGTGGACAGCACGATCGCAAGCGCGATCACGACGAGAATATGCGGCCGATAACGTTTCACCCGATCCTCCCGCGCACCCGCTTCAACGGATGCGCCCCCTCATCCCCTGGGAAACCGCCTCAGCGCCTGTTGTGGCCGTAGGCATTGCCATGGCCGTTGCCGCCGCCGTTCCCACTGCCGTTGCCGTTGTTGCCCCTGCCGTTGCCGGTGGCACCATGGTTGCCGTTGCCGTTGTTCCCGCTATTTCCGTTGCCGTTGTTGCCGGAATTGCCGTTGCCGCCGGAGTTTCCGTTGTTGGCGCCGGGGCTGTCGCTGGATGCACCGGCTGCCGCTGCCGCGATCGCCGCACTCGCAGCCGAGGCGCTGCTGCCAGCAGCTGCCGCACCGCTCGTCGTTGCCGCAGTCTGGACGGAGCTGTTGGATGCCGGCGTATTGGATTTGCCGTCGCTCCACACCGTGTCAGGACCGGCGTTGGCGTTCGCGTTGCGCACCTGTCCGGGAGCAACCGCGCCGTGGGCGAGCCCATTCGTGACCTTGTGGACATTCAGCCTGACTTCGCCGAGCGAGCTCGAGATGCGCACGACGCCGGCCTTGGAAACATGACCTCCAGCCGCCTGATGCGACGGCTTCGGCACGCCAGCCGCCTTGGCCCCCTTGTCGATGGGACCGAGCGCATGGATCGCATGGCCGCTCGCGGCATTGCGCGGCGCCGACAGGCCCGATTTCGGTACGGGGACACGCTCGATCGTCGAGGCGCGCGGCTTGCCATGCTCGATCGGATTGAACGTCCCCGCGCCGCTCAAGCTGAGTCCAGGCTTGCCGTGCTCAAACACGGTGGCCGCTTGTCCCGGCATGACCTGGGCAATCTGTCCCGTCTTGAAGTCGGAGACTTCGACCTGGCCGCGGAGCACGCCGACCTTGGTGCTGCCAGCTCCCACCGTGACGCTGAACTGCGTTCCCTTGACCACGGCGGCGAGATAGGGCGTCTCGACCTCGAAATGCTTGACGTTGCGCTTCTCGACCTCGAGCAGGATCGATCCCGCCCGCTGGATGATGGTGGTCGAGAGCCCCTCCTTCTTCTCCGAGGGCAAGCCGATCACGGAGTTGGGAGAGATCAGAATGGTCTCCTCGCCGCGGACGAGCAGCACCCGGCCGTTGCGTCCGGTGCGGATGGTATTGCCGGGCTTGAGCGTCGCTTCCTGGTTCAGCGAGACCTGTTGCGCGCCGTCGGTCGCGACCCACACCTCGCCGGTGGCCTTGCTGACCGACCAGACGCCATCCTCCGCGGTAAACGCAGCGGAAGCCGTTCCAAGGGTCAGCGCCGCCACGAGGGCACACCGCATTCCAATTCTGCCAAGCATCACGATCCTCAGTCCGCGTTACAGCCGGAGCTGAGGGGTATCCGGAAATCACTCAAGAGAGGATTAGCGGGAAGCGGCCCGTGCAGTGGCAGCATTAACCAATCATTGACCATAAAAAACTATGAAAAATCATGCGGATAACGAACCCTTACCGCCCCATCGCAAAGTCTCCGTCAAACTACGGAGAGAGATTCGCGACGTACGTTGAGCAGCGGCATCTCATTACCGCGTTGGTAATGGTGGTACCGATCTTTGCGGGAATTTCCCAGGCGTTCGCACAACAGGCGAACCAGCCGGGTTTCGATCCGCGCCAGCCCGAGAAATATTTCGATAACCAAACCGAGCGGGAATCGCTGAGCCGGCCTCCGGTCCGGCTTCCGGGTGTCGGACAGCCCAACACCGGCGGCGATACCAAACCGCAATTCGTGCTGCGCGGCGTCAACGTCAGCGGCGCACACACCGTATCCCAAGATCGGATAGCCGCGATCTATCAGCCCTATCTCGGCAAGCAGGTCTCGCAGGCGGATCTCGCCGCGATCGCCGGCGCGATCAGCGATCTCTACCGCGCCGAGGGGTTCCATCTGAGCCGGGCCATCGTGCCGCCGCAGGACATTGCCGACGGCCGGGTACGGATCCAGGTGATCGAAGGCGCCATCGTACAGGCCGAGCTGAAAGGCGACGGCGCCGAGCAGTTCGGCGTAAGGCCGATGCTCGAGCCGGTTCTGGCCGAGCAGCCGTCGCGCCTCGCAACGCTCGAACGCCAGCTCTTCCTCATCAACGGCAGGCCGGGCGTCCGGATCACCGATACCGCGCTGGAGGAGATCGGTGGCGCGACCGGCCGCTTCCGTCTCACAGTCGTTTTGAAGACCTGGCACGCCTTCTCCTCGTTCGGTCTGGACAATCTCGGATCATCTTCCGTTGGCCCGTGGCAGAGCTACGCCACCGGCGCGTTCAACTCCTACCTCACGCCCGGCGACACGCTGGCAGTCAACCTGTCGACGATTGCCAACGATCCTCGCCAGCTCGGCTTTGCGCGGCTGTCCTACGACACGCCCGTCGGCGTCGACGGCGTGCGCCTCGGCGCTTCCGCCCTGTACAGCGCGGTCCGGCCGGGCGATGCCCGCCGCCTCGACAGCGATATCACGACGACCGAGGCGTTCGAGCTGCGCGCCAGCGTCGTCCCGCTGCAATCGCAATCCTCCACGCTCACGCTGACTGCGGCGACGACCTTCAGCAATGTGTCCGAGCACGACCGTTACGGTCCCTGGTACAACGATCATATCAGGACCGCGAGCCTGACCGCCGACTACCGGCTACAGGATCGCTTCGGTGGCACCAATCTTGCGACGCTGACCTACCGCCAGGGCCTCGACATCTTCGGCGCCTCGCATTTCGACGACGACCTGTTGTCGCGCGACGGCGCATCTTCGAACTTCTCGGTGCTGAACCTCTGGTTCACGCGCTACCAGACGCTCAACGATACCTGGTCGCTCAGGCTCTCCGCGGCGAGCCAGACCGCATCGCGGCCACTGTTCACCTCGCAGCAATTCTATCTCGGCGGCGTGGCCTTCGGCCGGGGCTATGGCGCAGCCGAGATCAGCGGCGACAACGGCCTTGCCGGCTCGCTCGAACTGCGCTTCGACCAGAAGCTCAATTTCCGCTACTGGACCGGCTATCAGCTCTACGCCTTTGGCGACGGCGGCGCCGTCTGGAACGACGGTTACCGCCTGAGTGACGGCCTGTCGCTCGCATCGGCCGGGGCCGGTGTGCGCTTCTTCCTGCCAGAGGATATCCAGGCCGATCTCGGCGTAGCGGTGCCCTTGAGCTACCGGGCACCGGACAACGAGCGCCGCAGCCCCCGCTTCCTGTTCACCCTGTCGAGCGCGTTCCGGCTCTGCCCCGAACGCGGCAAGTCCGGCTGTTCGTAGCCACCCCGCGGTCCTTTTTGCGGGCTTGCTCACAGACTTGCCTAAATTTAATCCCGTAAGCTGCTCACGATCGCTCGATCCGGGAGTTCCCAATGACCATGTTCAGTCAAATGTGATTTGAGATGAAACCATGAAGAGGGTGTTTGCAATCCTGGCGTTTCTCTGCGTCCTCGGCGTCGGGGAATATTTCGTCGTTAGTCGGTTCGCGATCCGCCATGAGACTTTGGCGCTGTTCGACGCCTCGCGGCAGCGGCCGATCTCGGTCGACGTGGCGGTGCGGCGCGATTACGAGACCAAGGCGAATCTCGGCCTCTGGAAACTCCCGCTCGCCATCATCAGCAACGGCAACACCGTCAAGGCCACCGAATACTCCTTCCTTGCCAACGTGCTTGCCGCGCGCGGCTATCTGGTTGCCAGCATCCAGCAGGACCTGCCGAGCGATCCGCCGCTGATGACCCATGTCGGTCAGCAATATGTCGGCCGGCGCGAGGTTTATATCCGCTGCGAAGCCAACATTCTGTTCGCGCTGGACAAGCTGAAGAAGCAGCACGAAAACGTCGATTACGACCACATCACCCTCGTCGGTCACTCCAACGGCGGCGATGTCTCCATGTATGTTGCCCATCAGCACCCGGAGCTGGTGTCGAAGGTGATCACGCTCGACAATCTGCGGGTGCCCTTCGTGGTCAGCGACGGCATGAAGATCCTGTCGTTCCGGTCAAAGGATCCGCATTTCCTGACCGATCCCGGCGTGCTGCCGACGCCGGAAGAAGCCAAGGCGCGCGGTATCGATATCGTCCACACTGGCGCGCAGCACACGGAAATGAGCGATCGCGGTCCCAACTCGGTCAAGGAGAAGATCCAGGAAACGCTCGACCGTTTCCTGCGCGACAGCGCCAGCAGCGCGCTTGCGCCGGCTGATACGAAAACCCCGATGATCATGAATCCGGGCGACTATTAGCCCGGAACGCTTTGCGGCAGATCAAGGCGGCTCCGAGGCGCCGGGATAAAAGGGCGATATAGCCTCGGAGAGTCACGTGTCGCACTACATTGAAAGTCTGGATACGAGAAATCTCGATACGAGAAGTCTCACGAGAAGTCTTGGCCTGCCCGCGGCGAGGATGCCGGCTTTCCTACGGCATCTCTATCGTTCGGCCCGCAAGCTGCTGCGGTCGATCATCGCCCGGATTGATCTCTCGCAATTTCCGGGATCGTGCTGCGGATAAGCATGGCGGCCGCTAATCGATGCATGAAAGTTACCCTATGCACCAGCATTTGAGACGAATTTGCCTGCTGCTTGCCGTAACCTCGAGCTTCGGCACATCGTCGGCTCTCGCGGCCAATGCCGATCACGGTGCGGACCTCGCCAAACGCTGGTGCGCAAGCTGCCATGTCGTCGCGAACGGCCAAACCCAGGCGAGCGCTGACGTCCCCTCCTTTGCCTCCGTCGCGCGCAGGCCGGACTTCAGTCCGGAGAGGCTCGCCTTCTTCCTGCTTGATCCCCACCCGAAGATGCCGAATTTTCCCCTGAGCCGAACCGAAGCCGGCGACATCGCGGCCTACATCGCTTCGCTGCGCTAGTGGCACGCCGAGCACGACGCTCGCCACACATGCAAATCCCTGCCGGAGGACCGGCAGGGATCAGCAGAAGGACGACAGACGGCGAATGTGGTCATTCGGTGGCCCGTCATAGATCTGAGCCGGCATCGAGGTTCGGATCGCCACGCCGCGCAAGTTCTATTGTGGGCATGCTGCGCGCGCAGAGAATCAGGACTTCCCTTTGCCCTGTTGCATGAGACTGCCGGTCATCTGGCGCATGTGATCTCCGGCGCTGGTGAACTGGCTGCGCAGGAAATCGGACTGGATTCGCATCGCTTCCTGAAGGTCGGTGGCATGAACCAGCTTGCGCGCATGCTCGAAGGCCGACTTCATGTTCTGCTCAGTGAAAACCAGCGCCTGCTTCGACACCTCCGTCCCCGGTCCTGGAACGGACGACATCGATTTGGTGGCGGCGTCGAAAAACATGCCGAATGCCTTCTCCGCCTGATCAATTGTCTTCTCGGCCAGGTCGCGCAGTTCGGCCGGAACTTCGAGCTTCGGTTCGATCATGGTCGCACTCCTCCCGTTTTCCCAATTGAATACCACACTTGCCGGATCGCCTTCCAGCGGCCAGCCCGCGTGGAAACGTCGCCGGCGATCCGGCTCCGGCGGGAAAACGAACGGGAAAACGAGAGAGACGGCGTAAGGCCGGCGCTCGGCCGGGCTCAGGACAAGGGGTGCTCGGGCAGAATTTCTTCGGTGGCGAGGTCTTCGACCAGCTTGATGACCTCGAAACGCTGTCGAGGCGCGAGCTTCAGGAACGCGCGGAGCAGGCGCAGGCTTTCGACCGTGCCGCTCGCCGGCGCGCCGAGCTTGAGGTGCAGTTCAGCCGCGAAATTGAGGTTTTTCATCTCGCACCTATGACAAGCATCGGCTTCGTGACCCGCTCAAGAACCGAACGCCATAACAAGACGCCATACAGGACCCATGGCGACGAACTCTCGGCCGGGTGGCCCCGGCGGGTTGGCACGCCGAATGACATGTCCAAACGACAGGCTCAACCATCTGGTTGCAATTATGTCAAGGAACAACCCGTCCGGCAAGCCCAACAGTGCCTAAAGCGATGCTTCGTCTGCATCGCACCACGGCAATTCCGGATAACAGGTATATCGACCGCCGTCACCCACCTGCGTCAAGAAGCGTCATCAATCACGCACGCAGCTCCAATCGCCGTCGATCGGCACAACGTTTCTGCTTGTTTCCGATATGAACGGACATTCGGCTGCGAATGAGCCCTTCTCAGTGCCTACACGTAATTGTTGAGTGCGACCTCGGCGGTTGTATTAACGGCAGAATAACGATCGATCTCGCAAGCCGGATATGTTTCCGCCGGTGAACCGTTGTCCATGAACGAACGACCAAGCCGTTGCGACACGGCCACGCAGACAACGGGCGCCATGGCTGAAAACTCTTCGATTCGGGCGCGCCTCAGCACCAAAGGACGACGGCATGCTTTCTCGCTGCGATCTCATCAAGGGCGCCGCGGTCGCGCTTTTCACCCTCTCGATACAAGGCGCATGGGCGCAGGAGACCAAGATGAACCTGTTCAAGATCGTCACCATCAAGGACGAGATCGTCGTCGGGTTGTCGGCGGAGGAGCTTCAGGCGCTCGGCGGCAATGATGCGAGCGCGGTTGCGCACGCGCTGGCGCAGAAGGGCGATCTCACGGTCTGGCAATATAACGTGCATCGCGGCCCGAACGGTGAATTGCAGCAGGCGCCGACCGCCAGGATCGGGCTTTTGGCCAACGCCTCGCTCCGCGTCGAACCCTATTCGACGCCCTACCAGATCGTCCCGCATCCGTGAGCGGCAAACTGGCGCGCCCGCGGCCCAAACCGCAGGCGTGCCGTTGTCATCTGCGCCGCCCTGCCTGCCGTGTCCCCGTTTCCGTCGCAAAACCGTAGATCAGCGCCAGCCGGTCGAGGCACTCGCGAAAGCGTCGCGCAAAATAGTCGTTCCAGCGCTGCGTACGGACAGCACGACGCTGCCCGATCTGATCCATGGTCAGGCCCAGCACCAGCACGTCGTGCACCAGCGCAGCGCCGTCGGTCCCGAGTTCGCGCTCGACCTGGTTCAGCCGCAGCACCGCCTGGCGCTGGCTCTCGGTGACCGGCTCGCGCGTGCGCGCGCCATCGACATATTCGCGGGTCGGGTCCATCGCCTGAGGGCCCCGCTCCGCTCTCTCCCAATCGTTCTGGAAGGCGCGCCCGCCGAGAAATTGCGCCTCATCGATCTGGTGGTGTGCATGCAGCCGTCCCAGCGGATCGCCACGGATCGACCGGATGGCCACGATCTTCTCACCAGCATCGAGCGCCAGCGGATTGTCGACCTCGACCTCCGCCACTTCGGCATTGAATGGCACGTCGCGGGACCGCCGGTCGTGGATCTGCGCCAATTTGTAGGACTTGTTGCGTCGGACACGAGCCACTTGGATACTCCTTGCGAAATCGACGATGAAACGGGTGAGAGTTCAGGCCGCGAAGACCAGCTTCAGCACGACGGGACCGGGGACACGGGCGGACGCAGCCCCGGAGCGACGCGTCAGGCCCGCATGCGGGGCGCAATAGCTGGAGCCCGGCTGGCGCGGATGGCCGCAGAAGGCGATCTCCTCCCCGTCCTTGTCGCCGCCATAGGGATAGCGGCAGTCGGCCGGATCGAGGTCCACCAGTTGGATCAGGCGCGGCTGAACGCCGACGCAGCGCAGCTTCACCCGCACCGCAGGCTTCATTGCGGACTTCGGCGGCACGTTCAGATTCGGTAGCACCGCGCGGCGCGGCGAAACCGGGGCCTCACCCGGCAAATATGGCGCGACCGATGGGCTCACGATCCATTCCGGCATGACGAGCCCGAGCCGCTTGGCGCGGCCGATCACCGCATTGCGCGTGTAAGCCGTTCCAAACCTTGCGTTAATCTGCCTTCCGATTTCCGCATAAGACATGCCTTTGAGAAAATAGTCGCGAAGCGCGTCGGAGTGCTCCGACGGCCAATGACCCGGTTCCATGCTGCTGTCCTGTGATGCGTCTCCTCCGATCGCACGACCGGGGCGAAACAGACATTCCGGTATTCCGAAGCACAAGTCAAGCGATAATTCTGATATTCATAATTGCAATAATTCCGAATTTCGGATTACAAGAGCGAGACGATGGGTAATCGAGGGAATCACCATGTTGGACGTTGCAATGATCGAGCGGGGCCTGGAAAAGACAGGCAAGAGCAAGGGCGGCCTCGCGGCGGCCATGGGCGTGCGGCCCGGCGCGGTCTCGGAGATCCTCGGCGGCGAACGCCTGGTGAAGGCCTCGGAAATCATTCCGATCATGGAATATCTCGAGCTCAATCTCGCGCCGATCATGGGCCGCGTCGGTGCCGGCGCCGTGATCGAGCCCGATTACGAGCAGGTCCCCCCGGAGGGTCTCGGCGACATCGCGCTGCCCTTCCCGATCATGGAAGAGACTGTCGCCTTCGAGATCGTGGGTGATTCGATGCTGCCCAAATACGAGAGCGGCGACGTGATCGTGGTCTACAAGGATCAGCGCCATCCGCTGTCGAGCTTCTACGGCGAGGAGGCCGTGGTCCGGCTCAAGACCGGCGAGCGTTATTTGAAAACGATCGAGCGGGGGAAAAGCCCGTCCGTCGTCAATCTCACCAGCTTCAACGCCAAGCCGATCGTCGGCGTGAAGCTCGATTGGGTGGGTGAGATCTGCCTGTCCATGCCCAAGGGCCAACTCGAGCGGCTGCGCGCCAAGTCGGCGCGCCCCCGCAAGAAGGGCAAGTAGGGCATCGGCACGGCCGCCGATTTCGCTTTTTCGAAATCGGCCTTGACTTGATTCTGTTTTTCGGAAATAATCTGCCGCGCGCCCGCAATGGGGGGCGCGGCAGAGTCGTTTTGATGCAATATTTCGTCGTGATGATCGACTATGGACGGCGGGGCCGCGAGGCGGTCGTCGACCCCGAAATCACAAGGCGTGAGGTCATCTCCCGCATCGCCTCGGGCGAATACCGGAATGTCTCGTTCATACACGAGATCGCCGGGAGTTCGGTCGAGGACGTCACCGAGGCGATCCTGACAGAGGCCGCCCTGCCCCGGATCCCGCCCGAAGACGTCGACCTCCAAGCAATTCACCTCGATCACGCCCGCGATGTGCGCAAGCATGAACGGACGTGACGCAGGCCCGGACATCACACCAGAAGGACGGTCGATCCCGTGGTCTTGCGTGCGGCGAGATCGGCATGCGCCTTGGCGGCGTCCTTCAACGGATAGGTCTGGTGCACCTCGATCTTGACCGCACCGGACTTGACGACGTCGAACAGCTCGTTCGCCATCGCGACCAGATTTTCGCGCTTGGCGGCGTAGGTGAACAATGTCGGCCGCGTGACGTAGAGCGAGCCCTTCTGGGCCAGCAGGCCGAGATTGAGCGGCTCGACCGCGCCGGAGGACTGACCGAACAGCGCGGCGACGCCGAGCGGCGCGAGACAATCCAGCGATTTCAGGAATGTGTCCTTGCCGACGGAGTCATAAACCACCGGGACCTTCTTGCCGCCCGTGATCTCGTCGACCCGCTTCACGAAATCCTCGCGGGTGTAGATGATGACGTGGTCGCAGCCATGCGCCTTCGCGAGCTTGGCCTTCTCGTCGTTGCTGACGGTGCCGATCACGGTCGCGCCGAGGTGCTTGGCCCACTGGCTCAGGATCAGACCGACGCCACCGGCCGCGGCATGCAGCAGGATTGTATCGCCCGCCTTCACCCGATAGGTCTGCCGGATCAGATATTGCGTGGTGAGACCCTTCAGCATCATCGCCGCCGCGGTCCTGTCGTCGACCCCCTCAGGCAGCTTCAGCAGGCGGTCCGCGGGGATCAGCCGCGCCTCGGAATAGGCGCCGAGCGGCGAGGCGCCATAAGCGACACGGTCGCCCGGCTTTAGATCGGTGACACCGGGCCCGACCTCCTCGACGACACCGGCGGCCTCGCTGCCGAGCCCGCTCGGCAGTTGCGCCGGATACAGGCCGGAGCGGTTGTAGATGTCGACGAAATTGAGGCCGACGGCGGTGTGGCGGATGCGCGCTTCGCCCGGTCCGGGCTTGCCGACGCTGACCTCCTCCCAGACCAGGACTTCCGGACCGCCGGTCTTGTGAAAACGAATGGCATGCGTCATGGGCGTTACTCCCTTATCGTTGGTTGAGGCTCCGAAAACCGGATCGGCCGCAGAAATAGGCATTCAGTCCGCCCGTTACAGTACAGACACGTAACAAGAATGTCACAGCGCGCGACAAACGTCCGCCGTTCCATCTCCGTTCGATAGAGTTGATGACGTGCCTGGAGCGACCGGCAGTAGCTTCTGCGCGGGGTTTGGTTGTCGCCTGCGAAGGAGAGCCGAGATGCCAGCTTATGTACAGCATCATCAGGACATCGAGATCGCGCCTGTGAATTGCCCGGCATGCATGGGGTTCCTGCCGATGTATGTGCGCGAGGTCGAGCCGCATTGGAGCCTTGCCAAGATCGACTTTGTCTATGAATGCGCCGATTGCGGCGCCGAGGTCAGACAGACGATCCGCAAGCCGGAGCTGCTGCGGCACTGATCGCGCGAACGGCGAGCCGCGCAAATATCCGCGCCGACACGTATTTGCGTCGAGCGGAAAAAGCGCCGTCCGTGCGGGTCTGATGCCTCCCAAACGAGGCTTGTTCTTTGCCGGGAACGCAGGCAGAACAAGCCCCAAGCAAGACCTTTGGGAGCGCCCTTTCGTGGCTGATCAGAAGGCCTCGACCTCGATCGAGGCAGTGGAGAGCGGCCTCGCCGCGCAGGGCTACATCGCGAGCCGGCAGATCGCGACCGCCGTCTATTTGTCGCAGCAGATCGAGAAGCCGATCCTCGTCGAGGGCCCCGCGGGCGTCGGCAAGACCGAGCTTGCCAAGGCGATCGCGGCCTGGCGCGGCATGAAGATGATCCGCCTGCAATGCTACGAGGGTCTCGACGAGGCCAAGGCGCTCTACGAGTGGAAATACGCCAAGCAGCTCCTCTATACGCAGATCCTCAAGGACAAGCTCGGCGAAGTCCTCGGCGGCGCGCAGACGCTGCACGCCGCGCTCGACCAGTTGCACGATTTCGGCGACGTGTTCTTCTCCAAGGAATTCGTCGAGCCGCGCCCCTTGCTCCAGGCGCTGGAGCAGCCGGGCGGCTGCGTGCTCCTGATCGACGAGATCGACAAGTCGGACGCCGAATTCGAATCGCTGCTGCTGGAGATCCTGTCCGATTTCCAGGTCACGATCCCCGAGCTCGGCACCGTCTCGGCGATCACGCCGCCGACGGTGATCCTCACCTCCAACAGCGAGCGTGACCTCGGCGACGCCCTGAAGCGGCGCTGCCTGCATCTGCATATCGGCTTCCCCGAGCAGCGGCTCGAGGAGCGCATCGTCGAAAGCCGGGTGCCCGGCATCTCGCAGGCACTGCGCCGGCAGATGGTCGGCTTCATTCACGAGATCCGCTCGCTGGATCTGAAGAAGCTGCCCTCGGTCAGCGAGACCATCGACTGGGCGCGCGTGCTGGTGCTGCTCCAGGCCACGGAGCTCGATACCGAGCTCGTCAAGGACACGCTCAACGTGCTGCTGAAATACGAAGCCGACATCGAGGCAGCAGCGCCGCAGGTGACGACCTTCATTGCCAAGGCGGCACGGTCCAACGTCTTCGGTTGACGCCGATGCGCGAGAACCTCCATCGTTTCTTTCGGGCAGCACGCGGCGTCGGCGTTCATGTCTCGCCTGCCGAGAGCATCGATGCGATGCGCGCGGTCGCGCAGGTCGGCCTCTCCGATCGAACCATCCTGCGCGACGCGCTGCTTCTGACGCTCGCCAAATCGCAGGACGAGAAGCTCGCGCTCGGCGACTGCTTTGATCTGTTCTTCAGCCAGCCGGAGCCGCGACAGGATCAGACCGAAGCGGGCAGCGAGGAGAACGCCTCGCAGGATCCGGATCAGTCGCCCTCCTCCGGCTCGGCCAGCGAAGCGGGCGAGGGACAGCCTCCCGAGGGCTTGGGCCCGCTCGCGCAGATGCTGCTGTCGCAGGACCGCAACACGATCGCAGCGGCGATTGCCAGCGCTTCCGGCACGGCCTCCCTGTCGGATATCCGCTATTCCACCCAGCGCGGGATCTTTTCCAGCCGCATCCTCGATGCCATGGGCCTCCAGCGCCTGCGCGACGATCTCGACGCGCTGACCGCGACCAACCCGGCACTGGCCGAGCGCCTGCGCGCCGCGCTCGACGCCTTGCGCGAAGCGGTGCGCGAAACCGTCTCGCAGGGGCTCGCGCTCTACGCCCGCGAGGAGGCCGAAAATCTCCGCAACGAGATCCTTCGCAATGCGCCGCTCGCCCGCATCGAGCGGCGCCAGGTCGCGGAGATGCGCGCCCTCATCCGCCAGATCGCGCGCCGCCTGCGCGAGCGCTATTCGAAGCCGCGCAAGCGCCAGCGCCGCGGTCATCTCGACGTCCGCCGCACACTCCGCCGCAACGCGGCCTGGGGCGGCGTGCCCTTCCTCACCGCATGGAAGCGCAAGCATCGCGACCGGCCGAAGATCGTGGCGCTCTGCGACGTCTCGGGATCGGTCGCGCAAGTCTCCGATTTCTTCCTGCTGCTGATCCACTCGCTGCACGAGGTGGTCGACGACGTCCACTCCTTTGCCTTCTCCTCGCACATGATCGAGGTCAGCGAGATCCTGGAAAAGAAATCGCCGGAAGAGGCGATGGCCGAGATCATGTCCAAGGTCGGCTTCGGCTCGTCCGATTACGGCTCTTCGCTGGTCGATTTCGAGAAGGACTTCATGAGCACGCTGACGCCGCAGACCACGGTGATCGTGCTCGGCGATGCCCGCAGCAACAACCTCGACCCGCGTGCCGACATCCTGCGCCGCATCTCCGAACGCTCGAAGCGGCTGGTCTGGCTCAATCCCGAAGGACGGCTCGCCTGGGGCTTTGGCGATTCCGAGATGCCGCGCTACGCGACCTTCTGTACGGTCGTGCGCCAATGCGCCACCGCGCAGCAGCTTGAGCGCGCGGTGTCAGATATCGTGGCGACTTATCAGTAGGTCTTGCTCGCGGCCAGCGTCAGTTCCGTGCAAGCTCCGCCTGGCCGATATTGCACTCCCGGAAGTGATAGGCAATTTCGTCGAGCGCGCGCTGCTCCCATTCCTCGGCTTGCGCGAGCCAGAAAACCCGGCGATCGAAATCGAGCGCGGCGCGCTCCCGGCACAGGGATTCCTGACTGCGAATTTTGACCAGCCTGTTCATGCACTCCACTCCTGCAGCGTGAAGTCATTCCCCGGGGATCACCGTAACAGAATCCTCAACCTTTCGCTTCACGATTTCTGTGCCTATTGCGACGCAGAATGGGACAGCAGCGCTTCCCGTGCACCGCGACAACTTGCAGTGCAGCATCAAACCGAATTCATCAATATGTGATCGAAGCTCGGGACAATATTCGCCAACGAGCGATCTTTACCCTTGTGGCGCAATGAAGTGCGGCAATTCGTGAAGAGACGTTCTAAACAGCGCACCGAATTCCCGACTCATTGTCGTCGCATGGTCTTCATGCAGCCCCGCTAACAGAGGCGCGCGAATGGTACTATCGCTTGAGGCAACATGAGCAACGACGTCGACTTCGATCTCTCGCCGGACCAGTGGGAAGCCCTGCGCACACTTCGCAACCCGGTGTCGGGCGGTCGCCTCTCGAAGGCCTATCTTATCGAAAGTCTCGTCAAGTTCGGTCTCGTTGTCGTCAATGACGGCATACCTGTGATGACGCCCACGGGACGCAAGGCGCTCGTGCGCGGATCATGCCGGCTGCTGGATCTTGCGGCATGAGGTTGCCTTTCGTTTCGGCGTAGGCATAACGACTGACGGGTCCCGCGCTTCCTCCCCACGCGACTGTTCGGCGAGATAGCGAAGGCGTGGAGTGATGGGTTCCGCGCCCCCCGACACAGCGCTCCTGAAGCGTTGCGTCGCGCCGCCCGGGATAACAGGGCGACCTCCAGGCCGCTTTCCGGAACACACCGCGACAATCTGGCACGGTTGTTGCTCCTTTTTGACGTCCAAGTCGCGTCAAACCGGGGAAATCCACCATGTCGACCATCACCGCGGCGCCCGCCGCCGAGCCGAAGCCGCTCTACACCTCGCTGTTCGTCCAGGTCCTGGCCGCGCTGGTGCTTGGCGTCATCCTGGGCATGGCCGTCCCGGACTTCGCGATCGGGCTCAAGATCCTCAGCGACGCTTTCCTGAAGCTGATCTCGATGATCGTGGCGCCGATCGTGTTCTGCGTCGTCGTGCACGGGATTGCCGGCGCCGGCGACCTCAAGAAGGTCGGCCGGGTCGGCGTCAAGGCGCTGGTCTATTTCGAGATCATGACGACCGTCGCGCTCGTCGTCGGCCTGTTGCTTGCTTACCTCTTCGGGCCCGGCCACGGCATGAACATCGATCCCTCCACGCTGGATGCCAAAGCGCTCAACACCTACGCCGACAACGCCCACAAGCTGTCAGGCGGCGGCATCGGCGCCTTCCTGATGAACGTGATCCCGACCACCTCCTTCGACGCGCTGTCGCGCAACGACGTGCTCCAGGTGCTGTTCTTCGCGGTTCTGTTCGGCGTCGGCCTCGCGCTCGTCGGCGGCGAGAAGGGCAAGCTCGTCACCAGCATGATCGATGCCGCCTCCACCGTGCTGTTCCGCGTCATGGGCCTGATTGTCCGCGTTGCCCCGCTCGGCGTGCTCGGCGCGGTCGCCTACACCGTCGGCAAATACGGGGTCGGCTCGCTCAAGCAGCTCGTGTCGCTGGTGATGCTGTTCTACATCTCGGTCGGCATCTTCGTGCTGGGCGTGCTCGGCGGCGTGATGGCGCTCGCCGGACTCAACATCCTCAAATTCCTCGCCTACCTGCGCGAAGAGCTGACCATCGTGCTCGCGACCGCCTCCTCCGATGCCGTGCTGCCGCAGATCATGAAGAAGCTGGAGCGGATGGGCGTGAAGGATTCCGTGGTCGGTCTCGTGATTCCGACCGGCTATTCCTTCAACCTCGACGCCTTCTCGATCTATCTGACGCTCGCCGTCGTCTTCATCGCGCAGGCGACCAACACGCCGCTGTCCTTCGGCGATCTCCTGCTGGTTCTCGGCGTCTCCCTGATCACCTCGAAGGGCGCGCATGGCGTGCCGGGTTCGGCCATCGTGATCCTGGCGGCGACGCTCAATGCGGTGCCGAGCATTCCCGCAATCGGGCTCGTGCTGGTATTGTCGGTCGACTGGTTCATCGGCATGGCCCGCGCGCTCGGCAACCTCGTCGGCAACTGCGTCGCGACGGTCGTGGTCGCGGCCTGGGAAGGCGATCTCGACCGCGCCAAGGCGGCCAAGGTGCTGGAGGGCGGCGAGCTGGTGGACGTGACGGCGGGATAGCGCCCCCGCGGATCAGTCATTCCATTGCAGGAGCGGCGTTCCATACGCCCTCCTCCAGACCGACAGGAAGCGCGGAAACCAGGAATGGGCCACGGCGCCCTTGTAGGCCCAGGTGCGATACTTCAGCCCCTGTTCCGAGATCAGCTCCTGATATCCGCCGTGCACTTCGGTCGCGGTGCGAATGTCCTTCAATATCCCTTGCGCGCAGGCCCGGTAGTGATCGCCGCCGGAGACCTCGTCGTAGTCGAGCATCCGGTCCGCGAACTCGACGTTGAACGTCGGCCAGGACGAGCGCCCTTGATAGGCGGGAGCCGCAATCTTGTGGATCATCTTGTTCCGCGGATTATCCGCGGACACCAGGAAGTGGAACGTAGAGGGTATGCGAAAGCGCGGCTCCGCGATGATCAGATCCGCCGTCGCCGCGAACAGCGCCCGCTCGCTCGCATCGTTCATATCCCAGAAGCCGCGATGCACGCTGACGAAATCCAGCGCGACCGAGGACACCGGCAATCCCTTCGGACCATCCAGCGAATGCCTGATGTAGCCGTCTTTGCCGAACAGACGGAGCAGGGCCTTCTTGTACTGCGCAAGGCCGCGTCCGAGCAGCCGCTTCAGCTCGTTCTCGTCCACGATGCCGAGCTGCACGCTCCACAGGAAGGTTGTGTAGACGCAGGCATTGGTGACAAAGCGCCTGCGTTCCGCACGGGTATCCGTTGCAGCGGAGCGAGGGCCACGGGCATCGCACAGCAAATACCTGGTGCCGTCATCGTCGAACGGCTCGAGCTCGCTTGCGAGCTGCAGGACCGCACGCTTCAGGTCACCGCCATATTCGGCCAGCAGCAGCCGGCCGGCATGCGCGCATTGTGCCATCGCCAGATAGGACGGCGCCCTCTGATCGGCCGAGATCATCTGCTGCAGGCCGGCCAGAATGCCGAGCAGCGTATCCGAGGGGCGCGAAAAATAGTTCACGCCGAGGTACCGACCGCGTCCCGCCGGGACGATGGTGGTCGTGACGACATCGGCGCGAACCGCCTCGAGCAACAGACGGATGCTCTTGTCGAGCAGCCGGGCCCGCCGCACCGCGTCCTGCGCATCCATGATGGTCTCGGGGTCGAGGACATCAGGATAGAACCAGGCGAAGTCACGGGGATAATAGGCGGATGCGTGCGGCGCGCCGGTGACGAGGAAGGCCTCGGTCACCGAAAAGGCGCTGTCCATCGAGTGCCGGTAAAGGTCCTCGATGGCCGACAACGAATGGTGCGACCTTCTCAGGAATCGATCACCGAGAAAATTGACCGCCTGGAGGGCGTTGGCGAAAAAGGTTGCGGCCACGCCTTGGTAAAATCGGTTTCCGCGATCTGAGGGCAACGAGATATCGCTATTCATATGTGGCTAGGGTAACTCCGACGGTGCGGCCACCACCCAAAGCATGGCTGATTCGTATTTCGTCCAGATGACGCACCGGCTTCCAGCGGGGCTCCTTCAGCCTACCCTTCCCGGGGCCTGAAATTCTCGATCACCCGCAGCAGCACCCGCGCACCGGCGTCGGCATCGGCGAGCTCCACATGCTCGTCCGGGTGGTGGCTGATGCCGCCGCGGCAGCGGACGAAGACCATGCCGACATCGGCGATGTCGATCATGGCCATGCCGTCATGCCCTGCTCCGCTCGGCAGCTCGAACACGGAGAACCCCTCCGCTCCGATCGCCTGCGCGATCTGCTCCTTGAGCCACGGCGCGCAAGGCGCGGTGCGGTTCTCGTGGGTGACGTCGAGCTGGAGGGCCAAGTGCCGGCGCTTGGCGATCGCCTCGATCTGGCGGACGACGTCAGCCACCGCGCGCTTGCGGTGCATATCGGTCGGCGCGCGCATGTCGATGGTGAAGGACACCTCGCCCGGAATGACATTGGTCGCGCCGGGCCTCGCCTGGATGTAGCCGACGGTGCCGACCAGCCCACTCTCGTCGGTGCGGCAAAATTGCTCGATCGCCCCGATGCATTCGGCCGCGCCGGCGAGCGCGTCGCGCCGAAGCGCCATCGGCACGGTACCGGCGTGCCCTGCCATGCCGGTCAGCCGCGCGGCAAGGCGCGTCGCACCGGCGATCGCGGTGACGACACCGACAGGCAGGTCCTGCGCTTCCAGCACCGGCCCCTGCTCGATGTGCAATTCGAGATAGGCAAGCAGCTCGCGCCGCGCCCGCGCGGCCGCTCCGATATGATCGGGATTGAGGCCGAACTGCACGAGCGCATCGCGCATCGACACACCGTCGCGGTCGCGCACATTCAAGACACTCTCGTCAAAGGTGCCGGCCACCGCACGGCTGCCGAGCAAGGTCGAAGCGAAGCGCACGCCCTCCTCGTCGGCAAAGCCGACGATCTCGATCGCGAACGGCAGGCGCTTGCCACGGCGATTGAGATCGGCAACGCAGGCAATGGCCGTGATCACGCCCAACGGCCCGTCCCATTTGCCGGCATCGCGTACGGTGTCGTAGTGCGAGCCGAGCATCAGGCAGGGCGCACCCGGCCGCTCGCCTTCGTAGCGGCCGCAGACATTGCCGATCGCGTCAAGACGCGCGCTCATGCCGGCATCGCGCATCCAGCTCAGCAGGAGGTCCGCCGCCTTGCGCAACTCCTTGGTGAGATAGATGCGGGTGAGGTTGTCGCCTGCTTCCGAGATCGCAGCCAGATCGTTGATCCCTCGCACGATCTCTTCGCCGAGCGATGCATTTTGAACGGCGTTGACGGCACTCATCTCGACGAGCTTTCTCTTCTCTGGACCGCGGCAGCGGCTGTCTGGCGACCATCGGTACACGTTCGGCGGCCAGTCACGCACCGGCGCCCGTCCCAACCTGCGCGTGGTTAGCATGAATGCGCGTACGCGGCAGGCTGCGTCACGCCGGTCATGCACAGGCGCACCAATAGTTTCACCTTTATCAGGACCCGAACGGCCCGCATAATCAATATTTTCAATCGGTTATCCGGAAGGTACCGTCAATGAACCCAGCCGGCTGGTGGAGATGTTCCACGGCGAATTCGTGTATGAAGGACGGGCCAGCGAAGCTGGTCATGCGACGATCGGCCGGCGCATGGCGGGGCACTGACGGCGGAGGATCGATGGCCAACGCATCCGAGCGTGACGAGCATTTTCTGCGTTTGTCCTTCGCGGTCGCCCGCCGCTCCCTCACCCATGGCAACCACCCGTTCGGCTGCATCGTCGTCGATGCGGACGGCAAGGTGCTGATCGAGACCGAGAACGGCTACATGCCGGATCATGACGGCACCGCGCATGCCGAACGTCTCGCGGCCACCCAGGCCTGCCGCACACTCGGCCGCGAGGTGCTGGCGACAGCGACGCTCTATTCCTCGGCAGAGCCCTGCGCGATGTGCGCCGGCGCGATCTACTGGGCCGGCATCGGCCGCGTCGTCTACGGCCTCAGCGAGCATCGCCTGCGCGGCGTCACCGGCAACCATCCGGAGAACCCGACCCTCGACCTGCCGTGCCGCGAGGTCTTTGCCAGCGGCCAGCGGCTGACCGAAGTCGTTGGTCCGCTGCTCGAGGACGAAGCCGCAGCGCTGCACGATGGCGTGTGGACGAAGTAGACACAAACTCCGATCAGTAGGGTGCCGATCAGAACTTCACGGTGATGCCGGAGTAGAGCGAGGATTCGGTGCACGATCCCGTGCTCACCGTCCGGCCACCGACCGCCGTGGTACAGCCGACGGCAAGGTTGTGATCGAGACCGAACTTGTTCTGCCAGTAGCGGTAAGCCACCCAGACGTCCACGAAGTGCGAATACTTGTCACCCCAGGCGGCCTTCGAGGCATCGAAGGTCAGGCGGATGGGCTCCGAATTCAACTCGACCGCCGTGTTGTAGACGCCGTTCGCCGGGCTGTAGGCAAGCGGTTGGGTGTCGGTGCCCTTCTTGCCGTACCAGCCGGCGCGGCCGCTGATCGAGAAATATTGCATGTTCGGCGGCAGGAAGCCGAGATCCATATAGTAATTGACCTCGACCGCCCAGGTCGGCTTGAACGAGGTGTTGCCGTCTGCAAGACAGCTCACGCCGGGAACGCCCGCACCGAACAGTCCGCACTGGCTGAACGAGTTGTGATTGGCGAACTCCCAGTACACCAGCGGCGCGACGTTGATGTAACCCTTGTAGGGCAGATCGAACGCAAACTGCAGACCGCCGACGACGTCGCGCTTGGCGGCGCCGAAATACCGGTTCTCCGTGTTGGCATCCATGCCAACCTCGAACGAGATGTTGTGAAGCGGCCCCGCGGTGAAGGCCTTGGTGTCGAAGAGCTCATTCCAACCGAACGTCGAGCGGAACAGTCCGTAGATCTCCGTTGCACCGGCGCAAATTGCCGGCGCGCCGAAGATCGTGCCCGCGTTGGTGCAGGGCCCGGACGGATCATTGTGATCGGACTTGAACATCGAGATGGTGAAGAAGTTCGTGCCGTATGCCCAGAGATCGAAATGCGTGAACGAGTAGACCTGCTTGGTGGTCTTGCTGTCGATCGATCCATCCGGCCGGAACGACCATGCACCGGGCTGCGAGGCGTTGAAGATGTAGGAGAAGGTGACGCGGTTATCGATCACCAGGAAGAACGGGAGATCCGCCGCCTTCTTGGCAGCCTTGACCGGCAGATCCGCCGCGAAAGCCAAGCCACCGGTGGCGAGCGTAGCAAGTGACAGCGCCGCTGCTGCAATTGCCCTGAAACGAAACGACATCCTGAATACCCCCAAGTGTGGACACGTCAATGAACGCCCTTGGGTGCGAGACTTGCGCCGATCTCCCGGAGGGAGAAGCCTCAACTTTTTTCAAGGCATGCCGCTTGTTTCGGCAAGGGGCGGCGTCTCTTCGTAGGATTTAGCAGGCTTTCTGCAGCAGGCATGCGGCCGGCGACGCCGGCTGTTGCCGGACATTCCCGTTTGATTTCGCTCTTCTTTCATGCCGAGCGGATATTGCAGGCGCGATGGTCGGGAGCCAATGTTGCGTCGATCCGCATTGCATAAGCGCGATGGCGCAACTTTGCTCACTGCGACGTCAGGTCTGCATAGCGGGTTCCGATTTGGCTTGGACCGTCACAAATCTGCAACAGGCGCCGGCGACAGCCAAGCCGGCATGGCCGAGCGTGGGCGTTTGAGCAGGGGGGCTTCGTCTCGGCCGGCGCAGGCGCACCGACACAAGGTGCCTGCCACAGCGTTGAGCAAGGGATGACGCATTTTCACACCTTACGCCGGGGCTCAAACTGGCCCACTATCGCGGCATTTCACCATGCAAGCGCATCAGCGAATGTTGGATTCGACACCTGACGACCTGAATTCCGGCGAGCCCCCGCTGCTGCGGACGATCGGACTCACCAAACGCTATGGCGATTTCCTCGCCAACGATTCCATCGACATCGATATTTGGCCCGGCGAAATCCACGCGCTGCTCGGCGAGAACGGTGCCGGCAAGTCGACGCTGGTCAAGGCGATCTACGGGCTGATCCAGCCCAGCGCCGGCGAGATTCGCTGGCAGGGCCAACAGGTCGTGCTGTCCGGTCCCTCCGAAGCCCGCAGCCGCGGCATCGGCATGGTGTTCCAGCACTTCTCGCTGTTCGACAATCTCACCGTCGCCGAGAACGTCGCGCTCGGCCTCGACGGACGGGAGCCCTTCAGGGACATGTCGGCGCGACTGGAGCAGATGTCGAAGACTTACGGCCTTCCGCTCGATCCCAAACGCGAGGTCTGGCAATTGTCGGTCGGCGAGCGCCAGCGCATCGAGATCGTCCGCGCGCTGATGCAGGATCCGAAATTCCTGATCCTGGACGAGCCCACCGCCGTCCTGACGCCGCAGGAAGCCGATCAACTGTTCGTCGTGCTGGAGCGGCTCAAGGCCGAAGGCCGCGCCATCCTCTACATCAGCCACAAGCTCGAGGAGGTGAAGCGGCTCTGCGACACCGCCACGATCCTGCGCGGCGGCAGGAAGGTCGAGACCTGCGATCCCCGGCGCGAGACCGCGGCCTCGCTCGCCCGCATGATGGTCGGCGGCGAGATCAAGCAACTGAAGGCGGCATCCGGCCGGAAGACCACCGTTCCGCGGCTCGTCGTCAACGATCTTTCGCTCGCACCAGGCGAAGCGCACGGCGTACGGCTCGAGCACATCTCGTTCGAGCTGAAGGGCGGCGAGATCCTCGGCATCGCGGGCGTCGCCGGCAACGGCCAGGACGAACTGTTCGCCGCGCTGTCCGGCGAGCGCCTGTCGAAGGACCCGGGCACGGTGGTGATCGAAGGCATTGCCGCCGGCCATCTCTCCATCACGCAGCGGCGCAAGCTGGGTGCTGCGTTCGTTCCCGAGGAGCGGCTCGGTCATGGCACCGCACCGCGCATGAAGCTCTCGGAGAACGCGCTGCTCACCGGACACGCCGCCAGCGGCATGGTCCATCGCGGCTTCATCAATACGGCGGCCACGCTGAAGACCGTCGACCGTGCGACCGAGACGTTCGACGTCCGCAAGGCCAAGCGCGATCCGGAAGCCGCATCCCTCTCCGGCGGCAATTTGCAGAAGTTCATCGTGGGACGCGAAATCCTGCGCAACCCCGCGGTGCTGGTGGTGAGCCAGCCGACCTGGGGCGTCGATGCCGGCGCCGCCGCCGTCATTCGCCAGGCGCTGCTGGATCTGGCAACCGCGGGCGCCGCCGTTCTCGTGACCAGCCAGGATCTCGACGAGCTCGCTGAGATCGCCGACCGCATCGCCGTGATGTTCCACGGCAAGCTGTCAGCACCGCTCGCGACCCGCGAGGCGACGCGCGAAAAGCTCGGCCTTCTCATGGGCGGCAGCAGCCTCGAGCCAAGGGAGGCCGCGCATGCAATTGGTGCTTGAGAAGCGCGCCGAACGCTCGGGCACGATCGCGCTGGTCTCGCCGCTGATCGCGATCGGACTGACGGTCGTCACCATGGTCATCCTGTTCGCGATCCTCGGCAAGAATCCGCTGCTCGCCTTGCACGCCTATTTCATTGCGCCCTTGACCGACGGCTATTCGCTCCAGGAGATCGCGGTGAAGGCGACGCCGCTGGTGATGATCGCGATCGGGCTGTCGCTCTGCTATCTCGCCAATGCCTGGAACATCGGCGCAGAGGGCCAATTCCTGATCGGCGCAGTTGCCGGAAGCTGGATCGCGGTGAAGACGCAGGGCACCGATGCTGGCGCCTGGGTGCTGCCGGCGATGCTCGTGCTCGCAGCCGCCGCGGGCGCGCTCTATGCGCTGATCCCGGCGATCTGCAAGGTGAAGTTCGGCGCCAGCGAGATCCTGACCAGCCTGATGCTGGTCTATGTCGCCGACCTCTTTCTCGACTATCTCGTGCGCGGGCCCTGGCGCGACCCCAACGGCTTCAACTTCCCGACCACGGCCGAGTTCGATCCGGTGGCGACTGTCCCGTTGCTGATCGAGGGCGGGCGGCTGCATCTCGGCTCGATCATTGCGCTTCTTGTCGTCGCGGCGGCCGCAATCCTGCTCGGGCGAACCATCAAGGGTTTCGAGATCCGCGTCGTGGGCGCAGCCCCCCGTGCCGCGCGGTTCGGCGGCTTCAACGCCAATCAGCTGATCATCCTGACCTTCGCGGTATCAGGCGCGCTCGCAGGTCTCGCCGGCATCATCGAGGTCGCAGGTCCAATCGGACATCTCCAGCCTGGCATCTCCCCGGGCTACGGTTTTACTGCGATCATCGTCGCCTTCCTCGGCCGGCTGAATCCGCTTGGAATATTAATTGCAGGCCTGTTCCTTGCACTGACCTTTATCGGCGGCGAGCAGGCGCAGATCGCGATGAAGATTCCATTGGATGTCACCAAGGTCTTTCAGGGCATTCTGCTGTTCTACGTGCTCGCCTGCGATTCCCTGATCCTCTACCGCTTCAAGTTGAGCTTCCCGAACCGTCAGGTGGCCCGTGGAACTCATTGAAGCCATCATCCTCTCGGTGCTCGCCGCGTCAACGCCGCTGCTGATCGCCGCGACCGGAGAGCTCGTGACCGAGCGCTCCGGCGTGCTCAATCTCGGCGTCGAGGGCATGATGATCGTTGGCGCGGCCTGCGGCTTTGCCGGCGCATGGCTCACCGGATCGATCTTCATTGGCGCGCTGTTCGGCATCATCGCGGGAACGATGATGTCGCTGATCTTCGCATTGATGGCCCTCGGGTTCGCCGTCAACCAGGTCGCGACGGGTCTTGCGCTCACCATCCTCGGCGTCGGGCTGTCCGGGCTGATCGGCGCCGGCTTCGTCGGCGAGCGCATCACGCCGGCAGTCCATCTCGCCATTCCGGGCCTCACTGACATCCCGCTGGTCGGGCGCGTGCTGTTCGGCGAGGACGGCTTCGTCTACTTCTCGATTGCACTCGTCGTCGGCGTCTGGTGGTTCCTGTACCGCACGCGGGCGGGATTGATCCTGCGCGCCTGCGGCGACAACCACGCCTCTGCGCACGCCCTCGGCTATCCCGTGCTGCGCATCCGCACCTTCGCCGTGATGTTTGGCGGTGCCTGCGCAGGCCTTGCCGGCTCTTATCTGCCGCTCGCCTATACGCCGTTCTTCATACCCGGCATGACCGCGGGCCGCGGCTGGATCGCGCTGGCGCTGGTGGTGTTCTCGTCCTGGCGGCCGGGCCGGCTCGTGGTCGGCGCCTATCTCTTCGGGGCAGTGACGATCCTGCAATTGCACGCGCAAGGCTGGGGCATCGGCATTCCCTCGCAATTCATGTCGGCGCTGCCTTATCTTGCGACCGTCATCGTGCTGGTCCTGCTCTCCCGCGCGCGCAGCGGCGGCTCGACCGCCCCGGCCGCGCTCGGCACCGTGTTCGTACCTGACCGCTGAATTTCATTTCCGCGGCGCGCGCGATGGGGCGCGCGCGTTGCGCATCGTGGCTTTCCCCTGATGTTTGGAGATCGATGATGAGGAAATCCCTTCTTGCGCTGGCTGCCGGGCTTTTGCTGGCCGGAAGCGTCAGTGCAACCTCCGCCGCCGACAAGCTCAAGGTCGGCTTCATCTATCTGGGTCCGATCGGAGATTTGGGCTGGACCTATCAGCACGATCTCGCCCGGCAGGCGCTGGTCAAGGAGCTGGGCGACCAGATCGAGACCACCTATCTGGAGAACGTGCCTGAAGGCCCCGACGCCGAGCGCTCCATCGAGCAGCTCGTCCGCGCCGGCAACAAGCTGATCTTCACGACGTCGTTCGGCTACATGGATCCAACGCTGAAGGTCGCGAAAAAATATCCGAACGTGCATTTCGAGCACGCCACCGGCTACAAGCGCAACCCGAACATGTCGACCTATTCGGCCAGATGGTGGCAGGGCCGCTACATCCAGGGCCTGATCGCGGCCAGGATGACGAAGTCGGGCGTGCTCGGCTATATCGGCTCGTTCCCGATTCCGGAGGTCGTCTCCGGCATCAACGCGACGATGCTGGCGGCGCAGACCATCAAACCTGACATCAAGGTCAAGATCATCTGGGCCAACACCTGGTTCGACCCGGGCAAGGAGGCCGACGCCGCCAAGGCGCTGATCGACCAGGGCGCCGACGTCATCATGCAGCACACGGATTCGCCCGCCGCGATGCAGATCGCCAGCGAACGCGGCAAGCTCGCCTTCGGCCAGGATTCCGAGATGATCAAGTTCGGGCCCAAGACCCAGCTGACCTCGATCCTCGACACCTGGGGCCCCTACTACATCGAGCGGGTCAAGGCCGAGCTTGCCGGCACCTGGAAGTCCCAGGACAGCTGGGGCGGCCTCGACAGTCACATGTTCGCGATGGCGCCCTATACCAACATGCCTGACGACGTGAAAAAATTGGCTGAGGATGCCCAAGCCGCGATCACTGCAGGCAAGCTGCATCCGTTCAAATGCCCGATCGTTGGGCAGGACGGCAAGCCGGTCGAGTGCAAGGGCGGCGATCACCTCGACGACGGCCAGATCCTCGGCATGAATTTCTACGTCAAGGGCATCGACGACAAGCTGCCGGGCAAGTAGCACGCTTCTTGCTTAGGCTAGATCACCTGCTCCTCCCGGAGGAGGTTCGGAGGGGGTGGCCAGAAGCACCCGGCACTTGTGGTCGCCCCCTCTTTCTATCCTGCCTTGGCATTATCCGGCCCGCATGGCCTGCGCCGCCGAACTGTGGCGGCTGATGAGGTCTGCCACGTCGAGGCCCGGGATCGCACCGTCGATCACGGCCCATTTTCCCGCCACCATCACCCGGTCGGCCCGATGCGCTCCGCACAGCACCAATGCGGCCAAGGGGTCGCCATGACCGGAGAAGCGCAATTCGTCGAGCCTGAACAGCCCGAGGTCCGCAGCCTTGCCGACGGCGATCTCGCCGAGTTCCGGCCGGCCGACGCAGGCTGCCGACCCCTTGGTCGCCCAGCGCAAAGCATCCTTGTGGCTGACCTTGGACACCCCGTAACGCGCCCGTTGCAGCAGGAAGGCGGCGCGGACCTCCTGCATCAGGTTGGAGCCGTCGTTCGAGGCTGAGCCGTCGACACCGATCCCGATCCCGACGCCGGCCTCCTCCATCTCGCAGACAGGACAGCAGCCGGACGCCAGCAGCTGGTTGCTGCACGCGCAATGGCTGATGGTCGTCTTCGCCTTGCCGAGCCGCTTCATCTCATCGGCGTTGAAAAATATGCCGTGGGCGAGCCAGGTCCGCGCATTGAGCCAGCCGCATTGCTCGAGATAATCGAGCGGACGGCAGCCATACATCTGCTGGCAGAATCTGTTTTCGTCCTCGGTTTCGGCGAGATGGGTGTGCAGGCGCACGTCGAGCTTATCAGCGAGATCGGAGGTGGCGCGCATCAGCGACGTCGTCACCGAGAACGGCGAGCACGGCGCCAGCGCGATCTGCACCATCGCGTCCAGGCCGCGCTGGTGGTGCTTGGCAACCACGCGCGCGCTGTCTGCGAGAATCGTGTCCTCGTCCTGCACCACGCTGTCAGGCGGCAGGCCGCCGTCGCGCTGCGACAGGTTCATCGAGCCGCGCGTCAGCAGCACCCGCACGCCCAGACGCTTCGCCACGGCGACCTCGATATCGACGGCATCTTCGAGGCCCGCGGGGAAGACGTAGTGATGATCGGTCGTGGTGGTGCAGCCCGACAGCAGCAGCTCGGACATCGCCACGGTGACGCCGAGCTCGAGCGCCTCGGGCGTCAGCCTCGCCCACACCGGGTAAAGCGCCTGGAGCCAGGGGAACAGCTCCCGATCCATCGCCGCCGGCAGCGCCCGGGTCAGCGTCTGGTAAAAATGATGATGGGTGTTGATCAGGCCCGGCAGCACGACATGTTCGCTCGCATCGAACACCACGACATCAGCGGTCGCTGGCGCGGCGCCAGCCGGCACGAGCTCGACGATGCGGCCGTCCTTTACCACGATCCCGCGCTCGGCACCGTCGGCGAGGATGGCCAGGGGATCCCTGATCCAGATCGGCTTTGCGTCGCTCATGATCCCGCTTCTCCTTTACATCCGCTGACAGGCCAGCCAGGTAAACGCTGGCCCAGCCACCTTCGCGCCAGGACTTGTTTTATTGCGACTTGTTTGTTGCCACTTGGCTCCGGTCTTGCAAGACTCATCGGCACGATTCACCGGCGGAAGCTTTGGCGCAGCCATGGATTTGAACACCATCACGACGGTCGCCCATCCGCAAACGCGAGCGCAATTGCCGGCCTGGACGGCAGGCGACGCCTGGCTCGCGGGCGGCACGTGGTTGTTCTCGGAGCCGCAGGTGCATCTGAAGCGGCTGATCGATCTGACCGACCTGAAATGGCCGGCGCTGACGATCACGGACAGCCATCTCTCCATCGCCGCCACGTGCACGGTCGCGCAGCTCGACGGACTTGCCTGCCCGTCCGATTGGCTCGCCGCGCCGCTGATCAACCAGTGCTGCCGCGCCTTCCTTGCGTCGTTCAAGATCTGGAAGACCGCGACCGTCGGCGGCAATCTCTGCATGTCGCTGCCGGCGGGACCGATGATCTCCCTTACTGCAGCGCTGGGCGGCGTCTGCACCATCTGGAAGGCTGGCGGCGGCGAGCAGAGGATTCCTGTCGTCGACTTCGTCACCGGCAACCAGCGAAATCGCCTGACACCGGGCGACCTGCTTCGCCAGATCGATATTCCGATCGCCGCGCTGAAACGCCGCACGGCATATCGCCAGATCTCGCTGGCGCCGGTCGGCCGCTCGGCGGCGCTCCTGATCGGCAGCCTCGATGCCGACGGCACGCTGACGCTCACGGTCACCGCGTCGACGGCGCGGCCGATCCAGCTGTCCTTTCGCCGGGCCCCGGACGCGAGCGCGCTGGGCGACGCGATCGCCCAGCAGATCACGGACGATCTGTACCACACCGACATCCACGGCCGGCCGCTCTGGCGCAAGCACATGACATTGCGGCTCGCCGAAGAGGTTCGCCGCGAGCTGCTGGGGGCAATGCCGTCATGAGCTTCGAGGTCAACGGCAAACCGTTTGCGCAGGAGCCGCGCGCCGGCCAGTGCCTGCGCACGTTCCTGCGTGAGCTCGGCCATTTCGGCGTGAAGAAGGGCTGCGACGCCGGTGACTGCGGCGCCTGCACCGTGCTGCTCGACGGCGAGCCGGTGCACAGCTGCCTGATCCCGGCGTTCCGCGTCGAGGGACGCAGTGTGACCACGATCGAAGGTCTGGGCGGAGACCACGGCACGCATCCGATGCAGCAGGCTTTCCTTGACGCGCAGGGCTTTCAATGCGGCTTCTGCACCGCCGGCATGATCCTGACCTGCGCCTCGCTGAATCAGGCCCAGCGGACCGATCTCGGCGCGGCGCTGAAGGGCAATATCTGCCGCTGCACCGGCTATCGCTCGATCGAGGATGCATTGCTCGGCAAGACCAATGTCGAGGCGAGCGTCGAGCCCGGAGCCGCGTTTGGCCGCAGCCTGCCGGCGCCGGCAGGCCCCGACATCGTGCGCGGCGACGCGCGCTACACCTTCGACACCGCCATCGAGGGCCTGCTTCACGTCAAGCTGGTGCGTTCGCCTCATGCCCACGCCAGGATCGTCGCAATCGACAAGTCGGAGGCGCTGAAGGTTCCCGGCGTGCACGCGGTGCTGACGCATGAAGACGCACCTTCGATGCTGATCTCGACCGCGCGGCACGAGATGGACTGGATGGACCCCGAGGACACCCGCGTTCTCGACGACGTCGTCCGCTTCATCGGCCAGAGGGTTGCCGCCATCGTTGCCGAAAGCGAAACCGCCGCCGAGGAGGCCTGCCGCCGGCTGAAGTTCGATTATGAGATTTTGCCTGCGCTGATCGATCCGGAGCAGGCGATGGCGCCCGGTGCGCCCGTCATTCATCCCGACCGCACCACCGCGAACCGCATCGCCGACGCTCAGCGCAACCTCGCTGCGGAGACGCATGGCGAGTTCGGCAACGTCGCGGCGGCGCTCGCGATAGCTGCCGTCACCTTCGAGGGCACCTTCCACAGTCATCGCGTGCAGCACGCGGCACTGGAGACCCATGGCGGCCTCGCCTGGCTCGATGCCTCGGGCGTGCTCAATGTCCGCACCTCGACCCAGGTGCCGTTCCTGACCCGGCGCGCGCTGTCCGACATCTTCAAGCTTCCTCCCGACAAGGTCCGCGTGTTCTGCGAGCGCGTTGGCGGCGGCTTTGGCGGCAAGCAGGAGATGTTCGTCGAGGACATTCTGGCGCTCGCTGCGCTCAAGACGGGACGTCCGGTGAAGCTGGAGCTCACCCGCGAGGAGCAGTTCATCGCGACCTCGACGCGGCACCCGATGCGGGTCCACATCAAGGCCGGAGCGGATGCCGGCGGCAAGCTCACCGCGCTCAAGCTCGACGTGCTCTCCAACACCGGCGCTTACGGCAATCACGCCGGCCCGGTGATGTTCCATTCGCTGTCGGAGTCCATCGCGGTCTACAATTGCCCGAACAAGCGGGTCGACGGTCATGCCGTCTACACCAACACGGTGCCGGCGGGCGCGTTTCGCGGCTATGGCCTGCCGCAGACGCTGATCGCGATCGAGGCCGCGATCGACGAGCTGGGCCGGCAGCTCGGCATCGACCCCTACGAGATGCGCCGGCGCAACATCGTGAGGGATGGCGATCCCATGCTGTCGCCGCCGCCGTCCGAATTTCACGACGTGCTCTACGGCTCCTACGGGCTCGACCAGTGCCTCGACATCGTCGAGCGCGCGATGCAGGCCGACGGCCCGCAGCCGGACCTGTCGCCGGACTGGCTGATCGGCGACGGCGTCGCGCTGACCATGATCGACACCGCGCCGCCGGCGGGCCACCTCGCCGACGCGACGATTACGCTCAACGATGACGGCGGTTTCGATCTCACCGTCGGCACCGCCGAATTCGGCAACGGCACCAGCACCGTGCACCGGCAGATCGCCGCGACCACGCTCGCGACCACTGTCGACAGAATCCGACTGCGCCAGTCCGACACCGCCCATGGAGGCCACGACACCGGCGCCTATGGCAGCGCCGGCATGTTCGTCGCCGGCAAGGCGACCCATGCGGCTTCTCTGCAGCTCGCGACCGAATTGAAGGCGGCCGCCGCCGGCGCGTGGCTGTGTGACGTCGGGAGCTGCGTGCTCGAGGACAACGCCATCGTCAGCGGCGTCCGGCGCATGCCTTTTGCGGAGCTGGTGAAGCTCGCGCGCGAGCGCGGGCAGCCGTTCGCAGGCAGCGGCAATTCCGAGGGAACACCGCGTTCGGTCGGCTTCAACGTCCAGGGTTTTCGTATCGCCGTGAACAAGGCCACCGGCGAGCTCAGGATTCTCAGGAGCGTGCACGCCGCGGACGCTGGAGTGGTCGCCAATCCCATGCAGTGCCGCGGTCAGGTCGAAGGCGGCGTGGCGCAGGCGCTCGGCGCCGCGCTCTACGAGGAGATGGTGATCGACGCCGAGGGGCGCGTCACCAACCCGAAATTCCGCGACTACCACCTGCCCTCCTTCGCGGACGTGCCCCGCACCGAGGTCTTGTTCGCCGAGACGTCCGACACGATCGGGCCGCTAGGGGCGAAGTCGATGAGCGAGAGCCCATACAATCCGGTCGCCGCCGCACTCGGCAACGCGATCGCGAACGCCACCGGCATCCGCTTCACCGCGCCGCCCTTCAAGCCGGACCGGCTGTTTCCGGCGCTGCACGCGAAGTTCGGCGACTCCACTGGGACGCGATAGCTCGACCACGGCGACGCTGTTCTCCCTCGCCCCGCTTGCGGGGAGAGGGTTGGGGTGAGGGGGAGTCTCCGCAAGGACGGTGACAGTTGAACGCGTCGAGAGTCCCCCTCACCCGAATTCGATCTACGATCGAATTCGACCTCTCCCCGCAAGCGGGGCGAGGTGAAGAGCGCGCCTTGCATTCAGCTGCCGCGATAGGTCGAATAGCTCCAGGGCGTGACCAACAGCGGCACGTGATAGTGCCCCTCTGGCTCGCTGACGGCGAAGCGCAGCGGGATCTCGTCGAGGAACGGCGGATCCGACAGCGGTACGTTGCGCTCGGCGTAGTATCTGGCAACGCTGAATTTGAGCTCATAGCGGCCGATCGGCAGCGGGCGACCGCCGATCAACGGCTGATCGGTGCGACCGTCCGCATTGGTCACCGCGCGCGCGATCACACGGCTCTCGCCGAGGCTTGCGAGCTCCACGAGCTCGACCGGGATGCCGCACGCGGGCTTGCCGGCGTGGTTGTCCAGCACATGGGTCGAGAGCCGGCCGTGCACCTTCAGCCTGTCGTCGGCCATGACGAGCTGATCCAGCCGCAGCGCGGAGATCCGGCCGATCTCCTCGATCGCGCGCCGCGTCTCGGTCTTGGCGATATTGCGTAACCGCGTCTCGAAGTCGCGCAGCACGGAATCCCGGGTGTGGCGGCGCACGCAGACGATATAGGGGAAGCCGAACTTGTCCCGATAGGCGCTGTTGACGCGCTCGAACGCCGCGTATTCGGCATCCGACAACCTATCGAGGCCGGCGCTGTTCTGCTCGTCGGTCGATTCCACTGTCAGCCCCGCCGCGCGCTGGGTCTTGCTGGCGAGATCCGGATGCGCCCGGATCAACGCCAATTGCACGTCGGGCTCGGCGCTCTGGATCGCCGCCATCAGCGCCGTGTGCAACTGATTGATGCCGGCAAACGGTCGCTTGTCGGCGAGCTGCTCGGCGATCCACGGCGAATATTCGACGACATTGGCGAGCGCCGCGACGAAGTCGGCCTTGCTTGCGGCATTGAGGTCGGACAGCGATATCTGCGACATCGTCCTCAACCGATCTCGAACGCAGTGGCCGCGAGATGCGCATGCTTGTCGTGCCAGTGCTGGGCGATCTGCAATCGCGTCGGCACCCAGACGCGTTCGTGCTTGCCGATATAATCGAGGAAGCGCATCAGCCCCGCAGCGCGTCCGGGCCGGCCTGCGAGGCGGCAATGAAGGCCAACCGACATCATCTTCGGCGCAGTTTCGCCTTCCGCATAGAGCACGTCGAAGGCGTCCTTCAGATAGGTGAAGAACTGCTCGCCCTCGGCAAAGCCTTGCGGGTTGATGAAGCGCATGTCGTTGGCGTCTAGCGTATAGGGAATGACGAGCTGCTTGCCGCCCGCGCTCTTGACCCAATAGGGCAGATCGTCGGCATAGGAGTCGCAGAGATAGAGGAAGCCGCCCTCCTCCATCAGCAGACGGTTGGTGTTGATCGAGGAGCGCCCGGTGTACCAGCCGAGCGGCCGCGATCCGGTGGCCTCAGTGTGGACGCGGATCGCTTCCGCGATCTCGGCGCGCTCCTGTGCCTCGGTCATGTCCTTGTGCTCGATCCATTTCAGGCTGTGGCTGGCGATATCCCAGCCCGCCTCCTTCATGGCGGCGACGATCTCGGGGTTGCGCTTCAGCGCGGTGGCGACGCCGAACACGGTGGTCGGCCAGTTGCGCGCGGTGAACATCCGCCACAGCCGCCAGAAGCCGGCCCGCGAGCCATATTCGAACATCGATTCGATATTGGCGTGGCGCTGGCCCGGCCAGGGCTGCGCGCCGAGCACGTCGGACAGGAACGCTTCCGAGGCGCGATCGCCGTGCAGGATGTTGTTTTCGCCGCCTTCTTCGAAATTGACGACGAACTGCACCGCGACCCGCGCGTTGCCGGGCCACTCGGGGTGCGGCGGGTTGCGGCCGTAACCGCGGAGATCGCGCGGGTAGCGTGTGTCAGCCACTCAGACTTCCTCGAAGCGGATCGGCAGCGCGCCCTTCCACAGCACGCTCTTGCCCAACGTCGCCAGATTCTCCAGGCCCGAGGTCAGCGTGATGAAGTGGTTGCCGGCGAGCTGGCCCATCTTGCTGGCGAAGTGAACGCCGCCATAGGCCAGCAGGATCTCGGTCTCGCTGATGCCGCCGGGATAGAGTATGATCTGGCCCGGCGCGGGATAGCTGGTGTGGTTCTCGTAGCCGACGCCGAAATCGAGATCGCCGAGCGGCATCCACACGCCCTCGCCGCTCCAGCGCACATGGATGATGTGGCTTTCGAACGGCAATGCCTTGCGGAAGGCGGCGACGGTCTTGGGTGCCAGCTGCTCCTCGAAGCGGGCATCGAAGGTGAAGTCGCCGGCACGGATAACGAGTTTGCTCATCTCATCTCTCTGGATCGGGGCCGGTGGCCCCACGGATAATTTTCAAGCAAAGAGCACTCCCGACAGTTTCGCGCAAGGGGCGCGGACGCGTCACCTGCGGTCGTAGGACCAGCCGAAAATGCCGCTCCGCCGCGTCTCCGGTTCCGGCTCGGCGGCCGGCGGAGGGGCTTCCTTCAGTTCCGCCCGCGGCGGCGGGGGCGGTGCCGGCAGGATCTCGCATGTCATGGAGTAGACCAGCTTGCCGTCGGCGGTACGCCCGATCGGGACACAGGGATCGGGATGTCCGGCCGCGGTCTTCGGCGCCAACTTGACTTGCGCGGCCGCCGGTGACGCCAACAGCAGCAGGACCAGCAGATATCTCGACATCGTTGTCGCCTGAAAGCTCGATTGGCCCATTGAACTGGATTGCCGCGGGCAAGTCCATCGGCACCGGAGGGCGCGATTGCCGAATATTTAGCCGGGCTGGGCCGGGCGACTTCGCAAGGGACTGCCGGCGCGCAAAGACGGGGCAAGCTCCATCGCTTCCCTCTCGTGTCCCGGACGCGATGCAGCGCGAAGCGCTGCTTCGCAGAGCCGGGACCCAGAAGGCGATAGGGCGCGATGCGGATGGATGTGCCCCGGCTCTGCAGCGCACCGCTTCCGGACGATGCTTCGCATCGCCGGGGACGCTGCGCTGCGTCCGGGGCACGAGAGCGGAGTGTGGCGCAGGCTGTGTCCACATGTCATTGCGACTCCAGTGCACATCCCAGCGGCGCTGCCGTAGGGTGGGCAAAGGCGCATAGCGCCGTGCCCACGATCTCCGTCCATAAGCAACAAGGCGTGGGCACGCTGCGCTTTGCCCACCCTACGAGATCGAGCTTGTGGCACGTAGCTCAGCTCGCAGACACGCCTCTTCGGCCTCGCGGCGCATTTCGCCCGAGCTTTGCTTCAACTCTCCACCCTCTAATCCAAGAGGGCGCAGGGAAGGCCGGGTGCCAGCTCGCACCCGCGGTCCGCTGCGCGAAAAGCACACGCAGAAAGAACCGCACAGCAGCATACAGGTGGTGCCGATCACTCGGCCTTCCCTGCGCAGTGGCTGGACGGCTTATGCCGTGATCTCCCGGGAGCCGACCATTCCTTCTGGCCTCCCTCACCCCGCGAATTGGATGATGCCGTCCGCCCGGTTGGGCTCGCTCGCACCTTCGCAGGACTTGACCGTAGCAACGACGGCCAGGACCACACGGTTTTGCCGTACGCGCGGCCCGCCATTTCGCCGCAGTTTTCCCGGGCCCCGTCGACGAAGCCGGAAACTTACAGACGAGACGAAGCCTAGCAGCGCCGCTCGTCTGCACGAAGCCTCGGACTCACAGGGACTACCCGCCCTGCCCGCGCCTCTCGTGCCGACGCTGCCGCGTCCACCGCAAGCCCGGCTCGCGATGCGTGACGACACATGATCGCCCCTCTTGGTGAACCGGGATGGGCAACACATACGCCGAAACCGAATTTCGGTAAAGTGGAATATTTTCGGCGACGAGGATTGACAGAGGGCGACACAGGCGCGGTCCCGTAGTGCGGATGGCGCCAACGGGTCGGCGCGAAGCGCCGCCCGATGACAGGCTCCGCGCAATCCGGGACGGTGCGAGACGCCGGGCGAGCGGCCCCGGATTACGCTTTCGCTCCACCGGGCTACAAGGATACCGACGCATCAAAAAAAGGGCGGCGCAAAGCACCGCCCTTTTCGCGCAACCCATTCCGGGCCGCGCTGAAAACAGCTGCTCAGTAGCCCGGATCGTAATAGAACGGACTGCCGCCGCCGTAATAACCCTGACCGCCATAATAGCCCTGACCGCCATAGTAGGGACGCGACCCATAATAATAGCGGTTCTCGTAGTAGTCGCGGCGCCGCTGCTCGGCGATCACCCCGCCGATGATACCCGCCGCGGCGCCCATGAAGGCGAGGCCTGCGGCGTTCGACCCGCGCCGATAATAGTGGCGACGCCGGGCTGCGCTGAAATCGGTGACGTCGGAGGAGCCCTGCCCTGCCGTGACGGGCTTCGCTGACACCGCCCCGGGGGACGCCGCAGCCGAGGGCGATGCGGAGGTTGCGACCAATGCCAGGCTTGCGAACGCGGCCAGCACCATGTTGCGGCCGGCTGCGGAAATCATGGGTCTCACAGTCATTTTGACCTTCCTATAATCTTGCCGATGCTCTTGCCAAACGTAGGGATCTGCAAACCGGATTCAATGCGCAAACCGTTGAGATGGTTTCATGTTCGCGGCAATCTGCCACGCTTTGAACGATTGTAAACCGAACGACCAACTCGCAGCTTGAACCATCGAACCTGAGCGGATAATGAACAGCCGCGCCGTTTTCCGGTCGCCGTAAGCGTTTCACGTGAACCAACGCATCAACCGACGCCGTCGGGATCGATGCCATTTGCAGGGTTCAACGTGACCGACGCGTCCTTTTCCAAGAGAAATCAGATGATTGTGGTTCGCAAACTGCCGGCGCGCTATGCGCCGATCGTGATGCCGTTCGTGCTGTCCATCCTCATGACCGCCGTGGTGTCGGTCATTTCGACGCTCCGGAGCTTAGGTGCGACGCCGGCGTTCCTCGCGACCTGGCCGGGCGCCTGGGCGTTGTCCTGGCTGGTCGCCTTTCCGACGCTGCTGCTGGTGCTGCCGATGGTGCGGCGGATCGTGACGCTCCTGGTCGCGGCTCCGCCCCAACCAGGCCGATAACCGGGAGCGAGCGCTTACGACAGCGCCCCGAGCACCCCGCGCGTCGCCTTGTCGATCTCCTCGACATAGCGGCGGCGGGCGAAGTTTTCGGTGAGGAAGCCGACCACCTTGCGGCTGTCGGTGGAATCCACCACCGCCAGCATCTCGGCTTCGGCCTCGTCGAACACCGCCATCGCCGACTTCACGTTCATTTCCGGGATCAGCACAATGTCGATCAGGCGGGCGAGCTCGATCACCTGAATGTCGTCGGCGATGGTGTCGAGGTCGCTGGAGAACAGGTCCGGCAGCAGGACCAAGCCTACATATTCGTCGGAATTGTTGACGATGACGATTCCGGGCCGCGATCCCAGCGCGAACTCGCGGCGGACGGCGGCGATCGTCGTGGTCGAGGGCACCTTGCCGACGTCGGAGCGCATCAGCCGCTCGACGGTGAGATTGCGCAGCCAGCCGACGTCATTGGCGCTGCGGATGGTCTCGCCGCGCAGATGCAGGCGCCAGGTCGAGAAGGAGTGGCCGAACATGAAGCGAACGCAGATCGAGGTGACGATGCAGCCGGCGAGCACCACGGCGGTGACGTCGACATTGCGGGTCATCTCGAGCACCAGGAACGACATGGTCAGGGGGCCGCCGACGATGGCGACACCGAGCGTCGCCATGCCCGTCAGCATCGCAACCAATGGATCGATGGCGAAGTTCGGGCTGATCAAGAGCAGCACCGCGGCAAAGAACTTTCCGATCAGGCTGCCGACGAACAGCGAGGCGAAGAACAGACCGCCGCGGAAGCCCGAGGCGAGCGAGACCAGGCAGGCTGTCACCTTTAGGGCGATGATCAGCGCGATCAGGCCGATCGTCATGTCGTGAAAGAGATCGAGCACCATGGCGCCATGGCCGGCCGCCAGCACCTGCGGCGTCACGATGGCGAAGCCGCCGACGATGAGGCCGCCGATCACCGGCCGGAGCCAGATCGGCAGCCAGGCGAACAGGCGCTCGAACATCGGCGAGGAGCGCATCACGGCGATGCCGACGCCGCTGGTGATGAGCGCAAGCCCGATCAGGGCCAGATATTGCTCGACGCCGACGGCGCTGACCTTGGGTATCTCCAGCGAGTATGGCGCGCCGCCGAGCCATTGCGCGGTGAGCGCGCCGGCGAGCGAGGCTGCCAGGATCGGGGCCGCGCTGCCGACCGAATAGACGCCGACGATCAACTCACAGGCGTAGAAGGCACCGGTGATCGGCGCGCCGAATGCCGCCGCGATCGCAGCCGCAGCGCCGCAGCCGACCATCAGGCGCAGATCGTTGCGGCGCAGATTGAAGAACTTGCCGAACAGCGAGGCGATCCCCGAGCCAATCTGGGTATAGCCGGCCTCGAGGCCGACCGAGGCGCCGCAGCCGTTGGAGATCAGCGTCTGGCTCGACACGATGACGCTGTCCCGCATCGACAGATTGCCGCCGCGCAGCGCGTTCGCCTCGATCGGGTCGACCGCGTTCGAAATCTTCATCCGACGCCGCGACCACTCCATGATGCCAAGCGAAAGCCCACCCAGCGCCGGCGCGATCAGTGCCGCCCACGGGCTGACGCTCGCGTGGGCCGACAAGTGGACATCGACGGGAATTCCATAGATCACCACGTGCGCGATCTGCGCGATATGCGCCATCAGCGTCACCACCGCCCCGGCCAGCGTGCCGATCACCAGCGCCAGCGGGATCAGATAGAACTCGTTGCTGCGCAACAGAGCGCGCAGCCGAACCATGACGCGGTTAGATCCCTTGCGATCGGTGAGATGTCTGATCCGCGCGAACACCGCCCGCCCTAACCTTCCGACAGGCCGTAGCCGGCCATGCGCTGGCGGACCCGTTCGATCTCCTCGCTGGGGAGCAGCGGCGGTTTCCCGATCTGGAGGCAGCCGTGATATTGCCGCGCCAGCGTTTCGACCTCGACGGCGAGCCACATCGCCTTGTCCAGCGTCTTGCCGATCGCGATCATGCCATGATGGTCCAGCAGGCAGGCAAGCCGCCCCTCCAGCGCCCGCACCGCATGTTCGGACAGCTCCACGGTTCCGAACGTCGCATAGGGCGCGCAGCGGATGCTGTCGCCGCCGGCCGCCGCGATCATGTAGTGCACCGGCGGAATCTCCATGCCCATGATCGCCAGGATGGTGCAATAGGTCGGATGGGCGTGCACGACGGCGTTGACGTCACCCCGTGACTTCAGGATGTCGCGATGAAAGCGCCATTCGCTCGACGGCTTCTGATCGGGCGCATGTGTGCCGTCCATGGCCATGAAGACGATCTGGTCCGGCGTCATGGCCTCATAGGGCACGCTGGTCGGCGTGACCAGGAGCCCGTCCACATGCCGGACAGAGATGTTGCCCGAGGTGCCCTGGTTGATGCCGAGCGCGTTCATGCGCCGGCAGGCGTCGATGATGGCCTGTCTCTTGGCGAGCTCTTCCGCTGTCGTCGACATCCCGATTTCCTGACGATGGGCTTGTTAGACCCGAAGTACGTCAAAGCAATATGGCAGTGCAAGCGAAAGCGGCCCGGATCCGATGCCACCTTGTCGCCCCTCCTGCCAAATCACCAAATGGACGGCAAAATCAACGAATTCACGGATTGTCGCAGCCCTATGGCAGGCTGGTCCTGACCGCCGCAATCCCGTTGATCACGAACTGCACGGAATAGGCGGCGAGCAGCATGCCGAGGACGCGCGAGAGCACGGCATTTCCAGTGCGGCCGAGGGTTTTCGCGATCAGGTGAGCCGAGACGAAGCACAGCATGCAGAGCAGGCAGACCGAGAGCACGACCGCGATGATCACCGCGAGCCTCGCCCCATAGCCGGCATCGCCCGAAAGCAGCAACGTGGTCGCAATCGCGCCGGGGCCGGCCATCATGGGGATGGCCAGGGGAAACACCGCGACATCGGAGGCGTGCTCGGACGTCGCCTTGTCGGCCTCGCGGGCCTCGCGATGCGGACGATCGCCGAAGATCATCTGGTAGGACACGCCGAACAGCAGCAGCCCGCCGGCGATCTGGAAGGCGGGGATGCCGATCCCGAGCTGGCGCAGCAGCCAGTTTCCGACCAGCGCGATCACCACCAGGATCGAGGCCGCGATCAGCGGTGCGCGCAATGCGATGGTTCGTTTGACCTTGTCGGGCATGCCGGCGGTCGCAGCGAGGAAGGCCGGCGCAAGGCCGACCGGATCGACAACCAGCAGCAGCGTCACGAAGGCGGACAGGGCGAAGTCGAGCATGTGCCGGTGGGGTCCTTGGACGCTGGAACGATGGCTTCCGGGCTGACTTAGCCCAGCAAAGCCGCTTTGGAAATCACTGGAGGCGACAATGAGCGACAGTGGAATCGGAATGCTTCTCGGCCAGCTCTCGGCCAACCTGCTCTGGCTCTGGTTCATCGGGGCCTTCGTGCTCGGCGGGGTCCTCGTCTATGGCGTGATGAAGGCCGGCCACCTCAGGCGCAGCGAGCGGGCGCAGCTCGATCGCAACACCGAGGCCCGACAGCGCCAGGAAGATCCCTACAAGCGCCCGACCTGAACGGTCGCCGCGCGCGCCGGTTGCAGTTTGGAACTTTCGTTCTCCAAACGGCTTTGATGGGCTGAGGATTGGGGAAGGAGATGCCTTCCCGTGTCACCTCAAGAGGAGGACATATGGCTAAACGAGCGAAGAAACGCGCACCCAAGAAGACCACAGCGCGCCGACCGCGTCAGGCGCCGAAGATGCTCAGCGACCTGTTTCTGGAGACGCTGAAGGACATCTATTTCGCCGAGAACAAGATCATCAAGACCCTGCCCAAAATGGCCAAGGCTGCAAACTCGAAAGAGCTCGCGGCCGCCTTCAACAAGCACCTGCGCGAGACCCAGGGCCAGGTCAAGCGTCTGGACCAGATCTTCAAGATGCTGGGCAAGCCTGCACGCGGCAAGCCCTGCGAGGCGATCAACGGCATTACCGATGAGGGCGCCGAGATCATGAAGGAGTTCAAGGGAGCGCCGGCGCTCGATGCGGGACTGCTCGCCGCCGCGCAGGCGGTCGAGCACTACGAGATCTCCCGCTATGGCACCTTGCGCACCTGGGCCGAGGAGCTCGGCATGCAGGACGCAGCAAGGCTGCTTCAGGCGACGCTGGACGAGGAAGAGGCGACCGATCATACGCTGACCGAGCTGGCCACCTCGGTGATCAACCTCGAGGCGGAAGAAGATTACCGCGCCGCGGCCTGACCCGCGCGCCAGCCGATGACGAAACGCCGCGGCCAGAGCCGCGGCGTTTGCTTTTTGGGCCAGAGCCGCGGCGTTTGATTTTTGGGCCGTAGCCGCGGCGCTTGCTTTTGCGATCGCACGATGGCGCATGGCACGTCAGCGCCACCGCACTGGATTTCCCGGGAACCAGCCCCATATGCAGGCTTTCCCACCCCTGAGCCCGCATCATGCAACCCAAAAATCCCCTCGACTGGATGCTGTCCGAAGCCCTGGACCAGCTGACGCGCGCCGAGCGGCTGCGCCAGCAGTTCGGCCGCCAGGAAGCCTGCTGGGAGCCGCCGATCGACGTGCTCGAAACCGAGCATGAGCTGCTGATCCTGGTCGCGCTTCCCGGCGTCAATCCGGACAATGTCGAGACGGTCATTCATGACGGCGTGCTCGTCGTCTCCGGCCAGCGCACGCTTCCGCCGGAGCTTCGCAACGCACGTATCCACCGGCTCGAACTGCCGCAGGGGCGTTTTGAGCGCCGCATTGCATTGCCCCTCGGCCGCTACGCCATCAGCCGCTTCGTGATGGACGGCTGCGTCGCGCTGCGCCTCGCCAAATCCTGAGGTCGATCATGGCCACCGAACAGATGAACAACGAACAGACCAATAACGACGTGAAGATCCCCGAAGACGCGCTGATCATCGTCGCCGTACGCGACATGGTGCTGTTTCCCGGCGCGATCGGGCCGATCGCGATCGCGCGGCCGAAATCGATCGCGGCGGCGCAGCAGGCGCTGCGCGAGCAGCGGCCGATCGGCATCGTCCTGCAGCGCAATCCCGAAGTCGATGATCCCACGCCGGACGACCTCTACCGGGTCGCGACCATCGCCAACATCGTGCGCTACATCACCGCGCCCGACGGCACCCATCACATCGTCTGCCAGGGCGTGCAGCGCGCGCGCATCCTCGACTTCCTGCCGGCGACGCCGTTCCCGGCTGCGCGCATCCAGCAGATTCCGGAGCCCACCACGACTTCGCCGGAGATCGAGGCGCGCGCGCTGAATCTGCAGCGCCAGGCGATCGAGGCGATCGAGCTGCTGCCGCAGGCGCCGCCTGAGCTCGCCGCGATGTTCCAGGGCACCACCGCGCCCGGCGCGCTGGCGGATCTGGCGACCTCGTTCATGGACATCAAGCCGCAGGACAAGCAGGAGGTGCTGGAGACCATCGACCTCGCCTTGCGCGTCGAGAAGGTGTCCAAGCATCTGGCCGAGCGGCTGGAGGTGCTGCGCATCAGCAATGAGATCGGCCAGAAGACACGCGCCAGCTTCGACGAGCGGCAGCGCGAGGCGATCCTGCGCGAGCAGATGGCGACCATCCAGCGCCAGCTTGGCGAAGGCGACGGCAAGGCGGCCGAGGTCGCCGAGCTGACGTCTGCCATCACCAAGGCCAACATGCCGCCGGAGGCGGACGCGCACGCCAGGAAGGAGCTGCGCCGCTACGAGCGCATGCCGGAGGCCGCCGGCGAAGCCGGCATGGTCCGTACCTATCTCGACTGGCTGATCGAGCTGCCCTGGGCGCTGCCCGCGGAGAAGCCGATCGACATCAAGGAGGCGCGAGCCATCCTCGACGCCGATCATTTCGGCCTGGAGAAGATCAAGGGCCGGATCATCGAATATCTGGCGGTGCGCAAGCTCGCCCCGCAGGGCAAGGCGCCGATCCTGTGCTTCGTCGGCCCGCCCGGCGTCGGCAAGACCTCGCTCGGCCAGTCCATCGCGCGTGCGATGGATCGCCCCTTCGTGCGCGTCAGCCTTGGCGGCGTGCATGACGAAGCCGAGATCCGCGGCCACCGCCGCACCTATATCGGCGCGCTGCCCGGCAACATCATCCAGGGCATCAAGAAGGCTGGCAGCCGCAACTGCGTCATGATGCTGGACGAGATCGACAAGATGGGCCGTGGCGTGCAGGGCGATCCGTCAGCGGCCATGCTGGAGGTGCTCGACCCCGAGCAGAACGGGACGTTCCGGGACAATTACCTCGGCGTGCCCTTCGACCTGTCGCGCGTGGTGTTCATCGCGACCGCCAACATGCTGGACCAGATCCCGGGTCCGCTCCTGGACCGCATGGAGCTGATCAGCCTTGCCGGCTACACCGAAGAGGAGAAGCTGGAGATCGCGAAGCGCTATCTGGTGCGGCGGCAGCTCGAGGCCAACGGTTTGACCGCCGAGCAGGCCGAGATCGAGCCGGAGGCGCTGAAGCTGGTGGTCAAGGGCTACACCCGCGAGGCCGGCGTGCGTAACCTCGAGCGCGAGATCGGCAAGCTGTTCCGCCATGCCGCGGTGCAGGTCGCCGAAGGCACGACTGCGAAGGTGGTGGTGACGCCGAAGGACATCGCCACCGTGCTCGGCCAGCCGCGCTTCGAAGGCGAGATCGCGCAGCGCACCAGCGTTCCGGGCGTGGCAACCGGCCTTGCCTGGACGCCTGTCGGCGGCGACATCCTGTTCATCGAGGCGTCCCGTGTGCCCGGCCGCGGCGGCATGATCCTGACCGGCCAGCTCGGCGAGGTCATGCGCGAGAGCGTGCAGGCTGCGCTGACGCTGGTGAAGAGCAAGGCCACGCAGCTCGGCATCGATCAGTCGGTGTTCGAGAAGAGCGACATCCACGTTCACGTTCCGGCGGGCGCAACCCCGAAGGACGGACCGAGCGCGGGCGTTGCGATGTTCACGGCGCTGACGTCCCTGCTCACCAACCGCACGGTGCGCAGCGACACCGCGATGACCGGCGAGATCTCGCTGCGCGGCCTGGTGCTGCCGGTCGGCGGCATCAAGGAGAAGGTGGTGGCGGCCGCGGCGGCGGGCCTGAAGCGGGTGATGCTGCCGGCGCGCAACAAGCGGGACTATGACGACATCCCGAAGAGCGCGCGGGACAACCTAGAATTCATCTGGCTGGAGCGCGTCGACGAAGCCATCGCCGCGGCCCTCGAGCCGGTCGATGCGAAGGTCGAAGCGGCGGAGTGAATGCGATGAAGAAACTGCTGGAGAAAGCGAAGAGTTCGCGGACAACGCAGCGGCTGCGCCAGTTGCTCGATCGCGCGATCGACCGGGTTCGCGATGGGCTGGCGGCGCCAGGACTAGGTTCAAGACCGCGGCTTCAACCCATTCCGGTCCGGGTGAAGCGCCGCAAGGGTTGAGCCCTCCGTCTCAGGCCCTCGCGGCTGCCCCAATCAAAAGGCCCCCTCCGACCGAGGGGGCCTTTGCGTTGTTAGCCCACGGCGTCCTTGGCCGCCTTGACCGGGCGGGCGCGGACGATCTTGCGGGCCGGCTTGGCCTTGAACATCATCTCTTCACCCGTGAACGGGTTGGTGCCCTTGCGCGCCTTGGTCGCGGGCTTCTTGATGACCACGAACTTGGCGAAGCCCGGCACCAGGAACAGGCCGTTCTTCTTGAGCTCCTTGTGACCGACGTCGGTCAGCGTCTCCATGACGTTCTTGACGTCGCGCTTGGAAAGCTCGGTGGCGGTCGCAATCTTTTCGATCAACTGCGATTTGGACATTTGGGTTGGCATCGTGTCTCCTCTGATTCGTTGCCGGTTGCATATTAGACCAACCGGCGAAGGCCTATAGCCTTCTGCACAGTTTTGTCGCGGTTTTACGGGCTTTTTTGGCCCTCAGCGGCAAAAAACCCTGCTTTTTAGCGACTTCCGGAGCGGGAGAAGCCTCAGGCAGCGGATTTTACCTTGTTTCAAAGGCCCGCACGCAACCTTGCTAAAGCTGATTCGCCGCTTTCGACAAGCGACGAGGTGCCTCTTTGTGCGCGGAGGAGTGCGTTTCGCCCTAGAAAATAAGGCTAGATCGTCGCGTTGTGGCGTCTCACCTGCTCCCTCACCTATTGCCGCAGGGGCGCGGCGAGCTTCGCTCCCGCTAGATGCGCTCGATGATGATGGCCGGCGCCATGCCGCCGGCGGCGCACATGGTGACGAGACCACGCTTGAGGTCGCGCCGTTCGAGCTCGTCGAGCACGGTGCCGATCAGGATCGAGCCGGTGGCACCGATGGGATGGCCGAGCGCGATCGAGCCGCCGTTGACGTTGACCTTGGCGCGATCGAGCTTGAGGTCGCGGATGTATTTTTCCGCCACCACCGCGAACGCCTCGTTGATCTCGAACAGGTCGATGTCGTCGACGGTCAGCCCCGCCTTCGCCAGCACCTTGCGCGTCGCCGGCACCGGCGCGTTCAGCATCAGGGTCGGGGAGTCCCCCATGTTGGCCATCGCGACGACACGGGCGCGGGCTTTGAGGCCGTGCGCCCTGGCGTAGGCGGGCGAGGCCAAGAGGATCGCGGCGGCGCCGTCGACGACACCGGAGGAGTTGCCGGCGTGGTGCATGAAGTCGATCTCGAGATCAGGATATTTCTGCAGGATCAGGCCGCGATAGGTCGTGCCCTTGTCGTCCAGCGCGTAGTCGGCAATCGCCGGAAAGGCCGGCTTCAGGCTGCCGAGGCCCTCCATCGTCGTCTGCGGCCGCGGATATTCCTCGTGGTCGAGCGCAAGGCTGCCGTCCTCGCGGTGAACCGGCACGAGGCTCTTCTTGAAGTGGCCGTTCGCGATTGCGTGCGCGGCGCGCTTCTGGCTCTCGAGCCCGAGCGCGTCGACGTCCCTTCGCGTGATGCCTTCGAGCGTCGCGATCGCATCCGCGCAGACGCCCTGATGCGATTGCGGATGCCGCGCGCGCAGGCGCAGATTGCCAGAGTCCATCATCATCGGGCCGCCGCCGCGGCGTCCTTCCATCGACATCATCTCGCAGCCGCCGGCGATGACGAGGTCTTCCGCGCCCGCCATGATCGAGGATGCCGCCATGCTGACGCTGGTGATGCCGCTTCCGCAGAACCGGTCCAGCGTCACGGCGCTGGCGCGCACGTCATAGCCGGCATCGAGCGCCGACATCCGCCCGAGATCGCCGCTTTGGGTCGCGACCTGCGCGCTGCAGCCCCAGACGATGTCATCGACATCGGCGGTGTCGATGCCGGTGCGGTCCGCAAGCGCGCGCAGCACGGTGGCACCGAGCTGCTGCGGATGAATGCCCGAAAGCGCGCCCTTGCCGGCCTTGCCGACGCCGCGCGGGGTCCGGCAGGCATCGATGATGAGTGCATCGGTCATTGGCGTTGTCCTCTTGTTGTGGATTGTTGAGAGGCGTTTTCAATCAGGGGGAGATGGGAGTCAATGCGCGGCATTCCTTCGCCTCTCCCCGCGTGCGGGGAGAGGTCGGATTTTACGCGCAGCGGAAAATTCGGGTGAGGGGGAGCTTCAACAAGGACGCTGGCAGATGGACTCGCGGATAGAGCCCCTCACCCCTGCCCTCTCAGCGCGAGCGAAGCTCGTCGCGACCCCGTAAGAACAGGGAGAGGGAGAAGAGCTACGCACCCGCCGCGTTCTTCGCGATCACGTTGCGATAGAAGCTGGCGCTGAGTTTCGGCGTGCGGACCTGGGTGTCGAAATTGACGTGGTACAGCCCGAAACGCTTGTTCAGCCCATATACCCACTCGAAATTGTCCATCAGGCTCCAGAGGAAATAGCCGCGCACCGGCACGCCTTCGGCGGTGGCGCGCTGGAGCTGGGCGAGATAGTTGCGCAGGTACATGATGCGGTCGGTGTCGTAGATCTTGCCGTCCGGCGTGACGACGTCATCGCCGGAGGCACCGTTCTCGCTGATGTAGATCGCATCCGTCTTCCAGATCTTTGCCGCCAGCTTCGGCACCCAATAGAGCGTCTCCGGCCCGACGCGCAGCCAGTCCGAGTTCATGCGCGGGAACGATTTCGGGATCGGCAGCGGCATGAAGCCCGCGCCCTGGTCGGAGGCCACCACATAGTTCTGCGGCGCGTAGATGTTGAGGCCGAGGAAATCGACCGGCGAGGAGATGATCTTCAGCTCCGCATCGGTATATTTCGGCGCGTTGGGGCCGGCGAATTTCAGGAAGGCGTCGGTGTAGCGGCCCGTCATGATGACGTTGAGATAGCCGGCATTCATCTCGCGCAGTGCGATCTCCGCGGCACGGACGTTCTCCGGCGTGTCGATCGCGGGCGCGCAGGCATCGATGTTCTCGGCCGGCCCCACTCGGGTGCCGCGGCGGCCATGGGCGCGCACCGCCTGCACCGCGAGCCCGTGCGCGAGCGCGCTGTTGTGCCTGATCTGGTTGACCTCGGCCTGCGGCAGCGTCACGCCCGGCGCGTCGATGCCGATGCCGTAGCCGAAATACACGAAGCGGCCGCTCTCGTTCAGCGTGAACACGTTTTTGACACGGTCAGTCAGATGCTCGGCGACATAGGCGGCGTAGTCGCCGAAGATCTTGCAGGTTTCCGTCGAACGCCAGCCGCCGAAGCGATCCTGCAGCGATTGCGGCAGATCCCAGTGATACAGCGTCAGCCACGGCTCGATGCCGTTCTTCAAGAGCTCGTCGACGAGACGATTGTAGAAGTCGAGCCCCTTCGGGTTGGGCTTGCCGTCGCCGTCCGGAAACAGCCGCGGCCAGGCCACCGAGAAGCGATAGGCCTTGCAGCCGAGCGCCTTGATGAGCGCGATATCCTCCTTGTAGCGGTGATAATGCTCATTGGCGCGGTCACCATTGGTGCCGTCCTCGATCTTGCCGGGGATGCGCACGAACTTGTCCCAGATCGAGGCCCCTCGCCCGTCCTCGTTGACCGCACCCTCGACCTGATAGGACGAGGTCGCCGTGCCCCAGACAAAGCCCGCCGGAAAACCGCTGCCGCCGCGCGGCGGCGATGCCGGCCTGGCCTCGGCGAGATCAAGCGGATTTGTCACCCCGGCTGCGGACAACCCCGCGAGCTTCGCAAACCGGCGACGCGAGACCTTGTCCGACATTGATGCTGCTCCGCTTCTCTTGGTTTTCGGCCCGGCACAATGAACAGTTCGAGGCCATTTGAGAAGCGCGTCCGGGAGGACCCAGATCCAGCAAACGTAGACGGTGCGGCAGGCACAATGCCGTCACTTTTCGGCGTCGGATGAATATTTTTCGGCTACAGAGGGGCGGCTTTAGGGCCGACCTGCTCCGATTGCGCTGACCACGACCTGCATGAGCCACGCGATGCCGGCGTCTCTCATCGCCGCCTTGGTTGCGATCGCCCGGATCGCATCCGGTTTACGCGCAAAAGGCAGCTCGACGAACACCAAGCCGAAACGGCCGGCGTGGTGCTCCACCAATCGGCGCGGCAATGCCGCGATCAGATCAGATCCTGAAAGCTGGACGAGCGCCATCATGAAATTCGGGACGGTCAAGGCGATGCGGCGCTCGAGGCCGCGCTTTGCCAACATCTGATCGACGAAACCGCGCGCTTCACCACTGAGAGACACCAGCAGATGCTGTGACTGCGAGAATGCAGCACGGGTGGGCGCTTTCGCGAGGGGATGTCCCTTGCGCATGGCCAGCACGAAATCCTCGTCGTAGAGCCTGCGCGCCTCGAATCGCGGCGATACCGTCGGCAGCGGCAGCATTGCGACGTCGAGCTCGCGTCTTTCGAGCATATCGAGGCTTTGGTGCCAGGGCTCCCCGATCGCGCCGCCGCGCGGCGCAGGCATCAGGTGGATCAGGGCGAGGTCGATATGGGGGGCCGCAGTCGCGATCGATCGCAGGAGCTGAACGGATGTCGAGGCCAGGACGGCATCGGGGGCGCCAATCGTGAACCGGCGGCGGCTCTTCGCGGGGTCGAACGGTGCAGCCGAGCCGATCAGCTGTTCGATGCGCGCGATGATCTCGGTCACGGGCTCCTCGAGCTCCAAGGCCCGGGCCGTTGGAACGACGCCCTTCGGCGTCCGCAGAAACAGCGGGTCGTTCAGCAAGAGACGGAGCCGGCCAAGCGCATGGCTGACAGCCGACGGCGTCAGGCTCAGCCGGCCTGCAGCACGCGCGACATGACGTTCTTCCAGAACCACACGGAAGAGCACGAGGAGATTCAGGTCGATCCTGGATAGATCAATTTGGTTCAGCATGATGCTGAAATCATATCGCTGGATTCATCAAGTTCAAGGTCTCATGGATGGGGGCATTCGTCGTTCGATCAGGAGAGGCGAGATGACCAAGAGACCGCCCGGTGTGAACAATTGGCCAGACCCGCAGGAGAAGATGTCGCGGCGCTCGATGATGGCCGCCACGGCTGCAATTCCGCTGTCCGTTCAGCTTTCGGCCGACGCGGCCGCCGGGAACGACGCCATAGCCAGCCTCATCGAACGTGCCCGCGCGAAAAATGCCGCGTTCATGCGTGGCGACATGGATCGCTGGCTCCAGCTCGTCCGCGTCGCGCCGGATTTCACGTTGATGCAGCCGTTCGGCGGGCCTGCCAGTCGCGGATTCGACGCCAGCCCCAAGCGCCTGGCCGACCTATCGCGATACTTCAGGGAAGGCGAAACCGAGCTCGAGGTCTTGCAAACCCATGCATCGGACGCGCTCGTCGTTCTCGCAATGATCGAACACCAGCGGGCCGAAGTGGGCGGTTTGCCGGCCCAAGACTGGTCGTTGCGCGTGACCGAGGTCTACCGCAAGGATGGCACGGATTGGCAACTCGTGCACCGTCATGCGGATCCCCTGGTCCGAAGCATCACCCTGCAACAAGCCGCGATACTCGCCCGGGGCTGGCCGGAGGACAAATGATGTCCCTCGCCTCGCTGGAGCAGCCGGTCAGCTGGCCCCTGACGTCACGCATCGCGATACGAAATTTTCAGCGCGAGCGCTTCGGCAGCTTTGGCAGCTTGTCGGGATTGAATGCCGGGAACTGCTCGGTTCGCTCACTTGCCTGCGGCTGCTGTTCGGTCAGAATGAGCGTGCCCTTGAGGATCATTCCCGGCACTTGTTGTGCCGTCGCGGTGTAAGTCGCGATCTTGCCGGGACAGTTTCCCTCGATATCCAGGGTGAGCTCGTCTTCCACGCCGAAGACCGTTGCACGTCCGTCGGTATGACGCTTCGTTGATACGGTGGCGGTGAAGCGATCTCCATCGACCTGGCACGAGCCATGATACGTCATCAGGCTGTCGCGGCCCCAGATCTGTCCGTCTGCGACATGGACGATCCCGGTCCCCTGGTCGAGCGGCGTCTTGTACCACGCCGCATATGTCCCGTCCTTCAACATGGGAGCAGTCTCCCTGGCATTCCCGCACAACAATCCGCATGATAGCGCTAAGAAACCGTTAATCACGCGGCCCGTGCCAATCCGGCCTTTCCTTGCGCAGCTCGGCTTCAAGCTCCTCGACGATGCCGTGAAGCAGGCACGCGGCAAGTGGATCCGTCACCTCCCGTTCCAAGCGCCGATAACGCGCGATCTGGCATTCCTGCTCTCTCAACTGGTGCTCTGTCATCAGACGGGCCCTCCAGCGAATCGACGCGCAGACAGCCGAGCGGTTTCGTTAAAATTTTCGGATCATTTGCCATGGTTTCTGAACGGTAAAGGACAATCGGGCGGTCTGTCCGCGCAGGCCTCGAGAGAAAGCCCGGTCATGCACCCTTCCCCGCTCGACCTTCCATCGCGCGACTGATGAGTCTGTCGGAGGCCCCCATCAGTGCGGCCGCATAGGACGGCTCCGTGGACGACGGGCTCGCCAGGATCGCGTCCGCCTTGTTATTGAACATCGCACCGCTGCGGCCGTTGAGATCGCGCGACACCAGGAGCGGAACCAACCGCTCGGCATAAGCATCCGGCTCGACCATCATGAAGCTGGTCAGCCATTCCACGACGGCGAACAGCGCGCGCGACCCGAGCAGATTGGCGCGGATGTTGGTCTTGACGAAACCGGGGTTGAGGCCGAACACGTCGACGTCGGGAAAGCGGCCGGCCGCCTCGATGACGAGCACTTCGTTTCCGGCCACGGTGTTCGAATGTGCGGCGAACCGTTTGTAGCTTCGTTCCGAGTTCAGGTCGTCGACATTCGCCCTCTGCTCCGTCCCCGGAAATCCCATGACGAACATGCGGGGCCTCAGGTCGGCCCCGGCGCGGTTCCTTGCCAAGTCGCGGAGCAATCTCGTTGAGGATGACGCGGCGGCTCAGATAGCTCACGGCAAGGTCGCGCTCGATGCCTTCGCCCGTCACCTCGCGTTTGGGGCCTGCATGATGCCGGTCGTGAAGACAACGATGTCCATCTTGCCGGCGGGCAGCGCGCTTCCGATGCGGCGCGCATCCCGCATCGAGCTCAGATCTGCCTTCATGAACGTGATGCGCGGCATATCCTGGTCGCGGAAGGTCTGACCGACGACCAGGACATTCGCGCCCCTGGCTGCGAGTTGATGGCTGAATGCCCGACCGATCCCGCCGGTGCCGCCGATCACCGCGACATTCAGTCCATCGAGCCGGAGGCTTTCGAGCGACGGTAGAGTCACGTTCAGGCTCTTGTCCAATTCCACGCGTTTCACTTCAGGTGCCTTCCGCAAGCATTGATGAAAATGAGCGCTCTGCGCCGCGGTCGCAGCACAGAGCCGATGAATGTGATGACCGCCCGTCCTCAGACGGCGGCAGCCGCGTCCCATGCGGGATAGTCGGTGTACCCGCTTGCATCACCGCCGAAGAACGTCCTGCGGTCGGCCTCGTTCAGCGGCGCACCGGATTTCAGGCGGGTCAGAAAATCGGGATTCGCCAGGATCATCTGGCCGTATGCTTCCAGATCGGCCAGCCCCGCGGCGACGTCGGAACCGATACGATCGCGCGGACGGCCCGGCCTGTTCACGATCAGCTTGCCGCGCCACAGTCTGCGGAGGTCGGCGAGCAGGTGATCGTCGCCCTGATGCATGATGTGAAGGTAGGCGAGCGAAAGCTTGTCGAGCTCAGCGACCAGATGGCGATAGAGGTCCGGTCCTTCGGCGCCTTCGTCGATGCCCCACATCGTGATGCCTGGAGACAGGCGGATCGCCGTCTTGTCCGCGCCGATCTCCGCGGCGATGGCCGCCGCAACCTCGACGGCGAAACGCGCGCGATTTTCGATCGAGCCGCCATAGGCGTCGGTCCGGGTGTTCGCGCTCGGCGCAATGAACTGCTGGACCAGATAGCCGTTCGCGCCATGGATCTCGACGCCGTCCGCGCCCGCCGCGATGGCGTGACGCGCGGCATCGCGGAAGTCGCCGACGGTCCGGCGCACTTCGTCGATCGCGAGCGACCGGGGCTGCGGGATATCCTGCATGCCCTTCGGCGTGAACATCGGCGTATCGGGCGCGATCGCGGACGGGGCCACGCCCGGCCGGTGATGCGGCGTGTTGTCGGGATGCGACATGCGTCCGGCATGCATGAGCTGGATGAAGATATGGCCCCCCTTGGCGTGCACGGCGTCGGTGACCTTGCGCCAACCGGCGACATGCGCGGGCGTGTAGATGCCCGGCGTGGTCATGTAGCCCTGCCCGTCATCGGACGGCTGGGTGCCCTCGGTGACGATCAGGCCGACGCCGGCGCGCTGCGCGTAATATTCGGCGGCGAGGCCGCCGGGAACGCCGTTGGCATCGGCGCGCGAGCGCGTCATGGGCGCCATGACCAGGCGGTTCGGAAGTTCAAGTCCGCCGACGCGGACGGGACTGAAGAGTGAATTCACGGCGAGTTCCTTCTCGATGATGCAGAGAAGGGAGATGGAGCTTCCAGCCAATGGAATAAATGCCATATAATGGAACAGATTGATCCACATATGGGATAATTCGATGGAGCTGTTGAACGACATGGCGCTCTTCGTCGAGGTCGTGAAGGCCAGGAGCTTCCGGGGCGCCGCGGCGATCCTCGACATGCCCAACTCCACCCTGTCGCGACGGATCGGCCTCCTGGAGAAGGAAATCGGGCTTCGCCTGCTGAACCGGACGACGCGCAGGATCGAATTGACCGAAGCCGGCCAGCTTTATTTCGAGCGCTGCAAGCGCATCGTCGACGAAGCGCGCCTGGCGCACGAGCAACTCGGCGAGATGCTGGCGCGGCCGAGCGGACTGCTGCGCGTCTCACTGCCGGTGGATTTCGCCAACACCTATCTGGCGCCGTTGATCACCGAATTCGCACGGCAATATCCCGGCATCGATTTCGAGTTCGACCTGACGCCGCGGCGCGTCGATCTGGTCTCCGAGCCCTACGACCTGGCGATCCGCGTCGGAGAATCCGAGGCCTCCCATATGATCGCGCGGCCGCTCGCTCGCCTGCACGGCCATCTCTACGCCTCGCCGCGCTATCTCGAAGAGAACGGCGAGCCGAACGAACCGGCGGACCTCGCGCACCATCAATGTCTCTGCCAGACCAGGGTGGGCAGCTGGACGCTGCAAAACGGAACGCAAACGGTCGAAGCCGGCGTCAGCGGCCGTTTCCACCTCAACAGCATCGGCATGCTCCGCCGCCTGGCGACGCTCGACATGGGCATCACGTTCATGCCGCAAGAGATCGTCGCCGATGAAGTCGCAGCCGGCCGACTACGCCGTATCATGCCGCAATGGCAGGGCTTGCCGATGACCATCTACGCGGTCACCGAAACCCGGCTGCTCCCCGCCAAGACGCAACGCTTCATCGAATTCCTGAGAGAACGGCTGAGCCGGGACTAAGATCCGGTTCGCGCCAACTCCCGGTTTGTCAGTCGCAGAGCGCGGCCTGCAAGCTGTCGGCGCTTCCCAAGCCGAAGGATTGGCAGCGAAAACGGCTTGCCTTTAGGAGACCAGACGAAGCCAGACGTCTCTGCTTGCCAGCGTGCCATTCGGCGTGGCGATTTCCATGTCCACGACGTGCAGGGAGCCGGGCTCGTCTGCGTAGATGTACCTGAGGTGCCACATGAGACCGAGGTCTGGTGAAATGACAAAATCGTCCAATCCGTCGGTGATATCTCGAACGGCCTCGCGATGCGTCAATGGCGCAGAAAACATCGCATCGATCAGGTCGGCCAGGCTCATGCCCTCGACGAGCATGAGGCGGGCGACCTCATCGCCGTAAACATGTCGGAGCGCTGAAACGATAGCAGCGACGGCACCCGGATTTTTCAACGACACGGCAAAGCGAGCCTCCGGGCGCATGATGCCGGAGGCAGGACATTCTACGCAAGCCGTCCGCCCGAGGCGGCGGGGAACTCTCTGCCCCGGCGCGGCCGGCTGCGCCTTCGCGCCTAGAACGTCACCCGCATGCCCGCGTAGAACGCGCGTGGCCTCGCCGGGCTCAGCGAGCGCGGATCGGTGAAGTCGTTGCCGCCGTTGGTGAAGTTGGGCAAGGCTCCCGTGTCGAAGAACTGGCCGTAGGTCGCGTAGCGCTTGTCGAAGATGTTGTCGACCTTGCCATAGAGCTGGATGTTCTTCGCCACCTGGTAGGACGTATGGAGATTGAACACGGTATAGGACGGCAGTTTCGCGAACTGGTTCGACTCGTCGCCGACCAGGTACTGGCTGGAGACGAACAGCGCGTTGCCGCCGACCTTCCAGACGTCGGTCACGGCATAGTCGATGCCGACCTTGATGCGGTGGCGCGGGATGGCGGGGAGCTGGTTGCCGGGCCTGACCTGGATGGTCTCGCTGGCCGGGTCGGCGAACGGGCTTTCGGAGCCGAGTTCCAGCGGATCGAGGAAGCGCGCGTCGACGAAGGCGTAGCTTGCCTGGAACTGGAGCGTCGGCGACTTGATGTTGACCTCGGCCTCGAGGCCCTGCCGGCGGGTCCGGCCGACATTGGAGAAATAGCCGAAGCCGGTCCGTCCGACCACGGGCACCGCGACGATGTCGTCATAATTGGTGGCGCGGAAGCCGCCGATCTTCCAGCCGAGGGTGCCGATGTTCAGCTCCTTGGTGCCGCGCAGGCCTGCCTCCACGGTCTTGGACACGACCTGCTTGAGCGGCGGATCGGAAACCAGAAACGCCGCGATGAGACAGGGGCGGGCTGGATCGGAGCAGCCGAGTTCGAGCGGCGTCGGCACGCGGTTGGCCTCGGAATAGCCGGCATAGGCAGTCAGCCCCGGCGTGATCTTGTAGGTGCCGCCGATCACCGGGTTGAAGCGGGTGAAGGTATGATCGCCGTTGAGATCAGTCCCGAGCTGATCCTCCAGGCTGATGCGCGCCACGTTGAAGCGGCCGCCGCCGGTGACGGCGAAGGCATCCGTGACGTTGAACGTGTCCATCGCATACAGGCCGTTATATTGGTTGACGGTCCGCAGCGAGACGGGACCGGCAATTGTTTCCGGCTGACCGGTCGGCCCCAGGAAGAGGCCGCTACCGCTGACGACGTAGTTTTCTCCGATCGAGCCGATCTCGGCGGTGGCGTTGTAGCGCGTGACGCTGGCGTCATAGGTCGTGCCCATCACGAAGCGGTTGTCGTGCCCGAACAGTTGATCGGTGTTGGTGGCCTGCCCTGATACGCCGAAGGTGGTCGAACGGATCGTGCTCCGGTCGATCTCGCCGAGGATGGTTCCGAGCGGATAGGGATTGACGAGCTGCGCGCCATTGGTGCCGTTGGCCGGCGTCGCATCGTCACCGAAGCACAACAGGCCCAGAACGGCGCATTCCTGCACATCGGTCGGATTGCCGTCGACGAGCTTCTGCTCGTACCTGCGCACATGCGCGGTGCCTTCGAGCGTCCAGGTCGGCGTCGGATCGGCCTTTCCGGTCAGGTTGAGATAGCCGACGCGGTTGGACGTGGTCTGCGGCGTGGTGTAGGTCGCGCCCCAATATTTGTCGAGCAGTTCGGCCGGAACGGTGGCGCTGGCGCCGAAATCGTTCTTGGCGACGCCCATATTGGCGTGGAATTCGCTGTCGCCGGCCTTGTAGCCGACATCGCCGTAGAAGCGCCGCACCGTTGATTGCGAGAAATTGCGGAAGCCATTGTCGCGCAGGCCTTCGAGCGCGGCATAGACGCCGTAGTTCTTGTCGACCTGCTTGCCCCATTGCGCCGAGCCCTGGACGCGGCCGAACGAGCCGCCCATGACGTCGATCTCGGCGCCCTGATAGGTGAAGCCGTCCTTCATTTGCAGGTTGATGGCGCCGCCGAGCGCGTTGAGGCCGAAGGCGGGATTGTTGGTCACCAGCGTCACCGACCTGATCGCGGCGGTGGGGATCAGGTCCCAATTGACCGCGTCCGAGAAGGCCTCGTTGATGCGGACGCCGTTCTGATACACCGCAAGGCCTTGCGGCGTGCCGGTCACGGGCGAAGCGACAAAGCCACGGAATTCGACATCCGGCTGGAACGGATTGCCGGTGACCTCGGTGATGTTGACGCCGGCGATGTTGTCGCGCAGCGCGTCGGTGACGTTCAGCGAACCGGTGCGCTTGATCTGGCTGGCATCGACGGCGTTGATCGCCGACGGGACCTTGTCGACATCGAGGCCTCTGCCGATGCCCGGCGAGGTCGGGTAGACATAAAGCCGTGTCTTCGGCGCGGCGGACGACGCTGCCCCGATGCGCGCGACGGGTCGCGTCGGCGCGGTACGCCTCGCCACCGACGGCGGCGGTGCCGCCACTTCGACCGGCGGCAGATTCTGGACGTTGGTCTCCTCGTCTTGCGCGGCCCCGGCGGGGCCCGCCAAAACCACCCCGGACACCAGACCGGTCGACACCGAGGCCATCAACAAACGACGCTTGAACGAAAGAACCTTGCCCATCCCCGCCTTCCCATCCGTGACCACCGGCTGTTTTGATTTTCGCCGATTGGTTGAGACGAAGTGTAATCAGCGGCCGGTCGCACGCCAGCCACAAAAGATCGGGCGCTATCCGCTCCCGTTTTCCCGACCAAATCGGGAATTTTTCCCGATCACCTCGGGAGAGCGATCAGGCGGCCGCGGTCGGAACCAGCGCTTCCACGGTCAAACCGCTATCGCCGGAGACGACGTTGAGCGTGCCGCCCAGCGCCAGAATCCGCTCACGCATGCCGACGAGGCCGAAGCCGAGCTTCTGGCCCGGCTCCATGCCGCGGCCATTGTCGCTGACCCGCACCCGCGCGCAGCAGCGGCCGTCCTGCGCCATCTGCTGCGCCGGCTCGATGACGACATTGACCGAGGTCGCGCCGGCGTGGCGGAACACATTGGTGAGCGCCTCCTGCACGATGCGGTAGATGGTGAGGTCGGCGGTCTCGCCGGTGGTGCCCAGCGCGGGCGAGATCGTGGTCTCGATGGCGACGTCGGGATGCGATTCCCGCCACAGCCGCGACAGCGATTCGAGCGCCTGGCGCAGCCCGAGCTCGGCGAGGCCGACGGGGCGGAGGCGCTCCAGCACGCGGCGGTTGAACTGCTGCAGCGCGTTGATCTGCTCCAGCATGGCGCTGCCATGTTTTCGCACCGCCTCCGCATTCGGGACGCGTCCATCCGCCTGCTTCGCCAGGGCGCCGGCATGCGCCCGCAGCGAGAACAGATACGGCCCGAACTCGTCGTGGAGCTCGCGCGCGATCTCCTTGCGCTCGATGTCCTGGAGCGACACCGCCCGCTCGGCGAGGCGCCGCTTGTCCTCGACCGCCTCACCGAGGGTTGCGGCAAGGTGGTTGAGCTTGGTGCAGATTGCGGCGAGCTCCGGCGCGCCGCCCGGTGCGACGCGCGCCTCGTAATGTCCGCCTTCGAGCTTCCCCATTGCCTCCGCCAGCGACTGGAGTGGCGCCAGCGCCCGGCCAACCACTTTCATCATCAGGAAAAACAGTGCCAGCGCGATCGCCGTGCCGACCTCGAGCTGAGTCACGATGCCGTCCCAGATCTCCGCGATCTCGTCATCGGGATGCGAGGTGATCAGGAGCGAGCCGGGCTTGCCGCGGATCGAGACCGGCACGCTCACCGCGGTCTGCTCGGGATGGACCAGGCTGACGAACCAGGCCGGCGGCCCGCGCGTGTCGGCGTCAGTGTCAAGCCGGGGCGGCGTCTGCGCATTGCCGCCGGTGTCCCGAAGCGTGATGCTGACATGGCGCAGGCGGCTGAGGTCGCGCGCGATCTGGTTCAGCCTGGCATCCGGATCGGGCGCCTCGTTGAGATCGGCCACGATCATCTCGATGAATTCGCGCGCGAGCCGGATCACGCTCTGGTCCTCGGCCTGCACGCGGGGACCTGCCTCGGCGACCTGGCGGCCGATATTCACGGCGAGCCCCAGCGCCAGCAGCAGCGCCAGCAAGAGGTTGATGCGCCCGCGCAAGGATAGATTTTGCCACATTGGTGTCGCCCGTGCCTCGCGAAGCCTCGCCCGCCGCTGTCCGATGACGTTGACAGCGGCGAAGCGCCCGATATCTAATCGGAAGCGTACAGCAATCCCGGCCGGGCGCGAAACAGGCCGACGCTGTCACAAGGAAACGCCGATGCGCATTCTGATCGTCGACGATCATCCCATTGTCGCCTCCGGCTGCCGTGCCGTGCTGGCCGACGAGGGCGAGATCGAGATTTTGGAGGCCGCCGACGCCGAGGACGGCGAGTGCGTCTTCATCGTCGAACGCCCCGACCTCTGCATCATCGACATCAATTTGCCGACCGTCTCCGGCTTCGAGCTCGCGCGCCGCATCCTCGAGCGCGCGCCCGAGGCCCGCATCATCATGTTCAGCATGAACGACGACCCGGCCTTTGCCGCGCGCGCGATCGAATGCGGCGCCAAGGGCTACGTCTCCAAGACCGGCGATCCTGATGACCTCGTCGAGGCGATTCGCGCCGTCGGCGGCGGCGGCACGTACCTGCCGAGCGCGATCGCGCGCAGCATCGCCTTTGCGGGGCCGACGCTGGCGCAAAGCCCGCTGTCCAAGCTGAATGCGCGCGAGATGGAGATCCTGCGGCTGCTCAGCGCCGGCAAGAGCCTGTCCGAGATCGCCTGGCTGGTGCAGTCGTCCTACAAGACGGTCGCCAACACCTCGTCGATCATGCGCCAGAAGCTCGGGGTGAAGACCTCGGTCGAGCTGGTGCGGCTGGCGATCGACAGCGGTGTTGCCTGACGCAGGCAGCTGCCACAAATTCGGTCACACAAGCGTTGCAATATTGTTGTGGTGAGATGCCACGGAGTGAAGGCATGACGATTCAGACTGTTTCGACCAACAAATCCTACGGCGGCGTGCAGGGCGTGTATCGCCATGCGAGCCAGGCGACCGGAACCGACATGGTGTTCTCGGTCTATGTTCCTCCGCATGCCGACGGCGCCAAGCTGCCGGTGGTCTGGTATCTGTCCGGGCTCACCTGCACCCATGCCAACGTCACCGAGAAGGGCGAATTCCGCAAAGCCTGCGCCGAGCTCGGCCTGATCTTCGTCGCGCCCGACACCTCACCGCGCGGCGCCGACGTGCCGGGCGACGCCAACAATGCCTATGATTTCGGCTTAGGGGCCGGCTTCTATGTCGACGCCACGCAGGAGCCGTTCGCGCGCAACTATCGGATGTGGAGCTACGTCACGGACGAATTGCCCAAGCTCATCGCGGGAAATTTTCCCGTCGACGCCAAACGGCAATCGATCATGGGCCATTCGATGGGCGGCCACGGCGCGCTGACGGTGGCGCTGCGCAACCCGCACCGCTATCGCGCCGCGAGCGCCTTCGCGCCGATCGTGGCGCCCTCGCTCGTGCCCTGGGGCACCAAGGCGCTGACCGGCTATCTCGGGCCGAACAAGGACGCCTGGCGCGGCCACGACACGGTGGCGCTGATCGAGGATGGCGCGAAGTTTTCGGGCTTCCTGGTCGACGTCGGCGAGGCCGACAATTTCCTCAAAGAACAGCTGAAGCCCGAGCTGCTCGAAGCCGCCTGCAGCAAGGCGGGCATCCCGCTGACGCTGCGGCGTCAGGCGGGCTACGACCACAGCTATTATTTCATCTCGACCTTCATGGGCGATCATCTGCACTGGCATGCGGAGAAGCTGAAGGGGTGATGTCTTTCTTCCTTCTCCCCTTGCGATGAGGGGTATCTCTCCGCGAGCGCAGTATCGTAGGGTGGGCAAAGCGAAGCGTGCCCACGATTTCTCTCGAATCATTGATTGATCGTGGGCACGGCGCAAGTGCGCCTTTGCCCACCCTACGATTCTGGAGGGTAAAGAGCGCCCCTACTCCCGCTTGCCGTAATTCGGCGCCAATAGCCGGTTGCGGATCAGGTAGCTCATCGTGCGGGTCCAGGCTTCATCCGTGTTGCCGCGCATGTCGGCGCTCGCGGCGGCGATCATGTTGCCGGTCTTCACGTCGCGCAAATAGATGTTGAGATTGATGATCAGGTTCGAGACCTTCTGCACCATGCCGGTGATCTCGAGGTCAGCGCCCAATTCGCCCGCGAGCTTGAGATCGCAGCCGCCGCAGGCCTGTAAGTTGGCGTGACGGGCGGCATCCCTGACCGGCGCGATGTCGAGCACCTGGAACCTGCCGGACTCCGTCAATTCCTTGCGCAACTGCTCGCTGATGAGCACGAGCCGCGCCTCTTCGGGCCTGGAGCCGTAGAACTCCCCGGGCAGGCTGGTGTCGATCAGCTCGAAATCGAACACGGCAAGCTTCGGTGGATCGGCGCGCGCGAGCGAAGGCGTCAACAGCAAAGCGGCGATCATCATCAATGCTCGCATGATCGTGATTCCAGGCCTCGCACGCGCGGGGACGAAATGCGGGGTTGCATGCCCTGACAAATTGGTCATGCTTGAAGCAGAGACAATTCTCTACCGGCGGTCAAGCGGGGGAGAACGCTTGGAGGAAACATGATCCGATGGTTGGCCGGCCTGATTGGCTTAGGTCTTGCTGCGACGAGCGCGCTCGCGGCGGAGCCTGCCCTGATCGGCGTCGGCTATCTCGGCGTCGCCGGCACCAGATCCACACTGTCGCTGGTCGAGCAGCCCGCGGAGAATGACGGCGTCGCCGGCGCGCGGCTCGCGATCGAGGACAACAATACCACCGGCAAATTCCTGGGCCAGCGGTTCGCGCTGGAAGAGCGCCGCATCAAGGAAGGCGAGGACGTCGTCCAGGCCGCGACCGCGCTCGCGGAGAAGAACGGCTTCATCATCGCCGACCTGCCCGCCGATGCGCTGCTGAAAGTCTCGGACGCCTTGCGCGACCGCGGCACGCTGCTGTTCAACGCGGGGGCGATCGACGAGCGGCTGCGCGAGGTCGATTGCCGCGCCAACGTGATCCACACCGCGCCGACACGGGCGATGCTGGCGGATGCGCTCGGGCAATATCTGGTTTGGAAAAAGTGGTCGCGCTGGCTGCTCGTGGTCGGCTCGCATGATGAAGATAAGCTGTTCGCCGATGCACTCCGGCGCACCGCCACGCGGTTCGGCGCCAAGATCGTTCAGGAGAAAACGTTCGAGGACAAGGGCGGCGCGCGCCGCACCGATAGCGGCGTGACGCTGATCCAGCGCCAGATGCCAGTGTTCACGCAAGGCGCGCCCGCTTACGACGTACTGGTCGCCGCCGACGAGAGCGAGGTGTTCGGCGCGTATTTGCCCTATCGCACCTGGGATCCCCGCCCCGTTGCGGGCTCGGCCGGCCTGGTGCCGCGCAGCTGGGACGCATCGCAGGACCAGTGGGGCGCGATCCAGATGCAGAACCGCTTCGTCAAGCTGAACGCGCGGCGCATGACCGCGCTCGACATGCAGGCCTGGACCGCGGCCCGCATGATCGGCGAAGCGACCTCGCGCACCAATTCGGGCGACGTCAAGAAGGTGACTGATTTCATCAAGGGCCCGGATTTTTCGGTCGCCGCCTTCAAGGGCACGCGGCTGACCCTGCGCGACTGGAATCTGCAGCTGCGCCAGCCCATCCTCCTTGTCGATGGCCGCATGGTGGTGTCGGTCTCGCCGCAGGAGGGTTTCCTGCACCAGGTCTCCGAGCTCGACACGCTCGGCTACGATCGTCCGGAGAGCAAATGCAAGCTGAAGTGAGAACGCAAATGTTGCGCATGTGGCGTGTGGGGCTTCTGTCCGGACTGGCGCTGGCGGCGGCACCTGCGCATGCGTTCATCGCCTATGTCTCGAACGAGAAGAGCAATACGGTCACGGTGATCGACACCGAGAGTTGGACCGTGACCAAGACCATCAAGGTCGGCCAGCGCCCGCGCGGCATCGATTTCACGCGCGACGGCAAATTCGTGATGGTCGCGGTCGGCGACGACGACACCATCCAGGTGATCGACGCCAAGACGCAAGCCGTGGTGGACAGCCTGCCCTCCGGACCCGATCCGGAATTGTTCGCGCAGGATGCCGCCGGCAAGATCCTCTACGTCGCCAACGAGAACGACAACACGGTGACCGTGATCGACCTCGAGAAGCGCGCCAGGCTCGGCGACATCCAGGTCGGCGTCGAGCCCGAGGGCATGACCATCAGTCCCGACGGCAAGACGCTGATCAACACGTCGGAAACGACCAACATGGCGCATTTCATCGACACGGCGTCGCGCCAGATCGTCGCCAACGTGCTGGTCGATGCGCGGCCGCGCTTTGCCGAGTTCAAGCACGATGCTTCCGAAGTGTGGGTCTCCTCCGAGATCGGCGGCACCGTCTCGGTGATCGACCCGAAGAAGCACGAGGTGATCGGCAAGGTCAATTTCGAGATCCCGGGCCTGCGGAAAGAGGCGATCCAGCCGGTCGGCATCGGCATGACCAAGGACGACAAGACCGCCTTCGTCGCCCTCGGTCCCGCCAACCGCATCGCCGTGGTCGATGTCGCCTCGCGCAAGGTGACGAAATACCTGTTGGTCGGGCAGCGGGTCTGGCACATGGCGTTCACGCCCGACGAAAAATATCTGCTCACCACCAACGGCGTGTCGAACGACGTTTCCGTCATCGACGTCGCCGCGCAAAAGGTGATCAAGACGATTCAGGTGGGCGAACTGCCCTGGGGCATCACGATCGCGCCATGACCAGCCCCGCTCCGATTCCCGGGCCACAGGAGGCGCCGAAGCTAGAAGCGGCGGCGGTGCCGGCGCTGTCGATCGACGGCGTCAGTCATGCCTATGGGCAGCGGCGTGCGTTGATCAACGTCTCCTTCAACGTGCAGCCGGCGAGCTTTACCGCCCTGCTCGGCCTCAACGGCGCCGGCAAGAGCACGCTGTTCTCGCTGATCACGCGCCTGTTCGGCATCCAGAGCGGCCGGGTCGGCATTTTCGGCCACGACATCAGCAAGAGCCCCGGCGAGGCGCTTCGGCTGCTCGGCGTCGTGTTCCAGCCACGTACGCTCGATCTCGACCTGTCGCTGACCCAAAACCTGCTCTATCACGCAGCCCTCCACGGCATCAGCCGGAGCGAGGCCGCCGCACGCAGCGCCGAGCTGCTCGGCCGCATCGGGCTCGCTGACCGCGCCGGCAGCAAGGTGCGCGATCTCTCGGGTGGCCAGATGCGGCGGCTGGAGATCGCGCGGGCGCTGCTGCACCGGCCGCGGCTGCTGTTGCTGGACGAGCCGACCGTCGGCCTGGATGTCAAGGCGCGCGCCGACATCATCAGCCAGGTCCGCCAGCTCGTGACGGAGCAAGGCATCGGCGTGCTCTGGGCCACGCATCTGTTCGACGAGATCATGGCGAGTGACGACCTCGTGGTGCTGCACCAGGGCAAGGTGCTGGCGCAGGGGCCGATGAGCCGCGTCGTCACCGAGGCCGGCGCGCAGGACGTCAACACCGCCTTCATGCGCCTGACCGGTGCGCAAACCATGCCGGGAGGCGGCGCATGAGCAGCATCACCACGCGCGAGGTGCCGCGCGGCTTCTCGGTCCAAGAGTACCTCACCTGCCTTACCGGCATCGTCTGGCGCGAGGGGTTGCGCTTCCTGCATCAGCGCGAACGCTTCGTCTCGGCGCTGGTGCGGCCCCTGGTGTGGCTGTTCATCTTCGCCGCCGGCTTCCGTCAGGTGCTCGGCATCTCCATCATCCCGCCCTACGAGACCTACATCCTCTACGAGGTCTATATCGCGCCCGGGCTGATGGCGATGATCCAGCTCTTCAACGGCATGCAATCCTCGCTCTCGATGGTCTACGACCGCGAGATGGGCAACATGCGCACGCTGCTGGTGAGCCCGCTGCCGCGCGGGTTCCTGCTGTTCTGCAAGCTGCTGGCGGGCACGGCGGTGTCGCTGCTCCAGGTCTATGCGTTCCTGCTGATCGCCTGGTTCTGGGACATCACCCCGCCGTCGTCAGGCTATCTCACCGTGCTGCCGGCGCTGATCCTGTCCGGGCTGATGCTCGGCTCGCTCGGCATGCTGATCTCCTCCGGCATCAAGCAACTCGAGAACTTCGCAGGCGTCATGAACTTCGTCATTTTCCCGATGTTCTTCGCCTCGTCCGCGCTCTACCCGCTGTGGCGGGTGCAGGAGGGCAGCCCCTATTTGTACTACCTCTGCGAGGCCAATCCGTTCACCCATGCGGTCGAGCTGATCCGTTTTGCGCTCTACGGGCAAATCAACTGGATCTCGCTGGCAGTGGTCGCGGCTTGCACAATCGTCTTCATGATCGGCGCGATTCTGGCCTATGATCCCTCGCGTGGGCTGGCGCGACGGGGGCCCGCAGGAGGCGAAGGATGAAGGTTCTGGCGATGGCTGTTGTGGCGCTGGCGCTGTCGGGCACGGCCGCGCGCGCGGCCGATCCACGCTATCCCGACTGGCCCTGCACCCAAGCCAAGGTGCCGGAGATTTCGCTTGCCGCCGTCTGGGCCGGCCCGGCGCTCGACGACGTCCAGAACACATGGAAAGACGACGCCAAGGTCAGCGCACTGGTCGCAAAACTATCGGCGCGCAAAACGCCGCTCGATGAAGCCGAAAAGTCCGTGAAGGAATTTCTGGCCGCCTCCGCCACTGACAAGACCGCGAAGGCGAAGCTCCTGTTCGCCGGCCTGTTCGACACGCTCAATGCCCAGCGCTCCCAGGTGATGGCCGGGCTCGAACGCGTCAGCCGCAAGCAGCGCGAGGCCGCCGACAAGATTCGCGAGGAGGCGATCGCCCTTCAGGCGCTGCAGGGCGCGACGCCGCGCGACGAGGCCAAGGTCGAAACGCTCAGCAACGAACTGATCTGGAAGACCCGCATTTTCGAGGACCGCAACAAGGTCGTGCGATTCGTCTGCGAGGTTCCCACCACGATCGACCAGCGCCTGTTCGCACTTGGCCGCGTGATCCAGCAGGAAATGGAATAGCGCCCGCCTCGCTGGAGGCCACGACAAGGTTCCCGGATCGGCCCGGTTAACCTTTGCCCGGCTATCTGCCGGAACCAAATCGATCTAGGATGGCTTGTCGAAGTGAACTCCAAGACGTTGGGAGGCCTCGATGGGAACCACCAGATTCATCTTTGCGGGCGCTGCGGCCCTCAGCATGCTTGCAACCAGCGCTCTTGCCGACGACATGACCGGAATGGTCATGCGGATCGATCGGCTCAACGGCACGATCTCGATCCAGCAGACGCAGAAGGGCACCGTCGGTGGTAGCGCTGGCGGCGCCGGCGCGCTCCAGGAGTACAAAACCAAGGACGCCGCGATGCTGGAGGCCGTTCATGCCGGCGACAGGGTGAACTATTCTGCGACCGACAACAACGGCACGGGCACGCTGACGAAGCTGCAGAAGCAGTAGGCGCTTGCTTCGCCTCTCCCCTTTCGCACCGCCGTCGTGGCCGGGCTTGTCCCGGCCATCCACGCTTGGCCACGCAGCGTGAAGAACGTGGATGCCCGGGACAAGCCCGGGCATGACGACGTCTACTGCTCGGGCCGCGGCTCCGGCTGCACCTCCTCTGTCGGAAGCTTGGCGCGCTCCCAGCCGTCGGTGCCGTCGGGGTACCAGGCGATGTTGGAGTAGCCATACGCCAGCGCGCGCTTGGCGGCGTTCCAGGACATCCAGCAATCGGCGAGGCAATAGATCACCAGCAGCGCGGCCTTGTCGCCACGCGAGGCCTGTGCGAGGCCGCGCTGGAGATAATCGTCCATGGCCGGCGGCAAACTGCCGTAGCCGGTATCCGGCAGCCAGATGCTGCCCGGAATGTTCTTGCGCGGCGCATCACGCCATACCGTGCCTGCGGGAAGGTTCTTCGGCTTCGGCGGGCGCGGCAGCACGTCGACGAACGCGCCGCTCTTGGCGCGCCAGATCGCTTCGGCTTCCACCGTGTTGAGCACGCGCGCGCCCGCAAGCGTCGCCGGCACCGGTGCGCGATAATTGTCGGCGCGATAACCCTCGGGCTCGAACGGCTCCTGCTGCTGCGCGGATGCCGGCACCGCCAACGCGGCAACGACGAGCGCAGCGGCAAGAGGCCGCCTCATTGCGACTTCTTGGCCGTCTCCGCGCTGAGCGGCCGATTGCTCTCGTCGAGCAGCGGTATACCGAAGTCGACCAGGATCTTGTTGATCTCGCCCTGGTTCTCCTGGATCAGCTTGTTGAGCTGTCGCTTCCAGTTCTGGTCGGCGGGACGCACGCCCATGCCGATGCGATAGACCAGCTTCGGCCCCGTGGTTTCCTTCACCAGCGGCGTGACGTGAAGCGAGCCGATCTTCTTCGCATAATAGCCGGCCATGGGTCCCCACAGCACCCCGGCGTCGATCTTGCCGGCGGCGAGGTCGTCGATCATCGCCTGCGCCGAATTGTCGTAGCGCGTGTCGATCATCAGCGGATAGGGTTTTGCATCGCTCATCAGGCCGGCAATGGCCATGTTGGTCGCCGGCGGCGTTCCGGCGACGATGCCGACATGCTTGCCCTTCAGCTTCGGGTCCTCGAGCGTATCGACCTCCTCGAGCCCGCTGCCGGCCTTGGCGACCAGCGCGTACGACGTGCGGTAATAGGGATTGGTGCCTTGCACGACGTCATCGCCTTGCGGAAAACCCATGATGACATCGCAGCGATGCGCGCCCAGCGTCATCCGCACGAAGCCGGTGGCCTGCGGGAAGAAGACGTAGTCGAGTTTCTTCTTGAGCTTGTCGGCAAACAGCTCGGCCAGCTTGTTCTCGAACCCCTCGCCCTTCTCGTTCGAGAACGGCAGATTGCGCGGATCGGCGCAGACGCGCAGCACGTTCGGGTCGACCAGCTCGAACGAGAGGTCGCCGCTGTCATTGGTCTGCGCGATGGCGACATCGCCGAACGCACAGGACGCAACCAGGACCCCCAGTGAAAACAACCAGCGACGATGTCGTCCGGCCTGCGTCATCGCGCTTCCTCCTCGTTTTGTTTGAATGCTATCCATGCAACGCATGACGCGCCATGTTTTGCCAGACTTCGCTGGCTTTGCTTTGTTGCAGTGCAATGCAGCAACCCTTTGAACTGAGGCGAAAAAGTGTCTCGCATCGCTCGAGTGATCGCAGCCTTGTCCCTGCTGGGGATCGTAACGCTAGCACGGGCCGGGGCGGCCGAATTGCCTGTGAGCGAAGTCGCAGCGGGAATCTTCGTACACGCCGGGGCCATTGCCCTGATGACCCGCGAGAACGAGGGTGACATTGCCAATGTCGGCTTCATCGTCGGCGATGATGCGGTGGCCGTCATCGACACCGGCGGCAGCCTCCGCGAAGGCGAGGCCCTGCTGGCCGCCGTGCGGGCCCGCACGCCCAAGCCGATTCGCTATGTCATCAACACCCACGGCCATCCCGACCATGTCTTCGGCAACGCGGCCTTCGCCGCCGGTGGCACCAGCTTCGTCGGTCACAGCAAGCTGCCGCAGGCGCTCGCGACGCGCGGCCCCTACTATCTCGACAATTTTCGCCGCATCATGGGCAGCGCGTTGATCGATCCCGTGAAGATCATTGCCCCGACCCTCTTGGTTTCGGACACGATGACGCTCGATCTCGGGTCGCGCCGCCTCATCTTGCGCGCCTGGCGGACCGGGCACAGCGACAGCGACGTCACCGTGTACGACGAGTCGACAAAAACCTTGTTCGCGGGCGACCTCGTCTTTCTCCGCCACATTCCGGTCATGGACGGCAGCATCCGCGGCTGGCTCGACACGTTGAAGGAATTGGAGACCATCCCGGCGCAACGCGTCGTTCCCGGTCACGGCCCCGTGAGCGACTGGCCTGCCGCGCTGGCCGATGAGCGGCGTTACTTGTCCACGCTGCTGTCCGACGTGCGCGCGCTGAACAAGAATGGCGAGCCGATCCGAGCCGCGGCCGACAAGGCGGCTGCGGAAGAGCGGCCGCGCTGGCAGTTATTCGGCGATTACAACGCCCGGAACGCAACTGCAGCATTTTCGGAAATTGAATGGGAGTAGCAGGCGCGCTACGATAGGCGCAGGAGATCAGCTTCGCTGACTCCGGAACGAGATCAGCTTCGCTGACTCGGAGGATCATGACCATGACCGGATGGACACGCCACCTGCCCTTGATCGCTGCACTGCTCGGCATCGCGTTCGCCATGCCGGCGCAGGCTGAAGAGGCCGACGATCCCTGGCCGGGCCTAGTGCAGGACATCTTCAATAGCCGTGCGATGAACGACGGCAGCGGCGTGATCGGCATCGAGATGCCGTATCGCGCAGAGGACGCGGCGATCGTGCCGGTGACCCTGCGCAGCAAGCTGTCGCCCGCAGACAGTCGCCGTATCAGTTCGATCACGCTCGTGATCGACCGTAACCCGGCGCCGATGGCGGCGAAGTTCGAGCTCGGCTCCGACGCCAATGTCACCGAGATCTCGACGCGCGTGCGTGTCAACAATTACACCGATGTGCACGCGGTGGCCGAACTCAGCGACGGCCAGCTCTATGTCTCGAAAGTCTATGTGAAAGCCTCCGGCGGCTGCTCGGCACCGGCAGGAAAGAACGCCGAGGAGGCGCAAAACCGGCTCGGCCAGATGCGCTACAGGCAATTCGCGCGCGAGGAAGCGCCCGCGAGCCGCATCCGCGAAGCGCAGATCATGATCGGCCATCCCAACAATTCCGGCCTGCAGATGGACCAGGTCACGCAGCTCTACATTCCCGCCTTCTTCGTCAACCAGCTGAAGCTGACGCAGGACGACAGCCCGGTGCTGTCGATGGAAGGCGGCATCTCGATCTCGGAAGATCCCAATCTTCGCTTCACCTATGTCTCCAACGGCGCCAAGCGTTTCCGCGCGGAAGCAAAGGACACGGATGGACACGTGTTCCGGAACGAGTGGGATGTGGAGAAGCCGGGGACGTAGCTAGCACCGCTTATGCTAATTCCCCTCTCCCCTTGTGGGAGAGGGTGGCTCGCCGCATAGCGGCGAGACGGGTGAGGGGTCTTTCTTCTCAGATGAGCGCGCGGTGAGATACCCCTCATCCGGCGCTCCGCGCCACCTTCTCCCACAAGGGGAGAAGGGATTGCACCGTTTCCGCGGCTATAGCTAGAAACACCTCACCTCGGCTTCCGCCTGCGCCCGCCGCAAATCGTTCACTGCCGTGTTCGCCTGCTCGGAGGTGCGGAACTGGACGCCGAGATTGCCGCGGACCTGGGACATGCTGAGCGCGGTCTCGGCGGTCACGTAGCGCTCATAGGTGACGATCGAGGCGACCACGTCGATCGAGCAGGAACATTGCTCGATCGACTGCCGACTCTCGCCATTGGCCTTCATGCAGCCATAGACGTACTCCGCGCGCGCCGACGTCGGATAATCATTGGCCTCCTCGGCCCGCGCCACGCACGCGGTCGCCCCCAGCACCGTCAATGCGGCGACAATCGGTCGTAGCTGTCCGGCCAGTTTCATGCGTATCCTCCCGCGGGTTGCGAGCAAAGCTATGCTATGCGTATTGTCCTGAAAAGCACTCTATCAGAGGAAACGGCTCACAAGGTGATGAGAGCACTTGGCGTGATAAGGGCACTTGGCGTGATAAGGGCACTTGGTCGAACATTGGCGCTCGCGACGACGCTGGCGCTATCGCTGGCCGCACCCGGCCGCGCCGCGGATTCGATCCGCCTTGCGGTGCAGAAAACCGGAACATTCTCCTGGGAGCTGGCCGCGATCCGCGCGAGCGGCCTCGACAAGGAGGCGGGCCTTTCGCTCGAGGTCACCGAGCTCGCGAGCACCGAGGCCGGCAAGATCGCGATGCGCGCAGGCAGCGCCGACATCATCCTGTCAGACTGGCTGTGGGTGTCGCGCGAGCGCGCGCTCGGTGCCAAGCTCACCTTCTATCCCTATTCCAGCGCGCTCGGCGCAGTGATGGTACCCGCATCCTCTCCGATCAAGACGCTCGCCGACCTGAAGGGGCGCAAGCTCGCGGTCGCCGGCGGGGCGATCGACAAGAGCTGGCTGCTGCTCCAGGCGAGCATGAAGCAGGACGGCATCGACCTGAAGTCGGAGGCGACCATCGCCTACGGCGCCCCGCCCCTGATCGCCGCCAAGGCGCTCGACGGCGAGATGGAGGCGAGCCTCAATTTCTGGAATTTCTGTGCCCAGCTCGAGGCCAAGGGATTTCGCCGCCTCGCCGGCATCGAGGACATTCTGCCGAAGCTCGGTGCCAAAGGCGCGGTCTCCGCCGTCGGCTATGTCTTCGACGAGAATTGGGCCGCGAACCATCGCGACGCCGTGGCGCGATTCATCGCGATGACGCGCAAGGCCAAGCAGCTGCTGGTGACCTCGGATGCAGCCTGGGACAAGATCGCGCCGCTCACCGGCACGTCCGACGCAGCCATGCTCAAGACCTATCGCGACCGCTATCGCGACGGTATTCCGCGCCGGAGCATCGACGACGAGGAGAAAGACGCGCGCGTGCTTTACCGCGTGCTGGCCGAGATCGGCGGCCGCGACCTCGTCGGCCCGGCGGCCGAGCTCGATCCGGGCACGTTCTATCACGCGGTCCCCGGAGATTGAGGTGCTGCGTCTTCTGTCGTTCGCCCTGTTTCTCGCGATCTGGTGGATTGCCGCGCTGTTCGTCGGCGGCGCGAAGCTGCCCTCCCCGCCGGCCGTGCTCGAGGTGATGATCGCGGAAGCCTCATCTGGCGCGCTGTTCCTGCATCTCGGGGCAACGCTGGCGCGCGTGACCCTCGCCTTCGTGCTGGCGATGTCGCTCGGCAGCGCCATCGGCTACCTGATGGGACGGGTCAGGCTCGCGGATAAGCTCGGCGATCCCTGGCTGATCCTGCTACTCAATTTGCCCGCGCTGGTCGTGATCGTGCTGGCCTATATCTGGGCCGGCCTGACCGAGGCCGCCGCGATCGCGGCGATCGCCATCAACAAGCTGCCGACCGCGGTCGTCACCCTGCGCGAGGGCACCCGCGCGCTCGACCGCTCGCTCGACGAGATGGCGAGCGTGTTCGCGATGCCGCGCTGGCGCGCGTTCCGCCATGTCGTGCTGCCGCAGCTTGCGCCTTACATCGCAGCCTCGGCCCGTTCCGGACTGTCGCTGGTGTGGAAGATCGTGCTGGTCGCCGAGCTCTTGGGACGTCCGAACGGCGTCGGCTTCGAGATCGGCGTCGCTTTCCAGCTGTTCGACACGCCGCGGCTGCTCGCCTATTCGCTGACCTTTGCCGCGGTCGTGCTCGTCATCGAGACCTTGCTGGTGCAGCCGTTTGAAGCCCGCGCAAACAGGTGGCGCCCCCGTGCGGCTTGAGGTCGAGATCACAGGCAAGACGTTCAGGAGTGCCGCGGGCGGAACGCACGAGGTGCTGGCGCCGCTCAAATTCGCGCTTCAATCCGGCGAGGTCGGCGTGCTCATCGGTCCCTCCGGTTGCGGCAAGAGCACGATGCTGCGCATCATCCTGGGGCTCGATAGCGAATTCAGGGGCCACGTTGCGCGTCCACCGCAGGCGCGGATCGGCATGGTGTTTCAGGAGCCGCGGCTGCTGCCGTGGCGTTCGGTGGAGCAGAATGTGCGGCTGGCGGCGCCCGACGTGACCGAGGCGAAGCTGTCCGAGCTGTTCAGGATTCTGGAGCTGGAAGCGCATCGCAGCCACTTTCCCGGCGAGTTGTCGCTCGGCCTTGCCCGGCGCGTCGCGCTTGCCCGCGCTTTCGCAGTCGAGCCCGATCTCCTCGTGCTCGACGAGCCCCTCGCCTCGCTCGACGACGCGCTCGCCGGCCGCTTGCGCGACGAGATCGCGACGCTGGTGGCCAGCCGTCCGGTGATGACGCTGCTTGTCACCCACAGTTTCGATGACGCGGTTCGCCTCGGCGACCGCCTGTTCTTCTTGTCGCCGCGCCCCGCGCGTATCGTGGCCGAGGTGCCTATCGGCATCCCGCGCGACAGACGCGGCGAAGCCGAGATTGCGGCGATCAAGGCCGGCCTCGCCCAACGAACTCAAGGCGACCGCACTGAGCGAGATGTCTCATAGCCGGTCGCCTGGCGGACGTGCTAGACTGGGCCGGCGGCGGAGTCGATGATGACGCGGACGGTCGCCCTCTCAACGCTGGCAACGCTTGGTCTTGCACTCGTCACGATGACGGCGGGCGCGCAGGACATGATGCGCGACGTCGACCTCACCTCCCCCGCGATGGTCTCGTCCGAAATGACCAGGCCAGAGGTCGAGGCCGTGCTGGCCAAAGCGAGCACCGCGCAGCCTGCCGATTTCACCGGCAAACGCCTGTCGGGCCTCGATCTCTCGGGGCTGGACCTGTCCAACGCGGTCTTCCGCGCCGCGCGGCTCAACAAGACAATACTCCGAGACGCCAGGCTTGACCGTGCAATCCTCGATCAGGCGTGGCTGCTGGATGCGGATCTTACCGGCGCAAGCCTGAAGGGCGCCAATCTGTTCGCCTCGCAAATGGCCCGCGCGCGTCTCGACGGCGCGAACCTGTCAGGAGCGCGCATCGCTGCCGATCTCACCGGCGCAAGCCTGGTCGGCGCTTCGATCGCGGACGCGAATCTGGGCGCCGATATGCGCAACCAGTCGATGGGGCTGATGCGCGCGGTGCTGAGATCCGCCAATCTGGAACGGCTGAACGCGCGCAACGCCGATTTGTCGCGCGTCGACCTCGAATTCGCAGTCCTCAGGAGCGCCGATCTGAGCGGCGCATCACTGAAAAACGCCCAACTCGGCGGAGCCGATCTGACGGGCGCGATCGTCATCGACACCGATTTCGACGGCGCCGATCTCGTCTCGGCGAAGCTGATTGCACTGAACGGCCTTGACCGCGCCAAAAATTTCGACAAGGCAAAGAACCGCGAGCGCCTGATCAGGGAATGATGGCCCGCCTTTGGGAGGACTGGCTGATGCGTTGGGTTCTAGCTTTGATCGCGTCGTTGACGCTTGCCGGCGAAGCCGCCGCGCAGGCCAAGGGCAAGGGCATTAGGCTCTGGAACCTGACGACGGAGACGATCTCCGGCTTCCAGCTCTCGCCCGCCGGCAAGACCGACTGGGGCCCGAACCAGTGCTTGAACGACAAGGACAAGGAGGTCGACCACGACGAGCGGCTGCGCATCACCGGCGTCGAGCCGGGCCGCTACGACGCCAAGGTCAGCTATCCCAGTGCGCGGCAGTGCGTCGTTCGCGACATCGAGATCAGGGCGGATGCGGTGTTCTCGATCGCCGACAAGGATCTGAAGGACTGCAGCAAGTAGCGAGACGCCTCACGCCTTGTCGTTCGGGTGCGGATATTCGCAGCGCCACCGCACCGCCTGCCATTTCGGATGGTCGCCGACCCATTGCGCGATATAGGGGGGCGCGGCCATCGCGCATTGCCGCGGCGACCCACCATAGTTGAACATCAAATGCTGTTCCTCGCAGGTCGCAGGCGAGAGCACCGCACACACAGTCACCACCAGGTCAATCGGGTTCATGCCGGGATCCTCTCGCAAGTGGCGGTCAAGATTAGCACGAAAGGTTACGTACCACGGAAGCGGAAGTTTCAGATCCGGGCGAGAAATGGGGCGGGAACTGGCTCTTCCCGGGCTCCCAGGCAAGGCAAAGCCCGGGCATGACGACGCTCTCTGCTAAAAATTGACGCCGAACACCATCCGGGCCTGGTGGCGCTCGAAATTGACGAGGTCGAGATTGCCGCCCGCTCCGGCCGGCCGGCCCCAGGCCTGCATGCTCCAGCTCAAGGTCAGCCGCGAGCGCTCGGAGAGCTGGAAATAGGCGGTCGGGCCGACGAACAGGGCCTGGCCTGAAAACTCGCCGAGGCCGATGCCTTCATATTGCCGGAAGTAGCGCAGCTCCCCGCCGAGCAGCATGTTGGGCCGCACGCGCACCAGGCCGGCGAACGCCGCACCGATCGTCGAACTCTTCTCGGACTGCCCCGCCACCTCGAAGCGCGCCCATTCCGGTTGATAGATCAGGTTGAGGGCGCCGATGGCAAAGTTCGGGATGAGCTCGCGGTCGATGGCGAGGGTGAATTCCGTGCCGTACATCCGCCCCTTCGCGCCGCTGGTCTCGTCGATGCGGTCGCCGTGGAGCTCGGCGGCGATGGTGAGGCCGAACGGCGCGCGCTCGCGGTCGAGCAGGCGATAACGCAGGTCGAGCGAGGCGCCCTGGAAGTTGATCTGACGGCGGTCGTCGATGTCGGGGACGCCGGTGATATCGTGCAAGCTGGCGGCGGCGCCGACCTCGATGCGGAAGTTCGGCAGCGGCACGATCTCGATCTCGACCTCTTTCTCAAGAGCGCGATAGGTGCCGCCGCCCTTGCCGAAGCGCCCCGTCGTCTGGCTCTGGAATTCGCGCTCGCCGGGATTGCCGACATCGGTGCCGATCATGAAGCCGAAGATGTGCTCGGTATCGAAGCCCTCCTCGGCGTGCCCATGCGTCGGTATCAGCGCGACCGCGCAGGCAATCACCATCAGAAATCTGCGAGCTCCGCCGCGCATCCCCGTACCCCGAAGGCGCGCGCCGCTTTGATGCGGCAGCAGCGCTGACCGGCCATCAGCGTAACACACTGCAGCAAGAGCGTGGTCTAGATTTTGAAAGAAGATGATTGCAGCCTGCGCAGGCGTTTCATCGCAGGCGTATCATCGCGTCGGTGGCAAGAAGCACAATGATGCCAGGCTCGGGATCCGACACTGCCACGGCTTCGACGGCGTTCACCGTCAAAGCCGCGGCAGGTCGTCAGTCTTACTTGCGCGCAGCGCAGGCGTACATGTTGATTTCCATGCCGACCGGCACTTCCACGATCTTCGGAGCTTTCCAAGCCATTCGGGGTCTCCCCAAGGTATTGAGCGCGACATCGCGCGGCGCAAAACCTAGGGCTGCGTCAGTTGCAGTTCAAGCCTCGATTCGCCTGCCGAGCGCGTCCGTGTCGATTCTTCGCGGCTGCGTTTCTCTCTCGGACAAAGCCAGTTCCCTCTTGGTCAAGCACGACCTGCGAGACACCGTCTTGTGCGACGCACCGCACGTCGAATCGACACGAATGGCACGTCGCCGTCAGCAGCCCTTGTCGGCCATTGCGGCGTCCGGCTTGGCACCTTCGGCCCGCTGAGCCGCCGTCGGCTGGCTCTGCATCTGCCGCTGCGCATCTTCGGATGAAGCCGGCGTTTCGCCACTTGCACGGTTCATCGTGCTGGTCGGCGGATGCTGGCTGGTGTCGCCCGCTGAACTGGACGAGGGCGACTGCGCTGCGCCCACCGTCACGGGACCAGAACCGGCATCCTTGTCAGTGCTGGCGCTGCCCGTGTTGCACGGGCCGGCGACCGCGACTCCGGCGCTCAACGCCAGGATCGCGCAGGCAGCAAGAACGGAACGTTTCGTGTTCATCTGCATCTCCTCTTCTCCCGCGGCGCTGCCCCGGCGCCGAGCAGGACGTCGCGAAGAGAACAGGCCGAGCAGCCTGATGTTCCGAGTTTCGGAGCGGAAATGCTCCCAAACGCCACCGCGTCACGACTGTTCCGATTGCACCGCTCACCGCAACAATCGCAGCAGCGCGCGGCCGGCGCGCGAGTTCAGCTCCTTCGCATCCAGCGTTCCGTCCTTGTCGGGATTGGCCGCGTTGAAGCGCTGCTCGACCACGGACAGATATTCGTCGAGCGTCAGGGTCCCGTCACGATCGGGATCGGCCGCGGCGAGCTCTTTCGCCGTCAACCGTCCGCGCAATTCGCGCGCATCGAGCGTGCCGTCATGATCGGGATCGAGCTTTGCGAACGTTGCGGCGGCCGCCTTCTTCACCTCGGCGAGATCGAGCGTGCCGTCATTGTCGGTGTCGAACAACTTGACCGCGTTGCCGGAGGCCGACCACGCCGGACCGGACAACAATGCAATGGTGAGCGCAAGTGCAACTGAGCGACGCGAAATCATCAAGACCTCCAGATGAAGAGCCCCGGTTCGGGCGGGGACACGACGACATAAATCCACAAGCAGTCCCAGGTTCAAGTCCGTAACTGCAACTTGCGCGCGCGACAACCCCGGGGAACCTGGCTTCCGCCCCGACAACCTACGCCGAAGCTGCTTCGCGTTGCGGAATTTTTTCAGCGTCTCCACGCAAGTGGAAGTCTACGGCCGTCAGGTTTCCGTAAGGTGACCGGCGCCTGTTCAACGATATCGACACGACACTTACGACTTTCGTATTGACGCGTTTTGGTTTCCGACGGAGTGTTGCTCCCGCAGCGTCAAAAGGCGCGCATATTGGGAGGAACGGATGAAACGCTTTGCGATGGCTGCGAGCCTCGTCATGCTTGCATCGACTTGTGCAAGCGCACAGACCACCGAGCAACTGGTCAAGGGCGCGACTGATACATCGAACGTTCTCAATTACGGGATGGGCTACAATCTGCAGCGCTTCTCGACGCTGAACCAGATCAACAAGGACAGCGTCAAGAACCTCGTCCCGGTCTGGAATTACTCTTTCAACGACGATCGCAGCGAGGAATCGCAACCGCTGGTGTACCAGGGCGTGATCTACGTGACCTCGCACAACGCGACCATGGCGGTCGACGCCAAGACCGGCAAGCAGATCTGGAAGACCAAGGTCGAATATCCCGCCGAGACGCCGCGCATCGTCTGCTGCGGCATCATCAACCGCGGTGCGGCGCTCTATGACGGCAAGGTGTTCCGCACCACGCTCGACGCCAACGTGATCGCGCTCGACGCCAAGAACGGCAAGGAGCTGTGGCGGCAGAAGGCGGCCGACATCAAGGAAGGCTATTCGATGACGGTGGCGCCGCTGGTTGCCGACGGCGTCGTCATCACCGGCATCTCCGGCGCCGAGTTCGGCACCAGGGGATTCATCGACGGCTGGGATCCCGCGACGGGCAAGCATCTCTGGCGCACCCATTCGATCCCCTCGCCGGAAGAGCCCGGCGGCGATACCTGGAAGGGCGATACCTGGAAGCTCGGCGGCGGCTCGACCTGGATCACGGGGTCTTATGACCCCGAGCTGAACACGATCTATTGGGGCATCGGCAATCCCGGCCCGTTCAACTCGGCGGTGCGTCCCGGCGACAATCTCTACACCTGCTCCGTGCTGGCGATGGATCCCAAGACCGGCAAGATCAAGTGGCACTACCAGTTCTCGCCGAACAACCCGTTCGACTATGACAGCGTGGCCGAGATGGTCCTCGCCGACATGAATGTCGAGGGCAAGCCGACCAAGGTGCTGATGGACGCCAACCGCAACGGCTTCTTCTACGTGCTCGACCGCACCAACGGCAAGCTGCTCGCGGCCAATCCTTACGTGAAGGTCAACTGGGCGACCGGCATCGACATGAAGACGGGACGTCCGATCGAGACCGACGTGTCTAAGGACGCGCGCGAGGGCAAGAAGGTCACGGTCTATCCGTCGATCCTCGGCGGCAAAAACTGGGAGCCGATGTCCTTCAACCCGCAGACCGGCCTTGCCTATGCCAACACGCTCGCCTTCGGTGGCAGGTACAAGACGGAGCCCGTCACCTTCAAGCAGGGTGAATGGTATCTCGGGATGGACCTGACCGACCTCTGGGAGTACGGCGACGGGCCGCGCGGTCATCTCAAGGCGATCGATCCCATGACCGGCAAGTCGAAATGGGAAGCGCCGAGCGACATTCCACGCTTCTCGGGCGTGCTGTCGACCGCGGGCGGCGTCGTGTTCTCGGGTGCCCTAACCGGCGAGTTCGAGGCCTTCGATGCCGACACCGGCAAGAAGCTCTGGCAGTTCCAGACCGGGTCCGGCATCGAGGGCCAGCCGGTGACCTGGCAGCAGGATGGCGTGCAGTATGTCGCGGTGACCAGCGGCTATGGCGGCGTCTACTCGCTGTTCTCCGGCGACGAGCGGCTTGCCAACGTGCCGCCCGGCGGCTCGCTGTGGGTCTTTGCGGTCAAGCAGTAATCCACGGCATGATGCTGAGAAAGCCATCTCACAGGACGGCGGCGGTCCTCGCCGCCGTCGCGGGGCTGACGGTCGCGCTTGCGGCGACCGTTCGCGCCGCGGACGACGCAACCGGCAATCCCATGCAGGCACAGATCGACCACGGCAAGTCGACCTATGCTTCGAAATGCTCGCACTGCCATGGCCCCAATCTGATGAACTCCGGCACGATCACGCCGGACCTGCGTGCCATCCCCGACGACAAGACGCGCTTCATCACCACAGTGAAGAACGGCAAGAACAACAAGATGCCGCCGTGGGGCGATATCCTCAACGACGAGGAGATCGGCTCCCTCTGGGCCTTCATCTCCAGCCGGAGGAAGCCATGAGGGGCCGGCGTGCTGCATGGAGCCTTGCGGCCGTTCTTTCGACGATGGCGTCGGTCGCTGTCGCGTCCGACGATCCCCTGAAGATCTGTCTCGACGAGGACCGACCGCCGTTCTCGATGCACCACCGTGGCAAGCCGGATGCCGGCTTCGACGTGCTGCTTGCGCAGGCAATGGCTGAGCGGCTCGGACGGAAACTCACGATCCAGTGGTTCGAGAGCAAGCTGGACGAGGATTCGAGCCCCCAGCTCGAGGCCAACGCGTTGCTCTCGGATCGCCGCTGCTCGCTCGTCGGCGGCTACGCGCTGACGCAGGATTCGCTCGTCGCCCCCGGGATGAAGACGGCGCGGTTGCCTGACTTCGCCGGGGCCACGCGCGACGATCGGCGGCGCCGCGTCGCACTCGGCGTGCTCGCGCCGAGCCAGCCTTACGTCTATTCGCCGATGACGGTCGTGCTCGGGCCGAAGGCAAGCGGGCGCAAGATCGGCGACATCGGCGATCTCGCAGGCCTTCGTCTCGTCATCGAAAGCGGCTCGCTCGGCGACGCCATCCTGATGACCTTCGATAAGGGACGGCTGATCGACAACATCACCCATCTCGTCCCCGGCCGCGACGATCTGCTGGGCGCACTCCAGCGCGGCGACCATGACGCGACGCTGATCGACCTCGGCCGCTTCGACGCCCATCGCGCCGCGCATCCGGACACGGCGATCACGGCGTCCGGATACTATTATCCGATCGGCGCCAATCGCGGCTATGTCGGACTGGCCAGCGATGGCGCGCTGATCGACGCCGTCAACAAGGCGCTGACGGGGCTCGCGGCCGAAGGCAAGATCGCAGAATTCGGCAAGCAGGCTGGGCTCACCTACCTGCCACCGCGCGAGCCTGCGATCCTGGGCGATGTCTGGATGAAGATCATTCAGCGGTGATTGGAAAGGCTCTTGTGTCCCGGACGCGCTGCAACGCCCCTCAGCGTTGCGGCGCAGAGCCGGGACCCATGCGGCATAGCTTGCGGTCGAGGCATGGGACCCGGCTCAGCAGCGCACCGCTGAAGGAGCACTGCGCTGCGTCCGGGGCACAACGCCGCGCCCACCATGCCCCACTCTGTCCGACGGAATGCGCCAATCTGTCTCGCTCGCCGGCCATGGCGGCGCCAGCCTGATGCAGTAGGTTCGGCCAAAATCAGGAGGGAATCATGACCGCCAAATTCGATCGCCGCCACTTCGTCGCCGCCGGTACCACCGCACTTGCGATGCCCTTCGTCATGCGCGGCGCCTCGGCGCAGGCCGCGTGGCCGTCGCGGCAGATTCGCATGATTTGCAGCTATCCCGCCGGCGGGCAGACCGACCTGCTCGCGCGCGCCTACGGTGAGTTCATCTCAAAGCAGGTCGGCAAGACCGTCGTCGTCGAGAACAAGCCCGGCGCCTCCGGTGCGATCGGCACGGCCGAGGTCGCTCGCGCCGAGCCCGACGGCCACACCATGCTGTGCTCGATCTCGACCACCTACATCATGAACCGGGTGGTGATGAAGAATCCCGGCTACGACATGGACAAGGATTTGGCGCTCGTCAGCGTCATTCCGGGCGCCGGCCTGTTGCTGGTCGCGAACCCCAAGACCGGCGTCAAGACGCTGGAGGATTTCGTCGCGTTCGCACGCAAGAGCGGCAAGGTGAATTTCGGCACCTATAGCGCGGGCTCGGCCCCGCACATGACGATCAACGAACTCAACAAGCAGTATGGCCTGTCCATCGAGCCGGTCCATTACCGCGGCGAGGCCCCGATGTGGACGGGGATGCTCGAAGGCACGCTGGATGCCGCGATGGGCAGCTACACGGCGGCGCAGTCGGTCCTGCAAAGCGACCGCGGCACCGTGTTCGCGGTGCATTCGAAGAAGGTCGACGCGATCCCTGCTATCAAGACCCTTCCGGAGCAGGGCGCGACCTCGAAATTCTTCACCGTGAGCGGCTTCTCCGGTTGGGCCGTGCCGAAGGCGACGCCGCAAGCGGTCGTCGACCGCCTGGCGGAGCTCTGCGTTGCCGCCAACAACGATCCGAAGGTGAAGGAAGTTCTCACGACCTTCGTGCTCGAACCCGCAATCGGCTTCAAGGAGAGCAACGCCCTGTATCAGCGCGAACTGCCGATCTGGATCGAGGGCGCGAAGTCTCTCGGCCTCGAGCCGGCTTGAGGCCTGGCACGGCGTGCATGGCCCGTAGACCAAAGCCTAGTGTCGGAACGGCATTTTCCCGCTATGATTGTGCGTCGCTGTCGAAGGATAGCAACCGCACGAGCTAGAAGGGCCGATCGCATGACGCCGGATTCGCTCGCCGTGGCCGCCATGATCATCCTGCTCTTTCCGATGGGTTATTTCACGCTGGCTTCGCCCGCCTTTCTGCTGGTGAAGCTCGATGTCCGGCCCGTCGCACTGTTGCTGCGCGGAATGTTCAATGCCCATTTCCTGGTGATGGGCGCAGCCGGGATTATCGGGACCGTGGCCTTCCTGCTCGCTGGCCAGCTCGTCTTCGCGACGGTCGTCGGCCTGCTTGCAGCTCTGGCGATCGGCGGCCGCCGTCGGTTCATGGCGCGGATGGACAATCAGCTCAGCGCCGGCGATGCCGGCGACACCGAGGCCCCCCGTCGGCTGCGACGGCTGCATTGGAGCGGGATGCTGTGCAACGCGGTCCTGCTTGCCGCGCTGCTGGCCAGCATTCCCTACATTTCGACGGCTGCTTGATCGGCAATTGCTGCGTGAGCGGCACTGCAACCGCCGGAGCTGCCTCGGCGCCCGCCTAAAGCATGATCCGGAAAAGTCGCATCGCGCTTTAGTGCTCGCCCGAACTCGCGGTGGCCTGCTGCGCCTTGTGGATCGAGGACGGCACCACGCCGAAATATTTCCGGAACACCCGGCTGAAATGCGATGAGCTGGAGAAGCCCCAGGAGAACGCGACGTCGGTGATGGTCTTGCCGGCGTGGGCCTCGAGCTCCTGGCGGCAGTTCTGCAGGCGCGCCTGCCAGATGTAGTCGCTCACCGTGGTGCCGCGCTCCGAGAACAGCATATGCAGATAGCGCTTGGAGCAGCCGAGCTCGGTCGAGATCTGGTCGATGCACAGATCCGGGTCGCGCAGGTGCTCGCGGATGAAGAACTGCGCGCGCACATACATCGCTTCCGGCCCGACACGGTCGAACATCGTGTCGGCTTCGCGCAGCGGCAGCAGCAACAGGTCGATCAGCGAATCGGCGACGCCGACCGCGCTGTTTGCCGACAGCTTTGCCGCCTCGTCGAAGGTCGCATGAACGAAATCGTGGGCGATCCGCCCCGTCCCTGTCCTCGACGACAGCTTGCAGGCGGGCATCCGCTGCGACGGGAATCCGCGGTCGCGCAGCAGCGCCTTCGGCACGATCACGACGTCGTGACGGGTGAAGGCCGGGCTGATGATCGAATGCGGGCAGGAGACGTCATAGGCGATGATGTCGCCCGGGTTGATCTCGATGTGGCGGCCTTCTTGCTCGAAATAGGACACGCCGTAAGTCTGGAAGTGAATCTTGATGTACGGATGCTCGTTGGCCTTGGCGCGCGCCAGCGTGTGGGCAATGCGATGCTGACTCACTTCGATCTGGCAGAGCTTCAGGCGCGAGACGCTGGTGTAGTCGATGCGGCCCTCGAGCGAGGACGCCTCCAGCGGATCGACGTCGAAATGCCCACACAGGCTCGTCAGCCCGTCGATCCAGCTCTGGATCTGGCGCTTCGGCGTCATGCCGGTCGTCGAGAGCGTGTGAATGGTGTCGGACATTAATCCAGCCACTGGTTTGATCCGGAGAGACGCGAATCGCGACCAGCGCTGCCGGAGCCCTCAGCCGTGATTGCGTGACGTTTACCTCGAATTTGAGCGGTCTTTTGGCACGAGCGCCATCGTTCCATTGCCACCCTTGAAACTTAATCCTCCGCCTTAGTTGCAGCGCCGTCAAGGGGAACCTGAGCGTTGAAGGCACTGCAAAAGCGATGCGGAAGCCGCTGAATTCGCTACTGCAAAATCAAAATCTTCGCGTCCGTGCGCTATGAAGCAAACCGGCTTCTCTCTTGGGCAAGTTTCCCGATGACGAAGTCGTTAGGGATTGCGGCAGGAACAACAAGAACGGGCCGCTCCTGCACGTGGACCCGTGGCTCTCATCAGGAGGAGGAAACAGCACAGCATCGTTTCTGGTCCCAATCGTGACCGCCCTGCACGAGCAGACGCCGGACGAGAAGCCCGGTGAATCAGTATTGCTTCGGAAACAATAAACGAGACCAACGGAGGAATAACTATGCGCAAGGTGCTACTGGCGACCTTTCTTGGCTCCGCGGCGGCGCTCGCCGTCGGGGGCGCCTCAGCCAATGACGAGCTGGTCAAGATGTCGCAGAACCCGAAAGACTGGGTGATGCCGACCGGCGACTACGCCAATTCCCGCTATTCCAAGCTCAACCAGATCAACGCACAGAACGTAGGCAAGCTCCAGGTGGCCTGGACCTTCTCGACCGGCGTGCTGCGTGGCCATGAAGGCGGCCCGCTGATCATCGGCAACATGATGTACGTCCACACGCCGTTCCCGAACAAGGTCTATGCCATTGACCTTTCCAACGAGAACAAGATCGTCTGGAAGTACGAGCCGAAGCAGGATCCGAACGTCATTCCGGTGATGTGCTGCGATACGGTCAATCGCGGCCTGGCCTTCGGCGACGGCAAGATCTTCCTGCATCAGGCCGACACCACCCTCGTCGCGCTCGATGTCAAGACCGGTCAAGTTGCATGGACCGTCAAGAATGGCGATCCGAGCAAGGGCGAGACCGGCACGTCGGCCCCCATGGTCGTCAAGGACAAGGTGCTGATCGGCATCTCCGGCGGCGAGTTCGGCGTCCAGGCCCATATGTCGGCTTACGATATCAAGACCGGCAAGCTGGCATGGCGCGGATATTCGGAAGGACCGGACAACCAGCTCCTGGTCGACGACAAGACCACCGCGCTCGGCAAGCCGATCGGCAAGGATTCCAGCCTGAAGACCTGGCAGGGCGATCAGTGGAAGATCGGCGGCGGTGCCACCTGGGGCTGGATCTCCTACGATCCCGAGCTGAACCTCGTCTACTACGGATCGGGCAACCCCTCGACCTGGAATCCGAAGCAGCGTCCCGGCGACAACAAATGGTCGATGACGATCTGGGCGCGTAACCCGGATACCGGCGTCGCCAAGTGGGTCTATCAGATGACGCCCCACGACGAATGGGACTATGACGGCGTCAACGAGATGATCCTCTCGGACCAGTCGATCAACGGCCAGCCGCGCAAGCTGCTGACGCACTTCGACCGTAACGGCCTCGCCTACACCATGGACCGCACCAACGGCGAACTGCTGGTCGCCGAAAAGTACGATCCGAAGGTGAACTGGACCTCCGGCGTCGACATGGACAAGAACTCGCCGACCTACGGCCGTCCGAAGGTGCTCGACGCAGCTTCGACCGACAAGGCGGGCGAGGACGTCAACGTGAAGGGCATCTGCCCGGCCGCGCTCGGCACCAAGGACGAGCAGCCGGCAGCCTACTCGCCGGACACGCAGTTGTTCTACGTTCCGACCAACCACGTCTGCATGGACTACGAGCCGTTCAAGGTGAGCTACACCGCGGGCCAGCCCTATGTGGGTGCGACGCTCTCGATGTATCCGCCGGCGGGTGAAACCCACATGGGCAACTTCATCGCCTGGGACGGCAAGACCGGCAAGATCGTCTGGTCGAACAAGGAGCAGTTCTCGGTCTGGTCGGGTGCGCTCGCAACCGCCGGTGGCGTGGTGTTCTACGGCACGCTCGAAGGCTACCTGAAGGCGGTCGACGCCAAGTCCGGCAAGGAGCTCTACAAGTTCAAGACTCCCTCCGGCATCATCGGCAACGTCACCACCTATGAGAACGGCGGCAAGCAGTATGTCGCAGTGCTCTCCGGCGTCGGCGGCTGGGCCGGCATCGGTCTGGCGGCAGGCCTGACCGATCCGACCGCAGGTCTCGGCGCGGTCGGTGGCTACGCGGCTCTCAGCAACTACACGGCACTCGGCGGTACGCTGACCGTGTTCGCGCTGCCGAACTAGGCCCATCAGCATCGCTCCGGCGCGTGGAATCAACCCCACGCGCCGGCTCGTCTCCCCCGGGCTCCTTCGAGGATGAATCTCTTGCGTAAAATCTGCTCTGTCATTGCTGCGATGATCTTGGTTGCGTCCGGAGGAATTGCGGTCGCGGACGGTCCGGGCGATCCGACCGCCGTGAAGAAGGAAGACGACGGAAAGTGGCTCGATAAGGACGGCACTCCGACCTACAAGATTTCCGACGGCACCGTGGACTGGTTCACCTATTCCGGATACCGCCGCTATCACTCCGACTGCCACGTCTGCCATGGGCCTGACGGCATGGGCTCCACCTACGCGCCGGCGCTCAAGGATTCCGTGAAGACCATGAGCTATGGCGACTTCCTCGGCGTCGTCGCCTCCGGTCGCAAGAACATCTCGACCGCGCAGGAGAACGTCATGCCCGCCTTCGGCGATAATCCGAACGTCGCCTGCTACATGGACGATCTGTACGTCTATCTGCGCGCCCGCTCCACCGAAGCATGGGGCCGGCAGCGTCCCTCCAAGAAGGAGGAGAAACCGGAGGCCTACACCAAGGCGGAAGAGGCCTGCATGGGCCATAAATGAACGTTGCCGAGGCTGCCGAGACCACCTCTTGGCATCTTGCGAGAATTTGAGGAGCTACCAATGAAGACACGTGCCGCCGTCGCTTTCGAAGCCAAGAAGCCGCTCGAGATCGTCGAGCTCGATCTGGAAGGACCGAAGGCCGGCGAAGTCCTGGTCGAGATCAAGGCAACGGGCATCTGCCATACCGACGCCTATACGCTCGACGGCTTCGACAGCGAGGGAATTTTCCCGTCGGTCCTGGGGCATGAGGGCGCAGGCATCATCCGCGAGATCGGTCCTGGCGTGACCTCGGTGAAGCCGGGTGACCACGTCATCCCGCTCTACACGCCGGAATGCCGGCAGTGCAAAAGCTGCCTCAGCCAGAAGACCAATCTCTGCACCGCGATCCGCGCGACGCAAGGCAAGGGCGTGATGCCCGACGGCACCAGCCGCTTTTCCTACAAGGGCAAGCCGGTCTACCACTACATGGGCTGCTCGACCTTCTCGAACTTCACCGTGCTGCCGGAGATCGCGGTCGCCAAGATCCGCGAGGACGCCCCCTTCGACAAGAGCTGCTACATCGGCTGCGGCGTCACCACCGGCGTCGGCGCCGTCGTCAACACCGCGAAGGTCACGCCGGGCTCCAACGTAGTCGTGTTCGGCCTCGGCGGCATCGGCCTCAATGTGATCCAGGGCGCCAAGATGGCCGGCGCCGACAAGATCATCGGCGTCGACATCAACGACTCCAAGGAGGATTGGGGCCGCAGGTTCGGCATGACCGAGTTCGTCAACCCCAAGAAGATCACCGGCGACATCGTCCAGCACCTCGTCGGCCTCACCGACGGCGGCGCCGACTACACTTTCGATTGCACCGGCAACACCACGGTGATGCGCCAGGCACTGGAAGCCTGCCATCGCGGCTGGGGCACCTCGATCATCATCGGCGTTGCCGAATCCGGCAAGGAGATCGCCACCCGCCCGTTCCAGCTCGTCACCGGGCGCAACTGGCGCGGCACGGCCTTCGGCGGCGCCCGCGGCCGCACCGACGTGCCGAAGATCGTCGACTGGTACATGAACGGAAAGATCCAGATCGATCCGATGATCACCCACGTGCTCAAGCTCGAAGAGATCAACAAGGGCTTCGACCTCATGCACGAGGGCAAATCCATCCGTTCAGTCGTCGTCTACTAGCTCGAAAGCGTCACCCCAAGGAGGATCGACCCATGACTGTTGCACTCCATCCATCGATCGACAACGGCCTCAAACAGGGCAGCGGCAGCTTTGCCGGCGGCACGCTGGCCTGCAAATGCAAGGACCATCAGGTCAAGGTCGGCATCAAGGGCGACGTCGCCCACAATCACGCCTGCGGCTGCACCAAATGCTGGAAGCCGCAGGGCGCGACGTTCTCCGTCGTCGCCGTGGTGCCGCGCCAGAACGTCACCGTGCTCGAGAACGGTGACAAGCTCCAGATCGTCGATCCCTCCGCAGTGATCCAGCGCTACGCCTGCAAGGCGTGCGGCACCCACATGTACGGCCGCATCGAGAACAAGGGCCACCCGTTCTACGGTCTCGACTTCATTCATCCCGAGCTGTTCCAGGAGCAGGGCTCGCAGGCGCCGCAATTCGCCGCCTTCGTCTCCTCGGTGATCGAAGCGGGCGTGAAGCCGGAGCAGATGGCGGGCATCCGTTCGCGGCTGAAGGAAATCGGGCTCGAGCCGTATGATTGCCTGTCACCGGCGCTGATGGACGCGATCGCGACCCACGTCGCCAAAGCCAAAGCGGCCTGAGCAAGGCCGCCTAACGAGGCCGCCTGAGCAAGGCGGTCGGACGTTCACCATGCCCTATCCGCTCGCTGGCCTCGATCAGTGCCAGCGAGCCGGACGGGCCCGGCTCCGGGACAGTCGCGGCGATGCCGCCGCCCCTGCAAGCTACGCGTATGCGAGCGTGATTGGCTCCCTCAGTCCTGGTCTCTGAATGACTGCGCAGCGCCGCCAACTTCCGTCTTGAAGTTCCCGGCCCCTGCGTTTCTCCCTCCCTCGACTGAGGCACCTTGCTTCGTCCGCGCAGTCTTTCTGGCGGACGAAGCTTTTTTTCATCGCAGCCCCTGTTTGCGAACGCCCGGTCCACGCGGCGCGATGACGCGCCCTGCTTTTGACAAACCACCGATGCAATCTTTTCCCGGTGAGAACACCCGGCTGTGAACGCCGGGCCGGCGCGACCTCTGCTACGATCGCGTCGTCACGATGCCGCACAACGTTCAATCAATTAAGAACAAAAACGGGAGGTATCGAGCACATCCAGACATCGCCATCGGCGTTCCTGCCTCCCTCCGGGATTTGCCCGCGCGGGACGAGGGCGGGCTGTGGCGCGACCAGGCACGAACCGGCGCCGACCGGCGTCGACGAGTTTTGAATTTGGCATGCTTATGAAGAGCGAGGGACGATCATGATCAAGGTGAAGATCAACGGCCAGGAACAGAGCTGGGACGGCGACCCGGATCTCCCGCTACTCTGGTTCCTGCGTGACGAAGCCGGGCTGACCGGCAGCAAGTACGGCTGCGGCCAGGCCCTGTGCGGCGCCTGCACCGTCATCGTCGACAAGCAAGCCGTGCGCGCCTGTATCACGTCGGTCAACGACGTCGCCGGACGAGAGGTCACCACAATCGAGGGCCTGCACCCGACCGGTGATCACCCGGTGCAGAAGGCGTGGCGCCAGGTCAACGTGCCCCAATGCGGCTTCTGCCAGGCCGGTCAGATCATGCAGGCCGCGGCGCTTCTGATGGACAATCCAAAGCCGTCGCACGACCAGATCCGCCAGTCGATGTCGGGCAACATCTGCCGCTGCGGCTGCTACCAGCGCATCGAGAACGCGGTCCATCTCGCATCGACGGGGGTGTGACATGAATTTCATCGACAATCCCGGCAAGCTCCGTGGCTTCGAAAAGAACATCAAGATCGAGAAGGTCTCGCGCCGCAGCATCCTGAAAGGGCTCGGCATCACCGGCGGCTTCGTGCTCGCCGCACCCGTGATGTCGCGCCGGGCATTGGCCTACGAGACCGGCGCCGGAAAGATGCCACACGGCGTCGTGGTGGATCCGCGCGTGTTCGTTTCGGTCGCGCCCGACGGCATCGTGACCATCGTGGGTCACCGTTCGGAAATGGGCACCGGCGTCCGCACCTCCCTGCCGCTGATCGTGGCCGAGGAGATGGAGGCCGACTGGTCCAGGGTCAAGGTGCAGCAGGCCCATGGCGACGAGGTCAAGTTCGGCAACCAGGACACCGACGGCTCGCGCAGCACGCGGCATTACCTGATCCCGATGCGCCAGATCGGCGCCTCCGCCCGCACCATGCTGGAGCAGGCCGCGGCGAAGCGCTGGGGCGTGCCGGCGACCGAGGTCAAGGCCGTCAATCACGAGGTCGTCCACAGCACCAGCGGCCGCAAGCTCGGTTTCGGCGAGCTCGCCGCCGACGCCGCCAAGGAATCGGTGCCTGCCATCGAAGGCCTCAAGCTGAAGGATCCCCGGGATTTCCGGTATCTCGGCAAGGGCCAGGTCGGCATCGTCGATCTCCACGACATCACCACCGGCAAGGCGATTTACGGCGCCGATGTGCGGCTGCCGGGCATGAAATATGCCGTGATCGCCCGCCCGCCGGTAACCGGCGGCAAGCTGGTCTCGTTCGATCCCGATGCGGCGCTGAAGGTCGCCGGCGTCGAGAAGGTGCTGAAGGTTCAAGGCTGGCCGTGGCCGTCCAAATTCCAGCCGCTCGGCGGCGTCGCGGTGATCGCCCGCAACACCGGCGCGGCGATCAAGGGCCGCGACGCGCTGAAGCTGGTCTGGGACGACGGCGCCAATGGCAAATACGACTCCGTCGCCTACCGCAAGGAGCTCGAGGAGGCCTCGCGCAAGCCCGGCCTCGTCCTGCGCAAGGAGGGCGATGCGGACGCTGCCCTGAAGGGCGCCGACAAGGTGATCGTCGGCGAGTACTACGTCCCGCATCTCGCCCATGTCGCCATGGAGCCGCCGGTGGCGATCGCCGACGTCAAGGGCGACAAGGCGGAGATCTGGGCGCCGGTGCAGAGCCCCGGCGGCACCCGCGAGGACGTCGCCAAGACGCTCGGCATTCCCGAGGCCAACGTCACGGTCAACGTCACGCTGCTCGGCGGCGGATTCGGGCGCAAGTCGAAATGCGACTTTGCGCTCGAGGCCGCGCTGCTCTCGAAAGAGCTCGGCGCACCGGTGAAGGTGCAGTGGACGCGCGAGGACGACATCCATAACGGCTTCCTGCATACCGTCTCGGTCGAGCGGATCGAGGCCGGCCTCGACAAGAGCGGCAAGGTTGTTGCCTGGCGCCATCGCAGCGTGGCCCCCAGCATCGCCTCGACGTTCGCTGCCGGGACCGTGCACCAGGCCCCGTTCGAGATCGGCATGGGCCTCGTCGACATGCCGTTCGAGATCGCCAACATCTCGTGCGAGAACCCGGAAGCCGCGGCGTTCACCCGCATCGGCTGGTTCCGCTCGGTCTCGAACATCCCGCGCGCCTTCGCGGTGCAATCAATGGTCGGCGAGATCGCGCAAGCGACCGGCCGCGACCAGAAGGAGACGCTGCTCGCGCTGATCGGAAGCCCGCGCATCGTCAAACCGGAGGTGAAAGACCTCTGGAACTACGGCGAGCCCCAGGAGAGCTACCCGATCGACACCGCGCGCCTGCGCAAGGTGGTCGAACTGGTCGCCGAGAAGGGTGAGTGGGGACGCAAGGTACCGAAGGGCCATGGCCTTGGCATCGCAGTGCACCGCAGCTTCGTCAGCTACATCGCGACCATCGTCGAGGTCGCCGTCGACGACAAGGGCAAGCTGACGGTGCCACGGGTCGACACGGCGATCGATTGCGGCACCTATGTCAACCCCGAGCGCATCGCCTCGCAGATCGAAGGCGCGGCGATCATGGGGCTGAGCCTCGCCAAATACGGCGAGATCACCTTCAAGGATGGCAAGGTGCAGCAGAAGAACTTTGACGACTTCCAGGTCGTCAGGATGGACGAATCTCCCGTGGTGACCAACGTCTACATCGTGCCGCCCGGACCCGACACGCCGCCGAGCGGCGTCGGCGAGCCCGGTGTTCCGCCATTCGCACCGGCGCTGATCAATGCGATCTTCGCGGCGACCGGAAAACGCATCCGCTCGCTTCCGATCGGCAAGCAATTGGAGGCGTGAGACGGAACAGAGGCGCGAGACGGAACACAAGCGGTCTCGCGCCGTTTCCATCGATCTGACAGGAGCAGATCGATGACAAATATCTCAAAGGCGCTCGCAGTCTCGTTGCTGTCGGGCGCCTTTCTTGTGACCGCCTCCGGCGCATTCGCCCAGAGCAACACGACGCCACCGGCTACCGCGACGCGCCCCACCACGCCGGACCAGAACTCGCTGCCCAACGCCAACGCCCCGCCTCCCTCGACCACCCAGACCACCGGACAACACAACCCGGATCCCAAGGTTCGCGAGATGAACCAGAAGGAAAAGGACAAGGTGGAGCGTTTGGGGAAGTAGTGCTGCTCTGAGGTGTTGCATACTGACGTGCCACACCATCATGGCCGGGCTTGTCCCGGCCATCCACGATCTTTACCGCGGCACAGAGAACGTGGATGCCCGGGACAAGCCCGGGCATGACGATCGTGTGCGACAAGGGCGCGTCATCATACACGCAAAAATGCGGCGGACGTTGCCGTCCGCCGCATTCGCCACCCCCCTGCTGCTCCGCTTCTTTCGATCCGCCGCGGAGCTACTTCTTCAGCGCAAACACCCAGATGACGCCGCCTTGCGGCACATTGGCTTCGATGCCGATGTTGTTGGTCACCAGCGCGTCCTGGATGCGTTGCGCGTCGACGCCCCATCCCGACTGGATCGCGATGTATTGGGTGCCGTCGATCTCATAGGACACCGGCATGCCCATGATGCCGGAGTTGGTCTTCTGCTCCCACAGGAGCTCGCCGGTCTTGGCGTTGAAGGCTCGGAAGTTGCGGTCATTGGTGCCGCCGACGAAGATGAGATCACCCGCGGTCGCCGTCACCGAGCCGAACAGCTGCGACTTCGGGAAATTGTGTTGCCACACCTTCTTGCCCGTGGTGGGATCCCAGGCCTGCAGCTCGCCGAAATGATCCGCGCCCGGCTTCGTCTTCAGGCCGATGTCTTCCGGCTTGGTGCCGAGCCAGAGCTCGCCCGGCTTGAGCGCGACTTTCTCGCCGGTGAACCCGCCGCAGAAGTTCTCGTTGGCGGGCACGTAGACGAGGCCGGTCTTCTGGCTGTAGGCCGCCGACGGCCAGTCCTTGCCGCCCCACAGCGACGGACAGAACTCGACGCGCTTGCCGATCACCGGCTTGTGCGCGGGGTCGACGATCGGCTTGCCGCTTTCGGGCTCGATGCCCTTCCAGACGTCGGTCGAGACGAACGGCCAGCCGGCGACATAGTTGATCTTGGTCGGCGTGCGCTCGAGCACCCAGAAGATCGCGTCGCGGCCCGGATGGACCAGGCTCTTGATGTTGCGGCCATCGCGCTGCAGGTCGATCAGCATCGGCGCATCGACCTCGTCCCAGTCCCAGGAATCGTTCTGGTGGTACTGGTGATAGGTCTTGATCTTGCCGGTGCTCGGATCCAGCGCAAGTACCGAGGAGGTGTAGAGATTGTCGCCGGGATGGGTCTCGCCGGGCCATGGCGCGGCGTTGCCGACGCCCCAATAGATCGTCTTGGTCTCCTTGTCGTAATTGCCGGTCATCCAGGCCGAGCCGCCGCCGTTCTTCCAGTCGTCGCCCTGCCAGGTGTCATGGCCCGGCTCGCCTTCGCCTGGAATGGTGAAGGTCCGCCACAGCTCCTTGCCGTCCTTGGCATCATAGGCCGCGATATAGCCGCGCACGCCGAACTCGCCGCCGGAGCCGCCGACAATGACCTTGCCGTCGACGATCAGCGGCATCAGGGTCATGTACTGGCCCTTCTTGTAGTCCTGCACCTTGGTGTCCCACACCACCTTGCCGGTCTTGGCATCGAGCGCGACGACATGGTCGTCCGTGGTGGCGAGGTAGAGCTTGTCCTCCCAGAGGCCGACGCCGCGGCTGGTCGGGTGCAGCTGGAACAGATCGTCGGGGAGCTGCCGCTTGTAGCGCCAGTATTCGTCGCCGGTCTTGGCGTTGAGCGCGATCACCTGCCCCATCGGGGTCGCCACGAACATCACGCCGTTGTTGACGATCGGCGGCGCCTCGTGACCTTCGACGACGCCGGTGGCAAAGGTCCAGACCGGCGTGAGGTTCTTCACGTTGGAGGTGTTGATCTGATCGAGCGGGCTATAGCCGTGCCCGTCATAGGTGCGCCGATAGAGCATCCAGTTGCTTGGCTCTGGATTTTCCAGCCGCTGCGCTGTGACCGGCGCGTAATTCTCGATCGGACCTGACACGGCGGCGGTCGAAGCGAGGCAGGTGAAGGCGACGAAGCCGGACAGGTACCATTGCTTCCTGGTCATGGACGTTCCCCTTTTCATCCGTTTGAATTCTTGTGTTGAATTCTTGTCGTTCGTCCCGCCGTCCGCCCAACGGCGGATACGGCCTCTCGTGACGCGGGCGCGGGCCCGCACCGTTCATCATCCTGGCTGCGCGCCACCTACCTTTCCGATGAAATTTCCGGCGACGCTGAGCGAGCCGTCAGCGAGCGCCACCGGCAGCGCCGCGAGCCGTCGCGGCGCCGGGCCGAACACGACCTGTGCGCCCGCACGAGGATCGTATTCGGAGTTGTGACACATGCACTTGAACACCTCCTTGTCGCCGACATCGCTCTTCACCCAGGCGGTCACGGGACAACCGGCATGCGAGCAGATCGCCGAATAGGCGATGATGCCGTCGACGGCACGCGCGGCCGTCTTCTCGTCGAGCTCGGCGGGATCGAGCTTGATGATCAGGATCTCGTTGAGCCGGGAGGCGCTGCGCACCACCGATGTCTTGGGATCCTTCGGCCAGGCATGCACCGGCGGTCCGCCAGCCGGCAGGTCGGCCGCGGTGATCAGCTTTCCCTCCTTGTCGCCTTCGGAGAAGACGAGCACATCGCCTTTCTGGGGCCGTTCGTCGGAGCCGGGCGGATCCTCATCTGCGCGCGCGTGCCCGGAACAACCGAGGCAAGCGGTGGTGGCGAGCGCACCGAGCAGGACCGTGCGCCGCGTTTGGTCGGCGCAAGCGTCGGCTTCGGGCTCCCCGGAGTTTTCGGACGATGTGGAATTGGCGTTCAGGGATGCGCGGGACATGTCCACAAGCAGGCGCTGGAACTCTGCCGAAAACAAGGCGAAGAATTGGCGCCGCAGTGCATCAATATGGCTTTGCTCGCGTTGATTGAGCGACGATGAACGCATTCAAGCGCGTTTTCACAATTTCAACGTCGCGCCGCGCGAGCGGCATGATGATTTTGCAGATCAGACCGATGATGTTGGTATTGGTGCGGCGCGCTATTCGTCGCGCTGCGCCAACGCAGCGCGACGTCCCCTGCATGTTTTGCAGGCAGCCGGGTCGTCGTCAGGACCTGAGCACGTGGCGCGGCGCGGCGATCGAACCGGCGACGGTGGCCGATGCCATCTCAAAACTGTCGGCGATGCGGCGCGCCTTGTCGATGAAGAGTGCAGCCGCCGGCGGCGGGCAGACCTCGCGCGCGGTCTGCTCGAACAGATCGAGCCAGCGGTCGAAATGATCGCCCACCAGGCTCAGCGGCAAATGCGCCCGCATCGGCGAGCCGTGATAGCGGCCGCTCATCAGCACGACCGAGGACCAGAAATCCCTGAGCTTGGCGAGATGCTCGTCCCAATTCTGCACGATCCCGAACACCGGCCCCAGCCGTGCATCTTCGCGCACGCGCCCATAGAAGCGGGTGACGAGTTCCCCGATCATCTCTTCGGTAATCCCGGTGCGCTCGATCGCATCCTGGGTCAACAGGTTCCGCCGCGCGGCCGCCGCCTCGCGCTCGGCCTTCAGTCGATCCGACATCTTTGCTTCGTCCGTTTCGTCTTTCCCTCTCCCCCTGTGGGAGAGGGTGGCTCGCCGCACAGCGGCGAGACGGGTGAGGGGTCTGCCTCCGCGTGCTCCTCAGCGAGTGAGTCTACGGCAACAACCCCTCATCCGGCGCTTCGCGCCACCTTCTCCCACAAGGGGAGAAGGGAACGCCCGCATCCATGCTGGCGCAATTCGCGACGTCCGTCTTTGTCGCAGCGCAAATTGCGAGGATCAGGCGCTATAGATGTAGAAGCCCTGCCCGGTCTTGCGGCCGAGATGGCCTGCATCGACCATCTCTTTGAGCAGCGGCGCCGGCCTGTATTTAGGATCGTTGAAGCCCTTGTAAAAGACCTCCATCACCGAAAGCATGGTGTCGAGCCCGACCAGATCGGCTAGAGCCAGCGGCCCGATCGGATGGTTGCAACCGAGCTTCATGCCGGCGTCGATCTCTTCCGCCGTCGCGATTCCCTCCTGGAGCGCGAAGATCGCCTCGTTGATCATCGGGCACAGGATGCGATTGACGGCAAAGCCCGGGCTGTTCTTGGCGGTGATCGCCACCTTGCCGACGCGCTTGGCGAAATCGAGGGCCTTGGCGTGGGTGTCGTCGGAGGTCTGCAGGCCGCGGATCAGCTCCAGCAGCGCCATCACCGGCACCGGGTTGAAGAAGTGCATGCCGATGAAGCGGTCGGGACGATCGGTCGCCGCAGCGAGCTTCGTGATCGAGATCGACGAGGTGTTGGTCGCAAGCAGCGTGCGCGGCGACAACGTCGCGCAGAGATCCTTCAGGATCTTGACCTTGAGCTCCTCGTTCTCGGTTGCGGCCTCGATGACGAGATCGCAATTGGCAAGCTTCGCCCGGTCGGTGGTGCCGGTGATGCGCTTGAGCGCCGCCTCGCGATCGGCCGCCGACATCTTCTCCTTCTTGACCAGACGCTCGAGGCTGCCGCCGACGGTCGACAGCCCGCGGTTCACCGCCGCATCGGAAATGTCGACCATCACGACCGAGAGCCCGGCCGCCGCGCAGACCTGCGCGATACCATTCCCCATGGTGCCTGCCCCGATGATGCCAACCGTCTGGATCATTGCCTCGTATCCTTCATCCTTGCGGGCGAGCCAATCCCGGCCGGCCCATGTTCCTGCATCAGGCTCTAGCACCGCCGGCGGGCGCCTGCGACCCTGATCCTGCCCCTTCCTTAAAGCATCCATGGCGGGAATAAAGCCGCTGCCGGTCGCGAAAGGGCACGATTTGGCCGCCTGGCGCGCAATTTGCCTCAAATTGCGTCCCTGCCCGGCCGGGCCAGCGATCTCCCTCAATCGGACGACGCGGCGGAGCTGACGGCGTGGTGTAGTCGGCGCGCAATGGCCGCCGCGAATGCCTCGCGACGCAATTGTCAGATCGAACACATCGGCTTCGTGCCCCACCTGTTAGCGTCGCGCAAATGAAGAACCACATCGGGCTATCAATCATCCTCACCGCTCTGCTCGTCGCCACACAAGGCATGGCAGCCGAAACCAAAGGCGCCGGCTCAACCTTCGTTTCCCCCGTGATGGCGAGATGGACCGACGCGTACAAGGCCAAGACCGGAAACGTCGTCAGCTATCAAGCCGTCGGCTCCGGCATCGGCCTCGGCCTGATCAAGAAAGAAGCCGTCGATTTCGGCGCCAGCGACATGCCGCTCGACCCCAGGGAGTTGGACAGGCTCGGCCTGATGCAATTCCCGATCGTGATCGGAGGCGTCGTCCCCGTGGTCAATATCGACGGCGTCAAGCCCGGCCAGATCCGCTTTACCGGGCAAGTGCTCGCCGACATCTATCTCGGCAGGCTCAAATCCTGGAACGATCCCGCGATCGCCGAGATCAACCCCGACGTCAGATTGCCGAACGCTGCGATCACGGTGGTCCATCGCATCGACGGCTCCGGCACGACGTTCAACTGGTCGAACTACCTCGCGAAGGTCAGCCCGCAGTGGAAAGCCAGCGTGGGCGAAGGCACCTCCGTCGAGTGGCCGCTTGGCCTCGGCGGCCGGGGCAATGATGGTGTCGCCTCGCTCGTCGGTCTCATTCCCGGCGCGATCGGCTATCTCGAATACACTTACGCGCTGCAACGTCTCGACCGGATTTCCTTCGGAATCGTGCAGAACAGCGCCGGCAATTACGTCGTGCCCGACGCCGCATCTTTCCAGGCGGCCGCATCAAGCGCGGACTGGAAGGCGGAAAAGGATTTCCATCTCGTGCTCACCAACGCGCCCGGTGACGACGCCTACCCGATCACAGCGACGACCTTCGTGCTGATGCCGAAGGCGCCAAAATCACCGGAACGATCGGCAGCCGCCATCGATTTCGTCCGCTGGTCGCTGGAAAACGGAAAGTCCGAGGCCCAGACGCTCAACTACGTCCCGCTGCCGCCTGCCTTGATCGACCAGATCGAACGCTATTGGCAGCAGAGCATCGACGCTGCCCCCAGGATTTCGGCGTCGGCCACCGTCAAACGCTGAGGCTGCAACCGCGGGCGGCCGAGCCGATCCCGGATACCCCGCTCGATGAACCGCTTCCGACAGGGTCGGGAGCGGTTCGCCGCTTCCGGTTCGGGCCAGCCACGCCGATCCTTCTGGAAATTCCGCAGTGAATCGTGATCTAGTCGGCAGGAGGCCTGTTGCCGGCTCGCCACGGTGAGAATACGCGGGGGTCCATGAGAGCGGCCGAACCGCTGCAGAGCCCCGGGGACTTTCGAATGGACGTGATCATCTACCACAATCCCGAATGCGGCACGTCGCGCACGACGCTGGCGACGATCCGGAACGCCGGCATCGAGCCGCATGTGGTCGAGTATCTGAAGACACCGCCATCGCGAGCCCTGCTGCAGCAGCTCATCGCACGCATGGGAATTTCGGTGCGCGAGGCAGTCCGCGAGAAGGCTGCCCCCTATGCGGAGCTCGGGCTCGCCAACCCCGCGCTGACCGACGATCAGCTGCTCGATACGATGATGGCGCATCCGATCCTGATCAACAGGCCGATTGTCGTGACGCCGAAGGGCGTCAGGCTCTGCCGTCCCTCCGAACTGGTGCTCGATCTGCTGCCGGCGCAACAGCGTCAGGCCGGATGAACGACTTCGCACGATCCATTGGCGCGGCGCTCTCGCTGATCGGCGAAGCCGACGCCGAGCTGCTCGGCATCGTCGCATTGTCGGTGCGCGTCAGCCTGACCGCGAGCATCCTTGCCCTGCTGATCGGCGCGCCGATCGGGGCCTTGCTCGCGATCACGCGTTTCCGCGGGCGGCAGGTGATCATCGTGCTGACCAATGCGCTGCTCGGCCTTCCGCCGGTCGTGGTCGGGCTCGCGCTCTATCTTCTGCTCTCGCGGTCCGGCCCGCTCGGGGTGGCCGGACTGTTGTTCACGCCGGCCGCCATGGTGATCGCGCAGACGCTGCTCGCCACCCCGATCGTGGTGGCGCTGGTGCACCGGCCTGCGAGCCTGCTGTGGGCGGAATATGGCGACCTCGCACGGATCGACGGGCTGTCGGTCTTCCGCTGCATGGCGCTGCTGTTCGCGCTCGGCCGGACCTCGCTGCTGACGGCCTTTCTCGCCGCCTTCGGGCGCGCCATCGCCGAGGTCGGCGCCATCATCATCGTCGGCGGCAACATCCGCGGCTTCACGCGCACGATGACGACCGCGATCGCGCTGGAGACCAGCAAGGGCGACCTGCCGCTGGCACTCGGACTCGGACTGATCCTGCTCGCGCTCAGCGTCGCGGTGTCGACCGTCGCCTTCCTGCTAGTGGGACGCGTTGGGGAAAAATAGCTGCTCGCCGCCCACCTTGTAGCCGGCGATCGCCTCCTGCCCCTTCGGCGAGACCAGCCAGTCGATGAAGGCTTGCCCATCCTTCGCCTTCACGTTCGCATGCCTTGCCGGATCGACCAGCATGACGCCGTACTGGTTGAACAGCCGCTTGTCGCCCTCGGTCAGGATGGCGAGCTCGCCGCGATTCTTGAAGGACAGCCAGGTGCCGCGGTCCGACAGAACATAAGCGTTCGACGACGACGCCATGTTCAGCGCCGGGCCCATGCCCTGGCCGATCTCACGATACCAGCTGTCCTTGCCGGCACTGATGTCGACGCCCGCCTCCTTCCACAGCCGGAGCTCGGCCGCGTGCGTGCCGGACTTGTCGCCGCGCGAGATGAACGGTGCCTTCGCTGCCGCGATCTTGCGCAGCGCATCGGTGACATCCTTGCCTCCGGCGATCTTTGCGGGATCGCTCTTGGGCCCGACGACGACGAAGTCGTTGTACATGACGTCGAAGCGTTTCACGCCCTGCCCTTCGGACATGAACTTGTCCTCGGCAGCCCGGTCGTGGACGAACACCACGTCGGCATCGCCGCGCCGCCCGATATCCAGCGCCTGGCCGGTGCCGACGGCAACGACCTTCACGCTGATGCCCTCGGCCTTCTCGAACAGCGGCAGCAGATGGCCGAACAGGCCCGACTGTTCCGTCGAGGTGGTCGAGGCCACGGTGATGGTGCGCTCCTGCGCGAACGCGATGGTGGACCAGAGCAGGGCCGCTCCGATGGTGACAATCTTCCTCATGCGTCGTCCCCCAACAAACAATGACGATCCTGAATAACCTCTGGCGATGGCGACGGGAACCCCGACATTCGGCCGCAGAGAGTTGAAGCGGTGGCTTCAAATCCGCAGGAACGCCGTTGGCGCGGGCGGATTGTATGGGGATGTAACGTCAAGGAGAATCCCGTGAAAAAGATCATCTTGGCATCGGCATGCATCATGGCGCTCGCGTCCGGTGGCGCCTTCGCGCAGACACAACCCGCTCCAGGCGCCTCCGGTCAGGGCGACGTCGGCCCCTCCTCGCGTGGTCCCGCGACCAAGGGAATGACGACCGGCAAGTCGTCGAACATGCAGAACGAGGCCAGCGACAGCAAGGGCGCGCAGCAACCATCGGCCGGCGGCACCAACACGAATAACATGGGCAGCCAGGCCGGAGGCAGCGCGGGCGGCGGCAGCGCGGGCGGCGGCAAGTAGCCGAAAGATCGAAAAATCCCGGAGGGGATCATCGTCCCCTCCCGCAGGCCGACCGGCGTCGATCAACGGCCGGGGCAATATCTCATCACGCTGCGGATCCCCTGTGCCTCCGGTTCCTTCATCCATCCGATTTCCCTGGCCAGCCAAAGCTTGTCGTCGCCGATGACATAGGCGAACGTCATGGTGTCGAAGCCTCTGGGATTGCGGACCGACACCTCGCCGCAGGCCACCTCGATCGAGCGGCCCTGCGGGTCGGATGCGGGGCTGGTCCAGGAAATGTGGATTTCCGCATTCGGCGGGATCAAATGAGCGGCGATCTTTGGCGTGAGATCATTTGCCAAGGCAGGTGCGCAGATCAATGCGGCGAGGACCGCAGCCGGATATATCTTGCGGATCACGTCTTCTCTCCTTCGCTTTCGAAGGAAGCGTATCCGTGATCGGCGCCGCAGCTCTGTGGGAGCGATCACATTGGCAGCCGGTGCACGGCGGCGTGATGACAACCGCACTTTCTCGATGATGCCTGACACATCATGCAGCCGCCCGCGCGCGGGATGCGTGGATGTTCTGCAATTGGTCCTGTCTACATTGACAGGGGTGTGACGGCCGGGGCAGTTTTTCACATTGCTGGCGAATCAGCGATTGCCTCACGCCGAGTACCTCTTGGACAACTCCCAGTGCTTTCGAGACTGATATCGTTGTTGCGCCGCATCCCCGCGGTGAAATGGGCGTTCACCCGGCTTCGGCCCTTGCCGCATGGCGGCAGCATCGACGGTGCGGCGGTGGTCGCCGAACAGCCTGTCATCGTTGCCGACAACGCTGAAGCTCTTCCGGCTCTCGATACCGGCATCGGCACTGATCCGCTGCGCAGCGACGCCGCGGTCGCCGAGAACGGCAGCGCCCACCCTGTCATCGCGGAAGCAGCAGCCGATGTCGCCGGCAGCGACGATTCCCTGCAGCAGGCGCCGACAGAATTCGAGCCGGTCTTGGTCTCAGAGGTTTTGGTCTCGAACGAGGCAGCCGGCGAGACGGTCGACGGTCCCAAACCAGTCGATGTTCCTGAACCCGTCATCGCCAATAATCCGCCTGTGGAGCTTTCGACGAAGCCCGCGTCCGACGCCATTGAAGCGATCGGGGCCATCGACGTCCAGGACGAGCCGGCCAAAGCGGCCGAGCCCGTCATCAGCAGCGATCCACCTCCCGAGCTCGCGGCCGACGTTGAGCCTGATGTCGCCGAGGAGACCTCGTCCAATCTCCAGGTCGTTTCGGTTGATGTCGCTTCGGTTGACGCCCCCGCGCTCGTCGTTGCCGACGATCCCTCCACCGTTGCCGTCGTGGATGTCGAGCCTGTTCTAGACGATACCCATGTCACGCTTGCCGATCGCGACGTCCCGGCGGAGCCTGTCGCTGAAGACAAGATCGACAGCGATTCCGCCTCCGGCACTGCGGTGGCAACCGAGCCGGTCGCTGCAAGCGATCCTGCCCCTGTCGCCGCGGAGGACTCTTCCGCCGACGCCCTCGTGGTCACGCATGATGGGCCGGCTCCGGCGCTCGCGGCTCCACGTGAAGAGATTCGCAGTGCGCCGAAACTTCGCGCGAAGGCCACGGAACCTGCCGATCGCACCGCGCTGATCCGGCAGCGCTGGGCGGAAACCGGAATCAGGATGTGGAATCCCCGCCTTCACGGCACCGGCGAAGCCACGCTGAACATCCAGGGCAGCGTTGGGCTGCTGCCGCCAGCGCCCGGCGAGACGATGCCGCGCTACGACAAGCTGGAATTCAAGATGCTCGGCGGACAGATCGTCTGCGAAGGCGTCATCGTCGAGGCCCCCGCGCAGGCGAGCCATCGCAGCTTCACCCGGCTCGCCGAGCCAGGGAAGCTCGACCGGGTTCGCGAACCGGTGCGGGAACGCCAGGCCGCTCTGGCCTGATCCTTTCCGCTGCAAGCGTCGTCACGCCGTGCTAGGCTGAGGTTTCCCGGACATGGGAGATCACATGCCTGCGAAGCTGTTGCGACTGATCGTGATCGCCGCCCTCTGCGTCTCGCAAGGAGCCTTTGCGGCGTCGGGCAAACGGCCTCACCACACGCCCGCCACCGATCCAGCCGCGCCCTACAAGGCCGACCGGCTCTCCTCATCGCGTGGCGAGACCATCCTCAACACGCCCGGGCAGACCACCGTGCTGACGCGAGAAGTCCTCGACGACATGAACGCGCGGAGCCTCCGGGATGCGATGCGCTCGACCGCAGGGGTCACGATCGGACGCTAGAGCATGATCCGGAAAAGTGCGCAGCGGTTTTCCAAAAAGATCATGCTCAAACAATAAACCAAAGACCTAATCTCATCGCGCTTTGGGCTGCTCCTCGCTCAGGGGATGGATAGCCCTTCCAGATCCACTCGAGCGCCGACGGCAGCGTCTGTGCGATCGTCGACCGATCGACGTGCTTGGCGTTGCGCACGAACAGGTACTGATAGTGGTAGCCCTTCTCCGCCAGGACCTTGGCTCCCCCGCTGGGCAGCGCAATCGCATTTGGGAGGGTCTCTCCGTGTCCATCCTTCGAGACGCCCGCCGTTGGCGGGCTCTCAGGACGACGGCGGAGTGCGCGGCAGCAGTTTTCAACGAGCACCGATGCTGCTTAGCCTCATCGTGAGGAGACCGCGAAGCGGTCGTCTCGAAGGACGAGGCGCGCGCTCAGCTGCGGAAAATGCCATACGAGATTGCCCTGCCGCACCGGGGAGAGGTGCGGCAAGACGTTGCGCCGAAGCGCATGGTTAGCAGAGCGTAACGGCGGCTTTTGCAGGACTTCACCGCGATACGCCTGCTGCCGCAGCCCCGTATCGTTAACACAGCCTCACCATTGCACGCGTCCGGAAATGCAGCGGTAGCGCGCAACCTGCGCTGGTCTATCGCGCAGGACCCGATCTAACGGGCCCTTTACCCACGCTATGCAAGATCGCCGGCGTTTTCAGGATCCGGGGCTCGTATTTCAATGCCTGTTGCCGATTTGAAGTCTTACTTCGCCGCCGCAATGCGGCTGTTTCGCGTGCCGGCCGACAATCCCGAGCTGACGCGCGCGCAGTTCGACGCCTTCTCCAAGCAGATCCCGCTGCTCTACTTCATCCTGATCACCAACACGATCGCGGTCGCATATACCTATGTGCCGCTGGCGCCGGCCTCACTCAGCATGATCGTGCCCGGCGTATTGATCGCGGTGGCGGGCTATCGGACCTTCTGGTGGCTGCGGCAGCGCCACGTCGTCCGCAGCGACGCCGACATCCTGGGCAATCTGCGTCTCACCAACTGGATCGCGGCACCGATCGCGGCGGGCTTCACCGTCTGGTCGTTCGCCCTCTATCCCTATGGCGATCCCTTTGCCAAGAGCCAGGTGGCCTTCTACATGGCGGTGACCGTGATCGGCTGCATCTTCTCGCTGATGCATCTGCGTTCGGCCGCGCTGATCGTGACTCTCGTCGTCGACGTGCCCTACGTCGTGTTCTACTTCGCCACGGGCGAGCCGACGCTGGAGGCGATGGCCGTCAACAATTTGCTGGTCACCGGCGCGATGGTGACGGTGCTGACCATCTACTACCGGGACTTCGCCGATCTCGTCGCCAGCCGCAAGTCGCTGCTGGCACAGCAGGCGGCGACCCAGGCACTCTCGGACGAGAACTTCCGCCTCGCCAATCTCGATTCCCTCACCGAGCTGCCGAACCGCCGCCGCTTCTTCGCCGAACTGACGAGCGCCTTTGCCGACGCCGAGCGCAGAAACGTTCGCGTCGCGGTCGGCATCATCGACCTCGACGGCTTCAAGCCGATCAACGACAATTACGGCCACAGCGTCGGCGACCGCGTCCTGATCGAGGCGGGTCGCCGCATCCGCGAGGTCTGCGAGGGCTTCGGCCCGCAACGCGTGGAATTCGCCCGACTCGGCGGCGACGAGTTTGGCCTCGTCGTCTGTGGCGATCCCGACGATGCCGATCTGGCACGGCTCGGCGAACGTATCGGCGGGCAGGTCAAGCTGCCATACCAGCTCGACACCGCCCACACCGGCCTGTCCTGCTCGATCGGTTTTGCGCTGTTTCCGGACTCCGCGACGACGTCGGAAGCTCTCTATGAATGCGCCGACTATTCGCTCTATCATGCCAAGCGCCAACTGCGCGGACGCACCGTGATCTTCTCGGGCGAGCTCGAGGCCGAGATCCGCAGCCGCGGCGTGATCGAGAATTTGCTGCGCACCTCCGATTTTGGCGCCGAGATGGAGCTGGTGTTCCAGCCGATCGTCGATGCCATGAGCGAGCACGCTGCGGGTTTCGAGACGCTGGCGCGCTGGCACAGCCCCCGTCTCGGGTGGGTTTCCCCCGCCGACTTCATTCCGGCGGCCGAGCGCATCGGCCTGATCCGCCCACTGACGCAGACGCTGCTGGCGCGGGCGCTCGCGACGGCCAAGACCTGGCCCGACGACATCCGCCTGTCGTTCAACCTGTCCGCTCACGACGTCTGTGCCGCCGAAGGCATCCTGCCGCTGATCTCCATCATCGAGAAGAGCGGCCTGTCGCCGCGTCGGATCGACTTCGAGATCACCGAGACCGCCGTCACCTTCGATTTCGTGCGCGCGCAGCAGTCCATCTCGACGCTGAAGGCGATGGGCTGCGGCATCTCGCTGGACGATTTCGGCACCGGCTATTCCTCGTTGAGCCACGTGCACCGGCTGCCGCTCGACAAGATCAAGGTCGACCGCAGCTTCGTCGCCGACATCAACGAGAACCCGATCAGTCACAAGATCATCAAGTCTTTGACGGGCCTCTGCGACGACATGGAGATCGCCTGCGTCGTCGAGGGCGTCGAGACCCGCGCCCAGCTCGACACCCTGCGCCGGCTCGGCTGCGACTTCATCCAGGGCTATTATTTCGCAAGACCCATGTCAGCCGATGCGATCGGCGACTATCTCGCGAACGAACGCCAGCGCCTCGACGGCGCCAAGGTCGTGGCCTAGCGGGCTAAACGTCAGACCGCGCAGTAGCGTTCCTGGATGTCCTTGTCCGCGAGCAGCGCCGCAGCGCTGCTCTCGTGCACGACCTCGCCCTGGTCGATGATCACGGCGCGGTCGGCCAGCCGCAGCGCCCATTCGACGTTCTGCTCGACCAACAGCAGCGTCTTGCCCTCGTCACGCAGGCGGCGGAACAGCACGCCCATCTCCTCGACGAGGACGGGCATGATGCCCTCCGAGGGTTCATCGAGCAGGATCATCTTGGGCTTGCCGATCAGTGCGCGCGCGATCGCCAGCATCTGCTGCTCTCCACCGGAGAGCGTCACGCCCTCCTGCTCGAGGCGCTCCTTCAGGCGCGGAAAGGTCGCGGCGATTTCGTCGATCGCGGCCCGCTCCTCGATGCCGCTGCCGGCCGCGACGAGACCGAGCCGGAGGTTCTCGCGCACCGACAGCCCGGGAACGATGCGCCGCTCCTCGGGCACGTAAGCGAGGCCAAGGTGGAAGCGCTGATGGGCGCGCAACGGCAGGAGCTCCATGCCAGCAAAGCGCACGCGGCCGGTCGCCTTCGGCATCAGGCCCATCATGGTTCGCAAGGTCGTGGTCTTGCCGGCGCCGTTGCGACCGACGAGGGCAACCACCTCGCCCTCCTTCACGTGCAGCGAAATGCCGTGGAGGATGTGGCTCGCGCCATACCAGGCGTGGAGATCTTCGATTTCGAGCAGCGCTGTCTCAGCCATAACCTTCACTCTGTCCGAGATAGACCCGGCGGACTTCCGGATTGCTCCTGATCTCGTCCGGCGCGCCGTCCGCGAGCAGGCGGCCGTGGTGCAGCACCACGACGCGCTTGGACAGGCCCAGCACCATCTTCATCTTGTGCTCCACCAGCAGTACCGTGCGCTTGTCGGCGAGCCGTTCCAGCAGCGCGACCATGTCCTTGGTCTCTTCGGGACCCATGCCGGCGGTCGGCTCGTCGAGCAGCAGCAACTCGGGCTCGGAGACCAGCGCGATCGCGATCTCCAGCGCGCGCTGCTGGCCGTGCGAGAGGAACTTTGCAAATTCGCTTCGCCTGCCGAGAAGCCCCACCGCGTCGAGTGCCGCATCGGCACGCGCATGCAATTCGGTCAGCCGCGCGCGATTCCGCCAGATGTCATAGCTCACGGCCAGCGCCTGGGCCGCGACGCGGACGTTCTCGTGCACCGACAGGTCCGGAAAGATGTTGGTGATCTGGTAGGACCGTGAAATGCCCTGGTGCACGAAGCGGTGCTGCGGCAGGCCGTTCAGCTCACGCCCCCGGAAATGCAGCTTGCCGGAGGTCGGCGTCAGTGCACCTGAGAGGATGTTGAAGAACGTGCTCTTGCCGGCACCGTTCGGCCCGATGATCGAGGTGAGCTGCCCCGCCGCAAAGGACAAGGTAATATCCTCGAGCGCGACAAAGCCGCCGAAGCGCTTGCCGATTCCCTCGGCGCGAAGCAGTTCGCCGCTCATCGCCGCGCCTTTCCGATGCGAAGGGCATCCAGCAGCGTGCCCCAGATGCCCTTGGGCAGGAACAGCACGAACAGCACGAAGATCGCGCCGACGAAGATCTGCCAATGCGGCGTCCAGAGCGAGATGACATCCTCCAGGATCAGGAAGCTCGCCGCGCCGACGAAGGGTCCGAAAAAGCTGCGGGCGCCGCCGAGCAGCACCATCATCACGATCATGCCCGAGGTCTGGTAGTGCAGGATGTCGAGCGGCACGATCGACAGATGCAGCGCCAGCATGCAACCGCCGAGCGAGGAGATCGCGCCCGACAGCATGAACACGACCAGCTTGCTGCGCTCTACGTCGTAGCCGCAGGCCCGCGCGCGCTGCTCGTTCTCGCGGATCGCCTCGATGACGGCCCCGAACGGCGAGTTCAGGATGCGCGACTGGAACCACATCGCCAGCGCCGCGAAGGCCATCAGCACGTAATATTTGTTGATGGGGTCGAGGAAATTGACCTGGAGGCCGAACAGGCTGATGCGGTCGACGGTGAAGCCGCGCAGGCCGTTCTCGCCGCCGGTGAAGGAGGACGCCTGGAGCGCGACGTAGTAGACGAGCTGCGCCAAAGCGAGCGTCACCATGGAGAAATAGATGCCGCGGGTGCGCGTCGAGACAATGCCGATCAGGGCCGCCAGGCAGGTGCTGAGACCCACGGCGAGCGCGACCGCGGCAAACCACGGCACGCCATAGCGGCCGATCGCAATGCCGGTAAAGTATGCACCCGCCCCGAAGAACGCGGCCTGCCCGAACGACAACAGCCCGGTGTAGCCGAACAGCAGATTGTAGCCCATCACCACGACACCGTAGATCAGGACGTTGACGGCCAGCGCCTTGGACGGCAGCAGCCAAGGCAATATCGCCAGCACGGCGATGGAGAGCAGCACGCGGTGGTCGAGAAGCCGGCCGAGCCCGCTCGGCGCAGGCTTGGCGAGAGCCTCGCCGCTCGAAGGGTGCGTCACGCCGTCCTCCCTCTCACGCCGAACAGGCCTTGCGGGCGGATCAGCAGCACCACCGCCATCAGCGCGAACATGACGATGGTCGCCATTTCAGGCGCGAACAGCGCCACCAGGCTGATGGAAATGCCGACCATGAGGCCGGCCACGACCGCGCCGACGATCGAGCCGAGACCGCCAATCACCGTGACGACAAAGGCTTCGGCCAGTACCAGCGAGCCCATCTCCGGATTGACGCTGCGCATGGGCCCGGCGAGCACGCCACCCAGCGCGGCGAGACCGACGCCGAGCCCGAAGATCGCAAGCCACACCCGGCCGATGTCGACACCGAGCACCTGCATGATGGTGGGATCGCGCGCACCTGCGCGCACGATCAGGCCGACACGGGTCTTCTCCAGCGTCAGCCAGAGCGCCAGCAGCACCACCGCCACCAGCGCGATGACGAACAGGCGGTAGCGGGGGAAGAAGCCGATGCCGAGATCGAGCACGCCGATCAGCTGCGGCGGGGTCGGAAACGGAATGCCGTCGCTGCCGAACACGATGCGCACGCCCTCGACCAGGACGTAGCTGAGGCCGAAGGTGAGCAGCAGCGGATCGTCGATCGAGCGTCCATACAGCCTGCGGATCAGCACGAACTCGATCAGCATGCCGAAAGCGCCGATCAGGATGGGCGCGAGCAGCAGCCCCCACCAGAAGCTTCCGGTGAGCGAGGCCAGATACAGCCCGGCATAGGCCCCGATCATGAACAGCGCGCCATGGGCGAAATTGACCACCCCGAGCATGCCGAACACGATCGTCAGTCCAAGCGCAGTGATCACCAGGACCGCCCCAAGGGCGATCCCGGAGAGAAGCTGCATGATGATCAGCGACAGGTCCATCGTCACAGGCTTCAGGTGGCGTGGCCGAGCTCGCTGCAGCTGCGCAGCATGTCGTCCGAGCCGGTGTCGTTGGCGAGAATGGCGAACAGATCGTTGTCGCCCGCCATGGCGGACTTCTTCTTGGACTCCAGCACCAGCACCGACTGAACCGACTGATGGTCGCATTTGCGGTAATGCTGCGGCCCCTTGGTCAGATCATATTGCAGCTTCTCGAGCGCATCGACCACCTTATCGGTGTCGGTGCCGCCGGCGGCCTGCATCGCTGCCAGCAGCGATCCGACGCCGGAATAGCCGTAAGCACCGTAATCGGTCGGGATCGCGCCGCCATTGGCGGCCTTGAACGCCGCGTTGAAGCTGGCGGCCGACTTGCTCTGCGCCTCCAGGCCCCAATAATAATTGGCGCCGCCGACCACACCCTCGAACACGTCAGGACCGACCGCGAGCCGCTGGTTGTGCAGGATGACGGGGACGACGATCTTCATCTGCTGCTTGACGCCGAAATCCACGGCCTGCTTGATCGCATTGGCCTGGTCGCGGCCGAAATTGGAGATGCAGAGCACGTCCGGCCGCATCGACATCAGGCGCGGCATGAAGGTCGAATAGTCGGCAGCACCGAACGGATGCAGGATCTCGCCGACATTGTCCGCACCGATCGCCGCCTGCGCGCGCTTGAAGCCGCGCAGCATCTCATGGCCATACGCATAATCGGCGACGAGATGGGCGACTTTCATACCCTTCTTCAGCGTCTGCCGCGCCACCGCGGCTGTCGTCATGTGCGGGTTCAGCGCTTCATGGAAGGTGTATTTGCTGAAATCCTTGGCTTCGTTGATGGTGTCCGACTGGCTGATCGAGACGTAGATCACGCCGCGGGCGCGGGTAACCTCGTTGACCGCGAGCTGCACGGCGCTGGAGAGCGCGCCGACTACGGCATGAACCTTGTCCTTCTCGATCAGTTCGAGCGTACGCGTCGCGGCCTCACCGGCGTTGAGCTTGTCGTCGCGCACCAGCAGCTCGACCTTGCGGCCGCCGATGCCGCCCTTGTCATTGACGAGCTTCACCGCCAGCTCGGCGCATTTGACTTGATCGCGCGCTTCCGCCGCGAACGGGCCGGTCAGCGGCGTCGGAAAGCCGATGCGGATCGTCTCGTCCGCGGCGCGGCCGAGCCGGGGCATGGCAAGCAGCGCCGCGCCGGCCGAGAGGCCGGCGAGTGCCGTACGGCGAGTTATCTTCGACGTCGAACCGGATTTGGGCATGATTTCCTCCAATTGTCTTTTTTCTAGAAACGCTTCAGGGCTTTCAGGACTTTGGCAGGCGTGATCGGGATCGAATTGATCGTGGCACCAAACGGCGCGAGCGCATCGTTGACCGCATTGAGCACGCAAGCCGACGCCGCCGCCGTGCCGGCCTCGCCGACCCCCTTGGCGCCGAGCTCGGTATCGGCGGTCGGCGTCTCGACATGGGCGATGACGATATCGGGCATCTCCATCGACATCGGCACGAGGTAATCGGCGAGCGAGCCGTTCATGAGCTGACCGGTGTCGCTGTAGCGGCATTCCTCGAACAGCGCAGCACCCAGCCCCTGCACGATGCCGCCGCGGAGCTGTTCGTCGACCAGCATCGGATTGATGACGCGTCCGCAATCCTCGACGATAAAATGCTTCAGGAGCTTGATGAAACCGGTCTCGACATCGACCTCCAGCGAGCAGCCCTGGATGCCGTTGGTGAAGGCAAAGGGATAGCCCTGCGGCGCGAAATGATGGCTCACGGTGAGCTGCGCCTGCGTGCCCGGCGGCAGTGTGTCGGAGCGGAAATAGGCAATGCGTGCGATCTCGGAGATCGGAATCCGCGGGTTCCGCGTGCCTGCGTCGACGATTTCGCCATCGACGATGTCGAGCGCCGACGGTTGCTCCTGGAGGATCAGCGCGGCGATCTCCAGGATGTTGCGCTTGAGCGCGCGCGTCGCCTGCAGCGCGGTCTCGCCGCCGATGCCGGCGCCGCGGCAGGCCCAGGTCGCCCCGCCATGCGGCGTCACCTCGGTATCCCCGGTGATGACCTTGACGTGCTCCTGGGCAAGGCCGAGCTGGTCGGCCACGATCTGGCTGATGATCGCCTCGGTGCCCTGCCCCTGCTCGGTGACCGAGATCAGGCAGCGGACCTCGCCCGACGGCGTCAGGCTGAGAGTGGCGCCGTCCTGCGAGGAGATGCGCGCGCCGCCGACGCCATAGAACGCAGGGCTGGGGTTCGTGATCTCGACGAAGGCGGCGATGCCGATGCCGCGATAGACGCCGCGCTTGCGCAAATCCGCCTGCTCGGCACGCAAGCCGTCATAGTCCATCATCTCGTGCAGGCGCTTCAGGCACGCCTGATGCGACAGCGCCTCGAAACGGTAGCCGGTCGGCGAGGTTTGCGGATAGGCATTATCCGGGATGACGTTCCGCGCACGGATGGCGAAGGGATCGAGGCCGATCTTGCCTGCTGCCATGTCGACAAGACGCTCGGTCACCGCGCAGGCGATGGGATGGCCGACGGCGCGATACTGGCTGGTCTGCACCTTGTTCTGGAAGATCACCTCCAGCGTGGCGCGGTAATTTTTGAAGCGATAGGGCGCGCCGATCAGGCGAATGACCTGGTTGCCCTCGACCACGCTGGTGCGCGGATAGGTCGAGAACGCGCCGATCGCGGTCAGATCCAGCACGTCCATCGCCAGGATCTCGCCCCTGGCATCGAGCGCCATGCGGGCGCGGACGCGGTGGTCGCGCGCGTGGATGTCGGAGACGAAGGACTCCATGCGATCGGCAACGTACTTCACGGGACGGCCGAGCAGGATCGAGAGACCGACCACCGCCATGTCCTCGTGATAGACATGCAGCTTCATCCCGAAGGAGCCGCCGATGTCCGTCGCGATGACGCGGACGCCCGCCTCCGGGATGCCGTAGTGGCGGGAGTAGAGATCCTGGAACTGGTACGGCGTCTGCGTGCCGTGATGCACGGTGAGCGTGCCCGCGGACGGATCGTAATCCGCAACGATGGCACGCGGCTCCAGCGTCACTGCGGTATGGCGGCCGAAGGAGAACTCCTCCTCCACCACATGAGCCGCATGCGCAAAGGCGTCATCGACAGCGCCGTTGTCGAGCTGGCTGCGGAAGCAGGTGTTGTTGGCGCTGCCGGGATTGACCAGCGGACCGCCGGCCTCGCGTGCGCCGTCGATGTCGACGACGACGGGAAGGTCCTCGTAGTCGACCTCGATCAGCTCCAGCGCATCTTCGGCGATCGTCCGGCTCTCGGCAACGACGGCGACCACCGCCTGTCCGGCCCAGACCACGCGATCGAGCGGCAGCGGCAATTGCGGTGCGGAGGTCATGCCCTTGAAATGATCGAGCGTGCCAGTCCAGGGCGTGCAGATCCTGGCGAGATCGGCGCCGGTGGCGACGAGATGCACGCCTTCGATTGCACGCGCCTGCTCGGTCTTGATCGCGACGATCTTCGCATGCGCATGCGGGCTACGCAGGAACGCGGCGAAGAGCATACGCGGCAGACGGAGGTCGCTGACATAACGTCCCCGCCCGGCCAACAGCCGCTTGGCGTTCGGCCGCGGCACGGAACGGCCGATATAGGAGTTGGGCCGATCGAGCGAGGTCAGCGGCGCGCTCATGCTGCGCCTCCGCGTGCGCTGCGCGCTTTGGCCACCGCGTCGATGGCATCGACGATCGCTTCATAGCCGGTGCAGCGGCAGTAATTGCCCGACAGCGCGTCGCGGATCTCGTCGCGGCTCGGCTGCGCCGTCTGCGAGAGCAGCTCGTTGGCGTTGATCAGCATGCCCGGCGTGCAAAAGCCGCATTGCAGCGCATTGCGGCGATGAAATTCGGCCTGGAGATCGGCGAGCAGGCCGCTCTCGCTGAGCCCCTCGATCGTGTCGATCCTGCCGCCATCAGCCTGCACCGCAAACATCAGGCAGGAATGCACGGCGCGGCCGTCGAGCTGCACCAGGCAGGCACCGCAAGCGCCCATCTCGCAGCCGGCATGCGTGCCCGTCAGCTCGAGCCTGTCGCGCAGGCAATCGACCAGCGTCTCGCGCGGCGCGACCTCGCAGGCGACCTTGCGTCCGTTGACGACGAGGCGGACTCGCACCGTCTCGTCCGCCTCGTTCAGCAGGCTGTCGTCGAAGCCGCTCATGCTCCCTCACCGAGACGTCCGAGCAGACGGCCAAGCAATACGCGGGCGAGATGCAGCCGCATCGCCGGCGGCACCTCGTCGCTCTCGGGCGGCGCGAGATCGCCTTCGAGCGCGCCTTGCGCGGAAGCGATGCATGCCGCATCCAGGCTCGCGCCGATCAAAATTGTTTCCGCCCCTTTGGCCCGTGTCGGCGTGTTGCCGACGGAGAAGAAGGAGATGCGGATGTCGTCAATGCGCTCCCCGGTGCAGGTCGCGAGGATGCCGCAACCGACCAGCGCGTAATCCCCGCGCCGCCGCGCCAGCTCGTCGAACGCAAAGCGCTGATCCGCCCTGAACAGCGGAACGTAGATCGCGGTGATCAGCTCGCCGGGCTGTAGCGCCGTCTCGAACAGGTCGATGAAGAAGTCGTCGGCCTTGACGCGCCGGCGGCCTGAGGGCCCGGCGATCTCGATCTCGGCATCCAGCGCCAAGGTCATCGCCGGAAATTCGGAGGCGGGGTCGGCCAGTGCGACGCTGCCGCCGAGCGTGCCGCGGTTGCGGATCGCGGGATGGGCGACGAACGGTGCCGCAGCGTGCAGCAGCGGCGCGAACTCGGCGATCAGCGGCTCGCTCAGCATTTCGCAGTGGCGCGTCAGCGCACCGATGCGCAAGCTGTCACCTTCACGCCTGACGCCGCACAGTTCGTCGATATGCGTAATGTCGATCAGCAGCCGCGGCGCCTGCAGCCGCAGCGACAGCGCCGGCACCAGGCTCTGGCCGCCGGCGATGAAACGCGCATCGTCCCCGGCGCGTGCGTGAGCATCCAGCGCCTGGTCGATCGTCGCAGCCCGAAAATAGCTGAAAGCCCGCGCCTTCACTGCCGTTTCCTCGATATCCATCGGCTCATCAGCCGGGATGTCAGATTTGTAACCATCTGGTCTCAAAATCCTGACACGGCTCCCGAGATCGGTCAACAGGAAATGACCATTTGGTCACAAAAGCACCTTGGGTTATGAAGACAGGGTTACGTTGATTCAGCGACGAGATGGCCCGAAGAGCGCAGAAAACTTTGAGGCGACCGGTCCGCAAGCGGACCGAGACAGGCAGCAAGTCCGCGCCAAAGCGTCGCAACATGCGCGCGGCCGACCGCGAGCGCGCGATCGTGGACGAGGCCATCCGCTTCTTCGCCGAGCGCGGCTTCGAGGGTCAGACCCGCGAGCTCGCCAAGCGCATGGGCATCACGCATTCGGCGATCTACCGCCACTTCCCGAGCAAGGAAGCGCTGATCGAGCGAGTCTACCAGGAGGTCTATCTCAGCCGCTGGTCGCCCGATTGGGGACCGATGATCCGCGACCGTTCGTTGTCACTCGAAGCAAGGCTCACACGCTTTTATCTCGACTATGTCGAACGCGTGTTCGAATACAATTGGGTACGGATCTTCGTGTTCTCCGGCATGAAGTCATTCGGCATCACCAGCCGCTATCTCGACATCGTCCGCCGCGAGATCATCGAACCGGCGGCGGCCGAACTGCGCCACGAGCTCAAACTGCCCGACTCGAAAGCTCACTCATTGGGTGAGCGCGAGACCGAGCTGTTCTGGGGCCTGCACGGCCGCATCTTCTATCTCGCCATCCGAAAATTCATCTACGAGACGCCGATCCCGCCCGATCTCGACGCCATCGTCCGGGACGCCGTCCAGACCTTCATGGATGGCGCGAAGACGACGATGCCGAAGCTGCTGGCGAGCAGCTAGCTACTTCGCAAGGCTCGGCAGATCGAGCCCCTTGTCACGGGCGCAGTCGATCGCGGTCTCGTAACCCGCGTCGGCATGGCGCATGACGCCGGTCGCCGGATCGTTCCAGAGCACACGCTCGATCCGCTTGGCCGCTTCCGGCGTGCCGTCGGCCACGATCACCATGCCGGCATGCTGGGAATAGCCGATGCCGACGCCGCCGCCATGATGCAGCGACACCCAGGTCGCGCCACTGGCGCAATTGAGCAGCGCGTTCAGCAGAGGCCAGTCGGACACCGCGTCCGAGCCGTCCTTCATCGCTTCGGTCTCGCGGTTGGGGCTTGCCACCGAGCCGCTGTCGAGATGATCGCGGCCGATCACGATCGGCGCCTTGAGCTCGCCGCGTGCCACCATCTCGTTGAAGGCAAGGCCGAGGCGATGGCGGTCACCGAGGCCAACCCAGCAGATCCGAGCCGGCAGCCCCTGGAACTTGATGCGCTCCTTGGCCATGTCGAGCCAATTGTGCAGATGCTTGTCGTCGGGCATCAGCTCCTTCACCTTGGCGTCGGTCTTGAAGATGTCCTCGGGATCGCCCGACAGCGCAGCCCAGCGGAACGGCCCGACGCCGCGGCAGAACAGCGGGCGGATATAGGCCGGCACGAAGCCGGGAAAATCGAAGGCGTTCTTCAGGCCCATGTCCTGCGCCATCTGGCGGATGTTGTTGCCGTAATCGAGCGTCGGAATGCCCTGCGCATGGAAATCCAGCATCGCCTGGACATGCTCGACCATCGACGTCTTCGATGCACGCTCGACCCCCTTCGGATCGGAGCCGCGCTTGGCTTCCCACTCGGCGAGCGTCCAGCCCTTGGGCAAATACCCGTTGATCGGATCATGCGCGCTGGTCTGGTCGGTGACGATGTCGGGCTTGACGCCGCGGCGCACCAGCTCCGGGAAGATCTCCGCGGCATTGCCGAGCAGGCCGACCGAGATCGCCTTCTTCGTCTTGGCGGCCTCTACCATGATCGCCAGCGCCTCGTCGAGCGTTGCGGCCTGGCGATCGAGATAGCCGGTGCGCAGCCGCATCTCGATGCGGCTCGGCTGGCATTCCACCGCGAGCATCGAAGCGCCGGCCATGGTCGCGGCCAGCGGCTGCGCACCGCCCATGCCACCGAGGCCAGCGGTGAGAATCCATTTGCCGGCAAGGCTGCCGCCATAATGGCGGCGGCCGACCTCAACGAAGGTCTCGTAGGTGCCCTGCACGATGCCCTGGCTGCCGATATAGATCCAGGACCCCGCGGTCATCTGGCCGTACATCATCAGGCCCTGGCGATCGAGCTCGTTGAAATGGTCGAGCGTTGCCCAATGCGGCACGATGTTGGAGTTCGCGATCAGCACGCGCGGCGCATCGGCATGGGTGCGGAACACGCCGACCGGCTTGCCGGACTGGACCAGCAGCGTCTGGTCGGCTTCGAGCTTGCGTAAGGCCGCAACGATCCGGTCAAAGCTCTCCCAGTCGCGCGCGGCGCGGCCGATGCCGCCATAGACCACGAGCTCGCTCGGGCGCTCCGCGACATCAGGATCGAGGTTGTTCATGAGCATGCGCAGCGGCGCTTCCGTCAGCCAGCTCTTGGCGCTGATGTCGCTGCCGCGGGGCGCACGGATGGTGCGGTCATTGTCCAGTCGGCGGTTCATGCGGGCACCTCTTTAGGCAAGTCGCGGAAATGGGTCAGTTGGAAGCATGGTGAGCGCCACGCTCGGCAGCGCATCGGCCTCGATCAGTGCAGCGGCCCTGGCGAGATCGCCGGCCATGTAGCGGTCCGCACCGAGCGCCGGCACCTGCTCGCGCAATGCGGCGATGACAGCAACGAGCGGCGCGCTGGTCGCATGCGGCGCGCGCAGCGTGATGCCTTGGGCGGCAACCAGGAGCTCGATGCCGAGGATGGCGGCGAGATTGTCGGCCATGTCGCACAGGCGGCGCGCGGCGTGTGCGGCCATCGAGACATGGTCCTCCTGGTTGGCGCTGGTCGGCGTCGAATCGATCGAGCAGGCTGCCGCGCGCTGCTTGTTCTCAGCATAGAGCGCGGCGGCCGTCACCTCGGCGATCATGAAGCCGGAATTGATGCCGGGATCTGGGGTGAGGAACGGCGGCAGGCCGAAATTCAGGGCGGGATCGACCAGCGTCGCAATGCGCCGCTCGCTGATCGCGCCGATTTCCGACAGCGCCAGCGCGAGCGCGTCGGCGGCAAAGGCCACAGGCTCGGCGTGAAAATTGCCGCCGGAAACGATCTCGCCGGTTTCGACCAGCACCAGCGGATTGTCGGTGACGGCGTTGGCTTCGACAATCAATGTGCGCGCGGCCTGCGTGATCAGGTCGAGTGCGGCGCCTGCAACCTGCGGCTGGCAGCGCAGGCAATATGGGTCCTGCACGCGCTCGTCGCCTTCGAGATGCGACAGACGAATGTCGCTGCCATCCAGCAGCGCCATCAACGTTGCGGCCGCGGCGATCTGCCCGGCATGACCGCGCAGCGCCTGGATTTCGGGACGGAACGGCGCCGTCGAGGCCATCGCCGCATCGACCGACAATGCGCCGGTGACGAGCGCAGCGCGAGCCAGACCGAAGGCGCGCAGCACGCCGGCAATAGCGTAGGCGGTCGAGAATTGCGTGCCGTTGATCAGCGCGAGCCCCTCCTTGGGGCCGAGCGTCAGCGGCGCGAGGCCGGCCGCGGCGAGCGCTTCACCGCCGGACACGGTTTTCCCGTCGACGATCGCCTGCCCCTCACCGATCATCACCGCCGTCATGTGCGCGAGCGGCGCAAGATCGCCGGAGGCGCCGACCGAGCCCTGCTGCGGCACCAGCGGCGTGACGCCCCGCGCTAGCATGGCCTGCAACTGCTCGATTACCGCGCGGCGCACGCCGGAAGCGCCGCGCCCGAGCGAGACGATCTTCAACGCCATCATCAGCCGCACGATCGGCTCGGGCGTGGCTGGGCCGACGCCGCAGCAATGCGACACGATCAGATTGCGCTGGAGCAGCGCGGTCTGACCGGGCGGAATGCGCTTCGAGGCGAGCTTCCCGAAGCCGGTGTTGATGCCATAGACGGGAGCGTCGGCTTGCGCGGCCCTTGCAACGATTTCGGCTGCCGCCTCGACGCGTGGCCAGAACGACGGATCGAGCACGACGGAAGCGCCTTCCAGCACGCGCGCGAGATCGTCGAGGCTGACCGCTCCCGGCTTGACGACGATCGCGGTGCCCTGCTCCGTCACTGGCCCCTCCACACCCGGCGATGCAGCGGATTGAAGCCGATGCGATAAACAAGCTCGGCTGGACGCTCGATGTCCCAGATCGCGAGGTCGCACCATTTCCCGGCTTCCAGCGTGCCGGTTTCATCGAGCACGCCCAGCGCCCGCGCGCCCTCGCGGGTGATTCCGGCGAGGCATTCGGCGACCGTCATCCGGAACAGGGTCGCGCCCATGTTCATCGTGAGCAGGAGCGAGGTCAGCGGTGAGCTGCCGGGATTGCAATCGGTCGCGAGCGCCATGGAAACGCCGTGGCTGCGGAACGCCTCGACCGGCGGCTTCTGCGTCTCGCGGATGAAGTAGAATGCGCCGGGCAGCAGCACCGCCACCGTGCCGGCCTTCGCCATCGCGGCGGCGCCGGCTTCGTCGGTATGCTCGAGATGATCGGCCGACAGCGCCGAGAATCTTGCAGCGAGCGCAGCACCGCCGAGGTTCGACAGCTGGTCGGCATGAAGCTTGACCGGCAGCCCCAGCTCCCTCGCCGTCTCGAACACCCGCGCAGTCTGCTCCGCCGAGAACGCGATGCCCTCCATGAAGGCATCGACGGCGTCGGCAAGACCGGCCTTCGCAACGGCTGGCAGCATCTCCTTGCAGACGAGATCGATATAGCGATCCTTGTCACCCTCCGCCTCCACCGGCAGGGCATGCGCCCCGAGGAAGGAGGTGCGGATCGCAACCGGCCGCTGGCGACTGATGCTGCGCGCGGCCGCGAGCTGTCGCATCTCGGTCTCGGTGTCGAGGCCGTAGCCCGACTTGACCTCGACCGTGGTTGCGCCCTCGCCGATCAGCGCATCGAGCCGCGGCAACGCACTCGCGACGAGATCGGCCTCGCTCGCCTTGCGGGTCGCCGCCACCGTGGAGACGATGCCGCCGCCGGCGCGCGCGATCTCCTCGTAGCTCGCGCCCTTCAGGCGCAGCTCGAACTCGTGCGCGCGGTTGCCGCCATAGACGAGATGGGTGTGGCAGTCGACGAGGCCGGGCGTGATCCAGCGTCCCTCGCAATCGGTCCGTTCCGCCGCATCGGCATCCGCCGGAAAATCGGCCTGCGCACCGGCATAGGCGATACGTCCGCCGCGCGCGGCGATCAGGCCCCGCCCGATCTCGCCGAGATCGGGCCGGTCGGCCCCCATCGTGGCAAGCCGGGCATTGTGCCAGATCCGGTCGAAGCGCTCTGCCATGCAACGGTCCCTTCGCGTGGGATGCTTGACTTATATGTCTAGACATATAATCGTGGGACCGTTCTGTCCAGCCGGCGTGTAATCATGACCCGACTGCATTTCGCCTCCGCGCTCCTGCCCTCGGGCTGGGCCAATGACGTGCAGGTGGTGATCACCGCCGGCGCGATCGCGGCGGTGTCCGCGGGTGTGCAGCCGGCGGCCGGCGACGAGCGCCACGCCATCGCGCTTCCGGGACTTGCGAGCCTGCACAGTCACGCGTTCCAGCGCGGCATGGCGGGCCTTGCTGAGCTGCGCGGCAATTCCACCGACACGTTCTGGACCTGGCGCGAGACGATGTATCGCTTCGCCCTCGCAATGACGCCCGATGACGTCGCCGCCGTTGCGACTCTCCTCTATGTCGAGATGCTCGAACAGGGATTTACCCGCGTCGGTGAATTCCATTATCTGCACCACGATCGCGACGGCTCGCACTATGCCGATCCCGCCGAGACGGCCGCGCGCATCGCGCAGGCAGCCGAAGCCTCCGGCATTGCCCTGACGCTGCTGCCGAGTTTCTATGCGCACGGCTCCTTCGGCGGCGCAGCGCCTCATGACGGCCAACGCCGCTTCATCTGCTCGGTCGATCAGTTCGCGGCATTGATGGCTGCGTCGCGCAAGGCGATCAGCGCATTGCCCGACGCCAATATCGGCATCGCGCCGCACAGCCTGCGCGCGGTGACGCCACACGAGCTTGCGGCGATCATTCCGCTTGCCGACGGCGGGCCGGTGCATATCCACGCCGCCGAGCAGGTGAAGGAAGTCGAGGACTGCCTTGCCTGGTCGGGACGGCGCCCGGTGCAATGGCTGCTGGAGCACGCGCCCCTCGACCGGCGCTGGTGCCTTATCCACGCGACTCACACGACGGACGAGGAAGTCGCCGCGTTCGCGAAGACCGGGGCGGTGGCGGGCCTCTGCCCTGTCACCGAAGCGAGTCTCGGCGATGGCACCTTTCCGGCGCGCGAATTTCTCGGCGCCGGCGGTGCGTTCGGCGTGGGCACTGATTCCAACGTCCTGGTCGGGGTCGCCGACGAATTGCGCCAGCTCGAATATGGCCAGCGGCTGAAGCATCGCGAGCGCAACGTGCTCTCCAGCGGCGCGGGCCGTTCCACCGGTCGTACATTATTCGACCATGCTCTTGCGGGCGGCGCGCAAGCGCTGGCACAGCCGACAGTCGGCCTCGCCGCGGGCGCGCGGGCCGACATCGTCACGCTCGACACGGCGCATCCTTCGCTATCGGGACGCGCCGGCGACGCAGCCATCGACGGCTGGATCTTTGCCGCGAGCAGTGGCGCGATCGATTGCGTCTGGGCCGGCGGCCACAAGGTCGTCGAAGGCGGCCGGCACAAATTGCGTCAGGGGGCGCGCGAACGCTTCAACGCGACGGCGCGGAGGCTCCTCGCATGAGCCTTGCGACCGATGCCGCCGACAAGCCGACGCTCTATAAGCGCATCCGCGCCGACATCGAGACGCGCATCCTGACCGGCGAATGGCCGCCGGGGCATCGCATTCCGTTCGAGCATGAGCTGGTGGCCCGTTACGGCTGCTCGCGCATGACCGTCAACAAGGCGTTGTCGGAACTCGCGCAGGCCGATTTGATCGAGCGGCGGCGGCGGGCCGGCTCTTTCGTGCGCCGGCCGCAGCATCAGTCGGCCGTGCTCAAGATCGCCGACATCCGCGCCGAGATCACCGCACTGGGGCGCGGCTACGGCTACGAGTTGATCGGTCGCAAGCTGCGGGCTGCGACTGCCGCCGACCGTGACCGTCTCGGCGTGAAAAAGGCCGGCAAGGTGGTCGCGATTACCTGCCGGCACAGCGCCGACAAAGTGCCTTTTGCGGTCGAGGACAGGCTGATTGATCTGTCCTCGGTGCCGGAGGCCGCAACCGCGGATTTCGCGCGCGAACCGCCGGGGTCGTGGCTGCTTCATCATGTCCCGTGGACGGAGGCCGAGCACACCATCAGCGCCATCGTCGCCGACGATCGCACGGCGGATGCGCTCGCGATCGCCGTCGGCGCGCCCTGCCTCGTGATCGACCGCTACACCTGGCGCAGCGCACGCACCATCACTGCCGTGCGCCTGCTCTATCCCGGTGACTCTCACCGCCTTGTCGCGCGATTCAAGGGAGGCTGAGAGGATATGTCGGCACAAATCGTGCAACGCTTCGGGCAACGGTCCATCTGGACCGACAATGATCAACAGGACGTCAATCCATCGATCGGCAAGAGGACGACAATCATGCGTAGTTCGACGATATTTGCGACAATCATTGCTCTTTCGGCCTCCACTCCCGTGCTCGCCGACGACGTCAAGGTCGGAATCGGCATCTCCGGGTGGACCGGCTTCGCGCCGCTGACGCTGGCGAAGGAGGCTGGCATCTTCAAGAAGAACGGTCTCGACGTCACCATCAAGAAAATTCCGCAGAAGGACCGCCACCTCGCGATCGCGTCCGGCGACATCCAGTGTGCGGCGACCACGGTCGAGACCTGGATCTCCTGGAACGCCAACGGCGTTGCGACCAAGCAGATCTTCCAGCTCGACAAGAGCTTTGGCGCCGACGGCATGGCCGTGCGCAACGACGTCGCCGCGATCAAGGACCTGAAGGGCAAGACCGTCGCCGCCTCCGCGCCCGGCACCTCGCCTTATTTCGCGCTGGCCTGGATGCTCAAGAAGAACGGCCTCACCGTGAAGGACGTCACCGTCGTCAACCTCGAGCCGGCCGCCGCCGCGCAGGCCTTCGTCTCCGGCCAGAACGATGCGGCGATGACCTATGAGCCTTACCTCTCGACCGTGCGCGCCGCGCCCGACAAGGGCAAGATCATCGCCACCACGCTGGACTATCCGATGGTCATGGACACCTTCGGCTGCACGCCGAAATTCCTGACGGAGAATCCCAAGGCCGCCAAGGCGCTCGCCGACAGCTATTTCGAGGCGCTCGACATGATCGCCAAGGACCAGGCCAAGGCCTACGAGATCATGGGCGCCGACGTGAAGCAGAGCGGCGAGCAATTCGGCAACTCGGCGAAATATCTGCGCTGGCAGGACAAGGCCGCGAACCAGAAGTTCTTCGCCGGCGACTTCCTGACCTTCAACAAGGAGGCTGCCGAGCTGCTGCTCGAGATCGGCATCATCAAGGCCGCACCAAAGGTCGAGGATCTCTTCGACGCCAGCTTCATCAAGTAACTTCTTCTAGCGCTGCCGGTCCCGTCTTGCGGCGGGGCCGGCATTTCTCTTCATCGCCCGGATAGACAGTTTGATGCGTCCCCTGGACCCTGTTACATCGAAGCAGCGCGTGGCCTACGGCCTTGCGTTCTTCGTGGTGTTCGTCGCCCTCTGGTCGTGGGCGACCTTCGGCGGCTATGTGTCGAAGACCTTTCTCGCCAACCCGCTGACCATGGTGCAGGAAGGCTATGACCTCTTGGCCAAGCAGGGGTTTGTGTTCGACATCGGCATGACGATCTGGCGCGTCGTCGGCGGCTTTGCGCTCGCAGCGATCATCGCAGTGCCGCTCGGCGTTCTCATGGGCGCCTACAAGCCGGTCGAAGCCTTCCTCGAACCGTTCGTCTCCTTCGCGCGCTATCTGCCCGCCTCCGCGTTTATTCCGCTTCTGATCCTGTGGGCCGGCATCGGCGAACTGCAGAAGCTCCTCGTCATCTTCATCGGCTCGGTATTCCAGGTCATCCTGATGGTCGCCGTGACCGTCGGCGCAACGCGGCGCGATCTGGTCGAGGCGGCCTATACGTTGGGGGCCCGCGACCGCGGCATCATCCGCCGCGTGCTGCTGCCCTCCTCCGCACCCGAGATCGCAGAGATCCTGCGGCTGGTGCTCGGCTGGGCCTGGACCTATGTCATCGTCGCCGAGCTGATCGGCTCGTCCTCCGGCATCGGTCACATGATCACCGACAGCCAGGCGCTGCTCAACACCGGACAGATCATCTTCGGCATCATCGTGATCGGGCTGATCGGCCTGCTCTCGGACTTCATGTTCAAGGCGTTCAACGCCTGGCTGTTTCCGTGGAGGCTCGCATGACGATCCTCAAGGTCGAACAGGTCTCGCGCACCTTCCCCGCGCGCCACGGCAACGCGCCGACCAGGGCGCTGGAGCCGACCGATCTCGTCATCGGCAACAACGATTTCGTCACCATCCTCGGCCCTTCCGGCTGCGGCAAGTCCACGCTGCTGCGCATCGTCGCGGGCCTCGACCGTCCGACCAGCGGCCGCGTCACGCTCGACGGGCGCGAGGTCACCGGCCCCGGCGCGGATCGGGGCATGGTGTTCCAATCCTACACGCTGTTTCCCTGGCTCACCGTGCGCGAGAACATCGCCTTCGGCCTGCGCGAGCGCGGCGTGTCGCAGGACGAACGCTACAGGATCGCCGACGCCTTCATCCGCCAGGTCGGATTGTCCGGCTTCGAGAATCACTGGCCCAAGCAACTCTCCGGCGGCATGCAGCAGCGCACGGCGATTGCCCGCGCGCTTGCCAACGATCCCAAGATCCTGCTGCTCGACGAGCCCTTCGGCGCGCTGGATAACCAGACCCGCGCATTGATGCAGGAGATGCTGCTCGGGATCTGGGAGCGCGACCAGAAGACCGTGTTGTTCGTGACCCACGACATCGAGGAAGCCATCTTCCTCGGCAGCCGCGTCATCGTCATGAGCGCGCGCCCCGGCCGTATCAAGGCCGAGATCACAGTGGACCTGCCCCATCCGCGCTCCTACAAGATCAAGACCACGCCGGAATTCGTCCAGCTCAAGGAACGGCTGGTCGAGGAGATCCGCACCGAGGCGCTGAAGGTTACTGAGCATGCCTGACACCAAGCCGCGCGCCGATGGCCAGCGCGTCCTCGCCGACCTCAACGCACTCCGTGCCATCGGCACCTACAAGACCGGCGTGCACAAGCCGACCTTCTCCGAGCCGCATAAGGAGTCGCTGGATTGGCTGGTTCAGAAGCTGCCCGGCGCCGGTCTTACCGCTGCGATCGACGGCATCGGCAATGTGTTCGGCACCAGCGCCAAGTCCGGGCCGAAACTGCTGGCTGGCTCGCATCTGGAGAGCCAGAACTACGCCGGCTGGCTCGATGGCCCGCTCGGCGTCGTCTATGCGCTCGAGGCGGCGCGCGTGCTCAATGCCGATCCGACCGTCAAAGGCGCCGTCGAAGTCGTCGCCTGGTGCGACGAGGAAGGGCATTTCGGCAGCTTCCTCGGCTCGCGTTCCTATGTCGGCCAGGTGACTGAAGCCGAGATCGACGCCGCGCGCGACCGCACCAGCGGCCGCACCATGCGCGATGCCCTCGCCGAGATCGGGCTCTCCGGTCGCGAGCGCCTCGGCGTCGAGCCGGGCCGCCACGTCGGATATCTCGAGGCCCATATCGAACAGGGCGACACGCTCGAAAGCGGCAAGCTCGCGATCGGCGTCGTCACCTCCATCGTCGGCATCTGGCAATACCGTATCAATTTCACCGGTGAACAGAATCACGCCGGGACGACGCGCATGGCCGTGCGCAAGGATGCCGGGCTGGCGCTGGCCAAATTCTGCGTCGCGATCGACCAGCGTTTTCCTGACACCTGCGGTCCGCGCACGGTCTGGACCACCGGGCGCATCACGCTCGATCCCGGCGCGCCGAGCATCATTCCGGGTGGAGCGGAGATGCTGTTCCAGATCCGCGATGACGATCCGGCCGTCATTGCCCGGCTGGAGCAGTTGCTGCGAACAATGGCGGACGAGGCCAGCGCGAACGGTCCCTGCACCGTGACCGTCGAGAAGATTCGCACCGGTGCGCCTGCCATGATGAATCCCAGCTTTCAGGACGCAATCGACGCCGCGAGCAAGGCGCTGGCCGGTGGACGATCCATTCGCATGCCCAGCGGCGCCGGCCACGACGCGCAGATGCTGGCAACCGTCATGCCCGCCGCCATGCTGTTCGTGCCTTCGATCGGCGGCATCAGCCATCACTGGACTGAAGACACCGCCGACGCCGATATCGTCACCGGCGCGGAGGTGTACGTCGAAGCCTGCCGGCGGATTCTTGCGGGCTGACGCCCTTTTTTGGGCATGATCTTTCGGAAAACCGCGCCACACTTTTCCGGATCATGCTCTAGAACGACGTCCCTCCTCCGAACCTGAACTCCTGGACGACGTCATATTTGCCCTTCGTGATCGGCACGGCGTAGTCGAAGCGCAGCGGCCCGAACGGGGAGGCCCAGATCAGGCCGACGCCGACCGACGACCGCACCGTGTTGCCGTCGTCATATTGCAATCCGCAGGTCGGGCACGCCTTGGTGTTGACTTCGCCCGTGGCCGACCACGAGGTCGGCCCCTGATAGCCCCAGAGCGATCCGGCGTCGGCATAGACCGCGCCCTTCAGGCCGACCTCCTTCGGCAGGAACCAGAACGGCATCTGCAATTCCGCGGACGCGCCCCAATATTTCGTGCCACCGAGCGCATCGCCACTGGCGCCGAGGCTCCAATAGGTGATGTCGCGTGGACCGATACCGTTCGAAGCGAAGCCGCGCACCAGGCTCGGGCCCATCTGGAAGTGATCCAGCATGCGCAGGTCCTGATCGCCGAGCTTGCCGAGGAGGCCGCCCTGGAGATGGATCACGCTGACGATCTCGGAGACGAGCGGCGTGTAGTATTTGGCGTCCAGCGCGGTCTTCAAATAGGTGACGTCGCCGCCGACCCCGGCGAAATCCTGCCGGAAGTCGACCAGCAATCCGTCCGTCGGGTTCTTGGTGTTGTCGAGTGTGTTGTAGCTCAACGTGTAGCCGAGCGCGGAGGTCCAGGTCGCGCCGTTCGCCAGTTCTTTCCGGACCGGCAGGCTCGACTCGCCGTCGCCGTAGCAGCCGTAGCCATAGACCCCCGAGCTCGTGGAGTTGGTCGGGTCGACGCCGCCCAGGACGTTCTGGATGTAGGACGGCGTCGGGTTGTAGGCCAGCGAGGCGTTGGACGCGTTGTTGTTGCAATTGTTGTAGGCGCTGGCGAGCGTGATGCTCTGCTGATAGAGCGAATAGCGGAGCTGGAGCGAAAGGTCCTCGCGCAATGCAAGGCCAATGCGCGGAGAGAAGCCGAGCGTGGTCACGCCGTAGCTCGTATAGCTGTTCGACTTCTGCTGCTTCCAATATGTGTCGAACCCCAGCGCCATCCGGTAGTCGAGCAGATAGGGCTCGACGAAGGACAGCGATATGCCGCGTGAATACTGGCCATAGCTGACCGAGGCCTTGCCGTAGAGACCGCGGCCGAGCAGGTTGCGCTCGGAGATCGAGACTTCGGCGAGTGCTCCGTCGGTGGTGGAGTAGCCGCCCGAGATCGAGAAGTCGCCGGTCGATTTCTCCTCCATGTCGACGATCAGGACCACGCGGTCGCTGGAGGAGCCGGGCTCGGTGACGATCTTGACGCTCTTGAAGTAGTCGAGGTTCTTCAGCCGCCGCTCGGCGCGGTCGACCAGCGCGCGGTTGTAGGCATCGCCCTCGGAGAGATCGAATTCGCGGCGGATCACGTAATCGCGCGTGCGGGTGTTGCCGCGCAGGTTGATGCGCTCGATATAGCTCCGCGGGCCTTCGTCGACGTTGAACACGACGGAGACGGTGTGCGCCTCGAAATTGCGGTTGCCGCCGGGCCGGACCACGGCAAAGGCATAGCCGCGGCGCGAGGCCTCGATCTGCATCTCTTCGGTCGACTTCTCGACCAATTCGACGTTGTAGAGCGAGCCGGCACTGACGCGCGAATAGCTGCGGAGCGAGCCCGCGTCGAAATTGGGAATGCCGGAGCGGAAATCGACGGAGCCGATGCGATATTGGGCACCTTCCTCGATCTTGAAGGTGACCAGAAAGCCCTTCTTATCCGGATCGTATTCGGTGAGCGCGGCCACGACCTGGACGTCGGCGAATCCGTTCTTGAGGTAGAAGCGGCGAATCAGGTCGCGGTCGGCCTCGACGCGATCGGGGTCGTAGATGTCGTTGCTGCCGAGGAAGCTGAGCAAATTGCTCTCGCGCGTCTTGATGACGTCGCGCAGGCGGGAGGCCGAGAAGGCGCTGTTGCCGACGAACTCGACCGACTTCACCGAGGTCTTGGCGCCCTCCTCGACCGTGAAGACGAGATCGACACGGTTGTTCGGCAGCTCGATGATTTCAGGGGTAACGCGGACGTCGTAGCGGCCGGAGCGCCGGTAGATTTCGGCAATGCGCAGGGTGTCGGATTGCACCAGCGCGCGCGAGAACGTCCCGCGCGGCTTGGACTGGATTTCCGCCGAGAGCTGCTCGTCCTTGATCTTCTTGTTGCCCTCGAAGGCGATGCGGCCGATCACGGCATTCTCCACCACCGACACCACGATGCGGCCGCCCGCCTGGCTGATCTTCACATCCTGAAACAGGCCCGTCGTGATGAGCGCCTTGAGCCCGTCGTCGATGGCGGATTGATCGAGACGCCCGCCGGGGCCCGGCCTGAAGTAGGAGCGGACCGTCTCGGCCTCCACCCGGCGATTGCCTTCGACGACGATCGTCTCCGCCGCCTGCGCGGCCGCCGGCTGCGGCAGCAGTGCAAGCGGAAGCGAACTCGCAATCGATACAGCACTCATCGCCACGGCGATCAGCCAGGTCCGCAAAAACGGCATTCCACACCTCAGCAGCACTTCACATGCCCTGAAGACGGGAGCCCTGTGGCCGCGGTGTGGCTTTGAGATTTCCGCATTGTTTCTACGCGTTGAATTTCGTGCGGGCGGCCGGTCGCGCCGCGGCGTTCATGTCCCGGACAAGCTGCAACGCGCAGCGTTGCGGCGCAGCGCCGGGACCCAGGGCAACACGGCGAGACGCGGCGAGATGGGCCCCGGCTCTGCAGCGCACCGCACCGGACGATGCTTCGCATCGCCGGGAGCGCTGCGCTGCAGAGCCGGGGCACGAGAGCGGAGTGCGGCGCCCGGTCTCTCCACCGTCATTGCGATGCTCCAATGCACATCCCAGCGTGCAGTGTCGTAGGGTGGGCAAAGGCGCACAGCGCCGTGCCCACCAATTCAATTGCGGTGCGAGGATGGTGGGCACGCTGCGCTTTGCCCACCCTACGATATCGAGTTTGTGGCACGCAGCTCAGCTCGCAAACACACCTTCGCGGCCTCGCGGCGGATTTCGCCCGAGCTTTGCTTCAACTCTCCACCCTCCAATCCAAGAGGGCGCAGGGAAGGCCGGGTGCCAGCTCGCACCCGCGGTCCGCTGCGCGAAATGCACACGCAGAAAGAACCGCACAGCAGCATACAGGTGGTGCCGAACACTCGGCCTTCCCTGCGCGGTGGTCGGACGGCTTATGCCGTGCTCTCCCGGGAGCCGAACTTTCCTTCTGGCCTCCCTCGCCCCGCGAATTGGATGATGCAGTCTGCCCGGTTGGGCTCGCTCGCACCTCCGCGGAAGCTTGACCGTAGCAACGACGGCCAGGACCACACGGTTTTGCCGTACGCGTTCAGCGTCGCTCGTCCGCACGCGGTTTCGGGCTCACAGGGACGACCCGCCCTGCCCGCTACCTTTTCGTGCCGACGCTGCCGCGTCCACCGCAACCCGGCTCGCGAAACGTGACGACGCGCGATCGCCCCTCAAGGTCAAGCCGGGATGGACGACACATACGTCGAAACCGAATTTCGGTAAAGTGGAATATTTTTAACGGAGCGGATTGACACGCGGCGACACAGGCGGGTCGCGTAACCCGGATGGAGCGCTAGCGGAATCCGGGACGGTGCAAAATGCCGGGCGAGCAGTCCGGATTTACGCTTTCGCTCCATCCGGGCTGCGGGACATCACCGCTTCGGCAGCGCCGAGACGTCCTGCAATACCTGTTTACATTCAGCAACATTCCCGCTGCCGAAAGGCCACGATCGGCCGGCTAGTGGCGGCTGCCTCGTCCTGCCCCTGAGGGCCATGAGCTCCCTCCGAGCCGAGGTCAGTGGATTTCAGCCGATTTGATGCCGTCGTACTCGTTCGCCGCAAGTCCCCTGCCAACGGCCAAGGAGACGCATCGTCCGAAGCCCGCCCCGTTGCGCAGCCCCATGTCGCGCGCCGGATCAGCCTGCGTTGCGCTGATGCTGGGCAGCGCCCTGGCCGGCTGCGCGGTCGGCCCGGATTATGCCGGCCCGCCCAAGCTCGCCTTGCCCTCGCACTGGAGCACCAACACCGCCCCGCATCGGGACGCCGGCAAGCTCGACCGCTGGTGGCTGCGCTTGCGCGATCCCCTGCTCAGCCGGCTGATCGAGGAGGCCATCGAAGCCAACCCTGATGTCGCGAAGGCGAAAGCGGCCGTGCGCGAGGCGCGCGCCACGCTGCAACAGACGACGGCAGGCCTGTTTCCGTCCGTGAGCGGCACGGCCTCGGTGACCAGCAACAAGTCCAGTGCCGGCTCCTCGTCCGTCCTCGTCGACAGTGCGCCCTACTCACTTCACCAGGCAAGCTTCGATTCGAGCTGGGAGCTCGACCTGTTCGGCGGCACGCAGCGGAGCATCGAGGCCGCGGCGCATGGTGCGCAATCCGCCGAGGAGGATCTACGCGACAGCCTCGTCACGCTGATCGGCGACGTCGCCGCCTATTACGTCGAGGCGCGCGGCTATCAGGCCCGGATCGCGCTGGCGCAGCGGACCGCGGTCTCGCAGCGCGACACCGAAAAGCTCACCCGCAGCAAATACGAGGCCGGCAGCGGCAACGCCGTCGATCTCGCCAAGGCCACCGCGCAGGCCGCAAGCACAGAAGCCAACGTTCCGACCTATCAGGCGGCGCTTGCGGCCGACGTTCACCGGCTCGGAATCCTGCTCGGGCGGCCGCCCGGCGGCGTCGCCTCGTCGATGGCGCAGTCCGCGCCCGTGCCGGCGCCGCGTATGCCGCTTCCCATGGGACTGCCCGCCGATCTCCTCATGAGCCGTCCCGATATTGCCAGTGCCGAGCGCAAGCTGGCGCAGGCGACCGCCAAGATCGGCGCCGCGGAGGCCGACCGCTATCCGGCGGTGTCGTTGACCGGCTCGGTCGGCACCTCTGCGCTGCGGGCCGGCGATCTCGCCAAATATTCGAGCGTCAGCTGGTCGGTCGGCCCCTCGATCACCGTACCGGTGTTCGACGCGGGCAAGCGCCTGGCCACGGTCAGGATTGCGGAGGCGCAACGCGACCAGGCGTTCGCCACGTTCCATTCGACCCTGCTCACCGCGCTCGAGGACGTCGAGAATGCCCTGGTCTCGTTGTCGCGCGAACGCGTGCGCGCCACCAAGCTGACGGAGGCGGCCAGGAACTACCGCGAAGCCGCACGGCTGTCGCGATCGCTGTTCGAGACCGGCAGCGCCAGCTTCATCGACGTGCTGGACGCCGAACGTTCGCTCTATTCGGCCGAGGATTCGCTGATCCAGAGCAAGGTGTCGGCTGCCAAGGATTACATCGCGCTGGCAAAGGCGCTCGGCGGCGGCTGGTCCGATCCGGTCGACGTATCGACGCCTGTTATCGTGGACACCAACACGGGACCTCACTTCCGGGAGGCGCAGAAGTGACCGAGATCATCACCGCCAGACGCCTGAAGATCGCCGCAGCGATTATTGCCGTCGTGGCGACCGGCGTGGTCGCGGCCACGCGCTTTCCGGGAACGTCGAGCAAGGCGCAGTCCTACATCACGGCGCCGGTCACCGTCAGCGATTTGCGCGAGGAGGTGCTCGCCAGCGGCACGCTGAAGCCGGCGCGGCTGACCGCGGTCGGCGCGCAGGTGTCAGGCCGGATCACCGCCCTCAACGTCCGCGTCGGCGACACGGTGAAGGCCGGCGACGTCATCGCTCAGATCGATCCCGTCACCAGGCAGAACGATCTGCGCAGCTCCGAGGCGTCGCTGAAGAACTACCGGGCGCAGAAGGTCGAGAAGGAGGCCGCGCTGGTGCTGGCCGAGGCCAATCTCGCGCGCCAGCAGGCGACCCTGGCGCAACGCGCGACGTCGCGAAGCGACTTCGACAGCGCGGATTCGACCGTGCGGCAGACCCGCGCCCAGATCGCCGCCCTCGAAGCCCTGATCGTGGGGGCGGAAGCCAGCGTCGAGACGTCACGCGTGAACCTCGAATACACCCGCATCACCGCGCCGATCGACGGCACGGTCCTCGCCACCGTGGTGCAGGAAGGACAGACGGTCAACGCGGTGCAGTCCGCGCCGACCATCGTCGTGCTCGGCCAACTCGCGACGATGACGGTGCGGGCGGAGATCTCCGAGGCCGACATCGTCAAGGTCAGACCGGGGCAATCGCTCTACTTCACCATCCTCGGCGACCAGGACCATCGCTATGAGGCCCGGCTCGAGCAGATCGAGCCGGCGCCCGAATCGATCAAGAACGACGCCAGCTTCTCCTCGACCACCACCAGCTCGACTTCGAGCACGAGCTCGTCGAGCTCGACCAGCACGGCGATCTACTACATCGGCGTCTTCAACGTGCCGAACAAGGAGCTCTCGCTGCGGACCTACATGACCGCGGAGGTGCACATCGTCACCGGCGAGGCCAAGCGCGTGAAGGTGATCCCGGCGCTCGCGGTGATGCGAAAGTCCGACGGCCGCAGCACGGTGCGCACGCTCGCCGCGTCCGGTGACATCCGCGAGCGCGAGGTCAAGACCGGCCTCAACGATCGCACCATTGTCGAGATCAAGTCCGGCCTCGACGAGGGCGAACGTGTCGTGACCGGCGAGGCGAACGAGCAGACCGCATCACGCGGCATGCCCGGCGGCCCGCCGGGAGGCGGAGGTCCCTGACATGATCCCTCATTTGGCCGATCCGATCATCGCGATCGAGAAGGTTCGGCGGGAGTTCATGGCCGGCGACACCAGCGTGGTCGCGCTCGACGATTTCTCGCTGAGCATCCGGCCCGGCGAGATGGTGGCGATCATCGGCTCGTCCGGATCGGGCAAATCGACGCTGCTCAACATCCTCGGCTGTCTCGACCGCCCGACCTCCGGCACCTATCGCGTCGCCGGCAAGAACGTCTCCGAGCTCGATGCCGATGCGCTGGCGGCGCTGCGCCGCGAGCATTTCGGCTTCATCTTCCAGCGCTATCATCTGCTCGGCGACCTCTCGGCCGGCGAGAATGTCGAGATCCCCGCGATCTATGCCGGGATGAAGGCCCGCGAGCGCCGCACGCGCGCAGAGCAGCTTCTCGCAAGGCTCGGCGTCAACGACCGGCGCGGCCATCGCCCGAACCAGCTATCGGGCGGCCAGCAGCAGCGTGTCTCGATCGCACGCGCGCTGATCAACGGCGCCGAGGTCATCCTGGCGGACGAGCCCACCGGCGCGCTCGACCGGCGCAGCGGCGAGGAGGTCCTGAAGATCCTGAAAGAGCTGCACCGCGAGGGGCGGACGATCATCATCGTCACCCACGATGCCGATGTCGCCGCGCGGGCCGAACGCATCATCGAGCTGCGCGACGGCAGGATCGCCTCCGATCGCCGCGCGGAGACGACAAGCGCGTCGGAGCCGGCGGTTCCGGTGTCGCGGACGTCATGGAGCAGCGGCACCGGCTGGTCCGGCGCCTTGCGGCGCCTGCGGGAGGCCTCGCGGATGGCGCTGGTTGCGATGGCCGCGCACCGGCTGCGCGCCTTCCTGACCATGCTCGGCATCATCATCGGCATCGCCGCGGTGTCGTCGGTGGTCGCGCTCGGCAACGCGTCCCAGCGCAAGGTGCTGTCCGACATTTCGAGCCTCGGCACCAACACGATCGAGGTATTTCCGGGCAAGGACTTTGGCGACGCCCGCGCCGGCAAGATCAAGACGCTGGTACTGGGCGACGCCCGCGCGCTCGGCCGGCAGGATTTCATTGCCGGGGTCACGCCGACGGTGTCGACCAGCACGACGGTGCGATATCGCGGCAACGAGTCCAACGTGCTGGTGAACGGCGTCGGCGAGAGCTATTTCCAGGTCAAGGGCGCCAAGCTCGCGAAAGGACGCCTGTTCGATACCGACGCGATCCGCAACATCGAGCGGCAGGCCGTCATCGACGACAATACCCGCAAGACCTTCTTCGCCGACGACCAGACCTCCGGGATCGGCCGCGTGATCTGGCTCGGCAAGGTGCCCTGTCGCATCGTCGGCGTCATCGCCCAGCAGCAGGGCGGGTTCGGCTCGAACCAGAACCTGTCGGTCTACCTGCCCTACACCACCGTGCAGGCCCAGTTCACGGGCGATCGCGCGCTGCGCAGCATCCTGCTGCGGATCAGCGACGACGTTTCGACCGCGCTGGCGCAGGACGCGGTGACCACGCTCTTGACGCAGCGGCACAACACCCGGGATTTCGTCATCCTCAACACCGACGATATCCGCCGCACCATCACCAGCACGACACAGACGCTGGCGTTCCTGGTGGCGGCGATCGCGGTGATCTCGCTGGTCGTCGGCGGCATCGGTGTCATGAACATCATGCTGGTGTCCGTATCGGAGCGGATCAGTGAGATCGGCGTGCGCATGGCGGTCGGCGCCAGGCGCAGCGATATCCTCCAGCAATTCCTGGTGGAAGCGACCCTGATCTCGTCGATCGGCGGCATCGCCGGCATTCTCGTCGCCATGCTACTCGGCGTCGCCATCAACGTCGCGGTGCCCGGATTCGAGGTCAGCTATTCGACGTTCTCGATCGGCGCGGCGTTCCTGACCTCGACCGGGATCGGGGTTGCCTTCGGCTTCTTCCCCGCCCGCCGCGCCGCCTTCCTCGACCCCGTGGTGGCACTGAGCCGCGACTGACCTTAGGATTGCACGATGACCGTAGTTCTTCGGGCGAGACATTCGTCCGCAAATCGACCAACGATCGGCAACCCCGATGCGATTTCAATCATGACCAACGGCCCCCAGAACATCCTGATCGTCGAGGACGACAAGCAGACCCGCGACCTCATCTCGCGTTATCTGCGTGATCACAACTTCTCGGTCGACGCGGTCGCGAACGGCAGGGAGATGGACCGCCATCTCTCCCGCGAGCGGGTCGACCTGATCGTGCTCGACCTGATGCTGCCGGGCGAGGACGGCCTCAGCCTCTGCCGCCGCCGGCGGATGGAGTCCACGACGCCGATCATCATCCTCACCGCGAAGGGCGAGGATCTCGACCGGATCCTCGGCCTCGAGATGGGCGCCGACGACTATCTGCCAAAGCCGTTCAACCCGCGCGAGCTCCTCGCCAGGATCAACGCCGTGCTGCGGCGGCGATCGAGCAGCCTCACGGGCCCTACCGCGGCGCGTCTCAAGTTCCAGGGCTGGACCATCGATCTTCGCCTGCGCGAATTGCGCGATCCCGAAGGCGCGCAGGTGCCCCTGACCAGTGCCGAGTTCGATCTGCTGCAGGCCTTCTGCGAGCGGGCCGGCCGCATCCTCACCCGCGACAACCTCCTGAGCATGACGCGCGGTCGTGCCGGAGCAAGCCTCGGCCGCAGCATCGACGTGCTGGTCAGCCGGCTGCGCCGCAAGCTCGACCGGGCGGAAGGCGCATCCGTGATCAAGACCGTCCGCATCGGCGGGTACGTCTTCACCCCGAGGGTGGAGGAAGCATGAGCCGCACCGCCGACCTCGTCGCGCTCTTCAGCTTCAGGCGGATCAGCGGCCAGATCGCCGCCTTGATCCTGGGATCGCTGGTCCTGATCCATGTCCTGATCGCCGGCTATTTTCTCCTCAACCAGCCGAAGCTGCTGGCGGACACGCCGCTGGAGCAGATCGAGCTGATCGTGCGGATCATCGCCAACACGCCGAAGGCCGAGCGCGCGATCGTCCTCGACAGCGTCAGCCGGACCTTTCCGCCGCTCAAGCTCCAATTGCGGGACAGCGTATCCGCCGCCGCCACGCCGCAATCGATGCGGACCTCACTGACCATCCCCTCTGCGCTTGGTGTCAGGGCCGAGCTCGTTCGCGGCAGCGGTGCGGACGACGAGCGCGTCTGGTTCTACCTTCCGGGCGACGACGTGCTCGAAGCCACGATCGGATCGCCCAAGATGCCGGCCTTCGTCAGCGGCCTCTGGACCTCGACGCTGCTGTTCCTCGTGGCAAGCCTGACGCTGCTCGGTGTCTGGGCCGGCCGCGCGCTCTCCTCGCCGCTGTCGGCCTTCGCGCGCGCGGCGGAGGATTTCAGCCTGAGCCGGTCCTCCGCGCCGCTGCCGGAAAACGGACCGGAGGAGATCAGGTCCGCGGCAAGGGCGCTGAACCGGATGCGCGATCGCATCACCACGCTGATGAACGACAGAACCCGCATGCTCGCGGCCATCAGCCATGATCTTCGCACCCCGATCACGCGTCTGCGGCTCCGTTCGGAATATATCGAGGATCCGGCACAACGCACGCAGACCGTGCGCGACCTCGACCAGATGCAGTCGATGCTCGAATCGGTGCTGTCGCTCCTGCGCAGCGAAAGCCCGGTCAAGCCGACGCTGGTGGACGTCGCGGCACTGCTTCAGATGGTTTGCGAGCAGTTTTCGGATTCCGGATTTGCCGTGACCTATTCCGGCCCCGACAGGGCCGCCTTCGTCCTGCGGCCCGACGAAATCATCCGCGCGGTCACCAACCTCGTCGAGAACGCAACGCGATTCGGAACCCAAATCGACGTCGCGCTGGTGACCGCCGAGGACCGGCTCGTCATCGACGTCTGCGACGACGGGCCGGGCATTCCCGACGAAAGCAAGGCCCCGATGCTGGAGCCCTTTGTGCGCGGAGAGGAAGCCCGCACCATGGACGAGACATCAGGATTTGGTCTCGGTCTGTCGATCGCGCAGGCGATCGTGACCGCGCATGGCGGAACGCTTCAGCTGCTCGACAACGCGCCACAGGGCCTGCGCGTCCGCTTGCAGCTCGCGCGGGCTGCCCGCGACGATTTGGGAGCGCCTCGGACATAAAGCCGCGGCATTTCTCGGGCTTGTCGATCGCCCTGCCTCTGCTTCTCCGGAGTTCCCATGTCTTCCGCCGACCGGCCTGCGACGCGCCTTGCGACCCGGCTTGCCTTCCTCGTCGCGGGTTTCGGCATCTCGTGCTGGGCGCCGCTGGTGCCGTTCGCGAAGACGCGGCTCGGCGTCGATGACGGCGTGCTCGGACTGCTGCTGCTCAGCCTCGGCATCGGCTCGGTCATCGCGATGCTGGTGACCGGAATCGTGAGCGCGCGCTACGGCAGCAGGCCGATCATCATTGCCAGCGGGTTCGGCCTGGCGCTGGTCCTGCCCCTGCTCGCCATTGCGGCTTCGCCCGCAACGCTGGCGCTGGCGCTTTTCGCATTCGGCGCCGCGCTCGGCTCGATCGACGTCGCCATGAACATCCACGCCGTGGAGGTGGAGCGCGCCGCGCACCGCCCGCTGATGTCCGGCTTCCACGCCCTGTTCAGCATCGGGGGTTTTGCCGGATCCGCGCTGATGACGGCGCTGCTCTCGCTGCAATTCGGAACGCTCGCCTGCACGCTGGTCTGCTCCGCCCTGATGCTGCTCGCGATGGCCCTGACCTCGCCGCGCCTGCTTCGTTCCGTGCAGGTGCAGGAGGGCCCGCTGTTCGTGCTGCCGCACGGATCGGTGCTGCTGCTCGCGCTGCTCGGCGCCATCACCTTCCTGGTCGAAGGTGCGATGCTCGATTGGGGCGCCCTGCTCGTTATCGGTGCAGGTCTCGTCACCGAAGCGCAAGGCGGCGCCGGCTATATCGTGTTCTCGATCGCGATGACTGCGGGCCGGCTCGGCGGCGACGCCGTCGTCGCGCGGATCGGCGACCGCACGACATTGCTTTGGGGCAGCCTCATCGCGATCGCCGGTTTCGTGGTCCTGCTCACGGCGCCCATTGCAGCGGTCGCCATCGGCGGATTCCTGCTGATCGGGCTCGGCGCGTCGAATCTCGTGCCGGTGCTGTTCCGTCGGGCGGCGCGGCAGACGGTGATGCCCACGGGGCTTGCGGTCGCGGCGATCACGACCGCGGGCTACGCAGGAATCCTCATCGGCCCCGCCGGCGTCGGCTTCGTCGCACGTTTTGGCGGATTGCCCATGGCGTTCTGGCTGCTGGCTGCGCTGATGGGTCTGGTCACGCTGTCGGCACACATCGTCACAAAGGACAAGGGTAAGACCACGGCGACCTAACCCCTTCCATTTCCAGCATGATTCAGGCGGGGCCAAAGCCGACTGAAGTCATCTGCGCAGGTCTGCCAGCCATGCTGCTTTCGGCCAGTTTACTGGACGCCTCGTTCTGCTAGACCACAACAAAATACCTTTTGACTCCCGTTGCGGGGGGCAATGGCACGTGCCAGCTCACAATAACAACCAAGACTCGGCCATTTCATTCGGGCCATTTCGGCTGTTTCCCAAGTCCCGGCTCCTGGAAAAGGAAGGGGAGCCGCTTCACGTCGGCGGCCGCGCGCTCGATATTCTCATCCTGCTTGCCGAGCGCCCCGGAGAAGTCGTCGACAAGAGAGAGCTGGTCAAGCGCATCTGGGCCGAGGTGAATGTCGACGAGGGCAGTCTGCGCTTCCATGTCGCAGCGCTCCGCAAGGTGCTCGGCGATACCGGAAAATCGGCCCGTTATGTCCTCAATGTACCTGGCCGTGGCTATTGCTTTGTCGCCCCGTTCGCTCAAGCGCCCTCGCAGGTCGCGCCAGCCGCCGCCGAAATCATTCCTCCCCGCTCCCTGCCCGCCCAGCTTGCGAAGATGGTCGGACGCGAGGAGGTCATCGAGAAGATTTCGAACGGCCTGACGCTCTATCGCTTCATGACCCTGGTCGGTCCCGGCGGCATCGGCAAGACCGCCGTCGCCGTCACGGTCGGGCATCGCCGCTCGGCGGATTTCGACGGCCGCGTCTTCTTCGTCGATTTCGGTCCGCTGCGGGATGCGAGCCATGTCCCAACCAGCATCGCCGCCGTCCTCGGACTGACCGTCAGCGCGGAGGATCCGACGCCGGCCCTGCTGACGTTTCTGAAGTCGGGACCGGCCCTGCTGATCTTCGACAGTTGCGAGCATGTGCTGGATAATCTGGCGCCGCTCGTCGAGCGCATCGTTCGCGAAGCGCCGCAGCTTCGTGTTCTCGCCACCAGCCGCGAGTCGTTCCGAAGCGAAGGCGAGCGGATCTTCCGGCTGTTTCCGCTGGATTGTCCGCCCGAGCGCGACGGCCTCGACGTCGCCGAGGTTCTCGCCTATCCCGCGGCCCAGCTCTTCGTCGAGCGCATCGCGCAGAGCTCCGGGCCGTTCCAGCTCAGCGCCGAAGAGGCGCCGCTTGTCGCCAGCATCTGCCGGCGCCTCGACGGCATTGCGCTGGCGATCGAGCTTGCGGCAGGCCGTGTCAATGCGTATGGCATCGCCGGCACCGCCTCCCTGCTCGACAGCCGCTTCTCGCTGCAATGGCGGGGACGGCGCACGGCCGTCCCGCGGCACCAGACGCTCGCCGCCGCCCTCGACTGGAGCTACGACCTGCTGCCTCCGGCGGAAAGCGCCACCTTGCGGCGATTGTCGGTGTTCGCAGGACCCTTCGCGCCGGAGGCGGCTGCCGCGGTCGCGTCCGGCGATGGCCTCAGCACCTCGGAGACGCTGGAGGCGATCGACAGCCTGGTCACCAAATCGCTGATCTCGCCATCCGGCTCGCGGACGCTGCGCTATCGCCTGCTCGACACCACGCGCACCTACGCGCTCGGGAAACTGAACGAGCTCGGCGAAGCCAGGCAGTTCGCGCGGCGTCATGCGGAGCATTTTCGCGATTTCTTCGAGCGCGCGGGGGCCGACGCGTCGACGCCGCTGCCCGAATGGCTCAGCACCTATGGTGGGGAGCTCGACAATGTGCGCGCGGCGCTGGACTGGGCCTTCGCGCCCGACGGCGACACCCGGCTCGGCGTTGCGCTGACGGCGGCCGCGGTCACCCTGTGGGTGCGTCTGTCGCTGTTCGCCGAATGCCGCGAGCGCAGCAGAACGGCACTGGCGGCGCTCGGAGACGACGGCGACAACGACCGCGTCCGCATGCAGCTCCTGTCGGCACTCGGCTGGTCGCTGATGTATGGCGAGGGCCGCGCGCGCGAGGCGCGCCCGATCCTCGAGACGACGCTGGAGCTGGCCGAGAGCCTCGACGACAAGGACTTCCGGCTGCGGGCGCTCTGGGGCCTGTGCATCGACCAGTTCAACAACGGGCAGTTCGGCAAGGCCCGCGTGCTCGCCGAGCGCTTTGCGAACGCGGCTGCGAATTCGCCTGACAGCACCGATCTCATGCTGGGCGACCGCCTGATGGCCGTCGCGTTGCATTATCTGGGTGATCAGAACGACGCGCGGCAACGCATCGACCGGGTGAACGCCTCGCTGCATGTGCTGGTGGCGAAGCCGAAAATCTTCCCGCTCGATCTCAGGATATCGACGCAATATTTCCGGGCCCGCATCCTGTGGCTTCAGGGGCTCGCCGATCAGGCCCAGGCGCTCGCCGCCACGAACATCGAGGAAGGCCGCGCCAACGGCCATGCGCTGACCTTCTGCAGCGTGCTGGGACAGGCCGCCTGCCCGATCGCGTTCTGGTCCGGCGATTTCGATGCCGCCGAGCGCCACGGCACCGAACTGCTCGAACACACCGAGCGCCACGGGATCCGGCTGTGGGGCCTATGGGCACGCGCCTTCAACGCCGCGGTCGTGGCCAGGCGCGGCGACATCGCCACCGGCCTGCCGCTTTTGCGGGAAGAGCTCAACCGCGCCGGCGATGCGCGCTTCCTGCCGCGCTTTCTGCCGCTGCTCGGCGAGCTCGCCGCGTGCTTCCTCGAAGCCGACCAGGTCGACCGTGGCCTCGACGTGATCGAAGACGTCCTGACCCGTTGCAACGACCGGCAGGAGCGCTGGTATCTGCCGGAGCTGCTCCGCATCAAGGGAGAATTGATGCTCAGGAGCGCGCGGCATGCGGAGCAGGCCGAGGTGCACTTTCGCGAGGCCATCGACATTGCCGCCCAGCAGGGCGCGCGCTTCTGGGAGCTCCGCTGCGCGACCAGCCTCGCGCGGGCCATGATCGGAGCCGGCCGGGGCGCGGAAGCCCGGGTGGTTCTCGACAACGTCTGCGGGACGTTTGCCGAAGGCTCCGATATCGCCGACATGCGCATGGCCCGCGATCTGATCGCGCGATCGCGGGCCTGACGGCACGGCGTCTTGATCTAGCCTCCGACGGCAGCAGCGCGGCGCGGCAGCTTCCAGCCGGGCCGGATGAAGTGGCAGGTGTAGCCGTCGGGATAACGTTCGAGATAGTCCTGATGCTCGGGCTCGGCCTGCCAGAACTCGCCTGCGGGCGCGACCTCGGTCACCACCTTGCCGGGCCACAGGCCGGACGCCTCGACGTCGGCAATGGTGTCTTCGGCGATCTTCTTCTGCTCGTCGCTCGCGTAGAAGATCGCGGAGCGATAGCTGGTGCCCCGATCATTGCCCTGGCGATCGAGCGTGGTGGGATCGTGGATCTGGAAGAAGAACTCGAGCATGGTCCGGTAGCTGGTCTTGGCGGGATCGAACATGATCTCGATCGCCTCGGCGTGGCCTTCGTGGTTGCGGTAGGTCGCGTTCTTCACCTTACCGCCGGTGTAGCCGACGCGTGTCGAGATCACGCCCGGTTGCTTGCGGATCAGATCCTGCATGCCCCAGAAGCAGCCTCCGGCCAAAACTGCGCGCTCCGTCGTCATTTGATGCTCCCTTGGTTTCGTCGAGATGCTTACCTTTGCTCTGCAACTGCACGCAAGCGCGGGTCATCCTTGTCGTCGTGATATTCGAGGCCCAGCGGCCCGATCGCACTCACCTGCGTGACATACTCGCCGGCCTTCGCCCAATGGAAATGCCAGGTCTCGCCAGGCAGCACGATAACACTCCCCGGCGGATAGGCGCTGACTTTATCGCCGTCAAAACTCTCGCCGAGCCCGATGTAGAACACGCCCGACATGACCGTGTAGATGCGGTCCTCCGGATGCTTGTGCGGCATCAACCTCGTGCCGCCGGGCACCTTGACCCGGACCACGTAAGGTCCGGGCTCGGCGGGATGTCCGACCATGACGGCCAATCGCGCACCCGGCGGAAATGCCGGGAAGGGCTGCCATGCGATATCCTCGGGCAGGATTGCCCGGAACCTGTCCTCATCCGGCTGATGTTGGCGAGACGGATTTTGGCGAGACATGGCAACACTCCCTGCGTTCAGTCAGCCCAGCTTGGCGTCGAGCGTGATCGCGGCGTTGAGCACCTTCGAGACCGGGCAGTTCTTCTCGGCCTCGCCGGCGATCTTGGCAAAACCTGCGTCGTCGAGGTTCGGCACCTTGGCACGCAAGGTCAGCGCGGACTTGCTGATCTTGAAGCCCTTGCCTTCGGGCTCGAGCGTGACGGCGGCTTCGGTCGAGAGCTCGTCCGGCGTGAAACCGGCCATCTGAAGGCCAAAGGCCAGCGCCATCGTAAAACAGCCGGCATGGGCCGCCGCGATCAACTCCTCGGGATTGGTACCCTTCTCGTTCTCGAAGCGGGTCTTGAACGAATAGGGTGTCTGCGCGAGCACGCCGGATTCGCTCGTCAGATGACCAGTCCCATCGCGACCGGTGCCTTTCCAGACTGCCGTTGCCTTGCGGATCATCTCAATTCTCCTTGTTTGATTTCAGCACCGCTACTCCGTACCGGTGGAAGGCGGCATCGGCGTGACCGCCTGCCGCCGCTCCAACCGGCCGCGCGTCGCAACGGTTCCGTTAGCTGCCGATCTGTCCGACGTGGAAGCCGAGCCGGTTCTCGACGTCCCCGGAGCGGTGGAAGCCGCGCGCCATCAGCGCCTTGATCCTGGTCTGGCTCGCGGGGCGGCCGAGCGAGGCCAGGAACGCGTCCCACTCCGGCTTGATTTCGGCGTCCGGCGGCAGGCTTGCGACATCGACAAGACGCTTGGTCTCGGCGATCGCCTCCTTGTCGAATGAGGCGATGCGCATGGCGAGTGCCTCGACGAAACCATCGAGCTCGGCGTCCGGCAACGACCGGTTGACGTAACCGTAGCGTTCGGCGAGATCGCCATGGATGTCGTCGGCGCCGAGCAGCACTTCGAGCGCACGGCCGCGGCCCATCAGGCGCGGCAATCGCGCCATCGGCCCGCCACCGGGCACGAGGCCCGCCCCGACCTCCCATTGCGACAGGATCGCCTTCTCGCGGCTGGCAAAGCGCATGTCGCTCGCGAGCGCGAGCTCGCTGCCGACACCGGTCGCGCGGCCCCGGATCGAGGCGATGGAGACGACCGGCGCGCGGCTGAGGCGCACCAGCATGTCGGGCAGCGCCTCGAGGCCGGTCGGCCCCGGCGGAATACGAAGCGAATCCTCCAGCGGCGCGAGGAAGTCGTAATGGGTGATGAAGAAGCCTTCGACGGCACTGTCGAACACCACGACCTTCACGTCCGGATCGGTCTCGATCCTGGTGACGATGTCGCCCAGCAGCGGCAGCTGCTTCGGGCCGAAAATATTCACCGGCGGCATGTCGAAGGTGACACGCCAGTAGGACGGCAGGCGGCGCTCGAGGTGGATCTGTTCGGTCGTGAAGGTGGGTTCGGGACGGTTCATGTCTTGCACTCCTGATGTGTGGGTTCGCATCTCAGATCGATTGCCGCAGCGGGCGGAACGCGGTGCGCACTTCCGCGGAGAACAGCGCCGGCTGCTCCCAGGCCGCGAAGTGTCCGCCCTTGTCGAGACGGTTGTAGTGGATCAGCTTGGGGTAGGCCCTCTCGGCCCAGCTCCGCGGCGCGGCGTAGATCTCGTCCGGAAAGACGCTGACGGCGACCGGAATCGTCACGTGCTTGGGCGCGAAGAACACCAGCTTGTTCTCCCAGTACAGGCGGGCCGAGGAGACCGCGGTGTTGGTGAGCCAATAGAGCGTGATATTGTCGACCACGTCGTCGCGCGACAGCCCTTCCGTCCGACCGTCGAACACGCGCGCGATCATCGCGGCGCTGCGCGCATCGTGATCGAGCATCCAGGACGCGAGGCCCGCGGGCGAATCCACGAGGCCATTGAGCGTCTGCGGCCGGTTCGACATCTCGATCGCGTAGCCGAGACCGTGCTTGTAGAAATCATCGAGCTGGTCGTAGGCAAGGCGCTCGTCGGCCGAAAGGTTCGCCGGGCGCGTTCCGCCGGGTTGAAGCGCCTTGGCGATGTCGTCGGGGACGGTCGCGGGCATGTTGGTGTGGATGCCGAGCAATTCCGGCGGCGCGATCAGCGCCATCTGCTCCGTCACGGCATTACCCCAATCGCCGCCTTGCGCGACGTAGCGGCTGTAGCCGAGCCGCTTCATCAACACGACCCAGGCCCGCGCGATGCGCTGGGGATCCCAGCCGAGAACCGCCGGCTTGCCCGAGAAGCCGTGGCCGGGGAGCGAGGGAATCACAAGGTCGAACGCGTCCGCGGCCTTGGCACCGTGTGCGGTCGGATCGGTGAGCGGACCGACGATCTTCATCTGCTCGATGATCGAGCCGGGCCAGCCATGCGTGACGATCATCGGCAGTGCATTCTCGTGCCGCGAGCGGACGTGAATGAAGTGAATGTCGACGCCGTCGATTTCGGTGACGAATTGCGGCAAGGCGTTCAACCGCGCTTCCAGCTTGCGCCAGTCGTAGTCGCTCTGCCAGTAGCGCACGAGCTGTTGCACCGTCGTCAGCTGCACGCCCTGCGACTGATCATTGACGATCTCGCGATCCGGCCAGCGCGTGGCAGCCAGGCGCCGGCGCAGGTCGAGCAGATCCTGCTCGGGCACGTTGATCTGGAAGGGGCGGATGGCGCCGCCTGCGGCGGCCCTGGCCGGATGCAGCGGCAACAGGCTCGATACGCTGGCGGCAACCGCGGTCATCGCGGCCTGGCTCAGCAATTGACGGCGATCGGGATTGAGGCTCTCGGTTCGTGCTTGCGCGGTCATGTTGGATCTCCCTTGCTTTGGTCGGTGACGCTGACCGAGTTCGAAATCAACGCGTCGGTTGGTGTGCAGAGAGATTGGCGCGGGCCCCGGAAATTTGCTCGTTATGGATTGTTAGCCTGCGTTAGCCGTTGCGAGTCCGCGCACCGCAAGAGGACGATGACATGCGCGCGATGCGACACGGCGCGCGATGACCATTTCATCGCGCGCCGTGTCGGCTAAAGTCGGAGATGCCTTTCGCGGCAGCTCAAGTCGGCAACGGCTGGCCGGCCTGCTCGCGGACGATGTAGTCGGCGTACCATTCCGCCCAGTTCTCGTCGTGCCCGCCGGTCCGCGCCTCATGCTCGCCATGCGCCAGCGCCGCGCGACGCAGCGCTGCGGCCAGATCGGTCGCTGAGGCGAATGCCGTACCGTCGCCTGCGATGCGTCCGGGCAATCGTGTCGTGACTTCCTGGAACAGCCAGCCATTGCCGTCGGGATCGCTGAACGCGGCGAATGAAGCATAGCTGCCGCGCTTCGGGTCAGCACCACTGACTCGAACGCTGCCGAACAGATAGGGCTCGTCAGGCCCGGCATGAACGTCGCCGGCACCGTGGAACGGCGCGCTGACTTCGACGCCGCGGTCGAGCAGATCCTGTCGTGCCGCCTCGAGATCGGAGACGACCAGATACAGGCCGCGCGCCGAGCCGGGCGCTGCCGCCGTGACGTTCCTGCCGAAGATCACCGAACAGGCCGAGCCCGGCGGCGTGAACTGGATCACGCGCCAGTCGTCGCCTGACGTGAAATCGGCATCCAGTCGCCAGCCGAGTCGCGCATAGAACGCCTTGGCGCGGTCGACATCGGACACCGGGATCACGAGGACCTCGAGCTTCATATCGACGCCGCGAGATGTCGAGGGCTTGGTTTCAGCTTCGCGATTGATCTCGATCACAGCCATGTCCAACTCCTTGTTTCAAGCCGCGGGCCCGGAATCGACACCCGCCCTGAACGTCAGGACTGTCGCGCAAACGACAGACCTTTGCCCGTTATGGAGTGTTAGGGTCCGCTAGCCGTTGTGAGGCAGGGGGAAGCTTCCCCCGCGGTCACGCCGCAGCAATCGGCATCACGATCGTGACCCGGGTGCCGCCCTCCCCCGCCTCGCCCTGCAGCCGCGCATGGATGCTGCGTGCGAGCCCTTCGAGAATCCGGCTACCGGTGCCCTGGAGCGGACCGGTCGCGCCGATGCCGTTGTCGGCCACCGTGCAGAGCCAGGCGCCGCCGCGCCGGGCCAGGCCGATGCGGATCAACGCACCATTCTTGCTCGGGAAAGCATGCTTTGCCGCATTCGTGACCAGCTCCGTCAGCATCAGCGCGAGCCGATGACGCTGCGCCGCCGGCAATGAGCCGCTTTCGATCGCAGCCTCGCAGCGGATACCTGCCGGTTCCAGCACAGCCTCGGAGATCGCCTCGCACAGGCTTTCGAAGAAGGCCGCTGTGGAGACGACCGGCAGATCGTCATGATCAGACAAGAGTTGATAGAGCCTGCCGAAGGCGACGATGCGCCGCTCGAGCCGGTCCACCGCCAGCGACATATCGCCCCTGCCCGCGCGCGTGAAATCGCGACGGACTGACGCACCCAGCAGCGTCAGCGTGTTCTTCATGCGATGGTGGGATTCCCGCAGCACGAGCTCCCAATCACGCGACTGATCATCGAGACCAGGTACAAATTGAGATCGAACGACGTGGTCGTTCGGCCGAGCGCCGATCGCGGACATCATAGCCTCCCGTTGAAAATTGCGTCTAACTCGAAGGCCATACTGGATGCTGTTTGCGCCCGTTGCTCGTTAGACGTTGCAAGATTCTGTTATGATCACCGTCGCGACGACCGAGATCCAGATCCGCCATCGCGGTCCAGCGCATTGCCGGATTGTCCCGATCGCTCGCTAGACCATTCGCGTTTAAGTTAGATTTGCGACGCTCCTCGCGCATCGGCCGATTGCGATGATCGCCACGCGATTTCGCCACTTTCAGCCAGTTTACTGGACGTCTCGTTCTGTTAGACCAAGACTGCACTTCAGCATTTTCACTGGAATTATTGGCCCGTGCCGGACACTAACGAGCAAGATTCGGTCATTGCCTTCGGACCATTCCGCTTGTTCGCGAAGTCGCGGCTGCTCGAGAAGGACGGCGTCCCGCTTCACCTCGGCGGCCGTGCGCTCGACATCCTCATTTTTCTCGCCGAGCGTGCGGGTGAGGTCGTTGACAAGCGGGAGCTGATCAAGCGCATCTGGGCCGACGTGAATGTCGACGAAGGCAGCCTGCGTTTCCACATCACGACGTTGCGCAAGGCCTTGAACGACAAGGCCTTGAACGATGCCGGCGAAGGCTCCCGCTACGTGATCAACGTCCCCGGACGCGGCTATTGCTTCGCGGCCCCGCTGCTCCGGGCTGCGCCTTCGGAGAGCCGGACCAGCCCGCCCGACGCTTCGCTCCGCTCGCTGCCCGCGCCGCTCGCGAAGATGATCGGGCGGGACGATGCGGTCGAGAAGATCTCGGCCGAGCTTGCCCAGCATCGCTTCGTCACAATCGTCGGCCCGGGCGGGATCGGCAAGACGTCGGTGGCACTTGCCGTCGCGCATCGCGAGCTTGCCGGCTTCGATGACCAGGTGTGCTTCGTCGATTTCGGCGCGTTGACGGATGTCCGGCTGGTTCCCGGCACGATTGCGGCCGCACTGGGCCTGACCGTCAACGCCGACGATCCCGTGCCGAGCCTGCTGACGGTCCTGCGCAGCCGGCGCATGCTGCTGGTGTTCGACAGTTGCGAGCATATCCTCGATGAGCTCGCCCCTCTGGCCGAGCGCATGGTCCGCGAGGCGCCGAAGCTGCATATTCTGGCCACCAGCCGCGAATCCTTTCGCACCGAAGGTGAGCGCGTCCACCGGCTGTTTCCGCTGGATTGCCCGCCGCAGCGCGAAGGCCTCGGCATCGCCGACATCCTTGCCTATCCCGCAAGCCAGCTCTTCGTGGAACGCATTGCCGAGAGCCTGAGCGAATTCGAGCTCACCGAGGAGGATGCGCCGCTCGTTGCCGAGATCTGCCGGCGGCTGGACGGCATTGCCCTGGCAATCGAGCTCGCGGCCGGACGCGTCAACGCCTATGGCATTGCCGGGACCGCATCGCTGCTGGACAGCCGCTTCTCGCTGCTGTGGCGGGGACGGCGCACCGCGATTCCGCGGCACCAGACCCTGAGCGCAGCGCTTGCCTGGAGCTACGATTTGCTGCCGCCGGCCGAGAGCGCGACCCTGCGCGGCTTGTCGGTATTCGTCGGGCCGTTCACGCTGGAAGCCGCGCTTGCGGTCGCATCCTGCCAGGGCATCAGCGAGGGCGAAGGTGTGGAAGCCATTTCGAACCTGCTCTCCAAATCCCTGATCGCGACCTCGCCGGCGGAGCGGCGGTTGCGCTATCGCCTGCTCGACACCACCCGGGCCTTCATGGCGGACAAGCTCGTCGAGAATGGCGAAGCGGACCGCGTCGCGCGCGCCCACGCCGAATATTTCCGCGATTTCCTGCGCGACATTGCGCTGAAATCCACGGGCATGCAGAGCGCGGGCGGCTTCCTTCCCTATGCCGACCATGTGCCCAATGTCCGGGCCGCGCTGACCTTCAGCTTTTCGGACGGCGGCGACCGGACGATCGGCGTGGATCTGGCGGCCTCGGCGGCGCAGTTCTTCCTCGAACTGACATTGCTGACGGAATGCTACCGATGGACCCAGCAGGCGCTGGCGTCCCTCGACACCAGCGCGGTGGACAGCCGTCAGGAAATGACCTTGCAGGCCGCGCTCGGCGTCTCCGTGATGTTCACGCGAGGCAATACGGAAGCGGTCCGGTCGGCCTTCACGCGCAGTCTCGAGCTCGCCCGGCAGCTCAATGACCTGCACTGGCAGCTCTGGCTGCTGCGCGGATTGCACATCTACCTGACCAGGGTCGGAGATTTCCACGGTGCGCTCGGGACCGGCGAACAGGGCGAGGACGTTGCGCGCAAACTGAATGATTCCGCCGCCACGCTGAACGTGGATTGGATGCTCGGCGTCGCGCATCATCTGATCGGCAACCAGGACAAGGCGGTTCGGTTCTGCGAAAGCGCGATGGTGCACAATCCCGGCTCGCAACGGCTGAATATCGGGCATCTCGGCTATGACGACCGCATCGTCGCGCTGGTTGCGCTGGCGCGCGGGCTCTGGCTCACGGGCCGGCCCGAGCGAGCGGTCGAGGTGGCCAGATACACCGTTCGCGAGGCCGAGTTGCTCGAGCAGCCGCTCACCCTCGGCATCTCCCTGATCTGGACGATCTATGTGTTCCTCTGGGTCGGCGACTGGGCCAGTGCCGAAATCCTGATCGAGCGGCTGATCGACCATTCCGCGCGGCACTTCCTCGGCCCCTATCACGCGGTCGGCATCGGCCAGAAGGGCGAGCTGCTGCTGCGCCGGGGCGACGTCGCGGGGGGTATCGAGCACCTCCGCCGCAGTCAGGCTACGTTGTACGCCACACGGCACCGCATCATGACAACGGTGTTCGCGACGGCGCTCGCGGAGGGTCTCGCCTCCCAGAACCAGCCCGACGAGGCCTTGCAGACGATCAACGAGGCGATCGCCCAGATTCCCGATCATGGCGAATCCTTCGACATGCCAGAGATGCTCAGGATCAAGGGTGACATCCTCGCCGGGTCGGGCAACGCTGTGGAGGCCGAGAGTACCTTGCGCAGATCGCTCGATCTGTCCCGGCGTCAATCCGCGGTCGGCTGGGAGCTTCGCGGGGCGATCAGCCTCGCCCGCATCTGGGAGCAGGCCGGCAAGGCCGCTGACGTCCGCGCTTTGCTCAACCCCCTCGTTGCGCGCTACCAGGAGGGCCTCCAGACCCGCGATCTGATCGCTGCCAGGGAGCTGCTGGGCACCCTGAATTGAGAGTATCTTCAACGAGATACTGCCATGCTGCCCGCTCGCAACTCCTAACAACTTCTAACACGCCAAGCCGCATGCGCCCCGCCATGGTGGAGACACTGCACGGTGGATGTGGCGGGACATGGCGCTTCTTGACGATGTAATCGATGCCAGCGGCGGAATGGCCCGCTGGAACAGCTTGAGCCGGTTCACGCTCCACCTTTCCGTTGGCGGGACGCTGTTCTCCAGTGCCGGCCATGCCCGGGAATTCAAGGATGTGACCGCTGAAGGCTCGACCCGGACGCAATCGGTGCGCTTCACCGGCATCACCGGGGGTGAGCACTCCGGCTCCTTTCAACCGGATGCGATCACGATCGAGAGCCTGGATGGTGAGGTCCTGCGGTCCTGGCGTGACCCGAGCCTTGCATTCTCCGAGGTCGATCCACCTGCGCTTGCCGATGAACTGCATCTCGTCTTCTTCTGCGGCGTCGCGATCTGGAGTTATCTGACGATTCCATTCCTGCTTGCCCACCCCGATGTCGTGATCGAGGAGCTGTCGCCCTGGCAGGAGAATGCCGAAACCTGGCGGCGGCTGCGGGCACGATTCCCGGCTCACCTGATGACGCTCGCGCCCGAGCAGATATTCTATTTCGACGAGAGCGCCCTGCAGCGGCGGACAGATCACGATCTCTTCGGGATGAAGGTCGCACATTCTTCCTGGGCTCATGACAACTTCGGCGGCATCCTGGTGCCGACACTTCGGCGCGCGCAGACATTGCGGCCCGATGGAACCGTGATTGCCAAGCCGGTGCTGATGGACGTCGAGATCTTCGACGCCGTCTTCGAATAGCGGCGACACCTGATATCGCCGCTCTCAACGTCTAACATTACATAACGAGCCAACGGCCCGCCTCGAGCGCAGATTGGGTTCGCGAGCAACGCACGACGTGCTCGAACGAAACCCGGGCGACGCATCCACAAGCGTGGAATGCGTCGCAGCACTTTCCGCAAACCCTCGCGCCACGTGCAAGAGCAATGACATGAGCATTCCAGCCACACTCGCCCTCTCGGCCGCAATGGCCTGCGCCGTCGTGCAAGCCTCAGCGCAGGAATTGCGCTCGAGCCGGCGCTCGATCAGCTATCACAGCGTCGATGTTCGTGACCTCAAGATATTCTACCGCGAAGCTGGGCCAGCCGACGCCCCGACCGTGCTGCTGCTGCACGGCTTTCCGTCCTCGTCGCGGATGTGGGAGCCCCTGCTGCCGCTGCTCGCCGACAAATATCACGTGATCGCACCGGACTATCCCGGCTTCGGCAACAGCAGCGCGCCGCCGCCGTCCGATTTCACCTATACGTTCGACAACATCGCCGGCGTGATGAACGAGCTTACGGTGAAGCTCGGTCTTGGCAACTACGTCCTGTTCATGCAGGACTATGGCGGCCCGGTCGGCTTCCGCATGGCGCTGGCGCATCCCGAACGTGTCCGCGGGATCATCATCCAGAATGCCGTGTCGCACGAGCAGGGCTTGAGCCCGCTCTGGGAGGCGCGTCGCAGATATTGGGCCGATCCGGCCCACGAGCTCGAGGCGCTCAAGGCCAATTTCACCTCGCTGGCGGCAACGCGCCAGCGGCATCTCGGCTCCAGCCCGCACCCCGAACGCTACGACCCCGATAGCTGGACCGACGAATACGCCTTCCTGACCCGTCCGGGACAGGCCGAGATCCAGACCACGCTGTTCCTGGATTACCGGACCAACGTCGCCTCCTATCCGGAATGGCAGGAATGGTTGCGCAAGACCCGGCCGCCAACGCTGGTGGTCTGGGGCAAATACGATCCGTCCTTCGCGGTCGCCGGCGCGTCGGCCTATCGCGACGACGTTCCGGATGCGCAGGTTCACATCCTGGAAGCGGGCCATTTCGCGCTGGATGAAGCCACCGACGAAATCGCTGCGCTCGTTCGCGGCTTCCTTGCGCGACTGGACGGGCACAAGGGCTGACAGCAACCCGCGGGGCGGATCGCTACGGAGGCGCCGCCGCTGTTCGGCTTGATCAGGGGGAAGGCGGATTCAGCATGAGCCGTGCGGCCTTGAGATCGGCGGTCTCGAACCCTTCGGAGAACCGCGTGTACGTCTTGGCGAGCTGTTCGCGCGGATCTCGTACACCCTGCCGCTCGCGTAGCCGCGCCAGCGACATCTCGGTGCGCAGCCGCCAGGACAGCGCGCCCTGTTGCTCGGCGAGCTCTGCCGACGCAACAAGGCTGGCCTCGGCCGCGTCGAGCTTTCCGCTCTGCGCCTCGAGCTCTCCGCGCAGACGGAGCAGCTCCGGCATGTCGAAGGCGCCGCCTTCCTGCTCGACGCGGTCGATGGTTTCGTGAAGGACCTGAGCGCCTTCCGCCAAGCGCCCCAACGAGACCAGTCCGGAAGACAGATCCGCGGCGAACGCCGACATATAGAGCTCGTAGCGATCCGCGTGCAGACGCGGAAGCGCGCTCCGCAACAGGTCGATGCCGCCAATGGCCTCGCCGTGGGCAATCATGGTCTGCGCCCGAAAGCCGGTCGCAACGGCTTCGTAGGGGACGAGCCCGTGCATGCCCGCATGCGTGGCCAGCCGAGCGCTCATGGTCTCGACGGCGGACCAGTCGCCGACCCAACCGAACACCGAGGCGGACCAGCACAGCGCGATACAATGCATGACCACGTCGCGCGGCGCTGATGCGCCGACGAGCGGGAGGACGCATTCGAGCGCGCGATCGGGATAGCCGCGCAGCCACAACACGCGCGCGAGCGGAATTTGCGGCGTACGCGAATAGGCGAAATGTCCCGGTTGGGTGCCCCGCAGCGCGGCGTCGTCGCGCATGCCCTCGTCGAGATGAGCTTGCGCCTCGGCCTGGTCGCCGGCGAGGTGATAGGACACGCCGAGAAGCGCCTTGCTGCCCGCAATGCCCGCGGTATCGCCGATCAGGCGCGCGATCCGCTCGGCGTGACGCGCTGTCGGCACCAGATGCCGGTAGCCGCCGGTCCGGCGGTAGAACATGTTCAGTCGCGACAGCAGCCTGAACGTGTTGGCATGGTCGCCGAGCGCCTGCGCGATCTCCAGCCCGCGCCTGAGCGCCGCTTCCGCCTGCTCGCTGTTGCGCTCGGTGAACATGAAGGCGTGGCCGAGCGTCGACTGGAGCTCGAGCTCCCATCGGCCGCCACGATCGGCGTCGTCGAGCATCGCGAGTGCGCGATCGGACCAGATGCGCGCCTCGTTCAGCAAATTGAGCTCGACGAACAGCCCCGTGCAACTGCCGGCAAGCGGCACGCGCAAATCGGCGCCGTCATCATGGGCGTAGCTCCAGGCCAGCGCCGCGCGGGAATCGGCGAGCAGACCCGCGCGCTCCTGCGAGCGGGACACCTGGCCGCTGCCGCCCTGCGCCGTCAGGCCGGCTTCGAGCGTGCGTTGAACGTAACAGGCGTGACGGCGCGCGATAGTGTTGGCCTCACCGCCATCCGCCAGCTTCTGCATGGCATAGGCACGCGTGGCATCCAGCAGGCGATAGCGCCGCGATGCGCCGTCCGGCTGCGAGGACACCAGCGACTTGGCCACGAGCTGCTCCAGCGCCTCGATGACGCGATCCTCCGGCGTTGCCTCCTCGGCCGCCACCGCTATGGCGCCCTTCAGGGTGAAGTGACCTGCGAAGACGGCGAGCCGCAGAAACACGATGCGCTCGTTCTCGCCGATCAGGCCGAAACTCCAGTCGAGCGTGGCACCGAGCGTCTGCTGCCGCGGCGGCGCCGTTCGCCGCCCGCGCCATTCGAGCTGCAGACGGCTGTCGAGCAGCGCCGCCATCTCGCGCAGCCCGTAGAGACCGACGCGCGCGGCGGCAAGTTCGATCGCGAGCGCGATGCCATCGAGCTTGCCGCAGATCTGCACCAGGACTTCGGCATCCTCGTCGGTGAGGTCGTCGCGATGCCCCGCCGCACTGGCGCGGTCGACGAACAGGCGCGCCGCCGGATAATTCAGCACCTCGCCGGCGCTGAGGCGTGTGCCTTGCGGCGGGCCGGGCAGCGGAGCAAGCTCGAAAACCTGCTCGCCCGCCACCGACAGCAGCTCGCGGCTGGTGGCGAGGATGGCGACGCCGGGCGCCTCGCGGTGGATGTCTTCCGCGAGACGTGCGACCGCGTCGATGACGTGCTCACAGCTATCGAGAACGAGAAGCAGCCGCCGCCCGCGCAGGAAATTGACGATGCTGCCGCTCGGATCGTTGTGATGCACGACGAGGCCCAGCGCGGCGGCAACCGTGCTCGCTACCAATGCGGCATCCTTCAGCGGACCGAATTCGAGGAAATGGACGTTGCCCTCGAACCTATCATACAGGTCATGCGCGAGCGCGACCGCAATGGTGGTCTTGCCGATGCCGCCTGGCCCGCGCAGCGTGACGAAGCGATCGCGGAGCAAGCGCGGCGCCAATTCGGCCACGATTTCGTCCCGCCCGACCATCCGGTCCAGGCGATGCGGCAGAGACGGCGACGGCGTCACCCTTTCGGCCGGCCGCGACGTGAGCGCAGGCGGCTCAGCGCGTGGGCCACGCTGCACCGGCGCGACGAAGCAATAACCCCGGCTCGGGATGTTGGTGATGTAGCGGACACCGTCCTTGCCGTCGCCGAGCACCTTGCGCAGCTCCGCGACATGAACCCGCAAGGAGATCTCCTCGACGGAGAGTCCGGACCACGCGAAGCCGAGAATCTCGTTCTTTGGCACCACCTCGCCGGCTCGGCTGACGAGCAGGCGCAAAATATCCATCGCGCGGCTGCCGAGCTTGACCGGCACGCCGTCCTTCTCCAGCAGCCGCGAGCGCAGCGAGAACGGCCCGAACGAGACGGCATCGAGATCTGGGATCGGTCCGGCGCCGCCGCTGCGGGGGCCATGTCCTGCCGTGAGGTCGGTCACATCTTGCTCATCTTGACGGCGGCTTCCTCGAAACACGCAGGGACTATACCCGGCACCGATGCGAGGTCCAGCGAACGCCCTGTGCGGATCTCACACCGGCACGTCGATCCCCACGCGATCCTCCTTGAGGTCCCCTCAAACAGCGGCAGCCGGGCAAATCTCCGACAAATTGGACTTGATCAAACGACTGCGGCGGGCTGTCGCACCTGGTGCACGCGCACAAAATCTAACAGATCCTAATCACCACTAACGGGCGTCCTGGCCAGCTCACGCCTATCCTCCGAGTATGGAAAGCATTGGGTTTGCGCGTTTGCCGGTCGTTGCAAACCGCGGCAAAGCCAGGAGAGGACGAGCGATGTCGAACAATTTGCACGCGGCCCATGCCTGGATCGATTTTCCAGCCGGCTCGCGGGATCACGAGGTTCTTCGCCCGACGCAGGTGATCGCCCGGGAGAGCCAATGGCGTCAGATCGATCGCGCTCCGGACGCCGCGACCCAGGACATCACGATCTCGCGATGGGAGGACACGCGGAGCAGCTCGTCGCACGAGACGACGACGCCGGACGATCGCTATTTCATCGGCATCGCCCTGAAGACCACGCGCGCGAAGCTGACACGGGACCGCCAGATCATTTTCGACGGCACCATGCCTGCGGGGACGCTCTATGTCACCGCTCCGTCGAAATCTCTCGGCGTGCAATTCCAGTCGCCATGCGCCTTCCTGCACGTCCACATCTCCACGGATCATCTTCCGGCCCATGTCGTTGCGACTGACGGGCTCAATGATCTCGTGCTGCTCCGCGATCCGCTCGCGGCCGAACTTGCCAAGGCGCTGATCGAGCAGAGTGATGCCAAAGACCGGCATTTCACGCAGTGCATCGGCCGGACCCTGGCGATGCATCTCACCCGGATGGAGTTGCCGCGCGTCAGGGTCAACGCCTTGCCGAAATGGCGGCTGCGGCGTGTCGAGCAATATATCGCCGATCATTTCCACCGCGGCATCAGCCTGTCCGAGCTCGCCAATGTCGCCGGCCTGTCCCGGATGCACTTTGCGGCACAATTCCGCGCAGCGACGGGTTACCGCCCCCGCGAATATCTGCTCAATCACAGGACCGAGCAGGCGAAGACGCTGCTTGCAACCACCGAGCGGCCATTGGCGGAGATCGCTCTTGCCGTGGGCTTCAGCACGCAGGCGCATTTCTCGACCGTGTTCAAGCGCATCAGCGGCGAGTCACCGGCACGCTGGCGCCTCGCCAGCAGGGGTGAGCGGCTCGAGGTCGAAGCGCCGCCGCGGCGCCGCCCTTCCCCGCAGATCGGCTGGATCGCCAGCGCCGCGGCGTAGTGCAGCGTCGGGCGCACGTGAGGGCTACACCGGATCGAATGCGCGGATCGGCGGCAGATTGCCGGTGAACTTCTCCACCTCGACCACCGTCAGCTGCCCGGTGCAGCCTTGCGCGAACGACGAGGTCCCGATGTCGCGGGTGAGCACGTTCGGATTGCCGTGAACGCAGAGCGGCGCCTCGTCTTTGGGGTCCATCGGATCGTACCAGGCGCCGGTCGGAAGCTGCACCACGCCGGGCGCGATGCCGTCGGTGACGTGGACCGCGGCGAGGCACGCACCGCGATCGTTGAACAGGCGGATGATGTCGCCGTCCTTGATGCCACGCGCGTTCGCATCGCGCGGGTTCATCCGCGCGACCTCGCGGCCGCGATGTTTGGCGGCAAGCGAGTGCCCGCCGAAATCGAGCTGGCTGTGCAGGCGCGTCACCGGCTGGTTGGCGACGAGGAAGCACGGCGCCCCTGGCTTGGGCATGTCGGTCTTGTCGAGCCACACCGGATGTCCCGGACAATCCGCATCGTTGTGCCCGGCGATCTTGGCCGAAAATATCTCGATGCGCCCGCTCGGCGTCGGCAGCGCGTGATTGACGGGATCCTCATGGAAGCGGCGCAGCCGGCCGCCGTCATCGGGCTGCTGCGGCACGACCAGGCTGCCGCGCGCCCAGAACTCGTCGAAGCGAGGGGCCTCCAGGCCGCGCTTGGCGAGCGAGGCGCGGGTCGGCTCGTAGAGATGCTCCAGCCATTGCCGCGAGGTGCGGCCCTCGGTGAAGGGTTCGCGGGCCCCCAAACGGTCGGCGAGATCGGCGAAGATATCGTAATCGTCGCGCGCAAGGCCGAACGGCTCGGCGATCTGGTGCATGGCGACCATCAAGGGATCGTTGGTGGAATAGCCGATGTCCTCGCGCTCGAGCGTCATCGTCGACGGCAGCACGATGTCGGCATGCCGGGCGGTGGCGGTCCAGGCAAGCTCATGCACGACGAACGTATCGAGTTTCGCAAAAGCCTTGCGCAGGCGGTTGATATCCTGGTGGTGATGGAAGGGATTGCCGCCGGCCCAGTAGACCATGCGGATGTCCGGATAGGTCCGCGTCTCGCCATTGTAGCGATAGGTGCTGCCCGGCTTGAGCAGCATGTCGGCGATGCGCGCCACGGGAATGAAATCGGCGACGCCGTTGCGGCCCTGGCCCAGCGTCGGCCCCGGCACGTCGTTGACGCGGCGGCCGTAATAGCCGATCGCTCCGAGCGAATAGGCGTATCCGCCGCCGGGAAGGCCGATCTGGCCGAGCGCCGCCGCCAGCACCATGCCCATCCACACCGGCTGCTCGCCATGCTCGGCGCGCTGCAGCGAATGCGAGACGGTGATCAGCGCGCGCTTTCCGGCGAGCCGGCGCGCGAGCTTGCGGATCGTATCCGCCTCGACGCCTGAGATCGCGGCGGCCCATTCGGCATGCTTGGCCTGCCCGTCGCTCTCGCCAGTGAGGTAGCGCAGGAAGACCGGCCAACCCTCGGTGTAACGATCGAGGAAGGCCTGATCGTGCAGACCTTCGCTGACCAGCGTGTGAACGATGCCGAGCATCAGCGCGGTATCGGTGCCGGGCACGCAGCTCATCCATTCGGCACCGGCTTCCACCGGCAGATCGTCACGCAGCGGGCTGACCAGGATGAAGTCGCAGCCGCGCCGGCTCGCCGCTGCCATCGCGCCGCGCTCGACGTGCTTGCTGATGGAGCCGCCGGCCACCATTGAGTTCTTCAGCGCCATGCCGCCGAAGGCCAGCACGATGTCGGTGGTCTCGGCGATCTGCTCCCAGGTGACATTGCGCTTGGTGATGTCCTCGTAACCCGCCAGAATCTGCGGCAGCAGCACCGAGGACGCGCCGGAGGAATAGGTGTTGACCGAGCGCACATAGCCGCCCATCGCGATGTTGAGGAAGCGATGCACCTGGCTCTGGGCGTGATGAAAGCGGCCGGCGCTCGACCAGCCATAGGAGCCGCCGAACACGGCGCCAGGCCCTCGCGTATCGCGGATGCGCGACAGCTCGTCGCCGAGGAGGTCAAGCGCCTTCTCCCAGCTCACGGAGACGAATTCGTCGCGGCCGCGGCGATCGTCGGGGCCCGGCCCGCGCTCGAGCCAGCCGCGGCGGATCGCCGGCTGGGAAATGCGCGCCTGATGGCGGAGCGCGCCGGGGAAATTGTCGATGATGCCGTTCGGATCGGGGTCGCCCGCATAAGCCCTGACCTCCAGCCCGGCCGCGCCCTGACGCGCGGAAAACACGCCCCAATGCGAGGTGTGCGGCTTGAAGCCATCCGACAGGTCGAGACCGGGATCGGGGAAGCCAATCGTATCGTCCATCATCTGATCCTTGTTCCGGCGTCGGCCTGCAATCGGGGTGGTACTATACCGATCCAATCCGGACGTCGTCGAGATCAGCGTTGACGGGAACGCTGGGCTGCCCCGCGGTGCTGGCTCTTGGCGTTAACCGCGGCGGCTAGGCGCTGGCTCGCACGCGCTGCAGCAGGCGTGCGGCGGCTACCAGATCCTGCGTTTCAAAGCCTTCGGTGAATTCGCCGTAAAGGGGAGCCAGCAATCGGACGGCTTTCGGCCTGCGGCCCGTCGCGATCCAGTGCGCGGCAAGATCGGTGGCGATCCGCAACTCGAAGGTCACCGCCCCGATGGCGCGCGCTTCGGCGAGCGCCTGCTGCAGCCGCTTTTCGGCACGCAGCGGCTCCCCTTCCTGCAGTAGAACCGATGCCTCGACCCGCTGAAGTTCCGAGCGGCACCAGCGCTCGCCCTGACGCTCCTGGTGGTCGATCGCCCGCGTGATGGCCGCACGCGCCTCCGCGATTCGCCCCTGCCGCAGATGGGCGCGCGCGAGGACCGCCAGATAGCTGCCGATCCGCATCAGAAAGCGGCATTCGATCAGTTCGTCGATCGCGGCTCGAATATCCTCCACCGCCTGCCGATCGCCACGCAGATCGCGAAGGCAGGCGGAGAAATAGTGCTCGACGGGAACCCAACGCGAGATCCGCTCCCGTTGCAGATTGCGCCTCAGCCGCTCCGTATAGGTCTCGAGCGCGGTCAGGTTTCCGGTCTCGAGCGAGACCGGGAGCGCGGCGAGCCCGAGCGCATTCGACTGGGATACCCAATGACCGCTGCGATCCGCGGCGTCGACGGCGTCGCGCGCGAGCCTTGCCGCATAGTCGGGCTGCCCTTGCATCCACGCAACGAAGGGCAAATTGAAACGCACGGTGATGAACCGATAGACCTCGTTCGCATCCTTGCGCGAACGTCCGGCGGCGAGCGAATAGGTCGCCGCGAGGCGATCGAGGACCGGGCGGCTCTTGCTCAATTCGCCGGCAAAGGCGCGGGCCCAGGCCAATGCCCGATCGGCTTCGGACGTTGCCGTCAGGTTGCGGTCCCGCTCGGCGAGCTCCGTGGCCTCCTCGAGATAGGCGATGGCGCGCGGGACCTGGCCGATCTGCAGCAGGTAAAAGGCAAATCCCACCAGCGCGCGCTGCTGATACTCGACGTTACCCGAGCGCCTTGCAAAGGCGATCGCATCGAGCCAGGCAACCTCGTTTTCGTTCGACATCTTGCGTGCGTAGAACAGGCTCCATCCGAGGGCACAGGCGAGCTTTGCCTTCGACAGGTCGTCGCATTCCACAATCTTGGCCAATGCGAGCGCCTGCTTCAACCGCGCCTGCGCTTCCGACAGGATGGAGGTTTCCGACCACAAGGTGATCGCCGCGACCGTGAGCCTGATTCCGAGGACAGGGTCTCCCGCCTCGCCGAATGCCCAAGACAGAGCAGCCCTCAAGTCCGCGATACGGCCAAGGTAGCGATGCGTCCAATCAGCCGGCTCGCGCCAGTTCCACTCCTCCTCGGACTGCTCGAACAGCGCGAGGACGCGCAACGCATGACGGTGCAGGGCATGGCCGCAGGCGGGATCGGCCTGGCGCCGCTCGGCCGCGTAGCGCCGTGTGCTGTCGAGCAGTCGATAGCGAAGGCCCGGTCCCCTCGTCTGCGCGCTTACAAGCGATTTGGCGACGAGACTGCCGAGGCCGGTGACGACGTCGACCGGAGTGAGCCCGGCGGCCTCCGCCACGAAAGCCGCGTCCTCGACCTCGAACGCGTCGCTGAACACCGACAGCAAGCTGAACAGCACGGCTTCCTTCTGCGACAACAGCCTGAAGCTCCAATCGATCGTCGCCATGAGGGTTTCGTGACGCGGCGGTGCGCCCTCGGTGCCGGGGGCGCGAAAACCCAGATTCTGATCAAGCAGCGTCACCAATTCGCGAGGATTGAATGCGCCGATCTGGGCCGCCGCCAATTCGATCGCCAGCGGAAGACCGTCGAGCGAATGGCAGATCGAGGCGACAGCCTCGCAATCGCCGTCGATGAACTGGTAGTCCGACCATTCGGCGGCGCGGCGGACGAACAGCTGGACCGCCGGAAACCTGACGGCCTGATCGACCGTCAAGTCGAGACCGGACCTCGGTGAGGGCAGCGAACCAAGCCGCACGACGTGTTCGGTGGCCGTCCCAAGCGGTTCGCGGCTCGTGGCCAGTAGCCTGGACGGCGAGGTGTCCGCCAGGAACCTGCCGGCAAAGATCGTGGCAGCCGGCAGCACATGCTCGCAATTGTCGAGAATGAGCAGCATCTGCCGTGGTCGCAGATAATCGAGGACCGCAGCCAGGCTGTTGTCCGGATTGCCCCTGATGCCCAGCGCCGTGACCAGCGCCGCGCCGAACAGCGTCGGATCGGAGATCGTGGCGAGATCGACGAAGCAGGCGCCGTCCCGGCATTGTGGCGCGAAAAGCCGTGCTGCCGCAGCGGCGACCGTGGTCTTGCCGACCCCGCCTGGGCCGGCCAGCGTGACGTGCCTCGTATTGGTCAACACATCGGCAATGTCGGCGATGTCGGCCTCGCGACCGACGATCCCCCGCAACAAGGGCGGCCCGGACAAGGCGACCGGCTGAGCGAGTGCCGGATCGTCCTCGATCTCGCCAATGCTGGTTTGCACCTGCGCGATGAACTTGTAGCCACGCCGCGCCACGGTCGCGATGTAGACCGGCTCGATCTGGGTATCACCCAGCGAGCGACGCAAGCTCCACATGTTGACCTTCAGATTGCTGTCGTGAAGGAAGGTGCCCGGCCAGGCGGCCGCCATCAGCTCATCCTTGCTGACGAGTTCGCCGCCACGCTGCACCAGCAGCTGCAAGAGTTCGAATGCCCGCCCGCCCAGTTTGACGGGGCGCCCGTCGAGCAGGAGCAGCTGGCGGCGGGGAATCAGCCGAAACGGCCCGAAGGAGAATGTGAGTTCCTGTCGGCCTACGCTCCGCTGCAGTGTCTCGGTGACAGCCCGCATTGACCATTGCCAGTCGATCGAAGAGATCGCCAGCAAATTATCATGCACTGCGAAAGTGTTGAATAGCGCCCTTTTGAATTAGCACGATTGCGGCGGGCATTTCGCCGCAGGACATGCGCGAGAACACCGCGTGTGCGGAATTCCGATCATTTCCTGGGCACGTCGAGGATCGCCATCCGCATGACCTCGACGCCGCCTTCGGCAAGCTCCGGAAGCTTGGCGAACCATTCCTGGACGTAAGCAGTGGCGTTATGCGCGTCGAAATCGGCCTGGCTCGCGAAGACCTCGTAGAAGATGAAGCGGCCAGGTTTGGCGCGGTCCTCCTGGAGAAAATAGACCAGGTTCTTGGGATCGCTGCGGACCTTGGCAATCAGCGGCAGGGTGGCTGCGCGCAGCGCATCTTCCTTCCCGGGCCTTGCTCGCACCTGCGCCACGACCGAATAGGCGCCTTCCGGAATCTCCTGGTAGTGCACGCGCGGCGCTTCCTGAGCGACGGCCGAGGACGCCGCCATGGATAGCGAGACCGCGAGAAGCAGGACAGCCGGCGACTGACGGACGAGGATTGGCATGATGAATTCCTTCACATTGTGGTCGTGAACGCTTCACTGGACGAGCAGGCTGTCGGCACAGATCCCGCGGCCCCGTCGCCCGGGGACTTGCGGATCAGCGTGTGACTGTCTGCTGCCGTTTCGCCAGGGCCTCGCTGAAACGCTTCTTGACGGGGCCGAGCGCCTTGACGAACTCGAGCTGCTCGCCTTCGGGACCCTTGCAATAGATCAGCTCCCAGCCGTTCGAGGGCTCCTCGGTCACTCGGTTGGTGTTGGCGCTCTGAGGTGCGGCTTTGCGTGCAGCCTCGGTCATGACCCGGACCGTGCGGTTCGCCCTCACCTGCGTCATGCCGCGTCGCGCAGATTCGGCTTCGAGATCGGCGATGAATTTGTTGAAGTCGACGTCGTCGCGAACATAGAAGCAGATGTGCATCATGCGCGGAAAGGCGGGGCTCATGTGCTCCAGCGGTTCGGCAAAGCTCTTCGAACTGCCCATGGGCTGGTCGGCCTCGCGATATTGCAGCAGCTCGAGCACCATGTTGTCGAACTGGATGAAGCGGACGTCGAGCCTCTGAGCTCCGCTGCGCAGATCCGGGACGCCGATCGTCCGTGGATTGACCCCGCGCGCATTCGCCTCGATCTCCTGGTCGGCCAGCAGCGTGTTCTGCACCCCGTCGCCCTGGAAGTCGCCATGACGGAAAACCTCTGTGCCGCCCAGCACGCCCGTGTAGAACTCGTAGGCCCGCTCCATGTTCTGGACCGTCAGCCCGAAGTGCTGGACGCCCTGGAGCCGCACGCCAAGCGGCGCCTCGTTGCGCTCGGCTGAGGACATGCTGTCGGCGCCTCCTGTCGCTGCAGCCGCATCCGTCGCCGTACCGCCGACCACGAGGCCCGTGACGACGGCTGCTCCGGCAGTCCGAAGCATGGTGCGGCGGCCCATGCCGGCGGCGTTGTGTGCTTGATCTGTCATGTCTTTCTCCTTGGTCGCTGGTTGACTTGGCGTGTGTCATCCTTCGGTCGAGGCCTCGCTCGACCGGATGAACCTGCCGCGCCCTCAAGCGGCTCAATCGGCCGCCGGAAGCGGAGCTGCGGGATTGACGAGCCCCGCCGAGCGGAGCTCGCGCCAGAAATCGGCGGGTATGGCTTCCTCGACGGCGGCGCGATCTTCAGCGATGCGGCTCGGACGGCTCGCACCTGGAATGACGGCAGCGACGACTGGATTTGCCAGCGCGAACTGCAAGCCGGCCGCCTTCATGCTGATCCCGTAGCGATCGGCGATTGCCTTGATCCGCGCCACCTTGCCGAGAATCTGTGGAGGCGCCGGCGCATATTCGAAATTCGGCCCGCCGACGAGCGCGCCCGAACTGTAGGGGCCGCCGACGATGATCGCGAGTTCATGTTCCGCAACCATCGGCATCACCCGCTGCAGCGCGCGGGCATGGTCGAGAAGTGTGTAGCGGCCCGCGAGCAGGAAGCCGTCGGGGCGCGGATCTTCGAGCGCGAGCAGCAGCTCGACCGGTTCGACCCGGTTGACGCCGAGCCCCCAGGCCTTGATCACGCCCTCGTCGCGCAACCGGTCAAGCGTCCTGAACGCACCCTTGCGCGCGCCTTCGAACACCGCCAGCCACTCGTCGCCGTAGAAATCCTGCGCGACATCATGCACGAAGACGATATCGACATGGTCGGTGCCCAGCCGCTTCAGGCTGTCTTCGATGGAGCGCAACGTCGCGTCGCCGGAATAGTCGTTCACGATTTTGTTCGGGCGTCCATGTTGGAAGACGCCGGCCTTTTCGCCGAGCTCGCGGACGCCGGCGTCCTCGGTTTCGTCGAGGATGAGGCGGCCGACCTTGGTGCTGATCACATAGTCGCCACGCGGCCGAGCGGCGAGCGCGGCACCCATACGGATCTCCGCGAGCCCTGCGCCATAGAAAGGCGCAGTGTCGAAATATCGGATGCCGTCGTCCCAGGCCGCGTTCACCGTCGCCAGCGCTTCCTGCTCCGGGATATCGCGAAACATGTTGCCGAGCGGCGCCGCGCCGAAACCCAGTTTTCCCGGCAAAATATCCTTCAGGGTCATGTTGCGAGTCCTTTGTGTGTGACAGGCAAGACCAGTCCGTGCGCGGCGCGGTCGATCTCAGTCGGCTGCGGACGTATCCGCGCTTCTGATGAAGGCCGCGACCTCGCGCGGATGCGACAGCATCACCGCGTGGCTGCTTTTGATCTCCGTCACCTTCGCACCCGAGCGCTTGGCCATGGTGCGCAGTAAGCTCGGAGGGATAATGTGATCCTCCATCGTCACCATGTAATAGGTCGGCTTCGTCTTCCAGGCCACGCGCTCGACCTTGGTCTGCACCGCCTGCAATCCAAACGGCAATTGCGCCGCAGCCATGAAGCTGGTCGTGGCCGGGTCGACACCGGCGGCGAAGGAGGTCGGGAATTTATCGCGCTCGACGAAGAGATAATTGCCTTCAGTGACCAAGGGACCCTTGTGCTCGCCGGGCGGCACGGGTGCTTCCGACAGCGTGCTGACCGACTCCCCGACATCGGGAGCATATGCCGCGAGATAGACCAGGCTGCGAACCTTCGGATTGTCGCCGGCTTCGGTGATGACCATTCCACCATAGGAGTGACCGACGAGAATGACCGGATGCCGCGCCTTGGCGATCACGCGTTCGGTCTCCGCGACATCGTCTCGCAGCGAGATCGTCGGCTGCTGGACGACGAGCACTTCATAGCCGGCCTTCGAGAGGATGTCGTAGGTGTCCTTCCAGCCCGATCCGTCGACGAAGGCGCCATGGACGAGGACGATGGAGACGGGCCTCTCGGCCGCGACCGCGGCAGAGGCCGTTGCGATCGACATTGCAGCAAGCGTAAAGATAAGCGACTTCATAACAGGCTCCGATCCTCGATACGGCGGCATTGCCGTTGACGAGCCTTTCACTAGAGCAGGCGAGCACTGCGGTATTTCCGATTCCTGCGCGATGACGGACGCATCTTGCTCATTCACGGCATGATCGAATTTAGGAGGCTCGTGGGGCGTATCGCCAAGTCTTTGCGCTGCTTGCCTTTTACCTCTTTTAACCGGGCTGCCTCTGGACTTCGCTCTTACCGCTTGTGAGAAATTCCCATCGGCGTGGCAGCAGCCGGGGCTGCAGCTCTACACCGGATGGAATGATCGCTCGCTTGCGATACGGGGCCGGGAGTCGTCGTAACGAAGCGGAGGTCCTGATGGCGCTCGTGACGCATGGAGATCAGAAATACCAGAACAGCGAGAAGCTCGCGGAGACCAGCAACTGGTCCGCACTGAGCATCGAACATCGGAAATTCGAGGCGGGACGGCAGCAAACGCCCGTTCCCGTTTGCACCGAGCTCGTCATGCTCGTGTCGGGCGGCGGCATGGTGTGCCGGGCCGGCAATGGCGAAGTCCAGAAGAGCCTCGCCCGGCCGGGCATGAGCTACCTGGTGCCCGTCGGAACGCAGGAAAGCCATCTCGAGCTTTCGGACCGGATGGAATGTCTGCATCTCTACCTGCCGCCGGCGCTGCTGGACCAGAGTGCCCTCGCCGACTTCGACATCGATCCGGCAAAGGTCGAAATTGCCTATGCTCACGGTCTGGCAGACCAGGTGCTCTTCCACATCTGCTCGCCGCTGCGTGACCTGCTCCATCGTCCCCGCCAGCGGACCGATGCGCTGTTCGTGGAAGGAATTCAGGTGGCGCTCGCGGCTCATCTTCTCGGACATTATACGATCGACCGCTGGCGCCCGCCGGAAAAGTCGCCCTCGCTCGATCCACGACGGCTGCAGCGCGTGCTGGATTATATCGAGACCTCCCTGGGCCTCGACATCAGGCTCGAGGAGCTGGCGGCGCAGGCCTGCCTCAGCCCCTATCATTTTTCCCGGCTGTTTCGCGAGGCGACCGGACTGTCCCCGCATCGCTACGTCACCGATCGCCGCGTCCAGGCCGCCCGGCAGGAGCTCGCGCGCAACCGTTTGGCCCTGGTCGAGATTGCACTGGAGTTCGGCTTCGGCTCGCAGGCCAATTTCACGCGCGTGTTCCGCAAGGCCGCGAGTCTCACGCCGGGACAATATCGTGAATTGTGCTGCGGCCAGCCCGACATGAAAGCCGATCGCGCCGATCCATTCCGCAGGGATTGCGCATGATGCCGCAGGATTCGGAAATACTGCGCCTCGCCATGAGGCGATGCTGCCGTGCCGACCAGATCCGCCAGAGGGACATATCGACATGATCGAGCTCACAGTGAACGGGATCAAGCGCCAGGTTGACGTCGTTCCCGAGATGCCGCTGCTCTGGGTGTTGCGCGACGAGCTCGGCATCACGAGTCCCAAATATGGCTGCGGGGTCGCGCAATGCGGTGCCTGCACCGTCCACATCGACGGAAAGGCCGTGCGGTCCTGCCAGTCGCATATCGGCGAGATCGCCGGCAGGTCGATCGTCACGCTCGAAGGGTTGGCCAACAGGGACCAGCACCCGGTGTTGCAGGCCTGGATCGAACATCAGGTCCCGCAATGCGGCTACTGCCAGACCGGGCAGATCATGCAGGCGATCTCGCTGCTCTCGAAGATCCCCAAACCGACGGACGAGCAGATCAATCAGGTGATGTCCGGCAATCTCTGCCGCTGCGGCACCTATCCGCGCATTCGCGCTGCGATCCACGCGGCTGCCGCGCACAAGATGGCGGAGAAGTGAGATGGGCCACATGCAGAGCCTTTCGCGTCGCGCCTTCGTTTTCGGCTCCGCCGCGCTCGCCGGCGGCATCGCCTTCGGTGCTTACAGCAATGCCGAAGCTGCGGCGCCGGCTGCCGATGGCAATCCGTTGGCTGCCGGCCTCGGCCCGAACGCCGTGACCTTCAATCCCTGGGTGGAGATCAGTCCGGACAAGATCACGCTGATCGCCCAGCACGCCGACATCGGTCAGGGCGTCGGCTCGGTGCAGCCGATCATGATCGCCGAGGAGATGGACCTCGATCCCGGGCAGTTCGAAGTTCGCTTCGCTGGTCCCAGTCCCGCCTATTTCAACACCGGGTTCAAGGAAGAGCTGGCGCCGTTCCTCGCCTCGGATCAGAGCCCCGCGGCCGAAGCGGGTCGCGCCGCGGCGCTCGAAGGTCTTCGGAAGTCCGGCCTGCAGATGACGGGCGGCTCGAGCACGATCCCTGACACCTATGAGAAGCTGCGCATGGCCGGCGCGGTCGCGCGCGAAACGTTGAAGGCCGCGGCCGCCAAACGTTCGGGCGTCGCGGTGGCCGACATCCGTACCCAATCCGGGCACGTGATCCTCCCCGATGGCACGAAAATTCCCTACGTCGAGCTCGCGGCAGACGCCGCCAAGATTCCCCCGGTGCTCGATGCGCAGACGCGCGATCCCTCCACCTGGCGCATGATTGGCAAGCCAATGATGCGCCTTGATGTGCGCGCCAAGGTTCTGGGCGAGCTGAGGTTCGGCATCGACATGAAGATGGAGGGCATGCTGTACGCCTCCGTCAAGCTGAACCCCAACAAGGGGCAACCGCTGAAATCTCATGACGCGGCCAAGGCGCAATCGATGCCGGGGGTCAAGAAGATCCTCGAAATCAAGAATGGCGTTGCGGTGATTGCCACGAACAGCTGGTACGCGATGAAGGCAGTCGATGCCATCGCGTGCGAGTGGGCGCCCTCGGTCTATCCCGCCGAGCAGGCCGACCATTGGAAGGTTCTGGAATCCTCGTTCAAGCCGGAGTTCCTGGGCAAGGAATGGCGCAAGATCGGCGATGTCGAAGCTGGCCTGAGGACGGGAAAGCGCATCGAGGCCGAGTATCGCGCGCCCTATGTCGCGCATCAGCCGCTCGAGCCGCTCAACGGGATCGGCCTCGTCACCGACAAGGGGATGGAGATCTGGGTCGGCCACCAGAGCCCTCAATTCGTACAGTATGTCGCGGCGACCGCGATCGGCCTGAAGCAGCCGGAACAGGTCACCTTCCACAATCAGTGGACCGGTGGGAGTTTTGGCCACCGCCTCGAATACGAGAACGTCCGTGTGCTTGCCGAGATCGCGAACCAGATGCGCGGCACGCCGATCAAGCTGGTGTTCTCGCGCGAGGAGGATTTCCTCCAGGACATTCCGCGGCAGATTGCGATCGCCCGGCACAGAGGGAGCATCGACAAGGGCAAGATCGTCGCGGCCGATCTGCAATTGGCCTCGACGGCACCGCTCAAGGGACTGCTCGAACGTTCGGGTGCCCCCTCGAAGGATCCCGACGCTCAATTGGCGGCCGGCCTCTGGAACGTCTACTACGACATCCCTAATTTCCGGGCCACGACTTACGAGGCGCAAGGACTGTCGCCGAGCACGACGTGGCGGTCGGTCGGCGCCTCTACCGCCGGCTTCTTCACCGAGAGCTTCATCGACGAGTTGATCCATGCCGCGGGCCTCGATCCGATGAAAGCGCGGATCGCGATGTGCGCCGTGCCGACTTACCGCAAGCTGCTGGAGAGGGTCGCGGAGATGTCGGATTGGAAGGGACCGCTCGGCAAGGGCAGAGGCCGGGGCGTCGCATTCGTCGAGTCCTTCGGGACGCCGGCGGCCGAAGTCGTCGAGGTGACGGCGACGGACCGAGGCATCAAGATCGACAGGGTCTGGGTCGCCGTCGACGTCGGCAAGGTCATCGATCCCGTTAATTTCGAGAACCAGGTGCAAGGCGGCGTCGTCTGGGGGCTCGGCCATGCCATCAATTGCGAGCTCACTTACGCAAAGGGCGCGGTGCAGCAGACCAATTACAACCATCACGAAGCCATGCGGATCTACCAATGTCCCGTCATCGAGGTCCGCGGGCTCGAGAACGATCCCAAAGTGAGAGGTGTCGGCGAGCCACCCGTTCCACCTGCCGCCCCCGCGCTCGCCAATGCGATCTTCGCAGCGACCGGAAAGCGCATCCGCGAAATGCCGTTCAACAAGTTCATCGATTTCGTGTGAGGCAAGCCATGAACAGGTCTCTGATCGCCGTCGTTCTCGCCGCCTCATCAATCGCCGTCCTCACCGGGATCGTCGCGGCCAAGGACGAGACCGCCAGGCCTGCGCTGCCGACCGGCAGCGTCAGCCGCGCCGAGGGACTGGCGGCCTGGAAGCGGATCGAAGCCGTGGTGACCCATCCGCGTTGCGCCAACTGCCACGTCGATGCCAAGGCGATCCCGATATGGACGCCGGCGGGCGAAACCAAGCCGCGCGTGCACGGGATGAACATCCACGGCGGAGCGAGCCGCATCGGCACGGAGGCGATCCCCTGCTCGACCTGTCACATGACCTCCACCCAGGCGAACGAACCGGCCCCGGCGCCGCCGCGCGCCGGCATCGACTGGCAGCTCGCCCCAGTGGCCTTCATCTGGTTCGGCAAGAGTGGCGCTGAGATTTGCGCGCAAATGAAGGATCCCAAGCGCAACGGCGGTCGCGACGCCGCCGGCCTCGTCGACCATTTGCGGCACGACGCTTCGTTGAACGGTTTCATTCCTCGTGGCTGGGCACCGGGAGCCGGCCGCTCGACGCCGCCCGGCACCTTCGAGGACCACGTCAAGGACATGGCGATGTGGGGAGCGGCGGGGCAACCCTGTCCGAATTGACGGTTTCGTTGCTTGCGGCATCGATGACGCGAGCGTGATGACGCCGGAGGAGCGCTATAAATAGTGGCGCCTGCCGCCAAGGACGGCATCACTCACCTGCGCAGCAATCCACCAACAGCTGCCAGATCCGCTGCGCCTCGCGTCTCTCGTGGCTCTCCGTCACCTTATCGGCGCCGGACTGACCATAGCCGGCGATGGTGCGCGCTTCACGCGGCGCGATCCACCGTTCCGAGATCGGGTCGTACCATTTTCCGATGTTCATCTCAGTCACGGCGATCGACTCACAAATTTTCCAACCGTCGAGCGATGCACCTCCCGCGGCCTCATGCGGACCATTCGGCGGCGCGTCGCTCAATTTACCAATCGGCGGCGCGTGTGTTGGTTCCAGTCGCTGCATCATCCCGGCCGGGCCGGATGAAGCGTACGCGGGTGCCGCTCGTGCAACAGCCGCGCGAGCTCCTCGCGCTCGGGCTCGCGCCCCTTCATGGCCGTCTCGAACAGCGCTTCCTGGATGTCGCGAGGCATGTCGCCCCACACGTCCATCGCCGCGCGGCCGAGCAAGCCCGCAAGATGATCAATTCCGTCGCTCATTCGGCCCTCCTGGTCTGCACACAGGAATGGAACAGCTGCGGCCGCGCAGCGTTCCAGTGTCATCATTGTGAAAAGGAGGCGTCTTTTATGGGATTCTTCACCAAGGACATCAAATCGATGGAAGACCTGCTGCTGCACGGGTTGCAGGACATCTATTACGCGGAGCAGCAGATCCTGAAGGCGCTGCCGAAGATGATCGACAAGGCGACCAACAGGGATCTCGTCGCCGGCCTGAAGGCTCATCTGGACGAGACCAACAAGCAGGTGGAACGGCTCAACAAGGTGTTCGCCAAGCTCGACAAGGAGCCCAGCGGCACGCAGTGCCCCGCCATCGACGGCCTCATCGAGGAAGCCGACGCGACCGCCGGCGAGATCGAGGACAAGGCCGTGCTCGATGCCGCGATCGTGGCCAACGCGCAGGCCGTCGAGCACTACGAGATGTGCCGCTACGGCACGCTGATCGCCTGGGCGCAGGAGCTCGGCCACGACGACATCGTGCGCTTCCTCACGACCAATTTGAACGAAGAGAAGGCCGCCAACACCAAGCTGAACACGGTGGCGCTCCGCAAGGGCGTCAACGCCAAGGCGTCCAACGCCGCCTGATCGATCTGCTGGCCAGGACGTGGCGGCCCGGCCTCCGGCGCCGCCACGATCCTCGTGCTCTCAAGACGCTGACGAGGCACCTTCAATCAGATGAACGGCTTCCCGCCGGTGACGGCCAAGGTGGCCCCCGAGGTGAAGCTCGATAGCGGATCGGCCAGCATGACATAGGCGGTCGCGAGCTCGGCCGGCTGGCCCGCGCGCTGCATCGGGACCTGCTTGCCGAAATTCTTGACCCTTTCCTCCGACATCGTCGACGGGATCAGCGGCGTCCAGATCGGCCCCGGAGCAACGGCGTTGACCCGAATGCCCTTCTCGGCCAGCATCTGCGCCAGCCCACCCGTGAAATTCTGGATGGCGCCCTTGGTCGTGGCGTAAGCCAGCAAGGTCGGATTCGGCATGTCGGAGTTCACCGACGCCGTGTTGATGATCGCAGCGCCCGGCCGCATGTGAGGCACGGCGGCCTTGGTCAGATAGAACATGGCGTGGATGTTGGTCTCGAACGTGCGCTGCCACTCCTCGTCGCTGATGTCGGCGATGTCCTTGAACGTGGCCTGGTGGGCGGCATTGTTGACGAGGATATCGATCCCACCGAGCTCCTCGACCGTGCGACGCATGATGGACCGGCAGTGCTCGGGATTGCTGATGTCGCCGGGAATCAGGATCGCCTTGCGTCCCGCTTGCTCTACCAGCGCCTTGACCTCGGCTGCATCCTCGTCCTCGTTCAGATAGGAGATGCCGATGTCCGCGCCCTCACGGGCATAGGCGATCGCGACCGCGCGGCCGATGCCGCTGTCACCACCGGTGATGAGCGCCTTCTTTCCGGCCAAACGTCCTGAGCCTCTGTAGCTCTCCTCGCCATGATCGGGGCGTGGATTCATCGCACCCGTCGAACCAGGCATCGGCTGCTGTTGCGAAGGATAAGGCGGCTTGGGGTATTCGATCATGGACAGCTCCAGCAATTCGCTCCGCTAACGGAGCCCCGCCCGAAGCGTTCCTGTGACAGCCTGTTGCACCGCGGAACCATTTGCGCCGCACCATTCAAAAATGAGACTGCCCGTCAAACCAAAGGAGGCGCTAACGGATGCACCGCATCCGACTTCGGTTAGCCTTCCCATCAAAGCCGCGGGCCTTTCGAGAGCCACGCGGCGACAAAAGACGACACACAGGGAGGAGCACAATGTCGAAATGCAGTGTGGGACTGCTCGCGCTGAGCAGCTTGTTTCTTTCAAGCGCAGCGATCGCCCAGGAAAAGATCAAGGTGGGCGTAACCGCAACCCTCGAAGGCACCTACACGGTGCTCGGCGAGGACGGCATGCGCGGCCACCAGACGGCACTCAACGTCCTCGGCAAGAAGGTCGGCGACAAGGAGCTCGAATTCATCGTCGCCTCGACCGACGCAACGCCGGACAGCGCGGTGCGCGCCGTGCGCAAGCTGATCGAGCAGGACAAGGTGCAGATCCTGCTGTCGCCGCTCTCCGGCGACGAAGGCATCGCGGTGAAGAACTTCGCAAAGACCCATCCGGAGCTGACCTTCATCAACGCAGCCTCCGGCGCGCAGGAAACCACTTATGTCGATCCTGCCCCGAACTTCTTCCGCTACAACATGGACGGCGCGCAGTGGCAGGTCGGCCTCGGCAAATACGCCTTTGAGGACAAGAAGTATCGCAAGATCGCGACCGTCGGCGAGGACTATTCCTTCATCTACACCCAAGTGTTCGGCCTCGTGCTCGAGTTCTGCGGCGCCGGCGGACAGGTCACCAACCGGCAATGGGTGCCGCTCGGCACCAAGGATTTCGCCTCGGTCATCGCCGCACTGCCCGACGACGTCGACGCGATCTATCTCGGGCTTGGCGGCGCCGATGCCGTCAACTTCCTCAACCAGTACCAGCAGGCCGGCGGCAAGGCGCATCTGATGGGCGGTTCCATCATGATCGACCAGACCATCCTGTCGTCGAAGGGCAACGCCAAGAACGCCCTGGTCGGCACCATCGCGGCGAGCGGCCAGGCCGATACCTGGGAGGATCCGGGCTGGCAGAAATTCGTGAAGGCCTATCAGGACGCCTTCCCGCCGAACAAGCGCTTCCCGAGCCCGTCACTGCTCGCCACCAACTATTACGGCTCGACCATGGCGCTGATCCTGGCGCTGCGTGAGGTCAATGGCGATCTCTCCAACAACCAGGCCAAGTACAAGGAAGCCCTCGCCAAAATCGAAATCGATGCGCCGAACGGCAAGATCAAGCTCGACTCCAACCGGCAGGCGATCGGCACCAACTTCGTCACCGAAGTCGTTGATGACGGCAAGGGCGCGCTGTTCAGCAAGGTCGTGAAGGTGATCCCGAACGTGAACCAGACGCTCGGCTACGATCCGGCCGTCTTCTCCAAGATCGGGCTGCCGAGCCGCACCGTGCCGGAATGTAAGAAATACTGACGCATCACCTCCGCGATGCACAACCCGGGGAGCGACTTGCTGACGCGGTCGCTCTCCGCTCTTGCAATCTCGTCGGCGTTGTTGAACGCTGAGCGAAAAGACAAGAAGATTCGGGAGGGGAAGGCATGAGCCGTGCGCTCGCCGTCTTCCACGGCCGGTTCGGCCGGGCGACGGTTTATCAGTTGAACCGCCCTTTCAATATCCACGCCCATCGTGAAGGTCATCTGATCTTCCATGTTGGCGGCATGCCGGCATGCATCGACGTCTCCGAGGGACACCACGATCTCAACGAGACGTCCGTCGTCGCGGTCAATCCCTGGGAGCCGCATAATTTCCTGCCCGCCGATCTCGACGGCGGCGCGATCTTCTTCGTGCTCTATGTCAATGCCGAATGGTTTGCACCCGATGCCTCCGGCACCCACCGGATGCGTTTCGGCCGCACCCAGTTCCGGCGCACGCCGGCGCTGGACAAGCACATCAGGCGGACGGCCGCGCTCGTGTGCGGCGCACCATCGCTCTCCAGCCTCGATTCCGAGCTGCGGCGGCTGATCGACATCTGCTACGACGAAAGCTGGCAGCAGGCCGAGATCGCGCGCGATCCACGCGCAAACGGCTCCGTCACCGATTTCCGCGTGCGCAAATGCATCAAGATGATGTCGGAGAGCCCCGGCGCCGAGATCGAGCTCGATACGATCGCGCGGGAATCCGGACTGTCGCGACCGCATTTCTACCGGCTGTTCCGCGTCCAGACCGGCGTGACGCCGAACCTCTATCTCAACACGCTGATCATGGAGCATGCGCTCGAAGCGCTGGTGGCAAGCGAGACGCCGATCGCCGATATCGGCTTCGATCTCGGCTTCTCCTCGCAGAGCGGCTTCACCCGCTTCTTCGCCGCCAATGTGGGAATGGCCCCGACCGATTATCGACGCGCAGCCAAGATTTTACGCGCCTGAGCGCGGGCCACGAAAAGATACTCACGATCAAACGTCGCCCTCGCAGCCCCGCTAGGATGCGGGCAACGCGATCCCGAAAGAGGGTCGCGAGTCCAGGGAGGACGTGCGTCCATGGCAGGGCCAGCAGCAGCCGGCAACGGCTTGCATGCCCCCTCGCCCCGCTTGCAGGGAGAGGGTTGGGGTGAACCCGCGTGTTCGGCGCGACCTCTCTCCGCACGCGCGAGCGCAATCGCACACGATCTCCTGGAGCCGCCTGAGCAAGCGCCTCGTCCTTCGAGACGACCGCTGCGCGGTCTCCTCAGGATGAGGCTAATCGGCATCGCCCCCGCTGGAATTGCTGCCGCATACTCTGCCCTCATCCTGAGGAGCCCGCCAAAGCGAGCGTCTCGAAGGATGGGCCGCGGAAAATCCGCTTACGATATGCCATTGCCCCGCCGCAAGCGATACGAGGCGAGAGCATGAGCCGCTTCGTCGAACGCCATCCGGCCTGGGCGCTGATCTCGATCATTGCCATTGCCGTCGGGCTGTGGCTGGTCTTCGCGGTCTGGCCGCCGGGCCTGGAAGAGGCCATCGGCCGCAAGCGCGTCTTCCTCAACGCGGTCTTCAACGGCATCACGCTCGGCGGGCTCTACTTCCTCGTCGCCAGCGGCTTCACGCTGATCTTCGGCCTGATGCGCAACGTCAACCTCGCGCACGGCTCGCTCTATCTATTCGGCGGCTATGTCGGCTACGCCATCAGCACGGCGACCGGCTCCTGGCTGCTCAGCTTCATCGTCGCCTTCATCCTCACCGCCCTGGTCGGCGTCCTGCTCCAGTTGATCGTGTTCCGCCGGATGGAGGGACAGGACCTCAGGCAGACCATGGTGACGATCGGGCTTTCGATCGTGTTCGCCGATCTCATGCTGTGGGCCTGTGGCGGCGACTTCTACCAGATCCAGACGCCGAACTGGCTGATCGGCCCCATCGAGCTGCCGCTGGTCACGGCGATCAAATCCTCGGGCGAGCCGGTCTATCTCCGATATCCCCTGGTGCGGCTGGTGATCTTCGCCGCCTCCGTCGTGATCGGCGTGGCGATGTGGCTCGCGCTCAATCGCACCCGCGCCGGCATGATCATCCGCGCCGGCGTCGACGACCGCGATATCCTCGCCGCGACCGGGGTGCGCATCCAGCTCGTCTTCGTGGCGGTGTTCGCGTTCGGCGCAGGACTTGCCGGCATCGCCGGCGTCGTCGGCGGCACCTTCCAGTCATTATCCCCGGGCGAGGACATCCGCTTCCTGCTCGCCTCCCTCGTCGTCGTGATCGTGGGCGGCATGGGCTCGATCCCCGGCGCGGCGCTCGGCGCGCTGATCATCGGCCTCGCCGAACAGCTCGGCTCGGTCTACATCCCGACCTATGCCATCGTCGTGACCTTCCTGATCATGGTGCTCGTGTTGGCGATCCGGCCGCAAGGCCTGTTGGCGAGGCGCTGACATGTCGCTCGCCCACGATGCCCGCGTTACCGTTCGCCCCGCCGATGTTGCGCAGCGCCCGGCGCGGACATGGCCGGAGATCAACAATCCCGCCGCCTGGATCGTCGCGATCATTCTCCTGATCATGCCGTTGATCGCGAGCGGCTTCTTCCTGATCGAGATCTTCGCGACCACGCTGATTCTCGGCATCATGGCGCTCAGCCTGATGTTCCTTGCCGGCTATGGCGGCATGGTCAGCCTGATGCAGCTCACCATCGCGGGCTTCTCCGCCTACATGGTCGCCGTGTTCGGCGTCAGCGGCAACGCCAATATCAGCCTGGGCTGGCCGTGGTGGCTCGCGGTCCCCATGGCGCTGGCGCTGGCGACCGCCTTCGGCACGCTCGGCGGCGCGCTCGCGGTGCGCACCGAAGGCATCTACACCATCATGATCACGCTCGCGATCGGAGCGGCCTTCTACTATTTCACCAACCAGAACTGGGCGATTTTCAACGGCCATACCGGCATCAACACCGTGGCGACGCCGCACTTCTGGGGCGTGAACTGGCGCGCCGACATTCCCTTCTACTATATCGTGCTCGCGGTTGCCGCGCTGTGCTATTTCGCCGTCGAATATCTTTCGCGCGCCCCGTTCGGCCTCGCCCTTCAGGGCGTGCGCGACAATCCCAGGCGCATGGCGGCGCTCGGCTTCAACGTCAATGCGCACCGCGTCGCCGCCTATGCCTTCGCCTCCTTCGTGGCCGCCCTCGCCGGCGTCCTCCAGGTCTGGAACTACCGCCAGATCTCGCCGGGCTCGGTCAGCGTCGGGGCCTGCATCGACGTGCTGATCATCGCCGTCGTCGGCGGCATCACGCGTCCGATCGGTCCCTTCATCGGCGCGCTGATCTTCGTGCTGCTGCGCACCTTCGCGCTCGACTTCCTTGTCAGGCTCGGCCTCGACGGCAACCGCTTCCGCCTGCTGATCGGTCTCGGTTTCCTCGCCATCGTGTTCTGGTCCTCGGACGGCGTCATCGGCCTGTGGCAGCGCTGGCGCCAGAGCCGGCGTCCTGCCGCAAATCGACCGGGCGGAGGACGCGGCCATGGATAGCGTCGCCCAACGCCTCTCGGCCGTCGGCGCCGGCGCCGCGCTGGAGCTGCGCGGCGTGACGCGGTTGTTCGGCGCGCTCGCGGCGCTGACCGACGTCACCATCACCGTGCGCCCCGGCGAACGCCGCGCCGTGCTCGGCTCCAACGGCGCCGGCAAGACCACGCTGTTCAACTGCATCACCGGCGACTTCGCGCCCTCCTCCGGCACGATCCGCTTCTTCGGCGAGGACGTCACGCATTTCCCGCCCTACGAACGCATCCGCCGCGGGCTGCGCCGGACCTACCAGATCTCGGCCTTGTTTCCCGGCCTCACCGTGCAGGACAATGTCTATCTCGCCTGCCGCGGCGTCTCGCGCGGACGCTTCTCGTTGCTGCGGCCGGGACAGAACGATGCCCTGATGCATGCGGCCGACAACCTCGTCCAGGCCGTGCATCTGGCCGCCGTGAAGGACCAGCGCGTGGCGGAGCTCGCGCACGGCCAGCAGCGCCAGCTCGAGATCGCGCTCGCGCTCGCCGGCGCGCCGCGCTTCGTCCTGTTCGACGAGCCGGCCGCGGGCCTGTCGCCGACCGAGCGCGCGGAGCTGATCGAGATCCTGACCTCGCTGCCGGCGCATATCGGCTACATCATCATCGAGCACGACATGGACGTCGCCTTGCGCGTCGTCGAGAGCGTCACGATGATGCACAACGGCCGCATCTTCAAGGAGGGCCTGCCGGAGGAGATCCAGTCCGACCCCGAGGTGCAGGAGCTTTATCTCGGAGGCGGCCATGAATGAGGCCCGTCGCTCTGCCGCCGCGCTCGAGGTCCGCGGGCTCGACGTCTATTACGGGCACTCGCACGCGCTGCAAGGCGTCGACCTCACGCTCGAGAGCGGCGTGTTCTCCGTGGTCGGACGCAACGGCATGGGCAAGACCACGCTGTGCAAGGCGATCATGGGGCTGGTCGGCGTCAGCGGCGGATCGATCCGTGTCCGCGGCACGGACATCACAAGGCGGCCGCCCGCCCAGATCGCCCGGCTCGGCGTCGGCTACGTGCCGCAGGGACGCCGTCTGTGGCGCTCGCTCAGCGTCGACGAGCACTTGCAGCTCGCCGGCGGCATGCGCTCCGGCGCCTGGACGGTCGAGCGCATCTACGACACCTTCCCGCGCCTCGCCGAGCGTAGGGATCACGGCGGCGGCCAGCTCTCCGGCGGCGAGCAGCAGATGCTGGCGATCTCGCGCGCGCTGCTCACCAATCCGCATTTGCTGATCATGGACGAGCCGACCGAGGGACTTGCGCCCGTCATCGTGGCGCAGGTCGAGGAGATGCTGCTGCGGCTCGGTGAGGACGGCGACATGTCCGTGCTCGTGATCGAGCAGAATATCGGGGTTGCCACCGCGGTCTCGCGCAATGTCGCGATCATGGTCAACGGCCGCATCAATCGCATCATCGACTCCGCGCGGCTCGCCGCCGACCGCGAGCTCCAGCAACGCCTGCTCGGCGTCGGGCTTCACGCCGAGCTCGAGCCGGATATCGAGATCTCGGCGACCGGCCCGGAAGCTAAACCTGCGCCGGCGCCACGCCGCGACGGGCCGATCCGCATCTACGTCTCCAATCCGACATTGCCGACGCGGTGGTCGCAGCCGGTGCCGATCGCCCGCATCGAGGCCGCAGCCCGCACGCTCTCGACGCAAATCGCGCGGCTCGACGAGACGGCAAGGCGCAAGCGCGATCCGATGGCGGCGCAGACCGCGGGCCCGCCTGTCGTCCTGGTCGTCGGCACGCTCGACACCAAGGGCCTCGAGCTGCGCTTCATCCGCGACATCATCGCCGAAACCGGCCTGCGTACGCGGCTGGTCGACGTCTCGACCGGCGGCAGGCATTCCAGCTGCGACGTCTCCGCGCAGGAGATCGCGCTCAACCATGGCCGTGGCGGCTCAGCCGTGTTCGGCCCCGACCGCGGCGCGGCCGTGACCGCGATGGCCGATGCGTTCGCCAACTGGCTGCGGCGCCAGGGCAATGTCGCCGGCGTGATCACGGCCGGCGGCTCGGGCGCGGCGTCGCTGGTTGCCCCCGGCATGCGCGCGCTTCCGGTCGGCGTCCCGAAGCTGATCATCTCCTCCGTCGCATCCGGCGATGTCGGGCCCTATGTCGGCCCGGCCGACATCACCATGATGCACTCGGTCACCGACGTGCAGGGCTTGAACTCGATCTCGCGCGCGGTGCTGGCCAACGGCGCCCATGCGCTTGCCGGCATGGTCAAGGCGCGGCTGGATGCGCGCGCCGCGACGGCACGGGAGGCTGGCGGCCTGCCTTCGGTCGGCATCACCATGTTCGGCGTGACGACGCCGGCGGCGCAGAAGATCGCCGCCGAGCTGCGCGACGATTTCGAGTGCCTGGTCTTCCATGCCACCGGCGTCGGCGGCCGTTCCATGGAGAAACTCGTCGAGTCCGGCCAGCTCGCCGGCGTCATCGACCTCACCACGACGGAGGTCTGCGATCTCCTGATGGGCGGCGTGTTTCCCGCAACCGAGGACCGCTTCGGTGCGATCATCCGCACGCGTATCCCCTATGTCGGCTCGGTCGGCGCACTCGACATGGTCAATTTCGGCGCGCCCGACACCATTCCCGAGCGCTACCGCGGCCGCAGATTCCACGTCCACAATCCGCAGGTGACGTTGATGCGGACGAACGTGGAGGAGAACGAGCGCATGGGCCGCTGGATCGGCGAGCGGCTCAACCAGATGGACGGCCCGGTGCGCTTCTTCCTGCCCGAGGGCGGCGTCTCCGCGCTCGACGCGCGGGGCCAGCCGTTCTGGGATCCGGACGCCGATGCCGCGCTATTCCGCACGCTGGAGCGCACCGTGCGGCAGACCGGCCATCGCCAGCTCATCCGCACGCCCAAGAACATCAACGATCCCGATTTCGCCGCCGCCATCGTCGGTGCGTTCCGAACTCTGTTCGGCCGCACCGGCACGCGGCGGAGACTAGCGAGGTGAGCGATGCCAAGGTTTGAACGCGCAGCACTTCTGAGGCGGTTCCGCGAGATGGCGAAGCGCGGCGAGCCGATCGTCGGCGGCGGCGCCGGCACCGGCCTGTCAGCCAAATGCGAGGAGGCCGGCGGCGTCGATCTCATCGTGATCTACAATTCCGGACGCTACCGCATGGCCGGACGCGGCTCGCTCGCGGGCCTGATGGCTTACGGCGATGCCAACGCCATCGTGTTGGAGATGGCCGGCGAAGTGCTGCCCGTGGTCACGAGGACGCCGGTGCTCGCGGGCGTCAACGGCACCGATCCGTTCCGCGACATGGACGCGTTTCTCGACCAGCTGAAGGCGCTCGGCTTCGCAGGCGTGCAGAACTTTCCGACCGTCGGCCTGATCGACGGCACCTTCCGCGCCAATCTCGAGGAGACCGGCATGTCCTACGCGCTCGAGATCGACATGATCGCCAAGGCGCACGACAAGGACATGCTGACGACGCCCTATGTGTTCAGCGAGAAGGAAGCCGCCGCGATGGCGATCGCCGGCGCCGACATCGTCGTCTGCCACATGGGCTTGACGACCGGCGGCTCGATCGGCGCGCAGACCGCGTTGAAGCTGAAGGACTGTCCGGCGCAGATCGACACCTGGGCCTCCGCCGCGCTCAGCGTCAATCCCGACATCCTGGTGCTGGCGCATGGCGGCCCGATCGCGGATCCCGCCGACGCCGATTTCATCATGAAGAACACCCGCCATTGCCACGGCTTCTACGGGGCCTCCTCGATGGAACGGCTTCCCGTGGAGCGGGCGTTGACGGAGCAGGTACGTCAATTCAAGGCGATCGGCGCGCGATAACGCCTGAAGGTTCGAGGGAGGAAAAGATGTCGGGGATGCTCGTCGGTGAATTGATCCTCTGGCTGATCGTCGCGATCGTCGTGATCGTGGTCGGCGTCTATATCGTGAACTGGCTCTATCACCGCTCCTCCAAGGAGACATCGTTCGTCCGGACCGGTTTCCTCGGCGAGCGCGTGGTGATCAATGGCGGCGCGTTCGTGCTGCCGTTCATCCACGATTACACGCCGGTCAACATGAACGTGCTGCCGATGGGCATCGTGCGCTCCCGGCAGGACGCCGTCATCACCCGCGACCGCATGCGCGTCGACATCGAGGCCGATTTCTACGTCCGCGTCCAGGCGACCCGCGAAGCGGTGTCCATCGCGGCCGCCACCCTCGGCCGCCGCACCATGGAGCCGGGGCAACTGCATGCCCTCCTCGCCGGCAAGTTCATCTCGGCGATCCGTTCAATCGCCTCCGAAATGACCCTCGAGCAGATGCACGAGCAGCGCGGCGAGTATGTCGCCCGCGTCAAGGCCAACGCGGCGGAGGCCCTCGCTCAGAACGGCCTCGAGCTGGAGTCGGTCGCCATCACCGATCTCGACCAGACCGATCTCGAATTCTTCAACCCCTCGAACCGGTTCGACGCCGAAGGCCTGACCCAGCTGATGCAGGACATCGAGGCCAAGCGGAAGCTGCGCAACGACATCGAGCAGGACTCGATGATCAAGATCCGCGCCCGCAACCTGGAGGCCGAGCGGCAGGCGCTGGAGATCGAGCGCGAGAGCGAGACCGCGCGGCTGGAGCAGGAACGCGACATCGAGATGCGCCGCGCGCTTCAGCGCACGGAAGTCGCCCGCGAACGGGCGCTGCGCGAAACCGAGGCCGAGCAGGCGCAGATCTCCGCGCGCGAAGCCATCGAGCGCGCCCGCATCGCCAACGACCAGGCGATTGCGGAAGCCCGCATCGCCTCCGAGCGCGAAACCCGCCAGAAGGAGATCGAGCGGACCCGCACCATCGAGGAAAAGGAGCTGCTGGCACGCGAGGAGATCGAGAAGACGAGGATCGCCAACCAGCGCTCGATCGACACCACGCGGATCGCATCCGAGCGCGAGGTGCGCCAGCGCGAGATCGAGCGGATGCGCACGGTCGAGGAAGCCGAGATCGCGGCGCGCGAAGCCATCGAGAAGGCGCGGATCCAGCAGGACCGCGTCGTCACCGATGCCCGCATCGCCAACGAGGAGGAAACGCGCCGCCGCGAGATCGAGCGCACCCGCGCGGTCGACGAGGCCGAGATCGCCGCCCGTGAGGCCACCGAGAAGGCCCGCATCGCCCAGACGCTGATCGTCAATGTCGAGCGCATCTCCTCGGACGAGCGCACCCGCGCGCTGGAGATCCAGCAGGTTCGCACCATCCAGGAGGCCGAGATCGAGGCGCAGCGCGCGGTCGAGGCCGCCCGCATCGCCCGCGAGCGGACGCTCGCCGCCGAGCGCATCGCCGCCGAGCAGAACACGCGGCAGCTGGAGATCGAGCGCAACCAGGCACTCGACGTCGCCGGCATTGCGGCGCGCGAGACCACCGAGGCCAGCCGGATCGCCCAGGAGGAGCGCGTGCGCTCGCTGGAGATCGCCCGCAACCGCGCCGTCGAGGAGGCCGACATCGCCTCGCGCGAGGCGATCGAGGCGGCCCGCATCGCCCAGGAGAAGGCGGTCGCGGCCGAGCGCATCCAGGCCGAGCGCGATACGCGTTCGCTCGAGATCGAGCGCACCGGCGTGCTGGAGGCGGCCGAGCTGAAGCGGCGCGACGCCATCGAGCGTCAGCGCATCACGGTCGATCTGGCGCTCGAGGCCGAGCGCATCAATTCCTCCAAGAAGCGCGAGGTGCTCAACATCGAGCAGAAGAAGGCGATCGAGATCGCCGACGAGGACCGCGTCATCGCACTGTCGACCAAGAAGTCCGAGCGGATCGATGCCGATCGCCAGGTCCGGCAGGCCGAGATCGTCGCGCGCAAGGAGGTCGAGACCACGGACGTGTCGCGCGAGCAGGCGCTGGAAGCGGCCCGGATCGAGCGGCGGCGCTCGATCGAGCAGCTCGAAGTCGCCCGGGTGCAGTCGCTGCAGGAGGCCGAGATCGCCTCTCGCGAGGAGGTCGAGCGCGCGCGCATCGCATCCGACCGCGGCCTCGACGAAGCCCGCGTCGGCCGCGAGCGCGAGCTGCGCAAGCTCGAGGTCAACCGCGAGAAGGAGGTCGAGACCGTCCTGATGGAGAAGGCCATCGCCATCCATCTGAAGTCTCTCGAAGAGTCCGCCGCCAAGGCGTCGGCCGAGGAAGCGCGGATGCGCGCGACCGAAGCCACCGAGCGCGTCATTACCGCGCGCGAGAGCGAGATCGCCAAGCGGCGCAAGACGGTCGAGGTGCTGCTCGCCGAGAAACAGGCCGAGGAGACCCGGATCGCCGCGGAAGCCGAGCGCGTGCGCGCCGCCGTCGAGGCCGAAGCGCAGCGGATGCTGAACGAGGCCGAGAACGTGCTGACCGATCAGGCGCGCTACTCGCTGTTCCGCCGCAAGCTGCTCGACCGGATCGAGGGCATCGTCCGCGAGAGCGTCAAGCCGATGGAGAAGATCGAGGGCATCCGCATCCTCCAGGTCGACGGCCTCAACGGCAACGGCCACGGCGGCAATGGCGGCCGCAGCGCCACCGACGAAGTCATCGACTCCGCCCTGCGCTATCGCGTCCAGGCGCCGCTAATCGACTCGATCCTGTCGGACATCGGCGTCGAAGGCGGCAGTCTCTCCAAAATGCCGGGCCTGATCCGCGAAGCCCGTGACATGCAGGGGATCAAGGAGTCCGCGCGCAAGAGCGGCGGAGGCGGAGGTGGCGGCGACAAGCCGGCGGCCTCGCCGGCCCCCTCGGCCGAAGGTGGGGAACCGCCGGCCGAGCGCGGGCCGCGGAAGAAGAGCTGAGGTCGCGCCATGGCTCGCGTCTACGTCTCCACCGTCGTCAATGCCCGCAACGACCGCGTCTGGGCGCGGGTGCGCGATTTCAATGGCTTGCCGAACTGGCATCCGGCGATCGCCGAAAGCCGCATCGAGGGCGGCGAGCCCGCCGACAAGATCGGTTGTGTGCGAGATTTTCGCCTGCGCAACGGCGACCGCATCCGCGAGAAGCTGCTCGGCCTCTCCGACTACGACATGTTCTGCACCTATTCGATCCTGGAATCGCCGATGGGTGTCGAGAACTATGTCGCAACCCTGCGGCTCACCCCCGTCACCGACGGCGACCAGACCTTCATGGAATGGACCGCCGAATTCGACTGCGCGCCGGAGCGGGAGACCGAGCTCGTCAGCAATATCGGCGGCGGCGTGTTCCAGGGCGGATTTGATGCGCTCAAGCGCGTGTTCGGAGGCTGACCGTGCCGCATGTCGTCAAGAGCACGATCCTGGACGCACCGACCGATACGGTGTGGACCGTGCTGCGCGATTTCAACGGGCACGATCGCTGGCATCCGGTTGTCGCGACCTCGTCGATCGAACGCGCGCAGTCCTCCGACAGGATCGGCTGCATCAGGCGGTTCAAGCTCAACGACGGCTCCGAGCTGCGCGAGCAATTGCTGGCGCTGTCGGACCTGGAGCAGTCCTTCAGCTATTGCCTGCTCGACACGCCGGTGCCGATGTTCAACTACGTCGCCCATGTCAGGCTGCTGCCGGTCACCGACGGCGACCGCACCTTCTGGCACTGGGAATCCCGTTTCACCACCAAGCCGGAAGATCGGGACCGCATCACCCACATGGTCGCGGAAGACATTTACCAGGCTGGATTCGAGGCAATCCGCCGGCATCTGAGGGAGGCCGCATAGTCATGGCCGTGACAGTGAAGACGTTTGCAAGCGCCAGCGAGGCGGCGGGGGCATTGTCCTCGGACCGCAGCGCGCGCTATCTCGGCGGCGGCACGCTGGTGATGCGGGCATTGAACGAGGGCGATGTCGCGATCTCGATCGTGGTCCGCGCCAACGATCAGGCGCTGACCCGGATCGACGCCTCGGGACCGCGCATCACGCTCGGCGCCGGCGTCACCTTCGCGCGCATCCTTGCTGAGGGGGACCTCGCCTTCCTGCACGCGCCCGCCCGCTCGATCGGCGGTCCCGCCGTGCGCAACATGGGCACGGTCGGCGGCAATCTTTTTGCCAAAGCTCCCTACGGCGATTTCACCGTGGCGCTGCTGGCGCTCGATGCGACCGTCGCCGTCGCGGGCGGCTTTGGTGCCCGCGACATCCCGATCGAGGAGTTCTTGCAGGCGCGCGAACGTCAGGCCGGAACCCTGGTGCTGTCGGTCTCCTGCACCCGGCCGGCGAGCAGCGACGCGTTCCGCTATCGCAAGATCGCCCGCATCAAGCCGAAGGGCGGCTCGGTCGTCACGCTTGCCGCGCATCTGCCGATCAGCGGCGGCCGGATCGCGGGCGCACGGATCGCGCTGGGATCGATGGCGCCGACCCAGATCCGCGCCCGTGCCGCCGAGCGCGCGCTGGAGGGCCGCTCGCTGGACGCTGCAACCATCGCGGCCGCCGCATCGGCGGCGACCGAGGGAACATCGCCATCCGACAACGCGCTCGGCAGCGCGTGGTATCGCCGCGAGATCGTCGGCGTCCATCTGCGGCGCCTGCTGTCAGGCCAGGAATAGAGCCATGTCCAAGATACCCCTGCAATTTCGTCACAACGGCCGCGATGTCGCGATCTTCGTCGACGGCGGCACCAATCTGCTGGTGGCGCTGCGCGAGCTGATCGGCGACATGACGCCGAAATTCGGCTGCGGCCAGGGCGGCTGCGGCACGTGCAGTGTGCTTGTTGACGGCGAGCTTCATCTCTCCTGCCTGACGCTGGCGGAGACGGTGGCCGGCCGTTCCATCGAGACGCTCGACGGCATGAAGCAGGGCCCGAACCTGCACCCGCTGCAGCGCGCCTTCGCGGACCATTTCGCGGCCCAGTGCGGCTATTGCACGCCGGGCATGCTGATGGCCGCCAAGGCGCTGCTCGACCGCAATCCCTCGCCGAGCCGCGACGAGGTCATTGAAGCCATCTCCGGCAACATCTGCCGCTGCACCGGCTACGAGCCGATCATCAATGCCATCCTGGCCGCAGCGAGCGGCCGGGTCAGCGCCTGAGGTCAACCATGCTGGAACTGCGCAAGGACATTTTCGCCGACGAGCGCGACGATAACCTCAAGGAAATCGGCAAGGGCACCCAGCGCCAGGACATGCTCGGCCATGTCACGGGCACGTCGAGCTACTTCAACGATCACAAGCTGCAAGGCATGCTGCACCTGAAGGTCGTACGCTCGACCCAGGCCCATGCAAGGATCCGTCGCATCGATACCACCGAGGCCGAACGTTCGGCCGGCGTTCGCCGGATCATCCGTGGCACCGACGTGCCGGTCAATCTCAACACGCTGCTCAGCCTGATCAACTTCGGCAAGGATGACGAGCCGTCGCTGGCGGTCGACAAGGTCCGCTACAAGGGCGAGCCGATCCTCGCCATCGTCGCCGACAGCGAGCGCGAAGCGTTCGAGGCCATCGCGAGGGTCAAGGTCGACTACGAGCCGCTCCCGACTGTGTTCGATGTCGAGGACGCGCTGAAGCCCGGCGCGCCCGTGGTCAACGAGACCTATCCGAAGAACGCCTTCATCTATCACGACGTCTACGATCACCAGCGCCTGCGCTTCGGCGATGCGGACGCGGCGCTCGCCAGCGCCGACCACGTGCTGGAGCAGCGCTACCAGATGTCCCCGATCGAGCACGCGCCGACCGAGACCAACGGCGCCATTGCGGCACCCGACACCAACGGCCGTTACGTCGTCTACACCTCGACCCAGGCGCTGTTCTTCTCCGTCGACACCTGCGCCAAGATTCTGGACGTGCCTTCCAATACGTTCCACTTCATCGGCGGCACCGTTGGCGGCGGCTTCGGCGGCAAGGTGGACACGTTGACCGAGCCACTTGCGATCCTCGGCGCGATGCTGACCGGACGCCCCGTCCGCTACGTGTTCGGGCGCGAGGAGGAGATGCAGTACGGCCCGCCGCGCGGCGCCGAACGCATCTACATCAAGGACGGCGTGATGCGCGACGGCCGCATCGTCGCGCGCAAGATCCGCGCTTTTTTCGACAGCGGCGCCTATACGCGACTCTCCAGCTACGCCGCAGTGAAGTGCGCCGCCCATCTTCCAGGCCCCTACACCATCCCGAACGTCTATGGCGACGTCTATTGCGTCTTCACCAATCGCACGCCCGCGACCGCCATGCGCGGCTTCGGCGTCACCGCGATGGACTTCGCGATCGAATGCCAGATGGACAAGCTCGCAAACCTCGTCGGCATGGACCCGATGGAGTTTCGCATTCTGAACGCCTATCGCGACGGCGACATGAAGGCGCACCGGCGCGAGGCCAAGAACACCGCGCTGATCGAATGCGTTCAGGTCGCGGCCGAGAAGGCCAAATGGCCGATCCGCGACGAGTTCAAGCGCGCCTCCTCGCGCAAGGACGGCGGCGGCAGCCGCGCGGTGATCCCGCCGACCGCAACGGAGTCCCGCGCACGTCCGGCTGCGTCTGCACAGCAGCGCACGAGCTACGACCGTGCACCCGTAACCACGACACGGGAGCCGCCGCGCGATCCACCCCCGCCGGCACCGCCGCCTCCCCCACCACGCCCGGCCGCACCATCGCACGGCGCGACGCGGTTCTCGTCGGTGTTCGGCACCAGGAGACGCTGACATGACCAGGCATCGCGGACGCGGCATGGCGTCGATCAACTACCCCATCGGCATGAACCTTGGCGGCGACCCGAGCCAGGCACTGGTTCACTCCAATCCCAGCGGCAAGTTCACGGTGGCGCTGTCGTCGATCGACCTCGGCCAGGGCATGAAATCGGTGACGCGGCAGATCTGCGCCGAGACGCTGGGCGTGCCGGTCGAGGACGTCTATGTCGACACGGCGGATTCCGACACCGGCCCGCACTGCATGGGCTCGTTCGCCTCGCGCGGCACCCATCGGGTCGGCAATGCCGTGATGGCCGCGGCGCGCGAGGCCCGCGGCGTGATGATGGAAGCGGCGGCTGAAGAGCTCGAGGTCAATGCCGCCGATCTCGACACCGACGGCCGCGGCAATATTCACGTCAAGGGCGCGCCGCACCGTTCGATCTCGACCAAGGACGTCGCGATTGCCGCGCAGTTCAAGCAGGGCAAGACCATTTCGGGCCGCGGCATCTTTCTGGTTCCCCTTTCCAACGTCGATCCGGAGACCGGCGAGATGTCGCCGGCGACCTGCTACGCCCATGCCTGCCTCGTCGCCGAGGTCGAGGTCGACGACGAGACCGGCGATGTCGCGATGGTCCGGATGGATTCCGCCTATGAGCTCGGTCGCGCGCTGAACCCGCGTCTGGTCGAGCAGCAACTGGTCGGCGGTGCCTGGATGGGCGTCAGCCACGCGCTCTATGAGACCCCGGAGCCCTATTATCCCGATCCCATTCACGGCCCCCGCGACTTCGTCGAATATCTGATGCCCGGCCCCGGCGACATCTGCCCGCACGATATCGCGGTGCTGGAACGTCCCGCTCCCGATGGCCCCTTTGGTGCCAAGGGCCCCGGCGAGATGTGCGCCAACCCGGTGCTGCCGGCCGTCGCCAATGCGATCTTCAATGCCGTCGGCGTGCGCATCGACGACCTGCCGATCACGCCTGAAAAGGTGCTGCGCGCGATCAAGGCCCAGGGCGGCGCGCGGCCGCAGGCACGGCGCTAGAGGAACGGCCGTGGCGGTTCGCAGCAACATCGTCGGCATCGACAGCCCCGAGGCGCTGGAGAAGGCGCTGCGCGCGGCCTATTATCTCGCCGACGAGGGTCTCGCGACCGCCGCCTATCTCGGCCTCGCGCTCGGCAAGCCGTTGCTGCTGGAAGGCGCGCCAGGCGTCGGCAAGACGGAGGCGGCAAAAGCAATCGCTGCCGTGCTCGGCCGCCGCCTGATCCGCCTGCAATGCTACGAGGGCATCGACGCCTCTGCCGCACTCTATGAGTGGAACTACCCGCGCCAGATGCTGGCGATCCGCCAGGCCGGCGACGAGAGCATCGACATCTATGGCGAGACCTTCCTGATCGAGCGTCCCATGCTGGCCGCGCTCCGCGCGCCCGATTCCACCGTGCTGCTGATCGACGAAATCGACCGCGCCGACCAGGAGTTCGAGGCGTTTCTGCTCGAATTCCTCTCCGACTTCCAGATCTCGATTCCCGAGCGCGGCACGGTTCGCGCGGCGGAGCGCCCCGTGGTCGTTCTGACGTCGAACCGGACGCGCGATCTGCACGAGGCCTTGCGCCGCCGCTGCGTCTATCACTGGATCGACTATCCGACCGCGGAGCGCGAGGCGCGGATCATCATGATGCGCGCCTCCAGCGTCGCCGAGGCCACGGCCCGCGCCGTCGTCGCAGCCGTGGAGAGGCTGCGGCGCGAGCCGCTGAGCAAGGCGCCCGGCATTGCCGAGGCCGTCGACTGGGCCGAGGCCGCGACGCTGCTGCACAAGGGCGGCGCCCGCTGGCCGGATGCGTTCAAGCGCTCGATCGGCGTGGCGCTGAAGGACGAAGAGGATCTGCATTTCATCTCGCCGCGGCTCGACGCCATGCTCGCGGAGGCGACCGCATGAGCGCCGAACCGCAGCTCCCGCGCGCCGCGCGCATCTTCGTCGCCTTCGTCCCGCTGCTGCGCGCGAACGGCTTTGCCGTCGCACCGGAGCAAACCACCACGTTCCTCGCCGCGATCGAGCTGCTCGGCCCGCGCGACATCGAGCACGTCAGGCAAGCCGCCCTCGCGACGCTGGCGCCGCCGCCCGAGCGCCGTGCGACCTTCGACCGGCTGTTCGATCTCCACTTCCGCGGCAGCGAGGCCATCGCGCGAGCCGACGAGGACGAGGACGACGAGACAGTCCGCCTCCAGGAAGAGGGCCGCGGCGACGAGGCCCCCCTGCTCTCCGACGAGGCCAATGAGTCCGGCCTCACCGCGACCCGAAGCGAGGCGCTGGTCGAGCGCCGCTTTAGGGCGGCCTCGAGCACGGACGCATTGCGCCGCCTGGCGCGGGAGGCACCGCGGCGCCTGCCGCGACGGCGCGGCCATCGCCGCATGCGCGCCCGCCGCGGACCGTTTGCCGATCTCCGCCGCACCTTGCGCGACAGTGTCCGCAGCGACGGCGAGATTCTGCGGCTCGGTCACATGAAGCGGCGCCAGCGTCCGCGCAAGATGCTCCTGCTGATCGACGTCTCCGGCTCGATGAAGGGCCGCACCGAGGAGAACATGAAGCTCGCGCATGCGCTGGTGCAGGCCGCGCCCAGTGTCGAGGTCTTCACCTTCGGCACGCGGCTGACCCGCATCACCCGCCCGCTGCGACTGAAGCGCCGCGAGCAGGCCATGAACGCCGCCGCGCATCTGGTCAGCGATTGGGACGGCGGCACCCGCATCGGCGACGCACTCCAGGCCTTCCTCGCCGTGCCCCGCTTCGGCGGCTATGCGCGCGGCGCCGCCGTAGTCATCGTCTCCGATGGACTCGAGCGTGGGGAGACCGATGCGCTTCGCGACGCCGTCGCGAAATTGTCGCGGCGGGCCTGGCGCCTGAGCTGGCTGACGCCGCTGGCGACAAGCCCCGGCTTCCACCCGCAGACCGAGGCGCTCATCGCCATCGAGCGCTTCGTCGATGACCTCGTGGATGGCGATTCGAGCGCGTCGATCGTCGCGCATATTCTGGCGCTGGGACGAAGGAGAGCGGCGTGACCGACATTGTCGACGGCCATCATCACATCTGGCGGCAGGCCGACCTGCCCTGGCTGACCGGCCCCATGCAGCCGCGCATCTTCGGACCCTATGAGCCGATCCGGCGCGACTATCCGATCCAGGAATATCTCGACGACCTCAAGGATACCGGCGTCACGCGTTCGGTCTATGTGCAAACCAACTGGGCCAACGACCGCTTCGAGGACGAGGCCGCGTGGGTGCAGCAGACTGCGGACGAACACGGCTGGCCGCACGCGATCGTCGCCTATGCCAATTTCGCCGTGGACGACGTGCGTCCGCAGCTCGATCGCCTGAAGCGCTACAAGCTGGTGCGCGGCGTGCGCATGCAGCTGCACTGGCACGAGAACCCGCTCTATCGCTTTGCCGCCCGCCCGGATCTCTGCACCGATCCGATGATCAGCCGCAACGTCGCGCGCCTCGCCGACTATGGTTGGAGCTTCGACCTGCAGGTGTTCACCCCGCAGATGCCGGATGCCGCAGCGCTGGCCGAAGCCTGCCCCGACGTGACCTTCATCCTCCAGCATGCCGGCATGCTGGAGGATCTCTCTCCTGGTGGCCGCGCCGCCTGGCGCAGCGGCATGGCCCGGCTCGCGGCCTGCGCGAACGTGGTCTCAAAGCTCTCCGGGCTCGGCACCTTCATCCATCGCAACGATCCCGCGCACATCGCCGCCGTTCTCATCGACACCGTCGCGATCTTCGGCGCCGAGCGCTGCCTGTTCGGCTCCAATTTCCCCATCGAGAAATTGTGGACCAGCTATCGCGAGCTCGTCGGCGCCTTTCGCACGGCCGCCGCGCCGTTCAGCGCGGAGCAGCAGGACGCTATCTTCAAGACGACGGCGAGGCGCGTCTACCGGCTTTGACAGACAAGAAACAGATGAGGGAGGGCAACGAATGGCGCTGGAGATCAAGATCCTGGACTATGGCGATATCGAGCTGGAATCGAGCTTTCTGGTTCTCGGCCGCGACTGCGGTCGCACCCGCCGCGTCCTCACCCTCGGTTTCCTGATCCTCGGGGGGAAATATCCGGTCGTGGTCGACACCGGCTACCGCTCCAACCAGATCATGGAGACGCTGGGCATGCGGGGCTTGCAGTACCACGAGAACATGATCGAGAACCAGCTCGCGCGCCACGGCGTGCGCATGGGCGACGTCCGCTTCGTGTGCCACACCCATCTGCACATCGACCACGCCGGCAAGGACGATCTGTTCCCGATGAACACGACCGTCGTGCTCAACCGCAAGGAACTCGAGTATTCCGTCTCCGGCCTGATGCATCCGCAATATCCGGCGCCCGACATCAAGCACCTGATCGACCGGCTGCACACCAAGAGCGCGCTGCGCTTCCTCGACCTCGAGATCACCGGCCCGGTCGAGCTGATGCCCGGCGTCTATTGCGACGCGGCCAATGCGCATACGGAGGGCTCGATGAACGTCATCGTCGAGACGGCCGACGGGATTGCGACCATCTGCGGCGACGTGATCTACGATTTCAACGACCAGATCGTGACGCCCTTCAACGAGATCCACGATTGGGAGCCGCGCACGACGGGCAATCATGGCACCAGCAAGCGTGCCGAGAAAGCCTCGATCAAGAAGCTGCTGAGCAATTCGCGCTATCTGCTGCCGGTGCACGACCGCCCGGCCAAGATCGAAGGCGGCAACGTCGTCGGGCGCCTGCACGATCAGGTCCCCGGACCGATCGTGCAGTCCTTGCCCGCACGCAACTGGTTCCCGGCTTGAGATGATCTTGGGGATCGACCGATGACGCACGTCACCTTGCGAAGCGAATTCGAAACTTTGATCGACCCCTATGCGCCGGTCGCGCAGGTCGGCACCGGCTTTGACTTCACGGAGGGACCGATCTGGCATCCGGTCGATCACTATCTGCTGTTCTCGGACATGCCGGGTGACGTGCGCCGGCGCTGGGATGCGCGGCGCGGCGTGGCCGAGGTCAAGCGTCCCTCGAACAAGTGCAACGGCATGACCTATGATGCCGAGCTCAATCTGATCGTCTGCGAGCACGCGACATCGCAGCTAGTCCGCGAACGGCCGGACGGGCGGCGCGAGGTGCTGGCTTCGCACTTCCAGGGCCAGGAGCTGAACAGCCCGAACGACGTCTGCGTGCACTCCTCCGGCGCGATCTATTTCTCGGACCCCTGGTACGGCCGCATGCCGGTCTATGGCGTGGAGCGGCCGCGCCAGCTCGGCTTCCAGGGCGTCTATCGCCTCGTGCCCGGCGGCGAACCGAAGCTCGTGGTCGAGCGCAATCTGTTCGACCAGCCGAACGGCCTGTGCTTCTCGCCGGACGAGAAGCTGCTCTATGTCAACGACACCGTGCAGGCGCTGATCCGCGTCTTCGACGTCAACGCCGACGGCTCGCTGTCGAATGCGCGGGTGTTCGCAAGCGGCATCCGCTCCGAGCTCGAAGCCGGCCTGCCCGACGGCATGAAGTGCGATCAGCACGGCAATGTCTGGGTCACCGCGCCCGGCGGCGTCTGGGTCTATTCGCCGCGCGGCGAGCTGCTCGGCAAGGTCCGTGTGCCCGAGATGGTCGCCAACCTCGCCTGGGGCGGGCCGGATTTCCGCACGCTGTATCTGACCGCGACGCACTCGGTCTATGCGATCCCGACCAAGGTCGGTCCGCGGCATGAGCCTTATATGAGTGGCCGGCGAAGCGGCGGCGGCCAGGCGGCAAGCGCCTCGCCGGCGGCGCCTATCCTCGCTGACGGCGACATGCGGCTTGATCCGCAGCGCTGCGCGATGATCATCCAGGATTTGCAGAACGACGTCATCGTGGACGGCGGCGCGTTCGCCGAGTCCGGCGCTCCCGGTCATGCGAAACAGCAGCATGTCGTCGAGAATGTCCGCCGTCTCGCGGAGACCGCTCGGGCCCGCGGCGTCGCCATCATCCACGTCTGGTTCGTCGTCGAGCCGGGTGCGCCGGGTGTCACGCTGAACGCACCGCTGTTCGAAGGCCTCGTCGACAGCAAGGCGATGGTGCGTGGAAGCTGGGGCGCGGCGCCCGTCTCCGGCCTCGAGCCCCGGCCCGGCGATTTCGTCGTCGAGAAGATGCGGATGAGCGCGTGGGAGGGCACGCGGCTGGAGACAATCCTCAAGGCGACCGGGCGCGACATGATCATCAACACCGGTGCCTGGACCAACATGTCGGTCGAGCACACCGCCCGCACCGGGGCAGACAAGGGCTACTTCATGATCGTTCCCGAAGATTGCTGCTCGACCATGAACGCCGATTGGCACAATGCGTCGATTAATTTTGCCATGCAGAACGTGGCGATCGTCACGAGGGCGGATGCCGTCATCAGGGCGTTGGGATGAGCGGTGGCAAAGATTTTGCACCTCTCCTGCTCGCCGCGCCCTGACTCCGAGTCGAGTGCCGGCGCGCGCGTCTTTCTTGACGGCTTTCGCCAGGCCCGGCCGGACTGGGACCTCGATGTCGTGGACCTTTGGCGGGAGCGGATGCCGGAATTCTCAGGCCCCATCGCCGAGGCCAAATATGCTCGGATGAACGGGCAAGCCTTCAACGACACGCAACGCGACAGCTTTGCCGAGGCCGAGCGAATGGCGCTGCGGTTTTCGTTGGCCGATCGCGTGCTGATCTCGACGCCGATGTGGAACTTCAGCATTCCCTACAAGCTCAAGCAGTGGTTCGACATCATCGTCCAGCCCGGGCTGACGTTCCGGTTCGACCCGTCACAGGGCTATCTCCCACTGCTCAAGGACCGGCCGACGCTGGTGATTCTCGCCAGTGGCAGCGACTTCGCCACCGGCATGAACCGCGGCCGCATCGACATGGCAACGCCTTACCTGCGCGACATCCTGCGCTTCATCGGTATCGACAATGTCCGTTTCGTGCCGATCGGGCCAACCACGGGACCGCAACAGCCGATCGAGGCCGCGCGGGACAGGGCCCATCGACGGCTGGCCGCAATGGCCGCGACTTTCTGAGCGCTCGGAGCGTCGCCCCGTTTAGCGAGTCCCGATCTGCGCCGCGCCTTGCGCATCCCCTGATCGGGCCTGACGGTAGACGTGCCCCGGCTCGGCCCACAGGAAGCCATTCGAGAACGGCACGCCCGGATAGGCCGCGGCAAGCCGGCGATTTCCACCCTCGACATCGTCGCGACCGTCCAGCACGTCGCGAAAGGTCCTGGCGACGACGACCATGTCACAATCCTGCGGCGACAGGCGCAGTGATCCGACGTTGCTCTCGTGCAAGAGGCCGGCCTCACCCAGCAGATTGGCACAGGTGTGCGACAGCGTCTGCACGCCGTTGATGGTCAGGAAGTCTTGCTGCTCCAGCGTGTTGAGGAGAAGACCATCCGGGTCCTTCTCGCAGACGAAGCGGCAATTGTCCTTGGCGAGCTTGTGAAGTCGCGCATGGTAGCATCGCGCGGAGATGGCCAGCGGCACCCGGCCAAACGCTAACACTTCGATCGTGGCATCGGGAACAGCCCTCGCGATCGTCGCCACCGAGGCCAGCGGCAATTCCGGCGGCAGGCAGATGCGCCTCGCCCCGCTTGCCGCGTGGAAATCCGCGCTCGCCTCGTTGTAGATGTTGACGAACGGACCGATGGCGTGCGGCCGGCCCGCAAGCGCCCTGAGACAGGTCAGATCATTGACCTCGACCATGGCGCCCTCGACCGCCGCGAGCTCCTCGGTCTGGCGGCGCTCGCGCCGCAGCGAGACCAGGATCAGCGAGCCCAGCAGCACCTGCTTGCCGGCGCTTTGCAGCCGTTCGACCACGGCCGGGATGTGATCTGCGAAGAACGGCGAGCGCTTCGAGCAGACGATCTCGCCGACGGACACGACGTCAACCGGCGCTTCATCGGCGATCCGGAAATAGAAGTCGCGCCAGCGTTCCGGCGCCCAATTGTACAGAACTGGACCGAGGCTGAGTTGCATCTTTCGGATCTCACATCGTCGAACGGATTAGCGCCAGGTCTTGCGATAGGCGCCAACCGTCGAGGCCTGACCTTCGGTGAACGGCTTCAGGCTCGCGATGTCGGCCTCGCTGCCGGTCTCGAGCGCGGCGAGCGCCTGGCGGAAGTGGCGCACCACGCTCTCGACATAGGCACGGCCGCGCTGGCGGCCCTCGATCTTGAGCGCGGTCACGCCGGCATCGCGCATGCCTTTAAGCAACGCCGTGGCGTCCAGGCTGACCGGGTCCTCGAAAATATAGCCGGAGCCCTGGGAGGTCGAGAAGCGGCCCTTGCACAGCGTCGGATAGCCCGCGGGCTCGCTCACGGCGAACCGGTTGATGGCGAAGCCGCCGAGACTGGACTTCGTCCCCTCCGCAGTCTGTTCGTAGGTCACATGGCTCGGCGGCGAACAGACGCCCTGCATGTTCGGCGACTTGCCGGTCGCATAGGACGACAGCGAGCAGCGCCCTTCGGCCATGACGCAGAGGCCGCCGAACACGAAGACCTCGGTCTCGCAGGCCGACTCCCGGGTGATCTCGGCGATCTCAGGCACGCTCAGGACACGCGGCAGCACGACGCGCCGCGCCCCGAAAGTCTCGGCGTAGAAGGCGATGGCATCGGGATTGGCGGCCGCAGCCTGAACCGAGACGTGCAGACGCTGGTTGGGATGGCGCCTTGCCGCATAGTCCATCAATCCGATATCCGCGAGGATCAGCGCATCGGCCCCCGCACTCGCCGCATCGTCCACCGCGCGATGCCAGATGTCGACGGCGGAGGCGCGCGGAAAGGTGTTGATGGCCACCAGGATCTTCGCGCCGCGGCCATGCGCCAGCGCGATCCCCTTGCGCAGCTCGTCGCGGCTGAAGTTCAGCCCCGGAAAATTGCGCGCATTGGTCTCGTCGTTGAAGCCGCAATAGATCGCATCGGCGCCGGCATCGATGGCGCTCTTCAACGCCGCCGGCGTGCCGGCAGGACAGATCAGCTCCATCATCTCGATTGCTCGCCATGGCCTGAGGAGCCGATCACGCGGCCACGGGCGGCTTCGAAGGCGCGCCTCGCTGGCGCGCCCAGCGGGCCAAACAGCGAGGACAGCTCTTCGGCCAGATCGAGCTGGGCGTCGTCGATCGCATTGCGCAGCGCCAGCACTGCCTCGACATCGCCCTCGACCACGAGCTCGCGCGAGAACATCAGGGCATCGCCATCGACCTTGCCTTCGAGCAGCGCCAGCAGATTGGCGAGCGAGGCTGAGATCCGCGCATCCAGACCTCGCGGCAAGTCGCGCACCACGGACAGGCGCGGCGGCCTGGCCTCGACCACGAAGGCGAACGGCAGATCGATCGGCTTGATACCGAACCGCGCGCGCGCGTGATCACCGAGCCGGTCGAATATTGCGGGGTTGCGCCGGTGGATCCCCTGCAGGACGCCGGCGAGAACGAGCTGCAGCGGCAGCAGAGGCAGGGGACGCATGGCCAATGCGACAAGGGGCGGAATCGTCGGCAACGGGCCGGGCGATGCGGCGGACGGATCATTCATGGCCCCACATCTGGACGGATTGCACGCCGCTGTATTTGAGCGGGAACAATGAAGACCGAAAACAACCCGGCTAGCTCTGATTTTTTGGGAGCTCGTCCAGTTGCAACGTGATGTGCCGCGCTTTCGCGACCTGTCCGACTTCCTGCGCTTCATCGAAAGCCGGGGGCAGTTGCGACGCATTCGCGAGAAGGTCTCCGTCGTCCACGAGATCACGGAAATCCACCGGCGTGTGCTTGAGGCACACGGACCGGCATTATTGTTCGAGCAGCCCGTCAGGGCCGATGGCAACGCGTCGGAGATGCCGCTCCTCACCAACCTGTTTGGAACGGTCGAGCGGATCGCGTGGGGCATGGGCATCACGCCCGACCGTCTCGGAGAGCTCGGCGCGCTGATGGCCGAGCTCCGCGCGCCGCGACCACCGCACGGCATCAGGGATGCTTTCGAGAAGATCCCGCTTGCGCGCGCTGCGCTGGCGACGCGCCCGCGCACACGCCCGGCGGCCCCGGTGCAGGACTGCGTCGCGATGGGGCCCGACGTCGATCTTGCAAGATTGCCGGTCCAGATCTGCTGGCCCGGCGAGCCGGCGCCGCTGATCACCTGGCCACTCGTGATCACCGTGCCGCCGGAATCCGCGACGGCGGACCAGGAGGAGAATGTCGGCGTCTACCGCATGCAGGTGCTCGGCCGCGACCGCGCCATCATCCGCTGGCTCGCGCATCGCGGCGGCGCCAGGCATCACCAGCAATGGAAGGCGATCGGGCGCGACATGCCGGTCGCGATCGTCATCGGCGCCGATCCGGCCACGATCCTTGCCGCGGTGCTGCCGCTGCCCGAGACGCTGTCCGAGCTGCGCTTCTCGGGCATCCTGCGCGGCGAGCGGCCTGACCTCGCGCCATGCCTCACCGTCCCGCTCGCGATCCCGGCCGAGGCCGAAATCGTCATCGAGGGCTTCGTCTCCGCGACCGAAACCGCGCCCGAAGGACCCTATGGCGATCACACCGGGTATTATAATTCCGTCGAACAGTTCCCCGTGATGCGCGTGACCGCGATCACGAGCCGGCGCCAGCCCATCTACCTCTCGACCTTCACGGGCCGGCCGCCGGACGAGCCGTCGCGGATCGGCGAGGCGCTCAACCAGCTGTTCGTGCCGTTGATCCGGCAGCAATTCCCTGAGGTGACCGACTGCTGGCTGCCGCCGGAGGCCTGCTCCTACCGCATCGCGATTGCGGCCATTAAAAAGCGCTATCCCGGCCAGGCGCGGCGGCTGATGCTCGGCCTGTGGTCGATGCTTCCGCAGTTCAGCTACACCAAGCTGCTGATCGTGGTCGACGACGACATCGACATCCGCGACTGGCGTGCCGTGATGTGGGCGGTCTCGACGCGCAGCGATTCCTCGCGCGATCTCGTGACGCTCACCGACACGCCGATCGACTATCTCGACTTTGCTTCGCCGAAATCAGGGCTCGGCGGCAAGCTCGGCATCGACGCCACCACGAAGATTCCGCCGGAGACGGATCGGGAATGGGGCGTTCCGCTGGCCATGGATCCCGCCGTGGTCGCGCGTGTCGATGCGATGTGGGCGAACCTCGGCCTGTCCGGCATGCCGGCACCGGTCCTCACATGAGCGGGCGGCAAGGCATCATCGTCGGCATCAGCGGCGCCTCGGGTGCCGCGATCGGCTTGCGCATCGTCGAGCTGCTGGCCGACAATCCACACTACGCGGTGCATCTCGTGGTTTCGCCCGCGGCTGAGCGTACGCTGAGCGAAGAAGTCGGGCACGATGCGCTCGCGCGGCTGCGCGCCCTCGCCTTCCGCCACTATCTTCATTCCGACATCGGCGCCGCGATCGCCAGCGGCTCGTATCCGGTCGCGGGCATGATCGTGGCACCGTGCTCGATCCGTACGCTCTCGGCCATCGCCTGGGGGCAGCTCGACAACCTTCTGACGCGCGCGGCCGATGTGCAGCTCAAGGAACGGCGCCGGCTGGTGTTGCTGGTCCGCGAGAGCCCGCTGCATCTCGGCCATCTCAGAGCGATGCTGCAAGCTACCGAGATCGGCGCGATCATCGCCCCGCCGATGCCGGCCTTCTATCTGAAACCACAGTCGCTGGATGAGGTGATCGACCAGATCGCCGCCCGGGCGATCAACCTGCTCGACCTGACAAAGCTTCGCGCACCCGCAAGGACCTGGTCCGGCCCGGGCGGCGAAGGCGTCTAGCCGGCCGCCTCGCCGGGTCAGTTCACCTCAGCAAAACCGAGCGACGCCTTGACGCCTGGCGAGATCATCCAGGGCTGCCAGGGCGGCTCGAACGTCATGGTGACGTCGACCGATTCCACGCCAGGAACCAGGCACGCGCTGTTGGCGACGCCCTCCTTGAGAAAGGATGCGGCGGGACAACCTGGTGTCGTCGCCGTCATGGTGATGTGCGCGACGCCGTCGTCGATCGACACGTCATAGACGAAGCCGAGGTCGACGATGTTGTGCCCGAGCTCCGGATCGATCACGACCTTCAGCGCCTGCCTTATCTGAGCCACGAGATCGTCGTCGTTGATCGTCATGCGCAAACCCTCACGGTCAGTTGATAGGTGTCGTTCTGCGGTGTGAAGCCGCCGCGCCATTGATGGCCGCGCTTGGTCAGTTCCCGAAACAGGAAGACCGGTTCACGACTGAGCAAGGCGAAGAGGGTCTGCCCGGGGGCGAGCCGCTCCATTGCAGCCAGAATCCGGACCATCGGCTCCGGTGGATCGAGGTCGCGGTTGTCGAGATGAACCACGGGCTCCGGCCAATCGCCACCACTCGCCACCGCGGGCGCCGGTTCAGCCGCATCGGACGAGCCGTCGTCCGGCAGAAACCGGATCTCCCATTCGCCGCCTTCGAGCTCGGCCTCCCGATGCGCAAAGCCCTTGCTCGCCATGACGTCGAACAGGGGAACCGGTTTGAAGGGGGCATAGAGCCGCAGCCCCTCCCCGGGCTCGAGCCGCGCGAGCGCGGCCATGATGATCGAGAACGGCTCGCCGCCTGCACGCAGGATCGGCCGGACATCGACGTCGATGAATTGGGTCATTGCAGTCTCCTTTCAGTTTCGCGAGACCAACAGATGGGGCACGACTGCTCCCGTCGGCAGGCGCAGCGGCTCCGACACGTCCGCAAGCCGCCTTGCCCTGATGAGCTCCTCGCCCAGGCCGAGCGTCGCAAGCGTCACGACCGCGACGGCGACGCGGAAACCGGGTGCCTCGTCGACCAGGAGCATCAACGTTGCCGCCCAGCTTCCGGCAAAGAACAGCATGAACCATTTCAACGCGCGGCGCTCGTCAACGAGATCCTGCACGCGGGGCGTCGGCACTCTGCCCATCACCGGACCGTAGGTCTCGAGCCAGGTCAGGAACGGGACGATCTTGTAGAGATTGGCGAGCACGAGGCCAGTGAGCCAGCCGAACGCGACCAGGAACGCGAGCGCTCCGACATGCGATTGGAGAGAACCGGTCGCAAGGAACACGGCGCCGAGGATTGCGACTGCGACGAGGCTCGCCAGCGCAACGAGGCTCATGCGCGTGTTGAGCTCGAGCGCGCGACGCTTGCGGGCTCTGTAGAGGCCGAGCATATCGCGGCCGTAGGCGATTAGCGACAGCAGCGCCGCGGCTCCTGCCAGCAGAAGCGCCAAATTCACCCCGGTCGCACGCCAGAGTGCGAGCACCCCGCCGACAGCTCCGGCGGCCAGCGCGGCAATGCCGGCAAGCCAGGCCAGCCGGCCCAGCCGCGCGTCGCTGTCGGGCGCGAGCATGAACATCGCCAGCAGGCGATAGCTGACCCCCATGGCCGTGAAGGTCAGCCATCCACCAATCCCGGCAATGGCGTGGATCGGAACGCCCGATACCAGCAGGTCCGGCCATTGCGCGCCGATAGCGGTTCCGGACAGCACCAGAGAGAACATGCCGCCGAATGCCGCCGTGACGCAGATGCAGCCCAGCCCGGCTGCGACGAAGCGCGCCGGCCCCGGCAGCGGACGGGCCGACCAGAGCGTCATGCCGAGATTGGCAACGACCAACGCGAAGCCGGCAATCAGCAGGCTCGCGCCGACCGGAAGCAGCCGGGGCGACCCGTTGAAGTGCCCGCCAAGCGTCAGGAAGCCCGCGAGCAGGATGGTCAGCCCAAGCGTCAGCAGCACCAGAGCCGGCAGTGTCCCGCGCTCCGCATAGAGCGGCCTTGCGGCCAGCACCGGCACGAACTGGAACAGCGCGCCACACAGGACCGTGCTCAACCAGCCAATGCTAACCATGTGCACGATGACGAGCGTGTCCGGCCCGCCGATGTCGTGGTTCGGAAAGCCGAACCCGGCGACAACAAGCACTTCCGCGAGCAGCAGCCATACGATTGCGACCGCGAAGTAGCTGATGGCCCATTTACAGAGGCTGGTTCCAATCACGGCTTGCTTCCCATCGCGTGCAACACGAAACCCCGTGTCAGCACCCGAAAAGGTAAGCGGTTGCAGTCACGACCACTTTGTCGAGGCGCAAACTCCGGCGCCTTTCGCGACTGCCGACGTCAGCATCTGTTCAGGGCAAGACCAACTTCTTGCGGATCGCGTAGCGGACGAGCTCAGCGGTGGACGACATCCTGAGCTTGCGCATGGCCGAGGCGCGATGGGTCTCGACGGTCTTCACACTCAGTTTCAGGATGGAGCTGATCGACCTGTTGGTATGCCCCTCCGCGATCAGCTGGACCACGCTCTGCTCGCGTGAAGTCAGCAGCATGTCGGCCCGATTCTCCTTGTTGCCCTGGTAGTCGTGCAGCAGCCTCTCCAGCAGGATGCTGGTGAAGTAGGGCCTGCCGTCGAGCAGGGCCTCGATGGCGGAGATGAGGTGCTTGCGCGCGTCTGACTTGAACAGAAAGCCGCGCACCCCGGCCAGAATGGCTTCGGTCAGAAGCTCTTCGCTCTCGTGCATGGTCAGGATCAGGACCTGCGCGCCAAGGTGGAGTGCCTTGAGGCGGCGACTGACCTCCAACCCGTTCATGACCGGCATAGAGTAGTCAACGATCACGATGTCCGGCCTGGTCTCGAGCGCCAGCGCGACCGCCTGCTCGCCATCGGTCGCCACGCCGCTCACGATCCAGCTGGAATGCGCTTCGATGATTGCACGCAGCCCGGAACGCACAACTTCATGATCATCCGCAATCAAGATGCGTTTCACCGTGTCGTTCCTGTTGGCCGACCCTTGCGCTTCCGGGCCGATACCGGCAGCAAACCGGCAGCACAGTCGAACGATCATAGGGAGCGTGGCTGGAATCGTTATCCCACAAAACCCTGATATCTCCCGGCGAAGGTACCGACGCCCGTATTGCTCGCTAATATCGCCGTTTCACGCCTCGACCAGCCCGGTCCGAACGGCGTACCGGACCAGCCCCGCCGTCGAGTTCACCTCCAGCTTGCGCATCGCTGCTGCCCGATGGGCCTCGGTGGTCTTGACGCTGAGGTCGAGGATCGCACTGATGCCCTTGTTGCTGTATCCCTCCGCGACCAGCTTGACGACCAGTTGCTCGCGGGCCGTGAGTTCGTGATGCCGCTCGCCGTTGGTCCGCGGCGCATGGTCGAGTTCGGTCTTCCGGGGCCAGAACGGCCGGTGCAGCAACAAGGCTTCGACAGCTGCGACAAGCAGCTTGTTGGCGTCGGATTTCACCAGGAATGCACGCGCCCCCGCCTCGAATGCTTGCTGGGCAAGCAAGCCCGAATTGTGCACCGTGAAGATCAGCACCTCAGTCTGCAGCGGATACTCTCTGATCCGCCGCGCCACCTCGACACCAGTCATGCGCGGCATCGAGAAGTCGACGATGGCGACATGGGGCCGGCTTTCGATCGCGGCTGCTACCGCCATGCCGCCGTCATTCACCTCGGCGACCACCTCCCAATCCACCCGTTGCTCGAGCACCGCCCGCAAGCCCGACCGTACCGCCTCATGATCGTCCGCGATGAGAATTCGCTTCATGGCAGAGCACTCCGAATCCGCATCGGCGATGGGCCGTGACCCCGGCCCGCCGCCCCGCAGTTAGTGTTTTTTCGCTGATTGTGCGCCTGCGCGGGCCCTTGCATTTGTCGTGGCCCCGCGGCGATTGGCCCTGTTCGCCGAGGGAGCATACGGAAATACTGCACACAGCACCGTGCCGGCATGCCGGGGCGCGCGACTGGATTGGATATCGAGCGTACCCCCGATCTCGTGCAGCCGTGCTTGCATCGCCGGAATTCCGACACCAACAGAGACCGCGCTCCTGCCGAAACCCGGCGGGAGCCCACGTCCATTGTCGCTGAGCGTCAGGTGAAACCGGCCGTCCCCGGTGTCGATAACGATGGCCACCTCGGTCGCGTTCGCATGACGGAAGACGTTCGTCAGCGCTTCCTGGACGACCCGTAGCAACGTTCGTTTCGTCTCGTAAGGCAACCGATCCACATCCGGCACGATGTTGACACTCGCGCGCAACGACGTGCGCGCCGCAAATCCCTCCGCGTACCGCTCGATCGCAGCCTTCAGGCCCTCACCGGCGAGGTTCCGGGGATGCAGCAGATAGGCAAAGGCGCGGATTTCCCGGAGGGCTTCATCGATCGATGCATCGATTTCGTCGCAGAGCCGCTCGGCCAAATCCGGTTCGCCGATGCTGCTTCGGATCCGCATGAGACCGAGACTCGCGGCAATCAGGTGCTGGCAGGTCGAATCGTGGAGATCGGACGCTATCCGCTGCTGGATGCCTTCCTGGATCGATACCAGGCCGAGGTTCACGTCAAGCCCGTTGCCCTGTCTGACCCCGCTCTCGAACGCGCGGCTGCGCAGGGCGCGGTGGCTGCCGATCAAGCGAACCGCACCACCACACGAAGATTGAACGACCGGAATTACTACGGTTTCGACGTTCCGGGGCGAGCCGCCGAACGCGAGACGCTGCCGGATCCTGATTTCCGCTCCTTCCGCAACGCACGCCCCCAGCGCCTGGCAGACGATTCTAGCGTCGTCTGCGTTCATGCAATCGAACACATCCATGTCGTAAACGTCTTCCGGCGAGAGACCGAGCCGGGACCCGAACTCCGGATTGATCGCCTCATAGACGAAGCGCCCTTCAGGAGACGGGCGCACGACGAAGAGGAGATCAGTCGAAAACGTCCAATAGAGCGCTTCGATCGATTGTTCCGAACCTGTCCTAAGCCAGTTCCCGAGGCCGGTTCGATGCGACGCGCTGGCGGGGGAGACATGTACCTTCACGATACGCACTCACTCTTCTCCGGCGACATCGCGACGCTGACAACAGCATCACCTGTGTCCGCTCGCCTGTTCGGGGACATGTCCCCTCGCCGGCCCGCGGCGCCTTGGAGCCGATCCAATTATACACCCTGGAATCGCCGCACAACAAGAGGTAGCATTTCCCTAGGATTAAAATCTCGAATCCGCGACGCGGCGTCTGCGCGGCGAAGCGGTTCGTGTCCTGCGCAAGCGCTCGAATTTGGCGCAACAGAGATTAAAAATGCGGAATTCCGAGACAGCGAACTCCCGCGCCGATAGGCGGCCATGCCTACCAACGTAGCGAGGCGCTAGCGGCTGCCGCCACCATTTGCGCCGGACTTCCTCCTGGGTTCCGTCCTTGCCTTTGGAGCTGTCGGAGGTGGCGCAATCTGCAGGGGATGCGATGGCAGCGTCAAACGGTTTGTCGCAGCATCGTCCCGAAGCGCATCGGTATCAAGACGCTGGCTTCGATCGACGGCATCGCGTGGATCGGCGGCGGCAAGGGATACCGCCGCTATGCCCACAACAATGCCGATCAACAGCGACAAGCCTCTTGCGTGCATCGATCGGATACCTCTCAGAATGCGAAATCCAGACGAGGGCCGATGCGAACGTCCCTGTATCGCCGTAGCGGTACGTTCGACGTTCGCGCCTCGTACAGCACGGTCGTCGTGAGCGACACATTGCTCGCAAAATTATACTTCAGGCCGACGTCTGCCGAATAGAGCTGATCGCGCCGCCCGCGATTGAGCCCATCGGTGAACCAGTAAGCCTCGAACAGTGGCGTGCTGACAATCGACCATTTGGAATCGAGCTTGACCTCGATACCGAGCACGGCGTCGAAGCGCCAGCGGCGCGCCTCCGCTAGGTCGGAAAATCGATAGGTCAGGAGCAGCAACGGCGAAAACGTCGCGTTGTTGAAGCGGAAGTCACGCGCAACCGAGCCCATCACATCGTTCGAGGTGAAGGCCAGGTCGCGGTAGATACCGTCAAAATCGTAGCGATGCTCGTAAATGGCGGAGAAACGCCAGCCGTCCCAGTTTTGGGTCAGGCGCCCGCCCATCCGCGCGACGGCAAAGTTGCCGTCCTTCTCACGCGAAAACGCTTCATATTGCGCGCGTGCATAGAGGCGGTACGACAGGTCGTTGCTAAGGTTCCCGTCCAGCCGGACGCTCACGTCGGGCACGTAGTAAACATCCGACTTGCGGTTGTCCCGGGTAAACAGGGCGTTGTCGGTGAAGGTGGGCGCGATGGAACCGACGACGCTCCAGGATGGTGCGGAGGTGTACGGTACAGGGTCCGCGATCGTCTTGAACTCGGTGACATCAAGGTCGGCTGCACCTGCGGTGCTTGCGCCGAACAGACCAAAGATCGGCAGAAGAATTCTGGACCTTCGCATGGCGTCCCTCGATGGCTGTCGCGTGCATCGGGATTCGCGTCAGGCTGTGACACGATTGTGGCGTGTTAATGTTATTCGATTAAATCATGGGTTGATGAGATCGATCATCGTTTCGCAAACAGCCGCAAGGGCCGCTGCTGCGGGCCTAATAGTCGACTGCGTCCCTGATGATCGGACAGGTCATGCAATGACCGCCGCCGCGACCACGTCCGAGTTCCGCACCAACGATGGTGATGACCTCGATGCCCTCCTTGCGCAGCAGCGTGTTGGTGTAGGTGTTGCGGTCATAGGCAAACACGACGCCCGGGGATGCGCAGACGAGATTGGCGCCGCTATCCCACTGGGTTCGCTCGCGCATATAGGCATTTCCGCCTGTCTCGACCACGCGCAGCTTCTTCAGCCCAAGCGCCTCTGCGACGACCTCGACGAAGGGCTTTTCATCCTTGCGCAGTTCGATGCCTGCGGAGCTGTCGGCCGGACGGTAGGAAAATGCCGCGATATTGTTGACGATGTCCGGATAAAGCAGCACGCAATCGCGATCGGCGAATGTGAAGACCGTATCCAGATGCATCGCCGCTCGAAGCTTGGGCATGGCGGCCACGATCACGCGCTCGGCCGCCTTCTTCTTGAACAGGGCGGCAGCGAGCTGGCTGATGGCCTGCCGCGAGGTGCGCTCGCTCAATCCGATCAGCACGTTGCCTTTTCCGATCGGCATCACGTCGCCGCCCTCGAGCGTCGCAAGGCCGTGATCCTGTGTCGGATCGCCCCACCAGACATTGACCTTGCCGGCGAAATCCGGATGGAACTTATAGATGGCGGCGGCGAGGATAGGCTCTTCGTGGCGCGCCGGCCAGAACAGCGAATTCAGCGTAACTCCCCCGTAGATCCAGCAGGTCGTATCGCGCGTGTACAGGGTGTTGGGAAGCGGCGGCAGAAGATACTCGGTCATGCCGGCCGCTTCGCGGATGAGCCTGAGCGTCTCGCCGCCGCGGGCTTCCGGAAAGTCCTGGGTCGACAATCCGCCGATCAACGTCTCCGCCAGCTCGCGCGGCTTGAGACTTTCCAAATAGCCGCGCAGCTCGTCGATCAGGCCGAGGCCGACCTGATTGGGGATTACCTGGTTGTCTAGAATCCACGTCCTCGCCTCCGGAATGGCGACCGTGTCGGCGAGGAGATTGTGCATCTCGACGACTTCGATACCGCGGTCGCGCATCTTCTGCACGAAATCGAAATGATCGCGCTTGGCATTGTCCACCCATAGGACGTCGTCGAACAGCAACGTGTCGCAGTTCGTCGGCGTCAGACGTTGATGAGCCCGGCCCGGCGAACAGACCAGCACCTTGCGCAGCTGGCCGACTTCCGAATGAACACCGAAGGGAATCCCTGCATCCGATGTCTGCTTTGTCATGAGGCCTATCTCCGGAATTGCTCCGCTCAGATCGTGATGTAGCCCGTGGCCAGGCCATGAATGCCGATGACCGCGCCGATCGCGACGACAATGAAGATGATCCACTCGACGAAGGTGAAGACTCTCGCCTTTTGCTCGAGGCGTGCCCAAAAATACAGTGCCGTGCCGGGCGCGTAGAGGATGGCCGACAGCAGCAGATATTTCATTCCGGCCGCATAGATCAGGAAGAGCGTGTAGATCAGCGCAATTCCGGTAAAGACCAGCCCGCTTCGACGCTCGTCCGGACGCTTCTCATAGGTCTCGCCCCGCTTGACCAGCAGGAGCCCGTAGGCCGCGACCAGGAAAAACGGGATCAAATTCATGACGCTCGTCAGATTGAGCATCAGCGAGAAGGCGTCCCGCGACCAGTAAGTGCTGATGACGAAGAGCTGGACGACGATGTTGGTCAGCCACAGCGCCGCCGCCGGGACCTTGTTCTCGTTCTCGGTGCCGAACAGGGCCGGCATATCCCTCGTGCGGCCCGCGGCAGAAAGAACTTCGGTGCAGATCAAGCTCCAGGCGAGATACGCCCCGAGCACCGAAACCAGAAGTCCGATGCTGACGAAGACCGCTCCCCAATGTCCCACCACGGCCTCCAGCACCGCTGCCATGGACGGCTGACGCATGTCGGCGATGTCGGGACGCGGCAGCACGGCGTAGGGCAGCATGGTGACGAGCACCATCAGGCTGGTCACCATCACAAAGCCGATGATCGTCGCCGCGCCGACATGGGATCGCTCCTTGGCATAGCGGGAATAGACGCTGGCGCCCTCGATCCCGAGGAACACGAACACCGTGACCAGCATGGTCGCGCGGATCTGCTCGAAGAGGCCCTTGTCCGGCATGCCCTCGCCGCCCCAGAAATTGTCGCGGAACTGGTCGGCCTTGAAGGCGAAGATCAGGATGACGATAAAGACCAGGATCGGCACGATCTTGGCGATGGTCACGATGGTGTTGATCGCGGCGGCCTGTTGCACGCCACGCAGGATCATGAAGTGGAAAAGCCAGATCCCGATCGAGGCAACGATGATCGCGATGACGGTATTGCCGTCACCAAACACAGGAAAGAACGCGCCCAAGGTCGACTTGATCAGGACCCAATACGACACGTTGCCAATGCAGCTTCCCATCCAATATCCAAGCGCCGACAAGAAGCCGGGATAATCGCCGAAACCTGCTTTCGCATAGGCGTAGACACCAGCATCGAGTTCAGGCTTTCGCTCCGCCAACGACTGAAACACGCGCGCCAGCGTGTACATGCCACCGCCGGCGATGCACCAGGCTAAGATGGCGCCGAATGGACCGGTTGCGATGCCGAATGTGCGCGGCAGTGAGAAGATGCCGGAACCGACCATGGAGCCGACCACCATGGCCGTCAGAGCAAACAGCGAGAGCTTCTGGATCGACGGCGTCGCGCTCATGTGAAGGCCTCGAACCGCGAGTGATGGTTGGCGTTGCGGCCGCTTCGCTCGCTGCGACCCGGACGATGCGCCGTGGGGCACGCATGGCCAATCAGGTGATTACCTAGTCGAGGTCCGGGATTACCCTCACCGCCCACGCGCTCTCAGGCCGCGGACGAAGAGCCGGACGCTTCGGCCTGCTCCTTTCCGCCGAACCAGGCGACATACAGTGTCGGCAGGAAGACCAGGGTCAGACCGGTCGCAACCAGCAGGCCGCCCATGATCGCAAAGGCCATTGGCCCCCAGAACACCGTCGGAGCAATCGGGATCATGCCGAGAACGGTGGAGATGGCCGTCAGCATGATTGGACGAAAGCGGGAACTGCTGGCGTCCACCGCGGCCAGCCAGGGCCCCTTCCCCAGTGAACGCTCCGCCTCGATCTGACCGATCAGGATGACCGCGTTCTTGCTGATCATGCCGAGCAGCGCAAGCACACCGAGAATGGCGACGAAGCCCAACGGCCGGCCCGACAACAGCAGCGCTGCGACGACGCCGATCAGACCGAGCGGCGCAACACTGACGACCATCAACAATCGCGGAAAGCTCTGCAACTGGGCCATCAGGACCGTGAACATGACGAACAGCATCACAGGCACCTCCGCCATGACGGACGCCTGCGAATTCCGGCTTTCCTCCACCGTGCCGCCGACCACGACGCGGTACGAAGCCGGCAGCGCCGTCTTCAACTTTGCCATGGCCGCGGCCTGCCTGTTGACGACCGTCTCCGGCAGCACGCGGTCGGCAATGGCGGCCCGAACCGTGAGCGTGGGCACGCGATCTCGTCGCCAGATCAGCGGAAACTCCTGATCATACTCGAACGATGCAAACTGGCTCAGTGGAACGGTTCGCCCGCCCGCGATCGGCATCTGCAACGTGCGCAAGCTCGCCAGCGAGACGCGCTGTTCGTCGGTTGCGCGGACCACCACATCGACCAGGTAGATATCGTCCCGCACCTGCGTGACCGGCGTGCCGGATATCACGGTGTTCAGAACGGTGGAAATCGTCTGCGAACTGAGGCCGAGAAGGCGGGCCTCGTCCTGGTTGACGCGAATCCGCACCTGGCGATCGGGCTCCATCCAGTCGAAATTCACGCTCTTGGCGGCCGGATCGGCCCCGACGATCCGTGCGACGTCGAGTGCGATATCGCGCACCCGCTCGACGTCAGGACCACTGACGCGATACTGCAGTGGCCATCCGACCGGGGGACCGAGGCCGAGCGGAGACACCGACGAGATCGCGTTCGGAAACTCGTCGGCGAGGAATCGTTCCAGCTTGCCGTGGAGCCGCTCACGCGCCCCCATGTCTCTGGCGACGACGACCGCCTGCGTGAAGAAGTCGTTCGGCAATTCGACGCTGAGCGGCAGATAGAACCGGATCGCACCGCGCCCGACATTGGTGCTCCAATGCGCGACATCGGGATCGCCCGTGAGCATCTTGTCCAGACGCTTTGCCGCGGTTTCGCTGGCAAAAATCGATGCATTCTGCGGCAGGCTGAGATCGACCAGCAGTTCCGGCCGATCGGAGGACGGAAAGAACTGTTGCGGGACGAGCGGCAGCGCGAGCACGGAGGCGGCGAACAGCGCGGCCGTCCCACCGAGGGTCAACCACTTGGCGCGGATCGCCGATATCAGCAATCGTCGATACAGCCGGAACACCCGTCCGGGAGTCGTAGCGCCCTTCTGCGTTGGCGGGACAAGGATGGCAACGCCGAGCAGTGGCGCGAAGATCACCGCGACGAACCAGGACGCCAGCAGTGCGATCGCGACCACTGCGAACAGCGAGAACGTGTATTCGCTCGCGGCGCTGGCGGCAAAGCCGACTGGAACGAAGCCCGCGATTGTCACGAGCGTCCCCGCAAGCATGGCAAGCGCGTGGGTCCGAAACGCGTAGCTGGCGGCCTCGACCTTGCTGTCGCCCAACGCCAGGCGAATGAGCGTGGCGTCCGTCGTCGTCATGGCGTCATCGACCAGCAGGGCAAGCGCAATGATCAGGGCGCCGAGCGATATGCGCTGCATGTCGATGTGAAGGACCGCCATGACCGGAAACACGATCGCGAGCGTGAGCGGGATCGCCAGCGCGATGATCAGACCCGGACGAACACCGAGGCTGATGAAGCTCACGACCAGAATGATGGCGATCGCCTGCAACAACGAGGTCATGAACTCGCCGACCGCTTTGCCCACGACGACGGCCTGGTCGGCCACCAGGCTCGGCTCGATCCCGATCGGCAGATCAGCAGTGATCCGCGCCATCTCCGCCTTGACGTTCCTGCCCAGCGCGAGGATGTCGCCGCCGTCGCGCATGGCAATGGCAAGCCCGATCGCCGGACGGCCATTGATCCGGAACAGTGGCTGGGGTGGATCGGCGTAGCCCCGCCGCACCATCGCAAGGTCGCTCAGGCGCAGCATGCGACCGCCGGCGGCGAAGTTGATATCGGCAATGTCCTGCTCGGACAGGAAGCTGCCCGACACCCGCAACGATATCCGCTCCGTGCCGGTCTGAATCGTTCCCGCCGGCATCACGATGTTCTGCGCCCGCAACGCCGCGATCAGGGCCGTGCGATCGACGCCGAGATTTGCAAGCTCCTGCTTGGAGAACTCGACGAAGATCACTTCCTCCTGTGCGCCCAGCAGCTCGATCTTCGCGACATCCGGTACAGCCAGGAGCTGCGAACGGATCGCCTCGACCCGGTCACGCAGCTCGCGTTGCGCGAAGCCATCGCTGGTAAAGCCGTAGACGATGCCAAAAGTGTCGCCGAAATCGTCGTCGAAGAACGGCCCGACGACACCGGCAGGCAGCGTATGGCGAATGTCGCCGATCGTCTTCCGCACGTGATACCAGGTATCGGAGACATCCCGCGCATTGGCGCTTCCCTTGAGGTTCACGAAGATGGTCGTGAGGCCCGGCCGGGTGAAGCTGCGCAGGAAATCCAGATGCGGGGTCTCCTGCAATTGGCGCTCGAGGCGTTCGGTCAGCTGCTTCATCGTCTCGTCAGCCGTCGCCCCCGGCCAGACGGCATGAACGATCATGGTCCGGATCGTGAACGCCGGATCCTCGTTCCGGCCCAGCCGGAAATATGACAGGACGCCGGCGGCCACCGCTATCAGCATGAGGTAGACGACCAGCGAGCGTCGCCCCAGTGCCCATTCCGAAAGGTTGAATCCGCTCATCGCCCCGACCCGAGCACGCGCACCTTCTGGCCTGGATGAAGTGCCTGAACGCCTGCAGTCACGACGATCTCGCCGGCATCAAGCCCTTGCGCGACGATCACCTGCGCCTGGTCGAACCGCAGCACGTCGACGTTCCGCACTGAGACCGTATTGGCCGAGGGATCGAAGACCCAGACGGCCGGCTGTTGATTCATCCTGGTCAGCGCGGTTGCGGGAATGCCGATCATCGGGCCGGAGCTCGCCTCGGCGCGCCCGACCACGGTCGCCCCGAGCCGCATCGCAGCCGGCGGATCGGTAAGGCCCACCTTGACCTCGAAGGTCCGCGTGACCGGGTTGGCCTGGGCGGCGACCTGCCGGACGCGCCCTTGCGCCGTCACTACCGGATCGTCCGTGAGCGCGACCGTGACCTGCAGATTGGCAGGCGCCGCTCTCACCAGTTGGGCGGGCACATCGAAGACCGCATCGCGACCGTCCTGGCGAGCGATCTTCGCGATCGTCTGTCCGGCCTGGACGACCTCGCCGGCGGCGGGGCCGGTTTCGGTGACCTTGCCCGGCGCATCGGCGCGCAGCTCGGTAAAGCCGACCTGATCGTGGGCGGCGCTCAACTGGGCTTCGGCCATATCGAGCTGCGATTGGGCGGTCTGCTGCGCCTGCGTCGCGGCTTCGAAGTTGGCGCGGGTGGTCCAGCCCTGTGCCAGCAGCGTCTGCTGACGCTCGAAATGATTGCGGGCCTGAATGAGCTGGCCTTGCGCAGCAGCAAGCGCCGCCTGCGCCTGGCGTAGCGCGTTCGCTTCGTTCTGCGATTCCAGTTGCGCCAGAAGCTGGCCGGCCTGGACGCGATCACCAAGCCGGGTGCTGTTCGAAAGCAGCCGCCCGCCGATTCGAAATGCAATGCTTACCTCGTCCTCCGCCTCGATGCGCCCGGTGAACGTGAACGGCGTCAGCTGCTCGCGCTTCTCGACCGTGGTCGTGCGAACCGGACGTGGCGCCGGGGACGTATCCTCCACCGGGTCCCTTTCACAAGCGGCAACCAGCAGCGTGGTGACCGCTGCGACAAGCGCGATGTTCAGCGGCCGCATCGGCATGACTTGATCATCGGTCAACTGCTCCGCTGACGATCTTGTCGATAGATCATCTCCCTTCCATCGGTAAATCTACTGAGCATCACAGATGCGATCGTGGTCCGGATAACCTTCCAGCAGCGGTCAGAAGATTCCCAGGGCAACGTCAGGCAATCACCCGATACCGGGGACGCCGCAAGCGGTGCATTAAGGCTGCACCTGCTCCCGCCGCGGCGCTCTCGCCAAAGCAGCAGGTGGCAAGGGAACCGGCCGCTCAGGCTCCGAATGATTCACACGACCTTAGGAGGATCGACATGAGAAAGCTGGCTTTGCTGTCCGCCGCCATCTTCATTGCGCTCAGCGCGATGGGCCCATCGACGCCCGTACAAGCGCAGGATCTGGCATGGTGCTCGAAGATCAAGGGAATGCTCAACTGCATGTATGAGACCCGTTCCCAATGCCGCGCATCGGTGAGCGGACGGCAGGGCACCTGCGTGCAGAACCGCCGCCGCTGACGGCAGCGCCCAGTCCGATATCGGCCGGGCGGCGTAAATGACGTGCTGCTGGTTGTCGTACGCCACCCGGATTCGGCCTGAATGCCGCAACTGTGCCTGCCCCATCGGGACATTCCTCCGCCAACGTCCGGGGTTTCCTCCAATCGCGGCGGGTCTCCTTGCACGGTAGCTTCGACTGCTCCGGTTCGCATTTGGATCAACGGGAGGTGTCAATGTCCGATCTTGTCGCGATCGTGTATCCGTCGGAAGCAAAGGCAGAAGAAGTGCGCCAGCAGCTATTCAAGCTGCAGAAGGAATATCTGATCACAATCAGCGACGCCGTGATTGCCGTGAAGACGGACGCGGGCGGCATCAAGCTCAATCAACTCGTCAATACCACTGCGATGGGCGCAATGACGGGAAGCTTCTGGGGCCTTCTCATCGGCGTCCTGTTCCTGAACCCAATCCTCGGAGTCGCGGTGGGCGCCGCGTCCGGCGCGCTCGGCGGTGCGCTCTCGGACTTCGGCATCGACGACGCCTTCATGAAGAGCTTGTCGACCAGCCTCCAGCCCGGCAACGCGGCCTTGTTCGTCTTGATCAAGCACATGACGGCGGACAAGGTGATCAACGAGATCAAGAGCGCCGGCGGCGTTGTGCTCAAGACGTCACTCGACGAGACGAAGGAAAAACTCCTCCGCGATGCGCTGACGAGTGCAGTAGAGCGGCCAGCGGCCTGAAGCCGCCGTTCCTCCCTGTCTCAGCGCCGGCCGCCCGCAAGCCGCAGCAGCATCATGAAGAGGTTGATGAAGTTCAGATAGAGCGACAGCGCCGCGATGACCGACTTGCGACCCGCAGCGGTATGGTCATCCGCGCTGTCGTACATCGCCTTGATACGCTGCGTGTCGTAGGCCGTAAGCCCGGCAAATACGCCGACGCCAACGATCGAGATCAGCCAGTCAAGTGCGCTCGAGGACAGAAAGATGTTGATCAGGCTTGCGATGATGACGCCGATCAACCCCATGAACAGGAACGTGCCCAGCCCGGAGAGATCGCGTCGCGTCGTATACCCGAAGGCGCTGAGCGCTCCGAAACTCGCGGCCGCAATGAAGAAGACCCGGGCAATCGACGAGTTCGTGTAGATGTGGAACAACGTCGAGAGCGATACGCCGACCAAGGCGGCGTAGAGGAAGAACAGCAGCCGCGCCGTCGACACGGACAGCGTATTGATGCGCGAGCCGATGAAGAAAACCAGCCCCAGCGGCGCCAGAATGAAGACCCACATCAATGGGCTCTGCAGCAGCGCCGGGCCGGTGAGCTGATAGGTCAGCCAGGCCACGACAGCGGTCAAGCCGACGCCCGCGGCCATGTGTGCGTAGATGCGCAGCATGTATTCATGCAGGCCAGCGTCCACCGCAGACGCGCCGCCAGCCGGCTCTGCCGCAGTCAGGTTCTGATCGAAATTTGACACATCCGCCTCCTTTGGACTTCGCCGGGGAGACGACGCTAATCCTCGGGCTTCCGGAACGGCATCGGACAATCACCCGAATGCCGCCCGTGGAAATTACCCTCTGTCGCAGGCATCGCAGGGATGCCGCACATTACCGATGCGAGAGCTTGGAACGACGTCTAAGCCCTTTGGCGTATGCTCCTTACGGCTTTGTCACTTGGAAGCCGGCGCGGGTCGCGATCTAACCCATGCCATGCGCTTCTTCTTTCACATCGCCGACAGATACGGCCTCTTTCCCGACGGGATCGGACAGGACTGCCGAGATCAGGATGCAGCCATCCTGCACGCCAGACGCCTTGCCGCCGAGCTCGCCAAGGCCGGTGAATTCTGCCGCGGCAGCGTCGTGCTTGTGGCCAGCCCGCCGCAGACGGCATGCGGAGCCCCGGGCGGCGGCTGATTTTTCTGCCCTCACCACCTACAGAGAATCCCTGATGTGCGCATGCGGCAGACACTTCTAAGGTCGTCCGCAGGGGGCGGTCGGCAGATGCGACCATCGCCGCGTTGCGGATTGGGAGACCATTCTCCGTCATGGCGTCTTCGTCGAACGAGGCCAATCAAGAGCTTTCGCGCAACGCGTTGATCGCGCTTGTGATCGGATCGATGGTGGGATCCGGCATCTTCGCCCTGCCTGCGGCGTTCGGGCGTGCCACCGGCGCCTTCGGTGCGATCATCGCATGGATCATCGCAGGGACGGGCATGCTCATGCTGGCGCTCGTTTTCCAGTCGCTGTCGCAGCGCAAACCGGAGCTGGATGCCGGCATTTATGCCTACGCCAAGGCCGGATTCGGCGACTACATCGGATTCGCGTCGGCGGCCGGCTACTGGATCGGCTGCTGTCTTGCCGACGTCGCCTGTCTCATTCTGATCAAGGCCACACTCGGGCAGTTCTTTCCGATCTTTGGCGACGGCACGACGCCGACGGCCATTGCATCGGCGACACTGCTTTTGTGGAGTGTGCACTTTCTCGTGCTGCGGGGCATCAGGGGCGCGGCCAGGCTCAACACGATTGCAACCTTCGCAAAGATCGTTCCGATACTCCTGTTCATCGTCGTGGCCGCGTTCGTCCTCGATCGCGACCTGTTGGTGCAGAATTTCTGGGGAACTGAGCCGCCCAATCTCCAGCAGGTGCTGAGCCAGGTGCGCTCTACGATGCTGCTTACCGTATTCGTGTTCGTCGGCGTCGAGGGCGCGAGCGTCTATTCGCGCTACGCCAGGAATCGCGCCGACATCGGCATTGCGACGGTGGTGGGCTTTCTGAGCGTTCTCTGCCTGCTCGTCCTGGTGACGCTGCTGTCCTACGGCGTGTTGCCGCGGAGCGAGCTGGCGGATCTTTCGACGCCGTCGATGGCAGGCGTGATGGAATCAATGGTCGGGCGCTGGGGCAGCGTGTTCATCAGCCTGGCCCTGTTGATCTCGATCCTCGGCAACTATCTGTCCTGGTCGCTGCTCGCCGCGGAGATCCTGCATTCGGCGGCGATGCACCACACGATGCCGTCCTTTCTCGCGCGTGAGAATGCGAACAAGGTTCCTGTCGGTGCGCTCTGGCTGACCAACTGTGTGATCCAGGCGTTTCTGCTCGCCAGCTGGTTCGCCGAATATGCCTTCACGCTCGCACTGAAGATGACGAGCGCGATGACGCTGATTCCCTACGTTCTCGTCGCGGCCTATGGCCTCAAGCTCGCATCGACCGGCGAGACCTATTACGCCGGCGAGCGCGCCCGCACGACCGATTGGATCCGCGCCGCCGTTGCGACGCTCTACGCCGCCGCGATGATCTACGCCGGCGGACCAAAGTTTCTCCTGCTGTCCTCGATCCTCTACGCGCCCGGGACCTTGCTGTTCCTGATGGCCAAACGCGAGCGCAAGGAAAGCACATTCACGAGAACCGAAGCCATCCTGTTTGCGGCGGTCGCAATCGCGGCGGGCGGTGGAGTCTACGGGCTCGCCGTCGGTGCCATTTCGATCTGACCCAGCGTCTTTGATTGTAGGGAGGCGAACATGAACATGATGATCACGCGTTGCAGCTTGCTCCTTGCCGGGTTGCTGGCCGTCGCGGCGCCGCCCGCCGTCACGCTCGCGCAATCGAAAGACGACAGCGCGGCGATGGCAAAGCAGATCGGGACCGCCACATCCAAAAAGGAGGCGCCCCCGAACACCAACACCAATCCGACAAAGCACCGGTACTGGCGTCATCGCGGCGGCAGACACCCGCATTATGGCAGCCGCCGCCTTCGCACCTGAGACATCCTAGTGGCCCCTTCAATGGATCAACCTGACAGCGATTCCGGCATGCGCTCCGAAGAATACCGAGAGCTCCCTCGGCATGAGAACGCTGCCGACGAGGCCGGACGGCCAAGCCTGCTAGCCGTCGGTCTCACCCTCCTCGCCGCCGGCGTCGCTTTATTCCTGATCTGGCAAATGGTCTCCAGCCTTCTGATTGTCTTTGCCGGGGTGCTGTTCGCCGCCTTTCTGGACGCCTTGGCGCGAGCTTTGGCGCCGGTCCTTCCACTCAAACGAGCCTGGCGGTTGACGCTCGTTGTCTTGCTTCTGTCCGCGCTCTCTTGTTTCGGCCTCGCCTGGGGCGCGCGCAAGCTGCCGGAACAGACACGCCTGCTTCTGAAAGTGATGGATGCGCAGGTTGATCTGCTCCAAGAACACCTGCTGTCGTATGGCGTGGACCTGCTCGGCCCGGAATGGGGCCGCGACTTTGCACAATGGCTGTTCGCCGATCAGGGCCGGTTCTTCAGCCACGCTCAGTTTCTGCTCGGCGGAGCGTCAAGCCTCTTGACCGCCGTGCTGGTGATCCTCTTCCTCGGCATTCTCTTCGCTTTCGATCCCACTGGCCACCGCGAAAGCGTGATCGCGCTGGTCAGGCATTCCCATCGCGCCCGTGCGCGCGCCGTGATGGACGAGATGGGCAACGTCATGCGGCTGTGGTTCGTCGGACAATTGATCCGCATCATGCTGATGACGTTGTGCGTGTGGCTCGCGCTCTATCTCATCGGGCTGCCCGGTCCCTTCGTGCTCGGACTTCAAGCCGGTCTGTCGAACTTCATTCCCTATCTCGGGCCGATCGTTGCCGCGATCCCGATCGCGCTCGTCGCGATGCCGCTCGGCGCATCGCTCCTGATCTGGGCGGTCGCCGTGTACACCATCATCCAGTCGATCGAAGGCTACGTGATCGGCCCACTGATCCAGCGCCAGGCGGTCGAGACCCCTCCGGCGTGGACGCTGGTTGCGATCGTCCTTCTCGGCGCTCAGTTCGGCGTCATGGGCGTCGCGGTCGCGATGCCGCTGGTTGCGATCGGTCGGGTTGCGATCGTCAGGTTTTATGTCGAGGACTATCTGGGTGGCGGACCCAAGCCACGATCGATTGCGGGTGAGCAGCCATGAGCGAGTTCGAAGCGCATTCGAATGATGCCCCGGCGCGTTCGACAACGGCCCGTTTCCTGTGGCAGCAACTTCCCTATATCGTCGCGCTGCTGCTCGCCATCGTCGGCGTTGCCTACACCAACGTCTCGCACCAGCCGTTGACCGGCTATTGGGAGTTCCTGGCGCTCGCCATCGGCGTGGTCTGCGTTGTCACCAAGTGGCCGGAGATAGAGGGCAAGGAGGGCCAGATCCGGCTGATCTGGACGCAGGCCCTGCACTGGATCGCGGTCCTGATCACGATGAACATCATGCTGGTCTCCGGCGTGCAGCAATTGCTTCCGACCCCTGCAACGGGACTCGTCCTGCTGACGTTGCTCGCGCTCGGCACGTTCCTTGCGGGCCTGAGCCTGCTGTCGTTGCAGATCGCCTTCCTTGGCCTTGCGATGGGCGCCGCCGTTCCGGCGATATCCTGGCTGAAGCAATCCATCTTCTTCTTCCTGCTCGGGGCGGTGCTGCTGATTGGCCTCGCCATCTCGTTCTGGTGGCGCCAGGACGGCAGCCCCTCGCAGAGCGCCGCCAGGGACATCACGAGCCAACGGGAGGATTGAATGCAAGCGTTGAGATATCTTGCCGCCATCGGCGCATCCGTCGTTCTTTGCGCCGTCACCTCGCCCGCGCAAGCCGAGAGATTCAGGGTCGGCAGGCTCCTGTGCTCCTCGGAGCCACGCGTCGGACTGGTGCTTGGATCGACGCAGGCGCTGCGTTGCGTGTTCAACGCGCTGCGCCCGCCCCGGCAGTACGTCTACGAGGGACGGATACGGCGCGTCGGCGTTGATATCGGTGTGACCAGCGCCGGCGCGCTATCCTGGGCCGTCTTCGCCAGGAACTCGCGGATAGGCCCCGGCACGTTGCGCGGCAGTTATGTCGGCGCGAGCGGCAATTTTGCATTCGGTCCCGGCCTCGGCGCCAACGTCCTGGTCGGCGGCTCGCGGAGGAGCGTGATGCTGCAGCCGATCTCGGTCGAACGCTCGATCGGGCTCAATCTCGCGGCTGGCGTGACTCATCTGACATTGGGACCGCGAGGCGGTCTCTGATCCCGCCGTCTCGGTCCCGCGGTTCGGTCTGCTCTTGATGCCGGTCCGCGCAGGGAGAGGATGAGAACATTCCCGCCCAGCCGCTCAGGGTTTCGTCCGATGTCGGCGTCGGGTGTTCGACGTTAGGATCCGATGCATGCTCGATCGGGCCGTAACCGCCCAGGAGGATCGCATGACAGTGTATGACAGTCGCGGGAGTCTCGATGCCGTGGTTGCTCCGCCGCTGTGGGTTTGTGCACTCCTCGGCGTCGTCCTGATCGCCGCCGGCCTGCTCGCGCTCGGCGACCTTGCCTTCGCCACCGTCGTCAGTGTCAAGCTCATCGGGCTCATCGCGATCGCCGCCGGCGCATTCGAGATTGCCCACGCCTTCTGGACCAAGGGATGGGGCGGGTTCCTTTGGCAAGTCGTGCTCGGCGCGCTCTACCTCGCCTTCGGTGTCGTGCTGCTCACCCAGCCGGTCTCGGGCGCGCTGATCCTGACCTATTTCCTCGGCGCGGTGCTGTTCGCTTCGGGTGTCATTCGATGCGTGCTGAGCTTTGCCTATTGGCGGCAGAACGGATGGATGATGCTGATCTCGGGCGTCTTCGCGGTGATCGCCGGCGTGCTGGTCCTGTTCGGCTTCCCCACCATCAGCGCTTGGGCTCTCGGCTTCTTGTTGGGCGTCGACCTGATTGCCCATGGCCTGGCATGGCTGCTCTATGCGCTGCAATCGGTGCGAACGACCGGATAACAGAGGAGAGAACAACCATGGATGCTCCCAGTCGCCGCGTCTTCCTCAGCCTTGCGATGAACGCTATTGCCGCCGCCGCGATCGGAGCATCCGGCGCGCACCTCATCGGTGTTGCGGACGCAATGCCGGTCGATCCCGATCTCTCTCGGGCCGGCCGGGCACCGGAGGATCGCGCCATCCCGGTGCAATGGGGACCTCCGCCGCGACCCGGCTGGGGCCCGTCTCGTCCTGGCTGGGGCCCGCGCCCGCGCCGACGCCGCCGCTGGGTTTGCTGGTGGCATCGTGGGCGCCGTCATTGCGGATGGCGCTGGTAGTCCGAAGGGGATGAGGAAATGGTACGCAACAAGAACCAATGGCTCCTCGTCGCCGTGCTGGCAGTGCTTTTCCTCGGCGCGAGCTGGTTCTGCGTGTCAGTCTGGAGGGCGACGCCCTCGATGCCGCCATACGGGAACATCGTGCTGGCGGCGGCTGCGATCCTCGTTCTGGTGCTCGGCTGCGGCCTGATCGCGCTGATGTTCTATAGCCATCGCAAGGGCTACGACGAGCCGGCGCGCAGTAACCGAACCGCGCGGGACTAGCTCGGCTGGTCGAATCGCGGAGGCCTGACGCCGGCAGTTCCGAGCCTGGTGCAGGGAGCGGACGATGAACCTTGCTGACGTCCGGCTCGGACTGCTGGCGGCGAGCCTCGTGACATTGTTGGCCGGCGAACCCGCGCGGCCGCAGCCAGCTCCACCCGCACCTGCCGTCGGCGTCGTCGAAGCGGCGCGGCGGCCGATCACCGAGAGCAGTGAGTTTCTCGGCCGGATCGAGGCCATCAACCAGGTTAATATTGCCGCTCGCGTCACCGCTTTTCTGGAGCAGCGGCTGTTCACCGAGGGCGCGGAAATCAGGAAAGGCGAGCAGCTTTACCGGCTCGAACGCGGCCCGTTCGAGGCGGATGTCGCCGCCAAGCAGGCGCAGGTAGCACAGCTCGAAGCGACGCTCGAGAACGCCAAATTGACCACCGAGCGCGCCCGCACCCTGCTTGGCGGACCGGCCGGGCAGCAATCGACCTACGATGCCGCCCTCGCGAGCCAGCGCAGCCTCGAGGCGCAGGTCAAAGCTGCACAGGCGCAGGTCCAGGCCTCGCAGATCAACCTCGACTACACCATCATCAGCGCGCCGATCGACGGCAAGATCGGACGCACGGCCGTGACGGAAGGCAACATCGTCAGTCCGAATTCGGGCGTGCTGACCACGATCGTCAGCCAGGATCCAATGTATGTCACGTTCCCGGTGCCGCTGCGCCAGGGGCTCGAGTTGCGCGAACGCTACGGCCCCCAAGGCGGCCTCGAAGCGGTGACGATCCGATTGCGGCTGCCCGACGGGCGCATGTATGGGCAATCCGGCAAGCTGAATTTCGTCGACAACACCATCGCGCAGAACACCGACACGATCACGGTGCGCGGAGAGATCGCCAACCCGATCCTGCGCGCTCCCTCGGCGGCGGGCGTTACCGTCCACGAGCTCACCAACGGCGAATTCGTCACCGTCGTCCTCGAAGGAGTCCAGCCTATCGAGGTGCTGGCGATCCCGCGCTCAGCAGTGCTGTCCGACCAGCGCGGCGACTACGTTCTCGTCGTCGGCGCAAACGACAAGGCGGAGCAGCGGCGCATTCAGCTCGGGCAATCGACTCCCACGATCGCTGCCGTCATCAGCGGATTGACGGCCGGTGACAAGGTGATCGCGGAAGGTTTGCAGCGTGTTCGCGCCGGACAAACCATCTCTCCAGAGCCGGCAAGTCCACTGATCTTGTCGAGCATGAAGGATTCAACCGGCGAGGCGGCTCCGCAAGGGGCGCGCGCTCCCCTGCCCCGAACCCCCAAGGGCGGCAGCCAATGATATCGAGCGTCTTCGTCGACCGGCCGCGTCTTTCGATGGTGATCGCCTTTGTCATCACCATCGCCGGCGCACTGGCGCTCACGCAGATCCCGGTGGCGCAGTTTCCCGATATCGTGCCGCCGCAAGTCACCGTAGCCGCGAACTTTCCCGGCGCCTCCGCCGAGGTCGTGGAGAGCAGCGTCGCACAGCCGTTGGAGGCGCAGGTGGTCGGCGTCGACCGCGCGCTCTATATGAAGTCGACCAGCGGCAACGACGGCAGCTACACGCTGACGGTTTCGTTCGCGCTCGGCACCAATCCCGACATCAACACGGTCAACGTCAATAATCGCGTCCAGAGCGCATTGTCGCAATTGCCCACGGAAGTGCAACAGCAGGGCGTGACCGTCCAGAAGCGATCCTCTTCGATCCTGCAGTTCCTGGTGCTCTACAGTGCAGATGGTCGGCAGGACCCGCTCTTCATCACCAATTACGCCATCATCAACGTGCTGGACGCGATTGCGAGCACGCCGGGCGTCGGCCAGGCCAATCTGTTCGCCAAGATGAATTATTCGATGCGGATCTGGTTCGATACGCAGCGCCTCACCAGCCTCAACCTGACCCCCTCGGACGTGGTCGCCGCCATTCGCGCACAGAGCGTCCAGGCTCCCGTCGGCCGCATTGGCGCGCGGCCGATCAGCGACGATCAGCAGTTCCAGTTCAACATGCAGACGATGGGCCGCCTCGCCACCGCCGATCAATTCGCCAACATCGTGCTGCGCGCCGATCGGGACGGATCCTCGCTGCTGGTCAGGGACGTCGCCCGCGTCGAGCTGGGCGCGCAAAATCTCGACAGCGAAGCCCGGATCGACGGGCGAGCCGCCGTTCCGATTGCGATCTACCTCGCCCCCGGCGCCAACGCGGTGACCACCGCGCGCGCGGTCGCGGACACGATGCAGCGGCTGTCCGGCCGGTTTCCGGCAGGGCTCGGTTATCTCGTGCAATACGACTCCACGACCTTTGTCCGGGACACGATCACGGAGGTGCTGTGGACATTGGGCGAGGCCTTCGTCCTGGTTGTGATCGTGGTCTATCTGTTTCTCGGAAACATGCGGGCCACCGCGATTCCGGCCGTCGCAGTCCCGGTAAGCCTCGTAGGCACCTTCGCCGTTCTGCTCGCGCTCGGCTATTCCGCCAACACCGTATCCCTGCTCGCAATGGTGCTCGCGATCGGCATCGTGGTCGACGACGCCATTGTCGTGGTCGAGAATGTCGAGCGTGTCATGGCGGAGGAGCCTGATCTGTCTCCGGCCGCGGCCAGCAAGAAAGCCATGAGCCAGATCACCGCGCCGATCGTCGCGATCACGCTGGTGCTGCTCTCGGTGTTCGTTCCGATCGCTTTCATTCCCGGCATCTCGGGCACGCTGTTCCGCCAATTCGCGGTGACGATCAGCGCCGCCATGATGATCTCGGCATTGAATGCCCTGACGCTGTCGCCGGCCCTCTGCGCGCTGTTGCTGCGTCACACCGGACAGCGTCGCGGCATCATCGGCCGCATCCTCACCGGCATCGACTGGGTGCGGGATCGTTACAGCGGCGCGGTCCGCCGGCTCGTGCGCATGGCAGCCTTGTCGCTTCTCCTGGTGGCCGCCTTTGCCGCAGCAATCTTCGGCCTGTCGCTGGTGACCCCGACGGGCTTCCTGCCCGAGGAAGACCAGGGCGCCTTCTTCACCTCGGTTCAGCTGCCGGACGGCGCATCGGTAGCTCGGACCAGCAAGATCACCCGGCAGATCGAGGACATCTTGAAACAGATGCCGGCCGTCGATCACGTCCTCGCGGTGATCGGCTTTTCGCTACTCGACGGAGCTTCCGAGCCGAACAGTGCGCTGGTGGTGGCGCGACTGAAGCCGTTCGCCGACCGCAAGACGGCAACGGATTCCGCACAGGCGCTGATCGCCAAGACCTTCGCCGCCGGCGCGCAGATCCGGCAAGCCAACGTGCTGCCGTTCAACCTGCCGCCGATCATCGGGCTCTCCACCGGCGGTGGCTTCGAATATCAATTGCAGGCCCTGGAAGGTCAGGCTCCGGCCGCGATCTCCAGCGTCACGAACGCGTTGATCGGCGCGGCCAATGCCGATCCTCGGCTCGCGCGCGTGTTCTCGACATTCACGGCGACCAATCCATCGCTCTATCTCGATATTGACCGCCGCAAGGCCCAGGCGCTGGGCGTCACGGTCAACGACATCTTCACTGCGCTCCAGGCCACGCTTGGCGGCATCTACGTCAACAACTTCAACCTGTTCGGTCGCACCTGGCAGGTCAATCTGCAGGGTGAAGCACTCGATCGCGGCGATACGTCCGATGTCTGGCGCATCCATGTGCGTAACAACTCGGGCGAGATGGTGCCGCTGCGATCCCTCGCCGGCCTCAAGATCGTGACCGGGCCGCAGGTCATCACCCGCTACAACAACTATCGTTCGGTGACCGTCAACGGCAGCCCGGCATCGGGCATCTCCTCCGGGGCCGCGATCGCCGCCATGACGCAGATCTCGGAGGATGTTCTGCCGTCGGGTTACGGTTTCGCGTGGACCGGCACCGCCTACCAGGAACAGCAGGCGGCCGGCCAGACCGGCATCGTGCTCATGCTCGCCGTCCTCTTCGCCTATCTGTTCCTGGTCGCGCTCTATGAAAGCACCGTGATCCCGATCCCCGTGCTGCTCTCGGTCGTCGTCGGCGTGCTCGGATCCTATCTCGGCATCAAGATCGCTGGCCTCAATCTCGACCTCTACGGCCAGATCGGCCTCGTCGTCCTGATCGCGCTTGCCGCCAAGAACGGCATCCTGATCGTCGAGTTCGCCAAGGAGCAACGCGAGGCCGGTGTGCCGCTCGACGAGGCCGCGATCCAGGGCGCACATATGCGCTTTCGCGCCGTCATGATGACCTCGGCGGCCTTCATCCTGGGCCTCTTGCCGCTCGTGATCGCGACCGGCGCAGCCGCCCTCAGCCGGCGCGCCGTCGGCACGGCCGTCTTCGCCGGCATGCTGGCCGCAAGCTCGATCGGAATATTCATGGTGCCGATGCTCTACGTGGTTTTCCAGCGCCTGCGTGAGCGCGCGAAGGCAGCCTTCAAGTCAAGCCGTCAGCCGAATTCGCCCGACCGCAATGCAGTCTAGGCAGGCTTCGGAGGTGTCCCTTGCATCCGGCAATCCTCGCCTCACCGGCTACCGTCCTCGTGGTCGGCATCCGCGCGGGTGAACCTTGGCATCCAGTTGGTGCCCGATCTCTTGAAGCTACCCTTAGAGCGGCTCACGCCGGGGGCCTGGAGCCTTTTCCGTTCCGATTGATCGAATCCTCGGGTACCCTGTTCTAGCCGCGTCGGCGGAACTGCGTTGATAGATGGCGGCATGGAGAGCGGAGATGGGCCGGCTCGATAAGCAGATGGATCCCTTCCACCCTGCCGCTCATCTGGCTACGGGGGATCGCGTCCCCGAGAATCTAGGGCTTGAGCAAGTCGATACGGCGTCGTCAGTTGATCCGGACCGAGAGGAAGCCACCTCGTCGCCCGCGCATTTTGGGTCGGGCCAGGCGGCGACCGGCGGAACGGGCTCTACCGATTGGATCGATCGAGGACGTCGCATCTGGCGGCGCCATCTCCAGCGCGATCGACTCCCCCGGACGACCGGAGGGTCGATGGGAAACTTTGAGCGGTGGTTGATCGCACTGCTGAGCGTCGGCCTCGTCGTGAGCTGCGTTTGCGCGATCATTGTCTTCATGCAGGTCAACGCGCGCAAACTGGAGATCGCAGCACTGCAACGTGACATCATCGCGCTCAAGCTACGCGTAGCCAGGCTCGATCAGATCGCAAGCACCAATGAGATACGTGAAAAGGCAAGCAGTGGAACACCCAAGCCGCCGTCGGAGACCCAGCCTGACCCGGCTCCGTTCATCCTGTCACGTGAAGAGATTCAGCTTATCCGAGACTATATCAAGCCTGCACCAGTTGCAGGCCCCGCGACTGAGACGATAAAAGTCGGCGATCCCGTCGCGGGAGAGACCGTTCCCTTTCCCTCTCCGATCACGGAGAAGGTGCGGAAACTGCTCGGCGCGCGATTTACCGTTCGCAATGGCCTTGTTGTCATCATCCGCAGCGGCAGCCGTCACGCTGATGCTGTGATTGGGCCAAATTGACGAGAACTGGCCGCGATCGCGGTAGCCGGTCGAGCACTTATGGCTGGTTGTTGGGTGGTCTTTCAATGAACCGCCGGCTGCCATTGAGAAGCTCGAGGTTATTGGCGATGACCGGATTACCCGGATCGAGCGAATAAGCCTTCTCGAACTTCCGTCGCGCCGCATTCAGATTGCCGCGCAGCATGTACGAATATCCCTGGTCATTCAGGATCTGAACGGTTTCGCCTCCCAGCCGGATCGCTTGGGCATAGGCCTGATCGGCCAGGTCGAAACGACGCAGCTTGTCGTAGCTCGCTGCGAGGCCAATCCAGGCCGTGACGTCCTTGGGTGATTTCTCGACGGCGTCCTTGAAATAGCGCTGCGAGAGTCCGTAACTGCCGCGATTGTAATGCTCCAGGCCCAGCCGCACAGGCTCGTCCGACGGGTAGTACTTGACGTCGGTCGGCTCCTGCACCGGGTCCCCACCCGGTGGCTCGACCGGAGCCACGATGGCAGCCTCCCTCGTGGTATAGTCACATGCCGCAAGGCCTGGCGCCAGCCAGCAACAGGTCAACAGTAGAATGGCACGTCGCATAATCTTGTCCCCCGCCCGGCCCAGCGGACGCACTGCACCGCACTCAAATGTCCCGTCCCTCAACTCAATTACCAGAAGCCGCTACCTGCCCCCTGCCCCGCCGACCGGCACCGATACTCCCGCCGATGCTCCCGCACCCAATCCAGTTACGTTGACATTCTGCGTGACCGGAGGCCGCTGGCCGATGAGTTTCGTCGGATCGCCCATGTCGGGAAGCTGATCCACCGGCTGTTGCTGGTTGCCGTAACGCGTCACGGCCGAGCCCACACGTCGAGCATCGTATGCGATCCGGCGATCACCGACGTATCGCGGCCATGGATGAATTGTATGAGTCACGGCGTTGACCTGCTTGGCATCGCCGGCGGTCATCGTGATGCTGTCGGAACGCTGAAAGTAGCGGTCCACCTCGTCATGACCGGCGACGCCGTAACATCCCCCGAGCAGTAAGGGCGCAAACAGAGCCAGATACCTGATCGTCATCTCGCGCGTCCTCTAGTTTAGAGTTTTGACGACCGTCTGATCGGCACTCGCGGCCGGGACGACGACGGGGGTCCGGACTTCAGGCGCGATGATGTGGCCATACGGTCCCTTCACCTCGCCTCCGGAATTGACGTAGTCATTGTACCGCTTGCGGACTTCCATCTGACCATTGAGGAAGAAATCGACGTCGTTGGCCGGCAGGCGGGAGTCGAGTGGCGATGCCAGTTGCTGACCGGGTGCCGCCGGCGCGACCAGGCGCGGCGTCACGATGATCACCAGATCGGTTTCCTCCTGCTGATACGATTTGCTGCTGAACAGGCTTCCAATCACCGGCACCGAGCCGATCCAGGGCAGTTGCGAGACGTCCTGGCGATTGCGGGTCTGCAACAGGCCGGCGATGGCAAAGCTCTGGCCATCGCGCAACTCAACCGTGGTTCGCGCGTCGCGGCGGGTCAGCGCAGGAACGGTCGTCCCCTGGATCGTCACAGCGTTGGCGAAATCAAGTTCGCTGACCGACGGCTCGACCCGAAGATTGATCACACCGCGCGAGAGCACGGTGGGGACGAAGGCGAGCTCAACACCGAACTTCTTGTAGTCAATTGTGATGGTGGGAAAGCCGTTCTGCGTCTGGGTCGGGATCGGCACTGGAAATTCACCGCCGGCGAGAAAGCGGGCAGCATCGCCGGACAGCGTGGTCAGATTTGGTTCCGCCAGCCGGCGTGCCAATCCTTTGGTTTCCAGCGCCGAGATCAACAGGTCCACCGAGCCCCCGCTGCTGGTCCTGATAATGCTGGTCAACAAGCTTCCGAACGGCGCCGGCGCAATGCCTCCAGCAGTACCGGCCAGCGTCCCAAGAGTTCCGAGTATCGGAAGGCTGCCAGCAGGATTGGCGCCAACAGGAGTACTGCTGGGACTAAGGTTGCTAGTGCCGCCGGTGGTGGGTACCCTCGTGAGACTATTGATGCCACCGATGGGTGCCCGCCCGACGGCCGTCGTCGAACCAAGTCCGCTATTGCCCACATTGGTGCCGTTAGCATTAGCCGCATACAGATTGACGCCCAAGTTGCGTCCAGCCTCCCGGCTCACCTCTAGAAAGCGCACCTCGAGCATCACCTGTTGCGGCGCCGCGACGCTCATCGCGTTGACGACGACGCCCCCTTTCGCGACCGTGCTGGTGGCGATCGCCATGGCCCGCTCGGCGGTAACTGCGTCGGCGGCGACCCCGCTGAGCACCACCTGGCCCTCGGAAGCCGACACGCGGATACCCTGCCCGCCGGTGCTGGTCCGGATGTTCTGCTGCAGATTGCCGGTATCGATCACGACCTCGACGTCGAGGATCCCGATCTGCTTCATCGAGCTGTCGAACAGGATGACGTTGGTGGTGCCGGTCTGCTTGCCCTGCACGTAGATGAGATGATCGCTCAGCGACTTCACGTCGACGATGTCAGACGACCCCGCCACGATCGTCGCAAAGGCCGTGTCGACCTTGAATGTACGTGACTTGTTGACGACGAGCTTGACCCGCTGGACGTCATTCATCTCGCTGACGATGACGCCGCCGGAGGAGCCGCGCCGGTCTGCAGCCGTCGCGCGCTCCGTGACCCCAGAGGAGGCGAGCGCCGCGCCCAGACCCATCACGCCGAAGGCGAGAAGCCTCCCGACCCTGTTACCCGAAACGCGATCGCCACTCATCCGAGTCCCCCCACTGCGATCCACGGAGATCCCCGCAAATCTACGTGCTCGACGTCCTCAACATTTCCCCTCTGCGCACCACGTCGCAGAGTTTACAATCTGTCCCACTACAATTCGTTACTTCGTGTTTCCAAGATCATCCTCCTTCATGCAGGCAGCTTGCAAGACGAGATACTTACCGCAGCGCCGCAAGCAGAAAGAAAACCCTTCGATGTTGCCAGCGCGCATCATTCTCACTGGTTGTGGGGAACTATCCCGCAGCACGACCGCTCTTGGCGCGCGCTCCGGTCGTGGCCTTGCGATGGAACGACAATCGGTCGCACGCTTGGCGATTCGCTTGGCCGAGTAATCCCGCACCCGCGCGTCTGGCCCGCACGCCGCGGCGACAAAGAGCTGTCGAGCGAAACATGTCAGGCGTGCTGCCATATTCGCCTTAGAAGGGAATCTGGTTGGAGGCGATCGGCGCATTGAGCGTTGTGCCCCATATGGGCATCAGCATCTTAAAGTTTGCCTGGGAAGCTGTAACACTCAAGCTGTTGCTGTTGGCACCCACGGTCAGCGTTGGCGTGAGACCTCCAAAAAACAGGAAGGGGGCCGCGTTCTGCTTGGCGGCGGTGGACAGGGGATCCCCGATGCAGCCGGCCGGCGACTGCGGCGGGCTTTGAAGCAAGGCAGGCGTATAGCAGCTGATCATGACCGCACGGGCGCCGGCACTCGCGAGCGTCCGCAAGGATTGCATCGTGATGGCATAGCGCCCGAGATCGAAGATGACGAACATCAACGTGAAAAGCGCCACGGACACCATGATAAATTCAAACGGCGCCATCCCGCGATTGTCGAGCTTTCTCATCATTGCACCAAAGCGACAACTTGGGTGTAAACGATGGTGGCCGGCGCACAGCCTTGTGTGCTGAGGTAGCCGCCACCGCTCATGTCGATCGTTTTCGCAATCACCTGTGAACAGGTCGTATTCGCACTGGAAGTCGTACCGGCCCAGCTAACGTCGACCTTGGGGAAGTAGATAGCCCCGCCCAGGCTAACCTGACCGCCACCGTTTATGGTGACCTTGTTGCTGGTCTTGCTCGGAGCCTGATCATCAATCAGGACGCCATCCAGATCAGAAGAGAACGCGTTAGTGGTAGGTGCGGAGAGATCAGCCGTACCGCCGTTGATGGTAAGCTGCGAGTCTCCGAGCAGGACGAGGGTTACGCCTGTGCCCTTCAGTTGTCCGCCGGTCATCTTTATATTTGCTTTGTAGAAGAAGTATGTTCCCGGGTCCAAAACGTACTTGTCCCCGTTCTGCACCGTGAAACTGCCGTAAGCTCCAGTCCCGGCGCTATTTGGCGCGCAATGCTTCCACCCATCCGCCTGAAGGGTGCATGGCATATTTGTATTGCCCGTCCTGCTGTTGAACGATGCGGTGTCCAGTTTGCTGAGCGGATTGCTGGCGTAGGTCATGAAATAGTTGTACGGCACGCTGAGATTGCTACAGGTGCCTGAGGGGGCGCAGCCACTTACACCATAGACTGCCCATCCCGAGCCGGTGAACGATGGAGTGCTGGCAAGTTGAACGCTGGTATCCGACATCAGCGCGCAGCCAGTTCCGTTGTTGCTGAGGTTACCAGCAAGCTTGAGTGCGCCGGAGTCAGGTCCAAGCGCCAGGACGCAGGCCTTGGTCGGCTGCTGGACCACTGCAATGGCCTGGGCGGGGATGTTGATGTTGGCCAAACCCAGCACTGCTGCCAAGTACGCCGGTTGTTGCTGACTGACTCTGGCGCGAACGGCATTGCCGGTACCTGCAGCTGGCGTTGTGAACGTGGTCCCATTGTAATCGCCGATATCGATCTGCACGGCCCGCGAGACTCTGGTCGGTAGGCTTGTCGGACAGTTTCTGCCCGGATAGCCGGTAGCGTCGTTGGGACTCGAGTTGCAAAACCCGTTCTGTGCCGCGAATTCCTTGCCGCGATAATCCACTGTCTGGGTTTCGCAGGCCGCACCCGCCATTGTACATGAAAGCCGCAATGCGCCCGAATAGGCGGCCGAGTCGGCGGCGTTCTGCGCATGTTGGCGGGTGACGTACCACGAGCCGGCCTCCGCCCCGAGTGCGACTACTCCGATGAGCGGCACGAGAGCGATGACCGTTGCGAATGCGACGGAGCCTCGTTGGGAACGGAGCAGACTACGCATGGAAGCCCCCTACTGGAAGCGTTCTGAGTAAGGCAGCGTGTAGGTACAGGTGGTGGGACACAGCACCCCTCTCCACACAATTGGAGCCAAGGTGATGGTTGTCGAGAATGTAATGTACTTGGGAGAAGCTAGATTGCCTGGCGAACAGCTGGCCCCTGCGTCTCCGCACAAAACCTGAAGGTTGCTGATCGCATGACCAGCGACTGTCGTCTGTAGCCCTGTCTTCCAGCTCACGGTGCCGTCAGGGGCGAGCGGATTGGCGTACTGCACATACTGTCCGAAGGAGCGCAATGCGCTCCATGCGGAGATAAACTGGAAGCCCGCAGCAGCCAGGTCGGCGAGCGGCATGAGCAGGAACGCCACCAAAACCGGGTAGACGAGCAATGTCTCAAATGCGACGGCGCCGCGCTGATCCACGTTGAACGACTTCTTGCGGCTCATGAGTTGACCTCGACCAATACTCACCCTTCCGGTCGTCCACCGGAACAGCACTCACCAAACGTAAGGAATCACTCTCCAGCGCGATGCTTCGTAAGCGGAATATTCAGGACAGTTGCGCCGAAGCAGGTCCTCTTCGTAATAAATCCGGCAAACCTGGATGCCGATATGCAAGACGAGCAAGGCCGCTGTCAGCGGCGTCGGGCTTCTCAGCACCACACCCAGCACCGCGATTTCTTCCGCGAGGTAGAGCGGGTGCCTGATCCACCTATACGGACCCGTTTGCACCACGTTGCGCGCCTGTGGCACCAGACTGAACGACCTGCCAAGATGTCGGATGGTGACCAGCATCATGATCATGCCGATCAACACGCACGCGGTGGACGCCAGGTTTGGCAACGCCTTGTCGGTTTCGCCGAAGAAAGCGATCGTCCACGGCATATAGGTGCCGACGAACGCCGCTATCCTTGGGAGACGGCCCTTCGCTTGCGCCTTCGCCGGGGGCCGCGTGATGATCAACAGCGCCAGGAGCACGTAGAAGACAGCGAGGCAGACACTCGACAGGAGCGATGGCCAGGGATCATGAGCCGATGATCCGATCTTGATGGCGACGCCAAGCGCCAGCAACATGAACCACATGCCGCCGAACAGTTGCATTGTCCGATCGTAAGAGGACGTTTTCGACAGGGCAATCGTGCTCATGGCTACTTACCGAAGCTGGCGAACGAACGCACGAGATGCAGAATGGGACTTCCTCCCAAAATGACGAACATGGCTGGAAGCAGGAACAACACCATCGGAATGGTCAGCTTGGCGCCCAACTTGTGTGCTCTTTCTTCAAGCTTGGTAATTCGTTCGCGCCGGAGGTCGACGGCGATGCTCCTCAGCGCCTGGCCCACCGGAGTTCCATATTGCAGGCTTTGGCCGACCATGATTCCGAATCGGCGAAGCCCATCCGATGTAGCTCCCAGCTTCTCGAATGCGTCGCTGCGGCTTGGCAGGATCCGGAGATCATCAAGAAGTCCGGTCATGACCCTGGCTATGGCGGGATTGGTCTCTTGCATTTCTTGCGCTACGCGTGCCAGCCCGCTTTCCAGTCCCATTCCCGATTCGCTGCACACAACCAGCAAATCGATCATGTCCGGCGTGCCCAGTCGAATGGCGGCATCAAACCGCCGCTTCAGCACCGCCAGTATCAATCGCGGCGCTAAAATTCCGATCGCCAGGCCAATAAGTGTGAAGACCAGCACATCCAGCAGCGGCTTCCCGAGAAGCTGAGCGGCACACCCGGCGATGATCGGGCATAGCGCCATGCTGACGGCTTTGACACCGATCCAGGTCGGCAAGGCTCGATGATGATTGAAACCCGACGATTGAAGGATGGTTCGTAGCTGATCCAGATTTTCCTCGGCATAGAAGCGACGGTAGCGCATGCCGAGTGACGAAAACCAACCGGTCACATCCTGGAAGGGCGCAGACCGGCCAGCAACGCCCATCACGGCGTTTGATACCCGGGCGTCCAATGTACGAATGTGTATTTCGCGGATGATCAACATGCAGGACGCAGTCGCAGCCACGACTGCAAGGGCCACCAGACTGAGACCAGAAGTCATAGTTCTGTTTCCCTTCTGACCATCCAGCTTATCACCAGGGCTCCGACAAGCACCGAAAGGACTGCGTAAGCCAGCAGCTTGTTTCCAACCGGATCGGTGAACAACAGATCGACCGTTTGCGGATTGGCTGCGTACAGGACCCCACCTGCGATCAAGGGCGAGACTGTCAGCGCCCGTGAGGAAAAGATCACCTCTCCTGCCAGCGCCTTGGCGCGGGCAGCCAGCGCAACACGTTGCCTGACAGTGTCTCCCAGGTTCTGCAAGGTCTCGGCCAGGCTGCCACCGGACTTCAACTGCACGGCAAGTGTCACCGCAAAGATCGCATACTCTGCCACCTGCGTTCGCCGATAGACAGCTTGGACAGCTTCCTCTGCAGGTCTTCCCAGATTCACTTCGCTGCATACGATGGCAAACTGCCCGGCCGTTGGCTGCGGCATATCCCGCGCGAGGGCACGAAATGCCTCGTGCACAGGCAGACCCGATCGCACGGTACTTGTCACCAGCTGGATCGCATCAGGCAGCTGTCGAAAAAGCTGAAGAGCGAAGCGACGTTGCTGCCATCCGAACAGGCCTCGTATCACAATGAGGGCCGCGATTGCCGCGACAATGGACGCGTAGACGATGGAATATCCCAGCTGGCTGTTCGCATAGAGGATCGCCGCTGCTCCGAATGCACCGGCAAGCAGCACGTAGGCGGGACGCAACACGTAAGGTATATCGGGATTGTAGTTGGACAGCCGATTGAGAAACTGATCCTGAGAGCCGGCCTCCAAGCGGCGAATGGATGGCAGGTTAGCCGGATGCGACGTTGGCAAAGCAACCGCCAACCGACGATTGATGCGTCTTTCCCGAGCGTCGAGCCACAACGAAACGGCTGCTGCGCACATCGCGAGCGCCAGAACAGTGACGATCACGGACTCCAGCGTCATATTTGCCTCATGGCCTCGGCCCAAGCACCATCCAGCCCGAAATAGACAAGCCGGCTCTTGAACTTCGGGGTTGCAAGGTTGGACTTGTAGCTGCCCGATATCCGCCCGTTCACATCCTCCTCCTGATACTCGAAGGCTGCGATGTCATTGGTGGTGATCACCTCCCCTTCAAGGCCGATCACCTCGCTGATCTGAACGATGCGGCGCTGTCCGTCCCGCATGCGTTCGACCTGCACAATGAGGTCCAGCGCAGCGACGATCTGACTTCGAATGGCGCGCGACGGTAGATTGACCTGTCCCATCTGCACCATGTTTTCGATGCGAGTCAGGGCATCCCGGGTACTATTCGCGTGTACCGTGGAGATCGAACCATCATGGCCGGTGTTCATCGCCTGCAGCATGTCGAATGCTTCGGAACTGCGCACCTCGCCGACGACGATCCGGTCGGGACGCATGCGCAGGGCATTCACCAGCAGATCTCGTTGTGTCACCTGCCCTGTGCCTTCGAGGCTGGGAGGCCGGGTCTCCAGGCTGATCACGTGGGGCTGCTGAAGCTGCAGCTCCGCCGCGTCCTCGATCGTGACAATACGTTCGGTGTGATCGATGAACTGACTCATCGCGTTCAGGAGCGTCGTCTTGCCGGATCCGGTGCCGCCGGAGACCAGAACATTGAGCCGCGAGCGGGCGGCGATCTCCAGCAATTGTCCGATGGCCGGGGTCATCGAGCCGTTTTCGATCAATCCGGCGATGTCCAAACGACGGCTTGGAAATTTGCGGATGGAAATGCACGGACTATGGATCGCCAGCGGCGGGAGGATGATGTTGACCCGGCTGCCATCCAGCAGGCGACAATCCACCATCGGACTGGATTCGTCGACGCGCCGACCGACCTGCGCGGCAATCTTCTGAGCGACGGAGGCGATGTGATCATTGTCGCGGAATCGCACCGCCACTCGTTCCAGCCTGCCGCTTCGCTCCACGTAGATATTACTTGGACCGTTCACCATGATATCGTTGATCGATTGGTCCAGCAGTAGCGGACGGAGCGGCCCGTAACCCGTCATGTCGTCGGCAATTTCGTCCGCGAGCTGCAGCTGCTCGCGGCCCGACAGCTCGAGCCGTTCCTGGTTGGCAATGTGATGGATGATCTCTTCAATCTGCCGCCGGAGAACCTCCCGCGAGACGGTTGCGGCCACCGCGGGTTCGATCTGCTCAATCACCCGTTCACGCAGCGAAGGCGGAATGATGGGTTGGTGGATCGCTGGTTCGTCGCGCCTTGGCGCAGGTGAAGGCAAGTTCGGTGCGGCTGCAATCGCGCTGGGCGACGGCAAAGGCAAGCCTATCGCAGATGCAGGGAGGCCTGCCGCCAAGGCGGATACGTGAGCTGGTGCGTCGTCTTCGCGCCTACCAAACTTCTTCATCGCAGATGTGCTGTGAGCACCCTCCTCCACCAGCTACCTCGCTCGGCAGCGACACCGCTGATCTCCCGTACGATCGGCGCCAGGTGACGCCGCAATTTTCTGACGTGCTTCAGAGCTGGAATTCCGAGATTGAGCGCCTCGGTCATGCCCTTGCCGAGATCGGGAACGACGATGTCGGGCTCTGCACCCAACGCCTTGACAACCGCCGCCCTCGGAAGGCCCCCGGGACGACCGGCCCGGTTGAGCAAGGTAAAGACCCGGTCCTTGCCCGCGATGTTGATCACTGCGGTGCGTAGCGCATGGGCATTGCGAAGTCCGGTCACCTCGGATTCGAGCAGCACCATCACATGACGGGAAAGCGCAATCACGGGATAGATCGACGGCGGAAACGGGACGGGTACATCGACGACGATGTAGTTGAACCGTTGACGCAGCAGACCAAGCACGTGTCGTACGCCAGCCTCCGTAATTTCAAGCTGCGCATCGAGGTCCTCGTCGGCCGAGACCAGGCAAACCCTTTCGTTGACTTCGATTGCCGCGCGCTCGAGGAAGAGTGTGTCCGCCCGCATCGGATTTTCCAGAGCGATACGCAGCCCTGGCCCGGGACGAACACCCAACATCACGGCGGCCTCGCCGCCCTGCAGATGAAGATCAAGCAGCGCCACCTTGGCCTTGGTCGTCTCGGCAAGTTGCAGCGCCAGATTGATCGCAATGCTCGTGGCGCCGGCGCCGCCCTGCGCCCCGCAGATCGAGACCACGTGCCCGCCACGATCGATCTGGTTGGCTGCGACGTCGCCGAGAAGCTTGGGGCGCAGCTTGTCCAGCACCAGATCGCGCGTGAGCGGCCGCGGCAGATACTCGGTCAAGCCAAGCTCCAGGAGCTCACGGTAGAACGTGATCTCCCTGTTGTCGCCGATCACGGCTACGCGGACATCGGGTGGACAGACGCCGGCCAGCCTTTCCAGTTCAGTAAAGGGATCATCGACGCCACTGATGTCTACCACCAGCGCGAACAGATCCGTGTCGGTTTCGAGCATCCGTATGGCATTGCGGATCGTGCCGCGTCTGATCGAGAGATTGGCGCCTTCGAGCCCCTTGCGCAACGCCGCAGCGCTGAGCTCATCGTTTACGAAACCGACGATGCGGTTACGCGTAACGATTGACGTCGTTTCTTCAGGCGGAGTGGCTATGGCGATGCTCATCAACGTTTCTCCGACAACCTGTTATCGTAACCCGCCGCCGTCGCAGTCGGGCGCACGGCTTCCGATGCACCGTCGCAGCTGACGAGAGCGTCTTCCTCTTGCTTCCTGACCGTGTATTGCTTGACCTCACCGCCTGAATGAACGAACACTGCCGTTCTCTGTGCGGAAATTGCATACTGGCGGGCAAGTTCTGGCGACACGTCACAGCTCGACATCGCGCCGGTGTCTGCCTTGTCCCACTGATCGACTGCTGCGCGTACGGCGAACGAGAGCGTCCCGAGTTGCTTTGCGACGGTGACTTTCTTGACCTGCACCTGCGTAAGCTCCAGTGACACGGTCTGCGTTTGCTTACCTGCCATCCCGCTGATGGGTCGCGCGCCCTGCACGATCTCCTGATCAATCGCGATGACTCGAACGTTACGCAGAACGGTTTCGCTGAGGGCGCGGCGCGCGGTATCGACTTTCTCGAAGACCTGGGTCAACACGACGTCCACGTGATCGCCTGGCCTGATGAGACCCGAGACACCGGCCTCCTCGTCAACCTTGATGCTGATGGCACGGCTGTCTGGCGCCAGGACACTGGCGAGGAAACCCCGATCCCGCGGGCGCAGGATATCCTGCAACGTAACGGGACTGCCCGCTTCGACGAAGTTGCGGATGAGTGAACCGGCAAGTCCGGCCTTGGACTCGGGGGTTTCAAGGATAGCCCCTTGGGGAACGCGCTCCGGCGGCACCGAGCGGACGGCGAAATCCTCTTCGCGGGCCAACGTCCCCCTCGGCAATGGCCGTGCCGCGACGAAGTATCCGGCGGTCGTCGGCGCCGCCGGCGCGAGGGGCGCCTCTGTCACCTGTACCGGGACCGGAGGCTGCGCCTTCGGCAGGTTCATGCTGTAGGCGATCAGTCCGAACGCTGTGGTTGCAAGCAAGAGCACCACGATGATCGACAGACGCAGCGCGGATGACATTTCACGATCCTTTGCTCAAAATGGTCCAGATACCGCCGCAGGCGATAGCGGCTCCGTAAGGCAGCGGGGCGTGTCGCAAATGGCGCCACCGCTCGATCGCGTAGATCCGGCGCGCGAGCGACGATCCGGCGGGTGCCAGTCTGGGATATGGCAGGTGACGCATCATCAGATGCACCAAGGCAAGAACGCCGCCGGCCAGCACGGTGACGGTCAGCAACTGCATCACGCCGCTCGGCGGGAGACCAACCGCCAGGGCAACCAGCAGCTTGACATCGCCGCCACCAATTCCTCCGCGCGCGTACAGGACAAAAAGCAGCAGAAAGAGGATCCCGGCTGTGATCAGCGACACAGCGACTTGAATCGGGCTGGGCAATTGACCGGCGATCCCGAGCAGCGCCAGCGCAAGACAAAATTCGTTTCGGATCAAGCGCGTCGCAACGTCCATCGTTGCGACATAGAGCAACAACAGGATTTCCAGGATCGAGGCTGTGGGAGCAATCCAACTCATGAAATGCACGTTTCAAAAAAGGTGGAAGGCAAACTGGCGGGAGCACTTCTGCAGGAGGGGGGCAGCTTGGATTGCCCCCCTCTGGCGCCAAAATGGCGGTATCAACCAGCGATCGCGGTCGTGAAAGCGGTGGTGATTGCGGTGATCCCGGTCGTCAGCGCCGCCCCGATCTGCCCACCGGCTCCGCCACCGAACACGGCACCCACCGCGCCGACGATACAAACCGCGACGATGATGTACTCGAATGACACCACGCCATCCTGGTCAGTTCGCAGACGCTTCAACGTTTCCGTGGTCTCGATGAAATGATGCAACATAGGAAGAATCCCTTCTTTCAAGATGAATTTGCAGACACCTCGGCGACTTCCAGCGGCTGCGGATTTATGTCCGGCCCCGCCAGCGGTAAACTATCCATTAAATGTTTATTACCGTCAACATTTAATATATAATGTATTTTGAATTAACCCTACCGGAACGAGCCCGTGAAAATCAAAGATGGAAATCACAATCAGCGAAAACGTCGTAATAAAAAGACGTTAGCTGACCGCCATAATCGAATCTCAGGCTGAGCTACGGCTGGGTCGACCGGAAATCACCGGAATTATACGGGTAAATCAGGCGGTATAATTTTATTTATCGGAGATACAGTAATTATGTGATGGCATTGAACTGCGGTGCTGCGTCGACCGATTAATCCACGCACATATAATCGAGCGGATGCTGCGACCAGGCCGGCGCGCATGGAGCTGCGAACCAAGTACCGACTTCGCAGTCAGCGCCTTTAGCCACCTCCTCGCAGCGCCTCAGACGAGATACTCGTGGTAGCTGATAAGCGTTCCCGTGTTCTTGTCTGCCTCAGTCTGGAAGCTCGCGGGGTCGTACTGGCCCAACAGGCTGATATTGGCGGTATGAACTCCGTCAGTCACCGAAAGGATTCCTCCAGTGCCGGCCTGATTTGCGACATAACTAGCGGTCGTGCCGTCCCCGAACGCGACGTCGAGGAGATCCAGCTGGTCATCTCCGTCAAACCCGGACACGATTCCGCTGAAGTCGAAGGAGTCATGGAGCACGATTGTCCCGGTCGCTGCGGCATCGAGCGCGACATGCGCAGATGAAGCCGCTCCGAACTCGACCGTAGCCACGCCATCCATCAGCGCGGTGCCGCTGCCGCTTACACTGCCATTGAGAGTGATGTTGGCTCCATGCGCCCACAGCAGCCCTGAATTATCCACGTTGCTGTCGATGACCAGTCCGCCGCTGCCGCTGGCCGCAATCGTTCCGGAATTGACGACGGTGTTGCTACCGGTGTCGATCTCGAGCGCGTTGGTGCCCGTCGCGTCGATTGTACCTTGGTTGACAAGGAGCAATGTCCCCCCGCCAAGCTGTCCGGCTCCCGAAATGGTGTTGTCGATGTTGGTCAGCGTGACGTCGGAAACAGTTCCACTGACCGTGTTCTCGCTGTTGTCGGACAACAGCACCTGACCGCCACCTTCGAGCAAAATTCCGTGCCCGACGAGTTGGAGGTCGGTCTCGGCGCCCGTCGAGTTCAACGAGATCGTGCCCGTATTGTGGATGTTACCGGATAACGGCAGCAATGCGCCGTTGCCGATTGTCATTGTGCCTGAATTGTCGACCATGGGCTTGAAGTCGAATACGAAGTCGTCCGCTGCGAGCGAGCCGGCATCGACGCCATCCAGAGTGATCGTTTGACCGTCGGCCAGCGCAATGACGGCGTTGCCGTCGTTGTTGGCAGACAGATGCGCCTGGACGTCCGCGAAGGTCTTGAAGCCGGCGTAGCCAATCAGGTCGATCTGATCATGCGCAATCTCGAAATTATAGATGACGTCGTGGCCGATCGGCTGGGAGAATACGAGCAGATCGCTGCCACTTGACGCTGTGAGATAGTCGTCGCCGGAAATGGCGATGATGGCGGAGCCCGCTGCAAAAGCTTCAACATTGTCGGCGAATGTCTCGATTACAGCCGAGCCATCCGGCTGCATCCAGGTCACGGTCACGTCGAGATGCAATGCTCCGGCGAAATCGACTGGCGATGTCACCATTAGCGAGCTGACGTCAGTCGTCTCGATCGTCCAGTTGCCATCGGGGAGCAGCATCCCACCATTTAGTGTCCAGCCGGCGGGCATGCTGGCAACAGTGACCGTGGCGATTTGCCCCTGATTGGTGGACGAGTCCGTCAGACCGAGATTGATGGGCTGCCCCGACACGCCCGCAGGAGCAAGCGCCGTTCCAAACGCAAAGTCCGCCGCGCTGAAAGTACCGGTTATGCTCGCCAGAGTGGTCAGGTTGTCCAGATCGGCGACGAGTGTTGCGCCGCCTGCGATGCTTGCATTGGGATCGTAGTAAACCTGCGCGTGGCCGACTGTCGAATTGTGGAATACGAACAGGGCTCCTGTGGTGATATTGGAGTAACTATTGATCGTTGATTGAACTGTCGCCGTCGTCACGGATGCGTCTGTTTTGATGCCGACCTCCGTGTTGGCGAGATTTAGCGCAGCGTTGTTGCCCGTTCTGACATTTTCAACGGTCGTATCGACATCACCAATGACGAACCGTCCGGCGGTTACGGTAAATTCCAGCTTATCCCCTGAGGTGCTGAAGTCGGTGATGTGGTCACCCGCGTCGGTGACAGCGAGATAGGCGAATGTATCGTTCCCGCCACCACCAGTCAGCGCATCTGCGCCACCACCACCCACGATCCTGTCCGCGCCAGTGCCTGCGCCACCGTTGATGGTGTCGTTACTTGAACCGCCCTTGAGGGTATCATCGCCGCCGTTTCCTGAGCTGCCCATGATCACAAACGATCCAGACGTGACTGCGCTAGCATCTACGACCAGGTCGCCGTTACCCGTGATGCCGGATCCGTCAATCGTGAGCGTTCCTCCATTTTGGAATGTCGAAAGGAATGTCAGGGTGTCGGTGTGATTTCCGCTGTTGCTGTCACTTAAACTGATTGTTTCGAAATTTGTCAGGCCAATGCTTCCTGCACCATCGCCGAAGGTGAATGGCCCCAGACCACCACCACTGACGGCGAGAGTATCCGTACCGCTTCCCCCAGTCAGCATGTCACCGTTGTTTAGCGTTAGGGGAGATTGGGTACCGGTCACAGTATTGGTGCCCGATGCATAGAAGACCGTATCGGTGCCGGTCGTGAGAGCGAAGGGACTGGGGCTCGTGACCGAAATGGTCACCGTATCCACATCGGTCAATGCGCCACCCGCTCCGCTGTGGCCATTGTCGCTTGTCGTCATGGTCAGAGTGCTGGTTCCGGCAAAATTCGATGTCGGAACGTAGTTGACCGTCGAGGCCAGGGTAGAATTGATGGCGCTGACTGTTCCGGTCAGCGTCACCGTCGACGTTCCGCTGCCGCTGATCCCTGCGGTACCTCCTGAAACGGTCAAGGTGCCGTTGGTTACCGACAACGTGATCGTTTCGCTGGCGCCGCCCGAGTCGGCATCGGAGATGCTGAGTCCCGTGATCGCCTTTGTCGTGTTGACGTTTGTCGTCTGTGCTCCCGGAACCGTATTCACGGGCGCGTCGTTGACCGGGATGACCGCGACTGTCGAGCTCACGATATTGCTGGCGTGGCTGGCCGTCTGGCCGTCGTCAACTTGGTAGCTGATGGTGCGGGTCGCGCCCGACGGATTGTCACCCGAGTTCGAATACGTCACGGAGCGCAGGGCCGCCTGGTAGTTCGCCACGCTCGACGAACCCGTCAGGGTCAGCACCCCAGTGCTGGCGTTATAGCTGCCGGTGATGCCGTTCTGATTGGAAAAACCGAGCACATCCTGGCCGGAGGCGAAGTTTCCTGTGATCGCGACCGTCGCGCCGGTCAGATTCGTGCTGTCAACGTCCGACAGGATCAGCGCCGTGTCGATCGCGGTCGCGGCCTGACCCTCGGTATAGGACAGTGAACCGCCATTGGCGTTCAGCACCGGCGCATCATTGCTGCCGGTGACGGTCACCGTCACGATGCCGCTCGCGGTGCCATCCTGGCTGGTGACCGTGAACTGGTCCTGGACCTGCTGCCCGGCGGTAAGCTCATTGTGGGCGCCGCTGCCGGTGTAGCTCCAGGCGCCGTTGGCATCGATACTGAAGTCGCCGTAGGTCCCATGAACGTTCGATTGCGCCACGACGTGGGCTTCGCCCGTATCCGGGTCGGTGATGCTGAGCTGGCCGCTGGTGTTCAGCGCCGCCGCGGTGTCGCCCTCGCTGACGGACTTCGAGTCCGATGAGACTGTCGCCACGTCGTTGCTGCCGGTGATGGTCACCGTCACGATGCCGGTGGCGGTGCCGTCCTGGCTGGTGACCGTGAACTGATCCTGGACCTGCTGGCCGGCGGTGAGCTCATTGTGGGCACCGTTGCCGGTGTAGCTCCAGGCGCCGTTGGCATCGATGCTGAAGTCGCCGTAGGTGCCGTGGACGTTTGATTGCGCCACGACATGGGCTTCGCCGCTGTCGGGATCCACAATCGTCAGCTGGCCGCTCGTGTTCAGCGCCGCCGCGGTGGCGCCCTCGGTGACAGACTTCGAGTCCGACGAGACCGTCGCCGCGTCGTTGCTGCCGGTGATGGTCACCGTCACGATGCCGGTGGCGGTGCCGTCCTGGCTGGTGACCGTGAACTGGTCCTGGACCTGCTGGCCGGCGGTGAGCTCATCGTGGGCGCCGTTGCCGGTGTAGCTCCAGGCGCCGTTGGCATCGATGCTAAAGTCGCCGTAGCTGCCGTGCACATTGCTCTGCGCCACGAGATGGGCTTCGCCCGTATCCGGGTCGGTGATGGTGAGTTGGCCTGAGGCGTTGAGTGCGGCGGCAGCATCACCCTCGGTGACGGACTTCGAGTCGGACGAGACCGTGGCCGCGTCATTGGTCCCGCTGATGGTCACGGTCACGATGCCGGAGGCGGTGCCGTCCTGGCTGGTCACCGTGAACTGGTCCTGGACCTGCTGCCCGGCGGTGAGCTCATTGTGGGCGCCGTTGCCGGCGTAGCTCCAGGCGCCGTTGGCATCGATCGTGAAGTCGCCATAGGTCCCGTGAGCATCGGTTTGGGCGACGACATGGGCTTCGCCGCTGTCGGGATCCACAATCGTCAGCTGGCCGCTGGCATTGAGCGCGGAGGCGGCATTGCCCTCGCTGACGGACTTCGAGTCCGAAGAGACCGTGGCCGCATCGTTGCTGCCGGTGATGGTCACCGTCACCGTGCCGGTGGCCGTGCCGTCCTGGCTGGTCACCGTAAACTGGTCCTGGACCTGCTGACCGGCGGTGAGCTCATCGTGGGCGCCGTTGCCGGCGTAGCTCCAGGCGCCGTTGGCATCGATCGTGAAGTCGCCATAGGTCCCGTGAACGTTCGATTGCGCCACGAGATGGGCTTCGCCGCTGTCGGGATCCACAATCGTCAGCTGGCCGCTCGTGTTCAGCGCCGCCGCGGTGTCGCCCTCGGTGACGGACTTCGAGTCCGACGAGACCGTGGCCGCATCGTTGCTGCCGGTGATGGTCACCGTCACCGTGCCGGTGGCGGTGCCGTCCTGGCTGGTGACCGTGAACTGGTCCTGGACCTGCTGGCCGGCGGTGAGCTCGTCATGCGCGCCGTTGCCGGTGTAGCTCCAGGCGCCGTTGGCATCGATGCTGAAGTCGCCATAGGTCCCGTGCGCGTTCGTCTGCGCGACGACATGGGCTTCGCCGCTGTCGGGATCCACAATCGTCAGCTGGCCGCCGGTATTGAGCGCCGCCGCGGTGTCGCCCTCGCTGACGGACTTCGAGTCCGACGAGACCGTCGCCACGTCGTTGCTGCCGGTGATGGTCACCGTCACCGTGCCGCTCGCGGTGCCGTCCTGGCTGGTGACCGTGAACTGGTCCTGCACCTGCTGCCCGGCGATGAGCTCGTCATGCGCGCCGTTGCCGGTATAGCTCCAGGCTCCGCTGGCATCGATCGTGAAGTCGCCATAGGTCCCGTGAGCATTGGTTTGGGCGACGACATGGGCTTCGCCGCTGTCGGGATCCACAATCGTCAGCTGGCCGCTGGTATTGAGCGCCGCCGCGGTGTCGCCCTCGGTGACGGACTTCGAGTCCGACGAGACCGTCGCCGCGTCATTCGTGCCGGTGATGGTGACCGTCACGATGCCGCTCGCGGTGCCGTCCTGGCTGGTGACCGTGAACTGGTCCTGCACCTGCTGCCCGGCGGTGAGCTCATCGTGGGCGCCGTTGCCGGTGTAGCTCCAGGCGCCGTTGGCATCGATCGTGAAGTCGCCGTAGGTCCCGTGGACGTTTGATTGCGCCACGACATGGGCTTCGCCGCTGTCGGGATCGGTGATGGTGAGCTGGCCTGAGGTGTTGAGTGCGGCGGCCGTGTCGCCTTCGGTGACAGACTTCGAGTCCGAAGAGACCGTGGCCGCATCGTTGCTGCCGGTGATGGTCACCGTGACGATGCCGGTGGCGGTGCCGTCCTGGCTGGTCACCGTGAACTGATCCTGCACCTGCTGGCCGGCGATGAGCTCATCGTGGGCGCCGTTACCGGTATAGCTCCAGGCGCCGTTGGCATCGATCGTGAAGTCGCCATAGGTCCCGTGCGCGTTCGTCTGCGCCACGACATGGGCTTCGCCAGTGTCGGGATCCACAATCGTCAATAGGCCGCTGGTGTTCAGCGCCGCCGCGGTGTCGCCCTCGCTGACGGACTTCGAGTCCGACGAGACCGTCGCCACGTCGTTGCTGCCGGTGATGGTGACCGTCACGATGCCGCTCGCGGTGCCGTCCTGGCTGGTGACCGTGAACTGGTCCTGCACCTGCTGGCCCGCCGTGAGCTCGTCATGCGCGCCGTTGCCGGTATAGCTCCAGGCTCCGCTGGCATCGATCGTGAAGTCGCCGTAGATCCCGTGGACGTTCGATTGCGCGACGACATGGGCTTCGCCCGTATCCGGGTCGGTGACGGTGAGCTGGCCGCTGGTGTTCAGCGCCGCCGCGGTATCACCCTCGGTGACGGACTTCGAGTCGGAAGAGGCCGTAGCCGCGTCGTTGCTGCCGGTGATGGTCACTGTCACCGTGCCGCTCGCGGTGCCGTCCTGGCTGGTGACCGTGAACTGGTCCTGCACCTGCTGGCCCGCCGTGAGCTCGTCATGCGCGCCGTTGCCGGCGTAGCTCCAGGCGCCGTTCGCGTCGATGCTGAAGTTGCCATAGATCCCGTGGACGTTTGATTGCGCGACAACATGGGCTTCACCGCTGTCGGGATCCACAATCGTGAGTTGGCCGCCGGTATCGAGCGCCGCCGCGGTGTCGCCCTCGCTGACGGACTTCGAGTCCGACGAGACCGTGGCCGCGTCATTCGTGCCGGTGATGGTGACCGTCACCGTGCCGCTCGCCGTCCCGTCCTGGCTGGTGACCGTGAACTGGTCCTGGACCTGCTGGCCCGCGGTGAGCTCATCGTGGGCGCCGTTGCCGGTGTAGCTCCAGGCGCCGTTGGCATCGATCGTGAAGTCGCCATAGGTCCCGTGAACGTTCGATTGCGCCACGAGATGGGCTTCGCCCGTATCCGGGTCAGTGATGCTGAGCTGGCCGCTGGCGTTCAGCGCCGCCGCCGTGTCACCCTCGGTGACGGACTTCGAATCCGATGAGACTGTCGCCGCATCATTGCTGCCGGTGATGGTCACCGTCACCGTGCCGCTCGCGGTGCCGTCCTGGCTGGTGACCGTGAACTGGTCCTGGACCTGCTGGCCCGCAGTGAGCTCGTCATGGGCGCCGTTGCCGGTGTAGCTCCAGGCGCCGCTGGCATCGATCGTGAAGTCGCCGTAGGTCCCGTGGACATTCGATTGCGCGACGACGTGGGCTTCGCCGCTGTCGGGATCGGTGATGGTGAGCTGGCCTGAGGTGTTAAGTGCGGCGGCCGTGTCGCCTTCGGTGACAGACTTCGAGTCCGATGAGACTGTGGCCGCATCGTTGCTGCCGGTGATGGTCACTGTCACCGTGCCGCTCGCGGTGCCGTCCTGGCTGGCGACCGTGAACTGGTCCTGGACCTGCTCGCCTGCGATGAGCTCGTCATGCGCGCCGTTGCCGGTGTAGCTCCAGGCGCCGTTGGCATCGATGCTGAAGTCGCCGTAGGTGCCGTGGACGTTCGATTGCGCCACGACATGGGCTTCGCCGCTGTCGGGATCCACAATCGTGAGCTGGCCCGAGGTGTTGAGCGCCGCCGGGGTGTCGCCCTCGGTGGCGGACTTCGAGTCCGAGCTGACGGTCGCCGCGTCATTCGTGCCGGTGATGGTGACCGTCACCGTTCCGGAGGCGGTCCCGTCCTGGCTGGTCACCGTGAAGTGATCCTGGACCTGTTGGCCCGCAGTGAGCTCGTCATGGGCGCCGTTGCCGGTGAAGCTCCAGGCGCCGCTGGCATCGATCGTGAAGTCGCCGTAGGTCCCGTGGACATTCGATTGCGCGACGACGTGGGCTTCGCCCGTATCCGGGTCGGTGATGCTGAGCTGGCCGCTCGTGTTCAGCGCCGCCGCGGTGTCGCCCTCGGTGACGGACTTCGAGTCCGACGAGACCGTGGCCGCATCGTTGCTGCCGGTGATGGTCACCGTCACCGTGCCGGTGGCGGTGCCGTCCTGGCTGGTGACCGTGAACTGGTCCTGGACCTGCTGGCCGGCGGTGAGCTCGTCATGCGCGCCGTTGCCGGTGTAGCTCCAGGCGCCGTTGGCATCGATGCTGAAGTCGCCATAGGTCCCGTGCGCGTTCGTCTGCGCGACGACATGGGCTTCGCCGCTGTCGGGATCCACAATCGTCAGCTGGCCGCCGGTATTGAGCGCCGCCGCGGTGTCGCCCTCGCTGACGGACTTCGAGTCCGACGAGACCGTCGCCACGTCGTTGCTGCCGGTGATGGTCACCGTCACCGTGCCGCTCGCGGTGCCGTCCTGGCTGGTCACCGTGAACTGATCCTGCACCTGCTGGCCGGCGGTGAGCTCGTCATGCGCGCCGTTGCCGGTGTAGCTCCAGGCGCCGTTGGCATCGATGCTGAAGTCGCCGTAGGTCCCGTGGACGTTCGATTGCGCCACGACATGGGCCTGGCCAGTATCCGGGTCGATGATGCTGAGTTGGCCGCTCGTGTTGAGGGCGGCGGCGGCATCACCCTCGGTGACGGACTTCGCCTCGGAAGAGACCGTAGCTGAATCGTTTGTGCCTGTGATCGTGACCGTCACCGTCTGGGTAGCTGTCGAGCCGTGGCCGTCATTGATCGTCACCACGAAGCTCTCGGTGATCGTCTGGCCCGCAGCGAGGTATTGCGCGGCGGCGTTGTTCAGATTGTAATGCCATTGCACCGAGCCGTTGGCGGCATTGGCCGTCTCGTTGACAGAATCAAGCGAGAAGGCGCCGAGCGACGTGGTGTTGGAAGAGGCTGCCGCGAACGAGGCCGAATGCGTGTCGCCGAGATCGGCATCGTTGAAACTGATGGTGCCCGCCGCGCTCTCCGAATCCGAGATATTCGGCGTGGTGTTCGCGTCTTCTACCACCGAGCCGCTCTGCGGACTCGATGTGATGATGACCGAGTCGTTTGCGCCGTTGAACTGGAGTGTCACGGTCGCCCAACTGAGCGTGCCATTGCCCAGCTGGATAGCGTAGGTGAATGTGTCAGTCAGCGTTTGCCCGGTCGCCAGCGCCTGAAGCTGAACGTTGATGTCGCCCTTGTCGTAATGAACGGTGCCGTCCGCTTCAATCCAGATGCGTGCACCGAGGGCGCTGCGGTCACCGGTTGCAGCCATTCCGGCGGCATCACTGCTGTACGCCACATCTTTGACCAGCAGATCTGCAGGTGCGTAGTTCTTGGTGGACGCGGAGGCGCTCGTTCCATTGTCCAGGGAGAACAGCGTCTTGGCCGCGCCCCCAAGGTCATTTGCCAGCACATTCAAGATGAGAATGTTGCTGGCGTCTTCCGTAAACGAGAAAATGTCCGTGTTGGCTTGCGGAGTATTGCCGAACGAAACCGTGCTGCCGCCGCCCGTTGTCTGCGTCGCCATAGCTTAAATCCTCTGGATGATGCGCCTTCCGCATTCACGGACCGGCACAAATTGCACAATGGCGCGGGGATGATCGGCCGTTGCCTTGCCTATGCTGCTGAAGAAAAATGCCGAGCTGCTCAGCATGCCTGCCGTCATGCTCAGCGCTTCGAAAAGGTGTAAACAGAACACGTGCCGCTCAAGCCTGTTTGGGGCTGGAGTCGATCCGGGCTCGCGATCGGATGTCGTGCGCACGGTCGCGCGCCTGACAGCCGCCATGTTCGCAAACCGCAAACTTGGCTGGATCGGAAGATCGCAAATTGACGAAGAATTCGAACTTGCCCGAGCCCAGCCGAACATTGCTACAAAATGCGTGCACGTCATTCGCAACCCTCGTCTGCCAATGCAGAGCAGAGAGCGTCGCCGCAAATCAATTCACGCAATTGGTAGCGCTCGCTCGGACGGCGATAGGTCCGCCAGCCAGCGACAGTCCATCAGACTGCTGCCAAGTTACTCGAAAAGATCTAGAGCGGTATCCCCCTGCCCAACGTGGCCGGTGCTTAGCCGCCCACGTTTTGGCAATTATTTGATCTTGCAATATTCGCAGCTCCAGAAGCGACGACCGTGATCGAGAAGCGCCACGGCCGCCCGCCCCTAATTAAATAAGCCTATTTTAAATTAAAGCATCAGTCCATTTATTTATTTACGCGATCGATTTAATAATTAATACATCGAAATCAATAACAAAGAGGCTCTTGCGTCCCTCCTTGCGAGGCGACACCGGAATTTTACGGCTTGCCTCCCGGATGCACTCGGTTCGCGAGATGATCTTTGCCTCGCGCAGATCGGCAACTCGCAGGGAGCAATTGGAGCCGAAACTCAGCCCCATTCACGAAGACGAGGCATGAAAGCAGCAGTCTCGCAATACTTTGCACCAACCTGTGCTTATTAATTTGCGCATCCGACGATCCAGGCCCACCGTGAAGCGGCGGACGAGGCCTTCAATGTGTTGCTGGTCATCCCATCGGGTCAATGTAGCCGTCCTTGTCGCCCGGGCGTACGTTCCAGAGCGTGAGACCATCGCGGGGGATCCGATGGTGGTGCGCTCTAAGAGCGAGACGCGTAGCCAGAGCGCTGATGCTATCCAATGGCTGGGTTATGGCTCGGTAGCCGGCGCATGTGTCCTGGGGTGCGGCGAGAAGAGTCCTCGATGCTCTCGCACGAAGCTTCGCATCTCCTGTTGCTGTCCCGCACGTCTCTCGTTCGCTTTAACGCGCAACAGGGCCTCGGCAAGCCGCGTTCGAAATCCATGTGAAGCTAAAACCGAAACCAGTTCCCGGTTGACGCGCGAACGCGGCCAAATCGACCGCCATTAAATGATATATTTGATTATTGTGTATAATCATGATGACTCCATCGCAAAATTGAAAAATATGTTGGGGAAAAGAAAACATGGGAGGTTGAAATGGAAGCTGCCCGCCGCTTTCGCGCAATGGCGTTACTTTGCCGACAGACTGCCGCACTCCAACCTGAGAGAAGCTGGAAACTGCTTGCAGAGGCAGAGTATTGGGAACATCTGGCGGCTGCGGCCTTAGCTCATTGAGCTTCGTCGAGCGTTCTTTGTCTTTCGCTTTTCGTCGACTTCTTACTTCAAGTCATTTTCTGAGGCATGTGATGTCGAGTACGCGTCAGATCTTTTCTAGTGCTGTTCTGAGCGAACGGCACCAGGCGCTTCTGGAGGAGCTTAGAGAGGTGGAGAAGCTTCGAAGTAAGCTCCGACATGTAGAGGCAAAAACAATCGGCAGAAGACGGCGTACCAAAGCGAGCGGCAGAGCAAGAGCCGTTTAAAGACCCGCCGGGTCCGAAGGTTGACCGGCGTTGGCTCACTCGCGCGGTTCGATGCACGGATGCCCGCGCTCCTCGCATCTGCCACTACTTTGAGAGGGGACTGGGCGCCTTCATCCCCACAGTAGCGAGCCTCCGCGATGACGTCGCTGCGACATGTCGCCAACCAGCCAGGCCGGGGTGTGAACTAAACTCGGCGGCGAGACCGGCCAGCTATTCAGGATCGCGCGTTAGCTCCGACTTTCATTCGACGTTGCACTTCGGAACACTGCAACGAGTCGATCGCCTTCCCAAAGCTCAACGTCGTGCTCGTCATGCATTTGCTCGGCTCGTCGTCTCGCCGCCTGCTCGTCAATGCAGTCGAGCTTTGCAGCGCAGATCACTTGCCGGCTGCCGTCCACCACGAACACCTTGTACCGCATGATGCAGTCCGATCCAAAAGGGTGACCACCATCGTACCCGATTGTCCGTCTGAGGCAGTGCCAAACCAGCGACGCACCGAACCTTTGTACGTGTAGCAGTTCGGCCGTGCCTGCTCGTTCAATCCCTCGGCCGCGCGGCGGCAGCACCTTATATGTCGCTACCTCAGTGGCGTAATCTCACTGCGTGCCGAAGCGTGCGGCTCGAGCTCAAGAGCGAGAGGCCACCAAGCGTCATCAGCAGCACACCGAACCAGGCCGTCCAGCTGCGCGCTTCGTCGTGCGCCTCTGCCATGCGCGCGCCCAGCGGCATATCTTGAGGTGGGTTGGCGGGCGCGGCGGCGAGAAGCTGCCCAGCGTCGACTTGGCCCGGCACGGAGTGTTCGGGCGTGAGCTGGTTGCTGGGAATATCTACGATGGCGGCCGCCGACATGAGGGTAGAGCCCGTGCCGAGATCGGGAGCGGCATCTGCTACCTGCATTTCGGGTACAGTCGTCCGAGATCGCTCGGGCGGCGCGGAGCGCAGCAACTCCGCGCGCGCATCAACGACCGCGCTCCGCCTGGCCTGCGTGGTCCCGTTTCCGTCCAAACTGGCGCTGCGGTCTTTGGCCACGCGAGCCCGAATGGGCTTCTTCACCGTCGCGATGCCCTCGACCAGGAACCAGCATTTGCGGCGACCGTCCGTTCGGTAGACCCAATGCTGTCCGCCACTGGTCGAGGTACCGGGACGCGGCACGCATTCGGCTTGCGGCGGAGAGGTTACCGCCGGTTGGGACGTAGCAGTATTGAAGAAGTCGGCAACAGGATTGGAGGACGCGGGCGCCGCCGAAAAACCTCCGACAAGGACCAAACTGGCGAAATACAATCGCAATTGACCGGACATCGAAAACTCCCGGGTGCGCCCTCCCCCCGCTTGAGCCTTAGCGGCGACAACGGCTCCCATACGGCTTAAATCGGGCGGCGCGATGAATTAATTGTCCTCTTGACCACCTAATTAATGTGCCGGCCCAGCACTCCAGGGGTGCAACACGAGGCAGCGCGATCGATTCATCGATCCATCTGAGTTGCGCCGGCCCTCGCTCCCGCCCACGATCTGCGCCGCGGCCGCCGGTCGATCGCCATCGTTGCGCTCGTCGAAACACGAAAGCGCAACTCGCCGAGGAATGAGTCTGTGGATGTCACGAGACGTGGCTACCCCTCGCAGCGAATTAAATACTTCGCCACGATATTACCACTGTCGCGCCTTTCTCCCTGCCACCTCTCACATTTAAATGTGGATTGCAGGATCAATATTTAACTGACGGCTTGTCTGCTCCCGGATTCCCGACTTGTCTGCCTGGGCCTTCTGCCCAAGATTCGGATGGAGCCATGAACACCGCGCATTTTAATTCGCTCTCCATTGACGAGCTCTGGATACTTCACCAAGAGGTCGCCGCCCAACTCGCTCAGAAAATGTTGGTGCAAAAAGCACATTTGGAGGAAAGGCTCCACAGGATTGCACTGGCCAACGAGGCCACACGGCTCAATCGTAAGCGCCGCCGTCCATACCCGCCTGTCCGTCCCAAATATCGCAATCCGAAGAACCCAGCGGAGACATGGTCGGGTCGCGGCAGGCAGCCGCGATGGCTGCGTCCGCAGCTTCGAAGCGGCCGAGATTTGGACGATTTCCTGATCGATGGGGCTTCAGCTCAAAAGCGGCAGACAAATTGAGCGCCGATTGCGGCATTTGAGACGGCGCCAGTTGCTACCTCCTGGGGCTCTGAGCTCTTCACATCATAGTTTGAACGCGGGGTCATAACCATGCTTGGAGGCATGGCCATAGCGAGCGCACTTGCGATCTGTCTGATGGTCTAGCTGAATCGCTCGGGGGGGCCCGCGGCGCAGTGAAGACATCGACGAGAATCTCAAGCGCGCGATGGTCCGCGTCTAGTCGGGGCGCCCTCTGAAGTGCCGCCTAGCCGCATTCCACGCTCGAAGGACTGGAAGGAGGAGGGCGACGAAAAAAACTCTGATTGCAACCGGCGTCATTCCGCGCCGCAGGAGTGGTGGGTCGTGATCGACCGAGCGGCCGGCCGTCGTGTTGATCGTCACCGGAGATGGGGTTCCTGCTCGCCGAGTAGGTGCCCGTCTGCGCGAGGGCAGGACAACTACAACGAACAGAACGTTCACCAGTAGCCATATTCCCACAATGAGAAGGAAAGTACGCACGAGAACGACCATCGTTGATCTAAAATCGCCGAGCTTTACTCCTGCCTCATAACCCGGCGCGCAGCCGGCAACACTGCGTTCACGGACGGAGCCGCTTCAGCGCAGCCGGCACATTTGGCGTGCCCCGAGGCCGTTGGGTCCTGAGCGCTTCGCAAGCGTCCAGGATCGCTCGCAGCCTAGTCGGGCGCAACACTCGCGTCTGTGCGCTTTCGAACATTCATGGCCCTTCAGGTATGCTAATTCTATGCATCATCCGGCGAGAGCCGGACAGGGATGGCTCATCAGCCAGGTCCTCAGCCCGCAATCCCTGAACAGGGGCCGGGTCATGGAGCATGACCAAATTTCGCAGCACGATGAGCGGCGAATTTGGCGGTCCGCATAGAACCAAATTCGAGTTTCGGCAGTTGACTCCCGGTGGATCCGAACAAGCAAACTGATTGTTCGGGCCGAGGATAAGTTTAAAAGCTAAGCCGGCACACATGAAGGACCTCCGACGACGTTTGGAAAAGGTCCGCGCTGACGCCAGAGAGTTTACGCTGATGAGTCAGCAGGCGACGGACATGGAAAAGCGCGAGCTGTTTAAGCGCTTGGCGGATGAGCTCGCCTTCGAGGCTCTCGAGCTTGAGCTAATCGTGAAGAAAAATGAGCCACCTAATCCGTGCGGCCAGCACGAGGTCGTGGAGTTCAAGCCACCCTCTCAGCGAAAGCGCGGCTGACGCGGAAGAGCTAGATCGTGCGTGCACGACGGATCTTTGCGGCTCCGCCAGCGATCGCTGCGCCGCCCCACGCCCCCTCTTCGGGCCAGCTGTCCCGCAACGCCCCGCTTGTGGCATCCACCTGACTTTCAGAAGGTTCGCCGCCCTTTTCGCGGCTGAGACAATCCGTACGAGCGCTACGACAAGCACGTAATCGACTTATCCCATCGGATCTGTGCGCTTTATCGAATGGGTGACGATATAGAGACCAGGAAAAAGCCGAACGGCAATCTGGCCGTGTCCACCCCATACAAAGAACGTCGCACGAGACGTGCATTGTTCTGTCGAAGAGCTTAAAAAGGCTCTTGCGGGCCAATCTTTTAAAGGTGGTGGACGCACCAGGGCTCGAACCTGGGACCCGCGGATTAAGAGTTCAAGACCATTGAACGGCATCCCGAAGCTCGATCGAATCGACTTGAACGTCCTCGTCCAGCTGCAGAAGGACGGCAGGATGACCAACGCCAATCTGGCCGAGGCAGTCGGCCTTTCGGCGAGCCCGTGCCTGCAACGTGTCAAGCGGCTGGAAGCGGCCGGGTACATAAGGGGCTATGGTGCGCAGATCAACCTTGCGAAGCTGACCGAGAGCATAACGGTCTTCACCGAAATCACCTTAGTCGATCACCGCAAGGAAGATTTCGTCAAGTTCGAGTCCTGTATGCGCAACGTCGACGAGCTGATGGAATGCCATCTTATCAGCGGCGGTTACGACTATTTGCTGCGCTTCGTGTGCCGCAACATCAACCACTATCAAGAGCGAATGGAAAACCTACTTGAACGCAACGTCGGCATCGAGAAATACTTCAGCTATATCTTGCTGAAATCTCCCATCGTGAAGCATGCCCTTCCGCTCAAGACACTGCTCGATCCTCAGTGGTCAGGCGACCAACTCGCTGCTGACGCTTCCGCATCACACCCCAGGCTGACTTGCGCTGTTGTTTAGCGGACGGCTTGCTCCAATACCTGCCCATCTCAAGCCTCGCGCATAGAACGCAATCAGCGCCAAGCGCGATCCGTACAAACATCGCACAAGATCGTAGGCTAGCGTGAAATCATACGCAACGCGGCCGCGGAGCGCCTCGAACTTCGATCCCATTGTTCGCCTGCTCTGACTTACTGGTCGCAGCCCCGGGCTTATCCGACCGAGAACGGTTTCGTCGCACGATCGCAACCTTACCGGCGCGGCGAAACTCCGGAAGGCGGAGGCCAATGTTGAGTTGCTTAAAGGGGACAAGTGACTCACGCGCCTCGCAGGATGAAGTCGCTTCTGAGCACAATCGCGATGCGCTAATTGCACACCATCACGCGCCGGTATCGCCCGTAGACGTAGTGGCAGTCACTGTCCGAGGAATAGTCATCGCGCGAACGGCCATAGGTGTAGCCGGCAGAGGCTCCGGCAGCATAGGCGCCTGCAACATAGGCGGCGCGATGGCCGTATTGATATCCGCCGTAGCGGCCGTGGTCTCCGAAGCGGTTGTAAGTGACCGATGTGCCGCGAACCGCACTCTCCACCGTCGGTCCGCCCCGACCAGCGGCGCCGACACGCCCAGCCGCCGCGAGATCACCGCGCGGTGCAGGTCCAGCACCGAGACGAGGCGCCGGGCCGCCAAGGCCGGAACGGGGGGCACCGCCAGGCCCTATCGGAGGACGAGCTGCGAAAGCAGGAGGACCTCCGGCTGCCAGCGGAGGCGGCCCGCCGGCCGCAATCGGCGGAGGCCCGGCCATGGGGGGCGGCGGAGGAAACTGCGCGAAGGCTGCATGTGGCGACAGCGTCACGGCTGCGAGCGTCGCAGTGAGGGACAGTATCAGGAGTGTCTTGCGGGACATGGTCTTTCCTCTTGTCAAAACTGCGTTTCGAGAACGGGCTCGGGTTTGAGTACGGATATCCGCTCCGACGCAGGCGCATCATCGTGAGAAGGCACCGCGGGCTCATGCGTGGACGAGTGATCGCTGTGATCAGGGTGAATGCGGAACCAGGCCACATACAGCGCAGGCAGGAACAGCAGCGTCAGCAGCGTGCCGACAATGATGCCGCCCATCATCGCGTAAGCCATCGGGCCCCAGAAGATCTCGCGCGCGATCGGAATCAGCGCGAGACTTGCCGCGGCCGCGGTCAGCAGGATCGGTCGCATGCGATGCTCGGTCGCTTCCACAACGGCATCCCAGGCCGGGCGCCCCTCCTTCCTCAAATCCTCGATCTGGACGATCAGGATCACGGAGTTGCGCACCAGGATGCCGATCAGGGCGAGCACGCCGAGGATAGCCACGAAGCCAAGCGGGGCGCCGCTCGGCAGGAGCGCCATGACCACGCCGATGACGGCGAGCGGCGCAACGGCGAACACCAGAAACAAGCGATGGAAGCTCTGCAACTGGATCATCAGCACCGTGGCCATGACGAAGAGCATGAGCGGAACGACGGCCATGATCGGCGCCTGGCTCTTGGCGCTCTCCTCCACGGAGCCGCCGATCATCACCGAATAGCCGGCCGGTAGCGCTTTGCTGAACTCCGCCACCTTCGGCGCGAGCTGGTCCACGATCGTCTTGGGCTGCACGTTGCCGACGATGCCGGCCTTCAACGTGATGGTGGGGATCCGTGCGCGCCGCCAGATCGTCGGCTGCTCGAGCTCGTACCGCAGATTGGCGACGGCTCCGAGCGGCACGGATTGACCGCCGAGCCCCGTCAACTGCAAATCGCGCAGCGTGTTGATGGAAGCACGTTCCGGCGCGGTTGCACGTCCGGTGACATTGACGAGATAGATGCTGTCGCGCACCTGCGTGATCGGTGTGCCCTCGAGCACGGAGTTCAAGGTCGTGGCAATGTCCTCCGAGGTCACGCCGAGCTGGCGCGCCTTGTCCTGGAGAACGTCGACCTTGACGACGCGGGCCGGCTCCATCCAGTCGAACACGACATTGCCGAGATCGGGATTGCTTCGCACGATGCCGGCGAGCTTCTGCGAGAGATCTCGCACCTTCGCGATGTCGGGCCCACTCAAGCGATACTGCACGGGACGACCCACCGGCGGTCCGACTTCGAGCAGCTTGACGTAGGTGTCGGTCCCGGGGAACGTCTTCTTCAGGTAGTCCTCGAACTGTGCCTTGACCTGGTCGCGCGCCTTGATGCCGCCCTTGGTCACAACCACCATCTGGCCGAACCAGGTGTTGGCGGTCTGCACGTCGAAGGACAGGACGAAACGCGGCGAGCCGGTGCCGACATAGGTTGACCAGTGATCGACCGAATTGTTGCCCTGAAGCTGTTCGCGTTCGAAGCGCGCCATCTGCGCATTGGAGTCGGCGATCGACGCGTTCTGCGGCAGGTTCCAGTCGATCACCAGCTCGGCGCGATCGGACGACGGGAAGAACTGCTGCTGCACGAAGTTCATGCCGAACAGCGCCAGCAGAAAGGCCGCAACCGTGACGCCGATCGTCATCCAGCGATAATGCATGCAGAAGAGCAAGAGACGCGCGAACAGCTGCGCTACGCGCCCCTTCTCTTCATGATGGCCCTTTATTTTTGCGGGCAGGATGGTGACGCCGAGCAACGGCGTGAACAGCACTGCCACGATCCAGGAGACGATCAGGGAAACCGCGATGACAACGAACAGCGTGAAGGTAAACTCACCCGCATTGCTGTTATTGAGCCCGATCGGAATAAAGCCGGCGACGGTCACCAGCGTGCCCGTCAGCATGGGAAAGGCGGTCGAGGTATAGACGTGGGTTGCCGCCTTTTCCAGGGGATCGCCGACCTCGAGCCGCGCGACCATCATTTCGACCGCTATCATGGCGTCATCGACCAGGAGGCCGAGCGCGATGATCAAGGCGCCAAGCGAGATTCGCTGCAGCGAAATGCCGGCATAGGCCATCACGACGAAGGTGATGGCGAGAACCAGCGGAATCGCAATCGCAACGACGAGTCCGGCGCGCATGCCCAGGCTGAGAAAGCTGATGCCGAGGACGATGATCACGGCCTCGAACAGCGCCTCGGTGAAGCCGGACACGGCATGCTCGACCACGATGGGTTGATCGGCGACGAGTTGAACGCCGACCCCGACCGGCAAGTCGGCCGTGATTTTCGACATCTCCTCCTTCAGCGCCTCGCCGAAGTGCAGCAGATTTGCGCCGGACTTCATGCCGATGGCAAGCGCGATCGCCGGCTCGCCATTGTACCTGAACAACGTCCTGGCCGGGTCGGCATATCCGCGCGTGATGGTTGCGACGTCGGTCAGGGGGAAGAAGCGATCGTTGATGCGCAGATTGACTGCCTTCAGGCTTGCCTCTGACGTGAACTGGCCGTTCACTCGCACACTGATCCGCTCGGGTCCTTCCTGGAACACGCCGGGCGGCGTGACCGCGTTCTGCCCTTGCAGAGACGCCATGATGGAGTGGACGTCGAGACCGAGGGCTGCGATCTTGCGGGTGGAGAATTCGAGATAAATGACCTCGTCCTGCGCGCCCAGGATGTCGACCTTGCCGACATCGGGCACGGTCAGGACCTTGGCTCGGATGTCCTCGACCTCATCGCGCAGCTGTCGTTGGCTCAGCCCGTCGCTGGTGAACGCATAAATGTTGCCGAACACATCGCCGAAGCGGTCGTTGAAGCCGGGCCCGATCACCCCTTGCGGGAAGTCGCCCTTGATATCCGCGATCATGTTGCGGACGCGAACCCATGTCGGCTTAACGTCGGCAGCCTTTGTGGTGTCGCGCAGATAAACGAAGACGGTGGTCTGGCCCGCAACCGTCACAATCTTGGTGTAGTCGAGCGATTCCAGCTCCTCCAGCTTCTTCTCGATCCGGTCGGCGACCTGGCGTGTCATCTCTTCAGGCGAGGCGCCCGGCCACTGCGCCTGGATCACCATGGTTTTGATGGTGAAGTCAGGATCTTCCTGCCGTCCCAGCTGAAGGTACGCAAAAAGGCCCGCCGCCATGAAGGCGATCATGAAATACCAGACGAGCGAACGATGGCCGAGCGCCCAGTCGGAAAGGTTGAACGGTTTCATGGCATTTCATCCTGTGCAATGCGGACTTGCTGTCCCTGCTTGAGGCTGTGGATCCCCGCGGTGACGACGCGTGTGCCGGGAGCGAGCCCGCCGGTGACGCGCGCGCCGGTTTGGTCTGCGGCCACATCGATCCTGTGCAGCGAGACCGTGTTGGCGGGCTGATCGACGATCCAGACAAAATTTGCGCCGTCCTTGGCGAGCAGCGCCGAGCTGGGCAGACGCAATATCCCGCCTTGGCTCTTGTCAAGTTTCGCGGTGACAGTCGCGCCGAGGCGGAATCCTTCGGGCGGATTACTGAGCGCAATGCGGACCCGCCTCAATCGCGTCACCGGATCGGCTTGCGGCGCGATCTCGCGAACGCTCCCTTGCACCTGAACGGAGGGCAAGAGCTGCAGGCTGACCGTGAATGGCAGGCCGACCTCCAGCGGCAACGGAAAGTCCTGTCCGATGTCGACGACAGCTTCGCGAATATCGGGTCTTGCGATCGTCACCACGCTTTGGCCGGGAGATACCACCTGGCCAACTTCAGCCCCCACTGCGGTGACCACACCGGCGAAATCGGCCTTGATCTGCGAATAGCCGAGCTGCTCGATCGCCTTGGTCAGATTTGCCTGTTCGCGAGCTACCGTTGCTTCGGCGCCGGCACGCGCCTGCTCGGCGTTATCCAACGTCTGCTTTGTGGTCGCGTCGGTCGTGATGAGCGTTCGCTGCCGTTCTTCCGTCGCTCTCATGGTCGCGAACTGCGCCTCGGCCTTGGCAAGCTGCCCTTTGGCCGCGCGAACGGCGAGCTCAAGGACCGTGGGGTCGACGACGCCCACCGTCTGTCCTTCATTCACGAGATCACCGACATAGACAGGTCGCGTGGTCAGGCGTCCCAGTACGCGGAAACCGAGATTTGTTTTGTAGCGTGGCTCGACGACGCCCACCGCCACCGCATCGTCTGCGCGGTCCGCTTCGAGAAGCACCGATTGGACTGGCCGCACGGGCTCGGGCGCCTTTGTCTCCTGCTGACATCCGGCAAGTGCCAACGCACATGCAAGTGGGCCCGCCACGATCATTGCGCGGCTCGTCATGACCGGTCTCCTTCATAAGTCACGGACTGGCCCACGCTCAAAAGCTTGCCGCCGTCGACGACGACGCGCTCGCCCGGCTCGAGGCCCGCTTTGATCAATACTTCTCCGGCCTCGTAGCCGCTCACTGTTACCGGCTTCAGCGAGGCTGTCCGCGTCGCCGGATCGACGGTCCAGACCGCGGGCCTGGTATCGGCCGCCATCAATGCACGCCAAGGCAATGCGATCTGCCGCTCGGCCTTTACTTTCACGGTTCCCGCGACGGGGCTTCCAAGCGTCATTGCGGCAGGCGGATCCTCGATGGCCACCTTGACCCGAATGGTCGAACTCTTGGCGTCGACGGCCGGCGAAACCTCCCGAACTTGGCCGCCTGCGGTCACGCCCGCATCGGAGACGAGCGCCAGCGAAACGTCGCGGCTATCGGCATTGCTGAGGAAAATGGACTCATAGACGTCAAAGACGGCATCCCGCTCCCCATCCTGCGCCAACGAAAATACGGGTTGCGCAGCCTGTACGACTTGACCCGTTTCCAGACTGCGCCCGGTGACGACGCCGTCCGCTCCGGCTCGCAGCGCGGTATAGCCGAGGGCGTCCTTTGAGGTTCCAAGCTGCGCTGTTGCCGCTTCGAGCGCGCCTTCCGCGGTGCGCAATCCCTCCTGCGCCTGGTCGTAGGCCGTGCGCGTGGTGAAGCCGCTTGCGATCAGCGCCTTCTGCCGCTCGAAAGTCGCCTTCGCCACGCGCAGCTGCGATTCTGCGGCGAGAACAGCGGCGGTCGCGGCATCGACATCGGCCTCTTGTTCGGCCGGGTCGAGAAGCGCCAGCACTTCGCCGGCCTTCACGTGGGTCCCGACATCGGCATAGCGCGCGAGGACACGCCCGCTGACGCGGAATGAGAGATCCGCCCGAAAGCGGGCCTGCACCTCGCCGGTCAAGGTGATCAAGGACTGCCGATCCCTGGGCTGCACGATTTCCGTGCGCACGAACGCCGCGCGCGCGGGGGGCATGGCGGCGTGATTATCGCACCCGCCGAGCGGGCCGGCGACAAGCGCGAGCGCCAAGGCGCCGAGAGGTTTCAGACCGATCTTGGAATGGTTGAAATAGCGCGGTTTCATAGCGCGGCCATTCGGGGAGAGGGTGATAGCAGTCCGCCCAAGACGTCCGAGGCCCCGCTGAGCGAGACCGGTTCGCTCGGATGCGCTCGCAATAGATTTGGATCCGTTCGCATGGCGGCCGGACGCTCGATCTGATCCGAGAGGCCGGAGCTAGGGCCAGGCGCCACGGACGACCTGGCCTTCAGCCGACGTGGCGACCTCATGCGGCGCGTCGCCATCGACCAGCTCGCCTGCTGCTCCCGCTCGCTCAGGTGAAATGAGAAAATGACGGACGTGAACTCGGCGGCTATGCCGTGCTCGATCCGTCCGCCGAGCCCCTTGGCAAGATCATTGCTGATCTGGAGCTCCCGGCCCGGGGCCGCCCGCCCCGGCCGCGAGCCGTTATCCAGCACGACGCAGTTCGCGACCGAGCCAATGCGCGTCAGCTTGACTTTGATCTCGCCGGCGCGCGCGCCGAAATACGCATGCTTCGCTGCGTTTACAATCAGATCGTGGACGATCAGGCCAAGCCGCCCGCACCGCTCTGATTGAAGCGGGAGAGCCTCAGTTGCGAATGCCAGCCGGATCCCCATTCGATCCAACAAGGATTGGCGCATGGCGCAGCCCAGTCTGCGAACGTATGTCGCGGCGTCATTGAGGGCATCGCGCTGTGGCACCGCAAGCGCCCGATGCAACTCCGCATGTCCGTGGAGCAGCTCGACCACATCGCTCAAAGCGGCCTTTGCTTCCGCCCCGTCGGCCCGGATGGCCGCAGCCGCGACCAGATCGATCGCCGAGGCGATCCCTTTATCGACCCTGTGATGCAATTCGCGCAGCAGGATGCCGTCTTGTGGGCGGTACGGGTCCGGGCTCAACATGGTCACTGTGATCTCCTGAGGTGGACCGGACGATCGCGAGGCCAACGCACCTTGCGGCTTCGACCATCCGGGAGCCGTCGCAGGTCTTTGCCGACCCAGCGACGATTAAATAAACTATACCGTATATTTTCTTTTTCTTGCCTTTTCCCGCCGGGCGTGTCAAGTGCGATCTGCGTGCGCACAGACTCGTGATTGGGAGACCGACGGATGACAAAAAAGAGCAGCCCGAAACGGGGCAGACCAACGAAAGACCTGGCCGGTGACGTCCAGGCTCGGATCCTCGATGCAGCTCAGCAACTCTTTCTCGAGAAGGGCTACCGCAGCGCCAGCATCGATGACATCTCCGAGCTGGCGCCGGCGAGCAAGCCAACCATCTATGCTCATTTCCCCGGCAAGGACGCACTGTTCGCGGCGGTGGTGGCCCGCACCATCACTGGGCTGACGGATTTCGAAGGCTTCGAGCCTGAGGGCCGCACCCTTCAGGACAAGCTCTCAAGTCTCGGCACCGCGGTCGTGGAGAAGGTCATCGAAGAATCGTTGGGCATGGTTCGCGCCACGATTGCCGAGGCGCAGCGTTTCCCCGAATTGAGCCGCAACGTCCACGATGCCGCGCGCGATCGCTCCGTCAACGCCGTTTCCCAACTCTTGAATGAAGCGACGCAGAAGCTGGCGCGCTCTCCAAAAGGTCCCTTCACCGGGAAGCGAAGCCTTGCCACCGCTCAGATCTTTCTGGATCTGATCCTGTTGCCGATGCTGTTTCGTTCGTTGGTGGGAGAAACACCGAAGGAGCTGAGACGGGAATTGCCGTCTTTCGTGCGCGAACGGGTCGGCTTTTTCCTTGCGGCCTGTGAGGCGGACTGGACGCCGTGAGCCGGCAACCCGTCGAGCGCTAGGTTCGACCGGCAGGCTTGTAAAGCAAATCGACCCGGATGCCGGTCACTTGAGAGGACGCCGCGTTAACGGACGCTGCGTTGCTGAGCGCTTCGGCGCAAAAGCTCATCATCTCGCCGAAGGCCGGCCGAAGAGCATGCGCTTTGATGCGCGACGGATTGAGGTATGCATCCATCGCATCGAGCAGGCAGCAAGCGAGCACCATCGGGCTCCCTGCTCGAAATTCGCCGCTCGCCTGCCCAGCCGCGATGATCGACTGCACGAGACCGCGGACCCCGTCGGCGTGGGACAGGGCGATCGGCCAATTCGCCTGTCCTGCGGCAACCACCAATTCGTGCAGCCTGAGATCGTGTGTCAGCCTGTGTTCATGTCGCTGGGAGATCGTGATGAGAGTCGCGCTCAGGCGGTCCAGGCCGGAGCCGCCGCGGCGAGGTGCACTTGCGGCTGCCGCCGACACCTCATCAAGCAATTCTGCCACCACTGCCTCTTCGAGCGCCTGGCGGGAAGGATAGAACCGGTAGAGGTTTGCCGGGGACATGGACGCGCCGCGGGCGACGTCGGCAACCGTCGTCTTCCGATAGCCGATGGCCCGGTACAGCCGAATGGCAGCCTGCACAATTCTTTCGTGGGTGCACGACGATCCAACCTGACGGGTAGTCTGTGCCTGGAGCACGTTCGGCCTCAACGTGACGGGGACGCCTGCATTTCACGCCGGCAGGCCTCGCCGAACTCGCGCAACGGGTCCATCTCCTCCAAGAAGCCCGGCAGGTCGACGAACGATGTGTTCGGCGCAAGGTAGGTCTCGATGATCAGCCGCCCTGCCCGCTCCGCAGCATGGACAACCTCATCATTGGACAGGATCCGCATGCGCCCGATCAGCGCATACAAATTCACCAATGCCGGGATCTCGGATTTGTCGCTGGTCAGCGCGTCCGCATAAAGCCGGGACGCCTCCTCGATGAAGCATCGATACAGCTTTTCACGCTTGGAGACCGCGTGGGCATGATGGCGCTCCCGGACCCTGCGGCGACGGGTCACCCATCCCGTCACGATCGTGGAAATCGCTCCGAAGGCAGAGCCCCCGAACGCGGCGAAAGCGGGAAAATAGATCGTGTTCATGCGATCATTCCTCATCTTTTGTGCCACGATACCGGTGCGACCCCACGGTCTTGACCGAAGCAGCGGCCGCTGCGTGCTCGAAGACGGCTCCGCAAGCTTCGCTCAGCTCTGACTTTTTTTGCCTGAGACAGGCTTCCACATTCGTGGCGTCGGGGATGTAGCCGGCGCACAGGCGAAACGCGTCAGGCGCGCATGCCGCCCTCTGCTCGGCTGTGCCGCGGTCCTCCTGCGCGAAAGCAGCCTCGGCGCCCAGCGCAACGAACACCAGGACTGCGAGCACCAGTCGGTTCTTGAACATATCGAATCCCTTCTCAAGTTGAGGCACTGCTGTCCGAAAGGGGAATCCCGGCCTCATTCCGAAGTCCCCATCGTCCAACCAGGACGAACACGGGCTTGTGAGTCTCAGCTCTTGACACATCCCGCGATCCGCGCTGTATCTGAAATATACGGTGTAGTGTATTTAGGAGGTCGAAGATGTCAAGCCTGTTCTTGGCGCTGGTACGGGAAAATCCCTGGCCGGGGATTGCCGTCGCGTCGCTCAATCTGATCGTGGCCGTGTCGCTCGTGGGCGTGAGCCTGCTGGTGGGTCTCACCATCTCGGTGCTCGCCTGGGTGCACGCGCTCGCCGATCGCGAGCCCGCCCCGGTACGGCATGCGGCCAGCCCACGGAGCTTCGCATGACCGCGGCACTGCTGCTCGCTCGCGGTTGCATCATCTATTCGGTCAACGTCTGGCTCGCGCCAGTCGAATGCATGTTCGACATGATCGAATTGGAACTCGTCCGCAGAGGCATCGCGCTTGAAGGGGTCGAGCACCCTTCCCCCTCCGCCGCCTGAGCATCCTGGAATTTCGACATGCTCAACTTCATCGAAGTGTTCGACATCATGCACGTGGAGCCGGCCACCGGCGCTTCAGTGTGGACCGGACTCACCGGCACGCGAACGGCCCTCGAACGCGACGGGCACCTGATCGACCCGAAGGCGATGGCCTATTGCCCGGCCGACTGGATCGACGAGCGCGGCTATCTCGATGCCGAACTCGCGCGCCGGCATCCCCGCCCCTGGGGCATCTGACGGTGAGACGAAATCAGTCCATGTCCAGGAGCCGGCTGCCGTGAGCAGGAAATCTGCGCTGTCGAGACACGCGAACAGTCTTGTCGAACCCGAGCTTCCGTTGCGGGCCTATTTTCTGTCGGTTGGAGGAGCGCTGCTCCTGCTGCTGCTGGCCGCCGATTGGGTGCTGCCCGCACCTTTGCCGAGCCGGCTCACGGACTCGCATTCTGCGCTGCCGCCGATCCGCATCCACACAGAGCTGAGAGGACCGGTCGCCAGTGGTGATCGCTTGAAGGAAGTGATGCTCGAGCCGCCCAAGGTCGGACAGCGATCAACTCAGCACTAACCGACAACTGGCTGATCTGCCGCTGAAGCACGATCTCGTGAGTTGCTTGATCGATGCGCACGTATATACACTATACCGTATAGTTTCTTTTTATCGAGGCCTTCGCACGACGTCAGCCTCGATCAACACACACCCGAGAGCAAGCCAAGTCATGAACTTCCAGCCTCGCCCCCATCTGCCCGCCGCCCAACGGCGGCTACCATTCGATTGCATTGCCCTGCTGCTGCAGGGCGGCGGCGCTCTGGGGGCCTACCAGGCGGGCGTCTATGAGGCGCTCGCCGAAGCCGGCATCCATCCAGATTGGGTGGCCGGCATTTCGATCGGCGCAATCAACGCCGCGATCATCGCAGGCAACCCGCCGGAGTCCCGTGTTGACCGGCTCCGCGATTTCTGGACGCAAGTGACTTCCACTGCGCCCTGGGATTGGTCCGGAAATCCACTTCTCGATCGGCGCAACGACAATGCACGCAATGTCCTCAACCAGATGAGCGCCGGCCTTGCCGCGGCATGCGGCGCAAACGGATTTTTCTCGGCGCGCCCCCTCATGCCCTGGTTACATTCCGGCGGAACGACCGAGGCGACCAGCTTCTACGACACAAGTGTGTTGAAGAGCACGCTGGAGCGCCTGGTCGACTTCGATCGTCTCAACGAGGGAATGACGCGCTTCAGTACAGGTGCGGTCAACGTAAGAACGGGCAATTTCGTCTATTTCGACAACAGCACCCATACGATCCTGCCGGAGCACATCATGGCGAGCGGCGCGCTGCCGCCGGGCTTTCCCGCGGTGGAGATCGAGGGCGAGCATTACTGGGACGGCGGCCTGGTGTCCAATACGCCGCTGCAATGGGTGATCGACTGGGGTGCGCCGCAGGACATGCTGGCCTTTCAGGTCGATCTCTGGAGCGCGAAAGGTCAGCTCCCGGGCAACATGGCCGAGGTCGTCACGCGTCAAAAGGAGGTTCAATATTCGAGCCGCACGCGCGCAAGCACCGATCAGTTCAAGCGTGTGCAGCGCCTGCGACGTGCGCTCACCGCCCTGTTGGGCCGGCTTCCGGAAGAGCTTCAGGAACATGACGACGTGAAGCTCCTCAGCACCGCGGTCTCTCACAACGTCTACAACATCGTCCACCTGATTTATCGCGCACGCAATCACGAAGGGCACTCGAAGGACTACGAGTTCTCCCGGCTTTCGATGCAGGATCACTGGCGCGCCGGTTACCACGATGCACTCCGCACGCTGCGACATCCCGAGGTGCTCACACGCCCCGCCAGCGCGGACGGCGTTTTTACATTCGACCTGGAGAACGATGGTCGCGAATAGGTCCGGCCGTCATGGCCGCTGCAGGGAGAACCAAATGCGTGAGAGTGAAGTACGAAAGCGTGCCTTTGCAATGCCGCTTACCAGCCCGGCCTATACGCCAGGACCGTATCGGTTTGTGGACCGCGAATACCTGATCATCACCTATCGCACCGACCCGGCAAAGCTGCGCGCCGTGGTGCCTGAACCACTGGAGCTCGATGCACGCGAAGCGCTCGTCAAATATGAATTCATCCGCATGCCGGATTCGAACGGCTTTGGCGACTACACCGAAAGTGGCCAGGTCATCCCGGTCTCCTTCCGAGGGCGCAAGGGCGGGTACACGCACTGCATGTTCCTCAACGACGAAGGCCCGATTGCAGGCGGGCGCGAACTCTGGGGCTTTCCGAAAAAGCTGGCCCAGCCGACATTACGAACCGAAATCGACACCCTGATCGGCACGCTGGACTACGGCCCCTTGCGGGTTGCAACGGGTACGATGGGCTACAAGCACCGGGAGGCCGACCTTTGCCAGGTCAAGGCCGCGCTGAGCGAGCCGAATTTCCTGCTCAAGATCATCCCGCATGTCGACGGCAGCCCGCGGATCTGCGAGCTCGTCGAATACCATCTTGAGCAGATTGCGCTGAAGGGGGCCTGGACCGGGCCCGCAGCCCTATCGCTGACGCCGCATGCCTTGGCACCGGTGGCTGATCTGCCGGTGCTCGAAATCGTCTCCGCAACTCACATCCGTGCGGATCTCACGCTCGGCCTCGGCAGAGTGGCCCATGACTATCTGCAGGAACCAAGCCGACGTGCGTTCCGGGCCTCGGAGCGAAGTCTGGTCACCTGACCAAGCTCCACGCAACCAAGCACCCCCGTGAGCTTTAACCCAACATACAGAACAAGCGAATTGAGATGAGTATTCTGAAAGGCAAAACGGCAGTCGTGACCGGCTCGACCAGCGGCATAGGCCTTGCGTGCGCGCGTGCGTTCGCAGGCGCCGGCGCCAACATCGTGCTCAACGGCATGGGCGCTCCGGCCGACGTCGAGACGGAGCGCTCCGCAATCGAGAGCGAATTTTCGGTCCAGGCGATCTATTCGCCCGCGGACATGGCGAAGCCGAAAGAAGTAGTCGACCTGATCGCGCTCGGCGAAAGCACCTTCGGCAGTGTTGACGTTCTCATCAACAACGCCGGCATCCAGCACGTCTCTCCCATTGAAGAATTTCCGGTCGAGAAGTGGGATGCGATCATCGCGATCAACCTGTCCGCCGCATTCCACGCCATCCGAGCAGCGGTGCCCGGCATGAAGAGGCGCGGCTGGGGCCGCATCATCACCACGGCCTCGGCTCATTCGCAGGTCGCCTCCCCCTTCAAGTCGGCCTATGTCGCTGCCAAGCATGGCATCGCGGGCCTCACAAAGACGGCAGCGCTGGAGCTTGCCCGGTCGAAGATCACCTGCAACTGCATCAGCCCGGGTTACGTCTGGACCCCGCTGGTGGAGAGGCAGATCCCGAACACGATGAAGGCGCGCAACTTGAGGAGAGATGAGGTCATCAGTGACATCCTGCTCGCAGCGCAGCCCACGAAAGAGTTCGTCACGGCTGAGCAAGTCGCCTCGCTCGCGCTGTTCCTGTGCAGCGACGACGCCGCGCAGATCACCGGCGCAAATCTCGCCATCGATGGCGGCTGGACGGCCGCATAGGGCTGCCTGTCCTGCATCGGAGGCCGCCAACCTGAAGCCAGCACCAGCGGCCGCTCGTCCCCGCACCCGTAGCTCCCGCGCCCTGGCGAGTCGTTTCTCGCGCACGTCGGCCAAGTTCACGTGCCCTGCTCCGCTTCTGAGCGTCTGCTAACACTGGCTCTCGCAAGCTTTTTCTTGATCTCCCGGTGCACACGTCGTGCACGCGCCGCGTCCTAACCAATTGAAACACTTGAACTCTCGCTCCAGTCCATCATTGGACACATCGCGGCGCCTTCCCGGTCGCCATCTCTTGAGGCCGGGGCTCGGGCCGCAAGACCGTTTTTTGCTGCGACGGTAGCAATTCAGGCGGGCGAACTGCCTAATCTATGGAGCGAGGCCGCGCCCCACAGCATCGAGTGCTGGTGGGTCACATTTTCCAAAAGGACCGTTTGAAAAATCAGTTGCTCAAACGGTCTTGCTGGCTAAGTCGTTGATTTGGTGGGCGCACCAGGGCTCGAACCTGGGACCCGCTGATTAAGAGTCAGCTGCTCTACCAACTGAGCTATGCGCCCGAAAGGCGGCTAGTGCCTTGCGAGGTCGGTCGTTTAGCAAAGCGATCCGGGTCTGGCAAGCGATGCAATGAAGGTTTTTCCACAGTCCCCAGAAAGCGAAAAGCCGCTGGATTCCAGCGGCTTCTCCAGGGTCAATCGTCGCAAAATCCAGTCCCGTTCAGAGCCGGCCCTCGCGATCCCGGCCCTCGCCGCCGTCGCGGTCGAAACGGTCACGATGGAAGTGCTCCATGCCGCGCTCCATCATGCGGTCCATGCCGCGTTCCATGAAGTGGCGGTGCGGGCCGTCTTCGCCGCCGCCGAACGGGCCGCGGTGGCGGGTCAGCACGGCGAGGCGCCGCTTCTGGCCCTCGTCCAGGGTCTTGTAGAGCGGGTCGGCGGCATCGGCGATCTTCTTCAGGGCCGCCGAGGTCGCGCCCATGTCCTCGGCGCGCTGGCGCAGGCGGGCGACCGGATCCTCCGGCCTGTCGGCGTCCTTGCCGGCATCGCCGGGGCCGGCATTCATCCGCGCATTGGCGCGGTCGATGCGCAGCTTGGCGAATTCGCGCACCGCAGCCTCGACCGGCGGCCACAGCTTCTCCTGGTCGGCGTTGAGCTTCAGCCCGGCATGGACGGCGGCGATCCGCGCGTCGACAAAAGCGGCGCGGTCTTCCGGGTTCATGCGGATGTGGCGGATGTGCTCCATCCACGGACGATGATATTGGGCATAGACCGCGCCCGAGCCGGCGATGCTGAGCACGGCGATGGCGGCGATGGTGAACTTCCTCATCCGGACCTCCTCTGGAAGGATGTCCCTGAAGATGGGCCCGACGCGGCTGACCCGCAACTTACAACTTGGACAGGAAGCGCGCCCTTACCAGGACTGTAACGCCCGATTTTACCTCCAGCCGCAATCGGACATCATTCGCAACAAAAAGGCTTCCGTGCAGACCGCACGGAAGCCTTCGTTCATCGTTCGAAACGATCAGTTCGTCGCGCTCAATTCGTGGTGCTCTTGGCTTCCTTGAGGAATTCGTCGATCAGCGGCTGGCCGATGCGGCCTGCGGCGTCCTTGTAGACCGGCTCCATCGCCTTGCGCATCGCCTCGTCCTGCTCGCCGGTGAGCTTGATGATCTCGCTCTTGCCGCTCTTCTTGATCTCGGCGAGCGCGTCGTCGTTTTCCTTCTGCGACTGCGCGTTGCTGAAGTCGGTCGCTTCCTTCATCGCCTTGGTGAGCTGCTCGCGGATGTCGGCCGGCAGATCGTCCCAGAACTTCTTGTTCACGATCACGACGTAGCCGATGTAGCCGTGATTGGTCTCGGTGATGTACTTCTGCACCTCGTGCATCTTCTGGGTATAGATGTTCGACCAGGTGTTCTCCTGGCCGTCGACCACGCCGGTCTGGAGCGCCTGGTAGACTTCCGAGAACGCCATCACCTGCGGCAGCGAGCTGAGCGCCTTGAACTGGGCCTGCAGCACGCGCGAGGACTGGATGCGGAACTTGACGCCCTGATAGTCGACGGGCGCGATCAGCTTCTTGTTGGCGCTCATCTGCTTGAAGCCGTTGTCCCAATAGGCAAGGCCGGTGATGCCCTTGGCATCCAGCAGCTTGAGAAGCCGCGTGCCGAGCGGGCCTTCCGTCACCTTCCGCAGCGTCTTCAGGTCGGGCAGGATGTAGGGCAGATCGAACACCTCGAACTCGCGAATGCCGAGCGGTCCGAACTTGGAGTTCGACGGCGCCAGCATCTGCACGCTGCCGAGCTGAAGCGCCTCGAGCTCTTCCTTGTCCTTGTACAGCGTCGAGTTCGGGTAGACCTCGACCTTGACCTTTCCGCCGGTGTACTTCTCGGCGAGCTCCTTGAACTTCTCCGCCCCCTTGCCCTTCGGCGTGTCGGTGGCGACGACGTGGCTGAACTTGATGATGATCGGCGATTGCGCCGATGCCGGCCCGGCAAGTCCGAGTGCCAGTGCCGCGATGGACGCGGCGATCGCGAAGGTGCGCATAATCTCTCCCTGTTATTATCTAAGCCGCCCGCGCGCGGGCGGCCAATCCTTTTGCCGACAGCATCAATAGCGGCTGGGAGACGCAGCCGCTATTGGCCGTTAGCAGGGCAGGTATTCATCATAAATACCGTCATTCCGGGATGGTCCGAAGGACCAGACCCGGAATCTCGAGATTCCGGGTTCGATGCTCTCGCATCGCCCCGGAATGACGAACTATGTTCGTCAGCTCGCCGCCGCGGTCGTCACGGTGTCGCGCTGGCGCTTCATGACGATCTTGTTGAGCGCGCCGAGATAGGCTTTGGCGGAAGCCACCAGCGTATCCGGATCCGCCGCGCGCGCCGTCATCGCACGCCCCTCCTGCGACAGCCGCACCGAGACTTCCGCCTGCGCGTCGGTGCCTTCGGTCACCGCGTGGACCTGATACAGCTCCAGCTTGGCCTCGTGCGGGACCAGGCGCTTGATGCAGTTGAACACCGCATCGACCGGACCGTTGCCCTCGGCTTCCTCGATCTTGATCTGGCCGTCGACGTCCAGCTTCATGGTCGCGCGCTGCGGACCGTGGGTGCCGGCGATCACGGTCAGCGAGGTCAGCTTGATGCGGTCGTGGGACGCTGCCATCTCCTCGTCGACCAGCGCCTCGATGTCCTCGTCGTAGATGTCCTTCTTGCGGTCGGCCAGCGCCTTCATCCGCGTGAACGCATCTTCCAGCTGGTTCGGGCCGAGCTTGTAGCCCATCTCCTCCAGCTTGTGCACGAAGGCATGGCGGCCGGAGTGCTTGCCCAGCACCAGCGAGGACTGCTTCAGGCCGACCATTTCGGGCCGCATGATCTCGTAAGTCGAGGCGTCCTTCAGCACGCCGTCCTGGTGGATGCCGCTCTCATGCGCGAACGCGTTCCGGCCGACGATCGCCTTGTTGTACTGGACGGGAAACGAGGTAGCCGCCGACACCACCTTGGAGGCCCGGGTGAGCTGGGTGGTGTCGATCTTGTTCCAGTACGGGAATTTGTCGTTGCGGACATTGATCGCCATCACGATCTCTTCGAGCGCCGCGTTGCCGGCGCGCTCGCCGATACCGTTGATGGTGCACTCGACCTGGCGCGCGCCGCCGACGACGCCGGCCAGCGAGTTCGCGACCGCCATGCCGAGGTCGTTATGGCAGTGCACGGAGAACACGGCCTTGTCCGAGTTCGGCACGCGCTCGATCAGCGTCTTCATGAAGTGGGTGTATTCCTCCGGCACCGTGTAGCCGACGGTGTCGGGGATGTTCACCGTGGTGGCGCCGGCCTTGATGACGGCTTCGACGATCCGGCACAGGTAGTCCATCTCGCTGCGGGTGCCGTCCTCGGCCGACCATTCGACGTCGTCGATCTGGTTGCGGGCGCGGGCGACCATGGCGACCGAGGTCTCCAGCACTTCTTCCGGCGTCTTGTTCAACTTCACCCGCATGTGCAACGGCGAGGTCGCGATCACAGTGTGGACGCGGCCGCGCTTGGCGAACTTCACCGCTTCGGCGCAGCGGTCGATGTCGGCCGGATGGGCGCGGGACAGGCCGGCGATGACGGCATTCTTCGAGCGGCGGGCGATCTCGCTCACAGCTTCGAAGTCACCCTGCGAGGTGATCGGGAAGCCGGCTTCGATGACGTCGACCCCCATATCGTCCAGCAACTCGGCGACCTCGAGCTTCTCCTCGAAGGTCATGGTGGCGCCGGGGCACTGCTCGCCGTCGCGCAAGGTGGTGTCGAAAATGATGACGCGGTCCTTGTCGGACTTGTTCGCGGGGACCATTGCAAATTTCCTTTTGAGCTTTTGCGCCGTCAGTCTGCTGGGCGCTTGAGGTGTCCGGTGATCTCGACCAACCCCTGAGTGCCCAGGCGCGTCGCGCCCAGCCGGCCCTCAGGGGCAAGTAAGAAGAAGGCCGCCAATAAGGAGGGTGGGCAGCAGCGCGGCCGGGATCGTGGCGGCGGCCAGAGCCACCTCCCCCGAAATCCCATCAATTTGGCCGCGAATCAGCATTGCCAGACCCTTTTGAGCCCCAAATCCTCGGTCAAAACCGTTGACGGTTGGTTGCCGGGAGGCTCAGTGACCCGTTTCTAGACGAGAAATAGCAGCAACTGCAACGCCAAAAGATGGTCAGGGAACCTGACCTGGTTGCAGGGTCTCGTGTCCCGGACGCGCTGCAACGCGAAGCGTTGCTGCGCAGAGCCGGGACCCAGGGGCGGCACGGCACGATGCGGATGGATGGGCCCCGGCTCTGCAGCGCACCACTTCGTGCTGCGCTGCGTCCGGGGCACGAGAGCGGAATCTGGCGCACGCTTTCTCGACACCGTCATTGCGATGCTCCAATGCACATCCCAGCGTGCAGTGCCGTAGGGTGGGCAAAGGCGCACAGCGCCGTGCCCACCAATTCAATCGCGGTGCGAGGATGGTGGGCACGCTGCGCTTTGCCCACCCTACGATATCGAGTTTGTGGCACGCAGCTCAGCTCGCAAACACACCTTCGCGTCCTCGCGGCGGATTTCGCCCGAGCTTTGCTTGGTCTCTCCACCCTCCAATCCAAGAGGGCGCAGGGAAGGCCGGGTGCTGGCTCGCACCCGCGGTCCGCTGCGCGAAATGCACACGCAGAAAGAACCGCACAGCAGCATACAGGTGGTGCCGATCACTCGGCCTTCCCTGCGCGATGGTCGGACGGCTTATGCCGTGATCTCCCGGGAGCCGAACTTTCCTTCTGGCCTCCCTCGCCCCGCGAATTGGATGATGCAGTCCGCCCGGTTGGGCTCGCTCGCATCTCCGCGAAAGGCTTGACCGTAGCAACGACGGCCAGGACCACACGGTTTTGCCGTACGCACGGCCCGCCATTTCGCCGCAGTTTTTCCTGGCCCCGTCGACGGAGCCGGAAACTTACAGACGAGACGAAGCCTAGCAGCGCCGCTCGTCGCACGAAGCCTCGGGCTCACAGGGACTACCCGCCCTGCCCGCGCCTCTCGTGCCGACGCTGCCGCGTCCACCGCAAGCCCGGCTCGCGACGCGTGACGACACATGATCGCCCCTCTTGGTGAGCCGGGATGGGCAACACATACGCCGAAACCGAATTTCGGTAAAGTGGAATATTTTTGGCGAGGCGCATTGACAGAGGGCGACACAGGCTCGGTCGCGAAGCCCGGATGGAGCGCCAGCGTAATCCGGGACGGTGCGAATGCCGGGCGAGCGGCCCCGGATTACGCTTTCGCTTCATCGGGGCTACTGGCACTTCCGAACTTCGCCCTATCCCGCGCGGCGGGCGCGGGCCCTGCTTTCCCAGCGGTTCAGCATCTGGCCGAGCTCGCCGGTGACCACGGGGATGGCCGTGATGGCGCTGGGGATCTCGTTGGTGTTGGCGGGCGCGTTGGCGGGAAGCCAATCCGGCTCGGTATATTCGCGCCAGCGACGCGCTTCGGCGCGTCTTTTGTTGGAGATGAATTCACGCGTGAAATAGCCGGCCGCGAACGCGATTCCCAGCAACACGATCAATACGATGACGCCAGCCACAATCAACTCCGTCCATCGCCCCCGGAGGGGTTCTGCGTGGCAATCAGCGCAAAATCAAGGCTTGAACTTCGCCGAATGGGCGGCTTGCCGCGCTTTGCCGCAAGCAAATTTTTGCTTCGATCCGCGGAACATTTTCGCGCCTTGCAAACGGCACAAGGCGGACGCGGAGTGCATCCGAATATGACAGGATTGAGACCGGCGCGAATCCGATTCCACCCCTCGCAACCGGCGCCGGACCGCATTAACCTCCGGTTGCTCGGCCGGATCAACCGGCCAGCGAACATCATTGGGAGGACGCGATGACACGCCAAGAGGCTCGTGACCACACGGCTCGTGACCACGAGCAGCATGACCAGGATGCTGCGCTTTCACGACGAACGCTTGTCCGGGGGCTTGCGCTTGGCGCCGCAGCCACGGTCGCCGGCCCCGCGCTGGCCCAGACCGGACCCGCCGCACCGCCGACCACCATCACCACCCCGCCGCGCGATTTCGGCCCCCACGGCGCGCCGACCACTTATTTCTGGGACCCCGACATCATCGCGGTCGATCCCTCCTTCAACGATCTCGCGCAGCCCAACACCGCGATCAAGCGTCTTTATACCGGCGTGCTGTGGGCGGAGGGCCCGGCGTGGAGCGCGCAAGGAAGGTATCTGCTCTGGAGCGACATTCCCAACAACCGCCAGATGCGCTGGAGCGAGGACGACGGCCGCGTCAGCGTGTTTCGCACGCCGTCCAACAATTCCAACGGCAACTCCTTCGACTTCCAGGGCCGCCAGCTCTCCTGCGAGCACCTGACTCGCCGGGTGACGCGCTATGAGCACGACGGCACCGCCACCGTGCTCTGCGACAATTACAACGGCAAGAAGCTGAACTCGCCGAACGACGTCGTCGCGCATCCCGACGGCAGTTACTGGTTCACCGATCCACCCTATGGCGGTCAGCTCTACGAAGGCGAGCCGGATGCGGCGGGCGGTCCGAGCAATGCGGGCGGCAAGCTCAATCCGCGGATCGGACAGCCGGCCGGTTTCCAGCCAGGCAAGCGCGAGCTGCCGACCAATTGCTATCGCATCGACCCCTCCGGCCGCGTCGATCTCGTCGTCACCGAGGAGCAGGTCCCCGATCCGAACGGACTGTGCTTCTCGCCTGATTACAAGAAGCTTTACGTCGCCTCGACCGGCAAAGGGCCAGGCGATACCGGCCCCGGCGGCAAGGGCGAGATCTTCGTGTTCGATGTCGGCGGGGACAACAAGCTCTCCAACCTCAAGAAGTTCAGCGATTGCGTGGTCGACGGCGTGAAGTGCGGGCCGGACGGCGTGCGCTGCGACGTCAACGGCAATGTCTGGGCTTCCAGCAATGCCGGCCGCGCCGTCGGCTACAGCGGTGTGACGGTGTGGTCGCCGGAGGGCAAGCTGCTCGGCCGCATCCGCCTGCCGGAGGTGTGCGGCAACATCACCTTCGGCGGTCCCAAGCGCAACCGCCTGTTCATGGCCGCGAGCCAGTCGCTCTACGCGGTGTTCACGGCGACGCAAGGCGCAGGGCCCGGCTGAGGCGAGAGTGCACCGCTATCGTAGGGTGGGCAAAGGCGCAAAGCGCCGTGCCCACCATCTCGTTCCGTATCAAAGGGATCGTGGGCACGCTTCGCTTTGCCCACCCTACGGCACTGCGGACGCGCATCCTCCGATGCGGCTCCTCGGCCGCAATCAAGCTGCGCCGCGGGCCAATCTCCGCCATCAAACCAAAGAAGATACGTGACGCGGCATGGCCGCAGCGCGGTGCGCGGACATGATGTCCGCCGCGATCCGCGCCTGACATGGACCGGGAGCCTACGCGATGCGCCGTATGCCAAACGATACGATCATCGTCAGCGTTGGAAGCCAGGAACTCGTGATCGCGTTCGGAGACCCCGGCCTGCCGGTCGGCGGCCACGGCGGTAACGACATCATGATCGCAACGGTCGATGACGGGCCCAGCAGCCTGCTGTTTGTCGGTGACGAGGCGATCCTGAACGGCCGATCGCATGGCGGCAACGACCTTCTGGTTGCGACGGTCGAGGGTCGCTTGCCCTATGTGTCTTTTGATGGCGACGCGCAGATCATGTCAGATCAAGCCCATGGCGGCAACGACATGCTGCATGTTGAGGCGTCGAACGCGACCTATGCAAACGTTTATCTCTCGGGCGACGCCGAGATCGCCATGACCGGGGATGCCAAGGGCGGCAATGACCTCATCACGGCAGAGATGGGCGACAGATCGTATGGCGCGTTCAGCGGCGATTCCGGATCGCTCATGAGCGGCAACGCTGAAGGCGGCAACGACATCGTCAGCGTGGTCCAGGCCGGATTCTCTGGCAACGCGTCGATATCCGGTGATGCCTTGGTGACCATGAGCGGCGATGCACGCGGCGGCAATGACATCCTCATCTATACCGTCGGCGCCGCTGCGCGGTCCGGCGGCGCATCGCTCCTCGGCGACAGCGGCTACATGAGCGACAATGCCCGCGGCGGGGACGACATCCTGATCGCAGCCGTCGCCGGCAATCCCGATTCGACCTCCATCGCGCTCGTCGGCGATGCCTCGCAGATGTCCGGCAACGCACAGTGTGGCAATGATACCCTCTACGGGAGCGATCGCGGCGATTGGATGTATGGCGATGCACGCATCTACACTCCCGCCGCGGCCGGCTCGATCACCGGCGGCCGCGACCTCCTGAACGGCGGAGGCGGCAATGATCAGCTCTGGGGCGGGCCGAACAACGATCTGTTCGTGTTCAACGCCGGCTCGGGCCAGGACGTGATCAACGATTTCAACCAGGGCAACAAGGCGGCCGGCAGCACGGCGCGGGAGCACGATGTGATCGACGTCCACGCTTACGACTTTGCAGGCTGGGCCGAGCTGAAAAGCCTGATCAGCGACGACAACGCCGGAAATGCGGTGATCCACCTGACCGCCAACGACACGATCACGCTGGACGGCATCCACGCCGCCGATCTCAACGCCAGGGATTTCATCGTCTGAGGTGCGGCGAGAGTCCGGTCGGCACCGGCAAGCCAACACATCCAGCAGGGCCCGTCGCATTTACCGCGGCGGGCCTTCGCTTTGTGCAGAAACCAAAGCCCACGCTGGCACCGGAGGACCCATCCTGCGATCTTGTCGTTACCCCCCGTCTGGGTTAGAGGCGCGAGATGGATGATCGACCAAAGCAGACTGAGAGCCTGACCCAGGACGACGGCTTCGTTCACGTCCGGGGCGCGCGCGAGCACAACCTGAGGAACGTCGACGTTCGCATTCCCCGCAACGCCCTCGTCGTGTTCACGGGCGTGTCGGGCTCCGGGAAATCCTCGCTCGCCTTTGGAACGATCTACGCCGAGGCGCAGCGGCGCTATCTGGAGTCGGTGTCGCCTTACGCCCGGCGACTGTTCCACCAGATGCAAGTCCCTGAAGTCGACGACATCGAGGGCCTGCCGCCCGCCGTCGCGCTCCAGCAGCAACGCGGGGCGCCGACGACAAGGTCATCCGTGGGCAGCGTGACCACCATCTCGAACCTTCTGAGGATGCTCTATTCCCGCGCCGGCGATTACCCGCGGGGACAGCCGATGCTCTATGCGGAAGCGTTCTCGCCGAACACGCCCGAGGGGGCGTGCCCGACCTGCCACGGCATCGGCCGGATGCTCGACGTGACCGAGAAGTCGATGGTGCCCGACGACACCAGGACGATCCGAGAGCGCGCCGTCGCGGCCTGGCCGAGCGCCTGGCAAGGGCAGAACCTCCGGGACATCCTGACGACGCTCGGCTACGACGTCGACAAGCCCTGGCGCGAACTTCCCAAAAATGACCGCGACTGGATCCTGTTCACCGAGGAGCAGCCGACCGTGCCTGTTTACGCCGGTTACGACGCCGCCGAGGTCAAACGCGCCCTGCGCCGCAAGGAAGAGCCGAGCTATCAGGGCACGTTCACCGGCGCCAAGCGCTACGTGATGCAAACCTACGCCAAGTCCGAGAGCGCGATGATGAAGCGCCGCGTCGCGCAATTCATGATCACGCGGGATTGCCCGACCTGCCACGGCACCCGGCTCAAGCCCGAGGCACTCAAGGTCAGGTTCGCCGGCCTCAACATCGCCGAGATGTCGCACCTGCCGCTCAAGCAATTGCAGGAATTGGTCGAGCCGTTCGCAAAGGCCTCGACAGACAAGACGGAGAAGACCGTCGTCGCCAGGCGCATCTGCGAGGATCTGTTGGCGCGGCTCGCCGTCCTGCTCGACCTCGGCCTCGGCTATCTCGCCTGCGAGCGCAGCACGCCGACGCTGTCACCGGGCGAATTGCAACGGCTGCGCCTTGCGACGCAGGTTCGTTCGAACCTGTTCGGCGTCGTCTACGTGCTCGACGAGCCGTCAGCAGGCCTGCATCCCGCCGACACCGAGGCGCTGCTGCGGGCGCTGGACCGGCTGAAGCACGCCGGCAACTCGATCTTCGTGGTCGAGCACGAGATCGAGGTGATCAGCCACGCCGACTGGCTGGTGGATGTCGGCCCCGACGCCGGCGACGGCGGCGGGCTCATCCTCTACAGCGGGCCGCCGGAAGGGCTCGGTAACATCGAGCAATCGCGAACCGCGCATTACCTCGGACGTCCGCGCAAGAAGCTGCCGACGGCGCGCCGCGAGCCGAAGGGCCATCTGAAGCTCAGCGGCGTATCCCGCAACAACCTTCGTGGTCTCGACGTCGATATTCCGCTCGGCATTCTCACCAGCATCACCGGCGTGTCGGGCTCCGGCAAATCGAGCCTGATCAGCCAATTCCTCGTCGATACCGTTGCCGCGCATCTCGGCCATACGCTGGCCGCTGACGCCGATGACGACAGCTTGGCCCCGACGGTCGAGACGTTGGGCGGCAGGATCGTTGCCGGCCTTGACCAAATCAACCGCCTCGTCGTCGTCGACCAGAAGCCGATCGGCCGCACCCCGCGGTCCAATCTTGCGACCTATACCGGCCTGTTCGACCATGTCCGAAAACTGTTCGCGGCAACGCCGCAGGCAAAGTCCCGCCGCTACGATGCCGGACGCTTCTCGTTCAATGTCGCGAAAGGACGATGTGCGACCTGCGAGGGCGAAGGCTTCGTCTGTGTCGAGCTCTTGTTCCTGCCCAGCGTCTACGCGCCCTGCCCGACCTGCAAGGGCGCCCGCTACAACGACAAGACGCTCGAGGTGACAATCCGCGGCAAATCCATCGCGGATGTGCTGGCGATGCGCGTCGACGAGGCCTTCGAGTTCTTCGAGGGCGATGCCGCGCTGAACCGGTCGCTCTCGGTCGTGCGCGAGGTCGGCCTCGGCTATATCCGCCTCGGCCAGTCCGCCACCGAACTGTCCGGTGGCGAAGCCCAGCGGATCAAGCTGGCGACCGAGCTGATGCGTCCGCAACGGGGCCATACGCTCTATGTGCTGGACGAGCCGACCACCGGGCTGCATCCACGGGACGTCGAGCGGCTGATCGCCCAGCTCGAACGGATCGTGGACACCGGCAACAGCGTGGTCGTGGTCGAGCACGACATGGACGTCGTCTCGCACAGCGACTGGATCATCGATCTCGGCCCCGGTGCCGGCGACGAGGGCGGCCGCATCGTCGCATCGGGAACACCGGACCAGGTTGCCAAGGCCGGCGGAAAGACCGCGCATTATCTGGCGCGGCGCTTGAAGCAGTAGCGCGCGACGATTGTCGGATGCGGTCGCCTCGCGGTCATTTCGCAATTGCGTTCCATGGCGCAGCTGACAGACCCGACTTTCGCGATGTTGACTTTCCGCCATCCCGCTCCCCATACTTCGCAAAAAGATAACAACCAATCATAAGACGGTTTTTGAGGGAGGATAGGATGCCGACTTCACGCAGGCAGCTGCTGAAGGGTACGGCGGCTGCCGCCGCCACACTCAGCCTCGATTGGACCAGGGCCCAGGCGCAGGCCGAGAATTTGCGCATCGGCCTGATCTACGACCTCACCGGTCCCTTCGCCGCAGGCGGCTCGGTCGCCTCCTCGGTCGGCGCGCAGATCGCCATCGACCTCGTCAACGAGAAGGGCGGCATCGGCGGCAAGACCAAGATCGTGCCGGTCGCGGCGGATTCCCAGAGCAAGGCCGACGTCGCCATCAACGAGGCCGAGCGGCTGATCAGCCAGGAAAAGATCGACATCATCAACGGCGTCTATTCCAGCGCGCATGCGGTGCCGATGGCGGCGAAGGTCGAGCAGCAGAAGAAGATCCTCTGGATCACGACCGCGGTCTCGACCGCCGTGTTCAAGGACAAGAATCTGCAATACGTGTTTCGCGCGCAGATCCATTCCGACCAGTACGGCCAGGCCTTTGCCGGCTTCATCGCCGAGCATGCGCAAGCCAAGCTCGGCATGGAGGCAAAGGACGTCAAGGTCGCGCTGATCCACGAGGACGGCCCCTATGGCGTCGGCGTCGCCGCCGCCGACGAGGCCTATGCCAAGCAGGCCGGCATCCAGGTGGTGATGCGCGAGGGCTATTCGGCGTCCGCGCCCGACCTCTCGGTGCTCGTGACCAAGCTCAAGCGGGCCAAGGTCGATGTGATCTCGCATGCCGGCTACAACCCCGACATCACCCTGTTCCTGCGCCAGGCCCGCGAGAGCGGATTGCGCTTCAAGATGCTGTTCGGCGCCGGCGCCGGCTACAGCCAGCTCGACAAGCTGCGCGCCACCTTCGGCCCCGACATCGACAATTTCTGCAACATCGACCCGGTGCCGGCGCAGCTGCTCGATGCGGCGAAACTCGCGCCGGGCATGGGCGAGCTGATCAAGACCATGGTCTCGCGCTACCAGACCAAGACCGGTGCCACCGACGTGCCGCCGCACTGCTCGATGGGTTTCAACCAGACCTGGGTGCTGCTCAACAACGTGCTGCCTGTCGCCAAGGAGAAGTACGGCAGCTTCGAGCCGGAGGCGATCCGCAAGGCCGCGCTCGACGTCGACATCCCCGCCGGCGGCACCATCCAGGGCTATGGCGTCAAATTCTTCCCGCCGGGCACGCCGCTGTCCGGCCAGAACGAACGCTCGACGCCGGTGGTGATGCAGAACGCGGGCGAGCACATCTCGGTGGTGTGGCCGACGAACATCAGGACGCAAGACCCGGTATTCCCGCTGCCGAAGGGCTCGACCTACGGGGCGTAGAGGCGGCTTGCTCCCACCCTCCCCTGGAGGGGGAGGGTCGCTACGCATGCAGCGAAGCGGAATGCGTGGCGGGGTGGGGTGATCTCTCCACATGAACACTGCCCGTGTGGAGAGATCACCCCGCCCCGCTCGCGCTGCGCGCGATCGACCCTCCCCCTCCAGGGGAGGGTAAGAGAAGCGTACCCTACAACACCACCCGTCGCCCCTCCTCCGCGGCCCAATAGCCGGCGTAGTTCACCTTGATCGTCTCATAGGCGAGCGCAAGGTCGGACAGCGGCTGCCGCCCGGTCGCGACGCATTCCATGAAGTCCTGGATCTCCTGCAGATAGCCGCGCGTCCATTCCTCCTCGAGGCAGACATATTGCCAGCCGGTTTTGCGGTCGACCTTCTCGGTGATGTAGACGCTGGCGAGCTTCTCCTCGGAGGTTTGGTAGCTCATCAGATGGTTGTTCGGGGTAATGTTGGCGAACAGCGAGCCGCCCGACGTATAGGTCTCGACCAGATTGCGCACGCCGCCCATGATCATGTCGCCGGAGAACACGGTGGCCTTGGTGCCGTCCGAGAAGGTCGCGGTCAGCGTGCCCCAGTCCTCGACATCGACGGGATTGGCCTTGATGTAGGTGCGCTCCTCCGGCTTGAGGCCGGCTGTGACGTTGCCGACATCGCCGGTGACGCTGGCCACGCGGATACTCTCGCCGCGCGCCTTCGCTTCGACCTGCTTGAGGTAGAGCACGGCGGAGAGCGGATGGCAGCCCATGCGGATCAGCGAGCCGCCGCCGGTCATCGCCCATTGCGCGGCGTGGGCCGCGTGCGAGCCGGAATGGCTCTCCTCGCCCTTCATGAACAGGATCTTGTCCTTGGTCGCCCTGATGATCTCCGCGGTCTTGGTCACCGCGGGCGCGTAGATCCAGTCCTCGGCGTACATGAAGAGCTTTCCGGTGCGCTCGATCGCGGCGCGCGTCTTGTCCATCTCCTCCAGCACGCGCTCATACATCAGCGCCTTCGGCACGTGCTTGCCGATCGGCGGCTGGTCGCCGTCGCGGCCGAAATAGCCGGCGAACGGCTTTTCGCAGATCACGTGCTTGCCGGCCTGCATCGCCGCGACGATCATTTCGGCATGAAGATTGGGCGGGGTGCAGATGTCGACCACGTCGATCTCGCGGTCGGCGATCAGATCGGCAAAGCTGCGATGGACCCGCGGGATGTTGTGACGGCCAGCGAATTCGACGACGTGGTCGCCGCGCGCGGCCACCGCCGCGACTTCGACGTCCACGCCATAGACGCGCCGGAACGCATACATGTGCAGCTCCGACACGAAGCCGCAGCCGACGAGTCCGATCCTGATCCCAGCCATAGTGCCCCCTTGCTTTGGGCGGCACTATAGCGCGCCGGCCGGCCTATTCCACGGAGACTCGCACCACGCCGGCACTCATCATGCCGAGCGCGCGGGCGGCCGGCACCGAGAGATCGACGATACGGCCGCGGATGAACGGGCCGCGATCGTTGACGCGACACTGGATCGTGCGGCTGCCATAGGAGACCCTGAGCACGCTGCCGAACGGGCGCGTGCGGTGTGCACAGGTCAGTTCACCGCCTTTGCCGGCTTTTGCGTAGCTGTAATAGGAGGCGAGCCCGTTTTCGGCATGGGCAACAGAAAATGGTGAAAACGAGAAAGTAGCGAGACAAAACAATAGCGTCGGCTGCGCGCGCACTGCACCGCTCCGGGTTGGCCCAGACCCGTCCCGCAAACGTCAGTTTGTTCCCTTCAGTTCCTGGAACTGCCGGGACGGATCCCGGCAGCGCCATCAAAGATTGTTACTGTTTGTGAAAAACCAGCGTGCGCACCTCGATGCTTTCGCGCGGCGCGGCGTCCAGCGGCGTGGTCGGATCGACGAAGGCGGTGTGCGGCCCGAAGCGGGTGCGGCCGTCGGTTGCGGAATCGTAGCATTTGAGCAGCAGCGCCTGGTCCGGTGTCATCTCCGGGAAATAGAACCAGCGATGATCGGGATTGTATTTCACCGAATAGGTCTCGCCGCGGCGGTTGGGATAGATCAGGTCTGACGCCACGAGATCACCGGGCGCAACCGTGGTGCCGTCGGCCATGGCGAGCGGTGAATCGCGCAACGGACCTCGGATCGGACGCCAGAGGTTGATCACCTGGACGCGGCCCTTCAGCAGCTCTTCGGCCTCGTCAGGCAGATGCTCGCGCACCCGGTTGGCGCCGGAGATGGCGGTCTGGTCGACATGGACGCGTGTCGCCGGCTGGCGCGGGCCACCGCCGCGGATGTCGGCCGCGCCCTCGACGCGCTTGCGCACGGTATGGTCGAAGATGACGACGCGGTCGGCCTTCAGCGTCGCGCGCAGGAACGCCTCGACGGCGGGATAGTAGACCGCCCTCACCTCTGCGTCGTCGTAGAAATCCTTCACCCGGGTCGGATGGCGCACCAGCGCAAAGCCTTCGCGATCGAGCGAGAAATTGTTCGCGATCAGACGCGCATCGAAGATCGGAACCTGATGCGGCTCCGGCAGCGACGTACTCCTGGGCTCACCGGGCGGCGGATCGAAGGCGTAGGTACGCGGCTTGGCGGATGTCGGCGCGAGATAGTTGAGCTCGGCAGTGACGAAGGGAAGCGATTCGATTTTTGTTTCTTGCAGGCCCATGGCCGGTCTCCCGATGTGGTCGTCGGATTGATTTTTGAGGGCGCGCGACGTGGCACAAGAGGTGCGATGCAAATAGCAATGAGGATGTTGTCGGGAGCGAAGAATGCAGAAGGAACGTGTCGCGCAAGACGATTGCGCTGGAACGGGTTCTTCCTACTTCACGGATGCTTGAGTGTTGGTGATATATCGTGCCCCGGCTCTGCGGAGCAGCTTGCACCGCGTCCGGGACACGAGGACTTCGCTACAACCCCGCCTTCGCAATCGCATCCACAAAGGAGCGATCGACGATCTCGGCGGCATCGAGCTTCTGCTTGATCAGGCCCCAGCGGAAATAGAGGTCGATCGTGCCCTGCTCGTCCGCGACGACGCCGTCGTCGATCGGCGCGATGCGGATTTTTGCGCGCGAGAGCCAGTTCTGCGGCACGGCGACCGGGATGTTCATCAGCCTGCCCCAGGTCGCGGCATAGCTGTCGACATTGTTCAGCGACCATGCGCGCGCCGCGGTGAGGCGGCGGATGAAGTCGGTCAGCTCGGCGCGCTTGTCCCTGATCGCGTCAGGCCGCGCCACCTGGAAGCTGAGGCCCGGCGTCAGGCCTTCCGAGGTGATGATGCGCCGCGATCTGAACAGCACCTCCTCCTGGCTGACATAGGGCTCCCAGGTCGACCACGCATCGACCGAACCTTGCGTGTAGGCGATCTTGGCATCGGACGGCGCGAGGAACGCGATCTGCACGTCGCTCGCGCTCCAGCCGTTCTTCTCCAGCGCCGCGAGGATCAATTGATGGCCGATCGAGCCGCGGCCGGTTGCGATCTTCTTCTCGCGCAAATCGGCAAAGCTCCTGATCGGCGAATTCTCCGGCACGAGGATCGCGAGCCCCTCGCGCGTCTGCCGGATGGCGGCGATCGCCTTGACCGGCGCGCCCGAGGCGGCGGCGAAGGTGAAGGGCGCGTCGCCAACGAGCCCGGTCTCGATCGCGCCCGCGCTGAGCGCCTCCAGCAGCGGGGCTGCCGCCGGAAACTCCTTCCACTCGATCTTGTAAGGAACGTCCTTGAGCACGCCGGCCGCTTCCATCACGGCCTGCGAATTGCCCTTCTGGTCGCCGACGCGCAAAGTGGTTTGCGCTGGCGTCAGCTCGAACGAGCCGAACAGCAGCGCGCCAGCCAGCATGAGACGGATCATTCCGCGGCCTCGCCACGCACGGCCTGGCGCCTGGCGACCAGCTCTCGCGTCAGCGGGATCAGCTCACGACCATACTCGATCGCGTCGATCAAGGGATCGAAGCCGCGGATCAGGAAATGGCTGATGCCGAGATCGTAATAATCGCCGAAGACTTCGGCGACCTGCTCGGGCGTGCCGACCAGCGCGGTGGTGTTGCTGTTGGCGCCGGTGAGCTTTGCGATCTCGGTCCACAGCCGCTTGTCGATGCGGCTGCCCTGGTCGGCCAGCGCGAGCAGGCGCCGCGCGCCGGCAGTGGCGTGGCCGTCGGCGGGCTTGCGATAGCCGGTCTTGTCCTGCAGCGCGGTGGCGCGCGCCAGGATTTCCTCGGCCTTTTCCCAGGCCTGCTTCTCGGTGGGGGCAATGATCGGACGCACCGACAGGCTGAAGCGCGGCGTCGGCCGGCCCTGCCTGACAGCGGCGTTGTGGACGCGCGAGGTCACATCGCGCACCTGCGCGTAGGACTCGCCCCACAGCGCAAACGTGTCGGCGTGCTTGCCGGCAACGTCGATGGCCGCATCCGAGGCGCCGCCGAAATAGACGCGGATGCCCTCGGACCGATACGGCTTCACCTGCGAGAAGGCGTTCTCGACCTGATAGTACTTGCCCTTGTAGGTGAACGGCTTGTCGCTGGTCCATTCCAGCTTGAGGATATCGAGAAACTCGGAGGTGCGGGCGTAGCGCTCGTCCTTGTCGTCGAGCGTGTTGCCGTCCTGCCTGAGCTCGGTGGCATTGCCGCCAGTGATGACGTGGAGCGCAACCCTGCCGCGGGAAAACTGATCGAGCACGGCAAACTGCCGCGCCAGCAGCGTCGGGGCGGTGAATCCCGGCCGCTGCGCGATCAGCACGTTGAGGCGGGAGGTCACGTTGAGGACGTGCTGCGCCACCTGGAGCGCGTCGGGCGAGGTCGAATGAAACGCCAGCAGCGCGCGATCGAAGCCGGCATTCTCATGCGCCTTCGCCACCGTCTCGATGTGGGTGGGGTTGAGCACCGGTCCCTCACGGACAACGGTCTCCGACGAATTGTTGTTGCTGATGAAGCCGATGAACTCGATCGACATGATCGTCTCCCTGTTGATGTCCTAGAGGCCCAGTGCGGCGCGGCCGAGGCCGATGCGCGTGGAATCATCCTGCGGCGTGTGCACCCGACCGCACAGCACGTCGCGATAGTGCCGCTCCAGCGGATTGGCGCGGGACAGGCCGTGATTGCCGGTGAGGGACAGTGCATCCTCGACCACGGCGATCGCGTTGTTGGTGACGGTGAGCTTGATGACGTTGGATTCGCCGGCAGAGAGTCCAACGCCGTCGTCGAAATCGCCTGCAAAGGAGGCGATCAGCCGCGCGTTGACCGCGAGCCTGGCTTCGATGGCACCGAGGATCTCCTGTGCGCGAGCCAAGGTCGCGAGCGGCGCGCCGAGGCTGGCGGGCACGCGCTGCTTCAGGAACCTGATCAACCAGTCGCGCGCCGCGCGGGCAACACCGTCGTAGATCGCCGCGACGAAGACCGTGTGGATGGCGGCCTGTGCAACGTCGGGCGCACGCCAGTCCGCCGGCTTGCGCACGTCGACCTCGGCATCGAGGGGGATCACGACGTCGTCGAAGATGACGTCATGGCTGCCGCTGGCGCGCAGGCCGTGATGGTCCCAGGTCTCGACGATGCGGGTGCCCGGCAGGCCCGCCGGCACCAGGAATTGCCCGACGCGCGGCTCGGCCTCATCCGTCCGCGCCCAGACCAGGTACCATTTCAGGATCGGCGATCCCGTCGAATAGATCTTGTGGCCGGAGAGGCGCCAGCCGGTCTCGGTGCGCCGCGCGACCGTCGCCGGCAGGCCGCCGCGCGCGGGCGAGCCGAGCTCGGGCTCGACCCGCAGCGCGTTGACGAGCGCAAGGCCCTCGACGCTCTCGCGCGCAAGCTTGCGCGAGTGCCGCACCGGCCAGGTCGGGCTGCGCGCCATCACGAGATGATTGATGTAATGCATCGACAGCACCAGCGCGGTCGACGGGTCGGCCTTGCCGATGATGCCGATGACGCGCGCAGTGTAGCGCGCACCGGCGCCGGCCCCGCCATGGACCGCCGGCACCGTCAGCGACAGCAAGTTCGCTTCGGACAGCTCGCGAAAATTCTCGAAGGGGAAGCTGCCGGTGCGGTCATGCCCGGCCGCGCGTGCCGCGAAACCTTCGGCCAATGCTTCGGCACGCGCGATGTAGTCGGGCTCGCTATGGGCCGCGCGCCCCTTGGCTACGGATGTCACCATGTTGCGTCCAATCCCAGCAGGCCGAGGATCTGGCGGCGCAGATCGGCGAGATAAGGATCGCCGCGATGACGCGGATAGGGCCGGTCGACGCGGATGTCGGCTTTCACGCGTGCGGGACGATCGCTGAAGACGATGACGCGGTTGGCGAGCACGAGGGCTTCCTCGGCGTCATGGGTCACGAGCAGCGTGGTAAAACCCTTGCGCTGCCAGAGCGAGACGAGCTCGGCCTGCATGGTGATGCGGGTCAGCGAGTCGAGCTTTCCGAGCGGCTCGTCGAGAATCAGGATCTTGGGATCGTTGACCAATGCACGCGCCAGCGCGACACGCTGCGCCATGCCGCCGGAGAGCTGGTGCGGATAGGCGTTGCGGAACGACGCCAGCCCAACCAGATCGAGCGCGGCATCGACACGATGACGCTGGCTCTTGAGAATGCCCTGGGCCTCGAGGCCCAGGGCGACGTTGTCCCAGACCGACCGCCAGGGAAACAGCGTCGGATCCTGGAACACGACCACGCGCGAGGGATGTGGACTCCTGATGCGCTCCTCGTCCTCGCGCAATCGTCCAGCCCTGGGTTTGTCGAGGCCGGCGACGAGGCGCAGCAAGGTCGACTTGCCGCAGCCGGAGGGGCCGAGCAGCGCGACGAACTCGCCTGGCTCGACCGAGAGGCTGACGTCGCTGAGCACCGGCAACTCTGCGCCGTCGATGTCGAAGGCGTGGCTGACCTGCTCAATGTCGAGCGCGGCGCCGGCGGCCGGATGCGTGACCGCTTCAGCCAAAGCTGCGGCTACCATTTCACAGTCCCCTTCTGCCAGACCAAGAGACGATCGCGGATCGCAAACAGCAGCGTGATCGCACCGGAGCAGAGCAGCGACATCACGATCAGCGCCGCATACATGTTGGCGTAGGCCGCCCAGCCCTGCGCCCATTGCAGGTACCAACCGAGCCCGGCCTTGACGCCGATCATCTCGGCGACGACGAGCACGGCGAAGGACGAGCCGAGCCCCATGAACAGTCCGACGAAGACGTGCGGCAGCGCGGCGGGGATCGCGACCTTCAGCACCAGGAAGGACGGCTTGGCGCCGAGCGTGCGCGCGACGTCGTAATAGGCATTGCTGACGCTCGCGACACCCGACCAGGTCAGCACGGTGACGGGAAAGCCCGTTGCCAGCGCGATCAGGAAGGTCGAGGCGCTCCAGCTCGACGGGAAGGTGAAGAAGGCGATCGGCAGCCAGGCCGTTGCCGGCAGCGGGCCGATGAAGCGTAGCACCGGATGCACCCAATAGCCGACCGCGCGCGACCAGCCGATCGAGACGCCGGTCAGGAAGCCGACCGTGGCGCCGATCAGATAGCCGCCGAGCTGAAGCTTGACCGAGGCGAAAACGCTATCGAGCAGCTTTGGCAAATCGTCGGTATAGACCTCGATGATCGACTGCGGCGGCGGGAAGAACGGCAGCGGCAGCCAGGCGAACTTTGCCGTCGCGACCTCCCACAGCGTCAGGAAGGCGCCGAGCGCGACCAGCCAGGGCGCGCGCTTGTGCAGGGCCTTGCCCGCCGATCCCAGATAATCGGCGCCGATGGTGCCGAACAGCGCGATGGCCGCGATGACGAAGGCGGCGATGCCGAGCGAATGCGTGCGCGACCAGTCGCCGACATCCGCCCACCACAGGCAGGACAGGCCGAAGGCGATCCAGGCGATGCTGGCGAGCACACCGACGCCGGATTCCTTCGCCCAGTTCGCCAGCAACGGCGCGCGCGAGAGGCGCGGCGCGCCGGAGGCAAGGCCGTCAGACAGCGAATACGTCGACATAGATGCGCTCCGCGAATTTGGCCGTGTCGGTGCTCGGCTTGAAGACCTGCACGCTCTTGAGATCGTCGGCATAGGCCTTGAGCTCGCGCTTCAGCACATCGCCGACGGGATGATGATGGTGGGTGTGGTAGCGCACCATGCCCTCGATATCGGCGAGCGTGGCCGCCTTCGGCGCGTAGGGCTGGAACGATTTTGCGGCGGCCGTCGCATTCTGCGAGCTGAACATCGCGGCATCGAGCAGCGCCTGTGTGATGGCGCGCGCGACCTGCGGCTCCTCCCGCACCAGGCTGCCGCGCAGGCCGAGGATGCAGCAGCTCTTTTCACGGAATTCACCGTCGAGATTGGAGGCGACCTCCTTGTACTGGGTGTCCTTGAGCCAGAGATAGGCCAGCGGATCGGAGGACAGGAACGCCTGCACCTCGCCCTTCTCGACGGCGACGTTAAGGAGGTTGCCGGGATAGGCGCGCCAGTCGACGTCCTTGTTCGGATCGATACCGAGCTTTGCCAATTGGATTGAGAAGAAGTTCTTGTCGGGACCGGCGAGATCGCCGACCGCGACGATCTTGCCCTTGAGATCGGCGAGCTTGGCAACACTGGAATCGGCGCGCGACAGCACGCGCATGCAGCCGCCATGGGTGCCGGCGGCGATCTTGACGTCAAAGCCCTGCTCCAGCGGCTTCAGCCAGCGCAGCGCCATGCCGAGACCGGCATCGCTCTTTCCCGTCGCGATCGCCTCGAGCAGTTGATCAGTCGAGCCGGAATAGTTGACGAGCTCGACGTCGAGATTGTGCTTCTGGAAGAAGCCATGCTCGATGGCAACAGGCACCGGCGCGAGGCAGACGGCGCCGGCATTCCACGACAGTTTCAGCTTGCGCGGCGCACCGGTGAGCGCGGGGGCAACGGACGCCGTCCGGCACAGCGGAAACTCCGAGAAATCGATGCCGGATGCGATGCCGCGCGGCGCAAAAGCGTGAGCGCCCAGCGCGCCGAGCGGCGCAGCGAAAGCTGCCGCAAGCCCCGCCTGGAGCAGATGGCGCCGGTCGAGCCCCCGTCCGCCGCGCTTGTCGTCGTTGTTCATCAGTCCCCACTCCTGCGCTGGCACGACTCCGCCCTTAGCGCAACGCTTCACGTTGCGCATGGTCCGTACGGAGCTGCGTTGAGAGAAAATTATTCCGCCGGCGTTTGTCGCGCCGCGTTGATGCGATACGCAAATCATGCGGCGCGCTCGCCGCATCGTCAATGAAATGGAATTTCGAATGTGATGCGAAGCAGGGTCATTCTCTCCATCAGCGCGCGCGGGGACGATGAAACGATTTTCGTGAATGCGGTTGCTCCCGGCGATCGCCACAAGCGCGCATCTGCTCAGATCCCGTGCATCTTTCTTCCGCAGGACCATCGTGTTCTCGCGCGCAAGGATTCAATGAAACGTCCTTGCCCGATGCGCGCGCAATACGGTTGGCCATTTCATTGACTGCACTTCGCTCGGTCATAGACTCGATCGTCTCGCTGCATCGCTCGCTCACGCGTCGTGAGCCAAAGTCACAAGCACGCAACAAGACAGGCTATATGAGCATCAACTCCCACGATCATTCCATCACCCGCCGGCTCGCCGCTTCGCTATTCGCCGCCGCCATCACGCTATCGGCGACTGCCGCGTCGTTTGCCGCGGACACCGTCGTGCTGCGCGTCGGCGACCAGAAGGGCGGCAACCGCTCGCTGCTCGAGATCTCCGGCTATGCGAAGGACCTGCCCTACAGAATCGAATGGTCGGAATTCCCCGCCGCGGCGCCGATCCTGGAAGCGCTCAACGCCGGCGCGCTCGACGTCGGCTACACCGGCGATCTCTCCTTCCTCTCGGTCTACGCCGCGGGCGCGCCGATCAAGGCGATCGGCGGCACCAGGTCGGATGCGAAGACGCAAGCCATCCTGGTGCGTCAGGACTCGCCGATCAAATCGGCCGCCGACCTTAGGGGTAAACGCCTCGCCGGCACGCGCGGCGGCTGGGGTCAGTTCCTGATCGACGCGACGCTGGAGAAGGCGCAGATCAAGCTCGAGGATGCGACCTTCGCGCCGCTCGGCCCCGTCGATGCCAAGATCGCGCTGGTCGCCGGCTCGATCGACGCCTGGGCGGTGTGGGAGCCTTACGTGTCGTTCGCGACGCTGAAGGACAAGGCGCGGGTGATCGCCGACGGCGAGGGCCTGACGCCGACCATCACCTTCATCGTCGCCTCCGACAACGCCATCGCCACCAAGCGCGCGGCGGTGCAGGACCTGGTGCAGCGGCTGAACAAGGCGCGGCTGTGGTCGCTGGATCACGTTTCCGAATATGCCAGGAACACCGCCGAGCTGACCAAATTGCCGGAAGACGTGCTGCTGTCAGCCTACACAGCGCAACGTACCAGCCCGATCGTAATCGACGAGAACGTGGTGAAGGAGGTGCAGGAAGCCTCCGATCGCTCGACGCGTTACGGCATCCTGCCCAAGAAGCTCGACGTCAGCAAAGCCGTCGACCGCAGCTTCACGGCTGCGGCGGCGGGATCGAATTAACTTCCAGCGGATGACACTTGACACCCCAACAAAGGTGCGCTCCCTCCCCCCTTGTGGGGGAGGGAGCGGAGAGAGCGCTGCTGTTGTCCGAACTCAATTCGACTTCAATCCTTCGCGCTCAGAATGGAGACGGCCTCGCCTCAAGGCCGGCCGGCTGCATCTCGCCGCGATCGTGCTCACGCATTTCGCCTGCATGAGCCTGATCGTGTGGCTCTCGCTGTAGCTTCGCGCGATCACCAGTATCCGCGATAATAAGGCCGGTAGTACGCGCGCGGCCGGTAATAGCCATAGCGGTAGCCGTAGTACGGACGGGGACGGTAATAGGAACGATATCCATAACCGTAACCCGGACCATAGGCGTAACCCGGTCCATAGCCGCCATAATAGGCGGGCGCATAACCATAGCCATAGCCGCCGTAATACGGACCGCCGCCGTAATAGCCGTAGCCATAAGGCGCGCTGCTGGCGATGGCGCTGCCGATGATCGCGCCGGCGAGGAGGCCACCTCCGCCCCATCCCCAGCCACGACCGCGCCAATGCACCTGCGCGACATCGTCACCGACAGCGGCCTTCATGGTCGCGACGTTTGTCGGCAGCGGTGCCGCTGCCGCCTGTTGAATTTGGCCGGCGATGACCACGCCGGCGACCGAACAAGCAATTGCCGTTTTCCAGATCCTCATCGACTTGCTCCCTGTCTGACGTCTTGCTTGGAAAAGGATCGCAGCGGCATGATCGGGCATCTTTGCGCCAAGTCAAAGCCCGGATTTTCAAGCCCGGATTTGCGTGCGGCGCACAAGCCTCGTCCAAGCCTGGTCCATGCCTCGCTGCGAGCCGGCTGCCGGCATGCGAGGCGAACCAACGTGCCCCGCTCTGCCCGACGTGACACCGGGGCGATGCCGGAGCCCCGCGGCCAAGGCAAAGCATTAAGCTTCTCGCCTGCGCAACCAACAACCTACTTCACGATTGACTATTCGTACCGTTACTATCGGTTCCAATGGCGCGAGGCTTCTCGCGACAAATAGCCTCGGCCTGCGCCGGGCGTGAGTGGGGAGGACGACATGAGTGCCGCGAGACCCGAGCCGCTTGCCCGTCAGGCGCTGGCGTTCGTCCTGGCCGGCGGACGTGGCAGCCGGCTCCTGGAACTGACCGACCGCCGCGCCAAGCCAGCCGTCTATTTCGGCGGCAAGTCCCGCATCATCGATTTCGCGCTGTCGAATGCCGTCAATTCGGGCATCCGCCGCATCGCAGTCGCCACCCAATACAAGGCGCACAGCCTGATCCGGCACCTTCAGATGGGCTGGAACTTCTTTCGCCCGGAGCGAAACGAGAGCTTCGACATCCTCCCCGCGAGCCAGCGCGTCTCCGAGAACATGTGGTATGTCGGCACGGCGGATGCGGTCTACCAGAACATCGACATCATCGAATCCCACGCCTGCCGCTTCATCGTGGTGCTGGCCGGCGACCACATCTACAAGATGGACTACGAGGTGATGCTGCGCCAGCACGTCGACAGCGGCGCCGACGTCACGGTCGGTTGCCTGGAGATGCCGCGGACGGAATCTTCGGGCTTCGGCATCATGCATATCGACGAGAACGGCTGGATTCAGGAGTTCCTGGAGAAGCCGAAGGATCCGCCGCCGATGCCGGGCAAGCCGGACGTCTCGCTCGCCAGCATGGGCATCTACGTGTTCGACGCGAAGTTCCTGTTCGAGGAGCTCAAGCGCGACGCCGAGGACCCGAACTCGAACCACGATTTCGGCAAGGACATCATTCCCTACCTGGTCAAGAACGGCCGCGCGATGGCGCACCAATATTCCACCTCCTGCGTGCGTTCCGGCAGCGACCCCCGCGCCTATTGGCGCGATGTCGGCACGGTCGATGCCTATTGGGCCGCCAATATCGACCTCACTGACGTCGTGCCCGAGCTCGACCTGTTCGACAGCTCCTGGCCGATCTGGTCCTATGCGGAGATCACGCCGCCGGCGAAATTCGTTCATGACGAGGAGAGCCGGCGCGGCCAGGCCGTGAGCTCGCTGGTCTCGGGCGGTTGCATCATCTCCGGCGCCTCGCTGCGCCGATCGCTGCTGTTCACCGGCGTGCGCATCAACTCCTACGCCAATGTCGAGAACGCCGTGATCATGCCCTATGTCAGTGTCGGCCGCGGCGCTCGCCTGAAGAACGTCGTGATCGACCGCGGCGTCGAGATTCCGGAAGGACTCGTGATCGGCGAGGACCCGGCGTTCGATGCCAAGCGCTTCCGCACCACCGAGCAGGGGATTTCCCTCGTCACTCAGCCGATGATCGACAGGCTCAATACATGAGGCCTGTTCGCGTCCTCGCGGTCGCTTCTGAAGTCTATCCCATCGTCAAGACCGGCGGCCTCGCGGATGTCGCCGGCGCGCTGCCGATTGCGCTGAAGGCGCATGGCGTCGAGATGCGCACCTTGATGCCGGGTTATCCCGACGTGACGCGGATCGTATCGAACGCAGAGGAAATCCGGAGCTGGCCGGATTATTTCGGCGGACCGGGCCGGCTGCTCGCGGGCTCCCACGACGGGCTCGACCTGTTCGTGCTCGACGTGCCACATCTCTATGCGCGGCCGGGCAATCCCTATGTCACCACCGAGGGTGTCGACTGGCCGGACAATGGCGTGCGCTTCGCGGCGCTGTCGCGCATCGCCGCCGATATCGGCCACGGCCTCGTCCCCGCCTTCGTACCCGATGTCGTGCAGGCCCATGACTGGCAGGCCGGGCTCGCGCCAGCCTATCTGCACTATGACAATCGCCCGCGACCCGGCACCGTGATGACCATCCATAACATGGCCTATCAGGGCAAGTTCGCTCCCGAGCTGATCGGTGCGATCGGCCTGCCCTGGCACGCGTTCAACGTCAATGAGATCGAATATTTCGGCGGCATCAGCTTTTTGAAGGCGGGCCTGCAATTCGCCGATCGCATCACGACGGTGTCGCCGACCTACGCACAGGAGATCCAGAGCGACGAAGGCGGCATGGGATTCGGTGGCCTGTTGCGCGCACGCGCAAACGTGCTGAGCGGCATCCTCAACGGCATCGACGTCTCGGTGTGGAATCCGCAGGACGATCCGCACATCGCCTACCGCTACGGCGCGGAGGACCTCACCTTCCGGGCCGCGAACAAGGCGGTGCTTCAGCAGCAGTTCAATCTCGACTCCTCCGACGAAGCGCCGCTGCTCGGCGTCATCAGCCGGCTGTCCTGGCAGAAGGGGCTCGATCTGCTGCTCGAGGCCATTCCGACCATTCTGGCCGAAGGCATGCAGCTCGCGCTGCTCGGCAGCGGCGACCGCGATCTCCAGGATCGCTATCAGGCCGCTGCCCGCGCCAATCCCGGACGGATCGGCGTCGTGATCGGCTATGACGAGATCCTGGCGCACCTGCTCCAGGCCGGCTCGGACGCGCTGATCGTGCCCTCGCGCTTCGAGCCGTGCGGCCTGACCCAGCTCTGCGCGCTGCGCTACGGCGCCGTCCCGATCGTCTCACGCGTAGGCGGGCTCGAGGACACCATCGTCGACATCGGAGAGGCCGACGCCGCCGACCGCGATGCCACCGGCTTCAAGTTCGCACCCGTGACGGCGGAGGCCCTTGCCGGCAGCTTACGCAAGGCCAACACCGCCTTCCACGACAAGCCGACCTGGCGCCAACTGCAACGACACGGCCTTGCGACCGACGTCTCCTGGCGCAACCGCGCCGGCGACTATGCCGCGCTCTATCGTGGGCTCACGGCGGAGCGTGCCTGAGGCATGACCGTCGTCGAATCCATGCTATAGAGCCGGCATGGACCCGTTCGTGATCAAGCTGATCGGCTTTGCCGCCGCCACCTGCACCACCGTGGCCTACGCGCCGCAAGCCATCAAGGTGTGGAAGACCCGCTCCACCGGAGACATCTCGCTCGGCATGTTCCTGGTCATGGTGCTGGGCCTCGCGCTCTGGCTGATCTACGGCCTGCTCTCGGGCGATGCGCCGCTGGTCGCCGCCAACGCCATCACCATGCTGCTCGCCGGCGGCATTTTGTTCATGAAGCTGAAATACGGGTGAGGTCGCGGGATGCCGTAGGGCGGATTAGCCGAAGGCGTAATCCGCCACTCTTAATGCCGCACGACGGCGGATTACGCCAGCGGACTGCGCTTCGCGCAGCCGCGGGCTAATCCGCCCTACGAATTCATCCAAACACATACGACGCCATCGCCACACCGGCGACCTCGTCGACGAAGACGCGCTTGCCGATATCGCTGCCGGCGGCGCCGGCGGCCACCATCAGCGGCAGCAGATGGTCCTCGCGCGGATGCGCCAGGCGCGCGCTCGGTGCATTCTCCCAATCCACCAGCATCGCGTTGCGGCGGGCCGGATCGGGGTTGCTGATCGCCTCGTTCAGATAGGCCTCGAAATCATACGAGACCGGCTTGGACTCGGGCCGGTTGAAGCCGCGCATGTTGTGATAGGTCAGCCCGCTGCCGACGATCAGGATGCCTTCATCGCGGAGCGAGGCAATCGCCTCGCCGACCCTGATGTGCTCGGCCGCATCGTAAGCAGACTTCAGCGACAGCAGCACGATCGGCATGTCGGCGTTCGGATACATCAGGCCGAGCGGCACGAAGGTGCCGTGATCAAAACCCTGGTTGGGATCTTCCCGGCATTCCAGGCCGGCCCGCGTGAGCAGCGCCTTCACCTCGGTCGCCAGTTCGGGCCGGCCCGGCGCCGGATATTTGAGATGATAGGTATGCTCGGGGAAACCGTAATAGTCGTACACCATCGGCGGCTGCGCCGAGGTCGAGACGGTGAAGGCATCGGCCTCCCAATGGCCGGTGACCACGAGCACGGCCTTTGGTCTCTCCGGGAGAAGCTGCGGCAACCGGCCGAACTCTTCGGCGGTTCTGGCATATTGCACCCGCCGGTCCTCCATGAAGGGCCAGGGGCCGCCGCCATGCGACAGGAACAGGGTCGGAAATCGCGTCATGGGGCTTCGTCTCATCGGCACTCTGCGCGTGCCCGCGCGTCCGGCGGCGAGCATAGGCAAACCGGCATGGTTAGCAAGTCGTTAACGATTTGCCGCCCAAAATCCCCGGCGTGGCCGAAGCAGTCGGCCTGAAGACAAGTGAGACGTGAGATGAAGAAGTTTGCGCTGGGGGACGTCGTCAACAGTGACAAGGGCCGCCGCGGCATCGTTCGCGCCGCCTTCAAGTCACGCGAAGGCCAGCAGTTCTATGCCGTCGAGAAGGACGGCGCGATGGACTATCTGGAGGAAGGCCGGCTGACGCCGGCGCCCCGCGTCGAGCTCGCCGCTTAAGTCCAGCTCATTTCTTGCTCTCGCCTGCGATCCGGTCGAGACGCTCCGACCAGGGGTCGTCTCCGCTCGCGATGTGATCGTTCGCGATCAGCAGCAGGCGATCGCGGCCAGCGACGGAATCCCAATGCGGCAGACCGGGACCGTTGGGATCGCCGCTTCTGGCGAAGTTGATCCAATAGGACCGCATGCGGCTTGCGACCTCGCGATCAGCCCGCGAGAAGATGCCCGCTCCCGGCACGCCTTCTGCACCGAAGATGAACTGCAGCTCGCGCCCATGCCCAGGCCCAGGATTGGCGCGACGCGCCTCGGGCACATAGGCGAAGCGATAGCGAAAGGTCGCCGCGCCGCTTGCGGCATGCAGGCGCGCCAGCAGTCTTGCGGGCTCGGAAAAGACCTTGTCGGTGTAGAATCGTGCCGCAACATCCGAAGGCTTAACAAGAGAAGGCTTGGCGAGAGAAGGCTTGGCGAGATCAGGATAGAGCTTGCGCAGCTCATCGCTTGTGAGGCCTGACGCTGCAAGCTCCTCCTTGGCATCGAACTCGCCGTCGAAACCCGTCTCGTCGTCGTTCGAGCCGATGATCAGGGGAATGCGGCTTTGGTGTCCGGCCGCAAAGCCTGCCGCGATATCCTCGGTCACCAGAGCTCCGTCCATCATCGGCGCGAAGCCGTACCGCGATTGCTCCAGCAGACGGCTTTCGGCGGCAAGCAGGCGTCGCGGTCCGGCGGCACGCAAATCCGCCTGCGGTCCGAGCGCCGCCACGAACTGCCGGCCCATCGCCTGCGCATCCTGCGCCGAGCGCAGGGGCGCGCGAGCGGGCACCGATTGCAGAATGGCCTTCTGGAACAGATCGCGCGACTGCGCGGACAGCATCAGAAGCGCGATCGATGTCGCGCCTGCGTCGCTGCCGAACAAGGTGACATTGTGCGGATCACCGCCGAAGGCGGCGATGTTGTCATGAACCCAATGCAGCGCGGCGATCTGGTCCATCAGGCCGTAATTGCCGGAGCCGCCGTCCGTCAGCGCAGGATCAGTGAGCCAGCCGAGCACGCCAAGGCGATAATTTGCGGTGACCACGATGAGGCCGGCCTGCGCCAGCGTGGCACCGTCGAACAGCCGCTCATTCGCGGTGCCGCCGATGAAGCCGCCGCCATGGATGAACATCATCACCGGCAGCGGGCCGTCGACCCCGAAGGGACGGAACACGTTCAGCGTCAGGCAATCCTCGCCCGCATCAGGCAAGGACGGCTGAAGGCACGGCGCGCCGTAATCGTAGGCGGTGTGCATCTCCGAACTTTCGGGCGTCGGCTGCGGCGGTCGCCACCGCAGTGCGCCGACCGGCGGCGCCGCATAGGCCAGTCCCTTGAACGAGGCCACCTCACCCTCGACGGCGCCGAGAATCTGTCCTTCACGCGTCAGCGCGAACGGAAACTGTCCGACCGGCTGCGCCACGGCCGAGCCAGCGCAACACAGGACAATGGAGGCCGCAAGAAGCGCGAGCAGGGATCGCATCTTCGGTGCATCTCGATGCGCGGAACGGTTTCCTGCAGGTTACGTCCGCGGCCGTCGGCGGAGCAAGCCTGCCGGCTCACACTAACCGCGCTTTGCGAGAATCGCCGCCAGTGCGTGCCGCGCGACGATGCCGAGCTCGCCGAGCGTGGAGTGCCCGGCCCGCGCGGCTTCGATCAGGCGTTCGGCGATGAACCTGCGGCTGTCGTGATCGCCGCCATGCGGCAATTGCCTACACGTCTCCTCCAGGACGACGTCCATGTTCGCTTTGGTCCGCTCACTCAACTCTGTCATGACGCCCGGCCGGTACGCGTGGCTTGTAACCGCAAGCATACACAGGCGGATCGGGCATGATTAGCCCGGGCAATCACGGCCATTGTGCATCGCGGTGCGTGTAGTGCCGCAACATTCACGCGCCACGGTGACGCCGCAAACGCCTACCGAAGATTGCACTTGCTGTGATGACAAGCCGTGCATGTGGCGATAGCCTGCCGGCAAAACAAAACATACGGGAGGATGTCATGCCTGATGCGATGGTTGCCACACGTGCCTCCGATGAGCGCGGAACCGCTCAGCAGGTCGATGTCGCCGTGGTCGGCGCCGGCTTTGCCGGCCTCTATCTCCTTCATCGCCTGCGCAAGGCCGGCCTCTCGGCGGTCGGGCTCGAAGAGGCCGGCGACGTCGGCGGCACCTGGTACTGGAACCGCTATCCGGGCGCGCGCTGCGACATCCAGACCATCGACTACAGCTACACCTTCGATCCGGAGCTCGAGACGGCCTGGACCTGGTCGGAGAAATACGCCACCCAGCCCGAAATCCTGCGTTATCTCGGCTTCGTCGCCGACCGCTACGATCTCAGGGGCGACATCCGCTTCAGGACCAAGGTCACCGAAGCCAAGTGGGACGAGAAGGCCGAGCGCTGGCAGCTGACCACGGACAATGGCCCACCTGTCTCCTGCCGCCACTACATCATGGCCACCGGCTGCCTCTCGGCGCCGAAGCCGCCGGAGATCGACGGCGTCAAGGATTTCAAGGGCGAGGTCTATTTCACCGGACGCTGGCCGCATGGCGGCGTCAATCTCGCGGGAAAACGCGTCGCCGTGATCGGCACCGGCTCGTCCGCCATCCAGTCGATCCCGCTGATCGCCGAGCAGGCCGCGCATCTGACCGTGTTCCAGCGCACGCCGAACTTCGCACTGCCTGCGCATAACGGGCCGGCGCCATCGGACCGCATGAGCCTGCTGCAGTCCGATCGCCCGGCCTATCGCGAGCAGGCGCGCCAGTCGATGGCGGGCGTGCCCTATCCGCAGCAGACGGTCGTGAGCTGGCAATTGAGCGATGCCGAGCGTCGCGAGCGATTCGAACGTGCCTGGGCCGCCGGCGACCTCGTCCACATCCTGACCCAGCTCTGGGCCGATCAGGCCGTCGACGTCGACGGCAACAAGATCGTCCAGGACCTGATCCGCGAGAAGATCCGGGCGGCAGTCAAGGACCCCGAGACAGCGGCGGCGCTCACGCCGCACGATCATCCCTTCGGCGCAAAGCGTCCCTGCCTCGACACCAATTATTACGCCACTTACAACCGGCCGAACGTCACGCTGGTCAATCTGCGCCAGGAGCCGATCAAGGCGATCACGGCGAGTGGCATCTCCACGAACGGCCGCAGCGTCGACGTCGAAATCATCGTATTCGCGACCGGGTTCGACGCCATGACCGGCGCAATCCGCGCCGTGCATCCGATCACCGGGCGCGGCGGCAAGTCGCTGACAGATGTCTGGGCGCAGGGGCCGCAGACCTATCTCGGGCTCACCGTCGAAGGCTTTCCCAACTTCTTCATGATCACCGGGCCCGGCAGCCCGTCGGTGCTGTCGAACATGGCGGTGTCGATCGAGCAGCATGTCGACTGGGTGGTCGACCGGCTCGCCGCATTGCGCGATGCCGGCTTCACCACGATCGAGCCGACCGAGACGGCGCAGGCCGGCTGGGGCCGGCACATGGCGGACTGCTCGATGGTGACGCTGCATCGGCTCGCCAACACCTGGTACACGGGCGCCAACGTCCCCGGCAAGGTGCAGGGCCTGATGCCCTATACCGGCGGCGTCGGCCCCTATCGCAGCATCTGCGACGAGGTGGTCAGCCGCGGCATGCTCGGTTTCAAGCTCACCGGCCCTGGCGGCGCAGAGCAATGCAATGACGGCGAGGTGGTGCGGCTGCAGCCGGATGTGCGGCTGGTGCTGAACCTGCTCGCATCGCTGAACCTGCCGCAGATCGAGTCGATGGGCGCGCTCGGCGCGCGCGAGTTCGTGAACGAGTTCAACAAGGGCCGTCCCGCCGGGCGGCCGATCGGCGATATCGTCGATGGCACCCTCCCCGTCACCGATGGCGCGCTGCCATACCGCGTCTACAAGCCGGCAACGCCGGGACCGCATCCGGTCGTGGTCTATTTCCACGGCGGCGGCTGGGTGCTCGGCGACGAGCAGTCGGACGAGCCGTTCTGCCGCGACATGGTGCGGCGGACCGGCATGATGTTCGTCAGCGTCGGCTATCGTCACGCGCCGGAGCATCGCTTCCCGACCGCTGCCGAAGACGGCTATGCGGCCACGCGCTGGATCGCCGAGCACGCCACTGAGCTCGGCGGCAAGCCGGGCCCGGTGCTGGTTGCGGGCTGGAGCGCCGGCGGCAACATCGCCGCCGTCACCTGCCAGCTCGCACGCGACCGCGGCGGGCCGGAGATCGCCGGTCAGCTCCTGATCTGCCCGGTCACCGACTGCACCTTCGATCGCCCGTCCTATAACGACAATGCGACCGGCTACTTCCTGACGCGCTCGCTGATGTACTGGTTCTGGGACCTCTACTGCTCGCCGGCGGACCGCACCGATCCGCGCGCCTCGCCACTCCGCGGCAAGGTCGAAAGGCTGCCGCCGGCCTTCGTGACGACCTGCGAGTTCGATCCGCTGCGCGACGAAGGCATCGCTTATGCCGAGGCGATGGCGGTCGCAGGCGTCCCGGTCGAGCAGCTCAAGGCGCACGGCCATTTCCACTCGTCCTTCACCATGGTCGATGTGGTGATCACGGGCGTCTCGGGCCGGGTGCAGATGGCGGAAGCCTTGCGGCGCTTTGCCGGGCTGCCGCCGGAGGTCAGCCGCGGTGACGAGCACGGCCACGGGCTAGCCAGCCCGGGGCGGAGAATCGCGGCGGCGGCGAGCTGATCATGACACCGCGGCCGGGAACCTTTTCCCGGCTGCTGCGTTGTGGCGTCGAGATGCAGCGACAGGTATGGGCCCCGGTACGCAAATCCGCGTGCTGGGGTGTTTTTTGCGTGAGGTGGGACGATGGGGGACGCGGTTGCGGAGTCAAAGGTCGATTTCGGTGCGCTTGCGGCCCTGCATAAATGGCCGTCGCTCGCAAACCAGCGCCGGCCGGACCGGGAATCATACCCGATAACGGAAGGCACTCTGGACGAGTGCATCTCGGCGTTCATGGGGAAGCCGGCCACGACCCGGCATCTCTATGAGATCCGGACAGCGGCACAGCCGCCGCTCGTGACCGGCATCCTCTCGCCCGAACACGTCATCGAGCTCTCGCGCTGGAGAGAATTTCTCTGACGGCGCTTCACATGCAGGCGCGTAGGAACTTTCTGCCGGTTCTTCCCGTTAGGGGAGATCGGAAGTCAAGGCGTGAGTGCCTCACATGCTTGCAGCTGGCGTACTACCCCCGGTCGTGCCCTACGGCGCAGACAAGACCCTGTTCGTGGTGATCGACCGCCTCGACCAGGCGACTGAGATTCGCATCGAGCGGAGCGATCTCGAAGCCACGATCGGCGAGTTCGTCGCCGGCTGCTTCAACGACCCCATCAAGGTGATTTCGTTCAACACGCTCGAACATTGGATGAAGGACATCTCGACCGACGTCGCCGGCGCGATAAAGGCACGCTGCGACATCTATGGCATAGAGCTGCCCGACTATCTCAGCGACTTCGTCGACAGCCATAGCTGAGGACACATCCACCTCATCGATTGCCTCGGCTCGCAGGAACAAAAAAAGCGCCGCTTCCGCGGCGCTTTTCGTGCGGCAACATTTTCAGTCGAGCATGATCTCTTCGGACAACCGCTTCGCGCTTCGCGCGAACGCGGCCCTCCGGGTCCGGATCATGCTTTAGTGGTGCCAGAACAATGCCAGCAGCAGAACGATCGGCAGCGGCACGCCAAGCAACCAAAGCAAAGCACCTCGTCCAAAACCCATGACGTCCTCCTCTTCAATCACTGTCATGACGCAGGAAAAAGGAAGAAGTTCCGCGCCTCTCAGCGAGGGCGAATGCGTTCAGCGCATGGATGCGGGAGTTAAGCGCGGCGGTGCTTGCCGGCGATGACCTCGATCTCGCGGCGGCGCTCGCCCGCGAAGGTCAGCAGCCTTTCGATCGTCAGCGTATCCGTGATCCGTTTGGCGAGCCGCTCGGCGCGCGCAGCCTGATCTTCGAGATACTGGATCGTGTTCAAGCGCCGCCTCCCCAGAAGGCTCCGAACCTGGAGCCCCGACTTGTTGGACACCCATGGTGCGACAGAGCAGCTAACAGCCGGTTAAGTGCGCGGGTCGATCTCGACGGGCCGGGCCTCATTGCACGACGTCGAGCCGGACATTGGTGATGCCCCTATCGACCATGCCGAGCGCCTCGGCCGCGGAAGGCGAGACGTCGACGACGCGTCCGCGGATATAGGGACCGCGATCGTTGACCCTGACGGTCACGAAGCGGCCGGAGGAAACGTCGGTGACGCGCAGCTTGGTGCCGAATGGCAGGGTCGGATGGGCCGCGGTCAATTCGTTCTTGTCGAACTTCTCGCCGCTCGCAGTCTCCGTATCCGAATAGAAGCTGGCAACGCCGTGCGAGGTCGCTTGCTTTGCATCGCCATCGGGAATGCGCACCCGGCTGACCGGCCTTGGATGCAGCGCCGCCACCCGGTGCGGCCGCTCGACCGCGGCCTGCCGGCCGGTGGCCGCGAGATCGGCCTTCTGGCGGCCGACCGGCGATTGCGCGCAGGCGGCGAGCGAGGCGGCCCCGACGATGGCCAGCAGCAGCCGGCTCGAGGTTGCCAGCGAAATCCGGGCAGTTTCGGCACGTGCAATGCGAGACATGATGCGCCCTCCGAACTGCACGGAATTTCGGTGGGCAATGAGGGCAGAACCTTGTCGGAACAAAAGCGGGCGTGGGGCCGCCGCCGTTTCGCGTCAGCTGTGACGATTCGACCACAGTGACGCGTCCTGAATCGGGACAGCCCGCCGCTGGCGGGCCCTCAGGATGAGGACGGAGTGTGCGGCAGCAGTCTTGACGGGCACCGATGCCGCTTAGCCTCATCCTGATGAGGAGACCGCGAAGCGCGTCGTCTCGAAGGACGAGGCGCGCGCTCAGCTGGCGGAAATGCCATATGCGATTGCCCTGACGGTGGCCGGCTCCAGCTCAGGCCGGAGGCGGGATCGCGCGCAGGACGTCCCTGAATATACCGAACTGGAGTTGAAACGCTTTCGGGCTGTAGTCCTGATAGTAACCCGCAGTCACTGCGACGACGAGATCGAGTTCCGGCACGATGCGGATCGACTGCCCGCCGCGCCCCAGCGCGCCGACCCAGGCGACCTTCCGGTCATTGAGGCGCGCTTGGCCGCGCCACCACAGATATCCGTAGGATTGATCGTCCGTCGCCTTGATCTTCTCCGCCGTCGAAGCCTCGATCCATGCCTTGGAAACGATCTGGCGGTCGTTCCAGCGACCGCCCGCAAGCACGAGTTGGCCGATCTTGGCCATGTCGCGCGGCCGCAGGCGCAATCCTCCTCCGGCATCGGTATCCCCCCTGTACCGGCCCCACGCCGTGCCGGTGATACCCAGAGGTTCGAACAAATTCTCGCGCGCAAATTCGTCGAGGGGACGTCCAGTCGCCTTGCGGATGATGGCCGACACAAGCGTGAGCGCGCCGGTGTTGTAGAAGAACTCCTGCCCTGCCGCGGCGGTCACGGGAAGACCGAGAACGTAGCGACACGGATCCCATGCCATATGCATCCGCGTCTCGTCATTGTCGTCGTCTCCCGTCGCGGGTGTCGCCTCGACCCACTTCAGGCCCATCGACATGGTGAGCACATGCGCCAGCCGGATGCGGTCCTTTTCGGGAGAACGCAAGTCGGACAGCTCGGGGAAGAAGCTGAAGATCGGCTCGTTGACGCCGCGTATCAGCCCGCGATCGATCGCAATCCCGACGACGAGAGATGCAACGCTCTTCGAAACAGACTTCATGTTGTGCAACGTATCGGCATCGAAGGCGATGGTTTCGACCCGGCGGCCGTAGATGTAGCCGGGTATCTCGTCGGCGCCCTTGAAGTAACGTTCGAACGCCAGCTTGCCGTCGCGGGCGACCAGAACTGCATGAATGTTGGCATCGCTTGATGCGAGCCGATCCCCCATCCTGCACAGCACGTCGCGGTTGACGAGCCCATCGTCGTTGACGGAGCCGGCAGGCCAGCCATCATCTCGCGCAAGCGGAACACCGCAGCCGCCAGATGGCTCCGCAGATACTGGCGGAGCGGAGAGCGGCGCCAGCGCGGCTGCCCCGAGAAGTGAAATGAACCGGCGGCGTCTCATCCAGGCTTCTCCTCATGTCCTTTGCGAGGCGGGGCAAATATCGACACGAGTCTCGCCGGACTCTGCCCCCTCCTCGAGAAGACGCGCGAACTCACGCCAATAGAGCCGTCGCCAAGTCGCCTTCAAGCTGGCGAGAAAATCGAGCTCTCGTTGCGTCAGCGTGCACATCGCGCTTCAGGCCACAAGGCCCCCCATCGGCTTGATGTCTGCGCTGCCGGGAAAGACCGTTTCCGCCAGCACTGTCTCTTCGACGCGCAAATGATCCCTCAGCAGGCCCTTGAGCACGGCGCGCAGATCGGTGGTCGGCTTGAGGTCGCGATCCTCGAACAGCTGCGCCGGCTTCAGTCCCGGCCAGTCCGCGATCACACGGCCGCCGGCGAGCCCGCCGCCGATCAGGAAGGCGACCGTGCCGGTGCCGTGATCGGTGCCCTGCGTGCCGTTGATGCGGGCGGTGCGGCCGAACTCGGTGACGACGGCCACCACCGTCTCCTTCCAGGCTTCGCCCATGTTGCTCTCGATCGCGACGAAGGCGCCGTCGAGCGCACCGAGCAGATTGTAGAGCTGGCCCGAGGCCGCGCCTTCCGCGATATGCGTATCCCAGCCGACGAAGCCCATGGCGCCGACGCGCGGGCCGTCGGGCTTGGCGAGATAGCGCGCGGCCGTGCCGGCGGCGTCTGCGAAGTAGGCGCGCACGCGTGCGATGCCCGGCGGCGCCAGGGTTGGATCGTCAGACATCGCCTCGCCCGTGCCCGGCGCCCCGCTGAGCGAAGCGAGCTTCATGCGCGCCTGCAGCACGGTCGCGAGCTTCGGGTCGGTGTGCTGGTAGAGATCGAGCAGGCGGCTCTGCGTGTCCTCGCTCGCCGGCAAGAGCCTTTGCGGCACCCACGTCATCACAGGCGCGGAGCCGCGCACCACCAGCGGCGTCACCGAGCCGATGCCGAGCGCGCGGCTACCGCGCGGGTCGACGCGGCCGCCCGATTCCAGCGCGAGCAGCGCGCGGTTGAGCCATCCCGAGCTGGTCATACCGGGCTTGACAAGCCCGCTCTCCAGCACGTCCTGGCCGTCGAAATGCGAACGCTCGCGATAGGGCGTGGCCGTGGCATGGACGATCGCCGCCTTGCCGCTCCTGTAGAGCCGGTGCAAATTCGGCATCGCCGGGTTGAGCGCGAAGAAGGCGTCGAGCGGCAGCGCCGGCGGCTTGCCGTCCAGCAGCAGCGCGCGATCGCCGCGCAAGGAGATCCAGTCGGGATCGCCGACCGGCGCGACGGCACCGAGGCCGTCGAGCGCGCCGCGCAGCACGATGACGAGCAGGCGCGGGTCGCGGCCTTCGGCGCGCGCGATCCTGGGCATCTGGCTCCATGCGAACAGCGCACCGGAGCCGACCAGAAGCTCGCGCCGCGTGGGCAGATGATTGACGCCCATGCTCACCTCCTCTGAAAATCCGCCGACATGAACAGCAGCGCCAGCGCCTGCTGCCGGCTCTCGGCGCGGCCGACCGCCTGCTTCACCTCGGCCGCGATCTCGGATGCAAAGACGTCCTCGACGATGGCTTGCGGATCGGCCATGCCGGATATGCGCTCGGCAAAATTGTTGGCGACGTCGAGCCGGCGGCCGACGCCGTCGATCCAGCTCGCTTCGTCATCCGGATATCCCTTGGGCGCGGACGGACGCCATAGCGGCTCGCCGAGCAGCTGCTGGCCGCCGGTGTAGAGGACGGGATCGACCTGCGTGATGCCGGTCGCACGCACCATGCCGACGACCCATTCGCTCGGACGCTTGAGCTTTGCCGGCGGCGCGCGCCACGCCTCGTCGGACGACACCATCGCGATCGCGATCTGCTTGAGATCGCCATCGGTCTCACGAAAACTCTTCGTCATCTGCTCGACCAGAGTGGGCGGCGGCGCGTCGGTGACGAAGTGGCGCGCGAGCTTGGTCGCGACATGGGTCGCGGTCGCCGGATGCGCGGCGAGATCGCGCAGCACGGCACGGCCCTGCTCGACATCCTCCTGCTCGTAGCGCTTACCGAGCAGGGTCTGTCCGCCGGGCTCGTGCAGCCGCGGATTGAAGGTGAACTCGCCGCCATGTTGGGGATCGGCGCCGGGCGGCACCAGCGTCCAGCCGGTCATCACGTTGGCGAAGCTGATGACGTCGTCCTGGGTGTAGCCGGTGCGCACGCCGAGCGTATGCAGCTCCATGATCTCGCGCGCGATGTTCTCGTTGAGGCCGCGGTTGCGATTGATGCCGGCCGTCGAGTTGGCGCCCATCGATTCCAGATTGTCGAGATAGAACAGCATGGCCGGATGGCCTTCGACGGCCAGCAGGAGATCGACGAAGCGGCCGAGCGCGTTGGCGCGAACCGCCTCGCGCTCATAGGCACCGGACATGCTCTGGATCTTGTTGGCCGAGATGCAGAAATGGTTGGACCAGAACCAGACCAGCCGCTCGGCAAAACCGATATCGGCCGTGAGCGCGGCTTCCGTGCGGAGCTTGGCTTCCTGCAGGTAGATCGGACGCCCTGGATCGGGAATGGCGTCGGCCGCCTGCTTCGCCGCCATCTCGGCCGCATCCTTTTCCTGGGCATAGCCCTGTGCCTGCCCCTCGGGCCGCGCCTCGGCCTGATCGCCCGAGCCAGCCGACGCCATCTGCTGCTTCTTGGCCTGCTGCTGCGCCTGCTTGGCCCGCGCGGCTCGCCGCGCATTGGCATCGGCCACGGTGCGATAGGCTTTCGCACTGGGGGGCAGAGCGCTCGCCGCGGTGAGCGCGAGCGGGCGGTCGAGCTCGGCGATCAGCGCGCCGCGCGGGTCGCTCCCGACGGCGGCGATCGATCCCGGCCGCGGCCCCATCCCGAAACGATGCAGAGCCAGCACGGCTTCGGCCCTTGCGGAATTGCTCATGGCGAATGTTCCGGCTCTAAGCTACGATTTGTAATGCTACTGACCGTAGCATTCAAGGCACTGGCCGACAAGCGGAGATTGCAGCACCTCCGTCACGACATCGGGAGCCGCCGGCGTCCCTAGAAATTCGGCCCGAGCGCAATCTTCGTGATGGTGTCGTTCCTGACGCCGATGCGCCATTCCGCCGAACCGTTGGCGAACTGGGCGATGTAGATGTCGCTGTCGAGCGCGGTGACGCCGCGGAAGGACACCGCGCGCAGCGCGCCGAGCCGCGCCAGGATCGCCTGGTCGAACGGCAATTGCTGGCGCGTGATGTCGGCCACTTCCGACGTCATGTGCGCGTAGTCCGGCTGCCCCCTGCCGACGCCCTCGATATAACGGCGCAGCATCTCCTCGCCATTGGCGATCGGAACGGCGCGGCGCGCGGCGCGGCCCGGACGCGCGCCGATAGCCGAGGCTTCGACATTGTGGAAGCGGGTCTGCCGCCCCGGCATCACGATCTCCAGACACCGTCCGGACTTGTCGGCGATCATCCAGGGATTGTTCACGGTGGTGGTGGTGAACCAGGTCATGTTGGGCCTGACGATCTGCGCCTTGCGATTGCCGTCCGCATCGAGATTGAAGACCTGGATGTCGTCGGCCAACTCGTTATAGAGCATGATCCTGATCGGCGAGGTGCCGGCGCGGCCGCGGACGCTCGCCTCCTCCGCGCAAGACACCATGCCGCCGATCTCGTCATTGCCGTCGGCGCGGAAGAACACGTCGCCGGCCTTGCCGTCCGGCTCGATCATCAGGCGAAATTCCGCGCTGCCGTTCGCGAACTTCACACCATAGATGTCATAGCCGCCGGGCCCGACGCCGCGGAAGAAGATCGATTCCACCGCGCCGAGCGCCACGAAAGTCGTTTGCATTTCGGCGAGATAGCGGTGGACCTTGGCCGCGAGCGACGCGCTCATGCGATCATAGTCCGGCGTGCCGCGGCGAAGATCCTCGATGCCGGCCAAGACCATCTCCTTACTGCCGGCCGCCGGCACCTGCTCCCTGAATCTGTCGGAGACCTTCGCGAGGCGGCGCGCGAAATCCGCCTCGACCGCCTGGGCCACCGCCGGGTCGACGCGGGCTCCCAGGCGGGCACCGAAGATGGCGCTCTGCACCAGCAGGCGCGACACTTTCGCCTGCTCGTCGCGCAGGAAGATCACGAGATGATCGCCGCGGAAGGAGAAGGCGTCGGTGCCCTCGGGGAGCACCTGCGTTGCGTCCTGGCCGGTCTCCCGCAATGAGAGACGGTCGCCGTCGCGGCGCACGGTGAGCACGCGGTTTGGCGCAATCCTGTACCAACCGACATACGGATCGAGCGATACCGGCTCGGCTACCGCCGCCGGCATCTCGGCGACACGAACCGCACGAATGTCGCGGCCGTTCATGCGCAGCGTCAGCTCGGACGAGCGGCGCTCCGCATCGAGCGCGAAGGTGATCTCGCCGGACGAGGCCGCGTAGGTGGCCGTGCCGTCATTGCCGACCGTCAGGCGCAGCCTGCGCTGGCCGGTGAGCTGGCCATAGACCTCGTCGCCCTCGCGGAAGATGGCGAACACCGAGGCCGGACCCATGGCGTAGAAATTGACGAACGGGCGGTAATGCTGGGCAGGCACCTCGCCGGCATCCGCGGCCAGTGGCACCGCGTCCGGCGTGCGATAGGCGATCATGCCGGCGGACACGATCACCACCGGAACGATCGCAGCCGCGATCCACAGCCGCTTGCGCCAGCTGACCGCGACGGGCATCGCGGCAGCCGCGATGATGCGCTCGACACGGGCGCGCACGGTCGAGGCCCGCGCCATCGCTAGCTCGACCGGCCGTGGTTTCACTGTGCTGGCAAAATCGAGCAGGATTTCCGCATAGGACAGCCGGTCGTCGATCACCTCGATCGCCTCGGCGTCGCTGATGATCTCGGCGAGCTCGGCAAGGCGCGCGAGCTGCCACCACGAGAGCGGGCTGAACCAGAACACCGCGCGGTTGAGCGATGCCAGCAGGAGGACGTAGAAATCGCGATTGGCGACATGCGCGCCTTCATGCGCGAGCACCGCGAGGCGCTTCTTCGCGTCCCAGCCGGCGAATTGCGGCGGCACCAGAATGGTCGAGCCGAAGGTGACGGGGCCGCCGACATCGCGGCTGACGCGCACGTCGGCGGCGATCATCTGCAGGCCATTCATCGGCTTTGCAGCGCGCGCCAGACGCCAGGTCAGGCAGAGCCCGATCGCGAGCCGCAGCAGCAACAGGCCGGCGATGCCGGCATAGATGATGGTGGCAATGAGCCACCAATTGATCGAGAGCCCGCTTCTGGCTTGCGGCGCGATAGCAATGCCGGGCGCGACTGGCAGCGCGGGCTGCGGCGTCTCCGGCATCGAGATGTCGGCCGGCAGAAAATCATTCGGCACGACGACCGGCAAAGGCAGCCGGGTGATCGTGAGCGTCGGCCAGTGCATCACGAAGGGCATCGCCAGCGACGCCAGCAGCACGACGACCCACGCCGTCATGTGAACGTGCGGATTGCGCACGCGAAACAGATTGAGACCGAACCAGACGACGCCTCCCAGCACAAGGGAGCGCAGTGCCGCCTCCGCCAGAGTTGCGATCATTCTTTCTTCACTCCCCTCGCCTTCTTCGCCTTGGCCACCTGGTCGGCCAGCGTGCGCAATTGCTGCTGGTCGAGCATCTTGTTGTCCACCATGCCGACGAGGACCTCTTCCATCGAGCCGTTGCAGAACCAGTCGACGATGCGCTGCACCGCCTTGGCCGCAACCCGCGAGCGCTCTTCGGCCGCGTGGTAGACATAGGTGCGTCCGTCCACGGTGTGGTTAGCATAGCCCTTTTCTTCGAGCCGACGCAGCACCGTGCGCACCGTCGATTCCTTCAGACGCCGCGACAACCGCTCGCGCACGATTTCGGCCGTGACAGGACCATGGGCCCAAACCAATTGCATGACCTCGTGCTCGAGGTCGCCCAGTTCGGGCAAACGATCGTCCATGGCGGCTTACCTTGCGGATTGAGTTTTCTTGTAACGCTACAGATTGTCGCATATGCGGCCGCGCGAGGCAACGGCGATTCCACCTGTGATGGTGGCGCCGGGCTGACCTAATAGCCGCTTGAATTCAGAAGGTCGTCATGCCCGGGCTTGTCCCGCCTGCGCGGCCGAAGCCGCTTCGGCGAGGCGAAGGCCCGGGCATCCACGTTCTTCGTGCCACGGAGCACGGCGTGGATGGCCGGGACATAGGCAAGCGGAAGCGACGCCGTCCTTCGGACGGCTATGCCCGGCCATGACGGTGTGGAGGCACTCAGTACTTCGGTTCGTACATCTGCGACTGCACCAGAGCCTTGACGTCGTTGGGCGCGGGTCCGTCGGCGAGCCCGCGTTGATAGGCGACGTCCGCGACGGCCGCGGCGATGCGGACCGAGACTTCGCGGATGCGCGGCAGGGCCGGATAGAGGCTGCCCTGCGCGAGATCCTCCTTGCCGACGCAATTAGCGAGCGTATGGGCCGCCGCCATGAACATCTCGTCGGTCACCAGCTTCGAGCCGCTGGCGATGACGCCGAGGCCGACGCCGGGGAAGATGTAGGAGTTGTTGCCCTGGCGCGGCACGAAGCTGCGGCCGTTGAGCGTCACCGGATCATACGGACTGCCGCAGGCGAACAGCGCGCGCCCCTTGGTGTAGCGATAGGCATCCTCCGCCGAGCATTCGGCCTTCGAGGTCGGGTTGGAGAGCGCGAACACGATCGGCTGCTCGTTGAGTTCGGCCATCGCCTCGAGCACCTCGGGCGTGAAGGCGCCGCCGACCGCGGCAACCCCGATGATCGCCGTCGGCTTCAGCGTCTTGATCGCGGTGAGGAAGTCGCTGATCGGCGCCTGCTCGGCATGCGCGTAGCGCAGCTTGTGGCCGGAGAGGCCCTCGCGGCCGCCGACGACGAGGCCGCGGGAATCCACCAGCCAGTTGCGCCGCAGAGCTTCGGCTTCCGAAGCACCCTCCGCCATCATGGCAGAGACCACGAGATCGGCGATGCCGGTTGCCGCTTCGCCTGCCCCTAAGAACAGGATCTTCTGATCCTTCAGCTTGCCGCCATTCACGCGCAGCGCCGAGAACAGGCCGGCGAGCGCGACCGCCGCGGTGCCCTGGATGTCGTCGTTGAAGACGCAGGCTTCATCCCGGTATTTGTGCAGCAGCTTGAACGCCGAGTGATTGGCGAAATCCTCGAACTGGATCAGCACGCCCGGGAAGGTCTTTCGCGCGGCTTGCATGAATTCGTCGACGAAGCTGTCATAGGCCTCGCCCGTCAGCCGCCGCTCGCGCAGGCCGAGATAATAGGGATCGTTCAAAAGCTCTTCGTTGTTGGTGCCGACGTCGAGCACGATCGGAAGGCACGCCTCCGGATGCACGCCGGCGCAGGCCGAATAGAGCGAGAGCTTGCCGACAGGAATACCCATGCCGTTGGCGCCGAGATCGCCAAGTCCCAAAATACGCTCGCCGTCGGTGACGACGATCAGCTTGGCCGAATAGGGCCAGTTCTTCAGAATCTCGGCGATCTGCCCGCGATCGCGCGAGGAGATGAACATGCCGCGCGGCCGCTGGAAGATCAGGCCGAATTTCTGGCAGGCAAGCCCGACCGTCGGGGTGTAGATGATAGGCTGGATCTCATCGATGTTGTCGACGACGACGCGGAAGAACAGCGCCTCGTTGCGGTCATGCAGCGCGTTCAGCGCGACGTATTTCTCCAGATCGGTCGGCAGCGTGCGCAGATTGGTGAGGACGCGCTGAGCCTGCGTCTCCATCGTCAGCACGCAAGGCGGCAACAGGCCGCGCAGGCCCAGGGCCTCGCGCTCCGCTTCCGTGAAGGCGGTGCCCTTGTTGAGCAAGGGATCGCGCAGCAATGTCATGCCTTGCGGCGAATCGGACGACGTCGATTGGGCAACGACCCGGGCAGGTCTATTCACGAATTCCCCCAAAAAGCTTCACATTGAACCGCGGACATTGTCGGCCAGCGCTCCATCGAGATCAAGGACGTAGCGACGGAGGCATCGATTGTGATCTCGCACCGCAGCGAGACTCTCGATAACGACAGGCAGTTGCACGCGGGAAAAGGTTAACGCCGCGGCTATTCCGGCTTGATATCGGCAGCCTTCACGATCGGCCACCATTTCTCGGTCTCGGCCTTCTGGAACGCCGCAAGCGCTGCGGGCGTCTGCTGCGCCGGTAGCGGAATCTCCTGCCCCAGTTCGGCAAAGCGCTGCTTGACGGCGGGCTCGGCGAGCACGGCGACGATCGCCGCGTTGAGTTTCGTGACGATGTCCTTCGGCGTGGCCTTCGGTGCCCAGATGCCGTGCCAGTAGGAGATGTAGAGACCCGGCAGGCCCGCTTCGTCGACGGTCGGCACATCGGGCGCAGATGCGAGCCGCGTCGGCGAGGTCACCGCGAAGGCCTTGATCGCACCGCTCTTGACGTGCTGCAGCGAGTTCGAGGCCTGGTCGAACATGATGTCGATCTGGCCGGCCACGAGATCGATCATCGCAGGTCCTGCGCCGCGATAGGGCACGAACTGGAAGTCGGTGCCGGTCTTGTCCTTGAAGAAGACGCCGGCGACATGCGCGCCCGTGCCGGCCCCGGCCGTCCCGGCGGTGGCCTTGCCGGGGTTGGCCTTCAGCCAGGCGATCATCTCTTTCAGGTTGTTCGCCTCGAGTGACTTCCTGCCGACGATGAGCTGCGTTCCCATCGCGATCATCGCGACCGGCTCGAAATCGGCGACCACGTCATAGGGCAGCTTGAAGATCGCCCCGTTCAGCACATGGGTGCCCCAATGGCCGATGGTGATGGTGGTGCCATCAGGGGCCGCACGCGCCACGCGCGCACCGGCGATGCTGCCGGAAGCGCCGGCCACGTTCTCGACCACGACCGTGGTGCGTAGCTCGGCGGCGATCCGCTCGGACAGGATCCGCGCCAGCGTGTCGGTCGGACCGCCCGCGGCGAACGGTACGATGAGGGTGATGGGGCGTGAGGGAAACGGCTGGGCATGGCCCGGTGCAATCCACGTCCCACATCCGACCACGGCGCACAAGACGATCACGTGACCGCGCAAGGCGGCCCATAGCCCTCGTAGCATTCCACCCACCCATTTTCATCGCCCGCATGTCGGCAGCGGGCTGGAGGCCGAGTGAACGCTGCCGGGTGCGCGGAGGCAAGCCGGAAATTTCGACCGAGCGACTATCCGGCCGCCCGCCGCGGCGTCAGATTGGCCGCGCCATCCAGCGGCGGCACGACGTGCATCAAGATGGTCTGGTTGGCGGATGCGACGTCGATGCCGTTCTGCTGGAAGCGCAGCTTCATGCGGCGGTTGAATTCGCGCTGGACCGGCCAGCGCCCGGCCTCGGTGCAGCGGATCTGGCCGACGATCGACACCATCGCGCCGTCGACCTTGTCGATGCCCCACAGATCGAGGTCGCCGCGGATCAGCGGGCGGAATTCCGGTTCGCGGCGCATCTCGTCGACGATGTCCTTGAGGATCTGGCCGACGCGGTCGGTGTCTTCCTTGTAGGCGACGTTGACGCTGACCGAGGCGTTGCCGGCGCCGCGGCTGGCATTGGTGATGGTCGTGACCGCGCTGAACGGCACGATGTGCACGGCGCCGTCGCCGGCGCGCAGACGGATGGTGCGGATCGAGACGTTCTCGACCACGCCAGACAGCCCCGACACGCTGACATTGTCGCCGACCTGGACCGTGTTCTCCAGCAGCAGGAACAGCCCGGTGATGAGGTCCTGCACCAGCTTCTGCGAGCCGAAGCCGATGGCGATGCCGACGATGCCGGCGCCCGCCAAAAGCGGCGCGACGTTGACGCCGATCTCGCTCAGCGCGGTGAGGCCGACGACGGTGGCGATCAGGCACAGCAGCGCGGTGCGCAGCATCGGCTGGAAGGTGCGCAACCGCGCGGCACGGGCGTAATGCCCGTCCCGCGACAGCGTGTTGATCTGGCGGTCTAAGAGTGCGTTGCTGGCTTCCCAGGTCGCCGCCGCGATCAGGACGGCGACGCCGATCGTCACCACGGCCGAGATCAGCCGGCTGCCGATCTGGCCGCCATAGAACCAGACGATGGCGTCCACACCCCAGACCTCGAGCACGGCCACGAAGCCGATGAAGACGATCACGCTGGAGACGATCCGGCGCAGCAGCGGCAGATAGCGGTTGGCGCGGATCTCGAGGCCCGGAAAGCGCTGCAGGATCTCCGGCCTGATGCGGAAGCCGCGGTCGATCAGGCTCAGCGTCAGCATGATGGCGACGCGCGTGATCACCGCGACCACGATGGTGCCGACGAAATATTGCAGCAGCAGCGAATAGCCGTTGCGGATGTTGAGCGCCCACACCGCCCACAGCGCAAGATCCAGTGCGATGGCGAGATAATGCCAGCCGCCGGCGATGCGGTCGCGCAGGCGGGCCGCGATGCCCTGCCGCTCGGCCGGCGCACGGATGGCCTCGGCGACCTGCCGGCGGCATTGCAGGATGATGACGACGATGAAGAGGTGAACGACCAGCATCACCATGCGGAGCAGCGCGGCATAACCGGCACGATGCAGACCGAGCAGCAGCGCCACATTGGCAAAGGCGATGCCGGAGACGCCGACGCCGACGATGCGGCGCGCCCAGATCTCGATATAGGCCGCGGTCTCGGCGCGCACCGGAAACAGGCCGAACGGCCCCGCCAGCGCCCGAACCAGGCAGATGAGCCCGCGCGAGAATGCGTAGGCGTTGACGACGGCGAGGATCACGAGGCGAACCGTCGTGGGCTCGCCGATCTCGGTGCCGAGCAGCGCCGTGGCAACGCCCACAAAGAGGACCACGGGAAGCAGTTCAAGGACGAAGCGCCCCAGCACGAAAGGCAGTCGCAGCATGACCTGCCAGACCCGCGCCAGGCTGTGGCGACGCTTGTGCAGCTCCGGTTCGGCGATGACATCCGTCACCGATGACGGCGGATCGGCGATGGGCAGCGCTTGCGCCGGCAGGCGCGCGGTCTGGGGCACGCGTCCCTCCAGGAACGCAACCGGACGGCGGATCAGGCGGAAGATCACCCATTCGGCCGCGAGCGCGCAACCGAGCACCAGCGCGAGCTTCCAGGCGATCTCGATCAGGAGATTATAGGCCGCTGGATCGTTCGCGGTCCGCACGATCCAGTAGTAGAAGGCCGGGAAATGCGTGAGCGTCCGCGCCACGCTGGCGATCTCGCTCGAAATTTCGCCGATCTCCTCCGACACCGAGAGCAGCAGCTGCGCCCCGAGGCCGTCGGCCGAGAGCGGGATCGGCGACTTCTGCTCCGGCGCGGGCGGCGCAGGCTGCTGCTGACCGGACGCACTCGCGATCGCGCGCAGCGTATCGATCATCTGCGCGCGCTTCTTGTCGTCCTGGAGCGTCTCCAGCGCGCGCCTGGCTTCGTCGGGCGACAGTGCGGCAGCGTTATTCGTCGCCGGCCGAGGCGTTTCGGCGCGGACACCGGAAACAGAGAAGATCGCGAGGAAGAGAGCGGCGAGGACCGCCGGGGCAAGCTTATGCGACACGAGGATTCCCTGGAAAAAATGAATGAGCCGGCGGCGTCGGGACCGTCACCGCCGAAGCACATGCGTCATGTCGGATCGCAGCTATTCGCCCGGGGCCTGTGTCGGAAGTAGGCCTTTGAGGCGACATTCTCTTGGCATTTGCCGCAATGCGAAGATCGGGAACCGCAACATCGGCGCAGGTCAGTTGCCTTGCAATTGCGCTGCCGCCATCCTTCGAGGCGCGCGCTCGGGCCGGCCGACCTGCCAAGCAACACCCTCCGTCATTCCGGGAGGCGGCCCGGAATGACGGCAAGGAGGAAGGTGGAGGAGAAAGGCAGGATGTCAAAACCACCTGTCGCGGTCAGCCTCGTCACGGCCATCCGGACACGATCGATGTGATGCAAAATACAGCGCCGGGAAGGTAGGGGCTATGCCTCACTGATGCAGCCCGCTAAACCTTGACCCGGCGTGCCGTTCGCGGTTTTCCGCCGCTATGCGATAGTCCGAACGAGCTCCATCGCACTTAACGCGGCTGGATTTGCGGAGGTGGAGTCATAGACCTCCCCTTGCTCATGAGGTGGACGTTGCGCGTCGCTTGTTGCGACCATCGGCATGCTCCTCCTGTGCCACAACACTGTCAAGCGGGATCAATGATGTGAGGGATCACATTTGAATGTGCCGGTTCCCTGGATAGGCATGGTGACATCAAGTCCCTGTTTTGCCCCGCCGCGTCAACTCGATTTCGCAAAATCAGCATTCATATGACACCCGCCGCCAAGTCATTGATTCCGCTGCGCCCGGCTACTGTGCATGGGGTCGTTTTCGTGGTTTTTGTCTGCGGCCTAGAGAAACATGTCGGCCAGGTCCACCGTCGAGGCCATCCCGACCCGGTCGAAGTTGCGCGCCAGCCAACTTCGCGCCGCCGAACGGCCCTCGTCGCGCAGGCGGCACAACAGGCTCCATTCGGGATGGAATTGCGTGGCCGTGCCGAGCTGCGACATCAGCTGGTCGTTGCCGATCCAGTGCATGTACATGCGGCTGTGCTTGCCGCTGTCGAGCTCGCCATCATCGATCAGCCGTGTGGCGAAGGCGATCGCGCGCATCTCGCGCATCAGGGACGAATTGAAGCTGATCTCGTTGATGCGATGGAGGACGTCGGCCGCGCTCGTCGGCAGCTCGTCGCGCCGGATCGCCGTGACCTGCACGACGATGACGTCGTGGCTGCCCTTGCGGTAGATCAGCGGAAAGATCGCGGGATTGCCGAGGTAGCCGCCGTCCCAATAATGCTCGCCGTCGATCTCGACGGCCTGGAAATAGGGCGGCAGGCAGGCCGAGGCCAGCACGGTCTCCGCGGTGAGATGCGGGCTCTGAAATACCTTGATCTTGCCGGTGCGGACGTTGGTCGCGTTGAGGAACAGTTGCGGCGCCTCGGGCGAGGAATTGAGCCGGTCGAAATCGACGACGCGCTGCAAGAGCGACCGGAGCGGATTGAAATGAAAGGGATTGAGCAGACCCGGCGGCAGCGTGTGCGTCAACGTGTGGATGACGGCGTGAACCGGATGATATTCCGGCGGCAGCTTCAGGGCCTGGATCCACTGGTTCAACGGCGACATCAAATCGTACGCCATGTCCATGCGAGACACTTCGTACCAGAATGCGTGCAGGCTCTCCCGCGCGGCCTCCGCACCCCCGTGCGCCATGCCGGAAGCCATCGCCACCGCATTCATGGCGCCGGCACTGGTCGCGCTGACCGCCTCGATCGCGAGCCTGCCGTCTTCGAGCACCTGGTCGAGCACGCCCCAGACGAAGGCGCCGTGCGCGCCGCCGCCCTGGAGCGCGAAATTGACGGTCTTGCGGTCGGCGGTCCGATTGGCTGTCACTTTGCTTTCTTCTTGCCTCCCGTCCCCTCTTTCTCCAAGGCCTTGCGCACTTGCTCGAACTCGGTCACCGAGGCCTTGTCGGCGCGGGGGAAACGCAGGTCGAGCTTTTCGAGCGCGGCATTGATCACCGAGCCGATCACGACGCGCGCGAACCATTTGTGGTCCGCGGGCACGACGTACCACGGCGCATGAGGCGTCGAGGTGTGCCGGACGATGTCCTGATAGACCGCCTGGTAGCGCGGCCACAGCGCGCGCTCCTTGATGTCGTCCATGGAGAACTTCCACTGCTTGGCCGGATCCTCCAGCCGATCGAGGAAGCGCTCGCGCTGCTCGTCCTTGGACACGTTGAGGAAGAACTTCAGCACCACGGTGCCGTTACGGCAGAGGTAGCGCTCGAACGCCGAGATGTCCTCGAACCGCTCCTTCCAGATGTTCTTGGTGACGAGCTTTTGCGGCAGCTTCTCCTTGGCGAGGATCTCCGGGTGCACGCGCGTCACCAGGCATTCCTCGTAATGGGAGCGGTTGAAGATGCCGATATGGCCACGCTCGGGCAGCGCGATCGCGTGGCGCCAGAGGAAATCGTGGTCGAGCTCCTTGCTGCTCGGCGCCTTGAAGGCATGGACCTCGCATCCCTGCGGATTGATGCCCTCGAAGATCGCCTTGATGGCGCTGTCCTTGCCGCCGGCATCCATGGCCTGGAACACGATCAGCAGCGACCAGCGGTCCTGGGCATAGAGCTTCTCCTGAAACCCGATCAGCCGCTTCTTGTTGGCGTCGAGAATCGCCAGCGCCTTCTCCTTGTCGAGATCGCCTTTCTCGTCGGTCTTGTGCGCCTTGAGATGAAACTTGCCCGAGCCGTCGTAGCGGAACGGCGTGATGTAGCGGTCAAGTTCCTGGGCGAGCGATTTGGACGGCTTCTTGCTCATGAGCGCGGGGCACCTTGCGTTGCGGCTTCAATCGGTCGAGCACGCTACCAAGGATGCCCTTGGGAAGGAATATGATGAAAAGGACCAGCAGCACGCCATAGACGAGGTTGTCCCAGCCGACCGCCTTGGTGCCGAAGCCGATGCGAAGGGTTTCCGCCAGCAGGATGGTGATCACGGCGCCGAAGGTCGGGCCGAGCGAGACGAACAGGCCGCCGACGATGGCTGCGAACACCATCTGGAGCGATACCGCGATGCCGCTGACGGTGTCGGGCGTGATGAACATCTGGTACTGGCAGTAGATCGCGCCCGCAAGCGCCGTCATCAGGGCACTGAGCAGCGTGATCTTCAGCTTCTCCGCGGTGACGTCGACGCCGGCGGCGGCCGCTGCGTCCTCGTCCTCCGAGATCGCCTCCAGCGCGTAGCGGCTCATGCTGCGGTCGACCCAGTGCCAGACCACGATGCCGAACAGCCAGACCCCGAGCGCAATCAGATACCAGGTGATCTTGTCGTCGAACTGCAGTGCCAGCAGCTTGTTGCCCGAGGTTCGATTCGGCGTGTATCCGAGCGAGCCGCCGGTGTAGTCGCGCGTCGCCGTGATGACCTGGAGCACGATGCCTGACAGCGCCAGCGTCACCAGAACGAAATAGTGTCCGGTGATGCGGAAGCGGAAGCAGGGGTAGCCGACGATCAGCGCCAGTGCGCCGGCCGCGACCATGCTGACGGGAATGCCGATCCAGGGCGACACGCCGAGGTGGTTCCAGAGCAGCGCGGTGACATAGGCGCCGATCCCCATGAAGCCGCCATGGCCGAGCGAGACGAGGCCGAACCGCCCCATCATCGACCACGACGTATAAGCGAACGACCAGATCAGGATCAGCACCAGGATGTGCAGATGATAGGGATCGCGATAGACGAAGGGCAGCGCGACCAGCGCCGCCAGCCCAATCCCCCATGCTGCAAGCCGCCGTTGCTCGATCATCCCTTGCCCCATCATCGGCGCCTCGCGAGCAGGCCCGCGGGCCGGATGAACATCATGACGATGAAGAAGGCGAAGGCGAGCACATAGCCCCATTCCAGATCGGAGAACAGGCCGCCGAGCGAGATGATCTCGGCGAACACGAAGGCTGCGATGAAGCCGCCGATGAAATTGCCGAGTCCACCGAGCACGCAGATCAGAAAGGTGATCGGCCCGAAGGAGAGGCCGACGAAGGGATGCACGTCATATTGCAGCACCAGGAGGCAGGCGGCGAGCCCGGCCAACCCGCCGCCGATTGCAGAGGTGATGAGATAGATCCGCTTGGTGTCGACGCCCATCAGCGCCATGATCTGCCGGTCCTGGGAGATGGCGCGGATCGCGGTGCCGGTGAAGGTGCGGGTCATGAACAGATAGACCGCGACCATGCCGACCAGCGCCGCCAAAAATGACAGGAGTCGCGCGTAACTAAAGTTCATGTCGCCGAGGGCGAGCACCGGCAGGCGGATGCCGAGATTGCGGAAGTCGATGCCGAAGGCGACCGTGGCAAAGCTCTGCAGCACGAACAGCACGCCGCCGGTGGCAAGCAGCTGGTTGATCGGCGGCGCGGTCAGCAGCGGCGCGATCACGAGGTAATGCAGCGCCGCGCCGAGGATCGCGACCAGCAGGATGGTGAAGGGGGCGGCGACGAAATAGCTGACGCCGTAATACTGCACCATGAAATACATGGCGTACATGCCGATCATCACCAGCTCGGCATAGCAGATCCAGGTCACGTCGATGACGCCGAAGATCAGGTTCAGCCCGAGCGCGAGCAGCGCCAGCACGCCGCCGAGCAGGATGCCGTTGATCACGGCCTCCAGCAGGTAGATGTCGAAGATGTCCAAGAATGCCTGCATGCCCCCTCACACCCCGAGATACGCTTCCTTGACCGTGTCGCTCGCCAGCATCTCGGCGGACGTGCCGGATGCCCGGATGGTGCCCGCCTCGATCAGATAGGCGCGATCGACCACTTTCAGCACCTGCTGCACGTTCTGCTCCACGATCAGCACGGTCAGCCCGCTGGCGCGGATCCGCTTCACCAGCTCGAACACCTGCTGCACCACGACCGGCGCCAACCCCGCCGAGGGCTCGTCGAGCAGCAGCAGCTTTGGATTGGACATCAGCGCGCGGCCGATCGCGCACATCTGCTGCTCGCCGCCGGACATGGTGCCCGCCATCTGGTGGCGCCGTTCCTTCAGGCGCGGAAACAGGCCGAACACCACTTCGAGCCGATCGGCATAGTGGCTGCGCGCCTCCTTCATGAAGGCCCCCATCTTGAGATTGTCGTCGACCGAGAGCTGCGGAAACAGTCGCCGGTTCTCCGGCACATGCGCAATCCCGAGGCTGACGATCTTGTGCGGCGGCGTTGCCACGACGTCGGTCCCCTCCATCCGGATCGACCCGCGCGAGGGCCGGATCAGGCCGGAGATGACACGCATCAGAGTGGTCTTGCCGGCGCCATTGGGGCCGATGACGCCGACGGCTTCGCCGGCCTTCACGTCGAGATTGACATCGAACAGCGCCTGGAACGTGCCATAGCCGGCATTGACGGCGCGGAGCTCCAGCATGCCTAGCCTCCCGCGCGGCGGCGCGCTTCGGCGGCCGCGGCCTGCGTGGTCTCGGCATCGGTGCCGAGATAGACCTCGATGACGCGCGGGTCGCCCGCGACCGCGCTCGGCAAGCCTTCCGAGATCTTCTCGCCGTGATCGAGCACCATGACGCGATCGACGACGCGCATCAGCACGCCCATGATGTGCTCGACCCAGATGATGGTGATGCCGAGCTCGTCGCGGATGTTGCGCAACATGTCGGCGGCCTGATCCATCTCGGTTTCGTCGAGACCGCCGAGGCTCTCGTCGGCCAGCAGCAGCTTCGGCGCCGTGGCGAGCGCTTTCGCAAGCTCGAGCTTCTTCAACCCCGCTGCGCCGAGACCGTCGACGCTGGCATGGCGATCGGTCGGCAGGCCGACCATCGCGAGTGACCGTTCGGCCGCTTCCTCGGCCTTGACGCGGCTGTGGCGGCCCTGGCCGTAAAAGCCGGCGAGCGCGACGTTCTCGAAGATGGTCAGGCGGCGGAACGGCCGCGGAATCTGGAAGGTGCGGCCGACGCCGCTGTTGATGATCCGGTGCGGGGCGAGGCCCGCGATCTCGGAGCCGCCGAACACGATCGAGCCCGATGTCGGCGCCAGCGTGCCGGAGAGCATGTTGAAGATCGTGCTCTTGCCCGAACCGTTGGGGCCGATCAGGCCGAGGATCTCGCCCTGATCAACCCGAAACGACACGTTGTTGACGGCGGTGAAGCCGCCGAACCGCTTCACCAGCCCACTGACCTCCAGCACCAGAGCACTCCGCCGCTATTGGTTGCTGTAGGTGGTGCCTTTCGGCAGCGGCAGCACGGCTTCGCGCTGCGCCTGGCTCTTCGGCCACACCACGGAGGATTTGTCGTCGATGTACTGGATCACGACGGGGAACGAGCGCTCGTTCTGCCCGGCCATGGGGCTGCCCTCGCCGTAGAACTTCACGCCGAAGCCGAGCATGGTGCCGCCTTCGGGGATGTCGGTGTCGAGCGCCGCCTTGCGCAGCGCCTCGGGATCGACGCCGCCGTACTTCTTGATCGCGCGCGGCAGCACGTCGGCCATGAACACGTAAGTATTGGACGCGCCGATGCCGACATGGGCGGAGCGGATGGCAACCCCGGGCCTGATCTTGTCGAACTCCTCGCCGACCATCTTGATCACGGGCGGAAGCTTCGGATCCATGGTCTTCTGGTTGGCGAGCCAGATCGAGATCGGGTCGGTGTTGAAGATGTAGGTGGCATCCGCCCCCATGCCTTCCTTCAACTTCTCATAGACGCCGTAACCCGCGCCATGCCCCATCAGCGCGCCGAACTTCAGGCCCTGCTCGCGGGCCTGGCGGAGCAGCAGCGTGATGTCAGGGTTGTAGCCGGTGTGGAAGATCACGTCGGGCTTGGCGCGCTTCAGCTTGGTCACCAGCGCGGAGAGATCGGGCGCGGTCGCCGAATAGCCCTCCTTCATCACGACGTTGAAGCCGGCTTTCTTCGCGCCTGCTTCGTTGCCCTTCGAGACGTCGACGCCATAGGCGCCGTCCTCGTGGATGATGGCGACGCGCAGGTCCTTTGGCTCCTTGTCGAACTTCGCCTTGGCGTTCTGCGCGATGAAGTCCATCGTCATCATGCCGAACTGGTCGCCGCTGGCCTGTGGGCGGAAAACGTATTTGTAGCCCTTCTCGTTGAACACGGCGGACGAGATGCAGGTCGTCATCCACATGAACTTCTTGAGCTGCTCGACGCGAGCGGCCACCGGCACGCACTGCGCCGAGGAGAAGAAGCCGAGCACCATGTCGACCTTCTCCTGCTCGAGCAGGCGGACGGATTCGTTGATGGCGATGTCGGGCTTGCTCTGCGCATCGGCATAGACCGCCTCGATCTTGTAGCCTTCGACGCCCGTCCTGGCGAAATGGTCGAGGATGATCTTTGCGCCGATATAGCCGAGTTCGGAACCGCCGCCGGCCAGAGGTCCGGTCAAATCAAAAACGACGCCGATCTTGATCTTCTTGTCCTGAGCCTGGGCGGCCACCGCCAGGCTCGTCGCGGATATCACGATCACCAGCCCACGTACCAATCGGGCAGCCATGCGCAGGCGCATCAAAACCTCCCTGGACGATTGTGCATTGCATTCGTCTTGCTTTTGGTTGCCCCCATCACATGGGCAGAGCGCAGGGATGTCAAGCCTCGCGCATCAGCGCGAGGCGAACTGCTGCTCGATAAAGGCCGTGACAAATCGCGGCATGGTCGGCGTGAGATCACCCATCCCGCGCACGAGATGAATGGCCGACAATTCAGGCTCGTCCTCGCGGGCGAGATTGGCTTCGATCCGGGCGCGAGCCTCGTCGCCGGGCATATCGAGGTTGAGCACCTGCATCATCGCAATCGCGGGGCCGCTGACGACGCAATACCAGTCCGGCTCGGCCTCATAGTCCGCCGCCGTCAAGCCGGTCTCTTCCTGAATTTCGCGCACGACGCTGCCGGGAATGTCCAGCGTCCCATCCCTGACATCGTCGAGATCGGGCGTCCCCGACGGGAAATAGATGCGCCCCGCGTTCGCGGTGTGCTGCGCCATCTCGCCCATCAGGAAGGCGCCGTCGGACGTGCGCAGCGCGCCCATGCCAAACCCGTTGAACACGGGCGCGCCGGGAAAGCCCCAGTCGCGCCAGGCAAGGAAGCTTGCGAAATCGGTCTCGAAATAGGTCGAGGCGAAATGGCCGTCCGTGAACACGGGATCGCACCCGAGCAGGACGCGGCCGTTCCAGATCTTCGGCCGTTCGCGCTGCTTCTCGGCGAAATGCGCTGCGATCTCGTCGCGACGCTCTTCGGCGAACGGCCAGACGATCGGCCGCACGGCAAGAGCAAGCGTCGTGACGCGATGAATGATCGGTGACGTCATGAGGGGGCGACTATCACGCCTTCGCGTCAGCTATTTGGCGTTCCCCGTGGTCTTCCTGGCCTGCTCGACGTACCTGTTGGTGAAGGTCTTGCTGACGTCGATCTTGGCGTTGGCCACCTCGGGCGAGCCGACGCTGAACACCGCGAGCACGGCGTCCGCGCCCTTCGGGTCCATCTTGCCGGTTTCAGAGAACATCGGGATCGTGTTCTTCAGTGCGGCGAGATAGAGATCCTTGTTCTTGCCGACCGTCTCCTCCGGCATCTTCGCCATGATCTCCTCAGGCGAATGCGAATGGATCCAGGCGAGCGTGGCGAGGATCGCGTTGGTGAGCGCCTGGGTCTCCTTCTCGTGCTTGGCAACCCAGGCCGCGGTCGAGTACAGCGCGCCGCCGGGATATTCGCCACCGAAGGTCTCGAGCGTGTCCTTCTGCGTGCGGGTGTCGGACAGGATGCGCAGATCCTTGTGGCTGCCCTGGAGCACGGTGACGGAGGGGTCGAGCATCACGGCCGCGTCGATCTGGCCCTGCTCCATCGCGGCGACCGCGGTGGCGCCGAGGCCGACGCCGATCACGGCGGCGCTGGTCGGATCGATGCCGTTCTTCTTGAGCATGTACTTCAGAAAGAAGTCGGTGGAGGAGCCGGGCGCGCTGACCCCGACCTTCTTGCCGGCGAGATCCTTGACCGACTTGATATCGTTGGTGCGCGAGGGCGCCACCACGAGCACGAGGCCGGGATAGCGGTCATAGACCACGAAAGCCTGGAGCTCCTGCTTCTTGGCAGCCAGATTGACGCAATGGTCGAAATAACCGGACACGACGTCGGCGCTGCCGCCGAGCACGGCCTTGAGCGCGTCCGAGCCGCCCTTGAGGTCGACCAGCTCGACATCGAGGCCGGCCTTGTCGTATTCGCCGAGCTGCTTGGCCAGCACCGTCGGCAAATAGCACAGGCAGGAGCCGCCGCCGACCGCGATGGTGACCTTGCTTTGCGCCGCGGCAAATCCGGTGGTGAGCGTCAGTGCGAGCAGTGCCGCGGCGAGCCTGGCAATCGTGTTCTTCATTGGTTTCCTCCGTTCGGCCGGCGGCACCATAGAGCAGCGCGACGGGCTTGAGAAGCGTGGCCTAAGGCACTGGCCATCGGCCTTTTGGCGCAATAGCATGCGGGTACAACAACAAACTCGTGATGGGGAGATCATCCATGAATCGCCTTGCAATCGGGCTGTCGATCGCCGCCGCCTTTGCCGCCGGATGCGGCGCGAACCAGCTGCTCCGGCCGGCGCTCGCCGCCGAGAACATCACCGCGCAGATCATCCACACCGGAGAGATGGAAGGCGATGCGCTCGGGGCCGCCAACAATGTCGGCTACCGCTCAAAAATGTTCGCGAGTGCCGACGGCGCCACGATCTCGATCCAGGTCGGCAATGTGCCCAAGCACATGCATCCCAACACCAACGAGATCCAGTACATTCTCGATGGCACCGGCACGATCTGGCTCGGCGACAAGGAGGTCACGGTGAAGCCGGGCGACCTCGTCATCATTCCGAAGGGCACGCCGCATGGCGGCACCAAGCCGATCAGCGGACAGGTCAAGGCGATCGCAATCAAGACGCCGCCCCAGGCGCCCGACGACACCAAGCTGCTGGATTGAGGCTTCGCGACCGGGGGCCCGCGCCGATACGCGGGTCCCGCCTCGCGCCTAGCCTCGCCCATCCGATGCGGTCGGCCGCCACACCAACAGGCGCCGCTCCACCAGCGTGACCCCATAGTCGATCAGGATGACGAAGGCCGACAGCACGAACATGCCGGCGAATACGCCGGCGACGTCGAACACGCCCTCGGCCTGCTGAATGAGATAGCCAAGGCCCGCCGCCGAACCCAGATATTCGCCGACGACCGCGCCGACCACGGCAAAGCCGACCGAGGTGTGCAGCGAGGAGAACATCCAGGACAGCGCCGACGGCCAATAGACGTGCCGCATCAGCTGCCGCTCGCTCATGCCGAGCATGCGGCCATTGTCGAGCACGGTGCGGCTGACCTCCTTGACGCCCTGATAGACGTTGAAGAACACGATGAAGAACACCAGGGTCACGCCGAGCGCGACCTTGGACCAGATGCCGAGCCCCAGCCACAGCGCGAAGATCGGCGCCAGCACCACGCGGGGCAGCGCGTTGACCATCTTGACATAGGGGTCGAATACAGCTGCGACCAGCGGCTGGCGCGCGAACCAGAAGCCGACCAGCACACCACCGGCCGATCCGATCACGAAGGCCAGGATCGATTCCGCCAGCGTGATGCCGAGATGCTTCCAGATCACGCCGGAGGCGAACCATTTCACGATCTGGCTGAACACGTCGAGCGGGTTGGAGAAGAAGAACGGCGGCAGCAGGATCTTGCCGAACACGGGGACGGTCGACAGCACCTGCCACAGCACGATGCAGACGACCGCGACCAGGACTTGGAGCGCGAACAGCGTCGGACGCGACATCAGACCGCCTCCGCCGCTTGGGTGGATTGCGCGTAGCCCTTCATCACCTCGTCCTTGAGCACGCTCCAGATTTCGCGGTGGAGCGCGTGGAACTCCTTGTCCAGCCGCACCTCGAAGATGTCGCGCGGGCGCGGCAGGCTCACGCGCCAGTCGCCGATGATGCGCGAGGATGGCCCCGCCGACATGATCACGACGCGGTCGGCGAGCGCGATCGCCTCTTCGAGATCATGGGTGACGAACAGCACGGCCTTGCGGTCGGCATTCCAGAGATCGAGCAGCAGATTGCCCATCACCTGGCGGGTCTGTGCATCCAGCGGCCCGAACGGCTCGTCCATCAAGAGGATTTTTGGATCGCCGATCAGCACCTGCGCCAGCGCCACGCGCTTGCGCTGGCCGCCCGAGAGCATGTGCGGATAGCGACCCGCGAACGCGCCAAGGCCGACGGAGGTCAGCCATTTCTGCGCGCGCGGCAGTGCCTCGGCGCGCGGCGTGCCCTTGATCTCCAGCCCGATCGCGACATTGTCGAGCGCGGTCTTCCACGGGAACAGCGCGTCGGCCTGGAACAGGTAGCCGGCATCCCGGTTCAGCCCGGCGAGTGGCCGGTCGAATATCCTGACGCTGCCCGCGGCCGGCTTCAGCAGCCCGGCCGCGACGTTGAGCAGCGTGGACTTCCCACAGCCCGTGGGCCCGACAATGGCGACGAACTCGCCTTGCGCGACCGCAAGATGCGCCTTCTCCACCGCCGTATAGACCCGCCCGTCCCCGAGCCGGAACGCAACCTTGGCATCTTCCAGCGCCACTGCCGTTGGCGTTGACATATGTTCCCTCCGAACTTGGCCCGATGCCTTAGCCGCTCGCGCGGCCAAGTTCAATCAAGGCGCCAAGCGTGCTACGCATGGGTCTTCTCATTCCCTCCCTCCGTGGGCGGGTCAGCAAGGTGAGCCCCTGCCCGATGCTGTCCAGGCCGATGATTGGCTATGCCCACGTCACCAAGAGCTTCGGCTCGCTCAAGGCCGTGGACGATCTGTCGCTCGACATCGCCGAGGGCGAGTTTGTGGCGATCGTCGGCGGCTCGGGCTCCGGCAAGACCACGCTGCTCCGGCTCGCCAACCGGCTGATCGAGGCCGATGGCGGCACCATCACGATCGAAGGCGAGGACGCGCAAAGCATCGATCCGGTCGCGCTGCGGCGGCGGATCGGCTACGTGTTCCAGAGCGGCGGGCTGTTTCCGCATTTGAGCGTCGCCGACAATATCGGGATCACGCCGAAACTGCTGGGCGAGCCGGCGGCCGATATTGCAGCACGTGTCGACGAGCTGCTGGGTCTCGTGCAACTCGACCGCAACGCGCATCGCAGCCGTCTGCCGGAGGCGCTCTCCGGCGGCCAGCGCCAGCGCGTCGGCGTGGCGCGGGCACTGGCGGCGAGGCCCCGCATCGTGCTGATGGACGAGCCGTTTGGCGCGCTCGATCCCCTGACCCGCGATGCCCTCGGCGAGGATTATCGTTCGCTGCATCGCAAGCTCGGCCTGACCACCGTGATGATCACCCATGACATGACGGAGGCGATCCTGCTCGCCGACCGCATCGCGGTGATGCACAGCGGACAGCTGCTCGCGCAGGGCACCCCCGCCGCGCTCTCGAAGAGCAGCGACGCTTACGTGCTGGAGCTGCTGCGTACGCCGCGGCGCCAGGTCGAGCGGCTGAACGCGCTGCTGCCACAAAGCGGTGCGGCATGAGCTTCCTCGCCGATCCACGCTGGGGCGAGGCGCTGGCGCATCTGCCCGATTATCTCGGCAATCATGTGCGGGTGAGTCTTGCCGCGCTCGCGCTCGGCCTTGCCGTCAGCCTGCCGCTGGCGATGCTGACGCGCAACCGCCCGGCGCCGCGAGCCATCCTGCTCGCAATCGCCAGCATCGTGCAGACGGTGCCAGGCCTGGCGCTGCTCGCGCTGTTCTATCCGCTGCTGCTGCTGGCCGCCTCGGTGACGTTGGCCTGGTTCGGCGTGTCCTTCTCGGCGTTCGGCTTCCTGCCGGCGATGCTGGCGCTGGCGCTCTATTCGATGCTGCCGGTGTTGCGCAACGGCATCACCGGGCTCAATGGTATCGATCCCGCGCTGATCGAGGCCGCCAAGGGCGTCGGCATGACCGCGCGGCAGTCGCTGGTCATGGTCGAGCTGCCGCTGGCGCTGCCGGTGATGATGGCGGGCATCCGCACCGCCGCGGTGTGGGTGATCGGCACCGCGACGCTGTCGACGCCGATCGGCCAGACCAGCCTCGGCAATTACATCTTCGCCGGGCTTCAAACCCAGAACTGGGTGTTCGTGCTGTTCGGCTGCTTTGCCTCGGCCCTGCTCGCGCTCGCCGTCGACCAACTGCTCGGCCTGATCGAGAGCGGTCTGCGCCGCCGCGGCCGCGCCCGAACCGCGCTCGGCGCGGCCGGAATCGCAGCGCTGGTCGCCGCAACACTGGTGCCGACGATGGGGCGCTCGTCGCAGGGCTACGTCGTCGGCGCCAAGACATTCGCCGAGCAATATGTGCTGTCGGCCCTGCTCAGGGACCGCCTCCAGGCCGCCGGTCAGTCCGCGACGGCGCGCTCGGGCCTCGGCTCCAGCGTGATCTTTGGGGCGTTGAAGGCCGGCGACATCGATCTCTATGTGGATTATTCCGGCACGCTCTGGGCCAACCAGCTGCATCGCACCGAGATCAAGCCGCGCGCAGAGCTGTTGACGGATTTGAAGACAAGCCTGGCAAAGGACAACATTACCCTGCTCGGCGAGCTCGGCTTCGAGAATGCCTATGCGCTGGTGCTGCCGAAGAAGCGCGCCGAGGCGCTTCATATCCGCACCATCGCCGATCTCGCCGCACACGCATCGACGCTGTCGATTGCCGGCGACTACGAGTTCTTCTCGCGGCCGGAATGGGCGGCGCTGCAAAAGGCCTATGGCCTCTCATTCCGCGCCCAGCGCCAGATGCAGCCCGACTTCATGTATGCAGCGGTTGCGAGCGGCGAGGTCGACGTCATCGCCGGCTACACCAGCGACGGGTTGATCGCAAAGTACGATCTCGTCGCGCTCGACGACCCCAGGCACGCGATACCGCCCTACGACGCCATCCTGCTGCTGGCGCCGAAACGCGCCGGGGACGAACGGCTCCAGGCCGCACTCAAGCCACTGCTCGGCAAGATCGACATCGCCACCATGCGCGAAGCGAATCTACGCGCCAGCGGCAACGACGCGAATTCCTCGCCCGATGCGGTGGCGAAATGGCTATGGGAGAAGGTAGGCGGGCGGTAGGCCCGGATTTCGTAGGGTGGGCAAAGGCGCGAAAGCGTCGTGCCCACCGTCTCTCAACACGCACGACGGGATGGTGGGCACGCTTCGCTTTGCCCACCCTACGATATGACGCCGCTTGGTGAGCACCTCAGGGTGGACGGTCAAAGAGTATCGCTTGCGGCCATAGCAAGCCGGCTACAGCCCCCTGATCATCCCCGCATTGATCAGCAGGCGGTTCAGCCGCCGCGCTTCGGCGCCGTCCTTGCAGCTGTAGAAAACGCCCTTGCAGCGGAGCATGATCTCCTTCTGCTCGGCGAAGGACGGATCGAGCGGGATGCCGGCGGCCTCCTGGATCACCAGCGGCAGATAAGGACCGTCGATCGTGTCCATCACGGCCTCGCTTCTGACCGGCTCGAAATTGACGGCATCGATCGCATAATAGGTCGCGTAGAGACGCGGATCGTAGGCGTCCAGCTTCTTGCCGAGAGCGCCCTCGTCGAGCCCGGGCTCGAGGATACCCGGTGCAAACTCAGGCTGATGATCGCCATAGCGCACGATCAGGAAGGGCTCGCCCGGGAACGTCTTCTTCAGGCCCGCGACGAACGCCTTGTATTGCTCGGCGCTGATCGCCTGCCTGCGCAGATATTCGTCGATGGAAGCCACATTGCCCGGCGCGCGCCAGTTCGGCAGCAGGTCGGGACGGAAGCGCGTCTCCCAGGGGAAATGATTGGCACCGAGATAGATGAAGGTGAACAGCGGCTTGTTGGGCGGCTGCTGACCCATCAGCTGGAGCGCCTTGTCGTAGAAGAAGCCGTCGGGCTCGACGTCCTTGGCACCGAGGTCCTTGGCGTCGAGGAAGCGTTCGATGCCGGTCGTTATCTGGAAGCTGCGCGCGGCCATGAAGCCGCCATGGGCGGGATAGAGCGACATCGTGTCGTAGCCGCAACGGCGCAGCGCCAGCGGCAGGCCGCGCTCGACGCGGTTCGAGGCGATGCGCGTCACGAAATAGGCAAAGCGGCCGAACGAGCGCGAGGAGAGGCCTGCGAGCACGTTGTATTCGGTGAACCAGCTCGGCCCGCCATTGCTCTCGGCCAGGAACGTGCGCTGCCTGCCGTCCCAGGATTTGAAGTGGCTGCCATAGCCCTGCGGCACCTTGATGCCCTGGGCGGCGCGGATGTCGAAGCTCGATTCATCATGGATCATGATGATGTTCGGCCGGCGGCCGGCCGGATGGCAGGAATCGACCAGCGGCATGTTGAGCCGCTCGTTGGTCGCGGCGGCCGATTCCATGAAGCCGTATTGCACGAAATCGGAGACCGAGCTGACGCCGGAGCGGAAGAATTTAGACAGATAGCCGTCGTCGTAATAGCCGCGCCAGGCTTCGTCCGGATGATAGAGCGAATAGCCGACCAGCGCGGCAAGGCAGGCCAGCTTGCAGGCGAGCGCCGGCAGACGGCGGATACGGAACGGATCGAGCCACCACAGCGCATACATCAGCGGCAGCGTGACGAAGCCGGCCAGGATTACCGACCAGCGCAAATTCGGGAAGATCGTGAACAGGAACGCGACCGTGTCGCGGTCGATCATCATCAGGTCGATGAAGTTGACCGTCATCTGGACGACGTCGTGCTTGAGCCGTGACAGCAGCACCAGCACCACGACCATGGTCAGCGACAGCGCGCCGGAGAGCGCCGGCCGGCGCAGCAGCGTGATCCAGAAAAAATTGAGGATGCCCCAGGCCAGCGCGAAGGAGAGGCGCGAGCCGAAATCGGTCTCGGTCTGGTACATCAGCGCGAGCGCGGCCAGATGCGGCGCGGCAACCGCGAGCAGCCGCCAGATGCCGAGCGCGGCGACGCTGGCGAGGACGGCGGTGGCGGCAGAAGGACCTGGATTGGGCGCGGACGCCATCGACGACACGCAACAGCTGGTCCGGCGCAATGATACCTAGCCGTCTGGCCGGCCCAAGGCGGGATAAGGGCGGCTAGGGCGTCCGGCGCAGCCGGAAAGCCTGCACCGTGTCATAAAACTGTAACTGAACGGTCAAGGACAGGCAACGCGCCGTGATCCGACCTTCGCTTAATGTTTCGCGGGCGGCGATGGGCCGCAGGCCGGACAGGCTGGACGGCCAACCTCGGGTCTTGGGCCGCCACCTGCTCTTCCGGTGCAAGCTGCAGCGCATCAGCACACGGCGGAGGTCGCCCGGGGCATGGTCAGGCTTCGACCGCGGGCCGGAGGCCGCGCGGCTTGCGGCCGGGGCGAACTGAGCGTCAGTCACCCCTGCGGCAGCAGCCCGAGCCGCTTGGCGATGATGCGATCGACCGTCCGTTTCGGCAGTACGGCGCCGATCAGATGGCGCAGCGGGTCGGGCGTGATCTGGTAGCGCACCTTGGGGCTTACCGCTATCAGCGCCTCGAACACGATCTCGGCGATCCGCTCGGCCGGCAGGCCCTTCGCGCCGAGGTCCATCATGAAGGCCATGACCTTGCTCAACGCCGGCAGATAGGGCGAGTTCTGGTAAACGGACAGATCTGTCTGTTCGGCCTTGCTCCAGATCGGCGTCTTCACCGCGCCGGGGGCGACGATGATGACGTCGATGCCGAACAGCATCAATTCGCGGCGCAGGCTTTCCGACAGTCCCTCCACGGCGTGCTTGGAGGCGCAGTAGGGCGCCGACAGCGGATTGCCGTTCTTGCCCGCGACCGAGCTGATCATCACGATCCGCCCCTTCGGCCCCTTCAGCGACGGGTCGGCCCCGAGCAGCGGCCCGAACGCCTGCGTCGCGATCACGGGGCCGATGACGTTGATGTCCATCTGGCGGCGGAAATCATCCGCCGACAATTCGAGCACGGGACCCGCGACCGCGATGCCGGCATTGTTGACGAGGCCGGCCAGCGTCTCGCCGTCCAGCGCCTCGCGGACTGTTCGCGCGGCAGCAAGGACCGCAGCCTCGTCGGTGACGTCGAACAGCAGCGGCGTGAAATTGGCGCCGAGCTCGGCCTTGAGCCTGTCGGCATCGGCCTGCTTGCGGACGCTGCCGAACACGCGAAAGCCGCGCTCAATCAGGAATTTTGCTGTGGCCCAGCCGATGCCGGTGGACGCACCGGTGACGACGACAGATCGCATGATCTTCTCCCCTAAAGTTCACGCGATCATGCCTTGGATTCTTACCCATGTCCCGGACAAGCGCCGAGCCGGGACCCAGGAGCCGCATTGGGCCCCGGATCAGCAGCGCAACACCAAGTGCTGCGCTGCGTCCGGGGCACAACGGCTTAGTTCTTCGACTTGTCGACCAGCGCGCCCTTCTTGATCCAGGGCATCATGTCGCGCAGCTTGGCGCCGACCTCCTCGATCGGGTGCTGGGCGAGCTTGGCGCGGGTCGCCTTGAACGAGGTCTGGTTGACCTTGTTCTCGAGCATCCAGTCGCGGGCGAACTTGCCGCCCTGGATGTCGGCGAGAACGCGCTTCATCTCGGCCTTGGTCTCGGCGGTGACGATGCGCGGGCCGGTGACGTACTCGCCATACTCCGCAGTGTTGGAGATCGAGTAGTTCATGTTGGCGATGCCGCCTTCATAGATCAGGTCGACGATCAGCTTCACTTCGTGCAGACACTCGAAATAGGCCATCTCCGGCGCGTAGCCGGCTTCGACCAGGGTCTCGTAGCCGCCCTTGATCAGCTCGACCAGGCCGCCGCAGAGCACGACCTGCTCGCCGAAAAGATCGGTCTCGCACTCTTCCTTGAAGGTGGTCTCGATGATGCCGGCGCGGCCACCGCCGACAGCCGAAGCATAGGACAGGCCGAGGTCATGGGCGTTGCCCGAGACGTCCTTGGCGATCGCGATCAGGCAGGGCACGCCGCCGCCGCGCTGATACTCCGAGCGCACGGTGTGGCCGGGGCCCTTCGGCGCGATCATGAGCACGTCGAGATCGGCGCGCGGGTCGAGCAGGTTGAAGTGGACGTTGAGGCCGTGCGCGAACACCAGGGCGGCGCCCTTCTTCATGTTGTCGTGCAGGTGCTCGCGGTAGATGTCGCCCTGGAGCTCGTCCGGGGTCAGCATCATGACGAGGTCGGCCCATTTGGCGGCTTCGGCGACTTCCATCACCTTGAAGCCGGCGGCTTCCGCCTTCTTGACCGAGCCCGAGTCCTTGCGCAGCGCAATGGCGACGTCCTTGACGCCGGAATCCTTCAGGTTGAGCGCATGGGCGTGGCCCTGGCTGCCATAGCCGACGATGGCGACCTTCTTGCCCTTGATCAGGTTCAGGTCGGCGTCGCGATCGTAATAAACACGCATGGGTCGTTTCCTCGTTCAGGTGGCCAGAATCGGCCGTTGGTCAGGTCTTGGCAGTGAAATTTGCGGATTTCGGGGGCTGTCTAGAGCATTTTCAGCCCCCTGGGAAACCCGTTTCTGCATGGAAAACTGCGGCATCATGCATCCATGAAGACGGGGTAGAGGGAGACCAGCAGCAGGATCGCCATCAGGATATTGAAGGCGCGGACCAGCCGCTCGGAGGTCAGGACCGGCCGCAACGCGGTACCGAACAGCGCCCAGACCACGCACGACACTGACCCCACCAGCAGGCTGATCAGGGTCTGGATCGCGATGTTGAGCGGGAATTGGGCGATGGCCGCAAAGGCGGTCATGGTGCCGATCACGATCACCCAGCCCTTGGCATTGATCCACTGGAACATGGCTGCGCCCCAGAAGGTCATCGGACGGCGACCATCACCTTCACCCGGCTTGGTCGGGCCGGACATGGCAATCACGGCAGCAAGATAAACGAGATAGGCCGCGCCGGCATATTTCAGGAGAGTCTGGAGGATCGGGTAGGCCAGGAACACCGAGCCGAGCCCGAGGCCGACGGCGGCGATCATGAAGGCGAAGCCGATGACGACGCCGACAATGTGGGGGATGGTGCGGCGGAAGCCGTAGGTCAGGCCCGAGGACAGCAGCATGATGTTGTTCGGCCCGGGCGTGAAATACATCACGACCATGAAGATCAGGAAGGCGTAGAACAGCGACTGGGACATGCTCACCTCACGCCGTCTTCGGCAACGGTTCTTCGGGTAACGCCTTGGGCCGCTTCGCCAGCACCATCACCGCGATACCGCCGATCACGGTCAGCATGCCGGCAAGCCGCAAGGGTCCGAACCGCTCGCCGAACACGATGCTGGAGGCGGCCGAGCCGACGAACGGGACCAGCAGCGCGAACGGCACCACTTGCGCGGCGGGATAGTCGCGCAGCAGCCGGCCCCAGAGCCAATAGGCGATGCTGGTCGAGATGGCGCCGATCACCAGCAGGCAGATCAAGCCGGTCAGCGACATGTGGATCAGCGACTCGAAGGTCGGCATTGGCCCGTTGACGACCAGTGCAAGCGCGAACAGCGGCAACGCGGCGGTGAGGCAGAGCCAGGCAAACAAATCGAACATCGGCGCGCCGCGGGCGCCGCGCAGCAGGAGATTGCCGACGGCAAAGCAGATCGGAGCGATCATCAGCACCGCAAATGCAGCGACACTGAAATCATAACCGACCGTGCCGCAGATCATGAGCAGGCCGATCGCCGCGATGACGATGCCGAGCGTCTGGACCGGCGTCGGCCGTTCGCCGAAGGCGATCGCGGCAAATCCGATGGTGAACAGGGCCTGGCTCTGCACCACGACGCTGGTCAGTCCCACGGGCACGCCATGGGCGATACCATAGGCCTGGCTTAGGAATTGACCGAGGAACAACGTGAAGCTGATCGCGATCAAAAGCGACCATGCGACTTTCGGCTTGGGGATGAACAGGCACGGCAGCGCGGCGATGGAAAAGCGCATCGCGGTCATCAGTTCCGGCGAAAACTCGTCGAGCGCGATCCGGCTTGCCACGAAGGCAAGCCCCCAGATGATCGCCACCAGGATGGCGATGAGGATATCGGCCGGCTTCATTGTTGTTCTCGGTTCTGCCCTGTCGTGCAGCCCTGTTGTTGTCGTCTAGCCTTGCTCGCCGGCTCTTGGTTTGCGCAGCAGATACGTGCCGTGCATCGGTGCGTGGTAATCGGCCGAGACCAGCGTGAAACCGACATCGGTCAGCATCCGCTCCATCACCCAGCCGAAGGTGGAATATTCGTCGCGCATATGCATCACCACGCCCTCGCGCGAAAAATCGTGGTTCTTGATGTGGTAGTCGGCCCATTGCTCCACGTCGCGCTCGATCGCGTCGGGCATGGAGGCATAGACGATATCGCGCAAATAAAAGCTCGCGCCCGGCTTGAGCGCGCGAAAAATTCGCGACATCGCGACCGCCTTCCAGAAATCCGGCAAATGGTGCAGCGTGAATTCGCTGACGATCAGATCGTAGGATTCCGGCCGATAGGCGAAGCTGAGCAGGCCGGCGGACTGGGTGCGCACGGGCGCCTTGCGATCACGCGCGTAGATCTCGGCAAGCGCCAGCATCGCCGGCGAGATGTCGATGGCGTCGACCTCGGCACCCAGCAGCGCGGCTTCGGTCGCCAGCACGCCGTTGCCGCAGCCGATGTCGGCGATGCGCCAGCCGCGCTGGACTCCCAGCATTTTCAGCGCGGCGCGCGCCCGCAGATCGGCATCGTCGTGGGCGTCGTAGATCGAGGCCACCGCGGGCTCGATCCCCATCCGGTTCCGCTCGTTATAGTACCAGTCGCGCGCCAGCATGGTTCACATCCCTTCAGGCCCGCGGCCGATCGCGGCAACACCGGTGCGCGACACCTCGACGAGGCCGAGCGGGCGCATCAGGTCGATATATTGATTGATCTTGTCCGTATTGCCTGTGATCTCGAACACAAAGCTCTCGGTCGTTGCGTCGATCACCCGGGCGCGGAACGCATCCGCGAGCCTGAGCGCCTCGACCCGGTGCTCGCCCTGCCCGCGCACCTTCACCATCGCCAGCTCCCGCTCGATCGAGCGCCGGGTCTGGGTCATGTCGACGACCTGGTAGACCGGAATCATGCGGTCGAGCTGGTTCTTGATCTGCGCGATCACCATCGGCGTGCCCGTGGTGACGATGGTGATGCGCGACAGGTGCTTCTGGGCCTCGGTCTCCGAGACCGTAAGGCTTTCGATGTTGTAGCCGCGGCCCGAAAACAGGCCGATGACACGCGCGAGCACGCCCGGCTCGTTCTGCACGAGCACGGCAAGCGTGTGCGTCTCGTTCGGATCGTGACGCTCTTCGATGAAGTAGGCGGATGCGGGCTGGTTCATTGTCGTCCCCTCAAATGTCTCGCGTCACACCAGCGCCTTGCCGCCGGCGAAAGCCTTGGCGGTGGCCTCGTCGTTGGCTTGTTCCGGCAACAGCATCTCGTTGTGCGCCTTGCCGGACGGAATCATCGGGAAGCAGTTTTCCAGCGACGCGACGCGGCAGTCGAACAGCACCGGGCGCTTGACCGAGATCATCTCCTGGATGGCACCGTCGAGATCGCCGGGCTTGTGCACCTGGAAGCCGACGCCGCCATAGGCTTCCGCGAGCTTGACGAAGTCCGGCATCGCCTCCGAGTAGGAATGCGACAGCCGGTTGCCATGGAGCAGCTGCTGCCACTGCCGCACCATGCCCATGTACTGGTTGTTCAGGATGAAGATCTTGATCGGCAGCTCGTACTGAACCGCCGTCGACATCTCCTGCATCGTCATCTGCACCGACGCATCGCCCGCGATGTCGATGACCAGGCTGTCGGGATGGGCGACCTGCACGCCGACCGCGGCCGGCAGGCCGTAGCCCATGGTGCCGAGACCGCCCGACGTCATCCAGCGATGCGGCTCCTCGAAGCCGAAGAACTGCGCCGCCCACATCTGGTGCTGGCCCACTTCCGTCGTGATGTAGGTATCCTTGCCGCGCGTCGCCTCGAACAGGCTCTGGATCGCGTGCTGCGGCAGGATGATGTCGTTGCTCTTCTTGTAATAGAGCGAGTTGCGGGCGCGCCACTGCGCGATCTGCTGCCACCACGCCTTGATGTCGGGCTTCTTCGCCTCCGCCTTGAACACCTGGAGGATGTCGCCGAGGATGTTGCCGCAATCGCCGATGATCGGCACGTCGACGCGGATGTTCTTGTTGATCGAGGACGGGTCGATGTCGATGTGGATCTTCTTCGAGCCCGGCGAGAACGCGTCGACGCGGCCGGTGATGCGGTCGTCGAAACGCGCGCCGACGCACAGCATGACGTCGCAATCATGCATCGTCATGTTGGCTTCGTAGGTGCCGTGCATGCCGAGCATGCCGAGCCAGTTCTTGCCCGACGCAGGGTATGCGCCGAGACCCATCAGCGTCGAGGTGATCGGAAAGCCGGTGACCTCGACCAGCTCGCGCAGCAGCCTGGTCGCCTCGGGGCCGGAATTGATGACGCCGCCGCCGCTGTAGATCACGGGGCGCTTGGCATGGGCGAGCAGCGCCACGGCCTTGCGGATCTGGGTCGCATCGCCCTTGACGCGCGGCGCGTAGGAGCGGTGCACGTCGGACTTGCGCGGCGGATGATAGGTGCCAATCGCGAACTGCACGTCCTTGGGAACGTCGACCAAGACGGGGCCGGGACGGCCCGTGGTCGCAACGTAGAACGCCTCGTGCAGCACTTTTGCGAGATCGTTGACGTCGCGCACCAGCCAATTGTGCTTGGTGCAGGGACGCGTGATGCCGACGGTGTCGCATTCCTGGAACGCGTCGTTGCCGATCAGATGCGTCGGCACCTGGCCGGAGATGCAGACCAGCGGGATCGAGTCCATCAGCGCGTCGGTGAGCGGCGTCACCATGTTGGTGGCGCCGGGGCCGGAGGTCACCAGCGCAACGCCCGGCTTGCCGGTCGAGCGCGCATAACCTTCGGCGGCATGGCCCGCGCCCTGCTCGTGGCGGACCAGGATGTGCTGGACCTCGCTCTGCTGGAAGATCTCGTCGTAGATCGGAAGCACCGCGCCGCCGGGATAGCCGAAAATGTCGGTCACGCCGTGATCGATGAGCGCGCGGACGATCATCGCGGCGCCGGTCATCTGGTTCGGATCGTGGCTCTTGTCGCTCATTGGCTTGCTCCGGATGCGCTGTTGTCAGCGGCTTCGTTCGTGTCGGGTTCGGGAAATAAAAAAGGCCCCGAAGAGGGCCCATGCACACCGCCTGTCATGTGGATGGCAGCTAGCCACCCCCGGCGGTGTGCCTGGGTACGACGGCGATAAGGAGTTTGGTAATAATGTTACGCATGGCAGGTGCCCGGCTTCCCAAAGGTTGCGCGAAACATAGCGGCCAAAGCCTGGATGTCAAGGCGATGCGGCCGTTCCCGCGCGATTTTGCAAGTGTAGCGGTGTTCCCCGGGTTCGGCGAGAGGTAAATTCGGGAACCCGGACAGAAAAGCGCCTCAGGCGGGGTCCCGGGCCGCGTTCACGATGGCGACGAGCCATCCCCTCGCCTCCCCGGGCTTCACCCATTCGAACTCAGGCAATTGGTGCCGGAACCAGGTGAATTGCCGCTTGGCATAGTGGCGGGTGTCGGCGCGGCCGATTCCTGCGGCGTCCTCCAGGCTGAGCTCGCCGCGCAGATGCCGCATCAGGGCCGGCACGCCATGAGCCTTCATCGCCGGCAGCAGCGGATCGAGATGCCTGGCGGCGAGCCGCTCGACCTCCCTCAGCGCGCCGGCGCCCAGCATGGCGTCGAAGCGGGCATCGATGCGGGCATAAAGCTCGTCCCGTTCGGGCGCGAGAAACACCGCGCGAAAACTGTCCTTCGGCAGCAGCGGCGGCTGGCCCTCCCGGTGCCAGTCGAGCAGCGAACGGCCGGTCGCCTCGACCACCTCGAGCGCGCGCGCGATCCGGGTGCGGTCACGCAGGTTCAATCGCCCGGCCGCACTGGGATCACGACGCGCCAGTTCCGCATGCAGCGCCTCCGCACCGTTGCGTTCCAGCCGCGCGCGCACGTCCTCGCGTATCTCGGCAGGAATTGGCGGCACCACGGAGAGCCCCGCCGTCAGCGTCTTGAAATAAAGCCCGGTGCCGCCGATGAAGATCGGCAGACGGCCTTCCGCTTTCGCCTCGTCGAGCGCCTGGGCGGCATCACTCACCCAGGCGCCGGCCGAAAAATTCACGGCTGCATCGACATGACCGTACAGGCGATGCGGCGCGCGCGCTTCCTCGCTTTGTGTGGGGCGCGCCGTGATGATCCGCAGGTCACGATAGACCTGCATGGAATCGGCGTTGATGACGACCCCGCCCGTGCTGAGGGCAAGCTCCAGCGCCAGCGCCGACTTGCCGCTGGCGGTCGGGCCTGCGATAAGCACGGCCTTGCCAACATGGCTTCTGCTGACTTGCCCCTCGCTCACGAAAACCTCAAATGTCCCTCGTCGCCACGCTGATCTGCAACCCCGACAATCCCGCGCTCGACTCAACCATCGTCGATGGCGCCCGCGCCGTGCTGCCCCAGGCGGCGCCCGCGCACTGGCTGTTCGACGGGGTTGCGGTCGACATTCCCTTCGGCGCCGACAGTAACCTCGAAGGCGACCGTCACGCCATCGAGGAGCGGCTCCGTGAGCTTCGCGGCGACCTGCCCGTCGACATCGTCGTGCAGCCAGTCGGCGCCCGGCGCAAGAAGCTTTTTCTCGCCGACATGGATTCCACCATGATCGGCCAGGAATGCATCGACGAGCTCGCCGATCTCGTCGGGATGAAGGCCCACGTCGCCGCCATCACCGAACGCGCCATGCGCGGCGAGATCGAGTTCGAGCCGGCGCTGCGCGAGCGCGTGGCGCTGCTGAAGGACCTGCCCGCCGGCGTGGTCGACGAGGTGCTGGCCAAGCGCATCACGCTGACCCCGGGCGGCCGTGAGCTGGTCGCGACCATGCGCGCGCACGGCGCCTATACCTGCCTCGTCTCCGGCGGCTTCACGCTGTTCACGACCGCAGTCGCCGCCAAGATCGGCTTCCAGGAGAACCGCGCCAACGAGCTCGTCGTGCGCGACGGCAAGTTCACCGGCGAGGTGAAGGAGCCGATTCTGGGCCGCGCGGCAAAGCTCGCCACGCTGGTGGATCTGATGGAGTCGTTCGATCTCGACGACATCGACTCGGTCGTGGTCGGCGACGGCGCCAATGATCTCGCCATGATCCAGGCCGCGGGGCTCGGCGTCGCCTATCACGCCAAGCCGGCCGTGGCGGCTGCGGCTGCGGCCCGGATCGACCACGGCGATCTCACCGCGCTGCTGTATGCGCAGGGGTATCGGCGGGAGGAGTTCGTGGAGGGGTAGCCTCTCTCGCGGCGCGCTCGGCAGCCGTAGGGTGGGCAAAGGCGCCCTGGCGCCGTGCCCACCATTCTTGCTGCGGCGGTGGAAAGACGGTGGGCACGCTTTCGCTTTGCCCACCCTACGGCACCGGCCCCGCGACTACTGCACGCTCAGCGCAACGAACCGCAGCTCGCCGTCGGCGTTCGACACCAGCAGCAGCACCGACTTCTTGCCGTCCTTCTTGAGCTGGTCGACCCGCTTCTGGATGTCCGCGCCACTGGAGACGGCCTCCTGCGCCACCTCGACGATGACGTCGCCGGCGGAGAGGCGCTTCTCGGCGGCGTCGGAATTGGCGTCGACATTGGTGACGACCACGCCCTTGACGCTCTCCTTGATCTTGTAGCGAGTGCGCAGATCCTTGTTCAGCGCCGCAAGATCAAGGCCGAGCGCCTTCTGCGTCACCAGCTTCTCGGGCGCGGGCTCGTCGGTCTTCACCGCGGCCTGCACCTTCTCGGGATCCTGGAGACGGCCGAGCGTGACCTTCTTGGTTTCTTCCTTGCCCTTGCGGATGATGATGACGTCGACTTCCTTGCCGACCGCCGTATCGGCGACGACGCGGGACAGGTCCTTCGGATCCTTGACGTCCTTGCCGTCGAACTTGACGACGACGTCGCCCGGCTCGATGCCGGCCGGCTTGGCCGGGCCCTTGTCGTCGACGCCCGCAACCAGCGCGCCGCGCGCCGGCTTGATGTTGAGGCTTTCGGCGATCTCGTCGGTAACACTCTGGATCCGCACCCCTAACCAGCCGCGGCGCAGCTCGCCGAACTGACGGAGCTGGTCGACGACGCCCGCGACCGTCTTCGAGGGCACGGCGAAGCCGATGCCGATCGAGCCGCCGGAGGGCGAGATGATCAGCGTGTTGACGCCGATGACGTCGCCATCGAGGTTGAACAGCGGACCGCCGGAATTGCCCCGGTTGATGGATGCGTCGGTCTGGATGTAGCTGTCATAGGGACCCGAGGAGATGTCGCGGTTCTTGGCCGAGACGATGCCGGCCGTCACCGTGCCGCCCAGGCTGAACGGGTTGCCGATCGCGACCACCCAGTCGCCGAGACGCAGCTTGTCGCTATCGCCGAACTTCACCGCGACCAGCGGCTTGGTCGGCTTGAACTTCAGCACCGCAAGGTCGGTCTTCTTGTCGACACCGACCAGCTCGGCCTTGATCTTGGTACCGTCGTTGAGGATGACGTTGATCTCGTCGGCATCCGCGATGACGTGGTTGTTGGTGACGACGACGCCTGATGTGTCGATGATGAAGCCGCTTCCGAGCGAGTTGGTCTTGCGCGGCGGCGGGCCGCCGTCTCCGCGCTCGCCACCCTTGCTGCTGCCGCCCGGACCTTTGCGGTTCTTGAAGAAGTCGTCGAAGAACTCCTCGAAGGGCGAGCCGGGCGGCAATTGCGGCATGGCGTTGCTGCCGCCGCCCTTGGCTTCGACGGTCTGCGAGGTCGAGATGTTGACGACCGCGTCGATCACCTTCTCGGCGACGTCGGCGATGCCCTCCGGTCCGCGCGCATAGACCGGCGTGCCGAACGCGCTGAAAGCAGCGACGGCGAGCGCGGCCAGCCCAATTCGCACACCAAGTCGCGAGCGGGACGGGGCAATGGTGGCAGCGGTCATTGTGATCTCCAGAGAGAGGGATTCGGCGCCAGACTGCGCTTGACGGGAGGACGGCGCAAGCGCGGAGCTTAACGGGCCTCAGAACCCCGATAATACGGCGAAAACCGGTCTGTCGCCTTCACTTTGGCGTTGGCGCGACGCCTAAATGGGGCGCCGCATAACCCAGATCAGGACCAGGCCGACGACGGCCGAACCGATCCCGACCGCCCGCAGGATGTTGTCCGGCGTGGCGATGGCGCTCTTCATGGCCTTGCGCATCCAGTTAGGACTTGCCGCGAACATCAAGCCTTCCAGCACGAACAGGATGCCCAAGCCGATGAGGAAGTCGGCGAACGCAATGGACCTCATCGGATTGGAACCTCCCGTTATGCTGTTCTTGTCTGGACGAAGGGCGGCGAGATCCGCCGCCCTTTGTCTAGCTTACGGCTTCGCCGGCGTCTCGGTCGCCGTCTTGCCGGACGGGTTACTGAAGTACCGGAAGAAATCCGAGTCCGGCCGCAGCAGGAAGCGGGTGTCGTTCGACTTCAGCCCGTTCTCGTAGGCCGTCATCGACCGGTAGAAGGCGAAGAAGTCGGCATCCTTGCTGTAGGCTTCGGCGAACAGGCGGTTGCGCTCGGCATCGCCCGCACCCCGGGTCTGCTCGGCCTGCGAATTCGCTTCCGCGACGATGACGGTCGCCTCACGATCGGCCTTGGACTTGATCTCCTGGGCCTTCTGGCCGCCCTGTGCGCGGAACTCGGCCGCCTCGCGCTCGCGCTCCGTCTTCATACGTTGATAGACCGCCTGGCTGTTCTGCTCCGGCAGGTCGGCGCGGCGGATCCTGACGTCGACGACCTGGATGCCGTAGCCGTCGGCCTCGCGATCGAGCTGGTCGCGGATGCGCTGCATCAGCTTCTCGCGGTCGTCGCGCACCACGTTGATGAAGGTGACCTCGCCCAGCACGCGGCGCAGCGCCGCGTTCAGGAGCGTGGTGAGCTGGATGTTGGCAGCCTGGATCGAACCGACGCTCTGATAGAAGCGCAGCGCGTCCTTGATGCGGTAGCGCGCGAAGGCGTCGACCACGAGCCGCTTCTGATCGGAGGCGATCGCTTCCTGCGACGGGTTCTCCAGGTCGAGAATCCGCTTGTCGATGTTGATCACCGAATTCCACGGCGCCTTGAAGTGCAGGCCGGGTGCGGTGACGACGTCGACGGGCCGGCCGAACTGCAGCACGATGGTCTGCTCGGTCTGCTGCACCGTGAATAGCGACATGTAGCCGACGATCACGACGAGCAGGAGCCCAAGCAGAGTGACGATACCTGTGACCGGGGACCTCATCGGCTACCTCCGCTCGACTGCGGACCGGTGGTAGGTGGCCGCTTGGTCGTCAGTTCGCCGAGCGGCAGATAGGGCACGATGCCCTGGCCCGAGGGCCCGCCGTCATAGACGAGCTTGTCCGCGCCGCCGAGCACGCGCTCCATCGTCTCCAGATAGATCCGTTCACGCGTCACGTCGGGCGCCTTCTTGTATTCCTCGTACACCTTCAGGAAGCGCGCGCTCTGGCCCTTGGCCTCGGCAACCGCCTGCTCCTTGTAACCTTCGGCGGCTTGCATGATCTGCGCCGAGCGTCCGCGCGCCTGCGGCACCACCTGGTTGGCGTAGGTCTGTGCCTCGTTCTGCAACTGCTCGAGATTGGCGCGCGCCGCCTGGACGTCGCGGAAGGCGTCAATCACCTGCGCCGGCGGATCGACCTTCTGCATCTGCACCTGGCTGACCTGAATGCCGGCGCCGTAGCTGTCCAGAGTCTTCTGGATCAGCTCCTGCACGCCCTGCTCGGTGACGTTGCGCGCGCCGGTGAGGATCGGCTGGATCTGCGAGCGGCCGATCACCTCGCGCATCGCGCTCTCGGAGACCGCCTTCACGGTGCCTTCGGGATTCTGGATGTTGAAGAGGAAGTCGCCGACGCCATCCGGCTTGATGCGCCAGAGCACGGTGAAGTCGACGTCGACGATGTTCTCGTCGCCGGTCAGCATCAGGCTCTCTTCCGGCACATCACGAATGGAGCGGCCGCGCCGCGCCGGATCGTCGATCAGCGTCATGCCGATGGAGATGGTGTTGACGCGCAGCGCCTTGGGCAGCAGCACTGTCTCGATCGGATAGGGCAGATGATAGTTCAGGCCCGGCTGCACGGTGCGAACATGCTTGCCGAAGCGCAGCACGACGCCGAGCTCTTCGGACTGCACGCGGAAGAAGCCCGACAGCAGCCAGAACGCGACGATCAGCAGCACGATCAGCGTGATGCCGATGCCGGAGAAATAGCCGCCCGGCATGATCTGCTGGAGGCGGTCCTGGCCGCGCCGCAGAAGGTCTTCCAGATCCGGCGGCCTCGGCCCGACCGGTTGCGGGCCTGAGCCCCATGGTCCCTTCGGACCCGAGCCCCATGGGCCACCGCCCTGATTCTTCCACGGCATTCGACGCTCTCCTCGGCAGGGTGGAATTGCCCCCGCCCGCTTTGTCCGGTCCGGCTTTATAGGGGACAGGCAAGTCCCTTACAACGCAGCGGTGCCGTCTTCCGAGCTATGCTCGGGCACGAAAAAGTCAATGTAAACATTGACGAAAGCGGTTAATGGCCGCGCCGCCGACGATATGTCACATAGGAGAAGTCGGCGCTGTCGTCGGGGCCGGCAGCATGGCGGATACGTTCAACCTCGTCCCATTCCGCATTGTCGATGTCGAAACGCGTGTCGCCTTCGGGGCGCGCGTGCACTTCGGTGACTTCGAGGCGATCGGCGCGATCGAGCCATTGCCGATAGATCTCGGCGCCGCCGATCACCGCGATCTCGGTGACCGAACGCCGCAGGGCGTCGCCAAGCGCAACCGCGCCGGCATCGGCGGCCGATGTCGTGACAATGGCGCCGTTGGCGCGATAGGCCGCATCGCGCGTGATCACGATGTTGGTGCGGTCCCGCAGCGGCCGGGGCAAGGATTCGAAGGTCTTGCGGCCCATGACCACGGGCTTGCCGATCGTCAGCGCCTTGAAGCGCGCCATGTCGGATTTCATGCGCCACGGCATGGCGTTGCCGGCGCCGATGACGCCGTTCTCCGCGATCGCGACGACGAAGACGATCTCCATCAGGGCGCACTCCCGGCAAGCCGCGTCAGCGCCGGCCCGGTGACACGGCACAGCGTCCAGTCCTCCATCATGACCGCGCCGAGCGATTTGTAGAACGCGATCGACGGCGCGTTCCAGTCGAGCACCGCCCATTGCAGGCGGGACCAGCCGTTCTCGACGCATTCCTTGGCGAGATGGACCAGCAGCGCCTTGCCGAGGCCCCTGCCCCGGTGCGACGGCCGCACGTAGAGATCTTCGAGATAGATGCCATGGCGGCCGCTGAATGTGGAGAAATTCGCAAACCACACCGCGAAGCCGACCGGATCGCCGTCCCACTCGGCGATCGCGCAATAGAGTTGCGGTCTCTCGCCGAACAGCGCGTCAGCGATGTCGGCCTCGGTCGCCTCGACCTCGTGCGAGAGCTTTTCGTATTCGGCGAGTTCTCGGATGAAAGCGAGAACGAGCCCGGCTTCGCCCGGGCGCACACGGCGGATGTTGAGCGACATCGGCGCTAAACCGCGACTTCCGCCTTGATGTGCGGATGAGGGTCGTAGCCGACGAGCTCGAAATCCTCAAAGCGGAAGGAGAAGATGTCCTTCACATCGGGATTGATCCGCATCACCGGCAGCGCGCGCGGCGCGCGCGTGAGCTGAAGCCGGGCCTGCTCCAGATGGTTGGAATAGAGATGGGTATCGCCGAACGAATGCACGAAGTCGCCGGGCTTCAGGCCGGTGACCTGCGCCACCATCATGGTCAGCAGCGCATAGGAGGCGATGTTGAAGGGCACGCCGAGGAAGACGTCGGCCGAGCGCTGATAGAGCTGGCAGGACAGCTTGCCGCCTGCGACGTAGAACTGGAACAGACAATGGCATGGCGGCAGCGCCATCTTGTCGACCTCGGCTGGATTCCACGCCGAGACGATCAGGCGGCGCGAGTCCGGATTGCGCTTGATCATATCGACCACGTTCGCAATCTGGTCGATGCTGCGGCCGTCAGGCGCCGGCCAGGAGCGCCATTGATGACCATACACCGGGCCGAGATCGCCATTGGCGTCCGCCCATTCGTCCCAGATGGTGACGCCGTTATCGCGCAGATATTTGATGTTGGTGTCGCCCTTCAGGAACCACAGCAGCTCGTGGATGATCGCCTTCAGCGGCAGCCGCTTGGTGGTCAGCATCGGGAAGCCGGCCGACAGATTGAAGCGCATCTGATGGCCGAACACCGAGAGCGTGCCGGTACCGGTCCGGTCGGTCTTTTCGGCGCCGTCTGAAAGAATCCGCTCGAGCAGGTCCTGATACTGGTGCATGTGCGACTGAGCCTTTGGGGAGCCGGCGAACTTAGCGGCCGCCCCCGCGCTGCAACAGCGGCGATTCGCTGTCCGCTCCGATTATACCCGGAAAAGTGAGTCCTCCCGGCGCAAACGACAAGGGGCGGAACTTACGTCCCGCCCCTTGCCCTATCAGCTTGATCGCATTGCCTAAGTTGCCGGCTTCAGCACCGGGGTCCATTTCGCGATTTCGTTCTTCACGAGGGTGGCCAGCGCCTCCGGCGTCCGCTCCGCGGGACCCGGGATGACGCTGCCGAGCTCGAGCAGGCGCTTCTTCACGGTCTCGTCGTCGAGCGCCTTGTTGGCCGCAGCGTTCAGGCTGGCCAGGATCGCCGGCGAGGTTCCCTTGGGCGCGAACATCGCATTCCAGGCCTGGGCCTGGAATTTCGGCAGGCCCGCTTCTGCCGTCGTCGGCACGTTCGGAAGCGACGGATTGCGCTCCGGCGTTGCGATCGCATAGGCCTTGATGGTGCCGGCATTGATCTGCGGCACGGCATTGACGATCTGGTCGCACATGTAGTCGACCTGCCCCGCCACCAGCGCGTTCATCGCAGGTCCCGTGCCGTTGAAGGGCACGCCGACCGGCTTGATGTCGAGGATCGAGTGCAGCAGCTCGCAGGAGACGTGCGAGACCGAGCCGACGCCGGCATGGGCAGCGTTCACCTTCTCGGCGTTGGCCTTCACATAGGCCACGAACTCCTTCAAATCCTTCGGCGGAAAGTCCTTGCGCGCGAGGATCAGGATCGGGGTACCCGCGAGCAGCGCGATCGGCTCGAAGTCCTTCTCGGGATGATAGGCGAGCTTGGGATAGAGCGGCACGGAGGCGGCATGCGTGCCCATATGCCCGGTGATGAGCGTATAGCCGTCATTGGCCGCGCGCGCGGCGCGGGTGGTTGCGGTGGTGCCGCCGGCGCCGACCACGTTCTCGATGATGATGCTCTGTCCCAGCGTCTGCGCCATATGCCCGGTGACGATGCGCGAGATCACGTCAGTCGGTCCGCCAGCCGCGAACGGTACGATCATGGTGATGCTGCGCGTCGGATAAGTCTGCGCATCGGCGGGCGCAGCAAAAGCGCACAGCGAGGCGAGCGCTGCGGCACATGCGCTCGTGAGCGCGCGAATGAAGGTCATGTCGATCCCCGTCGTTCCCTTGGACACAAGCAAAATGCCGGCCCAAAGGCCGGCATTTTCATTTCACGAAGCCGTAACACAAGTCGATTCGACTTCCGAATGCGGCGCGCCGACGCAGGACCTAGTTCTCGGACTCCGTGAACACCTGGTCGCGCTTCGACCGCAACACAGGCAGCACCGTAAGCAGCAGCAGGCTCGCCGCGATCGCGAGCAGCACCGCCGACAGCGGACGCGTCAGGAACACGCTCCAGTCGCCACGCGAGATCAGCAGCGCACGGCGCAGGTTCTCTTCCATCAGCGGTCCGAGCACCATGCCGAGCAGCAGCGGTGCCGGCTCGAAATCGTGCTTGATCAGCCAGTAGCCGACGAGACCGAACACGCCGGCAAGGATGACGTCGACCGGCGCGTTGTTCACCGAGTAGATGCCGATCGCGCAGAAGATCACGATCGAGGGGAACATCAGCCGGTACGGCACGCGGAGCAACCGGACCCAGATTCCGACCAGCGGCAGGTTGATGATGATCAGCATCAGATTGCCGATCCACATCGAGGCGATCATGCCCCAGACCAGGTCGGGCTGCTTCTGCATCACCTGCGGACCCGGCACGATGCCGTGGATGGTCATCGCGCCCACCATCAGCGCCATCACCGCGTTCGGCGGGATGCCGAGCGTCAGCAGCGGGATGAAGGAGGTCTGCGCGGCGGCGTTGTTGGCGCTTTCCGGCGCCGCCACGCCCTCGATCGCGCCGCGGCCGAACCGCTTCGGATCCTTGGCAAGCTTCTTCTCGAGCGTATAGGCCGCGAACGAGGCGATGACCGCACCACCGCCGGGCAGGATGCCGAGGATCGAGCCGAGCACGGTGCCGCGCAGGATCGGCGGCGTCGAGTCGATCAGATCCTTCCTGGTCGGCATCAGGCCGGTGATCTTCTGCTGCACGAGGTCGCGGTTCATCTCGGCACCGGCGTCGAGATTGCGGATGATCTCGGCAAAGCCGAACACGCCCATCGCCACCGTCGCAAAGCCGAGGCCGTCGGCGAGCTCCGGAATGTTGAAGGCCATGCGCGAGGCGCCGGTCTCGATGTCCGAGCCGACCATCGACAGCAGCAGGCCAAACACGATCATCGCGATCGCCTTCAGCACCGAGCCCTTGGCCAGCACGACCGCAAAGATCAAGCCGAGCACCATCAGCGAGAAATACTCGGCCGGGCCGAACGCCAGCGCGAGCTTGGTGAGCGGCGCGCCGAGCACGGCAATCAGCACGGTCGCGACGCAGCCGGCGAAGAACGAGCCGATCGCCGCAATCGCCAGCGCCGGGCCGGCGCGGCCCTGCTTGGCCATCTGGTGACCGTCGATGGCGGTGACGACCGATGTCGCCTCACCTGGAATATTGACCAGGATCGACGTGGTCGAGCCGCCATACTGGGCGCCGTAATAGATGCCGGCGAGCATGATCAGCGCGCCGACCGGCGGCAATCCGAAGGTGATCGGTAGCAGCATCGCGACCGTGGCGATGGTGCCGATGCCCGGGAGCACGCCGACCAGCGTGCCGACGAGGGCGCCGATCAGGCACATCAGGAGGTTGATCGGAGAGAGCGCGACTGCAAAACCGTGAGCGAGGTTGGCAAAGATATCCATCACACCCTCACTGGATCAGGAAACGCGGGTACATCGGCATCGGCAGCCCGAGCACGTACGGAAACAGGATCGCGCAGCCGATCGTCAGGCAGGCGCCGACGATGGCGGCCTCCAGCCAGCGCGTCTCGTGCGACCCCGTCGCGGCGATCATGAAGCTCGCAAAGGCCGTGACCACGAGGCCGAGCGGCCGGATCGCCAGCGCGAAGAACAGGATCGCCGCCATCACGAACATCGGCCCGCGCCATGAGTAATGGGCCATCGCCGGCCCATCGGTCAAAAGGCCGGTCAGGGCGATGCCGGCGGACAAGGCGACCAGCAGTCCGCCGAACATCCGCGGCGCAGTGCCCGCGCCGAAGGAGAAGCCGCGCATCCCCTGCAGATCGCTCGAGGCCCACAGTGCAAACAGGGCCAGCGCCATCAGGATGACCCCGCCGACATAGTCCTGCGCCGACTTGATGGTCATGAACAGCGTGACGATCGCCACCGCAAAGATCGGATAGGAATAGATCAGCGCGAGCAGCACCTCGGACGACGCCTTCTTGGTGTCACCGGTGGCCGCTCCCATCAACGTACCGGGCGCACCGACGAGCAACGCGGTGGCGTGGCTGATCACGACCGTGGCCGGGCCGCGGCCCGCGCCCCAACCGAAAATCGTCCCTATCGACCAGATGAATTCGAAAATCTGCGGCGCAATCGCCAGCAGACAGAAGCCGAGCGCCACCGATGTGTTTCGGGTGGCAGTCGCCGAGTGGCCCATCGTATCGGCCATGCATGTCTCCTCCGCGACCCGTAAGTCACGAGCACTGTTGTTCTAAATCGGCTGGAAATGGATCCCCCGCCCGACCACTGCCTAGCGATTTTCATTACACAATGCCAGCAAAACCCAACAGTCCCCCGGCGAGCAGGAGCCAGAGTGGATTGATGCGCGAGACCGAGGCGATCACCGCAACCATTGCGGTCAGAAGCACTGCAGCAATTGTGCGATCGGTCGACTGGGCCAGGATCAGGGCACTCGCCGCCATCAATCCGATCGAAAGCGGAACCAGTGCAGCCTGGATCAAGCCGGGCCAGCGCGATTTGCTGGGCCGATTCAGGAGGCGGCTGACATAATAGGCAAGCAACGCGGTCGGCAGGCACATCGCCAGCGTCGCCGCCAGCGCGCCGGGGATGCCGGCGACGGCATAGCCGATTAACGTCACGATAAGCACGTTCGGACCTGGCGAGAGCTGCGCGATCGCATAGGCGTCGGTGAACTGCTTATCGGTCATCCAGTGATGCACCTCGACCGCAATGCGGTGCATCTCGGGCACCGCCGCCGCGGCGCCGCCGACGGCGAACAGCGACATTAGTCCAAAGGTGGAGATCAGCGCCCAGATCGGATTCTCAGGCTTCATGCTGCTACTTTCCGCCGCAGGAAAAAAGTGGCGCCGACACTGATGGGGATCGCGACCAGCAGCACCGCCGGAAGCGGCAGGCGGAGCACGCCGATGGCGAGGAACACGCCGGCCATCAGGATCAGTGCGAGGGGATCCGTCCTCTTCAGCAGCGGCGTCATCATGCGGAACACTACCGCGATCAAGAGACCGACCGCCGCGCAGCAAATGCCGGCGAGGCTGCGGCGCAGCACGTCAAGGTCACCGTAACGGGCGTAGATGATCGCAAGCACCGTCATGATCAGCGTCGGCGGCAGCAACAACCCGGCAAAGGCGGCAAGCCCGCCCGCGATGCCGCGCAGCCTTGATCCGAACACCATGGACAGATTGACGATGTTGGGTCCGGGCAGGAAATGACAGAGCGCAAAAGTCTCGTTGAACTCGTCCGCATTCATCCAGCGGTGCTGCTCGACGATCGCCCGCCGGGCAAACACCAAGACCCCGCCGAAGCCGGCCAGCGACATCCGGGCAAAGGCCAGGAACAGCGCGAGCAGGCCGGGCGACGCGGCACCGGCGGCCGGTTGATCCGGCACCTGATCTGGTTGGGCCGCCGGTGCGGAATCGTCGGGCATCACAGGAGCTTAGAGGGCCGGTCGCCACGCCGCCAAGCTCCTGCCCTGCCCGTCCGGAACCTATCCAAAGGGAACCGTGGGATCGCCGCGCGAAACACCTGTCATTCGAAACCTTTGCGCCCTATATTGGGGCTGCCGGTTCGCCGGCTATGGAAATAAACGGTCGTCGCAATAAACCATTCGGACCCGGGGGCGGTACCCGGCGCCTCCACCAAAACCCACCAACCGGTCATCCCGAAGCGGGCTTTGGCGGGGGCGAAATAGGATCGACGAGGGCGTAAAGGGCGTACTTTTTCCCGGTATTGTTCCGCCGTTATCGGGCTACTGCAATAGTTGCCAACGACAACTTTGCTCCGGTTGCTCAGGCTGCGTAACGCAGTTTGAAAGACCATCTTAAAGTCCTAACGGGTTAAGCTCCGTTAGGCGGGGTTCGGAGGCACCTGGCAACAGAAGCCTCCACTTTACTCTTGATTTCTTCCCCGGCGGGGACTCCTGCTGACCCGTCAGGCGCGGTACTATTGCGGCTTGGCGAGTCGGCACGGTCCGGCTTCGGGGATGCAACAGGACCACCATGGCGACCGATCATATCCGATACGATGTGCTGGCCCGCGACGCGCTGCGCGGCGTGCTGCGGAAGGTGCTGACCGATGCCGCGGCCCAGGGCCTGCCGGGCGAGCACCATTTCTTCATCACCTTCGTGTCGAAGGCCGAGGGCGTGAAGTTGTCGTCGCGGCTGCTGGCGCAATATCCGGAAGAGATGACGATCATCCTGCAGCATCAGTTCTGGGACCTGACCGTGCTCGAGGACCGCTTCGAGGTCGGCCTGTCCTTCGGCGGCATTCCGGAGCGGCTGATCGTGCCGTTCAGCGCCATCAAGAGCTTCCTCGATCCGTCCGTGAAGTTCGGCCTGCAGTTCGACACGTCTGACGTCGCCGAGGTCGCGCCCGAGACGCTGCCGACAGCTCCCGCGCCATCGGCCGTCGCCGTGCAGACGCCCGCCCCTGAAACGGCGGAAAGCACGGAGGAGCCGGCGGCCCCGAACCAGGGCGGCGCCGAAGTCGTGCGGCTCGATCGTTTCCGCAAGAAATGATCTAGGTTGGACCCGAACCCGTCGCACGCGGCCGAACTCCCTATATAGAGAAGCACACGAAAGAGCCGCGCGGTGTTTCGCGCGGCAGAATGGATGTGCTCATGGCCAAAGCCGCCCGCGCGAAGACCGCCCGCCCCACCACCCGCATCGAGACCGACAGTTTCGGTCCCATCGAGGTCCCTGCCGACCGCTATTGGGGCGCGCAGACCGAACGCTCGCGCCAGAACTTTCGCATCGGCACCGACCGCATGCCGATCTCGCTGGTGCACGCGCTCGGCATCGTCAAGCTCGCCGCGGCACAGTCCAACCTCGAGCTCGGCCTGCTCGACCGGCGCCGCGCGGGCGCCATCATCCGCGCCGCCCGCGAGGTGATCGAGGGCAAGCTCGATGACCATTTCCCGCTCGTCGTGTGGCAGACCGGCTCGGGCACGCAGAGCAACATGAACCTCAACGAGGTGATCGCCAACCGCGCCAACGAGCTGCTCGGCGGCGAGCTCGGCGCCAAGAAGCCGGTGCATCCCAACGATCACGTCAACATGAGCCAGTCGTCGAACGATTCGTTTCCGACCGCGATGCACATCGCGGCCGCAAGTCGCATCACTGCCGATCTCATTCCTGCGCTCGATGAGCTGCTCCGCGCGCTGCGCAAAAAGGAGAAGGCGTTCGCAAACATCGTCAAGATCGGCCGAACTCATACGCAGGATGCCACGCCCCTGACGCTCGGCCAGGAGTTTTCCGGCTATGCCGCGCAGGTCGAAAGCGGCATCGCCCGGCTCAAGGTCGCGGTGAAGGACCTCTATCCGCTGGCGCAGGGCGGCACCGCCGTCGGCACCGGCCTCAACTCGAAGCCGCGCTTCGCGAAGCTTTTCGCCAAGCACGTGGTCGGGATCACGAAGCTGCCCTTCACCAGCGCCGCCAACAAATTCGAGGCACTGGCCTCCAACGACGCCTACGTGCTGGCGCACGGCGCCATCAATTCGGTCGCGACAGGCCTGTTCAAGATCGCCAACGACATCCGCCTCCTGGGATCAGGCCCGCGCTCAGGCCTAGGCGAGCTTGTCCTGCCGGAGAACGAGCCGGGCTCCTCGATCATGCCGGGCAAGGTCAATCCGACCCAGTGCGAGGCGATGACCATGGTGTGCTGCCAGGTGTTCGGCAATCACACCGCGATCACGGTGGCCGGCAGCCAGGGCCATTTCGAACTCAACGTCTACAAGCCCGTGCTCGCCCACAACATGCTGCACTCCATCCGCCTGATGGCGGATGCGGCGCGGTCCTTTACCGAGCATTGCGTGAGCGGCATCCGTGCCGACGAAAAGCGCATAAGTGAGTTGATGCAGCGCTCGCTGATGCTGGTGACGGCGCTCGCCCCGAAGATCGGCTACGACAACGCCGCCAAGGTGGCCAAGACGGCCCATGCCAACGGCACCACGCTGAAGGAGGAGGCGCTGCGGCTCGGCTTCGTCTCGGCTGATGAGTTCGATCGCCTGGTACGCCCCGAGAAGATGACCAGCCCGGGATAGAACTCCGAATTCCGATAGCCATCCGTAATGATACGGACGCTCGGCGCCCTAGAAATGTGCGGCTTTGGGGGCGGGATTTGATTACCGTCAATGTTCCGGCAGGACGGCGTGCTACGCAGCCCTTCCGCCCCTCGAAGGGGGCGAAATTCATCGTTTGATGGCCCTAGAGGCCGATTGACGAGGACAAGCGAATGGCGATCAAGTCTTGTGGGGCGCAGTGCGGCACCCTGTTTCTGAGTGTTTCATCCTGCCTGGAAAGGATCGGATGATGGAGACGCGGCATGGGGAACGTCATCAACCTGAATCGTTTCAGGAAGCGCGCCGAACGGGAAGCCTCGGCGAAGCGGGCGGACGCCAACCGGACGAAGTTCGGCCGCACGAAGGCGGAACGGTCGGCGCAGGAGACGCGCGCGGACAAGGCGAAAGCGCATCTGGATCAGCATCAGATCGATCGCGAGGAGCAGCCATGAAGTCGCCCGTCGTGAAACGGTCGATCGTCGTCGCCGGGCACAAGACCAGCGTCAGCCTGGAAGAGGCGTTCTGGAACGGCATGAAGGAGATTTCCGGCTTGCGCAACATGACGTTGTCCGAGCTGGTCGGCGAGATCGACAACAACCGCCAGCAGGGCAATTTGTCGTCGGCGATCCGCCTGTTCGTGCTGGACTACTTCAAGAGCCGGGCCATGGCCCCCCAGCCGGACAAGGTCGCGGCCCAGTAGCCAACCCAGCCCTCGGGGGCGCCTTCGACGGCGCTCCGCCACCCGCACTTTAAAATCACTCTAAGGTGCGGTTTCAGGGGGCGCGCGCGCTTGACCTCAATGCCTTGCGTTGAAAATACAGGGCATGACCGACACCAATGACACGCGCCCGCACATGCCGCTGGGTCTGGCCCAGCGCGGCTATACCGGCGTCATCCAGCATCTTTCCGCTCGCGAGGCGGGCTCGGCGCTCTCCGACATCGAGCTCGAGAGCCGCCTGATCGAGCTCGGCTTCGTCGAGGGCGCCCGGGTCGAGGTCCTGCACGAGGGGCTGGTCGGGCGCGACCCGATCGCCGTGCGGGTCGACAGCATCACGATTGCGGTCCGCCGCCGCGAAGCCATGGCCATCATCGTCGCCTAGACAGCGACCGGACCTCTGATCCCGGACCAGTGATTCCATGGAATTACCCCTGCTGCATCTCGCCCTGGTGGGCACGCCGAACAGCGGCAAGACCTCGCTGTTCAATGCCCTGACGGGCAGCCGGCAGAAGGTCGCAAACTATCCGGGCGTCACCGTCGAGCGCAAGGAAGGCTTCTTCGTCACTCCGCTGGGACGTCAGGTCTCGGTGGTCGACCTGCCCGGCACCTATTCGCTGCGCGGCCGCAGCCCCGACGAGGAGATCACCCGCGACTTCGTGCTCGGCAAGGCGTCCGGCGAGACCGTGCCCGACCTCGTGCTGTGCGTGGCCGATTCGACCAATTTGCGGCTGACCATCCGCCTGCTGCTCGAGCTCAAGCGCACCGGACGGCCGATGCTGCTCGTGCTCAACATGTTCGACATCGCGGCCCGCCGCGGCATCACCGTCGACACGGAGCGGCTCGCCAAGGAGCTCGGCCTGCCCGTGGTCACCTCGATCGCGGTGCGCAAGGGCGGCACCGCCGACCTCTTGAAGCTGACCGACGAGATCTCGGTAAGGCTCGCCGCCGAGGCGGCGGCGAACAGCTGGCGCGCGCTCAGCGTCTCCGAATTGCGCGCGACCCAGCGCGAGGCCGACCGCATCATCGCCGACTGCGTCAGCCTGCCTGCTAGGCCCGACACCTGGACCGCGCGGATCGACGCGATCGTGCTGCATCCGGTCGGCGGCCTCATCGTGCTCGCGCTGATCCTGTTCGTGATGTTCCAGGCGGTGTTCGCCTGGGCGCAACCAGCAATGGACGTGCTCAAGTCCGGCTTCGACGCGCTCGGGGAGCTCGTGCAGGCCACCCTGCCCGACGGCCTGTTGCAGAGCTTCCTGCAGAATGGCGTGATCTCCGGCGTCGGCAGCGTCATTGTGTTCCTGCCGCAGATCATCCTCATCTTCCTGTTCATCCTGCTGCTGGAAGATTTCGGCTATATGGCGCGCGCCGCGTTCCTGATGGATCGCATCATGGGCGGCGCCGGCCTGCACGGCCGCGCCTTCATACCGCTGCTGTCGAGCTTTGCCTGCGCCATTCCCGGCATCATGGCGACGCGCGTGATCGACAACAAGCGCGACCGGCTGACCACGATCCTGATCGCGCCGCTGATGACCTGCTCGGCGCGTATTCCAGTCTACACGCTGATCATCTCGGCTTTCATCCCTGCGAAGGACGTCTGGGGCTTCATCAACCTGCAGGGCCTCGTGATGTTCGGCCTCTACGCCGCCGGCATCATCAGCGCGCTTGCCGTCTCGTTCCTGATCAAGTTCTTCATGCTGCGCGACTTTGCGCCGGCGCCGTTCATGCTGGAGCTGCCGGACTACAAGATGCCGCAGCTGAAATCGATCGCGATCGGCATCTACACCCGCGCCAAGATGTTCCTGGTGCGCGCCGGCACCACGATCTTCTCGATGATGGTGCTGATCTGGTTCCTGGCCTCGTTCCCGCAGCCGCCGGCGGGCGCCACCGAGCCCGCCATCGACTTCAGCCTCGCCGCCATCATCGGCAAGGCGCTCGAACCCCTGCTCGCCCCGGTCGGCTTCAACTGGCAGATCGCGGTCGCGCTGATCCCGGGCATGGCGGCGCGCGAGGTCGCGGTCGCGGCGCTCGGCACCGTCTATGCGATCGAGGGCGGCAAGGAAGCGGCCGAGCAGATCGGCCAGGTGCTCGCGACGAAATGGTCGCTCGCCACCGCGCTGTCGATGCTGGCCTGGTACATCTTCGCGCCGCAATGCGCCTCGACGCTGGCCGTGATCCGGCGCGAGACCGGAAGCTGGACCTGGATGGCCGTGACCTTCACCTACATGCTGGTGCTGGCCTATGCCGCGAGCCTCCTGACGTACAACGTCGCGGTGGCGCTGGGCGCCGGCTGAAGCCCTCAAAACTAAAATTGCGAAAACAACCCCATGCACAGTAGACCGGGGTTGTGAAATCAATGGCTTACGCGAGTGCAGGAATCATCCGGGCCAGGCGATCCCAGGAAACCGCGACCATTGATTTCGGTCAATGGTCCACCTCACCCGCCTGTCACGCTTTCTCGTCGTCCTGCAAAGGGAGAGAGCACATGACTGGACATGCCAAGCTGATCGGACTGTTCGTCACCGCCGCGCTGTTCACGGCAGCGCCCCTGTCGTTCCACACCTCGCCGGTGGATGCGCTCGCCGTGTCCGTTGACACCGCCGAGGCCCGCGTCGGACGCCCGCTCACGCCGGGAAGCGTTGCCGGCGTCAACCGCAGGGTCCATCGGCGGGCTTACTACGGTGCCGCAGCGGCGGGAGCTGCCGCCTATGGCGCCTATGGCTATCGCCGGGCTTGTGGATATCACCCCTATCCGCCCTGCTATTGAGGCGCCGGTTCGAGGGCGCACAAGCCGTTGAGCTAGATCAACACCGGGCCCCACTCCGGCGGCAGCGTCGAGGTCTGACCGCGTAGGACGGACCATGAACGCGCTGCTCAGGGAAATCCGGCACAGCCCGCTGCTGTGGCTGCTGGCTGTCGTGCCTGTCGTGATCGTGCTCGAGCATGTCATGCCGGACGCGCATACGCTGCTGTTCGTGCTGGCCGTGATCGCCATCGTGCCGCTCGCGAGCCTGCTCAGCCACGCGACGGAGGCCGTGGCCGAGAAGACCGGCGATGCGGTCGGCGGGCTGTTGAACGCCACGCTTGGCAATCTCACGGAGCTCATCATCGCGGTCACGGCGTTGCAGGCCGGTCAATACATGCTGGTCAAAGCCTCGATTGCGGGTGCGATCGTGACCAACTCGCTATTCATGCTGGGCGCATCGCTGTTTCTGGGCGGATTGAGGCATCGCGTGCAGGAATACAACCGGACAGGCGGCAGGCTCCATTCCGCGCTGCTGCTGATGGCCACGATCGCCCTGTTGTCACCCTCGGCCGTGGCCGACCTCGACTTTCCCGGCCACGAGGCGACGGTGCAGCGCTTGAGCACCGCCTTGGCGGTCCTGCTGATTGCGGCCTACGGTCTCAGCCTGCTGTTCTCGCTGAAGACGCACAAGGAGCTGTTTGCAAGCAGCGACCATGGCGAGGCAGGCGGCCCGATACTGCCGATTGCGATCGCCGTTCCGACACTGGGAATCGTCACCGTGCTGGTGGCACTCGTGAGCGAGATCTTCGTGACATCGGTGCAGAAGGCCGCCGAAACGCTCGGCATGACCCCGGCATTCGTCGGATTCATCGTCGTTGCCCTGGTCGGGGCTGCGGCCGAGATGGCCGTGGCGTTTTCCGCGGCACGCCGCAACCGGCTCGACTTGAGCGTGAGCATCGCGCTCGGAAGCGCCAGCCAGATCGCCTTGTTCGTCGCACCCGTTCTCGTGCTGCTGAGCTACGTCGTCGGGCCGCAGCCCATGGACCTTCAATTCTGGCCGGGAGCGGTGACCATGGTCATGATCGCCACCGTGGTGACGAGCTTCGTCACCAATGGCGGACGCTCCGCCTGGTTCGTCGGTGCCCTCCTGCTCTGCATCTACACGATCTTCGCGATGACGCTCTACATGGTCCCGCCCGGCTCGCACGGCCCGGTCTAAAGCATGATCCGGAAAAGTGCGCGGCGGTTTTCCCGAAAGGACCATGCTTGAACAAAAACCTAAAGGCCGCGAGCCGGTTGACCTGTCGGGCAAAACAGCGGCACGATGGCATCATCGGCCTCAACAACATCCAGATCGCGACCAGCTCCGCGCGACACCCTGCTTCCATGGATCGCTTCAGTACCGACAACCTGACCGCCGAGAGGCTGAACGAAAGTCACCTCGCCGACCTCGTCGCGCTCCATCTGGATCCCGAAGCGTCGCGTTACATCGGCGGCGTGCGTTCGGCGGAGGCAACGGAGAAATATCTCGCCGTCAACATGGCGCACTGGGATCAATACGGTTTTGGCCTGTGGACCCTGCGCACGAAAGACGGCGCATTTGCCGGGCGGGCCGGCATCCGGCACATCCTGGTGGATGACGTGGACGAGATCGAGATCGCCTACGCGTTCACACCCAGTCTCTGGGGCCGGGGATTTGCCAGCGAGACCGCGACCGAGCTGACTGAGATCGGGCTGTCACAACTCGAGCTGCCGTCTCTCATCGGCATCGTCTATACCGCAAACGGCGCATCGCGCCGCGTGCTGGAGAAATCGAATTACCTGCTCGAGCGGCGCACGAGTCGTCACGGCGAGGACGTGGTGATCTACCGCGCAAGGCGATGACCGCCACGATGCGACCGGATCCACCTGCGGCGAGCACAGGAGCTTGTGTTCAGTTTTGAACCGACAGCACCGAGCTATCGGCACAGTCTATTGCGGCTCGTCCCTTGGACGCTCCCGACCCGCAACTGGCTTCTTGCACGATAGCTCAAGCCGGGGCCACCGATCGCCCGGGCAAACCTCTTTGCGGGAACTCGTTCCTGTCTGAAGAGTTCCTTGGAAGGACCTCTTCTTCGGTCCAACCCCGGCTGCCAGCCTCTGGGCGCTCGGGCAAAATCAGCTTCCGGAAGATATGCGCGAGGGGGTTCAATGACCGGTCCGTCGAGGGCTGCTCCAGACAGCGACCTTAAGGATTCGCCGAGAGTTTCGACCGGCAGCGACGGCCTGGATGACATCCTGGGCGGCGGCCTGGACGCCAATCGGATGTATCTTTACGAGGGCCGGCCCGGCACCGGCAAGACCACGATCGCGCTGCAATTCCTTCTGAGAGGTGTGCGTGATGGCGAACGCGTGCTCTATATCTCCCTGTCCGAAACCAAGAGGGAGCTGAGTGTCGTCGCGCGTCGGCATGGCTGGTCGCTGGACGGGGTCGACATCTTCGAACTGGTGCCACCGGAGACGACGCTCGACCCGGAGCGCGAGCTCACGGTCTTCCATCCCGCCGAAATGGAGCTGAGCGAAACCACCAATTTGATCTTCAGGGAGGTCGAACGAATTGATCCCACCCGCGTGGTGCTCGACAGCCTGTCCGAACTGCGCCTGCTGGCGCAGAACCCGCTGCGCTATAGGCGTCAGGTTCTGGCCCTGAAGCACTTTTTCACCAACCGCAACTGCACTGTCGTTCTCCTCGACGATCTCTCGTCCTCTCAGGACGACCTGCAACTGCATTCGATTGCGCACGGCGTGGTGATGCTCGAACAGCTCGCCATCGACTATGGGGCCGAGCGGCGCCGTCTTCGCGTGATCAAGATGCGGGGCATCCGGTTTCGCGGTGGTTACCACGATTTTACAATTTCGGAAGGCGGCTTGCGGATCTTCCCCCGGCTCGTCGCGGCCGAACATCACAAGTCCTTCGCCGGTGAGCCCATGTCCAGCGGCAACGCCGAGCTCGATCAGCTCTTGGGAGGCGGGCTCGAACGCGGCACCAACGCGCTTTTGCTCGGCTCTGCCGGTGCGGGCAAGTCGTCGGTCGCACTGACCTATGCCATTGCGGCGGCCGAACGTGGCGAGCACGCCGTATTCTTCGCATTCGATGAAGGCCGTGGAACGGTCGAAGCACGTGCACGGACACTTGGCTTGCCTCTGGAGAAACATCTCGCCTCGGGAAAAATCCGGTTTCAACAGATCGATCCGGCCGAACTGTCGCCCGGTGAGTTCGCGGCGACGCTCCGCCGAAGCGTCGAGGCCGACAACGCCCGCCTTGTCGTCATCGACAGCCTGAACGGTTACCTGAACGCGATGCCGGATGAACGTTTTCTCATCCTGCAGATGCATGAACTCCTGAGCTACCTGGCACAGCAGGGAGTCCTCACTATCCTGATCCTCGCTCAGCATGGGCTTGTAGGTCCCATGGATACGCCGCTCGACATCAGCTATTTGAGCGATGCAGTGCTGATGCTGCGCTATTTCGAATTCGGTGGAACGGTGCGGCGCGCCTTGTCAGTCGTCAAGAAGCGTAGCGGCAATCACGAGCATAGCATTCGCGAATTCCGGCTTGGCAGCAGCGGGATCAGGCTCGGCCCGCCACTGCAGGAGTTCAGCGGCATCTTTTCCGGCAATCCGCATTATACCGGCAGGGCACTGCCGGAAGGGCCATTCGAATGAGCCTCGACCCGGATCACCGCGTTCTCGTATTCGCCCCGATCGGCCGCGACGGGCCGGCATCGACCGAACTCTTTCGCGGCGCGAGCCTGGAGGCGGTCAACTGCCGCGATCTGTCCGCGCTCGTCAGCGCGATGACCGAAGGCGTGGGCGCGGTCTTCCTGGCCGAGGAAGGATTGTTCGGGAGAGACACGGCGCCGCTGGCACAATGGATCGAGCGCCAACCGCCGTGGTCCGACCTCCCTTTTGTCGTTCTCACCAGCCATCGAGAACAGCCGGCGGTCGTCGCGTGGCGACGCAGTATCGTCGAGCTTCTCCGTAACGTCTCGCTGCTCGAACGGCCGGTTCAGCCGATCACGCTGACCAGCGCCATCCAGTCGGCGATCCGGGCACGCCGGCGTCAATATGAAATCCGGGCTCTGCTCGAGGCCCGCGAGCAGACCGCGCAGGAGCTCGAGAAGCTGGTGGTCGAGCGGACGCGCGAACTGAAGGAAGCCAACGAGCAACTGCGTCTCGAAATGAACGAGCGCGCTCGCGTCGAGGAGACGCTTCGCCAGGCTCAGAAGATCGAAGCCATCGGCCAGCTCACCGGCGGCGTAGCTCACGACTTCAACAACCTGCTGATGGTGATTTCCGGCGGCCTCGACATGCTCGACCGCCAGACGGACCCCAACCGCCGTCGCCGCTTGATGGACGGGATGATCCAGGCGGCGCAGCGCGGGGCCAGCCTGACCAAGCAGCTTCTGGCGTTTTCGCGCCGACAGAAGCTGCGCCCGGAACCCGTCGACGTCGCCGCACAGATCGGTGGCATGCGCGAGCTGCTCGATCGAAGCCTGAGAGGCGACGTCCATGTCGAGTTCGAATTTCCGGATTCGCTGTGGCCGGTGGAGGTCGATCCCGGGGAGCTCGAGCTGGTGATCCTCAACCTGGCCGTCAATGCCCGCGACGCCATGCCGAACGGCGGCACGATCCTCGTCCGCGGCGAAAACCTGCCCGAGCTGAACGACGCGGAGATCGCCGGCGACTATGTCCGGCTGTCCGTGATCGACACAGGTGTCGGCATGGCTCCGGAGATCCTGTCGCGGGTCTTCGAGCCCTTCTTCACGACCAAGGACGTCGGCAAGGGCTCGGGACTTGGGCTCGCGCAGGTCCATGGATTTGCGACGCAGTCTCGTGGCACGGTCCGCATTCAATCGGAGGCCGGCCGGGGCACGAGCATCGAACTGTACCTGCCGCGATCGTTCGATGTCCCTTCGAGCGAGCGGCACCTCATCGACCTCACCAGGGTGCGACCGAAGAAAAGCAACCAGGGCCGAATCCTGCTGGTCGAAGACGACGACGAGGTTGCCGCACTGGTCGCCGAGATGCTCGGCCAACTCGGTTACGAAGTCACACGCGCCGCCAGCGCTGCCGCGGCTCTCGGCGCTTTGGCCGATGGTCGCTCCGTCGATGTGATCTTTTCGGACATCATGATGCCCGGCGGCATGAATGGGGTTGAACTCGCACACGAGATCAAACGGCGTCGCAACGACATACCGGTTCTGCTGACCAGCGGCTACGCCGAAGCCTCCGTCCATGAGGCGCAGGCGGCGGGCATCCAGATCCTGGCGAAGCCCTACCACATCGACGAGCTGTCTGCGGCGCTGAGCGCGGCGAGGTCAAGTCTACGGCTCGATGCAGGATCAAAGCGCTCGGGTTCGTACTGACTTCGAACGAACGGGACGGCACCGAACCGCATCGCCGGCCGCCGTCACTTCCCGCGATGACGCAGTGCGTCGACGATAACCTTGAAGGCGGGCGAGTTCTGGCGCCGGCTCGGATGGTAGATGTGGTGGCCGTCGAACGTCGGAGACCAGTCGTCCAGCACCAACGCGCGGTCGCCCCAGGCGATGTGCGCCTTCATGATGTTCTCCGGAACGTAGGCGATGCCGTATCCCCTCAGGGCCGCCTCGACCTGGGTGTAGGAGCTGTTGAACGTCAATTGCCCGTCGACCCGGACGCGAAGCTCCTGGCCGCGCTTGGCGAATTCCCACGCGTAAAGCCCGCCCGCCCGTTCCATTCGCAGGTTGATGCAACTGTGCCCTACGAGCTCGTGGGGATGCTTGGGCGCGCGGTGCTCGGCGAAGTAGCCGGGTGAAGCCACGGCCACCACGCGCCAATCCGGCCCGATCCGCACCGCGACCATGTCCTTTTCGACGCTCTCGCCGAGGCGGACGCCGGCATCGAAACCCTCCTCGACGATGTCGCGAAATCCGCTGTCGAGGCTGACTTCGAGCTTGATGTCCGGATAGTTCTTCAGGACCGGCTCCAGCTTCGGCCACACCACGCTCTCGAATGCATGGTTCGAGATCGTCATCCTGGTCCGCCCGGACGGCTTGTCGCGGAACGCCATGAGGTCGGCGATGTCGGCCTCGATCTTCGCGATGCGCGGTGCCATCGCTTGCCGCAGCCGCTCGCCGGCGAAGGTCGTTGAAATCCTGCCTGGCCATCGCCTTCCACCGCCGAGAGTTCCCATTTATGCCTCCCATCGATCAACGCAAGCGGATTAATCCATCTAATCGGATCGCCCGCCGGGCGTTATGTCCAATGGCGGAGGCGGCCGCGGCTCTCGTGCCCTCCGGCCCCGACCACAGGCGCATGTATCATGTCCAGACGTTGCTTCACGCGCCGGACCGTTGTCGGCGGCCTCGTGGCCATCGCCGCGGTGCCCGGCTCCGTCGCCGGCCTCACCGTGACGAACGCCGCCGGGCGGACGGGAGCTGCGAACATGCAGATGCGATGCGCCTTCGACCGCCACAGTTTTACGGCAACCCTTCTGGACAACCCGTCGGCGAGGGACCTCGTCGCTCTGCTGCCGCTCGACCTCGCCATCGAGGACTATTCGACCAACGAGAAGATCGCCTATCTGCCGCGCAAGCTGACGGAGCTCGACAGCGTCCCGTTCGCCGACGAGGCGCCGGGCGATCTCTGCTACTTCGCGCCCTGGGGCAATCTCGCCTTCTTCCACGGCAGCTATCGCTACTCGAAGGGCTTGATCCGTCTCGGCCATCTCGACGGCGGCGCTCAGCCCCTGCTCACGCGCGGAAAATATCCGCTGCGGCTCGAGCTTCTCTCCTGACGATCAAACCCGAAAGGTTCAGCCATGCTGGCAACACTCATGTATGGTCCCGGCGACATCCGCTGCGAAGAGGTCGACGATCCCAAGATCCTCAAGCCCACCGACGCCATCATCAAGCTGTCGGCAACCTGCATCTGCGGGTCCGACCTCTGGCCCTATCGCGGCCTGCAGCCGATCGACGGTCGTGCGCAGCACATGGGCCACGAATATTGCGGCGTGGTCGTGGAGGTCGGCAGCGCGGTGAAGACGGTGCGACCCGGGCAGTTCGTCGTCGGCTCGTTCTGCATCTCCGACAACACCTGCCCGCATTGCCGCTTCGGCTTCCATTCCTCCTGCGTCCAGCGCGAATTCATGTCGGGCGCGCAAGCCCCCTACGCGCGCGTTCCGCTGGCCGACGGCACCCTGGTCGCAACCGCTGAGCATCCGTCACCCGATCTCATTGCCGACCTGCTCGCGACCTCCGACGTGCTTGGCACCGGCTGGTATGCCGCCGATGCCGCCAACGTTCGCAAGGGATCGACCGCAATCGTAGTCGGCGACGGCGCCGTCGGCCTGATGGGCGTGCTGGCGGCCAAGGAGATGGGCGCCGAGCGGATCATCGCCATGAGCCGACACAAGACGCGGCAGCAGCTGGCGGTCGAATTCGGCGCCACCGACATCGTGGCCGAGCGCGGCGAGGCGGGCATTGCCCGCATCAAGGACCTCACCGATGGCGTCGGCGCCGATTCCGTTCTGGAGTGCGTCGGCACGCAGGAATCGATGGCGCAGGCGATCGCCTGTTCGCGGCCCGGCGGATCAATCGGCTATGTCGGCGTGCCGCACGGCGTGACCTTCGACGGCCAGGCGATGTTCTTCGCGCAGCGGCGCATGCTCGGCGGACCGGCCCCCGTCCGGCGCTTCCTGCCTGACCTGATCGGCCGCGTCCTCGCCGGCAAGATCAAGCCGGGAAAGGTGTTCGACCTCAAGCTGCCGCTGTCCGACGTCGCCGAGGGATACCGCGCCATGGACGAACGGCGCGCGATCAAGACGTTGATCACCCTCTAAGATGGGGCGACGCCTCACGGCGAAGCGAGAGAGATGATGACGGTGTGGGAGGCAGCTTACCGGAAATACCCCAGCACGAGATCGATGTCCGAGCTTCCGGCCACCGTGCCGGTCAGCTCGGCGTCGATGACACGCCGGCAGGCGTCGATCGCGGCGTGGTCGCCGAGGTCATTGGCGGCTTCCAGCACGAGCCAGGCAGCGTCCACCGACGCCTTGTCGGGCGCTCCCGCGCCGAGATCGGCGGTCACGGCGCTGTTGAGGTTCTTCTTGCGAACCGCGGTGCCGAATTGAGGCAACATTGCAAATACTCCCCTTTGAAGTCCGGGACGATGCTCAGTGCACCTGTTCAGTGGACCTGAAGCTCGGGCTGACGGCCGCCCGCGGTGGAATCGCCGGCGGTCTTGCGCGACTGGTAGAACTTCAAGACGCTGCGCGAGGTCTCGATCTTCAGCCGGCCGAAATCCCGCTCGTTGTCGTGCAGCTCGCGCGCCGTGATCAGATGATCCTTGGCGCCGAGGAACAGCAGCGACATGGTCGTGTCCCAGGAGAAGTCGAGCGCCTTGCACAGCACCAGAATCATCTCGCGGTTGCGGTCCATCATCGCGCGCTCGATCACGTCGACCGGCAACGCCGACAGCAGCGACAGGCCGATCTGCACCTCGTCGAAGCGGTGCTGGCGCGCATAGTTCGAGATCGAATCCTGGTTGAGGTTGCCCTGGCGATACTGCGTCGTCACCACGCGCTTGGCGACGAAATAGCTGCGCGAGGACGGGCCGAACTTGGACTGAAGATCGCCGGTGACCTCGGTCACCGAGCTCTGGATCTGCGCCATCATTTCGGGCCGCTCGGTCTCGAGGCGGCGGCGGACGTCTTCCGACGCCTTCGAGATCAGCTGCTGGAAGATGTGGCGCGGCACGTCCTTGCGCAGGCCGAGCTGCTCGGCGAGGATCGAATCGCCTTCGGCGCGGCGGACCATGTGCAACAGGCCCGAACCGGAGAAGCGCGCGCCCTCGTTCCTGGCCACCGAGGTCACGACCTCCTGATCGCCGCGCTTGACCAGCACGTCGGTGACGGCCTCGCCGATCGATTTGCGCTGGGCGATTGCGAGTAGATGCGATTGGCCCTTGGTCATGGCGCTCTCGACCAGCATCTTCTCGTCGAGACGAGTGGAGTCGCGCAGCACGGGACCGGCGACCTCGATCTCGTCGTCGAGCGCCAGCTTTTCGATGACGTTGAGCGGAGCGTGATCGCATGCCGACATCAGCTCCGAGAGCTGCGCGCGCGCGGCGACCTCGATCTCGTCGGCGAGCCGCCCGATGACCTCGCCGAACATGCTGATCTCGTCGTCGCTGTAGCGGCCGGTGATCAGAATGTCGGTCGCATGCCACAACGCCTTCGCCCGGCTCTCGTCAGTGCCGCGCGCGATCGCGTCGTCCAGATCCTGTAGAAGCGTTTTCGCCCCGTTCATCTCGATAACCCCAGTTCTTGGCGAGTAATTCTTGGCAGTTCTTTTGGCGCGGCGCCCCGCCGCTCGTGGCGGGACACCGGATTCCTCTGGGAACTGACGCTAGAGATCAAACGCGAGAATTCGGTAAAATCGGCAAATCAGTTTTGCCGGGCAAAATTCATTCAAATGCGAGGGAATGGATTCACGGACGGACAAGGCGGCTCGGAAGGTGCGCTCCCTCTCTCGCTTGCGGGAGAGGGTTGGGGAGAGGCTGTCTCAACGGAGAGACTCCCAATGTGGAGAGAGCCCCCACCCGGTGCTTCGCGCCGACCTCCCCCGCAAGCGGGAGAGGTTGCACCGAGCCCGCGCGTTCATCTCACTAAAGTCACCCTTACGGATTCTGCGGCGTCAGGACCAGCGGCGGCTTCGGCTTGGGCTTGGCGGGCGGCGGACCCGGTGCAGGCTTCACGTCGATGGCCGGCGGCAGCGGCGCAAGCTGTTGGGCGAGCGGCGGGCTTGGCGCGGCGGGCGCGGCCTGCGGGGCCTTTGGCAGCGGCGCGGCTTTCGGCTTTGACGGTGCGCGGCGGGGATCCTGGCCCGGCAGCGGCACATTGACCGGCGCCTGCTCCGGCGCGGGATCGGGCGAGACCAGCGTCGGCAGCGCCGCGGTCGCCGGCGGAGGCTCGCCGCGCTCGATGGCGTCGAGCCGGCGCGTCTCGCGGTCGATCGTGCGCACCGCCAACCAGGACGACAGCGGCGCAAGGTCGATCGTGCGATTGAGCCTGTCGGGCGGGCCCGCCGCGAACAGCTGGATTTCGGGCGGGGCGCCGGAGAGCCCGGTCATGATCGGCGTCAGGCTGGCGCGGATGTCGGCCTGGTCGGCGGGAATGTCGTAGCCGCCGGAAACGATGGCGCGGGCATTCTTCGCTTCGAGCGGGGTCGCGCCGACGCGTAAGCGTCCGTCGCGGATCGTGAACGGGATCTGCGCCGAGGCCACCGCGATCGGCGCGGCGGCAAGCGCGGGCTCGACGAGCTGCCGCAGGCGGTTGTCGTCGGCGACCTGGCCACCGTCGCTGGCGCGGATGGCGATCTCGAAGGCGCGCGGATTGAGGCCGCCGATTTCCGCGGAGTCTAGCGTCACCGCGCCGTTGCCGGCGAGCGCGCCGGTGAGCGCCGCGACGCTGCGGCCCTGGCTGGTCAGCGCCATCTGCACCGTGGCGCGCCCCTTCGGCAGCGCGAGATCGCGATAGCGCAGCGTCGCCGCATCGACATTGCTGAGATCGATGCGCGCGTTCAGCGCAAGACCATTCGCGCCGTTGCGTGCGTCGAAGCTCGCCGACATCTCGCCGCCACTGAGGCCGCCCTTCAGCGCATCGAGTGCGAGCGACTGGCCGTCGCTTCGAAGCGTGCCGCCGAACGGGCGCAGCTCGATGCCACCGGGCAACATCCCGCGCAGCGCCTGGAAAGCGATGCGGCCGCGCCAGCCGCCCAACAACCCAGCACTCAGCGGCTCGCCGGACTCGTGCCCGGCGGCGCCGATCGCCATCGCGAGCGCGGGCGCCAGATCGAGCGTATCGAGGCCGACTTCGCCGTCGACGCTCCTTTCCTGATCGAGCGTCACCGCAAGATGACCGCGCAAATGCGAGCCGGCCGCGTTGCCGTCGAGATCGTCGAAGGTCAGGCGGTTGCCGGAGAGCGTGAGGCGGGAGGACAGGCTCACGGCCTGCATCGATTTGTCGGCCGGGCTGGTCCCGAACAGCGGCGCCAGATTGGCCTTGCGCACGCGCAGATTCACGCTGGCTTTCGGCTCCGACAATTCGACGCTGCCCTGCGCATCGGCGTCCAGCCCGCCGCCGCTGAGCTTGGCGTTCAATTGCAACGGCCGCCGCCACGCTCCGGTCAGCTTGCCTTCGAATTGCGAAGCGCCCTCGCCTGCAGCCACCACGCGATCGAGCCCGAGCAGCACCAGCAGCGCGCCGGCCTGCGGGGCCGATACCTTCGAGTCCAGCGTGAAGTCGCTGTTGCGCAATTTGTCGATATCGACGCCGTTGACCGCCGCCGCCGGCATCTGCGCGGCCAGCGTCGCCGTCGCCTTGAGCTGCGGCGCGTCGAGATCAAGCACGGCGCGGGCATTGCTGCGATCGGCATGCTCGGCATTCTTGTCGAGGCTGAGATCGAGCTTGAGGCGGGTCGCGCCTGGCAATGACGGGATGGCATCGAAACGCGCGCGCACCGCGGGCGCAAACGGCTCGACTAACGCGGTGAGCTCGCGCAGCGAATTGGCCGAGGATTTCAGCGCGAGCTTGCCGGTGGCTTTGGTGCGGTCGAAGCTGCCGCTCGCCTCCGTGGTCACGCCGCTGGCCTGGCCGAAGCGCAGCTGCTCCAGCGACAGCGATGCGGGGCCGAAAGCGAGCTTTGCCGCGAACGGCCGCAGCTCCTGGCCGGCGGAGATCGCGCGGCCGATATCGAGCGAGAGCTTTGCCTCTTCCGGCCATTCGACTTGGGGCCCCGCAAGCGCGCGCACGAAGCTTGCGGCGGTATCGAGGTCAAGACGGTCGGCTTTGAGCTCGGCGTCGATCCGCGAGCCCTTGCTCGCGCCTGTTTGCACGAAGGCGATGCGGCCCTCGACGGTGCCGCCTTCGATGTCGGCCTTCAGCCTGTCGATGGCGAGATGGTTGGCGGCGATCGTCACGTCGCCGGCAAGACGCAGCGGCCGCGTGCTGCGGCGGTTGATCTCGCTGCGGCCCTGGAGCCAGGCCACCAGCGCGTCAGGATCGGAGGATTCGACGCTGAGACGGCCGCTGAAACTGTCGGCGCCCGGGGCTGCGCCGTTGAGCGAGAGCTGCGTCATGCCGGGCGCGCGCAGCTCGAGCCGCTGGAACGTCCAGGATCGTCCATCGGTCTGAAGCTCGGCCGCGATGTTCTGCAGCGGGCGGCCACCGAGCATGATCTGGTCGGAGTTGAACTCGATCTGCGCCGGGATCGGCGCCTGCGGAATGGCAGCCAGCCCCGCGCGCAGCGCCGGCAGGATGCGGAGCGGCTCGGCATCGTCCTTGCCCGCGAGCTTGTCGGCATCGACCTGGCGCGCCGACAGCACCGCGCGCAGCAGCGGCGCGGCGCCGAATCTGAGGTCGCCGACGCCGCCGAGCTTCAGCGCATTGTCTTCAGCGCCGAAGTTCGCGTCGATCTGCTCGAACTTCGCGCCGGCCGGATCAGCCTTGAGCTTGGTCGTGAGCTTCCACGGCGTCGGACCCGCCTCGCCCGCCTTCTTGACCGCCGGCACGGCCAGCGTCAGCGCACCGTCGAATTTCGGCAGGCGGTTGTCGAAGGCGAGCACGCCTTCGAGATCGGCGAGGATGGCGCGCTCGCCAGGATCGATGTTGAGGTGGAGACGGGTGGCGCTGCCGTCGGCGCTCGGGCCCGAGGAGACGCGGAACGGATAGCGCACCCCGGCGGCGGTGAATCTGCCGTCGCCGCGCACCGAGCCCGCGAGCGAGCGGACGTCGCCGGAGAAGGCGATGTCGTTCAGCTCCAGCGTCGAGCGGCTGGCGGCATCGTGAAGCGCAATGCGGCCGGTGAGATTCAGCCGCTCGATGGCGAGGGAGGCCAGATTGAAGGTGCCGCTCGCGGTGGAGGGCAAATCGACCCGCCCCCGGGCATCGAGGCCGAGGTCGACCGCCATGCCGCCCACCGAAAGCTCGGTGGCGCGCCATTCGCCGCGCATCAAGGAGCCCAGGCTGAACTCGACGTCGAGCTTGTCGGCGCGCAGGCGACCGAGATCGTTGTTGCCGCCGAAGGTGACCTGGCGCAGCCGCAGCGTCGGCGCCGGCAACAGCCGCGCGTCGAGCTCGCCCGCGACCCGCACCGGTACGCCGATGATCTTGCCAGCCTCCGCCTCGAACTGGGGCCTGAACTGGTTCCAGTCGACGTAGTAAGGCCCGATCAGCGCGGCCAGCAGCGCAATGATGAAGGCAATCGCCAATCCGAGCAGCGTCGTCTGCACGGGTCTCCCCTCGGCCAAACCGGCATCCGGACCAAACCCTGGCCTTAGTGGACTTCAGGCGTGCCGGAACAGCCCCTTATATAGGGGGAAGTGTGGCGAAGTCACAGCGACTGTTGCGCGCGGAGGTTATTGCCGGGCCGCCTCACCAGCTCGCCGGCAGCCGCTTGAGGCCACGCAGCACGAAGGTCGGCCGCCATTCCGGGTTTTCGACGTCGTCGATGCGCAAATCGGGCAGCCGCCGCAGCAGGGTGGCAATGGCGATCTCGGCCTCGATGCGCGCCAATTGGGCACCCAGGCAGAAATGGATGCCGCCGCCGAACGACAGCGGTTTCACGTTCTGGCGGGTGACATCGAGCCGGTCCGGCCGGTCAGGATAGACTGCGGGATCGCGGTTGGCCGAGCCGAGCAGGCACAGCACGGTCTCGCCCTTGGGGATCCTCTTGCCGCCGAGATCCTCGATCTCCTCCAGCGCGACGCGGCCGGTCATCTGCACCGAGGAATCGTAGCGCAAAAATTCCTCGATCGCGCCTTCCATCAGCTCGGGGCGCGCCTTGAGCAGCGCAAGCTGGTCCGGATTGCGGTGGAGCGCCAAAAGGCCGTTGCCGATCAGGTTCACCGTGGTCTCGTGGCCGGCGCCGAACAACAGGATGATGTTGGCGGTCAGCTCCTCGTTTGTGAGCTTGTTGCCGTCCTCCTCGGCCTGCACCAGCTGGGTGGTGAGATCGTCCCCGGGATTTTTGCGGCGCAGCTCGAACAGCTGCTGGAAATACATCTGCGCCATCAGGTTGCCCTCGTTGCCCTTCCTGATCTCCTCGGCAGTGAGGGGCACGGGGTCGAGTAGCCGGCCGCCGTCACGCGAGCTCTTGTAGAAGACCTCGCGATGGTCCTCGGGGATGCCGAGCATCTCGCAGATGATGGTGACGGGCAGGCGGAAGGCGAAATCCTCGATCAGGTCCATGTGGCCGCGATTGATCACGGCATCGATGGCCTGGTCGACGATCGCCTGGATGCGCGGCCGCATGTCCTCGACCCGGCGCGCGGTGAAGGCCTTTACGACGAGGCCGCGCAGACGGGTGTGATCCGGCGGATCGGCCTGCAGCATCCAATGGCTCATGCTGCGGAACACTGGCTCGTCCATGATCTTCTCGCCATAGCGGCGCGTCGTGCGCTCGACGAAATCCTTGCCGAAGCGCTTGTCGCGCATCACGAGGCTGACGTCGGCGTGGCGACTGGTGACGAACTGGCCGAACGGCGTCACGTGGATCGGATCGTTCGTGCGCAGCCGTTCATAGTGCGGATAGGGATCGCGGATGAAGTCCGGCGACAGCGGGTTGAACAGCGGCGCGCCGCCGGCGCCTTGCACGTGCTCGTTCATGGTGACCTCAAAATTGGTTGCCGATGACACGAATACGCCGATCGCAGCCCCACTGCCCGGCGCAACCATCCCCAAGATTTATCAACTCGATACATTGTTGTATCGAGTTGCATTCTGCCCTAACCTCATCCGATGTCAAGGCTGAGAACCAGGCCGACCAGGGACGACACGCGCGACAAATTGTTCGAGGCGGCCGCGCGCGTGTTCGAGGAGGACGGCATCGGCGGCGCCAGCATCGAGGCGATCGCGGCGGCGGCGGGCTTCACCCGCGGCGCGTTCTATTCCAACTTTAGAAGCAAGGACGACCTGATCATCGCCATGCTCGAGGACCATGTCGAGCAGTCGATCCGGCGCAACCTCGACATCCTTGCCCGGCACGACAATCTCGACGACTTCATCGCGGCGTTGAAAGCGATGGACCGCACCAGGCAGGATCCCCTCGCCCGCTCGCCGCTCCTGCACATGGAGATGATCCTGTTCGTCGCCCGCGCCGAGAAGCGCCGCCCCGAGCTCGCCAAACGCCTGCGCGCGCGGCGCAAGCTGGTGGCCGACATCGTCGAGGCGACGTTGAAGAGCAACGGACGGAACGACAATCTGAACCCGCCCTGGATGGCCTCCGTCGTGCTGGCGCTCGAAGACGGCTTTCGCCTGCACCGGCTGATCGATCCCGAGACGACGCCCGCGGACAGCTTTCTGCGCGCGATCACGGATTTGCGGCGGAGGACGGGGCTGGCATCGGAGTAAAGTCCTGTCGCTATTGAACGACAGCCCTGCCCCTGAAATTCTCGGCCGCCCGGCATCGTGCTACGCGGCATCGATTTCAGGCCATAGAGCACGGCAACACCGCGACGCCCGATGCAAGGCAGAAGGCCCCGGTATCGCCGTCACATGGTCCAAGGTCTTCTCTACTCCGTCCGTGCTTTGACTTCCGGCAAGGGCGGCTTGCGTTCAAAGGGCTTCTTTTTCGGCGGCGCGGGCAGCAACCCCTCCCTGATCGCCTGCTTCCGGGCAAGCTTGCGGGCGCGACGAATCGCTTCAGATTTCTCGCGGGTCTTTCTCTCGGACGGCTTTTCATAGGAACGCCGTTGTTTCATTTCCCGGAAGACGCCCTCGCGCTGCATCTTCTTCTTGAGAACACGGAGTGCCTGCTCAACATTGTTGTCCCTGACAAGTACGTGCAATTGATCCTCCTGACTGAGGCTGCGAATGCGATACGTCCTGCCGGCAGCCAAATTGCGCAGGAGCTTCATTGCGATTTTTGAGGATAGTAGCGGCGACACTCGTCGCGGCTTCGGACGAGCCGATCCTGCCTGTCACGGCGAAGCAGCTTGGTGAGGTCCACGTGACCATTGTCGTGCAGCGCTGTCAATCGACAACGGCTTGCTTACAGGTCGGCAGACACACGCGAAACCGTCTCGACGGGGAACACCCAGAACTGCTCCGCAACAACAAGCCGCCTTCGCTCCTTGCAAAATCCCGAAAGCCCCTTATATCGAGATGATTCGATTAGCCGCTGTGCCTTGTTGAATGCGCCCGCGGGCTCCTTTTCCGACGACATCGACGAAGTTGAAGATAACCGCGTGATCGTCACGTGGAACGCGTTTGCGCGCTTTGGAGAAGAAGATGACGACAGGTACCGTCAAGTGGTTCAACGGCCAAAAGGGCTTCGGTTTCACTCAACCCAACGACGGCAGCAATGATGTGTTCGATCACATCAGCGCTGTTGAGAGAGCTGGCCTTGCCGGCCTCGCAGAGGGGCAAAAGGTCAACTTCGAGACCAAGACCGACAAGATGCGAGGTAAAGTCAGCGCCGAGAACCTCTCGCTGGCTTGATATCGTGGCGCCGTTTCACGGATGTACTGAAACGGTCGTTTTGCCCGCTCAATCTCCGGATTGAGCGGGTTTGGTTGTTTGCGGGGCCGGGTGAGAGTCAAACTGGACGGCGGAACCATCACCTTCCTTCTTGCGTTTGGCGCAAGCCGGAAGACGTGCCCACATTCAACACGCAGAAGCAGGCCTTCAGCTACCTCCAGAAGCATCGCACGGAGTTCGAGCGTATGGCGCGGGTGCGCCTCGCTTCAGGGAACTCGAAGACGGGATCATCGTGCTTTCGATGCTCTAGCCAGACCCATCAGCGGGCATGCCGCTTGTGGTGGTCTCAATTGACCGGCTGGTCTCTTTCGCAGACGGATATCGCTCTCAACACCAGACCGTTCGCATCCCGGACATTGATGGCCAGGCCATCACTGCTGGCGAACGGCTCAAGCTGCTTGGCAATGTCGGCAAGAGACAACGCGGCCTCGACCTCCGCGGCCCGTTGGCTGGCCAGATCCAGGCCTTCTTCGTCTACGACGAGCGCTTCACCGTCCCAGATGTCGAAGTAGAATTGCGACATCTAGGGCCTCCCCTCAGAGATGGCGGTGCCCATGCGGCGGACGCCGCGGGACCAAACCGCCGGCCGCCGATGTGTTCCTACCGGCTGGGAATATCTCAAAGGCAACTAGGCCGACTTCCGCACAGCGTCGCTCTCCGCCGCCGTCACATCCAGCCGCCCCAGCATCGCCCTCGCCTGCTCGGCGCAGTGCTCGATCAGCCAGCGCTCGAAGGCAACGGGGGGAAGTGCGGGTGCGTAGAAGAAGCCCTGCACGACGTCGCAGCCGAGCTCGGCCAAAGTCTTGCGCTGGCCTTCGGTCTCGACGCCCTCGGCGACGACGGTCATGCCGAGGCCCTGACCGACGCGCACCACCGCGGTGGCGATCGCAAGCGCGCTGGCGTCACGCTCGATGTCGCGCATAAAACTGCGGTCGATCTTCAATTCGCGGATCGGCAGATGCGCGAGACGGCTGAGGCTGGAATAGCCGGTACCGAAATCGTCCAACGAGAGCCCAACGCCGAGCTCGCGGATCGCGTTCATGGTCTCGAGCGCGGCGACGCCATCCTGCATGAATGCGCCTTCGTTGATCTCCAGCATCAAGGCGTCCGCCGACAGATCGTATTCGGCGAGGATGTCCTTGAGCCGCGCCGCCAGCGTGACGTTGCGGAAATTGATCGGCGACAGGTTGACCGACACGCAAGGGATGTTGAGCCCGGCGCGGCGCCAGCTCGCCATCTGCCGGCAGGCCTCGCGCACCGACCACAGGCCGATCTGCTCGATCAGGCCGCATTCCTCGGCGAGCGGGATAAATTTTGCCGGCGAGACGTCGCCGAGCACGGCATCGCGCCAGCGCGACAGCGCCTCGACGCCGTGGATGGCGCCGTCGCAGCTGCGGATCTGCGGCTGGTAGCTGAGAGTCAGCGCGCCTTCGGCGATGGCACGGCGGAGCGCCGCGATCAGCGCCAGCCGCTGCTCGGTGAGCCCGTTCAATTCGGCGCTGAAGATACGATAGGTCGAGCGGCCCGCCTGCTTGGCCATGTACATGGCGGCATCGGCCTGCTGCATCAGGGTGTCGATGTCGGTGGCGTGGTCGGGATAGAGGCTGATGCCGATGCTGGCCGACATCGGCATCAGCTTCGATCCAAGCTTCAAGGGTGCAGCCAGCGCCTCCGTGATGTCGGCCGCGACGCGCGCGGCGCTCTCGGCGTTGCGTTGCGGGAGCAGGATGACGAACTCGTCGCCGCCGAGCCGTCCCAGCATGTCCTCCGGGCCGATCTGCTCGCGCAGGCGCTGGGCGAGCTGGATCAGGAGCTCGTCGCCGGCGGCATGACCGAGCGTGTCGTTGACGTCCTTGAAATGATCGACGTCGAGGAAAGCGAGCGCGACGTGGCTGCCGGTCGGGCAGGCATCGATCGCCGTGGTGATCAGGTTCCGCAGCTGCGCGCGGTTCGGCAGGCCGGTGAGGATGTCGTGATAGGCGAGCCGCGCGATCTCGGCGCGCGCTTCCTTGCGCTCGATCGCGAAGGCGCCGAGATTGACGCAGGCCTCGACGATACGCCGGTGCCAATTGCTCGGCGCGCGGCTTTCTCGATAGTAGAAGGCGAAGGTCGCAATGACCCGGCCGTCCTTGGCCTTGACCGGGGTCGACCAGCAGGCGCGCAGGCCGATCGCGAGCGGCATGGCCTTGTAGGGCTGCCAGCGCGGATCGGTCTCCAGATCGGTCGCCAGCACCGGTTCGCCGTAGAAGGCGGCGGTGCCGCAGGAGCCGACATCGGGGCCGATGGCCACGCCGTCCAGCGCGCGGGAATAATCATCGGGCAGACTCGGGCCGCCGAGCGGATGGATCAGGCCCGCGGCATCGACATGAAGCAACGAGCAGACCACGTGGGGCGCGATCTCCTCGACGCGACGGCACAGCCTGTCGGCGATCTCGCCGATCGGCACCTCGTCGGCGAGCGCGCCCATGATGAGCTGCTGCAACGAGCGCAGCTGCTTGGTTTCGGTGATGTCCTCGAGCAGCGCGAAGATGTGCCTGACCCGGCCCTTCATGTCGCGGAAGGCATCGATCCGGGCGCAGACCCAGATCTCCTCGCCGTCCTTGTCGTAGGCCAGCACCTCGGCTTCGCCGCGGCGACCGCCATGCATCAGGCGCTTGATGAGCTTCGCGATCGCCTTGCGATCGGTGTGCCGGCCGGCAATCAGCTCGCCTGCGCGGCGTCCCTCGGCCTCCGCGTCAGTGTAGCCGAACAGCGTCGTGAAGGCGGAATTGACGTAGACGATGTTCTGCTCGGTGTCGCTGATGATCACCGCCCGGTTGGTCTGGTCGGAGACGGCGTGGAGAAGTCCGATCCTGACGCGCCGCTCGGCTTCGATGGTGACGTCGCGCGCAAACACGATGTAATGATTGGCGCCGCCGATGGTCACGGAAGACAGCGCGACAGCCGCCCTGATGCGGCTGCCGTCAGGGCGCACGAGACTGATCTCGTCCCGGAGATCGGTCACCTGCTCGGCCTGGAAGCCCTTGAGGGTGAGAATCTCGGCATCGCGACCGAGCACGTCGGTGCGCGCCAGCTTCCAGATGCGCTCCGCGGCGGCGTTGAAATGCGTGATGCGATGGGCGTCATCGACGATGACGACGCCATCCTCGGCGCGTTCGAGCGCGGCTCGCAGCACATCCGGAATTTCAGTGAGACAATCGAAGGCGGACATCGTTTGACCCGGCGATAGCGGGAAAATGCGGCAATCGCTCAGACGCTAACGCTCCGATGGTGTCCAAGACGTTCTTGCTGCGCCATCGCCCCCTCGCCAAGAGGCGGCATGCTTAACGATCCGCGAAAACGACGACGGTATGTTGAAGCGTGCGGAACCTAATCCGCGCCAGTTCCAGCCTTGAGCTTGTGCAGCCGGCCGGCGACGGCCCGCACCTTCCGCGGCGCGGCCTGCCAGATCGAGAGTGCCGACAAGGCGCTCACGATCATCGCGATGGCGAAGGCGAGCGTGTAGTCACCGGTGCGATCGTAGAGGAAACCGGTCACCCACGGTCCGGCCGCACCGCCCGCCAGCGCCGCCAGCATGATCGTGCCGAAGATGCTGCCCTGGTGCTTGCCCTGGAAAATCTCGAACACCACGGCGCCCATGATCGAGGTGAGGCCGTAGCCGAGCGCGCCTTGCGTGAACACCATCACGTAGACCAGCCATAGCGACGGCTGGAACTTCAACGCCATCAGCGCCGCAAAGCAGATCACAAAGCCCGCGCAACTGATCGCCCACACCCATTCCCGCCCGATCCGGTCGGAGACATGGCCGAGCAGGATCTGGCCGGGAATGCCGAGCAGGCTGACGATGCCGAGCGCCCACACCGCGACACCGGGACTGAAGCCGATGTCGAGCAGGAATTTGGTCTGGTGCACCTGCACGGCGTACCAGATGTACAGGCCGCAAAAATAGCCGAGCGCGATCCACCAGAACCGCGCGGTCGCGACGGCACGCTTCAGCGTCCAATCGGTCCCGACCCAGACGGGATCGACGACGTTGGAGATCGGTTCGGCCGCGCCCGCGGCCGAGACGGCATCGCCGTCCGGCTCGAGGCCGATGTCCTGCGGGCGCTTGTGCAGCAGCAGATTGACCGGCGCCAGCACGACCAGGATGAGCAGGCCCATCGCGGTGCAGGCGGTGCGCCAGCCGGTCTGCTCGATCATGTGCTGCACCCAGGGCAGCAACGTCACCGAGCCGATGCCGACGCCGGCGAAAGCGATGCCGATGGCGAAGCCGCGCTTGCGGATGAACCAGTTCGGCAAGAACAGCGACTGGCCGGAATAGCCGAGACACACCGAGCCGGCGCCGACCATGACGCCGATGGTGACATAGAGATGCCAGGGCGCGCTGGTGAGCGGCGCAAGCAGCAGCCCACCGCCCATCAGCACGACGCCGAGCTCCATCACCGCGCGCGGGCCGGCGCGGTCCATCAGGCGGCCGATCAGAGGGCTGACCACGCCCGACACCACGAAGCCGAAGGAGAAGGCGCCCGCGGTGACGCCGCGCTCCCAGCCGAATTCGGAGACGATGGGAGGAAAGAACAGTGAAAAGGCGGTGCGCGCGTTGACGCCAATGGCCATGGTGACGAAGGTCACGGCGACCACGACCCAGCCGTAGAAGAACGGAAGCCGCATATTTGTGTGTTTCATCCCTGGACGGTCCTACCGACCATCCGGGGGTGCCCGGGTCAAGCGAATTCCGCGCATGCCCGTCGGGCGAGATGCGTCAGGGCGATCTCAGGCGGCGTCCCGCCGTGAGGGTTTGGCCGGCGCGTCGAACAGGATCCGCTCGATCGGCTGCGGGCGGCCGAACAGATAGCCTTGCGCGAAATTGACGCCGAGCGCCTTCAGCCGCTCGTACTCCTCGCGGGTCTCGACGCCCTCGGCGGTGACCGACATGTCCAGCCCACGCGCCAGCGTCACGATCGAGGAAATGATGGCGGAGCTGCGCGGCTGCTGGGTGAGGTTGCGGATGAACGACTTGTCGATCTTGATCTTGTCGAACGGGAACGCCGTCAGATAGCTGAGCGAGGAATAGCCGGTGCCGAAATCGTCGAGCGCGAGCTCGACGCCGAGCTGCTTCAGCCGCTGCATGAAGGCGTGGTTCTCGCCACCGCGTTCCAGCAGCACGGATTCCGTGATCTCGATCTCCAGCCGTTGGGGCGGCAGGCCGGAATCGGCGAGCGCCGCGCAGATCACCTCGAACAGCCGGGCTTCCTTGAACTGGATCGGCGACAAATTGACGGCGACCGCGAGGCCGGACGGCCAGCCGGCCGCATCCGCGCAAGCACGCCGCAGCACGAATTCGCCGAGCGGCACGATCAGCCCGGTCTCCTCCGCAAGCGAAATGAACTGGTCCGGCGGAATCAATCCGCGTGTCGGATGCCGCCAGCGCACCAGCGCCTCGAAGCCGCGCCGCGCGCCGCTGAGCGCGTCGACGAACGGCTGGTAATGCACTTCCAGCTGGCACCGCGCGATGGCATCGCGCAGATCCCCCTCCAGCGTGTTGCGCGCCTCCAGCTCCGCTGACATCGCCTCGTCATAGATGGTGAAGCAGTTGCGGCCTGCCGATTTCGAACGGTAGAGCGCAAGGTCGGCCTTCTTCAGCAGCTGCTCCTGATCGCTGCCGTGATCCGGCGCGATGGCGATGCCGATGCTGGTGCCGATCTCGACGCGATGACCGGGCAGCAGGAACGGTTCGGTCAAGAGCTTGGCGATCCGCGCCGCCAGCTCGGTCGAGCAGGCGCGCTGATCGGCGCCGGTTTCCTGGATGATGGCGAACTCGTCGCCGCCGAGCCGCGCCAGCACGTCGTTGGCGCGCACGGCGGATTTCAGCCGCTGCGCCACCTGGCGCAGCAGCGCATCGCCGGCACCGTGACCGAGGGAGTCGTTGACGTTCTTGAAGCGGTCGAGGTCGAGCATCAGGATCGAGAACGGCAGGCCCCTTACGCTCAGCTGGCTGTTCATCTCGTCGAGCCGGGTGAGGAAGAAGGCGCGGTTCGGCAGTCCGGTCAGGATGTCGGTCTGGGCGAGCTCGAGCACCCGCCGGTTCGCCAACGACAGCCGCCGCGAATTGCGGCTTGCGAGCATGAGATAAGTCGACAGTGATAGCGTCAGCAGCAAGCCGACGATCAGCACCGCGCCCGCGCGATCGTAAGTCGTCTCCAGCGGGCCGCCCGCGGTTGGAACCGCCCGCACCTGCCAATCGGTATCGCCGATCTTGAGAGTGCCCGACCAGTGCAGCGCCCGCGCGACGTCCCGCATCGATTGCGGCGCCGTGGCCGCCGAGGAATAATCCGGCAGCATCTGCTCCAGGCTGACGATCTGCGCCGTGAAGGGCGGATAGACGTTCATGCTGACAGCGGGACTTGCCCCGGTGGTGACGCGAATGGCCTGGATCAACAGCGGCAGGTCGAAGACGCCGACCACGAAGCCGGCGAGATTGCGGCGCCGGTCCGCAACCGTCTCACGCGACGTTCCCTTGGCGTAGACGGGAATGGCAACGAGAACGTCGGGCAGCCGGCCCCCCTCCTTCGGCTCGAACAGGCGCGTGCGAATGGCTGCGACCTTGTCGCTGTCGCGCGCGCGCTCCAGCACCGCGCGGCGCTCCGGAACGGTGGCGTAATCCATGCCGTAGACCGGCGAGGTCTTCGGCTGGGTCGAGTAGAACACCGGAAAGTACTCGTCGCTCTGCGGCGCCGTGGCAAAGCCCTCGCTCTGGAGCGACTTGATGCGATAGCCGGACACGCCGTCCGCGATCGCCGCGGTCTCGTATTCGGCGCGCTCCTTGCGGTTGACGCGCGGCAGCCAGGCAATGCGCAGCATGCCGGGATGGCGCTCGAACAGGCGGGCGCTGAAGGTCTCGAACTCGCTGCGGGTGACCTCGTCGTTGGTCGATTCGAACAGCGTGCGCAGCGCGACGAGCCGGGAGATGTATTCGCCCATGCCATTCTGCATGACGATCGCTTCGGTTTCAGCCGCGTTCTCGAACTCGATCCTGTTGACTCGATCCTCCCACCGCGCCACGGCGGCCGCGCCCACGACCGAAAACAGAAGACCGACGCCGACCGCGACGAGCGCAGGGCGATACAGCCCGAGCAGCGGCGCGGCACGCCACCATCCGGTCATACGCCCCCGATCCTGATCGTTCTGATCGCGATCGCCCATCTTGAAGCCGCCGTCCCCCTGTCCGCGACGAACCGAACCTCTGGTTGAGGTGCCGGCGCCGCTATCGGAACAAGACCGCGGTTAAGAACTGCACAATTTCGGAACCCGACCATTCCGCAACGCGTGAATTAGTTAATGAACTGCCCGAATGATCCGGCATTGTGGAAACAAGTTGCCGGTTTTGCCCGGAGTACTACGGGCTGCCGACGCGCCGCCGGTTAGCGAGCTATTCAGGCCCGCAGGAATATGTTGCGCGAGGCTCCTCCCCATCATTCGGCAAGACTTCCCCGATGTATCGATTTCGATCAGCGACATCCCTCGTCCTGACCATCGCGCTCCTCGCCGCGACCATGCTCGCAGCGAGAGCTGACGAGGCCGGCGTCAGCGAGGATGCGATCCTGTTCGGCCAGGCCGCCGCGCTGGAAGGCCCCTCCTCCGCGCTCGGACAGCGCATGCGGCAAGGCATCGTCGCAGCATTCACCGAGATCAACGCCAAGGGCGGGGTCCACGGCCGCAAGCTCCAGCTCATCAGCCGCGACGACGGCTACGACCCCGATCGTTCGGTGGCGCAGACGCTGCACCTGATCGAGGACGACAAGGTGTTCGCGCTGATCGGCGCGGTGGGCACGCCAACCGCGATGGCGACAATCCCGATCACCAGCGCCAGGAACATCCCCTTCATCGGTCCGTTCAGCGGCGCCGAATTCCTGCGCGACCTCGAGCTTGCCAACGTCGTCAACATCCGCGCGAGCTACGGTGCGGAGGCCGAGGCCTGGATCAAGCACCTCACGGAGGATCGCCACTTCACCCGCATCGGCATCTTCTACCAGGACGATTCCTTCGGCCGCGACGGTCTGGTCGGCGTCAAGCGCGCGCTCGCCAAGCGCGGCCTCGAGCTTGCCGCCGAAGGCACGTTCGAGCGCAACACCCGCGCGGTCACCGCAGCCTGGCGGGTGATCAGGCGCGCCGAACCCGAGGCGATCGTGATGGTCGGGACCTATGGTCCCTGCGCGGAGTTCATCAAGCTCGCGCACCGCAGCGGCTTCCATCCGACCTTCGTCAACGTCTCCTTCGTCGGCGCCAATGCGCTGGCCAGGGAGCTCGGTCCCGACGGTGAAGGCGTCATCGTCTCGCAGGTCGTACCGTTTCCATGGGATCGCTCGCTCAAGATCGTCGCCGACTACCAGGCGGCGCAGAAGGCGTTCGATCCGACGCTGACACCGGACTTCGTGTCGCTGGAAGGCTATCTCTCCGGCCGCCTCGCGGCCGCGGCGCTGGAACAGGCCGGGCCGAAGCCAACGCGCGCAAACCTGCTCCGCGCCATCAACGATGTCGGCCGCTTCGACATCAGCGGCAGCGCCGTCACCGTCGGCCTGCGCATGATCGACACGCCGCCGAAGGTGTTCTTGACGGTGATCCAGAAGGACGGAACGTTTAGGGCGGTGGATCGGCTCTAGGGCCGCCGCGTCCATCGCTCGGCGTTGACCGCGCCCGGCGGGATCTCGCCCTTGACGATCGCTTCCACCTGCCGAACCGTCTCCAGCGACTGATATTCGATCGCCTGCGGCGTCAGCCCGCCGACATGCGGCGTCGCGATGACGTTGGGGAGCTTCGCCAGCTCCGGCGTCGGCATCTGATCAGGCGCGCGGCCGACGTCCATCGCCGCGCCGGCGATTTGGCCATCGCGCAACGCCCGCGCCAGCGCCGCCTCGTCGACCAGATTGCCGCGCGAGAGATTAATGAAAACGGCATGCTTCTGCATGCGCGCCAACGCCGCCGCGCCGATCAGGTTCTCGGTCTGCTCGTTGGCGATCGCAAGGCAGACGACGTAATCCGACGCGGCGAGCAGCTCGTCGAGGCCGACCTGCCGGATCGCGGCATCGTTGACGGTCGCGAAGGGATCGGAGACCAGCACCTCCATGCGCAGCACTTTTGCGACCTCGGCGAGATAGCGCCCGATGCTGCCGTAACCGATGATGCCGATCCGGCTGCCGGCGAGCTGGCGGCCCATCCGCGCCTCGGGCTTGCGACCGGCCTGGTAGTCCGCCGTCGCCCGCGAGACGCCGCGGGAGAGATCGACCATGAAGCCGATCGCGAGCTCGGCCACCGCCTGAACGAAGCCGGGGCCGGCCCGGGTCACGAGCACGCCGGCCTTTGATGCCGCCTCGACGTCAACGTTGCGGATGTCGACGGCACAGCGGACGAAGGCCCGCAGACGCGGCAGCTGCGCAAAAATCTCGCCGCGCCCTTCGGTCATGCGATCGGCGACGATGATGTCGGCATCTTTCGCGGCGCGCACGAGGCCGGCGGCGTCCAGGGTTTCGTCGCTCTCGTGCAGGATCACCTCGGCGGCCGCGCGCAGGCCGCTCAGGCTGCGATCGCCATAGTAATTGCGCCGCATCTCCGGCGTGTGAGCGAGCAGAACCTTCACGACAAAACTCCTTCAGTAACCGAATGCCCGCGGCAGCGCGGTCGACAGCCATGGCACGAAGGCGATGACGAGCAGGCAGAGGAACAACAGGCCGAGATAGCCCATGATCGGCTTCACCGTCTGCTCGATCGGCACGTTGCCGATCAGGCAGGCACCGTAAAGGCCGAGCCCGAGCGGCGGCGCGAACAAACCGATGCCCATGGCGATGACCAGCACGACGCCGAAATGCAGGGGATCGACGCCGAGCTGCACGGCCACCGGCAACAGCAGCGGCCCGAAGATGATCAGCGCGGCGGCGCCCTCCAGCACCGAGCCCATCACGATCAGCACGGCGATCGCGAGCAGGATGAAAAGCCAGACGCCTGAGGTCTTCGACAAACCGAGCATGAAATCGCCGACCGCATGCGGCACCTGCTGCAAGGTCAGCGTGAACGCGAGCGACTGCGCGGCGGCGACGATGAACAGCACGAGACCGGCGCGCGTCGCCGCCTGCACGAAGCTGTGCGCGGCCGATTTGAAGCTGAGCTCGCGGAACACCACGCTGCCGACGACGAGCGCATAGGCCACCGCGAAGGCCGAGATCTCGGTCGCGGTGGCAAAGCCGCTCTTGAAGCCGAAGAAGATCATGAAGATCAGGCCGAACGAGGCGATCGCGCCGCTCCACAGCCCCGACACCGGCATCTGCGGCTCGACGTCCTCGACCTTGTCCGGCCGCTTGCCGAAGATGATGGACACCGCAATCAGCACCAGCGCCATCAGCGCCGACGGCAAGAGCCCCGCAACGAACAGGCCGCCGATCGACAAATTGGCCACAAAGCCCAGAATGATCAGGTTGATACAGGGCGGGATGGTCTCCGCCATCACCGCGGACGCCGCCAGCAGCGCCACTGCGCCGCCGGGGTTCTGCTTCGAGCGGCGCGCCGCCGGGATCAGCACCGAGCCGACCGCGGCGACATCGGCCATCTTCGAGCCCGAGATGCCCGAGAACAGCACCATCGACGCCACCATCACGACGTTCAGTCCGCCGCGCATGCGGCCGACCCCGCGCTGCAACAGCTCGATCAGGCGCACCGACATGCCGTTGGCTTCCATGAGATAGCCGACGAGGATGAAGAACGGGATCGCAAGCAGCACGAAATTGTCGATGCCGCGCGCCATCTGCTGGGCGAAGATGACGCCGGGCAGCGCGCCCTCGACCCAGATGAAGATGAGCGCGGCAAGCGCCAGCGCAAAGCCGATCGGCAATCCGCCGAACAGCGTCACGAAGAAGCCGATCAGCATCAAGGTGCCCGCCGACGGCACCGAGGACGGCGACAGATAATCCCAGGCGAGATAGAGCCCGGTGACGACGATGATCGCAACGATCCCCCTGACGATATCGGGAAGCGGCCTCGCGCAGAGATGGTCGATGGCGAACACCGTCATGAACAGCGCGCCGACGCCCATCGGATAGAACGTCAGCTCCAGCGGCAGGCCGGAACCGGTGGTCTGGCCTGCAGTCAATGAGCCCAGCTTGATGGCATTATAGGCGACGTAACCCGAGATCAGCACCACCAGCAGAGCGCCGGCGGCATCGACCAGCGCGCGCAGGCGCAGCGGCAGGAGATCGCGGAAGAACGACACGCCGACATTCTCGCCGCGCGCGAGCGCGCTCGCCGCGCCGAAGAAGGCCGAACCGACCATCAGCCCGCGCGCGACGTCGTCGGACCATTCGACCGGCGCGTTGAAGAAGAAACGCAGCAGCACCGAGACGCAGACCACCACGAGATCGGCGGCGAGCAGGATGGCCGCGATCGCGTCGCTGAGCTGAAGCAGCAGGGCGATGCTGCCGTGGCGGCCGGCCGAAACGGGCACGGCGGCCGTCACCACCATCTCAGACCTGGCCATCAGGCTTGCGTCGCGCGGATGATGTCGATGACGGCCTTGGATTCCGGCCGGGCCTTGATGAAGTTCTCGGTCTGCGGCGCGACCCGCTTCTTGAAGGCCTCGCGGTCGCATTCGGCAACCGTCACGCCCTTCTCGGTCAAGGCCGCCAGCGCCTCCTTCTCGACCGCAAGCCCATGGGCACGCGTGTCGGCCGCGGCCTTCTTCGCAGCATCGAGAAAGCCCTCGCGCAGCTTCGGGTCCATGCGGTTGTAGGTCATGTCGCTGAAGTAGATCGCAAGCGGCGAGAAATTGTGCTGCGTCAGGGCGTAGAATTTCGCCGTCTCGAAGAACTTGCTGGCCAGGATCGTCGGCGGATCGTGCTCCAGGCCGTCAAGCACGCCGGCCTGCAAGGCCGTATAGATTTCGCCGAAGGCCAGCGGCGTCGCGGCGGCGCCCATCAGCCGCAGGCATTCCGTGATGACGGGGTTCGGCAGCGTCCTGATCTTGAGGCCGGCGAGATCTTCCGGCGTTTTCACCGGCTTCTTCGCCAATACGCTGCGCGAGCCGAAATTATAGGCCCAGGCGATGATGCGGATGTTGCCGCCCTTGAGCAGGGCGTCCTCGATCGGCTTGGCGGCGCCGGCATCGAACGCCTTGGTCTGCTGCGGGAAGCTGGAGAACAGAAAGCCGAGATCGTAGGTGCCGACCAGCGGCACCAGATTGGCCGAGATCGAGGAGCCTGACACCATGAGATCAATGACGCCGAGCTTCACCGAGTTGATGACGTCGATCTCCTGGCCGAGTTGGTTGTCGGGGAAGAACGCGACCTCGACTTGCTCGCCGAGCCCGTTACCCTTCAAATTCTTGACGAGGTTGTCGTAGTAGACGCGGCCGTTGGCGAACTTGGGATCGTTCGGCAGCGAGGAGGAGCATTTCAGCTTGAGCGTCGCGGCTTCGGCGCGGCCGATGATGGCGGGGGAGAGCACGAGGCCGGCGGTGACCGCCGCCGATGACTTGATGAACGCGCGACGGTTCACGGGCACGATGGTCATGGTGCGGTCTCTCCCACATTATTTTTTGTTCGCCGCGGTCGTTGCCGTGGCCTGTTGCGTGGACTGTATGGCCAAAGCGACGGCGCAGGCAAGCGTGGCGGCCGGCCGCCACAGAGCGCGCCCGCGGCGCGTTCCGTCAGTCCGCGAGCGCTCCAGAACGACTGTGATTCCCGGCATTTGCGATGCGGATCGGCCTGCGGCCTCATCTGCGCGAGGGCGCTTTCGCGTAGACTTGGCATCGATCCAATTGGAGCATGGATCAATGCGCAATTCACATGGATGTGCCCAGAACGATGCCCTTCCAGCTCCGGCAAACGTTCTGCCCCATTTTGCCGCACGCCGAGCGTGATCCAGTGCACAGACAGGCGCATGGCGGCCCCCTAGAAAAAGTGACATCATCGCGCGTATTGCCGATGGAGGTGACATCATGCGCCGTCCAGCCCTTCCCAATTTGCTTCTTGCTTCCGGTTTTCTTGCGCTCGCACAGTTGATGACACCGACGATGGCCGCGGCCGAAGCGCGGCTCGCGCTGGTGATCGGCCAATCCGCCTATCGCACCGTGCCCGAGTTGCCCAACGCCGCCAACGACGCCAAGGGCATGACGGAGCTGCTCGGCAATGCCGGCTTCACCGTCACCACGGCCGCCAACCTGGCGCAGAACGAGATGCGCGCGGCGATCTCGGATTTCGCCGGCAAGGTCAGCGCCAGCGGCGCCGACACGGTGGCATTGGTGTTTTATGCCGGCCATGGCCTGCAGATCGACGGCGAGAATTATCTGGTGCCGGTCGATCTCGATCCCAAGCGCGAGGCCGACATTCCGCTCCAGGGCGTGCGGCTGAACGACATGCTCAACACGCTCGGCGCGCTGCCGACGCGGGCGCGCATCTTCATGCTCGATGCCTGCCGCAACAATCCGTTCCCGGCGCTCAGCGGCGCCGGCCACGGGCTTGCGATCGTCGACACCAAGGCCGGCGCGCCGGGCTCCTTCATCTCCTATTCAACCTCGCCCGGCGCCGAGGCCGAGGACGGCAGTGGCATCGACAGCCCCTACACCACGGCAGCGCTGACCGTTGCCAAGCAGCCCAATCTACCGATCGAGGAAGTGTTCAAGCGCATCCGCGTCGCCGTCGCGCAATCGACCGACGGACGGCAGATCCCCTGGGAAAGCTCCTCGCTGACAACCGACTTCAAGTTCTTCGGCGAGAGCAGCGGCAGCCAGCCGGCCATGCCGGGCGCCTCCTCGATGGCGCTCGCCAGCGGCACGCGCAGCGTCGAGGACTGGCGCAGGGACTTGCAGGGCAAGCCGGCCATGGTCGCCTATGAACTCGTCATCACCGACGACACGGTGCCGGCGTATCAGGCCTATATCGAGCTCTACGCTCAGGACACCCGCACGCCGCGCGTGCGCACGGTGCTGGAACGGCGACGCCAGATGCTGGCCTGGGAACGCGCAACTGCGATCAACACCCGCGCTTCGTTCGAGGCCTATCTCGCCAACTGGGACAACAGCGATCTCGCGGCAACCGCGCGCAGGCTGCTGCTCCGCGTGCAGAACCGCAACTACGGCGTCCCCATCGCCGCCGCAGCGACCCCGGTCGCCGTCGCGATGGGCCCGACCTGCCCGTGCTCGACGCCGTCGAGCCCGGCAACGCCGGTCACTCCGAGCGTCGCGCCCGTGATCAAGAAGCGCGTCGACGACACCCCGCCCAAGCGCAAGGTGGTCGAGACACCGCCGAAGCGCCGCCCGCCGCCCGAGGAAGTGGTCTACGAGCGCGCGCCGCCCCCCGGCCCGCCGCCCGGCGCCGTGATGCAGGGTATCGGCATCGGAATCGGGATCGGCATGGGAATGGGCGGCCGCGGCGGCGGCGACCATTATCGCGGCGACTACCGCAGATACTGAGACTGTCCGGCATAGACATTGATCCGGCTCGCGCCCGACGCGCGAGCCGGATCTACTGCGCCAGCGCCGGATAGTCGTGTTGGACGGCCTCCCGGATCCAGCCCGCCTGGATCGCGCGAAACAGGATCTGCGCCGTCTTGATATCATTTGCCTTCACGCAGAGGTCGACGATGCGGCGGACCGCATCGTCGCGCATCAGATCGTCTGCGATCTTCATCGCAATTTCCATCGCGACGCGGGCTGCACGTTCAAAGCGCTCACGTTCGCGCTTATCAGCCTGTGCGGAGCCTCCGACAGCCTCCGCGCCCGCTCTCGCAGCCTCGCAGATGTTACGAATGCGCTCCGCCGCGTCGATATCGCCGATCGGTCCCTGGATCGGCTCATCCCAGATGTCGGCCGGCTGCCGCCTTGCAAACCACTTCATTGCCCCACCCGTGGCCTTTATTGGCTTGCACTATTCAGGACGTGCGGCGCGGCCCGATCGCCTCGAACTGCGCCTTCTGCTCGTCGTTGAGCGTGGCGTAGAAATCATCGAGCGCCGCGCGCACCGACTTGATCCCGTCCAGCATCGCATCGAGCCGTTTGCGGATTGTGGCCATGCGTGCCGGCGGTGTCATCACATCATTGGGCTCGCAGCCCGCCTTGAGCGATGCGCTGACCTTGGCGCTGGTATCCTGGAGCACCTGGAGCGCCGCACGCTGGGTGTCGCTCGGACGAAGCCTCTCATCGATCGCAGCACCGGGCCAATCGAACGCGGCGGTCACATTGCAAGACTGCACCGACGCTTCCCTCGCATTGTTCGGTGCCGTCGCACGACGCTGATCCTCGGCCAGCGCATTGAAGCGCGCCTTCTGCTCGTCGTTCAACGAGCCATAGAATTGGTCGAGCGCGGGCTGGACCAGCTCGACAGCCTTCTGCATCGCCTCGATGCGCTGCTGCATCGCTGCGAGCCGGCCGGGCGCCGTCGCTGCGGCCTGCGTCGGACAGGATGTGCGGATCAGCGCTGCCGCGTCGACTGAGGCATTGCCGAGCGCATCGAGAGCGGCGCCCTGCGCATCTGTCGGCTGCACCGCGGATGCGATCTGATCGATCGGTAGTCCGGCGATGGCACGGCGGTCACTGCCGCAGAGCTGATCGAGCGGTGCGCTACGCGCCCGTCGTCGTCCCTGCGGTTGCTGCGGCAGATAGGCCGACAGGCGATCATAGCCATAGGGGCCGAAAATGCCTGCATAGATGTCCGGATAGCCGTACCCCCAGAAGCCGAGCCCGTCGCCCCAGATCGTGTAGTCGTAAAGGTCGTTATAGGCGAACGGCCAGAACAGCGGCCCGACCCAGCCATAGCCGCCGCCCGCATGCTGCCACCATCCGCTGCTTGCGCCGCTCCAGCCGGCCAATGCGGCTGCTGCCACGATCTGTGTACGCGCTGCCGGATTGCTGATCAGCCGGCCGTTCCGGAATGCGCTGGTGTTCAGGGCATTGCGGAAGCTCGCGGGGCGGATCGCCGCATTGCGGATCTGACCGAAGTTGGGCCCGCCGCGTCGGACCCCGGACGTGAACCGCATGCCGCGATGATGCCCGCCGGCATGCCCATGTCCACCGCCGTGGCCACGGAAATGTCCGCCGCCGTGATGGCCACCGCCATGCCCGCCTCCATGGCCGCCTCCATGGCCACCGCCATGTCCGCCCTTCGCCAGAGCCGCGCCCGCCAGCATGCAGGCAAGCGCCATCGCGGCAATTCCAATGACCGGTCGCACCATCGCATCCTCCCGCAGAGCCGCGCCATTGAGGCATCGGAACTTGGCGGGAATTGGAACCGACAGGATTGCCGAAAGTTCCCGCCCCCCGACCGGTGGACGGCATGGGCCCTGCGGCGGCTTTGTTGTGCCGAAGGCCTACGCCTCCGGCACGATCTTGCCGGGGTTGAAGATGTTGAGCGGATCGAGTGCCTTCTTCAGTGCCCGCATCGCATCGAGCGCCTCGGGGCCGAGTTCCGCCTTAAGGTATTTCTGCTTGCCCTGGCCGATGCCGTGCTCGCCGGTGCAGGTGCCGTCCATCGCCTGCGCGCGCTCGACCAGGCGATGCATGAACTCTTCGCCGCGCGCCATCTCGGCCGCGTCGTTGGTGTCGCAGACCAGCGAGCAATGGAAATTGCCGTCGCCGACATGGCCGACGATCGGCGACAACAGATTGAGGCGCTTGAGATCTTCCTCGGTCTCGCTGACGCAATCGGCAAGCCGCGAGATCGGCACGCAGACGTCGGTTGCGACCACGCCGATGCTGTCGCCGGGCCGCAGCGCCTTCACCGACCAATAGGCGTCGTGCCGCGCCTGCCACAGCTTCGTGCGATCCTCCGGCTTGGTGGTCCAGGAGAATTCGCCGCCGCCGCAATCCCTCGCAATCTCACCGAACGCCTTGGACTGCTCGGCGACCTCGATCTCGCTGCCGTGGAATTCCATCAGGAGCAGCGGCGTCTCCGGCAGCGTCAGCTTCGAATAGGCGTTACAGGCTTGCACCTGCGCGGCATTGAGAAGCTCGATGCGCGCCACGGGAATGCCGGTCTGGATCGCCAGGATCACGGCCTGACAGGCCCCGTGCACGCTCTCGAACGACACCGCACCGGCCGCGATCGTCTCGGGGATGCCGCGCAGGCGGATGGTCAATTCCGAGATGATGCCGAGCGTGCCTTCGGCGCCGACGAACAGATGGGTGAGGTCGTAGCCGGCGGATGACTTCTTGGCGCGCGTGCCCGTGGTGATGATCTCGCCGTCGCCGCGCACCACCTTCAGCGCCAGCACGCTCTCGCGGATGGTGCCGTAGCGCACTGCATTGGTGCCGGAGGCGCGGGTCGAGGCCATGCCGCCGAGCGAGGCATCCGCGCCGGGATCGATCGGGAAGAACAGGCCCTGGTCGCGTAGATGCTCGTTGAGCGCCTTGCGGGTGACGCCGGGCTGGATCACGCAGTCGAGGTCCTCGGCGTGGACCGCGAGCACCTTATTCATGTCACGCAGGTCGATCGAGATACCGCCGGCCGGCGCGTTGACCTGGCCCTCGAGCGAGGTGCCGGTGCCGAAAGGAATGACGGGGACACGGTTCTTGGCGCAGATCCGCACCACGTCCTGGATGTCGGCGGTCTCCTGCGCCATTACCACGCCATCAGGCGGCTGGTTGGGAATCCAGGTGGTGGTATGGCCGTGCTGCTCGCGCACGGCCTGCGAGGTGATGAGGCGGTTGCCGAAGCGTGCGGCAAGCTGCTCCAGTGCGCTCGCGAGGGCTTTCGGCTCCGGCCGCGGCGGATTATTGGTGATGGTCGTACCCACGGAATTCCTCCCGACAGAAGAACCGTGGCAAAGGACATAAAACCGGTCAAGTCAAGCGACCGGACGCATAGCTGGAAGAAAACATGCCGGAGACTGCCGCCTCAGCGCCCCAAGCACAGCCATTCCGCGCCTCGATCATGCAGATCGAGCCGCAATGGATCGATTATAACGGCCATCTCAACATGGCCTATTACAACGTGATGTTCGACCGCGCGATCGACCAGCTCTGGGCCGAGCTCGGCATCGGGCCGACTTACATGAAGGAACGCCACGGCTCGACCTTCACCGCCGAATGCCACGTGCGTTACTTGCGCGAAATCCACCTCGGCGATCCCGTGCAGATCTTGGTCTGGCTGCTGGAGGCCGACGACAAGCGGCTGCACACGTTCGAGGAGATGCGGCACGCAAGCGAAGGCTGGCTGTCGGCGACGTCCGAGAACATGTCGCTTCATATGGACATGAACTCGCGCAAGGTTGCGCCTTTTCCGCCGGATATAAGCGAGCGCATCGCTGCGGTCACAAGGGCCCACAGCGCGGTCTCGCGCCCCGAGGGCATCGGCCGCAACGTGGCGATGCCCTCGAGGCGGTAGCGCGTGATCCGGCGCACTAGACCCTGTTGCGGCCGCGGGCCAGGCCGACCACGGCCGAGACCAGGAACAGAACGACCGCGATGAAGAAGATGATCTTGGCGATCTCGATCGAGGCGCCGGCAATGCCGCCGAAGCCCAGGATGCCGGCGATCAATGCGATAACCAGAAACGTCACAACCCAGCCAAGCATGGTAAAATCCTCGTCTTGATGTCTGTCTGCGTTTGGCGCGGCTGGCCGCGCCACCTGCCCAGACAATCTCGAGGCGGGAACGATGGTTCCGATCCGCGCAGGGTGGAAATTCGAAAGGCCCGCAGGAACAAATTGGCCTGCCGCGCACGTGGAAAACCTCATTCCGCCGCCCCATATAGGCACCATCCCTGTTAGAAGGCTCCCTTCCGCCACCCCGCGGTGCCATCGTGGGGCCAATGATTCGCATGACCGAGCCGAGCAAGATCACGTCCCAGAACGTCCCCGACCACCAACCCGCAGCCGGCGGCATTGCCGCGCGTGCGCGCGCCTCGGTGGGCCCGAAATATCTGTCCGGGCTCAATCCGGAGCAGCGCGAGGCCGTGGAGACGCTGGACGGCCCGGTCCTGGTGCTGGCCGGCGCCGGGACCGGCAAGACGCGCGTGCTGACGACGCGTATCGCCCATATCCTGAGCCAGGGCCGCGCCCGCCCCGCCGAGATCCTGTCGGTGACCTTCACCAACAAGGCGGCGCGCGAGATGAAGCACCGGCTCGGCCAGATGCTCGGCCATGCCGTCGAGGGCATGCCGTGGCTCGGCACCTTCCACTCCATCGGCGGCCGCATCCTGCGCACCCATGCCGAGCTGGCGCAGCTCAAGTCCAACTTCACCGTGCTCGACACCGACGACCAGGTGCGGCTGCTGAAGCAGCTGCTGCAGGCCGAGAACATTGACGACAAGCGCTGGCCAGCACGCATGCTCGCCGGCCTGATCGACGGCTGGAAGAACCGCGGCCTGATGCCGTCGCAGGTGCCGTCAGGCGAAGCCGCCATGTTCGGCAACGGCAAGGGCGGCAAGCTCTATGCGAGCTATCAGGAGCGGCTGAAGATTTTGAACGCGGCCGATTTCGGCGATCTGCTTTTGGAAGATATCCGCATCTTCCGCGAGCATCCGGATATTCTCAGGCAGTACCAGCAGCGTTTCAAATTCATCCTGGTCGACGAGTACCAGGATACGAACGTCGCTCAATATCTGTGGCTGCGGCTGCTGTCGCAGGCGCCGTCGTCCCCGTCCTTCGCCTCTCCCCGCTTGCGGGGAGAGGCCGACGCGCAAAGCGCGGCGGGTGAGGGGGACTCTCCGAGCACCGCGCTCGTGGAGACTCCCCCTCACCCCGACCCTCTCCCCGCAAGCGGGGCGAGGGAGCAGACGCCCCCCACCAAGAACATCTGCTGCGTCGGCGACGACGACCAGTCGATCTATGGCTGGCGCGGCGCCGAGGTCGACAACATCCTGCGCTTCGACCACGATTTTCCTGGCGCCAAGGTCATTCGCCTGGAACGCAACTATCGCTCGACCGGCCACATCCTCGCCGCCGCATCGCACCTGATCGCGCACAATGAAGGCCGGCTCGGCAAGACGCTGCGCACCGAGGACCAGGACGGCGAGAAGGTCACGGTCACGGGCTCGTGGGATTCGGAAGAGGAAGCCCGCGGCATCGGCGAGGAGATCGAGCAGATCCAGCGCCGCGGCGAGAAGCTCAACGAGATCGCGATCCTGGTGCGCGCCTCCTACCAGATGCGCGAGTTCGAAGACCGCTTCGTCACGCTCGGCCTGCCCTACCGCGTCATCGGCGGCCCGCGCTTCTACGAGCGCGCCGAAATCCGCGACGCACTGGCTTATCTGCGCGTCATCAATTCGCCGGCCGACGACCTCGCCTTCGAGCGTATCGTCAACGTGCCGAAGCGCGGGCTTGGCGACGCTACCGTGCAGATGCTGCACGACCACGCCCGCAAGCGCCGCATTCCCTTGTTCGAGGCGGCCCGCGCCGTGGTCGAGACCGACGAGCTGAAGCCGAAGGCGCGCGGCTCGCTTCGCGAGGTCGTCGCCCAGTTCGACCGCTGGCGCGCCCAGCGCGAGGTCACCGCGCACACCGACCTCGCCCAGATCGTGCTCGACGAGAGCGGCTATACCGAGATGTGGCAGAAGGACCGTTCGGCGGACGCCGCAGGCCGGCTGGAGAATTTGAAAGAGCTGGTGCGCTCGATGGAGGAGTTCGAGAACCTGCAAGGGTTCCTCGAGCACATCTCGCTGGTGATGGACCGCGACAGCGGCGCCGATGAGGACGCGGTGTCGCTGATGACGCTGCATTCGGCCAAGGGGCTCGAATTCGACAACGTGTTCCTGCCGGGCTGGGAGGAAGGCCTGTTCCCGAGCCAGCGCACGCTGGACGAACAGGGCCGCGCCGGCCTCGAGGAGGAGCGCCGGCTCGGCCATGTCGGCCTGACCCGCGCCCGCCGCCGCGCCATGATCTATTTCGCCACCAACCGCCGGATCCACGGCACCTGGTCGACCACGATCCCGTCGCGCTTCCTCGACGAACTGCCGGCGGCCAATGTCGAGATCACCGAATCCAAGGGCGGCTCGGCCTGGGGCGGCACCGGCGGCTACGGCGCCTCACGCTTCGACGACATGGAGGCGTTCGGCTCCACCTATTCGACGCCGGGCTGGCAGCGCGCCCAGGCCAACCGCAACCGGGGCGGCGGCCGCAATGGCGGCGGTGGCGGCAGCGTTGGAAGCGGCGGCTTCGAGGAAGAGGCTGCGACGTTCTCATCCTCCTCGTCATCAGGCCCCGACTTCGGCAGCTTCTCCTCGCGCCGCCGCGGTCCCCTGACGATCGAGGGCGAGCTGGTCGCCAAATCCACCGGCACAACTTCCGAATTCTCGCTCTCCGACCGCGTCTTCCACCAGAAATTCGGCTACGGACGCGTCACCAAGATCGACGGCAACAAGCTCACCATCGCCTTCGACAAGGCCGGCGAGAAGAAGGTCGTGGACAGCTTTGTGCAGCGGGCGTGAGCGCCCGATATGGCTCAGTATGTTGCCATCATCGAAGACACCGATCCCGACGCTGTCAGCCTGTGGTTTCCCGACCTGCCCGGCTGCATCTCCGGCGGCGACGATGTCGAGGAGGCCCTGGAGAGTGCACCCGAGGCACTCGCCTTCTATGCGCAGGAGCTGATCGCGGACGGCCGGCAGCTTCCTCCGCCCAGAACATTGGACGAGCTCAAGGCCGAGCCTGAGTTCGCCGACGACCTCAGGAAACACACGGTCGCCCTGATCGAATGGCCGCCCCGTGAAGACGCCGACGAGTGAGGACTGTTCGCCGCACTCGCCGGGCCTTCGACAGTTCTCGTCCGAACAGCCCTTGACCAGCCCGAACTTCCCCGTATCAGATGCAACCATGGTCCGGGGCATCGCACTGATCTTGCTGGCATTGGGGATGCCGTCGCTTAGCGCGGCGGAGACCATGAGCTTTGGCGATTCGATCGGGCTCCTGGCCAAGAGCTGCGGTGCGGAAATCGTCGCCAATTGCCGCGGCGTCAACCCGGATTCGACCCGCCTGAAGGAGTGCCTGTCGCGCAACCGCGACGTGCTGTCCCAGCAATGCGCGAGCGACTATCTCGGCGCGTTCGACGCCATCCAGAAGCGCGTCGCCGCGCGCGTCACGGTGGCGAACGCCTGCCAGCGCGAGATCGTCAAGGTCTGCGGCGGCTCGACCAAGGAGACCAGCAAGTCGATCCCCTGCCTGGTTTCGACGCCCAAGGGCATCAGCAACAACTGCCTGAAAGCCGTCGACGACGCGGGGTACCGCTGATGCGCGCGAGCAGGCTTTTCATTGCCGGAACTGCGGTCGCGCTCGGCCTCGCTTTGCTCGCGGGCACTGCCGTCGCCCAGACGGCGGCGCCGACCCGCGACGACATCGTCGGCAAGCTCAACCATTTCGAAGAAGCCGCCGAGGTCGACCTTCCCGCGCTGAAGCAGCAGGTGATGGAGCGCGCCAAGGCCAGGATCAAGAACGATCCGGGTCCGGTGAACCGGCCGCCGATCGCGCCTGACCTCGCCAAGCTACCCGCCTTCAACGCGCAGATCCAGTTCGATGCCGACACGCCGATCATCCAGCCGGCCTCCTACCAGACCGTCGGCCGCATCGCGGACGCGCTGGTTCATTCCTCGCTGCTGCCCTACACGTTCCTGATCGTCGGCCACGTCGAATCCAACTCGAAGACGCGCGAGGCCAACGCGATCCTGAGCCAGCGCCGCGCCGACGCGATCCGCGACGTGCTGGTGAACACGTTCAAGATCTCGACCAAGCGGCTGCATCCGATCGGGCTCGGCGAGGAGCAGTTTCTCGACCGGGCCAAGCCGACCTCGGCCGTCAACGGCCAGTTGCAAATCCTGACCTATGCCAAGGTGCCCGAGGAGGCGCCTGCGCATCCGGCTGCGGCGCCTGCGCCTGCGGCGAAAAAGCCCGCCAAGAAGCGCTGAGCAAACGCAACTTCGCACCCGACGGAACCCTTTGAAGTCCCGATCGTTTTGTAGCCTGTTCGGGGCGCACAAATGCGGTTTCACGCGACAAAAGCGCCGGTTTGTGCACCGCCCGGTCCAGTGCTATAGCCTCTGTTCGCCCTTCCCCGACCCCGTGCTGCATGAGACCGAAATGGGTGGCTATTTTCAGCGCCAACTTGCCGTTTATGTCGAGTACCATCGCGACCCCCGGAACACGGCGATGCATGTGGTCGGTATTCTCCTGTTGTTCACCGGCGCCGTGATGCCGCTGACGCTGGTCAGGCTTCCGCTGTTCGGTTTCGATGTCAGCCTCGCGGTGATCCTGGCGTTGCCGGTCCTGATATATTGGCTGCTGCTCGATGTGGCGCTCGGGATCGGCATTCTGGCGGTCTCTATCGTGCTGTTTTCGGTTGCGACGACCGTTGCGGCGCAAGTCAGCACCGCGACGATGTGGGCGATTTTCGCCGCGCTGGTGGCGCTCGGCCTCGCCGCGCAGGCCATCGGTCACAAGGTTTTTGAGGGCCGCGAAGCCTCGTTGTTCACTTTTCCTTCGCATCTTTTGCTTGGACCGATGTTCGTGATGGCAAAATTATTCATTGCATTGGGCTTCCGTCGCGACCTTGCCGCGATTCTGGCGCCTCTTCCGGCCAATTCCCTTTCAACCCGATAGCTCTAGACGCGAAACAGCAACCTTCTGCATGGCTCTCGTACTGGTTACCGGTGGCAGTGGCTTCATCGGACATCACCTCGTCGAAGCGCTCCGCGCCCGTGGGCAGCGGGTGCGCGTTCTCGATGTCCGCGCGCCGGCCGCGGCCAACGCGGACGTTGAATTCGTCCACGGCTCGGTGCTCGACGGCGCAGCAGTCGATACTGCGATCGCCGGGGTCGATCAGGTCTATCACCTCGCCGGCCTGCCCGGCATGTGGGTCGCCAACAAGCAGGACTTTCACGAGGTCAACTGTCGCGGCACCGAAATCGTGCTCGCGGCCGCAATGAAGCGCGGCGTGTCGCGCTTCCTGCATTGCTCGACGGAATCGATCCTGTTCCCCTATTCCGACCTCAAAGGCGCAGCCGCCGAAGAGGCGCTACAGCCGGCCGACGCGATGCCGGGCGCCTATACGCGGTCGAAGTCGCTCGCCGAGCATCATGCCGCGAAAGCGGCGGCCAGCGGCTTTCCGCTCGTGATCGGCACGCCGACCATGCCGATCGGCGCGGCCGACCACAATCTGACGCCGCCGACGGCGATGCTGTGGTACTTCCTGCAGAAGAAGGTGCAGCCGCATCTCAACTTCCTGGTCAACCTCGTCGACGTCCGCGACGTGGCCATGGGCCTCGTGCTGACCATGGAGCGCGGCCGCATCGGCCAGCGCTACATCCTCGGCGGCGACTGCGTCCCGCTCGGCAACATCCTGCGGATGATGTCGGCGATGAGCGGCCGCCGGCAGTTCCCGGTCGTCGTGCCCGGCAAGATCGCCGAGCTCTCGGGCATCGTGCTCGAATACCTCGCCGATCGTGTCACGCGCCGGCCGCCCAACGGCACCGCCGAGGGCGTGCGCATTGCGCTCGCGGCGAGCGACCTCTCGATCGGCAAGGCGCGCACCGAGCTCGGTTACGCGCCGCGTCCGATCGAGCCCGTGCTGCGCGAAACCATCACCCATCTGCTCGCCCGCAACGGCCAGCAGCCCTCCGGCGCCATCAAGCATCACGCGCTCTCCTCGCGCGCGAGCTGAAGCCGCCGCCCAACGCAAAGAACCTTCATGTCCTTCGATTTCAGCAAGCTTCTCTCTGTCGCCTGGGGTGGCTGGACCACGACCTGGCCGACGCAACTGCTCGCCCTGATCTGGCTCGCCTGGCTCGCCAGCTGGGTCGGCGCCTCGTTCTGGCAGGGCCGCACCCAGAAGCAGGTGCTGACGCTGGAGTCGGGCCGCTATCGCATCCCGATCCTGGTCGGCGGCATCCTGTTCACGCCGTGGACCGCGGAAGTGCTCGGTGAGAAGCCGCTCTGGGTGTTCAGCAACACGGCTGTCTACATCACGGCGCTGATCGTGCTCGCCGGCATCTCCTTCACCTGGTGGGGACGGCTGCATCTCGGAAAGTTCTGGTCCAACACCATCACCCACAAGGAAGACCACCGCGTCGTCGACACCGGGCCGTACGGCATCGTGCGCCATCCGATCTACACCGGCCTGATCGCGGGCATGCTCGCCACCGGCATCGCAGTCGGCACCGTCACCGCGATCCTCGGCGCGATCCTGATCTCGCTCGGCATGTGGCAGAAGGGCCGGATGGAAGAGGTGTTCCTCTCCAAGGAGCTTGGCGAAGACGCCTACGGCGCCTATTGCCGGCGCGTGCCGATGATCATCCCGTTCCTGTCGCCGCGGTGAGGGCTTAGCAGCTCGCCTCACTCTCGTGTCCCGGACGCGCTGCAACGCCCTTGGCGTTGCTGCGCAGAGCCGGGACCCAGATAGCGACGTACTACATGGCGGTGAGATGGGCCCCGGCTCTGCATCGCACCGCGAAGACGCGCTGGGCTGCGTCCGGGGCACCAAGCGCGTGCTTGGACGCACCAAGGAACCGCCCCTCCCCAAGCCCGTTATCCCTCGACAGCTGCCACCTGCGCGAGCATCGAGCCATGTCGGACGCCTACGATTATTTTCGCGAGCATGCGATCGCCGCTGTCCGCAAGGCGCGGGCGCTGCCGCGCGGGCGACCGAAGCAGAAGCAGCGCACGGTGGCGCGGGTCTATCATCTGCTGTCCAAGGAGGCCGCGCTGGTGCCGAACATCCATCACCTCAACGATTTTCGTGCGGCACGGCGACTGGAGCGGCAGATCCCTCGCTGATCTCCGGGCAAGCCCCGCCAGCGTTCGTCCCATGCAAAATCGATCGGCTGCCATTCCGCGGGAATAGGCCCGGCCGGCACCTCGCACAGGTTGACGTCTGCCCCGTCAGCCAGTTGGATGCGCGCGCAAACAGGGGCCCTCTCATGACCTTCTCCAGCATCTTTGCGCAGTTCGTTGCGCTCCTCGGCGGCGTCGCACTGCAATGGCGGAAGCTGTCAGGCACCGTGCCTGCGCCGGCCTGGGGAGAGAAGCCCGCCATTCCCGAGGCCAAGCCGCAAGGCGCGATCCCGACCTTGAAGATGCCGACCGCGCGCGGCTGGAGCGAGGGCCAGAAGCCGACGGTCGCTCCCGGGCTCAAGGTCAACGCGTTCGCGACCGGGCTCGACCATCCGCGCTGGATCGAGGTGCTGCCCAATGGCGACGTGCTGATTGCGGAGGCGACGCAGATCGCGGGCGCACCGCGCAGCGTGTTTCATTACGCGATGCAGGCAACGATGCGGCGCGCCGCGGCGCTCGGCGTGTCCGCCGACCGCATCACGCTGCTGCGTGACAAGGACGGCGACGGCGTCGCCGAGCAACGCGGCGCCTTCATGGAAAATCTCAGCCAGCCGTTCGGCATGGCGCTGGTCGGCGAGACCTTCTATGTCGGCAATACCGACGGCGTGATGGCGTTTCCCTATGTCGCGGGTGCCGACCGCATCACCGCGCCGGGCAAGCGGCTCACGACGTTCAAGCCAAGCGGACACTGGACCCGCAGCCTGCTGGCAAGCCCCGACGGCAAGAAGCTCTATGCCGGAGTCGGCTCGCTCAGCAACATCGCCGAGATGGGCATGGAGGTCGAGGAAGGCCGCGCCGCGGTCTACGAGCTCGACCTCGTTGCCGGCACGCACCGCATTTTCGGCGCGGGCCTGCGTAACCCGGTTGGGCTTGCGTGGGAGCCGAATACAGGTGTGCTCTGGACCGTCGTCAACGAGCGCGACGGGCTCGGCGACGAGACGCCGCCGGATTATTTGACGTCGGTGCGCGACGGCGGCTTCTACGGCTGGCCCTATTGCTATTGGGGCAAGACGGTGGACGACCGCGTGCCGCAGGATCCTGCGATGGTCGCCAAGGCGCTTCAACCGGACTACGCGCTCGGCGGCCACACCGCCTCGCTCGGCCTGTGCTGGATGCCCGCAGGCACGCTGCCGGGCTTCCCCGACGGCATGGTCATCGGCCAGCACGGCTCGTGGAATCGCAGCACGCTGTCCGGCTACAAGCTGGTGTTCATCCCGTTCGAGAACGGCAAGCCGTCCGGCCCCGGTCGCGACATCCTGTCGGGCTTCCTGTCCCCGGACGAGAAGGAATCCTACGGCCGCCCGGTCGGCGTCGTGATCGGCCCCGACAAGAAATCGCTGCTGATGGCCGACGACGTCGGCAACGTGATCTGGCGGGTGACGGGGGCGTAGAGTTACGTCCCCACACACAACGTGGCGCGCTGCTTCTTAAGCAGCGCGATCACGGACAACGCCGTGATCAGCCCGGTCTTGGGATTCTCGGACGGGATGTTCTCGATCCCCATCGAGAATCGCGCCGAATCCGCCTCGACCTCGATCCGGTGAACGTTGCGCGTCACGGCCGGATCGGCCCAGACCTGGATCTGGGTACGATCGGGCCCGATGCCCGCCAGCGACAGTGCAACGGCAACATTGACGTTCGCCGGAAAGCCCTTAGCGGCTTCGCGCGCGCTGCCCTCGAACAGCTTCAGCGGCTCGCGCAGATTGTCGATGTCGATGTTGTTCTGAACGATGAACGGCGCGCCCTTCAGCCCGTCGATCGGCTTGCGTGTGACCATCTTCACCGAATGAATGGTTCCGACTGCAGCGGCGTTGACGGCGTCGAGCCCGATCAGCGCGCCGGTCGGCACGATGATGCGGCCGCCATTGGCACGCGCGAGATCGACGAGATCGAAATTGTCGAGCAATCCGCCGACGCTGACCACGACCGCCGCCTTGCCGCGCTTCACCGCAGGCTCGACGATCGCGCGCAACTGGCTGCTCGGTGCGCACTCGACCACGATGTCGGCGACCTCGCCGAGCTGATCGATCGGCAGGATCTTTGGCGGATGACGCAGACCGCCGATGAAGGCCTGATGCTTGGCGGGATCGCGCACAGCCGCGGCCGACAGCGCCAGTCCCTCAATGCCCTGATCGAGCGCGGTCGCGATCTTCGTGCCGATCGAGCCCAGCCCGGCGATGGCGACCCGCAACGCGCTCGAAGCTCTCTGTTCAGTCATCGCACTCACCTCTGGTCCGAGCTTCCGTCATAGCCCCTCACGCCTCCCGCGCATAGCTGCGCAGGCGCGCCTCGAGCACCGCCAGCATGGCATCGCGGGCCGGATCGCGCGAGCCGCGCAACCACGCGGCGGCGAGCGGCAGCCGGCCGACCGGCCCGCTCTGCCTTGGTCGCAGCGGCACGAAGCGCACGCCCGTGACCGCCATCCGCGCCGTCCAGCGCGGCACGATCGCAACTCCGAGCTTCGTGGCCACCAGGTTGATGATGGTCTGTTTCTCGTCGGCGACCTGCACGATGCGCGGCGTCAGGCCTGCCTGCTCGAACAGCTTGATCGTGAGGTCATGGCTGTGCGGCCGCGAACGGCGGTCCGGCACCAGCATCGCCTCGTCGGCGATGTCGGCCAGCGTGATCGACTTGCGCGCGGCCAGCGCGTGGCGCTGCGGGAACGCCACGATCGCGGTCTCCTGGAGCAGATCGCGGAATTCGAGCCGCTTGTCCGCACGATCGGGCGGGCGAACGAAGGCGAGATCGAGCGCGCCGGTCAGGATCTTCGGCAGCAGCCGGACGGTCTTGTCCTCGAGCAGCTGCACCGCGATGTCGGGATGCTTGGCGCGGAAGTCGCGCAAGAGCGGCGGCAGCAACCCGGCGGCTGCGCTGTCGATGGCGCCGATCCGGAGCCGCCGCGCAGTCCCCGCCCGGGAGCGGTTGCGCAGATTGCTCTCGACCGCCTCGACCTTGGCGAGGATGACGCGGGCATCGCGCAGCAGCGTCGCGCCGTCCTCGGTGAGCGACACTGCACGCGTCGTCCGCGCGAACAGCCGCGTGCCCAGATCCTCCTCCAGCAGCCTGATCTGGCGGCCAAGCGCGGAAGGCAGCATCTGGAGCTGCTGCGCCGCCCGGCCGAAATGCAGCTGCTCGGCCGCCGCCACGAAGCACCGGAGCTGATGCAATTCCATTCCGCAAATCCTCTCGCCTCGCGAGGATTATATCATTTTTTTGTATAAACCAGCGCCAATTGAATCCGCCCTGCACTCCCGTCTAGATTCGCTGGCGACGCAGACAGCCAGATATGCCGGCGCGATCTCTCACACGGAGCATTCTCATGCGCACTCATTCGATCGCAGCCATTCCCGCCGACGGCATCGGCCCCGAGGTGATCTCGGCCGGGATCCGCGTGCTGGAGGCGCTGGCAAAACGCAGCGGCGACCTCGCCTTCAGCGTCAGGACGTTCGACTGGGGTTCGGACTATTACAAGAAGCACGGCGTGATGATGCCGGCCGACGGCCTCACCGAGTTGAAGAAGTTCGACGCGATCTATTTCGGTGCGGTCGGCGCGCCTGATGTGCCCGACCACATCACGCTGTGGGGCCTGCGCCTGCCGATCTGCCAGGGCTTTGACCAATATGCCAATGTGCGGCCGACCAAGATCTTGCCCGGCGTCGCCTCGCCGCTGCGCAATGTCGGTGTCGGCGATCTCGACTGGGTGATCGTGCGCGAGAACTCGGAAGGCGAATATGCCGGCATGGGCGGCCGCGCCCACAAGGGCCTGCCGGAAGAGGTCGGCACCGAGGTCGCGATCTTCACCCGCGTCGGCGTCACCCGCATCATGCGCTATGCGTTCCAGCTCGCACAGTCGCGCCCGCGCAAATTCCTGACCGTCGTGACCAAGTCGAACGCGCAGCGCCACGGCATGGTGATGTGGGACGAGATCGCGGCCGAGGTCGCGACCGAATTCCCCGACGTGACCTGGGACAAGATGCTGGTCGATGCCATGACGGTGCGCATGACGCTGCATCCGAAAAGCCTCGACACCATCGTCGCGACCAATCTGCATGCCGACATCCTGTCCGACCTCGCCGGCGCGCTGGCCGGCAGCCTCGGCGTGGCGCCGACCGGCAACATCGATCCGCAGCGCCGTTTCCCCTCGATGTTCGAGCCGATCCACGGCTCGGCCTTCGACATCACCGGAAAGGGCATCGCCAATCCGGTCGCGACCTTCTGGACCGGCGCGCAGATGCTCGAGCATCTCGGCGAGAAGGACGCCGCTTCAAGGCTGATGGCGGCGGTCGAGCGCGTCTGCGCGGCGGGCCTGCTGACGCCGGATGTCGGCGGCAAGGCGACGACAAAGGAAGTGACGGATGCCGTGATCGACGCGATCAACGGCTCGAATGTGTGATCGCCCCTCGACGTCATGGCCGGGCTTGTCCCGGGCATGACGGGTGTGAATTAACTACCTCCGCCCCGCCGGTGGAGCCGGCGTCGCCATCGCGGCGGCCGGCTCGGGCGGTGCCAGATGGCGCGGCACGATGATGGTCTGTCCGGGCGTGAGCTGCGCGTTCTCTGCAAGCGAGTTGCTCTGCGCGAGCGTCCACAGCGGCACGCGATTGGCGGCGGCGATGCTCTCCATGGTGTCGCCGCGCCGCACCGGCACCCGCACGCCACTATCCCACAATTCGACCAGCGTATCCGCAGGCACCAGATAACGCAGCGGCACGGCGCCGGCCTGGGTCTGCGGCGGAATGCGCGGCAGCTGGGTCACCATCTCGACGATCTGGCGATGGATGTCGTCGGATTTCTCGATGTTGATGTGCGAGACGCGGCTGTTTTCCTTCAGATCGTAGCTCGCATAATGACCGCGAAAGCCGGGGACCGCCACGACGTCGCCGCCGCCGAGCACGCTGTCGGACAGGAAGATGTTGATGAAGCGCTCGACATTGAGCGGCACGTCGCCGGTCGCATGCGCGGGATCGATGGCGATGACGAGGCTGATCGGGATGCTCTCCTTGGCCGCCATCTCGGAGATGACGATCGAGCACAGACCACCCATGGAGTGCCCGATCAGCACGATCGGCGCCGCCTTCTCCTTGTAGCTGGCGATGACGCGGTTGCCGATGAACCGGCAGAGGGTGAATTCGTAGACATCGGCGGAAAAGCCGGCCTGTGTCAGCTTCTCGCCGAGCCGGTCCATGCCGGTCGAGAAGATCGGGCCCATGGCGCCGCGGAACAGATAGACGTTCGGCGGCGGCAACGGCTCGAACGGCGGCGCGGCGGGTACGGCGGGTGCGGCCGCGGTGGCCTTGGACTTGGCAGGTGAGGCGGCGGCCATGCCGGGGCTCAGGGCGAGCAGCGCAACGGCTGCCAGCGCGACTAGTCGCCTCAAATCAATCATCAATCCAGCAGTCCCACGACGGGAGGCGATCACCTCCCCCGCCGGCTTAGTGACGGCCGATTGGGTGGAATTTGGGGCACGGAACCGGCTATCTCCTCCGAGTGCGAACTCTCACCGCACGCCTGGCGGCGCGACCGGACTTTGCGACGATTGGCCCCAGTCCTCGCGCGCGAACGGCTAAAATGGCAGCATCCGGTTCAACAATTCGAGCAGCGTGCGCTGCTCGGCCTCGCTGAGCGGCGCCAGCATCTTCCGATTATAGGGCTCCGTCAGCTTTGCACCCTCCGCAATGAGCTTTGCGCCCTTCGGCGTCAGCATGAGCTCGACGGCGCGGCGATCGGACTTCGAGCGGTTGCGCTTGATGAAGCCGGATGATTCCAGCTCGTTCAGGATCTTGATCAGGTTCGGCAGCCGCAGCCGCAGCAGGCCGGCGAGGCTGCTCGGCGGCACGCCGGGATTGTCGCGAATGACGGCGAAGATCGCATAGGTCGCGGGCGTCAGGCCCAAGGCGGCGAACTCCTCGTAGAAGCCCTCGAAGAATTTCAGCTGCGCCAGGCGCAGCATGAAGCCGGGGGTGCGCTGGAGCGCGCGCAGGTCCAGCGATTTCTCCGTCTGCTGAGCGGACTTTTGCGGAGCGGATTTGGCTCCGCTTAGAGGCTTCGGGCTCATGATTCTCAATCCCAGGGACGGCCGAATTGACACTCTCAAAAATAGCTATAAAATATAACTATTATTCAGCGGCACCAAGACCGCCTATGGGAGGGACACAATGAACAGCAAATTCCTGCACAAATTGTGCATTTTGGCCGCAACGCTCGCCACGGCGCCGGCGTTGGCCCAGGACGTCGTGAAGATCGGCATCCTGAACGACCAGTCGGGTCCGTTCGCGAGCTACCAGGGCATCGGCTCGGTCGTTGCCGCCAAAATGGCCGTCGAGGATTTTGGCGGAAAGGCCGCCGGCAAGCCGGTCGAGGTCGTCGCGGCCGACCACCAGAACAAGACCGACATCGGGATCGGCATCGCGCGGCGCTGGTACGAGAACGACAGCGTCGATGCGATCTTCGACCTCCCGAACTCGTCGATCGCGCTTGCGGTGGCCGGCATGAGCGCCGAGAAGAACAAGGTCTTCGTCGGATCGGGCGCCGGAACAGTGCTGCTGACCGGCGAGAAATGCACGCCGAACACCGTGCACTGGACCTACGACACCTATTCTTACGGCCGCGGTCTCGGCAAGGCGATCGTCCAGCAGGGCGGCAAGAAATGGTTCTTCATCACCGCCGACTACGCCTTCGGTCATGATCTGGAAAAGCAGGCTGCGGAGGCCGTGAAAGCGGCCGGTGGCGAGGTGCTCGGCAGCGTACGGCATCCCTTGGGAACGGCCGATTACGCCTCTTTCCTGCTACAGGCCCAGGCGTCGGGCGCGAACGTCGTCGGCTTCGCCAATGCCGGTGACGACACCATCACGTCGATGAAGCAGGCCGCCGAGTTCGGACTGACCAAGGACCACAAGCTGGTCGGATTGATCCTCGGCATGAACGGGCTTCCCGCACTGGGCCTGAAGTTTGCGCAAGGCGCGCAGATCATGAACCCGTTCTACTGGGATCTGAACGACGGCACGCGGGCCTTCGCAAAACGCTTCGCCGAACGGATTCCTTCGAAGGCCTATCCGAACGACATGCAGGCCGGCGTCTATGCCTCGGTCATTCACTATCTCAAAGCGGTCGACAAGGTCGGAGGCGCCAAGGATGGCAAGGCCGTCGTCGCCGCGATGAAGGAGATGCCGACCGACGATGTTCTGTTCGGCAAGGGCTATATCCGCAAGGACGGACGCAAGATCCACCCGCTCTACCTGTTGCAGGTCAAGTCGCCCGAGGAATCGACCTCGGCGTGGGATCTGCTGAAGGTCGTCGCCACCATCAAGGGCGAGGACGCGTTCCGCTCGGAGAGCGATGGCCAGTGCCCGCTCAGCAAACCATAGACGCGGAGCTGACCATGAGCGGCATCGCCTCCAGTCAGGTCGACCCGTTTGCGCCTGACTTCCTGTTGAACCCCTATCCTGCCTATGAAGCGCTACGCGCGCTCGGGCCCGTGTTCGCGCTGGAGCGTTACGGCGTGTGGGCGATGGCGGGCTATGGCGAGGTCGAGCCGGCCTTGAAGGACTGGAAGACGTTCATCAGTGGCGAGGGCGTCGGGCTCAACGGGATGAACCCTGCGCTGCCAAAGCCGCTGACGCTCCAGATCGATCCGCCCGATCACGACAAGGGCCGGCGGGTCCTCGGCCGCACGCTGTCTCCGGGCGTCGCGAGGAAGCTGCGCGAGACGTTTCAGCAGGAGGCGGAGAAGAAGGTCACGGAGCTGATCGACAAAGGCACGTTCGATGCCGTCACCGATCTTGCCGAAGCCTATCCGATGAAGGTGTTTCCGGATGCGATCGGCATCCGGGCGGACGGCCGCGAGAAGCTGCTGGCCTGGAGCACATTCGTGTTCGACAGCTTTGGCCCCGAGAACGAGATGCTAGCGGCTTCACGCAAGGAAGGCCTCGCCGCCCAGAGCTGGATCATGGACTGCTGCGCACGAGATGCGTTGCGGCCCGACAGCCTCGGCATGATGATCTACCAGGCAGCCGACGACGGCGAGATTACCGAGCACGAGGCGACGCATCTGGTGCGGCCGTTCCTCACGGCGGGGATCGACACCACCGTCAACGGCATCGGCAACACCCTGCTCGCGCTCGCCACCCATCCGGATGAATACCGCAAGCTCCACCACAGGCCGGAGTTGGCGCGCAACGCTTTCGAGGAAGGCCTGCGCTACGATTCACCGGTGCAGACGTTCTTTCGAACCACCTCGCGCGACGTCGAGATCGGCGGCGGCGTGATCCCGGCACACCGCAAGGTGCTGCTGTTCATGGCCTCCGCCAACCGCGATCCGGCCCGATGGGACGGAGCCGATCGCTTCGAGGTCGAACGGACCGCGACCGGCCATGTCGGCTTCGGCGCAGGCATCCACGCCTGCGTCGGTCAGATGATCGCGCGTCTGGAAGGCGAATTGATCTTCAGCGAGCTTGCGAGGCGCGTGAAGACCATCGAGCTCACGGCGGAGCCGAAACGCAGGCTCAACAATTCCCTGCGCGGGCTGGAGAGCATGCCGGTCCGCGTGACGCCCGCTTAGGCGGCATCACGCGGGGGAGGATGCGACGGCTCAGTTCCTTGCCGGCGCCGTTGCGGCCGCCGAGCGCGCCTGCCGCGGTGCGCCGGGTTCGGCGACCGGGACCGCCGCCGGCGCGCGCGAGCGCATGATGGCGGCGTCGATCTCGGCGATGACGCGGCGCTGGATCGCCTCGTTCTTGTCGATCGAGATATGGCCGACGCCGGTGCCGCGCACGTCGACATTGTCGAGCTTGCCGCGGAAACCGTCGGCACGCTTGACCGGCTCACCGGGGCCGTCGCCGATATAGATGTTGATGTAACGCTCCGCGCCGGTCGAGAGCTTGGTCTTGAACACGGAATCGAGGCCGATCGCGAGCTTCACGGGCACGCCCAGCCGGTTGAGTTTCGCGATCATGTCGGGCAGCGCGGTCGCGCCGGAGGAATGGCCGACCAGGACGATGGTCTTGAGCCGGCCGGCCTTGTAGGCGGTCGCGGCTTCATCGGCGAGCGAGGACCAGGAGACGAAGTTGGCGACCGTCACCGGGATGCCCTGCGCCTGGAGCCGGGCGCCGATCGTGTCGAGGCCGAGCGAGAAGATGTTGAGCACGCCGCGGAGCAGATAGACATGCGTGGTCGCGACCTGGGCTTGGCTCGGGGCCGCCCGGGCCGTGGTCGGGCTGATGGCAACAGCTGACAGCAGGAGCAGGCCCATCGCCCATGCACGGAGGGCGGACAATTGGCTGACGCCGGCGGTGTGACGGCCGTTCGGTCTCATCGATCTTTTCCCTGGGGACAATACGCTTTGCGATCGGTCGGAATCGTAGCCATGGCCTGCTCGCAGACGCAACAAAGAGCCGCGTGAATGGCAATCTTAGCCACAGCCCGTGACCATCGCGCAACACCTGCCCGAAACCTGCCACCGAAGGGCCTGTTTTGAGACCATTTTTCTCTCGCCAATTGCGGCCCGGCAAAGGCGTTCTTATCTCAGGGCTCCGCTGACCCGCTCTTCCCGGCAGGTTCCAGCCTCCCTCCCCAGACCTTGCCCCCTCAGCCTGACGGCCATCCATGTCCTCCATCATCTCCGTCGCCAACCTGTCGAAGACCTATGGGTCCGGCTTCAAGGCGCTCAAGAACATCAATCTCGACATCAAGCGGGGCGAGATTTTTGCGCTGCTCGGCCCGAACGGTGCCGGCAAGACCACGCTGATCTCGATCATCTGCGGCATCGCCAACCCCAGTGAAGGCAAGGTTCTGGTCGGCGGCGAGAACATCCAGACCTCCTACCGCAAGGCGCGCTCGCTGATCGGCCTCGTGCCCCAGGAATTGCACACCGACGCCTTCGAGAGCGTGTGGGCGACCGTGAGCTTCTCCCGCGGCCTGTTCGGCAAGCCCAAGAATCCTGATCACATCGAGAAGGTGCTGAAGGACCTCTCGCTGTGGGACAAGAAGGACAACAAGATCATCACGCTCTCCGGCGGCATGAAGCGTCGCGTGATGATCGCCAAAGCGCTATCGCACGAGCCGCAGATCCTGTTCCTGGACGAGCCCACTGCCGGCGTCGACGTCGAGCTGCGCAAGGGCATGTGGGAAGTGGTGCGCACCCTCCAGCAGTCCGGCGTCACCATCATCCTCACCACGCATTACATCGAGGAAGCCGAGGAGATGGCCGACCGCATCGGCGTCATCAACAAGGGCGAGATCGTGCTGATCGAGGACAAGGCGACGTTGATGCAGAAGCTCGGCAAGAAGCGGCTGACGCTGCATCTGCAGGGCAAGCTCGACGCGCTGCCGGAGAGCCTTGGGCATTACGAGTTGGAGCTCTGCGATGCCGGCGCGACGCTGGTCTACGATTACGACACCAAGGGCGAGCGCACCGGCATCACCAGCCTGCTCGGCGATCTCCGCACCGCCGGCATCCGCTTCAACGATCTCGACACGACGCAATCGTCGCTCGAGGACATCTTCGTCGATCTCGTGAGGACGTCATGAACCACCGCGCCATCCGCGCCATCTATCTGTTCGAAATGGCGCGCACCTGGCGCACGCTGCTGCAAAGCATCGTCTCGCCTGTGGTCTCCACTTCGCTCTATTTCGTGGTGTTCGGCGCCGCGATCGGCTCTCGCATCAGCCAGGTCGAGGGCGTCAGCTACGGCACCTTCATCGTGCCGGGCCTGATCATGCTTTCGGTGCTGACCCAGAGCATCGCCAACGCCTCGTTCGGCATCTACTTCCCGAAATTCACCGGCACGATCTACGAGATCCTGTCGGCACCGATCTCCTATTTCGAGATCGTGCTCGGCTATGTCGGCGCCGCCGCGACCAAGTCGATCATCTTGGGCCTGATCATCCTGGCGACCGCCGGATTATTCGTGCCGCTGCATATCCACCATCCGATCTGGATGCTGGCCTTCCTGGTGCTGACGGCAGTGACGTTCAGCCTGTTCGGCTTCATCATCGGCATCTGGGCCGACGGCTTCGAGAAGCTGCAGATGATCCCGATGCTGGTGGTGACGCCGTTGACCTTCCTCGGCGGCAGCTTCTATTCCATCGACATGCTGCCGCCCACCTGGCGCACGGTGGCGATGCTCAACCCGGTCGTCTATCTGATCTCCGGCTTCCGCTGGAGCTTTTACGAGATCGCGGACGTCAGCATGTCCGTCAGCGTCGGCATGACGACGGCGTTCCTGGTGATCTGTCTCGTCGTGATCTGGTGGATTTTTCGGACGGGGTATCGGCTGAAGAATTGACGCGACCTCACCGATAGCAATGGAAGCGGTGATAGCCGTCGTAATAGCCGTGGCAGCGGTGACGGTAGTGACGATGAGGAATGCCGAGCACACCCTCGACCGCACCAACGGCGCCGCCGACACCGGCACCGACGACGCCTCCGACCGCACCGCCCACGGGGCCGGCAATCCGGTTGCCCTCGTAAGAGCCTTCCTGGGCGCCGCGGACGATGCCCTGGGCGTGGCCGGCCTGCGGTAGCGACAACAGCGCGAGCAGGATGGCGGCGGCTGCGAACACCAGGCGGAAGGCTAAACCGGCCGGCGACGGCGCGGCGGCGATGCGGGCTTTGTTCATCTTCGATCCCAAACGGTGAATGGCGGCGAGCGCCGCCTGTCGAGGCAGGTGATCGTCAACGCACTGGGCGGCCAAATGGTTGCGCCTTTGTGACGAATTGTCGGCGTTATGAACGGCGCGCCGCTCGCGAAAATGTCAGCGCCACCGCGCGCGGCGCGGCACAAAGCGGCCTTGCTTACGCCCGGCGCCGCGTTAACGATGGGCGGGCAGGCCGCTGGAACGAAAGCCGGATTGCAGGCATATTGCACGTCGGGGACGGAGAGCCGCGGCGCCTAGCGTGAACAGGCCGGAGGCCAGGATTCAAATGCGTTTCCAGATGCGTTCATTTTTTATCGCTTTCACCTCACTGATGCTTTTGAGCGCAGGCAGCGCGCAGGCCAAGGTCGAGATCACCGTCGACAAGGACAATCAGCAGATGACCGTCGCGGTCGACGGCGTCGCGCGCTACCACTGGCCGGTGTCGACCGGCATCCCCTCGCGCGAAACGCCTAACGGCGCGTTCCGCGCCTTCCGGATGGAAGAGGATCACTACTCCAAGGAATTCGACGACGCGCCGATGCCGCACGCGATCTTCTTCACCAAGGTCGGCCACGCCATCCATGGCACCGACTCGGTCGGCCGTCTCGGCTCGCCGGCGTCCCACGGCTGCGTGCGGCTGTCGCGCCAGAATGCCTCGACACTCTATGCGCTGGTGCAGCAGCAGGGCGTGCTCAACACCACGGTGACGCTGACCGGCTCGGCGCAGGTGGCGCTGGCGCGCAATCCGCGCGGCCGCACCAACAATGCAGTCGCCCGCGCGCCGCAGCAGCCAGCCGAAGAGCAGTACGCGACCACGGGCGATCCCGTGAATCTGACGCCGCCGGCGCAGCCCGCCCGCCGTTACATGCCGCAGGACGACAATTACATCTATCCGGCCGACGGCAGCGACACCGGCGCCCGGTATCCGGCACCGCGCGGCACACGCCCGCTCTATGATGCGCAGGTTTACCAGCAGCAGCCGCGTCCCTATTACGACCAAGGCTCCGGCCAGCAGGGCTATTACTATCAACCGCAGCCGCGGCAGGTTTACCAGCCGCGCGGCTATTACTACCAGAACTGACGCGGCCGCAGCTCCGTCACCGTCGTCAGTCGTCAGCGCGAACAACAGGATAGCTATTCGAGGCACCATGCCGTCACGTGCCACGACCATTCTGACTGTGCTCTCAGTTCTGATAACGGGGCGGGTCATGGCCTTTGATATCGAGGCGCATCGCGGCGGGCGAGCGCTGTTGCCGGAAAACACCCTGCCGGCCTTCGCCAACGCGCTGTCGATGGGCGTGGACACGCTGGAGCTCGACGTCGGCGTGACCGCTGACGGCGAAGTCGTCGTCTCGCATGAGCGCGGGCTCAATCCGGATCTCGCGCGCAGTGCTGGCAGGACTTACATTGCTCCGCCCGGCACGCCCTTCGTAAAACTGCGGCTGGACGAGGTCAGGACCTATGACGTCGGCCAGATCCGGCCGGACAGTGCCTATGCGAAACAATTCCCCGACCAGCGCGCCGTGCCGGGGACACGCATTCCCACCCTGAGCGAGCTGTTCGCGCTGGTACGGAAATCCGGCAACTCGCGTGTGCGCCTTAACATCGAGACCAAGATCGATCCGAACCATCCGGACGAAACCCTCGATCCGCAAGCCTTTGTCGCGAAGCTGCTGGGATTGATCGAGGCCGAAATGTTTTCCGATAGGGTCATGATCCAATCCTTCGACTGGAGGACCCTGCAGCTCGTCCAGCAGCAGGCACCGAAGATACCGACGGTGTACCTGACGCTCCAGCGCGGCACAGGCCAGACAGTCGTGCTGGACAAAGCCACCAACTGGACGGCAGGCTTCAGCCCGGCCGAGCACGGCAGCTCGCTGCCACGGACGATCAAGGCGGCGGGCGGCGCAGTCTGGTCGCCCTATTTCGGCGATGTGACCTCCGCGCTGGTCGCGGAAGCCCACGAGCTCGGATTACGCGTCGTGGTGTGGACGGTCAACAAGCGCGAAGACATGGCGCGGATGATGGAGCTCGGCGTCGACGGGATCATTTCCGACAGGCCCGATCTGCTGCGCGAGGTTGCCGGCGAGAAGGGCATTGTGCTGCCGGCGGGGACGCCGATCGCGCCGTAACCGTCGGTCTCGTGTCCGGACGCGGTCAGCATGCAACGCTGCTCCGCAGAGCCGGGACCCAGAGCGCCGCGCCATCAGCCCCGGCTCTGCAGCGCACCGCTGAACTGGACGATGCTTCGCATCGCCAGGGAAGCGCTGCGCTGCGTCCGGGGATGGAGACGGGTGCCGCCCTACTCTCCATTCTTCAAACGCCGGTACAGGGCGCCCAGGATGTTGGAATAGTCGTCGGTCCAGACCCGTACCCTGTCGTCGGCTTCGGTCTGCTCCCAGACCTTGGAGGACGCGAGCCGACCGATGTCGGCCTCCTCGCGCGCGGAGATGACGACGTCGGTCGAGAAGATGTAGTCGCCATCACGCCCGGAATCCTCGTTGAAGACCCAGCTCTTGAGATCGTTGGCGTCCGCGATACCGACCACGACGGTCTCGAGATCGAGATGCCGGTTGGAGACGTGCATCACCACAGCCCCGTGCGGCGCGAGCTTGTCCTTGTAGATCTTCATCGCCTCTTCGGTGGCGAGATGAATCGGGATCGCATCCGACGAATAGGCATCGACGATGATGAGGTCGTAGGCTCCATCGGGCTCCTTTGCGAAGGTGAGGCGCGCATCGCCGATCACCGGCTTCATGTCCGGCAGACAACTCGAGATGTAGCGGAAATTTTGGGGGTCACGCGCGGCATCCACCATCGACTGGTCGATCTCGAAAAATTTCCAGTCCTCGCCAGGTTCGGCGGCGCAGGCGAGCGTGCCCGATCCGACGCCGATCGCGGCGACCTTGAGCGGCGCGCCCTTGCGCTCGCGGATCGCGCTGACGGCCTGACCGATGCCGCCGTCCTTGTGATAATAGGTGATCGGCTCGGGCCGGCCGGTGACCGGCGTGCCGTCATTGTTGCGGAAGCGCTCGGCACCGTGGATGGTGGTGCCGTGCATCAGCACGTGGAAATAGCCGCCGGGCGTCACCACGATCTTGTGCACGCCGAAGAAGCTGCGCACCGTCGTGACCCGGCCTTCGTCCGCCGGATAGACGCGGATCAACGCCAACGCGAGTGCGACGGTGGCGAAGATCTTCCAGCGGCCGGCATTGAGCGCCAGAGCGAGCAGCGCGGCGAGCCCGCCGACGGCGCCGGCGACCCAGACGCGGTGATCCTCCAACCAGGTCGTGAGGCCGCCGGTGGTGTAGGACGGCGCAACCAGCGCCATCGCGAGCGCGGCGAGCACCAGCCAGTACCATTTGACGATGCCGGCGAGACGCTCGTTCGCGGACGGCCGGCACAGCGCGGCGAGCGCGATCAGGATCGGGTATTCGGCGATCCACGAGAAGGTGAAGGGAGCAACGAGGCCAGCAAAGAGACCGCCGACCATACCGCCGAACGACAATGCTACATAGAAGCCGGTGAGATATCTGGCCGCCGGCCGGGTCCGCGCCAGCTCGCCGTGGCAGGCCATGGCAATGACGAAGAAGCAGAGTTGGTGGCCACCGAGTGTCAGCAGCAAATTCTGCTCGCCGCCGAAGGCGAGCAGGACGATGACGCCCGCGATCGCGACCGGCTGCAGCATCAGCATCCATTTGTGCGGCAGCAGCGGTCGCGACTGGAACACCACGACCCAGGTGAGCAGGTACAGCGACAGTGGCAGCACCCACAGCAGCGGCGCCGCCGCGACGTCGGTCGAGATGTGCGCGGTGACGGCGATGAGCAGACCCGAAGGCACCGCGGCGAGGAAGATCCAGCGCAGCCGCGTCACGATATCAGGCGCTGGCGCATTGATCTCCTCGGTCCGCGCATCGGCCATTGCGAGCTTCGGCGAGCGCAACAACAGCACGCCACAGGCGGCGATCAGGAGGATCAGCAGGCCATAACCACCGGTCCAGAACCGGTTCTGCGTGTGCAGCGTGAACATCGGCTCGAGCAGGAACGGATAGGACAACAGCGCGAGGAAGCTGCCGATGTTGGAGGAAGCGTAGAGGAAGTAGGGATCGTGCCCAGCGGGATGGCCGGTGCGGACGAACCAGGCCTGCAGCAGCGGATTGTTGGCGGCGAGCGCAAAGAACGGCAGGCCGATCGAAACCACGAACAGGCCGAGCAGCCAGAACGCATAGCCCGAAGCGGGCGGCTCGCCATAGGCGGACGCTATTCCGAGCGGCAGCGTGGCGAAGGCCAGCACCAGCAATACCAGATGCACGGCCACCGGCACGACGCGGCTCCTCGCCTGCATCAACAGATGCGCATAGGCGTAGCCCGCCAGCAGCAGCGACTGGAAGAACACCATCGCCACCGACCACACCGCCGGCGAGCCGCCGAGCCGCGGCAGCACCATCTTCGTGAACAGCGGCTGCACCGAGAATAGCAGCAGCGCGCTGACAAAGATCGCAGCGGTGTAGACCGTCAGCAGCAACCGGTTGCGCGAGGACGACGGCTGCTCCGTGGCGGCAGGTTGCACGATCGAATCCATGGAAGCTCCAGCCTACATTCCCCGGCGGGCGCCGGACGCGCGCAATGGAGCACAAGGCGCCTGAACGGGCAATAAAGGCGCTCGTGATGTTGCAGCGAGGAATGCTTGATATAGAGATGTCGTTCCGGGGCGATGCGAAGCATCGAACCCGGAACCTCGATATTCTCCGGTGCGGAGCCCGCACCATAGTTCGCGCTTCGCGCGCCCCGGAAAGACACCAGGGAATCATGAGCGAAACCGACGTCCTCATCATCGGCGCGGGGCATAACGGCCTCACCTGCGCGGCCTATCTCGCGAGCGCAGGCCTGCGCGTGCGCGTGGTCGAGCGCCGCAAGGTGGTCGGCGGCGCCGCGGTCACGGAGGAGTTTCACCCCGGATTCCGCAATTCGGTCGCGGCCTACACTGTGAGCCTGCTCAATCCGCAAGTGATCCGCGACCTCAAGCTCGCCGAGCAGGGCCTCCGGATCGTCGAACGGCGCGCCCAGAACTTTCTGCCCTCGCCGGATGCCAGCTATCTCCTCACCGGCGAAGGGCGGACGAAGGCATCAGTCGCGCGGCTGAGCGCGCATGACGCAGACGCGCTCGACGGATTTTCGCGCGAGCTGGAGGACATCGCCGACGTGCTGCGGCAGTTCGTGCTCCGCGCGCCGCCGAACCTCGTCGACGGCTTTGGCGCGGCAGCCGTTCGCGAAGGCGTCAACGCCTGGAAGACGGCCAACATCCTGCGCGGTCTCACGCTGGAACAGAGCCGCAGCCTGCTTGATCTCTTCACCCGCTCGGCCGGCGAGATGCTGGACGAGCGCTTCGAGCATGATCTGGTCAAGGCCCTGTTCGGCTTCGACGCCATCGTCGGCAACTATGCCAGCCCCTACGCCGCCGGCTCAGCCTATGTGATGCTGCATCACGCCTTCGGCGAGGTGAACGGCAAGAAGGGGGTCTGGGGTCACGCCATCGGCGGCATGGGCGCGATCGCGCAGGCGATGGCGCGCGCGGCACAGGGCCGCGGGGTCGTGATCGAAACGGATGCCGGCGTCCGCGAGATCATCGTCGAGCGCGACCGCGCCGTCGGCGTCGTGCTGGAGAACGGCACGGCCATCCGCGCCAAATATGTCGCAGCCAATGTCAATCCAAAGCTGCTCTACACGCGGCTGGTCGCGGCCGACGCGCTTCCTGCGGACTTCCTCGGCCGCATCCGGCACTGGAAGAATGGCTCCGGCACCTTCCGCATGAACGTTGCGCTGGACCGCCTGCCCTCCTTCACGGCGCTGCCCGGCGAGGGCGATCATCTCAGCTCCGGCATCATCCTGGCGCCAAGCCTCGGCTACATGGACCGCGCCTGGCTCGATGCGCGGGCGCAGGGCTGGAGCCGGGAACCAGTCGTCGAGATGCTGATCCCCTCGACCCTCGACGACACGTTGGCCCCAGCTGGAAAGCACGTCGCCAGCCTGTTCTGCCAGCACGTCGCACCGGAGCTTCCCGATGGAAAGTCGTGGGACGACCATCGCGACGAGGTCGCCGATCTCATGATCGCGACGGTGGACAAATACGCGCCTGGTTTTGCGGCGAGCGTGCTGGGCCGCCAGATCCTGTCCCCGCTCGATCTCGAACGGCAGTTCGGCCTCCTCGGCGGCGATATCTTCCATGGCGCGCTGACCTTGAACCAGTTGTTCTCGGCGCGGCCGATGCTTGGCCATGCCGATTATCGCGGGCCGTTGAAGGGCCTCTATCATTGCGGCTCCGGCGCCCACCCCGGCGGCGGCGTCACCGGTGCTCCCGGCCATAACGCCGCGCAGGCGATCTTGAGAGATCACAGGTCGCTGTTCGGAAGCCGTGGATAGGTCTGTGGATGAGCTGTGGACTGGCTGCTGAATGGCCTGTGGTCAGACAGAGGATACATGGGCCAGAACGTCGGGACCGAACTTGGGGAAAGCCGGTTGGACAATCGTGGGACAAGCGGGTGGACGGCGTCCCGGCAGGCGGTGGACAATTTGTGAAGAGCACTGAGAACGCTCGTCCGGAAACGACCTCGCCCGCCAGGGGTATCCCCTCGCGGGCGATGATCAGGAATAGCCTCAAAGAAAAATAGCCCCCGCTGGGAAATGGAGGCGGAAATTACTTCAAGGAGCTGCTAATCGAAGTGAACTTGTCGTTCAGGGTGACGCCCAGGCTGTTCACCACGGTGATGATCGCCAGAGCGATACCTGCGGCAATCAGGCCGTACTCGATCGCGGTTGCACCGGACTCGTCCGACCAGAACTTTTGAACCATGCGCTTCAAGACTCGTCTCCGTTTCAATTCCAAGCTGTGTTGGTTGGCTTCGACATCCGCAAAGATACGGGGCGCAACCTACAGCCCGGTTAACCGGGGAACCGCAACTTATGCGGAAAATTGGCGACAAAAGTTCCAAAAATTGAACTCAACGGAACCCTGAATGCAGCCTTCTCCCACCCATCGCGCCAGCTTTTCGATCGGCAGCGAGGCCGACGCCAGGCGCGTCGTCGACGTGCTCACCGAGGTGTTTTTCGACGGCGATGCGGCGGTTGCCGCCTTCGAGCGGCCGGACGGACCATGGGACGTCACGCTCCATTTCGCCGAGGCGCCCGACCAGGCTTGGCTGCGCGAACTCGTTGCAACTTCAGCAGGAAATGCGATCGCCGCGACGCTTCTCTTCGACACCGTCGAGGCCAAGGACTGGGTCAAGGCCAGCCTGGAAGATCTCGTCCCGGTCCCGGCCGGGCGCTTCGTCGTGCACGGCAGCCATGACCGCGATCGTGTGGCGCCGAACAAGCTCGCGATCGAGATCGAGGCGGCGCTTGCCTTCGGCACTGGCCACCACGGCACCACCCGTGGCTGTTTACTGCTGCTTGACCATGTCCTTAAGAGTTCCCGTCCGAGGAACCTGCTCGACCTCGGCACCGGAACCGGCGTACTCGGCATCGCGGCCGCCAAGGCCCTGCATCGCGCGGTGCTCGCCTCCGACATCGACCCGCCGTCGGTGCGGGTGGCGGCCGAGAACGCGGTAATGAACGAGGTCGGCAACCAGGTCCGGGTCATCCGCGCGACCGGCTTCGCCGCCCCGGATTTCGGAAAGGCCGGTCCGTTCGACCTGGTGCTGGCCAACATCCTCGCCAACCCGCTCAGGCAATTGGCGGGCCCGATGGCGCGGCATCTCGCGCCCGGCGGACGCGTCATCCTCTCCGGCCTGTTGACACACCAGGCCCCCGCCGTGATCGCCGCTTACCGCGCGCGCGGCCTCGTGCCGTTGAAGCATCTGCGGATCGAGGGGTGGAGCAGCCTGTTGCTGCGGAAGGTGGATTGAGCGAAGCGCCGTAGGGTGGGCAAAGCGCAAGCGTGCCCACCATCTCGCCCTCGAATAGAAGATGGTGGGCACGGCGCTACGCGCCTTTGCCCCACCCTACGGCATCATCGATGCCGCTACTCTGCTGCCTTCTCATCCCGCTGCAGCGCGCGCTCATCCTGCAAGGTACGCTTCGCGCGGCGCTCGGCGATACGATCAATCATCTGGCGCATGACGCCGCGCGGCTTCTTCGGAGCCGCCGCAGTCGGGGTGCGACGCACCGGCGGCGTAATCTTCTCAAACGTGAACGCTGGCATCGTGTGTCCCCTCGCCATTGAGATGAACCACCTGCTCGAATTTCCCTGTCATCCGGACGAAGCGCAACTGCCGCATCCTTTACTCCACTCAATTCGAATGGAACCATTCAAGCACAGTCCATGCCAGATGCGACGCGAATGCGTCCAGATTGCGGACTCGTCCCCATGATCCTAAAGTGATCCACCATGTTCGAAGCACACTTCCAGACATTCGAGGAGCCGGAGGCCGGCGTCGCATTGACGGCACGGCTCGCCGCACTTCGCGAAGAACTCGCCCGCCGCAAGCTGACCGGCTTCGTGATCCCGCGCGCCGATCAGCAGCAGAACGAATATGTGCCGCCGTCGGAAGAGCGGCTGGCCTGGCTGACCGGTTTCACGGGCTCGGCGGGCCTCGCGGTGGCGCTGACCCAGGAGGCCGCATTGTTCGTCGACGGCCGCTACACGCTTCAGGCCGCCAAGCAGGTCGACGCAAAGGCCTGGGCCGTGGAATCGCTGATCGACCCGCCGCCGGAGAGCTGGGTGTCCGCGCATCTGAAAGCCGGTGACCGCCTCGGATTTGATCCGTGGCTGCACACTTTTGCGGCAGCCGAGCGCCTGTCCGCCGCATGCGCCAGGGCCGGCGCCGAGCTCGTCGCGGTCGACAGCAATCCAATCGACGCAATCTGGCAGGACCGCCCGCAGCCACCACTCGCCCCCGTCGCCGTGCACAGCCTGCAGAATGCCGGCGTCACTGAAGCCGAGAAGCTGACGCAGATCCGAAACGAGATCGGCAAGCTCGGCGCCGACGCATTGGTGCTGTCGGACAGCCACGCGGTGGCCTGGACCTTCAACATCCGCGGGGCCGACGTCGCCCACACCCCGTTGCCGCTGTCCTATGCGCTGGTGCCGAAGGACGGCCGTCCAACCATCTTCATCGACCACCGAAAACTCTCCAACCTGACGCGCGACCATCTCGAGCAGTCCGCCGACGTGCGCGAGCCCGATGCGATGGCGCCGACGCTGATGGCGCTCGCCAAGAGCGGCGGATCGATTGCGCTCGACAGCGCCACCGCGGCCGACGCACTCAGCCGGCTGATCGCGGGGGCCGGCGGCAAGCCGGTGCGCGGTAGCGATCCGATTGCACTGCTCAAGGCGATCAAGAACGCCACCGAGATCAAGGGCACGCAGACGGCGCATCGGCGCGACGCCGTGGCGCTGGCGCGCTTCCTCGCCTTCATCGACCGCGAGGCCGCAAGCGGCAAGCTCACGGAGATCGACGCGGTCGAGGCGCTGGAGACGTTCCGCCGCGACACCGGCGCGTTGAAGGACGTCTCGTTCCCGACCATCTCCGGCACCGGCCCGAACGGCGCCATCGTGCACTACCGCGTCACCCGCAAGAGCAATCGGCGGATCGCACCCGGCGACCTGCTGCTGATCGATTCCGGCGCGCAGTACGAAGACGGCACCACCGACGTCACGCGCACCATGGCGGTGGGCGACCCCACCGCTGAGATGCGCGACCGCTTCACCCGCGTGCTGCGCGGCCATATCGCGATCGCGCGCGCCGTCTTTCCGGACGGCACCACGGGCGCGCAGCTCGATACGCTGGCGCGGCAATATCTCTGGGCCGCCGGCGTCGATTTCGAGCACGGCACCGGTCACGGCGTCGGCAGCTATCTCTCGGTGCACGAAGGGCCGGCGCGGATCTCGAAGCTCGGTACCACGCCGCTGAAGCGCGGCATGATCCTCTCCAACGAGCCCGGCTATTACAAGACCGACGGTTTCGGCATCCGCATCGAGAACCTGGAGCTGGTGGTGGCCGCCGACATCAAGGGCGCCGAGAAGCCGATGAACGCGTTCGAGACGCTGACGTTGGCGCCGATCGACCGCCGCCTCATCGATGTCGCGATGCTGAGCCGCGACGAACTCGGCTGGCTCAATGCCTACCACGCGCGCGTCCGGACCGAGGTGCGGCCCGCGCTGGACGAGGCGACGCAGGCCTGGCTCGATCAGGCGACGGCGGAGCTGAAGGCCTAGGGTCACCCTGCCGCAGCGCGCATGGCGCTACGCCGTATGCGCAACGCTGTTTCCCGACACGGAGGCTAAAGCGAATATCGCGCCTCCAGCATAACCATCCCGGAATCCGTATAGCCGCATTCCGAAACGCCGATATCCGTCTTGCGCGAGCGCGCTACAGTCGATCCGAACTCGAAAGACGGACACAATGCACGGCATGATCAGCAAGCCGCCGGGAGCGGCGGCGAACCTCGCGACGTCGCGCCTGGTGCTGCTGTTGCTGGTCGTGATGACCGGGGTCGCGCCGATCTCGCTCTACATCCTGGTTCCGGCACTGCCGGTGCTGGCGACGAATTTCGGCAGCGACATCTCGATCGCGCAGATGACGGTGTCGCTCTACATGGTCGGCATCGCGCTGTCGCAGCTGATCATGGGACCGCTGTCGGACCGATTCGGACGGCGTCCGGTGCTGCTCGGAGGGCTGGCGCTGATGGTCGTGGCCAGCGTCGCGTGCATCTTCGCCGAGACCTTGCCGCAATTGATCGCCGCACGCTTTTTCCAGGCGCTCGGCGGCGCCTCCGGCATGGTGATCAGCCGTGCCATCATCCGCGACATCTACGAGCGCGACCGCGTCGCCTCGATGATCAGCCTCGTGGTCGCGGCGCTGATGATCGGGCAGATGGTTTCCCCGCTCACCGGCGGCCTGATCGAGACCGCGTTCGGCTGGCGCGCGATCTTCTACGCCATCACCATCGCCGCGATCATTGTCGCCGTCGGCATCGCGGTGGCGCTGCCCGAAACGCGGCGCAGTCGCGCCGCCGGCAGCGGCTTCCGTGGCGACGTCGGCATCCTGATCCGCAACCGCGCCTTCGTCGGCTATGTGATGTGCCAGGTGCTGGCCTCGCAGATCATCTTCACCTTCGCAGGCGGCGGCCCCTACATCGTGGTGACGCAGATGGGCCGCAGCAGCGCCGAATACGGCGCCTGGTTCGCGACCTCGGGCTTTGCGTTTCTCGTCGGAAACCTGCTCTGCGTACGCTTTGCGCCGCGGCATTCGCTGGAAAAACTGATCTGGTTCGGGCTCGCCCTCCAACTCGCCGGCAGCCTTGCGAACCTGCTGTGGAGTATCATCGGCTGGAACGAGGCCCCGGCCTGGCTGTTCGGCACGCAGATGATCGTGATGGCCGGCAATGCCTTCGTGATGGCGAATTCGGCCGCCGGCGCCATCAGCATCCGCCCCGAGGCCGCCGGCACCGCCTCCGGCACGATGGGCTTTCTCCAGCAGGGCATCGGCGCGCTGATGTCGCAATTCGGGGCCTATCTCGGCGGCCACTCCACAACGACGCTGCCGCTCACCGGCGCAGTCCTCGCGATCTCGCTGCTCTGTGCCTGCGTGATGATCTTCGTCGTCCCCCGCCGCGAAGTGGTGGTGAGCGAGGCACTGATCGAGCAGGCGGAAGAGGAAGAGAGCGGGATGATGTGAGCTTTCGCTATGCGACGGCTTTCACGACACGCTCGGTGTCATCCTCCGCGAAGGCGGGGGATCCAGTATTCCAGAGACGCTGCGGGGATACGGATAGGCTGCAGCGTACTGGATTAGCCGCCTTCGCGGGGAATGACGGCGGAGTGTGTGGCGCAAAGCGCGAACCCTCACTCCCCGATCAGGGTCAGCCACTCGTCCTCGGTCAGCACCTTGACGCCGTGCTTGTTGGCCTCGGCCAGCTTCGAGCCCGCGCCGGGGCCGGCGACGACGAGATCGGTCTTCTTCGACACCGAGCCTGAGACCTTGGCGCCCAATCGCTCCGCTGTGGCCTTGGCCTCGTCGCGCGTCATCTTCTCCAGCGAGCCCGTGAACACCACCGTCTTGCCGGCGACGGCCGAGTTGCTCTTCGGCTTCTCGGCGTCGACGATCTCGACTTCCTTGGTCAGCCGCTCGACGATGCCGCGGTTGTGGCTCTCGCCGAAATAATCGGCGATGCTCTTGATCACGGTGTCGCCGATCTGGTCGAGCGCGTCCATCTCGGCCATCGCCTCCTCGTCGCCCTTGGCGACCTTGAGGCAGGCATCGTGGAAGGCGTCCCACGAGCCGTAGCCGCGTGCCAGCGCCAGCGCAGTGGTCTCGCCGACATGACGCATGCCGAGCGCATAAATGAAGCGCTCGAGCGCGATTGTGCGCCGAGACTCGATGGCGCCGAACAGGTTGCGCACCGAGGTCGCGCCGTAGCCTTCGATCTCCTCGAGCTTCAGCTTCGCGTTGCGCTTCTCCAGCGTGAAGATGTCGGCGGGCTCCTTGACCCATCCCTCGTCGAAGAAATACTGCAGCTGCTTCTCCCCTAAACCGTCGATGTCGAAAGCACGGCGCGAGACGAACAGCTTCAGGTGTTCGATCTTCTGATAGGGGCAGGCGAACTCGCCGCTGCAGCGGGCGCGGGATTCCTCTTCGCCGGCGGCGGTTGCGCCGCGGACGACGTCGGTGTGGAGCGGGCACGGACACTTCTTCGGGAAAGAGAATTCCCTGGCGCCTTTCGGCCGCTTGTCCAGGACGACGTCGACGATCTGCGGGATCACATCGCCGGCGCGCTGGACCACCACGGTGTCGCCGATCCTGATGTCGCGCCCCTCGCGCAGCACCTCGCCCTTGTTGCCGATGCCCTTGATATAGTCCTCGTTGTGCAGCGTGACGTTCTGCACGATCACGCCGCCGACGCCGACCGGTTCGAGCTTGCCGACCGGCGTGAACGAGCCGGTGCGACCAACCTGAATCTCGATGTCGCGCAGCACAGTCATGGCCCGCTCGGCCGGGAATTTATGCGCGATGCCCCAGCGCGGCGTGCGCGAGACGAAGCCGAGCCGCTCCTGCCAGTCGATGCGATCGACCTTGTAGACGACGCCATCGATATCGTAGTCGAGCTCGGCGCGCTCTTCCTCGATGCTCTGGTGGAACGCGACCAGCTCCTCGACGGAGTGGCACAGCCTGGTCAGCGGATTGGTCTTGAAACCGCAGCGCTCGAACCAGCCGATCATGCCGCTCTGCGTGCCTTCCGGCATCGCGCTCATCTGCCCCCACGCATAGGCGAAGAAGCCGAGGGGGCGCGAGGCCGTGACGGTCGGGTCCTTCTGCCGGAGCGAACCGGCCGCCGAATTGCGCGGATTGGCAAAGATGGTGTCGCCGGCCGCCTTCTGCCGCTCGTTGAGCGCGAGGAACGCCTTTTTGGTCATATAGACCTCGCCGCGGACCTCGCAGATGTCGGGCACGTTGCGCCCTTTCAGCTTCTGCGGCACGTCTTCGAGCGTGCGGATGTTGGCGGTGACATCCTCGCCGACCGCACCGTCGCCGCGCGTCGCCGCGGTGACGAGCTCGCCGCCCTCGTAGCGCAACGACATCGAGAGGCCGTCGATCTTCGGCTCGGCGGAGAAATTGACCTTGTCGTCGTCGAGCTTCAGGAAGCGCACGATGCGGCCGACGAAGTCGCGCACGTCCTCTTCTGCAAAGGCGTTGTCGAGCGACAGCATCGGAACGGAGTGCCGGACCTTCTTGAAGCGGCCTGACGGCGCCGCGCCGACCTTCTGCGAGGGCGAGTCCGAGGTGACGAGTTCAGGAAAGCGCTTCTCGATCGCGTTGAAGCGCTGGCGCAGCGCGTCGTACTCGGCGTCGGTGACGGTGGGCGCGTCCTCTTGATAGTAGCGCTCGTTGTGCCCCTCGATCTCAAGCGCCAGCCGCATGTGCTCGACCTTGGCCTGGGCCTTGGTGAGGTCGGCGACGTCGCGAAGCGGTGTTGCTTTGGATTTTGCTGCTCTGGCCATGGTGCTTGGATACGACGGAGCGGGCGGAAGGGTAAAGATGGGCGGAGGACTTGTTCCCCGGACGCAGTGCTGCGCTTCTTCAGCGGTGCACTGCAGAGCCGGGGCCCATGCGGCGGCATTCTGGGTCCCGGCTCGCGCTATGCGCGTCCGGGACACGAGGTCTAACTTGCCGCCTTGAGCAGCCTCTCGGCCGCCGCCCTCGCCTCGGCCGTGATCTCGGCGCCGGCCAGCATGCGGGCGATTTCCTCGCGGCGGTGGTCGGCGGCCAGCGCATTGACCCGGGTGGCGACGCGCTTGCCCTTGTCGAGGGCGTCCTTGGAGATCAGGAGGTGCTGGTCGGCGCGGGCGGCGACCTGCGGGGCGTGGGTCACGGCCATCACCTGCACCTTGCCGGCAAGCCGCGCCAGGCGCCCACCGATGGCGTCGGCGACCGCACCGCCCACGCCGGTGTCGATTTCGTCGAACACCAGCGTCGGCGCCGAGCCGCGGTCGGACAGCACGACCTTGAGCGCCAGCAGGAAGCGCGACAGCTCGCCGCCCGAGGCAACCTTCATCATCGGTCCCGGCTTGGTGCCCGGATTGGTCTGCACCCAGAACTCGACGCGGTCGAAGCCTTGCGGTCCCGGAGCTGCCTCATCGGTCGCGACCTGGGTCATGAACTTTGCGCGTTCGAGCTTGAGCGGCGCCAGCTCGGCGTTGACCGCCTTGTTGAGCTTTTCCGCCGATTTCTGCCGCACCAGCGACAGTTTCTTGGCGGCGGCGGCATAGCGGCTATCTGCCTCGATCGCGGCCTGCTCCAGCTTTTTCAGCCGCGAGGCGCCGGCATCGATCAGCACGACGTCGGCGGCATATTTGGCGGCCAGCGCGGCGAGCCCGTCGACCGGCGTCGAATATTTGCGCGAGGCGGCCCTCAGCGCGAACAGGCGCTCCTCGATACGTTCGAGCTCGGCCGGATCGAAATCGGTCGCCGCGAGTGCCGCCTGCAGATGCTGGTCGGCTTCCTCCAGCGCGTTGATCGCCATGTCGATCGCCTTCACGGCGGGCTCGACCAGCGCCGGCGAATTGACGCCGCGGCGTTCCAGTCGGCGTACCGCCGCCGACAGCGTCGAGACCGGCGAATGGTGGCCACCGACAGCCTCCTGCGCCTCGCGCAAATCGGAGGCGATCTTCTCGCCCTGCATCATGGTGGTGCGGCGGTTGGCGAGCGAGGTCTCCTCGCCGTCCTTGGGCGCGAGCTGCTTCAGCTCGGCGGAGGCGTGGCGTAGATAGTCGGCCTCGCGCGCGGCGCGCTCCATGCCGGCGCGATGCTCCTCCAGCGCGGTATTGGCAGTCCGGCGTGCGTCCCAGAGCGATTCGACCGCGGCAACGTCCTTCTCCAGGCCGGCGAACGCGTCGAGCAGGCGGCGGTGGGTGGCGGCGTCGACCAGCGCGCGCTCGTCATGCTGGCCGTGGATCTCGACCAGGGCGGCGCCGACCGCCTTCAGGGTCTGCACGCTGATCGACTGGTCGTTGATGAAGGCCCGGGTGCGGCCGTCGGCGAGCTGCACGCGGCGCAAGATCATCTCGCCGGTGTCATCCAGGCCGTTCTCGGCAAGGATCTTCGTCGCGGGGTGATTCTTGGGGACATCGAACACGGCGGTCACCTGCCCCTGCTCCACGCCGTGGCGCACGAGGCCGGCGTCGCCGCGGCCGCCGAGTGCGAGCGCAAAGGCATCGAGCAGGATGGATTTGCCCGCACCGGTTTCGCCGGTCAAAACCGCGAGGCCGGTGGCGAATTCGATATCGAGCCGTTCGATCAGGACGATGTCACGGATCGACAGACGCGCCAGCATGGAACCAAATTTCCTAGCCGAGACCCATCTTCTTGAAGGTCCGGCTGATCCAAGACCCCTGATTCTCGCTCGGTTCGAGACCGCCGGATTTTACAAGATTATAGGCGTCCTTGTACCAGCGGCTGTCAGGAAAATTGTGCCCAAGCACGGCCGCCGCGGTCTGCGCCTCCCCGACGATGCCGATCGCCATATAGGCCTCGGTCAGCCGGAACAGCGCTTCCTCGACATGGCGGGTGGTCTGGTACTGCGTGACGACGGTCTTGTAGCGGTTGATCGCCGCCGTGTAGTCGCGCTTCTGCGCGTAATAGCGGCCGACATTCATTTCCTTGCCGGCAAGCTGGTCGCGCGCACCCTCGATCTTGGCCTTGGCGGACGTGGCGTATTCCGAGTTCGGATATTTGCGCACCACCTCTTCGAGGGCGGCGATCGCCTTCTCGGTGCGGGCCTGGTCGCGGCTGATGTCCGGAATCTGGTCGTAATGGGAAGCAGCGATCAGATATTGCGCATAGGCCGCATCCGGGCTGCCGGGATGCAGTGTGACATAGCGGGTGGCGGCGCCGATGCAGCCGTCGAAGTCGCCGCCCTGGTAGGACGCATAAGCCGACATCAGCAGCGATTTGCGGGCCCAGTCGGAATAAGGATGCTGGCGGTCGACCTCTTCGAACTTCTTGTTCGCCGCCTTCATGTCCTTCTTCTCGTTCATGAGGTACAGGCCCTCATTGTAGATCTTGTCGGCGGGCTCCTCGACGAAGGTGTCGTCCTTGGCGGTGAACTTGTCCCAGAGCGAGCCGGTGCCGCAGCCGGCCAGCGGCAGCGCGAGCAACATGAAGGTCACGGCCTGCAGCAGCCCACGGGCCCGCGACGAGACCGAGAAATATCCGCGCGTCGTACGCTGTGCCGACATGAGTTTAAGCCCTGACGCCCTGTGATGCGGTGCCGCCAGCCCATGAACCCCGTCATGGGCGCGAAATGTAACCGTGGTGCCTGCCATGCGACCACGCCGATGTATCCGAAAAGCGATCTTTAACCAACCGGATAGGCGGGCATTCCGCCCGGATTAAGGCGAACGTGCCGCAATCCTAGCCGATCATGGTTACCAGGAGTTTCCCGGGGTAAGCCGCTGCCTGAGGCCGGCGGCAACAACTCTGCTCAAGACACGTCCGGCCCGTAGGCCGCAGCGATCCGGCCGCCGACGATACCGCGACCGACCTCGCCCACAGGACGCGTGGTGCGGCGGGCCGCCTCGCCCTCGACCACCCGCCAGGCGGTACGGTCGGCGAGCAGCGCGGTCAGGACAGCGTGGTTGAGCTTGTGGCCGCCACGCACCGAGCGATAGGCGCCAAGCAGCGGCAGGCCGGCCAGCGACAGGTCGCCGATCACGTCCAGCACCTTGTGGCGGGCGCATTCGTCGGCGTAGCGCAGGCCCTCGGTGTTGAGCAGCCGCTCGTCGTCGAACACGACGGTGTTGTCGAAGGAAGCGCCGAGGGCATAGCCCGCGCTCCAAAGCCGCGCGACGTCGCTCATCAGACCGAAGGTCCGGGCCCGGCCGACTTCGCGGCGGAAACGCTCCGGATTGAGGTCGAAGGCGTAGCTCTGCTGGCCGATGACAGGATTGGTGAAATCGATCTCGACCTCGACGCAGAACCCGTTGGCAAAGGGCCTGATCTCGCCGAAGGAGTCGCCGATCTTGACCGAGATCGGCTTCAAAACCTGAATGAAGCGGCGCTGTGCCGGCTGGGTAACGATGCCGGCCTGGTCGATCGCCGCAATGAAGGCCGCCGCGCTGCCGTCCATGATCGGCACTTCGGGACCGTCGATCTCGATGGTGGCGTTGTCGACACCCATACCCCGCAGTGCAGCAAGCACGTGCTCGGCGGTGGACACCAGCGGACCGTTGCGATCGCCGAGGACGGTAGCGAAGTCGGTCGCGATCACCTGCTCGGCGGTCGCCTGAACTTCGCGATCACTTCCCTCGAGGCCGGTGCGGACAAAAATAAAACCCGCGTCGACAGGCGCAGGCCCAAGGGTGAGAGTGACGGGAAGACCGGAATGAACGCCCACGCCTGCCACGGAGGCTTGCGCACGAAGCGTTGTTTGCCGGCTAAATTTCATCAGGAACCCGCCCCACTACGACCCACTGCGACTTATACGAGACCCACTTGGCCGGCCAGTGCCGAGCTCCTGCGAATCCGTATCCCCAAGTCACGGCAAACCATAGTCACTGCCTCAAACAGCGCCAACTCACGCTTTTTTACCGATTGTTACCCCAAACCTGCCGTATTCGCGCCAAGGCTTAACCAAATTGCGCCGAGGTTTCGGGTCGCTTCCGGCAGTTTGACTGAACACCCAAACACGTAATTAATTATTTAAAATCAGTTGCTTGTCTGCGCAATCCGGATATGCACGGGACAAAAGGAAAGGTCCCGGCAAGCTTGTTGCCGGGACCTTTTTTCGTCTGCCTTATTGTAACAATCCTCAGGTCGCCTGCCGCCGCAGGAAGGCCGGGATATCAAGATGGTCGTCGCCCTGTGGCGCCGGCGCAACAGGCGCCGGACGGCCGTGCATGTCCAGCCCCTGCGGCGCGGGACGGCGGGCATACTCGGATACCGGCTCGCTCGACGCGATCTGCTGCGCCACGGTCTTCTGCTGCCGGCGCTCGGGCAGCGGCGGCATCGCGGGACCGGCGGTGCGGGCCGCGACCGGCGGCTCGCTTTCCTCGTCGCGACGGCCGAGGCCGACATTGGCGAGGCGCTGCAGCAGCGACAGGCGGGTCTTCTGCGGAGTCTCCTCCTCGACCTCGCCGCGGGCCTGGCGAATCTCGGCCTGGGCCGGCATCGGCAGCTCATCGAGGCGCGGCATACGCGGCGCACGGACCGGCGCACGCTCGGCCTGTGGCGGGATGAAGTTTTCCGGCGTCATCGGCTCCTGCATCGCGACCGGGGCCATGTCGGGCTCCGGAAACAGCGTCGGCTTCTGCGCGATCGGGCGCACGGTGACGTCACCATAGGTCTGCATCGGCGCGGGCGCCTGCGGGACCTCCGCAACGGCGGCGGCGATGGCGGCCAGCGCGGCGCGCTCGACATTCGGACGGGGCGCCATCGGCGCGGCAGCGACCGGGGCTGCGGCCGGAATCTGGCCTTCCAGCTTCTGGGCGCGCTCAGCCATACGCTGATTGTCGGCGCGGAGCCGCGCGGTCAGGTCGGCAAGACGGCTCTCGGCGGCGACGGCCGGAACTGCGGGCGCCTGCTGCGCCTGCGGCGCCGCGTTCGCAACCGGGGCGGAGGTCGCCTGGCTGTTGCGGGCGATCGCGGCCTGCTCGATGCCGGTGGCAACGACGGAGACGCGGATCAGGCCGTCGAGCGCTTCGTCGAAGGTGGCGCCGACGATGATGTTGGCGTCCTGGTCGACTTCCTCGCGGATACGGGTCGCGGCTTCGTCGACCTCGAACAGGGTGAGGTCCTTGCCGCCGGTGATGGAGATGAGGAGGCCCTTGGCACCCTTCATCGAGCTATCGTCGATCAGCGGGTTGGCGATCGCGGCTTCGGCGGCGGTCAGCGCCCGCTTGTCGCCGGAGGCTTCGCCGGTGCCCATCATCGCCTTGCCCATTTCCCTCATCACCGCCCTCACATCGGCGAAGTCGAGGTTGATCAGGCCTTCCTTGACCATCAGGTCGGTGATGCAGGCAACGCCCGAGTACAGCACCTGGTCGGCCATCGCGAAGGCGTCGGCGAAGGTGGTCTTCTCGTTGGCGACCCGGAACAGGTTCTGGTTCGGGATGATCAGCAGCGTATCCACGACCTTGTGAAGCTCGTTGATGCCGGCTTCCGCCGTGCGCATGCGGCGGCCGCCCTCGAAGTGGAAGGGCTTGGTCACGACGCCGACGGTGAGGATGCCCATATCGCGCGCGGTCTTGGCGATCACGGGAGCTGCACCGGTACCGGTGCCGCCGCCCATGCCCGCGGTGACGAACACCATGTTGGCGCCCGAGAGATGATCGCGCAGCTCGTCGATCACCTCTTCCGCCGCCGCCGCGCCGACGTTCGGCTGCGAGCCGGCGCCGAGGCCTTGCGTGACCGCCGTGCCCATCTGCACGATGCGCTGCGCCTTCGACATCGTCAGCGCCTGCGCGTCGGTGTTGGCGACCACGAAGTCGACGCCCTGGAGGCCCGCCGTGATCATGTTGTTGACGGCGTTGCCACCGGCGCCGCCGACGCCGAACACGGTGATCCGGGGCTTCAACTCGTGAATATCAGGAACGTTGATGCTGATGGTCATGTTTGCCTCTCGATCACGTGCGCGTGGGTTCGCCCCGGCCGGCGGCCGCGGGAGTTGGTGAAAGTCGGGAATTGCGGAAATGAATCATCAGAAGCCCTCGCGTAGCCATCGTCCGACCTTTCCGAAATAACCGCCGGTCCCTGTCCTGACCTGCTGCCGCGTATGCCGCGGTTCGACATGTTCGTGGTGAACATATTGCGGGTAGACGAGGAGTCCGGCGGGCACCGCGAACGCGGCGTTCTTCGCCTCGTTGGGCAGCCGGCCGAAGCCGAGCGGACGTCCGACCCGCACGGGCCGGCCGAGAATCTGGGTGCCGAGTTCGACGAGGCCGGTCAGCTGCGAGGCGCCGCCCGAGAGTACGACCCGGCCGTTGGGCTCTGAGGCGAAGGGCGAATCCTTCAGCTTGTCCCGAACCATTTCGAAGACTTCCTCGGCACGGTGCTTGACGATGTTGGCGATGGTGGCGCGAGAGACGATCTGCGGCAGATCCTGCTCGTCACCGGCTGTCGGCACAGACATCAGCTCACGCGAGTCCGATCCGCCGGTGATGACGGTCCCGTATAACGTCTTGATTCGCTCGGCATCGGCAATGGTCGCGGAGAGTCCCCGCGCCAGATCCATCGTGATGTGTTGCCCGCCGACCGCAAAACCCGCCGCATGCACGAAACGGCCGCCCGAATAAACGGCAATCGTTGTGGTGCCGGCGCCCATCTCGACGACCGCTGCGCCGAGATCGGCCTCGTCGTCGGTCAGCACCGACAATCCGGCGACATATGGGCTCGCCGCCATGGCTTCGACATTGATGTGGCAGCGTTCGACCGCCAGCATCAGGTTCCGCGCCACGGTGGCGTCGCAGGTGACGACGTTCATGTCGACGCCGAATTGATGGGCGACCATGCCGCGGGCGTCGCGGATACCCTTGACGCCGTCGAGCGTGTAGCCGACCGGCAGCGCGTGCAGCACGGTGCGGCCTTCGCCGGTGGCGTGACGCATGCCGGTCGAGGTGACGCGGCTGACATCGGCCTGCGTCACGGCGCCACCACGGATGTCGGCGGCGGCCTCGACCAGTTGGCCGGAAAGCCGGCCGCCGGAGACCGAGAGCAGCACGGACTCGACCCGCACCTTGGCCATTTTCTCCGCGAGCGCGACGGCCTGGCGCACGGCCTGCTCGCATTCGGTAAGGTCGATCACCGCCCCGGCCTTCATGCCGCGCGACTGGATCTGGCTGTAACCGATCAGTTCCACCGCATGGGTGCGGCCGCGCAGCGCCTCGCTCGGCGGTGACGGCTTCAGCCGCGCGATCATGCAGGCGATCTTGCTGGTGCCGATGTCGAGACAGGCGACGAGGCCGCCGCGCTTGTGCGGCATCGGGCGCGTCTTCGGCGTCTGGGTGCGATCGAGACCGGTCATGCGGCGTCCCCGGCCTTCTTTTTCTTCTTGTCCTTGAACAGCTCCTCGCGCGCCTTGGCGGCGTCCTCGGACAGCTGCACCACCAGACGATCAGGCAGGCGCATGTCGACGGCGACGATGTCGCGCGAGAACAGCCTGTCCTCCTTGTCGAGCTTGGACAGCATCGCCAGCGCGTTGCCGACGTCCTGCTCGGGCAGGCGGATGTCGAGACCGTCCTTGAGCCTCAGGTTCCAGCGCCGCTCGCCGACGAAGATCGCGGCCTTGGTGATCGAGTTGACCTGCGGATAGCGCGCCAGCAGCGCGAGGAAATCGCGGGCCTGGCTCTCGGCGCCCTTGCCGACCACGAGCGGCAGCGACAGGAAGCGGCGCGAGACATAGGGTTCGAGCACGGCGCCGTCATCGGCGATCACCGAGAGCCGGCCGGCCTCCTGCCACAGCGCGAATGGCTTGCGCTCGGTGAGCTCGATCATCAGCTGGCCCGGATAGAGCTTCAGCACGGTCGCATCGGCGATCCACGGATTGCCCTTGAGCTTGTCGCGCACCGCGTCAGCATCGAGGAACAGCAGCGAGGAACGGCCGCTGACGCCGCCGATCGCCAGGATCTCGTCCTGGGTGAGCTGCTTGCGGCCATTGATCACGACGGAGGTGATGCGGAAGCCCGCGGAATTGGCCAGCGCGTTGCGGGCATCGCTGACCGCGGTGATGAAATCCTGGAGATGGCCGCCCTTGACGATGCCGAAACCGCAGCTTCCGATGAGCAGCAGCACGGTCATGCTGATCCCGACCCGGCGCGGCAGATAGCGCTCGATCAGCGCGACCACGCGCGGCGGCGGCTCACGCTCGACGATGGCCTTGGCCTTGATCTTGGCGGCAGCACGCGCGGCGTGAAGTCTTTGCTGGCGCTTGTCCTGCAGCCACTCGCGCAGAAGCACGACCGCTCCGACAGCGGCCGCCTTCAGGTCGGCTTGGGGCCTCAGCGATCTGAAAAGCGACCGGGTGAGGCTTCCTGCTCCATCCATTGCACGAGCTCGTCAACAGTTTGCCCGCGACATCGCGCGGATCCTGGCGAACATGACGTCTTCGACGTGCCGGGCCGGGTGCTGGTCTTCAGCAGAAGAAGCCTCTCCCCTTCAAAGCGTTCGCTGGAGGTGACGTCACCCCCGAGAGCTCACGCGCCGGCAGCCAAAGCGCCATATGCGCCGCCAGCGTTAACCTTCGGACGTCCTGGTAAACAAAAGGTAAAGTTCGTTAACGTCCGGCGCATTTTGCCCCGCGATGTGAGGCATTTATGCCGTGATGTCCGGCATTTTACCGGTTTTGGACCCCAAACCGGCCCGTTTCGCCGATTCGGCCGTTAACCAGTCCTAATTATTTCGGCACGCGCTGCCCGGCGAGCTCCACCAGGCCGCGCAGGAAGTCGACGAATTCGATGCCCTCGGCTTTCAGCGCCTTGGGGTAGAGCGAGGACTTGGTCAGCCCGGGCAGCGTGTTGGTCTCGAGATAGATGAGGCCCTTGTCCGAGACGATGAAGTCCGACCGGGAATAGCCGGCGCAGGACATCGCGCGGTGCGCCAGCATCGCCTGGGCCTTCAGCGCCGCGGTGATCTCGGGTGCGAAACGACCGGGGCAGATCTCCTGGGTCGACTTCAGGAGATATTTTGCAGCGTAATCGAAATTGCCCTCGCCCGGAATGATCTCGATCGGCGGCAGCGACATGATCGAACCATCGGTGCGCTCCAGCACGCCGCAGGTCGCCTCGACGCCGGCGATGTAGGGCTCGATGACGTACTCTTCGTGCTTGGCCGCGTTGCGGACGGCGACGAGATCCTGCTTGGCGTTGACGAAGATTAGGCCGTAGCTCGATCCGTCGCGCGCCGGCTTTGCGATCAGCCTGCCGTATTCGGCAAATGCCTCGTCGATCTCGTCGAGCGCTATGTTTGCCGGTGACGTCACGCCGCCAAGCGCGGCGAAATGCTTGGCCGCGATCTTGTCGAAGGCCAGATGCGAGGAGGCCGAGCCAGAGCCGGTGAAAGGCACGCCGCGCGCTTCGCACATCACCTGCAATTCGCCGTTCTCGGCGCGCCCGCCATGCAGGCCGAGCACCAGGACGCGACCTTCCGCCTTCGCCCGGTCGAGTGCCTGCTCCAGCGGGATGCCGCGCGTTCCGGGCTTGAACTCGTCCTCGAAGGGGCGGGCATGTTCGAGCAGTTGCTTCGACTGCACCACATGCACCTTGTCCTCGACATCCCACCACCACAGATCGGCCTCGGGCAATGCCTGATGCAGGGCCTGGGCCGAGGCGACCGAAACCAGACGCTCGCGGTTGGAGCCGCCGAAGAGGATGGTGATGCGCATGTCTTTTGTTACCTATCCTAGCCAGTCGTCGTCATTCCGGGATGCGCCGTAAGGCGCAGGCCCGGAATCCATAACCACGAGCCGGGGTTATGGATTCCGGGCTCGCGACTGCGTCGCGCCCCGGAATGACACTCACACGGAAACCCCGATCCGCTTGATTTCCCAGTGTAGCTCAATTCCGGAATTTGCCTTCACGCGTTCGCGCACGGTCTCGCCCAGCGTCTCGATGTCGTGTGCGGTGGCATCGCCCGTGTTGATCAGGAAATTGCAGTGCATCTCGGAGACCTGCGCGCCGCCGACGCGCAAGCCGCGGCAGCCGGCGGCATCGACCAGCTTCCAGGCGGAATGGCCGGGCGGGTTCTTGAAGGTCGAGCCGCCGGTCTTTTCGCGGATCGGCTGTGCGGTCTCGCGATGCGTCTGCACCTCCGCCATGCGCGCGCGGATCGCATCGGCATCCTTGATCTCGCCGCGAAACCGCCCGGAGGTGAAGATGATGGAGGGATCGACGCCGCTGTTGCGGTAGACGAACTTCATGTCGGCATTGGAGAAGGTGTGCTTGCTGCCGTCGCGACCGACGCCGCGCGCTTCGACCAGCACGTCCTTGGTCTCACCGCCATTGGCGCCGGCATTCATGCGCAGCGCGCCGCCGATCGTGCCGGGAATGCCGAAGTAGAATTCGAGCCCGCCGATATTGGCCGACGCGGCCACCTCCGCCACGCGCTTGTCGAGCGTGGCAGCACCGGCAGTGACGATATCGCCGCTGGCGCTGGCCTCGCCGAAGGCGCGCGGCGCCAGCCGGATCACGACGCCCGCAATGCCGCCGTCGCGCACGATCAGATTGGAGCCGACACCGACGACGTAGACGGGAATGTCGGGCGCAAGATGCGCGAGGAAGTAAGCGAGATCGTCCTCATCCGCCGGCGTGAACAGCACCTGGGCAGGGCCGCCGACGCGAAACCAGGTCAGCTCGGCCAGCGACTGGTTGGCCAGCAGCCGCCCGCGCAGCTCCGGCATCGCGGCTTTGAGCTCGGGCGTGATGTCGGGAAAGCTCATGCCACTTCCTCAAGTGAAGAAGGCACAATCTCTCCGTTCCCTCCCCCCTTGTGGGGTCCGAGGCGAGCGAAGCTCGCTCTCGAGGTCAGGGAGGGGGGTAGCCACGAACTCAGAGCTCGCCCGGGGCCACCCCTCTCCCCCGCCCTCCTCCGCAAGGGGGGAGGGAGCGCAGCGTGCTCCGTGGTGAATAGTGAAATCAAAATCAACGCCCTATCCCAGCGCCTTCAGTTGGTCCGGCAGCGCATACGCCCATTGCGTGATGTTGCCGGCCCCTAAGCACACGACGAGATCGCCGGACTTCGCCAATCCCTTGACGATGCCCGCGAGCTCGGAGGATGCCGGCAGTGGAATCACCTCGCGATGGCCATGCGCGCGCAGGCCCGTCACGAAATGATCGCGGTCGATGCCGTCGATCGGCGCTTCGCCGGCGGCATAGACGTCGGCGACGACAACCGCATCGGCATCGTTGAAGCAGGTGCAGAATTCCTCGAACAACGATTGCAGGCGGGTGTAGCGATGCGGCTGCACCACGGCGATGATCTTGCCAGTGAAGGAATCGCGCGCCGCCCTCAGCACCGCCGCGATTTCCACGGGGTGATGACCGTAATCGTCGATCACGGTGACGCCGTTCCATTCGCCGGTCTTGGTGAAGCGGCGCTTGACGCCGCCGAAGCCGGCGATCGCCTTGCGGATCGCTTCGTCGGACACGCCGAGCTCACGCGCGACCGCAATCGCGGCCGTCGCGTTGGAGGCGTTGTGGCGTCCCGGCATCGGCAGCATGAGGTCGGCGATCTCGTGCACGGCGCCGGTCTTGCGATCGCGGAACGCGACCTTGAATTTCGATCCGCCGCCCATCGGGGTCAGATCGACCAGCCGCACATCGGCCTGCGGATTTTCGCCGTACGTGACGATGCGGCGGTCCTCGATCTTGCCAACGAGACTCTGCACGACCGGGTGATCGATGCACATCACGGCGAAGCCGTAGAACGGCAGGTTCTCGACGAAATGGCGGAACGCGTCCTGCACGGCCTCGAAGGTCCTGAAGTGATCGAGATGCTCGGGGTCGACATTGGTGACGATCGCGACATCCGTCGGCAGCTTCAGGAACGTGCCGTCGCTCTCGTCGGCTTCCACCACCATCCAGTCGCCCGCGCCAAGGCGCGCATTGGAGCCATAGGCATTGATGATGCCGCCGTTGATGACGGTGGGATCGAGACCGCCGGCGTCGAGCAGCGTTGCGACCATCGTGGTCGTCGTGGTCTTGCCGTGGGTGCCGGCGATCGCGACGCAGCTCTTCAGCCGCATCAGCTCGGCCAGCATCTCGGCGCGGCGCACCACGGGAATGCGCCGCTCGCGCGCCGCCATCAGTTCCGGATTGTCACGCTTGATCGCGGTCGAGACCACGACGACCTCGGCGCCATCGACATTCTCGGCCCTGTGGCCGACCGAGACCTTTGCGCCCTTCTTGCGCAGACGATCGAGATTGTAATTGTCGGAGGCGTCCGAGCCCTGCACGGCATAACCGAGATTGACCAGCACCTCGGCGATCCCGCTCATGCCGATTCCGCCGATCCCGACGAAGTGGATGGGTCCGATCTCGCGCGGCAGTCTCATGCTCTGTTCCCTGACCTCGCCGCCTGAAACGGCGGTATCTGGCGAAGGTCACGGCCAAATCAGCCGCGCCGTTCTTACTGGATGCCCCGCTTTAGAAGGCGAAGACAAGGGCTTTTTCGCGTCAGATTCCCGCGACTTTGACCACCAGATCGGCCAGTCGCTCGGCGGCGTCGAGCCGGCCGGCGCCGCGGGCGGCCTGCGCCATGGCGGCAAGGCGCGCGGGCTCGGCGGCGAAGGCGGAGATTTCGGAGGCCAGCCGGTCGGAGCTGAACTCGGCCTGCGGGATGCGGATCGCGCCATCCACCTTGACCAGCACGCCGGCATTGGCGAACTGGTCCTGGTCGATCGAGCCAGGCAGCGGCACCAGGATCGAGGGCCGGCCGATCGCCGCGAGCTCTGCCACTGTCCCGGCGCCGGAGCGCGATACCACGAGATGATTGGAGGCAAGCCGTGCCGGCAAATCGGTGAAGAACGGCGCCAGCTCGACCTTGATCTTGAGCTTGTCGTAAACGGCGCGCACACGCGCCATGTCCTCGTCCCGCACCTGCTGGGTGAGGACAATACGGCCCCACAGCGCAGGCTCGAGCCGCTCGATCGCGCCGGGCACGATGTCGGCCATAATGCGCGCGCCCTGGCTGCCGCCGACGACGAGCAGGCGCAGCGGGCCGTTCACCTCGGGCGCGGCGTAAGGCACGGCAGCCGCGGCAAGCACCGCCGGCCGCATCGGCGTGCCGACCGTCGTGGTCTTGCCGGAGAGTGCCGGATCGCGGTCAAGCACGCCGGGCAATGACGTCGCGATCGCGCGCACGCGGCTCGAGAGGAACCGGTTGGCGCGGCCGAGCACGGCGTTGGCGTCGTGGATGATGCCGGGCACGCCGGCGAATTTCGCAGCGACCAGCGGCGGCAGCGTCGGATAGCCGCCAAAACCGACGACGGCGACGGGCTTCAAGCGCTTGATCAGGGCGTAGGCAGACAGCGTGCCGGCAGCGAGCGTGAGGCCGGCATAGGCAAGCTGCAGCGGATTGCGGCCCCGCGCGGTCTCGCTCGCGACAACGTCGATCATGTCCTTGGTGAACAGCCCGCTGTAACGCAGCGCGCGTTCATCCGTGACGAGCCGGACGCGAAAGCCACGCCGGATCAATTCGACGCCGAGTGCCTCGGCCGGAAACAGATGGCCGCCAGTGCCGCCCGCGGCGAGAAGAATCAGGGGGGAATTGTTCATGGTGGGGGAGTTTTACCGGGAGTCTTCCGTCATTGCGAGCCGGCTACGAAGGTGTTCGTGCCCCGGGGCACCGCGCAGCGCGCTCCTGGCGATGCGAAGCATCGTCTAGTTCAGCGTGGTGCGCTGCTGAACCGGGGCCGATTGGTGCGGCATTCTGGGTCCCGGCTCTGCGCTCCGCTTCGCGGAGCTGGTCCGGGACACGAGAGCGGTCAGGCGTAACTCCGCATCGCGTCGGCGTGGCCGCTGGCCTCGACCTCGGTGCGTGGGCGCAGGCGCGTCAGCGCCAGCATCATGCCGACGCCATAGGCGAGCGACACGATCGAGGAGCCGCCATAGGAGATAAACGGCAGCGTCATGCCCTTGGCGGGGATCAGTTGGAGGTTCACCGACATATTGATCGCCGCCTGCACGCCGAACAGGATGGCAAGGCCGGAAGCCGCGAAGCGCGAGAACATGTCCTCATTGGCATAGGCGCGCGACAGCGTGCGGATGACGACGAAGGCGAACAGCGTCAGCATCGCCAGGCACAGGATGATGCCGAACTCTTCGGCCGCGACCGCGAACACGAAGTCGGTGTGACTGTCCGGCAGGCTGCGCTTGGCGATGCCCTCGCCCGGTCCGAGCCCGAACCAGCCGCCGTTGTAGAAGGCTTCCATGGCGGTATCGACCTGGAAGGTGTCGCCCGAGGCCGGGTTCATGAAGCGCTTGATGCGGCCCGCGACATGCGGGACGAACAAATAGGCGCTGAACAGACCGGCCGCACCGAGACCCGCGAGGCCGAACACCCAGATCATGCGCATGCCCGCGATGAAGAACAGCGAGCCCCACACCATCAGGATCAGCATGGTCTGGCCGAAATCCGGTTCCATCACCAGCAGCGCGACCAGCATCATGAGAAGCACCAGCGCCATCGAGGTCGCGGGCATCTCCGGGCGCTTGGTCGATTCCGCGAACAACCAGGCGGCGATGACGACGAACGACGGCTTTGCGATTTCAGAGGCTTGGATGTTGACGCCGAGCAGCGTGATCCAGCGCCGCGAGCCCTTCACTTCGGGCCCGATCGCGAGTGTCAGCACGATCAGGATGATGCTGGCCGCGAAGATGATCAGCGCCGAGCGGCGGATCGCGCGCGGCGACAGGAAGGAGACCCCGAGCAGCACCAGGCAGGACGGGAGAAGGAACATCACGTGGCGGCTGAAGAAGTGGAAGGGATCAAGCCCGATACGGGTCGCAACCGGCGGGCTCGCCGCCAGCGACAGGATCACCCCGGTCAGCATCAGCGCCAGGATGGCGCCCATCAGCGGCTTGTCGACGGTCCACCACCACTCGGAAAAGGGGGTGCGTTCTTCACGGGAGAGCATGGGCGGCCGCTTTCGGACAGAGGTCCGTCCATTGGTCGCCGAGGTTGGTTACCGGGGGGTTAAGGAAGTGGATGAAGTTGTGCACAGTCTCGTGCCCCGGACGCAGCGCAGCGCCATAAGCGCGTTTACGCGCGTCTTCGACACGCTATTGCGGTGCGCTGCAGAGCCGGAGGCCTAGCAGCTTCTGGGTCCCGGCTCGCGCTACGCGCGTCCGGGACACGAGAACTCGCTACACCACCGGCTTCACGCCCGGCAGCGCATGCACCAGTTCGCGGAACTTGCTGCCGCGGATTTCGAAGTTGCGGTACTGGTCGAAGGAGGCGCAGGCGGGCGAGAGCAGCACGACGGCATCAGCGAGCCCCGAGGCTTCCGCATCGCGCGCGGCGTGCTCGACGGCGACGTCAAGCGTCTGGCTGATTTCGTGCGCGACTGGGCCCAGCGTTCCCGAAAACTCCTGCGCGGCCTCGCCGATCAGATAGGCTTTTCGGATGCGCGGGAAAAAGCCGGTCAGGCCAGTGATGCCACCGGCCTTGGGCTTGCCGCCGGCGATCCAGAAGATGTCAGCGAAAGACGACAGCGCGTGCGCCGTGGCATCCGCATTGGTGCCCTTGGAATCGTTGACGAACAGCACGCTGCCGCGGCGGCCGACCTGCTCCATGCGGTGCGCAAGGCCCGGAAAGCTGCGCAAGCCATTCTGCAGCACGTCCTGGCTGATGCCCATCGCCAGCGCAGCTGCGGCCGCGCAAGCCGCGTTCTGCGCATTGTGCTGGCCGCGCAGCGAACCGATGCCGCCGAGCTTTGCGATCTCGCTGCGGGCGCCGCCCGCGGTGCGCACGATATTGCCGTGCTCGACATGGATGCCTGAAGCCAGCGGGTTCTTGACGGAGATCCGCACGACGGTCTTGCCGGCGCGGTCGAGCCGGTCGGCGATGTCGCGGCAGAAGCCGTCGTCGACGCCGACGATCGCGGTGCCGCCTGCCTGTACGCCCGAAACGAGGCGCTCCTTCACCGCAGCGTAGTGCGCGATGGTGCCGTGGCGATCGATGTGGTCCTCGCTGACATTGAGCAGGATGCCGACGGAGGGATCGAGCGAGGGCGTGAGGTCGATCTGGTAGGACGACATCTCGATGACGTGAACGCGGCCCATGCGCGGCGGCTCCAGCGACAGGATCGCGGTGCCGATATTGCCGCCCATCTGGGTATCGTAGCCGGCGACTTTCGTGAGGTGCGCGATCAGCGCCGTCGTGGTCGACTTGCCATTGGTGCCGGTGATCGCGACGAACGGCGCATCCGGCGCATGGCGTCGCCGCTCGCGGCAGAACAGCTCGATGTCGCCGATCACCTCAACGCCTGATTCGCGTGCCTTCAGCACGCTCCAGTGCGGTACCGGATGGGTCAGCGGCACGCCGGGCGCGAGCACCAGGGCTGCGAAATTCGCCCAGGACACGTTGCGCAAATCTGCGGTGATGAAGCCGGCCTGCGCGGCCTTGGCGACGTTCTCGGCGTTGTCGTCGGCGGCGATCACCTCGGCGCCGCCGGCCTTCAGCGCGTGGCAGGAGGCGAGCCCCGAGCCGCCGAGACCGAACACCGCGACCGTCTTGCCGGCAAAGGACGTGACGGGGATCATCGATCGATCACCGCAGCTTCAGCGTGGAGAGACCGGCCAGCGCCAGCATCACCGAGATGATCCAGAAGCGGATCACGATCTGCGGCTCGGTCCAGCCGAGCTGCTCGAAATGGTGATGGATCGGCGCCATCCGGAAGATGCGTTTGCCCGTCAGCTTGAACGAGACCACCTGCACGATGACGGAGACCGCCTCCAGCACGAACAGGCCACCGATCACCGCCAGCACGATCTCGTGCTTCACCGCGACCGCGATGGCGCCGAGCATGCCGCCGAGCGCGAGCGAGCCGGTGTCGCCCATGAAGATCGAGGCCGGCGGCGCATTGAACCAGAGGAAGCCGAGGCCGGCGCCCAGCAGTGCACCGCAGAGCACCGCGAGCTCGCCGGTGCCGGCGACATATTTGATCTGCAGATATTCGGCGAACACTGCGTTGCCGGCGAGATAGGCGATCATCGCGAAGCTCGCTGTCGCGATCATCACGGGAACGATGGCGAGGCCGTCGAGCCCGTCGGTGAGGTTCACCGCGTTGCCGGAGCCGACGATGACGAAGGCGCCGAATATGACGAAGAACCAGCCGAAATGCAGCACGGTGTCCTTGAGGAACGGAATCGTCAGCGCGGTCGATGCGGGATCGCGGTTCAGCCGCACCAGCGCATAGCAGGCCACCAGCGCGATCGCCGCCTCGATCAGCAGGCGAAGCTTGCTGCCGAACCCGGTCGTGGTCTGCTTGGTCACCTTGAGGTAATCGTCATAGAAGCCGACGAAGCCGAAGCCGAGCGTCACCGCCAGCACGATCCAGACGTAGGGATTGAGCGGATTGGCCCACAGCACGGTGCCGACCGTGAGGCCGGACAGGATCATCAGCCCGCCCATGGTGGGCGTGCCCTTCTTGGCGAGGTGCGATTGCGGACCGTCGATCCGGATCGGCTGACCCTTGCCCTGACGGATGCGCAAGTGATCGATGATCCAGGGCCCGAACAGGAACACGAACAGCGCGCCGGTGACGACGGCGCCGCCGGTACGGAAGGTGATGTAGCGGAAGACGTTCAGGAAGGTGCGAACGGCACCGAAGCCCGGAAATGTGTTGGAGAGCTCGATCAGCCAGTAAAACATTCAGACGGTCCTATGGCGCCTTTGCACACGCGGTCTCGGCCTTGATCTTGGTCTTTACCTTGGCCTCAACGTGCCTCACGCGCATTCGCTGGTCTTCATCATGGGTCGCGACCTCCGGGAAACCGGACGGCTTCGCGCCGCAAAGGGTGGGATTCGGGAACGGCGCCTTCCAAGCAGTTTACGCCTTTGCCTGCAAGGCGGCCACCAGGCCCGGCACAAACTTGTTGACCCAGAACATCTTCTTGCTGCCCTTGACAACCACGACGTCGCCTGCCTTCAGCAGGTTCGCGACCTCACTCGGCTTCAGCGTGGCGGGATCGCCGTGCCAGCCGAGGCCCTTGCCGGCCGGGAGCACATCGTAGAGGTGGCGCATCAGGGGGCCGACGCAGTAGATTCCGTCAATACCGTCGAGATGCTTGGCAAGGCCGGTGTGATAGCCTGGTGCATCATCGCCCAGCTCCAGCATGTCACCGAGCACGGCAACGCGGCGGCCGCCGGTCACATTGCGCGCCTGGAGGCTTTGCAGCGCAGCGGCCACGCTGGCCGGATTGCCGTTGAAACTGTCGTCGATCACGGTGATACCGCCGACCGCCTGCTCGACGCCGCGGCCAGTCATGATGCCAACCCGATCGAGCTTGATCGCCAGCGTCGCCGCATCGAGACTCGCGGCGCGGATGGCGGCGAGCGCGGCCAGCGCATTCTGCACGCGGTGCGGCGCGCCCGGCGTCAGGCTGAAGGCGATCTGCTTCTTGCCGATCATGGCCACGACCTGCCAGCTCTCGCCATGCGGCGCGTGCGTGACCTCATGCACCTCGGCATGTTCGCCAAAGCGCACCACCTTGCCCTTCCATTCGGATGCCTTTAGCCCGGCCGGCAGCACCAGCACCCCGTCCTCGGGCAGGCCGAGCGCGATCGACACCTTCTCGCGGCGGATGGCTTCGAGCGAGCCGAGCTTCTCCAGATGCACGGGCTGGACATTGACGACGAGTGCGACGGTGGGCCGCGTCAGTTCGCTGAGCCGCGCGATCTCGCCTTGCTGGTTCATGCCCATCTCGACGACCCAGAGACTTGCATCGGGTCTGGCATTGCACAGCGTCAGCGGCACGCCCCAAAAATTGTTGAAGCTGGACGGACTGGCATAGGCGTTCGGATAGGCCGCCAGAAATTCCTTGGTGCTCGTCTTGCCCGCGCTGCCGGTCAGCCCGATCACAGGCCCGCGGAAGCGGGCGCGAGCGGCGCGCGCGAGGCCCCAGAGGCCGTCGATCAGCGTGTCCTTGACGACGATCTGCGGAATGCGGATGCCCGCGATCTCGTGCGGCACGATCATCGCGACCGCGCCGGAAGCTTCTGCCTTGTCCGCGAACTCCCAACCGTCGCGCGCGCTGGCGAAGGCCGAGATGAAGCCGCCGCTCGGCGTGCCGCTCAGCGCGACGAACAGGCTGCCCGGCTTCACCAGCCGGCTGTCCTGGGTGACGAAGTCGATCGGCGTGTCCGGGAACGAACCGGCAGCGCCCAGCGCGCGCGCGACGTCGGCAACTGTCCATATCGGCGCGCTCATGCAACCCTCGACGCTAATGCGGCGGCGACCGCCTCGTGATCACTGAAGGGCAAAACCTCTCCGCCGACGATCTGCCCGGTCTCGTGGCCCTTGCCGGCGACGAGCAGGGCATCGCCTTCCTGGAGTTCCTCGATCGCGGTTCGGATTGCCGCGGCACGGTCGCCGATCTCGCGGGCGCCCTTTGCGGTTGCGAGGATTTCGGCGCGAATGGTTTCGGGCTTCTCGCTGCGCGGATTGTCGTCGGTGATGATGATTCCGTCGGCGTTCTCGGCCGCGATCTCGCCCATGATCGGACGTTTGCCGGCATCGCGATCGCCTCCGGCGCCGAACACGACGACCAGCTTTCGTTTCGCATAGGGCCGCAGCGCCTGCAGCGCCTTCGCCAGCGCATCGGGCTTGTGCGCGTAGTCGACGAAGATCGGCGCACCGTTGCGCTCGCCGACGCGCTCGAGCCGTCCCTTGGCGCCTTCGAGACGCTCCAGGCTTGCGAACACGTTGGCGGCATCGCTGCCGGTACCGATCGCAAGTCCGGCCGATACCAGCGCGTTCTCGATCTGGAATTCGCCGACCAGAGGCAGCCGGATCGCATAGCGCTTGCCGCGATGTTCGAGCGTCAGCTTTTGCGAGAAGCCCTCGACCACGGCCTCAGTGAGACGAATGCCCTCGCCGGCCCCGTCGCCGTTGCGACCGACCGCCATCACGCGCAGGCCGCGCGACTTCGCGGCATCGATCGCTTCCGCCGAGCAATCATGATCGGCCGAGATCACCGCGGCGCCATCGGGCGACACCAGTTCGCGGAACAGGCGGAGTTTCGCCGCGAGGTAATGCGCAACGGTCGGATGGTAGTCCATGTGGTCGCGCGAGAGATTGGTGAAACCGCCGGCGGAGACGCGTACGCCGTCGAGGCGATACTGATCGAGCCCGTGCGAGGACGCTTCGAAAGCGAGATGCGTCACGCCCTCGCGCGCGATCTCATCGATCTGTCGGTGCAGCGCGATTGGATCCGGCGTCGTCAGCGAGCCGTAGACCGTGCGCTTGGGCGAGACGAGGCCGATGGTGCCGATGCTGGCTGAGGCATGCCCCAGTCGCTCCCAGATCTGGCGCGTGAACGCGGCGACCGAGGTCTTGCCGCTGGTGCCGGTCACGGCCGCGATGGTCGCCGGCTGGGCGGGAAAGAAACTCGCCGCGGCCAGCGCCAGCGCGCGGCGTGGATTGGCAACGCTGATGAACGGCACCTTGCCACCGTCGGACGCATGATCACCCACGACAGCGACGGCGCCTGCGGCGACCGCGGCATCGACGAAGCGCGCGCCGTCGGTCTTGCTGCCGGCGAGTGCGAAGAAGAGATCGCCCGGCTTGACGACGCGGCTGTCGAGCGCGAGCCCGGTCACCTCGAGCGCGGCGATAGCGGGCTCGATCGCGGCATTGCCTGACAGATCTTGGCCTAAGAGGTCGCGCAGCTTCATGGTCTTCCAGTCGACATGCCCTGCCGGAAAGCCGAATCCCACGGAAAATCCCGACTCAGCCGCGGCGAAGGCCTACCCCGTTGATTACTGGGTTGTCCTGGATGCTGCAAGAATAAGGCGCTCCGCAGGCGGCAGGTCGAACCGCGGCTCGACGCCCAGAAGCGGCGCGATCCGCTCGATCACCTTGCCGCCGGTCGGCACCGTGTTCCAGCCCGAGGTGATGAAGCCCTTCGTTTCAGGAATCGCCTGCGGCTCGTCCAGCATGATCAGGATCTGATATTTCGGATCGTCGCAAGGCATGATGGCGGTGAAGGAGTTGAGCACGCGCTTCTTGGCATAGCGGCCGTTGATGACCTTTTCGGACGTGCCGGTCTTGCCGCCGACATAGTAGCCCTTGACGTCAGCGGTCTTGGCGGTGCCGATTTCGGCGTTGAGCCGCATCAGGAACCGCATCTTGTCGCTGGTCTCCGTCTTGATCACGCGCTTGGCCATCGCCGCTGCTTCGGATTCGCTGCGCTTCATGAAGGTCGGCGGAATCAGATAGCCGCCGTTCACCAGCGCGTTGATGCCCATCACCGCCTGCAGTGGCGCCACCGACATGCCCTGGCCGAACGCGATGGTGACCGTGTTCAGCTCACCCCAGCGGCGCGGGATCAGCGGAGCCGCGCTCTCCGGCAGCTCGGTGCGCAGCCGCGTCAGCTGGCCCATCTTGGCGAGGAACGCCTTGTGGGCCTCGACACCCTGGCCGAGCGCGATCCGCGCGGCGCCGATGTTGGACGAGAAGGTGAACACTTCCTTGGTGTTGATGAAACGCCCGAGCGGATGGCTGTCGTGGATGGTGAACTTGCCATAGTGCAGGTTTCCACGGGCATCCCACGACGTGTTCAGATTGATCTTGCCGGAATCGAGCGCCATCGCCAGCGTGAACGCCTTGAAGGTCGAGCCCATCTCGTAAACGCCGGTGGTCAGGCGATTGATGCGGTCGGGGTCGTGCGCTTCCTTCGGATTGTTGGGATCGAAATCCGGAAGCGAGACCATTGCCACGATCTCGCCGGTCTTGACGTTGGAGACGATGCCGGAGGCGGCCTTGGTGTGGTACTTCTCCTTGGCCTTCAACAGCTCGTCGCGCAGCGCGTGCTCGACGCGCAGATCGATCGAGAGCTCGATCGGCTTCTGCAGCCGGTCGGTGGCAAAGCCGGCACGGTGGAGATCGGCGAGGCCCTGATTGTCGAGCCACTTCTCCATGCCGGCGATGCCCTGGTTGTCGATGTTGACCAGACCGATGAGGTGGGCGACCTCGTTGCCGGTCGGATAGACGCGCTTGTTCTCGCGCAGGAAGCCGATGCCGGGAATGCCGAGCTTGTGAATCGCCTGCTGCTGCTTGGCCGTGACCTCGCGCTTGAGCCAGACGAAGCCCTTACGCGTCCTCAGGCGCTCGCGCACCTCGGCCTCGTCAAGATCGGGCACGGTCGCCGTGAGCAGCTCGATCGCCTCGTCCTTGTCGATGATACGGCGCGGCTCGCCGAACAGGCTCGCCGCCTTGACGTCGGTGGCGAGGATTGCGCCGTTGCGGTCGACGATGTCGGGCCGTGCGGTTGCCACCACCTCCTGCGCCGCGGCGCGGCGCGCGCCGTGGGCATCGGCGCCGATGGCGAACATCACGAGCCGGCCGCCGATCAGGGCGTAGACCGAGGCGAAGGCGAGCATGGCGAGACCAACCCGCGCGCGCGCCTTCGCGGCGCGGTCGACATTGCGCCCGTAGAGCAGGCTGCGGATCAGCCGCTGGCGCCAGGGTTCCGTAGGTTTGGCCGGAGTCGCAGCGCTCATTGCTTGTCCTCGGGCCGAGGCACGGAGCCCGTCACATTGTCGGGATCGCTCGCGGCTTCGATGGTGTTGAGCATGGCTCCGATCGGATCGGGCTCGCCAGGCCTGAACATCCGCGGCGGACGCTCCGGCAGGTTCTTCAGCGAATCATATTGCGTGCCGTTGACCGGCTTGAGCTGCAGATGCCGGTCGGACAGGCCCTGCAATCGGTGGGGCGCATCGAGCTTTGCCCATTCGGATCGCAGCGAAGCGATCGCGTCGCGCTGCTCGCGGATCTCCGCATGCAGCCGCAGCACCCTCTCGGTGCGCGCCGTGGAGTCCATCTTGATCCTGTAGACATAGGCCGCCGCGAAGATCAGCGCGCCGATGACGAAGAGGTGGATGATGCGCATGCGCTAGCCTCCCCTCATCACGTCGGAGAGTTTTGGCCAGGACGATGGCTCGCCATCGTCATGCGCGGGCGCCGAGGTGCGCTCGGCGGCGCGAAGCTTTGCGGAACGCGCGCGCGGGTTATGCGCGACTTCGTCCTCACCGGCGACTACGGGCCGCCGCGTCAGAAGCTGGAAGCTCGGCGGAACTTGCGCCACCTCCGGCAGGTGCCGCGAGCCGCCGCCGGTTTTCGAACGCTCGGAGAGGAAATTCTTGACGATGCGGTCTTCCAGCGAATGGAAGGAGACCACGACGAGGCGTCCGCCCGGCTTGAGCACGCGCTCGGCCGCAGCGAGCGCGGTCTGCAGTTCCTCGAGCTCTTCATTGACGAAGATGCGCAGGGCCTGGAATGTCCGCGTCGCCGGATGAATATCGCCGGGCTTCGAGCGCACCACCCTGCCGATGAGGTCGGCGAGCGCGCGCGTGGTCGTGAACGGCGCCTCCTGACGGTCCGCGACGATGGCGCGGGCGACGCGGCGCGAATGCCGCTCCTCGCCGAGGAGATAGATGATGTTGGCGAGATCGCCTTCCGAAGCGCGGGCAACGACGTCGGCGGCGGTCGGCCCCGCCTGCCCCATCCGCATGTCGAGCGGACCGTCGAGGCGGAAAGAGAAACCGCGGCCGGCCTGGTCGAGCTGCATCGAGGACACCCCGACATCCATCACGACGCCGTCCACGGCCTCGACGCCCTGCGCCGCGCAGACCTCACCGAGGTTGGAGAATCGGTCCTCGACCAGCGTCAACCGGCCCGCGGAACGTTCGACCAGTTCCGCACCGCCCGCGACTGCGGTGCGGTCGCGGTCAATGGCGATGAGCCGGGTTCCCGGCACGTCGAGGATGGCGCGGCTATAGCCGCCGGCGCCGAAGGTGGCATCGACGTAGATACCGCCATCGCGCGGGGCGAGATGGGCGATGGCCTCACGGCCAAGAACGGGAATGTGCGGAGCCGAGCTCATGCGCCAGACCTGCTGGAGGCCCAGCCTGACGTCCAAGCGAGATTGGGGACGAACAAGCCCATGACGCCTCGAATGACTCCGTATCGCGGCGGTTCCACGACCGCACCGTCCAGCATGGTTACCAAGCCCGGTCGTCCCGGGCGGCAAACCCAGTGTTCCCAGCGGAATTTGTCGGGCAGCCATGGGATTTCGAGCCAAAATACGCTTTGGCCGCCTCCGGACGCGGGTCGGCTCTTCATCCCTCAGTAACGGCCCTTAGCGTTAAGAAAGCGTTGCTCGGCTCGTGACAAGTCGAAAAGCTGGTGAGGCGGTGATGCTTCATCCACACACTTCGCCAAAATGCATCCGTTAACCGCGCCGCGCGATTGCGCACGGTGGAGGGTAAAGGAATAGTAAAGAGAAGGGCTTGGCCCACTCGCCGTCCGACCTTGGTTTGTCTATGCCGCCGTCCGGTTCGTCCACACCGTCTGGATCTGATTCGAAGCGTCAACGCGTTCTCCCGGTTCCCAAGGCCGCGGCGAGCATGAGGGCGTTCGAGCCGGATTCCTCGATCGTGTCCGACATCATCCCCTCGCCGAACTATGGCGAGCGCAACAAGGCACGGCAGCCCGACATGATCGTGCTGCACTACACCGGGATGCCCGATGTCGAGGGCGCGCTGGCGCGGCTGTGCACGGCGGGAACCGAAGTCTCGGCGCATTACGTCGTGCTGGAAGACGGCCGCATCGTGCAATGCGTGCCCGAAACCAGGCGCGCCTGGCACGCCGGCGTCTCGTCCTGGGCGGGCGAGGACGACATCAACTCCTGCTCGATCGGCATCGAGATCATCAATCGCGGCCACGACTGGGGCTATCCGGAATATCCGCTGCGCCAGATCGCCGCCGTGATCGCGCTGTGCCGCGGCATCATGCTTCGCCGCAAGGTGCCGGCCCACCGGGTGCTCGGCCATTCCGACGTCGCGCCCGCGCGCAAGAAAGACCCCGGCGAAAAGTTTCCGTGGCACTCGCTGGCCAATTCCGGCGTCGGTCACTGGGTGACGCCGGCCCCGGTCGTGCGCGGCGAGACCCTGATGCTCGGCACCATCAGCGACGAAGTGCTTAGCCTGCAGCAGGCGCTCGCCAGATACGGCTACGGCGTGCCGCTGACCGGCAAATACGATGCCGCGACCATGGAAGTCGTCACCGCCTTTCAGCGCCACTTCCGCCCCGCGCGGCTGGACGGTGTCGCGGACCACTCGACGCTGTCGACATTGCAGGCGCTGCTGGCGAGCCTGCCGGCAGAGGGGACGACCGTCGCGTCGAAGTGACGGCGATGGCCGCGCAGTTCGCTCTCGTCCCGGACGCGCAAAGCGCGAGCCGGGACCCAGTCGGCGACACGTCACGCTTCGATAGGATGGGCCCCGGCTCTGCAGCGCACCGTCGAAGAGACGCTGCGCTGCGTCCGGGGCACGAGCCCCTACCCCATCTCCCTCATCCGCCGCGCATAGAGCCGCCGCAACGGCTCGAGCTGTGTCGCCGCGGTCGCTGTCTGATACGCCTCGCACGCTTCATCCTTGCGGCCGAGCCTTCGCAACAGATCCGCACGCACTGCGGGCAACAGCTCATAGCCGCGCAGCCCGCCTCGGGCGCTGATCGCATCGACGAGATCGAGCGCACGTGCCGGCCCATCGACCATCGACACGGCGGCAGCGTGGTTGAGCTCGATCACCGGAGAGGGAGAGATGCGCAGCAACACCTCGTAGAGCCCGGCGATCTGACGCCAGTCGGTCTGCGCAAAGCTCGGCGCACGGGCATGCAGCGCGGCGATCGCGGCCTGCACAGCATAAGGCTGCGGCCGTCCCGGCACGCGTAGCGCATCCTCGACCAGGCCCAGGCCCTCCTCGATCTGCGCGCGATCCCACAGCATGCGGTCCTGCTCCTCGAGCAGCACGATATCGCCGGCCGCGGTCTCGCGTCCGGCGCGGCGCGCATCGTGGAGCAGCATCAGGGCCAGCAGGCCCTTGATGCCGCCGCGATCCGGCATCAGCCGATCGAGCAAGCGGCCGAGCCGGATCGCTTCAGTTGCAAGATCAGGCCGCATCAGATCCGCGCCCTCGGTCGCGACATAGCCCTCGGTGAAGACCAGATAGATCACGGCGAGCACGCCATCGAGCCGCGGCGCCAGCGTGTCGCGCTCGGGCACCTCGTAGGGGATGCCGGCGAGCCTGATCTTCTGCTTGGCGCGGACCAGCCGCTGCGCCATTGCCTCCTCGCCCACGAGAAAGGCGCGCGCGACCTGCGTGGTCGACAGCCCGCAGACGGTGCGCAGCGTCAGCGCGACTTGGACCTCTGGCGCGAACGCCGGATGGCAACAGGTGAAGATCAGCCGCAGCATGTCGTCGTCGAGTGTTGCCGGCGGCTCGTCGACCGTTTGCGCGTTGAGCTCGATCTCGTGCAGGAGCGCCTGCTGCTTGCCGCGGAAGACAGCCTGGCGCCTGACACGATCGATCGCCTTGTGCCTGGCGACATTGACCAGCCAGGCGCGCGGATTGTCGGGGACCTCGCACGCGGCCCAGCGTTCCAGCGCGACGGCAAAAGCATCCTGAAGCGCGTCCTCGGCGAGATCGAAATCGCCGACGAGGCGGATCAGCGTGGCCAGCGCCCGCCCCGCCTCGTCGCGGAAGATCTTGTCGATCTCGCCAGGGGTCATGCGGCGACGCGCGGCTCGGCCGTCACTTGTCGTAGACCCAGATCGGCCGCACCTCGATCGAACCGACGCGCGCGCTCGGAATCCGCGCCGCGATCTCGATCGCGGCGTCGAGATCCTTGGCCTCGATCAGATAGTAGCCGCCGAGTTGCTCGCGGGTCTCCGCAAACGGTCCATCGGTCGTCAGCATCTTGCCGTCGCGCACACGCACCGTCGTCGCGGTCGTGGTCGGCCGCAGTCGATCGCCGGCCTTGAAATTGCCGTTCCGGATGATGGATTGCGTGAAGGCTTCATACTCCGCCGACATCTTCTGGCTGGTTCCCGTGTCAATCTTCGCGTACTCGGCCTCGTTCTGGTAGATCATCAGCAGATATTGCATCGCTTCACTCCTGTTGTTCGGCTGTGTCGCCGACATCCAGTCGAACGGAGCACGCAGCAAACGACATCTTCAGGATAAATTATTTCGGGCGGATCGTGGGCCGCGATATCGGCTTGACGAAACCGTCACAAATGCCCCATGCGTTGTCAGTCAGTCGGCCGGACGGCCGCTCCGGCAGGTGCCGAAAGGCCGCCGGGGAGGAAAGTCCGGGCTCCCTTGACATACGGTGCCGGATAACGTCCGGCGGGGGCGACCCCAGGGAAAGTGCCACAGAGAACGAACCGCCCCGCTTCGCCTTCGGCTTCGCGGGGTAAGGGTGAAAAGGTGCGGTAAGAGCGCACCGCGGGTCCGGCAACGGAGCCGGCATGGCAAACCCCACCGGGAGCAAAACCGAATAGGGACGGCGTAGCGGGCTGTTCGCGAAAGCGATAACGCCGCGGGGCGATGTCAGGCCCGCCGTCCGGGTAGGTTGCTCGAGGCCATGTGCAAACATGGTCCCAGAGGAATGGCCGTCACGTATCGTTCGCGCAAGTGGACGGTGCCTTACAGAACCCGGCTTACAGGCCGGCTGATATCTTGCAACGAGGGGTTCGATGCTAGCGCATCGGGCCCCTCACCATTTTGGCTTGGCCCGCTGTCATTCCGGGGCTTGCGCAGCGGGAGCTATGATGCGCAATTGCGCATCTGAGAATCCATCGGGCGGCAAAGTTGGTGGATGAATCGATTCCGGGTTCGTGCTGCGAACGCCCCGGAATGACGCCCGGTTAGCGTTGTCTTGCCTTCACCAGCACCGGCGCAAGCTCGTCCGCCTCGCGCCGCTGCTTGCTCGCCTCGAAACCGTGCATGCCGACCTGCCATTGCAGCCCGACGATGGCGCCCTTGGTCGGCTGCAGCAGCGCGAGCGAGGCGAACAGCGTCACCGGCAACCACACCGCCAGTTGCAGCCAGACCGCCGGTGCATAGGCGGTCTCGACCGCGAGGATCGCCGGCACAACGAGATGGCCGACTACGACGATCACGAGATAGGCGGGGAAGTCATCGGCGCGCTGGTGGAACAGCTCCTCACCGCAACGATCACAGCTGTTTGCGACCTTCAGGAAACGGCTGAACAAATGGCCTTCGCCGCAGTTCGGGCACTTGCCGCGAAAGCCGCGCCACATCGCCTTCGCCAGAGAGACTGAACCTGCCGCCATGACCCCACCTCTTCCTTTTCGACGATCCATACAATAATATCTTGCATCCATACATTCAAAGGAAATGGGCTTAAATTGCATGGATTGGAGCCCGACAATCTCGGAGCTATCAGGGCCGCGCTACCAGCGCATCGTCGAGGCCATGGAGGTCGACATCGCCGCCGGCCGGCTGGTGCGTGGCCAGCAACTGCCGACGCAGCGCGCGCTTGCAAAGGCGCTCGGCGTCGATCTCACCACGGTGACGCGCGCCTACACCGAGGCGCGGCGACGCGGGATCATGGAGGCGCGGGTCGGACAGGGCTCGTTCGTGTCGGAGACCAGCGCGCGCCGCGCGGTCGATCTGCCGCATCCCGTCGCGATCGATCTTTCGATGAACGTGCCGCCGCATCCGCTGGAGGCGCAACTCGACGAGCGCATCATCGCCGGGATGGAAGCGATCCGCGCGCAATCGGGCCTGACGGCGTATCTCAATTATCAGCCGCCCGGCGGCAGCGCGCATGAGCGCGACGTCGCCGCGCGCTGGATGCGTGCGCGGGTGCCGCACGCGCATGCCGACAAGCTCGTGGTCTTTCCCGGCACCCAGACGATCCTGTTCAACCTGCTCGCCCATCTGGCGCGGCCCGGCGACATCGTGCTGACGGAGGCGCTGACATTCCCCGGCATCAAGGCCGCAGCAGTGCGGCTCGGCATCAAGCTCGTCGGCGTCGCCATGGATGATGGCGGCATCCTGCCCGACGCGCTGGCAAAGGCGTGCCGCACGCACAAGCCGAAGGCCGTCTATCTCATTCCGACGCTGCACAATCCGACCACGGCGACGCTTGCCTCCGAGCGGCGCAGTGCGATCGCAAAGATCATCGGCGATACCGACACGATCCTGATCGAGGACGACGCCTACGGCCTGCTCGACCGCTCGGCATCGCCAATCGCCAATCTCATTCCCGAGCGGACTTATCTTGCGACCACGCTGTCAAAATGCATCTCGCCGGCGCTCCGCGTTGCCTATCTGGCGACGCCCGACAGCGAGGCGCAGCGGGACATGCGGACATATTTGCAGGCGACCGTGCAGATGCCGGCGCCGCTGATGGTCGCGCTGGTGACGCATTGGATCGAAAGCGGCATTGCCGATCGTATCATCACCGCCATCCGCAGCGAGGCGGTCGGCCGTCAGCAGCTCGCGCAGCGCGCATTGAAAGGCTTCCAGTTCCTGGCCAAGCCCGCGGCGCATCATCTGTGGCTGCGGCTGCCTGAGGACCGGCCCGATGTCGCGGCGCATCTGTTGCGAAACGGACTTGCGGTCGTCGCCGGCGAGGCCTTCACGGTCGATGGGACACCGCCGCACGCGGCGCGCGTCTCGCTGGGCGCGGCACGCAACAGGTCAGAATTGACGGAAGCGCTACGCATCCTGGTCGGCGCGCTGCAGAAGCCCGCCGACACCAGACAAATCGTCTAGATCATCGACGATGACGGCGATGGGTCGAGCGCACGACCGGCGCCCCAGGCGACGGATAGGCCTGCAAAGCATATGCATCGCTGGGCGTGCCCTGCTGGCCGAGAGCCGCACGCGCCGCAGGCGTGAGCTGGCCGCCGTTCAGCACGTCGCGGTCGGGATGAGCCGCCTGATACGCTGCAGGCTCGGAAAGCTGCGCCTGGGCCATCGTCGGCATCAGCGTCGCCGCCAACAGCGCGGCTGCAGCGGCGATCTTGGTGCGGGTCATGGTCATTCTCCATCATCGCATTCGGGTCCGACCGATCCGAGTGCAGGATGGCGGTGGGGGGCCCCGGGATTAAAGTACGACCGTCATGTAGGCATGTCTTTCGCGAACGCCCGGCGCCGCAGATCACGCTTGCGTGCAGGGCGGATTGACTTGCACGGCAGCAAGCATGCTATGCGGGCGACGGCGATCAACAGTTCGAGATCGCCCCGGCGACGAGGACATTCTATTGGAAACGCTCACCTACGCGCTGCTGCTGCTCGGCGCATTGGCCGGCGGCTTCGTCTCGGGCCTGGCCGGGTTCGGCACGGCGCTGATGGCGCTCGGCATCTGGCTCTACGTACTGCCGCCCTCGCTCGCAGTGCCGCTGGTGCTGATCTGCTCGGTGATCGCGCAGACCTCGACCTTGCCCTCGATGTGGAAGATCTTCGACCTCTCGCTGGTCTGGCCGTTCCTGATCGGCGGTCTGATCGGCGTACCGATCGGCACCATGCTGATCGCCTCGGCCGATCCAAAAGTGTTCAAGCTGAGCGTCGGCATTTTAATTCTGATGTTCTCGAGCGCGCTCTATCTGAACAAGAGGCCGCTCGCGATCAAATTCGGCGGCCGCCTCGCCGACGGCGCGATCGGCTTTGCCGGCGGTATTCTTGGCGGCCTCGCCGGGTTGTCCGGGCCGCTGCCGATCCTGTGGGCTAACATCCGCGGCTGGAACAAGCATGAGCGGCGCGGCATCTTTCAGCTCTTCAATTTCACGGTTCTCGCGACAGCACTGGTGCTGCAGACCGCATCGGGTCTCGTCGAGATCAAAGTGGTCTGGCTCGCGCTGGTCGCGTTTCCGGGCACCCTGATCGGCGCCTGGGCCGGCGCCCGCGTCTATCACGCCCTCAACGACAAGCATTTCGGCGATGTCGTGCTCGGCCTGTTGTTCCTGTCTGGCCTGACCCTGGTCTGGAACAGTCTCGGCGCGCTCTAGAGAGCGATGCGATCAGGATGAATCGTCATCGCGCTTTAGGTTGTTGTTTAAGCATGATCTTCTCGGAAAGCCGCTGCGCACTTTTCCGGATCATGCTCTAGCTCTCGCGCCCTCTTCGCGAGCGCCATGCCGCCGGCGACACCGACGCCGAGGACGTAGACCCAGCCCGGCGTGAAGTCGAACAAATGCGTGTTGAGCAGCGAGGTCAACATGTTCTGCACCACGACCAGCAGGCCGATCCAAGAGGCCAGGCCCTCGGCGCGAAACAGCGAGAGATGCGCAAACCAGAGCGCGTAGAGGATCAGGACACCGACGATTCCCCACTGCACGGCCACGCTGAGGGTCTGATTGTGTGGGTTGCTGACGATCTCGCCACGCAGCGGATCGATCTTCGCATCGGCGGCCACGCTTGCGAACAGGCCGCGGATCGAGCCGGTGCCGTGACCGACCAGCGGTGCATCGGCGATGAAGCGAAGGGACTTCCGCCAATATTCCAGACGTGAACCCATGCCGCTGACCTGACTGTCCTGCACGCTCGTCTGATAGTCGGCCTGAAATTTCGCAACCGTCGTCCGCAGATGCGGCGACACGCCGAAGAGCAGCACCGCCGACAGCGCCATCGCGCCGGCGGCAAGCAGCGCCGCACGCAGGCGCAGATACAGCAACGCGAACAGCACCACCAGGATCGGCAGCGTCACCAGCGCCGTGCGCGACACCACGACGAAGATCATGTTGGCGAGGAATCCGATCGCGAGCGTCGCGAACAGCGCCGCGATGCCGACGCGGCGTTGCCGCAGCAGCGCCACGATCGGATAGACCAGCGCGAGCACACAGAGCGCGAACTCCTGGCTCTGGTCGATATAGTTGCGCACCGCGATCCCGCTTTCGACCTTGTAGGGCCCGCGCGACAGATAGAGCTTCAGCGAGAGTGCGGGGTCGATTGCGACGGCGAAGGAATAGAGCATCAACGCCGTGCAGGACGCCAGGAAGGCGAAAAACACCCAATGGCCGTACGGCCAACGCTCGAACTGGTAGATCATGAGCGGAATGACCAGCAGCTTCGCCGCCGGCCCGATCGCGTGGATTCGCTCCGGCCATGGCGCATCCGACCAGAGCGTGCCCACGGCGGCGAGCGCGACCAGCGCGATGGGCAGCAGGCAGATCGGGCGAAGCAGCGAACGCGGAAACGCGCGCAGATCGACAAACGCGAAGGCGATCAGCCAGGGTATGAGCGCGAAGGTCAGCCCGGTCGTGGTCCACGGCAGCAGCAGAGCGATCAGCGCGACGAAGCGGGCCGGCGTGCGATAGCGCGCCGCCCAGATCGCGGCGAGCCATGACGCCGCCCGCGGCTCGTTCGTCACTCCGGTCATTGGCCCTTCTGCAGCCCACCATCCACCCCGCCCGGCAAGTTAGCCGGAGCAGCCAGGATGGAACAAGCCACCGTTACGCAGGCTCGCGGGCGAGAGGCGCAATGGGCTCGGCGCTCTCCTGCTCTGGGTCCTTCTCCTTCGGCGCCGAAATCAGGCGCTTCCTGAACTCGCGGCGCAGCAACCACAGGCTCAAGCCCGCCTGCAATATTGTCGCCGCGACCGACAAATACCAGACATACTCCATGCGAAAGCCCGGCCGCGTCGACAGCCAGATCGCCGGCAGTGAGTAGGTGAACACGCGCGTCGCCGAGCTCAAGAGCACCGGCCTGGTGTTGCCAAGGGCCTGGAACATGCTCGAGCAGGTGAAGATCAGCCCCTGTGCGACCATGTTGAGCGAGATGATCCGCAGGAACAGATAGGCGATGTCCATGGTCTCGCGGTCGTTCGAGAATCCGGCGAGCAGCAGCTCCGGCTTCACTTGCGCAAGGGTCATGAAGCCGGTCATCACGATCGTGACGATCAAGGCGGCCTTGAGGAAAGTTTCCCGCACGCGCGCAGCGTTGGCTGCGCCGACGTTCTGGCCGGCGATCGGCCCGGCCGCCAGCCCGACCGCAAGCGCCGGCATGTTGATCAGGCCGAGCACGCGCTGCCCGATGCCGAAGCCGGCCTGCGCCGCCGCGCCGAAATCGCGCAGCACGTAATAGACCACCGCCATGAAGATGAACATCATCGCGAACTCGCCGCCGGCCGGCAGGCCGACATTGAGAATGCGCTTCAAATGGTGCGGCTGCGGGCGCCACTGCGCCGGATTGAAGGCGACATAGCGCTCGACCTTGCGGAAATACGCCAGCAGCACCAGCACGCCGATGGCGACCGCGATCGAGCTCGCCAGCCCCGCACCGACGACCCCGAGCGCATGGCCGGTACCCCAGCCCGTGATCAGGACCGGCGCCAGCGCGATATTGATGGCCACAGCAAACGCCTGCACCAGCATGGTGGGACGCACGATACCGGTCGCGCGCAGCGCAGCCCCCATGACTTGGGTGGCGAACTGCAGCGCGAGCGCCGGCATGAACCACAGCAGGTAAGTGGTCCCGGCCTCGATCGTGGCCTGGTCCGCTGCGATCGAGCGCATGTAGGCGCGCGACAGCGCGGCACCTGCGAGCAGGGTCAACAGTCCGAACAGCACCGACAGCACGATCGCCTGGTTGAAGATCAGGTTCGCATCCGACCGGTCCTTGCGTCCCACGGCATGCGCGATCAGTGCCCCAGCGCCGACACCGAGCACCTGCATCAGCCCGTTGACGAGAAAGCCAGCATTGCCGGCCGCGGCGACGCCCGCCACGGCGGCATCGCCCAGGCCCGACACGAAGTACAGATCGACCAGTTGGCAGACCATGATCGATATCATGCCGGCCATGATCGGAGGTGCCATGGCCAGGATGTGTCTCACGATGGAGCCGTTGGTCAGGTCTTTCATCTCATTCCATCCTTGACGCATTCCTTGGCGGCGCGACTGCGGGACTTTCGTCCCGCAGTCGCGCGCCTCACTCCGCTGCAGCGATATGCCCGAGCTCCACCACCTGGCGCTCGAACAAGCCGCGATAAATGCCGCCGGGTCTGGCCGCGAGCGTGGCGTGGGTGCCCTGCTCGACGATCTCGCCGCGGTCGAACACCAGGATGCGATCGAGGCTCCTCACCGTCGACAGCCGGTGCGCGATCACGATCGAGGTGCGGCCCTTCATCAGCCGCTCCATCGCCTCCTGGATCAGCGCCTCCGATTCCGAATCCAGGCTCGAGGTCGCCTCGTCCAGGATCAGCACCGGCGCATCCGCCAGGAACGCGCGCGCCAGCGCCACGCGCTGCCGCTCACCGCCCGACAGCTTCACGCCGCGCTCGCCGACCAGCGTGCCGTAGCCCTTCGGCAGGCGCAGGATGAAGTCGTGCGCATTCGCAAGCCGCGCCGCCTGCTCGATCGCCTCGAGGCTGGCGCCGGGCCGGCCATAGGCGATGTTCTCGGCGAGCGAGCGGTGAAACAGGATCGGGTCCTGCTGCACGATCGCGATCTGGCTGCGCAGCGATTGCTGTGTGGCCAATGCGATGTCCTGCCCGTCGATCAGCACACGGCCGCCGGTGACGTCGTAGAGCCGCTGCACCAGCTTGACGAAGGTGGTCTTGCCGGAGCCGGAGCGTCCGACGAGGCCGACACGTTCACCGCCCCGGATCGTCACCGACAACCCGTCATAGAGCGGCGCGCGATGGCCGCCATAGTGGAACGTCACGTCGTCGAACACGATCGCGCCGCCCTCGATCGCGATCGGCCGCGCACCGGCCGCATCGGCGATGCCGATGGGCTCGGCATGGATCGCAACCAGTTCGTCCATGTCGTTGACCGAGCGCTGGAGGTTGTTGATGTGCATGCCGACGTCACGCAAATAGGCGTGGATGATGTAGTAGCTGGTCAGCACATAAGTCACGTCGCCAGGCGAGGCATGTCCCGACATCCACAACAGCACCGCGCCGCCGATCACGGACGTGCGGAGGCAGAGCAGCAGCGACAGCTGCGCCATGGACGTGTAGTTGTAGCGCAGCCAGGTCCGCCGCACCCGCACGCGCCATCGGTTGATGACGCGGCCGAGCCGCGTATCCTCGCGCGCTTCCGCGCCAAACGACTTCACCACCGCGTTGCACGTCAGGGCATCCGCAAGCGTGCCGCCGACCTTGGTGTCCCAGGCATTGGAGACTCGGGCGGCCGGCGCGATGTAGCGCGTCGAGAACACGACGGTGATGGTGACGTAGAAGAACGCGCCGACCGCGATCACCACGCCGAGCGAGGCCCAGTGCATCCCGATCAGGACCATCGAGCCGATCAACACCAGCAGCGAGGGCGCTAGCGCCATCAGGATGGTGTCGTTGAGCAGGTCGAGCGCCCACATGCCGCGCGTGATCTTGCGCACGGTCGAGCCCGCGAAGGAGTTAGCGTGCCAGTCCGTGGAGAAGCGCTGCACACGGGTGAAGGCCTCCTGTGCGACGTCCGACATGGTCTTGAGCGTGAACGGCACGATCGCCTGCAGGCCGGCCAGCCGCAGCACCACGGAGGCCGCGCCCAGCCCCACGATGGCGCCGAAGGCAACCAGGGCGGCATGCCGCGCATCGGGATCCGACGGGCCGCGCGTCAGCGCATCGACCAGCCGGCCCGAGAAGACCGGCATGAACAGGTCGGCTATGGTCGCACCCAGCAGGCCGCCGGCCACGATGAGCCCCCGTCCCGGCTGCTTCAGCCAGTGCCGGAACACGAAGGGCAGCACCAGGCGGATCGCCGCGGGCTTTTTTGACAGAGCGGTCATGACATCATCCGGCCGCCTTTGGCGCGGGCCGGCTCCATCGATGGACGCAGGCCGGCCGCGAGGGCCGAGACGGCGTCACTTAAGGTTGGCTTTGACTTGGGAAAGAAAGCGATCGGGACGCTTGGTCGGAAACTTGGCCCAATCGAAACTGGCGGAGGAGGCCTCTAACAGGCCGCGTACATACCGAACCAGAACATCATCGAGCGCGGGCGTACGATCTGCGAATGCGACGAAATCATGCAAATCTCTCCCCGGTTCGAGTGAATGAGGTGCGCTTTATAGATGTGTCGTTCGCGACTTGCAACGGGGCTCGCGCGAGATCACGGATGAGTGTTGCAATTTGGTGCGCGCGGCCTTGATGCGCTCCACAGCCGCCCCGCCCTCCGCCGTCATGCTCCGCGAAAGCGGGGCATCCAGTACGCCGCGGCGGATGTGGTGAGAGCGAGTTCACCAACGCCGGCCTCTGGAATACTGAATCGTCCGGTCAAGCCGGACGATGACACCGCGTGTGTGGCAGGCTCAATGCGCGTCGCCGCCGCCGGTCAGTGGGGCCGGCTTGCTCAGCAGCGTCACCAGCAGGGTGAGGCCGAGATAGAACAGCGTCAGCACGAAGAAGGCATCGCCGAAGCTCATCACGACGGCCTGGCGGTGCACGAGCTGGGAGAGCTGCTTCATCGCCATCAACGTGGAATCGCCGAGGCCCTGGAACTTCTGCATGAACATGGTCAGGGTTTCGGTCGCGGTCGCATTGCCCCAGGTCACGCGCTCCTGGAGGCGGGTGATGTGCAAATCGGTGCGGTCGTTGAGCACGGTGTTGATGACGGCGAGGCCCACGGCGCCGCCGAGGTTGCGCATCAGGTTGAACAGACCCGAAGCGTTCTTCACCCTATCAGGCGCCAGCGTGCCGAGCGCGATGTTGTTGGTGGGCACCATCGCGAACATCATGCCGATGCCGCGCAGGATCTGCGGCACCAGCAGCTCGTAGAAATCGTAGTCGCGCGTGATCCATGTCATCTGGTAGGAGCCGATCGCGAACACGACGAGGCCGAATGCGATCATGTAGCGCATGTCGACTTTCACCATGAGGCGGCCGACCAGCGGCGCGACCAGGAACATGGTGATCCCCGAGACGAACATGGTCTCGCCGATCATCAGCGCGCTGTAGCCGCGTACTTCGGCGAGATAGCGCGGATAGATGTAGGTCAGGCCGTAGAGGCCGATGCCGATGCAGAACTGCAGCACGCAGCCGATCGCGAAATTGCGGTTGGAGAAGGTGCGCAGGTTGACGATCGGCTCGGCCGCCGTGAAGACGCGCCAGAAGAAGGCGATGGCCGAGATCGCGCAGATCCAGGCGCAGATCGCGACCGAGGTATCCTGCATCCATTCATATTGCGGCCCCTCCTCCAGCACATATTCCAGCGTGCCGAGGAAGCCCGCCATGAACAACAGACCCCACCAGTCGAAGCGGTCGAGCAGCTCGAAATGCGGCTCGTCGAAATCGACCAGCGCCCGCACGCCCAGGGTGATGCCGATGCCGGGCACGACGTTGATGAAGAACAGCCAGTTCCACGACATCAGGTCGGTGATGTAACCGCCGACCGTCGGTCCGATGGTCGGCGCCAGCGTCGCGACCAGCCCGATGATGGGGCCGACGATGTGGAATTTGGAGCGCGGAAAAACGGTATAGGCCGAGGCGAACACCGTCGGGATCATGCCGGCGCCGAGAAAGCCCTGCAGCGCGCGCCAGAGGATCATCTCCTCGATGGTTGTGGCGAAGCCGCAGAGCAGGCTCGAGGCGGTGAAGCCAGCCGCCGAGATCGCGAACAACAGCCGCGTGCCGAAGGCGCGCGACAGGAATCCGGACAGCGGGATCGCAATGACCTCCGCAATCAGATAGGCGGTCTGGACCCAGGAGACCTCGCTGGAGCTCGCCGACAATCCGGCCTGGATTTCGCTCAGGGAGGCCGAGACGATCTGGATGTCCAGGATCGACATGAACATCCCGAACACCATGATGATGAACGCGAACAACCGCTTCGGCGCGATGCGCTCCGAAGCGGCGTCCGCCATCATGGCGGGTGAAGCGGTGGTGGCGTTGGCCATGGTCTGACCTCGCAGCGCTGAGGCTGTGGCTACTGCGGGTGGATCGCGGTGGGATCGTCGAGGTCGACCTCGCTGTCGGCGTCGGCCGCGCCCTTGTTGGTGTCGACGGTCGCATAGACCGACATGCCGGCACGGAGCAGGTTCTGCTTCGCTACCGACTTTGGCACGCGAATGCGGACCGGCACGCGCTGCACGATCTTGGTGAAGTTGCCGGTGGCGTTGTCGGGCGGCAGCAGCGTGAACACCGAGCCCGCGCCCGCCGCGATGCTGTCGACGACACCGGAGAACTTGCGCATGCCGTAGGCATCGACCTTGATCGTCACCGACTGGCCGGGACGGATGCGCTTGAGCTGCGTTTCCTTGAAATTGGCGTCGATATAGACGGCGTCCAGCGGCACGATGTTGCCGAGGCGCTGGCCGACCGCGACAAAGTCGCCGGCGTTGACCAGGCGATTGGAGAACGTACCGTCGACCGGCGCGCGCACCGCGGTGAAGCTGAGATCGCGCTCGGCCTTGGCGAGCGTGGTCTTGAGCTCGGCGAGCTGGGCCTGGGCTTCGGCCTGCTGCGCCTTGGCGACATCGACATTGCTGATTGCAACGTCGTATGCGGCCTGCGCGGCCTTGACTGCGGCGGCGCCCTGGTCGCGTCCGGCTTCCGAGCTCTCGAAGGTGGCGCGCGAGGCAAACCCCTTGTTGCTCAGGGCCTGCTGGCGCTCATAGTCGAGATCGGCGCGCTTGAGGCCCGCTTCAGTCGAGACGAGTTGCGCCTTGGCCTGCGCCACCTGGCTGTCGAGCGCGGCGACCTGGCGGCCGATGCGATCGATGGTGGCCTGCTGGGTTGCGATCCTGGTCGCGGCGGCATCGACCGCGATCTTGTAATCCCCGTCATCGATGCGGAAGACAATGTCGCCCGCTTTCACGGTCGTGTTGTCGCCGGCAAGGATCGAGGCGATGTGGCCGGAGACGCGCGCGCCCAGCATGGTGTTGTTGGCGCGGACATAGGCGTCATCGGTGGAGATGTAGAAGCGGCCAACCAGCGTGTAGTAGCCGGCATAGCTCGCGGCCGCGAGCGCCAGCACGAGGCCGACGCCCATCAGGACGAACTTGCGCTTGCCGGATTTGGGAGCGCCGGCGGCAGGTGCCTCCGGCGCAGGTGCGACCGGCTTGTCGGTCACGGGCTTCTCCGGCGCCTCGGCGGTGCGGCGCCTGGCTTCCTCGGCCACGTGAGAGCGCAATTGCTCGGCAAGGGGTGCAGCGTTCTCGATCGCAGCATCACCGTCCGCGTGCTCCTCCACCGTTTCCTGGCGAAGGACGCGCGCAGCCTGGTCTCTCGATACGGCCATAAAGGCCTCCCCAAAAAAGCGCGATCAAAGAGACAGCCGGCGTGCGGCCTGTTCCCTCTCGCTAATCCAAATATCATTGACCGAACGGTTCGGTCAATATACATAATAATCCCGGCCGGACCCTACTGACGAGAATCCTTTATTCGGGTTTCATGGCCGCAGACCCGACTCAAAAACCTGCCGAGACCCTGAACCAATGGTTGTAGCCGGCCGCGATCATCTGCACGTCATCCAGGAGGAGGACGGCTCCAAACGTCGCCAGATCCTGGACGGCGCCCGCAAAGTGTTCATGGATCTTGGCTTCGACGGCGCCAGCATGGGCGAGATCGCGCGCGCCGCGCAGGTCTCCAAGGGCACGCTCTACGTCTACTTCGCCGACAAAAGCGCGCTGTTTGAAGCCATCCTCGAGCAGGAGGCGCTCCAGTACGGCCAGGTCGTGTTCAATTTCGATCCGGCGCGCGATGCCGAGACCACGCTGAAGGAGTTCGGCCGGGCCTATATCCATCTGCTCTGCCGGCCCGGCGGCGGATCAGCGATCCGCACCGTGATGGCGATCGCCGAGCGCATGCCCGATGTCGGCCGCCGCTATTATGCGCGGGTGCTGGACAAGTCGATCAACCGCCTCTCCGACTATCTCAAAGCCCATGTCGCCTCGGGCCATCTCAAGATCGACGATTGCAACCTTGCCGCCTCCCAGTTCATGGAGCTGTGCAAGGCGTCCCTCTTTCTGCCCTTCGTGTTCCAGGCCGCGCCCGCGCCGTCGGAACAGCGCATGACCGAGGTCGTCGACAGTGCGACGCGGATGTTTATGGCGGCATACAAGGCGAAGTAGCTGCGCGTTGCGCAGGCCCGTCAGGCGGCACTATATTTGCGGTCATGTCCCGTGATCTTCGCCCGCCCGTCGATATCCTCCATTACGAGATCGTTCAGGAACAGGCCTCGGCGCTTGGACGGATGGGCCGCACACTCGAACAGGCGCTAACCCGCTTGCGCGAGTTCGACGCCGCCCACGCGCTCTCGGAGCTGCCGGCCTCGATGCAACCGGCCAGGCGCAAGCTGGTGATGGAAGCCGGTCAGGCGCTCTGGATGTTCGTGGTGCAGCGTGAGGCGACCGGCCTGCGCGACAGCCGCCATATCATGCGCACCTACAATGTCCCGGGCGAGGTGCAGCTCTGCATGGGGTTGGTCCCCGCACCGGCGAAGCGGACGTAGATCGTAGCCCGCGTGAGTGCAGCGATATGCGGGACCATTATCCACGGATATCGCGGAGCCTGTCATCGGGCCGGCGCTTCGCGCCGACCCGTTGGCTCATCCGGGCGACAAGAGCAGCTGCGTCCGTCTAATCGTCGGCGTAATCGTCTTCCTCGCGCTTGTGCCCCGTGCTCTTGCGCACACCGAGCGAGCCGGTCACGGAAGGCTCGCGCGCATTCGCGTACGGCCTGCGCGACTGCGCGCGCGAGGCCACCTCTTCACCGGAGACGGCGGCGGGCTGACAGATCAGGCGGCGGCTGGCACGGCGCATCAGATCGACGTGGATGTGATCGTAGTGATAGACGTTCGACCCCGGCGCGAGCACGGTGGTGAAATGCGCGCAAGCGCCCGACTGTACGTCGCGCAAAAATCCCTGCTCCTCCGGCATGCCGCGCCAGCCGTCCTTCACGGTGACGCGGCGGCCGTCGGCGAGCACGAAGGCGGCAATGTCGAGCGCGTTGCCGAAGGCGTGTTCGGAGATGTGGGAATGCGGATTGCCGTTCATGCCGCGGCAGGAATAGGCGGAGATCTGCTTGATCTCGGCGACGCGGACGCCGAACCAGCGCATCGCCGAAGGCTGCACGGTGTCGGCGAGCCAGCGGTCGAGCTCGGACACGATCGGACAGGCGAGCGTCGCGGTCGGCTTGATCGCGACCGGACCGACGGCCGTGACGGGATTGCCCTGCGCGGGGCCAAGGCGCGGCGGCGGCGGCTGCGCAGGCGCCTGCGAGTAAGGTGCCGGCCGCGCCGGATAGCTCGGCGAATTCATGTAGCGCGCCGCGCCCGCGGCATCGGTGCCGTCGGGCGGCAGGTCGATCTCGTCCTCCTGCGCCGCCACGCCGGGCGCGTTCAGTGACACCGGCCCGCTTGAGCTGCCATAGCCAGAGGGTTGGCGCACCGCGCTTTCGGGATAGTTCGATCGTTGCGGATAGGACGATGCCGGATAGTTCTGGCTCTGCGGCGTAGTCGACCGCGGCTGCGTCACCGGCCAGCGCGGCTGGCCGCCGATGCTGCCCGGCGGGCGCAGCTCCTCGTCGGCAAAGCCGTAGCTGCTCGAGGCTTCGCCGATGGCGGCGACCTTGAGCGGAAACTCGGCGCCGCACATGCCGGGCCCGGAGATCGGGTCGATGCGGACGAGATCCGGCCCCTCTTTCACCGCGCCCGATTTCAGGCATGCGGCTTCGGCCTCGGCTCGCCACGGTTCGCGTTCGGCCTGGAAGAAGCCGCGTCCGCAACCCGCTAGCGAAACAAGGACGATGGAGCCGACGAGATACAAACGAACTCCGCGCGTCATGCACGCACGTTCGGTGAATTTACTTAAAGACTCTTCAACACGTTGATTTCAGAGTTCTTTAACCATACGGGCCCGGAGCCGGCAGGCTGAGCGACAGCAAGCCTGACTTTTTCGCAAGGAGACTCTCTGTTAACCATGATGCCTGCGCGCAAAGCGGCGCGCATGGAGGGAGCGACCTCATGACGTTCGCCGGGAGACTGAGCGTTGTCGCCGCATACCTCGCCATGGCCTTCGTCGGCGCCATCGTGCTCGGCATGATTTAGCGGCTTATCGCTCCGATACACGCTCTTCGTCCCTTCTCCCGCAAGGGGAGAGGGGGAGAAAAACTACGACCGCGCGCTCCATTGCCGCGACGTCGTGATCATTTGCTCTCGCGGCGCCTTGATCCGCGTCCAGTCGTTGCCGGAGCACCAGAAGCGGCCGAGCGCGCAGGCTTCGACGTGGAGCCGGCCGGAGCTCTTCAGCGTCATGGTCGCGTAATAGGTGTTGCCGCTGGAGCGGCTGTAGATGTTGCCGGTCCACACGTCGTGCGACTTCGGCTTCATGTTGACGAGCACGCTCTCGCCGCGGCTCGACGCCTCCGTCAGCGCGTAACCGCACAGTGCGGGGCCACAGCGTTCGATGCGAACCGTGCCCTTGGCACCGGGGCTCTCCCATTCGCCCAGTGGCATATAAGCCGGCTCATCGTCGCTGCGCTGTGCGACCGTTGCGGTCTGCTTGATCTCGGGACTTGGGAAGGGCGGCGGCTCCATGCGCGGCGGATCGAGCGTAACGATCTTCGGCGGATCCATTCGCGGCGGGTCGATCCGTGGCGGATTGAGGCTCGGCGCGACGAGTGTCGGCGCCTCGACCCTTGGCGGCGGCAGGACAACAGGCTGCGACGTCGTCGCGGCGACAACAGGGCCGGTCGGCGCGGGCGGTGCCCCGACGACGCTCGCTTGCGCCGGCCTGACCGACGCCGCGGGATAGGCTGGCCGCGGCGGTGCGACCTCAGGCGGCGCGGCTGATGTCGTGTCGACATCCGCTGTCGGTCGAAGGCTGCGGCTGGAGACCGAAACACAAGAGGCCGCCCGGCAATTGCGCGGCGACTCGACATGGAACCGGTGACCGCCGATCGAGAAGGAATAGGAACCGGCCACGGCCGCGGGCGTGATCGCCATCAGTGCGATCAAGGTGCCAAGCGAAGTCGCGAGCCGTTTCATCCACACCTCCTTGAGTGCCGCCGCGAGCTTACACAGAGGCGGCACGGCTGAATGTGCGCTGCCTCACCCAGACGGCGCGGCACCGTTGTGACCCCCATCACAGAACGCCCGGCCAGGCCGGCGTAGGCTCGAACCACGCTTCATCCACCGGCGACTTCAGTCCATCGGGACCACGCCATTTTCGGAGGTTGTCATGAACAAGCTCACCATCGCCGCCACCGCGCTCTTTCTGGCGTCGACCGCCGCCGCCCATGCCGGCGGCAACACGATCTCGTTCCGGATCGAAGGCCAGCACATCCGCATCGAGACGCCGCGCAACTGCGCCTCGCTCAACTGCGTGACCATCGTTGCGCCGGGCCTGTCGGACAAGCCGATCAAGCTGAACAACATCAACCTGAAGGGCCTTGGCGGCTCCAAGGACGATGACGACACCACGCCAAGCACGACGACTGCGCAGCCCGCGCCAGCTTCGGTGCAGCAGCAGCCGGTGCAGCAGGCGCCGGCGCAGGCGACCGCGCCGGCCGCGCCCGCGGTCACGGCTCCCGCCGCTCCGGCCGCGACGGCTGCTGCCGCGCCGTCGGTCGGCTTTGACGCCAATACGCAGCCGGCGCCCGTCGCGGCTCCTGCTCCTGCACCCGCGCCGGTCGCGGTTGCTCCGGCGCCTGTGGTGGTTGCCAACACGCCGATCGGCGTCTGGGCCACCGAAGAGAACAAGGGCAATGTCCGCGTCGAGCAGTGCGGCGCCAATCTCTGCGGCTATGCCGAAAAGACCAATGCGCGCATCCTGATCAACATGAAGCCAGAGGGCTCGAAGTGGAGCGGCCGCATCCACGATCCCGACTCCGGCCGCAATTACGACTCGACCATCGCGATGAAGGGTCCGAATGCGATGCGCGTGCAGGGTTGCGCCTTCGGCGGCATGTTCTGCGGCGGCCAGACCTGGAAGCGCGTGAGCTGACACCGCAGGTGTCATCCCGGGGCGATGCGAAGCATCGAACCCGGGATCTCGCGCGGCGAACTCGCACCACAACTTCGAGATTCCGGGTTCGCGACTTCGTCGCGCCCCGGAATGACGAGTAAGAAGGCGGCGCCAAATCCCTCACCGAACGTGACGTCTGAACGTTCGGCCCTCCTCCTGCCACACACGTTCATCCACCATTCAGGTCCCCCCGGCTGATATCAACCGATCTCGCTCGCGTTCTCACCGGGACTTCCTCGTGACATCAATGCTGGCCTGGCGCCGCTTCGTGTTCGCGCTCGTGCTGCCGGCATTGCCGCTGGCAGGCGCGAGCATTGCGATCGCATCCGATGCGATCGAAGTCGCCCAGGCCCAGCCACAAGCGCAGCCGGCGCCAGCGCCCTCCCCGACGCCATCGGCTTCACCGACACCGGCCGCGGACGCACAACCCGCCGCCGTCGAGCCGATCGGCAACGTTGCGACCGTCACGGGCATCGCGACCGTGATCCGTGACAAGAATTCCTATCCGCTGCGCGTGCGCGACGACATCTATCTCAACGACGTGGTGCAGACCTCGTCGAACTCCACGGTCGGCATCACTTTCGACGACGCCACCACGTTCAATCTTTCAGCCAGCTCGAAGATCACCATCGACAATTACGTCTATGAGGACGGCGGCAGGCAGAACTCAGGGATATTCGACGTCGGAAAGGGCACAGTGGCCTTCGTTGCAGCTGCGGTGGCGAAGACCGGTAACATGAAAATCACGACGCCGACCGCGACGCTCGGCATCCGCGGCACCACCGGCGTCGTCGAGGTGCCTGAAGGCGCGGCAGCGAGCAGCGCGCGCAACGTCAACATCAAGCTCTATCCCGACGCCGACGGCCGCGTCGGCCACATCGACGTCGACGACCGCACCAGCGGCACGCGACTCGGCGCGCTGACGCAAGGCGCGAGCGGCTTTGCGATCCGGCCCGGCGCGGCCACTGCCGGAATCATGCGCTTCGCCGCGGTGCCGATCACGATTCCCGCGCAACAGATCGCACGCGACCGCGGTTTCGTCGGCCAGGTGCATCTGGCGCAAACCACGGGCCGCCAGATCGTCACCGAGCAGCGTGACTTCCGCCGCGCCAATCCGACCGCGCTCAGCCGCATTCCGCGGCCGGCCCAGGCGCCGCAGCAACAACAATTGCGGCCGACGACCGCACCTGGCCAACAGCCGCAGCGGCCGAACGGCCAGCCCGGTCAGAACAACCGTCCGGGTCAGCAGCAGCCGGGCACGCCGGGCCGGCAAGGAACGCAGCAGCCGCCGCGGCAAGGACAACAAGGACAAGGCGGCGTCGTGCAACCGGGCACGCCGCGTGCGGGCCAGGGGCAACTGCCGCGAGGACAACAGCAACAAGGCCAGCCGCAGCGCGGCGAGCAGCAAGGCGCAGGGCGTCCAACGCGCCCTGGACAAGCCACCCCGCCGAACGCCACGCCGCAAACACAGCCGCAGCGTGGTGGGCAGATTCAGCCCGGAGGAGTCGTGCCGTCACAGCCGGGCGGGACTCATCCGCAGTCGCAACTGCCGCGCACCGGCATGCAGCCGGCCCATCCGCCCGCAGTCCAACCGCCGGGCATGCAGCGACCCGGCGGCTTCCAGCAGCGCCTCCCTGCCGCGCAACGCCCCGTAGCGCCGCGCAGACCGGCGCCGGCTCCGAAGGAGAAGGAGCGGCGGTAAAGTTCGGCGTGCATGAGCGCGCTCGGTGCGCTTCCTCGCCTAGGGTGAGGGGCTGCTTCCTCGCCTAGGGTGAGGGGCTGCTTCCTCGCCTAGGGTGAGGGGCTGCTTCCGCAGAAATAGTGGCAGTGAAACTCGCGGAGAGTGCCCCCACCCGGATTGCATCTACGATGCAATCCGACCTCTCCCCGCAAGCTCGCCGCGCAGCCAGGCCTTCACCTTCTGCAGGAGACCATGCCGCAGCTCCTCGACGGATGCGGCTTCGGCCGGCGTCAGCGTCTGCAGCGTTGCATCGATATCGTCGGCCGCGAGCGGCGGCGTCGGCTGGGGCGCGGGCGGCGACGCCAGCCCCGCTGCCGCAAGCGCGATCGGGCCGATCTGGGTCAGAAAGGCGCGCTCATATTCGCGCGACAGGCGCGCAAGCGCGTCGTCCAGCGGCAGCCAGTCGACCGCCTTGATGTCGTTCATCAGCTTGCGGACCGGACCGCCCTCAGCTTCCATGCGCCAGAAATGCACGACCTTGGAACGCCCGCCGGACTGATAGACGAGCGTGCCGAGGAATTCGTGGATGGCGACGTCGTGTCCAGTTTCCTCGATCACCTCGCGGTGCGCGGCCTGTTTCGGCGTTTCGCCGTCGTCGAGCTTTCCCTTGGGCAAAACCCATTCGTTGCGCTTGCGCTGGCGCACGACCGCGATCAGCGGCACAGCTCCACGCCGCAGCACAATACCACCCGCCGCCATGACCGGCGCTCGCGCCATCACTCACATCCGTGTCGATCTATGCATCCCCGCAGCACGATATAGGCGTCGGACGCGGCGGATTGAAGGCTATCCTCTCCTCAACAGCGCTTGACCGGCGCGAATGCGCGTGCCCTCGGCGATGCCGTCGCAGAAGGTGAAATCGCCGGGCGCGAGGATGATGATGGTCGAGCCGTGCTCGAACCAGCCGAGCTCCTCGCCCTTGGCCACGTTGACGTCGCAGGGGAAATTGACCGGGCCGCGGGTCTGCGCGTTCAGCACCATGTCGAGGAAGTGCAGGCGGATGCTCGCGACCAGGATCGCGGCAACCGGCACCAGGGTCACGGCCTCGCCGGTCGAAAGGTGCGTCCGGATCACCGCGCGCTCGTTCTTGCAGAACAGGCGCTCGACCCGCTTCAAGGCGATCGGGTTGACGTTCCAGACATCGCCATGGATCAGCGTGACGCGCTCGATATGCGCGTCATAGGGTGCATGGAAGCGGTGATACATGCTCGAGGTCAGCCGCAGCGTGACGAAGGAGCCGTTGCGGTGCTGGTCGACCAGCGCGGAATCGCCGAGCAGGTCGAGCAGCGAATAGGGCGCGCCCTTGACCTGAAACAGCTCGGTGTCGGCGATCTTCCCGTGGGCACCGACGATGCCGTCGGAGGGGCTGGCGACAATGGAGGGGTCGGGATCAAAAGGCCGCAGTCCCGGCTTGAGCTCCCGGGTGAAGCAGTCGTGCAGGCTCTTGAAATGAGTCTTGCGCGCCTCCGACAGATCGAGGTCGGAGAACAGCTTCCACAGAGCGATCGAGAAGTCCCGCACAAGCGGATTCTCGATCTTGGAGAACCAGCCCATGAAGCGGGTTAGCGCGGCGCGGGGGATGCGGTTGGTCAACAGGAAGTTGAGGTCTTCCTGCTGGGTGAAAGAGGCGATGAGGGCTTTGACTGTCATGAATCTGTCAGCTCACAGTATTAGCGCTTGTTGTCATGGAAACGACACTCCCGATTCTCTCGATGTCCGTGGCCGCCGCAGCGTCTGCTGCCGCCGTCCTCCCGAAGCTCAAGGCGCGGGTCGAACTGTCCCGCGCCAAGCACCGGTCGCTCGCCGGGCACTCCAAGATGTCGCGCCGGGTGGCAAAGCTGCTCCCGTTCTACGAATTCGAGGGCGACAAATATTTCGGCTGCGACGGCGCGCCTGATAACGTGGTGGCGCAGCGTAAGGACGCCTTCTTCCGCCTCGCCAAGCTTTACGCCGAGCGCTACCCCAGGGGTCGCGCGATGACGAAGGAAGCGGCGGAAACCATCTCCGACCTGAACTTCACCGAGAGCTACCGCGTGCCGTTCCAGTTCTCGCGTCTCGTCCGCGAGCATCTGGGCACCTCGACCTTCATGGAGTCCTCGAGCGGCGTCACCGTCACGGACGTCGACGGCAACACCTCCTACGACCTCACGGGCTCCTACGGCGTCAACATCTTCGGCAACGACTTCTACAAGGAGTGCATCGAGGGCGCCGAGAAGCGGGCGCATGCACTCGGCCCCGTGCTCGGCCCCTACCATCCCGTCATCCTCGAGAACGTGCAGCGGCTCCGCCAGATCTCCGGCCTCGACGAAGTCTCGTTCCACATGTCCGGCACCGAGGCCGTGATGCAGGCGGTGCGGCTGGCGCGCTACCACACCAAGCGCACGCATCTGGTTCGTTTCGCCGGCGCCTATCACGGCTGGTGGGGCGACGTGCAGCCCGGCGTCGGCAACCCGATTCCGGCGCACGAGACCTACACCCTCGCCGAGATGTCGGAGAAGACGCTGCACGTCCTGCGCACGCGCAAGGACATCGCCTGCGTGCTGGTCAACCCGCTGCAGGGCCTGCATCCCAACGCCAACGCGCCCGGCGATTCCTCGCTGGTCGACTCGTCTCGCGGCGGCAATTTCGACCGCGCGGCCTACACTGAATGGCTCGCGAGGCTGCGCGAGGTCTGCACCGAGCGCGGCATCGTGCTGATCTTCGACGAGGTCTTCGTCGGCTTCCGTCTCGCCGCCGGCGGTGCCCAGGAATATTTCGGCGTGCGCGCCGACATGGTGACCTACGGCAAGAGCCTCGCCGGCGGCCTGCCGGTCGGCGTGGTCTGCGGCAAGAAGGAATTGATGCGCCGCTTCCGCGACGACCGCCCCGCCGACGTCTGCTTCGCCCGCGGCACCTTCAACTCGCATCCGTACGTCATGACGGCGATGGACGAGTTTTTGAGCCGCCTCGCCTCCCCGAATTTCCGCGCCATCTATGACGGGCTGGATGCGACCTGGAACGGTCGCGCGCAAAAACTCAACCAGATGATGACCGACGCCGGCCTGCCAGTACGGTTCGCCAACTTCTCGTCGATCTGGACGGTGAAATACACCACGCCGTCCCGCTACAACTGGATGCTGCAATATTATCTGCGCGCCGAGGGCTTGGCGCTGAGCTGGGTCGGCACCGGCCGGCTGATCTTCAGCCTCAACTACACCGACGCCGACTTCAGCGAAGTCGCCGAACGCTTCGTCCGCGCCGCCGGGAAGATGAAGGCCGACGGCTTCTGGTGGCACGATGGCGTGCTCACCAACAAGAACATCAAGCGGCAGATTTTGAAAGAGATGCTGGCCAAGCGCTTCGGGCGCTGAGGCTGCCTGCTCCGACGCCGTCATGGCCGGGCAAAGCCGTCCGGAGGACGGCGTCGCTTCCGCTCGCCTATGCCCGGCCATCCACGTGTCTCGACGCAACGGCCCCAAGACGTGGATGCCCGGGACAAGCCCGGGCATGACGTAGACCATGGACATTCGCGATCCGGGCAACGGCCGTGTCAGGCGTGCTGCTCTTCGAGCGTGGGCTCGCCGATGAGGCCCAGCGTGTGCTCGGGATTGAGGTGCAGGCCGGGGTCCATCAGCTCGCCTCGCATCAGGGCGAGCGGCGCGCTGCGATAGAGCATCAGATCGTGGAAGGGATCGGTCAGGATCTTGGTCATCCAGACGAGGCCGGTCTCGACGTCGCGAATGAAGAACAGGTGCACGGTGCGGAACAACAGACCGCCGCCGCCGACCACGAGCCAGATCTTGGCAACCTGCCGCATGAAGTCGGTCGCGGACGCCCAGGGGGTGAACAGGCCGAACAGCGAGGGATCAGCGAACAGCACCAGGGGCGAAGCCGCCCAGATCGCCATCAGCACCACCTTGCGCTGAAGGTTGTAGCCGACCTTGATCTCTTCCTTGTGCTCGTGGGTGGCCTGGTTGATGTGGTCGTAGCCGTGCGGCTCGAAGAAGAAGTGACCGGCCTGGCGCGAGGTCATCGAGACCAGCCAGCCGACCAGTGCGGAGATGACAGGGTCGATGAACAGCCAGACATAGGCGAAGAGAAAGCTCAGCGCGCTGATGAAGTGCAGGCTCTGATTGATGCGGCTGTGGTGATAGTAGCGATGGTCGTCCCAGCGCTGGATCCGCAGCTGCTCGAGATAATTCTTGATCATGCTCTCCCCCAAAATGCTTTCGGGTACGGGATTACAGGGATTCGATGTAGGCCGTGTGACATCATCATTTTGTCATGTGACGATGTGCAGCGGCGCGATGACGCACGCGACGCGTGAGCTTCAGCTCACGCCGCTTTCGCGACGTCGACCTTGCGGAAGCGCACCAGCGAGAAATGGCCGAGCGGCGGAATCAGGCGGCGCTCGGCGAGCTCGATGCCGTGGGCGCCGGCCAGCCACTTGGCATAGCGCGACCAGGCGAACTCGGCGGTGCGGAAGCCGAGCGGACGCACCACCGGCTGCAGCTTCTGCTCGATGAAGCGGCGCATGCCGGCATCGGCGCTGACGCGGGTGAGGATGATCAGCTCGCCGCCGGGCCGCAGCACGCGGGCGAATTCGTCGAGCGCCTTCTCCGGGTTCGGCACCGCGGTGACGACATATTGCGCCATCACGACGTCGAAGGAATTGTCGGGGAATTCGAGCTTCTCGGCGTCCATCACCGCGAGGCCCTCGACGTTCTTCAGCTTGCCCTCGGCGACGCGCTGGCGCGCCTTGTCGAGCATCGCTTCCGAGATGTCGGTGCCGAAGATGCGCAGGTTCGGTGCATAGAGCGGCAGCGAGATGCCGGTGCCGACGCCGACCTCGAGCACGCGGCCGCCGATCTTGTTGGTGGCCGCGATCGCCGCCTGCCGGCCCTTGGCGAACACACCGCCGAACACGAGATCGTAGACGGGCGCCCAGCGGTCATAGGCCTGCTCGACCGTGCCACGGGTGAGATCGAGCTGCTCGGTGCCGTCAAGGTTCATGATCTTAGCCATCGATGAGGTTCTCGCTGTGGGTCAGACGTTTGGGATCAACCGCGCACCGGCCGCCGCGCCATCCGAGGCGAGGCGCGCAAGGCGCGGCTGGGCTGAAGTGAGGTGAGATTGCCGACGAACTGGCGCGCGCTGTTTTCCCAGGAACGCTCCAGCGCGAAGTTACGGCAGGTCTCGCGCGACATGGTGAGCGCGCGCAGGCACGCGGTACGCAAATCGTGGTCGATCGCGCCGATCGGATGATCGGCGATGACGTCTTTTGGACCCGTCACGGGAAACGCCGCAACCGGCGTGCCGCAGGCCAGCGCCTCCAGCTGCACCACGCCAAACGTATCGGTCAGGCTCGGAAACACGAACACGTCGGCGGCGGCGAGATGCGCGGTGAGATCCGCGCCCTTCTTCTCGCCGAGGAACACCACCTCCGGATATTTCTTCTGGAGCGCCGCCTTCTGCGGGCCGTCGCCGACGACGACCTTGGTGCCGGGCAGATCGAGCGAGAGAAACGCTTCGAGATTCTTCTCTACCGCGACCCGGCCCATGGTCATGAAGATCGGCCCCGGCAGATCGAGCCGTGCCGGCGAGTCGGGATGAAACAGCTCGGTGTTGACGCCGCGCGTCCAGAAGCCGAGCCGCTTGAAGCCGCGCTCGGAGAGCTCTTGCCGCAGCGAGGGCGTCGCCACCATCGTCATCGCGGCGGCATCATGGAAGTGGCGCAGCACGGCATAACCGACGGCGGCGGGGATGCCGGTCCGCACCGAGACATATTCGGGAAAGCGCGTCGTGTAGGACGTGGTGAAGGCAAGCCGGTTGCGACGGCAATAGGCTCGCGCGGCCCAGCCGATCGGACCTTCGGTCGCGATGTGGAGCGCGTCCGGCGCGGCCTTCTCGATCCGTCGCGCGATCTCCTTTCCGCTCGGCAGCGCGATGCGCAGGCCCGGATAGGTCGGCAGCGGCCAGGACGGAAAGCCGTCCGGCGTCAGGAAGTCGATCTCGACATCGAGGGCCTTGGCGGCATTCGCCAGCGAGGTCAGGGTGCGGACCACACCGTTAACTTGGGGATGCCAGGCGTCAGTCGCGATTAATACCCGCATGGGGAAATCCCGAGAGTTTGATGATTCTCGGTTTCCGACCATCAACGAAGGATATTTCAGGCGTGTGACGTCACAGAAGTGTCGGCCCACCGTTTTGTTCGTTAACGGGCACCTGCGGCCACGAAACTGTCATGAAACAATCCTTGCCGCCGTGAAACCGTTTTCGGTTTTCCGCGCAAATGTCCCGAAACGTTTTGCGGTTAGTGATCTCAGCAACAGAGCACCGCAACGGTGCCGCGGTGGCCGAAACCACCGAGCAAACAGGGGCGATCACATGTTCAATCTGGATACGTTCAAGACGTTTTCGCGCGCCGTTGCATTCGGCGCAGTCGCGGTCTCCGCGATCGCATTCGCGGGTAGCGCCAAGGCCGCGCCGGTGCAGCTCTTCCCCTTCTTCCAGCCGCTGCCGCCGTTCGCCGCGCCGCAGCCGATCCAGCCCTATCAGCCCTACCAGGCGCCGACCTATCAGACCGAGCCGTTCGAGGATCAGGACGCCGTGGAGATGCCGGCACGCTTCCGCCGCCAGACCGTCTCCTACGCGACGCGTGAGGCGCCGGGCACCATCATCATCGATACGCCCAACACCTATCTCTATTATGTGCTCGGAGGCGGCCAGGCGCTGCGCTACGGCATCGGCGTCGGCCGCGACGGCTTCACCTGGTCGGGCACGCAGTCCGTCACCAGGAAGGCCGAGTGGCCGGCCTGGACTCCGCCGCCGGAAATGATCGCCCGCCAGCCCTATCTGCCGCGCCACATGGCCGGTGGCCCCGGCAACCCGCTTGGCGCCCGCGCCATGTATCTCGGCGGCACCATCTACCGCATCCACGGCACCAACGCCCCCGACACCATCGGCAAGCGCGTCTCCTCCGGCTGCATCCGCCTGACCAATGATGACGTTTCCGACCTCTACTCCCGCGTCAACGTCGGCACCAAGGTGATTGTGCTGCCGATGACGGAACGGAGAGCGGAGCTCGGAACCGCGACGCGCTGAACCGACAGGACATTGTGACGCAAACGGCCCCGGAACATCCCCGGGGCCGCCTTCGTTTGCCCTCGACATTCCGGCGCGCGCTTGCTGAGGCGCGGGTCCCCGATGGAGGCGCAAATGCAATTCTCGGCGAACTCATGGCTGCGCCCAGTCGCCGGTGCCGGAGCGTTAACGCTGCTCGTGTCCGTACCCTCCTCGCTCGCTCAGCAGCCGGCGAGCGAAGCGGCAGCTCAGCAGGCCTTCAACAATTCCTGCCGCACCTGCCATTCCGTGAAGGAAGGCGACAATCGCCTCGGTCCCAATCTCAACAAGATCGTGGGACGCAAGGCCGGCTCGCTGCCGGACTACAACTACTCGTCCTCGATGAAAGAGGCCGGCTTCGTCTGGGACCAGGACAAGCTCACGCGCTTCATGGTCAAGCCGGACGAGGTCGTATCCGGCAACAAGATGCAGCCCTATGGCGGCGTCTCGGCGGAGGACGCGGCGAAGGTGGTGGCGTATCTGCAGGCGGCGGGCGGGCAATAGTCGCGTGGGCGCCGCGTGTGAGGCTTGCATTCGAAATCTCAGCGCAATCCTTCGAGACGCCCGCCTGCGGCGGGCCCTCAGGATGAGGACGGAGTGTGCGGCAGCTCGTGCTCACGCAGCTATTGCACCAGGGCGCGAATGCCAGTTAGCCTCATCCTTGAGGAGACCGCGAAGCGGTCGCCTCGAAGGACGAGGCGTTCACACCGGCGGAAATCGCTCATCCGCCGGTCCTCTCTGAGATCAATCGCAGCCACGCCGCTGAATGAAACGCGCTCATCAGCAGATACATCGGCACCATCTCGCCGAGCGAAGACCCGCGCCCGGCGGCGCACAGCATGTCCGCCTGACCGCCGCCGATCATGGCCGTCAGCCCGGCCATGATCGCAAAGGTCGGCGTGGCCGCGAGGCCGAGCCATCTGGCAAGGCTGGCGGCACTAGTCACGACCTTCCGCCGCCTCCTGACGAAACGCCTTCTCGCCGGCGTCCGAGATCTCGACCCACTTCTGGTCGGGCGCCGCGCCTTCGGTGTAGCTGTCGTGCCAGTTCCACCATTTGTAGGTCGGCGTCTGCGGATAGCCTTTTGGCGAGTCTTCCCAGACCTCCTGGCGGCCGAGCGGCGTGATGTCGAGATAATTCCAGGTGCCGCCCATCTGCTCGTCGCCGCGGCTCTTGATGAAATAGGTGCGGAAGATGCGGTCGCCGTCGCGGTAGAACACGTTCGTCCCGTGCCATTCGTCGACGCCGAAATCGGCATCAAAGCTGTCGGTGACGGTGACCCACGGCATGGTCCAGCCCATATGCTTCTTCAGCCTGATGATGTCGGCTCGCGGCGCCCGCGAGGCGAACACCAGCGTGGTGTCGCGAGCGTTGAGATGCGCGACGTGGGCGACCTGGTCGGCCACCATGGAGCAGCCGCGGCAGGCGTGATCAGGCCAGCCGAACACGCCCGGCTCGAAGAAGGCGCGGTAGACGATCAGCTGCCGTCGGCCCTGGAACAGGTCGAGCAGGCTGACCTTGCCGCCGGGCCCCTCGAACGCATAGATTTTGCTCACTTCCATCCACGGCATGCGCCGGCGCTCGGCGGCCAGGGCGTCGCGGGCACGGGTATGCGCCTTTTCCTTCACGAGCAGTTGCTGACGGGCGGCCTCCCAATCCTGCGGCGACACCACCGGCGGTGTTTGCATGTCGGCCTGTCCGTTGTTCCGTTCGTTTTGGGCTAATGTCATCATGACTCTCCGAATCTCTTGCCTGACGTCTTGCCTGGGCGATCATTCCGCGTCTCGTGGAACCGCTCGCCCTTCACCGCACCTTGTCGGCCGTCAACGAATTCTGGCACCTCGTGGTTGCGCGGTGGGAGTAACAAGTGTGGCGGGATTGACATGGAGTCGCTGATCACGGCCGCAGCGCGCGCGCTCGAGGCCGGCGATCCGCTCGGCGCGCTGAACCGCGTTGCGTTGCGCAACGATGCGCCGTCGCTGGCGCTGCGCGGCATCGCGATGGCGCAGCTCGGCGATCTCGCAAAGGCGAAGACGCTGCTGCGAAGCGCCGCGCGCGCCTTCGGTCCGCGCGAGGCTGTGGCTCGCGCGAGATGCGTGGTGGCCGAAGCCGAGATCGCGCTGGTTTCGCGCGATCTCGGCTGGCCGACGAAGACGCTCGCGGCGGCACGGACGACGCTCGAAAAGCACGGCGATGTCGCCAATGCCACGCATGCAGGCCACATCGAGGCACGCCGTCTTCTTCTCGTCGGACGGCTCGACGAAGCCGAGCGTATCCTCGCCGAGCTCGGCACCTCCCCGCTGCCGCCTGCCCCGCAGGTCGTCCGCGAGCTCGTGGTCGCCGGCATCGCAATACGGCGGCTCAGAACCAAAGACGCGCGCGTGGCGCTTGGCCGGGCGGCTCACGCAGCGAGCCTGGCGGGCATCCCAGGGCTGACAGCCGAGGTCGAGAGCACGAACCGCGTGCTCGATACGCCCGCGGCACGCCTGATCACGCATGGCAACGAACGTCCGTTGCTGCTGGAGCAGGTCGAGGAGCTCGCGGCTTCGGACGCGCTGGTCGTAGACACGTTCCATCATTCGGTGCGCAGGCGGGGCACGATCGTATCGCTCGGAACCCGCCCGGTGCTGTTCGCACTCGCCCGCGTCCTGGCGCAGGCCTGGCCCGCGGACGTCTCGCGAGAGGCGCTGATGGCTGGGGCGTTTCAGGCGAGGCACGTCGATGAATCGCACCGCGCGCGCCTGCGCGTGGAGATCGGCCGCCTCCGCGCCAAGCTCAAGCCTGTGGCCGATGTCACTGCGACGAAGCAGGGTTTTGCACTGACGCCGCGCAAGACGCGGCAGGTCATGGTACTGGCGCGGCCCGTCGAGGAGAAGCACGCCGCTGTCCTCGCCTTCCTCTCCGACGGCGAGCCGTGGTCGAGCTCGGCGCTCGCGCTGGCACTGGGAACCAGTGCGCGCACGGTTCAACGCGCGCTCGACGAGCTGGCGCGATCGAACAAGGTGCAGTCGTTCGGACATGGGCGGGCGCGGCGCTGGATGACGCCGCCTGTCCCGGGTTTCCCGACAGGCTTGTTACTCCCGGGACCGCTCCTGAAGACGTAAGGTAGGAGCACATCACAGGGAGCGATCACATGAAGCGTTCAGCCGCCGAGATCATCAGGGAGTACGGACCTTTTGCCGGCGTCGAGGCCGTGCATGGCGTCACCTATGACGGCAGCCATGTCTGGTTCGCATCCGGCGACAAGTTGAATGCGATCGATCCTGATAGCGGCAAGGTCGCGCGCTCCCTCGATGTCGCAGCCCATGCGGGAACGGCGTTCGACGGCCTGCACCTGTTCCAGATCGCCGAGGATCGCATCCAGAAGATCGATGCGGCCTCGGGCAAGGTGCTCGCCAGCATTCCTGCGCCGGGTGGCGGTGGCGATTCCGGCCTGGCCTGGGCCGAGGGCTCGCTGTGGGTCGGGCAATATCGCGAGCGCAAGATCCATCAGGTCGATCCGGACACGGGCAAGGTCCTTCGCACCATCGAGAGCAAGCGGTTCGTGACCGGGGTGACCTGGGTCGATGGCGAGCTCTGGCACGGCACCTGGGAGGGCGAGGATAGCGATATCAGGCGGATCGATCCTGACACGGGCAAGGTACTCGAACTGCTCGACCTGCCGGCGGGGACGATGGTGTCAGGACTGGAGTCCGACGGCGGCGACCGCTTCTTCTGCGGCGGTGGCGCTAACGGCAATGTGAGAGCGGTCCGCCGTCCCCGGCGCGGGGCCTGAATGCACGGCAGCGATGCGGTCGCTGCCGTTAGCCCGTTCGCCCCAATTCCACCCCATCGGTGCGCTCTAGCGCCCTCCTCGCCTGCCCTGTAGAATCCCTGCCGGGGCGGCTTGGGGGATCGATGCGACTGACGTTGAATCTGAAGACCATCACGATCGCCGTCGTAGTGCTCGCGGCGTCGTTCTTCATCAGCTTGAAGGCCATGGACTGGCTGTCGCCGCGTGCGACGAATTCCGCGCCGCCGGTGGCGCAACTGCCGCCGTTGCCGCCGGTCGCGAAGAGCTCGATCGTCGTGGCACCAGTCGCCATCGCGCTGTCGGCGATCCGCGACCAGGCCGAGAAGGCTGCCCCGCGCAATTTCGCAGGGAAGGCCGACAACCCGATCTCGCAAATCCTGGAGAACGCCGACATCGGCTGGACCGCCGTGCGCGGGCCGATGGCAGCTGCCGGCGACAAGGACGTGCTGACGATCTCGACACCGCTCAGCGGCAAGCTGAACGTGACGGGCTCGCTGTCCTCGAAAGCCACCGGCGCGCTCGGCGATGCGCTCAGCGGCGTGCTCGGCGGTGACGCAGCGAAACGGATCGGCGCGGTCAACATCAAGAATCTCAACGCCAGCGCTGAGATCAAGGGCAACGTGATCGTCACTTCGCGGCCAAAGCTCGCGGCCAACTGGCATATCGAGCCCAATCTCGGCGCCCAGGTCAATCTCGGCGACACCAACCTCAACGTCGCCGGCGCCAAGGTCAACGTGCCGGCGCAGGTCAAGCCGCTGATCGACAAGAATGTCGGCGAGCAGATCAACATCGTCTCCGAACGCATCCGCAACGATCCGAGCCTGCGCGAGAATGCGAAGCTGCAATGGGCCAAGGCCTGCCGCTCAATCCCGCTGCAGGGATCTAGCTCCTCGGCCGCGCTTCCGCCGCTCTGGCTGGAGATGAAGCCGATCCGCGCCATTGCCGCGCAGCCGCGCGTCGATGCCCAGGCCGTGACGCTGCTGATGGGGCTGGAAGCGGAGACGCGCGTGACGTCGACGCAGACCAAGCCGGACTGCCCGTTCCCCGACAAGATCTCGATCGTGCCGCCGACCGGCACCGGCGTGAGCATCGGCGTGCCCATCGACGTGCCCTTCACCGAGATCAACAAGCTGATCGCCGCGCAGATGGTCGGCCACACCTATCCCGAGGACGGCTCCGGCCCGGTCGACGTGACCGTCAAGAGCGTCAACGTGGTCCCGTCGGGCGAGCGCCTGCTGATCTCGCTTTTGGTGCGCGCCAAGGAAAAGAAGAGCTGGCTCGGTCTCGGCGCCGAGGCGACCGTGCACATCTGGGGCCGGCCGGTGCTCGACCAGGGGCAGCAGACGCTGCGGCTCACCGACATCCAGCTTGCTGTGGAATCGGAAGCCGCCTTCGGCCTACTGGGTGCCGCGGCGCGCGCGGTGGTGCCGCAGATGCAGCAAGCACTGCTGCAGAGGGCGACGCTCGACCTGAAGCCGATCGCCGCCAACGCGCGCGAGAAGATCGCTGGCGTCATCGCCGACTTCCAGAAAAGCGAGGACGGCGTCAAGGTCGACGCCAAGATCGACAGCCTGACGCTGGCCGACATTGCCTTCGATTCCAAGACGCTGCGCGTGGTCGCGGAAGCCGGCGGCACGCTGAATGTGTCGGTGACGAAGCTGTCGGGGATGTAGCTCGCCTTCATTCGCCGCGCTTGGACGCCTCTTGATCGGTTGCGCCGCTGGCATTCTGATCGGAGGATGCTAAGCTGTTCCTCGCAACCTCGAATGAGGTGCCGACGGCACTGTAGTGGGTAAACGCGAGGTCAACATGGAAGCCGGCATGGTCACGCCTGCGCCGGCACTGGTGCGCTTTTCCGGCATTCAGAAGACCTATGATGGCGAGCATCTCGTGGTGAAGAACCTCGATCTCGACATCAGGAAGGGCGAGTTCATCACCCTGCTCGGCCCGTCGGGCTCGGGCAAGACGACCACGCTGATGATGCTGGCCGGCTTCGAGGTTCCGACCCATGGCGAGATCTACCTCGCGGGCCGGCCGATCAAGAACATGCCGCCGCACAAGCGCGACATCGGCATGGTGTTCCAGAACTATGCCTTGTTTCCGCACCTGACGATCGCGGAGAATATTGCCTTCCCGCTATCCGTTCGCAAGACGAACAAGGCGGACGTGCAGGAACGCGTTGGATCGGCGTTACGCATGATCAAGATGGAAAACCTGGCGCACCGGCGGCCCGGACAGCTGTCCGGCGGTCAGCAGCAGCGCGTGGCGCTGGCCCGCGCGCTGGTCTTCAATCCGCAACTCGTGCTGATGGACGAGCCTCTGGGCGCTCTCGACAAGCGCCTGCGGGAGCAGATGCAGTTGGAGATCAAGCAACTGCACGAGACGATGGGCATCACCGTCGTTTACGTCACCCACGATCAGAGTGAAGCGCTCACCATGTCGGACCGCATCGCCGTGTTCAACGACGGCATCGTGCAGCAGATCGACAAGCCCGACGCGCTGTATGAGCATCCGGTGAACAGCTTCGTCGCCCATTTCATCGGCGAGAACAATGTGCTGGCCGGCACCGTCGAGACGGTCGACAGCGACTATTGCCGCGTCGCGCTGGCTGGCGGCGGCACTGTCACCGCACGGGCGGTCAATGTATCAGGCGCGGGCGCATCGACCTCGCTGTCGGTGCGGCCGGAGCGGATCACCATTATCCCGGACGGCACCTCCAGCGACGGACCGAACCGGCTGCCGGCCAGGGTGCAGAACACCATCTATCTCGGCGACCACGCGCTGGCCGTGCTCGATGTCTCGGGGAATGCCGAGTTCATGGTCAAGCTTCAGCCCGGCGCACATGACAGCCTGACACACGGTGCAAACGTGTTCGTCACCTTTCACCCCGAGGACTGCCTCGCCCTCGATCCTGTCTGATCCAGCGATCGAACTCAACGCAACGCACATGAAGAAGGAACCATGACCATGCTGAAGCGCAAGATTGGCAAGATTGCTCTGGGTTTCGCTGCGGCCTTCACCGCTAGCGCCGCGCTGGCCACGGTCGGGCAGGCGCGCGACCTCACCGTCGTGTCGTGGGGCGGCGCGTATCAGGATGCCCAGAAGAAGGCCTATTTCGAGCCGTTCAAGAAGGCGGCCGGAATTGCCATGAACGATGAATCCTGGGACGGCGGCGTCGGCGTGCTGCGTGCCAAGGTGCAGGGCGGCGCCGCCACCTGGGACGTCGTCCAGGTCGAGAGCGACGAACTCGCGGTGGGCTGCGAGGAAGGCCTGTTCGAGAAGCTGGACTATTCCAAGATCGGCGGCGAGGCCGCCTACATCCCGCCGTCGGTCAATCCGTGCGGCGTCGGCGCCATCCTCTATGACTTTGTTCTCGGCTATGACAAGGACAAGCTGAAGGAAGCGCCCAAGGGCTGGGCCGACTTCTTCGACACCAAGAAGATTCCGGGCAAGCGCGCCCTGCGTCAGGGCCCGAAGACCACACTGGAGATCGCTCTGATGGCCGACGGCGTCGCGCCGAAGGACGTCTACAAGGTGCTGGCGACCGACGAAGGCGTCGAGCGCGCGTTCAAGAAGCTCGACACCATCAAGGGCGACATCGTGTGGTGGAAGGCCGGCGCCCAGCCGCCGCAACTGCTCGCCTCCGGAGAAGTCGCGATGACCTCGGTCTACAATGGCCGCATCGACACAGCGAACAAGAACGAGAAGAAGAACTTCGGCATGGTCTGGGACGGCGCGCTGTTCACGCTCGACAGCTGGGTCATCCTGAAGGGCAGCCCGAACAAGGACGCCGCCTACAAGTTCCTGGACTTCGCAGGCAAGGCGGAGAACCAGTCGAAACTGTCGGAGAATATCTCCTATGGCACCTCGAACAAGGACGCAGCCGGACGGCTCGCGCCGGCCGTTCTGAAGGACCTGCCGACGGCGCCTGACAACATCAAGAATGCGGTCGAGATCAACGTTGCGTTCTGGCTCGAGAACATCGACCGCCTGACCGAACGCTTCAACAAATGGGCCGCGAAATAGCGCGCCCGGCAAGGCTCGACGAATGACGGATGCGTCCCTGTCCGGTGCCAATGCGTCGACCGAGGTGCCGCTCAAGCGCCGATTGCGGCGCGCGGAGCGGACACGCCAGGTCAAGGCGTTGGCGCTGATCGCGCCGCTTCTCGTCTTCCTGCTCTTCACCTTCGCAGGCCCCATCGCCGGCATGCTGTGGCGCGCGGTCGATGACCGGGAAGTGCGTCAGGTTCTGCCCCAGACGATCGCCGCTCTCGCCAGCTGGGACGGCAAGGACCTGCCGGCCGAAGAAGCCTTTGCTGCGCTGGCAAGCGACATCATGGCGGCGCGCGCCTCCGGCACCATTGCGATCGCGGCCAAGCGGCTGAACTACGCACTCAACGGTTTTCGCACGATCCTGACCAGCACGGCACGCAATCTGAAGACGATGCCCGAGCCCGGCACGGCCAAGGAGACGCTGGGCAAGATCAATCCGGCCTGGCGCGAACGCACGACCTGGACGACAATCCGGGATGCCAGTGGCCCGGTCACGGGCTTCTACCTTCTGGCGGCGCTCGACCTTGTCAGGAACGTCGACGGCGTGATCGTCGCGGCCCCGCCGGACCAGGCCATCTATCGCAGCCTGTTCACCCGCACCTTCATCATCAGCCTCAGCGTCACCGTACTCTGCCTGATCCTCGGCTTCCCGGTCGCCTACCTCTTGGCGACGCTGCCGCCGAGCCGCTCGAACCTGCTGATGATCTTCGTCCTGCTGCCGTTCTGGACCTCGCTCCTGGTCCGCACCTGCGCCTGGATCGTGCTGCTGCAGAGCAAGGGCGTCGTGAACGACAGCCTGCACTGGCTCGGCATCATCGACGAGCCGTTGCGCCTGATCTACAACCGCTTCGGTGTCTGCGTGGCGATGACCCACGTTCTCCTGCCATTCATGATCCTGCCGCTCTACAGCAGCATGAAGGCGATCTCGCCGGCTTACATGCGTGCCGCGGCCTCGCTCGGCGCGCCACCGGTCACCGCCTTCCTGCGAATCTACCTGCCGCAGACCCTGCCCGGCATCGGCGCGGGAAGCCTGCTCGTGTTCATCCTGGCGCTCGGCTATTACGTCACACCTGCGCTCGTCGGCGGCGCCGCCGATCAGATGATCAGCTACTTCATCGCGCTCTACACCACCGAAACCGCCAATTGGGGCCTTGCTTCGGCGCTCGGTGCGGTGCTGCTGCTGGCCACCCTTCTGCTGGCACTGGTCTACGGCAAGCTGGTGCAGGGCCAGCAGGTCACGGGAGGGATGAAGAATTGAGCGACAATGCTCCCCTCCGCACGCCCAGCCAGCGCATCGCGTGGACCGCGACCATCATTGTCTCCACGCTGGTGTTCATCTTCCTGATCGCGCCGATCCTGGCGATCATGCCGTTGTCCTTCAGCTCGGGCTCGTACCTGACCTATCCGCTGCCGGGCCTGTCGTTGCGTTGGTACGACGACTTCCTCAATTCGCCGCGCTGGATGAATTCGCTGAAGAACAGCATGATCATCGGCGTCGCCTCGACGCTGCTGTCCATGGTGCTCGGCACGCTGGCCGCGCTCGGTCTGGCGCAGTGGAAGAGCCGGTTCAAACCGCTCGTGCTGGCCTTCGTGCTGTCGCCGGTCGTCGTCCCCGGTGTCATCACCGCGGTCGGCCTGTATTTCTTCTTCGCGCCGATCGGACTGACCGGCAGCTATCTCGGCTTGATCCTGGCCCACACCGCGCTGGCGACGCCTTTCGTCGTGATCACGGTCGGCGCGACGCTGCAGAGCTTCGACACCAATCTGGCCCGCGCCGCCGCCTCGCTCGGCGCCTCGCCGCTCGAGGCGTTCCGCCGTGTGATCCTGCCGCTGATCCTGCCCGGCCTCGCTTCGGGTGCATTGTTCGCCTTCGCGACCAGCTTCGACGAGGTGGTAATCGTTCTGTTCATGGCCGGTCCGGAACAGCGCACCCTGCCGCGCGAAATGTTCAGCGGCATCCGCGAGAACATCAGCCCGACGATCACGGCAGCGGCGGTCATTTTGACGACGGTCTCGGTGATCCTCCTCGCCACCCTCGAAGGCCTGCGCCGCCGCAATGAACGGCTCAAGGGTGGCGGCTGAGAGCCGGGCGTGACTTCTCTCCTTCCCCGCAAGGACGGCGGCAGTATCGTAGGGTGGGCAAAGCGAAGCGTGCCCACCATTTCTGTTGCGGTGTTGGGGTAGATGGTGGGCACGGCGCTTTGCGCCTTTGCCCACCCTTGTATTAGCGCGCCGGATTAGAATGGCCTGGTTCCGTGAGGAATGGCCCAGCCCGGGTGGCCGCCCGAGCTGGGCCGCCGATCGATCGGATCGATGCCCACCGAAGCCTTGAGGGCTGCGTTTTGTAGCAAGATCGCGGTCGGCACTTCATCGGGACCCGCATGGTTGAACGAACTTCAGGTTCGCATCACAAGGGAGGGTCGAGGAAGATGGCCAAACGTAACACGATCTGTGCTGGAATCGATACCAGCAAAGATAAGCTCGACGTGGCGCTCGATGGCAGTTCGGAGGAGCTGCAGGTCAAGAACACGGCGGAAGGCCACCAGGAGCTGGTGGAGTGGCTGAAGCGCCACAAGGTCAAGCGGGTTGGGATCGAGGCAAGCGGTGGTTACGAGCAGGCGGCGGTCGCCGAACTGCGACGCCAGCGGTTTGTCGTCATCGTGTTTCAGCCGATCCAGGTCCGCGCCTATGCCACGTTCCATTTGCAACGGGCCAAGAACGACAAAATGGATGCCGCATTGATTGCGGCCTGCACCGCCGCGGTCAAGAAGATCCATCCCGCTCCAGACCCCCGGCTGCAGCCTTTTGCCGTGCATCTGACGATGATCGACCAGATCAAGGAGGACATCGCAAAGCTCAAGAATCGGCTGGAGAGCTGCCCTGACGAACGTATCCAGAAGTTCTGGAAGGAGCAGATCGCTCTGTTGGCCAAGCACAGACGAGCCGAGTTCAAGGCCCTGGTGGCAGCGATCCGCAAGCATCGCGATCTCGCCGCACGGCTCGATCTGATCTACAGCGTTGGCGGCAGCGGCTTGCCGACCGCGGTTGCCATCTTGATCAGGATGCCCGAGATCGGTCAGATCACCCGCGAGCAAGCCGCAGCCCTCACCGGGCTTGCGCCGTACGATGACGACAGCGGCAAGCATGTCGGCGCCCGCAGGATTGACGGCGGACGCCAGCGCTTGCGTCAGGCGCTCTACACCGCAGCTCTTCCGGCATCCTTCCGCTGGAATCCGCAGCTCATGGCCCTGTACAGCCGGCTGATCGCCGCCGGCAAGGGCCACAAGCGCGCGCTGGTCGCCTGTGCCAGGAAGCTGATCGTCATCATCAACGCCGTCGTCGCCCGCGGAACACCGTGGGTCGCCGAACCGCCCAGAACCGCGAGTGTGTCCGTCACCTGATCTCGTTTCCTTGTTCGATCAGGCGACCGTTTCTTCGTCCCGACCTGCCGTCAAGACGACGCCGCGCGCCGCGGCCGTCAAGGATGGCCGTCGCGCTCGTCTCACCTCACGTCGACTGCCGCCAGGCCACGCCTTGACGGCCGCAAGCACGGCGTCATGCTCGCGGAAATCGGGCGTGCTTTAATGGTTGCTACGATCCTGATCTCGCTGATCCTGCTTCGCGGAGAGAGGCGAAGGGGAACACCGCCCGCCCCTTCTCTTTTTGCATTCCGCTATGGCGCACACCGCTTAGCTGCCGTGACTGATTGTCGCTAGAACAGTCCCCGTAACAAAGCCCGAATAACAACACACAGGGAGAAGAATAACCATGCAAAAACTCATCGCCGCCGTCGCGGCCGGTCTCGCCCTCGCCGCTACGTCCGGCACGGCGCAGGCGCAGATTTCCGACGACGTCGTCAAGATCGGCGTGCTCACGGACATGTCGAGCCTCTATGCCGACGCGACCGGCAAGGGCTCGCTCGCCGCGGTCGAGATGGCGGTCGCCGATTACGGCGCCAAGGCCGCCGGCAAGCCGGTCGCCGTGGTCGCGGCCGATCACCAGAACAAGCCCGACGTCGGCGTCAACATCGCCCGCAACTGGTATGACAACGACAAGGTCGACGCGATCTTCGACGTTCCGACGTCGTCGGTGGCGTTGCCGGTCTCGGCCCTGACGCGCGAGAAGAACAAGATCCACATCAATTCGGGGGGCGGCTCGTCCGATATCACCGGCACCGCCTGCTCGCCCAACACCGTGCACTGGACCTACGACACCTATGCGCTATCAAACGTCGCCGGCAAGGCGATGGTGAAACGCGGCGAGGACAGCTGGTTCTTCGTCACCGCCGACTACGCCTTCGGCATGGCGCTGCAGCGCGACGCCGCCAACGTCGTCAAGGAGAGCGGCGGCAAGGTGCTCGGCGAAGTCCGCCATCCGCTCAACTCGTCGGACTTCTCCTCCTTCCTGCTCCAGGCCCAGGCCTCCAAGGCCAAGGTGGTCGCATTGGCCAATGCCGGCGGCGATACCACCAACGCGTTGAAGCAGGCGTCCGAGTTCGGCCTGACGCAGGGCGGCCAGAAGATGATCGCGCTCTTGCAGGAGATCACCGACACGCATTCGCTCGGCATCAAGGCGACGCAAGGCCTGATCGTCACCGACGCCTTCTACTGGGACATGAACGAGGAGACTCGCGCCTTCTCCAAGCGCTTCAACGAGAAGGTCGGCCACATGCCGACCATGATCCAGGCCGGGCTCTACTCGGCGACCATGCACTATCTGAAGGCGATCGACGCCATCAAGAGCGACGAGGCGCCGAAGGTGATGGCGCAGATGCGCGCCACGCCGGTCAACGACTTCTTCGCCAGGAACGGCAAGATCCGCATCGACGGCCGCATGGTCCACGACATGTATCTGTTCGAGGTCAAGAAGCCCGAGGAATCCAAGGGCGAGTGGGACCTCTACAAGCTGATCGCCACCGTGCCCGGCGACGAGGCCTTCCGTCCGCTCGACAAGGGCGGCTGCCCGCTGGTGACGCACTGAGAGCCGTCTCCCTCGCCGCGCTAGCGGGACGAGGTAAGAAATAGACACGACAGCGCGCCCGGCGAAAACCAGGCGCGCTTCGTTTAGGCAGTTACGCGGGCTGCATTACTCCGCGTACTTGAACTCCGGCATGTTCTTCAGCTCGTCCTTGCTGGCATTGAACACAGCGTGGTCCGGATACCACTTCGAGGTGGACGACGTCGTGGTCGCAGCCGGCCTGTCGGTGCCAGTCGCAGCGCCTGTCGTGGTGGACGCGGCGGGCTTGGCGCCCGGGTTCGTGCCGGTGCCGGTATAGGCGACGGCCTCGTTGACGAACTTCAATTTCTCATAGGGCACGGCGACCAGATGCTCGCCCATGCCGAGGAAGCCGCCGACGCCGATCACGGCAATCTTGACGTTGCCGCTCTTGTCCATCAGCAGCTCGTTGATCGAGCCGATGTTCTCGTTGGCCTCGTTATAGACCTTCAGGCCCGACATTTTCGACGTACGCCACTCGCCGGAAGCGGTCGTGGTGGCCGTCGTCGCGGTGGCCGCGGTCGGCGCCTTGTCGGTGGTGGCGGTCGGCGATTGCGCGAACGCAACGGTCGCAAGCAGTGCGGTGCCGGCGAGGCCGGCGGCGATGGATTTCGTCAGCATGTTGTCCTCTCCTTCACAGAAAAACTCGTGTAGAGAAAACAGCGCTGATCACACGCAGTTCCGTGCGCGCCGCAATTTCGTCGCGCTATGCGCGAGCGCGCAAACCTCGCAGGGACTGTTCCTGCGTCACCCAGGAACATTTTGCGGCGCACGGTTCCCCGCCGACGATCATGCGCCCTGGGTGAAGCATGATCGCGGCGAGGACCCGCGCCGACCCGCGTCGCTCAGGGTCAGCTCTTGTAGTCGATCAGAAGCGCGGAGAAGTCGGAATTGCCGGACGAGCCGCCGTTGGCGCCGTAGGACGGGCTCGATGATTGCGACTGCTGCAGCGCCTGCAGGAACTGCTGGAGGATCTCGGCGGTGGTCTGGTCGCTGGAGGTACTGCTGGTCGAGTCCGTGGACGACGCCGAATCCGTGGAGCTGTCGTCCGGCGGCGGACCGGGCGGAGGTCCGCCTGCACCACCGAGGCCGCCCGCCCCGCCCGGACCGTTCGCGAAGGCGGACTGAAACACGTTCTTCAGCTCCTCGGCCTGGTCCGAGGTCAGCGTGCCGTTCGACACCTCTTTCGAGATGAGGTCGTCGATCTTCGACTGCATCTCGTCCTTGGAGGGGCGCGTGCCGCTGGACTGGTCGCTCGACCGGCTCTGCTGGAGTGCCGTGTCGATGTCGGTCAGCGCCGTCGAGAGCGCCGACTGGTCCGAAGACGAGATCGTGCCGGCGGACACTTCCGATTGCAATTCCTGCTGCAGCCGCTGAAGCGGCGACTGGTGGTTGCCGGCGGAGGCCGCCGAAATCGAGGTCATGATGGCTCCTTGGATTTTGCGGGGGTTTCGTCGCGGACCACGCCACGCTATGGTTAACGGCCTTAACGAGACCTTGCCCTTTCGCGACGGCGCGATTGCCGCCTGTTGCGGGAAGCCAACCAGAAACAATCCGAAACAAAAATCTTCGCCATTTGGCCCGAATCCTGGACAAACAAAGCGCATGGCCATTCCCAATCCCAACATCCTGGTCGTCGAAGACGACCGCGAAACCCGGACGTTGATTGCGAAGTACCTGCGCAACAACGCCTGCAACGTCACCGCCGTGAGCGACGGCCGCGAGATGTCGCGCGCCATGGCCGATCACCGCGTCGACCTCATCATCCTCGACGTCATGCTGCCGGGCGAGGACGGCCTCAGCCTGTGCCGCAAGGTGCGTGCCGAGGCGCAGACGCCGATCATCATGCTGACCGCGCGCGGCGAGGACGTCGACCGCATCGTCGGCCTCGAGATGGGCGCGGACGACTATCTGCCGAAACCATTCAACCCGCGCGAGCTGCTCGCCCGCATCAACGCCGTGCTGCGCCGCCAGGCCGCGGCTCAAGCGGCAAGCTCGATCGAAGGCGCGAGCACGCTCACCTTCGAGGGTTGGCACATCGACCTGCGGCTGCGCGAGCTGCGCAATCCGGAAGGCGCGCGCGTCGCGGTGACCAGCGCCGAATTCGATCTCCTGCGCACGTTCTGCGAACGGCCCGGCCGCGTGCTGTCACGCGACAGCCTGCTCGACCTCACGCAGGGCCGCAACACCGGATCGTTCGAACGCTCCATCGACGTGCTGGTCAGCCGCATCCGCCGCAAGATCGAGCCCAATCCGGCCGATCCCACCCTCATCAAGACGGTGCGCTCCGGCGGCTATCTGTTCACGCCGCGAACGCAGGTTGCAGGCCCTCAAGCAGCAAGCCCTCAAGCAGCGAGCACTGAAGCGGTTGCGGCGCCCCTGAGCAGTTGAAGCGGGCGCCGAGGATGAAGCCGTTCGGATTCTTCCACCTCAAGGGGATCGGCGGGCAGATCGCCGCGCTGGTGCTGGCTTCGACCGTCGCGCTCCATCTCGTCGTCACCACCGCCTTCCTGATCAGCCGGCCCGACCGCCCCGACACGCCGCCGGACGGCGCGCATCAGTTGACCGATGCCGCGCTGCTGCTCGGCTCGGCCGAGGCCGGCGAGCGTCCGCGCCTCGTCGCCGATCTCGCGCGCGCCTTCCCCAAGCTCGGCATCGAAATGCTCGCGCCCGGCACCGCAAGCGTCGAGGAGAACGACAATCAGCACCTGCGCGGGATGCGCCGTCATCTCGGGCGCGGCTACCGGGCGGTCCAGCTGACCTCGGACGGCACAGTATCCCGCGTCGGCGTCGCGTTGCCCGACGGCACCATGATCGCCGGGCATGTCGAGGGCGGGCCGCGGCCATGGTTCTGGGGCGCGCCGTGGCTGATGGCGCTGATGTCGGCTTTCATCTGCGTCAGCGTGCTCGGGCTGTGGGCGGCGCGCGCGCTGGCCGCTCCGCTGTCGTCCTTCGCCAAGGCCGCCGAGAATTTCAGCCTCGATGGCGGGGCGGAGCCGCTGCCGGAGCGCGGCCCGGAAGAGATCCGCTCGGTGGCGCGCGCGCTCAACCGCATGCATGAACGGATCGCCCGCCTGATGTCGGATCGCACCAGGATGCTCGCTGCGATCAGCCACGATCTGCGCACGCCGATCACGCGGCTGCGCCTGCGCGCCGAATTCATCGAGGACGAGGGCAACCGCAAGCGCATGCTGGTCGATCTCGACCAGATGCGCGCGATGCTGGAATCGGTGCTGTCGCTGCTGCGCAACGACCGCAAGGTCGAAGCCGTGACGCTGGTCGACATCGCCAGCACGCTCCAGCTCGTCGCCGACCAGTTCGGCGACATGGGCCATGTCGTGCATTATGACGGGCCGGCGTCCATGACCGCCGCCGCGCGGCCCGACGATCTGCATCGCGGCGTCACCAACCTGGTCGAGAACGCCGTGCGCTTTGGCGCCGAGGTGATGATCCGCCTCGACATCTCGGGCACCACGCTCGTCATCGACGTCGAGGACGACGGCCCCGGCATTTCAGATTCGCGCAAGCAGGAGATGCTCGAGCCGTTCGTGCGCGGCGACGATGCGCGCACCATGGACGAATCCACCGGCTTCGGGCTCGGCCTGTCGATCGCGCGCGCTATCGCGCTCGCCCATGGCGGCGAGCTGTCGCTGCACGACCGCAACCCACATGGACTAATCGTACGGATGCAATTGCCGCTCTGGCAGCAGCCGCGGCTCGCCGCCTGACTCAAGCCGCGAGCGGCGGGTGCTCGATGGCGGTCTCATCGAAGATGGCCACGGCCTCGAAACGATAATTGCAGGCGTGGCAATTCCAGAGATAGGAGACGCGCCCCTCACCCGGCTCGATCCAGTCAGGCTGCGGGATCGGCGTGCCGCATTGGGCACAGGGGTTCTGTCTGGGGATGTCGCCGGCATACAGCCTGGCCATGTTTGATTTTGTCATGGCACCTCTCCCGATTTGCAGCGTCTTCTTACTCGCTTTCGCTGGCACGCGCGAATAGACAGGCGTGCTGCCGCGAGCGGGGGTCGTCCGCCCCCGAAGCTCTCTTGCGCCAGCTTTGAGTCGTAACAGCGGCTCGGCACCGCAAAATCGGGCGATGGCGGCGTTTGGTCACATCATCGCCGCGTTCGGAAGGCCTAACGACGACTGGGCGCAGGTCACTCTAGGGGACCTCAGGGATATCTGATGAAAATTGTACGCATTGCCGCGCTGCTCGCGGCCGGATTGACATTGCCGCAGGCCGCAATCGCGGGTGAAGCTGAATATGCCGAGATGGTCGCGGCTCATGCCCGCGCCAACGGCGTGCCGGAAGCGCTGGTGCATCGCGTGATCATGCGCGAGAGCCGCTACCAGCCACACCTCGTCGGCCGCGGCGGCACCATCGGGCTGATGCAGATCAAGCTCGCGACCGCCCGCGGGGTCGGCTACACCGGCGACGCCGCCGGTCTGCGCGATCCCGACACCAACCTCACCTATGCCGTGAAATATCTCGCCGGCGCCTATCGCGCCGCCAATGGCGACCACGCCCGGGCCGTGCGTTATTTCGCCGGCGGCTATTACTACGCCGCCAAGCGGCAGCGGCAGGAGACCGTGCAGATCGCCAATATGGGCGTTACCAATATGGGCAATATGGGCCAACCCTGGCTCGAGCCGAATGGCAACCCGCAGCCGATGTTCGACAGCGTCCCGCATAAGAAGCTGGCCCAGCGCGTCCGCAACGCGCGGGCGCAGGCGCTGAAATAACTCCCATGTCCCGGACGCGCTGCGACGCGAAGCGTTGCTGCGCAGAGCCGGGACCCCGCATCCCTGCATCAGCATGGGCCCCGGCTCAGCAGCGCACCCCTGCGTGATGCGCTGCGTCCGGGGCACGGCTGCAGTTCCCGTCAACACGCGTTGACCACCCCGCCCCACTGTCCTACATTAGAGCCGTTCCGAGGGGTGCTCCGAGGAGGAGCTGAGATACCGCTAAATGGGCAATACCGCCCAGGACCGCGGTGACCCTTTGAACCTGATCCGGGTCATGCCGGCGAAGGGACAGGGATGTTGCAAACGACCAAGCGACAGGATTCACCGGTATCCATCATCGGCGCAGGCATCGCGGGTGCCTGGCAAGCCCTGCTGTTCGCGCAGGCCGGCCATGCCGTGACCTTGCACGAGCGCGGTGACGAGGCGATGACGGACGCCACCAGCCATTGGGCCGGCGGCATGCTCGCGCCCTATTGCGAGGCCGAGGTCGCCGAACCCATCATCAGCCGCCTGGGGCTGCGCTCGCTCGACCTCTGGCGGCGCGAGCTGCCCGATACGCCGTTCAACGGCTCGCTGGTCGTCGCCCATCCGCGCGAACGCAGCGACTTCGAGCGCTTTGCGCGCATGACCGAGGACCACCGCCGGCTCGATGCCTCAGGCCTCGCCGCGCTCGAGCCATCGCTGGAAGGCCGCTTCCGCGACGCGCTGTTCTTCCCGGCCGAGGGCCATGTCGAGCCGCGCCGCGTGCTGCCGCAGCTGCACGAGCGCATCCGCGCCGCCGGCGGCACCATCAAGTTCTCCAGCGACGTCGCAGCCGGGGATCTCGACGGCATCGTGATCGACTGCCGCGGCCTTGGCGCCCGCGACGAGCAGAGCGAGCTTCGCGGCGTCAAGGGCGAGATGATCCTGATCGAGACCAGCGAAGTGCAGCTTGCGCGCCCGGTGCGGCTGATGCATCCGCGCTGGCCGCTCTACGTGATCCCGCGCGAGGACAATCTGTTCATGCTGGGCGCGACCTCGATCGAGGCCGAGGACACCGGCGTCAGCGTCCGCTCCGCGCTGGAGCTTTTGGGCGCCGCCTACGCCGTGCACCCGGCGTTCGGCGAAGCCCGCATCGTCGAATTCGGCTCCGGGCTTCGTCCCGCCTATCCCGACAATCTGCCGCGCATCGGCATTCGCGGCAAGACGATCTCCGTCAACGGCCTCTATCGCCACGGCTTCCTGATCGCGCCGGCGCTCGCCGAGCTGACGCTTGCCTATGTCGAGCGCGGCCAGATCGACAACGAGGTGATGCAATGCGTTTGATCGTCAACGGCGAGCAGCGCGAGGTGACTTCGGGAAGCGTCGATGCGCTGCTCTCGGAGCTCGACTACGAGGGCACGCATTTCGCGATCGCGCTCAACTACGACGTCGTGCCGAAAAGCCGCTGGGCCGAGACGGCACTGAAGGCCGGCGACGAGATCGAGATCATCACGCCGCGGCAGGGAGGGTGAGGTGATGGTGGCACGCTCTATCCTCGCGTCGTCCCCGCGAAGGCGGGGCCCCATAACCACACGGAGCGGTTATGAAGCTCGGTCTCTCCCCGCGTGCCCCAGGAGAAATCACGCGGTATGGATCCCCGCCTTCGCGGGGATGACAACTGCATTTGAGGAGACACCGTCAACATGGTGACCTTCTACGGCAAGACTTTCGCCTCCCGCCTGCTGATCGGCAGCGCGCTCTACCCCTCGCCGGCGATCATGCAGGAAGCGATCCGCGCCTCCGGCTCGAACATCGTCACGGTGTCGCTGCGGCGCGAATCCGCCGGCGGCAAGACCGGGGACGCGTTCTGGAATCTGATCCGGGAGCTCGATGTCACGGTGCTGCCGAACACCGCGGGATGCCGCAGCGTGCGCGAGGCCGTGACCACGGCAAAGCTCGCCCGTGAATTGTTCGGCACGAGCTGGATCAAGCTCGAAGTCATCGCCGACAACGACACGCTGCAGCCCGATGTCGTCGGCCTGGTCGAAGCCGCCGGCATCCTGATCAAGGACGGCTTTGAAGTGTTCCCCTATTGCACCGAGGATCTCTCGGTCGCCAACCGCCTGGTCGATGCCGGCTGCAAGGTGGTGATGCCGTGGGCCGCTCCCATCGGCAGCGCCAAGGGCATCACCAATCGCGACGCGTTGAAGCTGCTGCGCGAGCGCCTGCCCGATATCACGCTGGTGGTCGACGCCGGCCTCGGCGCTCCCAGCCACGCGGCGCAGGCGCTCGAGCTCGGCTATGACGCCGTGCTGCTCAACACCGCAATTGCAAAAGCCGCCGATCCCGTCGCGATGGCAAAAGCCTTCCGCCTCGGCTGCGATGCCGGCCGCACCGCTTATGAAGCCGGGCTGATGAACGCCCGCGACTTCGCCTCCCCCTCCACCCCTGTCGTTGGGACTCCGTTCTGGCATGCCGTATCCTGATCGATTTTATCCCGTCGTCGACAGCCTCAAATGGGTCGAGCGGCTGACAAAGCTTGGCGTCGGCACCATCCAGCTGCGCGCCAAGGAGCTCAACGACGCCGACGCGCTGCAGATCGTCACCGACGCGCTGGCGATCACCAAGGACACGCAAGCCAAGCTGGTCGTGAACGACTATTGGCGCGCCGCCGTCGTCGCCGGCGCGAAGTACCTGCATCTCGGTCAGGAGGATCTGGTGGAAGCCGACCTCAAGTCCATCCGCGAGGCCGGCCTCTCGCTCGGCATCTCCACCCATGACGATGCCGAGCTTGAAACCGCACTCAAGGCAAAGCCCGACTACGTCGCGCTCGGCCCGATCTTCTTCACCACGCTCAAATCGATGCGTTTCGAGCCGCAGGGCATCCCGAGGATCACGGAGTGGAAGAAGCGCATCGGCACCATTCCGCTGGTCGCGATCGGCGGCATCAAGTTCGAGCAAGCCGCGGAGATCTTTGCGGCGGGCGCGGATTCTATCGCGGTGGTGTCCGACGTGACGCAAAACGCCGACCCCGATGCCCGCGTGCGGCAATGGCTTGGCCTGTCCACGGAGGCTGCGTGATGTGCGCTCCGCTCTCACCCCACACTCCGCTGTCATCGCCCGGCTTGACCGGGCGATCCAGTACGCCGCGGCTTCTCGGCTCCAGCGCACCGCCGCGGACTACTGGATCCCCGCCTTCGCGGGGATGACAGCGGTAATTGCCTCTCGCACAGCGACATCAACGAATTAAACCGGAGGATCCCCATGAACATCCGCTCCAACCCCGAAAAAACCATCCCCGCCGTCACCACCGGCCCCCTTCCCTCCTCGCGAAAGATCTTCGCCTCCCCCGACGCCGCGCCCGACCTGCGCGTACCGCTGCGCGAGATCATCCTGTCGGAAGGCGCCGGCGAGCCGAACCTGCCGGTCTACGACACCTCCGGCCCCTACACCGATCCGAGCGTCACCATCGACGTCAACGCCGGCCTTGCCCGCAACCGCAAAGCCTGGGTGCTGGAGCGTGGCGGCGTCGAGGAATATCAGGGCCGGCAGATCAAGCCGGAGGACAATGGCAGCGTCTCCACCGACAACGCCGCGCGCGCCTTCAGCGCCTATCACCAGCCGCTGCGGGGCCTTCCCGGCCACAAGATCACGCAGCTCGAATTCGCCCGCGCCGGCATCATCACCAAGGAGATGATCTACGTCGCCGCGCGCGAAAACCTCGGCCGCAAGCAGCAGCTCGAGCGCGCGGAAGCCGCCCTCGCCGACGGCGAAAGCTTCGGCGCCTCGGTGCCTGCCTTCATTACCCCGGAGTTCGTGCGCGACGAGATCGCGCGCGGCCGCGCCATCATCCCCTCCAACATCAACCATTCCGAGCTCGAGCCGATGATCATCGGCCGCAACTTCCTCACCAAGATCAACGCCAATATCGGCAACTCCGCGGTGACGTCGTCGGTCGAGGAAGAGGTCGAGAAGATGGTGTGGGCGATCCGCTGGGGCGCCGACACCGTGATGGACCTCTCGACCGGCCGCAACATCCACACCACCCGCGAATGGATCCTGCGCAACTCGCCGGTGCCGATCGGCACCGTGCCGATCTACCAGGCGCTGGAGAAGTGCAACGGCGATCCGGTCAAGCTGACCTGGGAGCTCTACAAGGACACCTTGATCGAGCAGTGCGAGCAGGGCGTCGACTATTTCACCATCCACGCCGGCGTGCGCCTGCAATACATCCACCTCACCGCCAGCCGCGTCACCGGCATCGTCTCGCGTGGCGGCTCGATCATGGCGAAGTGGTGCCTGGCGCATCACAAGGAGAGTTTTCTTTACACCCACTTCGACGAAATTTGCGACTTGATGCGCAAGTACGACGTCTCCTTCTCGTTGGGCGATGGATTGCGTCCGGGCTCGATCGCCGACGCGAATGATCGCGCACAGTTTGCCGAACTCGAAACGCTCGGCGAACTGACAAAAATCGCGTGGGACAAGGGCTGCCAGGTCATGATCGAAGGTCCCGGCCACGTGCCGATGCACAAGATCAAGATCAACATGGACAAGCAGCTCAAGGAGTGCGGCGAGGCGCCGTTCTACACGCTTGGACCGCTGACCACCGACATCGCGCCGGGCTACGACCACATCACGTCAGGGATTGGTGCGGCCATGATCGGCTGGTTCGGCTGCGCCATGCTCTGCTACGTCACGCCGAAGGAGCATCTCGGCCTGCCCGATCGTAACGACGTCAAGGTCGGCGTCATCACCTACAAGATCGCAGCTCACGCCTCCGATCTCGCCAAGGGCCACCCGGCGGCGCAACTCCGCGACGACGCCCTCTCCCGCGCGAGGTTCGACTTCCGCTGGAGCGATCAGTTCAACCTCGGCCTCGACCCCGACACCGCGAAAAACTTCCACGACGAGACCCTGCCGAAGGAAGCCCACAAGGTCGCGCATTTCTGCTCGATGTGCGGACCAAAGTTCTGCTCGATGAAGATCACGCAGGACGTGCGGGACTATGCGGCGACGCTGAATGATCCGAACTCGGTGGGCATGTCGCTGAGCGGCACGGCCGAGGACGGCATGGCGAAGATGAGCGCGAAGTTCAAGGAGATGGGGAGCAGCGTTTATCTGGATGCGGAGAAGGTGAAGGAGAGCAATCGGGTGTTGTGAGGGTTACCCGACCGAAGGTCGAAAAATGGTCGGGAGACGCGCTTCCCGACCATTATAGGCGCAACCAGAACGCGACACGATCCGATCTTTCTTGTTCGTTTTGCAAGAGTTGCGCGCAAACCGCTGTCGATGGCAGGAATTTCGTCACTAGAAATTACTCTGGAATGGCTCTCGCGGCAGGAAGCGCAGCTCAACGGGATTCCAAAATTCGGCGCAACCAAAATCCCCTCTTGATTGCTGCGTTCACGAATACGAACAAGCCTTCAGATGCGCTGAGGCACTAGCGCGGCGAGCATGGGACGCAGCAAACAAAAATGCCCCTTTTCTTCGTTTTCGTTGCATCAAACGATCACCAAGACGCGACATGCCCGGGTCCGCCCCCCACCGCCTCCCCGACCAACTCCGCCCCAACCTCCGCCTCGTCTTCGTCGGCACCGCCGCCTCGACGCGCTCGGCCGCGGTCGGGCACTACTACGCCCATCCCGGCAACCGCTTCTGGCGCGCGATCCATGAGGCCGGGATCACGCCGCGGCGGTATCAGCCAAGCGAATTCGCATCGCTGATCGAGCTCGGCATCGGCTTCACCGATCTCTCCAAGTCGGGCGCCGGGATGGATCACCAGATCGCGGCTGAGACGATCGACGTATCGGGCTTCAGGGCGAAGATGGACAAGTATCGGCCGCGGACGATTGCGTTCACGAGCAAGAAGGCGGCGAGCTTGTTTTATGGCAGGCCGTCGAGCGGGATTGCGCTGGGGCGGCAGCTGTCGGATGCAAGCTGGCCGGAGATTTTTGTGCTGCCCTCGCCGTCCGGTGCTGCGTCGGGGAGTTGGACTCTGAAGCCGTGGCGGGAGCTTGCGGCGTGGATCGCTGCGTAGGGTGGGTTAGACGTGCGGATGCGCGAAGCGCAGTCCGCTCGTCGTAACCCACCAAGTCTGTCGCCGCGGACACAGACGTGGTGGGTTACGCCTCGCACCGTCGCGGGACGATAGACTGCAATTTGCGATCGGCTAACCCACCCTACGGACCTCCACATTCCGCTGTCGTCCCGGCGAAGGCCGGGACCCATACCGCGTGATCTATCTGTTGCAGGCGGTCGCAGTACCGAACGACGAGTCATCGCCAAACTTCTCCCTGGGGGTATGGGTCCCGGCCTTCGCCGGGACGACACCGTGGGTGAGGCAAGATGGTGCGACTAAATTGAAGGAATGCAGGCTGTCGGATTCCGTGCCCGCCGTTCGTCCTCTGGACACAGCACGCAAGCCGCTGGAGCCTCCACATGCTTCCCACCATCACCGCCTTCGAATCCTCCCCCGACCGCGGCCGCGGGCAGGCGCGCGATATGCGGGTGCGCTGGGCGCTGGAGGAGGTCGGCCAGCCCTACGACGTCCGCCTCGTCTCGTTCGCGGCGATGAAGCAGCCGGCGCATCTTGCGCTGCATCCGTTCGGGCAGATCCCGACTTATGAGGATGGCGACCTCACTCTGTTCGAGTCGGGCGCGATCGTGCTGCATATCGCCGAGCGCCACGATGGCTTGCTGCCGAAGGATGCCAATGCCCGCGCCCGCGCGGTCGCGTGGATGTTCGCCGCGCTTAGCACGGTGGAGCCGCCGATCGTCGAGCTCACCATGGCCATGCTGTTCGAGCGCGACAGGAGCTGGCACGCAGAGCGGCTGCCCATGCTCCAGGACCGCGTCCATACCAGGCTCGGCGAACTGTCCCGACGCCTCGGCAACTCCGACTGGCTCGACGGCGCCTTCAGCGCCGGCGATCTCATGATGGTGACAGTGCTGCGCCGGCTGAACACATCCGGCCTGCTCGACGACTATCCTGATATCGCCGCCTATGTCGCGCGCGGCGAGGCGCGGCCGGCGTTCCGGCGCGCATTCGACGCGCAATTGGCCGTGTTCAAGGCTGCATCGCGTTCGTAGGGTGGGTTAGCCGCGCGGCTGCGCAAAGCGCAGGCCGCGTGACGTAACCCACCGCTTCTGTCACCGCGGATGCAGACGTGGTGGGTTACGCCTTGCGCCGAATCGTGTTGAGAGATCGAGTTTGTGAACGGCTAACCCACCCTACGAGAGCTTCGAACGACGCACCTACTCCATCTTCTCCCCATTGCATCCACCCCAGCGCCCCTTCATGCTGGCCTCCGCCACCCCCGGGGAGCCCGCCCATGCTGACCCTCTATTCCTACCCGCAACTGTTCGGCGTCGCCGACAACAACGGCTACGGCCTCAAGGTCTACGCCTTCCTCAAGCTCGCGGGCGTGGAGTTCGTGCACGAGCACATCTTCGATGCCTCGGCCGCACCGCGCGGGCAGCTGCCTTACGTCGTCGACGACGGCGAGAGCATCGGTGACAGCGAGACCATCATCGCGCATGCGATCGCGAAATATCGTCTTACCATCGATGCCGGACTTTCACCGGAGCAGCGCCGCACCAATCTCCTCGTCACGCGCATGCTCGACGATCTCTATTGGGTGATGTCGTATTCGCGCTGGAAGGACGAGCGCTATTATCCGGCGTTCCGCGACGGCTTCATCGCGCAACATCCGCAAGTGAGTGCAGAAGGATTCGAGAAGGCGAAGGCGTATAATGCGCAGCGCTATCATTACCAGGGCATCGGCCGCTACACGCCGGAGCAGGCTTACGCGCGCGGGCTCGCCGATTTGCAGGTGCTGGCCGAAATCGTGCCCGCCGCGGGCTTCGTGCACGGCGCCGCGCCAACGAGCGTCGATGCCGGCATCTACGGCTTCGTCGCGAACATCTATTATTTTCCGATCCCGACGCCGCTGAAGGCGTTCGTCGATGCGCAGAAGAATCTCGTCGCGCATTGCGAGCGGATTCATGCGGCGATCGGAAAATCGTAGGGTGGGTTAGCGCAGCGGCTGCGCGAAGCGCGGGCCGATGCGCGTAACCCACCTCTTCTCCTTCCGCGGTGACAGAAGTGGTGGGTTACGCCAAGGGTCTAACCCACCCTACGGCGGCACCCTGCTCTACCGCATCGTGATCGCGAGGCCGCTGAGATCCGCATTCGCCATCAATCCCACCTGGGTGCCGGTCAATTCCAGCACGGCGCCCTTCTGGTTGGTGAGCACGATGGCGCGGGCGCCGCGGCCGACGGCAAGGCCGGCACCGGCGGCGCCGTAAACGCCGGCGACATCGGAGGGACGATTGATGTTGGAGACGCGGCCGCGCAGCACCGTCTTGGAACCGCCGAAGACGAGACCGTAGTCGAGCCCGCCGGTGGACAGCCCATAGGAGCGGCCGCGGAAGTTGAGCACGCCGGAACCGCCGGAGCCGCCGATGATCCAGCCCGCCTTGTAGATCGTCAGCACCACGGTGCCGCCGTCGGCCATCGCCGAGGTCGAGAGCCCGGCCAGGGCGGCAATGGCGACCAGCGCGGCGCGGAAGGTGGATGCGATCTTCATGGATATCTCCGGGGGCTATTTTTCAAGGAGGGATTCGAATCAGACGCAGCGAATCTATCCGATGGATCGCGGCGGCAAAATGATGGGGCTGCCATGAGACGCAAGGCGCGGCGTCGCACTCAACCGTCATCGCCCGGTCCAAACATCCAACCGGGCGATCCAGTATTCCAGAGGCGGCGGTGACTGCGCCGAGAGGCCGCGGCGCAATGGATGCCCCGGTCAAGCCGGGGCCTGACGGCGGAGGTTCGGGCACAAAGTCGCGCATCTCCATCATCCCATTCCGCCCCTGTCTTGCCCGACGGAGCAACTTGGAGGTTTATCCTTTACCGAATTGTAAAAACTCAATGATCTCCACATGATCTCTACTGTGCATGGGGTTGTTTTCGCGTTTTTGTTCTTGCCGGTCTCCGCAACCCGATTGCAAGTCTCCCGCATGTCGCTACGCTCATGCGGGCTACGCGCCCGTTCCTGCATTCGAGGTGATGCCATGCCGATCCAGCATTTCGCGCCCCCGCCGCACGTGAAGGCGCCGCCGCTGTCCTTTGCGACGCGCGTCGGTGATCTCCTGTTCGTCTCCGGCATTCCCGGCTTCGATGCCAATGGTGCGCTGCCCGACGGTTTCGAGGCGCAGTTCGCCAATGTCGTCGTCAACATCAAGCGCGTGCTGGGCGAGGCCGGCGCCGGTGTCCGCGACCTCGTCAAGGTCAACGTCCTCTTGACCCGCGCCTCCGACGTCGCCGCCATGAATGCGCTCTATGCCGGCGCCTTCGGCCCGCCGCCCTATCCGGCGCGCACCACCTGCGTGGTTCACGCCCTGCCCGACCCGAGGATGCTGATCGAGATCGAGGCGGTGGCGTCGCTGGCGAAGTGAGCCACTGAGCGTGTGGCTTGCCGGGCACGCGGCCGAACCAAATGCTTGGGGAACAGCTGACATGTCCGTGAAAGGCAGCTCCCCGGCTTGCAAAGGACCTGCTTTTACCGCACGAATTTTTGCGTCCCACTTCCCCACAAGGAGATATTTCATGCGTCGCGTTCTCGCCCTCTGTGCCGTCGCCGGCATCGCCACCTCCGTGTTCGCCGTGCCGGCCTCGGCGGCGGTCGGCTATTACGTGATCCGCTGGGACAACACCGGCATCTGCCAGGTCTGGAACGAGGACCTGAAGTACAAGCCGTTCCAATGGGGCGTGTCGACCTACAAGGTCGTCAGCAAGCCGCTCCCGACCTTCCAGGCCGCTTCCGACGTCCAGATCAAGATGCGCGCCGAGCGCCGCTGCACGCTCTGAGCTTTTGCAACGGACCGGATTTGGAGGGCGGGTCGCGCGAGCGATCCGCCTTCTTCTTTTGCGGGACCGCGCGTTTTCCGGCCGAAATCAGCCATGTCCCGCTCGCGCGCTTTGAACCTGACCGGCCTGCGGAACTACTCACATCTTGTCCGGGGCGCATCCCCAGCGTCCGGCACCAGCCCTCCCCGCATTGCCGGGAGGCGCATCACATCATTCATTTGAGGAGCTGATCATGCGTCGTATTTCCGTGCTGTGCGCTGCCGCCGGTCTTGCCGTCACCGCCTTCGTCGCGGCGAACCCAGCGGAAGCCAGCTATCACCTGATCCGCTGGCAGGACACCGGCCTCTGCCAGATCTGGGACGAGAGCATCCCGACCACGCCGTGGCCGGCCGGCTATCATCGCGCCAGCGCAACCGTGCCGACGTTCATCGACGCACTCGCCGTGAAGAACGCCGCGCTGAAGAACGGCCAGTGCACCTGGTAAGATTTCGATCGGCGGACGAAGAGCGGGCAAGGACGCGGGCATGCGTTCTTGCCCGTTTCTCTTCGAGATGTCGCAGGGTGGGCAAAGCGCAAGCGTGCCCACCGTTTCCATCCACCACGAAGATGGTGGGCACGGCGCTTGGCGCCTTTGTCCACCCTACGAGATATCGTCGAGCACCTCACGCGTCCTTGTGCGCGCCGGGATGGATCAGGACGTCGCGCGCGGCGGCGAGGTCGATGAAGGCTTGCGTGCTGCCGCCGTGGTCGGGATGCATGCCCTTGGCGGCGCGGCGATAGGCCTGGTTGATGTCCTCGCAGGTGAGCTGCACCGCGAGCGGCAGGCCGAGCATCTTGCGGGCACGATCCTCGCTGGACAGCTGTTTCGGCGTGGCGTTGCGCCGGCCGAAGCGCGGCGCGGTCAGATCATGAACGACTTCGAGAACGACGCCGATGCGGCGCTGGGCCGCCAGCGTGACGCCGTGATCGTCATTCTCGACCGCCTGGCGCAGCACCGGAAGCGCCTGCTCGGCGGCCTGGCGCAGCGTGGCATCGACGCTCGTCCGCGCGATCTCGGCCACGAGCCGGCCCGCCTCGGCCCAATCGGCCGATTGCGCCGACCGCAGGCGTTCAAGGGCGAGTTTCCAGGAGTCGAGCCGTGTGTCGAGCCGTTCCATCATGCGCGCAACGTTTAGCAATGAAGATCAGTATGCCAAGGCTGCCGTTTCCGTCCCCTTAATTTCGAGTTAGCGTTTCGTGAAACTTCGAAACGAAATCGGGAGAAAAATGTCATGGCATTGCTCGCAAACCACATCGCCGTCATTACCGGCGCCGGCTCCGGCATCGGCCGGGCCATCGCGGCCGGCTACGCTCGCGAGGGCGCGCAAGTGGTGCTGCTCGACGTCAATGCCGACACGGTCGCGGAGGCCGCCCAGGAGATCAGCAAAGCGGGCGGCAGGGTCGAGAGTTTTGCGCTCGACGTGACCCGGCGCGAGGACTGTTTTGCGCTCGCCAAGCAGATCGCCGACAAGGTCGGGCAGGTCTCGATCCTCGTCAACAATGCCGGCATTACTCGCCGCAACGCCTTCACCGCGGAGACCGAGACGGTGGCGAAGGACTGGAACGACATCATCTCGCTCAACCTCAACGGCGTCTTCAACATGACGCAGGCCTTCCTCGCACCCTTGCGCGCGAGCAAAGGCCGCATCGTCAATATCGGCTCGATCCAGTCCTTCGTGCATCTGCGCACGCCGAGCTCGGCGGCCTACACGACCTCGAAACACGGCGTGCTCGGCTTCACCAAGGCGCTCGCGGTCGAGCTCGGCAAGGAAGGCGTGCGCGTCAACGCGATCGGGCCGGGCTTCATCGAGACCAACATCAACGCCAGTGTGCGCGCGACCAATCCGGCGCTGGTGCAGGCCTTCGTCGACCACACCCCGCTGGCGCGCACCGGCAAGCCCGAGGATATCGTCGGGCCCGCGATCTTCCTCGCGTCGGATCTGTCGGCCTATGTCACGGGAACGATCGTGATGGTGGACGGCGGCTACCGGACGGTGTGAGGCGCGACTCACTATCCCCGCGCACGGGATCATCGTCCGCCTTGTCGGCAATTGCGCCACTGGACCGGACGATGACACCGCATGTGTGGAAGAGATAGTCCCGCATCACGATGCATCTGGCGCCAATCGCGGCGGCTTAGCGGCATTCCTGGGGTCAATTGGTGCGTTCGTTCGCGATTAACCTTTCATTAACCAAACCCGCCCACCGTACATCTACGGCTTGGGGGTCGTTGGTTCTCGATCCGCTTCCAAAGATGGCAGCGGGCGTTGATCGGGAGGTGTGTTGATGACCACTGTTCATGTCGCTGCGTCCGAGTCGGGCGCGCAATTCCTTGCTCCCAACCAGATCGTTCCGCTTCTGATCGGCGCCACCGTCGACGAAGTCGAGCGCGAGCTCGTGCTTCAGACGCTTGCGCGCTGCGACGGCAACCGCACCCGCGCATCGCGCGTGCTCGGCCTGTCGGTGCGCACGCTGCGCAACAAGATCAGGATCTACGCGGCGTCCGGCATCGACGTGCCCGCCTATCAGGATTAGCGTCCGAGGACGCGCCGCTGAATCAATCCGCCGATGATGACCGCAAGCGCGATCATCACGACCGAGGCTGCGATCATCTCGATCGCGCGGAGGAAGAAGGCCGTCATGACAGCCCATGACGGCTGCGGCTCCTCGGCGAACGCGACCGGCACGACGTCGGGTACCAGTTGGTGCGCGAGGCCAAGCGCTGCTGCAAGGACGGCAGCGAACAGCCAAAGGATCTTCCACGCTGCGCGCATCGGTCGCTCCTCGCAAGAGATGTGGCCGTGCGATCGATGACACAGCAGCGCGTGCCGCCGATTGATGTTGATCAAGCGTGGTGAGCTGTCCCGGCGGAATTGCTGCTGTCGTCAAACGCCGCTAAGTAGCTTGCTTCCGGTCAAGGGAGCAGCGGCGTGGCAGACGAACAGAAACGGCAGGGATCTCAAGGGCCGCGCGGACGGCAGGGCGAGCCGGGACGGCCGGGGCCGCAGGGTCATCCGGGCCGGCGCGGTCCCGACGGCGCGCGCGGCAAGCCGGGTCCGCAAGGCAAGCCGGGGCCGATCGGAAAGGCGGGACCTCAGGGCAAGCCCGGTCCGCAAGGCAAGCAGGGCGAGGCTGGCCCGCGTGGGGCCGCCGGCGCGCAGGGACCTGCCGGACCGCAAGGGCCGGCGGGGCCGCAAGGCCCGCGCGGCGAGGCTGGGCCTGCCGGTCAATTGCCCTCGATCGAACAGGTGCTGCCGTGGCTCGAGCAACTGTTCGACGCCTGGGACGAGCGCCGCCGCCAACGCGAGCGCGACGCCGCCGAGCGCGAGGCGCTGGAGGCCGCCGTGCAGGAGCCCGATGAGGCCATCGTCGACGACGAGAGCGACGAAGGCGAAAGCGACGAGCACAGGAAGAAGAAGAAAAAGAAGAAGCACCGGGATTAGCGATGCCGGTGCCCCGGACGCAGCGCGGCATGCAATGCTGCGCTGCTGAGCCGAGGCCCATATCGCCGGGAGCTGCGCTGACGATGACTGGGTCCCGGCTCTGCGGAGCGGCACTTCGCGCCGCACCGCGTCCGGGACACGAGCCAAATCAAGACGCGCCGGAAGCGTCATCCTTGCGCGGCAGCATGCCCATGCGCTCGAACTGCCAGCGCATGGCGCGATACCAGAGATAACCCACCGCCGCGCCGCACAGGGCCAGGATGATCACGCTGGCGCTCGAGAACGAGCCGCTCCACCACATCATCCACGCAGTCCACAGCAGCGTGAAGACGATGGCACCTGCTTTCAGCGGAAGAAGGGGGCGGCTCATGATCCTGCTCCGGGCTGTCAAAATCCCGGCGGACATCATTGCAGGACGAGGCGCCCCATACCGTGAGCCAGATCACGGAATGCGAAGTTGCAGCCCTCTAACCGAAGCGCAGCCGCGAGCGCTCCTTCGCCCTTTCCGCCTCGACCTCGCGGTCCCGCGCCGGCGCATGGGTGTGCAGCGAGGTCAGGAGATTTCGCGCAGCCTGCGAGACCTCGGCCACTGCACGGTCGAACGCCGCCTCGTTGGCCTGCGACGGCTTGTTGAAGCCGGACAGTTTTCGCACGAACTGGAGCGCACTGGCGTGGATCTCATCCTCCGTCGCCGGCGGCTCGAAGTTGAACAGCGTCTTGATGTTGCGGCACATGCAGGGGCCTCTTCCGGATGTTTCCTTGAAGACGATCGGCGGAGCCGAAATCCTACATCCTTCCGCGCACTTCTGCTAAGTTCCGCTCCAACGCGGCCGCCGACCATGAGCCGCAATGGGGAGAGAAACATGAAGGCTTCCTGCGCCGCGCTGTCGGCTGTCCTGCTGTCCTTTTCAATGCCGGTCCTGGCCGCCGATTATCCGGCACCCAAGCAGGGCGACTGGATCGCCAGGGACTTCAAGTTCCACACCGGTGAGACCATGCCGGAGCTGAAGCTGCACTACACCACAATCGGCGAGCCCTCAGGCCAACCGGTGCTCGTGCTGCACGGCACGGGCGGCTCGGGCACAAGCATGCTGTCACCCGCCTTCGCCGGGGAGCTGTTCGGCGCGGGGCAACCGCTCGACGCCTCCAAATATTACATCATCCTTCCCGACGGCATCGGTCATGGCAAATCGTCAAAACCCTCGGACGGCATGAAGACGAGCTTCCCGAAATACGATTATGACGACATGGTCGAGGCGCAGCATCGCCTGGTGACGGAAGGACTCGGCGTCAAGCATCTGCGGCTCGTCATCGGCAATTCGATGGGCGGCATGCACACCTGGCTGTGGGGCGAGAAATATCCGAACGCGATGGACGCGCTGATCCCGATGGCCTCGCAGCCGACCGAGATGGCGTCGCGCAACTGGATGCTGCGGCGGATCATGCTCGACACCATCCGCAACGACCCGGACTACAATGGCGGCAATTACACCAGCCAGCCGCGCATGATGAGATATGCCATCACCGCCTACGGCATCGCCAGCATCGGCGGCACCCTGGCCTACCAATCGCAGGCGCCGACCGCGGCCAAGGCCGACAAGATCGTCAACGACCGGTTGGCGACGCCGATCACGGCGGATGCCAACGACTTCGTCTACCAGTGGGAGTCCTCGCACGACTATAATGCCGGCGAGAAGCTGGAAGCCATCGAAGCATCGCTGCTGCTGATCAATTCCGCCGACGACGAGCGCAACCCGCCCGAGACCGGCATCACGGACGCGGCCATGAAGCGGGTCAAAAACGGCCGCCTCTATCTGATCCCGGCGAGCGCCGAGACGCGCGGCCACGGCACCACCGGCAATGCGAAATTCTACAGCGAGCAGGTGCGGCACTTGCTGGAGAGCACGCCGCAACAAACGATCGAATCGGCGCGTCGCTGATTTTGCAGCGCATCATGTGCGGCACTTCGGAGCCGCATATTATTTGGGCATGCAATGCGCTGACAGCTCGGGCTTAATCGCGTCACCGATGGAATCGACGCGAGCAAGACTCGCGCGCGAATAGCGGAACGCGACGAGGAGGGATCGCATGCACAGGCTCGCACTGTGCGTTTGGCTGGTCGCGATGACGGCGCTGACCAGCGCCGCACTCGCATTCGACAACGGGCAATATGACCACATCCCGCCCGATATCCGCGCCTGGTTCAAGAGCGTGATCGCGCCGAACGGCGTGCCCTGCTGCGATGTCTCGGACGGCCATCGCACCGACTACGATGTGCGCAGCGGCGCTTATTGGGTGCCGATCGAAGGGCAATGGATGGAGGTGCCCGAGCGCGCCATCATCCGCGACCGGGGCAATCCGGTCGGCCAGGCCGTGGTGTGGTACGTTCGCCACCGCGGCGCCATCATCATCAGCTGCTTCGTGCCGGCCGATGCCGTGTAAAACGTCTTGATCGATTCCATTGGCTGGAGGCGGCCCGATTGGGTAGCTTGCCGCCAAGCTGAAGCGGAGGCACGCCATTGACCGATCTTTGCGCCGAAGACCTCACCACCATCTACGCCAAGCCGAGCCCGCGCGTGATCGCGAAAGCGCGTCCCGCGATCGACGCGCATGCGAGGAAGTTCATCGAGATGTCGCCGTTCTGCGTGCTCGCGACGTCGGGCGCGGACGGCAGCGTCGATGCCTCGCCACGCGGCGGCGGCACCGGCTTCGTCCACGTCGCCGGTCCGAACCAGCTATTGATGCCTGACCGCTCCGGCAACAACCGGATCGACAGTTTCCGCAACGTCGTCGAAGGCTCGGGCTTCGTGCATCTGTTGTTCTTCGTGCCCGGCATCGACGAGACGCTACGCGTCGGCGGACGCGGCACGCTGTCGGCCGATCCGGATCTGCTCGCTTCCATGGTGGAATTCGGCAAGCCACCGCGGGCGGTGCTGAACGTCGCCGTCAGCGAAGTCTATTTCCATTGCGGCAAGGCGCTGATGCGCTCGAAGCTGTGGTCGCCGGAGAAAGTGCAGCGCTCGGTGATGCCCAGCATCGTCACGGTCATCCACGACCAGACCGGCCTCGGCGAACCGGCGAGCCAGGAGACCGTGGAAGAGATCTACAAGACGCAGTTGTAGGTGGGGCGACAATCACGGTGTCGTCCCGGACAAGCGCAGCGCAGATCCGGGATCCATAGCCACAGGGAGTGGTTTTGCGAAGACTCGCAGTGAAGAACTCGTCCCACGGTACTCATACCGGCGCATCCAGATAGATCACGCGGTATGGGTCCCGGCTTTCGCCGGGACGACACCGAGTATGCGCCAGAGCCGAAGCTTAGTGCCCCTCACCCTCGAGCCCACCGACGTGCTTCTGGGTGTAGAGCTCGAGGCCGATGCGGCCGATCAGGTCGAGCTGGGTTTCGAGGAAGTCGATGTGGTGCTCCTCGTCGCTCATCAGCTTCTCGAACAAGTCACGCGTGACGTAGTCCTTGACGCCGTGGCAGTAGGTCGCCGCTTCCTGGTAGAGCGCACGCGCGCTCATCTCGGCAGCGAGGTCGCACTCGATGATCTCCTTGACGTTCTGGCCGATGCGCAAGGGATCGAGCACCTGCATGTTCGGAAAGCCGTCGAAGAACAGGATGCGCGCGGTGAGCTTGTCGGCGTGCTCCATCTCCTCGATGGACTCCTTGCGCCAGACCTTGGCCATGTCGAGGAGGCCCCAATTGTCGAGGAAGCGGTAGTGCAGCCAGTACTGGTTGATCGCAGTCAGTTCGTGACGCAGTGCCTTGTTGAGATAGTCGATGACTTTTGCGTCGCCCTGCATGGTTCACTCCAGCTCTTGCAGTCCAAATCGGCCCAAAACCGAATTTAGAACGCTTCTAAGTCAGTTTACGAATGAGGGCAACTGGCTACGGCGGCGCGGCCGGGGAAATGCTCAACCGAGCTGCGAAGGCTTTCAGCAGGCCGCGAGGGCGAACTGGGCGGGCTCAGCCGCTTCGTCATTGGCAGCCACAGTGTGGTTGTGCGGACAGCCGGCACAGCAGGACTGGGCGCAGGGGCCAAGGGCTTCGTCGATGATGGTCTTGATCGTCCGGGCGCAGCGACCGCATTCGGCGCTGCAGCCGAGGCATCCATAGACCTGCTTGGCATGGCGCACGGCGTCGTCGGACTCGGCGACGGCGGCACGGATGTCGTCATCGCTCAGCACGTTACAGGAACAAACGATCATGGAAGCGGCAGGCCCTTCGGTGATGCGTCATCATCGATATTTAACGGGCCCGCCGGATGCAAAAGGAAAAAGCGGTATTTGAAGCTATTCCAAACTGGCCCAAAAGCAGCCTAGAACGGCCCTAAATTTCAGCGTTGCGCTGGATCAAGATTGGAGCGGATCTAATCGCCGCCTCCGCCTCCCCCACCATCGCCGCCGCCGCCTCCGCAATCGCCACCACTGCTGCCGCTGTCGCTGCTGGAACAGCTGCCGCTGTCGGCCGAGCTGCCCGAACTGTCGCTGGAAAACCAGCTTCCCAGCGAGAAGCCGTTATTGCTGCCCGAATAGGTGTCGCCGCTGCTGCTGCCATCGCCACCCGCCCCGGCGCGGGAGCGCCGCTGGCCGCGGTTCTGGAGATGGGTGAGCCAGCCGTAACCGATCGCGGACACGACCCCGGCAGCAATCAATGCATTGATCATCGCGTTGCCCATCGTCGCCTCCTGGCCGAGCCTGCGGTTCACATCAATTGGTCGCCCGCCACCAAGGTGCCGTTCATTGATCATTCAAACGAAGTATGGAACTCTGCTCCCAAAGGGTTCCCGCGTGTTCGTACGAAAGGTCAAGCCGATGAAGAAGTTGCTCCTGACGGTCGCCGCCGTCGCCTCCCTGGCCGTTGCGGCCGGAACCCCGGCCCATGCACAGCGCGGCGTCGCGGCGGGCGTAGCGGCCGGCATCATCGGCGGCGCCATTGTCGGCGGCGCGCTGGCCTCTCCGTATTATTACGGACCCGGACCCGGCTATTACGAACCCGGCTATTACCCGCCCCGCTACTATGCGCCGGGCCCGGGCTATGTCTCTGACGACTATTACGGCGGCGGCTGCGTCTGGCAGAAGCAGCGCTTCTGGGACGGCTATGCCTGGCGCGTCCGCCGCGTCAGAGTCTGCGGCTGAGGCGACTCGAACCGGTCCATCGCGACCACATCGGCTGACCGGTTCACTACGGATTCGCCGTTCATCTCCGGGCCTGAAAAAGACCGCTTTTTCTCGTCACAGCTCCGTGTGCGTTTACCGTGGGTTGACCAATTGCGCGCTTCCTAGCTGCACGGCCAATTCCATCAGCGTGTGCGTGAACCTTTGAAACCCGGGCGCCTCTAACAAGAGGAACCCATCTCCCAGGAGAGCCAAGAGCATGAAGAAGACTTTAGTTGCCGCCCTCACGGTTGCGACGGTCGCCGGTTCGCTGGTGACCGCCACTCCGTCCGCCAAGGCCCATGACGGCGTTGGCGCCGGCATCGCGGCCGGCCTGATCGGCGGCGCCATCGTCGGCGGCGCCATCGCGTCGAGCCGTCCGGCCTATGGCGGCCCCGTTTACGTCGCCGAGCCCGGCCCGCCGCCCCCGCCCTGCTACTGGCAGCGTCAGCGTTATTGGGACGGTTACGGCTGGGTCGTTCGTCCGGTTCGCGTCTGCTACTGATCTGATCGCACCGGCGCTCGTGAGCGCCGCGATCGAAGCCCGGCCGAGACCATCGGCCGGGCTTTTTCTTTGGTCGCGCGCTATCGCGCCGCCTGGATCGAGCGCAGCACCTCTTCGCTGGGCCAGCAATCGACCTTGAGGCCCGCCGACTTCTGATAGGCACCGAGCGCGGCGCGCGTCTGCATGCCGGCCTTGCCGTCGATCTTGTCCTTGTAGAGCCCGACGCGCGTAAGCCCACGCTGCATGGTCTCGACATCCCTGGTGCGCAATTGCTTCGAGGCCGCCCATGGCGTTGCGAACGGAAGCGGGCTCGTCATGCGGTCGGCCAGATGACCGACGAACAGCACATAGAGGTCGGAGAAATTGTATTCCTTGATGACGAAGTAGTTCTTCGTCGTCAGGAACGAGGGACCATAGATGCCTTCCGGCTGGAGCAGCGAGGCCGGCTGCGCCTGTTCGGTGGCGCTCAGCTTCTGCCCGCGCACCGGCACAAGGCCTTCGCGCAACCACTGGCCGAGCGGCTTCGTCACCTCGGGCACACCGGTGGTGCAATCGACCTTGGCCGGCGCCTGCACCTCGTAGGCCCAGCGCACGCCGCTCTGCCAGCCCTTGTTGACGAGTTGCTGCGCGGCCGAGGCCAGCGCATCCGGCACCGAATGCCAGATGTCGATGCGGCCGTCGCCGTCGAAATCGACGCCGTGCTTGTAATATTCGGACGGCAGGAACTGCGTCAGCCCGGTGGCGCCGGCCCAGGACGAGCGCATGTCCTTGCGCGTCACCACGCCTTCGCCGAGGATCTTCAGCGCAAGGATGAACTCGGTGCGGTATTGATCCTTGCGTCGCCCGACATAGGCCTGCGTCGCCAGCACACGGACGAGATCGTAAGGCAGCGTGTAGCGGCCGTAATCGGTCTCGCGGCCCCAGATCGCGAGCATCACGGTTGCCGGCACGCCGGACTTCTTCTCGATCTCGCTCAGCGAGGCGCGATATTTCTGCAGCAGCCGCTGCCCCTCGCCGGCAAGCCGCGCGATCGAGGCTTCCTTGACGTAGTCGGCCGGCACCTGCACGAACTCGGCCTGCGACGGCGCACCTAGCGCGGGCCGTCCGGGCAGGATCAGATCGGGCAGCTTGTAGTCGGGCTCGAGCCCACGCGTCTGCTCGTCGAACGTCTTGCGCGAGACGCCTTCTGCCTGCGCCTCCGGCCACAGCGAGGCGATGAACTGGGTGAAGGCGGCATCGGCGGCGCGCGCGGGCGTCCAGCCGCAGGTGACCACGATCACCGCAGCGATGAGCGCCCGCCGCATCATGCCGAAATCACCGCGTCAGCTTCTTGTACTTCACGCGGTGCGGAATGATGCTGTCCTGGCCGAGCCGGCGCATCTTGTCCTTCTCGTAATCCTGGAAGTTGCCTTCGAACCATTCGACATGGCTGTCGCCTTCGAAGGCCAGGATGTGGGTCGCGATACGGTCGAGGAACCAGCGGTCATGGCTGATGATGACGGCGCAGCCGGCAAAGTCCTCCAGCGCCTCTTCGAGCGCGCGCAGCGTGTCGACGTCGAGGTCGTTGGTCGGCTCGTCCAGCAGCAGCACGTTGGCGCCGGACTTCAGCATCTTGGCGAGATGCACGCGATTGCGTTCACCGCCGGACAGCGCGCCGACCTTCTTCTGCTGGTCGGCACCCTTGAAGTTGAACGCCGAGCAATAGCCGCGCGAGTTGACTTCCTTCTTGCCGAGCAGGATCAGCTCGTTGCCGCCGGAGATCTCCTCCCACACGTTCTTGCTGCCGTCGAGCGCGTCGCGCGACTGGTCGACATAACCGAGATGCACGGTCTCGCCGACCGTGATGGTGCCGTTGTCCGGCTGTTCCTGCTTGGTGATCATCTTGAACAGCGTGGTCTTGCCGGCGCCGTTGGGGCCGATCACACCGACGATGCCGCCGGGCGGCAGCTTGAAGGTGAGATCGTCGATCAGCAGGCGGTCGCCGAAGCCTTTGCTGAGACCTTCGAAGTCGACGACGTTGGCGCCAAGCCGCTCGGCGACGGGAATGATGATCTGCGCGGTCTGGGTCTGCTTCTCGCTCGCCTGCTTGAGCAGATCCTCGTAGCGCTGATAGCGCGCCTTGGACTTGGCTTGGCGTGCCTTCGGTGACGAGGCGACCCATTCCTGCTCGCGCGCGAGCGTCTTCTGATGCGCTGCGTCCTCGCGTCCCTCCTGCTCCAGCCGCTTCTGCTTCTGCACCAGCCAGGACGAGTAATTGCCCTCGTAGGGAATGCCCTTGCCGCGATCGAGCTCGAGAATCCAGCTCGTGACGTTATCGAGGAAGTAGCGATCATGGGTCACGATCAGGATCGCGCCGGGATAGTTGCGCAGATGGCCTTCGAGCCAGGACACCGACTCGGCATCGAGATGGTTGGTCGGCTCGTCCAGCAGCAGCAGCTCGGGCTGGTCGAGCAGCAGCTTGCACAGCGCGACGCGGCGGCGCTCACCGCCGGAGAGCTTCGTGACATCCGCATCGTCGGGCGGGCAGCGCAGCGCGTCCATGGCCTGGTCGACCTTGCTGTCGAGATCCCAGAGGCCCTGGGCCTCGATCTCGTCCTGTAGCTTGGTCATCTCGTCGGCGGTTTCCTCGGAGTAGTTCATCGCCAGCTCGTTGTAGCGATCGAGGATGGCCTTCTGCTTGGCGACGCCCAGCATGACGTTCTCGCGCACGCTGAGTGCCGGATCGAGGTGCGGCTCCTGCTCGAGATAGCCGACACGGGCGCCCTGCGCGACCCAGGCCTCGCCGTTATACTCCTTGTCGAGGCCAGCCATGATCTTGAGCAGCGTCGACTTGCCCGAGCCGTTGACGCCGAGCACGCCGATCTTGGCGTCCGGGTAGAACGACAGATGGATGTTATCGAGCACCTTCCGGGTCGGGTAGCTCTTGGTCAGGCCCTGCATGAAATAGATGAACTGGCGTGCCATCGGTCCCGAAAACCTTCGATTTGAGGAAATTTGCTTAGCCTGCGATGTAGCGATCCCGCCCCCAAAGGGCAATGTTTTCCGTCCGTTCACCACGGATGAATACGGGACGGACACCATCCGGTCACCGATCCGGACAATTGAAACCATCTTTTAATAAATCAGGCCGAAAGCTCGGTTTCGCGCGGAAACAGCGCCACCCGCTCAGAACGAACGGGAGCACAGCGAGGCCGCATCATGGCTCTGATCGAGACCCATTCTCTTCCTGTTCCGGCAGAAGCCGGCCACGTCTCCGGCTTCGTCTCGGAGATCAAGGGATTCTGGAAGCGCTTCTTCGCCACCGCCTTCAATCCCTACCGGCCCGAACTGCACTACATGCGTGGCCCCGGTCCGGCATGGCGCGCCAAGCACGGCATGGATGCGCCGTTCCGCCTGAAGCCCCGGGATCTCTGAGCGCCTCCTTCCTATCGGACTTTTGAAGACGCAAGCGGCTTGCGCGCCGTCCTGATTGCGCGCAACCATGGCCCGGTTCCGACGATGGCGCGCGCCCAGCGCCCTCACCTCTCGCCATCAACTCTGGCCCTGGATGAACGCTGATGAGCCGGCTGCGCTGTGCAATTCTCGACGACTATTTCAATCTCGCGCTCGACGTCGCCGACTGGCAGAAACTGTCCGACCGCCTCGACGTCACCGTGTTCAGCCATCCCTTCGCCTCCGAGCGGGCTGCGGCCAGCGCGCTGGCCGATTTCGAGATCATCTGCGCGATGCGCGAGCGCACGGCCTTCCCGAAGAGCCTGTTCGAGAGCCTGCCGAAGCTGAAGCTGCTGCTCACGTCGGGCATGCGCAACGCCGCGATCGACATGGAAGCCGCGAAGGCGCGCGGCGTCACCGTCGCAGGCACGCAATATTCGCGCGATCCCACCGCACCGCTGACCATGGGCCTGATCCTGGAGCTGACCCGCGGCATCGGCCGCGAGAACGCGCGCATGCATGCTGGCGAGCCCTGGCAGACCTTTGCCGGCGTCGAGATCGAGGGCATGACGCTCGGCATTGTCGGGCTCGGCAAGCTCGGCAGCAGGATGGCCGGGATCGCCAAGGCGTTCGGCATGAACGTGATTGCCTGGAGCCCGAACCTGACGCCGGAGAAATGCGCGGCGGCCGGCGTCGGCTACGCCACCAAGGAGGAGCTGTTCGCCAAGGCCGATATCGTCACCATCCATGTGGTGCTGAGCGAGCGCTCGCGCGGGCTGGTGAGCCGCGACGATCTCGCGCGGATGAAGCCGACGGCCTTCCTCGTCAACACCGCGCGCGGGCCAATTGTCGATGAGGCGGCGCTGCTCGAGGCGTTGCAGCAGCGCAAGATCGCGGGCGCCGGCATCGACGTCTTCTCGGTCGAGCCGCTGCCGGTCGACCATCCCTTCCGCAAGCTCGACAACCTCGTGCTGACGCCGCATCTGGGCTACGCCACCGAGGACGGCCTGCGCATCCATTACGGCCAGATGGTCGAGGCGATCGACGCTTTCACCAAAGGCAGCGAGCTGCCGCGCAAGCTGGCCTGAATGATGAAGGGCGTGCCGATGGCACGCCCTTTTGTAATTTGAATATTCGCGGCGCGCTTAGCGCACGGTGACCGGCGCGGGTAGCGGCGGCACCACGGTCGGCTGCGTGCCCGGGACCGGACCGGCCTGCGCGGCCATCGGAGCCGGACCTGCGGCAGGACCGGGCGCCGGCGCGGCGGACGCCGTCGCGGTTCCCGGCGGCGGACCACCCGGCATCACCACCACGCGGGTGCCGACCTTGACGCGATCGAACAGGTCGGAGACGTCCTCGTTCAGCATGCCGATGCAGCCGGACGAGACGAACTTGCCGATGGTCGAGGGCTGGTTGGTGCCGTGGATGCGGTAGACGGTCGAGCCGAGATACATCGCGCGGGCGCCGAGCGGATTGCCGGGGCCGCCGGCCATGAAACGCGGCAGATAGGGCTGGCGCTCGATCATCTCGGTCGGCGGATGCCAATCCGGCCACTCGGCCTTGCGGGTGATCTTCTGCACGCCGGTCCAGGTGAAGCCGTCGCGGCCGACGCGGACGCCGTAGCGGATCGCTCGGCCGCCACCGAGCACGTAATAGAGGTAGGTGTTGGGGGTATCGACCACGAGGGTGCCCGCGGGCTCCTTGGTCTGGAACGAGACCTCCTGGCGGCGCAGGTTCTGCGGCAGCTGCACCGGCGCAGCATCGGGCTGCTCCTCAGGCGGCAGCGCGGCCATCGTCATCGGCCTTCCGTCAGCGCCGACCGGCGGCTGCCCGGCCTGGACCGTTCCGGTCGCGGCGGGACCACCAACGGCCTCCGGCGGACGCATGCCGTCACCGGCGGGAGCCTGCCCCTGCTGGCCCGGACGATTGGCATAGATCACTGGCGGCGGACCCGCGGGGCGGCCGTAGCGGGGATCGTCGGGCGACATCACGGGGCCCTGCGACGGTGCGGCCGAATAGACCGGCGCCCCAGTCGGGCGGCCATAACGCGGATCATCCGGCGACATCACCGGACCCTGCGGCGGCGCGGCCGAGTAGACCGGGGGAGCACCGACCGGACGGCCATAGCGCGGATCGTCGGCTGGGCCGGGCGGCGGCAACGATGCCTGCGGCATCGCGTCGTCGTCATCTTCCAGCGCGTCGAAATTCGGCGTGCGGTCGCCGGGCCGATATTCGGCCGGGGCGCCGTAGCTCGGCGCCTGCTGAACCGGATAGCTCTGAGCCTGCGCGAGCGAGGTTCCCGCCGCAGCGACTGTTGCGGCAGCGCATATCGTCAGAAAATGTTTGATCATCATCGCTCTTGTATAGTCCCCAAGCCCGATCGGACCGTTAACGGCCAGATGGCCGAAGATAGCGGCACATTCAAGACATATCAGGCTTATTTGCGCGGGACCTGCCGATTTGTGATCCGCAAGACTACCGTTGCCCCGTTGCATCACGGGGCGGAAATCAGCTCATGGCGTCAATTGCCGGAGTCTTCGGCCCCGTTTTTTGCGGAACGGGTCGGAATCGTTGCGGTATGTTCGAATCAGCCTGATTCGCCGCCCATTTGAGCTCCCGATCCCCGCGTGGCGAACGCGGCAAACAGTACCGTCACCGCGTTCAGATGGCTCTTGGGCCCTGGCCTCTTCGCCGCCGGGGCGGAAATTCGCAATCGCTCGATGCTTCCCGGCTTTCGCTTCCTGTTTGCCGCGATCCTGCTGTCAGTCTCCATCCTGGTGTTCGGCCTGGGCGCCGCCGCACTGCTGCGGGCGAGCCACGAGCAGTATGTCAGCAACCCCTCCTGGCGGAACGGCCCGCAGGAGCAGGTGTTCGCGCAGGCTCCCGAGCCGGCCCAGCCGGTGCTCGCGGTCCTCCGCGCGGAGCCGGAGCCGACCGCCGAGCCCGAGCCGTCGCTGCGCGACAAGGTGCCGACCATTGGACTGCCCGAAAGCGAGCCCGACCAGGTCGCCGTGCTGACGACCGAGACCGAGGCCCAGTCCCAGGTCGCGGCACCTCCGGCTGACGTCCCGGTCGCAGAACCGGCCAAGGCCGAGACAACGAAGGCCGAGACAACGAAGGCCGAGACGACGACGGAGGCCGCAGCGCCGGCGCCCGCCGACACGCTCACCCCGGCCGACACCACGGCGTCGATCCCCGCGGCCGAGCCTGCCGCGACCGCCAGCGAGCCAGCGCCGGTCGATCCCAGCGCGGCCGTGGCCTCCTCCGCACTCGATGCCGCCTCGGCCAAGCTGGCCGCTTTGAACGAGCCGGCGACGACGGCCGTGAAGGATGCGCCGGCGAAGGCCAAGACCGAGAGCAAGGCAGATACCAAGGCCGACGACAAGGCGACCAAGCGCAAGGCGAAGGCCAAGAAGCGGCATCGCGTGGTGCGTCGTCCGCCGCCTCAGCAGTTGCAGCAGCAGCTCGATCCGTTCGGCCAGCCGCAGACGTTTGCGACGACGACAACGCGCACGCGGTGATCTTCACCGCGCCCCGCTTGCGGGAGCGATTTCGCTTGTGGCCATCCTTCGAGGCGCGCGCTCAAGGCGTGGAGAGCGCGAGGGCGCGCACCGTCATCGTGACGCTCACGCCGGCCCGGTCGCGATGGCCGGGCCGCCCTCCTGGCCCCATTCCGACCAGGAGCCGTCATAGAGCGCGGTGTCGGTGATCCCAAGGCGATAGAGCGCGAGCGTCAGCACCCCGGCTGAGACGCCCGAGCCGCAGCTCGTCACGATCGGCGCATCGAGCTTGACACCGGCGCTCGTGAAGGCGGCGCGCAGTTCATCGAGCGGCTTCATCGTGCCGGTCGCGGCATCGAACAGCTGATTGTAGGGCACGTTGCGGGCGCCGGGGATGTGGCCGGAGCGAATGCCTGCGCGCGGCTCGGGGGCGCGGCCCTCGAAGCGGTCGGCGGCGCGCGCGTCGATCACCTGCTCGGCACGGCTTTCCACATTGGCGATCAGCTGCTGCATGCTGCGCACGCGATTTGAATCGTAGCTCGCCTTGAACGTCGCTGGCTTCGGCTTCACCTCGCCGCTCTCGACCGCTCGCCCCTCGGCCCGCCACTTCTTCAGGCCGCCATTGAGGATGCGCACGTTGTCATGGCCGAAGGCCAGGAACATCCACCAGGCGCGGGGCGCGGCGACCCAGCCGCCGGCATCGTAGAGCACGACGGTGTCGGCGTTGGAGATGCCGAGATTGCCGATGTCACGGCCGAACTGCTCGGCGCTCGGATACATGTGCGGCAGCGGGTTGGAATGATCCGACACCGCATCGACGTCGAAGAACACGGCGCCGGGCAGGTGCGCGGCGAGATAATCGTCCTTGGGCAACGGCAGCACGCCCGGCAGCTTGAAGCTGGCGTCGAGCACTTTGACGTTGGCGTCGTTGATGTGCGCGGCGAGCCATTCGGTGGAGACGAGGGGGTCGGTGGGGGTGTCAGTCATTGATGTACTCTCTGGCAACTTTGTCGGTCGTCATGCCCGGGCTTGTCCCGGGCATCCACGTCTTTCGGCGCGCGAGCAAGAACGTGGATGGCCGGGACAGGCCCGGCCATGACGGAGTGTGTGGTACGCGCGGTATCCAATTCACCCCTTCTTCTTCGGCTCCCACGCTTCCGTCGGCCCACCGGCATCGCGCCAGGCGGCGTAGCCGCCGGCGATGTGGGCGACGGGCTTCAGGCCCATGTCCTGCGCGGTCTTGGCCGCGAGTGCGGAGCGCAGGCCCCCGGCGCAGTGGAAGACGAACTTCTTGTCCTCCTGGAAGACCGGCTTGGCGTAGGGGCTCTGCGGGTCGATCCAGAATTCCAGCATGCCGCGCGTGCAGGCGAACGCGCCGGGGATGCGACCGTCGCGCTCGATCTCGCGAGGGTCGCGGATGTCGACGATGACGACGTCGCCATTCTTGGAGATCTCGATGGCGTCCTTGGCGTTGAGCGTCTCGATCTCGGCATTGGCCTCGTCGATCAGCGCCTTGATGCCGCGGGTGATGTTTTGGGGCATGTGGTTCTCCCTCTTGTTGTCATTCCGGGGCGCGCGCAGCGCGAGCCCGGAATCCATTCCTCTACACGCACTGCGGCCCGATGGATTCCGGGCTCGCCCCGGAATGACGAGAAGCTAGTGCGTCAATTCCTTCATCGCACCCTCAAGCCCCTCGATCGTGATCGGGTACATGCGGTTCGCAAAAATGCGTTTGATGATTGTGGTCGATTCCGAATAGTCCCAATGCTTCTGAGCGACCGGATTGAGCCACACCGCATGCGGATAGGTGCGGATGATGCGGTCGAGCCAGACCGAGCCCGGCTCCTCGTTGACATGCTCGACCGAGCCGCCGGGCACCATGATCTCGTACGGGCTCATCGACGCATCGCCGACGAACACGATCTTGTAGTCGTGCGGGTATTTGTGCAGCACGTCCCAGGTCGGCGTGCGGTCGGTGAAGCGGCGCTTGTTCTGCTTCCACACGCCCTCATAGAGGCAGTTGTGGAAGTAGAAATACTCCATGTGCTTGAACTCGCTCTTCGCCGCCGAGAACAGCTCCTCGACCTGCTCGATATGCGCGTCCATGGAGCCGCCGATGTCGAAGAACACCAAAAGCTTCACCGCATTGCGCCGCTCGGGGCGCATGTGGACGTCGAGATAGCCGTGATTGGCGGTCTCGCGGATGGTGGTGTCGAGATCGAGCTCGTCGGGTGCGCCGGTGCGCGCGAATTTGCGCAGGCGGCGCAGCGCCACCTTGATGTTGCGGATGCCGAGCTCGACATTGCCGTCGAGGTCCTTGAACTCGCGCTTGTCCCACACCTTCACGGCGCGGTTGTTGCGGTTCTTCTCCTGGCCGATGCGCACGCCCTCGGGATTGTAACCGTGGGCGCCGAACGGCGAGGTGCCGGCGGTGCCGATCCACTTCGAGCCCCCCTGGTGCCGCCCCTTCTGCTCTTCGAGGCGCTTCTTCAGGGTCTCCATGAGCTTGTCCCAGCCCATGGCCTCGATCTGCTTCTTCTCTTCGTCAGTCAGGTATTTTTCGGCGAGCTTCTTCAGCCACTCCTCGGGGATCTCCGCCTTCTCCATGGCGTCGAGCAGGTTTTCTAGCCCCTTGAACACCGTGCCGAAGACGCGGTCGAACTTGTCGAGGTTGCGCTCGTCCTTCACCAGCGAGGTGCGCGACAGGTAGTAGAAATTCTCCACCGAATAATCCGACAGGTCAGCGTCGAGCGCCTCCATCAGCGTGAGGTATTCGCGCAGCGTCACGGGGACCTGCGCATCGCGCAGAGAAGTGAAGAATTGCAGGAACATGGGTGACAGATTGCCCGTCGGGTGGCTGACGTCAAGGGGCGGAGACCGCCGCGGGGTGCTGGACCGCGAAGCTTTTTGCTCTAGAATTGGGGCCCTCACGGGGTTGTTTTGGGGACGTTTGCAATGGGAATTGTCGCAGCACTCATCATCGGTGCGATCGCGGGCTGGCTTGCGGGCAAGATTGTCCACGGGGCGGGATTTGGACTGATCGGCAACATCGTCGTCGGCATCATCGGTGCGCTGGTCGCAAGCTGGGTGTTGCCCCAGCTGCACATCCAGCTGGCAACGGGCACGGTCGGCGCCATCGTGGACGCCACGATCGGCGCGGTGATTGTGCTCGTCATCCTTTCGCTGATAAAACGGGTCTGAAAGCCTGACCGAACCAGGAACAGCCGCCGCGAGCGGCCGTTCGCTTGTCGCGACGGGGCCGACGCCTCTCGCCCGACGATGACCCAAGGACACGCGATGAAATTTACCGGCACCAAGGACTATGTTGCGACCGACGATCTCAAGGTCGCCGTCAATGCCTCGATCGTGCTCGAGCGCCCGCTCCTCATCAAGGGTGAGCCCGGCACCGGCAAGACGGTGCTGGCGGAGGAAGTCGCGAAGGCTCTGAACGCGCCGCTGCTGACCTGGCACATCAAGTCCACCACCAAGGCGCAGCAGGGCCTCTACGAATACGACGCGGTGTCGCGCCTGCGCGACAGCCAGCTCGGTGATAGCAGGGTGTCTGACATCAAGAACTACATCAAGCGCGGCAAGCTGTGGGACGCCTTCACCGCCGAGCAGCGGCCGGTGCTCTTGATCGACGAGATCGACAAGGCCGACATCGAATTCCCGAACGACCTCCTGCTCGAGCTCGACCGCATGGAATTCCATGTCTACGAGACCGGCGAGACGATCAAGGCCAAGCAGCGCCCGATCATGATGATCACCTCCAACAACGAGAAGGAGCTGCCGGACGCGTTCCTGCGCCGCTGCTTCTTCCACTACATCAAGTTCCCCGACGCCGACACGATGGGCCGCATCGTCGACGTCCACTTCCCCGGCATCAAGAAGCGCCTGGTCGAGGAAGCGCTGCGCATCTTCTTCGAGGTGCGCGAGGTGCCCGGCCTGAAGAAGAAGCCGTCCACGTCGGAGCTTCTGGACTGGCTCAAGCTGCTGCTCAACGAGGACATGAGCGTCGAGCAGCTGCGCGAGCGCGACCCGCGAAAACTGATCCCGCCGCTGCACGGCGCTCTGCTGAAGAACGAGCAGGACGTGCATCTGTTCGAGCGGCTGGCATTTTTGAGCAGACGGGAAGTGTGACCTTCCCGTGTCCCGGACGCGCTGCAGCGTGCAACGCTGCTGCGCAGAGCCGGGACCCGGTAGGCGACACGGTACAATGCGGCGACATGGGCCCCGGCTCTGCAGCGCACCGTCAAGAGACGCTGCGCTGCGTCCGGGGCACGAGAGTAGAGTTCGGTGCGCCGCTTTCTCCACACCGTCATTGCGAGCGCAGCGAAGCAATCCGGAATCCCTCCGCGGTGACAGTGTGGATTGCTTCGCTGCGCTCGCAATGACGGAGTATGAGGCAGCAGTTGCCCTTCCGACTCGCATTTTGAATCGCAGACACACCTTCGCAGCCTCGCGACGCATCTCGCCCGAGCTTTGCTCTCTCCGTCGCCCCCAAGGAAAGAGGGCGCAGGGAAGGCCGGGTGCCGGCTTGGCACCCGCGGTCCGCTGTGCGCAGATAGCGCAAAAGGACTGCACAGCGGCATACAGGTGCGGCCGAACACACGGCCTTCCCTGCGCGATGGTCGGACGGCTTATGCCGTGATCTCCCGGGAGCCGAACTTTCCCTCTGGCCTCCCTCGCCCCGCGAATTGGATGATGCCGTCTGCCCGGTTGGGCTCGCGCACATCTCCGCGACAGGCTTGACCGTAGCAACGACGGCCAGGACCACACGGTTTTGCCGTACGCAGCTCATCCGGCTTCGCCAAGAGGCTTCGCCGGACTTCAGCGCCGCTCGTCCGCACGAAGCCTCGGGCTCACAGGGACTACCCGCCCTGCCCACGCCTCTCGCGCACGACGCTGCCGCGTCCACCGCAACCCGGCCCGCGTTTCGAACGACTCGCGAACCGCCCCTCTTCGTCGGGCCGGGCTGCTTCGATGTATGCCGCAATTCCGAATTTCGGTAAAGTGGAATATTTTTGCGCGGAGGGGTTGACGGGTTGCGGGGTGCTTTGCCCGACGGGACACGAAAGATGGATCGTTCAGGCTTCCCCCGAAGATCGCGGGGCAACATCCCTCCGCATCGCCCATCTCGGCCATCACGGCGCCTTGCGCTTGACCGCCTTGCGCAAGGTCTCGTCGATCCGCGATTGCCAGCCCGGCCCGGTCGACTTGAAATGCTCGACCACCTCCGGGCTGAGGCGCAACGAGACGAGCTTCTTCGTCGGCGCCTTGTTCGGGCCGCGGCCCTTCCGGATGGATGCGCCGAGATCTGGGAAGACCTCGGCAAACGGTCGCGCCTTGGCAAAGTCCGCCTTTGTCAGCTCCGGATTATCGCTGACTGCGCGCAGGTCTCTCTTTGTGTAGCCTGACTTCTTCCTAGCGTTCGGCATAGAGTTTCCTTTCGCTGCGGCTTGCCGGTCGCATGCTGATGATGCTGACGCCCTCGCGGCCGAGCCGGGCGAATACGACAACAATGACGCCACGGATGCTCACGCCGACCGCGATCCAGCGCTTGCTCTTGTTGTGCGAGGGAATGACCAGCGCGGTGTCGAAGAACGCTTCGTTGAGATCGGCAAAGTCCAGCCCGTGCTCGTCGAAGTTGGCGAGCCGCTTCGGTTCGTCCCAGACGATCTTCATTACCTTTAACGTAGCTACGATTTAGCTATCCGTCAATATCTTGTAGCTACAAAATAGCTCGTAGGGTGGGTTAGCGTCAGCGTAACCCACCTCTTCCGTTTCCGCATCGGCAGAAGTGGTGGGTTACGCCAGCGAACTGCGCTTCGCGCAGCCCGCTAGCTAACCCACCCTACGCCACCGTGCCTTTCACGCCACCGCCGCATCGGGCACGCGCGCCGCTTCCATCGGCGCCTTGCCGCGGATCAGGTCCGAGGCACGATCCGCGATCATCATCGTCGACGCATTCAAGTTGGCCGAGATCATGCGCGGCATCACGGAGGCGTCGATGACGCGGAGGCCTTCGAGGCCGTGGACGCGGAGCTGGTCGTCGACGACCGCCCAGGTGGAATCCGCCGGGCCCATGCGGCAGGTGCAGCCGGGGTGGAAGGTGGTGGTACCGCGCTCGGTGGCGGCCGCCAAAAACTCGTCGTCGGTGTTGATGTTGGGACCGGGGAAATCCTCGTAGGCGTAATAGGGCGAGAGCGGCGCACTCTTGAGCAGGCGCCGCGCGAGCTTCATGCCGCCGACGATGACGCGGCGATCGAGCTCGGCGTCCAGATAATTGGTCTGGATGATCGGCGGCGCGAACGGATCATTGGAGCGGATGCGGACATAGCCGCGGCTCTCCGGGCGCTGCTGCCAGGAGGCGACCGTCATGCCGGGCTCGTCTTCGAGCTGGCCCTGCACGCCTTCCTTGTAGGACGCCGGCGTGAAGGTGAGCTGGAGGTCGGATGAGTCGGCACTCTCGCCGGAGTGCCAGAAGCAATAAACCATGGTCGGCGACAGCGAGAGCAGGCCGCGGCGCGCGGTCGCCCATTTCAACGCCTCGATCCACAGCGAGACACCGCGGCGGAGCTCGTTGATGGTCTTGATGTCCTTGACGCGCGCCACCGTGCGGGGGGCGTAGTGGTCCTGCAGGCCTTCACCGACCGGCAGCGCGTGACGCACTGCGATGCCGTGCGCGGCCAGCAGGTCCGGCGAGCCGACGCCGGAGAGCTGCAAGAGCTGCGGCGAGTTATAGGTGCCGCCGGACAGGATGACTTCCTTGTTGGCGCGCACCTCCACCGGCGTGCCGCCCCGGCCGCCCTTGGTGTAGCGCACGCCGACGGCGCGCTTGCCCTCGAAGATGATCTCGGTGGCATGCGCGTGCGTATGCACATGCACGTTGGGCCGCTTCATCGCGGGCTTGAGGAAGGCGGTCGAGCCGGAGACGCGCAGGCCCTTGTCGATGGTGCGCTGGCAGTACGAGACGCCCTCTTGCTTGGCGCCGTTATAGTCGGGGTTGCGCGGGATGCCGAGCGAGACCGCGCCTTCCATGAAGGCCTCGCAGAGCGGGTCGCGCCACTCCATGGTCGTGACCGTGAGCTTGCCGTCGCGGCCGCGGAAGGTGCTGTCGCCCTCGCCGACCCGCTTCTCCAGCCGCTTGAAGTAAGGCAGCACGTCGGCATAGCCCCAGCCGCGATTGCCCATCTGCGCCCAGGTGTCAAAATCCATGCGCTGGCCGCGGTTGTAGATGTGGCCGTTGATCGAGGAGGAGCCGCCGAGCGTCTTGCCACGCGGCGCATAGATGCTGCGCCCGCCGGTCCAGGGCCCCGGCTCCTGCTGATAGGCCCAGTTGATGCTCTTCATGTGGAAGGTCTTGATGAAGCCCGCCGGCAGATGGATGTAGGGATGCCAGTCGGACGGGCCGGCTTCCAGCACGCAGACGCTGACGTTGGGGTCTTCGCTCAGCCGGCTGGTGAGCACGCAACCCGCAGAGCCCGCGCCGACGATCACATAATCAAATCTGTCCATGGTGCCTCGGCCGCTCCTAGCGCGGCTTGTCGTTGAGTTGAAATTCCAGATGCGTCTGCACCGTCGGCCATTCGGCGGCGGTGATGCTGTAGACCACAGTGTCGCGCAAGCTGCCGTTCGGCGCGACCTGGTGGCTGCGCAAAATGCCGTCCTGTTTGGCGCCGAGGCGCTCGATGGCGCGGCGGCTCTGGTGGTTGAAGAAGTGGGTGCGGAATTCGACCGCGATGCAGTTCAGCGTCTCGAAGGCGTGGCGCAGCAGCAAGAGCTTGCACTGCGTGTTGAGCGGGCCGCGCTGCGCGCTCTTGCCGTACCAGGTCGAGCCGATCTCGACGCGGCGGTTGGCGGCATCGATGTTCATGTAAGTGGTCATGCCGACGATGTTGCCGCCGGCGTCGAACACGGTGAACGGCAGCATCGAGCCCGCAGCCTGCAGCCCCAGGCGCCGGTCGATCTCCTTGGCCATGTTGTCCGGCAGCGGGATCGCGGTGTACCAGAGCTTTGACAGCTCGCCATCCTTCACGGCCGTCACCAGCCCGTCGAGATGCTGCTGCGACAGCGGCTCGAGACGGGCGTGCTGTCCACGCAGGGTGATGGGATCGGGCCAGGGCATTTCTCACTCCATATTGACTGCTGTCATTCCGGGGCGACGCGAAGCGGCGAGCCCGGAATCCATAACCACCGCTCGGGGTTATGGATTCCGGGCCTGCGTGCCGGCGCACGCATCCCGGAATGACGACGGATGTATTGGCACGGCTCGTCCAGATACATTCACTTGTTCAAAAAGTTCAACGGCAAACCGCCACGCGGCCAGTCCATGGCGACGAGCTCGCCCTTGCCCGATAGCGTGATGTAGGCGGTCTTCAGCGCGGGGCCGCCGAAGGCGATGTTGGTGGTGACGCGGTCGCCGGTCGGGACCTGCTCGACCAGCGTGCCGTCGGGCGCGATCACCGAGATGCAGCCGGAAACGAGGGTGGCGACGCAGACATTGCCGTTCGCCTCCACCGCGAGCGAGTCGAACATCTGGTAGCCGCCGAGGCCGCAGATCGGCTTACCCCGCTCGCCGCGATAGATCACGTCGCGCGGCTTCAGCGTGCCGGGCGCGGAGAGCTCGTAGGCCCAGAGCCGGCCGGTCGGCGTCTCCGCGATGTAGACGGTATTCTCATCCGGCGACAGCCCGATGCCGTTCGCCGGCAATATGCCGTGCACGACCTCGACCAGCTCGGTCATCCCAGGCTTGAGGTAGTACATGCCGCCGACGTCCATCTCGCGGGCGCGGCGCTTGCCGAGATCGGAGAACCAAAGGCCGCCCTGCTTGTCGAACACCAGATCGTTCGGCCCGCGCAGATCGTGCGCGCCGCATCTGGTGACGACGGTCTCGACCTTGCCGGATTGCAGATCGACGCGCTGGATCGAGCCGCCGAGGTAATCGTCGGGCTGCGGGCCCGGCATGATCATGTTGCGGGTCGGGATCCAGGAGAAGCCGCCATTGTTGCAGATGTAGATCTTGCCGTCGGGGCCGAGGGCGGCGCCGTTCGGCCCGCCCGGAATTTTCGCGACGATCTCCTTGCGGCCGTCGGGATAAACGCGCGTCAGGCGCTGGCCGCGGATCTCCACCAGCACCACCGAACCATCAGGCATCACGACCGGCCCTTCGGGAAATTCGAGGTCGGTGGCGAGAACGCGGACGTTGGACGTGGCTGTGGACATTGGGGCCCCTCCCGGCTGATTGTTATGACTTGCACGGGATGTCCGGCACGGGCCCCACACGCAAGATTTGCCTGCGGTTATGACAAAGACACCCCGGCTTGCCAAGCAAGCGGGATGGTATGCCAGCGTTGCGGAAGCCTACGGCTTCACCGGCAGCCAGATCTCGAAGCCGCCATTGCCGGTTGCGGGATCGAACGCCTCGTCGTAGCGCTCGAAACTCGGCGCGTCCGCGGCCGTCAAACCTGAGGCGGGCAGCCATCGATTCCAGATCGTGTTGACGGTGCGGCGGATCGAGGCGACGTGCTCGGTATGCGTGAACACGGCATAGCGCTGCTCGGGGATGCGGATGCGGGCGAAGCGTCGCGGCAGGTCCGAGAACTCGGCGACCTCGACGCCTGCGATGTAGTCGAAATTGCCGGAATCGTCGCCGTTGCAGCAGACGCCGTAGGCGACCTGTCCGACCCTCGAGGGAATATCGGCGACCTCCTGATGAAAGCGGTGCCACAGGCCGGGGATGACGGCGCCGTTGTCGCAAGAAATGCGCTCGCCGGGACCGGCGACGAGCAACGCCCGCGCGGTCTCGAAGCGCGGCGGGGCGAGATGGTCGAGCATGGTGGAGTCCATGAGGATCGGCTCCTGAAGCTTGAGGTCATTGGCGCACATTGCCGCCCTGACCGCTTCGGGCGTGGTGCCGAATTGGTCGCGGAACGCGCGGGTGAAAGCTTCGTGCGAGCCGTAGTCGGCCTCCAGCGCGACGCTGAGGATATCAGGCGCGCCGTTCGCGAGAAGACGCGCCGCCTCGGTCAGCCGCCGCGCGCGCAAATAGCGCATCACCGGAAGTCCGGTGGCTGCGGCAAACGCGCGCACGATGTGGAACCGCGACACGCCCGAGATCGCAGCGATCTCGTCGAGCGTCATCGGCTCGGCCAGATGGCTCTCGATATACCAGAGCGCGCGCTGGGCAGGGTTCATGGCGGCTCAACCCTCGTTCGAAGCGTGACGATGATGCGCCGTCAGCGCCGGCTTCGCTTGATCGGCATTGCTGTCCTCGCGGGAGGATAGTCCGGGAATGGCCACTGGCAACGCCTTGGCGTTCGCGGCTAGACTGTTTGGAAACCGCTCACGAGAAAGAGGAACCCGCGTCATGGAAATCACCGATGTGCGGGCACACCATATCCGCATCCCCTATGACGCCGGCGTTGCGAGCTTCCGCCAGGGCGCATCCGCGATCACCGCGCTCGACATGGTGCTGGTCGAGGTCACCACCGACGCCGGGCTGACCGGCTGGGGTGACGCCTTCGCCTATGTCTGCCCGCGCACCACGCGCAGCGCCGTCGAGGAGATGATCGCGCCGCAGGCCCGCGGGCTGAAGGTGCCCGATGCCGCCGGCATCCCCGCCGCGATGGAGCAGATCCAGCGCAATCTGCATCTGTTCGGCCGCTACGGCATCACCATGTTCGCGATCTCGGGGCTCGACATCGCGCTCTGGGACCTTGCTGCCAAGGTCGAGGGCGTGCCCCTGCATCGCCTGCTCGGCGAGACCAGGCGCACGGCCATTCCCGCCTATGCGAGCCTGCTGCGGATCGGCTCGCCCGACAACATCGCGGCCGAATGCAGGAAGGCGCTCGCGCTCGGCTATGGCGCAATCAAGCTGCACGAGACCACGGCGCCTGCGGTGTTCGCCGCGCGGGAGGCGATCGGGCCGGCCATTCCGCTGATGGTCGACATGAACTGCCCGCTCACGGCCGAGCAGGCGATCGCGTTCGCAACCTCATGTCGGGACGCGCGGCCGATGTTTCTGGAGGAGCCGGTGTGGCCGCCCGAAAACTTCGCCGCGCTCGCCGAGGTCCGAAGCAAAGGCGGGCTCGGGATCGCCGCCGGCGAGAATGCCTGCACGGAATATCAATTCCGCCAGATGATGGAGGCGGGCGCGGTGAGCCACGCCCAGCCGTCGGTGACCAAGGTCGGCGGCATCACGGAATTTCTGAAGGTCGCGGCGCTCGCCGATCAGCTCGGCGTCAAGATCGTTCCGCACTCCCCGTATTTCGGTCCGGGCCTGCTCGCGACGCTGCATCTCCTCGCGACACGCGACGACGGGCTGGTCGAGATGTTCTATCTCAAGCGCGAGGCCTGCCTCTGGGGCGACCGCGCGGACAGCGATGCCACCGGCCATGTCGCGGTGCCCTCGGGCGTCGGGCTCGGTTATGATCCCGATCGGGACGTGATGGAGCGCTATCGCGTGGCGTGATCGGCAGGCTTATTTCGCAGCATCCTTCGCCGGCGGCGCGTCCTGCTTCTTCTTCAGATCCTCGGCCGTCTTCACCTGGGCGGCCTGGAGATCGAGAAGCGTCTTCTGCAGGCCCGCGAGGTTCGTCTTCAACGCGTCGATCTGGCGGTTTGCTGCATCCAGCTTCTGCTGGTGGTCGAGCGTGAGCTTGGTGATCGTCTTCTGCAGGAAGTCGACATTGCTCTGCAGGCAGCTGGTGCGCCGCTCCATGGTCTTCTCGACCGTGCAGATCTCGATGCCGGGCACGTCCTGCGCGTGCACCTGCGCATTCGCCAGCGTTGCGAGCAGCAATATTGCGAAACAAATGCCGGCGTTTCGAAGCAGCATGAGAGGTTCCTCGTCCAATCGATCACGGCAATGTGCGCTTTTTGCGCACAGCCACTCAGGGCTACCACACTCGTACCGCATTCTCGCGTTGAGCTTGCATCGTTCCCTTGGACGGGGAACGATGATCGGCACGCGGAAGAAGTGGGCGCTGTTCCGCGGCTTTGTTTAGGGGAGATTTTTGGAATGGCAACGCGCGATAGACGACTGGCGGAATTCGACGGCGCCGGAGAACCACCGCCGGGGCTTGCGCTCGAAGTGCTGTGCGAGGACCACAGCGGAACGTACCAGCTGCCGTTCGCCTGCCGCTATGTCGAGGGACGCTGGCAGAACCACGAGGCCGGCATCGCGGTGGAAGCGACCGTCATCGGCTGGCGCCTGCCGCGCGTGAGGCAGCGCGGGGCCGCCTGACGCCCATATCTGTTCCAAAATGCAACGCGGCCGCGCTCCGCCTTAACCTTCGGAACGCGGCCCGAACGAATCACGTCCGAATCGGCCGAACGGCCGCGTACGCAGCTGTTCACGGCTAGATGTCGATGCGGCTCTACCGGCGCGTACAATATCTGCGCAGCGCGGCGGATGGCCCGGGCCGGGCACGGGCGCCAAAGGTTAATCGCGACAAGGGCATAGCGCGCAAGACCACCCTGGCCGGCACCCGCCCCCGAAACAGGCAGGGTCAGGCAAGGACTGCCTAATATTCGACCTCGAGCTCCTCGATCTCGGCCGGCTCCTCGCTCGCCGCCGCGATCCATTCCTTCATCTCATCCATCGCCATGATGGTGTCGGCGTAGGCCTTCAGCTGCGGCTCGAGCTTGACGTCATAGGTGACGAAGCGCGTCACCACAGGCGCGTACATCGCATCCGCCATGGTGCGCCGCTCGCCGAACAGGAACGGGCCGCCGGATTTCTCCAGGCAGTCGCGCCAGATCGACCAGACCCGGTCGATGTCGGCCTGGGCGCGCGACCAGATCTTGAAGCCGGGAAAATGTCCTTTCAGATTGACGGGCAGCGAGGCGCGCAAGGTGGTGAAGCCGGAATGGATTTCGCCGCAGATCGAGCGGCAATGGGCGCGCTGCACGCGGTCATCAGGCAGCAGGCCGGCTGACGGCATCGCCTCGTTGAGGTATTCGGCGATCGCGAGCGTATCCCAGACCACGGCACCGTCGTGCCGCAGACACGGCACCAGGATCGACGACGACAGCAAGAGGATTTCGGCGCGCGCCGACGGATCGTCCGGCGCGGTGACGATTTCCTCGAAATCGAGCCCGGAGAATTTCGTCAGCAGCCAGCCGCGCAGCGACCAGGACGAGTAGTTCTTGCTGCTGATGGTCAGTGTCGCCTTCGCCATATGGCCCTTCCCTCACGCCTGGGAGCGCACTGCCGGGCGTGCGCGCCCCGTCCTTCCCGCCCAAAGAGCAGCAAGCGACGTGCCAATTTTCCCGGCGGTCCGGCCCCATCTGGCTTCGATATTGCATCAAGATGGGGGACAGGTGGGCACTTCAGTATGATGTCGATGTATTATCAGGCCTTTCAGAACCAGATGGACCTGACTGCGCCGTGGCGCGCGGGGGCTTCGTCCGCGCTCAGATTCCTCAATTTGGTGCCCCAGGGCATGTCGGATCAGGTCGTCGGCCGGCTGTCGGCGGCGCTGGAGCTGATCTCGCGCTCCACCCTCACCTATCATCGCCCGGCCTACGGCATCGACAGCGTCATGGTGGGCAATCGCGAAGTCGCCGTCACCGAGGAGATCGCCTACGCGACACCGTTCGGCTCGCTGCTGCACTTCAGGAAGGACGGCGTGACGGAGCAGCCGCGCATGCTGCTGGTGGCGCCGATGTCCGGCCATTTCGCAACGCTGCTGCGCGGCACCGTGCAGACGCTGCTGCAGGACCACGACGTCTACATCACCGACTGGCACAATCCGCGCGACATCCCGCGCAGCGAGGGCCGCTTCGGGCTCGACGACTACACCGAGCATCTGATCGATTTCCTCGGACAGCTCGGCCCGCGCCCGCACATGGTCGCGATCTGCCAGCCGTCGGTATCGGCGCTCGCGGCCGCCGCGATCATGTGCGAGGACAACCATCCCTCGCGCCCGGCGACGCTGACGCTGATGGCAGGGCCGATCGACACCCGCATCCAGCCAACCAGGGTCAACGACTTCGCCAAGAGCAAGCCGATCGAATGGTTCGAGCAGAACCTGATCAACTACGTGCCGATGCAGTGCCGCGGCGCGCTGCGGAAAGTCTATCCCGGCTTCGTGCAGCTCACCGCCTTCGTCTCGATGAACCTCGAGCGCCACATCAAGCAGCACATGGATCTCGCCAACCACATCGCCAAGGGCGAGAAGGACAAGGCCGCGACCATCAAGACCTTCTACGACGAATATTTCGCCGTGATGGACCTGCCGGCCGAGTTCTACATCGAGACCGTGCGCGACGTCTTCCAGGAGCACCTGTTGCCGCAAGGCAAACTGATGCATCGCGGCCGCCCCGTGAACACCAAGGCGGTCAGCCGCATGGGGCTGATGACGGTCGAGGGCGAGAAGGACGACATCTGCTCGATCGGCCAGACCCTTGCTGCCCAAGACCTCTGCACCGGCGTGCGCGCCTATCGGCGCGTCCACCACATGCAGGCCGGCGTCGGCCATTACGGCGTGTTCTCAGGCCGGCGCTGGAACAACGAGATCTATCCGCTGCTGCGGGATTTCGTGCACGTCAATTCGTGACACCACGCCGCGGCGCGCTGGAATTGCTCTTCAAGCCCGTATCGAGCCGGGCCACGCGACGACTTGCCCTGACATCACCAGGCGGTTGCGTCCGCCCTCCTTGGCGGCGTAAAGCGCCTTATCCGCAGCCGCTATCAGCGACGTGCAATCCGCCTTGTCGCCGAACGACATATGTGTGGCGCCACCAATGCTGAGGGTGACCTGCCTGGATGGCGGGTTGAGCGCGTGGAGGATGCCGAGGTCCTGAATCGCTTGCCGGATTCGCTCTCCGACCTGCTCGCACCCTTCCATGTCGGTATTTGGTAGCAGCAAGATGAATTCCTCACCACCATACCGAGCGGCTACGTCTGCCGGCCGTCTGGCCTGCTCCGCCAGGACCCCGGCGACCGAGCGAAGACATGCATCGCCAGCCTGATGCCCGTACTGATCGTTGAAACTCTTGAAATGATCGACGTCCATCATCAACAGTGACAGGGGCGTTCCTTCGCGCCTGGCTCGGTCCCATTCCGCCTCAAGCCGTTCGTCGAAGTGTCTGCGGTTTGCCAAGGCCGTCAGGCCATCCGAACTGGCGAGAGCCGCCAGTCTATCCTCCAGATCCTTACGTTCGGACATGTCGCGCGAGATCGCCACCACGCCGTTGATGTCTCCACTCTGCGCACTCCTGGCGACGCGCAGTGCGGTTTCGATCCAGACCTCGCCTTTCTCGCGATGCCGGATGCGATACGTGATTCTAGCCTCTTCGGCTTCGCCGTTCCCCAACGCGGAGAGCGTCTGCCCAACCCGGGCCAGGTCCGCGGGATTTATGCCGGCGAGGGCTGACGTATCCACCAACTGGTTTGGAGCCCAGCCAAGAATCCGAGCGCTGGATGGCGACGCATAGAGGATCCGTCCATCGACCGCTATGCGCATGACCATGTCTCCCGACTGCTCTGCAAGGAGGCGAAAATCCGCCTCCTTGGCGACCAGGGCAGCGGCCATCTTTTGCCGCTGGTGCAGCTGGTGCACCAGCAAGAGCCCCGCAACAGCGAGTCCTCCTATCAGCCCGAGCACCGCAGCCATGCGTGTCAGCGCGGCTCGGCGCCAGGGGGCCAAAACGTCATCTTCCGATTCTGTAGCAACCACGAGAACGGGGTAGCGACTGCTGAGTTGATAAAAGCTCAGACGCCGGACGCCGTCGAGAGGCGACGTGAAGTAGTAGACGTCCGCGGCCGGCCGCTCACGGATAATCCTGAAGAGCGGAGCACCCGACAGATCGCGGCCCGTATATCCGTTGTCCGGGCTACGCGCGAGGATAATGCCGTTCGCTGTCGCCAGTGCAATTGAACCGCTCTGGCCGACGTCGAAACCACGATAAAACTGCAGAAAATAGTCGACGTCGATCGTGGTAAGGGCAACTCCGGCAAAACTGCCGTCAGGATGATTGAAGCGCCTCGACGCGGCGATGATCCATTGCCCGCCCGACCTGCTCCTCACTGGAGACCCAATGAAGGTGCCCCGGTCAGCCACGGCACGATGATGCTGGAAATACTCTCGGTCGCTGTTGTTGAGGCCGGCGAAATCCACAGGCTCGCTGGTCGCGAGCCAGCGGCCGGTCTCGTCATAGACGAACACGGCGCGGATCCGGTTCGCGGCTTTGCGCCGGGAAAGAAAGGTCTGAATCTTGGCGATTGCCGCCGGGCTGGTTCCCTCGAGTTCGAGTTGGCCAACCAACACATTGAGAACGGTGTCCGCGAGTTCGAACGTATCGTCCGCGTGCTGCGTCACCGACCGGGCCAGATTGGCCATGTCTGTTTCGGAGCCCTTCAGCACCGTCTGTCGCGAGGACCACTCCCGCCAACCGCTGAGTGCGACAATCGCCAAGCAGGCGACCACGACGAATGCCGAGGCCCAGAGCGTCAGACGCCCCTGGCGAACATCACTACGGTGATCGATCAAGAGACGCAGCCAGGTTCAGTAAAGCTCGTCGGATGCAGGCTTCGAACTCCGGCAAGATGTGCCAAATCGTCGATCCGCGGTTGAGGCCGAATGACCAGGCTCTCTGCCGGCAGACGCACCGTCGGCGAGAGCGATGCGGGCTTCGCGCCAGTTGTAACAATGTGAGGCAACGGCGCGGCCATTGACCAGATGTTCTTGAGCATAGCCCTGTTCACGGAGCATGCGATGACACCGTTCCCCTTCAGACGGGCGACGGTAAAGAGCTTGCGGATCAGCAGGTCTCGTTCAAGCGACTGCGGCAAATCGAACTGCAGCCCGATGAGATGGCCTCTTTGTTGCACGACCATCGCGTCGATCCACCCCACCTGCGCGATGTGCACGCGCAGCGGTTCTCCACCGCGAGGACAGTCAATGCCGGCGCCGAGCAGAACGCCGGCGCCAGAGAGGGAGATGTTGCTCACGCGCCCGGAAAGCCGCTCGCCGGTGCCCGTCTCGATCAAGACTGATTCATCGAAGTCGAAACGCTCCTCGGCGCGTCCCATCCGCGCCTGCAGCGAGGTCATGCAGACGAAGAAGAGCACGACGATGTTCACCACCGACCAGAAGGCGACCATCGGTAAAGCGGCCGGATGATCGATCATCCGCCATTCCGGGATGGTGTTCACAACCAGGCCGACAACCGTCAACGCCATCAAGGCCGCTGACGGCCAGAATATCTCCGCGGCGTAGCTTGCGCACCGCGCGGCAGCTCCCTTGGGCGTCACCCTGAACGCATGTCCCGTCGGCTTGACGAGAGTCCCAAGCACCGTCGGCAGAATCTTGAAGCTCTGGATCGTCGCCGACACCTGAGCGGCGAGCGGAAAATGCGCGTGCGGCGCAAACCACGAGATGCCGCCGTTGAGCGCCAGGATCGCGGGGAATAAGTAGTAGAAGACCGACTCAGGGGTAACGTCGACGACAGGCGCGAGCCCAGTCCACATGAACACGATCGGAACCACCACGACCGTGAGCGCCCGCAGGCCCAATGAGAGCCAATGGGTCGGAAAGAACAGGAGCCGATGCATCAAGCCCAATCCGGGGCCGAGCGGGCCGTCGGCGAGATACAGCGTCTGGATCGCGCCACGCGCCCAGCGTTGCCGCTGCACGAAAAAGGCGTCAAGGCTTTCCGGCGCCAGTCCAATCGCCAGCGGCTCGTGTAGATAGCGAGTGACGTACCCCTTGCGCAGCAGGACCAGCGTCAGCAGGATGTCTTCCGTAATGGACTGGGTCGGCAAGGCATCGCCCACCGCGCGGAGTGCTGCGCGACGCGTGACGGAGTTGGAACCACAACAAAAGGCACCATCCCAGCCGTCGCGCGCTGGCATGATGGAATCGAAGAAGAACCGTTGCTCGTCCGGCAGCCCCCTGTGCAGGCCAAGATTCGCCTGCATCGGGTCCTCATTGTAGAAGGTGTGCGGGATCTGAACGATTCCGATCTTTGGATCAGCGAAGAAGCCCATCGACCGCATCAGGAAATTGCGCTGCGGCACGAAGTCCGCGTCAAAGATCGCGAAGAACTCGCCGCTCGTCTTCGTCAGCGCATGATTGATATTGCCGGCCTTGGCATTCAAGTTGTCGGCGCGCGTGAGATACCCGGCGCCCTTGTGTTCGCAGAGTTCCTTGAGCCAGGGTCTGCGACCATCATCCAGGACCCAGACGTGGAAGTTTGGATAGTCCAGACACAGCGCGCCAGTGATCGTCTTTTCCAGCACCTCGAATGGCTCGTCATAGGTCGGAATAAAGACGTCGACCGAGGGCAGCTCGTCATCCGGCAGGCTGCGAAGCCGATGCTCGTGCTGATCTGCTTCGCTGCTGCGATCGGTCCTGCGAAGGAAAGTCAGATAGAGAATGAACTGATCTGTGAAGGTCAGAAGCTCGACGAAGAGACAGAACCAGATCCAGCCGACCTGATACCAAGTCCCGCTTGCCGGCAGCACGGTTGTGAAAATACGCCATTCGAGATAGCGGGCGACCACAAGCCAAACCACGATAAAGACCGCGACACGCGCCCAAAGGCGCGCGACTGGAAAGGTCGGCGCCAACAGGTACATCGCCGCAAAGATGCCCAGCATCGGCGCGAACAGCTGAGAGAGAGGCAGAGTCATGGCCTGCATGGAACATCTCGCTCACAGGGACGAATGATCGAGCTCCAGGCGCGCGGTCAGCCATTTCAACTTCGAGCTGACCAATCGTAGCAGGCCGTCGGCGCTACGCTCGAAGCGCACCTCAGCCAACCGTCCGATATCGCAGGAGCCGTTATGGTCGGCCGACGTCTCATTGGGCGGAAGCGATATCTCAACGGTAATGTTGCCCGGATCGGGCCGCGGCACCCGAGCCGCAAGCAGCCGATCATCGCCGTACGCTGCCGATCCGCGGACTTGCCGGATCTGGCCGGTCTTCCATTCGCGGCTCCCAATCAGGCGCACGGTAGCCGCATCTCCGGCCTTGATCTTCTCGAAATCGCGTTCGGGGAGTTCAACAACGATAAATCGGCGTTCGCAATCTGCAAAATCGAAGACCGATTGCCCTTCCGTGACCATCGAGCCCGGGCTGGCCGCGACCGACCAGACCACATGGGCTGCGGGCAAGGACAGATCGTAGTGATCGAGACGATCGAGCCGAGTGCGTTCCTCTGCGATTTCCGCGGCCAGCTGCGTGGCACGTGAGCTGTTCTGCAACAGGTCTGTCTCGAGCTCCTGGCGGCGGAGGACAAGCCGCTCGCGCTGCTGCTGAGAATACGGCACGTCATTGGCGTCGCCACGAAGATAAATGCCCTTCTCGGCCGCCCCCAACTCGGTCTTGAGGCGCTGCAGGCGTTCATCGGCCATCTGGCACCGCGTTGCGGTTGCCTCCTGCGAGGCCTGGGCCTCACCGGAGCGGATTTGCGAACTGATGCCGAGCTTCACGAGCCTCTCCATCCGGCCCGCGACATCGTTCCGCTGCCGCGCCTCGGCGAGACAGCCGCCTTTTTCAACTTCCGTTTCGCCGATCTCGTGGTTCAGGCGCGCGACCATCCCCAAACGATAGTCCTCGCTGCGCTCGCCGAGCTTGCGATCGAGCCCGGCGATTTCCTCGAGTTGCCGACGTGCGAGCTCGGCGCGTTTGGTGGACATGGCAAGCTGCTGATCGAGGTCCATGAGGTGCCGGCGATCCGGCGACCGCGCCCCGACCATCGGCACCACCCGGCTCTGCTGGAAATATTCACCCTTGCGTGGAAGATCAGGCGAGAGCTGACCCGCGAAGGGTGCAGTCACCCGCATGAGCTCGGCATTGACGAATGCGGAGGGAGCGATTCGGTAGGTCACATACGGCAACAGGGCCCATCCGCTCAGCGCGATGATCCCGAGCGCCAGGGCTCGACGAACAACCCGGCTACGAATGAAACGTTCGACGTGCAAACGAACCACGACTGGATCTCCAATGGGCTTTGGTCGCTGCGCCAGCCGCAGCGAAGGCAAGCCAATCGCCGCATGGCCCGGCGCTGGGATGACGTCTGCGCCTTGAGGCAAGGAGCAATCCGACAACATTGCCGCCAGCCGAAATCGGGATTCGCCGCCGCGGCAGACTCGCCTTCGCAACCACGAGAAGCATATCTAGCATTCACCACAACAGGTTAAGCTGTGTCAAAACCGGATAACTACGGCTGCCGAGTCGAGGATCAAGATATCGACCCATTCCGGCTTGAAGTCGGCGCGGCGTTTGCGCCGATCGAATGGCGGCAAGGCTAACGCCCGTTCCCAAGCAGCTCTTTCGCTTCTACGACTTCGGGAAGATTTCGCTCCGCATCGAACTCGGCGAGCAAGGGAGCAAGCACTTCAGAGACCGCTCCCGCTCGGTCCCTTGTCTTGTGCAGGCGAGCAAGTCCAAGGGCGCTGCGCAACTCGAACGTCTTCGCCTGCTGGCGTCGTGCGATTTGCAGCGCTTGCTCGAAGGCATCTTCGGCACCGGATTCGTCTGGAGGATCCTGACGCAACAAAAGCTCGCCATAGACGCGGTGCAGCTCGGCATCGAGCCAATGCTGGCCGGATTGCGCCACCCATGCGATCGATTCGCTCAGGATTTCCAGCCCGGTTTCGACTTGGCCCGACTCTGCGTCCGCCATGGCGACATGCATCCCCCAAAACGGTTCACAGAGGTAGCAGTCATTTTCGTGTAGCAAGGTCCAGCCGCGGCGCATTTCCGTAAGTCCAGTGGCTCGGTCGCCGTCGCGCCACTTGGCCAGGCCGTTCAGGTAGGTGCCCGCGGCCACATACAGCGGCATCGTGTGGTCGCGCGCGAGACCGAGCGCCAGGATCGTCTCTGTTTGCTGCAACATGCCGCCGCATACTCCGTCGAAGACGGCTCGATGCACAAGCGCATTGGCCTGGGAAAGCGCCCGTTTTTCTCCGGAAGCACTCACCGCTTCGGCGGCGAGGCGGCGTGCCCGGGCGATCCTGCCAAGCGGCCAAAGCACCAAGGCGAGAAACCTCATGATCACGAACGGAAGATCCAGCGCCGAGGCCCTGAACGTCGCTGGATCCGGCTCGGCGCCATAGATGTCCAGTGCCTGCTCGAGATGCACCCTCGCGTTCAAATAGTCGCCCCCGAACCAACAGGTCACCCCGCCGGTCCAATGTGCAACGACGGCGGCCACCGGTGAGTCCGGTCGTCGGTCGGCCGCGCTCTTGATGGCATCCGCCAGCTCCCGCATCGGAGCGAGCTCGCCGTGTGTCAGGCAGGCATTGAAGAGGCCCGAATGGATCGGCGCAAGTTCAACGGGATCATTGATGTCGACTGCGAACTGGCGCGCTCGCGTCCATGCCGCGACCGTTTCCGGAGCACTGTGGCCGAGGCTGCCCCGTAATGCGCGGCCATAGGCGATTTGAAGATGCAGCCTGCTCATCATCCGGCGAGGCTCGTCGGGCAACTCATCGGCAATGGCAATCGCCTTGCCGAGATGCGCAATCGCCTCGGAATAGGCCGAGCGTTTCAGCGCCTGCTGGCCCGCCTTGCGCCACCACTCGAGGGCGACCTCGTTCAGCCCAGCTTCGGTGAAGTGGTGCGCCAGAACTTCCGGCTCAGTCTCGGCCACGGCTGGAAACTTCTCGCGCAGGACATCACCGATGCGCGTGTGAAGCACCTGCCGTTTGCTCTTGAGCAGGCTCTCGTAGGCCGCCTCCTGAACGAGAGCGTGCTTGAAACTATAGCTTGCTTCGGGCGGAGCCCCGCGACACACCAGCAGTTCGGCCTCTTCGAGTTGCCCCAGCGCAGCGCTCAGCGTCAAATCATCGCGTCCCGCCACATATCTCAGCAGCGCGTACGAGAAATCGCGGCCGATGGCGGCGCCTATCTGCGCCACCTCCTTGACCGGAGCAAGCCGGTCGAGCCGCGCCATCAGCGAATCCTGCAGCGTCGCGGGAATAGCCAGCGGCGGGAGCGGACTTTCGAGGCGATAGCGCCCGGCACCTTCGACGAGCCATCCGGACTCCAGCACCATCTTGGTCAATTCCTCGACGAAGAGCGGGACGCCATCCGTCCTGTCGATGATCTGCTTCAGCATCTCGCGTGGCAGCTGGCGACCAACGGTCACCTGCTCGACCAGCGCGCGCGTGTCCTGCCGGTCGAGCCGGTCGAGCCGCAACAGACTGACGTTGGCAAGGCCCGACCAGGAGGGCTCGAATTCCGGCCGCGATGTCATGAGCACGAGTATCGGCAGCCCCCTGATCCGGTCGACCCCGAGATCGAACAGTTCGAGTGTCGTGGCATCGGCCCAGTGCATATCCTCGCAGACAATCAGCAGGGGCTGCTCTCGCGCCAATCCCTCGAGCTGATCGAGAAGGGTGGCAAAGGTCTGCCGCCGCAGCTGCGCCGGGCTCAGACCGAGCGGCGGATAACGGTCGCCGGTTGGGATCGAAAGCAGTGCCGCAATGAGCGCTGTCGCCCGGGCAACCTGCTGCGTTCCAAGCGCCAGCATCGCCTCGAGCTTGTCGAGCTTTTGCCCGGGCGTGTCGTGCGAGCAAATGCCGGCAGCGCGCTCGAGTTGCGCGACAAAGGGATGAAGCGCACTGTTGGTGTGGTACGGCGAGCACTGATATCGCACCCGGCGGTGCACCCCCAACACGGGGCTTTCGGACAGCATTGCGACCATGCGCGACTTGCCGATGCCGGCTTCGCCGGAAATCAGCACCATCTGCCCGTGCCCCTGCCATGCCAACCGCTGGCGCGAGAGCGTGAGCTCGATCTCCTCCTTGCGGCCGACAAAGCCGATCGAGCGCGCCGCGTGGACCGCCTCGAAGCGACTTTCCGATGCGGGCGCTCCCTCGACCGCCCAGACCGCGATGGGTTCGGATATCCCCTTGACCTCGCGGCGGCCGAGGTTGCGAAACGTGAAGAGATCACCGAGCAGCCGGCGCGTCGACGAGGCAACGACGACCGCTCCCGGCTCCGCCAGGCTCTGGAGCCGGGCAGCGAGGTTTGGTGTATCGCCGACGGTTGCGCGCTCCTCTGACGCATCTCCGCTGATGAGGTCGCCGACCACCACAAGACCGGTCGCAATTGCGATCCGCAGTTCAACCCGTTCGTCGGCGCCCATCTTGAGCTGGCGAACCGCGGAGATGGTGTCCAGGCCGGCCCGCACTGCGCGCTCCGCATCATCTTCGTGGGCGCGCGGATAGCCGAAATAGACGAGTATTCCGTCACCGACGAACCTGGCTATCCTGCCGTCATAAGCAGCAACGACGCTCGCGCAGGCGGCGCGATAGGCCCGGATCACTTCCCACATATCCTCGGGATCGAGACGCGCCGAGAGCGCAGTCGAGCCGACCAGATCGCAAAACATGACAGTGAGGTGGCGACGCTCGGCGTCGTGAGGAGGCGCCGGCGATGCGATCAACGCGGCTGGATCAAGGTCGGCAATCGCACGCAGCATTTTGCGGCGATGCCCGAGCAGGACTCCGAGCTTGTCGAAGTCCTCGACCATCAGCTCGGGAAGGACGCCCATGTCGATCCCATTTTGGACAAAACGCTCTGCGTATTGCCCAAGCCCCAGCTTCTCGAGCCACTCCGCAATCTGCATTGGCTTCACCGATCGTGTGGTTGGCGGTGAGCAGAATTTTGGACCACGGCGCGCAGGGACAATATCCCAACCTCACCATGATGGCACGTCTTGTTTGTTGCGCGATAACTTAGGTTGCTTGGTACCGATACCGCTTCCACGCTGGGACATTGTTTGATGCGAGCGGCTGCGCTACCAAAAATCGTCTGCACGCCGCATTGGACGACAGAAGTTGCGATGAGTCGTCAGTCACTCGCTTTCAGGCCTTCTAATCCCGGTACCGGGCCTGTGCCCACGTCACGACGCCAAGCAGACGTTTTTCCGTGAGCACAATTATCTTTAGTCCTTGTTGTCGGGCACTTCGCAGTTACGCGCCATCGCTCCCGCCGCAACTTGAAGCGAAGAGCCAACCACCCAGCAGCCAGCGACGAAGGCTACCAGGCCGTTGGGGAGGTTTTGATCAAGGACAAGGATGCTGACGGACAGGGCTGCTGCAATCGCTGCGCCGAACGTTCCGGCCGCACTCATGATCTCAACCATCTCGGAGCCATCGTATTCTTCGGAGGTACTCGAAATCGACCTCCGAGCGATCGACCGGGACAAATCAATTCCGACATAATAGCTGAGAGCGCCGTAGAGCACCGTCAGCAGCACGATCCAGCCGCTTTCAAAAAGTCCGCCCTTCTGACGCAATAGGGCCGCACCCACATAGAGGCCGCAGGAGGCCCCGACGGCTGCAAGCCCAATTCTTTCAAGAAGATGGGCCGACCTGATCAGACTGGAACGGGCGATCCGAAGATTGCCGGCGTACCTTGTCAGGGAAAATGCGCTGGGTGCTGCGTTGCTCGTCTTCATTGGGTACTCCTTACTAAGTAGCAGCCTACCGGCCGACCCCGAATAGGAGCTGCGTGGACGCGTTTCGCGATGTCCTTGCTTCCAATTTCTGAAAGATCTTTGCTGAGTGATGGGGTTGGCTTGCTCGTGACCAAGACGAGAGCCAATCCAAAGCTGCGAGCACGCGGCTTCGCAGGCATTGTCTCTCACCCGTGTCTGTCAGTTGGCGCCGGGTGCGACAATTTCTTGCGGGAGTGATAGCTGGAAAAGAGAGTGATGGAATATGAGGCAATTCACATACCGCAGTTCCCTGTCGCTCCATCCAGTCACAATTTCAGGAGGACAGATCCTCATCCTCGCCTCAAGCGACGTCGAAGGAGACGACGGGAATCCATCGTCCCTCGAGCATGAGAGGTAAGAGGAGCCCGGGGCTGCTGGTGTTCCCATTCACCTCAGTAACCGCGGCTGCGATCGACACGTCCCGGCAACTCCTCGCCGCGGCGGTGACGGTCGATGACATCGAGCACGAAATCGACAGCCGTGTCCGGCGTCGTCATGCTGGCATTGTGCGGCGTCAGCAGGATGCGGGGATGGCGCCAGAACGGATGTCCCTCAGGCAGCGGCTCGGGCTCGGTGACATCGAGCACCGCGCCGGACAGCGCGCCGCTGTCGAGCGCCGCAAGAAAATCGGCCTCAATGAGATGCGGGCCACGTCCGACATTGACGAGGGACGCACCGCGCGGCAGGCGTGCGAACAAATCCGCGTTGAGGATGCCGCGCGTCTCGTCGGTCAGCGGCAGCAGGCAGACGAGGATGTCGCTCTGTGCGAGGAAATCCGGCAAGGTGTCAGCACCCGCGTAACAGGTCACGCCCTCGATCTTCCGCGCCGAGCGATTCCACCCCGACAGCGGAAAGCCGAACGCCTTGAGCCGTTCGAGCACGGCCTGGCCGAGCTGGCCAAGTCCCATCACGCCGACACGCCGCCGTTTCGCCGGCGTGATCCGGATCTCGCGCCAGACCTGCTGCTTCTGCTGATTGATGAAATGCAGGAGGTCGCGATGCAGATCGAGCACAGCCATCGTGACGTACTCCACCATGGTCTCGGCGATGCCGGGCTCCAGCATGCGGATCAGTGGAATGTGCGCCGGGACTTTGGTGGCATCGAACTGATCGACGCCCGCGCCGACCGAGAAGACCAGCTCGAGATTGGGGAACGTCGTCGCGATGTCGTCGGGCGGCACCCACGCCACGAGATATCGGATATCAGCGGGATCGCCGATGTCAGGCCAGAGCCGGAATGGGACGTCGGGTGCGCGCTCCGCGAAGAAGCGCGCCCACTCGGCGCCGCGAACCATGTTGGCCTTGTAGAGAACCGTCATGCGAGCCCTCAAAACGGGCTGACCGGCGCGAGCCGGCGGCCGTCGATCATGCGCTTGTGGCTGTAGGCCACGGGATCGACCAGCGGCGTGGTGCCGGTCACGATGTCGGCGGCGAGCTTGCCGGCGGCGGGGCCGATGCCAAAGCCGTGGCCGGAGAATCCGGTGGCGAGGAAGAAGCCCGGCAGCGCGTCGACCGGCGAGATCACCGGGATCGTATCGGGCGTGCAGTCGATGGTGCCGCCCCAGGCTTCCGCGATCTCGACATCCTCGAGTTCAGGGTTGGCCTTGATCAATGAGGCGAGCGCAGCATTCACCAGCGACATGTCGGGCTCGGGATCGCGCACGCGCTCGGTCTCGAATGGCGACGGCTTGTCAAAGCTCCAGCTGGTGCCGCGCACGATCTGGTCGAAGAAGGACTTGCCGAGCGACAGCTTCAGTCCGTTCTTGCGATGCAGATAGGTCGGCCAGAAGGTGCGCGCATAGCGGAACAAATCGGGCGACAGCTCCACCGTGCCGCGGTTGCGCAACGCCAGCGTAAAGCCGCCGTCAAGGCGGCGGCGGACGCAGTAGAGATCGGTACCCAGCGCGCCCGAGGTGATCTCCGGTCCCGGCGTGGTCCGGCAGGCCGTCGCGTTGACGAGACCGATCGGCAGCTCGATGCCGTGACGGCGGCAGAACAGCGACGACCACGCGCCGCCCGACAGCAGCACGGATTGCGTGCGAATGGTGCCCTTCTCGGTGACGACGGCGCTGACCCGCCCGCCCGTCGTCTCCAGCCCGCGCGCGGCGCAGCCCTGATGGATGGTGACGCCGTGTTTTCGCGCGGCGGTGGCGAGCGCGGGCACCGCCATCGACGGCTCGGCGCGACCGTCGCTCGGCGTGTACAGGCCGCCGACCCAGGTGTCGATATTGCCCGGCATGCGCTCGGCGACCTCCGCCGGCGTCAGGACGGTGGAGTGGACCTGCATCTCGCGCGCGACCGCGGCCCAGCGCTCCCAGCTCGCAAGCTCGTCCTTGCTCTTGGTCAGGAACAGCACGCCGGTGCGGCGGAAGCCGGCATCGACGCCGGCGTCGTTCTGCATGTCCTCCCAGAGCCTCAACGCTTCACGGGCGAGCGGAATCTCCTCGCGCGCGCGGCCTTGCTGGCGGCACCAGCCCCAATTACGGCTCGACTGCTCGCCGCCGACATGGCCCTTCTCGACGAGAGCGACCGAGAGGCCCTTCTTCGCCAGATGATAGGCCGCGGAGACGCCGATGACGCCGCCGCCGATGACGACGACATCGACCTGCTGCGGCAGGCGTTCGTCGCTGTTGATACGGGTGAGTGGCGGGGACATGGGGCACTCCTGGAGTTCAGTTCGACCGAACATGACTAGATACAGCTGTCAATCGCATTGCTTGTATGCGCGCCTCCTTGCCATGCGATTCGCCCGCAGGTTGAGGCCGGAGAAAGGCTGGCGGCCGACACCACCGCAAATTGCCCCTCGACGCCGCCGCGCGGAGTCTGTAGCTCACATCAAAGCGGCACCCGGGACCGGGCGGCCCGATGCGGTAGTCTTCTTTGGTGGGAGACCATGAAACTCAGGGGGCTTCTGACACTCGCGATGGCCGCACAGGTCGTGGTGACCGCGGCGGCCCTCCTCGCCTCCTATGCCATGGCCGGAGCCGGCTTCGGCATTCCCCAGCTTGTTGCCCTAATGGCAAGCGCTGCCGTTGCGGCGCTGATGGTGCGCCTCTGCGCCCGCGCGATCGAGAGATCGGAGGACAAGCGCGCCGCCACGCAATCGACCGAGCTGGCGCGGGCGCGCAGCGACAGCGCACAGATGACACAAGCCGTCATCAAGACCGCGCTCGATGCCTTCATTCAGATCGACGACAGCGGCGCCGTGCTGGAGTGGAGCTTTCAGGCTGAGGCCCTGACCGGATGGACGCGCCAGGAGGCGCTCGGCGCCGACGTCGTCGATCTCATCGTCGCCGAGCCGCTGCGCGCCGCCTTCAGGCAGCGCATGGCGCGGCTGGTGCCGGAATTGTCGGACACCCCGTCCGGCTTGCGCTTCGAGCTCGCCCTGATCCACCGGAACGGTGACCGGATCCTGGCCGAGGCCTCCAGCACGGTCATGCGGCTCGCAGGGCGCACCCTCATCAACACCTTCGTCCGGGACATCACCCAGAAGCGCGCCGCCGAGGAGCAACTGGTGCAGTCCCAGAAGATGGAGGCGGTCGGGCAGCTCACCGGCGGCATCGCGCACGAATTCAACAACATGCTCACGGTGATCACAGGCACGATCGAGATCCTCGCCCATGCCGTCAGGGACAACCCGCCGCTTGCAACCATCACCAAGCTGATCAGCGAGGCCGCCGATCGCGGCGCCGTGCTGACGTCGAGCCTGTTGTCCTTTGCCCGCAAGCAGGCGCTGCAGCCGGCCGAGATCGACGTCAACGAGCTGCTGGAAGAGCTCGCAAAGCTGCTGCTGGCGACCTTCGACAAGAAGGTCGAGATCGTCACCCGGCTCGACCGCAACGTCTGGCTCGCCTACGCCGACCGCGGCCAGCTGAGCTCGGCACTGCTCAACCTCACGATCAACGCGCGCGATGCCATGCTGGACGGCGGCAGGCTGACGCTGACGACGCGCAACGTCGTGTTCGGCGTGCGCGAGGCGGTCGCGGTCGGCGCCGGCTATGCGGGTGACTATGTCGAGATCGAGATCGCCGACACCGGCACCGGCATTCCGCAGGCCATCCTGGAGCGGATCTTCGATCCGTTCTTCTCCACCAAGGAGGTCGGCAAGGGCACCGGACTCGGGCTCAGCATGGTGTTCGGCTTCGTCAAGCAGTCCGGCGGCGGCATCAAGGTCGCCTCCGAAGAAGGCCGCGGCACGATCTTCACGCTCTATTTGCCGAAGGCGGAGGCGAGCGCGCTGCGCCCGACCGGCTATGACGACCGCAAGATCATCGGGGGCAAGGAAACCGTCCTCTGCGTCGAAGACGACCGCGACGTCCGCCAATACGTCACGGTCCAGCTCGAAGGACTCGGCTACAAGGTCATCCCAGCCGCCAATGCGACCGAGGCGCTTGCGATTGCGGCCGAAGGCAAGCCGTTCGACCTGCTCTTCACCGACATCGTGATGGCCGGCGGCATGAACGGACGCGAGCTCGCCGAGCAGATGGTGGCGGCGCGCCCTTCCCTGCGGGTTCTGTTCACGTCGGGCTACGCCTACGATTCGCTGCACGCACAGGGACGCGCGACGATGGGCGCGCCGCTGCTGAGAAAGCCCTATCGCAAGGCCGAGCTCGCACGCATGCTGCGCCGCTGCCTCGACACCGCCGTCGATTCCGCCGGCGACGCGATCCCGACGCCCTATTCGGTGCAGGCCGATGTCGAGGCGTTCCTGCGCAAACAGGCGGCGGAAGACAACGGCAGAACGCGGCCACGGAAATAGCTCTCTCGCGCTAGCTCATCCTTCGCCGCAGCGTCGCCGACGGCGTCTCGCCGAATTTTTCGCGATAGGCGCCGGCCATGCGGCTGAGATGGGTGAAGCCGAGATCGAAGGCGATGTCGGTGATGGAGGCATCGGGCGCGGCCTGCGCCAGGCGGGCGTGCAGACCGGCGAGGCGCATGTCGAGCAGCATCCGCGAGATCGACAGGCCGAAGTGACGGCGGAAGCCGAGCTGGAGCGCGCGGATGCCGATGCCGGAGGCGCAGGCGAGCTGCACAAGGTCGAGCGGCTCGCCGGCATTGTCCGCCAGGTGGTCGCGCGCAGCGCGGAGCGCGCGCGGCAGACGCTCGGCCTGGCCGGAGAAGTTCTGAATCGCATCCGACAGGCCATGGCGCTGGCCATTGAGCAGGTGATCGAGCAGCAGCTCCCGCCAATCGGCCATCGCGACCGGTGACAGCCGGCGGGAGGGACCGAGACGCTCGGCGAGCATCATCAGCTCGGCCAGGCTGGTCCGCAGCGCCCGCCCGGTCGGCGCGTCCAAATCGATCACGGGATCGAACTCGACCGTCCCGGAGACCCTGCCCGACAGCGCCGCGGCGCGCTGCTCGACCATGCGGCGGTCAAACAGCAGGATCGCCTGCGCGCAGTCGCGCCACATCATTCGGGTCGGAATCGTCGGCGACAGCAGCGACGCGGTCCGCTCCGGCGCGGCGTCGAGCTCGGTCGTGCCGGCGCGAATGTAGGCCGTGCCCGTGAGCGGGACCTGCACCAGGAAGAAGCGCTCGAGGCAGCCGGGGTCGATGCCGACCGATCCGCCATAGGCGACGTAATTGATGGAAAAGCCGTCGAAATCAGCGCAATTGTGCCGGGCGGAGAAGCCGGAGGCGCGCAGCCGTGCCGGCTTGAGATCGTGCGGGCAGAAGATGCGCCCAATCTGTTCGGCCGCTTCGTCGACATCGTCAGTGGTGACGCGGGCGAAGTCCGCGAGCCGTTCGGCCGCGGGCGCCCTTGCGCTCATTTCCAGCACGGCTGCGGACATGGTCGACCACGCTTCGCGTCAGGGAATTGCTTTAAGCCTATAATAGTTCCCCGGACGCGAAAAGGGCAGCGCCGGCGAAATCGTCATGCTGCATGGCAACAGGCGTTCGCGGATTCGTTTAGCGGATAGACAGGCACCCACCGCTGGCTGAAGCTCCATTCCCACCGGAATCCAACAGGAGCGCGCCATGACTGCACTCGAAAAGGGCATTACCGCTAGCGGCACAGGCTACGGCGGCAAGAGCTGGAACATTCTTGGCCAGGTCTACTTCCCCAAGGCCGTCACCGACTCCACCTTCGCGTTCGAGACCAACAGCGATCCCGGCCAGTTCGTGCCGGTGCACATCCATCCGACCCAGGACGAATTCATCCTGGTGCAGGAGGGCACGCTCGACCTCAAGCTCGACGGCAAATGGGTCAAGGCCCATGCCGGCGACCTCGTGCGCATGCCCCGCGGCATTCCGCACGGCTATTTCAACAAGTCCGACAAGCCGTGCCGCGCGCTGTTCTGGGTCTCGCCGATGCAGAAGCTGGAGGCGCTGTTCAACCAGCTGCACAATCTGACGGACCCTGCCGAAGTCGTGCGCGTCTCGGCGCTGCATGAGGTCGACTTCCTGCCGCCCGAGGCCAACGACTAGGCGCGCCCCCTCGTCCACTTTCATCTGCTTGCAGGTCCGCCGGCCGCGCCTTGCGGCCGAACGAGGCCGCTTGCGCGCGGAAAACACATCGTTTGCGAGCAAATCCATGGTCAGCCCCAAGCATATCTGCGTGATCGGCGCCGGCGTCTCCGGCCTTGCTGCCGCCAAGGCGTTCTCCAGCCGTGGCCACCGCGTCACCATCGTCGAGCGCAGCGCCGATCTCGGCGGCGTCTGGGAGCCGGCGCGCTCCTATCCCGACGTGCAGACGCAGAGCCCGAAAGAACTCTACCGCTACACCGACCGCGCCATGCCGGAGGCCTATCCGGAATGGCCAACCGGGCCGCAGGTCCACGCCTATCTCGCCGACTACGCCAGGAGTTTTGGTCTCGACCGCATGCTGCGCCTTGGCACCGAGGTCGCCGGCATGGCGCGCCGCGCCGACGGCAAGCCCGGCTGGACGCTCGCGCTGAAGGACAAGCACGGCACGAGCACGAGCGAGGATTTCGATTTTGTCGCGGTCTGCACCGGCCAATTCAACGAGCCGCGCGAGCTGCATTGCCCTGGCGAGGATGAATTCCTCGCCCAGGGCGGCCAGATCCTGCATTCGTCGAAATACGGCGATCCCACGCTGGCGAAAGGACGCCGAATCGTCGTGCTCGGCGGCTCGAAATCGGCGACCGACATCGCGGTGAACGCGGTGAAATCGGGCGCGCGCGAGGTCACCATCGTGATGCGCGAGCCGGTCTGGCGCATCCCCTATTTCATCGGCGGGCTCGTGAACTTCAAGCGCATCCTCTACATCCGCGCGCAGGAGGAGATGTTTCCGGGCTGGGGCATCGGAGCGATGACGCGGCTCGCGCATCGCATCGCCGCGCCGCTGGTCTGGGCGAACTGGCGCGGCCTGGAGAGCCTGCTCAAGGCGCAGCTCAAGCTCGGCCGCTGCAAGATGGTGCCGAAGGAGCGGATCGAGGACGGCGTCAACTGCTCGGTGCCGATCGCAACGCCTGGCTTCTACCCGATGGTCGCCGACGGCCGCATCAAGGCGGTGTTCGGCACCTTCGACCATTACGACGGCGACAGCATCGTGATGAACGGCGGCGAGCGCGTGAGCGCCGACGTCGCGGTGCTCGCGATCGGCTACAAGCTCGGCGTGCCGTTCCTGCCCGCGGCTTACAAGCAGAAGCTGGTCGATGCCGACGGCCAGTACCGGCTCTACCGCCTGATCGCCAACCCTGATCTGCCCGAGCTCGGCTTCGTCGGCTTCAACTCGTCTTTCTGCACCGTGCTCTGCGCCGACCTCGCCGCCAACTGGCTGGTACGCTATGCCGACGGCCAGCTCGCCAACCAGCCGACGGCAGCGCAAATGCACGACAACATCGAGATGATGCTGCACTTCAAGCGCGTCGAGCGGCCGGCCGCCGGCGTCTATGGCGGCCTCTGCGTCGCGCCCTATCACTACCGCCATTTCGACGAGCTGATGGCCGACATCGGCGCCAAGAACCAGAAGCGCGGCGGGCTCAAAGGGCGCTTCCAGCCGCCGGATGCGGATGCCTATGCGAAATTCCTGGCGACGGCGCCGGACTACCGGGCGGCATAAGAATTCCGGCTGAGCGGGATTTGCATCTCGCCAGCCCTCGCCTCTGATGCTTACGATCTCCCTGGCCACCGAATCGACAGGAACCGGCCATGGGATCGAGACGTCTTGCCGCCCTTGCGGCTGTTGCCTTCTTCGTCGCGGCGCCCGCCGTCGGACAACAGCGCGCGCTCACGCCTCGCCAATCCGAGGCGGTCGCCACCTATGACAAGGCGCTCGCCGAGTTCAAATCGATCCTCGCCGAGCGGCGGCGCCAGATCGAGACGAAGCAGCCGCTGCCGAACCTGCCGGGACAGGCGCTCTACCTCGCCCGCGTCGCCGTCATCAGTTCTTACAAGGATCTCACCGACGCCATGCCGTCGCGGATCGGCAGGCCCAACAAGTTCGAGATTCCTCCGGCCTATTTCGACGCCGAGATCGAGCCGCTGATCGACGAATATTCGAAACTGTTCGACGTCATGGAGGCGCCGCCGGCCAATGCGCAGAACTCGCCGACGCCGTTCAAGGACGTCGTCGATCTCGCGACGGTGATCGCGCGCGCCAAGGGGCTTGCGCCTCACCACGCAGCCGCTGCGGGGCGCATCAGCCTCGGGCTGTTCTTTGCCGAGACCAACGGCAAGCAGAACGTCCGCAACGGACGCTCGAACACCTATATGGGCAGCTTCCAGACCGGCCCGTCCGAGGACCGCAACGGCCGCAGGAAGTGGGGCACCATCAAGGGCGAGATCGCCGCGATCGATCCCGCCTTAAGCGCGCGCGACGACAAGGAAGAGGCGCGGGCCCGCGGCACCGATCTCCGCTTCAATCACTGGACCAACGTGCGCGACGGCCTGATGAACGCACATGCGGATGTGTTCCGCGAGATCCCTGGAATCGTGAAGACGCTGCCCGACCCGATCGACCAGATGAAGCTGTTCGAGCTGATCCAGATCGTTCCCACGCCGACGAGATCGGCGCTCAAGTCCGGCGACCTCCTGAACTACAGGGTGTCGAGCCCGACGATCATGAAGCATCTGCGCAACAACAGCATCTTTGCCTTCGGACAGGCCGACCGGGCGCGCACCTCGGCAAGCTTCCGCGAGATCCTCGCCGCGATGTGGCTGTTCAACCGCAAGTTCGAGAAGGCGATGGCGAAATATGCGGAGATCAAGCCGCGCTGACGGAGTTGCAGCGACAACCAGTAATTGTATTATTGCGGGATCTCCTTTGCAGCACGGACCGTCACATGCGCATTCTCATTCTCGGCGGCAGCCAGTTTCTCGGGCGGGCGATCGCAGCCCATGCATGTGCTGCCGGTCATGAGGTGACCTGCGCCGCCCGCGGTCTCGCGGGTCCGATTGCGGCAGGCGCGCGTCTCGTCCGGATCGACCGTGATGTGGCCGACGGGCTTGCGCCGCTCGCAGGCGAGTCGTTCGATGCCGTGGTCGACGTCTCGCGTCGTCCCGGCCAGGTTCGCCGCGCGGTCGCGGCGCTGAAGCGACCAAATGTGCATTGGACCTTCGTCTCGACCATCAGCGTGTATGCGGACAATCGGATACCCGGACAACGTGCCGACACGGCGCCGCTGCGCGAGCCTGCGGCCGAGGATGTGGAGCACAGCACCGATGCCATTTACGGCGCGGCCAAGGTCGCCTGCGAACAGGCGGTCGGCGGCGATGCCTTCATCTGCCGCGCCGGCCTGATCGCAGGCCCTGAGGACCCGACCGGACGCTTCGCCTATTGGCCGACACGGCTTGCACGCGGCGGCGAGGTGCTGGCGCCGGGATCGCCTGACGATGCCGTCCAGTTCATCGATGTCCGCGACCTCGCGCAATGGATCGTGCATGCGGCGGAGATTCGTCTCACCGGCATCTATGACGGGATTGGACCAATCCGCAGGCGCGGCGAGCTTCTGATCGAATGCGCGGCGGCGCTGAATACGTCCTGCACGTTCACCTGGATCGATCGCGCCTTCCTCGAGGCACACGACGTGCGGCGCTGGGCCGGTCCGCGGTCATTGCCGATGTGGCTGCCCCTGCCCGACTTCGCGGGCTTCCTGACGCGCGACACCTCGCCGGCGCGCGAGGCCGGACTGACCTCGCGACCAGCGGGAGACACCGCGCGCGACACGCTGCATTGGCTTCACGTCAGCGGCGGCCCGGTCGTCGGGCTTTCCGCCGATGAAGAGCGGGACGTGCTGGCGGCCTGGCATGCCGAAAGGACACCGGCAACCGGAACCTAGCCCAATCGCGCAAGCCGGCTGACAGTCTACTCCGTCCGGATCGGCGAATCCTTCAGGCCGTTGTCATCATAGGCCTTGCGCAGAGTGCCGTTCGTCGTGGCCTCGGTCATGAATTTGGTGACGAAGGCCAGTGCCTGGCCGTGGCCGAGCGGCACGGCGACGGCGGTCACTGTCTTCTTGAACGTCTCGTCCAGCACCTTTGTCCCCGGAATCTTCTGCGCCATCTTGTTGAGCTGGTCGCGCGACAATGCGAAGGCGTCGATCTCGCCGCTCCTGAGCAAGCCGAAGATCTCGTCATAGGTCTGATAGCCGGTGACCGTTGCATGCTTCAGATGCGCGATCGCGCCGCGCATGGTGGTGGTGGCGTTGACGGCCGCGACCTTGATTCCGGGTTGGTCGAGCGTCGCAAAATTGGTGACGGCGGAGCCGGGCTTGACGATGTAGGTGGCGTCGGCGACCTCGTAGATCGGGCCGAACAGCATCTTGGTCTCGCGCTCGGGATCCCTGGGGAGCCAGGTGACGTCCCACGTGCCTTTGCCAGCCGCGTCGGTGATCTGTCCGGAGTTCTGGTGGACGACATATTCGACGGGGACGCCGAGCTTGGCGGCCATCGCCTTGCCGAGATCGACGGGAACGCCGGCATAGCCGGCTTCGATCTTGGTCGACCAGAATGCGCCGCCTGCGGGGCTGATTGCGATCGCGACGCGCAGCTTGCCGGTCGGCGCGATCTCGTCCTTCAGACCGTCTGCTAGCGCCGGCATGGCGACCATCGCTGCGAGAACGAGGCTGGCAAGGCCCGACTGGAGGGACGTGGGCATGTCATGTTCTCCTCACCTTTTCTTCTTGGCTTCTTCCCGGCTGGCTCGCGCACCGTCACACGGTCTTTGGCACAATTCTGGTCGATCGTGCCCTCGGTGAAAAGCGGTTTGTCGTGACAAATCTGTCAAAGGCCACACCGCCCTGTGCAGCGCAAGGCCGGCGACTGCCATGGCTATGGTGTTCCACGGCCGGACATTTGTTGGTAGCCTGCCGCACCGACAGACGATACTCGGGGGCTACCGAATGACCTCATCGAATCCCGCATCTGCTGCACGGCGCAATGAAGCGTGGAGACAGGCCGGGCGGACACTGGCCGCCGCTGCGGCCGTGGTCGCACTGGCGGGTTGCGAGGACAAGAACACGTTCGTCGCACCGCCGCCGCCCAAGGTGGACGTGGCAACGCCGGTGCAGCGTCCGGTGACGCGCTACATCGAGGCCACCGGCAACACCGCGCCGATCAAGAGCGTCGATCTCGTGGCGCGGGTGCAGGGTTTCCTGCAGTCGATCGACTATCAGGACGGCACCTTCGTCAAGCAGGGCACCCAGCTGTTCACGATCGAGCCCGAGACCTACAAGCTCAAGGTCGAGCAGGCGAAGGCGGCCGAGGTCGGTGCGCAAGCCACGGTCAAGCAGGCCGAAGCCGATTTCAAGCGGCAGGTCGAGCTCGTGCAGCGCCAGGCGGTCTCGCAGTCCACCCTGGACACCTCGACATCGACCCGCGACAACGCCCAGGCCAACCTCCAGCAGGCCCAGGTCAATACGAGGCTGGCCGAGGTCAATTACGGCTACACCAGGGTGACAGCGCCGTTCGACGGCATCGTCAGCGCCCACCTGGTCTCGATCGGCGAGCTCGTCGGCGTCTCCTCGCCGACCCAGCTCGCGACCATCGTCGCGATGGATCCGATCTGGGTGAACTTCACGGTCAACGAGCAGGACGTGCTGCGCATCCGCGCCGAAGCGGCCCGCCGCGGACTGACCCCCGCCGACATGAAGCAATTCCCGATTCAGGTGGGACTGCAGACCGAGACCGGCTATCCGCATGAGGGCAAGCTCGACTACGTCTCGCCGACCCTCAATACATCAACCGGCACGCTCGCCGTGCGCGGCGTCGTGCCCAACGACAAGCGGGTGCTGCTGCCCGGTTATTTCGTCCGGGTGCGCGTGCCCTTCGACCAGGAGAAGAGCGCCCTGCTCGTCCCCGACACCGCGCTCGGCAGCGACCAGGGCGGCCGCTATCTGCTGGTGGTCAACGGCGACAACGTCGTCGAGCAGCGCAAGGTGCAGATCGGCCCGGTCGACAACGGGCTGCGCGTCATCGAAAGCGGCTTGAAGCCGGACGACCGCGTCGTCATCGCGGGGCTGCTGCGGGTGATCCCGGGCCAGAAGATCGATCCGCAAACAACGAAGATCGAGCAGCCGCAGGCGTCTGCCAAGTAGGGAGCTGCCTGCCATGATCTCAAAGTTCTTCATCGAGCGGCCGGTCCTGTCGAACGTCATCGCGCTGTTGATGATCCTGATCGGCGGCGTCGCGTTGTTCAATCTCGCCATCGCGCAATACCCCGATGTGGTGCCGCCGACCGTGCAGGTCACCACGCGCTATCCCGGCGCCAGCGCCAAGACCGTGATCGACACCGTTGCCTTGCCGATCGAGCAGCAGGTCAACGGCGTCGAGGACATGCTCTACATGCAGTCCTACAGCGGCTCCGACGGCACCTATACGCTGACCGTGACCTTCAAGATCGGCACCGACCTAAATTTCGCGCAGGTGCTGGTGCAGAACCGCGTCTCCAGCGCATTGTCGCAATTGCCGAGCGCGGTGCAGAACCAGGGCGTCACCGTGCAGAAGCGGTCGACCTCGATCCTCCTGTTCGTGACGCTGACCTCGCCGGATTCGAGATACGACAGCCTCTATTTGAGCAACTACGCCACCATCAACATCCGCGACGAGCTCTCCCGCCTGCCCGGAGTCGGCAACGTCACCGTGTTCGGCGCCGGCCAGTATTCGATGCGGGTCTGGCTCGATCCCAACAAGCTGCAGGTCCGTGGCCTCGTGCCGCAGGACGTCATCAACGCCATCCAGCAACAGAGCCAGCAGGTCTCCGCCGGCCAGGTCGGCGCGCCGCCGACGCCGCCGGGCCAGGCGTTCCAGTACACGCTCAACGTCAACGGACGGCTCGACGACACCAGCCAGTTCGAGAACATCATCGTCAAGTCAGGCACCAGTGGCGACGTCACGCGGGTGCGCGATGTCGGCTGGGTCGAATTGGGCGCGCAGACCTACAGCCAGATCTTCTCGCTCAACAAGCAGCCGGCCGTCGGCATCGGCGTGTTCCAGTCGCCCGGCGCCAACGCGCTCCAGGTCGAGCAGGCCGTCGAGAAGAAGATGGCGGACCTCGCCAAGCGGTTTCCGGAAGGCATCAAATACGACACGCCGTTCGACACCACGAAATTCGTCGAGGCCTCGGTGCACGAGGTCTACATGACCCTGATCGAGGCCGGCCTTTTGGTGCTGGTCGTGATCCTCGTCTTCCTGCAGGACTGGCGCGCGATGCTGGTGCCGGCGACAACCGTGCCTGTCACCATCATCGGCGCCTTTGCGGCGATGGCGGCGCTCGGCTTCACCATCAACATGTCGACGCTGTTCGCGATCGTGCTCGCGATCGGCATCGTTGTCGACGACGCCATCGTCGTGGTCGAAGGCGCGGCGCACAACATCGAGCAGGGCATGAACGGCCACGATGCCGCGATCAAGGCGATGGACCAGCTGTTCGCGCCGATCGTCGGCATCACGCTGGTGCTGATCTCGGTGTTTTTGCCGGCCTCGTTCCTCGCGGGGCTCACCGGGCGCATCTATTCGCAATTCGCGCTGGTGATCGCGGCGACTGCGCTGCTATCCGCCATCAACGCGGCGACGCTGAAGCCGACGCAATGCGCGCTGTGGCTGCGACCGACGGTGCCGCCGGAGCAGCGCAACTTCTTCTATCGCGGTTTCAACGCGGTCTATGACCGGGTCGAGCGCGGCTATACAAGGCTGATCACCTTCCTGTGCCGGCACGCCACCGTCTCGGTTGCGTTCGCGCTGCTGGTGATCGGAGCCAGCGGCTACGGTCTGTCGCGGGTGCCGACCGGCTTCCTGCCGATCGAGGACCAGGGCTATCTGATCGCCGCCGTGCAGCTGCCCGACGGCGCCGCGCTGGAGCGGACCCAAGCCGTGCTCGACAAAGCGAGCGGGCTGATCAAGGAGACGCCGGGCGTGGCGCAGGTCATCACCATCGCCGGCATCTCCGCGCTCGACAACAGCGCAAGCCTGGCCAATGCCGGCGTCGCCTACATCATCCTGAAGGATTGGGACGCACGCAAAGGACCCGGCGAGGATCTGCGCTCGCTGGTGTACGGGCTCAATGACAAGCTCGCGACCATCATGGAGGCGCGCACGCTGGTGCTGCCGCCGCCGCCGATCCAGGGCATCGGCAACGCCGCCGGATTCTCGATGCAGGTCGAGCTGCGCGACGGCAACAGCGATTTCGCCAAGCTGCAGGCGATCACCGGCGCGATGGTCAGTAACGGCCAGAGCCAGAGCGCACTGCAGCGCGTGCAGTCCTCGTTCCGCTCCTCGGTGCCGCAATTCAACGTCGAGATCGACCGGGTCAAGACCCAGACGCTGCACGTCACGACCGATCAGGTGTTCTCGGCGCTGTCGACCTATCTCGGCTCGTCCTATGTCAACCAGTTCAACAAGTTCGGCCGTGTGTTCCAGGTCTACACCCAGGCCGATCCCGCCTTCCGCGTCACCGAGAGCGACATCGCCAACATGCAGGTGCGCAACTCGAACGGCGACATGATCCCGATCGGCACCGTCGCCAAGATCACGCCGGCCACCGGCCCCTCGCTGATCAGCCTCTACAACCTCTATCCGTCCTCGACCGTGATCGGCCTGCCGGCGCAGGGCTACTCCTCCGGCCAGTCGTTGAAGCTGATGGAGGAGATCGCCGACAAGACGCTGCCGCCTGGCACCGGCTATGAATGGACCGCGATGTCCTATCAGGAGAAGGCGGTCAGCAACCAGATCTACTGGGTGTTCGGCCTCGCCATGCTGCTGGTCTATCTCGTGCTCGCCGGCCAGTATGAAAGCTGGTACGCGCCGATCTCGGTGATCCTCGCGGTGCCGCTGTCGCTGCTCGGGCCGATGCTGATCCTCTCCGGGCTCAAGATCGACAATAACCTGTATTGCCAGATCGGGCTGATCCTCCTGATCGCGCTGTCGGCCAAGAACGCGATCCTGATCGTCGAGGTCGGGCTCGAGCTCCACGGCCGCGACGGCAAGCCGGTGCTTGAGGCCGCGATCGAGGCGGCGCGCGCCCGCTTCCGCCCGATCCTGATGACCTCGTTCGCCTTCATCCTCGGCGTGGTGCCCCTGGTGCTCGCGACCGGCGCCGGCGCCAGCGCGCGCAAGTCGATCGGCATCACGGTGTTCTCAGGCATGCTGGCCTCGACCTGCCTCGCCGTGCTGTTCGTGCCGGCCTTCTTCGTGGTGGTGCAGCGCTTCGAGAACTGGCGGGCGAGCAAGAAGGTGGCGAAGGTGGAGACGGCGGCGGAGGTGAAGCCCTAAGAGCCCACTGCGGAAACACCTCTCCCCACCCCTCTCCCGCGAGCGGGAGAGGGAGCGCACCGTCCACGCGGCTACAGCCACATCCTAAGCCTTCTCCACCACCGCCTGCCGCGCCTCGCCGCTCGACACCAGCAGCACCGAGACTTTCGACTGCCTGAGCACGGCGTCGGCGACGCCGCCGAAGGAGAGATGGTCGGCCTGGATGCGGTCGACGCCCATGACGACGAGATCGACGTCGGTGGTGTCGATCTCGCGCAGGATCGCGGCCTCCGGCGCCCGGTTCACCCGCAGCGTGGTGGTGATGTCGACGTCGTAGCGGGCGGCGAGATCGCTGGCGTCCTTGAGGATGCCCGCCTCCTGGCCGAGGCCACGGGAGGCGCCGCGCTGCGCGCCCTTGTCGCGCGTCGTCGCGACATAGATCACCCGGAGCGAGCCTGACCCGGCCTGCGCCAGCGCGACCGCCACCTCGGCGCCGCGCTTGGAGATGCCGCTGCCGGAGACGGGAACGAGGATGTTGAGCGCATCGGGCGCCGGCTGCTTCAGGTGCTTGCCCTTGGCCGCGACGATCGCAAGCGGTCCTTCGAACTTCGCGGCGATGTCGTCGATCCTCCGGTCGAAACGGTCCTTGGCCGTCACGACCTTGTCGACGCCGACGACGAGAAGATCAAAACCCTTGCGCGCCTCGTCGGCGATGGTCTCGCCGAGCTCCGCCTGCCTCGCACGGGTGACGACATCGACGTTGCCGGCCCCGCCGTCGCCATGGGCGGAGACGACTTCGGCGGCCTTCTTCACCACCGCTTCGTGGCTCTCCTCCTGGTCGCGGCCCTTCTCCTGTTCCTTGGCGCTCTTGCCGATATGCAGCACGGTGATCGGCAGCCCGCGCATGCCGGCGATCAGGCCGGCGATGTGGGCGGCAAAGGTGGCGTTGACGCTTTCGTCCACCGCCAGCAGAGGGCGCTCGAGATTGGCGAGGAAGCCGCGCTTCTCGAATTCCTCCCGCTCCAGCCGTTCCTTCTCGTCCTTGTTCATCGGCAGCCTTGCCAGCGCGGCGCGCAGCATCGGCGGCATCGCCATCGTGGTCACGATCGCCATGGTCACGATCATCGTGAACAGGTTCTGGCTCAGCACGCCGATGGACAGGCCAATGGTCGCGATGATCACCTCGGTCGAGCCGCGGGCATTCATGCCGCTCGCCAGCGCCAGCGACTCCCGATTGTTCAGGCCGCCCAATGTGCCGCCGACGAAGGCGCCGCCGAACTTGCCGACGCTGGCGATCACGACCAGGAGGCCGGTGAGCATCAGCAGATTGGGATCGCGCAGCACCGAGAGATCGGCACTGAGGCCGGCGAGGCCGAAAAACACGGGCATGAAGAAGCTGGAGATCAGCCCGCGCAGGCGCTCGTCGATCTGCCGCGTCAGGATCGGTGATTCCCCGACCAGGATGCCGGCGACGAAGGCACCGAGCACGGTATGCACACCGATCAGATGCGTGATCAGCGCCATCACGCTCATCAACAGCAGGATCACCGTGATCACGGCCGCGGCGCTGACGAGATTGTCGTTGGCCCAGCGGATCAGCTGGAACACCAGGCGGCGGCCGATGGTGAAGCTGACGGCGAGGAAGGCGAGCGTGCCCAGCACGGCTTTCGCCACCGAGGCGATATCCAGCGTGCCGTGCGAGGCCAGGCTGAAGATGACGGCGATGATGATCCAGCCGATGGTGTCGTCGATCACGGCGGTCGCGACGATGATCTGACCGACATTGCGGCGCATGAAATTCATCTCGCGCACCACCACGGCGACGATCTTCACGGACGAAATCGACAGCGCCGTGCCCATGAACAGCGAAGCGACCAGGCGCTGTTGCGGATTGGGCAGCAGCGCATCGGGCAGGAACTCGCCGAGCGCGAAGCCGCAGGCGAAGGGCACGAGGATGCCGGCGATCGAGATCGCGATCGCGGCCCTGCCGACCTTCCTGACCAGCTTGAGGTCGGTCTCCATGCCGGTGAGCAGCAGCAGGAGCAGGATTCCGAACTGGGCAATGCCGTCGAGCATCGCCTTCTGCTCGGGTGCCTTCGGGAAGATCGCGTGCTGCGCTTCCGGCCAGATCCAGCCGAACAGCGACGGTCCCAGGATGATGCCGGCGAGCAACTCGCCGATCACCGAGGGCTGGCCGACGCGCTGCATGATCTCGCCGAGACCGCGACCGACCGCGATCAACAGCACGATCTGCGCCACCAACAGGAATTCGGATGGGCCAGCCGATTTGCCGCCCTCGGCACCGGCCGCAATGGTGGTGAGGACAAGCGCCGCGGGGACGAGGCCGACCGGTCGGAGCAGGCGCCATGGCATGCTGGTGTCTTTCCCCCTTCACCCCCGGTGTCGGGGCCACGGGGATAGAACCCTCGGGAGGTGGGGCGGGTTCCACCCCGCTGGTGCCCCGGACGCAGCGCAGTGCCTCTTCGGCGGTGCGCTGCAGAGCCGGGGCCTATGCCGCCGAGAAACTTGCCCGCAATTTTCTCGGTCCCGGCTCTGCGCCGCAACGCTTACGCGTTGCAGCTTGTCCGGGACACGGGCCCTCACACTGCAGCCGGCGTCCTGATTTCGCGCGGCAGGATGATCGCCGCCGCGATTGCCAGCAGGCAGAGCGCGGCGAAGGCGTGCAGCATGGTGACGAAGCCGCCCTGCTCGTAGAGCCAGGCGACCAGGCCGACCGAGGCGCCGGCCGCGGTGAAGCCGATGAAATAGCGCACGGCGTAGGCGCGCGAGCGCCATTCCTCGCTGGTGTACTTGCCGACCATGGCATCGTTCACCGTGACCTGCCCGAACGCGCCCATGACGATGCCGATCGAGACCAGGATCAGCGGCAGATTGTTCAGGCTGGCGGCGAGATAGAGGAACGGCGCCAGCATGAAGGACAGCGGCAACGCCACCGTCTTCAGCGAGTAACGGTCGAGCAGCCGGCCGATCGTGTACTGCGTCATCGCGCCGAACACGTAGACGCAGGCCGCGATGACGCCGAGCAACGCCGGGCTCTTGGTCAAATCGGCGAGACGCTCCGCGAACAGTTTTGGCAGCGCCACGGTGACGGCGTTGAACGTGGTGGAGATCGCGATCACCACGATCAGCAGCGACAGCACCACGCGCCACATGTCCTGTTTTGCCACCCGCGCCTGCGCCGCCGCCTGCTTCGAACCCTTGCGGTCCTCGTGCACGACCAGCATCGCAAAGGCGATGCCGATCAGGATCGTGACCACGCCGGGAACGATGAAGGCAAAGCGCCAGCCGAGATACTGGCCGATCACGCCGGTCACCAGCGCCGACGAAGCGACGCCGAGATTGCCCCAGACGCCGTTGATCCCCATCTCGCGGCCGAGCCGGTCGGCATAGGACACGATCATCGCGGTGCCGACGGGATGATAGATCGAGGCAAAGATGCCGATCGCCAGCAGTGCCGCGCCGAGTTGCGCCGGGGTCTGCACGAAGCCGACCGAGATCATGGACGCTCCGATGCCGACGAAGAAGATCAGCATCATGTGGCGGCGGCTCCAGCGGTCGCCGAGCCAGCCGGTGAGCAGCGAGCCGGCGCCGAAAGCCACAAAGCCGGGTGTCGCGTAGGGCAAAAGTTCCGAATAGGCCATGCCGAGCGCGGGCCCCATGATGATGACGGCGGCGGCGAAGATCAGCATCGAATAATGGTCGATGAAATGGCCTGCATTGACGAAACTGATGACCCGGCTGGGGCTGTTCATACGAATCCTCTCCTGCTCCGAAATGAGTTATATGTCCTCCCCATGACGGGATGCTGCCAATGACTGTCTTGGAAACGCCAATCCTTAGGGAGGTCCGGAGCAACCACCGCTCGCCCGCGGGCGTGCACCTGGTCGCGCGCGACTATCCCAAGGGCATGCGGATCGATCCGCATTTGCACCGCGAGGCGCAGCTGATCTATGCGGCACGCGGCACCATGCAGGTGACGACGCCCGGGGGGCGATGGCTGGTGCCGCCGGACCGCGCGGTCTGGGTCCCGGCCGGGCTCGAGCATGCCATCGATCTGCTCGCCGACATCGAGATGCGCACGCTGTATTTCGACCTGTCCTGGCTGAAGCGCGAGCAGCGCTATGACGGCCTGACCCGGGAATTCGTGGTGCGGGTGTCGCCGCTGCTCAATCAGGCGATCCTGGCGCTGTTCGACGCGCGCAACACGGAGGAGCGGACCGAGCTGCTGGTGCGCCTCGTCATGCTGGAATTGCACCAGGCCGAGGATTCCGCGACCTTCGTGCCGCTGCCGCGCGAAGTGCGCTGCCGCCGCGCCGCCATGATCGTGCTCGACGATCCCACCGGCCTGCACGACATCGACGCGCTGGCGCGCGAGGTTGGAACTTCCGCGCGGACGCTGTCGCGGCTGTTCTCGACGGAAACGCAGCTGAGCTTCAAGAGCTGGTGCCAGCGCGCGCGGATTGCGGCGGCGATCCAGCGGCTCTCCATGGATGCGAATGTCTCGGTGAAACAGCTCGCGACGCAGCTCGGCTATGCCAGCGTGCCCGCGTTCTCGGCCGCGTTCCGCCAGGTGACGGGGCGCACGCCGACTGAGTTTGCGGGGAAAGTGTAGCTGGTCGATACGAGCGCAGAACTCGTAGGGTGGGCAAAGCGGAGCGTGCCCACGCATTTTTCGCAATCGAGAGAGATCGTGGGCACGGCGCAAGTGCGCCTTTGCCCACCCTACGGTAGGGGGGCCCTCGGTGGCATTGCCGCAAAGGCAGGCATGCCGGCATTCTCCAGACGCACGGCCCAACTAAAGTTGCCGCATTCCTCCGCTTGATTGTGATCGGTTTCTGCCCAAATCCCGTGTAAGCTTCCGCAACGCACAAACCCGACACGAAAGTCCCGATGGCCAACGCCTTCTTCTCCGACCTGCTCGCCACGATCTCCGAGCGCGGCCGCACGCTGCTTCGTCGGGGAGATTCCGCCGACACCAGACGGGACGCCGACGGGCTGATCGATCTCTGCGACGCGCTGCTGTCGGGCCGGGGCGAGGCATCGGGCATCGCCATCGCGCGTGAGGTGCTCGACATCTACCGGGAGCTGGATGCGGCGGGACGCCGCGCCTTCTTCGACGGACTGGTGCGCGATTTCGGCCCGGACCGGGAGCGCCTGTCCAAGGCGATCGAGAAATGGCGCGCCGCGCCGAGCGACGAGGACGCGAGCTCGCTGCATTTCGCCTCGGAGCCGCGGCGGCAGGAGCTGATCCGCCGCCTCAACCGCGCGCCCGGCGGCACCGGCGATCTCGTCAACATGCGCGCCGATCTGCTCGGCATGATGAACGGCCACACCGAGCTCGCCGCGCTCGATCGCGACGTCTCGCATCTTCTCTCTTCGTGGTTCAACAGGGGGTTTCTCGTGCTGCGCAGGATTGACTGGTCGACCCCGGCCAACATCCTCGAAAAAATCATCCGCTACGAGGCCGTGCACGAGATCTCCGACTGGGACGATCTGCGCCGCCGCATCGATCCGGTCGACCGCCGCTGCTACGCCTTCTTCCATCCCGCGATGGTCGACGAGCCCCTGATTTTCGTCGAGGTGGCGCTGACCGAGACGATCCCCGGCGCGATCGCGCCGCTGCTCGCGGTCGATCGCCAGTATCTGCCGATCGAGCGCGCGCGCACCGCCGTGTTCTATTCGATCTCCAACACCCAGCGCGGTCTTGGCGGCATCTCCTTCGGCAGCTTCCTGATCAAGCAGGTGGTCGAGGAGCTGCGCCGCGAAACGCCGAAGCTCGACACCTTCGTGACGCTGTCACCGGTGCCGGGTTTCATGCCATGGCTGAAGCAGGACAAGGACCTGCCGCTGTCGGACGAGGACCGCGAGGTGCTGAAGCGCCTCGACGACCCCAAATGGTTCGAGAGCCCCGAGACGACGGCACAGCTCCGCGCCGTGATCGAGCCGCTCGCGGCGCACTACTTCCTCAAGGCGCGCACGCCGAAGGGCAAGCTGATCGATTCCGTCGCCCGCTTCCATCTCGGCAACGGCGCAAGGCTGGAGCGCATCAACTGGCTCGGCGATCTCTCGCCGAAGGGCGTGCGGGAATCCGCCGGCGTGATGGTCAACTACCTCTATCGCCTCGACGACATCGAGAAAAACCACGAGGCCTACGCGAATGACGGCGAGGTGGTGGCGTCGAGCGCGGTGAAGAAGCTGCTGAAGGGCGAAGGAAGGCGGCTGCTGGACATGCGATTGTCGTAAGCCGCAAACTCAGTCGTCGTCCCGGACAAGCGAAGCGCTGATCCGGGACCCATAGCCACAGGGTTGGGTTTGGCGAAGATTCGGAGTTGCCGGCCCGCTCCATAACCTCTCCCTGGGGTTATGGGTCCCCGCGTTCGCGCTAGGGCATGCACATATCTCTGAGGCTCCATCCTGCTGCGACGGCGTTGAAGTATTCGAGGCCGTTTTTGAAGGTGATCGGGCCCGGCGGCTTGGACGATGGGTAGCCATCCCACCCGCCGAGACGGCCGATGATCCAGGCGGCCCAAGCGAGACTATCGGGCGGATGTGGGTTCTTTAGTCGCTTGCTCGCGGCTTCGAGTTGCCGGTTGAGGGCTGTGAGCGCGCCAATTTGGCCGTTGTCGAAGGCCGCGAGAATGGGCTGGCGACCACCATTGCGGGCCTGCAGAAGCTGGATGGTGATGACGGCCGCCTTGGCGGCGATCGCAACCAGCTTGAGAAGCCGATCGGCGGATCCGATCTGACTGTCTTCGAGCTTGAGGCCTTGTGTCTTCAGGATGCGGAAGAACTGCTCGATGATCCAGCGCTGCTTGTACCATTGGACGATGCGCCAGGCGTCCTCGATGCTGGTGACCTCGTGAGAGGTGAGAAGCCGCCAGTGCAGCGGCTCTATGCCGGTTTCGGCGTTAATCTCGCGCACATCGACCACCGCCAGCGGCAAGCTTTTCGGCAGATGGTGCAAGAACTTATTCTGCGGGCGGGCGAGCTCGATTGCGCCAAAGCGAAGTTCGAGGTGGGCCAGGCGAGCCGGCCGCGCGGCGCGCGCAGGCAGTTGGATCATACGCTGGTCCACCGCGGCCATGGCATCGCTGGCCTCATACAGGCTGCTGCGGTCGGCAAGCTTGCGATCATGCATGCTGCGCGCGATGACGTGGAAGTGTTGCTTGGCCGAGCTGGCATAAAGGGCAAAAATATCGCTCTCGCGGTCACCCAGCACCGTCACCGCCGCGGCCTTGGTGAGCAGCGGCCTTGCCGCCACGGCAGTCGATATCCAGCGTTGCGATTCCTTGTCCGATAATTCCCGATCATCATGCGAGGTCGTGCGGCGACCTGCGCGCGTCCATATCTGCCCGCTCAAAAGCCCAAGACAGCTGCCGTCGTCGGCGTCCACAGCCAGCAGCGGGTGCAGCAGCACGCCGTGGTTATTGCCTTTGCCGATTTCTCCGAGCCCGCGCCGGCGTTGCGGCGTGGTGTTGAAGTGGATCTCGCTGGTGTCCTGGATGGCCAGCACGTGGCGGCCTTCCACGGCAGGGCCCGTGCTATTGCTCCAGCTTTCGATGATCCGATCCACCGTCACCTTGTCATGGCCAAGAAAGCGGTTGAACCGCACTTCCAGCGCGCGGTTCCCCCTGGAGAGCTGCCGAAGGCAGACAGTTTTGCCCGCAACCATGCGTTCAGCGAGCGCCGCCCCCCTTTATCGAGACGACGATCCCCGAACCGGCCCAGCGTCCAGTCAATCCGTGACAACATCGCAGCACCCCCGTCCAAACCATGGAGTGCCGCAATAGGAATCACATAGATCTCCGATTCTGGAACCCCCAGGGCGAACCCGAGTCAATCCGCCGCACCAGAATGTGCATGCCCTAGCGCGTTCGCGGGGACGACACCGAGTTGTTGGAGACGCCGTCGACCCTACTCCGCCAGCGCCTTCATCTCCTTGTAGAGATCCGACTTGCCTTCAAAACCGATGCCCGGAAGGTCCGGCATGGTGATGTGGCCGTTCTCGACGCCAACGCCATCCGGGAAGCCGCCGTAGGGCTGGAACAGGTCGGGGTAGCTCTCGTTGCCGCCTAAGCCGAGGCCGGCGGCGATGTTGAGCGACATCTGGTGGCCGCCATGCGGGATGCAGCGGCTGGGGGACCAGCCGTGGGTTTTCAGGACTTCCAGCGTGCGCTGGTATTCGCACAGGCCGTAGGAGAGCGCGCAGTCGAACTGCAGCCAGTCGCGGTCCGGGCGCATGCCGCCGTAGCGGATCAGATTGCGGGCGTCCTGGTGGCTGAAGAGATTCTCGCCTGTGGCCATCGGGCCTGGATAGAATTCGGCGAGCGCGGCCTGCAGCGCGTAGTCGAGGGGATCGCCGACTTCCTCGTACCAGAACAAGGGATAGTCGCGCAGCATCTTGGCATAGGCGATGCCGGTCTCCAGGTTGAAGCGGCCATTGGCGTCGACGGCGAGCTGGGCGTCCTTGCCGATCTCCTTCAGCACCGCCTCGATGCGGGTGCGGTCTTCTTCAATTGGCGCGCCGCCGATCTTCATCTTCACGACGTTGTAGCCGCGATCGAGATAGCCGCGCATCTCACCGCGCAGCATCGAGAGGTCCTTGCCGGGATAGTAATAGCCGCCGGCGGCGTAGACGAACACGCGCGGATTGGCTTTGACGCCGTGCCGTTCGGCGAGCAGGCGAAACAGCGGCTTGCCCGCGATCTTCGCCACCGCGTCCCACACCGACATGTCGATGGTGCCGACTGCGACCGAGCGCTCGCCGTGGCCGCCGGGCTTCTCGTTGGTCATCATCGCGCCCCAGACCTTGTCGGGGTCGAGATTGTCGCCGGCCGCATTCAGCAGCGACTTCGGATCGGCCTCGGTGATGCGCGAGGCAAAACGCTCGCGGATCAGGCCGCCCTGCCCGTAACGGCCGTTGGAGTTGAAGCCGTAGCCGATCACGCGCTTGCCGTCGCGAACGACGTCGGTGACGACGGCGACGAGGCTCGTCGTCATCTTGGTGAAGTCGATATAGGCGTTGCGGATCGGCGATGAGATCGGCTTGGTGATCTCGCGGACGTCGACGATGCGGACGGACATGGGGGGCCTTTCGATTTGTTAGCCCGTCATTCCGGGATGGTCCGAAGGACCTGACCTCAGGTGCGCAATTGCGCACCGGGGAATCTCGAGATTCCGGGTTCGATGCTTCGCATCGCCCCGGAATGACGGCTTCGCCGTCACTTCTTATCCCTGAAATACGGCTCCACCGGCCCGTGCACCTTGATGGTCAGCGGGTTGCCGTGGCGGTCCTTGGCGTTGCCGGCGGTGACGCGGACCCAGCCTTCGCTGATGCAGTATTCCTCGACATTGGTCTTCTCGACGCCCTTGAAGCGGATGCCGACGTCGCGCGCCAGGATGTCTGCGTTGTAATAGGGGCTGTTCGGATCGACCGACAGGCGGTCCGGAAATTCGTCGCTCATGATTGTCTCGCTCACAACAGGGTCTCGATTTGATTCCGCAATCCTTCCGGCCGTGCGGTCGGCGCGTAGCGCGCGATCACCTTGCCGGTACGGTCCACCAGGAATTTGGTGAAATTCCATTTGATGGAGGCCCCTAACAGGCCCGATTGCTGGTGTTTCAGGTACTCATACAGAGGGTGCGCATGGGCGCCGTTGACGTCGATCTTCTCGAACAGGGGAAAGGTGACGTCGTAATTGGTCGAGCAGAACGCCTGGATCTCGCTCGCCTGCCCCGGCTCCTGCGCGCCGAACTGGTTGCAGGGAAAGCCGAGCACGGAGAAGCCGCGCGGCGAGAGATCGCGATGCAGATCCTCCAGACCGCGATATTGCGGCGTGAAGCCGCATTTGCTCGCGGTGTTGACGATCAGGAGCACCTGCCCCTCGAAGCGGCGGAGCGCAACCTCCTCACCCGCAAGCGAGTTGGCCTTGAAATCGTAGATCGCGGACATCGCTAACCCACGGGATCGATCGGCGACGGCGGCACGCCGCCCGCCTCGATCGCTTCGCCTGCGAGCAGGCAGAGGTCTTCGCGGTAGCGGCCGGAGACGATGTGCACGCCGACGGGCGCCTTGCCGACCAGACCCGTGGAGACCACGAGGCCCGGCAGACCCATGAAGGGAATGGCGATCTGCGGCAGCTGCGCTTCCCAGACGCGCTTGAAGGACTCATCGTCCTTGCGATCGAGATGATCGGGGAACGGCAGCTCGCCGGACACCGGCGTCAGCAGCACCGCGTATTTTTCGAAGAACAGCATCCAGTCGCGGGTCAGAGTGGCCCGCCGCGTCAGCGCCTTGGCGTAATTGGCCTGATCCATCGGCGTGACCCTGCCGCGATTGCCGCGCAGGCACGCCAGCGCACCGGGATCGCCCTCGCGCTCGGCCATCTCCAGCTGCGCTTCATAGCCGTCGCCGAGCCAGAGCTTGATCTGCCACTCGACCGCCTCGCGCATCGACGGCGTGTTTTCGATCGTCTCGACCGTCCAGCCGGCACGCTCGAGGCGCTTGCCCGCATCGATCACCGCCGCCTTCACTTCGGGCGTGGTGGCAAGGCCGTCCGGATTGAGGCAGAGCGCGGCGCGCTTGTCCCGTGCTGGGCCTTCCAGCGGCACTGGTGCGTACCAGGGATCGCGGATGTCGCGGGCCGACATCGCAGCCAGTGAAATCCTGAGGTCGTTGACGGTGCGCGCCAGCGGACCCGAGACCGCCATGATCTGCGGTCCGATCGGGCGCTCCGGCAGTGCCGGATTGAAGGCGGGGATGCGGCCCAGCGTCGGGCGCAGGCCTTGCACACCGCAGGCATAGGCGGGGTAGCGGATCGAGCCGGCGATGTCGGTGCCGTGGGCGATGTGGCCGATGCCGGCCGCGACCGCCGAACCGGCGCCGCCGGACGAGCCGCCCGGGGTCAGAGAGGCGTCACGCGGGTTCTTGGTGTCGCCATGGACGAGGTTGGTGGTGAACCAGCGATAGGAGAAGGCCGGGCAATTGGTGCGGCCGAGCAGGATGGCGCCGGCTTTGCGGAAATTTGCGACCACCGGATTGTCCTCGCGCGCGATCAAATCGCGCTGGAGCTTGAGGCCGTTGGTGGTGGCAAAGCCCTCCTGGTCGACATTGGCCTTGATGGTGACGGGCACGCCGGCGAGCACGCCGGGGTCCTCGCCCCGCGCGATGGCGGCATCGACGGCGTCGGCCTGCTTGAGCACGTCGTCCGGCCGGTGGTCGATCACCGCATTGAGCTGGGGATTGACGGCGTCCAGGCGGGCTAGCCCGGCCTTGGCGGCCTCCCTGGCAGACACCTTTTTGGACTTGACGAGGATGGCGAGGTCGGCAGCCGACAGGCGCCAGAGATCTTGCATGGCTTGCTCCGTGTAACCGGCGTCTTTTAGCGCCGGGAACGCGGCAAAGCCATGCGGATTTCGCAGGGGCGAAGGCGCTGGGGCGCCGGGTGGTCCCTCGTCATTGAATCCTGAGCGCAGCGAAGCAATCGAGAAATCCCTCCGCGGAGGCAGTCTGGATTGCTTCGTCGCAAGGGCCAATGACGGGGAGGGAGTGTGGGCTAGTGCCGCGTCGCGGACGCGTCCGGGATGTCCAGCAGCGCCTCGGTGAAGGGGAACTCCAGCACGATCTCGCCTTCGGCGTCGGTCACCTCGATCACGGCGTCCAGCAGGGCGCGCTGGGTGCCCTCGGATTTCACCACCTCCAGGATCATCTGGCGGGCGACCTCCCAGGCGCGGTCGGGGTTGCGCAGGTCCTCGCCTTCGGGATCCACGATCAGTTCGTCGCCGATACGGGTGTTGAAGTAGTATTTGGGCATCATCGAAATCCAGTTGGGTCGCCTGTACCGGATTGAAAGCTGCACTGCACTCACAACTGCTTTATCAGGACAGGGTTCGCGACCGAATGCGCCGAACGCAAGGCAGCGCCCCAGAAGTGGTGTTCCCGAGGGCTTTTTTTCGCGGCGCAACATGGGCTTCTCGGGAAAATTTCACTGGCGAACTTCTCGGCGCGCATTAATTTAACGGGTGGGCGGATACGTCCGAATTCGCGAAAATGGAGTGCCAAAATGGCCTGGAAAGCCCCGAAGATCGTCGAAGTGCCCTGCGGCATGGAAATCAACATGTATGTGAGCGCCACCCGCAAGTAAGCGGTTGGTGATCTGCGTTCAGCGCAGGTGGGTCTTTCGGTCACGACCGGTTTCCGAATGATGGAAATCGTGTCGGCCTGAGATCCACCTCCGTGACGTTGCTTCCAGGAGACGGATCATGCTTCGCGTCGTCGTCCTGGGCGCCGCAGCCGGCGGCGGAGTGCCGCAATGGAATTGCGGCTGCGAGGGCTGCCGGGCGGCCCGTGAGAACGGCCATGAACTCTTGAGAACCCAAGCCTCGGTCGCCTTCAGCGGCGACGGCGAGTACTGGTTCCTGATCAATGCCTCCCCGGACCTGCGGCAGCAATTGAATGCCACGCCGCAGCTGCACCCCAAAGCGAGCGCGCTGCGCCATACGCCGATCGCAGGCGTTATCCTGACCAACAGCGAGGTGGATGCGGTGGCAGGCCTGCTCTCGATGCGCGAGGGCTCGCCCTTCACGGTCTATGCGCACGAGAAGGTGCTGGCGATCCTGAAGAGCAACAGCATCTTCGACGTGCTGAACGAAAAGAACGTGCGGCGCCAGCCGATCGACATCAGCGAGCCGTTCGAACCGCGGCTACCGGATGGCGCGCGCTCCGGGCTGGAAGTGCTGGCCTTCGCAGTCCCCGGCAAGTCGGCCTGGTATCTGGAAGGCAAGGCGCATCCCGGTGGCGAGAGCGGCGACGGCGACACGCTGGGCCTGAAGATCACCGACAAGGCGACCGGCAAGTGCTTCTACTTCATCGCGGCGTGCGCCGAGGTGACCGACGCGCTGAAGGCCGAGATCGACGGCGCTTCGCTCGTGTTCTTCGACGGCACGGTCTGGCAGGACGACGAGATGATCAAATGCGGCCTCGGCCACAAGACCGGCAAGAGCATGGGACATGTCGCCATGTCCGGCGACGACGGCGCCATCGCACGGCTGGCCGACCTTGCTATCGACAGGAAGATATTTCTGCATATCAATAACTCGAACCCGGCGCTGCTGCCTGCCTCACCCGAGCGCAAGGCCGCTGAGCAGGCGGGCTGGCAGATACCGGCGGATGGAACGGAGATCGTGCTGTGAATGCGGCGTCAATGACTGGAATGACTGCGCTCTCGATCGGCAAGGACATCAAGCTCACGAGCGCCGAGGAGCTGGAGGCGGCGCTGCGCCATATCGGGGCGACGCGCTATCACAGCCTGCATCCGTTCCACAAGCTGCTGCACGGCGGCAAGCTGAACAAGGGCCAGGTGCAGGCCTGGGCGCTGAACCGCTACTACTACCAGAGCACCATCCCGATCAAGGACGCGGTGGTGATCTCGCGCTTCCGCGACCGCGCCACGCGCCTGGAATGGCGCCATCGCATCGAGGACCATGACGGCGATGTCGGCTCCGAGGGCGGCATCGAGCGCTGGATCAAGCTGACGGAAGGACTCGGGCTCGACACGGCTTACGTGGAATCGACCGAAGGCATCTTGCCGGCGACGCGCTTCGCGGTCGAAGCCTACGTCCACTACTGCCGCGAGAAGAGCCCGCTGGAGGCGATCGCCTCCTCGCTTACCGAGCTGTTCGCGCCAAATCTGCATGAAGAACGCATCTCCGGCATGCTGGAGCACTATGATTTCGTCAATCCTGACATCATGAGCTACTTCAAGCGTCGCCTGACCCAGGCGCCGCGCGATGCCGGCTTTGCGCTCGACTATGTCAAGGCGCATGCAAGGACGCCGGAAGAGCGCGCCTCCGTCTGCAACGCGCTGATCTTCAAGACCAACGTGCTATGGGTGCAGCTCGACGCGCTCCAGCACGCCTATGTCGAGGGCAACATTCCGCCGGGCGCGTTCGTGCCCAAAGCGAGCTGAAGAGGAACTGGAATGGCCGGGCCGCGGAACATCAGCGTCAGCGAGGCAAGCCGCCCGGTGCTGCCGCGGCATGCCAAGCTGAAATATGACGAGACGCGAAAGGTCTGGGTGATCCTGGCGCCGGAACGTGTTCTGGCCCCGGACGAGATCGCAGTCGAGGTCCTGCAGCTCTGCAACGGCGAGCGCAGCGTCGGCGACATTGCGGACGCGTTGGCGGTCAAATACGCCGCGCCGCGCGAGGCGATCCTGGCCGATGTCATCGTCATGCTGCAGGATCTCGCCGACAAGGGCTTTCTCACGGAAGCCCGGGAGAAGACGTCATGAGCGATGTGCTCGGCAATCCCACCGTCCCGCCCAACGCCAGCGACAGCCTCGCGGTGCTGGAGAAGCAGCGCTCGACAGCGGAGACTTTTGGCATTCCGCTCGCGGTGCTGCTGGAGATCACCCATCGCTGCCCGCTGCAATGCCCCTACTGCTCCAACCCGGTGGAGCTCGATCGCTCGGGCAAGGAGCTGACCACCGAGGAATGGAAGAAGGTCTTGAGCGAGCTCGCCGAGATCGGCGTGCTGCAGGTGCATTTCTCCGGCGGCGAGCCGACGGCGCGCAAGGACCTCGTCGACCTCGTCAAGCATGCCAGCGACGTCGGCCTCTACACCAACCTGATCACCTCGGCCGTACTGCTGACGCGCGAGAAGCTCAGCGGTCTCGCCGATGCCGGGCTCTGCCATGTGCAGATCTCGTTCCAGGGCATCGAGGAAGGCCTCGCCGATCGCGTCGCCGGCTACAAGGGCGGCCACCGCAAGAAGCTCGAGGTCGCAAAGTGGACGCGCGAGCTTGATTTGCCGCTCACCGTGAACGCGGTGATGCACCGGCAGAATTTGCACCAGCTGCCTGACATCATCCAGATGTCCGTCGATCTCGACGCCGACCGGCTCGAGGTCGCCAATGTGCAGTATTACGGCTGGGCGTTGAAGAACCGCGCCGCGCTGATGCCGACGGTGGCGCAGCTCGACGAATGTACCCGCCTCGTCGAGGAGGCGCGCGAACGGCTGAAGGGCACGCTTGCGATCGACTACGTCGTTCCCGATTACTACGCGCTGCGGCCGAAGAAATGCATGGGCGGCTGGGGCCGTCAGTTCTTCAACATCTCGCCCGCCGGCAAGGTGCTGCCCTGCCACGCCGCCGAGAGCATCACCGGGCTCGACTTCGAGTCGGTGCGCTCCAACCATTCGATCGCCTGGATCTGGCAGAACTCCGAGGCCTTCAACCGCTATCGCGGCACCGGCTGGATGAAGGAGCCGTGCAAGTCTTGCGAATTCCGCGAGATCGATTTCGGCGGCTGCCGCTGCCAGGCCTTTGCGCTGACCGGCGATGCCGCCAACACCGATCCCGCCTGCGCACTGTCGCCGCTGCACGAAACCATCTTCAAGCAGGCCGAGCGTGAGGCCGAGGGCGAGACCAGCCGCTTCCTCTATCGCAACTTCGCCGGCGGCACCCTGGAATCTGAGAATGGGGCCTGACGCCGACGCAGGCACAGCCGCGAGGCGCGCCGATCCGTTTGCGCCGCTGACCTCCGACATGCTCGACGTCGGCGACGGCCATGAGCTCTATGTCGAGAGCGTCGGTCGCAGCGGCGGCATTCCCGCGGTCTACCTGCACGGCGGGCCCGGCAGCGGATGCCAGCCCGATCATCGCCGGCTGTTCGACCCTGATCGCTTCTGCGCCGTGCTGTTCGACCAGCGCGGCTGCGGCCGCAGCCGTCCCAAGGGATCGCGCGAGCACAACACCACGGAACATCTGATCGCGGACATGGAGATGATCCGCGACAAGTTCGGCTTCGAACGCTGGATGGTCGTCGGCGGCTCCTGGGGCGCGACGCTGGCGCTGGCGTACGCGCAGGCCCATCCGGAGCGCATCTCCGGCATTGCGCTCCGCGCGACCTTTCTGGGCACGCGGGCAGAGGTCGAGACGGCCTTCACGGTGCGCCTGCCGCAATTCTATCCCGCGCTCTACGAGGATTTTCTGAGCGTGCTGCCGCCCGGGGAACGCGCACGCCCGGTGGAAGCCTATTATCGCCGCATCCTCGATGCCGATCCGGCCATTCACGGACCTGCGGCCCGCGCCTGGCACGATACCGAGCGAGCCCTGTCGGAGCACAAGGCGGCGAAGACGCGGCTGGACCTGGCGTCACTGAACGTGTGGCGCACGCTGCCGGCGACGCCGTTCATGGAGGCACATTATTTCATCAACAACTCCTTCATGAACCAAGACCAGCTGCTGCGGAACGCGGACCGGCTCGCCGGCATTCCCGGCATTATCGTGCAGGGCCGCTACGACCTGTTGTGCCCTCCTGAGACATCACACACGCTCGCGAAAGTTTGGCCGGGTTCCGAGATTCGCCTCGTGGAAGAAGCCGGACATTCGCTCTATGATACCGGCGTGAGGGATGCGGTGATGAAGTCGATTGCCGACCTTGCGTCGAAGGCCGCGCGCTAATGCGCGAAAAAGGACAACAAGAAAATGCCGCTCGCCGGAAAGGGCATGCTGCTGACGTCGATGAACATCGACGCAGGCAATGAGGCCGATTTCAACCGCTGGTACGATCGCGAACATCTGGAAGAGCGCGTCGCGATCGAGGGCTTTCTGGAAGCGCGGCGCTATGTCGCGCATGCCGCCAATCCCAAATATCTCTCGCTGTACTCGACCGCGACGCTCGACGTGCTCGACAGTCCCGCCTATCGGGCGCGGCTGGCCAACCAGACCGAATGGTCGCGGCGGAGCATGGCGCATTTCAAGGACATGCTCCGTGTCGTCGCTCGCATTACCATCAGCAACGGCACCGGCCGCGGCGCTGCGCTCGGCGTGGTGCGCCTGCGGCCGACGCCCGACAATGCCGGCGCATGGCGTGATGCACTGCAAGAAAAGCTGGCGCCGGAGAAGCGCGACGGCATCATCTCCATGCATCTGCTCGAGAGCGAGCCGGAATTGTCCGGCGCGACAGCGGACATTCCGGCGGTGCGCAACGAAGGCGTCCGCGACTGGTTCGTGCTGATCGACGGCACGCATGTTGGCGCGGTCTCGGCCGTGATCGCCGAGCGCTTCACCGGCCCTGCCGCATCGCCCTTCCCGCTGCCCGTCTCCGTCGGCACATACGGTCTGATGTGGGACCTCGCGAAGAGCGATATCGCGCGCGGCTGAACAACCATCTGCATCGCAACATATTGCACCGCACGCGCATCGCGCGCGGCGGTTAATGCTGTGTGCGCGTAGCTCCCATGAAAGCGGGGACGCGCCGAACTTTGCCGTTGTACTTCGGAAAGGTTCTAATAAGCTAACCCAATGACGTCATTCAGAAACCAGATCGCAGCGCGTTAAGCGTTCGCCAAGCTCAGAAGAGGCCGCCGGGTCTTTGAGCCTGCGCGGACAGGGTAGGAATGAAACCGACCGATATCGCGGCCCCCGACTACTTTCACAAAGTGGTCGATTGCCAATGGGCCTGTCCTGCGCACACCCCGGTTCCCGAATATATCCGACTGATCGCACAAGGCCGCTACAGCGACGCCTATATGATCAATTGGAAATCGAACGTGTTTCCCGGAATTCTGGGACGCACCTGCGATCGTCCATGCGAGCCGGCGTGCCGCCGCGGACGCGTCGAGGAGACGCCGGTCGCGATCTGCCGGCTCAAGCGCGTCGCCGCCGATTTCAAGGACGACATCAGGCAGCGCCTGCCCCGCCCCTCGCCGAAGAACGGCAAGCGCGTCGCCTTCGTCGGCGGTGGTCCGGCCTCGCTGACGGTGGCGCGCGATCTGGCGCCGCTCGGCTATCACTGCACCGTGTTCGATGCCGATCCGGAAGCCGGCGGCATGATGCGCACGCAGATCCCGAAATTCCGCCTGCCCAATTCGGTGATCGACGAGGAGACCGGCTACATCCTGGGTCTCGGCGTCGACTTCAAGGGCGGCCACCGCATCGAGAGCATGAAGTCGCTGCTCGCGGAGAAATACGACGCGATCTTCGTCGGCTCCGGCGCACCGCGCGGCCGCGAACTCGACATTCCCGGCCGCAAGGAAGCGGCGGGCAACATCCATATCGGTATCGAATGGCTGGCCAACGTGTCATTCGGCCATGTCGACAAGATCGGCAAGCGCGTGATCGTGCTCGGCGGCGGCAACACCGCGATGGATTGCTGCCGCACCGCGCGCCGCCTCGGCGGCGAGAAAGTCACGGTGATCGTGCGCTCCGGCTTCGAGGAGATGAAGGCCTCGCCGTGGGAGAAGGAGGACGCAATCCACGAGGATATTCCGATCCTCAATTACATGGTGCCGGTGGCATTCAAGCACGTCGCCGGCAAGCTCATCGGCGTCACCTTCCAGCACGTCAAAGCCGAATTTGACGCCAAAGGCCGCCGTAACCTCGTGCCTTCGGGCGACCCCGATCAGACCATTCCCTGCGACGACGTGCTGGTCGCAGTCGGCCAGGAGAACGCCTTCCCCTGGATCGAGCAGGATTGCGGCATCGAGTTCGACAAATGGCACATGCCCAAGGTCGATCCCAAGACATTCGCCTCGACCAATCCAAAGGTGTTCTTCGGCGGCGATGCTGCATTCGGCCCGAAGAACATCATCTGGGCGGTGGCGCACGGCCATGACGCCGCGCTGTCGATCCACAAGATGCTCTCGGGCGAGGACATTACCGAGCGTCCGCTGCCCGACGTGCATGTCTCATCGCAGAAGATGGGCATCCACGAATGGAGCTATGACAACGACATCTCGATCGACAAACGCTACAAGGTGCCGCATCGCGACAAGGTGATCGCGCTGAAGGACATCCGCGCCGAGGTCGAGCTCGGCTACGACGTCAAGCTGGCGTTGGGCGAAGCCGAGCGCTGCCTGAATTGTGACGTCCAGACCGTGTTCTCGACCTCGCTCTGCATCGAGTGCGATGCCTGCGCCGACATCTGCCCGATGGATTGCATCACCTTCACCGGCAACGGCGAAGAAAGCGATTTGCGCCAGCGCCTGAAGGCACCCTCGCCGCATCCGGACCAGGACCTCTACGTCTCCTCGGATCTCAAAACCGGGCGCGTAATGGTGAAGGACGAGGACGTCTGCCTGCATTGCGGGCTGTGCGCCGAGCGTTGTCCCACCGGCGCCTGGGACATGCAGAAATATTTCATCGAGATGACCCACGCAGGTTCGACATGCCCGACAAAAAGCCGATCAGCAGCGTAAACGACTTCGTCGTCCGCTTCGCCAACGTCAACGGCTCGGGCTCGGCCAGCGCCAACGAGATGTTCGCGCGCGCGATCCTGCGGCACGGCGTCCCGGTGTCCCCACGCAACATCTTCCCCTCCAACATCCAGGGCCTGCCGACCTGGTACGAGGTGCGGGTGACCGAGGACGGCCATCTCGGCGCCCGCGGCGGCGTCGACATGATGGTGGCGATGAACCCGCAGACCTGGGACAAGGACGTGGCCGGCATCGAGCCCGGCGGCTATCTGTTCTACGATTCCACCAAGCCGATGCCGTCGACCAAATTCCGCGACGATATCACCGTAATCGGCGTGCCGCTCACCGCCATCACCAACTCGACCTACACCGATCCGCGCCAGCGCCAGCTGTTCAAGAACATCATCTATCTCGGCGCACTCTCGGCGCTGCTCGACATGGACCCGAAGCTGATCGAGCAGCTGATCGGCGAGCAGTACAAGGGCAAGGAAAAGCTGCTCTCCTCCAACGTCCATGCGCTGCATTTGGGGCGCGACTGGGCGCTGCAGAATTTGAAATGCCCGATTGGCCTCAGGGTGAAAAAGTCGGACAAGGTCGGCGACCGCATCTTCATCGAGGGCAACAGCGCCGCCGCGCTCGGCGCCGTCTATGGCGGCGCCACGGTATGCGCGTGGTATCCGATCACGCCGTCCTCCTCGGTGGCCGAAGCCTTCACCGCGCACTGCAAGAAATACCGGCACGATCCTGAGACCGGCAAGGCGAAATACGCCATCGTCCAGGGTGAGGACGAGCTGGCCTCGATTGGCATCGTCATCGGCGCGTCCTGGAACGGCGCCCGCGCCTTCACCGCGACGTCAGGCCCCGGCATCTCCCTGATGACCGAGTTCATCGGCCTCTCATACTTCGCCGAGATCCCGGCCGTGATCATGAACATCCAGCGCGCCGGCCCCTCGACGGGCATGCCGACCCGCACCCAGCAATGCGACATCATCGCCTGCGCCTATGCTTCGCACGGCGACACCAAGCATGTGCTGCTGTTCCCCGAGGATCCCGCCGAGGCCTTCGAATTCGCGGCCGCCGCGTTCGATCTCGCCGAGCGTATCCAGACCACGATCTTCCTGATGCTCGACCTCGACATCGGCATGAACCACCGGCTCTGCCGCCCGCTGAAATGGGACGACGCAAGGCAATACGACCGCGGCAAGGTGATGACCGAGGAGATGCTGGAAGAGGGGCGCGACTTCGGCCGCTATCTCGACGTCGACGGCGATGGCATCCCCTACCGCACCTATCCCGGCACGCACCCGACCAAGGGCTCCTATTTCACCCGCGGCACCTCGCGCGACCGCTATGCGCGCTACTCCGAGGAAGGCTCGGTCTACGCCGACAACATGCAGCGCCTGATGCGCAAGTTCGAGACCGCGCAGGACCTGGTGCCGCGGCCGCTGCAGGCCAATGCGGAACGGCCGACCAAATACGGCGTGATCTATTTCGGCTCGACCTCACCGGCGATGGACGAGGCGATCGGCCTTTTGGAAGCGCGCGGGCATCAGCTCGACCGCCTGCGCATCCGCGCCTTCCCGTTCCATTCGAGCGTGGCGAGCTTCCTCGCCGAGCACGATTTCGTCTACGTCGTCGAGCAGAACCGCGACAGCCAGCTCCGCCAGCTGATCGTCAACGAGAACGGCATCGACCCGGTGCGCCTCGTGCCGATCGTGCACTATGACGGCTCGCCGATCACCGCCCGTTTCATCGCAAAAGCCATTGGCGACCACCAGGATCACCTCAAGGTGACCCCGCTCCGCAAGGCCGTGTCATGACCGACGCGTTGCTCTCTCCATCGTCATGCCCGGACTTGATCCGGGCATCCACGCCTTTCTTCTTCCCGGCCAAGACGTGGATGGCCGGGACAAGCCCTCCATGACGGGCTTGGGATCGCAGGTGCTCTCATGACCTACATTGCAAAGCCGAAATTCCATCATCCCGGCCTCAAGAAGAACGAGCTCGGCTACACGCATCGCGACTACGAGGGCAAGATCTCGACGCTGTGCGCCGGCTGCGGTCACGATTCGATCACGGCTTCGATCATCGAGGCCTGCTACGAGCTCTCGATCGAGCCGCACCGGGTGGCGAAGATCTCCGGGATCGGCTGCTCGTCGAAGACGCCGGACTATTTCCTCGGCAATTCGCACGGCTTCAACTCCGTGCACGGCCGCATGCCATCCGTGCTCACCGGCGCCAACCTCGCCAACCGCGATCTGATCTATCTCGGCGTGTCCGGCGACGGCGACAGCGCCTCGATCGGCTTCGGCCAGTTCGCGCATTCGATCCGGCGCGGCGTCAACATGACCTATATCGTCGAGAACAACGGCGTCTACGGGCTGACCAAGGGCCAGTTCTCGGCCACCGCCGACCGCGGCTCGAAGTCCAAGAAGGGCGTCACCAACACCGACAACGCCATCGACCTCGTCGCGATCGCGCTGCAGCTGGGCGCCACCTTCGTGGCGCGCAGCTTCTCCGGCGACAAGACCCAGCTGGTGCCGCTGATCGCGGCCGCGATCCGCCACAAGGGCGCGTCCTTCATCGACGTCATCAGCCCCTGCATCGCCTTCAACAACCACGCCGGCTCGACCAAGAGCTTTGATTATGTCCGCGAGCACAACGACGCCGTGAACCGGCTCGACGTGCTGGTCGGCCGCGACCCCATCGCGGTGGATTATGCGCCGGGCACGGTGCAAATGGTCGAGCAGCATGACGGCAGCAAGATCGCGCTGCGCAAGATCGACGCCGACTACGATCCGCATGACCGGCTGGGCGCCCAGACCTTCCTCGCGCGGCACGCCGCCAAGGGGCAGATCGTCACCGGTCTCCTTTACGTCGACCCCGACGCCGAAGATCTGCACGAGCATCTCAACACGGTCGAGACGCCGCTCAACACGCTGGAAGCGGACACGCTGTGCCCGGGTTCGGCCGTGCTGGACAAGATCAACGCCAGCCTGCGGTGATCATTTGCTCCGGGCCGCAGCCGGCGACCTGACGCGTATCGTGATCTTCTCCGACACGACCGGCGGTTCGAACGGATAGTGCTTGGCGTCGCCGAGCACCAGCTGCAGGGTGTGAGTCCCCGGCGCAAGGTCCAGCATGGTCTCGGTCTGCCCTGCGCCGAAATGCAGGTGCGACTTGTCCTGCGGGATCGGCTCCTTGGGATCGATGGGATCGTTGACGTCGACCAGCAGATGATGATGACCGGCATTCTGGTAATCGTCGCCGGCATGCGTCACGCCCATGTTGCGCAGCCCGAACCGGACCCAGAATCCACCGCGAACCTTCTGCCCATCGTGCGGCGTGATGAAATAGAGCTTTGCGTCCTTTGGCGCGGTCTTTCCCTGCGAGTAGGCTGCGCCCGGGTGCACTGCGATCGCCGTCGCCAATGCGACACAATGAATGATCTTCATCAAATCCACTCCAGCACTTACGGACCGAGCGCGACGCGGAATCCATGCGTGGGATAACGGACATTGGTGTCGTAACCATCGCGATTGGATGGCCTCACATATCTCGCATCGTTCTTCCACGAGCCCGAGCGCAGGACGTGCGAGCTGCAGTCCCCGCCACTCCATGCCGAGCCGTCGGTGGGCGCGCCCTGATAGGTCTTGTGCCAGCAGTCCTCGACCCATTGATCGATACCGCCACCCATGTCGTGGAGGCCGAACGGGTTCGGCTTGAAGCTGCCGACCTTCGCCGGCTGCTCGGCCGCGAGGTCACCGCAATCCTTGCATCCGGCCATGCCTGGCTGGAGCTTGTCGCCCCACCAATATTTGCTCTGCGTGCCGCCGCGCGCGGCGTATTCCCATTCGGCTTCGCTCGGAAGCCGGTAGGGCTTCTTGGTCGCCTGCGCCAGATACCCCGCATATTGCTGCGCGTCGGTCCAGCTCACATTGCTGATCGGCGCATCGTCTTTGCCGGTAGCGGTGAAGCTGCACGCCTTTGCGGCCGCGCATTCGTTCCATTCCTGCACGGTCACCGGATATTTGCCGATCGAGAACGGCTTGACCGTGACCTGGTGGACAGGACGTTCGGTCGGATCGTCATTGCTTCCCATCGCAAAGCTGCCGCCGCGAATGGCGATCATCTCGGGTTCGCGGGGCGGCGTGGCCGATGGGCTGGGCGGCGCGACCGACGGGCTGGGCGCCGGTGCCGGAGACGACGCCAATGACGGAGATGGTTGCGGCGCTTGCGTCGCCGCTTCGCGCGGCGGAGCCAGCGGGCTCGGGGAAGCGACCGGGGATGCGGCCGGCGTAGCGGCCTGCTCGCCCACTCTACCCCGCGGCTGCGCCAGCAGATACCACAGCGCGCCGGTCGCAATCACCAGCAGCGTGATGCCAAGGAGAAAGATCAGAGTATTCTCGCGCCGTCCTCGCGTCCTTCCGACGGCATCTGCGTCCGGCAGCACGCGATAGACGCGCACCGGATCCGTGATGTTCTTGACCTTGCGGTCCCCGAGCGACTCATAGCCGCACACCACCTTGTGCTTGATCTGCTCGTAGATCGCGCCCGAGATATAGACGTGACCGGGCTCGGCGATACCCTCGATACGAGTGGCGATGTTGACTCCGTCGCCATAGACATCGTCCGGCTCCACGATCACGTCACCGAGATTGACGCCGATCCGGTATTCGAGCCGGGAGTGCTTCGGAAGCGAGGCATTGCGGCCGATGAGGTTCTGCTGGATGACGATGCTGCAGCGAACGGCCTCGACAGGACTGTCGAAGATCGCGATGAAGCCATCGCCCGTCGTCTTCACCAGCGCCCCGTGATGTTCGACGATGCTGGGCTGGATGAGATCACGCTCGATCCGCTTGACGCGGACATGCGTGCCCTCCTCGTCGGCCTGCATCATGCGGCTGTAGGAGGCGATGTCACCGACGATGATGGCTGCGAGACGACGAGGCATTGAGCCGTGCGGAGGCGGCTCATCCTGACTTCCGGGTCTGAAGTTGCGAATTTCGCCCATTGCGGGGGGACTCCACAAACCTACAAAGGCAGCCCCAGCTTACGACCGCTAAAGGCGACCGTCTGTGAAGGCTATCACATTGATGAAATGGAGCAATGTCGAAGGACTCCCAGGGATCGAGTTCCGGACGGCGAAGGCGTCGCATCGGTTGAACCTTCCTCGCCCTCCCGGTGACTAACGCCGTGCCTGGAACTATCCATCCCACTCCGCGCTGCGATGATCATGCGCGACTTGCGCGCGTTGAACGCGTCGCACTTGGGCCGCGTCTAAAGCCTACAGCTCAGCTATTGCGCTCGAGGCCATCATGAAGCTCTCTCTCCTGACTGCCCTCGCCGTTGCCGCACTCATCAGCGCGGCCCACGCGGATGAGGCTGACGACATCCGCGAAGCCAGCAAGGCCGAGGCCGAGACCTTCAACACGCGGATGTATGCGGGCACCCCCGGCAACAAGGCCTATGCCTGCTTCGTCCGCCGCTACGATGCGGAGCATCTGGCGCGGCATCCGAAACAGAAGGTCGCTTCGATGAAGCTGCTGATCTCAGCCGAGTTGGACAAGGAAGACAGGGAGCTGCACAATTCCTTCCGCCTGGGCTTCAGGTACCGCCATCGCTCCGGCGATTTCGACTCCAGCGGTTCTTGTAACCACGCCGTATTCACCAAGGACGGCAACGAGGTTCGCCTCGGTTGCGGTGTCGATTGCGAGGGCGGTGGCATCGGCGTTGCGCTGTCCAAAGACGACCGATCGGCGATCGTACGGCTCGAACAGGTCCGCGTCTGGCAGAACAACAAGCCGGATGACGAGGCCGAGCAGTCGCTGGTCGGCGGTGCCGACGACCGGATTTTCCGCCTCGACCGCACCGACAACAGCGAGTGCGCTTCGCTGGTGACCGACCGCAAAGAACTCGCCGCCCTCCGCCACAAATGATGATATGTCCCCGGCGAATTCAGTCCAGTCGAGGGAGATCGCCATGAACCGGCGGAACATCTTGTGGAGCGCAATCTCGGCCCTGGGCGCGGCATTCGGTGCCTCCAGCGCGAAAGCCGCGACGGAAGCGGGCGCGGGCAACAAGCTCAAAGTGGTCTACCATCTCAGCGATGCCGAGAAGGTCAATTTCGTGCTCGGCAACATCCAGAACCACATCGACGGCGTCGACGGTCCTGATCACGTCACGATCGCGCTGGTGATCCACGGGCCGGCGCTGAAGGCATTCCACTCGGCGCAGGCCAACCCCGACATCAGCAAGCGCGTGGGCGAATTCTCCAAGGATGGCGTCGAGCTCGCCGCGTGCGGCAACACGATGAAGGCGCAGAACGTGACGCTCACCGAGCTGCTGCCGGGCTTCGTGAGCGCGGAAAAGGGCGGCGTGGTTCGTTTGGCTGAGCTGCAGTCGCAGGGGTATCTGTATCTGCGGCCGTAGGGCATTGCGGTTGCCACGAGAAAGGTGCGCCCCTTCCCCCGCTTGCGGGGGAGGGTTGGGGAGAGGGTGTCTCCGCAATGAAGAACCCCCAGAGGAGAGAACCCTCACCCGACGCTTCGCGTCGACCTCTCCCGCAAGCGAGAGAGGTAAGTCGCGCCCGCGGATGCCTTCCGCTTCAAAGCTCCCGCCGCCGCCATCATGCTTGACTTACCCATAACCCAACGGTTATGAGTTAAACCATAACTTCCCGGTTATGGATTCCCATGTCCCTCGCCCCCGACCTCCTGTTCCGGACGCTCGCCGACCCCACAAGGCGGGCGATCTTCGAGCGGCTGTGCCGCGAGGGGGAGCAGACGGTCGGGGCCCTGACCGTGAGATCCGGCGTTTCCCAGCCGGCAGTCTCAAAACATCTCGGCGCGTTGAAGCTGGCCGGCCTGGTGCGCGACCGCCATGAGGGACGGCAGACCCATTACAGCGCGCAGCCCGGCGCACTCGATCCGCTGCTCGACTGGACCAGCCAGATGACCGGATTCTGGCAGAGGCGGCTCGACGCACTCGACGATCTCCTGAAGAGGATGGACCAATGACCGAAGCCTCAAGCGAAACGCGCTCCGTCGTGATCGAGCGCGAATTCGCCTTCCCGGCCGAGCGGCTCTGGCGCGCGCTTACGCAGCCGCATCTGATCGAGGAATGGCTGATGAAGAACGACTTCAAGCCGTCAGTCGGTCATCGCTTCAATCTTCGCGGCGAATGGGGCGGCGTGCTGGACTGCGAGGTGCTCACCATCGAGCCGCAGAAGACGCTCGCCTACACCTGGAATTTCTCGCATGAGGACGCCGCGTTCGACCTCAAGAGCGTCGTCACCTTCACGCTGACTCCGACCGGCGCGGGCACGCACTTACGCGTCGAGCAGGCGGGCTTCAGCCCGACGCAGAAGCAGGCTTACGGCGGCGCGCATGCCGGCTGGAAGCAGTTCCTTGCCAAGCTGGACGAGGTGCTGGCGCGGGGGGAATAGCTCCGGCCGGCCATTTCCATTCCAATCATCTCTAGAAGGAGACCCCAGTGAGCACAGACATGCGGATTCGTCAGATCCATCGCTGGCTGTCGATGGCTTTCACGCTTGCCGTCATCGCCAACATCGTCGCCATGACCATGCAGCTCCAGGCCGTCTGGATCGGCTTCCTGGCGCTGGTCCCGCTGATCCCGCTGCTGGCGACCGGGCTCTATCTGTTCGCGCTGCCCTATCTCGGCCGCCGCGGCAACGCGTGACACGAGGCGAGACGATGAAGAAGGCAGTAGCGGCGAAGAAGACCAGCACGAAAGACGCGACTGGGCCGTCGCCCGCCAAGCTGATCGACGGCAGGATCAAGGAGCTCGGCGACTGGCGCGGCGAAATGCTGGCGCGGGTCCGCGGCCTGATCAAGCAGGCGGATCCCGAGGTCGTCGAGGAATGGAAGTGGCGCGGCGTTCCCGTCTGGGAGCACGACGGCATCATCTGCACCGGCGAGACCTACAAGGAAGTGGTGAAGATGACCTTTGCCAAGGGCGCCGCGCTGGACGACCCGGCCGCCCTGTTCAATTCCAGCCTCGAGGGCAATGTCCGGCGCGCGATCGACATTCGCGAGGGCGAGAAGATCAACGAAAAGGCGTTGAAGGCGCTGATCCGCGCGGCGGTGGAGTTGAATATGAGCAAGGTGAAGAAGCCGGCGAAGCGCTAAGGGGTAGCGAGTTCAAAGCGAGTTCGGAGCCTCTCTCCGTTCCCTCCCCCCTTGTGGGGGAGGGGCAGGGAGGGGGGTGCGACACGGGGATTCTTTCCGTCGCGCGATCGCACTCGGTGCATCATCAACGACCAGCACCTTTTGCTGGGTACCCCTCTCCCTAACCCTCCCCCACAAGGGGGGAGGGAACGCACCTCCGCCGGTGCGCTAGTTGAGGGTAACCCATCAGACGTCCGGCACAGTCAGCCGCCTCAAGCCACCGCCGCCGGGATCGGGCGCGGGCTCACGACGTATTCGCGCATGACCTTGTCGTTGGCATCGACCTCGATCAGCGCGACGTCGTAGGTCCAGAGATCGGCCAGGTGCTGCAGCACCCGCTTGGCATCGGTCTCGTTGAGCTGCGAGCCCTTGATGACGTGGTGGTGCAGGATCAGGCGGCGGTCGCCGGAGAGATCGACGTCGACGACCTCGATATTGGCGTCGATGAAGCCGACATCGTGCTGCCGCGCCAGCTCGCGGCGGACGCGGCGGAAGCCGCGCTCGTCGTGGATGGCATCGACCCGGATGCCGGCACGCTCCTCGGGATCGTCGTGCAGATGGAACATGCGGAAGTGCCGCATCAGCTTCGGGCTCAGGAACTGGGCGATGAAGCTCTCATCGCGGTAGTTGGCCCAGACGTCGCGCAGCACGCCCATCACGTCGCCCTTGCCGGCGATGTCGGGGAACCATTCGCGGTCCTCGTCCTCCGGTTTGGTGACGATGCGCTCGATGTCCTGCATCACGGCAAAGCCGAGCGCATAGGGGTTGAATCCGGAGAAGCGCGGGTCGTCGAATTCGGGCTGGAACACCACGTTGGTGTGGGATCCCAGGAATTCCAGGAAATTGCCGTCGGTGATGCGGCCCTGCTCGTGCAGCTTGGTCATGATGCGATAGTGGACGTAGGTGGCCGTCCCCTCGTTCATCACCTTGGTCTGGCTCTGCGGATAGAAATATTGCGCGATGTGGCGGACGATGCGCAGCAGCTCGCGTTGCCACGGCGCCAGCCGCGGCGCACTCTTCTCCAGGAAGTAGAGCAGGTTTTCCTGCGGCAGGCCGAGCAGCTTGCGGCGGCGCTCGATGCTGAGCGCGGACCGGCTCTTGGCCGCGCCCTTGGGGACTGTGCGCCAGAGGTCGTTGAAGACCTCCTCCTCGTGCTGGCGGCGCCGCCCTGCCCGCTTCTCCTCGGCGCGCAAGTCCAGCTTCTTCTTGCCGGGATAGCGGTCGATGCCGTGCGACATCAGCGCATGCGCGGCATCGAGCGTGCGCTCGACCTCGACGCGGCCGTAGCGCTCCTCGCATTGCATGACATACGTCTTGGCGAAGTCGAGATAATCCAGGATGCCGTCGGCGTCGGTCCACTGTTTGAACAGGTAGTTGTTCTTGAAGAAGTGGTTGTGGCCGAAAGCGGCGTGCGCGATCACGAGGGTCTGCATCGTCGCCGTGTTCTCCTCCATCAGATAGGAGATGCAGGGCGAGGAGTTGATCACGATCTCATAGGCGAGCCCCATCAGGCCCTTGCGATAGGATGCCTCATGGAAAGCGAATTGCTTGCCGAACGACCAGTGCTTGTAGAACAGCGGCATGCCGACGGAGGAGTAGGCATCCAGCATCTGCTCGGCTGTGATGACCTCGATCTGGTTCGGATAGACGTCGAGCCCGAGATCTTTCGTCGCCACCATCTCGCAGGCATCGGTGATGCGCTGCAAGGTGTGGAAATCCCAATCCGCGCCTTCGAACAATCGTTCCGTCATGGAGCGGCTTTCTCCTGGGCAGTTTCGCGGCGCTGGAACAGATCGTGGAACACCGGAAAGATCTCGCTGCGCTCGCTGACCTTGCGCATCGAGAGCGGTGCGCCGCTGTTGCGCAGGCGCTCGTAAAGGGTCCAGAGCGAGGAGTCGGAGAGATCGAAGGCACTGCCGCCGGATTCCCCGACCTCGAGATAGGCGAAGAACTGACAGACCGGCAGGATCTTGTCGGTCAGCAGGAGCCCTGTGAGCTCGCCGTCGGAATAGGAATTGTCGCCGTCGGAGGCCTGCGCGGCGTAGATGTTCCAGTCCGACGGGTTGAAGCGCTCGCGCACGATCTCGTGCATCGCCTGCAGCGCGCTCGAGACCAGCGTGCCGCCCGAGGCCGGGCCATAGAAGAAGGTCTGCTCGTCCACCTCCTCGGCGCGGTCGGTGTGACGGATGAAGACGATCTCGACGTGCTTGTAGCGGCGCTTCAGGAACACGTAGAGCAGCATGTAGAAGCGCTTGGCGAGATCCTTCATGTGCTCGGACATCGAGCCCGACACGTCCATCAGGCAGAACATCACCGCCTGCGCCACCGGCTTCGGCACCGTCTCGAAGCGGCGGTAGCGGATGTCGAGCGGATCGATGAAGGGAATCCGCTTGGACTTCGCCTTCAGCTTCTCGAGCTGGGCGAGAAGCTCCACGCGCTCGTCCTCGTCCGTACACGCGGCGAGCGCGGCTTCCAGTTCCTCGATCTCCTCCTTGCGGGGACGCTTGAGCGCGATGCGGCGGGCGAGCGCCAGCTTCACCGTCCGGCTCACCGAGATGTTGGCGGGCGAGCCCGACGTGGTGTAGCCGGCGCGCTGGATACCCTCGCTCTCGGTCTGCGCGATCTTGCGCTTGGCGAGATCCGGCAGTTCGAGATCGTCGAGGAAGAGATCGACGAACTCGTCGCGGGAGAGCACGAAGCGGAAGGCGTCCTCGCTGTCGCCTTCGCCCGGGCCGGAATTCTTGGCGCTGCCCTGGCCGGAGCGCTGCAGATAGTCGCCCTCGATGAACTTCTTGTTCCCGGGCAGCACCATGTCGCGCGTTCCGCCTTCGCGGCGGAAGCGCGGCTCGTGCATGCCGTCGAGCGGGATCGTGACCTCACCACCCTCCAGGACGTCCTTGATGTCGCGTTCCTGCGAGGTCTTCTTGACGGCGCCCTGCACCAGGGATTTGGCCCGACGCAAGAACCGCTGGCGGTTCTCAAGACTCTTGCCGCCTGGATTCAGGCGCCTGTCAATAATGTGAATGGGCACTTTACCATCCGCCTCAACCGGCCTGCTTCACACGCATGTACCATTCGACGAGCCGGCGAACCTGACGCTCGGTGTAGCCACGCTCCACCATGCGTGCGACGAACTCGCCGTGCTTCTTCTCCGTCTCGCCGTCCTTCTTCGATCCGAAAGAGATGACCGGAAGCAGGTCCTCGACTTGCGAGAATATCCTCTTTTCGATCACGTCGCGAATCTTCTCGTAGGAGGTCCAGGTCGGATTTTTGCCACCGTGCTGGGCTCGCGACCGTAACGAGAATTTGACGACCTCGTTGCGGAAGTCCTTGGGGTTGGCGATGCCCGCCGGCTTCTCGATTTTGGTCAGCTCCTGGTTCAAAAGCTCGCGATCGAGCAGCTGGCCGGTGTCGGGATCCTTGAAGTCCTGGTCCTCGATCCAGGCGTCGGCATAGTCGACGTAGCGGTCGAACAGATTCTGGCCGTAATCCGAGTAGGATTCCAGGTAGGCCTTCTGAATCTCGTTGCCGATGAACTCGGCGTAGCGCGGCGCCAGATCCGCCTTGATGAATTCGAGATAACGCTTCTCGACCTCCTCCGGCAGCTGCTCGCGGCGGATCGACTGCTCCAGCGCGTACATCAGATGCACGGCGTCGGCGGCGACCTCCTGCGGATCGTGGTTGAAGGTCGCGGCCAGGATCTTGAAGGCAAAGCGGGTGGAGACGCCGTCCATGCCCTCGTCGACGCCGGCGGCGTCGCGGTATTCCTGGACGCTGCGCGCCTTCGGATCGGATTCCTTCAGGCTCTCGCCGTCATAGACCCGCATCTTGCCGAACAGGGTGGAGTTCTCGTGCTTGCGAAGGCGCGACATCACCGAGAACCGCGCCAGCGTCTCCAGCGTCGAAGGCGCGCAAGGCGCCGACGCGAGCTCGGAGCCCTGGATCAGCTTCTCGTAGATCTTCTGCTCCTCGGTGACGCGCAGGCAGTACGGCACCTTGATGACGCAGATGCGGTCGATGAAGGCCTCGTTGTTCTTGTTGGCCTTGAAGCTCGACCACTCGGCCTCGTTGGAATGCGCGAGGATGACGCCGGTGAACGGGATCGCGCCGATGTTTTCGGTGCCGATATAGTTGCCTTCCTGCGTCGCAGTCAGCAGCGGGTGCAGCATCTTGATCGGCGCCTTGAACATCTCGACGAACTCGAGCACGCCCTGGTTGGCGCGATTGAGGCCGCCGGAATAGCTGTAGGCGTCGGGGTCGTTCTGCGCGTAGGTCTCGAGCTTGCGGATATCGACCTTGCCGACCAGCGAGGAGATGTCCTGGTTGTTCTCGTCACCGGGCTCGGTCTTGGAGATCGCAATCTGGCGCAGCCGCGACGGCTGGATTTTTGCGACACGAAACTGGGAGATATCGCCGCCGAAGGCTTCCAGCCGCTTGTAGCACCACGGGCTCATCAGGCCGGTGAGACGACGGCGCGGAATGCCGTATTTCTCTTCCAGCATCGGGCCGAGCTGATCGGGATCGAACAGGCTGAGGGGGCTCTCGAACACGGGCGAGAGTTCATCGCCGGCCTTGAGCACGTAGATCGGATGCACTTCCATCAGCGACTTCAGCCGCTCGGCGAGCGAGGATTTGCCGCCGCCGACCGGGCCGAGCAGATAGAGGATCTGCTTGCGCTCTTCGAGACCTTGCGCCGCATGGCGGAAGAAACCGACGATGCGCTCGATGGTTTCTTCCATGCCGTAGAAGCCGGCGAAGGCCGGATAGGTACGGATCGTACGGTTCAAAAAAATACGGCCAAGGCGGGTATCCTTGGCCGTGTCAATCGTCTGGGGGTCACCGATCGCCGCTAGCAGTCGCTCGGCCGCGTTCGCGTATTTCATGGGATCGCTTCGACACGATTCCAGATATTCCGCCATCGACATGTCGTGTTGGCTTCTCGCCTCGAACGACTTAGCGAAAGCGTTGAATAGAGAATCGTTGTACATGATCCCTCTCCGCGTGAGTTCCGCTACAAGCTGAAACGAAAGCAGTTGCCGGACCGTTCCTCAGGCCGTTTCGAATCAGCGTGAGCACATGACGATCATTGGACACCCGGGTGCAGACACGACGCAACGCACAACGTAGGCACTCGTTGAGTTACGAACAGGCACCTGCCCGTATTTTGTGCGAATCTCTGTCTATATTGGCTCATTTCCACAAAATGTCACTCGGTCGCAACATCCGGGCGTTACCGGGGATGAGACCATCCGGCGTTGCAGCATAGCGATCGGCGAGCGGCGATCTTATGACGCTTGTACGGCGAAGCCTTGAGCGCCGCCTTGGTTACCACCTTGGGTGCCGCGTTCATCTTCCTGCTGCAATGCGGCGCGCGGAGTGCTGGCAGCGTGACAGTCGCGGCAGGCGCGCAGCAATGTATCAAAATCGGTCGCCAGGCCGTCCGACAGGATGACGATGCGATCGTTTCGCGCGCAACGGGCCAGATCGCGGATGCCGCAGAGCTGCTGCTGCAAAGCCGGCGTCGGCGTCAGCACGATCATCTTGTGGCCGCGGCTTTCCTCAGCCGAAATCTCTGCAATCGAATCCCACGGCAGAAATTCATTGCCGATGCGCAGATCGCGGATGCCGTAGGGGGTGACGACCACGACCGCCCCCCGTTCGGCGGGCAGCATCCAGATCAGCCGGCAGGTCACCAGGCCGAACAGCACGACGCCGGCATAGCCGAGCGTCGTGTCGTAGTCGCCCAAACCGTCCCACAAGTCGAAAGCGAGGCTCGCGCTGAGCAGGGTCATCGCAAACCCCGCTGCAACCAGCAGCCGCAACTGCGTCGCGCATCGCCTGATTTCGAGATCGCGGGATGCGTCGATGGTCATGGCAGATTGCTGGCTGTCGGCGACAGCAAACGCCAGACCTTCAGGATGGGCGTGCATGCTCTTCCCCAGCATGGCCATTCGCGGCCGAACCACGATGCACCAGACGGACCGGAATCCGCTGATGGCACTCCACGCAGCCACTGGCTGACGACGAAGCGGCCGGCGTTACGCAAGGAGACCCGGCCGAACCTTCGGCCAACGACTTATTACGCAACAACCGCTACTGCCGCCCGGATCGCCATGATCGCGACGGAGTTACACTGGAGGGTATGACGCCTGTACCCTTGATTGGTTCCCTCCCGGGAGCATGTAAGCTAGAGGATAGCGCGTCAGGACCGGCGCGGAAACCCCTCGCCCGCAGGCTTGGAGATCAATAAGCATCATGAATCCCGTCAAAGAACTGGAAAAGCACGGACAAGCCGTCTGGCTGGACTTCCTGGCCCGCGGCTTCATCGCCAAGGGCGACCTGAAGCGGCTGATCGAGACCGACGGCGTCAAGGGCGTCACCTCCAACCCCTCGATCTTCGAGAAGGCGATCGGCAGCTCGGACGAATATGACGCCCCGATCGGCAAAGCGCTGAAGCGCGGCGACCGGACCGTGGCCGACCTGTTCGAGGCCGTCGCGATCGAAGACATCCAGAACGCGGCCGACGTGCTGCGCCCGGTCTATGACCGCCTCAAGGGCGGTGACGGCTATGTCAGCCTGGAGGTCTCGCCCTATCTCGCCATGGACACATCAGGCACGGTCACTGAGGCGCGCCGGCTCTGGAAGGACGTTGGCCGCAAGAACCTGATGGTGAAGGTGCCGGCGACGCCGGAGGGCCTGCCGGCGATCGAGCAGCTGATCGGCGACGGCATCAGCATCAACATCACGCTGCTGTTCTCCAAGGCGGTCTACCTCCAGGTGGCCGAAGCCTACATCGCCGGCCTCGAAAAATACGTCGCAGGCGGCGGCGATCCCTCGCATGTCGCGAGCGTGGCCAGCTTCTTCGTCAGCCGTATCGACTCCGTGGTCGACAAGCAGCTCGACGACAAGATCGCCCGCGCCAACGATCCGTCCGAGAAGGAGCGGCTCGCCGCGCTCAAGGGCAAGGTCGCGATCGCCAACGCCAAGGTCGCCTACCGGGACTACAAGCGCCTGTTCTCGGGTCCCCGCTGGGACAAGCTCGCCGCCAAGGGCGCCAAACCGCAGCGGATGCTGTGGGCCTCCACCGGCACCAAGAACAAGGATTACAGCGACGTCCTCTATGTCGAAGAATTGATCGGCCCCGACACCATCAACACCGTGCCGCCGGCAACGCTGGATGCGTTCCGCGACCATGGCAAGCCGCGCGACAGCCTGGAAGAGAACGTCGAGGACGCCTACCGAGTGCTGGAAGAGCTGGAGCGCTCCGGCGTCTCGCTCGACGCCATCACCGAAGAGCTCGTCAAGGACGGCGTCAAGCTGTTCGCGGACGCCGCCGACAAGCTCTACGGCGCCGTCGCCCACAAGCGCGCCACGGTGCTTGGGCCCGCGCTCGACCGCCAGTCTCTCTCGCTCGGCGACGGGCTCGGCAAGGCGATGGCCAAGAGCACGGAGGAATGGCGTGCATCGGCCAAGATCCGCAGGCTGTGGCAGCGCGACAAGTCGGTCTGGACCGGCACGGACGAGGACAAATGGCTCGGCTGGCTCGACAGCGCCGCCAAGGCCGACGTCGCCGATTACGAGGACTATGCCGGCCGCGTGAAGGGGCAAAAGTTCTCCGACGCCGTCGTGCTCGGCATGGGCGGATCGAGCCTCGGGCCGGAGGTGCTGGCCGAGACTTTCGGGAAAAAGCCCGGCTTCCCAAAATTGCACGTGCTGGATTCCACCGATCCGGCGCAGGTGCGGGCGATGGAGGCCCGGATCGACATCGCCAACACCGTGTTCATCGTCTCCAGCAAGTCGGGCGGCACCACCGAGCCGAACGCGATGAAGGACTATTTCCATGAGCGCGTTGCGCAAGCGCTCGGCCCGAAGGCGAAGACGGGCTTCCGCTTCATCGCGGTGACCGATCCCGGCTCATCGCTGGAGAAGGCCGCCAAGAAGCTGAACTACGCCCGCATCTTCCATGGCGAGCCCTCGATCGGCGGACGCTATTCCGTGCTGTCGCCGTTCGGCCTCGTGCCGGCGGCGACCGCCGGCATCGACGTCAAGACCTTCGTCAAGCACGCGCTCGCCATGGCGCGCTCCTGCGGACCGGACGTGCCGCCGAGCGAAAACCCGGGCGTGCAGCTTGGCCTTGCCATCGGCCTCGCCGGCCTCGAAGGCCGCGACAAGGTGACGATCCTGTCGTCGAAGAAGATCGCCGATTTCGGAGCTTGGGCCGAGCAGCTCATCGCGGAATCGACCGGCAAGGAGGGCAAGGGCCTGATCCCGATCGAGGGCGAGCCGCTGGGCGACCCTTCCGTCTACGGCAACGACCGGTTCTTCATCGACATCCGCGTCGAAGGCGAAGCGGACGCCGCCCACGACTCCAAGCTTGCCGCGATCGAGGCGGCCGGCCATCCCGTGGTGCGCATCGTGATGAAGTCGATCGACCATCTCGGCCAGGAGTTCTTCCGCTTCGAGATGGCGACCGCTGTGGCGGGCTCGGTCCTCGGCATCAACCCGTTCGACCAGCCGGACGTGGAAGCCGCCAAGATCAAGACCCGCGAGCTTACCGCGTCGTTCGAGAAGACCGGCGCGTTGCCGGAAGAGCAGCCGGTGGTCAGCACCGATGAGGCCGATCTCTACACCGACGAGGCCAACGCCACCGCGCTGCGCGCCGCCGGCGCCAACGGCGACCTCACCTCGTGGCTGAAGGCGCATCTGTCGCGCTCCGGCGACGGCGATTACGTCGCCCTGCTCGGCTATGTCGCGCGGGACAAGCTGACCATCGACGCGCTCCAGGCCATGCGGCTCGAAGTCCGTGAGAAGCGGCAGGTCGCAACCTGTGCCGAGTTCGGACCGCGCTTCCTGCACTCCACGGGGCAGGCCTACAAGGGCGGACCCGACAGCGGCGTGTTCCTCCAGATCACCGCTGATGATGCCAAGGACCTGGCGGTACCCGGCCAGAAGGCGAGCTTCGGCGTGATCAAGGCGGCGCAGGCACGCGGCGATTTCGACGTGCTCACCGAACGCGGCCGGCGCGCGCTGCGCGTCCACCTCAAGGGCGGGCTCAAGAAGGGTCTCGCGGCACTCAATGCGGCGCTCAACGACGCGCTGAACTAAGGGAATATTGCAGATGCAACTCGGCATGATCGGCCTCGGCCGGATGGGCGGCAACATCGTTCGCCGCCTGATGCGCCAGGGACATTCGACCGTGGTCTATGACAAGGACGCCAAGGCCGTCGCGGGCCTTGCCGCGGACGGTGCGGTCGGCTCCTCGACGCTCGAAGACTTCATCTCGAAGCTCGAGCGGCCGCGCACGGCCTGGGTGATGCTGCCTGCGGGGCACATCACCCAGACCACGATCGAGACCATCGCGGGCGTGATGCAGGCGGGCGACGTCATCATCGATGGCGGCAACACCTTCTGGCAGGACGATGTCCGCCGCGGCAAGGCGCTGAAGGAACGCGGCATCCACTATGTCGACGTCGGCACGTCGGGCGGCGTCTGGGGCCTCGACCGCGGCTATTGCATGATGATCGGCGGCGAGAAGCAGGTGGTCGACCGGCTCGATCCGATCTTCGCCGCGCTGGCGCCCGGCGCCGGCGACATTCCACGCACGGAAGGACGCGAGGGCCGCGATCCCCGCATCGAGCAGGGCTACATCCATGCCGGCCCGGTCGGCGCCGGCCATTTCGTCAAGATGATCCACAACGGCATCGAATACGGCCTGATGCAGGCCTATGCCGAAGGTTTCGACATCCTCAAGAACGCCAATATCGAGGCTCTCCCGGCGGATCACCGCTACGATTTCGATCTCGCCGACATCGCCGAAGTGTGGCGGCGCGGCAGCGTAATCCCGTCCTGGCTGCTCGACCTCACCTCGACGGCCCTCGCCGACAGTCCGCAGCTGACGGAATATTCCGGCTTCGTGGAAGATTCCGGCGAAGGACGCTGGACCGTGAATGCGGCGATCGACGAGGCCGTGCCGGCCGAAGTTTTGACCGCGGCGCTCTACACACGTTTCCGTTCCCGCCAGGAACACACCTTCGCCGAAAAAATTCTCTCCGCGATGCGCGCAGGTTTTGGCGGCCACAAGGAGCCGAAGCAGCCGGGCGCCGCGAAGTCCAAATAAGAGCTCAGTAAGCGTACCAAGCGAAGGCCGACAATTCGTGACAAAAGACCCGCAAGTAAAGCGCAAGCCGGAAAATTGCGCCTTCGTCATCTTTGGCGTGACCGGCGACCTCACTCATCGGCTGGTGATGCCGTCGCTCTACAATCTGGCGGCCGAGCATCTGTTGCCGGAAAAGTTCTGCGTCGTCGGCGTGGCCCGCAGGGGGCAGTCGGATGACGAACTGCGCAACAGCCTGTTGAAGGGACTGCGCCAGTTCGCGACCCGTCCCGTGGACGACGACATCGCAAAGAAGCTGCTGGAATGCGTGACCTTCGTCGAGGCCGATCCGAAGGACCCGCCGTCGTTCGATCGCCTGCGCGAGCACCTGGATTCGCTGGAATGCGCGCAGGAAACCGGCGGCAACCGACTGTTCTATCTGGCGACGCCGCCCACTGCGTTCGCACCGACGGCGCGCGAGCTCGGCCGCACCGGCATGACGAAGGAGAACGGCGCCTGGCGGCGGCTGGTGATCGAAAAGCCGTTCGGGACCGACCTCGCCTCGGCCAAGGCGCTGAACGCCGAGTTGCTGAAGATCATGGACGAGCACCAGATCTACCGGATCGATCATTATCTCGGCAAGGAGACCGTGCAGAACATCCTGGTGCTGCGCTTTGCCAACGGCATGTTCGAGCCGATCTGGAATCGCAACCACATCGACCACATCCAGATCACGGTGGAGGAGAAGCTCGGCGTCGGCCACCGCGGCGGCTTCTACGATGCCACCGGGGCGCTGCGCGACATGGTGCCGAACCATCTGTTCCAGCTGATGTCGCTGGTGGCGATGGAGCCGCCGGCGCGCTTCGACGCCCATTCCGTGCGCTCCGAGAAGGCCGAGGTGCTCACGTCGATCCAGCAGCCGAGCCGGGAGGATGCGCTGAAGAACTCGGTCCGCGCGCAATATCTCGCAGGCCGCGTCGGCGATGACGAGATCCCGGACTACCGCAAGACCCAGGACGTCAAGCCCGGGAGCAGCACCGAAACCTTCGTTGCGCTGAAGCTTATGATCGACAATTGGCGCTGGGCCGGCGTGCCCTTCTATTTACGCACCGGCAAGGCGCTGGGCCACAAGCGCACCGAGGTCGCGATCAAGTTCAAGCAGGCGCCGCTGTCGATGTTCTCAGGCACGACAGTCGATCGCCTGTCGCAGAATTTTCTCACCATCGGCATCGCACCGACCGAGACCATCGAGCTGCAGTTCAACGCCAAGATCCCCGGACCGAGCGTCACCATCGACGGCGTCGAGATGAAATTCCGCTATGGCGATTATTTTCGGGCCGATCCCTCGACCGGCTACGAGACGCTGATCTACGACTGCATGATCGGCGACAACATCCTGTTCCAGCGCGCCGACGGCATCGAGGCCGGATGGCAGGCGGTGCAGCCGTTCCTGGACGCCTGGAAAAGCGCGGGCACCAACGGCATCGAGACCTACGAAGCCGGCAGCGACGGCCCGGCCTGCGCCGACGAGCTGCTGCGGCGCGACGGACGAAGCTGGCGGAAATTTTCGTGATGGCGGCGGCCGGACCGCCGGAGCTGATCGTCGCGGCCGACGCCGGGGCGCTGGCGCAGGCCGCGGCCGAACGGGTGATGGCGCGGATCACGGCCAACCCCTCCCGCATCGCGATCTGCCTCACCGGCGGCTCCAGCCCGAAGAAGCTCTATCAATTGCTCGGCAGCGACCCCTGGCGGGGCAAGATCCCGTGGGACCGCGTGCACTGGTTCATCGGCGACGAACGCTTCGTGCCCGACAGCGATCCGCTCAACAACATGGCGGTCGCGCGCGCGACCTTTCTCGACCGCAATGCGCCTTCCGGCCATATCCACCCGATCCCGACCACGGCCGACAATCCAGACCGAAGCGCTGAGGCCTATGCGCGCGAGCTGCAGGCCTTCTACGGTTCTGAAAGTCTCGATCCGGCGCGGCCGCTGTTCGACCTGGTGCTGATGGGCGCCGGCCCCGACGGCCACACCGCCTCGCTCTTCCCGGGCTTCCCCGAAATCGAGGAGACCGAACGCTGGGTCGTCGGGGTGCCCAAGGCCAATGTCGCGCCTTTCGTGCCGCGGGTCTCGCTCACTTTGCCCGCTTTGGCGTCCTGCCGCGAAATGCTGTTCGAGATTGCCGGGCATGACAAGCAGCCGATCTTGACGCGCATCGTCAATGGCGAGACTCTGCCGGCCTTACGCGCGCGCTCGAATGGTGAGACCGTCTGGCTGGTCGACAGGGCCGCGCTTCCGGAGGACATTCGTGGCGGGCGTTGAAGCACCTTGTGCATTGATCGTGATGGGCGTGTCGGGTTCGGGCAAGAGCACGGTTGCGGAAGCGCTCGGCGAGCGGCTCGGCTGGCGCTTCGAGGACGGTGACAGCTTTCATCCCGCCAGCAACGTCGAGAAGATGCGGGCCGGCCATCCCCTCACCGACGAGGACCGCTGGCCCTGGCTCAACGCCATCGCAGACGAGATCGCACGGGTGTGCGACGAGGGCGGGCATATCATCATCGCCTGCTCGGCGCTGAAGCACACCTATCGTGACGTGCTGCTGCGTGGACGCGACGACGTCCGCTTCGTGTTCCTGAAGGGCACCAAGGAGCTGATCGCCGAACGGCTCGCGCAGCGCAGGGGTCATTTCATGCCGCCTGGGCTACTGACGAGCCAGTTCGACACGCTGGAGCCGCCGGAGGCGGGCGAGCACGTCATCACCGTCTCGATCGACGAAACCGTCGAAGCGATCGTGGACGGGATCGTACGGCAGCTGAAGCTGGGCGGGGCGAAGCGCTGAGATTTGGAAACCTGAAGGTTCTGTCATGACGCAAATCTCCCTCGTGGTCTCCGACGTCGACGGCACGCTGCTGACCAAGGACAAGACGCTGACGGAACGCGCGAGGGGTGCGGTGCAGCGGCTGCACAAGGCCGGCATCGGCTTCACCATCACCTCCAGCCGTCCCGCCATCGGCATGCGCTTCCTGATCGAGCCGCTGGCGCTCTGGCTGCCGGTCGGCCCCTTCAACGGCTCCTCGATCGTCGATCCCGAGATGCGGCCGGTCGAACAGCACCTGATCCCGGCCAGTGCGGCCGAGCGGTCCTTGCAGATCCTCCGCGAATTCGGCGCCGACATCTGGCTGTTCACCACCGACAAGTGGCTGATCGACAACCCCAGCGGTAAATACGTCGCGCACGAGCAGCATACGATCCGCTCCGATCCCACCATCGTGACGGACTTTTCGCCTTACCTGTCGAGCGCCTGCAAGATCGTCGGCGCCAGCGCCGACGCCGCCGGCCTCGAGGCTTGCGAGAAGGCGATGCAGGAGGCGCTCGGCAGCGAGGCCACCGCGGTGCGCTCGCAGACCTATTATCTCGACATCACCCCGCCGGGCTTCAACAAGGGCACATTCGTGGAGGCGATGGCCAGGCGCCTGGGCATTGCGACCGGCGCCGTCGCCACCATCGGCGACATGCAGAACGACCTTGCGATGTTCGCCGTCAGCGGCATCTCGATCGCCATGGGCAACGCCACCGACTACGTCAAGGACCAAGCGACGCACGTCACTGCGAGCAACGAGCAGGATGGCTTTGCCGAGGCGATGGAGATGATCTTGAAGTGGAATGGGGTGGGCTGAGCTTGATGTGAAGAGCCTCGACAGGCTCCTCCACTGCGGTGCGTTCCCTCCCCTCTTGTGGGGGAGAGAACGGAGAGAGCGCTACTACTTCGACCGCTGCACCGCCGGCTTGTCGCACTGTTGCCTTGCCGCCGACAGATTGTGCGCGGTGTTGATCAGCGCGATGTGGGTCAGCGCCTGCGGGAAATTGCCGGTCTGGCGCCGGGCGACTGAATCGTATTCCTCGGCCAGCAGCCCGACGTCGTTCGCGATGCCGGCCACGCGATCGAGCAAGATCTGCGCCTTGTCGAGATCGCCGGCGAGCACATGGGCATCGGCGAGCCACAGGCTGCAGGCCAGGAACGCGCCTTCGAGCGGCGGCTGCCCTGCAGGCAGCTCGCGCGGATCGTGCCGCAGCACGAAGCCGTCGCGCACCAGACATGTCTCGACCGCGGCGATGGTGCCACGGATGCGCGGGTCCGACGGCGGCAAAAAGCCCACGGCCGGCAGCAGCAGCACGCTGGCATCGAGCAATTTCGAGCCGTAGGATTCGACGAAGGCATTTTCCTCCACGTCGAACCCCCGGTTGCAGACGTCGCGATGAATGGCCTCGCGCAACGTACGCCAGTGCAGCAGCGGCGCCTTGAAGCCGAAGGTCTCGGCGCTCTTGATGCCGCGGTCGAAGGCGACCCAGGTCATCACCTTGGAGAAGACGTAGTGCCTGGGCTGGCCGCGCCGCTCCCAGATGCCGTGATCGGGCCGGTCCCAGACTTCGGCCAGATGATTGAGCACGGCACATTCCAGCGCCCATGTCGTTTCGTCGTCCAGCTTGAGCTTGGCCATGCGCGACTGGTGGAAGGCGTCGATCAATTCGCCATAGACGTCGAGCTGGAGCTGCGCATGTGCGGCATTGCCGACGCGCACCGGCTTGGCGCCCTCATAGCCCTCGAGCCAGCCCGCCTCCCATTCCAAGAGCCTCCGCTGGCCCCAGATGCCGTACATGATCTGCATGTTCGCCGGCGAGCCGGCCGCCGCGCGCAGCAGCCAATTGTGCCAAGCCAGGGCTTCCTCGGTGTATCCCGAGTTCATCAGCGCCAGCAGCGTGAAGGTGGCATCGCGCAGCCAGCAGAAGCGATAGTCCCAGTTCCTGCTGCCCCCGAGCTTTTCCGGCAGCGAGGTGGTGGGTGCCGCGACGATGCCGCCGGTCGGCGCGAAGGTCAGCGCCTTCAGCGTGATCAGCGAGCGCATGACGAGGTCTTGATAGTCGCCGTCGCGGGTGCAATGGCCGCACCAATCCTTCCAAAACTTTTCGGTGTCCTGAAGCGCGATCTCCGGATCGATCGGCGCGGGCGGCTCCAGATGCGAGGGGCCGTAGGTCAGCACGAAGGGTACCGTCTCGCCGGCCTTCACCTCGAAATCGGCAACCGTGGTCAGATCCTCGCCGCGAATCTCGACAGGCGTGCGCAGCACGGTCATATCCTGGCTGGCGATGGCCATCAGCGAATGGTCGATCCGCCGCACCCAGGGGATATCGATGCCGAAGCCGAAGCGGATGACGAGCTCCATCCGCATCTTCACCGCGCCGCTGACGCCGCGGACCAGCCGCACGATGTCGGACGCCTTGCCGCGCGGCGGCATGAAATCGATCAGCGCGACGGTGCCGCTCTTCGTCTCGAAACGCGTTTCGAGGATGAGAGTGTTGCCGAGATAGCGGCGTGAGATGCTGGTGACGTCCTCGGCCGGCGTAACCAGCCAGCGGCCGTTCTTATCGCTGCCGAGGATGGCGGCAAAGCAGGCATCGGAATCGAAGGCGGGCCAGCACAGCCAGTCGATCGAGCCGTTGCGCCCGACCAGCGCCGCGGTCTCGCAATCACCGATCAGCGCATAGTCCTCGATCCTCTGAGACAACGTCGTGCGAGCCTTGAAAACAGCCCCTCGGAAGCCCTTACGCCGTCAACTCCCGCCATTCAACGAACGTTCCCGCGTCGCTGCTCGCAAGGCCGTGAGATCGACCTTCGCGGCGATCTTGTCGAGCGCGACAGGAAGGCGCTGGCGCCAGTTCGGATGTTCGTCGATCGTGCCGGGAATGTTGGGCTGGTCGATCACGCCGAGCAGATCCTCCATGGAGACCGCGAGCAGCCGCGACGGCGTGCGCGACAGGAAGGCGAGCACCGAATAGAGGTCGTTGGCACGAATGCCGTTCTGGCGCAGGATCTCGTCGAGCCTGCCGAGCGCATCCCAGCGCGCCTGGTCGTTCTCGCCGGGATCGAGCCCGAGCGAGCGCTTCATCTTCAGGTCGCCGAAGGAGCGCCAGCCGGCATAGGTCGACAGGTCATGCGTGTTCAGCGTGACCAGCGCGTTGGGCCGGTAATGGTCGACATTGCGGAAATGGCCGGCATCGTCGCGCTCGAACATCATGACGAGATAGGACCAGATGCCGAAATCCTGCATGGTCTCGCGAAAACCTTCCGGCACGGTGCCGAGGTCCTCGCCGATCACGATGCATTTGTGGGCCGCGCTCTCGCGCGCCACGGCGCCAAGCAGCGCCTCGAACGGCATCTGCACATAGGCGCCGTTATCCGGCTTGAAGCCGCGGGGCACGAGATAAAGCCGCTTCAGGCCCAGCACGTGATCAAGCCTGATCGCGCCGGCATGGCGCATCGAGGCCGCCAGCATGTCGGCGAACGGCACGAAGGATTGCGCTTCCAGGCCGCCGGCGTTGAAGCCGGCAAGGCCCCAGTCCTGGCCGATGGTGTTGAGCACGTCGGGCGGCGCGCCGACGGCGAGATGACGGGAGATCGCCATCTGCTCGTTCCAGGCATCGAAGCCGTTGGACTGCACGCCGACGGCGACGTCGAGATAGAGCCCGACGCGCATGCCGAGCTGGCTGGCAAGCTCCTTGGCAGCATGCAGCTGGCTATCTGCGGTCCATTGCACGAATTCGACGAACTCGACCTCGCGCTTGTCAGGCCCATTGCGCAAGCTGGCGCATTTCGCCTCGTCCGGTTGCTGCCATTCAACCGGCCATTCCCACCATGGCGCGGTGAAACGATGGCGCAGCACCTCGAAGCAGGCGAAGCGGGACAATAGCGGCGCGCGGGCGGCGCGGAAGGCGTCGAACGCCTTGCGGCGCGCCGCGCTTGCCGTCGTCACGAAGCTGTCAAAGGCGGCGCGCAGGCCCAGCCATTTCAACGCCGCCATGTCGGCATAGGGGACGCGATCGCCTTGGCGCAGACGGGCCGCGGTCGCGGCCGCGTCGGGCACGAGGTCTGCGGAGAATTCGGGAATGGCTTCGACGTCGATATAGAGCGGATTGAGGAACAGCCGGCTATTCGGCGAGTAGGGACTGCAATCGGCCGGGTGGTCGTCGAACAGGACATGCAACGGATTGAGTCCGACACCGTCAGCCCCCAGCTGCTTTGCGAGCCGGACGAGATCGGCGAGATCGGTGAAATCGCCGATGCCCCAATTGCGGTCCGAACGGACGCTGTAGAGCTGCACGGCAAGCAGCCAGCCGCGATCGAAATCGCCGCCGAAGGCGCGCTCGGGCGCCACGATCATCGGCACCTCTTCCGTCACACCTTCGGCATCGGTCAGTGTCAACCGGTGATAGCCGAGCGGCAGGCCGGCAGGCCAGGCGATCACGGGCTCGCGCGTCTCGCCCTCGGCGGTCACCTCCCCCTTTGTGGCCAATTTCCACTTCAGCGGCGGCGCGCCGATCGTCGCCAATTCGGTGCGCGGATGCCCCAAGGCGCGGACCACGACCGGCCCGCTGACGAAGCGGTAAACCCGCTTCTCCGGCAGGGCATCGAGAATGGATTTGAGGGCCACGGGATCGGTGACCCGCAGCTTTCCGAGGGCGTCGATGAATTCGGATTGAACGCCCTTGATCCGGGCTTGAGCTAAAAGATCCATTCGGCACGCAGCTTGCAGGCCACCCTTTTGCCGGGGGCATCGATTTTAACGAGACGGTGGAAGACGTTAGTCAGCCCTAACTCGCGGACCGCGCTACCCGTTCCCGAGGGAACTAATGACACACAACCGGCTTTCTATATAGGTACCAAGCGTAGGTTCCCGACAAGGGAAACGGGCTCCTGCTTTCTTGTCAATGGCATCACCGTGAACAAGACAATTCAAACTGTCGAAAGTGCCGCAGCCGGCAGCGCTTTCCTGATCGAGGACGTCTATCCCGCAATCGACGCCGGCCGCTTCGCGGTGAAGCGGATCGCGGGTGAGCGCATGGAGGTGTGGGCCGATGTCTACCGCGATGGCGATGCCGTGGTCGGGGCCGCGCTGATCTGGCGCCGCGAGCAGGACCGCGACTGGAAGCGCGAGCCGATGGACCATCGGGGCAATGACCGCTGGTCCGGCGGATTCACACCCGTTGAGCCCGGCCAACATGTCTACGCGATCGAGGCCTGGACCGACGAGTTCGCCACCTGGTCGCACGGAGTCGCGCGCAAGCAGCGAATGGGTGCCGATGTCAGCCTCGATGCGATCGAGGGGGCCGGGCTCCTGACCAAGGCGCATGGCGCGCGACAGGACGCGGCGGCGGTCATCGTCAGACAGTGCGAGGATTATCTTCAGACCGGCGACGTCGCCTCGCTGCTTGCGGCCGAGCTCGGCAATGCCATGGCAGAGAGCCAGTCCCGGCCAGACCTGACCCGCTCGCAGCCTTTCCCGCTGACCGTCGACCGCGACAAGGCGCGCTTCGGCGCCTGGTATCAGATGATGCCGCGCAGCCAGAGCCAGGTCGCCGGCCAGCACGGGACGCTGCGCGACTGCATCGCCCGCGTGCCCGATATCGCCGCGATGGGTTTTGACGTGCTCTATTTGACGCCGATCCAGCCGATCGGCCGCAGCCGTCGCAAGGGCCGCAACAATGCGCCGGTGGCAACCGACGGCGAGCCCGGCTCGCCCTACGCGATCGGAGCCGCCGAGGGCGGCCACGATGCGCTGCATCCCGATCTCGGCACCATCGAGGATTTCCGCGCGCTGGTTGCGACCTGCCTGGAATACGGTCTCGAGCTCGCGCTCGATTTCGCCGTGCAATGCTCGCCCGACCATCCCTGGCTGACGCTGCATCCGGAATGGTTCAAATGGCGGCCGGACCGCTCGGTGCGGACCGCGGATGGACCCTATTCGGACATCGTGATCCCCGATTTCGACTCCGTCGACAGGGCCGGGCTGTGGAACGGGTTTCGCGATGCCATGCTGTTCTGGATCGACCAAGGCGTCACCATCTTCGCCATCGACAACCACGACACCGCGCCGCTTGCATTCTGGGACTGGCTGATCCGCGACATCCGCCGCCGGCATCCCGAGGTGATCCTGTTCTCCAAGACGTTTGCCCGGCCGAAGCTGATGAAAGGCCTCGCCAAGCTCGGCTTTGCGCAGTCCTTCACCTACTTCCCCTGGCGCACGACAAAGTGGGAGCTGGAGCAATATCTCGGCGAGCTGACGCGCTATCCCGAGCGCGACTTCTATCGCCCGAACCTGTTCGTCAACACGCCCGACCTGCTGCCCTATCATCTCCAGGGCGGAGAGGCCTGGGCGTTCAAGTCGCGCGTTGCGCTGGCGGCGACATTGTCGGGCAGCTACGGCGTTTACAGCGGCTTCGAGCTGCTGGAACACGAGGCGATGCCCGGCCGCGAGGAATATCTGGATTCCGAGAAATACCAGCTCCGGCAACGCGACTGGGACCGGCCCGGCAACATCAAGTCCTACATTGCCGGTCTCAACCGCATCCGCAACGACAATGCCGCGCTCCAGCAAACGGCAAATTTGCGGTTTCTCGGCATTGAGGACGGCGAGACGATCGCCTTCGTCAAAGAGGCGGCCGAGCCGGCCAACACCGTCGTCATCGTGATCGCGCTTTCGGGCCATTTGCGCGAGTGCTGGCTGCCGCTCGGCGACGTCACCGTTGACGCCGGCGGGCAGCGGCACCATGTGACGACACTCGAAAACCTTCTCACCGGCGAACAGTCCCGCATCGAATGGGGCGGGATCAGGTTGCGTATCGATCCCGACCGCGATCCGGCGCTCTTGTTCCGCTGCCTGGCGTAAGGGGCCACGCCATGAATGTTCTGTCTTCCGTCGACACCAAGAAGCTTGAGGCTGCTGAGATCGTGGATGAGCTCTGGTACAAGGACGCCATTATCTATCAGCTCCACGTCAAGGCCTTCGCCGACAGCAACAATGACGGGATCGGCGATTTCGCCGGCCTGACCGAGAAGCTGCCCTATCTGCAGGAGCTCGGCGTCACCGCGCTGTGGCTTTTGCCGTTCTACCCCTCGCCCGGCCGCGACGACGGCTACGACATCGCCGACTACGGCTCGGTCAATCCCGATTTCGGGACGATGAAGGACTTCAAGCGTTTCATCCAGGAAGCGCAGAAGCGCGGCCTGCGCGTCATCACCGAACTCGTCGTCAACCACACCTCGGACCAGCACAAATGGTTCAAGCGCGCGCGCCGCAGCCATCCCGGCTCCAGCGCCCGCAACTGGTATGTCTGGAGCGACACCGACCAGAAATACCAGGGCACGCGCATCATCTTCACCGACACCGAAAAGTCGAACTGGACCTGGGATCACGAGGCCGGCGCGTTCTACTGGCACCGCTTCTTCTCGCACCAGCCCGATCTCAATTTCGACAATCCGCGCGTGGTCAGCGCGCTCATCCAGGTGATGAAGCGCTGGCTGGACGCCGGCGTCGACGGCTTCCGGCTCGACGCCATTCCCTATCTGTGCGAACGCGACGGCACCAACAACGAGAACCTCCCCGAGACGCATGCGATCATCAAGCGCCTGCGCCACGAGCTGGATTCCTACTCCAAGGGCAAGCTGCTGCTCGCGGAGGCCAATCAATGGCCGGAGGACGTGCAGGAATATTTCGGCCGCGGCGACGAGTGCCACATGGCCTACCACTTCCCGCTGATGCCGCGCATCTACATGGCGATCGCGCAGGAGGACCGCTTTCCGATCACCGACATTCTGCGCCAGACGCCGGACATTCCGGCAAGCTGCCAATGGGCGCTGTTCCTGCGCAACCATGACGAGCTGACGCTGGAGATGGTCACCGACGTCGAGCGCGATTATCTCTGGACCACCTACGCCAACGATCCCCGTGCCCGCATCAATGTCGGCATCCGCAGGCGCCTTGCGCCGCTGATGGACAATGACCGGCGCAAGATCGAGCTGATGAACTCGCTGCTGCTGTCCTTCCCCGGCACGCCGATCATCTATTACGGCGACGAGATCGGGATGGGCGACAACATCTATCTCGGCGACCGCAACGGCGTCCGCACGCCGATGCAGTGGAGCCCTGACCGCAACGGCGGCTTCTCACGCTGCGACCCGGCCCGCCTCTACGCGCCGCTGATCATGGATCCCGTCTACGGCTACGAATCGGTGAATGTGGAGGCGCAGTCGCGCAGCCTGTCGTCGTTGCTCAGCGCCACCAAGCGGCTGATCTCGGTGCGCAAGTCGACGCTCGCTTTCGGCCGCGGCACCATGACCTTCATCCGCCCGGCCAATCGCGCCGTGCTCGCCTATGTCCGCCAATACCGCGACGAGGTGATCCTCTGCGTCGCCAATTTGTCGCGCGCAGCGCAAGCGACCGAGCTCGACCTGTCGCCTTGGAAGGACCGCATCCCGCAGGAGATGCTGGGACGGACGCGTTTTCCGGCGATCGGCGAACTGCCCTACATGATCACGCTGGGGCCCTACGGCTTCTACTGGTTCCAGCTCCAGGAGCGTGACAAGTCCGAGCCGGTGACGCCGCGCGCGGTGCCAGAGTTCGAGACGCTGGTGGTGCCGGTGAACTCGAACTGGGTGTCGCTCGCCCGCGAGCGCGGCGTGTTCGAGCGCGACGTGCTGCCGGGATTCTTGTCGCGGACGCGGTGGTATCCCGAGCACAATCCCAAGCACATCAAGACCGCGCTGACCTCGGCGGTGCCGTTCTGCGACATCGGCGACAACAGGCCCTGGATCGCGTTCTTTGAGAGGCCGGACCAGGACGCTGCACCGCGTTACGTGCTGCCGATGCAGATCGAGTGGGTGCGCTTCGACCGCGAGCGGTTCAACCCGAAGGCGCTCGCCGCCGTGCGCCAGGGCGCGCGCGAGGGCACGCTGCTCGACGTGGCGACCGATCAGATCTTCATCGGCCTGTTCCTGCGCAACCTGTCGCAGAACCTGGTGGTGGAAGAGAACAATCTGCGGCTGGAGTTCAAGGCGACCAGCCGATTCGCCGATTACACCATCAAGGAGCCCGAACGCATCCGCGCGATCGAGCAATCGAACAGCACCGCGCTGGTCGACAACCAGTACGTCGCCAAGCTCTACCGCCAGCTCGAAAGTGGCATCAATCCCGAGATCGAGATCGGCCATTATCTCACCGAGGTCGCGCGCTTTGCCAATACGCCGGCGTTGCTCGGCAGCGTCGAGCTGGTCGAAGGCGATCAGCGCAGCACGCTCGGCGTGCTCCATGCCTATGTCGAGAACCAGGGTGACGGCTGGACCGTGACCACGGGTTATCTCGATCGCTATATCGACGAGCAACGCGTGTTGTCGGCAGGCGAAGCGCCGCGCGAGACCCAGGAGCAAGCGCCTTATCTGCACTTCATCGCGCAGATCGGCCGGCGGCTCGGCGAGTTGCATGTTGCCCTGGCGGCGGCAAAGCCGGACGATCTCGCCCCGGAGCCGATCGGCTCTGCGCACGTCAAACGCCTCGTGTCCGACCTCAAGGCGCGGGCCGAGCGGATTTTCGAACGGCTGGCCGACAGCCGCGACGGCCTGCGGGAGGCGGACCGGCCGCTGATCGACCAGCTCGCCGCCGTGCGCGCGTCCCTGCCCGCCACCCTGAATGCGCTATTGCCTTCCGGGATCGGCGGGCTGAACATCCGTCATCATGGCGACTTCCGCCTCGGGCAGACTCTGATCGTGAAGGACGATATCTTCATCATCGACTTTGACGGCAATCCCCGTGTGCCGCTGGCCGACAAGCGGCGCAAGCTGCCTGCCGCGCGCGACGTCGCCGGCCTGATCCGCTCGATCGATCTTTCGGTTAACGCGGCGCTGAGCCGCGCACTCACGGGTGCCTCCGACGAGCAGGGCCGGATCACCGCCGCGCTCGACGAATGGCGCGAGCGAACCGCCGCAACCTTCCTGTCCGCCTATCGCGAGGCCGTGACCGATCGACGGCTGTGGCCGGAGGATCGGCAATCCGCAGAAGGCCTGTTAAGGTTTTTCCTGCTTGATCAAGCCTTCGATGAAGTAGAGTACGAGCTGTCCAACCGGCCTGAGGGGCTCCATGCGCCGCTGACCGGACTGCTTCGCATTCTGTCCAGTGCCGGGAGCGAAGCCCATGCCTAAACTGCCTGCCGAGGCCTATGCGATCATCGAGGGCCGCCACTCCGACCCCTTCCACTATCTCGGGCTGCATCCCGAGGGCGGTAAAAGCGTGGTGCGCGCCTTTCTCCCCGAGGCCTCAAATGTCGAGGCAGTCGGCGAGCGTGGCGAAGTCGCTCCGCTCGACCGCGTGCACGATTCCGGCCTGTTCATCGGGGCCCTGCCCAATGGCTCGAAGCACTATCAGCTGCGCGCAAAATTCGGCGGCAACGTCGTCGAGTTCGAGGACGCCTACCGCTTTCCGCCGATCCTGACCGATTTCGACCTCTATTTGCTGGGCGAAGGCACCGATCAGCGCCTTTACGACAAGCTCGGGGCGCATCCGATGCGGCTCGAGGGCATCGACGGCATCGGCTTCGTGGTGCTGGCGCCGAACGCACGCCGCGTTTCCGTGGTCGGCGATTTCAATTTCTGGGACGGACGTCGCCATCCGATGCGGGTGCGCGGCGCCGGGTATTGGGAATTGTTCATTCCGCATGCCAAAGCCGGCGATCACTACAAGTTCGAGATCATCGGGCCGCACGGCCATCTGCTTCCGCTGAAATCAGACCCGATGGCCTTTGCCAGCGAAGTCCGGCCGAAGACGGCCTCCATCGTGTTCGACGAGGCGGATCTGGCGCGTCCGCGCCCGGCGCCTGACGGCATCAACGCGCTGTCGGCGCCGATGTCGATCTACGAGGTCCATCTCGGCTCGTGGCGTCGCAAGAACGGCGATGAATGGCTGACCTATCGCGAGCTGGCCGAACAGTTGCCGGCCTATGCCCGCGACATGGGCTTCACCCATCTCGAATTCCTGCCCGTGAGCGAGCATCCCTTCGATGGCTCCTGGGGCTATCAGCCGACCGGCCTCTATGCGCCGACCAGCCGCTTCGGCACGCCGGAGGATTTTGCTGCCCTCGTCGATGCCTGCCACCGCGAAGGCGTCGGCGTGCTGCTCGATTGGGTGCCCGGTCACTTCCCCGACGATCCCCACGGGCTCGGCAGCTTCGACGGCACCGCGCTCTACGAGCACGCCAACCCGCTCCAGGGCCGCCATCTCGACTGGGGCACCTTGATCTATAATTACGGCCGCACCGAAGTGACGAACTTCCTGGTGTCGAACGCGCTGTTCTGGATGGAGCGTTATGCCATTGACGGCTTACGCGTCGATGCCGTCGCGTCCATGCTCTATCTCGACTACAGCCGGCCGCCCGGCGCCTGGATCCCGAACCAATATGGCGGCCGCGAAAACATCGAGGCGATCAACTTCCTGCGCCGCTTCAACACGGAAGTATTCGCGCGCTTCCCGCAGGCGACCACGGCGGCCGAGGAATCCACGGCCTGGCCGCAGGTCTCACGCCCGGTCGAATTCGGCGGGCTCGGCTTCGGCTACAAGTGGAACATGGGCTGGATGCACGACACGCTGAACTACATCAGCAAGGATCCGATCCATCGCAAGCACCATCACGGCGACATCCTGTTCGGCCTGCACTACGCCTTCTCGGAAAACTTCATCCTGCCGCTCTCGCATGACGAGGTCGTGCACGGCAAGCGCTCGATCCTCGGCCGCATGCCCGGCGACGAGTGGCAGCGCTTTGCGAATTTGCGCGCCTATTACAGTTTCATGTTCGGCCATCCCGGCAAGAAGCTGTTGTTCATGGGCGCGGAAATCGCCCAGAGCCGCGAATGGAATCACGACCAGTCGCTCGACTGGCACCTGCTCGAATACAAGTATCATTCCGGCATCCAGTCACTGATCCGCGACCTCAACCGGCTCTACCGCGCGGTGCCGGCGCTGCACCAGATGGACTGCGACCAGGCCGGCTTCGAATGGCTGATCACGGATGATGCCAACCGCAACGTGTTCGCCTGGCTGCGCAAGGGATTCGACGAGCAGGCGCGGTGTCTCGTCATCATCAACTTCTCTCCCAATGTCTATCGCAACTATCGCGTTCGCGTGCCCTTTGCCGGCAAATGGAAGGAAGTGTTCAATTCGGACTCCGCCCATTATGGCGGCAGCAATGTCGGGAACATCGGCGAGGTTCATGCCGTTGAAGGCAAGGCGCCCGAGCTCCGCCTCACCATTCCGCCGCTCGCCGCGATCTTCCTCGTTCCGGAAAGCTGACACATGCGCCTGACTGCTGGATCGCCTGCACGCCTCGGCGCAAGCTGGGACGGACGCGGCACCAATTTCGCGCTGTTCTCCGCGAACGCACAGAGGGTGGAACTCTGCCTGTTCGACGCGCAAGGCCGCCGCGAGCTCGAACGCATCGAGCTGCCTGAAAGAACCGAGGATGTCTGGCACGGCTATCTCAACGACGTCTCGCCCGGCCAGCTCTACGGCTATCGCGTGCACGGCCCCTACGAGCCCGAGCACGGCCACCGCTTCAACGCGAACAAGCTGCTGCTCGATCCCTATGCCAAGCGGCTCGCGGGACGCCTGGTCTGGAGCGATGCGCATTTTGCCTACCGCACCGGAAGCGCGCGCGAGGATCTCTCCTTCGACCGGCGCGACAATGCCCGCGGCATGCCCAAGGCCGTCGTGGTCGACGAGACCTTCAACTGGGGCCGCCGCGAGATCCGTCCCAACATCCCATGGGAAGACACCGTCATCTACGAGGCTCACGTCAAGGGTTTGACCCAGAAGCGCGACGACGTGCCACCGAACCTGCGGGGCACCTATGGCGGGCTGTCTTCGCCGGCGATGATCGAGCACCTGAAGAAGCTCGGCGTCACCACGGTCGAGCTGCTGCCGGTGCACAGCTTCGTCGACGACCGCATCCTGGTGGAGAAGAAGCTCGCCAATTACTGGGGCTACAACTCGCTCTCGTTCTTCGCGCCGGAGCTGCGCTACGCCCAGGACAACGCGCTCGACTCCTTCCGCACCACGGTGGCGCGCCTGCACGATGCCGGCATCGAGGTGATGCTCGACGTCGTCTACAACCACACCGCCGAAGGCAACCATCTTGGTCCGACGCTGTGCTACCGCGGCATCGACAACGCCTCCTATTACTGGCTCAACCGCGAGAACCCGCGCTATTACGACGACTTCACCGGTTGCGGCTCGTCGGTCAATCTCACCCATCCGCGCGTGCTGCAGATGGTGATGGATTCCTTGCGCTACTGGGTCGAGGTCTGCCACGTCGACGGCTTCCGCTTCGACCTCGCCACCACGCTCGCGCGCGGACCGAACGGTTATGATCGCGGCATCTCGTTCCTGACCGCGATCCGGCAGGATCCGGTGCTCGCGACGGTCAAGCTCGTCGCCGAACCCTGGGACCTTGGCCTCGGCGGTTACCAGGTCGGCGCATTCCCCTCGCAATGGTCGGAATGGAATGATCGCTATCGCAGCGCCATGCGCCGCTACTGGAGCGGCGAAGGCAGCCTGATCGGCGACATCTCCAGCCGGATGACGGCATCCTCCGACCTGTTCAACCATGACGGACGGCGGCCGCGCGCCAGCATCAATCACATCACCGTCCACGACGGCTTCACGCTCGCCGACCTCTTCAGCTACAACGAGAAGCACAACGAGGCCAACGGCGAGGACAACCGCGACGGCTCCAACGACAACCACAGCAACAATTGCGGTGTCGAGGGTCCGACCGACGATCCTGATATCATCGCCCTGCGCCGCCAGCTTCGCAAGAACGTGCTGGCCTGTCTGATGCTGGCGCAGGGTGTTCCGCTGATCCTCGCCGGCGACGAGGTCGGCAACTCGCAATCCGGCAACAACAACGCCTATTGCCAGGACAACGAGATCGGCTGGGTCGGCTGGGACAATCTCGGCAAAGAGGGCGACGACATGGTCGATTTCGTCGGCCATCTCGCCGACATCCGCCGCCGGTTCTCGCAACTTCGCAGCCATCGCTGGCTCGACGGCCGCCCCGCAGACGGCGTGTCGTACGGCGCATTGTGGCTGACACCTGCGGGTGACGAGATGACGGAGAACGACTGGAAATTCCCGGAGGGGAGATTCCTCTCCTATGTGATGGGCCCGATGGAACCGGGTGGGGCCGCGATCTTTATCGTACTGAACGCCGCCCCCGAAGAGATCGCATTCAAATTGCCCAAAATGCCCGAATACAAGAGCTGGCAGCAGATCTTGAACACGACCGATGCCAAGCTGAATACGGTCGAGTTCCCGCCCGGGAGCGATAGCAAGGCGCCGCCGCGCTCCGTACTCGCCTTCGCGGGGGCGCTATGAGGCCATCCTTCGGGGCGAGGCCGACAAAGGACGGCGTGTCGTTCCGCCTGTGGGCGCCTGGCGCTCGCCGTGTCGACCTCCTGCTCGACCGAAGACACGCGATGCAGCGCCGGCAGGATGGCTGGTACGTGGCGGATATTTCCGGCCTCACCGCCGGCAGTCCCTACAAGTTCAGGATCGACGACGAGATCGAGGTACCCGATCCCGCCTCGGCCTTTCAGCCCGAGGATGTGTTCGGCCCGAGCGAGGTGATCGATCACGACGCCTTTTCGTGGCGTGCGCGCGATTGGCGCGGCCGGCCCTGGGAAGAGACCGTGCTGATCGAGACCCATGTCGGCACCTTCACCTCCCAAGGCACTTACCGCGCCATGATCGACAAGCTCGATCATCTTGTCGCAACGGGCATCACCGCGCTGGAATTGATGCCGCTGGCCGATTTCGCCGGGCGCCGCGGCTGGGGCTATGACGGCGTGCTGTGGTACGCGCCCGACAGCGCCTATGGCCGGCCCGAAGACCTGAAGACGCTGATCGACGAAGCGCATCTGCGCGGGCTGATGGTATTCCTCGACGTCGTCTACAATCATTTCGGGCCCGAGGGGAATTATCTCGGCCGCTATGCTCCGACCTTCTTCACCGATGCTCACACGCCCTGGGGCAGTGCGATCGACTATCGCGTGCCGCAGGTGCGCGCATTCGCGGTCGAGAACGCGCTGTCCTGGCTCAGCGACTACCGTTTCGACGGCCTGAGGCTGGATGCCGCCAATCACATCATGGCAATCCCCGGCGAGCAGTCGATGCTGCAGGACCTCAGCGTCGCCGCCGGCGAGCTTGCCAAGGCCACGGGGCGGCGCATCCATCTCGTGCTGGAGAACGGCGACAATCGCGCCAGCCTGCTCGACGCGGCGCAGGAGCCGCCGAATGGCAAATATCGGGGACAGTGGAACGACGATTATCACCACGTCTGGCACGTGATGCTGACCGGCGAGCTCGCCGGATACTACGCGGATTATCAAACGCCACGGCTCGATCTCGCCCGCGCGCTGGCCTCCGGCTTCGTCTACCAGGGCGAGGTTTCGGAGTTCTGGGGCAAGAAGCCGCGCGGCGAGCCGAGCGGCAAGCTGCCGCCGGCGACCTTCGTCAATTTCCTGCAAAACCACGACCAGATCGGCAATCGTCCGCTCGGCGACCGGCTCGAGAGCCTGGCATCATCGCAGCAGATCGAAGCGGCGCTTGCAGTGACACTGCTCGCGCCGATGGTGCCGATGCTGTTTCAGGGTGAGGAATGGGGCTCCACGGCGCCTTTTCCGTTCTTCTGCGATTTCCACGGCGAACTCGCCGATGCCGTCCGCAAGGGGCGTAAGCAGGAATATGCCTGGGCTTACGAGAAGTACGGCGACGAGGTGCCCGACCCGCTCGATCCGGCAACGCTGCAATCGGCCGTGCTCGACTGGACCGGCCGCACCCCGCAGCAGGACGCGCGGCTCGCGCTGGTCCGGGAGCTGCTCGCGCTTCGCCGCAAGGAGATCATGCCGCGGCTGAGGGGCGCGAGTTTCGGCGAAGCCGAGGCGGCCGACAGCGGCCTGCTCACCGCGCATTGGCGCATGGGCGACGGCACGGTGCTGCGCCTGACCGCCAACTTGTCGGACCACGAGATCGTCTCCAATGTCAGCGCGGGTACGCCGATCTGGGGCGGCGAGACCGGCGACCGGCTTCCGCCCTGGTCGGTGATCTGGCGCCTCGGAGGTTAGGATGCCTCCCGCCATTCCGCTCGCGACCTATCGGCTTCAGCTCACCGCGGATTTCGACTTCGACAAGGCGGCCGCGGTGGTCCCCTATCTGAAGGCGCTGGGGATCACGCATCTCTATGCCTCGCCGGTGATGAAGGCGCGCAAGGGCTCGACCCATGGCTACGACACCGTCGATCACAGCCAGTTCAATCCGGAGCTTGGCGGCGAGGCCGGCTTCGCCCGGCTGAGCGAGGCGCTGACCAAGCACGACCTCGGCCTCATCATCGACTTCGTACCCAACCATGTCGGCGTGCATTTTGCCGACAATCCCTGGTGGCTCGACGTGCTGGAATGGGGCCAGGCTTCGCCCCACGCGGTCTCCTTCGACATCGACTGGGATCAGCTCGCCTATCGCGCCCGCGGCGGTGTGCTGCTGCCCATCCTCGGCGCGTCCTATGGCGAGGCGCTCGAGCGCGGCGACATCGAGCTACGCTACGATCCGGACCAGGGAAGCTTCTCTGCCTGGTATTTCGAGCATCGCCTGCCCGTCGCGCCGGAGCGCTATGGCGAGATGCTGCGCATGATCGTGAAGGAAGCGGATGCCGCCGAGACGGAGGCCGGCGAACTTCTGCTGTCGCTTGCGGCGCGCTATACGGGATTGCGTCGTCCCAATCGCAAGGAGGCACCGGCGTTCAAGACCGAGCTCAGGGAGATCCCTGGTGCTGCCGAGGTGATCGCACGCGGCCTTGCCGCCTATCGTGCCGCCAAGGATCGTCCCGCGCAGACGCTGGCGCTGCACCATCTGCTGGAGCGCCAGCACTACAAGCTCGGGCACTGGCGGCTTGCCTCCAGCGATATTAACTATCGCCGCTTCTTCGACGTCAACGGGCTCGCAGGTCTGCGCGTCGAGGACGCGAGCACCTTCGCCGCCACGCACCGGCTGGTGAAGCAGCTCATCGCCAGCGGCAAGCTGCAGGGCATCCGGCTCGATCACATCGACGGCCTGCGCGACCCCGCGCAATATTGCCAGCGGCTGCGCCGGCTGGTGCGCGACGCGCAAGGAAATACAAAGCCGTTCTACACCGTGATCGAGAAGATCCTGTGCGAGCACGAACGCCTGCCGCACCTCGCCGGCGTTCAGGGCACCACCGGCTATGAGTGGATGAACGTCATCACCCATGCGCTGGTCGAGGCCGGGGGCCTGGGGGCGCTGGACGAGACCTGGCGGCAGGTCAGCAACCGGCCGCCGCGGCTTGCGCCTTACGTCAAGGACGCCAAGCGGCGCGTGCTGGAGACGCTGCTCACCAGCGAATTCACCGTGCTGACCCGCCTGCTCGCGCGCATCGCCAACGGGCATTATTCGACGCGCGATTTCTCCGCCGACAGTTTGCGGCAGGCGCTGGAGCTCTATGTGCTGCATTTCCCGGTGTACCGCACCTATCTGACCAATAGCGGCCCGACCGCGCCCGATCGCAAGCTGATCGATGACACCATCGCGCGCGCCCGCGCGGAATGGTTCGCCGCGGACGAAGGCATCTTCGACTTCCTGCGCGACGCGCTGACCATGGACCTGCTCAAGCCCGGCCGCCCCCCGCACAGCGCCCCGCGCGTGCGTCGTTTCGCGCTGAAGGTGCAGCAATTCACCGGGCCGATGATGGCGAAGTCGCTGGAGGACACCGCGTTCTATCAATTCCACCGGCTGCTCGCGCTGAACGAGGTCGGCGGCGATCCCGCCAGCACCGGGCTCACGATTTCCGCCTTCCACGAGACCATGCAGGCCCGCGCCAAGGAATGGCCATTGGGAATGACGGCGACCGCCACCCACGACACCAAGCGCGGCGAGGACGCCCGCGCGCGCATTGCGGCGATCAGCGAGATTCCCGGCGAATGGACCAGCGCGGTGGCGCGATGGAAGGTGCTGAACGCGCCACACCTCACGCTCCATGGCAATTACCGCGCGCCGTCGGCGACGTTCGAATACATGCTCTACCAGACCCTGCTCGGAGCCTGGCCGCTGCAGGGACCGGTCGATGCCGGCTTCGTCGAGCGCATCCAGGCCTATGCGCTGAAGGCCGCGCGCGAGGGCAAGGAAGAGACGAGCTGGCTCAACCCGCATGAAGCCTATGAGAACGGCGTCAAGAGCTTCATCGACAAGATTCTCGATCCCGCACTATCCGGTGAATTCCTGGATTCACTGCAAACGCTGGCCCGGCGCCTGGCGCTGCTCGGCGCCTTGAATTCTCTGAGCCAGCTCACCCTCAAGGCCACCCTGCCCGGCGTGCCCGACTTCTACCAGGGCACCGAGTTCTGGGACCTGTCACTGGTCGACCCCGACAACCGTCGCCCGGTCGATTTTGGCGCGCGGCACGCGGCGCTGAGGTCACTGGACGATCCGGATTGGCGTAGCCTGACCAAGAGCTGGCCCGACGGCCTGATCAAGCTGGCCTGGACACGGCGTCTTCTCGAGCTGCGCAATGAACTCGCCGACGTCTTCGCTCAAGGCGACTATCAACCGCTGGCGGTGCGCGGCGCCCATGCCGACCATGTCATTGCCTACGCCCGGCGCCATGGCCGCGCTGCGGCGATCGTCGTGGTCGGGCGCCAGTTCGCGCCGTTTACCCAAGCGGGCCGGGAATGGCCCGCGGTGGAGGGAATTGACGCGACCGTCGATATCACGGGCTATGCCGCGACGGGCCATGAGGGCCACGAACTGCCGGTCACGCAGGCTTTCCATGATTTTCCCGCCGCCGTCATCGAGGCCCGCACGGCAAGCGCCATCAGGCCCGCGCGCCCGCGCGTGCGCGCCTGAAGCTACTTTCCGTCGTCCTTGGTCAGCAGCAACTGCCCGCGCTTCCTGATCGTGGCCTGCGCCATCTCGGCAAAGCGCTGCAACAGCCAGGGCAGCACCACCTGGACCTTGACATGGTCTTCGGCGACGTCGACCTGACCCGTCGCGATCTGCCCGAGCGCGCGAATGCGAAAGGCCATGCTGTCGCCGGTCCAGCGCTCCTCCTCGACCTGCATCACCGGAATGCTGGCTGCCGCCCGGCCGAGCCCGGTCTTGAGCCGGCGGACCGCCTCCTCGCGGCCGAGATGATGCGGAATTGAAACGACAAGCGGTGCTGACATGGCCCTGCCCCGTGATGATCGATCCTCACATAGTCATGCCGGACGACGCGGCAAAGGTTCCATGCAACTTGGACCTGTGGCCCTGTTTCAAAAACGGAACCTAAAACCCTGCGGCAAGTTGCCCTCGCACGAGGGGACAGGTGCAAACGACCCTTGCAACAAAGGGCTGAGGAGATTCGCATGTCAATCGGTACGATCATTCTGATCATTCTGGTCATCGCCCTGCTTGGCGGCTTCAGCGGCATCGGCGGCGGCCCGTTCTACGGCACCGGCTATTACGGCGGCGGCGGCCTCGGACTGGTCATCGTCATTCTGCTGATCCTGCTGCTGATGGGACGGATCTAGCGACCCAGCGAGGATTTCGTAGGGTGGGCAAAGGCGCTCTTGCGCCGTGCCCACCTTCCCTCGCCGCAACAAGAAGGTGGTGGGCACGCTTCGCTTTGCCCACCCTACGAGTGTCGCGGCTGGAGCGGGGACTGCGCCGTCTAATCCACCCTACTTCATCTTCTCCGCAAGCTTCTTGATCGCCGCCTTGATCGACGCGGCCGCATCGTCATAGCCCTCCCACGCCTTCGACCGCGGCAGCAGGCCCGGCACGGTCCGCAGCGTATAGCGCTTCGGATCGAGATCGCTCTTCACCTGCGCCCACGTGACGGGCATCGAAACCGTGGCTCCGGCCCGTGCACGCGGCGACAGCGGGGCCACCGCCGTCGACATCCGGTCGTTACGGAGATAGTCGAGGAAGATCTTCCCCTTGCGTAGCTTCTTCGACATGTTGAGCAGATAGCGCTCTGGATCGTCGTCGGCCATCCACTGGCAGACGCCCTGCGCGAAGGCCTTGGCTTCCTTCCAGCTCACCTTGTCGCGCGCGCCGTGAAGCAGCGGCACCACCACATGCAGGCCCTTGCCGCCCGTGGTCTTGCAGAAGCTCTCCATGCCGAGGTCTGTGAGCCGCTGACGCATGTCCTTGGCGGCCTCGACGACATCGGCGAACTCCACATCCGGCGCCGGATCGAGATCGAACACCAGCCGGCCCGGCGTATCGTAGGCATCAGGCGCGCAATTCCAGGGATGCAGCTCGACGCCGCCGATCTGCGCGACGGCGGCCAGCCCTTCGACGCGATCGATCTGCAAATACGGCTTGCGATCGCCCGAGACCTTGGCCAGCTCGAGCAAATTCGAGGTGCCCTGCATGGCATGACGCTGGAAGAACGTCTCGCCGCCGATGCCGTCGGGCGCACGCACGATCGAGCACGGCCGCCCTTTCAGATGTTCGATCATCCAGGCGCCGACCGCCTCGAAATAGCGCGCGAGATCCAGCTTCGTCACGCCCTCGCCGTCACCGCCGTCGGGCCACAGCTCCTTGTCCGGCTTGGAGATGACGACGCCCATCACCTCGGCGGTGCCGGTGTCCTTCGATCGCTTGGCTGTCTTCGCCGCGCGCTTGCGGGGCGTGGGCTCGGCGAGCTCGGTGTCGACAGGCGTCTCCGCCTCGACTTCCTCGGCGGGCTTGTCCTGCCGCAGGCCCTTGAACGCGGCCTGGCGGATATTGCCGTCGGCGGTGAAGCCGGCGAACTCGATCTCGGCGACGAGTTCCGGCTTCAGCCAGTGCACCTCGCGGCTCTTCTTCGGCGCGTTCTTGCCGCCGAAGGGGCTCTCCTTGGCCTCCATGGCCTTCAGGGACGGCATGATGCGCTTGACCTTGTCCGCGCCGAAGCCGGTGCCGACCATGCCGACGAAGACAAGATGATCGCCGCGATGCACGCCGGCCATCAGCGAACGGAATTTGCCGTTGGTGGTCTTGTAGCCGCCGATCACGACCTCATGGCCAGCACGGCACTTTGCCTTGGTCCAACTCTCGGTGCGGCCGGAGCGATAGGGCGCCTCCAGCTTCTTTGACACCACGCCCTCCAGCTCGAGCTTGCAGGCCGATTGCAGCACCGCATCGCCGCCGCTCTCGAAATGCTCGACATAGCGGATCTGAGCCGATTTCCGCCTGCGCGCTCCCAGCAGCTGTTTCAGCCGCGCCTTGCGCTCGCCGAGCGGCAGACGCCGAAAATCGAGATCCTCCGCGAACAGGAGGTCAAAGGCAAAGAAGATCAGCTCTTCAGTCTTGCCGTCCGACAGCGCGGCCTGGAGCGAGGAGAAATTCGGCGCACCGTCGTGATCGAGCGCCACGATCTCCCCGTCGATCATCACGTCCGGCAGCGCAGCCGCCTCGTTCGCGATCGAGGCGAACTTGTCGGTCCAGTCGAGGCCCTTGCGCGTCTTCAGCGTCGCCTTGCCGTCCTCGACCCGGAGCTGCACGCGGTAGCCGTCGAATTTGATCTCGTGGCACCAGCCCTCGCCACCCGGCGGCCGCTCGACCGACGTGCAGAGCTGCGGCGGCACGAAGTCCGGCATCTCGGTGACCTTCTTGCCACTGATGGCAGTTGTGGCCTTCTTCGCCGCCCCGCTCTTAGAGATCTTGCCGCCCTTCAATGCCGTACGTGGCGCCGGCTTGACCGTTTGCCCTTTCGCTTCCTCGGCCCGGTTGGATTGCCAGACCGCGTCGGCCTTGGTCTTGGCACCCTTGGCCAGCATGAACGGTTTTGGCGCGCGCCCCTTGCCCTCGGCGATCTGCTCCATCGCACGGCCGGAGGCGACCGATTTGTCCTCGTCGAGAATGTCGTTCTTGGCCCCTTCGCGGACGAATTCGTCGCGGTGCTTGATCAAGAGCCAGTTGGTGCGCTTGCCGCCGGTACGGTCGTTGCGCATGCGCACAAGGACCCAGCTTCCCTGCAGCTTGTCCCCATGCAGGGTGAACTTCAGATCGCCCTTCTTGAAGCCGCGTTCGGGATCTTCCGACTCCCAGGTGCCGCGATCCCACAGCATCACCGTGCCGCCGCCGTACTGCCCTTCCGGAATCGTGCCTTCGAAATCGCCATAGTCGAGCGGATGGTCCTCGACCTCGACCGCCAGCCGCTTGTCGTGCGGATCGAGCGAGGGACCCTTGGTCACCGCCCAGGACTTGAACACGCCGTCGAATTCGAGCCTGAGATCATAATGCAGCCGGCTCGCATCGTGCTTCTGGATCACGAAGCGCCGCTGCTTCGACGGCGTCACCGCCGTCTTGCCCGACGGCTCCGGTGTCTTCTCGAAATCACGCTTCTGTCGGTAAGTGGAGAGTTTTTGCAGCACGACCGGTCCCGCTTCTCTTTCGGGGATTCAAGCCTATCACGGCCAAAGTCCCATCCGGAACCAAAACCCCGCGGGGCGGTTGGGGTTCCAAAACGCCTTGAAAACGCTGGAGAATGGAATGGCCCCGCGCGCCTATTGGAAGGGAACGTTGAAGCTCTCGCTGGTCAGCTGCCCGGTCGTGCTTTATCCGGCGACCACGGCGGCCGAGAAGACGCGGTTTCATCTGATCAACCGCGAGACCGGCAACCGGCTCAAGCAGCAGATGATCGATGCCGAGACCGGCGATGTCGTCGAGAGCGACCAGAAGGGCCGCGGCTACGAGCTGCGCAAGGGCAAATATGTCGAGATCGAGCCGGAGGAGCTCGAGGCGGTCCAGATCGAGAGCAACCATACCATCGACATCGAGAGCTTCGTGCCGAGCGATGAGATCGACCAGCGTTACCTCAACCATCCCTATTATCTTGCACCCGACGGCAAGGCCGCGGTCGATGCCTTTGCGGTGATCCGCGACGCCATGAAGGACCAGGAGCGCGTGGCGCTCGCCAAGATCGTGCTCACCAACCGCGAACACATCATGGCGATCGAACCGCTCGGCAAGGGCCTGCTCGGCACCACGCTGCGCTTTCCTTACGAGCTGCGCGACGAGGACCAGTTCTTCGAAGACATCAAGAGCCCGAAGATCACCAAGGACATGGTCGAGCTCGCGGGCCACATTCTCCAGACCAAGGCCGCCCATTTCGACCCCGGCAAGTTCAAGGACGAGTACGAGAACGCGCTGAAGGCGCTGGTGAAACGCAAGGCCAGCGGCAAGAAGATCGAGCTGCCGGAGCCCGAGGAGCGCCCCAGCAACGTCGTCAGCCTGATGGATGCGCTGAAGCAGAGCCTGAAAGGACGTGGCGGCAAGAAGACGGCCGCGAAGTCGCATGCGCGGCGGGCAACTGGACGGCAGCGGGCCGCGAAGAAGACGCATCGGTCCACGGCGCGACATCGGAAGGCGGGTTGAGGGGATCGCTCGCCCGACACTCGATATCGTAGGGTGGGCAAAGCGGAGCGTGCCCACCACCTTTATCAAAATCGCGAGAATGGTGGGCACGGCGCTTTGCGCCTTTGCCCACCCTACGGGCTGTCGAAGTCGGAGCCTAGTCCCCCGCCTTCAACCGGTACCCGATCCCCGTCTCGGTCAGCACAAATTGCGGCCGCTCCGGGTCGGCTTCGATCTTCTGGCGGAGCTGGCGGACATAGACGCGTAAGTATTGCGCGTCGGTCAATTCGTCCCAGAGCTCCCTCAGCAGGAAGCGGTGGGTGAGCACCTTGCCGGCGTGCTGCACCAGCACGCGCAGGAGGTCGTATTCCTTCGGCGACAGCTTCACCTCGCGCTCGCCGACCTTGACGATGCGGCGCACGAGATCGACCGAGAGATCACCGCTGCGAAACACCGGGCGTTCGCCCTGGACCTGGAGCTGGTGCCGCAGCGCCGCGCGCAGGCGGGCCAGCAGCTCGTCCATGCCGAACGGCTTGGTCAGATAATCGTCGGCGCCGAGATCGAGCGCCTGTACCTTGCCGGCTTCGTCGCCACGGCTCGACAACACCACGATCGGCACGCCTTCGTTGCGTGCGCGGATGGTGCGCAGCAGCTCGTGTCCCTGCACGTCGGGCAGACCGAGATCGAGGATGATCAGCGCCGGCTCCTCGACGAGCTTCTCCAGTGCGATCTTGCCGTTCGACGCTTCCAGGATCTCATAGCCTTGCGTCGTCAGCCCCATCCGCAGCAATTTGCGGATCGGCGGCTCGTCGTCGATGACCAGGACCTTGATCGGGGCAGCGCTCATGCGGCGGTATCCAATGCGCGGCTCTCTGCCGGAACGGGAAGACGGATGGTGAGGACAGCGCCACTGCGGTCGCTGCGGTTGGCGGCCGAGATCGTGCCCCGCATCGCCTCGACGAAGCCGCGCGAGATGGCGAGCCCGAGCCCCGTGCCGGGACGGACGTGATCGCCTTTCTGAACGCGGTAGAACTTGTCGAACACGCTCTCGAGCTCATCAGGCGGGATGCCGGCCCCCTCGTCCGCGATCTCGAGCACGACATGATCGCTGTCACGCCGGCTGCGGATCGAGATTGTGGTCTCGGGTGGCGAATATCTCGCAGCGTTGTCGAGCAGGTTGAACAGCACCTGCTCGAACAGCACCGCATCGAGCTGCAGCATCGGCAGATCGGCGGCCAGCACCAGCTCGACCTCGTGTGCGGTGAGAATCTTGGCTGCACGCCGCAGCGCGCTGCCCACGATCTCACCGAGATCGTGCAGCGCCGCGTTGGGCACGACGGCACCCGACTCGAGCTTGGTCATGTCGAGCAGATTGGCGATGAAGCGGTTCAGCCGCTCGGATTCGTCGATCACGGTCGCGAGCAGGTCGCGCTTCTCGGTGTCGGAAAGCGCGCCGGCGAGATCGCGCATGGTGGAGGCCGCCCCCAGCACCGAGGCGAGCGGCGTCTTTAAATCGTGCGAGATCGAGGTCAGGAGCGCCGAGCGCAGCCGCTCGGATTCGACGGTGCGCTTGACGCGGTCCATGTCCTCGACCAGCAGCACGCGCTCGATCGCGAGCGCGCCCTGGTCGACCAGCGCATCGAGCAGGCGGCGCTGGTCCGGCGTCAGCAGCGGACCGGTGCGGTCGTCGTCAATGCCGATCACCCCGATCGGGCCGCGCCCGGTGCGCATCGGCAGGAACAGCCGTTTTGCACCCGGCAGCGTGTCCGAGCCGCGGCCGGCGGGGCGGTCGTTGCTCCAGGCCCAGTTGGCGGCGGCGAGATCGGCCTGATCGAGCTCGTCCTCGGGCGGATAGCCGGATTTCACCGTGAGCAGACCTGCTTCCGGCAGCAGCAAAACCACCCGGACTTTCAGCATCAACGCGATCTGGTAGGCCGTCGCCCACAGCACGTCGTCGAGCGTTGCGGTGCCGGCGAGCTTGCGGCTGAAGGCGTAGAGCTGCTCGCTCATCCTGATCCGGCCGATGGCGGCATCGGCCTGGGTGCGCACGCGCGCCGCAACATTGGAGACGAGCATGGCCACCACCATGAACAGCACGAAGGCGGCGACGTTGGTCGGGTCGGTGATCGTGAAGGTGTGGATCGGCGGCAGGAAGAAGAAATTGTAACAGAGCGAGGCCGCGACAGTCGCCAGCAGCGACGGCCATAGTCCGTAGCGGACCGCGACCGCCACCACCGCCGTCAGCAGCACGAGGTCGACGTTCTCGATGCCGAACCGCGGCTGAATCAGCTCGGCGGCGCCAAGGCCGATCAGCACGATGCCGAGCGCCTTCAGATAAGGCAACGGATTGAACGGCTCGGACCGCACGGCGGTCTGCACCGCCGTCTTGGGCGCCCCCTCGCCCGGCAGCTCGTCGCCGGCGATGACATGAACCGTGATGTTGCCGGCGCGGCGAACCAGATCATGGACGACCGAGCCGCGTGTCATCTCGAACCAGCGCGAGCGGGTCGATTTGCCGATCACGATCTGGGTGACGTTGTTGCCTTGCGCGAAATTGACGACGTCGTCGGCGATGCGGCGACCGACCGCCGGAATGGTCAACGCCTCGCCGCCGAGCGATTCCGCGAGCCGCAGCGTATCGGCCAGCCGGTCGCGCTGCTCATCGGACAATTGCAGCGATCGCCGCGTCTCGATCGAAACCGCGGTGAAGGGGGCATGCAGCCGGTCCGCCAGCCGCTTGGTGTAGCGGACGAGACCGGCGGCGCGCGGATCCTCGCTGACGCAGACGAGAATGCGCTCGCCGACGGCCCAGGGCCCGGGAATCGCGTTGGCCTGCATGTGGTTGAGGAGCTGCTCGTCGACCCGCTCCGCCGTGCGGCGCAAAGCGAGCTCGCGCAACGCCGTCAGGTTCCCCGGCGAAAAATAATGCTCCAGCGCACGCTCGGCCTGCTTGGGCACATAGACCTTGCCCTCCTTCAGGCGCTGGATCAAATCGTCGGGCGTGAGGTCGATCAGCTCGATCGCGTCGGCGCGATCGAACACCGAGTCCGGCACGGTCTCGCGTACCCTGACATGGGTGATCTGGGCGACGACGTCGTTCAGGCTCTCGATGTGCTGGATGTTGACGGCGGTGTAGACATCGATGCCCTGGGACAGCAATTCCTCGACGTCGAGATAGCGCTTGGGATGGCGGCAAAGGGGCGCATTGGTGTGGGCGAGCTCGTCGACCAACGCGATCTGCGGCCGGCGCGCGATCACCGCATCGAGATCCATCTCCTCGACGATCTGCCCGCGATAGTCCAGCCGCTTGCGCGGGACCACTTCGAGACCGCGCACCAGCGCCTCGGTCTCGGCGCGGCCGTGGGTCTCGACGAAACCGACCACGACGTCGATGCCGGCCTTGCGCTTGGCGTGGGCGCTTTGCAGCATCTCGTAGGTTTTGCCGACGCCGGGGGCGGCGCCGACGAAAACCTTCAGCTTGCCGCTTGCGCTCCCTTCCCGCCGCGCCGCTTCCAGCAGCGCCTCGGGCGACGGACGTTGTTCGGGATCGCGGCGCTCTCGGACCATTTTGCCAATATAATCATCTGCGTGACGCGAGCCTAGACCGCTACCTGGCGGCGGCGCGATCCAGCGAGAGATTCAGTGCCAGAACGTTAACCCTGGGTTCGCCAATCAGACCGAACAAGCGGCCTTCGGTATTGGCGGTCACGATCTGCTTGACCTGATCCTCCGGCATATTCCGCGCCCTGGCCACGCGCGGCACCTGGAATTGCGCCGCTTCCGGCGAGATATCAGGATCGAGGCCGCTGGCGGAGGTTGTCACCAGATCGACCGGCACGGCAGCGTTCGGATTCTCAGCCTTGAGCTTGTCTACATCTTCCCTGAGCCGGTCGGCCAACACCTTGCTGGTCGGGCCGAGGTTGGAGCCACCGGAATTGGCGGCGTTGTACGGCGCCGGCACCGTCTTGGTCGGATCGTTCGGGTCGGGCGCCACCGTCGCCGAGAGACGGCCGTGGAAGTATCTGTTGTCCCTGAACTCCTGCCCGATCAGGGCGGAGCCGATCACCTTGCCGTCCTTCTCGATCAGGCTGCCTTGAGCCTGCGCCGGGAAGAGCGCGCCGGCGATGGCCGTCATCGCCAGCGGATAGGCAAGGCCGGTGATGGCGGTGAGCACCAGCAAGAGGACGATGGCGGGGCGGATTTCTCTGAGCATGTTGGTCTCCTAAGTCTTCGTCATGGCGCGCGGCGCCTTGCACCGCGCGGGGACGGTCAAGCCAGGTGTAAAGCAACGACGACGAGGTCGATCGCCTTGATACCGATGAAGGGAATGACGATGCCGCCGAGGCCGTAGATCAAGAGGTTGCGCCGGAGCAGCGCGCCGGCACCGACGGCGCGATAGGCGACGCCCTTCAGCGCGAGCGGGATCAGCGCAATGATGATCAACGCGTTGAAGATGATCGCCGACAGGATGGCGCTCTGCGGGCTCGACAGATTCATGACGTTGAGGACGTTGAGCTGGGGGTAGAACGCCAGGAACATCGCCGGAATGATCGCAAAGTATTTTGCGACGTCGTTGGCGATCGAGAACGTCGTCAGCGCGCCGCGCGTCATCAGGAGCTGCTTGCCGATCTCGACGACCTCGATCAGCTTGGTCGGGTTGGAGTCGAGGTCGACCATGTTGCCGGCCTCGCGGGCAGCTTGCGTACCCGTGTTCATGGCGACACCGACGTCGGCCTGCGCAAGCGCCGGGGCGTCGTTGGTGCCGTCGCCGCACATCGCAACCAGCTTGCCCTTGGCCTGCTCGTTGCGGATCAGCTTGAGCTTGTCCTCGGGGGTTGCCTGCGCCAGGAAGTCGTCGACCCCTGCCTCCGCTGCGATGGCAGCCGCCGTCATCGGGTTGTCGCCGGTGATCATGATGGTGCGAATGCCCATGCGGCGCAGCTCGGCAAAACGCTCGCGGATACCGCCTTTGACGATGTCCTTGAGCTGGATGATTCCGAGCAGCTTGCCGTCCCTCGCGACCGCCAGCGGCGTGCCGCCGGCCTTGGCGATCTCATCCGCGATGGTCTGTATCTCGCGGCCGATCTCAGAGAGCCCGCTGGGCTGAATGGCGCGCGCCGCGTTGCCAGAAGCAACCGCCAGCTGCGCGCCGCCGCCGACATAGTTGAGCATCGCATCGACCGCGCCTTTGCGCACCGACGAGCCGCCGGCATCGACGCCGCTCATGCGGGTCTGCGCCGTGAACGGAATGAAGGTGGCGCCGAGCTCCGCCATGTCGCGGCCGCGGATGCCGTATTTCTCCTTCGCCAGCACCACGATGGAGCGGCCTTCCGGCGTCTCGTCGGCGAGGGAAGCGAGCTGGGCTGCGTCGGCGAGCTCCTGCTCGGTCACGCCGCGCACCGGGCGAAACGCCGTCGCCTGCCGGTTGCCGAGCGTGATGGTGCCGGTCTTGTCCAGCAGCAGCGTGTCGACATCGCCGGCGGCCTCGACGGCGCGACCGGACATCGCCAGCACGTTGAAGCGCACCAGGCGGTCCATGCCGGCGATGCCGATCGCCGACAGCAGTGCGCCGATCGTGGTCGGGATCAGCGTCACGAACAGCGCGACCAGCACGATCACCGAGATCGAGCCGCCGGCATAGGCCGCATAGCTCGGAATGGTCACGGTTGCGAACACGAAGATGATGGTGAGACCGGCGAGCAGGATATTGAGCGCGATCTCGTTCGGCGTCTTCTGCCGCTCGGCGCCTTCGACCAGCTTGATCATGCGGTCGATGAAGGTCGAGCCTTGCGCCGCCGTGATGCGGACACGGATCCAGTCGGACAGCACCTGCGTGCCGCCGGTCACCGCGGAACGGTCGCCGCCGGATTCGCGGATGACGGGCGCGGACTCTCCGGTGATGGCGGCCTCGTTCACGGACGCGACGCCCTCGATGACCTCGCCGTCGGAGGGAATGGTGTCGCCGGCCTCGACCAGCACGATGTCGCCGACCTTGAGGCTGGTCCCTGGCACGAGATTGAAGTGCTGGCCGGCGCCGGTCAGCAGCTTGGCCTGGCTATCGGTGCGGGTCTTGCGCAACGATTCAGCCTGCGCCTTGCCGCGGCCTTCGGCCACCGCTTCGGCGAAATTGGCGAACAGCACCGTGAACCAGAGCCAGACGATGATCTGGAAGGTGAAGCCGAGGCCAGCGCCGCCCGCGACGACGTCGCGCAGGAAGATCACCGTCGTCAGCGCGGCCACGACCTCGACCACGAACATCACGGGGTTCTTGACCATCAGCCGCGGATCGAGCTTGGTGAAGGAGGCGCGGATCGCCGGCAGCAGGATCTTCGGATCGAGCATTGCCGAGACGGCAGCACGCTTTTGCAGTTTCATCGTATCCATGGAGGTCACTCCAGACAATCAGAAGAGGTTGCCAGCGTTCATCGCCAGATGCTCGACGATCGGGCCGAGCGCGAGTGCCGGGAAGAAGGTCAGGCCGCCGATGATCAGGATCACGCCGACGACGAGGCCGACGAACAGCCCGCCCGTGGTCGGGAAGGTGCCTGCCGACGGCGGGATGGATTTCTTGGCGGCCAGCGAGCCCGCAATCGCCATCGCCGGGACGATCATGAAGAAGCGGCCGACGAACATCGCGCTTGCCAGCGTGAGGTTGTAGAAGAGGGTGTTGCCGGTGAGGCCCGCGAAGGCCGAGCCGTTGTTGCCGGTCGCCGAGGTGAAGGCATAGAGCACCTCGGTGAAGCCGTGTGGGCCGGCATTGGCCATCGAGGCGACCGCCGCCGGATAGACCACGCCGACCGCGGTCCAGCCGAGATACATCAGCGGCAGCACCAGGATCGCGAGCATCGCCATCTTGACCTCGCGTGCCTCGATCTTCTTGCCGACATATTCCGGCGTGCGGCCGACCATCAGCCCCGCCACGAAGATCGCGAGCACGACGAACAGCAGCATGCCATAGAGGCCGGCGCCGACGCCGCCGATGATGATCTCACCGAGCTGCATATTGATCAGCGGGATCATGCCGCCGAGCGCGGTGAAGCTGTCATGCATGGCGTTGACCGCGCCGCACGAAGCGGCCGTGGTGACGACGGCGAACAGCGAGGACGCGACGATGCCGAAGCGAACCTCCTTGCCCTCCATGTTGCCGCCGGTCAGGCCCAGCGCATGCATGGTCGAGGTGCCATTGGCCTCCGCCCAATAGGTGATGGCGACGCCTGCGACGAACAGCACGCCCATCACGGACAGGATCGCCCAGCCCTGGCGCTGGTTGCCGACCATACGGCCGAACACGTTGGTCATCGCGGCGCCGAGCGCGAAGATCGACAGCATCTGCACGAAATTCGACAGCGCGGTCGGATTCTCGAACGGGTGCGCGGCGTTGGCGTTGAAGAAGCCGCCGCCATTGGTGCCGAGCATTTTGATCGCCACCTGGGAAGCGACCGGGCCGACCGCAATGGTCTGCCTGGCGCCTTCGAGCGTGGTCGCCTCGATATATGGGCCGAGCGTCTGCGGCGTGCCCTGCCAGACCAGGAACAGCGCGTAGACGACGCAGATCGGCAGCAGCACGTAGAGCGTGCAGCGGGTCACGTCGACCCAGAAATTGCCGACCGTGCGCATTGAGGCGCGCGAGAAGCCGCGGATCAGGGCCATCGCCAGCGCGATGCCGGTTGCCGCCGACAGGAAGTTCTGATGCGTCAGGGCGAGCATCTGGACGAGATAGGACAGCGTGCTCTCGCCGCCGTAGTTCTGCCAGTTGGTGTTGGTGATGAAGGAGACCGCGGTGTTGAAGGAAAGATCCTCAGCGACCGCGCCCTGTCCGGCCGGATTGAAGGGCAGCACGGCCTGAAGCCGCATCACGCCGTAGATGATGAGGAAGCCGCCGACATGGAACAGCAGCATGGCGACCGTGTAGGTCAGCCAATGCTGCTCGCGCTTCTCGTCGACGCCGGAGATCCAGTACACGCCGGCCTCGATCGGGCGCAGCACTGGCGACAGGAACGTCCGCTCACCGTTGAATACGCGCGTCATGTACCAGCCGAGCGGCTTGGTCAGCGCAACAATAATGGCGCAGAACAGAATGATCTGGAGCCAACCGATCACAGTCATGGAATCAACCCTTCAGGCTTGGTGCAATCCTTCAGACTTTTTGCCCGCAACAGCGGCAGGAGCACCGTCAGCAGGCAGGCGACGAGCACCGCGTCCGCCAGCAGCAATTCGACGAGCAGCAGCACGGGTCAGAACCGCTCGGGCCGCAGCAGCGCATAGGTGAGGTAGACCAGCAGACCGAACGAGACGGCACCGGCGAGCGCATAATCGAAGATCATGGTTTGCTCCGTCACAGCCGTTCGCAGGCGTAGGTGTAGCCGATCGCGAGGGCGAAGAAGACGAAGCCCAGCGCCAGCATCAGGATGTCCATCATGGCGATACTCCTCATTGCGCCGTAAGATCCGGCGCAACTTTCTCACGGTGACCCGGCGGCTCGCGCCGGAAATGGAACGCATTTCCACGGGCGACAGTCGGGATTCTCGACCGTGCTGAAGTGCCACCCCGGACATAGGTTTTCGAGATGAGGGCTATGGCGAAGATATAGGAATCTCATAAAGGCCGGCGCGGGCCCAGATCGGAAGACAACCCCCGTAGTCCCGGACAAGCGCAGCGCAGATCCGGGATCCATAGCCACAGGGAGAGGTTGGGCGAGGACTCGGAGTGACCTGATTTGCGCCTCAGCTACTGCCTGTGGTTATGGATCCCCGCGTGCGCGGGGATGACAGCGGGGAATGGGGCGATTGCGCCCCTCGCCCACCCACGCGCCACTTATGAAATCCCTATATCTCCCCCCGCTTCCCCATCTCGTTTTCAAATGCACTGCCCGCCATCCTGGCAAGGCCGGCCGACTGACCGACGCCAATTCCAGGAGGCCTGACATGACCGCCGCTCTCGGACGCCTCGACCCACCTTTCCTCAGCCAGCAGCTTCGCGCGGCACCGGCGATGACCCGACCGCTGATGCTCGACATCATCGCGCACGCCTGCCGGCGTGTCCCCACGCTCGGCCAAGGCGAACGCCCCGCACGCATCATGCGCCTGATCGACGTCGAGGCCTGGGCCGATGCGGCGCTGGCGCTGATCGAGCTCGAGCTGCCGATGTGGCAGGTCCGCCGCATCGCCTATGACGAGGGCGAGTGGCATTGTGCACTGTCGCGCGCGCGTGAGCTGCCGGACTGGCTGGACGCCGCGGTCGAGGCGCGCCATTCCGACCTCGCGCTGGCTCTGCTGTCGGCCCTCGTCGAGGTCCGGGCATTGGCCGCGGACGTGCCGCGGCCGAGCGTTCCTTCCGTTCGTCCTGTGCTGGATCCGCTTTACGAGCCGCTCGCTTGCGACAATTGCGGCTAGGCAGCCTGACGGATCGATCCTGGAAAATGCCGGTGCTGACAGATGGCTTTGAACAACCGCTGCACTCATCCTCGTCGCACGCGGGCTCGGCGTCTAGCTCCTCCGCTCCAACCGCGAACTGACCATGGCTGCCTATGCCGCGAGCAACCCGGCCCGCAGCGCGGTGGCGATGCCCGGTTGACGCCGCCTGTCCGGCGGAAAAAGCCGGGCCGATCTGGCGCAATTCTAGGGAAACGTGTAGAGCGGTTTCATGAGCACTGGCAATGTCAACATCGTCGCCCACCCCCTGGTCCAGCACAAGCTCTCGCTGATGCGGGAGAAGGATCGCTCGACCAAGAGCTTTCGCGAGATCCTGAACGAGATCGGGATGCTGCTTGGCTATGAGGTGACCCGGGATTTGCCGCTGGAGCTGGTCGAGATCGAGACGCCGATCGCGCCGATGCGGGCGCCCAAGATCGCCGGCAAGAAGCTCACGCTGGCGCCGATCCTGCGCGCCGGCGTCGGCTTCCTCGACGGCATGCTGGCGCTGATGCCATCGGCGCGCATCGCCCATATCGGGCTCTACCGCGACCCCGAGACGTTGCAAGCCGTGGAATATTACTTCAAGGCGCCGCAGGACCTGTCGGATCGCACCGTGATCCTGATGGATCCGATGCTGGCGACCGGCAACTCGGCCTGCGCCGGCGCCTCTCTGCTCAAGGCCCGCGGCGCCCGCGACATCCGCTTCGTGTGCCTCCTGGCCGCGCCCGAGGGCATCGCGCAATTCCAGGGCGAGCATCCTGACGTGCCGATCTGGACCGCCGCGATCGACGAGCGGCTCAACGACCACGGCTACATCGTGCCGGGCCTGGGCGATGCCGGCGACCGGATGTTCGGCACCAAGTAGACAGGTTGGCGCGATCGGGTTACTCCCCTTGCCATGAGTGCCAACGCGTTTTCACTGCAATCGCTGATCCGGACCGAGGCCGCCGCCGATACCGCCTTCGTATTCGACGGCACGCGGGTCTCGCGCGCTGAGTTCTCCGAAAGGATAGAGCAGACCGCGGCCTGGCTTGCGGAGCAAGGCATCGGCAAGGGCGACGTGATCGCGGTCTGGCTGGTCAACCGGATCGAATGGATCGCGCTGCTGTTCGCCGCCGCCCGCCTTGGCGCGATCGTCGCGGCCGTCAATACCCGCTATCGCAGCGCGGAAGTCGCGCATCTGCTTCGTTTGTCCGGCGCCAGGCTGATGGTGGTAGAGGCCGCATTCCGCTCGGTGGATTTTGCCGCGATCCTCGCCGACATCGCCAAGGACGAAGTGCCGGCGCTGCAGCGGCTTGCGGTGGTCGGCGCGGACGCGATCAAGGCCAATTGGCCCTGTGTCCGCTTCGACGCTTTCGAAAAGCCCTATCCGGCCGCCTCTCCGATACGGGACGACGTCGATCTGCCGGTGCTGCTCTACACGACATCGGGCACCACCAAGGGCCCGAAGCTCGTCGCGCATACGCAGCGCACGCTGGCGGGCCACGCCGTCTCTGTCGCCAAGGCGCTTCGGCTTGATCCGCAGCGTCATTCGCTGCTGGCCATGCTTCCGTTCTGCGGCACGTTCGGCATGACGAGCCTGCTCGGCTTCGTCGCGGCGGGCGCGACCATCCATGTGCTCGACGCCTTCGAGGCGGCACCGGCACTGGAGATCCTCAGCACGCAGGGGATCACGCACGCCTTCGGCTCCGACGAGATGTTCCGGCGCATTGTCGCCCTCAGCGGTACGCCACGCCCATTCCCGCATCTCGAACTCTGCGGCTTCGCCGCGTTCCAGCCTGGCTGGCGCGAGCTTGCCGCGGAGGCCGAGGCGCGCGGCCTGCCGCTGTTCGGCCTCTACGGGTCGAGCGAGGTTCAGGCCCTATTCTCGATCGCCCGCACCAGCGACACCTTTTCCGACCGCATCGAGGGCGGCGGCTGGCCGATGTCACCCGAGGCAAGCGTGCGCGTGCGCGACACCGAGACCGGCGAACTTGCGGCCGAAGGCGTTTCCGGCGAGATCGAGATCAGCGCGCCGTCACGTTTCCTCGGCTATTTCAACAATCCGGATGCGACGCGCGATGCGATCACCGCGGACGGGTTCTTCCGCACCGGCGACATCGGCCGGCTGCGCGGCGACGGTTCCTTCGTCTACGAGACCCGCGCGGGCGACGCCATGCGGCTCGGCGGCTTCCTCGTCGCGCCCGGCGAGATCGAGGACGAGCTCAAATCATGTGCCGGCGTGGCTGATGCCCAGGTGGTTGCAGTCGACCTCAAGGGTCAGGCGCGCTGCGTCGCCTTCGTGATCCCGGCAAAGGAGCCGCCAATGCAGGAGACGCTGGTCGCGCGCCTGCGCGAGCGGCTCGCCGGCTACAAGGTGCCGGCGCGAATCTATCTCGTAGACGCCTTCCCCGTCACCGACAGCGCCAACGGCGTGAAGATCCAGCGCGCCCGGCTACGCGCCATGGCGATGGAGCGCATCGCCGCCGAATAGGCGGGCCTATTTGGTTTGCGCCACAAGGCTCGTTCAGTACGACTTCGCGAGCCCCAGCACCTTCTCCGCGATGAAGCTGAGCGCCAGCTGCGGGCTGACGGGCGCGATGCGCGGGATCAGCACTTCACGCAAGTAGCGCTCGACGTGGAATTCCTTGGCGTAACCGAAGCCGCCATGGGTCATCACCGCCTGCTCGCAGGCCGAGAAGCCCGCTTCGCCCGCAAGGTATTTTGCGGCATTGGCCGCAGCGCCGCACGGCATGCCCTTGTCGTATTGCCACGCCGCCGACATCACCATCAGCCAGGCCGCCTCGAGCTCGACCCAGTTCACCGCGAGCGGATGCTGAATGCCCTGGTTCTTGCCGATCGGACGGTTGAACACCACGCGCGTCTTGGCATATTCCGTGGCCCGCGCCAGCGCCAGCTTGCCAAGGCCGACCGCCTCCGCCGCGATCAGGATACGCTCGGGGTTCATGCCTTCGAGGATGTACTGGAAGCCTTTGCCTTCCTCGCCGATCCGATCCTCGATCGGAATTTCAAAGTCCTCGAAGAACAGCTCGTTGGAATCGACGATCTTGCGGCCCATCTTCTCGATCTCGTGGACCTTGATTCTGTTGCGGTCGAAATCGGTGTAGAACAGGCTGAGGCCATGGGTCGGCGAGCGCACCTCCTCCAGCGGCGTGGTGCGGGCCAGCAGCAGGATCTTGTGCGCGACCTGCGCGGTCGAGATCCACACCTTCTGGCCGTTGACGATGTAACGGTCGTTCTTGGCGACCGCGCGGGTCTTGAGCTGCGTGGTGTTGAGGCCGGTGTTGGGCTCGGTGACGGCGAAGCAGGCCTTCTCACGGCCCTCCACCATCGGCGGCAGCATGCGCCTGCGCTGCTCCTCGGTGCCGAACACGACGACGGGATTGAGGCCGAACACGTTGATGTGCACGGCGGATGCGCCGGACATGCCGGCGCCGGATTCGGCGATGGTGCGCATCATGATCGCAGCTTCGGTGATGCCGAGCCCCGAGCCGCCATATTCCTCCGGCACGCAGATGCCGAGCCAGCCGGCGTCGGCAAGTGCTTTGTGAAAATCGTGCGGGAAGCCGCCGTCATGGTCCTTCTTCAGCCAGTAGGCATCCGGAAAGCCTTCGCAGATCTTGGCGATGGCATCGCGAATGGCTTCCTGCTGATCGGTGAGCGCGAAATCCATGGTCTTGATCTCCTTGTCGGGAGCCGCGACCGCGCCATCTCCCGTCTCTTCGCGTTCCCCGCTCGAAGGCCGTGGCCGCTTGCTTCGCGCCCTGACGTGCCCTTGGCTGGGTTCTTAGCTCGAAAAACCGCGTACAGATACGTGAATTTGTCTATCAACTGTGTCTACCATGCATAGGGTCATGCGACGTAAAGCTATGAGCGCGCCGTTATTTCGCAGGGAGGAAACCGCGATGGCCGGACTGTATTTCGAAGACTTTTCCGTAGGCCAGGAGTTCAGGCATCCGCTGACCCGCACCGTCACGGAGATGGACAACACCATGTTCAGCCTGCTGACGCTCAATCCGCAGCCGCTGCACATCGATGCGCATTTCGCCGAAAAGACCGAGTTCGGCCAGCGCATTTTCAACAGCCTTTACACCCTCGGCATCATGATCGGCATGACGGTCTATGATACGACCATGGGGACCACCGTTGCCAATCTCGGCATGACCGACGTCACCTTTCCAAAGCCGGTCTTCCATGGCGACACGTTGCGGGCGACGACGAAGGTGCTTTCGTTGAGGGAATCCAAATCGCGGCCCAAGGCCGGCATCGTCGAGTTCGAGCACCATGCCCTGAACCAGAACGACGAGATCGTCGGCAAATGCCGCCGCATGGCGATGATGCACAAGAGGCCGGTTTGATGCGTTCGATGCTGTTCGTGCCGGGCGATTCCCCGCGCAAATTCGAGAAGGCGAGCGAAGGCAAGGCCGACGCGCTGATCATCGATCTCGAGGATTCCGTCGTCACCGAGAAGAAGGCGGAGGCGCGCGGGCTGACGCTGACGATGCTCAAGGGCCGACGCGGCCCGCACCAGCTCTATGTCCGCGTCAACGCGCTCGACACCGGCATGACGCTGGCCGATCTCGCCGCGGTGTTGCCCGGCAGGCCCGACGGCATCGTGCTGCCGAAATCGCAAGGCGGCGACGACGTAAGGCAGGTCGCAACCTGGCTCGAAGCCTTGGAAGCAGCGGCCGGCATCGCGATCGGCACCACCCGCATCGTCTGCGTGGCGACGGAAACCGCGGCTTCGATCTTCGGGCTCGGCAGTTACAAGGGCTGCTCCCCTCGCCTCGCCGGCCTGATGTGGGGCGCCGAGGATCTCTCGGCCTCGCTCGGCGCCACCGAAAAGGCGTCCGGCGGCGTGTTCCACAGCCCCTATCGCCTCGCGCGCGATCTCTGCCTGATGGCGGCGGCCGCGGCCGAGGTCGCGCCGATCGATACGGTCTATACCGACATCGACAACCTCGCCGGTCTCGAGCAGGAAACACGCGCGGCGCGCCGCGACGGCTTTTCCGCCAAGGCGCTGATCCATCCCAAGCACGTCGACGTCGTCAACGCGGCGTTCGAGCCGACCGAGGCCGAACGCACCTGGGCGGAAAAAGTGATCGCCGCGTTCGCCAGCAATCCCAATTCAGGCACGCTGCGGCTCGACGGCCAGATGATCGACAAGCCGCATCTTCGCGCCGCGAAGAAGATCCTCGGCCAGCCCTAGCGTGGAATGTCTTTAGGTTCGTCGTAGCATCGATCGGCCCTCATCCCGTCATGCGACGGCCTCAGTCGAATCCCTGAACCGGCGGCGTCGAGCTCTGCGCCGGCACGGCGGGCGCGGCTTGAACCGGCGGAGCCGGATTGCCGGCAGCTCGCATCTGACCGTTGGCTGCCATCGCCTCGCGGGTGCGCGTCGGGCTCCTGGTCGCGGCCGCGCGGCGCGGCGGCGGCCGATGTCCTGCCGAGTGCGAACCTCTCATACCCCAGGAACGGGCGATCGAAGGTCCGGCAGTGTAGCCGATCAAGGCTCCGGCAACCGCACCGACTGGCCCCAACACGACCGCGCCGGAGACGGCACCGAGTGCTGCATCGCCGGCGCGCTCCTGCGCAACCGCACTCACCGGCACACAAGCCAACATTGCAACAGCAATAATCAAAGCCTTGGTCATCGGAGCGCCTCCCTCACGGGAAATCACTCCTGCTCAAATATGGCCGCACGAGGTTCGCTTGCCGGCCAACAAAAGGCAATCGGCGGGGAACCCGGCTGTGGGGCGACAATGGCCTCTGTTCCTGGAGAGCGCGGTCGTCGTATTTGACTTTGGCAACACCTCACGGCGCGCCTCGTCCTTCGAGACGACCGCTTCGCGGTCTCCTCACGATGAGGCTAAGCAGCATCGTACCCGTTGAACTGCCGCTACGCATTCCGCCCTCATCCTGAGGAGCCCGCCTAGAGCGGGCGTCTCGAAGGATGGCGCAGGACAGCTCTCAAACGCGATCGCCCCCGCCGCAAGCGGGGAGAGGCGGCAGCAACTACACGATCCTGATCGACATATCCGGCAAGCCCTCGAGCTTGCACAGCAGCACGTCGCCCTTCACGACGGGACCGACATTCTCCGGCGTGCCGGAATAGATGATATCGCCGGCTTTCAATTCGAACGCTTCCGACAGCTTTGCGATCTGCTCGGCCACGTTCCAGATCATCTTGCTGAGATCCGAGTTCTGCTTCACCGTGCCGTTGATCGCCAGCGAGATGGCGCCCTTGTCGAAATGCCCGGTCTTGCTGGCCGGATGAATCGGGCCGATCACCGCGGCGTGGTCAAAACTCTTGCCGATCTCCCAGGGCTTCTTCTCCGCGGCCATGCCGTTCTGGAGGTCGCGCCGGGTCATGTCGAGGCCGAGCGCGTAGCCATAGACGTGGTCGAGCGCCTTATCGACCGGGATATTGGTGCCGCCTGATTTCAGCGCGGCGACCAGCTCGACCTCGTGATGATAGTTCTTGGTCAGTGACGGATAGGGATGATCGGCGACCTCGCCGACCGCGACGTTCTGGATCGCGTCGGTCGGCTTCTGGAAGAAGAACGGCGGCTCGCGGTTCGGGTCCGAGCCGCGCTCGATCGCGTGCGCGGCGTAGTTGCGCCCGATGCAGTAGATGCGGCGGACCTGAAACACCTGGCTCTCGCCGACGATCGGGATCGTCACCATCGGCACCGGGAACTTGGGTCCGGCCTGCGCGGCGGCGGGTGCGACCTCGGCCATCGAAACGGCGGCGGCCGCCGCAGCGGTTGCGAGCAGATCACGTCGCGTGGGTGAGGTCATCTCGGGTGCTCCCTTTGCCTTTGCTTGGGCAGCGTCATGCGCGCCGATCCGGCTGATAGTCGATATTTGGCATGCCAGCAACATGGATCGGCGCCGGCAGCTTGATCGCCGCGCGGCACAAATCCACTAGCGGACGAAACGATCGCCGCCTGCGACAGCACTACTCGTATCGGACGCGGGCGCCACTCTCACGACGATCGCAACCGGTGCGCCATTTCGCGACACCGTGAGCTTCACCTCCTCGCCGACGCGCGCGAGGCCGATCGTGTTGCGGAGTTGGGCTGCGGTGCGAATCGGACGGTCGTCGGCTTTCGTGATGATATCGCCCTTGCGCAGGCCCGCCTGTTGCGCCGGCGAATCCGCCGCAATCTCCGCGACGACGGCTCCCTGGTTCAATCCCTTGTTGACCGAGGGATGCAGGTCCTTCAGAGAAACGCCGATCCGGCCGCGCTCGACGCGGCCCTTGGCGACGATCTGCTCCATCACCTTCCGCGCCATGTTGACGGGAATTGCAAAGCCGATGCCGACATTGCCGCCGGCAGGCGAAATGATGGCCGAGTTGATGCCGACCAGTTCACCGCGCAGGCTGACCAGCGCTCCGCCGGAATTGCCGGGATTGATCGCTGCATCGGTCTGGATGAAGTCCTCATAGCCCTGCTTGCCGAGTCCGGTCCGGCCGAGCGCGCTGACGAGGCCGGACGTCACGGTCTGGCCGAGGCCGAAAGGGTTGCCGATCGCAAGCACGAAGTCGCCGACGTCAAGCGCATCGCTGTCGCCGAAGGACAGCGCCTGGAGCCCGGATGGGTTCTGGATCTGGAGCACGGCAATGTCCGTCGGCGGATCGCGGCCGATGACCTTGGCGGAGAATTGCCGGCCGTCCTTGGTTGTGACCTGAACGGCGGAAGTGCCTTCGACCACGTGATTGTTGGTCAGGACATGGCCACGCTGGGCATCGACGATGACCCCTGAGCCGGTCGCGTTGACCTCCTTCTCGATCTGCCTGGGGACGTCGAAGAACTCGCGGAAGAGCGGGTCGCGATAGAGCGGATTGTCCTCGCGAACGCGGCCATGCACGGAGATGTTGACGACGGCCGGCGTCACCTGGCGCACGAGCGGCGCCAGCGTGGGCACCGAGCCGCCCGTCTTCAGGTCTGGAATTTGGCCAGCGGCCGGCTGCGATGCCGTGAGCGCGAGCACCAGCAATGCAAGCCAAAGCAAACGCGTAACATTCATCTTGGTCACCTGCCGCATGGTCCAATGTGGATGGAAGAACTGGTGGCCTCAGTCACGCGGTGCGGCGACCAAGCCGTGTACCGCGAGAAATGGCACGGCGAAGGCCGCCGAGGCTTGGCCGAGCAGCACGAGCGTCAAAACGGTGTGCGTGACGATCATGCGGCGCGCCTCTCTGCGGCGGCCCAGGGCCGTCGCAGCCGCATCGGGACGCCGCCCCCGCGTGGCGGATCATCATTGTCATTGTCGCCGTCGAGCTTACGCAACGCCGCCAGAACATCGGCAAGCCGGATGATGTGGCTCATGCCCGGTATCTCGCGCAGCGCGGGACATGATTCGACCGCGTACATGTCGGATGCCCAGGACGACAGGATGATCCGCTTCTCCGGCGCGGAGAGTTCCTCGGCCTTCAGGACGTCAGCGGGCGAATCGTAATGGGCAGCTGGGTGAAACAGCGGATTGAGCGTGCCGGCATTGGTGTTCACGTTGGTCATCGGTCGTGCCTCCCTCATGCTCCTTTCCAAGGGACCGGTTTGTGGACGTTGGACGGCGGCGCCGACCGCCGCCGTCCCGCTTGATGTCAGTGCGTGTTGATCGCGATGCGCTTGACGCCTTCGCGTGCCTTCTCCGACTTCGGCAGCGACACGGTCAGCACGCCATTACTGAACGACGCCTCGGCCTTGTCCTCCTCGACACCCTCCAGCGGAATCTGCCGCTCGAACGCACCGTAGTAGCGCTCGGTGAAGTACCTGCCTTCGCCGTTGCGCTCGGCTTTTTTCTCGCCGCGGAGGGTCAGGACGCCGCCCGCAATCTCGACCTGAACATCCTTCTCGGTCAGGCCGGGAAGTTCGGCCGAGACGGTCAGCGTCTTATCGGTCTCGCTGAGCTCGACCTTCGGCCAGTCGAAACGGCCCTCAATCAGCCGCGACAGGCTCGTCCCGCCGAAGCCGCGGAAAACGTCGTCGAACAGACGATTCATCTCGCGATGAAGCGTCAGGAAGGGATCGAAATTGTCGCGCGCAGGCGCGAGGTCCTGTTTCCCTGACCAGGGAATGAGATCACGAAAACCCATTATTATCTCCTCCATGCATCGGGGAGCGCGGACGCGCATCGGCGCGCCGCGTTCCGTCACTGTCTTGATCCAGCGTTGATCGAGCGTCAGGCTGCCTTCTTCTGCTCGATCTGCGATGCCGCAGGAGGGGCGCCCGCGATCGGAATCCGGCGCGGCTTCATCGCTTCCGGAATCTCACGGACGAGGTCGATGATCAGAAGCCCGTCCTGGAACGAGGCCTGCTTCACCTGGACATAGTCGGCCAGGTTGAACACGCGCCGGAACGGACGCGCGGCGATGCCCTGGTACAGGTATTCGCGCGCAGCCGTCTCGGGCTTCTTGCCCTCGATGGTGAGCGCGTTCTGTTCGGCGGTCACGGTGATGTCGTTGGCACCAAACCCCGCCACCGCAAGGCTGATCCGATAATGGTCTTCACCGGAACGCTCGATGTTGTAGGGGGGATAGTTGTCCTCAGTCGTCTGGCGCAGCGTGCTGTCGACGAGGTCGGCCAGGTGGTCGAAGCCGATGGTGGAACGCCATAGGGGCGCGAAGTCAAAACTGGTCCTCATAACCAAGTCCTCCAAAGAGCAAGATGGATACGAAGGAGCGCAAGGCGGGATTTCAGACGGGTCCGAAAGACCAGCCAGGCGCCCGTGCCGGACCCTGTTTTTGGCATCCGGCACACCGCTCTCGCGGCGAGACACGACTTAGAAAATCGCAAGTCGGTTTCAAGGGGCCAGCCCGAAAATTTTTTGGGCCGCCGGGCAGGCGCTGCCCCTCAGGATCTCAGCGCCTCCCGCGCCGTCTCGGGCGCCATCAGCGTCGCGACGATCGTGATGATCGAGAGGGCGATGATGTAGACGGACACGGCCCAGTACGAGCCGGCCCACGCCAGCAGCGCAGTCGCAATCAGCGGCGAGAAGCCGCCGCTCAGCGCCGCCGCGACATTGGCGCCGAGCGAGGCTCCGCTGTAGCGCACCTGGGTGCGGAACAACTCCGGCATGAACGCGGCCTTCGGCCCGAACAGCAGCGCATGGGTCAGCGTCATCGTGACGACGAGCGCCAGCGTGATCAGCGCCGGCTCCTTGGTATCGAGGAACCAGAACAACGGAAACGCCAACGCCACCGAGAACACGCCGCCGGCGAGATACAGCGCTTTGCGGCCGAAGATGTCGGACAGCCAGCCGGCGAGCGGCAGCGTCGCGAATTCGACGAGGGCAGCATAGACCACGGCATCCAGGATCACCTGGCGCGACAGCCCGAGCTTCGTCGTGGCATAGACCACGGTGAAGACGGTGAGGAGATAAGCAAGCCCGACCTCCGACACCGTGATGCCGATCGCCAGCAGAAAGCTACGCCAGTCGCGGCGGAGCACTTCCAGCACCGGCTGCGCCAGCACCTCCTTGCGCTCGACCACCTCCTTGAAGTGCGGCGTCTCCGCGAGCTTGAGCCGCACGATGAAGCCGACACCGACGAGCAGGATGCTGATCAGGAAGGGCACGCGCCAGCCCCAGCTCAGGAAATCGGCTTCGGGCAGCTTGGTCATCAAGCCGAAAATGCCGGTCGATGCGGCAACGCCGACGGGAAAGCCGATCTGCACCAGGCTGCCATAGAAGCCGCGGCGATTGCCGGCATGCTCGATCACCATGACGACTGCGCCGCTCCATTCGCCGCCCAGGCCGATGCCCTGGACGAAGCGCAGCACGATGAGCAGGATCGGCGCCCACACGCCGATCTGGCTGTAGGTCGGCAGGCAGCCGATCAGGAAGGTGCCGAGCCCCATCGCGATCATGGTCGCGACCAGCATGGTCTTGCGGCCGAGCCGGTCGCCGTAATGCCCGATGATGGCGCCGCCGATCGGCCGCGCCACGAAACCGACCGCATAGGTCGAGAACGCCGCCAGCGTTCCGACGAAGGGATCGAAGCTCGGGAAGAACAGCTTGTTGAAGACCAGCGCCGCCGCCGTGCCGTAGATCAGGAAGTCGTACCATTCGATCGCGGTGCCGAGCGCGCTCGCCCACACCACATGCGCCGTCGTCGATTTCTCCGCCGCCGCGGAGACTCCCGTTGCTGCCGTCATGCCCCGCCCCAGAGATTCCGGAGAGCATCATGGCCAATCGTGCCGAGGGTTGCAACCTGCAGGGGTGATGGCTCTCACAGGATAACAACGCGGGATTTTGTGCGCAGGTGTCGCAACATCCTTCATTGCAAGGAGCTCTTGCGACGAAGCAATCCAGGCTGCCTCCGTGGAGAAAGTCTGGATTGCTTCCGCCTTCGCCAAGGCTTCGGCGGACAAGTCGCTGCCCTCGCAATCGCGGGTGCTGAAGCAGCGGTGCCTCCTGTCGTCTCACCCGCCGAGAGGAACCCATCCAGACTCGAATTCACCATTGACAAACTTATTTGCTTATATCTAATTTGTCTCGAGAACAGCCTGCCGCGCCATGCGGCCAATAAAAGAGAGGAAACGACGATGAGAGGGCTTCTGGCCTGCGCCATGCTCGCGGCCATGACTTCGGCAGCCATGACCACAGTCGCCACCGCGCAAGTCTCCGACGACGCGGTGCGGATCGGCGTGCTGACGGATCTGTCGAGCTGGGGCCGCGACAACTCGGGGCCGGGCTCGGTCGAGGCCGCGAAAATGGCGGTGGAAGAATTCGGGCCGACCGTGCTCGGCAAGCCCATCGAGATCATCAGCGCCGATCACCAGATGAAGACCGACGTCGGCGTGCAGATCGTGCGCGGCTGGTTCGACAACGGCAAGGTCGACGCGGTCGTCGACATCCCCAATTCCGGCATCGCGATCGCCGTCCACAACATGGTGCGCGAGCGGGGCAAGGTCGCGCTGCTCTCCGGTCCCGGCGCAAGCTCGCTGACCGACGAGCTGTGCAGCCCGAACACCGTGCACTTCACCTACGATACCTATGCGCTGTCGAAGGTGACGGCCTCCGCCGTGATCAAGGAGGGTGGTAAGTCCTGGTACTTCATCACCGCGGACTACGCCTTCGGCCAGCAGCTCGAAAAGGACGCCACGCGTTTCGTCAATGAGATGGGCGGAAAGGTCCTGGGCGGCGTGAAGCATCCGACCAACACCGCGGACTTCTCCTCCTTCGCGCTCCAGGCGCAAAGCTCGAAATCCGACGTAGTCGCCTTCGCCAATGCCGGCCAGGACACCGACAACGCGATCAAGCAGTCCGGCGAGTTCGGCCTCGTCCAGGGCGGCCAGAAGCTCGTCGGCCTCCTGATGTTCGACACCGACGTGCACGCGATCGGCCTCAAGGCCGCGCAGGGCACCTACATGACCACGGCCTCGTACTGGGCCATGGACGAGGCAACCCGCGCCTGGTCGAAGAAGTTCTACGAGCGCACCAAGGTGATGCCGACCATGATCCAGACCGGCGTCTACGGCTCGGTGCTGCACTATCTCAAGGCCATCAAGGCGGCCGGCACCGACGATTCCACCAAGGTGATGGCCAGGATGCGCGAGCTGCCGATCGAGGATACATTCGTCCACGGCGGCAAGTTGCGCGAGGACGGCCGCGTCATCCGCGACATGTATCTCGCCAAGGTGAAGAAGCCCGAACAGTCGAAGGAGCCGTGGGACTATCTGGACATCGTCAAGACCGTGAAGGGCGAGGACGCCTTCCGCCCGGTCTCCGAGTCCAAATGTCCGCTCCTGAAGAAGTGAGGCCAAGCATGACCGGCAGCGAGCATAGCGCAATTGAAACTTACGAGTGCGATGTGCTCGTGGCCGGATCAGGCTGCTCCGGCATGTCGGCCGCGATCACCGCGCGCCATCGCGGCCTCGACGTGCTGATCGTCGAGAAGGAGCCGCGCTTCGGCGGCACCACCGCCCGCTCCGGCGGCTGGCTCTGGATTCCCGGCACCTCGCTGGCAAAGGCCTACGGCATCGCCGAGACGCCGGAACAGGCCCGCACCTACTTGCGGCACGAGGCCGGCAACAATTACGACGCGGCACGGGTCGATGCATTTCTCTCGGCCGGTCCCGAGGCCGTCGATTTCTTCACCACCAAGACCGCGCTCCGCTTCGACATGCCGCTGGTGTTTCCCGACTATCACGCCGAAGCACCCGGCGGCGCGCAAGGCGGGCGCTCCATGGTGACGCGCCCGTTCGACGGCCGCGAGCTCGGCGACCTCATCAAGACGCTGGGCATGCCGCTGCCGGAGCTGACCGTGTTCGGCATGATGCTGGGAAGCGGCAAGGAGATCATCCACTTCATGCGGGTGACGAAGTCGCTGACTTCCGCGGTCTACGTCGCCAAGCGCCTGTCGCGTCACCTGATGGACGTGCTGCGCTACGGCCGCGGCATGACGCTGACCAACGGCAATGCGCTGGCCGGACGGCTGGCGAAATCCGCGCAGGATCTGAAAATTCCGATGTGGCTGTCCGCGCCCGTGCGCGAGCTGACGGTCGAGAACGGCGCGGTCACGGGTGCCATCGTTTCGCGTGAGGGACGCAACGTGCGCGTTCGTGCAAGGCAAGGCGTGGTGCTGGCCTGCGGCGGCTTCCCGCATGATGTGGAGCGGCGCAAGAAGATGTTTCCGCACGCGCCGACCGGCAGCGAGCATTTCTCGCCGGGGCCGACCGGCAACACCGGCGATGGACTGCGTCTTGCGGAGCGCGCCGGCGGACATATCGAGGATCGCCTGCCGAACGCGGCGGCCTGGGTGCCGGTGTCGCTGACCACGCGTAAGGACGGCTCGAAAGGCGTGATGCCGCATTTCATCGACCGCGCCAAGCCGGGCGTGATCGCGGTGATGCGCGACGGCCGGCGTTTTGCCAACGAAGGCAATTCCTATCACGACTTCGTCCAGGCCATGGTCAAGGCCGCCAAGCCCGGCGAGGAGATCGCCGCCTATCTCGTCTGCGATCACAAGACGCTGCGCAAATACGGCCTCGGCTGCGTGCCGCCCTTCCCGATGCCGCTGGGTCATCACCTCGATACCGGGTATCTCATGCGCGGCGATACGCTGGAGGCGCTCGCGGCGAAGGCCGGCATCGACGCGGCGGCGTTCATCGACACCGTCAGGCAGTTCAATGCCACCGCGCCGCAAGGCCATGATGCCGCCTTCGGCAAGGGCTCGAAGGCCTATAACCGCTACCAGGGCGACGCGATGCACGGCCCGAACCCCTGCGTCGCGCCGATCGAGAACGGGCCGTTCTATGCCATCAAGATGGTGGTCGGCGATCTCGGCACCTATGCCGGCATCGTCACCGACGAGAGCGCGCGGGCGCTCGATGCCGAGGGCCGCGTCATTCCCGGGCTCTATGCCGCCGGCAACGACATGGCGAGCATCATGGGCGGCAATTACCCGGGGGCCGGCATCACGCTTGGGCCGGCGCTGACCTTCGGCTACATTGCCGGGCGTCATCTCGCCGACAGCGCCGCCAAGCGCGACGCGGCCTAAGCCACGCCAGGAGGCGCATGAAGAGGGAAAGCCGCGGCATCCAGTCCATCGAGGTCGGCGGGGAGCTGCTCCGCGCGCTCGCAAGGTGCGGCGAGCCGATGATGCTGCGCGATCTCGCGCGCGAGGCCGGCATGTCGCCGGCCAAGGCGCATCCTTATCTCGCCAGCTTCTCCCGCATCGGGCTGATCGAGCAGGACGAGACCACCGGCCGCTACGAGATCGGCGCGCTGGCGCTGGAGCTCGGCCTGATCAGCCTGCGCCGCCTCTCCGGCGTGCGCATCGCAAGGCCGAAGATCGCCGCGCTCGCGAGCCAGATCGGACATGCGGTCTCACTGGCAGTCTGGGGCACGTACGGCCCGACCGTCGTCCAGCTCGAAGAGCCGGCCCAGCCGGTCCACATCGTGATGCGCGCGGGGTCGGTGATGGCGCTGCTGGAGACGGCCACCGGCCGCGCCTTTGCGGCGTTCCTGCCGGAGAAGACCATCAACGCCGCGCTGGAGAGCGGGCTCGATCGTCACGGCGTCGGCTACAATCCGAAGCGCACCGTGAAGGGCCCGAAGGTCGCCGAGATGCTGACCGAGGTCCGCAAGCACGGCCTCGCCCGCGCGCTCGGCGATCCCCTGCCCGGCGTCAATGCGTTCTCGGCCCCCGTGTTCGATCATTCCGGCCATGTCGCGCTGGTCATCACGGCGATGGGGCCGGAAGGCACGTTCGATGCGCGCTGGGACAGCCCGATCGCGCATGCCTTGCGCGACTGCGCCGGCGCTATCTCGAAGCGGCTGGGCTACGGGATGACGGTTGCGGCGGAGTGAGGCTATCAGATGCGCCGTCATGGCCGGGCTTGTCCCGGCCATCCACGTAGCGCGACGACTGCCGAGAGACGTGGATGCCCGGGACAAGCCCGGGCATGACGACCGAGAGAACTCGCGCTCCTACTTCTCCTTCACCGGCACCGTATAGTTCAGGATCAGCCTTCCGCCATCAGGATAGATCGTCTGCCCGGTGATGTAGGACGCATCGTCGCTCGCCAGGAACGCGACCACGGAGGCCACCTCGCTCGGCTCACCGCCGCGGCCAGCCGGGGTGCGCGACATCACGGTCTTGCGGGCGTCCTCGGAGGTGTAGATGGACGATGCCACCATGTCGGTCAAAATCGTGCCCGGCCCGACCGCGACGACGCGGATGTTGTGCGGGGCGAGCGCGACGGCGGCGACCGAGGTGAGCTGCTTCATGCCACCCTTGGACATCGCGTAGGTTGCCAGCGCCGGGATCGCCAGCAGCGCGTTCACCGAGGACATGTTGATGATGACCCCGCCGCCGCCTTGCGCGATCATCTGCTTGGCGGCGGCCTGCACGCCGAAGAACGCGCCCTTCAAATTGATGCCGATGATCTCGTCGAATTCCTCTTCGGATATCTCCAGGATGTCCCGGTTGCGGGCGACGCCGGCATTGTTGACCATGATGTCGAGCCGGCCGAACTCCTTCACGGCGGTGGCGACGAGCTGGTCGACATCGGCGCGCTTGGCGACGTTGCCGACGACGGTGCGCAAGGCCTCCGGATGTCCGAGCTCGGCCGCCGTCTTGGCGAGGCCCTCGGCATCGACATCCGAAATCACGACCTTGACGCCGTCATCCAAAAATCTCTTCGCGCAGGCCTTGCCGATGCCGCGCGCTGCGCCAGTGATGGCGGCGACCTTACCGGATAGCTTCATGGTCTCACTCCAGACAAGAGAACCTCAATTCGCCGCCGACCTTGCCGTCGCCGGCATGTAAATCTGCGCGTAGCCTTCCTTGATCGCGGCGGTGATGCGGTCGAGGCCGAGGCGGCGGTCGATGTGCTTTTCCAGCACGGAGACGCAAGTAACGCGTAGCTCACGGCCATCGCCTTGAGCTGTTCATAGACGCGATCGACGATGCTGTCGGAAGCGAGTTCCACGTTGCTCTTCATCAGCTGCATTGATGCCCGGACACAGCTCTATATACCGGGGCCGCGTGGACGAAGGCAATGCACACGGCAGCGCTACCAGAGATTGTTCAGGCCTTTGCGACGATCGGAATCCGGCAAGACGCGCGAGCGCAGTCCGGATGCACGACCTCAGAGGAAGCGTTCAGGCGCAAACGGCGCCAGCGGAATCTCTGGCGCCTTGCCGCTGAGCAGCTGCGCGACGAGCCGCCCGGTACGGGCCGAACCAACCAGGCCAACATGGCCGTGGCCGAAGGCATAGACGATGTCGCGCGAGGCGCGCGCATAGCCGATGCAGGGACGTCCATCCGGCATGCTCGGCCGATGCCCGAACCAGGTTTTTATGCGCGAAGGCGGAATATCCTTCGGAAGTTTTGGAAACATGCTGATGAGGTGGTTGCGCAGGATCTCGGCGCGCTTCCAGTTCGGCGCGGCCTCGAGGCCGGCGATCTCGACGGTGCCGGCGGCGCGCAGGCCCTTGTTGGTCCAGTTCACCACCATCTTGGCGTCGGATGCCATCATCGAGCTGCGCGGACCTGACTCCGGGTTCTCTATCATGACGTGGTAGCCGCGCTCGGTCTCGAGCGGCAAGGGATCGCCGACCGATGCGGTGAGCTGCTTCGAGCGGGCGCCGGCCGCGACGACGGCAGCATCACAGGCGATCTCGCCGGTCTCGGTAAGGACGGCCACGAGCTTGTCGCCATTCAACCTCAAGCCGGTCGCCTTGACCCGCACATGCGCGACGCCGCTGGCGATCGCATGATTGGCAAGCGCCGCGACATAAGCACCGGGATCGCGGCAGCGCCCGGCCTCCTCCACCACCACGCCAAAGGTGTAGCGCGGATGCAGATCGGGCTCGCGCTGGCGCATCTCGTCGGCGTTGAGCTCCATCCACTCGACGCCGACCTTCTTGCGCAGGCGCCAGCCGAGATCGTTGTCGAAATTGCCGCGCGACGGAAACACATGCATCACGCCATTGCGCTCGATCAATTCAGAAACGCCCGCTTCTTCCGCCAGCTTCCGGTGCAGCAGCGGCGCGTCCCTCAACAGGTCGCGCAGGGCAAACGCCGTCTTCTCGACCCGCGCCTCGGTCCAGCCCGAGAGCAGATATTTGACCAGCCAGGGCAGCGCTTTCGGCAAATACGACCAGCGGATCGCGAGCGGCCCGAGCGGGTCCATGAGATAGCCCGGCACCTTCTTCCAGATGCCCGGCTCCGCCGGCGGGATCACCGAATGTGACGACAGCCAGCCGGCATTGCCATAGCTCGCCGCCTGTTCGCCGCCAGGCTCGCCCGGATCGATCAGCGTGACGCGATGGCCCTCGCGCAGCGCCTCGATCGCGCTGATGACACCGACAGCGCCGGCGCCGATGATGGCGACGTGGCGGCCGGCCGCCATCGCCTAAGCCTTCACCGCGGGCGCGAAGTCCTTGCCGACCGAAATCGCGCGCGGATCGATGATGCAGTGGAGGATCGACGGCTTGCCGGAGGCGAGCGCGCGCTCGAAGGCCGGCGCGAATTCCTCGGTGCGTTCGACCCGCTCGCCATGGCCGCCGAACGCCTTCGCGTACATCGCAAAATCGGGGTTCTTGAGCTGGGTGCCGACGACGCGGCCGGGATAGTCGCGCTCCTGGTGCATGCGGATGGTGCCGTATTGCGAATTGTCGACCACGATCACGACCAGCGGCGCGTCATACTGCACGGCGGTTGCGAACTCCTGACCGTTCATCAGGAAGCAGCCGTCACCGGCAAAGGCGACGACGGTGCGATCCGGATATTGCCGCTTGGCCAGCACCGCCGCCGGCACGCCGTAGCCCATCGAGCCCGAGGTCGGCGCCAGCTGCGAGGCAAAGCTGTGGAAGCGGTGATGACGATGGATCCAGCCGGCATAATTGCCGGCGCCGTTGCAGACGATGGCGTCCTTCGGCAGGCGGTCGCGCAGCCAGGTCATGACCTGCCCGTACTGGAACGTGCCCGGCAGCTCGCGCGCCTTCTCGGTCCAGGCGAGGTAATCGGCGTGCGCCTTGGCGGCCTCGCCCTTCCAGGCCACCGCGCCTGAAGGCTTCAGCGTCTCGACGGCGGCGACAAACGCCGCGGGCGTCGCCTGGATCGCCAGCGCCGGCTGATAGACGCGGCCGAGTTCTTCGGAGCCCGGATGCACGTGGATCAGCTTCTGCTGCGGGTTCGGAATGTCGAGCAGCGTGTAGGACGAGGACGGCATCTCCGACATGCGGCCGCCGACGAGGAGAACGACATCGGCGTTGTCGATGCGCGCCTTCAGGCCCGGGCTCGGCCCGATGCCGAGATCGCCGGCATAATGCGAATGGTCGGCATCGATCAGCGAGGCCCGGCGAAACGAGGTTGCGACCGGCAGGTCGAAGCGCTCGGCAAAGCGGGCAATGCTCTTGGTGGCGTCATCGGTCCAGCGCGAGCCGCCGAGGATGACGAGAGGCGCCTTGGCGGTCGCGAGCATGGCGCCGAGCTTTTCGATATCGGCCGGCGCGGGCCAGCTCACGGCAGGCTCGATGCGCATGGCATCGGCTACGGCGGCGGTCTCGGTCAGCATGTTCTCGGGAAGCGAGATCACGACGGGACCGGGACGGCCCTGCATGGCGACGCGGAAGGCGCGCGCCACCAGCTCCGGAATGCGATCGGGACGATCGATCTCGACCGCCCATTTCGCCATGGTGCCGAACACCGCCTTGTAGTCCAGCTCCTGGAACGCCTCGCGCTCGCGCATGCCGGTGTCGACCTGGCCGACGAACAGGATCATCGGCGTCGAATCCTGCATCGCAATGTGGACGCCGTGGCTGGCATTGGTCGCGCCGGGACCGCGGGTGACGAAGCAGATGCCGGGCCGGCCCGTGAGCTTGCCATAGGCCTCCGCCATCATCGCAGCACCACCCTCGGCGCGGCAGATCATGACGTCGATCGGGCTGTCATGCAGCGCATCGAGCGCGGCCAGATAGCTCTCGCCCGGCACGCAGGTGACGCGCTCGACGCCTTGGGCGACGAGCTGATCGATCAGGATCTGGCCCCCGGTGCGGGTGTTGCGGATGGTCATGACGGCTCCTCAAGGCTTTGGCGATGCGTACTTATTCGGAGACTGCGTAGGACAGGCCGGGTGGGCACGCAAGATCGAAAGGCTTCTCCTAGCCTGCGCAGACGTCATGCCCGTCGGTGCCGTTTGCACGACCGCCCATTCGTCGGGCTTGATGGAAGGATGGCGGTCGACATAACGCCGCCAGTGTGTCCCGGACGCGCCGCGACGCGCATAGCGCGTCGAAGACGCGCGTGAACGCGCTTATGGCGTTGCGGCGCAGAGCCGGGACCCAGAAGGCGGCACGGCACGCGGCGACATGGGCCCCGGCTTTGCAGCGCACCACCCCGGACGATGCTGCGCATCGCCGGGCCGCTGCGCTGCGTCCGGGGCACGAGCGGAGTTTGGCGCTCTCTCCTCGTCATTACGAGGAGCTCTTGCGACGAAGCAATCCAGAATCCCTCCGCGGAGAGAAGCTGGATTGCTTCGAGCAGCCGGTGGCATTGCAGCTCTCCAACGTGCATTTCAAGTTTCAGTGCCGTAGGGTGGGCAAAGGCGCACCGCGCCGTGCCCACCAGATTCAATCGCGACACGAGATGCGTGGGCACGCTTGCGCTTTGCCCACCCGACGATTCGGAGGTTGTGACTCGCAGACATGCCATCTCATCCTCGCGGCGCTTCCGCCCGAGTTTTGCTCTCTTCGCGCCCTCAATAGAAAGGGCGCAGGGAAGGCCGGGTGCCGGCTGGCACCCGCAAGACCCCCGTGCGAACACATTGCACACGCAATGCACGAGGGAGACACAGGGCAGCCGATCATCCGGCCTTCCCTGCGCGATGGTCTGACGGCGTATGGCGCGCTCTCCCCGGAGACGAGTTCCTGCTTGCCTCCGTCACCCCGCGAATTGACGATGCGCTTCGCCCGGTCGGGCTCGGCGCACCTCCGCAAGGCTTGGCTGTAGCAACGACAACCAGGACCACGCGATTTGGCCGTACGCTTCAAGCGCCGTTCGTCCGCACGCCGCCGGGACCTCACGGGGTTCTCCCGCCCTGCTCCCACCTCTCGTGCACGACGCTGCCTGCGTCCACCGCTCCCCGATCCGCGGCTCGTGACGACGTACGACCGCCCCTTTCGCCGGATCAGGATGGCCGACACATACGCCGAAACCGAATTTCGGTAAAGTGGAATATTTTTGTGCGTGGCAATTGACAGCGGGCGACACAGGCACGATGGCGTAGCCCGGATGGAGCGCCAGCTTAATCCGGGCGGTGCCAGATGCCGGGCGAGCGGCCCGGATTACGCTAACGCTCCCTGCGGGCTACGAGCGCTGAGATGGTTAGACCGACGGTGCATTAACCCGCAATCAGCTACCGCGCTTCGACGTCTTCGTTTACGATCCGGCCGAACCACGTCGAGGTACCGGAATGCAAACCATCGGTCTGATCGGGGGCATGAGCTGGGAGAGCACCGCGCTCTACTACAAGCTCATCAATGAGCGGGTCCGCGACCGCATGGGCAAGCTGCATTCGGCTCCGCTGTTGCTGTATTCCTACGATTTCGAAGAGATCAAGCAGATGCAATACGCGGGTCGCTGGAGCGAGGCGGCGGCCAGCCTGGCGGAGGTCGCGCGGCGTCTCGAAGGCGCTGGCGCGCGGGCGATCGTGCTGTGCACGAACACGATGCACAAGCTGGCGCCCGACATCATCTCCAGCGTGACCGTTCCGTTCATCCACCTTGGCGACGCGACGGCGCAGCGGATCCGGGCGAAAGGTTATCGGCGGGTCGGGCTGCTCGGCACCAAGTTCACGATGGAGGAGGACTTTTATATCGACCGGCTGCGCGCGCATGATCTCGACGTGCTGGTTCCTCCCACTGAGGCGCGCGCCGACGTGAACCGCATCATTTACGAGGAGCTGTGCCTCGGCATCGTCGCCGATCCCTCGCGCCGCCGCTACCAGGACGTGATGGCAGCGCTGGTCGCCGCCGGCGCCGAGTGCATCATCCTCGGCTGCACCGAGATCACGATGCTGGTCGGCCCTGATGACACAACGGTGGAGACGTTCGACACCACGGCCATTCACGCCGAGACGGCGGCCGATTTCGCCATGGGTTGATGCGATGTCGGCCGTCGCCGAGCCCCGCCTCTATCACCGATGCTCGATCGCGCGGATCGCGCCGCGGAGCTCGGCGAGGCCGCGCAGGCGGCCGATCGCGGTGTAGCCGGGGTTGGTGCGCTTGGTCGCCGCGAGGTCGTCGAGCATGCGGTGGCCGTGATCGGGGCGGAACACGATTCTCTTGTCCGGCGAACGCGTGGCGTTCTCCTTGAGCAGCGCCTTGAGCACCGCGACCATGTCGACGTCGCCGTCGAGATGATCGGATTCGTAGAACGACAGGCCGTCGGCCTCGCGCTTGGTTGCGCGCAGATGGGCAAAGGCGATGCGGGGGCCGAAGCGCTCGGCCATTTCAGGCAGATTGTTTTCCGCGCGCACGCCGAGCGAGCCGGTGCACAGGCAGATGCCGTTGGCCTTGGACGGCACGGCGTCGAACAGCGCCTGATAGTCGTCGGCACTCGACGCAATGCGCGGCAGGCCGAACAACGGGCGCGGCGGATCGTCCGGATGCAGGGTCAAGGACACCCCGAGCTGCTCAGCCACCGGCGTCACGCGCGCGAGGAATTCGGCGAGATGCTGCCGCAGGATATTTGGCGTGATGTCGCGATAGGTCTCGAGCCGGTCGCGGAATTGCGGAATGGTCATCGGCTCGGTGGTCGAGCCGGGCAGCGCGCTGGCGATCACCATGACGAGATAATCGATGTCGGCCTGGCTCATCTGGTCGAACAGCTTTTTCGCGCGCGCCTGCTGCTCGAGCGAATAGTCCTGTGCGGCAGCCGGGCGCTTGAGGATATGCAGCTCGAACGCAGCAAAGCGGTCCTGGTCGAAGCGCATGGCGCGGGCGCCGTTCGGCATCTCCCATTCGAGGTCGGTGCGACACCAATCGACCACGGGCATGAAATTGTAGCAGATGATCTTGATGCCGGAGGCCGCGACAGCTTCTAGGCTGGCGATCCAGGCCTCGATCGACTTGGTCGCCTTGCCGCCGAGCCGCTTGACGTCGTCGGGGATCGGAATCGATTCCACCACCGACCAGGTCAGCTGCGAGCGGCCGGGCTGGCCGTTCTCGATGAAGTTCTTGCGCTCCTCGACCGCCTTGCGGGTCCAGGCCTCGCCGATCGGCACCTGATGCAGCGCCGAGACGATATCCGTCGCCCCGGCCTGCCTGACGTCATCCAAGGACACGGGATCATCGGGCCCGTACCAGCGCCAACCCTGCAGCATCATGGATATCTCCTAAAGCGTTTTCGAGCGAAGTGGATACCGGTTCGCGTGAAGAAAACGCGTCAAAACAAGGTCAGTTCGCGGTCAGCACGACCTTGACGCTCTGCGAGCGATCGAGCGCCAGCCGCAGCGCATCGGGCGCGGTCGAGAGCGGCCGCTCGGCGGTGACCAGCGACAGCACGTCGACGCCGCCGGAGGAAATCAGTTCCACCGCCGTCATGAACTCGAAGCCGAAACGGAACGAACCGCGCAGGTCGATCTCCTTGGCCATCACCGCATTCGACGGCGTCGGGATCTGGCCGCCGGGCAGATTGCCGATCTGCACCACGATGCCCCCGCGCCTGACGATGCCGATGGCGCTCGCAAGGCCCGCGGCCGTGCCCGAGACCTCGAACGCAACGTCATAGGGACGCGACGCAGCCTGCGCCTTCAGTCCTTCCTCACCGCCCGAGACATTCTCCACATGCGAAGCGCCGAGCCTGGTCGCGAAGGCGAGCGGTGCCGGCGCGATGTCGGCGACCGTGATGTCGGCCATCCCGGCGCGATGCGCGGCGAGCATGGTCAACAGCCCGATCGGGCCGGCGCCGAAGATGATGCCGCGCTTGCCCTCGATATTGCCGGCGCGCGCGACCGCGTGCAGGCAGACCGCGAGCGGCTCGGCGAGCGCTGCGGCCTGATAGGACACGTGATCGGGAATCTTCACGCACTGCGCGGGGACCGCGTCGAAATAGTTGGCGAAGCCGCCCTGCATGTGCGGCGTCTTCGAGGCCGAGCCCATGAAGTAGATGTTCTCGCACAGATTCGGCCGGCCCTCGCGGCAGGCGACGCAATGGCCGCACCAGCGCGACGGGTTGACCGCGACGCGGTCGCCGACCTTCAGATTGGCAGCGGAGCCGGAGATCTCCACGACTTCGCCCGATATCTCGTGGCCGAGCACCAGTGGCGACTTCACCACGAAATCGCCAGTCCGGGCATGGCGGAAATAGTGCATGTCCGAACCGCAGATGCCGCCGGCGCCGAAGCGGATGCGCACCATGCCGTCTGCGAGCTTGTCGAGCGGATGCTCGACCATGCGCAGATCTTCGGGACCGAACAGGGTTGCGGCGAGAGCGGTGGAGGTCATTTGGAGAGTCCCATGTATTTTGGCAGCCAGAGGGTCAGTTCGGGGATGTAGGTGATCGCGATCAACGCCAGCATCAGCGGCACCAGCCAGGGCAGGATCGCGACCGTGGTGCGCTCGACCGAGAGTTTGGCCACGCGGGCGAGCACGAACAGCACCATGCCGAGCGGCGGATGCAACAGGCCGATCATCAGGTTCAGCGTCATGATCAGGCCGAAATGGATCGGGTCGATACCGAGCTTGAGCACGATCGGCAGCAGGATCGGCACCAGGATGGTGATCGCCGCCGTGGTGTCGATGAAGCAGCCGACGAACAGGATCAGCACGTTGGCGAGCGCCAGGAACACCCATTTGTTGTGAGTGATGCTGAGCATCCAGTCCGACAGCATCTGGGCGGCCTGCGACACCGTCAGCAGCCAGGCGAAGATCGAGGCCGCCGTGACGATGAACAGCACCGAGGCCGTGGTCTCGATGGTGTCGAACGTCGCCTTCGCCACGGTCTTCAGCGTCATGGTGCGGTAGCGGACGAGGCCGAGGAACAGCGACCAGATCACGGCGGCAACCGCGGCTTCCGTCGGCGTGAACCAGCCGAGCGTCATGCCGCCGATCAGGATCACCGGCGCCATCAGCGCCATCACCGCCGAGAAGTCGAAATACCAGTCGATGATGAGCAGCGTGCCGAGGCCGATGACGACGGCCATGTTGACCGACATGCCCGCGAGCACCATCAGCCAGATCGCCATCGGGAACGCCAGCACGATGGCGATCTCGAGGCCGGCCGAGCCGAGCTGCGGCCAGGAGAACGGCGTGTCGCTGCCCCATTTGTTCTTGTGCGCGAAATAAGTGACGGTCGCCATCATCAGCAGCGTCATGACGATGCCGGGAATGACGCCGCCGAGGAACAGCGCGCCGATCGAGACGTTCGCCATCATCCCGTAGATCACGAAGGGCAGCGACGGCGGGATGATCGGGCCGAGCGTCGCGGAGGCCGCGGTGACGCCGACCGAGAACTCGGTGGAGTAGCCGTGGTCCTTCATCGCCTTGATCTCGATGGTGCCGAGACCGGCGGCATCCGCGATCGCGGTGCCGGACATGCCGGAGAAGATCACCGAGCCGATGATGTTGACGTGGCCGAGGCCGCCGCGCATCCAGCCGACCAGCGCGACGGCGAATTTGTAGATGCGCCCCGTGACGCCGGCGATGTTCATGAGGTTGCCGGCCAGGATGAAGAACGGCACCGCGAGCAGCGGAAAGCTCTCGACGCCGGCGATCATGCGCTGCGCCAGCGTGACGTCGGGCGTCACGCCGCTGACCAGGATGTAGAGCAGCGACGACGCGGCCATGGCAATCGCCACGGGAACGCCGAGCAGCATCAGGATGAGGAAGCCTCCAAGCAGCAGCAACATGGGATTACCCTTCAAAACCGTCGTAGGCGCCGGGACGTTCGAGGATCGAATAACCCTGTCGCAAATGTTGTATGGCCACCTGCACCGAGCGCACGAACATCAGCACGAAGCCGGCCAGGACGGCGTAGTAGACGTAGTCCTTGGGAAGATTGATCGTGGTCATCTGCTCGTCGCCGATGATCTGGATGTAGACCCAGACCAGCTTGATGGCGTAGCCGAAAAAGGCGATCCGGATCAGGTCGATCACCGTCGACAGCGCGCGCGCCACGATGTGGGGCAAATAGCGGTAGAGGAGGTCGACCTGGATGTGCCGCGACAGCCGCACGCACATCGAGGCGCCGATGAAGACGACGCCGATCAGGCAATAGGTCGCGATCTCCTCGGTCCAGGCATAGCTGTCGTTGAGCACGTAGCGCGTGAAGAACTGGAGGAAGACGGCGAGCGCCATCACCCAGAAGATCGCGAGCGCCACCCAGTCCTCGAACGCGTAGATGCCGAGGTCGACCTTCGGCGTCGCCTCCTCCTCGAAGGTGTGGGCGATCTCGTCCGCGGTGATCTGCCGGTGTATTTCGGCGGTGGACATGGGGGACTCCTCAAACTGGCTCCGTCGTTCCGGGATGGTGCGTTAGCACCAGACCCGGAACCTCGAGATCCCGGGCTCGGCTCTTCGAGCCGCCCCGGGATGACGACTACGTCGTCACTTCACCGCCTGGATCTTTTCCCAGTCGGCCTTGCGATAGCCGAAGGTCTCGAAGGCGACGTTCTTCAGCACGGTGTCGCGGAACTCGTTCTTGTCCACCTCGGTCACGCTCAAGCCCTTCTCCTTGAAGAAGGCGACCAGCTTGGCCTCGTTCTGCTTGATCTCCGCGGTCGCCTTGGCGGCAGCCTCCTGGGCGACGTCGGTGAAGATCTTCTTGTCCTCGTCGGAGAGCTTCTTCCACAGCGCGCCAGCGACCACCGTGTTGAGGTGATCGACGATGTGGCCGGTCAGCACGATATGCTTCTGCACCTCGTAGAACTTCTTGGCTTCGATCGTGGTCAGCGGGTTCTCCTGCGCCTCGACGGTGCCGTTCTGGAGCGCGAGGTAGACTTCCGCGAAGGCGATCGGCGCGGTGTTGGCGCCGCAGGCGCGCGGCATCGCGAGATAGGCCGGCACGTCGGGCACGCGCATCTTCAGGCCCTTGAGGTCCGCGCAAGTCTTGATCGGCTTGTTCGACGAGGTCTGGCGCACGCCGTAATAGGTGACCGCGACGATGTGGTGGCCGCTCTTGTCCTCATAGCCCTTGGCGAGCTCCTTGAAGATGTCGCTCTTGGTGTAGGCGAGCAGATGATCGGCATCGCGGAAGGTGTAGGGATAGTAGGTCACCCCGATCGGCGGGAAGCTCTTGGCCGCGAAGCTCGAGCCGGAGATGATGATGTCGACCGAGCCGAGCGAGAGGCCCTGGTTGATGTCGGCTTCCTTGCCGAGCTGCGAGGCCGGATAGACGTCGATCGCATAGCGCCCGTTGGTTCGCTTGCCGATCTCCTGCGCGGCCCAGACCGAAGCGGTGTGGAACGGCTCCGAGGTCTCGTAGACATGGGCCCATTTGAGCTTGGTCTGCGCCACGCTGGCTTGGGTGGCCGCCAACAGCGTGGCGGCGGACATCACTGCTGCAATCGTCATTTTCTTCAACATCGACTTTTCCTCCATCGTTCAAGTCTGCTTCTTGTTCACCCGCCCCGGCACGGATGCGGGCCGTACAATCTCATCGCCGCCGCGCGCTGCCGCCTCCGGCCTGGTTCTTCTTCGGCGCCGGTTTCGGTTTCGATGGCTTTGCCGGTGCTCGCGCCGTCCGGCCCCGCCCCGAAGATGATCCTGCCGCGTTCTCGGCGCCGAAATTCTGCGCAAAGCGCTCCTGCGAGCGCGCCAGATGCGCGCGCATCGCTTCGCGCGCGGCTTGCGGATCATGCGCCGCGATCGCCTCGCGCACGGCGCGATGCTCGTCGAGCGCGGTGCGCCAGGTGCCCGGGCTCTCGAAATAATGCGCGAGCTGCGCGAAATAGGGATTGAGGCGCTGGTCGAACAGCTCGCCGACGACGCGCACCAGAACGGCATTGCCGAGGCTGCCGGCGATCGCGACGTGAAACGCACGGTCGTGCACCATCGAGGCTTCGCCGGGATGCTCGACATTCTCCATCGCGAGGAGCGAGGCGTCGATGCGGGCGATGTCGTCTTTGGTCGCGACGCGCGCGGCCTGTTCGGCGATGGCGCTTTCGAGGAATTCGCGGGCGCGCAGCAGCTCGAACGGGCCCTCGATGACGGAGGCGGCTGCGGGCGCGGCGATGGCAGCGGGCTCGATCACATAGATGCCGGAGCCGACGCGGATGCGCAGGCGTCCCTCGACCTCGAGCGCAATCAAGGCTTCGCGCACGGTCGGCCTGGACACCTTGAGCTGCTCGGCGAGCTCGCGCTCGGTCGGCAAGCGGCTGCCGACCGCGTACTCGCCGCTGTCGATCAGGCTTCGCAATTGATCGGCGACCTGGCGATAGAGCCGTCTCGCCTCCACAGCTTCCAGCGGCACGCTGGTCCTCCCGAAAGGGTCGCGCGAGGCATTTCGACCCGCGGCCCGCCAATTTTGGAAAATTGGTCTTACCAATTGACCGGAGCATTGACCTGATACGGGCGCCATGTCAAGCAGCGGCAAAGCAAGGGGAGACGTCCATGCGCCCAGGTTCCGTGCGTCTTGGCAGCGCCAATCTCAACCGGTTGCCGCCGGCCGTCCGCCGCCCGGCCTATGACCGTTCGCGCATCACGCCCGGCATCGTGCATCTCGGCCTCGGCGCCTTTCATCGCGCGCATCAGGCCGTCGTCATCGACGATTGCCTTGCCAGCGGCAGCTCGTCCTGGGGCATCGTCGGCGCCAGCCTGCGCAGCCCGGATACGCGCGACGCCCTCGCCCCGCAGGATCATCTCTACACCGTTGCCGTGCGTGCCGCCGAAGGCACCGAGCACCGCGTGATCGGCGCGCTGCTCGACAGCGTCGTCGCGCGCGAGAAGCCGGCGGCGCTGGTCGAGCGGATGGTCGATCCCGCCATTCGCATCGTCTCGCTGACGGTCACCGAGAAAGGCTATTGCCACACGCCGCAGACCGGCGATCTCGATGAACGGCATCCTGACATCGTGCACGATCTCAACAATTTCGACGCGCCGCGCTCGGCGCCCGGCTTCATCGTCGCGGCGCTGGCACGCCGGCGCGCGCTAGGCGTACCGCCCTTCACAGTGCTGTGCTGCGACAATCTCGCTGCCAACGGCCACACCGTGCAGCGCATCGTGACGCAGTTCGCCGCGCTCCGCTCCAGGGAACTCGGCAAGTGGATCGCGGACAATGCCGCTTTTCCCTCGACCATGGTCGACCGCATCGTGCCGGAGACGAATGACGCCGACCGCGACGCGGTCGCGAACGCACTCGGCATGCGCGACGCCTGGCCCGTGATGACCGAGCCGTTCACGCAATGGGTGGTCGAGGATCGTTTCACGGCCGGCCGGCCCGACCTTGCCGCCGCCGGCGTCGAGCTCGTTGCCGACGTCAAGCCGTTCGAGCTGATGAAGCTGCGGCTGCTCAACGCCAGCCATTCCGCGCTGGCTTATCTCGGCTATCTCGCGGGCTACGAGACCATCGCCGACACCATGCAGGATCCGCACTTCGCACGGCTTGCCGCGCAGGTGATGGAGGAAGCCGCGGTGACGCTGACGATGCCTGCCGGCACTGATCTCGCCGCCTATCGCGCCTCGCTGCTCAAGCGCTTTTCCAATCCGGCACTGCATCACCGCACCTGGCAGATCGCGATGGACGGCTCGCAAAAGCTGCCGCAGCGGCTGCTCGGCGCGATGCAGGACCGCCTCGCCAGGAACCTGCCGATCGCGACCCATGCGCTCGCGGTGGCCGGCTGGATGCGCTACGTCAGCGGCCTCGACGAGCAGGGCCGCGCCATCGACGTGCGCGATCCCCTCGCCGCCGAATTCGCCGCGCTGGCGCGCGAGGCGGGGCCCGTTGCCGAGCGGCTCGCGCCTGCGCTGCTCGGGGTTCAGAAGGTGTTCGGGCCGCTGGGGTCCGAGCCACGCCTGCGCGAGGCCGTGACCACGGCGCTCGGCCGTCTCTACAAGGATGGTGCGCGGCGGGCCGTGGAGACGCTCGTCTCGGCCTGACCACTGAGCGGGCAATGCTGCACTGCGGTCCAAATCGGACACAAGGTCGAACGGAAGTCGCGCTTGATTTTTGCCTGTCCTTGCCCCACCCGAGAGCGATGGCAAAGGACAACAAGATCATCGCCGCCAACGCGGCCTTTTACGCCGCGTTCTCGACCGGCGACTTCGACGGCATGGAACGGTTGTGGGCGGACGACGACGCCATTTCCTGCATCCATCCCGGTTGGCCGGCCATCATCGGGCGCGCCACGGTGATCGGAAGCTGGCGCGACATCCTGCAAAACCCGGAGCGGCCGCAGATCGTCTGCGCCGAGCCGCAGGTCATCGTCGACGGCGACAGCGCCCGCGTGCTCTGCATCGAGATCGTCGACGGCACCGCCTTGGCCGCGGCCAACCATTTTCGCCGCGTCGGCGACGAGTGGCTGCTAGTGCATCACCAATCGAGCCCGATCGCGCAGATTGTCGAGCAGGCTGAAGACGATAGAGCGAGCCACCGCGTGCACTGAACGCGGCGGACAAGCGGGCGTGAGCTACTGTGCATGGGGTTGTTTTTCGAGTTCCGACAGGTCATCCAGCACGGCCCGCGCCGCGGAAAAATCATCATCCGCGAAGAACATGCTCCGGGTGATCAGAACCGGAATGCCGGCGCGTGAGGCCGCAATCAGCCCGTTGGCGGAATCCTCGATGGCCACGCAGTCGGCCGCGCCGAGTTGCAGCCGCGCCAGCGTTTCCAGATAGACGTCCGGTGCCGGCTTCTTGTGCCTGACATCGTCACCGGCGACAATGGCGTCGAACTGCGCAGCCCAACCCGCCCCCAGCGCCTGCGACAGCAGCGCATCGATATTGCCGTGCGAGGTCGTGGTCGCGATCGCAAGCCGCTGGCCGCGCGCCTTCGCCGCAGCGAGCAGTTCGATCACGCCCGGCCTTAAGGAACAGCAGCCGGTTTCGACCCGCTCGGCGTAATGCGCGGTCTTGATGCGGTGAAGCGCGGCAATGTCCTCGTCCGGCAGCGGCGGGACGTTCCGCAGCCTTCCGTGGTAGGCGCGCATGCGCTCCTTGCCGCCGGTCACCCGCAGCAGATCCTTGTAGACCGCGCGGTCCCACTGCCAGCCGAGACCGTGGTGCGCGAAGGCGTGGTTGAAGGCCTGCCGATGCAGCTCCTCGGTCTCGGCCAGGGTGCCGTCGACGTCGAAGATCAGCGCGGCCGCGCGCCGGACCAGCTCATTGGCATCCGGCGGCACCAAGGCGAGCGCTTCTGCCTGCATGATCGATGCCTCCCGGTGACAGGCGAACATCGCCCGAGGCAGGAGGCGAGACAAATCGCAATATCTTTTGCCGGACCCAAAAATCTCTTATGAGCAAACGACGCGCGACGGCGCGGACGGGAACTTTCGACCTGCACAGGAGACGCATGCGGCTCTTCATCCTTGGCCTCGGCTATAGTGCCCGGCATTTCGTCCGCAAACATGGCGGCAGCTTCTCGCATATCGCCGGCACCGTGCGCGATCCCGGAAAGCGGGATGACCTCGCCGGCATCGAGGTGCATGCCTTTTCCGGCGAGCCTCCTGCACGCGAGACGGTCGAGCAGGTTCGCGAGGCCGATGTCCTTCTCATATCGATCCCGCCCGGTAGCAGCGGCGATCCCGCCATCGCCGCGTTCGGCGACGTGCTGGCGGCGGGCCGCCGCAAGATCGTCTATCTCTCCACCATCGGCGTCTACGGCGATCACGGCGGCGGCTGGGTCGACGAGAGTACTCCGCCGCAGGCAACGCTCGACCGCGCCCGCATGCGGGTTGCCGCCGAGCAGGCCTGGATGGACATGGCCCGCGGCGATGCCGCCATCCTGCGGCTTGCGGGCATCTACGGCCCCGGCCGCAACGCGCTGGCGACACTGCGGGGTGGGACAGCCCGCCGCGTCATCAAGCCGGGCCAGGTCTTCAACCGCATCCATGTCGACGACATCGCGAGTGCGATCATGGCCGCCATTCCCCACGGAAGCGGCGGCATCTGGAACGTCTGCGACGACGAGCCGGCGCCGCCGCAGGACGTGATCGCCTATGCGGCGAAACTGATGGGCGTTGCGCCGCCGCCGGAAGAGGCGTTCGCGACGGCCGAGATGTCGGCGATGGCCCGCAGCTTCTATGCCAGCAGCGCCCGCGTCTCCAACGCAAAACTGAAGTGCGAGCTCGGCGTCACGCTTGTCCACCCGACCTATCGGCGCGGCCTCGACGCGCTGTGGCATGCAGGCGAAGCACGATAAGGCACCGCCGCGTCCGGCACGTCCCAGACATGCCCTGCCCGCGCTTGACTTCGCGTCGGTGCAGTCGTGATCTAGGCGTGCAACGAGCCACTCACACAACGAGCTCGTGCGGGAGGAACATAATGAACAAGACGATCGCCATGATCGCGGCGGCGGCTGCCGTCATCACATTCGGCACGGCCATCGCCGCGCCGCTGCCCGAAGCCAAACCCGACGATGTCGGCTTCTCCAGTCAGGGCCTTGCACGCCTCGACAATTTCTTCGCTCGCGAGATCGCCGCCAAGCGCGTCCCCGGCGCGGTCGTCGCCATCGCGCGCGACGGCAAGCTCGTGCACTACAAGGCTTACGGCATGCTGGATCCGGACAAGGGCACGCCGATGCCGATCGATGCGATCTTCGCGCTGGCCTCGATGACCAAGCCGATGGCAGCGGTCGCGGGCCTGACGCTGATGGAGCAGGGACGGCTGCCGCTCCAGGCCAAGCTGTCCGATTACTATCCCGGCTTTTCCGACATGAAAATCGGCGTGACCGAGGCCAACGGTTCGCTCAAGCTGGAGCCGCAGGCCTCGCCGATCTTCATCCACGATCTCTACCGGCACACCTCCGGATTGATGTATGGCGGCCGGCCCGACAGTTCGAGCCCGGTGGCCCGGCAATATCCTGACGGCGTCGCGCCCGCGATCGAAGGTGACACCCAGGCGTTCATCGACCGCATCACCAAACTGCCGCTGGCGCATCAGCCCTCGACCGAGTTCGAATACGGCTTCTCGATCGACGTGCTCGGCGCCGTCGTCGAGAAGGTGAGCGAGCAGAAGCTCGGCGAGTATCTCGCCGCCAATGTCTGGCAGCCGCTCGGCATGAAGGACGCGACCTTCCACCCGACCGACGCGCAACGCCCTCGCCTCGCCCGCCCGTTTGCCAACGATCCGCTGACGGGCAAGCCGCAGGCGATCAAGCTGCTCGACACCCCGACCAAGTTCGACTGCGGCGGCGCCTGCTCGTTCGCGACGGTCGGCGACTACGCCCGCTTCGGGCAGATGCTGCTCAACGGCGGCGAGCTCGACGGCCAGCGCATCCTGGGTCCGAAGACCGTGCATCACATGACGACCAACCACCTTGGCCCCGAGATCAAGAACAACGTGGCCAATGTCGAGCCGCATCGCGGCGGCTTCGGCTTCGGCCTTTCGGTCGCGGTTCGCACCAGCGAAGGGCTGTCGTCTGTCCCCGGCAATCCCGGCGAGTTCACCTGGAACGGTGCCTACGGAACGCAGTTCTTCTGCGACCCGAAGGAGCGTCTCGTGGTCGTGGTGGGAACGGCTGCGCCCGGCGAACTCAGGAAGTATTATCGCGAGCAGGTTCAGGACATCGTCTATGGTGCGATGGCGAAGTGAGATCGGCACGCACTGAAAGAAAAAGGGCGGCCGATCGGGCCGCCCTTTTGTTTTGACCCAGCGTCAGCTCAACACGCCGTACTTCTTGAACCAGGCCTGCGCCTGCTTCCAGGCATCTTCCGCGGCGTCCTTGCGGTAGCTGCCGCGGTAGTCGGCATGGAAGCCGTGCGGCGCTTCGGGGTAGATCTTGAATTCGGCCGTCTTCTTGTTCTGCTCGAGCGCGGCCTTCATCTGCTCGACCTGGGCGACGGGAATGCCGGTGTCGGCGCCCCCATAGAGGCCGAGCACCGGCGCCTTCATCTCGGGGGCGAGCTGCATCGGGCTCTTCGGCAGCAGCGGATTTTCGGGGTCGACCAAGGTGCCGTAGAAGGCGACGCCGGCCTTGAGCGTGCTGCTATGGGCGGCATATTCCCAGACGGTGCGCCCGCCACGGCAGAAGCCGATGATGCCGAGCTTTGCAGTGTCGCCGCCTTGCGATCCAGCCCAGGCCGCCACCGCGTCCAGATCGGACAGCAGCTCCGCGTCGGGCTTGGCATTGACCACCGGGAGCAGATCCTTGACCTCGGCGACCTTGGTCAGATCGATGCCTTTGCGGAAGTAATAGTCGGGCGCGATTGCGAACGCGCCAAGCTTGGCGAGGCGCCGCGTCACGTCCTTGATATATTCGTGCAGGCCGAAAATCTCCATCGCCACGATGATCACCGGCGCCTTGGTGTTGCCGGCGGGACGGGCGAAATAGACGGGCATCTCTTCGGAGCCGACCTTGATCCTGGCGTCACTGACCTGAAGACCATTGGTGTCGGTCGTGATCGCCTCGGCGCGCACGGGCCCGGCCGCAAGCGTGTAGCCGGCGGCGACGGCCGCGGTGGCGCTCATGAACCCGCGGCGAGAGACCGGGGCGACTTTCGTCAACCCGACGACGTCGGATGCCATGGTAGTTTCGAAGCTCATCGATCTATCCCTTGCTGCTGCCTATGCTGGTATCCCGGGGGGCGACGCATTCGCCAATAGTTGCCGGCGAGATGCAAATCACCAGCCTGCGAGCACGCGCGCTTTCAGGCCAGACCGTGCGGTTTCTGCACCGGCGCAATCTCGGGCATCGGGCTCATCGCGCCAAAGTTCGACGATTGCGCCACGCAGGAGCCGACCGTGGCTGCCAACGCTGCAGGACGTTGAACAACGCTGACTGTTTCGACTCCCAACGGCACTCTGACATTCGCTTCGCTCGTGTGCCGGACTTAACCGTCTAGCTGCACTGCATCGCAACATCCATTAACCGAAAAAGACGGTTCTCCCGCAGCCGGCCGCACCGCCAAGTGCTGCAGGTGATGCGCATGTGCGCGCCTTCGAGACGCTCACCCGCAACAAATGGGCACCGCAGTGGCCACAATGACACATCATGTTGCTCGCGCATCGACACAATCACCGTCAATCACGCGCGAGCCGTCGTCATTTGATTGAAATTTTCGGAGGACTTGAGCCGTGCGATTTACTCGAACTTTCTTTGTGACGCCCTAGTTCCACGGCCGGAAGTTCCATCTCTGCAACAGAGACTTCTTCCCCACGCGGTCCGCCGTCCGGCAACGGACGAAGGGTCACGCGAGGACTTCATTCTCGTCCACACAGATTGCGCACCCCAAGGCTCAATTGAATAAAGCTTTACCCGATCTGGAATTGAAATGAATTTGGCTCGCGAATCGATTGAACTGTTGGAGCAGGTCGCACGAATCCTGTGGTTCGAAGGCACCAAGCACGGCTTGCGCGACCGCGAGTGGATGGCGCTGCGCTTCCTTTCCCGCGCCAACCGTTTTTCCCGGACGCCTTCGGCGCTCGCGAGTTACGTCGGCACCACGCGCGGCACCGCCTCGTTCATCATCGGGGAGCTCGAGCGGCTGGGCTATATCGAGCGAAAACGCTCGGCCACCGACAAGCGCTCGGTGATGCTGAGCGTGACGCAGCAGGGCAAGAAGTTCCTGGTGCGCGACCCCGTCAGCGTTCTGGTCGAGGCGATTGCCGTCCTCGACGAGGAGGTCAAGATCCGCTTCCGCGACACCTTCAGGCACGTGCTGGATCAGTCGGACGCGGCCGAGCAGCGGCACCACACCGACGTTTGCAAACGATGCATCTTCCTCCGGGAGGAGCGCACCACCAACGACAGCAAGGCAGCGGCCGAGTTCAGCTGCCGTCTGTTCCGCTCGCCGATCGCGGAGGCGGAGGTCGATCTGCTATGCACCAGCTTCGAGCATCACCGCCAATAGAGGACAGCCCTCGATCAGGGCGTCGCCTTACGTGACGAATAGATGACACCGCCGCTCGCCTCCACCACCAGGCGCCCGTTCTCGCTCCTGATCTCCTCGATGCGGCCAAGACCCGGCACCTGCTGTCCCAGCACGGCCTCGATGACGCCGTTCGGACCCTGCAGGATCGCAATGCCTTCATAGGCCTGGCGCACCGACCAACCCTTGATCACCTTCCGCGGCGCCGGCGCGCGCTCGGACGGAGACACCGAGCCCGTGAACTCGGGCGCTGCGACCGAGGCCATCATCGATCCTTGCTGTGGCGAGGGCTGCGATTGCACCATGGCCGGCGCCGGAGCCGGCGTCTGAACCTGCGCTTGGGCGAGCTTGTCGAGCTTCACCGTCGAGGACGAGCTCACCCGCTCGATACGGTCCAAATTCTCGGCGAACCTGCCGAAACGGTCATTGGTCGCCTTGCTCGACTGATCCACCGCGGTGCGCAGGCCATCGAGATTTTCCGACACGCCCGACACCTGCTTGCGCAGATGCGCGACGGTCTCGCGCAGATTCCTGATCTCCGTATTGGCTGCAACGTTGTTCTGGGCGGGCTGCGTGGTGAGATAGGCGATCACGCCGGTGCAGGCGCAGACCACCAACATGGCGGCGACCGCCAATGTCGCGAGCGGCGCAACCCATGTCGGACGGGGCGGCGGGGGCTTGGCGACGATCACGGCCGGCTTGATCACGGTCGGCGCGGGCTTGGGGATCGCCATCTTGTCGAGACGCGCCTTGGCCCGAATACGTTTCAGCCCCTCGAGTGCCTCCTTCGCCAGAGCTTCATCGCTTGCCGGGGCCGACGCTCGCTTTGCGCCCGCGGCAGGCCTGGGCGCTCGCGCCGTATCGTCCTTCGTATCGCGTGCTTCGGGAGCCGGCTTCGTCGTTGCGGAAACATCAGTGGTCGCGTTGGGACGAGCTTGTCCATCGGACAACATGTGAAAATGCTCCGTTCGGTTCGATCTGTCGAACGATGACGTTATTTGCCGAAGCTTGCCTGAAACGTGCGCATCGAAAACTTTTCCATCGCGCGCGATGCGACGTCACATGAGTCAATCGCGTCATGGACGTGGCGAGAGTGCGACTCGAAAGACACACACTCGCCAAGATTTCGCCAAGCTGGAGTCTCGCCGCCACACGTGAGTCGAATTGTCGCACGGCGAAACACGCCCATGAGAGTCAATCCCGGGTTGAAAACCCCTCGATATGCCTGATCCACCCCACCACCTAAAATAGCTGTGATTGTACGGGGATGCGGAACCTTAGACCCATCACGATGAAGAACTAGTTTAGTTTCCAAATCAACTGATGCGTTTGAATATATCAAGAAACAACCCGAAACAAACCAACAGCATCAAGCACACGTAGCAATCGCTTTGTTTCGCACGCTTGATCGGAAATCGGCAATTGTTACGGTCCTACTCAAGTGATTCTCGCCAGTTGGCGAGGAGATCGACACAGATTCAGTGGCGTTCGGACGCGATGAGCAACTTGGCGCAACTGTTCTAGGTCGTTTCTCAATCCGCCCCGCGAGGTGATCCGTAAGACACCCGCCGGGCCTCACGCAGTAAGCGTTCAGTATCGAGTTGAAGTACCAGGCCTGCGAGACGCAGGCACTGAATGCGTAGGGCTGCCCGCGAATATCGAAACCATAACAACGGTTCGCGGGAAGGAATGTCGTCAAACAGCATCGTTGCCGAGCCGGGCATCACAACAACCAGCCGGCCGCGACAGGTGCGAAACAGGGGCGAAAGACTGATGTATATTATCGTTGATGATCGCGAGAGCGTCGCGAACAGCTATGTCGGAGGGCTCGTTCGCGAAGGCGTATCGTCGATCGGCTTCTCCTCCGGGGAATTCTGGGACTGGCTGCAATCCGCGAGTGAATCGGATCTGGCAGCGGTGGACGCCTTCCTCCTCGGGGATTGCGATGCCCGCGGAAGCCTGCCGCGGGCGATGCGCAAGCGTTCCTCGGCTCCCATCATCGCCATGAGCGGCCAGAAGATGCTCAAGAACACGCTGGAGCTGTTCGAATCGGGTGTCGACGACGTCGTGCACGTACCGATCCACCTGCGCGAGATCCTTGCCCGAACGGCCGCGATCGCGCGCCGCCGGGTGGGCGAGCTGCCGAGGCCCTGCGAGAGCAGGATCCAGGTCTTCTTCAACGGCCGTGACCCCGAGATCGCGGGCCACGCCCTCACGCTGCCCCGCCGCGAACTGCGCATTCTCGAATATATGGTCAGCAATCACGGCAAGTGGATCACCAAGACGCAGATCTTCAACGCGGTCTACGGCATCTTCGAGTCCACCTTCGACGAGAGCGTGATCGAGAGCCACGTCAGCAAGCTGCGCAAGAAACTCCGCGACCGCCTCGGCTTCGACGCGATCGTGGCCCGGCGTTACGTCGGATACCGCCTCGACATCCCTGCCGGCGACACCCTCGACGTGCCGATGCAGGAGCTCGACGAGGTCGGCATCATCCTGAACAGGGCGCATGCCGTCCCGGCCGCCTATCCGGTCGGCAACTGACACGGCACAAGCCTGCCACGAACAGACAACGGCCTCTGCGAAGCACCATCGCAGAGGCCGTTGCATTTTCGGCGGCGGGAGATGTGGGATGAGCCCCCTATAGCGCCTCGATGGAGGTGCGTTTTCCTCTTGTGAAGAGGCAATCCCATCGGAGCTATTGGGCGCAAGACTATCCACGTCGTCATGGCCGTGCTTGGGCCATCCACGGGTTGCTACGCCGGACCAAGAATGTGGATGCCCGGGGCAAGCCCGGGCATGACGACGTCTTTGTGACGAACCAGCTGCGCCTATTCAGCCCGCGCTCTACGGCTTCTGCTGGAATTCTTCCCTGGAGACGTAATTGAAATCCTCGACCAGGACGTCCTGGACGACGTCAGCCTGCATCCGCTCGTTGACGCGCTGCTTGATGGCGGCCGTCAGGATGGAGAGGTCGTAGCGGGCGAGCTTCCTGAAGTCGAGACGGTCGTCGGCATAGATCCTGCGAAAGGCCTCGTCGACGACGAACGGCTCCGGCGGAACGTTGAGCTGGTGCATCGTCCGCGCCTCCACGGTGTAGACGAAGCGCGCGACGATATAGCCCTGCACATTGCCGTTCTCGACCATGGGCACGCTCAAAGCCCTGGTCTTCTGGTATTGCAGCCCGTCGAGATATTCGTCCTTCGCCGGCAGCAGGCTGCCGTTCTCCTTCCAATAGGCCACGCCATAGCTCGTGCCCGCGGTGAGGATGCATACCCAGAGCCCGGCCAGCACCAGTCTGATCATTTTCCGTCCTGCGCTGCGCGGCCGGTATAGGTGCCGTCCGACTCGGCCTCCTTGATCGCCTTGACGATGATGCCCGCGATCTCGCGCACCGCGTCGTAGTGCATTTCGAGGATCGAGCGATTCCGCTCGAGCTTCTCGCGCAGCCGCTGAATCTCGTCGGTGACCTCGACGTCGCCGCCGAGATGCATCCGCGCCCGCATCAGGCGGACGAATTCGAGCATGCTCCGGCTCTTCCGCGCGCTGAAGTCGTCGAAATCGATCTTCTGACGCGTCGTGAGCGCGACCGTCTCCTCCTCGACGATGCTCTCGAGCCGGCGGATCGCTGCCAGCAGGCCCCGCACTTCATCCAATCTCGCCGCATCCGCGCCGTCGACCACGGCCTCGCCGCTCATGATCGGCAGCAGCACCGGCAGCAGCGCATCGGCTTCTGCTGCTTCCGTCGTCATCACCCCGGTGTCCACGACCGGCTGCTCGATCACCATGGCCGCCGCGCTGTCTTGTGCCTGCATAGGAAATTCACCCTTCAACTTCTGTCACCCGTTCGCGGATCATCATCCGGCCTTGCCGGCACCGTTCGGCCCCGCCGGATTGGCGGCGGCCAGCTGCTTGGCGATGCCAATGCCGTTGCCCTTTGCCAGCTGGCTGCCAAGCTCCTCCGCCAGCATCGATTTCCAGACGCCGCCGGCCGTGCCCTTGCCAAAGACCTGCTCGGATTCCTTCGGCAACATCGTCTCGACGAAGGTCTGGAGGATGAAAGCTTCGAACTTCCGGTACACCTCGCCCGACGCCGGCGCCTTGATCATCCGCACCGGGGCCCCATTCACCGCATCCGACGACGCCTCAGAGACCTTCGTCGCGGACTGCTCGGCAGCTGCCGCCTTGCCGGCCTCCGCGTCCATCGTTGCGGCGAAGTCGGCATCGGAGGATTTCAGCGCATCGAGTTTCGCGGTCGCCGCGCGCTGGGTCACGGGATCGGCGGCCTCGAGGACGTCGAGAACGAGGTCGGGCGTCGCGGTCACGATCATGGCTTGTTCCGATTGGCTGGCCGTGGCGTCCACGCGCGCACGGCTGGGCTTATTCCCGTCATCTCCTCGAGGGAGCGCTTCTCGGCGTCACGGAGCTTGTCGGCCAGCGCCGCCTTCGCGACCTGCTCGAGCTGCTTCACGCGGCGGCTCTCGGCGCGGACCTGGTCGAGCTGCTGCGCGGCCTGCGTCCGGATCTCGCGCGCATCGACGCTCGTCCTGTTCAAGCGCCGCGCGATCGATTCGCTCGACGATCCCGCCGGCGGCTTGCCATCGTTCAGGGCTCCCACCAGCCATTCCTGCTCGTCCTGCAGGCTTCGCTCCTGCTGCCGCAGCTGCGCGAGCTGCCATTCGGACAGCCGGAGCTGGAGCTTCACCAGCGACACCATCCGGCCGAGCTTGTCCGCGCGCGACGTCATCACAGGCTCACTCCGCCAGCCAGGACGAGAGGCCGAGCATGAATTGCGTCAGCAGCTCGTCGCTCGTGAGGTAGAGCAGCAGGAAGCCGCCGAACAGCACGAAGGGCACCGAGATGAAATAGACTGGAATTGCCGGCGTCAGCTTGTTGATCAGGCTGACCGCCAGGTTGACGATCACCGAATAGACGATGAACGGGCTGGCGATCCGCAGCGTCAGCACGAACGCTTCCGACAGGCGGCCGACGAGCAGGTCGAGTGCCATGCCGCCGCCGAGCCGACTCCCGGGACGCCAGACGTCGTAGGAGTTCATCAGCCCACGCAGGACCTGCCAATGCTGGTCGGTCATGAAGAACAGCGTGGTGACGGACACCATGATCAGCGGCACCAGCGCCGGCGCCGGATCGCTGTCGGCGACCGGCGTTCCCGGGATGTTGCTGAGCCCGATCGCGCTCGCCATCACCGTCGCCATGGTCTGGAGCGCGAGAAAGAACACCCGCCCGCCGAGCCCGATGACGCTGCCGACCACGAGCTCGGAGCAGATCAGGAGCGCCAGCGTCAGCGGCGCGGCGTTGTCCGTGAGCGGCTTCAGCACCGCGATCAGGATCGGCGTCAGCGCGAACGTCGTGACGAGCGCGACGAACAGGCGGACCTGTGCCGGAACGTTGACGCTGGAAAAGCCGGGCACCAGCATCAGGCAGGCGCCGATGCGGCAGAACACGATGAACGTCACCAGCACGCTGTCGGCAAGGCCGCTGATCACGACACGGCTCCGAGCGCCCGGATCTCGGCGCTGCGCGCGACTTCGACATGCGACAGGATCGGCAAGGTCGGGAACACCCGCTCCAGGATCATCCGGACATAGGGCCGGGCTTCCGGCGTCACCGCCAGCACCACGCTGGTGCCGTTCTCGGTGAACTTGCGGATCGCGGCGCTGGCTTCGGTCGCGAACTGCTCGATCAGGCGCGGATCGGCGTCGAACTCGACGACGTCGCCCTTGGCGTCGCGCTTCAGGCTCTGGTGGAAGGCGAGGTCCCAGCGGTTGCCGAGACGGACGACGTTGAGCACGCCGTTGTCGGAGAGGTCGCCGCAGATCTGCTGGGCAAGCCGGGTCCGCACGTGCTCTGCGACCTGCTCGGAGCGCCGCACGTGAGGCGCGATCTCGGCGATCGCCTCGAGGATGAGGTGAAGATTGCGGATGGAGACCCGCTCGGCCAGCAGGATCTTCAGGATCGCCAGCAGGCCGGAATAGGAGATCTGCGACGGGCAGAGATCCTCGACGAGGCGCTTGTACTCGGGATCGAGCCGGTCGAGCAGCGCGCGCATGTCCTTGTAGGACAGGAGCTGGGCGAGGTTCGCCCGGAGCACCTCGCTCAAATGCGTGAGCAGCACCGACAGATTGTCGACCGGCTTGCAGCCCTGCCGCTTGACTTCGTCCGTGAAGGCTTCCGTCACCCACAGCGCCTTCATGCCGAAAGCGGGTTCGACCACCTCTTCGCCGGGCACGTCGGGCTTGCCGTCCTTGTCGACCAGCACCAGCACCTCGCCGAGCCGGAGCTCGCCATGGGCGACGCGGGTGTCGTGGATCCGGATCTGGTAGCCCTTGGGGTCGATCGACAGATTGTCGCTGAGCTTGATCTCGGGAATAACGAAGCCGTACTGCTTGGCGAACTTCTTGCGGATCTTGGCGACGCGGTGGGCAAGCTCGGTGCGCGAGCCCAGCAGATGGACCGAAAGATGGCCACCGAGCGCAAGCTCGATCTCGGCGGTCTTGAGCTGGTCCTTGACGGATTCCTTGGCCTCAGCCTGGGCGCGCTCGTCGGCCTTGCGCGCGTCCTCCTTCTGCTTCAAGGCCGCCTGCTGCTTCGGCAGCGAGTAGCCGACGAAGGCCATGACGCCGCCGAGAAGCACGAAGGGCGCCAACGGCAGCCCCGGCATCAAGGCGAGCACGAACATCATCAGCGCGGCGGCCGACACAGCGCGGGGATAGCCGCCGAGCTGGCGCAGCACGGCCTGCTCGGCCGATCCTCTCGTGCCGCCCTTGGAGACCAGCAGGCCGGCCGACAGCGACACGATGAGTGCCGGCATCTGCGACACCAGACCGTCGCCGACGGAGAGCTTCGTGTAGACGTCGGCGGCGCGCGACAGCGTCAGCCCGTGATGGGTGACGCCGATGATGATGCCGCCGAAAATGTTGATCGCGGTGATGAGCAGGCCGGCGATGGCATCGCCCCGAACGAACTTCGAGGCACCGTCCATGGCACCGAAGAACGCGCTTTCTTCTTCGAGCTCGCGGCGCCGGCGCTGGGCTTCCTTGTCGTCGATCAGGCCCGCCGACAGATCGGCGTCGATCGCCATCTGCTTGCCGGGGATGGCGTCGAGGGTGAAACGGGCGCCGACTTCGGCGATACGCGTCGCACCCTTGGTGATCACGACGAAATTCACGGTGACCAGGATGGCGAAGATGATCAGGCCGATGACGAAGTCGCCGCCCATGACGAACTTGGAGAAGCCGGCGACGACGTGGCCGGCAGCCTGCTCGCCCTCCCCGCCGCGCGACAGGATCAGGCGGGTGGTCGCGACGTTCAGCGCCAGCCGCAGGATGGTCGCGATCAGCAGCACGGTCGGGAAGGCGGAGAAGTCGAGCGGTCGCTGGATCCACAGCGCGACCATCAGGATCAGCGCCGACAGCGCGATCGAGAACGCGAGGCCGAGATCGATCAGGATCGGCGGGATCGGCAGGAACAGGATCGTGAGCATGGCCACGATGCCGCCGGCGAAAAAGGCGTCGGCCCCCAATCGTCGTGGGGTCGGCAGGCTAGCAGCTAACGTATCGGCCATGGGTCACCGGCAGAGGGTCCACCCCTAATCTGCCCCGCAAAGCTTACGCGGGGATGGTGGCCGAGGCCGCGCGGGTCAGAAGCCGCGCTCGATCCGCGAATAGACCATCTCGGTGAAGGTGGAGAGGTGCGCGCCGATGAAGGAGCCGGAGACGGCAACGACCAGGAGGATGACGATGATCTTCGGAACGAAGGTCAGCGTCACCTCCTGGATCTGGGTCAGGGCCTGGATCAGCGCGATGATGGTGCCGACCAGCATCGCGGCGCCGACCGCGGGCCCGGAGGCGACGATGATGGTCCAGATCGCCGCCTGGACGATGTCGAGAGCGTCGCGTTCGTTCATGACTGGCTGATCGTGAGTCCCGGCCCGACCGCGACCTTGGTGCCGTTCTCGAGGGTCGCGATGGAGCCGTCGGCGTTGATGGAGACCGAGACGACCTTGCCGCTGAAGCTGGCGCCGGTGGCGTCTGTGAAGCTGACGGTTTTCCCGATCAGGCCGTTGGCCTGCGACAACGACTGCGAGGACAGCAGCGCATCCAGCTTCGAGTTGGTCTGCATGGCCTGCTCGACCGTCGAGAGCTGCGCGAACTGGCTCATATATTGCGAGGTATCCATCGGATTGGTCGGATCCTGGTTCTTCATCTCGGCGACGAGAAGCTGAAGAAACGTGTTGTAGTCGACGCTGTTGCTCGAGGTCGAATTGGTGGAGCCGGTCGAACTGGACGACTTGCTCGTGCTGTCGGTCGCACTGTTGACGTTCATGTACCTCTCCGCTGTCAGGCAGCCTGGAATGGGGACTCGGTGATGGCGCCGGCCAGGATGGCCTGCTCGACCGGGAACAGGGCCCGGATCCGCTTGAGCGCCTCGAAGTAGCGGGTCGCCTCGACCAGCTCGTCGACCGCGCCCAGTCCGTCCAGCATCTCCCGGCTCTCGCACACGGCGCACAGGGCCGCGTGATGCTGGGCGTAGAGTGCCGCGGCGTCGCGGATGTCGGTCGGGTTCATCAGCATGAGCTGGACGATGAAGTAGAGCTGCCGCAGCGCCGTGGTGGCGTCGGACGCCTGCATGACCTGCCCTTCGAGCAGGAACATCACGTCGTTGACGAGCTCGACGGAGACCTTGCGGTCCACGCGCAGCACCGCGCCGTTGATGTAGATCCGTTCGCCCGCCCGCAAGGAGATCTTCATCAAAGAGCGTCTCGGATCAGGCGGTTGATTTCGATGAGCTGCATCACGTCGTTCGACCTCTCCTCGCGAAGACGATCGGCCTCCTTGACGACCCACAGGCCGATCGAGATGATGTCGGCGCGCAGCTTGTCCGGAAGCCCGTTCTCGGGGTGCGAGAGATCCTCGATGAAGATCGTCCACAGCCGCCGCACATAGAGCAGGCTCTCGACCAGATCCTCGAGGCGGAACACGCCTCGCTGAATCCGCTCGAGCCGGTCGATGCCGAGGCTGAGCGCCTGCCGCTCGCGGCCCCGCGCCTCGTAACCGCTCTCGTCGACGACCGATTCATAGGCTTCAAACGTCATCAGCATCACTCTGCGCAGGAGACCGGGTAACAGGACGAGGTTGCGAGCCTCGGCTCTAGAGATAGTTGATGAGGCTGATCTGCTGGAGCTGCGAGGTCAGCGCGAGCGCCGTCTTGATCTGGGTCTGCAGGGTGTTGACGCGGACCGAGGCCTCGGTCGGGTCGACCGCCTCCAGCTTGACGATCTGGTCGTTGAGGATGTCCTTCTGGATCTTCAGCTTCTCGGTCGCGCCGGTGACCCGTTGCTGGATCGAGCCGACGGTCCCGCCGAGCACGGCGAGATCGTTGATCGCGCCGCTGACCAGGCTGATGGCCTTGTCGACGACGACCTGAAACGTGTCCTTGCTCAGGCTCGTGTTCCCGAGATCAGTGAGCATGGTGTAGGCCTCGGCCAGCTTGCGGAAGCCGGGCTGGTTGGCGCTGACCGAGCTGTCGACAACCTCGGTCGTGGAGATGCGGCTCGACAGCGTCTGGTCCGTGGCCGACGACCAGTTGGCGTTCCAGGCCGGGCTCGCGAACTCGGGGTCGAGGGTGTTGTCGAGGAAATTCTGCATTTGCGCCGGAGTGATGGTGCTCACACCGGCCGCAGCCTGCGAGAAGCCGAACGTCGCCAGGAAGTCCGCATCGACCTGGTTCTTGCTGGCAGAGCCGGCCGTGTAGTTCGTGACCGGCACGGTCTGCGTATCGATTCCGCCGAACAGATACGACCCGTTGTAGGAAACGTTGAGCGCGCCGATGACGTCCTGAAGGTTCGCGGACGCGCTCGGCAGGATGATCTTCGCGCCGCTGTCGGCGTCGCGGGCCGCGATCAGGTTCTTGAGGAATTCCGACGCGGTCTTGCCGAGCTGCGTGATCCGGTTCTGGGTCACATCGAGGCGCCCCGAAACCAGCTCGTTGGTGTCGACGAGCTGGTCGGCGAAGTTGAAATCGGCGCGCAGCGCCACGTCGCGGCCCGTTCCCGTGCCGAGCTCGAGGCCGACATCGGCGAAACGGCCGGTGGTCGCCTCCTTCGAGGCCTTGGTCAGCGCGCTCTGGTTGTTCGTGATCGACGACCTCAACGATGAAGACAGCATCAGGGTCGAGATGTAGTTCGCGCTCATCATGACTTAATTCCCTACGGCAGCCAGCAGGCTCTGCAGCATCTCATCGACGGTGGAAATGATCTTCGACGACGCCGAATAGGTGCGCTCGACCTGGAGCATCAACGCCATCTCGTCGTCCATGTTGACGCCGCTGACGTTGGACAGCGCCGCGGTGCTGCGGTCGAGCAGCGTATTCTGATACTGGACGCTGTCGTCGGCGGTCTTGCGCTGGCTTTCGATCCAGCTCGCCGAGGAAGACGCAAACTCGATCACGCTGCCGCTCGGCTTGCCCTGAGCCGTGGCATCGAATGGCTGCGGCGCTTCCATCTTGTTGATGAGCTGCTGCAGCCGCGCCGAGAAGCCGGCATTGCCGGTCGTGTTGTAATTATAGGCGGCAACGCCGCTGATGGCGCCGTCGCGCAGCAGGTTCGGATTTCCGCCTACGGCCGGATCGACCGAGGCGGCGACCGAGATCCTCCCGGCGAGGCCCACCGAGATCGTCGCGCTCGCGGGCATCGCGGGCGCGCCGGGATAAGTGAACAGGCCGGGCCGGTCCGCCAGCGTTGGGACAGCCGACTGGTCGCTTTCCTTGAAGGCGTCGATCAGGCCGCGCGCGATCTCGTCGAGCTGGCTCTGATACGTGACCGTGTCCTTGTCGCGCAGCTGGGCCAAGCCGGCGAGCTTGCCGGACTTGAGCGGCATGACGGAATTGGCGCCGGTCACGGGAACGCCGTCGATGAAGACGGCATTGCCCGTGGTGCCGGCGGTATAGGCATTGGTCGGCGCAAAGCTCACGGCCCGCGCCGTCTTGTCGAACAGCACGACGCCGCTGTCGGTATAGAGCGCGGCATCTCCATTGGTCCGGATCGACATCGAGACGCCGACCTCCTGCGACAGCCTGGAGACGATGCTGTCGCGCTGGTCGAGATAGTCGGTGACGTCGTCGCCGGAGATCGTGCCCTTCACGATGGCGGTGTTGACCGTCTGGAACTGGGACAGCAGCTGGTTGATGTTGGCGACCGAATTCGCCATGTCGGCGTCGGCCCCCTCGCGGACCGACTGAACCGTCTTGGTGGCCTGGTTGAGCCCGGTCACCATGTCCTTGGCGGACGTCACGGCCGCCTGCGCCAGGGTCGCATTGTCGGTGGAGTTGGCGTATTGCTGCAACGCCTGCTTCAGCTTGTTGAGCTGGGCGGTCGGCGACTGCTCGAGCTCGGGATCGTCCACCGTCGCGGCCGCGATCTTCTGCAGGCCGTCATAGATCACGCTCTGCTTGGCCGACGACGAGGTCGCGGTCAGCACGTTCGAATAGAGGCCCGAACTGGCGGCGCGCTGGATCGCCGCGACGTAGACGCCGGTGCCGGGGAGGTTGTCCAGCACGGCGATCTTGCGCGAATAGCCGGTGGCGCTGGCACCGGCGATGTTGCGCGAGATCGTCGACGACTGGATGCCCGACGCCATGAGCGAGGCGCGAGCGGAGTCGAGAGCGGCGGTAAGGGACATGATCTGCTCTTGCCGGGGGTGAGCGCGGAAGAATTCAGCGCTTCAGGTTGACGACGACGTCGAGCAGGTCGGCGCCCGTCTGGAACGATTTCGAGTTGGCGGTGAAGCCGCGCTGCGCCTCGATCATCCCGGTGAGCTCGTCCGCGAGATCGACGTTGGAGTCCTCCAGCGCACCGGACTGGACCGTGCCGAGCCCGCCGGTGCCAGCATTCCCGGCCTGCGCATTGCCGGAATTCATGTTGGTCGAATAGACGTTGCCCGGCTCGGGCGTCAGATTGTCGGGGCTCGCGACGTCGGCGAGCATGATCGTGTAGAGCGTCAGCTGCTGCCCGTTCTTGAGGATCGCCGTCACATGGCCCGCCTCGTCGACATCGACCTTGTCGATCGCCGCGGGCACGCTGCCGTTGACGGTGGCCTTGAAGCTGAAGTCGGCTCCAACCTGCGTCATGTTCGACAGGTCCATGGTCATCGCCGCGCCGCCCGGGACCGTGAACGTAAGGCCCGTCGGGCTCGCCGCGGCCAGCGCGCCTTTGCCGGCCGCCGTGGTATCGAAAGTGAAGGTGGTGGCGGCGGCGAGCGAGGTGCCCGTCGCAGAGTTGTAGACCTGAACCTGCCAGGTATCCGAACCGGCCGCCGTCGCGGTGTGGGACATATAGACGTCGAGCGTAACGGCCTGACCGATATTGTTGTAGGCAACGATCGAGCTTTTCGACGAATATGACGCCGGGCCGGGCGGACCGGCAATGACGGCCGCCTTCGGATCGAGATTGCCGGTCGTCAGGGTGCCCGCAGTCGACGGCACCGGCACCTGCGAGACCTGGGCGATGTTCACGATCTGCATTCCAGCCAGGCTGTTCTGCGAGAAATTGGTCACGAGGCCAGGCTGGCCCAGAAGGTAGTAGCCGGCCGCATTGACCAGATTGCCCTGGCTATCAGGCACGAACGAGCCGGCGCGGGTCAAATATTGCTGCGTGTTGGTGGCGTTCGAGACCACGAAGAAGCCGTTGCCTTGCACGGCAAGGTCGGTGGAAGACGTCGTGAACTGCGTATGTCCGGCGTCGCTGATGGCGTAACGGACGGTCGTCTCGACGGCGCCGGAGTCGTAATTGCCAGAGCCGCTCTTCAGGATCAGCGAGGAGAATTCGGTCGAAGCCCGCTTGTAACCAGTGGTGTTGACGTTCGCGATGTTGTCCGAAACCGTCGACAGCTTGTTGGACTGCGCGCTCATACCGGAAACACCGGTGCGCATAACACCATACAGGCTCATGAAGTGGGCTCCTTTGGTAGGTTGCAGTTACAATGGGGGATCTTGCTTGCGCGGGGCTGATGGTTCGGAACCATGCACAACTTCACGTCGTCATGTCGTTTTCGGCTGACAGAACGAGCGTGCCTTGTCGGTCCAGGCGCCGAAACCGCTCGACACGAGGTGAGCCACGATGTGACAGACATAGCGCTTCTGCGCCGGCTGGTTGTTGGGGCCGGCATTGTAGCGAGCCACCGCCATGGTCCAGCTGCCCTCGCGCTGCTTCAGCTCTTTCAGGAAGCGCGCGGCATATTCGACGTTTTTCGCGGGATCGAACATCGCGCGCACCGAGACGAACTTGTCGCCGTGATAGTAATGGTTGATCTGCATGCAGCCGAGATCGATCAGCTTGATGCCCTTGCCTCGCATGGCCTGGAAATTTGCGATCGCATCATCCATGTCCCTGGCGAACACGGTCTGGCCGTCGGCGCCGAGGGCGTAAGGATGCAGCGCGCCGCGGCGGCCGGTCTCGGTGAGACCGACTGCGTAGAGAATGCCGAGCGGAATCCCATGCTGCTGGGCCGCGCGCGCCATCTCGCGCTCGCAGGGGCGCGCGGCGTCGGTGGCCGCGTCGGCGGCGCTCGCATTACAGATAAACAGGGCCGCGACGATTCGGCTGACCCACGTCCTGGTCATGACGCGTCTCCTGGCTGGGCTGGCGCTCCTGGCGGGCCTGCTTCGCGCCGCCATCGGATTGCCCCGACGACGAGCCTGCGCCACCGAACGCACCTTGCGACTGCGACGAGGGCTGTTGCTGGCCCGAGAGCTGCGGCTGCGACTGGCCGGAGCCGCTCTGGAATCCATCCAGCGAGCCGTGCTGCACGGGCGCGACGTCGGCGACATAACCCGCCGTCTGCATGAGATCGCGGATCTGGTCGCGCTGCTGATCCAGCATCTGGCTCGTGTCCTTGCGCGCGGCGGCAAGGTGGACGGACACTTCGGTGCCGACGAGACGAAGGCGCACGGTGACGTTGCCGAGCGCGGGCGGCTCGAGATTGATGGTCAGGATCTTGAGCGGCTGATCCGGCGCATTGGTCTGGGATGCTGCGGGATCGGGCGCTGCGGACCCCGCCGGGCCTGCGGAGTCCTTCAGTTCGGCGACGACCGCATTGGCGACTTGTTGCGGAGCGTTGAACTGCGCCGGGGGCAGATGGGTCTCCTGCTGGACCACGGTGACCTTGGTCGTCTCGGGCAACGCGTCGCGCGTCGAGACCTTGGCGGCGCGTTCGACATTGGCGGTGACCGCCTCGAAGCCTGATGTCGCGGGCATGGCTTTGGCGGAAGCCTCGCTGCCTGGCTGTGCGGCCGCGGCTTGCGATGCATCGCCTTGTGCACGCGCGCCGGTCGGAACGACAGCAGACGGCGCGGAATCCGCCGTCGTTGCCTTCGCGATGCCTGTGGCCGCAACTTCGCGCTTCGTCCCGGATGAGCGCTCGTCGCGCGCGGGCACGTCTTTCCTGTCGCCCGACTGCGACGGCATTTGCGGCTTCGCGGCCGATGCGGCAACGAGATCCTGTCCCACGATCGCGGGAGCGTTCGAGCGATTCGAACCGTCTGGCTTCGGATCATGGCCGACCGGGCTTTGCGTCTCCGAGGATTTGTCGGTCGTCTGGTCGCCGGCCTTGAGCAGGTCGGTCGCCTCGGTACGCTCGTCCGTCTCGTCCTTCGACTTGTCCTTGCCCGCGGGGTGGGCCAGACGCGTGCGCAACGCTCCGGCCTTCGCGGTCGTATCGCTGCCCTCATCGTTGAGTGCCTGCTTGGCGAGGTTCGAGACGGTGTGGAGCAGATCGTTGAACGACGAGCCCGCCTGCGATTTGGCTCCGGCGTTCTTTGCCGAACGCGACGTGCCGCGGATGTTGAGGCTCTCGGCGAGACCCGAGAAGAGCTGTCCGGAGGTTCCACTGAGCTTGGTCATGGGCGGCGGTCCCTGGTAAGGAGTTCGAGCTCGCCGAGCTGCTTCTGCGCGCGCGCGAGAGTCACGGTCGATGACGCCAGATCGAGACGTGCCGGCGTTGCCGGAGGCTTGTCGGCAGTAGCGGCGGATCCGCCCGGAAACGGCTTGCGAACATCGAGCGCGAGCTGCACCGTGGCATTCAGAAGGGGCACGTCGCGCTCGGGCAGCTTCGACCGGTCGAGTGCCTTCAGCTCGGCCAGACCGCCATCATACTCGTCGGTGAGCGCCCGCGCGGCGCCGCGGAAGAAATGCGCCCGCTCGCGATCCGCCGAGGCGTCGGCGCTGAGCGTCAGCGCCCGCTCGCCGGCAAGCCGCGTCACAGCCATCTGCCCGCGCACCATCGCCGCGCGCGCGATCACGAGATAGAGCTTGAGGCGGCTCGCGCGATCGATCTGCTCGAGCAGCGCTGCGATCCGCGCGAAGCGGCGATCGTCGAGCGCCAGACTCGATTGCGTCAGGCCCGAGGAGAAGCGCTGCCAGAAATCGCCGGCATAGATCGAGTTGCGGTAGTGGCGGATATAGGCCAGCGCCAGGAACTCGAACTTGTCGAAATCCTCCGCCTGCCCCACCAGCAGGATCTCGCGCCGCAACGCCGCCTCCTCCACCAGCGTACCGGGCAGGAGTAGGCGCGCGTCGTCCAGACGCTCGATCGCGAGCGATGCCTCGGAGCGCGCAAACAACGCGCCCTGGACCAGCGCGACCTGTCCGCCGAGGCCGGAGGACAGCGTCCGCGGCTTGACGTCCTTGAGCAACTCCCGCGCTTCCTCCTGACGGCCCTCGACATAGGCGAGCGCGCCGTTGAACAGCCGCTCGTCGACGTTCATTTTGTCGCGCGGCAGCTTGCGGACGATCTGCGGCGCGCCGCCGCTGAGCAGGTAGATGACCGCAGCCTGGCTGTTCTGCGCATTGCTCCACACGCCCGGATCGGCGGCGAGGAACTTCTCTCCGATCTGCCGGATCAGCGCGACGTGACTGCCATGCGCGGCGGTGTCACCGTTGGCGATGCTGTCCTGCACGGCCTGCAACGCGCGGACGAGCTCATAGGGCTCGCCCGGCTGGCGCGCGGATTGTGCGAGCGCGTTCGCTGCCGTGAACGGCAGGAGCAGCACGGCGGCGCAGAGGAGCGGCCTGATCAAGGGCGCTTCTCACGAATCAGGATCTCGATCCGGCGGTTCTGCGCGGCCGCCGGATCGTTCGGAAGCTTCGGCCGGCGGTCGGCATAGCCTTCGACATGCTCGATCCGCAGCGCGTCGACGCCGGAGCGAACCAGCATGTAATAGGCCATCTGCGCGCGGGCGGTCGACAGCCGCCAATTGTCGTAAGTCTCAGAACGATACGGTCGATTGTCGGTATGGCCGCGGACGATGATCATGCCCTGGCGCTTCGTCAGCAACGGCCCGATCTTGTCGATCACGCGGATCAGCTCGGGCCGCGGCTCGGCCGAGCCGACCGCGAACATGCCGAAGCTCGCATCGTCGGTCAGGCTGATCAGGAGGCCCTCCTCGACCTGACGCACCTCGGCCGCCGGCCCGGCGCCAGCCTTGATGTCCGAGAGCGCGTCGGCAATCGCGGCCTGAAGCTGCTTGACGGTCGGCTGCTGGGTTTGCGCCGCATCGCGCGGCTCGGACTCCTTCGTCGTATCGTTGGGACGCGCCTGCGCGGCGGCGTTGGCTTGAGCGCTCGCCTGAACGGTGGCCTGGGCGCTGCCCTCGCGCGGGGCCTGCGCCGGCGCGGGCCCCGGCGGCAACAACGGCGACAGGTTTGCGGACGACGCATCCGCGTTCGGCGCCAGGCTTCCGCCGGCATCGTCCGCCTTGGCACGACGCGGCTGCGGCTCGCCCTGATTTGTGCCTGAGGCACCGTCGCGCGCGGAAGCATTCGGCTTGGGCTCGCTCTCGATCATGCGATCGGCGTCCTTGGATGCTTGCGGCGCCAGCTTCCAATAGCCGGGGTCGAAGGGATCGCGGTAGGCGTCGCCGCCCTTGAGACCATCCTCTTCGGCGGACGTCAGCGCGCCGGCGCGTCGCTGTCCCGTGGACTGGTTCGCGCTGTTCGCGATTTCGGAAAGCGTCGCATAGGGATCACGGAACAGGACTTTCTCTTCATAGGAGGCCGGCTTCTCCGCCGTCGGCGAGTCGCCGCGACGTTCCTCGTTCGAGCCGGCCGGCTGACGCTTGCCGTCCTGACCTTCGAACGAGGTCGGCTCCTTCTTGGAAAGATTCTTCAGGCCCTTCGGCGCGGGGGCATTTTCCGCGAGCTGGATCGGATTGAAATAGCTCGCGACGACCTGCTTCTGATCCTGGTTGAGCGCGTTGAGCAGCCACATGACCAGGAAGAACGCCATCATCGCGGTCATGAAGTCCGCATAGGCGATCTTCCATACGCCGCCGTGATGCGCCTCCTCGGCGAAGGCGCTGCGCCGGCGGACGATCACGAGTTCATGCTTGACCTCTTCCATGACGGGCTACCGGCGTGCTTCCTTCAGGCGTTCGCTCCAGGCCGTGATCTGCGTCTCGATCACGGTCTGGTCGGCCACGACGCGAACCTCCAAGGTGTCGGCCGCCTCGTACTCGATGCCGGTGCGCCTGGACGCCTCGAGCTGCGTCTTCACGAGGTCGAGCAGCTCGCTCGGACCGGTGACCTTGAACGCCGGCACCGACGAGTTGCCGGTCAGCGCTGCGATCTGCTCGACCAGCGATCCGATCGCCTTGTCGCGGACCGCCTCGGTGAGGAACGGCAGTAATATCCGCGCCACGGAGCTTGCGATGTTGGTCTCGATCTCGCGGCAAGCCGTCTCGAAGCCGCTGACGATCGCGACCGCCTGCTGGTCGGACCATTTGGCGCGCTCTTCGCCGAGCCGGATCGCGCTGCGGACGCGCTCCTCGGCAAGCCTGGCGTCGCCTTCCGCGACGCCGGCCGCATGGCCGCGGCGGTAGGCGTCGTCCAGGACATTGGCCGGCGGGGCTTCCACCCTCGGTGCCGGAGACGGCGACTGCGGCAGTGGCTGCGAATGGGCCTGGGGCTGCGGCGAAGGCTCGCGCATGATCTCCTTCGGCCTCGTCAGCACGTCCTGGATCCTGGGCGGCGGAGGCGGCGGTGATTTGACCCGGCCGTTCGCGTCGAACTGCGTCAGGAATTTTCCGATTGCCGCGTTCATGCCGCCTCCTCGCGTCGCATCCAGTCTTTAAGGATCGCTGCGGCCTGCGCCTGGTCGAGCCGGACGATCTGCTCCAGTCGCTTCTGCGGCGTTCGCTGCATCTTGCCTTCGAGATCTTCGACGAGATTGAGCTCGGGGTCCTGACTCTCGGCCAGTGCAAGGGCCGCAGCAGCCTCGATCTCAGCGGCCTCGGCCGCCTCCACCTGCTCCTGCTCCGCGCGATGGGTCAGAATGCCGTTGACCGCCGGCCGCAGGCCGAACCAGACCAGCATCGACGCAACGGCCAGGATCGTCACCGCGTTGATGACGCTGCCGAGCTGCTTGTTGATCATCTCGACGAAGCTGATCGGCGGCACCGGCGCCAGCTCGCGCGAGCCCTCGATGAAGTCGACGGCCGTCACCTGGATCTGGTCGCCGCGCTGCTTGTCCAATCCGCCGGCCGTCGCGGCGAGCTGGCTGATCTCGGCGAGCTTGCTGTCGACGATGGCCTGGTTGCTCTTGTCGCCGAGATCGGCGACCAGCCGCGCCCGATTGACCAGGACGGCGATGAAGAGCTTCTTCACCGCATAGCCGTCGCTCACCGTCGTCGTGGTCTTGGACGAGACCTCGAAGTTGGTGACGTCCTCGCGGCGGGTCTTGTCTTCGCTGGAGTTCTTGCCGCCGCCGGCGTTGACCTGCTGATCGGGAAGGTTCTGCTGCACCGTGGTCGGCGTCGAACGGTCGGCGTTCTGCGAAGATTCCTTCTCGCGCACGTTCCGCACCGAACGCTCGGCCCGGCTCTCCGGATCGTAGACGGTCTCGTTGATCTGCCGCTTGTCTGTGGAGAGCTGCGGCGCGACGCTGACCTCGAAATTGTCGAGGCCCAGATAGGGCGTCAGCGCCTTGCGGATGTTCTCCTGCACCATGCCGCCGACCGTCTTCTGCAGGCTCGCCATCTTGGTCGGGGCGGCGCTCGCCTCGTCCTCTTCGGCGAGCAGCATCGAACCGTCGGCGTCCAGCACCGTCACCTTGTCGCGGTTCATGCCTGGAATGGCGGCGGCGACGAGATGGCGGATCGACTGCGCCGTGCGGGCCTCGATCGCGCCGTCGGTGCGCAGCACGACCGATGCGGATGGCGGCTGCTGCGTCGCGCGAAACGAGCCGCGCACCGGCAGCACGATATGCACCCGCGCCGCCTTGACGCCCTTCATCAACTGCACCGTGCGCGCGATCTCGCCTTCCAGCGCCCGGAGCTTGGTGACCTCCTGCATGAACGAGGTCAGGCCGAGCGAGCCGATCTTGTCGAACAGCTCGTAGCCGGAATTGGCGCTGGTCGGCAGCCCCTTCTCGGCCAGCAGCATCCGCGCCTGCATGGTCTGGCTCGGGCGCACCGAGAGCGCGTCGCCGGCCGTATTGACGTCGAAGGTGATGTTCTGCTCGCGCAGCGCGGCGCCCATGCGCGTCACGTCTTCGCGGGTGAGGCCGGTATAGAGCGTCTCGAATTCAGGCCGGCTCAGATAGTACGCGCCGCCGACGACGGTCACGAGAACGGCAAAACCGATCAGGCCCAGGGCCATCAGGCGTCGCGGCCCAAGCTCCAGCAGATTGTTGAGCAGTTGCTGTACCTGCGCACGACTGAGCATATGACCTCGTACCAATGCGGACGTACGGGACACTCCGCTGCCAACCTTGTCTGAAGGTTGCGCGAGGACACGAATGTGTCAGTTCGCAGGCGAGGCGTTGCAATTTTACAAGAAGGCCTATTTTACAAGAAGGCCTATTTTACAAGAAGCCCTGGCGACGCAATCCGGTCGGCGGCAATGCACGCCGGGACGCACGGCCGCACGATCGGCCGCGGCGTGTCGCATGAAATTCAACGTCGGGAGATCGATTGCGGACGTCTTGTGCCGCCACGTCCGCCGGTCACGGCGGGGACCGTGCTCCCTGAGGGAGCACGGTCGTTTTCGAAAGCGCCGCTTAGCCGCGGAACAGCGACAGGATGCTCTGGCTGTTCTGGTTGGCGATCGAGAGCGCCTGAACGCCGAGCTGCTGCTGGGTCTGCAGCGCCTGGAGCCGGGTCGATTCCGCGTTCATGTCGGCGTCGACGAGCTGGCCGATACCACGATCCACCGAGTCCATCAGCGACTTCACGAACTCAGTGTTGTTCGAGATGCGGTTCTTGATGGCACCGAGGTTGGCGGCGGACTGGCTGACCGTGTTGATCGCGGTGGTGACCTGCGCGATGTAGCCGTCGAGGATGGTCTGGTCGGCCGTCGAGTCGGTCAGCGCACCGATGCCGATGGTGTTGACCGACGCGCTGCCGGTCACCGTGTCCAGGATGCCGCCAGTGGTCGCGGTGTAGAGCGAGTAGTTGGCGACCGTCACCGTGATGGTGTTGATCGTCGGCGTGCCGCCGACGCGCGAGAACGACGACACCAGGTTGACGGTGGTCGGCGTAGACGCGTTGGTGCTCAGCCAGTTGACGCCGTTGAACGTCGCCGCGTTGGCCACGTTCTTCATGTCCTGCTGGATCTGGGTGATTTCAGCCTGGATCTTGGTGCGGTCGATACCGGCGGTCTTGGCTTCGACCAGCAGCGCCTGGAGCTTGGTCAGGCCGGAGTTCTGGTCGCCGATGACCTTGTTCAGAGCGGTGTATTCGGTGTCGACCGTCGCAGCCGACAGACCGAGCGAGTCGGAGACGGCCGAGAGCGCGGCGTTGTCGGCGCGCATCGAGGTCGCGATCGACCAATAGGCCGAGTTGTCCGAAGCGGTCGAGACGCGCTGGCCGGTGGAGATCCGGTTTTCGGTGGTCTGGAGGCTGGCGCTGACATTCCGGAGGGTCTGGAGCGCAGTCATTGCGGCGGAGTTGGTAAGCAGGCTGGAAGCCATCTTCGATGTCCCTTTGAAAACAGAATGGATGGGGACATACCGGGCTTGCACCGGTACGACAGGGCGGCATCATGCCTTTGGGCTGCGGAAATGCGCGTAAACCCAATCCGTCGTAGCGGCCAGACTAGCCAGCGAAGCTTGTGCGGGGCTTGTGGCGCTGTGCCCCCGCTGCAACAGGGCAGCCGAAATCGCGGTGCGCGCGTCAGGCAAACGAAAGGGCCGCGCTTCGCAAGAAGCGCGGCCCTCCCGAGATCGTCGAAGGCTTAGCGGAACAGCGACAGGATGCTCTGACTGTTGTTGTTGGCGATCGAGAGCGCCTGAACGCCGAGCTGCTGCTGGACCTGGAGGGCCGCCAGGCGGGTGGACTCCTGGTTCATGTCGGCGTCGACGAGCTGGCCGATACCGCGATCCACCGAGTCCATCAGCGACTTCACGAACTCCGAGTTGTTCGAGATACGGTTCTTGATGGCGCCGAGGTTGGCGGCGCCCGAAGACACCGTGCCGATCGCTGCGGTGACCTTCGCGATGTAACCATCGAGAATGGTCTGGTCAGCAGCCGAGTCGGTCAGCGCACCGATGTTGAGGCTGTCGACCGACGCGCTGCCGCTCACCGTGTCGAGGATGCCGCCCGTGCTCGAGGTGTAGAGCGAGTAGTTGGCGACGGTCACCGTGATCGAGCTGGTGGTCGGCGTGGAGCCGACACGCGAGAACGACGACACGAGATTGACGGTCGTCGGCGTGGAGGCGTTGGTGCTCAGCCAGTTGACGCCGTTGAAGGTCGCCGCGCTGGCGACGTTCTTCATGTCCTGCTGAATCTGGGTGATTTCCGACTGGATCTTGCTGCGATCGATACCGGCGGTCTTGGCTTCGACCAGCAGCGACTGCAGCTTGGTCAGGCCGGAGTTGCTGTCGCCGAGGACCTTGTTCAGAGCGGTGTACTCGGTGTCGACGGTCGCGGCCGACAGACCGAGCGAGTCGGAGACGGCGGAGAGCGCGGCGTTGTCGGCGCGCATCGAGGTCGCGATCGACCAGTAGGCGGCGTTGTCCGCGGCGGTAGCCACGCGCTGGCCGGTGGAGATCCGGCTCTGCGTGGTGGAGAGTTGCGAGCTGACAGACCGCAAGGTCTGGAGCGCGGTCATGGCGGACGAGTTCGTGAGCAGGCTTGACATTGAGAATGTCCCTTTATGTACGCGTTACATTTTCATCAGGGGACATACCGGACTTGCACCGGTACGGAGGGGCGGCATCATGCCTTTGGACTGATGTGGGTGAGGTCCAACCCGCCGTGACGCCTTGCTAACACGTCGAATCTTGCCGGCGGATTAAGATCGGCTTGAATTCTTCAGCAATATCAGATGGTTAATATTACCCAACGCTAACCATAGCGCGGTACTTTTCGCTAACCATGACGGGGCGCCAGGCGATCGCGGCGGTTACGAGAACGAGCGCACCAGTCCGGAGGCGAGCAGATTCCAGCCGTCGATCAGCACGAAGAACAGCATCTTGAACGGCAGCGCCAGGATCGTCGGCGGCATCATCATCATGCCCATCGACATCGTCAGCGTCGCCACGATCATGTCGATGACGAGGAACGGCAGGATGATGAGAAATCCGATCTCGAACGAACGCCTCAGCTCGGAGATCATGAAGGCCGGAATGATGACGCGCAAATCGACGCGCTTGTCGTCGAACTTCTTGCGAAAGCTCTCGGCGGCGAGCGACTCGAAGGTCTGCAGATCCTTGTCGCGGACATGGGCCAGCATGAACTCGCGGAACGGATCGGTGATCTTCAGATAGGCCTGCTCTTCCGAGATTTCGTTCTTCATCAGCGGCTGGACGCCGGTCTCCCAGGCGCGATCGAAGGTCGGCGCCATCACGTAGAAGGTCATGAACAGCGCGAGGCTGATCAGCACCAGGTTGGCCGGCGTGGTCTGCAGGCCGAGCCCGGCGCGCAGGAACGACAGCGCCACCGCAAATCGCGTGAAGCTCGTCACCATGATGAGCAGTCCCGGCGCCACCGACAGCACCGTGATCAGCGCCATCAGCTGGATGATCCGGCCGCTGGTCGAGCCGTTTCCGGGTGGCAGCAGCGAGTTGAGGTCCGGTATCTGGGCGAGCGCCACTTCGGGCAGCACGACCAGAACCAACGCGAGCAGCAGGATTTTCACTCTCACTGAATCACCAGGGTCTCAATGATCAATTCGCGCACCTTGCCCGACGAACGGATACTGGCGCGCTCGGTCAGGTCGTCGCGCAGATGCTGAAGCCCGCGCGATCCCTCGAATTGCGTCACCGTCGCCGACCGCAGATAGGTGACGATGTCCTCGCTGATGTGGGCGGCCAGGATGCCGGCATCCTCGTCGCTCATGCTCTCGGTCACCATGGAGGCTTCGATGCGGGCCCAGTTGTTGGCCGGCGCGGCGAGATTGGTCACGATCGGGGACAACTTCCTGAGCCGCGCGCTGCCGGCGTAGCTCGAGGCAAGCGGCGGCGGCGTGGCGGTCTTCTTCGCGTCGGCGACACGCTCGGCGGCCGCGAACAGATGCAGCCCGGCCAGCGCGCCCGCACCGATCGCGACAAGGGTCAGCGCCACGATGGCCGCAATCAGGCGCATCACGTCCCCTGCCCTCGCGACGCGGCCAGACCGGCGCGGACTTCAGAATGGTGCCACGGCGTCATAGATCCGATGTCCCCATCCAGGCTGCTGCACGTCGGACAGATTCCCGCGACCGCCATAGGACACGCGGGCCTCGGCGATCTTCTCGTAGGAGATCGTGTTGGTGCGCGAGATGTCGCGCGGCCGCACGATGCCGCCGACGTTGAGCACGCGCATCTCCGTATTGACGCGAAACTCCTGCGAGCCGCTGATCATCATATTGCCGTTCGGCAACACGTCGGTGACGATGGCCGCGATCGAGAGCTTGATATCCTCGGTGCGATCGATCTGGCCGTTGCCCTTGATCTGCGTGTTGGTGCTGAGATTGGCGTTGGTCGATCCCTTGTCGCTCCACCCTGCGACGTCCATCAGCCAATCGAGGCCGAACTTGACCTGCGAGTCGCGCGAGCGGCCGGTCTTGTTGTCGAGCTTGGCCTTGTCCTGCATCGAGATGATCACCGTCACGACGTCGCCGGTGCGCCGGGCGCGGGGATCGCGGTAGAGATCGGTGCCGTCGTCCCAGGTCGAGCGATAGCTGACCGGCGTGCGCATGCGCGGCGTCACCGGAATCGGATCGGCCTGGGTCCGGAGGCCGCTGCCGACCGGCGACATTTGCGGGCCGGTCAGGACCTCGGACGGATCATGGAAGCATCCGGCCAAGGGCACGGACGCCAGCATGAGCGAGAGGATGAGGATCGGCTTCTTCATCTATTTGGTCTTTCCGTCATCCACGCGACGCATTCCGCCAAGCAGGTCGGCCAGGTGCGCCGCGCGTGCCGTATCCATCTCGTTGAAGATCGCGCTCGAGTTCCTCGGGCTGAGCTTGGCGAGCACGGCGGCGGCGGTCTCGTCCGCCATGCCGGCAATCTGGGTCGCCGCAGCTTCGGGCTTCATGCGCGAATAGATCTCGACGACGCTGGCTTCGGCCTTCTTCAGGAAGTCGTCGCGTAGCGCCATCCACTTCTCGTATTCGACCCGCTTGGCCTCGACCTCGGCGATCCGCTCGCGGAGCAGGCTCTCGGCCTTCTCCAGCTCCTTGAGCTGCCAGGCCAGCCTTGCATCGACGGCGGGATCGGCGACGTTGCTGCAGAACAGGGCGACTTCGTTGTCCGCGGATACCGCGGCCTGTGGCGGCGCAGGTTTCGGCGGTGCCGTGACGCTGCCGGGCTTGGCCGGACGTGCCGGTGCAACGGCAGGTGCGGCCGCTGGCGCCTCGGAAGCGGGAACCGCGCCAGTGGTCGCAGGTCCCTGGTCTTCGGCCGCCCAGGCCGTCGCCCGGATCGACGCATTGTCGCCTGGCACCGCCGTGACCGGCTGCGGCTTCTGCGGGCCGGGGGCGCGGGCGCGCGCGAAGGAGAGCAGATTGAGCGGCTTCGTCGGCTTGGCCTCGTCCAGGGCCAGCACGGGCGACGCGCCCGCGAACACTGAGGCCGCGACCAGCAGGAGGAGTTTGGCTTTGTGATCCAGCTTCAGCATCGGGCCGCGTGCGATTCTCGGTCGAGACACGAGCATTGAGCGACCAAGCTTGCACGACGCTTGCGCCTCATTGGACGATGACATCGGCCTGGAGCGCACCAGCCGTCTTGATCGCCTGCAGGATCGCGATGATGCCCGACGGCTTCAGGCCGATCTGGTTCAGCCCGCGCACCAGGCGCTGCAGATCGACCCCGCTGAGGATCGCCACCTGCGATCCGGCCTCGTTGGCCTCGACCACGGTCTGCGGGACCACCACGGTCTGCCCTCGCGAGAACGGCGCCGGCTGCGACACCACGGGCATCTCCGTGACACGAACGGTCAGATTGCCGTGCGTCACGGCAACGGTCGATATCCGCACGTCGCGCCCGATCACGACAGTGCCTGTGCGCTCGTTGATCACCACCCGTGCAGGCGTATCAGGCTCGACCGTCAGTTCGCCGATCTCGGCGAGGAAGCGGACAGGGCCGATGTGGCGCGGCTTCGACAGCACGATGGTGCGGTAGTCGCGCTCGAAGGCGATCTGCGCGCGGTAGCGTCCGCCGGCGTAGCGGTTGATGGCGTCCAGGATGCGTGTTGCGGTGACGAAGTCGGGGTTCTTCAGCTGCAGCACCAGGAACTCCATCTCGTGGAGACTTCCCTGCACCTCGCGCTCGACCAGCGCACCGTTCGGGATGCGCCCGGCCGTCGGCGTACCCTGACTGACGTTCTGCGCCTGGCCTCCGACGCTGTAGCCGGCCACCGTGATCGCGCCCTGCGCCACTGCATAGACGGCACCGTCCGCCGCGCGCAGCGATGTCATGACCAGCGTACCGCCGAGCAGCGACGTCGCATCGCCGAGCGACGACACGGTCACGTCCATGCGCTCGCCGGGCCCGATCGAGGGCGACAGGTCCGCAGTCACCATCACGGCGGCGACGTTGCGCGTGCGCAGCGTCGTCGGACGGGTCGGATTGTTGGTGCTCGTGGTCTCGTTCCTGACGTTGATGCCCATGTTCTCGAGCATCGATTGCAGGGACTGCTCCGTGAACGGAGCGTTGCGAAGCGTGTCGCCGGTGCCGTTCAGGCCGATGACGAGGCCGTAGCCGACGATCTGGTTTTCGCGCAGACCCTTGATGTCCGCGATGTCTTTGATGCGGACGGCGGCATGGGCGCTGGCGGCCGAAAGCAGCAGGACGAGCGCAAGCAGGATTCTGGTCATGACCCGTCCACGACCTTCACGGTGCCGTCCGGCTGGACCACGCCCCTGATGATCACCCCGGTATCCGTATTGCGCACCGGGATGAGCGCGCCGGACGCACCCGACTGCATCGCCGAGCCGTAAGTGACGATGGACAGGCCGCTGTCTTCCACCACGACCTTGACCATGGCGCCGCGGGCGACGGTCCAGGGGTCTTCCACCGAGTTGGTTGGAATGGGCTGGCCCGGCAACAGCGCGCGCCGCGCCATGCGGCCGACCAGGACTTGGCGCCCGTCGACGAACATGGCAACGCCGAGCAGGCTCGGCGCGAAGGCGCGCTCGGTGATCATGTCGTCCCGGATCAGCTCGCCGGCGCGGATCGCAACCGCCGGCACGGGAAGGCGCTTCTCCTCGGCCATTGCGAGGCGCGCCGAAGCCAGAACCAGCAGCACGGCGGCCAACCCGCGCACGATCAGGCCCACCCTGTTCAACATCGAGACACCGGAACTAGCGCATGCCCTTCGATACTGTCTGGGCCATTTCGTCCGAGGCCTGGATGACCTTGGCATTCATTTCGTAGGCGCGCTGCGCCGAGATCAACTCGGTGATCTCCTTGACCGGATCGACGTTCGAAGCTTCGAGCCACTTCTGATTGATCTTGCCGTATCCGGAATCGCCCGGCAAGCCGACGACCGGCGTGCCCGACGCCGTGGTCTCCTTGTAGAGATTGCTGCCCAGCGGCTCGAGGCCCGCCTCGTTGGCGAAGTTGGCGAGGTTGAGCTGGCCGATCTGGCGCGGGTTCACCTCGGAATCCAGCTTGGCAAAGACCTGGCCGGTCTGGTTGACCGTGACCTCGACCGTTCCCTGCGGCACCGTGATCGCGGGGTCCAGCAGATAGCCGTCGATGGTGACGAGTTGGCCGTTGGCATTGGTGTTGAACGAGCCCGCGCGGGTGTATTGCACCTCGTTGTTCGGACCGAGCACCTGAAACCAGCCGCGACCGTTGATCGCCATATCGTAGGGGTTGCCGGTCTGCGTCAGCGCGCCCTGAATGTGCAGCTTGCGGATCGCCGCCGACTTGACGCCGAGACCGAGATTGGCGCCTTCCGGAATCGGCGAGGAGCCGTTGACGTTCGCGACGCCCTGCATGCGGTCCATCTGGTAGAACAGATCGGTGAACTCGGCGCGCGCACGCTTGTACGACGTCGAATTGATGTTGGCGATATTGTTCGCGATGACTTCGATATTGGTCTGCTGGGCGTTCATGCCCGTGGCCGCAATGGCAAGCGATTTCACAGCTTCATTCCCTTAGATCAAATCGACATCCGGACGACTTCTTGGTAGGCTTGCACGACCTTGTCGCGAACCGCGACCGCCGTCTGCAAGGCCTGCTCGGCCGACATCAGCGCCTCCACGACCTTGCGCGTGGATTCCTTGCCCTGCATCGCCGAGATCGACGCCGCTTCGCCTGCCTTGAGCGTCCCGATCGCGTCGGTCGTCACCTGCTTCATCACCGATTCGAATCCGACATCGTCGGTGGACTGAATGGCGGTCGGAGCCGCCGGCGCGATGGCCTGCGCCTCGGTCGCACGGCTCGCCGCTTGCCCGGCGGAAATCGCAGTGGATGAAATTGCCTCAAGCATTGTCAGCTCCTCAAGAGGTCGATGGTCATGCCGAGCATCGACCTCACCTGTTTCACGACCTGGAGATTGGCTTCATAGGACCGGTTGACTTCCCGCATGTCGGCCATCTCGATCATCATGTTGACGTTCGGCAGCTTGACGTAGCCGGCCTTGTCGGCAGCGGGATGTCCCGGGTCGTACTCCACGCGGTACGGCGTGGTGTCGACCCCGATCTCCTTGACCTTCGCCAGCTGCGAGCCCGAGGCACGATCCATCGCAGCATCGAAGGTGATCGTCTTGCGCTGATAGGGATCGGCGCCGGCGGTACGCCCCGTCGAGGTCGCGTTCGCCAAATTCTCCGAGACGATGCGCATACGCGTCGACTGCGCTTCGAGCCCGGAGCTCGCGACCGTCAATGACGCTTGAAGTGAGTCCAGCATCTCAATTCACCTCAGCTCTTCGCGCTCGACAGCAGCATGCGGTGAAACGACCGCACGACTGCCGAATTCATCGAGTAATCGCGACTGACGTCGCTGCCCTTGATCATTTCCTGTTCGAGACTGACGGAGTTGCCGGAGTGAACCACTTCCCAGCTGTCCTTCTTCGCGGTCGCCCGCGTGTCGGTCTCGGCCGCGGCCAGCTGCATGTGCGACGGCGACGTCGTGGCAAGCCTCACCGGCATGCCGTCGAGCACCTTGTTGAAGGGCTCGACGTCGCGCGCCTTGAAACCGGGCGTGTTGGCGTTGGCGACGTTGGTGGCGATGGTCGACTGGCGGAGCTCGAGGTACCGCGCCTGCGACGATGCGAGTTCGAAGAGATAAAGCGGTCCCACGACAGCCCCGTTCTGGTCCATTCGGGAGAAGCCTAGGGCGTTAAGCTTTCGTCAAGCTGTTGGGCCGGACGTCGTCCTCTGAATTCTACTGGACCTTCTCGGTCCGCGACGCCTGCTTCGACTGGAGGAAGTAGATGATCTCGGCGACGGGGCGGAAGAATTCCGCCGGGATCACCTGATCGACCTGCACCGCCTCGTAGAGTGCGCGCGCCAGCGCCTTGTTCTCGATCACTGGAATCCGGTTCTGCTCGGCGACCTCGCGGATCTTCAGCGCGATCACGTCCATGCCCTTGGCCACCACGAGCGGCGCCGGATTTTCCTCGCGCTTGTAGCGCAACGCGATCGCGAAGTGCGTCGGGTTCGCGATCACCAGCGTCGCGCGCGATGCGGATGCGATCATCCGCTGCCGCGAGCGGTCGCGCGCCAGCGAGCGCAGGCGCGCCTTGATCAGCGGATCGCCTTCCGCCTGCTTGTGCTCGTCCTTGATCTCCTGCTTGGTCATGCGCAGCTGGCGCCGCCAGTGGAAGCGCGCCCAGGCGAGATCGATCGCCACCAGGACGATGGTTGCGATGCAGATCGCCGAGACGATCCGCATCGCGATGTTGAGAATCATCTCCGGCAGCGCAACCGGATCGGTGTACATCGCCTCGAACGCCTTCGCCTCCGACGCGCGCAGCACGAAGGCGACCACGGAGGTCACCGCGGCCAGCTTGAACAGCGACTTGGCGAACTCGACCAGTCCCTGCGTTCCGAACAGACGGCTCCAGCCGCTGATCGGAGAGATCCGCGACAGGTCAGGCTTGATGCGCTCCAGCACCAGGCGCGGCGCGTTCTGCAGCAGCGAGGCGGCGAGCCCGAACGCGCCGAGGGTGACGACCAGCGGCACCAGGAAGCGCAGCGCCTCGAGGCCGACCACGGTGAGCAGGTTCTGCGCGTCCGCGCCGGTCGAGAGCGGGAAGCCTTCGGGATCGTCCAGGAGGTTCTTCAACGTCGGCGTCAATTGCTGCACGCCCTGGCCGATCAGGAACGCCTGAATGACCATCAGCGCGGCCATCGAGGCGAAAATAGAGGCCTCCCGAGAGACCGGGATCTTGCCCTGTTCGAGCGCATCACGGACTTTCTTCTCGGTCGGCTCTTCTGTCTTGCTCTCCTGATCGGATGATTCTGCCATGCCCGTTCAGCGGTCAGCGGAAGACCAGCTCATCCTCCTGATCGGGGTTGAGCTCGATTTCGCCCTTCTCCGCGAGGTCGAGCGCCAGGTCGGTGATGACGCGACGCGCCTCCAGCACGTCGCGCTGGTTCGACGGCTCGCCGATGGCGAGCTCATGCTCGACGACGCGGCGGACGCGCGAGGCAACCGCGGACAGGATCAGTTCGCGGAAATGCTTGTCGGTGCCCTTCAGCGCGACGACGATACGATCGGTCGGCACCTGGTCGAAGATCATGGTGCGCGCCTTCGGCGCCAGGTTGATGACGTCGTCGAAGGTGAACAGCAGCTCCTTCAGCACTTCGGCCGATTTCGGCCGCTTCTCCGACAGGCTCTTCAGCATGTCCTCGATATGTCCGCGCTCCATCTTGTTGATGATGTCGGCGACGCGGGCGTAGGTGTCGGCGCCGAGATTGCGGGCGAAGTTCAGCGTCAGATCCTCGTGCAGCGTCTTCTCGAGCACCCTCATGGCGTCGTCGGCGATCGGCTTGAGGCTGAGCACGCGCCGCATCAGCTCGTTGCGCAGGCTCGATGGCAGCTGGCTCATGACCTTGGCGGCGCAGGCCGGCTTGACCTTGGACAGGATCAGCGCCGCGGTCTGCGGATGCTCCTTGGACAGGTAGCTCGCAAGCGAGTTTTCGGACACGGACGAGACGCGGTCCCATACCGAGCGGCTCGAATTGCCGAGCAGGTCCGTCATGATCGCCGAGACCTGGTCGGCCGGAAGCACGTCGCCAAGCACGGCTTCCAGGCCACCGATGGTGCCGAGAATGTTGGCGCCCATCGAGAACTGCTGGGCGAACTCCTCGACGATCCCCTCGAGCTCCTGCGCCGTGATCGGCCGCAGCTCGGCCGCGGCCTTGGTGACGACGCGGATTTCCTGCGGCTCGAACTGCGAGAGCACGCTCGCGGCCGCCTGCCGGCCCATGGCCAGGAGCAGCGCCGCGACCTTTTCCGTACCGCCCAGCGTGGCAACGCCTCGCTGCTTGACGGGAGCGATGCCGACCTGTGCCGCCATGGTCAGCTGTCACCCTGCCCCAGCGGCCCGACGATCTCCGTCAGCGAGACACCGAAGCGGGAATTGTCCTCTTCGACGACGACCACCTCGCCGCGGGCGACGATGCGGCCGTTGACGACGACGTCGACGGGCTCGCCGACCCGATGATCGAGCGGAACCACCGCGCCACGCCCGAGCTTCATCAGGTTCGCCACCGGAATGGTCGCCGATCCCAGCACCACCTGCATGGTGACCGGAATGCGCAGGATCGCATCGACATTGGCGAACTTGCCGCTCTCCTCCGCCGTGCGCGCGGCGATCTCCGCGAGCCGCTCCAGCGGAGTCGTGTCGGTATGCCCCTCGTCGGCGGCAGGTGCTCGCGTGGCAGAGTCATAGTCGAAGGATTGCGCCATCTGGTATCGCCTCTTGGTATTTCCGCTCCCGGAGCGCCCTGGCGTTCCGCTCGTATTGGTTCAGCCGGCTTCGGCTTCAGTGCTTGTTCACCTCAGTGCCGCCTGCAGTCGCAGCCGGCGCGAGCCCGCTCCTCGCATCGAGTGCTGCGATCGCCTCGTGGGCCTGATCGATCTTGGTGGTCAGCACGTTGGCGAGCCGTCCGAGATTGGCGGTGGAATCATGCGCCGCGGTGATGACAGTGTCGAAGGCGCCCGCGGTCTCGTGGACGATGGTGGAGAATTCGCCCTGGTAGCTGCGCAGCCGCGCCAGCTCGCGGTGCATCCGGGTCACCCGCATGCTGGTGAAGGCGAGCGCGATCAGCAGCACGGCATCAACGAGATAGGATATCATCGACGAACTCCCGTTTCTGATCGACGGGATCGGCCACCTGCATGGCGTAATAGCCATCGAGCTGGCCGATCTGACACCAGAACAGCACCTGGTTGTTGCTCTCGAGGCGCGCCAGCGTGCGCGGCGTGGCCTCCAGCTCCAGCACCTGCCCCACCTTGAATTTCACGACGTCCTCGAGCGAGATCATCTTCTCGTCGAGCACCGCACTCAGCGTCACTTCGGTCCGGTGGACCTCGCTCTCCATCTGCTCGCGCCAGCGCGGATCGGTCGCGCGGCCGTCGCTGACGACGACGTGAGCGAGCTTCTGCCGCAGCGGGTTGAGCGCGGAGTGCGGAATGATCAGGAACATCTGGCCGCCGCGGTAGAGCGCCTGCACCATCATGTTCGCGCAGATCGACATGTTGCTGGCGCGCCCGATCGCCAGCGAGGCCATCGCCGTCTCGACCCGCTCGACGCGGAAGGTGACGTTCGACGTGCCGGCGAAGGCGCTCTGCAGCGCCTTGGCGAACCGCTCGAACAGCGCCTGGACCAGGCGGATCTCGATGTTCGAGAAAGTGCGTTCGACATCGAGCGGCGGTTCCGCGCCGTCGGATCCGAACATCGCCTCGACCATCGTAAACACGAAGTCGCGGTCCAGCATGATGATGACGCGCGAGTCCCACTGCTCGGCATAGAGCACCGCCGCGACCGCGTTGCCCTCGTAGTCCTTGATGATGTCGCCGAGAGGATCGTTGGTGATGCCGTTGACCGAGAAATAGCAGGGCGTTCCCGCCATCGGCTGCAGGCTGTCGGTACACGATGCCGCCATGCGATCGAAGATCACATTGAGCATCGGCATACGTTCGATCGATATGCCGGCCGCGTCCAGCAGGTAGTTCGGCAGCTGCTTGCGCTGATCGACCTCGACGTCTTCCATCATCATGCGCGGGCGGCCTTGGGTTCGGGCTCGGTGACGACGGCCTTGGGACCTGCGATCGTCTCGTTCTCGACGACGTCGATCGACGGCCGCTCGGTGCTCGCGATCATCTTGCGGCCGTGCTCGACGGCGATCTGCGGCATGGCGCCGTTCATGAACGCCAGCAGCGTCTGCTTGACGATGATGTAGGGCCGGCACTTCTTCTCGCGCGTCATCTTGATCTTGATCGCGAAGGGCGAAAGGACGCCGTAGGACAGGAAGATGCCGGCGAAGGTGCCGACCAGGGCCGCACCGATGAAGCCGCCGAGCAGCTTCGGCGACTGGTCGAGCGCGCCCATGGCCTTGATGACGCCGAGCACGGCGGCGACGATGCCCAGCGCCGGCAGCGCCTCGGACACCGTCACCAGCGCATGATAGGGCGCCAGCTTGCTCTTCACGATGGTGTGGATCTCCTCGTCCATCAGCGCCTCGATCTCGTGCGTGCGCGCGTTGCCCATGATGATGAGGCGGACGTAGTCGCAGATGAACTGGAGCAGCGAGGGATCCCCGAGCACGCTCGGAAACGCCTTGAAGATCTCGGAGGACGCGGGATCGTCGATATGGGCCTCGACCTCGTTGCGGCCCTTGCCCCTGAGCTCGCGCATCAGGGCGTGGAGCGCGCCGAGCAGATCAAGGTAGTAGCGCTGGCCGGGCACCGCGCCGGTGATGGCCTGCATGCAGGCAACCCCGGTATCCACCACCGTCTTCCACGGATTGGCGACGATGAAGGTGCCGACCGCGGTCCCCATGATGATCACGAACTCCCACGGCTGCATGAGCACGGCCAGATGCCCGCCCATGGCGGCAAATCCGCCGAGCAGCGCCGCTACCGTGATGAAAATCCCCACGAAACTGCCCAACGCGCCGCTCCATCGCCAATCCCACCGGGAATATCTAGTCGGCGAGCCTTGCGCGAAGCTGGCTTCCCGCCTCGCCAGCCCCGCGCAAGCAATCGGCGGCAGCTTGGGGCGGCGTCGCAACAGCGGCCAGAGGGGCGCGTGTCATGCTATCCACCATCGCGGACTACACCAGACTGACCAAGGACATGGGCAAGTCGCTGACGCAGGTCGCGACGCAGCCGGATGTCAGCCGCGAGACCGACTATTACCTGAGCCATATCGGCAACGTGAAGACGATCGACGACTTCCTGAAGGACTATCGCCTCTACTCCTACGCGATGAAGGCCTTTGGCCTCAGCGACATGACCTACGCCAAGGCGTTCATGCGCAAGGTGCTGACGGAGGGTGTCGGCAACAAGAACACCTTCGCCAACAAGCTGACCGACACCCGCTACCGGGAATTCGCCACCGCCTTCAATTTCGCCGCCCTCGGCAGCAACGCGACGAAGACCACCCAGGCCACGACCGGGACGGCGACCCATTATGTCACGCAGACGATGGAGCAGAAGGCCGGCGACCAGAACGAGGGCCTGCGGCTCGCGCTCTATTTCACCCGCAAGGCGTCCACGATCACGACCGCCTACCAGGTGCTGGCGGACAAGGCGCTGACGCAGGTGGTTCAGACCGCGCTGGGCCTGCCCTCGACGATCAGCGCGGCCGACATCGACGCCCAGGCCAAGATGATCACAAACAGGGTCAAGCTCACCGATTTCCAGGACCCGGCCAAGGTCACCAAATTCGTGCAGCGCTTTGCGGCGATGTGGGATGCGACCCAGGCCCAGAGCGACAATTCGACCAATCCCGCGCTGGTCCTGATCGGCGGCGCCAGCTCGGCCAGCATGGATATCGACATGCTCTCGAAACTTCAGTCCCTCCGGTTCGGAAAGTAGATCATGCAATCGGCCCTCTATGTGGGATTGTCGGCCCAGGTCGCTCTCGAAAAGCGCCTCCAGACGATCGCCAACAACGTCGCCAACGTCAACACGGCGGCATTCCGCACCGACGTGGTGAAGTTCGAGACCGTGCTGTCCAAGGCGGGCGCGAACCCGGTCGCCTTCTCCTCGCCAGGCGACAACATCATCTCGCGCGAGCAAGGCAACATCACCGAGAGCGGCAACCCTCTCGACGTCGCCGTGGTCGGCCAGGGCTGGATCGCCTTCGCAGGTCCCAACGGCACGGTCTATACCCGCGACGGCCGGCTCCAGATCGCCGCCAACGGCGATCTTCAGACCGTGAGCGGCTTTCCCGTCGTCGATTCCGGCGGCGCGCAGATCACGCTGGACCCGAACGGCGGACCGATCTCGATCTCGCGCGGCGGTGCGATCACCCAGGACAACAACGAGATCGGCACCATCGGCCTGTTCAACATCCCCGCTGACGCCAATCTCGAGCGCTACGGCAATTCCGGCGTGACGCCGGACCGGCCCGCGAGCGCCATCGCCGATTTCTCCCGCGACGGCTTCAAGCAAGGCTATGTCGAGGGCTCCGGCGCCAACCCGATGATGGAATTGACCAAGCTGATCGCAGCCTCGCGTGCCTTCGACGGCACCAATTCGATGATCGAGGGCACCGAGAGCTCGCTGCAGAACGCCATCCGGACGCTGGGCGAACCCGGCAAGTAGACCGCGCCCCGTGCGCATTGAGATTGAGGTTGGACGGTTTCCTTGAACGCTCTTCGGCAACTCGAGTGGGCGCTGCTGGAGCTTCAGCAGAGCACTCCCCTGGCAAGCGTCAGCGGCGCGATCTCCGAGATCGCGCCGACGCATTTCCGTGTCTCCGGCCTGTCGCGCTTCGTCAGGCTCGGCGAGCTCATCGGCGTCAATTCGGGCGGCAAGCCGCAGATTGGCGAGGTGGTGCGAATCGACAGCGAGGGCATCATCGCCAAGCCGTTCGACCGGCAGTTCGCCGGCGGCCTCGGCTCGGTCGCCTACCGGATGCCGCCCTTGTCGTTCGCGCCCGATCCGAGCTGGAAGGGTCGCGTCATCAACGCTCTCGGCGCGCCGCTGGACGGATTGGGGCCCCTCACACCGGGCCCACAGGCGGTCTCGGCGGAGGCTGAGGCGCCCTCGGCCATGAAGCGCGCGCGCGTGCACAAGCCGCTGCGCACCGGCGTACGCGTCATCGATCTGTTCGCGCCGATCTGCGCCGGCCAGCGCGTCGGCATCTTTGCCGGCTCCGGTGTCGGCAAATCGACGCTGCTCGCGATGCTCGCCCGCAGCCAGGGTTTCGACACCGTCGTGCTGGCCCTGGTCGGCGAGCGCGGCCGCGAGGTGCGCGAGTTCATCGAGGATGTGCTGGGCAACGATCGCCAGCGCGCCGTCACCATCGTGTCGACCGGCGACGAAAGCCCGATGATGCGGCGGCTGGCGCCGAAGACGGCCATGGCGGTCGCGGAATATTTCCGCGACCGGGGCGAATCGGTGCTGCTCATGGTCGACTCGATCACGCGTTTCGCCCACGCCGCCCGCGAGGTCGCGCTCGCCGCCGGCGAGCCTGCGGTCGCCCGCGGCTACGCGCCGACGGTCTTCACCGATCTGCCGCGCCTCCTGGAGCGCGCCGGACCCGGCGAGGAAGGTTCCGGCACCATCACCGGGATCTTCTCGGTGCTGGTCGACGGCGACGACCACAACGAGCCGATCGCCGATACCATCCGCAGCACGCTCGATGGGCACATCGTGCTCTCCAGGCACATCGCCGACCAGGCGCGCTATCCGGCCGTCGATGTGCTGGCTTCGGTCTCCCGCCTCGCCCACAACGTCTGGGATCCCGAAGAGCGCGAATTGGTCAGCAAGCTGCGCTCCTTGATCGCCAAATACGAGGACACGCGCGACCTTCGCCTGATGGGCGGCTATCAGTCGGGACGTGATTCGGGCCTCGACCAGGCGGTCGACATGGTTCCGAGAATCTACGGCGCGATGCGGCAGGATGCTTCGGCTCCGCCGAGTGCCGATCCGTTCCGCGAGCTGCGGGACATGCTCAAGGGCGAATAGCAGCGCGAGAGGCCGCGACCGCCGGCAACATGCGCCGCTATCCTGCTCCTCCCCGTTGTTTTCGACAGGAGATTGCGCATGCCGCCACGGAGCCGGCGCATGCGCCGCACGGCCGCCGCCGGTTTTCCGTCCTGAGCGCCGTCACCACTCGGGTGAGGGCAGTGGACGACCGCGCCGGAAGGGACCGCACCGGCGATTCTGCGAGCATAACGGTCAACAACCGGCGCGTGTAATTCCTCCGAGTTCCCTTGACGATTCTCCGGCTCCACCCACAAGTTGTGGATGACGTGCCGAACTCATCGTCGTCATGCACAAGCTTCGATCAATTTGCGTCGATCACGGTCAGCAGGATGCCGTGCAATCACGGCGTCGCAGAATTGAGTGCATGTTGCTTGCCGGGCAGCGTATTGCGTTCACCATCATGTGTCCCGATGAGCGAGATTGTCTTGAACGTTACATTCGCCTGCAACGACATCTGGGCTGCGCGAGCGTCTCTACTTGATTTTGTTGAGAAGCTCATTCATCGTTTCGACGGAATATAAGAAACGTCTGCGTGTGACTTGAACTCAGGGGCTTCGGTTGAACTATTCCGATCCATCGTCGGCTGGCGACGGCAACTCGGGCTCCCGTGCGACGACGCTGTTGGCATGCGAACGACGCAGTTCGTCACTCCGAAGCACGCGACGCGCATCGGTCCAGATCGGGCGCACTGCGATTCGTTCCTTCGAACGAGAGCTCGACACGACGTGTTCGCCGGACAGCTGCAACCGTTCGATGTCTTTCGAAGGTTTCGCGGGCCAGGGTGCAAGGCGGCTTCGGGGCGCCGCAGACGAAGTTCCGGGGACGAGGTAGATTCATGCCGTTGGCACGGGAAGCCGTCGAGCTGCTGGTTCAGGCGGCGAGGGCTTGGTATTTCGAGGGCAATCAGCATGGATTGCGCGATCGCGAATGGATGGCGCTGCGCTTTCTCGGCCGCGCCAACAGGTTTTCGCGCACGCCATCCGCGCTGGCCGGCTTCATCGGCGCCACCAGAGCAACTGCATCGCAGATCGTGAAGACGCTGGAGAGCAAATCCTTTCTGGTGCGCAAGCCGTCGCAAGAGGACAAGCGTTCTGTCGTCCTGCACGTCACCGCCCAGGGCGAGAAATGCCTGAACCAGCACGACCCGATCAATCACGTGGTGAATGCGGTCACCTCGCTTGGCAACGACGAATGCGTCAGGCTGCGCGACTCGCTCCGCGAGGTTCTCAATCACCTCGACGCGGCCCATCAGCGGCTCGATGCCAGCGTCTGCCGCGACTGCATGTTTCTCGCCGAACGCGGCCCGGGCACCTCCAAAAGTCGCGCGAGCGCCGAATTCATGTGCCGGCTGTATCGCGCTCCGGTCTCGCTCGATGAGACCGAACTGCTGTGCACCAGTTTCGAGCGCACCCGCGACCGCCCCAAGATCGAGGAGCATCTCGACCGCGCGCGGATGGCAAGCCAGGGCTGAGGCGCACGCAATTTCCGCGCGAGTGGTTGCGGCACAGCCTGCAGATGGCTTCGTAGCCGCGCCTGCCTTCGAACGACGCACTCCGTCCTCTGATGTCCCGGACAAGCTGCAACGCGAAGCGTTGCTGCGCAGAGCCGGGACCCAGGGACGCCCCGGTATGGCACGGAGAGATGGGCCCCGGCTCTGCAGCGCACCGTCCTGCTGGACGATGCTTCGCATCGCCCAGGGGACGCTGCGTTGCGTCCGGGGCACGAGAGCGGAGTGCGGCCAGCACTCCCTCCACCGTCATCGCGAGGGCGCTCATGCGCCGAAACCGAATTTCGGATAAACGATATATTTTTCGAGCGGCCGGATTGACGGGAGCCGCGACACAGCAAGATCCCGTAGGCCCGCATGGAGGAGCGCAATCCGGGACCGTACGGTAAGAGATGCCCTGGACTACGCCATCGGCCGCGCCTTCGCGCGACCCGTCGGCTCGATCCGGGCAACGGGGGCGTCAGGCATCACGCGGGGCGCACAAAAAAACACCCGGCGGTTTCCCGCCGGGTGTTCATCACGTGGTTCGAAAGATCTTACCAGTTGCGCTGGGCGCGGAGCAGCAGGGTGATGCTGTCCTGATCCTTCAGCTCGTACAGGGCGGCCGGCTTGGCCGTCGTGCCGGCACCGGCGTAACCGACCGTGCCCGAGTACTTCTGGTCGAGGCGGGTCCAGTTCAGGTCGCCCGAGAACGTCAGGTTCTTGACCGGGGTCCAGCGGGTGATGATACCGACCTGGCCGACGGCGAAGTCAGGGTTACAACCCGTCACACCGGCGAGACCGCCGAACACGCCGCCTGCACCGCCAGCGCCGCAGAGAGCGGTCTTGGCGACCGAGCCGTACTGCGCCTGAGCGTAGGCGCCGTAGAGCGCGGTGTTCCAGTAGGGATCCCAGTTGTGGGTGTAGGCACCGCGGAAGCCCCAGGTCTTGACGGTTTCCTGCTGGCCGCCCGTGACGAACACGGTGTCCGGAGCATAGGCGAAGCCGACGCTCTGGTAGGCAACGCCCGAGCTGCCGAACATCGAGTAGCTGCTGCCCGCCAGGTTCTGGAAGTTGTAGCGGGTCGCACCGTCGGTGTAGACGCCCGAAATGTTGATCACGTCACCCGCGCCGGTCGGGATGTTCTTGATCGACAGAGCGAGCTGAACCGCCCAACCCCACTTGTCGTCGGGGTGACCGGTGGCTTCATTCGCGCCGTAGTAGGCGACGTGGTTGTCATGCGCAGCGACCGACGCCTGGAACATGCCCCAGGCCTGGTCGACACGAACCATACCGACGAGGTTCGGCGAACGCGAACCGCCGATGGCGTTGGTGCCGTAGGTGCCGCCGACCATGCTGCCTGCGGTCGCACCGGTCAGGTTGACGTTGCCGGCCTGGTAGTAAGCCGTCGCGTCTTCCGCCGAGAACGACGCCGTCACGCCCTGACCGAAGTCAGCGGTGTAGGTGAACTGGTTGACACCAGTGACCGTGCCGGAACCGCCGACGAGGCTGTCGATGTTGTTGCCGGGATAGTTGGTCCAGGGCGCGTCGAACTGCGACACGGCCTTACCCATGGTGAAGCCAGCGAACTGGATGAAGGCGTAGTACACGCCGAGCGAACCGCCCGAGGTGTTGCCGTCGGTGCCGTTGATCGACGAACCAACGAGCGCCGGCGTGGCGCCGGAGGTGTTGAGGCCGAGGTTGCCGGTATAGACCGTGCCGCCCGTCGCGGAGCCGGAGCCCTGATAGCCACCGGTGGTCCAGGTGAACACGCCGTCGAAGAAGGTACGGACGACGCCGTATTCGGTCGCGGTGCGCGTGTCGATGTTGAGATCCTGACGAGCGCGCATCTGGTAGTAGTTGCTGAGGCGGTTGTGCGCACCGGCCGGAGAGCCGTTCGAGATGCCGTAGTTGCTGTTGGTGTTGAACGCGACTTCAGCGCGCAGATAACCACCCAGCTTGATGCAGGTGTCGGTGCCCGGGATGTAGTAGAAGCCCGCGCCGTACAGCGAGCAGATCTTCACGTATTCGACGGCCTTCGCCTTCACGGGGAGATCGGCTGCGAACGCCCCGGAGACGGCCATCAGGCCGGCAGCCGAGCCGAGAAAGAGCGTCTTCGTCAACTTCATTAGTAAACCTCCAGGTCGGTTCAGGGGGCTCGGCTCCTCGGAGGACGCCGCTTGACCCACTTAATTTCCGTTCAATTCAGGTCCGCACTGAAGGTCCGGACTGAAACGACAGTGAGGTGCCCCCCCTCCGTCGTAGCTTCACGTATAGTTTATAAAAACAACGGCCTCAATTTATTGATTTAGTGAATCGTAACTTCCGTCAGAGATGTTGCCCGATGGCAACAGAGGCGGTCGGCACGGCAACTAACTCTTTAATCCAAAACGAAAAAGCCCTCAGGGGGCATCCCGAGGGCTTTCTTGGAGGTCTCACATCGCTGTCCATCGACAGGGTCAAGAGCAGCAAAGATTGAGTGTGAGGAGACGTAATTTAATTAATTGCTTTTTGCAAGTACTAAACCGTCCAACCGTTTCCACCGCGCGGTGTCCGCCACCATTGTCTATGCGCGATATGCGAGACGATTCCCCAATATCCCATTAAAAGAGTGAATTGAGGGAAACGGGGGGCAGCCACATGATCGAGAAAAAACTCGACAGGGCGATTACGGACTTCATCTGGAACGTCGTCGAAATTCACTCCCAGCTGGAGGACATCCATACCTGCTGGGCCGGACTGCTGGGCATTACCGAGCCGCAGTGGCTGATCTTGATGGCGATCACCGAACTGGACGACGGGCGCGGCGTCGCCGGCATCGACATCGCGAACAAGTTGCGGGTCCACCCGGCCTTCGTGACGAACCAGACCAAGAGCCTCGAAAAGAGCGGCTTCCTGTCGCGGCGGCCGGCACCGGACGATGCCCGCTTCGTTCTGATGTCGCTGACGGAGAAGGCCACGACGGAAATCGAAAAACTGTCCAAGAGAAAGCTCGCCTTGAATTCGACCATCTTCAACGAGCTCGACGAGAAGACCCTGGCTGAACTGAATGCCGCGCTCGCAACGATCGGCAGGAACGCCCGGCTGGCGGCGCGATTGCTGGCTATCGACGTGTCGTGACGCGCGCCTCGGCTTCGAGGCGACCGAAGCATGTCGGCAAACACCGCTCTCGAATACGATACCCCCAAGCGCTAGAGATAGGTCACGGGGTCAAGCTGACGGGCCGTTCCGAGCTTGCTGCCCAGCCATTCGAAGACGAAGTCGTCGACAGCGATGAAATTCTCGACCTCGCCGAGCGGGTGCCTGACATTGTTGGGCACGACGACCGAGCAATCTGCTCCGGTCTGCCGATAGCCGGCTTGCAGATCCAGGGCGTCCTGCTCCCATATCATGGAGCGGCTCCCGACGACCATGAGCAGCGGGCACGGAAGTCGACGCGACGGCGGCAGCGAACCCGTCGAGGCTCCGTCAGGGACGGCCTGCCCGAAGCCGGTCATCCAGCGAAGCGATGCTCTGCGCATCACCGGCGTCAAAAGGCCGCCGTCGCACACGGCGGCCGCTATTCTGCGATCCGAGAGGGCAAGGCGGGAGGCATGAGAAGCGCCCTCCCCTTCGCCATAGATTGCGATCCGCCGCGCATCGACATCGGGGCGAGCCTCCAGATAGTCCAACCAGCACTGAAGCCTGTGCTCCGGCTTGAAGGAGCGATGCACCGTCGAATTGCCGGCATCAACGAACAGGAGCGACATGGTCCCGCAGAGTGAGGCCGGCAACAGCCTGCTCATCATCGAGCCCAGGGTGATGTCCTCATCACTGAGACAGATGACCGTCGGCGCGGAAGCTCCACGATGGAGCGCCGGCAGAAAGAAGCCGGCCAGCGCCCCTTGGTCGAAGCAATCGATCTTGACGCGCTCGATCGCCAGACCGGCCTCCGCCTCGAAGCCTCTCAGGCTGATGCCGACCTCGTCTGCGAGGCCGGCACTTTCGACATCTCCCGGACAAGACAAGCGTCTGACGACTTCGAGGGCCGTCAGCGAACACAGCCACGCTTCCCGCGAAACCCAGGCGGAACGGTTTTGGTGCGCGGATTCGGCCAAGGCCCGGTAGTCGTCCGCGACCTTCAACCAGTCCGAAATCCACAGATGCCGGTGCGTCTCACGCCCAAGCTCCGCGACGGACAGGCTTTGGAAAAATTGGGACGCGCGATCCCGCAAGCGCGCCAGGCTTTGCCCGGCGCCGTCGCACGAGCCGTGCGGCCAATGATCACCTTCCATGTCAGCCCCCGAGCGGCGCCGTCAACGCTTGCCCGGACTTGCGCCCAGACCTGCCGGCTTCGCGTTCTGCGCAGCACCCAGCACATCTGCTCGATGCGATCGCTGCCGCCCCTGATCGCGTCCATCGCGCTTGCACCTGTCGATGCTGCCCGCCGCGTCGACGTCTTTCGCCACCATTCCCAACCAACCCGCTTGGGCACAAGGTCGAGGCCGCCCCAACTCAATCGTCACGTCCCAGCTCCATCGCTGAACACAGTTGTTTGCCGCGCACTCCGCCAGTCTTGCGACAGACTTGCGATGCGGGCCTTGTCGTTTCTTGTTGCGATCGGCGAACCGAAATGACGTCACTTCGCCGACGTAAAATACATGCCTGCGTAGGCCGGCATTGTGAAAGCACGATATGGTGAGGGATGCGGCGGATTGCCGCTTTCATCAATGCCGAAAGGCAAATGTGACAAGAAGAAAACAGCGGGACCAACCAACGTGGCGATCATCGGCACGCGACATGTGACGACGTACGATCGCACCTCACGCTGAGCCGGACCAGCGAGACATCCTCCGGCCTACTTGGATTCGGTAAAGTCGTATGGCGTTGAGTGAGCCGATTGACACCCGCAGGTGGCGGGACAGCGAGGACCCGTCGGGGTCAAATTGGGGCTCGTCGCGGATGAGCGCCGCGCAAGCCTGGTCCTTGCCGGCGGGCGGAAAGATCGCCGGATAATGCTCTTCGCGACACCCCTGCCGCCGGGATCCTGGCGCGCCTTGTATGCATTATCCCAGTTGCCATCTCCGCGCAGTTCGCTTTACATGCCGCCAACTCGCCCGCGGATGACGGCCGGGGCTCAAAAATCACACACATTGTCAAAGGGACGGAATATGGCGCGCAACATATTGATTCTCGGGGCTTCTTACGGCTCGCTGCTGGGCACGAAGCTGCTGATGGCGGGGCACAATGTGACCCTGGTCTGCCGCGCCAAGACCGCGGAGCTGATCAATCGCGAAGGTACCGAGGTGCGCATCAAGCTGCGTGACGAGGCGGTGCACCGGGCGATCTTCTCGCGCAACCTGCCCGGCAAGCTCGACGCCGTGACCCCCGCCAATGTCGACCTCTCCCGCTACGATATGGTCGGCCTTGCGATGCAGGAGCCGCAATACACCAACCACACCGTGCGCGTTCTCATGGTCAAGATCGCCGCGGCGAAGCTGCCGTGCCTGTCGATCATGAACATGCCGCCGCTGCCCTATCTGAAGCGGATCCCGGCGCTCGCCGACATGGATCTGGAAGAAGCCTACACCAATGCGCAGGTGTGGGAGCGGTTCGAGCCGGGGCTGGTGACGCTGTGCTCCCCCGACCCGCAGGCTTTCCGTCCGCCCGAAGAAGCCGCAAACGTGCTGCATGTCGGCCTGCCCACCAATTTCAAGGCGTCGGTGTTCGCCGACGACAAGCACAACAAGGTGCTGCGCGAGCTCGAGGCCGACATCGACGCGGTGACGCTCGACGGCCACGACGTGCCGGTGAAGCTGAAAGTGTTCGATTCCCTGTTCGTGCCGCTGGCGAAATGGTCGATGCTGCTCACCGGCAATTACCGCTGCATCACGCCGCACGATCCGCAGTCGATCCGCGACGCCGTGCACGGCGACCTCAAGCGCTCGCAGACGATCTACGACCACGTCGATGCCATCGCCCGCAAGCTCGGCGCCGATCCGCAGGACCAGGTGCCGTTCGCAAAATACGCCAAGGCCGCCGAGAGCCTGCTCAAGCCGTCATCGGCGGCGCGCGCGGTCGCGAGCGGCGCCCCCTTTATCGAGCGCGTCGACCTCCTGGTGAAGCTGATCTCGCATCAGCTCGGCGTGCCCAATGCCGAGATCGACCGCACCGTCGAGACCGTCGATCTGAAGCTGAACGAGAAGATCGTGCAGGGCGGATCCGGCGCGCAGTGAGCGCGCCGCATCCAGCGACGCCGACGCTCACGCGCTCAGGAATGATTGAAGCCAGATCAGGCCGGTCACCGCGACAAGCGTGACCGCGCCGGTGCGCGTGATGAGGTCGGGATGCCCGAGACGGCGCGCGCCGCGGCCGAGCGTTGCGCCCAGAGTGATCCACGCGGCGCCAGCGGTGACAATCTGAAGCGCAATCGCGCCCAACCAGGGCAACAGTTCAAGCGGCCCAGCTCCAAGTGGCAGGAGCAGGAAGGCGAAGACGAGCGCTTTCGGGTTCAACAGGGTTGTGAGCAGCACCTGGCCGAACGTCACCGGTGCACCGTCGCGCAGCTCGCGCGTGTTGACTCGCCAGAGCATGACGGCAAGGCACAGGATGTATGCGGTGACCGCGACGCGGAGCACGACGGCCGCGAGCGGGATGTCGCTGACGAGAGGGCCGAGCGCCAACCTCAGCACGGCAATTGCCAGCAGATAGCCGCACAGCTCCGCCAAAAGCAGATGAAGTGAGCGTGCGATGCCGATCCCCGCCCCCGATGTCGCGAGCAAGGTGTTGGTCGGCCCGGGCACGGCCAGCAGGAAATAGGTCGCCGTGAAGAAGGTCAGGAAGCTCATGCGCCTGAGCTAGCAGGCCCCGGGCCAGGCCGGTTTGATCTTCATCATCGAATCCGGTCCTCACAGCCCGGAATCGACCCGAATCCGCCCATTCCGTGGCCGCCGATTTGCGAAAAATTTGCATCCATGCGAGGTCTGTCCTTACGTAACAGAGGCCGCCGGGATGCCTCGGCAGAGACTCCAGATGCCGGCTGCGGGCAGCGGGTTCCAAGCCTGCCCGCGATAGCCGGATTGACGGGCGAAAGAACAAGTCATCGAAGATGGATCAGTCGACGTTGCAGGTCGCTCGCGCGGTGGAGGCCGGCGCGACAACCATGAAGAGTGTCATCGACGCGACCGGATTGTCCCGTCTCAAGGTCGAGCGCGCCTTGAACACTCTGGAGAAGCAGAAGCTGCTGGTCCGCGACGGCCAGGGTTTCAAGGCAGCCGGCCAGCCGAAGACGGCGCCGTTCGCCCGGCAATGCGGATCCTGCAACGCCTGCTGCGACATTCTCGAGGTGGCCGCCGTCGACAAGCCGGTGAACCAGCTCTGCAAGCACTGGCAGACGGGCACCGGCTGCACCATCTACGACCGCCGCCCGCAGATGTGCCGCTCCTTCGTCTGCGCCTGGCTGCAAGGGCATCTCGACGACGACTGGTTCCCGGCGAAGTCGGGCATCATCGTCCATTTCAGCCAGGATGCCGTGAACGTCACGGTCGACGACCATTGCCCCGATCGCTGGCGCGAAGAGCCTTATTTCAGCAAGCTCGCCGAATGGTCGCTGAATGGGATCAAGCGGATCGGAAACCGCGGCTATGCCACTCTCGTCGTCTCCGGCGCCGACCGTTTCCTGCTGCTCGGACGCACCGTCGTTCCCGAGCCGACGCTGTTTGGCACGGCGTTCGTGCCGCTGACGGCCGACACGTTCCAATTCTGGCGGGCGACATCGCCGGAGCATTTGCAGCGATTGCATGAGCGCATCACCGAGATGGAGCGGATCAGGCAGGAATTCGGCTCCTGCGCGATCCCCGCAAACGAGGACGACGATCCGCAAGCCCCCTATCGGCCCGCACTTTTACGGCTATCGAATCACGCCTGAACGCCGCCGTGGGCAACGCGGCCTGATCAGCGCCGTGCCGCTCGACGCGCCGCGACGGTATTGATAAGCCCCTGTCCGCGAATGACGGGGACTTGAGTCGGGCATGACGGTTGCAATCGAGATGGGGCAGACCACGGCAGGCGCCGCGGCCGCCATGGACCTCGAGGAACTCTTGGCGACCCGCCTCCTGGTGCAGGGCAATTCGGGCTCCGGCAAATCGCATCTGCTGCGGCGGCTCTTGGAACAGAGCGCGCCGTGGGTGCAGCAGGCCATCATCGATCCCGAAGGCGATTTCATCACGCTGGCCGAGCGTTTCGGCCATCTCGTGATCGAGGCCGAGGATCACACCGAGCGCGGCCTTCAGGTCGCCGGCGAGCGCGCGCGGCTGCACCGCGTCTCCACCGTGCTCAATCTCGAAGGTCTGGACGCCGAGAACCAGATGCGCCGCGCCGCGGCGTTTCTGGGCGGGATGTTCGACGTCGACCGCGACCATTGGTATCCAATGTTGGTGGTCGTCGACGAGGCGCAGCTGTTCGCGCCGGCCGTGGCCGGCGAGGTCTCGGACGAGGCGCGTAAACTCTCGCTCGGCGCCATGACCAATCTGATGTGCCGCGGCCGCAAGCGTGGGCTGGCCGGCATCATCGCGACCCAGCGCCTGGCGAAGCTGGCCAAGAACGTCGCGGCGGAAGCCTCGAATTTCCTGATGGGCCGCACCTTCCTCGACATCGACATGGCGCGCGCCGCCGATCTGCTCGGCATGGAGCGGCGGCAGGCGGAATCCTTCCGCGATCTCGAGCGTGGACAGTTCATGGCGCTGGGACCTGCGCTGTCGCGCCGGCCCCTGCGTTTGCATATCGGGCCGACCGACACCCAGCCGCGCAATTCCACGCCGCGGCTGATGCCGCTACCGGAGGCGGCCACGGAAGATATGCGCGCCATGATCCTGGCCGCGCCGCCGCCCGATGCCAGCCGGCCGCAACGACGGCCGGCGCCGGATCTGCTCGAGCAGCTCCGCGCCGCGAAGGCCGCCGCGCCGGTGATCCAGCCAGAAGTGGACGAGGTGCCGGTCAGCGCCGAGGAGCTCGCCGAGCGGCGTGAACGCGTCGATCGCACGCTGCGTGCCGTGCTCGCCGCGCCCGACGCCGGCTTCCGCGCCGTCGGCGTGCTCTATCAGGAGTTCGTGGTCCGCTGCCGGATCGAGGGACTGGGCTCGGCCGTCCCTGACCTTATCGAATTCCGCCGCATGCTGACGCGCGCACGCGCGGGGCTCGGCGCCGAGCATGCCGAAGACGACGCCTGGCAGGACGTATCGCTGCGCGCATCCATTTTGCCGGACGACATGCAGGGCGTATTCATGATGATCGCGCGCGCGGCGAAGGAAGGCTGGCCATGCCCCGGCGACGCCGCGATCGCGCGGGCCTATGGCTCGCACTCGCTGCGCCGGGCGCAGCGGCTGCTCGGCTACATGGAGGAACAGGGCCTGATCGTCGTCCAGCTCGACGGCGGTGGACGCAGGATCGTGACGCTGGTGGAGCTGGCCTGGGCCACGGCGCCCGGCGATCCCAATGGCGATGATCTGCCGGCGGAGCCGGTCGCGAGCGCGGCTTCGGCTTGAAGCGGGATGGAGGTCGTCATGCCCGGGCTTGTTGTTTAGTCCGGGGACATGGCTGACACCTGTTCGGACACATCACTGACAGGTTGGCCATTGGTCAAGTCGATCGATGCGACCTGCCAACTGGCGAAGAAGATTCCGTAGTGGCCGTCACGATCCAGCGGCCGGATGGCGAGACTTTCGCGCGCGAAGGCCTGGGGAACCTTCCAGAAGCGTCCTTTGAAGGAGATGTAGGGTCTCGTCGATGAGACCCTACGGACGATCTCGCCGCTGTCGTATTCAACGTTCGGAACGCGGGTCGGCATGGCGCGGGCGCTGGGCCGGAAGCGATCGGCGGGGACGCGCATATCGAGGCCTTGGTGGGGACGCTCCAGATTGTAGACCGGTCGCCAGGCATCGAAGGCGCGCTGGACTTCCGGGAGGGTGCGGAAGCGCCGCATGGCAAAAACCTCGGCCTTCAGGGTGCGATGGAAGCGTTCGTTCTTGCCGCGGGCCTGCGGGTGACAGGGCCTGGCGTGCACAACCCTGACACCGAGCTTGAGCAGCCACACCTTCAACCCGGTCCAACGAACGCCTGACGTATCGCCCCAGGGTGAGCCGTTGTCGGTGTAGAAGGCTTCCGGCAAGCCATAGCAGCGGAATGTCGTCGTCAGGTGATCCTGCACGGTAAGACGCTGCTCGTCGGCGCAGGCCTTCAAGCACAGGACATAGCGCGAGTGATCGTCGACAACGGTCAGCGGATGGCATCGCGTCCCGTTGGCGAGCGGCAGGTGACCCTTGAAGTCCATCTGCCACAGCAGGTTGGGAGCTTCCTTCTCGAAGCGATGCCCCGGATTTGGCGGTACATTCTCGCTCGGTTTGACCCGACCGTTCCGACACAGGATCTGGTGCACCGTTGACGGCACCGGCACCGTCTGCCCGCTCCGCTTCAGGCAGTGGGCGATCTTCCGCGCTCCCCAAGCCGGATGCTTGTCCCGTACGGCCAGAACTTGGGCCTCGACCGCAGCCTCACTGCGCCTGGGCATCGCATGCGGGCAACGGGAGCGGTCGGCCAGCTCCCGATCGCCGGCCTGCCAGCGCCGCAACCATTTGTAGCCGACGTCAGGGCTGATGTTGAACCGCCGGCACAGTTCGCGCCGGTTGGCGCCTTCCTGCAAAGCCAGCCGCACGAACTCCTGGCGCTGATCCATTACTGACACCTCACTCCACGGCATGGACGGCCTCCCGAATCGGACCAATCCAGCCAATGTTGATGTGTCAGCTATGTCTCCGAACACCCGTCAGTGATCTGTCCGGGCTAAACACTTGTCCCGGGCATCCACGTTCTTCGTGCCTGGAGGCAAGACGTGGATGCCGGGTCAAGCCCGGCCATGACGTGGAGAGGTCAGCGCATTGCGTCAGGCAGCCTCGGAGCCGCCGAGATAGGCGTCGCGGATGCGCGGGTCGTCCTTCAGCGCCCGCGCCCGGCCTGAAAGCACGATCTTGCCGGTCTGCAGCACATAGGCTTCGTGTGCGATCTCCAGCGCGAGGCTGGCGTTCTGCTCGACCATGAACACCGAGACGCCCTCCTGATTGATGGTCCGGATCAGCTCCAGCACGCGGTCCACATAGAGCGGCGACAGGCCCATGGTCGGTTCGTCCATCACGATCATCCTGGGACGGCTCATCAGCGCGCGCGCCATCGCGACCATCTGCTGCTCGCCGCCGGAGAGCGAGCCCGCGCGCTGCGACAGCCGCTGGCCGAGCTTCGGGAACAGCGTCAGCATCCTGTCGAGATCCTGCGCCACCGCGTCACGGTCGTTGCGCACGAAGGCGCCCATCAGGATGTTCTCGCGCACGCTCATGTCCGCGAACAGCCGCCGCGCCTCCGGCACCGAGGCGATGCCGCGGCGGACAATCTGTGGCGTGGTCAGCCCGATCAGCGAGGCGCCGTCGAACGTGACATCGCCCGAGCGCGGCTTCACAAGGCCCAAGATGATCTTCATCGTCGTCGACTTGCCGCTGGCGTTGCCGCCGAGCAGGCAGACGATGTGGCCGCGCGCGACTGTGATCGACAGATCGAAATGCACCTGGGCCTGGCCGTAGAAGGTGTTGACATTGGACAGCGCCAGCAGCGGTTCGGGTGCGCTCGTCGTCATGCTGCGCTCTCCTGCTCCGACGCCCCTGATAGCCCGTGGCCAAGATAGGCCTCGATCACCTTGGGATCGCTCCGCACCGCGTCGCCCGGCCCTTCCGCGATCTTCTTACCCTCGTCCATGACGATGACACGATCGGACAGGCGCATCACCATCTCCAGCTTGTGCTCGATCAGGAGGATGGTCAGCCCCTCCGCCTTGAGCTCGGCGACCAGCGCCTGCATCTCCGCGGTCTCGGTCGGGTTCATGCCGGCGGTGGGCTCGTCGAGCAGCAACAGCCGCGGCTTGAGCGCGAGCGCGCGCGCGATCTCGACGCGGCGGCGATTGGCGTAGGACAGGCTATAGGCCGGCTGGTCGATCCGCGGCAGCAGCCGCTCGCCGAAGCGGGCGAGGATGGCCTTCACCTCCTCGCGCAGCCGCTCTTCTTCCGCCTTGACGCTGGCGGGCCGCAGCAGCGCCAACCCCAATTCCAGCAGCGGACCGATCACCGGCACCGCCGGCTTCACCGCGCGCAGCCGCGTGTGCGCGCCGATCAGGACGTTGTCCATGACGCTGAGATTGCCGAAGACGCGGCCGAGCTGGAACGTGCGCGCGATGCCCTCGCCTGCGAGCCGCTCCGGCGACAGGCCGGTGATGTCCTGGCCTTCGAAGTGAACTGTACCCGCGTCGGGCCGGTCCAGCCCGGTCACGAGGTTGAACAGAGTCGTCTTGCCGGCCCCGTTCGGGCCGATGATGCTGACAAGCTCACCTTTGGCGAGATCGAGATCGATCGCGTCGACCGCGGTGAGGCCGCCGAAGCGCCGCGTCAGCCCGCGCAGGGACAGCATGGAATTGAGCTGTGCCATCACAGCGTCCCCAACAGGCCCTGCGGCCTGAACCGCACGAGCAGCAACAGCACGATGCCGTAGATCAGGATGCGATACTCCGCCGCGATCCGAAAGACCTCGGGCAGGCCGACCAGCGCGACCGCTCCGAGAATCGCGCCGACGACATTGCCGAGGCCGCCGAGGATGACCACGGTCAGCGCCAGGATCGATTGCTGCGTATTGAAGGTCTCATGGTTGATGTAGGAGTAGAGGTGTGCCGCGATGCCGCCGCTGACGCCGGCGGCGAAGCCGCCGAAGATGAAGGCCAGCGACTTGTAGCGGTTGAGACTGAGGCCATAGGCGCGCGCTGCGATGTCGTCGTCGCGGATGGCGCGAAAGCTGCGGCCGAGATGCGAGGTGAGCAAGCGCCCCTGCAGCAGCGCCAGCACGACCATCACTGTGAAGCTGAACCAGTAGATCGAGGTCGGGCTGATCAAATCGTAGCCGAACAGCGACAGCGGCGGGATGCCGGAGATGCCGATCGGGCCGCGTGTGACGCTTTCCCAATTCAGGATCACCAGCGACACGATCTCGCCGATGGCGAGCGTCGCGATCGACACGTAATGCCCGCGCAGCCGGAACGACGGCGAGATCAGCGCGGTGCCGAGCGCGGCGCACATCAGGCCGCCGCCGATAATCGAGAGGCCCACCGGTACGGAGAGGGTCAGCGACAGCAGCGCGGAGGTGTAGGCGCCGATCGCAAGCAGTGCGGCATGGCCGAGCGAGACCTGGCCGATCGTGCCCGCAACCAGCGTCAGGCTGAGTGCGAGCATGCCGAGCAGCCAGGCGTTGATCAGGGTCTGCAGCACGTAGAACGACACCGGGAAGAACGGCAGGACCGCGAAGATCGCGGCTGCAGCCAGCAGCGCCCAGCGCGGAATGCGCACCGGGCGGCTCGGCGCGATGAAGGTGCCGGTGAGCGGCTCGGGCGGCGCTTGCCGCGCGCTGGCGAACAGGCCGTTCGGCCGCAGCACGAGCACGACGACGAGAAGCAGGAAGGCGAACAGATTGCGGTAGCTGGTGCCGAACACGGCGACGCCGTAGCTCTCCACCAGTCCGAGCAGCAGGCTGCCGATGACGGCGCCGGGCACATTGCCGGCGCCGCCGACCACTTCGGCGACGACGCCCTTCAGCGTCGCCTGCAGGCTCATCGCGGTGTCGATCTGGTTATAGTACATGCCGACCAACATGCCGGAGACGCCGCCGAGCGCGGCGGCAATGCCGAACACCGCCTGATTGACGCGGTTGACGTCGACGCCCATCTGCATCGCAGCGTCGCGGTCCTGCGCAGTGGCGCGTACCGCCCAGCCGAGCTTGGAGTAGCGCAGGAACACGAACAGCAGCAGCGCGCTGGTGAGGCCGACGCCGGCGATCAGCAGATCAAGTGGGCCGATGGTGCCGCCGCCGACCTGAAAGCGCACGTCCGGCAACTGGCTCGGCAGCGCGCGCGGATTGGGCGAGAAGGTCAGCATCACCAGCTGATCGAGCACGAAGCTGATGCCGATCGTGGCGAGCAGCGGCGCGATGCGCACCGAGTTCTGCAGCGGACGCAGACCGAACCGCTCGATCACCAGCCCGACCAGCGCGGCAGCGACCGCGACCACGATGATGGTGAGCGGCAGCGGCGTATGCAGCTGCACCACCGCGACCCAGCCGATATAGGCGCCGACCAGATAGATCGAGCCCTGCGCGAAGTTGATCAGCCGGCTGACGCCGAAGATCAGCGCAAGCCCGACCGCAACGAGGGCATAGACATTGCCGACGATCAGCCCGTTGATCGTGTAGTCGAGCCAGGAAGACACGCGATGGCCCCAAGGAGAGAGAGAGAGAGAGAGAGAAGCGGCAGAAGCGAATGCCCCGGCCATCAGGTCAGGTCGGCTTGCCGTCCCAGAGCGCGAACTGCCCCTTGCGCACGACGAGTTCGGCGTTCATGGCGCCCTTGACGCGGCGGCTCTCGACGTCGAACGTCGCGGAACCGAAGATGACGCTGGAGACGTCCTTCACTTTCGTGAAGGCATCGCGGACCGCACGGCGGTCGGTGCCGCCGATCTTGACCACGGCGGCCGCCATGTTCATCGCATCATAGGAATAAGCGTTGAAGGCGTCCGGCTCCTGCCCGCCGTACTTCGCCTTGAAGCCCGAGATGAATTTCTTCACCTCGGGCCTGGGATCCTCGGGGAAATAGCGCGTGCCGAGATGGACATCCTCGACCGCCTCGCCGCCGAGCTCCAGAAACTTCGGCGAGTAGACCGAGCTCGCGGCGCAGATCACCTGCTTCAGGCCGACCTGCCGCGCCTGACGGGCGATCAGCGCACCGTCGGAATAATAGGAGATCAGGATCAGCCCGTCCGGGCTGGCGTCGCGCACGCGCACCAGGGTGGAGCGGAAGTCGCGCTCCTCCGCGATGTAGCCCTCGGTCACCGCGACCTCGGCGCCGTATTCCTTCGCCGCCTTGACGAAATAGTCGCGGCTGGTGCGGCCCCAATCGGTGTTGAGGTGCAGCACCGCGAGCTTCTTGAGGCCGAGACGCTTCACGGCATAAGCCGCCAGCAGCGGCTGCTCGTCGGCCTGGCTGACCGAGGTGCTCCACATGAAGTCGCCGCCCTTGGTGAAATCGGGGTGCGAGTTGGTGAAGCCGAATTGCACGAGGCCGCCACGCTGATAGATCGGCGAGGCCGCCATCGAGGCCGGGCTGGAAAAGTCGCCGAGCTCCATGACGATCCGGGGATCGGAGACGAACTTCTGGGCGATCGCCACCGACTGGCGCGGATCGCTCTGGCTGTCCTCGAACTGATAAGCGAGCTTGCGCCCGTTGATGCCGCCGGCCGCCATGATCTCGTCGAGCGCGAGATCAAAACCCTGCTTCCACTGCGTGCCATATTGCGCGTTCGGTCCCGTCAGGGGGCCGCTGACGCCGAGCAGGATCGGTTCGGACGATTGCGCGAAGGCGCCGCGCGAGACGGCCGCTCCCGCCATCATGACGGCGAGAGACCCCTTCACCAGGCTACGACGATCGATGTTGCTCATGCACGGCTCCATCCACTCAATGTTGAAACAAGCAGCAATTCTTGTGCCGCCGAGATTGGCTATTTCGAGGGCTCGCCGAGCGACAGCATCAGCCGGTTCGCCCAGTTGAAGAACGAGGCGCCGTTGATGACGTCGACGATCTCGGCATCGTCGAGACCGGCGCGGCGCAGCTCCGCGATATTGTCGGGCCCGAACGCGATCGGCGTCGCGGCCAGCGCCACCGAGGCCTTGACCACGGCATTCCAGCGCTCGCCGAGGTCGGCCTTGATGCCCTCGTCGAGCAGGCGCTGCACGTCGTCGCGGCGCTTGGAATAGGTGCTGGCGAAGCGCGCATGCACGGAGGCGCAATAGATGCAGCCGTTGTAGCGCGAGGTCGCGGCCGCCGCGAGCTCGCGCTCGGCGCGCGGCAAGCCGTCGGCGACGTTGTAGAAGATGTCCCTGTCGGTCTTGGTGCGGGCTTCCAGCACTTCGGGATCGCGCACCAGCAGGCGGAAATATTCCGACTTGGCGCGCGAGCGATCGACGAGGCCCGAGTAATGCCGCTCGGTCAGCTCGGCCTCGGGCAGCGGATCGATCCAGGAGACCCAACCGAGCTCGTCCTGGGTGAAGACGACGGGCGGGTTGACGGCGGCGCTCATGATTGCGGTCTCCTCTTATGCGTTCGCCGCGGCGAGCGTGCGCAAGCCGCTGACGACCCGCACCTGGAACGACAGGAACGCGACGAGTTGGGAGAAGGTGACGATGCCGGTGGTCGACCAGCCGGCGTCAAGCAGCGCCTTCATGTCGGCGGCTGCGGCATCGCGGGGCCGGAACACCAGGAGGTGCGCATGCTCGAGCGCTGCTGCGAGCTTCGCACCAAGCGCCGGCTTGCTCGCGGCGCTCACGCGATAGATCAGGCCGGCCGTGTTCTCGATCGACAGTAGGCCGGCGGGATACGAGCCATAGGGACCCGAGGTTCTGCCCCGCGCGATCTCGGCGTCGATCGCCTCCAGCAGGCGCGCACCGTCCGCGTTTGCGGCAAGCTTGTCGCGATAGAAGGTGGCAACGGGCGACTCGCCATGGAGCCCGGTCACGAAGGCGGCGACGGCCGCGCGCTCGGCCAGCGAGACATCGCCCGCGTCGATCGGCTCGAACAGCGAGAGATAGCTCTTCTGCGCGTTCTCGCGCGCCTGCAGGCGGCGGGCGCGGATGGCGTCCAGCGCCGAGCCCGGCTGGATCCCGGCGAGTGTGTCGATGATATCCTGCGTAGTCATCATTCGGCCTCGTGCAACGCGATGCTCTTCATGTCCAATCAGCCCGCCAGCGCCACATCGGGCGCCGTCCGGGTCCAGCCCAGCGCGGGTGCGACCTTCTCCGCGACGAGATCGATCGAGCGCAGGACGTGGGGATGCGGGGCATCGACCGAATGCACCTGGAACACGAGATCGGTCACCCGCTCCAGCGTGGCATCGGTGCGCAGCGAGGCGATGACCTCGTCGGCGCCGCCGACATGGGTGTCGAACGCCGTGATCATCTCCTCCAGCGTCTCGCCCGGCTTGGCGTGGCCGCCCTTGAGAAACTGCGGCAGCGCACGCCGCAAGCCAATGTCTGCAAGCCGCAACGCCTCGCGATGATCGTCGGCGACGAACACGCTGCGCGAGGCCATGATGCGGGGCTCGGCCCCCTTGGGCAGCGCTTCCAGATAGGCATCGATCACCGGATTCTGGATCTCGGCCAGCGTCGCCTTCGGCGCCTCCTTGGTCCGCGGCTGGGTGCGCGACAGCAACAGGCCGTCACCGGCCTTGCCGGCTCGGGCACCTCCCGCGACCGAGAACGTGGCCTGCCAGATCCGCTTGTCCAGCTGCGGCCGTTGCGGGTAGATCGTGTCGCCACCCTCGAGCGGCTTGCCGACCAGGGCGGTGCGGACGACCTCCAGATTGCGGGCGAAGATCTCGTTGCGCTGAGCGCTGTCGAGGCCGAAGGCGGCAAAGGCCGACGGATTGCCGCCGGTGCCGACGCCGAGCTCGAAGCGGCCGTTGCAGATCAGATCGAGCACGGCTGCGTCCTCCGCCACCCGCACCGCATTCTCGAGCGGCAGCGTGACGATGCCGGTGCCGAGGCGGATGCGCGAGGTCTGGGCTGCGACGTAGCCGAGAAAGGTGAAGGGCGACGGCAGGCCGCCTTCGCGCTCGTGGAAATGATGCTGCGCGATCCACGCAGAATCGAGGCCCGCCTTTTCGGCGCGCACGATCTGCTCGGCCGCGAAGCGATAGCGCTCGGCGGGCGGGGCCTCGTCCAAAAGCCGCGTGAAAAATCCCAGGCGTTTCAGATTTGCAAAGCGTTTCATGCGACCCCTGTCGGGCGAGGATGGTCAGGCTGCCGATGATGTCGGTTACTGCTGCTCCAGACAAGCGGGCATTGCGCAGGGCTCATACGCAAGCTCATTGACAAGGCTCATGCGTAACGCTGCCCGCCGGGATCGCCCCTGCGCTGGAGCTGGGCAGATTGCCTACCAGCTCGGCAGCACCGCGCCCTTGAACTTGGTCAGGACGAACTCCTTGACCTCCGGCGTGTGGTAGCTGTCGACGAGGATCTTGACCCAGGGCTTGTCCTTGTCGGCGGTGCGCACGGCGATCAGGTTGACATAGGGGCCCTTCGGGTCCTCGCGCAGGATCGGATCCTTGACCGGATCGAGGCCCGCCTGGGTTGCATAATTGGTGTTGATCGCGGCGGCGTCGACATCGTCGAGCGCGCGCGGCGCCTGCGCCGCGTCGACCTCGATGAACTTCAGCTTCTTCGGGTTCTCGGTGATGTCGAGCACCGTCGGCTTGAAACCGGTGCCGTCCTTCAGCTTGATCAGGCCCTTGTCGCGCAGCAACAGCAGCACGCGGCCGCCATTGGTCGGATCGTTCGGGATCGAGACCTTGCCGCCCTCGGGGATGTCGGCGATGGCCTTGTGCTTCTTCGAATAGACGCCGATCGGGAAATTCACGGTCAGGCCGACGGCCTCGATCTTGTAGCCGCGGTCGGCTTTCTGGTTGTCCAGATATGGCTGGTTCTGGAACGAATTGGCCTGGATCTCGCCGGCATCGAGCGCGGCATTCGGCACGACATAGTCGGAGAATTCGAGCAGCTGGATGTCGAGACCCTGCTTGGCGGCGATCGGCTTCACTGCCTCCAGGATCTGCGCATGCGGGCCCGGCGTCACGCCGATCTTGATGGTCTCGGCGGTGGCTGCTGCCGACCAGGCGGCGAGCGCGGTTGCGAGCATCAGGGGGAAGCGAAACGACATCTTGGTCTCCATGGCACGGCGAGAATGATTGGAACCGTATTCGCTTCTCCGCCGGATGAAATCAATGAAATGGAAAACCATATTTGCCGCCTGGCGCGGACGACGCTTCTCCGTTCGATCCGATGTGGGGAACGAACGCGCCTGCGCAAGCGTGAGACGCATCACGGCACGGCAGGGCCAAGAGAGCGAGATTGCCGGCACAATTCGCCCGGAGTTTTGCCAGGACCACCCTCGCCGCGCTCGGTCGGCGGTCCGGGTCGTGGCCCGCAAGGGCTCTCCCCATCGTCATTTCGTCGCATGGCCCGGCAGTCACGCCGGCATTGCCGCCTCGTGCATGATGCAACATGATGGCCGCCGGCGACGATTTGTCTTCGCGGTGGAGGGTCATCTGATGAACGAGAACGAAATCCGGGGTCTGGTCGCGGAGGTGAAGCAAGGCACGCTGTCCCGACGCTCGTTCATCCAGAAGGTGGCCGCGGTCGGAATCGCAGCGCCCATCGCGAGCCAGATCCTGCTCTGGCACAACGTGGCGATGGCGGATGCCACGTTGCCTTACAAGCCGACCAAGGCCGGCGGCGGCGGCCCGCTCAAGCTGCTGTTCTGGCAGGCGCCGACCCTGCTCAATCCGCATTTCGCGCTCGGCACCAAGGACCAGATGGCCTCGCGCGTGTTCTTCGAGCCGCTCGCCGGCTGGGACAAGGAGGGCAACCTCATCCCGTGCCTTGCGGCCGAGGTTCCGACCAAGGCGAACGGCAGCCTTGCGGCCGACGGCATGAGCGTGGTCTGGAAGCTGAAGCAGGGCGTCAAATGGCATGACGGCCAGCCCTTCACCGCCGACGACGTCATCTTCACCTGGCAATACGCCGCCGATCTCGCCACTGCGGCCTACACCACGGGATCCTACAAGGACATCAAGGTCGAGAAGATCGACGACCACACCGTCAAGGTGATCTTCAGGGCGCCGACGCCGTTCTGGGCCGATCCCTTCGTCGGCTCGGTCGGCTTGATCCTGCCAAAGCATCATTTCGGCGACTATGCCGGCGCCAAGTCGCGCGAGGCACCGGCCAATCTGAAACCGGTCGGCACCGGCCCGTACAAATTCGTCGAGTTCAAGCCGGGCGATTTGATCCGCGCCGAACGCAATCCCGACTATCACATCAAGAACCAGCCGCATTTCGACACGCTCGAGATCAAGGGCGGCGGCGATGCGGTGTCCGCGGCGCGCACCGTGCTGCAGACCGGCGAGTACGACTTTGCCTGGAACATGCAGGTGGAGGAGGAGGTGCTCAAGCGCATGGAGGCGGGCGGCAAGGGCAAGCTCGACATCACGCCGTCCGGCAACGTCGAGTTCATCATCCTCAACACGACGGACCCGTGGACCGAGATCGACGGCGAGCGCTCCAGCGTCAAGTCCAAGCACCCGACGCTGTCCGATCCCGCGGTGCGCCGGGCGATCAACCTCCTGATCGACCGCGACTCGATCCAGAAATTCATCTACGGCCGCGGCGGCATCGCCACCGCGAGCTTCGTCAACGCGCCCAAGCAGTTCAAATCGCCCAAGCTCAAATACGAGTTCGACGTCGACAAGGCGAACAAGATCCTCGACGACGCAGGCTGGAAGAAGGGCGCGGACGGCATCCGCGAGAAGGACGGCAAGAAGCTCAAATACGTCTTCCAGACCTCGATCAACGCGCCGCGCCAGAAGACGCAGGCCATCATCAAGCAGGCCTGCCAGAAGGCCGGCATCGACATCGAGCTCAAGTCGGTCACCGCATCGGTGTTCTTCTCCTCCGACGTCGGCAATCCCGACACCTACTCCAAATTCTATGCCGACATGGAGATGTACAACACCACGCAGCCGCAGCCCGACCCGGAGCGCCTGCTGAACCAGTGCGTGTCCTGGGAGATCGCCACCAAGGACAACAAATGGCTCGGCCGCAACAACTCGCGCTATTCCGATCCCGAAGCCGACAAGGCCTACAAGGCCGCGCAGAACGAGCTCGACCCGGTCAAGCGCGCCGCGCTGCTGATGAAGGTCGACGAGATCTTCTGCGAAGCCCACGTGTTCCTGCCGCTGCTCTCACGCCCCATCGTCAACGCCGGCGCCAACAACCTCATGATCGACATCTCCGGCTGGGACACCATCACGTGGAATCTGGCGGCGTGGTATCGGGTTTGAGGGAGGCACGGCGCAAGGCTCTCGTGTCCCGGACAAGCGGCAACGCGCATAGCGCGCTGCCGCGCAGAGCCGGGACCAAGGGGCGGCACGGTAGGGCGCAGCGACATGGGCCCCGGCTCTGCAGCGCACCGCAAGAGCGCTGCGCTGCGTCCGGGGCACGAGAGCGGAGTTATGACGCCCGCTCTCTCCACCGTCGTTGCAAAGCTCTAGTCCACATCCCAACGTGCAGTGCGTAGGGTGGGCAAAGGCGCACAGCGCCGTGCCCACGATCTCCCTCCATGAGCAACAAGGCGTGGGCACGCTGCGCTTTGCCCACCCTACGAGATCGAGTTTGTGGCACGCAGCTCAGCTCGCAGACACGCCTTCGCATTCTCGCGGCTCAATCCGCCCGAGCTTTGCTTCGTCGCTCCACCCTCATAAAGCCAAGAGGGCGCAGGGAAGGCCGGGTGCCAGCGTGCACCCGCGGTCTGCTGCGCGAATAGTGCGCAAAGGAGACCGCACAGCAGCATACAGGTGTCGCCGATCACTCGGCCTTCCCTGCGCGATGGTCGGACGGCTTATGCCGTGATCTCCCGGGAGCCGACCTTTCCTTCTGGCCTCCCTCGCCCCGCGAATTGACGATGCCGTCTGCCCGGTTGGGCTCGCGCGCATCTCCGCAGATGCTTGACCGTAGCAACGACGGCCAGGACCACACGGTTTTGCCGTACGCACGGCCCGCCATTTCGCCGCAGGGTTCGACGACGTTGTGCACGTTGCCGTCGACCTGCCGGCGAGACGAACCTGACAGCGCCGCTCGTCGCACGCGGTTGCGGACTCACAGGGACTACCCGCCCTGTCCGCACCTCTCGTGCCGACGCTGCCGCGTCCACCGCAAGCCCGGCTCGCGACAGTGACGACACATAGTCGCCCCTCTTGGGTGAGCCGGGATGGGCGAGAAATACGCCGAAACCGAATTTCGGTAAAGTGGAATATTTTTGTGAGGAGGGGTTGACGGAGGGCGACACAGGGTGAGTTATGGGCAGACAAGTCAATCGTCGCGATTGCTAAACAAGCCCTCAGTCTCCATGGAACACAAGCCTAGCTCCCGCGGCCCGAGACCAAAACCCATCAAGATGTTCCCAACGCCGAGGCATGATGGGTTTCGCAAGAGCTCAACCCATCCTACTACCGAGCTCTCATGCGGCACGGGACCTTCCCCTCCCCATCCTCTTTTCCACTGTGTGCTTCAGATCACAGCAGAATCACTCCCCCTCCCCTACAATGACCCAGCATGGCCGCAAACAAGGTAACGGCGGTACGCGTGAGGCTGCGGAGGCGATCGACAGCTAGGGACTTTTCGAGGCCGTCCGGGTGAAGAGCCCGGCGGCTTTTTTCTTTGTTGCTGTGCAGCACTGAGAACGTGGATGCCCGGGACAAGCCCGGGCATGACGATGTCCGAATGTGATCTCCCTCAATCGAGGTGGAGCTTCCGCCTACGAACCACCCGCCCCCTTCCGCTCCTCGCGCTCTTCCTCCACCTGCCGCTCCGCTTCGAGCCAGAACTCCAGCTCGCGATCGCTCGGCCGTCCCGCCTGCTCCCAGAGCTCGTAGGCGCGCGCGCGCACCTGGCCGCGCCCCATCATGCGGCGGAGCTTTCGCTTCAGCTCTTCGGCAAAGCTGCGGAAGCGCTGGCCGGTGGTTTCGTCCTTGACGAGCGCGGCCGCTCGCGTGGCGAGTTCGATCTGGTGCTCTATCTTTTTCTGCTCGTCCACCGCCGACACTGCCGTGGGAAATGTTGCCAGAGCCCGTGCTGTTCGGAGATTGAATTCCTTTCGGGGATGGTCTGTTCCCTCGGCAAAAGCGCGCGGGATGGAAGAGCGTAGGATGGGGTGAGCGAAGCGAAACCCATCGGCGTCTGGACGACGTCGACGCATGACGGGATTCGCAAGGGCTCACCCATCCTACGCACCATCACATCGAGTCGACGCCGCTAAAGCGCGATGCGATTAGGATGAATCGCCATCGCGCTTCAGGTTGTTGTTTAAGCATGATCTTTTCGGAAAACCGCTGCGCACTTTTCCGGGTCATGCTTTAGTGCCACGTCGTGTCGGCTTCGACGATCACCACTCTGATTTCCGGATCCTCAGTCGTGTTGCAGGTGCAGGGCATGCCCTCACCGCAGCGGCAGCCGCCGAGTTTCTCGCTCCACGCCCGGAGCGGATGGTTTTCGCAGACCCATCCCAGACCCTGGCAGAATGGGCAGGTCTTGTCGGTCACAGCGTATCCGGCGTCCGCAGCGTGTTCGACTTTTCCTCGTTGCGCAGCTCCTGCTCGGCCGCGTTCCAAAATTCTTCTTCGCGGCCTTCGGGCTTGCCGGCCTGCTCCCACAGGCGGTGCGCGCGTTCTCTGATCTCTTGCTCGGTCGGGTCGGACAATTCTCGTCTCCTCTGGTGAAGCACGGCCCACCCTGGGGGGTATGGGGGGCTTGGAGGCGGGCCGTGCAGGCCAGCGATCGGCGGCGAGGCTGACCCGCGGATTCAAGCTTCCATCGTGCGCGGGAGTTCCTAATCGCGCGCGCCGGGCGATAGCACGCTCATCAAATTACTTGAGACAGGAAGAAGCAGGGTATCCAGCCAGAACAGCAGGGCGCCGATGCCTAGCATCGCGGCGAATGCAAGCATGAGACGCATGAGCTGACCATTGGCCGCGTGGAATTCCCGCGAGAGCTCGCTCGCCAACGGACGCCTGAGCGTTAGCAGGCCGCGCCACTCGGGCGACGCTCCGGCTCTCAAGAAGGCCAGGCGTATCGCCATCGCCAAGATTACGACCGCACATCCCCAGGTCGCAAAGGCCAGGACACGCAGCAGGTCGTGCAACGCCTCTTGGAGGATGGACATGCGAAGCTCGGGGATATTGGTAGCGGGAGAGGGACTCGAACCCCCGACCCCAGGATTATGATTCCCGTGCTCTAACCAGCTGAGCTACCCCGCCACAGGGCCCGCGAACGGCGGCTACGGCCGATCTCGCGAACGCGCGGCATATAAAGAAGGGGGCGGCGGGAAGTCAATCCGCCTTCGCTAAAAGCTTCCGCCTTCGCCAAGGCTTTCTTCGCCAAGACTTTCTTGGCCAAGGCTTCGGCGGGACAAGACGGCGAGAAACGGCCGATTTGGGCGCCGGATTTGCCCGTTCGAAGACCGGACTCGTGGAGAATCCCCCTCACCCGGATCGCATCTGCGACGCGCTCCGGCCTCTCCCCGCAGGCGGGGAGAGGCGAAGGGCGCGAGAGGCGGGAAATCGCTTATTTCGGCCGCACGTTCGGGTCGCCGCCGGGGCTGCCGGGGGGCGGGATCACCGGGGTGTTGCCGCCGGTGTCGGGGGCCGGGGCGTGCATCTCGGGGTCGACGCCCGCGGGCGGGCAGAGCACGCCGTCGGACTTTGCCAGCTTGTCGCCGAGCGGTTCCCGGGACTGGCCGGTGGTGGTGCCATCGGCCTGGCGGTTAGGGCGGTCCTGCGGGGTGCAATTGGCCGCATGTTGCGGGGATGGCGGCGCGGTCGCTTGCGGCGGCGTCGCAGGTAGCGGCGGAGCCTGCGCGATCGCGCTGCCGGAGGCGACGATCAGGAGGCTGGCCAGGATGATGTTTGATGTCGTGCGCATGGGAGCAAAACGCGCCGATCACGGCGCGTGTTCCCTCGGCACGATCACGATTTGTGGTAGCGGATCAGCGAAAAGTGCCCCATCGGCGGCATCGGCCTCCGTTCGGCCAAGGTGATGCCGCCGTGCCTCGCGGCCCAGCCCTCGAGGCGGGCCCACGGGAATTCCGGGCGCCAGCCGAGGCGGCGGGCGACGGGCGCGAAGGCGAGCTCGAACAGTTTGCGCGGGCCGGTCTCGGCGCCGATGTGGTTGACGAGGATCAGCTCGCCGCCGGGCTTGAGCACGCGCACGAACTCGTCGAGCGTGCCTTCGGGATCGGGCACGGCGGTGATGACATATTGCGCCACCACCGCGTCGAAGAAGTTTTCGGGGAAGGCGAGGTTTTTCGCATCCATCACCGAGAGCACTTCGACATTGGAGAGGCGAAGCGCACGCACCCGCGCCTGCGCCTTGCGCAGCATCGGCTCGGAGATGTCGACGCCGCAGATTTTCGTGGTGCGCGAATAGTCCGACAGCGACAGGCCGGTACCGACGCCGACGTCGAGGATGCGGCCGCCGATGCGGTCGGCCTCCGCGATGGTCGACTGCCGTCCGGCGTCGAACACCTTGCCGAACACGAGATCATAGACCGGCGCCCAGCGGCCATAGGCCTTCTCGACCCCGGCCCGCGAGATGTCTGCTGCCATGCCCCCTGCCCTGAATTCTCTTAACCGCGCACCGCTTCGACAAGCGGCCTCGCCGTGCCTGTCGCGACTTTCGCGGCGGCGCTTTGAATGAAGCCGCCGCCAAGCACGCGGGCCTGCCCACTGGGCGCGTCGTAGAACACGCAGGCCTGGCCGGGCGAGACGCCCTCCTCGCCGCCGACGAGCTCGACTTCGTAATGACCATCGCTGCCGCGCAGCCATGCGGGCTGCGGCGCGCGGGTCGAGCGCACGCGCACGAACAATTCGAGGCCGGCGCCGATGGCGCGGTCGATGTCGCCGCCGCCGATCCAGTTGACGTCGCGCAAGGCGATGCGGTGCATCTTCAGCGCATCGCGCGGGCCGACGACGACGCGGCGGGTGGCAGCCTCCAGCCGCACCACGAACAGCGGCGCGTGAGCGGCGATGCCGAGGCCGCGGCGCTGACCGACGGTGAAATTGGCGATGCCGTTGTGCCGGCCGAGCACGCGTCCGTCGAGATCCACGATGTCGCCGGGGTCCATCGCATTCGGACGCAGGCGCGTGATGATGTCGGTATAGCGGCCCGTCGGCACGAAGCAGATGTCCTGGCTGTCGTGCTTGTCGGCGACGGACAGGCCAAAGCGGCGCGCGAGCTCGCGCGTCTCGGGCTTGGTCATGTCGCCGAGCGGGAAGCGCAGGAAGTCGAGCTGTTCTTGCGTCGTCGCAAACAGGAAATAGCTCTGGTCGCGGTCGGCGTCGGCCGCGCAGACCAGCGCGCGCGAGCCGTCTTCGCGGCGGCGCGAGGCGACGTAATGGCCGGTGGCGAGCGCCTGTGCGCCGAGCTCGCGCGCGGTCTTCAGGAGGTCGCGGAATTTGACGCTGCGGTTGCACTCGATGCACGGCACCGGCGTCTCGCCGAGCGCGTAGCTGTCGGCGAAATTGTCGATGACGGATTCGCGGAAGCGATCCTCGTAGTCGAGCACGTAATGGGGAATGCCGAGTTTTGCCGCGACGTCGCGGGCGTCGTGGATATCCTGGCCGGCGCAGCAGGCACCCTTGCGATGGGTCGCCGCGCCATGGTCGTAAAGCTGCAGCGTGATGCCGACGACGTCGTAGCCTTCCGCCTTCAGAAGCGCAGCCGTCGTCGAGGAATCGACGCCGCCCGACATGGCGACAACGACCCTGGTGTCCTCAGGACGGCCTTCGAGATCCAGACTGTTGAGCATGGGCCTTAAGGGTTGTGACGGCGTGCGGCGATCCGCGATTTCATGCTTCTCGCGGGACGTCGTCGAACCCCGGGAACTTTAGTTCCCGCAAGGCACGACTGCCCGGTCGAAAGCGGCTGAGAGTAACCTCTTTAATATAGGCGGCATTCCGGTGAAGCAATCACGGGGGCGGCCAGCTTAGGGCAATTCTTGCCGGGGAGGCAGAAATGGCGGGGTCGCAGCGGGCCCTGCGGTGACGGGATAAAATCCATAAATGATTGATTTTGCTACATAAATATACCTGAAAGGGCACTGGCCCGCTCCTTGCTCCCCTGATGCCGAAGATGTTTCCAAGGGGTTGCCTGTGGTCAGTCGTACGTCAGATGTCGTGGCCAGCGTGCAAGTTTCGAGCGCGCAGCAAAAGCCTGCGCGGTCGCAGAGCGCCAGGGAGCCGTCCGCGAACGACTCCTTCGGGTCGCTGGTCGACAGCAACACCCAGGCGATCAACACCAATGCGGCCTCGCAGGCCCAGGATAGCGCGCCGCGGCGGAGCGATTCGTCCTCCGCGGACAAGGGGCCGCGCGACACCTCGTCCACGGATGAATCCTCGCAGAGCAGGGCGAGCGACGACACCGACACCTCCGCGCCCGCCAGGAACGACAAGGCGAACGACAAGTCGAACGACACGACCACGGATGCGGCCAAGGACGCCGGCACGGCGAAGGACAAGGTCAAGGACAAGTCCGAGGCGTCGGACGCCAAATCGGCTGACACATCCGAGAAAACCAAGGACGACCAGACCGAGGGCACCGACACGCTCACCGCCGCGGTCGATGCCGCAGCAACCGCGCCGGCCGACGCGGCGCAGGCCGTGCCCGATCCGAACGCGATCGTGGTTGCCGCGCCGGTCGTCCCGGCCGATCCCAACGCGGCTGCAAACCAGGCCGCCACCGCCTCGCCGCTGACGATCGCCGCCGCCGGCATCGCCGCCAGCGCTTCGACCGCGGCGCAGATCGCGGGCACCAAGACCGACACCGCCACGCCCGCCGACAAGAGCGCCAAGACCGCCGGCGCCAAGGTCGACGCCGACACCACCGCGACGCTGGCCGATGCCGCGACCGGGGCAACCGACGCGGCCGCGACCGACGCCAAGGCGAGCGGCGGGTTGATCCCCGTCAACCAGGGCACGCCGAAGACCTCGTTCCAGGCCGCCGTCGCCACCGCACAAGGACAGTCGGACGTCTCCAATATCGGCCAGGACGCCGGCAAGGCGAACGCCGCCCCGACACAAGCGCCGGGCGCCGCGACCGCCGACGCCGCAGCGCATCCGCAAAGCGCCAAGCCGCAGGCAGATGGCGCAGCGACCGAGGCGAAGCCCGGCGCAGCGGACCGTACGCCCGACGCGATCCCGGCCGCACCGGCCGCCCACGCCCATGCCAATGCGCAGGCCGCTTTCAACACCGCCGACACCAGCGCGCAGGCCGCCTCCGCGATGCAGGCGCCGCTGACCAACACGACCTCGACCGCGTCCGCTTCGACCGCGACGCTGACCGCGACCGCGGCCAGTGCGACGGCGGTGCCGATCAACGGCGTGCCGGTGGAGATCGCGGCCGCCATCCGCTCCGGCAAGTCCCGCTTCGACATCAGCCTCGACCCGGCCGAGCTCGGCCGCATCGACGTCCGCATCAATGTCGACCGCAACGGCAACGTCACCTCGCATCTCACGGTGGAGAAGCCGGAGACGCTGCAGATGCTGCGCCAGGACGCGCCGCAATTGCAGCGCGCGCTCGATGATGCCGGCCTCAAGTCCGGCAGCAACGGGCTGTCCTTCAGCCTGCGCGACCAGAATTCGTCGGGCCAGAACTCCGGCCAGAACAACGACAATGGCGGCAATGCCCGCCGGCTGATCATCAGCGAGGACGACACCGCTGCTGCCGCACCCGTCGGGCGCGGCTATGGCCGCATGTACGGGCCGAGCGGCGGCGTCGACATCAGAGTGTAAGGAGTATCCGACATGACCACCACGACTGGCGCTACCGCTCCTGCTGTCGTCTCCGGCACGACCGACCTCCCGAAATCCTCCTCGTCGAACTCGCTGAGCTCGACCACGGGATCGACGCTCGCCGGCAACTTCCAGACCTTCCTGACGCTGCTGACCACGCAGCTGCAGAACCAGAACCCGCTCGATCCGCTCGACACCAACCAGTTTACGCAGCAGCTGGTGCAGTTCGCCGGTGTCGAGCAGCAGCTCAAGACCAACGATGCGCTGTCGCAGCTCGTCACCCTGCAGCAGACCACGCAGGCGACCCAGGCGCTGGGCTTCGTCGGCAAGACCGCCCTGGTCGACGGCTCGACCGCGACCATGACCAAGTCATCAGCCACCTGGCATCTCAACGTGCCGACCGACTCCACCGTCGACATCACCGTCGCCAATGCCAGCGGCCAGACCGTGTTCACCGGCAAATACACCGCCGCCGCCGGCACCGACATTCCCTTCACCTGGAACGGCATGGGCAATGACGGCACGCAATGGCCCGACGGCAAGTATACGATCACGGCAACGGGCAAGGACGTGGCGAACAACAATGTCGGCATCGCCGCCCAGGTGCAGGGCGTCGTGTCGTCGGTCGACCTGACCCAATCGCCGCCCCTGCTCACCATCGACGGCGCAAGCTACACACTGAGCCAGGTGAAGAGCATCATCGCCACCAGCAGCAATTAAAGGTGCGCGCCGCTGCTATATACTCGCTGTCATCCCCGCGAAGGCGGGGATCCATAGCCCCAGGGAGAAGTTTGGCGAAGACCAGGGGTTAGGACGTCATTCTTGGTACTGCTGCCCGCGTCTCATCGATAGATCACGCGGTATGGGTCCCTGCTTTCGCAGGGACGACATTGAGGGCCTCCGCGACACCGCGCTCCGGCTCCATTCGTTAGTAAAGTATTTACGAAGTCCCCCTCGACCGGCCCGGATTCCACCGTTTCGCCGGCCGACACGGCGCCGTTCCAGCCATTTTCAACGAGAATTGTATTGAAGCCTTAGGCTTAGCGGATTTTTAAGCCGCCGGGCGTAGGGTTACGGGCGTGAGTTCAGTGGTTGAGAGTTTGTGAGTACGCCATGACAGAACCCCATCGCCCGAGGGTAAAATACGTCATCGGGCCGGACGGCAGTCCGTTGACGATCGCGGATCTGCCTGCACCCGGCACCAAACGCTGGGTCATCCGCCGCAAGGCCGAAGTCGTCGCCGCCGTCCGTGGTGGACTTCTCTCGCTGGAGGAGGCCTGTAGCCGTTATACCCTGACGGTCGACGAATTCCTCTCCTGGCAGTTTTCCATCGACCAGCATGGTCTGGCGGGTCTTCGCACCACCCGCATCCAGCAATATCGCCAGTAGGCGATCCGGAAATCTGCGGCTTTTGACGAAAATCGGCCTCGCCCTGCGAGGCCGATTTTTTTCATATCGGTCCTTTGCGCGACTTTTGTCCGACCTCTTAACCTTCGTTAACCATATCGAAACCATCACCTAGGCAATAATTGCCCAGTCGGCCTTTCCTGTGAAAGCGGCCGAATCTGTTGGGGCGGTTGCTTGCAAGGTCTTGCGGACTTTTTGAAGAGTATCGGCGCCGCCCGGTTCGGGGCGATGATCGCGGTCACCGCCGCGCTCATCGGCTTTTTCGCGTTCGTCATCATGCGCGTCACCACGCCGCAGATGACGACGCTGTTCACCGACCTCAGCGTCGAGGATTCCTCCGGCATTATCAAGGACCTGGAACGCCAGGGCATCCAGTTCGAGATCCGCAACGAGGGCAGCATCATCATGGTGCCCAAGGACAAGGTCACGCGCCTGCGGATGAAGCTCGCCGAGGGCGGCCTGCCCAAGGGCGGCGGCGTCGGCTACGAGGTGTTCGACAAGTCGGACGCGCTCGGCACCACCTCCTTCGTCCAGAACATCAATCACCTCCGCGCGCTGGAAGGTGAGCTCGCCCGCACCATCCGCGCCATCGACCGCATCCAGGCCGCCCGCGTCCATCTGGTGCTGCCCGAGCGCCCGCTGTTTGCGCGCGAGGCGCCGGAGCCGTCGGCCTCGATCGTGGTCCGCGTCCGCGGCTCGCTGGAAGCCCAGCAGATCCGCGCCATCCGCCACCTCGTCGCCTCCGCCGTCAACGGATTGAAGCCGCAGCGGGTCTCGATCGTCGACGAGGCCGGCCAGCTGCTCGCCGACGGCGCCGCCACCGATCCGGAGCAGGCGGTCGGCGACGAGCGCCGCATCTCCTTCGAGAAGCGGATGCGCAAGCAGGTCGAGGACATCGTCTCCTCCGTGGTCGGCTCGGGCCGCGCCCGCGTCCAGCTCTCCGCCGATTTCGACTTCAACAAGATCACCCAGACCTCGGACAAGTTCGACCCCGAGGGCCGCGTGCTGCGCTCGAGCCAGACCCGCGAAGAGCAGAGCATGACCGCCGACAACAACGGCCAGGTCACCGTCAACAACGAGCTGCCCGGCAACCAGCAGAACAACGGCGTCGCGGCCAAGGACCAGAGCAAGAAGTCCGAAGAGACCAACAATTACGAGATCTCCCGCACCACCAAGACCGAAGTGACCGAAGCCGGCCGGGTCAACCGCATCTCGGTCGCGGTGCTGGTCGACGGCATCTACTCCAAGAACGACAAGGGCGAGCTGGCCTATCAGGACCGCACCAAGGAGCAGCTCGACCGCATCGCCACGCTGGTGCGCTCGGCGATCGGCTTCGACCAGAAGCGCGGCGACCAGGTCGAGGTCGTCAATCTGCGCTTTGCGGATGCGCCCTCCACTGCCCCGATCGGCGAGCCCGGCGGCTTCCTCGGCATGCTCCAGTTCACCAAGGACGACGTCATGTACTTCGTCGAGCTCGGCGTGATGATGCTGCTCGGCCTGATCGTGCTGTTCCTGGTGATCCGCCCGCTGGTCAAGCGCATCCTGGCCTCCGACGAAGTCGCCGCCGCCATCTCCGGCGTTCTCGCCGGCCCGGCGGCCTCGGAAGAGACCGCGCCGGCCGGCCAGGCGCTGCTGCCGAGCGGCGCCGCCAGCGCGATCGACGTTGCCACCATCCAGGGCCAGGTCCACGCCCAGTCCGTTCATCGCGTCGGCGAGCTCGCCGAGCGTAACCCCAACGAAACCGTCGCCATCATCCGCCAGTGGCTGACCGAACCTGCCAAGTAATCCGCACCAAGTGATCCCTCGCCAAGTGAATCAAGAAGTGATCTGACATGGCCGCCAGTCTGCAAAACGCCAACTCGAACGACATCACCAGCGTCATTTCCACGCTCGGCCAGCGTGCCGGCAGCCGCGCGGGCAACGCGGTCGAAGCGGTGTCTGGGCCGAAGCGCGCGGCGATCCTGATGCTGGCGCTCGGCGAGCAATATGGCGGCAAGATCTGGGGACTCCTCGACGACGACGAGGTGCGCCAGCTCTCGCTGGAGATGTCGACGCTCGGCACCGTCGAGGTCGACACCGTCGAGGACATGCTGCTCGAATTCGTCTCGCGCATGTCGGCATCGGGCGCGCTGATGGGCAATTTCGACGCCACCGAACGGCTGCTGCAGCAATATCTGGCACCCGAGCGCGTCAACGGCATCATGGACGAAATCCGCGGCCCCGCGGGACGCAACATGTGGGAGAAGCTCTCCAACGTGCAGGAAGAGGTGCTCGCCAACTATCTCAAGAACGAATATCCGCAGACCATCGCGGTGGTGCTCTCGAAGCTGAAACCGGAACACGCCGCGCGCGTTCTCGGCATCTTCCCCGAGGAGCTTGCGCTCGACGTCGTCAATCGCATGCTGAAGATGGAGGCGGTGCAGAAGGAGGTGATCGAGAGCGTGGAGAAGACCCTGCGCACCGAATTCATGTCCAACCTGTCGCAGACCCGCCGCCGCGACGCCCACGAGGTGATGGCGGAGATCTTCAACAATTTCGACCGCCAGACCGAGACCCGTTTCATCACCTCGCTGGAAGAGGACAACCGCGAATCGGCCGAGCGCATCAAAGCGCTGATGTTCACCTTCGACGACCTCGTGAAGCTGGATTCCGGCTCGGCCCAGACGTTGATGCGCAACGTCGACAAGGACAAGCTCGGCGTCGCGCTCAAGAGCGCCAACGAGGACGTCCGCAACTTCTTCTTCGGCAACATGTCCTCGCGCGCTGCCAAGATGCTCCAGGACGACATGGCGGCGATGGGCCCGGTGCGGCTGCGCGACGTCGACGAGGCCCAGGCGCTGCTGGTCAACCTCGCCAAGGATCTCGCCGCCAAGGGCGAGATCATGCTGACCAAGAACCGCGCCGACGACGAACTGGTGTATTGATGGCCGCTCCGGCAAAATTCCTGTTCGATACCGACTTCGCGGCGCCCGAGCGGACGACACGCGAGAAGGCCGCGACCGCTGCGGAGATCGCCCAGAAGGTCGCGGAAGCCGAGGCGCGCGCCTATCAGGACGGCTTTGCCGCCGGCCAGCAGGAGGCCAAGGCCGAGAGCGACCGCCGCGTCGCGCTTGCCATGGAAGAGATCAATATCGGCATCCGCGGCATCGCATCCGGCATCGGCAACATCGAATCCAAGATGGAAACCGAGGCGGTCGACGTCGCGGTGGCGGTTGCGCGCAAGCTGTGCGCAGACCTGGTCGCCGCCGAGCCGCTCGGCGAGATCGTCGCACTGGTCAAGGACTGCTTCTCGCATCTGGTCGCGACACCGCATCTGGTGGTCCGCATCAACGACGCGCTCTACGACAGCGCCCGCGAGAAGATCGAGCGGCTCGCCAAGCAGAGCGGCTTCGAAGGACGGCTGGTGATCCTGGCCGAGCCGGAGATTGCGACCGGCGACTGCCGGATCGAATGGGCCGATGGCGGCGTCGTGCTGGAGCGCGGCGCCATCGCTGCCAAGATCGACGAAATGGTTGGACGCTATGTCGCGTCCCGCAGGGGGAGCTAAGCCATGAGCGACACCGACGGACAGGTCCCGCTGCCCGATCTCAACGGCCCGATGCCGCCCACCGGCACGGACGTCGGCTACAACGAGGACGAATATGCGGCGCGTGCCGCCGCCGATCTCGAGGCGGTGTTCGACGTTCCCGTGCAGGTCTCGGCCGTGCTCGGCCGCTCGAAGATGGACGTCAGTGAGCTCCTGAAGCTCGGACCCGGCACCGTGCTCGAGCTCGACCGCCGCGTCGGCGAGGCCATCGACATCTACGTCAACAACAAGCTGGTCGCCCGCGGCGAAGTCGTCCTGGTCGAGGACAAGCTCGGCGTGACCATGACCGAAATCATCAAGACCGAACGCAGCTGATAGCGCGCGCGACCAGACGGACAGGAGACTGACATGCGGCTTCTCATCGTTGGCACATTGAAGGGCCAGCTCACCACCGCCACCAAGATCGCGATGGACAACGGCGCCACCGTGACCCATGCCGAGGATCACGACCAGGCCATGCGCGTGCTGCGCGGCGGCAAGGGCGCCGACCTCCTGCTGGTCGACGTCGCCCTCGACATCCGGGACCTCGTGATGCGGCTCGAGGCCGAGCACATTCATGCCCCGATCGTCGCCTGCGGCATCACCAACGACGCCCGCGCCGCGGTCGCCGCGATCCACGCCGGCGCCAAGGAATACATCCCGCTGCCGCCGGACCCGGAGCTGATAGCCGCGGTGCTGGCCGCAGTCGCCAACGATTCCCGCGAGCTGGTCTATCGCGACGAGGCGATGGCGAAGGTGATCAAGCTGGCGCAGCAGATCGCAGGATCCGACGCCTCGGTAATGGTCACCGGTGAGTCCGGAACGGGTAAGGAAGTGCTGGCCCGCTACGTCCACACCCGCTCGGCGCGCGCCAAGCGCCCCTTCATCTCCATCAACTGCGCCGCTATTCCCGAGCATCTCCTGGAATCCGAGCTGTTCGGCCACGAGAAGGGCGCCTTCACCGGCGCGATCGCGCGCCGCATCGGCAAGTTCGAGGAGGCGACCGGCGGCACGCTGCTGCTGGACGAAATCTCCGAGATGGACGTCCGCCTGCAATCGAAACTGCTGCGCGCCATCCAGGAGCGCGTGATCGACCGCGTCGGCGGCACCAAGCCGGTGCCGGTCGACATCCGCATCATCGCGACCTCGAACCGCAATCTGGCCGAGGCCGTGCGCGAAGGCACGTTCCGCGAGGACCTGCTGTTCCGCCTCAACGTCGTCAACCTGAAGATCCCGCCGCTGCGTGAGCGTCCCCTCGACATCCTCGAGCTCGCTCAGCACTTCGTGAAGAAGTACGCCGAAGCCAACGGAGTGCCGGTGCGCCCGATCTCGGCGGAAGCGCGCCGCGTGCTCTCGGCCAACCGCTGGCAGGGCAACGTCCGCGAGCTCGAAAACACCATGCACCGCTCCGTGCTGATGGCGCAGGGCGACGAGATCGGAGCCGACGCGATCCTCACCCCGGACGGCGACCGCCTCGACCTCGCGAAAACCGTGCCGGCCGTGGCGCATGCCACGATGGCCGCCGAGCAGGTGACGCGCGCGCTGGTGGGGCGCACCGTCGCCGATGTCGAGCGCGACCTGATCCTGGAGACACTGAAGCACTGCCTCGGCAACCGGACCCATGCCGCCAACATCCTGGGCATCTCGATCCGCACGCTGCGCAACAAGCTCAACGAATATTCCGACGGCGGCATCCCGATCACGCCCGCGGGAACGCCGGGCGAGTATCCGCGCATACCGATGATGGGAGCGTAAGGGCTTCTGACAAAATTGAGATGCGAATGCCCGGGCCAGTCCCGGGCATTTTTCTTTGCGGGGTAGTGCTATGCTGGTGTCGTCCCCGCCTGCTGCGCAATTGCGCGTGGGGCCGGGACAGCGCCGGGAGGAACGGTGCGTGAAGCAGTTCACAAAGGACACGCCGCAACATCGTTAGAGTCCCGATGCCGCTTGGCAGGATGCCGGCGAGGTGCCGCATCCGCGTTTCGCGAACCTCCTTAACCGAAAGGGCACGCCATGAAATACGCTTCGTGGACGATCTCCCGCTTTTCGCTGATTGCAGCGCTGATCTCGGCCACCGCGCCGCTTGCGCGCGCGGACGTAATCATGGACTGGAACGCCAAAGCCGATGCGATCGCCGCCGAGAAACAGATTCTTCCGGCGCCGCACAGCCGCGCCTTGTCCATGATGCACGTTGCAATGTTCGAGGCCGTCAATGCGATCGACCGCCGCTACGCGCCTTACAAGGTCACGCTGTCCGCGGAGCGTTCGACCTCGCGGGAAGCCGCGGGGGCAGTTGCGGCTCACGACGTGCTGCTGTCGATCTATCCGGACCTCAAGCCGGACCTGGATGCGACACTGACGAACGCGCTGACGCCGATTGCCGAGGGCGAGTCCAAGAGCGCCGGCATCGCGCTCGGGAAAGAAGCTGCGGCGCAGATCATCCAGCTTCGCGCGAACGATGGCAGCGCCGCCGTGGAAACGTACCGGCCCCCGACCACACCGGGCGCCTATATTCCAACCGTCGTCCCGCTCTTCTCGACCACCGGTGCGACAACGCCGTGGGTCATGGCGTCCGGATCGCAGTTTCGCCCCGGACCACCGCCGGCACTCGATTCAGAGGTTTGGACCAGGGACGTCAACGAAATCCGCGAGGTCGGCGGCAGAGGCAGCCCGACCCGGACACCCGAGCAGACGACGATCGGCCGCTTCTGGTTCTCTGTCGGCGCCCGCACCTACAATCCCATCGTGAGGCAGGCCGCCTTGGCCAAGGGAGTGGATCTCGTCGACTGCGCCCGCCTGTTCGCCCTGACGTCGATTGCCGGGAACGATGCCATCGTTGCCGTGTTCGACGCCAAGTACCATTACAATTTCTGGCGCCCGATCACGGCCATACGCAATGCCGATCTGACCTCGAATGCCGCAACGCCTCGCGATCCCTCCTGGCTGCCGCTTGGGGACACGCCGATGCATCCTGAATATCCCTGCGCTCACTGCATCATCTCGGCCGCAATTTCGACCGTGCTCCAGACCGTCGTTGGAGATTTTGGCGAGTTCTCACTGACCAGCCCGACGGCGCCAGGGGTCACGCGCAAATGGTCGCGGCTCCAGGACTATAGCGACGAAGTCTCCAATGCGCGCATCTGGGCCGGCTTCCACTACCGGTTCTCGACCGAAGTCGGCAAGGACATGGGTCGGAAGATCGGCGCGCTGGTCGTCGCGACGCAGCTTCGCGGTGTGGAGGCAATGGCGGAACCGAAGCGTTAGAATGCCCGGGGCGGGTCCCGGGCGTTCTTCTTTGCGAGCGGGGCTCGCACCGCCGCCCCACCCTCCGCCGTCGTCCTGGCGAAAGCCAGGACCCATTACGCCAGGGGGGAGTTTGGCGAAGATTCGTCGTTCGGTACCTCTATCGCCTTCAGTCGATAGATTCCGCGGTATGGGTCCCCGCGTTCGCGGGGACGACAGCGATGGACATGGCCGCACCGCGTTCTCCGACTAGGTCGCACGCATGCGAAGCCCTATAACCCCGCGTGAGAACCACGAGGGTAAACATGTCTCAATCTCAAATCACGGACTGGCTGGCATCGCAGCGGCAGGCGATGATCGATCTGCTTCGCGATGTCGTGAACATCGATTCCGGCTCCTACGACAAGGAGGGCGTCGATGCGGTCGGTGCGCGGTTCGAGCGGCATTTTGCCGAGCATGGCATTCCGTTCCGGCGCGAGAGCCACGACGCCTTCGGCGACGCGATCCATGCCGAGGTGGCCAAGCCCGGCAGCAACGAGAAGCCGGTGCTGTTGATGGGACACCGCGACACCGTGTTCGGCAAGGGTGAAGCGGAGCGGCGCCCGTTCACGATCAGGGACGGCCGCGCCTATGGGCCTGGCGTCGCCGACATGAAGTCCGGCGTCGTCATGAACATCTTCGTCGCGACCGCCTTCCACAAATTCGGCGGCAACCCGCATCCGATCAAGCTGCTGATCACCTCGGACGAGGAGATCGGCTCGCCCTCCTCGCGGCCCGTGATCGAGCGTGAAGGCCGCTCCGCCCGCGCCGTGTTCAATTCCGAGCCGGGCCGCCCCACCGGCAACATCGTGACGGGGCGCAAGGGCGGCATCTTCATGCATCTTGCCATCACCGGCAAAGCCGCGCATTCCGGCGCCAATTTCGCCGCGGGTGTCAGCGCGATCGGCGAGCTCGCGCACAAGATCGTGCAGATCCACGCGCTCACGGATCTCGACAAGGGCATCACGCTCAATGTCGGCCTGGTCTCGGGCGGACAGTCCGTCAACACCACGGCGCCTTACGCCGAGGGCCAGATCGACCTGCGCTATGTCGATCCCGCGGATCGTGCGCGGGTGATGGACACGATCGAGACCATCGTCGCAACGTCTTACGTGCCGGGCACGCGTGCGACGCTGACCATCAAGGGCGAGTTCGTGCCCGTGGTGCAGAGCGCGGATTCGAAGGCGCTGTTCGAGAACTACCAGGCGGCTGCAAGAGAGGCCGGCCTCACCACGCTCCAGGGCGAGTTCTCCGGCGGCTGCGCCGATTCCGGCTTCACCGCCGCCGTGGGCACGCCGACCATCTGCGGCCTCGGGCCGGTCGGCGGCCTCGCGCACACGCCGGAGGAGTATCTCGATATCGACAGCATCGTGCCGCGCGCGCAAGCGCTGGCGCTGGCGATTTTGAGGGGATGAATGCTGGTGCCGTAGGGTGGGCAAAGCGAAGCGTGCCCACGATTTGACGGCAATTGGGAACGAGATGGTGGGCACGGCGCAAGTGCGCCTTTGCCCACCCTACGAAACCTCCCGAGTGTCTACGAATAACTCGGCGCGTCCGGCTTGCGGAAGATGTGGATGGGATCGCCGGGGATGATCACGGGCTGGCCCGAGAACATCGCGTAGGCGTAGAGCGCGAGATAGGCGATCGCCAGCGCGCCGATGGCATAGAACGCCCAGGTCGCGACGCGCTTCATCGATCCGCTCCATTGCCGTCCCGGCGGGAGGCTCAGGCGCTTCTAGAGCGATGACGGGGAAAAGGCCAGCCTTCCGCGCCGGCCACCCGCGCGATCAAAGGCCGCGCCGGCCGCGCGCGGGAACGCTCACGTCCGCAAGCCTCGCGGCGTCCTCGTCCTGGTCGACCGCCACGTACTGGCCATGCCAATAGGCCAGCGCCGCGTTGCGGGTGGAATTCCTGACGTTCCTGACACGGCCGATGACGATGCCGTGCGAATGTCGCTCCACGATCTCCTCGACCTCGCAATCGAAGGCCGACAGCGCGCCGACGAGCAGCGGAACGCCCGAGACCGCCGTCACCCATTTGGCGCCCGTGAAACGGTCAGCGCCCTTCAGCCCGTCCTTGCCGGCAAAGCGTTCGGCGACGTCGAGCTGGTCGGCGTTGAGGATGTTCACGCCGAAAGCGCCGTGGCGCCGGATCAAGGGGAAGGACGAGGCGTCGCGATTGATGCTGACCAGCAGCGTCGGCGGCTCGACCGACAGCGAGGTCACCGAGGTCACCGTCATGCCGGTGATGTCCTTGCCCCGCCCGGCCGTGATGACGCTGACGCCGCCGGTGAGATGGCGCATGGCGCCGCGGAAATCGGCGGACGAGATGGGGATTTCAGTCATGAGATCGCGAGGCACTACATTCATGGCATGGTCCCCGAGACGGGGTTCCCTTGTATCTAGGTACGATCGTCCGCCGACAACAGGTGGCTCAGGATCGAGCCCTCCAGACCCGCAAGCTCGGCCGAGCCGCGCTGGCGCGGCCGGCCTGCGTGAACCACGACATCATGGGCGATGCGGCCCTCTTCGATCACCAGCACCCGGTCCGCCAGCGCCACGGCCTCGGCGACGTCATGGGTCACCAAAATCGCAGTAAAGCCCTGGTCGCGCCAGACACGCTCCAAAAGGCGCTGCATCGAAATCCGGGTCAGCGCATCCAGCGCACCAAGCGGCTCGTCGAAGGCCAGCACGCGCGGACGGGAAACCAGCGCACGGCCGAGCGCGACGCGCTGCTTCTGGCCGCCCGACAGCACCGACGGCCACTGGTCGCGCTTGTCGGCGAGCCCGACCTCCCTCAAGGCCTTCTCGGCGCGTGCATGCGCATCGGCGGAGGCGCGATCGCGGCCGAGGCCGACCTCGACATTGGCGAGCACGCGGGCCCAGGGCAACAGCCGCGGCTCCTGGAACATGACGCGAATGTCCTCGGGCTGAATGTCCTGGCCGAAGCTGATGCTGCCGGCGTCGATCTTGTCGAGGCCCGCGATGAGGCGCAGCAGCGTGCTCTTGCCGCAACCACTTTTTCCCACGATGGCGACGAACTGGCCGGCGGGAATGTGCAAATCGATGCCGCGCAGCACCTCGTTGCTACCGAAGGATTTGCGCAAGCCCCGGATGCTGAGCGGCAGGCCGGTGCTTTGCGCCTCGCGCACGACGCGCGCGTGAGGCGCAAAATTGGCGCGGCTGGCGAGCTCGGTTTCCGGAAGGGAGCTACGAACGGCTGTCTGCATGTGATTCCCAGTATCTCTGCTCAATTTTTCTGGAAGGCGGGGTGCCAGGAGAGCGTCAAACGCTCCAGCACGCGGGAGGCGCTGTCGGCGAGCTTGCCGAGCAGGGCGTAGATCAGGATCGAGAGCACGACGACGTCGATCAGCATGAACTCGCGCGCCTGCATCGCCATGTAGCCGAGGCCCGATGACGCCGCGATGGTCTCGGCGACGATCAGGGTCAGCCACATGATGCCGAGCGCGAAGCGGATACCGACGAAGATCGACGGCAGCGCGCCCGGGAAGATCACACGGCGGAACAATTCGCCGTCGGTCATGCCGTAGATGCGGCCCATCTCGACCAACTGCGGATCGACGGTGCGGATGCCGTGCAGCGTGTTGAGGTAGATCGGGAAGAACACGCCCAGCGCCACCAGGAACAGTTTTGCGCTCTCGTCGATGCCGAACCACAGGATGACCAGCGGGATCAGCGCCAGATGCGGCACGTTGCGCACCATCTGCAACGTGGTGTCGGTGAGTTTTGCCGAAAGCTGCGACAGGCCGTTGGCGAGGCCGAACGCGAAGCCGATGCTGCCGCCGATCAGGAAACCGATCGAGGCGCGCCAGAACGAGACCCAGATGTTGCGGACGAGCTCGCCGGAGAGCAGCAGCTTCCAGCCGGCGAGCAGGACGTCGCTCGGGGCCGGCAGCACCCGCGTCGGCACGAAGCCGGTCACGCTGGCGACCTGCCAGATCGCGATGATGGCGAGCGGCACGATCCACTGGATCAGGCCGTCGATCCGCGGCAAACGAAAGCTGCGCGGAAGTGAAACGCTGTCGATCACGCTCATGACTGCGACACCCGATGTTGCGGACGGAAGTCGCTGCCGACCGTCTCGCCGAACGGACCGCCGTTGAAGTGCAGCTTCGTCACGTTGGAGGGCTGCTCCAGCGAGAGCAGCGGGAACACCAGCTCGGCGAAGCGATAGGCCTCCTCCAGATGCGGATAGCCCGACATGATGAAGGTATCGATGCCGATCTCCTGATACTCCCTGATCCGGGCCGCCACCGTCTCGGCGTCGCCCACCAGCGCCGTGCCGGCGCCGCCACGCACGAGGCCGACGCCGGCCCACAGGTTCGGGGCGATCTCGAGCTTGTCGCGCTTGCCGCCGTGAAGCTGCGCCATGCGCTGCTGGCCGACGGAGTCCATGCGGGCAAAGTTCTTCTGCGCCAGCGCGATGGTGTCGTCGCTGACATGCCTGATCAGCTCGTTCGCGGCACCCCAGGCCTCCTCGTTGGTTTCGCGAACGATCACATGAAGGCGGATGCCGAAGGACAGCTTGCGGCCGCGCGCGCTCGCGACCTCCCTCACCTTGGCGATCTTCTCGGCCACCAGGGCCGGCGGCTCGCCCCAGGTGAGATATTTATCGACGGTATCGACGGCGACGTCGATGCCGGCGTCCGAGGAGCCGCCGAAATAGAGCGGCGGGCGCGGCGACTGCACCGGCGGAAACAGCAGCTTGCCGCCCTCGACATGGATGTGCTTGCCCTCGACATTGACCGTCTTGCCGGCGAGCAGGTCGCTATAGACGCCCAGGAACTCGCGGGTGACCTCGTAGCGCTCGTCATGGCCGAGGAAGATGCCGTCGCCCTTGTTCTCGACGGGATCGCCGCCGGTGACGACGTTGACGAGCAGCCGGCCGCCCGTGACGCGATCGAGCGTCGCGGTCATGCGCGCCGCAACGCTCGGCGATTGCAGGCCGGGCCTGACAGCCACGAGGTAACGCAGCCGTTCGGTGAACGGTGCGACTGCGGAGGCGACGATCCAGGAATCCTCGCAGGACCGCCCGGTCGGCAGCAGCACGCCGAAATAGCCGAGCTGATCGGCGGCCTGCGCGATCTGGCGCAGATAGTTGAAATTGACCTCACGGCCGCCGACGCCGGTGCCGAGATAGCGGCCGTCGCCGTGGGTCGGCAGGAACCAGAGAATGTTGGTGTTGGGTTGCTTGCTCATGACCTTGCTCACGATCCTGACTTCCGAGCCACATCGGAGATCTTGATGGATTTGGGGATCAGGCCCAGCGCGAAGAACGCGTCGGCTACCTGCTGCTGGTCGGCGATGACGGCATCCGTGATCGGCTTGATGCCGTAGGACTGTCGCTTCAACGCCACCTCGACCACAGGCACCGACAATCCGATCGCCGGAGCAAGCTGCTCGGCCACCGCATGGATGTCGCCCTTGGCCCAGTCGTCGACCGTGCTGAGCTCGGCGAGCACGACGTCGACGATCTCAGGATTGGCACCGAGGAATTTCTTCGAGGCAAAGTAGAACTGATAGTTGGCGACGATGCCGGTGCCGTCAGCGAGCGTGCGCGCGCCGGTGGCCGCCTCCGCTGCCGCCTGGAACGGATCCCAGATCACCCAGGCATCGACCGCGCCGCGCTCGAAGGCGGCGCGCGCGTCGGCGGGTGCGAGGAACACGGGCTCAACTTCCGAATATTTCACGCCGGCTTTCTCCAGCGCCTTGACCAGGAGGTAGTGGACGTTAGAGCCCTTGTTGAGCGCGACCTTCTTGCCTTTGAGGTCGGCGACCGACTTCAGCGGACTGTCCTTCGGCACCAGGATCGCCTCGCCCTTCGGCGCCGGTGGTTCATAGGCGACGTACTGGATCGCCGCGCCGGCGGCCTGCGCGAAGATCGGCGGGGCTTCGCCGGTGTTGCCGAAATCGATCGCGCCGACATTAAGGGCTTCGAGCAGCGGCGGGCCGGAGGGGAATTCGGTCCACACCACCTTGTAGCCGTCGGCGGCGAGCTTCGGCTCGAGCGTGGCCTTGCTCTTGAGCAGCACCAGCTTGCCGTATTTCTGGTAGCCGATGCGGACCACCTTGTCCTGACCGTAGGACGTGCCGACCGCGGCAGCGACGATGCCGATCGACAGCACCACGGCCGCGATCAGACGCTGAATGATACGCCTCATGTTCAAACCCCTGTGTGTGGGAAGGTTGGTCGGCACGATCAGGCTGCCGGGTTGCGCCAGACGATGTCGCGGATCGCGATCGGCTTCGGGATCAGTCCGAGCTTGTAGAAGCGATCGGCGACGCCCTGCTGGGTCGCGACGATGTCATCGGTGACGGGCCCGACGACGAAGGACGACCGGTTCGCCGCGATGGTCTGGATCTCCAGCGGAATGCCGGTCACCGCGGCGAGAGACTTCGCGACCTCGTCGCGATGCTGCTCGGCCCATCTGGCGGTCGCGGTGGTGACGTCGACGATCTGCTGCAGGATCGCGCCGTGGTTCTTCGCGAAGTCGCGGTTGGCGATGTAGAAGGAATTGGTCTTGGTGACCTCGCGCGCGTTGATCAGGATGCGGCCGCTCTGTTTGGTCTCACCGATCGCGAAGTACGGATCCCAGATCGCCCAGGCCTCGATGCTGCCATTGGCAAAGGCGGGGCCGGCGTCCGGCGGCGTCAGATAGACCGGTGTGATGTCGGCATAGGTGAGGCCCGCCTTCTCCAGCGTCTGCACCACGATGTTGTGCGCGCTGGAGCCCTTGGTGAAGCCGACACGCTTGCCTTTCAGCTCACCGATCGCGCGGATCGGCGAATCTTTCGGCACCAGAATGCCCTGGCCGTTGGTGATGGGCTGGCCCGCGGCATAGACGATCGCGGCGCCCGCGGCCTGCGCGAACACCGGCGGGGAATCACCGACCGCGCCGTAATCGACGCTGCCGACATTCATCGCCTCCATCATCGGCGGGCCCGAGGAGAACTCGACCCACTTCACCTCGATGCCCAGGGGCGTGAAATGTTTTTCCAGCGCGGCCTGCTGGCGCGTGATGACCAGCACGCCGTTCTTCTGGTAGCCGACACGAATTTCCTTCACCGCGCCTTGCGCGATCGCAGGCGAGGCGAGCGCAGCGGCGGCTGCGGTTCCGATGGAGAGCTTGAGAAAGTCACGACGCTGCATTCCACACTCCCGGCCGCGTGCGGCCGTCATCATTCACGTTTCAGGAATGATGGTGCGGGTTATCGGAGGTGTCGAGACGTGCGGAAAAATAGTGATGCGAGCACTGCGCGTGCGGCAGCGCGCATGATTAATCTTTCAAGCGGCCGCGATGATGCAGAGGGATTTTTTCTGCACGCGAATGTGAGAGCCGCACGGATCTGGTCCCGGCTAATGCCATGTCACCGGCAGATTCTGCAGTCCGCGAAACGCCCAGCCGCCGATCCGCACCGGCTCGTCATCGGCGATCTCGAGAAGCCTGGCGCGTGCGAACACGGTCGGCAGCGCGACGTCGGCGATCATGGCGCGAGAGGCCCATGCGCCGGCGCAAAAATGCGGGCCGGCGCCGAACGCGACGCTCTTGGTCGTATCACGCCGCACGTCGAACTGATCCGCGCGCTCAAAATGCCTCTCGTCGCGATTGGCGGAGCCGAACATCAGGAACACACGCTCGTCGAGCTCGAACGAAACGTCGCGGATGCTCCACGGCTTGGCGATACGCCGTGGCGACATGCCGATCGGCGAGATCCAGCGGGCATATTCCTCGAACGCCTCGAGCCAGGTCACCTCGCCCTTGCGCACCAGATCGAGCTGCTCGGGATGGGTCAGGAGCGCCCAGACCGTGCCGGCGATGGCCTTGCGCGGCTCATTCTGGCCGCCTGAGATCGCGAGTTTGACATTTGCCCGCACGCTGTCCATCGGCATGCCGGAGGCCACGAGCACGCCGAGGATGCTCTGGTCCGGGTTCTTCGTGATCACCGGCAGGATGTCGTCGATCGCAGCGTCGATGCCCGACGTCGCGGCATGGCAGCGCGCCTCGACGGCGGGATCGCCGGCATAGTTGGCGATGCCCTCGATCATGCCTTGCGACCACGCGTCCATGTCGCCAAAGCCGATATTGGTGAGGCCGGTGATCGACTTCAGGCATTCGCCGGAGAACGGCAGCGCGAAGTCGCGCATGAAGTCGATCCGCCCCGGCGCGATCGCGTCGAAGATGCGGTCGGCATGGGCCTGGAATAGCGCGGACCAATGCGCCTTCACCGTCTTCGGCGACACCGTCGGAAACATCGCGCGGCGCTCGACCTGGTGCGCCTCGCCGTCCTTGCGCATCATGTTGTGGCCCATCAGCCGGTTCATCAGGCCGGCGGGCTGGTGCGAGGAGAACACGTCGATCTGCTTCTCGGAGATCGAGATGTCGTCGCGGCTGGTCAGCAGGGTCGAGCCGAGCTGCGGCACGAACGCGATCGGCGCTTCTTTCCGCATTGTCGCGAGCATCGGATAGGGATCGGCCCAGAACGCGACAGGGTCGATGTCGATGCGCGGCGCGGTGCTCAAAGCGGCCTCCCCGGATTGTCGTATCCTTCAGGCCAGACTAGCGAACTCCGCGGCCGGCGTCTGTCCCTAGCGATAGGGACGGACCGAGCTACCGGGCCTCGGCGATCTTCGGTCCAGATGGGAGCATCTGCGCGTTGGCTGCCGAGGGCCGGTTCGACGGCGGTGCCGGGTCCGGCGAACGCGATGCGGCGTCGGCCGGCGCTCCCTGGGACGGTCGGCGAGCCGCGGCTGCCGGAAGCACGATCACTTTCGCGCCGACCTTCACCCGTTCATAGAGGTCCGTGACGTCGTCATTGGTGAGCCGGATGCAGCCGGACGAAACGCGCTTGCCGATCGTAGCGGGGTTGTTGGTGCCGTGAATGCGATATTCGGTCTCCCCGAGATACATTGCGCGGGCGCCGAGCGGATTGCCGGGACCACCTGCCATGAAGCGCGGCAGATAAGGCTGGCGCGAGACCATCTCCACGGGCGGATGCCAATCCGGCCATTCGGCTTTACGGGCCACGGTCTGCTCACCGGACCACGTGAAACCTTCGCGGCCGACACCGATGCCGTAGCGCATCGCCTGCCTGTCGTTCAGGACGAAATAGAGGAATGTGTTTCCGGTATCGATGATGACCGTGCCCGGCGCCTGGCGGCTGGCATAGTCGACCACCTGCCGCACCAATGCTCCAGGAGCATCAGCGTCGGCTTTGGGCGGTTCGGCCAGAGGCGCCGGAACCGGTGCCGGAATCGGAGCTGCAGCCGGGGCCGGAACCGCCGCTGCGGCATGAACTGGAGGCGCCACGTAGACAGGAGACGACGATGCCCGGGCTTCCTGTGCGGGCGGCTTCCGTACCGGCTGCACGCCCGCCTGGCCGGACAGCAAACCGTACCCCAACGCGGCGACGGCCACGGCGCAAATTGCAACCCTCGCGGCCATCGGGATTGCGAGCGTCTCCGCCTTCCCACGTTTGGCCTTGGCCCGCTTAGCCATATCTTTCTCCAGGGGTCACTGTGCCTGAAGAGGTACCCAGCAAAATTTAAGAAACTTCGAAGCGATGCCGCGCAGACGGGAACCGTTGGCGATGGTTAACGCGGAATTCTTGTTCGGCGACATCAAGAATGGGGGATACCGCTTGATACTCAGTTCAGGCCGTGCGGCCCCGCGAGTAGACCCAGCACGATCGAAAACAATTCGTTCTGCGAGGAGATGCCGAGCCGCTGATAGGCGCGCTTGCGGTAGGTCAGGGTCGAATGCAGGCTGATGCCGAGTTCTTGCGAGATTGCCTCGGAGCTGAAACCGAGCAGGATGCGACGGCAGACCTCCTGCTCACGGGGTGTCAGCGTGGAGAGCGGCGCGCGCGTGGCGAACAATGTGGCGAGGCTCTGATCAGGCGTCGCGGTCGCGGCCTGCTGGAAATGACGTGCGACGCTGGCGCCGATCGCTGGCGCGATCGCCTGGAGCCGTTCGCGCTGCGCGGCGCTGAAGCGGCCCTGGGCCGTGATGCGGTAGAAATTGACGTAGAAGCAGGTGTCGCCGGTCCAGATCGCGGTCGCGCATTTGTCGACGATGCCGGACTCGTGGAAGAATATCTTGCGGTAGCGCGCACCATACATGCGCGGCGCGAACGACGGCAGCATGATCGGCGCAGGGCCCTCGCCTTCGAACAGCGCATCGCGGTTGGGATCGGATTCATGGAAGTGCCCGGCATAGGCCGCGCCGAGATCGCCGCCGATCGGGATGTTGCCGGCATCGAGCAGGCAGGTCGCGGCACCGGCACGGCTCAGCGCGAACACCATGCAATGGCCGACATCGGCGTGGCGGCGCAGCGTGTCGATCAGGACTTTTGGGAAATCGGAGCGGCCGATGGCGAGCACCGCGGGCGCGATATCGCCTGCCGCTGCAGTTGTGGACGTCCCGCAAGGGCGCATCGTCTTCTCCCTGTCGCTTTTGACGTGGTCTACCAGCAATGGCGGCGCGCCGGAAGGCCGCTCTGCGTGGCAGATTGCGCGAACGTCGCTGAGCCGAATGGACGGTAGCCGCTCGAAATCACTTTCTTCGCAGAATCTGGTCCATTGTCTTTCCCCGGGCCAGTTCGTCGATCAGCTTATCCAAGTAACGGATTTCCCGCATCGTTGGCTCCTTGATGTCCTCCACTCGAACGCCACACACCGCGCCTTTGATGAGGGCGCGCGAGGGGTTGATTGCAGGGGCCTCTGCAAAGAAGGTCTCAAAATCCGTCTGTCCTTCCAGTTGGACTTGCAGCTCCTTCGGACCATAACCCGTCAACCAAGAGATGATCTGATCGACCTCGGCCTTCGAGCGCCCTTTCTTCTCCGCCTTCGCAACATAGAGCGGGTAAACGCTGGCGAAGCTGGTCGTGTAGATCCGGTGCTTTGGCAACGGAGCCCCCTACCCCGCCGCCGCCTTCGCCGGGGCGACACTGATCGCCAGCTTGCCGTAGCGGTCCGTAAAGGCCTCGGTGTCGATCTCCTCCAGCTTGATCTCGCCACTCATCACGCCCTGCTTCCAGGCTGCCTGCGCCGGGTCGTTCTGGAACTCCGGCATCACCTCGCGGCCGAACAGCTCCAGCGATTCGCAGATGTGCTCGTGGCTGTTCTTGCCGGCCTGGTTGAGCAGGATGACCTGGTCGATATGCGAGGACTGGAAGCGCTTCAGCTTCCTGCGGATCGTCTCCGGCGAGCCGATCAGGCCGCCGCGCAGCGCCGCCTCCTGCGCTTCAGGATTGTCGCGCTTCCACTTGTTGTACTCGTCCCACATGTTGACGGTGTAGGGCGCAGGCCGCTGGCGGTTCTGCGAGGCACCGTAGAAGCGCAGCGCGAACTGGAAGAAGGTGGCGCCGTCGGCGCGGGCGCGCGCCTCCTCGTCGGTCTTGGCGCACATGAAGAACGAGACCAGCGCCATGTTCGGGTTGATCTGGTAGTCCGCCAGTTTATGCAGCCGCTTGGTCATCGCGTTGTAATAGGCGTGCACCCAGGCATGCGCGGCGTCGGCGCTGACGAACTGGAAGCCGAGCGCGCCAAAGCCGTGACGGCCGGCACGCTCGATGGTCGGCAGTTGCGAGCACGCCATCCACAACGGCGGATGCGGCTTCTGCACCGGCTTTGGCACGACGTTGCGCAGGGGGATATCGAAATACTTGCCGTGATGCTCGCTGCCCGCGTCCTTGAACATCGGGAAGATCGCGGCAACGGCTTCCTCGAACACTTCCTTCTTGGTCTCCATGTCGCGGCCGAACGGCGTGAGTTCGGTGATCGAGGCGCTCTCGCCCATGCCGAACTCGCAGCGGCCGTTAGAGAGCAGATCGAGCACCGCGACACGCTCGGCAACGCGCGCCGGATGATTGGTGGTGAGCTGCAGGATGCCGTGCCCGAGCCGGATGTTCCTGGTGCGCTGGCTTGCTGCAGCGAGGAAGGATTCCGGTGACGGCGAGTGCGAATATTCCTCGAGGAAGTGATGCTCGACCACCCAGGCATGGTCGTAGCCGAGCTTGTCGGCAAGCTCCATCTGCGTCAGCGCGTTCTGGTACAGGGCGAGCTCGTCGCCAGCCACCCAGGGCCGCGGCAGTTGCAGCTCGTAGAAGATGCCGAACTTCATGGCGTCGTTCTCCCGCGATTATTGTTGTTAATGGCATCTTAATGAGCGGGGTCGCGCTGTCCATGGCTGCTCGCCATCACGGGCTCGAATCAGCCATGCGAAATGCGACGACTTAGTTGATGCAAGGCGCATTGATCCATGTCAGAATCGGCGGTCTCCGGCGATATAGTTTGACAAGTTCACGGAGCGACGGCCGTAAGCCGTCAAGATCTTAGGCACTGCAAGAGAGAGACCGGATATGCCGGCCCCCGGCGACGACACGACTGGGCGTTTGCGCCAACGGCGCATGGAGATCTTCGCGTTCCTGTTCCTGACGGCGGTCGTGATGCCCGTCCTCGCGGTCGGGACCGTCGGCAGCTACGGGCTGGCCGTGTGGATCTACCAGATGTTCGCGGGCCCGCCCGGCCCGCCTCCGACCCCGCATTGATATCCAGAAAGGCAGGCATATGGCCCAAGCCAAACTCAACCGTCGCGCGCTGATCACGGGACAGGTGCTCGGCGCCGACCGCATCGTGCCCCCGCCCGGGGGCGAGATTGCCAGTATCGTGGTGCAGGCGCGCCCCGAGCATCTCGCCGACGTCGAAGCCGACATCACCGCCCTCGCGGGCTGCGAGATTTACGGCCGCGACGTGCGTGGCAAGCTCGTGGTCGTGGCCGAGGCGCTGGACGCCGGCAGCCTCGGCACCATGCTCAACACCATCCAATCCCTGCGACACGTTTATTCCGCGGCGCTCGTCTTCCACGCCATCGAAACCGCCTAAAGACCGGGAGAGCCATCATGACATCGCCAAAGCTCGACCGCCGCCAGATGCTGAAGCTGGAGGCTGCCGCGATCGCGGCCGCCGCTGCCGGCATGCCGGTCCCGGCGCTCGCCGCCAATCTCGCCGCCGAGCGGGAGGCGAGCGAATTGAAATGGGACAAGGCCGCCTGCCGCTTCTGCGGCACCGGCTGCTCCGTGATGGTCGCCACCAAGGACAACCGCGTGGTCGCGACCCACGGCGACATCAAGGCCGAGGTCAATCGCGGCCTCAACTGCGTCAAAGGCTATTTCCTCTCCAAGATCATGTACGGCCACGACCGCCTGACGCAGCCGATGCTGCGCAAGGCGAACGGCAAATACGACAAGAACGGCGAGTTCACGCCCGTGTCCTGGACCGAAGCCTTCGACATCATGGAGGTGAAGTGGAAGGAGGCGATGAAGAAGCGCGGACCGAACGGCGTCGCCATGTTCGGCTCGGGCCAGTGGACGATCTGGGAAGGCTATGCCGCCTCGAAACTGTTCAAGGCCGGCTTCCGCACCAACAACATCGATCCCAACGCGCGGCACTGCATGGCTTCGGCCGTCGCCGGCATGATGCGCACCTTCGGCATCGACGAGCCGGCCGGCTGCTACGACGACATCGAGGCGACCGACGCCTTCGTGCTGTGGGGCTCCAACATGGCGGAGATGCACCCCATCCTGTGGACGCGCCTCGCCGACCGCCGGCTCTCGGCGCCGCATGTCCGCGTCGCCGTGCTCTCGACCTTCGAGCACCGCTCGTTCGACCTCGCCGACATCGGCATGGTGTTCAAGCCGCAAACCGACCTCTACATTCTCAACGCCATCGCCCATCACATCATCAAGACCGGCCGGGTCCACAAGGACTTCGTCGCCGCACACACCATCTTCAGGCGCGGCCAGACCGACATCGGCTACGGCCTGCGGCCCGAGCATCCGCTGCAGAAGAAGGCGACGGGTGCGGCGAAGGCCAATGACTCCACCGACATGAGCTACGACGAATTCGTCAAGTTCGTCTCGGACTACACGCTGGAGAAAGCGGCGGAGATGTCCGGCGTGCCGCTGAACCGCCTCGAGGCGCTGGCCGAGCTCTATGCCGACCCGAAGACCAAGGTGGTCTCGTTCTGGACCATGGGCTTCAACCAGCACACCCGCGGCGTCTGGTGCAACAACCTCGTCTACAACATCCATCTGTTGACCGGAAAGATCTCCTCGCCCGGCAACAGCCCGTTCTCGCTGACCGGGCAGCCCTCCGCCTGCGGCACCGCGCGCGAGGTCGGCACCTTCTCGCACCGCCTCCCCGCCGACATGGTGGTGACCAACAAGCAGCACCGCGACCACGCCGAGCATCTCTGGCTGCTGCCCGAGGGCACCATTCCCGACAAGCCCGGCGCACATGCCGTGTTGCAGAGCCGGATGCTGAAGGACGGCCTCATCAACGCCTATTGGGTGCAGGTCAACAACAATCTCCAGGCCGGCCCCAACACCAACGAGGAGACCTATCCGGGCTTCCGTAATCCCGACAATTTCATCGTGGTCTCGGACGCCTATCCGTCGGTGACGGCCCTGGCCGCCGACCTGATCCTGCCGACCGCGATGTGGGTGGAGAAGGAGGGCGCTTACGGCAACGCCGAGCGGCGCACGCAGTTCTGGCACCAGCTCGTCAACGCGCCCGGCGAGGCGAAGTCCGATCTCTGGCAGCTCATGGAGTTTTCCAAGCGCTTCAAGATCGAGGAGGTCTGGCCCGAGGAGCTGATCGCCAAGAAACCCGAGGTTCGCGGCAAGACCCTGTTCGACGTGCTCTACAAGAACGGCCAGGTCGACAAATTCCCGACCTCCGAGATCGAGGAGGGCTACGCCAACGAGGAATCCAAAGCATTCGGCTTCTACGTGCAGAAGGGACTCTTCGAAGAATACGCCTCGTTCGGCCGCGGCCACGGCCACGACCTCGCGCCGTTCGAGACCTATCACCGCGAGCGCGGCCTGCGCTGGCCTGTCGTCAACGGCCAGGAAACCAAATGGCGTTTCCGCGAGGGCAGCGACCCCTACGTCAAGCAGGGCACCGACGTGCAGTTCTACGGCTATCCGGACGGCAAGGCGCGCATCTTCGCCCTGCCCTACGAGCCGCCGGCGGAATCGCCCGACGGCGAATATCCGTTCTGGCTCTCGACCGGCCGCGTGCTGGAGCACTGGCATTCCGGCACCATGACGCGCCGCGTGCCCGAGCTCTACAAGGCCTTCCCCGAGGCCGTGTGCTTCATGCACCCGGACGATGCGCAGGAGGCCAAGTTCCGTCGCGGCGACGAAGTGAAGGTGGTCTCGCGGCGCGGCTTCATCCGCGCCCGTGTCGAGACACGCGGCCGCGACCGGCCGCCGCGTGGGCTGGTCTTCGTGCCGTGGTTCGACGAATCCAAGCTGATCAACAAGGTGACGCTGGACGCCACCGATCCGATCTCGCTGCAAACCGACTACAAGAAATGCGCCGTGCGCATCGAGCGGGTGTGAGCCATGATGAAGCGACTTGGCATTGCCGTGCTGGCGCTCGCGATTGCCGCGGGGGCGAGCGCGCTGACCGCGCAGACGCTCAATTCAGGCCTGCGCGGCCCGACCCCGCTTAACGACGAAGGGCCGGCGCCGACGATGCTGCCGAACCGCAACACCTCCGAGAAGGAGACGCGCAACTACCCGGAGCAGCCGCCGGTGATCCCGCATACGATCGACGGCTACCAGATCGACCTCAACGGCAACAAGTGCCTGTCCTGCCATGCCCGCGCGCGCACGGCGGAGTCGCAGGCGCCGATGGTCTCGATCACCCACTTCATGGACCGCGACGGCCAGTTCCTGGCCTCGATCTCGCCGCGGCGCTTCTTCTGCACGGAGTGTCACGTGCCGCAGAACACCGCCAATCCGCCCGTGAGCAACGACTTCGTCGACATCGACACGCTGCTCTCGCGCGCAAGCCCCGGTGGCCGCCGATGAGCGCGACCACGGAGGAGTCCAAGCCCAGGCGCGGCTTCATCGCGCGAACCTGGAGCTTTGTGCTCGAGCTCTGGGGCGTGCTGAGGCGCCCGAGCTCTGTGTTCGCGCTCGGCACGCTCGTGCTCGCGGGCTTCGTGGCGGGCGTCATCTTCTGGGGCGGCTTCAACACCGCGCTGGAACTGACCAACACCGAAAAGTTCTGCACCGGCTGTCACGAAATGAAGGACAACGTCTATGCGGAGCTGAAGTCCACCATCCACTTCTCCAACCGCTCCGGAGTCCGCGCCACCTGTCCCGACTGCCACGTGCCGCACAACTGGACCGACAAGATCGCGCGCAAGATGCAGGCGTCCAAGGAAGTCTGGGGCAAGATCTTCGGCACGATCGACACCCGCGAGAAATTCATGGATCACCGGCTCGAGCTGGCCGCGCATGAATGGGCGCGCTTCAAGGCCAACGATTCACTGGAATGCCGCAACTGCCACAGCGCGGATTCCATGGACATCACGAAGCAGTCGCCGCGGGCCTCGGTTGCGCATCAGCGCTACCTGTTCAGCGGCGAGAAGACCTGCATCGATTGCCACAAGGGCATCGCGCACAAGCTGCCCGACATGCGCGGCGTTCCCGGCTGGCAATAGCGCTTCTGCCCCCGCTTGAACCAGCGGGAGCAATGGCGCCCGCCGGTCCGGTGGGACGAGCCGGGATGCGGCCTCAGGCCACGTGCAGCTGCTCGCTGCCGGCCTTCGCGCGACCAGTCTTGGGCTGACCGAGCAGAGCCGCAAGAGCCGCGATCGCCTCCTGGCTCGGCTCCGCCGTTGCCGCGACCGTCCTGAAATACTCGCCGCAGAAATCGGTCCAGGCTTGCTGATTGCCGCTGGGAACGCCGATCACGAGGCTCTTGCCGGACTCGATGCAATGGGCAATCAGGTCGCGCAGCCCTCCGCCATCCGCCTCGGCCTTGCCGAACTTGTTGAGAAACACGATCTCGGCGTCGGCGAGCTGAGCCTCGACCAGTTGCGCCGCTTCGAGCAGGCGCGGCGTGGACAGACGGCAGGAGGTCGCTCCCGCGCCGAGATCCTCGGAGATCGACATCGCCCGGCCGGTGGCGAGCTCGTGCAGAACCATGTCGCAGCGAGTGCGACCCGGCTGGGGCACGTCGTCCTGGATCAGGCCGGCCAGGCTCTTGCCCGAGCCGCGAAGCTCGGTGACGAGACCGGCGAACCACCGGTTCACGGCCGGGCCCGAATCATAGACCAGGGCAACGCTGACGGCGGCGGAAGGCCGGGGCGCGCTATCCGCCGTATCGCGGGATTGCTGAAGCATGTCCATCACCTCGCCGCCTTCGCCTTGGCGACGTCGGCATCCTGCAGGAAGTCGATCATGCGCTGCACGGGGCCGACCTCGTCGATATGCTCGAGCATATCGCGATATCCCTCCTGCGCCTTGGGCGGCAGCTTGTGCGCGATGCCCTGGTGGCAATCGATGCAGGTCTTGCCCTGCGCGAACGCGGTCTGGTGCAGCTTGGAGGCGCGCGGCTCCTGCACCGCATACTCCATGTGGTCGAACTTGTGGCAGTTGCGGCACTCACGCGAATCCGTCGTCTTCATGCCGCGCCACACGCTCTTGGCAAGGTCGATGCGGTGGGCGTTGAACTTCTCGGGCGTGCCGATGGTGCCGAGGATCTTGTGCAGCACCTCGTTCGAGGCCTGGATCTTGCGGACGACCTTGTGGCTCCATTCCTTCGGCACGTGGCAATCCGGACAGCTGGCGCGCACGCCGGTGCGGTTCGAATAGTGAACCGTGTTGCGGTATTCGAGATAGACGTTTTCCTTCATCTCGTGACAGGAGATGCAGAACTGCTCGTTGTTCGTCATCTCCATCGCCCAGTTGAAGCCGCCCCAGAACAGGACGCCGCCGGCGAATGCGACGATGGCGATCAGTCCCCAGGCGTAGCGCGCGGTCGGCGAGAAGAACCATCGCCACAGCCGTTTCAGGCGACCCGGCTGCGCTGCTGCGACGGCGGCAGAAGTGCTGGTGTCCTGCATGTCAGCCTCACTTCGCCTGCGTCGCGTTCTGGAAGATGTTGCCGACCAGCGGCTTCGCGTCGGCCTGCGGCACGTGGCATTGCTGGCAGAAGTAACGCGTGCCGGCGACCTTATCGAGCCGCACGCCCTGGCGGTCGACGTAATGCGTCTCCGAGATCTTCGGCGCGTTGACGCGCGTATTGCCGGGCCAGTCGTGGCAGCCCATGCACGCGTTGTTCTCCGTCGTGATCTGGTAGCCGTCGATCTTGTGGGGGATCAGCGGCGGCTGCTGGCGATAGGCGCGCTCGAAGCCGCTCGCCGGCACCGACTGCTTGGTCACGTCGGGCGGCGCCGACATCTCGGTCAGCGGGGCCTCGCGCAGCGCCTTGGGCTGCTTGGCCTCCTGCGCAAGCGGGCCCGACGCCGCGAACGGAATTGCAACTGCGACGGCGACGGCCGCCGCCGCGATCAACGGAATCAGTCGAACAAACGTCATGGGAGGTCCCTTTCAAGGACGGCCGGCTGGGAAGAGACGACGCGCGCCGCTGGCGATGGCGCGGTCATGGAGGGGTCCGGACGCGCCGCATTGCGGCCGCGCAGACCGAGATGAAAGACCTGCTTGGAGCAGACGTCGATGCAGGCTCCGCAGAGCGTGCAATCGCCCGCGATAATGACCGGCGTGGCGCCGCTGCGCTCGCCCCTGAGCGCGGGGCCGATGACATGCGGCTCCGGACAGACGGCGAAGCAATCCATGCAGTCGTTGCAGGCGGCACGGTTGTCGGCGGTGACGCGCATCAGCGCGACCTTGCCGATCTGGCCGTAGAACGCCCCGACCGGACAGAGATGACCGCACCAGCCGTGCCTGGCGACGAGGAGATCGAACACGAAGATCGCCGCGGTGCCGCCGGCGCCGAACCAGAGACCGAACACCAGCGCGCGATGCAGCGCCGTCACCGGGTTGATCAGCTCCCAGGCGATCGACCCTGATAGTGCGGAGGCCGCGAGCACCGCGCCGACGAAATAGAGCCTGAGCTCCGGGCGGATCTTGGCCGTGAAGGTGATGCCGAGCCGCCGCCGCAGCCAGGCAGCAAGATCGGTCGCCGGATTGACCGGGCAGACCCAGGAGCAATAGGTCCGGCCGCCGAACAGCAGATAGGCGGCGAGCACGATCGCGGCGCCGATCACCGAGAGGGCCTCCGGCCAGTGGCGCGCCGCGAGCGATTGCAGCAAGACGAAGGGATCGGTCAGCGGCAGCGTGCCGAGCGTCATCGACGAGGCCAGCGTGCCCTTGGCGATCCAGACGCCCAGAAGCGGCCCCGACAGGAACAGCGCGAGGAAGAACAGCTGGCTCGCCCGCCGCAGCACCAGAAACCGCGAGGCGGCCCAAAGTCCCTTGACCGCGCGCGCTTCGACATAAGGCCTGGCATTCGCCGTCATGGCGTGCCTCCCTCGGGTCTGCGCACCGGCAGCTTGAGCGGCGCGTCGACCAGGGCTCCGCCGGCCCTGGACTTCTCTTCCCAGCCGCGCTTGTAGTGCTCGTCCTGCTTCAGCGCGGCGAGCTCGATCGGCAGCACCTTGATCGCGGCATCGGTCAGCACGCAGGACTTCTCGCACTTGCCGCAGCCGGTGCAGGACTCGGCGTGAACGACCGGCTCGAAGATCGCGTGCTTGGTCGTGCGCGCGTTGTGCGAGACCTCGAGCGTGATCGCCTTGTCGATGGCCGGACAGACCCGATAGCAGACGTCGCAGCGCAAGCCCTGCAGATTGAGGCAGGTCTCGCGGCTGGTGATCACCGCGACGCCCATCTTGGCCTTCGCGATGTCGGTCAGCGCATGCTCGAGCGCGCCGGTCGGGCAGGCCTTGACGCAGGGAATGGTGTCGCACATCTCGCAAGGCACGTTGCGGGCGACGTAGAACGGCGTTCCCATCGCGGGCCCGTCGGCCCAGTCCGCCAGCTTCAGGGTGTCGTAAGGACAGTCGCGAACGCACAGGCCGCAACGGACGCAGGCCGCCAGAAAATCCTTCTCAGGCAGCGCACCCGGCGGCCGCAGCGTCGGCGCTGGCTTGGCCCGCGAGGACACGCCGAATGCCGTCAGCATCGTTGCGGCGACGGCTGCGCCGCCGCCGAAACGCGTCATATCCTGCAGCGCCTTGCGGCGGCGCGGATCGCGCGGGATGCCTGAGCTGGAATCCGACATGGCTCGTCCATCGAGGGTTTAGGCCGACGTCACGCGGCAGGCGCACTTCTTGAAGTCGGTCTCCTTCGAGATCGGACAGGTCGCATCGAGCGTGAGCTGGTTGGCGAGCTGGCTTTCGTCGAAGAACGGGAAGTAGACGAGGCCCCGCGGCGGCTTGTTGCGGCCCTTGGTCTCGACCCGCGTGACCACCTCGCCGCGCCGCGTCTGGATCTTCACCGGCTGTCCGCGCAACAGCTTGCGCTCGGCCGCGTCGTCCGGATGCATGAACAGCGTCGCGGCCGGCACGGCACGGTGCAACTCGGGGACGCGGCGCGTCATCGAGCCGGAATGCCAATGCTCCAGCACGCGGCCGGTGCACAGCCACAGATCGAACTCCTTGTCGGGCGTTTCGGCCGCCGGCTCGAACGGACAGAAGATGATGCGCGCCTTCTTGTCCGGCTTGCCGTAGAACGACACGCCCTCGCCCGGCTTGACGTAGGGATCGTAGCCCTCGCGGAAGCGCCAGAGCGTCTCCTTGTTGCTGACGACCGGCCAGCGCAGGCCGCGCGCCTGGTGATACTGCTCGAAATCCGCCAGATCGTGGCCGTGACCGCGGCCGAACTTGGCGTATTCCTCGAACAGGCCCTTCTGCACGTAGAAGCCGAATGCGGCACTCTCCGAATTGTCAAAACCCTTCTGGCACTCGGTGATCGGGAACTTGTTCACCTCGCTGTTGGCGTAGAGCACGTCGAACAGCGTCTTGCCGCGCACCTCCGGCTTCTTGGCGATCAGCTCCTCCGGCCACACGTCCTCGATCTTGAAGTACTTGGAGAACTCCATCACCTGCCAGAGATCCGAGCGCGCCTCGCCCGGCGCCTTCACCTGCTGGCGCCAGAACTGGGTGCGCCGCTCGGCATTGCCATAGGCGCCCTCCTTCTCCATCCACATCGCCGTCGGCAGGATGAGGTCCGCGGCCAGCGTGGTCACGGTCGGATAGGGATCGGAGACCACGACGAAGGCAGCCGGATTGCGATAACCGGGATAGCCCTCCTCGTTCATGTTCGGGGCCGTCTGCATGTTGTTGTTGCACTGGACCCAATAGGCGTTGAGCTTGCCGTCCTTCAGCATCCGGTTCTGCAGCACGGCATGGTAGCCGATGTTGCCCGGGATGGTGCCCTCGGGCAGCTGCCACACCTTCTCGGCCGTCTCGCGGTGCTTCGGGTTGGTGACGACCAGATCGGCCGGCAGGCGATGGGCAAAGGTGCCGACCTCGCGCGCGGTGCCGCAGGCCGAGGGCTGGCCGGTCAGCGAGAACGGGCCGTTGCCCGGCTCCGAGATCTTACCCATCAAGAGGTGCACGTTGTAGATCATGTTGTTGACCCACGTGCCGCGTGCATGCTGGTTGAAGCCCATCGTCCAGTAGGAGACGACCTTCTTCTTGGGATCGGCATAGAGCTTTGCGAGCCGCTCGAGATTCTCCTTCGGCACGCCCGACATCTTGTGAGCATAGTCGAGCGTATAGGGCTCGAGCAGCCTCTTGTACTCGTCGAATCCGATCTTGTCCTTGAAGCCGGCCGGATCGAGCGCGCCGTCCTTGCCGGCCTTGTGCGAGGCGTTGAGCGCCTTGATCTCGAGCGCGTGCGTCGGCCGCAATCCGTAGCCGATGTCGGTCACGGTCGATGCGAACTCGACGTGCTTCTCGACGAAGTCCTTGTTCGTCGCACCGGAGTTGACGATGTAGTTCTGGATGTAGTTGAGGATCGCCATGTCGCTCTGCGGGGTGAACACCAGCGGATTGTCGGCGAGCTCGAACGAGCGGTGCTCGAAGGTGGAGAGCACGTGGACTTCGCAGCCCTCATGGGTCAGACGGCGGTCGGTCAGGCGCGACCACAGGATCGGATGCATCTCCGCCATGTTCGAGCCCCACAGCACGAACGCATCGGCATGCTCGATGTCGTCGTAACAGCCCATCGGCTCGTCGATGCCGAAGGTGCGCATGAAGCCGGTGACGGCCGAGGCCATGCAGTGGCGCGCATTCGGATCGAGGTTGTTGGAGCGGAAGCCGGCCTTGTAGAGCTTGGCGGCGGCGTAGCCTTCCCAGATGGTCCACTGGCCCGAGCCGAACATGCCGACGGTCGAGGGGCCACCGGCCTTCAACGCGGTCTTCCATTTCTCGGCCATGAGCTTGAAGGCGTCGTCCCACGAGATCGGCGCGAACTCGCCGTTCTTGTCGAACTTGCCGTTCTTCATGCGCAGCATCGGCTGGGTCAGCCGGTCCTCGCCGTACATGATCTTGGACAGGAAGTAGCCTTTGATGCAGTTGAGGCCGCGATTGACCGGCGCATCGGGATCTCCTTGCGTCGCCACGACCTTGCCGTTCTTGGTGCCGACGATCACGCCGCAGCCGGTGCCGCAGAAGCGGCACACGCCCTTGTCCCAGCGGATGCCGTCGGTCTTCCCCGGCTGCGCGATCGCCGCATCCGGCAGCGTCACACCGATGGTCGAGGCGGCAGCCACCGCTGCGGCTGCCTTCAACGCATCGCGGCGGGTCGCCGTGGCTTCATTTCCGTTCGTCAACTTCGTAACCATCGTCGGTCTCTCCGGCTCAACGAATCTCAAATTGCGGAAGGGCGCGCGTGCGCGCCGGAATTCTGGCAGAGGCCGCCGCAGCAGGCGGCCGGCTCGGTCTCGATCGCGCTCTCGTCGTCGGGCGCATCGAAGGCGTGAAAGATCAGCGAGGCACTGACGACGCCGGGCAGGCGATGCATCGCGGCGATCTGGTCGATCGCCAGCGAGGCCGGCGTATCGACGACGGTCAGCGCAAGCCGGTTCTCGCCGGATGCGGCCTCGAGCTCGACGCCGGGCAGCGCCAGGATCCGGTCCGTCAGACCGCCCGCGGCATCCGGTGCGAGATAGACGGCGACGCCGCAGATGTTGGTGGCTTCAGCCATTGTGCACGACCAGGTTTGCAAGTTCGGATACCAGCGCGATCCGGTCCCGCGGCGCGAGCGCGATGGCTTCGACCGGGCAGACCGGGATGCAGTCGCCGCAGCCGGTGCAGGCCGCGGCATCGATGACGGCGCCGAGCTTCTCGCGCGCGAGAATGCGGATGGCGGAATGCTCACAGGCTTCGACGCAGCGACGGCAGACCACGCCGTGTCTTTCGACGCAGGCGCTCGCGCTGGAGACGGTCGCCACCTGTTCGGGGCACGACTCGTCCACGCGCGGCGCAAGCACGTCGCGGCCGGATGCGAAAGGCAGAACGGCAGAGAATAGTGAGCGTCGCGACATTGGCCTCGGCATATCCGAATCCTCACGGGCAGACCCGTGTTGAGGAATTTTCCAGGAGAATGCGCCCCATCGGGCACATCTCGGTCGACGCCGTTGTCACCGCTGCGGACCATAGGTTCGCGCTGTCCATGTTGCATTGCGCTAGATCAACCGGCGTCGCGAACGCGCGCAAGCAACGATTAACCTGCGGGTCGTTTGCCGCACGAAATTGCGCGAACCGGGCAAGGCGTTTACTTCGCCTTCACCAGCGACGTGACGAGGCGGATTGCGGCCGCGAGGCGGGCCAGCGGAAGCTGACGACCGCCCGCTGACGCCTCGATCTTCGCTGCTGCATCCGGCTTGAAAGCGGGGGTCGAATGATTAACTTGGGGCGTAGCGAATCGCCGCCTTTTCGCCCTTCCTCAAGACAGATATGGCCAGTTTCACACCGCATCAGGATGCCGCTCTCAAGGCCGTCGGCGACTGGCTGAAGGCCAAGCCGGGCCGCAATGGCACGCCGCCGATCTTCCGCCTGTTCGGCTTTGCCGGCACCGGCAAGACCACGCTGGCGCGGCACATCGCCGACGGCGTCGACGGCGAGGTGAAGTTCGCCGCCTTCACCGGCAAGGCCGCCCTCGTCATGCGCAACAAGGGATGCGACGACGCCTCCACCATCCACTCCCTGATCTACCGCGCCCGCGAATCCGGCGAGGAGCAGCCGAGCTTCGAATTGTGGGACGACGCGCCGGCCTCGAAGGCGAAGCTGATCGTGATCGACGAATGCTCGATGGTCGACGCCGAATTGGGCCGCGACCTGATGTCGTTCGACTGCCCGCTGCTGGTGCTGGGTGATCCCGCGCAGCTGCCGCCGATCCAGGGCGGCGGCTTCTTCACCAACACCGAACCCGACGCGATGCTGACCGAGGTGCACCGCCAGGCGCAGGACGATCCGATCGTGCGGATGTCGATGGACGTGCGCGAGGGACGCGAGCTCGACATCGGCCGCTACGGCGAGAGCGAGGTGGTGTCGCGCAAGGAGCTCGATCCTGACAGGGTCATGGGCGCCGACCAGGTGCTGGTCGGCCGCAACAACACAAGGCGCGCCTACAACATGCGGGTGCGCCAGCGCCAGAACATCGAGGACGTCTTCCCGGTCGCCGGCGACAAGCTGGTGTGCCTGCGCAACAACCGCAAGAAGGGCCTGTTCAACGGCGGGCTATGGCGCGTGAAGTCGCGCAACACCTCGCGCTCGAAATCGCGCATCCTTTCGATGCGGCTGTCGCCCGACGAGGATTTCGGCCACAAGGTGACCAAGGTCTCGGTGCGCGCCGATTGCTTCGAGGGCGGCGTCGAGCAGATCGCCTGGGAGCAGCGCAAGCCCTATGACGAGTTCGACTACGGCTACGTGCTCACCGTGCACAAGTCGCAGGGCTCGCAATGGGACGACGTCGTGCTGTTCGACGAGAGCTTTGCGTTCCAGGACTCAAGGGCGCGGTGGCTGTACACAGGCATCACGCGAGCGGCGAAAAGGTTGAGTATCGTGGTTTAGGCGCCGAGGCCCGAGCCTCGACCTCCGCTGTCGTCCCGGACAAGCGTAGCGAAGCGGAGCGCCGATCCGGGACCCATACCCACAGGAAGATGATTGACGAAGACTCGGAGTGGGAGTTTTGCCTCACGCTCCTCCCTGGGGTTATGGGTCCCCGCGTTCGCGGGGACGACAGCGGTTATGAGGTGGCGTTGCCGCGCCTCACGCTCAGTTACTTCCCCGCGACAAAATAAAAATCTTCCCGTCCCGGCGGCGAGCCGTAGGTGAACGGCTGCTGCTCGTGCCTGGTGGCGGCCCAGACGTCGTCGCGGATGATGTCGAACAGTTTTCGGATCTCGATGCGCGGCTGCTTGATCTCGCGGGCCAGCGCGGTGGCGAACGGGCTGTTGGCACTGCCGTCGCCGTCCATCGCGGTCTCGCCGTGCTTGGCGGCGTAGACCACCATGAAGCCGGCGCCGGGCTCGATGTTGGAAAAGCCCTTGTCGACCAGCTTCAGCGACAGCGTGCGCTGCATGCTCGGCGCGAACGGATTGTCGCGGCAGGCATCCAGGACCACGAGACGCATTTTTCGCGCGGCACCGACCGCGGCGATCACCTGCTCGAGGGCGACCGCCTGGGTCTCGGCGTCCTTGTCGGCGGCGAGCTTGGCGTCGACGGGAACGAGATAGTTCACCCCGCCGATCTCGAAGCCGTGGCCGGCGTAGTAGACCACGGCCCAGTCGGCCTTCTCCGCTTCCTCAGCGAAGGCCTTCAGCGCGTCGAAGAACTTGTCGCGGGTGAGGTCACTGACGGCAATCACGGTCTGGAAGCCGACGTCGCGCAGCACGCTCGCGATCAGTTTGGAATCGCGCGGCGGATTGGGCAAGGCATGAACGTTCTTGTAGGCGCCGTTGCCGATCACCAGCGCCACGCGGCGCCCGGTTGCCCCGGCCGGCGCCTGCGGCGTCAGCGCGGCGAGCCGCTCCTGCGCGACGGCACGGGCGCGGGCGACGTCGGGCTCGTCGAACTTCGTCAACGAATAGGCGGCCGCGCGGAAATCGGCGCGCGCCTGCGCGAGATCCTTCTTCCGCTCATAGATCTGGCCGCGACCGGAATGCGCGCGGATGTTGTTCGGATTGATCTGGATCGCCGTGTTGTAGTCCTTCAGCGCGGCGTCGAGGTCGCCCTTCATCATGCTGACGTCGGCGCGGTTGTTGATCGCGAACACGTTTTTCGGCTGCCGCTCGATCAGGCCGTTGCAGTCGGCAAGGGCCTGCGCGTACCTGCCCATCATGCCGTACGTGATGCAGCGGTTGCTGGCGATCTGCGGCGCGGCCGGGTCGATCTTCTCGGCCTCCGCGAAATCCGCGATCGCGCCGTCGAAATCCTTCATCAGCGTCCGCGCGCGGGCGCGATTGGTCCAGCCGAGCAGGAATTTGGGCGTGTATTTGATCGACAGGCTGAAATCGTCGATCGCGCTTTGCAATGCGCCGCGGCGCGCATAGATGACGCCCCGATTGTTGTAGGGCACACCATAGGTGGGGCGCTTCTGGAGGGCGAGGTTGTAGTCCGCCATGGCGAGATCGTCCTGGCCCTTGCGCTCATAGGCGAGGCCGCGCAGGTTGAGGGCAATGACGTAATCCGGATCGAGATCGACCGCGATGGACAGGGTCTCGATCGCGTGGTCGTAATCGCGCTTGCTGATCAGCGTGTTGCCGCGCACGGAGAGCGCGATGGCCTTGTCCTTGCCGCCGAGCTTGTCAGCCTTCAGCAGATTGTCGCAGGCGCTCGCGCGGGCCTGGGCCTCCGCCTGGCGGTCGCGGCAGAGGGTGAGATCGTCGGCCTGCGGGTCGGCCACTGCGCTGAACAGGCCGGCGGTCAGGATGACGAGGGTCAGGGAAACGACGCGCAGCATGGGTCAGGCCTGCTCCAGCCAGATTCTTCTTGAGTCGATCATCGATCGCACCGGTTCATCTAGCGCGGAGTTCCCGGTCTCGCCAAGCCGCCGGCGCCCGGCTATCCCGCGCGGCTCGTTTCACAGACTCGTGTCCGTCCCGCCGTAACAATCGGCGGCCGCGTCCGTACCTCGGATGGTGCGAAAACGCGGCCGGGCAACTGTTCGTCCGGCCCCGACCGCCCTAGACTGTCAGACCTTCCGAAAGAGGATCCGCCATGCGCCGACCTGCCCTCGCCTCCCTGCTCGCCGCAACCACCGCCCTTTCGCTAACCTTTGCCTTTACCGCGCCGTCCCGGGCTGCGGAGGATGCGGTCGTGATCCCCGCCCCAGCCATGGATGCGGCACCCGCGAGCGGGATCCAGACCGCCGTGATCGCCGGCGGCTGCTTCTGGGGCGTGCAGGGCGTCTTCCAGCACACCGCGGGCGTCGTCAACGCGGTCTCCGGCTATGCCGGTGGCACCAAGGCGACCGCCGACTACCAGACGGTCTCGAGCGGCCGGACCGGCCATGCCGAGGCGGTCGAGATCAAGTACGACCCGAAGAAGATCTCCTACGGCAAGATCCTCCAGATCTACTTCTCGGTGGCGCACGACCCGACCCAGCTCAACCGCCAAGGCCCCGACGTCGGCACGCAATATCGCTCGGCCGTCTTCACCACCTCCGACGAGCAGAAGAAGGTGGCGGAGGCCTATATCGCCCAGCTCAACGGCGCCAAGGTGTTCAGCAAGCCGATCGTGACCAAGGTCGGCGCGCTGGAGGCGTTCTACCCGGCGGAGGCCTACCACCAGGACTATCTGACGCTGCACCCGAACCAGCCTTACATCGCCTATAACGACCTGCCCAAGGTCGAGAACCTGAAAAAGCTGTTCGCGGATAACTACATTGAAAAGCCGACGCTGGTGAGCGCCAGCAAGGCCACCAACTGATCGCGAGATCGCCGAAACAAACGGGAGACCCATGCCCGACACCAAAATGAAAACCACTGATAACAAGGTCATCAAGAGCGAAGAGCAGTGGCGGCGCGAATTGTCGCCGATGCAGTACGCGGTGCTGCGCGAGAAGGCGACCGAGCGTCCCTTCTCCGGCGAGTATGAGCACGACCACCGCGCCGGCACCTACACGTGCGCCGGCTGCGGCAATGTGCTGTTCGAGTCCGACGCCAAGTTCGATTCCGGCTGCGGCTGGCCGAGCTTCACCCAGCCCGCCGTCGAGAGCCATATCGACGAGGAGCGGGACGTGAGCCACGGCATGGTCCGCACCGAGGTGCTCTGCTCCAAATGCAGCGGCCATCTCGGCCACGTCTTCCCCGACGGCCCCGGGCCGACCGGCCTGCGCTACTGCATCAACTCGGCCGCGCTGAAGCTGGAGCCGAAATAAGGTTGCGCGCGGCCCGGTTCCTTCGTGGAACCCGGCCGCGCGATGTGCTTTTCTTGTCTGGCGGTGCGGCCGATCATCGCATTTGGCGGCCGCCAGGGAGGATGCCATGTCACTCGGGACCGTCCTGATCATCCTGGTGATCATCTATCTGCTCGGCGGCCTGTCCGGCCGCATCGGCGGTTACGGCTATGGGATGGGCCATTCCGGCATGGGCATCGGCGGCGTCGTGCTGGCGGTGCTGGTCGTCCTGCTGCTTCTTGGCAAATTGTAATCCATATAAGCCATTGTAATAATTTGATTAATTTCATCCGCGGAGCTGCCATGCGCGGATTCATCATCTCCCATCGCGGGGGTCGCATTTTTGTCAAATCGGCCTATATTAGAGGGCGAAATGGCATGTGCGGCGGGCTCGCTCGATGGCGGCCCCTGCCCTCCCAAACCCCACGCGCTTAAAGCCCCAGAGAAGATCACGAGGTCTTTGACCATGCGTCCACTGCGTCCGTTCAACTTCAACACCTCCGCCGAACTCTTCCCCGCCGCGATCCGCAAGAAGAAGCGCGCAGGCTTCACCTATCGCCGGTTCGGCACCGCGGCCGAAGCCGTGCAGTTCGCGATGGAGCAATTGCCGACGGATTCACTGAACGGCGCCTATCTCCAGGTCGAGGAAGCGCGTTTCGACCAGAACGGCATCCGCTCGCTCTATGAGAGCGAAGCCTTCCCGTTGCCCCGCCGTCCCAAGCCGGCGCCGGCCGAGACCGACGCCGCCGACGCGGCCTAAGTTTTCGCAAGCCTCCGATGTGCGCAGAAGCGCGATGGCCGAAAGGCTGTCGCGTTTTTTGCGTTTGGGGGTTCTCCCCGCAGCGGCGCATCATCGACCAGATGGACTCGCGGCAAGCGCTCCCAGCCGCCGCGCTAAATCCGCGGCTGCTTGTCGAGCCAGCGGCGGAGCAGACGCACGTTGCGCATGTTGGCGCGGAACATCACGTCGAAAGCGTCGCCCGCGAACGGGACCATGCCGACCACGCCGTCGAGCGCGACATTGCCGAGCATGCGGGTGGTGATGTACCAGGGCGCGCCCAACGCGCGGGCCTCCCGCACCAGCCACAGCGAGATCGCCGTGGTGATGATGTCGCCAACGACGGGGATCAGGCCTATCAGCCCGTCGATGCCGTAGCGGATGTTGGTGCCGGGCAGGATGAAGGCGACGTCGAGCAGCTTTGCGATCGCCTCGATCCGCGCGATCCGCTGCTCGCGCGTCAGATTGCCGAACGGACTCCCGGCGAATGGATTGTCCTTGCCAAGCTCGGAACCGAATTCGCGAAACCCCTGCTGCAGCGTCTCGGGGCGGATTTCGCGGCCGTCCTGGTCGATGATCGGCCCGCGTGCCTCGGTGCCGGAAGAGGTCGCGCGCGAGCTCCCCGGACGGGATCTGCGTGGAGCTAGGATGTCGTCGTCGGACATGGTCATGGCCTTCAGGGAACGCGCGGACGCGGCTGAGGTTGCTGCGCCGCGTCCGAACGTCGCGCGCTCACGTCGGCGCCGCCACCGGATGCGGCTCCTTGATGTATTTATGCACGAGCCAGGACGAAATCACCGCCGGCACGAACCCGACGAGGCCATACAGGATGAACTGCACCGCGCCCGAATCCGGCCCGCGCGAGCTGTAGGTGAGCGAGGCCAGCACGAAGGCGAACAGGCCGACCAGGAGCATCCGCAAGCCCGGGCCGATCCGCCTGACATGGGTCAGGATGTCATCGACTGCGCCAATCATCAGCGAAGGCAGGAAGCCGAACAGATAGCTGTACTGCAGGGTCTTGAAGAACACCGCGAACAGCTTGCCGACCTCGCCGAGACTGGTCTGGGCCCAATAGCCGGACTGATAGGTCGTCGTCAGCAGCAGCAGGAACCCGCCGACGAACGGGCCAACCAGCGCAAACACCAGATAGCGTTTCATCAAACACCTCACGTTTCGCCGGTGTTATAGCAGCGCCGCGGGAACCTTGAATAGCGGGGCGAGCTCTGCCTTTGGAGGAACAAGTGGCAAGGCGACGAGTTCAGACAGGACCTGAATTATCCCTGTCAGATTGGAGCCGCCGATGGCCCGCAAATTTCTCCTGGCGACGATCACGCTGGCAGCCCTGAGTGGCCTGTCGAACGCTCCCGCTCTTGCGCAAGGCCACATGGGCTCGCCCCAGGAACAGCAGGCCTGCTCGCGCGACGCCTCGCGCTTCTGTCGCAAGGACCTCGGCAATGACGGCGCCGTGCAGGGTTGCCTGCAAGCCAACCGGGCCAAGCTGTCGCGCTCTTGCAGCAAGGTGTTTCAGAGCCACGGCATGTGAGGACCGCGACCATCCCCAGCGAACGGAGAGTGAAGCCATGTTGCGCGACGAACAGCTCTCGATCCTGCGGGACATCAGCCAGTCCGTTGCCTTCGCCGACGACCGCCACGGCAAGATCGGCGAACTCATCGCCGACGGCTACGTGATGAAGGACGGCGATTTGTTCGAGCTGACTGCCAAAGGCGTCACCGCCGTCGAGGAACACGCCGCCGCGCTCGGCGCGAGCGATGTGGAACAAGCGAGCGCCTCCTTCGATCGGATGATCTGAACGCGCGCACGCTTTGTGCGTGACGTCCACGCAACAATTGTAAATTCCTTTGCGCCTGCCATTGCAGCCGCGTGACAATGGCGCATACTTCGCTCGGGCGGCGCAGCACTTTTCGATTCGAACATGAAGAAATCGAGCGACCACATGCGGGACCAAAGTTCCCGACGTGAAGGCTGTGACATGCGGCAGATCAAGCCGTGTGCGGCGCCCCAAAAACCAAGTGGCTCAAGCTCACGGAACTCGGGGACGCATTCTGCATGACACGCTATCAGACGATCGCTTCGCTGCTTAAGACCACCGCTTCGCTGTTGGCCGTAGCAACCACGGCCATCGCACTCCAGACCTCACCCGGCCTCGCCTTCTCGTCCGAAGCGCAGCAGATGTGCACGGGCGATGCGATGCGGCTGTGCTCAAGTGAGATCCCCGACATTCCCAGGGTCAGGGCCTGCATGGTGCGGAACAAGGCCCAGGTCAGCCCCGGCTGCCGCGCCGTGATGGACCGCGAAGCCGCGGCATCAGCATCGCGCAAGCGGGAAGCGGCGGCGCAATAGTAATCCATGAAGAATGTCATTCCGGGGCGGTGCGCAGCACCGAGCCCGGAATGACAGCAGTGCCTCAGTCGCCCCACTGTGCGAAGGCGTCGTTGAAGGCGCGTTCGCCGGGGGCGCCCTTCTCGATGGCGATGATGGCGCGGCGCTGATTGGCATAGACCAGCGGCACGTCGAACCACGAGCGCTCCTTCAGGAGCTGGACGTTGCGGGAGCGGTCGGCGTCGACATTGGACAGGCCGACCAGGAAGAAGCCGTCGGTGACCTTGACCGCGAGGCCGGCGAGCGGCGTGCCGCGCGCCTGCTCGTTCGACTTCATCAGAATGCCCGGCACGTTGGAGACGCTGCCGCCGGGAAAATCCGGCGGCAGGATGAAGGTCAGCTCCGCCGTGTGGCTCGCCGGCAGCGAGGAATCGGTGTTGCGGCGGAACGACATCGTCATCTTGAACTTGCGGTCGGGGATCTCGATGTCGGCACGCACGGCGACGTCGGCCTTCTGGTTGCCCGACGCCTTGATCGGCTCGAGCCGCCACACCACCGAGCCGACATATTGCTTGCCCTTCGGATCGGACGGATCCTCGTCATAGAGCACGACCTTCTGCGCCACCGGCGCGACCGGCTGGTCGCTGGCCGAGGGCTGGCCGACGCGATCCGGAATCTTGGGCTTGCTCTGCGGCTGGGACGGATCCTTCGGCGCCTCCACCACCTGGGTCGGCGAGGACTTGAGCAGGTTGGTCGCGATCTGGACCAGCTGCTTGCCCCAGAGGATGCCGGCGCCGACCAGGATCAGCACGATGCCGACGGCGATCGCACTCTTGAACGGGAAGGCGGAGCGCGTGCGGGCACGCTTCTTGGCGTCGCGCTCGGGCGCGATGCGCGGACGCGGCGACGGCGGCTGCGGCGCGTAGCGCTCGGCCTCCTCGACCGACTCGTCGTAGGAATAGGGCGCGTCCTGCTCGCCGGCGCGGTTTTCCAGGCTCGGCTCGAGCCGGTCGAATTCCGGCGAGGGCGAGGGCACGTTGGCGTAGGTGCGGCGCGCGGCGCGGCTGGCCTGGGCGGCAGCGCCGCCGAGATCGTTGGCGTCGGCCGTGATGTCGCGGAAGCCGCGCACACCCGGTGCCGGCGGCAGCGGCGGCGGAGGTCCGACATCGGGCGGACGGCGCGCACCGGCGCGATCGCGCCCGGCCGCCGGCTCCGGCATCGGTGGCGGGGCGGACGGTCCCGGTTGGCGCGGGGCGTCGAAACGGGGCGCGCGCGGCGGACGCGGGGCCTCGCTCTGGTCATCGACGTTGAAGGAGGGACGGTCGGCGCGCGGCGGCGGCGGAGCCGGACGCGTCCGCGGCGGGGTCGGCGCGGCCGCAGCCGGGCTGCCTTCGGCGGCTCGGGTGCTGGCGCGGCGGAAGGCATCTCCGCTGCTGCCGCCGCGGGCGCCGCCACCGGGGCGCGAGGCCTCGCGGGCGCGCTGGGCGGCCTCCGATTCGACCTTGCGGACGGCCTCCTCCAGCGACAACCTTTCGCGCGTGATCTCGGATTCGGAGAGCGGCGGCTGCACGCTGCGCAGCTGCGCGATCAACGCCGTGCGCGCCCGCTCATAGAGCGCGCGACGGCTTTCGCCGGGAGCGTTCGGGTCCAGGGCGGCAATAGCGCGGGCGATCAGCGGATAGTAATCAGCCATTTCAACTCAACTATACGCGCGTCCCGGTAAGATATCGTTAAGCCTCAAACGGATTTTGCACCAGGATAGTATCTTCGCGTTCGGGGCTGGTGGAAAGCAGCGCAACCGGGCACCCCACCAATTCCTCGATCCGCCGGACATATTTGATGGCCTGGGCCGGCAGGTCGGCCCAGGACCGCGCATTGGCGGTCGGCTCCTTCCAGCCCTCGATGGTCTCGTAGATCGGCTCGACCCGGGCCTGGGCGCCCTCGCCGGCGGGGAAGTGGTCGATCTCCTTGCCGTCGAGCTTGTAGCCGGTGCAGACCTCGATCGTGTCGAAGCCGTCGAGAATGTCGAGCTTGGTCAGCGCCAGGCCGTTGATGCCGCAGGTCCGGACCGCCTGGCGGACCAGCACGGCGTCGAACCAGCCACAGCGGCGCGGACGGCCGGTGTTGGTGCCGAACTCGCGGCCGCGCTCGCCGATCCGGCGGCCGGTCTCGTTGTCCTGCTCGGTCGGGAACGGGCCCTGGCCGACGCGGGTCGTATAAGCCTTGCACAGGCCGAGCACATAGCCGACCGCCCCGGGTCCGAGGCCCGAGCCGGTCGCCGCCTGCGCCGCCACCGTGTTGGACGAGGTGACGTAGGGGTAAGTGCCGTGGTCGACGTCGAGCAGCGCGCCTTGCGCGCCTTCGAACAGCATGCGCTTGCCTTCGCGCCGCTTGATGTCGAGCAGCCGCCACACCGTCTCGGCGTAGGGCAGCAGCTCCGGCGCCAGCGCGCTCAACTCCTTCAAGATCACCTTGCCGTCGAATTCGGGCAGGCCGAGGCCGCGGCGAAGCGCGTTGTGGTGGGCAAGCAGCCGGTCGATCTTGTGCGGGAGCGTGTCGAGGTCGGCGAGGTCCATCAGGCGGATCGCGCGGCGGCCGACCTTGTCCTCATAGGCAGGCCCGATGCCGCGGCGGGTGGTGCCGATCGCGGTCGCCGCGCTGGCGGATTCGCGATGCGCATCGAGCTCGCGGTGCAGCGGCAGGATCAGCGTGACGTTCTCGGCGATACGCAGGTTCTCCGGCGAGACCGCGACGCCCTGCGCCCGCAGCTTGGAGACCTCGTCGAGGAAGGCGGCGGGATCGAACACCACGCCGTTGCCGATCACCGACAGCTTCTGCTCGCGCAGCACGCCGGAGGGCAGCAGCGCGAGCTTGTAGGTCTTGCCGTTGATCACCAGCGTGTGGCCGGCGTTATGACCGCCCTGGAAGCGGACGACGATGTCCGCCTGCTCCGACAACCAGTCGACGATCTTGCCCTTTCCTTCGTCGCCCCACTGGGCGCCGACGACGACAACATTGGCCATTCGCGGGTAATCCTTCGAAGATTTCTCTGTAGGTGGCACGATCCGAACGGAAAATTGGTACCCATTTTTCCGGAATCATGCCTGCGCCCAGCCCAATTCCCGGCCAGAGGCCGTTCGCACCGAGGCAGCCCAACCGGATAAAGGAAGCAGCCTCTCTAGGCAAGCAAGAACGGGGCATTTTCAGGGCTTCGAGGCCACTCCAAGCCTTTGATATCCCCGGAAAATCCAGAAACCTTCGCGGCCAGCGCGCAGGCTTCGACCAAAGCGTGAGAGGCTCAATCCGCCGCTGCATGGTCGCGATGCGTCCGCCCCCCGTTGATGCAGCCCCGATTTCCGTGTCTTTGGACAGCGCCGGGCGATCAGCCGGCCCGGATCCCGCCGGGCTGGAAGCCTCGGCGCACGCGGGGCACGCCAATCCCAATGTCCGCCACCGGCCAGACCACGAGCGCGGAGACATCCGGCCACAGCTGGATCGCCAACCAGCCTTATCTGCTGCTCAGCATCACCGCGCTGTGCTGGGCCGGCAACGCCATCGTCGGCCGGCTCGCCGCCGGCCACATCCCGCCGGTCACGCTGTCGTTCCTGCGCTGGTTCTTTGCCTTCCTGCTGGTGCTGCCGTTCGCCTGGAAACATCTTGCCCAGGACTGGCCCGCGATCCGCGGCAGGCTCGGCCTGATGATCACGCTCTCGGTCACCGGCATCGGCGCCTTCAACACGCTGCAATATTGGGCGTTGGAGCATACCCAGGCACTCAATACGCTGCTGCTGCAGTCGGCCGCGCCCCTGGTCGTGGCGCTGTGGTCGCTGGCCATCCTCGGCATCCGCCTCACCGCGGCGCAGGCGTTCGGCGTGCTGCTGTCGATGTGCGGCGTGCTGACCATTCTGCTGCACGGCGATTTCACCACGCTGTCGAACATCGAGTTCAACAAGGGCGACCTCATCTTCATCGTCGCACTCGTCATCTTCGCGCTGTATTCGGTGCTGACGCTGAAACGGCCGCCGATGCACGGCCTGTCGTTCCTCGCCTTCACCTTCGGGGCCGGCGCGGCCTGCCTCATTCCGCTGGAGATCTGGGAATTGTCCGCGCGCCCGGTCATGAAGCTCGACGGGCCGAACCTCTTGACGCTGTTCTACGTCGCGGTGTTTCCCTCGACGCTGGCCTATCTCTGCTTCAATCGCGGCGTGCGCCTGATCGGCGCCAACCGCGCCGCGCCGTTCTTCCACGTCGTGCCGGTGTTCGGCTCGATCATGGCGATGGCGTTCCTGGGCGAACACCCGCAGGCATTCCACTTCATCGGTTTTGCGCTGGTGCTGTCGGGCGTGTTCGTGGCGTCACGAAAGCAGGCGGCGTAGGACCAGCGAGGGTTCAACATATTAGCCGCCAAAGGCGCCTCCTCAGGGCTTGCCTGCATTGTAGCATTGCGGCCGCGTGGCTTGTGCCGCGACGCCAATCCGGCGCAAGCTCGTATCCAACGCCAATGACGATTGCCTCGCCCGCGCCACCTGCCTCCAGTCCGGCCAGCTGGCTCAACAACCAGCCTTATCTGCTGCTCAGCCTGAGCTCGCTGTTCTGGGCCGGCAACATCGTGCTCGCGCGCCATGTCGGCGCGCATGTGCCGCCGCTGACGGTGACCACGATCCGCTGGTTCGGCGTTTTCCTGATCCTGTTGCCGTTCGCCTGGCCGCATCTCAAGCGCGACTGGCCCGCCTTGCGCAACAGCCTGCCGCTGATGCTGTTCCTGTCGCTGGTGGGCTTCGCCTTCAACAACGCGATCTCTTACTGGGCGATGCAATACACGGAGGCGCTGAACGCGCTGCTGATCCAGTCGGCCGGACCGCTGTTCGTGGCGCTGTGGTCGCTGGTGCTGTTCGGCGTGCGGCTGACGGGTGCCCAGTTCGCCGGCATCGCGATCTCGCTTCTCGGCGTGTTGATCATCATTTTGCGCGGCGATCTCGCCGCGCTCGCGAGCATCAGCTTCAACAGGGGCGACATCATGTTCGCCTCCTCGCTGGTGGCGTTTGGGATCTACTCGGCCTTCATCCCGCGTCGGCCCAAGATCCACCAGCTCTCCTTCCTGTCCTTCACCACCTGCTGCGGCGCGACGATGCTGCTGCCGACCGCGATCTGGGAGGCGGCAAGCGGCCGCGTGCTGCAATTCGACGGGACGACGCTGGCGACGCTGGGCTACATCCTGATCTTTCCCTCGACGCTGGCCTATCTGTTCTTCAACCGCGGCGTCGCGCTGATCGGCCCGAACCGCGCCGCGCCGTTCTTCCATCTGGTGCCGGTGTTCGGCTCGGCGATGGCGATCGTGCTGCTCGGCGAAAAGCTGCAGCCGTTTCACCTGATCGGCTACGCGCTGGTGCTCGCCGGCGTCGTGATCGCCTCACGCCAGGGCTCGGCGGTGAAGTAATTCCGCGCGGCGGACGATGCGTGCTCGTGTCCCGGACAAGACGCAGCGCGCAAGCGGTGCGTCGCAGAGCCGGGATCCAGTTTGTGGCAGCATGGGCCCCCGTTCGGCAGCGCATCACGCCGCGAACGGCGGCGCGCTGCACTGCGCCCGGGGCACACGAGACAACTCGCGTCTTCCGATTTTGGCGAAGAGACGCTAGGTTCCCCGCCAACGAAAAAGAGGGAACGTCTCGATATGATTTCAGGGCTGATTCGAAACCTGCGTGCCGTCGGCGCGGCTGCATTGTGCCTCGTCGCCGCATCCACTGCACAGGCCGATACCTGGCCGAGCCGCAACATCACGCTTGTTTTGCCGTTCGCGGCCGGCAGCGGCACCGACACGACGACACGGCTGATCTCGCAGCATCTGTCGCAGGCGCTCGGCGTCGGCATCGTGATCGAGAACAAGGCGGGCGCCAACGGCATGCTCGCCGCAAGCTATGTCGCGAAGGCCGCCCCCGACGGCTACACGCTGCTGGTGACGACCAACACCACGCATTCGGCCAATCCCTATCTGCTCAAGAGCCTCACTTACGATCCGGTCAAGGATTTCACGCCGATCGCGCGCACCGGCGACCTGCCTTTCATGCTGGTCGTCAATCCGGAAGTGCCGGCCAAGACCGTTGGCGAGCTCGTCGCCTACGGCAAGGCCAATCCGGGCAAGCTGAGCTACGCCTCGGGATCGTCCTCCGCGATCGTGTCGGGTGCGACCTTTGCGCACAATGCCGGGCTCGACCTGCTGCACGTGCCCTACAAGAGCTCGCCGCCGGCGCTCAACGACGTCATGGGCGGCCGCGTCTCGATGATGTTCGTCGACATCCTGACCGGCCTGCCCCACGTCAACGGCAACGCGCTGCGCGCGCTCGCCGTCACCACCAAGGACCGCTCGCCGCTGGTGCCGAACCTGCCGTCGATGCAGGAGGCCGGCGTGCCTGATTTCGACATCTCGTCCTGGCAGGGCTATTTCGGCCCCGCCGGCATGCCGAAGGAGATCGTGACCCGGCTCAACGCCGAGATCCGGAAGATCGTCGAGAAGCCGGAGATCAAGGCACAGCTCGCCACCCTCGGCATGGACGCGTTCTCGGGCACGCCGGAGCAGCTCGGCACGTTCGTGAACGAACAGCTCGTGCTGTGGGAGAAGCTGATCACCAACGCGAAGATCGAGAAGCAGTAAGGACGGTCTCGTGTCGCGGACGCGGCGCTGAGCCCGGGGCACCGCTCTCGTAGGGTGGGCAAAGCGAAGCGTGCCCACCGTCAGGTCGTCGCAAAAAGAAAAGGTGGGCACGGCGCTTCGGCGCCTTTGCCCACCCTACGAATTTCGAGCGTTTGGCCTTACGCCGCGCGCACCTTGGCGAGGAAGCCGTCGACGGCGCTGCGCAGCGCGCCGGACTGGCTGTCCAGTTCGCGGGCGTTGGTGAGCACGTCGGTTGCCGCGGTGCCGGTCGCTTCCGCGGCCGAGGTGACACTGCCGATATTGGCGTTGATCTCGTTCGAACCGGCCGCGACCGACTGGATGTTGCGGGCGATCTCGCGGGTCGCTTCGCCCTGCTGCTCGATCGATGCGGAAATGCCGGCGGTGATCTCGCTCATCTCGGCGATGGTCTGGGTGATGCCGGAGATGGCCGTGACCGCGTCGCTGGTCGAGGTCTGCATCGCCGCGACCTGCGCGGAGATCTCCTCGGTCGCCTTGGCGGTCTGGTTGGCCAGCGCCTTGACCTCGGAGGCGACGACCGCGAATCCGCGGCCGGATTCACCGGCGCGTGCCGCCTCGATGGTGGCGTTGAGCGCGAGCAGATTGGTCTGCGCTGCGATCGAATGGATCAGCTTGACGACTTCGCCGATCTTCTCGGCGCCGGTCGAGAGCACCTGCACGGTGGCATTGGTACGCTCGGCGTCGCTGACGGCGCGGCTGGCGACTTCGGTCGAGCGCGTGACCTGGCGGGAGATTTCCGCAACCGAGCTCGACAGCTCTTCGGCGGCCGCCGCAACCGTGCCGACATTGCCGGAGGCTTTTTGCGAGGCAGCGCCGACCGTCGCCGCGCGCGAGGAGGCGTCGCTGGCGGTCGCGGTCATCGACTGCGCCGTCGTCTGCATGCCGGCCGCGGCCGAGGAGACCGAGCGGACGATGCCGTTGACGCTGCGTTCGAAGTCGTTGGCGATGCCTTCCATCGCGCTGCGACGTTCCGCCGCGACGCGTTCCTTGGCATCGGCTTCGGTCCTTTCGAGGTCGCGGATGCGGACCGCGTTGTCCTTGAAGATCTGGACGGTGGAGGCCATCGCGCCGACCTCGTCGCCGCGGCCGACGCCGGGAATGTCGCCCTCGAGCTTGCCGTCGGCGAGATCCTTCATGCGGGCGCCAAGCAGCGCCAGCGGGCGGCTGATGCCGCGGCCGATCAGCCAGGCGACGCTGCCGGCGACAATGAATATGCCGAGCATGGCAAAGCCGAGCAGCCAATAGACCGGACCCATCTTGGCGTCGATGTCGTCGAGATAAGCGCCGGTGCCGAGATACATGTCGAAGCCGGGCACCGCCACCGCGTAGCCGATCTTGCGGATCGGCGTCGGCTGACCGGGCTTCATGTATTCATAATGCAGCAGGATCGAACCGTTGGCCTTGACGCCGTCCATCAGCTCGACCGACAGCTTGCGGCCGTTGGTCACGACATCCATGCGGTTGGTGCCGATCTGCTTGGGATCCGGCGCGAGCTGCGTGATGCCTTCATACGACGTACCGAACAGATAGCCCGCGCCGTTGTCGTAGGTCATCGAATTGCCGTAGCGGCGAAGCTCGGCCATGGCCGCGTCCTTCGTCAGCTCGCCGGCGTCGACGCGCTTCTTCAGAGCGCCCGCATAGTTGCGTGCCAGCTCGACGATCGCCTTGGCCTGATCGATGCGCGCATTCACCATCTCGCGCTTCATCAGATAGCCGGCGAGGACACCGGAGATGCACAGGCCGAACAAGGTGACGCCGACAAGGATGCCGAGCTTCGGGGCGATCTTCAGATTGCTCAATTTCACGATTAGCTCCGGCAATAATGGGATACGGGCGCGCGACAGATCGATCGAAATCGAAATAGCTTTTAGGGAGAGAGCCTTAGCAAGTTACTTACGTGCCTCCGTAGAAGCCCGGACGCAGCCGCAATAAACGGCAATTTATCTCCGCACCGGCAACCAACGATTGTACGCGACCGCTCCGATTTCGCGTAAAAGACGCAAAGGCCCGCCCGCGGAGACGGGTCACAACAAGAACCGACAAACCAAATCGGGAGCGAGAAAATGCCGAAATACAGGGTGGTGACGCCGAAGGGCGCGAGCTTCACGGTCGCGGGCAGCGACTATTCCTTTGAGCGCGAGGCGCTCGATCCGATCGACGCCGAGATCATCGAGGCTCCCGCCGACGAGGCCGGGTTCATCGCCGCCGCAAAGACCGCGGACGCCATCTATGCCAAGGGCATCCCGATCACCAAGACCATCATCGACAGCTTGCAGACCTGCAAGGTCATCACGCTTGGCTCGGTCGGCGTCGACAGCGTCGACGTCAAGGCCGCCACCGCGCGCGGCATTCCCGTCACCAACATTCCGGACACCTTCATCGAAGAGGTCGCCGACCACGCCATGATGCTGCTGCTCGCCGGCTTCCGCCGCCTGGTCGAGCAGGACCGCATGGTACGCAGCGGCCGCTGGGCCGAGGGCCGGCCAGCGCTGCTCAAGGTCCCGAGGCTGATGGGCCAGACGCTCGGCTTCGTCTCGTTCGGCCGCGTGGCGCGTGCGGTTGCGAAACGCGCGGCGCCGTTCGGCCTGCGCATGATGGCCTACGATCCCTTCATCCAGGAAACGCTGATGTACGATCACGGCGTGATCCCGGCGACGCTGAACGAGGTGCTGTCGCAATCCGACTTCGTCTCGATGCATGCCCCGGCAAGGCCTGAGGTGCATCACATGCTGACCGAGAAGCACTTTCGGCAGATGAAGAAGGGCTCGATCTTCATCAACACCGGGCGCGGCGCAACCGTGGACGAGGAGAGCCTGATCAAGGCGCTGCAGGAAGGCTGGATCGCGCACGCCGCGCTCGACGTGCTGGAGAAGGAGCCGCCCTCGCACAACAATCCCCTGCTTGGCATGGAGAACGTGACCCTGACCGCCCACGTCGCTTCGGCCTCGGCACGGTTTGACGAAGCGCGCAAGCGCCGCGTGGGCTACGAATTGTCACTGGTGCTTCAGGGCATGTGGCCGGTAAGCTGCGTCAATCCGTCGGTGCTGCAAGACACCACGCTCCGCCGCTGGCAACCCGTCAGCATGGATCGCGGGCCGAACAGCTAGGCGGCCGGCGCCAAGGCGCCAGAGGCGAAACGGCCCTTCACCGGCGATCAACGCCGGGAAGGGGACATCATAGGGAGGAACTGATGAGGAACGACATCACACGTCGTGATGCCTTGGCGCTGGGCCTGTCCGCTGCAACGCTCGCGGCCACCGGTGCTGCAGCGCAAACAACATCATCGACAATCAAGGCCGCCGAGGTGGCGGCGCCCAAGCTTGCGATCGAGAAGGGCGCATCCTTGCGCATGCTGCGCCCGGTGCGCTTCGTCCAGGCCGACGAGGACGTGTTCCGTGCCAATGCAGCAAAGTTCACCAAGGAGACCGGCGTCGAGGTCAAGGTCGATTTCGTCGGCTGGGAGGACATCAACCAGCAGACCGCGGTCACCTCGAACTCCGGCGCGGGCCCCGACATCATCATCGGCTTCTCCGACGCTCCCCACATCTACGTCGACAAGCTGATCGAGCTGACCGACGTCGCCGATTATGTCGGCAAGCGCTATGGCGGCTGGCTCCCGCTGGCGCAGCGCTACGGCAAGAAGAACAAGAGCGACGCCTGGATCGGGCTGCCGTTCGGCGCCACCGCGGGGCCGCTGATCTACCGCAAGTCGATCCTGCAATCGGTCGGCTTCGACAAGGTGCCGGAAGACCATGCCGGCATCCTCGACCTCTGCCAAAAGCTGCACAAGGCCGGCAAGCCGGCCGGCTTCGCGCTCGGCAACGCGAGAGGAGACGGCACCGGCTTCGCCAACTGGACGCTGTGGTCGCACAACGCATCCCTGCTCGACGAGGAAGGCAACGTCGTCATCAACAGCAAGGAGACAATCGCCGCGCTGAACTGGGTGAAGCAGATCTACCCTACCTTCATCGCCGGCACGCCGTCGTGGAATGACGTGTCAAACAATCGCGCCTATTCCGCGCAAGAAATCTCGCTGACCGCCAACGGCGTCTCGCTGTACTTCTCGCTGAAGAACGACCCGGCGACCAAGGCGATCGCCGACGACAGCGAGCATCAGCTTCTGCCCAAGGGCCTGGCCAAGGTCTCACCGATGGACGGGCTCACGCTCAACGCCATGGTGTTCAAACACAGCCAGTATCCCAACGCCGCAAAGGCCTTCCTGCAATACATGCTGGAAAAAGACCAGTACGAACCCTGGCTCAACGCCAATTCCGGCTACTGGTCGCAGCCGCTGGCTGCCTATGCCGATGCCGCGGTGTGGTCGCAGGACCCCAAGGTGACAATCTTCAAGAACACCATGAACAGCACTTACTATAGCGGTTACAAGGGACCGATTTCGACGGCCAGCGGAGCGGTCACCGCCGATTACGTGCTGATTCAGATGCTATCGTCCGTTGCGACAGGCGCGGCCACGCCGGAGGCCGCAGCCGCGGAAGCCGAGCAACGCTGCAAGCGGTACTTCCGGCGGCAGAAGTAGAGATCGTCATTGCGAGCGAAGCGAAGCAATCCAGTCCGTCCGCGCAGCGACAGTCTGGATTGCTTCGTCGCTTCGCTCCTCGCAATGACGGCGTAGTGAAAGATCAGAACAGGACAACACACTAATGTCCGTGACCGCCCTTTCCTCCCAAGCCCTGGCGCAGCGGCAACCGTCCTGGCTGGTGCGGCTCTTCGACTACAAGCCATTCCTGATCATGATGTGCCTGGCGCCTGCGATCGGGCTGCTTTCGGTGTTCCTGACCTATCCGCTCGGCCTCGGCATCTGGCTCGCCTTCACCGACACCACGATCGGCCGGCGCGGCGTCTTCGTGGGCTTCGAGAATTTCCAGTATTTGCTCACCGATCCCTTGTGGTGGAACGCGGTCTTCTACAGCGTGGTCTATACGGGCATCGCGACCTTCGGGAAGTTCGCGCTCGGCTTCTGGCTCGCGCTGCTGCTCAACAACCATTTTCCGTTCAAGAGCATCCTGCGCGCGATCATCCTGTTGCCCTGGATCGTGCCGACCGTGCTCTCGGCGCTGGCGTTCTGGTGGATCTACGATCCGCAGTTCTCGATCATCTCCTATCTGCTGGTCGACGTGCTGCACTGGCGGACGAGCAATGTGGACTTCCTCGGCTCGGCCTGGCCGGCCCGCTTCTCGCTGATCGCCGCCAACATCTGGCGCGGCATTCCCTTCGTTGCGATCTCGCTGCTCGCGGGCCTGCAGACCATCTCGCCCTCGCTCTACGAGGCCGCGATGCTCGACGGCGCCAGCGCCTGGCAGCGCTTCCGCTACATCACCTTCCCGATGATGATGCCGATCCTGGCCATCGTCATGACCTTCTCGATCATCTTCACCTTCACCGACTTCCAGCTGGTCTACGCCATCACCCGCGGCGGGCCCGTCAACTCGACCCATCTGCTGGCGACGCTGGCGTTCCAGCGCGGCATCGCCGGCGGCGAGCTCGGCGAAGGCGCGGCGATCGCGGTGTCGATGATCCCGTTCCTGATTTTCGCGACGCTGTTCTCCTATTTCGGCCTGGCGCGCCGCAAATGGCAGCAGGGAGAGAGCAATGACTGACACCGTCGCGCAAACCGCTGCCGTGGCCGACGCGAAAGCAGCACCCGACACCATGGCCTGGGATTCCGGGCTGCGGCGGTTGATGATGATCTACCTGCCGCTCGGCTGCTTCGTGCTGATCCTTCTGTTTCCGTTCTACTGGATGGCGATCACGTCATTCAAGCCGAACGCGGAGCTGCTGAACTACAAGCAGCACAACCCGTTCTGGATTTCCTCGCCGACGCTCGCCCATATCAAGCATCTGCTGTTCGACACCGCCTATCCGCGCTGGCTGTGGACGACGATGACGGTGGCGATCGGCTCGACCACGCTGTCCCTGATCGCGAGCACGCTCGCCGCCTACGCCATCGAGCGCCTGCGTTTCCGCGGCAGCCCTTATGTCGGCCTCGGCATTTACCTGGCCTACCTCGTGCCGCCGTCGATCCTGTTCATTCCGCTCGCCACCGTCATCGTGCAGTTCGGCCTGTTCGACTCGCCGCTCGCGCTGATCCTGGTCTATCCGACCTTCCTGGTGCCGTTCTGCACCTGGCTCCTGATCGGCTATTTCAAGTCGATCCCTTACGAGCTCGAGGAATGCGCGCTGGTCGACGGTGCTACGCGGCTGCAGATCCTGCGCCGAATCACGCTGCCGCTGGCCGTGCCCGGACTGATCTCGGCCGGCATCTTCTCCTTCACGCTGTCTTGGAACGAGTTCATCTACGCGCTCGCCTTCATCCAGAGCGGCGCCAACAAGACCGTGCCGGTCGCGATCCTGACCGAGCTCGTCACCGGCGACGTCTATCAGTGGGGCGCGCTTATGGCGGGCTCGCTGCTGGGATCGCTGCCGGTCGCGATCTTCTATTCGCTGTTCGTGGATTACTACGTGTCCTCGCTGACCGGTGCAGTGAAGGAGTAAGCGGCGACTGCGCGAGGCGCAGTCGATCGTGCTATCGTGATAGACTGCTGACGCTTTCCGACCCACCTTGCCGATCAGACGGCGGGGTTTTTCCTTGGCGCCGTCAATCATCGCTCAACAGTGCGAGAGTTGCATGGAAACGCCAAGACCTCACTTGTCGCGACGCGGCTTCTGCCTGTGTTGCGTCGGCGCCGTCGCGTCCGCCGCCGCCTCCGGATGGCTGAGCCCGAGGCAAGCCTACGCCGAAGCGCGAGGTATCGTCAGCCTGATCAAGGACAGCGCGGCGACGTCACCCATCACGACCTACAAGCTGCGCGGCAATATCAGCGTGCTTGAAGGCTCCGGCGGCAACATCGCCGTTCTCACCGGACCTGACGGCAAGCTGCTGATCGATGCGGGCATCCGTGTCTCGCGTCCCCAGCTCACCAAGGCGCTGGCCGATCTGGGCGCCGATCCCGTCACCCATCTCGTCAACACCCATTGGCATTTCGACCACGCCGACGGTAACGAATGGCTGCATGCGGCAGGCGCGAAGATCGTCGCGCATGAGAACACCCAAAAGTACCTCTCCGAAATCCAGCGTGTCGAGGACTGGGACTACAATTTCCTTCCGCTCGGCGCTGGTGGAATCCCGAGTGAAGTCTTTGCGAGCAACCACACGCTCAAGCTCAATGGAACCTCGATCGGCCTGAAATATTTCGGACCTGCCCACACCGACAGCGACATCTCCGTCACCTTCGCAGACGCCAACATCGTTCACGTCGCCGATATGTTCTGGAACGGCATCTATCCTTTCATCGACTATTCGACGGGCGGCAGCATCGACGGGATGATCGCTGCATGCGACGCCAATCTCGGGGCCATGGACAAGGACACCATCGTCATCGCCGGGCACGGCAAGCCGGTCAGCAACAAAACCGAATTCCAGGCCTTTCGCGACATGCTCGTCGGATGCCGCGACAACGTCGCCCGGCTCAAGCAGCAGGGACGAACGCGGGACGAAACCGTCGCGGCGAAGCCGACAGCGGCGTTCGACGCGATATGGGGGCAGTTCGTGATCGATCCCGGCTTCTTCACCCGTCTGGTCTACCAGGGCGTTTGAAACCCCTCGTTGCCGCCCGCGAACTCATCGTCTTGAAAGGACGTGACATGAAAACCGCAGAGACCACTCACAAGCCAGCGCTGCTCGATCGTCGCCGTCTCGTTTTGGGGTTGTCCGGAGCGGCCGTCGCAGCCGCTTCCACGGCAGCATCCGCCAAGCCGGAGCGTGACGAGAACGCTGCCGCCAGCGCCTATCCCGTCACCTACCATCGAACCGCGACAGTGGACGGCATCAAGATCTTCTACCGCGAAGCCGGGCCGAAGGATGCGCCGGTGGTGCTGCTGTTGCACGGCTTTCCAACCTCCTCGCACATGTTCCGCAATTTGATCCCGGCACTGGCCGACAAGTATCACGTGATCGCGCCGGACTATCCCGGTTACGGCCAGAGCGACATGCCGCCGCGCGAATCCTTCAAATACACGTTCGACCGCGCCAGCGAGCTCGTCGACGGCCTGCTCGATCAGATCAGTGTCAAGCGCTACGCGATGTATGTCATGGATTACGGTGCTCCAGTTGGCTGGCGGTTGGCGCTCAAGCATCCCGAGCGCATCAGCGGCCTGATCGTCCAGAACGGCAATGCCTATGACGAGGGGTTGAAAGCGTTCTGGGATCCGATCAAGAAATACTGGGCCGACGGTTCCGATGACAGCCGGCAGGCGTTGAAGAAGCTCGTCACACTGGAGATAACGAAATTTCAGTATACCGACGGCATGTCCGACGTCAGCCGGATTTCACCCGACAACTGGGTTCACGATCAGGCGCTGCTCGACCGTCCCGGCAACGGCGACATCCAGCTCGACATGCTCTACGACTACCGGACCAATCTGCCGCTGTATCCGGCGGTGCAGGCCTATTTCCGCAAGCACCAGCCGCCGACGCTGATCGTCTGGGGCAAGAATGATTTCATCTTCCCCGCCGACGGCGCCCATCCTTACAAGCGCGATCTGCCGCAGGTGGAGTTTCACCTGGTCGACTCAGGCCATTTCCTGCTCGAGGACAGGTTTGACGAGGTCACCCCGTTGATCCGCGACTTCCTCGCCCGCAAGATTGCCTGATGGCTCCCGAAGGAACGATCATGAGCGCGGCCCTCGACGTCATGGCCGTTCTGGCTGCCTCAACACTATTTGCATCGGCGGCCATCGCCCAGAGCGCGCGCGACGTGCGCGGGCCCTCTGCGCTGGTTGCGATCGAAAACCAGGCGCCTGCCCGCCTGATCGTGGATCCGCCGCTGGCCGAACAACTGGCGCACGGGCTCGTCTTCATCCAGTACGCCACGGAGAATCTCCGTGTCGTACCGGTGTTCGGCAAGGGCGCGCTCGACGTGTCGCCGCGTATCGGCCATCTCCATATCACGGTCGACGATGCGCCCTGGCATTTTGTAGATGCCAGCGGCGAGACCGTGATCGTGGTCGGACTGCCCCCGGGCCCGCACAAGGTCCTGCTGGAGTTGGCCGATCCCACGCATCGCGTGATCGACAGCAAGACCGTCAGCTTCGAGATACCGGTGCCTTCGACGACTCCGCCGAGAAAGTAGCCGGTGGCTGCGGCCTTTCGCCCGGTTTCACAAAACTGCAACACCCCGACCGCATAACGCGTGCGTCCGCCAACAGGAGACGCACATGCGCGCGACTTTTCTCAGCACCGTCGCAACGATCATTCTCACAGCGAGCACCGCGCTGGCACAGAGCGAGGGCGAATTCCCGGCCAAGCTCGCCGGCCACGTGGTGATGCCGGCAGAGTCGTTCATCGACGCTCCGGCCGACGCCCCCGCAGATCTCAAGACATCAGGCAAATACACCACCGGCAAGCGCGTCGACGCGCTCGGCACCGTGATGGGCAAGTCCTATGAGCGGGCGACCGGCGTGTCGCTGCCGTTCAAGGGCCAGCCGCTGCAGGGCCATTCCGGCATCAAGACCACGCCCGACGGCAGTTTCTGGGTCATCACCGACAACGGCATGGGCGCGCGCGCCAACTCGCCGGATTCGATGCTGTATCTCAACCGCTACAAGATGGATTGGGCCAGCGGCAAGATCGAGCGTCAGGAGACGATCTTCCTGCACGATCCCGACAAGAAGGTGCCGTTCCGCATCGTCCACGAGGACACGGCGAAGCGCTACCTCACCGGCTCCGACTTCGACACCGAAGGTTTCCAGATCATCGGCGACGTCTTCTGGATCGGCGACGAGTTCGGCCCCTACATCCTGAAGGCCGACAAATCAGGCAAGATCCTGGCCGTGTTCGATACGGTTGCTGACGGCAAGCCGGTGCGGTCGCCGGACAGTTGGGCCGTGGCGACGCCGGGCGCGCCGGGCGCGACCTACACCAACGTCAACCTCCGCCGCTCCAAGGGCTATGAGGGCTTTGCGTCCTCCAAGGACGGCAAGTTCCTCTACGGCCTGCTCGAGGGACCGCTGTGGGACGCCGAGAAGAAGGACTGGGAGAAGGTCGACGGCAAGGAAGCCTCCCGCATCCTCGAATTCGACGTCGCTGCGGAGAAGTTCACCGGCCGTTACTGGCAGTATGTGTTCGAGCAAAACGGCAACGCCATCGGCGATTTCAACATGATCGATCAGGCCTCCGGCCTCATCATCGAGCGCGACAACGGCGAAGGCACGGCGGACAAGGCCTGCCCGCAAGGCCAGCGCGGCGAGAACTGCTTCCCGGATCTCGCCAAGTTCAAGCGCATCTACAAGATCGAGCTCACGGAGGCCAATGTCGGCAAGCCCGTGCGCAAGATCGGCTATATCGACCTCTTGAAGATCAAGGATCCCGACAAGAAGGCGAGGAAGCCGCTCAACGACGGCGTCTACACCTTCCCGTTCTTCACCATCGAGAACGTCGATCGCGTCGACGACACCCACATCATCGTCGGCAACGACAACAATCTGCCGTTCTCCTCCAGCCGCGATCCCAACAAGGCCGATGACGACGAGTTCATGCTGCTCGAGGTCGCGGATTTCCTGAAGGCGAAATAGGCTGACGCTATGCTCCTCTCCCGCTTCGCGCGGGGGAGGAGTTCGTCGCAAATCAATTACCAAACGCGACGCCCACGTTGATGGGAATCGTCGCATAAGTGATTTCGGACGGCACCGGCGGGAATGGCTGGGCCTGACGCACCATGGCCATGGCCTGGGCATCGAGCACCGCCACACCCGAAGAGCCCGCGAGGCGGCTGGACAGCACCTGCCCGCCACGGCCGAGCGTGAAGCTCAGCTTGACCACGCCCCTCTGACCATTCGCACTCGTCGGATACTGGTGGAAGCGCATGAGGTGCGCGCGCACGCGCTGATAATAGGTTGCCATCGCCGAAGCAACTGAGCCGGCACTCACGGCGGATGCCAGCGGAGCCTGGCGCTCGGCACGTGGCGGCGCGCTGGTGCGCGGCGCGGGCGGCGCATCCGACGGCTTCCGAGCATCGGGACGTACCACCCGAGGCTTTGCCGGTGCCGGCTTCTCCACGGGCGCGACTTGCACCGGCTCGGGCTTCGGCGGAGCCGGATCCAGCTTCTGCTCCGGCGGCGCAACCACGTCCGGCTTTTCCTGCGGCGGCGTCGGCGCGATCGTCTCTTCGACGGCCTGCTGCTGCTTCGGCTCCGGCGGCGACGCATCCGCCTGCTCCATCACGGGGCCCGGCGCGATATCGAGCGGTGTCGACTGCGGCGCCGATGTCTCCGGCGTCATGTCGATGAGGATCGCCGGCATGTTGACACCTTGCTCGGGCTGCGACCTGATCCAATTCATCGCCAGCAGTGCGGCGGCGATGTGCAACGCCACGACCACCGCCGCCGATGCGCCCCAGCGCGCGGTCTCGCGCTCTCGAAGCGGCTCGTGCAGGGCAAAGGCGTTCGCGGCCATCAGTTGCGTCCATCGAGGCCGACGAGGGCAACCTTGAGGTAGCCGGCGTTACGCAGGGTGTTCATCACCTCCATCAGGTCGCCGTAGGAGACGGCCTTGTCGGCGCGCAGATAGATGCGCTCGTCCTTGCGGCCTTTGATGACGGCATCGAGGGCGGCGGCGAGACCGTCGCGGGCCATCGTGTCCTCGCCAACGGCAATTGTGGAATCCGGCTTCACCGTCACGAAGGTCGGCTTGTCCGGCCGCGGCGCCGGCTCGGCTGCGGTCGCGGGCAGCTCGACACCGATATCGACGGTGGCGAGTGGGGCTGCCACCATGAAAATGATCAGCAGCACCAGCATCACGTCGATGAACGGCGTGACGTTAATCTCGTTGACGACGTGGAGATCATCCGGGTCACCGCGCTTGAGCGGCGATCCCCCGCGCGCGCCGAGCTTCGCACCCATGGGCCTACTCCGCCGCCCGCGCCAGGCGGAACTCCCTGTGGTCGCGCTGACGGCTGACCAGCAGCATCAGCTGCGCCGAGGCATCGCCGAGCAACGCGCGGTAATTGGCGATACTGCGGACCAGATGATTGTAGATCACCACCGCCGGGATCGCCGCGACGAGGCCGAGCGCGGTGGCGAGCAGCGCCTCCGCGATGCCCGGCGCGACCACCGCGAGGCTGGTGGTGTGGCTCTCGGAGATGCCGATGAAGGCGTTCATGATGCCCCAGACGGTCCCGAACAGGCCGACGAAGGGCGCAGTGGCGCCGATGGTCGCGAGCACGCCGGTGCCGCGCGCGATCTGCCTGGACATCGCCGCCTCCACCCGCTCGAGCCGCAGCGCCACCCGCTCCTGGAGGCCGTCGTCGAGGATGCCGCCGGAGAGCTCGGCTTCCCTGGCGCAGGACTGGATCAGCTGGGCGACGGCGTCGCGCGCGTCACCGGCCCGTGACGATACCTCGGCCAGCGTCATGTTGCCTTCGAGCGCTCGCGTCCGCCGCAAGGCGAGCACGCCCTTGCGGCGCAGCTCGATGGTCTTGGCGAGCCACACCGTCCATGTCACCAGCGAGGCGACAGCGAGCCCGATCATCACCGTCTTCACGATAATGTCGGCGCTGACGAACATGCCCCAGGGCGACAGATTGCGCGGTAACAGGGCTTCGTCGATCGCGAAGGCCGGTGTCGGCGCCAGCGCGATTGCAACGACCATTTGCCGAAGCCTGGACTTGCCTTGCATCCTGATCTCCCGACAACAAAAGAAGGCTACGCAGCCGGCTGCGCCGCGATCCGGGCCGCGAGCTGCCGGAACCGCGCCAGCTGATCCGTCCGCAGCGCCCTTGTCTCGTCGCGGCCGACGAACACTTTGAACATGATGCCGCCGTCGGCGTTCACGAACGCGACGAAGGCCGACGATTTGCCCATGAACGGGCGCTCGACGAAGGCGACGCCAGCGCAGCGCTCGTGGCGAAGATGGCCGTGCAGACCCTTCGGCTGCATCAGGTTGAAGTAGCCGCGGCCGATCTCGCCCGCAGGAACAGCGCCCGTGAACTCGAAGATCGCGTCATCGGTGTGCACGATCAGCGTGACCTCGCCCCACTCCGCGATGTCCAGCATGGCGGCGGCAAAGTGCTCGCCGCCACCGATCCGCACCATGGAGGATGGCAGCGCCTCGATCACGCTGCGCGGGGTGACCTTGCGCTCGCGCGCAACGTCCTCGATCACAGCACCCGGATTGTCGGCCATATGGACCCTGAGATCGGCAAGATCGGTGCTCAACATGTCCGGCTCCTCTGCCATTGCAATCTAGGCGGCCGCGGCCTTGCGCTCGCTCTGGATCACCTCAAAGCCCTCGAACTTGGGATGGCCGAGATACAGGCTCTCGCCGGTCGAGTTGTCGGCGCGGGCATGGGCACGACGAAACTGGTCCGAGCGCGTCCAGGCCTCGAACGCCGCCCTGTCGACCCAGGTGGTGTGCGACGAATAGAGCGTGTGGTCCTCGGCCTCCGGGCCCTTCAGCAGGTGAAACTCGACGAAGCCCGGCATGCTGCCGAGATAGGATTCACGGGTGGCCCAGACGGTTTCGAACGCGGTCTCCGCGCCCTTCTTCACCTGGAAACGATTCATGGCGATGAACATCAAAGTCTCTCCTTCTGATCAAAACGAAACGCGCCGGAGCCGCGCTGGAGCATCAGCGCGGCCCGGCGGAGATGTGGTGCTGCGAAGCTGGCGGCTACGCACCTCCAAAATGGATCTTCATGCCGGCCTTGTAGACCCGGCCCGGTCCGGGGCTCGACCACAGCACGTCGTTCTGCGTGGTGCCGTCGGTCGACGTGCCGGGAATGGCGTAAGGCCGGTAGTACTGGTTCAAGAGATTGTCGATCGACGCCGAGAACACGATGTCCTTCGTTGCGTTGTAGGTCATGTACAGATTGACCAGCTCGTACCCGGTCGCGGGCAGATAGCCGGCGGGTACGTCGTTGTTGGCACCGAACGAGGCCCATTGCGCCGTCAGGATCAGCGTGCGGTCGAGCAGGCGGACGCCGCCGGTGGTGACGACCTTGCGCGGGGTGATGGTCGCGAGCCCGACATTGGTGACGGCGTTCTTGCCCTGGATGTAGTGGCCGGCGACACCGATGAACCAGCTGCCGGCATCGTACATCGTCTCCGCCTCGAAACCCTGGATGCGGGCCTGCGCGATGTTCTGGTACTGGTAGAACTGACTGAACGAGCCAAACCCGGTCGGGACCGGCGTCGAGGCGACGAGGTCGATGTAATCGCTGACGTCGTTGCGGAACAGGTTGATCTTGCCGCGGAAGGAGTCACTGGCGCTGAAGATGTTGTCGTACTTCAGGTTGATGCCGACTTCCTTGTTCTTGCCGACTTCGGGACGAAGATTCGGATTGGGCAGGAAGCAGAACAAGCCGACGGTCCCGTCAGGACAGGGGAAGAAGGCCGGCCCGCCACCGGTCGCATGCGCGCCTGAGATCACGGTCTCGGTGATCGAGGGAGCGCGATAGCCTTCGGCGTAGCTGACATATGGCTGGAAGCCGGGAACGGGCGTGACGCCAAGGGTGATCTTCGGCGAGAAGCGGTCGCCGCTGCCGTTGGTCTTGCCCGACTCCAGATCGTAGCGATCGTAACGGATCGCGCTCACGGCCTCGAACCAGGTGCTGTAGTTCTGCTTCAACTGCAGGAAACCGCCCGACACGGTGCGGATGCCGCTCGGCGTGGTGATGTTGGAATTGCCGCGGCTGTCGGTCGTGATCACATCGTCCTGAAACGCATCGAAGCCCACTGTGAGTGCGTTGCGCCAGTCACCGACGTTGAACCGCGTGGTGTTGTTGGCGTCCATGCCGTAGGTATTGAGGACATAGCCGCGCTTGTCGCCGACGCAGCCGGAGATGTTGTTGCCGAAATTGCCGGTGCCGCACAAAGCCGCACCCGAGGTCGAATAATGGTAGGTCTTGGTCTGGTCGTTATCGACGCGGTTTCCATAGATTGACATGTGCCAGTCGAACAAATTGTCGCTCGGCAGCGCGTAATTCCAGGTGATCGTGCCGGTGTAGTTCTTGGCATCGGAGGCGTAGACCGACGAGCCCTGATAGAGCGCGCGCTGGGCGGCGGTCGCGACGGGGCCCCTGTTGAACTGGCCGACATCGTATTGATAGTCCTGGAAGATGGCGCCGAACTTGACCTCGTGGCCGAGGGCGGGACGCACCGTGAGCTTCATCAGGCCACTCTCGACCTGGTTGCCGGTGTTGCCGATCTCGGTGCCGTTGCCGTCCTTGTAATTGCCTTGCGTGCGATAGACCGCGCCGCCGAAGATATCGACGTCGGGTGTGGCGCGCACACCGCCGAAGACCGAGCCGAGGCCGCGATTGTTGTTGGAGCCGTAGGAGCCCGAGAGATCGACGCCCCAGCGCTCGCCGGGACGCAGCACATCGTCGATGTCCTTGGTGCGGAACGAGACCAGGCCGCCGATCGCGCCGGAGCCGTAGATGTTGGCGGTCGGGCCGCGCACGACGTCGACGCCGCCGACCAATTCAGGATCGAGGAAGAAGGAGCCGCTGGCGTTATGACCGGTGCGCTGGTAGTTCTGCCGCGCACCATCGACGACCACCGCAACGCGCCCGAACTCCTGCAGGCCGCGGATGTTGATGACGGTCGCGGGATCGTCGCCGCGTTCCTGGAACGACACGCCGGGGACAGCATAGAAGATGCCCGACAGCCGGTTGGGCTGGATTCCCTGGATCTGGTCGAGCGAAATGGAGCTGACCGGCGCGAGCGCATCGATCGCGCGCTCCTTGGTTTTCGTTGCAGCGACCGTGATGGTGTCGAGCGTCTGAACCGGCGCGGTGCCGCCGGCCTGGGCTCGGGCGTTGAGGACCTCCGGCGCTGCCTGCTGCGCGACCAGCGGCTTGGCCGGCTTGCGCTTGGCCTGCTTCGGCCGCTCCGTCGACGCGCGTTCAGCCTGCGGCTCGGCGGTCTGTGCAAGACCACTCTCCGTCGTCATTGCCGCAAATGAAATCACCGACGCGCCCAAAATCAAGGCGCGCGAATACCTAGCCCCGTCAGCCATATTAGCCCCAGCCTGCACTTCACTCTATTATTTCAGGTCTTTTGGCTGGCGTGCGTTCGCAACGCGAACGACTGGCTGGCTGATTTCTCAAGACGCGGGCAAGTCACCCCGCCGCCATAATTGGTTACGTGGCAACACTCTGACGGTCAATGACATCAGGTTGCAGTTTATATCGATTGTAAATTGCAGCCGTTGGAATGCGCTTCGTGCCGCTTATACAAACAAGCAAGCAGCACTCCAGAGTTTCGAAAGCGCATCACAGCCTACATGTCAGCAACATCAGGAGACAGCAGCGGCGGCGCGGCGGGGTCGGCAGGAAGCCCTGCTGCGACAACGAGAACCCTCACCATGCGTGGGAGCCGGATCGACAGTCGCGAGCTGTTTGCGGCCGAGCGCGAGATCATCATCGCGCATGGCGAGGACAGCTATCGGCTTCGCCTGACCTCGCAGAACAAGCTGATCCTGACGAAGTAACCTGTAATGACATTTTGTCGCACCCTCGCAAGCCTCCTGCTCTCCAGCACGATCGCGCTCGCCTCTGCCGCGCACGCCGCCGGCATCACCGTGCATGACGCGCGCCATCGCGACGTCGCCGTGACCGACTTCGCGCGCACCGTCTCGATCGGCGGCGCCATCACCGAGATCATCTATGCGCTCGGGCTCGAGAGCCGGCTGGTCGGCGTCGACACCACCAGCCTTTATCCAGCGGCGGCACTGCAGGACAAACCCAATGTCGGCTACATGCGCCAGATCTCCGCCGAAGGCGTGTTGGGCCTCAACCCCACCCTGATCCTGGCGATCCAGGGCTCGGGCCCGCACGCGACCATGGAGATCCTGGAAACGGCGAAGGTGCCGTTGGTGCTGGTGCCCGACACCTTCTCCGAGGACGGTCTGATCGAGAAGATAAAACTGGTCGGCCACGCCATGGGTGTCGATGCGCGCGCCGCCTGCCTCAGCGCCGCGGTCGGCGCCGATCTTGCGCAGCTGCGCGCCCTGCGCGCCAAGGTGACCAAGCCGGTGCGCGTGATGTTCGTGATGTCGCTCCAGAACGGGCGCGCCATGGTCGCCGGCCACAAGACCGCGGCCGACGAGATCATTCAACTCGCCGGCGCAGCCAACGCCGTCGACGATTTCGACGGCTACAAGATCATCGGTGACGAGGCCATCGCGGCGGCAAGACCCGACGTGGTGCTGTCGATCGAGCGCGGCAAGGACTCGCTTCCTGCCGACGCGATCTATGCCCATCCCGGCTTCGCCCTGACGTCGGTCGCGGCCAACAAGAGCCTCATCACAATGGACGGGCTCTATCTGCTCGGCTTCGGGCCACGGACGGCGGCGGCGGCGCGAGATCTCTCGGTAAAACTCTATCCGGCATTGGCCGAACCGGGCGATGCATTCACCTCGGCGCTGTCGGCGGCGAATTGCCGGCAATGAGGGTGGCGATCGGCACGGAAGCGCGCGGCACGGAACGACGCTCCAGTTCGCGGCGGCGGTCCGCATCGTTCGCAATCCCTCTCCTGATCGCGGTGCTCGCGGTCGCCGCGATCGTGGCGCTGAGCTTCGGCGCCGCCGGCATTCCCCTCTCCCGCCTGCCTGCCGCACTCGGCCTATCAGGCGAAAGCACGGCCATGACGGCCCGCGACCAGCTCGTGCTGTGGTCGATCCGCGTCCCCCGGATCGCGGCGGCGGCGATGGTCGGCGGCCTGCTCGCCGCGGCCGGCGCGATCATGCAAGGGCTGTTTCGTAACCCGCTCGCCGATCCCGCGCTGGTCGGCGTCTCCAGCGGCGGCGCGCTCGCAGCCGCAAGCGCGATCGTGTTCACCGATTCGCGCTTCGGCGAGACGCTGCGCTTCCTCCAGGCCGAGCTCCTGCCGCTCGCGGCATTCGCGGGATCGCTGGCCACGACCGCGATCCTCTACGGCATCTCGAGCCGCTCGGGCCGCACCTCGATCGCGGTCTTCCTGCTCGCCGGCGTCGCCATCACCGCCATCGCCAATGCCGGCATCGGGCTTCTGGTGTTCATCGCCGACGACCGCCAGCTCCGCGACGTCACGTTCTGGCTGCTGGGCTCGATGAGCGGGGTGACCTGGACCAAGGCCGCCGTGCTGGCGCCCATCCTCGTCATCGGGCTTGGCGCCTGCGCCTTCATCGCGCGCGGCCTCGATCTCCTGGTGCTCGGCGAGGCCGACGCCTTTCACGGCGGCGTTGACGTCGAGCGTCTCAAGCGGATCTCGATCGTCATGGTCTCCGCCATGACCGGCGTCGCGGTGTCGATCAGCGGTGTCATCGGCTTCGTCGGCATCGTCGTGCCGCATCTGCTCCGTCTCGTCATTGGACCTGCGCATCGGCTGTTGTTGCCGGCCTCGGTGCTATCAGGCGCGATCCTGATGGTCGGCGCCGACACGCTGGCGCGCACCATCGTGGCGCCGGCGGAGATGCCGATCGGCATTCTGACCGCAGCGGTCGGCGCGCCGGTCTTCCTCTTCATCCTGTTGCGGCAGCGCGGGCTGGCCCCGCTATGAGCGCCGTGATCGAGGCGCGTGCCTTGAGCAAGCGCGCCGGCCGCGCGACGCTGCTCGATGGCGTCGGCCTGACGGTTGCGGCCGGCGAGATGGTCGCGATCATCGGCCCGAACGGCGCCGGCAAGTCGACGCTGCTGCGGTTGCTCTCCGGCGATCTCCGCCCAAACGCAGGCGAGGTGCGCCTGAAGCAGCGGGATATCAGCGGCTATGCGCCCCGCGAGCTTGCCGCGCACCGCGCCATGCTGTCCCAGCACATCAACGTCACCTTCCCCTTCACCGTCGAGGAGATCGTGCTGATGGGCGCGGGCGAGCGCAGCGCGCGTGCAGCAGGCGCGCTCGTCGACGCGGCCCTCGATGAGGTTGGGCTAGCCCATTTCCGCGAACGGCAATTGCCAACGCTATCAGGCGGCGAACAGCAGCGTGCCCATTTCGCCCGCGTGCTGGTGCAGCTCGCCTGCGGCGAAGTCGAGCATGGCCCGGGACTTCTGCTGCTGGACGAGCCGACCTCGAGCCTGGATCTGCGCCACCAGATCGACCTCGTCGAAGCAGCGCGCCGCCGCGCGGCCGGCGGCACCGCAGTCATCGCGATCCTGCACGACCTCAATCTCGCGATCCGCTTCGCCGACCGGCTGGTCGTGCTGGCTGGCGGCAAGCTCGCCGCAGATGGCCCGCGCGCGGATGTCGTCACCCGCGAGATCATCCGCGAGATCTTCGAGATCGATGCCGTCGTCCATCAAGGCGACGACGGCGTGCCTTACGTGCTGCCGCAGTCGATGCGGGCGGCGCTCCTCACCTCTTCCCAGCGGGGAGAGGTGAGGGCCTAGCCGCCTACCCCGCCGGCACGATCACCATGCTCTTGTCCTTCGGCCAGCGGATGCGCCAGGCGAAGTTGATATCCTTGACTTCGCCCGGCTTGGCGTCGAACGACCATTCCAGCACGCCGCGGCGGTCACGGATGTTGCTGGCGGTCGGCGGCGTGGTCGCGGGCAGCATTTCGACGACGATGTCCTCGCTCTCGCTGACCGGCAACTGATCCTCGATCGCGACCTTGATCGGGAAATCATGACCGTTGCGGATGGTGGTCTTGAACGTACGCTCGTCGGTCTTGGATGTTGTGACAAGCAGGCCGGCCGAACCCTCGTTGCGCTTGAGCACGGCGCGCTCGATTCTCACCTTGTCGTCGGCGCCGAAGCCGAGCCGCACGATGTCGTCCTTGGCGGAAGCGGAGAGCTTGCCGCGGCCGACGAAGACGCCGTCGCGGTAGATCGCGACCTTGCCGGGCAGCAGAGCCGAGTCGTCGGTCTGCTTGAAGCTGGCTTCGAGGAAGGCGGTCGGGTCCAGCACCGGTGCGGCGCGGACCGCGAGGTCGGCGGGCACGGTCATCGCTGCAATCCGCAGGCTCTTGGCGCCCTCGGCGGCGCCGAGGCTGACGCGGCCGGGAATTTTGAACGTCGCCTGGAAATCCCCGATCTCGGCAATTGCCTGCTGCTCGTCGGCACGTTCGCGCGGCTCGGCCGCCTCCGCGATCTTGGCCATCGCTGGCGATTGCATCTGGCGCAGGACCGGCGCGGGCCGCGCCAGATCGGAGACCGAGCCTGCTGCCAGCGGCTTCGGCACCTGGGGATATTGCGCGACCAGTGAATGCAGCTCCGGCGCACTGCCGCCGCGGCTGATGCGGGTTGTGGAGACGCCGAGCGTCACGTTGGACCAATCCTCGCCTGTCGATTGCGTGATCTCGGCGCGACGAATGAGTTCGAGCTGCGGCTTGCGATCCTTGGCACCGGTGTCGAGCCGGGCGTCATAGAGCGGCATCCAGCGCGCATTGCGCACGGCATACGTCACGCGCAGCGTCGCCTTCATCGCAGCGGCCGCGGCAACGTCCATGCGAACCTCGAGCTTGCTCGGCGGCTTGGCCTTGCGCTCGACCTCGAGTTGGGCGATCTGCCGGTCGATCTCGCGCGTCTTGCGCGTGGCGTCGCGGACGGCGGTGTCGGCGCTCGCAATTTCCTCGCCGACCGCAGCAAAAGCCGCGCGCCATTCGGCGATCGGCCGCGCCTCGCCCTTGTCGCCGATCCCCGCCGGGGAGGTTTCCGCAAAGTGCTCCGCAAACTTGCGCCGCGCATTCGCCGAGTCGATCGCGCCTTGCAAATCGGCGCGCTGATCGTTCAAGGCCTCGATGCGCTTTTCCAGCTCGGGCAGATTGACCGGCGCGGCGCGAGGCGACCGCGCATCGATCGTGCCGATGGTGAGCTTTGCGCCGCCCTCACCCTCGACCCGGATGGAGGAGGCATCGAGACCAAGCGGGAAGTCCTTGGCAACAAGCGTCGAATCCCCGGACGGCAAATCGACCGTGATGACGCGCGTGACGGTGGCACCATCGGGGTAAACCGTGACCGTATCGATCGCCGAAATGGCGTCCAGATCGGCGGCCCATGATGGCGACGACGCCGCCATGGTGACCAGAACCAGGCTCGTCGTTGCCAAATATCTTGCGGTGATGCGCATGAAGTCCCTCCTGCCGTATCGCCGCGCCGCCAGCCGGACGCGCGCGATCAAATGCCTCGCCAACATGGTTGGACGCGGCAGGGAAGGAACTGGTTCGATTGGGGTTTCCGTGGGGCGCCGCAGCGGCGGCACCAAGGCCGCGGAACGGAACGTCGTCCCGCGGCGAGCCCGCTAAACCTGGGTCGACGCCCCCTGGCCGAAGATGCGGCGGAGCAGATCGGTCACGTTCCTGGCTCCGGCCTTCTTCAGGATGCCGGCGCGATAGCCCTCGACGGTCCGTGCGCTCAGATGCATGCGCCGGGCGATCTCCTTGTTGGTCAGGCCGGCAGCGAGGTGCTCGAGCACGTCGCCCTCACGCTCGGTCAAGGGCTCGCAGCCGGGCAACCAGCGCTGCCGGCTCGTGCCGGGCTGCGCAAATTCGTCGATGGCGGCATCGATCCGGCCGACGATGTCGTGGGTGCGGAACGGCTTTTCGATGAAGTCGGCCGCGCCGCTCTTGATGGCGTCGACCGCCATGGCGATGCTGCCATTCGCCGAGGTCACCAGCACCGGTGCCATGCAGTTTTCCTCGCGCAGCCGCCTGAGCATGTCGAGGCCGGAGCGATCGGGCGGCAGCTCCATCAGCACGCAGGCCGGCATCCGCGCCTTCGCTTCCGACAGAAGTGAGGCACCGTCAGCGAAGCAGATCACGTCATAGGCGCTCTGTTGGAGCGCGGTCGAAAGTTGTTCGCGGGAGGCAGCGTCGGTGTCGATGACGAATACCTCGCCCTTGGAAAGCATGTTCCCCGGCATAATCCCGATCCAGCAATGTCTTGGTCAAATGGTCCGAGACGGAAAGCGGGCCGCATCGCCCTGCCGCGCCGTCGTGAGCACGGCATTCACGCCAGTGCTTCGGTTTCCCCCTATGTATGTTCCGGCCGGTTCCTGGATTTGACGGATCGAGACAGAAACTTTACATTTCGGGACATCTGCGGGAATGGCTGGCAGGAACGGTTCGCATGACCGACCTCGTTCGCAGCGCAGGCTTGAGCTATTACCCGGAGGTCGCCCGGTCGGTCGGGCTCGATCCCAAACAGATGATGCGCAAGGCCAGGCTGCCGCTGGCCTGCCTCGACAAGCCCGATACGCCCATCGCCGTCGCCGGCCTGCGCCGTCTGCTCGAATTGTCGGCGGAGGCCTCCGGCGCCGAAGATTTCGGCTTGCGTCTCGCCGAGCGCGGCGGCCTGACCAATTTCGGTGCGGTCGGCCTGATCGTGCGCGAGCAGGCGACCGTCGGCGAGGCGATCGAAGCATTCTCGCGCTTCATCCACATCCATCATGACGGCATGCGGCTGGACGTTGCGCGCGACGGGCAGATCGTGACGGTCACGCTGCACCTGCGCGGCCGGCAGCCGAGCGCGCCGCGCCAGGCGATCGACATGGCGCTCGGCAGCATCCACCGCATCATCCAATCGCTGTACGGCCATGACTGGCGGCCGCAGGAGGTCCACCTGCATTACCCGCCGCCGCGCGATCGCAAGCGCTATCGCGAGTTCTACGGCTGCCGCGTGACCTTCAACGCCGAACACGATGCGATCCTGCTCTCGGCGCGCGACATGGAGCGCCGGATCCCGAGCGCGCATCCCCTGATCGCGAGCTATCTGCGCAAGCGGATCGAGGCGATCGAGACCCGGCCGGCAAGTTGGGAAGGGAAGGTCGACGAGGTCGTGCGGACCCTGCTCGCCGGCGGCGACTGCACCGTCGAGCGCGTCGCCGAGCATCTTGCCTGCACCCGCCGTACCATCCACCGGCATCTGGCCGCATCAGGCACCAGCTTCTCGGCCATCCTGGATGCGCAACGCGCCGATCTCGTGATCCAGCTGATCGAGGACCCCGACCGGCCGCTGGCTGACATCGCGACCCAGCTCGGCTTCTCCGCGCAGAGCGCCATGGCGCGCTGGTTCCGCGGCCGGTTCGGCTGCACCGTCACCGACTGGCGCAAGGGCATTCGGCCTCCGACACCGCGCGATGCGCCTTCGGCGACCGGAGCTTGAGTTTCAGCGCGCCGGAGCAGGCACGCCCATTACGGCAAGGGCACGCCGCCGGCTGCCGGCGAGCAGCGGGCCGAACGCGACGGCAAATCCGAGGAACGCGACCAGCCAGCCGCAGGCGGCGATGTGCAACAATAGATCGCTGTGCGCGGGCAACACCACGGCGGCGACCCGTGCCAGAGCCGCGATGATGATCGCAGCGTAGATTCCCTGGGTCGCCGGCGAAGCGGTCAACGCCTGTCCGGTGTGGCCGAGGCTCGCGCGGGTCATCACCGCCAGCGTCATGGTTCCCGCCGCGCCCGTCATCCAGGCGTGGATGCCGGCGCTTGGCGGCAGCGCTCCGAAAACCGCGACGGCGTGCAGGATGAAGCCGAGCGGCACGAAGACATAGCCAATATGCAGGATCACCAGCAGTCGCTCGCGAAAGGTGCGATCGCCGGCCCAGCGCGCAAGCCGCACCAGATGCAGCCCGCCGACCAGCGCCATCAGGACACCGGTGACGGCATTCAACGGCGCCACGATCCAGAAGATGAGCGCGAGCGCGCTGCATCCGATCACTGCGCCGTCGAAGCGTCCGAACGGCACCGGCAGACGGCCGGGATTGAACTTGACCAGCCAGTTGCGGGTGAAGCTCGGAATGATGCGGCCTCCGATCAGCGAGATCAGCAGCATGACCACCCCGATGCCGACGCGGATGCTGACATCGGCCGCGCCCTGGTAGTGCGCCTCGAGATGAAAAGCGACATTGCCGGCGAGCAGAACGGACACCATCGCCACCACGGGCAGGTTGCGCCAGTTGCCGCCTGCGATGATCTCGCGCGCCGCGGCAGCGACCACCAGCGCCAGGAAGGCGGCATCGACGAGAAGCGCAAACGCCCAGCCGGTATCGGCCGACAACGTCACCGCGATACGTCCGGCAAGCCAGACCATCACTAACGCCCCCAGCGAGGTGCCCTGGATCGGCAGCCGCCCGGTCCAGTTCGGGATGGCCGTGAACAGGAACCCGGTGATCACCGCCGGCAGGAAGCCGTAGAGCATCTCGTGGACGTGCCAGTCGCGCGGCGCGAACGCGGAACTCACCGACAACTCGCCGTAGAACATCGGCAGCCAGGCCAGGATCGATAGCCCCGCCTGGATCGCGGCGAGCAGGAAGAAGGGCCGAAAACTGTTCGCAAACAGCGGCCAGCCCTCAAAGTTGCGGGATCGGGCGCCAGCCATGGGGTCAACTCCAATAAATTTCAGTCCGTTATCTGGAAAAATACTGCCACTCAGCCGTCCCGTTTTGCGCTATCGCAAACTATCGAACGATTGCAGGTGCCATCACACTCCCTGATGCCAAGGAGGCAGAATGGCCAAGGTCGACACATCGCTGGTTGCGCATTTGCCGCTGTTTGCCGGGGTCACGCCGGAAGCTCTGGATGAGATCCTGCGTGAGGCCCGTTCGGCGCGCTATCCCAAGAACAGTGCCATTTTCGAGCAGGGGGCGGATGCGCAGTCCTTCTTCCTGCTGCTGCACGGCCATGTCCGCGCGGCCAAGACCACGCCGACCGGCGAGCAGATCGTGGTACGCTACGTCGCGCCCGGCGAAACGTTCGGGCTCGCCATGGCGATCGGAGCCGTGCAGTATCCGGCGACCGCGATCGCGGTCGATGACAGCGTGGTGCTGATCTGGCCAACCTCGGCCTGGCCGCGGCTGGTTGAGCGATTTCCCTCGCTGGCGGCCAACACGCTCCAGACCGTCGGCAAGCGCCTCCAGGAAAGCCACACCCGCATCCTGGAAATGTCGACCCAGCAGGTCGAGCAGCGCGTCGCCCATGCGCTGCTGCGCCTCGCCAAGCAGTCCGGCAAGAAGCTCGACCACGGCATCGAGATCGACTTCCCGATCAGCCGCCAGGACATCGCCCAGATGACCGGCACCACGCTGCACACCGTCAGCCGCATCCTGAGCGGCTGGGAGAGCCAAGGCCTCGTCGAGAGCGGCCGTCAGCGCATCATCCTGCGCGATCCGCACAGGATCGTCGTGTTGGCGGAGCGAAGCGCCGACAGCGGCGCGGCGTGACAGCCGCCGGGACGTCTCCGCCCAAGATAGGGATTAAGACAGGGATCGAGATAGGGGTGAGGGGCGCTTCCGCTTACGGCGAAAGCGTCCCTCACCCGGGAATCCGCGCGCGCCCGCGTGAATTCCGGACCGCTTCACGCCGGCACGCAATCGCACAACGCGGCGAGGAATTTCTCGCGGTCGATGCCATGCTCGCGGCAGGCATCATCCACCGTGTGGAAGGTTGCGATCGGGCAACCGACACAAGCCATCCTGAAGGCCAGAAACACGCGGATCGTGTGCGGCGCGGTACGCATGATGTCATCGACCAGATCGTCGGATCCAAAAGACATGGACAACTCCGTTCCGCAACGACGATAGCAGAATGGATCGAAGGCTCCTTGTCGAAGCGCAAGCTGGCTTGTCATTCCGGGGCGCGCGAAGCGCGAACTATGATGCGCAATTGCGCATCTCAGAATCCATCGCGCAGCAGGTGACGTGGAGAAATGGATTCCGGGTTCGCGCCAAAGGGCGCGCCCCGGAATGACAGGAGGAGAGACCTTACACAGCCCGGCTGTGCAGCTGCTTCGCCGGATTGAGATGCGCGTCGAACGCGGCCGCGACGCTGCGGACCAGGAAGCGCGAATCCTTTGCGACTGCGAGGCGGTTGCCATCCAGCCTCACGATGCCGTCGGAGATCAGCGGCTTCAGACGCGCCGCCGAATTCAGCATCGCCCCCGCCTCCGCGCCATGGCGCGCGCAGATGTCGCCGAGATCGGCGCTGAACTCGCACATGATGCGTTCGATGATGTCGGCGCGCAGCCGGTCGTCGTCGGTGAGCCCATAGCCCTTGGCGGTGGCGAGACGGCCGGCGGCGATGCTTTGCGCATAGGCGCCGATCTGCACCTCGTTCTGGACGTAACCCTGCGGCAAATGCCCAATCGCGCTCGCGCCGAAACCGAGCAGGACTTCGCTCTTGTCAGTGGTGTAGCCCTGAAAATTGCGCCGCAGCGTCCGTTCCTCGAAGGCCACTGCCATGGAATCGTCGGGTCGCGCGAAATGATCGAGCCCGATCTGCACGTAACCGGCCTCCTTCAATGCATTCGCGATCGCGCAAGCCTGGTCGTGGCGCGCGAGTCCGTCCGGCAACACGGCCTCGTTGATCATCTGCTGGTGCTTCTTGAAGCTGGGCACGTGAGCGTACCCGAACACGGAGAAGCGGTCGGGCGCGAGCGTGAGGCTGCGCCGGACCGTATCCAGACAGGACGCGACGGTCTGGTGCGGCAGCCCGTAGATCAGATCGAAATTGAGTCCCTCGATGCCGGCGCGCCGGAGCATGTCGACCACGGAAGCCGTCTGCTCGAAGCTCTGCACGCGGTTGATCGCCCGCTGCACCACGGGATCGAAGCTCTGCACGCCAAGGCTCGCACGGTTGACGCCGGAGAGCCGCATGGCATCGACCATGTCGGCGGTCAATGTGCGGGGATCGATCTCGACCGCGATCTCGGCCGAGGGTAGCACGAAGAACTTCTGGCGCATCGTCGCCATCAACTCGGCGAAAGCTTCCGGCTGCATGATCGTCGGCGTGCCGCCGCCGAAATGGATGTGCTCCACCTTGATGCGGCGGCCAATGGTTTCGGCGACCTGCTCGATCTCGTTGCGCAGCGTCCGCTGATAGCCGGCGATGAGCTCGTCGCGGCGGACGATCTGGGTATGGCAGCCGCAATACCAGCACATCTCGCGGCAGAACGGCACGTGGAGATAGAGTGACGCGCTGGCGCCCGCCGGCAGCTCCGCCAGCCAACTGGCGTAGGCGTCCGGTCCGACCGCCGTCGAAAAATGCGGCGCGGTCGGATAGCTCGTGTAGCGTGGCAATCGTTCTTCGCCGTAGCTCGCCGCTAGATCAGCTCTCATGTCTTACCCATTCGTAAATTTCCGCCGTGCGCAGACATCACGGCAAATCACGGAATGCACTCCAATAACCCGGATCCGCGGAGGCGACCTTGCGCTCGCGCAAAGTCGGCCGGGGGTGCAGCAGACTTTGCGCTCGCGCAAAGCGCAGCGGCGGGTTCGGGGCCATGATCATGGCAATTCGCACGCCATCCGGAGCGTTTGCCCATGAGGCTTCTCGCACTCGAGCTGATTCTTTCCTTGCTCGACGTCCGCGGCCATATCCCGCGTTTCGACGACTTTCGGCCGGCCCCGGTCGCACCGGCCCCGGCCGGCACCGTGCGCGCTCTGGCCGCGGCCATCGCCGTCTTCGCCGTGCTGTCGCTAGCGATCTGGGCAACGGTCTGGCTTGCCACACATCTATTTTAGTCACGTCTTCGCGAAGGCCTCGACCATGATCTCATCCAAGCGCGCATTCGCCGGCGCGGTCGTGCTGGCATGCATTGTCGGGGCGCCGGCCTTTGCGGCCGACACGACCAGCGGCGATCTCGTCATCACCAGGGCCTGGAGCCGGGCGACGCCCGGCGGAGCCAGGGTCGCCGGCGGCTATCTGACGATCGAGAACAGGGGCCGCGCGCCGGAGCGGCTGCAGGCCGCATCGGCCGCCCATGCGCTTCGAACCGAGATCCATGAAATGACCGTCAACGACGGTGTCATGACCATGCGCCCGCTCGACAAGGGGCTTGTCATCGCACCCGGACAAATCGTGACGCTTGCACCCGGCGGCGGACACCTGATGTTCATCGGTCTCGATGTGCCGCTCCATGCCGGCGACCAGATGCCCGTGACGCTGTCGTTCGAGCACGCCGGCGCAGTGAAAGTGACGCTGGACGTGCAGGCCATCGGCGCACAGGCTCCCGAAAGCGCGAAGACAACGGCGGCCGCAGAGCCTGCACATCGCGTGGAGCAGGCTGCGGCGGTCCCACCCCCGTCGACGACCGAAGCTGACGAGAGCTTCTTCACGCATCTCCATGCTGAAAAGGCCATGGCCAACGTCACGGTCTCGCCCGGGCGCGCCGGTCCAGTCGAAATCGCAATCCAGCTTGAAGATGCGAATGAGTTGCCGCTGAGCGCCGACGCGGTTGCTGTCACGCTCGGCAACGCCGAGCACGGCGTCGCGCCGATCACCGCGAACGCCGAACGCGTCGGCAACGATCAGTGGCGAGTCAGAATGTCGGCACCGCTGTCCGGCCGCTGGTCGCTCGGCCTCGACATCCGCATCAATCCGTCGGATGCGGTTAACGTGGTGTCACCGATCCTGCTCCGTTGAGACACCTAAGTACTGTTGCGGAGACGAATCCGGCAAAACCTTGTCGCAGCGCAAACACTCTTGCCACGATCGGCGCACACTGCATCCGTCATCAAAAACCTTTCCAGATGAAGGATGCTTCCGATGTTCACCCGCAGAGCCGCATTGATCAGCGCCGCCGCGACCGCGCTGATGCTGGCGACCCCCGCCTTCGCGGCCGATGATCTCAAGCTGCCGCGCCAAAAGGTAGAGCTGGTCGCTCCGCCCTTCGTGCACGCGCACGAGCAGGCGACCAAGCAAGGCCCCAAGATCATCGAGTTCAGGCTCACGATCGAGGAGAAGAAGGTCGTCATCGACGAGAAGGGCACCACCTTCCAGGCGATGACCTTCAACGGTTCGATGCCGGGCCCGCTGATGGTCGTGCACGAGGGCGACTACGTCGAAACGACGCTGGTCAATCCCGCGACCAACACCATGCCGCACAACATCGACTTCCATTCCGCGACCGGCGCGCTCGGTGGCGGCGCGCTCACTCTGGTCAATCCCGGCGAGCAGGTCGTGCTGCGCTGGAAGGCAACCAAGACCGGCGTGTTCGTCTACCATTGCGCTCCGGGCGGCCCGATGATCCCCTGGCACGTCGTCTCCGGCATGAACGGCGCCGTGATGGTGCTGCCGCGCGACGGACTAAACGATGGCAAGGGCCACGCTCTGAAGTACGACAAGGTCTACTACATCGGCGAGCAGGACATGTACGTGCCGCGCGACGAGAAGGGCAACTTCAAGTCCTACGACTCGCCGGGTGAAGCCTTCACCGACACCGAAGAGGTGATGAAAAAGCTGACCCCCACCCACGTCGTTTTCAACGGCAAGGTCGGCGCGCTCACCGGCAAGAACGCACTGACTGCCAAGGTCGGCGAGAACGTTCTGATGGTGCATTCGCAGGCCAACCGCGACAGCCGCCCGCATCTGATCGGCGGCCATGGCGACTACGTCTGGGAGACCGGCAAGTTCGGTAATGCACCCGAAGTCGGGCTCGAGACCTGGTTCATCCGCGGCGGCTCGGCGGGAGCTGCACTGTACAAGTTCCAGCAGCCCGGCATCTACGCCTACGTCACGCACAATCTGATCGAGGCCGCCGACCTTGGCGCCACCGCGCACTTCAAGGTCGAAGGCAAGTGGAACGACGATCTGATGATGCAGGTGAAGGCCCCTGCCGAAATACCGGCCGCCACCAACTAAACGCGACAAGGGGCCGGTCATCACCGGCCCCTTCTTTCTTCGAGGAATGACCATGCTGATCGCATTCAAGCTCAAACTGGCACTCGCCTGCGCCGCCGGACTCGCCGGGCCGATCGCGATGGCGCCGCTGGTCTCGGACATGACCGTCCACGGCACGGCGTCGGAGCCTGCGATCGTCAGGGTCGCAGCGGGCAGCCTGTCCTATCGCGAGGCCGGCGATTTCACGCGCGGCGGGCAGCAGGCGGAAGCGCCGCTGCGCGCGATGCGCGTCGACCGGCCGCTCCACATCATGCGAAATCAGGTCTCCTCATCCGACTATCAGCTCTGTGTGCAGGATGGCGCCTGCCGCGCGCTCGATCGCGACGTCGCGGTCGCCGCCGATCGTCCCGCGGTGCAGGTGAGCTGGCACGATGCCGAGGCTTATGCAGGCTGGCTGTCGCGCAAGACAGGCCACCATTACCGCCTGCCGAGCGATGCAGAATGGGCCTTTGCAGCAGGCTCCAGATTCAAGGACGATGGCGTCGCTGTCGATGCCGACGATCCTTCGAAGCGCTGGATCAGCCGCTATGAGCGCGAATCCGAACGCGACCTTTCCGACACCACGGCCTATCCGTTCGGCAAGTTCGGCCCGAACGAACACGGCGTCGAAGACCTCGCCGGCAATGTCTGGGAATGGACCTCGACCTGCTTCGTGCGCTCGCGCGTCGACGCCGCCGGCAATGCCGGCCGCCCCACCGTGAACTGCGGCGTCCGTGTCGCCGAGGGCGCCCACCGCGCCTATGTCACCGATTTCATCCGCGACGCCCGCGCCGGCGGCTGCGCCCAGGGCGTGCCGCCCGCCAATCTCGGCTTTCGCCTGGTGCGCGAGGAGACCTCCTGGGTCGCGAGCGTGTCGGCGCGCTGGAGCAAGGTGTGGGCGGTGAGGTCGTAGGGCGGGCCTGACTCGCGAAATAGCAGAGTCTCGGCCGCGCCTCATACTCCGTCATTGCGATGTGGAAGCAGTGCGCGTCGGTACTTCAATGAAAATGGCCGGGACAAAGCCCGGCCCTTTCCCATTGGTCGCGGATCGTTAACTCAGCTGTTCTTCAGCGCCACGCGAAACTCGGCTTCGGTCTTCGCCTTGACCTCGTCGAGCGAGACGCCGTCGGCGAGCTCGATCAGGGCCATGCCGCCGTCGCCGTGCTTGTCGATGGTGAAAACCGCCAGATCCGTGACGACCATGTCGACCACGCGCTCGCCGGTCAGCGGCAGATTGCACTTCTTCAGGAGCTTGGAGCCGTCCTTGGCCGAATGCTCCATCACCACGACGACGCGCTTGACGCCGGCGACGAGGTCCATCGCGCCGCCCATGCCCTTGACCATCTTGCCGGGGATCATCCAGTTGGCGAGATCGCCGTTCTGGGCCACCTGCATGGCGCCGAGGATCGACAGGTCCATGTGGCCGCCGCGGATCATCCCGAAGGAATCCGCGCTCGAGAAATACGAGGTCGAGGGCAGCTCGCTCACCGTCTGCTTGCCGGCGTTGATCAGGTCCGCGTCCACCTCGTCTTCATAGGGGAACGGGCCCATGCCGAGCATGCCGTTCTCGCTCTGCAGGCTGACATCGACCCCGTCGGGGATGAAGTTCGAAACCAGCGTCGGGATGCCGATGCCGAGATTGACGTAGTAGCCGTCACGCAATTCCTTTGCGGCGCGCGCGGCCATCTGTTCACGGGTCCAGGCCATGTGTGTCTCCTGATACGCTTAAGCGGCGGTACGCGGGCGGGTGTTGCGGAATTCGATGCGCTTCTTGGCCGTGCCGACCTCGACGATGCGCTTCACGAAGATGCCGGGCGTGTGGATGTGGTCGGGATTGAGTTCACCGGCCGGAACCAGATGCTCGACCTCGGCGACGGTGATCTTGGCGGCGGTCGCCATCATCGGGTTAAAATTGCGCGCGGTCTTGCGGTAGATGAGGTTACCGGCGGTGTCGCCCTTCCAGGCATGCACGATGGCGAGGTCGGCGAACAGGCCGCGCTCCATCAGATACTTCTCGCCGTCGAATTCCTTCACTTCCTTGCCTTCGGCGATCAGCGTGCCGACGCCGGTCTTGGTGTAGAAGGCCGGGATGCCGGCGCCGCCGGCGCGGATGCGCTCGGCGAGCGTGCCCTGCGGATTGAATTCGAGTTCCAGCTCGCCGGCGAGGAATTGCTGGGCGAACAGCTTGTTCTCGCCGACATAGGACGAGATCATCTTCTTGATCTGCCGGGTTTCCAAAAGGCGGCTGAGCCCGATGCCGTCGACGCCGGCATTGTTGGAGACCACCGTCAGGCCCTTGACGCCGGACTCGCGGATCGCATCCGAGAGCTCCTCGGCGATGCCGCAGAGGCCGAAGCCTCCCGACATGATCATCATGTTGTCTTTCAAAATGCCGTTGAGAGCCGACTTCGCGTCGGGATAGACCTTGTTCATGCAAATAACCTTCGACTGAACCTTCGGCTTGGAGGCGGCGCGCCCTGTTGGCGGCGATTATTAGGCGAAATCCTCCAAAGCCGTCAATGATACGGGGTTCTCCGCACCGCGCCCGGGTGATAGAAGCTGCCCACACCGTGGGCAGAACCGTCCGCGGCCTTGAAAGCGACAAGAAAAACCATCAAGTTGCGGGGGTTGGGCGTGGGCACGCAGGTTTCCCGACCCGCCCTTCTGGCTCCAACGACCAACCCGATCAGGACATGCCATTGACCATGGCCCAAGGAATGAAGCGCCTCGGGACGCCGATCGCGGCGCTGCTCGGTGTCGCGCTGATCGCCCTGATCGCGACCTCATGGCTCATCAACCGCGACGCGCTGCGCAGGGCGGTCGAAGCGCAGATCCGCGACGTCACCGGGCTCGAGCTCAGTGTCGCAGGCGCAATCGACATCTCGGTGCTGCCGGCAAGCTACATCTCCTTCCGTGACGTCGGCCTCAAGGGCGGCGGCACCAGCGATCCCGCGCTCCAGGTCGACGTGCTCACCGCCAATCTGCGGCTGCTGCCGTTGCTGCTGCAACGGTTCGAGATCTCCGACCTGACGCTGCTGCGGCCCCGCATCCATGTCAGCCTGAAGCCGGACGGCCAGAGCAACTGGACGCCCTTCATCCAGACCATCGCGCGCACCATGAAGCCCGGGGCCGAGAACCAGGTCTCGTTCTCCGAAATCCGGATCCAGGACGGCGTGCTCGACTACGAGGACGCCGCCACGCACGGCACCGAGAAGTTCGAGGACATCGACCTGTCCCTGGCCTGGCCTTCGATCTCGCGCTCCTTCGCCGCGACCGGACAGTTCGACTGGCGCGGCGAGCGTGTCGACGGCTCGATCAGCTTTTCCGATTTCGTCGCCGCCCTCTCCGGCGAGCGCTCGGGGTTGAAGGCGCGGATCGCCAGCGCGCCGCTCAAGCTCGCCTTCGACGGCAGCGTCGCCAACCGCACCAGCCCGATGATGGAGGGCACGTTGACGATCGACAGCCCCTCCTTGCGCAACGCGCTGCGCTGGACCGGGCAGCCACAGCCCGCCAGCGGCGGCTTCGGCCGCTTCGTGCTGAAGGCGCGCGCCAACGTCGTCGGCGCCTCGATCGCGCTCACCAACGTCAATGTCGAGCTCGACGGCAATGCCGCCGAGGGCGTCATGACCTACGCCAATAACGGCCGGCAGACGCTGCAGGCGACGCTTGCCGCCGACGCGCTCGACTTCACGCCTTATATCTCCACCTTCCGCCTGCTCGCGAGCGGCGCGCGGGACTGGAACAGGCAGCTGTTCGATCTCAACGGATTGTCGACGACCGACCTCGACATGCGCCTGTCGGCAGCAAAGCTCACGGTCGGTCCGACCAGGCTCGGCCGCACCGCGATCGGCGCCAATTTGCGCAACGGCACGCTGGCGCTCTCGGTCGGCGAGGCGCAGGTCTATGGCGGCATCGCCAAGGGCTCGTTCGGCATCGCGCGCTCCGACACCGTCGCCGACATCAAGGCGCAATTCCAGTTCACCGACGTCGATCTCCAGGCCTGCGCCACCGAACTGTTCGGCCTCAGCAAGCTATCCGGCCGCGGCAACATCAACGTGTCGCTCTTCGCCTCGGGCTCGAGCCCGTTCGGCCTCGTGCAGTCGCTCGACGGCAGCGCCACCGTCACCGGTCATGACGGCGCGATCTCGGGCTTCAATGCCGAGCAGCTGCTGAAACGCCTGGAGCGGAGGCCGCTGTCCGGCGGCGGCAATTTCCGCAACGGTTCGACGCCGTACAACAATCTCACCATCGCCGTGAAATTCTCCGATGGGGTCGCGACCGCCGAAGACATCCGTGTCGAAGGGCCGGCGGCGAAGATCACGCTCACCGGCACCGCCTCGGTGCCGACGCGCGAATACGACATGAAGGGCGTGGCGAGCCTCAACAGCACGTCGGGATTCGAATTGCCATTCGTGGTGCAGGGCCCCTGGGACGATCCCCTGATCTTCCCCGATCCGGAAAGCCTGATCCGCCGCTCGCCGGCCTCCGCGCCGCTGCTCGACATGCTCAAGGATCGCAAGGGGGGCGACGCCGTGCGCTCCGCGATCGAACGCATCACCGGCAGCGGAAAGCGTCCTCCACCGGCGGAATCGCCGACGGCGGAGAACGCCAAAGAGAACGCGAAGGAAAACGCCAAATCCAACTAGGCTGATCAACGCAGCCTTCGCGGATTTCGGTAGCCCGAGCTCAACAAGCTCGACATGCCAGCGACTTGCCAAATCCAAATCGAGCAGTGCGGCCGATTGCATCCCGGAGGTGGCGTTAAGCGGCCGATTGCGTCGTCGAAATCCAGGCCTTGTCCCCCTGCAGCACTGCTCCTCCACCGATCTTCGATCCGGCCGCGACCTTGAGAGCGCCGCTTCCTCCCAGTTCGCGAGCCAACACCTCGCGGTCACAGGCGTCCTCCCACAGCGAAACGGTAATGGCTGCGACGCAGTTGCTGATCATGCTGGTCAGCGCCCGCGCTTCCGACATGAAACGGTCGATGCCGACAAGCAGCGCCACGCCGGTCACGGGCAGATCCGGCATGACGGAGAGGGTCGCGACAAGCGCCACGAAGCCGCTGCCGGTGACGCCAGCCGCGCCTTTGGACGTCAGCAGCATCAGTCCGAGCATCGCCGCAATCTGCCCCCACGACAGGTGGATGTCGCAGGCCTGCGCGATGAAGATGGAGGCCAGGGTGAGATAGATGGCGCTGCCGTCCAGATTGAAGGAATAGCCCATCGGCAACACGAGGCCGGACACGCCTTTCCGGCATCCGAGCTGCTCCAGCTTGCGCAGCGCTCCCGGCAGCGCCGGTTCCGACGATGATGTGCCGAGCACGATCAGCAGCTCTTCCTTGAAGTAGCGAATGGTCTTCCACAGGCTGAAGCCGTTCAGCCGCGCCAGCGTGCCGAGCACGACGACCACGAAGACGGAGCAGGCGATATAGAATGTCAGGATCAGCAGTCCGAGCGAGCCGATCGATCGAATGCCGTAGCGGCCCACGGTGAACGCCATGGCGCCAAAGGCGCCGAGCGGAGCGAGCTTCATGACGAAGCCAAAGGACACAAACAGGACCTGAGAGAAGGAATCGACCGCCTTCGTAACCACCGCGCCCCCATCGCCGGCACGGCTCAGGCCAAAGGCGATCAGGATGGAGACCAGCAGGACCGGCAGCACTTCGCCGTCGGCAAACGCGCCAAAGAAGGAATGCGGGATGATGTGCAGCATGAAGTCCGCAAATCCGGTCGCACTCGCCTGCTTGGTGAATTTCGCGGCCACCGACGGATCCAGCGTGCTGACGGACACATGCATGCCGACGCCCGGCTGGATCAGCAACACGGCGACCAGCCCGGCCAGCAGTGCGAGCACGGTCAGCAGGTAGAACAGCGCCATGGATTTCACCAGCGTGCGGCCGACCTCGCGGGAATCGCTGATGCTGTTGATGCCGCTGACGATGGTGCAGAACACGATCGGCGCGATCATCATCTTGACCAGCTTCACGAAGCCGTCGCCGAAGGGCTTCAGCGCGGCACCGAACTCAGGCCAGAGATGGCCGGTGAGGACGCCCAACATGAGACCGATCAGCACCTGGACGTAGAGGATCCGGTAGAATGGCTTTCGCGTCTCACTGTTCACGGGCCCGACCAGCGCTTGCTTCTGCATTCTCGTTTCTCCCATGGCTCTGATTTTTCATGGCTCTGATTTTTGAAGGCTTTGAAAGCGGTCCGGCTTCAGGCTGCCAGGACTGAATGAGGGACGTGCGATCGACGGGCGAAGACATGGCCCTCGAGAATTCGCCGGGCTGTCCGCTGCACCCGGGCAACCGGGCCGGGCTCCAGCCGAACCACGAGCTGGCCGGAGGGATGGGCGAGCGTGATCGGCACCGGAGGTGCAAGCAATCCAACCATCTCTGCGGCGATCGTCCCGGGCGTCACACAGGCGGTCGCGATCGCGACGGCACCGGTCACCGCCAGCGCGCTATGGCAGTCGTGCGGCATGAAGTACCTGACGTTCAACGCCGCCCCGCTTGCAGGCGCGATCAGAACCGGCTTCGGAATCACCATTGACGCGGAATCCGGAAAACCCATCCGGCGTCCAGCCTCGATGCGCAAATGTTCGAGCCGCCCGCGGAAGGCGCCGTCGGCGAAGGCCGGAGGGGCCTCGCGGCCGGTCCATCCGAGATCTGCCGCGCGGACCAGCATGACGGGCATGGCTGCGTCGATGCAGGTCACGTCGATCCCTCCGATACGGTCGACCGGACGTCCTGTCGGCAACAGGCGACCGGTGCGTGCGCCGGCCGCGTTGGGGAACGACAGTTCGATGGGCGCGGCCGTTCCCGGTACCCCGTCGATCCGCGCCCCGCCCTCATAGGTCACCCGTCCTCCGGGAGTGGCGACCGTCGCATCGACCAGCTTACCGGTGTTGACGTTATGGATACGCACATGGGTGCGATCTGCGATAGCGGCGACCAGGCCAGCTTCGATTGCGAACGGCCCGACCGCCGCCAGCATGTTTCCGCAGTTCGGCGAGGTATCGACGATCCCTTCGCGAACGCGCACCTGGGCAAACAGGTAGTCGACATCGGCGTCGGGCACCGTTGCCGGTCCGATGATCGCGACCTTGTTGATCACGGCATTGCCGCCGCCGATTCCATCGATTCCGAGATCGTGCCCACCTCCCATTACCGACAACAGGACCGCGTCGCGCGCGTTGGGATCGGCAGGAAGGTCGCGGGCCAGGAAAAACGGTCCGCGCGAGGTCCCACCGCGCATGACCACACAGGGAATGGCAATCTGATCGTTCATGATGTTCTTCCGTTCGGCGACATGCTCGCCTGAACCAGAGCATCCTCCCCCCGAACTCTTTTGTGAAATGCAAATATCTGAGGTATTATTTCGTCAATCGACATAATGGAGCCTTGCCATGAACGCAGAACTGCTCGACCTCAAGGCGTTCATCACCGTCGCGGAGATGGGCAGCTTCGTCCGGACCGCGAAGGCGCTGAATCTGTCCCAGCCGGCGCTCAGCCGGCGCATTCAGAAGCTGGAGGAAAGTCTCGGAGCGCCGCTGCTCGAACGGTCCACGCGCCACGTCAATCTCACCATGACGGGCCGCGACTTCCTGCCGAAAGTCCGCCGCCTCATCGACGAGTTCGAGACCTCGGTGCTCGCCATCCATGATATCGGCGCGCGAAGTTCGGGCCTGGTCTCGGTAGCCGCGGTGCCGACGGCGGTGTTCTATTTTCTTCCGCGAGCGATCGGCAGGTTTGCCGAAGCGTATCCGCGCATCCGCATCCGTATTCTGGATATCGGCGCCAATGAGGGGCTGGAAGCGGTGGCGCGCGGAGAAGTCGACTTCGGCATCAATTTCATCGGCGCTTCGCATGCCGAAATCGAATTCGAGAAATTGGTTGAGGACCCTTTCGTCCTGGCCTGCCGTCATGACCATCCGCTGGCATCGCGCAAGCAGGTGAGCTGGTCGGAGATCGTGTCGCACCGGGTCATCACCGTCGGTCGCAACAGCGGCAATCGCGCGTTGATCGACAATGCGCTGGCGCGGCATGGCCTGCAGCTGAACTGGTCTTATGAAGTCGCCCACCTCTCCGGCTCGCTTGGCCTGGTCGAAGAGGGATTGGGCATCGCTGTGCTGCCGAGGCTCGCGACGCCCGCCGCCGGTCATCCGATTATTCACACCGTTCGGCTGATCGAGCCGGAAGTGTCGCGGACGATCGGAATCGTGCGCAGGCGCGGAGCGACGCTATCGCCGCATGCCAGCCAGTTTTTGAAGATGCTCCTCGAGGCATGGCGCTCTCCTTCTCGAGCCGGCGGGCATGGCAAGCCGCGGCCCCGATCCGCTGAGGCAAGTTCGAACACGATATCGACGGGTCTAAAGCGGAAACGCTGACGGCTCGCCCGAGCGGGACGAGACCGTTCCCCAAACTGGAGTTCCTCGGAAGGCGCGAATTGATCAGGGCGAATTGATGCGGTGATTGGATCGATGCACGCGTTAAGGATCTCCGCAAGGCCCATCCCCGCGACCTATGTCTGACAACATGCCGCTAGATCGAGCTAACGCCATGCGCTAGTGTTTTATACGACCGGTTAAAAACACCGGCCGTTTGAGGGAGAAAAACGTGAAATCCAAGGTTATTGGCGCAGTATCACTGGCGGTCGCTGCGGCCGGGCTGTTTGCAGCCGCTGCACCCGCATTTGCGCAGCAGAAGACGATCACGGTCTGGTGGGGCAAGGGCTTCTATCGCTCCGAAGACGACGCACTGATCGAGACGATCAAGAAGTTCGAAGCCAAGACCGGCATCAAGGTCGAATTGTCGCAATACGCGATCCAGGACATGATTCCGAAGACGGTCGCCGCGCTCGATGCCGGCACCGTGCCCGATGTCGCCTATTCCGACTCTTATGACGTCCAGGCGCAGGGCAAGTGGGCCTATGAAGGCAAGCTTGAGGATCTCTCCGACGTGATGGAGCCGATCAAGGGCCGGTTCGTGCAGAACACGCTGGATGCGTCGATCCTCTATAACGACGTCACCAAGAAGAAGGCCTATTACGGCTTCCCGCTGAAGCAGCAGAGCATGCACGTTCAGATCTGGAACGACATGCTGGAGAAGTCCGGCTTCAAGCTCGCCGATATCCCGAACGACTGGACGGGCTACTGGACGTTCTGGTGCGACAAGGTGCAGCCGGGGATCCGCAAGGCCACCGGCCAGCGCATCTATGCCGTCGGCCAGCCGATGGGCGTGGAATCCACCGACGCCTTCCAGTCGTTCTACACCTTCATGGACGCCTACCACGTCAAGCTGGTCGATGACGACGGCAAGCTCACGGTCGACGATCCCACGGTTCGCGAGAACCTGATCAAGGCGATGAAGGATTACACCGACACCTACATCAAGGGTTGCACGCCGCCATCCTCCACGACCTGGAAGGATCCCGACAACAACGTCGCGTTCCACAACAAGACCATCGTGATGACCCACAATTTCACGATCTCGATCGCCGCGAAGTGGTTCGAGGACTCCCAGAACCAGGCGCTCACGCCCGAACAGCGCGAAGCCGGCAAGAAGGCCTACGAGCAGGACATCGTGACGGCGTCCTTCCCGAAGGCGCCGGATGGTTCGACCATCCGCTACCGCTCCGACGTCAAGACCGGACTGGTCTTCACCGCGGCCAAGAACAAGGCCGAGGCCAAGCAGTTCATCAGCTTCCTGCTCCAGGAAGAGAACGTCCGCCCCTACATCGAGGGCGCGCTCGGCCGCTGGTTCCCGGTGACGAAGGAAAGCCAGGAAAGCCCGTTCTGGCAGGCTGACAAGCACCGCAAGGCCGTCTACACGCAGTTCAAGGGCGGCACCGCGGCGTTCGACTTCACCAAAAACTGGAAGTTCACGATCCTCAACAACGAGAACGTGTGGGCGAAGGCGATGAACCGCGTCGTCAGCGAGAAGGTTCCGGTCGACAAGGCCGTCGACGAACTGATCGCCCGCATCAAGCAGGTCGCGGGTTAAATCATCCTGCCTCTCCCCGCCTCGCGGGGAGAGGTGCTAGAACAACACCGGCCGCGTTTCGCGGCCGGCATCTCTTTGAAGAGTCCGAAAAGAATGGCGATCACGCTCTCTGGCGATCAGGCACTCCCCGGCCCGCCCCTGTCGTCGCGGCTGACCCCGCCGCAGGTCTGGGGCATCGTGCTGCTTGCGCCCTATCTGCTCGTTTTCCTTGCCTTCGTGGTCTACCCCGTCGGCTACGGGCTGTGGCTGGCGCGGGCCCCGTCGAATTATGTCGCGCTCTACAACGATCCGATCTTCGCGCGCGCCGCGGTCAACACGCTGATCTTCTTGGTCATCGGCATCAACATCAAGATGCTGATCGCGCTGTTCCTGTCCGGCTTCTTCGCGGTGCAGCGCCCCTGGATCAAATGGCTCTCGGTGATCTTCATCCTGCCCTGGGCGGTGCCGTCGATCCCGACCATCCTGTCGGTTCGCTTCATGCTCAATCCCGAATGGGGCATGGTCAATCACCTCATCTTCTCCCTGACCGGCGATGACGGCCCGAACTGGCTCAACGACCCCACCGTGGCGCTCAGCATGGCGATCGCGGTGCACATCTGGAAGTCGCTGCCGTTCTGGACGCTGATCCTGATCACCGGCCGCCTTGCGATCTCGCACGATCTGTTCGAGGCCGCCGAGGTCGACGGTGCGAGCTGGTGGCAGAAATTCCGCTACATCACCTGGCCGTCGATGCAGACGCTCTACGTCACCTGCACGCTGCTCTCGATGATCTGGACGCTCGGCGACTTCAACAGCGTCTATCTGCTCACCGGCGGTGGCCCGGCCGACCTCACGCATGTGCTGTCGACCCTCGGCATCCGCTATCTCCGGCTCGACCAGCTCAGCCTGGCCATGGCATCGATCGTCTGCGCAATGCCGTTCGTCCTGCCGCTCGTGTACTTCATGATGAAACGGTTGTCGCGATGAAGCTCCCCACCCTGCGCGAAGTCGCAACCGAAGCGCGGTTGCTGCTGATCGGCATTCCCGTCTTCCTCTGGACGATGATTCCGATCTACCACATGTTCCTGTTCGCGATCTCGCCGAAGGAGGACGCATTCTCCGGCAAGCTGTGGCCGGACCATCCGACGCTGCACAACTTCGAAATCGTGTTCAAGCAACAGCACTACTTCCTGCGCGACTTCTACATACAGTTCTGGAACTCGCTGGTGATCGCGGCATCCGTCGGCGTGCTGACGCTGTTCATCGCCACCGCCGCGGCATTCTCGATCTCGCGGCTGAAGGTGCCCGGCGGGCGGGTCGTGATGAATCTCGCGCTGTTCACCTATTTCATCCCGGCGGCGTTCCTTGCCGTGCCGATGTACCGCACCATGGGCAATTACGGCCTGCTCAACAATCACTGGTCGCTGATCCTGGCGATGGTGACCATCGCCAGCCCTTACGCGATCTGGGTGCTCAAGCAGGCCTCCGACAAGCTGCCCGTCGAATTGGACGAAGCCGCCGTGATGGACGGTGCGACGACCCTCCAGATCTTCCGCCTGGTCTACCTGCCGCTGATGATGCCCTCGCTGGTCGCGATCGGCACTTATGCGGTGCTGCTGGCCTGGAACGAATATCTCTACGCGTTCCTGCTGCTCTCGAACGACCGCGAGATCACCCTCCCCGTAGCGCTCGGCAACTTCCTCGCCGCCGACGACTCGCCGTGGGAGCTGTTGATGACGACCGGCTTCATCTACGCACTGCCGCCGGCCGCGATCTACTATGCCTTCCGCCGCTACATGGTGGGCGGGCTCACGGCAGGTGCGGTGAAGTCCTGACGCGACAGGACGCAACGGGTCGCCGCAAGCAGGACGTTCGAGCGACAACGTGGACAATTGCGGGTTGTCCACGCCTGCTCTAACCTCCGTGCCCCAATGCAGGGCACGGCATCATGCGCAGCAACGACGCGATCCATCTCGGCCTGATGCTGCTGGCGCTCGCGGCGGCCTATCTGATGCCGTTCGAACTGCTCCTGCTGGCTTATGTCGTGCTCGGCCCGGCGCACTACTTCACCGAGATTTCGTGGCTGCACGACCGCAGCTACTACCTGCCACATCGCGGGATTGCGGCAGCCCTCGCAATCATCGCCGTGGTCGCGGCCCTGATCGACAACGCCTCCTGGTTCGGCTTTGCGATGTGGGGCGCGCTGATCGTCTGCGCCATGCTCGCGGCCACCACCTCGGCGATCGAGAGCATGCTGCTGTTCATGACGGCACTCGCCCTGTCCGCGATCATGTATTCGAGCGGGTCTTCGCTCGCGGTCATCGGCATCCTGATTCCGACCCTGATCCACGTCTCGCTGTTCACGCTGATCTTCATGGTGCTCGGCGCGCACCGATCCGGCAGCCGCGTCCAGGCTGCGCTGGTGGCTGTCTACCTCGTCGCGATTGCTACGATCCTGCTGCTGCCGCCAACCGCCGAAGTCCGGATCGCAAGCTTTGCCCGAGTCGGACAGGATTATTTCGGCAATGTCGGCCCGGCGCTCAGCCGGCTGTTCGGCGTACCCGGTCTCGTCCTCGACACCAGGCTGACGAGCCTGCTCGCCTTCGTCTATACCTATCATTACCTCAACTGGTTCATCAAAGCCGACGTCATCCGCTGGACCGCAGTCCCGAAGGCGCGGCTGGCGGCGATGGCCGCCGCCAGCGCAGCCTCCACCGCGCTCTACTTCTACGACTACGCGTTCGGCTTCACCTTCCTGCTGGCGCTGAGCCTGATCCATATCCTGCTGGAATTTCCGCTCGACGCCCTGGCGCTGCGGCAACTCGGGGCGGCGGTGCAGGGCGCGGCGCGAGGATGGCACGCTGCACGAACGGCTACAGCGGCGCCGCGCTCTCGCCCTGCGAGCTCGACAGTTTCGAAGCGAGCGAGGCGATCACGATGACCACCGCGATCAGGGCGATCACCAGCGTGCAGATCGCGTTGATCTCCGGCTTCACGCCCAGCCGCACCTCGGAATAGATCCGGATCGGCAAGGTCGCCGACCCCGGCCCGGTCGTGAAGCTCGCGATCACGAGATCGTCCAGCGACAGCGTGAAGGCCAGCATCCAGCCTGCGACGATCGCGGGGGCGATCAACGGCAGCGTCACCGAAAGAAAGGCGCGGACCGGGTCGCAGCCAAGGTCCATCGCCGCCTCCTCCAGCGAACGGTCGAGCGAGCCGAGCCGGGACTGCACGACCACGGCGACGAAACACATCGTCAGCGTGGTATGGGCGATCGTCACCGTCCAGAAGCCGCGCTCGGCGTTCAGCGCGACGAACAACAGCAGCAGCGACAGACCGGTGATCACCTCGGGCATCACCAGCGGCGCGTAGAGCATGCCGGAGAACAGCGTGCGGCCGCGGAAGCGCTCGCCGCGCGACAATGCGACCGCGGCGAGCGTGCCGAGCAGCGTGGCGATGGTCGCGGAGGAGACCGCAACGCGAAAACTCATCCAGGCCGCCTCGATCATGGCGCGGTCGTTGAAGAACTCGTGATACCAGCGCAGCGACCAGCCGCCCCACACCGTCACCAGCCGCGAAGCATTGAAGGAGTAGATGACGAGGATGAGGATCGGCAAGTAAAGGAACGCCAGCCCGAGCGCGAGCGAGGCGATGTTGAAACGGGACAGGCGTGAGACCTTGCGCATGGCGTCAGCGCCCCTGTTCCAGCTGCCGCTTCTGGAGCCGCTCATACAGCAGCAGCGGCATCAGCAGCACCACCAGCAGCACGATGGCCGCGGCAGAGGCGACCGGCCAGTCCTTGTTGGTGAAGAATTCGAGCCACAGGGTCTGGCCGATCATCAGCGAATTGGAGCCGGCCAGAAGGTCCGGGATGACGAATTCGCCGACGATGGGAATGAAGCACAGCAGCACGCCGGCACCGACGCCGGGCAGCGACAGCGGGAAGGTGACGAGCCAGAACACCTGCCACGGTGGCGCGCCGAGATCGCCAGCCGCCTCCTCCAGCGCTGGCTCCATCTTGGCGAGCGTGGCGTAGAGCGGCAGGATCATGAACGGCAGATAGGAATAGACGATGCCGATATACATCGCGCTGTCGGTGGAAAGCCAGACCAGGGGCTGGCTGACCAGGTGTAGCGCCAGCAGGATCTGGTTCAGCAGCCCGTCGTGCTGGAGGATGTTGATCCAGGCATAGATGCGGATCAGGAACGAGGTCCAGAACGGCACGATCACCAGCACCATCGCCACCGCCTGCCAGCTCTTCGGCAGTCGCGCCATGCCGTAGGCGATGGGATAGCCGATCAGCAGCAGCAGCGCAGTCGCGGTCACAGCGACGGTGAGGCTGCGCACATAGGCGAACACATAGATGTCGTCGGAGACGAGCAGCTTGAAATTGTCGATCGACAGTGCGGCAAAGGCCGCCTTGAGCGCGTCCCACCCCGCCATCAGGTCGAACACCGGCTCGTAAGGCGGCTGCGCGATCGCCGTCAGCGACAGGCTGATCTTGAGCACGAACGCGAACGGCACCAGGAAGAACAGCACCATCCAGACATAGGGGGCGATCGCGGCAAAGCGCGCCGGACGCGCGAAGATACGGCGGGAGCTCATGACGGCAGCACCACGCAATCATCGGGCGTGAACCAGGCGACGATTTGCTGGCCCACGCTATAGGCGTCGACGTACAGACGCGCGCTGTTGGAGACGGAGGCCCGTACGATTCCGCCGGTATCGAGCTTCACTTTATAGGTGGTGGTGCCGCCGAGATAGCAGATGTCCGCGATCACACCGTCCAGGCTGTTGATCGTGGTTTCACGACCGGCTTCGCTGACCGGGGCGCGGCGCGACAACTTGATCTTCTCGGGACGAATCGCGATCGAGAATCTTCCCGCGCCGACCGGTTCGCGCGGCTCGGCCACCACCAGCGTACCCGCATCACGCGTACCAATGACCAGACGATGACCGTCGCGCAATCTGGTCTCGCCGTCGAACACATTGACGTCGCCGACGAACTCCGCGATCCAGCGCGAGCGCGGAGCTTCATAGAGCTCGCGGGGGCTCGCGACCTGAGCAAGCCTGCCGGTGTTCATCACTCCGATCCGGCTCGCCATCGTCATGGCTTCCTCCTGGTCGTGGGTGACGACGATGAAGGTCATGCCGAGCCGGCGCTGCAGCTCCATCAGCTCGCCTTGCGTATTCTCGCGCAGCTTCTTGTCGAGCGCCGCGAGCGGCTCGTCGAGCAGCAGCAGTTGCGGGCGGCGCGCCAGTGCGCGGGCAAGCGCGACGCGCTGGCGCTGGCCGCCGGAGAGCTGATCCGGCTTGCGCTTCTCGAGCCCTTCGAGCTTCACCAGGGCGACCATCTCGGCCACACGGCCGGCGATGTCGGCGCGTGCCATGCCGGCGCGCTTCAAGCCGAAGGCGATGTTGTCGCGCACCGACAGATGCGGAAACAACGCGTAATTCTGGAACATCATGTTGATCGGGCGCTCATGCGGCAGCGCCTGCGCGATGTCTTTGTCCCCGAGCAGGATGCGCCCCTCGTCCGGCGCCTCGAAGCCGGCGAGCATGCGCAGCAGCGTGGTCTTGCCGCAGCCGCTCGGGCCGAGCAGCGCGAAGAATTCGCCAGCCTTGATGTCCAGCGAGACGCCATCCACGGCGCGGAAGGTGCCAAAGGTTTTGGCGACGCCCTCGATGCGCAGCAGCGGCTGGCCCGCCGCAGGAAGCGCATCTCCGCCGGCCGCATCAGCCGCGGCGCCTGTTCTGGGCAACTCGTCCGTCATGATCCTGCCAACCCCGATTCCGCCGCACGCTAGCCGCCGATCGTCCCTAGCTCAACCGTGCCGGGAGAGATCGTTCACATCACATTCGCCATGAACGACGCCAGCGCGTCGCGGTCCGCCGCAGGCATGGTCAAGCCCAGCTTGGAGCGGCGCCACAGGACGTCCTCGGGGAAGCGGGCCCATTCGCGAGCCATCAGGTAGCGGACCTCGGCGCCGGTCAGTTCGGGACCGAAGCCCGGGCCGAGATCGTCGCGGCTCCTGGCGTCACCGAGAACTGCGGACAACCGCGAGCCATAAGCCCCGACCAGACGCTGGGCCTCTGGCTCCGACAGAAACCGCCAGCGGTCGCGCGCAAGGTCGACTTCGGTGTCGAAACGCTCCCAGGCAAAATCTCCGCCGGGCAGCGCGGCGCCGGCAGTCCAGGGCGGCGACATCGGATAGAACGGCGTCAGCTTCGTCACCGCCCACTCCGCGCGCAGGCGCGAGGTGGTGACGTCGCCGCCGAACATGGTGAGCAGCGGCGCCTTGCGCAGGCGCGCATGGAACAGCATCGTGCCGTCGCGGCCGCGCAGGGACGCCAGCGCCAGGTTGACGCCGGAGACTGTCCGGACCACGTCGGTCGGGGCGACGCGCTGACGAAAATAGCGGCTCGCCGCTTCGCAGAGATAGCCGACGTCGGCCCCCGGCATCGCCACAATTGCGGGATCGCCGGTGAAGGCGTGCGTGACCGTGCCGATCAGCGTGAAGTCGCGCTCGAAGGGCCGGGCAAAGATCAGCCGTCCATCATTGTTCTGAAAGACGTAGACGTTCTCGGAATCGAACAGCCTGGGCACGATGATCTGGCTCATCTGCGTGGCCGCCATCGCGGGCTGCGGCTGCCGCAGCACGGTCTCAGCAACCATTGGCGTCCAGCCGCCGGTGGCGTTGGCCAGTGCCCGCGCCGTGACCGTGCGGCGGTGGCCGCGATCGACCACCGCGAGCCGCCAAATGTCGGTTCTGTCCGCACGGACGCAACGCGCACCAGTCCGGATCGCCGCCCCATGCTCAGCGGCATCCAGCGCCGTCAGCACCACCAGGCGAGAGTCATCGACGACGCAGTCCGAATATTCGAACGCCGTACCGAACGGGCGCTTCAGCGCGTTGCCGACCGGATGATGCGTGATGTCGAGAGTGGCCGAGGGCGGCAGGCCGCCCCGGTTCGTGAGACCGTCATAGACATACAGGCCGGCACGCAGCAGCCATGGCGGCCGCTCGTCGGAATGCGCGGGGATCACGAAGCGCATCGGCCGGACCAGATGCGGTGCGATCCGGAGCCAGGTCCGGCGCTCGGCCAGGGCCCGGCGCACCCGCCGGAACCCGCGCCGCTCCAGCACCGACAGATCGCCGTGGATCAGCCGCGGTGTTGCCGACGATGCCGCGCTGCCGAGATCGCCCTGCTCGAACAGGATCACCCGCAAGCCGCGGCCTGCCGCATCGCGCGCGAGGCTGACACCGTTCAGGCCGCCGCCGATGATCGCGAGGTCGTAATCCGCCATGAAGCCGTCGAATGGAAGCAAAGCGCCCCATCATCACTAGAGCCATTTCCGTTCCGATGAAATCGGAACGGGGTCTCTAGGTTCTTATTCTGACGGTTTTTCTTGACGCGAACCGGCGTCCACTTCGCTCGAACGCTCTAGCCGGTCTTGAGCGCAAGCTCCATGACTTCAGCGCGGCCGACGAGCCCGGCATATTTCCCGATCGGCAGGGGCCTGCCGAGCAGATAGCCCTGCACGCCGTCACAGCCCTCCTTGGCGAGGAAGGCGAGTTGCTCGACCGTCTCGACGCCCTCGGCGATGATCGACATTTCGAGGCCGTGGCCGAGATCGATCACCGCGCGCACGATCGCAGCCGATTGCGGATTGCGGCCGAGATTGGTGATGAAGGCCCGGTCGATCTTGATCTTGTCGAACGGGAACGCCTGGAGATAGCTCAGCGAGGAGTAACCGCTGCCGAAATCGTCCATGGAGATGCGCACGCCGAGCGCCTTCAGGCGGCGCAGCAGCGCGAGGCCCCGGTCGAAGTCCTCGATCAACACGCCCTCGGTGATCTCCAGCTCGAGCCGGCCGGGTGCAAGGCCGGTCTCGAGCAGGATCGAATGGACGAGGCCAACCACGTCGCCGTGCATGAACTGCGCCGGGGACAGATTGACCGCGACCTGGAGCGGCTTCGGCCAGGACGCCGCCTCGCGGCAGGCCTCGCGCAGGATCCACTCGCCCATCTCGACGATCAGACCGCTCTCCTCGGCGATTGGGATGAATTCGGCCGGCGAGACCTGGCCGCGTACCGGATGCTGCCAGCGCGCCAGCGCCTCGAAGCCGATGATCTCGCTCTCGGCGACGCTGTGGCCGGCGGCGCCCTGGGGCTGGAAGGCAAGCGAGAGCTCGCCGTTCTTGATGGCCACCGACAGGTCCTGGTGCAGCACGCGGCGGTCGCGGATCTGCTGGTCCATCTCGGGCTGGAAGAGGCTGATCGTGCCGCGCGACTTCTGTTTGGCGCGGAACAGCGCCGCACCGGCATTGGCGAGCAGCGAGGCGCCGTCAGTGCCATTGTGCGGGAAGATCGACATGCCGGTGGTGACGCCGGCGCGGACCGCCCGGCCGTCGATCTGGAAGTCCTTCGCGACGGCGTCGCCGATCTGCTGCGCCAGCGCAAGACCCGCGTCCGGCTGCTTGCCGTCGATGATCAGTCCGAATTCGTCGCCGGACAGGCGCGCCACCACGCCGCCACGGGCGGAGTCCTGGAGCCGCTTGGCCACCTCGATCAGGAGCTTGTCGCCGAGCGCATGACCGAAGACGTCGTTGACCTCCTTGAGGCCGTCGAGGTCGACGCAGAGGACGGCGAACTCCTCGCCGGTGCCTTCGCAGGCCTCGATCATCTGGGTTAGCGCCTGAAGGAAGGCGGCGCGGTTCGGCAGATCGGTGAGGCCGTCGTGATAGGCCATGTGCGCCATGCGCGACTCGGTCTGCCGGCGGTCGGTGACGTCCTCGTGGGTCTTGATCAGATATTGCGGCTCGCCGGTATCGCCGAGCACGGTGGCGCGGCGGGTCAGGAACAGCCGCAGGCCGTCCTTGGTGGAGATCGGATGCTCCTCGGTGATCATCCCGCGTTTCTTGATCGCGGCCTCGTCGCGCGCGATGATCAGCTTGGCTTCCTTGGGGTTGAAGATGTCGGACGCGGTCAGGCCCGTGGCCTCCTCGCGCCGGCGGTTGAGGATCGTCTCCGCGCTGCGATTGGCGAGCAGATAGCGGCCGTCCTTGACCTGCTCGACGATCAGCGCCACCGGGATGTTGTCGACCACCAGCTCGAGGAACTTCTTCGTGCTCTCCAGCTCCTGCGACAGCGACCGGCGGTCGGTGATGTCCTCGAACACCAGCAGCAGAAACTCGGGCTTGTTGCTCTCGTTGCGGACCACGATCCGAATCGAGGCGACCATGCGCCGCTCGCCGCCGCGGTCGACCTCGAACTCGTTACGGAACTGGCCGTCCGGGGAGTTGAGCGCCGCCCGGTCGGTCGCCTCGATACTGGCTGCCGAGACCGGCGCAAACAGCTCGCGTGCGTTCTTGCCGACGGCATGATCCCGCGAGAACCCCCAGAACCGCTCATAGGCGCTGTTGGCGAAGATGTAGCAGCCGTCCTCGATGTTCTTCGCGGCCACGCAGGCCGGCACATGGTCCAGCACCGATTCCAGGAATTGCTTGGTGGAAGCGAGCTGTCGCGACAGCTTGCGCTGCTCGCTGACGTCCAGATGCGTCGCCACCGAGCCGCCGTTCGGCAGCACGAAAAACTTCACCAGGATGGCTCGCCCGTCGGGCAGCTCGGTGACCAGGCCGTTGTGGCTCGCCGCCTTCTCGTAGAATTCGTCGTCGGAGATGCCGCCGAGCACCCCGCGCTTGCGCCGGAGCTTAAGAAGCTCATGGCCGTCCATATTGGCCCAGAGTTCCGACCGCGTCAGGCCGTAGATCTCGAGATAGCGGTCGTTGCAGAAGATGATGCGGCGCTGCGCATCCGTCATGACCACGCCCTGATTGAGATTGTTCATGGCGGAGGAGACGAAGGCGTTGCGCCGCAACTGTAGACGCCTGGTCCGGCGCAGCGAGGAATGGATCCACAGCACGATCGCGCCGAGGAACGCGCAGACGACGATGCCCGCGATCAGGACTTCCCAGACCACGTTGGGATCGAGCTGGCCGAGATAGCTCGGCGCGGCGAAGCCATCCGACAGCGCAAAGGCGCGCGCGGGCGCAACCGTGCCGGCCAGGCACACAACGGCCTGCACAGCAATCGGAAGCGTGCTGCCCTCGTGCCAGTTCTTCTCAGCCATCAGCCACCCGCGATTTCAACGTCGGATTGTCTGGCTTCACGCGTTTGGATCGGGTAAACGCCTGTACGCGCAACAGAAAAATGTGACGTGAAATACGGCAATTGCCCTGACATGATAAATTCTTCCTTAACGGAAAACGGCCGCGCGGCATTCTCTCCAGGCCTGATGCCACCGGCGCCTCCAGCGGACCTCCTGCACAACCATGGATAAGGTCGATTGCGTCGTCATCGGAGCCGGCGTGGTCGGGCTCGCGGTGGCTCGAAAGCTTGCGCAGGCCGGACGCGAGGTCATCGTGCTCGAGGAGGCCGAGGCGATCGGCACCATCACCTCCTCGCGCAACAGCGAGGTGATCCATGCCGGCATCTACTACCGCGCCGGGAGCTGGATGGCGCGCATGTGCGTCGACGGCAAGCACGCGCTCTACCGCTACTGCGCCGAGCGCGGCATCCCGCACAAGAATTGCGGCAAGCTGATCGTCGCGACCAGCCCGCAGGAGACCGAGAAGCTGCAATCGATCAAGGCGCATGCCGAGGCCAATGGCGTGCTCGACATGCAGCAGCTCACGGGCGAGGCGGCACGCGCGCTGGAGCCGGCGCTGGCCTGCGACGCCGCGCTGCTGTCGCCATCGACGGGCATCATCGACAGCCACGCCTACATGCTCTCGCTGCGCGGCGAAGCCGAGGAAGCCGGCACGGCGTTCGCGTTTCACACGCCGCTGATCCGCGCCAAGGCGGCGAACGGCCTGATCGAGATCGACGCCGGCGGCGAGGCGCCAATGACGCTGCAATGCGCCCTCCTCGTCAACGCCGCGGGGCTCTCGGCGACCAATGTGGCGCGCAACATCGACGGCATGCCGCTGGACCGAATTCCGCGCGCCTATCTCGCCAAGGGAAATTACTTCAGCTGCAATGCCAAGGCGCCGTTCTCGCGCCTGATCTACCCGGTGCCCGAACCCGGCGGGTTGGGAGTGCATCTGACGCTGGACATGGCAGGCCAAGCGCGCTTCGGCCCTGACGTCGAGTGGATCGAGACGATCGACTACGAGGTCGACCCGTCACGCGCCGAGCGGTTCTACCCGGCGATCCGCAAATACTGGCCGACACTGCCTGACGGCGCGTTGATGCCGAGCTATTCGGGTATCCGGCCGAAGATCGTACCGCCCGCGGTGGCCACGCAGGACTTCCTGATGCAGGGCCCGCGCGATCACGGCGTCGCTGGCCTGATCAATCTGTTCGGCATCGAATCGCCAGGACTGACGTCGTCGCTCGCGATCGCAGATCACGTCGCCGAGCTCGCAGACATCTGAAGCGTTTTCGAGCGACGTGGATATCAGTTCGCGGCAAGACAACGCGTTGCGACAAAAACCAAACACCGCGCAAACTTCTTTGCACGGTTTCTCACCTTTGTCGCAGGGATGAGCGCAAAAGCTCCCACCCCTGCGGGATAGGGGTATGTTCAACTCTACGCTGTTACGGGGGTTACTAGTGGAGCGTGTCGCCGTGCCTCAGACGCTCGATCTGGTCCTTGACCATCAACTTCCGGCGCTTCAACTCAACAATTTGCAGGTCGTCTGTTGAAAGGTGCACGAGAGCTTCGTGCAATTCGTTTTCGAGAAGTTTGTGCTTCCGCTCCAATTCAACGAGATGTGCCTGAATTGTCATTCGAAACCTCCTCGGTAGGGTTGAACCTCAGGATTCGATCCGGACAAGGAAGTGTACATCAGCGATTCGTCCTGTCGATGGGTAACCGTCGCCGCAGCTTCATTTTTGAAAATTCATATGTAACGAAGCGTGAGTAAAGGAACCGCGCGGGAAAAATCCATGATATCAATGCGCTTGCGCAGCGCCGCAGCGATCAGCGGAAATATGTCGCTGGAGATCGGCGAACGATGGTCGCAGATCGCTTGCGATCACGCCGCGCAAGGACGATAATTTCCACAGGGCATCCACAGCCTTAATCCCACGCCTATCGGTTTTCGGCCACCGCAGACATGACCAATGAAGACGAGCGTGAGCTCGAAGCCGAGCTCACCCGGTTGCAGCAGGAACACCGAGATCTCGATGCGGCGATCGATGCACTGCATCAATCGCCCGCCCCCGACCTATTGCGGTTACAGCGCTTGAAGAAGCGCAAGCTGTTGTTACGAGACCGCATCGCGTTCATCGAAGACCAGATCACCCCCGACATCATCGCCTGACCTGCGATCCGGCTTTCCCTCGCGCGGATGAATCCGCTTGACTCCAAAAGAACAAAATAGGAACATTTGACGACCCCAGCGCCCCCAGAAAACGCCCAGGACAACTGACAAGGACAATGCAGATGTCGACAGCCGCCCTTCTCGACAACAGCCATTATGAACAGGCGTGCGATCAGGCGATCGCGATGTGCGACGGCAATCTGCGCAGCACCATCAAGGCGCTGATCATGGCCAACGAATATCTGGAGGCCGAGCTGGAGGAATTGCAGGCGGCGATTTCCGCCGGCTGCATTCCGGACACCTCGCGCAGCAAGATGCGGAGCAAGAGCAGCGCCGCCTGAACCGTCAGCTATCGGAGCCGATCATGCCCGACGTCACCTACTACGTTGCATTGCCCTTCCTGATCGACGAGGACGGATCGCCGGTGGCGGGTGCTGCCGAGGAATGCCAGACATCGGCTGCCGCCCTGCGTCGTGCGGAAATGCTGGCGCACGGCGCCGGCCATATCGGCGCCGTCGCCTTCAGCCGCAGCGGCGATCCCCTGACCGGCGAGTTTGGCGACGCCAAATTGCTGCGGAAATTCGGTAACGTACCGCCAGATCTCAGCGCGCTTTAGCTGCCGACCAGCCTGACCCCCGGCTCGTGCCGCCGGTGCGCCTTGCGCACATACATGGCGGCATCCGCCTCCTCCAGGGCGCGGCCCGGGTCGGACTGCGCCCCCAGAAGCGCGACACCGGCGGAGGCGCCCGCGGTCACCTCCTGGCCGCGAAAGACAAAGGACAATTCGTCGACCGCCTGCTCGAAGATGGCCGCCTTCGCCTTGGCGTCGGTCTCGCTGAGATTCCACAGCAGCAGCGCGAACTCGTCGCCCCCGAGCCGGCCGACCACGTCGGAGGCACGGACCTGCCGCGTCAGCGTGGCGGCAATCGCCTTGAGCACCTCGTCGCCGGCGCCATGACCGAACGAATCGTTGATCGGCTTCAACCGATCGACGTCGAGCACGATCAGCGCCCCGCTGGCGCGGTAGCGCTTCATGTAGGCGATGGCGCGCGCGAGCTCGCGCTCGAAGCCGCGCCGGTTGGGGATATCGAGCAGGAAATCGGTGTCGGCCGCAGCTTCCAGTTCCGCGACCCGGCGCTGCGCCTCCTTGAGCTTGGCCCGCAAGCCCCGGATCGTCGTCCTGACGGCATCCTTGGCTCCATCATCGCCCGAGGCGCCGCGCGTCGGCGGCCCCGCCGAACGCCTGGTCAGCCGTTTTGGGGCGGCTTTGGATCGGCCGGCACTGGTTTTCCGGCCCTTTTTGGCCTTCGCAGCGCCCGCCCTTTTTGGTTTCTTCATGGGCATCCTGCTCAATGAAGGCTTGCGGGGATTCACCAAGACAGGATAGTGGATTCCCTTCTCCTTGCCACCGCCTTGCGAGCCGCCGGCCGGAACCGTTAATCTGGCCTATCTTTCTGTTTTTCGGGCACAATTAACGTCATGACCGCGCCGATCGCCATCATCATGGGAAGCCAGTCGGACTGGGACACGATGCGGCATGCCGCCGACACGCTTGCCGCGCTCGGCGTCGCCGCCGACACCCGCATCGTCTCGGCCCACCGCACCCCCGACCGTCTCTTCGCTTTCGCCAAGGGCGCCAAGGCCGCGGGTTACAAGGTCATCATCGCCGGCGCCGGTGGCGCTGCGCACCTGCCCGGTATGGCGGCGGCGCTGACCGAACTCCCGGTGTTCGGCGTTCCCGTCGAATCCAAGACGCTCAAGGGCCTCGATTCGCTCTATTCGATCGTCCAGATGCCCGCCGGCATCCCGGTCGGCACCCTCGCCATCGGCAAGGCCGGGGCAACCAACGCCGCACTGCTGGCAGCGGCCGTCCTGGCGTTGTCCGACCCGGCCTTGGCCAATCGCCTCGCCGCCTGGCGCAAGGCGCAGACCGAGGCGGTCGCCGAGCGCCCGGAGGACAAGGCGTGACCGACACCAGGCAGGTGAAGCTGAAGCCCGGTGACACCATCGGAATCCTCGGCGGCGGACAATTGGGCCGGATGCTGGCCATGGCTGCGGCGCGGCTCGGCCTGCGCTGCCAGGTGTTCTCGCCCGATCCGGACTCGCCGGCTTTCGACGTCGTATTGAACGCGACCTGCGCCGAATATGCCGACGTCGAGGCGCTCGAACTGTTCGCCAACGACGTCGACGTCATCACCTACGAATTCGAGAACGTGCCATCGGCCGCCGCGATGGTGCTGGACGCGCGCCGACCCGTGCTGCCCAACCGCAAGATTCTCGAGACCACCCAGGACCGGCTCGCCGAAAAGGATTTCGTGACGCGGCTCGGCATCGGCACTGCGGCCTATGCCGACGTCACCTCGGTGTCCTCGCTGCGCGAGGCGATCGCCAGGATCGGCCTTCCGGCCGTGCTCAAGACCCGCCGCTTCGGTTATGACGGCAAGGGCCAGGCCATCATCCGCGAGGGCGACGATATCGCCAAGGTGTGGACCAGCCTCGCGACCAAATCCGCGATCCTGGAAGCCTTCGTGCCATACGAGCGCGAGATCTCCGTGATCGCCGCACGCTCGGTCACAGGCCAGGTCGAGTGTTTCGACGTCACCGAGAACGAGCACCGCGACCATATCCTGAAGATATCGCGCGCGCCGGCGCCGATCCCGGCTGCGCTCGCCGAGGAAGCACGCAGCATCGCCGGCAAGATCGCAAGCGCGCTCGACTATGTCGGCGTGCTCGCTGTCGAGATGTTCGTGCTCGCCAACGGCACCGGCCCGAAGGTGCTGGTCAATGAGATCGCCCCGCGCGTGCACAATTCCGGGCACTGGACGCTCGACGGCGCGTCGGTCTCGCAGTTCGAGCAGCACATCCGCGCCATCGCCGGCTGGCCGCTCGGCAAGCCCGCGCGCCACGGCGAGGTCGTCACCATGACCAATCTGATCGGCGACGAGATCAACGATTACGAAAAGTGGCTGAGCGTGCCCGGCGCGACCGTGCACATCTACGGCAAGGGTGCGCCGCGCCCCGGCCGGAAGATGGGCCACGTCACCGAAGTCAGGCCGACGAAAGGCAAGTAGCGGGACCGCAGCAATCGCTGCGATCCCGCTTCGCTCGAAAACGCTTTAGGCCGTCTTCGCGCCTGCGACGACGCCCGTGGGCTCCTCGCTGAGCCAGCGATAGATCACCCCGCCCAGCGCACCGCCGATCAGCGGTGCGACCCAGAACAGCCAGAGCTGCGCGATCGCCCAGCCGCCGACGAACAGCGCAGGACCCGTGCTGCGCGCCGGGTTCACCGAGGTGTTGGTGACGGGGATGCTGACGAGATGGATCATCACCAGCGCAAGCCCAATCGCGAGCGGCGCGAAGCCGGCGGGCGCGCGGCCATGGGTCGCGCCCATGATGATGAACAGGAACATCATGGTCATCACCACCTCGGTGAGGAAGCACACGATCATGCTGTACTGGCCGGGCGAATGCGCATCATAGCCGTTGGATGCGAAGCCCTTGCTGACATCGAATCCGGGAGCTCCGCTCGCGATGACGTAGAGGAGCCAGGCGGCCACGATCGCGCCGGCCACCTGCGCGATCACATAGGGCAGGATCTGGCCGGCCGGAAAACGCCCGCCGGCGGCAAGACCGACCGTGACGGCCGGGTTGAGATGGCAGCCGGAGATATGGCCGATCGCATAGGCCATGGTGACCACGCTCAGTCCGAATGCGAGGGAGACACCGACCAGACCGATTCCGACCTGCGGGAAGCCGGCAGCGATCACCGCGCTTCCGCAGCCTGCGAATGTGAGCCAGAAGGTGCCGATGGCTTCAGCGGCGTATTTCTTGATATCCATGTGTCGTCCCCTGCTTTCAAAGATTCCGGAACAAGCTCCGGAAACGGCCCCATCCCTGGCGTCGAATCGCCCAAATCAGGGCCGCACAGAGGTATTTTCGCCTCATTTAATGGCTGAACTTGGCCCGAAAGCCCGCTTGTCCGGTGGACATCCCGGGATTTGTCTGATACATCCGCGCCCTCAAGGTTAAGGGCTTGCGCGTTTTCGCCATCCCCTTCGTCTTACCAGAATTCAAATCCGATCCACTGAAGAGGATGCCGCGTGCAGGTTCTCGTTCGCGATAACAATGTCGACCAAGCCCTCAAGGCGCTGAAGAAGAAGATGCAGCGCGAGGGAATTTTCCGCGAGATGAAGCTCCGCGGTCATTACGAGAAGCCCTCCGAGAAGAAGGCCCGCGAAAAGGCCGAAGCTGTGCGCCGTGCGCGCAAGCTGGCCCGCAAGAAGCTGCAGCGCGAAGGCCTGCTGCCGATGAAGCCGAAGCCGGTGTTCGGCGCCGGTCCCGGCGGTGATCGCGGCGGTCGTGGCCCGGGTGCAGGTGCTGGTCCGCGCGGACCGCGCTGATTTACCGAATTTTGCAAGATTTCAGTTTCGATAACGCGGGCCTCTGGCCCGCGTTATTGTTTGTGCGCGGGGCCTTTTCCGGGTCGGCACCACGGATGCGGCACGCAAGCGCGATGAGATTTGGATTGAACGTCGTCGCGCTTTAGTTTGTTGTTTGAGCAATCTCTACGCAAACGCATCGCGCGTTTGTCGCGAGGAAAAACCGCTGCATACTTTTCGCCAACGCGGCCCTTCGGGTCCGGATCATGCTCTAGCGCGAGCGAACCGTAGATGGCCTCCCCCCTCCCCCAGCACGGCTTGACGTGGCTACGCCGGATCTCGCAGCCGCCGTTCGCGCTGGCGCTCATGGGGATAGCGTTGTGCGGCTGCTCGTTCGATCTGGGATCGCTGATGCCGGAGAAGGACAAGCCGCAGGAGGCGCCCAAGGCCGCCGCGCCCGCCGAGAGCGCGGTGAGCGCCGCCAACGTCACCGAGGCTCAGGCCCACACCGCAAAAGCCCAATCCCTGGCCAAGTCAGGCGAGGTCGCGGCGGCGCTCGACGAGTTCAATCGCGCGGTCGGGCTCGATCCCTACAATGCGCAGGCGCTGTATGGCCGTGCCCTGATCTACCAGAGCAACAATCAGCACGACTTCGCGATCGCAGATTTCAGCGCTGCGAGCGGGCTCAATCCCCAGAAGGTCGAGCCGCTGCTCGGCCGCGCCACCAGCTATCTCGCGCTCGGCAAGGTCAAGGAGGCCACGGCCGATCTGGATGAGGCCTCAGAGGCCGATCCGCACAACGCGCAGGTCTGGACCGCGCGGGGACAGGCCTATGAGCGGCTGGGCGACAGGGCCAAGGCGGCGGCGTCCTACACCAGGGCTGTATCGCTTCGTCCACGCGACGACGCCGCGCGCAGCGGCCTGGCCCGCGTCGGCGGCTGACGGTTCTGGCACCGTCTCAATCGGGGGTGGCGCTCTTCGGCAGAACCGAGTGGAACATCGACTTCATGCCCGACAGCATCTCGTCGGCGACATTGGTCTTCTTGGGCCGCGGCATGGAGCCGCCGGCGTCGGCGCGCAGATCGAGCGGTGGCGCGATCACCGGCACGGGAATGTCAGCCGGCGGCGTCATCCGATTCGGATCATCGCTACCGACCGAGGCCGTATAGGACGGATTGGCCGGCGAGGAGCCATCCTTGCCATAGGCCTCTGGTGAGGGCGTCGATACCGTGATCGGCGGCGGCAGCGGACGGACCGTAGCCGGCTCCATGCTGATGACCCGCGGGGCCTCGGGCGTGCGAGCGGCTTCCCGCACGGCAGGCTCGGTCGGCTTCTCGGCTGACCTGGTCTCGGACGGCCTAACCTCGGCAGGCTTGGTCTCGGCGGACTTGCCCTCAGACGACTTGCCCTCAGGAGACTTGCCCTCAAGAGACTTGCCCTCAGGAGATTTGCGCAGACGCTCGATCGCGGCACGCACGAGGTCGTTGGCGTCGGGGACCGGAGCCGCGGCAGCCGACGCCGAATTGGCCTCAACCACCGGAGCAGCGGGAGCGGGCGTGCTGGCGGCCGGGGTAGACGTCGGGGTAGACTTGGCGACCGCCTTCTCGCGCGCCGACGGCTTGCCACGCGGGCTGGCCTCGGCCGGAGCCACATCCGCAGCCTTGTGCTCGGCAGACGGCTGATCGGCAGCCTTTTCAGCCGCCGGCTTGTCCGTCACGCTCTTCTCGGGGATGCCTTTGGCCTTGACGCCGGGCGCCGGGAGATTGGCCACATCGGCGGGCTTGCCGTTCTTGCCGGCCTCGGCAGGGGCCACGACGGCCGCAGGGGCGTCAGCCGCCGGCTTGGCGTTGATGTAGTGGTTAACGATGTACGCCCCGATGATCGTCGCGAGCACCGAGGGGAAAATATCCATCGAAATTTTAGCGAGGTATTTCAGCATTCCGGCCACTCCCCGCGCGATCTGATGCGGGAACTTTGGGGCATTGTAAGGGATCAACTGCGACGGATCGATGGCAAGTTGTAAGGCCGGACCTACGGCTTCAGCTCGATCTCAAGGAACACGATCTCGGTTGAGGTTTCGTTAAGTACGTCATGTTGGACGCCCGCCTTGCGGAAATAGGATTTCCCGGCCGCCAGCTGCGCCTTGGACCGCTCGCCGCCCGGCGCCACGATGGTCATTTCGCCCGCGACGACGGGAACAATCACATAGTCCATGCCGTGGGTGTGATGCCCCGTGGCGCTGCCCGGACCGAGCCGCCATTCCGTCACCCGGACCTCCTCGTTGTCGACCTGAACCTCGGATCTGGCGGCAAGCATTGGGACCTCTCCTGGGACGCGATCCCGGCCCCGAAGGGCCGCGTGAGCGCAAAGTGGGTTCAGGGCACGAAACCATGAATACGTAGACGCCAAATACCATCACATGGACCAGCCCGAACAGGACGTTTGTCCTGCCCGTGCCGAAGGTCGGCATGCTCAGGACGAAGGTCGGGAGCAAGAGCACGCTGCCCCCGGGCGTTGAGGCCGAGCTCGAGCTCCTTGTCGAGCGGCGAGCAAATCGGCCGGCGGATTCAATGCCAGCGCAGGATCGGCGCGACCGGCAGCAGCGTCAGCAGCATGAACAGCGGGATCAGCACCGCGCCGGCGCGCACGAGATAGCCAAAGAAGCTCGGCATCTTGATCCCGTTCTCGCTGGCAATGCTGCTGACCATGAAGTTCGGCGCGTTGCCGATATAGGTGAGCGCTCCCATGTAGACGGCGCCCATCGAGATCGACGCGAGCGTGCCCGACAGCTGATGCATCAGCATGTGCGGATCGCCGCCGGCAAGCTGGAAGAACAAGAGATAGGTCGGCGCATTGTCGAGAAACGCCGACATCAGGCCGGTAAACCAGAAATAGGCGACCTCGCGCGGTGTGCCGTCCGGTGCCGTCACGGCCGACAACAGCCAGGCAAAGGCGCCGTGATGGCCGGCATTGAGCATGGCAATGACCGGGATGATGGCGACAAAAATGCCCGCGAACAGTTTTGCGACCTCGCGGATCGGCTCCCAGGTGAAGCCGTTGGCCAGCCTGTGCTCGTCCGGCGTCAGCCACACCGACAGCGCCGCAATGGAAAGCAGCGCCAAATTGCGCGCGATGTCTTCCAGCTCCAGCTTCGTTCCGAGAATGTCGAAGGCGATAGCGGGCTTCCACATCGCCGAGGCCAGCAGGCTCGCGACGATGGCTGCGATCAGCACGAGGTTGACCAGACCGCGGATGCGGACCGGATCCGCAGGACCGGCGTCGCTCAGCGCGGGCTCGCTGCGGAAGCGCCAGGAATCGATGGCGATGAAGATCGCGAGCAGCAATCCGGCGACGATTGCGGTCTGCAACCAGATGCTCCGCGTGGTCCAGAAGAAGTCGACGCCGTGCAGGAAACCGACGAACAGCGGGGGATCGCCGAGCGGGCTCAGCGCGCCGCCGACATTGGCGACCAGGATGATGAAGAAGATGATGACGTGGGCGTTGTGGCGCCGCGGCCGGTTGGCGCGGATCAGCGGACGGACCAGGATCATCGCGGCCCCCGTGGTGCCGACGATGCTTGCCATCAGGGTGCCGAGCGCGAGGATGCCGGCATTCGTCGCCGGCGTGGCCTTGATGTCGCCGGTAATGAGAATGCCTCCGGCCACGACATAGAGCGCGAACAGCAGCACGATGAAGCCGAGATATTCAGCGAGCATGGCATGGACGAACGCCGCCAGCGTCGCCATGCTCCCGGCAAAAATGACGAGCGAGGCCAGCGCCAGCAGCGACCAGGCAGCAGCGATCTTGCCGTAATGATGGTGCCAGACTTTTGCAAACAGCAGCGGTCCGAGCGCGATCGACAGCAACAGGCCGGCAAAGGGAAGCGCATAGGGCCAGCGCATCGCCGCACCATCGAGGCCGGTTGCGGCCCAGGCCTGCTGCGGCAACAAAGCGAGGATGGCGGCGAGGGATACGCCCCACAGCCGGGAGACGAGCCGTTCAGGATCCAATGAAGCGCCTTGCCGTTTCGATCGCACCGAACGCATCGAGATTGTCGTGTCCGCCGCCCGCAAAGCGAACGAACTGCTTCGGTTCATGCGCGAGCGCGAACAGACGCTCTCCGAACACGATCGAAATGACAAGGTCATTGGTGCCATGCATCACCAGGAGCGGCACCGTGACGCGCGCGATCCGCTCGTCGGAAGGGAACGGATCGCGCATCAAGAGGCGCACCGGCACGAACCAGAATGACGAAGATGCAATGTCGGCCGTCGAGGTATAGGGGGCCTCCAGGACGAGCTTTCCAACACGCTGTTCCGAGGCGAGCGCAACCGCCACGCCGGTCCCCAGCGAGAAGCCCCAGGCGACGATTCGTTCCGCCGTGTAGCGGGCGGTGGTGAAGGCGTAGGCGGCAGCGGCATCGCGCAGCAGACCCTCCTCGCTCGGCGCGCCGCTGGAGCCGGCATAGCCGCGGTAGGACAGCGCGACCAAGCCGGTGCCATCAGCCGTCATGGCCTTGAAGCGGCTGACACGGCCGGCGAGAAAATCGCCATTGCCCGGAAAATACAGGATCACGGGACGACCGGGCCTCGCCGGCACATGCCAGACGATGATCTTCTCGCCATCCGAGGTGGCCAGGACATGCTCCTCCGCCTCGGGACAATTTGCAGCCTCAGGCGGGGTCCGCTTGGCGGTCGGTATCGGAAACAGCATCTCGCGCTGCCGGGCATAGAGCACGACGAGCCCGGCGAGATAGACGGTCGCGAGCAGGATGACGGTCCATTTGGCGATGGTGATCATTGCGCGGCCGGCCCCCGGTTCAGGCTCAGGGCTTGCGACTGCTCCGCAGCAATTTCATGACGTCGGGCCGGAGGCTCGCCGGTACGTCCCGGCAGCCGCACGCCGCCTTGTGGGCGGCGTGCCATGCGACGCGCTGCTCGCGCGTCGCCTTGAGCGGCATGCGATGGGACCGGTGCCATTCCCTGTTGATGGCCACGGTCGGTTTCCTTCGCGTGCTACATCGCCTTGACGATGTTCTCGGTGACCTTCTTGGCGTCGCCGAGCAGCATCATGGTGTTGTCGCGATAGAACAGCGGATTGTCGATGCCGGCATAGCCGGAGGCGAGCGAGCGCTTGATGAACATCACGGTGCCGGCCTTCCAGACCTGAAGCACGGGCATGCCGTAGATCGGCGAGGTCTTGTCCTCCTCGGCCGCCGGGTTGGTGACGTCGTTGGCGCCGATCACGAAGGCGATGTCGGCCTGCGCGAACTCGGAGTTGATGTCCTCGAGCTCGAACACCTCGTCATAGGGGACGTTGGCTTCGGCGAGCAGCACGTTCATGTGGCCGGGCATGCGGCCGGCGACCGGGTGAATGGCGTACTTCACCTCGACGCCTTCCTTCTTCAGGATGTCGCCCATCTCGCGCAGCGCGTGCTGCGCCTGCGCCACTGCCATGCCGTAGCCGGGCACGATGATGACCTTCTGGGCATTCTTCATGATGAAGGCCGCGTCGTCGGCCGAGCCGAGCTTGGCGGGCTTCTGCTCGCCGCCGCCACCGCCGGCCGCCGCGGTCTCGCCGCCGAAGCCGCCGAGAATGACCGAGATGAAGGACCGGTTCATCGCGTGGCACATGATGTACGACAGGATCGCGCCGGACGAGCCGACCAGCGCACCGGTGATGATCAGCGCGGAATTGCCGAGCGTGAAGCCGATGCCGGCCGCAGCCCAGCCGGAGTAGGAGTTCAGCATCGAGATCACGACCGGCATGTCGGCGCCGCCGATCGGGATGATCATGAGCACGCCGAGCGCCAGCGCCAGGATGACGATCAGCCAGAAGTCGAGCGCGCCGCCGGTCAGGACCAGGCGGACGATGAAGAACACCAGCGCCACGGCAATCGCGATGTTGATGATGTGACGGGCGGGCAGGATGATCGGCGCGCCGCTCATCCGCGCGGACAGCTTCAGGAACGCGATCACCGAGCCGGTGAAGGTCAGCGCGCCGATGGCGACGCCGAGCGACATCTCGACCAGGCTCTGCGGATGGATATTGCCGGGGGTGCCGATATCGAAGGCCTCGGGCGCGTAGAACGCGCCGGCGGCGACCAGCACCGCGGCCATGCCGACCAGCGAGTGGAAGGCGGCGACCAGCTCCGGCATCGAGGTCATCGGCACGCGACGGGCGATCACCGCGCCGATCGCGGCACCGATGGCGATACCGACGATGACGAGCACCCAGGCGAGGCCGTCTGCCGGCGGATGGTTGGCCAGCGTGGTGGCGACCGCAATCGCCATGCCGATCATGCCGAACAGATTGCCCTGGCGCGACGAAGCCGGGCTCGACAGCCCGCGCAGCGACAGGATGAACAGCACTCCCGCCACGAGATACAAAAATGCAGAGAGGTTGGCGCTCATCTCAGGTCCCCATTGATCCCTTCAGCCCGAGGTGGCCGCTTACTTCGACTTCTTCTTGTACATCGCCAGCATGCGCTGGGTGACAAGGAAGCCGCCAAAAATGTTCACGCAGGCGAAAATGAGCGCGACAAAGCCGAAGGCGCGGGCCCAGCCCGAGCCACTCGAGACGTTCGCGACGCCGCCGGCAAGCAACGCGCCGACCACGATCACCGAGGAGATCGCGTTGGTCACGCTCATCAGCGGCGTGTGCAGCGCCGGTGTCACCGACCACACCACGAAATAGCCGACGAAGACGGCGAGGACGAAGATCGACAGCCGGAAGATGAAGGGGTCGACGACCTGTGCAGCATGCTCCATGGCGGGTCTCCTTAAGCCTTCGGCTGGAAGTTCGGGTGGATGACGGCGCCGTCTTTCGTGAGCGCGGTCGCCTTGACCAGTTCGTCGTCCCAGTTCACGGCGAGCTTCTGCTCTTTCTGGTCGACCATGGTCTCGATGAAGGAGAACAGATTGCGCGCGTAGAGGCTGGAGGCCGAGGCCGCGACGCGGCCAGCGACGTTGGTGTAGCCGACAATCTTGATGCCATCGAGGTCGACGACCTCGCCGGCCTTGGCGCCCTCGACATTGCCGCCGCGCTCGACGGCGAGATCGACCAGCACCGAGCCCGGCTTCATCGACTTGACCATCTCGCCGGAGACGAGCTTCGGCGCGGGCCGGCCCGGGATCAGCGCCGTGGTGATCACGATGTCCTGCTTCTTGATGTGCTCGGCGGTGAGCGCGGCCTGCTTGGCCTGGTATTCCCTAGACATCTCCTTGGCGTAGCCGCCGGCGGTCTGCGCGTTCTTGAACTCCTCGTCCTCGACGGCGAGGAATTTCGCGCCGAGCGATTCGACCTGCTCTTTGGTCGCGGGCCGCACGTCGGTCGCGGTCACGATGGCGCCGAGACGGCGCGCGGTCGCGATCGCCTGGAGGCCGGCGACGCCGACGCCCATCACGAACACTTTCGCCGCAGGCACGGTGCCGGCAGCGGTCATCATCATCGGGAAGGCGCGGCCGAACGCCTCGGCGCCCTCGATCACGGCGCGGTAACCGGCGAGGTTCGCCTGCGAGGACAGCACGTCCATCACCTGCGCGCGCGTGATGCGCGGCATCAATTCCATCGCGAAGGCGGAAACGCCGGCATCGGCGATCGTCTTCAGCGCGGCCTCGTTGCCATAGGGGTCCATGATGGCGATGACGAGCGCGCCGCGCTTGTACTGCGCGAGCTCGGAGGCTTCAGGACGCTTCACCTTGATGATGATGTCGGCATCCTTCAGCGCATCTGCGCTGACGGTGGCACCTACCGCGGTGAATTCGGAATCCGGCAGGCCCGATTTGAGGCCGGCGCCCGGCTCGACGGCGATCTCGGCGCCCAGCGCCTTGAACTTCTTCACCGTATCGGGCGAAGCGGCGACTCGCGGCTCGAGCGGATCGATTTCCTTGGCAACGGCGATCTTCATAGGTCCTCCGGCGGCGCGGGACAGCGCGCGCGCAAACTAAGCGTTACTCCCGCGGCGTTCGATACCGGTTTTGGCACCGGCTTGGATGCAAATATTCTGGGCAGCTGCTGCCGCTGGCGTGTGCAGCTGCCGACAGATCAGGTCAGGAAGACCGCCATCAGGATCACGATGAGCGCGACCGAGACCGTGCCGTACTTCACCAGCTTGATGAAGCCCTCGTAGGTCTGCTCGTGGGCAACGTAGTCGTTGCCGTCGGCGGTGCTGTACGCCACTTCGCTATGATCAGCCATGGATTGTCCCCAGTCGAAAGTCGAATTCTTGGGCTGGGATACCTGAAACCTTCGAGCAGGGCAACGGCGCTGGGCAGCGGTTTTCCCGCAAATCGGCTCATTTGGAATCCCAATTGTCGCGGATCCAACGCGTCAGGTTCTCCTCGCTGACCTCGCCGGCAGCGAGCGACAGGATGATGGCTGCCGCTTCAGCCTCGGGTACAACGAAGTCGATGCCGTTCACGCCGAGAAACGTGTACAGCGCCAGCAGCGACGTGCGCTTATTGCCGTCGACGAACGGATGGTTGCGCGCGATGCCGAAGGCGTACGCCGCCGCCAATTCGGGAAGATCGGCGCTCTCGTAAGACCATTTGTTTCTGGGCCGATCGAGCGCGGATTCGAGCATGCCTTCATCTCGAAGGCCGCTTGCGCCGCCATGGATCGCCAGTTGTTCGTGGTGGATCGCAATGATGATCCGACGCGTCAGCCAGAACGGCTCATTCACTTGGCAAGCTCGGCGAGAGCGTTGTGATAACGCTTCATGCCTCGCCGTGCGACTTCCATTGCTTTTTCGAAGTCAGGATCATGCGGCGTCAGCAACACGCCACCGTCCGACTGCTCGACCGGAAACAGCCTGTCACCCTCTTTGAGATTCAGACGACCCGCGAGCTCCTTCGGCAGGATAACGCCGATCGAATTGCCTATCTTGCGCACCTGAAGCACGGTGGATTCGTTCTTCAAGTCCTTCGAGCTCGCGTTCTCGTTCATGGCAGCACCTCGTTATACATCTGTATAACACGACCCACCCAATTGTTCAACAAATGTTTTACGGCCCTACACTCAGCCCATCGCCTCGAGCTCGTCGATCATCCCGGCGATGACACTCAGGCCGCCGTCCCAGAACTTCGGGTCCTTGGCATCGAGCCCGAACGGCCGCAGCAACTCGGAATAATGCTTGGTGCCGCCGGCGGCTAGCATGTCGAGATAACGCTCGGCAAAGCCCTCGTTCGCGTTCTCGTAGACCGCGTAGAGCGAATTCACGAGGCAATCGCCGAACGCGTAGGCGTAAACGTAGAACGGCGAATGGATGAAGTGCGGGATGTACATCCAGTAGTTCTCATAGCCCGCCTTGATCTCGATCGCCGGACCCAGGCTCTCGCCTTGCACCGACAGCCAGATCTCGCCGAGCCGCGTCGCGGTGAGCTCGCCGTTCTTGCGCTCGGTGTGGACCGCGCGCTCGAACGAGTAGAACGCGATCTGCCGCACCACGGTGTTGATCATGTCCTCGACCTTGCCGGCGAGCAGCGCCTGGCGCTGTTTTGCATTTTTGGTCTGGGCAAGGAGCCGCCTGAACGTGAGCATCTCGCCAAACACACTGGCGGTCTCGGCCAGCGTCAGCGGCGTCGGCGCCATCAGCGCACCGTTCTTCGCCGCCAGCACCTGATGCACGCCATGGCCGAGCTCGTGGGCGAGCGTCATCACATCGCGCGGCTTGCCCTGGTAGTTCATCAGGACATAGGGATGCGCCGACGGGGTGGTCGGATGCGAGAACGCGCCCGGCGCCTTGCCCGGCCGCACCGGCGCGTCGATCCAGCGATCGGTGAAGAAGCGCTCGGCGATATCGGCCATTTTGGGCGAGAAGCCGCGATAGGCCGTCAGCACCATGTTGCGCGCGTCGGGCCAGCCGATGGTATCGGTCGCGGCAAAGGGCAGCGGCGCGTTGCGATCCCAATAAGCCAGCCGCTTCTTGCCGAACCACTTCGCCTTCAACGCGTAATAGCGATGCGACAGCTTCGGATAGGCCGCCCGCACCGAGGCGACCAGCGCATCCACCACTTCGCGCTCGACACGGTTGTTCAGATGGCGGGAATCCGCGACGTCCTGGAAGCCGCGCCAGCGGTCGGAGATGTCCTTGTCCTTGGCGAGCGTGTTGGTGATCAGCGCAAAGGTGCGCTCATTGGCCTTGAAGGTTTTTGCCAGTGCCTCGGCTGCGCTCTTGCGCTTGGCGCCGTCGCGGTCCTGCAACAGATTGAGCGTCGGCTCGATCGCCAACTCCTTGGCCCCGACCTTGAAGCGCAGTCCGGAGATGGTCTGGTCGAACAGCCGATTGAAGGCGGAATAGCCGGTCTGCGCCTTCTCCAGGAAAAGCTGCTCGAGCTTGTCGTCGAGCTGATACGGCTTCTCCTTGCGCAGATCCTCGATCCAGGGACGGTAGTGCGCGAGCTCGGGCGCTTGCATCGCCCGGTTCAAAATATCGTCATCGACACGATTGAGCTCGAGCGCAAAGAACAGCAAATGCGTGGACGCCGCCGTCAGCCGCTCGGAGACATCGCCGTAAAACTTTGAAATCGCAGGGTCCACGCTGTCGCCGGCGTGGACGAGCCCGGCATAGGAACCGAGCCGGCCGGCAAGATCGTCGATTGCCTCATAGCGTCGCACGGCTTTCGCGAGCCATTTTCCGCCATCTTCGTTTGCTGTCCCTGTCGCCAGCTTGCCCTTGTAGTCGGTCTCGAACGCGACGCAGTCGGCATCCATCGTTTCGAGATCGCGCGCCACTTCCGGCGCATCGATCCCGGAATAGAGATCGGCAAGGTTCCACTCCGGAAGCTTGCCGGTCTTGCTCGCAGGCTTTGCGAGCGGCGTTTTGGAGGACTTTGCCTTGGCGGCGGATTTCTTGGCGGCGGATGTTCTGGGGGCGGATGTTTTGGCGGCAGGCTTGCGGAGAGCAGTCTTGGAGCGCGAATTCATTGTGTGGGAAACCTGTGTTCAACAAGCGCGACGGCGGGCGGAGGCATCAAGGTTTAAGAGTGCGTTAATCGGCTTCGGCCAGAGTGCCCCGATTCGAGACAGATAGTAGTAGCGTGCGGGGAACACCATGGCTGCCAGTATTTTGATCGCTGACGACGACGCCGTAGCCCGCCGGCTGGTCGAGAACATGGTGCAGAAATGCGGCTATGAGACGGTCGTCGTGGACTCCGGTGACGCCGCGATCGCCGCCCTTACCGCTCCCGACGCGCCGGCCATCGACGCCGTCATCCTCGATCTCGTGATGCCCGGCCTCGACGGCATGGGCGTGCTGGCGAAAATCCGCGAAGCGGGTCTCAGCGTCCCCGTCATCGTGCAGACCGCCCATGGCGGCATCGACAACGTGATCTCGGCGATGCGCGCCGGCGCGGCCGATTTCGTGGTCAAGCCGGTTGGTGTGGAGCGGCTCCAGGTCTCGCTGCGCAACGCGCTCAACGCCTCCGCGCTCAAGGGCGAATTGCAGCGCATCCGGCACAGCCGCGAGGGCCGGCTGACGTTCTCCGACATCATCACCCGCGCCGAGGCGATGGCACCCGTGATGCGCGCCGCGCAGAAGGCGGCGAACTCTGCGATTCCCGTTCTGATCGAAGGCGAGTCCGGCGTCGGCAAGGAGATGTTCGCGCGCGCGATCCATGGCAGCGGCGAGCGCAAGGCCAAGCCCTTCGTCGCCGTCAATTGCGGCGCGATCCCCGACAACCTCGTCGAGTCCATTCTGTTCGGCCACGAGAAGGGCGCCTTCACCGGCGCGACCGAGCGGCACATGGGCAAGTTCGTCGAGGCCCATGGCGGCACGCTGTTCCTGGACGAGGTCAGCGAGCTGCCGCTGACTGCGCAGGTCAAGCTGCTGCGCGCGCTCCAGGAAGGCGCAGTCGAGGCGGTCGGCGGCCGCAAGCCCGTCAAGGTCGATGTCCGCATCGTCTCGGCAACCAATCGCCGGCTGCTGGAGCGGGTGAAACAAGGACACTTCCGGGAAGACCTGTTCTATCGCCTGCACGTGCTGCCGCTGACGATCCCCTCGCTCCGGGCGCGGCGCGAGGACATCCCGCATCTGCTCCGGCATTTCCTGGCGCGGTTTGCCGCCGAGGAGAACCGCGCGATCACCGGCATCAGCGGCGAGGCCATGGCCCATCTTGCCCAGCTCGACTGGCCCGGCAACATCCGCCAGCTCGAGAACGCGGTCTACCGCGCCGTGGTGATGAGCGACGGCGACCAGCTCGGCCTCGGCGACTTCCCTCTGCTCGCTTCGCAGCCGCATCCCGTAACCGAGATTCCGACCGCCCCGCTGATGCTCGAGCCGGCGGCGACCCCGTCGGTGGTATCGGGTAATGAAATACCGATCGCGCCGCTCCCGGCGGTAGGCACGCTCGCCCTGCTCACCGCGACCGGCGATGTCCGCTCGCTGGAGGACATGGAGAACGAGATCATCCGCTTCGCGATCTCGCACTACCGCGGCCAGATGTCCGAGGTGGCTCGCCGCCTCAAAATCGGCCGGTCCACCCTCTACCGCAAACTCGACGAGGCCGGGGTTCCCGGACATGGCGGGAAAAGCGGCGAGGAGACGCACTGAGCATCATGCGAACGAGGGTTCGCGCGGCGATGCGGGAGCGGCTGTAAGCCGTTCGCACGACGACAGAATTCGACTGCTTCTTGAACCGTGACTTGGAAGTGACAGACACAGGGAAAAGCGCGCTGTGCAGGCGCACAATCCGTTGCCAAGAGGCTCCCTTGAAGTCAGTTTGGCGTGAGTTGTCCCGGTTAGCGCTGGCTGCAAAACCGGGGCCTGTATATCGTCTGCGTATGAATCGTTGCGTGCAGGCGTGCAACTTTCGAGAGGCCGGCGCGATTTAGCCGAAGCTCAATAGGCGATAACAAAGCTGTTCCACGAGGGACAGTTCACCCGAGGGGTGCGACACAATGCGTGACTGTTTGAACCACCGTGCGGGCTTCGACCGTGTCTTGATGACGGTCGCGGCGACCTTCCTCACGGTGTCGGCCAGCTCAGCCCTGGCGCAGGATCAGGCGCGCAGCAGCGCTGCCGAGCTCGCGATCGAAGCCGCGATCCCGCGCCCCGAGCCGGCCAACGTCCCGCCCCCGACCGCCTCCGATATCAAGCTCGACACCACCGCCACGGTGCAGGATTCCGCCAAGGAGCCGGCACAGGCGCCCGTGAAGGCTGACATCGCACCGGCCCCGAACAAGGTCGAGACCAAGCCTTCCGACGTCGCCACCACGCCCGCCGCCGAGGCGCCGAAGGGCGAAACGGCCAATACCGAGCCTGCCAAGACCGAGCCTGTGAAGACCGAGCCGGCCAAGGCAGACACCGCCATGCCGGCTGCGCCTGCGGCACCGGCCACGGCTGCGGCACCTACCGTTGAGCCCGTGAAGGCCGCGAGCAATGTTCCCGCCGCCGACCAGCCGGTCGCCGACAAGCTCAAGGACATCATCGGCGCCAAGACCTCGCGCCATTTCGATCGCAAGAACGAGCGCGCGGCGATCGAGAAGTTTTATGGCGCACGCGACTTCGCGCCGGTCTGGACGCAAGGCGGCAGCCTGACCACCGCGGCCAAGGGCGTCATCGCGCGGCTGAAGGATGCGGCGTCCGACGGCCTCAATCCCGCCGACTATCCGGTGCCGGACTTCGCCAGCGCCACCACGCCCGATGCGCTGGCCGATGCCGAGCTCAAGCTCACCGCCAGCATGTTCGACTATGCGCGCCAGGCCCAGAGCGGCCGCATGCACTGGTCGCAGGTCAGCGGCGACATCCTCTATCCCGAGCATCCGGTCGACCCGAACGAGGTGCTCGCCAAGGTCACGACCGCGACGGACGCCTCCGCTGCGCTCGACAGCTACAATCCGCCCCACAAGCTCTACAAGGAGCTGAAGGCCAAGCTCGCGGAGCTTCGTGGTCAGGGCAGCGGCCCGGTGATCGAGATCGCCGACGGTCCGGCGCTGAAATACACCCCGGCCAGCAAGAAGCAGGCTGAGGTCGTCGTGGAAGATGCGCGTGTGCCGCAGCTTCGCGCCAAGCTCGGCCTTGCCGAGAATGCCGGCGACACCCGCTATGACGCAGCGGTCGCCGACGCCGTGCGAAAATTCCAGAGCGGCGCCGAGATGAAGGTGACCGGCGTCCTCGACGACAAGACGGTCAAGGCGCTCAACACCCCCAAGCGCGACAAGCAGATCGACGTGGTGCTGGTGAACATGGAGCGCTGGCGCTGGCTGCCGCGCGATCTCGGCGCGCCCGCGCTGGGCGATGCCTATGTGATCCTCAACATTCCCGACTACACGCTGAAGGTGATGCAGCGCGGCCAGCAGGTCTGGACCACCCGCGTCGTCACCGGCAAGCCGGGCACGCATGCGACCCCGCTGCTGACCGAGACGATGAAGTACATCACGGTCAATCCGACCTGGAACGTGCCGCCGTCGATCGTCTACAACGAGTATCTGCCGGCGTTGCAGCAGGACCCGACAGTGCTGCAGCGCATGGGCCTCAAGCTCGAACAGAACCGCGACGGCTCGGTGCACATCTCGCAGCCGCCCGGTGAAGCCAACGCGCTCGGCCGCATCCGCTTCAACTTCCCGAACAAGTTCCTGGTCTATCAGCACGACACGCCGGACAAGAACCTGTTCGCCAGGGAAGATCGCGCCTTCAGCCATGGCTGCATGCGCGTGCAGAACCCGGATCAGTACGCGTCCGTACTGCTCAACATCACCATGCCGAACGAGAAGTACACGCCCGAGCGCGTGCGCAGCATGTACGGCAAGAGCGAGATCGACCTGAAATTCCCGACTCCGGTCCCGGTCAACATCACCTATCAGACCGCCTTCGTGGACGATGCCGGCAAACTGCAGTTCCGCAAGGACGTTTATGGCCGCGACGCGACCATGATCAACATCCTGAAGAACAACCGCGGCAAGGATCTCGAGGCCGTCGTTGCGCATTCGCAGCCGAGCTATTCGCGCCCGGCGACGACCCTGCCCTCAGGCGTTGCCGTGGCCAACAATGGGGGTGGCTTCGGCTCGTCGGGCCCGAACTTCTTCGAACGGCTGTTCGGAGGCGGGGCGCCGACCCCGCCGCCGGCTCCGGTCGGCCGCCGGTCCCAGCAGCAGCGGGTGTTCACCCGGTAAGGCTGCGGGAGCTCAGCTTTTCGAATTCCACAACGATATCAACGGCCCCGTTCCATGGATGGGGCCGTTTAACGTTAACCATTGTCCACCTGGCTCCCGGCACCGGGCGTTTTTTTGCCACACTCAACGGGTTAGGATTGTAGCCTGACTTGGTTTGGGCGCGGGAAGGTCAACCTCGAATTAACCTTCTCGCTTTAAGAAAGCGTTCATCCTCTTTCGCACTGCTACGGGGTTGGCGGGAGAGTCCATTTTGAACGCTCGTCGACTGGGTGGGCTCATACGTGCTGACTGGTCTCGCACGCCAATTTACTGTGCTGTCGTTGTCCCATGCGGGAGTGAAGGCCGGATCCCGGATCGGCCTCGCTGCCGTATTGCTGCTTGCTGCCGCGGGTTCAGTCCACAACGCCGCCGCGCTGAGCGAAACCAAGACCCTCTCCTTCCACCACACCCATTCCGGCGAAGACCTGACCGTCACCTTCAAGCGTGATGGCCGCTATGACGAAGCGGCGCTGAAGCAGCTCAATCACTTCCTGCGCGACTGGCGCACCCAGGACGAGACGGTCATGGACCGCCGCCTCTTCGATATCCTCTGGGAAGTCTACCGCGACGTCGACGCCAAGCAGCCGATCCAGATCATCTCCTCCTACCGCTCCCCCGCCACCAACGCCATGCTCCGCCGCCGCTCCTCCGGGGTGGCGCGCTTCAGCCAGCACATGCTGGGACATGCGATGGACTTCTACATTCCGGGCGTGCCGCTGGAGCAGATCCGCTTCGCCGGCCTGCGCCTGCAGCGCGGCGGCGTCGGCTTCTACCCGACGTCGGGCTCGCCCTTCGTGCATCTGGACACCGGCAGCATCCGGCACTGGCCGCGCATGACGCATGACCAGCTCGCCCGCGTCTTCCCGGACGGAAAGACGGTGCACTTGCCGACAGACGGCACCCCGCTCAAGGGCTATGAGCTCGCCAAGGCCGAGATCGAGCGCCGCGGCAATGGCGACGACTCCAGCAGCAGCAAGCCGAACTTCTTCGCCGCTTTGTTCAAGGGCAAGTCCGCCGCTCCGGCCGCCAGCAGCGACGAGGACGACGAGGGCGCGCCCGCGCCGGCCGCCAAGCCGGCGGCAGCAACTGTCGTCGCAGCCGCAGCCAAGCCCGCCGATCCGGTGCCGACGCCGCGCGCCAAGCCGCAGATCGCCGCCGCGATCCAGCTCGCCTCGGCCGACGCACAGCTGGTCGCGCCGCCCAAGCCGAAGCCCGCGCCGGTGGCTGACAAGCCGGCACCCAAATCTGCGGAGGGCAAGCCGGAGACTCCGGCCGACATCATCAACGCCCGCGGCTTCTGGGATGATGTCCCGGCCGCGCCGCAGCAGGCGACGCCGGCGCAAATCGCTGCGCTGAAGGCCCGCCAGGCGCTCGCCTCTGCCACCGATCCGCAAGCAACCGCGAGCGTGTCCAACGCGGCCCTTCAGGCGCTGGCTTTCGCGCCGGCCGCCTCCCCGGTTGATCGCGCCAATGTCGTCGCCGCCTCCGCGCCGATCCCGCGCTCGGCCCGTCCCGCGTCGCGCAGCATCGCCCAGGCGACCGAAATCAACACGGTGGTCGGCAAGAGCGTCGACGGCGCGGTCGCGACCGCGACCCGCCTCTCGGCCGCCAAGAGCGAGAGCATCTGGCTCAAGATCGTGATGCTATCGCCGAGCGCCAGCCGCGCGATGTCGGTCACGCTGATGGGCGAGCTCGATACGGCCGCGCTGCGCGGCTATTTCGTCAAGCCGCAGGCCGTGATCGCAATGGGCTTTGCCGACGACCCGATGCACGGCCTGTCCTGCGACAGTTTTTCGGGCAGCGCGACCGCGAAGCTCCAGACGACGTCTTTCGTCATGCGCACGGCCGCGCTGCGCTGAGGCGCCGAGCTACCTCCACGAATTCAGTCTCTTCGCTCCATCCAGGCTACAAGAACGCCCTACCGCGCTTTCGCGCTCGCCGGTCCAGATGATACGTCAGCGCCAGCGACAGGCAGACCGATAGCTCGCGGCTTGGCAGCTTGCCCACCACCGGCAACAACAGCGCCCGGGTCTGCCGGTACTCGAACCGATCGGGAAAGCGTTCGCGGAAGCTATCGATCAGCGTCGTCTTGCAATTGAACAGGATGGCGGCGTGTGCGGAGTCCTTGACGCGGCCGAGCCGGATCGTCGAGCCGCTGCCGGTCTCGTCGGTCAGATACGCCGGCTCGCCCCATTTGAGAGTCTCGGTGAGCCGGCCGACCTCTTCATACGCCGCGGCCGTCGCGAAGATCAGCGCGCGCACCTGAAGCAGCCGCTTGCCGATCGGTGCCGGCAGAGCGCCGAAGGCACGGTTCACCTCGCGCGGCAGCGGTGGCGCAGTCATTCGCGACTCCGTTCGCAAACGAAACACGCGCAATTTTTAGCCCGGATGGAGCGCGGCGCAATCCGGGGTTGCTTTCACACTGCGAGAACCCGGATTTCGCTGTACTCCGGGCTGCCGCAGTCGTGCTTGAGGCGCGAACGCCTCAGAGCATGCCCAGCGCCTGCATGTAGGTCTCGAGAATCGTCTCGGCCTCGGCGCGCTCGTTGGGGTCCTGCTTGCGCATGCGCACGATGGTGCGTAGCGCCTTGACGTCGTAGCCGTTGCCTTTGCTTTCGGCATAGACGTCGCGGATGTCGTCGGAGATCGCCTTCTTCTCTTCCTCCAGCCGCTCGATGCGCTCGATGATGGATTTGAGCTGGTCCTTGGCAAATTTCGTCGCGGGCTCGTCGTCGCGGACGGCGGCGGAGGTGGCCATCTAGGTACTCCCAATGGAACTGGCAAAACGAGGTGACGCCGGCATCCCTCACCGCGCGTGCTGGTAGACCCTTAGGGTTGGTACCGACTGCGTTCAAGGCAGCATCGCGCTCGTCCACAGCGCGCCCACACCTTCCTGCGGCGAGGCCAAGAAAGCTGTTGTGTGGTGCGACTCAGGCGAGGCGCACCCGGGCCGTTCAGTGCCCGTGGGGATGGACCTTCTTCATCGTCTCGAGCTGTTCTGGCGTGGCCGTGCCCTGGTATTTCGACTTCCAGGTCTCGTAGGGCATGCCGTAGACGGCCTCCCGGCTCTCGTCCTTGCTTAAGGCGACGCCCTGGGCGTCGGCAGCTTCCTTGAGCCAGTTGGACAGGCAGTTGCGGCAGAAGCCCGCCAGATTCATCATGTCGATGTTCTGGACATCCGTCCGCGATTTCAGATGATCGACCAGACGGCGGAAAGCGGCCGCCTCGAGCTCCGTTCTGGTTTTGTCGTCGATTGCCATGGCTATGTCCCTTGATATCCCTTTGGGCCTGCCCCGATTGCGGTCACCCTTACGGGATCAGGTGGGTCCTGTCACAGATTTTGCCACGCAAACCGACCCGAACCCGGCCTTGAGGCAGTTCCCCGGCCCCCTACGCCAAATCGCCAATGATCTGATATAGCTTCCGCGACAATGATCGCCGAATCTCCCCGCTACCCCCTTCGCATGCTCGCCCGGTTGGTCCCGGTGCTGGCGATTGGTCTGCTGTGCTTGTGGAGCAGCCCGGCCTCCGCCGATTTCCGTCTCTGCAACAACACGTCGAGCCGGGTCGGCATTGCGCTCGGCTACAAGGACGCCGAGGGCTGGACCACCGAGGGCTGGTGGAACATCTCGTCCCGCTCCTGCGAGACCCTGCTGCGGGGAACGTTGGTCGCCCGTTACTATTACATCTACGCCATCGACTATGACCGCGGCGGCGAGTGGTCGGGGCAGGCCTTCATGTGCTCGCGCGACAAGGAGTTCACCATCCGCGGCACCGAGGATTGCCTCGCGCGCGGCTATGACCGGACCGGCTATTTCGAGGTCGATACCGGTGAGCAGCGGGCGTGGACGGTGCAGCTCACCGATGCCAACGAACAGCCGGCGCAGCAGCGCGTACCCGGCCTCCCCGGTCCGGTTGGCCCGGGCGGGGTTCCGGGTTTGCCCAATAGCCCGCCCGGTGGTACGCCCCCCGCCCCGCCTGGCCTCCCGCCAGCTCCCTCGCCCCCGTCTGGAAATAAGCCATGAGGCGTCTTCGCCGTATCAAGATTCTCGCGACCCTGGGCCCAGCCTCTTCAGACCTCGCGATGATCCGCCGCCTGTTCGAGGCCGGCGCCGACCTGTTTCGCATCAACATGAGCCACACCCCGCATGACAAGATGCGGGAGCTGGTGGCGACGATCCGCAACGTCGAGAGCAGCTATGGCCGGCCGATCGGCATCCTGGTCGACCTGCAGGGCCCGAAGCTCAGGCTCGGCTCCTTCGCCGAAGGCTCGGTGCAGCTGCAGAACGGCCAGACCTTCACGCTGGATTCCGACAAGGCCCCCGGCGACACCACGCGCGTCCACCTGCCGCATCCCGAGATCCTGGCGGCGCTGCGGCCCGGCCACGCGCTGCTGCTCGACGACGGCAAGGTGCGCCTGATCGCGGAGGAGACCTCGAAAGAGCACGCGGTGACGCGGGTCGTGGTCGGCGGCAAGATGAGCGACCGCAAGGGCGTCAGCCTGCCCGACACCGACCTGCCCGTCTCCGCCATGACCTCGAAGGACCGCGCCGACCTCGAGGCGGCGCTCGTCACCGGCATCGACTGGATCGCGCTGTCCTTCGTGCAGCGCGCCGACGACGTGATCGAAGCCAAGAAGATGATCCGCGGCCGCGCCGCGGTCATGGCCAAGATCGAGAAGCCGCAGGCGATCGACCGCCTCGCCGACATCATCGAGGCCTCCGACGCGCTGATGGTGGCGCGCGGCGACCTCGGCGTCGAATTGCCGCTCGAGCGCGTGCCGAGCCTGCAGAAGCAGATGACGCGGATGGCACGCCGCGCCGGCAAGCCGGTGGTGATCGCAACCCAGATGCTGGAATCGATGATCCAGTCGCCGGTGCCGACCCGCGCCGAGGTCTCCGACGTCGCCACGGCAGTCTATGAGGGCGCCGACGCCATCATGCTGTCGGCGGAATCGGCGGCCGGCAAATTCCCGGTCGAGGCGGTCTCGACCATGAACCGCATCGGCGAGGAGGTCGAGCGCGACCCGATTTATCGTTCCGTGCTCACCGCACAGCGTCCCGCGCCGGAATCCACCGCGGGCGATGCCATCGCCGACGCCGCGCGGCAGATCGCCGAGACGCTCGACCTTCCCGCCCTGATCTGCTGGACCAGCTCGGGCTCGACCGCAGTGCGGGTGGCGCGCGAGCGGCCGAAGCCGCCGATCGTGGCGATCACGCCGAACATCACCGCCGGCCGACGGCTCGCGGTGGTCTGGGGCGTGCATTGCGTGGTGGCGGAAGACGCGCGCGACCAGGACGACATGGTCGGCCGCGCCGGCCAGATCGCGTTCCGGGACGGTTTCGTCCGCGCCGGCCAGCGTGTCATCATCGTCGCCGGCGTGCCGCTCGGCATCCCCGGCACCACCAACATGGTGCGCATCGCCTCGGTCGGCCCCGAGGGCGACGCGATCATGTAGGCCCGCCAGGGCACGCCAAACAAAAAGTCGAAAAACAACCCCATGCACAGTAGCCGGAGGGCCCGGCGATCCTGCTGTGGTTTTGCGAAAAGGCTCGCTCAGTCAACCACCTGAGCGCCGTCAGGCCGGCCGCTTCGTGCACAGGGCGATTTTACGCCCCAACGAGCGCCTTCGCGGCCGGCAACAGCGTCTGCTGCACCACGAGTCCCCGGGCGCGGGCGTCCATGACGCCGACCGCACGCAGCGCCAGCAGCGTCACGGTCTGCACCGCATCGCGCATCTTGACGGGATCGTCGAGATTGTCAGGCGCTAGCGGCCCGACCAGGGCCTCATGCAGCGCGCCGAGCAAGGCGGTGGCGGCGAGTGCGGTGTCCTGGGCCGGCAGGTGACCGGCACGCACCGCGGCGTCGATCCGGGCGGCAATCTCGCCGGCAATCTCCCGCCGGCTGGCAAGGCGGGAGGCGCTGACATCGACATCGACAGGTTCTGCCAGAATGCCCCAGGCCAGCCGCCGCTGCGACAGGGTGTGGACCGCCACGGTGGTGACGGCGGCCGCCAGCGCCGAGGATGGCCCCGGCGCGGCATCGGCCGCCCGGCGGATCGCCGCGAGCTCATCGCGCGAGACCTCGGCAATGAGCTCAGAGATCAGCTCGGCCTTGGAGGGGAAGTAGCGGTAGACCGTGCCGGCCGCGACATTGGCCCGGACCGCGACGGGCGCGATCTGCACCGCCGCCATCCCGCCTTCCGCTGCAGTCTCCCGTGCCGCCGTCAAGATCGCACTGCGCCGCGCCGCAAGGCGCTTCACCACTTGATGCGTCCGCCGATAAACCATGGCGCGCTTCCTGTCCCACACGCCTGCCGCACGCCCTGCGGCAAAACGCTTCGTCACGCAAAAGATGCAAATCGCCCCGCAAAGACTGAACAACTATTCAGGCGGGATGACAAGACGCAAATGATCATCCGAACGCCCGGCACCTCGGGAGAGCACGCGTGAGCATAATAAACGCATCCTTACGCGGGATGACCGCGGAGGATCAGTTTGGTTTACCTCAACTTAAACGCGATCATGGTGATGTGCGGATGCGCCGTCACTGCGTGGTCGATCCAACCCCGAGAGTTCAATGTCGGTTTCCCTGACAAGCAGCGCTCCCGCGCGCGGCTTAGCACGCTGGATCTTGCCGTTCTGCATCGGTGCCGGTGCCTACCTGTTCTTTCTTGGCGTCGGGGACATCATGCTTCGGGATGCCGACACGCTGTGGCAGATCAAGATCGGCCAGTGGATCCTCGAACACCGCGCGTTGCCCCACAACGACATCTATTCGTTCACGCGCGACGGCGAGCCCTGGATCTCGAGTTCCTGGCTGTCGCAAGTTTTGTTCGCGCTGGTTTATGAACCGTCGAACTGGGCGGGCGTGGTTATCCTGACGTCGCTCGCGATCGGCGCGACCGCGGCGATTTTCGCGCACCTGATCGACCCCTATCTGGATCCCGCGCGCGCCTTGCTGCTCATCGCCCCAATTCTCGTGATGTCGATGGGCCATTTTTTCGCGCGCCCGCACATGCTGGCCCTGCCTGTCATGCTGGCCTTTGTCGGCGGACTGCTGGCGGCCGCCGACCGGCGCACCGCGCCATCCTGGCTGTTGCTGCCCTTGATGGCGCTGTGGGCCAATCTTCACGGCGGCTTCGTCATGGGTCTAGCGCTGATCGGAGCCGTTGGCCTCGACGCGATCGCGTCCGCCGATCGCAAGGACCGCTTTGCACTGGCCGCACGCTGGACCGTGTTCGGGCTTGCCGCGCTTGCGGCAAGCTGCTGCACGCCCTATGGCTGGAACACGCTCCTCGCGTCGACGAAAATCCTCAACCTCGGCAAGCTGCTCTCGATGATCGGGGAGTGGAGGCCAGCCGACTTCAGTTCGCTCGATCTGTTCGGAGTCAGCCTGCTCGGCTTGATCGGCATTGGCTACTACAGCGGCGTGGTGCTGACCGCGACCCGTATTCTTCTGCTGCTCGGCCTGGTCTGGGCGGCTCTCAGCCACTTCAGGAACATCGAGGTTTTTGCGCTGCTGACGCCGCTCGTGCTGTCGAAACCGTTCGCCGAACATTTTGGAATAACGAGGGCCGTCGCGCCCAGGGGAACGGAAACGCGGCCCTCTTTTGCGCTGACCGCGACCGCGGCGCTCGCGATCGTCGCGGCCGGCTGGAGCATCACGAGGTCCTATGCCACGCCGCACCGCTATGCCTTCATCAGCGATCCGTCTCCTGCGGCCGCGGTCGACCTGCTCGAGCGGCGGCACGCGCAGCGGATCTTCAGCACCGCGCCGATCGGCGGCTATCTGGTCACCCGCAACATCAAGACCTTCATCGACGGCCGCGCCGAACTGTATGGCGAGCAATTCGTGCTCGACTATTTCGAAGCTGTCGAAGGCAAGAACGTCGAGACCCTGCTGCGCCTGCTCGAAACCTACCGGATCGACGCGACTCTGCTGAACAGGACGGTCCCGGCATCGATGATCATGGACCATTTGCCGGGCTGGAAACGACTCTATGCGGATGACATCGCCGTGGTCCATGTCCGCAACGACGCACCGACCAAACCCTCCACGTCACAGTGAGGCACGAACCAAATCTCGAGCATGATCCGGATCATGCTTCAGGCTCCCAGCTCTCGCGCGCCTCGCACGGGCAGGAACGCCGGCCACACGGCTCAAGACACAAGCCAAGGGCTCGCCAAAATGAGAGCCGGACACCTCCCCGCGAAACGCCACCTCGTCCGTTAGCCGATCGGCCGGCGGCAAGCCGCGCACAAAAGAAAAGAGCCTCGTCTTGGACGAGGCTCTCAGAATTCTCAGGTCGGCCGGCCTTACTTGAGGCTGCTCGAGATCGAGGTGAACTTGGCGTTCAGCGTGGTGCCGAGATTGTTGACGACGGTGATGATGGCCAGCGCGATGCCGGCAGCGATCAGGCCGTATTCAATGGCGGTGGCGCCGGATTCATCCTTCAGGAAACGCGCAACGAGGTTCTTCATAGAGTGCTCCAAATGAGTACACGAGGCTACAACTGATCTGGTCTTTTCGGCTTCCCAGCGCCGCCCGACCATGGAACCAAACGTAGAGGCAAAGAATTGCGCCGCAGTTAATTCGTCTGCGTAAACATCGAGCGGTTTGCGTGTATTCGCCGATGGTAAATCGAAATCTAAAACAGTCCGTTAAATTGTCGGGACATGAAACCGGCGTAGCCTGCCGGTTTACCCGAAGTTATGACCGCCCGTGATCCAATGCCGCCCGCTCGGACTGGCGCGCGATGAGATGAATCCTTCATCGCGCTTCAGGTGATTGCTTGAGCATGATCTTCTCGGAAACCGCACCTCACTTTGCGCCAACGCGGCCCGCCGGGTCCGGATCATGCCCGACCGACAAGAACAACAGGACGACGAGGCGGCATGTCACTTTCCTTTGCCAACAGCATCGCGGCGCGGAGCCGCGCGAGGGCCCTGGTGCCGCTATGCGTCGGCGCCGGCGTCTATCTGTTCTTCCTCTACCTCGGCGACACCCGGCTACAGGACTCCGACTCGTTCTGGCAGGTGAAGATCGGGCAATGGATCCTCGATCACCGCGCCATGCCCACCACCGACTTCTATTCGTTCACGCGAACGGGCGCGCCATGGATGTCGACGTCGTGGCTGTCGCAGGTGCTGTTCGCCTATTCCCACGCGCAATGGGACTGGGCAGGTCCCGTCATACTCACCGCGGTCGCGGTCGCGGTCACGGTCGCGATCTTCGTCTATCTGCTCGACGTGCAGATCGAGGCACCACGCGCAGTGCTGTTCGCGATGCTGGCGCTGCTGCTGTCGGCCCATCACGTGCTGGCGCGGCCGCATATCCTGGCGCTGCCCGTCATGGTGGCGTGGGTCGGTCTGCTGATGGCAGCTGCCGACCGCAAGAGCGCGCCGTCCTGGTATTGGCTGCCGCTGATGGCGCTCTGGGCGAATTTGCATGGCGGCTTCGTGCTGGGCCTCGTGCTGATCGGCCCGATCGCGCTCGAGGCCGTCGAGCACGCCGAGAAGGGACGACGGCTCCAGCTGTTCATGCGCTGGGTGTTGTTCGGAATCGGTGCTCTGATCGCGAGCTGCTGCACGCCGTATGGCTGGCGGACGCTGCTGGGCGCGACCAATATTCTCGGCCTCGGCGAACTGCTGTCGCTGATCTTCGAATGGATGCCCGCGAACTTCTCCACGTTCACCCCATTCGAAGGCGCCCTGCTCGGCCTGATCGCATTCGGCTATTATCGCGGCCTGGTGCTGTCGGCGCCCCGGATCTTCCTGATCCTGTTCCTGACCTGGAGCGCGCTGACCCATGTCAGGAGCATCGAGGCATTTGCGTTCGTGGTACCGCTGGTGCTGGCAAAGCCGCTCGGCGAGATGTTCCCGCGCCCGGCGCCTGACGCCGCCGGTGCCGGGCGCTGGCCCGCCCGCTATGTCACCGCGCTTGGCGCGCTGATGATCGTGGCGGCGAGTTGGACCTCGACGTCGCTCTACATGGCGCACCACCGCTTCACCTTCACAACGACGCACACGCCGGTTGCGGCCGTCGACGTGCTCGAGCAACGCAAGATGCAGCGCATCTTCAATGCCTACCAGTTCGGCGGCTATCTGATCTCGCGCGATATTCCGGTCTTCGTTGACGGCCGTGCCGAGCTCTATGGCGAGAAGTTCGTCATGGACTTCTTCAAGGCGACGGAGGGCAAGAAGCCCGAGCTGCTGCCGCGCCTGCTCGACGAGTACAAGATCGACGCGACGCTCCTGGTTGCCGATGCGCCGGGCCCGCAGATCCTCGACCAGCTCAAGGGCTGGAAGCGGATCTATGCGGACGACATCGCGGTGATCCATGTGCGAGACCATGCGGACAGCGCGACCGCGACGCCTTCGAAGTGAGAACCTCCTTGAGGGCGCGCACTCGTAACCGTGAGATGTCCCTCCAAAGGCGACGTGGACGCGACCTGGCACACCACGCTCAAACCCCGGCGATCCCGCGACATGTCTTCTTTTGACAGGCCGACTTTGGCAATCCCGGCTCGGCTCGACTCGGAGCGGTCCGTGGCGATCGCCGTTCTTGCGGTGCTGGCGGCGGTCTCCCTTCTTCCGGTGCTACTGACCCCCATTCCCGCGATGGTGGATTATCCCAATCACCTCGCCCGCATGTACATTCTGAGCCGGAACGGCACCCCCGACGCCAATCCGTATTACGAGGTGGCCTGGGCCTTCTATCCCAACCTTGGAATGGATCTGCTGGTGCCGCAGCTGGCGCGGCTGATGAGCGTCGAGCACGCCACGCGGCTGTTTCTGCTGCTGAGCCAATTGCTGATCGTCGGGGGCGCGCTGCTGCTGGAATGGGCGCGGAAGGGCCGGGTTCATCTTGCCGGCTTCGCTGCGCTCGCTTTCCTCTACTGTCTGCCGTTCAGCTGGGGCTTCGTGAATTTCGAGTTTGGCCTCGGCTTCGCTCTCTGGGGCATCGCAATCTACCTGATGCTGGCCGAAGGCCCATGGCCGCTGCGTTTCGTCGCCAATTTGCTGTTCGTCGCCGCGCTGTATGCGGCGCATTTCTTCTCCCTCGGTATCTACGGCGCGACGCTTGGCCTCTACGAGCTCTCGCGCATTCGTCAGCAGCGAGCATCGTACCTGGGCGTGGCCGCGCGGCTCGGCGCGCTGGCCCTGCCGGCGCTCGTGTTGTTTGGGATCATGCAAATGACGGCGGGCTCGATCGGAAGCGAGGGGACGAGCTGGTTCTTCGGATTCAAGCCAATCTGGCCGTTGCGCATCCTGAACGGCTACAGCCTGACGGCATCGGCAGTGACCGGGCTGGCGCTGATGATCTCGTTGCTTTTTGCCGCAAGGCGCGGCGTCCTCAAGCTCGAGCCGGCCGGCCTCTGGCTCGCGATCGGCTTTGCACTGCTCTACCTGGTCATTCCCTCCAAGCTGTTCGGAACCTCGTTCGTGGACCTTCGCGTGATTCCCGCTGCAGCTCTGATCCTGCCGGCCTTCTGCTCGCTGTCGCTGCCGAGCCGGGCCTGGAGAACGGCTGCGCTCGCCGCGATCAGTGGGATCACACTGATCAATCTCGCGATCGTCCTCGCGGTGTGGCTGCCTTACCGCGCCGACTATGCGGCGATCATCGCCTCGTTCCAGAAGATCGAGCGCGGCTCACGCGTTCTCGTTGGAAGCACGGGCGACAATGGTGATCCGCCCTTCGCCGACCTCACCTCGTATCCGATGTACTATGCGCCGACGCTGGCCGTGCATTATGCCAACGCGTTCGTGCCCAACCTCTTCACGGAAGCGGGCAAGCAGCCGGTGCGGCCCCGCGAGGGCGTGCGCCGCCTTGCCATTCCCTATGGAGGGCCGGTGCCGTCGGAGCTGCTCACCGCGATTGCGACAAGCCGGCCGCCGGCGGACGTTCCGCCGTTCATCCGCACCTGGTACCGGGACTACGACTATCTCTATGTGCTCGGACCGTCGGCCGCGAACCCGCTGCCGGAACTGCTCGAGGTGCTGGATACCTCGGAGCGATTTGTTCTCTACAAGATCCGCCGCAGGTCCTAGACCGACGCCACGGCTGCGCAAGCATGGTTAATCGTGCATCGCCATTCCGTTCCGCCTCCGCCCTCAATCGCCCGAGTGCCCTAGATCCTTAACAGTCGCGGCAAGGCGACCTTAACCACCGCCGAACTAGACTCCCGCCCCTGCAACCCAGCCGGAATCTCTCGCATGGCGGCCAATTCCAGATCGATCCGCTACAGCCTCGTCATCCCCGTGTTCAACGAGGAAGCCGTGCTGCCGGTCCTGCTGCGCCGGCTCGACCTGGTCTTGTCCCGGCTCGACGGTCCGGCTGAAGCGATCTTCGTCGACGACGGCAGCAGCGATTCCAGCTCGATCGTGCTCCAGGCGCTCGCCAAGCGCGATCCGCGCTTTCGCTATATCGGCCTGTCGCGAAATTTCGGCCATCAGGTCGCCATCACCGCCGGCATGGACGCCGCGGAAGGTGACGCGATCATCGTGATGGATGCCGATTTGCAGGATCCGCCCGAAGTGATCGAGCAATTGATCGCAAAATGGCAGGAAGGCAACGACGTCGTCCACGCCCGCCGCCTGTCACGCGAAGGCGAAAGCCGGTTCAAGCGTGCGACTGCGCATCTGTTCTACCGGCTCCTCGGCAGGATGTCCTCGGTCGGCATCCCCGCCGATGTCGGCGACTTCCGCCTGATCGATCGCAAGGTGCTCGACGCACTCAGGCAGATGCCGGAGCAGGATCGCTTCGTACGCGGCATGATCGCCTGGCTCGGTTTCCGGCAGGCCGAGGTCGCCTTCCACCGCCTCGAGCGAGCCGCGGGCGAAACCAAATACCCGCTGTTCAAGATGGTGCGGCTCGCGGTGAACGCCGCGCTCGGCTTTTCCGATCTGCCCCTGCGGCTTGCGATCTGGTGCGGCTTGACGGTTTCGGGACTGGCCCTGCTCTACGGCGGCTGGGTGATCCTGCTGTGGCTCAGCAAGGACAGCCATCTCGTGACCGGCTGGTCGTCGACGATCGTCGTCGTGTCCCTGCTGTGCGGAATCAACATGCTGATGACCGGTATCGTGGGGCTGTATGTCGGCCGCATCCATGCCGAGGTGAAACGCCGCCCGCTCTATGTGGTGCAGACGCGCGCCGGCTTCGATCGCAACGAGGCGGCGGCAGCGCCTGCAATCCACGCAGTCAACGAGTGACCCTGCGCATGAGCGAGCTCTTCGACGGCTATCACGCCAACTACCGTGACGTTGTCCAGTCCTCGATCGACTTCTCCGGCTTGCCGCATGATTTCTTCATGCGCGCGAAGGCCGATCTCCTGGGCGATCTGATCGCGCAGCGGCTGAACACCGAGAGGCCCGACATGCTCGACGTCGGCTGCGGCGTGGGCAGCCTTCATCCCCTGTTGCACGGCATGGTCGGCCGCTTGAGCGGTATCGACGTTTCGTCGGCCAGCCTGGCGCAGGCCCGCGCGGCCAATAGCGGGGTCGACTACCGCGAGTTTGACGGCCGCACGTTTCCCTTCGAGGACGCCAGCTTCGATCTCGTCACGGCCATCTGCGTGATGCACCATATCGTGCCGACCGAATGGACGCATTTCATCACCGAGATGCGGCGGGTGGTGCGGCCCGGGGGGCTCGTCTGCGTGATCGAGCACAATCCCTACAACCCGCTGACACGTCTTGCCGTTGCGCGCTGCGAGTTCGACCGGGACGCCGTCCTGCTCAGTGCCGGCAAAGTCCGAAAGCTGATGGCTGCGGGCGGCTTGCGCGAGATCGGCGCCCGCCATTTTCTGCTGCTCCCCTGGGACACCAAACCGGCGCGTCGCCTCGAAGATGCCCTGAGCGGCGTGTCGCTCGGCGGCCAATACGCGGCCTTCGGGTCCGTCTGACTTATCTTTGCGCCGTATCCCGCCGCTTGTGCACGACCGCCACGTCGTCGCTGTAGACGCGTTGCCACTGCGGCAGCCGGTCGAGCATCGCGACCGCCGGTGTCCGCGGCGCGAGCAGCGTCGCGCCGATGTCGTATTCGTCGAGCAGCTTGAGAAAATCTGCGAGGTCAACCAGCGCCAGGGCACGATTGTAGCGGTCGATGAACGGCCCGCCATACAGTTCGCCGCGACCATCGATGAAGGTGGGAATGCCGGCAAAGATCAAGTAGCCGCCGAAGGAATAATCGTTGAGCACGCGCCCCGCCTTGGCGAGGTCGGCTTGCGCGACGGCAGCTTGAGGGGTGATGACGGGAGCCGGCCGTATGTCGCGCGCCAGCGCCGCCCCGCTCATCGCGATCAGAACACCGAACGCGGCCAGATTCAGGCCGCGCGACGCGCCCTCTGCATCGTCCGTGATCCGCCCGCCGAATGTCCGACCCAAGGGGGCCGCCAGATAGAGCGGCGCCAGCATGGCCAGCAGATCCGCATTGCGTACCTGCGCCAGTGCGAAATGGAGCAGGCCGATCACCACCAGGGCCCGCACGACCGGCAGCGTCACGCCGCGCGCGAGCGCAAAGATGCCAGCCAGCAGCAGCAACTCGAAGCCACCGACATGGCTGAAATCCTGCGGCCGCCATTCCCCGATCCAGGCGAGCGCAGAGCCGAGGCCGAGTGTCGTCAACGGCATCAGCAGCGGTTCCGGCCCGTGTGGTGTCAGGCATGATGCTGCGAGGGCAAGCGCCGAGAATGGCAGCCATCGCAGCAGCACGCGCGGCCATTCGCTTCGCTCCTCACGCAGCAGCGCCTCGAGCACGGCCGGACCGATCAGCCCGAGCGCGAGCACCACGCTGCCATGCAGATTGGTCCACAGCACCAGCAGCGGCAGCGCCCAGTATGGCGGAGGCCCGCCGCGATCCATGCAGCGCACCAGGGTCGCCGCCCAAATCACCATCACCGGCAGCACGAGGACATGCGGCCGCGCCAGCATATGCGGCGCCAACAGGATGACGGCCGCGATCACCATGAGCAGCGTCAGGGCCGGCGAGAGCTCGCGCAGCAGGAAGAAGGTGAACAGGCCAAAGGCGAGCGCTATCGCAGCTGCTGCGACGACGACGACGCCGGGCCAGCCGGACAATGCGTAGGCTCCGGCGTAGACGATTTCCGAGAGCCATTCGAACGTGATCCAGGGCGCGCCATGCTTCGAAAACGAAAAGGGATCGCTCTCCGGCAGGGTGCCATGCGCGATGATCCAACGCCCGACCTCGATATGAGAATAGCTGTCGGGATCACCGAGCAGCCACGGCCCAACGATCAGCAACAGGGCATAGACGCCGAGGCCCACTGCCCAAGGGAGCGCTGCACGTGCCGAAAACGGTTGAACCGCGCTGTGGACGACCTGGTCAGTCATGGCGGGCCAAAATAGGACGCAAGCGTTAAGTTCTTCTTTAGTGATTCCCGCGGTTGCCCCGGAAGCCCGCGCGCTTCGCTCGCGCCGGGAGCGCCCTGCATCCGCGAACCGCCAGCCAACAAAAAACGCGGCGTTTCCGCCGCGTTTTGCAATCTCACCTGCCGCTCGCAATTACGCCTGCGGCTGCGGCTCCAGGCCGGGATCCGCATCGGGCCGCGGGCGCGGCGACTTGCCGGCCGGGGGCACCGCGGAGGCGCGCGGCGTGCTCGGCTCGAGCACGGACTCGCGGTTCGGCTTCTTGCCCTTGAGCAGATCGACGATCTCGTCGCCGCTCAGCGTCTCGAACTCCAGCAGGCCCTTGGCGAGCGCTTCGAGATCGGCGCGCTTCTCGGTGAGAATACGCGTCGCTTCGTTGTAGCCCTCTTCCACGAAACGCCGGATCTCGGTGTCGATCTTCTGGACCGTCGCCTCCGATGCGTTCTGGGTGCGCGACACCGACATGCCCAGGAAAACCTCGTCCTGGTTTTCGCCATAGGACACGGTGCCGAGCGCCTCGGACAGGCCCCAGCGCGTCACCATCATCCGGGCTAGGCGCGTCGCCTGCTCGATGTCGGAAGACGCACCCGAGGTCACCTTCTCGCGGCCGAAGATCAGCTCTTCGGCGACACGGCCGCCCATCATGATCGCGAGCCGCGAGGTCATCTGCTCCAGAGACATCGACAGCTTGTCGCGCTCGGGGAGCTGCATGACCATGCCGAGCGCACGGCCGCGCGGAATGATGGTCGCCTTGTGGATCGGGTCGGTCGCGACGACGTTGAGGCCGACGATGGCGTGGCCGCCCTCGTGATAGGCCGTCAGCAACTTCTCTTCCTCGGTCATGACGAGCGATTTGCGCTCGGCGCCCATCATCACCTTGTCCTTGGCCTCTTCGAATTCGGCCTGCGTCACCATCCGCTTGTTGCGGCGGGCGGCGGTCAAAGCGGCCTCGTTGACGAGGTTCATCAGGTCGGCGCCGGAGAAGCCCGGGGTGCCGCGCGCGATGGTCTTGAGGTTGATATCGGGGGCCAGCGGCACCTTGCGAACGTGAACCTTGAGGATCTGCTCACGGCCGACGACGTCGGGGTTCGGCACCACGACCTGACGGTCGAAGCGGCCCGGACGCAGCAGCGCGGGATCGAGCACGTCGGGACGGTTGGTCGCGGCGATCAGGATCACGCCCTCGTTCGCCTCGAAGCCGTCCATCTCGACCAGCAGCTGGTTCAGCGTCTGCTCGCGCTCGTCATTGCCGCCGCCGAGGCCGGCGCCACGATGACGACCGACCGCGTCGATTTCGTCGATGAAGATGATGCAGGGCGCGTTCTTCTTGGCCTGCTCGAACATGTCGCGGACGCGGCTCGCGCCGACGCCGACGAACATCTCGACGAAGTCAGAACCGGAGATGGTGAAGAACGGCACGTTGGCTTCGCCCGCGACCGCACGCGCGATCAGGGTCTTACCGGTGCCGGGAGGGCCGACCAGCAGCACGCCGCGCGGAATGCGGCCGCCGAGGCGCTGGAACTTGCCGGGGTCGCGCAGGAATTCGACGATCTCCTGCAGGTCCTGCTTGGCCTCGTCGACGCCGGCGACGTCCTCGAAGGTGACGCGGCCATGCGCTTCGGTCAGCATCTTGGCGCGCGACTTCCCAAAGCCCATCGCCTTGCCGGCGCCGCCCTGCATCTGCCGCGACAGGAAGATCCACACGCCGATCAGGGCGATGAACGGCAGCCAGGAGACCAGCAGCGAGACGAACCACGGCACGTTGTCGCCGGGCGGCTTCGCGGTGATCTGCACCTTGCTGTCATAGAGGCGCTTCACCAGCGTCGGGTCGCTGGGCGCATAGGTCTGGAAGCTGGAGCCGTTGGTGAAGGTGCCGTGAATGTCCGGCCCCTGGATCACGACGTCGCGCACATTGCCGCGGTCAACCTCGCTCAGGAGCTGCGAGAAGGCGATGTCCTGCGAGGAGGCCCGCTGACCCGGATTCTGGAAGAGCGTGAACAACGCCAAAAGCAGCAAGACAATGATGACCCAGAGGGCGAAATTGCGCAGATTGGCGTTCATCGATCTTCCTTCGTGGTCGCGCGGATCGCGGCCTCATCCTTGGGCTCTACGAGGAAATCCCCAAGGAATCCTCATCGTTAGACGCATACAATTTAGGTGCCGTCCCGGTCGCTGCCAAGGGAACGAGGTGGGACTATTTATCCCATCTTAGAGCGATTCCCGCTGAAATAATGGCGTCCGGAGCGGGGTTTTTCCTGCCTGGTTAAGGTGTCCTGACGGCGCGGGGCCGAATTGGCCGGTGTCATGATCCGCCCTCGTCCGCGCCTATCCGCCCGTGCGACGCCGGACCGGCGCCGGTGCGATGTGGATACGCCCGCCGGCTAGGCTGATCAAGGCTCCCGCAAGGGTCTGCCTCAAGGCCTGCCGGCCATTTGCGCCCGTGCGAGGGCTTGCGGCGATGGCCTGGTCGAGCGCGGCAAGGAGAGACTCAACCTTGCCGAGTTCCGCCGGCCCTTCGTGCCCGAGCGCGTTGATGGCCCGCAGCAGGAGCCGCAGCCGGACCTCCTCCGGCAGGACGGCAAAGGCCGAGGCCTCGAAGCTTCGAACACCTGCCTGCGGCGCATCGCCGCGATCCCTCAAATGGAGGAAGCGCTCGGCGCCGTCGGCCAGCAGCTCGACCGCCGCATTGGCCCGCGCCAGCCGGGCCGCGAGCCGCACCAGCGTGCGGGCATCGCCACCCTCGGCCGCAAGGAGCGGCAGCAGCGCCCGCAGCCGCGGCCGGGTGAAGGCGGTGTCGCGGTTGGTGGGATCGTCGGCAAAGCCGATCCTGGCCCGCTTCAAGGTCGCGATCAGCTGCGCCTTCGGGACCTCGAGCAGCGGACGCGCCAGCACGATCCCGTCGCGCTCGCTGAGGGAGGCCATTGCCGACAGCCCGGCAAGTCCGCTGCCGCGCAACAGGCGCATCAACAGGGTCTCGGCCTGGTCGTCGCGGGTGTGGGCGGTCAGCACATGGCTCGCGCCGACGGCACGCGCGGCCTGCGCGAGCAGGCGGTAACGCGCCTCGCGCGCCGCCGCCGGCAGTCCGGTCTTCGGCTTTGCGCCGCGCCAGCGCAGGGTCCGGTGCGGCAATCCGAGCTCAGTGGCGAGCCGCTTGACCTCGCGCGCCTCGCGCGCCGCCTCTCGCCGCAGGCCGTGATCGATCGTGACGACGGTGAGATGCGGGCCGCGCGCGAGGCTGCGCCGCCAGCGCGCCGCAAGCCACATCAGCGCGACCGAGTCGGGCCCGCCCGACACGGCGAGCACCAGCGCCGGCGCGCTCTTCAGGCCGGCGAAGAGCCGCCTCGCCTCGCGTGTCGAGATCGGAGATTTGTCGTCGTCTGACATGACGCGGCCCTGACCGTCGCAGGCGGATGGTTACGATTGTCTAGCGCAGCGCCATCCGCGTTGTCAGGACCCCGACGTCAGCACTTCACCCGTTTCTGCTCGCGGTCGACCGCGGCTTTGACGCCGGCGGAGGCGCGCGGATATTTGCGGCCGACCTCGCCGAAGGCGGCGCAGGCGGCCTCCTTCTCCTTCAGCGCGGCGAGCGACTGGCCGAGCCGCAGCAGCGCATCCGGGGCCTTGGCCGATTTCTCGTATTTGGTGGTGACGGCGAGGAAGGCTTCCGCGGAGTCCCGATATTGCTGGCGCTGGAAGTAGCTCTCGCCGAGCCAGTATTGCGCGTCGCCGAGCAGCGGGTCGCTCGGATATTTCTGCGTGAAGTTCTTCATGGTCTGCTCGGCGAGCGCGTAGTCCTTGCGCTGCATGTAGCCGATGCCAAGGTCGAACTCGTCGCGCGGCGTTGCCGAGGGCGGCAGCGTGGTCAGGCCGGCGCCGCCGGCGGGCGCGGGAGAGCCGGATTGGGCCGGCGGATAGCCGGGCTGCGCGGCCGGGGGAGCGGCCTGCTGCTGATAACGGGGGCCGGTGTTGGCGAGATCGAGCGGCTCGCCGGCGCCGCGGCCGCCGGGTGCTCCCGACGGCATCGGCTGCGGGCCGCCGCCGAGCGCGCGCGGCGCACCCGGCGCGTTCGGGTTCTGGTTCGGATCGAAGGCATCGCCGCGACGGCGCGTGCCGGGAGCGCCGGGCGCCGGCTGCTCCTGAACGATCGGCGCAGAAGCCGCGCTCTGCGGCTGCTCGTAATTCGGTTGCACGGCCTGCTGCTGCGGCTGCTGGCGATAGCCGGGCACAACCTGACCTGGTCCGACCTGGGCGGACGGCATCGCCGCGACATTGGGCGCCTGTCCGGGCGCGCCTTGGGCGCCGCCCTCGGGCGCCCGCAGCCGCTCTTCGAGCTGGCGGTTGCGGTATTGCAGCTCTTCGTTCTGGCCAGTGAGCTGGCGCAGCTGGTTCTCCAGCCGCTCGATCCGCATCTCGGGATCGGCATCATCCGACTGCGCAAAGACCGACTGCGCAGTTGCGGGCGAACACAAAGAGAGCAGCGCGACGGTTGCCACGGTGCCGGTAATTGCCTTGAATTTCGATGACATCTTGCCCTGACGACAAAAGCGACGTGGCCCACGGCGGACCATTCGCCGCGCCACATAATGAGGAAGGGAGTACGCCAAAACCGTGACTTGAACCAAGGGGTTTTAGGTCACGGTTTGCTGAAACGAAACCGGCGCCCGAGAGGGCGCCGGCATAATCGGTTTTGGAAGATGAACGGCGCCTGACTGAGTGTCAGTATCTCGGCGTCAGGAGCTCGCGTTCAGCACGGTGACGGCACGGCGGTTCTGCGACCAGCAGGAGATGTCGTTACAGACGGCGACCGGCCGCTCCTTGCCGTAGGAGATCGTGCGCATGCGGTTCGGATCGATGCCGCGCGAGGCCAGGAACGAACGCACCGACTGGGCTCGCCGGGCGCCGAGCGCGATGTTGTATTCGCGGGTGCCGCGCTCGTCGGCGTGGCCCTCGACGGTGAAGCTGTAGCGCGGATAGGTCTGCAGCCACTGCGCCTGCTTCTCCAGGGTCACGATCGCCTGTGGGGTCAGATCGGTCTGGTCGCTTTCGAAGAACACGCGGTCACCCACGTTGACGACGAAATCCTGCTGACTGCCAGGTGTTGCCGCATTGGCCATCGCATCCGTCGCGGCATTCTTGTTGGCGCAGGCGCCCATCGACAGCGCGACGGCGAGCACCGCGACCAGCTTCAATCCCTGGAGGATACGCATAGGATGTTTCATTCCGGAGCCTCCACGCTCACGTTAGTCCACTGCTGTCCGGTCTACAGGGGGTTGGTTAAGCGAACGTTCCGTCAACCTTGACGGAACCTTGCCTCAGCCGATCAAATGCCCCCAACCAGCGAAAAGCACCCGTCATGGTTAATGGGTTGTAAATGTGGCGCGAGGGTGAAGGCAAGCCGCGGCGGCCGGCAAAAACCCGGCTTTCGCCGGAATTTTGGGCCCAGGGCGCGATGCGTGGCGACGCGTGACGGGTAAGGGGCAGAGCCCAGGCTCAAACCTGGAGCCGCATCCACGCCATCGCCGACTCAGGCGTGCGCGGCGTCCGCGTGCGCAGCGTCCGCCACGAGCACCGGCCGCTGCGGCACCTGGCGCTGGCCGCCGCGCCCGAACAGCATCCGCCGCTCGAAGGCAGTCGACCGCATGATAGGATAACGCTCGAACACCTTCTTGCGGAAGGTCGGGAAGTCCGCCGCCATCAGTCCGAACGGCTTGGTGAGGCCGGGAACCAGCCGCGGCTCGGCGATGGTCTCATGCAGGAACACCCGCCGGTAGAAGGCCTGATGCTCGGGGCGCACGATGGCGAGGCCGAGATCGGCATTGAAATGCTCACAGGCCATGTAAGCGAGACGCGTCGTCAGATAGGGCAATTCCGGGACCCGCTTGACCTGGTCGGGATCGGCGACGAAGCGGGTCGGGTCGATCATGACCTCGCCGCGATCGAGCCGCGGCAGCAGGATGTCCGGGAAGACATCGGCCGAGGTGGACTCGCGCCATTCCGATGTCAGCACGCTGATGCGCACCGAGCTGCAGAGTTCGCCATGGAGATAGACGCCGAAGGTCCACGCGTTCGGCAGCTCGTCGTAGCGGTCGGTCACCCGCGCATCGGCGGAGGGCTTCACCGCGCCTTCCCGCAGATAGGCGCGGTAGCGGAGATTGTAGATCTCCTCCTTCTCCGCGACGGTTTCGGCAAGATGATAATCGACGTCGGTCAGAAGCTCTGCTCCCCGTCCAACAGCCGAAATGACAGATCTGGCTGAGGACTGCATTCCAACTCCTTAAACACACTCACGTCGCGGCATTCGAAGGCAATTCCTGCAAGACAACTTACGCGCGCGCCATGATTTATTAACACCTTCTTAACAAGTATGCAAAGCAATCGAAGGGTTAGGGTTAACCTCCGTAGCACTACGGTACCCTGCAACAGTCTGAAATGATGGGACGTTCCGAGAAACGGAGTTAAGCGAAGGAGCGCGAGCTGGCGACGTGGAGCTGGCCTTCGCCGCGCCGCCCATGCGAGGCGTTGAGCAGCTGGCGCATCCGCACGGCGGGCACCGGACGGCTGAACAGATAGCCTTGCGCCTCGGAGACGGTGCCGTCGGCGCTGATCAGATCGAGCTGCTCGTTGGTCTCGATGCCCTCGACCACGACGGCCATGCCGAGATCGGCGGACAGCCGCGCCACGCCGCGCAACAGCGTCAGCGGGCGGTCGGTGTCGATGCCTTCGAGGAAGGAGCGGTCGATCTTCACCTTCTGCATCGGGAAATTGTGCAGATAGCTGAGGCTGGAATAGCCGGTGCCGAAATCGTCGAGCGAGATGCGCACGCCGAGCGCATGCAATTGCGACAGGATGTCGTGGGTCAGCTGGGTGTTGCGCAGCAGCGAGGACTCGGTGATCTCGATCTCCAGCCGATGCGCCGGCAGGCCCGACACCTCCAGCGCGTAGCGGATTTCGCTCAGCACGTCGCGCTGGTGGAATTGCTGCGGCGAGAAGTTGACGGCGACGCTGACGCCCTCCGGCCACTTCATGCATTCCATGCAGGCGCGGCGCAGGATCCAGCGGCCGAGATCGACGATCAGGCCCATGTCCTCGGCGACCGGGATGATGTCGATCGGCGAGACCGTGCCGCGCACCGGATGATTCCAGCGCAGCAGCGCCTCGCAAGTGGTGATCTTGCCGGACTTCAGATTGACCAGCGGCTGGTAGAACAGCTCGAATTCCTCGTTGGCGAGCGCCTTGCGCAGGTCGAGCTCGAGGATGCGGCGGGCCTCGACGGTCGCCGCCATCTCGTCGCGGAAGAAGCAGAACGTGCCGCGGCCGTCGGCCTTGGCACGGTACAGCGCCATGTCGGCGTTCTTGAGCAGCGTATCGGCACTGGCATCGCCCGGCGAGGTCAGCGCGATGCCGACGCTGGCGCCGATCTCGACCAAATGATTGTCGATGCGGTAGCGCTCGCTCAGCCGCTCGACGATGCGGCGGGCCAGCGCGGCGGCGTCCTCGGGCGAGGAGATGTTCTGCTGGAACACGACGAATTCGTCGCCGCCGAAACGGGCGACGAAATCTTCGGGGCGCAGCATTTCGCGCAGACGGTTGGCGACGGCGCACAGCAGCTGGTCGCCGCAGGGATGACCGAGCGTGTCGTTGACCTGCTTGAACTGGTCGAGGTCGACGAAGAGCAGCGCGGAGAGCCGCTCGGCATGATGCGAATTCTTCAGCAGCCGCTCGATCTCGTCGTGAAAGCTGACCCGGTTGGGCAGCGCCGTGAGCTCGTCATAACGGGCGAGATGGCTGATGCGGGCTTCCGCATTGGTGCGTTCGGTGATGTCTTCCAGCAGCAGCACCGTGCCGCCGCCGGTCATCGGCTGGAACGTCCAGGCCAGGGTGCGGCCGCGCGAGGAATCCGGATCGGCGGTGACGATCTCGCAGATCCGCGCATGCTCGATCTCGGCCAGGATGTGGTTGCCGCTCTCCGCCGAGATCGACCCGGCGGAAACGCAGGCCGCCGCGATATCGGCGGCAGTGGCGCCGCGCTTGACGAGGTCCTCGGGCAAGGCCATCAGCTCGCCGAAGCGGTGGTTCATCACCGCAAGGCGGCCGTCGGCGCGGAACATGCACAGCCCGTGCGGCATGTTGTTGAGCGCGGTGTCGAACTGGCTCGCCAGCGCGGATTCGCGGAAGCTCGAGGTCAGCGCCTTGACGAAGATCGCATGCAGGCTGAGGTTGATGTTCTTGAGCCCGATGAAGAAGAACACCAGCAGAATGGCAAGACCGATGTGGTAGAAGCCGCCGTGCAGCAGCAAGGCGAGCGACATCGGACCGCAGGCCAGTGCGACGTGCCACTGGATCACCCGGGGCTGCCCGTAATTGCGGGCGGCGCCGCCCGCGGTGTAGCCGATGCCGATGGCGACACAGAGCATGTCGGCGACCGGATCGTTGTTGTTGTAGATGACGACGAAGGCCCACACACCGAGCACGGCCGCATAGCTCAGCGCGCCGATCCAGTAACGCGGCTCCAGGTGCTTGGCCTCTTCGAATGACAGCACCTCGGTGCGGTTTTCATATCCGCGCATCTGGAAGGCCCGCGCGGTGCCGATGGCAATCAGCAGGAATGCGAGCGGCCACAGCCAGACGTCGCCCGTCTTCAACGCAGTCATCACCGCGGCCACGGCCGCGGAGGCCGAGCCGAGGAAGATCGCCCAGAAATTCTGCACCATGGAGTTGATGAGAGCGGCGTAGAGTATCGGCTCCAGCTCGTCTCGATCACTCTGCTTCTGGTCGGCCAGTTGCATTGGCTTGTTACGCGTCCTGTTTGGCGCGTAGTCTTACCCAGCCCAGATGAAGTCTTTCTGAGGGAACATCGTTAAAGTCGAGTTGTTTTTCGGTATCAGCGAACCGATTTCCGCTTAAATATCAAGCAACTAGGCAAGCCTTGCCGGGCACAAGGTGAAGGAAGGCTTGCTTTGCGCAGAAAAGTCGAAAAAATCGGCGCGTTTTTCGACAACATCGCGCGTCTGAACGCGCGATGTTTTAGCGCTCTCTTGTCAACCCGCCGTCGAGGATAACAGCGGCGACCATGCCGGGTCGGAGGCGAAGCCGGGCGTCGGCACCTTGAGCTCGTTGCGGCCGGAGATGTCGACGCTGTACAGCGACGGCCCGCCATTGCCGCCGGGATCGCGGAAGAACATCAGCACGCGGCCGTTCGGCGAGAAGGTCGGGCCTTCATTGTGGAAGCCGGAGGTCAATAGCCGCTCGCCGGAGCCGTCGGGCTTCATGACGCCGATCGAGAATTGCCCGCCGCCCTGCCTGGTGAAGGCGATGTAATCGCCCTTCGGCGACCATACCGGGGTCGAATAGCTGGCGTTGGTATCGTCCTTGGAGAAGGAGATCCGCTGCGCCTGTCCTCCGCCCGCGGCCATCACATAGATCTGCGACCTGCCGCCACGATCGGACTCGAAGCAGATGCGGGTGCCGTCCGGCGAGTAAGACGGCGAGGTATCGATCGCCGGCGTGTCGGTGAGGCGCGTGGTCGAGCGCGAGCGCAGATCCATCACGAACAGGTTGGAATTGCCGCCCTGCTGCAGGCTCATGATGACGCGCTGGCCGTCCGGCGAGAAGCGCGGCGCAAAGGTCATGCCCGGGAAGTTGCCGACGATCTCGCGCTGGCCGGTCTCGATGTTGAACAAATAGACCTTCGGATCGCCCTGGCCGAACTCCATATAGGTGATCTCTTGCGAGTTCGGCGAGAAGCGCGGCGTCAGCACGAGGTCGGAGCCGCGGGTCAGGTAGCGCACATTGGCACCGTCCTGGTCCATCATGGCGAGCCGCTTGACGCGGCGCTCCTTCGGACCGCTCTCGTCCACGAACACCACGCGGCTGTCGAAATAGCCCTTCTCGCCGGTCATCCGCTCATAGATCTGGTCGGAGATGATGTGGGCGATGCGGCGCCAATATTCCGGCGAGGTGAAATATTGCTGTCCGGCGAGCTGCTGGCCGGAGACCACGTCCCACAGGCGAAATTCGGCCTTGAGCCGTCCATCTGATTGCCGCGTCATGCGGCCGGTGACGAGGGCCTGCGCGTTGAGCGTCTTCCAGTTCTGGAATTGCGGCGCGACGTCGATGTTGCTGATGCGCTCGATGAAGGCGGCCTGGTCGATCGGCGCGAACAGGCCCGAGCGCTTCAGATTGTTGGTGATGACCTGAGTGACGCCGTTGCCGACGTCGCCGTCGGACGGCGAGCCCGGCACGAAGCCGGTGATCGCGATCGGGATCGGCTGGAATGCCGTGGGATCGATGCGGATGCGGCCGTCCTGGCCTTGAGCGAGGGCACGTCCGCCCCCGAGCATCGCGAGCGTTGATCCGGTCAGGGTCATGAAGCGGCGGCGGTTCATCGATCGGACGTCATTCATTGCAAAAATTCTTTTGTTCGGATGTCACAACATATCTTTCAGGCCGAAAGTCATCGGAATGAGCTTCCAGCTCTCGTACTGCTGCTTCGGCATGAACGCGTAGACCTGACACTGCACGATGGCGCGCCTGGCGCTCTCCGCCACCGCCTGGGCGATCGACCGCGACGGCCCCCTCACCGCGACCACGATGGGTTCGGACGCCAGCGATCCGTCGATCTTCATGGGAATGTCGATGTCGGCTTCGTACTGGTCGGCGTCCTGCCCGTTATAGGTCGGCGTGAAGCAGCGCTTGACCGCGGCCTGGAACGCACCGCGCCAGGTCGCAATGTTGTTGGCGGCAGTGCCGGTCGCCGATCCCAGCGAGGCCGAGGCGTTCAGCGCCGTTCCCGTGAGCTCGTGCCGGGTCGCGGCACGCTTGTCGAGGTCGCGCTGGATCTGCGCGGGATCGAAGCTGCGCTCCTTGGGCTTGGGCTGCTGCTGCGGCTGCACCGCCGCAACCTTCTGCTCCACGGGCTTGGGCGGCGGCTTCTTGGTCTCCAGCTTCTTCTGCAGCTCGGCGATCGGATCTTCCTTGGCCGGATCAGGCTTCTTTTCCTGCGGCTTCGGCTCTTCCTTCGGCTTCGCCTCGGCCACGGGCTTCGGCGGCTCGGGTTTCTTCTCCACCGGCTTCTCGACCGGCTTCGGCGGCGGCTCCGGCTGCGAATTGGTCTTGATCAGTTCTTTCTTCTCGGTGACCTTGCCGACGGCGTCTTCCTCCGGCTTGGGCTCGGCGATCTTCTCGACCTTGGGCTTGGGCTCTTCCTTCTTGCCGGTCTTTTGCCCGGCCATCATCTTCGCGAGCTGATCGGTCGAGATGATGTCGATCGGAAGTGACTCTTCCGGCGCGACGTAGGCCTTGCTGCTAAAGGTGACCAGCCCCCATCCCAGCACGAGGACATGCAGGGCAATCGACGCAACGAGTGTCTTGTCGACCTTCACCTTCACGGCCTACCCCTGATCCGCTTCCGTGACGAGGGCGAGCTTCTTGAATCCGGCGCCGGACAACTGGCCCATCACCCTGGCCACCGTGCCGTAATCCGCCTTCTTGTCGGCGCGCAAATAGATGCGCTCCTCGAGCCCGCCGCGCGCGTCGGTGATTGCCTTCAGCTTGGGTATCAACTCGTTGATCGCGATCTCGGCGTCGTTGATGAACACCTTGCCCTTGATGTCGATCGACATCTGGATCGGCTTCTGGTCGTTGTTTTCGAGGCTCTTGGCCTGGGTCTGCGGCAGGTCGAGCGGCACGCCGACCGTGAGCATCGGCGCCGACACCATGAAGATGATGAGCAGCACCAGCATCACGTCGACCATCGGCGTGACGTTGATCTCGGCCACGACGGGCTTGCGCCGGCCGCGGCGGCCGCCGCCTCCGGACGAACTCGCAACGTTCATCGCCATGATCGCGTGCCCAAATTGCCCTTCACACTATACATGCCGTCCGTCAGCCCCGCTCGTCGATCTGACGCGACAGGATGGCGGAAAATTCATCGGCGAAGCCTTCCAGCCGCTGGGCCTGCCGGTTCACCTCGGACGTGAACTTATTGTAGAAGATAGTGGCAGGAATGGCGGCGATAAGGCCGACCGCGGTCGCAAACAGCGCCTCCGCGATGCCCGGTGCCACCACCGCCAGAGAGGTATTTTTCGACGCCGCGATCGACTGGAAGCTCGACATGATGCCCCAGACCGTGCCGAACAGGCCGACGAAGGGACCGGCGGAGCCGACGGTCGCAAGCACCAGCAGCCGGCGTTCCAGCCGCTCGACCTCACGCGCGATCGAGACGTTCATGACCTTGTCGATGCGCATCTGCAGGCCCGCGACCGAGCGGGCGTGGCTCTCGAAGGAGCGCTTCCACTCGCGCATCGCCGCCACGAAACAGGCCGCCATCGAATGCGTCGGCTTGGCCGAGAGGGTGCGATAGAGCTCCTCGATCGATTCGCCGGACCAGAACGCCTGCTCGAAACGGTCCATCGAGCGGCGGGTGCGGGCAAACAGGAAGATCTTGTCGATGGCGATCGCCCAGACCCAGACGGAGCAGGACAGAAGTCCCAGCATCACCGCTTTCACGATCCAGTGAGCCTGCCAGAACAGCGCGATCAGCGACACGTCCGCGGAAGCGGCAACCGGAAGGGCTGACTGAGCCACGTCGGCCGGATTCATAAGCAGTATCCTCTCAAGGCGATCGTTACCCGATGTACCGGCCAGCAAATGGCTGCCGGTTCCCCAATGGCCGCGCTAGCACCGGCGCGGCCGGCAAGCCCGCTCAAAGCCTTGTCTTTCTGGGTGCAGGGGCTCGTCCAGAGCCGGCCGTCTGCATTCCCTGCCAAGATGTCAAAACTATGGGCCTTTGGCCCCGGGCCTTGACGGTCCCTGGCTTCGGGCTTTGGGCGCGATTGTCCGCCCTTACCAGAGCCCGGCGTTGGTTAATGCGGGGTTACCAGGGGTGAATTTGGTTGCCGGAAAGGTAGGTGGCGCAGGGGGATGGGCGGACAGGCCTAGTCCGTGTCCCGGACCCGGGATGCGGCGTGCATGTGCGGTGAGATGGGCCCCGGCTCAGCAGCGCATCGTCAAAGAGACGCTGCGCTGCGTCCGGCGCACGAGAGTTCCGCGTGTCCGTGCGACCGGAGGAACCAGCCCTCGCCCGAAAAATTGTCCCAAAAATCACTTTCCGCGAGGTGTTGCCATGACCATCAACCCCAAGACGACCGCCGCCATCGGCGATCACCCGCTCCACCCCATGCTGATCCCGTTCCCGGTCGCATGTCTGGTCGGCGCGCCCATCGCCGATCTGGCCTTCATCGGAACCGGCGACAATTTCTGGGCCAGAGCCGCGATATGGCTGATCGGGGCTGGCATCGTCACGGCGCTCGTCGCGGCTGTGGCCGGCTTTACGGACTTCTTCAGCGAGCCCCGCATCCGCCGCCTCAACGATGCCTGGTACCACATGGTCGGCAATCTCGCGGCGGTCGTGCTGGCCCTGATCAATTTCTACCTGCGCTACGCGCAAGGCGCCGAGGCTGCGATCAAGCCGTGGGGCGTGGTGCTCTCCCTGATCGTGGTCGGCATCCTCCTGTTCACGGGATGGAAGGGCTGGGAGATGGTCTATCGTCATCACGTCGCGGTGCTGGATGCGCCGGGCCAGACCAGCTCGGAGCCGGTCATGCCCCAGCATGGCGGCGAGAGCCATCGCCGCGCCGCCTGAGGCAACGGGATGTCGCCGGGGCAGACCTCGGCGACCCTGCCTTTGCGGCTGATCGGGCCGCGCTCCGCCGCATCTCATGACGTGACGGTGCCTCAGGCCGCCGAAGCGGGCGCGGGACAATTGGTCAACCGCGCAGGATTTCCAACCGCGGTGCAGCCGCCGGGAACGTCGGAAGTCACGACCGTGTCGGCGCCGATCCTGGCGAAATCGCCGATCCGGATATCGCCCAAGATGGTCGCGCCGGCGCCGATGAAGACGCCGCGGCCGATACGCGGCGAGCGCGTCGGCAGTTCGCTGCCGCGGCCGATGCTGACATTCTGGAGAATGGTGACGTCATCGCCGATCAGCACATTGGCGCCGATCACGATCCCGGTGGCGTGGTCGAGATACACGGACGAGCCGATGCTGGCCGCCGGGTGAATGCTGACCTGCAGGACGTTCGCGGCCTCGTTCTGAAACAGCAGCGCCGCGTCGCGCTGGTCATGACGCCAGAGCCGGTGCGAGACGCGCCAGGCTTGTAGCGCCACGTAGCCCTTGAAATGCAGCAGCGGCAGCAACAGGCCGGCGACGGCGGGATCGCGGAGCACGATCGCCTGCAAGTCGCGGCCGGCCGCTTCGATCAATTCCGGCGCGCCACGAAAGGCGTCGATAGAAAAGGCCGTGAAGCGTGCCTGCCCGGCGGCGTTGCCGCCAAGCCTGCGCCCGATCAGATCGGCCAGAGCCGCGGCAAAACTATCATGCGCCAGCACTGCATCGGCAAGCGACTTGCTGAAGACGGGATCGGATTCGCACACGCGCTGCGCCTCCGCGCGTATGTTCTGCCAGAGGCGATCATTCGTTGCGGTCGCAGCTGCCATCAAGGCCGCCTCCGGTGCTTTGGTGCTTCCTTCACGTGTCGAATATAGGCCGCGGACGACCCGCGCGCCACGCGGCGGCCGCCGTGACTACCTGAGCACCATGCCGCAGCTCCCCGTGAGGCTACGAGCTTGCATGCCAGCCATCCGCGCCCATATATTCAGTCGGATTTTCGGCTGATGCTGCTTTAGCCGGGATGACACGCAAAGCAGCTCGCTCAAGCCCCGCGGTGGTCCGCCATCCGCGGGTTTTTCGTACCCGGCAGCCCTCGGTGCTGCCGATGCAAATTCCGGATCCCCGTTACCTGAGGTCACGCTGAAACATGTTGCCCAACGCGCCCGCCGACGACCACCACGACGACGTCATGTACCCCTCCGCCATACCGTTCGTGCTGGTCCATCTCGGATGCTTTGCGGCGATCTGGTCAGGCGTCACGTGGCAGGCCGTCGCGATCTGTGGTGCGCTGTATGTCGTTCGGATGTTTGCGATCGGCGCCGGCTACCACCGCTATTTCTCCCATCGGGCTTTCGCCACCGGCCGCGTGTTTCAGTTCATCCTGGCCTGCCTTGCGCAAAGCACCGCGCAGAAGAGCGTGTTGTGGTGGGCGGCCAAGCATCGGCATCATCATCTGCACTCCGACACCGAACTGGATGTGCATTCGCCGCGTCAGCGCGGTTTCCTGTACAGCCATCTCGGCTGGATCTTTTACCGGGAGCACGACGCGACCGATCTCGTGAAAGTCGGCGATCTCACGGTTTATCCTGAGCTGATGTGGCTGCATCGGCTGGAGCTGCTGCCGGCCTTCGTGCTTGCAGCGCTCTGCTTCCTGGTGGCCGGGTGGTCGGGTCTGATCGTCGGCTTCCTGTGGAGCACGGTGCTGGTCTATCACGCGACCTTCTGCATCAATTCGCTGGCCCATGTGCACGGACGCAAGCGCTACGTGACGGGCGATGATTCCCGCAACAACTGGCTGCTGGCGCTGCTCACCATGGGCGAGGGCTGGCACAACAATCACCACGCCTATCAGAGCAGCGTGCGGCAGGGTTTTCGCTGGTGGGAGATCGACGTCACCTATTACGTGCTGACGGTATTGTCCTGGTTCGGAATCGTCTGGAACATGAAGGCGCCGCCCGAACAGGTGCTGCGCAATGAGCAGCCGCTCGGCGCCCGCGTCATCAATCGGGCCGCCCGCGAGCTTGCCGGGCGGTTCGACGCGCCGAAGCTTGCACATGCGATCTCTTCGGCGCTGCACCGGGCCGACCCGACCCAGCTGCAGCTGCCGACGCTGCACGACATCCTCAATCGCGCGCATGACGGCGTCGACGCGCTGACACACCTGCATCTGCCGAAGATACCGACCCGCGAGGAGTTTCTCGCCGAGGCCAAGGCGATGTTCGCACGAACGCGATCGCTCAACGAGATCGTGGATCACGCCTACGAACAATTCCTGGCTTCGGTTCACGCGCAGCTGGCCACCGCGCGCTGAAGCTGGCGGTCATGCGATGCAGCCCGGCGCCAGTCATGCCGCCGGGACGCCTCCGTCGCGCGCGGAGCAGGTGGAAGAGTCCGCCGATCCCTAGAGTTCGATCTTCAACCGTTTTGCGGTCTGCGGTCCTACCTGTCCGTCGACAATGAGTCCTTTGGTCGCCTGAAACGCTGCGACCGCCGCCACCGTCAGGTCATTATATTCACCGTTGATCGGCCCCGGATTGAACCCCAGCTCTTTCAACGCGCGTTGGATGTCCCGAACGACGGACGCCTTCATATTCGGCTGCCCAAGCGCATACAGCTGGCTCGGCTCAACCAGGTCGAGTGCTCCACCCGCCGCCCCATACGTGAAGTTCGGCAGCAAGACGCCGGTATCCCAATTCCGGCCCGACACCTTGCCGCGACGAACGCCATAGGCCGTTCCCATCGCCTCCACGGTGCCGCCCTCGCCGTCGCAAACGACGATGTGCCCCATCATGCCCGGTCCGGGCGGATAGCGGAGAAGAATGCCTCCCACCGTAGAGGCTGCCTGCCGCCACGGCACGCGCTTTCCAAGTTTTTGTGAATCGCTCTTCCAGGCACCGGTATAGGCCTCGACCGTTGCTGGATTGCCGTTGTCGTCGACGCATCCGTACAGGAATCCACCGACCTGCCACACCAACCAGGACATGAACTCCGCGCAGTCCCATGGACCGTGCCAGTTCTTGTTGTTCTTGGGAACGCAGACATTGACGTATTTCTCGCCGATGCGGGACTCGGCCAGCTTCAGCATCTTTTCGCCGTCGGTCATGCTCAATTCCTTCTGCGTAATGAAACTTGCTAAAATTCGGCCCTCAATAATCGAGACATCCATTTGCGAAGCTCCGGCGACCTTCGCGCGTCACAGGCGGCACGCTCTCAGGGGCGCTCTGAAGCCGTCCGGGAATTCAGGCGGAGATTCAACGCCGCCTGCGTCACCACGCCTGCATTTCCATCGACCGGGATCTTGGCGTGGTTTTGAAACCACTCGACCGCCTGCGCGGTGGCGGGACCATATCGTCCATCCACGACAAGCGCCGGCTCAGCCCCGAGATCGTTCAGGGCCTCCTGAAGCTCGCGCGTTTCGTCCGACGTGGTTGCGGCTTTCCAGGCCACCTGGTTCGCGCCGCTCTTGCCTATTGCGCTCCACACGACCTCGAAGAGCTCCGTGCGACCGCTCAGGCCGTTGTAGCCACCGTTGATGAGCCGCGTGATTGTGCGGATATCGTTCCGATCCGCATATGCGTTCAGGCCTCCCTCATTCCATTCGTGAAGGGCGGGAAGCAGAGCCGCTTCGGGTGAGACAATCAGATCCGGGTTATTGTAGAAGTCCACGCCTGCGAGTTTGCCCATGCGCAGGTAGTTGGCGCCGCCAGTCGTCTGCAACAGGCCGCCACCGCGATATTTGTATCCGTCTCCTTGCTTGGTATTGCCGAGCTCCTTCGCCTTCTTCGGATTGCCCAGTCCGTAGACGCGCTCGGCCAAGGCACGATCATTGTTGAGATATTGATCGACCTCGTCGGGCCGGATGGCCGCGCTATGATGGCCGATGCCGAAAATCTCGAGAAGTCGCGCCGTGGTTTTGTATTTGAGGCTCTCGAACAGAACCGTACCGCGGCCGGTTTCATATAGCGCCTGAGCCAGGAAGTGCGCGATGCGAAGCGGAGTGTTGATCTTGAAGCGGTCGAAGATTTCGTCGCCGTCTTCAAAAGCCTTGAGGTAATTGGGATAGCAGCGAGGGGCTACCTTCCGAACGATCGTTACGATCCGCACGAAAATACTCCCTAATATTCAGCCAAATATCATCGATTGAAAAACGTCCGAAGATTATGCGCAACACCCTTTGGTTGCAAGAGGAGATTCGATTTTCCGGACAGGCCGCATCGCCGCAACTTAGCGACATTCGCAGCAACGTCCGGTCTAGTGATTGTCAGTTGCTATCTCGATAAATTGCAACCTGCATCTCGCGACAGGGCTAGCCGCGGCACAACGAGCAATGCGAGCAACGATGACGGCCGAAGCCCGCCGATGCCTCCTCTCGCGCACGCGAGAGATTGAAGCAAGATCCCAAAAACCAAACCGCCCGCCTGCGGGTTGCGCAGACGGGCGGCTCGGGGCCATCAGGACTTTGGGGGCATGCGCCTGAAGGCTTTGAGAGGTGTCAGCCTTGAAGATCAGCCCTGCTGCTGGTCGGTCGGCGGCGGGGTCGGACGCGTCTTGTGCTGCGCCATGAACTGGTCGAACTCTTCCTTGTCCTTGGCGTGGCGCAGACGGTCGAGGAAGTTCCTGAACTCGACCTGCTCCTCCTCGAGCCGCTGCAGCGTTTCCGAGCGGTACTCGTCGAAGGCGCGGTTGCCGGAGGACGGCGGGCCGAAGCCGAAGCCGAAGCCGCGGCGCTCCATGCGGCCGCGCATGCGGTCCATCTTGTACTGCATCTTTTCCATCTTGTTCTGCCAGCGATCCTGATGGCTCCAGCACGACATTCTTCTGCTCCCGAGTGTGAAAAAGAGAAGGGCAAGTCCGATCGGCCACCAGATGATGAAGCCGAGGATGGTCACGGCGATCCAGCCGGGATGCCAGGGCGTATCGAGCATGCGGGGACGCTCGTATTGTTGGTATTGGTCCGAAGGGCCGCGCCAGCGATTAACGTCAGCGGTGTAGGCCATTTCCCATCTCCATCACGGCACCAGCGCCGTTGTGAATGTAAATAACATTTACATAGCTAGACCATCCGGCGATTTTGTCAAGCTGGCCGCCAGACACGCCCACGTGATTATTTTGCGCAGTTTTATTTCGGCTTGCCCCAGGGACCAGCCGGCGGCACGCCTGAACTGGAGGACGCCTCCGGCGGCACCGGCGGCGGCTCGGCGCCCTTGCCTGCAGGACGGCGGTCGGTCGGGAAGCCGAGGCCGCGCAGATAGATCAGCACCTCGGCCTCGAGCAGTTCGTCCGGCGACATCGGCAGTTTTCGTCGCGCGGCGTCCCCTCGGGAGAACAGCGAAGCCACGCCGTGCGCCATCGACCAGATGTGCAGCGCCATCATCATCGCCGGCGGCCGCGGCCTACCCGGCGGCGTCAGCGCCGCGAGCCGCTCGGCTGCAGCGCGAATGATGTTGAAGGCGCGTTCGCTGGCGGCCTGAAGTGCGGGATTGGCGTCGACGGGCACGCCCGATTCGAACATCGCGTTGTAGAACGCGGGCTCCTCACGGGCGAAGGCGAGATAGGCTTTGCCGACGCGCTCGAACGCGGTGACTGTGTCGGGGCGTCCGTCGTCCCAGGCCGCGGTCAGGCGCTGCTCGAACTGCTCGAAGCCGCGCTGGGCAATCGAGGACAACAGCTCGTCACGGTCGCGGAAATGCCGATAGGGCGCCGCTGCGCTGACGCCGGCCATGCGTGCGGCATCGGCGAAGGTGAAGCCAGCCGCGCCCTTCTCGGCGATCAGCCCGAGAGCGGCCTGCAACAGGGCTTCCTTCAGATTTCCGTGGTGATAGCCGCGCTCGGCGCGGCGCTGCTCCTTGCGCCAGCTCATGTGAACGATCTTTACATGAGCCGGCGGTGAAGGTCACTAGCAGGAATCGGGCGTGATTAACCCCGTACTTTCACGGGCGATGCCGGCCCGGAGCGACGGCATCACACCCGCAATTGGCCTCGTCCGCAGCTACATCTGCGGAATCGGCAGCACGGGCATGACCTCGATCGCCTCGCCCGGGAAGATCGCAAAATGCGGATGGTTCTCGAACAATTTTGCAGCTTCCTCCTGCGAGGCGGCCCGCACCACCGTGAAGCCGGTCAGCGCATTGCTGATCTCGGCAATGCCGCGTCCGTCGATCCGGCGGGTCTTGCCGAGCGGGCCGCCCAGCTCGACGATGACATCCTTGTGCTTCTCGACCCAGCCGTGCCAGGCGGCCATGCCTTCGCGCTCTTTTGCCTTCCGTTCAGCCTCGGGCATCGCATGCCAGGCCTTCATCTTTTCGCCGCTCGTGCTGCCGAGATAGACGGCGAGGAATTTATGTTCGGTGCTCATCGGTTCTCTCCTTGCTGATTGACTGACGACAGACGCGATTTCATCGCGATCGCTGTGGCTACCTCTTCAGGTCGCCGAAACCGGCCGCGGCCTCCTGCACGTTGGGCGGAAAGTCGCTCATCTCCTGGACTTGCCGGATCTCGATGATCTCGTTGGCCGAAGCTGGACACTTCTTCGCCCAGGCAATCGCCTCGGCGCGCGAGGCAACCTCGATCATCCAATAGCCGCCAAGGACTTCCTTGGCTTCAGTGAATGGGCCGTCGGTCACGACAGGCTCGCCGGTCGCAAACGAAACCCGCGCGCCCATCGACGGCGGATGCAGGCCATCGAGCGTGATCAGCACGCCCGCGTCCTTCAGCGCCTCGTTGTAGCGCATCATCGCCGCGACGCGCTCGGGATCGAGCTGGACGTCCGGCGGCGCGGCCTCGTAGCCGAGCGGGATCATCAACATCATGAATCGCATGGGTCGTATCCTGGCTTCTGCGGTGGTTCCGGGATGCGCCGTGAGGCGCAGGCCCGCTCGCCTTCAAGACGAACGAACTCTCACCGAACCGACACGCCCGCGGAAATAATCTGAGGGGCCTGGCCCTAGCGCGGCTGCGGCAGGAAACGACCATCCTGCCGGGCAGCGCCGAAATAGACATCGATGCGCCGGATCTTGCCGCTTGCGAAGGTGAAGAACTCCGTGTTGCGAAAACTCCTGCCATCTGTCGCAAGGCAGAGATAAGTAACGAAGGCCTCCTCGCCCCGGGCGAAGATGCGCTCGATGTCATGCCGTGCAATCCAGCCGCTGTCGCTCCAGCAGCGTTCGAAATAGGTCGCCTTGTCGAGGTCGTCGTCGAACGGACTGGTGAAGCGGAAATCGTCGGCCAATGCGTCGGCGACCCGCTGCCGGTCGTTGGCGAGATAGGCGGCGAAGAGGTCTCGGATCAGGCATTCATGGTCGGGCATCGCTAGTCTCCGCAACGAGGCATCCTGTTAAAGACGGTTCGCCCCTGACCGCGCCGACACCGCCATGCAAGGCGGCGCGAAAAATATCTCGGCTGCGCCCCCGTACAAGTACGGCTCCGCATTGTGAACTCCACCGTGCATATAAACCAAGAGCAGCTGTCAGTTGAAGTAGTTGGCTGTCGCACGCGGACTCGCGGAGCTCGTCGCAGCGTTATTCAGGATTTACCGATGCTCAACGATAGCAATGCAACTTTTCAGCTCAGGGGAAACGGTATGGCGATCCTATCGGATCGCATCCGAGCATTGCGGGGCTTACGTGTTCAATTTCCTGAGCAAGAAGGTCAGGCACGCCATCGCGGAGGTCGAGGCGCTCGACCGGTCGCAGGCGGTCATCGAATTTGGGCTCGACGGCACCATCCTCGATGCCAATGAGAACCTGCTCAAGATGAGCGGCTACACGCTCGCGGAGATCAAGGGCAAGCACCACAGCATCTTCGTCAGCCCGGCCGAGCGCGAAAGCGCCCGCTATCGCGACTTCTGGGCCAGCCTGAACCGCGGCGAGTTCCAGACCACGCAATACAGGCGCTACGGCAAGGACGGCAAAGAGCTCTGGATCCATGCCTCCTACGCGCCGCTGCTCGACGAGACCGGCAAGGTGGTCAGCTTCATCAAGTTCGCCACCGACATCACGGCCTACAAGATGCGGACCATGGAGGACGCGGGGAAGCTCGCGGCGATCAGTCGTGCGCAGGCCATGATCGAGTTCAACATGGACGGCACCATCGTCACCGCCAACGAGAACTTCCTCAAGACGATGGGATACTCGCTCGACGAGATCAAGGGCAAGCACCACTCCATGTTCGTGACGCCGCAGGACCGCGCGGGCTCCGCCTACAAGGATTTCTGGGCGCGGCTGAACCGCGGCCAGTTCGAGGCGGCCGAATACAAGCGGCTCGGCAAGGGGGCCAAGGAAGTCTGGATCCTGGCGACCTATAACCCGATCCTCGACGAGATGGGCAGGCCGCTCAAGGTGGTGAAGTTCGCCACTGACGTCACCGCGCAGAAGATGAAGGCAGCCGACAATGACGGTCAGCTCGCCGCGATCCAGAAGTCGCAAGCGGTGATCGAGTTCAACATGGACGGCACGATCCGCACCGCCAACGAGAATTTCCTGAAGGCGATGGGCTATTCGCTGGCCGAGATCAAGGGCCAGCACCATTCCATGTTCGTCGAGCCGAACGAGAAGAATTCGGCCGCCTACCGCCAATTCTGGGAAGCGCTCAATCGCGGCGAATACCAGGCGGCCGAATACAAGCGCATCGCCAAGGGCGGCCGCGAGATCTGGATCCAGGCGTCCTACAACCCGATCTTCGATCTCAACGGCCAGCCGTACAAGGTGGTGAAATACGCCACCGACATCACCGCGCAGGCGATCGGCCGCAAGAAGGCCGACAACGCGCGCGGGCTGATCGAGGCGGTCGCCGCCGGCAGCGAAGAGATGAGCGCATCGATCCGCGAAATCTCCGAGACCATGACGAAGTCGCGCGAGACGTCCAAGGTCGCGACCACAAGGGTCGAGTCCGCCGACCTCCAGGCCCAGAAGCTGACGGCCGCCGCACAGGCCATGAGCGGCATCGTCGAGATGATCTCGGGCATCACCAGCCAGATCAATCTGCTCGCGCTCAACGCCACGATTGAATCGGCCCGCGCCGGCGAAGCGGGACGCGGCTTTGCGGTGGTGGCGTCCGAGGTGAAGAACCTCGCGAGCCAGGCCAAGCAGGCGACCGACACGATCACGTCCGAAATCGACGCGCTGAACACCATCTCCGGCGACGTCGCGAGCTCCCTGACCGCGATCAAGGCCGCGATCGCAGGCGTCAACGAGTTCATCGCCTCCACCGCAGCCGCGGTCGAGGAGCAGAGCATCGTGACCGCGGACATGTCGGCCAACATGCAGCGTGCCTCGGCGGAGCTGGCGTAAGGGCGACTTCCCCTCCAGCCCTCGCCTGCCCCTTCCTCGTCAGCACAAAAGCGCAGTAAAAGGAGCCAGCACTCCTGCGCCCATATGCTACTCGAGGACAAATCTCCCATGCCGCAAGCCCCGCAGAAAATCGCCCTCGTCACCGGAGCCGCCCGCGGCATCGGGCTTGCGACCGCGAAGAAGTTCCTTGGCGAGGGCTGGCGCGTGGCGCTGCTCGACATCGAGGGCGAGTTGCTCGGCCGGGCGGTCGCCGAAATCGACCAAAGCGAGGCGACGTTGGCGCTGACCTGCGACGTCTCGGACGCCGCCGCGGTGAGCGATGCAATGAAGGCGGTCGAGCGCCGGTTCGGCCGACTGGATGCACTGGTCAACAATGCCGGCATCGCGGTGTTCGCACCGCTGATGGAGACGTCCGAGACCGATTGGCGCCGCGTGCTCGAGGTCAATCTCACCGGCCCGTTCCTCTGCACCAAGGCCGCGGTTCCCTTGATGCGCGAAGGCCATGGCGGCGCGATCGTCAACATCACCTCGATCTCGGCGGTACGCGCCTCGACGCTGCGCTCGGCCTACGGCACCAGCAAGGCCGGGCTCGCGCACCTGACCAAGCAGCTCGCTGTCGAACTCGCCTCGCTCAACATCCGCGTCAACGCGGTTGCGCCGGGGCCGGTCGACACCGCGATGGCGAAGCAGGTGCATTCCAAGGAGATCCGCGCCGACTATCACGACGCCATTCCGCTCAACCGTTACGGCCTGGAGGAGGAGCTTGCGGAAGCGATCTACTTCCTGTGCTCGGAACGATCGAGCTACATCACCGGTCAAATTTTGGCCGTTGATGGCGGGTTCGATGCGGCGGGTATCGGCCTGCCGACGCTGCGCGGGCAAAGGCGGAACGGGTAGGCACTGTTTCTGTAGGGTGGGCAAGGGCGCTCTTGCGCCGTGCCCACCACGTTCTTCCGGATCTGCGATGCTGAAGGTGGGCACGCTACGTTTTGCCCACCCTACGAAACCGAGTTGGTGGAGAGTTCATGCGACGCGTCACCTCCCTCAAAGCCCTGATCCTCGCATCCGCCCTGCTCGCCGCCGCGCCCGCGTCCGCTGAAATCCGCATCATCCAGTCTCCGGGCGGACAGGTCGGGCCGTTCCTCGATTTGTTCGAGAAGGTGCGCGAGAGCGGCGAGCGCGTGGTGATCGATGGTCCCTGCCTGTCTGCCTGCACGCTGGTGCTGAGCATCGTGCCGGGCGAGCGCATCTGCGTCACCAAGCGCGCCGTGCTCGGCTTCCATGCGGCACGTTCGGTCGACCGGCGCGGGCGCTTTTATGCCGAGCCGGAAGCATCGGTCGCGGTACTTGCCGCCTATCCCGGCCCAGTGCGCGACTGGATCAGCCGCCGTGGCGGCCTCACTTCGCGGCTACTCTTGCTCAAGGGGCGCGATCTCGCCGCGATCTATCCGCGCTGCCGCTGACGAATGTGGCAGCCGCCACGCATGTGACGTGAATGAGTTCTGTGAACCGCGTCACGTCACATCAAAGGCATTGGCCTGGCCGGCCCGAGGCCACACGGCAGGTTCCCTGTGCTCGCACCCAATGTGCGCACCGGGGTCTCCACGCCATTACACTTTGGCTGCCGTCAATAAAGAGTCTGGATCACCGGCCCCAGCTTCATGCTGACGCAGATAAGCATCCCCCACAGGGCAAAATTGATCTGTAGCGCCGCCGCCATCGGTCGCTCCCCTTCCAAGTGACGTCCACCCCAGCTTTTTAGATTTTGTGAGTCACCAATAGCGATTCTGACGTACAGATTACAGCCCAATATTGCGTCAATTGTTGTGCGATGCAGTCCGCATGGCTTCACGAAGCGGCCTCACTGCTCCCGCAAAGTGATGCGAATCGCGCGTTCATTCCTCGGCCACGCCGGCCAATCGTTTGCCTTAAGTTCCATTTGACCGACGCGATGCAAGTTTCCCGTGCGGAAGCTTGCGCATTGCGCATCGAACTTTGGGTCCGGCATGATACGACGCGGCTTCATTTTGCTTACTTTCTGCACAGCGCTGCTTGGATGTGCAGTCGCACCGGCGCAGGAGCGCCGCCCGATCGCATGGGATGGCCTCGGCCAGGACCCCAACAAAGGCTCGAACCGCCCGCATGCCGCCAAGCGGCGCGCGACGAACCCCGCGCCCGCCGCAAGTGATCCCAATCAGGAGCGGCAACGAGTGCTCGGCACCTTGCGGCCATACTCGGAGGCGTGGTGGGCGGTCCATGACGAGATCGAAGCCGAGAACGACAAGCAGCTCGGCACCAAGCTCGTGATCTGCCCTCGCTGCGTTCAGCCGCCGCAGCAAAGCGAGGACGCGACCGGATCGATCCGTTGAGCGAGCGCACGACCGATCCGGATATGACGCGATAAATCCAGGCGTCCCCTCTCGCGCGACAGTGCAGAGAGGGGATTGCGGACTCAACAGATCATGCAGGCGGTCGCGCCTGTCACATCCCTTCGGCCGGGCAGTTCACCATCCAGGGAATGCCGAACTTGTCGACGCACATGCCAAAGCCCTTGGCCCAGAACGTCTTGCTGAACGGCATGGTGACGGTGCCGCCATCGGCGAGCGCGTTGAATTTACGCTCGCCATCTGCGGGATCCTTGACCGTGAACGAGATCGAAAAACCTTGTGGCTTGGCGAAATGCTCCGGCGGCGCGTCGGAAGCCATCAGCACGCTGCCGTCGGGCAACGACATTCGCGCGTGCATGATCATCTTCTCGCGGCCGGGCGCGGCGGGCATGTCCGGCGGCGCGTCCGATGACCGCATCATGGCGTCGATCTTGCCGCCCAGGACCTTGGCGTAGAAGTTGAACGCAGCTTCGCAGGTGTCCTGATAGAACAGATAAGCGTTGAGCATCGTTTCTCTCCTCTTCGTTTGCAGTGAGGCTTATTGCTTCTCGGTCAGCTTCTTCAGGCTGGCGAGGCCGGCATCGAAATCCTTGCCGATCATGCTGTCCATGTTGATGAACACCTGCATGATCTTGGACATGAACGGAGCCGGACCGTACATCGCCCATGTGACCAGAGTGGCATCGCCTTGCGGCACAAAGGTGAACTCGGCGGTGTTGTGACCTTCGAACGGCCGCTCGAAATCGAGCTTGATGCGAAGCTTGGACGGCCCCGTCGCCTCGAGGATCTCCATGCGGCCGGCGCCGACATTGTTGTTGCCGTCCCAGGCGTAGGTCGCGCCCTTGCCTCCCTCAGATCCACCGAAGGTGCGCTTCATGGCGGGATCGCGGGTCTCATAGGGGGACCAGTTGGTCCAGCGGCGGAAATCGGCGACCTGCGGATAGATCGCACCGGCCTGCGCCTTCACCGCGAGGCTCCGCTCGACGCGGAACGTGTCAGGTTTTGTCAGGGCAAAGGCGAGGACGCCCGCAAGTCCGGCGGCGAGCAGGATGGCGATGACGGCAACGGCTTTCAGCATGAGGAGCTCCGTGGATACGGGCTTAGGACGAACGGGAACGGCGGAGGCCGACAATTGAAGACGAAATTATTCTGCCGTCATTCCGGGGCACCCGAAGGGTGATCCCGGAATGACGCGTGCGGCGTCACTTCACTTTCGCACCCTGCCGCGCGCCAGCCTTCGGCTGGCTGTCCCGGATCAGGCGATCGATGTGCATGCGGATGTGGGCCGCTTCTGCGGACGTGTTGGCAAGCGCGATGGCGCGGTCGAAGGCGACACGCGCCTCCTCGTTGCGGCCGAGCTGCATCAGGAAGGCGCCGCGCACGCCGTAGAAATGGAAGTAGTTGGAGAGCTTCGGCGCAAGCGGCTCGATCAGATCGAGCGCGGCTTGCGGCCCCCGCACCTTGGAGACCGCAACCGCGCGGTTGAGCGTCACCACGGGAGACGGCTGCACAACTTCAAGTGCGCCATAGAGCAGGTCGATCTGCGTCCAGTCGGTCTCCTCCGGCGTCGACGCGCGGGCATGCAGCGCGGCGATCGCGGCCTGGATCTGATAGGGCCCGCTGCGGCGGTGGCGCATCGCCTTGTCGATCAGCGCCAGCCCTTCCGCGATCATGGTGTCATTCCAAAGCGAACGGTCCTGGTCGTCCAGCAGGATCAGCGAACCGTCCGCGGCAAAGCGCGCGGCACTGCGTGCATGCTGCAGCAAGATGAGCGCCGTGAGCCCCATGATCTCCGGCTCGCTCGGAAACAGCCTGAGCAGCAGGCGCCCCAGCCGGATCGCCTCCTCGCAGAGCGGCTTGCGGATCTCCGCGGTGTCGCCGCTCGCCGAATAGCCCTCGTTGAAGATCAAATAAATCATCGCCGCGACACCGGCGAGCCGCTCGGAGCGCTCGATTGCGCCGGGCGCTTCGAACGGCGTCCCGGCTTCCGCGACCTTCGTCTTGGCGCGGGTGATGCGCTGCTCCATCGCCGCGTCCGACACCAGGAAGGCTCGCGCGATCTGCTTCACGGTAAGCCCCGAGACGATGCGCAACGCCAGCGCGATCTGCTGCGTCGCCGGCAATTGCGGATGGCAGCAGATGAACATCAACCGCAGGATGTCGTCGCGGTAGTGCGAGCCGTCCAGCCGTTCGGCCAGCGCGCCTTCGGCGTCGTCGAGATCGGAGATCGCCTGGTCGTCCTCCGGCAGCGGCTGCTGCTTGCGGGTCCGGCGCACCTCGTCGATGGCGGCATTGCGGCCGACCATGATCAGCCAGGCCGCAGGATCGCGCGGCGGTCCGTTCTGCGGCCAGGTCTTGAGCGCGCGCAGGGAGGCGTTCTGGAACGCCTCCTCGGCGGTGTCGAGATCGCGGAAATAACGCAGCAGCGCGCCGACCGCCTGGGGGCGCGCCGAGGTCAGCGCGGTCTCGATCCAGGCGGTGTCGGTCTCGCTCACGTCAGGTTTCCTCCGGGCCGGAACACGCCGACGGGACGCACCTCATAGGCGCCGCCGGGATTGGCTGCGCCAAGGTCGCGGGCGACGTCGAGCGCCTCATCGAGATTCTTGCAGTCGACGATGTAGAAGCCGAGCAGCTGCTCCTTGGTCTCGGCATAGGGCCCGTCGAGCACCAGCGGCGGATCTTCCTTGCGCAGGGTCGCCGCTGCCGTGGTCGGCAGCAGCCGCGCGACCGGCCCGAGCCGGCCCTGCTGGGTGAGCTTCTCCTGCACCACGGCGAGCTTCTTCATCACGGCCTCGTCCTGCTCCTTGCTCCAGGAGCCGACGAAGTCCTCATCGTGATAGCAAAGGATTGCATAAAGCATGGGCGACATTTTCCTCGGGTCTTGTTGTGAAGACGATCCACTATGCCCCGGTCCGACAGGACTGCGGAAAAAAATAGCAGGAAAAATCCGGCAGGTCGTGCCAAGGAGGGCCTTCTTGAGCGGAACCGACGAGGCACTTCGAATGACCAAGGGCACACTGGCCGTCCTGATCAACAGCACGCAGCAGAACTGGTTGCCCGAGCGCTGGAAGGCCCGGTTTGACGCTGTCTGCGGCGGCCGCCGTGTGGTGCTGCTGCCGGATTCCACGCTCGATCCCGCCGAGGTGCACTATGCCACGGTGTGGAAGCCGGTGCCCGGCGATCTCGGCGCCTTCCCCAACCTGCGGGCGATCTTCAATCTCGGCGCCGGCGTCGATGCGCTGATGGCGGACAAGAGCCTGCCCGATGTGCCGCTGGTCCGGGTCGCCGTACCCGACCTGACCGGCCGCATGACTGAATATGTCGTGCTGCACGTGCTGATGCATCACCGCCAGGAGCTCTATTTGCGGGACTCGCAGCGCGCAAAACGCTGGGAGCCGAAATATCAATGGCCTGCGAGCGCGGTCACGGTTGGCGTCATGGGGCTCGGCACGTTAGGAGCGGATGCGGCCGACGTGCTGCGCCGGCTCGGCTTCCGCGTCGCCGGCTGGAGCCGCAGCCCGCGCGCGATCGACGGCGTCGAATGCTTCCATGGCTCGGCCCAGATCGATACGTTCCTGCGCGCGACCGATATCCTGGTCTGCCTGCTGCCGCTGACGCCGGAGACGCACGGCATCCTCAACCGCGACGTCTTCACCAAGCTCAACCGCAACAGCCCGCTCGGCGCGCCGGTGCTGATCAATGCCGGCCGCGGGGGCTTGCAGAACGAGGCCGACATCCTCGCCTGCCTCGACGATGGCACGCTGGGCGCCGCCTCGCTCGATGTCTTCGTGCAGGAGCCGCAGCCGGCGGACAGCCGGTTCTGGACCCATCCCAAGGTGGTGCTGACGCCCCACAACGCAGCCGACACCGACGCGGACGCGATCTCGGCCTATGTCGCCGAGCAGATCGCACGGTTCGAGGCCGGCGGCACGCTGGAGAACGTGGTGGACCGGGCCAGGGGCTATTGAGGCGCTCGGAATTTTGCGAACGCTGGTTCTGCAAATTCCGTGTCATCCCCGCGCACGCGGGGATCCATAACCACAGGGTGAAGTTTTGCGAAAAGTCGTAGCTCGGTACTGCGACTGTCTTTACTTGATAGATTCCGCGGTATGGGTCCCCGCGTTCGCGGGGACGACCCCGTTTGTGGGGAGGCAACCGGGCTGGCCTAACGATCGCTCACAACCACAGCGCTCCGCCGGTATCCCGTTCACCCTCTCTTAGCGAGAAGTTGATAAGCGTTGTTAACCAACGCTCAAACAACGAGTCGAACATGCGCGCGAGCCTCGGCCTCAGGATGCGGATCACGGTTGCCCTCGCGGTGACGGCGGCGGCAACCGCCCTGTTTGCGGTGCTCGGGGCGATGTGGATCATCGCGGGGATCATCGACCGCGCCGACCAGCGCGAGCTGCACAGCCATTATGATGCCCTTCAGTCGCGCATCGCCGAGGAATCGCACCGGGCCGCCGCCATGAGCACGGTCGTGGCCGCGATGCCGGCGACGCAGGATGCGATGGCCAAGCAGGACCGCAACGCCCTGATAGCCCTGTTCGGGCCGGTCTTTGCCGCGACCAAATCGGAATACGGTGTCGAGCAGTTCCAGTTCCATGTGGCGCCGGCGACCTCGTTCCTGCGCGTGCACCAGCCCGCCAAGTTCGGCGACGACCTCAGCGGATTCCGCAAGACCGTCGTCGTCGCCAACCAGGATCGCAAGGTCGTGGTCGGCCTCGAAGGCGGCGTCGCCGGGCTCGGCATCCGCGGCGTGGTGCCGATCGCGCAAGGAGCCAAGCAGCTCGGCTCGGTCGAATTCGGCCTGACCTTCGGCCAGTCCTTCCTCGACGATTTCAAGACCAACCGCCATGTCGACGTCGCCTTCCACCTCGCCGACGGCTCGGGCTTCAAGCTGTTCGGCGGCACGCTGAAGGGCAAGAGCTTCTTCGACGCGGCCGATTACGGCCGCGCTACCACAGGCAGCTTCACGGTGAAGCGGGCCAAGCTCGACAATACGCCGGTGGCGGCGCTGCTCGGACCGATCAGGGATTTTTCCGGAAAGCCGCTCGGCGCCGTCGAACTGGTGATGGACAATGCCGATTACGAGGCCTCGGCCGACCGCGCCTGGATGCTCGCGATTGCGATCGCCGCGATCGGGCTCGTGCTTGCCGCCATCGTCGGCTATCTCATCGCCCGCAGCATCTCGCGTCCGATCCTCTCCATCACGTCCGTCATGCGCGAGCTCGCAGACGGCCGGACCGACGTCACCATCCCCGCCAGCAAGGCGAATGACGAAGTCGGGGCGATGGTGAAGGCGGTCGCGGTGTTCCGCGACAACGCCGTCAACTTTGGCAAGCTTCAGGCCGAGCAGCTGGAGGCCAAGGCGCAGTCCGAAGCGGAGAAGCGGCGTGCCTTCGCCGCGCTTGCCGACAATTTCGAGGCCAGCATCCGCGACGTCGTCACCACGGTGTCCTCGGCTGCGGTCGAGATGGAGCATACGGCGCGCTCGATGTCGGCCATCGTCGAGCAATCCCGACAGCAGACCGGCGCCGTATCATCCGCGTCGGCGCTGGCCTCGGAAAATGTGCAGACCGTCGCCGCAGCAGCCGAGGAGTTGTCCTCGTCGATGACCGAGATCAGCCGGCGCCTCGCCCACGCGACCGAAGTGGTGGGCAAGGCCGCGAGCGACGGACGGCGCTCGAACGAGCGCGTGCAGAGCCTGGCGGACGCGGCGCAAAAGATCGGTGACGTCGTCTCCTTCATCAACGGCATCGCGGGCCAGACCAACCTGCTGGCGCTGAACGCGACGATCGAAGCGGCGCGCGCGGGCGAAGCCGGCCGCGGCTTTGCCGTGGTCGCTTCCGAGGTCAAGGCACTGGCGACGCAGACGGCGAAGGCGACCGAGGAGATCGGCGCCCAGGTCAACGCGGTGCAGGGCGAGACATCAGGCGCTGTGGACGGCATCCAGTCGATCTGCGCGACGATCCAGCAAGTCGACGAAATCTCCGCCGCGATCGCCGCAGCCGTCGGCCAGCAGGGCACGGCGACGCAGGAGATCGCACAGAACGTCCAGCAGGCGGCCGCCCGCACCGGCGAGGTCTCGCAGAACATCTCCGGTGTCACTGCCGGCATCGCCGCAACAGGCACGGCGGCCGAGGAGGTGCTGGGTTCGGCGATCGAGCTGTCGAAGCAGTCGCAGCGGCTGCGGGACGAGGTGGATCGCTTCCTCGCGCAAATCCGCGCGGCGTAGTTGAGCGCGGGATCGGGCGACATACTCGCTGTCGTCCCCGCGAAGGCGGGGACCCATAACCCCAGGGAGAAGTTTGTTAGGCGAGCTGGTACCTCCTAGTCTTCGCCAAACACCTCCCTGTGGCTATGGGTCCCGGGCTCGCGCTACGCGCGCCCCGGGACGACAGCCTAACTCTTGGCCCCCACCATCACGTCGATCGCCCCCTTCACGATCGCCTCCAGCTCCTTGCGCGATACACGCGCGCGCGAGCGGATGGCGATGGTGTGGACGGTGGCTGATGCGATCTGCGCCAGCACGACCGGATCGGCGCTCGCCGGCAGCTCGCCGTTCTCCTTGGCGCGGCGGAAGCAGTTTGCAAAGGCCTTGTCGAGCTCGGCGAGACCGTCGAGCACCATGGCGCGAATCTCGGGATCGCCAACGGCTTCTGACGCCGCGGTCACCACCGTAAAGCAGCCGCGCGGACCGGTCTCGCCCGAGAGATAGATGTTCAGCGCGGAGGCGAAGATGCGTTCCAGCCGCTGACGCACCGGCATCTCCTCGCGGAAGATCGCAGCCATGGAGGCCCGCGCATCCTCGCGGTAGCGCTGATAGCTCTTGATGTAGAGCTCCCGCTTGTCGCCGAAGGCGCCGTAAAGGCTCGGGCGGTTCATCCCGGTCGCTTCGCTGAGATCATCGAGCGAGGTCGCGGCAAAACCCTGCCGGCGGAACAGATCCAGCGCCTTGCCGAGCGCGATATCGGGCTGGTAGGCGCGCGGACGGCCGCGGCGCTTAGGTTGGCCGGCGCCCTCGGGTTCATTGGCAGCAGCTGGCGGCTTCGATTTTTGTACCATTTCGCAAACTAATCCTTGACCGATCCCATATTATGCAACATGGTACAAAAATCAATCTGGCCAGGTTGAGCGAAATCTCAGAAATTGCCCAAGGAGGCTACAGATGGATCTCTATTTCTCGCCGCTCGCCTGTTCGATGGCAACACGCGTCGCGCTGTATGAAGCCGGCGCCGAAGCGAACTATCTCGAGGTCGACCCGCCGACCAAGACCGTGCTGAGCGACGGCTCCGACTTCCGCGCCGTCAATCCGATCGGCCTGGTGCCGACGCTGCGCACCGACGAGGGCGTGGTTCTGACCGAGAACGCGGCAATCCTGCAATACGTCGCCGACCGCTTCCCGCAATCCGGGCTTGGCGCCGCAGAGGGCATCGAGCGCACGCGGCTGCATCAATGGCTGTGCTTCATCGGCACCGAACTTCACAAGGGCCTCTTCATCCCGGTGCTCGATCGCAAGGCCCCGCAGGAGACCAAGGCCTATGCCCTCGAGAAGAACCTGTCGCGGCTCGACTATCTCGACAACTACCTGAAGGGGCGCGACTTCCTGCTCGACCATTTCAGCGTTGCCGACGCCTATCTGGTCACGGTCATCAACTGGACCATGGCGACGCCGCCGATCGATCTCGCCAAATGGCCGAACGTGAAGGCCTATTACGAGCGCCTGCGCCAGCGGCCGTCGGTCGCGAAGGCGGTTGCAGAAGAGTTCGAACTGTACAAGGCCGAGCTCGCGCGCAAGAAGGCGGCGGCCTAGGCCGGGCTGAACACCCCTTCGCTCTTGCTCGCGCAAGTCGTCCCGGTCGACAAGCCGGGACGACGTTTGGCGCGCCTCTCTCGTGTCCCGGACGCGCTGCAGCGTTCTTACGCTGCTGCGCAGAGCCGGGACCCAGAAGGCTACACACTTCGCTGATGCATGGGCCCCGGCTCTGCAGCGCACCACGCCGCGAAGACGCGGCGCGTTGCACTGCGTCCGGGGCACGAGACCGTTGTTTAGCGATGGACATGACTGCTTATTCTCGCGGCCTGACTTGCCCGAGCTTTGCTGATCTCTTCCGCCCTTTAAAAGCAAGGGCGCAGGGAAGGCCGGGCGCCGGCTGGCACCCGAGGTCCCGCGTGTGCGAAAGAAACGCGCACGGGGTGGACGACAGGTGATGCCGGTCGCCCGGCCTTCCCTGCGCGATGGTTTTCACGGTGTCCTTCGTGCTCTCCCCGGGGAGCGATGCACTATTGCCCCCGTCGCCTTGCAGATGGCTGATGCACGCGCCCGGTCGGGCCGCCACATCACCGCAAGCCTTGACGCACAGACCCCGGGCGTCAGGACCACACGACTTCTCCGTCCGCGCACATCCCCATCCGCATCCCCGACGGCTGGCGTGCGCTCGCCATCGGGGCCGAACAAGGACGCTGTCAGCGCCGTGTCGTATCGCGCCTGTCGCTGCTCACGGTTTCCCGCCCTGCAGCCATCATCGCGCGCCGACGCCGTCGCGGCCACCGCATCCCGGCCCGCGTCCCGTGACGATCGCGAAACGCCCCTTGTGGCGGGCGGGATGTGTTGGCTTGTACGGCAAAACCGAATTTCTGTAAATGCGAATATTTTCGCGCACGGGTATCGACCCAGCGCTGGAGTGTTTTGCCCGTCAGGCAACACAACGGATGGTAGGTGGGCAGGCCTGCGATCCCCGCCGCACCGCAACGCCATTCCGCTGACGGCTGCGGCACCCGCCCTCGACCAATCTACCCGTACAGCACCCGCGGCAGAATCGTGACGATGCCGGGCCAGAGCGTCAGCAGCAGCACGAAGCCGATCATGATGACGAGATACGGCAGCGTCACGCGCGCGATGTAGCCGAGGCCGTCCTCGGTGAGGCCCTGGATGACGAACAGGTTGAAGCCGACGGGCGGCGTGATCTGCGCCATCTCGACCGCGAGCACGAGGAAGATGCCGAACCAGATCTCGTCGAAGCCTGCCCCCTTCACGATGGGCAGCACGATCGGCAAGGTCATCACGATCATCGAGAAGCCGTCGAGGAAGCAGCCGAGGATCAGGTAGAAGACGATCAGCACGACGATCAGCATGAAGGGCGACAGGCCGAGCCCCTTGACGAAGGCGGCGACGGCCTGCGGGATGCCGAGAAAGGCCGCGGCATTGCCGAGGATCGAAGCGCCGAGCACGATCAGCGCGATCATCGAGCAGGTCACGACCGAGCCGATGAGCACGTCGCGTATCACCTGCTGCGACATCGAGCCCTGCGCCCAGGCGACCAGCGCCGCGCCGAGCACGCCGACGGCGGCGGCTTCCGACGGGGTCGCGAGCCCGCCATACATCGAGCCGAGCACGCAGGCGATCAGGAACAGCGCGGGCGCGAGATCCTTCAGCGCGGCAAAGCGCTCGCGCCACGGCACCTGCGACAGTTTGGCTTCCGTCTCCGGCACCATGCTGCGGTTGAGGGTCGTGTGCAGCATCACCCAGCCCATGAAGGTTGCGGCGAGCAGAAGTCCGGGCAGCACGCCGGCCGTGAACAGTTTCAGGATCGAGACGTCGCCGAGCACGCCGTAGATGATCATGATGTTGGACGGCGGGATCAGGAAGCCGAGCGTGCCGGCACCGGCGAGCGAACCGATCGCGATGTCGCGCGAATAGCCGCGGCGCAAGAGCTCGTTGAGCGACATGCGGCCGATCACCTGCGTGGTCGCGGCCGACGAGCCCGAGATCGCCGCGAAGATGGTGCAGCCGATCACGTTGACATGCAGCAATCGGCCGGGCAGCAACCCCGCCCAGGGCGCCAGCCCCTGAAACAGCGAGCGCGACAGGCGGGTGCGGAACAGCAGCTCGCCCATCAGGATGAACAGCGGCAGCGCCAGCAGCTCCTGCGTGGTCAGGATGTTCCAGGCGTATTGCGGCAACAGCTTGTCCAGCGGGATCGAGCGGAACATCGCGAGCAGCAATGTCGCTGTCAGCGCGAGCGTGAGGCCGATCCACACGCCGCAGGCCAGCAGCGCAAACAGGATCGCGAAGAGGGCGACGACTTCGATGGTCATGCGATCTGGAATCCAGGAGCGAGCAAAGCTGTCATTCGACGGGCGAGGCCTTCATGCGGTGATCCTCCAGCGGCAGGCCGAGCACGGCCTGGATCGCGCGTGCCAGGAATTGCAGCGTGAGCAGCAGCATGCCGAAGGTGACGACGGCTTCCGGAAACCACAGCGGCGTGTCGCTCGAGGTCGAGACCTGGCCGCGCACATAGGCGCCGAAAGCGAACTTCGCCATGGCCGAGGTCAGGAACGCCATGAAGGCAAAACCGGCCGCGGCCGACAGGATCTCCAGCGCCCGTTGCAACGGCGCCGGCGCGTTCTTGAGCAGTAGCACGACACGGATGTGGCCGCCGACACGCAAGGTCATGGCGGCTCCGAAGGTGAAGGACGCCGCCATCAGATAGGATGAGTATTCCCAGGCAATCGAGATCGTCGGCGGGAAGAACGACAGGAAATTCGAGAGGAAGCGCGTTGCGACCTCGCACAGCATCAGCAGTGTCAGCGTCAACAGGCAGCCGCCGCCGATCCAGCCGTCGAGCCGGCCGAGACGGTCGATGCCGTCGAGCAGAATGCGCAGCGGCGCCGGCGCCGCGGCGTTGAGACTTTGTGAAGCCGCGGGCGAAACGCTGACCATATCGGCCTCAGCGCTTCATTTCGGCGAGATAGGCCCGCACCGGCTTATCGGCCGCCGGCACGCGCTTGAGGAAGGCGTCGAGCTGCGGCGCGGTCTTGGCCCGGATATCCGTCATCATCGCGCCCGAGACCGGCACCACCTCCATGCCGCCCTCCTTCAGGCGGTTGAGGCTGTCGGCATCGGCCTTGAGCGAGTTCGCCCAGAACCCCGGCTCCATCTTCGCGGCGATGCCGGCGACCATCTGCTGTTGGTCGGCGCTCAGCGCCTTCCAGGAATCGAGATTGACGGTGAGCATCTGCGAGGACCAGACGTGATTGGTCGGGTAGACGTATTTCAGGAATTCCCAGAACTTGCCGTCGACGCCCGAGACCGCCGAGGTCGAGACGCCCGCGACGGCGCCCGAGGCGAGCGCGGGGATGGTCTCGCCCCAGGGGATCATCACCGGCGCCATGCCGACCACGGCCAGCATGTCGACGGCGTTCTTGTCGGGCACGCGGATCTTGATGTTCTTCAATCCGTCGACATCGGCGACCTTGACCTTGAGATGCAGATACTGCGTCGGCCACGGCACGATGTAGAGGATCTTCTGGTTGTTGCGTGCGGCGACTTTCTCGTATTCGGGCCGCACATATTTGTGCAGCACCTTCAGTTCGTCCATCGAGCTGCAGAGGAAGGGAATGCTCTCGACGCCCATGAAGGGCTCGTCGCCGACCTGCTGGATGTTGAGGACGTCGGCAAGCGGCACCAGGCCGTCGCGCACGGCGCGCAGATGTTCGGGTCCCTTGAAGCCGAGTTGGCCACCGGCCTTCACGGTAATCGCGACCGAGCCGCCGCTCTGCTTCTTCACTTCCTCGGCGAAGGCCATCGCGTTCTGGGTGTGGAAATTGCCGTCGGGCCAGACCGTCGACATGTCCCAGTTCGCCGTCGCCGCCCGGGCGCGGGTCGAGATGTGGTTGGCGGCGAGCAGCGTCGCTGCGCCCGCGGTGAAGTTCCGTCGCGTGATCATTGCTCCCCTCCGTTTACCAAGCGCACTGACTTGTCAGCGCGGGTACCCATAAACTGCAGCCGCATTGTCGGCGGACACGAGCCCGCTTTCGATGTCGTCCCTGACCGCCGCGCGATCGCGCGTCGTGGGGGCGCCGATGCCGGCGCCGCCCGGCGTCAGCACAACAAGCCGGTCGTCCGGCGGCACCTGCTGAAATCCTTTTCCACGCAGCTTCTTGCCTGACTTGAGGCCGACATAGCCGGCCTCGCCGTTCTTGCCGCCATCGCGCCCGCGCGGGGGATGATCGATGCGGTCGAACGCCGCCAGGATGTCGAACGGCGCATCGACGCCGCTGCCGACCTCGATGATCTGGCCGAGGCCGCCGCGGGTGCGCCCTGCCCCGCCGGAATCCGGACGCAGCTCCTTGCGCCAGAAGATCAGCGGCGTCTGCGTCTCCGCGATCTCGACCGGGGTGCCGCGCACGCCGCTGGGATAGGCGGTGGCCGACAGCCCATCCTTGCCGAAGCGCGCACCGGTGCCGCCATTGGAGGTCACCGCCATCGAGAATCCGTAATTGCCGCCGACCCCGGAGCGGGTCTGGCCGCGGACGTTGAGATTCCACAGGCACGAGGTGCCTTCGGCCGGAACGCGCTCGGGAATGATCTGACGCAGGCAGCCGAACACCACGTCGGGCAGCATCTGGCCGATGATGTGGCGCGAGGCGACCGGCGCGGGCTTCGGCGCATTGAGGATCGCGCCGGCGGGTGCCGACACCGTCAGCGGCGACAGCGAGCCGGCATTGTTCGGGATCTGCGACGCCACGACACAGCCGAGGCCGAACACGGTGTAGGCGGTGGTGTAGGACAAGGGCACGTTGATGCCGAACTTCGAGGCGGCCGAGGTGCCGTCGAAATCGACATGGATGCCCGCATCCGAGATCGTCAGCGTCGCAGCCAGCGTGACCGGGGCATCATAACCGTCGACCACCATGGTGTTGCGCCAGCTGCCCTTCGGCAGCTTTGCGATTTCAGCGAGCACCGCCTCGCGGGAGCGGTCGCAGATGTAGTCGCCGAGCCCGTCGAGCGTATCGATGCCGAACTCGGTCATCATCTCGACCAGGCGCTCGCAGCCGACGTCGTTGCAGCCGGCGAGCGAATAGGTGTCGCCTTCGGTATCGATCGGCAGCCGCGTGTTGGTGCGGATCATCGCCATCAGCGTCTCGTTGACGACGCCCTGGTCGATCAGCTTCAGCATGGGGATGTAGAGCCCCTCCATGAACACGTCGGTGGCGTCAGGCCCGAAGCCGATGCCGCCGATGTCCATCAGGTGGCTGGTGCAGGAGAACAGCGCGACCGGTTTGCCGTCCTTGAAGCAGGGCGTGGTGACGACGAAGTCGTTGAGATGACCGGTGCCCATCCAGGGATCGTTGGTGATGTAGGCATCACCCTCCTTCATCGTCTCGATCGGGAAGTGGTTGATGAAGTGCTTGACCGATTCCGCCATCGAGTTGACGTGACCGGGCGTGCCGGTCACCGCCTGCGCCAGCATCCGCCCCTTGAGGTCGAACACGCCGGCCGAGAGGTCGCCGCATTCGCGCACGATCGGGCTGAAGGCGGTGCGGAGCAGCACCTGGGCCTGCTCCTCGACCACGGCGATCAGCCGGTGCCACATGATCTGAAGGTCGATCAGGCTCGCGCCATTTGCCTTGCTCATGATCAGGCCGCCTTCCGTTCCATGACGATGCTGCCGGCACCGTCGATATGGGCATCAAAACTGGTGGAAACGAAGGTGGAGGTCTCGTCCTCCGCGATCACGGCCGGGCCTGCGATGGTCGCGCCCGGCACCATGTCCTCGCGGCGATAGAGCGGGATCTCGATCACCTCGCCGGCGCGGCCGTCGAAGAATTTGCGGCTGCCGACAGCTTTGCCGGCAGGCTTGCGCGTGACGGCGGCGACAGCAGATGGATTGCGCGCCTCCGTCGTAGCGAGCACCGACCAGCTCAACACCTCGATCGCGGCGCCCGGGATCGGCCGCTCGAACATCGCGGAATAGTCCGCCTCGAACTTCTGGCGCAGGCCGGCGAGATCGGCCCCCGTCAGCCGCCGGTTCGGCAACTCGACCGAGATCTCATGGCCCTGGCCGACATAGCGCATGAAGGCGGCGCGTCGTTCGCGCACCGGCGCACCGGCAGCACCAGGCTCGACCAGCGCGCGCGCCTCGGTCACCATCTCCTGCAGGAGATCCGACACCGCTTCGGTGTCGAAATCATCGAGCCGGACATGTCGACTGCGCACCAGCTCATAGGCGATCGGTGCCGCAAGGAAACCGACGGCCGAGCCGACACCGGCATTCGACGGCACGATCACGCGGGAGACGCCGATCTTCTCGGCGACGCGCGCCGCATGCAACGGCGCCGCGCCGCCAAAGGCGATCAGCGTGTGCTGGCCGACGATCTCGCCGCGCTCGACCGCATGGACACGCGCCGCACTCGCCATGTTCTCGCAGACGACCTCGTGCACGGCATAGGCAGCAGTCTCTGCCGACAGGCCGAGCGGCTCGCCGACGCTGCGCAGCAGCGCCTGCTTCGAAAGCTCCGGATCGAGCTTGATCGTACCGCCGGCAAATGCGTCGGGATCAATCATGCCGAGCGCGACGTCCGCATCGGTCACCGCCGGACGCTGGCCGCCGCGGCCGTAGCAGGCCGGGCCCGGCTCGGACGATGCACTCTCGGGCCCGACGGTGACGCGCTTCATCGCGTCGACATGGGCGATCGAGCCGCCCCCGGCGCCGATCTCGACCATCTCGATCACGGGGATGCGCACCGGCAGGCCGGAGCCTTTGAGGAAGCGCGCGGCGCGATCGACCTCGAACACGCGCGAGGTCTCGGGCTGGTACTTTTCGATCAGGCAAATCTTTGCCGTGGTGCCGCCCATGTCGAAGGACAGCACCTTGCTCTCGCCAAGACGCGCCGCGATCTGCGCCGCGAAGATTGCGCCGCCGGCAGGCCCGGACTCGACGAGGCGCACCGGAAAGCGCCGCGCCGTCTCGATCGAGGTGACGCCGCCACCTGAGGTGACGAGATAGATCGCGCCGCGGAACTGCTCGACCTGCAAGGCGTCGGCCATGCGGGCGAGATAGCCGTCGATCAGGGGTTGCACATAGGCGTTCGCGACCGCTGTCGATGTGCGCTCATACTCGCGAATCTCCGGGCAAACGGCCGAGGACACCGTCACGGAGATATCAGGCATCTCCTCCGCCAGGATCGCGGCCGCACGACGCTCGTGCTCGGGATTGGCATAGGAGTGCAGGAACGCGATCGCGACGCTCGCGACGCCCAGCTCACGCAATTTCGGCGCGAGTGCACGCACCGACGCTTCGTCGAGCGGGAGACGGACGGCGCCGTGGGCGTCGACGCGCTCGGGCACGGTGAAACGCAGGCTGCGCGGCGCCAGCGGCCTCGGTTTGTCGATGCCGAGATCATATTGATCGTAGCGGCTCTCGGTGCCGATATCGAGCACGTCGCGAAAGCCTTCGGTCGCGATCAGGGCCGTCTTGGCACCGCGGCGCTCGATGATGGCGTTGGTGGCGAGCGTGGTACCGTGAATGAAGACGTCGATGTCGCTGATATGTGCGCGCGCATCGGCGAGAATGAGACGCATCCCGTCCAGCACGGCCTGTTCGGGGCGCTGCGGCGTCGTCAGCAGCTTGCGCGTCTTGCGATCCTGCCCCACGTCCAGCACGATGTCGGTGAACGTACCACCGATATCGACGGCAAGCCGCACCTCGGCTCCCTCAAGCATTCCAAATTCTCCGCGCTGATCGTCAAGACTGAGGTCGAAAGCGCAGCAATTTCCATGCCATGGACGACGAGGACAACGCCGCGCCCGGCCATTCTGCTTGGCACCTATGCAATAGGCAAGCTGAGTTCACCGCCTGCGCGATCAGAGCAGGAATGCAAGCGCCGCCTCGCAGCGCTCCTCGACCTTCAGCGTCAGGAGATCGTCGGCGCGGGTGCGGCCGAGATTGACCGCCGCAATCGGAATATTGCGCTGCGCGGCAGCCTGCACGAAGCGGAATCCGGAATAGACCATCAGCGAGGAGCCGACGATCAGCATGGCGTCGGCCTGCGCCAGATGATCCTGCGCGGTGGCGACGATGTCGCGGGGCACGTTCTCGCCGAAGAACACGACGTCGGGCTTGAGGATGCCGCCGCAGGCTTCGCAAGGAGGCACCTGGAAGGACGAAAAATCCTCGTGCTCCAGATCGGCGTCGCCATCGGGTGCATCGGCCGCATCGAGCGTCAGCCACGCCGCATTCGCGCGACCAAGCGCGTGCTGAAACTCATCGCGAGGCGTCTTGCGGCCGCAGCCCATGCAGCGAACCAGATCGAGCCGGCCGTGCAGGTCGATCACCTGGCGGTGGCCGGCCGACTGATGCAGCCGGTCGACGTTCTGGGTCAGCAGCATCCCGCACCGGCCGTTCGCCTCGAGCCGGGCCAGCGCACGATGCGCATCGTTCGGGCGAGCCTGGCCGAACCGCCGCCAGCCGATCAGGCTGCGCGCCCAATAGCGCCGCCGCGTATGCTCGTCCGACATGAAGGACTGGAAGTTGACCGGCTGGGTCCGCTTCCAGTTGCCGTTGCTGTCGCGATAATCGGGAATGCCAGAATTGGTGCTGCAGCCGGCGCCGGTCAGCACGAACAGTTTTTCGTGCCGGCCGACGAAATCCTGGAGCGGGGAGCTTGCCAGTGGAGCGTTTGCCATGGCGCAGATGTAGTCTGCGCGGGCGGGTTTTGCCAGATCATCGCAGTCCGCAGCGCATAGCGACCCGGATGGGCGGTTATCGCGGGGACCGGCGCCCCGTGAGATCGAGCGGGCGCACTTTCTCCTGTCCGGCAATGCGGGCGGCTTGCTGCAGCGTCAGCCGGAATTCATCCCGCTTCTCGTGCACCGAGGCTATCGCATTCCCGACCGCAACTCCGAGGCCGACCAGTGCGGCTTCGGAAAGCTGCAGGCTTGCCTCGATGGTTTCCGGCACCGCATCGGTTGCGCCGATCGCATAGAGGTGACGGGCATGGTCGGCATCCCGCGCACGTGAAACGATCAGCACATCCGGCCGCACCGCCCGGATCCGCTCGACGACAGCATCGATCGCCGGCCGCGACTGGATGGTGATGATCACACCGGTCGTCTGCATCAGGCCGCAAGCCTCGAGGAAACCGAGCTCTGTCGCATCGCCAAAATAGACCTTGTGACCGTCGCGGCGGTCGCGCGCCACGGCGACGGCCTCGTGATCGACCGCGATGTAGTTCAGGCCGTGGCTGGTCAGCAGCGAACAGACGACTTTTCCAACGCGGCCGTAGCCGACCACGATGGCCTGCGCCCGGTCGCCGGGCGGCCGGACCGCCAGCTCTGGATCGGGCGAGCGCTCAGGACCCAGCTTCGCGGCCAGTCGGCGTCCGAGCGCGCCCAAAAGCGGCGTCAAGGCCATCGTCACGGCGGTGATGGCGACGGCAAAGCTCGACACGCGCGGCTCGATCAGACCGCCGGCCGCCGCCATTCCGATGCTGACGAACGCGAATTCGCCGACGGGACCCAGTAGGAAGCCGATCTCGATCGCCGTCGCCCAGGACAGCCTGAAGAGCCGGCCGAGCATGATGAGCACGATCGCCTTGCCGACGAGAATGCCGATGACCGCAGCCAGCAGCCAACCAGGCTCGCGCATGAACACGCGGAAGTCGATGGCCATGCCGACCGTGAAGAAGAAGATGCCCAGCAGCAGGCCCTTGAACGGCTCGACGGTGGCCTCAATGGCCTTGCCATACTCCGTTTCCGCCAGCATCAGTCCCGCAACGAATGCTCCGAGCGCCATCGACAGGCCCGCCTGGTGCGCGGCAATCCCTGCGCCGACGATGACGAACAAGGTCGCGGCGACAAACAGCTCCGTCGAGTGGGTGCCCGCAACCATCTGGAACAGCGGCCGCATCAGCAGCCGTCCGAGCAGAGTGAGGACAGCGACCGCCAGCGCGGCCTTCAGGATCGCGCTGGAGATGTGCGCCAGGACGGAGCCGCCACTCTCCGCGCCGAGCACCGAGACGAAAACCAGAATGGGAACGACTGCGAGGTCCTGGGCCAGCAGCACCGAGAAGCTGGCGCGACCGGCAGTGGTCGCAAGTCGTTTCTCGGTGGACAAAAGCTCGAGCACGATCGCCGTCGAGGACAACGCAAGGCTCGCACCCAGGATGACGGCAGTATCCGAGCTTTGCCCGGAGAGAAGCGTCACGCCGAAAATCATGGCGGACGTCGCCAGCACCTGCAGGCCACCAAGCCCGAACACCAGGCGCCGCATCGTGACGAGCCGCCTGAAAGATAGTTCGAGCCCGATCAGGAACAGCAGGAAGACGATACCGAGATTGGCGATACCCTCGACATTCTGCGCGTCGGCGACGGTGACCCAGTACAGCAACGGGAGCTGCTGAACGAGCGAGCCGAGCCCGAGCGGACCGAGAATGGCGCCGGCACCGAGATAGCCCAGCACGGGATTGATGCCCCAATGGCGGACAATCGGCACCACGACGCCGGCAGTGCCGAGGACCACCAGCGCGTCGCTGTAGGCATTGATGTTGATGGTTGTGGTCACGAGCCCTTCATGTGTCGACGCTTGCCAATAGCGGCAGCGTCGTCCACGGTCGATAGCACACGGCGCCGCAGACCCCTACCCGGCCCGACCGCCATCCTCACAGTCCCAAACTGAGATCAACTCGCCCAGTTCTCGCGGAATTCCGGAAAGAGCGTCAGGCCTCCGCAGGCGTAGAGGGTCTGCCCGGTGATGTAGCTCGCATCGTCCGAGGCGAGGAAGGCGAACACGGCGGCGATCTCCTCCGGCGTACCGACGCGTCCCATGGGAATGTGGCTGGTGACGACGCCGCGCTTTTCGGGATCGCCGGTCCAGGCCGCGTTGATCGGCGTGTCGATCGCGCCGGGCCCGACCGCGTTGACGCGAATGCCGCGGCCGGCGAACTCCAGCGCCAGCGTGCGCGTCAGATTGGCCATGCCGCCCTTGCTGATCGAATAGGCGAGATAGCCGGGTTTCGGGATGATCTGGTGCACGCTGGAGCAGTTGATGATGGAGCCCCCTCCCCCGCGCGCCACGAAATGTGCGAGCGCCTTCTGGGCGCAGAGCACGGCGCCGTTGAGGTTGACGTCGATGATGCGCCGATAGGTCTCGACGTCGAGCGCCTCGCTCGGCGATTCCTTCTGGAAGCCGGCGTTGTTGACGAGACAATCGAGACGCTTCCAGCGCGCCAGAATCGTCTCGAACATCGCGGCGATCTCCTGCTCGTTGCCGACATTGGCCCTGACGATGAGATGATCGAGCTTGCCATGGCCACGATCGCCCGATGCCGTGCGTGCATGCGCCAGCGTCTCCTCCGCCCGCTCATCGTGCTCGAAATAATTGATCGCAACAGTCGCACCTTCCTGGGCGAGCCGGATGGCGACGGCGCGACCGATGCCTTGCGAGGCGCCGGTCACCAGGGCGTATTGGCCAACGAGGCGCGAGGGAAAGGAGGTCGAGCGATCGGCTTGCGGCATGGGTTCTCTCCGGGATGTCTCATCATCGATGGAACCGGCGTTTTGTTCCATCCCTTTCGTGCATCCCTGGGAATCACTCCGCGCGCCGCGCCAGCGGCGAGGTCAGGATCTGGTAGAGGATGATGGCGCCAAAAGTTGCCGTGCCGATCCCGCCGATCGTGAATGCGCCGAATTTGAGCGTGAGGTCGCCCGCACCGGCGGTCAGCGCCACGGCGATGGTGATCAGGTTTGCAGGATTGGCGAAGTCGACCTTGTTCTCGACCCAGATCCGGCCCGCCATCGCCGCGATCAGCCCGAACAGCACGATCGAGAGGCCGCCGATGACGGGCCCCGGGATCGACAGGATCAGCGCGCCGAATTTCGGCGAGAAGCCAAGCAGGATCGACACGATGGCGGCGAAGGCGAACAGCAATGTCGAATAGACCTTCGTCGCCGCCATGACGCCGATGTTCTCGGCATAGGTGGTGACGCCGGTGCCGCCGCCGCAGGCCGCCACGATGGTAGCTAAGCTGTCGGCGAACAGGGCGCGGCCGAGATAGGCATCGAGACTCCGGCCCGTCATGGCGCCGACGGCCTTGATGTGCCCGAGATTCTCGGCGACGAGAATGATCGCAACCGGCGCGATCAGGAAGATCGCATCGGCCTGGAATGTCGGCGTGGTGAAGCTCGGCATGCCGAACCACGGCGCGGCTGAAAGCTGAGTGAAGTCGATCGGCTTGCCGAAACCGAGCCCGTTGGCGAACAGCAGGTACAGAAGATATCCGCCGATCGCGCCAAGGATGATCGGCAGGCGGCGCCACAAGCCTGGCGCCGCAACGGCCACCACGCCTATGATCAGAACGGTCGCAAGTCCGATTCCGGTATCGAACGCATTCGCGCTCACCGCCTTGACCGCCACGGGCGCGAGGTTGAGGCCGATCGCCGCGACCACCGCACCGGTGACAGCCGGCGGCAGCAGCCGCTCGACCCAGCCGACCCCCGACCACATCACGATGAGCGCGATCACGCCATAGAGCACTCCGGCTCCGACGATACCGCCGAGCGCCACCGACAAATTCGGGTTCGGCCCCTGCCCGGCATAGCCGGTGGCGGCGATGACGACGGCGATGAACGCGAAGCTCGAGCCGAGATAGCTCGGCACGCGCCCCGCGACGATGACGAAGAAGATCAGCGTGCCGACGCCGGAGAACAGGACGGCGACGTTGGGATCGAACCCCATCAGCAGCGGCGCGATGATCGTCGAGCCGGACATTGCGACGCAATGCTGGAGACCGGAGACGATGGTCTGACCCCACGACAGCCGCTCCTCCGGCATGATCACGCCCGAGGTCTTCAACGTCCAACGCGGGAAATAGCCCTGCTGTCGCCGGCCGGAGCCTGATGAAGTCGACATGTTCCCCCCAGTTGCGGTGCAGCGACCGATCTTCGTGCGAACAGACAAAAATGTGATTGTCGCTTCTGCGGCGACCATCACATGATGCAAGCCATGCAAGATCGAAATCACGCAAACTCAATGCGTTCCTGGGCCACTCTATGACACAAGTCGCGATCCAGCCAGCCATCCATCGCCGGCAACAGCCCTGGTACAAGATCCTCTACGTGCAGGTGCTGATCGCGATCGCGCTCGGCGTACTGATCGGCTATTTCTACCCCGATCTCGGCAAGGCCTTGAAGCCGTTCGGCGACGGCTTCATCGCGCTGATCAAGATGATGATCGCGCCGGTGATCTTCTGCACCGTGGTGCACGGCATCTCCTCGATGGGCGACCTCAAGCGCGTCGGCCGGGTCGGGCTGAAGTCGCTGATCTATTTCGAGACGGTCTCGACCGTCGCGCTCGCGGTCGGCCTCCTGGTTGGTGAGATTCTGCAGCCCGGGCACGGCTTCAACATCGATCCCGCCACGATCGACCCGAACTCGGTCGCCACCTACGTCACCAAAGCCAAGGAAGAGGGCATCGTCGCCCATCTGATGGCGATCATCCCCGACAGCTATTTGGGCGCGATCGCGCGCGGCGACCTTTTGCAGGTGCTGCTGATCTCGATCCTGTCCGGCTTCGCCATCGCCTTTCTCGGCAAGGCCGGCGAGCCCATTGCGGACGCGATCGACAAGGCCGCCAAGATGTTCTTCGGCATCATCCGCATCATCGTGCGCGTGGCGCCGATCGGCGCCTTCGGCGCGATGGCGTTCACGGTCGGCGCCTACGGCCTCGGCTCGCTGATCAATCTCGCCGCCCTGATCGGCACGTTCTATCTCACCAGCATGCTGTTCGTGCTCGTGGTGTTAGGTGCGATCGCGCGGCTCGCCGGCTTCTCGATCCTCCGCTTCATCGCCTACATCAAGGACGAGCTGCTGATCGTGCTCGGCACGTCGTCCTCCGAGACGGTGCTGCCGCAGATGATCCAGAAGATGGAGCATCTCGGCGCCTCGCGGTCCGTGGTCGGCCTCGTGATTCCGACCGGCTACAGCTTCAACCTCGACGGCACCAACATCTACATGACGCTGGCGACGCTGTTTCTGGCGCAGGCGACCAACACGCATCTGACCATCTGGCAGGAGCTCGGCATTCTGGGCATCGCCATGATCACCTCGAAGGGCGCCTCCGGCGTGACCGGCGCCGGCTTCATCACGCTCGCCGCGACGCTCTCGATCGTGCCTGACATCCCGATCCAATCGATCGCGATCCTGGTCGGCATCGACAAGTTCATGAGCGAATGCCGCGCGCTGACCAATCTGATCGGCAACGGCGTCGCCTGCGTGGTCATCAGCATCTCCGAAGGCGAGCTCGACCGCGAGGCGCTGCACGAGACCATGGCCCATCCGCTCGAGATCGGCGAGGCGCTCGAGCCGGGCGGGAGTGCAGCATCGTAGGTTGCAAACCAGCCGTCTCAGCGCGATTCCGACGCGGTAGTTTCCCGGAGTGGTCAATTGCTGCGGGACGCGTCACAACAGTTGCGTTGGGATCACGGATTGATACTCATTTTTTCCACCCGACGCGCTGGGGGCAGGGCGTCGGGTTTTTGAAAATCACTGCCATATCAGGACCACCGGCCGGGATCAGACGATCCCGCCGTGAGTGCGCAACACCTTGGCGGCGAGGTCGAGCCGCCGCGTGACCCCAATCGCCTGCAGGAACGCTTCGTCATGACTGACGACGAGCAGCGCGCCGTCATAGGCCCTCAAGCCAGCTTCGACCGCTTCGATGGACTCGATGTCGAGATGATTGGTCGGCTCGTCCAGGATCAGCAGCGACGGCGGCGATGACCCGCCCAGCACGCAAGCGAGGCCCGCGCGAAACATCTGCCCGCCACTCAGGCTTCCGGCGACTTGCAAGGCGGCATCGGCGCGAAACATGAACCGCGCCAGCGCGGCATGGCATTCGTTCGCTCCCGCCTTCGGATTGAGACGCCCAAAATTCTCCAGGATGGAGATCGAGGGGTCGAGCAGGCTGACCTTCTGGTCGAACAGCGCGAAATCCGGCCTGACCCGCAGGGTGCCCGAAAGCGGACGCAGATCCCCCGCGATGAGTTTCAACAGCGTCGTCTTGCCGGAGCCGTTGGGCCCGACCAGCGCGATCCGCTCCGGACCGACGACGGCGAATGAGAGATCGCGCAGGACCGGCTGCTCCGACCGATAGCCGGCGCTGACGCGGTCGAGCCAAAGCACCTCCCTGGCCGCCGGCAGGCCGGTCGCGGGCAGCTTGACGGAGAGCGGCTGAAGAATTTCGATGCGCCCGCGCGCCGTGTCGACGGCTTGAAGCGCTTCCGCGCGCAGCCGCTCGGCGATTTGCGCGGTCTTGCCGCCGGTATCCTCGCTGCGATCCTTGCGCGCCCCCGCCAGGATGCGCGGCATGTCGCCCTTGGCGCGCTTCTTCCTGCCGCCGCTGTCCTTGCGCGCTTTCTTCTCCGCGGCCTCCTGCGCCTTGCCGTCGATCTCGGATAGCTTCCTCTCGGCATGCGCGAGGTCGTGCCTGACGGCGGCGAGCTCGACCGCCTTCTGTTCGCGGTAACGGCTCCAATTGCCGCCGTATCGCGTGGCTCCGAGCGACGTCAGCTCGACAATCGCGTCCATCGTATCGAGCAGGCGCCGATCGTGGCTGACGACGATCGCACCGCCGCGCCAGGCCGCGAGGAGATCGATCACGGCCTTGCGGCCGTCCTGGTCGAGATTGTTGGTTGGCTCGTCCAGCAGCAGGAAGTCCGGCTCGGCAAAGACCAATGCGGCGAGGCGAACCCGCGTGATCTGGCCGCCGGACAGCCGCTCCAGCTCGGTGTCGGGAGCGAGATCAAACCCGAGACGTGCAAGCGCAGCCTGTAGGCGTGCCTCGATAGTCCAATCGACCTCGGCGAGGTCGTCGGCCGAGACTTCCCCCCGCTCGGCGCGGCGAAGCAGCGCGAGGTGACCTCGCACTCCGAACAAATCGGCCACCGTCGCACCGGCAAGTAGCTGGATATCCTGGCGCAGCAAACCGACGGTTCCGTTGACGACGACGCGCCCCGCCTGGGGAAGATGCTCCCCGGGGATCGACCCGAGCAACGTCGTCTTCCCGACGCCATTGCGACCGACGAGGCCGGTCCGCTCGGCGCCGAACGTCAGATCGATGTTCGAGAGAAGAGGACGGCCGTCAGGCGTGGACAGCGACAGATTCGACAGGATGATTGAAGCAGGCATGGAATTCCCCGTGAGCAAGGCGGATGAGCTTTGCGGTCGGGGTAAAATCCATGGCTGCGAAGTTCCTGATCGGGGACCCTCTAACTAGTCCCATCGAAGCGCGAGATCAAGGCGCGGCTCGAGGGACGACGGCGCGGAGAGCGCCGACGTCCCTGTCGCGATCAGCCCTTGAGCGCGGTAACCACCACCTCGATCAGCGCGCTGCCGCCGAGATCGGCGACGCCGACCGTGGCGCGGGTCGGCAGATTGTCACCGAAGAACTCGGTCCAGGCCGCGTCCATCTCCTTCTTCTTGGAGAGATCCGTGACGAAGATCGACGCACTGACGATGCGGCTCTTGTCGGTGCCGGCTTCTTTCAGATAACCGGCGATCTTGCCGAGGATGTTGCGGGTCTGATCGCCCATGGACACGCTGGTGTCATCGGCGATGGTGCCGCCGAGGAAGACGAAGCCATTGGCCTCGACGGCGCGGTGCATGATGGGCGTGCGAATGCTGCGGGTGATGCTCATGAGATATCCTCTTGTTGCTAGGGCGTTGAGGGATGGAAGCGGTCGATGCCGAGATCACCGACGCGGGTCTGGGTGCCGCCGTTGACGATCAGCTCCGCCATCACGGCACCGGCGCCGGGGCCGAGCTGAAAGCCGTGCAACGAGAAGCCGAACTGGTGATAGAGGCCCTTGTGACGGCTGCTCGGTCCGAACACGGGAATATCGTCCTTCATCTTCGCTTCGATCCCGGCCCAGGCACGGACGATGGTGGCGCTGCGCATCACCGGAAACAGCTCGAACACGGTGCGTGCGCTGGTCGCGAGGCTCTTCCAGTCCAGCACCGTCTCGTTGCGATCCTGATAGGGCGTTGCCAGATGACCGCCGCCGATCAGCACCGTGCCGTTGGAGAATTGCTTGAACGAGAGTTTACGCCCACGCAGGATCACGACGGGGTCGATGAAGTGCGGCACGCGCGAGGTGATCATCAGCATCGGCGCCACGGTCTCGACCGGCACGGGCTCGCCGAGCGCCGCCGCGATCTTGCCGGCCCAGGCGCCGGCGGCGTTGACCAGCACCGGCGCGGCAAAGGTTTCAGTGCCGACATCGACATGCCAGAGCCCATCACTGTACCGGATGTTGCTGGCGGCCATGCCTTCGCGCACTGTGGCGCCCAGCTGTTCGGCCTTGCGCCGGAACGCCGTCGTCGTCTGCGCCGGATTGGCCGCGCCGTCACGGCGCGAAACCACGCCGCCGGGACAGCTTTCAGCCACCGCCGGCACCAGCCGGCGCAATTCAGTCGCGTCGATCAGCTCTTCGTGGGTGAAGCCGAGCGCATTGAGCTCGGCCACGCGCACGCGGCAGACCGCGAGCTCCTCCTCGTTCTCGGCGACCAGCACCTGGCCGTGGCTCTCGAAACTGCAATCGTCGTCGAGGAGATCCTTGATCTTCTCCCAGATTCCCATCGAGCGGATCGAGAGCGGAATCTCCGGGATGTGCCGTGCGAGCTGGCGGACGCCGCCGGCATTGACGCCGGAGGCGTGGCGTCCGGCATAATCCTTCTCGATCAACACCGGTTTCAGGCCGGCGAGGCACAGATGCAACGCGGTGGAGCATCCGTGGATGCCGCCGCCGACGACGATCGCATCCACGCATCTTGTCATCCGCGCACCACCGCCTTGACGTCGGCCTCGCTTTTCGGAACGGCCGCGAGCTCGGCGAGCGTGATTGGCTTCACCGGCGCGCGCAGCCGGTAATAGCCGATCTCCTGCGGAGACTTGCCGCGCGCCTGCGCCATGAGCTCGGTGACGGTGAGGCCGCAGAGCCGGCCCTGGCACGGGCCCATGCCGGTGCGGCGATAGGCCTTGAGCTGGTTCGGACCGGTCGCGCCGATCGCGACAGAGTCGAGAACGTCCTTTGCCGTCACCTCCTCGCAGCGGCAGACGATGGTGTCGCCCGACGGAATCCGGAACTGCGGCGCGGGGCGGAACAGCGTGTCGAGGAAGACGCGGCCCCGCTCGGCCTTGGCGAGATCGGCGCGCAGTGTCGCCATCGACGGAAGTTTTGCGGCAGCCGCGGGCGCCAGCGCTTCGACCGCCGCGCGCGCCGCGATGCGGCCGCGCACCACGGCGGCATTGGCACCGCCGATGCCCGCACCATCACCGGCGATCGCAATGCCGGCGACCGACGAACTACCGCCGGCGTCCAGCACCGGCGACCAGCACAGTTGCAGATCGTCCCAGCGATGTTCGACACCGGCGGCCATCGCGAGATTGACGTTGGGCACGACGCCCTGATGCAGCAGCAGCAGATCGGCGGGAATGGTCTCGCGCTTGCCGCCCGCGACATAGCTGACGCTGGCGAGCTGGCCGTCGCCGGCCGCCGAGAGCTCCGCGACGCCGGAGACGACCTGCACCTTGGCCTTCACCTCGCGCATCATCGCGAGACCCTTGGCGAAATAGGGTGAGGTCAGGAACGCGAAGGCGTGCGGAAGCGCCGCAAAGTAATTGCCGCGCTCGGTGGTGTCGAGGATGCGGTCGATGCGGCCGCCGAGGCGCAGGATCTGCGCGGCGAGCAGCCACAGCAGCGGCCCCTGCCCCGCGATCACCGTACGACCATCAGGAACCAGCGCCGATGATTTCAGCATCGTCTGCGCCGCGCCCGCGGTCATCACGCCCGGCAGCGTCCAGCCGGGTATTGGAAACGGCCGCTCCAGTGCGCCGGTCGCAAGGATCACGCGCTGCGCCTTGACGAAGGCGGAGGCGCCGCCGACCGAGACGGCGATCTCGAGGTTGCGGTCGAGGCTCCAGACCGTCGCGCGATGAATGACCTCGGCGCTGGTCGCACGCAGCGACTGCACGAGATCGGCACCGACCCAATAATCGGCGCCGAGCTGATTGCGATCGGTTACCGGCGTCGAAGAGATCGCGCGAAACACCTGACCGCCCGGGCCGACATTCTCGTCCAGCAGCAGCGTGGACAAGCCGGCTTCGGCGGCTGTCGCAGCGGCGGCAAGGCCCGCGGGTCCCGCGCCGATCACCACGACGTCATAGTCTTCGCGCTTGGGAGCCACAGTCATTTTCCGATCTCCCGCTTGCCCTTCTGGATCTCGATCTGCATGCCCTCGGCGACGGGCACGAGGCAGCCTTGGCGGTTGCCGACGCCGTCGATGGTGACGAGGCAGTCGAAGCACACGCCCATCATGCAATAGGGCAGACGCGGTGCGCCGCTCACAGCGGTGGAACGCCGTGCGTCGCGGCCGGAGGCCAGTAGCGCAGCCGAGACGGTGTCACCCTGGCGCGCCGCAACGGCAACGCCGTCGACGAAGATCTCGACCTGCGGTCGCTTGTCCTGTTCGGATCGTCTAAACATGGGGATGCCTCTTGGCTCCTTCAAACTCTCTAATAGCCGCTGTTGTTCGCAGCGCCCGCGGCGCCGAACCGGCTGGCCGAGAACGCGCCGACCAGCTCGGGCTCGAGCGCGCCCTGCGCCACCATGCGCGCGATCTCGAAGGCGTGGTTGGAGGCCAGCGTCACGCCGGAATGGCAGCAGGCGACGAAGGCGCCGGGATGCGTCTCCGACTGGTCGTAGATCGGAAAGCCGTCCTGCGGCATGACGCGGATGCCGGCCCAGCTCCTGACCACGTTGAGCCGCGACAGATGCGGGAACATGCGCTGGGCGCGATCGGTCATCACGGCGCTGATCGAATGCTTCAGCGCCCGATCATCGAGCTCGTCTTCCTTGCTGTCGCCGATCATCACCGTGCCCTCGTCGGTCTGGCGGATCGTGGTCAGTGGATGCGGCAGGAACGGCATGGTGCGCTCGGTCACCACGATCTGGCCGCGGGTCGGGCCCATCGGCGCGTAGAGGCCGACCATGGGCGCCAGCGTCTGATTGGCATTGCCGGCGGCGAGCACGATCTTGGCCGCGCGCAGCTCGCCCTTCGGCGTGGTCAGGCGGAATTCGCCGCCGCTCCTGCTGATCGCCGAGACCGGACGCTCCGGAAAATAATCGATGCCGAACGCCCTGAAGCCGGTGTGGAAGGCGCGGAACGTGCGCAGCGAATTGACGTGGCCGTCGAGCGGGCAATAGCTGCCGCCGGAGACCTCCGGCCCGATCAGCGGCAGCGACTTCTTGACCTCGGATGCGGAGAGCATCTCCATCTTGTAGTCGGCAGCACCGGCCTGGTTGTGCATGCGCTTGACCAGCTCGGTGCGCTGGCCGAACTCCTCTTCACCAAGGGTGAGATGAAAACCGCCATTCTGCTGAAGCGAGACATCAAGGCCGGTCTGTTGCTTTAACTCCTCCGCAAGCCGGCCCCACGCCTGCGACGCCTGCACGGTCCACACCGTATAGGCGGGCATGCCGAGCCCCTTGCTCTGGACCCAGACCAGCGCAAAGTTGGCGCGGGAGGCGCGTTTGGTGATGTCGCCTTCGTCGAGCACGGCAACGGACTTGCCAAGCCGGCCGAGGCCCCAGGCAATCGCGGAGCCGAGCAACCCGCCGCCGACGACGGCGACGTCGTAATCAGATTTTTGTTTAGACGCGTTTTCTTTACGCGAACCGGCGTCCACTTCGCTCGAAAACGCTTTAGACATAAGTTCTCCTATCGCCCCGTATCGCCGCCCTTGCCGGCGAGCACACGGTCGAGCCCGTAGAAGCGGTCGAGCAGAATGAGGGCGGTCATGGTCACAGCGATCACGCAGGCCGAGACCGACGTCACCAGCGGATCGATGTTGTCCTGGATATAAAGGAACATGCGCACCGGCAACGTCTCGGTACCGGGTGCCGCGAGGAAGACGGTCATGGTGAGATCGTCGAAGGACTGGATGAAAGCGAGCGCCCAGCCGCTGATGACGCCGGGGAGGATCAGCGGCAAGGTCACGCGGCGAAACAGCGTCCAGCCGCCGGCGCCGAGGGAGACCGCGGCTATCTCGACGGTGCGGTCCATGCCTGTCGCTGCCGCAAGCGTCAGCCGCAGCGCGAACGGAAACACGATGATGACATGCGCGATGATCAGCGCGGCAAAACTGCCGCCCAGGCCGGCCGAGGTGAAGAAGCGCAGGAAGGCGATGCCTAGCACGACATGCGGGATCATCAGCGGCGACAGGAACAGCGCGGCGAGCGCATCGCGGCCGCGGAATCGATAGCGCGCGATCGCCAATGCCGCCGGCACCGCGAACAGGAGCGCGACGAAGGAGGACAGCGCGCCGAGGCCAAGGCTGACCCAGAAGGCGTGGATGAATTCGGGGTAGTTCGCGATCGTCCTGAACCAGCGCAGCGAAAAGCCGTTGGTCGGCAGCGACAGGAAGCCTTCGGGCGTGAAGGCGACGAGACAGACCACCAGGATCGGCGCCACCATGACGATGACGAAGAAGGTATGGAAGATCAGCGCCAGCGGGCCGTTCCGTCTCATCGGAACACCTCCGCGTAGCGCCGCTCGATCAATGCGTTGCTGCCGACGACGATCAGCACCAGCGCGACCAGCAGCAGCGTCGCGACCGCTGCGCCGAGCGGCCAGTTCAACGTGTTGAGGAACTCGTCATAGGCGAGCGTCGCGGCGACCTTGAGCCGGCGGCCGCCGATGATCGCGGGCGTCGCAAACGCGCTGGCCGAGAGCGAAAACACGATGATCGCACCCGACAGCACGCCCGGCATGATCTGCGGCATGATGATGCGGCGAATGATGGTGGCGGGGCCGGCGCCGAGCGACATCGCGGCATTCTCGATCTGCGGATCGAGCCGCTGCAGCGCAGCCCACACCGAGAGCACCATGAACGGCATCATCACGTGTGCGAGCGCGACCACCATGCCGGTTTCGGTGAACATGAAGGGAATGGGCGAGCTAATCACCCCGAGCGACATCAAGAGCTTGTTGACGAGGCCGTTGTTGCCGCCGAACAGCAGCGCCCAGCCCAGCGTGCGAGCCACCACGGAGATCAGAAGCGGCCCGAGGATGACCAGCAGGAAGAAGCTTTTCCAACGGCCGCTCATGCGGTTGAGGATGTAGGCTTCGGGCGCCCCGAGCAGCGCGGTGAGCAGCGTGGTCAGGATCGCGATGCGAAAGGTGCGCCAGAACATCTCGGCGTAATAGGGATCGGTCGCGATCTCGTGCCAGTTCTTGAGGATGAAGACCGGCTCGATGCCCTTGTACTGGCCCCAATCGTGGAACGACAGCATCACCGTCATCGCCAGCGGAATCAGCAGCACGCCGACGAACAGCATCAAGGCAGGCGCCGTCAGCGCCCAGGGCGCACGCGCGCTGCGTTCCTCGGCGACTGCGCTCATGCGCCAGCCCTCGCGCGGACGCTCATATCCTCGGGCCGCCAGGTAAGACGAACCGTCTCGCCTTCGGCCGGCTGCGCCTTGCCGTCATTCTGGCGGATCACGATTGCCGGGCCGCATTCGCTGTCGCACTGGAACAGCCAGTGATTGCCCTGGAAGATGCGGGTGACGATTTTTGCGCTGAGGCCGGCATCGCCGAAGCCGATTCTCTCGGGGCGAATGCTGACGGTGACGGGACCGCTGAGGCCCGCCGGGGCCGGCGCACTCCAGGAGCCCGCGGTCACCCGCGCTGGCGTGGCGGTCCGATCGACCGCCGCGGCGAAATCGTTGGTCTTGCCGAGGAATTGCGAGACGAAGGCCGAGGCCGGCTTCTCATAGGTCTCCTGCGGCGTCCCGATCTGCTCGATCTTGCCCTGGCTCATCACCACGATGCGATCGGACAGCGACATCGCCTCGTTCTGGTCATGGGTGACCAGGATCGTGGTGGTGCCGATGGTGCGCTGGATCTGACGCAGCTCGATCTGCATCTCCTCGCGCAGCTTGGCGTCAAGGTTGGACAGCGGCTCGTCGAGCAAGAGCACGCTCGGCTTGATCACCAGCGCGCGGGCGAGTGCCACGCGCTGCTGCTGGCCGCCGGACATGCGGCGGGGATGGCGATCCTCGAAGCCGGCAAGGCCGACCATCGCGAGCGCGGCACGAACGCGCTCGGCTCTTTCAGTGCGCGGCACGTTGCGCATCTCGAGACCGAAGGCGACGTTCTCCGCCGCCGTCATGTGCGGAAACAGCGCGTAGCTCTGGAACACGATGCCAAGGCCACGCTTGGCCGGATGGATCGCGGTCAGGTCCTTGCCCTCCAGGCGGATCGCGCCGCGGGTGGGATCGAGGAAGCCCGCGATCATCTGCAACGTCGTGGTCTTGCCGCAGCCGGACGGGCCGAGGAAGGAGATGAACTCCCCCTTCCCCACCGAGAGACTGAAGTCATCGACCACAGTCTGCGCCCCGAATTGCTTGGCGACCCGATCGAGCTCGAGATAGGCCATACGCTGTCTCCGCTGCGACGATCAGATCAACGCTCGACCTCGCGATTCCAGCGCTTGGTCCACTCCTCGCGCTTCTCGTTGATGACGGTCCAGTCCGGATTATAGAGCTTGGCCGCACGCTCGCCGATCGGCGCCATCTTGCCGAGCTCCGGCGGGATCACCAGCGACTTCAGCACCGGGCCGTAGCCGTAATCCTTCAGCATCACGAGCTGGATCTTGGGGTCGAGCAGCATCTTGACGAAACTTGATGCCAGCGGCGAGGCGTTCGGCTTGGTGATCGGACACGCCGTGGTCAGCAGCGTCGCAGCGCCTTCCTTCGGGTAGACGAAGTCGACGGGGAAGCCGGTATTGGCAAAGCTCTGCACGCGGCCGGTGCCCCACACCGCGATCACGGCCTGGCCGGACTGGAACAGCTCGGTCATCTTGCCCGGCGACGGCTCGTAAGCGAGCACGTTCGGATTGATCTCTTCCTTGAAGATCTTGAAGCCGGAATCGACATTGGTCTCGCCGCCGCCGTTCATCTTCGACAGCATCACCAGCGCTTCGAGACCGTAGGTGTTGTTGATCGGCGGGATCACCAGCTGTTTTGCGTATTTCGTATCCTTCAAATCATTCCACGAGGTCGGCGGCGCCCAGCCTTTCTCCTTGAACACCTTGGTATTGTACATCAGCCCTGTCGCGACGATGCCGATGGCGACCGCGCTATCGTCCTTGAAGCGCGCGGTGTCGTAGAGATCGGCCGGCAGTCCCTCGAGCTTGCCGCAGAAGCCGAGCTGGATCGCCTGGTACATCGGGCCGTCATCGACGATGGCAACGTCGATCTGCTGGTTGCCCTTCTGCGCCTGGAGTTTTGCCAGCGTGTCGGTGGAATTGCCGGCGACGTATTCGACCTTGACGCCGTTCTCCTTCTCGAAGGCCGGAATCACCTCGTCGCGGATCGTCTTCTCGAACGAGCCGCCATAGCCGGCGACGTAGAGCGTCTTTTGCTGGGCCGAAGCGGCCGACGGGGCGGCAATGAGCGCTGCGATGCTGACCGCGGTCAGAAGGCGAAGAGTCTTCATGTGGACCGATCTCCATACCGGAATGAGGTGACGTGCCGACGAGTCTCGCTGGCTGAAGCCTCTTCCGCATTTCCTTCCGCGCAATCCCGTCTCCAAGCAGGCTCCGGCGCCCGTACGGCGGGTTTTGGCGCGATCTGGAGGCTTGAACCCCTCCAATCTGCCGAAAAAGCGGGCCGTCTCCAGTCCTGATGAAAAAGATCGCAACCTATACTTCCATCGTCCAATGAATAATGGCAACCTCTGTATGCCTAAATGTTATGGATAGATTTGGGATGGCGCGGATCAATTCGCGGCAGGTAGAGGCCTTCCGCGCGATGATGTTGACCGGCAGCGTCACCGAGGCCGCGAAGCTGATGGTGGTGACGCAGCCCGCTGTCAGCCGGTTGCTGCGCGACTTCCAGGCGCTGTTGAAGATGGAGTTGTTCGAGCGGCGCGGCACCGGCCTCGTGCCGACCGCCGCGGCAATGGCGCTCTACACCGAGGTCGAACGGTCCTTCGTCGGTCTCGAACGCATCACGGCTGCGGCCGAAGAAATCCGTGGCCGCCGCACTGGCTCGCTGCGCATCGCCGCGCTGCCGGCGCTGGCGAACGGCTATCTGCCACGACTTGCCGGGCATTTCCTGATGGAACGGCCCAACCTCAACCTGGCCTTCTTCGGCGTGATCTCGCCGATCGTGGTCGACTGGGTCTTGAACAATCAATGCGACATCGGCTTTGCCGAGGTGCCGATTGCCCATTCCGGCCTGCCGAGCCTGCGGCTGCCGGCGCTGGCACGTGTCGCAGTAGTGCCGACCGGACATCGCCTCGCAGAGAAGGAAGTGCTGGAGCCGCGCGATTTCGAGGGCGAGACGTTCATCTCGCTGTCGGCGGGATCGTCGAGTCGGCACCTCGTCGACCAGGTGTTTCACCGCAGCGACGTCCGCCGCGTGCTCAGGGTCGAGACCACGCTGTCGGAGATCATGTGCGGGATGGTGTCATCGGGGCTCGGGGTCTCGATCTGCGATCCCTTCACCGCACAGGAGTTCGCGACGCGCGGCGTCGTCGTGCGGCGCTTCCTGCCGCGCATCGACTTCGAATTCTCAGCGGTGTTTCCCGCACAACGCAGCCCCTCGCCGGTCGCGCTGGATCTCGTCGAGACCATGCGCAAGGCGCTGATGGAGTTCGAGGGCGACGCTGGTCTCAGCCGTTGAATGCCGCCTGCGCCTCCGGCAGATCCCAGATCTTGCCGATCGCGGCGCTGCCCGCTGCGGTGATCGCCGCTTCGTCGGCGCCGAGATAGCGGCCGGCATTGACCAGCACGCGGCCATCGACGATCACCTGATCGATATTGGCGCGGTTGGCGAGCGCGATCAGCGCGCGGCGGGGATCGAACAGCGGCTGGAGATGCGGATGGGTGAGATCGACCACGGTGAGATCGGCGGTCGCGCCCGGCTCGATCCGGCCGAGATCCGGTCGCTTGATGACGTCGGCGGCCACGGCCGTGTTCGCCTCGATCAACTCGGGCGAATTGGCGACATCGGCGCGCTGCGAGGTGGTCTTGGAGATCAGTGACGCCGCATTGAGCTCACCGAGCAGATCCATGTTGTAGCCGTCGGTGCCGACCACGGTGCGCACGCCATGCTCGGCGAACCGGCTGAAGGCCGCGGTGACGCCGGCGCGCGCGAACACGCGCGGGCAATTCAGAACGGTCATGCCGCGCGCGGCCATCAACTTGAGATCGTCGTCGCTGCTGAACATGCAATGCGCCGCCATCAAATCGGGCGCGAGCAGGCCGAGCCAATCCAGATATTGCGCCGGCGTGCGGCCGCCATAGCGCCTGCCGATGGTCTCGACCTCGGCGCGGCTCTGCGCCATATGCGTCGTGATGGGCACGCCGAGCTCGCGCGCTCGCACGGCGCAAGCTCTCAGGAGGTCGGGGCCGCAGGTGTCGGTGGCGTGCGGGCTCATGGCGAGGCCGATGCGGCCGTCGCCGCGATTGTTCCAGCGCTGGTAGAGCGCATCCCACGTCGCCATGTCGGCGGCGCCGTCATCGCCGGAATATTGCACTACGCCGTCGGGGCCGGCCTTGGCGTCCGACGTCGAGAACAGATAGGGCGCGCCATAAAAGCGAATGCCCATCTCCTCGGCGGCGTCGAACATTTCAGGGATCGAATTGCGGAACGGCTCCATCACCGTGGTAGCACCACCCTTGAGGAGCTGGAGGATGCCGAGCCGCGCCACCGCCATGCGTTCTTCCGCCGACAGCAGATCGGCGCCGCGCTTGGTCAGCGGCAGCAGCACCGTGTAGACGATGCTCTGGTTGTTCTTGCGGCCGTTGCCGTCCTCGGTGTGGCTGCGCGCTACCGCCTCAGAAAAGCAGTGATTGTGCAGGTTCAGCAAGCCCGGCAGAACGAAGCGGCCGGGGCGGTCGTAGACCTCGTCCGCGCGCGGCCTGTCGCGCGTGACCGCGGCGATCCTCTTGCCTTCGATAAGGACCCAACGGTCGCGCAGCACATCCTGCGCGCCGTCTTTCCGTGACAGCACATAGCTGCCGAAGATTGCGATCGTGCTCATGCGGGGCGTACGTTCCAGAAGACGGCGGTGCCGTCGAGAATGCCGGTGATGGCCTTGCGATAGGCGGTCGGCTGCTTGTACAGGCCGATCGGGATGTAGGGAATCTCCTCGAACGCCACCGCCTGGACCTGGCGGCAGATGCGCTGCTGCTCGGCGAGCTCGGAAGCGGCCAGCCATTGGCTGCGCAAGGCGCCCATCTTCTCGCTCGCATACCAGCCGGCGACCTTGCCCTCGCCGCGGATGTTGGTGTTGCCGGCCGGATTGAGCCAGTCGATGCCCTGCCAATTGCCGACCGCCGCGCTCCAGCCGCCCTGCCCGACCGGATCCTTCTTGAGCTGGCGCTGTAACACGACGGCGAAATCGAGCCCGGCATATTCGACGTTCATGCCGGCCTTGCGCAAGCTATCGACCGCGATCTCGCCGAGCGGCTTCTGCGCCAACGAATTGGTGGGCACGAGCACCACGATCTTCTCGCCATTATAGCCGGCCGCCTTCAGGTCGGCCTTGACCCTGGCGTAGTCGCGGGGCCCGCGGAACACATCGAGGCCGACCTCGTTCGCCATCGGCGTACCGGGCGCGAAGTAGCCGATCGGCGAGACCTGAAAGGTGGGATCGACACCGGCCACCGCCGTCATGAACGCGGACTGGTCGATCGCACCGAGCAGCGCGCGGCGGATGGCGGGATTGTCGAACGGCGGCTGCAGGTGATTGAGCCGCAGCATGCAGGCGTAACCTCTGGGATCGAGGATGCGCGTCTCAATGTCACCGGCGGCCTTGATCACCGGCAACAGATCGTGCGGCGTGGTCTCCTGCCAGTCCTGCTCGCCGGTCTGCAGCGCGGCGACGCCGGTGCCGGCATCGGGCGTGGTGGTCCAGACCACGCGGTCGTAGTGCACGATCTTCGGGCCCGCGGTCCAATCCGGCTTGCCGTCGGTGCGGGGCTGATAGCGCTCGAATTTGGCGTAGGCGTTGCGCGCGCCCTGCACGCGCTCGTCGGCGAGGTAGCGGAACGGGCCGCTGCCGATCACCTCGGTCAGCGGCTTGAACGGATCCTGGCTCGCCAGCCGCTCCGGCATCATGAAGCAGGCATTGATCGCGGCCTTGCCGAGCGCCTGCGGCAGCAGCGGGAACGGACGCTTGAGACGGAAGCGGATGGTGCGATCGTCGGCGGCGGACAGCTCGTCGGTCGCCTCCATCAGCTCGCCGCCAAAGCCGTCGCGCGCGGCCCAGCGCCGGATGCTCGCCACGCAGTCGCGCGCGAGCACGCGCTCACCATCGTGCCAGAACAGGCCGTCGCGCAAGCTGAGATCCCATTGCAGCCCGTCACCGGAGATGACGTGGCCCGACAGCATCTGCGGCGAGACCTGGAGCGAGGCGCTCATGCCATAGAGCGTGTCGTAGACCATGAAGCCGTGGTTCCGCGACACTTGCGCGGTCGAGTAGATGGGATCGACGAAGGCGAGATCGATCACAGGGATGAAGCGCAGCGTGGACTGGGATTCGGCGCGGACGATGCCCGGAAACGAAAGTGCCGGCATGGCTGCGGCGGCCTTGAGGAGCGAACGGCGGGAGATGGGCATTACAGAAGGCTCCTGAAGGGTCTTACGTATTCAACAAGATCGCGCCGATCGCAGCCGCCACCGCCTGCTGCGCCGGTTCAACCACGGGCACGCCGATTGCCTCCGCAATTGCCGCGCGGTGCGAGGCCATGCCGGCGCAGCCCATCACCACGACGTCGGCACGGCACTGCGTGACCAGCGCGCGGCCGGCTCCGATCAATCGTCCCCGGATATCGGCAGCTGCGGTCTCGGCAGCGCTCGCGCCGACCGACCAGCTTCCGGCATAGCGGCCGTCGACGCCCATCACCCGCACCATCCGTTGCTGGCGCCGGATGCTCGACGGCGACAGCGCGATGATGCCGAAACGTTCGCCGAGCATCAGCGCGCGAAAAATGCCGCACTCGGCGATGCCCAGCACCGGGCGGCCGCCGGCAGCCTCGCGCACCGCATGCAGACCGGGATCGCTGAAGCAAGCGAGCACGAAGGCATCGGCGTCGTCGCGCGACACACGATTCACCAGCGGCATGACGACGCTATCGGCATCACGCTGCGAGCTGATGCCCGGCGGCCCCTCGGCAAGGCCGACGACCTCGATGTCAGGCCCGCCGGCGATCCGCAGCGGCGCGACCGCCTCGTCGATCGCCGCCGTCACGGACGTCGAGGAGTTCGGGTTGATGACGAGGATGCGGGTCATGGCGCTCCCTAACGGTTACCGGCCTCATGCCGCAGGAAGTTTTCCGCGATCTTCTCGCCGGTCGTGATCCAGACATCCGGACAGGATTTTGCGTAAGTCAGGAACTCGCGCAACAGGCGCAGCCGCATCGGGCGGCCGCTGCATTGCGGATGCAGCACCGTCGTCACCATCGCGCCCCAGTCGCGGACCTCGTCGAGCTCGTCCTTCCAGATCGAGAGCACATGTTCCTTGGGGAAGATCGAGCGCGGGCTGAAGCGGGCGGAGAGACCATGCATCCAGTCGTCATAGCTCGCGGTCACCGGCAGCTCGATCGTGCCGGGCTTGCCGTCGGCAAGTCGATGGCGATAGGGCCGCACATCGTCGCGGAACGAGGAGGTATAGACGATGCCATGACGCACCAGCGCGACGCGCAGCTCCTCGGTGAACTCGCCATAGGGCGCGCGATAGCCGATCGGCTTCACGCCGAGCCGGCGCTTCAGCGCCTCGAAACCGCGCTCCAGCTCTTCCTCGATCCAGGGATCGCCGGGATCGGGCAGCAGATGATGATAGCCGTGATGTCCGATCTCGTGACCGGCCTTGAGGATAGACTCGGCCATCGCGGGATGCGCATCGACCGACCATCCCGTGACGAAGAAAGTCGCCTTGAGATCGAGCTGGTCGAGCAGCTCCAGCAGCTTGGGCGTGCCGACGCGGGCCTCATAGCCGCCATAGCTCATGGTGATGAGCCGCTGGGCGTGACCTGCGTCCTTGCTGGTCCACGCGCTCTCGGCGTCCACGTCGAACGACAGGAACATCGCCGAATTGTACGGCTTCGGCCAGGGATAGTCCGGCGCGGGATCCGCGGTGTTGGCCGGGACGAGCGGGATGCTCTGGAGTACTTTACTGTCCAGCATTGATGGTCGCCTTCTCGAGTGCGTTGTCCGTCAGTTTCCACTTGGCAAGCAGCGTGCGATAGGTGCCGTCCGCGATCAGCGCGTCGACCGCCTCCAGCATCGCCTGCTGCAACGCCTTTTCCTTGACCGGCAGCGCGATGCCGGTGAATTGCTGTGCGATGGGCTCGCCCACCGTTGCATAGGTGCCGGGCTCGAGATCCATGATGTAAGGCAGCGTCTCGTTGCCCTGGGCGGCGGCATCGATGCGGCCCTGCCTGAGCTGGGTGCGGGCGTCGGCTGAGCCGTCGGTGCCGACGAACTGGATCGGACTGCTGCCGCAATTCTTTTCGCTCCACGCCGCGATTTGCGCCGGGAACATGGTGCGGCGACTGGCTCCGACCTTCTTGCCGCAGAGCGATGCGGCGTCCTTGAACTCAGCCTTGCGCGACTGCTGCACGAAGAACTGCGGACCGCTGCGCAGATAATCGACGAAGGACGCGATCTCGTGTCGGCTGGCATAGTCGGTGAAGCCGGACAGGATGGCGTCCACACGCCCGGTCGAGATCGACGGCATGAACTCGGCAAAGCTGGTTTCGGTCCATTCGATCTTGAGGCCGAGCTTGCGGCCGATGGCTTCGCCGAGATCGATGTCGAAGCCGGACAGCGCGTTGGTCGCGGGATCGCGGAACTCCATCGGCGGATAGTTCGGCACCAATGCCACCTTGATGCTGCCCCGCTTGGCGATCTCCGCGGGCAGATCGATCGCCATCACCGACGCGTTCATGACGCCGAGGAACGCTGCCGCAACCAAAAGTCTCTTCATCAACACGCTCCCATTCAGATCACAGCGGAAAGAAAAGCCCTGGTGCGCTCCTCGCGCGGGGCGCCCAATACGTCCGATGCGCGGCCCTGTTCGACGATCGCGCCCTGGTCCATGTAGACGACGCGATCAGCGACCTCGCGCGCGAAGCCGAGCTCGTGCGTCACCACCATCATGGTCATGCCGCTCTTCGCCAGTTCCTTCATCACGGCAAGAACCTCGCCGACGAGCTCGGGATCGAGCGCGCTGGTCGGTTCATCAAAGAGCATCAGCATCGGCTTCATCGCCAGCGCACGCGCGATGGCGACGCGCTGCTGCTGGCCGCCGGAGAGTTGGGCGGGATACCAGTCCGCCTTCGCGGACAATCCGACGCGGCGCAGCAGTTCGAGCGCTTCCCTGCGCACCTCATCGGGTTTGCGTCCCTGCACCTGGACCGGGCCTTCGGTGATGTTCTCCAGCGCCGTCTTGTGCGGAAACAAATTGAAGCGCTGGAACACCATACCGGTCTTCAGCCGCTGCCGCCCGATCTCGCGCTCGCTGAGACGGTGCAGCCGTCCGCTTTGCTCGCGCACCCCGAGCAATTCGCCGTCGAGCCAGATGCCGCCGGCATCGATCGTGGCCAGCTGGTTGATGCAGCGGAGCAGCGTGGTCTTGCCGGAGCCGGAGGCCCCGATCAGGCACATCACCTCGCCGGGCCAGACGTCGAGCGAGACGCTTCTGAGAGCCTGGAACTCGCCAAAATTCTTGGCGACGGAGCGGATCGCGACGAGGGGCTTTGTCATCGCGCGAGCCGCAATGTGCCGCGCGCAAAACGGCGTTCGAGCAGCATCTGGAGCGGGGTCAGGATCGAGACCACGAGCAGGTACCAGAGCCCGGCGACGATCAAGAGCTCGATCACGCGGGAATTGGCGTAGTAGATGTTCTCGGCGTTGTGCAGCAGCTCCGGATACTGGATGACACTCGCGAGCGAGGTCGCCTTCACCATGCCGATGAACTCGTTGCCGAGCGGCGGGATCACCACGCGCATCGCCTGCGGCAGCACGATCCGGCGCAACGCGCGCAACCGTCCCATGCCGATCGCCTGCGCCGCTTCATACTGCCCGATGTCGACCGACAACATGCCGGCACGCATCACCTCCGAGGTGTAGGCGCCCTGGTTGATGCCGAGCCCGAGCAGCGCGGCAAGGAACGGCGTCATGACGTCGACGGCGCGCGCGCTCCACAAGCCGGGAATGCCGATGGTCGGGAACACCAGCGCGAGGTTGAACCAGAGCAGCAGCTGCAGGATCAGCGGCGTGCCGCGGAACAGCCACGTGTAGCCGGCGGCGGCCGTCTTCAGCACCGGATTGGGCGACAGCCGCATGATCGCGACGATGATGCCCAGGACGATGCCGAGCGTCATCGCCAGCACCGCCATCACCATGGTGTTGACGATGCCTTCGAGAATGACTTTTGCGGTCAGGAAGCGGCTGACATAGGACCATTCGATCTGCCCGTTCGCAAACGCGCGCGCAATGGCCGCGAGCACGAGAATGATCAGCGCGGCGCTGAGCCAGCGAAACCAGTGCGGCTCGCGCGCGATCCTCATCCCCGACAGATCAGGGAAACCTTCCGCGAGTGCCGGCGCCGGCTTCATTGCGGCGCCGCGTTGAGCATAGGCTGGGCGACCGCGTTGGCCCCTAAGCCCCATTTGTCGAGAACAGCCTTATAGGAGCCATCGGCGATCATGGCGGTGAGCTTCTCGGTCACGACCTCGCGCAGGGCGGCATCGTCCTTGCGGAACATGATGCCTTGATAGCCTTTGGCGAAGGGCTCGCCGACGACGCGGTATTTGCCGGGCTCCTGCGTTTGCGCGTAAGGCAGCGTCTCGCTGCCCTGCACGGCGGCATCGATGCGGCCTTGCTTGAGCTGGTTGCGGACGTCGATCGAGTTCTCGCCCGGAACGTACTGGATGGCAGGCTTGCCGGCCGGCTCGCAATTCTGCTTGCTCCACTTCTCGATCTCGACCGGGAAGCTGGTGCTGCGCGTGGTGCCGACCTTCTTGCCGCAGAGATCGGTCGCGTCTTTGGCTCCATTGTCCGCCACGACGAAGAATTGCGGGCCGGTCTGGAGGTAATCGACGAAATCGGCGGTCTCGCGCCGCGAGGCCCGGTCCGAGATGCCGGACATGATGAAGTCGGCGCGCTTGGTCTGCAGCGAAGGGATCAGCTCGGCGAACGGCGTCTCGCTCCAGACGATCTTGAGGCCGCCGAGCCGCTTGGCGAGCTCGTTGGCAAGATCGATGTCGAGCCCGACCAGCTCATTGGTCGCGGGATCGCGATACTCCATCGGCGCATAGGTGGAGTTGACCGTGAGCTTCAGCGTGCCCGCCTGCTTGATCTCCGCGGGAAGCTCGGCCGCCTGTGCCGACGTCGCGGCAGCCAGGGTTGCAAGGGCGAGGAAATGCGAAAGGCGTGTCATGTCAGCTCCTTTGCCAACGCCGCGACCGGCCGTTTGAAATCAATCCGCATCGAGAACGGCCGGCTCGATGACGCCTGCACGTTCAGTGATCACCCTGTATTGCTCCGGCCGCCGGTGGGCGGCGAAGTTGAACATCTTGTCCTTGCCCTGGCGACACAGGTCGAGATCGATGTCGGCGACGATCACTTCATCTGCGAGCGTCTGCGCCTGCGCGACGATGCGCCCATTCGGATCGACGATGCAGGAGCCGCCGATCAGTCCGGAGCCGTCCTCCTCGCCCGCCTTCGCCACCGAGATCGCCCAGGTCGCGTTCATGTAGGCGTTGGCCTGCGTCACCAATGTCGAGTGGAAGGTGCGCAGGGCGCCGTCTTCGGTGGTGCCGCCATTGGGATCGTAGGCAGCCGAATTGTAGCCGATACAGACAAGCTCGACGCCTTGCAGGCCGAGCACGCGCCAGGATTCCGGCCAGCGGCGATCGTTGCAGATCATCATGCCCATGATGGCGTGGGCCCAGGCCGAGCCGGCGCGGAAGGCGGGAAAGCCGAGATCGCCATATTCGAAATAGCGTTTCTCGAGTTGCTGGTAACGTGCGCCCGGCCGCGGCTCCACCGAACCCGGCAGGTGAACCTTGCGATAGCGGCCCAAGATCTCACCGTCGCGATCGACCAGGATGGCGCAATTGTAGCGGCGGCCGTCAGCGGTCTGCTCGGCATAACCGACATAGAAGCCGACGCGCAGCGCCCGCGCACGATCGAACAGTTTAGCCACCGCAGGGTTCGGCATTCCGCGCTCGAAATAACTGTCGAGCGCCTCACCCTCGAGCAGCCAACGCGGGAAGAAGGTGGTGAAGGCAAGCTCGGGGAACACCACGAGGCTGGCGCCGCGGCCGGCCGCCTCCTCCAGCAGTGCAAGCATCCGCGACAACGTATGCTCGCGCGTATCGGCTTTTTGCGTCGGCCCCATTTGAGCGGCGGCGGCGCGAAGGACACGAACCAAGTTTGCCTCCAATCTGTGCGCAGTGCTGCCTCAATGGGCGAATGAACCCTTTGATGCGACGTGCAAATCCGCTGCCATTACGGGCGAGCGGGGCTGCAAAATCAATTCATTCTGCTATGATGTTTTGGCCCTGAGTATAATCAGCAGTGATATGAACCTGCGTCAGCTCGAAATCCTGCGCGCCGTCATCCGCCACCGCACCACGGTCGCGGCGGCGGACGAACTGGCCCTCTCGCAGCCCGCGGTCAGCAATGCGCTGAAGACGATGGAGGCGCAGGCGGGCTTCGCGCTGTTCGAGCGGGTCAACAACCGGCTGTTTCCGACCGCGGAAGCGATGGCGCTGTACAAGGAGAGCGAGGCGATCTTCGCGCTGCACGCAAAACTCGAGAACCGCGTGCGCGATCTGCGCGAGAACCGCTCCGGGCACCTTGCCATCGTGGCGACGCCGCCGCTGGCCTACAGCATCATCCCCTCCGCGCTGTCAGGCTTCCTGCGGCGTCGCCCGGAAACGCGCGTGTTCTTCGACGTGCGCCGCTACGAGGGCATCATCGAGGGCGTGCTCAGCCGTGTCGCCGAGCTCGGCTTCGCGCTCGGGCTGACGCATCATCCCGGCATCGCGCACGAGGTGGTGCATACCGGCGAGATGGTGTGCGTATTGCCGCCGCAGCACCCGCTCGCCGAAAGGCCCGTGATCTCGGCTTCGGATCTGTCCGGCCTGCCTTTCATCGGGCTCGAACGCGGCACGCGGCTGGGTGAAGCCGTGCGCGACAGTTTTGCCCGCGCCGGCGCGCCGTTTCAGCCGACCGTCGAGGTGCGCTACTGCAACACGGCCTGCGTGTTAGCTGCCGCCGGCGTCGGCGCCGCGGTGGTCGATCCCTACTCGCCGCGACAGAACGGCGGCAGCGGCCTCGTTGTCCGCCCGTTCACGCCGACGACGCACGCGGTCGCCTATATGCTATGGTCGGAGGCCGAGCCGCTGTCGCGCCTGGCCAAGGCCTTTCTCAACGAGGTCCGCAAGGAAAGTGCACTGCTGGAGCGTACAGCGTCACACCAGCAATATAGGGCAGAAGGCGGCTGAGCATGATCCGGAAAAGTGTGAAGCGGTTCTCCGGAAAGATCATGCTTGAACAACAAACAAAGCGCGATGACGATTCATTCTGATCTCATCGCGCTTTGGCTTCGCAACCTTCCGGGGGGCACATGGCACGCATCACCATCATCGAGACCGGACAGGTCCCGCAAAAATATCGGGAGCAGCACGGCTCGTTCCCGGACATGTTCGAACGCATGGTCCGCACCGAGGACCCGACGGCCACGGTGGACGTCGTCAGCATCCCGAACGGCGACGCGCTTCCCGATCCGGGCAAGCTCGAGGCCGTGCTGATCACCGGCGCGGCAGCAGGCGTCTATGACGGGCTCGACTGGATCGCGCCACTGGAGCATTTCGTCCGTACCGCTTACGCCAACAAGACGCCGATGGTCGGAATCTGCTTCGGCCATCAGTTGATCGCGCAGGCGCTCGGCGGCACCGTGCGCAAGTCGGAGAAAGGCTGGGGCATCGGCCGGCACGTCTATCAGGTGCTGCCGGAGAACGGCGTCATTGCCTGCGAGGAGGTTGCAATCGCCGCCTCACATCAGGATCAGGTGATCGAGCCGCCCAACGACGCGCTGACGATCCTGTCGTCGGAGTTCACCCCGCATGCCGGCCTGCTCTACGCCAATGGCACGACGCTGACCGTGCAGCCGCACCCGGAGTTCGACGTGGCGTTTGCGCAAGTGTGCTGCGATCTGCGCGACGGCAAGGCTCCGGATGACGTGGTGGCGACGGCGCGCGCATCGCTAGCCGAGCCGATGGACAATGCGAAGCTCGGTGGGGCGATTACGCGGTTTCTGGCAAGGCGGTGAGACTTCACCTCGCCCCGCTTGCGGGGAGAGGTCGGATTGCATCGAAGATGCAATCCGGGTGAGGGGGACTCTCCCGCGAGTCCGTCTGCCATCGAATTTGCTGAAGCAGCCCCTCACCCCAACCCTCTCCCCGTAAGAACGGGGAGAGGGAGAGGAAGCGCCTCAGAACGGACTCTCCCCCAATCCCGGCACATCGGCCGGCCGCGGCCCCGGCGCGGCCCAATGAAAGCGGCGGTCCTTCTCCGCAATGGCGATGTCGTTGATCGACGCTTCGCGGCGCTTCATCAGCCCGTCCTCGTCGAACTCCCACTGCTCATTGCCGTAGGAGCGATACCACTGGCCGCTCGCGTCGTGCCATTCGTACTGGAAGCGCACGGCGATGCGGTTCTCGTCGAAGGCCCAGAGGTCCTTGATCAGGCGGTAGTCCTGCTCCTTCTCCCATTTGCGGGTGAGGAACGCGACGATGGCCTCGCGGCCCTGCAAGACCTCTGAGCGATTGCGCCAGCGGCTGTCCTCGGTATAGGCGAGCGAGACCCGCACCGGGTCGCGTGAATTCCAGGCGTCCTCGGCCATGCGGGCCTTTTGCGCGGCGGTCTCACGGGTGAAGGGCGGAAGCGGCGGGCGCGACATGATGGCCTCATCGGTTGGTCGAGGCCGCAATCTATCGCCGCGACTGGTGGAGTCGATAGGCGATCACAAATCGGGCGATCACTTATCGGGCGATCAGGAAATCAGATCGGCCTTCATCAACGCGCGGATCGATTTCGGGATCGGCTGGGCGCGGCCGCCGCTGATGAAGGCGACGCGCACCTCGGCCTTCACCAGAACCTCCTCGCCGCGACGCACTTCCTGCGCCAGCATGGCCATGTCAAAAGTCAGCGACTTGGGATCGACATTCCATACACGCGCAAAAACATTGTTGGATGCTTTAGCAGCCAAACTTACCTAGCTGACTAACCATCTGTTCACTCCGCATTCATCGCGACCCGCAACGCTTTGGGAATTCTCTGAGCCCTTCCCGCAGCGACGAAGGCCACGCGCACGCGCGCCTCGACTATCAATTCGTCGCGGCGCGTGCACCGTTGCAGCAGCGTAATCGATGCGCCTTTGACTTGATCTGGCTGAGTGACGACTTCCAGGACGTCGTCCATGAATGCTGGCCTGAAAAAATCGATTTGCATGGAACGCACTACAAATGCAAATCCGGAAGCGTCGCCATCTGTCTCTTCGAAGAGGGCGCGCTGATCAGTCCCAAGAAGTCGCAAGAAATTCGTCCTGCCCCTCTCCATAAAGCGAAGATAGCTGGCGTGATAAACCGCTCCGCTAAAATCCGTATCTTCGTAAAAGACACGAACCTGCATGTGGTGCACACCGTTGCGAAGTTCGCCATCAAGAAAAGTCGTCACAATCGTTCGCCCGTATCAGAGCAGCACTGAAAGCTTCGGAAGGTCGTGATTGACTTTTCTATACGATGTCGGAACGGAGGCAAAACATTGAAATCCGTGTCCTCGTAATAGACGCGGACCTGCATGTGGTGGCGGCCGTCGCGGATCTCGCCGTCGAGATGAGCTGTCACGTCGCGAGCCTCTTCGCTTGTCGCTAACCGCCCCGTTTTGCGCAAAAACGGCCGGACGCGCAAGCGCAGCTAGGACACGGCGAGCCCTGTCCTTCCCAGCGTCACCTCGACGATCTCGGGCGGCACGCCGACGCGGATCGGCATGATGCTGCAACCGAGGCCACCGGAGACAATGAGGTCGCATTTCAGCCGGAAGTGGCCATAGGCGAGGCGCAGGCCGTTCTTGGGCGAAACCGCCGGCGACCAGCCAAGCAGGCGAACCTGGCCGCCATGGGTATGACCGGACAGTTGCAGCGCGACGCGCCCGGGTACGAGCGGCGCGATGTTGGGCTCGTGCGCGAGCAGGATGACCGGCGCATCGTCGGTGACCTTCGCCAGCGTGGCGTTAAGATCGTCGGCGCCGAAGCGGCCGATGCTGCGGAAGCGCCGCGCCGGCAGGAAGGCCAGCTGATCGCCGAGCCCCGCAAGCCAGAACGGGCGGCCGTCCTTGGTGAGGCGCACCACGTCATTCTCGTAGACGGGGATGCCGGCCGTCTCCAGCGCGCGATGGGCGATCGTCGGCCCATACCCTGCCTGCTGCACTGTCCCGTCGTCCCAATAATCGTGGTTGCCCATCACGGCATGGACGCCGAGCGGCGCCTTCAGGCGGGCCAGCACCCTCGCCCATTCGCTCGCCGGAATCATGCGCGTGACCTGATGAAGGCCGGCGACATAGTCGCCGAGCAGCACGACGAGATCGGCCTTCAGCGCGTTGGTGCGGTCGACGATCGACTCGATCCGCTCCAGCGACATCCAGGGATCGCAGGCATGAATGTCGGCGATGGCGGCGATCTTCAGCGGAAGATCCGCCGGCCATTGCCGCGGCGTCGGATGATAGCGGGTGACGCGGAGCCGCAGCACCGGCTCGATGCCGACGCCATAGGCGGCGGTCGAGACGCCGAGGGCGGACAGACCGCCGATGGAACGGATGAGATGACGGCGCGTGATCATGAAGACCCGATCGTAATGCGCCTTGTTGATGCGGTCCGATTGGAGCGGAATTGGGGTGCGTTCGTGCAGAACGTCTGCACGAGATTACCAGAAATTCATGATAGAAGGAGCGCGCTGCATTGGCGCAGCTCAGTCGTCGCTCTCGTCCGTGCCGAACAGGCCGAATTGTGCCGCCGCATCGCGCGAGGGCTCGGCGATGCCGAGATGACGGAAGGCGTGCGAGGTGAGCAGACGGCCGCGCGGGGTGCGCTGGAGATAGCCGCACTGGATCAGATAGGGCTCGATGATGTCCTCGATCGCATCGCGCGGCTCGGACAGTGCAGCAGCCATGGTCTCGACCCCGACCGGGCCGCCGCCATAGTTCATCGCGATGGTCGTGAGGTAGCGGCGATCCATCGCGTCGAGGCCCGCAGCGTCGACCTCGAGCGCGCTCAGCGCGTGGTCGGCAATCTTGCGATCGATCTTGTCGGCATCGGCCGCCGAAGCGAAATCGCGCACGCGCCGCAACAGACGGCCGGCGATGCGCGGCGTGCCGCGGGCACGGCGCGCGATCTCGTTGGCACCGTCGGCGCTCATGCCGACATTGAGCACGCGCGCACCGCGGCCGACGATGCTCTCCAGCTCCTCGATCGTGTAGAAGTTCAGCCGCACCGGAATGCCGAAGCGGTCGCGCAAGGGATTGGTGAGCAGGCCGGCGCGCGTGGTGGCACCGACCAGGGTGAATTTCGACAGCTCGATCTTCACCGAGCGCGCCGCCGGGCCCTCGCCGATGATGAGGTCGAGCTGAAAATCCTCCATCGCGGGATAGAGCACCTCTTCCACCGCCGGACTGAGGCGATGGATCTCGTCGATGAAGAGCACGTCGCGCTCTTCGAGATTGGTCAGCAGCGCGGCGAGATCGCCGGCCTTGGCGATGACGGGGCCCGAGGTGGCGCGAAAGCCGACGCCGAGCTCCTTCGCCACGATCTGCGCCAGCGTGGTCTTGCCGAGGCCCGGGGGACCTACGAACAGGACGTGATCCAGCGCCTCGCCGCGCTTGCGCGCCGCCTCGATGAAGATCGAGAGGTTCTTGCGCGCCTGCTGCTGGCCGACGAAATCGGACAGCGATTGCGGGCGTAGCGCGGTGTCGCCGACATCGTCGCTGCGGCGCTCGGGCGAGACCATGCGGTTGGCCTTGGGATCGCTCACTCAGCGAACTCCTCGTAGGGTGGGCAAAGGCGCGCTTCGCGCCGTGCCCACCATGTCTCCGATCGGTTGAAAGATGGTGGGCACGCTGCGCTTTGCCCACCCTACGAGACCGACCATTGCCGCGCTCACTTCGCCAGTTCCTTCAGGCCGAGGCGAATGAGCTGCGCCGTCTCGGCATTCTCGCCCGCGCTGCGCGAGGCGGATGCAATGGCGGCGGCCGCTTGCGGCTGACCATAGCCGAGATTGACCAGCGCGGAGATCGCGTCGGCGACGGGCCGCGGCGCCCGCTGATCGTCGACGGCGCCGGCAAGATGCACCACAGCCGGATCGACATTGGCGAAAGCCGGCGCCTTGTCCTTTAATTCGGTAACGATGCGCTCGGCGACCTTGGGGCCGACCCCGGGCGTGCGCGCCACCGCGGCCTTGTCGCGCAGCGCAATGGCGTTGGCGAGATCGGACGGCGCCAGCGTGCCGAGCACGGCGAGCGCGACTTTTGCGCCGACGCCCTGCACGGTCTGGAGCAGGCGAAACCATTCGCGCTCCTGGTCGGTGCGGAAGCCGAACAGTTTTATCTGGTCCTCGCGGACATAGGTCTCGATCGACAGCACGGCAGCCTCTCCCGGCGAGGGCAGATGCTGCAGTGTACGCGCCGAGCAATGCACCTGATAGCCGACGCCGCCGACGTCGAGGAGCACATAATCCTCGCCATAGGAATCGATCAGGCCCTTGAGCTTGCCGATCATCGCTGCGCACCCACTGCTTGAAGGACGCGCGGCAATGTCGGTGCGTTCCCTCCCCCCTTGTGGGGGAGGGTCAGGGAGGGGGGTGCCACACGGGGATTCTCTCGAGAGCGCGAGGACGGCGTGCCCGGCTCATCAACGACGGCAACACCGCTGCTGCGGCTACCCCCCTCCCCAGCCCTCCCCCACAAGGGGGGAGGGAGCTGTTCGAGCGTGCAGCTCATAACCCCGCCACCTTCAGCCTGAGCGCGGTGCTCTGGCGGTGATGGGCGTGGGTGATGGCGATGGCGAGCGCGTCGGCGGCGTCGGCGGACGGCGGCTCGGCCTTGGGCAGCAATATCTTCAGCATCATTGCGATCTGTTGCTTGTCGGCATGGCCGGCGCCGACCACGGTCTTCTTGACCTGGTTCGGCGCGTATTCGGCGACAGAGATACCGAACATCGCGGGCGCCAGCATGGCGACGCCGCGGGCCTGGCCGAGCTTCAGCGTCGCAACGCCGTCCTTGTTCACGAAGGTCTGCTCGACCGCGGCTTCCATCGGCTGATGGTTCGAGAGCACGGCCGCGAGCCCCTCGTGGATCGCGAGCAGCCGGCGCGCCAGCGGCAAATCGTCCGGCGGTTCCACCGAACCGCAGGCGACATAGATCAGGCGATTGCCCTCGGCCTCGATCACGCCCCAGCCGGTGCGGCGGAGGCCAGGGTCGATGCCGATGATGCGAACGGGGCCACGAATCGGAAGCGCAGTCATGGGCCAGTGATAGCGGCTGACTGCCGTGGGGGAAACAGAAACAGAACGGAAGTAACAGGGGAAGTGGCGTCTGGTGCCCCGGGCGCGACGCAGCGCAAAGCGGTGCGGCGCTGAACTGGGGCCCATTTTGCCACCGATGCTTAGAGAACGATGGGTCCCGGCTCTGCGCAGCAGCGCACCGGACGATGCTTCCCATCGCCGGGGACGCTGCAGCGCGTCCGGGGCACGGTGAACTTCAGCCGCCCATCTTCGCGACCAGCGCGTCCGACACCTCGAAATTGGCGTAGACGTGCTGGACGTCGTCGTGCTCGTTCAGCAGATCCATCAGCTTGAGCAGCTTCTCGCCGGTCTCGTCGTCGACCGCGACCGTGTTCTGCGGCTTCCAGATCAGCGCGGCCTTGCGCGGCTCGCCGAACTTGGCCTCCAGCGCCTTGGCGACGTCGCGATAGCCCTCGGTCGAGGCATAGATCTCGTGACCGGCTTCGCCGGAGACGACGTCGTCGGCGCCGGCCTCGATCGCCGCATCGAGCATGGCGTCGTCGGAGGCCACGCTGCGGTCGTATTCGATGATTCCGGTGCGATCGAACATGAAGGACACCGAGCCGGTTTCGCCGAGATTGCCGCCCGACTTGGTGAAGAAGGAGCGGATGTCGGAGGCGGCGCGGTTGCGGTTGTCGGTCAGCGCCTCGACGATGACGGCGACGCCGCCGGGGCCATAGCCCTCGTAGCGGATCTCGTCATAGTTCTCGCCCTCATTGCCGAGCGCTTTCTTGACGGCGCGCTCGATATTGTCCTTCGGCATGTTCTCCTGGCGCGCCGCGATGATGGCGGCGCGCAGGCGGGGGTTCATGTTGGGGTCGGGCGTGCCCAGCTTGGCCGCGACGGTGATTTCCCGCGCCAGCTTGCCGAACAGCTTCGACTTCTGGGCATCCTGCCGCCCCTTGCGGTGCATGATGTTCTTGAATTGGGAATGTCCGGCCATGCGTGGTCTCTCGGGGGTCTCTTGGAAGCGTACGCCAATGAGGGTGGGAAACGCGGCCTTATAGGCCGCCAACCCACCGGAATGAAAGGGTCTCGGATACTTTAAGGTAACACCGTACAGGCCCCTGCCTAGAGGTGAGGCATCGTTAACCCTGACTTCATTCCAGCCTGCGAAAATAACCTCCGAGCGTCCCCCGACAAGAGAGACCTGATGGCATTCGGACTATTTCGGAAGCGTCTGCCGGATATGGCCGCGCCGGTGGCAGCCGCAGAGGCCGCGCCGCCGGTGACCCAGTCCGAGCCCGCCCCAGCCGAAGGTGATTCGGCGCGGGAGATCCTGGAATTACTGGAACTCGAGCTCGGCGCGATGATCCGCCAGCTCGAGCGCGCCGCCAATTCGGTGGCGGGCGGCGCCGAAGCGACCGCATCGACGCTTGCCGCCATCCGCGACCGCACCGACGCCCTGACCGGCCGGACCAATGCCGCGCAATCAACCGCCTCGACCTTCGCCCATGCCGCCGACAAATTCACCCAGTCGGCGCTGGGGATCGGAGCGCAGGTTCGCGAGGCCGGCAAGCTCGCCGACGAGGCCAGCGCCGCGGCGCAGGAAGCCCGCGCCAATGTCGATCGCTTGCGCGAATCCTCCGCCGCCATCGGCAATGTCGTCAACCTGATCGCGCAGATCGCGCGGCAGACGACGCTGCTCGCGCTCAACTCGACGATCGAGGCCGCACGCGCAGGCGCTGCCGGAAAAGGCTTTGCGGTCGTCGCAACCGAGGTCAAGGCCCTCGCGGTGCAGACGCAAGGCGCGACGGAAGAGATCACCAAGAAGATCGACGCACTGCAGCGCGACGCCGCCGGCTCTGCGGATGCCGTGCACCGCATCTCGCAGGCGATCGAGGCGATCCGCCCGGTCTTCGAGACCGTCAACGGCGCGGTCGCCGAACAGAACGCCACCACCAGCGAAGTCTCCGGCAACGCCGCCAGCGCCTCGGAGTTCATCGTCTCGGTCGGCGAGAGCGCAGCCGAGATCGATGCCGCGACCAAGGCCGCCGAGAGCCACGGCGAGAACGTCGCCAGTGCCGGCAAAGCCGTCACCACCTTCGCACAGAAGCTGAAATCGCGCTGCGCCGTGCTGCTCCGCCAGAGCGAGCACGACGACCGCCGCAAGACCGAACGGCTGCCCTGCCATCTCAAGTTCGAGAGCCCGCGCGGCGTGATGCCGGTCTATGAAATCTCGATGGACGGCGTGCTGATCGGCGGTGCGGATGCAGGCCGGCTTGCACCGCAAGCGATGATCGAAGGCACCCTCGAAGCCGTCGGCGCCTGCCGCCTGCGCGTGGTCGAGCAATCCAAGGCCGGTGCCCGCGCGCAATTCGCCAGCCCCAATGCCGAGCTCCGCGAAAAAATCGAGGACAGGCTCTGGGCGATCCACGAAGAGAACACGGAGTTCGTCACCCGCGCCATGGAAGCGGGCAACGCGCTGACCCAGATCTTCGAGCAGGCCGTTGCCCGCGGCGAAATCAGAATCGACGACCTGTTCGACACCGACTACGCCGAAATCGCCGGGACCAATCCGCAGCAATACCGCACGAAATATCTCGACTGGGCCGACCGCGCGCTGCCGCCGTTCCAGGAGGTCTTTCTGGCCAAGGACCAGCGCTTGGCGTTCTGCGCCATGGTCGACCGCAACGGCTTCCTGCCGGTGCACAACAAGATCTATTCGCACCCGCAGCGGCCGGGCGACGTCGCCTGGAACACAGCCAATAGTCGCAACCGCAGGATATTCAACGACCCGGCGGGGTTGGCGGCCGCACGCAACCTGCGCTCGTACCTGGTGCAGAGCTATGCGCGCGACATGGGCAATGGGAATACGGTGATGATGCGCGAGATCGACGTTCCGATCCGCGTGCAGGGCCGGCACTGGGGTGGATTCCGCACGGCCTACAAGCTCTAGAGCCTGGTCCGAAAAAATGTCCCGCAATTTTTCGAGCGGAATAGAGAAATAAGGCGCGAATTGCGCCTGAGTGCACGCTCAGGCAAGACGCCGACCGCGAATCATCCTTTTAAGCTGAATTGGAATGGGAATGCCGCCGTGAGCCGGGGTGCGGCTCTGACTGGAGGACTCATCGAACATGTCCGTCGTACAACTTGCAGTCATGGACACCGGCTCCAATCGCACGCTGGCCGAGCGGCTGATCGATCAGCTTGCCGACCGCATCGGCGGCCTCGGCGTGGAACTCGCCGATATCGCCGGCAACGTCCAGGAAGTCGCAAATCGCGTCGCAAACCAGTCGGAACGGTTCCACCATCTCCAGGAGACCGCCGAGACGATGGTCTCGGCCAACCACGATATCGCCAATGCATCGCAGGCCGTGCAAACCACCACGTCCGCGGCGGTTGGCGAGATCGCGCAATCGCGCAGCGCCGTCGACACCGCGGTCAACCACATCTCCGAGCTCGTCGCGGCGGTGGAGCGCATCGAGGCGCGCCTCAGCGCCGTCGGCTCGGCGCTGGCGCAGGTCGCGAAAGTCTCCGGCTCGATCGAGGCGATCGCGAAGCAGACCAATCTGCTGGCGCTGAACGCAACCATCGAAGCCGCCCGCGCCGGCAATGCCGGTCGCGGTTTTGCCGTGGTGGCAAGCGAGGTGAAGAACCTCGCGGAAGCCACCCGCCAAGCCACGCACCAGATCTCCGACACCGTGCGCGATCTCGACGGCCAGATCGAAGGCCTGATCGGCGAGAGCAGCGACGCCTCGCAGCGCGCCAAGACCGCCGGCGAAGGCGCCCAGCAGATCTCCGGCATCATCTCGCGGGTTCAGCAGGGCTTCGCCTCCGTGGAGGCGGAGATCGGCAGCGTCACGCGCGCGGCGACCTCCAATCTCGGACATTGCGACACCGTCATCAGCGAGCTGAACGAACTCGCCAAGGGCGTCGACCTCTCCTCGCGCGATCTCAAGAGCGCCGATCAGCGCGTGACAAAGCTGCTCGACACCTCCGAAGGCCTGATCGCGCTGATCGCCGACAGCGGCGTCGAGACATCGGACGCACCGCTGATCCGAATCGTCGTCGAGACCGCGAAGCGGATCTCGACCGAATTCGAGGCCGCGATCGATCGCGGCGACATCACGCTCGACCAGCTCATGGACGAGACGTATCGCGAAATTCCCGGCACCGATCCAAAGCAGTACCTCACCAGCTACGTCGACTTCACCGACCGCGTGCTGCCCGCGATCCAGGATCCGATCCAGAAATCCGATCCCCGCATCGTGTTCTGTGTCGCCTGGGCCAAGGGCGGCTATCTGCCGACCCACAACCCCAACTACCGCCTGCCGCAGGGCAAGGACCCGGTCTGGAACAACGCCAATTGCCGCAACCGCCGCCTGTTCAACGATCGGGCAGTGCAGAAGGTCGCGGCGAACACCAAGCCGTTCCTGCTCCAGACCTACCGGCGCGACATGGGCGGCGGGCAGTTCGTGCTGATGAAGGACCTGTCCTCGCCGATCGTGATCCGCGGCAAGCGTTGGGGCGCCTTCCGGATGGGTTTCCGGCAGAGCTGAGGGCCGCTCAGTCAAAAATCTGAAAAACAACCCCATGCACAGTAGCCGGGGCGTCCGAAATCAATGGCTTACGCCGGCAGCCTCCGGCCCGTTTTGACTCGTCGGGCAAAACAAGGGCACAATGCTATTATTCCGAAGTTCGGCATCTGAGCTTGGCAAGGCCGGAGCAAGCGCCTCGTCCTTCGAGACGCCCGCTCACGCGGGCTCCTCAGGATGAGGCTTCACTGCACCGGTGTCCGGTTGAAACTGCTGCTGCGGACTCCGTCCTCATCCTGAGGGCCCGCCGGAGGCGGGCGTCTCGAAGGATGGGCCGCAGGCGAGGTTCGCCGTCGCGCGGCTCTCCGGTCACGAAACTTTCCCAATCGCACGACTTTCGTCATCGCATGATTTTGCGCATCCGCACGACAATCTGCGGTGATCGACGACGCGCGCGCCGAAAAAGCATCAAAACATGACGATTATCATATCAATTAGCCCAAAACGCTGGCAGCGAGCGCCGCACAAATTCGTGAACGTCATGGGCTGACGCGTCAGCAGCGCAAATATGCATTGCCGGAGATTGCGACGCTTCATTGTCGCGCGCGAATTGGCTGACTAGATCGACGTAAGCGATCGAGCGAGCAAGGGGATGCATATGGCAACTGTTCTCACCATCAACGGCGAAACGAAATCGTTCGATGCGCCGCCTGAAATGCCGCTGCTGTGGGTGCTGCGCGACATCCTCGGAATGACCGGCACCAAGTTCGGCTGCGGCATCGCGCAATGCGGCGCCTGCACGGTGCATGTCGACGGCAAGGCCGTGCGCTCCTGCGTCCTGCCGGTCAGCGCGGTCGAGAACCGCGCCATCACCACGATCGAACATGTCGGCAGCACGCCTGCGGGCGCGAAAGTGCAGAAGGCCTGGCTCGACCTCGAAGTGATCCAGTGCGGCTATTGCCAGTCCGGCCAGATCATGTCGGCCGCCGCATTGCTGGCCGCTACGCCCAATCCTGACGATTCCGACATCGACGCTGCGATGGCCGGCAACATCTGCCGCTGCGGCACCTATGTCCGCATCCGCGAGGCCGTCAAGCAGGCCGCCAACGGCCGTCAGTCCTGAGGTCCACCATGAATGCACATAACAGCGTCTCCCGCCGCGCGCTGCTGACCGGCGGTCTCGCCACCGGTTTCCTGCTCGCCTTCCATCTGCCGCTGCGCGCGGCCGTCAACGAACCGGTGCAGCCGCCCGATGCAACCGAGGGCAAGTTCGCGCCCAACGCCTTCATCCGCATCGACGAGACCGGCCGCACCGTGCTGATGATGCCGCAGGTCGAGATGGGCCAGGGCACCTATACCTCGATCTCCGCCGTGCTCGCCGAAGAGTTGGATGCCGACTGGAGCAAGGTCGAGGTGCAGCACGCCCCGCCGAACGACAAGCTCTACGGCAATCCGACCTTCGGCCTGCAGGTCACCGGCAACTCCAACTCGATCCGGGCCTGGTGGACGCCGCTGCGCAAGGCCGGCGCCACCGCGCGCGCGATGCTGGTGCAGGCCGCGGCCGCCCAATGGGGCGTCGAGCCCGCGAGCTGCACGGCGTCGAAGGGCGAGGTCGCGCATGAAGCCAGCGGCCGCAAGCTCGCTTACGGCGCGCTGGCGCTCGCTGCCCAGGGACAGACCCCGCCGAAGGATGTCGCGCTGAAGGACCCCAAGGACTTCGTCATCATCGGCCAGCCGCTGAAGCGGCTCGACACGCCCGACAAGGTCAACGGCAAGGCCGTCTACGGCATCGACGCGATCCTGCCCGGCATGAAGTTCGCGACCGTCGCCGCCTGCCCCGTGTTCGGCGGCAAGGTCGGCAAGGTCGACGACAGCGCCGCGGTGAAGCTCCCTGGCGTGCGCAAGGTCGTGGTGCTCGACGACATGGTCGCCGTGATCGGCGATCACATGTGGGCGGCCAAGAAGGGCCTCGAAGCCCTCAAGATCGAGTGGAACGAGGGACCCAACGCTGCGATCACCACGAAGGATGTCTGGGACGATCTGCGCAAGGCCAGCCAGAAGGACGGCGCGGTCGCCAAATCCGACGGCGACATCGCCAAGGCGCTGGCGAGCGGCGACAAGTTTGAGGCGGCTTACGAGCTGCCGTTCCTGGCGCATGCATCGATGGAGCCCATCAACGCCACCGTCCATGTCAAATCCGATTCCTGCGAGATCTGGACCGGCACGCAGATCATGACGCGCGTGCAGTCGGAGGCGGCGAAGGCCGCTGGGCTTGCGGTCGACAAGGTCATCGTCAACAACCATCTGCTCGGCGGCGGCTTCGGCCGCAAGCTCGAACCCGACATGGTGATCGCGGCGGTGAAGATCGCAAAACAGGTCGACTACCCCGTTAAGGTGGTGTGGACCCGCGAGGAGGACATCCAGCACGACGTCTACCGTCCGGTCTATCGCGACCAGATCACTGCGTCGCTGGTCGACGGCAAGGTCGCGGGGTGGAAGTACAAGGTTGCCGGCTCCGCCGTGCTGGCGCGCTGGCTGCCGCCGGCGTTCCAGAAGGGCATCGACATCGACGCGATCGATGCCGCGGTCGATGCACCCTACGACTTCGCCAATTTCCACGTCGAATATGTCCGCGCCGAGCCGCTGTCGGTGCCGACCGGCTTCTGGCGCGGCGTCGGCCCGAACAACAACGTGTTCGCGGTCGAATGCGCGATGGACGAGCTCGCGCGCAAGGCGGGCAAGGACCCGATCGAGTTCCGAAAGTCCATGCTGACCAAGAACCCGCGCATGCTCGCGGTGCTCAACCAGGTCGCGGAGAAATCCGGCTGGGCTCAACCGCTGCCTCCGCGCGTCGGCCGCGGCGTCTGCGTGCAGCCGTCATTCGCGAGCTTCATCGCGACCGTGGTGGAGGCGGAGATCGACGACATCGGCGAGATCGTGCTCCGCCGCATCACCTCGGTGGTCGACACCGGCATTGCCGTCAACCCCGACACCGTGAAGGCGCAGATCGAGGGCGGGCTGATCTTCGGCCTCACCGCCGCGCTCTATGGCGAGATCACGATCGACAAGGGCCGCGTGCAGCAGTCGAACTTCCACGACTATCGCATGATGCGCATCAACGAGACGCCGAAGATCGAGGTGATCGTCGTCAAGAGCGGCGAGGCGCCCGGCGGCATCGGCGAGGCCGGCGTCAACGCCGGACCGCCGGCGCTGCGCAACGCGATTCTTGCCGCAACCGGCGTGGCGCTGCGGCGCCTGCCCATTGACCGAAAACTGCTGGCTGCGGGGAAGAAGGCATGAGCGGGAAGATGCGTATCCTCACAAGCGTCGCTGCGATCGCCATCCTCGCAGCAGGGCTCGGCGTCTGGATCATCCGCGGGCCCGGCCCGCTCGATTTCGCGGGCGGCACGAAGGTGGCGCTGACGGATTACCGCGCCGGCAAGCCGACCGGCGTGCCGGCCAAGCTGGAGAAAGCGAGCCTGGTCGAACGCGGTGAATATCTCGCCAAGGCGGCCGACTGCATGGTCTGCCACACCAAGCCCGGCGAGAAGGATTATGCGGGCGGGCTCGCCTTCAAGCTGCCGTTCGGCACGCTCTATTCCACCAACATCACGCCGGACAAGGACACCGGCATCGGCAATTACAGCGACCAGGATTTCCTGAACGCGGTCCAGCACGGCCAGCGTCGCGACGGCGCCCGGCTCTATCCGGCGATGCCGTACACGTCCTACACATTCATGACCGACGCGGACGTGCTGGCGGTGAAGGCCTATCTGTTCAGCCTGCCGGCGGTGCGCGCGAAGGCGCCGGAGAATACGCTGTCGTTCCCGTTCAACCAGCGTTGGGCCATGATTGCCTGGTCGGCCGTGTTCAATCCGGACACGCGCTTTGCGCCTGATACTTCGAAGAGCCCGGAATGGAACAGAGGCGCGTACCTTGTCGAAGCGCTGGCGCATTGCGGCGAATGCCACACCCCGCGCAATCTCGGTTTTGCGCTGGATAACCGCAAGAAGTTCGCCGGCGCGATCACGGCGGGCTGGCGCGCCTTCAACATCTCCTCCGACAAGGCGACGGGTCTCGGCAATTGGAGCGACCAGGATCTGATCTCGTATTTGTCGCTCGGCCATGCGCCGGGCCACGGCTCGGCCTCGGGCCCGATGGGTGAAGCCGTCGACCACAGCTTTAGCCAGTTCGCGCCAGAGGACATCAGCAGCATCGTTGCTTATCTGCGCAGCGTGCCGCCGGTGCCCTCGCCCGACCTGCCCGCCACCACGGCACCCGTCGCCCCCGCCTCGCACAAGGACGGCATCACGGCGGACGCACGCGGCAAGAAGGTGTTCGCCAGCGCCTGCGCCAGCTGCCACGGCTGGAGCGGCGAGAGCCCGGTCTCGCCGATGGCAACGCTGACCGGCACCTGGGCCGTCAACGACCCCGCCGCCACCAACGTCGCGCAGATCGTGCTGTCAGGCACCAAGCGCCACACGCCCGATGGCGCGCTGTCGATGCCGGCGTTCGGCAACGCCTACACGGACGACGAGATCGCGGCGGTGGCGAACTACGTCACGGCGCGGTTCGGGACGAAGGGCTCGAAGCTGACGGCGAAGGATGTCGCGGAGCTGCGGGGACAGACGGCGGAGTAGTACGGTGGCGGTACTTGCAGCGAGATTGATGCGCAATCGCGCGTGTCAATCTCCGCTGTCGTCCCGGACAAGCGAAGCGCAGATCCGGGACCCATACCCACAGGGAGTGGTTTGGCGAGAATTCGGAGTGGGAGCTTTGCCTCACACTTCTCCCTGTGGGTATGGGGTCCCCGCGTGCGCGGGGACGACACTGAGTTTGACGCGCCGCTACTCAGCTCAACCAGAACTTCGGCGTCGCCGGCTCCAGCCTTCCGCCGACGCGCACTGGCGCGATCTTCAGCGCGAGGCCGGTGACATCATCCGTCTCCACGGCGACGCCGCTCAGCGTCGCCGCGCCCGCGGCCGGCTCGAACCGTCCCGACGGAATCCCCGACGTGAACCTGCGCAGCGGCTCTTCCTTCTGCATGCCGATGATGGAATCGTAGTCGCCGGTCATGCCGGCATCGGTCATGTAGGCGGTACCGCCCGCGAGGATCTGGTGGTCGGCGGTCGGCACGTGGGTGTGCGTGCCGACGACGAGGCTGGCGCGGCCGTCGCAAAAGAAGCCGATGCCCTGCTTCTCGCTGCTTGCCTCGCAATGGAAGTCGACGACGATGGCGTCCGCAGCGACGCCGAGCGGACAGGCGCCGAGCTCACGCTCCAGCGCCGCGAAGGGATCGTCGAACGGGGTCATGAAGACGCGGCCCAAGGCGTTGACGACGAGCGCATGCTTGCCGTTCTTGGTTTCGACCAGGGCTGCGCCGCGGCCGGGCGTGCCGCGCGGATAGTTCGCGGGCCGGATCAGGCGCTCGGCACGCTCGATGAACACCAGGGCTTCACGCTGGTCCCAGGAATGGTTGCCCAGCGTGACCGCGTCGGCACCGGCGTCGAGAAACTCCTGATAGATCGCTTCCGTGATGCCGAAGCCGCCCGCGGAATTCTCACCGTTGACGACGACGAAATCGAGCGACCAGTCCTTGACCATGCCGGGCAGATATTCGGCGATTGCCGTGCGTCCTGCACGGCCGACGACGTCACCCACGAAGAGAATGCGCAACTTCAGAACTCCGGAAATCGAACACGTCCGATTCCGTTAGCACATAATCCAGCGCGACGTCGTGGGATAGTGCCGGAACCGCCTTGATCTCCTGCGCTGCAAAAGCGAGCCCGATGCCGACGATACTCTTGGCCTTGCGCAAATGCGCGAAGGTGAAGTCGTAATGCCCCGCGCCATAGCCGATGCGATGGCCGAGGCGATCGAACGCCGCCAGCGGCGTCAGCATGACATCCGGGATGACTTCGCTTGCGGCCGGCGACGGCTCGGGAATGCCGAGCGGGCCGAGCATCAGGCGATCGTTCGGGTGGAAGATGCGGAAGATCAGCGACTGGCCGCGCGCGGTGACGCAAGGCAGCGCCAGCTTTGCGCCCTGCTCGGCGAGCTTCTTCAGCAGCGGCATCGGATCGATCTCGCTGCGGATCGGCGAATAGCCGGAGACGATGCTGCCGGGCAAGAGATCGAACGGCAGTCCGCGCTTGGCGAGCTTTGCGGCGGCAGCGCTGCGCTTCTTTTCGCTCAGCGCGTCGCGTGCCGCGAGGGCTTTGGCGCGGAGCTCGGCTTTGGAGTTGGGCATGCGCTTTGGTCCCCCACGTCATCACCCGCGAATGCGGTGATCCAGTATTCCAGAGGCGGCAGTGATTCACACAAAGGCCGCGGCGTACTGGATGCCCCGCCAAACCGGGGCATGACACCTGTTGACTGGCCGCAGTCGTTTCAACAGGCACAAACCAAGCAAACAAAAGTGCGAAGCCGCGTACGCCGTTGAAGCACTCGATCCCGGAGTTCCCTACGAAAGTAGGTGGGCACCATATGTCCGGGCCCACGGGCCCGGCCAGGGACAGTTCCCTAAAGGATCGATAAGGCCCCGGGGATATATGGCTCCTGACGCGCGTCGCAGCCTCGCCCGGGCAATGTAACAACGATACTGACGAATCGCCAGCCCGGCGAGCGGGTCGCTTTCGCGGCCCTCGCTCGCAATGCCACCCTCCCCTGGAGGGGGAGGGTCGCTACGCATGCAGCGAAGCGAAATGCGTAGCGGGGTGGGGTGACGGTCTCTCCACCTCCAACAGTGTTCGTGTGGAGAGATCACCCCACCCCGCTCGCGCTACGCGCGATCGACCCTCCCCCTCCAGGGGAGGGTGAACGTCAGCCGATCGCAATCCCGTTGCCGACGGTCCGGTTCAGGACCTGGGTCGACTTCTCGATGCGTTCGGCCGCCGCGTTCAGGGCATTCACCACGGCGGTCTGCGTCATCCTGGCGCGCTCGACCGCGGCGTTGCGGAAGTCCCTGAGCTCGGTCAGCTCCTGCTCCATGGTGCGGACACGGTTGCCGGCATCGACCAGCTCGTCGCAGACGGTCAGCGCCGCCATCACGGTGAGGCGCGCATCGCCGATCTCGCCGAATTTTCCGCGCAGCGATTGGATCCGCGTCTCCAGGCTTTCCGCGAGCTTGAGCAGCCGCACCTCCTGGCCCTCCTCGCAGGCCATGCGGTATTGCCGGCCATTGATGGTGACGTTGATGTGGCTCATCCGTCCTCTCCGGTATCGAGCACCGAGCGTATCGTGACGATCGCGGAATCCAGCCGATCGGAAATCTCGCGATTGGTGCGCTCGAGCTTGCGCGCCTTCACCAGCGCGCCGTCGAGCTCGTCGGCGAGCCGCGAGCGGTCCGCGCCGAGCGCCTGGATTCGTGCCGCAAGCTCGTTCTCGTCGCGATCAGCGTCGCGCCGCCGCTCGACCGCGCTTTCGAGCGCGTCGAGCGCCGACATCAGCCTGCGGGTCGCGATCTCGATCTCGACCGCGGAGGACTCCGTCATGGCGGAACTGTTGGACACGCGATCGTTCATGTAGTCAGCGGCGGAACCTGTGGCCTTTGCCCAGTGGCCTTTTCCTGGGGCGTGCCGTCCGGCAAAAGACTCGGTTCGGCAAGCGGTTAGAAGCAGAAATTTACGTGGCAAGCTAGCCGAGCGCAACGCCGCCGCGAAACTATGCACTGCTAGATCAGGCGCGGATCGTCCCGACCCATGGGTTCCTGCCCGCGCGATGGCATCGAAACGGAGCCGCCACTTTCGCAGCGTGCCGCAGGCAACTTTTACGGCCGAATCGGCGTTTGACTGCCTTGGACTCCCGGAACCGAGATGCTATCCCAGCCCCGACCTTCAGTGGCCGCCAGGCTCCTCCCGCGCGGGCGTACACCGCCTCCAAGCGCCTCATTTCAGACGGATTTCAGACATGACGCAGGTCGATCACACCCGTATGGCCAACGCGATCCGCGGCCTTTCGATGGACGCCGTCGAGAAGGCGAAATCGGGTCATCCCGGCCTGCCGATGGGTGCCGCCGACATCGCCACGGTGCTGTTCACGCAATTCCTGAAATTCGACGCCGCCACGCCCGCCTGGCCCGACCGCGACCGCTTCGTGCTCTCGGCCGGCCACGGCTCGATGCTGCTCTATTCGCTGCTGTATTTGACCGGCAATTCCGAGATGACGCTGGACCAGATCAAGCAGTTCCGCCAGGTCGACTCGCTGACCCCGGGGCACCCCGAGAATTTCCGCACCAGGGGTATCGAAACCACGACCGGTCCGCTCGGCCAGGGCATCTCGACCGCGGTCGGCATGGCGCTCGCCGAGAAGATGCTCGCTGCCGAGTTCGGCAAGAAGATCGTCGATCACCACACCTATGTGCTCGCCTCCGACGGCGACCTGATGGAAGGCGTGTCGCAGGAAGCGATCGCGATGGCCGGGCACTGGAAGCTCAACAAGATGATCGTGCTCTACGACGACAACGGCATCTCGATCGACGGCCCGACCTCGATCTCCGATTCCGTCGACCAGGTGAAGCGCTTCAAGTCGGCGGGCTGGGCCGCCGAGAGAATCGACGGCCACGATCAGGCGGCGATCGCCGACGCCATCACGCGCGCGAAGAAATCCGGCAAGCCGACGCTGATCGCCTGCCGCACCACCATCGGTTTCGGCGCGCCGCACAAGCAGGGCACCTCGAAGGTGCATGGCGAGGCGTTAGGGGCCGAGGAGCTCAAGGCCGCCAAGGAAAATCTCGGCATCTCGCTCGAGCCGTTCGCGGTCGCCGACGACGTGCTGAAGGCGTGGCGTGCAGCCGGCAGCCGCGGCGCCGCGGCGCGCCAGGAATGGGAGGGCCGGCTCGGCGAGCTCGGCAGCCGCAAGCGCGCCGAGTTCGAGCGCCGCCTGCGCCATGAACGTCCCGCCTCGCTCGCAAAGGCCGTGCGCGCATACAAGAAGGAATTGCTGGAAAAGCCGATGACCGCGGCGACCCGCAAATCCTCGGAAGCCGTGATCGAGGTCATCGCCGGCGCGATGCCGATGGAATTCCTGGCCGGCTCGGCCGATCTCACCGGCTCCAACAACAACAAGGCGAAATCGGCGACCGCGTTCTCGGCCAAGACGCCGAAGGGCCGCTTCATCCATTACGGGATTCGCGAGCACGGCATGGCCGCGGCGATGAACGGCATTTTCCTGCATGGCGGCTTCGCGCCGAACGGTGCGACCTTCCTGGTGTTCACCGACTATGCACGTCCTGCGATGCGCCTTGCCGCGCTGATGGGCTCGGGCGTCGTCTACGTGATGACGCACGATTCCATCGGCCTCGGCGAAGACGGCCCGACCCACCAGCCGGTCGAGCATCTCGCCGCGCTTCGCGCCATTCCCAACATGCGCGTGTTCCGTCCCTGCGATTCCATTGAGGTCGCCGAGTGCTGGGAGCTTGCGCTCAACCGCATCGACGGCCCGACCGTGCTGGCGCTGACGCGCCAGAACCTGCCGCAGCTGCGCTCCACCGTGCCGAACGACAACCCTTGCGCACAGGGCGCCTACGAGCTGGTCGCAGCCCAGGGCGAAGCCAAGGCGACGCTGTTCGCCTCCGGCTCCGAGGTCGAGATCGCGGTCGCCGCCCAGAAGCAGCTCGCCGAACGCGGCATCGCGTCACGGGTTGTTTCTGTTCCCTCGCTCGAGCTGTTGTTAGCGCAACCAGAGGCCAAGCGCGCCGCCATCATCGGCAACGCGCCGGTCAAGGTCGCGATCGAGGCCGCCGTGCGTTGGGGCTGGGATGCCGTGATCGGCCAGGATGGCGAATTCATCGGCATGCATTCCTTCGGCGAAAGCGGCCCTGCAAAGGAGCTTTACAAGCATTTCGGCATTACCGCCGAGGCCGCGGTTAACGCTGTGCTGAAGCGCGTTTCCTGAGAGTTGAGCTTGCCGCAAAAAAGGACTACGTAGTCTCTCATATGATCAAGCACCGCCCGGCCGAACCGGGCGCCCGCCCCTAAAAAACCCTCGCAGGCGCGCATAGCGCGTTGTGCGGGATGACAACGGTCATTGAAGGAGACGAAGCATGGCAGTCCGCGTCGGAATTAACGGTTTTGGCCGCATCGGCCGCAACATCCTGCGGGCCATCGCCGAGTCCGGCCGCAAGGACATCGAGGTCGTCGGCATCAACGATCTCGGTCCGGTCGAGACCAACGCCCATCTGCTTCGTTTCGACAGCGTCCATGGCCGTTTTCCCGGCACCGTGACCGTCGACGGCGACTCGATCAATCTCGGTGGCGGCAAGATCAAGGTGACCGCCGAGCGCGATCCCTCGAAGCTGCCGTGGAAGGATCTCGGCGTCGACATCGCGATGGAATGCACCGGCATCTTCACCTCGAAGGACAAGGCGTCCGCGCATCTGACCGCCGGCGCCAAGCGCGTGCTGGTCTCCGCGCCCGCCGACGGCGCCGACGCCACCATCGTCTACGGCGTCAACCACGAGACGCTGACCAAGGAGCACCTGGTCATCTCGAACGGCTCCTGCACAACCAACTGCCTGGCGCCGGTCGCCAAGGTGCTGAACGATCTCGTCGGCATCGAGACCGGCTTCATGACCACGATCCACGCCTATACCGGCGACCAGCCGACGCTCGATACGATGCACAAGGATCTCTATCGCGGCCGCGCGGCGGCGATGTCGATGATCCCGACATCGACGGGTGCTGCGAAGGCGATCGGCCTCGTGCTGCCGGAGCTCAAGGGCAAGCTCGACGGCGTCGCGATCCGCGTGCCGACCCCGAACGTCTCGGTCGTCGACCTCAAGATCATCGCCAAGCGCGCCACCGACGCCAAGGAGATCAACGCGGCGATGAAGCGCGCCAGCGAGCAGCAGCTCAAGGGCATCCTCGGCTACACCACCGCGCCGAACGTCTCGATCGACTTCAACCACGACCCGCACTCCTCGACCTTCCACGAGGACCAGACCAAGGTGCAGAACGGCACGCTGGTGCGCGTGATGTCCTGGTACGACAACGAGTGGGGCTTCTCGAACCGCATGGCGGACACCGCCGTCGCGATCGCGAAGGTGATCTAAGCAAGGTCTCGTGTCCCGGACGCGGCGCAGCGCTAAGCGCTGCTCCGCAGAGCCGGGACCCATTCAATTGCGGGACTCGCTGTCATGTGGGTCCCGGTTCTGCAGCGCATCGCTCCGCGCTGCGCTGCGCCCGGGACAAGAGAGATGACCAACAAATTCCGCACCCTCGACGACGTCGATGTGAAGGGCAAGCGCGTGCTGCTGCGCGTCGACCTCAACGTGCCCATGGACAATGGCCGCGTCAGCGACACGACCCGGCTCGAGCGCGTCGCGCCGACCATCACCGAGATCTCGGACAAGGGCGGCAAGGTCATCCTGCTCGCCCATTTCGGCCGGCCGAAGGGGCGCGATGCCAAGGACTCGCTCAAGCCTGTCGCTGAAGCGCTGTCGAAGGTGGTGAAGAAGCCGGTCGCTTTCGCCGACGACTGCATCGGCGAGCCCGCGGCGAAGGCCGTCGCTGGCCTGAACGACGGCGACATCCTGTGTCTCGAAAATACCCGCTTCCACAAGGAAGAGGAAAAGAACGATCCGGCCTTCGTCGCGGAGCTGGCGAAGCTCGGCGACATCTGGGTCAATGACGCGTTCTCGGCGGCGCACCGCGCCCACGCCACGACCGAAGGCCTCGGCCACAAGCTGCCGGCCTATGCCGGCCGCACCATGCAGGCCGAGTTAGATGCGCTGGAGAAGGCGCTGGGCTCGCCGACCAAGCCGGTCATCGCCATCATCGGCGGCGCAAAAGTCTCGACCAAGATCGACCTGCTCGAAAATCTCGTGAGCAAGGTCGATGCGCTCGTGATCGGCGGCGGCATGGCCAACACCTTCCTGCACGCCCAGGGCGTCGGCGTCGGCAAGTCGCTGGCCGAGAAGGATCTCGCGCCGACCGCGCTGCGTATCATGGAGAAGGCGGAAGCCGCCAACTGCGCCATCATCCTGCCGGTCGACGCCACCGTCGCCTATCATTTCGCGGCCAACGCGCCGTCGCACGCCTATGGGCTCGATGCGATCCCGGCCGACGGCATGATCCTCGACGTCGGGCCGCAATCGATCGCCCGCGTCCACGCCGCGATCGACGACGCGGCGACCTTGGTCTGGAACGGACCGCTCGGCGCCTTCGAGATGCAGCCGTTCGATCGCGGCACGGTCGCGGCCGCCAAGCACGCCGCCGAGCGCACCAAGGCGAAAAAGCTGATCTCGATCGCGGGCGGCGGCGACACCGTCGCGGCGCTCAACCAGGCCCATGTGGCCGGTGACTTCACCTATGTCTCGACCGCCGGTGGCGCGTTCCTCGAATGGATGGAAGGCAAGCCTCTGCCCGGCGTCGAGGTTTTGCGCGTCAAGTAAGCCAGATCGGCGAGTAATCAGCGGCCCCGCAAGGCCCCAACGGGAGAAAAAGACAGATGGCTCGGATCACGTTACGTCAATTGCTCGACCACGCGGCAGAGAACGATTACGGCGTACCGGCCTTCAACATCAACAATATGGAGCAGGCGCTGGCGATCATGGACGCGGCCAACCAGGTCGATGCGCCCGTCATCATCCAGGCCTCGCGCGGTGCGCGCTCCTACGCCAACGACATCATGCTCAAGCACATGATGGACGCGGTGACCGAAATCTATCCGCACATTCCGGTCTGCGTGCATCTCGACCACGGCAACGAGCCGGCGACCTGCATGACCGCGATCCAGGCCGGATTCACCTCGGTGATGATGGACGGCTCGCTCAAGGCCGACGGCAAGACCCCCGGCGACTGGGGCTACAATGTCGGCGTCACCAAGACCGTGACCGACATGGCCCATCTCGGCGGCATTTCGGTGGAAGGCGAGCTCGGCGTGCTCGGCTCGCTCGAGACCGGCATGGGCGACAAGGAAGACGGCCACGGCGCCGAGGGCAAGCTCAGCCACGACCAGCTCCTGACCAATCCGGACGAGGCCGTGAAGTTCGTCCAGGAGACCAGGGTCGACGCGCTCGCGATCGCGATGGGGACCTCGCACGGCGCCTACAAGTTCACCCGCAAGCCGGACGGCGACATCCTCGCCATGAACGTGATCGAGGAGATCCACCGCAAGCTGCCGAACACGCATCTGGTGATGCACGGCTCCTCCTCGGTGCCGCAGGACCTGCAGGAGATCATCAACGCCAATGGCGGCAAGATGAAGCCGACCTGGGGCGTGCCGGTGGCCGAGATCCAGCGCGGCATCAAGAACGGCGTGCGCAAGATCAACATCGACACCGACAACCGCATGGCCATGACCGGCCAGATCCGGAAAGTGCTCAAGGACAATCCGGAAGAGTTCGATCCGCGCAAATATCTGAAGCCGGCGATGGAAGCCATGACCAAGCTGTGCAAGCAGCGGCTCCAGGAGTTCAACACCGCGGGCCAGGCCTCCAAGATCAAGAAGGTCCTGACCACCGCCGAGATGGCCAAGCGCTACGCCAAGGGCGAGCTGGATCCGAAGGTCGCGTAATCCCCTCGAGCCCATTCCCGGGTCATTCCGGGACACGCCAACGGGTCCGCGCGAATGCGCGGCACGATGACAGGCTCCGCGTGGGCCCGGAATCCATAACCACAGCCTGGGGTTATGGATTCCGGGCCTGCGCCTTTCGGCGCATCCCGGAATGACGGAAAGCCCCTTACCCCTGCGACGAACGTTAACTCGGCAATTGCCCGAGAACGGTCTATTTTCACGGGCAAGGGCAGAATCGTTTTGGGAGGACCTCTCGATGAATCTGACTGAGCTCAACAGAATCGCGACCGCCATGGTCGTATCAGGCAAGGGAATCCTCGCCGCCGACGAATCCTCGGGCACCATCAAGAAGCGTTTTGACGCGATCGGCGTGGACTCGACCGAAGACAACCGCCGCGACTATCGCGAGATGCTGTTCCGCTCCACGGAGGCCATGAGCCAGTATATTTCCGGCGTGATCCTCTATGACGAGACGATCTGGCAGGATGCCAAGGACGGCACGCCGCTGGTGAAGCTGATCGAACAGAGCGGCGCCATTCCCGGCATCAAGGTGGACGAAGGCACGCAGGCCCTGCCGATGTGCCCGGGCGAGCTCGTGACGGTCGGGCTCGACAGGCTCGCCGAACGGCTGAAGAAGTACTATGAGCGCGGCGCGCGCTTCGCAAAATGGCGCGCGGTGATCGACATCGGCAGCGGCATCCCCTCGATGACCGCGATCAGCGTCAACGCCCATGCGCTGGCGCGCTATGCCGCGCTGTGCCAGGCCGCACAGATCGTGCCGATCGTCGAGCCCGAGGTGTTGATGGACGGTGATCACGACATCGACCGCTGCTATGAGGTGACCACCCGCGTGCTCAACAAGACGTTTCAGGAATTGCGCGTGCAGCGCGTCGCGCTCGAAGGCATGGTGCTCAAGCCCAACATGGCGATATCCGGCAAGAAGTCCCCGAAGCAGGCCTCCGTCGAGGAGGTCGCGGAAAAGACGGTCCGGCTGCTCAAGGCCTGCGTGCCCGCGGCGGTGCCCGGCATCGCCTTCCTCTCCGGCGGCCAGTCGGATGAAGAGGCGACCGCGCATCTCAACGCCATGCACAAGCTCGGTCCGCTGCCCTGGGGCCTGACCTTCTCTTACGGCCGCGCCCTGCAGGCCGCGCCGCAGAAGGCCTGGTCCGGCAAGGCCGAGAACGTCGCGGCCGGCCAGCGCGCCTTCAGCCATCGCGCGCGCATGAACGGCCTCGCCTCCAAGGGCGAATGGCAAAACAGCCTGGAAAAGAAGGCAGCCTAGATCTTGTCGAACAAACCGCCTCCGCCGCGCCCGGCGCCGCGCCTCTATCTCGCGACGCCCGTCGTCGATGATCCCGTTGCGCTCGTCGCCGAGCTGCCGGGCCTGCTCGCCGCCGCCGACGTCGCAGCCGTGCTGCTGCGGCTGAAGGAGACCGACCAGCGCACCATGATCTCGCGCATCAAGGCGCTCGCGCCGCCGGTGCAGAAAGCGGGCGCCGCCCTGCTCGTCGAGGACCATGCCGAGCTGGTCGCGCGCGGCGGCGCCGACGGCGCGCACCTCCCCGGCATCGCCGCGCTGAAAGAGGCACTGCCATCGCTCAAGCCAGATCGCATCGCCGGTGTTGGCGGGCTGACGACGCGGCACCATTCCATGGATGCGGGCGAGATGGGAGCGGATTACGTGCTGTTCGGCGAGCCCGATGCGAAAGGCCAGCGCCCCTCGGCGCAAGCGATCGCGGAACGGCTCGACTGGTGGGCCGAGCTGTTCGAGCCGCCCTGCGTCGGCTTTGCCATGTCGCTGCAGGAAGCCCACGACTTTGCTGCCAGTGGCGCCGATTTCGTCCTGGTCGGCGAGTTCATCTGGGCCGATCCGCGCGGGCCCAAGGCCGCGCTGATCGAGGTCGACGCTGCGATCAAGAAAGCCCATGCGACGGCGACGGCCAGCCAAAATCCTGCGAGCCAGGAGCACGGCTAGCGCCCAACATGAAGCTTCCCTGCATCACCATGCTGGCCACGCTGCTGCTCACAGTGCCCGCAGCCGCGCAGCTCCAGATCACCCCGCCGGCTGCGACGCCGAGCGCGCCTGCCGAGAAGCAAAAGCCCAAGCCGCACACGATCACCAAGAAGAAGGAGGCCGCGCCGGCGCCGAAGCCGTCAGCTTCGCCCAAGCCGACCTCCTCGCCCAAGCCGGCGACCGTGATCCCCGCGCCTTCCAGCGACAATTCCAATGTCGATCTGGTGTTCGGCGCCTATCAGCGCGGCCAGTACAAGACCGCGTTCGACCTCGCCACCGCCCGCGCGCAAGCCGGTGATCCCAAGGCGATGACCATGCTCGGCGAGCTCTATTCCAATGCCATGGGCATGCGGCGCGACTACGCCAAGGCAGCCGAATGGTACAAGCGCGCGGCCGATGCCGGCGACCGCGAGGCGATGTTCGCGCTATCCATGCTGCGCATTTCGGGCCGCGGCGGCCCGATCGACAAGAGCGAGGCGGTCAAGCTGATGGCGTCCGCCGCCAAGCTCGGCGAGCCCAGGGCGGCCTATAACCTCGCTCTGCTCTATCTCGACGGCCAGACCCTGCCGCAGGACGTGAAGCGCTCGGCCGAGCTGCTACGCCAGGCCGCCGATGCAGGCCTGCCCGAGGCGCAATACGCGCTGGCGACCTTCTACAAGGAGGGCACCGGCGTGCCGAAGGACCCGGAACGCTCGGTGCGGCTCCTCCAGGCCGCTTCGCTCGCCGACAATGTCGACGCCGAGGTCGAATATGCCATCGCCATGTTCAACGGCACCGGCACCCCGAAGAACCAGCCGGCTGCCGTCGCCCTGCTCCGCAAGGCATCCCGCCAGGGCAGCGCGATCGCGCAGAACCGGCTGGCGTGGGTGCTGATCAACGGCGTGGGCACGTCCGTGGACAAGGTCGAGGGCTTCAAATGGCACCTGGTGGCCAAAACCGCCGGCAAGGGCGACCCGGAGCTCGACAAGCAATTGTCCGACCTGCCCGCCGAGGACCGGACCAAGGCGGAGGCCGCCGCCAAGAAATGGCTCGGGACCAAATGACTTGACGCAATGACTTGACCTGAGGGCCCTTGCAGGGCACCCAATCCCCAAACAGGCGCGATTTCCCGCCCTTTCCCCCGATCAAGACCAGAGCTCATGCTGTATTCCGCCACTATCAACGTCATGGTCAAAGCCGCGCGGCGCGCCGGCCGCAGCCTCAAGCGCGATCTCGGCGAGATCGAGCATCTGCAGGTCTCGCTGAAGGGGCCGGCCAATTTCGTCTCGCTCGCCGACAAGCGTGCCGAGGAGATTCTCTACCAGGACCTCGCCAAGGCGCGGCCCGGCTACGGCTTCATCGGCGAGGAGGGTGGCACCCGCGAGGGCTCCGACAAGAGCCACACCTGGATCGTCGATCCGCTCGACGGCACCACCAACTTCCTGCACGGCATCCCGCAATTCGCGATCTCGATCGGCCTCGTGCGCGAGGGTACGATCATTGCGGGCGTGATCTACAATCCCGCCAATGACGAGCTCTACATCGCCGAGCGCGGCAAGGGCGCCTTCCTCAACGACCAGCGCCTGCGCGTCGCCGGCCGCCGCCAGCTCAACGAATGCGTGGTGGCCTGCGGCCTGCCCCATATCGGCCGCGGCGATCACGAGGAATTCCGCCGCGAGATGACCGCGATCCAGGACCGCGTCGCGGGCCTGCGCCGCTTCGGCGCCGCCTCGCTCGACCTCGCCTTCGTCGCCGCCGGTCGCCTCGACGGCTATTGGGAGCGCAATTTGCAATCCTGGGACATCGCCGCCGGCATGCTGATGGTGCGCGAAGCGGGGGGAACGGTGAGCGATATCGCGACGCCCGGCGATGCGCTCGTCACCGGGCACGTGGTGTGCGGGAATGAGTACGTGCACGGGGAGCTGGTGAAGATTTTGCGGAAGCCGGCGTAGCAGTAGACGCGCGAGCCAATCACTCCGCTGAGACGCTAGTGGGATCCGGAGAAGCCGCCGCGTACTGGATGCCCCGCCCCCGTGCGCAGTTGCGCACCAGGCTGGGCATGACAGTTTGCCTTATGACTTGACCGGCGCCGGCGGGCCGTACGGCTCGCCTTGCTTCGCCGCCTTCGGCTCCCTGTCCCCCGCCAGCACGCGCTGCACCGAGACGAAGAACACCGGCACCATCAAGAGCGCCAGGATCACCACGGCGATCATGCCGCCCATCACGATGCTGCCGAGCGCCTGCTGGCTGGCGCCGCCGGCGCCGTGGGCGATGGCCATCGGCAGCACGCCGCAGATGAAGGCGAGGCCCGTCATCAGGATCGGGCGGAAGCGCAGGCGGCAGGCCTCGATGGTGGCTTCCACCAGCGGCTTGCCTTCTTTGCGCAGATCCTTGGCGAATTCGATGATCAGGATCGCGTCCTTTGCCGCAAGGCCGATGATGGTGATCAGGCCGACGGTGAAATAGACGTCGTTGGGCAGGCCGCGCAGCATGGCCGCGATCACCGCGCCGACGATGCCGAGCGGCACGGTGAGCAGCACCGCGAGCGGAATGGTCCAGCTCTCGTAGAGCGCGGCCAGGCACAGGAACACCACGAACACCGACAGACCGAGCAGGAACGGCGCCTGCGAGCCCGACAGCTTCTCCTGGAGCGACTGCCCGGTCCATTCGTAACCGAAGCCGCGCGGCAGCCGGCCGGCAAGGCGCTCCATCTCGGCGATCGCATCACCCGAGGTAAAGCCGGGCTTGGCCTCGCCGGAGATGCGCACCGCCGGATAATAGTTGAAGCCTGCGATCTGGGTCGGGCCTCGCGCCCATTCCACCGTGGCGAAGGACGAGAACGGCACCAACTGGCCGCGGCTGTTCTTGACGTTGTAGTTGAGAATGTCCTCGGTCCGCATGCGGTCGCGGGCGTCGGCCTGCACCACGACGCGCTGCATGCGGCCGCGGTTCGGGAAGTCGTTGATGTAGTTCGAGCCAAGATTGGTCGAGATCGTGTTGTTGATGTCCTCGAAGGTGACGCCGAAGGCGCCGGCCTTCTCGCGGTCGATCATGAGATTGACCACTCCGGCCTCCGGCAGGCCCTCGACATAGACCTTCTGAAGCACGGAACTGGCGTTGGCTTCCGCGATCAACTGATCGGCGGCGCGCATCAAGGCCGGATAGCCCTTCTGTCCGCGGTCCTGGAGGCGGAACGAGAAGCCCGACGAATTGCCGAGATTGTCGATCGGCGGCGGCTGCAGCGCGGAGATTTTGGCATCGCGGATCGACGCCCCCAGATCGCGATTGATGTCGTTGACGATCGCCGCGGCGGAATCCTTCGGTCCACGCTCCGACCAGTCCTTCAGCGTGATGAAGGCCTGCGCGGTGTTCATGCCCTGGCCGGAGAAGCTGAAGCCGGTGAGGAAGGTGACATCTTTCACGCCCGGCCGTTCGGCGAGATATTTCTCGACCTTCTCGATCACGGCCTCGGTGCGGGGATAGGACGAATCCGACGGCGTCTGCACGTCGGTGGTGACGAAGCCCTGGTCGTCGATCGGCAGGAAGCCGCCCGGCAGGCTGACGAAGGCCCAGGACAGGCCGACGAGCAGCGCGACATAGACCAGCATCAGCCGGCCGGTCCGCTTCAGCGAGAAGCCGACGGTGCGCGCGTAGCGCAACCGGCAGGCCTCGAGCATATGATTGAACCGGCTGAACACGAAGTTGGTCGAATGGCCATGCCCCTTGGCAATGGGCTTGAGCAGCGTCGCGCACAGCGCCGGCGTCAGCGAGAGCGCGAGGAAGGCGGAGAAGCCGATCGCCGCGACCATGGTGACCGAGAACTGGCGGTAGATGATGCCGACCGATCCCGGGAAGAACGCCATCGGCACGAACACCGCCATCAGCACCAGCGTGATGCCGATGATCGCACCCGTGATCTGCGACATCGCCTTGCGGGTCGCTTCCTTCGGCGACAGGCCTTCCTCGGCCATGATGCGCTCGACGTTCTCGACCACGACGATGGCGTCGTCGACGAGGATGCCGACCGCGAGCACCATGCCGAACATCGAGAGCATGTTGATGGAGTAGCCGGCGAGCAGCAGCGTGGTGCAGGCGCCGAGAAGCGCCACCGGCACCACGATGGTCGGGATGATGGTGTAGCGAATGTTCTGCAGAAACAGGAACATCACCACGAACACCAGCACCACGGCTTCGACCAGCGTCATCAGCACCTTCTTGATCGAGGCCTCGACCACGGGCGTGATGTTGTAGGGAATCTCGTAGGAGATGTTGGCCGGGAAGAACCGCGACAGCTCCTTCATCTTCTCTTCGACCGCGCTCGCGGTCGCCAGCGCATTGCCGGTCGGCGACATCAGCACCGAGAGACCGGCGGTCGGCTTGCCGTTCAGGCGCGTGTTGAACTGGTAGCTGAGGCCGCCGACCTCGATACGTGCGACGTCGCGCAGGCGCACGGTCGAGCCGTCGGCATTGGCGCGCAGGATGATGGCGCCGAATTCATCCGGGGAAGAGAGCTGGCCCTTGACCAGCACCAGCGAGGAAGTGCGCTGGCTCGACGTCGAGGGCTCGGCGCCGATGCTGCCCGAGGCGACCTGCGCGTTCTGCGCGGCAATCGCCTTGTTGACGTCGTCGGCGGTAAGCCCGTAGCCGACGAGCTTGGCCGGATCGACCCAGACGCGAAGCGAGCGCTCGGTCGAATAGAGCGTGGCGCGGCCGACGCCGGGGATGCGGCGGACTTCGCCGAGCACGTTGCGGATCATGAAGTCGCCGAGCCCGACCTCGTCGAGGCTGCCGTCGGTCGAATTCAGCGTGATGATCTGGAGCACCGCGCTCGAGGCTTCCTCGATCAGGATACCCTGCTGAATCACCGCGCGCGGCAGGCGCGCCTCGACCCGCTTGATGCGGTTCTGCACCTCGACCGAGGCCGCGCTGGTATCGGTGCCGGGCACGAAATTGGCGATGATCTCGACCTGGCCGAGCGAGTCGCTGGTCGATTCGAAATTGAGGATGCCGGAGGCGCCGTTGAGCTCCTCCTCGATCAGGCGCGTGACGCTGTTGTAGAGGTTTTCGGGCGAAGCGCCGGGATAGCTGGTCGAGATCGAGATCGAGGGCGGCGCGATGATCGGATATTGCGCGATCGGCAGCAGCGGCACGGCAATCGCGCCGATCAAGCAGATGAACAGCGCGACCACCCAGGCAAAGATTGGCCTGTCGATGAAGAAACTCGCCATGGCGCGTTACCGCGTGAGCTTCTGGGCGTGCCGGTTGTCCGCGGTCGCGTCCGCCTCCGACCAGGATTGCGGCTTGACCTTGTCGCCGGCGGCGAACTTCTGGAAGCCTTCGACCACGACCTTGTCGCCGGCCTTCAGGCCTTCGGTGACGAACCAGATTCCGTCCTGCACCGAACCCGTGCGCACCGGCTGCACCGCGATGTGGTTGTCGTCCTTGACGACGAACACCTCGCTGCCGCCGCCGCCATTGCGCTGGATCGCTTGCTGCGGCACCGCGATCGCGTCGCTATCGAGACCCTGGTCGATGCGGACGCGCACATACATGCCCGGCAGCAGTTCGCGCTTGGGATTGGGGAATTCGCCGCGCAACGTCACCTGCCCGGTGTGGGCATCGACCTTGGCGTCGGAGAACAGCAGCTTGCCGTCGAGCGAATAGAGCGTGTTGTCGTCGAGCACCAGATGCACCTTGGCGGCATCGGAGGCGATGCGCTCGAGGTCGCCGGTCTCGAAGGCGCGGCGGAGCTGGTTGAGCTCGTTCACCGACTGGGTGAAGTCGGCATAGATCGGATCGAGCTGCTGGATGGTGGCGAGATTGGTCTCGTTCTGCACGGCGAGCGCGCCCTCGCTGACGAGAGCCGCACCGACGACGCCGTCGATCGGCGCGCGCACGGTGGCATAGTCGAGATTGAGCTTGGCACGCGAGAGTTCCGCCTTGCGTCCCTCGACCTCGGCATGGGCCTGACGCTCGGCCGCAATCGCCTTTTCGTTCTCGGCTTCCGGGGCGGCGCGGTCCTTGGTGAGCGCAGCGACGCGGCGTGCCTGCTGGTGCGCCTGCATCGCAGCGGCCTCGGCCTTGGCGAGCGCCGCCTCGTTCGCCAGCACCTCGACCTCGAACGGGCGCGGATCGATGCGGTAGAGCGGATCGCCGGCCTTCACCTCACTGCCCTGGCGGAACAGGCGCTCGACCACGATGCCGGACACGCGCGGCCGCACGTCGGAGACGCGCGTCGGCGCGATGCGGCCCGGCAGTTCCCGGACCACGGCGCGCGGCTGCGGCTTGACGATGACGATGCTGACGTCCGGATAGGCGGGCGGAGCTGCAGACACGGCGGAGCTGGATTCGTCGCAAGCACCAAGCAGCGGCGCCAGGGCCGCGAGCATCATTGCAACGCATGCCGATCGCGCGCGAAGTCCTGACATGAAGTTAAGTGCCCCGATGTTGTTGAAACTGATCACGCTCCGCGCGCGGCCCGTTCTGGGCGATTCCGTGCGGCTGATACCGTCAAAATAGAATGCACCTGCTGCGATGCAACGCATGCTGCGGGCGGCTCATTGTCACACAATGTATCCTGTTGAACTTATGCAGCTTTTATGGACTCACCTGATTGTGAGACAGGTTCCATCGCGGCGTGCTGCGGCGGAACATCGCAACGAAACGTTACGGACTGCGGTGTGCACCCAAAGCACACGGTTCCTCGGACTACCCAAATTCCCTGCGACATCGCATGAATCACCAGGTGACGCGAAAACCTCCGCTACCCCTGTAATGGCGGTTGTCCGCGCTGTTGTTGAGGCTCGTATTGTAAGTGCCCTCGCCGAAGATGGTGTAGCGCCCGTTGGCCCAGCTGTAGCTGCCGCCACCGCCGATGCTGCCCCACAGCCGATCTTGCGCATTTGCAAATCCGGTACCTGCCACGTCCACATTGGTGCCGCCGAGGAACTCGTAACGCAGATTGGCAATGCCGTAGACATCGGAACGCACGATACCCGTGCCATCGTTCCAGGTCCTCTGATGGTTGAGGGCAAGGCCGGCGCGGCCGAGCAGGCTGTCAGCATCGCGCAACGACACCGGCGCGCCGAACCGATCGGCAAAGCTGTCGAAAGCGACCTTCGAATAGGAGAGCTGCGCCTGAGGCGTCAGTGACCAGCCACGGCCAATGCCGATCCGCTTGCCGGTTTCGGCGCTGAAGGCATAGCCGAACCCTTCATTGCCGTGGATCAGGCTGCCGGCCAGCACGGACGACAGATCGCTGCGGTAGAACATCGACTGCGCCTGACCGTCGACATAGAAGCCGTTGTCGCCATACCAGGTGAGCGTGCTGCCCACCCCCGTTCCCTCGACGCGGATACGACCATTGCCGAAGAACGAGGCGACATCGGCGGTGGTCAGGCCATATTGCGCGGTGAGGCCGACGAACAACTGGCCCCGCTCGTTCTCGAGCACGAGGCCATCGAGTCCCGTCTGCACCTTCAAATGATCGGCCTTATAGGTCGAGCCGGTGGTGTTGGAGGGCTGCAAGTCGGAATGCCCGCCTTCGATGCGGCCCCAGAACGCCGTGGGCGCCGGCGAAGCCACGCCCGGCACCGGCGCGGCGCCGGCGCGCGCCATCGCATCGCTGCCGCCCCAATAGCGGTTGCCGACGCGCTGCTGCAGCGTCGGCAGATCGTTGATGCCGAGCAGCACCTGCGCGTAGTTCTCGTAAAGCGGAACGCCCGGCTGATAGAGCGGACCGGGCGGCGTCGCCACCGGCGGATTGAGCAGGCTCGAGCGCAGGTACCAATCGCCGTCGCCGGGAGTGGCGATGCCGTTCTTCTGCAATGTATAGGCATAGGCGCCGCCGACCACGGCCTGTTCGCCGTGAAAGACGTAGCTGCCCAGAAGCGAAAAACTGCCGTTGGACGCTCCGACCACGTCGATCACCTTGATGCCTTCGGTGGTCTGCGCACCGGCGCCGCCGACATTGGTGACACGCAGCGACGACGCGCCCGACGTGCTTCCGTGCACCCGCAGCAGGTCGGTCGGCGAGCTGTCGCCGCCGAGCCGGCTGTTGAGCTCCACGATTCCGCCATTGCCGAGATAATTGCCGGTCACTGTCAGCGTCGTTCCCGGCGCACCACCGAGGGTGACCGTGCCGGCATTGCCGAGCGAGGCGAGCGTCTGATTGAAGCCGGCAAGGTCGAGTGTGCCGCCGGCGGCGACCGTGATGGCCGAGGCCGCGCTGAATGTGTTTGTGGCTCCGGCGCGGAGAGTACCGCCGTTCACAGTCGTCGCGCCGTTGTAAGTATTGGCTCCCGCCAGCGTCTGGATGCCGCCGGTGAGCGTCAGACCGCCGGTGCCACCGATCACACCGGCGAACTGATCGTTCGCGTTGGTGATGGTGAGGTTCTTCGCGCCAAGCGCGACGGCGCCAGTTCCGGCCAGGCTTTGAATGCTCGTGCCGGCGGCCGTGATGCCCGAGACGCTGAAGGTTCCGTTTGCGACGACCCGGCTTGACGCGGCAACCGAGCCACTACTGGCGAGCGCAAGCGTGCCGGCCTGGATCACCGTAGCACCGGTATAGGTATTGGCGGCGCGGAGATTGAAGGTGCCCGCGCCAGTCTTGGTCATTCCGCCAACGCCGGAAAAGCCGCTGTTCGCGCTTACAGTGAAGGCCTGCGTGTCGACAGTCAGACCGCCCGCGGCGATATTGAGGCTTCCCGGCACGAATGCGGAGATGAAGCCGACGCTGTTTATTCGGGCGCGCAGGATGGCATTATTGAAATTGACCTGGCCAGTTCCTCCCCCACCGGGGCGAGACAGGATGGTCGTCTCGAGCGTGCTGCCGCCGTCGATATTGAGCGTGCCCGTGCCGGCGGCGAAGCTTCCGAGCAACACTCCTGCTTGGGCGACAACTCTGGCGCCGTTCTGAATGTTGAGTGTACCATTGCCACTGGCGCCGATTTCGATCTGAGCGCCGGATGTAGTCCATTGTGATCCGGCCCCGCTGACGGTGACGGTGCCGTTGCTTCCGCCTGCGACTCCAATCGCAATCGTCGCGCCACTGGTCGTCAGCGTGCTGCCGTTCTGAATTGTCAGGTTGCCGAATGATCCGGTCGTATTGCCGACGGTCAGTCGACCTGTCGCGCCGGCAGCAGCACCGCCTACGCCGAGGATCGTCGGGTTTGGCGACGTCGTATTGATGTTGACGAGGTTGCCCGCGATTGGGACCGCGCCACCGGACCAGTTGCTCCCGACCGTCCAGTCGCTGCTTGTCGTTCCGGTCCAGCTTTGGGCCGAAGCAGACCGGGGGGACAGCGCTATCAGCGCCGCCGCTGCCGCGCTCGCCAGCTGCAAGCGAAGCATTCGGGTCCGGAGGTTACTGGATGGAGAGCGCTGCGTCCGATTCGGACTCCTGTGCAGCGAATCATCGTGGTGTGGTCGGGTTGAGGCAGCCCCGATGCATTCGCGCATGCTCATTCCAATTGCGTCCGCGCCGTTCGAGGGTGCGGATTTCTTGTCGTGTCGTCCACGAGGGACAACCACGACGATAGGCGAGCGGAAACGTTCAGACAACAATTGCCACATGTTCCTACAAAGAAAGCACGCGGCGTGTGCCGTTTGGGCAACGAAAGACACTTAACAAATCTTTCGAGTGGCCGCGCGCTACGCCGCCTTCATCCGGTAGCGGCTGATGCCCCATTCGCTGCCGGCGGCGTAGCCGAACAGGCCCGCTGTCGCGAGCAAGAACCAGCGCCAGCGCCGCATCCACAGGTGCGTCTCCGCGCCGTAGACGTTGCGCAAGGCCGCCTCGATTGCATCCCGGTGCGCGTCGAAATTGGCGAGCCAGTCGTTGGCGGTGCGCTGATAATGCGCGCCGCTCCAGCACCATTCCTTCTCGACCGTGAAGATGTCGTGGAATTGCCTGACGAGGTGATGGCTCGGCATCAGCCCGCCGGTGAAGACGTGCTGGGCGATCCAGTCCTCGCGGTCGAGCCGGTCGAACAGCTGGGAGCCGGAGCGATGGGTGACGATCTGCATGAAGAAGCGCCCGTCGGGGGCGAGCCATGACCGCAGGCGCGTCATCAGCTTGCGCCAGTTCATCATCTGCTCGAACATCTCGACCGAGACGATGCGGTCGAACTGGCCGTCGGGCGCGAACACGTTCATGTCCGCCGTGACCACGCGCAGGTTCAGCAAGCCGCGCCGCCGCGCCTCCTCCTCGACATGAGCGCGCTGCGCCTGCGAGGTCGACACCGCCGTCACCCTGGCGTGCGGAAACTGCCGCGCCATCCACAGCGACAGCGAGCCCCAGCCGCAGCCGAGCTCGAGGATGGTCTGGCCGTCGGCGAGGCCGGCATGCTCGACCGTCTGGCGCAGCGCCTCCTCCTCCGCCTCCTGCAAGGTGGTCGCATCGGTCTTGTAGAAGCAGCAGGAATATTTGCGGCTGGGGCCGAGCATTTCGGCGAAGAACGCCGCGGGCACGTCCTCACGCCGGGCCTCCGCGTTTTCGGCGATCGGCCGCAGCATCATCCGGCCTGCGAAAGCGGCATCGGCGGGCGCATCATGCGCGGCGAGGCGGGTTGCGCTGCGGGAGCACAGGCGCTGGATCGCGGCGCGGATCACGACGTCCGGCAGCGGCACGCGTTCGGCAGTCCCGATGATCGCGGAAACGACGCTCATGCGCCCCCCGAATGGCGAATCTCTGCAGACACCAGCTTATCAAAGCGCCGCTTCCGGTGCGGGTTCCCCCAGCTGTCCCCGAAATCGGCGCATCCGGCGCTTTTTTTGGGCCGGCGCTGTGCCATAGTGCGCGCCGCAAGCAAGCTTTTGGAATGGATGATACCGGCCATGCCGTCAGGCGCCTCGCCCCGCTCCACCATGGATATTGAGTATACAAAGCTGTCCTCACCCAGCGTCTTCCTGGTGCGGATGCTGGTCTTCCTGGTGCTGTGCACGCTGGTCAGCGTGGTGCTCTACAAGCAGATCATCCAGGCCTTCTTCGCCAATCCCGGCCTCAATGCCCTGATCGGCGGCGTGCTGTTCATCGGCATCATCCTGGCCTTCCGCCAGGTCATCCGGCTCTACCCCGAGGTCTCCTGGGTCAACAATTTCCGCATCGCCGATCCCGGCCTGGCGCCGGCCCGGCACCCGAAACTGCTGGCGCCGATGGCGGCGATCCTCGGCGGCGAGCGCTCCGGGCGAATGTCGATCACCCAGACCACCATGCGGCATTTGCTCGATTCGATCGCGACGCGCCTGGATGAAGCCCGCGACATCTCGCGCTACATGACCGGCCTTCTGGTCTTCCTCGGCCTGCTCGGCACCTTCTGGGGCCTGATCGAGACGGTCGGCTCGGTCGGCAAGGTGATCGACGGGCTCAAGGTCGGCGGCGATTCCGGCGCACTGTTCGACACGCTGAAGGAGGGCCTCGCAGCCCCGCTCGGCGGCATGGGCATCTCGTTCTCCAGCTCGCTGTTCGGCCTTGCCGGCTCGCTGATCCTCGGCTTCCTCGATTTGCAATCGAGCCAGGCGCAGAACCGCTTTTACACCGACCTCGAAGACTGGCTCGCCACCACCGTGCGCGAATATGGCAGCGGCGAGGTCGCGGTCGCTTCCGGCGGCGGCGGGGTCGCCAGCGGCGAACTCCAGGCCGCGGTCGAACGCTTACGCTCCGTGCTCGAGGAAGGCAGCGCCAGCCGCGGCACCACGGCGGCGATGGCGAGCCTTGCCGAAGCCATCCAGGCGCTGGTCTCGCATATGCGCACCGAGCAGCAGATGATCCGCGAATGGGCCGACGGCCAGGGCGAGCAGAACCGCGAGATCCGGCGTCTGCTGGAGCGCATCGCCCGCCAGCCGGAAAAGAGCTAGCGGCTCGCTTGCCCCGGACGCTGCGCAGCACGAAGTGATGCGCTGCAGAGCCGGGGCCCAGGGAACGAGACATGGGTCCCGGCTCTGCGAAGCAGCGTTGCACGCTGCATCGCGTCCGGGACACGAAAGTGGAGACGGACAACATGGCTCTAGCGCGCGGCCGCCGCAGCGAAGGCGCCTTCAACTACTGGCCCGGCTTCGTCGACGCGCTGTCGACGCTGGTGCTGTCGATCGTGTTCCTGCTGTCGGTGTTCCTGGTGGTGCAGTTCTTCCTGTCGCAGGAGGTCACCGGCAAGGACAAGGCGCTGGAGCAGCTCAACGCCAAGATCGCCCAGCTCAACGAGCTTCTGTCGCTGGAGAAGCTCGGAAAGCTCACGCTCGACGACCAGGTCTCGCAATTGAAGGCCGGCCTCGCCTCGGCCGAGACCGAGCGCGACCGCATCAAGGGCCTCTACGATGGCCTCGCTGCCGCCGGCAGCGACGCGCAAGGCAAGTCCTCCGAGCTCGGCAAGGCGCTGGATTCGGAGAAGGCGGTCTCGGCGCGGGCGCTGGCCCAGATCGAGGTGCTGAACCAGCAGATCAGCGCGCTCAGGCGGCAACTGGCGGCGCTGGAAGAGGCGCTCGATGCGAGCGAGAAGCGCGACAAGGAATCGCAAAATCGAATTGCCGATCTGGGCTCGCGCCTCAACGTGGCGCTGGCGCAGCGCGTGCAGGAATTGTCGCGCTACCGCTCGGAATTCTTCGGCCGCCTGCGCACGATCCTCGGCAACCGCCCGGACATCCGCATCGTCGGCGACCGCTTCGTGTTCCAGTCCGAGGTGTTCTTCGACACTGGCCAGGCGGTGCTGCTGCCCGAGGGCCGCGCCGAGCTCGACACGTTGGCAGCCGCGCTGATCGAGCTCGACAAGAAGATCCCGAGCGACATCCCCTGGGTGCTGCGCGTCGATGGCCACACCGATGTGCGTCCGGTCAACGGTCCGAACTTCAAGTCGAACTGGGACCTGTCCGCGGCCCGCTCGATCTCGGTGGTGCAATATCTGGTCTCGCTCGGCGTGCCCGCCCAGCGCCTCGTCGCCGCCGGCTTCGGCGAATTCCAGCCGCTCGATCCCGGCAACACGGAAGAGGCCTACAAGCGCAATCGCCGCATCGAGCTGAAGCTGACGGAGCGGTAGTGAGCGCGATCCACCTCCGCCCCTACGCGGCCTCCGACGAAGCCGCCGCGATCGATCTCTGGCATCGCACCTGGCAGCGGGCCTATCCGCAGATCGACTTCGCGGCACGGCTGGAATGGTGGCGCGAGCGTTGGCTGAGGGATCTGGTACCGAAGGCGTCCATTGTCGTCGCCGAGCAGAATGGTGCCCTCACCGGCTTCGTCACCATCGACGGCGACGGCTATCTCGACCAGCTCGTGGTCGACCCTGATCATTGGGGTTCGGACGCCGCCCGGCTGCTGGTTGACGAAGCGAAACGCCTGTCACCATCGGGCATCACGCTGCTCGTCAACAAGGACAATTCCCGCGCCATCCGCTTCTACGAGCGCAACGGCTTTGCGCATGCCGGCGACGATGTGAACCCGACCTCGGGCCGGCCGGTGCTGAAGATGGCGTGGCGGGCGTAATTCTGGCGGGCGTGAGGCCTGTCACGCAGGGATCCTGCGAGGTCGGTTATTCGTTGTGTCAGCGATGACAAGCGAATGGAGGCGATCGATGCGGCTGCGCGATCTTGCCAAGGGTTCCTCGGTGTTTCTGGCCGTCATCGTCGCCGGATATTTATCGACGACCTATGTCGACCAGCGTTTTGCTGCGCCCGAGGTCTCCAAATCAACAGAGACGGCATCAGTCTCAGCCTGCGTCGGAGAGGACGGCAGCTGGAAGAACTGGCCGTGGCCAAACGTGCCTGCGCTGTCGCCGAAGTGCCGGTAGCTGACCGAGTGGCGCAAAGCACCTGCCCCAAGCTCCGCTGTCATCACCCGCGAAATGTTTAGCCCGGACAGATCACTGACAGGTGTTCGGAGACATAGCTGACACATCAAACTGGGCTGGATTGGTCGATTCGGGAGGCCGTCCATGCCCTGGAACGAGGTGTCGGTAATGGATCAGCGGCGCGAGTTTGTGCGACTTGCCTTGCAGGACGGAACGAACCGGCGGGAGCTGTGCCGCTAACGCCCTCACGCCCCCTCGAACTGCAGCCTCGCCAGCCGCGCATAGAGCCCGTTCGCGGCCACCAGTTCGGCATGGGTGCCCTGCTCGACGATCTTGCCCTGGTCCATCACCAGGATGCGGTCGCAGGACAGCACGGTGGCGAGGCGGTGGGCGATCACCAGCGTGGTGCGGTGGCGCATCAGCTCTTCCAGCGCGGTCTGCACCAGCGTCTCGCTTTCGGCATCGAGCGCGGAGGTGGCTTCGTCGAGCAGCAAGAGCGGCGCATCGCGCAGGATGGCACGGGCGATCGCGATGCGCTGGCGCTGGCCGCCGGACAGCGTCACGCCGCGCTCGCCGAGCGGGGTGTCGAAACCTTCGGGCAGGCGGCGGATGAATTCGGCGGCATGCGCGAGCTCGGCGGCGCGCTCGACCTCGGCATCGGTCGCATCGGGCCGGCCGAAGCGGATGTTCTCGCGAGCGCTGGCGGCGAACACGTTCGATTCCTGCGGCACCAGCGCGATGCGCGCGCGGAAATCGCGGGGATCTGCGGATTTGACCGGCACGCCGTCGAGCGAGATCGCGCCGCTGCGCGGGTCGTAGAAGCGCAGCAACAGGTGAAAGATGGTGCTCTTGCCGGCGCCGGACGGACCGACGATCGCGACCTTCTCGCCGGGGCGCACCGTGAACGACACGGCATCGAGCACATTGACGTCGCGCCGCACCGGATAGGCGAAGCTGACCCGATCGAAGCCGACCTCGCCGCGTGCCGGCACCGGCAGCGCGCGGGGAGACGCGGGCGCCTTGATGTCGGGCTGCACATGCAGGATCTCGAACAGCCGCTCGGCCGCGCCTGATGCCGCCGAGACCTCACCCCAGACCTCGCTGAGCTGGCCGAGGCCAGCTGCGGCGAACACCGCGTAAAGCACGAACTGGCCGAGCCGGCCCGGCGAAATCGCGCCGGTGAGGACGTCATGCGAGCCGATCCAGAGGATCGCGACCACGCTTGCAAACACGATGAAGATGATGATGGCGGTGAGCACGGCGCGCGCCTGGGTCGAGGTGCGCGCGGCCTCATAGGCCTGCTCGACCTCGCCGCCGAAACGCTTCTCGGCGAATTGCTCGCTGGTATAGGCCTGCACGGTGCGGATCGCGCCGACCAGCTCGCCCGCATAAGCCGACGCCTCGGCAAGCGTGTCCTGCGCATTGCGCGACAGACGCCGCACCCAGCGCCCGAAGGCAACCAGCGGCAGCACGATCAAGGGGATGGCCAGCAGCACGAAGCCCGACAGTTTTGGGCTCGTGATCACCATCATCGCCGCGGCGCCGAGGAACATCATCAGATTGCGCAGCGCGATCGACACGGATGCGCCGACGGCCGATTTGAGCTGGGTGGTGTCGGCGGTGAGCCGCGAGATCAGCTCGCCGCTGCGTGCGGAATCGAAGAAGGCGGGGGACAGCGACAGCAGATGGGCGAACACGTCGCGCCTGAGGTCGGCGACGATGCGCTCGCCGATCGTCATCACGAGGTAGTAGCGCGCCGCGCTGGCGAGCGCGAGCACGCCGACCACCGCGAGCATCACCGAGAAGTAGCTGTTGATCAGCTCGATGCCCTCGGGCGTCAGGCCGAAATCGATCATCCGGCGCACCGCGACCGGCACCAGCAGCGTGGTCAGGGCCGCGACCGTGAGTGCGACGAAGGCCAGCGCCGCCCGACCGCGATAGCGGTTCACATAGGGCGCGAGCGCAAGCAGCGGCCGCAGCTTGGCGCGACCCTTGGCCGGCTCTTCGATCAGCTCGGCCTCGATCGAGGGGGTGTCCGCGGCGTTCATTCCGGGCTGATCGACATACTGGTCATCAAGCCGTTCCACTGCGCTCATGAGATCCAACCCATTGCATTCGTTTGCTCCCAATAGGCCGGTGCAAGGGTAGTGGCAAATCCGGGAAGTCCCTTAGGGGCAAACCCGGTTCACCGCCCGGGATGGCTTGTTTTAGCGGGTTTCGTGAGGTATAGACCCGCCCAAATCCGTCATTCGATAGCCACCCAAGAAGGCGCCGGGGCGCCGAGGAATTGCCATGAAAGCCGAAATTCACCCGAACTATCATACAATTAAGGTCGTGATGACCGACGGAACCGAGTACCTGACCCGCTCGACCTGGGGCAAGGAAGGCGACACGCTGAACCTCGACATCGACCCGAAGTCGCACCCGGCCTGGACCGGCGGCAACGCCCAGCTGATGGATCGCGGCGGCCGCGTCTCGCGCTTCCAGAAGAAGTTTTCGGGCTTTCTCAAAAAGGATTGATCCCGCCCGCAGGGTTGGACACGAAAAACGCCCCCGGGAGACCGGGGGCGTTTTTGTTTTTTCCGGCTGTCATTCCGGGGCGCGACGAAGTCGCGAGCCCGGAATCCATAACCACGATCGGGAGTATGGATTCCGGGCCCGCGCCAAGAGGCGCGTCCCGGAATGACGACCGAGATTGTCGATGGAGCTTACCGCTCGAACGCCGCCTTCAGCGCGTTGAGGTGCGGCACCAGCGGATTGCCGATCGCGATGTGTTCGGCCGGCGGGGTGTGGATGGTGGTGTCGAGGCGGCGGACGCGGGTCTGCAGGCTCATCGAACGATGGATCAGATCCTGAAGCTGCGAGGGCAGCTTCTCGATGGTGTCGGTGGGGCCGGGATCGGCAGCGCTGAGCTTGACCTTGGTCTTCTCGCGATTGGCCTGGCTCAGCGTCATCTCGCCTTCCTTCACCGCGCGGTGCAGCAGCAGCCACGAGGCGAGCTGCATCAGGCGGGTGGTGAGACGCATGCTCTCGGTTGCGTAGGTGAGGCTGACGGCACGGTCGAGCGCCTTGGCCTCGGTGCGGCCGGCGCCGTCGAGATAGGCAGCGGTCTCTTCGACGAGGTCCATGCCCTCGCGGAACAGGACGCCGAACGCCGCAGAATTGGTGAACCGCTCGCTGAGTTGAACGAGAGCGCCGTCGGCCTGCAAACGTTCCATGGTTAACGCCTCTTACGCAACTGTTTGACTGCCCGGCTTTGGCGCCGGCTTATGATGAACAAATCATTGCGCGGGCGGGACGCGGAGTCCAGTGACAAGCGCGGATATGGTTTCCGCGGGTCATTCCCAGGAATTCAACCGGGACGAGACGCCAAATAGCGGGAGTAAACGCAAAAAAAGAGCCGCCGGAGACCGGCGGCTTTGAAAGTTGATAACAGGGAGGCGTCAAACAGAGTGGACAGGAGCCACTCGGTGTCCAAACGAGGACAGTTCCAGTCATAAACCCGAAAGCTTAATCGACCGTAAACGAGCGAATTTTTTGAGGGTTCGTTAGCCATGTCGGCCAGTGACCGAGCGGGCGGCGGAACATAATCGGCAGTCCCCCGGTGCAACGACACATTCAGCTGTCGTCCCGGACAAGCGTCAGCGCAGATCCGGGACCCATAGCCACTGGCGGACGTGGTGACGGGGACTCGGAGTGGCCGACCTCGCGACAAACTTCATCCTTTGGGTATGGGTCCCGGATCTGCGCGCGCCTATGGCGCGCTTGTCCGGGACGACAGCCGATATGCGCCCCTACTTCTTGAAAAAACTGTTCGCCGCGTCGCGCGAGGCGCGCTTCTTCGTGGCGGCTTCTTCCAGCCTTGCGATCTCGGTCTTGAGCAGCGTGACGCGCTCGGCCAGTTCCTCGACCGACAAGAGCGAGAGGTCCTGCCCGATGTCATGGCTGATCTTCTTGCGCGGGCGGTCGTCGTCTTCCGTCGCCATCCTCGTTCCTCCTGCGTTCGCGCACACAATGCCGAGGCGGTTGCCAGCTTGGATCACGCTGGCTAAGCAAGGGCCTCGTTCATCCCGCACCTTCACCCAAGGACACATCATGGACAAGCTGCCCGCGCAAATGACCGTGGTCGCCATCTCCAAGCCCGGCGGACCGGAAGTGCTGGTGCCAGAACAACGGGCGCTGCCGCAGCCCGGTCCTGACGAGATCCTGGTCAAGGTGCAGGCCGCCGGCGTCAACCGGCCCGACGTTGCGCAGCGCTCGGGGGCCTATCCGCCGCCGCCCGGCGCCAGCGACCTGCCCGGTCTCGAGATCGCGGGCGAAGTGGTTGCCGTCGGCAGCAATGCCAAGCGGCACAAGATCGGCGACAAGGTGATGTCGCTGGTCGCCGGCGGCGGCTATGCGCAGTACTGCATCGCCCAGGATGCCCAGGCGATGAGCGTACCGCCCGCGCTGTCCATGAAGGAGGCCGGCGCGCTGCCGGAAACCCTGATGACGGTCTGGCACAATGTGTTCGAGCGGGGTGGCCTGAAGGAAGGCGAGACGCTGCTGATCCATGGCGGCTCCTCCGGCATCGGCACCATGGCGATCCAGCTGGCGAAAGCGTTCGGTGCGAAAGTGTTCGTCACCGTCGGATCGCAGGACAAGATCGATGCCTGCCTCAAGTTAGGCGCCGACCGCGCCATCAACTACAAGACCGAGGACTTCGTCGCCGTGGTCAAGGAAGCGACCAACAAGGAAGGCGTCAACCTGATCCTCGACATGGTCGCCGGCGACTATGTCGACCGCAACTATGATGCCGCCGCGCTCGATGGCCGCATCGTGCAGATCGCGACCCTCAACGGGCCCAAGGTCAACGTCAACATCGCCAAGGTGATGGTGAAGCGCCTGACCCATACCGGCTCGACACTGCGTCCCCGTAGTAATGCGGACAAGGCGGCGATGGTGGCCGCGATCGAGGCGAAAGTGATGCCGCTTTTGCGCGAAGGCCGCGTCAAACCGCTGATGGACAGCACTTTCCCCCTGGAAAAGGCAGCCGATGCGCACCGCCGCATGGAAACGAGCGCACATATTGGCAAAATTGTGTTGGAGGTCTAGGCCTCCGGCCCACAGGCGGCGGCGGAAACCCTTTGATTTTCCTTGCTTTCGTGGCATCTATCGCGACGCACCGAACGGTTTCCGTCCGGTCTGAAATCGTCTTCACCTGAAGAGTTTGCGTCGAACGCGGAGAACTGGCCTTGCGTCTGATCAGGTGCCTCGCGCCCATCGCGCTGGGCCTCATGATTCTTGTCGCCGCGCATCCCGCGCGCGCGCTCGACGCCGTCAGCGTCCGCAGTGACGCGCCCGCGATCGACCTCACCGGCGTGCTCGAGCATCAGCGCAGCGATGCCGATCGCATCCAGGTCTCCACCGCGCCGGGCACCGACGGCATCGTCCGCCGCATCGAGGTGCGCGCCCGCGAGGGAGGCCAGAACTGGGTGGTGTTCGCGCTCGCCAACAACACCGACGACCAGCTCGACCGCCTGATCGTCGCCCCGCACTACCGTATCGTCTCCTCGGGGCTCTTGTGGCCCGACCTCGGCCTGTCGCGCATCGCGACCATCACGCCCTCGACCGGCGACCGGCCGGAGCGGCAGGAAAGCCCGACCGCCGACGTGTTCCGCGTCACGCTCGACCCCGGCGCCGTCATCACCTTCGTCGCGGAGCTGCGCACCGACAAGCTGCCGCAGCTCTATCTGTGGGAGCCTGAAGCCTACAAGGACAAGGTCAACTCGTTCACGCTGTACCAGGGCATCGTGATCGGCATCTCGGGCCTGCTGGCCTTGGTGCTCACCATTCTGTTCGTGGTGAAGGGCAGCATCATGTTCCCGGCCGCCGCGGCGCTGGCCTGGGCGGTGCTGGTCTATATCGGCGTCGATTTCGGCTTCTGGGGCAAGGTGCTCGACATGTCGAACAACGCCGAGCGCATCTGGCGCGCGGCGGGTGAAGCGATTCTGGCGGCCACGCTGCTGGTGTTCCTGTTCGCCTATCTCAACCTCAGCCGCTGGCATGTGCGCTATTCGCACATCACGGTGGGCTGGCTCGCGTTCCTGGGGTCGCTGGTGGCGCTGGCCCTGTTCGATCCGGCGGTGGCCTCCGGCATCGCGCGCATTTCGCTGGTGCTGATCGCCTTCGCGGGCTTCGCGCTGATCGTCTATCTCTCCACCCACGGCTTCGATCGCGCCGTGCTGCTGATCCCGACCTGGTTCCTGCTGGTGGTCTGGGTGGTCGCGGCCGGCATGACGGTCGCGGGTTCCGTGACCAACGACATCGTCGGTCCCGCCCTGCTCGGCGGCCTCGTGCTGATCGTGATGCTGATCGGGTTCACGGTGATGCAGCACGCTTTTGCCGGCGGCGGCGCCACCACCGGCGTGGTCTCCGACATCGAGCGGCGCGCACTGGCGCTGGCCGGCTCCGGCGATCTGATCTGGGACTGGGATGTTTCCGCCGACAAGGTCTTCACCAGCCCCGAAACCGAAGCCCTGCTCGGCCTCAAGCGCGGCACGCTCGAAGGGCCCGCGGCCTCCTGGCTAGAGGTTCTGCATCCGCTCGACCAGGATCGTTTCCGCGCCGCGCTCGACAGTGTGCTCGACCAGCGCCGCGGCCGCCTGGTGCAGGATTTCCGCCTGCGCACGCCGGACGGCCATTTCATGTGGTTCGCGCTGAAGGCGCGGCCGGTGGTCGGCTCCGACGGCGAGGTCTCGCGCGTGGTCGGCACACTCACCGACGTCACCGAGCTGCGCAACGCCGAGGAACGCCTGCTGCACGATTCCGTGCATGACAACCTCACCGGCCTGCCCAACCGCAAACTGTTCATGGACCGGCTGGGTGCGGTGGCGCATTTCGCCAAGACCATGCCGACGCTGCGACCGACGCTGATGGTGATCGACCTCGACCGCTTCAAGCAAGTCAACGATTCCGTCGGCATCGCGGTCGGCGATTCCATCCTGTTGACGCTGGCCCGCCGCCTCACCCGCATCCTGAAGCCGCAGGACACGCTGGCGCGGCTTGCCGGCGACCAGTTCGGCCTGATCCTGCTCTCGGAGCAGGACCCGGCCCGCATCACCGCCTTCGCCGAGACCATCCGCAAGACCATCCGGGCGCCGATCGCCTTCAACGATCGCGAGATTTTTCTCACGGCCTCGATCGGTCTCGCCCTTTCTGATCCGCAGGTTCAGCTCACGGACGAGATCATCAAGGATGCCGAGCTTGCGATGTATCACTCCAAGCGCATCGGCGGCGACCGCATCGACGTCTACAAGCCCGCCATGCGCGCGCGGAAGACCGATCGCCTGACGCTGGAGAGCGAGCTGCGCCGCGCCATCGAGCGGCAGGAACTCACGATCCTGTACCAGCCGATCGTGCGGCTGGAAGATCGTTCGGTCGCCGGCTTCGAGGCGCTGGTGCGCTGGGATCACCCGAAGCTCGGCCGCATGGCACCCTCGGAGTTCATCACCATCGCCGAAGAGACCGGCCTGATCGTCGACCTCGGCATGTTCGTGCTCGACCAGACCGCCAAGCAGCTCTCGATCTGGCAGCGCGCGATGCGCTCACGCGAGCCGATCTTCGCCTCGGTCAACGTCTCCTCGCGGCAATTGCTGCGGCACGATCTGATCCACGACATCCGCACCGTGCTGTCGCGCTCCTCGGTGGCGCGCGGCACGCTCAAGTTGGAATTGACGGAATCGCTGGTGATGGAGAATCCAGAGCACGCAGCGCAGATGCTGACGCGGATCCGCGAGCTCGGCACCGGGCTCTCGCTCGACGATTTCGGCACCGGTCATTCGTCACTGGCCTATCTCCAGCGCTTCCCGTTCGACACCATCAAGATCGACCAGTCGTTCGTGCGCACCACCAATCGCGGCACGCGCCCGGTGATCCTGAAGTCGATCATCGCGCTCGCGCATGATCTCGGCATGGATGTGGTCGCCGAAGGCGCCGAGACCGATTCCGACGCGGTCGAGCTCTACCAGATGGGCTGCGAATACGCGCAAGGCTTTGCCTTCGGCGAGCCGATGGACGCGGACGCCGCGATGCGGCTATTGACCGAAGTGCGGCTCGAAGCGGCGAGCTGAACTCGCCGCGCGTCCGGTATCGTAGGGTGGGCAAAGGCGCGAAGCGTCGTGCCCACCATACATCCAGCACCGCAAAGAAGTGGTGGGCACGCTTACGCTTTGCCCACCCTACGATACTTTCCCCCTGGTGAAGGACGAACGCACGCCGCTACCGCCGCCCGTCCTTCTTCATCTTCGTGAACCGCACGCTCTGGCCGTCCGGCATCCGCACTGCCTTGAACCCGGCAGCAAGGCAGGCTTCGCGTTGCGGCATCTGGATGTCGGGGCTGCGCAGGCTGTCCCACCATGAGGCCCGATTGGCCGCGCGCGGCAGGGCCGCGCCGATGATCTCTTCGATCTGTTCGAAGCTCAGGACGAATTCGGCCTGCTTCTGCCGCAGCAGATAGTCGCGCAACGCGTCGTAGTCGTTCACAATTGTCCTCTCGTCCGAACCCCAACCTGCTCAAATGAGCCCGCTCACATGCGGGCTGCCCAAAACCGTGAGCGGCGTAAACCGATTCTTAACTCACTACGGCAGCGCTGTTCCACCTTAAACACTACTCAAGATTTCGGGCGCATCCACTATGGGGATCGGGAGCAAGCGATGCTGTCTGGATGGCGCGAAGTCATGGCCCGCCGGCCGTGGCGGATTTCGGCGAAGCTGCTGATCATCTCGTCCGTGGTGACGGTGATCGGCTTTTCCGCCATTTGCGTCAACGTCATGCTCGACATGCGCCGGGGCGAGGAGGCGCTTGCCCGCCAGACGCTGGAGAACCTCGCGACCACCATCCAGTCCGACGTCAGCCGCAACGTCGAGATCTACGACCTGGCGCTGAAGGCGGTCGCCAGCAACATGCTGCTGCCCGAGCTCGCGACCGTGTCGAAGCCGATCCGTCACCTGATCCTGTTCGATCATGCGACGACGGCGAGGCATTTCGGCGCCATCCAGGTGTTCGACGCCGAGGGCAGGCTGGCCATCGACGCTTCCACGCTCGATCCCCTCCCCGAGAACCGGAGCGAGGAGGAGTATTTCAGGGTTCACCGCGACAATCCGGACGTCGGGCTGTTCATCAGCCGCCCGATGCTGTTCCGCGGCGCCTACGCGATCGTGCTGAGCCGTCGCATCAGCGATACCGACGGCGGCTTCCTCGGCGTCGTCGCCGGCTCGATCCGCTTCAGCTATTTCCACGAATTGTTCGAGCGGCTGAATCTCGATCCTGAAGACACCATCACCGTGCTCAGGCGTGACCGCACCATCATGATGCGGCGGCCGTTCGATCTCGACATCATCGGCACCAATTTGAACGACCGCCGGACGTGGAAGGCCGACAATCTCCCGGTCGGCACCGCCTATTCGGGAAAGGGCCCGGTCGATCCGACGCCGCGGCTCTATGTCCGCAGCGCCGACAACGGGCCGCTGTTCGTGGTGGCGGGCAAGCCGCTGACCGCGGTTTTCGCGCTCTGGCAGAAGGAGGCGTATCGCATCGGCGCCGTGGTGCTGGCGCTCGCGCTGTTCGTGCTGGGATCGACGCTGGTGCTCGCGCGCGAGATCGGCCGCCGCGCCGAGGCCGAGCGCAAGCTCGAGGAGATGGCGACGACCGACGCGCTCACCGGCCTGAAGAACCGCCGCAAGTTCGATACCGTCATCGACGTCGAATGGCGGCGCGCAATGCGGCAGAAGGCGCCGGTCGCGCTGTTGATGATCGATGCCGATCACTTCAAGGCCTACAACGACACGTTCGGCCATCAGGCCGGCGACCAGGTGCTGGTCGGCATCGCCATCTGCATTTCCGATTCGGTGAGCCGGGCCGGCGACTGCGCCGCGCGCTATGGCGGCGAGGAATTCGCGGTGCTGCTCCCCAACACCTCTGCGACCGACGCCTTCAAGGTCGCCGAGACGATCCGCCTCAAGGTGCAGGGCTGGTCTGACGACGAGGTGATGTTGACGGTCTCCTGCGGCGTCGCCAGCCTCGTTCCCACCGCCGGCATGGACTGGGCGATCCTGGTCGCCGCCGCCGACAAGGCGCTCTATGCGGCGAAGGCGGGCGGACGTAATCAGTCCGTGGTCGCGAGCCTGCCGAAGCTGTCGCTGGTGGCGTGAGTGTTGTAAGCGGAGCCGCGCGCCACATCCCCGGTGTCGTCCCGGCGAAGGCCGGGACCCATAGCCACAGGGAAGAGTTGGGCGAAGACTCGCAGTTCGGTACTGCTACCGACTGCAATCGATGAACCACGCGGTATGGGTCCCGGCCTTCGCCGGGACGACACCGAGAGTGTAGCGACTACTGCCCCAGATACTTCTTCATCTCCGCGATCAGCCCGTCCCGCAGCTCCGGGCGCTTCAGGCCGTAGGCGATGTTGGCGCGGAGGAAGCCGGGCTTGGAGCCGCAATCATGGCGCTCGCCCTCGAACTCGACGCCGTAGAACTTCTGCGACTTGGCAAGGCCGATCATGGCGTCGGTGAGCTGGATCTCGCCGCCGGCGCCGCGCTCCTGTGTCTCGAGGATCTTGAAGATCTCAGGCTGCAGGATGTAGCGGCCGGTGATCGAGAGATTGGAGGGCGCGGTGCCCTTGGCCGGCTTCTCGACCATGCCGTCGACCTCGAACATCTTGCCGTTGCGCTTGCCGACGCCGCAGATGCCGTATTGATGGGTGAGATGGTCGGGCACCGCCTCGACCGCGACCAGGTTGGATTTCTCGCCGAGCGTCGACGCCGTCTCGATCATCTGCTTGAGGCAGCCGGGCGAGTTGAGCACGAGCTCGTCGGGCAGCACGACGGCGAACGGCTCGTTGCCGACGATGTCGCGCGCGCACCAGACCGCGTGACCGAGGCCGAGCGGCGCCTGCTGGCGGGTGAAGCTGACGGCGCCGGCTTCAGGCTGGTTCTGCGCCAAAATCTCCTGCTCGGCCTTCTTGCCGCGCTGGCTGAGCGTCGCATCGAGCTCGAACATCCGGTCGAAGTGATCTTCGATGACATTCTTGTTGCGGCCGGTGACGAAGATGAAGTGCTCGATGCCGGCCTCCCTCGCCTCGTCATAGACGTACTGGATCAGCGGCTTGTCGACGATGGTCAGCATTTCCTTCGGCATCGCCTTGGTGGCGGGCAGGACACGGGTGCCGAGGCCGGCGACGGGGAATACGGCTTTGCGAATTTTCATGTGATTGATCGAATACCTGGGGGCACATGGGAACGGCGGAACGGAGCAATGGCATCTTGCTAGCCTGTTTGCAGCCGCCAACAAAGGCGGATGTGGGGCCTCACCCGCGCAGAGTTAAGAAAAAGGCCGCCACCAAAATTTCACCTTTGTTAAGCTATTGGCAACCGTAACCGGGCCTCCTGATGGCAGATTTTTGGAAGGCCGATGGGTGGGACATGATGCAATTGGTGGCAGGGCAGGCAAGACGGGCGGGATCCGTGACCGGCGCGGCGATGATCGCGGCCGCTCTGCTGCTGCCCGTCAGCGCGCACGCCCAGGCGCAGAACGGCCTGTCCAATCTGTTCGGCGGCATCTTCTCGGGCCCCAACGCTGCGCCCTCGCAACCTGCGCCCGGTCCCGGCGGCGCTCTCCCCTGGAGCGGTGAGGACGGGGCTTCCGGCCATCCGCTGATGACGGCCGCGGCGATCCGCGAGGCCGCCGGCAATTTCAGCAATTGCGTTGCCGCGATGTGGCCCGATGCCGCACGGCGCAACATCACCCAGGAAAACTTCCAGCGCTTCACGGCCGGGCTCTCACCCGATCTGCGCATCATGGACCTGATGGACTCGCAGCCGGAGTTCACAAAATCGATCTGGGACTATCTCGACATCCTCGTGAACGACAACCGCCTCGCCAAGGGCCGCGAGATCCTCGCCAAGTACAAGGCGCAGTTCGACGCCACCGAAAAGGCCACTGGCGTCGACCGCTACATCATCGCCTCGATCTGGGGCATCGAGTCCAATTACTCGACGCAGATGGGCGATCGCAGCGTGCTGCAATCGACCGCGACGCTCGCCTGCATCGGCCGCCGCCAGGCCTATTTCAAGGACGAGTTCCTCTCCGCGCTGGAGATCCTCAACCGCGGCGACCTCAGGCCGGAGCAGATGCGCGGCTCCTGGGCCGGCGCGTTCGGCCCGACCCAGTTCATGCCGACCGCGTTCAAGCGCTTTGCTGTCGACGGCGATGGCGACGGGCGGCGCGACGTCGTCGACAATCCGACCGACCTGATCGCATCGACCGCCAACAACCTGAAGAAGGACGGCTGGCAGGCCAGTCAGACCTGGGGCTTTGAGGTCGTGGTGCCCCAGGGTTTCAACTACATGCTGGCCGACCGCGCCAAGGCGATGACGATCGCGCAATGGGAGAAGCTCGGGCTGAAGCGGGCGACGGGCCAGCCGTTCCCGCATCCGGCGGAGAAAGCCTATCTGCTGGCCCCCGCCGGCGCGCAGGGGCCCGGCTTCCTGATGCTGCAGAATTACCGCGTCATCATGAAATACAACCCGGCCGAGGCCTATGCGCTGGCGATCGGCCATTTCGCCGACCGCCTGCGCGGAGGGCAGCCCTTCGTGCAGCCCTGGCCGCGGCAGGAGCGCGAGCTGTCGCGCACCGAGCGGCTGGAGCTGCAGCAGCTGCTGGCCCAGCGCGGCTTCTACAAGGGCACTCCGGACGGCCAGTTCGGCGGCCAGACCCGGGAAGCCCTGCGCAATTTCCAGGCCTCGATCGGAGTGCCCGCGGACGGTTTTGCCTCCTCGGACGCACTGGAACGGCTGCGCGGACGGTAAAATCGCGCCGAAAGTAACCCTGAACGGGGATTTTGGCAGGCAGCCTTGACGTAGGCGGCTGTTCCCCGGTGTATGGGTCAAGAATCTGCAACGGAATTTGCCCGTTTGGCGCCTGATTCCGTTATTATATTGAGCTACCTCCGATCCCCATTGCGTTGGCCCGAGATCGCATGTCGAAGCCGAAGTCCCTGTTCAAGGCGCTGACCGAGACCGGCCCGTTGATCGCGCTGGGGACGGCGCTTGCGATTCTGGTCTCGGTCGCAGGGCCTGCCTCGGCGCAGTTCTTCAACTTCCCCGGCTTCGGCGGCCCGCCGCAGCGTTCGGCTCCGCCACCACAACGGGGCGGTGGCGGAGGCGGCGGCTGGTTCGGCGGCGACTTCTTCACGCCGTTCCAGCAGCAACAGCCGCAGGCGCCACGCCAGGATTTTTCGCGCGCGCCGGCGCCAGCCAAGCGCGACACCATCCCTGAGAAGAACGTGCTGGTGATCGGCGACGCCATGGCCGACTGGCTCGCCTATGGCCTGGAAGACGCCTACACCGAGCAGCCCGACATGGGCGTGATCCGCAAGCACAAGACCACGTCCGGCCTGATCAAGTACCAGCCGCGCGGCGAGCCCGCGGATTGGACGACTGCCGCAAGGGGCATCCTCGAGACCGAAAAGCCCGACGTGATCGTCGTCATGCTGGGCCTCAACGACCGCAGCGCGATCCGCGAGCCCGTCGCCGACAAGACGGACAAGGCCGCCGCAGACAAGGACAAGAAGAACGACAAGGGCGCGCGCGCCAAACAGCCAGCGAAGCCGGGGGACGCCAAGCCCGGCAACGACACCGCCGCCAAGCCCGACGACAAGCCTGCCGATGCTGATCTGCCGCAGGACGACGCCGACAATGCCGATGCGCCGGCGGCCGCGCCCGAAAAGACGGCCCGCAATCCGAACGGCCTCTACGAATTCCGCGACGACCGCTGGGTCGAGCTCTACGGCAAGAAGATCGAGGAGCTCGCTAACGTCCTCAAGACGAAGGGCGTGCCGGTGCTGTGGGTCGGCCTTCCCGCCATCCGCGGGCAGAAGGGCACGGCGGACATGCTGTTCCTGGATTCGCTCTATCGCGAAGGCGCGGCCAAGGCCGGCATTACCTATGTCGACGTCTGGGACGGGTTTGTCGACGAGGCCGGTCGCTTCCTTCAGAAGGGTCCGGACTTCGAAGGCCAGATCCGTCAGCTCCGCAGCTCTGACGGCGTCTTCTTCACAAAGCCGGGCGCGCGCAAGCTCGCGCATTACGTCGAGCGCGAGATCACGCGCCTGCTGGCAGGACGCTCCGGCCCGATCGCGCTGCCGAGCGAGCCGGCGACGCCCGACACCAGCGCCGAGCCCGGCAAACCCGCACCGCGGCCGCTGGCGGGGCCGATCGTGCCGCTGGTTGCGGCCTCGATCTCGACCGATCAATTGCTGGGCGGCCCGGGCTCGCGTCCCGCCGCCGTCGATGCGCTGGCTGCGAAGACGATGGTGAAGGGCGAGCCGCTGGCCGCTCCAGCCGGCCGGGCCGACGATTATGCCTGGCCGCGCCGCGAAGTCGGCCGCGAGCAGGCCAAGGGCGATACGCCGATGGCCGCGACAACGCCCGACGGCGGCGCGCCTTCCGCATCGCCGGGCGCAGCCGCGGCGATCGCGCCGCCAAAGCTCGCGCCGAAGAAGCCGCCGGTGGTGCAGCAGCCGGCACAGGCCCAGCCGTCGTTCCGCGATTTCTTCGGCTTCGGCTCTCCGCAGCCGGCGCCAGCACCGCGTCAACTGGCGCCTGCGCCGCGCAACCCAAATCCGAACGCCAATCCAGGGATTCCGCGTCCGCCCGGCAGCGTCGGGCGCTCGGCGGAGATGTTCCGGTAGTTCCCGGAGTTGCTCTTCCCGGAGTTGCTCGCGTGTCCCGGACGGGCAGCAGCGTGTAATGCTGCTGCTCAGAGCCGGGACCCAGCTTGAGCGGCGCTTACAAAAGAACGAGCCCCGGCTCAGCAATGCGGCTTTGCCGGACGATGCTACGCATCGCCTAGGCCGCATTGCGTCCGGGGCACGAGAGTTCGGGCGTTAGTTACGGGACTTGGTCACAAATCCTAATAGCGCCAGCGCGTCGGCGGACGGCGTGCAGGTCGCGACATCAGAAGCGCGAGCGCGAAACCGATGCCGCCGGCGACCAGCAGCGCGCCGAGCGGATTGTCCTGCACCTTCTTCGACAATGCCTGCGTACCATCGCGAAGAGTCTCGCCGCTGTTGTCGTAGGCGTCCTTGGCGTAGTCAGCCGCAGTCTCGCCGGCCTCGCGTACGGCATCCTTGGCCTGGCCGTAGAGATTCTGCACCGTGCCCGCGGCTTCCCGCGCCTTGCCCGATGCCTGCGTCTTCGCATCGCCCGCCATGTCTCCGACCGCGCCTTCCGCGCGTCCGGCATATTCCTTGGCCGATCCAACAATCCGATCCGTGTCCATGATGATCCTCCTCGGTGGTCAGCCGAAGTAACCGATCAGGCGCGGCGCAGTTCCAAATCATGACGAAAGTGTAGAAGGCGTAGTGCGCAGCCCGGATAAGCCAACGGATCGGCGCGAAGCGCCGTCCCGATGACAGGCTCCGCGACATCCGGGACTTTGCTTACACCGTTCCCGGGTATCGCTGCGCTCACCCCATCTACAGGATCAGCCCGCCATCGACGACCAGCGTCTGTCCGACGATGTAGGACGACAGCGGCGAGGCCAGGAACAGGGCCGCGCCGGCCATGTCGGCCGGCGTTCCCAGGCGCCGCAGCGGAATGCGTGATAGTGCGCCTTCGAGCCGCTTGGGATTGTCGGTCGTCACCTTCGTCATCTTGGTGTCGACGAGTCCCGGCGCGATGCCGTTGACACGGATGCCATCCTCGGCCCAGGCCTCGCCCAACGTCCGCGTCAATCCGACTGCACCGGTCTTCGAGGCGTTATAGGCGGGATTGCCCATGGTGGAATGATAGGCCGCGGTCGAGGACACCATGATCAGCGACCCCCTCGCATCCCGCAGCATGGAATGGAATCGCGTGGCGCAGGCCATCAGGCTCATCAAATTGACCTCGACCACCTTGCGAAAGCCGCTCATCTCGAATTCGCCGCGGCGATAGAGCACGGCGCCCTGCGCCAGCACGAGCACGTCGAGCCGCTCGAAGGACGGCTTGAATGCCTCGATCGCACTGGGGTTGCTGACGTCGAGCTGCGCGTAAGACAGGCCCGTGAGATCAGAACCTTCCTCGATCGAATAATCCTTTGGCTGCGCACGCGTGCCGCAAACCGCGACATGCCCGCCCCTCGTGCGAAACGCTTGCGCGATGCCGTTGCCGATCCCGCTGGAACCGCCGACCACCAGCACCTGCCTGCCTGAGAAATCGAGCTCGTTCGCCATCGCGGCCTCCCCTTTTGTCTTGCTTGTTTGACCTGTCTGCGGATCGATGCCAGCCTTGTCAATCATAACAAGAACAAGCAGGGCGCGAGGAAACAGCATGTCCGAGTTCAAACGGCTCAGCCGGTCCGTAAAGGGCCTGATCGTTCTCGTCACCGGCGCGGCCAGCGGCATGGGACGCGCGACCGCGCACGTGTTCGCCGCAGAGGGCGCGAACGTTGCCGTCACCGACTATGACGAGCAGGGTGCGCTCGCCGTCGCGGAGGAGATCGCGGCAAGCGGCGGTTCGGCGAAAGCCTGGAAGCTTGACGTCGCCGATGGCACCGAGATCAAGCGCGTGGTGAATGATGTCGCGGCACATTTCGGCGGGCTCGATATCGTCGTCAACAATGCCGGCATCTCCGTGCGCGTCGCGATCGACGACGAGGCCTATGAGGACGCCTGGGCAAAGGGCATCGCCGTGATGCTGACGGCGCATCCGCGCATCATCCGCGCGGCACTGCCTTACCTGCGCAAATCGAAGAGCCCGCGCATCGTCAACATCGCCTCGACCGAGGCCCTCGGCGCCACCGCATTGCATAGCCCCTATTCGGCGGCGAAGGGCGGCGTGGCGAGCCTCACGCGCTCGCTTGCCGTCGAGCTCGGCCGCGAGGGCATCACCGTCAACTGCATCTGCCCGGGTCCGATCCGCACCGCAATCACCGACCGCATCTCGGAGGAGCACAAGACGATCTACGCCAAGCGCCGCACCGCACTCGGCCGCTACGGCGATCCCGAGGAGGTCGCGCATATGACGCTGAGCCTGTGCCTGCCGGCGGCGTCCTTCCTCACCGGCGCGGTGATCCCGGTCGACGGCGGTCTGATGGCGCGCAACGCGTGAGAGCCATGCGCGCCGAGCGTTGACAACGGCGAGTGCGAGAGTAGCTTTTTCGCCGACAGAGCGGGGCCAACCGCTCGCACATGCGGGAGAAAACGCCATGACGATCGCCATCCGGCAGCTTCAGAAGCATTTTGTCGGCGAGGTTTCCGGCCTCGATTTGCGAAAGCCTCTGACCGAGGTCGAGGCGCGCGAGGTCGAGGCCGCCATGGACAAATACGCGGTGCTGGTGTTCCACGACCAGGACATCACCGACGAGCAGCAGATGGCCTTTGCGCTGAACTTTGGTCAGCGTGAGGATGCGCGTGGCGGCAACATTACCAAGGCCAGCGAATACCGCCTCAACTCGGGCCTGAACGACGTCTCCAACCTCGGCAAGGACGGCAAGCCGCTGCCGAAGGACAGCCGCGCCAATCTGTTCAACCTCGGCAATTGCCTGTGGCACTCCGACAGCTCGTTCCGGCCCATCCCTGCAAAATTCTCGCTGCTGTCGGCGCGGGTCGTGAACCCGAAGGGCGGCAACACCGAATTCGCCGACATGCGCGCCGCCTATGACGCGCTCGACGACGACACCAAGGCGGAGATCGACGATCTCATCTGCGAGCACTCGCTGATGTATTCGCGGGGATCGCTCGGCTTCACCGAATACACCGAGGATGAGAAGGAGATGTTCAAGCCGGTGCTGCAAAGGCTGGTGCGGACGCATCCCGTGCATCGCCGCAAGTCGCTGTATCTGTCATCGCATGCCGGCAAGATCGTCGGCATGAGCGTGCCCGAGGGCCGCCTGTTGCTGCGCGATCTCAACGAGCACGCGACGCAAGGAGAGTTCGTCTACGTCCACAAATGGAAGCTGCACGACCTCGTGATGTGGGACAACCGCCAGACCATGCACCGCGTCCGCCGCTACGACCAGTCGCAACCTCGCGACATGCGCCGCGCGACGGTGGCGGGGACGGAGCCGACGGTGCAGCAGCAGGCGGCAGAGTGAGTGGCATTGGAGTAGCCACAAATTCGGCCGTCGTCCCGGACAAGCGTAGCAAAGCGAAGCGCAGATCCGGGACCCATAACCACCGGCAGTGGTTTGACGAAGACTCGGAGTTAAGTTCCCACGCTCTAATTCCGGCCTGGGGTTATGGGTCCCGGATCTGCGCTTCGCTCTGGACAACGCTACGCGTTGCCAGAAGCTCCGCTTGTCCGGGACGACACGGGAGGTTGTTGCAACAGCTACTAGCCAGCTACGCGTGCCCGGCCTCGTTCGAGAGCATGCCGGGGTCGATGCCGATCTTGCGCAGGGCGCGTCCGTACTTGTCGTCGACGTCGTCTCCGAAGATCAGATCCGCATCCGCATCGCAATGCAGCCAGCCGTTGCTCTGGATCTCGGTCTCGAGCTGGCCCGGCGCCCAGCCGGCATAGCCGAGCGCGAGGATGGCGTGCTTGGGGCCGGAGCCGTTGGCGATCGCGCGCAGGATGTCGACGGTCGCCGTGAGGCAGACGCCGTCGTCGATCCGCAACGTCGCGTTTTCGATATAGAAGTCGCTGGAATGCAGCACGAAGCCGCGCCCCGTGTCGACCGGGCCGCCGCGCAGCACCTTCATGCTTTCGGCGTTCTCCGGCAGCTTGATGTGCTCGCCCTTCTTGATGATGCCGAGCTGCTGCAAGAGTTCGGGGAAGTCGATGCTGCCAGCCGGGTGGTTCACGATGATGCCCATCGCTCCCTCCGCCGAATGGGCGCAGAGATAGATCACCGAGCGTTCGAAGCGGGAATCGCCCATCACCGGCATCGCGATCAAGAGCCGGCCGTCGAGATAACCGGCCGAATTAGGGAGCACGGGTCCCGCGCTGCGGGTGCTTTCGCCCGTCCTCTTGCCTGTGGGAGCCATCGGTTAAGCACTCCGGTTTCAATTCCTATCCTGATGTCGGGCCGGGCCGCTGTCAAATCAAGGCTTGCAGAGACTTGATTCAAGTGCATCCATCACAAGCAATTCAATGGTTTGCCTCAGGGCGACCCTGTAAAGACGTGCCATGCTCACAAGAGTTCCCCTACGTGCGGCGATTGGCGTCGCGACAACCCTGTTTGCGTCGTCGCTGGCCATCGTAGCCCGGGCCGATGACGCCTCGCCGTGGCAGCGCGACGGACATTCCGCGGTGCGGCTATTGGCGGGATCGCGCAGCGGCGCCGTCCTGCTCGGCGGTATCGCCATCCAGCTCCAGCAGGGGTGGAAGACCTATTGGCGCTCCCCCGGCGATTCCGGTGTCCCGCCGCGGTTCGATTTTTCCAAGTCGGACAATGTCGAGGCGGTGACGGTGATGTGGCCTGCGCCGCTGAAATTCAACGACGGCGCCGGCGGCCATTCGATCGGCTATCACAACCAGATCGTGCTGCCCCTGCGCATCGTCGCCAAGGCGGCCGACAAGCCCGTGACCCTGCGCGCAGAGATCAATTACGCGGTGTGCGAAAAACTCTGCATTCCGGTCGAGGCCAGCGCCGAGCTCGGCTTCAACAGCGTGGCCTCGACCGAGGATGCCAATCTACGTGCGGCCCTCGACAACGTGCCGAAGCCCGCCAATATCGGCGATCCCAATCCACTCACCATCCGCGACGTCAAGCGCGACGGCGCCACCAAGGTGACGGTCGACGTGGTCACGCCGGATGCGCGCGACGTCAATCTGTTCGTGGAAGGTCCGACGCCCGACTGGGCGCTGCCGATTCCGGCTCCGGTCGAGCAGAGCCCGCCAGGGGTGAAGCGATTTTCGTTCGAGCTCGACGGCCTGCCGCCTGGCGCCAAGCCGGAGGGCGCGGCGTTGAAATTCACGCTGGTCGGGCCGGACAAGGCGTACGAGTTCAATACGAATTTGGAGTGAGTACCGGTTAGCGCGAGGAAGTTGCACGGCTCGCGCCCCACTTTCAGCTGTCGTCCCGGACAAGCGCGCCTCAGCGCGCGCCGATCCGGGACCCATGGCCACAGGCGTGGTTTGGCGAAGACTCGGAGTGACCAGCTCGCCCACAACTTCTTCTCGGGGTTATGGGTCCCGGATCTTCGCTTCGCTCGTCCGGGACGACACCGAGTATGGAACGCCACCCAACCGAATCTTAACGAATGGTTGCTAAGCCCCAGGGCCACCGCAGCAAGCCTGCGTCATGCGGTAGCCTGGGGACTTTAATTGGCCGTGATGGATGCAGAACCTGCAACGACCGGACCGGCCGGGCTGATCGCGCGGCTGCGGGCCAGGCTGACGGGCGGCCCGAGCGAGGCATCGCTGACGCGGCGGCTGGCCGGCACCATCTTCATCATCCGGGTCAACAGCGCGGGCCTTGCCTATTTTTCGCAGGTCCTGCTCGCGCGCTGGATGGGCACCTCCGACTACGGCATCTACGTGTATGTCTGGACCTGGGTGCTGCTGCTCGGCAGCATGATGGATTTCGGCATCTCGGCCTCGGCGCAGAAAATCATTCCGGAGTATCGCACCAGCGGCGAGCAGGCGCTGCTGCGCGGCTTTCTCTCCGGCAGCCGCTGGCTGACCTTCGCGGTGTCCACGCTGGTCTCGCTCGCTCTTGCCGGCATCGTCAGGCTGCTGTCGCCCTGGATCGACCCGGCCGAGGTACTGCCACTCTATATCGGCTGCATGACGCTGCCCGCCTTCGTCGTCGCCAACACCCAGGACGGCATCGCGCGCTCGCATGACTGGATGCAACTCGGCCTGATGCCGCAATTCATCATCCGCCAGGGGCTGATCATCGGCATCACGGCCATCGCCTTCCTGCTCGGCTACCATCTCGGCGCCGTCGCCGCGATGATTGCGAGCGCCGGCGCAGTGTGGATCGCGATGACCGGGCAGATGGTGGTGCTGAACCGCAAGCTCGCCGGCCATATCGCGCCCGGCCCCAAGACCTATGACATCGGCGGCTGGCTCGCCGTCTCGCTGCCGATCCTGCTGGTCGAGAGCTTCTACCTGCTGCTGTCCTACACCGACGTGCTGGTGCTGCAGCAGTTCCGCCCCTCCGACGAGGTCGGCGTCTATTTCGCGGTGGTAAAGACGCTGGCGCTGGTCTCGTTCATCCACTACGCGATGTCGGCGACTACGGCGCACCGCTTCGCCGAATACAACGCCAGCGGCGACAAGGCACGCCTGTCGGCCTATGTGACACATGCGATCAACTGGACGTTCTGGCCGTCGCTGGCGGCGACCATCGTGCTGCTCGCGCTCGGCAAGCCGCTGCTCTGGCTGTTCGGGCCGCAATTCGTGGTCGGCTACGACATCATGTTCGTCGCCGCGATCGGGCTCGTGGTGCGCTCCGCGATCGGACCGGTCGAGCGGCTGCTCAACATGCTCGGCCAGCAGAAGATCTGTGCGCTCGCTTATGCATTGGCCTTCGTGATGAACCTCATGCTCTGCATCGCACTCGTGCCGCGCTACGGCGGCCACGGCGCCGCGGCCGCGACCTCGATCTCGCTCACCTTCGAGACGGTGCTGCTGTTCTGGATCGTGCGACAGCGGTTGGGGCTGCACGTGCTGGCGTTTGGTAAATAGGTACTACGGCGCCGCCCTTGCTCACTCCCCGTGGGGAACGACTGTTTCGCAGTGCGCCTGGGAACAACCGGAAACACCTCTCCATTTCCGACACGCAGCACAATTTTTCTTATTCCGCCCAAGCGGTTGCGCCCCAGGGAAAGTTTATTCTACGTCGTATTGCTCAACCGACGAGATCAACCTAAGATTCTCCAGACATGATCGATCCACTCTACGTCGCCTCCGGTTTCGGCGTCGGCCTGCTCGTCGGGATGACCGGCGTGGGCGGCGGTTCCCTGATGACGCCGCTGCTGATCCTGCTGTTCGGTGTTCATCCCTCCACCGCGGTCGGCACCGATCTGCTCTATGCCGCCGCCACCAAAACCGGCGGCAGCGTGGTGCATGGCTGGTCGCGCAGCGTGCACTGGCCGGCGGTGCTGCGGCTCGCCTGCGGCAGCATTCCCGCGAGCGCAGTGACGCTGCTGGTGCTGTGGAAGCTCGACCTCAGAAGCGATTCCGAGCGCAGCCTGGTTAATCTGGTGCTGTGCTTTGCGTTGCTGCTGACCGCGACCTCGCTGATCTTCCGCAAATCGATCATGGAGCGTTATCGCGGCCGGCTCGAACAGGTCGACGAGCGCACCACCGCGATTGCCACCGTCGTCACCGGAATCGTGCTCGGCGTGTTGGTGTCGATTTCGTCGGTGGGCGCCGGTGCGGTCGGCGTGACCGTGCTGCTGCTGCTCTACCCCCGCCTGCCCATGGCGACCATCGTCGGCTCCGACATCGCCCATGCGGTGCCGCTGACGCTGGTCGCCGGCATCGGGCACTGGGCGCTCGGCGACGTGGATTGGGCCCTGATGGGCGTGCTGCTGATGGGCTCGCTGCCCGGCATCATCATCGGCAGCTACAGCGCGACGCGGGTGCCGGAGACGGTGCTGCGGCTGACGCTTGCCAGCGTGCTGTTCGTGGTCGCAGGCAAGATCATGTTTGCGGAGCTGAACCTGTCGTCGGCGTTCGTGACGGCGCTGGCCTGGACGCATTGAGCGGGAGCGGACGCCTCCTTCTCGGTTTCGTAGGGTGGGTTAGCCGAAGGCGTAACCCACCTCTTTTGTTTCCGCGGTGACAGACGCGGTGGGTTACGCCGAGCAGATACGCTTCGCGTATCTGCAGGGCTAACCCACCCTACGGCATCGAGCCGTTACTCCGCCGTCCAGCCGCCATCGATCGAGAGATTGGTGCCGGTGATCTGGGCGGCATCATCGCCGCACAGGAACAGCGCCAATGCGGCGACCTGCTCGGACGTCACGAACTCCTTGGTCGGCTGCGCGTCGAGCAGAACGTCGTTGATGACCTGCTCGCGCGTCAGATTGCGCGCCTTCATCGTGTCGGGGATCTGCCGCTCCACCAGCGGGGTCCAGACGTAGCCGGGACTGATGCAGTTGCAGGTGATCTTGTGGGTCGCGACCTCCAGCGCCACGGTCTTGGTCAGGCCTGCGATGCCGTGCTTGGCCGAGACGTAGGCCGACTTGAAGGGCGAGGCGACCAGCGAATGCGCCGATGCCGTGTTGATGATGCGGCCCCAGCCTTTCTTCTTCATGCCGGGCACGGCGGCACGGATGGCGTGGAAGGCCGAGGACAGGTTGATGGCGATGATCTGGTCCCACTTCTCGAGCGGAAACTCCTCGATCGGCGAGACGAACTGGATGCCGGCATTGTTGACGAGGATGTCGACTGAACCAAAGGTCTTCTCGCCGAGCGCGATCATGCCGGCGATCTCGGCCGGCTTGGTCATGTCGGCGGGCGAATAGATCGCCTTCACCTTGAAGTCCGCCTCGATCTTCGCGCGCTCCTTCTCAATGTCCTCCGGCGTGCCGAAGCCGTTGATGACGACATTGGCGCCGGCGGCGGCGAAGGCGCGTGCATAGGCGAGCCCGATGCCGCTAGTGGACCCGGTCACGACGGCATTCTTGCCTGACAGACTACCCATTCTATTCGCTCCTTTTTGCCGGGGGCGCGGTGACGTCCCCCGTGAGATCGTAGGTCACCATGGTCTCACCGGACTGCGGCCGCTCGAGCCAGTCCTTGTGGCGCATCGACAGATGCACGTCGCGCACGCCGGCCTCCCAATGCTCGACCATGGCGACGTGCGAGAAGTCGTAATCCTTGGACGAGGATTCGTAGTTCTTGCTGCGGTAGATCAGATGCACGACGGTGACGGTGCTTTCGCGCGACACCTTCGCCAGGAATTCGACGGAAGGATCGTTCTTGAGATAATCCGGCAATTTGCCGATCAGGTCGCGCACCGCCCTGCGGGCGTTGTGGATCTGCTTGTTCTTGTCGGTGTTCATCCGCGTGCGGCTGGAATAGCGGATGTCCTTCTCGCGCTCGGCGGCCTCCAGCAGCGAGGTCGGCAGATCGCCGCGCGCGGAAAACAGGTCGACCTGGAAGATCAGCATGTCGCGATCGACCTCGGCGTCGAGCACGTAGTCGAGCGGCGTGTTGGAGGCGATGCCGCCGTCCCAATAATGCTCGCCCTCGATCATCACGGATGGAAAGCCGGGCGGCAGCGCGCCGGAGGCCATGATGTGCTCGGGGCCGATGGTCTTGCCGAGCTTCTTGAACTCGTAATTGTCGAAATATTTGAAGTTGCCGGAGGTGACGCCGACCGCGCCGACCGACAGGCGCGTCTTCAAATCGTTGATGCGGTCGAAATCGACCAGACGCTCCAGCGTCTTCTTCAGCGGTGCGGTGTCGTAATAGCTCTCGGCCTGCGGGCTGCCGGGCGGCCAGAGCGGCGCCGGCGGAATCCGCGGCGTGAAGAAGCCGGGCACGCCGAAGGTCGCGATCAGCGCGGCACTGGTCGAATTGAACAGCTCGCGGCTGTGGTCGCTCTTGCCGATCGGTTTCCACGGCACCGGCGCGGAGACCATCTCCCAGAATTCCTTGAGCCGCTTGACGCGCGTCGGGCCCTCGTTGCCGGCGATGATGGCGGCGTTGACCGCGCCGATCGAGATGCCGGCGACCCATTCCGGCTCGAAACCGTGGCCGCACAGCGCCTGATAGGCGCCGGCCTGATAGGAGCCAAGCGCGCCGCCGCCCTGAAGGACCAGGACGCGTTGCGCATTCGCGGGGATGCTGGCGGATTCCGGGCTATGATCGATCATGCAGGAACAATAGCAAAAGGCGAGCCACCGTGGCGACCCTCCGCCGCGGCGTCAATGCATCCCGGATCAAGTCTGGCTTATCGGGGCTCGGTCGAGGCCAGGATCATGGTCCAGAACACCTTGTATTTGGTGCCGGGAGCATAGCTCGCCGCGATGCCCAATTTTGTGACACCGCCCTTGAGCATGTTGGCGCGGTGGGGCGGCGAATCGCGCCAGCCGGAAAACGCTTCCGCCAGCGTATGATAGCCGGCCGAGACGTTCTCGACGGCAACGGTGGCGGGATAGCCGCCGGTGGCAAGGCGCTTGGCCAGCGGCGCGCGGACGTCGTGATCCATCTTGTTGGCCGCAGCCATAGCCTGGGACTGGGATTCGGCGAGCCGCATCAGGTCAGGGTCGATGACGACGGTGCCGAGGGCGTTGTTCTGGCGGTATTGCGAGATCATGATCGCGGCCGCCTGCGCATCGAGCTTGGAGCCCGGGACCGCCATATCGGCATACATGGACGGCTGCTGGACCGGTGCCTCGTTGCCGGCACAGCCGGCAAGCAGCAAAGTGATGAGAATTGCGGCCGCAGCGCGCATGTAAAGCCCCCGAATGAGGGGCCGTTGTTGCATACCAACCGTGGCTGAAAGGTGAATTTTGAAGAAAATCGTTCCTGTCATTCCGGGGCAGCGCGTAGCGCTGAACTGTGGTGCGCAATCGCGCACCTGAGACTCTCGCGCCATAACCTCGAGATTCCGGGGGCGATGCTTCGCATCGCCACGGAATGACAGAGCGTTTAGCCCGCAAATATCCGGTAACGGCGCGGCTCGAGGCCGATGGTGTCGCCGGCGCGCAGTTCCTTGTCGCGGGGGGCGTCGATCTCGATGGTCTCGCCGCCCGACAATGCGACCTCGGCGCGCTGCACGGGACCGAAATTGCGGACGTGCTGGACCGCGCCCTCGAAGGCGCCGCTGCCGGGGGGCCCGACCAGCATGTCATGTCGCCGCACGAACAGTTTTGACGCGCCAGGCGCAAGCCCGTCCGCCGCGAGGGTGAGCGGCCGGTCACCCAGCCTGATCACGCCGCCTTCGACCTGAACCGGCAGTTCGATGGACTCGCCGATAAAGCCGTGCACGAAGGCCGTCGCCGGGGTCTCATAGACGTCGTCGGGCGAGCCGATCTGCTCGATCCTGCCCTTGTCCATGACGACGACGCGGTTGGCGACTTCGAGCGCCTCCTCCTGGTCGTGGGTGACGAAGATGGAGGTGACGTTGATCTCGTGATGCAGCGAGCGCAGCCATCGGCGCAGTTCTTTCCGCACCTTGGCATCGAGCGCGCCGAAGGGCTCGTCGAGCAAGAGGATGCGCGGCTCGATCGCGAGCGCGCGGGCGAGCGCAATGCGCTGGCGCTGGCCGCCGGAGAGCTGGCTCGGATAGCGGTCGGCGAGCCAGTCGAGCTGAACGAGGTCGAGCAGTTCCTTGACCCGCGCCCGGATCGCGGTTTCGTCCTTGCGTACCCCGCGCGGCTGCACGCGCAGGCCGAAGGCGACGTTCTCGAACACGGTCATGTGGCGGAACAGCGCGTAATGCTGGAACACGAAGCCGACATGCCGCTCGCGCGCACCCTGCGCCAGCGCGTCCTCGCCATTGAAGGAGACCTCGCCGGAATCAGGCCAGTCGAGGCCGGCGATGATCCGCAGCAGCGTGGTCTTGCCGGAGCCTGACGGACCGAGCAGCGCCAGCAATTCACCATTGTCGACCTTGAGGTCGACGCCGTCGAGGGCGGCAAAACTGCCGAACTTCTTGACGAGATTCTTGACTTCAATGGTCACTTGCGTCGTCTCCTTCGTCGAGGTGACGTTCGAGAACGGTCTTTGCGATCAGCGTGATCAGCGCCAGCATCGCCAGCAGCGAGGCGATCGCGAAGGCGGCGACGAACTGGTATTCGTTGTAGAGGATCTCGACCAGCAGCGGCATCGTGTTGGTCTCACCGCGGATATGGCCTGAGACGACGGAGACCGCGCCGAACTCGCCCATCGCACGCGCATTGCAGAGCAGGACGCCATAGAGCACGCCCCATTTGATGTTGGGCAGGGTGACGCGGAAGAAGGTCTGCAAGCCCGAAGCGCCGAGCGAAACCGCGGCCTCCTCCTCCTGCGTGCCCTGCTCCTGCATCAGCGGGATCAGCGCGCGCGCGACGAACGGGAAGGTCACGAAGGTGGTGGCGAGCGCAATGCCGGGCACGGCGAACAGGATCTGGATGTCGTGATCCCTGAGCCAGCCGCCGAAATAACCCTGCGCGCCGAACAGCAGCACGAAGACGAGACCGGAGATCACCGGGCTGACCGAAAACGGCAGGTCGATCAGCGTGATCAGGAAGGTCTTGCCCGGGAAATCGAATTTTGCAATCGCCCAGGCGGCGACGAGGCCGAAGACAAGGTTGAGGCCGACCGAGATCGCCGCGACGATCAACGTCAGCTTGATCGCGGCCAGCGCCTCCGGCTCGGCGAGCGCGGAGAGATAGGCGAGGATTCCCTTCGAAAAGGCCTGCGCGAACACGACCACCAGCGGCAGCACGACGAAGACGGAAAGAAAGATCATCGCCAGCGCGATGATGGTGATGCGCACCGCGCGCGGTTCGGTGCGCAAATTGTCTTGCGCCGCCGCCGCATGTGCCCGTGCCTTCGCACGTGCCTTGGCGTCGGGAGCCGAGAGCGACACGGAGTCTGCGATCTGCATCGTCATCGCATCCTCCTCAGCGCGCCGGGATCCGGCTCCGCGCCCAGCGCTGGAGCCGGTTGACGGCGAAAATGATGACGAAGGAGACGACGAGCATGACCACAGCGATGGCGGTCGCGTCGGCGTAGCGAAATTCGGACAGCCGGATCACGATCAAGAGCGGCGCGATCTCGGAGACATTAGGCAGATTGCCGGCAATGAAGATCACCGAGCCGTATTCACCGACCGCGCGGGCAAAGGCGAGCGCGAGCCCGGTGAGCAGCGCCGGCGCGAGCGAGGGCAGGATCACGCGGATGATGGTCTGCCAGCGGCTGGCGCCCAGGCTGCCCGCGGCCTCCTCGATCTCGGGGTCGAGATCCTGCAGCACCGGCTGCACCGTGCGCACCACGAAGGGAATGCCGATGAAGATCATGGCGACGAAGATGCCGACCGGCGTGAACGCCACCTTAATGCCGAGCGCCGCGAGCGGCGCCCCGAGCCAGCCCTTCTCGGCGAACAGCGCGGTCAGCGCGACCCCGGCGACCGCCGTCGGCAGCGCGAAGGGCACGTCGACGATGGCGTCGAACAGCCGCCGGCCGGGGAAGCGGTAGCGCACCAGCGCCCAGACGATGATGCTGCCCATGACGAGGTTGACGCAGGCCGCCGCGAACGCGAGGCCGAAGGAAACCCGCAGGGCATTCAGGGTGCGCCGGCTGGAGAGGATGTTCCAGAACTGCTCGGGGCTGAGCTCGAGCGATTTCAGGAACAGCCCGGCGAGCGGAATCAGGATGATGATCGACAGCCAGGAAAGCGTCAGTCCCATGGTGAGACCGAAGCCCGGCAATGTCCGGCGTCGTGCTGCGCGTGCGCTCACCAGGCCCCCTGCTAAAGCCCATAAGACAGCGCCAGATCAATTCTTATAGATCTGGTCAAAGATGCCGCCGTCGGCGAAATGTTCCTTCTGCGCCTTGGTCCAACCACCGAAAACGTCGTCGATCGTGAATAGTTCGACCTTTGCGAAGGCATTTTCGTACTTTTTAGCAATCTCGGCATCGCGCGGGCGGTAGAAGTTGCGCGCGGCGATCTCCTGCCCCTCCTTGGTGTACCAATACTGGAGGTAGGCATCGGCGGCGTTGCGGGTGCCCTTCTTGTCGGCAACCTTGTCGACGATCGCGACCGGCGGCTCGGCGAGGATGGATTGCGGCGGCGCCACGATCTCGAATTTCTCCCGGCCGAATTCCTTCAGGGCGAGAAACGCCTCGTTCTCCCAGGCGAGCAGCACGTCGCCGACGCCGCGCTCGACGAAGGTCACGGTGGCGCCGCGCGCGCCGGTATCGAGCACCGGCACCTGCTGGTAGAGCTTTCCGATGAAGTCCTTGGCCTTGTCGGCGGCGCCGTATTTCTTCTGCGCAAAGCCCCAGGCCGCCAGATAATTCCAGCGCGCGCCGCCCGACGTCTTCGGGTTCGGCGTGATCACGGCAACGCCCGGCTTGATCAGATCGTCCCAGTCCTTGATCGCCTTGGGGTTGCCCTTGCGCACCAGGAACACGATGGTTGACGTGTAGGGCGACGCATTCTGCGGTAACCGCTTCTGCCAGTCCGTCGCCGTGAGGCCCTTGCCGGCGATCGCGTCGATGTCGTAGGCGAGCGCGAGCGTCACCACATCGGCCTGCAATCCGTCGATCACCGCCCGCGCCTGCGAACCGCTGCCGCCATGCGACTGCTTGATCTCGACGCTCTTGCCGGTCTCTTTCTGATAGGCGTTCGCGAACGCCTTGTTGAATTCGGCATAGAGCTCGCGCGTCGGATCATACGACACGTTGAGCAGATTGATGTCAGCAGCGAGAGCCGCGCTTGCCAAGAAACCCGTCGCGAGAAGTCCTGCAGCGAGCGGAACGATACGGCGGATCATGTCCATCTCCATTCACTTCGACGACATCAGTGTCAGCGAAGGCAGGCGAAACTCGCGGCGAAACGCGCTTAAGTCAACGAAACCGGATTTTCTTGTTCGCAGCGTGGCAGCGTGACTGTGCTACGAAGTCTTCATCGTGTGGATGCCGCATTCTGTCTTGGCCCGGCCGCGCCAGCGACCGGCACGTTCATCCTCACCCTCGGCCGTTCTGCTCGTGCAAGGCATACACCCAACCGACAGGAAACCGGAGGCGGCCAGTGGATGACGCGGCAATTTGGCGCGGACGAAGATGGCCTCGAGTTCCTCGCGCGAGACGTTGGCGAAGGGGTTGAACTTCAACCGCGCGCCATCGTCTTCGACCACCGGAATGTCGGCGCGCGCATTGCCCTGGAAGCGCTTGCGGCCATTGAGCCAGGCCGAGAACGGCTTCAATGCCCGCGCCAGCGGCTCGACTTTACGAATGCGGCAGCAGGCGTCGGGATCGGAGAACCAGAGGTCGCGATCGGGATCGTCACGCGACAATGTTTCTTCCGCAGGCTTGATCGAACGCACGTCCTTCAGGCCAAGCGTCGCGATCAGCGTGTCGCGATAGGCCAGCGTCTCCTCGAACAGCCAGCCGGTATCGAGGAAGATCACGGGGATCGCGGGGTCGACGTCCGCCATGACCTTCAGCAGCGTCGCCGATTCCGTGCCGAACGACGACACCAGCGCCAGCTTTTCGCGCCCGACCGTCTTCAGCGCCGCGGCGACGATCTCCGCGGGCGAGGCATCGCGCAGCGCGCGATCGAGTTCGTCCGCCGACGGCAGCGCAGAGGCAGACGTCGGCGAAACCTGAGGCGCGATCGCGTTCACGTGCCGACGCCTTCGGAATGGCGCAGCTGCATGCGCCGGTGCAAGGCCGTGATGCGGCCGTCGCCGGTCGGCTGGTAGAACACCGAATAGCGCTTGGCGGTCTGCATGAAGGCTTCCGCGTCGGCCTGCTTCTTGACGTCGAAGGAATCAAAGCCGGCGCGCAGCATGAACACGAACTGGTCGCGCAGCACCTGGCCGGTGGCGCGCAATTCGCCGCGGTAATTGTAACGCTCGCGCAGCAGCCGGGCCTGGCTGTAGGCACGGCCGTCGCGGAAGGTCGGGAACACCAGCGCAACGACGGCGATCTTGCCGAGATAGGGGACCAGTTCGGCGATGTCGCGGTTGTTCGGCCAGATCACGCCGACCTTGCCGGCACGCTTGAGCAGCGCATCGGCCTCGCCGATGAAGCGCTCGGCCGGCACCAGGATGTCGCCGCCCTCGGGCAGCGGCGTGTCGACGGCCAGCTTGACGAAGCTGTCGTCGGCGATCTTTCCGCCGTTAACGAGTGGCATAGACGCGCTCCTTGAAGGGTTCGACGCCGAGGCGTTTCACTGTGTCCATGAACAGCTCGTCGGGCCGCTCGCGCAGCGCCAGATAGGCTTCCACGATGTCCTCGACGACGTCGGCGACCTCGTCGAACTTGACGCCCGGCCCGATCAGGTTCCCGAGCGCGGCGTTTTCGTCTGCACGGCCGCCGATGGTGATCTGGTAAACTTCCTCGCCGTTCTTCTCGACGCCGAGAATGCCGATATGGCCGACATGGTGATGACCGCAGGCGTTGATGCAGCCTGAGATGTTGATGTGGAGCCGGCCGATCAGGTTGGCGAGCTCGTGGTTGGCGAAGCGCCGCGTCAGTTCCTGCGCGATCGGGATCGAGCGCGCATTCGCCAGCGAGCAATAGTCGAGACCCGGGCAGGCGATGATGTCGGTGATCAGGTTGACGTTCGGCGTCGCGAGGCCAAGCTTGTCGAGCGCCTTCCACAGCGCCGGCAGATCGCGCTTGGCGACATGCGGCAGCGCCAGGTTCTGCTCGTGGCCAACGCGGATCTCACCGAAGGAATATTTGTCGGCGAGATCGGCCAGCGCATCCATCTGCTCCGCCGTGGCATCGCCCGGAGGCGCGCCAATCGGCTTCAGCGAGATCGTGACGATGGAGTAGCCCTGGTTCTTGTGCGGGGCCACCGAGTTCTTGCGCCACGCTTCGAAATCGGGATCGGCCGCCGCCTGCCGAAGTTCGTCCGGCATGTGCGGGAGCTTTTCGTAAGGAGGATAGGTGAAGCGCGAGCGGATGTCCTCGATCACCTCGTCGTCGATCTGGAGCGAGGAGTTGCGGATGTGCTGCCACTCCTCCTCGACCTCGCGGGAGAACTTCTCGATGCCGAGCTCGTGCACCAGGATCTTGATGCGCGCCTTGTAGATGTTGTCGCGACGACCGTACTGATTGTAGACGCGCAGGATCGCCTCGATATAGCTGAGAATATCGCGGCCGTGCACGAAGTGCTTGATGGTCTTGGCGATGAACGGCGTGCGGCCAAGACCGCCGCCGACCAGCACCTCGAAGCCGGTCTCGCCCTTTTCGTTCTTGATCAGGCGAAGGCCGATGTCGTGGATCTTGATCGCGGCACGGTCGTGGTCCGACGCGGTGATCGCGATCTTGAACTTGCGCGGCAGGAACGAGAACTCCGGATGCAGCGTGGTGTGCTGGCGGATCAGCTCCGACCAGATGCGGGGATCCTCGATCTCGCCCGGCGCGACGCCGGCCCACTGGTCCGAGGTGACGTTGCGCATGTTGTTGCCGGAGGTCTGCATCGCATGGATGCCAACCTTGGCGAGATCTTCCAGCGCGTCCGGCAATTCGGCGAGCTTGATCCAGTTGAACTGGATGTTCTGCCGCGTGGTGAAATGGCCGTAGCCGCGGTCGTATTTGCGCGCGACATGGGCGAGCGCCCGCAGCTGGTTCGTCGCCAGCGTGCCATAGGGGATCGCAACGCGGAACATGTAGGCGTGCAGTTGCAGATAGACGCCGTTCTGCAGGCGCAAGATCTTGAACTCGTCCTCGGTGAGCTCGCCGGAGAGGCGCCGCTTCACCTGGTCGCGGAACTCCGAGACGCGCTCATTGACGAGCGTGCGGTCGATTTCGTCGTAAGCATACATAAGAAAGCGCCTTAAACCTGGGCCGACTGTCCGATGGTCACACCGGTGCGGCGGATCTGTTCGCGCAGATTGCCGGGTTCGATCTTGCCGTCCGCGCCGACCTGCACCGGGGCGATATAGGGACCGATCGCGCCGACGTCATCGGCGACGGACTCCGCAAGCAACGCCTTGGCCTCGTCGGAGTTGCGCACGATCGCAGCTTCCGACAGGTCCGGGGACCAGCTCCTGGCGGCGGTGCGATAAACCACGATGCCGTCCCAGGTACGGTTGGCGGTCACGATCGAGGGGCCGGCGATCTTGATCTTCTTCTGTTCAAGCGGGGAGGTCATTCGGCTGCATCCAATAGGTCAGAGATGATTTGCTTTGGGGTTTCGCGGCGAAGGGAACCGGCATGCCGGACCACCTCGCCGATGATGAGAATGGCGGGACCGCCGCTGACCCGCCGCACCAGCTCGGGAAGGTCGCGCAGCGTGCCGATCGCGCTCTGCGCGTCGGGACGGGTGACGCGCGCGAACACGCCGACCGGCGTCTCCGGCGAACGGCCGGCGGCGAACAGGCCGGCGCGCACGGCCGGCGCCGCGGTCATGCCCATGTAGACGACGACGGTCATTTTGGTGTCGGTCAGCGTCGACCAGTCCACGACTTCCGCATCGCGCGCCTTGTGCGCGGTGAGGAAGGTGATGCGGGTCGCTTCGTGACGGTAGGTGAGCGGCACCTCGAAATCGGCGGCGCCGCCGAGCCCCGCGGTGATGCCGGGGATGATCGAATAGGCGACGCCTGCCGCGCGCAGGGCTTCGACCTCTTCGCCACCACGGCCGAACACGAAGGGATCGCCGCCCTTCAGCCGCACCACGCGCTGACCGGATTGCGCGGCCTCGATCATGCGCTTGTTGATGGCGTCCTGGCCGATGCCGGGCTTGCCGACGCGGCGGCCGACGGCAACGCGCGTGGTGTCACGGCGGATGCGGTCGAGAATTTCGCCCGAGACCAGCTCGTCATGGAAGACGATGTCGGCGTCCTGCAATGCGCGCAGCGCTTTGATGGTGAGAAGATCGGGATCTCCGGGACCGGCGCCGACCAACGCGACCGAGCCTTCGGGCTCGTCGGCACGCGCGAATTCGGAGGGATCGGCAATCGCCTTGAGCGCGGCATCCGCCTCGCTCCTGCGGCCGCCGAGCACGGCGGCGCCGATCGGGCCGTCGATGACGCGCTCCCAGAACCGGCGGCGCAGCGGAAACTCAGTGATGCGCTCGTTGATGGACTTGCGAAAGCCGCCGATGAACTCGGCGAGCTCGCCGATACGGGCCGGCAGCAGCGCCTCGATCTTCTCGCGCACGCGCCGTGCCACGACGGGCGAGGTGCCGCCGGTGCCGACTGCGACCACGACATCGCCGCGATCGACGATCGCCGGGAAGATGAAGCTGGAATGTTCGAGATCGTCCATGACGTTGACGGGCAGACCGAGAGCCTTGGCGCGAACCGACATCGCCACGCCGACATCACCCGCACCAGCGCAGACGATGGCGATGACGCCGGCGAGATCGGCGGTCAGTGGATCGCCGGCAGCGATCTCGATCCGCACCGCGTCCTCCGAGTTGAGACCCAAATCATGATTGCCGTCGATCGCATGCACGCGGATGCGCGCACCGGCCGCAGCGAGCACGCGCAGCTTGGCACGCAAAAGCTCACCCGCGCCGATGAGGACCACCGGACCGGCCTTGAGATCGAGAAACACCGGCAAGAACCGCATGCGATACTCGCTTCCCCCACATCCGGGGTTGACTGGAATTATTTTCTATATATGTGTCGTTTCGAGCGCGCAAAGAGAAAATTTTTTCTTCTCTTCCGCACCGCAACTATAGAATTTTCGCCTCCAAACGCAAAGTGGCAGAGATGCATCTTCTCAAGGACGATTCCGCAGCGAGCGGACTGAGCAGCGCGGCCCCGGCCGAGCGCGCACGCACGCAAGAATTTTCTGCTGACCTTGCCCCCAGCATGGACCATCTCGACCAGCTCGAGGCGCAGAGCATCTACATCTTCCGCGAGGCCTTCGCCCGGCTGAAGAAGATCGCGCTGCTGTGGTCGCTCGGGAAGGACTCCAACGTCATGATCTGGCTGGCGCGGAAAGCGTTCTTCGGCCGCGTGCCGTTCCCGGCTTTGCATGTCGACACCGGCAAGAAGTTTCCGGAGATGTACCGCTTTCGGGATCACTACGGCAAAGAATGGGATCTCGATCTGCGCGTCGAGCCCTGCCCGCCCATCGATGCCGTCGATCCGACGCTGCCGCCGGCCGCGCGCTCCGCTGCGCGCAAGACCGAAGGCCTCAAGATGGCGCTCGGCAAATTCGGCTTTGACGGCCTGATCGCCGGCATCCGCCGCGACGAGGAGGCAACGCGCGCCAAGGAGCGTGTGTTCTCGCCGCGCGGGCTCGAAGGCAATTGGGACGTGCGCGACCAGCCGCCGGAGTTCTGGGACCATTTCAACGCCTCGCCGCCGCAGGGCGCGCATCTGCGCATCCATCCGATCCTGCATTGGACCGAGGCCGACATCTGGGCCTACACCAAGCGCGAGAACATCCCGATCATCCCGCTATATCTCGCCAGGGACGGCAAGCGCTATCGCTCGCTGGGGGATCAGGACATCACCAATCCGGTCGCGTCGACCGCGTCCAACATCGACGAGATCCTGATCGAGCTCGAGCAGACCAAGGTGCCGGAGCGCGCCGGCCGCGCACTCGACCACGAGACCGAGGACGCCTTCGAGCGCCTGCGCGTCGCCGGCTATCTCTGATCAAGAACGCGAGCGCGATATGAACATGATCGTCACCCCCGCTTCGCCGGCCACCCCGAACGGCACCACCCGTCCGCAGGTCCGCATCGTCATCGTCGGCCATGTCGATCACGGCAAATCGACGCTGGTCGGCCGCCTCTTGCACGAGACCGGCAGCCTGCCCGACGGCAAGCTCGACATGCTGAAAGCCGTCAGCGCGCGACGCGGCATGCCGTTCGAATGGTCGTTCCTGCTGGATGCGCTGCAGACCGAGCGGGACCAGGGCATCACCATCGACACCACGCAGATCCGCTTCCGCACCAATTCGCGCGACATCGTTCTGATCGACGCGCCCGGCCACGCCGAATTCCTGCGCAACATGATCACCGGCGCCTCGCAGGCCGACGGCGCGGTGCTGATCATCGACGCGCTCGAAGGCGTGCGCGACCAGACACGGCGGCACGGCTATCTCCTGCATCTGCTCGGCGTGAAGCAGGTCGCGATCGTCGTCAACAAGATGGACCGAGTCGACTTCTCCGCAGAGCGTTTCAAGGAGATCAGCGACGAGATCTCCGCGCATCTGAACGGCCTCGGCGTGAAGCCCACGGCGGTGATCCCGATCTCCGCGCGCGACGGCGACGGCGTCGCAATGCGCACCGATCGCATCTCCTGGTACAAGGGACCGACGGTGGTCGAGGCGCTCGACGCTCTCGAGCCGGCCCGGCCGCTGGAAGCGCTGGCGCTGCGGCTGCCGGTGCAGGCGATCTACAAGTTCGACGACCGCCGCATCGTCGCGGGCCGCATCGAATCCGGCAGCCTCATTGCCGGCGACGAGATCGTGATCATGCCGGCTGGCAAGATCGCGAAGATCAAGACCGTCGAGAGCTGGCCGGTGACGCCGGTTGCGGGACGGCAGGGCGCGGGCCGCTCGGTCGGCATTACGCTCGACCGCGAACTATTCGTCGAGCGCGGCGATATCATCGCGCACGCGAGCGCCGCCCCGCGCGAGACGCGGCGGCTGCGCGCGCGGATCTTCTGGCTGCACGACAAGCCGCTCGCCAAGGGCGACCAGCTCCTGGTCCGCTGCGGGCCGAAGGAAAGCCGCGCCACGGTCGTCGCGATCGAGAAGGCGGTCGATCCGGGCGAGCTCTCGAGCAGCGAGAACAAGGCGATCGGCCGCAACCATGTCGGCGAGATCGACATCTCGCTGTCGAATCCGATTGCCACCGATCCCTACACCGAGAATCCTAGCACCGGCCGTCTCGTGATCGAAGTCTCCGGGCGCATCGCCGGCGGCGGTCTGGTGCTGTCGGTCGATGCCGGCCAGCGCGCCTTGCCGGTGGACATCGTGCCGGTGGAATCCGCACTTCGTCCCGACGAGCGCTCCGCGCGCTATCAGCACAACGGCGCGGTGGTCTGGCTCACCGGCCTGCCGGCCTCGGGCAAGTCGACGCTCGCCAAGGCGCTGGAACGGCGGCTGTTCACCAATGGCGGCTCGCCGATCCTGCTCGACGGCGACACGCTGCGCGCCGGGCTCAACAGCGATCTCGGCTTCTCCACGGCTGACCGCAGCGAGAACATCCGCCGCCTTGCCGAAGTCGCAACGCATCTCGCACGTAACGGCCATATCGCCATCGTCGCCGCGGTCTCGCCCGCGCGCGAGGACCGCGCCACGGCGCGCCGCATCGCCGACACCGCGTTCCGCGAGATCCATGTCGCGACGCCGGCAGAGGTCTGCGAGGATCGCGACCCCAAGGGGCACTACAAGAAGGCCCGCGCCGGCGCGCTGGCGTCGTTCACCGGCATCGGTAACGACTACGAAGCGCCTCAGGCGGCCGAGCTCGTGATCGACACCTCGACGCGGACCGTCGCCGAGGCAGCCGATGAGATCGAGCAGATGCTGAAGACGACGGGCGTGCTGTTCGACGAAACCGTGGACCTCGCCGCGAATATTTGAGGCAGGCTCCATCCGCTTGCGCAGCTGCGTTCCCTCCCCCTTGCGGGGGAGGGCTAGGGAGAGGGGTCCACACGGGGACTCTCTCAATCAATCAGAGCACTCCGCTCCCGTCGAATCCCGACACACACCTTTTCCTGAGCCACCCCTCTCCCCCGCCCTCCCCCACAAGGGGGAGGGAGCGCAGTTGTGTCCGTGGCGCGAAGTTGGGATCAAATTTGTAAAGCCAGCTGCCCGCCACACCTGCTCTTGACATTTTGACAAACCCCTGGGGGTCTTCTCACCGCCCCGATTTTGGGGCTAATAGGCCCCGAAAGCCGCTCCCTCGTGGGCGCATTTTGCTGCTGTCGGGTCAAAAGCAGCCAAAAACAGCCATTTCCAACAAGAAAGCCCATCATGAAACGCGTCGACGCCCACGGATTGAAGATCGCTCCCGTCCTGTTTGATTTCATCGCCAAGGAAGCGGCCCCGAAAACGGGGATCGCGCCGGATGCGTTCTGGGCCGGGCTTGCCGCCATCATCAAGGATCTGGGGCCGAAGAACCGCGCATTGCTGGCGGTGCGCGACACGTTGCAGGCCAAGATCGACGACTGGCACCGCGCCAGCAAAGGCAAGGCGTTCGACCTCAACGCCTATACCGCCTTCCTGAAGGAGATCGGCTATCTCGTTCCGGAGCCGGCGACCCAGAAGGTCGAGACCGCCAATGTCGACGAGGAGATCGGCAAGATCTGCGGCCCGCAGCTCGTCGTGCCCCTCACCAACGCGCGCTATGCGCTGAACGCGGCGAATGCGCGCTGGGGTTCGCTCTATGACGCCTTCTACGGCACCGATGCGATCCCGCATGATCCGTCCGAGAGCGGCAAGGGCTACAACAAGGCGCGCGGCGACAAGGTGATCGCCAAGGCCAAGGCGTTCCTCGATGCCGCTGTGCCGCTTGCCACCGGCAGCCACACCGACGTCACCGCCTACAGTGTCGTCGCGGGCCAGCTCGCAGTGAAGCTGAAGAGCGGCAATGCCACCGCGCTGAAGAACGCGGCGCAGTTCGCCGGCTTCCAGGGCGATGCGGCCGCGCCTTCGGCCGTGCTGCTCGCCAACAATGGCCTGCATGTCGAGGTGAAGATCGACCGCAGCAGCGCGATCGGCAAGGACGATCCGGCCGGCGTCGCCGACATGATCATGGAATCCGCGGTTTCCACCATCCTCGACATGGAGGATTCGGTCGCAGCCGTCGATGCCGAGGACAAGGTGCTGGTCTACCGCAACACGCTCGGCCTGATGAACGGCACGCTGTCGGCCGATTTCGAGAAGGGCGGCAAGACGCTGACGCGCTCGCTCAACGCCGACCGCAGCTACAAGACCCCGGACGGCAAGGGCGAGGTCAAGCTGCACGGCCGCAGCCTGCTCTTGATGCGCAATTGCGGTCACCACATGTTCACCGACGCGGTGCTGGACGAGAAGGGCGAGGAGATTCCGGAAGGCCTTCTGGACGCCGCCGTCTCCGGCCTGCTCGCGATCCACGACCTCAAGGGCAATTCGAAGGTCAAGAACAGCCGCACGGGATCTGCCTATATCGTCAAGCCGAAGATGCACGGCCCGGACGAGGTGTCGCTCACCTGCGAGATCTTCGACCGCGTCGAGAAGATGCTGTCGCTGCCGGAGAACACGCTCAAGGTCGGCATCATGGACGAGGAGCGGCGCACCACCGTCAACCTCAAGGCCTGCATCCAGCGCGCCTCCAAGCGCATCATGTTCATCAACACCGGCTTCCTCGACCGCACCGGCGACGAGATCCACACCTCGATGGAAGCCGGCCCAATGATCCGCAAGAACGAGATGAAGGCGCAGGCCTGGATCAAGGCCTATGAGGACTGGAACGTCGACATGGGCCTGACCTGTGGCCTGCCCGGGCACGCCCAGATCGGCAAGGGCATGTGGGCCGCCCCCGACAAGATGGCGGACATGCTGGCGCAGAAGCTTGGCCATCCGCAGGCCGGCGCCACCACCGCCTGGGTGCCCTCGCCGACTGCGGCGACGCTGCACGCGCTGCACTACCACCAGGTCAACGTGATCGCTCGCCAGGAAGAGCTCACCAAAGGCGGACCGCGCGCAAAGCTTTCGGACATCCTCACCATTCCGGTGTCGAAGTCGAACTGGGCGCCCGATGACGTCAAGCAGGAGATCGACAACAACTGCCAGGGCATCCTCGGCTATGTCGTGCGCTGGATCGACCAGGGCGTCGGCTGCTCCAAGGTGCCCGACATCCACGACGTCGGCCTGATGGAAGACCGCGCCACCTTGCGGATCTCCAGCCAGCATCTCGCCAACTGGCTGCACCAGGGCGTGATCACCGAGGCGCAGGTGATGGAATCGCTCAAGCGCATGGCGGTCGTTGTCGACAAGCAGAACGCGGGCGATGCCATCTACAAGCCGATGGCGCCCGCCTTCGACGGCGTCGCCTTCAAGGCCGCCTGCGACCTCATCTTCAAAGGCCGCGAGCAGCCGAACGGCTACACCGAATACATCCTCACCGCGCGCCGCCGCGAGGCTAAGGCGAACGGCTGATAGTCAGCCGGCTCGAAACACCGAAAGCCCCGGCTCACGCCGGGGCTTTTTTGTTGAGCGCAGCGGGCGAAACGTCGCGCCGCGCAGCGGAACGGCCGCGCGGCGGTCGCGTTGTACGGCCATCAACCCATGGGAGATGGTCATGGACTGGAATCGCATCGAAGGAAACTGGAAGCAGTTCAAGGGTTCGGCCAAGGAGAAGTGGGGCAAGCTCACCGACGACGACCTCCAATTGATCGAGGGACGCCGCGAACAGCTCGAGGGCCGGCTCCAGGAACGCTACGGCAAGGCCAAGGACCAGGTTCGTCAGGACGTCGACGACTGGCTGAAATCGCTGCACTGAAGCAGCGCAAACGAAGCCCCGGCGAAAGCCGGGGCTTCTTGTTTGGCGAGTGGCCCGGATGAGCCAACGGGTCGGCGCGAAGCGCCGCCCGATGACAGGCTCCGCGACATCCGGGACCTTTGTTGCGGCACCCCGGATATCGCTGCGCTCATCCGGCTTTGATCCCTTGCTAGAACACCGCGAGATATTTCAGCAGCGAGACGATGCCGATGATGATGACGACCACGCGCGCGATCTGCTTGGCGCGGCCGTCCATCGGCAGCATGTTGATGAGATAAAGGACGAGAATAACGACGAGAAAAGTGACGAGTACGCCCACCAGCATCGCGAAACCCCCTTCAGGCAAATTGCGACCACCGCTCTAACGCCTGTCTCCCGCGCTGGTTCCATCGCGGCAACCCACTGCAACTTCTAGTAAATACGTACTTCTACGATCGGACGGCCTGCCCAAAATTTTACCCTTTTCCATTCAGATGCGGAAATGACGCCGGTGCCGTGGGCCGCAAACGGCGTGCGATTGCCGTTCTGCCGCGCCGGGCTTGTCGATGTTGCCGGGCGCTTTCAAGAGCTTTGCAATGGGAGTTGGGGGGACTTCGATGCTGAATCGTCTGACCGTATCCACGCTGCTGAAGGCGGTGATCGCGATCACGTCGGCCTGCGTGGTGCTCGCGCTCTCGCTCACCGCCTACGAATCCTGGGATCGCCTCAAGACCGCCAACCGGATCTCGCAGACCGCCGACGCATCCGCCGATTTGTTCAAGGCGATGCACAGCCTGCGCACCGACCGATCGACCACGACGCGGCTCCTCAACTCGGCCGAACCGATGGATGCCGAGATCGAGAAATATCTGCGCGCGATCCGGGACACCGAGATGCCGGCAATGGCACGCGCGCTGGAGCTGCTGCCGGTCATGGACTTCCCGCAATCGGGCACGCTGGTGCCGGAGCTTGCGCGCCTCCACAAGTTGCTGACCGAAGAGCAGAAACAGTTCTGGGCGGATATGGCCAAGCCCAGGGATCAGCGCCGCGCTGGCCTGCCGAAGGAATATATGGAGACGACGGGCGGCCTGCTCGAAACGCTCGACAAGCTGTCGAACGTCCTGGCCGCCACCGTCAATCACCAGGACGCCGTGATCGACCAGCTGCTGTCGATCAAGCAGAACGCCTGGCTGCTCCGCAACACCGCGGGCGAAGCTTCCCTGGTCGTCTCGACCGGTCTTGCCGCCGGCAAGATCACACCGGAAGCCCGCAACAACTACACCCAGCATGTCGGCGGCACGTCGGCGATGTGGAAGGCGCTCGAATTGTCAGCCTCGGGCATGCAGTTGCCGCCCGCGCTCGTCTCCGCCATGGCCGCGGCCAAGACCGCCTATTTCGAGCCGCAATATCTGACCCTGCGGGACCGCCTCGCTGACACTTTGGTCAAGGGCGAGAAGGCCGAGATGACCGCCAACCAGTGGAGCCCGCTCACGGTCGGCCGCCTTTCCAGCGCTGTCACCGTGGCGGAAGCCGCCCTTGACGCCGCCAAGGTCCATACGCTGGAGCAGCGCGGCGCCGCGCAGCGCGCGCTAATCGTGCAGCTTGGATTGCTGGGGCTCGCCATCGGCCTTGCCGTCGGCGCGGTCATGCTCGTGAGCCGCCGCGTGATCCATCCGCTCAACACCATCCGCGACGCCATGCTGAAGGTCGCCGGCGGCGACCTTGCCGTCGACAGCGGCTATCTCGATCGTCAGGACGAGATCGGCGCACTGGCCGGCGCGCTGGAGACCTTCAAGCAGCAGGCCACCGACAAGCTCAAGATCGAAGAGCAGGAGCGCGAGCGCAATGCGGGCGCTTCCGCACGCCAGCGCGCCGTTGAAGCCTATGTCGGCGAGTTCGAGGGCGCGGTGCGCAAGACGCTGGGCGAATTGGGCGAGGCGTCCGGCGAGATGCGCAAGACCTCGGGCGACCTCTCCGCCGTGTCGCGCCAGACCAACGATCGCGTCCAGGTCGCCGGCAAGGCCTCCAACGACGCCTCCATGAGCGTCGACAGCGTCGCCGCCGCCGCCGAGGAGCTCTCGGCCTCGATCAACGACATCAGCCAGCAGGCCGCGCATGCCGCAGGCATCGCCGGTCGCGCCGTCACGCAGGCGCGCGAAACCGACGGCACCGTGCAGGGCCTGGCGAAGTCGGCGGGGCGCATCGGCGAGGTCGTCGGTCTCATCAACACCATCGCGGCGCAGACCAATCTGCTCGCGCTCAACGCCACCATCGAAGCGGCGCGCGCCGGCGAAGCCGGCCGCGGCTTTGCCGTGGTCGCCTCCGAGGTGAAGTCGCTGGCAAGCCAGACCGCGAAGGCGACCGAGGAGATCTCCGAGCAGATCGCCGACATCCAGAAAGTCGCGGGCGACGCCATCAACGCGATCCAGACCATCGGCGGCATCATCGGCGAAGTGAACGAAGTGGCGACCGCCATTGCCGCCGCCGTGCAGGAGCAGGGTGCGGCGACGCAGGAGATCACCCGCAGCACGCAATTCGCGGCGCAGGGCACCAAGAACGTCTCGGACAACATCACCGGCGTCAAAGCCGATGCGGACGCTGCCGCCGCAGCCGCCGACAATGTGAAGCAGGCCTCCGAGATGCTGGAGAGCCAGAGCCGCCAGCTCGGCCATGAGGTCAGCGACTTCCTCGGCAAGATCCGCGCGGCGTAGGCGCGGATCGGGAGAGGGCGCCGCGCCCGTAATTTTACGGCAGGAACGCTGCCTAAGTTTTTACCCTTTTCGGGCCAAATGCGCCTCACGCGCTCGCCGCTGGCGGGCGCATCTGTTGCGTGCATCCCTTGGTCTCTTCGAAATTCGTGGGGCTGCCGTTCAGGGCCACGAACTCGAAACGCGCACCCGGGGTGTCCGATGCTCAATCGCTTGACCGTATCCACGCTGTTGAAGGCGGTAATCCTCTCCACCGCATTCATCGTCGTCATCGGCTTCTCGATCAGCGCATGGAGCTCATGGGGCCGTCTTCAACAGGCCAACCGGATCGTCGCGGTTTCGGCCGCCTCGGCCGAAGTGTTCAAGGCGATGGCCAACATTCGGGCCGACCGCTCGACCAGCAGCCGCCAGCTCACTTCCGATGTCGCGATGGACAAGGACATCGAGAAGTACATCCGCGAGCTGCGCGCGGCGCTGATGCCGGCGCTGGCCCTCACGCTTGAGCTCCTGCCCACGACCGACATCGTCCAGCGCGAGGCGTTCCTCGCCGATCTCGGCAAGCTGAACAAGACGCTGCTGGCCGCACAGGCCGAGTTCTGGACCGAGGTCGTCAAGCCCAAGGCCGAGCGCCGCGCAGGCCTCGCCAAGGAATATGTCGCGACCGAGGACGCGCTGATGGCGCAGCTCGAAAAACTCTCGGGCGCGCTCGCGGCGAGCGTCAACCACCAGGACGCGACCATCGACCAGCTCCTGTCCATCAAGCAGATGGCCTGGCTGCTCCGCAACACGGCCGGCGAGTCCTCGCAGATCGTCGGCAATGCACTCAACGCCGGCAAGATCGCGCCCGAGGTGCAGCTCGCCTACACCAAATTGGTGGGCGGCACCGACACCGCCTGGACCGCGATCGAGCTCGCCGCATCCGGCATGCCATTGCCGCCGGCGCTGGCGGCGGCGATGACCGAGACCAAGTCGACCTATTTCGATCCGCAATACGCCGCCACGCGCGACGGCGTCATCACGACGGTCGCCAAGGGCGAGAAGCCGTCGATGACCGCCAACCAGTGGAGTCCCTATTCGGTGCCCCGCATGATGACCGCGGTGAGGCTCGCCGACGCCGCGCTGCAGGCCGCCAAGGATCACTCCGCCGCGCAGCGGGCGGCCGCAGTGCAGTTGCTGATCGTCAACACCGCCCTGCTCGTCGCCGCGATCGTCCTGACCGGTGCCGCCATGCTGGCCGTCAGCCGCCGCGTGATCACGCCGCTGCACCGGATTCGCGATGCCATGCTGAGGGTCGCCGGCGGCGACCTCACCGTCGACAGCGGCTATCTCGACCGACGCGACGAGATCGGCTCGCTCGCCGGCGCACTGGAGACCTTCAAGCAGCAGGCCATCGACAAGCAGAAGATCGAAGAGCAGGAACGCGAGCGCAACGCCGGTGCCGCCGCGCGACAGCGCGCGATGGAAGCCTATGTCGGCGAGTTCGAAGGCGTGGTGCACAAGTCGCTGGGCGAGCTGAGCGAGGCGTCCGGCGAAATGCGCAAGACCTCGGGCGACCTCTCCACGGTGTCACGCCAGACCAATGAACGCGCCGAGATCGCAGGCAAGGCCTCGAACGACGCATCGACCAGCGTCGAGAGCGTCGCGGCAGCCGCCGAGGAGCTCAGCGCATCCATCAACGACATCAGCCAGCAGGCCGCGCATGCCGCAGGCATCGCCAGCCGCGCCGTCAACCAGGCACGCGAGACCGACAGCACCGTCCAGGGGCTCGCGCAGTCGGCGGGGCGCATCGGCGAAGTCGTCGGTCTCATCAACACCATCGCGGCACAGACCAACCTGCTGGCCCTGAACGCCACGATCGAGGCGGCACGCGCCGGGGAAGCCGGCCGCGGGTTTGCGGTCGTGGCCTCCGAGGTGAAGTCGTTGGCGAGCCAGACCGCCAAGGCGACCGAAGAGATCTCCGAGCAGATCGCCGAGATCCAGAAGGTCGCGGGCGATGCCATCAATGCGATCCAGGCGATCGGCGGCATCATCGGCGAAGTCAACGAGGTCGCGACCGCGATCGCCGCCGCCGTCCAGGAGCAGGGCGCGGCCACTCAGGAGATCACCCGCAGCACGCAATATGCGGCGCAGGGCACCAAGAACGTCTCGGACAACATCTCCGGCGTGAAAGCCGACGCCGACACCGCAGCCGGTGCCGCGGAGAACGTCAAGCAGGCCTCCGAGATGCTGGAAACCCAGAGCCGCCAGCTCGGCCATCAGGTCAGCGACTTCCTCGGCAAGATCCGCGCGGCGTAACGTTGTAAGTTAGATAGCAAACTGCTCTACACCTTCGGTGGCATCCCCGCGAACGCGGGGATCCATAGCCACGGGGAGTAGTTCGGCGAAGACTCGTGGTTGCCGGCTCGTGCCGTAACGCCTCCCTGTGGTTATGGATCCCGGATCTGCGCTTCGCCTGTCCGGGATGACAGCGGAGATTGAGGCGGTAGCGCTAGGCCCACGTGAAGCCGCCGCCCTACTCCTTCGCCACCACAGGCACCTGGCGGAATTTGGCGCGCACCGATGCCGGCAGCGGCGAAAAATTCATCGCGACGCCGCGGCGGTCGTTGGCGTTGCGGCTGGCGACCACCAGGCCGTCAGCGCCGGCGACGATATCGCCCTTGCGCAGCGTGGGATCGTCCTCGACCTTGACCGATGCGAGCCCGGCCGGATCCTTGCCGTTGCAGGTGCAGCCCGCGACGATCTCGTTGCGGTAGCGGAACGCGTTCGGCAGGTCGGAATAGGGCTTTCCATTCTCAGCCGTGGCGTCGTCGATATTGCTGCCATAGACCAGTGACGTCTCGGAAGCCGGGCAGAAGCTCTTGCAGGATTGCGCCTTGCTCTCGGCATCATTGCCTTGCGCCGGGAAGTAGCGGCCGTCGCAGCCGCGCACGCAATAGGCCGTGCCGCCGCCATAGGCCGCGCGTTGGCGAGGGGCGTCGTAGCGTGGCATGTCATCGCCAGGGAACGGTGTCCGGATCTGTGGAGGCCGCGCTCCGAACGCACCGAACAGCGCCGAGAAGAAATCTTCCGCATGCGCCGACGGTGCGAATGCCAGACCGGCGGAGACAACGACCATGATCGCCGTACCGCCAGCCACTTTGCCAATCAGGCGTCTGCTCATATGACTCACTCTTACTCTCAGTTCACGGCCGACGTCGCGATGTTCAGCGCCTGCCGGCCCGACGGCATCGCCGTCACGGCTGGACGCTTGCGCGTGGGGTCGCCGCCTTTGGCCATCAGCGGCGCGTTCTTCGGCAGCACCACGACCTTGGCGCCGACATTAACGCGGCCGAACAGGTCGGTGACGTCCTCGTTGGTCATGCGGATGCAGCCGGAGGAGACGAACTTGCCGATCGTGGAGGGATCGTTGGTGCCGTGGATGCGGTATTCACTGGAGCCGAGATACATCGCACGCGCCCCGAGCGGGTTGCCGGGACCGCCGGCGACGAAGCGCGGCAGATAGGGCTGGCGCGCAATCATCTCGGCCGGCGGATGCCAGTCCGGCCATTCCGCCTTGCGGCTGACGCTCTGCACGCCGGACCAGGTGAAGCCTTCGCGGCCGACGCCGACGCCGTAACGGATCGCACGACCATTGCCGAGCACGTAATAGAGATAGGTGTTGTTGGTATCGATGACGATGGTGCCGGCCGGCTCGCTGCGGTCGAAGCCGACGATCTGCTTGCGCAGGCGATCGGGCAGCTGGGCATCCTCGTCCGCCGCCTGCCGCTGCGGCGCTTCGTTCACATAGCCCTGCGCGTAACCCTGGTCCTGCGGATACGCCTGCGGCTGCATCGGCGCATAGCCGTAGGTCTGCGCGCTCGCGCCAGCGAACGGCACCGCCAGCAGAGCGGTCGCGAAGGCGAAGGCGGTGACGACGCGCGGCGAGAAGCTGCGACGGACTGCAGAGAACTTTGTCATGTGCTGCCCCGTTGGATGCGTGCATCAGGGTGATGCGCTTGCGAACAAACGCCGCGGGGGCGATTCAGGTTCCGGCCCTGCGCGCGGCATCCTTGTCACAGTCAAGCGAGCGCGTGTTCACGAAGCCGCGATGGAACCGCCGCACCGCCCGCGCATTGTCAGGTCGCCAATGGGCGCGCGGATCGAGGCTTCCGTGCCGGAGAGAGATTGTGCGCGTCCTTCCCAGTGAACGTCTGACTCCCGGCAACAGCGAAGGCAGTCCGCTTCCCGACAGCCATATCGAGCTGCCGCCGGTGATCCGTCGCACCGAGTTCGTTGCCTTCGCGCTTGCCGGCCTCTTGCTGATCGCCATCGTCACCGTGCTCTATGTCGGCAAGGCGTTCTTCCTGCCGGTCGTGATGGCCTTCGTCACCGGCACCATGCTGTCGCCGGCCGCCAGCTTCCTCGAACGGAGCAAGGTCCCGCGCGGGCTCGGCGCCGTCCTGATCGTGGTCGCGGTGACCACGGTGGTGGCCTTCGTGGTGGCGCTGATCGCCTCCCCCGCGATGGAATGGAGCACGCGCCTGCCGGAGCTCGGCGCGCAATTGAAGGACAAGCTGCACGTGTTCGACCGACCGCTCGCGCTGTGGCGCGAGCTGCAGGCCATGGTGGGCGGCTCGGAAGGACTGCCGAACTTCCAGATGCCGAAATTCGATTGGGTGCAGCCGACGCTGGAATTCCTGTCACCGACCTTTACCGAATTCCTGCTGTTCTTCGTCACCCTGATCCTGTTCATCGCAAGCTGGCGCGACCTGCGTCGGGCGCTGATCATGACCTTCAGCGACCGCGACGCCCGGCTGCGCACGCTTCGGATCCTCAACGAGATCGAGGTCCATCTCGGCAACTACCTCTTGACCGTCACGCTCATCAATATTGGGGTCGGCGTCGCCACCGGCCTCGTCTGTGCGCTCACCGGCATGCCCAATCCGGCCGGGCTCGGCGCGCTCGCCGCAACCCTCAACTTCATCCCGATCATCGGGCCGATCGCGATGTTCGCCGTTCTGATCGTGGTGGGGCTGGTCGCCTTCCCGACCATCAGCGGCGGCCTGATGGCGGCGCTCGCCTTCGGCGGCCTCACCTTCCTGGAGGGGCACTTCGTCACGCCCATGATCATCGGGCGGCGGCTGGCGCTGAACGCGCTCGCCGTGCTGCTGGCGCTCGCGTTCTGGACCTGGCTGTGGGGGCCGATGGGCGCCTTCCTGTCGTCGCCGCTCCTGATCGTCGCGCTGATCCTGAAGGAGCATCTGTTGCCGGCGGATGCGCCGCAGCTGCCGCAGGATTGACCGGTTTCCGCGAACGGAACTTCCCCGACGACGAAACGTTTTCCGGCTATCTCAGCCGTCAACAGTTTGGAGCTCCCGATGTCCACGACCAATGCCGAAGCCGGGATGAAGGACTGGACCGACAAAGCCACCCGAGAACGCCTCGAGAAGGATGTAGCAGCCGTGAAAAGCGATATCGCCGCCCTCACCGACCAGATCACCGACGCGCTCAACACCTTTGCCAATTCCACCAGCAAGCAGGCTCGCCGCGGCTATCGCCAGGCGCGCGAAAACATGGATACCGCGCTCGACGACGTGTCGGAGCGCGGCAGTGCAATGATGGGCGCGGCCCAGGAAGCCTACGGCTCGATCGAGGAGACGCTCGAAGACGCGATCACACAGCGGCCGCTTGCGACCGTCGGACTCGCGCTCGGCATCGGCTTCCTGATCGGTGCCGCCTGGCGCCGGTAAGATTTGCGGACGCGTGTTGAGGTGTCGGCACCGGCGCGTTGCCGGTGTCGGCACGTGACGGTTTGGCTTGCGGGGAATTGAGGAGCGAGGGCCATGTTTCAGCGCATCATCGATGGGATCAGTGCATCCACCGGCACGACGGTGCGACTGACCTCGCTTGCCGCAGCCGCGGCCTTCGCGCTGTTCGTGACGACGTGCTTCCTTTGCGCCGCTGCCTTCATCTCGGTGCTGGAGAAATATGGCCCGGTGCAGGCCTGTCTTGCCGGCGCTGGCATCTTCTTCCTGCTGACGCTGGCTGCGGCAGGTTCTTATTGGGGCTACAAGCGGGAGGTGCGGAAGCGCGCCCAGATCGCGGCCGAGCGCGCCGCGAAGTCGGCGGCGCAGAGCATGCTCGCGGATCCCATGCTGCTCGCCACGGGGCTGCAGATCGTCCGTGCCATCGGCGTCAAGCGGCTGCTGCCGATCCTGGCGATCGGCGGCGTCGCCCTCGGCATCATGGCGAGCCGCGCGGGCGTTCCCGACGAGGCGTCGGCTGAACCGGCCGAATAGAGATCCGAGCGGGTCAGAAAATTTCGTTGTAAGTCCTCCGAGGGCATCTAACAGAATTCGTCCATAAGACGCCGCGCAATTTCGCGCCATAACGGCGCGGCTGCCCCCAGCCATCACGCAAACGCTACTCGGATGGGCAGGCGGTTGCCGTTAAAAGTACCACCCTGATTCCCAAAGCTATTTTAATCAATGAAACCGTCCGTTAAGGCGAACCTCGCCGCATTCCATCACGACGCCAGGCTGTATCTGACGCTCGGTATCGCCAACTGGTCGGTTTTCGTCGACCATATCCCGAACAACGTCGTCAACCTGCTGACGCTGCGCAATTTCGGCTTCAGCGGCGCGGCTGACCTGTTCGTGTTCGTCGTCGGCTATGGCGTCGCCATCATCCACGGCCGGATGGCGCTTGAACGGGGCTACCTCGTGGCGGCGACGCGCATCTTCCGCCGCGTCTGGCGGCTCTACGCCGCCTATGTCGTGCTGTTCGTGATCTACATCGACACCATCGCCTATGTCGCCTCGCAGTCGATGGCGCCGGAGATCATCCACGAATACAATATCTCGGGCATTCTCGAGCACCCGCTGCGGATCCTGGTCCGCGGCCTCGTGCTCCAGGAGGAGCCGCTGAACCTCGACCTCCTGCAATTGATGATCCCGCTGATGGCCTTTTTTCCGTTCGCGCTGTGGGGTCTGTTGCGGTGGCCGAACCTGACCCTGGCGGCATCGGTCGCGCTGTATCTCGCCGCACGCTGGTTCGACTGGAATTTTCGGGTCTATCCGGACCAGGAATGGACCTTCAATCCGCTCTGCTGGCAGATGCTGATGGTGCTCGGGGGCTGGTTCGCCGTGACAGGCGCGCCCGGGCGCGCGCTACGCGACATGCCCTGGCTGCGGATTCTCGCCGGCACCTATCTCGTATTCGCGATGGCCATCACCTTGCTGCGCCATTCGCCGGCAGTGTCGGCTTACCTGCCGGACCTGCTCCTCGACAGCATCGCGCCGACCGAAAAGGAAAACCTGGCGCCCTATCGCGTGATTCACTTCCTCGCGCTCGCCTTGCTGGCGACCCATCTCATTCCGGCCAATCATCCCGGCCTGCAATTGAAGCCGCTGCAGGCGGTCATCCGATGTGGCGAGGAATGGCTCGCCGTGTTCTGCGTCGGGGTGTTCCTGTCGTTTGCGGGCCATCTCATCCTGATCACCAGCGCCAATCTGGTGGCGATGCAGATCGTGGTGAGCCTCGCCGGCTTCGCCGCGATGACCGCGGTGGCCTACTACGTCGCCTGGTCGAGGTGGCAGGATCTCCCCACGGCCTTGCGGCAGCAGGCCTAGCCAGAGAACCGTGCGATTCTGCTAGGCCGAAAGCGGCGGCTGCGCTATGCGGAGAAGCTCTGCGTGAGGAGACCGGGCGTGGCGATGGCGAAAAGCGGGGGGGAAGAGACCGGGAGCACGCCCCGGCGCGGCCGGCCTCGGTCGATCGAGACCAGCAACGCCATTCTCGAAAGCGCCTATGCGCTGATGGCTTCCACCGGCCTTGCCGCCACCACCATCGACGCGGTCGCCCGCCACTCCAGCGTCTCCAAGATGACGATCTACAAATGGTGGCCGTCCCGCGAGGCGCTCTTGATCGACGCCTTTCTTCAACATGCCGCGCAGATGCTGCCGCTGCCTCCGGAGGGCTCCGGCAACCCCGCGGCGCGCGCCCGCCGCCATGCCGCAGCCTACGCCGAGGCGCTCCAGGGCGAGTTCGGCAAGGTCCAGCTCGCGGTGATCTCCGAATGCATTTCCAAAACCGGCTCGGCCGAGCTGTTCTATGCCCGCTATCTGCAATTCCGTCGCGACGCGCTGGTCGAGATGATTGCCGCGGGCCAGAACGACGGCAGCATCCTGGCCGAAGGGCCGGCTGAGGATCTTTACGACGCGATCTATGGCGGCCTGTTCTATCGCTACGTCTTCGGCATCGCGCCAATCACGCCGGCCTATGCCCGCAATCTGGTCGACCTGGTGTTGAGGCCCAAGGGCTAAGCCCAAGGAGTTAAGCCCAAGGGGTTAAGCCCAAGGGGTTAGTCCGAGGCTTAAGCCGGCGGCTTCTATCGCGCAGACCTCACCGGTGCGGAGATCTTGTCCGTGCGGTCGCGCTCGGTCATGTCGACCACCGTCTCCATCGGCGCGGTCAGCTCGTAGACATAGGAGGCGTCGGTGAAATAGCGCTTGGCGGTGCCGCCGAGAGCCTCGGGGGCGACACGGTCGAGCAGGATCAGGCCGAAATCGGAATCGGGGCGGCGGGTCGCCTCGCTGGTGTTGAGCTCCTCCCAGCGGAAATGGAAGACCTCGCCCGCCCCCTCGCCCGTCACGGTCCAGCTAGCGGTGATGTGCGGATGCTTTCCGACCAGCGACAGGCCCTCGTCGGAATGCGAGGCAAGTTCGAAGAACAGCAGCGAGAGGCTCTGCGCCGCGCGCGCGCTGACCGCGATATCAGGACCCGTGACGGCAATGCGGTCGGCATGCGGGATGGCGCGCGCCTCGAACAGGCCCTTCAGCTTGACGCCCTGCCACTGGCTCTCGCTGAGCAGCGAGACCACGTTGGACATGGCGTGGATGCGCCCGATCAGGAGCTCGCGGGCGACGTCGATGTCCGAGCCGTGACGCAAGGTGCGCGTCACGATAGACTGGATCACCGCGAGGATATTCTTGACCCGGTGGTTGAGCTCGTCGATCACCGCGGTCAGCCGGCGCTCGAAGCCGATTCTGACCTGGATTTCCCGGCTGAGCCTTAAGTTGTTGTAGGCGACATAGCCAAACAGGCCGCACACCATCGCAGTGATCGCAAAGCCGATCGCCGCCACGATGATCGCGGTCTGCTCGGCGCGACGCGCCGAGTTGGTCTTCGCGTAATAACCCAGCTGCCAGTCACGGCCGCCGAAGCTCACCGTGCGCGTCGCCGATGGCGTCGGCCCGTCCGTCGTCGTCATGCGGGTGGAGACGATTCCCTGATCGTTGGCGACGAGCTCGCCACCTTCCTTGCGCGGGTCCCTGAGCGCGACCGAGAACAACGACATGTCGTCATTGGTCAGCATCAGCGAGGCGAGTTCGTAGGAAAACGTGACGAACCCGGCCGGCTCGGTCGCACCCTCGGGGATGACGGGAGCTGCCACGATGATCCCGACCGGCCCGTTGCCGCGCAACAGCGGAATCGGGTCCGAGGCCACCGACCGCTTCTCGAGCCGGGCCCGTGTCAACATGGCGCTGCGAACCTGATCCTGGTCGTAACTACGGCCAGGCAGAGCCTTGGTCTCGTCGCTGCGCGGCTCGAGATCCAACAGCACGTCGATCGGCTGGGTGATCTCGGCCGGATTGATCGGCTTGTCGTCAAAGGTGCGGATCTTTGGATTGGGGAAGCCGGCGCCTCCAATGGCAGCCTGCGCCGCCGTAAGCTCGTTCGGCTTCAGCCGGGCGATCCAGCCGGCCACCACGAAATCGGTCTTGAAGGCGTAAATGGCCGAGCGCAGCGGCTCCAGCATGTTCGGCTTGATCACTGATGGTGTGCGGAACAGGCCTGAGGCGACACGTGCGAGCAGTTCGCGCTCAGTGAGCCGGTCCTGCACCAGGCTGGCATGAACGTCGATCGCGCGCGCGAGCGCGATACGATCCAGCGCCAGCTCCTGGTCGTGGACGCGATAGGCCGCAAGCCCGGAGAGCAAGGCTCCGAGCAGAGCGATGAAACCGATGATGAAACCCAGCCGGACCACGCGACTACTCAGGCGAAAGCAGGAGGTCGGCAATAAACAAGGAGCATATGTACGCCGCTCGAACGGCCATGTGCCGAAACAGGGTGAACCCCGGTGGCAGAGATAATGAAGGAGGAGGCATCAGTACGCAACTTGGGTCGCCTGGAAAGCTTAATCCGCCCGGCCAATGGTCTGGCCGGGATGAATTGCCCGGGCACCGGAGGTAGTTAATCGCCGTGTCCGAAATTTGTTCCGTGGTTGCGGCCCGGCCCCAGGGTTAACGGCGAAAAAAGCATGCGCCAAGTCGTCGCGCGCTGTCAGCCCGCCCGTTTCAGGCCGCCTTTGGCCTCGATGAAGCCGACAATGCGGTCAAGGCCCTCGCTCTTCTTCAGATTGGTCATGACGAAGGGGCGCTCGCCGCGCATGCGCCTGGCGTCCGTGTCCATCTTCTCCAGGGAGGCGCCGACATGGGGGGCGAGGTCGATCTTGTTGATGACCAGCAGGTCGGACCGGGTGATGCCGGGGCCGCCCTTGGACGGGATCTTGTCGCCGGCGGCCACGTCGATGACGTAGATGGTCAGGTCGGCCAGCTCCGGGGAAAAAGTGGCAGCGAGATTGTCACCGCCGGACTCGATCAGAACGAGATCGAGCCCGGGAAACTTGGCGCGCATGTCCGCCACCGCGGCGAGATTCATCGAGGCATCCTCGCGGATCGCGGTGTGCGGGCAGCCGCCGGTCTCGACGCCGGCAATGCGGTCCGGCGTCAGCGATCCCGAACGCACCAGGAACTCGGCATCCCATTTGGTGTAGATGTCGTTGGTGATCGCGGCAATGTCATAGCGCTCGCGCATGGTCTTGCAGAGCAGGTCCATCAGCGCGGTCTTGCCCGATCCGACGGGACCGCCGACGCCGACACGCAAGGGGCCGTGAGATTTCGACATGTCATTGGCTCTTTCTCGATGGGTCAAAGGTCGCACCGCTCACGACCGGAACAGCCGGGTATATTGCGTCTCGTGCCGCAGGCTGGCGAGATCGGCGCGGAAGGTCGCGCTGCCAAGATCGTCCAATGCTGCGTTCAACGCACGATTGGCGGTGGCGGCAACGGCGGCTTCCAGCCTCACCAGCACGCGCTGGCAGTCGGTCTGGCCGAGCGGAATGAGCCTACTGGCGGCCGAAATCCAGTTGGACACCAGCGCATGCAGGAACGCGTGCAACGTCGGCGCCAGCGCCACGCCGTGCTTAGCTGCAACCACGCCGACCGCGACGGGATAGACCAGTGGCGTGCGGCATGCCGCAACCATGGCATCAAGGCCGTCTGCATCCCAGGCAGCGCGAGCGATGTCGATGAAGGCGCGGCCCTGCGAGATCGTCTCCAGCTGCCGCTCGCGCGACGGCACTATGGCCGCGGCGAGCTCTGCGATGTCGCTCAAGGTCGCATCCTCGCCCATCTCTGCAGCACGATAGGCATGCACCAGAAGCGTCGCGTCGCAAAAGCCGGAGCCGTCGCCGAGCATCGCGTCGAGCCAGTCGGCCAGCGTGGCCGTATCGACGATGTCGCCCGCCTCGACCGCCCATTCGATGCCGCTGGAATAGGAGAAGCCGCCGACCGGGAATGCCGGCGACAGCCAGGTCATCAGCCGGTACAGCGCCGCCGCCTCGCCCTCGGCGAGGTCGCCGGCGCCGACCGACTCACTTGTGGTCATGAGCATGCTTGTGGCCGTGGTGATGGTCGGGATGGTCGCAATGCTCGTCGTGGTGATGGTGATGATCGTGCCCATGATCATGCGCGGCATGATCATGGGGGTGGTGGTCATGCGCGTGATGATCATGGCCATGGTGATCGTGACCATGGTCATGATGATGCCCGTGATCATGATGCGCATGATCGTCGTGGCCATGCGCGTGGCCGGCATCGGCATAGGCGCCGCCTTCGGGATCGAACGGCGCCTCGATCTCGATCACGCGCGCGCCGAGACCCTTCACCATGGCTTCGATGACGTGATCGCGGCGGATGCGCAAGGCCTTGGCCATGATCTGCGTCGGCAGATGGCGGTTGCCGAGGTGCCAGCCGACGCGAATGAGGTGATGCGGATCGCGGCCGCGGATTTCCAGCAGCGGCTCGGGCGCCGCGACCACTTCGACGAGCCGGCCGTCCTCCAGCACCAGCGCATCGCCGCCGCGCAGCGCGACGGCCTGCTCCAGGTCGAGCAGGAATTCGAGCCCCCGCGTTCCCGTCATCGCCATGCGGCGGCGGTGCCGATCGTCGAAATCGAGCACCACCGTATCCGCCGGCGCTTCCGTGAAGCGGTGCTGTCCCCTGACCTGCGTCGCCCGGATCATGCGCTTTTACCCCGTTACCTTGTCTCGACCTTCTCGGGCGTGATCACTTCGATCTTCGGCGGTGCCGTGAAGCACTTGACCGCCACGCGCCCGAACGTCTTCATGTGCTCCATGCCACGATGCGGCACCAGCGCCTCGGCGTTCTCCCACTGCTCGACGAACACCATCTTGGCAGGATCGGTGACGCTTTCATGCAGATCATAGGCGATATTGCCGGGCTCCTTCCGCGTCTCCTTGATGCAGGCGGTGGCGGCTGCAATGAATTCGGCGCGCGTCTCTGGCTTGATGGTCAAGGTGGCAACGACGTAGATCACGAGAAATCCTCCCGGCTTTTCTTCTAAGGTTGGATACCGGGCGGGACATTAGACCAGGCAGGATCGAACGCAAAACCGTAAAAGCCATCCCGGGACATGCCCTCTGGACATAATCCCGGGGACATGCGTTGAGGCGCTATTTTCAGTACATGAAATATCGCTGCGCCATGGGCAGCACCTCGGCGGGTGCGCAAGTGAGCAATTCGCCGTCGGCGCGGACCTCATAGGTCTCCGGATCGACCTCGATATTGGGCGTGGCGTCGTTGTGGATCATGCTCTTTTTCGAGATCTTGCCGCGGGTGTTCTGCACGGCATAGAGCTTCTTGTCGATGCCGAGTTTTCGCGCGAGGCCGCCGGTGATCGCTGCCTTCGAGGTGAACACCACGGACGACGCGGTGCGCGCCTTGCCGAAGGCGCCGAACATCGGCTGGTAATGCACCGGCTGCGGCGTCGGGATCGAGGCGTTGGGATCCCCCATGGGCGCTGCGACGATGGTGCCGCCCTTGACGATGCAATCCGGCTTGACGCCGAAGAAGGCCGGCGACCACAGCACGAGATCGGCGAGCTTGCCCTTCTCGACCGAGCCGATCAGTTTCGACACGCCGTGCGCGATCGCGGGATTGATGGTGTATTTGGCGATGTAGCGCTTGACGCGAAAATTGTCGTTGTCCTTGCCCTTGTCCTGCGGCAGTGACCCGCGCTGCTTCTTCATCTTGTCCGCGGTCTGCCAGGTCCGGATGATGACCTCGCCGAGGCGGCCCATGGCCTGCGAGTCCGACGACATCATCGAGAGCGCGCCGAGATCGTGCAGGATGTCTTCGGCCGCGATGGTCTCCTTGCGGATACGACTCTCGGCGAATGCCAGATCCTCCGCGATCGAGGGATCGAGGTGGTGGCACACCATCAGCATGTCCAGATGCTCGTCGATGGTGTTGCGCGTGAAGGGCCGCGTCGGGTTGGTCGAGGACGGCAGCACGTTCTTGAGCCCTGCGACCTTGATGATATCCGGGGCGTGACCGCCGCCGGCGCCCTCGGTGTGGAAGGCATGGATGGTGCGGCCCTTGAACGCCTTGATCGTGTCTTCGACGAAGCCGGATTCGTTCAGCGTATCGGTATGGATCATCACCTGGATGTCGTGAGCATCGGCGACCGACAGGCAATTGTCGATCGCCGCCGGCGTCGTGCCCCAGTCTTCGTGCAGCTTCAGCGCGCAGGCGCCGGCCTTGATCATCTCGACCAGGGCAGCGGGCCGCGATGCGTTGCCCTTGCCGGAGATGCCGAGATTGACCGGGAAGGCGTCGAACGACTGAATCATCCGCCCCATATGCCACGGGCCCGGCGTGCAGGTCGTCGCGAAGGTACCGTGCGATGGGCCGGTGCCGCCGCCCAGCATCGAGGTGACGCCAGACATCAGCGCGTGCTCGATCTGCTGCGGGCAGATGAAATGGATGTGACTGTCGAAGCCGCCGGCAGTGAGGATTTTTCCTTCGCCGGCGATCACGTCGGTGCCGGGACCGATGATGATGGTGACGCCCGGCTGGATGTCGGGATTGCCGGCCTTGCCAACGCCTGCGATCATGCCGTCCTTGATCGCGACGTCGGCCTTGACGATGCCCCAGTGGTCGACGATCAGCGCATTGGTGATGACGGTGTCGGCCGCGCCCTGCTTGTTCGTCACCTGCGACTGCCCCATGCCGTCGCGGATCACCTTGCCGCCGCCGAACTTCACCTCCTCGCCGTAGGTGGTGAAATCCTTCTCGACCTCGATGATGAGGTCGGTGTCGGCCAGCCGCACCCTGTCACCGGTGGTCGGGCCGAACATGTCGGCATAGACGGAACGTTTTATCTTGACGGACATCACAAGCCCCGTTTGCGTTTGAATGTTTGGTGCCTCACAGCAAGGCCCTCGCTGCTTTCACGGCGTCGTCGAATTTCTCATCGAGCCAGGGATTGCCGCCGCGGCAGCCCGCAACGACCTGCGTGGCCCAGCCGGCGTAGTCGGCGAGATCGTCGCGCTCCTCTGCACTCGGATCGGTCTGAATGCGCGCGCCGATGTTGCTGATCTTGTCGGCGATCTTGATCAGCTTCGCGCCAGCAGATTTCTTCGGCGCATCGACAATCTGCAGACGCCGCCGCTCTGCCTTGGGAAGGCTCATGTCGTCGGTGCATTCGACGACGAGGGAGGCAGCACGCTCCGAGAATTTCTGCGCCAGCTCCTCGCGCGTGGTGGCGGTGTCCTCGATGGTGTCATGCAGCCAGCCGGCCGCGACCAGTTCGGCATCGGCGCCGTCGGTCGCGGTCGCCAGCAGGTTCGCGACCTCGGCGAGATGATTGATGTAGGGCTCGTTGCCGCGCCCCTTGCGCGCCATGCCATTGTGACGGTGCGCAGCGAGTTCGGCGGCTTCTGAGACGAGGCGGACGGGCGACAGCATGGCAAAGACCTCCGTTTCCGCCTCAACCGTGCCACACCGCGCTCGTTCCTGTGGGGTTCACAGCTTCCCCATCACGTCACCACGAAAACCGTAAATCGTCTTCTTGCCCGCCATGGCCACAAGCTGGACGTCGCGGGTCTGGCCGGGCTCGAAGCGGACGGCGGTGCCGGCGGCGATGTCGAGGCGCATGCCGCGGGACTTCTTGCGGTCGAATTTCAGCGCCGGGTTGGTCTCGAAGAAATGGTAGTGCGAGCCGACCTGGATCGGCCGATCACCGGTATTGGCCACCGTCAGCGTCACGGTCTTGCGGCCGGCATTGAGTTCGATCTCGCCGTCCTGGATGAAGAGTTCGCCGGGGATCATTCTATCCTCCTCGTCATTCCGGGGCTCGCGCAGCGAGAAGGCCGGAATCTCGAAACCAAAACATCTGGATTCCGGGTTCGCCCTGCGGGCGCCCCGGAATGACGAATTCGAATTACCTGATCGGCTCGTGGACGGTGACAAGCTTGGTCCCGTCCGGAAAGGTCGCCTCGACCTGGATGTCGTGGATCATCTCGGGAATGCCCGGCATCACCTGGTCGCGGGTGAGGACCTCAGCGCCGGATTGCATCAGCTCGGCGACCGTGCGGCCGTCGCGCGCGCCTTCGAGGATGAAATCGGAAATGATCGCGATCGCCTCGGGATGGTTGAGCTTGACGCCGCGATCCAGCCTTCGGCGGGCCACGATGGCCGCCATCGAGATCAGAAGCTTGTCCTTTTCGCGGGGAGACAGGTTCATGCAGAATCTCTTCCGTTCAACACGTCAATTCGGCCAATCAGTTCAGCCAGAGTCGCGGCAGGGCCGTTCCAGTGCGCGCCAGCACCGTCATCATGTCGACCCGCAACCGCGCCGCATCTTGGGCACAGAACCGGGCCATTGCAAAGCCATTCCACGCCGAGATTCCAACCTCGCCGGAGAATGAGTCCGACGCCTCGCGGATGCGCTCGACCAGGGCCTCGTCGCCGGGCACGATCAGCGCCGTGCCGATCGCGGCACCGCCTTTGGCGACGGCGGATCGCCCAAGTTTTGCGCCGATATTGCCGTCGAGCCTGATGGTCTCGGCGAACACCAGCCTGCCACCACGCCGTAGCCGCCAGCGGTCGACAAACTCACCCTGCTCCATCCGCTCGCCCATGGCAGTGCGGCCGAACACCACGATCTCGCAGAGCAGGAGCGAGGCGGCATCATCAAGCTCGATATCGAAACGGCGGTGGACCCGGGCGCGGTCAAACAGGATGGTCTCTTGCGGCAACCAGGACAGATGCGCACCTGCATCGACCTTCAAGGCAATGCTGAGCTGCGCCGCGGCCCCGGGCGCCCGATAGACCTTTTCAGCGGCGGCGGTCGTCAGCGTCAGGCGCGAGCCTTGGCCCGCCGTGATGTTGATATCGAAACTGTCGCCACCGGCAACGCCGCCTGCCGTGTTGACGAACACGCCGGAGAGCCCCTCGCCTTCCGGCGAGGGAAAGCGCACGCGCAGCGAGCCGGATTCATGCAAGACGCCGCGCCGCGTCACGCCGTCACGCGCATGGACGTCGAAACGCACCGCGCCGCGGGCACGGTTTGCCTCGAAAACCCCTGACGTGACCGAAACGTCGCTGCGCATCCGCCTCCCCCAGCCGATCGCGACAGAACTTCTTACAGCGCCATCTGGCGGCTGATCTCGCTCGCGTCCAAATTGGCGCGATCGCAGGTGAATTTCACCGCGCCGCGATCCATCACGGCAAAACTGTCGCCGAGTTCGCAGGCAAAGTCGAGATATTGTTCGACCAGCACGATGGCGATGTTGCCGAGGTTGCGCAAATAGGAGATGGCGCGGCCGATGTCCTTGATGATCGAAGGCTGGATGCCCTCGGTCGGCTCGTCGAGGAGCAGCAATTTCGGCCGCATCACCAGCGCGCGACCGATCGCGAGCTGCTGCTGCTGGCCGCCGGAGAGATCGCCACCGCGCCGGCCGAGCATGGATTGCAGCACCGGAAACAGCGAGAACACGTCGTCCGGAATATGCTTGTCCTCGCGCTTGAGCGGGCCGAAGCCGGTCTTGAGGTTCTCCTCGACCGTCAGCAGCGGGAAGATCTCGCGGCCCTGCGGCACGAAGCCGATGCCCTTGCGCGCCCGCTCATAGGGCTTCAGGCCGGTGATGTCGCTGCCGTCGAGCACGATCGCGCCCGACGAAATCGGATATTGCCCGACCATGGCGCGCAAGAGCGAGGTCTTGCCGACGCCGTTGCGCCCGAGCACGCAGGTCACCTTGCCCGGCTCGGCCGAGATCGAGACGCCGCGCAGCGCCTGCGCCGCGCCGTAGAACAGATTGATATCCTTGACCTCAAGCATCGCTCAGCGTCCCAGATAGACTTCGATGACCCGCTCGTTGGACGAGACCTGGTCGATGGTTCCTTCGGCCAGCACGGTGCCTTCGTGCAGACAGGTGACCTTGACGCCGAGCTCGCGCACGAAGGTCATGTCGTGCTCGACCACCATCACGGTGTGGGTCTTGTTGATCTCTTTCAGCAGCTCGGCAGTCAGATGCGTCTCGACGTCGGTCATCCCCGCGACGGGCTCGTCGACGAGGAGCAGTTTTGGGTCCTGCGCCAGCAGCATGCCGATCTCGAGCCACTGCTTCTGGCCGTGGCTGAGGCTGCCGGCGAAGCGGTTGCGGGCCTCGGTGAGACGGATCGTCTCCAGCACCTTGTCGATGCGCTCGGACTCGGCCTTGCTGCCGCGCCAGAACAGCGTGCCCTTGACGCTGTGGTCGACATTGAGCGCGAGCAGGAGGTTGTCCTGCACGGTTTGGCTCTCGAACACGGTCGGTTTCTGGAACTTGCGGCCGATGCCGAGCTCGGCGATGCGGGTCTCGTCCAGCCGCGTCAGATCGGTGACGCCGTCGAACAGCACCGTACCCTCGTCGGGCTTGGTCTTGCCGGTGATGATGTCCATCATCGTGGTCTTGCCGGCGCCGTTCGGGCCGATGATGGCGCGCATCTCGCCGGGCTCGAGCGTCAGCGACAGATTGTTGATGGCGTGGAAACCGTCGAAGGAGACGTGCACGCCGTCGAGATAGAGCATCGCGGAGGTTGCGCGGTTGTCCATGACGTTCATTTGCGCCTACTCCGCCATCTTGGGTTCGGTGACGCCGTCCTCGGCCGCAGCGCTCACGGTGGTCGCGGCGTTGCGTTTTTCTTTCGACTGGTCCCACCAGGCGTTGAAGGTGCCGACAATGCCCTTCGGCAGCAGCAGCGTCACCAGGATGAACAATGCGCCCAGCATGAACAGCCAGTACGGCGCGAGCACGCCCGAGGTGAAAAACGTCTTGGCGTAGTTGACGACGACGGCCCCGAGCGCGGCGCCGACCAGCGTGCCGCGGCCGCCGACCGCGACCCAGATCACCGCCTCGATCGAATTGCCGGGCGCGAATTCGCTAGGATTGATGATGCCGACCTGCGGCACGTAGAGCGCGCCGGCGACGCCGGCCATGCAGGCCGACACCGTGAACACGAACAGCTTGTAGGATTCGACGCGGTAGCCGAGGAAGCGCGTGCGCGACTCCGCATCACGCACCGCGATCAGCACCTTGCCGAGCTTGGAGGAGACGATCGCGCGGCAGATCAGGAAGCCTGCGATCAGTGCCAGACAGCTCAGCGCAAACAGCGCGGCGCGGGTGCCCTCCGCCTGCACGTTGAAGCCCAGGATGTCCTTGAAGTCGGTCAGGCCGTTGTTGCCCCCGAAGCCGAAGTCGTTGCGGAAGAAGGCAAGCAGCAGCGCATAGGTCATCGCCTGGGTGATGATCGACAGATACACGCCGGTGACGCGGGAGCGGAACGCGAGCCACCCGAAGCAGAAGGCGAGCAGGCCGGGCACGAGCAGCACCATCAGCGCCGCGAACCAGAACATGTCGAAGCCGTACCAGGTCCAGGGCAGCTTCGAATAGTTCAGGAACACCATGAAGTCGGGCAGGATCGGATTGCCGTAGACGCCGCGGGTGCCGATTTGCCGCATCAGATACATCCCCATGGCGTAGCCGCCGAGCGCGAAGAAGGCGCCGTGGCCGAGCGAGAGAATGCCGCAATAGCCCCAGATCAAATCGATCGAAAGCGCGAGGATCGCGTAGCAGACATATTTGCCCCAGAGCGCGACCAGATAGGTCGGCACCTGCAGGAACGAGCCCGCGGGCAGCAGCAAATTGGAGAGCGGGATGAGGATGCCGCAGGCCGCGACGACGGCAAGGAAGATCGTCGCGCTGCGGTCCAGCGATCGCGTCAGCATGTGAGGGGTCATGCTTCCACCGCACGGCCCTTGAGCGCGAACAGGCCGCGCGGGCGCTTTTGAATGAACAGGATGATGAGAACCAGGATGGCGATCTTGCCGAGCACGGCGCCGGCGACCGGCTCCAGGAACTTGTTGGCGATGCCGAGCGTGAAGGCGCCGACCAGCGTGCCCCAGAGATTGCCGACGCCGCCGAACACAACGACCATGAAGCTGTCGATGATGTAGCTCTGGCCGAGATTGGGGCTGACATTGTCGATCTGCGACAGCGCCACGCCGGCGATGCCGGCAATGCCGGAGCCGAGCCCGAAGGTCAGCGCGTCGACGCGCGAGGTGGCGATGCCCATCGAGGCCGCCATGCGGCGGTTCTGCGTCACCGCGCGCATCTCGAGGCCGAGCGCCGTGTAGCGCAGCATCGCGAGCAGGATCGCGAACACGGCGAGCGTGAACACGAGGATCCAGAGCCGGTTATAGGTGATGGTGATCTGGCCGAGCTCGAAGGCGCCGCTCATCCAGGAGGGATTGCCGACCTCGCGGTTGGTCGGGCCGAACATGGTGCGCACGGCCTGCTGCAGCACCAGCGACAGGCCCCAGGTCGCGAGCAGCGTCTCCAGCGGACGACCGTAGAGGAAACGGATGATGCTGCGCTCGATCAGCACGCCGATCGCGCCGGCGACGACAAAGGCCAGCGGCACCGCGATCAGCAGCGAATAGTCGAACAGGCCGGGATAGCGGGTGCGGATCACCTCCTGCACCGCGAAGGTGGTGTAGGCCCCGATCATCACCATCTCGCCATGCGCCATGTTGATCACGCCCATCACACCGAAGGTGATGGCGAGCCCGATCGCGGCGAGCAGCAGCACCGAGCCGAGCGAGAGGCCGTACCAGGCGTTCTGCACCATGGACCAGACCGCGAGCGAGTTCTGGATCGAGCCGATCGCGCTCGCGGCAGCCTTGGTCACCGACGCCGGCTGGTCGCCCATGCCTGTGAGCAGGGCCAGTGCCTCCTGGTCGCCGCGCCCCTTGAGGGTGGCCACCGCCTCCAGCTTCTCGACCTCGGTGGCATCAGGCTTGAACAGCAGGATGGCCGCGCGGGCGTCGCCGAGCGCAGCCTTGACGGATCTGTTGGTTTCCTTGGCGAGCGCGGCATCGACCGGCTCGAGCGCGGTCTCCTCATGCGACTTGAAGACGGATTGCGCGGCCTGCAGCCGTGTTCCGACGTCCGGCGACTGGAGCGTCAGGCTGCCGAGAGCTGCGTCGACGCTGCGGCGCAGGCGGTTGTTGAGGCGAACTGCGCTCGCGCTGTCGGGAACGCTGGCCACCGCCTGGCCGGTCGCGGCGTCGATCGACTTGCCGTCGGTACCGGTGACGTAAACCTTCTTGCTGTCAGGGTCGGCCATCAGGCGGCCGTCCTGAAGCGCACTGATGATGGGGAAAGCCAGCGGATTGCCGCTGCTTGCGACCACGCCGATCGCCTCGTCCGTATCGGAATAATCATCGTTGGCGAATTTGGCGACCGCATCCTCGAACGGACCGGCGAGGGCCGGCAGCGCGAACGCGATCAGGAACAACGAGAGCGCAAGCGAGCAGAGGCGCGCGGACAAATGGGCTGGCACTGTGAATGACCCCGGCAGAAATGAGTGGAGAAGGCGGCGGGATCGCCGCCTTCTCCGGGCGTGCTATGGCGTGTCAGATCAGGATCAGGAGCCCGAACCGAGGCACTTGTTGGTCTTGGTGTTGAAGTTGCCGCACTTCTTGCCGACCCAGTCGCCGACCAGGTCCTTGGAGCCGTCCAGTTCCTTCGACCAGGCATCGCCCGCGACGAGACCCGGGGTCTTCCAGACCACGTCGAACTGGCCGTTGCCCTTGATCTCGCCGATGAACACCGGCTTGGTGATGTGGTGGTTCGGCAGCATCTTCGACACGCCGCCGGTCAGGTTCTTGGCTTCGATGCCCGGGAGAGCGTCGATCACCTTGTCCGGATCAGTCGACTTCACCTTCTCGACCGCCTTGACCCACATGTCGAAGCCGATCACGTGCGCTTCCATCGGATCGTTGGTCACGCGCTTCGGGTTCTTGGTGTAGGCCTGCCATGCCTTGATGAACTTCTCGTTCTCCGGCGACTTGATCGACTGGAAGTAGTTCCAGGCGGCAAGATGGCCGACCAGCGGCTTGGTGTCGATGCCGGCGAGCTCTTCTTCACCCACCGAGAACGCGACGACCGGGATGTCCTTCGCCTTGATGCCCTGGTTGCCGAGTTCCTTGTAGAAGGGAACGTTGGCGTCGCCGTTGATGGTCGAGACCACCGCGGTCTTCTTGCCGGCCGAGCCGAACTTTTTGATGTCGGCCACGATCGTCTGCCAGTCGGAGTGACCGAACGGCGTGTAGTTGATCATGATGTCTTCCTGGGCGACACCCTTCGACTTCAGATAGGCTTCCAGGATCTTGTTGGTGGTGCGCGGATAGACGTAGTCGGTGCCCGCGAGCACCCAGCGCTTCACCTTCTCGTCCTTCATCAGGTAATCGACGGCGGGGATCGCCTGCTGGTTCGGCGCCGCACCCGTGTAGAACACGTTGCGCTCGCTCTCCTCACCCTCGTACTGCACGGGGTAGAACAGGATGTTGTTCAGCTCCTTGAAGACGGGCAGCACCGACTTGCGCGACACCGAGGTCCAGCAGCCGAACACGACCGAGACCTTGTCCTTGGTGATCAGCTCGCGCGCCTTTTCGGCGAACAGCGGCCAGTTCGACGCGGGGTCGACGACGACGGCCTCGAGCTTCTTGCCGAGAACGCCGCCCTTCTTGTTCTGCTCGTCGATCAGGAAAAGGATGGTGTCCTTCAGCGTGGTTTCGCTGATGGCCATGGTGCCGGAAAGGGAGTGCAGCACGCCGACCTTGATGGTGTCATCCGCGGCCTTCGCGCCAGTCAATGAAGCCAGACCCAGCACCAGTCCGGCGGTCGCGGCGAGCACGCCGCGGCGGCTAAATGACGCCGCTATATCGTGAGTGGATTTGCTAAACATGAGTGTCTCATCTCCCTGACGCAGACGTGAAAAACGCTGCGAAACGGCCCCACGGCCGCCTGCGATTAACGGATTCGCAAGAACCATGCCATGGCCTGGGCACCTTCCAACCAATTGGTTTTGCTAACAAAACTGGCCGAAATCAAAGTATCCCGACCTCAAGACAGCCTAAAAATTGAGCCATCCAAATGTATGCCAAAGCGGCAGGCTGGTCATTTTCTGAGCAAAATGGCCGTTCTGGCTAAATTTCCGGCATAACTATTTCTGCACCGCAATCGCCATTTTGAGCGAGCTTGCCTTGAAAGCGCCCCCTCGATGTTCCATATAAGCGGCCGAGACCTCTTGCGAATCACGGGGTCGTTGCGAGCCGCGTGTTCTTAAGCCCTTACGGGCCTCTGGCTTGCCCCATATCTCCCAAGCCATCCGACACCCCAAACACGCAGGTGTCTTCTCGACACCCTTTTGCGTGCGCCGCGCTGAATGCGCCGGGCGCCCGCTTTTGACATGGAAAGAACCCCTCTTTTGACTTCGTTTCAGGACTTCGGCCTCGCCGAACCCATCGCGCGCGCTCTTCAAGAAGAGAATTACGTCACCCCCACCCCCATCCAGGCCCAGACCATTCCCACGGCGCTGACCGGCCGCGACGTCGTCGGTATCGCCCAGACCGGTACCGGCAAGACCGCGTCCTTCGCACTGCCGATCCTGCACCGCCTGCTTGAGCACCGTATCAAGCCGCAGCCCAAGACGACCCGCGTCCTGGTGTTGTCGCCGACCCGCGAGTTGTCCGGCCAGATCCTCGACAGCTTCAACGCCTATGGCCGTCACATCCGCCTGTCCTCGACGCTCGCCATCGGCGGCGTTCCGATGGGCCGTCAGGTCCGCTCGCTGATGCAGGGCGTCGAAGTGCTGGTCGCCACCCCCGGCCGCCTGCTCGACCTCGTGCAGAGCAACGGGCTGAAACTGTCGAGCGTCGAGTTCCTCGTGCTCGACGAGGCCGACCGCATGCTCGACATGGGCTTCATCAACGACATCCGCAAAATCGTCGCCAAGCTGCCGATCAAGCGGCAGACGCTGTTCTTCTCGGCCACCATGCCGAAGGACATCGCCGAGCTGGCGAACGCGATGCTGCGGGACCCCGCCCGCGTCGCGGTGACCCCGGTCTCCTCGACCGCCGAGCGCATCAATCAACGCATCGTCCAGGTCGATTTCTCCGCCAAGCCCGCCTTCCTGACCAAGCTTCTGAAGGACGAGCCGGTCAACCGCGCCCTGGTCTTCACCCGCACCAAGCACGGCGCGGACAAGGTGGTGAAGTCACTCGAGAAGGCCGGCATCCCCGCCAGCGCCATCCACGGTAACAAGTCGCAGAACCATCGCGAACGGACGCTGGCCCAGTTCCGCTCGGGCGAGATCCGCACCCTGGTCGCCACCGACATCGCCGCCCGCGGCATCGACGTCGACGGCATCAGCCACGTCATCAATTTCGACCTGCCCAACGTGCCGGAAACCTACGTCCACCGCATCGGCCGCACCGCGCGCGCCGGCGCCGACGGCACCGCGATCTCGCTGGTCGCGGGCGGCGAGGAACTCAGCTATCTCCGTGACATCGAACGGCTGATCAAGGTGGCATTGCCGCGCGAAGATCTCCGCACCGACGCCGGCCGCCGCGATGCGGGTCCTCCCGCGCCGCAGCAACGACAGGGCCGCGGAGGCCGCCCGGGCCAACGTCCGCAAGGCGCAAGGCACGGCGAGGGACGCCACGGTGACGGGCGCCGTAGCGACGAACGACATTCCGACGGACGCCACCATAGCGCCGGCAAGCACGGCGATGGACGCCCCGGTGAAGGCCGACATGGCGGCGAAGCGCGACATGCTGACGGGCGGCCCGGCAATGGCCCGAAGGGCTCAAAGGGGTCTCGTCGTCCACGCTCTGGCGGGAAGCCGCATTCTTCTGCAGGCAGTCGTCCAGAACAGCGTTCCGCGCATAGCGCCGGGGCAGCTGATGGGATACAAGGCGTTGCCTTTTTGCGCCGTGAGAGTCGGCCGAACGGCCAACCGAACCGCAAACCCTATTCGCACTAGCCGTCCACGACCTGGAGAAATTCATGGCTAAGGAAGAGCTGATCCAGTTCGAAGGACTGGTCACCGAAATCCTCCCCGACGCACGCTACCGCGTGCAGCTCGACGCCGGACACGAGATCGTCGCCTATACCGCCGGCAAGATGAAGAAGAACCGCATCAAGACGCTGGCCGGCGACCGCGTGACGGTGGAGATGTCGCCCTATGACCTCGAGAAGGGCCGGCTGATTTTCCGCCACAAGGACGAGCGTCCCAGCGGGGTGGGTGGACCGCCTCGCCCGGGCCAGCGCGGCGGCCAGTTCCGCCGTCGCTAGGCGCTTGAGCGCGGAAGTAAGATTCCGACCTTTATGTGGATCCGCCGCGGACATCGCGGCGGATCAAAAAATCGTGCATGTCCGGATTGTTTTGAGGCCTCAATTCCGATAAAATGAATTTATCGATTTTCGGCCGGACGACATTAGCATCCACCGGTACAGCCGGTTCAGACACGCTGACGACCCTTCCAAAATTCGATCTAACCGGCCTGCGCAAGCAGGCTCTAACATTGTGTTATCTGAGAAGGGACTATCCCCGTGAGCATGGGAACCGTGAAGTGGTTTAACGCGACCAAGGGCTTCGGCTTCATTCAGCCCGACGACGGCGGCCAGGACGTGTTCGTCCACATCAGCGCTGTGGAGCGTGCGGGCCTCGGCACGCTGCGTGAAGGCCAGAAGCTTTCCTACGAGATCGTGGCCGACCGCCGTTCCGGCAAGTCGGCAGCGGACAACCTCCGCTCCGAAGGCTGAGTCCGCCGGGCGCTTGGCCCGATCGGCTCGCGCAAGCCAAAGAAAGCAAGAAGGCCGTGCGCAACGCACGGCCTTTTTCATTTTGGCGCCTGCTCGCCGATGTCAGCACGTCGTTTGGTTGTTGTTATCTGGGTAGGGATAGGGAACGCAGGCGACCTGACGCGGCCGGGTGTAGGACACATCGCTCAAGGGTAAGCTCGACTTCAACACATAGCCTACGGAAGGCGTGTAAGTGTAGCTTGCCTCGCTGAGTATGAGGTAGGTCGACGGAATCAACAGCGACGCAGGAATCATGCTGGTGACCTTGTCGCCGGGCTTGCGGGCCGAGGTCGCCAGCGTCGCTTGCGTCGCACCGCTCGCAATGGTGCCGGCCCTGCTCCACTGGATCGTGGCGATGCTGTTGGCATCGATCTGGATCTGGGAGACCGTGCCCTTCACCAGGGTAGCGTCGTAGGGCATGATGACCGAGATGCTCGCCGTGAACGTATCCTTCATGTCGGCATCGGTGAGCTTGACCGACTGCGATGCCAAATCGGACAGAGCCCGCGCGATCAACGTGACCTTGCGATCTATCGCCACGGCCGACGAAAACTCGACGGTGCCGAAGAACATCACCAGCATCAGCGGAACGATGACCGCAAATTCGGTCGCCGCGAGCGCGCGCTTGTCGGCGACGAAGTCGCGCACGGAACAACATCCATTCCGCCAGATATTCGCAATCGCCTGCATCGGTCCGCTCGGATCCATCTGTCTCAGAAGGGTTCGTTCTTGAAGGCCGTGGTCGCCACCATCAGCCGTTTGTTGCTGCACCCGATATTGTAACCGAGGCCGGTGACGATGAGCGGCCACTGATAGAACAGCCGCACCACGACCACCTGGCCGGAGGTCCCGGCACTGTACTGCATGCCGGTCGGGTTGAAATTGCAGGAATCGCCGTAGTTCGTCAGGCTTAGCGCCCCGAAGGAGCTGGTGCTCACGACGTCGACGTAGAGTTTGCTGCAATCAAACAGTGCCGGGATCTGCGTGCACACATAGGCCTTGAACGTCGTCTGGTCGCACGCCATGACAACGTTGGGCGTGGTCTGACAAGCCGCCACCGAACCGCCCTGCGCTTGCGCCTGGCCGGTCAGAATCGCGCGCGCGGAATTTTGCGAGATGGTCTCGAGCACCTGGCTCGCGAAGAACATGAGCGCCGTTTCGATGATGGCGAACAGCAGCCCGAAGAACATCGGCGCGACCAGGGCGAACTCGACGGCCGCGGAACCGCGGCGGTTGCCGCAAAACCGGCCCAGCGCTTTCCGGAGTGTGAACCTCGTAGGTGCAGGCGATGGCATCGCGTCAAATTCCCCAGCAACGGGCGATCAACTGTCCCGTTCAATAGCGGAAACTGATTGTTTAAGTGTTTCAGGCGATCCGCAGCCGGCGGACCGCGCCGTTAAGAATGCGTTAACCAGCAGCGCCCCGAGCCCACGGAAAGCGCGGCGGGCGCGCAGAGCCCTCTGGCTCGCATCTGCAAAGCGGTCTGCCAGGATACTGTCCGGGCAAACCCGCCGATCGGTGCCGCTAGTTGGACTTGGGCGGACCGCCACCACCACCGCTGGCGCTGGCGCTCAGCGAGCCGGCCTGGCTCATCGTGTTGTTGAAGTAGGTGTCGCTGTCGCCGAGCGTCACGCGACGCTGGCAAAGCGGCACGCAGCTGTAGGACTCGCGCTCGATCCCGCGATAGACGGTGACGAGCCGGTCGCTCGGACCTTCGACCTGGATCTGGCGATCGACCAGAATCTCGCCGGCCCGGTCGAGCGCGATGAAATTGGTGGCACCATAGCCCTTGCCGGTCACGACGATCATGCCGCCGGGCTGGAGCGTGACGTCGGCGATCAGGGGATTGCCGACCACGATGGTCGCCACCTTGCCGGGCAGCCGCACCAGCTTGGCCTGGTCGACATTGACAGCGATGGTGTCGGCGGTGGGGTCGGCAAGGCCGGCAGCCGGCGATGCCAGCACCGCGGCCGCAACCAGAAGACAAACGCGCGCCCGACGGCGCAGCAATTCTTTACGCATACTCTTACCCCCGGGACGTCACAAACCGGCAGAAGCGACTCGATACAACAGAGCCAGTGCCCGACCCGGCTAACCTGCCCTTAATTCGTGAACGTTCCGCAAACTCGCCGACTATTGTTTGAACAGACTGGCGTTTTACCGCCTTCGAGGCTAGCGGCGGAATGGATAGGCGAACTGGCCCGCGATCTCCTTCGGCATGGTCGCTTCGTCCTTGCCGTAATCCTGCGGCAGTTTACCCTCGGGCATACGGAAGGTGCCGAACAGAACGTCCCAGATCGGGAACGTGCCGGCAAAATTGGTGTCGCCGCCCTCCTCGAGCGAGGTGTGGTGCCAGCGGTGGAACACCGGCGTCGCCAACAAATATCTGAACGGCCCGAAGCTCCAGTTCAGGTTGGCGTGCACGAAGGCCGAATGGAAGGTCGTGAACGGGGCGAGCCAGACCATCGCGTTCGGGGAAATGCCGGCCATCAGCAGCACGACGTCGACGCCGATGGTGCCGAGCACGAGATTGACGGGATGGAAGCGGGCCGCCGAAATCCAGCTTATCTCCTCCGAGGAGTGATGGATCGCGTGGTACTTCCAGAACCCGCCGCCGTGGAACAGCCGGTGCAGCCAGTACAGCATGAAGTCGGACAGGACCAGGAACAATACGGCCTGGACCCAGAGCGGCATCAACGACAGCGGGCCGTGGCCATTGTCGTAGAAGGCGATGAGTTCGTCGGCGTCGTGGATGTTGAAGACGAGGCTCGCGCCGACGATCAGAAGTCCGATCCGCATCGTGCGGGCGAACACCGGAACGAAGAACCAGTAGCAGATGTCGGTGACGATCTCGCGCTTGCGCCACCACGGCGCGCCGGCATTGCAGGCCCAGAAATGCTCGAGCACGGTGAAGACCGCCGCGAGTGCGAAGGTGACGGGGATCACCTTGACGATGGTCTCGCCGAGCATCAGGGCGACTTGCATGGGCAGGCTCGACATCGTCGCCTCTCTTGCGAATTCCAGCTCTGTTACGCCTACGCCGCTAAATTTAAGGGAGCGTGAAGCCGGTGCTGCGCCGACGGTACATCTGGAACCGGAACGAATTACAGGCGCCGCCTTAAGACGAAATTCACTCTGGGCCAAAGCATCGCGCAGCAAGCGGGTTTGCCCGATCGAATTAACTCTACCGAAAGAGCTCGGCTCTCATGGTCATCGGGTCAAAGACGGCGCCGAACGAGGCGATCCCCACCCCAGATGGAGTTATGTTCATGAAGAACTTGATTGCACGTTTCGCGAAGGATGAATCCGGCGCCACCGCCATCGAATACGGTCTGATCGCCGCCGGCATCGCGCTGGCCATCATCACCGTCGTCAACAACCTCGGCACCACGCTGAACGCCAAGTTCACCTCGATCAGCAGCTCGCTGAAGTAAGCGACCGACGAACGACGGCAAAAGCCCCGGATCTCCGGGGCCTTTGTTTTTCCGAAGACGGCGAGTTTCCAGTGGCGTTGCGTAAGTACAGAACCGATGCCGCGATCGCGGCAAACGAGACGGCGGCGGCTCAGGCCGGCTCGCCGGTCTATTGGGTCTGCCTTGCGCTGCTGCTTGCGACGGCCGCGCTCGCCGTGCGCATTGCCAGCCTCTGGTAACGACGCGTTCCGCGGTTTCAGCCGCGTGGGTCGCTTGCTGCCGTTGTCGGTTTGTTTAGCACTGCCGGCTAGCATCGCCCGACGCCCAATTCCCGCGGCAAACCCAGGCCTCAAGACGCAGCCATGATCCTCGACCTTGCGCGCCTTCTGCTCTTTCCGGCCCTGATGGCGTTTGCAGCCGCGAGCGATCTCTTCACGATGACGATCTCGAACCGCGTGTCGCTGGCGCTGGTCGCTGGCTTCTTCGCACTTGCCCTCGCCGGTGGCATGGCACCTTACGAGATGCTCAGTCATGTCGGCGCCGGCGCGCTTCTTTTGGTCATCGCCTTCACCTGTTTTGCGATGGGCTGGGTCGGCGGCGGCGACGCCAAGGTCGCGGCCTCCGTCGCACTCTGGTTCGGCTTCGCACAACTGATGAACTTCCTGCTCTACGCCTCGCTGTTCGGCGGGGCGCTGACGCTGCTCCTGCTCCAGTTCCGGCAATGGCCGCTGCCCTACGGGCTGGCGGGCCAGGCCTGGCTCGCCCGGCTGCATGCCAAGGAGAGCGGCATCCCCTACGGCATCGCGCTCGCACTGAGTGCGCTGATGGTCTACCCGGAGACCGAATGGGTGAAGGCGATTGATCTCGCTCACCTCGCGCTGCGCTGAACGCACCGGGTAAACCCGGCGTTAAGGCGATTTAGATACGCCTCATTAACCATGCTTTGACGAATAGCTGGTCAACTGCCGATTACGGCGGCGTCAGCGTCGCGGCGTTTTGTTGGAAAGTGAAGCGTATGAATAGGGCACGCATTGTCGTCCTGGCGGTCGCCATCTGCGCCGGCGGTGTCGCCGCGTACCTGGCGAGCGGCTCGGACAATTCTGCGCCGCCTCCGGCGCCGGTCGCGCAGCTTCCGACCGTCGACGTCCTCGTGGCCAAGAACGACATCGGCCTCGGCCAGACCGTGAAGCCGGAAGATCTGCAATGGCAGACCTGGCCGGCCGCGACCGCCAGCGCCACCTTCATCCGCCGCAACGAGCGTCCCGAGGGCGTGACCCAGGTGACCGGTTCGATCGCGCGCGCCCCCTTCATTCAGGGTGAGCCGATCCGCGACCAGAAGCTGGTCAAGGCCGAGGGCTCCGGATTCATGGCGGCCATCCTGCCCAGCGGCATGCGGGCCATCTCGACCGAAATCTCGCCGGAGACCGGCGCAGGCGGCTTCATCCTGCCCAATGACCGCGTCGACGTCCTGCTCACGCGCCGCCTCAAGAACCCGGACCAGGCCTCCGGGGGCCAGGACGTCGTCACGTCCGAGATCATCCTGGTCAATGTGCGCGTCCTCGCCATCGACCAGGCCCCGAAGGAGAAGGACGGCCAGAACGCCGTGGTCGGCAAGACCGTGACCCTGGAACTCACTTCCGCACAGACCCAGGCGCTTTCTTCGGCCCGTCAGGCCGGAACGCTCTCGCTGGCGCTGCGCAGCATTGCCGACGTCAAGATGAGCGAGATCACGCTCGACGAATCCGCCCAGAAGCGCGACGGCGTCTCGATCATTCGCTACGGCATTCCGAGCTCGACGGCGAAAGCACGATGAGGACAGGCGACATGAAATGCAGGGCAGATATAGCGACGATGCGAACCTCATTGGTCCGCGCCCTGTCGTTCTCGGCCGCCTTCGCGCTGGCATTCAACCCGGTGCTGACCCCCGTGGTCGCCGCCGACTATCGCCCCGGCGCGCCGGCCGCTGCCGACGGTCAGATGAACGCCCGCTTCCTCTCGCTCGGCATCGGCAAGTCCGTGGTGATCGACCTTCCGCGCGACATCAAGGACGTGCTGGTCGCTGACCCCAAGATCGCCAATGCGGTGGTCCGCTCGGCGCAGCGCGCCTACATCATCGGCGCCGCGCTCGGCCAGACCAACATCGTGTTCTTCGATTCTGCAGGCCAGCAGATCGCGGCCTATGACATCGCCGTCAAGCGCGACCTCAACGGTGTGCGGGCGGCGCTGAAGCAGGTCCTGCCGCATTCAGACATCCAGATCGACGGACTCGGCGACGGCATCGTCCTGACCGGCACGGCGGCGAACCCGATGGAAGCGCAGCAGGCCAACGACCTCGCCGCGCGCCTGGCCGGCGGCGCCGACAAGGTGGTGAACTCGATCGTGGTCCGCGGCCGCGACCAGGTCATGCTCAAGGTGACGGTGGCCGAAGTCCAGCGCAACATCGTCAAGCAGCTCGGCATCGACCTGACCGCGAACCTCAACTACGGCACGTCGGTGGTGAGCTTCTCCAACTCGAATCCGTTCACCGCTCTCGGCCACAACCTCGTGGACGGCAACAATCTGACCACGAAGTTCGGCGCGGCGCCGTCGGTGCAGGCCACCCTGCGCGCGATGGAAACCGCTGGCGTGATCCGCACGCTGGCCGAACCGAACCTGACCGCGATCTCCGGTGAATCGGCAACGTTCATCGCCGGCGGCGAATTCCCGGTGCCGGCGGGCTATGCGTGCGATCCCACCACGCATGTCTGTACCACCCAGATCAGCTTCAAGAAGTTCGGCATCTCGCTCAACTTCACCCCCGTGGTGCTGAGCGAAGGCAAGATCAGCCTGCGGGTGATGACCGAGGTCTCGGAGCTGTCGAACGAGAATGCGATCACGCTGTCGCAGGCCGTGACCTCGACGTCGGTGAACTCGGTGACGGTGCCCTCGATCAGGACCCGCCGTGCCGAGACCTCGCTGGAAATTCCCTCCGGCGGCGCGATGGCGATGGCCGGCCTGATCCAGCAGCAGACCAAGCAGGCAGTCAGCGGATTGCCGGGACTGATGCAGCTCCCGGTCCTCGGCACGCTGTTCCGCAGCCGCGACTTCGTCAACAACGCGACCGAGCTGGTCGTGATCGTGACGCCCTACGTCGTTCGCGCGGTGGCGCCAAAGGACCTGTCGCGGCCGGATGACGGCTTCGCCCCGCCTGCGGATCCACAGGCCCAGCTGCTCGGCAATATCAACCGCATCTACGGCGTGCCCGGCCGGACCGAGCCGGCCAAGAACTACCGCGGCACCTACGGCTTCATCACCGACTGAGGCGGAACGGGGACTTCACGATGATCACAAGACCACCCCAGCTTCGCAAACGCGCCATCCGTCTCGGTGGCGCGCTCATCGGCATGGCGCTCGCGCTCGGCGGGTGCCAGCATGACGAAGCCGTCACGGCCTCCATTCCCGACGACTACAAGCAGCGCCATCCGATCGCGATCGAGGAGCAAAATCGTTCGATCGTCGTCTTCGTCGGCCATGCCCGCGGCGGATTGACCGCCGCCCAGCGCGCGGACGTGATGGGTGTCGCATCGGCATGGTTGCACGAAGGCACGGGCGCCATCCGTATCGACGTGCCGTCCGGCACGCCCAATGCGCGTCCGGTCGCGGACACGATGCGTGAAATCCAGGCGATGCTGGCGGGAGCAGGCGTTCCGCCGCGCGGCGTCAATGTTCGGCCCTACCAGCCGGAAGACAAGCGCTTCCTGCCGCCGATCCGGCTCACTTATTCCAAGATCGCCGCGGTCGCGGGTCCCTGCGGCCTGTGGCCGGAAGACGTCGGCCCTTCGATGAAGAACAAGAGGTGGTTCGAGAACAAGGACTACTACAATTACGGCTGCGCCTATCAGCGCAACCTCGCGGCGATGGTCGACAATCCGTCGGACCTCGAGCAGCCGCGGCCTGAAACTCCGTCCTACACGCCGCGGCGCATCACCGCTCTCGAGAAGTATCGCAAGGGTGTCACGACGACGACCACCTATCCCGAGGCCGACAAGGCCAAACTCAGCGACACCGGCAAATGATCAGCTACGCTCGCCAGATACACGAAGAGCAGCCGGACGCAGCTCCTCCGCCAGTCGAGGAGCATATTGCGCCCGCGCCGCGCGTCTCGGTCCAGGCCTTCTGCGAGACCGTGGAGACTGCTGCTGCGGTCCAGTCGGCCGGCGAAGACCGCCGTCTCGGCAAGGCCCATCTGAAGATCCAGATGGGGGGCATGGCCGCTGCAACCGAGGCCTACCGCTCGGCCCCGACGCCGAACGTCATCGTGCTCGAAAGCGACGGACGCAACGACCTGCTGGGCGGGCTCGACCAGCTCGCCACCGTCTGCGACGCCGGCACCCGCGTGGTCGTGATCGGCCGCATCAACGACGTCACACTCTACCGTGAGCTGGTGCGACGCGGTGTCAGCGACTACGTGCTCGCGCCGGTCGGCGCGATCGATGTCGTGCGCTCGATCTGCAACCTGTTTTCCGCACCGGAAGCCAAGGCGGTCGGCCGCATCATCGCCGTGGTCGGCGCCAAGGGCGGCGTCGGGGCTTCCACCATCTCCCATAATATCGCCTGGGCGATCGCGCGCGACCTCGCCATGGACGCCGTCGTCGCCGATCTCGACCTCGCCTTCGGCACCGCCGGGCTCGACTACAACCAGGACCCGCCGCAGGGCATTGCCGACGCCGTGTTCTCGCCCGATCGCGTCGACACCGCCTTCATCGACCGCCTGCTGTCGAAATGCACCGACCATCTCAGCCTGCTGGCGGCGCCGGCGACGCTCGACCGGGTCTATGATTTCGGCACCGACGCCTTCGACGCCGTGTTCGACACCCTGCGCTCCACCATGCCCTGCATCGTGCTCGACATACCGCATCAATGGTCGGGCTGGACCAAGCGCGCCCTGATCGGAGCGGACGACATCCTGATCGTGGCCGCGCCCGACCTCGCCAATTTGCGCAATACCAAGAACCTGTTCGATCTGTTGAAGGCCGCGCGCCCCAACGACCGGCCACCGCTCTACTGCCTGAACCAGGTCGGCGTGCCGAAACGCCCCGAAATCGCCGCCGCGGAGTTCGCCAAGGCGATCGAGAGCCAGCCGATCGTCTCGATCCCGTTCGAGCCGCAGATCTTCGGCTCGGCCGCCAACAACGGCCAGATGATCGCGGAGATCTCCGCCAACCACAAGTCGATCGAGATGTTCCTTCAGATCGCCCAGCGCCTGACCGGCCGAAGCGAGACCAAGAAGCAAAAGTCGTCCCTGCTTTCACCCCTGATTGACAAGTTGCGGGGAAAATAAGCCGCCGCATGGAGTTGTTAAGTGTTCGGTAAGCGTAGCGGAACAGACACCGACCTTCGGGCGCCCAAGCCCGGCGCCGTGTCGCCCGAGCCTGCCCAGGCTCCGGCGCCGACGGTGTCGCGCGCCCCGCCTCCGCCGGCCGTCGCCTCGCCGCCGCTTGCGCCTGCCAAGGCGCCGCCGCCTCCGGCCATGGAGAGCCGGCGGTCGGACAATTATTACGAGGTCAAGGCGACCATCTTCGGCGCGCTGATCGAGGCAATCGACCTCGCCCAGCTCGCCAAGCTCGATTCGGAGTCCGCGCGCGAGGAAATCCGCGACATCGTCAACGAGATCATCGCGATCAAGAACATCGTGATGTCGATCGCCGAGCAGGAGGAACTGCTCGACGACATCTGCAACGACGTTCTCGGCTACGGCCCGCTCGAGCCACTGCTGTCGCGCGACGACATCGCCGACATCATGGTCAATGGCGCCAACACCGTCTACATCGAAGTCGCCGGCAAAATCCAGCGCACGGGAATCCGCTTCCGCGACAACCAGCAGCTCCTCAACATCTGCCAGCGCATCGTCAGCCAGGTCGGCCGGCGCGTCGACGAATCCTCGCCGATCTGCGACGCGCGCCTTGCCGACGGCTCCCGCGTCAACGCCATCGTGCCGCCGCTGTCGATCGACGGCCCCACGCTCACCATCCGCAAATTCAAGAAGGACAAGCTGACGCTCGATCAACTGGTCAAGTTCGGCGCGATCTCGCCGGAAGGCGCCGAAATCCTCCAGATCATCGGTCGCGTCCGCTGCAACGTGCTGATCTCCGGCGGCACCGGCTCCGGCAAGACCACGCTGCTCAACTGCCTGACCAACTATATCGAGCATGACGAGCGCGTCATCACCTGCGAGGACGCCGCCGAGCTCCAGCTCCAGCAGCCTCACGTGGTGCGGCTGGAAACCCGACCGCCCAACATCGAAGGCGAAGGCCAGATCACCATGCGCGAGCTGGTGCGCAACTGCCTGCGTATGCGCCCCGAGCGCATCATCGTCGGCGAGGTCCGCGGACCCGAGGCGTTCGACCTGCTCCAGGCCATGAACACCGGCCATGACGGATCGATGGGCACGCTGCACGCCAACAACCCGCGCGAAGCCCTGTCGCGCTGCGAATCCATGATCACGATGGGAGGCTTCTCGCTTCCCTCACGCACCATCCGCGAGATGATCTGCGCCTCCATCGACGTCATCGTCCAGGCTGCGCGCCTGCGCGACGGCTCGCGCCGCATCACCCACATCACCGAGGTGATGGGCATGGAAGGCGACACCATCATCACCCAGGACATCTTCCTCTACGACATGATCGGCGAGGACGCCAACGGCAAGATCATCGGCCGGCACCGCTCGACCGGCATCGGCCGTCCGAAATTCTGGGAACGCGCCCGCTATTACGGCGACGAGAAGCGCCTTGCCGCTGCGCTGGACGCGGCGGAAGTCGCGCCGAAGACGTGAGCAGTTCAGCATGAACATGCAGGTCCTCGCCCTCGCATTCCTTGCCACCGCAGCGGTCGGCGGCATCGCCTGGGTCTTCCTCTATCCGCTGCTGTCCGGGGAACGAAAGGCCGAAAGCCGCCGCGCTTCGATCTCCCGCGCCGAGGCGCCCACGGCCCGCCAGGCCGAGAAGACCCAGCGCTCGCGCCGCGAGCAGGTCGAGACCACGCTGAAGGATCTCGAGGCGCGACGCCTGCAGGAGAAGAGCGCTCCGCTCCCCGTCCGCCTGTCGCAGGCGGGGCTCGATTGGACGCCACAGAAGTTCTGGATCGTCTCCGCCGCCGTGGCGGGCGCGTTCTTCGCAGCCGCTCTGTTCGCCGGCGGCGGCCTGATCGGTGCTGCCGGCCTCGCCTTTGCCGGCGGCTTCGGCCTGCCGCGCTGGGCACTGGGCTTCCTGAAAAAGCGCCGCGAGGCCAAGTTCCTGGCGGCACTGCCCGATGCGGTCGACGTGATCGTCCGCGGCATCAAGGCAGGCTTGCCCTTGTTCGAATCGATCAAGGTCGTCGCGGCCGACGCGCCCGAGCCGCTGCGCAGCGAGTTTCTGGCGATCATCGAGACCCAGGCGATCGGCATGCCGCTCGGCGAGGCCTGCTCGCGGCTCTATGATCGCATGCCGTTGCCGGAGGCCAACTTCTTCGGCATCGTCATCTCGATCCAACAGAAATCCGGCGGCAACCTCTCCGAAGCGCTCGGCAACCTTTCCAAGGTGCTGCGCGACCGCAAGAAGATGAGGGAAAAGATCCAGGCCATGTCGATGGAAGCCAAGGCCTCGGCCGGCATCATCGGCTCGCTGCCGCCGATCGTGATGTTCCTCGTCTATCTCACGACGCCACATTACATCTCGGTGCTGTGGACCCATCCCACCGGCCAGCTCATGCTGGTCGGCTGCGTCGTCTGGATGGCGGTCGGCATCATGGTGATGAAGAAGATGATCAATTTCGATTTCTGACGGTGCAGTATGGTCCAGTTTCTCGTCGCGAAACTACATGACGTCCACTTCATGACCATGATGCTGGCGGCCATTGCCGCCAGCGCCACCGTCTATACGCTGGTGATGCCCCTGTTCGCCGGCGAGGGCCTCTCCAAGCGCATGAAGGCGGTGGCGAGCGAGCGCGAGCGCATCCGGCAGCGCGAGCGTGAGCGCCTTCACAAGAATGAAAAGGTCACGCTGCGCCAGACGCCGAAGCAGCTCGTCTCCAAGGTCGTCGAGGACTTCAACCTCACCAAATGGCTCGCGCAGGAAGCTGCGCGCGACAAGCTGATCATGGCGGGTTACCGCGGTCAGGCGCCCTACATCACCTTCCTGTTTGCCCGCATGGTCGCGCCGATGGTGCTCTTCATCGGCTCGGTCGTCTACGTCTTCTTGATCGCGCATCTGCAGCAGGCCATGCCGATCAAGATCGGCATCTGCATCGGCGCCGCCTATCTCGGCCTCCAGGCGCCGATGCTGTTCCTCAGGAATGCGATCTCCAAGCGCCAGCTCTCGATCAAGCGCGCCTTTCCCGACGCGCTCGACCTGCTTCTGATCTGCATCGAATCCGGCATGTCAGTCGAGATGGCGTTCCGGAAGGTCGCCACCGAGATCGTGGGACAGTCGATCGCGCTGTCGGAGGAGTTCACGCTGACCACGGCCGAATTATCCTATCTGCAGGATCGCAAGGTCGCTTACGAGAATTTGGCGCGACGCACCGGACTCGAGGGCGTCAAATCGGTCTGTCTCGCGCTTCAGCAGGCGGAGCGTTACGGCACCCCGCTCGGACATTCCCTGCGCGTCATGGCGCAGGAAAATCGCGACATGCGCATGAACGAGGCTGAAAAGAAGGCTGCCGCCCTGCCGCCGAAGCTGACCGTGCCGATGATCCTGTTCTTCCTGCCCGTGCTGTTCGTGGTCATTCTTGGACCGACCGGCATCAAGATCTCCGAGATGCAATGACGCGGGACCCGGGCCGCGCATGCGGCTCGCGGGCAGCTTTCAGGATGAGACGATAGAAGAGACGATCAGCTCTGATCAGTCGGGTTGGCTGAGCGAGGCGACCGGCGTCCGCTTCGGTGCGCCGCGGGGAGCGTCGCTGCGGCTGAGCATCTCCTTGAGATAGGCGACGTTGGCCGCGGCCTGATCCGGTGGCAGATCTGCCTTTACGATGGTCTCGGCTTCGGCGAAGCGGCCCTGCAGACCGACGACAAGGCCGAGATTCTGCCGCACCCGGATGCTCGCACGCGGCGAGGCGTAGGCCTGCCGCAGCGCCTCTTCGGCCTTCGGAAGGTCTCTCGACAACATGTAGGACAGGCCGAGATTGGAGAGCACACCGGGATCACCCGGTGCGATCTTGAGCGCGCTCGCGTAGTAGGAACGCGCCTCCTCGTGGCGGCCCATCTGGTCCAGTGCGGTGCCCTGCACCGAGAGCAGGCGCCAGTCCGGATTGTCAGGCGAATGCGCTTTCGACAGCACATCGTAGGCCTGCTGGAAATTGCCGTTGTCGGCGAGGGCGCGGCCATATTGGGCGAGCAGCGCCTTGTTGCCGGGATTCGCGATGGTCGCCTGCTCGAGCATAGCGGCGGCCTGGGCACGCTGACCGTTGGCGCGCAACGCCTGACCGTAAGCGAGCGCGGCATCGGCGTCCTTGGGATTGGCGCGGTAGCGCTCGCCATAGACCTCGACGGCGCGCGCCGGATCGGTGGGAGTCGCCTCTGCCCGTGGTCCGCCGATCGAGCCCGTCACGTCGGAGAGTTTCGACATGCCCGTGCAGCCGCCGAGGCCCATGGCCACCGCCGCGACCAGCGAGGTGGACGCAAGAAGCCGGGCAAGACTGAACCGTAGACGCATGACGCTTTGACTCTCGAGCCGATTGATCGAGCCGAACGCGCCAGCAATAGACTGTTAACCCTAACGGCCGGTTAACACGGCCCCCGGGCCGTGCTCTCGTCGATACTCCCGCTCGCAAGCGTCGTCAGGCTTGAGCGGTTGCAATCCAGCAGCAGGTCGAGGCCGCGCTCTCGGGAACGGCAGCCCTCAACACGAGATACGAGATCCGTGCGACGACGTTTTCGTCTTGCCCGATCAATATTCGATGGCAAGCCGTTTGCGGATTTCGTCGACGCGCCTGTCGAGCGCATCGAACCGCGCGTGGACGGAGCGGTCGTGGAGATAGAAGACGTAACCGCCGGCAAGGAACGCGAAGATCCAATGGTGGTGCTCGACATAGCCGAAAATCGCCTCGATGGCCTCGCCAATGAATGTGACCACGCTCCACACAAATTCCATTGCATTTCCTCCCGGCGCGCTTTGTCGTCGGTCGCCTGATCTCCAACTCTGGCGACCGTTGCCGGAACCTAGCATGCCCCCCTCGCCGCGAGTAGCGGCTCGCTGAACGGTGACAGCAAAGCCGATTGCAGCCGCGGCGAAACTCTGCGAAGTCTCATCCATTCGCATGACCCGTTTGATCTGACGATCCGGACCCGCCAATGCCTTCTGTCTTCGAGACGTCACCCGCCGCCATCCCGATCACCTTCGTCACCAAATCGAGCTGGGATCAGGTCGCCGAGACGCTGCCGCCGCAGCAACGCGCGTTCGCCGCGGCATGCGCCTTTGCCGCCAAGCCGGGTGCCTATCTGGCGCTGCCTGCGCCCGACGGCGCAATCGCACAGGTGCTGTTCGGCCTCGAGGACGAGGGGGCGAGATCGCGCGACCTGTTCCGGCCCGGCGCCCTGCCCGGCCTGCTGCCGCCGGGGATCTATCGCTTTGCCAATGCACCCCACGATGCACGGCTGGCGGCGCTCGCCTTTGCGATCGGGCGCTACCGCTTCGCGCGGTACCGCAAGGCTGACAGGCCCGACGTCCGGCTGGTGCCGCCCGATGGCGTCGATGCGGCCGAGATCGAGCGGATCGCTGATGCGGCGATGCTCGCGCGCGACCTCATCAACACGCCCTCCAACGACATGGGGCCGGCGGAGCTGGCTGCCGCCGCGCAAGACCTCGCCGCAGAGTTCGGCGCAAGCTTCGCCTGCACCGTCGGCGATGATCTGGAGAAGAACTTCCCGCTGATCCACGCCGTCGGCATGGCCTCGAACCGCGCGCCGCGGCTGATCGACATCGGCTGGGGCGATCCCGATCATCCCAAGGTGACGCTGGTCGGCAAGGGCGTCTGCTTCGACACCGGCGGGCTCGATTTGAAGCCGTCGAGCGGCATGCTGATCATGAAGAAGGACATGGGCGGCGCGGCCAACGTCCTCGCGCTGGCGCGCATGGTGATGGATGCGAAGCTGAAGGTGCGGCTGCGCGTGCTGATTCCGGCGGTGGAGAACGCGGTCGCCGGCAACGCCTTCCGCCCGCTCGACATCTTCACCTCGCGCAAGGGCATCACGGTGGAGATCGGCAATACGGATGCGGAGGGCCGGCTGGTGCTCGCCGACGCGCTGGCGCTGGCTGATGAGGAAAAGCCCGATCTGCTGATCGATCTGGGCACGCTGACCGGTGCCGCGCGTGTCGCGCTGGGACCGGATTTGCCGCCCTTTTACACCAATGATGAGAGCCTTGCCGCCGACCTATCGCGCTGCGCGATGCAGGAGAACGATCCGTTGTGGCGCATGCCGTTGTGGCCGCCTTACGATTCCTGGCTGGACTCCAAGACCGCTACCATCACCAACGCACCATCAGGCGGCTTTGCCGGCTCGATCACCTGCGCGCTGTTCCTGCAGCGCTTCGTCGATCAGGCGAAGAGCTGGCTGCATGTCGACATCTACGGCTGGACGCCGTCGGCAAAGCCGGCCCGTCCCGAAGGCGGCGAGTGCCAGGCCGCACGCGCCATCTACACCTTGCTGAGCGAGCGCTATGCATGATCCGCGAATAACCCCGGCGCGGGGCGACCTCGCCGCGAAATATCTCGAAGGCAAGGTCGAGGCTGATCGCTTCGTCACCGGCGAGGAATTCGAGGTGGTCGATCCGGTCGCGCCGGTGCGCGAGCAGCCGTCGTCGGGCGCGATGCTGATGACGGAGGCGCTGCGCGGCGAACGCGTCACGGTCTACGACCGCAACGGCGAGGGCTGGGCGTGGGGCCAGCTCAATGGCGATGGCTATGTCGGCTGGCTGCCGGATGCAGCGCTCATGAAACCCTCGGCGACGCCGACCCATGTGGTCAGCGCGCTGCGGACGTTCGTCTTCCCCGGTCCCTCGATCAAGCTGCCGCCGGCCGATACGCTCGTGATGGGATCCAGGCTGGCTGTGGCGCGCGAGGACGGCAGCTTCGCCGTGACGCGCGATGGACAATATTTGCCCAAGGCCCATCTCGCCCCGCTCGATCATCGCGAGCCGGATTTCGTGACGGTCGCCGAACGCTTCGCCGGCACGCCCTATCTCTGGGGCGGCAAAAGCAGTTTCGGCATCGATTGCTCCGGCCTCGTCCAGGTGTCGCTGACATCAGCGGGCATCGGCTGCCCACGCGACAGCGACATGCAGCAGGCGGGGCTCGGCCGCGCGCTGGAGCCGCATGAGCGCAGCAGCTTGCTGCGCGGCGATCTCATTTTCTGGAAGGGCCATGTCGCCATCGTCCGCGATGGCAGCACGATGGTTCACGCCAACGCGCATCACATGGCGACGGTGATCGAGGCGATCGAGCCTGCGATTGCGCGGATCAGGCAGGCCGGCAGCGAGGTCGTCGCGATCAAGCGGCTTTAGGGCCGTGGATCGCGGGGATCATACCCGATCTTTGTTCTCGGCATCCGAACAGGTTTCGGACGCGGTTGCTGACGGAACCTGCGCATTGGCACCGGAAGTATGGTTTACCTTGCGGCGCAGCTACGGAACAACGTTACATCTGAGGAGATTTGCGGAACGAAACGCGGCGCCAGTCTTTCTCTGGCTTTAGGAGGTGCCCATGAGTTCTCAAGCCAGAGAAGGCGCGTGTGCGTTCGCTTGGCGAAACTATTTGCTGCTCCACAGCGGCATCAGCGAGAACGACGACAGGCGTTCCGCCCTCTACAGCTACATCTCCAATCTTCGCGGTACCGGCGAGGATGATTTCGATCTCCTGCAGATAGCCGCGGTCGCCTACTTGAAAAAGCTCGATGAATTGCATGACGACGAATGCGCGCGCCGCGCGGCAGATGAACTTCTGGCCGAGCGTTTGGAAGCAAGCAGTTCGCAACAGGACAGATAGCTTAGGTCATAACACCAGAGCGAAGGAACGAACAGCATGGCAGACGACACCAATGCAAACCGTTTCGTGCGCGACCCTCAACGGCGCATCGCCGCAGCGACAGCAATCGGCATGAATGCCTTGAAGCCGATGATGCACTTCCAGGTCTCAATGCTGAGGATGTGGGCCGATAGTATCGAGAGGCTCGAGGCCAATTACGACAAGAAGCTGGAAGACACTGCGGCCACACTCGAGGAAGCGCCAGACAAGGAACGCGCCGCGTAACATCAAGGCGGGCTGCCCCGTGCAGCCTGCTCCGGCGAAACGCTCAGGGCGCCGCAATGTCGCGCGTCTGGAATGACGCGCTACGTCGCCACCGACCCGTTGCCCGCCGTCTCCAGCCGGAACGCCGCCGCGAACAGCGCGCGCGTGTATTCGGTCTTCGGGTTCTTGAACAGCTGGGCGGCCTGCCCCTCCTCGACGACCTTGCCGCCGCGCATCACGATCAGATGGCTCGCAAGCGAAGCGACGACGCGCAGATCGTGCGAGATGAACATGTAGGTGAGCTCGCGCTTGCGCTGGAGCTCGCGCAACAGATCGACCATCTGCGCCTGGAACAGCATGTCGAGCGCGCTGGTCGGCTCGTCCAGCACGACGAAATCCGGCTCCAGCACGACCGCCCGCGCGATACTGATGCGCTGGCGCTGGCCGCCGGAGAATTCATGGGGATAGCGGTGGCGGGTGTCAGGCTTCAGCCCGACGTCCTCCAGCGCCTTGACGACGCGCGCCTCGCGCTCTTCGTGCGACAGCTTCGGCTGATGCACCGAGAGACCTTCGGCGATGATGTCGGCGACCGACATGCGCGGTGAGAGCGAGCCGAACGGGTCCTGGAACACGATCTGCATGTCGCGCCGGAACGGCCGCATCTCCTTGAAGCGCAGGCCCTGGATGTCGTTCCCCAAGAACACGATACGCCCGTTTGAGGAGATCAGCCGCAGCAGCGCCAGCCCCAGCGTGGTCTTGCCCGAGCCTGACTCGCCGACCACACCGAGCGTCTCGCCCTTGCGCACGGCGATGCTGACGCCGTCGACCGCCTTGATGTGGCCGACGGTCTTGCGCATCAGGCCGCGCTTGATCGGAAACCAGACCTTCAGGTCGTTGGCGGACATCACCAACGGCGCATCCGGCTGCGGCGGCGCCGGATCGGGCTTCGGCTCCGCCGCGAGCAGGTCGCGCGTGTAGGGATGCTTCGGGCCCTTGAAGACTTGCTCGACCGGCCCCTGCTCGACGATCTCGCCGCTCTTCATGACACAGACGGTGTCCGCGATGCGGCGCACGATGCCGAGATCGTGGGTGATGAAGAGCAGGCTCATGCCGAGCCGCGATCGGATCTCGGCGAGCAGCGCCAGGATCTGCGCCTGCACCGTGACGTCGAGCGCCGTCGTCGGCTCGTCCGCGATCAACAGATCCGGCTCGTTGGCGAGAGCCATCGCGATCATCACACGCTGGCGCTGACCGCCGGAGAGCTGATGCGGATAGCTCTTCAGTCGCGTCTCCGGCTCGGGAATACCGACCTGCGTCAGCAATTCCAGCGTTCGCCGGCGCGCCTCCGCGTTGCTGGTCGGATTGTGCAGCTGGATGATCTCGCCGATCTGCGCCTCGATCGTGTGCAACGGATTGAGCGAGGTCATCGGCTCCTGGAAGATGATGGAGATGTCGCTGCCGCGAATCTCCCGCATCTGCTGCTCGGATCTGTCGATCAGTTCCTGCCCCTTGAAGCGGATGCTGCCCGAGGGGTGCGAGGCGTTCGGATAGGGCAACAGCTTGAGGATCGAGAGCGCGCTGACGGACTTGCCTGAGCCGGATTCGCCAACCAGCGCCAGGCATTCGCCGCGCTTGATCTGGAACGAGACCTTGTCGACCGCGAGCGTGGTGCTGCCGCCCTGGTGGAAGGCCACCGAGAGGTCGCGAACGGCAAGCAGGGGCTGGTTAATCGCGTCCATCGGCTTACCTGAACGTCTTGCGCGGATCGAAGGCGTCGCGCACGGCTTCGCCGATGAAGATCAGGAGCGACAGCATGCTCGCGACCGAGAAGAAGCCGGAGAAGCCGAGCCAGGGGGCCTGCACATTGGCCTTGGCCTGCGACAGCAATTCGCCGAGCGACGGCGATCCCGGCGGCAGGCCGAAGCCCAGGAAATCGAGCGCCGTCAGCGTCATCACCGAACTCGACACGATGAAGGGCAGGAACGTCATGGTCGCGACCATCGCGTTCGGCAGCAGGTGGCGGAACATGATGACGGGGTTGGAGACGCCGAGCGCCCGCGCCGCCTGGATGTATTCGAAGTTGCGTCCGCGCAGGAACTCGGCCCGCACCAGACCGACCAGCGAGACCCAGGAGAACAGCAGGAGGATGCCGAGCAGCACGAAGAAGCCGGGCACGAGCACCGAGGACAGGATCAGGAGAAGATAGAGCGAGGGAATCGCCGTCCAGATCTCGATGAAGCGCTGGAAGATGAGATCGACCCGCCCGCCGAAATATCCCTGCACCGCTCCTGCTGCGATGCCGATGACGGACGAGACGATGGTGAGGCAAAGGCCGAACAGCACCGAGATGCGGAAGCCGTAAATCAGCCGCGCGACCACGTCGCGCCCCTGATCGTCCGTCCCCAGCCAGTTGTATTCGAGGTCGCGGCAGCTCTTCAGCCCCTTCTTCTCCACCACCGGCTTGCATTGCGCTTCGGTCAGCATCCAGGTCGGCTTCGACGGCGCCGGCGTCGGCAGGTCGAGATTGTGGGTGTCGTAGGAGTAGCGGATCAGCGGCCAGATGATGGTGCCGTTCTTGTCCTTGATCAGCTTCTGCAAATAGGGATCGCGATAGTCGGCCGCGGTTTCGAAGTCGCCGCCGAAGGTGGTTTCCGAATAGGTCACGAAAGCGGGCCAATAGAGCCGGCCGTCGAACTTGATCAGGAAAGGCCGATCGTTGGCGATCAGCTCCGCAAACAGCGAGACCACGAACAGGATGATGAAGATCCAGAACGACCAGTAGCCGCGGCGGTTGGCCTTGAAGTTTTGCCAACGCCGCCTGTTGAGCGGCGAAGGCGCGAAGGGCTTGCGCGTGATCGGAACGACCTCGCCCAGCGGGGACTGGGTCGTGGTCTCGATCGGCGTCGGCGCGGTAATCGTCATCAGACCTCCCGCGCCTCGAAATCGATCCGTGGGTCGATCCACATATAGGTCAGGTCGGAGACCAGATTGATCACGAGGCCGACCAACGAAAAGATGTAGAGCGTGCCGAACACCACGGGATAGTCGCGATTGAGCACGCTCTCGAAGCTGAGCAGCCCAAGCCCGTCCAGCGAGAAGATGGTCTCGATCAGAAGCGAGCCTGAAAAGAAGGCGTGGATGAACGTCCCTGGGAAGCCCGCGATCACGATCAGCATCGCATTGCGGAAGACATGGCCGTAAAGCACCCGGCCCTCGCCGCAGCCCTTGGCGCGCGCAGTCATGACGTATTGCTTGCGGATCTCGTCCAGGAACGAGTTCTTGGTCAGGAACGTCATGGTCGTGAAGGCACCGAGCCCCATGGCGATCAGCGGCAGCGTCAGATGCCAGAAATAATCGATGATCTTCCAGTACCAGGGAAACTGCGACCAACCGTCCGAGGTCAGTCCGCGCAGCGGAAACCAGTTGAAGAAGGAGCCGCCGGCAAACAGGATGATGAGGAGGATTGCGAACAGAAAGCCTGGAATGGCATAGCCCAGGACGAGAACGGTCGATGTCCAGGTGTCGAAGCGCGTGCCGTCCTTCACCGCCTTGCGGATGCCGAGCGGGATCGAGATCAGATAGGTGATCAGCGTCAGCCAGAGACCGAGCGAGATCGAGACCGGCAGCTTCTCCTTGATCAGTTGCAGAACGCTGACGTCGCGGAAATAGCTCTTGCCGAAATCGAAGCGGGCAAAGTTCCAAACCATCAGCGCGAAGCGTTCCGGCGCCGGCTTGTCGAAGCCGAACTGTGCCTCGAGCTTCTTGATGAAGTCGGGATCAAGGCCCTGCGCGCCGCGATATTTCGAGTTGATGGCATCGCCGCCGGCCCCGACCTGCCCGGGCGCGCGCTGCGCAAAATCGCTGCCGCCCGAAATGCGCGAGGTGCCGCCGGTGTCGGCCCCCGAGAGCTGCGCGATCACGCGCTCGACCGGGCCGCCGGGCGCGAACTGCACGACGACGAAGGAGACGAACAGGATTCCGAGCAATGTCGGGATCATCAGGAGGATGCGGCGGGCGATATAGGCACTCATGGCTATTTCGCCTGCTCGAGCTTGGCCGCCTTGGCGCGGTCGGACCACCAGATGTCGGGAGCGCCGACGCCATTGGCGTAGCGCGGCAGCTTCTGGGAATGGCTGAACTGATCCCAGTACGCGAGCCGGTGCGTCTTGTTATACCATTGCGGCACCCAATAGCGGCCGGCGCGGAACAAGCGGTCAAAGGCACGGCAGGCGACAGTCAATTCCTCGCGGCTCTCGGCTGCCATGATCTTCTCGATCATGGCGTCGATCGCCGGGCTGGCGACGCCCGCGAGATTGTACGAGCCCTTGGTTGCCGCGACTTGCGACGAGAAGAACGCCCGCATGGCATCGCCGGGCGTTGCCGACATGCTGAAGCGCTGGATCGTCATGTCGAAGTCGAAATCTTCCACGCGCGCGCGGTATTGCACGGCATCGACGAGGCGGAGGCTCGCCTCGATGCCGAGCGTCCCCAAATTCTTGATATACGGCGCGTGATGCGGCTGGAGCGAGGGCTCCTCCGCCAGGAATTCAATCTTGAACACCTCTCCGCTCGGCAGCATTCGCTTGCCATCCTTGATCGGAAAGCCGGCTTCGTTGAGCAGCTGCTGCGACTTGCGCAAGAGAGCTCGGTCCTGCCCCGATCCATCGGAAACCGGAGGCGCGAAGGGCGCAGCGAACACCTCCTCGGGAACCTGACCGCGGAATGGCTCGAGCAGCTTCAGCTCTTCCGGCGACGGAGGCCCGTTGCTGGCCATGAGATCGGAGTTCTGGAACGGCGACACCGTACGGGCATAGGCGCCGTACATGATGGTCTTGTTGGTCCACTCGAAGTCGAAAGCGTCGATCAGGGCCTCGCGCACGCGGGGATCCCTGAATTTCTCGCGCCGCGTGTTGATGAACCAGCCCTGCGCGCCGGACGGCGTGTCGTCGGGCACGATCTCGAGCTTGACGCGACCGTCCTTCACGGCCCCGAAGTCGTATCGCGTCGCCCAGATGCGCGAGGTGAACTCTTCCCGGTAGAGATAGTTCTTGCCGGTAAACCCTTCGAAAGCGACGTCGCGGTCGCGATAGAACTCATAGCGCACGACATCGAAATTATAGGTACCGCGGCAGGGCGGCAGATCGGCAGCCCACCAGTCCTTCACCCGCTCATACTCGATATAGCGATTGACCTCGAACTTGCCGACCTTGTACGGACCCGAGCCCAGCGGGATCTCCAGAGACGATTCATCGAACGGGCGAGACGCATAGTACGCCTTCGAGAAGATCGGCAGGCTGGCGGCATAGAGCGGCACGTCGCGCGCCCGCCCCTTGGCAAAGGTGACGACGAGCGTTGCATCGTCGACCGCCTCTGCGCTGACCATGTCGCGCAGCTGCACCAGGATCAGGGGATGTCCCTTGGTCTTCAGCGTCATCAGCGAAAACGCCGCATCATGCGCGGTGAGCTTCGTGCCGTCGTGGAATTTCGCCTCCGGACGCATCGTGAAGCGGTAGACCAGCTTGTCCGGCGATATTTGAACGGATTTGGCGGCAAGCCCGTACATCGCATCAGGCTCGTCGCTTGCGCGCACCATCAGCGGCGCGAAGGTCATGTCCATGCCTTGCGCGCCGTCCCCCTTCAGGATGAAGGCGTTGAGCGAGTTGAAGGTCTGGTAGGATTGGTTGTAGGCGCGCACCGACGGAATGAGCGAGAACGTGCCGCCCTTCGGCGCATCGACGTTGACGTAGTCGAAATGGTGGAAGTCGGCGGGATATTTGAGATCGCCGAACGCCGAGATGCCGTGAGCTTCGATCCCCGCTTCCGATGCATGCGCTCCGCGCCACGGCTGCGCGCCCAGCGACATCCCGAGGGTGCCGCCGACACCGAGGGCCAGCACGTGGCGGCGTGACATCTGCGTCATGCGGGGAATGTCCTTCACGACTTCTTTGCGATCCGCGCCGCCTTCTCTGCGTCGTACCACCAGATGAACGGGAAGCCGGATTGGCCGTATTTGGGCATTTCCGTCGGCCGGCCGAAGCGATCCCAGCGTGCCGTACGCACCTTGTTATAAGTCCATTGCGGCACGACATAATGATTCCACAGCAGCACGCGGTCGAGTGCCTTGGTGGCCGCGACGAGATCGTCGCGATCGGCGGCGTAGATCACCCGCTCGATCAGCTTGTCGATTGCGGGATTCTTGATGCCCGCAATGTTGCGCGAGCCGGCGATGTCAGCCGTCTTGGACGACCAGAACTCGCGCTGCTCATTGCCTGGCGACTGCGACTCGCCCCACGAGTTTGTGACGATGTCGAAATCCCACTCGCGCGTCCTGTTCTCGTACTGGGTCGGGTCGACCGTCCGCACGTTGACGGCAATGCCGAGCCGCTCCAGGGACGGCTTGTAGAACAGCGTGATCCGCTCGAAGCTCGGATCCGAGTTCAGCAGTTCGAGCGTGAACTGGACGCCGGTCTTGACGTCGGTCAGCTTGCGGTCGCGCACCTCGTAGCCGGCCTCCTTGAACAGGCGGAGCGCCTCGCGCAGATTATCGCGCACGGCTTCCGGATTGCCGCCGACCGGATTGGTGTAGGCCGTGGTGAAGACTTCGGGCGGCACCTGGGTGCGGACGGTCTCGAGGATCTCAAGCTCCTTGCCCTGCGGCAAGCCGGTCGCCATGAGTTCGTCGATGCCGTCGAAATAGCTGTTGATGCGCTTGTACTGGCCGTAGAAGATCTGCTTGTTCATCTCCTCGAAGTCGAACGCGTAGTTGAGCGCGCGCCGCACGCGCGGGTCGCTGAACTTGCCGCGGCGCAGGTTCGGCACGAACGCCTGCATCACGCCCGAGCTGCGATTGGCGAACTCCTCGAGGATCACGCGCTTTTCGCTCACGGCCGGGAAGTCGTAGGCGGTCGCCCAGTTCTTCGCGCTGTTCTCGGTGCGCCAATCGACCTGGTCGGCCTTGAAGGCCTCGATCGCGACGGTGGCGTCGCGGAAATATTCGTAGCGCAGCTCGTCGAAATTGTTGCGGCCGACATTGGAGGCGAGGTCGCGGCCCCAATAGTCCTTGACGCGCTCCAGCGCGATCGACCGTCCCGCAACGAAGTCCTTGACCCTGTAGGGGCCAGAACCGAGCGGGACTTCAAGCGTGGTGGCGGACACGTCGCGCTTGCGGCCCTGCGCGTCGGTCCCTTCCCACCAATGCTTCGGCAGGACTGTGAGTTGCCCGACGATCTGCGGCAGTTCGCGGTTGCCCGGCGCGTCGAATACGAATTTCACCTCGCGCTCGCCGAGCTTCTCGGCCTTCACCACATGGCTGTAATAGGCCGAGTACATCGGGTGGTGCTTCTTGAAGGAATCGAGCGAGAAGATCACGTCATCCGCGGTAACGGGCTTGCCGTCGTGCCATTTGGCCTCCGGCCGCAAACGATAGGTGACGAAGGAAAAATCGTCCGGATGGCTGACGGCCTCGGCGAGCGCGCCGTACTCGGTCGAGACTTCGTCGAGCGAGGGCGTCGTGAGGGATTCGTAGATGAATGCGACGGCGCCGGCGACCTGCCCCTTCACGCCCGACACGACGATATTGAAATTGTCGAAGGTGCCGACCGCGATCTGGCGCGCGACGCCGCCTTTGGGCGCTTCAGGATTGACGTAGTCGAAGCGCGTGAAGTCGGCGGGGTACTTGACCTTTCCGAACAGCGACAAAGCATGGCGCCAAGGAAGCTCATTCGCCGATTGCGCCTCGGCACGGCCGACGACGGAAAGGCCCGCTACGGAACCGAGGGCGGGGAGCGCTGCGGCCGCAGTGCCGGTGAGCAGGAGATCGCGTCGGGTTATGGCCAAATCAATAGTCCTGTCTTGAAGGAGGCTACTCCTTTAAGGTCCCAATATAGGCGAGGTTTCGACCGAATATGTTGCTTTTTCCTCATCTTGGAAGGCCGGGCGGCCTGTCTGATGCGGCCAAACGCCCCGATAAACTCGCCGCGAGGCCCGGATAAGCAAACGGCCAGGCTTTTCAGCCTGGCCGCATATTCCAAGATCGGGTTCTTGAGGCCTTACTTCGACGCGGTCGGCAGCGGCTGAGGATGCTCCGACAGCGAGTTCAGATAGGCAATGACGTCGGCGCGCTCGGAATCCTTGGCAATGCCGGCGAAGCCCATCGCGGTGCCCGGGATGAAGCCCTTCGGATTGGCGATGAACTTGTTGAGGTCGTCGAACGTCCAGGTACCGCCCTTGCCCTTCATGGCAGCGGAGAAGTTGAAGCCGCCGCGGCCCTCACCCCTCTTCTCGCCGACGACGCCATAGAGATTCGGACCGACGCGATTCGGGCCACCCTTCTCGAAGGTGTGGCAGGCGCCGCACTTCTTGGCGGCGGAGGCGCCCTTTTCGACGGAGGCGGTCTGGAGCAACTTTTCGATCGGCTCGGAGGCCGCGGCGGCAGCGCCGCCTTCCTTGCCGTGGCCGGCATCTTCCTTCACGGCGATCTCGAAACCCGGCTTCTCGAGCGGCTTCGGCGTGAACAGCGCATTGGCGGTGAAGCTGGTCACCAGCAGAAGGAGACAGGTGCCGAGCACAGCACCGAGAATTTTATTGAGTTCGAAAGAGTCCATTTCCGGCCAGGCCCCACACCGCAAGAAGAATCGAGCGGCCAGGCGGCCGCCAGGACGAGCCTCGGGAGAATCAAGCGTTCCCTATCGTTTCCCCGAGTTTTGCCATTGAGATATCGGTTTGCCCGGGGTCTGGCAACCCGTATAAGCGACCCGGCTTTCGGCCCGTCCCCACCCATTTCCCGGCGCGGAAAACGCCCCGTTTCCAGGCTCTTGACCCCAGACCTTTGAACCCGATGATCGATCCTCGCATCCTGGTGCTGATCCCGGCCCGCATGGCCGCCACCCGCCTGCCCGGCAAGCCACTCGCCGATATCGCGGGATTGCCGATGATCGTGCACGTGCTGCGCCGCGCCGAGGCCGCGGCAATCGGCCGGGTCGCGGTCGCGACCGATACGCCCGAGATCGCTTCGGTCGTGACGGCCCATGGCGGCGAGGCCGTGATGACCAGCCCCACACACCCCTCCGGCTCCGACCGCATCCACGAGGCCATGCAGAAGCTCGATCCGGACGGCAAGGCCGAGATCGTGGTCAATCTGCAGGGCGATTTCCCCACGATCACGATCGGCAACATCCGCGAGGTGCTGCCGCCGCTGCAGGACCCCGCCGTGGACATCGCGACACTGGCCTCGCAGATCCACACCGAGGAGGAGGATCTCGCCCCGAGCGTCGTGAAGGCGATCGGAACCTCGCTCGGCGGCAAGCGCATGCGTGCACTTTATTTCACCCGCGCGACCGCGCCGACCGGCGACGGACCGCGTTACCACCATATCGGCCTCTATGCCTATCGCCGCGCCGCGCTGGAGCGTTACGTTTCGCTGCCGCCCTCGCCGCTGGAATTGCAGGAGAAGCTCGAACAGCTCCGGGCGCTCGAGGCCGGAATGCGCATCGACTTCACCATCGTCGACACCGTCCCCCGCGGGGTCGACACGCCGGCGGACCTGGAAACCGCCCGCAGCATCCTTTCCAAATCCTGAGCCGCTGTTACAAGGCCGACCCAGGAGCACTTTTAAGACATGAGCAAGATGAAGATCGCATTCCAGGGCGAGCCCGGGGCCAATTCCCACATCGCCATCGTCGAGGCCTATCCCGACGCCGAGCCGATGCCCTGCGCCACCTTCGAGGACGCGCTGTCGGCGATCTCCTCCGGCGAGGCCGATCTCGGCATGATCCCGATCGAGAATTCGGTCGCGGGCCGTGTTGCCGATATCCATCACCTCTTGCCGGCCTCCGGCCTTTTCATCATCGGTGAATGGTTCTTGCCGGTCCGGCATCAGCTGATGGCGGTGAAGGGCACCAAGCTCGACGACATCAAGAGCGTTGAGAGCCATGTGCATGCGCTCGGCCAATGCCGGCGCATCATCCGCAAGCTCGGCGTCAAGCCGATCGTGCATGCCGACACTGCCGGCAGCGCTCGCGACATCTCCGAGCGCAAGGACAAGACGGTGGCCGCGATCGCCTCCCGCCTCGCCGCCAAGATCTACGGCCTCGACATCCTCGCGGAGGACATCGAGGACGAGGCGCACAACACCACCCGCTTCGTGGTGCTGGCGCGCGAGCCGAAATGGGCCGCCCAAGGCTCCGGCCCGCTGGTCACGACTTTTGTGTTCCGGGTGCGCAATTTGCCGGCCGCGCTCTACAAGGCGCTCGGCGGCTTTGCCACCAACGGCGTCAACATGACCAAGCTCGAAAGCTACATGGTCGACGGCAATTTCTTCGCCACGCAGTTTTATGCCGACGTCGACGGCCACCCCGAGGACAAGGGCCTCGCCTTCGCGATCGAGGAGCTGAAATTCTTCTCGCGCGAATTCCGCATCGTCGGCGTGTATCCCGGCCACCCCTTCCGCGCCACGTTCAGCGAAGCGCAGCAGGATTAGTCGCGTGTCCCGGACGCGCGAAGCGCGAGCCGGGACCCAGGGGCCAAGATACCCGGAGGCGCGATGGGCCCCGGCTCTGCAGCGCATCGCTGAAGGAGCGCTGCGCTGCGTCCGGGGCACGATATTCTTACGCGGTCGCTTTAAGCCCGAACGCCTCGGCGAGCAGCGAATACGACTTCTTCCGCGCCTCGTGATCGTACACCGCTGTGATCGCCATCAGCTCGTCCGGCTTGCTCGCGTCGATCAGCGGCTGCAGTTTCTTCCGTACCGTCGCGGGGCTGCCGACGAACAGGCGGGAACGGTTGCGGAGGATCGAGGTGCGCTCGGAGTCGGAGTAAGGATAGGCCTGGGCCTCCTCGACGCTCGGCAGCGGCAGATATTGACCGCGGTCGCGGCGCAGCCGGTTGAGGTCGAACGAGCTGGCAAGGCGTTCGGCCTCCTCATCGGTATCGGCGGTGACGACGGCGACCGCGAGGATCGCTTGCGGGCTCGCACGCCAGGCCGAGGGCTGGAAGCGGTTGCGGTAATGCACCATCGCGTCGACCGCGTCGTGGGACGCGAAATGATGCGCGAAGGCGAAGCCCATGCCGACCTGTGCCGCCAATTCCGAGGAATAATCGCTGGAGCCGAGCAGCCAGATCGGCGGCAGCTTGGTGTCGTCGGGCATGGCGACGACGTTGTGGTAGGGGTGCCCTGCGGGGAATTCACGGGTCTCCCACAGAATCAGCTCGTGCAGCCGCTCCAGGAAATCATCGCCCTCGCGGCGGTCGAGCCGGCTCCGGAGCGCATAGGCGGTGGCGCCATCGGTGCCGGGCGCCCGGCCAAGGCCGAGGTCGATACGGCCGGGAAACAGCGCCTCCAGCATCTTGAATCGCTCGGCGACGACCAGCGGGGCGTGGTTGGGCAGCATCACCCCGCCGGAGCCGACGCGGATATGCTTCGTCACCGCCGCGATCTGGCCGATCATGACGTCTGGCGCGGGACTCGCGACCGAGGCGAGGTTGTGATGCTCGGCGAGCCAGTAGCGGACATAGCCGAGCCCATCGACATGGCGCGCCAGGTCGATGCTGTTGCGCAGCGCCGCGGCGGGCCTGGTGCCTGTGGTGACGACGGAGAGGTCGAGGACTGAGAGCGGGATCATGGCGCGCTAACCTAGTGGAGGGCCGCGCGGCGACAATGGGGCGGCTGCGCAGATCTGACGTGTGCAGACCGCGAGCCCGCGCAGTCGACCGAAGCGAGGCGGTGGGCCAAGAGCAGTCCAAACAACATTTCTTTCATATTGCCCACCTACCGTGCCCGCCCCGGCCAGCCCCCAATTTTCTGACAAATAGTTGAAATAGCTAGATTATTGTAAGTCCACCGACATCCCACTCAAATCGATAGACGCTCAATAATTCATCTATTGTCGACAGAAGTGGGCCATTTCCCATCCCTGATGGGCTGTCGATCAGACCGCCTTTGCCCTATCTTGGGCTCTCCCAAGCTGGACCTGACCGTCGGCCGCCAGGATCTGGCGACACATCTGGAGCGAGTGGTGCCATGACCGATCTGACGATTCCTGCCCGAGCCGACGGGCAAGACGGGCACCTGAAGCGGCCTGCGATCTCCTTCGAGTTCTTTCCACCCAAGACGGAAGATATGGAGCGCAATCTCTGGGAGACCATCAACCGGCTCGCTCCGCTCGACCCGAAATTCGTCTCGGTGACCTACGGCGCCGGCGGCTCGACCCGCGAGCGCACCCATTCGACCATCGCCCGTATCCTGAAAGAGACCGCCCTGCTGCCGGCGGCGCACCTGACCTGCGTCGGTGCCTCGCGCGGCGAGATCGACGAGATCGTCGACCGCTATCACGAGGTCGGCGTCCGCCATATCGTGGGCCTGCGCGGCGATCCCGCCGGCGGCATCGGCACGCCCTATGCCAGCCATCCCGACGGCTATCAGAGCTCGGCCGAGCTCGTCGCGGGGATCAAGAAGCGGCATGCCGACATCGAAGTGTCCGTGTCGGCCTATCCCGAGAAGCACCCCGAAGCGCGCGACTTCGATGATGATATCGACACGCTGCAGGCCAAGGTCGATGCCGGCGCGACGCGCGCGATCACCCAGGTGTTCTTCGACAACGACCTCTACTTCCGCTATCTCGACCGCGTGCGGGCGCGCGGCATCAACATTCCGATCGTGCCGGGCATCATGCCCATGCACAATTTCAAGCAGGCCCGCAATTTCGTGACGCGCGCCGGCACCACCGTGCCGGACTGGTTCGCCGCGAAATTCGAAGGCCTCGACGAGGACGCCGAGACCCGCAAGCTGGTGGCCGCAACCGTCGCGGCCGGCCAGGTGCAGAAGCTCGCCAAGCACGGCGTCGACACTTTCCATTTCTACACCATGAACCGCGCCGATCTCGTGTTCGCGATCAGCCATCTGCTCGGCATTCGCGCCAAGAGCGCCCAGAAAGCGGCCTGAGACAACATGACCGTACCTGTTTCCGCGAAACGTACTGCCCTGCTGAACGCCGCGCGCGAGCGCATTCTCGTGCTCGACGGCGCCATGGGCACGATGATCCAGAACCTGCAGTTCGACGAGGCCGCCTTCCGCGGCGAGCGCTTCAAGGACTTTCATCGCGACCTGCGCGGCAACAACGATCTGTTGATTCTGACCCAGCCGCAGGCAATCGAGGACATCCACGCGGCGTATTTGCGCGCCGGCGCCGACATCGTCGCGACCAACACCTTCTCCACGACGTCGATCGCGCAGGCCGATTACGACCTCACCGACATCGTCTACGAGATGGCGCGCGAAGGCGCCCGCCTCGCCGGCAATGCCGCGCGGCGCGTCGAGGCCGAGGACGGCAAGCCGCGCTTCGTCGCGGGCGCCATCGGCCCGACCAACCGCACCGCCTCGATCTCCCCCGACGTCTCCAATCCCGGCTACCGCGCCGTCACCTTCGACGATCTGCGCAAGTCCTATGGCGAGCAGATCAACGGCATGCTCGACGGCGGCGTCGACCTCTTGCTGGTCGAGACCATCTTCGACACGCTGAACGCCAAGGCGGCGCTCTATGCGATCGCCGAGATCACCGAAGCGCGCGGCATCGACATGCCCGTGATGGTGTCGGGCACCATCACCGACAAATCCGGCCGCCTGCTCTCGGGCCAGATGCCGGAGGCGTTCTGGAATTCGGTGCGACACGCAAAACCCGTCACGATCGGCTTCAACTGCGCGCTCGGCGCCGAAGATCTGCGCGCCCATATCGCCGATATCGGCCGCGTCGCCGACACGCTGGTCTGCGCTTACCCGAACGCCGGCCTGCCCAACGAATTCGGCCAGTATGACGAGACGCCGGAATATATGGCGCGCCTGGTCGGCGAGTTCGCTGCGTCCGGCCTCGTCAACATCGTCGGCGGCTGCTGCGGCACCACGCCGGAGCATATCGCCGCGATCGCAGCTAGCGTCGCCCCGCACAAGCCGCGCATCGTGCCGGAGATCGAACCGCGCCTGCGGCTCTCCGGCCTCGAGCCCTTCATCCTGACCGACGCGATCCCGTTCGTGAACGTCGGCGAGCGCACCAACGTCACCGGCTCGGCCCGTTTCCGCAAGCTGATCACGGCCGGCGACTACACGGCGGCGCTGCAGGTCGCGCGCGACCAGGTCGAGAACGGCGCGCAGATCATCGACGTCAACATGGACGAGGGCCTGCTCGACTCTGAAGCCGCGATGGTGACGTTCCTCAATCTCGTCGCCGCCGAGCCCGATATCGCCCGCGTCCCCGTGATGGTGGACTCCTCCAAGTTCTCGGTGATCGAAGCCGGCCTGAAATGCGTGCAGGGCAAGCCGGTCGTCAACTCGATCTCGATGAAGGAAGGCGAGGAGAAGTTCATCTTTGAGGCCAAGATCGCCCGCCGTCATGGTGCGGCTGTGGTCGTGATGGCGTTCGACGAGGTCGGCCAGGCCGACACGTTCGCGCGCAAGACCGAGATCTGCAAGCGCGCCTACGACATCCTGGTGAACAAGGTCGGCTTCCCGCCCGAGGACATCATCTTCGATCCGAACGTCTTCGCGATCGCGACCGGCATCGAGGAGCACAACAATTACGGCGTCGATTTCATCGAGGCGACGCGCTGGATCCGCCAGAACCTGCCCGGCGCGCATATCTCGGGCGGCGTCTCCAACCTCTCCTTCTCGTTCCGCGGCAACGAGCCGGTGCGCGAGGCCATGCACTCGGTGTTCCTGTATCACGCCATCAAGGCCGGCATGGACATGGGCATCGTCAATGCCGGGCAGATGATCGTCTATGACGACATCGATGCCGAGCTGCGCCAAACTTGCGAAGACGTCGTGCTCAACCGCGACCCGGGCGCGTCCGAGCGCCTGCTGGCACTCGCGGAAAAATTCCGCGGCAACAAGACCCAGACCAAGGAAGCCGATCTCGCCTGGCGCGAATGGCCGGTGGCGAAGCGGCTGTCGCATTCGCTGGTGCATGGGATCACCGAGTTCATCGAGCAGGATACCGAGGAGGCCCGCAAGGCGTCCTCGCGTCCGCTCGACGTGATCGAGGGCCCGCTGATGGCCGGCATGAACGTGGTCGGCGACCTCTTCGGCGACGGCAAGATGTTCCTGCCGCAGGTGGTGAAGTCCGCGCGCGTGATGAAGCAGGCGGTGGCCTGGCTGATGCCGTTCATGGAAGAAGAGAAGGCGCGCAATCTCGCCAACGGCATCGGCACTGAGGGCTCCTCGTCCGCCGGCAAGATCGTGCTCGCGACCGTCAAGGGCGACGTCCACGACATCGGCAAGAACATCGTCGGCATCGTGCTCCAGTGCAACAATTTCGAGGTCATCGACCTCGGCGTGATGGTGCCCGCCGCCAGGATCGTCGAGACCGTGAAGGCGGAGAAGGCCGACATCGTCGGTCTCTCCGGCCTGATCACGCCCTCGCTCGACGAGATGGCGTTCTTCGCCGGCGAATTGCAGCGCGAGGGCCTCAAGCTGCCGCTCCTGATCGGCGGCGCCACCACGAGCCGCGTGCACACCGCAGTCAAGATCGACCCGAGCTATCGGGCCGGCCCCGTCGTGCATGTCAACGACGCCAGCCGCGCCGTCGGCGTTGCGTCCTCGCTGCTCTCGCCCGAGAAGCGCGAAGCCTATGCCGCCGAGGTGCGTGCCGAATACGCAAAAATCTCGGAGGCACATCTGCGCGCGCAGGCCGACAAGAAGCGCCTGAAGCTTGCTGCCGCCCGCGCCAACCGCGTGCCGGTGGACTTTGCCAAGAACAAGCCGGTGAAGCCGACCTTCCTCGGCATCCGCAGCTTCGACGACTATGACCTCACCGAACTGGTCGACTGCATCGACTGGACGCCGTTCTTCCAGACCTGGGAGCTCGCGGGGCGCTTCCCCGCCATCCTCGACGATGCCAAGGTCGGCGAGGTCGCGCGCTCGCTCTATGACGACGCGCGAAAAATGCTCGACACTATCGTCAAGGAAAAGTGGTTCCGGGCGCGCGCGACGATCGGCTTCTGGCCGGCGAACGCGGACGGCGACGATATCGCTGTTTACGCCGACGAGAGCCGGACCAAGAAGATCGCGACGCTGCACACGCTGCGCCAGCAGCTCGAGAAGCGCGAAGGTCGGTTTAATGCTGCGCTCGCCGACTTCGTCGCGCCCGCGGGCGTGCCCGACTATGTCGGTGGCTTCGTCGTCACGGCCGGCATCGGCGAGGATGCGGTCGCCGACCGCTTCAAGATGGCGAATGACGACTACTCCTCGATCCTGTGCAAGGCGCTGGCCGACCGTCTCGCCGAGGCCTTCGCCGAGCGCATGCATTCCCGCGTGCGCCGCGAATTCTGGGCCTACGCGCCGGACGAGACGCTCTCCAACGACGAGCTGATCCTCGAGAAGTATCAGGGCATCCGCCCCGCGCCCGGCTATCCCGCGCAGCCCGACCACACCGAGAAGGCGACGCTGTTCGAGCTGCTCGATGCGGAAGCAACCTGCGGGGTGAAGCTGACCGAGAGCTTTGCGATGTGGCCGGGCTCCTCTGTGTCCGGGCTCTATTTCGCCAGCCCCGAGAGCTATTATTTCGGCGTCGGCAAGATCGAGCGCGACCAGGTCGAGGACTATGCCGCACGCAAGGGCATGAGCGTCGCGGAAACCGAGCGCTGGCTCGCGCCGGTGCTGAACTACATCCCGTCGCGAGAGGACAGCGACAAGGCCTTTGCGGCAACGGCGGCGAATGACGAGACGTCGAAGGATCTCGCCTCGCATCCGCCGGGCTGCACCTGCGCGGTGCACCTGGTCTGGCAGAAGAAGCGCGCTGGCGCGGGATAGGGGCTCGCGCTCTCCCCTTCATGGCGAAGGCCTCCGTGTCCCGGACGGCGCGGCATCGCGCAAGCGACGTGGCGCCGAGCCGGGACCCAGGAGCCGCACGGCACGCGGCAAGATGGGCCCCTGCTCTGCAGCGCACCACCCCGGACGATGCTGCGCATCGCCGGACCGCTGCGCTGCGTCCGGGGCGCGAGTCCTTTGTTTAATAGACACACCTTTGCATCCTCGCGGCGCTTCCGCCCGAGCTTTGCGCTTCGCGTCACGCCCTCATAGCGAAAGGGCGCAGGGAAGGCCGGGCGCCGGCTGGCACCCACGGTCCGTCGTGCGATGAGATGCACACGCAATGCACAACGGATCAACAGGTGAAGCCGAAACGCCGGCCTTCCCTGCGCGATGGTCTGACGGCATATGGCGCGCTCTCCCCGGAGACGAGTTCCTGCTTGCCTCCGTCACCTCGCGGATTGGCGATGCGCTTCGCCCGGTCGGGCTTGGCGCACCTCCGCAAGGCTTGACTGTAGCAACGACAGCTAGGACCACGCGATTTGGCCGTACGCATCAGCGTCGCTCGTCCGCACGAAGCCTGGATCTCACGGGGTTCATCCCGCCCTGCTCCCGCCTCTCGTGCACGACGCTGCCGCGTCCACCGCTCCCCGATCCGCGGCTCGTGACGACGTACGACCGCCCCTTTCGCCGGATCAGGGTGGGCGACACATACGCCGAAACCGAATTTCGGTAAAGTGGAATATTTCGATCGACGCTGATTGACCCAGCGCTGGCGTGTTTTGCCCGTCAGGCAACCCACGATCTGGTAGCTTGGGGCCGAGCACCGGGGCCTCACCCCTTCGGCGGGGCCAGTGGCTGCACGATCTCCTGGAACGGCGCCAATGCCTCGCAGCGCTCGCCATGTGCCGCGAGCGCCGGATAGCGCGACGCCTCGAACAGCTGCGGATGCGCCTCGCGGGTGAAGCGGACGACGCAGGCAACCGCAACGTCGGTGTGGCTGATCCGATCGCCCAGCCAGTACGGCGTCGTCACCTTGGCGCGCTCGGCCTCGAGCACGGCGAGCACGTCCGCAATCTGCGCCTGGCAGCGCGCGACCCACAGCGCGAGCTGCTCCTTCCGCAGCACGCGCTCGTAGAGCAGGCTCACCGCCTTGTCACCGAGACCGGAAGCGAGCGCGCAGATGCGCAAATGCCTGCGCCGCTCGGTGCCGCTGCGCGGCAGCATCGCCTTGTCCTCGCCGACGAGTTCGTCGAGATAGTCCAGGATCACCGTGCTTTCGATCAGCGCCTCGCCGTTGTCGAGCACCAGCGTCGGCACGCGGCGCAGCGGATTGTACGGCGCGATCTTGTCGGCGTCGCCGAAGGTCGACCACGGCCTGTGCTCGAAAGGAAGGCCGTAAAGCCGCAGCGCGATCGCGACGCGGCGGACGAAGGGGGAATCATATTGGCCGATCAGGAACATGGTTCTCGCTCTTCCAGCGGTTGGACGTGGCAGGGCCGTCCAGTTCACCGCCAATGCACGCTGCCTGCAACAACTATCTTGGAACCGGAGCATTGCGCGTGACGCAACAACGAGAGATCAATAGACAATGTACCAGCCGGAGCTCCTCTCATGAATCTGCGATCTCTCCTCTCGCTCGTCCTGCTCGCAAGAGCGCGCACCTCAGGATGACGGCGGAGCGTGTAGCAGCGGACGATCTTGGCCAACATGCGCTAGAGCGAGATGCGGCGACGGACCAGCCGCTCATCTGAGCTACATTGCTCACGCGCTACCCGATAACAGGCACATGCTTCGCCGCGTCGCGCGGCGCGGTGCCGTCGAGGCGCGGATCGTCGGCGATCTCGATCTGGCGGCGGAACGGGCGGAAGCCGGAGCGCTGGTAGAAGGCGACGGCGGATGGGTGATCGAGCGTGCAGGTGTGGACCCAGACGCGGCGGACGTCGCGCGACCAAGCGAGGTTAAGCGCGCGGTTCATCAGGAAGCGGGCCGCTCCCGTGCCGATCAGAGGCGCGGTGACGCCGAAATAGGCCAGCTCGCACTGACCGGCCTCGCGAAAATCCAGCTCCAGCAGGCCTTCGTCGCGTCCGTCCACGGCGAGTGCATAGACCTCGACGCCCGTTGCGTGGATGATCGCGGCGAGCTCTGTGTCGTTCATCCGCGCCCGGGAGAACCACAGCCATTCCTCGCCGACGCGGCGGTGGAGATCGCGGTACCAGTCGAGCGCGGGCGCATCGACCTTGCGCAGGACCCACACACCGGGAGGATCGTCACGGCGTGCGGGAGGCGCGGTCATCTCAAGGTGGGTGACGACGGCGGCGATCTTGCCGGTGGGGACGTCCGAATAGCCGTCGGGGAGGATCATTGCGGTTTCCTGTGGAGCCGAGTGCGAGCTACATATCCGATGTCGTCCCGGCGAAGGCCGGGACCCATAACCACGAATGTGGATTACTTTGCGAGGCTGGAACGACGGGTCCCGTTCACAACATCTGCTGCGGAGTATGGGTCCCGGCCTTCGCCGGGACGACTCGGAGAAAGAGAGGCGTACTACCCCTCCCCCTCGTCGCTCGCCAGCACGCCCTTCACCGCGCGCGCCCACCCCGCGAGCTTTCGCTCGCGCGTGGCCTGGCTCATGTTCGGCTTGAAGCGGTGCTCGAGGCGCCAATTGTCGGCGAACTTTGTGGGCTCGGGATAGACGCCGGCCTGGAGGCCAGCGAGGTAGGCGGCGCCCAGCGCTGTCGTCTCCTGGATCACGGGGCGATCGACCGGCGCGTCGAGCAGATCGGCGAGGCGCTGCATGGTCCAGTCGGAGGCGGTCATGCCGCCGTCGACGCGGAGCACGACGCTGGCGGTTTCCGAGCTTGGCCAGTCGGCGCGCATCGCGGCCCAGAGGTCAAAGGTCTGGTAGCAGACGCTTTCAAGTGCGGCGTGGGCGAGTTCGGCGGGGCCGGTGTTGCGGGTGAGGCCGAACAGCGCGCCGCGGACGCGCGGATTCCAATAGGGCGCGCCCATGCCGACGAAGGCGGGGACGAGATAGACGCTCTGCATGGAGTCCGACTGATCGGCAAGAGGTCCGGTTTCGGCGGCGTGCTTGATGATGCCGAGGCCGTCGCGCAGCCATTGCACCGCACTGCCTGCGACGAAGATCGAGCCTTCGAGCGCGTAAGTGCGCTTGCCATCGAGTTGGTAGGCGACAGTGGTGAGCAGCTTGTTCTTCGACGCGACCGGCGTGGTGCCGGTGTTGAGCAAGGCAAAACAGCCGGTGCCGTAGGTCGACTTCATCATGCCGGGACGGAAGCAGGCCTGGCCGATGGTCGCCGCCTGCTGATCGCCGGCGATGCCGGAGATGGCGATCGCGCCACCGAACAGATCCGGCGTGCTCTCGCCGAAGCGGGCCGAGGAGTCCTTCACCTCGGGCAGCATCGAGCGCGGCACGCCGATGATTTCCAGCAGCTCGTCGTCCCACTGTCCGGTGTGGATGTTGAACAGCAGCGTGCGCGAGGCGTTGGTGGCGTCGGTGGCATGCACCTTGCCGCCGGTGAGGCGCCAGAGCAGATAGCAGTCGACGGTGCCGAACATCAATTCGCCGCGCGCGGCGCGGGCGCGGGCACCGGGGACGTGGTCGAGGATCCAGGCCACCTTTGTGCCGGAGAAATAGGGGTCGATGATCAGGCCGGTCTTCTGCGAGATCACGGGCTCGCGGCCGTCGGCCTTGAGCTTGGCGCAGATGTCGGCGGTGCGGCGGTCCTGCCAGACGATGGCGCGGTGCACGGCCTGCCCCGTGGCGCGGTCCCACACCACGGTGGTCTCGCGCTGGTTGGTGATGCCGATCGCCGCGATGTCCTTCGCGGCGATGCCGGCCTGCTCGATCGCCTCGCGGCAGACCATCACCGTCGAGGTCCAGATGTCCTCGGGCTCGTGCTCGACCCAGCCCGAGGCCGGGAAATGCTGCGGAAACTCCTGCTGCGCCTTCGCCGCGATGGAAATATCGCCGCGAAACACGATCGCGCGCGAGGAGGTGGTGCCCTGGTCGATGGCGAGGACGAAAGACATGGCGGCTTACCCTTGGCGTTTTCCCTGAGGGGGTCATTGTGTCGCGGCAAAGAAACGGGATTGCCGGTCCGAGGTCAAGGCGGGTCTCCTCTTACCCTCCCCTGGAGGGGGAGGGTCGGCTCACATTGAGCGCAGCGAAATGCGAGACGGGGTGGGGTGACGGTCTCTCCTCATCGAACACTGCCCGAGCGGAGAGATCACCCCACCCCGCTCGCGCTACGCGCGATCGACCCTCCCCCTCCAGGGGAGGGTAAGAGAAGAGACGCGCACCGCTACGTGCGACGGTGCTTCAAAGGTGTGATTTCAGCTTCACGCGATCCGTACAACTCGACATAGATGCGTTCGAGTACGGCGGTCAGGTCGCTCCCGATCTCAGAATTCCAGAAGCGGATGACGCGGTAGCCTTCGTTCTCGAGCCAGCGTTGGCGCTCGAGGTCGCGGGCAGCCGTATCGTCTTCGTTGTGATGCCCGCCATCGAGCTCGATGATGAGCCGCTTGGCCGGACAGAAGAAGTCAACGACGTAGGGGCCGATCGGCGCTTGTCGGCGGAAGTGCGATCCGTCCATCGGGAGGCCTTTGAGCGCACGCCATAGTATCCGCTCGTGCGGCGTCGCGTTCGCCCTAAGCCTCTTCGCGGCGGCGCGTCGGATTGATGTTGAGACCATTCTTGTGGCTTCACCCCACCCCGCTCGCGCTTAGCGCGAGCGACCCTCCCCCTCCAGGGGAGGGTGAAGTGAAGCGCCACTTCACTACAATTACAAGTCGCTAGAGTCTACACCGCCGCCGTGGTCACGCCGCCGTCGATGACGATGGTCTGTCCGGTCATGAAGCTCGACGCATCCGAGGCGAGATAGGCGACCGCGCCGGCGATTTCGTCGGGTTCGCCGATGCGGCGCAGCGGCGTGGTGGCGGTGCGGCGCTTGAGGTTGGCTTCGTCTTCCCACAGCGCGCGGGCGAAATCGGTCTTGACGAGGCCGGGCGCGATGCAGTTGACGCGGACGCCTTTCGGGCCCCACTCGCCGGCGAGCGAGCGGCACAGCGCGAAGTCGGCCGCTTTCGAGATGCCGTAGGCGCCGATCACGGTGGAGCCGCGCAAGCCGCCGATCGAGGAGATGATGACGACGGAGCCGCTGCCGCGTTCCGCCATTTGCGGGATCGCGAGCGCGGAGAGCCAGATGTTGCTCTTGACGTTGCTCCCCATGATCTTGTCGAAAGCCTCATCGGTGATGTCGAGCAGCGGACCGTAGTAAGGGTTCACCGCTGCGTTGCAGACGAGGATGTCGACCTTGCCGTAATGCTTCGCGGCGCCCGCGATCAGCGCCTCGACCTCGGCCTTGCGCGCGATGTTGCAGGGGATGACGGTGGCGTCACCGCCGGCCGCCTTGATGCCGTCGACGACCTCCTGGCAGGCGTCGGTTTTGCGCGAGGACACCACGACCTTGGCGCCGAGCTTGGCGAGCAGTTCCGCGGAGGAGCGGCCGATGCCGCGGCTGGAGCCGGTGACGACCGCGACCTTGCCGGTGAGATCGAACGGGGTGTTCTTCATTGTCGGCTCCTTCTTCCTGGTCATTCCGGGGCGCGCATAGCGCGAACCCGGAATCCATTTCACCGCGCGTATTGCCGCCCGATGGATCCCGGGTTCGCGCTACGCGCGCCCCGGGATGACAGCGAGGCTAGATCAACCCGCCACCATCAGCGACGCGGCGCTGGTGGTAGTCGGTGTCGCCGAACGAGTTCTCGATCATGGTGAGGCGCTTGAAGTAGTGGCCGATCTTCGCCTCCATGGTCATGCCGATGCCGCCGTGCAGCTGGATCGCCTGCTGTCCGACGAATTTCAGCGACTTGCCGATCTGCACCTTGGCCGCGGCAATCGCATTGCTGCGCTCCTTGGCGTTCTCGAAGTCGTTCGCCATGGTCGCGAACATCGACATCGAGCGCGCCTGCTCGGCCGCCACGAACATGTCGGATGCCCGGTGCTGCAGCGACTGGAACGAGCCGATCGCGACGCCGAACTGCTTTCGCGTCTTGATGTACTCGACGGTGGTCTTGAGCGCCTCGTCCATCAGGCCGACCGCCTCGGCGCAGAGCGCGACGCGGGCTTCGTCGACGACACGTTCGATCAGCGCGAGCGAATCGTCGGGATTGCCGAGCACGGCATCAGCGCCGACCTCGACACCGGTGAGGGTGATGTCGGCGGCGTGCAGGCCGTCCTGGGTCGGGTAGGACTTCCTGGTCACGCCCTTGGCATTGGCAGGAACCAGGAACACGCCGATGCCGGTCTTGTCGCGACGCTCGCCCTTGGTGCGGGCGGTGACAACGAGCGTGTCGGCGTTCTCGCCGTTGAGCACGACGAATTTCTCGCCGTCGACGACAAAGCCGTCGCCCTTCTTCTTCGCGGTGGTCGCGACGTCGAAGAGATCGTAGCGCGAGTTCTTCTCGAGCTGGGCAAACGCCAGCGTCTTGCTGCCGTCGATGATGCCGGGCACGTGCGCCGCCTTCTGCGCGTCGGTGCCGGCATGGCGCAGGAAGCCGCCGCCGATCACGACCGTTGCCAGATACGGCTCGAGCACCAGCGCCTTGCCGAGCGCTTCCATCACGATCATGGTCTCGACGCCGCCGCCGCCGAAGCCGCCATCGGCCTCGCTGAAGGGCAGGCCGAGCAGGCCCTGCTCGGCGAGCTTGAGCCAGACCGCTTTGCTCCAGCCGCCCTTCTCCTTCATGTACTTCTTGCGGCTCTCGAAATCGTAGGAATCGGTCAGCAGGCCGTCGATGCTGTCCTTGAGAAGCCGCTGCTCCTCGTTCAGATCAAAATCCATTTCTTTGGTTCCTCGTACCCGGAATTTTTGCTTCGTCATCCCGGGGCGCGCGTCGCGCGAGCCCGGGATCCATACTCCCGATCGTGGTTATGGATTCCGGGCTCGCGCTGCGCGCGCCCCGGAATGACGCCTAGAGCCCCAGCACCGCCTTGGCGATGATGTTGCGCTGGATCTCATTGGAGCCGCCGTAGATCGAGACCTTGCGGTTGTTGAAGTAGCTCGGCGCGATCTGGGCGGTCCAGTCCATGGCTTCGTTCGAGCCGTCGTCGCCGTGCACGTCGTAGGGCGCGGCGAACGGTCCGATCACTTCCATCAAGAGCTCGGTGGTGGTCTGCTGGATCTCGGAGCCCTTGATCTTCAGCACCGAGGAGGCCGGATTGGGCTTGCCCTTGCCGTGCTTGCCTTCATCCGCCACGACGCGCAGCTGGGTGAGCTCGAGCGCCTTCAGCTCGATCTCGCAGGCGGCGAGCTTCTCGCGGAAAGCGGCGTCCTGGATGATCGGCTTGCCGCCGGATTCCACCTTGCCGGCGAGATCGCGGATGCGGCGCAGCCGCTCCTTGGAGACGCCGACACGGGCGATGCCGGTGCGCTCATTGCCGAGCAGGAATTTTGCGTAGTCCCAGCCCTTGTTCTCCTCGCCGATCAAATTCTCGTAGGGCACCTCGACGTCGTCGAAGAACACTTCGTTGACCTCGACGCCGCCGTCGATGGTCTGGATCGGGCGCACCGTGACGCCTTTCGACTTCATCGAGAACACGATGAAGGAGATGCCCATCTGCTTCTTGGCGCCGGGATCGGTGCGGCACAGGCAGAAGATCATGTCGGCGTGCTGGGCCAGCGTGGTCCAGGTCTTCTGGCCGTTGATGATCCACTTGTCGCCCTTGCGCTCGGCCTTGGTCTTGAGCGAGGCGAGGTCGGAGCCCGAACCCGGCTCGGAGAAGCCCTGGCACCACCAGTCGTCGACATTGGCGATGCGCGGCAGGTACTGCTTCTTCTGCTCCTCGTTCCCGAAGGTGTAGATGACCGGGCCGACCATGCTGACGCCGAAGGCGAGTGGCTGCGGCGCCGGATAGGACTGCAGTTCCTCGTTGAAGATGTAGTGCTGCACGCTGGTCCAGCCGGTGCCGCCATATTGCTTGGGCCAATGGCTGACGCCCCAGCCCTTCTTGTTGAGGATGCGCCACCAATTCACCATCTCGTCCTTGCTGAGGTGACGCCCCTCGACCATCTTGCGCCGCGTATCCGGCGGCACGTTGTCGCGGAAGAACTGCCGCACTTCCTCGCGAAACGCCTGCTCTTCTTTCGTGAATGCGAGATCCATCGGATCCTCCTGTGAACAGTTTTGTTCTTACCAAATCCGCCGTCATTCCGGGATGCGCCGTAAGGCGCAGGCCCGGAATCCATATCCCCGATTGGTGGTTACGGATTCCGGGCTCGCCGCTTTGCGGCGCCCCGGAATGACAGAAACGTTTTACTGCAGCACCTCGAACAGCCCTGCCGCGCCCATACCGCCGCCGACGCACATGGTGACAACCGCGTACTTTGCCTTGCGGCGGCGGCCTTCGATCAAAGCGTGGCCGGTGAGGCGCGCGCCGGACATGCCGTAGGGATGGCCGACCGCGATCGCACCGCCGTCGACGTTGATCTTCTCGGGGTCGATGCCGAGCTTGTCGCGGCAATACAGCACCTGCACCGCGAAGGCTTCGTTCAGCTCCCAGAGACCGATGTCGTCGACGGTGAGGCCGTGGCGCTTGAGCAGGCGCGGCACGGCGAAGACCGGGCCGATGCCCATCTCGTCCGGCTCGCAGCCGGCCGAGACGAAGCCGCGGAAGATGCCGAGCGGCTTGAGGCCACGCTTGGAGGCTTCCTTGTCGCTCATGATGACGGAGGCGCTGGCGCCGTCGGAGAGCTGACTGGCATTGCCGGCGGTAACGGTGAATCCCTCGCCGCGCACGGGCTTGAGGCCGGCGAGGCCTTCGATCGTCGTCTCGGGACGCGGGCCCTCGTCCTGCGACAGCGTGACGTCCTTCATCGACACGGCGCCGGTGGCCTTGTCGGTGACCGCCATCTGCGTCGTGATCGGCGCGATCTCCTCCTTGAACTTGCCGCCCTGCTGGGCGGCCGCAGTGCGGCGCTGGCTCTCCAGCGAATATTCGTCCTGCTTCTCGCGCGAGATGCCGTAGCGCTTGGCAACGACTTCCGCCGTGTCGATCATGGGCATGTAGACCTCGCTCTTGATCTTGAGCAGCGCAGGGTCCTGGGCGTGGAAGCCGTTCATCTTGTCGTTCTGCACGAGACTGATCGACTCGCCACCGCCGCCGACCGCGATCTCGACGCCGTCAAAAATCACCGAGCGCGCGGCGAGCGCGATCGCCTGCAGGCCCGAGGCGCATTGCCGGTCGATCGTGGTGCCGGCGACGGTGACGGGAAGGCCGGCGCGCAGCAGCGCCTTGCGCGCGATGTTGCCGCCAGTCGAACCCTGCTGCAGCGCCGCGCCCATCACGACGTCCTCGATCTCCTTCGGATCGACCTTGGCGCGCGCGACGGCTTCGCCGATGGCGTGGCCGAGCAGGGTTGCGCCCTCGGTGGCGTTGAGCGCGCCGCGATAGGCCTTGCCGATCGGGGTGCGGGCGGTGGAAACGATGACGGCGTCGGTCAAGAACGAGCTCCTGATGCGGGTTTAGTGGATTGTGACGGTTTCTGCTGCTGGCGCAATTCGTGGCGCGACAATTTTCCGACAGGCGTTCGCGGCAGATCGTCGACGAATTCGACCTCGGCCGGCAATTCGTGCTTGCCGAGCTTGCCGGCGAGCTGCGCGCGCAGCTCGTCGAGCGAGAACGGCTTTGCCTCCGGCTTCAGCTTGATGAAGGCCTTGGCGGCCTCGCCGCGGTACTGGTCGGGAATGCCGAGCACGATCACCTCGTGCACACCAGCAATGGTGTAGATCGCCTGCTCGATCATCTGCGGATAGACGTTGAAGCCGCCGGAGATGATCATGTCCTTCTTGCGGTCGACCAGGAAGAAATAGCCGTCGGTATCGACATAGCCGATGTCGCCGGTGAGGAAGCGGCCGTCGACGAAGGCGTCCGTGGATCCCTCCGGCTTGTTCCAGTACCCCTTGGTGACGTTCGGGCCCTTGATGCGGATCTCTCCGACCTCGCCCGGCGCAAGCACGCGCTTGGGATCGTCGAGCGCGACGACGTCGAGCTCGATGCCGGGCAGCATCAGGCCGATCGAGCCGGGCTTGTCGGGGCCGGTGGGCGGATGGCCGGTGCCGGGCGAGCAGGTCTCGGTCATGCCCCAGCCGCTGCGCAGCTTCTTGCCGACCTTGCGCTCGAAGAAATTCGCGATCTCCACCGGCAGCGGCGCGCCGCCGGAGCCGATGGTGGCGAGCGAGGAGAAGTCGCGCTTGTCCAGATCCGGCAGCGCGGCGATCGCGATCCACATCGTCGGTACGCCCGGAAAATAGGTCGCGCGCTTGACCTCGATGTCGCGCATCACGGCTTCGACGTCGAAACGCTGATGCAGCGAGATCAGATTGCCGCGGCTGAGCGACGACAGCAGCACCACGGTCAGCGCGTAGATGTGGAACAGCGGCAGCACGCAGATCACGCGCTCGATCGTCTCGCCCCGCGCGGCGCGCGATGGCTTGCCCCAGACGTCGTAGATCGACACCGCCGAGGTGAGATTGCCGTGGGTCAGCATCGCGCCCTTGGGCAGGCCGGTGGTGCCGCCGGTATATTGCAGCAGGGCGACGTCGTCGGCCATGACGACGGGCCACGCCGCCGGCGCGGTCGCGCCCTCGGTGAAGGCCTTGAAGGTGACGATGCGGGGATCATCCGGGATCGCCGCCTGCGGCGTGCCGACCTTGCCCCAATGATCGTCCTCGCAGACGACGAGGCGGTCGATCAGCCCCTTTTCAAGGAACTTCAGCGCGGTCGGCAGCAGGGCGGCGAGGTTGGAGGTGACGAGCAGGCGCGAGCCGGAATCGGAGATCTTGTGGGTCAGCGCGATCTCGCCGTCGAGCGGGGAGAGATGCGCGAGGCGGGCGCCTGCCTTCAGCGCGCCGAAAAAATTGACGGGATGGTCCGGCGAGTTGCCGAGGAACAGCGCAACGGACGTGCCCTTGCCGCAGCCGGCGCGCAGGAACGCCGCCGCCGCACGCTCGGCCTGAGCTGCGAGCTCGGTGTAGGTGATCGGGCGATCGCGGAATTCCAGCGCGGTGCGCGGGCCGTAATCGGCGGCGGCTTTCGACAAGAGGTCAGGCAGCGAGCCCTGGACGATGGTGTCGTCCCACCGCACGCCCTCGGGATAAAACTGTTCGCCGGGATGGGTCATTGGCGATCGATACTCTGCAAAACGGTAATCGCCGGGTCGTGTGAGGTGGACACCGGCGGACGGGCTCCCTTCCCCCTTGTGGGGAAGGGTTGGGGAAGGGGGTAGCCACGAACACTGACCTCGCCCGGGGCCACCCCCCTCCCTGCCCCTCCCCCACATGGGGGGAGGGAACGGAGAGAGCTTTGCCCGGAGCGCGACATTGCAGCAGCTGCCAAACCGATCAAGCCGCCTTCGACGCCGCCGCCAGCGAGGCGAACGTCTTGCCTTCGGCCGCGAGCTTCTTCAGCAGCGGCGCGGGCTCGAGGCTCGGATCGTTGGTCTCCTTGGCGTAGAAGGCGAGGCGATCGGCGATGTGCTTGAGGCCGACGCTGTCGGCCCAGAACATCGGGCCGCCGCGGTAGATCGGCCAGCCATAGCCATAGAGCCAGACCACGTCGATGTCGGAAGGACGCGCCGCGATGCCCTCTTCGAGGATCTTCGCGCCCTCGTTGATCATCGGATACATCATGCGCTCGAGGATCTCGTCGTCGCTGACGACGCGCTTCTTGCGGCCGAGACGGGCAAGCGTCTCGTCGATCAGCTTCTCGACCTCCGGATCGGGCAGCGCCGAGCGGCTGCCGGCTTCGTACTTGTAGTAGCCCTTGCCGGTCTTCTGGCCGAAGCGGCCGGCTTCGCACAGCGCGTCCGCGATCTCCGACTTGATGCCGCGATCCTTGCGCGAGCGCCAGCCGATGTCGAGGCCGGCGAGGTCGCCCATCGCGAACGGTCCCATCGGCATGCCGAATTTCGTCACCACAGCGTCGACCTGCTGCGGCAGCGCGCCTTCGAACAAGAGCTTCTCCGACTGCTTGCCGCGCTGGGCCAGCATGCGGTTGCCCACAAAGCCGTCGCAGACGCCGACCACGGCCGGCACTTTCGCGATCTTGCGCGCAATGTTCACCGCGGTGACCAGCGCGTCCGGCGCGGTCTTGTCGGCGCGCACGATCTCGCACAGCTTCATCACGTTAGCCGGCGAGAAGAAGTGCATGCCGAGCACGTCCTGCGGACGCTTGGTCGACTTCGCGATCTCGTCGATGTTGAGATACGAGGTGTTGGAGGCGAGCACGGCGCCGGGCTTGACGTACTGGTCGAGCTTGCCGAACACTTCCTTCTTCACCGCCATGGTCTCGAACACCGCTTCGATGACGAGGTCGGCATCGCCGACATTCTCGATGCCGACGACGCCGTTGATCAGCGCCATGCGCTTGGCGGGCGCATCGGCCGGGATGCCGCCGCGCGCGGCGGTCGCTTCCCAGTTCTTCTGCATGATGCCCATGCCGCGCTTGAGCTGCTCCTCGCCGGTCTCGATCAGGGTGACGGGAACGCCGGCATTGGCAAAGGACATCGCGATGCCGCCGCCCATGGTGCCGGCGCCGAGGATGGCGACCCGGTTCACGGGACGCGACTTGGTGCCGTCAGGAACGCCCGCAATCTTGGCAGCCTCGCGCTCGGCGAAGAACGCATAACGCTGCGCCTTCGACTGATCGCTGGCGACGAGCTTCAGAAAACCCTCGCGCTCCTTCTTCAGGCCTTCGTCGAAAGGTAGGTCAATGGCGTAGCCCACGGCGTCGGCGGCAGCGAACGGCGCCTCCAGGCCGCGCGATTTCTTGGTCATGGCGGCGACTGCATTGGTGAAGATCGAGCGGTCGGCCTTGGCCGCCGCGATCTTGGAATCGTCGTCGCGCAGGCGCCGCAGCGGACGCTTCTCGGCCAGCAGCTTGCGCACGAAGGCCTCGCCGCCCGATGCCGGTCCCTCGATGATTTCCTCGATCAGGCCGTTCTTGAGCGCTTCCGCAGCACCGATGGGATCACCGCCGACGATCATCTTGACAGCGAGTTCGGGACCGACCGCGCGCGGCAGGCGCTGGGTGCCGCCGGCGCCCGGCAGCAGTCCGAGCTTCACCTCGGGCAGGCCGAGCCTGGCCTCTTTCACCGCGACGCGGAAATGGCAGGCGAGCGCGACCTCGAGGCCGCCGCCGAGCGCGGTGCCGTGGATCGCGGCAACCACGGGCTTGGGCGAATTCTCGATCTCGGACAGCACGTCGTTGAGGGCCGGCGCCTTCGGCGGCTTGCCGAACTCGGTGATGTCGGCACCGGCGATGAAGGTGCGGCCGGCACAGGTCAGCACGATGCCCTTGATGGCGGGATCGGCAATTGCGGCCTTGATGCACTCGAGGATGCCGCCACGGACCGCGGCACTCAGAGCATTGACCGGAGGGCTGTCGACCGTGACGATCCCGACCTCGTCATGACGCTCAAGCTTGACCACTTCGCTCACGGTGTTCCCTCCTTGGTGGGGATTTACTTTTGTTCGATTTCGCGGTGCGGAATTTAATTCCGCATCTTGACGGCAGGGTTATTTTGAAGCACGTGGCTTGTCAACGACTCCGCGCAAGAAGCAGATCAGGGATGAAGCGTACAGGAAAGAAGACTGCGACCGATCGGAATTTCGTCGTCGCGCTTTCCCGCGGACTGGACGTATTGCGCGCATTCCACCCCAATGACGGCCTTCTCGGCAATCAGGAGATTGCGGCTCGCACCAATCTGCCGAAGCCGACCGTGTCGCGGCTGACCTACACCTTGACCAAGCTGGGCTATCTTGCGCCGGTTCCCCGCTTCGAGAAGTACCAGCTCACACCCGCGGCGATGTCGCTCGGCTACGCCGCGCTCGCCAATCTCGGCGTTCGGCATTTGTCCGAGCCGTTCCGCGAGGACGTGATGCGCGCGACCGGCGGCGCCGTCGCCGTCGGCGGCCGCGACCGTCACAGCATGATCTATTTCGGGCAAAGCCGCGGCAGCGAGACCGTCGGGGTTCAACTTGACGTCGGCTCCCGCGTGCCGATTGCAACCAGCGCGATGGGCCGCGCCTATTTCTGGGCGCTCGACGACGCGGACCGCGCAGACCTGTCGCGCCTCTTGCGCGAACATTACGGCAGCCGCTGGCCCAAGATGCGCGACGGGCTGGAACGTTCCGGCGAAACCGTCGCGAAATACGGTTTTGCGATCTCCGTCGGCGACTGGCACGACGACATCGGCGCCGCCGGCGTCGCACTCAGGCTCAACGACGGAACCGGTCCCTACGCATTCAATTGCGGCGCGCCCGCATTCCGCTTCACGGAAGAGCGTTTGATCAACGACATTGGACCGCGTCTCTTAGCAATGGTAAGGAACATCGAAGCGGCGCTCGGGGGTCTAATGCCGCATTCCAAAAAAGACGTCAGCAAAAAGCTGAAATCAGGAGGAAAAGTTGCGCGTGTGGCCGAGGGATTCAGATAGCCTTTGTCATCATCGGGAGCGGTTCGCATCGCCCCTTCGCTCACTGAATGACGTGAGCGAGACGAGATGACGCAGGCACAGCTCGCGCAGGGGACATCGCCCCTGCTCGCGGTTCGCGACGTCAGCGTCGTGTTCGGCGGCATCATCGCGCTCAACGGCGTGTCCTTCGACATGCACAAGGGCCAGATCCTCGGCTTGATCGGCCCCAACGGCGCCGGCAAGACCACGCTCTTCAACTGCCTGTCCCGGCTCTACCAGCCGTCATCCGGCGACATCCTGATGGAGGGCGCGAGCATCCTGAGGCGGCCGCCGCACCGGATCGCCGAGATCGGCATCGGCCGCACCTTCCAGAACGTGGCACTGTTTCCGAATCTCTCGGTGATGGACAACGTCCGCGTCGGCGCGCATTCGAGGACCTCGAGCGACATCATCAGCGACTCCCTGAAGCTTGCCTGGGTTCGCCGCAGCGAAACCAGCGTCAACAAGAAGGTGCACGAGATCCTTGCCTATCTCGACCTCGAGGACGTCGCCCACACCGTGGTCTCCGGCCTGCCCTTCGGCACGCAGAAGCGCGTCGAGCTGGCGCGCGCACTGGCAGCCGATCCCAAAATCCTGCTGCTCGACGAGCCCGCCGGTGGCCTCAACCACGAAGAGGTCTACGTGCTCGGCGACCTCATTCGCCGCATTCGCGACGACCGGCACATGACCGTGCTGCTGGTCGAGCATCACATGGGCCTGGTGATGTCGATCGCCGACCATGTCGTTGCGCTGAATTTCGGCAAGAAGCTCGCGGAAGGCACGCCGGCCCAGGTGCAGGCGGACCCCGACGTCATCAAGGCCTATCTCGGGAGCAAGGACCAATGACGACATTGCTCAACGTCAAGGACCTGCGCGCCTATTACGGCCAGGTCCAGGCGCTCCATGGCCTGTCCTTCTCGCTCAACGAGGGCTCGCTGGTGACGCTGCTCGGGGCCAACGGCGCCGGCAAGACCACCACGCTGCGCGCGATCTGCAACATGGTGCGCTCCACCGGCGGCATCGAGTTCGACGGCAAGCCGCTGAACAACCGCTCCACCGAGAGCATCGTGCGGTTCGGCATCGCCCATGTGCCGCAGGGCCGCGGAACCTTCACCACCATGACGGTGGAGGAGAATCTCCAGCTCGGGGCCATCACCCGCAAGGACAGCGCCGGCATCGTCTCCGACATCGAGCGCATGTATGCGCATTTCCCGGTGCTGAAGCAGCGCCACACCCAGCAGGCCGGCACGCTCTCCGGCGGCGAGCAGCAGATGCTCGCGGTCGCCCGCGCCCTGATGCTGCGGCCGCGGCTGATGCTGCTGGACGAGCCCTCCTTCGGCCTCGCGCCGCTGGTGGTGCGCGACCTGTTCGGCATCCTTGGCAAGATCAACCGCGAGGACAAGGTGTCGATCCTGGTGGTCGAGCAGAACGCCCAGCTCGCGCTGGAGCTCGCCGACCAGGCCTATGTGATCGAGACCGGCCGCATCGTGATGTCGGGCAACGCCAAGGACATCGCGAACAACGAAGAAATCCGCAAATCCTATCTGGGTTACTGAGGGAGCCGGGACAATGGAGCTGTTCACCAACCAGGTCCTGGCCGGCATTGCCACGGGCGCGATCTACGCCTGCATGGCGCTCGCCGTGGTCATGATCTACCAGGCCATCGACCATCTCAACTTCGCGCAGGGCGAGATGGCGATGTTCTCGACCTTCATCTCCTGGCAGCTGATGCAATGGGGCGTGCCTTATTGGGCCGCCTTCGTGATCACGCTGGCCTTCTCCTTCGTCGCCGGCATCGCGATCGAGCGGATCCTGTTCAAGCCGCTGACAAAGGCACCGGTGCTGACCAACGTCGCCGGCTTCATCGCGCTGTTCGCGATCATCAACTCCTCGGCGGGCCTGATCTGGGACTTCACCATCAAGCAATATCCGACCCCGTTCGGCTCCGCGCCGTTCCTCGGCAGCCAGCTGATCTCGACCCACCAGGCCGGCATGATCGGCGTCACCATACTGCTGCTGCTCGGGCTCTATTTCTTCTTCCAGTACACGCGGATCGGTCTTGCCATGCGCGCGGCCGCCTCCGTGCCTGAATCGGCCCGCCTCGTCGGCATCAACACCTCCTGGATGATCGCGCTCGGCTGGGGCATGGCGACCGCGATCGGCTCGATCGCCGGCATGCTGATCGCGCCGGTCGTGTTCCTCGAGCCGAACATGATGGGCGGCGTGCTGATCTACGGCTTTGCCGCGGCCGTGCTCGGCGGACTGACCAGCCCGTTCGGCGCCGTGGTCGGCGGCTTCCTGGTCGGTGTCTTCGAGAACCTCGCCGGCACCTACATCCCCGGCGTCGGCAACGAGCTGAAACTCCCGATCGCGCTCGCGCTGATCATCTCCGTCCTGGTCGTCAAACCCGCCGGCCTGTTCGGTCGGCACATCGTCAAGCGAGTTTGATCATGAGCGCTGCAGAAGAAGTCGTTGCAGAAGGCCACCAGGCGGTCGAGGCCGTTCCGAAGCGGGCCATGACGCTGGGCACCGGCACCTCGCTGGTGGTGCTCGCGGCGCTCTTGATCGTGCCGATGTTCGTCAAGAACTTCGTCATCTTCCAGATGACGATGCTCCTGATCTACGGGCTCGCCGTGCTGGCGCTGAACATCCTGACCGGCGGCTCCGGCCAGTTCTCGCTCGGCCAGAGCGCGTTCTACGCCGTCGGCGCCTATACGTCGGCGGTGCTGATGGAGCACGCCAACATCAACTACGCGCTGACCATTCCGATCTCCGCCGTGGTCTGCTTCGGCTTCGGGTACCTGTTCGGAAAACCGGCGCTGCGGCTGTCGGGCGTCTATCTCGCGCTCGCGACCTTCGCACTCGCGACCGCGATGCCGCAGCTGCTGAAGCTGAACTTCCTGGAACACTGGACCGGCGGCGTGCAGGGCCTCGTCGTCACCAAGCCGGATGCGCCGTTCGGCCTGCCGATGTCGCAGGACACGTGGCTGTACTACTTCACGCTCATCGTCACGATCGCGATCTACATGCTCTCGGTGAACCTGTTGCGCTCGAGGTCGGGCCGCGCCTTCATGGCGATCCGCGACAACGAGATCGCGGCGTCCTCGATGGGTGTCAACGTCGCACTCTACAAGACGCTGGCTTTCGGCGTGTCGGCGGCGATCACGGGCATTGCTGGCTCGCTCGGCGCCATCGCGGTGCAGTTCGTGGCTCCCGACAGCTACACCATCACGCTCGCGATCTCGCTGTTCCTCGGCATGGTGGTCGGCGGCGTCGGCTGGCTGCCCGGCTCGTTCGTCGGTGCGGCCTTCATCATCTTCGTGCCGAACATGGCGGAGAGCATCTCCAAGGGCCTCTCCGGCGCGGTGTTCGGTGTGCTGCTGTTCCTCGTCATCTACCTCGTGCCGCACGGCGCAAGGCAGATCGCGATCATTGGCCAGCAACTCGTCGGCAAGCTCAAAAAGAACTGAAGTCCCGTTAAATTAAGCAAGGAGACCGAATTGCATTTTGGAAGAACACTGCGAGCCGCCGCGCTGGTCACGGCAACGGCGGCCATCACTCTCACCTCCGGCGCGGCACTCGCCCAGAAGAAATACGACACCGGCGCAAGTGACACCGAGATCAAGGTCGGCAACATCATGCCGTACAGCGGTCCGGCGTCGGCCTATGGCATCATCGGCAAGACCGAAGAAGCCTATTTCAAGATGATCAACGACAAGGGCGGCATCAACGGCCGCAAGATCAACTTCGTCACCTATGACGACGGCTATTCGCCGCCGAAGGCAGTCGAGCAGGTCCGCAAGCTGGTCGAGAGCGACGAGGTGCTGGCCGTGTTCAATCCGCTCGGCACACCCTCGAACAGCGCGATCCAGAAGTACCTCAACGCCAAGAAAATCCCGCAGCTCTTCGTCGCCACCGGCGCCACCAAGTGGAACGATCCGAAGAACTTCCCCTGGACCATCGGCTGGCAGCCCTCCTACCAGAGCGAAGCCCAGATCTACGCGAAATGGCTGATGAAGGAGAAGCCCGACGCCAAGGTCGCGATCCTCTATCAGAACGACGATTTCGGCAAAGACTACCTCAAGGGCACCAAGGACGGTCTCGGCGCCAAGGGCGCGTCCATGATCATCATGGAAGAGAGCTATGAGGTGTCCGAGCCGTCGATCGACGGCCATATCGTCAAGATCAAGGCCGCCAATCCCGACGTGCTGCTGATCTATGCGACGCCCAAATTCGCGGCGCAGACCATCAAGAAGACGGCCGAGCTCAGCTGGAAGCCGCTCCAGATCCTCACCAACGTCTCGATCTCGGTGGGCAGCGTGATGAAGCCCGCCGGCTTCGAGAATGCACAGGGCGTGCTGTCGGCGGCCTATGCCAAGGACTCCACCGATCCGCAGTGGGCCAACGACCCCGGCATGAAGAAGTGGAACGAGTTCGTCGACAAGTACATGCCGGGTGCCGACAAGTCCGACACCAGCATGGTCTATGGCTACGGCGCGGCCTCGACCCTGGCCAAGGTCCTGGAGATGTGTGGTGACGATCTCACCCGCGCCAATCTCATGAAGCAGGCGGCTTCGCTGAAGGATTTTGCGCCGGATACGCTCCTGCCCGGCGTCAAGATCAACACCAGCGCTACCGACTTCGCCCCGATTGCGCAGCTGCAGATGCAGCGCTTCAAGGGTGAGAAGTGGGAACTGTTCGGCGAGATCATCAGCGGCGACGTCGCCTCCGAGTGACACGCTGACGCAATAGTCCGACCCTCGAGAAGCCCCCGCGAGCGATCGCGGGGGCTTTTTGTTGACGGCAGGCGCCAATCTTGTTCAATGCGGCGCCGATCCAACTCGGGGCAGGAGAACAATGTCCGCCGTTCGTTTTCAGGTTGCGGCCCTCTGGACCGGGCTCGCTTTGTGCACTGCGATGAGCAGCCCGGCACTGGCGCAGAAGAAGTACGACAGCGGCGCATCCGATACCGAGATCAGAATAGGCAACATCATGCCCTATAGCGGCCCGGCCTCGGCCTACGCCGCGATCGGCAAGGCCGAGGAAGCCTATTTCCGCAAGGTCAATGCCGAGGGCGGCATCAACGGGCGCAAGATCAAGTTCATCTCCTATGACGACGCCTATTCGCCGCCGAAGACGGTGGAGCAGGCGCGCAAGCTGGTCGAGAGCGACGGGGTGCTGCTGATCTTCGGCTCGCTCGGCACGTCCACCAACGGCGCCATCCGCAAATACATGAACGAGAAGAAGGTGCCGCAATTGTTCGTGGCGAGCGGCGCCTCGAAGTGGAACGATCCCAGGCAATATCCCTGGACCATGGGCTGGCAGCCCAGCTACGCGAGCGAGGCGCGGATCTACGCCAAATACATCATGAAGGAGAAGCCGGACGGCAAGATCGGCGTGCTCTACCAGAACGACGATTTCGGCAAGGATTATCTGAAGGGGCTAAAGGATGGCCTCGGGCCCAAGGCCTCGATGATCGTGCTGGAAGAGGCCTACGACACGTCGGAGCCCGCCATCGACGAGCACGTCGTGAAGCTGAAGGCCTCGGGCGCCGACGTGTTCATCAGCATCACCACGCCGAAATTCGCCGCGCAGGCGATCAAGAAGGCGGCGGAGATCAACTGGCATCCGGTCCACATCGTCTCCAACGTCTCGGCCTCCGTCGGCGGCGTGATCGAGCCGGCGGGCCTGGAGATCTCGCAAGGCCTGCTGTCGGCGAGCTACACCAAGGACGGCTCCGATCCGCAGTGGAATGCCGACGACGGCATGAAGAAATTCTATAACTTCCTCGCGCAATATGATCCCAAGGCCAACAAGCTCGATGCCGGCGTCGTGTTCGGCTATGCCGCCGCGCAGACCATGGTCAAAGTGCTGCAGATGTGCGGCGACGACCTCACCCGCGAGAACGTCATGAGGCAGGCAGCCTCCTTGAAGGATTTCGAGCCCGACACGCTGCTGCCCGGCATCAGGATCAACACGGCGCCGGACAATTTCGCCCCGATCGAGCAGTTGCAGATGATGCGTTTCAAGGGCCGGAAATGGGAGCTGTTCGGCGACATCATCTCGAGCGAGATGGGCCACTGAAGCGGCGCAACCCAAAATCGCTCCAGATTGGTTAAACAACTCAAGACAGCCGGACCTTCTCGCAGTCGCACACGAGAGCCGGCCGTCCCTGACTACTAAAGACGCAGCCCCCGCGACGCCGTCCCGGGGGCTTTCTGTTGAAGGCATCAGCCAAATCGTATTGAATTGCGGCAGCGTCGCCAAGAAAATCGAGACAAGAAAAGGGGCGCATACACACCAAGAAAATAGGGAGATAGGAATGCCCGCTGTCACCGGCAAACTTGCAGCCGCATCGCTGGCGCTTGCGCTCATTGCGGCCTCGGCCTCCACCGCATCGGCCCAGAAGAAATACGATACCGGCGCGACCGATACGGAGATCAAGATCGGCAACATCATGCCCTACAGCGGACCGGCCTCCGCCTACGGCATCATCGGGCGGACCGAAGCCGCCTATTTCAAGAAGATCAACGAAGAGGGCGGCATCAACGGCCGCAAGATCAATTTCGTCTCCTACGACGACGCCTATTCGCCGCCGAAGACGGTGGAGCAGGCACGCAAGCTGGTCGAGAGCGACGAGGTTCTGCTGATCTTCAATTCACTCGGCACGCCGCCGAACTCGGCCATTCAGAAATACATGAACTCGAAGAAGGTGCCGCAGCTGTTCGTCGCGACCGGCGCCACCAAATGGAATGATCCGCAGAACTTCCCCTGGACCATGGGCTGGCAGCCCAATTACCAGAGCGAGACGCAGATCTACGCGAAATACATCCTGAAGGAGATGCCGAATGCCAAGATCGGCGTGCTCTACCAGAACGACGATTACGGCAAGGACTACCTGAAGGGCCTGAAAGACGGGCTCGGCGCCAAGGCCGCGAGCATGATCGTGCTGGAGGAAAGCTACGAGACCTCCGAGCCGACGATCGACAATCACATCGTGAAGATGAAGGCGACCGGCGCCGACGTCTTCATCAACATCACCACACCGAAGTTCGCGGCCCAGGCGATCAAGAAGATCTCCGAAATCGGCTGGAAGCCGACCCACTTCCTCAACAACGTCTCGGCCTCGGTCGGCAGCGTAATCAAGCCCGCCGGCTTCGAGAATTCGCAGGACATCATTTCGGCTGCCTACCTGAAGGACGTGTCGGATCCTCAGTGGAAGGACGACGCCGGCATGAAGGGTTTCCTGGAGTTCATGACGAAATACTTCCCTGAAGGTGACAAGCTCGACGGCGGCACCATCGTCGGTTACGGCGTGGCGCAGACGCTGGTGGAAGTGCTGAAGAAGTGCGGCGACAATCTCACGCGCGAGAACGTCATGAAGCAGGCGGCGAGCCTGAAGGACTTCCGCACCGAGGTGCTGCTGCCCGGCATCAAGATCAACACCGGCGCGAACGACTTCGCACCGATCAGCTCGCTTCAGCTCATGAGGTTCAAGGGCGAGAAGTGGGATCTGTTCGGCGACGTCATCAGCGCTGACGCCGGCGGCTAGCCTCCAGCTGGATCGCAGTGTTCAAAAGGGCCCTCCGCGAAATCATCGCGGAGGGCTTCTTGCTACGCGGCGATTATGATCACGCGATTGCATATTCGAATGATGACACAGCCGGCTTACGCTTTGGCCGCCGATGCGCTAGGCAGGTGAACGGCGGCGTGTGTCGCCAGTTTGTTCCGTCTGCCGAAGGCCATCGTCATGACCGACCGCCGTCCCCTGCTCCGCGCGCTCTACGACGCCGCCGTTGCCGCTGCCCATCCCAATGTGGTGCTGGCGCCGCATTTGGGGCCCGCGCCAAGAGGACGCGTGATCTGCCTCGCCGCCGGCAAGGGCGCGGGCGCCATGGCCGCGGCAGCCGAACGGCATTATCTCGACACGCTCAAGCTGGCGCCGGAGCGGCTCGTCGGCATCGCCACCACGCGCCATGGCTACGGCGTGCCGACGCGCCGCATCCGCGTGGTCGAGGCCGGGCATCCCGTGCCGGATGAGGCTGGCCTCAAGGGCGCGGCCGACACGCTCGCGCTCGCAGGCGAGGCCGGGCCGGACGATCTGCTCCTGGTGCTGCTCACCGGCGGCGGCTCGGCGAACTGGATCGCGCCCAGCGACGGTATCAGCTTCGCGCAGAAACAGGCGGTCAACAAGGCGCTGCTACGCTCGGGCGCGCCGATCGGTGAGATGAACGTCGTGCGCAAACACCTGTCGCGGATCAAGGGCGGACGCCTTGCGCGTGCCGGCAAGAACGCCGCCCAGATCGTGACGCTCGCGATCTCCGACGTGCCGCATGACGACGCTTCCGCGATCGCCTCCGGCCCGACCGTGCCTGATCCGACCACGCTGGCCGATGCGCGCGCCATCGTCGCGAAATACAAGCTCGACATCGACGATGCCGTGCGCCGCGCGCTCGACGATCCCGCCAACGAAAGCTGCAAGCCCGGCGATGCCGCCTTTTCGCGCGCGCATTTCGAATTGATCGCGCGGCCCAAGCAGTCGCTCGACGCCGCGGTGAAGCTCGCGCGCGAATCCGGTTACGAGACCATCGACCTCGGCGCCGATCTCGAAGGCGAGGCGCGCGAGGTCGCCGCCGCTCACGCCAGCCTGGCGCTGCAAGCGCGCGCGCAAGGCAAGCGCCTCGCGATCCTCTCCGGCGGCGAGCTCACCGTCACGGTGCGCGGCAATGGACGTGGCGGGCCGAACCAGGAATACGCGTTGGCGCTCGCCGCTCTGCTCAAGGACACGCCTGACATCTCGGCGCTGGCCGGCGACACCGACGGCGCCGACGGCGGCGCCGGCAACCCCACCGACCCCGCCGGCGCGCTGATCGACGCGACGACCTTCGCAAAGATGAAGGCGCAGGGGCTTCAGCCGCAAGCGTACCTGGACAACAACGACGCCACGACGTTCTTCGAGGCGACCGGCGACCTGCTGCTACCGGGCCCGACGCTGACCAACGTGAACGACATCAGGGTGATTTTGGTGGATTGAGGCTGAGATTTCTCCCCCGTCATGGCCGGGCTTGACCCGGCCATCCACGCCTTCCCTCGCTGCCCAAAAACGTGGACACCGGGCCAAGCCTGGGCATGACGCGGACGTGGAGCGCCGCCTCAGAACTCGTTCGCGACCTTCGCGAGCATCGCGATCAGAGCTTCGCGGTTGGCCTGCCCGAGCAACTCGTTCAGCCGGGCCTCGTGCTTGGTGGCGACCAGCTTCTTGGCGCGGGCCAGCACCGCCTTGCCCTTGTCGGTCAGCACCAGGATGTGCGAGCGGCGGTCGTTGGTGGAGCGGATCCGCGCGCAAAGGTCGCGGCTCTCGAGATTGTCGAGCATGGCCACGAAGTTCGGCCTGAGAATGCCGAGGGTGGAGGCGATCTCGGTCTGGTTACGGCCGGGATTCTTCTCGACCAGCAGCAGCACGGAGAACTGCGCCGGCGTGAGCTGGAGCGAGGCCATGCAGCGCAGGAAGTTCTCGAACACCTTGAGCTGCGCCCGCTTCAGCACATAGCCGAGCTGTTCCGAGAGCTCGCCGAGCTGGAGCGCTTCGCCAGCGGCCCCCTGGCCTTGCGCCTCGGCCGCATCCTTGCGGCCCTTGGCCGAGTCGGCAGGCTTTTCGGAGGACTTTTCAGCGGCTTTGGAAACGGTCATCGCCTCGTGCTCGTAATCCCGCTAAATTCGGGAGGGATCGTTCCCACCCTTGATGTTATATTTGATAATTGTTATGGACCATATCAAATATCGCATGCGTTTTTCAATGGCTGTGAGCGGACCGTCCACCGCGATCGAGGGGACCGGTCCGTAATCTTTAGGGGGAGCGTCCGGTCTTGAATACCACCATCATGCTGTTCCTGGTGCAGGACGGCATCACCAATGGCGCGATCTATGCGCTGCTCGGCCTGGCGCTGGTGCTGGTGTTCGCCGTCACCCGCGTCATCCTCATTCCCCAGGGCGAATTCGTCACCTACGGCGCGCTGACCTACGCCTCGCTGGCCGCGGGCCAGATGCCGGGCACGGCAAAGCTCGCGCTGGCGCTCGGCATCGGCGCTTTCGCCTTCGACCTGTTCGTCGCGCGCAAGGCGCTGCACGGCCGCCTGATCGTGCGCAGCGTCCTCACCAATATCGTGCTGCCAGCCATCGTGCTGGCGCTGACGGTTTACTTCGCAGCCCAGAAGCCGCCGGTCGCGGTCTCGATCGCGCTGTCGCTGATGATCGTGGCAATGATCGGCCTCTATCTCTACCGCGTCGCATTCCAGCCGCTGGCACACACCTCCGTGCTGGTGCTGCTGATCGCATCCGTGGGCGTCCATCTGGCACTGCAGGGCCTCGGCCTGCTGTTCTTCGGCGCCGAAGGCCAGCGCGGACCTGCCGTGCTGTCCGGCGCGTTCACCGCGGGCTCGCTGCGCTTCACCGGCCAGAGCCTCACCGTCTACGGCATCACCATCGCCTTCATCGTCGCCCTCTGGCTGTTCTTCGGCCTGACACTCTACGGCAAGGCGCTGCGCGCAACCGCCGTGAACCGGTTAGGGGCGCGGCTCGTCGGCATCCGCACCACGCTGTCGGGGCAGATCGCTTTTCTGCTGGCATCCGTCATCGGGGCGTTGTCGGGCATCATGATCGTGCCGATCACGACGCTCTACTATGACAGCGGCTTCCTGATCGGCCTGAAGGGCTTCGTCGCCGCGATCATCGGCGGCCTCGTCAGCTATCCCCTCACCGCCGCCGCGGCGCTGGTCGTCGGCCTCGTCGAGGCGTTCTCGTCCTTCTATGCCTCCAACTACAAGGAGGTGATCGTTTTCATGCTGCTGATCCCCGTGTTGCTGCTGCGCTCGCTCGCCGCGCCCGCCGTCGAAGAAGAGAAGGACTGAGGCTGAAATGCAGAGCCGCCTTCCCATCATCGTCTTCGCAGCCGTCATGGCCGTGATTCCGTTCGTCCCCGGCATGCCGCCGTTCTGGATCGTGCTGCTCGACAATATCGGCCTCGCGGCCCTCGTCGCGATGGGCCTCGTGCTGCTGACCGGCGTCGGCGGCCTGACCTCGTTCGGACAGGCAGCCTTCGTCGGCTTCGGCGCCTACACCACCGCGGTGCTGTCGACGGCCTACGGCCTGTCGCCCTGGCTGACGCTGCCGCTGTCGCTATTGGTCAGCGGATCGCTGGCGGTGCTGCTCGGGCTGATCACCGTCCGTCTCTCCGGCCATTATCTGCCGCTGGGCACGCTCGCCTGGGGGCTCGGGCTGTTCTATCTCTTCAGCAAGCTGGAGTTTCTCGGCCGTAACGACGGCATCTCGGCGATCCCGCCGCTGTCGATCGGCACGTTCAAGATGCTCTCGCCCGGCTCGATCTATTACGCGATCTGGGTCGCCGTGATCCTCTCGGCGCTGCTGACGATGAACCTCTTGGATTCCCGCACCGGACGCGCCATCCGCGCGCTACGGCGCGGCCATGTCGCCGCCGAGGCGTTCGGCGTGCACACGCCGCGCGCCAAATTGCTGGTGTTCATCCATGCCGCCGTGCTCGCCGGCCTCTCCGGCTGGCTCTACGCGCATCTCCAGCGCGCGGTGAACCCGACGCCGTTCGGCGCGCAGGCCGGCATCGAATATCTCTTCATCGCGGTGGTCGGCGGCGCCGGCTATGTCTGGGGCGGCGTTTTGGGCGCGGCGATCGTCGTGGTCCTGAAAGAGGTGCTGCAGAGCTATCTGCCGCTGATCCTGCCCGGCTCCGGCCAGGTCGAGACCATCGTGTTCGGCATCATGCTGGTGGCGCTGTTGCAACTTGCGCCCGGCGGCCTCTGGCCCTGGCTGATGTCGTTCCTGCCGGAGCGGACCAGCGGCAAGAAGCCGGACACCTCTCTGAAGCTGGAGCAGCGTCCGCGCGCGCCCGGCGAGTCCAATATCCTGCTCCAGGTCGACAAGGCGCGAAAACAGTTCGGCGGCGTGGTCGCCGTCAACAACGTCTCCTTCGACGTCCAGGCTCGTGAGATCGTCGCGCTGATCGGCCCGAACGGCGCCGGCAAGAGCACGACCTTCAACCTGATCACCGGCGTGCTGTCGGCCACGTCAGGCTCGGTCTCGGTGCTCGGCAAGAAGGTCGACAAGGCGCCGCCGCAGGAGATCGTCAAGCTCGGCATCAGCAGGACCTTCCAGCATGTGAAGCTGGTCCCTGACATGACCGTGCTGGAGAACGTCGCGATCGGCGCGCATCTGCGCGGCCATTCCGGGCCGATCGCCTCGATGCTGCGGCTCGACCGCGCCGACGAAGCCAAACTGCTCGCGGAGGCCGCCCGCCAGATCGAGCGTGTCGGCCTTGCCGACCAGATGCATCAGCTCGCAGGCAGCCTCTCGCTCGGCCAGCAGCGCATCGTCGAGATCGCCCGAGCGCTCTGCGTCGATCCGATGCTGCTGCTGCTCGACGAACCGGCCGCCGGCCTGCGCCACATGGAAAAGCAGCAGCTCGCCAAGCTGCTGCGGGACTTGCGCGACGGCGGCATGAGCGTCCTCCTGGTCGAGCACGACATGGGCTTCGTGATGAACCTCGCCGACCGCATCGTGGTGCTCGATTTCGGCACCAAGATCGCCGAAGGCACCCCCGCCACGATCAAGACCAATCCCGAAGTGATCAAGGCCTATCTCGGAGTGGCGGCATGAGCGCGCTGTTGTCGGTCACCGACGCCCATGTCGCCTATGGCAAGGTGGAGGCGGTGCGCTCGGTCTCGCTCGAGGTCGGCGCGAATGAGATCGTCACCATCGTCGGCGCCAACGGCGCCGGCAAGACCACGCTGCTCTCCGCCATCATGGGCATCCTGCCGCTGAAAGGCCGGGTCACCTTTGCCGGCCAGGATCTCGCCAGGCTCGACATCGAGGACCGCGTCGCGATGGGACTTGGCCTCGTCCCGGAGCACCGCGAATTGTTCGTGACCATGAATGTCGAGGACAATCTCGAGCTCGGCGCCTTCCGCATCGAGCGAAGCAAGGCGAGAGCCTCGATGGAACGCGTCTACACGCTGTTTCCGCGACTGAAGGAGCGTCGCAAGCAATTCGCCGGCACGCTCTCCGGCGGCGAGCAGCAAATGCTCGCGATGGGGCGCGCGCTCATGTTCGAGCCGAAGCTGCTGATGCTGGATGAGCCGAGCCTCGGCCTCGCCCCGATCATCGTCGCCGACATCTTCCGCATCGTCACCGAACTCCGCGCCAGCGGCGTCTCGGTGCTGCTGGTCGAGCAGAACGCGCAGGCCGCGCTGAAGATCGCGGACCAGGCCTATGTGATGGAGCTCGGCGAGTTCGTGCTCTCCGGCAAGGCCAGCGATATCGCCGCGAACGAGCGGGTTGCGGCCAGCTATCTCGGCTTCCAGCACGAAGGTGAGAGCGTGATCTGATTCTTACCCTCCCCTGGAGGGGGAGGGTCGCTTCGCAAAGAGCGCAGCGATGTGCGAAGCGGGGTGGGGTGACGGTCCCTCCGCGTAGAACACTGCCCGTGTTGAGAGATCACCCCACCCCGCTCGCGCTCCGCGCGACCGACCCTCCCCCTCCAGGGGAGGGTAAGCGCGCGGCGTTACGTAGCTCCTGTCACCTTACCGCCCTTCAACGCCGCCACCTCGGCCTCCAACTCTGCAATCCTCGCGTCCCTCACCGCCAACGCCGCTGCCACATCGCCTGCGTCGAACTTCTGCGGAATGTGCTGCGGGCAATTGGTGTCCCAGGCTGCGATCTTGAACAGGATCACCTGCTCCGGCCGCGCGCGGTAACCCTTCGGCATCAGCGATGTCGTCAGCGCCTCGTCGTCCTCGACCACGCGCGCCTCGCCCCAGATCTTGACCCGGCGGCGATGGGCGTAGTCCATCACGAAGATGTAGGCCTTGGGATTCTCGGACAGGTTTCCCTGCGTGATGTATTGCCGGTTGCCGGCGTAGTCCGTGAAGGCCAGCGTCTGCTTGTCCAGCACTTTCAAGAACCCTTTGGGACCCCCGCGGTGCTGGATGTAGGGCTGGCCGTCGGCCGAGGCAGTGGCGAAATAGAAACTGTCGGCGTCAGCCAGGAACGACGCGAGATTCTCATCGACCTCGGTGCGCCAGCCGCGCTGCTCGGCGTGAGCATAGCCTTCGCGTGATCCCTTTCGGGTCTGGATCGATTTCACCGCCGGCGTGAACGCCACGTCGCTGGCGTAGGTGTGAGTTGCCGTCATCGGAACATCTCCTGAAATCCCGGCGCATGTCTGCGTTTATCCTCGATAAAATGTACCTCCCGGCGGCCAAAACAATCTACCGGCTTGACACTTCATCGTTGCGATATACGCAATAATGAGATGGACCGCCTCGAAGCCATGCACGTCTTCGTCACCGTTGCCGATCTGCGCGGCTTTGCGCCGGCGGCGCGCAAGCTGCACCTGTCGCCCTCGGCGGTAACGCGGCTGATCGCGGCGCTGGAGGAGCATCTCGGCGCCCGGCTGTTGCAGCGGACCACCCGGCAGGTGAGATTGACCGACGTCGGCACGCGCTATCTGGAGCGCGCGCGGCGCATCCTCGCCGATGTCGAGGAGGCCGACGGCTCCGCGCGGGAGGAGCGCCACCGGCCGAGCGGACGGTTGGTGGTATCGGCCCCGGTCGGCTTCGGCCGGCTGCATGTCGGGCCGGTCATGACCGACTATCTCAAGCGCTATCCCGAGGTCGGCGGGGAATTGCGCTTGTCCGACCATCTCGTCAATCTCGTGGAGGACGCCGTCGATGTCGCGGTGCGGATCGGTCATCTCGCCGATTCCTCGCTGGTGGCGCGCCAGGTCGGCGCGATGCGGCGGATCGTGGTGGCGACGCCGGGCTACCTGAAACGCCACGGCGAGCCGAAGACGCCGGAGGCGTTGCTCGGACACCAGACCATTCAGTTCGGGCCCTTCGCCAGCTGGCACTTCGTGCAGGACGGCCGCGACATCGAGGTCACGCCATCGCCCCGCTTCATCAGCAACAGCGCCGACGCCGCCCTGCAATATGCCGAAGCCGGCGGCGGGGTGACGCGCGTGCTGGCCTATCAGGCCGCCGAGGGGCTGAAGCGCGGACGGCTGAAAATCGTGCTGGCGAAGTACGAGCAGCCGGCGCTGCCGATCCACATCATCTACCCGACCTCGCGGCTGCTCTCGGCCAAGGTGCGCGCGTTCGTCGATCTCGTGGTGGAGACGGCGGAGTGGAGGTTTGGGTAGCTCTCGTGCCCCGGACGCATCGCAGCACGCAGTGATGCGATGCTGAGCCGGGGCCCAAAAGGCGGCGCGATATCATGCCGAGGCATGGGTCTCCCGGCTCTGCGGAGCGGCACTTCGCGCCGCACCGCGTCCGGGACACGGAGAGCGAGAGCGTCACCCCTTCTTCGGCACCACCCGAAACGTGCCGCTGGCGCGCGCGATCACGGCATCGTCGGCTTTGACCAGGCATTGTGCAAAACAGATCGTAGAGCCGGTCTTGATCGCCTCACCTTCGACCGAGAGCCATTGGCCGATCTCGGCGGCGCCGACATAGTCGACCGACAGCGAGATCGTCACGAACGACGTGGTCCAGCCCGTTGCCTGGGCGCAGCTATAGCCCATGGCGGCATCGGCCAGCGCGGCGATCAGCCCTCCGTGAATCAGCCCGCGCGCGTTGGTGTGCGGCGTCGCCAGACGCAGCCCCACGGTGACGCCCTTGTCGGACTTCTTCGAATAGAGCGGCTCCCAGGGATCGGTGAGCGGCGCTTTGCGGAAATGCGGCTCGAAGCCGGTGGGGATGTCGGGAGAGGTCATGGCGGTCTCGCGTTGCTGGTCGCCGGCATTGAACGCGATAGACGTGACGGTTGCATCAATTACAAAGTTTCAAACGGAATTTGCGCGAGTGTTTGAAACGGAAGGCGCCACAATGACGGCGCCGTAGGGTGGGCAAAGCGAAGAGTGCCCACGCGCGTTCGCAATCATGGGAAGGTGGTGGGCACGGCGCAAGAGCGCCTTTGCCCACCCTACGGACTGTCTTAAAACGGCAACCCCACATAATTCTCCGACAGCGACGTCATCGCGGCCTGCGACTGCGTGACGTAGTCGAGCTCGGCGAGTTGGATGCGCGCGCCGATGGTGCCGGTGTCGGGGAATTTGTGCAGCATCGAGGTCATCCACCAGGAGAAGCGCACCGCCTTCCAGACCCGCGCCAGCGCCGTGGTGGAATAGGCGTCGATGCCGGCGCTGGATTTCTCGTCGTAGAATTCGCGCAGCGCGCCCGACAGATAATGTGCGTCGCTGGCGGCGAGATTCAGTCCCTTGGCGCCGGTCGGCGGCACGATGTGGGCGGCGTCCCCGCACAGGAACAGCCGGCCGAAGCGCATCGGCTCGGCGACGAAGCTGCGCAGGGGCGCAATACTCTTCTCGATCGAGGGGCCCGTGACGAGGCTGTCGGCCGCCTCCCGGTCGAGCCGGCGCTTCAATTCGTCCCAGAAGCGTTCGTCCGGCCATTGGTCGACATGGTCGTCGAGCGAACACTGCACATAGTAACGGCTGCGTCTGGTCGAGCGCATGGTGCAAAGCGCAAAGCCGCGCGCGTGGTTGGAGTAGATCAGCTCATGGCTGACCGGCGGCGTCTCCGACAGGATGCCGAGCCAACCGAAGGGATAGACCCGCTCGAACTCCTCGATCGCCGAGGTCGGAACGCTGGCGCGGCTGACGCCGTGAAAGCCGTCGCAGCCGGCGATGAAGTCGCAATCGAGCGTGTGGGTGACGCCGTCCTTCTCCCAGGTTACGCGCGGGTGACTGCCGTCGAAATCATGCGGCTGAACGTCCTTGGCCTCATAAACCGAGATCAGACCGGCGGCCTTCCGCGCATTCATCAAATCGAGCGTGACCTCGGTCTGGCCGTAGATCATGACCGTCTTGCCGGTCGCACCCTTCATGTCGATGCGGTGACGGCGGCCGGAAAAGGCGAGCTCGATGCCTTCATGCACCAGGCCTTCGGCATGCGCCCGCGCCCCGGCGCCGATCTGATCGAGCAGCGCGACGGTTCCCTCCTCGAGCAGACCGGCGCGGATTCGACCGAGCACGTAATCCGGGCTCTGCCGCTCCAGAATGACATTGTCGATGCCGCAAGCGTGCAGCAGTTGCCCAAGCAACAATCCGGCCGGTCCGGCCCCGATGATTGCGACTTTTGTCCGCAATACTTGCTCCTTCCGATCCTGTAGGCTTTGCTCGCGGCTCGCTTGTCGCGTTGCTCCGCGCACGATAATTATATCATATAACGGTTGGGCAAAAGGGGAGGGCCGTCGCCGGGCAGCGACAAATCCATGCAGCATGGCTGACGCAGACGGCGCGGCGAAGTGCGCGCCAGTTCCGGCTTGAACGCGCCAGCCGATTAGATAACATGTTAATTAACGAGACCGGGCCATCGAAGCCCGCCATCGAAAACAGGGAGAGACGTGTGATGAGGAAAGCCTGTCTGGCGTTGCTGCTGGCCGCAAGCGTGACGCCTGCCTTCGCGCAGGACAAGACCTTCGATTTGAAGATCTCGCACTGGGTGCCGGCTTCGCATCCGCTGCAGAAGTCGCTGGAAGACTGGGCTGCCGCGGTCGAGAAGGATTCCGGCGGCACCATCAAGGGCAAGGTGTTTCCGGCCCAGCAGCTCGGCAAGGCGTTCGATCATTACGACATGGCGCGCGACGGCATCGCCGACGTCACCTATGTCAATCCCGGCTACCAGCCCGGCCGCTTCCCGATCGTCGGCGCCGGCGAGCTGCCGTTCCTGATCTCGGACGCCAAGGGCGGCTCGATGGGGCTGGACGCCTGGTATCGCAAATATGCCGAGAAGGAGATGAAGGACGTCAAATACTGTCTCGCCTTCGTCCACTCGCCCTCCTCCTTCCATTCCAAGACCAAGAAGATCGTGCTGCCTGAAGACGTAAAGGGCATGAAGATCCGCCCGGCGCATGCCACCATGGCGAACTTCGTGACCTCGCTCGGCGGCACCAATGTGCAGTCCTCGGCGCCTGAGGTCCGCGACATCATCGAGCGCGGCGTCGCCGACGGCGTCACCTTCCCCTGGGGTTCCCTGGTGCTGTTCGGCATCGACAAGGTGACCAAATACGACATGGAGGCGCCGCTCTACACCACGACCTTCGTGTTCGTGATCAACAAGGACAAGTACAACGCGATGTCCGACAAGCAGAAGGCCGCGATCGACAAGAACTGCTCGGTCGAAATGGCGGGCGTGGTCGGCGAGCACTGGGGCAAGTTCGAGGATGCGGGCATCGACAAGGTGAAGGCGGAATCCGGCCACGAGGTCTACAAGCTGGCGCCCGAGCAGACCGCCGTCTGGAAGAAGGCCGCCGAGCCGCTGGTGAAGACCTGGTCCGAGGGCGCCAAGAAGGCCGGCGCCGATCCGGACGCGGCGCTTAGCGAGCTGAAGGCGTCGCTGAAGAAGTACAACGCGTTGGCGGAGTGACGCCGCGACGCGATCGGTCCTTCCTCCCCCTCTCCCCGTCCTTACGGGGAGAGGGTTGGGGTGAGGGGCTGCGTCCGCAAAAAGAGTGACAGATGGACTCGCGGAGAGTCCCCCTCACCCGCATCGCATCTCCGATGCGATGCGGCCTCTCTCCGCACGCGGGGAGAGGCAAGAGCCGCCGCCGGAGTCGAGAGCGAGAATGACGACACTCGATAGGACACACCCATGAAGCGCTCCTGGATGGACCGCATCATCGACACGATCGAATGGATCGCGGCCGGCTTCGTCGGCATCGTCGCGCTCGACATCTTCCTGTCGGTGCTGCTCCGCAACACGCTGAATTATTCGATCCCTGATTCGTTCGACATCGGCCGCATGCTGCTCGGCATCCTCATCTTCTGGGGCATCGCCGCGACCTCCTATCGCGGCACCCACATCACGGTGGACCTCGTCTGGGGCAATGTCGGGCCGCGCCATCAGCGCTGGATCGACGTGTTCGCAACCCTGGTGCTGCTGTTCGTCGTGACCGTGCAGACCTGGACGCTGTTCGACAAGGTGCGCGGCACCTACAACGACAACGTCCTGACCTTCGACATGCACATGCCGACCTGGCCGTTCTTCGCGATCGCCTGGGTCGGCGACGTCTGCGCCGTGCTGCTGATCGCGATCCGCACCTACCGCCTGATCTTCCACCCCGAAGATATGCACGATCCCAAATTGAAGGCGACGGAGTAATCATGAGCACCGATGCCGTCGCCGTAATCGGCTTCGTTTCCCTGTTTGTCCTGATGCTGCTGCGCGTGCCCGTCGGCATGGCCATGGGCCTCGTCGGCGTGTCCGGTTTCGCCTATCTCGTCAACGGGACGGCCGCCCTGAAGCTGGTCGGCCAGACCTCGATGCGCACGGTCACCGACTACACCTTCGGCGTCATCCCGATGTTCCTGCTGATGGGTTCGTTCGTGTCCAATTCCGGCATGAGCCGCGAGCTGTTCCGCGCCGCCAACGGTTTCGTCGGGCATTTGCGCGGCGGCCTCGGCATCGCCACCGTCGGCGCCTGCGGCGGCTTTGCCGCGATCTGCGGCTCGTCGGTTGCGACCGCCGCGACCTTCTCGGCCGTCGCCTATCCCGAGATGCGCCGTTTCGGCTATCCGCAATCGTTCGCCACCGGCGTGATCGCGGCGGGCGGCACGCTGGGCGCGATGCTGCCGCCCTCCACGGTGCTCGCCGTCTACGGCATCATCACCGAGCAGGACATCGGAAAGCTCTTCATCGCCGGCATCATCCCGGGCCTGCTGGCGATGAGCATGTACATGATCACGATCTTCCTGATCGGCTATTTCCGTCCCGACTTCCTGCCCAAGGGCAAGGTGACGCCGTGGCGCGAGCGCTTTGCCGGCCTGAAGGAGATCTGGGCGCCGGCGCTGCTGTTCATCTTCGTGATCGGCGGCCTCTACGGCCTGCCCTATTTGCCGCGCTTCACGCCGACGGAGGCGGGCGGCGTCGGCGCCGCCGGCGCGTTCATCATCGGCGTGCTGACGGGCCGCCTCGACCGCGAGAAGATCCTGGCCTCGCTGCTCCAGGCGACGCGCACCGCGGCCGCCGTCTTCACCGTGCTGATCGGCGCGCTGATCTTCGGCTATTTCCTCACGGTGACGCAGACGCCGCAGAAAGTGACCGAATTCCTCACCGGCCTCGGTCTCGGCAGCTACGGCGTGCTGGCGCTGATCATGGTGATGTATCTCGTGCTCGGCTGCCTGATGGACGCCATGGCGATGATCATCCTCACCGTGCCGATCATCTTCCCCGTCATCACGCATCTCGGCTTCGACCCGATCTGGTTCGGCGTCATCATCGTCATGACCGTCGAGCTCGGCCTGATCCACCCGCCTGTCGGCATGAACGTCTTCGTCATCAAGAGCGTGGTGAAGGACGTCTCCTTCTCCACGATCTTCAAGGGCGTGATTCCGTTCGTGGTCACCGACCTGATCCGCCTCGTGATCCTGATCGCCTTCCCGCTGCTGGCGACCTGGCTGCCGACGCGGATGATGGCGAATTGACAGGGTGAAGCGATGACGACACCGACGCTCGAGACGAAGTACGTCTTCACCATCACCGCCAAAATCGGCGAGGTCGCGCCGGCGAGACCGGCATCGGTGTTCGCCGCATCATCCCGATCATCGGCGGTGAGGTCACGGGCGCGATATCAGGCAAGGTGCTGCCGTTCGGGGCCGACTTCCAGACCATCCGCCCCAACGAGCTGATCGACCTGGAGGCGAAGTACGCCTTCGAGACCGACGACGGCGCCATTGTCTATGTCGAGAACAAGGGCATGCGCTTCGGACCGGTCGAGCTGCTGCAGAAGCTCAAGCGCGGCGAGCCGGTCGATCCCGAGCTGATCTATTTCCGCACCGTGCCGCGGTTCGAGACCGGGCACGAGAACTATCGCTGGCTGATGCAGCACATTTTCGTCGGCTCAGCCGCGCGCCATGCGGATCGCGTCGTGATCGACGTGCATCAGGTGATGTGAAGGGCGGCGGCCTTTCAACGCTCTCCGCTCGTCGTCCCGGCGAAAGCCGGGACCCATACCGCGTGATCTATCGGTTGCCGGCGGTCGGAATACCGAACAATGGGTCTCCGCCAGATCTCTCCCTGGGGTTAAGGCTCCCTGCGTCCCGTGCGCGATTGCGCGCTAGGCAGGGACGACATTGTGTGCGGAGCAGCATTCTGCCGCCCCACCTTGACTCCCCCGAAATTCGTTATACAACATAACTATTCTGACAAGGACGCAAATGACACAGGGAAACGCCGGAACCGCTGACGCGGGCGCCTCCGGGCTATTGAGGATCGAGAGGGCGGACCGGGTTCTGACCGTGGGTCTGAACCGGCCGGCCAAGCGCAATGCGCTCAACGACGGCATCATCCTGGAAATCGGCGAGTGTTTTGCGTCCCTGCCCGAGGATATCGGCGCGGTCGTCATCCACGGCATCGGCGACCATTTCTCCAGCGGCCTCGACCTCTCCGAGCTGACCGAGCATGACGCGACCGGCGGCCTGCTGCATTCCCAGATGTGGCACCGGGTGTTCGACCGCATCCAGTACAGCCGGGTCCCCGTGATCGCGGCGCTGAAGGGCGCCGTGATCGGCGGCGGGCTGGAGCTTGCCTGCTCGGCGCATATCCGCGTCGCCGAGCCCTCGACCTATTTCGCGCTTCCGGAGGGACAGCGCGGCATCTTCGTCGGCGGCGGCGGCTCGGTGCGGCTGCCACGATTGATCGGCGTCGCCAGGATGATGGACATGATGCTGACGGGCCGCGTCTACAGCGCGACCGAAGGCGCCTCCTACGGCTTCGCGCAATATGTCACGGAGGCCGGCAACGGGCTCGGCAAGGCGATGGAGCTTGCGACCAAGGTCGCCTCCAACGCGCCGCTGACGAATTTCGCCGTTCTCCAGGCGCTGCCGATGATCGCGGAGGCCAATCCGCAGACCGGCCTGCTGATGGAATCGCTGATGGCGACCGTCGCGCAGAGCGACAAAGAGGCAAAGCGCAGGATCCGCGAATTCCTCGAACACAAGACCGCAAAGGTAAAGCCCAAGTCATGAGCGCGCAGCCGTCCTCTTCCAGCATGGAGCGCGGCGCGAGCACTTTCCCGCTGCGGCCCATTTCATTCGGCGATCCCGTCGTCGACATCGAACGCCGCGACGACGGCACGATTTACCTGCGGCCGAAACAGGCGCTCGGCGACTATCCCGTTCGCCTCACCGACCGCCTGCATCACTGGGCCAGCACCTCGCCCGACCGCGTCTTCATGGCCGAGCGCGAAGGCGGCCGCGGCTGGCGCAAGATCACTTACGCCGAGCTGCTGGTCGCGAGCCGTCACATTGCGTCCGGCCTGATTGCGCGCGGCCTGTCGGCGGAGCGGCCGGTCGTCATCCTCTCCGGCAATTCGATCGACCACGCATTGCTGGCGTTCGGCGCGTTCTATGCCGGTATTCCGTTCTGCCCGGTGTCGCCGGCCTACTCGCTGGTGTCGAAGGATTACGGCAAGCTTTCTTACCTGATGAAGCTGCTGACGCCCGGCCTTGTCTTCGCCGAGGATGCCGACAAGTTCGCCGATGCGCTTGCCGCCAACGTCTCGCTCGGGACCGAGATCGCCGCGTCCTACGGCGAGGTGCCAGGCCGCGACGTCACCCTGCTCGCCGACCTCATGGCAACGCCGATCCGCGCCGATCTCGACGATGTCCACGGCAAGATCGGCCCCGACACGATCGCGAAATTCCTGCTGACCTCGGGCTCGACCGGCAATCCCAAGGCCGTCATCAACACCCAGCGCATGATCTGCGCCAACCAGGTGATGTTGCGCGAGACGCTCGCCTTCCTCAAGGACGAGCCGCCCGTCATCATCGACTGGCTGCCCTGGAATCACACCTTCGGCGGCAACCACAATATCGGCCTGACGCTCTATAACGGCGGCTCGATGTATCTGGACGCCGGCAAGCCGATGCCCGGCGGCATCGAGGAGACCGTGCGCAATCTCCAGGAGATTTCGCCGACGGTCTATTTCAACGTGCCGAAGGGCTATGAATCGCTGCTACCTTATTTGCGCGACGACCAGGGCCTGCGAGCAAAGTTCTTCGACCGGCTGCACGCGATGTTCTTCTCCGGCGCCGCGCTGTCGCCATTCATCTGGAACAGCCTCGACGAGCTCGCGGTGAAGGAAAAAGGTTATCGGGTTCCGATGCTGACCGGGCTCGGTGCGACCGAGACCGCGCCGTTCTTCATGTCGGTCAATCCGCGCACCAGCCGCTCCGGCCATGTCGGCCTGCCTGTTTCGGGCAACGACGCGAAACTGGTGCCGAACAACGGCAAGCTGGAAGTGCGCGCCAAGGGGCCGAACGTCATGCCCGGCTACTGGCGCCAGCCCGACATCAGCGCAAAATCCTTCGACGAGGAAGGATTTTACATGATGGGTGATGCGCTCAAGCCCGCCGATCCCGATGATCTCAACGCAGGCTTCGATTTCGACGGCCGTGTCGGTGAAGACTTCAAGCTCGCCAGCGGCACCTGGGTCAGCGTCGGCCCGCTGCGCGCGCGCCTCACGGCGGCCTGCGCCCCGCTGGTGCGCGACGTCGTCATCGCCGGCATCAATCGTGACGAGGTCTCGGCGCTGGTCGTGCTCGACCTCGATGGCTGCCGGCTGATCAATCCGACGCTGCCGACCGACGATCTCGTCGTCGCAACACGCGACCGGCTGGTGCGCGAGGCTTTTCGCGAGCGCCTGACCCGTTTCCTCAGCCAAGCCACGGGTTCCTCGACCCGGATCACGCGCGCGATCCTGATGGACGCGCCGCTCTCGATCGACAAGGGCGAAGTCACCGACAAGGGTTCGATCAACCAGCGCGCCGTGCTCGAGCACCGCATCGAATTGATCGAGGAGCTCTACGCTGCCAATCCATCGGACCGTGTGATATCGGTCGGCTAACCCGGACATAAGCCACAGGAGAACGCCATGTTGTTGAAAGATCAGGCAGCCATCGTCACCGGCGGCGCATCGGGGCTTGGCGCCGCCACCGCGCGAAAACTTGCGGCGCAGGGCGCCAAGGTCGCGGTCTGCGATCTCAATGCCAAGCTCGCCGAGACCGTTGCCGCCGAGATCAAGGGCGTGGCGATTACCTGCGACGTCTCCGACGCCGCTTCCGCTGAAGCTGCGATCGCGCAGGCGACCAAGGCTCTTGGCGCGCCGCGCGTGCTGGTCAATTGCGCCGGCATCGGCGTTGCCAAGCGCGTCGTCGGCCGCGACGGCCCGATGGCGCTCGCCGATTTCGACAAGGTGATCAAGGTCAATCTGATCGGCACCTTCAACATGCTGCGCCTGGCCGCCACCGAGATGTCCAAGCTGGAGCCGCAGGCGACCGGCGAGCGCGGTGTCATCATCAACACGGCCTCCGTTGCCGCTTATGACGGCCAGATCGGTCAGTCCGCCTATTCGGCTTCCAAGGGCGGCATCGTCGGCATGACGCTGCCGATCGCGCGCGAGCTGGCGCAGTTCGGCGTCCGCGTGCTGACCATCGCGCCCGGCCTGTTCCTGACCCCGCTGCTCGCGAACCTGCCGCAGGAAGCCCAGGACTCGCTCGCCGCCGCGATCCCCTTCCCGCGCCGGCTCGGCCATGCCGACGAGTTCGCCGCGCTCGCGCTGCACATGGTCGAGAACTCCTACCTGAACGGCGAAGTGGTGCGCCTCGACGGCTCGCTGCGTATGGCACCGAAATAAGGCGCGCGACACATGTTCGTGAACCGGCGCGACGTACAGATCCAGTGGGGCGATTGCGACCCCGCCAACATCGTCTACTACCCGCGCTATTTCGCGATGTTCGACGATTCGACCTCGACCCTGTTCGAGGTCGCCGGATTCTCCAAGCAGGATCTGGTCCGCAAGTACGGCCTGGTGGGCATCCCCATGGTCGACACGCGGTCCAAGTTCTACATCCCCTCGACCTATGGCGACTGGATCACCATCGAGACGAAGATCGAGAGCATCAAGCGTTCGAGCTTCGAGGTGAAGCACAACGTCTACAAGGGTGACGCGCTGGCGATCGAGGGTTTTGAGACCCGCGTCCTGGTCGGTCGCGATCCCGTTAACCCCGACAAGCTGAAATCGGCACCGTTCCCGGCGGAAATGGTAGCCAAATTCACGGGGAGTTAAGTCCGGAGCTAATCGCCGCATCGCCAAAAGAGGGGGCTGAATTACCCCCCGATTTCTGCTTTCAAAGAAACACGTAAAGGGAGGAATAGATGAAACGCTTTTACTTGACCGCCGCCATCACCGCGGCGACGCTTGCCCTGCCGGCGCTGCCCGCGCTGGCCCAGACCAGCGAAATCACCATCGGCATCACCACCACCACGACCGGCCCCGGCGCCGCGCTCGGCATTCCCGAGCGCAACGCGCTGGAATTCGTGCCGAAGGAAATCGGCGGCGTGCCGCTGAAGGTGATCGTGCTCGACGACGGCGGCGATCCCACCACCGCGACCACCAACGCCCGCCGCTTCGTGACCGAATCCAAGGCCGACATCATCATGGGCTCGGCGCTGACGCCGCCGACGATCGCGGTCTCCAACGTCGCCAACGAAGCCGGCATTCCGCATTTCGGCCTGGCGCCCTTCCCGATCACGCCCGAGCGCATGAAGTGGTCGGTGGCGATGCCGCAGCCGATCCCGATCGTGGGCAAGGTGCTGTACGAGCACATGAAGAGCAAGGGCGTGAAGACGCTCGGCTATATCGGCTATTCCGACTCCTATGGCGACCTCTGGTTCAACGACCTTAAAGCCCAGGCCGTGCCGATGGGCATGACCATCGTCGACGAGGAGCGCTTCGCCCGTCCCGATACGTCGGTGACCGGACAGGTGCTGAAGCTGGTCGCCGCCAACCCGGATGCGATCCTGGTCGGCGCGTCGGGCACCGCGGCCGCGCTGCCGCAGACCGAGTTGCGCGAACGCGGCTATCAGGGCCTGATCTATCAGACCCACGGCGCCGCCAGCATGGATTTCATCCGCATCGCCGGCAAAGCGGCCGAAGGCGTGCTGATGGCGTCGGGTCCGGTGATGGACCCCGAGGACCAGCCGGACGAAGCCGCCACCAAGAAGCCGGGTCTCGCGCTCAACGCCGCGTATGAGGCAAAGTACGGCCCGAACAGCCGCAGCCAGTTCGCTGGCCATTCCTACGACGCCTTTGAGATCCTCAAGCGCATCATCCCGACCGCGCTGAAGACCGCAAAACCCGGTACGCCGGAATTCCGCGAAGCGATCCGCCAGGCCTTGCTGACGGAGAAGGAGCTGGCGGCGAGCCAGGGCGTCTACAACTTCACCGAAAAGGACCGCTACGGCCTCGACGACCGCTCGCGCATCCTGCTGACGGTGAAGAACGGCAAGTACTCGCTGGTGAAATAGACACGGCGAAAGTTGAGAGACAACGAGAGCCGGCCCGATGGGCCGGCTCTTTTGTTTTTCGGATTTGAGATCGAGCTGCGGGCCCCAGGCGCCGGTGCGCCCCTTCTCCCGCTTGCGGGAGAGGGGCACCGAGCCCGCGGATACGGCGGCCTCAAGCCGCCTGCCGCAGCGGGGTCCAGGCGAATTCGGGGTAGTAGTTGTCCATCATGCGATCGACATAGGCGGTGAGGTTCGGAAAGCCCTCGGCACGCTCACGCAGGGTCGATTCGAAGAACGGCGAGAGGATGCCGGCGAGCATACCGAAGGCGGTGGCGTCGACGCCGCAAGGCTTGTTGCCCATCAGATAGGATTTGTCGCCGAGCTGCACCGAGAGCGCGAACAGCGAGCGCACAGCGAGCTCGACATCGTCATCGGGCCCATGGCGGCCGAGGCCCGAGAGCAGATAGTTCTCGGCGACGCGGAATTGCGCATCCTCGCGCAGCTTCTCGCGGTTGTGCTCCGGCGCGCCGTCGAAGAAATGCGCAGGCCCCTTGGCGAAATTGACCGGATCGACCCAGCGCGCCCCGACCAGCCCCCAGTAGATGTGGTGCTCGATCATCCGTTCGAACGCCCAGGCCTGCGCGCGGTCGGTCAGCGACAGCCCGGCATCGAAATCAAAGCCGTATCGGCGCTCGATATGGGCGCGGATGAAGGTGGAATCGGCCACCGCCTCGCCGCCATCGTCGATGAAGGGCAGCTGCCCCTTGGGCGAGGCGGGCGGCATTGCCCGCTCCTTCCGGTAGGGCAGTCCCGCCATCTTGAGCTGCACCTCCGTCTTGGTGACGAAGGGGCTGATTTCCGGCAGGCCGAAGCCGGTGCCAAATCCGTAGAGCGTGATCATGAAAGCTTCTCCTGAACCACCGAAAAAGTTGACGGAACCTAGTGCCGGGCTGCTGCCACCATGGTGGCAGCAGCCGTGATATCTTCTGCGAAACGGGCCCCCCGCCAGGCACGGCCCATCACATGGCGGACCAGCGCGTCCGCGGCCTGGATCAGCGGGCGTGCCACCACGCTCGCAAGGGCAAACCGGAGGTCGACGGCCATGAGATCGAGCGAAACGAGGCGGCCGAACGCCGATGCGGACCACGCCTGTGCCCGCAACATCGGAATAGCCGGGCCGAAATGGGTCGGAATGATCATGGACAAATCCTCTTCAGTCGATGTGTTGTCCCGGTATAGAACCTCCCTGCTGCCAACATCCTGTCAGCAGCAGCGCGCCGCTTTCTGAAAAGATCACCGACAAGGGACCAGCATGAGACGCGCCGACCGGCTGTTTCAAATCATCCAGGTGCTGAGGCGCACGCGTAAGCCGCTGACGGCGGACGCCATCGCGGCCGAGCTCGAGACCTCGAAGCGCACGATCTATCGCGACATCGCGACGCTGATCGGCCAGCGCGTGCCGATTCGCGGTGAAGCCGGCATGGGCTACATCCTGGAAAAGGGATTTGATCTCCCGCCTTTGATGCTGACGCCCGACGAGATCGAGGCGGCGGTGCTGGGCGCCCAATGGGTCGCCGGCCATGCCGATTCGGCACTCGCGCGCGCGGCCGAAGATCTGATGGCCAAGATCGCCGACACCGTGCCCGAGCGCCTGCGTCCTTTCGTGCTGGAGCCGGCGAGCCGGGCTCGGCCGAGCTGGAACAGGGAGCCGGACCGCCTGGACATGGTACGCACGCGCACCCAGATCCACGAAGGCAAGAAGATCATGCTGCGCTATCGCGACGAGCAGGGCCGCGCCAGCGAGCGCATGATCTGGCCGATCTCGGTCGGCTACCTCGAAGCCGTGCGCCTGCTGGCAGCCTGGTGCGAGCTACGCGGCGACTTCCGCAGCTTCCGCACCGACCGCGTGGTCGACGCCAACTATCTCGACGAGAGATATCCGGAGCGGCGCGACGTGCTGCGCGCGAGATGGCGGCAGAGCCTGGTCTGGGGCCCGCCCAAAGACACCTGACAAGGACATGTGAGGACGATGGAAGAGAACTCCCCCGTCGATCTGTCGAGCTTTTGCCAGAGTTGCGGCGCCTGCTGCGGCTATTCGGCGAACTGGCCGCGCTTCTCGATCGAGAGCGACGAAGAGCTTGCCGCGATTCCGGAAGCGCTGGTCAACGACCGCCAATCCGGCATGCGTTGCGAGGGCGATCGCTGTTCGGCCTTGCAAGGGGATATCGGAAACGCGACCGCATGCGGCATCTATGCGATGCGGCCGGAGGTGTGCCGCACCTGCATGCCCGGCGACGCCGAATGCGCGATGGCGCGGCGGAAGTTCGGGCTTCCGGCTATCGAAGCAAGTTAGGCCGGAACGGCTTCGCCGATTTCGTCGTCGATTTCGTCGTCCAGCGGTGCGAGCACCGAGAGCGGCTTGGTCGACAGCGTGATCGGCTTGCGCCCGCCCGATAGCGACGGCGAGGATTTCGCCGTGCCTTCGCGCGACAGCGCATAGAGCGTCGAGCCGACGCGGCCGCCGTTTTCGATCAGGTCGCGCTCGTTGCAGCTCCCTGCGATCGCGACCGCCAACGAGTGCAGATGGCTGCGGCGATAGCAGAACAGCGCCAGCCTGGCGCGCGCGTCAGGAGAAACACTCTCAACCAGCCTCGGCAGGCCACCCTCGCTGGCGCGATACATCTCGCCAAGGAGCTCGTCGCGAACCGGGCAGAAATCGCTCTCAAAAGTGTCGCGGCTTGAAAACATTGCAGTTCTCCCTCGTGTGCGGAAGATGCAGCGCAATTCTCTAATGAAAGGTTAACCACGCTGCCCGGTAGTCACCCGGGGTGCTTGCGCGTGGGCCGCGAATCGGAGGCGGCGGGGAGCTCTCCGCGGCCATCCTTCGAGACGCCCGCCTTCGGCGGGCTCCTCACAGGATGAGGTCTGGAACTGCTGACAGACTATCCCCTCATGGTGAGGAGGCGCGTAGCGCCGTCTCGAACCATACAGGCCCGACCGTCGCCCCGAGGCCACTCCCCTCAGTTCGCCGCCATGAAGATGGAGAGGCCGAAGCCGGTGAGATGGTGCAGGGCCTGGTCGACGCCGATCAGGGTCCAGAACCAGGGATGCGCAAGGTCGACGCCGAAATTCGCCGAGACCAGTCCCTTGGCGCGGTCGATCGTGATGTGGATCACGAAGTCGATAAAGGCCACGAACCAGAATTTCGGCGCGACGATCAGGATCAAGGGCAGCGCAACCGCAAGGTGAATCAGGCAATGCACCAGAAGCGGCAGGGCCCAGCCGTGCTTCTGGTCCTTGCCGTGCGCCATCCAGGCCGTCTGGAGAACGAAATCGGCGATGATGTGCTTGAAGGTGAGCAGCAACATCCAGCCAATGAGCGCTTCGACCGGAATCGCCGATGACATGGGTGGAAACGACAAAGCCGACGCCCTCATTGAGGTGACAAGAAAAATTGGAGCGTTCAGCGCAACTTCTTCTTGGACCGGTCAAATCGCCGGGACCTTCGATTTATGACATCTCCCGCGGCGGAATGCAGCCGGGGGGAACCGGAAAATCGCCAAGTGTGGCTAACCGGTGATAGGATGACCTTTCGCCGCGTCCGCGTCGAGTAAGGTTACCCTCGGCTCGAAATTTGCATTCCGGTCCCGGCGCGCTATCATTGCCGGTACAGAATATCATTCTTTTTTCAGACGTTTAGGAATTGCAGGGCGCCCGCCGCGATCACGTCCGCGAGCCGTCCGTCACCGGAGAATAAGGCCAGAGTGCTGCCATGAGTACTGAAGGCCCCACCGCATCCCCGATCGAGCCGCCGCCGCGGCGCCCCAAGGTGATCAAGACCAATCAGCAACAGGTCTTCCTCTACGTCGTGCTGACCCTGCTGCTGTCGCTCGCCACCGTCTGGGGCGGCCGTGCCATGCTGCACAATTCGGAGACGCTGACCTTTGCCGTCGGCGCTCCCAACAGCGACGAGGCGCTGTTCGCGGCAAAGCTCGCCGCCCTGCTGAAGAGCAACGCCTCGCGCTTCCGGATCAAGGTCGTCAACAACGCCGACAACGCCAAGGCGCTCGCGCAGTTCGACCGCAAGCAGGCCGATCTTGCCGTGCTGCGTACCGACGCCAAGGTGCCGCTGCGGGCGCGCACGCTCGCGATCCTCGAGCACGACCTCGTGCTTCTGCTCGGTCCCGGCAACAAGAAGATCAAGTCGATCGCCGAGCTGAAGAAAAAGAAGGTCGCCGTTCTCGCCGAGAACGAATCCTCCCTCGCCTTCGTCCGCGGCATCCTCGACATCCCCGACGGTCCGGACGCCGCCAGGATCCAGATGGCGCCGCAGGGCACGACGCTCGACAAGCTGTTTGCGCCGTCAAACGGCTTTGGCGCGGTGATCGCCATCGTTCATGCCTCCAGGGCGGTGCGCGACAAGGCCTATGAGCAGGTCGCCAAGCGCGGCGGCTTCACGCTCAACGCGATCGACGAGGCCAAGGCGCTGGCGCGCAAGCTCCCGGGCATTTCCAGCGAGACGCTGACAGCAGGCACGCTGTCGACCTCGCCGCAAATTCCCGACGACGACCTCGACACGGTCGGGCTCGAATGGCTGCTGGTCACGCAATCCAGGATGTCCCCATCCACGGCGGGCGAGCTGGCACGCACCATCTACGAGAACAAATCCGCGCTCGGGCTCGACAACGGCTTTGCCAGCAGAATTGAGCCGGCCTCGACCGAGAAGGACGCCTTCGTGATGGCGCACCAGGGGGCGGCCGACTACATCAACGACGACACCAAATCGTTCATGGATAAGTACAGCGACCTGATGTATCTGGGCGCCGCCGCGCTCAGCGTCATCGGCTCGATCTTCGCGGCGATCTACGCCAAGATCACCCGCATCGCGCCGGAGAAGGCCAGCGAGCTCTCCACCGCCATCCTCGACATCGGCGAGCGGATCGAGCACGCCCACTCTCTGGACCAGCTCGAATGTCTCCAGGACGAGCTGGAGGGCATCTTGCGCGGCGCCGTCATCGGTCTCAGGGACGGCACGATCAGTACCGACGGGCTCGACACCTTCAAGCTCGGTTACGAGTTCGTCCGCGACGAGATCGGCATGCGCCGCGACTATCTGAAACGCCATGCCGGCGAAACCGAGAAGACGGTGCAGGGCGGCGGCCCTGCCCAGCACGACGACAGCAATGTCGTGGTGGTGAAGACTGCCCAGAGCGCCTGACGGCCGCGCCGGTTGGCGCCGCCGCTGCAATGCCGAAGGCGTTGCGGCGCCGAGCCGGGACCCAGGAACCGCAGCTTGCGCTGGATGAGCCCCGGCTCTGCAGCGCATCACTCCGTGCTGCGCTGCGCCCGGGGCACGAGAGAGAGATCGTGACGACCGCTCGTCTGGAACCCAGCCCATCTGCAACCGTTGGTTTCCGGTTGCAACCGGAGACCGCAGCATGCGTGCACTCCTCATCATGGTCCTTCTGGGAATGCTGGCGGCGGCCGGCTACTTCGCCTATTCCGCAATGGCGGTCGAAGGTGAGCCGATCCCGACGGAAGGCTATGTGGCGCTGGCACTGGGCGCGGGGTTTTCCGTCATTGTCGGCGTCGGGCTGATGGTGCTGCTGTTCTTCAGCAGCCGCCGTGGCTACGACGAGCCGCCGCATTTCAGGTAAGGCACCACGCCAGCGACGGCGGCACGGACCGGCAGGCGCAGCAGCGCCGTTCACCCAGCCTGCCCGTCGTTGACGGCCCCCGCCCGGGCGGGCACTTTGACACCGGCGTCCCCGCCGGGACCCGAAGACTTGTCTCAAGATCGAGCCGCCTTTCCGCATGTCCAAGCCGCTGATTTCCGCTCTGGCCCAGTTCGCGGCCGCCACGGCCGGCCGCAACATGACCAAGGCGGCCTATGTGGCTGTGACCGTCGGCGTGCTCAGCATGGTGTTGCTGTCGGACAAGCGCGCCCAGGAGGCGCACGGCTGGTTCAACGCCCTGCTCTGGACCTGCCTCGCCTATTTCATGTTCGAATGGCTGGTGCGGCTGCGCCACATGACGCAGCAGGGGCGGCTCTCGCTGTACATGTCCTCCTCCGCCGGACTGGTCGATGCGATCGGGGCGCTGGCGGTGCCGGTCGCGCTTCTCTTCGGCGCCGAGCCGGAGACGGCCTGGCTGCTCAGCGTGCTCTGGGTGCTGAAGGTGGTTCCTGGCATCCCCGGCCTGCGGCAGCTTCGCCGCGTGCTGGTGCTGGAATCGGGCCCGCTGGTCAGCGTGCTCGTGATCTTCCTGATGGTGGTCTTCCTCGCCTCCGTCGCCGAATATTTCCTGGAGCGGGACGTGCAGCCGCAGACTTTTGGCAGCGTGCCCGCCGCGCTGTGGTGGGCCGTCGTCACACTCACGACCACCGGCTACGGCGACGTCGTGCCGGTCACGCCGCTCGGCCGCATCGTGGCGGCCGCGGTGATGATCTCCGGCCTCGGCGTGTTCGGCCTCTGGACCGGTATTTTGGCGACCGGATTTGCCGCCGAGACGCGGCGCGACAATTTCCTCAAGACCTGGGAATCCGTCAGCAAGGTGCCATTCTTCGCAGCGCTCGGGCCCGCTGCGATTGCCGACGTCACCCACATGCTGCGGACCATGGAGCTGCCGGCGCGCACCATGATCATTCGCAAGGGCGCGCAGGGCGATTGCATGTATTTCATCGCCGCGGGCGAGGTCGAGGTCGAACTGCCCGGCAAGAAGGTCCAGCTCGGCGAAGGCGCCTTCTTCGGCGAGATGGCGCTGCTCGGCAACAACAAGCGCGGCGCCAACGTCTCGACCACGAAAGTGTCGCGGCTTCTGGTGCTCGACCTCGTCGACTTCCGCGTGCTGATGGCACGGCATCCCGATCTCGCCGAGACCATCGACGCCGAGGCGAAACGCCGCGCGCTCGAAAACAGATAAAAGGAGACAAGAATGTCGGACATCACCGACGCAGCCACCGGCCCCGTGCTCGAACGTGACGGCGCCCGCGCCACCATCCGCCTCAACCGGCCCAAGCATCTCAACCGGCTGCAGGCCGAAGACCTCGACGACCTCGTCAGACTGTTCGACCTGATCGAGGCCGACCCAGCCATCCGCGTGCTGGTGCTGACCGGCACCGGACGCGCCTTCTCGGCCGGGTATGACCTCAATTCGGTCGCCGAGCGCGCCGTCAGCGCCAACGAGCAGCAGAGCGCGGGCTCTGCGTTCGAGGTAGTCGTCAACCGGCTGGAGGATCTGGGCGTGCCGACGATCTGCCGGCTCAACGGCGGCGTCTATGGCGGCTCGACCGACCTCGCGCTCGCCTGCGATTTCCGCATCGGCGTCGACACCGCCGAGATGTTCATGCCGGCGGCGCGGCTCGGGCTGCATTACTACAGGAGCGGCATCAAACGCTACGTCACCCGGCTCGGCGTCGACAATGCGAAGAAGCTGTTCCTGACGGCGCAGAAGATCAGCGCGCCGGAGATGCTGCGCATCGGCTATCTCACCGCAATGGTACCGGTGGAATTCCTCGACGAGGAGGTCGACAAGCTCGCCAACATCCTCGCCGGCAATGCCCCGCAGGCGATGCGCGGCATGAAGCGCGCGATCAACGAATTCGCCCGCGGCGAGCTCGATGACCACGCCGCCGACCAGCGCCACCGCGACAGCATGCGCGGCGACGAGATCAAGGAAGGCATCAAGGCGTTCGCGGAGAAGAGAGCGCCGAGGTTTTGAAATTTCTCTCGCTGTCGTCCCGGACAAGCGCGCCCTAAGCGCGCGCCGATCCGGGACCCATAACCACAGGGAGTGGTTACCGCGCCGGGCTGCTAACTCCGAGTCTTCGGAAAATATCTCCCTGTGGTTATGGGTCCCGGGTTCGCGCTACGCGCGCCCCGGGACGACAGCGGAGAATGAGGCGCCTGCTCAGCCCCCAACCGCCTTCGCATGCAGCGCCGCCATCTCGTCGTCCGCCGCATTGATGCGCTGGAATGCAGGCCGCGCGGTCATGCGTTCGGCATAGCGGACGAACACGTCCTTCTTCGGTACGATGCCGAACATCATGGTCCAGCTGAACGCCACGCCCCACAACACATCGGCGGCCGTCATCCGCTCGCCAAGCAAATAGGGCCCTTTCGACAGCTGCGCTTCCAGCGCGCCGAGCATGGTGTCGTAGTCGGCATAGGGCGACTGCGTGATCGGCGCCGGCTCGCGCTGCATGAACTTGTCGATCAGCGCCGGCTCGAAGGATGAGCCGTAATAGGCGATCCAGCGCAGATAAGGACCGCGCAGCGGATCGTTCAGGGCGGGCGTCAGACCTGCCTGCGGGAAGAGATCGGCGAGATGGATGGTGATCGCGACCTGCTCGGTCACCAGGGCATCGCCGTGGCGGATCGCCGGGACCTTGCCGAGCGGATTGATGGCGAGAAAAGCGGGCTGACGCTGCTCGCCGGCCTTCATGTTGAGGACATGCAGATCGTAGCGCGCGCCCAGCTCCTCCAGCAGCACCCGCGTGCCGGTGGCGCGGCTTTGCGGCGAGTAATACAGCGTGATGCGGTTCGGATCGGTCATGGCAGGTCTCCATCGGGCCAGCGGGCGGTGGGGCAGCTTGTAGCGGGCCATACCTGACATCCTGTGTCAGGTATGGTTTAAGCAATCCATGCGCGCGAGCCGAATGTTGTCGATCCTCACCACCCTCCAGGCCAGGGGGCAAGTCACCGCGCCCGAACTCGCGGAGGCCTGCGAGGTCTCGGTCCGCACGATCTATCGCGACATCGACGCGCTCGCCGCGTCCGGCGTTCCGGTTTACGCCGACCGTGGCGCGGAGGGCGGCTATCGGCTGCTCGACGGCTATCGCGTGCGGCTGAACGGCCTGTCGCAGAGCGAGGCCGAGACGCTGTTCCTGGCGGGCTTGCCGGGCCCGGCGGCGGCGCTCGGGCTTGATGCGGCAATGATCGCCGCGCAGAACAAGCTGATGGCGGCGCTGCCCGTCCATCTGCGCCAGGATGCCAGCCGGATGCAGGAACGCTTTCATCTGGATGCGCCGGGCTGGTTCGGCGAGGCCGAAGAGCCGAAGCATCTGCGCACGATTGCCGGCGCGGTGCTGCGCGGGACACTGATCAAGATCCGCTACCGGAGCTGGCGCGCGGAGAAGCAGCGTCGCCTCGCGCCGCTCGGCCTCGTGCTGAAGGGCGGGAGCTGGTATTTCGCCGGCCAGGTCGACGCCAGCGTGCGCACCTATCGCGTCGCGCGCGTGCTCGACTGCACGGCGCTTGACGAAGGCTTCGATCGTCCCGCCGATTTCGATCTCGCCGCCTATTGGCAGGCCGCGACGCTGCGTCTCGAGGCCGAGATGCATCCCAATGTCGCGATCGTCCGGTTGTCGCCGTTCGGCGTCAAGCTGCTCGACGCGCTGAGCCAGCCGTACATCAAGGCGCGCACGCAGCTCGAGGAGACCGCTGATGTGGACGGCTGGCGCATTGCGCGCGTGCCTGCTGGCAAGACGTCCTGGCACGCCGCGGCCGAATTGTTGCGGCTCGGCCCCGAGGCCGAGGTGCTGGAGCCCGCCGACCTCCGCGACAAGATGGCGGAACTGACGCAGGCGATGGCCGCGCGCTATCGCGCGGCGCGGAAAACATGAGGCCGGCATCTTTCGCCGCAGCCCACGAAACATTCCTGAAACACGATTCTCCTCCTCCCGGGTGAACGCATTCGCGTCTCGGCCCGACCGAGATGCAGGGACACAACAACGGCCTTAGCGCCACACTGGAGAATGAAGATGTTTCGTAAGCTTGCTCTCGGCCTGATCGCCGCCGGTTCGCTCGGCGTTGCCGCTCTCGCGCCCACCGCCGCCTCGGCTGGCGGTTTCCACCATCACCATTGGGGTCATGGCTGGGGTCCGGGCTGGGGCTTCGGCGGCGTCTACGTCAACACCGGCGTCAGCAACTGCTACCAGGAGCGCCTCGTTCGGACCCGCCATGGCATGCGCGTCCGCGTCGTGAATGTCTGCGCGTACGGAATCTACTGATATCTCGCCTTCCAAACAAAGCTCCGGTCGCGCTGCGGCCGGAGTTTTGCGTTTGGTTAACGGCTCCTCAGATTCCGGCGAAACCAGGCCCAGGTTTCGCGCGTCGTATGGATGTAGCCGCGGCCGCGATAAACGATCTCACCGTCGACGATCTCGTTCAGCTTCGGCAGTGCGTGAAACGGTATCGAGGGATAGGCGTGGTGCTCGACATGGTAGGGCATGTTCCACGCGAACCATTTGACCACCGCAGCGGTGTAGGTGGTGCGGGTGTTCTGAAAAGCACTGCGAGTGCGCTCGCAGCCGGTATGCTCGGCATAGAGATAGGGCCGCAGGAACAACTGCCCAATAACAAGCGGGACGAGCCAGACCCAGAGCAGCAGCGCTGACGAGAACCACAGCGAGAGCGCGAGCAGCAGGACATAGACCGCGACATAGATACGCGCCTCTCTCACGATGACGGCGCGCTTGTTTTCGGGGATCCAGGGCACGGTGACCTTTCCGGTGACCGCATGGCCGAGCATCAGCCGGAGACGGCCGGCGACCTGGAGCAGGCCGCTATAGGCGATCGCGAGCTGCGTGTCGGATGTCGGTTTCACCCCGACGATCAGCTCGGGATCCTTGTCCGGATCCTGGGTGTAGCGATGATGATCCCAGTGAAACAGGCAGTAATATTCGTAAGGCAATCCGATGAGGAAGGCCGAGAGATAACCGACGACGAGGTTGAGGCTGCGGCTTTTGAACGCGGTCTTGTGCGCGGTCTCGTGCACCGCCATGAACAGGAAGGCGACGACATAGCCCTGCACCGCCATCAGCGGCAGCGCCCAGAGCACGCCCCAGGTCGACGAAACCTTCCAGATCAGCGTGCCCACCAGCACGATCACGCCATAATGGCCGAGGCTCTGCGCTGCGCCTCTGACATCGGAGCGGGCCGACAATTCGCGCAGCATGGCGGGCGTTAGCGGCTTCAGGCGATGGCCGGACTCTGAAACGGCTGTGTCGGTCATGATCGGTTGCCTGCCTGCTTGCCAAGTAGGTCCGCGATTTCGGCCTTGATGAAGGCCTGGTCGCGCGGATTGCCAACGGGATTGCCGGCGCGATGGCCATGCAGCGACGGGATCGGATGCAGCACCGCGGATTTCGCGTTGACCAGTCGGCCGAGCTCGTCCTCGTTGTCGCGGACATCGAAATAACGGTCGGTCGCGCCCGGCATCAGCAGCATGTGCGCCTTGATCGCCGCCAGCGCCCGATCGAAATCGCCAGCGAAGCTCGCACAGCGGCTGATGTCGCCGTTCTGCCAGATGCCGATCTGTGCCAGCAGATCATTGGCGTCGCGCCGGGCAAACGTCGCGTCCCAGACGCGGACGAGGTAATCTTCCAGCGAGGTGAAGCCGGCCTCGCGCCAGAGCTCATCGCGGTAGAAGCCGTGCGACATCGCCCAGCCGGCATAGACCCGCCCCATGGCACGATAGCCGGCGACCGGTTTCTCGGCGAAGCGGCCGTCGCGGAAGGCGGGATCGGCGGTCAGCGCGGCCTTCACGCTTTCAAGGAAAACGTAATTGTAGGGCGCGCAGCGGGCACTGCCGCAGACCACGGCTGCACGCTCGACCATGTCGGGGTGCAGCGCCGCCCAGTGATACGCCTGCATGCCGCCCATCGACCAGCCATAGACGAGGGCCAGCTTTGAAATGCCGAAACGCTCGGTGAGGAGCCGATGCTGGACCGTAATCGCATCGTGATAGGTCACCTCGGGAAACGGCGCCGCGGTATTCGACGGCGAGGACGACAGGCCGTTGCCGAACAGGTTCGGGATGACGATGAAGTAGCGCGTGGGATCGAGCACGCCGTCCGGGCCGATCAGCCACTCGGTGTCAAAATGCTGCGCGCTGAACGAGGTCGGATAGAGGATGACGTTGTCCTTTGCAGCGCTCAGCGTGCCATAGGTCTTGTAAGCAAGCTTCAGCGAAGGGAAAACGGTCCCGGACTGGAGCACAACTTCGCCAGCCTCGAAGATCTCGTAGTGCGCCGTCATGAACCGAACTCCGCTTACGCGGCCGCAGAGCGCCGCGGCTTCCACGATGCATCGATCATGCCGGGCTCGCAGCTGCGTCATTGCAGCAGATTTATAACTGTACTTATAGTACAGTTATTCGAGGCCGGCAAGATAAATCAGATCCGCTCGCCGGCTCAGGCGATGGCGGCGACGTAGCGCTCCACTGACGCCGCGAAGGCGGCCTTGGCGCCGCTGGCGATGTTGCGGCCCCACCAGGCGCCATAGATGCGATCGAAGGCGAGCGGCTCGACGGCGGCCGCAATCCGCCGCACCGCAGCTGCATTGAGCGGCATGTAGTTGGGATAGGAATACATGAAGCTGACGAAGCGGCGGTCCATCGTCACCTGGGCGATGTCGCCGGTGAGCAGCGCGCCGCTGCCCTCGGCACCGCGTTGCCAATGCAGCATGGTGGCGCCGGCGAAATGACCGCCGGTGCGTAGCAGCAGCACATCGTCTGAGATGCGGTGGCTCTCGCCGGTCCAGTGCACGATCGAGGGATGCGGCCGCGTGACGAAAGCGCGATCGTCGGCATGCAGATAGACCGGCACGCCGCCAAAGGTATCGCTCCAGTCTGCGACCGCGCCGTAGTAATGCGGATGCGAGATCGCGATCGCCTTCAGCCCGCCGAGCGCCGCCACGTACTGGATGGCCTCATCGGTCGCGAGCGGAATGCAATCCCACATCACGCAGCCGTCGCCCTGAGGCACCAGCAGCGCGCGCTGTCCGATCGCGAAGCTCGGCTCCAGGCCGATCCCGGTGAGGCCAAGATCGTCGCGTCCCACCAGTCGATGGCCCCGCGCGAGCTCCTCGCGCGTAAGAAAGGTCTGCCCCTTCCAGTTCACGAACTGCCGTTCATCCTCGCAGATCACGCAGGAGGCGGGCGGATTTCCGACGTTCGGGAATTGCGCGCCGCAGGTTTCGCAGGTCCAGAGAGGCATGACCAGAACTCCGTGGGAAGATCGCAGGATGACATTGCGACCGCGCTTTCGGCAAGATCGGAACCAACGCGCCCAGCGCTCGTTACGTTCAGGTCCACGCCGGAAGGATGGTCAAGAGGATCGCGACACACGAAGAGCATGTTTAGGTATCGATGACATCGCGGCCTCCCTCCTCGTCCCGTATCTGGCCTCTGTTCGCGCTCAACTTCTTCATGGCCGACATGCAGTCGGGCATTGGGCCGTTCGTCGGGGTCTTCCTCCAGGAGCGCGGCTGGGCGACCGGGTTGATCGGCACCGCGATGACGATCGGCAATGTCGCGGGCATGCTGGTCACGACCCCGATCGGCGGCTTCATCGATTCCAGCCGCAACAAACGGCTATGGGTCGTCATTCCCGGCATCTGCGTCGTTCTCGCCTCCGCCATCATCCTGATCTCGCAAAACTTCTGGGCGGTGACGTTCTCGCAAGTGGCGCAATCGCTGGCGAGCGCCGCCATCGTGCCGGCGGTAACAGGCATCACGCTCGGCATCGCCAAGCAGAAGGGGTTCAACGCGCTCAACGGCCGTAATCAGGCCTTCAACCACGCCGGCAACATGGTCGGCGCGGCATTGTCCGGCTATCTCGGCTACAGGTTCGGCTATGTCGCCGTGTTCGTGCTGGCGGCCGTGTTCGGCGCCATCGCGATCGCCTGCGTGATGATGATCCCCGCCAAAGCGATCGACGACCGTGCCGCACGCGGCAGCAAGGAAGACGACTCCAAGGCTCCGCCGGATGCGATGACGATGCTGCTCAAGCACAAGGCTCTGCTCGTGCTGGCACTCGCGCTCGCGGTCTTCCACCTCGGCAATGCCGCCATTGTACCGCTCTACGGGCTTGCGGCCGTGGCCGAGGGACAGGCCAACGGCCCAAGCTTCGTCGCGACCACCGTGGTGATCGCGCAAGGCGTCATGATCGTGACCTCGCTGATCGCGATGAAGGCCGCGAGCAAGCGCAACTATTGGCCGGTGATCCTGGTGTCCTTCATGTTCCTGCCCGTCCGCGGCGTGCTGGCCTTCTTCGTAACGGGATGGTGGGGCGTCATACCGATGCAGGTGCTCGACGGTATCGGCACCGGCCTGCAGACGGTCGCCGTTCCCGGTATGGTAGCGCGCGCGCTGAACGGCAGCGGCCGCATCAATCTCGGCCAGGGCGCCGTGATCACGGTGCAGGGCATCGGCGCCAGCCTCAGTCCCGCGCTCGGCGGCTGGATCGCGCAATGGATCGGCTACGGGCCGACCTTCCTGCTGCTCGGCGGCTTCGGCCTCGCCTCAATGGTGCTGTGGCTGGCATTCGGGGCGGCAGTGAAGAAATTCTGAGGCTCGCCGCCACTCGAACGCCACGGCGCAAAGTGCTTTTGCAGTCCACGCACATGGGGACTGCGGCACCTGGTCGCGGTCTCTGGGCGCCGTTGCGAGTGGCTTATCACGCAATCCGCCGCTTTTGCCGTTGCGGCGCACCGGCCTGACGATACAACCTGCCATAAACCGTCAACACCTGCGCTTCCGATCGATGATCCAGCCACAACTCTCATTCGATGGCGACCCGAATGGCCCGGCCTATGAAAGATGGCGCGAGCAGTTTTGCCGTCAGGTGGCCAACGTCGATTTCGTGCCGGTCGGAGAAGGGCGCGTTCACCGAACCATTGCGCCGGCGATTCTTCCCCGCATCAGGCTCTCGGCCTCGTTCGGCTCGCCGATGTCTTTCGTGTCGTTGGGGACCAACGACGAATTGGTGATTACGATGTCGCCCAATTCGGCGCTCAGCGGGGCCATGGGAAAACGCCCGCTGGAGATCGCCGCGGGCGACGTTACGATCGGCGATCCCTCGATCAAGGGCGCGCACATCACTCAGACAGGGTTTGGCAATTTCCAGACTGCGCTGTTGCCGCGCAAGGCGCTGCTGCGCGCGTGCCCGAATGCAGAGGATTTGATTGCACGCTCAATCCCCGGCGCCAATCCGATCACATCGATGTTCCTGCGCTATTATGATCTCGCGCATGAGTATGCCGACAAGCTCGGCCCCGCGGAGCTGGACGCGGTCTCGCAGCACCTGTTCGACCTTTCGGTGCTGATGATCGGAGCGCGCGGCGATGTCGCCGAGCAGGCTCGAATGCGAGGCCTGGCGGCAGCGCGTCTCGAAACCCTCAAGTCCGACATCCTGGCGCAGCTTGACAGCCCCGCGCTGTCGCTCACCGTCCTTTCAGCCGCGCACCGGATCAGCCCGCGCACGATCCAGCTATTGTTCGAACAGGCCGGCATCACCTATAGCGGCTTCGTGCTGGAGCAGCGCCTGCTGCGTGCCGAACGCCTGCTGCGAAATCCCGCCATGCGCATGCGCAAGATCATCGAAATCGCGCATCTCGCGGGCTTTCACGACGTATCCTACTTCCATCGCGCATTCCGCCGCCGCTTCGGACAGACGCCCGACGACGTCAGGAAGCTGGCCGGCGACGCCGGCTAGCGAACTCGATCACGACGCAGCCAAAGGCCGCCCGGCCTTACGCGCCAAAATTCTTCTGGATCGCCTTGTCGAGCGTCTCGCCGCCGACGAAGCGCTGGCGCAGTTCGCGCTTGAGCAGCTTGCCGCTCGGATTCTTCGGCAAGGCATCCACGAAGATGACGCGCTTGGGCACCTTGAAATGCGCCATCTGGCCGGCGCAGTGCTTGATGACGGCGTCCTCGTCCAGCTTTTCGCCGCTCTTGACCACGACGATGGCGGTGACCGCCTCGATCCAGCGCGGATCGGGCAGGCCGACGACGGCGACCTCGGAAACCGCCGGGATACGATATACCATCTCCTCGACCTCGCGGCTGGCAACGTTCTCCCCGCCGGTCTTGATCATGTCCTTGACGCGATCGACCACGGTGATGTGGCCCTCTTCGTCGACGGTGGCGAGATCGCCGGAGTGAAACCAGCCGCCGGTGAATGCCGCCGCGGTCTTCACGGGATCGTTGTAATATCCGGACAATAGATGCGGCGAACGGTGCACGATCTCGCCGACCTCGCCGACCTCAACGTCTTCCATTGACGTGTTGACGACGCGCGTCTCGACATTGAGCACCGGCTTGCCTGCCGAGCCTGCCTTGCGCAGCTGGTCCTCCGGCCGCAGCACGGTCGCGAGCGGCGCGATCTCGGTCTGGCCGTAGAAGTTCCAGAATTTTACGGCGGGCAAGCGGCGCTGCAGCTCGAGCAGAACTTCCACCGGCATGATCGAGGCGCCGTAATAGCCCTTCTGCAGGGACGACAGGTCGGACTTGTCGAAATTCGGCGAGCGCAGCATCGCGATCCAGATCGTCGGCGGCGCGAAGAACGAAGTGATCTTGTGGGCCTGGATCAGCGCCAGGATGTTGTCGGCGGTCGGCTTGCCCGTGATCACCCCGGAGGCGCCGAGATACACTTGCGGCCCCAGAAAGACGTCGAGCTGAGCGCAGTGATAGAGCGGCAGCGCGTGCAGGAACTTGTCATCCACGCTCATGCCGCCATCGATGATGCAGCTGACATACTGCCACATCACCGCTTCATGGGTCAGCATCGCACCCTTGGGCAGCGATTCGGTGCCCGAGGTGTAGACGATCTGCGCGAGATCGCGGCTGTCGACCGAGGCTTCCAGGAATGAGCCGTCGGAATGAAGTAGATCGTCGAAGGTGGTGAGGCCCGCCGGCGCCGACGCGGGATCCTCGCCCGGCAGCCAGATCGTCTTCTCGACGGCGCAATCCCTGGCGCTGGCCGCGCGCGCGGGCTCGACGAAGTCCGGCCCCGCCGCGAGCAACTTTGCGCCGGAGCTTTTCAGGATGAAATTGATCTCGTCCGGATTGAGCATGAAGTTGATCGGCACCAGCACCGCGCCGATCCGCGCCACCGCGAAGCGCAGCGCGGCGAAGGCGTGCGAATTGCGCGACAGCACCGCGAGGCGATCGCCCTTCTTCACGCCGAGCCCGAGCAGACCGCGGCCGAGCCGGTTGCAGATCGCATCCATCTCGGCAAAGGTCCAGCTCACATCACCGCAGCTCACCGCAAGCTTGTTCGGCTCACGGCCCGCCGAGCGGCGCAGGAGATCGCCGATGGAATGTTCGCGCGCTTTCGAGATGGTGGCTGCGGTGTCGCCGGTCATGTGTCCCTCCGTGTGATGTCTGATTTGTTGAATTTCTTGTTTGAAATCTTGCGTCTTGTTTTGCGCTACCGGCGCCGGGCCGCCTGCGCGTGCTCCATGTACATGTGCTCGACCGAGCGATCGAGCGAAGCAATCTTCTCGAAGCCGCGGCGCCAGTCCTGCAAATGCCGGCGAGTCCAGAGCACGCCGGCCTCGCGGTCGCGGTCGCGGATCGCGTCAATGAGATGGCGGTGCGCCGCGACGAGACGCGGGCCGCCTTCGGTGACACCGGTCACGATCATCTCGGTGGTCGGATAGAACAATTGCGCCGCGGGCTCGCGCGCGAGCTGGAGCACGCGGTTTTGCGAGGCTTTTGCGACCAGCACGTGGAATTCGGCATCGCATTCGGCCAGCAGCGCGGGATCGCCGACCACGGCCTCGCTGCGCGCGAGATTGCCGGCGAGCTCGGCGAGATTCTCCTCGCTCGCACGCTCCACCGCGCCCTCGATGCTGGCCACCTCCAGCGTCATCGAGGCCTCATAGAGCTCGCGGAACGTTACCTCGTGCAGGACCAGCGCGCGGCTGAGACGGCTTGCGAGTTTGCTGTAGCGCGGCAGGCAGGCGTGCAGGCGGCGCGAGGAATCGCGCCGGATCAGCCCCCCCTCCTCCAGCACACGGATGCCCTCGCGGATGGTCGAGCGATTGACGCCGAACTGGCGGACCAGATCGTGCTCGGTGCCGATGGGATCGCCGGGCTTGATGCGGCCATTGACGATCTCGCGCTCGATGGCGTCGGCGACCTTCTGATAGGCCGGCGCGACATCGATCGGTCGGAACAGCGGCGCGACAGGCAAATCGGCCTCCAATGGTGATTGTCGGACAAAGTATAAGCGTCGCCGCAGAATGCGTCAAACTGCGCCATTCCTGCGAGAGGGGCAACAAATTGACTCTGCCGGAACCGAGTTCTAACTTTGTCGGACAAAGGGCAGAATAGTCCCGCTCAAGAGGAAACGTATCCATGAGATCTATCGCAGCACTCGTGTCTGCGGCCGGCTTGCTGTCGGCTGCCCTGATCACCCCCGCCTCGGCCCAGCAGGCGCCGCTCAAGATCGGCGTGCTCTCCGACTTCTCCTCCGTCTATTCCGACATTGGCGGCATGGGGAATGTCGAGGCGACCAAAATGGCGATCGAGGATTTCGGCGGGCAGATGTTCGGCAAGCCGATCGACATGGTCTCGGCCGACGTGCTCAACAAGCCCGACGTCGCCTCGACCATCGCCCGCAAATGGTGGGAGACCGAGGGCGTCGACATGATCATCGACCTGCCGACGTCGGCGACCGCGCTTGCGGTGATGGAGCTGTCGAAGCAGTACGAGAAGATCATGATCGTGACGGATGCGGCCAGCTCCGACATCACGGGAAAATCCTGCTCGCCCTACACCGCGCACTGGACCTACGACACCTACGCCAACGCGCACACCGTCGGCAGCGCCATCGTCAAGAACGGCGGCGACACCTGGTTCTTCCTCACCGCCGACTACGTGTTCGGCCATTCGGTCGAGCGCGATACCGGCGATGTCGTGAAGGCTGCGAGCGGCAAGGTGCTCGGCAGCGTCAAGCATCCGCTCAATACCGCCGACTTCTCCTCGTTCCTGCTTCAGGCCCAGGCCTCCAAGGCCAAGATCATCGGCCTCGCCAACGGCGGCGGCGACACCATCAACGCGATCAAGCAGGCTGGCGAGTTCGGCATCGTCGCCGGCGGCCAGAACCTGGCCGCGATCGTGATGTTCATCTCCGACGTGCACAGCCTCGGCTTGAAGCTCGCGCAAGGCCTGATCATCACGGAGGCCTATTACTGGGATCTCAACGACAAGACCCGCGCCTTCGGCAAGCGCTTCCTCGAGCGCGTCAAGCGCATGCCGACGATGAACCAGGCCGCCACCTACAGCGCGACGCTGCATTACCTCAAGGCCGTGCAGGCCGCCGGCACCAGGGACACCAAGACGGTGATGGCGAAGATGCGCGAGCTGCCGGTGAAGGACGCCTTCACCGACAACGGCGTGCTGCGCGAGGACGGCCGCATGGTGCACAGCATGTACCTGTTCCAGGTGAAGAAGCCCGAGGAATCCAAAGGGCCGTGGGATTACTACAAGCTGCTCGCCGAGGTGCCCGCCGACCAGGCGTTCCGGCCGCTGAAGGATGGCGGCTGCCCGCTGGTGAAATAGGGCGGCCCGGATCGAGCCGATAGCAATCCGTTCAGCAATCCTCGCTCGTCCGCTTGCAATCACGGCGGACGAGCGGCGACGCAGAGCCCAAATTTGAGGCAGATACGCCTCGCGCCTCCGTCTGATCTGCATCAAGTTGCGATGCAAAATTCGCTGCAATGTTGAGCCTGCCTTTCCGCACCATCAGCGGCCGGGTTCGTGTCTCAACAGTGGGCGCCGCCTCACGGCGTTTTGATCAAATGAACTTCACTCCGGGTCGCGTCATCGCCGCGATCGCCGTCCTCTTTGCTGGCGGCGGCTATTACTATTGGCAGCACCGCGATACCAACACGCTGCCTGCAGGCTTCGCCCGCGGCAACGGCCGCATCGAGGCAGTCGAGATCGACATCGCGACCAAGACGCCCGGCCGGATTCGCGAGATCCTGGTCAACGAGGGCGACTTCGTGCGCGCGGGCCAGATTCTGGCGCGCATGGACACCGAGCAATTGCAGGCCCAGCGCCGCCAGGCCGAAGCACAGCTGCAGCGCGCGTCCATCAACGTCGAGACCGCCAAGAGCCTGGTGAACCAGCGCGAAGCCGAACGCAAGGCCGCCGAGGCCGTGGTCGACCAGCGCATCGCGCAGCTCGACAGCACCAGCCGCAAGCTCGATCGTTCCGAACAATTGATCAGAACCAGTGCGGTATCGCAGCAGGTGCTGGACGACGACCGCTCTGCCAACGCCACGGCCAAGGCGGCGCTTGCCGCGTCCCACGCTCAGGTCGCGGCATCCGAGGCCGCGATCAACTCCTCCCGCGCCATGGTGATCGACGCGGGCGCTTCGGTCGACGCCGCGAAGGCCGCGATCGAAAGCATCATTGCCGACCTCAATGACAGCGTGCTGAAGGCGCCGCGCGACGGCCGCGTGCAGTATCGCGTGTCGCAGCCCGGCGAGGTGCTCGCCGCCGGCGGCCGCGTCCTCAACATGGTCGATCTCGGCGACGTCTACATGACGTTCTTCCTGCCGACGGCCGAGGCTGGCCGCGTCGCGATGGGCGCCGAGGTTCGCCTCGTGCTCGACGCCATCCCGCAATATGTGATCCCCGCCAAGGCCACCTTCGTCGCCGACGTCGCGCAATTCACGCCCAAGACCGTCGAGACCGAGGAGGAGCGTCAGAAGCTGATGTTCCGCATCAAGGCACATATCGCGCCCGAGCTGCTGCGCCAGCACATCGAGCATGTGAAGACCGGCCTGCCCGGCATGGCCTATGTGCAGCTCGATCCGGCCGCACAATGGCCCGACAATCTCAAGATCAAGCTGACGAGATGAGCGCGACTGCCACAGCCGATGCATCGGCTGCCGCCGGCAGCGTGGTGCATCTGGAAGGCGTGGGCCTGAGCTATGGCAAGGCCCGGGCGCTCGATGCCATCACGCTCGACCTGCCGTCCGGCTGCATGGTCGGACTGATCGGCCCCGACGGCGTCGGCAAATCGAGCCTGCTGTCGCTGATCGCCGGAGCCCGCGCGATCCAGGACGGACGCATCCACGTGCTCGGCGGCGATATGGCAAGCTCGCGCCATCGCCGCAACGTGTGCCCCGACATCGCCTATATGCCGCAGGGGCTCGGCAAGAATCTGTATCCGACACTGTCGGTGTTCGAGAACATCGACTTCTTCGGCCGTCTGTTCGGACACGACAAGGCCGAGCGGCACAGGCGGATCGCCGGCCTGCTGCGCGACACCGGGCTCACGCCCTTCGCCGACCGGCCGGCGGCAAAACTCTCCGGCGGCATGAAGCAGAAGGTCGGCCTGTGCTGCGCCCTGATCCACGATCCCGAACTCTTGATCCTGGACGAGCCGACCACCGGCGTTGATCCGCTGTCGCGCCGCCAGTTCTGGGAATTGATCACCTCGATCCGCGATAGCCGGCCCGGCATGAGCGTGATCGTCTCGACCGCCTACATGGAAGAGGCCGCGCAGTTCGACTTCCTGATCGCGATGAATGCCGGCCGCGTGCTGGCGACCGGAACGCCTACCGAGCTCAAGCGGCAGACCGGCGCGGATACGCTCGATGACGCCTTCATTCGCCTTTTGCCCGACGCGGATCGCAGCAACTACACCAATGTCGTCATCCCGCCGCGCGCCGAGGACCATGACGAGATCGCGATCGAGGCCGACCACCTGACCCGACGGTTCAACGGCTTCGTGGCCGTCGACGACGTCAGCTTCCGCATCAGGAAGGGTGAGATCTTCGGCTTCCTCGGCTCGAACGGGTGCGGCAAGACCACGACCATGAAGATGCTCACGGGCCTCCTGCCGGTGAGCGAAGGCACCGCGCGGCTGTTCGGCAAGACCATCGATGCCGGCGACATGTCGGTGCGGCGGCGCATCGGCTACATGTCGCAGGGCTTCTCGCTCTATTCGGAGCTCACGGTCGCGCAAAATCTCGATCTGCATGCGCGGCTGTTCGAGCTGCCGGCGGAGACCATCGCCCCGCGCATCAGCGAGATGATCAGCCGGTTCGACCTCGCCGACGTTACCGAGGCCCTGCCCGATGCGTTGCCGCTCGGGCTGCGGCAGCGATTGTCGCTGGCGGTCGCCATGATCCATGCGCCCGACATCCTCATCCTCGACGAGCCGACCTCCGGCGTGGATCCGGTCGCCCGCGACCGCTTCTGGCAGATCCTCGCCGAGCTCTCCCGCAAGGACAACGTCACCATCTTCGTCTCGACCCATTTCATGAACGAGGCCGAGCGCTGCGACCGGGTCTCGCTGATGCATGCGGGCAAGGTGCTGACGTCGGACACACCCGCGGCGATCGTGGCCGCACGCGGCACCGCGACGCTGGAGCAGGCCTTCATCGCCTGCCTGGAAGAGGCGATCGCGGATAAGGCGGAGCCGGCCGGCCAGCCTGCGATCGCATCGCCCCTACCGGCCGCGACAGCGCAGCCGCCACGCAAGCGCGGCGCGACGTTCAATCCGACCCGCATGCTCGCCTATTCCCGGCGCGAGGCACTCGAACTGCGGCGCGATCCGATCCGCGCCACGCTCGCAATCCTCGGCAGCGTGCTGCTGCTGTTCGTGCTCGGCTATGGCATCAGCATGGACGTCGAGAACCTGACTTTCGCCGTGCTCGACCGCGACGACAGCGCGATCAGCCGCGATTACAGCCTCCAGATCGCGGGCTCGCGCTACTTTACCGAAAAATCCCCCATCACCGACTATGCCGATCTCGACCGTCGCATGCGCGCCGGCGAGATCGGGCTTGCCATCGAGCTGCCGCCGGGCTTCGGTCGTGACGTCAGCCGCGGCCGCCATGTCGAGATCGGCGCCTGGGTCGACGGCGCCAATCCGACGCGGGCCGAAACGCTGCGCTCCTACGCCCAGGCGATCCACGCCACCTGGCTCGCGCAAAAGGGCCGCGAGCTCTATGGCGAGGCGGCGATCGCCGGCGCCTATCAGCTCCAGCTGCGCTACCGCTACAATCCCGATGTCATCAGCGTCGTCGCCATGGCGCCGGGCATCATTCCGCTGCTGCTGATCATGATTCCGGCCGTGCTCGCCGCGCTCGCGGTCGTGCGCGAGAAGGAGCTCGGCTCGATCGTCAATTTCTACGTGACGCCGGTGACGCGGCTGGAATTCCTGCTCGGCACGCAGCTGCCCTATGTCGTGCTGGCGTTCGGAAATTTCCTCCTTCTCGTCGGCTTTGCCCTCGTCGTCTTCCGTGTCCCCTTCACCGGGAGCTTTCCGACCTACGCGCTCGCCGCGCTGCTCTACGTCACGGCGACGACCGGCATGGGGCTGGTGATCTCGGCCTTCATGAGCAGCCAGATCGCGGCCCTGTTCGGCACCGTTCTGGTCACGCTGATTCCGGCCATCCAGTATTCCGGGCTGATCGATCCGGTTTCCTCGCTGCAGGGACTTGGTGCCCTGGTCGGGCGGCTCTATCCCACCACCTATTTCGTCACGATCTCGCGCGGCACCTTCTCCAAGGGCCTGGCGTTCGACACCCTCCACAACGATCTGCTGGCGCTCGCGATCATGGTCCCCGTCCTGGTGATTGCCGGCGTGATGCTTCTGAAGAAACAGGCCCGCTGACCATGCGCTTCGACAATTTGTTTCAGCTCGGCATCAAGGAATTGCGCGGCCTCGTGCGTGACCCCATGCTGCTCGTGCTCATCGTCTATTCCTTCACGCTGGCGGTCTATGCCGGCGCGAAGGCGCTGCCGGAAACGCTGAACCGCGCCGCGATCGCGGTCGTTGACGAAGACCATTCGCCGATCTCGACCCGCATCGAGATGGCATTCACGGCGCCCTACTTCTCCGTACCGCGCATGATCTCGCAATACGACATGGACCGGCGGATGGATGCCGGCCTCGATACCTTCGCGCTCGACATCCCGCCTGACTTCCAGCGCGACCTGCTGGCGCGCAAATCGCCCACGATACAGCTCAACGTCGATGCGACCCGCATCTCACAGGCGTTCAACGGCGGCGGCTATATCGAGCAGATCGTCAGCGCGGAAGTCGCGGAGTTCCTGGCGCACACGCGCAATGCCCAGACCGCGCCGATCGAGCTGACGCTGCGGGCGCGATTCAATCCGGAGCTGAAGAAATCCTGGTTCGGCGCCATCGACCACGTGATCACCTCGATTACGATGCTCTCGATCATCCTGACCGGCGCGGCGCTGATCCGCGAGCGTGAGCACGGCACCATCGAGCATCTGCTGGTGATGCCGGTCACGCCATTGGAGATCATGGTGAGCAAGGTCTGGTCGATGGGCGCCGTGGTGCTGGTCGCCTCCGCGCTGTCGATCGCCTTCGTCGTCAAGGGCTGGCTGGAGGTGACGATCGACGGCTCGCTGGCGCTGTTCCTCGTCGGCGCCGCGCTGCAGCTGTTTGCCACCACCAGCATGGGCATCTTTCTCGCCACCGTCGCCGGCTCGATGCCGCAGTTCGGGCTGCTGCTGATCATGATCCTGCTGCCGCTGCAGACCCTGTCGGGCAGCATGACACCGCGCGAGAGCATGCCGCAATTCGTCCAGGACATCATGCTCGCGGCGCCCAACACGCATTTCGTGATGCTCGCCCAGGCGATCCTGTTCCGCGGCGCGGGCCTGGAGGCCGTGTGGCCGCAGCTGGTCGCGCTCGCCGTGATCGGCAGCGTCTTCTTCGTGATCGCACTGCGGCGCTTCCGCGCGTTCCTGGCTTAGCCCGCGGCTCAGAGCTTGTGCCCCTTCTGGCGCAGCGCCTCGATCAGGCGCTGCTTCAATTCGTCGGCGGCCTTCTGGCTGACATCCTGGCCTATCTGCGCACTCGCCTGCGCCAGCGCATCCGACTTCTCCAAGAACTTCTTCCCGGCCGGCTGGGCATAGAACGCCTCGATCTGGCGCAGCTCGTCCACGCTGAAGCTTTGGGCATAGAACGCCGCGATCTGCTCGACCATGGACGCAACGAACGGAGCATAGATCTCGGAGCCGGGTGCCGTCACCGCATCGTAGTCGCGCTCGATCTCCGGCCTGTCCTGCGCGACCACGGGCCGGAGCTTGAGCAGGAGCTGCGGCAGCAATGCGCGGTACTGATCGGCGATCTTCAAGGTGACGACGAGCTTGCGCGCCGCGCTCATCGTCTCCGGCGACGGCGCCTGCGCCGATGCACCGCAGACGAGAAACAGGAGAGCGCCGGCGATCGTCAACAAACGTTTGGACATTGGGCTCTCCAGGACATGCGGACGATGCTTCAGCGGCTCGCGGGAGCCGCGCCGGCGGTCGCGGCCTGCGCGCTCTCGACCATCTCCGGCTCCTCGACCTCCGTCACCTTCACGAACAGGTTCGGCACACGCTCGGCGCGGTCGAGCAGCCAGGCCGCGCCGACCATGATGACGATGCCGACGATGGAGACGGCGAGTTGCTCCCAGATGCCCCTGGTGTACTGCGTCAGGATCCAGTGCGCCGAGAACGACAGGAACACGCCGAGGCAGAAGATCGGCAGCGAATGCTGGCCGCAGAGGATCACGGGGCGCAGCCAGACCCCATGCAGCGCCCGCCATTTGCGCGAGAGGAAGTGGGTGACCCAGATTGCCAATGCCAGGAAATGCGTGAAGCGCAGCATGTCGAGATCGGTCTTGTCGATCGGGTAGATCGCCTTGATCATCCATTTCGGGATCAGCGCCTCGAGCGCTGGGACGTGCCAGGTCATCACGATCAGCAGCGCGAACACCAGCCAGGCCGCGGCCAGACCCATCGCCGCCCTCGACCACACCCACCTCGCGATCTTGTCGATCTGCCCGACGCCGCACCAGGCCGCAAACACGAACATCAATTGCCAGCAGAACGGGTTGAAGTACCAGGTCGTGCCGGGCGGGTAGGAAGCGACGTTCCAGTTGAACCAGCGCGACAGCACATAGAGCACGACCGAGGCGGCGAGCGTCAGGTTGGGCCGGCGCACCAGGCACCAGACGATGAAGGGCGAGGCGAGCACCAGCGTGATGTAGAGGGGCAGCACGTCGAGATTGACCGGTTTGTATTTCAGCACGATCGCCTGCCCGATCAGCTCGTCCGGATGCGCCAGGAAGTTGAAAACGTTGAACTCGTGCTGGTACATCGGATTGTCGAAGCGGCGCGCGGTGCGGGCGATCTGCGCGGTGAACAGCAGAAACAGCATGATGTGCGCGACATACAACTCGGCCGCACGCCGCCACAGCCGCTTCATCGCGGCGAGAAACCAGCCGCCGGCGACGATCGGGCCGTAGATCCAGCCGACCAGATAGCCGGAGATGAAGACGAAGAACTCGGCGGCGTCGCTGAAGCCGTAATTGCGCAGCGTCAGCCAGGCCACGACGTCGTGCGGGATGTGGTCGAGGAAGATCATCCACAGGCCGATGCCGCGGAAGAGATCGAGCCTGAGGTCGCGCTCGACCGGCGCCAACAACGCTGACTGGTCCCGTGTGATCATGGCCCCGCCTCATCCGGTAGGCGTCGCGCCATGGCGGCGCCGGCAAAATGCGATGCTAAGAAATCGAGATCAAAAGTCACCTGGCCCTGCGGCTAGTCACCGACGGTAGCCCACCTTGGCGTCGGTGCAAGGGGTTCGTCACTGCGGTGAGCGAGGCTGCCTCTCGCAGCCGCCTGGAGGCGGCGCCCGATCAATTATGCGAAAACAACCCCATGCACAGTAGCTAACCCCTTGTGCTACCTACAAGATTCATTCGGCATTTTGGGCCGACGGTTCGGTCCCGCGGCGACAAGGTGCAGACCCGGCGGGACGCGGCGTCAGATGAGCTCGCTGCCCTGGGCGAGCACCTCGGTCAGCATCGCCTCGGCCTTGCGCTGGAGCGGCAGCGCGCCGCTTTCGGATGCGATCGCGATGGCCGCGCGCAGCGCGGTAAGGATGGCCGCCCTGCTCTCCGTACTGGAGATGGGCGTCACAACGGCTTCGCCGAACAGGGCCTCGGCCTCGAGGCCCGAAAACCCCTGCTGGCGGGCGGTGTTACGCGCCTCGCGCAGCATGTTCTGCGCAGCCCTGACATCGCCGAGGCGGCAGGTCGCGAGCGCAAGGTAGATCGAGCTGCGCAGCACCGCCGAGGTGTAGCCGACCGCCTTGGCCTCCTCGCGCGCCTCGGTCAGCATGCCGCGCGCCCGGTCGAACAGGCCCTGCTCCAGATAGGCCATGCCGAGGTGGCAGGCGAGCACCGGCACGAACAGGCGGATGCCGTGCTTCTGCGCCAGGACAAACCCGTCTTCGAGAATGGCGGCGGCAGCCGCCGGGTCGCCTCGACCGAGCATCAGCCAGCCGCCGCAATAGGCGGCGGCGACACGGTCGTAGGGGCGGCCGGTCTCCTCCGCGATCGCGGCGGCCTGTTGCTGGAGCTGCTCGGCGGCGTCGAGCTCACCCATGACGGTGTGGGTGATGCCGTTCATCATGCAGCAGAGGAGGAGCAAGGATCGTGGAGTCGTGCCGATCGGGGCACTCGATGCCGAGCCCACGAGACCGGCACGTGCCGCGGCCAGCATCTTCTCGGCGCTTTGATAGCGGCCGCAGAGAAAATAGGCCTGCCCAAGACCATATTGCGCGAGATTACGCCAGCCGGGATTGCCTGAGCTTTCCGCCAGACGCACGACCTCTTCCCCGATCGCGACAGCTTCGACCGGCGTTCCGTAGAAGTTCTGCGCGCCCGCTCTCACGGTCATGGCCGCGATCTTGCGCCCGATGTCGTCGATTGCATCGGCGCGCCGTTCGGCTTCGCGTCCCAGATCCAGGGCTTCGGCGACGCGCCCCGATCCGGCAAAGGCCAAGCGCGCCTCCATCCGGAGATCGATGGCGTCCACTTCTCGCGCTTGCGTCACCGGGGTCTTGTCGAGAGACCCCATTGCGATCTCGAAATAGTCGACCGCGTCGGCATAGGCTGAGCGCACCAGACATTTTCGAGCGGCGCTTCTGCCATGGTGAAACGCCTTCTGCCAATCCTTCGCCCTCGTCGCGTGATAGCAGAGCGCGTCCGGCCCGTCGTTCGATGCCTCGTCGTCCTCGAGCGCTGCGAGGATGCTGGCATGGATGCTCTCGCGCACCTTTTCGACCATGGAATCGTAGGTCACCTGCCGGACCATCTCGTGCCGAAATTCGAGCGAGTCCTCCAACTCGCTATCGATCCTGACGAGCAGTTCGGCCCGGTCGAGCGCGGTGAGGCAATCCTGCAGCACGCCTTCCGGCAAGGCCGCGATCTTCCGGAGCAGGGCCTGGTTTGTCCGGGGACCAAACGCCGCGGCGATCTGCAGGAGCGATCGTTCCTGTCGTGACACGCGATCGAGCCGCGCCGCGATCACACCTTGGATGCTGGTGGGAATGCCGAGCTCTTCCACGGGACGCGCAAGAGACAGGTCGCCCCATTGACCGAGGAGCATGCCGCTATCCTTCAGACTGCGGCAGACTTCCTCGATGAACAGCGGAACGTTGGCGGTATGGGAGATGATCCGGTTCTTCAGATCCGCGTTGGTGGTGGCGGGGCCGAGCATTTCGGCGAGCATGGCCAAGCCCGAATCGTCGTCGAGGGGCCGCATGGCCACGATCTCTGCGTGACAGCGCGCAATCCACACCGGCATCCCGTTGGGCCGCGTGGTCAGCAGCACGAGCAAATCGGGACATTGCAGCGCGGAGAGCGTGGCCATGACCGTATCGCTGGCCCGATCGATCCAGTGCAGGTCCTCGATCAGAAGGATCGTGCGCTGACGACGGGCGATGCTCTCGACGATCGCGCAGCTAGCATCTGAAATCGCGCGCCCGCGCGCGTGCGGCTCCAGTTCGTCCCATTGCGGATCGGAGATCGGCAGGTCCAGGACCGCGTCGATGGCCCGCTGCTGCACGGCCGGCAACGCCCCTCTGGGATCATCCGCCCTGGCCTGATCCCTTGCGGCCGACTCGAAGATCGACAGCAACAATCGCTTGAGGGCGCTGTACGGCGCGCCCTGGAGATTCGGACTGCACTCGGCATCGATCAGCCGCCAGCCGCTGGCGCGAAGGTCCTGCGCGAACTCGTGCGCAAGCCGCGACTTTCCGATGCCGGCGTCACCCATGAGCAGAACGGTCTGGCGGCTGGCGCTGACCCTTTCGGCCGCACGCCACAGCAAGGCCCGCTCCGTCGTGCGGTCGACAAATCGGGAAACACTGCGCGCACGCCGGACCCGCCAGCTCGAAAGATCGCTCGCACCCATGACCCGGTACACAGGCATCGGCTCGCCGAAACCGCGGAGCGTCTTGCGGCCCAGGAATTCGAAGCGGACGTGTCCATCCGCGAGCTTTTGACAGGCCTCAGAGACGTAGACCTGGTTCGCCTCGGCCGCCGCTTCCAGCCGCGCGGCCAGATGCTGGGCCGCCCCGCCGATCTCATAGACCTTGGAGAACTCGCTGGCGACCATGTAGGCGACCACATGGCCCGAGTGGAGCCCGACCCGGACCTGAAGACCGGGATCGCCCAGGCTGCCAACACGCCGGACGAGCTCGATGGCCGCGTGGCAAGCGAGCGGCGCGTGGTTGTCGTCGGCGATCGGGGCACCGAACACGGCGGCCAGCCCGTCTCCCAGCTCCTTGCTGACAATGCCACCGAACTGGCGCACCGCGCCTCTCATCGCCGCGAGAGCCGGCTCAAGGCGCGACACCGCGGCCTCCGGCTCCAGCTCGGCGACAAGTCCTGTGGAATCGACGACGTCGGCGCGCAAAATGGTCACGAACCGCCGTTCGCTGTCGGGCTCAACGCGCTCGCGGACCGCCGCTCCGCATTTGGAGCACCAGCTATCGCCCGGACCGATCGCCGACTGACACGCGAAGCAATGCATTCCAGCGCCTTCAAACGACTGCCTCAGCAGTCTTCGCTACCCGCGCCCGCGAGACGTTGGGCTTACATTACCAATAGGGGACTGCATGGCAATTAGGCTTGCGGGATACGCGACCTTACCGGATGGTAGCTCGCTGGACGAAGTACAGTCGTGGGTGGTAGCGTGCCTGCACACAACAAATTGTGTGATCGGCCGCCGCATCGCGCGTATTTGCGGCCACACGCTACGGTTTTTGACAAACAGACATATCGAGGAAAGAGGCGATGGCCGGACTGGTATATAGCGGCAAGGCATTTCGAGACTTGATGAACGCCAATTACTATCCCCTGGCGAACATGAAAAAGAGCGTCGCCAAGCTCAAGGCATCCGACGACATCGACCTGCCGACCCTGGAATACGGCCAGTACCATTTGATCTTGAACCCGCCGTCGAGGTGGCCGCAGGGCAGCGCCAAGTACTGGCACAAGGAGAAGGGCCGCGCCCGCGTCGACCTCAGCACCCAGCCAAACACGGTCCCGCTCTCCAAGGACGAGCCCGGCGTCATCCCGCTGACACGATGTGACCTGCTCGATGCCTGTGTGCGGAAATGCTTCAATTCCGAGCCGCCGATCCCGATGAAGACGAAGATCATCACTCACGCGGCAAGCGATGCCTATGCCCACCGACACGAGATCCGGTTGGAGTGGGAATACAAGAAAGGCTCGGACAAGCCGACGCTGCTGAACCTGACGATGGTCTGTCCGTACAGATCTTGAACATGACCCGAGCTCGCAGAAGCGGATGCTAGCAATGCTAGGCGTCCGCTTCGAGGCGCTGGCAGCGAGGCCTCGGTCTGCGCGCTAACACCCCGGCGCCGACGCGGGCTGGCATTGCTGCTACCGTCTGCCGAAAAACCGGTTCAATTCGTCTGCAGTCTGCTGCGAAAGCTCCTCGGGGAAGAAGTGTCCTCCATCGAGCGGCTTCCCTTGCACGTCATCGGCCCAGCTCCGCCAAAGCCCCAAGGGACCGCCCTCGCTCGCGTACCACGCGTTCAACGGGCCGCGACCACTCCAGAGAACCAGGACAGGGCAATCAATCCGCCGGCCGGAATTGCGATCCGCCAGATCGTGCTCGTGATCGATCGTTGCCGCCGCGCGATATTCCTCGCAGATCGCGTGAACATGCGCCTCATCGCGCAACGCCTCGACATAGGCTGCCCGGACCGCCGGACTGAAGCTGCCTGCTGCCGAACCCCAGCCATGGAGGGCATTGTCGACGACGGCGTCGGGAGCTGCGGACAAGAGCCGCTCAGGAAGAGGCGCTGGCTGCGCAAGCAACGACCATGGCCAATAGCCAACCGCCAATTTCTTGTCGGCGCGCTCCCAGGCATCGGCGATCGGAACGACGTCGAAAACGGCGAGCCGCTCCACGCGTTCGCCGTGGTCGAGTGCGAGCCGGTAAGCGACACGGCCACCGCGATCATGGCCGGCGACCGAGAAACGGTCGAAGCCAAGGCGCGTCATGACGGACACCATGTCCTTTGCCATCGCACGTTTGGAATATGGCGCGTGGTCGGGGCCTGAGGGCGGACAAGCGCTACGCCCATACCCGCGAAGGTCGGCGCAGACCACGGTAAATTGCTCAGCGAGCAACGGCGCAACGTCCCGCCACATCAGATGCGTCTGCGGAAATCCGTGCAACAGAAGCAGCGCCGGTCCCGAACCGGCCCGACGGATGAAAATCCGTGCTTCCTCCGCCTGAACATCGGCGGCCTCGAAATCCTCGAACTTCATTGGACCAGCCCTTCCGAATGACAGACGCCCGGAAAGCAAGTGCCGGATGGGCCCGGCGACAAAGATGACGCGCGGATCGAGACCGTGTTCCTTCAATCATGAGTGCTGTTGCGCGCGGCATGCACGCCCATGGAGCGGCGGCCCGTCATGTCCTATCCGAACCAGCACCAAAGAATCGCAGCTCCGCGCGATCGCCCCCCAAAAAAAATGGCCCGCGTGATGCGGGCCATTTTCGTCTCGGATCCGGTAAAATCCGAATTTGGTTGCGGGGAGGCGCAACCACCGATACCGACATTCGGTTCAAGTTGCGATCTGACCGAGCCCCCCGCCTCTCGAACGCGGTGGCCATCCTCTAAGCTATTGATTTCACTGATAGCAATAGGCGTTTCCGTCACGCTTTGTTCACGGTCGTTTCACCAATTCGTTGCGACGTTCTTGAGACCGCGACCCGTTGGGGCGGGATGGCACCTGCAACCGGGCATTCCTATGGAGCACAAGATAAAACTGTCAACCTCGACAGGGAAAAAGAAACATATCTCTTAAAAAAGGCGACCCAACGCATCAAAACATCCAATGGTCGCGTGATCATCACGTAAGAACTTCCCACCCAACGCCATGTGAAAGGCGGAGTTGCCTCGCGTTGGGCGCGGAGGTCTCAAGTGCCCACGAGCGATGCGCCGCTGGCAGGAACGTCCGGTCAGGCGGCTCGCATTTTGGTCAGAAATTGGTCTACCGCCGTACGCAGCATATCCGACTGATTCTCCAACCCGCGCGCGTTAGTGAGAACGTCGCCGGCTGCTGTACCGGTGGCGGCCGCAGCGGTGCTGACGCTGCCTATATGGCCTCTGATTTCGCTGGAACCCGCGGCAACGGACTGGATGTTGCGCGCAATTTCGCTTGTCGCAGCACTCTGCTCCTCGACCGCGGAGGAAATGCTCAGCGTGATGTCACTCATCCTGGCGATCGTTTGCGTAATTCCGTTAATGGCGAGAACTGCGTCGTTTGTAGTTGCCTGCATGGTCTCGATCTGCGCGGAGATCTCCTCCGTTGCCTTTGCCGTCTGATTGGCAAGCGCTTTAACCTCGGCTGCCACGACAGCAAATCCGCGTCCGGCGTCGCCGGCACGCGCCGCTTCGATCGTCGCGTTGAGGGCCAGGAGATTGGTCTGCGTGGCGATACTATGGATGAGCTGGACGACTTCGCCGATCTTTTCGGCTCCGCTTGCCAAGACCTGCACCGTAGCGTCTGTGCGCTCAGCGTCACCAACAGCTTGGCGCGCGACCTCAGTCGACTGCAACACCTGTTGCGATATCTCCCTTACCGACGCAGATAATTCTTCGGCGGCGGCGGCTACCATTTCGACGTTCCCGGACGCTTTTTCTGACGCAGCGTCGACGGTGGACGCGCGCAGACTAGCATCGCTGGCGGTCGTGGTCATAATATCCGCTGTGCCCTGCATATCGGCGGCTGAAGCGGCGACCGCACGAACGATGCCATCGACGCTTTGCTCAAAATCATTCGCAATGCTCTCCAAGGTGGCACGGCGCTCGGCAGCCGTGCGTCGTTGAGCTTCGGCCTCGACCTGCTCCAGCCCCCGAATGCGAATCGCGTTGTCCTTGAACTCGGCGCGTCCCGTAACCTTTTCGATCAGGTCGGACCGAACGGAACTCATGTTGTCAATCGCCGACATACGCAAATCCGATAGTACTTTGGCGCGCCGGTCCGTAAGGCGTGTAGCCAAGGCCCCGGGGAGCAATCTCAGGACACTACGACATTTATCACTTGTATGCAAGTGCTGCACTCGCTTGCAAGTTATGAGATGTCCTCTTCCCGTGATCGGAGGCAAGCCAGGAGCGAATCGGTCTAGCCCAGCGCGTGCGAGAATGGGTTTGCCTCTTAGGCGGAGCGGATTTCGATATGCGAACGACGGACGCATCGAAGCGAGCCACTGCCGGGGCTCTCAACGAAGCAAATCGCATTAAACAGAATGAAGTCGAACAAAGATGGATTTCCTAGGTCGGGAAATGTAGACAATCGGCCGGCACCGAAGACCTTCGGAGCTAGAAGCCTGTATTTCTTGAACTGAGGCAACCTACGGCAAGGAAGCAAAAAGTGGTGCAACCCAAGACAAAGCCGCGCGCGGCCGGGAAAGTGAAAGAAGCTATAGATTCGTACCGGCTGGATGACGCACCGGGCTTTTTGTTGCGAGTCGCGCTCCGTACTCACACGTCCATCTTTGCCGCTAAGATGATTGAAGAATTAACGGGGCCCCAATTCTCGACGCTAGCGAAATTGAAGGAGGTAGGTCCTTGCTCGCAAAACCACTTAGGACGGCTAATTCATTATGATTCGGCGACCATCACCGGCGTTATCAATCGCCTGAAATCTCGCGGCCTCATCAAGAGCTCCAAAGACCCTCTGGATCCGCGGCGACGCGAGATAGATTTGACCGAGAAGGGAAGACGGATAGCGGACGCAGCGATTGAAACTATTGGCGAGATTTCCGGCGAGACATTCGCTCCGCTGACCCAAGATGAATTTCGAGCGCTCACCGAAATCTTGAAGAAGATCATACGACGCTGATCAACCGGCTTCGAGCGGCACTAGATATCGTCAGCAGCCGAGAAAAAGGGCCCGGCGATCGCCGGGCCGAGTAGAGGGAGGAAAACGAAAGATCGCAAATCTTTCGCAGACGCCGAATGCGGAATTCGATCGCAGAAACCCAACGAACGACCTCCAGCAGCAATACTATCGTACATGTCAGACCGCATTTTGTGCTGAAGTCGGCACCTCTCCGCACCGTTTCCGGCATTTGACGGGTCGTACGATTTCGACAGCACGACAAAGAGCGCGCGCGAGACTTGGAAGGTCCCGATCACCAGGCTCCGCGCGTCCGGTAGTTCATTTCATCGCCCGGCTCCGATCTCGCAATGCCCGCACCGCCGTACCCGCCTCTGCAATTCAGAGATCCGAATCTCCTGCCAAGGGATGACTGCCGGTCCTCGTTGCGTCGATGAGTATCTATTCCTCTAATCTGCGCGTTGAATGAATCGTGCTAGTAACCCGAGGGGCTGTCCTCAATCGTCCCTACCTAGCGCGCGGAGTATCTTCCTTCTATAGCTCGCCAGGTCGAACAGGAGTCTTGGCACTCTTTTGAGCGCAATCGCCTTGCCCTCGATTGCGAGATGTAGAACTCGTACCAATCTGGCAAGACCAAGTTCTACAAACGCGAGCCGAACATGCGGATCGTTCACAATCCTGAGCTGGTTGTGTACAATGACGATGGATGCCGCGAGATCAGGTTTCCTCTCCAGAACGAAGTCTCGACATGCCGCGGCAAATTCCTCCTCTTGAACGCTCAAAGGTACCTTTACTTCCCTGCGAGAACTTCCCGCCATATTCGGGTCCCCTATGAACAATCGGCAGCGAGGCACCTGAGCCGGCTCAGGTTTTTGGATTTCTAGTGGCTCGCCCGCTTGGTCGATCTCTTCGGACCCGGCAACACATCCGTGCAAACACCTTCATACACTTCGCCAGCCAGGCCTATTGTCTCTCCGAACGTCGGATGCGGATGGATGGTCTTGCTGAGATCAATTGCATCGGCGCCCATCTCGATCGCCGGGCAGATTTCTCCAATCATGTCGCCAGCGTGCGGGCCAACGATCACACCGCCGATGATGCGGTGCGTCTCTTGGTCGATGATCAGCTTGGTCATGCCATAAGACGCGCCCGAGGCGATCGCTCTGCCCGAGGCAGCCCACGGAAACTTCGCGGATCTAACGTGCCTGCCTGAGGAGGCCGCTTCTTGTTCCATGATGCCAACCCAGGCCACCTCAGGATCAGTGTAGCCGACGTTCGGGACGATCTTCGCGTCAAATAAGCTCTTGAGCCCGGCAGCCGCTTCTGCCGCGACATGCCCCTCGTGAACCGCCTTATGGGCGAGCATCGGGTTACCCGCGACATCGCCGATCGCGAAAATATGAGGCAAATTCGTCCGCATTTGCCTATTGACTGCAACGAAACCTTTGCGTCGCATCTTACACCAATCTTCTCCAAGCCCAGATATGCGCTGTTCGGCACTCTGCCTGCGGACTGCAGGATCAATTCGTAAGTTCGACGCCCCGGCTTTGAGCTTTCAATCTGGACCGATACGCCGTTACTATCTGCCGTGGCGCTTACTATTTGCCGCCTCACTGTGCCCGAGCCGAGCATTGAGCTTCTGGATCAGCTGATCCGCGGCATCGGCGATCACCGTCCCGGGCGGGAAGATCGCCTCGGCACCGGCCGCGTAGAGCGCATCGTAATCCTGCGGCGGCACCACGCCACCGACAATGATCATGATGTCGTCGCGGCCCTGCTTCTTCAGCGCGGCTTTCAGCTCCGGCACGGCGGTCAGATGCGCGGCGGCGAGCGAGGAGACGCCGAGAATGTGCACGTCGTTCTCGACGGCCTGCCGCGCCGCTTCGTCGGCGGTGGCGAACAGCGGCCCGATGTCGACGTCGAAGCCGATGTCGGCGAAGGCGGACGCGATCACCTTCTGGCCGCGGTCGTGGCCGTCCTGGCCGATCTTGGCGACCAGGATGCGCGGACGGCGCCCTTCCGCTTCCTCGAAGGCATCGATCATCGCCTGAACCTTCTCGACCTGATTGCCCATGCTGGAGGCCTCACGCTTGTAGACGCCGGTGATGGACTTGATCTCGGCGCGGTGCCGGCCGAACACCTTCTCCATCGCGTCCGAGATTTCGCCGACGGTCGCCTTCGCCCGTGCGGCGTCGATCGCGAGCGCGAGCAGATTGCCATTGCCTTCACCGGCAGAGCGCGTGATCGCGGCCAGCGCGGCATCGACGTCCTTCTGGTTCCGCTCGGATTTCAGCCACTTCAGCTTGTCGATCTGAAGCCGCCGGACATTGGTATTGTCGACCTTGAGGATGTCGATGGGGGTCTCATCCGTCGGCTTGTACTTGTTGACGCCGATCACCGCCTGCTTGCCGGCATCGATGCGGGCTTGGGTCTTGGCAGAGGCTTCCTCGATGCGCAGCTTGGGCACGCCGGCCTCGATCGCCTTGGCCATCCCGCCGAGCTCCTCGATCTCCTGGATGTGGCCCCACGCCTTGGCCGCGAGGTCGCGGGTGAGGCGCTCGACGTAATAAGAGCCGCCCCAGGGATCGATGATGCGGGTGGTGCCGCTCTCCTGCTGGAGGAACAGCTGGGTGTTGCGTGCGATGCGCGCCGAGAAGTCGGTCGGCAGCGCCAGGGCCTCGTCGAGCGCGTTGGTGTGCAGCGACTGGGTATGGCCTTGCGTCGCCGCCATCGCCTCCACCGTCGTGCGCATCACGTTGTTGAAGACGTCCTGCGCGGTGAGCGACCAGCCGGAGGTCTGGGAATGCGTGCGCAGGGACAGCGAGCGCGGGTCCTTCGGATTGAAGGGCTTCAAGAGCTTGGCCCAGAGCAGGCGCGCGGCGCGCAGCTTGGCGACCTCCATGAAGAAGTTCATGCCGATCGCCCAGAAGAACGACAGCCGCGGCGCGAAGCGGTCGACGTCGAGACCTGCGGCGATGCCGGCCCTTAAGTATTCGACACCGTCGGCGAGCGTATAGGCGAGCTCGAGGTCCTGCGTCGCGCCGGCTTCCTGCATGTGATAGCCGGAGATGGAGATCGAGTTGTACTTCGGCATCTTCTGCGAGGTGTAGGCGAAGATGTCGGAGATGATCCGCATCGAGGGCGCAGGCGGATAGATGTAGGTATTGCGCACCATGAACTCTTTCAGAATGTCGTTCTGAATCGTCCCTGAAAGCTTTTCCGGCGGCACGCCCTGTTCCTCGGCGGCGGCGACGTAGAGCGCGAGGATCGGCAGCACAGCGCCGTTCATAGTCATGGATACGCTCATCTGGTCGAGCGGGATCCCCACGAACAGCGTGCGCATGTCGTAGATGGAATCGATCGCAACGCCGGCCATGCCGACATCGCCGCCGACCCGCGGATGATCTGAGTCATAGCCGCGATGGGTGGCGAGGTCGAAGGCGACCGAGAGACCCTTCTGCCCGGCGGCGAGGTTGCGGCGGTAGAACGCGTTGGAATCCTCCGCCGTGGAGAAGCCGGCATATTGCCTGACCGTCCAGGGCTGGTTGACATACATGGTCGGGTAGGGACCGCGCAGGAACGGCGCGATGCCTGGCCAGGTCTCAAGGAAATCGAGCCCGGCGATATCTGCTTCTCCGTATGCTGACTTGACCGGAATGCCCTCCGGAGTCACCCACGGATCGACGGAAACAGAAGAAGCGGCGACCGAGCACCTTTCGAAAGCAATACTTGCAAAATTCGGGATAACGCTGATGGATGACATCTGAGTGTTCGCGTTCGATTGTCGATTATCCGGAAACCTTCGGGTTTTGGATCCGGTTGTAAGCGGCATTTAGCGTTGCCAAGGCGTCGCAACTGACGTGAATAAAGCTGCAGATGCCAGCCCGCCGAAACGCGGCCTCGGATTGAGAGGGAAGTCCCGCCAAATAGATGTGCCTAGCTCCGACTTGCTGAAGCGCGTGGGCGGAGATTTCGGCGCGCTCCGCATAGATCTTATCGCTGGAGCAAAGGCAGGCAAGTTCGGCACCAGATCCCGTGAATGCGAGGGCAAGCTCGGCTGGGTCGGCGAAGCCGGCGCCGTCGATAGCCTCAATTCCTCCCGCTTCGAAGAAGCTCTTGGCGAATGTCGCGCGGGCCGTAAAGTCGGTCGGTGTGCCGAGATTAGCAAGAAACACTCGCGGCCGCGCGCCGAGTAGCTTCAATATCGCATCGGACTTATCGCGGAGCGATTCGAAGGGTTCCGCAAGCCGGATCGGCGGCAGTGCGTCGAATACGAATTTCTGATCAAAGCTAGGCGGAAGAGCCATCGGTCTTACGCTTAGTACCGCCGCTGCGCCTTCGCCAAGGTTTGCGAACTCGCTCACTCCGGTCAGCGGGTCGCTGCGTTTCGCGAGATTTGCACGGCGCGCTGTGCGTGTAGCTGTGATCTTCGCCTGAAGCGTTCCTTGCTGTAGAGCGGCAAAAATGCCGCCCGCATTTTCAGTCTCTTGAAAACTCCTCCAGGCCGCGTCGCAAAGCTCCGTTGTTAGCGCCTCAATGCCGCCAGCACCTGCGGCAGGATCGCTAACCTTGGCAAGATTGCTTTCCTCCAGCAGCAGAAGCTGCGTGTTGCGGGCCACGCGCCGGGCAAACGAGTCTGGAAGGCCGAGCGCCAACGTGTGCGGCAGAACTGTGATCGCATTGGCACCGGCGATTCCCGCAGAGAATGTCGCCAAGGTAGCGCGCAACATGTTTACGTAGGGATCGCGCCGGGTCAACATGCGCCAGGACGTGTCAGCCGCAATGAACAGCGGCCTCGGCGCCACACCGCACGCCGATTCGATGCGCGCCCAGAGGAGCCGCAACGCGCGGAATTTAGCCATAGTCAAAAACTGGTCGGCGTCAGCAGTGAGTCGCGCATAGATCATACTTCGCGCTTGATCCAGCGGAATGCGCGCCGCCTCCATAGCGTGCAGATATGCCACGCCGCAGGCGAGCACAAAGGCAAGCTCCTGCACTTCTGAGCCGCCGGCGTCATGAACGATACGCCCGTCGCTCGCGGCAAACGGCCCCTTGAACCCCAGCGTTACAAGCCCTTTGATCGTGCTGGCAACGTTCCGTGCGATTTCTTCCCAAGTGTATGGACTGCGTCCGCTTAGGGCGCACGCGCCCAGCGGATCGAGCCCAAATCGAATGTCGCAGACGGCAGGATCGAGACCGACCGACTTCACATATTCCGCAACATGGATCGCGGTCTTACGCCCGTCTGTACCAATTTGAAGTTCAATCCCGATGCCGGCATCAAGGTGGACGTCCTTTAAAGCTTTGGCGACGGCACCTGCCGTTTGATCGAGACCGAACCCGCGGCTGCAGTTGGCGCCGGCAAAGACGAGCGCCAGGCCCGTCGCCCCATTCTCCAGATCGTGAAGGGCCTGCCTATTGGCCGTCACCGCGTCTGGATGATCGATGCGCTGTATGATCTGCCAAGGCGCCGCGGGTGCCCGCCCGTCGACTAGTGCAATGTCTTTCGCGCGGAGATAAATCGGCTCGATTCTCAAGTCGTCGTACGTCCTACCAATCAGCTTTTCGAACGGCGCTCCCTTTAGCACGCCATCAACCAGCTTGTGCCAGTCCTGGCGTGAAGCAGGCGCAAAGCCCGATGCCAATGCCAACCGTTCGGTTTTCATCAAGTCCACCTAATCCCAAGTGACGCCGAGCTGCCCAACATGACTTCTGCCTGGAAGTAACCGGAATTCCTGCAGACAGGCTGCCCATCTCAGGTCGCCTCTTGCGGTGTTCAGGAAAACTCCAAAATCAGCGCGTCGACCGCGAGCGTCGCACCGGCACTGGCGTGGATCTTCTTCACGGCGCCGTCTTGCTCGGCGCGCAGCACGTTCTGCATCTTCATGGCTTCGACGACCGCGAGCGTCTCGCCGGCCTTGACCTCCTGCCCCTCCGTTACCGCGATCGAGACGATCAGCCCGGGCATCGGACACAGCAGCTTCTTGCCGGTATCGGCGGCCGTCGTCACCGGCATCAGCCGCGCCGAGGTCGCTTCCGCTTCGGTCCAGACATAGACCGGGACTTCGACGCCCTGATGCGCGAGGCGGATGCCGTTGGCAATCGGCCGCACCTGCACCGCGGCGAGGTGGCCGTCGATGGTGCCCTGCCAAACCGGATCGCCCGGCTTCCACGACGAGACCAGCAGATGCGAATTGCCGGCCTTGCCCTCGGCGTCGACGAAGCGGATCGCGATGGCGGCTCCCTCGCGTGCGACCTCGAGCAAAATCTCCTGCCGATCGAGCCACACCGCGCGGCGGCGCTCGCGCTGCACGACGCGGCCGCCCATCTGGCCCGAGATCTGTCGCTTGCGCTCACCAAGCACGTGATCGATGGCGGCGCCGACTGCTGCGATGCGCCGGGCGACCTCGCCCTCCGGCACGCGCACCGCAAAGCCCTTGGGGAACTCCTCGGCGATGAAGCCGGTCGAGAGCCTTCCCTCGCGCCAGCGCGGATGATGCATCAAGGCCGACAGGAACGGAATGTTGTGGCGGATGCCGTCGACGTAGAACGAGTCCAGCGCAGTGGCCTGCGCCTCGATCGCAGCGGCGCGCGACGGGGCGTGAGTGACGAGCTTGGCGATCATCGGATCGTAATGGATCGAGATCTCGCCGCCCTCCTGCACGCCGGTGTCGTTGCGCACGCTGATGCCGCCCTCGCTCGCTTCCGCCGGCGGGCGATACTTCACCAGGCGCCCGATCGAAGGCAGGAAGTTGCGGAACGGATCTTCGGCGTACAGACGGGACTCCACCGCCCAGCCGGTCAGCGTGACGTCCTTCTGCGCCAGTGCCAGCTTCTCGCCGGCGGCCACGCGGATCATCTGCTCGACCAGGTCGACGCCGGTCACGAGCTCGGTGACGGGATGCTCGACCTGCAGGCGCGTGTTCATTTCCAGGAAGTAGAAGCTCTTGTCCTGGCCGGCGACGAACTCGACCGTGCCGGCGGAGTCGTAATTCACGGCCTTGGCCAGCGCGACCGCCTGCTCGCCCATCTTGCGGCGGGTGGCCTCGTCGAGCAGCGGCGACGGCGCCTCCTCGATGACCTTCTGATTGCGGCGCTGGATCGAGCATTCGCGCTCGCCGAGATAGATCACGTTGCCATGCTTGTCGCCCAGCACCTGGATCTCGATGTGGCGGGGATCGACGATGAACTTCTCGATAAAGACGCGGTCGTCACCGAACGAGGCCTTGGCCTCGGCCTTGGCGAGGTTGAAGCCTTCGGCAACCTCGGACTTCGAATGCGCGATGCGCATGCCCTTGCCGCCGCCGCCGGCGGACGCCTTGATCATCACGGGATAGCCGATCTCGTCGGCGATCGTGACCGCGTGCTTGTCGTCCTCGATGACGCCGAGATAGCCGGGCACGGTCGAGACCTTGGCCTTGGCGGCCGCCTTCTTCGACTCGATCTTGTCGCCCATCGCCGCGATCGCGCCCGGGTTCGGGCCGATGAAGACGATGCCTGCTGCCTCCAGCGCGCGCGGAAACGCCTCGCGCTCGGACAGGAAGCCGTAGCCGGGATGCACGGCCTGTGCGCCGGTCTTCTTGCAAGCTTCGACGAGCTTCTCGATCACCAGATAGCTCTCGGCCGCCGCCGGCGGGCCGATCAGCACCGCCTCGTCGGCCATCTCGACATGCAGGGCATCGCGGTCGGCCTCGGAATAGACGGCAACCGTCTCGATTCCCATCTTGCGGGCGGTCTTGATGACCCGGCAGACGATTTCGCCGCGATTGGCGATCAGAATCTTCTTGAACACAGCTCTTCCTACAACGGAATGTTGTCGTGCTTCTTGGCCGGCATCTCGACCTTCTTGTCCCTAAGCATCTCCAGCGCGCGGGCGATGCGCTTGCGGGTCGAGTGCGGCATGATGACGTCGTCGATGTAGCCGCGTTCCGCCGCGATGAACGGCGACAGGAAGCGGTCTTCGTATTCCTTGGTGCGCGCCGCGATCTTGTCGGGGTCGCCGATGTCGGAGCGGAAGATGATCTCGACCGCGCCCTTGGCGCCCATCACCGCGATCTGGGCGGTCGGCCAGGCGTAGTTGAGGTCGGCGCCGATCTCCTTGGAGGCCATGACGTCGAAGGCGCCGCCATAGGCCTTGCGGGTGATGATGGTGACGAGCGGCACGGTGCACTGCGAATAGGCGAACAGCAGTTTCGCGCCGTGCTTGATCAGGCCGCCATATTCCTGCGCGGTGCCCGGCAGGAAGCCCGGCACGTCGACGAAGGTGACGATCGGGATGTTGAAGGCGTCGCAGAAGCGGACGAAGCGCGCGGCCTTGCGCGAGGCGTCGCTGTCGAGCACGCCCGCCAGCACCATCGGCTGGTTGGCGACGAAACCGACAGTACGGCCCGCGATACGGCCGAAGCCGGTGACGATGTTCTTGGCAAAACCCTCGGCGATCTCGAAGAAGTCGCCCTCGTCCACGACTTTCAGGATCAGTTCCTTCATGTCGTAGGGCTTGTTCGGATTGTCGGGGATCAGCGTGTCCAGCGACATGTCGACCCGCTCGATGGAATCGAAGCTCGGCCAATCCGGCACGCCGTCGGTGTTGTTCGCCGGCAGGAAGTCGATGAGACGGCGCATCTGCAAAATCGTCTCGACATCGTTCTCGAAGGCGCCGTCCGCAATCGAGGAGCGCGTGGCGTGCACCGAGGCGCCGCCGAGCTCTTCGGCGGTGACGACCTCGTTGGTGACCGTCTTCACGACGTCGGGGCCGGTGACGAACATGTAGCTGGTGTTCTTCACCATGAAGATGAAGTCGGTCATGGCCGGCGAGTAGACGTCGCCACCGGCGCAGGGGCCCATGATGACCGAGATCTGCGGGATCACGCCGGAGGCAAGCACGTTGCGGCGGAACACGTAGGAATAGCCGGCGAGCGCGGCGACGCCCTCCTGGATGCGCGCGCCGCCGGCATCATAGAGGCCGATGATGGGCGCCCGCGCCTTCATCGCCAAGTCCTGGAGCTTTGTGATCTTCAGCGCGTGGGTCTCGGACAGCGAGCCGCCGAACACCGTAAAATCCTTGGCGAAGACAAACGTTTTGCGGCCGTTGACGGTACCCCAGCCGGTGACCACGCCGTCTCCCGGAATCTTGGTCTTCTCCATCCCGAATTCGGTCGAGCGGTGCTGGACGAACATGTCCATCTCCTCGAACGAATGCTTGTCGAGCAGCAGGTCGATCCGCTCCCGCGCGGTGAGGCGGCCGCGCGCATGCTGCGCGTCGATGCGCTTCTCGCCGCCGCCGAGTTTGGCACCGGCGCGACGTTGTTCAAGGGCTTCGATAACGGACATCGATTGGGCCAACTGATCTACCGCTTTCTGGCGATTGGAGGCAGGTCGGTGCAAATGCCCTCATGGACTTCGGCAGCCATGCCGATCGTCTCGCCGAGGGTCGGATGCGGGTGAATGGTCTTTCCGATATCGATCGCGTCAGCCCCCATTTCGATAGCGAGACAGATTTCCCCGATCATATCGCCGGCATGCGGTCCGACGATCACGCCCCCGACGATGCGACCGGTTTCGGCGTCGAACAGCAGCTTCGTCATGCCATAGGATGCGCCCGACGCGATGGCCCGGCCGGACGCGGCCCATGGGAATTTTGTCGAACGGATCTTCCGTCCGGATTCGGCGACATCACGCTCGGACTTGCCGACCCAGGCGATCTCAGGATCGGTGTAGGCGACATTGGGGACGATCTTCGCGGTAAAGGCCGCCGGCTTCCCGGCAGCTACTTCCGCGGCGACGTGCCCCTCGTGAACGGCCTTGTGCGCCAGCATCGAACCGCCGACGACGTCGCCGATGGCGAAGACGTTGCGCGCCGTCGTTCTCATCTGCTCGTCGACCTGAATGAAGCCGTTCGAATCGATGGCAACGTCGATCCGTTCGAGGCCGAGCTCGCTACTGTTGGGAACACGGCCGGCCGATTGCAACACCAAATCGTACGATCGTGTCCGTACCGATGCGCCTGTGGTACCGACCCTCACGCCGTCCGGCGTGATTTCGGCGGTTGATACGCTGCTTGCAACGTCGATATGCTCGAAGCGATGCGCGTTGCGCGAACGCCAGATCTTCACCGCGTCGGCATCCACGCCCGCCAGGATATCGGGAAGCCTTTCGACAAGATCGATCTTGGTGCCGAGCGAGTTGTAGACGGTCGCCATCTCCAGCCCGATGATCCCCGCTCCGATCACGAGCATGCGGCCCGGAATGCTTCGCAGCGCGAGCGCGCCGGTCGAGGTCACGACCCGCTCATCCTTGGGAAGCACCGCTAGCTGCACCGCGCGCGAGCCCGTGGCGATGATGCATTGACCAAATTCAATTTGCTGCGAGCCTGCCCCCTCACCGACAATCTCGAGCCGCGTGGCGGAGGCGAATTTCGCGATGCCGCGGATCACCGTGACGCGGCGCGCTGCTGCCATCTGGCTCAGCCCATCCGTCAGCTTCTTGACAGTGCCGTGCTTGAAGGCGCGCAGCTCCTGCAGATCGATCTGCGGCGCGGCGAAGCGAATGCCCTTGTCCGCGATCCGTTTGGCTTCCTCCTTGACGGCCGCAACATGAAGCAGCGCCTTCGACGGGATACATCCAACGTTCAGGCAAACTCCGCCCAAGGTGCCGTAGCGTTCGACGATCGCGGTGTTCAGTCCAAGGTCTGCGGCCCGAAACGCTGCTGAATAGCCGCCCGGCCCGCCTCCGATCACGACAAGATCGTAGCGCGTATAATCTGTTGCGCGCTGGCCAACATCCTGATCCGCTGAGATCGTCTCGCCTTGCGCGCCCGCTTCGTCCGACGCCGACGCCGTGCCAATCATGGAGCCTTGAGACACCTTGTCTCCAACACGCAGCGACATGCTCGTGATCACCCCTGCGATCGGCGACGGAATCTCCAGCGTGGCCTTGTCGGATTCCACTGTGATCAATGCCTGCTCTCGCACGACGACGTCGCCTGCCCTGACGTGGACCTCGACGACCTCGACGTCTCGAAAATCCCCGATGTCGGGGACCCGAATTTCCTCTGTCCGCATCTGCGTCCTCACAACGCGAAGCGCCGCAGATCGGAGAGCACCGACGCGACGAAGCCCAGGAACCGGGCCCCAGCCACGCCGTCGACGACCCGGTGATCCCACGACAGACTCATCGGAAGGATGAGGCGCGGTTCAAACTCGCGGCCGTTCCAGACCGCCTCGGTGGCGGCCCGCCCGGCGCCGAGGATCGCCACCTCGGGCGCGTTGATGATGGGCGTAAATCCCTGACCGCCGATGCCTCCGAGAGACGACACCGAGAAACAGCCGCCCTGCATGTCGCTCGACGCGAGCTGCCCCGCGCGCGCCTTGTCGGCGAGCGAGCGCATCTCCGCGGCAATTTGCCGAAAGCCCTTCTTATCGCAGTCCCGGATCACCGGCACGACCAGACCTCTCGGCGTGTCGACAGCGACGCCGATGTGGACATAGTGCTTGAGGATCAACTCATCGCCATCGAGCGACGAATTGAAGCGCGGGTATTTCTGCAGCGCCAAGGCCGCGGCCTTGATCAGCAGCGACACCATGGTGAGCTTCGCCGTGTCCTTCGCGGCCTCGGCATTGGCGAGTTGACGAAAGGCTTCGGCGTCGGTCACATCCGCTCTGTCGAAATTCGTTACATGGGGAATGACGCTCCAGTTGCGCGAGAGGTTCGTACCGGTCAGCTTCTGGATCCGTGTCAGCGGCAGGCGCTCGACCGCGCCGTACCTCTCGAAATCCACCTTGGGCCAATCGACCGGGGCGCCGGGCTCAGGCGCCGTCGCCGGTCTCGATCGCACCAGTCCGTTGACGAAGGCCGCCACATCCTCGCGCAAAGTCCGGCCCTTGGGGCCTGTGGGCACGACAGAGTCCAGCGTCACGCCGAGCTCACGCGCCAAAGCGCGGACCGACGGCGATGCATGCGCCGCCCCGCTAAGCTGCGGCTGCTGTGCACGTGCTCGCGAGTCATCGACTGGAGCCACGGGCGCCGGCCGTGACAGCGCCTCCTGCTGCGAGATCCGTTGCTCCACCTGCGGTGCCGACGCAGTCGCCGGCGGAGGCGCGGTGGATTCGCCGCGCCCTTCGAGGACCATCAGAACCGAACCTTGAGAAACCCGCACCCCGACGTCGATCATCAGTTTGGCCACCGTGCCTGCGGCCGGGGATGGCACCTCCATCGTCGCCTTGTCGGACTCGATCGACAGCAACGGCATGTCGATCGTGACCTCGTCGCCGACCGACACATTGATTTCGACTACCGGAACATCCTTGTAGTCCCCAATATCTGGCAGAACGACTTCAATTGAACGAGACATGCGCGCTCCGCCCTCTCTCAGCGCGACCAAGGCGACGCAACGCCGGTCGGCAATTCGTAGCTGGCGATGGCTTCGGCGACCTGCTCACGCGCCACTTGACCCAATTTTGCCAGCGCCGAGAGCGCCGCAACGACGATCTGCTTGCGATCGACCTCGAAGAACGATCTCAGCGCGGCGCGTGTATCGCTGCGCCCGAAGCCGTCGGTGCCCAGCACCGTATAGGGCGCCTCGATGTAAGAACCGATCAGTTGCGGATACGCCCGGACATAATCCGATGCCGCGACGATCGGCACCTTGCCGCCGAGGCATTGTACGACGTGGCTCTCGACCGGGGTCGACAGTGGCGAGAGCCGATTAGTTCGCTCCACATCGCGCGCCTCCCGCGCCAGCTCGGAAAAGCTCGTTGCCGACCAGACTTCACAGGCCACTTTCCATTCGCTTTGCAGCATCGCTGCGGCGGCGAGCGCCTCCGGGAGAATGGCGCCCGAGCCGACCAGCCTGATCTTCGCCGGCCCGTCAGCGCTCGGCAGAACCCGATAGAGACCCTTGATGATGCCGTCGCGTGCATCGTCGGGCATCGAGGGCTGCGCATAGTTCTCGTTCATCGCCGTGAGGTAATAGAACTCGTCGTTGCCCTGCTCGAGCATCGACCGCATGCCGTGATCTACGATGACGGCCACCTCGTAGGAGAATGCCGGATCGTAGGCCCGGCAGTTCGGAACGGTCGCCGCCATCAGATGGCTGGACCCGTCCTGATGCTGCAAGCCTTCGCCGCCGAGCGTCGTCCGGCCGGCCGTCGCCCCGATCAAAAAGCCACGCGCGCGCTGGTCCGCCGCCGCCCAGATCAGATCGCCGACCCGCTGAAAGCCGAACATCGAATAGTAGATATAGAACGGCAGCAACGGGAAGTTATGGATGCTATAGGAGGTCGCCGCCGCGGTCCATGACGAAATCGCCCCCGCCTCGGTGATCCCCTCCTCCAGCAATTGACCGTCGATCGCTTCCTTGTAGTACAGCATCGAACCGGCATCTTCCGGCTCGTAGAGCTGTCCCGCCGGCGAGTAGATGCCGACCTGTCTGAACAGGTTCGCCATTCCGAAGGTGCGGGCTTCGTCGGCGACGATCGGGACGATGCGCGGGCCGAGCGTTTTGTCCTTGAGCAAATTGGTGAACAGCCGCACGATCGCCATCGTGGTCGACGTCTCCTTGCCGTCGCCGCGCAGCGCGAACTCCGCGTAGGATTGCAGCGGCGGCACCGGCAGCGCCGCCGAAGCGCGTCGCCGCGCCGGCATGTAGCCACCGAGTGCCGCGCGACGGGCGCGCAGGTACTGAATTTCCGCGCTGTCTTCCGCAGGCCTGAAGAATTCCAGATCCTCGACTTGCTCGTTGCTGAGCGGCAGGGCGAACCGGTCGCGGAACGCATACAGCGCGTCGACATCGAGCTTCTTGGCCTGGTGCGACGTCATGCGCGACTCGCCGGCGCCGCCCATGCCGTAGCCCTTCTTGGTCTTCGCCAGAATGACGGTCGGCCGACCCTTAATGTCTTTCGCGGCGGCAAAGGCCGCGAACAGCTTCTTGAAGTCGTGGCCACCGCGCTTAAGGCCGTCGATATCCGCGTCCGACATGTGCGCAACTAGCGCCCGGACCTCGGGATCCTCGCTGAAGAAGTGGGCGAGGTTGTAGGCCCCATCCTTGGCGCCGAGCGTCTGATATTTGCCATCGACGGTGTCGGCGAATTTGCGCAGCAGCGCATGCTTGCTATCGCGCGCGAAGATATCGTCCCAGTCCGATCCCCACAGCACCTTGATTACGTTCCAGCCGGCGCCCTGGAAAAGTGATTCGAGTTCCTGAATCACCTGCCCGTTGCCGCGGACCGGCCCATCCAGGCGCTGCAGGTTGCAATTGACGACGAAGGTGAGGTTGTCGAGATTTTCCCGCGCCGCCAGGGCGAGCCCGGCGATCGATTCCGGCTCGTCCATCTCGCCGTCGCCGAACACACCCCAGACGTGACGACCAGCCGTCTGCACCAGGCCGCGATGCTGCAGATACTTCATGAACCGCGCCTGGTAGATCGCGCTGATTGGCCCAAGGCCCATCGACGCCGACGGCACCTGCCAGAACTCCGGCATCAGCCAGGGATGCGGATAGGACGACAGACCGGGGCCGCTCAGTTCCTGGCGATACAGCTTCAGATTTTCGTCCGACAGTCGGCCTTCGAGATACGCTCGTGCATAGACTCCGGGAGACGAATGCGGCTGGAAATACACCAAGTCGCCCTCCGACTCGGAGCTTGACGCGCGAAAGAAATGATTGAAACCGACTTCGAAAATCTCCGCGGCCGAGGCGTAGCTGGCGACGTGCCCGCCGAGCTCCCCATAGGCCTTGTTGGCACGGACCACCATCGCGAGCGCGTTCCAGCGAATGATCGCCGTCAGGCGGGTCTCGATCGCGATGTCGCCGGGGTAGGGCTTCTGCTGCTCGAGCGGAATAGAATTGCGATAGGGCGAAAACGGCGGAGAGTCCGGCAGAACGCCGAGCTCCTTCGCGCGCCGATCGAGCGCAGCCAGGATGTAACGCACGCGCTCGGCACCGGCGCTGTGGTGGAGCGATCCAAGCGAGGCGAGCCAATCGGCGGTTTCGACCGCATCCTGATCGGCGTTGACGACCTTGCGTGGCGGATCGATGTGTGCAGTCATGCGTCGGGCTCCGAGAAAGCCCGCACTTGGTAGCATCGGGTGCTATGGCACGTGCTGCTGAATTCGGCCGCGTTCCGACGGATTGCCCGGCTCCGGCGGGACGCGGAGGCTCGCATCGCAGCATTCTCTGCTGTTGGTTTAATCGGGCGAGTGATCGAGCCGTCGGCCGCCTGAAAGGTGCTCCCGCTTGGTCACGGCGCAGCATGCCGCATCGCTCAGCGCTCACGCCGCAGTAGCGGGCATGTTGTCGCAGATCAGCGAACTCGACGGCTCGCCGCGACTAGTGACCTGACCTTTCAAAACAGCTAACCTCGGCTAGCAGCAGGATCTGCATCAAGGCTTGACTGACTTGACGAATTGGCAGGATTGAAATGCCGCCCGAGACCGAGTTCGATCGCGATTTTGCGCGAATGGATCTGCCCGATCTTCGGATCAACTATGATCCTGTCGATCCGGATCAGTTCGATCGTCCCGTCACTTCATTCTGTCTCGAAACCAGCAAAGACAACGACGACCTGCCGCTGCACTCACACCGCAAAGGCCAATTGGTCGTCGCATCTCACGGCTCGGTGATGTGCCGGGCGCCCGGCGGCTTGTGGATCGTGCCTCCGCAAGGCGCGGTATGGATCCCGGCCGGCGTGCAGCACAGCAATTGCGTGGCCGATTTCGGCAAACTCTACACAGTGTTCATCGATCCGCAGGTCAGCATGCTGCCGCGGACCTGCTGCACGCTGATGATCACGTCGCTGGTGCGGGAATTGATTCACCGCCTCTCGGTGTTCCCACCGCTCTATCCGCTGGAAGGACCGACCAGCCGTCTCGGCCGGGTTTTGCTCGACGAACTCGTGCAGATGTCGACGACGGATGAAATGTATTTGCCGATCTCCCCCGACGCCCGTCTTCAACACCTCGCGACCTCCTTGTTGAATAATCCGGGCGACCGCAGCACGATGGACGAAGTCGCCTCGCGCTACGCGATGAGCGAGAGTACCTTCGCACGCTTCATAGCCAAGGAAACGGGGATGACCTTCGGGCGCTGGCGCCAGCGTCTCCACATTCTGATCGCCATGCAACGCCTCACGGCGGGCACTTCGGTCCAGGCCGTGTCGCTGGAACTGGGGTACGAAACCCCCAGCGCGTTCATCACGATGTTCAAGAAGACGATGGGAAAGAGCCCCCGCCGCTTCCTTGCCGAGCGGTCGCGCCTGATTAATTCGGACAGTTTGCCCTAGCTCGCACGTCCCTGCCTGGGCACTTGACGACCGCGACCCCGCGACGCTTTCGCGGGGCCGCCCGTAACGACGTCAGCGTTTGCTGTAAGGCGCAAGCGGATACTCGAGCGACGCTTCCGCAATGGCCTTTGGAGCCACCACCCGAGGCCTGCCTTTCAAACCCTGCAGCATCACCATCGAACAGTGGATGTTCTGGCCGGTCTCGTCGAACTTGGTGTTGTCGCCGTACATCAGGATCGGCTTCATGTCGGTCTTCTTGAGCGCGCCGTGAATCGCCGCGGACTCCGGCGAAGCCGCCCGCGTCACGGCGTCTGCGACGATCTGCACCGCCTCGAACGCGCAGCCCGCATTGGCATCGAACCAGTCGTTCGGGTAGTCGGCCGCGAACATCTTCATGATCTTGTCGGTCTCGGCGCCCTTGGGATTGAGCCACAACGCCGACAGAACCGGACCGTCACCATACTTTCCGAGCGCGTCGTGATACGCCTTGTCGGACACGCCGTTGGAGTTGGGCGAAAACACCATCTTCGGGTCCCAGCCCTGCTTGATGCATTCGCGCGCGATCATGATCGCGTCGTTGACGCGCGTGACCGAGATCAAAGCATCGGCACCCGACGCTTTCGCCTTGGCAACTTCCACCGACAGATCCTTGGCCTTCTCGTCATAGGCAACGTGCTGCGCGATCTTGAGCGGAACATCCACTTCCTTCCACGCCTGATCGATGCTGGCCGCCGTCGACTGCCCCATCGTGTTGTTGAGATGGAGAACGACGGCGCTGCTCGGCGGATCCTTCAGCGTGCCGAGCACGGACTTCAGCTCGGCCAACGATTGCCGCACGATGGTCAGCGACGTGGGGTAATAGCGGAACACCTGGGTGAAGCCCTGTGAAGTTACCTGGGTGGCGCTCGCGATGTGGACCACCATCGGCACCTTGGCGGCCTCGCAGGCCTGCAGCGCCGAAATGGTGGCACCGGAATCCCACGCGCCGATCAGCACGGTGCAGCCCTGCCGGATCAGGCTCTCGGCGGCAATCCGGCCGTTCTCCGGACGGCTTTGCGTATCGGCGTGAACGATCTCGATGTCGAGGCCGAACTTCTCACGCGCGAATTTGGCGCCGAGATCGATGCCGCGCACGCAGGCCTGACCGGGAAACGCCAGCACGCCGCTGCTGGGCATGATCGCTCCGACTTTCACTTTCGTGTTCGCCGCAAACGATGGCCTTGATACCAGGCCTACCGCAATTCCCAATCCGCTTCCGACAATCGTCCGCCGCGTGATTCCGCTTCGCTTGGTCATCTCGATGTCCTGTTGCTGAAGGAGTGAAATCTTATCTCGACTGTTAGCTTCGTACGTTTTGGGACCGACCGCCGACCTCAAAGGCCCATCTCGGCCTTGATCAATTCTTCCTCGGTTTCGTCGTAGAGCGACGCGATCAGCGACTGATAGCGCTCGTTGATCTGCTTGCGACGCTTCTTCCGCGTCGGCGTCATCACGCCGTTCTCGAGCGACAGCTCCTCTGGCAGAATGCGGAACGCCTTGATCTGCTCGGCTCGCGCCAGCCTTCCGTTGGCCTTGCCGATCTCCGCCTCGATCAGCCGGTTGACGATCTCGGAGCCTGCCAGGTCCGCGTAACTCGCGATCTTGTCGTCGCGCGACTTCGCCCAGTCCATTGTGGCGGTGGCATCCACTTCGATCAGGGCGGTGAGATATTTTCGCCCCTCGCCGATCACAGCCGCCTCGGAGATGAACGGGCTGTGCCTCAGCTCGTTTTCGATCTGAGTCGGGCTGATCGATTTGCCGTTCGACGTGTTGATGATCTCCTTCTTCCGGTCGACAAGCTTGAAGGTTCCTTCCGGCGACACTTCGACGATGTCGCCGGTGTAGAGCCAGCCGTCGCGAAGCGCCGCTTTCGTCTCGTCCGGCTTGTTCCAATAGCCCGCGAACAATCCCGGTCCACGGACGATCATCTCGCCGTCCTGGAGCACGGCGGTTTCCCAGGCCGGATCCGGCAGCGGGACCCCGACGTTGCCGGCCTTCGGCCACTCCGCCATCTGCACCAGATTGGCACCGACCAGTTCGGTCTGGCCGTAGCACTCCTTGAGCTGCAAGCCCCACAACTGCCACAGCGACATCAGCTCGGACGGCATCGCCGCCGACGAGGTGAACGCGACCTTCAGTTCGTCGAAACCGACCTCCGCGAGCAGCGGCAGGAACACTTGCTCGCGGCAGGCCGCGAACAGTTTCGAGACGAAGGCATCCTCGTGGCCGCGCTGACGGTCTTCGAGCGCCCTGCGCGCGATCGTCACGGCAAGCGTGTAGTTCTGATCTCCCGCTTCACCGGCGGGATGCACCTTGCTGAGGATCTGTGTCGCAAAGCGCTGGTAGAACCGCGGCGGCGCCATATAGTAGGTCGGCTTCACCTCTTTGATCGTCTGGGCGAAGTCCGCGGTCGTCTCGCCGAAATATGGAACTGCGTCGGCGATCAGCGGCAACGTGGTCGCCTGCCCGCGCGCCACAGTGTGCGACATCGGCAAATGCACGACCACCCGGTGTTCCTCTTCGCGCATACTGGGGCCGAACAGGGTGATGCAATGAACGCCGGCGAGAATGGAAAGGTGCGTCAGCATGGCGCCTTTGGGGTTTCCGGTCGTCCCGGACGTATAGCCGATGCTGACGACATCGGACGCCTTTGCTGTCGCGCTCTCCTTCTGCAGATAGTCATGCGCATCGACATCGTGTGCTCCAACAAAGTCGGCCAGCGACTTGATCAACGCCGAGGCCTCGCCGGTCCAATCCGGGTCGAGCACGATGATGCCGCGGAGCTGCTCGGCCCGACCGGAGGCGAGCACGATGCGAAGCTGCGGCTCCCCGCCGACGAACGCGAACTTCGCGCCTGAATCCGTGAAGCAGTAAGCCACTTCTTCGGGTGACGAGGTGAAGTAAACGCCCACCATGACGCCGCCGGCGCACATCGTGGCCATGTCGGCGATCAGCCATTCCTCGGACGAATCGCCCATGATCGCGACCCGATCGCCGCGCTCGAGACCAGCACGCCGCAGCGCGCTGGCCAGGTTCACGACACGCTGCGCATAGGCGCCCCACGTCATGGCGGTCCAGGCGCCGTGACGCTTTTGTTGCAAGGCGATCTTGTCGGGCCGCTCCGCGAGTCGCGCGGCCAAAAGCTGCACGACGGTCGTATCCGCCAACTGGGCGCCGGATGTCATCTCAGCGACGTTCATCTCAGCGCTCCGCGAAACGCTTGCGCTTGGCCGCGAATGCGGCAACCGCCTCGGCCCGCTCGGGCGACTTGAACGTCAACATCTCCAGCGCCGCAGAGGTGTCGAGCAGCAGGTGGGCGTACTGCTTGATGATCTTGTTGACGCTGTACTTGGTCCACACGATCGATTCCTTCGGCCCGCTTGCCAGCAGTTCGGCGTATTCGATCGCGGCATCGAGAACGTTGCCGTCTGCGACCACCTCGTTGATCATACCGATAGCAGCCGCTTTCTCGGCGGAGATGAATTCGCCGGTCATCAGATAGTGCTTCGCGCGTACCGGCCCCATCAGCAGCGGCCAGATCACCGCGCCGCCATCGCCCGCGACGACGCCGGCATTGACATGCGTGTCGGCGAAACGGGCTGTCGAGCTCGCATAGATCACGTCGCAGAACAGCGCGAGCGTGGCACCCAGGCCGACCGCGACACCGTTGACGGCCGCGACGATCGGCACTTCGACTTCCAGCATGTTGCGGATGAGGTGGCGACCGCTGCGCGTCGGGGACGGCAGCGTTCCCTTATCCAGCGACTTCTGATCGCCACCAGAGCAAAATCCGCGGCCCGCACCGGTGAGAACGATCGCGTTGACAGAACTGTCGTGATCCAGCTTGACGAAGACGTCTTCGAGCTCCTCGTGCATCTCCCAGTTGATCGCGTTGAGGATCTCCGGGCGGTTCATCGTGACGATCGCGACGCCAGTGGCGCGCTGCTCGACGATCAGGTACTTGTAGCCGTATTGCGACATTGATTTCACCGTTCGATTACTGCTTCTGGGTCCGCATCAGCCGGATCTGCCCGAGAATCTCCTCGGTCGGCCGCACGACGTTGTTTCCGTCGTTGAAATGCGGGATGACGTAGCGACCGACCATGTCGATCGCCTCCATGATCTTTTCGTGCGGGACGGAGTCCATGTGCAGCAGCACCTCGTCGATACCCATGGCCTCGAACTTCTCGATCTGACGAATGACCGTATCGGGGCTGCCGCACACCGTCGTGGCCGACTCGTTGACCAGATAGTCCCAGTCGTTGGCGGCGCGCTCCATCGACGGCACGCTCTCCCCCATGTATTTGTAGTCGTCGGCAATCGCCGCGAGACGCGGATAGGCATCGGTCGAGATCTTGGCATAGTGCATTAGCGGGCCGGCATAATCCGCCTTGGCCTGCTCGTCCGTTTTCCCGATGCCGATGAACAGCGGAATGCCGATACGCGGACGCTGCAGCGGTCCCTCCGCGTCGCACTTCCAGTTTTTTTGATAGGCGTCGATCAGCTTCTGCTGAGCTTCCCAGCCCTGATAGATGTTGCTGCTCATCACGGCGAAGCCCTGCGAGGCCGCCCAGAGATGACTGCGCTCGCTGGTCGCCGCGATCCCGATCACCGGATGCGGCTTCTGCAGCGGCTTCGGAACCAGCTGGCGCGGTGGGATCTGGTAGTACTTGCCGTCAAACGTGAAAATGTCCTGGCGCATCGCCGTTTTCAGCAGCGCCAGCCCTTCTTCCATCTGCGCCAGCGTTTCGTTCGGATCGACGTTGAACGCCCGCATCGCGATGGTGGTGTTGGCGCGGCCGCCGTAGAATTCCATGCGGCCGTTGGACAGGATGTCGGTCACGGCAAGCCGCTCGGCCGAACGCAAGGCGTGGTTGATGCGCTGCGGCATCAGCGTCACCGCCGCGCGCAGCTTGACGCGCGACGTCACCGCGGCCAGATAGCCGAACACCACTTCGGGCGCCGAGCTCGAGATCCCGCCCAGTGCCACGTGCTGCTCGGAGAGCGCGACGCAGTCGAAGCCGACCTTCTCGGCCAGACGGACTTCGTCGACCAGTTCGTGAAGCCTGCGCGAGTAACTGTGGCCGACCTGGGTTTCCTGTTCAGACCAGAACCCAAACGTAAGTGCCATGTCTCAATCCTTTTAGCTTGCGAGATGGCACAGGGTTTCATAGGCGTGGCGATATTTTCGCCCGAAAGCCGCGTTGCGTAGTAACGCTTTCCGAATTTTATGCTGTCAGCATTCGCAACATGGCAGACGCCCCGGGAAGCTTCGCCACGCAGCGGACGGGCTGACCGTCAACGGCGGGCGATGGCGGCTCCGGCCTCGCTATCGAAGGTCTTGATCAGCAACTCGGCGACCGCCGCGAGGCACGCTTCGCCGATGGCGTAGCTCGAGCCGATCGGACTTCCGATCACGCCGTTCTGCGAAACCGATCGGATGCCGTTCTTCCACATCAGTTCGAGATCAGCCTCCGACAAGCCGCCAAGATGGCCCACCTCGAAGCGGTCCGGTCTGACGCTGTCGGGCCTAATGACCATCATCAGCGACGTCTCGGCGATGTCGGCGTGGCCGCCGACGGCCAACACGTCTCCTCCGGCTTCGCGCACCGCATCGCGCCACGTGTCGATCCATTTCGTCGAGTCGAAGAACGCCAGGATCTCGACATCCGAGGGGACGGCCTCGCGCAAGCGACCGAGCATGTCCTTCAGGACCGGAAAATTGCCGATGTGACCCGAGTGAATCAGGATACGCTTGAAGCCGTGCCGCGCCAGGCTTGTGCAATAATCGACACAAATCGCTTCCAGCGTCCCCGGCCGTAGCGAGATCGTACCCGCGAATGGCAGATGGTGAGACGAGCAGCCGACCGTGATGGTCGGCGCCACCAGCGTGTTGCCGCGGCTGCGCGCGATCCGCTCGGCCAGAGCATCGGCATGATCCGCATCCATGCCCAAAGACAAATGCGGCCCATGCTGCTCGACGGCCCCCAGCGGGATCACTACCGTCGTGCACCCATCGGCCAGCGCCGCGGCGACTTCCTCGTGGCTCATCTGCTCCAGATAGATCTGATCGGGATATCCGCGCGTCATCGGCTCAACCCTTACTGTTCTTTGATAGAAATCTTGCACGCGCTTTGGTTGAGCTCTCGGCTGTGACATAGGCGTCGAGGTCGGCCACGGTCATTTTTTCGAGCGCCTGATCGCTCATTTGCGCGGTGAGGTTGAGCGATCGCTTGATGGCATGGAACAGCTTGCGGTCTTTCTGCCGCAACACGCCGCACACGTCTCGCGCACGGGATGCGACCTCCTCGGTCGGGACGATCTCGTTCACGGCGCCGATCGCCACGGCGCGCTCCGCGCCGACGAGCTCGCCCCAGTACAGCAGCTCTTGCGCCGCCCGCACGCCGAGCTTCTCGACGGCCCGGCGCATGCCTTTGGTCACCGGCAGCAGGCCATGGTTGATTTCCGGAAATCCAATCTTGCACGCCGCATCGGCCACAACATAGTCCGCATGCAGCAGAAACTCCAGGGCGCCTCCGACCGCATAGCCGCGGACGGCGCAGACGATCGGGCCCGGATAGTTCTCCATCGCCACGAGGAGTTCGTGGAAGAACCGGATGCGCGGCCTAGCGACGTCGATCCCGACGACTTCCTTGATGTCGCCGCCTGCGCTGAAGAAGCGGTCGCCGCTTCCGGTGAGCACGATGCCGGGCGGATTCTCGTCGTCGGCAAGGCGCCGGATCGCCTCCAGCAACTCGACGATTAGTTGCGCATTCAGCGCATTGGCCGGCGGCCGGTTCATCGTGATCGTGACCAGGTCTTGATCACGCTCGATCAGGAGAGAAGTGGCAGTATTCATCAATGAGACCCAAGCGAGAGGCGGCTGCAACAGCCGGGGAGCGGTGGACCGAACGGCGGCGAGACGAGAGCCGCAACGCCCGACGCCTCGCCGAGACGGCGCGCCTCACAATCCCAGATAGGCGCGCTGGACATCGGGGTTCTCGAGCAGATCGCGGCTAGATCCATGCAACACCACGGAGCCGTTCTCGAGCACATAGCCGCGGCTGCTCAGAGCGAGCGACTTGGCGACATTCTGCTCGACGAGAAGGACCGTGATGCCCTGCTCGTTGAGGGATTTGACGACGCTGAACATCACATCGGTCAGCGCCGGCGACAGTCCGATCGACGGCTCGTCGAACATCACGATTTCTGGCTTCGACATGATCGCCCGACCGATCGCCAGCATCTGTTGCTCGCCGCCGGACAGCGTGCCGGCGAGTTGGTCGCGGCGCTCGCGAAGTCGCCCGAACAGCTGATAGACGGAATCAAGCGTATTTGCCAGGTCGTGCCTGGCCCGCTTCAGCGAGCCGCCGATCAGCAGATTGTCCTCGACGGAGAGCGCACTGAAAATCTGGCGGCCCTCGGCGACCTGAGCGATGCCCATTTCGCAGATGTCCCACGGCGGTAGCCGCGAGATTTCGACTCCGTTGATCCTGACGGAACCGCGCGACGACGGCACGATCCCCGCGATTGATCGGATCAGAGAGGTCTTGCCGGCGCCGTTGGCGCCGACCACGCAGATCAGTTCACCCTTGCCGATGCGGAGCGACACGCCGTTCAGCGCATTGGAGCCGTCATAGGCCACGCACAGGTCGTCGACTTCGAGAAGCGCGTCGTCAGGCATGGAAACCGGCTCCCAGATAACTTTCCAGCACCGCAGGATCCGCTACCACCTCTGACGGCTTGCCCTCGGCGATCTTGGCGCCGTGGTGTAGCACCACCACGGTCGACGCCACTTCCATCACGATCCGCATCACGTGCTCGACCAGTAGGATCGTCAGTCCACCCTCGGCGAGCCGGTGCAGCACGCCGACGACGCATGCCGCTTCGGTCGGACGCAGCCCCGCCATCACTTCGTCGAGCAGCAGCAACTTGGGGCGAGTCGAGAGCGCCTTCGCCATCTCGAGCATCTTGCGATCGGGCAACGTCAACTGATCCGTCCGGGCATTCGCCTTGCCGGCGAGCCCGACATTTTCGAGCGACTCATACGCCTTGTCCCGCGCCTCCTTGACGTTCGTCGTCCAGCTGAAGGCGCCCACCATGGCATTCTCGAGCACCGACATATCTTTCATCGGTCGGACGATCTGGAAGGTGCGCGCAATGCCCATGCGGCACACCGCTTCGGGCGGCTCGCGCTCGAGCGAACGCCTCTCGAATAGCACCCGCCCGGCGGTCGGTCTCAGCGCCCCGGCGACGAGATTGAAGCAGGTGGTCTTGCCGGCGCCGTTCGGCCCGATAAGGGCGGTGATGCGGCCTGCCTGCAGTGAGAAGCTGACGTCATTGACCGCGACCAATCCAACGAACGCTTTGGTCAGGTTCTTCACTTCGAGCAGCGCGGTCATTCCTCGACCTTCCGCAATTGTGAGATCCGGCCGCGCGCCGGCAGCTGGATCGCCTCGTAGAGCCGGACGATCGCCGGCCAGATGCCGTCGGGCAGAAACCACACGACCAGGATCAGCACCGCCCCGTAGGCGACGCTGTTCAGTCCGGGGAGCCCCAGGCTGTCGCCGAGCGCCCCCATGGCGTGATGCAGCGGGATCGCGGCCATCGAGCCGACCAGCGGGCCGAACGCAGTGCCCAATCCGCCGACCACAGGGCCGATCAGTACGTCGACCGAGATCGCCATGCCCATGATCGAATCCGGAAAGATCGCACCCTGCACCAAGCCCAGCACGCCGCCGCCGACCGCGGCCGTCGCGGCCGATATCGAGACCACCAGCACCTTGTGGCGAAACGTCCGCACCCCCAGTGCGCGGGCGGCCTCTTCGTCGTCCCGCATCGCCCGCCAGACATAGCCCCAATAGGACCGTGAGATCAGCTCCGTTCCCGCGACGCCGATGGCCGCAAGCGCGAGCGCGACGAAGTAGTAGAACCGCGCGTCACCGCGCAGCATCCCGAGGTCCATCGTGCCGCTCGGCGCCTGATAGAACAGGCCCTGCATGCCGCCGACATAGTCCCACCCGCCGAACATGATCCGGGCGAATTCGGCGGCTGCGATCGTGAGCAGCGCGAAATAGATGCCACGGACCTCGAAGCGGAAGCTCAGCCACGCCAGCACCGCGCCGACGAAGCCCGCAATCACCGCGCCCAGCAGCAGACCGATCCACGGGGTGACGCCGTATTTGATGTTCAGGATCGCCACCGCATACGCACCGATTCCAACGAACAGCGCGTGACCGATGGATAGCTGCCCGCCGATCCCGAGCATCAGGTTCCACGATTGTCCCATGAAGGTGAACAACAGGACGATCGTCAGAAGTGAGATGACGTAGGCGTTGGACATGCCACCCACCACGGCCAGGGCGGCGAAGACCAGAGCGCCGGCACCCCAACGCTTGGTGTCGCTGGCTTGATCAGATGTCCTTTGCACCGAAAAACCCCCTCGGACGGAAAATCAGGATGATGATCAGGAGCGCGTAAGGGAGTGCTGTTTTCATCGACGGCGTGAACATCAAGGCCGCGATCGCTTCGGCGACCCCGATCGTCAGGCCGCCCAGAAGAGCGCCACCGAAGCTGCCGAGACCGCCGACGATCACCGTCACGAAGGCCAGCAGCGTGAAGTCGACGGCGAGATAGGGCTGCGCATCGAACAGCGGCGAGATCAATGCGCCGGCGACGCCAGCGCAGGCGGCTCCGATGCCGAAGGTCACCGCATAGACCCGAGGGATATTCAGCCCGACCACCAGTCCGCCCAGTCGATTATTGGCGGCGCCCCGCAGCGATCGGCCGAATGCGGAGTACTTCAGATAGGCTCCCAGTGCGGCGATCAGCAGTCCGGCCGTAGCGGCCGCCTGGATGCGGGCCCAATCCAAGGTGAGCGGACCCACGCTCACGGTCTGGAAGGACAACTGAGACGCCGTCGGCCGCGGATCCGGACCGAACGACATCAGCAATACGCCGCTGAAAAGCAGTGAGAGGCCGATGAAGACGATGAACTGATAATGATGCGGCCGATTGACGAACCGCTTCACGACGAGCGTCTCTAGCAGATAGCCGAACACGAACATGACGACCGCGGCGATCGCGGCGGCTATAACGATCGGGATGTCACAGATTTGAACGGTCCAGTATCCGATGTAGATCCCGAACACGACCATCTCGCCATGAGCGAAATTGACCACGCGCATAACGCCGAAGATGATGGTGAGACCGAGCGCGACGAGCCCGTAAACCAGCCCGATGAGCACCCCGCCGGCGATGACATTGAGCCAGAGCGACAGCATCAGCGACCGACCGCCGATGGATGCGCGATAGAAAGTCTTCGTCTTCCTTGCATGCTGATCGGTTCCATCTTGGCTGTAGCGGAAACGTAGCGGCGCCTGACGTCGTCCTGTGTTTCAGACCGCCTTTGGCGCGGCGAAACATCCGTCGATGTAGACGAGCGACTCACATCCGGCCCTCGTGGTCTGAGCCACCACCTCTCCGGTGAAAATGGTGTGACTACTGTCGCTGTAAGCATTCACCACGCGGCAATCGAAGCTGCAGACCGCGCCGACCAGACTTGGTGCTCCGGTTTTGAGATCGCACCACAAACCGTCACCGAAGCGGATATCGCCCTTGCTGCCGTCCTGCCCGGAAAACTTGAGCGCCAGATCGCGATGCTCGACTCCTAGAATATTCCAGCAGAACGACCCACTGCTGAGAATGATGTCGTGCGCACCGGCAGATCGATTGACGCAAACCAGCACGCTGGGCGGAGCCGCCGACAGCGAGCAGCCCGCCGTCAGTGTCAGACCATGGCGGTTCGGCGCCCGACCTGTCGTGACGATCGACACGGTGCCCGGCACGCTGCGCATCGCAGCACGGAATGCTGCGGCATCGAGTGGGCTCGTTTCGGACAGCGGCGGTGTTGCGGACGGCATGGCTACGACCCTTGGATTCATGAGATGGATGCGCCCTCTTTGTCTGGTTGTGAGTCCGGGCATGCAGCGCTGCCCCGGTGAACGTCTGAGCTATCCGGCTGCTTGATAGAACTGGATGACGTTGCCGCCCGGATCCCGCACCTTCACCGCACGGCCGTGACTTTCCATGTCCCGGACCGCGCCGACTTGCGCCCCCATGGCTGCGGCACGCTCCATGGCGGCATCGAGGTCATCGACACCGAAGACAAGAACGGCATCTTGCAGCTGGTCCGAGACCGACTCCGTCGGTCCGGCGACGCAGAACGCAGCCGCATCGCTCACGAACTGTATCCACTTGCCGGGATCAGCGAAGCGCACCTTCAGACCCAGACCTTCGTAGAACTCGGCCAGGCGTCCAGGATCGTTCGCTGTCAAATAGACTTGCTTCAGTTTCACGCTCGACATCCAAACCGTCGCTACCCAAGTGCGATCGTGGGTGGATAGTCGCCCGAGCCTCTCAGCATTACTGCTTGAACAACGCCTGTCACAGAAGCTTCATCAGCATTTTATGCTGTAACGACTTGTCGAGTCGCTAGATCCAACTCTGCATCCGGCCGATCTTTGCCATTTTCTGGTTGACGAGGTGGGCGTCGTTGCTGCCGAACCTTTTGTCTCGCGCAACGCCCGCGGCGTGGTCAGCGACGTGGGACCGAAGCCACACGCGACGACAGGCGGTTGTACGAAACAGGGCAGTTCTCGACATCGAGCTCTGCTGCACGTCCCGTCAAGTGACACGGGGAGCCAATCGATGGAGCGGCGGGCATTACATCTTGACCGAATCCGTGGATCAACGTCGGCCTGCATATCGCATAGGCAAAAAATGTATCGGAAGTAGGCAACTAATCTTTTGATCGCAATGCACAATGCGAAGGTTGACGGTTTTTCGATACAAATCGACGATTTGTCGAAATCCCACAAGCGCAATTGCGGTTAGCTTTTACCACGCGATTGTCATCACCCCGCAAACGACGGTGATACGCGCCGCAGAAGACTGCCATACTTGGGAGATACGTGATGTCGACAACCTCTCTCGACAGAATAGATATCAAGATCCTCAACGAGCTCCAGCAGAATGCGAGCTTGACCAATGTCGAGCTCGCATCACGCGTCAATCTTTCGCCGTCGCCGTGTCTGGCACGCGTCAGAACACTCGAAAAACTCGGCGTGATCGATCGACGGATCGCCCTTCTCGATCCCGCCGTGCTCGGCATTGGTGTAACGGCTTTCATCCAGATCAAGCTGGAAAAGCAGGTCCAGACGTCCCTCGAGAATTTCACCCGATCCATCGACCGGCTGGCCCAGGTAATGGAATGCTATCTCATGACCGGTGAGAGCGACTACATGCTCCGCGTCATGGCGGCCGACATCGAAGATCTCGAAGACCTGATTGTCAACAAACTATCCCGCATTCCCGGCGTCAGCAGCATTCGATCAAATCTGGCCCTCAAGCGCATTTCGCACAAGACCGTGCTGCCGATCGACGCCAATCGGCCGGTCACCGTCAAGGCTTGCGCCACCCCCTCGCGCCCTCTGGAGCGCTCACCAAGACCCCGATACGACCCAACCGGTCCTTTGCTGTCCGATGCGCCGATCGGGCTCGACACCAATCGTCCCAGCTACAGCGTGGAAAGGCTATGAGGCGCCCCGCCATGGGCTCCGGCCAGTTGGCAATAATGGTGAAGTTAAGATCGGCAGAGTGCTCGAGCGGCGCTGCGAGCCTGACAATCCGCACACGACCCAACGCGAGCACCCGTCGGTTCCAGCGAGCAGAGCGACCGAGATGACGGGATCGATCGAAGCGGCCCTGCAGGCGCTCGCCGACGGCGAAATCGTCGTGGTCACCGACGACGACGATCGCGAGGGCGAAGGGGACCTCGTCGTTGCCGCCTCGCGGTGTACGGCTGCGAAGATGGCCTTCATCATTCGCCATACATCGGGAATCGTCTGCGCTCCGATTACCCTCGAAGACGCGAGACGCCTGCGGCTTGACCCGATGGTTGTCAACAACGACTCGGCTCACACCACGGCGTTCACCGTGTCAGTGGACTACCGGCCGGATAACGGTACGGGCATCTCGGCCGAAGAGCGGGCCTCGTGCTGCCGTGCACTCGCCAACCCCAACGTCGGCGCCGGCGATTTTTGCCGGCCGGGACACGTTTTCCCGCTGATCGCAAAAGAAGGTGGCGTACTCATGCGCTCGGGTCACACCGAGGCCGCCGTCGACCTGTGCAGACTGGCAGGTCTCGAGCCGGTCGGTGTCATCAGCGAACTGATGAACGACGATGGCTCGGTGATGAAGGGTCCGCAAGTCGCGGCGTTCGCCGACAAGCACAAGCTGAAACAGGTCACCATCGCAGACCTCATCAGCTTCCGGCAGGCCCGCGAGACGCTGATCGAGCGCGTCTCGAGCGTCACGGCGGAGAGCTCGATCGGCCCGCTCCAGGGCTATTCGTATCGCTCGCCGTTCGACCCCATTCATCACGTCGCCTATATCTACGGAGAACTGGGCGACGGCACCAACGTCCTCACGCGCTTCTATAAACCCAACATCCTGCGCGATTTGTTCTCGGGTCAGGAACAGGCCAAGATGAACGTCATTCTGCAACGCTTCAAGGATAATGGCAGCGGCGTGCTCGTCTATCTGCGCGACGGCGCGGCGGGCGTTCCGCCTGCGCCGCTAGGCCCGATCAGTTCGCGCGAAGACGACCGTAATCGGCAATGGCGCGAGATCGGTGTCGGCGCCCAGATCCTGCGGGATCTCAAGATCAGCTCCATCCGTCACCTCACGTCGTCGACGCATCACTTCAAGGGACCGTCAGGCTTCGGCATCGAGATCGTCCGAAACGAAGCGCTCTAACTCCAGCCATCCGCGTTTCGAAAGTCCATTGAGCGCGTCCCGCACCTCAGGCATCCGGCGAAGCTTGCAGTTCGTATCGCGGCAGGTCTCCCCCGGGCCAGTCTGGCCGGCCTCGCGCTCGGAGAAGTAGCGCGCCGGCGATTTGCCAAGCGCCTTCTTGAACATGGTGATGAACGCGCTCACCGACTCGTAGCCGAGCGCCTCGGACACGGACTGAACCGTGTTGCCAGCAGACAATTTCTGGATGGCGACGATGATCTGAAGCTGCTGACGCCAGCGACTGAAGGTCATGCCGGTCTCGGCGAGCACAATGCGCATCAGCGTCCGCTCGCCGAGCGCGACGGCTTGCGCCCACTCCGCCACGGTCCTACGGTCGGCCGGATTGTCCATCAAGGCATCGGCGATCATACGCAGTTTCGAACTCCGCGTGATCGGAAGATGCAGCCGTTCGGTCGGCATGGCGATCAACTCGTTGAGGAGCACCGCGGCGATCTGCGCGGGCGGGCCGTCGGGATCGTAGAGCGGGGGCAGCGTCGCCATCCGATGGATCAGCTCGTGCAACAGCGGTGAGATCGACAGCGTGCAGCATTCCTGCGGCACGCTCGCCGCATCCATGTCCACATAGAGAAACAGCAGGCTGGCGTTGCCGCTGACGCGATTGCTGTGGGGCATACCGCCGGGAATCCAGACGCCGCAGCGCGGCGGGACCATCCACAGGCCGCTCGGCACTTCGCACGTCACACCGCCGCGCTGGGCGAGGACGAGCTGTCCCTTGCGATGGATGTGAACCGGCAGCTCGTCCTCCTGCTCCCGGGTATCCACCATGCCGGCCACGATCGGACGGTCCAAAATGTCAGGATCGAACCGCCGATAGTGCTGATAGAGCGTGCCGCGCATTGTCATCCTTTAGCAATTAATTGGCAGAATAACGAAATTCTCTCGACGCAGCAACGCCTATGGTCTCCGTGCTTCACGGACGATCACATCATGCCTTCACCATTTCTGTCTCGGCTTCTCGCAACAGCAGCGCCCGGCCGGCTCGATCCGAAATGGGCGCTGTTCTCTTCGAACTCCTTCATCGCGGCAATGCTCGCGATCTATTTTGCCTTCCGGCTCGGATTGGAGCGGCCGTATTGGGCGATGCTCACGGTCTATCTGACCGCACAGCCGTTCGCCGGCGCGGTTCGGTCACGCGCCGTCTACCGCTTTGTCGGGACATTGCTGGGCGCCTGCGTGGCGCTGGCGCTGGTCCCGATCCTGGTCGATCAACCCGCGTTATTGTCGGTTGCCGTTACCGCATGGGCCGGACTCTGCCTCTATATCTCCTTGCAGGATCGCACGCCGCGCAGCTATGCTTTCCTGCTGGCAGGCTACACCGCGACGACAATCGCGTTCTCGAGCGTCAACGTTCCGGCGATGGTATTTGTGACCGCGCTGTCGCGTGTCGAGGAGATCCTGCTCGGCATCGGCTGTGCGACCTTGGTGCACACCCTGCTGTTCCCGAGCGACGTCACTACTCCTGTGCTGAAATCCCTCTGCGCCGCATTGTCGGACGCCTTCGCCCGGACCACCGATGTGCTCTGCGCGCGCGTCGACAAGGCACCGAATACGGGTGTGCATGGTCTTGATGATGTCGCCGCGCATGCCGAGATCGCGCAAGCTGCGCTCGGCCTCGAGCCCAACCATCCATTCCCCCGATGCGGCGGATGCGGCGAGGCCCATCTTCTCCAAATGTTGAAGGCGACCGACCATCAGGCGCCGGATCTCGGGATCGGACTGGCCGGGGTTCTCTGGGCGAAGATCGATCGAGCCGGTCTCATCTGCCGCCAGCCGGATCTCCCGATCGAGCCGCGTCCATCGTTCCGCCGTGACCTCCCTCTCCAGCGAACTGCGGATCTCATGCTCTGGCTTTGGACCCAGTTCGATAGCGACCAGTTCCTCGGCGCGCGAGCGCGGGCCCCGGCTGATGTAGTCGCGGGAGATCACCAGATCCGCCCCTTCCTCATCTACACCCCGGACGAGAAGGTGGACGTGAGGGTTGTCGGTATTCCAATGATCGACAGCCACCCAATCGAGCCGCGTGCCGAGATCGGCCTCCATCTGCTTTGCGAGATCGCGGGTGAAGGCCTTGAGATCGGTCATATCGCCCGCATCCTCCGGTGAGACGATGAACCTGAAATGATGCCTGTCGTCCCTGCACCGTTCTGCGAAAGCCGCGCTATCGGCGCGGTCGCTGCCGGCATCGAACATCTCGGCCCTCTCGCCGCTCCGGGTCACGCCGTCGCGCTTCAGATATGAGAGATGGGCGGTCAGTGGCGCTGAACGGAAAGCTCTTCCTCTGTGACGAACCACGCGGGCCTTCACCATGACGCGACGCGTTGGGCTGAACAATCGGGCACGGCTAAAGGACAGTCGGCCGCGGCCAAACGTCGAGCGCCCATAGGCCGCCGAGCGCCTGCTGGCCACGGTCTGATCCGAGGTGTGTCCAGCTTTCTTCGCGGCACGAAGCACCTGGTTGATGAAGCTCTTCGGCTTTGGCGCGCGGGTAGTGCGGATGCGCCCAGGCCGGATACGCAGATCGCTGTCGCCCACGCTCACGGGAGGGCCTCCCCACGATCAAAAGCACCTGCAGTGCCGAAAATGCCCTTGATCGCGTTACTCAAATTGCAGAGCGCGGCACGCGCCCCGACCGACCGGCACGCCAGAACGCAAGCCATGCCAATGGCTTGCAGTTCGACCGGCGAGCCCCTTTTATCTCGCCGTCTTAATCGGTCGTGTCGTCTCTCTGATCTTACCCATTCTCGCTTCCTTTCCCGTCTTCGACAAGCCGCTCTGATCCACGCCATGACACGATGCGCCGCGATGGCTGCGAGTCCTGACGCGCCGTGCAGTCTTCCGCGCTCGTCGGCGGCACAAACTCGCTGCAGCAAGGCAGCGCGGACGCCGTCGCGGCGCATCTTGAACGCGCGCGCGGCGTTGTGGAAGGAGTACTGCCGGCTGCACGATCTGATGGTGCGGCTGGTCGCCGGGCACGAGCTGTGCCGGCGCTTCATGCAGATTCCCGGCGTCGGTCCGATCGCGGCGCTGAGCTTCATGACCGCGGTCGACGATCCCTTGCGCTTTAAGCGTTCGCGCGACGTGGTGGCGTATTTTGGCCTGACCTCGCGACGCTGGCAGTCCGGCTCCTCGATCGACGTCAAGGGGCGGATCAGCAAGACGGGTGACGGCTACGTGCGGCGGGCGCTGTACGAGGCGGCGAGCGCCTTGCCGACGCGCTACAAGAAAAAGGACAAGGTCAAGGCGTGGGGGCTGGCGCTGGCCAGGCGCTCCTCGCACCACAAGGCGACGGTGGCAGTGGCGCGCAAGCTCGCCGTGATCATGCACGCGATGTAGACCGGCGGCACGTTCTATTGCGGCGATCCGGACACATCTGCGGCGGAGATGCGCGCCGAAACCACCGCCAAGCAGCGCAAATTGCTCGGGGCTTACGCATGAGCTGCGTGATCCTTCAACCTGGCAACGCCGCGACGATAGCCGCGACCTGAACACGGAGCTCCGCCGCTGGCGGATGAGGACTGATGCAGCACAGCGACGACGGAACGCACGTTATCTTGCCTGCGACGATGCATCTTCGGATCCGACCGATCGCGCCGGATTGCCTGTGATGTGGCTCCGTCACACCGATGGAAAGCATGGCGTCAATCAGCTCATGACCAGCGCATCGCCGCGCACGGCTTGCGCAAATCCGCCGCGCCCGACCCGGTTCAGGCGAATGCCGAACACCTTTAAAGAGTGCCGGGTCGCGTTCTCGAGGTCCAAGAACTTGCGCTTCAAATTGCGGCGGTGGGTCAGCAACAGCCGCAGCCGGTAGCAGGCCTCGCTCTTGATATGCGCCCTGCGGAACCAGCCGGTGCGCATGATGTGGGCAATCCCGAGCGCGTCCGCCCGGTCGGTCTTGTTGCGCTGCGCCTTCAGCGCCGCGCGAACCTGGAGGGTCTCCAGGCACACCGCCGGCAGACCAAGCTTGAGCAGTTCCGGATGCAGCCAGGGCGACAGCGAGCCTGCCTCGTGGCCGAGCCGCCGCAAGCGGCCAAGATACGGTCAAGCGCCGTCCTGATCGCATCGGGATCGGTCACCACCGCCGTCTCCAGCATCACCTTGCCGGTCGCGTCCACCACGCAGATCGCTGTCTCGGCCATGCCGACGTCCAGACCACAGAAGAATTCCATCGCACGCCTCCCGCGTTGCCGAAGCGGCGCAGTGTGCGGCTTATTCAGCGCGCAAGCCACTTGATCTGCCGCCGCAACGCCCGGAGCAGGCCGATTACGAGCGGCCTTCCTAATCGGGCGGGCAAAGTCAACTCATTCCTACGCTTTTCTGCGACTCTTCGAACTTCAGCCATGACCGACTCCCTGCACCAACAACGCGCACTTCACCGCAGCCGCGTACGCGACGTGCACTCACCAGGCGGGGTCCATGCGTTCCTTCGCGTTCAGCACTTCGGCCGTCGCATGCTCTTCATCAGGTTCGTAAACAGGGCTGTCTCCGGCGCTCTCGTCCCCGAAGGGCGGCAGCAGGCAAGATAGCGGACATTCCCCGTTTCGCGGCCACGCCAGGGGACGCTCACCGCGCGCGCGGATCTCAAATTTCGCTCCTCCTCAACATGCCGGGCGTAAGCCCAGCGCTAATCTGTCGTCACCTGCACCGCGACTACTGCGCCGGTTTCAACCGCAGCCGCTGCGTGATCTTCGCCAAACCCGACGTGGAAGTCGGTCTCGCTAACCCACATCCGGTGCAGAATGCTTGCCAGCTTCCGTGCCACCGCGGTGATCGCGCACAGCATGCTCGACCGTTTGGCGATCCGCAGGCCCCATGCCCGCAGTGCCGATCATTCCTGACCCGCAGCAGCAGGCTTGCGGCCGCCTCGCAAAGCGCCTCGCGTACGGCGACGTCGCCTCGTTTGCTGATGCGTCCTTCGTAATCGATCGACGTGCCGGACTGGTGCCGCCTCGGCGCCAAGCCAAAATGCGCGCGCCGACCGTTTTCGATCTGGCAAAGCGATGAGGGTCATCAACGCCGACTTTGAACGACAGGGCCGCAACGGGACCGACGCCTGGAGCCGTCATCAAGCGCCGGCAGACAGCATCATGTTAGACCACCTGCAGCAGCGCACGATGGAGCCGATCGTATCCCTCGAGGATGGCGCGGCGCACATCTAACATTGCCTCGATGGTCATCACGAAGACGGGATCGCTGCGCTCGATCAGCTCGCGGACCCGGGCCTCAAAGGCACCGCGGGCGACGGCTCCAACGAGCGACCCATAGGCCCGCAGCGCGCCACGAATGTGGTTTTCGAGGTCGATCAGTTTGCGCCTAAGCAGCTTCCGGCTGATCAGCAGCGTGCGCATCTTCTGCATGTCGATATTCTGGACATGGACGGCGCGGTACCAGGCCAACCGCATCATCTGCGCAATGCCACGCGCATCATTCCGGTCGGTCTTGTTCCGCATCCTTCGGCGTGCAATCTGGTCATGGGCAGTTCACCAGCATCTTGTTCGCGAAGATCCTTCCATAGGTGCTGGAGGCATCGAGCGGACTGCCAGGTTTGCATGGCGCTTGTACACCGGGAGTTGCCCAACGGGGCCAACTGAGCACCGGTAACGGCAGGCTACGATCTTGCCAAGCGCTTCCGGTCCGTCCGATTTGTACGCTACGGCGCGCAGCGGTTAGCGGCGGGATCAGAGCGCCTTTTGTTTGGCACCGTAGGCGATATGGATCAACGCATCCCGGACAGTTGAGCAACGCGCAGATGGCGTCGAAACAAGTCAACAGCAACCTCGTCAGCTACCACAAATCCAGCGCCTTCCTAGGAGGCCCGCATCGACACCAAGGTCGCGCCATGGAAATGCCCATCTCGCTCAACGGCGCTCGATCCGATTCTGGCCGGGATCATCGGAGCACGTGCAGGAACCATGGTTGACAATGATAACAACGAGCGGCGCCGACTCGTCGAGTTCAAGGACGGTTGCCGCTATGGCAAATTCGGAAAGACTAAGGCCTACGAGCTGATCGCCCACGAGAGGATCAGGGCCTACAAGATGGGGGGCAAGACCATGATCGACCTCGACAGCGTGGATGAATATCACGCTTCGCTGCCGAGGCTCGAAACGAGGGCGAGCTAGGCCGCCGTCTGCGTAGCGAAACGGCGGGCGCATCGTCGCTCAGGCTATCAAGGCGATCAACTTTATGTTGTATTAAACGCACCGTTCGGCCCGCTAGGCCGCACGGTTACAGATGCCTGGTTCTTATTGTCCCAAAGCTGGCGCCGTACCACCTCGTCGCGCAGTGGCGCTCTTTTTCTCCGTACTATGGGCGAGCTGGGCTTCCGACTACATCGTCGTCGAACGCGACCTACTCGCTCAGCAGGTCGACGCGGTCGAGCGGACGCGTGCGCGCGGTGGTCGCCGCCGGGGCATTATCGCAGTCCATGGTCCGCAGCGCCTTGTTCAGTGTTCTCGGACATTAGGACGCTCTCGTCATTGGACGCCCAGCAGATCGCGGATCAGCGTCGCGCGGTCCCGCGTTATCGATACCGGTTTCGCGTGCACGCGACATAGGCCCGCCCTTAACCTCGCGTTACGTTAGGTCGAGTCCCCGCTGGGACTTCGAGTCAGAACCGGGTTCGATTCCGGTCGGGGGCGATTTTGGAGACCGGAACGCGATGAGCGGTGCCTGCTGCCGAGGCAGCCTGCAGTTTTATTTTTGCCAGTAAATACAGTGCATCATATTGTTGTATTCCTGTGTCGGCAGCCCTCGATCGCGTTGAAAACACACGCAAAAATTCACCGCCTCCGTCCGTTTGGTGGCATTTTGTTGGTATCGGGAGAACAAACAATCGCGGCGATTTTTCGCCATTCCGAACAAGGGAATTGAGCAGATGGCCCGCCAGAACGATGGCGCGTGGCCAAGCTGATCAGGACCAACGTCGATCGACGCGCCGCCTGACATCTTTTCAGATTGAAGGGCCGACGTTTCGGCAAGCGTTGAGCAGTTTCGGATGAGACGAAGCCCTCACAAAGCGCAATCGGTTCAAAAATTACCGGCGACCAAATCGTAAGAGCCCCTACTGCCGCGGACGTACACCTTGGCAGCGGCGGCGCATATCAAGTCGCGATTGCAATCGAACACGCGGAGAAAGCCCGTTTCATCGTAACCGGCATCTGGTTGAATTCGCTTCAGCGCATCTTCGTCGATGAAAAACGATGCCTCGATAGCGCTGTCGTGTCCCCAGAATCGTACGGCACGCCGCGTGCGGTCGTATGAACGGCTATGGTTTGGAAACTCGATCATATGGTCGGGGCCGATCAGTTGTCGGTGAAGGAGACTTCCTTGCCGACTTATCCGATTTTGCGCCGGTCGATGGCCAATCTGCATCGACGCTCGCAACGGCCAAGCATGGCGAGGGGGAAAGAGCGTTAAGGCGATTGCGCCAACCCTTAAGTGGCTACGTTGAAAGCGAACTACAACTCTGCTCGCCCCTGTCACAGCAAATAGTTCTGCTTGACCTCGTTATTCCGCGGATGGGCATTATATCTCGAATATCACCGCGAGTTCACGGCTGTTATCGGTGACTGAGAGCATCGTGCTCCCGCCGCGACCAAGAGGCGGTCAATATGTCGAACATCTCCAAATTCGGACTCCGCGAGTGGCTGGTACCGCCGGTCCTGCTGCCGATCTTCTTCGCGCTTGTGATCGCTGGTGCGGTGCTCATTCAGTGGTAGTTGCTCGCCTGCGCGGGCCCGCGCCGCCAGCGCCAAAAGTCTCAACATGATGGAACATTTCAGCAGCACGAGGGATACCCCAGCGAGGCAGCCATCGGGGGACGAGATACCTAGTATCAACTCGCACCCGCATTGCGGAGAGTTACCGATGACGTTCGGTCCGTCACGCAGTCCAGCCATCGTTCTCGTCGTAGAAGACGAGATGGTGCTCCGCATGCGCGCAGTTGGCATGGTGGAAGACGCCGGCTACACGCCGTTGGAAGCGCGGGATACCGACGAAGCCCTCGCAATCCTGAGCTCCAGATCCGACATCGCGCTCGTTTGCGCCGACATCCAGCTGCCGGGCAGCATGGACGGCATGGGCCTCGCGCGTACCGTGCGTAAACGGTGGCCGGCGATCGATATCATCCTGATGTCCGAGCAATTGAACCCGCCCAGCATCGATCTTCCCCCCCGCAGCAGATTCTACGGTAAGCCGCTCCAAGCCTGGCAGATCATAGCTGGGATTCGCACGATGATTGGCCACGCCTGAGGCGCCCAACATCGCCCGACCATCCGCGTCAAGCGGCCATCCTAACTAGCCCTCACCTCTCGTCGATCGGCAACATTATGGCGATCTTCCTCGTCCGGCATGTCACAACATATCGGTACCGGCGTGCGGTCAGGCTGGGCCGACATCAACTGATGGCGCGCCCGCGCGACAGTTTCGACCAGCGACTGATTGATTTCTCGCTCGATGTGACGCCCGCGCCCTCGGAGGTGAGGTGGCTGCACGACGTCTTCGGGAATTGTGTTGCGCAGGTCGAATTTGCCTGTGACAGCGACTACTTGCGATTCGAGTGTATCATCAAGGTCGACCACACGCCGGAGAATGCGCCCGACTTCAGAATTGAGGCCCACGCGAAGGACCATCCATTTGCGTATCAGGATGATGAGGCGCCGGACCTGGCACCCTATGTTCAAAGATGGTTCTCGCACCCGGAAGATCATCTCGGCCGGTGGCTGGATACGTTTCTCGTGCGCGGGACCAGACGCCGTACGGGCCAGGTCCTGATGACCCTCAATGAAGCAATCTCGGATGGCTTTGCATATGACCGCCGCACGGCGCCAGGAACGCAAAGTCCCTCCACGACACTTGAACGCAGGAAGGGCAGCTGTCGGGACTTTGCCGTCTTGATGATTGAAGCCGCGCGAAGCCTAGGTTTCGCCGCACGCTTTATCACCGGCTATATCTACGTACCGGATCGCGATGGTCCAGCCTGGCTGGGCGGGGGAGCCACTCATGCCTGGTGTCAGATTTACGTCCCCGGCTCCGGCTGGGTCGAGTTCGATCCGACCAATGGGATCGTCGGAAACCGAGATCTGATCCGCGTGGCGGTGGCCAGGGTCCCGAGCCAAGCTGTTCCCCTGTTTGGCAGTTATTGGGGAACTCGCGAGGATGAGCTTGGAATGGACGTGGACGTGAACGTCAAAACGACGTCAGCTCTGTCATAGAGTTGCTCAATGAACGGACAGGAACACGGCAACTACTAACGCGTTGGCACTTTTGCAGTGCTGCGCTGTGTCGACGAGCCATGCTCACGATTAGCAGCCGCGGGAATTTGTCGACTTTGGAGGACGCCGCGTGAAGATCCGGGTCGGCTATGAGATGATCTACGACTTTCCGCAGCCCACGCCCATGATCATGGTCCTGGGCGTTCATTTTTCCCGGGCATCGGACGTTATCGTCCCCGATTATCTGACCACCACGCCCTCGGTTGCGATCGTCCCCTATCGTGACGGCTTCGGTAACTGGTGCAGCCGCATCGTTGCGCCAGCGGGTCGAATGCGCCTGGCGGCTGACGGGATCGTTCGCGACACGGGCTTGCCGGACGTCGTTGTGCCCTCGGCTACCCAACACGCGGTCGAGGACTTGCCGGCAGAGACGATCGTGTATCTGCTCGGCAGCCGCTATTGCGAAACCGACCAGCTGTCCGATGTCGCGTGGAAACTCTTCGAGAAGGTCTCGCCCGGATGGGCCCGTGTTCAGGCGATCTGTGATTTCGTTCACAATCACATTGAATTCGGCTATGAGCACGCGCATGCAACCAAGACGGCCCGGGACGTCTTCAACGAGCGCAAGGGCGTGTGCCGGGACTTCGCGCATCTGGCCGTCACGTTCTGTCGCTGCATGAACATTCCCGCCAGATACTGCACCGGCTATCTCGGCGACATTGGTATGCCTCCCCCTTATGCCCCAGGGGACTTCGCGGGATGGTTCGAAGCCTATATCGGCGGGCGTTGGTACACATTCGATCCACGCAACAACGTCCCCCGGATTGGACGTGTGCTGATTTCTCAAGGACGTGACGCTGCCGACGTGCCGATTACCCAGACGTTTGGCCCCAACACCTTGGTCAGCTTCAAAGTGTGGACCGACGAGATCCCTTCTTCCTGAGCACAGGATACAGCGAGTCTGGACCCTGAATCGCTTGGAGAAATGATCGCGGACTTGCGACGGGATTTGTCAGTACGAAACCGAGTTGGGCCTCTGCCGGAACGAATGTCGGTGGCGCAACTTGGTAAGCACGACCGGATGCAAACGCCCCCCAAAGCATCCGAGGAAATGACGGCCTCATTGCGCCCCCCACGCTCTGGGGCCGTCGCTTGGGACGGTCCCTCTAGTCGCGCTCTCTCAGCACAGGCTTCTCGTGCAACACCGCACTCAACAACGAGTTGTGGACTTCGATGTGGCCGTTATAGCTGATGAGCCCCAATCTTCGAAACTTGTTCATGAAATAGCTGACCCGCGATCGTGTCGTTCCGATCATTTCAGCCAATGTCTCCTGATTGATGCTCGCGCTGATCGGCTGCGGACTGCCTTCCTTGCCGAAATTGGCGAGGAGCAACAGCAGACGAGCAAGCCGCCGTTCGCTGGAATTGAATAGCTGGTCGATCAGGTCCTCCTCGATCCGGCTATTTCGGGTCAAGAGATACGAAATGAACAGCTGGGAGAATTTCGGCTCGTCACGAATAGCCGACATCATCGATTCTCTGGTTATCGATGTGATGACGCAATCTTCCATCGCCGCTGTCGTCGACATCCGCAGAGGGTGACCATTCATGCACCCCTCGCCGAAGAACTGACCGGGCTCGAGAATGGCGACGACTGCTTCTTTGCCCTGCTCCGAAACGACCGTCAGCTTGACCTTGCCGCTTTGAATGTAGAACACTGAGTCAGCAGGGTCGCCTTGCTGAAACACAAGCTGGTTCTTGCGAAACGTCAGAATGGCTTTGCCGGTGCCCACCCTGGCGAGAAATTTCTGGGGGTCGAACATGTCCTTGGTCGACTTCGCCACGCGTGGACTCCCTTGGATCGACGAGACTTGCCCGCTTCGATCGATTGCCAAGCGAACGACTTTCTCGACCAAGCGACGAACAGCCGCTTCTTGCCGGCTGGAACTTGCGGGAGCGGACCCGTTGGGCAGACTTTACTCCTTGATTGTTCGCAATTCTAGGGAAGAGCCACTTTCCAAGCGGCGCGGCTCACTGTGCGCCCATCAGCGGGCGTTTTCGGTCATCTCAGACGAGGAGGCGCTGGCCCTGTGCGCGGCACGATCTTAAGGTGGAGCATAGAAGCCCGGCGGCGCGACGCGCTGGTCAATATAGCTCACCATGGAGAGGTTGACGGGATTATTGTAGAAGGCAGCAGCGACACGACTCTTTACTGAGTCTGCTTTGCATCCCTCGTTATTCGACCCTCCCATACCCATATCCTATCCTGTGTCTCTGATCGTGCCAGCCGGCAGGAGAGTGGCACCAGCTGCAGATATGAACAGTGGTCGACAATAGGAGGATGCCATGTCACTTGCGCAACTTCGGATCGATGACGGACCGCACACCATGGACGGGCTCCGGCTCATTGCGCGGGACGACAACAAACAGGTCGAGGCGTTCATGAGTCGGAAAGTGATGGACATCTGGGCGGAATCTGTCGAGCATCGCGGAGGACGCCAAAGTCTTTTCCGAGGTCAATACAACGCGCTCGGAAGACTGAACCTGCCCGCACTGCAACGGATTGTGCGCGCGAAATACGAGCGAGGTATCGCGTTCAACCGCCAACATCCCTTCGTCGAGGTTCTGTTCTCTGACATCGCCGAAAGTGGCGAGACTTTGAATCTAAGTGAACTGGTTCGAGAGACACTGCCGCCGGCATTTCACAGGCTGACCTAGGATCCTGAACGCTGTGACCGAAGCGTACGCTCCCGGCTGTCCTAGATGGGTTCAGGACAATTACTTGCAAGTTGAGCAATATTGACCAGCGGGGGGGGGCATCAAGCCAGGTTCCATTATGGCTTCCGTAGCTCTTCAGTGAAGGAGAGCCAGCACGCCGCCTATCCATGGTTGATGTCATGCGGTCACTTCTGCGCAAGCGAACAGACAAACAAATCGGCTACAGCATCTCGCAACTTGTTCAATTGCGCCATCAGATGCTCCGATTTGCTCGGACGCTCCCGCCGGGACCTGACCGGAATCAGCGGCGGCAAATCGCGTCTTCCTTGCGAAGCCTTGCCAGACGCACGCGGTGAACCGGCTGTCTCCAGCCAGCAAAGTCAAACATTGCAAGGCAAGACACGTTCCTCATGCCCTTTCTGATCCCGGGAGCGCACCGGGGTATCCCGCTGAGAGCTCGAACGTCCAAACAGGTCCGTTTCCCCTCTAGGGCTCGCAAACCGGACTGCGCCCCGGCAACTGCGGAAAGCTTGCAAGAATGATGCATGATTCAAAGGGGTCGGATGGCAAATGTAATCGAACGGAATAACGTCCAGGTTCGTGGCGCGGGCGACAGGGCGATGGTCTTCGCCCACGGCTTCGGGTGCGATCAGAACATGTGGCGGTTCGTGGCTCCGGCGTTCGAAAAGGACTTCATGACCGTTGTGTTCGACCACGTCGGCGCCGGCGGATCCGATCTGTCGGCCTACGACAGGGCCAAGTATTCGACCTTGTCGGGTTACGCCGACGACGTGGTCGAAATCGGCACCGAACTTGGTTTGAAGGATTCCGTCTTCGTCGGACATTCCGTCAGCAGCATGATCGGCGTGCTGGCCGCGCGACAAGCGCCAGGCACGTTCGGCAAGCTCGTGCTCATCGGCCCTTCAGCCCGCTACATCGACGACGAAGGATATGTTGGCGGGTTCAGTGCCAAGCAGATCGATGAATTGCTCGAATTTCTCGAATCCAACCACATGGGTTGGTCGGCGCAGATGGCACCTATGATCATGGGCAATTCCGACCGGCCGGCTCTCGGTCAGGAGCTCACGAATAGCTTCTGCCGCACGGATCCCGATATTGCCAAAGCGTTCGCCCGAGTGACTTTCACCTCCGACAACCGTAAGGATCTCGCGGAGGTCTCCGTTCCGACCCTCGTCCTCCAATGCAGCGAAGACATCATCGCCTCCCAGGAGGTCGGCGATTTCGTTGCCCGTAGTATCCCCGGCGGTCGAATGATCGTCCTGAACGCGACCGGGCATTGCCCGAACCTCAGTGCGCCCGACGAGGTCATCGCGGCGATTCGAGCCTTCGTCTCGTGAGCGTCTCCGGTCCAGACTTCGAGGACATGGTCAACAACGCCCCGTGCGGGTACGTCACCCTGCACCCGAACGGCCGCATTGAGCATGTCAACCCGACCTTGCTGGCGTGGAGCGGGCACCCGGCAGACCAGATGGTCGGCAAGCGTTTCACCGATTTCCTGACCATGCCAGGCCGCATCTACTACGAAACTCATATCGCGCCGCTGCTGCGGATGCAGGGCTTCTTCAACGAATTCGCTATCGACATGGTGACCACTGCCGGTGAGCCGCTCCACATGATCGCCAACGCGAACGAGCGCCGCGATGCGGATGGAAAGCTGCTGCTGATCCGTCTTGCGTTGATCAAGGCGACCGACCGACGGCGCTACGAACAGGAGCTCCTCGCCGGCCGAGAATTGGCCATTGCTGCCGAAAGGGCGACGCAAGAAGTGCTGCTGCTCGAGCACGAAACCTCCGAACTGCGGGAACAGTTCATCGCCGTACTTGGTCACGATCTTCGCAATCCTCTCGCCTCCATCAGCGCCGGCGCGAGACTTCTCGGCCGTACCGTGCAGAATGAGAAGGAGCAGCAGATCGTCGCCATGATGCAGACGACGGTCATGCGCATGGCCTCGATGATCGACAACGTCCTCGACTTTGCACGCGGTCGTCTGGGCGGTGGCATTACCCTGGAATACGATGCGAAAGGACCGCTGGAGCCCGTCCTTGCCCAGGTGATCGACGAACTGAGGCTGGCTTCGCCCGGTCGCGTCATCGAATTCGAGTTTGCCGTCGACGGGCCGGTAAACTGCGATCGCATCCGCATCGGCCAGCTCCTTTCCAACTTGCTCGGCAACGCCGTGACGCATGGCACGGCCAACAAGCCCATCACCGTTCACGCCGAGACGCGAAATGGATTGTTCGAGCTCTGGGTCGCCAATGCGGGTGAGGCTATTCCGCAAACGGTGATGGACAAGCTGTTCGAACCGTTCTTCCGCGGCAAGGCCCGTGCGAGCAAGCAAGGGCTTGGACTTGGGCTGTACATCGCCTCTCAGATCGCAAAGGCGCATGGGGGCGCATTGACCGTCGCATCGACCCCCGCGGAGACCCGCTTTAGTTTCTCAATGCCGCTGGCGTAACCTGCATGCTGCAATGGCCGCCTTCCGACGGCGCGGTCCTCAATCTTCTCCCAAGAGCGACACCGGACTAGCCTTCGAGGACGTGCCCCAAAGCTCTTAGCGGACGCACGCGATCGCTGACGATCTTGAGGATGGCCAGCATCGGAACAGCCAGGATCGCGCCAGGCACGCCCCACATCCAGAACCAGAACACCAGCGACAGGATGACCAGCACCGGGTTCAGCGTGAAGCGTCGGGCAAGCAACATGGGTGTCAGGGTTTCGCCTTCGGCGAGGTGGATGCAGAAGTAGAGGGCCGGCGGCAGCAAGGCCCACCACAAGCTGTCGAAGCTCAACATTCCGGCCAGGAGGAAGATGACGGTGCCTAACAGTGGGCCCAGAATCGGAACGTAGTTGAGCAGGAAGGCCGCGGCTCCCCACAACAAGGGGTCTCCAAGCCCGCAGAAATACATCGCAACCGCCGTTGCAGCTCCCACCGCAGCGTTCATGGTAGTGATTGTGAGCAGATAGGCAGATATGTCCGCTTCGATCTGCTGGGAGATGTCCACCGCCTGCCTCTTGTCGCGAAAACTTGGGAGGACCTCGACGATACGTCGCAGAAAAACGTCGCCTGCGACCAGGAGAAAGTAGAGCACCAGAACCGTGGTGAACAGGCCGTCGATGACAGCCCGCGTTCCAGCGAAGAGCGCGCCGGTCAGGCCGAGATCGCTGCGGACCGAAACCGTGGCTCCCTTTTTCTCGGGAGCGTCAGCGACGTGCTCGGCCTGCTGGATGACTTTCTGCAGCGCTTCGATCGGGCGCTTTAGAACGACCAGATGAGTTTCGAGGCGAGGCAGGCCCTCCGGCAATTTCTCCGCCCAAGACGCTGCCGGTAGCGACAAGGCTGCCACGAAGCCCACGAGCGCTCCGACGACCACCAGGATCGCCAAGAGTGCTCCTATGGCACGCGGAAGACCTATACGCTCAAGCAGATGCACGACGGGGTGCAGAATGAGCTGCAGCACGAAGGCGAGCACCACGGGCAATATGATCGAGCTTGCCACATGGATGGCTGCGAGCACGGCCAGTGTTAGCAGACTACCGAGAAAGAACGTCTGCGGGCTGGACGGCAGCGGCATTTCGATATCGTCGGCCGCCTGCGGTGGCGAGGCAACCGGTTCCGGTACGCCGACATTCTGCCCTGGGGACCAGGGGGGCTCATGCGGCAACTTTGACAGCGAGACCACGACGCTTTTCTCCATCCCGATCCAGGGGCCTGCCCCAACCCGCTGAGTCAGCTTCGCACCGGTCGGAAGGGCGCGATGCGGCTGCAGGAGCCTCTAGCCGGATAAGCAGTCGGTCCGGCTGGACGGTTCGGCCGCGGCGGGCCTCTTCGCCAACTGAAGAATAAGGAGAACACGTGGCCCCGCCGGAGCGTTCCTAGGCGCTCGCGAACCGATGCGGCGCATTCCCGCCAATCTCGGTCTCGGCAGCGGCTTCATCGATGGCCGCCAGCAACCGAGCCGTGGCAGACTGTTGGATCATGTGCCCTGCCCCAGCGACGCGGTGCAGCTTGCTGTGAGTGACTTCGCCGTGAAGTCTGACCGATTGCTTGTTGATGTCGATGAGGCGATCATCATCGCCGGCGATGATGATGATGGGCATCCTAAGTTGGTCGTAGGTCTTGGACGAGGCAAATGCGGCGGGGATCATCAACGTTGCCTCCGCCGCGCTGGCACGCATCTGTGACGGTCGCAACGCCAATTCCTTGGGGAAGCCGACGAACTTGTCAGGGACTGGCCGCGGACCGAACATCTTGCGCAACATGGAAGGCCACAAGAGGCGGCTGACGATCGGCGAGATGGTGTGACTGATGGCATCGCCGATGCCGGGTATCGCTGACATCGAAGATGCCGCCGCGTCAGCACGAACGGTTGGAAAATAGTATCCCGACGCCAGCACCAAGGCTTCGACAAATGACGAATGTCTTGTCGCCAACGCAAGAGCGACCGCCGCACCCCATGAATGTCCAAGCACGATCGCCCGCTGAACGCTCAGACGATCAAGTGCCTTTCTGAACAGGTCTGCCTGTGCTTCCGGGGTCCAGATCACGTTTCGTGGCCGCGAGCTGTGTCCAAATCCGGGGCGGTCGAATACGATCACCCGAAACCTGTTGGCCGCGAGATCGATCAGGCCGCTTGATTCAAAATCCTGGATCATGCTGCCGTTGCCGTGCAGGAGCACAAGCGGACGCCCATTGCCACGTTCCACGTAGTGCAGTCGGACGCCATCGATCTCCAGGAACTGCCCACGAGGCGGGTTATCGCGTTCCGCTTTCTTGGCGACTCGCCCATTTACGATCGCTATGGCGCCGAGAAGGGAAGCCGCCCCAGCAAATGCCATAAGCGCGGGATGTCGCCGCAAGGCCGTGGTGTAGTCGGACCGGAGCGAGAGGGAGCGTGTTCGCGGGGATGCCATGTGCAGTACCTCAGGTGGCATGCACGATGACTCAGGCAAATTGAGAAATGTTGCAGGCTCATCCTCAACGGTCGCCGCCGAGTCTTCGTTCCAAACGCAACTTGGAGCGCCTCGTTGTCGCTCTCGCCGGTGCAAGATTACTCCGACTGATCAGCCCAGCGCTGAAGGCAATAAATGATGGCATGGAACATGTCGACGTTGGTCTTGTTCAACATTGTTACTCTTACCGAGAAAGCGACTGGATCGATGGCAAACAATAGAAACCCGGATGAGAAGCAGCCCGGTGAAAATCCGAAAGGTAAGTACCATTACAATCCGGGAAATATGGCGGGAAAAACGCCCGGTGACGCGGAGCAGACTGACGAAAATCGGGGCACTCCGTCTCGGCACAAAGAGAAGCCCGCCGAATAGGCCCGCGACTTTGCCCTCTTCGTAGCGGTCGCGGAATGAACCTGAAAGACCAACTCAGGCACCTTCCGAGAACCGGCTCATCGCAAGACGCGCGTCCGACGATGAGCCATCCCGGGTGGATGACGCAAGCTGAGGGGTCAGGTATCGCGCCATAGACCAATATGACAATCCCACGATGGGAGAGTTGTTCCTGTCAGAACGTGGCGAGGGCAAGCTTGTCCCGCCTCTGCCTGCGCTCCGAGACACAACTTGGCTGCCAGCGCCTGATGCCGCGATTAGGTTCTTTTGCTGGCATGCTGTCGGTCTTTGAGGCGCCGCCTGCCATGCTTTCGCTGCACAATGGGAGTTCATATGAAAATGCCTGTTCACTCATCTGAAGAGCCCGAGCCGAGAGCACCACGCGCTGATAGACTGCCGATGGAAGGATTTGCGATCGTTGTCGACGGGCACTTCAAGTCAAGGTTTGATACCGCGGAAGCCGCCGAGTCGTCGGGTCGCGCACTTAAATCGACCTACCCGATGCTCCGGATCGAAATTTATGACGCCGTGACAACCGCCCGAACCTTATTGGGCTGAGAAATCAACTCTCCGAGGATGCTCATCGGAGCGGAAAGGGCCTTGCTCGGCAAAGAGCCGCATCGTCGAGCAAACGGTGACGAGTTGTCTTCGCTACGGAGCGAAAGCCGGCGCACTCGGAGACATGCAGTGGGGGCGCAATCGAAGACGGCCGCTGGACACAGCGAACTATCTAACGCAGGCGCCACGCTGCCGCTCACCGCGAGCCGTTGCTCGGAATCACAATTCACGAAAAACAGTTGGCTGCGCCAACCGAAATTTAGAACCATCGGTCTACGATGACTATCCAAAGCCTAATCGGCGCAAGCCGCTGCCCATTGCCCTCACGTCTTACGACGGGCTTTGGTCGCAAGTCCGCTCCGGTATTACGAACCGCATCTGTCAGCATCTGACGGAGTTCAGCCTTCGTCGCCGCGTTGTCGATTTTTGCCAGTTTGTCATTCATTTTATATGAGAACGCCGGCGGAAAATGCCACTTTTTCGTTCAAGCTGGATTTCCGACGGCGACGAGCGCGGAAGGAAACCGGCATAGCGCGAAGGGCCATCTTCTTTGCGTTCTAAAAAACAACCCCGCGGCCGTTAAACCGGTCGCGGGTTTGCGAAGCCAGGGGCCCTGCCAGTACATCCGTGGTCAAAGCAGCATGGCATCCTATGCGCGCTTACGCGACACGCAGATTCTCTGCTGCGGACTTGCCGGTCCGGCGGTCAGCAACGACGTCGAAGGACACCTTTTGTCCTTCATCGAGACCGCTCATGCCGGCGCGTTCAACCGCGCTGATATGAACGAAGACGTCTTGGCTTCCTTGGTCTGGTTGAATGAAGCCGAAGCCTTTTTGGCCGTTAAACCACTTCACAGTTCCCGTATTCATGGGTGATCTTCCTTTGGGATAGATGTTCGGAGCCGCGCTCGAGCGCGCAGCAAGCTAAGCGAGATCTGGAGGGAGGTCGTCAGTCAGGCGCGCTGAAAGCGGCGAGGCCAAGTCGTTCGGCCGAAACTCGATAATTACCATATGGCTATTGCTTGTTCGTTCCGCAAGTGGCCGTGGTGAGGGAGAGCCCGCGTTACTGCAACACAAGGGGAGCTGGCAGTGGCCCCTTACGGGTCAAGCACACGCGCCGTCCGCCGATCTGCTGACAGCCGCACTCTCGAAGGGAACAAAGGGTGAGAAGACGGTTTGAATCTGGCGGCAGAACCAGGAGACTGGGAGCCGCGAAGAAAAGCCGTTCGGTGTAACGCCCGGCGGCTTTTGTTTGATGGGGCATCTCTCGATGCCTGTGACGTGTCGTCCCCCGCCTCAAGCAAGGGCACCGAGTTGAGAGCACCTCACTGGGGTCTGCATGTCCAAGCGACCTCGCCGCCTTTTCCTCTGTGCGCAACCAGGACGGAGGAACACTCCGCCCCCAGTCGGTTTGGCTCCCCAAGCAGCATTTTTGTGATGCGGTGCTTTAACACTCGCGCGAATCGGAATTGGCATGGCTTCCGTCATAGTGGGGCTGAACAGATACTTCGCATTGATCGAGCGTCGAGTGCCCACGAAAGTGGGGACTTTCATTCGCTGGCTGCGAGAGCCATCCAAATTCTGGATCCGTGTCATTGTCGCGGGGATATTAATTCTCGGGGGCGTCTTCAGCTTCTTGCCCCTCTTCGGTCTCTGGATGCTCCCCCTTGGGCTTCTTCTCATCGCGCAGGACATGCCGGTCCTGCAAAAGCCTCTCCTCGCCATGTTGCGATGGATTGAGCTGAAGTGGAAGTGGCTGAGGCGACGGTTCAGAGCGAGGTCGTCATAACGGCGACGGCCAATTGCGGAAGCAACCAGATGACGCGACCGTCCCACCCGCGGCGTCGGGGCAATCCCCCTATTTGGAACGTTGTGGCTAAGCTAGGCTTGGTCCAGCAGGAGGTCACCATGACCAAACCATCAGGCCACGGCATCATGCGCGTACGCGGAGAAGACCAGCCGGCGGACAAGGAGCGTGCCCAACTGGCTCAAAAAATTGAACTTGGCCACACGCCCCCTGAGATCAAGGAAGAGGCGAACGACCGGGACTGAACGGCAAATATCGTGCGCAAGCGCGAGGGCTCGCCAGCAGGATGCCGCCAAATATCAGGCTGCTTTCTGTGCTCGGTCATATGGCGGAACGTCCCGGATGCCCTCCCGTTCCTTCATTCCGGAGCCGGTAATCCGGGTGTGGACAGCCATTCGCTGATTTGAGCCCCGGTCTCCGCCTGCCGAGCTTTGCGGATTGTGTGTTCCCGCTCGATACCTGGCGGGAGCGACTTTGCCTTTTGACGAAGGACTCGCCCGTGTTCGGCAAGGCGTTCTTCAAAGGAGGTGGTCTGCTTGAGACGGCGTCGCTGCATAGCGTGCTCCTTTTCCCAGGGAAGGCGGGAGCGCGACAGCGTTCTCGTCACCGACAGATGCCGAGGGCCGCGCGGTGATGCAATGACAGTAGCAAGTTACGGTCCGACGCGCTGGTCAATACTGATCATAGCGGCGCCAAAGGCCCCTTCAGCAACCTGTTGCGCCGGACAAGCAACGCTCTTCACGGTCAGGCAGCAAGCTCTCGGAGCGCCGAGATGATCGCCTCCGACGGGTACGGCTTGTGGAAGAACCTTGCCCCATCGGGCAGCTCAGAACCTTTGACGAGATGGCCCGAGACGATCAGGAGCCTGATCGGTGGCCATCTTTCGCGAACGGCTTCCGCGAGCCCAACGCCGTCCATCGAACCAGGCATCCTGACATCTGTGAAGACAACGCAGACATCCTGTCGGGCTTCGAGTATTCTGATGGCCTCATCGGCATTGCCGGCAAGCAGCGGATGCAGTCCCGCATCCTCGACGAGGTCGTTCGCCATCAAGAGGAGCATTGGTTCATCCTCGACGACCAAGACGCAACTGCCACGAGGAGAGCTTTGCTCTGGCATATTAGTCCTTTCTAATGCAGGAGACGTCACCGGCCGGGATATCCCGCAGTCACGCCTTTAAGCCATCGCAGCAGCCGGCGTTCCGAATGGCCGCTTCTTTTCTGATCAGTCTTTCTGGCGGACCCAATGCGGCTAACGGTTAGCGAGAGGTTTCGCCGTGCGCCGCCACGACTTCCGCCGAATGACCGCAGCACTCGCCTCGCTCGGCAATGTGCGTCCAGCGGCCTTGCCCGATCATCGCCGCAAGGTTAGCGCGTCGACGCCGCAAGCCCTTTCCATAAGGAAGCATGACTGGTCATTTGCGCGGCAGTCGGATTGAAAAGCGCGTGCCTGTTTGTTCGCTGGATACCACAGAGATCTCGCCGCCATGGGCTTCGACGATCAATTTCGCGATGTGGAGGCCAAGGCCAAGGTGGGTACTGTGCTCCGACGGGTCACCGACTTCCTGGCCTCGCGTCCAGGATTGGAAGATTGATTTTTGCGCATCAAGCGGGATCGAGGTTCCGAGATTGTGCACTTCGATGGTCATAGCATCGGGATCGTTACCTGCGACAGTCACCGTGATGGGCGACGCTGCGTCGCCATAATGGACTGCGTTGCCCATCAGGTTGGACAGCACCTGTCCAAGGCGGGCGGGGTCGCAGGAAACCAACGGATCGCCCTCCTTCGTGACCTCAAGTTTCCGATCTGGGTTGACGGCGCGAAACTCATCCGCGATTTCCTGACACAAAGCCGCAACGTCGTTGTTGGTCTTTGTGACGGGGATTTGAGTGCCGAAGGACGAGCGGGTGAGATCGAGCAGATCGTTCAGAATTTGTGTCGCCCGCCCGGCCGCCAGCCTGATCTCGGAAACTACCCTGGCCTGCTTTGCGTCGGTTGTCCCAGATCGCTCCATCCACTGAGCGCCCATTGAAACGGCACCGAGAGGATTGCGCAGGTCGTGGCCGAGGACGCCCAGAAACAGGTTGCGCGAGTCGTTTATCGTCTTCGTATAGTGGGCAACCGACTCGGTCACGGCCTGATCGATCGCTTCGTTGAACCGCGTCAAGTCCTCGATATCGGTGTCCGCAAGGCTCCGATGGTGGGCAACCCATTGCTTGACCACGCTTGCGCGAAGCGCCCTGTATTCCGACACCATCTGATCGATGTCAAAGCCGTCGGCCAGACGCAGAGCGGCATGGAGTTCAGCCGCGCTTTGAGAAAAGGCGCTATCATTCGTGCCGTCGCCTCGCGATTTATCAAATTGCTCCCGCGGGGTTTGTGCGGTTTCGAGGTCGTCCGCCACGAACCCGAGAAGATCGACGATATGATCTTCCAGAGCCAACTTCGTCATCCGGTCGCTGGCCGGTGATAGAGTTCGAGCGAACTCCGTCCATTCCTTCACGATCGGAGCCTGGTTCTGTCGAATGAAGTCAGCCAGGCGTTCGTACGTTGGCCGCTCAGTGGAATTGCTCAAGCCGGCCCCCCCAAGTAGATGACGCGAGCCCTCGATCGAGCAGGCACAAGCCCTCCGCTCGCGAATGCCGTGCCTGCACTCCGAAGCGCCGAGTCTAGAGTATAGTCACTGGCTTCGCGGCTGTCACAACTGACTTCGCCTGCGAGGAACCGCGCGACTTTCGGAGAATCGCTCGACTTTGGCCGAACCTTCGGGACAACGGTCGTTTTGCCCTTGCCGTGCCGGATGTGGGTGTGTCGGAAAGCGATCGCTACACTCACGCCGCGGCAAGACCGGCGCACCTATGCATCGATCGGTAGCGGATCCAAGCGAGCAGGACTCTATTGGCCTTTGGGAACCGGCTTCAATGCGTGGTGCTCGAGTTCCGATGGACTATCGAAACGCAGAACAGCTGTTCGGTGCTCGAGCGCACTTCCACTGCCAAATCCGGCCGCTTGCTTTGGAAGACGGATTCCTTGGCGATTCCAGTCAAGGTTTGCATTGCTTTGACTTCGGCGGCTTTCAGATTGGGAAGGGGTAGACCTTCCTCGTCTGCAAAGAAATCGCGACCACTTTGGATGTCAAAGAAATACCGATTCATGGAGCGCTCCAGAAAATTGGATCACATATAGTCCCACCAATCGGTGTGTCGCTTGCCTGACGACTCGGACATCGATACGGCTGTCGTCCTGTCACACGATCAGCCTCAACTGTTCGATCTGTCCCGCCGCACGTTGCGAAATTCTTCGGGGCCCTTCATTAGTTTCCCCTTCCGGCTTGCCCTGTCTTCAGATGTCGCATCCGCATCGCCCATCCCGTCGATTGCGTCAGAGGCCAGCTCCTTTGCCCGGATCCGAGAGCTCTCACGCTTCGACTTCGGAGCTTGGCGCATAGACCGATCACGCAGGCCGTCCAGCGCCGTCTTCACCAGCAGCTGTATCGCTTCTGATCGGTTGGGCCTTCGCTTCTGGCTGAGTGCCCAAGCGTCAACCTGATCGAGAAGCTCAAGCGTTAGCCGAACTACCCGGCCTTGCTCACCTGTCGCCGCTGGTGACTTCTGACGAACCGCTTTCGACCCAGACATATTGGACATCATTCAATTGGAGTGTGACAACCGCGCCGCCGCGACACTGAGAGGCGGAGACAGTCATGCCTGCGAGGTGGCGCATCAGGCCATTTCGTTCCGCTCTTGAGCTAATCAACCCGGCCGCTTAGGGTTCCAGTGAACGCTTGCCTTGAGCGCGGCGCCGATTTCACTGGCTATTCCCCACCGGGAAGCGCAGCGTGGTCCCGAGCAAGGAGCCCGGCCTTGAGCGGAAGCACGTTTAGCAGCGTGGGTGCTTACAGTGGCTCAAGGTACTCAGTCTCGATCGCGCGTCCGAACGCCCCGCGCCAACGACGCCGAACACGATCAGGTGTCCAGCGCAGGTCTTTCGGCGGGTTTGCAAAAAAGGCGCCGTATGACGGAGATCACCAAGGAGGCCATGGAAGGTGCCGCTGCGCGGCATCTCTCGGCTGGCTTCAACTTCCGTGCCTATACGCCGCACAAGATCGCTTACGATCTTATCCGTTGGGATGAGGAATTCAGACACGCCAATTACACTCGGCTCGTCGTAGCCGTGACGCTCTGGCAAAGCGGCTCGTCTGACTAGGGGAAGCGGCCGCGGCTCGTCGCGCGGCCTGGATCTGCAGTCGAGCCAGAGCGGATCGTCATTTACACGGTCACTCCATTTACACGGTCACTCCAGGGATATAGTGTTCGGCTAGAGGTTGGCGGATGCTCACCTTGAAGCTGCCCAGAAAGCAGCGACCTCCGAAGTCGCCGCGTATCGTCGTAGTAGCAGCTCACGTGCCATCGGAAGGCGCAATCATAAAATTGGGTTTACCAACGTGCGTCAGCAGCGCCGATGCACGTCCTCATGCGCTCACGGAAGGCCAACCATCATGAAACTTCCTGCAATATTACAAGGCGAGGCGCGGACCCGCTTCCTTCAAGGAATCGCTTTCGGCGCGGTGGCGACCATGGCGATTGGATTTGCCTGGGGCGGTTGGGTCACCGGGGAGAACGCTAGAATCATGCGCGCCTCGGCGGAGACCAGTGGCAGGATGTCGGTTCTGGTACCGCTGTGCGTCGCTCAGTTTACAGCCGCGGATGGAGCTATCGCCAAGTTCAAGGCGACCGGCCCTTACTCCAGGGAAAACGTCGTCAGCGAATTCGTGAAGAGTGTGGCGTCCACGAGCATGGATTACTCATTCGCCAAGGCTTGCGCGACCGGCGTCGAGACGGAGATTGCCAAGACGGCGACAAAGACCTGACGAGCCATCCGGAAGCACATGGTGAATTCTGGTGGCGCGGTGGGGTCGCTCGCGCCCAATGACGGGCTAGGACACCTGATGTCGCCGGACCTCTCTCAGCCGCATGTTGCGAGGACAGGACGTCTCGCGGTTTCGTGCGGTGTCGGTGAGGTTGACCCGCTTGTTAGGCGATCCTTGCGAGTCCCGTCCGAATTGACATGAAGAGGCCGGCGGATTCGACTTCGAAGCGGCCCACTTATACGAAGATGTATCCGAAGACCGCCTCGACGTCCTCGCGTACTTTCAAGTCCACGGAAGCTTTGTTTTGACTGTGCCCAGCGGAGGCACAGCGTTGAAAATCAAGAGCGTCGAAAATTCAAGGCTTCCGACCATAGCGGAAGCAGTCAATCAGGCGAAGCCTTCCGAGCACTCAATCCTTCGCCTCGCCCGGCTTATCGGACGACAAATGGCCCGTGACGATATCAAAGATCGTCGATCAGCTTGTGCCTCGCCCGAGAAAGAAACCAGCACAATCTAGGCGCGGCTTAGCCGACGCTCATCGCACATCGCCATTGTGTAGATGGAGCTCTCGAGTACCAGCAAATGGGATATGAGCAAAGACGCACACAGCGCAGCGTCTTTTAGTTCACTCCAGGGCGCCGCGATAGCCTTTCCTTGCATCACATATCCGGGTGTGCACGGCATATAAATGCCGCGTTCATTCGATATTTTTTGCTTCACGGCGCCATGTGCCGGCGCAAAGCGGAATGCAAGGACAAGTCAATGACGCGAGTTGCGCTCTATGCCCGATACTCGTCTGACAATCAACGTGACGCCTCGATCGAAGACCAATTTCGTATTTGCAGAGAACGCACGATGCGTGAGAAGTGGACGATCGTCAATTCTTACAAGGATGCCGGAATTTCCGGTGCGAGCATGATCCTTCGTCCGGGCATCCAAGCCCTGTTGCAGGATGCTCAGAGCCGTGCGTTCGATATCGTGCTCGCTGAGGCGCTCGATCGCATCAGCCGCGACCAAGCGGACGTGGCGACCCTGTTCAAGCAACTGCGCTTTGCCGGGGTTCCGATCGTCACCTTGGCCGAAGGGGAAATCACCGAGCTTCACGTCGGTCTAAAAGGGACTGAATGCTCTATTTCTGAAGGACCTCGCTGCGAAGACGCACCGTGGTTTGCGAGGTCGGGTAGAGGGTGGAAAGTCAGGTGGCGGGCTTTGCTACGGATACCGCGTTATCAAACGGCTCGACGAGCGCGGAGATCGTATCCGGGGAGACCGAGAGATCGATCCGGCCCAGGCCGGCGTAATCCGGCGCATCTTTCGGGACTTCGCCGCTGGCATCAGTCCGCGAGCGATCGCGGTGAAGCTCAATGCCGAAGGCATAGCCGGCCCTGAGACCCAGCTGTGGAATGACACGACGATCCGGGGCCATGTCAAGCGCGGCACCGGGATCATCAATAACGAGCTTTACGTGGGACGCCTCGTTTGGAATCGGCTGCATTACATTAAGAATCCTTCGACGGGGAAACGCATCTCGCGTCTCAATCCGGAGGCCGACTGGATCGTCACCAAAGTTCCAGAGCTTCGCATCATCGAGGATGAACTCTGGGATCGGGTGAAAGCCAAGCAAAGCGAGATCGCCGAAAAATTTATCAATGTGACAGTAGCTGTCCGCGAGCACCATTCGAACAAACGACTTAACAGTGCTCGTCGCCCAAAGTCGTTGTTCTCGGGACTTGTCCTCTGCGGCTTATGCGATGGCCCCTGTTCACTGCGCGGACCCGATCGCTTCGTCTGCTCGGCACATGTCAGCAACGGGTCCTGTTCGAACGGCCGCACCTTGGCGCGGAGCGAACTCGAACATCGCGTATTGGGCGGGCTGAAGGACCGGTTGCTGGCGCCAAACGTCATCGCAGAAGCAATGCGCGCCTATGCTGAGGAGATGAACCGGCTGAACCGAGACCGGCGAGCCCGCGGCGATGCTTGGCGCGCTGAACTGGCGAAGGTAGAAAAGCAAATCCATGGAATGGTCGAAGCGATCAAGGAGGGCATGTTCCAGCAGTCGATGATCGCGGCGATGGATGCGCTGGAGGCTCGCAAAACCGAGCTCTCTGCCCTGCTCGCCGAAGCTCCTGCCGATACCCCGGACATTCTCCCGAGCGCCTCGCAAGTCTACGCCAAGAAGGTCGCCCACCTCACTGAGGCTTTGAACCGTCCTGAAGACCGGGCCGAGGCCGCCCAGGCTCTTCGTGGTCTGATCGAACGCATCGTTCTCCGGCCGGGTGCCAAGCGCGGCCAAATCGACGCCACCCTCCATGGTGATTTGGGCACAATCCTGAGCTGGACTGCTGCGCGTAACGCGGAAAAGGCGGCACAAACCAAAACTCCCGCAGCCTCGGCTACGGGAGTGTCGGTATCAGTGGTTGCGGGGATAGGATTTGAACCTATGACCTTCAGGTTATGAGCCTGACGAGCTACCGGGCTGCTCCACCCCGCGTTAAACACTTGCGTGCCTTCAGTTAGATCCCGGGGACGGTCGGTTGAGGCCGGCGCTGTTCGCGTGGCTTTTCTCGTCCGTCCCAAAGGCTTCCTTGGAAGGCAACCCCGGGCAAAGCCCTCGGGTGCGGGGCGTATGTACCAACCCGAGCTGCCTTTGGAAAGGGCCGCGGGAACGTTTTTTTCGACTTTATGACAGCGGAAGCGACCGATTTCGGCTGCGTTCCGCGCGCTCTTGCCAGAAGTTCCACAAAGGGCCAGCTTGCGGCAACAAGATTAAGGCTGACACGCGCCCTTGAGGGAGGAACGCCCGTGGACAAATCCCTGACGAGCGCCCCGGTCGGAGCACTGGAGGAGGCCTTCCACGCCATGGTCGCGCGGTCGCGGGACGAGCCGCCGGCCGGCCTTGCCGAGCGGCTCGACCGGCTGGCGCGGCTGCGTGCCGTGGTCGCCGACAACGAAGAGCGTTTCCGGCAGGCGATCTCGGCCGATTTCGGCCACCGCTCGGCGGTCGAGACCACCATCGCCGAGACTATGCTGCTGTTTTCCGAGATCCGGCATGCCACAAAGCACCTCAAGAGATGGATGGCGCCGCAGCGGGTCGCGACCGCGCTGCAATTCCTGCCCGCGCGCAACCGGCTGATGCCGCAGCCGCTCGGCGTCGTCGGCATCATCGCGCCCTGGAATTATCCGCTCCAGCTCACGCTCGCGCCCGCGATCGGCGCGCTCGCCGCCGGCAACCGCGTCCTGATCAAGCCGAGCGAGCTCACGCCGCACTTCGCAGGCCTGCTGAAGGAGACGGTCGCCGCGCGATTCGATGCGACCGAGCTGCTCGTCACCGGCATCGAGGGCGAGATCGCAGAGGCGTTTGCGCGCCTGCCGTTCGATCACCTCGTATTCACCGGCTCGACCCGGGTTGGGCGGCTGGTCGCGGAGGCCGCGGGGCGTAACCTGACGCCGGTTACCCTCGAGCTCGGCGGCAAGTCGCCTGCGATCATCGACGCCTCGGCCGACCTCGATGAAGCGGCCGAGCGCATCGCCTACGGCAAGCTGCTCAATGCCGGGCAGACCTGCATCGCGCCGGACTATGTGCTGGTGCCGGAGCGCTCGTTGCAGGCCTTCGCCGAGAAGGTGCGCGCCCAGATGCGGCGGATGTTCGGCACCGATCCCTCGAACAAGGACTACACCTCGATCATCTCGGACCGGCATTATGCGCGGCTCGAAGGCCTTGTCGCGGACGCGGCGCAGCGCGGCGCAAAAATCCTGCAGCCGGCGAAGGCGGACGATCCGAACTGGAAGGCGCATCGCAAATTCCCGCCGACGCTGATCGTCGGTGCGACCGAAGCGATGGCGGCGATGCAGGAGGAGATTTTTGGGCCGGTGCTCCCCGTTCTCAGCTATTGCGATCCCACTGATGCCATCGCCTTCATCAACCATCGCGACCGGCCGCTGGCGCTGTACTGGTTCGGCAAGGACGGCACCGCGCGCGACGAGGTGCTGGCGCGCACCATCTCCGGCGGCGTCACAATCAACGACTGCCTGTTTCACTTCACGCAAATCAACCAGCCGATGGGCGGCGTGGGCGCATCCGGCACCGGCGCCTATCACGGCGAATGGGGCTTTCGCACGTTCAGCAAGCTGAAGCCGGTGTTCTATCGCTCCAAGTTCAACCGCCTCGCCGACCTCTATCCGCCCTATGGCGGCAAGATCGCGCGGCTGGAGAAATTGATGCGGTTCATGTCGTAGTTGCTCGTCATTCCGGGGCGACGCGAAGCGTCGAGCCCGGAATCCATATCCACCAGTCGGGGTTATGGATTCCGGGCTCGCGCCAAGGGGCGCGCCCCGGAATGACGAAGGAAATGGGGGAAGCATCAGTGACTGACACATTCGATTTCGTCGTCGCGGGCGCGGGCTCCGGCGGCTGCACGGTCGCAGGAAGGCTGTCGGAGGATGCGGCGACGTCCGTGGCGCTGCTCGATGCGGGCGGGACGAACGACAATTGGCGCATCACCACACCGTTTGGGCTTGCTCTGCCTTACAAAACGGCCAACTGGGCTTTCGATACCGTACCGCAAGTGGGATTGAACGGCCGCATCGGCTATCAGCCGCGCGGCAAGGGTCTTGGCGGCTCCTCGGCGATCAACGCCATGGTCTACATCCGCGGCCACAAATGGGACTACGACCACTGGGCTTCGCTCGGCAATGCCGGCTGGTCGTATGCGGACGTGCTGCCCTATTTCAAGGCTTCCGAGAACAATTCCGATTTCGACGGCGAGTATCACGGCAAGGGCGGCCCGCTGCATGTCAACCGGCTGCGCGCGGACAATCCGATCCATGATGTCTTCCATCAGGCCGCGCGCGAGGCGCAGTTCCGCATTCGCGAGGACTTCAATGGTGAGGATCACGAAGGGCTCGGCAGCTATCAGGTGACGCAGCACAATGGCGAACGCTGGAGCGCGGCGCGCGCCTATGTGCATCCCCACATCGGCAAGCGAGCCAATCTGCGCGTCGAGACGGGCGCACACGCCACGAAAATCCTGTTCGAGGGCGGGCGCGCCGTCGGCGTCGAATATGTGCAGGGCAAGCAGACGAAGCAGCTGCGCGCGCGCCGCGAGGTGATCCTTGCTGGCGGCGCCTTCCAGTCACCGCAGATGCTGATGTTGTCGGGCATCGGCGATGGAGATGCGCTTGGCAAGCACGGCATTGGCGTCGTGCACCATCTGCCCGGCGTCGGGCGCAATCTGCAGGACCACCCGGATTTCGTGTTCGTCTACGCCTCCGACTTTCCGCACTTCGTTCATGCCTCGCTCGGACGGTTGCCGTCCCTGCTCCGTGCCATCCAGCGCTATCGCAGCGAACGACGCGGCCTGATGACCACCAATTTCGCCGAGTGCGGCGGCTTTTTGAAAACCCGGCCCGATCTCGACGTGCCTGACATCCAGCTCCACTTCGTCATCGCGATGCTCGACGACCACGGCCGCAAGAAGCACAAGGAGGCGGGCTTCTCGTGTCACGTCTGCCTGCTGCGGCCGAAGAGCCGCGGCAGCGTGTCCCTGAAGAGCGCCGATCCGCTCGCAGCGCCCTTGATCGATCCGAACTTTTTGGGCGAAGAGGAGGATCTCGAGAGGATGGTCGCGGGCTTCAAGACCACGCGCCGTCTGATGGAGACGCCGGCGCTGCGCGCGCTGCAGAAGAAGGACATGTTCACGTCCGACGTGCGAACCGACGACGACATCCGCAACATTTTGCGCGATCGCGTCGACACCGTCTATCACCCCGTTGGCACCTGCAAGATGGGGACGGATGCGCTTGCCGTGGTCGATCCGGCACTGAAGGTGCACGGCGTCGAGGCATTGCGCGTCGTCGACGCCTCGATCATGCCGACGCTGATCGGCGGCAACACCAACGCGCCGACCATCATGATCGGAGAGAAGGCGGCGGATATGATCAGGGCGGAGATGCGGGCGAGTTAGTCGGCGCTGCCACGTCATTCTCGGTGTCGTCCCCGCGAACGCGGGGACCCATAACCACAGGGAGGAGTTGTGGCACGAGATGATAACTCCGAGTCCTCGCCAAATTTCTCCCTGTGGCTATGGGTCCCGGATCTGCGCGCGCTTGAGGTGCGCTTGTCCGGGACGACAGCCGGGCTCAATTGAGCAGGAAACCACCGTCGACCGTGATCACGCTCCCCGTCATGTACCGCGACGCCTGTGACGCCAGCAGCAGAATCGCGCCGTCGAGATCGGACTCGGCGCCGACACGGCGCTGCGGGATGCGTTTGGCCAGGCGCTCGCCGGCCGGCGTCGACCAGAAGGCGTGGTTCATCTCGGTGTCGATATAGCCGGGCGCGAGCGCGTTGATGCGGATGTTCTGGCCGGCGAGCTCCAGCGCCATCGCCTTCGTCGCCTGGATGATGCCGGCCTTGGAGATCGCGTAAGGCGACACCGCCTTCAGGACGCCGGTGCCGAGCACGGAGGCGATGTTGACGATGTTGCCTGACTGCTTGCGGGCGATCATGCGCCGCGCGACTTCCGTCGCGAGGAAATAGGCGCCCTTGAGATTTGCACCGATCACCGCGTCCCAATCCGCTTCGGTCTGCTCGGTGGCGAGTTTCTCGATGGCGATGCCGGCATTGTTGATCAGCACCGTGACGGGACCGAGCGCGGCCTCTGCTGCGTCGACGGCCCGGGCGATCGAGGCCGTGTCGGTGACGTCGAGCGCGACCGCGGCGGCGCGGCCGCCCTTGCCGCGGATCTCCTCCTCCAGGCTCTTCAGCTTGTCGGCCTGACGCGCCGCGAGCGCGACGGCTGCCCCGTGGGCGGCGAGCACCCGGGCAAATTGCCGCCCCAGCCCCTGGCTCGCGCCCGTGACGAGGATGGTTTCTTTACTGACGTCAAATAGGCCTGACATTGGCGATAGACCCTACGCTCTTGGAGCCATCAATACAGACGATTTTAGCGATCTGAAACCGGAATGATCGGTCCGGCGTTCATTCGTTCCGTCGAGGGCAGGGTTTTGCTGATGAACAATTTCGATCTCGCCGTCTACGCCGCGCTCGCCATCGCGGTCGGCTTCGGCTTCAGGACCGGCCTGCTCCGCAGCGCCATGACCATCCTCGCCTATCTCCTCGCTGCTCCGATCGCGGTCGCGCTGATGCCGTTGATCGTGCCGCAGATCGCCGGCAATCCGGATGCGCCATTGCTGCAGAACTGGATCTGGCTGTTCGGAATCTTCGTGGTGGTCGGCATGCTGTTCGGCTATATCGGCCGCCTGGCGCTGAACGACACGATCCGCGACGCCGGCATCGGCGACCGGCTCGGCGGTGCCGCGCTCGGCGCCGTCAGGGTCGGTCTCGTCGCCACCACGCTGGTCCTGGTGTTTGACCAGATCGTGCCGGCCAACAGACAGCCGCCTTTTCTCGCCGGCTCGCATCTGCGGCCGCTGTTCTCGACGGCGGGTCAGATGGGCTTCAAGTCGCTGCCCCCGGAAGCGACCTCCGCGATAGACCGCCTCAAGCAGGAACAGCGCATCTGATCTGTCGCATTTGCATCGCTAGCGGCGAGGTGCATGCATTTTGATGCGAGCCCGTGCCTTATCAGCGACGCCGATGTTGGCTAAAGTGGGCGCCATCCAAAACCTGCCTGACATTACGGGAGTGAAACAGTGGATCTTGGGATCAAAGGTCGCCGCGCCATCGTCTGCGCATCCAGCAAGGGCCTCGGTCGTGCCTGCGCCATCTCGCTGGCGGAGGCCGGCGTCGACGTCACGCTGACCGCGCGCGGCGCCGAGGCGCTGAAGAAGACGGCGGACGAGATCCGGAAAGCCTATCCTGATGTGAAGGTCACCGAGATCGTCGGCGACATCACGACGCCGGCGGGCCGCGAGGCCGTGCTGAAGGCCTGCCCCGAGCCCGACATCCTGATCAACAACGCCGGCGGCCCGCCGCCCGGCGATTTCCGCAACTGGACCCGTGACGACTGGATCAAGGCGATCGACGCCAACATGCTGACGCCGATCGAGCTGATCAAGGCGACCGTGGACGGCATGATGGCGCGCAAGTTCGGCCGCATCGTCAACATCACCTCGGCCGCGGTGAAGGCGCCGATCGACATCCTCGGCCTCTCCAACGGCGCGCGCGCCGGCCTCACCGGCTTCATCGCCGGCCTGTCGCGCAAGACCGTGATCAACAACGTCACCATCAACGGCCTGCTGCCCGGCCCGTTCGAGACCGACCGTCTCACCGGCACCGCAAAGGCCGAGGCTGACAAGCGCGGCGTCTCGGCCGAGCAGATCCTGACCGAGCGCGCCAAGCTCAATCCCGCCGGGCGCTTCGGCCAGCCCGACGAGTTCGGCTATGCCTGCGCCTTCCTGTGCGGCGCCAAGGCCGGCTTCATTACGGGCCAGAATATCCTGCTGGATGGCGGCGCATTCCCGGGGACGTTGTGACCGGTCCTCTCCCTCTCCCCGTTCTTACGGGGCCGCGACGAGCTTCGCTCGCGCCGAAAGGGCTGGGGTGAGGGGCTGCTTCGGCAAACACGGTGAGAGTTGGACTCGCGGAGAGTCCCCCTCACCCGATCGCTTTGCGATCGACCTCTCCCCGCAAGCGGGGCGAGGTCAGCAAGATCACCGCTGTTTCGTCGGCTCGTCTTCGTCCTGCCGACTGGGAGCGGACGAATCGGCCGTCGTGCGCTCGTCGGTCCAGTCGATGCCGAATTCGTCGAGCCCGCCTGCGAGCAGATCGCCCAGCATCGGCTCGCCGAGCAGGTAATGCACCGTTTCGCGGCGGGGGCTGCGATATTCGGTGCGCGCCTCCACCGCGCGGGCGCGCAAATCGTCCCAGTCATCGATGGTGCCGTCGCCGCGACCGAGCCACGTCAGCGCGACGAGATCAAGCTGCTCGTCCTCGTTCAAGGCGATCATGAAGCTGCCGAGCTCTTGGACGACAGGATCGGAGCCATCGTCTTCGAGGACGTCGACCGCGTCGTCATCGGTCGGGTTCGAGCCGGAATCCGGATCGGAATCCCCCTCTTTGACGTCGAATTCACGCGCCTTCTCGATGATGAAGGCGACTTTCTCCGCGGAAATCGCAAGCTCTGGCATGGCTTCCTCTTCGGCTTTTTCCTGGGGTTCCCGCGATAACGCCGCACCGCGTCAGATGATCCATTGCGCTCGATGACGGAAACGGCGCATCTTTCGGCATCAAGGCAAAAACATGGGAAGGCGGCGGATGCAGTGGAAGGTCGGCCAGGTCAAAATCACCAAGATTGTGGAGCTGGAGACGGTCGGCTCGACCCGCTTCATCCTGCCGCTCGCGAGCAACGCAGAGATCCAGAAACTTCCCTGGCTGATCCCGCATTTCGCCACCGAAGAGGGCCGGCTGAAAATGTCGATCCATTCGCTGGTGCTGGAGACGCCGTCGCGCCGCATCGTTGTCGACACCGGCCTCGGCAACGACAAGCAGGGCCGCAATGTTCCGACCTGGAACAACCGCACCACGCCGTTCCTCGCGACGATGATGGCAGCCGGTTTTGCGCCGGACAGCATCGACACTGTGCTGTGCACGCATCTTCACGTCGATCATGTCGGCTGGAATACGCGGCTGGTCGACGGCCGATGGGTGCCGACCTTTGCCAAGGCACGCTATGTCTTCGGCAAGACCGAATACGAGCACTGGCTGGAACATTCGACCGAGCCGGACAAGCGAGCCGTGTTCGAGGATTCCGTGCAGCCGATCGTCGACGCCGGCCGGGCCGATCTGATCCCGAGCGACCACCAGCTCTGCGGGGAGATCAGCATGATCCCGACCCCCGGCCACAGTCCCGGCCATATGAGCATTCTCATCCGATCGGACGGCGAACAGGGTCTGCTCACGGGTGACGTCGCCCATCACCCCTGCCAGATGGCGCATCTCGACTGGTCCTCGACCGCGGACTCCGACCAGAGCCAATCTGCAAAGACACGGCGCGAATTGTTCGGCCGCTTTGCCGACACGCCGACCTTGGTGATCGGCGGCCATTTCTCGGCCGGGCATATCAGGCGGGATGGAGAGGCATTCAGGTTTGTGGCGCTGGCCTAGGTCTCGTGCCCCGGATGCTGCGCAGCACGAAGTGATGCGCTGCTAAGCCGGGGCCCATGTATCTGGATCCCGGCTCTGCGTCGCGTCATTTCATGCCGCGCCGCGTCCGGGACACGAGAGCGCCGTCCGCCCATCGAATCCAGAGGGCTGCAATGCGCCCCGCTCTGGGCGGTTGAATTTCCCCTCGCCCTGTTCCATGAAGCTGCTTAACCGATCGGTCCATTCCTAGGGAGAAACGAGAATGAAGCTTGTTCGTTATGGCGAGAAGGGTGCGGAAAAGCCCGGCCTGATCGACAAATCCGGCCAGTTGCGCGACCTGTCGGCGCATCTGAAGGACCTCACCGGCGAGGCCTATTCGCCCGAGAGCCTGAAGAAGCTGGCAGGCCTAGATCCCGCCTCGCTCCCGGCGGTCTCCGGCAAGCCGCGGTTCGGCGCCCCCGTCACCGGCATCTCGAAATTCGTCGCGATCGGCCTCAACTACTCCGACCATGCCAAGGAGACTGGCGCCGATATCCCGAGCGAGCCGATCATCTTCATGAAGGCCAACACGTCGCTGTCCGGCCCGAACGATGCGGTCGAAAAGCCGCGCGGCTCGACCAAGCTCGACTGGGAAGTCGAGATCGCCGCGATCATCGGCACCCGTGCGAAATATGTCTCGGAAGCCGACGCGCTGAACCACGTCGCCGGCTACTGCGTCTGCAACGACGTCTCCGAGCGCGCCTTCCAGATCGAGCGCCTGGGACAGTGGACCAAGGGCAAGTCGCACGACACGTTCGGCCCGCTCGGACCGTGGCTTGCAACCAAGGACGAGATCAAGGACGTGCAGAACCTGTCGATGTGGCTGGACGTCAACGGCCAGCGCCGCCAGACCGGTTCGACCAAGACCATGATCTTCTCCATGGCCAAGTGCATCTCCTATGTCTCGCAGTTCATGACGCTGCTGCCCGGCGACGTCATCACGACAGGCACCCCGCCCGGCGTCGGCCTCGGCATGAAGCCGCCGACCTTCCTCAATGTCGGCGACGTCGTGACGCTCGGCATCGAGGGCCTCGGCGAGCAGCGCCAGGAGATCGTGGCGGCGTAAGCCGTGCCCTCATCCTGAGGAGCGCGCAACGCGCGCGTCTCGAAGGATGCGCCACAAGCACAGTCGCCCGACGTTCGCGCCGGGTGAAGAGCGACCGTCCCTCGTTGTCCATCCTTCGAGACGCGCGCCAAGGGGCGCGCTCCTCAGGATGAGGACTGTGTGTCTGGATAGAGGTTATTTCCAATGAAGCTCACCTTCTCCCCCGCCTCGCCCTTCGCCCGCAAGGTGCGCATCGCCGCGATCGAGCTCGGGCTGATCGACAAGATCGAGCTCGTGCCCGCAAGCGTCGCGCCGGGCACGGCCAATGAGGACTATTCGAAGATCACGCCGCTGAAGAAGCTGCCGGTGCTGATCACCAATGACGGCGACGTCATTCTGGACTCCTACGTCATCGTTGAATATCTCAACGAGACCGCCGGCGGCGCCCTGATCCCCGGTTACGGTCCCGCGCGCTGGAAGGCCAAGACCAATCATTCCCTGATCAACGGCATGCTCGATTCCATGCTGCTGTGCCGCTACGAGAAGATGGTGCGGCCGCAGGGCCTGCAATGGCAGGCCTGGTCGGACGACCATTGGAACAGGGCGTGGACCGGCATGGCGCGGTTCGAGAACATGCCTGAGGTTCTGAACGGCCCGTTCGACATCTCGCAGATCGGCCTCGTCTGCGTGCTCGGCTATGCCGACTTCCGCTTCGCCGATTGCGGCTGGCGCAAGGCCTATCCGAAGCTCGACGCCTTCCATCAGAAGATGCTGGAGCGGCCCTCGGTCAAGATCTCTGTGCCGCCGGCCGCCTAAAGCGCGATGAAGATCATCGCGCTTTAGGGTTGTTGTTTGAGCGTGATCTTGTCGGAAAACCGCTGAACACTTTGCGCTATCGCGGCCCTCCGGGTCCGGATCATGCTGTAAACGCGGAGTTCTCATGAGCCTGAAGTTCTCGGTCGGCGATCTCACCATCCATCGAATCATCGAGCAGGAGACCTCGTTCGTCCCGGCGCTGGAGATGCTGCCGGGATTGACGGCCGAGGTACTGGCCGAGAATCGGGCATGGATGCGCGAGAGCAAGGCGCTGGATGACCAGGACGTGCTGCTCCTGTGCTTTCAGTCCTATGTGGTGAAGACGCCGCATCACACCATCCTGGTCGACAGCTGCATCGGCAACGACAAGCCGCGGCCTCGGCCGAAATGGAACATGAAGACCGACGACACCTATCTGCGCGGGCTGGGCGCCGCCGGCTTTGCGGTCGAGGACATCGACTTCGTGATGTGCACGCATCTGCATGTCGATCACGTCGGCTGGAACACGCGGCTGGAGAACGGCCGCTGGGTGCCGACCTTCCCCAAGGCGCGCTACGTCTTCGCCAGGCAGGAATTCGACCACTGGACCGAGCAGAACGCGAAGGCGCAGGTCGCCCCCTTCGCCGACAGCGTGCTGCCGGTGGTTGAGGCGGGACGCCACGAACTCGTCGGCAATGATCATGAGATCGGCGATCACGTCCGCATCCTGCCGACGCCGGGCCATACGCCGGGGCATATCGCCGTCACGATGGGCCGCGGCAAGGACGATGCCGTGTTCTCCGGCGATCTCATGCACTCGCCGCTGCAGACGCTCTATCCGGAGCTGTCGATCAAGTTCGACGTCGATCCAGCCGCGGCAGCGAAAACGCGGCGCAGCTTCCTGGAGCGCTATTGCGACACCGACACGCTGTGCTGCACCGCGCATTTCCCGTCGCCCTCGGTGGGGAAGATCCGGCGCAAGGGCAATGCGTTCGTGTGTGAGTCCATCTAGCGAGATGCCGTAGGGTTGGCAAAGCAAAGCGTGCCCACCATGCCAGACGCGTCGCGGAAAGATGGTGGGCACGGCGCGCGATGCGCGCCTTTGCCCACCCTACGATTCCACCCGAGTGGAGAGACACGATGACCGCACTCCCTGACATCCCCCTGCCCGCCGGAATCCGCTCGCGTTATGTCGACGGCATCAACGGCTTGCGTATGCACGTGCTGGAGGCTGGCTTCGAGACCACGGGGCGGCCGTGCCTCCTCTTGCTGCACGGCTTTCCCGAACTCGCCTTCTCCTGGCGCAAGGTAATGCCGACGCTGGCTGCGGCCGGGTATCACGTGATTGCGCCGGACCAGCGCGGCTATGGCCGCACGACGGGATGGACTGCGGATTACGACGGCGACCTTGCGCCGTTCTCACTCCTCAATCTCGTGCGCGATGCACTCGCCCTGGTGTCGGCGTTCGGCTATAGGCAAGTCGATCTGGCCGGGCATGATTTCGGCAGCCCGGTCGCGGCCTGGTGCGCGCTGATCCGGCCCGACGTGTTTCGTTCGGTGACGATGATGAGCGCGCCGTTCGGCGGACCGCCGGCGCTGCCGTTTGGTACGGTCGATGCTCCGGCAAAGCCTGCGGTGGAGGACCCCGTGCATCGCGGGCTCGCCGCGCTGCCGCGGCCGCGCAAACATTATCAATGGTACTATGCGACACGCCCGGCCAATGCCGACATGCAGCACGCGCCGCAGGGCGTGCATGATTTCCTGCGCGCCTATTATCATCACAAGAGCGCGGACTGGACCAACAACAAGCCTTATCCGTTGGCGTCGTGGTCGGCGGACGAACTCGCAAAGCTGCCAACCTATTACGTGATGGATCTGAACGAGACCATGGCGGAGACGGTCGCCAAGGAGATGCCTTCGCCCGCCGCGATCGCCGCCAACCAATGGCTGCCGGACAGCGACCTCGCCTATTACAGCGGCGAATATGGCCGCACCGGATTCCAGGGCGGGCTGCAATGGTATCGCTACGGCACGACAGCCGCTCTCAACAGCGAGATGCAGCTGTTTGCGGGACGCAGCATCGACGTGCCCTCCTGCTTCATCTCGGGCAAGCAGGATTGGGGCACTTACCAGCGTCCGGGCGTGTTCGAGGCGATGCAGGGGCGCGGCTGCACGAAGATGCTCGGCTGCCATCTGGTCGATGGCGCCGGCCATTGGGTGCAGCAGGAGCAGCCGGCCGAGGTCAGCCGATTGGTGTTGGACTTCCTGGCCACGGCCCACGCGTCCTGAATTGACCCGGGAACCACGGCGTCCTATATAATTTAGAATAGTTCTAAACTCGATTCAGGGCCGTCGTGAAGAATTTTGCCGATCTAACCGAGCGCGAGGTGCTTGCGGTCGCGATCTCCTCCGAGGAGGAGGACAGCCGCATCTACATGACCTTCGCCGAGGACCTTCGGGAGCGTTACCCGGACACGGCAAAAATCTTCGAGGAGATGGCCGAGGAGGAGCGCGGCCACCGGCACATGTTGCTGGAATTGTACGAGCAGCGCTTCGGCAAGCATCTGCCGCCGATCCGGCGCGAGGACGTCAAGGGATTCCTGCGCCGCCGCCCGGTCTGGCTGACCAAGAACCTGTCGCTCGACGCCATCCGCAGGGAAGTCGAGACAATGGAGATGCAGGCGGAGCGCTTCTACGTGAAGGCCGCCGAACAGGCCCAGGACGTCGGCGTGCGCCGCCTGCTCGGCGATCTCGCCGAAGCCGAGAAAGGTCACGAGGAGACCGCCGCAAAGCTGACGGGCGAGATCCTGAATTCCGACGTCCGCGCCGAGGAGGATCGCACTAATCGCCGCATGTTCGTGCTGCAGTACGTGCAGCCGGGCCTTGCCGGATTGATGGACGGATCGGTCTCGACGCTGGCGCCGCTGTTTGCCGCGGCCTTCGCCACCCACCAGAACTGGCAGACGTTTCTTGTGGGCCTCGCCGCATCGATCGGCGCCGGCATCAGCATGGGTTTTGCGGAGGCGCTGTCCGACGACGGATCGCTCACGGGGCGCGGCTCGCCCTGGCTGCGCGGCGTCACCTGCGGCGCGATGACCACGCTCGGCGGCCTCGGCCACACCGCGCCCTATCTGGTGCCGGATCATTGGGCCAACGCGTTCTGGATCGCAACGGCGATCGCCTGCGTCGTCGTGTTCTTCGAATTGTGGGCGATCGCCTTCATTCGCTCCCGCTATATGGACACGCCGTTCCTCCAGGCCGTATTCCAGATCGTGCTTGGCGGCGCGATCGTGCTCGCGGTGGGCGTGTTGATCGGGGCGGCGTAGTGGCCTCACATTCGCTGTCATTGCCCGCCCCTGTGCGCAATTGCGGACTAGGCGGGCGATGACGGCGAACTCCTGAACTCCTTCCGTTCCGTCTCGCCGGCACATCAATCGCGATCAAACAGTCGTTGCAGCATTCGGGCAAACTGCGCATCATCCTCCGACAACAAGAGCAGGAGAAGCGCCGTGACCAGATCGGAATGGAGTTTCAAGAGCGCGGTCGAACTTTCGGCCGCATTGACCGCAAAGAAGGTCTCCGCGGTCGAGCTTACCCAGGATGCCATCGACCGCATCGAGCGTCACGACGGCAAGGTCAACGCGATCTGCGTGCGGGATTTTGATCGCGCCCGCAGTGCGGCACGCGAGGCGGATGTGGCGCTGGCGCGCGGCGAAAGAAAACCGCTGCTCGGAATTCCGGTGACGGTGAAAGAATCCTTCAACATCGCGGGCCTGCCCACAACCTGGGGCTGGACGCCGCAAAAGGATTTCAAGCCGACCGAGGACGCGCTGTCGATCTCCCGGGTGAAGAACGCCGGCGGCGTCATTCTCGGCAAGACCAACGTTCCCGTGGGCTTGGGGGACTGGCAGAGCTACAACGACATCTACGGCACGACGAACAATCCATACGATCTCGGCCGCACGCCCGGCGGCTCATCAGGCGGCTCGTCGGCAGCGCTGGCGGCCGGCTACGGACCGCTCTCGCTCGGATCCGACATCGGCGGCTCGCTGCGCGTGCCGGCATTCCATTGCGGCGTCTATGCGCACAAGCCGACATACAATCTCTGTCCGACGCGCGGCCATACGCCGCCGCCATTTCCTGCGGTCCCGATGGAACGCGATATGGCGGTGATCGGACCGATGGCCCGGAGTGCGGCCGATCTGACGCTGCTGCTGGACGTGATGGCCGGTCCCGATCCGGTCGACCTCGGCATCGGATACAAGCTGGCGCTGCCGGACGCACGCCACGACAGGCTGAAGGATTTCCGCCTGCTCGTGATCGACAGCCATCCGTTGCTGCCTGCGAATTCCGACATTCGCGGCGCGATCGAGACGCTGGCCGGGCGATTGACGGGCGCCGGCGCGAGCGTCGCGCGCGAAAGCCCGCTGTTTCCGGACTTCAAGGAAGCCTCGCGCCTCTACATGCGCATGTTGATGGGCTTTCTCGGCGCGTTCTTTCCGCCGGATATTCTCGCCGGCGCACGTGCCGGCGCGGCGCATCTCTCACCCGAGGACAAGAGCCTCGCGGCCGAGCGGCTGCGCGGCATGACCTCCAGCCATCAGGCCTGGGTGTTCGACGAAGGCGCGCGCGCCGGGCTGCGCGCGCAGTGGCGGCAATTGTTCCGGACATTCGATGCGGTGATCTGCCCGATCATGCCGACTCCCGCCTATCCGCATGATCATTCGCCGGAGCAGGAGAAGCGCCGGATCAATATCGACGGCAAGGACCATGTTTATCCGGACCAGCTTGCCTGGCCCGGCATCGCCACGCTGACGGGCTTGCCGGCCACGGCCGTTCCGCTCGGCCTGTCGAAGGACGGGCTGCCGGTCGGCGTCCAGATCATCGGCCCCTTCCTCGAAGACCGTACGCCGCTCAGGCTCGCTGAACTGATCGAGCGTGAGTTCGGCGGGTTCCAGCCGCCGCCATTATTCAATGATTAGTTCTTCCCGTCATCGCGAGCGAAGCAATTCAGAATTTTTCGAAGTGACAGTCTGGATTGCTTCGTCGCCAGCGCAAAAATTGCTTCGCAATTTTGTCGCGGGCTCCTTGCAATGACGGAGGACGACAACGTCGCGATTCCGGGCTCGCGCGTCGCGCGCCCCGGAATGACGGAAAGGAAGCACCATGAGCCAGGACCTCGATCAACTGACCGCCCTCAACCGTGACTACGTTGCCTCCGTGCAAAACTGCGACGTCAAGCGTTTCGACGAAATCCTGGCGACGGAGTTTTATTGCTCCAATCCCGACAAGACGCTGGTCGACCGTGCCGCCTTCCTGGAGCAGACCGCGCGGCCGATCACGATCCGGAACTTGAAAGAGCGCGACGTCATCATCCGCATCATGGGCGACTTCGCCGTCATCCACGCCGCGACGAGCTACACCACGGCGGATGGCCAGCAGGCGACGGGGCGGTACACCGATTGCTGGGCAAAGCAAAATGGCAAGTGGCTCGCGGTGTCGGCACACGTGTCGCGGTGAGGCCGCACGCTGCCTTTCCCCCTCGGGCCGCAGGGCATTCGACGAATGCCATAAAGAGATCGCTAACCAAACAATCTTTTCCCGAGCAATGGGCAAACCGCTGATCTGACATTTATCCAGCTGGCAATCGTTCGCCCGTCAAGATCGCAAGTGACGAGAGGTCCCTTCAGGGCATCGATCTCGAGCATGTCACGAGGACACGCCGCGAAGCTCGGAGTGCTTCCCCGGCGAGGGTACCGCTCAAATCCGGCGAGAGTGATTGCGTGACAAACGACACAATCGAGATAGGGGCGCTCCGCGACCCCTATCATCGCGTCAATCGAGATGAGACGCGGCTCGAGAGATGGCGCACTCCGATTGCGGTAGCAGTCGGGTGCGGGCTCATGGGCATCGTGCTCCGTTACCTCGCGCGGGAACACGCGACCGCCGACGCCGCCGAATACATCACCTGGTATACCTTCGCGCGAGATCACGGCATTGCCGGGCTGGCCGAGGCTTTCACCAACTACACGCCGTTCTACAGCTACCTCCTGCTGATCACCGCCCGATTTGATTGGCTGGGCCAGCCGCTTTCCCTCGTGAAGATGATCTCGGCCATATTCGAGCTCGGCTGCGCGATCGTTGTGGCCCGGATGGTCTGGCGAGTTACAGGCGTGCCGTTGCGCACGTCCCTGGCCTTCTGCGCGGTGTGGCTTGCGCCGACGGTGCTCTTCAACGGCGCAATGTGGGGACAGGCCGATTCGATCTGGACCTTCTTCGCGCTGATTTCCGTGGCGATATTCATGCGGGACCGAAACGGGGTTTTGCCATTCGCAGTGGCCTGCTCGGTGAAGGCCCAGGGCGTCTTCCTGGGGCCGTTCGTGCTGGGCATGATCCTGCGCCGCAAGATCCACGTGGCATGGCTTGCAGCCATTCCGGCAGTCTATGCGATCCTCGCCATTCCGGTTCTCGTCGCTGGCAGATCCCTGGTCTCCGTACTCGGGATCTATCTCGGCCAGGCCAACACATTTCATCACCTGACCATGAATGCAGCGAACATCTGGGTGTTCGCAGGAGGAACGCCGTACGCGGTCGGAGTCGCCGCCGGCCTCGTGCTCGCGGCGGCGAGCGGGCTCGCCCTATCGATCTTCATCGCACAGTCCAGGCGGACGGGGCCGGAGTTCATTCTACTGGTCGCGTGCGTATCGCTCATCCTCATGCCGTACCTGCTTCCGAAGATGCACGACCGCTATTTCTACGGCTTCGAGCTTGCGGCGATCGCCCTGGCCTGCCTCAATCTGCGTTATCTGCCGTTCGCGGTGATTGCCCAGATCGATGGCGTGTTATCCTACCTCGCATTCGAGAGCGAGATCGTCATGGGTCTGTTGCCGGCGGCGCTCTGCAACACCTTTCTGGTGTTCTACCTCGTGCTTGATCTCCGGCATGGCGAACGTGGATTTCGCTTTCCGAGGTTTGCCTGGCTTGGCTTCACCGTGTCGACTGCGGGATTGTTCTCCTATTTGCTGTTCGCGGGTCCCGGCCTGAACGTATCCGTCGCGTATATGCTCGTCGCCGGACTTGCCACGGCCATGACGCTGCTCCTCGTGAAGGAGCAGCGTTGCGCCTCAGCCGACAGTCCGGCCGCATCGCGTTGATTTCAATTTTCGGGCGGCGCCGGCGTCGGTTGTGCTAGCTGTCGAACACGATTACGCTGCGCAGCGTCTTGCCGGCTTTCATGTTGGCAAAGCCCTCGTTGATTTCGGACAGCTTCAATTTCGCCGAGATCCAGTCCTCCAGATGCAGCCGTCCGCGCAGGTAGAAGTCAACCAGGCGCGGCATGTCGACGCGAAAATGGTTCGAGCCCATCGAGGAGCCCTGGATCCGGCGCTCGCGCAGGAAATCGAAACCGTGCAGCTCGATCTTCTGGCCGAACGGGATCATGCCGACGATGGTGGCGGTGCCGCCGGAGGCGAGCATGCCGAATGCCTGCTCGGCGGTCTCCTTGCGGCCGAGCACCTCGAAGGAATGATGCACGCCGCCATTGGTGAGATCGCGCACCTGCTTCACGACGTCGCCGTCGGCGGGGTTGATGATGTCGGTTGCACCCAGCTTGGTCGCGAGCTGGAGTTTTGCCGGATTGGTGTCGATGGCAATGATGCGGCCGGCGCCCGCGATCTGCGCGCCGTTGATCGCGGCCATGCCGACACCGCCGCAGCCGATCACGGCCACGGTCTCGCCGGCCGTCACCTTCGCGGTATTCACCACCGCACCATAGCCGGTGATGACGCCGCAGCCGATCAGCGCGGCTAGATCGAGCGGCATTTCTTTCCGGATTTTGACGATCGCGTTCTCGTGCACCAGCATCTGTTCGGCAAAGGACGACAGATTGAGGAACTGGTGCAGCTTCTCAGGCTTGGACCACTGCATCCGGTTTGAGGCGCCCGGCAGCAACTTCACGGTGGTGTCGGTGCAGAGCACGGTGCGGCCCGTGGTGCAGTTGTCGCAGGTGCCGCAGAACACCGACAGGCAAGTGACGACGTGGTCACCCGGCTTGACGTAAGTGACATCGGAGCCGACCTGCTCGACCACGCCGGCGGACTCGTGGCCGAGCACCGCGGGCAGCGGATGCGGATAGAGCCCTTCCATGAAATGCAGGTCGGAGTGACAGAGCCCGGCGACCGTGGTGCGGATCAGGACTTCGCGCGGGCCCGGCTTCGGCAGGCTGACGTCCTCGATGACGAGCGGCTGGTTGACTTCATAGAGGACGGCGGCCTTCATCGAGCACTCCCTGTCGCGTTTCTTGGTTTGATCGTGGCGTGCAGCCTACGCTGCCAGAACCAGTTCGCCAACCTCGCTCATGCCGGCTGAGCTGTCGCCAAGCAGCAGCGCGGCGATCCTGGCCTGCGTGGCATTTTCCGTGAGCCGGAACGGATCGCTCGGTGCCACCCGATGGTCGATCACCAGCCGCGACAACAGCAGCCGGCGCGCATCGCCGCGCATCTCGTGGATGCGATGTGCCTCCCAGGCGAGAGCGACGGCGCTGGCGACATGATAGAGCAGGCTCGTCGCACGACGCGCATCGGCCTCGTTCTCGGATGTCGCCGCAACCTCGCGCGCGAAGCCGACGGCACGATCGACGAAGCCGCGCAGCTTGTCGCGCCAGGCCTGCGGCACGGAAGCGCTGTCGTCGAGCCGCGCATGCAGATCGGCCGCGAGCGCGGATTCCGCACCATGCCGGCCGACTGCGCGCCTGAGCGCATCGATCGCGACGATATTGCCGGTGCCTTCCCAGACCGAGCCGAGATGCGCATCGCGCAGCAGGCGCGGCGTCGCGAATTCCTCGATGTAGCCGATGCCGCCGCGCATCTCGAGCGCATCGCCGCAGACCTTTCGCGCATCGCGCGTGGCGCGGAATTTCAGGGTCGGCGTCAGGATCCGCAACAATGCCGCCGCATCCTGGCTGCCGGCCTCGGCGCGGTCGAGCGCGTCCGCAGTCAGGAAGCTCATCGACAGCGCCTGCTCGACCGGCAGCATGATCTTCAGCATCTGGCGCCGGCCGAGCGGCAGGTCGATGATGCGCTGGCCGAACACGACGCGGTTTGTCGCGACCGTCATCGCATCATGATAGGCGCGGCGCATCAGCGCGGTGGATTTGACGCCGTTGGAGAGCCGCGACGAATTCACCATCTCGGCCATCTGCACGAAGCCGCGGTCGAGCTTGCCGACCGCGTAGGCGATGGCGCCTTCGAGCTTGATCTCGCCGGAGGCCATCGAGCGGGTGCCGAGCTTGTCCTTGAGACGCACGATCCGGTAGTGGTTCTGCGCGCCGTCGTCGAGGAAGCGCGGCATCAGGAACAGGCCGACGCCGCGCGTGCCGGGGCCAGCGCCCTCGGGGCGCGCCAGCAGCATCACGACCTCAGCGTCGGCATTCGAGCAGAACCATTTTTCGCCAGTGAGGCGCCAATGGTCGCCCTCCTGCACGGCGCGCGTGGTCAGCGTGCCGACGTCGGAGCCGCCCTCCTTCTCGGTCATGAACTGGCCGCCTTGCGTCAACCTGCTCATGTCGGTCTGGGTCAGGCCGTCCAGATATTTCGCCTTCAGCGCCTCGCTGCCGAAATTTGCCAGCAGCTTGGCGCAGCCGTCGGTGACGTTGATCGGGCACCCCATGCCGAATTCGGTCTGGTTGAAAAGAAACGTGAAGGCGTGCTTGGCGACGACAGGATATTTGTCCGGCCAGCCCATGATGCCCTTGCGGATCGAGAGCGCGTGGATGCCGAACTCTCCGAACGCCGCGTTCTCTAATTCGCGATAGGCCGGGTGATATTCGATCCACTGCACGTCGCGGCCGAACTTGTCGCGCTGGTGCAGCACCGGCGTATGACGGTCGGCGAGCCGCGCGCAGTCGTCGAGCCGGCCTCCGGCGAGTTCGCCGAGGCGATCGAGATGCGGCTCGATATGACGGAACAGATTTTCCGGCAGATGGATGCGGAGCAGGTCGGTCAGCGCGGGATCGGCGCGGTAGAAATTCATGCCTGTGGTGTCGGGCGCCAGCAGGCCGGATGGTGCGGCCGCGACATTCTTTGGCTGCGCTGGGGCCGGCTTATGCATGATCGTCCTCTTCGTTTCGGCCTTGCGGACATTCCGCGCCACTTTAGCGCTTGCCGCTTGGGATGATGTCGATCATGCTCCAGTCGCGGGGTGCGATAAAGCCGCAAATCGTCAGGGAGGCATGATCACCCTGAAGGAGCAATTCGCTCTGCGGAATTGTGATCGCGCCGGCTGGCTGTTCGCAAAAGCCATGCATAGATCAGGAGCTTCCTGCTTCCGAGAGACCACACCATGGAACATCCGAAATACAAGATCGCCCTTATCGTCGGTGCCGGCGAAGGCCTGAGCGCTTCGCTGGCGCGCTTGCTCGCTGCGCAAGGCATTCGCGTCGCGCTCGCCGCGCGCAAGATCGAGAAGCTGGGCGCGCTCTGCAGCGAGACCGGCGCCAAGGCCTATGCCTGCAACGCGACCGATCCCGACGAGGTGGAGCGCCTGTTCGGCCTCGTCGAGCGCGAGATCGGCACGCCCGACCTCGTCGTCTACAACGCCAGCGGCCGCACCCGCGGACCATTCGTCGATCTCGTTCCGGCCGATGTGGCGCAGGCGATCGCGATCAGCGCCTATGGCGGCTTCCTGGTGGCGCAGCAGGCGGCAAAACGCATGCTGCCGAACAAGCACGGCGCGATCCTGTTCACCGGCGCCTCGGCCAGCGTCAAGGGATATGCGCAGTCGGCTTCCTTCGCGATGGGCAAGTTCGCGCTGCGCGGCCTCGCCCAGAGCCTGGCGCGCGAATTGTCGCCGCAAGGCATCCATGTCGCGCATTTCGTGATCGACGGCGGCATCCGCAGCGCGGCGCGGACGGAAGCCGAGGACAAGCCGGATTCGATGCTCGATCCCGACGCGATCGCACAGAGCTATTGGAACGTGTTGCAGCAGCCGCGCAGCGCCTGGAGCTGGGAGCTCGAGCTGCGGCCCTGGGTGGAGAAGTTTTGAGGACGAGATGCCGTAGGGTGGGTTAGCCGAAGGCGTAACCCACCTCTTTATTCACCGCGTGTCTGAAAAGAGGTGGGTTACGCTGAGCGGTCTGCGCTAGGCGCAGTCCGCTCAGCTAACCCACCCTACGAGAGCCAAACAAGAACAGGGAGGATCAATGACCACCGAAACCGTCATCGACACCGGCACCAATGAACTCCTCTGCGTCATCCGCGACCGCGTCGCGGTGATCACGCTGAACCGGCCGGAGGCGCGTAATTCGCTGTCGGACACGCTGACGCCGGCGCTGCGCACGATGATCCGGACCTGCGGCGAGAATCCCGATGTCGGCGCGCTCTTGCTCACCGGCGCCGGCGAGGCGTTCTGCGCCGGCGGCAACGTCAAGGGCATGGGTGCGCATCGCGACCCGAGGAAGCTCGAAATGTCGTTCGACGACAAGGTCGCCGATCTGCAGGAGCGGCAGCGGCTGCTCACCGGCGCGCTGGTGTCGGTGCGCAAGCCGACCATCGCTGCCCTCCCCGGCCCCGCGGTCGGCGCCGGGCTCGCCATCGCCATGGCATGCGACATCCGCATCGCCGCCCAATCGGCCTTCGTCGCCACCGGCTATGCCCGCATTGCACTCTCCGGCGATTACGGCATCGCCTGGCTGCTCACCCGTCTCGTCGGCACCGCGCGGGCGCGCGAGCTGATGTTCACCGGCGATCGCGTCGACGCCGTGCGGGCCGAAGCGATCGGCCTCGTCAACCGCGTCGTGCCCGATGACAGGCTGCAAGCCGAAGCCTTCGCGCTGGCCAAGTCGCTCGCCGAAGGCCCGCGCCTCGCGCTGCGCTACATGAAGGACAATCTCGACGAGGCCGTGCTGTTCGACTTCGAAACCGCGCGCGACCACGAAGCCGAACGGCTGGTGCGCCTGACCACGACCGCGGATCACAAGGAGGCCGTGCAGGCCTTCATCGAGAAGCGTAAGGCAGTGTTCACGGGAAAATAGGCACTCGCTTTGCAACAGGCGGTCGAGGCGGGTAACCGCTGTCATTCCGGGGCGATGCGCAGCATCGAGCCCGGAATCCATCTGGCCGCAAGACACGTCGTGAAATGGATTCCGGGTTCGCGCTACGCGCGCCCCGGAATGACGATGTGGAGAGAGTCTTCGCCCGGACCGCAACCGGGCAAAAAAAAGCCCGGCCCTGGTTCACCCAGAGCCGGGCTTGCAGTGGTGTCAAACCGAGGCTGAGGGGCTTTCGGCCTGACGGGAAAGGGCGGCGAGGCGCCAGCTTGCGCAGGGAATGTCTTTCGGCGCGACCGCGATCTCCTTGTCGAAGCGCACCAGCTTCCAGTCATCGGGATGATTGATGAAGGCGAAACCGGATTTGCGCGCGAGCGAGACCATGGTCTCGTTGGAGCGCAGCGTGTCGCCGAACATGTGCTCGGCGCCGAGCGCAGCCGCGCGGCATTCGAGATTCTTCATCAGCGCGGTGGCGATGCCGTGGCCCTGCCAGCGGTCATGGACCGACAGGCCGAATTCGAGCGTCGCGGTTTCGGCGTGCAGCGCATAGCGCGCCTCGGCGACGATGGTCTCGAAGCCGTCGACCATCATGGTCGCAACCACGGAGAAGCGTTCGCGCTCGCCGACCTGAAGGAAGTCATGCAGCAGCGCTTTCGGCAGCTCACTGATGGCGCCGAAGAAGCGGTTGTAGCGGGAGCGGGTCGAGAGCGAACGGAAATAGTGCTGCAGCTCGTCGGTGTCGCGCGGCTCGACAAAACGGACGTTGAGCGCCGTGGCATCGCGGGTGCGCAGCGTGTCCGAATATTGCTTGAGGTCTTCGAGGCGGAGAGTGCTCATGATACGAGCCCTTCACAAAAGGGACCGCCGGCGCCCCCACAGTCAGGCGGCGCCGGCCTGGCGGCCAATCAGGCCCGCCAGAAGGGTTTGTCAGCCTCGTAGGCAATGTCGGTCCAGGACAGTCCGACGTCCTGAAGATCACGCGCGGTCCATTGGGTGAGCTCGCGCCTGTTGCGATAGCGCTCGTGCCAGACGTGAAGGGTCTCGCCGATCTGCTGGATCAAGCCGGGCGCATGATGATTTGTCATCGAATTGTGGGTCAAGGTAGACATTTTAAGCTCCTGGAGCTAACTTGACCGCTAATATCGGCTTCCTAGTGCAGTGCGACAAACGACAATTTGTACCTTTTCGCATGAAATAACGTCATGTATCCTGCTGCCAGATGACTGCCAGATTGCCGTCCCTGAACGGATTGCGGGCGTTCGAAGCCGCCGCGCGCCATCTCAGCTTCACGCTGGCGGCAAGCGAGCTGAACGTGACGCAGACCGCGATCAGCCATCAGATCCGCAGGCTCGAGGAGGAGCTCGGCATCCGCCTGTTCATCCGGCAGAACCGTGCGCTGGCCCTGACGCCGGAGGCGCGGGACTACCTGCCGGGCGTCCGCGCTGCCTTCAACGACCTCCGGCTTGCGACCGACCGGTTGCTGCGCAAGGACGACGACAAGGTGCTGACGGTCTCGACGCTGGCCTCGCTCGCCGCAAAATGGCTGTTGCCGCGGCTAACGGATTTCCAGGAGCAGCATCCCGGCATCGACGTTCGTATCACCACCTCGACCAGCTTCGTCGACTTCCAGCGCGACAATGTCGATGCCGCCATCCGCTACGGCCGCGGCCAATGGCCGGGCCTGCGCGCCGACTGGCTGATGGCGGATGAGCTGTTTCCGGTGTGCAGTCCGTCGCTATTGCGTGGCGACAAGCCACTGCGCCGGCCCGAAGACCTGGGAAACCATCCGCTGCTGCACACCTCGAGCGCCAACAGCGACGATTGGCGGCTTTGGCTGACCGCGGCGGGCCTGCCGGCCGACATCGCGAGGCACCCCGGCATCACCTTCGACATGATCTTCATGACCATCCAGGCCGCGATCGATGGCATCGGCGTGGCGATGGGACGGACCTCCTACGTCCAGGACGACATCGCCAAGGGCCGCCTCGTGGTCCCCTTCAAGATCGCGCTGCCGGCCGACGCCGGCTTCTACCTGGTCGCGCCCGAGGGCCGCCGCGAAGCGCCGAAGCTGACCGCATTCCGCCAATGGATGCTCGCTGCGACGCAAAATAAAGCCTGAGAAATCATCAGCTTCCTCCCAAAAACGGATTGACTCGGCCCGCCTCGCGCGGGAAGAGGCGTGGCAGATTGTCGCAGTCTCTGTCGCCTTGCCGTGAAATGATTTCCCGGTCCGGCCAGACCTTTCCAAGGGGAGCAACGCCATGGCTGGACCAGCCGCATCGACCAATCCACCCGCGATCAAATCGCGCATCGGCGCCATCCTGCGCGCCACGTCAGGCAATTTTCTCGAACAGTTCGACTTCTTCCTGTTCGGCTTCTATGCGGCCGCGATCGGCAAGGCGTTCTTCCCGTCCTCTGATGAAACCGCATCGCTGCTCAACACCTTCGGCGTGTTCTGGCTCGGCGCCTTGATGCGGCCGGTCGGCGCGATCGTGCTCGGCGCTTACATCGACCGCATCGGCCGCCGCCAGGGCCTGATCGTCACCCTCGCCATCATGGCCTTCGGCACCGTCGTCATCGCATTCTGCCCGAGCTATGCGACCATCGGCATCGCCGCGCCCATCATCGTGCTGATCGGACGTTTGCTGCAGGGCTTCTCCGCCGGCGTCGAGCTCGGCGGCGTGTCGGTCTATCTCTCGGAGATCTCCACGCCGGGCAATCGCGGCTTCTACACCTCGTTCCAGTCGTCGAGCCAGCAGGTCGCGATCTTCGTTGCCTCGATCCTCGGTTACATCCTCTCGGAGGTGATGCCGGCCGACACCGTTGCCGCCTGGGGCTGGCGCATTCCCTTCTTCGTCGGCTGCCTGATCATTCCCCTGATCTTTGTCCTGCGGCGGACGCTGGAGGAGACGCCGGCCTTCCTCGCCATGAAGAAGCATCCGACGGCCAGCGAGGTGTTCGCCTCCGCGCTCGCCAACTGGCGCATCGTCATCCTCGGCATGATGATCGCGATCCTGACCACGACGACGTTCTACTTCGTCACCGTCTACACGCCGACCTTCGGCAAGACCGTGCTGAAGCTGTCGACGCAGGACGCGCTGCTGGTCACGCTGCTCGTCGCTGTCACCAACTTCTTCTGGAACCCGGTCGGCGGCGCGCTCTCCGACCGCATCGGCCGCAAGCCCGTGCTGCTCACCATCGCCGGCCTGTCGCTCGTCACGGCCTATCCTGCGCTGCACTGGCTGGTGGCGGCGCCGAGCTTCGGCAAGCTGCTCGCCGTCGAGATGATGTTCTCGTTCTATTTCGGCGTCTACAGCGGCACTATGCTCGGCGCGCTGGTCGAGATCGTGCCGGCGGATGTGCGCACCACCTGCTTCTCGCTCGCCTTCGCGCTCGCCGCCGCCCTGTTCGGCACCTTCACGCCGTTCGCCTCGACCTTGCTGATCGAGCATACCGGCGACAAGGCCTCGCCCGGCTTCTGGCTGATGCTCGCTGCGCTGCTTGGAATCATCGCGGCCTCGACGGTGTATCGCGGCGGCGGCAAGGCGGTGCCGACTTATGATGCGGTGCCGGAGCCGGTTGCGGGGCACTAACCGTCATTCCGGGGCGCCTCGAAGAGGCGAGCCCGGAATCCATTTCGCTCATTCCCTTCGCACGATGGATTCCGGGCTCAGCCCTTCGGGCTGCCCCGGAATGACCAACTGGCTACAACTCCACCACCACGTAATCGCTCTCGACCTTCACCGGGATCGTCTCCGCGACATACGGCCCCTTCACGACGCTCGCACCCGGCTCGACATGGGCCGGGTAGGCCTTCACGCGGAAGCGGCGGGGATCGCAATAGGACTGACCGGTGCGGATGTCGAACTCCCAGCCGTGCCAGGGGCAGCGGATGATCTCGCCGAGTTTTGTATACTCGATCTCGCCGGGCTCCTTCGACTGCGCGAGACCGATCAGCGGGCCCTCGCACAGCGCCGCGCCCTGATGCGGGCAACGGTTCATCAGACCGAAATATTCACCCTTGATGTTGAAGACCGCGATCGGCCGCCCGTCGATCTCCAGAAATTTTCGCGTCCCCGGCGGCAGTTCGTCGACCGGCGCGATCACATGCCGCGCCATCAACCAATCCCGTACAGCGCGCGCGCATTGCCGAGGTAGAACGCCTCGCGATTGGCCTCGCTGACACCCGCCGGCAACACGCGCGACGGCTCGTCGTAATCCCAATGCGGATAGTCGGTCGCAAACAACAGGCGATCCCAGCCGATCCAGTTGATGACGTCGAACAGATCCTCGCGGCTTTCAGGATCCTCCATCGGCTGCGTCGTCCACCACACCTGCTCGCGAATATACTCCGACGGCGGCCGCTTCACATGCGGCACCTCGCTGCGCAGGCGCTGCCAGGTCTTGTCGAGCCGCCAGGCCAGCGACGGCGCCCAGCCGAAGCCGGCCTCGATCATCACCATCTTCAGTTTCGGGAAGCGCTCGAACACGCCTTCCAAAACAAGACTCGCTAGCGCCGATTGCTGGCATTGCGAGTGACCCACCATCTCCTCGATGTAATAGGACGGCCAGCCCGACGGCGTGATCGGATTGCCGCCGAAGCCGAAGGCGTGGACGCCGACGGGAAGGCCGGCTTCCTCCGCGGCCTGGTAGATTGGCCAGTAACGGCGCTGGCCGAGCGGCTCGACATTGCGGCTGAGCAGCAGCACCTGCACGAAGTTCTTGTCGCCGGCGCGCTCGCGGATTTCGGCGGCGGCCGACAGCCCGTCCTCATTGCCGACGACGATCGAGGCTTTCAGCCGCTTGTCCTTGCTGGTCCATTTGTCGATCTGCCAGTCGTTGATCGCCGAACACAAAGCGGCCGAGAGTTCGTGATTGCGGATGCCCTGCCCGGTGTTGAGCGGATTGAGCACACCCAGCTGCACGTTGTTGGGATCGAGCAGTTGCTTCTGCATGAAGGACAGCGAGGAGCCCTGCGGGCCGCCTTCAGGCGGATAGGCATCGCGGCGCGAGGCGTTGGGCTGGGCCTTCGGATAGGGCGGGCCTTCCATCATGCCCTGATAGGCATGGACGCCGTAGACTTCGAGATGATGCTGCCAGCGTTTGGCGAGATAGGGATAAAGCTCGGTGCGGGTGGCGCGTGCCGGATGGATGTCGCAGTCCGCGATCGCGGTTTTGACGGTCAGTGGGGAAGCGGCTTCTTGGCTCTCGCGGAATTGGATATTCATCGCCTTGCCTCCTTTGGCAGCGGGCTCACGTCAGGCGGGGATAGGTCGCATGTGGATTTTCGATCATGATCTTGCGCACGAGATCGGGGGTGAGACCTTCGGGCAGCGCGTCCTGGCCCTCGAACTGCCAGTGCGGATAGTCCGTGGAGAATAGGACCAATTCGTCGGACTGCATATGATCAAACAGGCGAATTAATGTCGCCTCGTCTGGCGGCGCATCAAATGGCTGTAAGGAGAAGCGGATGTTGCTGCGCACAATATCCAGCGGCGCGCGATCAACCCACGGCGTCTCCATCCGCACCCCGCGCCAGAACTTGTGCAGGCGCCAGAGATAGGGAGAGATCCAGGAGACGCCGGATTCCAGCATCACCATTTTCAGGCGCGGATATTTGGCGAACACGCCCTCGACGATCAGGCTGGTGAGCTGGGTCTGGAACGCCTGGGCCTGCCCGACATAGTCCTCGATGTGATAGGAACCCCATCCCACTGCGGTCGGCGGATTGTGATAGGCGGAACCCGCGTGAATGCCGACCGGGAGTTCCAGCCGTTCCGCGGCTTCATAGATCGGCCACAGCGCGCGCTTGCCGAGCGGCGTGTCGCCCATCACAAGCATCAGGACCTGGACGAAGCGCTTATCGTGCGCGCAGCGCTCGATCTCTGCCACGGCCTTCTCGACGCTTTGCGTCGGGATCACGATCGAGCCGCGCAGCCTCTTGTCGCGATCGAGCCACTCCTTCACCAGCCAGTCGTTCAGCGCGCGGCAGAAGGCGGCCTGCAAATCTTCCGAAAACACCATCTGCACGCCGTAGAGCGGATTGCAGATGGCGTAGCTGAGCTGAAACGGATCGAGCACATGGCGCTGCATGTCGTCGAGGCTCTCGCCCGGCTTGCCGCTCTCGGGGCGCCAGTCGGGCCGCGCCGTAATCGGCGAACTCGGCGGATAGGATTGCGAGATGAGGTCGACCATGCCGCGCGTCGTCACCTGATCGCGCCAATAGTCGTTCAGGTGGGGCAGCAGGCTGGTCAGATGCGGCACGGCCGGATGCACGTCGCAATCCACCCCGCCGGCGATCAGGGACGCCATGACGTCTCCCTTCTCACGTTTCCTCGCATGTCTCTTCTTGTACCCGCCATTCAAGCAGGCCTGCCCGTCGCCCGCAACTCAGCCAAGCGTCCTGTCATATGCTAGGAAGGCTGAGCTCGGTTGCGAAGAGATAAGGGGTTAGGGATGAAAGAGCTCGTCAGCATTGCGGAACAGGTCGCAGCGAAGCTGATCGCGCGCAAACAGACCATCGCCGTGGCAGAATCCTCAACCGGCGGCCTGATCGCGGCCAGCCTGCTCGCGGTGCCCGGCGCGTCCGCCTATTTCCTCGGCGGCGCGGTGGTCTACACCCGCGATGCCAGGCGCGTGCTGATGGATATTTCGGACGAAGGAATGAAGGGCTTTCGTTCCTCGTCGCAGCCCTACGCGCAACTGCTGGCCGAGCAGATGCGAACGCGCTTCAACAGCGACTGGGGCCTGTCCGAGACCGGAGCAGCCGGCCCAACCGGCAACCGCTACGGCGACGCCGCCGGCCATAGCTGCATGGCGGTTGCGGGGCCTGTGTCAGAGGTGATGACGCTGGAGACCGGCAGCAACGACCGGTTCGGCAACATGCAGATGTTTGCTGCGACGGCGCTGAAGCTGTTGTTGAGGAAGCTGGAGGGGTGAGCTGCGCGAGTGAGTCGGGGCAGCCTCACCACCACATTGCTGTCATCGCCCGGCTCGACCGGGCGATCCAGTACTCCGAGACGGTTATGATTGAATCGATGGGCCGCGGCGTACTGGATGCCCCGCCTTCTGTTTAGTCCGGGGACATGGCTGACACCTGTTCGGACACATCACTGACAGGTTGGCCATTGGTCAAGTCGATCGATGCGACCTGCCAACTGGCGAAGAAGATTCCGTAGTGGCCGTCACGATCCAGCGGCCGGATGGCGAGACTTTCGCGCGCGAAGGCCTGGGGAACCTTCCAGAAGCGTCCTTTGAAGGAGATGTAGGGTCTCGTCGATGAGACCCTACGGACGATCTCGCCGCTGTCGTATTCAACGTTCGGAACGCGGGTCGGCATGGCGCGGGCGCTGGGCCGGAAGCGATCGGCGGGGACGCGCATATCGAGGCCTTGGTGGGGACGCTCCAGATTGTAGACCGGTCGCCAGGCATCGAAGGCGCGCTGGACTTCCGGGAGGGTGCGGAAGCGCCGCATGGCAAAAACCTCGGCCTTCAGGGTGCGATGGAAGCGTTCGTTCTTGCCGCGGGCCTGCGGGTGACAGGGCCTGGCGTGCACAACCCTGACACCGAGCTTGAGCAGCCACACCTTCAACCCGGTCCAACGAACGCCTGACGTATCGCCCCAGGGTGAGCCGTTGTCGGTGTAGAAGGCTTCCGGCAAGCCATAGCAGCGGAATGTCGTCGTCAGGTGATCCTGCACGGTAAGACGCTGCTCGTCGGCGCAGGCCTTCAAGCACAGGACATAGCGCGAGTGATCGTCGACAACGGTCAGCGGATGGCATCGCGTCCCGTTGGCGAGCGGCAGGTGACCCTTGAAGTCCATCTGCCACAGCAGGTTGGGAGCTTCCTTCTCGAAGCGATGCCCCGGATTTGGCGGTACATTCTCGCTCGGTTTGACCCGACCGTTCCGACACAGGATCTGGTGCACCGTTGACGGCACCGGCACCGTCTGCCCGCTCCGCTTCAGGCAGTGGGCGATCTTCCGCGCTCCCCAAGCCGGATGCTTGTCCCGTACGGCCAGAACTTGGGCCTCGACCGCAGCCTCACTGCGCCTGGGCATCGCATGCGGGCAACGGGAGCGGTCGGCCAGCTCCCGATCGCCGGCCTGCCAGCGCCGCAACCATTTGTAGCCGACGTCAGGGCTGATGTTGAACCGCCGGCACAGTTCGCGCCGGTTGGCGCCTTCCTGCAAAGCCAGCCGCACGAACTCCTGGCGCTGATCCATTACTGACACCTCACTCCACGGCATGGACGGCCTCCCGAATCGGACCAATCCAGCCAATGTTGATGTGTCAGCTATGTCTCCGAACACCCGTCAGTGATCTGTCCGGGCTAAACACTTCGCGGGGCATGACAGCGGAGAGTGAGGCGAGAGCTCACCGCCCCAAATGCCGCATGAAGATCCGGACCACATATCCCTGGAATCGCGGTGCTTCGTCGTAGAGATCTGACGCGATCCGCTCGATGGTCTCACGCAACGACAGGAACTGCGCCTGCCGTGCGCTGCTTTCGGTGCCCTGCATGCCCGCGAGCTCGTCCATGGCGGCGTCGCTGATCTGGCACTGCACGACCTCGTCGCCGCTCAGCATGGTGAAGCGAAAGGCCAGCCGTTCGAGGTCATGGCCAATGATCTTGTCGCGCGTCAGCGGCATCCAATTGTCCCGTCGCGCCCCCGAACGGGACAATGCTGAAAATCTGACGCCTTGTCACTATCCGCGCCGAAGGACGTGGCGGTCATCCGACGCCTATCAGCAGCGGCTCGACGAACCGGCTGCTCTCCAGCTTCAGTAGACGAGCGCCGTGCCGGTCGGCCTGTCGAGCGCCGCGGCCAGCGACCGATACTCCTCACAACCGGTCCCGCAGATGGAGGCAATCCGGCTCAAATGATAGAGCGCCTGCTCGCGATTACCCCGCTCGAGCTGCCACAGCCCGTAATATTGCCACGTCAGCACGTGGTTCGGATCCGCCTTCAATGCGCGCTCATACCAGACCTGCGACTGCTCGTAGTCGCCGAGCTTGCGATAGGAGTAGCCGATGAGGTTGGCGACGTTCGGATGGTCGTCATGGCCGAGCGACTTCAATTGCGCGATCGCGGCCGCATAGTCGTTGCGCTCGTAGATCGTGTCATAGGCCACGCGGTAGCCCGCCGCGAATGCGGGATCGCCGATGCCGGACTGATTGTTCGGCTTCTTGCCTTTCTGGGTTGCCTTGGCGCCCGGACGCTTCGGATAGGTCGGCTGCGGTTTCTGATCCGAATAGGCGCCCGCGTACGGATCCGTGGAGCTGGCGCTGCCCCCGCCTCCTCCACCCCCGCCTCCGCCCGCGGCAAAGGCCGGCGAGCACAATAGGGCTGCCGCGAACGTACCCAACACGAAGCGCCTGATCATCGCTGCGATCATGTCTGCCTCCTCAGTGTTTCAAGCGGCCCCGGACCAATTGATAACCCTGCCTCGGCGGCAATATTCCGGGACGCTGCGCTCACGGAGGCGTCAGCATGCGTACGACAGTTCCGGTGTCCTTTACTGGAAGGCCACCTCGGCAAAGCTGCGCAGCTTTCGCGAATGCAGCCGCTCCGATTCCTGTTGCTTGAGCCGCTCCAGCGCCTTCAGGCCGATCTCGAGATGCTGGCCGACGCGGCGGCGGTAGAATTCGCTGGCCATGCCGGCGAGCTTGATCTCGCCGTGCAGCGGCTTGTCGGAGACGCAGAGCAGCGTGCCGTAGGGAACGCGGAAGCGATAGCCGTTGGCGGCGATCGCGGCCGATTCCATGTCGAGCGCGACCGCGCGCGACTGCGACATACGCCGGATCACCTCAGGCCCGGAGATCTCCCAATTGCGGTTGTCGACGCTCGCGACGGTTCCAGTGCGCATCAGGCGCTTGAGCTCGAAACCTTCGAGCCCCGTGACGTCCTCGACCGCCTCCTCGAGCGCGACCTGCATCTCGGCCAGCGCGGGGATCGGGACCCACAGCGGCAGCTCGCGATCGAGCACGTGGTCTTCGCGCACATAGCCGTGCGCGAGCACGTAATCGCCGAGGCGCTGCGTGTTGCGCAGGCCCGCGCAATGGCCGAGCATCAGCCAGGCATGCGGGCGCAGCACCGCGACATGGTCGGTGACGTTGCGCGCGTTGGACGGACCGGTACCGATGTTGATCAGCGTGATGCCGCGATAGCCTGATGCGACCAGGTGGAAGGCCGGCATCTGCGGCATGCGCGCCGGCGCAACGCCGCTGATTGCGCCGGCGCTGCGCGTGATGACGTTGCCCGGCGCGACGAAGGCGTCAAGGCCAGCCTCACTCGACTGGAGCCGCTGCTGACAGAGCTGCGCGAAGGCGTCGACATAGAACTGGTAGTTGGTGAAAATGACAAAATTCTGGAAATGCTCGGGGTCGGTGCCGGTGTAGTGATAGAGCCGGCGCAGCGAGTAATCGACGCGGGCGGCGCGGAACAGCGACAGCGGCTCGGGCGCGCCCGGCTGAAGCTCGAAGGTGCCGTCGGCAATCGAATCGTCCATGGTGGCGAGATCGGGCACGTCGAACGCGTCGCGCAGCGATCGCGCGACAGAGGAGTTCTCGCTCGTCGTGATCGCAGCTTCGATGTTGATGTCGCGGCGATAGGCGAAGTGGATCGGGATCGGCTCGGCAGACTCGCCGATCTCGACGGGCACGCCGTGATTCTGGATCAAGAGGCCGATCTGCTCGATAAGGTAGCTCCGGAACAGATCCGGACGCGTCACGCTGGTTTCATGGACGCCGGGCCCGGCGACGAAGCCGTAGGCGAGACGGGAATCCAGCCGCGCATGCGTCGCGGTGGTGAGGCGGACGAAGGGATAATAGGCTCGCACCCGCGTCGTGATCGCTTCGCCGCCGACATAGGCCTCGAACCGGTCGCGCAGGAATTTTGTGTTGCGCTCGTAGATTTCTTCGAGCCGCGCGACCGCGAGTGTGGCGTCGGAGAAGGATTCGGTGGCGATGGAGGATGGGGATTGCATGGTCGACCGCCGAGTTGATGGGCTTGAGTCGAACTATAGCAAAGAAGTCAGTGCCGTAGGGTGGGCAAAGCGGAGCGTGCCCACCAATATGCCCGTCGTGTAAGAGACGGTGGGCACCGCGCATCGCGCCTTTGCCCACCCGACGAGACCGACAGCGAGAAACACGGTGCCGTGGGGTGGGTTAGCGCAGCGTAACCCGCCACTTCTGCTTCCGCGGATAGAGAAGCGGTGGGTTACGCTGCGCTAACCCACCCTACGAGATCACGACGCGCTTTCGCCCGTCACTTCTCCCGGAACGCCCGCATCAGCTGGTCGTGCAGCGGCTTCATCAGATAGGACAGCATCGTGCGGTCGCCCGTCTGGACGAAGGCTTCCACGGGCATGCCGGGAATCATCTTGACGTCGCCGAGACGGGCGATCTCTGCGGCCGGCATCGAGACGCGGATGGTGTAGTAGCTCTGGCCGGTGCGCTGGTCGGTGGTGACGTCGGGCGAGACGCGGCTGACGAGGCCGTTGAGCTCCGGCGTGGTGCGCTGATTGAAGGCGGAGAGGCGCAACAGCGTCTTCTGGCCGATCTGCAGCTTGTCGATGTCGACCGGATTGACCTTTGCCTCGACCTGGAGATCGTCGGCCTGCGGCACGATCAGCATGAGAGCGTCGCCGGCGGTGATGACGCCGCCGACCGTGTGCACCGTGGATTGCAGCACCATGCCGTCCTGCGGCGCGCGGATGTCGATGCGGCGAAGCTGGTCTTCGGCGGCAACCTTGCGCTCGATCAGCTCGCCGATCTTGTCGTTGGTCTCGCGCAGATCCTTGGAGACCTCGCTCACCACGTCCTTGTCGACCTGGATGATCTGGAGCTCGGTCTCCGTGATCTTGCCCTTGGCCTGGGCGCGCGAAGCGATGTACTGCGCGCGTTCGCCGTTGAGACGGGCCGAGTCGCGTTCGAGCTGGGTCAGACGCGAGATCTGCACCAGACGCTTGTCGTAAAGCTCGCGCACGCCGGTGAGCTCGTTCTGCACCAGCGCGATCTCCTGATCCTTGGCCTTCTCCTGGGCGCTGAGCCCCGCGATCTCCTCGTTGAGCTGCGTGATGCGCTCGCGCAGCTGGGCCTTCTGTCCGGTGCGGCCGTTGACGCGGACGTCGAACAGCTTGGTTTCGGCGGAGAGCAGCAGCTTGACGTCGGGATCCCCAGCGCGCTCGATCAGGGCCTGCGGAAATTCGATCCTGTCGACCCCGCGCTGCTCGGCCTGCAGGCGCGCCGCACGCGCCTGCGCGGCGTCGAGATTCTTGGTGACGATAGCAAGGTTGGCCTTGGTGACGGTATCGTCGAGCCGCACCACGATATCGCCGGCCTTGACCAGGTCGCCGTCGCGGGCGCGCACCTCGCCGACCACGCCGCCGGTCGGATGCTGCACCTTCTTGACGTTGGATTCGACCACGATCTGGCCCGGCGCGATCAGCGCGCCCGAGATCAGCACGGTCGAGGCCCAGCCGCCGAGACCGACGACAAGCACCAGCACGATCACGAAGCCGAGGATCAGGTGAAACTTGATGGATTCGCGTACGGTCTTGTTCGCGGCAGGCTTCGGGCCGCCGATGGCCATCGTGCTCATGGCTTTGTGCTCATGGTTTGGCCACTCCACCTTCGCTGACGATCTTGATCGGGGCCGGCGGCGTCACGCGCGGCTGCAGTACCTGGGCGAGCACCTGCTCCTTTGGGCCGAAAGCCTGCATGCGGCCATCACGCAGCACCAGGACCTGGTCGACCGCCTCGACGCCGATCGGGCGGTGCGCCACCACGACCACGATGGCGCCGCGCTCGCGAGCGGCGCGGACGGCGCGGGTCAGCGCCTCGTCGCCTTCGGTGTCGAGATTGGAGTTGGGCTCGTCGAGCACGATCAGGAAGGGGTTGCCATAGAGCGCGCGCGCCAGCGCCACGCGCTGCGCCTGGCCGGCGGAAAGCGCCGTGCCCTGCTCGCCGACTTGCGTGTTGTAGCCCTCGCGCATCTTGATGATCATCTCGTGCACGCCGGCTTCTTTCGCAGCCGCGATGATGCCCTCGGACGTCGCCTCGGGATCGAACCGGCTGATGTTCTGGGCGATGGTGCCGCCGAACAATTCGACGTCCTGCGGCAGATAGCCGATGTGCCGGCCAAGCATGTCGGACGACCATTGGTCGAGCGCCGCGCCGTCGAGCCGCACCTTGCCGCGCACCGGCTGCCAGACCCCGACCAGCGCGCGGATGAGCGACGACTTGCCGGAACCGCTCGGGCCGATCACGCCGAGGCCGTTGCCCGCGGCGAGCGCGAAGGTGATGTCCTGCACGATGAGGCGCTGGTCGCCGGGCGGCACCATGGCGACGCCTTCGACCGAGAGCCGGCTCGTGGGCGCCTGCAACTGGGTCGGCATCGTCTGCGCCGGCATCTGCTCCAGCAGGCGCGTGAGGCGGTGCCAGCTCTGGCGTGCCGCGACGAAGGATTTCCAGTGCGCAATGGCGAGATCGACCGGCGCAAGCGCGCGGGCGGAGAGGATCGAGCCGGCGATGATGATGCCGGCGGTCGCCTCCTGGTGGATGACGAGATAGGCGCCGACCGCCAGCACGGCCGATTGCAGCATCATGCGCAGCACCTTTGCGACCGCGCCGAGACCGCCGGCGACGTCGCTCGCGCGCTGATTGCCGGCGAGATATTTTTCGTTGGTCTCGCTCCAGCGCTGGTTCATCCGGCCGGCCATGCCCATCGCCACCATGACTTCGGCGTTGCGGCGGCTGGCCTGGGCGAGATCGTTGCGCTGGGCGGCAAGCCCCATCGCCTCGCGCGCCGGCTGGCGGGACATGAACTCGGTGACCAGCGTCAGCCCGACCAGGATGATGGCGCCGACCAGCGCGGTGACGCCGATCATGACGTGGAAGGCGAAGCAGATGGCGAGATAGAGCGGCAGCCAGGGCAGGTCGAAGAATGCGCTCGGGCCCATTCCGCCGAGAAAGGAGCGGACATTGTCGAGGTCGCGTAGCGGCTGGAGGCCTTCGTTGCGGCTGCCGACCAGAAGCGGCAGGCGCACGATGGTGTCGAACACGCGCTTGTTGAGGGCTTCATCGAGCGCGGTGCCGATCCGCCCCAGGATCCGGTTGCGGATCATGTCGAGCACACCCTGCGCCATGTAGAGGAAGCTGGCGAGGATGATCAGGCCGACCAGGGTCGGGACGCTGCGGCTCGGCAGCACCCGGTCGTAAACCTCCAGCATGAATATCGACCCGGTCAGATAGAGCAGGTTGATCATGCAGCTCATCAAGCCGACGCCGATGAACGCCGTGCGACAAGCGCGTAAGGCGTCACCGAGCTCTGAACGGCGGACGCCAGGACCGGCTGCCATCAGTCTGATCTCTTTCAGGTGGGGGCCAAGGCCCCTGATTTCACGAGCAATTCAGGGTACTCGCCCCGGATTAACATCATGTTCGCCCTGCGTCCAACGCAGCCGGGTTCATCCAAAAACCTGATGGCCCACATCTACCCCTGATGGCCCCGCACGCAAGTCCGGTATTTCACAGTCTTTGCGGCTTTTTGGTGCAGTGGCCGCCGCCCCTCCCCGGTCCTGGGAGAGGCGGCTAGTTCCGATCGACCAAACCGGGCGGCTGCTAGAACCGGCCGCCGCCCCGCACCAGCCGTACCACCAGCAGCAGGATGACCGCGCCGATGGCGGAATAGACGATCTCGGATACCAGGCCTGTGCCGAGGCGAATGCCGAGCTTCGGAAACAGGAAGCTCGCCACCAGCGCACCGGCGATGCCGACCACGATGTCGCCGATGATCCCGAACCCCGTTCCGCGCACCACCTTGCCGGCGAGCCAGCCGGCCACTAGGCCGACGAACAGGATGACGAGCAGGCCTTCGTTTGAAATGTGCATAAATCTGGTCCCTCTGCATGAACGGCCGCATGGAACGGGAACCGGGATGAATGGCGTCTGAATGCTAGTCGCTTAACCCGCCTTCGACAAAAATGTCGAAAACAACCCCATGCAAAGTAGAACGGCTTTGGCCTGCAGTCGCCGGTGAACTGTGACAACTCGGTGTTGCCGTAGAGGAATTTCAAAGGAAGGAGCGCTGCTGCAGCGCCGTTCGAATACTATGACAGCGCCGCCGTCTGCTCCGCCAGCACACATCGCGCCGCCCGGCCCGGCCCGACCGCCACATTGGCAGGCAATTGCGCCAGGCAACGGGGCTGCGCCACGGCGCAGCGCGGGGCGAAGGAGCAGTTGTGGGGTTTCTCGGTCAGCGAAGGCGGCGTGCCGGGGATGGTTTCGAGGCGGGCGCCACGCTTGGCGCCGTGAATAGTCGAGGCGAGCAGGCCCTTGGCATAGGGATGCACCGGGCTGCGGACGATGTCGCGAAGCGTGCCCTGCTCCACGATCTGGCCGGCATACATCACCGCGACACGGTCGCAGATCTCGATGGCGACGCCGATGTCGTGGGTGACGAAGATGACGGACATGCCGAACTCGCGCTGCAGCTCGCGCAGCAAGAGCAGGATCTGGATCTGCACGGTGGCATCGAGCGCGGTGGTCGGCTCATCCGCGAGCAGGATTTTTGGCCGGCACGCCAACGCCAGCGCGATCATGGCGCGCTGACGCATGCCGCCGGACATCTCGTGCGGATAGGCGTCGAGCCGGCGTTTTGCGGAGGGAATGCGCACGACTTCGAGCATTTCGAGTGCGCGTGCCCTGCCCTCCGCGTAGCTTTTGCCCTCGTGGCGCACGACGCTTTCGGCGATCTGCGCCCCGATGGTGTAGACCGGATCCAGCGCCAATGCCGGCTCCTGGAAGATCATCGACACGGTCTGGCCGCGGAAGGACGACAGCTCCTCGTCGTTCATGGCGAGCACGTCGCGGCCCATGACGTTGACGGTGCCGGAAATCTGCGTGCGCTTCTTCGGCAACAGCCGCATCAGCGCACGCAGGGTCACGCTCTTTCCCGAACCGGACTCGCCGAGCAGGCCCAACACCTCACTGTTGCCCAGCGAGAGACTGAGATCGTTCACGGCGTAGACCGTGCGCTCCCCGGTGAAGCGGATGTTGAGGCCTGAGATGTCGACGAGGTTGGTCATGACGGCAGTTTCGGCAATCGATCGTGATAATCGGTGACGCGCTGGAAGGCGGCGCCGATGGTGAGCAGGGTCGCTTCGTCGAAGGAGCGGGCGATCAGCTGCATGCCGACCGGCAGGCCGCTTTTCGTGAAGCCCGAGGGTACGGTGAGCGACGGCAGGCCGAGGAAGTTCACCGGGCGGGTGAACAGCGTCAGCCGCTGCACCATGGCCGGTGCGTTCGGCCCGCCCCCGACATCGCTCTCCTCGATCGTCGGCGCCGGCACCGGCGAGGCCGGCGCGATCACGGCATCGACGTCCGAGGTCGCTGCGTTGTGCGCGGCCAGCGCCGGGCCGCGCCAGCGCATCGCCTCGAGATAGGTGATGGCTGGAACGGCGAGACCGTTCTGCAGTCGCATCAGGACTTGCGGGCCATAGTCCTGCGGACGCTCGATCATCCAGCGCTTGTGGAAGGCGGCAGCTTCGGCGGCGAGCACGAGCTGGCTCGCCGAGGACAATTGCCGCTGGTCCGGCAGCTCGACCGTGACGATGTCCGCGCCCTCACGCTTGAGCACGGCGATGGTCTCGTCCAGCACGCGCGCGACCTCGCTGTCGAGATCGTCGACATAGAACGAGGCGGGTACGCCGATCTTGAGGCCTTTCAGCGAGCCCTTGGTCGCGCCGACATAGTCCGACAGCGGCTCGTGGCTGCAGGTCGAGTCCGCAGGGTCCGCCCCAGCCATCAGCGCCAGCAGCAGCGCGCAATCCTCGGCGGTGCGGGCAAGCGGGCCGACGGTGTCGAGCGACTGCGACAACGGCATCGCGCCGGCCCGGCTGACGCGACCGACGGTGGTCTTCAACCCCGTGACGCCGCAGAAATGCGCGGGCATCCGGATGGAGCCGCCGGTGTCCGAGCCCAGCGCCGCATAGGTCAGCCGCGCCGCGACCGCCGAGCCGGAGCCCGACGACGAGCCGCCGGTGATGTGCGCGACGTTCCAGGGATTGCGCACCGGGCCGTAATGGGCGTTGTGCCCGGTCGGGCCGTAGGCGAATTCGGCCAGATGCAGCGTGCCGAGCCTGATCTGGCCGGCGTCCTTCAACCGCTGCAACGCCGTGGAGGTCACGGTCGGCACGAAATCACGACGGATCAGCGAGCCGCAGGTCGCGACGTGGCCGGCATCGTAATACATGTCCTTGTGCGCGAGCGGCACGCCGTGCAGCGGACCACGGACATTGCCCTTGGCGAGATCGGAATCGGCGGCCTCCGCCGCATGCAATGCAGCCTCGGCCTCGATCGACATGAAGGCGTTGAGATGCGGCTGCCACTGCGCAATGCGGTGCAACAGCGCGCGCGTCACCTCATGCGAGGACACCTGCTTCATCGCGATCGCGCGCGCGACCTCGGTGAGCGTCATCAATGCAGGCTCAGTGCTCATTTCGACACCTTCTGCGTCTGCACGGTCGGATAGAGCGCGGGCTCGAGGTCGAACGGCAGCGTGCCGGCGATGGCCGCGAAGCCTTCGAAGGCAGGTCCGATGGAATTAGAGATGCGCGTCGCGATCTCGTCGTCCACGGGGACGCCGGCAACTAGCGCAATCGGCTTGATCTCTTTCGGTGTCGGTCTCGTCATGCGATCTTCTCCCTGGGCGCGCGGCTGTGGCCTGAACCCGGTATCGCCATGTAGCACGCGGCCTCGTGGCCCATATTATCCAGCGCGGTGAGCTTTGGTGTCGCATTTGCGCAGAGCGGCTCCGCAAACGGGCAACGGGTGTGGAAGCGGCAGCCCGGGGGCGGATCAATCGGGTTGGGCGGATCGCCGGTGATTGGCGGTTGCTCGGTGCGCCTGTCGGGGTCCGACGACGGCATCGCCGCCAGGAGTGCGCGCGTGTAGGGATGCGCAGGGTTGTCCCAGACCTGGTCGACCGGGCCGAGCTCGACGACCTCGCCGAGATACATCACCAGCACGCGGTCCGAGATGTAACGGACGACGTTGAGGTCATGGCTGATGAAGAGATAGGTCAGCCCGAACTCGCGCTTGAGATCGGCGAGCAGGTTGAGCACCTGCGCCTCGACGGATTTGTCGAGCGCGGAGACCGCTTCATCCAAAATCACCAACCGCGGCGACAGCGCCAGCGCGCGCGCGATGTTGACGCGCTGGCGCTGGCCGCCGGAGATCTCGTGCGGATAGCGGTTGGCGAAGTTTTCGGGGCGCAAGCCGACCTTGCCGAGCAGCTCGCGCGCCAACGCCCGTGACGCGCCATCGCCCATGCCGTGCACCTTCGGGCCAAAGGCGATCGATTCCTCGATCGTCAGGCGCGGATTGAGCGAAGCATAGGAGTCCTGGAACACCATCTGCATGCCGCGGCGCAATTCGCGCAAGCTCAGCGACTGGCCGACGGTCATGCCGTCATAGATGATGTCGCCAGTGTCGCGCGGCATCAGATGCATCAGCAGGCGCGCGGTGGTGGACTTGCCGCAGCCGGACTCGCCGACGATGCCGACGGTCTCGCCCTTGGCGACGGCGAAGGAGACGTTGTCGACGGCGCGCACGGTGCGCTTCGCGGCAAACAATCCACCGCGAACGGGAAAGTGCTTTGTCAGTCCGTTGACCTGAAGCAACGGCTGCGCGACGCCGCCGCGGTCTTCGACCGGCTCCAGCATTTCGACGGATGTGTTGCTCTCGCTCATGGCTAGTTCCTGATGTCCATGGCGCTCCGCAGGCCGTCCGAAAGCAGGTTGAAGCAGATCGAGACGGCGAAGATCATCGCGCCCGGCAATGCGGCGACCCAGGGATTGACGTAGATCGCGGTACGCAAGGTGTTGAGCATTAGCCCCCATTCCGGCTCCGGCGGCTTGGTGCCGAGACCGAGGAAAGAAAGGCCGGCCGCCAGGATCATCGAGACCGAAATCAGGCTCGTCGCATAGACGAAGATCGCGCCGAGCACGTTGCCGAGGATGTGCACGCGCATGATGGTGAAGGGCCCGGCGCCGGAGGCGCGCGCGGCCTCGACGAAGTCCATGTTGCGCACGCCGGTGGTGACGCTTTCGGCGACGCGGGTGATCTGCGGCACGAACACGACCGTCAACGACACGATGGAATTGAGGATGCCGGCGCCCAGCGCGCCGGAGATCGCGATCGCCAGCAGCACGGAGGGAAAGGCGTAGAACACGTCGATCGTGCGCATGATCGCGGTGTTGAGCTTGCCGCCGACATAGCCGGCGACGAGGCCCAGCGAGGTGCCGATGCAGAACGCGAGGATCACGGGCAGGATGCCGATGACCAGCGACAGCCGCCCGCCGTAGATCAGCCGTGCCAGCATGTCGCGGCCGAGCTCGTCGGTGCCGAGCGGATAGCCAGCGGTGCCGATGTGGCGCAGGCGGCGGATCATGGAGCCCTTGTAGGGATCTTCCAGACCCAGCCACGGTGCGAGGATCGCGGACAGGAAGATCAGCAGCAGCACCAGCGCGCATGCCATGCTGACCTTGTCACGCCGGATGCGGCGGCCGACGGTCGCCCAATAACCGCGCGCCTTGGTGGCGGGTGCGGCCTGCAGCGCGGCATCGGCGGTGGCAGACAACGGAAGCTCGCTCATCGCCGCAATTTCCATCGTCGTCCCGGCGAAAGCCGGGACCCATAGCCACGAAATGTAATTTGGCGAAGACTCGTAGTGGCCGTCTCGTCCCACAACCGCTTACCGGGGTTATGGGTCCCGGCCTTCGCCGGGACGACACTGAGTGTGTGGCACCTCATCCCACTAGCCCCGCTTGATGCGCGGATCGATCGCGGCTTGCGCGATGTCGACCATGAGATTGAGGAAGACGAAGAACAGCGCCAGGATCAGGATCGTGCCCTGCAGCAGCGGCAAATCACGCTGGAAGATCGCCGAGTTGAGCAGGAAGCCCGAGCCCGGCCAGGAGAACACGGTCTCGATCAGGATCGAGCCGCCGAGCATATAACCGAGTTGAAGCCCCATCACCGCGAGCGCGGTGGGCGCGGCGTTCTTGATGACGTGGCGGAACACGCCGCGCTCATGCAGCCCCTTGGCGCGCAGGGCCTCGACAAAATCCTGGCTCAGGATGTCGCCGGTCAGCGCGCGCACCGTGCGGGTGACGATGCCCATGGGAATCACCGATGTCGTGATCGCGGGCAGCACGAGGTATTGCAGGTGCGCCCAGTCCCAGGCCCAGGTGGCGGAGCCGCCGGGCCCGGCGCCGACCGCGGGCAGCCAGTTCAGCTGCACCGAGAAGATGATGACGAGCACCATGCCGAGCCAGTAATGCGGCACGGATACGCCGGCGATGGCAAAGGAGGTCGCGAGCTTGTCGATCCAGGTCTCGCGGAAATAGCCGGCGATCAGGCCGAGCAGGATGCCCATGGTGAAGCCGATGATCGCGGCGGCAATCGCCAGCGTGACGGTGTTGCTGACCGCGCGCATGACCTCGGCGAGCACGGGGCGCCCCGTCGCAATGGAATTGCCGAGATCGCCGTGCAGCGCGCGCATCAGCCACAAGCCGAACTGCACCGGCAGCGGGCGATCAAACCCATAGGCGGCACGGAGCTGCGCGGCGAGTTCCTGCGAGGCATCGGCCGGCAGCACCGCGACCAGCGGATCGCCCGGCGTGATGTGCACGAGCAGGAAACACACCAGCGCGACGCTGATGACGATCGGGACGACGTAGACGATGCGTCTGGTGATATAGGCGAGCACTGGTCTTCTTTCTTCCTTCTCCCCTTGTGGGAGAAGGTGGCGCGAAGCGCCGGATGAGGGGTATCTATCCGCGGATACAGCATTATCGAATGAGCGAGAGGGTCACTCGCGGAGAGAGACCCCTCACCCGGCTTCGCTGTCGCGAAGCCACCCTCTCCCACAAGGGGAGAGGGTGCACTTTTCGTGTGGCGCGAACTACTTCATCGACACCAGTGAGAAGTCGATGAACCAACTCTTCGGCTGCACCACGCCCGAGACCTTCGGGCTGATGGCGCGGGGGCCGACGTCGTGGGCGACGTAGAGGAATGCGGCATCGTCGACCGAGGCCGCGTGCAGCTCGGCGAGCGCGGCGTCGCGCGCGGCGGGATCGAAGGTCTGGCGAGCCTTCTTCACCAGCTCGTCGAACTTGGGATTGTTGATGAAACCCCAATTGTTCGAGACCGGCGGCGCCATGCCCGATTGCAGGAAGCGCACCAGGGCGAAGAACGGATCCATCGCCGCGTAGGTCACGTTGGTCGCGTGCGAACCGTTCGCCGACGGATCCTTGGCGCCCCGGCGCCAGTTCGTGAACAGCGTATTCCATTCGATGACGTCGAGCTGCACATCGAAGTAGCATTCGGCAAGGGCCTGCTGGAGATACTCGTTCATCGGCAAGGGCTGCATCTGGCCCGAACCCGAGGCGGAGGTCTGGGTCTTGACCGTCAGCTTCTTGTTGGGGCCGAAGCCCGCCTCCTGCATCAGCTTCTGCGCAGCCGCCTTGTCATACTTGATCTCGAAGCTCGGCTTGCCGCGCCAGGGATGACCGGGCTCGAAGGTGCCGCTCGCCGGCACCATCAGGCCGGCGAGCAGGCCGTCCTTGAGACCTTCGCGATCGACGCAGAGGTTGGCGGCCTTGCGCACGCGGATGTCGTTCCAGGGCGAGCCCTCGACGCGGGAGAACTGCCACGGCCAGACATGCGGCTGCTCGTTGGCGTAGAGCTTGAAGCCGCGCTGCTTGAGCTCGGGCAGTGCGTCCGGCGCCGGCGCCTCAACCCAGTCGACCTGACCGGAGAGCAGCGCCGCGGTGCGGGCGTTGGCTTCCGGCATCGGCAACAGCACCATCTTGTCGACCTTGGGCACGCGCGCCTTGTCCCAATAGCTCGCGTTCTTGACGAGCTCGAGCCGCTCGCGCGGCGTGAAGCTCGCCATCTTCCACGGGCCGGTGCCTGCAGCGTCCCTGGCAAACGCCGTCCATGCCGCCTGCGACTTGGCCTTGGCGTCGGCGCCTTCGGCCTTGTCATAGAAATGCTGCCACTTCGCCGGGCTCGCCATGAACAAATTGGTGAGGTTGATCGGCAGGAAGCTGTCGGGCTCCTTGGTGGTGAGCTCGACCGTCATGTCGTCGATCTTCTTGGCGGAGGCCAGCGTCGGCATGCGCGAGGCCGTGACGCCGACCTGGCTGGCGTCGAACTGCGGCGCGTCCTGCTTCAACACCTTCTCGACGTTCCACACCACGGCATCCGCGTTGAACGGGGAACCATCGTGGAAGGTCACGCCAGGGCGCAGCTTGAAAACCCACTTGGTCTTGTCGGCATCGTCGACCTTCCACTCGGTGGCAAGGCCGGGAATCACCACGCTCGCCTTCTCGGCGGAGGACAGGTCCCAGCCGGTCAGCGCGTCGTACATGGTGAGGCCGGTGAAGCGGTTGCCTTCAAAACCCTGATCGGGCTGGCCAAGCGTGCGCGGAATATCGGCAGCGGTCATGCCGATGCGCAGCACGGTTTCGGCACTGGCCTCACGCGGCCATGCAGCCACCGTCGTTAGAGCGAGCACCGCGATCCATGCCGCGCACGTGTTCTTCTTAGTAAGCATCGCCTCAATCCTTTTCCGGCTTCGATGACTATTTTTGATGCAATCGTATGCAATGGCTATGCCAAAGAGAAACTTATTCTGCGATTTGGCCCTGCGACGACAAGTCCTTGTAGGTCGTAGGCGGGTGCACGCGCCGCGCTGCCTATTCTGGCATCAAGATTGCAAGTTCGGTCCCGAAATCCCCTGGGAGCTCTGGGCCATGCGTGTTCGTCTATCGATTTGTCTCGCCGTGCTTGCACTGGCGTTATCCGCAATCTCGGCGCGCGCCGAAACGGTGGTGCGCTACGGCATCTCGATGGCGGACATTCCGCTCACCACGGGTCAGCCCGATCGCGGCGCCGGCGCCTATCAGTTCACGGCCTACACGATCTACGATCCCTTGGTGGCCTGGGAGATGGACGTCGCCGACCGGCCCGGCAAGCTGGTGCCGGGGCTTGCGACCGAGTGGAAGGTCGATGATGCCGACAAGACCAAATGGCGCTTCACGCTGCGCAAGGGCGTGAGGTTTCACGACGGCAGCGAGTTCAACGCCGACGCCGTGATCTGGAATCTGGACAAGGTGCTCAACGACAAGGCGCCGCAATTCGACAAGCGCCAGAGCGCGCAGGTGAAGACCCGCCTCCCCTCCGTTGCGAGCTACGCCAAGATCGACGATTTCACCGTGGAGATCACCACCAAGACGGTCGATTCCTTCTTTCCCTATCAGATGCTGTGGTTCCTGGTGTCGAGCCCCGCGCAGTACGACAAGCTCGGCAAGGATTGGGACAAGTTCGCCAGCCAGCCCTCCGGCACCGGCCCGTTCAAGCTGACGAAGCTGGTACCGCGCGAGCTTGCAGAACTCAGCAAGAACCCGGACTACTGGAACAAGAAGCGCATTCCCAAGGCCGACAAGATCGTGCTGGTCCCGATGCCGGAAGCGCTGACCCGCACCAATGCGCTGCTGGCGGGGCAAGTCGATCTGATCGAGACGCCGGCGCCGGATGCCGTGCCGCAACTGAAAGCCGCCGGCATGAAGCTCGTCGACAACATCACACCGCATGTCTGGAATTATCATCTCAGCGTGCTGCCAGGCTCCCCCTGGACCGACATCCGACTGCGCAAGGCGCTGAACCTTGCGATCGACCGCGACGCCGTGGTCGGGCTGATGAATGGCCTCGCCAAGCCCGCGAAGGGCCAGGTCGACCCGTCCAGCCCGTGGTTCGGCAAGCCAGGCTTCGAGCTGAAATATGATCTGGCTGCGGCGAAGAAGCTGGTCGAGGAGGCCGGCTACTCCAAGGCGAAACCACTGAAGGCAACCTTCATCATCGCACAGGGCGGCACCGGCCAGATGCTGTCGCTGCCGATGAACGAATTCCTGCAGCAGAGTTTTAAGGAGATCGGCATCGACATCGACTTCAAAGTGGTCGAGCTCGAGACATTATATACGCATTGGCGCAAGGGCGCGGCCGACGAGATCAACGCCGGCATCACCGCCAACAACATCGCCTATGTCACCTCGGACCCGCTCTACGCGATCGTCCGCTTCTTCCATTCGGGCCAGATCGCGCCTGTGGGGGTCAACTGGGGCGGCTACAAGAACCCGAAGGTGGATGCTCTGATCGACGAGGCCAAGCAGACATTCGATAGCGCCAAACAGGACGAGTTGCTGGCCCAGGCGCACGCGCTGATCGTGGACGACGCCACGCTGGTCTGGGTCGTGCACGATACCAACCCGCACGCGCTGGCGCCGAAGATCAAGCAGTTCGTGCAGGCGCAGCATTGGTTTCAGGATCTGACGACGATCGGGATGGAGTGAGCGGCAAACACAGGTGTCGTAGGGTGGGAAAAGCGAAGCGTGCCCACCACCTCGGCATTGCGGAGCAGGATCGTGGGCACGGCGCTAACGCGCCTTTGCCCACCCTACGAGAGTTGATGGACGTCGCTGGCGTTTGAGCCAAGCTGCCGTATCAACCACCACTGTCGTCCCGGGCAAGCGCCAGCGCAGACCCGGGATCCATAACCACAGGGAGTCGTTTGACGAAGACTCGTGGTTGCCAATCTCGCGCGGCAACCACTCCCTGGGGTTATGGGTCCCCGCGTTCGCGGGGACGACAGCGAATTTGAGGCGCTGGCAACGCAAACAACGCCTCCCCACTACTTCGTCAGCAGCGCATACGCCCCGCTCCAACCCTCCGGCGGCGGGTTGATCTGAAAATCCCTGATCCTCGCCTCGTAGAGCCTGAACAGCTTTTCCAGCGTGTCGGCATCCTCGCTGCGACGGCCGCGTTCGATCGCATCGAGTGCGCCCTGCCAGTCGCGGCCGCGGTAGCAGCCGAGCATTTCGATGGTGATGTTGCGCAGGCGCTGGAAGGCGCCTGAGTGCATCACGTCCTCGCGCCCGGCGATAGCGTAGATCACCTCCGGCTCGGTCTTGCCCTTGACCATGATGAAGTCGAGCTCGAGGATCGCGAACTTGTCCTTGGCGGCAAGCGCGGTTCTGGATCCGACGATGATCGGGAAGCCGTATTCCTTCGACTGGCCTTCCAGGCGTGAAGCCAGGTTCACGCTGTCGCCGAGCACCGAATAATTCTTCTTCAGGTCCGATCCCATATTGCCGACCACGCCGATGCCGGTGTTGAGGCCGATGCCGACATTGAGCGGAATGTAGACATGGCCGCCGTCGGCGGATTCCTGCTCGCGCTCCTTGTTGACCGCGTCGATCTGCTCCAGCATCTGGATCGCGGCCTCGCAGGCGTTGACCTCGTGCTCGGCATCGTCGAGCGGCGCGTTCCAGAACGCCATGATGGCGTCGCCCATGTACTTGTCGATGTAGCCCTTCCGCTCGATGATCACGTCGGTGAGCGGCGTCAGGAAGCGGTTCATCAGCGCAATCAGGCCTTGCGGGTCCTGCTTGTAGCTTTCCGAGATCGTGGTGAAGCCGCGCACGTCCGAGAACATGATCGTCATCTCGCGCTCTTCGCCGCCGAGCACGAGCTTTTCCGGCGACTGCGCCAGCTGCTCGACCAGAACCGGCGACATGTATTGCGCGAACTGCCCGCGGATCTGCACGCGCTGGCGCTGCTCGCGCACGAAGCTCGCGAAGATCAGCGTCAGATAGACCGCAGTGGTCGAGAGCAGCGGATAGGTGAAATCGATGAGGTAGCGGTACTGCGCGTAGAAGAACCAGGACACGCCGACCAGGATGGCGGCGAAGGTCGCACCCGCGAGCACGAGGCGCACAGGGCCGAGATTCGGCGTGAAGATGATCACGAGCAGGCCGATGACGAGCGCGGCCAGCAATTCGACGCCGAGCGCATAATTCGGCTGCGAGATCACCGCGCCGCTCAGCACGCTCTCCAGCACCTGGGCGTGGATCTCGACCCCCGGCATGGCCCGTGACACCGGCGTCGTCTTGATGTCGTTCAATCCGCCCGCGGAGGTACCGACCAGCACCAGCTTGCCGGCGAACCTGGAAGGCGGCAGGCTGTTGTCGAGCACGTCGACCGCGGACACGTAGATCGAAGGATCCCGGCGGGCATAGTGCACCCAGAGCTGACCGTTCTTGTCGGTCGGAACTTCCAGGCCCTTGAGGCGGATCGACCTGATACCGGCCTTGTCCGTGCGGACCAGCAGGGTCGGCGTTCCCGTGACGACACGCAGGATCTCGAGGCTGAGCGAGGGCATGATGTTGCCCTGGGCGCGCATGATCATCGGCACGCGGCGGATCAATCCGTCACGCTCGGTCCGGATCGAGAACAGGCCGCGACCGGCCGCGATCTTCTCGATGATCGGCACGTTGCGGAGCAGGCCGGGGAATTCGAACAGGAAGCGCTCGGCGCCCTCCTCCCCGAGCGTGGCCACGCCCGTGAACGGAAGCGATTTATCGAGCTCGGACAGGACCTCTGGAAGCCCGGTCTCACCCAGCACCACCCGCGAGCGCTTGATCGCGTCGGCGAGGACCTGGTCGTTGCTCGGCAGCTCGCGCAGCTTGGCGCGGGTGGCGTCGTCCAGATAGCGCATCTGGCTCGCGACCAGCTCCGGGTTGAGCCGGTCGGGCTCCGAGAACACCACGTCGAAGCCGATCGCCACCGCGCCGCTATCGGTGAGGTTCTGGATCAGGTCGGCGATGCGCGTGCGCGGCCACGGCCATTGTCCGAGCCTGGCGAGGCTCTTGTCGTCGATGTCGACGATGACGACCGGCCGCGATGTCTTGTGGCGCGGGTCGATCAGCTGGAACATGTCGAAGGTGCGCAGCCGCAATTCCTGGATCGGCAGCGGATCCCACAGGCGCGCGCCGGCGAATATGACCAGCAGCGCAAGGCACATCAGCCGCGCAAAGCCCAGCTTCCGTGCAAACCACCGCCGCAGGATCTTGAGACGTTTCATGCTGGTGGAATATCATGCATTGACGATCAATGGCAGCGCCGATCGCAGATGCCGACGATCGACGCGCCCGAGCGTCAGGAATGAACGATGAAGTCGCTGGCGTGGAGATTGCCGACGACTGTGTTCTTCAGGAGAATCTTGTCGTTGCTGTCGAGCGTCAGCAAGGTATCGACGCCCTGCTGCGCCGCGTGCTGCGAAACCTGCGTCCAAGACGTGATGCTGGTGAACTGCCGCAGGTCGATCTTGTCGAGGCCGGTCTCGAAGTCATTCACGGTGTGCTGAACCGCGGTCTGCGACGACGTCGGCGCGAACACGAACTGGTCCTTGGCGCCGCCGCCAATCAGCGTGTCGCTCGAATCCGTCGCGAAGATGACGTCCTTGCCGTTGGCGCCTGCCAGAATGATATCCTGGCTGCTCGCTCCCGCGACGAAGATGAAGTTGACCGTGTCGGAGTGGCCGGCCGAATCGGCGACGGTCAGGGTGACCCGGTCGGTCACGGGCGGCTGCGGGTAGTCATCGGCGCTGGCGCCTGTCGGATCGTAGACGACGCCAGTACCGCCGCTCGCGAGGCCCGCGTTGATTGCGCCGAGTGAACCCGTCATCGGAGCGAAATAGACGCTGCTGACGTCCGGATGCGCCGTCGACAGCGTGACGGTGAACGTATCCGCAGCTGCGCCTGCATCGGTATCGACGACGACGAGATCAGTGATGATGTCGTTGCTGTTCTCGATGATGTGTTCGACCTGGAAGCTCCCGGTGTCGATGACCGGGCCGCCGGCCTCGTTCGCGCCCCTCACGTCGACCGTGAGCGTGGCCGTGCCGGTTGCACCGTGCACATCCGTGGTCTGGACCGTGAAGATATCCGCGTAGGAGCCGTCGGTCAGCGCGTTGATCGCGGCGGCGTTCGGAACGTAGCTGTAGCTGCCATCGGGATTGACCGTCAGCGTCCCGTAAAGTCCACTAGCTGTCGTGGCCGCGTGGTGATCCGCGTTGATGACGGCATAGGTCAGCGTCGCCGTCTCGCCGGTGTCGACATCGTTGCCCGCCAACGTCCCGGTCAGATCGCAGAAAGTGTCGGCAGCAGCCGTGTCCGAGAGCGGACCGATGTGGAGATCTGCGAGCGTCGGCGCGTCGTTGCTGCCGGCGATGTTGACGGTGACGACTGCACCGGTGCCCGCGCCGACACCATCGGCCGGAACGATCGTGTATTGCAGCGACAGCGTTTGGCCGGCGCCGAGGAAATCGAACGCCTGTCCGTGCGAATTGAAGTTCCAGGTGAACTGCGTATGAGTCGCGGTACCGTCGAGGATGTAGCCCGAGGGGACAGTGAGATCCGCCAGGAGGTCGGCATTCGACAGCCCGCCGACGCTGTCCGTTTGCAGCACGCCGTCGAGATAGGCCTGCACGTGGCTGACCGACACCGTGACGTGATCGGTCGCATCGACGTCGGAAACCGTCAGCACGCCGTGAGTGTCCAGCCCCTCATTGGTTTCCTTGAGGTCGGCAAGGTCGATGTCGAGACTTTGGGCGGGGTTGACCGAATTGGCGACCGTGTTGCCGCTGCCGCCGCCGAGCTGATAGTACGCGGCCAGATCCGTCTCGTGGCCGCTGAGCGCGGAGAAATCGATCGACTGGATCTGAACCTGCGTCAGCGCGTCGGTCCAGACGCTGACGTCGGCGATCGAGCCGAAGAAGCCTTCCGAGCCAAAGCCCGCCGCACCCGGCTCGCTCGCGCCGCCGATCATCATGTAGGAGTGCGACGGATTCGACGGGCTGCCGTCGATCGGGTTGACCGACCATGCCTGCGAATATTCGAGATGGCCGTCGAGATAGAGCGAGAAGGTGCCGTTCTCGCGGGTCAGCGCGATGTTGTGCCACTGTGACGCGGCGATTGCCACGCCGGTATCGGCGATCTGGACGCCGCCCGCGAGGATCTGCAGCTCCATCGTGCCGTTGGCATTGACCGTGCCGAGCAGGCCAAAGCCCGTCGTCGAGGTGTTGCCGTTGTAGAACAGGATCTGGCCGTGACCAGCCTCGGCGCCGCCGTTCCAGTTCACCCGGCCGTCCAGCGTCACGTCATCAGTGGCGACCGTCGGCGCGGCGCCGACCGCGATGGTGTGGCCGTCGAAGCCCATGTCGTCCGACGTGGCGTAGGAGACGGTCGGCGCATCGTTGGTGCCGGTGATCGTGACGGTGACGTCCTGGCTGATCTTGCCGCCGTGCTGGTCGTCGAACGTCACGGTGTAGACCTGGGTGATGGTCTGCCCTTCCGCGAGCGACTGCAGCACGGGATCGTTGTTGTCGAGCGTGAAGTGCCAGCCCAACGTCGCACCGTTGTTACCGTCAGTGCTGGATTCGGACACCGCATCGATCGTGAAGGTGCCGATATGCGAGCCGGTCCCGAAGCCCGGCAGGTTCGAGCTGACCGACGAAGATTTGAACGACCACGCCGCCGTGTGGGTGTCGGTCAGGTCCAAATCCTGGATCGCCAGCGTGCCGTCGGCCGTGAGCGAGGCGCACTCATCCTCGGTCACCGCGCCCGTCGCTGCGGAGGCATCGCTCGTGATCGTCGGTGCATCATTGACGCCCGTGATCGTGACGGTGACGTCCTCGCTGACGGTACCGCCATGATGATCGTCGAACGTAACGGTATAGACCTGCGTGATGGTCTGGCCCTGCGCCAGCGACTGCAGCATTGCATTGCTGTTGTCGAGGCTGAAGTGCCAACCCAGCGTCGCACCATTGCTCGTGTCGGAGTTGTACTCGAGTACCGACTGATCGATCGTGAACGTACCGATGTGCGTGCTGTCGGCATCGAAGCCCGGCAGAGCCGAGCTGATGGACGACGACTTGAACACCGCCTGCGCCGCATGGGTGTCGATCAGGTCGAGATCCTGGATGGCCAGCGTACCGCCGATCGACAGCGTCAGGTCCGCGTCCTCGACGACATGACCTGTCGCCGCCGCGGCACCGCTGGTGACTGTCGGCGCGTCGTTCTTGCCGGTGATGACGACCGTGACGTCCCGGGTGACCGTCCCACCGTGATGGTCGTCGATCCTGACAGTATAGACCTGCGTGATGGTCTGCCCTTCGGCCAGCGACTGGAGCACCGGGTCGTTGTCGTCGAGCGTGAAGGTCCAGCCCACTGACCCGCGGGAGCTGGCGCCCGGGCTTTCAACCACCGGGGCAAGCGCGAACGTGCCGATATGCGAGGTGCCGTCGCTGAAGCCCGGCAGATGCGTGGTCGAAATCGTCGACTTCAGCGAAAAGCTCGCGGTGTGCGTGTCCGTGAGATCAGGATCGTTGAATGTGATGGTCCCGTTGGCGGCGAGCGTGGCCGCCGTATCCTCGGTCACCGCACCGGTCGGCGTGGTCAGATCTTCGACGATCGTCGGCACGTCGTTGGTGCCCTCGACATTGACGTCCGCACCGTTGATGGACACGGTAACCGGCGTGCTGACGACACCGCCGTGCCCGTCATCGACCTGCACCACGTAGTTGAGCGTCAGTTTCTCGCCTTTGGCGAGGAAATCGAACAGATGGTCGGGAACGCTGTAGGTCCAGGTGGCCGAACCGTTGTTGCCGTTTCCCGCGCCTTGTACCACGGTCAGCGGCACCTCGACGGCGGCGATCGCCGCGAGCTGCTGCGGCGTCAGCGTCGACGTGATGTCGTGGCCTTGCGCGTCGAGATATTTGAACGGCTGGGTCGACGAGAGCACCGCGCTCACGATCGGGCGGTCCGTCAGATCGACGTCGGTGAAGGTGACGGTGCCCGTGATGGTATCCAGAGCTTCGTTGCCCGTTCCGACCTTTTCGATGACGGTTCCGCCCAACGTCGCGACGGTGGGCTTGTCGTTCGTTCCCGTGACCGTAATGGTGATCGGGATGAGCCTGGACTCGGGATTGACTGAGAAATTGGTGTCGACGCGGACCATATAGGTCAGCGTCAGCGTTTCGCCGGCGGCGAGGAAGTCGAAGACTTTGTCGGGAATCGTGTACGTCCAGACTGCCGAGCCGTTGTTGTTGTTGCCGGCATCGGGAGCGACGTTGATCTGGATCTGGGTCGCCGCGATGTCCTGCTTCTGGAGCGCCGAGAGCGAGCCGGTGACGTCGTGCTGGCCGGCGTCCTTGTAGACGTAGTTCGGCGCTTCGGCGAGGCTGATGCTCACCGTCGGCCGGTCGCCGAGGTTTTGATCGACGAACCTGATCAGGCCGGAAATCGTATCGGAATGCGTGTCGCCGGTCGCGTCAGCACGCTCGGTCAGCGCGAACGCCGTCTTCACGTTGCCGCCGGCGTCGAAGCTTTGCACAATCGGCTGGCCGGGGATACGCACGATGGGCGGCGCGGACGTGCCGGGCGCCTCCGATCCCTGCGGATTGAGATTGACGAATGTCGCGGTCGCGACGGCGCCGCCCCCCGACTTGAACACGACGTCCAGGCTCATCGGCGTGAGCGTGTCGGTGAAGTTCGTGGTCAGCTTGGTGTTGGTGTTGTTGTCGGTGAACTTCAGCGTGAACACGTCCGTGATCAGCTTCTGAACGTCCGGCGACATCAGCGCATTGGAGATCGAGACGTTGCCGCCGCTGATCTGGATCATCTGGCCGGCCTGGTTGACCGTCGCGATCGGCAGCAGCGTGACCTTGTCAAACAGGATGTAGGAGCCCGTCGTGCCGTTCGGCTCGACCAGCACCTGGAAGCTCGCCTGCGGCTGCGGATCGCCGCCGCCGGCGGGAACGACGAAGTTGATCTGGGTCAGCACGGCGGTGCCGCGGATGCCCATGGTGGCGACCGGCGTGTCGATCTTCATGTCGCCGTGCTTGGCGGTCTCGCCGGCGACGAAGGTGATGGTGCCGGCGACCAGGCTGAGCAGTGAGGAATTGCTCGACCCGTTGGGGTCGTAGACCATCTCGTTCAGCACCATCCGCGCATTCGAGGACAGGCCGAACACGGTACCGTCGATGAAGGTGATGCCGAGCGTGGAATCCGCGCCGGTCGAGACCACGTCACCCTTCTCGACGTTGTCGCCGTTGTTCAGGATGACCGAGACACCGTTGCGGATCGCGGTCGCGCTGCCCACGAGCTTGGTGACGTGGCCGATGACCTGGGCCGCGGCAGCGCCGCCGGGGGCGGCTTGAGCGATCTGGACATGGCCCGTGAGCGCGTTGACGATTTCGCCGGTGAGATGGGCGCCGTCGGGTGAGGCCAGCGCGGCACGCTTTTCGCCCCTGAAATAATCGTGAACGACGAATTCGTGACCCTCGTGGGACAACACGAGATCGAGACCCGTGCGCTTGAATTCGCCGTTGAAGATCAGGCTGGGGTCGGGAACAACGAACGCGCCCTCAGGCACGTGACCATGCGCCTTCGCCGTAAAGGAATCGACATGACTGCCCGCGGGCGAACGGGAACCCTGGCCGTCCAAGGAAATCGCGGCGTCAAATTGGCCAGCGTAGTTCAACCGGGCACCGTAAAAAGGGTTAAAATTTAAGTAAGTATCGACCGCCTAAGCTTGCATAGCATTAGCAAGTCCTTAGCGATACCATCTATTGCTTGTGTGATTTCGCATCACTTGACCCCAAGAGGCCCCACGGCTTGGCGCCGCTACAGAGAAGCGAAAGTAATCTCTCAAATATTCGGAAGTCGAGTTCGGCCTGTTTCCACGCATTTCCAGTCATCCAAAGTAATCTGACGCATAGTAACGAAACAGATACTTGCGTCATCTTTCCTTCGCGAGGTTCCGCGGCATCCTGCGGCAAATACGGAGTTAAATCTGTGACCTAACTAACAGAACCCCATGAAATAGGGGGGCGTTAGCCATAGGACCCAGATTCGGCACCCCCACAACCTGCGTCTGCACTTGGCTCCATTTCGCGGCAGCCGGACACTCCTAGCCGGCGAATCGTAAAGTTTTACGCAATTTGGGCAGGTCCATTTCAGGCTGTTCCCCGGTTTTGGAACCCCAGCCGGGCGCGTTAAGCAGAACAAAACGGCCCGTCTCGCACTATCTCCGCGAAAGCAACAAAGCCCGGCACGTTCAGGTCGAGGGGGATCTGGCGAAGCTCGGGAAGGGGATGTCAGATGGAGACCGCTGCTCGCTCGCGCGCCTGGCGCGCAATCCTTGTCCTGTGCGGATTGGTCCTGCTCGGATCAGCCGCCGAGCTTCGCGCCGGCACGCTGCTGTCGCCGGGCGCAGGCCTGCTCGTGCGCAAATCCGCCGAGCCGTTCGGCGTGTTCGCCTTCGCCATCTCCGCCGGCAGCCTGCAACAGAAATGGCTCGCGCTGAAAGACAAGCTCGACGGCGACATGGTGCAGCTCGCGTTATGCGACGGTGACCGGGACAATTGCGCTTCGCCGGCGGCCCTGAAGCTGCTCGCCATCGTCGACCAGGCCCGAGCCCGCAACGGCCGCGCGCGGCTCGGCGAGACCAACCGCGCCATCAACCTTGCCATCCGGGCCGCCAATGACGGCATCGACGACGTCTGGAGCTCGCCGCTAGCGACCTTCGCGCGCGGCGCCGGCGACTGCGAGGACTATGCCATCGCGAAGCTGGCCGCGCTGCGGTTGGCGGGCGTGGCGCCTGAGGACCTCCGCATCCTCGTGGTGCGCGACGTCAGGGCCGGCGAAGAGCACGCGGTTGTCGCCGCGCGCCTCGACGGCCGCTGGCTGATGCTCGACAACCGCCGCATGGCGATGGTCGAGGACGACGCTGCGCGGAGCTACCAGCCGCTGTTCGCGCTCCATCAGTCGGCCGTGATGAAATATGACGACGAACCGATGCAGGTCTCGATGGTCGCCGCCGAGGCGCGCTGATGGAGCGCAGCGCAATCCGGGGCCGCTGTCGCTTGTCCTACGAGTCCCGGATTACGCTTCTCTCCATCCAGGCTACGAACCTCCGTTCACCAAAAACTCATTCCACCACGCGATCCGGGCGGCTAGCATGGCCACGGCTTTGCGGGGGCGACGGGAATGCGGTTCATCGTGCTGACTGTGATTGCGCTGCTGGCGCTCGCCTTACCCGCGTCAGCGCAGTCCGACCGCTCCATCGCCGATCGGCTGCCGCTGTTCGCCAGGAACAACTGCCAGCAGATTCGCGACCCCGGCAATCAATTGTTCTGCGGTGATGCCACGCTTGCCGCCGCCGCCGAGAAGCTGAACACCGCGATCGAGGCGCGGCTCGCCCGCCTGCCCGATCGCCTTCCCGCGATCGAGGAGAATGCGATCTGGATCCGCCAGCGCAATCTCGGCTGCGGCATCGTCGGCCAGACCGCGATCCGCACTGATGATTTCGAGCGGGTGAAGGCGTGCCTGCTCAAGGTGACCGAGGAGCGCGCCGCGATCCTGCGCGATCCGGATTTCGACTGCCTCGCAGCCAACACCGCGGCGGGCGCGGTGATTTGTGCGGACCCGTCGCTGGCCCTTGCCGAAACGGAGCTCAATGGCCAGGTGCTCGGCCTGATCGGCAAGCTGGACCCGACCGCAGCGCGCTTTGCCTTCGCCGAATATGGCAGGTGGACACGAGAGCGCGATCGCAAATGCAATCTGGTCGGCAAGGAGAACGTGCCGCTCCAGGAGCTCGAATCCGCAGAGGATTGCCTCGCCGATCATTTGAAGCACAAAGCCGACGACATCCGCGCGGCGAAGGGCGATCCCAAGAAGGTGTTCGGCCGGCAGATCGCGGCCCGCATCCCCGACACCGACGCGGTCGACTTCTGCGCGGCGCGGATCCATGCGGCCAATTCGTGCGGCAGCTTCCTCCGCATCAACCGCGTCTACGCGCTCGACAGCCAGGTGACCGAGCAGGAGGCGCAGGTCACCGGCGAAATCGAGATGGCGGTGCTGGCGCCCTTCACCATGTGCAGCAAGGTCGCATCCAGCTGCACCGGCACCTGCTGGGACGCCAGGACGGGTCTTCCGCAGCCCAGCGCCGCCAACAAGGAGCGTTCGGCGGAAGCCTTCAACGTGACGCGTCGCCTGAGGATCCAGCGCACTTTTGCGTTCGTCAAAGCCGCCGACGGCTGGCGCTGCAGGGAGGACGAACTGGCGCCGGTGAATTCGGGGACGGCGAGCGGGGGATCGTAGGCGCTTCTGCCTTCTCCCCTTGTGGGAGAAGGTGGCGCGCGCGAGCGCGACGGATGAGAGGTTCTTTCACACGCTAGACTATTCGTGAGGATAGAGACCCCTCACCGGCTCGACGCTACGCGGCGAGCCACCCTCTCCCACAAGGGGAGAGGGTGCACTGAACTCGCCGCGAGAGAGTCCGCATCAAAACATCAGATTGTCCTTCACCAGGACCCAACGGCCGTTCTTCACCTGTTGCACCTGGGTGACGGTGGTGGCGAGATGGTTGGTCTTCGAGAACACGGTCGGCGGCGAATTGAAGATATCCTGGAACTTGTCGCCGGACTCCAGCGCGTCGAGCATCTTCTGGCCAGTGAGATCCTTGCCAGCCTTGTTGGCATAATGCGCGAACGTCATCACCGCATTGTAGCCGATGATCGCCTGAGTGTTGGCGTCGGCGCTGAACATCTTCTTGTAATTGACGAGCCAGTCCTTCACCTTTCCCTTCGCGGTGTCTTCGTAGGGAATTTCGAAGTTCGAAGCGGCATACAAGCCTTCCACCACTTCCTTGCCGAGCGCCGGCACTTCGAGCACGTTGACGGGCGTGGCACCGAGGAAGGTGACCTCCCAGCCGAGCTTCCTGGCCTCGGTCATGGTGCCGATAGGCTCACGGAGGACCGCGCCGAGCACGACGAGGTCGCAGCCGTCGGACTTCATCTTGGCGACCTGCGCCGAGAAGTCGGAGGCGCCGCGCTTGTAGCTCGTGATCGAGGCCGGCTGCACCTTCATGGCGGCGAGCTGCTGGTTAAAACCATCGAGCACGTTTTTTCCGTACTCGTCATCCTGATGCATGATGCACGGCTTCTTGAAATTCTTTGCCTCAATCATGTATTTGAGCGCTGCGCGCGTGCTCTCGACATAGGGCAGGAGGTTGTTGAACTTCAGCCGCTCCTGCGGCTTGGCCGCATCGAACTTGAAGGTGAACTCGGCCGCCGTCAGCGGGAAGAGCTGAAGCACGCCGGCGTCGAGCAGGATATCCTGCGCAGCGAGCACGGTCGGCGATCCCATTGGTCCCACCATCGCGAAAATCTTGTCGCGCTCGATCAGCTTTTGCGAAGCCAGCACGGCTTTCTTCGGATCGTAGCCGCTATCCTCGACGACAAGCTTGATCTTGCGGCCCTGGACACCGCCCGCCCCGTTGATCTCCTCGACCGCCATCTTCATGCCGTTGGAGACCGGCACGCCCCAGCCCTTGATCGGCCCCGACAGGTCCTGATGCGTGCCGATGACGATCTCGGATGCCGAGATGCCCTCATTGGTGACCTTGGTTTGAGCGGTGGCCGGCAGACAGGTCAGCGCAAGGGCGCTCACCGCCAGGCCCAGCGCCTTCAGCGATTTCGACATTGCAGTCTCCTCCTTCAGTGGCCCGTGTTGAGCGAAGGATCGGGCCTCTCAAGCCTTCGCCGTTTTCTCAAATCCATCTCTCTTGAGCATGATCCTCCGGGATCATGCTCAAGCAACCGCGCGCTCGCGATACATCGCCTCGATCTCGGCGGCGTAGCGCTTGTTCACGAAGCCGCGCTTCAGCTTCATGGTCGGGGTCAGCTCCTCGTCCTCCGGGGTGAGCTGGCGCTCGATCAGGTAGAACTTCTTGATGGTCTCGACGCGGGCAAAATTGCCGTTGACCTGCTCGATCTCGCGCCCGATCAGATCCTGGATCTCCGTCGCCCGGCACAGGCTCGCGTAATTGGTGAAGGGAATGTCATGATCCTGGGCGAACTTCTCGACGTTCTCCTGGTCGATCATCACGAGGCAGGTCAGATACGGCCGCTTGTCGCCGACCACGACGGCATCGGAGATGTAGGGCGAGAACTTGAGCTGGTTCTCGATCTCGGACGGCGTGACGTTCTTGCCGCCGGAGGTGATGATGATGTCCTTCATGCGGTCGGTGATCCGGACGAAGCCCTCGTTGTCGATGGTGCCGACGTCGCCGGTGTGCAGCCAGCCGCGCTGATCGATGGTCTCCGCGGTCTTCTCCGGCTGGTTGAGGTAACCCATGAACAGGAAGTCGCCCTTGATCAGGATCTCGCCCTCGGGCGACAGCGTGACCTCGCCCCAGGGCACGGCGGTGCCGACCGAACCGAGCTTGATCCGCTCCGCCGGCATCATGGTGGCGACGCCGCAATTCTCGGTCTGGCCGTAGAGCTCGTGCATGTCGATGCCGAGCGCGAGATACCAGCGGATCAGCTCCGGCGCGATCGGCGCTGCGCCGGTGAAGGCGACGCGGCAGCGATCGAGCCCGATCATGCGGCGGATGTTGCGGAATGCAAGCCGGTAGGCGATCCGGCTTGCGAGGCGCAACGACAGCGGCGGCGGCTTGCCCTCGATCCGGTAATCGACCATGCGGTAGCCGATGCCGATGGCGCGGCGATAGACCCATTGCTGCAGCGGGGTCGCATCCTTCAGCGCGATGGTGATGGCGGAATAGAACTTTTCCCAGATGCGGGGGACCGCGAGGAAGACGGTCGGCTGCACCTCGCGCAAATTGTCCGGCACGGTTTCCGGGCTCTCGGCGAAATTCATCACCGAGCCGAGAGCGACCGAGATGTAGTATCCGCCGATGCGTTCGGCGACGTGGCACAGCGGCAGGAAGATCAGCCTGTCCTCGTCCTCCTGCGCCGGGATGAAGTCATTGGCGTGACGCATCTGGTGCGTGACGCTGCGGTTGGCGTGCATCGCGCCCTTGGGGGGACCGGTGGTGCCGGACGTATAGACCAGGATCGCGAGATCGCCGGCGCTGCGGCTGTCGATCATCTCCTGCCACAGCGCCTCGCGGCCGACCATGTGATTGCGGCCGAGCGCGCGAAACTCGTCGAGCGACATCACCATGTCGTCGGAGAAGCCGCTGAGGCCCTCCATGTCGAACACGATGATCTTCTGCAGGCTCGCGCAGCGCGCGCGGCAGGCGAGGATCTTGTCGAGCTGCTCCTCGTCCTCGGCGAAGATCACTTTCGTCCGGGAATCGTTGACCAGATATTCGACCTGGGACGACGCATCGGTCGGGTAGATGCCCGAAGCGACGCCGCCGGCGCACAGGATGCCCATGTCGGCATGGACCCATTCCGGCACGGCGTTGGCGATGATGGAGGCGACATCGCCGGGCATGAAGCCGGTCGCATGAAGCGCGTAGGCGATCTCTTTCGATATCGCCAGCCATTCGCGCCAGCTTGTCGGCTGCCAGATGCCGAATTTCTTCTCGCGGATGGCAGGCCGATCGCCCCGCGTCTCCGCAGCGCGCAAGAAGCTCTTCGCGATCGTATCAGCGACCGTCAGCACCGCCGGTCGGGCCATGCACGTCTCCTCCTTGTCGCCTGCCTCCGCTGCCTGCCTTGCCGGCGGTCTCTATTGCGGATGGCGAGCTCATCTTACTGCCAGCTCTTCCTCACCGCCACGTCTTCTTCTTTTTCCAGCGCCGCTCGCCTCGCGCGCCCGCTTCCTTGGCGCCAAGGTAGAACTCCTGGATGTCCTGGGAATGCATCAAGCGGTCGCAGGTGTCGTTCATGACGATACGGCCGATCTCCAGCACGTAGCCGTAATGCGCCGTCTCCAGCGCCACCTTGGCGTTCTGCTCGACCAGCAGGATCGACATGCCCTGCTCCTCGTTGACGCGGCGGATGATGGTGAAGATCTCCTTCACCAGCAGCGGCGACAGGCCGAGCGAGGGTTCGTCGAGCAGCAGCAGCGTCGGCCGGTTCATCAGCGCGCGTCCGATCGCGAGCATCTGCTGCTCGCCGCCGGAGAGCTGGCCGGCGGGCTGGTTGATGCGCTCCTTCAGCCGCGGAAAGTAACCATAGACGCGGTCGAGATCCTCCGCGACGCCATCACGGTCCTTGCGCGGATAGGCCCCCATCATCAGGTTCTCGCGCACCGAGAGGAACGGGAACACTTCGCGCCCCTCCGGCACGTGGCTGAGGCCCAGCCGCACGATCCGGTCGGCCTCCATGCGCTGGATCGGCCTGCCCAGGAATTCGATCGAGCCCTTCTGCGGATCGAGAATGCCCGAGATGGTCTTCAGCACCGTGGTCTTGCCGGCGCCATTGGCCCCCAGCAGGGTGACGATGCGGCCGCGCGGCACCTCCAGCGAGATGCCGCGGATCGCCATGATCGGCCCGTAATAGCTCTCGATGTTGGAGAGTTTCAGGATGATCTCGGGCGTAACAGCGGCGTCCATGCGTCAAGCTCCCAGATACGCGGCGACGACGTCGGGGTGCTGCTGGACGTCGGCGGGCGAGCCCATCGCCAGCACGCGGCCGTAATTGAGCGCGATGACGCGATCGGAGACGCGGTTGACCAGCGACATGTCGTGCTCGACCATCAGCACGGTGATGCCGAGCTCGCTCCTCATGTCGCGGATCCAGAACGACATGTCGTCGGTCTCCTCGACATTGAGGCCGGACGACGGCTCGTCGAGCAGGATCAGCTTCGGCTCCGAGCACAGCGCGCGCGCCAGCTCGATCACCTTGCGCACGCCGTAGGGCAGGCCGGAGATCAGCTTGTCGCGATAGGGTTCGAGATCGAGGAACTCGATGACCTGCTCGACCCTGCGGCGGTGCACCTTCTCGTTGGCCCGCACGCTCGGCAGGAACAGCAGCTCCTGCCAGAGCTGCGTGGTCGAGTGCCGGTGACGGCCGACCAGGAGGTTGGAGAGCACGGTCGCGTTCTCGAACAGCTCGATGTTCTGGAAGGTGCGGGCGATGCCGAGCTTGGCGATGTCGTAAGGCGGCTCTTCGGTGATATCCTGATCCTCGAAGAAGATGCGGCCCGAGGTCGGCCGGTAGATCCGCGAGATCAGGTTGAAGATCGAGCTCTTGCCGGCGCCGTTGGGACCGATAATCGAGAGGATCTCGCCCTTCTCGACCGCGAACGAGACCGCGTCGACCGCTTTCAGCCCTCCGAAATGCAGCGACAGATTCTCGGCGCGGAAATAGCTCATCGGTTCCGCTCCGACTTCACGTAGATCTTCTGCCGCTTGAAGGTGGCGCGCTTGTAGAGCGGGAACAGCTGGAAGAAGAGTTTTATCTTCAGCCAGCGGCCATAGAGACCCAGCGGCTCGAACAGCACGAACAGCACGATAATGATGCCGTAGATCGCGCCTTTGAGGCCGTTGAGCGAGGCGAAGGCCGCGACCTTCGACTGGATGTTGCCGGCGGTGGCCGGGCCGGCGCCGAACGTCGCCGCGATCCCGGCGATCATGCCGGGCATGTCGTCCTTGAGATAGGTCAGGAACGGATCGATCATCACGATGAAGATCGCGCCCAACACCGCGCCGTGCAGGCTGAAGGTGCCGCCGATCAGGATCACGATGATGAACTCGATCGAGAGCTGGAGCGTGAACATCTCCGGCGAGATGAAGGAGAGCTTGTGGGCGAACAGCACGCCGGCAAAGCCGGTGATCGCCGCCGAGATCGCAAACGACTTCACCTTGTAGAGCGCGACATTGACGCCCATGCTGCGCGCCGCCGTCTCGCTGTCGCGGATCGCGACGAAGGCACGTCCCGTCGGCGAGCGCAGCAGATTGAGCGTGCCGACGATGGTCAGCACCAGCACTGAGAGGCAGAGGAAATAGAAGGTGGGGCTGTCGCGCGGGACGGTGACGCCGAGCAGCGACAGCGTCTTCACCCGCATGCCCTCGTTGCCGTGGGTGACGCTTTCCCAGCGCGCCAGGATCTCCTCGACGATCAGGGCAAAGGAGATGGTAGCGATGACGAGGTAGATGCCGGTCAGGCGCAGGGCGGGAAAGCCGACCATCGCGCCGATGATGCCGGTCAAACCTCCGGCGGCGAGGAAGTAGATCGGGAACGGCACGTTGTACTTCTGCAAGTATGCCGCCGTGTAGGCCCCAATGGCGAGGAATGCGGCGTGGCCGAGCGAGGCCTGGCCGGTAAAGCCGGTGAGGATCAGCAGCGCGACGCCGACGATCGCATAGATGCAGACGAAGACGAGCTGGCTCATCAGATAGCTGGAGAGCACATAGGGCGCGATCAACAGCAGCGCGAGCAGGATGCCGTAGGAGACCAGATAGCCCGAATGCGGGAACAGCTTGATGTCGTCCTCATAGTCGGTCTTGAACAGGAAGCGCATGCGTTCAGACCTTCTTGCGGACGTGGTGGCCGAACAGGCCTTCGGGCTTCAACAGCAGCACGGCGAGCAGCACGAGGTACGGCGCGACATCCTTCCAGCCTTCGGGCAGATAGAAGCCGGCCATGCTCTCGATCACGCCGATCAGGACGCCGCCGACCACGGCGCCCGGGATCGAGCCGAAGCCGCCGAGGACCGCGGCGGGAAATGCCTTCAGGCCAAGCACGAGGCCGACATTGGAATGGATGAAGGTGATCGGCGCGAGCAGCACGCCGGCGCAGGTCGCGACCGCCGCGCTGATCGCCCAGACGATCGACACCACGCGTTTGACCGGGATGCCCATGTAGTAGGCCGCGAGCATGTTCTCGGAACTGGCGCGCATCGCGGTGCCGAGCGTGGTCTTGTTGAAGAAGAGATAGAGCAGCGTGCACAGGATCATCGTCGCCGCGATCACCGACAGCTTGTCGTAAGCGAGCACCAGCGAGCCGATGCGGAGCACGCCCTGGCTGAACGGGGTCTCGATCTTCAGATCATCGGTGCCCCAGATCATGCCGGCGACCGAGCGCAGGAAATAGCCAAGGCCGATGGTGGCCATGATGATGGAGAATTGCGGATAGCCGAGGATCGGCCGCACCACCACGCGCTCTGCCAGCATGCCGAACAGCGCCATCGCGGCCACCGCACCGGCAAAGCCGATCCAGTAGTTCAGGCCCATCATGCCGATGAAGGTGAAGGCGAAGAAGCCGCCGAGCATCATCAGATCGCCCTGGGCGAAATTGACGACCTCGGTGGCCTTGTAGACGAGCACGAACCCGAGCGCGATCAGGCCGTAGACGCAGCCGAGCGCAACACCGCTGACCAGCTGCTGAACGAAATCCAGCATTGACGCGCGTCCTCCCGATGCAACCGGCGGTTCTTCCCGACCGCCTTGCCGCATCTTGTGTCCAGTCGCTACGCAGTCGTTTCGCTGCGTTAGCGCCATTTGTCCGGAACCAATTCAGCCTGAACCGCTCCTTACTGTCAACAAACGGTGACTTGCCATTAGTCGAAACCGGATGGCGGAATTTGTGGGCCGTAGATTCACGGTGCCGAAATATCTTGGGATCATGGTCGCGAGCGATGCAAAACCGGATAGTGTGGCCGTCATGAAGCGGGACAAGTCGGCGCTGGAAGTCCTGGGGTTAACGAAGCGTTTTGACCGTCTGGCGGTCGACAGCCTCGATCTCACCATCCACGCCGGCGAATTCTATGCGCTGGTCGGCCCCAACGGCGCCGGCAAGACCACCACCTTGCGCATGGTTGCGGGCCTGCTGCGCCCTGATGCCGGCGCGGTCTCGATCTTCGGCATCGATGCGCTCGAAAATCCCGTCGCCGCCAAGCAGGTGATGGCGTGGGTCTCCGACGAGCCCATGATCTACGACAAGCTGACCCCGCTCGAATATCTCGAATTCGTCGCCGGCCTCTGGGGCATCGCGCCATCGATCTCGGAGCCGGTCGCGCAGGACCTGCTCGCCTCGCTCGGCCTGGAGCCGCACCGGCACGAGCGCTGCGAAGGCTTTTCCAAGGGCATGCGCCAGAAGGTCGCGCTCGCCGGCGCACTGGTGCATGATCCCAGCCTCATCATTCTCGACGAGCCGCTGACGGGGCTCGATGCCGTCTCCGCACGCCACGTGAAGGGCCTGCTCAGCGAGCGTGTCCGCGCCGGCTGCACCGTCATCATGACCACGCATATTCTCGAAGTCGCCGAGCGCATGGCCGACCGCATCGGCGTGATCGCCTCGGGTCGCCTGGTGGCCGAAGGCACGCTGACCGAGCTGCGCCAGCAGAACGGCCATGCCGATACCAGCCTGGAAGATCTTTTCATCGCGCTGGTGACGCTTCCGGAAGCCGCATGAGCTCGGCAACCGCGCTCTCCTGGTTCGCACGCCACGAGCTCCGGCTCGCCTGGCGCGAATGGTTCGCCATGATGACCGGCGGACGACGCAAGCGGGCGCGCGCCGCAATCATCGGCCTACTCTGCTTCGCCGCGCTGCTGCATCTGCCGGCCTGGGCGGTGATCGGCCGTTTCGCCGATCTGCAGCTGCCGCTCGACAAATCCTCGCTGATCGTGATCTCGGCGACGATCGTTCTCGCCTGGACCTTGATGCTGTCGCAGGCGATCGAATCGGTGACGCGGGTGTTCTACGCCCGCGCCGATCTCGACCTGATCATGTCCTCGCCGGCGACGCTCGCCAATCTGTTCTCGGTCCGCATCGCCGCGATCGCGCTGACCGTCACCGCGATCGCGCTGCTGTTCTCGACGCCGTTCATCGATGTGCTCGTGATCGGCGGCGGCGCGCGCTGGCTCAGCGCATTCGGGGTGGTCGTCGCCATGGGCCTGTCGGCCGCGGCGGTCGCGATCGCCGTCACCATCCTGTTGTTTCGCCTGATCGGCCCAGCGCGGACGCGCCTGATTGCCCAGATCCTCGCCGCGATCATCGGCGCCGGCTTCGTGATCGCGCTCCAGGTCGCCGCGATCGTGTCCTACGGCACGCTGTCGCGCTTCACCATCCTGACCTCAGGCAGCGTGGCCGCCCATGCCCCCGATGTCGACAGCATCTGGTGGTGGCCGGCACGGGCGGCGATGGGCGACAGCGAAGCGCTGCTGCCGCTCCTGGCGCTCGCTTTGGTGCTGCTCGGAAGCGTCATGGCGATCTTCTCGCACCGCTTTGCCGACACGGCGATCGATGCCGCGGCTTACGGCAGCTCCGGCAGCGAGCGCGCGAAGGAGCGTCCGTTCCGCGGCGGGTCGCGGCAGCAGGCGCTGCGGCGCAAGGAATTCTCGCTGCTCTGGCGCGATCCCTGGCTGATCTCGCAGACCCTGATGCAGCTGCTCTATCTGGTGCCGCCGGCGCTGCTGCTCTGGCGCAGTTTTGCCGACAGCTCCGCGGCGCTGACGCTGATCACGCCTGTGATCGTGATGGCGGCCGGACAGCTTGCCGGCGGGCTGGCCTGGCTGACGATCTCCGGCGAGGACGCCCCCGACCTGGTCGCGACTGCGCCGCTGACGCCATCCGCCGTCGTCCGCGCCAAGATCGAGGTGGTGCTGATCGCGATCGCCGTGATCTTCTGCCCGCTGATCGGCGCGCTGGCCTTCGCCGCACCGATCCAGGCTGCAGTGAGTGCCGGCGCGATCATCCTCAGCGCGGCCTCCGCGACCGCGATCCAGCTCTGGTTTCGGGTGCAGGCCCGGCGCAGCCAATTCCGGCGCCGCCAGACCTCGTCGCGGCTTGCGACCTTCGCCGAAGCGTTTTCCTCGATCGGCTGGGCCGCAACCGCGGCACTGCTGCTTGCACTCCCCATCGCCGGCCTCATCAGCGGCCTGATCACCGCGAGCCTGGTTGCGATCACCTGGAAGTTCAGCCCAAGGCGGGACTGAAGGCGGGACTGATAGCCGGAGTGAGAGGTGCGACACTGACGCGCTGTTGATCGCAGCCCATTGGCCCCGCGCCGCAATGCACGCTAGACTTTCCCTGACATCATCGGGGACGGACTTATGCGGCGACTTGTTTCGACGGCCCTGGCGCTGTTCGGCGCATTCCTGACCCCTGCCCTTGCCCAGCAGCCACAGCGCAGCGAGTGCCTGGCGATGGCGAACGCGGCCCCGCGCGCTCTGCCGGTCGCATTCCGGCCGGCGGCCGGCACAGGCGAGGTCGAGATCACCTATGTCGGCCACTCCACCTATTTCATCGACACGCCCGGCGGCTTGCGCATCGCGACCGATTATAGCGGCGCCTACCAGGTCGGGCGGCTGCCCGACGTCGTGACCATGAACCGGGCCCACAGCACCCACTACTCTCTGTTTCCCGATAAGCGCATTCCTCACGTGCTGCATGGTTGGGGCGAGGACGGAAAGCCGGCGATCGTTTCAGAACGCATCAGTGACGCCTTCATCCGCAATGTCACGACCGACATCCGCCGCTATTTCGGCGACGACGCCGGCACCGACATGATCCGCGACGGCAATTCGATCTTCATCTTCGAAGTCGCCGGCCTCTGCATCGGCCATCTCGGCCACCTCCATCACAAGCTCGACGACAGCCATTTCGCCCAGATCGGACGGCTCGATATCGTGATGGTGCCGATCGACGGCACCTACACCATGTCGCTCGAAGGGATTTCTGACATCACCAAGCGCCTGCGCGCCTCCGTCGTGCTACCGATGCATCGCTTTGCCACCCCGCTCGACGATTTCATGCGCCGGATCGGCCAGCAGTTCGAGATCGACCGGCGCTCCGGGCGGTCCTTCCGGATGTCGCGGGACGCGCTGCCGTCGATGCCGACGGTGATCATCCTCGACGGGGTCTGAGGCGCAACTTTCTCCAAGCCTTCTGCCGTCTTCGGTGCTGATCTCCGCGCAACAGGAGATCGACATGAACGACTTTGCGCGACTATTGCACGCCGATGGACCGAATTCCGAGCACGCCGCGGCGCTGCAGCTCTACGGCCGCTTTGTCGGCGATTGGGACGCCGAGATCACGGCCCACGGCCTCGATGGAACCAAACACACCGCGCGCGGCGAGATCCATTTTGGCTGGGTGCTGGAGGGACGCGCGGTCCAGGACGTCTGGATCATCCCGCGCCCCGCGGGCAGCCCGGCCTTTCCGATTGCGGGCAATTGGTACGGCACGACGCTGCGCCTCTACGATTCGACCATCGATGCGTGGCGGATTTCCTGGTTCGATCCTGGACGCAGCGTCTTCCGCCAGCAGATCGGCCGGCCGCGCGGCGCCGACATCGTGCAGGAAGGCACGACGGAGGCCGGCGAACTGACCCGCTGGAGCTTTACGGAAATCACCGGCGATTCCTTCCACTGGCTCGGCGAGACCAAGCCGGCCGATGCAAGCGATTGGCGGCTTGTGGTCGATGTGAAGGCGAAGCGGCGGAAGGGCTAGAGATCTGATGGCTGTTGGTTGAAGCCGTGGGCCCCAGGCTCGCTGCAACCTCTCCCGCTTGCGGGGGAGGTCGGCGCGTAGCGCCGGGTGGGGGCTCTCTCCACATCGGGAGTGTCCCATTGCGGAGACGCCCCCACCCCAGCCCTCCCCCGCAAGCGGGAGAGGGAGCGCACCTGCTCCGCCGCTGCTGTGGTGCTCTGAGCAATGCGCGCTGCTGTGCGTGCGTGTGAGATGTTAGGCTCCTCCCTCAAGAGACAACAGGGAGCGGACACTGATGGCTGCAAGCAGTGTGCCCGGCAATACGAGCGGGCTGTTCGTCGAGCCGCGCGAGGACTGGCTCGCGCTGCATCAGGAGCCGATCATTGATCCCTTGCGGCCGATCGTCGATCCCCATCACCATCTCTGGAATCGCGGCCACCGCTATCTGATCGAGGAAATAGCGGCCGACATCGCCTCCGGCCACAACGTCATCGCGACCGTCTATGTCGATTGCCGCTCGATGTATCGCGCGCACGGGCCGGAAGCGTTCCGGCCCGTCGGCGAAGTCGAGTTCGCCAACGGCGTCGCCGCCATGAGCGCAAGCGGCGCTTACGGCAAGGCGGCGATCTGCGCCGGCATCGTCAGCCACGCCAATCTGCTGCTGGGCGACGCCGCAAGGCCGGTGCTGGAAGCCGAGATCGCGGCCGGCAATGGCCGCTTCCGCGGCATCCGCCATTCCTCGGCCTGGGACGAGGACCCGGTCGTCGCCGGCATGTATGCGAACCGGCCGAAGGGCCTGTTGCAGGATCCAGCTTTCCGCCAAGGCTTTGCCTGCCTGGCCCCACTGAACCTCAGCTTCGATGCATGGCTGTTCCATCCGCAGATCGGCGAGCTGACCGAGCTTGCGCGCGCCTTCCCCGACACCAGGATCGTGCTCGACCATTGCGCCGGCCCAGCTGGCGTCGGCCGCTTTGCAGGGCGGCGCGAAGAGGTGTTTGCACAATGGCGCGCCTCGATCCGCGAGATCGCGACATGCGAGAACGTGGTGGTCAAGCTCGGCGGCCTCGCCATGTGCCTGCTCGGCTACGACTTCCATTTGCGCGAGAGGCCGCCGTCATCCGAGGAGCTCGCCGCGGCCTGGCGCCCTTACGTCGAGACCTGCATCGAGGCGTTCGGACCCAAGCGCGCGATGTTCGAGAGCAACTTCCCGCCGGACAAGGGCCAGTGCAGCTACCAGGTGATCTTCAACGCCTTCAAGCGCATCGCCTCACCCCTGAGCGAGGCCGAGAAGACCGCGCTGTTCTCGCAGACCGCCACCGACGTCTACCGGCTCGAGCTGCCGTCATGACAAGAAGAGGGGCCGGGATGATCCCGCCCCCTCTTCCGTCGTGGCCGCTGGGAAGCGTTCTTGAATTGAGATTAGCCGGCACCCATCAGGGAGGCCGGACGGCGCTCTCCGGTGGAGGCGAAGATCTTCTTCAGCTTGTTGACGACGCGGATCAGGAAGCCGATCATCACGGGATTGGTCTTGCGGCAGAAGGCGATCTTCTTGACGTGGCCTTCGACATGCCATTTGGCATGCGCGCCGTCGCGGAAGAAGATCACGTCGCCGGGGCCGTAGCGCTTGGGCGGCATGCCGTCGCTTTCGAGCACGATCGATCCTTCCATGATCATGATCGTCTCGTCGATATCGTAGTACCAGTTGAAGCGGCCTTCGGTGCACTGCCAGATGATGGTCGATGCGGTGCCGTCGGCACTGGTGGACAGGATGTGCGAGCGCGACACGGGATTGCCCTCGATGATCCAGGACGGCTCGATCGGCCGCAGCTCAAGCTCGACATTGCAACTACCGATTTCAATCAATGCGCGCGACATCTTCTTCCCCAGCGGGTATAATAAAATATTGCCGGATCTCGGCCCGGATTGCTTCGAAAGATGCCGGGAACGCTAGTCATCGGTTTTTAATTCTTTCTTACGCAGGCCCCGACAATCAGCCGGAAGTTGCAGGCGCGAAGCGGTTAACGCGGCGATTTCCCTGCAAATTCGAGCACATGAACCGATCTTTTCCGGGGTGCGACAAAGTGCGCGGAAGCATAAAATGGAGCCACGCCGATGCCCCTCACGCCCGAGGTTCTGACAGCCAATCGTGAGGCCGTCGCCTGGCTGGTCAGCCTCGATGTCTCCTTCGCGCCGGACGAGGAGCCCTGGTTCACCATCGACGGCATCGAAAACCCCCAGCAGATGGGCAGTGACGGCTCCGGGGGCGCCTTCGTGCTGCTGCCGCCGCAGAATGTGCTTTACGTCTCATCGGAGGGCCGCGCCGGGATTATCGCCGATACGTTCGAAGCGTTCGTCCAGCTCATCGTCGCCCGTCCCTATTGGCTCGACATCCTCAAATTTTCCGGCGGCGGCGACCTCGCGGAGATGCGGCGTGCGGCGGAGGCGCTGGAGGCGACGCTCGACGACGAGGACGAGATCAACGAGGCTCGCGAGGAGATCCTCAAGAGCCTCGACCTGGACGACGCGGACGATCCCGTCGGCGCGCTCTACGAGGCGATCGCCGCTTCCGACGCCATCGTACGAGCCACCGACGGCAGCCCGTTCACGACATTGTTCAACCGCTTCAGCATCGACAACAATCCGATGCTGCGCAACGCGGCGGCGTGAGGGGGCTAGACGCGAGCACTTGGACCTTATTTATTTGCACCGTCATGGCCGGGCTTGTCCCGGCCATCCACGCCTTGCGGCACAAAGAACGTGGATGCCCGGGACAAGCCCGGGCATGACGAGCGGCGGCCTACTTCGCCCACTCGCCCTTGCGGAATACCGGTACCTTGCTGCCATCGGGCAGGATGCCGTCGATATCAGTCTCGGCCGAGCCGATCATCCAATCAATATGGATCAGGCTCTGGTTGCCGCCTTGCGCGGCGATCTGCTGCGGGGTGAGCTGCGCGCCGTTGATGAAGCACTTCGAATAGCACTGGCCGAGCGCGATGTGGGACGCTGCGTTCTCGTCGAACAGCGTGTTGTAGAACAACAGCCCGCTCTGCGAGATCGGCGAGGAATGCGGCACCAGCGCCACTTCGCCGAGGCGCCGGGCGCCCTCGTCGGTGTCGAGCACCTTGTTCAGCACCTCCGCGCCGCGCGAGGCCTTTGCATCGACGATCTTGCCGTCCTCGAAGCGCACCGCGATGTTGTCGATCAGCGTGCCCTGATAGGACAGCGGCTTCGAGCTCACGACATGGCCGTAGACGCGGCGGCAATGCGGCGTGGTGAAGACCTCTTCGGTCGGGATGTTGGCGTTGCAGCTGATGCCGTTCTTGGAGAGCGAGGCGCCGCCCTCCCATTCGTGGCCATCGGCAAGGCCAATGGTGAGGTCGACCCCCGGTCCGTTGTACTGGAGCGCGCGGAAACGCTGGCCGTTGAGCCAGTTGGTACGCTCACGCAACACCGCATTGTGGCTCGCCCAATTGCCCATCGCGTCCTCGCGATCGACGCGGGACGCCGCGAAAATCGCATCCGCGAGCTTGCCGACCGCGACGTCCTCGGGATCATCAGGAAACACCTGCCTGGCCCAGGACAGGCTCGGATAGGCGATGATGTTCCAGTTGGTGTCGAAATTGACGATCTTTTCCAGCGCAGGCTGATAGGCCATCGAATTCGCCTTGCTGGCGCGCGCCACCTTGGAAGGATCCTCACCCGACAACAGCATCGGATTGTCGCCGACGATGGCGAGCCGCGCGGTGTTGTCGGAGAACGCCTTGGCCATGCCTTCGTAGAGCCAGCCGGCGGCACGATCGAAACTGCTGTCGTGGCCGTGGCGGTAGCGCGCCAGCGTCATCTCCTCGTCCGACAGGATCGGTGTCACGATGCCGGCGCCGGCCTTGTAGGCATGAACGGCGATCCGCCGCACCAGCGGCAGCGCGATCGCGGGCGCCGTCAGAAGCAGATCCTGTCCCGGCCGCAAGCCCAGGCCCACCTTCACCGCCACCTCGGCCAGCCGGTCGAGCTTCACGGGATCGATGGGAGTGGCGGAATTGCGGTGATCAGTCATGCGGGGCCCTCTGCCGAAAGTCTGTCGTTCAATCTAAGTCTAGCATCGCGGGACGCAAGTGCGCGAGCACATTGCGACATGGAGAAGATACGCAGTTTCACGCATTTTGGTTTTCAACGCGTTGCCGATTTCAGCACCCGGTCAACCATGGCGGGCGCGAGGCCGAGGTAATTTTTCGGTGAGGTGAGCGCCTCGATTGTGGCGCGATCGATGCGGCTCGATATCCGGGAGTCCACGGACAGCGCCTCGGCCAGGCTCATTCCCTTCTCGTTGGCCTGACGGCAGGCATCATAGACCACGTCATGGGCCTCCTGCCGGCCGAGTTGTGGCGCGAGCCCCATCATGACCGCCTCGGCCACGATCAGGCCGCGGCTGACCGCAAGATTGTCGTTCATCTTCGCCTCATCCACGATGAGGCCTGCGAGTGCGAACTTCGCCTGGTGCAGCGCGCCGGCAGTCAGCACGAAGCTCTCCGGAATCGCCATCCACTCGGCGTGCCAGGGGCCCGTGGCGCGTTCGAAATCCTGCACCATGGCGTCGAGCATCAGGCCGGCGTGCTGGCGCACCGCCTTGGACGCCGCCAGCATCAGCTCCGACGAGATCGGGTTGCGCTTCTGCGGCATGGTCGAGGAGGCGCCGCGTCCCTTCACGAAGGGCTCGTAGACTTCGGCGAACTCGGTCGAGGCCATGATCATGATGTCGAGTGCGATCTTGCCGAGCGAGCCGGTGACGAGCGCAAGGAAGTTCACGGCTTCTGCAAAGCCGTCGCGAGCGACGTGCCAGGTCGAGGCGGGAATGCCGAGCTTCAGCTCCGCGCAGAGCGCCTCCTGCACCTCAAAACCCTTGTCGCCGAGCGAGGCCAGCGTACCTGCGGCGCCGGCGAACTGGCCGACCAGCACGCGCGGCTTCAATTGCGTCAGCCGCTCGGCGTGGCGGTCGAACATGGCGAGCCAGATCGCGGTCTTGTAGCCGAAGGTCACTGGCAGCGCCTGCTGGAGATGGGTACGGCCCGCCATCGGTGTGTCCCGGTAACGCTTCGAGAGGTCGGCGAGGATACGGCGAAGTTCGGCGATGTCGTGCTCGACGATCTCGAACGCGGCGCGCAGTTGCAACACCACGGCGGTGTCCATGATGTCCTGCGTGGTCGCGCCCCAATGCACGTAGCGGCCGGCCTCGCCGCACTGCTTCACCATCTGATGCACCAAAGGGAGGATTGGATAACCGACGATGTCGGTCTCATGCCTGAGCAGATCGAAGTCGAGCGCGGCGACGTCGGTCCGCGCCGAGATCTGATCGGCGGCCTGCTGCGGGATCACGCCGCACCTCGCCTCAGCCTTCGCCAGCGCCACCTCGACCTCGGCATAGCGTGCCACCAGCGCGACGTCGGAGAACACCTCCCGCATCTCGGGCGTACCGAAGGCGTCGCGGAACAGCATGGAATCGAGCACGGTGGTGGAGGCAGGAAAAGCAGGCATCGGCGATTCTTCGTGGTTGGTGTTTGTGTGGGCGACAGCTTACGCAGGGCACGCGCTCCGGCAAAGGACATTCGCGGCTCGTCGCACATTCGTCCCGCACGACGACATACGACGCACATCGCACGATCGCCCGTCATCCCGAGGTGCCGGAGCGAAGCGGAGGCCTCGAAGGATGGACGGCCCGGCTGCATCGTGGCCGTCCCACCTTCGAAGCTCCCCACGCGGCGCCTTGCGCCGCGCGGCTCGCCCCTCAGGATGACGGGTCGATTTCGGACGGAACATCCGGTCAACAGGTCGCCCACAGCGTCTACCCCAATCGCACGGCATGGCTGCCATCACGCGATCGCGATGAACCAAGCGGCCCCTTCGGCAGACTCACAGTTTTCGACCCAAATTTCATTTTGTTTTTTTGCTAGCCCCAATTCGTAATGAGGCCTGAGTTTCGACGTGCAGTTTCTGTTCCGGGACCACCTTCTCGATACCGACCGGCGCGAGCTGAGCCGCGAGCAGGTTCCCGTTGCCGTAGAGCCGCAGGTTTTCGATCTCGTGGTCCACCTGATGCAGAACCGCGATCGGGTGGTCAGCAAGGACGAGCTGATCGACAAGATCTGGCACGGGCGAAGCGTCTCCGAATCCACCTTGACCAGCCGGATCAACGCGGCGCGCAAGGCCGTCGGCGACAGTGGCGCGAGCCAGGCGCTGATCCGCACCATCGCCCGCAAGGGCTTTCGCTTCGTCGGCCATGTCGAGGCCAAAGGTAGCACGATGGGTGGCGCAATCGCGCCGGAGCCCGGCTACGCCGCGCGGGTGCAGCGCGCCGCACTCACGCTTCCCGAGCGGCCGGCGATCGCCGTGCTGCCCTTCACCAATATGAGCGGCGCGGCCGAGCAGGATTATTTCTCCGACGGCATCAGCGAGGACATCATCACCGCGCTGTCGAAGCTGCGCTGGTTCTTCGTCATCGCGCGCAACTCCTCCTTCGTCTACAAGGGCCGCGCCGTGCACATCCGCGAGGTCGCGCAGGAGCTCGGGGTTCGCTACGTGGTCGAAGGCAGCGTGCGGCGGAGCGGCGAGCGCCTGCGCATCTCAGCCCAGCTCAACGACGTCTCGACCGGCAGTCATCTCTGGGCCGAGCGCTACGACCGCGAGCTCGCCGACATCTTCGCCGTGCAGGACGAGATCACCGAGGCGATCGTCGCCGCAATCGAGCCGCAGCTCTACGCTGCCGAAAGTTTTCGCGCCCAGCAGAAGCCGCCGGGCAGCCTGGATGCCTGGGACCTCGTGATGCGCGCGCTGTCGCATCACTGGCGCAGCACGCGCGAGGACAATGCCGCCGCGCAAGGGCTGCTCGAAAAGGCCGTCGCAATCGATCCCGCCTATGGCAAGGCGCTGGGACTGCTCGCGACCAGCCATATCTTCGGCGCGCATATGGGCTGGGCCGACATGGCCGCGACAGTGCCGATCGCAGAACGCGCGGCGCTCGCGGCGGTGGAGGCCGATCGCGAGGATGCCTGGGCCCATCATGGCCTTGCCTACACCTATCTGTTCCGCCGCCGCTTCGACGACGCGCTGGCGGAGTTCGAGCTGGCGCTGACGCTCAACCCGAACTTTGCGATGGCGCACGCCTTTTACGGCGTGACGCTGTGCTACGCCGGACGATGGCAGGACGGCGATGCCGCCGCACGTCGCGCGCTGCGGCTGAGCCCGCGCGATCCGCTCGCGGCGGTCTATTGCGGGGTTGCGGCCTATGCCAGGTTCGTCGGCCGTGACTATGACGGAGCCGCGCAGATGGCGCGGGAATCGATGCGGCAGCGCGGCGATTTCGTCGGCGCGCACCGCGTGCTGACGGCCGCCGCCGGGATGTCAGGAGATCCGGCGCTGGCAGCGTCCGCCCTGGAAGGCCTGCGCCGCGCCCAGCCCGAAGTCTCGCTCGCCTGGATCACGCGCGAGCTACCGATGCTGCGGGACGAGGACCGTGCGCACTATCTGGAAGGATTGCGGCGCGCGGGAATGAAGTGACCGCGTCGCGCCTTCTCCCATCGCAGGCGCGATCGCGAGCTAATTTAGGCGCTAGTCGTCGTCGGGCCCGAACAGCCTGATCTGCGGGAAGCCGCCGCGCGGCCGGCTGGCGTAATCACGCACATCGGAATCTTCGCGGATGTTGCGCGCGACGTCGTCCCAATCGGTGCGATCGCGCAAGCCGCGCTGCTCGCGGGAATCGTAGTGGCGGCGCTCGGTCCAGCGCTCGCGGCGCTCCATCCGGCGCCGCTCGGACGCAGCGCGCTTGGCGTCGGAGTCCCTCGCCTTGGCATAGGCGTTCTCGGGTGAAGAGGCCGGCTCGGTCGAGGCCTGCTGCTCAGCCGGCTTTACGGCCTGCGGAGGCGATTCGATTGCTGACTTCGACTGTTCCTTGGACTGTTCCCTGGGTGGCTCGACCGCGGCCGCTGGCGAAGGCGGCGGCGCCGGCGGTCCGGCATTCGCCTGAGTGGTCTGCGTGTCGGGCTTTACAGCTTCCGGCTTCGCTTCGGCTTGCGCCGGCGCGGCAATCATTGCGCCGAAGGCTTGCGAGCCGGTGAGATAATTGACGCGTTCCGACGGCGCGCTCGTCTGTGCCGGCGCGCCCGCGGACTCCGCGCGCTGCGCCATCTTGCTGGTGTCCGGGCCCTGTTTGGACGCGACCGGGTTCATGATGTTGCCGGCAACGATGCCCCCGCCAAGACCGATGGCAATGGCCGCGATAATAGTTCCGGCACCGACGAAATAAGCTGTCGAGGCGCGCATTGATCCACTCCCTCTTTGGGGCGAGCAACGCACGTTGATTGCCAGATGTTCCTGATGCAGGAGCGGTTCCCGGAGGAACCCCGCGTGTCAGATCTGCTGCGCGACTTTTTCGAGCCCGATGAGGCGGGCGAGCTTGCGCACTTCTTCCTTCTGATCGTCACGCAACTGGAACAGCAGCGGCATGGCGGCCGACTTCAATTGCTGGACCTCGTCGCAATTCGGATCGATCTGCGCGCTGGGTGGCGCGTTCGGATTGGAGAGTTTGTTGGCCGAGATCTTGCGGACGACGTTGCGCAGCGCGGTCTCGACCGAAGGCCAGTAATATTCCTGCGACGAAGACAGCTTCAGCCGGTCCCGGATGCCAGAGATCTGTGCGTCGGATAGCAGGGTATAGTGTTTCTGCGGCTGCGCCTTGGCGACAACCTTCGGCTTGGCCGGAACTTCGACGGCGGGAACTTCAGCCGCGGCGGGCGCTTCGGAAGCACTCAACGACGCCTTGGGCATCGGGAAATCGGATGGCGTGGCGGCGGCAAAGGCCTGGCGCAGCGGCTCGGCCAGCACGGGCGCCCGCGAAAGCCTGTCGGCCGGCACCTGGACCGGCTCGATCGCGGCCGAAGCCAGGGCCAGGGTCGGAACCAGACGGTCGGCCTTGGCGGCGCGGTTGGTGGCGAGCGGCTTGGCTGGAGGCGTCTGCGCGATCATCTCTTCGCTGACGCTGGGCACGCTGTCCCGGCCAAGAATGGCGGTGGTGGCGGCACCCAGGACGAGGAAACAGGTCAGCACAACGATGGTGATGGCTTTGGACAAACGTCTCTCCGCGCCCAACTTCAAGTCCACGTGATCACTGCCCGACAACTGGGCGATAATTAAGGCTTAACCGTGCCATCGCGGCGGCAATCGCGCGGACTGCGGCGACATCGCCCGGAAAACTCAAGGAAATCAGGCAGCTGCCGAAAGGTCGTAGGCGTCCTGGATGTCGGCGACGATCTCCGAGGCCTCCCACACCGCGCGCGGCTCGACCGATTGCAGCGTCACCGTCCAGTTGCCGCCCCGGCGGGTGCGGGGGACGCTGACGATGTCGAACCGGACGTTGCGGCACAGCGGGTGGCGCGCCAGCGCATGAGCGACGCGGACGCGGATTTCGTCCAGCGAAGCCGCTGTCTTGCTGTTGAGAAAATCGAAGTCCATCGCCTGTCCCTCTCGGCCCTGATTGGCGGGCCGTGAGGGGGATTCTTGGCCGGCGTTGGTTAATCTGCCGTTAAATAAGGGGAGCGGAGGAGCCCGGGATTAACCGTGATCCACACCGTCGTGGCCCGGCTCGACGGGCTGCGCCTACGGCCCGCCCGCCGCACGATATTCGGCGAGCGTCCGCGCAACCAGCTCGTCAACCGCCGGCACGTCCGTCACCCCCGAGGTTGAGTGCCCGCCGCTCCAGATGTCGCGCCAGCGCTTTGGCCGGCTCTCGCGCGCGGCAACGTCGATATCCTCAGCGATATCGATCGCGCCGCGTGCCGGGAGATCGTCGGGATCGAGGCCGGCGGCCACGATCGACGGCCTCAGCATGCTGGTCTGCAACCCCGTGAACGCAGTGGTGAGCAGAATGTCGTCGGCGCAGCTCTCGACCAGCATGCGCTTGTAGCGTTCGTCCGCCATGCTCTCGCGCGTCGCGATGAACTTCGTGCCCATATAGGCGAGATCGCAGCCGAGCACTTCGGCCGCATGCAGCGCTTGGCCGTCGCTGATGCCGCCGGCGAGCACGATGATGCCATCGTAGAATGCGCGCACCGCGCGGACGAAGGCGAACGGATTGAGCCAGCCGGTCTGCCCGCCCGCGCCCGCCGTGAGCAGCACGAGCCCATCGGCACCTGCTTCCGCCGCCCGTTCGGCGTGGCGGATCGAGGCGACGTCCGCCAGCACCAGCACGCCGGCGTCATGCAGCGGCTTCAGCACAGGCGCGGGCGAGCCGACCGAGGTGATGACGATCTCCGGCTTGTGCCGCAGCAGCACGGCGAGATCCTGCGCGAGCCGCGCATTGGAGCGATGCACGATCAGGTTCGGGCAGAGCGGCGCAGCCTTGCGGCCGGATTGGTCTTCGTGCCGGCGCAGGCGCGTCGCGATCGCGGTGAGCCATTCATCGAGCTGCTCCGTGCTGCGGCAATTGGCGGTGGGGAAGCTGCCGATCACCCCATTGCGGCAGGCCGCGACCATGAGCTCGACGCCCGACACCAGGAACATCGGCGCTGCGATCAGCGGCAGAGCGAGACGATCGCCGAAGCGTTGCAGTCGATCTGATGGCACGCAAATCTCCTCGTCACGCTTGCCTCCCAGTGCGGGCTTTGTCGTTTCCTCCCGCAGTCTCTGTGCTAGCGTCATCAGCAACATTGGCACGCCAGAAGCCGGTGACAAAGCAACGAGGAAACATATGTCCGATCCGCTCCACGCATCGTCCCCGACTTGTGCGCAGACGCTACGGGCGTTGTCGCGCTATCCCGGCCGCACCGCGTTCGCCTGGCCCGAGGGATCGCTGAGCTATCAGGGCACTCTCGACCTGATCGGACGCATCCAGGGCGTGTTCATGCGGCTTGGCCTGCAGGCGGGCGCGCGCGTCGCCTTCCTCACCGCGAACCGCGCCGACAGCTGGTGCGCCGGCGTCGCCGCGCAATTGTCGCGGCTCTGCATCACCTGGCTGCATCCGCTGGGATCGCTGGAGGACCAGCTGTTCCAACTCGAGGATTCCGAGGCCGTGATGCTGGTGGTCGACGCGGCCGCCTTCCGCGACCGCGGCGGCGAGCTCTCCGCGAGGGCAACCCGGCTGAAGGCGGTCTTCACCACGGGGCCGGCCGGTTACGGTGTCGATCTGCTGGCGGCGATCGAGAGCGCGGGACACGCCAGCGCGCGGTGCCTCGCCGGTCTCGACGATCTCTCGACGCTGAACTACACCGGCGGCACCACCGGCAAATCCAAGGGCGCGCTGCGCTATCACCGCGAGAACGCCGGAGCCGCCGCTGCGATCCTCGCCGATTTCGAGATCCCCGACGCCGCCCGCTACCTCACGGTCGCCCCGATCAGCCATGTCGCGGGCACGAAAGTGCTGCCGACCTTGATGCGCGGCGGCACCGTGCACATGCTGAAGGGATTCGATCCAGAGGCCGTGCTGACCACGATCGCGCGCGAGCGCATCAACTTCACGCTGTTCGTGCCGACCATGATCTACGTGCTGCTCGATCATCCCTCGCTTGATAAGACTGACCTGTCCTCGCTCGAGCTGGTGCTCTACGGGGCGTCAGCGATGTCGCCGAGCCGGCTGGTCGAGGGCATCGAGCGGATCGGGCCGGTGTTCTCGCAGCTCTATGGCCAGACCGAATGCTACCCGGTCTCGGTGCTGCGCAAAGCCGACCACGATCTTAAGGCACCCGAGCTGTTCCTGTCCTGCGGCTTCCCGATCGCAGCCTGCGAGGTCAAGATCCTCGACGACAACGACCAGGAGGTGAAGACGGGCGAGGCCGGCGAGATCTGCGTGCGCGCCCCGCACGTGATGGCGGAATACTGGAAGCGGCCCGACATCACCGCCGAGACGCTGAAGAACGGCTGGGTCCACACCGGCGACATCGCGCGCAAGGACGAGCGCGGCTACATGTTCATCCTCGACCGCAAGAAGGACATGATCGTCTCCGGGGGCTTCAACATCTTTCCGCGCGAGGTCGAGGACGTGCTGTCGCAGCACGCCGACGTCGCCATGGTCGCGGTCGTCGGCATTCCCGACGAGAAATGGGGCGAGGCCGTCACCGCCATCGTCGTGCCGCGCGAGGGCGCAAGGCCTGATCCGGACGAGCTGATCAACCTCGTGAAGGCGCGAAAAGGCTCGGCGCATGCGCCCAAGCAGATCCAGTTCGTGAAGCAGCTGCCGATGACCGGTGTCGGCAAGGTCGACAAGAAGGTATTGCGTGCGGGGTTCTGGAGCGGGCGGGACCGGATGGTGGGGTAAAACCCCGGGATTTTACGGTATGATTGTGGCCCCGGCACCACAACGAGCAGCGGAGTTTGCGCCGGCGATGGCCGCCCGATTGCAGGCGAATCGGGGAATCACCTAGACCGCTGACGGGGCTGGGAAGCGGAGTAAGCAATGAGAGTCGCTTCCCTGGAAAGTGCAGTCGCCGCGGTCACCTTGATCACGGCTATCGTCGTGGTGCTGTGGGAGATCAAGATCTTCTACGGAATGTGAACTGGCAGGATGCCTCGTCGCACACGACCAAGCATCCCTTCCGCGGCGGCGGAAGCCTGCCGTTCAATCGGCTCACAGAGCGACAGCGGCAAGGGCCGTCACGCTCACCGCTTCTCGATCACCAGGCTCTGCACCGCGCGGCCGAAATAGCCTTGCCGGTCCGCCAGCCGCGACATTGCGAGCCCGGCGCCGTCGGGTCCGATCCAGGAGTCGCCGTCGAGCAGGATCCAATCGCCAATGGGCTGGCGCGAAAAATTCACGGTGAGGTCGGCGTTGATGTAGGTCCAGGCGCGAAAATCGAGCGTCGAGGCGGTGCCGTTGGAAAAATCGGCGGCGACCACGGCGCGCATGGCCTGCGAGATCGCTTCGCCCTCGATGAGCGGATGATCGACGCGAAACCAGATCGCGCCGGCGCCGGCCTGGCCGAAGCGGCCACGCGCGGCGCGCATCGAGACCGAACGCACGAACGGGCTGGTGGCGGCGTGACCGTCCTCGACCAGCGAGTCCTCCGGCATGGGCAGCGTCACCGGCAGCGCCTTGACGTCGGCGGGCAACGACAGCGCCTGGCGCCTGATCTTGAGCACGGTGGCGCCGACGACCTGCAAACCGTCGGCGAGCAGCTTGATTTCGCAGAGCTGGATTTTGCGGCCCTCACGCAAGACGTCAGTCACGATCGTCAGCGGCGCGACCGGAACGGGCCGCATCAGATCGATGGTGACGCGCGCGATATCCATCGGAGCAGGCGTCGGAATGCGTTCGGCCGCCCATGTCACCAGCGAGGCCGGCGCCGAGCCGTGCTGCATGCGCCGATCCCAGGGACCGGCGGCATCCGGACTGGTGACGACGCTGTCGCCGTCGACACGGTAGATGGGGGGCATGTTTTAATCAGTCTTGGTTGACGTTCCCCGGACGCTGCGCAGCGCGTAGCGATGAGCTGCTGATCCGGGGTCCGTGCCTTGCGGCGATGGGTCCCGGCTCTGCGGAGCAATGCTACGCACTGCACCGCGTCCGGGACACGAGAAACTACAACGGCGGATCGATCGCCTCGTCGTATTCCTTCTTGAAGCGCGCGATCAACTCGGCGGCAGGCATAACCTTCTCTACGCTGCCGATGCCCTGGCCCGAGCCCCAGATTTCCTTCCAGGCCTTCGGCTTGGCGCGCTCGCCGGAAGCGTCGGTGCCGAAATTCATCTTGGAGGGATCGGAGGTCGGCAGGTTTTCCGGATCCATGCCGGCGGCAAGGATCGAGGGCTTCAGATAGTTGCCGTGCACGCCGGTGAAGAGGTTGGAATAGACGATGTCGTCGGCGGTCGAGCCCGCGATCATCTCCTTGTACTTCTCCACCGCATTGGCTTCCTTGGTCGCGATGAAGGCCGAGCCGATATAGGCGAAGTCGGCCCCTAAGATGCGTGCGGCGCGGATCGCCTTGCCGTTGCCGATCGCACCCGACAGCGCGATCGGGCCGTCGAACCATTTTCGCGTCTCGGCGACGAAGGCCAGCGGCGAAATGGTGCCGGCATGGCCGCCGGCACCGGCCGCGACCAGGATCAGGCCATCGGCGCCCTTCTCGATCGCCTTGTGGGCGAATTTCTGGTTGATCACGTCGTGGAAGACGATGCCGCCCCAGCTGTGCACGGCCTGGTTCAGCTCCTCGCGTGCGCCGAGCGAGGAGATGATCATCGGCACCTTGTACTTGGCGCAGAGCTGCATGTCGTGGTCGAGACGGTTGTTCGACTTGTGCACGATCTGGTTGACCGCGAACGGCGCCGAGGGCTTGTCGGGATGCGCGCGGTCATAGGCCGCGAGCTCCTCGGTGATGCGCGCCAGCCATTCGTCGAGCAGCTCCGGCGGCCGCGCGTTCAGTGACGGAAACGAGCCGACCACACCTGCCTTGCACTGCGCGATCACGAGATCGGGCACCGAGATGATGAAGAGCGGCGAGCCGATCACGGGGATCGACAGGCGTCCTTTGAACAAGGCAGGCATGGACATTGCAGGACGATCCTCTGTTGGCAGGTCAATGGAAGGTTGACCGCCATACCAACAAGGCAATCTTTCCACTGTCAAGTATTGCGTTTTGGCGCCGTAGGCGGCACCCCGCGACACTATTCCAAGATGCGGAATTCTTTCCTCGTCATTCCAGGGCGACGCGTCAGCGTCGAACCCGGAATTCATCGGGCATCAATGCGCGTAGCGAGATGGTTCGGGCTCGCGCTACGCGCGCCACGGAATGACAGTGACCGCCTACCCCAGCAGATCCGGATTGATCAGCCGCTCGAACGAGAACATCTCGTCCCACTTCTCTTGCGTCAGCAGCTTGCGTTCGGCCACCACGATCTGGTGCAGCGACTTGCCGCTCTTGTAGCCCTCGCGCGCGATCTCGGCGCATTGCTTGTAGCCGAGCAGCGGCTTCAGCACGGTGACGATGCCGAGCGAGTTGAGCACCATGTTGCGGGTGTGCTCCTCGTTGGCAGTGATGCCGACGACGCAATTCTCGCGCAGGCTGTTGACCGCGCGCTCCATGGTGCGGATCGAGAAGAACAGCGCGAACGAGATCACCGGCTCCATCACGTTGAGCTGGAGCTGGCCGGCGCTGGCGGCCAGCGTCACCGTGGTGTCGAGGCCGATGACGAGGAAGCTGGTCTGGTTGACGACCTCGGGGATCACGGGATTGACCTTGCCCGGCATGATCGAGGAGCCCGGCTGCAGCTGCGGCAGGTTGATCTCGTTGAAGCCGGCACGCGGGCCGGAGGCGAGCAGACGGATGTCGTTGCAGATCTTGGTCAGCTTGCTCGCGGTGCGCTTCAACACGCCCGAGAGCTGCACATAGGCGCCGGTGTCGGAGGTCGCCTCGACGAGGTCGCCGGCGAGAATGAAGTCGACGCCGGTCAGCGCGCTGAGGTGCCGGACCGCGAGCTTGGGATAGCCGACCGCAGCCGTGACGGAGGTTCCGATCGCGGTGGCGCCGAGATTGATCTCGCGCAGCAGCGCACGCGCTTCCGAGATGCGGTCGACCTCCTCGCCGATCGTGGTGCCCCAGCCCCGGAATTCGGCCCCGAGCGACATCGGCACGGCATCCTGCAGATGCGTGCGGCCCATCTTCAGGACACGATCGAACTCGCGACCCTTGGCGAAGAACGCTTCCTGGAGCTGACGCAGCGCGGTCATGTAGCTCTCGAGCCGCAGGATCAGCGCGAGGCGAAAGGCGGTCGGATAGGTGTCGTTGGTCGACTGGCCGTAATTGACGTGATCGTTGGGGCTGACGTGCTGATAGTCGCCCTTGCCGAAGCCGAGCGATTCCAGCGCGAGGTTCGCGATCACCTCGTTGGCGTTCATGTTGGTGGAGGTGCCGGCGCCGCCCTGGATGAAGTCGGTGACGAACTGGTCCATCATGTCGCCGGCGATCACGCGGTCGCAGCCGAGGATGATCGCGTCCGCGACCCTGGCCTCGATCGCGCCGAGATCCCGATTGGCCATGGCGGCGGCCTTCTTGACGTAACCGAGCGCCTTCACGAAGTAAGGCTCCTGGTTCATCGGAATGCCGGTGATGTGGAAGTTCTCCTTACCCCGGATGGTCTGGACGCCGTAATAGATGTCGTCGGCGATCTCACGCTGTCCGAGGAAGTCCTGCTCCGTACGGCTCATGGGCGCTCCTTGTTGCTCGCGCGACGTCCTCTAGTTCTGGCACAGCGCGCTGGTCACGAAAGTGTCGGTGCGGCAGTCGTCCGGCTTGCGAGCCCTGCCGGGAATCAGGACCTTGGCCGAGCATTTTTCCGCGGAGTCGGCATTCAGGCTCTTGCCGTCCTTGTAACCCTTGCTCTGGCAGAGCTGGTCGGCAGCCTGCTTGCAATCGGGCGCGCCGTTGGACGAGGCCGGACAGGCCACCCGGCCCGACACCATGGTCGAAGGCTTCGCCAGCCGCGACAGATCGTTCATGGTCTCGCTCGGGCTTTTGATGGGCGGCAGGATCGAGGGCAGCTTGTCGAACAGCTTGCCCATTTCATTGATCAGCCCGGGATTTTCCGCTGCCGCCGGCGGCGCCGATGGAGCGGGCGTGGACGGCTGAGGCGCGGCCTGCGGCCCCTGCTCCTGCAAGCCAAGCACCGGCGGAGCGGATTGCGGCCATCCGGTCCCGGCGGCACCGAGCAGGACCAGCAGCACTGCTGATATCAGCGTCCCGAGCCGCAAGGCCGGATTGCCGGATCGAACCATCATGACGGCAACCGTAGCCGAACCCGGCCCGGCGGCAAAGCGCGGGTTACCAAGTGAGCATGATCTCCGCGCAAACGCGTTCCGCGTTTGTCGCGAGGGAAAACCGCTTCACACCTTGCGCTGACGCGGCCCTTCGGGTCCGGACATGCTCTAGATCAACTTGATCGCCACCACGAAGCCGAGCACCAGCACGGCAGCACCGACCGCCACCACGAGACCGAGATGCTTCTCGATCTGGACCCGGATCCAATCGCCATAGCGGTTGAGCAGGATGGCGACGATGAAGAAGCGTCCGCCGCGCGCGACGATCGAGCAGATGGTGAACAACAGAATGTTGTAGCCGGCAAAGCCCGAGGTGATGGTGACGAGCTTGTAGGGGATCGGCGTCAAACCCTTGAGCAGGATGATCACCGCGCCCCACTCCGCATAGGAGGCACGGAAGGCGTCGACCTTGTCGCCGAGGCCGTAGACCTGGATCAGCCAATGACCGACCGAGTCGAACAGCAGCGCGCCGATGGCGTAGCCCAGGATGCCGCCGAGCACCGAGGTGATGGTGCAGACGGCCGCGTAGAGCCAGGCGCGCTGCGGGCGCGCCAGCGACATCGGAATCAGCATCACATCCGGCGGCACCGGAAAGAAGGAGCTTTCGGCGAAAGACACCGCTCCCATGATCCAGAGCGCGTAGGGCTTGTGAGCGGCGTCGATGCACCAGTCGTAGATACGTTTCAGCATGGCGCCGCGATGAAGCACCATGGGACGGATTTGTCCATGCCGAGATTGAGGCGAATTATGACGTTTCTAGTGGCGCTTGCGCGCGGCACGCCCCTCGAGCGCGACAATTGGCCGCCTGGCAGCCACGCGCGGTGACGCGACCTTGGGCAGCTTCATCGACGATTTCGGCAGCTTCTCGGCAATGCCGAGCATGTCTTCCCGCCGCGTCATCTCGCGCCAGACGTCCTCGGGGCGCACGCCCGCAGAGGCCCAGAGCACGGTGAGATTGTACAGGAGATCGGCGCTTTCCCGGATCACGGCGTCGGTATCGCCATTGACGGCATCGATCACGACCTCGATGGCCTCTTCGGCGAGCTTCTTTGCCATTTTCGAGGGCCCGCGCTGAAACAGCCGGGCCGTACGCGATGTTGCCGGATCAAGATCCCTGGCCGCGAGCACAGCCAGATATAGCCGCTCAAGCGAATCACTCATGGTACTCAAAACTACTCTAAACAAATGGCGAGCGTGTTAACGCGCGGCAATAAAAGCAGAAAACAGGCCGGCGCGGCAAGCGCGACGGCCTGTCATGGTCAACTCCAGCTGCCAGAGCTAGTAGCAGTTCTGGTAGTAACCTTGGCCGCAGAACTCGGACGGAGCGGTGCCGCCGTAGCGCTGATATTGGAAGTTCGGGCCTGGACCATAATAGGGCCCGTAGGAAGGGCCGCTGTAATAGGCGGGACCGCCGTAATAGCCATAGCCCGGACCATAGTCATAGGCATAGGAGTCACGGGTCGCGGCGATGGCAAGACCGGTGCCGATGGCCGCGAAAGCCGCAGCTGCGGCCGCGCCGCCTCCGCCACCATGCCAGTGACGGCCGCCTGCATAGGATGCGGTCGGGGCAAGCGCGGTCAGCGCCAGCACCGCCGCGGTGGCAAGAACGGCCTTTCGGCCCGCAAACTTGGAGAATCGCTCGAACATGTCTTGGGCCCTCCTTGGGACCTGGAATGGACGCCTGCGGACAGGCTCATGCCTTTCAAACCCGCACAGCCTAAGTTGGGTTCCCCAACCCCAACACAAGCTGAACGGGGTTGCGTGATCGTGCCGCAACCGCCGCTCATCTGCCGTTCATGTTGGCGCGGAGAGACTGGCCGCAGCCGGCTGCCGTAAAGCGTCACGAAACCATAACAATGCGGAACCCGGCGCAATCGATGTCTGGATTCAAGACGACCGCCCTGCGTTGCCTGCTGGCTCTCTCGATCTCGCTTGCAACGCTCGTTGCACGCGATGTCCGTGCGGCCGAGACCGCTGCGCCGTCCGTTGCGATCCATTTCACCTTCGACCGCCCGCTCGACGCGAGCATGGCGCCGTTCTTCCTTGCGGCGAAGGACGGCAGGTTCAGCGCCGAACGTCTCAACGTGTCCTTCAACAGCGCAGCCAGCTCGCCGGAGGCGCTCGCACGCGTCGCCAAGGGCGACAGCGAGCTTGCGCTGATCGACATCAACGAGCTGATCCGCCTTCGCGACAACGAGGACTCGGCGCCGGCCAAGGCGGTGTTCGTGCTGTTCAACCGCGCGCCCTACGCGATCGTCGCGCGCAGGAGCCGCGGCATTCATCTCTTGCCCGATCTCGACGGCAAGACCGTCGGCGTTGCCGACGGCGACCTGTCGATGCGGCTGTGGCCGGCGCTGGCGCAGCAGAACGGCATCAAGGCATCGCGCGTCAGATTCCACAAGATTGGCGCTGCGGTCCGCGAGCCGATCCTGTCCGCAGGGCAGGTCGATGCCGTCGCAGGCTTCAACTATCTCTCCGCGGTGAACCTGCGCGACCGCGGCGTGCCCGGAGCCGATCTCGTCGTGCTGCGTTATGCCGATTATGGCTGCGAGGCCTATGGCTTCGCCGTGGTGGTCAATCCCGCCTTCGCCGCGGCGAAGCCGGACGCCGTGAAGGGCTTCGTCCGCGCCTTGATCGCCGGCATCAATGCGACCATCAAGGAGCCGGCACGTGCGGCGGACGAGGCCGCTGGCCGCATCGACGACGGCGACCGCGACCTGGAGCTGGAGCGCCTGCGCACCGTCCTCGTCGACAACATCCTGACCGACGAGGTCAGGCGCAACGGCCTCGGCGGCGTCGAGCCCGCGCGCCTGGAGCGCTCGATCGACCAGATCGCGCAGGACTTCAAATTCCGCAAACGGCCCACGGCGGGCGACATCTTCGACGACCGGTTCCTGCCGCCGGTGGCGGGGCGGCTGATCAACTGAGCAAAACTGACAGCTTCCGCTATATCTCCCGCGCGATCCCTGCTTAAAATACGGGCTCCGTTACCCGCTCGAGTTCGTTAGCCCGCATGCCCATCCTCCGTCTCTACACACGTGTTCTCGAGCTGCTCGGCAAGGAGGCGCGGCTGGGCTGGCTGCTCGCGGTCGCCAATCTCCTGCTCGCGGGCTCGCAGTTCGCCGAGCCCGTGCTGTTCGGGCGGATCGTCGACGTGCTGTCGGGCAAGACGGTGGCCGGGTCGAGCTCGGCCTGGCCGTTCCTGGTAGCCTGGTGCGCGTTCGGGCTGTTCACTATTCTCTGCAGCGCGCTCGTGGCCTTGCAGGCCGACCGGCTCTCGCACCGCCAGCGCCAGGCGGTGCTGACCGATTATTTCGAGCACATCCTGCAATTGCCGCTGACCTTCCATTCCGGCACCCATTCGGGCCGGCTGATGAAGGTGATGCTCAACGGCACCGACGCCTTGTGGCGGCTGTGGCTCGGCTTCTTCCGCGAGCACTTTGCCGCGATCCTCTCGGTCGTTGTGCTGCTGCCGCTGTCGCTCTACCTGAACTGGCGGCTCGCGATCCTGCTGTTCGTGCTCTGCATCGTCTTCACCGCACTGACGACCTTCGTGGTGCGCAAGACCTTCGGCATGCAGATGGCGGTCGAGGAGCAATATAGCGAGCTGTCCGCGCGCGCCTCCGATGCACTCGGCAATGTCGCGCTGGTTCAGAGCTTCGTGCGCGTCGAATCCGAGGTGAAGGGACTGCGCTCCGTCGCCGACGAGTTGCTGGCCGCGCAGATGCCGGTGCTGTCATGGTGGGCGCTCGTCACCGTCATCACGCGCGCCTCCACCACCATCACCGTGCTCGCGATCTTCACGCTCGGCATCGCGCTGCACGACCAGGGGCTGACCTCGGTCGGCGAGATCGTGATGTTCGTGAGCTTTGCGACGCTGCTGATCCAGAAGCTCGAGCAGGTGGTGAGCTTCATCAACAACGTGTTCATGGAAGCGCCTCGCCTGCGCGAGTTCTTCAATGTGCTCGACGCCGTGCCCGCAGTGCACGACCGGCCCGACGCGATCGACGCCGGCAGGCTGTCCGGCCTCGTCGAGTTCAACGACGTCACCTTTTCCTATGACGGCAAGCGGCCGGCGATCGAGGACCTCACCTTCACCGCGCTGCCCGGCCAGACCATCGCGCTGGTCGGTCCGACCGGCGCTGGCAAATCCACCGCGATCGCGCTCCTGCACCGCGCCTTCGACCCGCAATCCGGCTTCATCAAGATCGACGGCATGGACGTGCGCGGCGTCACGCTGACCTCGCTGCGCCGGAATATCGGCGTCGTGTTCCAGGAGGCGCTGCTGTTCAACCGCTCGATCGAGGAGAATCTGCGCGTCGGCAAGCCGGACGCGACCGAGGCTGAGATGCGCAAGGCGGCCGAGCGTGCGCAGGCGCTCGATTTCATCGAGCGCAGCGGTGGCTTCGAGACCAATGCCGGCGAGCGCGGCCGCATGCTCTCCGGCGGCGAGCGGCAGCGGCTGTCGATCGCCCGCGCGCTGCTGAAGGATCCCCCGATCCTGATTCTGGACGAGGCTACCTCCGCGCTCGACGCCCTCACCGAGGCCAAGGTGAATGCCGCTCTCGACGAAGTGATGAAGGGCCGCACCACCTTCGTGATCGCGCACCGGCTCTCCACCATCCGCAACGCCACGCGGATCCTGGTGTTCGAGAACGGACGGGTGATCGAAAGTGGAACTTTCGACGAACTCGTGGCCAAGAGCGGCCATTTCGCCGAACTCGCCAGGGCCCAGTTCATGGTTCACGAGACCACACGGGCCAGTGTGACAGCCGCAGAGGCTGCTGCGACTGCTGCCAAATCCCCGTAGCAAGTCCCCACAGGATCGTCGAAATTCGGCCTATTTCATTGCGGAATACCCCGCTCATGCCCCTGTTCTCGACGCACCAGCCGGTATAGGTTTGCGGCGCCGCAAGCGGCGGCGCTGGATTTCAGAACCGACAATCAGATCACGAGCACCGCCCGTATCAGGCGGGTCTCCAAGGACCGGAATCGGATAGTGCACGCCCTACGCCCGCTGCTTCGCAAATCGCTGTTCAACCTGTTCGCTGCCACGCTCGCATGTGCCGCGCTGCTCGCGCCGCGCGGGGCGAGCGCCGAAGCGCTGCTGCTGATCGAGGCCGACACCGGTAAGGTGTTGCAGGCCGACAATGCGACCATTCCCTGGTATCCGGCCTCCGTCACCAAGATCATGACAGCCTATGTGACGTTGAGGGCGGTCAAGGACGGCAGGCTGACGCTCGACACGCTGCTCACGGTATCGCCGACGGCGGCCTCGCAATCGCCCTCGAAGATGGGGTTCCGTCCGGGAACGCAGCTCACCGTCGACAACGCGCTGAAGATGATGATGGTCAAGTCGGCGAACGACATGGCCGTGGTGCTCGCCGAAGGCGTCGGCGGTTCGATCGACGGTTTCTCCGCGATGATGAACGATACCGCGAAGAAGCTCGGCATGACGCAGACCAGCTACGTCAATCCGAACGGCCTGCCCGCCGACGGCCAGATCACGTCGGCGCGCGACCTCGCCATCCTCGCGCGCTCGTTCCTGCGCGACCTGCCGGAATACGAATACTTCGTGCACATCCCGGCGATCCGCTTCGGCAAGCGCACCACCGGCAATTTCAACAAGCTGATCGGTCGCTATCCCGGCGCCGACGGTTTCAAGACCGGCTTCATCTGCGCCTCCGGCTACAACCTCGTCGCCTCGGCCACCCGCAACGGCCGCCGGCTGATCGCGGTGGTGCTCGGCGCCAATTCCGGCACGGCACGCGCGGTGAAGGCGGCGCAGCTGCTGGAGCGCGGCTTCAGCCAGGACAATCTGACGTGGCTGCGCCCCTCGCTCGGCACGGTCGATAACCTCGTGCCGGTCGATGCCTCGCCGCCGAACCTGCGCGACGAGATGTGCGGCGGCCATCGCAAGCGGCCGGCCAGCGACGACGACGATGCGCTGATTGCGGCCAATGGCGGCACCAGCGGATCGGCCTCGGCCACCGGCGGCGAAGCCCAGGTGACCTTCTTCACCGCCGGCCTCCAGCCGCCCCTGATGAAGGCCTCCGAGCTGATGGCCTCAGCTCCCGCGGCGGCCGAGCCCGTGCTGGTCTATACCGGCCCGACCCGCACCGGCACCGCCCTGATCGCGGCGGTCGCGGCCGATGCCGACCAGCAGGCCACGTCAAAGCCGCGTGGCAAGAAGTCGCGCGTGGCCAAGAAGCCTGACGCGGCCGACAAGCCGAAAGACGCGGGCAAGGACGCCGCCAAGGACACCAAGACAGCGGCCGTGAAGCCTGTCGCCAAGCCGGCTGAGGCCAAGGGCAACGATAAGAGCGACGCGAAGACCGCGGCGAAGCCGGCGGCGCCCAAGCATGCTGCCGCCAAGCACGACGCGGCGGCAAAACCCGCCGAGAAGCCCGCGGCTAGCAGCGATCCGAAGCCCGCCAAGCCCAAGGCCGCGACAAAGCCCGCCGCCAAGCCGGCCAACAACAGTTAACGGCGCGCCGAGCCGGGACCCCGCGCTTCGCACCTGCGGCAGCGCGGTAACTCGACGATTCCGGTAGCCACTCCCTGACCGATGTCTTAAGCCTCGACGACTTGCCACCCGTTCCGGCAGGCTCGATACTGGCAGCAATGAGGCAAGCCCGAGACACAGCGGGCTCTGGTAGATGAGGGGAGTTTTCCATGGAGCGCATCTGGCTCAAGCAATATCCGCCCGGCGTGCCCGCCGATATCGAGCCGACCCAATACGCATCGCTGGTCGATCTTCTTGAAGAGAGCTTCACCAAGTTCGCCGACCGCAAGGCGTTCATCTGCATGGACAAGTCCATCAGCTATCGCGACCTCGACCAGATGTCGGTCGCGCTCGCCGCCTATTTGCAGGGCCGCGGGCTGCAGCGCGGCGCCCGCATCGCCATCATGATGCCGAACGTGCTGCAATATCCGATCGCGACCGCCGCCGCGCTGCGCGCCGGTTTCGCGGTGGTCAATGTCAATCCGCTCTACACCCCGCGCGAGCTCGAGCACCAGCTCAAGGATTCCGGCGCCGAAGCCATCATCGTGCTGGAGAACTTCGCCCACACCGTCGAGCAGGTGATCGCCAGGACGCAGGTCAAGCACGTGATCGTCGGCAGCATGGGCGACCTGCTCGGCTTCAAGGGCGTGATCGTCAATCTCGTCGTCCGCCGCGTCAAGAAGATGGTACCGGCATGGTCGCTGCCGGGCTCGATCTCCTTCAACGATGCGCTGTCGGCCGGCCGCGGCATGACCTTCAACAAGCCAAAGCTCTCGCCGGGCGACGTCGCCTTCCTGCAATATACCGGCGGCACCACCGGCGTCTCCAAGGGCGCCACCCTGCTCCACCGCAACATCGTCGCCAACGTCCTGCAGAACGACGCCTGGCTCCAGCCGGCGCTCGCCGCGCCGCCGCATGTCGACCAGCTCATGATCGTCTGCGCGCTGCCGCTCTATCACATCTTCGCGCTGACGGCCTGCTACCTGCTCGCGGTGCGCGCCGGCGGCTGCAATCTCCTGATCCCCAACCCGCGCGACATCGCCGGCTTCGTCAAGGAGCTGGCGAAATACCAGGTCAACAGCTTCCCGGCCGTGAACACGCTCTACAACGGCCTGATGCACCACCCTGATTTCAAGAAGCTCGACTTCTCCAAGCTGAAGATCTCCAACGGCGGCGGCATGGCGGTGCAGCGCCCCGTGGCCGATCAATGGAAGGCGATCACCGGCTGCTTCATCGCCGAGGGCTACGGCCTGTCGGAGACTTCGCCGACGCTGACCTGCAATCCGGCAACGGCAACCGAGTTCACCGGAACGATCGGCATTCCCGTGCCATCGACCTACATCTCGATCCGCGACGACGACGGCAACGAGGTGCCGCTCGGCCAGGCGGGCGAGATCTGCGCCAAGGGTCCGCAGGTGATGTCGGGCTACTGGAACAGGCCCGAGGAGACCGCCAAGGTGATGACCGCGGACGGCTATTTCCGCACCGGCGACATCGGCATCATGGACGAGAAGGGCTACACCAAGATCGTCGACCGCAAGAAGGACATGATCCTGGTCTCGGGCTTCAACGTCTATCCGAACGAGATCGAGGAAGTGATCGCGAGTCATCCGGGCGTGCTCGAATGCGCCGTGATCGGCATCCCCGATTCCAAGTCGGGCGAAGCGGTGAAGGCTTTCGTGGTGAAGAAGGATCAGAACCTCACCGCTGAGGCGGTGATCAAATTCTGTCACGAGCAGCTCACCGGCTACAAGGTGCCCAAGCACATCGAATTCCGGAGCGACCTGCCCAAGACCAATGTCGGCAAGATCCTGCGACGCGAGCTGCGCGACGAGAAGAAGGCTCAGGCGGCGTAAGCGCGTCGCCGATTCATGACCGCGGTCGGCGATATCACGCCATCGGGCATTCTCGCCTTCTGGCGCGAGGCCGGCCGCGAGCGCTGGTACGAGCGCAGCGACGCTTTCGACGCGGAAGTCAGGCGCCGCTTTCTTGCTTTGTGGCAGGAGGCGATCGCCGGCGACCTGGCATCATGGGAAGGCAGCGACGACGGCGCACTCGCGCTGGTCATCGTGCTCGACCAATTCCCCCGCAACATGTTCCGCGGCACGCCCCAGGCCTTTGCCAGCGATGCGCTGGCGCGCGACGTCGCCCGCCGGGCGATCGATCGCGGTGTCGATGCCAGGGTCGATCCGGTCCTGCTCGAATTCCTTTATTTGCCCTTCATGCATTCGGAGCACCTGCCCGACCAGCTGCATTGCGTCGCGCTGTTTCAGAACACCGAGAATGCCGAAAACTTGCAATACGCCCGGGAGCACGCCGACATCATCCAGCGGTTCGGCCGGTTTCCCCACCGCAACCGCCTGCTCGGCCGCGACAGCACCGAGGGAGAGCAGGCCTTCCTCGACAAGGGCGGCTTCGCCGGTTGATGACATCACGGTGAAGGGGCCCCACCCTCACCGCTTCGCCCGCCAGCAATATTGTGCAGGCCCGCGGCACGGTCTAATAAGCGGGATCGATATTCAGGGAGACCGACAATGGCGATCCAGACTGGCGACAAGCTGCCCGAGGCGAAATTCCGCGTGATGACGGCGGAAGGCCCGCAGGTGAAGACCACCGACGATATCTTCAAGGGCAAGAAGGTGGCGCTGTTCGCGGTGCCCGGCGCCTATACCGGCACCTGCCACAAGATGCATCTGCCGAGCATCTTCCTCAACGCCTATGCCTTGAAGGACAAGGGCGTCGACAGCATCGCCATCGTGTCCGTCAACGACGCCTTCGTCATGAACGCCTGGAAGCGCGACACCGACCAGCGCGACGAGGCCATCTTCCTCGCCGACGGCAATGCCGATTTCACCAAGGCGATCGGCATGGAGCTGGACGCCTCCGCCAACGGCCTCGGCATCCGCTCCAAGCGTTATTCGATGCTGGTCGAGGACGGCGTGGTGAAGAAGCTGAACCTCGAGGCGATGCCCGGCAAGGTCGAGGTCTCCGGCGGGGATACGCTGCTCGGGCAGCTGTAAGGCGGCCACCGCTTTCAGCCAATCACTCGGTGTCGTCCCGGCGAACGCCGGGACCCATACTCTCAGGGTGGAGTAGCGGAGCGAGCTGGTCACCACGAGTCTTCGCCAAACTCGACCCGGTGGGTATGGATCCCGGCTTTCGCCGGGATGACGGCAGTGAGTGGAGCGCCGGCAGCCCCCTACTCCGCCAGCCTCTGCTGCAACCTAGCCTTCACGATCCCGTCCCGCGCCAGCTGATCCGCACGCTCGTTCTCGGGGTGGCCGGCATGGCCCTTGACCCAGTGCCAGCGGACCTCGTGCTGCTTCAGCGCGGCATCGAGGCGCTGCCATAGCTCGACATTCTTCACCGGCTTCTTGTCGGCGGTGCGCCAGCCGTTGCGCTTCCAGCCATGAATCCAGCCGGTGATGCCCTGCCGGACATACTGGCTGTCGGTGTAGAGATCGACCGTGCACGGCTTCTTCAGCGCTTCGAGCGCCGAGATCGCCGCCATCAGCTCCATCTGGTTGTTGGTGGTGTGGCGCTCGCCGCCGTTCAGCTCTTTTTCCTTGTCGCCGAACTTCAGGATCGCGCCCCAGCCGCCCGGCCCGGGATTTCCCGAGCAGGCGCCATCGGTATAGATCGTGACATTGGGAAGCTCGCTCACGCGACCAATCCTGACGGCATCAGCCCATAATCGCGTACGCTCGTCACGCTCTGGTGGAAGCGCAGCTTGCGGACATATTCCAGCGGATCCTTCGGCTTGACCAGCGCGCCTTCGGGGACGTTGAGCCAGTCGACCAGCCGCGTCAGCAGGAAGCGGATCGCAGCACCCCGCGCCAGCAGCGGCAGTGCGGCCTCTTCGGCCTCGCTCAGCTTTCGCACGCGGCCATAGGCATTGAGGAAGGCGCGCGCCTTGGTGACGTTGAAGGAATGATCCGGCTCGAAGCACCAGGCGTTGAGGCAGATCGCGACGTCATAGGCCAGCATGTCGTTGCAGGCGAAGGTGAAGTCGATGATCCCCGAGAGCTGGTCGCCGAGGAAGAAGACGTTGTCGTTGAAGAGGTCGGCGTGGATCACGCCCTCCGGCAGATCGCCCGGCCAGATCCCGCTCGAGAGATGGTCGAGCTCGGTCGCCAGGAAAGCGCGCAGGCCCGGCTGCACCTCGTCGGCGCGGTTCGAAGCCGCATCGAACAGGGGCCGCCAGCCCGCGACCGACAGCGCATTGGCGCGCCGAACCGCAAAATTCGCACCGGCCAGATGCATCTTCGCCAGCGCCCCGCCGACACCGGCGCAATGGGCCACGTTCGGCTTGCGCGGCCACATGCCTTCGAGAAAGGTGATGATCGCCGCGGGACGCCCCGACAGCTCGCGCAACGCCTCGCCGTCTCTTCCCTTCACCGGCAGCGGGCAGTTGATGCCGTGCTCGGCCAGATGCGTCATCAGGGCGAGGAAGAACGGCAAATCGTTCTTCGCCACGCGCTTCTCGTAGAGCGTGAGGATGAACGAGCCCTCGGTCGTATGCAGCAGGAAGTTGGTATTCTCGACGCCCTCGGCGATGCCCTTGTAGGAGAGCAATTCGCCGAGCTCGTATTGCTTCAGGAAATCCGCAAGCTCGTCGGCGGCAACGTCGGTGTAGACCGCCATAAAGGTCTACTCGGCGGCGGCTTCGGGGCGCACCTGACGCGGCAGCGGGAAGAACTCGTTCTCCTCCGCGGCCGAGACCGTCTCCACATGCAGCGTGTAGCGCTCGGCGAAGGCGTCCATGATCTCCTCGACGATCACTTCCGGCGCGGACGCACCCGCGGTGATGCCGAGGCTCTTGATGTTGCCGAACTTGTCCCAGTCGATGTCGGTGGCACGCTGCGCCAGCACCGCAATCCCGCAGCCCTCGCGCTCGGCGACCTCGCGCAGGCGCTGCGAGTTCGACGAATTGGGGGCGCCGACGACGATGAGCGCGTCGACCACCGGCGCCACCTTCTTCACCGCGAGCTGGCGGTTGGTGGTGGCGTAGCAGATGTCTTCCTTGTGCGGCCCGTTGATGTTCGGGAAACGCTCCTTCAGCAGCGCCACGATCTCCGCGGTGTCGTCGATCGACAGCGTGGTCTGGGTCACGAAGGCGAGGTTGTTGGGGTCCTTCGGGGAGATGGTCTTGGCGTCCTCGGCGGTCTCGATCAGGGTCACGGCGCCGGTCGGAAGCTGGCCGAGCGTGCCGACCACTTCGGGGTGATGGGAGTGGCCGATCAGGAAGATCTCGCGGCCACGCTTGAAGTGGATCGCGGCCTCGCGGTGCACCTTGGTCACCAGCGGGCAGGTCGCATCCAGCGAGAACAGATTGCGGGACTGGGCGTCGGCCGGAACCGATTTCGGCACGCCATGGGCCGAGAACACCACCGGCGCGCTGGTGTTTTCCGGGATTTCGGCCAGCTCCTCGACGAAGATGGCGCCCTTCTTCTTCAACCCGTCGACGACATACTTGTTGTGCACAATCTCATGGCGAACATAGACGGGGGCGCCGTACTTATCGAGCGCCCGTTCCACGGTGTCGATCGCCCGGACCACCCCGGCGCAGAAGCCACGGGGAGAACAAAGCACGATCTTGAGGTCTGGTTTGGCTGACATTGAGCGATCTCGGGACCGAATCACCTCGCCAAATGGGCGGGAAGCGGTCGATGGATGGAATAGGGCTTGGGTACGGGCTTACAGGGAATTGGGCCCCCTTTCGGGCGCTGTCAAGGCACTATCTATAGCAGAACCATTGCGTGGCTACCCCCTCCGGGCTTATATAGCGCGAATTCCCAGTCATCGCTGATGACCACCGGTTTCGCCTCCAGAGGGGTGGGCGAAGCACAAAGGAGATTTGCCATGAGCAACGCACCTCTGATGCCCAAGGCGACCGCCGTCTGGCTGCTCGACAACACCGCGCTGACCTTCGACCAGGTCGCCGATTTCACCAAGATGCATCCCCTCGAGGTGCGCGCAATCGCCGACGGCGATGCTGCCCAGGGCATCAAGGGCATGGATCCCCTCTCCAACGGCCAGCTGACCCGCGAGGAGATCGAGAAGGGCGAGAGGAATCCGGATTATCGGCTCCGCCTCCAGGAGAGCAAGGTGGTGCTGCCGCCCCAGCCCAAGCGCAAGGGCCCGCGCTACACCCCGGTCTCGCGCCGCCACGAACGTCCGAGCGCCATCCTCTGGCTGCTGCGCAACCATGCCGAGCTCAAGGACGCCCAGATCATGCGCCTGGTCGGCACCACCAAGAGCACCATCGCGAGCGTGCGGGACCGCACCCACTGGAACACCTCCCAGCTGACCCCGATCGACCCCGTCACCCTCGGCCTCTGCTCGCAGATCGAGCTCGATTTCGAGGTGGCGCGCGCGGCCAAGGAGAAGCCGATCGACGCAGCCTATGGCGGCGCCACGCTGCTGCCGGCCTCCGAGACCACCAAGAAGGACGAGTTCGAGCCGGCCGAGCGATCGAACGACGACCTCAACCTCGACGCCGTGTTCGCCAAGCTGAAGACGCTCGGCGGCAAGAAGCAGGAAGACGAGGAGGAGTAGTCCCTCTCCCTCTCTTCCGTTCGCTTCAAACGCAAAAAGCGCGGCAGGAAACCTGCCGCGCTTTTGTTTTTTCCCCCTCTCCCGGTGGTCGTCCCCGCGAACGCGGGGACCCATAACCCCAGGGAGAGGTTTGGCGAAGACTCGTCGTTCGGTACTGCGCTTTCTATCGATAGCTTCCGCGGTATGGGTCCCGGCGTTCGCCGGGACGACAGCGGAATTCGTTGCTCTACGCGAGCGCTCCTCAGAACTTGTACGTCACGCCGGCGCCGACCAGCCACGGATCGATATGCGCGGTGCCGGTGACCGGCAGGCCGGAGACGGTGGCGCTGTAGTCCGGACGCAGCCAGAGCTTCTTGACGTCGACGTTGAGACCCCAGTGCCGGTCGATCATGTAGTCGAAGCCGAACTGCACGGCGCCGCCCCAGGCGTTGCTGACATGCAGGTTGGTGGTGGTGGCGACGATCGCGGGCGGACCGGCGATTGCGGCAGGCGAATTGGCCGCGGAATTGTTGAAGAACACGGTGTAGTTCACGCCGGCGCCGACATACGGCTTGAACGCGCCGAACTGGTCGAAGTGATATTGCAGCGTCAGCGTCGGCGGCAGCAGCGTGGTCTTGCCGATCGGCAGGTTCGCGAGCGAGCCGGTGCCGCTGATCGAGTGCCGGGTCACGCCGAGGATCAGTTCGGCCGCGATGTTCTTGGTGAAGAAGTAGCTGATGTCGAGCTCGGGGACGACCTGATCGCTGATCGAAAGGCCGGAGTTCGGCGAGGACAGCGAGGGCACGCCCGCCACATTGACGGTCGAGCCGCCGGCATCCGGCAACACGCCGAGCACGCGCAGACGCACCATCCACGGATTGAACGCCTCCACCGGCGGCGGCGCTTTCTTGTAAACCGGCAAATCGGCAGCCTGCACCGATGCAAACGTGCCCGCGAGCATCGCGCCAACCGTCGCAAGCCGCGCCAGGTTTCTTGTCGTTCTCTGCATTTCAATCCCCTTCAGCCTTCACTCGCGCGTCGTTGCGCGACATGAGCGTCAGAGCAGAAGGGGGGCGCCGAAGGATTTGACTTCGATCAATTCAGCCAGACGCAGCCACGATTTGGCCACGGCGTTGCAGATCTGTCACGGAAATCACGAATGCGGCGCGGCAAGATAATGCCGCACCTCACATCAGGGCCGCTCGGGATGGTTCAGCATGTATTCGCCGAGGTCGCGCTGGCGGCGATCTGCACGGGCGGTGGCGGCGTTGCGCTGAACGTCGCGATCCTTGCGGCAGGCCACGTATTCCGGCGAGCCCTGCGCATTGCCCCGGCCCAGGCAGACCGCATCGTCGTCGTCGCCGCCCACCGCCACCGGCGTCTGGTAGCGCGCGGAGCAGGCGGAAAGAGCGATGGCGAGCAGCACAGCTGCAAGCAGGCGCGGCGCGGCGGCGAATGGCATACGAGGTCCCCTATTGGCCGGCCCTGTTTAGCGCGGAATGAGGAGATTGTAAGTCGGCAACACCGTCATACCGGGGCGATGCGAAGCATCGAACCCGGAATGACAGACCAGATTCGCCTCACACCCGCCCCTTCAGCGCCTCCCCGATCTCGTCGAGCGTCTTGGGATCCTCGATCGTCGCCGGCATGGTCCAGGACTCGCCGTCGGCGATCTTCTTGATGGTGCCGCGCAGAATCTTGCCGGAGCGTGTCTTGGGCAGGCGGCCGACGGTGATCGCGAGCTTGAAGGCGGCGACCGGGCCGAGCTTGTCGCGCACCAGCGCGACGATCTCCTTCTCGATCTCGGCGGGCGCACGCTTCACGCCGGCCTTGAGCACCAGGAAGCCGCAGGGCACCTCGCCCTTGATCGCGTCCTTGACGCCGAGCACGGCACATTCGGCAACATCGGGATGCGAGGCAAGGATCTCCTCCATGCCGCCGGTGGAGAGCCGATGGCCGGCGACGTTGATGATGTCGTCGGTGCGGCCCATGACGAAGACATAGCCGTCCTCGTCCTTGTAGCCGGCATCCGAGGTTTTGTAATAGCCGGGGAATTCGCTGAGATAAGCCTCCCTGAAGCGTGCATCCTGATTCCACAGGGTCGGCAGGCAGCCCGGCGGCATCGGCAGCTTGATGACGATCGAGCCCATGGTGTTGGGCCCGACCGGCTTTGCCGCCTCGTCGACCACGTCGACCTGATAGCCCGGCATCGGCACCGTCGGCGAGCCGTGCTTCACCGGCAGCATGCCGAGCCCGACCGGGTTGCCGGCGATGCACCAGCCGGTCTCGGTCTGCCACCAATGGTCGATCACCGGCACCTTCAGCTGCTGCTCCGCCCATTCGACCGTCGGCGGATCGGCACGCTCGCCGGCGAGGAACAGCGTGCGGAACTTCGACAGGTCGTATTGCCGGATGAACTTTCCTTCCGGATCGTCTTTCCGGATCGCGCGGAACGCGGTCGGAGCCGTGAAGAACGCGACCGCCTTGTGCTCGGCGATCACGCGCCAGAATGCGCCGGCGTCGGGCGTGCCGACCGGCTTGCCCTCATACATGATCGTCGTCGCGCCGTGCAGCAGCGGCCCGTAGACGATGTAGCTGTGGCCGACCACCCAGCCGATGTCGGAGCCGCACCACCACACCTCGCCCGGCTTGACGCCATAGAGGTTGAACATCGACCATTTCACCGCGACGAGATGGCCGCCATTGTCGCGCACGACGCCCTTCGGGATACCCGTGGTGCCCGAGGTGTAGAGGATGTAGAGCGGATCGGTCGCGGCAACAGCCGCGCAGGGCGCCTTCTTGCCGTCGTTCATCGCCTTGCGGCGCAGGCTCGCCCAATCGTAGTCCCGTCCCGGGGCCAGGTCGCAAGTGAGCTGCGGGCGTTGCAGCACGATGCAGGCCTTCGGCTTGCTGCCGGCAAGCCTGATCGCCTCGTCGAGCAGCGGCTTGTACTGCACGATGCGGCCGGGCTCGATCCCGCAGCTTGCGGAGAGAATGAGTTTCGGCTGCGCGTCGTCGATGCGGGTGGCGAGCTCCTTCGCTGCAAAGCCGCCGAACACCACGGAGTGCACCGCCCCGATCCGCGCGCAGGCGAGCATCGCGACCACGGCCTCCGGCACCATCGGCATATAGAGGATGACGCGGTCGCCCTTGGCGACGCCGAAATCCTGCATGATGGCGCCAAGCGCCTGCACCTCGTTCAGCAGTTCAGCATAGGTGAGCTTGGTGACGCTGCCCGTGAGCGGCGAATCGTGGATCAGCGCGACCTGGTCGGCGCGCCCGCCTTCGACATGGCGGTCGAGCGCGTTGTAGCAGGTATTGACGACGCCGCCGGCGAACCAGCGGCCGTAGGTCCCTTGCGAGGGGTCGAAGATGGTCTTCGGCGGCTCGATCCAGTCGATCTCTTTCGCGGCCTCGGCCCAGAAGCCTTCGGGATCGGCCAGCGAGCGCGCATGGACCTCATGATAACTGCTCTTGCCCTGGATGTTCATTCCCGCGCTCCCGTTACCTTTATCGGCCTGACCTCGAACCTTGCGGCAGGACGGTCGCCCCGCCATGACCCGGATCAAGTGTCGGCCTTGTTTGAGAGGTATTTTCCCGGGAACGGGCCGCGGTTCAAGCTGAAAAGGATGGGTTATTTCTCCCTCTCCCCGCTTGCGGCAGGGCTATCGCATATGGGGTATGGGCTAGGGGGGCACGACAGTACCCACATCGTCATGGCCGGGCTTGTCCCGGCCATCCACGCCTTTCCATAACGCACGGAGAACGTGGATGCCCGGGACAAGCCCGGGCATGACGACCTCTGCTAGATGTCAATTGCCCTGCCGCTCACGGCAGGGAGAGGCGAAGAGCCCGCCTCAGCTCTCCGTCGCGTTCAGCTTCTGCAACCGCTCCTGCATGACCTTCCTCAGATCATAGCCCGGCCGGCCGAAGCTGGCGTTGCGGAGGCTAAGGAAATCGCGCTGGGTCTTGCGCAGCTCGCCAGCCGAGCGCTTGCCCGCCGATTTCAGCACGCGCTCATAGGTCTCGGCGATCTGGCGGTCGAGCACGCCCAGCTGCGGATCGGCGCAGATCACCTTCTCGACCTCGCGCTTCGCGGTCGCGCATGCGAAGGACGGACCATTGCCGGACGCCGCATTCAGCGCCCGCGGCGGCTCATCGCCGAATTTCGCGATCTCCGCGATCATGCTGCGGCGGCCGTTGGCAGCGTTCTCGTTGCCGGGATCGAGCTTGAGCGCCGTCTCGTAATCGGCCAGCGCCTTCTTGCGCTCGCCCATCTTCTTGTAGAGCACGGCGCGGTTGTTGTAGGTCAGCGCGAAATTCGGATCGAGCTTCAGCGCAGCCTCGTAGTCACCGAGCGCGGCTCCGAACTCACCCTTGAACTGGTAGGAATCGCCGCGGTTGGTGAAGAAGTTCGGCCGGGGCGCCAGGCGCAGCGCCTGATCGTAATCGGCGATCGCCTTGTCGTACTCTTTCATGGCAGCATAGGTGAGCCCGCGGTTGTCAAAATATTCGGGCACCTTCGGATCGAGCCTGATCGCCTCGCCGTCGTCGGCCACCGCCTTGTCGAGCTGGCCGAGCTTCTTGTAAGCGGCGCCGCGGTTGGTGTAGGTGCGCGGACGGTTGGGATCGAGCCGCAGCGCCTCGCTGAGATCCTTGATCGCCTTCTCGTTGTCGCCGCCGAGATAGTAGTTCACGCCGCGGTCGGACCATGCCTGTGCATCATCCGGCTTCAGCTTGATCGCCTGGTCGTAATCGGCGAGCGCACGGTCAAGCCTGCGCTGGGTGGTGTACACGACACCGCGCAGCTCGTAAGCCTCCGCATCCCGCGGATCGAGCTCGATCGCCTTGCTCAGATCCGCCGCCGCGCGGTTGAGATCGCCGCCGGCTTCGCGCAAGAGGTCGCCGCGCAGGCGCCAGGCCTTTGCATTCTTGCCGTCGATTGCGATGGCGCGGTCGATGTCCCGCAGGGCTTGCGTGAGGCCGCCGGAAGTCCGGGCATTGGCGTCGGCGCGAACCAGCAGCGCCGCGGCGCGGTCGGACGCGGGACTTGCGCCCTGGTCGATGATGACGGTGCACGCCGGGATCAGCTCCGCGGGAGCAGCCTTGCTGCCCATCACGCAATCGGTGCCCGCCGAGGCGGGGGCTGCAAGGATGAGGCTCACCGCCCCGAGAAGAAAAGCGCGAAGCGAGATTTTGGCAAGCGAAAGCGCTTGCGCGGAAGGATGTGTGCCGCACATGGCAGAGTGCTCCGTGACGTCGGGTTCTCACCGTTGTCGCGGCAGGGAAGAAATGGGTTCAAGTCGCCTCTGTCTACGCCGTCATGGCCGAGCTTGTCCCGGCCATCACGTCTCACGCGCGGCACAAAGAACGTGGATGCCCGGGACAAGCCCGGGCATGACGAGCTCTCGTGCAGCAACGGGCCTAATATCCGTCTACCCCGTTGAGTCGCAGCAAGCGCTCCTGCATCGCCTTCTTCAGATCATACCCCGCCCGGCCGTACCCGGCATTGCGGCGGGCGATGAACTCGTCCTGCTCGCGCTGGAGGTTCTTCGCTTCCACCGGATTGTGCGCCTCCCGGATCACCCGGGCATTCGATGCAAAGATCTCGCGATCGAGATCGGCGAGCTCGCGGTTACCGCAGATCGCCTTCTCCACCGCCCGGGCCGCACGCCTGCAGTTGAAGCTGGGCTTGCCGGCGACCGCCATCTGCGCGCCGATCCGCTCCAGCTCGCGCGCCATTGCCTTGTGATTGGCCTTGGCCTTCTCGTGGTTCGGGTCGATCTTGAGCGCCGCGCCGAAATCCTGCACCGCCTTGGGCTTGTCGCCCTTCTTCAGCCAGAGCTCGCCGCGAGCGTTCCAGATATCGGCGAGCGCAGGGTCGAGCGAAAGAGCGCGGCTGTCGTCGGCGATGGCGCGGTCGACCTGGTCGTGCCGCGCATAGAGCGCCGCGCGCGCGATCAGCGCCTTGATCAGATCCCCCTTCGCCGTCTTCTCATTGTCGATCACGGCGGCGCAGGCCGTGGCAGCCTTGTCCACATCGTCTGCCGCGGTCGCCGCGAGGCATGAGGCGACATCGACCTGGATCACCGCAGCCGGTTCGCCGCCGGTCGCAGCCCGGGCGGCATTCAGCGACAGCGCGCAAAACAATACGGCACCTGACAGTTGAATGAGTTTTTGAAAACACATGCTCGTTGCAGTCGGTGTCTTGCTTTGTGGCTTGCCTTACGTCTTGCCTGGGGGCCGTACTATCCATCATACGGCCGGATTGGTGCTAGCTTGTGGCGCTGCTCAGACCGGCTTCGGGGATCATCGTGTCGACATTCGAATGGATCATCGCGCTTCTGCTCGGCGCCGTTGCCTTATCGGCGCTGGCGCGGCGGATCAAGGTCCCCTACCCGACCTTTCTGGCCATCGGCGGCGCGCTGATCGCCTTCGTGCCGTCCAGCCCGTCCTGGGCGCTGGAGCCGGACCTGGCCTTGGCGCTTTTTGTCGCACCGGTGCTGCTCGATGCCGCCTTCGACACCTCGCTGCGCGATCTGCGCAACAATTGGGTTCCGGTCTCGACCCTGGTCGTCGCCGCGGTCGGCTTGACCACGGCCGGCGTCGCCTTCGTCGCGCACCGGCTGATGCCCGATATGCCGTGGGCCGCCGCGGTCGCGCTCGGTGCCATCGTGGCCCCGCCCGATGCGGCCGCTGCGGTCGCGATCCTGAGCCAGGTCAAGCTGCCCCACCGCATGGTGAAAGTCCTGGAGGGCGAGAGCCTGCTCAACGACGCGAGCGCGCTCCTGATCTACCGCATCGCGGTCGGTGCCGTCGCCACCGAGCATCTAACATGGAGCCAGGTCGCGCCGACGATGGCGCTCGCGCTGGTCGGCAGCGTCGTCGCCGGCCTGCTCGCGGGCTACATCATCCCGCTGCTCCTGGAACGGGTCAAGGAAGCACCCAGCGCGATCATCGTGCAGTTCGCCACCACCTTCATGGTCTGGATCGCCGCGGAGCATCTCGGCCTCTCCGGCATCCTCACCATCGTCGTCTACGCCATCACCATGGCGCGTACGGCGGGGGCGCGTATGCCGGCACGGCTGCGGGTGCCGTCTTATGCGGTGTGGGAAACGATGGTGTTCGTGCTCAACGTGCTCGCCTTCATGCTGATCGGCATGCAGATGCGGCCGATCTGGACGCGGCTGGATGCGGACGTGCGCTGGGAATATTGCGTGGCCGCTGGCTGGATCCTGCTGACGGTGATCCTGGTGCGCCTCGCCTGGGTGACGTTCTATCGCACGACCTTGCGGGTGCTGGTCGCGCAGGGGATCTATCATCCGAACGACCCCAGGGCCGTCGCCTCGCCCAAGGGCGGCCTCATCATCTCCTGGTGCGGCATGCGCGGCCTCGTCACGCTCGCCACAGCTTTTGCGCTGCCGGAGAATTTTCCCTATCGCGACTTCATCGTCTTCATCGCCTTTGCGGTGGTGCTGGGATCGCTGGTGATCCAGGGCCTGACGCTGCGGCCGCTGATCCTGGCGTTCGGCCTCAAGGACGACGATCCCGTCGGCAACGAGGTCGCGCGCGCACGCGCCGTCGCCTATCGTGCCGCGCTCGATGCGATCGAGAGCGATCCGTCCGAGGAGGCCGAGATCCTGCGGCTGGAATATCGCGCCATCCTGATGCAAGCCGGGAGCGATCCCAACGGCGGCATCGCCAGTGGCGAACTGCCCGCCGATCCCCTGCGCCGCCGCGCCATTGCAGCCGCCCGCAAATCGATCTTCGAGCTCCGCGCTACCGAAGTGATCGGCGACGATGCCTTCCACCGGCTCGAAGAGGAGCTCGATCGCGCAGAATTGAGCGCGGGGGGATGAGGTAGCGCAGCCACAAACTCGGTGTCGTCCCGGACAAGCGCGCCCCAAGCGCGCGCAGATCCGGGACCCATAACCACAGGACGTCATCGTGACACGAGGTTGGCAACTCCAAATCTTCGCCAAACACAATCCTGTGGTTATGGGTCCCGGGCTCGCGCTACGCGCGCCCCGGGACGACGGCCGGCATTGAACCAAACCCCACCTCCCCAGACTCATTCCTGATGACGACCCTGACCGACGACCGTCGTGTACGCGCGCGTGATGCGTCGCCTGCACGATATTTTTATCTCCACATGGCCCTGGCCTGCGCGGCCACAGCTTTTCTCGGTTTCGCGCCGACCTATTGGGTTCCGCTCGCCCACCGGACGTTGTCCGCGAGCCCCGTGATTCACTTTCACGGGCTCTTGTTCTTCACCTGGTCTGTCTATTTCGTGCTTCAGACCTGGCTCGCGGCCTCGGGCCGCCTCGTCAATCATCGCTCGCTCGGCATCGCCGGCGTCTCGCTCGCAACCGCGATGACGATCTTCGGCTTCCTCGCCTCCGTGCACGTGATGCAGCATTCCGCAGCCCTCGGGCAGCGCGAGGCCGGCATCGGCTTCTCGATCGTGCCGATGAGCGGGATTGCGTTCTTCGCAATCGTGTTCGTGATCGCGATCATGAACACCCGCAGAGGAGAGATTCACAAGCGCCTGATGCTGCTCGCCGCGGTCTCGATCCTCGATGCCGCGATCGCGCGCTGGTTCCTGACCTTCCTGGCGCCTCCCGGGCCACCCGGCCCGCCGCCGGTGCCGGTGACGATCGCGCCCGCCGTCGTCGCATCGCTCCTGCTCGTCGTCGCCATGGTGCGCGACTGGCGCACCGAAGGCCGCGTGCATCCGGTCTACATCTATGGCACGCTCGCGCTGCTGGCGGTGAAGGTCTTGAACTGGCCGATCAGCGAGACGGCTGCGTGGCACGCATTTGCCGGCGGGATACTGGCGCTGGCGCAGTGAGTAGCCAAACACTCCATTGTCGTCCCGGGGCGCGCGAAGCGCGAACCCGGGACCCATAACCACAGGGAGTGGTTACCTTGGTGAGCTGGTCACCGCGAGTCTTCGCCAAACCACGTCCTGTGGTTATGGGTCCCGGATCTGCGCTGCGCTTGTCCGGGACGACAGTGAAGCGTCAGGCGGCGCCTACGCCCCCGCCTTGCACGTGATCCCGCCGTCGACCACGAGCTCGATCCCCGTCACATATTTCGACTCGTCGGACGCCAGAAACAGCGCGGCGTTGGCGACGTCGAAGGCATCGCCCATGTGACCCATCGGCACCTGCGCATCGCGCGCGCGCCACATCGCCTCGACATCGCCCTTGGCGTAGCTGGCGGCAAGGCCGGCAGAGTGTTCTACCATCGGCGTCTTCATCAGGCCGGGCAGGATCGCGTTGACGCGGACATGGTGCCGCGCGAACTCGATCGCGGTGGTGCGCGTCATCTGGTTCATCGCCGCCTTCGAGGTGCCATAGGTGACGTAGGAGATGCCCATGTGGCGGATCGAGGCGATCGAGGAGATGTTGATGATCGAGCCGCCGCCCTGCTTCACCATCACGGGAATGACGTGCTTCATGGCGAAATAGGCGCTCTTGAGGTTGACGCTGAAGACGCGGTCCCAGCTCTCCTCGGTCACCTCGACCACGCTGCCCATCTCGGCGATGCCGACATTGTTGTCGAGCACGTCGATGCGGCCATAGGCCTTCAGGCAGGCCGCCACCATCGCCTCGACCTCGCTCGCGCGGGACACATCGGCGGTGAAGGCGGTCGCCTTGCCGCCTTCGCCGGTGATGATCTTCGCGGTCTCCTCGGCAGCGGCACCGTTGCGGTCGACGCAGAACACCTGTGCGCCCTCGCGCGCGAAGGTCACCGCGGTCGCCTTGCCGTTGCCCCAGCCCGGTCCGATCGAGCCGGCCCCCACCACCATCGCAACCTTGCCCTTGAGCCGATCCATCATGTGTCTCCTTGTTGTTGTTCTTCTTGTAGCCCGGACGGGGCGTAAGCGTAATCCGGGGCTACGGATCGTTGCAGATCTTCATCGTGGTGACGTTAGCACCAATGGGATACCCGACAATCTCCGACAGCGTCCGGCATTGTCCATCATGGCACAGCCGCCATTCGCCGGCCGCGCCCGAATTGCCGAGCACGACCTCTTTCATGGCTGCCCGCTTCGGCTGCCACTGAAACCAGCCGTCGACCAGCCGCGCCTCGGGCGGCGGCTCCATGCCGGGGCCGGTGCCCTTGACGCGGGCCTGCACCAGTTCGAGACCGGCGGGGGTGACGCGCCAGTCTTCCTGCCAGTCGACTTTCGCGATCGAATGCGTCCAGACCAGCGTGAACGCCGACAACGCCAGCGCCTTCACGCCGAAAGCCGTTGCGAAGCAGAGGCTCACACCGCCTCGACCGTTACAGGCGGGCGCTGCCGCCATTGCCACAGGGCGAGCGCCGCAGCGAGCACGAAGCCCGCGGTGTCGCTGAACGGGAATTCGCCGAGCAGGCAGAACGCGGCGCCGAGCGCGACCAGGCGCTCGATCAGCGTCAGCCGGGTGAACAGGAAGCCGATCGCGACCATGCCGAACAGGCCGATCGCCACCAACGCCTTGACGGTCGCGAGCGCGACCGCGCCGTAGAAGCCGAGCTTTGCCGCCATGGGGTCGCCGGCCTGCAGCATCAGGGCCGGGGAATAGACGAAGATGAAGGGGATGACGTAGCCGGCCAGCGCGATGCGCATCGCCTCCCAGCCGATCTTGTCCGGGTTCTCCTTGGCGATCGGCGCCGCCGCGAGCGCCGCCAGTGCCACCGGCGGCGAGAGGTCGGCCATGATGCCGTAGTAGAACGCGAACATGTGGCTCGCGATCAAGGGCACCCCTAACTTGGCCAGCGCAGGCGCGGCGAGCGCGGCGGTGATGATGTAGGTCGGGATGGTCGGGATGCCGGTGCCGAGCAGGATCGACAGCAGCATGGTCATGATCAGCGCCAGGAACAGGCTCTTCTCGCCGAGCCCGATCACCCAGCCGCCGAAGATGGTGCCGACGCCGGTCTGCGACATCATGCCGATGATGACGCCGACGATGGCGCAGGCCATGCCGACGGTGATGGCGGATTTGGCGCTCTCGGCCAGCGCGTCGCGGCAGGCGCGCAGCGCCGCAAAGCCGCCGCGCACGAAGGCGGTGATCACGATCAGCCCGACCACGACGCTCGCGACCGGCACGATCTTGAGGCCGTCCCGCGAGAGCGCGGCGACGACGAGCGCAAGGCCGATCCAGAAGATGGTGCGGATCACGTTCGAGGAGGCGCCCGTGGTGATGGCGGTGCCGAGGATCAGCGCCACCGTCAGCGCGAGGCCCATGCTGCCGGCATAGAGCGGCGTAAAGCCCTCGAACAGCATGTAGACGAGGGCGGCGAGCGGCAGCACGAGGTACCAGCGCGTCACCAGTGCCCTCCAGGCGCTCGGGATTTCCGAGCGCTTCATGCCGACGAGGCCGTGCTTGCCGGCTTCCAGATGCACCATCCAGAACGCGGACGCGAAATAGAGGATCGCGGGAATGGCCGCCGCCTTGACGATCTCGGAATATTGCACGCCGAGCGTCTCGGCCATGATGAAGGCGACCGCGCCCATCACCGGCGGCATGATCTGCCCGCCCATCGAGGCCGTGGCCTCGACGCCCGCGGCAAACGCGCGGCGATAGCCGAACCTGATCATCAGGGGAATCGTGAACTGGCCGACGGTCACGACATTGGCGACGCCAGAGCCGGAGATCGTGCCCATCATGCCCGAGGCGAACACCGCGACTTTCGCAGGTCCCCCGCGGGTGCGGCCGAACAGGCCGAGCGAAACGTCGGTGAAGAGCTGGATCATGCCGGCGCGCTCCAGGAACGAACCGAACAGGATGAACAGGAAGATGTAGGTCGCCGAGACGTAGATCGGCACGCCGTAGAAGCCCTCGGTGCCGAACGACAGATGCGTGACGATCTGGTCGAAATCGTAGCCGCGATGGTTGAGCGGCGACGGCAGGTACTGGCCGAAGAACCAGTAGACGAGGCAGGCGCCGCACATCAGCGGCAGCGCCGCGCCCATCAGGCGCCGCGTGCCCTCGAAGATCAGCACCGCCAGCACCGTGCCGACCACGAGATCAAGCCGGGTCGGGTCGCCGTCGCGCGCGATCAGGTCGGCGTAGAAGATCCACTGGTAGAGCCCGCACAGGAAGCCGGCGCCGCCGATCACCCAGCCGAGCGCGCGACCGGCATTGCTCTTCGCGGTGAAGTTGGCGATCAGGCCGAAGGTGAGCAGAACGAGGAAGCCGACATGGACGCCGCGCACCACCTGGCTCGGCAGATAGTTGAAGGCGGCGACATAGAGCTGGAAGGTGGCGAAGGCGATGCCGATCCAATAGGCGAGTTGCCCCCACCAGCCCGGACCGAAACCGTCCGGGAAACCGTGCTCGAAATTGTCGAACTCAACCTTGATGGGCGCAGCTTCGGCGCCCTCTGCCTTTTCCAGCATCTTATTCGTCCTCAGCCCTGTAGCGCATATAACATCGAGGCATTGCTCACCCACACCGTCATGGCCGGGCTTGTCCCGGCCATCCACGTCTAACGGTGTCTCCAAGAACGTGGATGCCCGGGACAAGCCCGGGCATGACGTTCGCGGATAGAGCGCGCCTTACTTGATCAGCTCTTTTTCCTTGTAATAGCGGATCGCGCCGGGGTGCAGCGGAACCGGGCTGCCTGTCGCGGCGGTCTCGAGCTTGATCTCCTTGCCGGCCGCGTGTGCATTCTGCAATTCCGGCAGCGATTCGTAGATCAGCTTGGTCATCTGATAGGCGAGATCGTCCGACACCGCGGAGCTCGTGACGAGATAGTTGATCACGGCCGCAGTCGGCACGTCCTTGTCCTGGCCGGTATAGGTGTTGGCCGGAATGATCGCGGAGACGAAGGGCGGGCCGATCTTGTCGACGGTCTCCTTCGGCACCGACACCACCGTGATCGGGCTCGAGGTCGAAAGGTCCTTCAGCGAGGCGACGCCGAGACCGGCCGATTGCAGCGTGGCGTTGAGCTGGCGGTTCTTCATGAGGTCGACGGATTCGGCGAACGGCAGATATTCGACCTTGCCGAGATCCTTGTAGCTCATGCCGGCGGCGGCCAGGATCGCACGCGAATTCAGCTCGGTGCCGGACTTCGGCGCACCGACGGAGAGGCTCTTGCCCTTGAGGTCGGCCAGCGTCTTGATGCCGGACTCGGTGGTGGCGACGATCTGGATGTAGTTCGGATAGATCGCGCCGATGGTCCTGAGCTTGTCGAGCTTGGTCTTGAAGCCCGCCTCCTCCTCGCCGTCCCAGGCGGCCTTGAGCGAATCGCCGAGCGTGAACGCCAGCTCGCCGCGGCCCTGCTGCAGCAGGATCAAATTCTCGACCGACGCCTTGGTGGCCTGCACCTGCGTCTTCACGTTCGGAATCTTGTCGCCGTAGATCTTCCCGATCGCGACCCCGAGCGGATAATAGACGCCGGAGGTGCCGCCGGTCAGCACGTTGATGAAGGATTGCGCCTGCGCGCAAGGTGCCGACGCCGCCAGAGCAAGAGCCGCGGCCGCGCCGAAAATGGTCAGTTTCATGGTTGTTGTTCTCCCCAAACCGGCGGCGAAATTGGCCGGATGAGGGATGCGGGTCAACCCATCCAAAAGACAAAACAGGACTGCGGTAAACGGCCGATCCGCTGAATTTTTCGGGAACCCGCGGTGCGGCGAGGTGGCGCAGTCGCCCGCGGCGCATCCTTCGAGACGCCCGCCTGCGGCGGCCCTCAGGATGAGGACGGAGTACGTGACAGCGATTTCAACAGCAAAGCTGGCGCTCAGCCCCATTCTGAGGAGACCGCGAAGCGGTCATCTCGAAGGACGAGGCGCTCGCTCAGGCCCCGCCAAGCGCATACGCGATCGCCCTCCCCGTAAGCAGGAGGGAGCGCGCCGTCACTGGCGCGGCTTTACTGGCAAGGCTTTGCTGGCAAGGCTTTGCTGGAAAGGCTTTGCTGGCAAGGCTTTGCTGGAAAGGCTTTACTGGCAAGCTCTCACTGGAACGTCATGTCCAGGCATTTGGAGATGTCGGAACCGAGGCCGGAGGAGATGATGATGCAGCCGCGCACCTTCTGCGCGCCGACATCGGCGGCCCACACCGAATAGCCGCCGGGGCCGAAGAACGAATTGGTGTTCGGCGGCTCGGTCTCGGTCGCGTCGAAATCATACTTGCCGTCGGTCTCGAAGATGCGCGGCTTCTTGGTGCAGCCGCCGTCGGTCTGGACGTTGATGACTTCCTTGTTGTCGCGGGTCAGCGCCAGCGAGACCTGGCAGCGGAAATATTCCGAGGTCTTGGTGTTGAACAGATAGGTGTAGGACTTGCAGGTCGCCGTGTTCAGCTTGCCCGGGGCAAGGCCGCGGCTGCACGAAATCCGCTGGTTGTGGCTGAGTTGGTAATCATCGGCCCGGGCGGCCGGTGCCAGCGCCGTCAACGACAATGCAGCAGCCCAGCAAAGTTTAATCACATGGCGCATCCGAATCATCCCCACCCATAATTTTGTCGAGTTGCGTTCTAGACGGAAAGCGGAACATAGTCGCGAGGGGACGAAGGGAAAATCACAAACTGCTGGGCAAGACGTGATGCGCTGCGGCGCTTTCGCAAATTGACCCGGACAAGCCGTTCGTGATTTGTTCAAGCCGGGTACCCCAGCGACGGGGAGGATGGATGATGACATTTTCAACCAAGACATTTGCACTTGTTTCGGCTGCACTCGTAACGGTGCTCGGCGCGTTCGCCGCGCCCGCTTTCGCGCAAGCCCCTGCAACGCCGTGGGAGCTCAAGCCCGACACCGGCTATGCCTATGACAGGGAGGGCAAGACCTTTTCCTACAAGATGGGCACCAGCAACGCCGGCGAGCTCCTGAAGGGCGCCAAGAAGGTCCCGAAGGGCACGCTGTTCTTCATCGGCCACAACGGCCAGCTCTACATGCGCAGCGGCCCCTATCTGGAAGGCGACGGCAAGTTCAAGTTCGGGCCGGATCAGTAAGCGCGCTGCCGTAGGGTGGGCAAAGGCGCGTTAGCGCCGTGCCCACCATCTCTCTCTATCGCAAAAGGTGCGTGGGCACGCTTCCGCCGCCGCTCTTCGAGCTATGGCGGACAAGTCGCTTTGCCCACCTACGGCAGCGCGCTAAAACGCCCCCGCCAATTCCCTTGCACCGGGTTTGCTGCTGTTCGAATCCATCCGATCGTCGGTCACCGCCAGCAGCTTGGCCACCGTGTTGTGGCGAATTGCGACCGGGTTGCGCTCGTAGCCGCCGCGCTGGAAGAAGTTCGAGGTCGGCACCTGCTCGCGCATCGCCTGCGGCATCGTCACCATGTCGAGCCCGGTGCCGTCGCCGGTGAGGTTCATCATCTCGAGCTCGGCCGCGGTCAGCGGACGGCTGTAGCCCTTGGCGCGGGCGAACAGCACCGAGGTCAGGAGCTTGTGGGTCTGCAGCATCGGACCGACATCGATGTCGAGCACCATCGCATGCATGGCCCAGCCCTGCGCGGTGTTGCCGATCTTCTCGTGCTCCGACCAGGTGTCGGGCACCGACTTCGCATGCGCCACCATTTTCTTCAGCACGACGAGCTTGTGCTCGAGCGACTGACGCGCCGGTCCTGATGTCCGCGCGACCTTCTCGGAGAGCGCGCGAATGAGTTCGTGCCCCTGCTCGGCGAGCAGCTCGACGCTGTTGGTGGTCAGGAGCTGGTTGTAGCCCATCGCGGTCGAGATCGCGCGCTTGCCGCCATGCTCGATTCCCGCCTGCACGTCGTGGCTGCCGGTGCCGCCGGTCTCGAACGAATAGACCCGCACGGCCTGCTCGCGCGTCAGCCCGGAGGCCAGCGCATAGCGCGCATAGGCGCGCTTGAACTCGATCTCGCTCGCCGGGCGCTGCGGCGTGAACTGGTAGAGCTCCTGCGCCGCGCGCAGGAAATCGGCGACCACCGGGATCGGCTTTTTGGCGGGACGGTCCGGCGTTTCCTCCGGCTCCGGATTCACCGGCTTCTTCGGCCCGTTATAGAGCGGCGGATGCTCCAGCACGTAATCATCGAGCGTCACCTGCTGCCCGCTGCGCCGCTTGGCGTTGCGGCCTTTCCGCTTCTCCGAGATCTGGCTCCAATAGGCGCCGGCCTCGGCGTCGAAGGCCGCGCGCGCCGCCTGATATTCCGCAAGCTTGCGGCGATATTCGAGCACGGCCGGCGAGGCGCCACCCTGGGCAAAAAACTGCGACAGCAGCTGGGCGTTGGCATCGCGAACGGCGGGCGGCAGCGCGTCGATCTCGCCGCCACGCGCGGCGGGCGCGAGCAGGACGAGCGCAAGTGGAACCAGCGCAAGGCTGTTTCGAGAGAGGCTGTTTCGAAAGAGGCTGTTTCGAATCGAATGATGCATCCTGCCCTCTTAGCAGGCATCCGGTAACCGTCACGTTAACGCGCCGTTTACCTCTTTTTTCGTCTCTTGCGTCACTTCCAGGCGAACACCGGCTGTTCCAGCTCGGTGACGCGGGTCTGCCGGCCCGCGAGCACCTCGCGGAACTGGTAGATCAGCGCCGCCGTCGGCGCGTGGATCAGGCTTTCCTGATGATGGAAGCGAATGACGCGGCGCGCGCTCTCGGGGATCGCGACGAAATCGAAGGCGTCGTCGCGCTCGATCGTGTCGAGCGCAATGCGATGGACCGAAGCCACCTCGTCCGGGTTCGGCCTGATCGCGGCACTGTCGGCGGCCCAGACCACGACGGGCGTGATCAGATAGCCGGAGCGGGTCGGATAATCGTCGAGCGTGCCGAGCACCTGCGCGCCGGTGAGGCGAAGGCCAAGCTCCTCGTCGAGCTCGCGCAACGCCGCCTCGACCGGCGTCTCGCCGGCGTCGCAGCGGCCGCCCGGCAGCGCCCATTGGCCGCGATGGGCGCGCAGATGCGATGCGCGCAGCGTGAGCAGGAATGCGGTGTCATCGTCCTCGCTCGCGGTCAGCGCGACCGCCACCGCGGCACGCTTCAGCGTCGTCGGCACTTCACCCGCCGGCAGCCGCATGAAGGCCGCGCAGGCATTCGCGATATTCCGCCGTGTGGCATCATCGAACGGTCTCATGATGCTTGACTACACCACGTCCGGCCCCGATGAAACGGGATCGCAAGGCCCGCACGGAATGGACGACGAGATGACCAACAAGGCCGCCGCAAGGCTCAAATCAGACGGCTGGAGCATCCTGGAGACCACGGGCTTCATGCACCTGATCGGTCCCCTGTGGGAGCGCAAGGTCGACGGTCATTACGAATTCGCGCTCGCGACCGAGGACAAGCACCACAACCGCCGCGGCATGGTCCAGGGCGGCGTGATGATGACCTTTGCCGACCGCACCTGCGGCATGACCGCCCGTTACGTCTCCGGCAAGGAGTTCATGGCAACCGTGCAGCTCGACACCCATTTCGTCGAGGCCGGCCAGATCGGCGACATCCTGATCTCCCGCCCGCGCGTGGTGCGCTCGACGCGCAGCCTGATCTTCATGAGCACGGAGGTGACGGTGGATGGCCGCTGCATCGTGATGGCGAACGGCGTGTTCAAGATTCTGAAGGGCCCGGGGTAGCTGTTCGGTCAGGTTGCCACTGCCGCAACCACACATTCCGCTGTCGTCCCGGCGCAGGCCGGGACCCATAACCACAGGGAGCAGTTGTGGCACGAAGCTCGTAACTCCGAGTCTTCGCCGAACGCAACCCTGTGGTTATGGGTCCCGGATCTGCGCGCGCTTGGGGCGCGCTTGTCCGGGACGACGAGAGGAAGCGGCATTGCTGGATTGCTTCGCTGCGCTCGCAATGACGGCTATGGCTGGCTATGCTGCGCTCCTTAAAGATATCGAGGACCCGCCCATGCAATACCGTCAGCTCGGCCGCAGCGGCCTGAAAGTGTCGCCGATTTGTCTGGGCACCATGATGTTCGGCGGGCCGACCGATGAAGCCACGTCAAAACGGATCATCGACAAAGCGCGTGATGCCGGCATCAACTTCATCGACACGGCGGACGCCTATTCGAAAGGCGCCTCCGAGGAGGTGGTCGGCCGCGCCATTGCCAGCAACCGTAACGCCTGGGTGCTTGCCACAAAACTCGCCAACCCCATGGGCGACGATCCCAATTGCGGCGGCCTGTCTCGGCGCTGGGTGCTGCAGGCCGCCGACGACAGCCTGAGGCGGCTCGGCACCGACCACATCGACATCTACTATCTGCACAAGGAAGACCATTCGACACCGCTGGAAGAGACGGTGCGCGCGATGGGCGATTTGATCCGATCGGGCAAGGTGCGCTATTTCGGCGTCTCGAACTATCGCGCCTGGCGCGTTGCCGAGATTTGCAACATCTGCGACCGGCTCGGCATCGACCGGCCCGCGGTGAGCCAGCCCTATTACAACGCGATGAACCGCATGCCCGAGGTCGAGCATTTTCCGGCCTGCTCCTATTACGGCCTCGGCATCGTGCCCTACAGCCCGCTGGCGCGCGGCGTGCTCACCGGCAAGTACAAGCCCGATGCCGCCCCCGACAAGGAGACGCGCGCGGGCCGCAATGACACCCGCATGATGCAGACCGAATGGCGACCGGAATCGCTGCAGCTCGCGCAGGAGATCAAGACTCACGCCGGGAAAAGGGGCATCACCGCCGGCCAGTTCGCAGTCGCCTGGGTGCTCAACTCCGCCTTCGTTTCCTCGATCGTCGCGGGGCCCCGCACCGAGGAGCAATGGGACGGCTACATCAGCGCGCTCGACTACCGCTTCACTGGGGATGACGAGGCGCTGATCGACCGACTGGTCGTGCCGGGGCATCCCTCGACGCCAGGCTACAACGATCCCGCCTACCCGATCGAAGGCCGGCGCGCGCGGACGGCGTGAGATCGGGAGATCACGATGGCGCATCAAGATCGCTACGGCCTGCCGCTCTCCACCATATCCGATGCGGCCGCTGGCGCCTATCGCGAGGGTGTCGACCTCATGCTTGCGGGCTGGACCGGCATGGCGGAGATGCTGGAGCGCGCCATCGCAGCCGATCCGGACTTCGCGCTTCCCCATATCGCCCGCGCGCGCGTGCACGCTTTCTACCAGCAGGGCGATCTCGCCCGAAGCAAGGCGGCGCTCGCACGCGAACTGGTCGCCAGGCGCGGCACCGAGCGCGAGCGCTCGCATGTCGAGACGCTGGCGCTTGCGATCGAGGGCCGGCTAGCCGAGGCGATCGCATCCACGCTGAGGCACATCGACACATGGCCGCGCGATGCATTGGTGCTGTCGCTGCCGCTCGGCGCGTTCGGCCTGTTCGGCTTCTCTGGCATGGCCGACCACGACCGCGCACGGCACGAGCTGTGCGGACGTGTGGCGCAGCACTATGACGAAGACTGGTGGTTCCTGACCATGGCCGGCTGGGCGATGACGGAGAATGGCGACGTCGCGCGCGGCCGCGCCATGACCGAGCGCGGTTTTGACCTCCGCCGGGCCAATGCTCACGCTGCGCATGCGGTGCTGCATGCGATGTTCGAGGACGGCTCGATCGACGCTGCCGACCGCCTCGTCGACGACTGGATCCCGTCTTACGACCGCGCCGGAATCCTGCACGGCCATATCCGCTGGCACCAGGCGCTCGGCGCGCTCGAGCATGGCGATGCGGCACGCGCGCTCGCAATCTATGCCGACGTGCTCCAGCCGTCAGTCACGCAGGCGCCACCACTCAACGTCATCACCGACGCCGCCTCGCTGCTGTGGCGCCTCTCGGCTTACGGCCATTCCGTGCCGAAGGCGCTGTGGCTGGAAGCCGACGCCAGCGCGCAAAAACTGTTTCCGAAGTCGAGCCTGTCCTTCGCCGACATCCACATGGCGCTGTTCGCGGCGGCGACGCAAAACCACCCGGCGCTCACCACGCGCCTTGCGGCCATCGAGCAGCGCCTCGCCGAGGGCAAGCTGCCGGCCGGCCCCGTGGTGCCGGCGATCTTCCGCGCGCTGGCGGCCTTTGCGGATGAGAATTACGCGTCATGCGCGCAAACGCTGGCGCCCGTGCTCGCCGAGGTCGTGCGGATCGGCGGCAGCCACGCCCAGCGCGAACTGGTCGAGGACACCTATATCGTCGCACTCATGCGCAGCGGCGAGCTCGCCCGCGCCCGCACCCTGCTGGGCGCCCGCCTGCACCGCCGGCCCTCACTTCGCGATACGCGCTGGCAGGCGGCGATGGCCTGAGTTCCGCCACGAAAAAAACACCGGCCTGACGGCAAGTGGCGGCGGACGGTTTGGGCGATTTGGACAAACGCCGTCGGGGTGGCGCGGTGGTATTCCAGGCGGGACTTGCAGGACAAACGGGATCGCAACCAATTTGCGGTTCGATGGTTATGGTGCGGAACCTGACCGTGGTTCCCTGGCACGTGAGCCTTCCAATGCGCCTCTGCCGATCGCTGCTGGCCGCGACCCTTGTTTTCACGGCCACCCTTGCCGCTTTGGCAAGTCCTTGTTTTGCCGAGACTTCCAAGCCGATCCCGGTCAACAATCCGCCGGCGCTGCAGAATGCCTTCATCGATCTGCTGGCGCTGATGTCCGGCCACTGCAAGACCTTCAAGGTCGCCGGGCGCACCTTCGCCTGCAAGACGGTGGCCTACGCCCATGGCGACAAGGGCCGCGTCAACTTTGCGGTCGCGGTCGACGATCCCTCCGACGACAGCCACGTCGTGTCGTTCTCCGGCGAAAACGGCAAGCGCGCCGACGACAATTCCTACGAGCTGCCGATCGACCGCATGCTGCTCAACTCCAAGGACCGCCCCAGGGTCGACGGCCTTCCGGTGCCGGCCGAGCAGACCTCCACCGGCCTCTGCCGCCAGACCGGCAATTTCGCCGCCAGGAAGGTGACCGACGTCACCTGCTCCGCCACCGACAGTGAGGGCCGGCGCTACGAATTGCTGTTCGTCTCCGACGGCACGCCGGTCAGCGTGCGCCGCATCCGGCAATCGGCGCCGTCGATCCAAGATCCCTTCAAGTAACCCGTTCAAGTAGCGATCACGCGAATGCCTTCTCCAGCGTCGCGAAGATGATCGCGAGCGACTTGTCGTGCCGCGTCACCGGCGGCACCGGGCGATCGATCTTCATCAGTCGATAGACCGCCATCTGCGCCGCGCGCACCGAATATTCGACCGTGAACACGACGTCGTCGGGGATTTCGACGAACTGGCTGACGAAAGCGAGGTTGACCGAATTGTTCGGCACCGGCAGCGGCCGATCCGTCAGGTTGCGCGGCATGAACATGCTGGTGATGTAGGGCATGCGGCAGGGCACGCAGATTGCGTCCTCGAACACGCCCGCATCGAAATTCAAATGGCCACACAGCTCCTTCAGGATCTCCGCGCCGCCGCAATCGGACATCGGCTTCGCAACGAAATTGCCGACGCGGTCGGGATGCAGCGCATAGCCCCAGAACACCTGCACATTCTTCGGCTGTCCGGCGAAATGCGGCTGGTGATAGAGCACGACCGACATCAGCCAGTTGGAATCCTTGAACGTGACGAGGCCGCCGGTGCCCGCACGGTTGCCGGAGAACGCCTCCATCCGGTCGAAGAAGAGTGGATCGCGGCAGGTGACGGTGAAGGACAGCCAATAGGATTCGGGGATCGAGCTGTTGAACGCGGCGGGATTGCCGAATTCGGGACGCTCCTTCGCGATCGTCTCCCACAGCGCCCAGCCCTGGCTGTCTTTCTTGGTCAGATGCGGTGGCGGCTCGGTCATGGTGCCGAGGCTCGAGGCGTCCGTCATCGAGCCGTTCTGGAAGAATACGAGATCGCCGTCCTCGAGCCGGACATTGGCGATGCGGCCGTCGCGATCGAGCACGAGCTGGCGCACCCGCAAGCGCCCGTCCTCGCGCTCGATCGCCATGTCCGTGACGCGCGTGCCGCGCACGAATTGCACGCCCTGCCGCTTCAGCCAGTCGGCGAGCGGCCGCACGATCGCATCGTACTGATTGTAGACGGTGCGCTTGACGCCGGCGAGCGTCTCGATGCGCGGAAACTCGTTCATGAAGCGGTGCAGATAGCGCTTCAGCTCGACCGCGCTGTGCCAGGGCTGGAACGCGAAGGTGGTCTGCCACATGTACCAGAAATTGGACTCGAAGAATTTCGGCGAGAGCCAGTCGGTGATGCGGCTATTGCCGAGCGTCTCCTCCGAGGCCTCGGTGAGCCGCAGCAGCTCGAGCCGGTCGCGCGCGGAGAAACCCATATGCGAGACGTCGACCTTGAAACGGTTGCGATCGACCAGCCGCGCCTTCGAGTGCGCCGGGTTCTCCAGGTTGAATGCGATGGTCTCCTCGCGCACGCTGAGGCCGGGATGCTCGAGCGAAGGGATGCTGGAGAGCAGATCCCAGGTGCATTCGTAGTGATCGGTGGTCAGCATTCGCCCGCCCCGCAGCGAATAGGCGCCGTTCGCGAGCAGCGTGCCGTCGAGGCTGCCGCCGACCAGCGGCTGCGCCTCGTAGATCACGATGTCGCGCCCGGCCTGCTGCGCATCGCGGATCAGGAACGCCGCGCCCGCGAGCGATCCAATGCCACCGCCGATGAAATACGCCTTCATGACTTGCCTCGATTGCCGTTCGAATTCACGGGCGACATTGCATCGCGAGGCAGCGGCCTAAGTTGCGCTGGATCAACCGCGGGGAGAGGCGAAATCACGTCGGCGTTATCGGCGCGGGCTTCTTCGCATAGACGTGCTCGATCTCGTCTGCGAAGCGGCGTTCGAGCGCGGGCCGCTTGTTCTTCAGCGTCGGCGTGAGCAGGCCGCTCGCGATGGTCCACGGGTCCAGCGTCCACCACACCGCGCGCGGCGTCGCGTAGGACGGATAGGCCTTCACGGCCGCCGCTATTCGCGCCAGCAGCGCAGCCCGTTCCGCCGCGCCGCCTTGCTTGCCGCTCGCCGCCAGTCTTTCCTTCTCCTGCACCCAGGCTTTGGCGTTCAGCACGACCAGCGCGGTGAGGAACGGCCGCTGTTCGCCGACCACCAGCGCCTGCTCGAACAGGGGATCGGCGAGGATCGCGGTCTCCAGATCCACCGGCGCGATCTTCTCGCCGGTGGACGTGACCAGGATGTCCTTGATGCGGCCGGTGATGGTGATGCGCCCGTTCTCGATGCGGGCCTGATCGCCGGTGTGCAGCCAGCCGTCGGCGTCCTTGACGCGGCGTGTCTCCTCCGGCTTGTGCCAATAGCCGAGCATCACGCTGGGGCCGCGCACCAGCAACTCGTCGTTCTCGCCTAGCCTCACCTCGACGCCGTCGAGGACATGGCCGACCGAGTGCGGATCATTGTCCTCGATGGTGTTGACGGAGACCACCGGCGAGGTCTCCGTCATGCCGTAGCCCTGGAGCACGTCCAGCCCGAGCGCGAGAAACAGGCGAATGACGGGCTCCGCGATCGGCGCGCCGCCGGAGATCGCGACGCGCAGGCGGCCGCCGAGCCGCGCCAGCACCTTGTCGGCGACGAGCCGTTTGAGCAACGGCCAGGCCAGCCGGTCCAGCAGCGACGGCACGCCATGCCGCTGCCGTGCATCGAAACGCCGCCCGCCGACGGCGATGGTGAGGTCGAGCAGCAAGCGCTCGATGTAACTTGCTGATGCGCGATGCTGCATGATCAGCGCGAAAATGCGCTCGTAGATCCGCGGTACCGAGACCAGCACCGTCGGCTGCACACGCTTCAGGTCCTCCGAGAGTTGTGGCACCGAGCGGGCATAGGCGACGCACGCGCCGGCCGCGATCGGATAGTAGTAGCCGCCGGTGCGCTCGAAGGTGTGCGAGAGCGGCAGGAAGGACAGGAAGACGTCATGGGGTTCGGCGGCGATGCGGTGCGCGATCGCCTTCACATTGGCGACGACATTGCCATGCGAGAGCATCACGCCCTTCGGCCGCCCGGTGGTGCCCGAGGTGTAGACGATGGCGGCGAGATCGTGCGGCTCGATGGCGACATCTGGCAGCGGCGCGGTAGCGCCGGGGGCTTGCGCGAGCCAATGGTCGAGCCCGACGATGCGGGCATTCGGCGTGATGAGCCCGCTTGCATCCGCGCAGACGACGCGCTTGAGATGGTCGAGCGGCTGGCCGGTCGCCACGATCGCCTGCCAGCGCTCCAGCGTATCGACGAACAAGAGCAGCGCGCCGGAATCGACAAGGACGTAGGCGATGCTGTCGGGATTGTCGACGGCATGCATCGGCACCGGCACGAGGCCGCGCGACAGCGCCGCCTGGTCCATGGCGATATGCGCAATGCCGTTCGGCATCAGGATGGCGGCGCGTTCGCCCGGCGCGAACTCCTCCGCGGCGAGCGCGCGCCGCCACAGCTCGAATCCCGCATCGATCTCGCGCCAGGACTGGCTGACCCAGCGCTGCGCGGTCGCATCGAAATGACGATAAGCCTCCGCCGCCGGCGTCGCCTCGACGCGCCAGCGCAGCAGTTGCGGCAGCGTCTTGATGTCGGCAAGACCGTCCGGTTGACTCGCCTGTCCCGGCATGGCGTCCTCTCGCATCTCTCGATTCCCAGCATTTGGTGCCTCGACACTAGGCCGGCCAGTCCTTGCCGCTTTGATCCTCAGCAAGGCGGCCATGCAGGGAAGAGACGCTGCGCTGCGTCCGGGGCACGAAAGCTGTCGCGAAACGAGCGAAGATCGGCATTGCGCGCTGTCCCAGTCGCCTCGCATATTCGCTTTTACAACCCGTGCGAAAGGTCCGATCATGCCCGACCCCTTCCCCGCTCTCATCGTCGTCGACGTCCAGCGCGCGTTCGACGAATGGGAGGCGGCGGGACAGCGGCGCAACAATCCGGATGCGGTGGCGCGGATCGCGGGTCTGCTGAAGACGTTCAGGGCGCGCGGCGCGCCGATCTTTCATATCCGCCACGAGGGTACGAAGCCGAATTCATCGTTTCTGCCATCGCGTTCCGGCTACGCCGTCAAGGACGAGGCGCGCGAGCAGCCGGGCGAGACGGTCATCGTCAAACGCGTCAACAGCGCCTTCATCGGCACCGACCTGGAGCAGCGCCTGCGCGCGGCCGGCATCGGCACGCTCGTGATCTGCGGCGCGACCACCAATCATTGCGTGGAGACGACGACGCGGATGGCCGGCAATCTCGGTTTCGATGCGCAGCTCGTGCGCGATGCGACATGGACGTTCGACCGCATCGGGCCCGACGGCGACAAGCATTCCGCCGAGGAGATCCATGCGATGACGCTGTCGAACCTCAACGGCGAGTTCGCGCGCATCGTCACCAGCGACGACGTGGTCGCCGCGTTCGCGGCCAAGTGATGGCAGGAATGCGATCAATGCCGATGATGCGACAATAAATCTCACGAGCCCACTCATGCGCGCGAATCGGACGTCGCAATACTGCGTCGTTTCGACGCCCGCACTGGCCGGAACGCGGGAAGCGCCCATCTGTTGTCACACGACATTCAACTGGAGTGATGACACCATGAAGTATTTCATTGTCGCGATGGCGGTCGGTGTTGCGGCGCTTGCCGGCGGATCGGCGGCGAACGCGGCCAATAATTCAAGCGCGAAGCAGAACGCGCAGGCCGGCCAATCGACCGACATCAGCGCGCAGCACCGGCACCACGGCCATCGCCACCATCATCACTGGCGTCATCATCACCACCATCATGGCTACTATCGTCCGCACCACCGGAGCTACGGCTACTACCCGCGGCATCACGGCTATTACGGCGGCGGGCCGTACGGGTATTACGGCGGCGGCGGTCCCTCGGTGACGTTCGGCTTCGGCGGCAGCCGCTGGTAAAAGGAAAGGCCCGCGATGCGGGCCTTTTTCTTACCCCCGCAAAATCATCCCTGCCGTCTCCTGGCCGCTCGCCAGCGCCGCCTCTACCGTGCCCATGTCACGACCGCGATAGAGAGCCTCGCCGGAAAACAGCACCAGGCCATCGGCACGCGCGAGGATCGCTTGTGCCGCACGCGTTCGCGGCGTCGCCCAGGAATAGGCACCGCGGGCAAAGGGATCGTGTGCCCAGTTGGTCGCCGCCGCCGCCACGAGCTCGCGCGCGATGTCCTCGCGCGACAGCTTGAAAATGGCGGCGAGCGAATCGAGCCCGGCATCGATCAGTCCCCGCGGATCGAGGTTGTCCAGCTCCGCCGTGCGCGGGCCGCCGAACCAGCCGGTGAGCACGGCCTGCCCGCCCGGGTATTGCGTCCACCACACCGGGATGGTCCGGTCGGACAACAGGAAGGTCATGGCTGCGAGATCCTGGTGCCGCTCGCGCCACCACGGCCGCGCAAACCGCAGCAGGATCTTGATGACGTTGCCGAAGCCGATGTCGCCCGCAGCAGCAAGCCTCGCGCGCGCGCTCGCCGGCAGGGCCATCTCGCGCAACAGCGGCAGCGGCACGGTGAGGATCACGCGATCACAGATTTGGACATCGCCGCCGGCGCAGCGAACGGCCGCCGTGTCGCCGCCCTCCTCGATCGCCGACACCACGCAGCCGAGATGGATGGTCACGCCGAACCTGCGGCAATCGGCGGCCAGAAAGTCGATCAGCGCGCCATAGCCGCCATCGATGCGCGCCTGCGGCGCGTGCCCGCCATCCATCCATTCCTCACGCAGCGCCAGCGTCGAGGCGCGCTCGGGGTCGGCCGCGTCATAGCCCTCGACCATCCGCTCGATCGATTGGCGCATCGGCGCATAGTCATCCCCGGCGAAATGCCGGCGCAGGAACTCGGCGACGGAGAGATCGTCCTTCAAGTCCCTCAGCACGGCCTGAAGCTCCGCCTCGTGCGGATCGTCGCGCTCCTCGCGCGAGAGCGTCATTCCGTCAAAGCTCCACTGCTCGCCCGCGATCTCGTGAAGGGACAGCCCGGCCTCGCGCAGCAGCTCGCGCGTGACCGGCGCCTCGCCATGGACGAATTCGGCGCCGCCCGCGGCGGGGTAGCCGAACTCCTCAACCGGCAGCGGAAGGATACGGCCGCCGCAGCGCTCGCGCGCCTCCAGCACCGTCACCTTGCGGCCGGTCCGCGCCAGCTCGCGCGCCGCCATCAGGCCGGCCGCGCCGGCGCCGACGATGACGATATGTTCCGTTGTCTCGGGCATGGCCGCGCGTTACCGGCTCGCGGCTTGCGGATCGTTCTTGATCAGATAGCGCAGCAGCAGGACATCGCCGCCGAGCTGGCGCGTACTCTCCAGCGTCATCGCGGTGATCGGCGCGCGCTTGTCGCTGTCCGCCTCCGTTGAAGAGAACACGAAGGGCGCGCCTTCTGCGCCATCGATCGCGGGGCTGAGAATCAGGTTGAACTCGTCGATCAGACCGGCGCGCAGGAACGCGCCATTGGCGACGCCGCCGCCCTCCACCAGCAGCCGCTTCACCCCTAACTCGCGGCTGAGAATGTCCAGCACCAGCGCCAGATCGAGCTCGGACTTGCCGGCAAAGATGTAGGAAATGCCCTCGCCCCGGAGCCCTGCGAGATGGGAATCCGGCACGCTCTCAGTCAGCACGACGACGATCGGATCGCCGCCGATGTCCGAGCGGCCCCAGCCGATCTTGCCCCGCGCATCGAGCACGATTCCATAGGTCTTGGCGTCCCGCCGCGCGAACCAGTTTTCACGCGGCAGCTTCGCGTCGTTCGTCGCAGGATAAGGCTGGCCCCTGGCGAACTCCGAGCCGGTGACGCGGCCGATCACCCAGGCATCGCCGCCGAGCTCGTCATGAATCTTCTCGAACCAGTCCGTGCCCGCCCCCTTCGGGCGCCAGCGGCTGGGATGCGTGCGGCCATCGAGGCTGGAGTGCATCAGACAGATGACATAGGGCTTCATGCAAAGTCTCCGAGCATCACTCAGGCCGAGGCTGCCGGCCCATCGCCCTTCTCATCGCTCCTGGCGCGATCGTTGACGATCACCGCGAGCGGATTGAGCTTTGGTGGCGCGACCAGCTGCAGCGTGTTGGTATCGCGATGGTCGAACGGCGCGCCGCGCACGAACAACTCGGTCTGGATCAGATAGGTCCAGCTGCCGTCGTCGTTGAAGGTGATGTCGCAGCGATAGGAGTCGGTGCGAAACGCCTGTTCCAGAAAGTCGGTCGAGCAGATCCCGTAGGCGGTATCGCCACGCTTTGCGGTGACGGAGATCGTCCTGTCGTCGGGCCCGGCCTTGCCCGAAGCCAGCAGCACCTGCCCGCGCGGAATCGCCAGCGTCTGCATGATCAACCCGGTCGCGGGCTCCCACAGCCAATAGCCGACCTGGTCGTGGAAGGTGATGTCTTCCTCGGGCGTGTTGATGTGGATGTGATAGCGCAGCCCGTACAGCAGCTGCGGCCCGTTGGCCTGCGGATCGATCGGGTCCATGCGGATGCGCTCGATGAAGGTCCGCCGCTCCGGCCCCTCCGCCTTCGGATTGATGTCGATGCCCTTGTCCGCCTGCCAATGCCCTGCGAGACGGCGAAGCGGGCCGAGATTGGCAAGGCCGTCGGGCGAGACGTCCTCGGGCTCGGTGAAGATATCGGCGGGAATGGGGAGCATGGCGGCCTCGCGGGAAAGTTGCGGAGGCAGCAATAGCATGGCGGCGCGGGCGTGGCGCGTGCTCAGGCCTCACAATCGCGAATGGACACCGGCGTTGCGCGCGGGACGATTGTCGGGCTTTTCGACAAGACGACGAAGCCGAACCCGTTCGGTTCGGCTCCGCCGCCGGGACGTTTAGTGGCGATGATCGCGGACCTCGGGCTGCGTGCGGTGGTCCCTGACGATGGTCTGATTGCGATGGTCGCGCACAATCGGCGGGTCGCGATGATCGCGGACGATGGTCAGCGCGCTCGCGGGCGTCACCGCGCTTGCCAGGGTGATCGCTGCGAAGGCCACAAGGATGATATTGCGCATAAGTCTTGTCCTCTTCCCGGTGGATCACTGCGAGCCACCTGACGCCAAGCTAGATCGACCCGCTGGAACGATATGTGTCGGCGATCACGCGGCGACGATCGAGACGTCGGCGATCACGCGTCATCCGCAGCACGAAGCGCATGGCGGCTTGTCCGTCGAGCCCCCCTGCGAAGGACAGACGCGCGACGCGATCTTCGCGACGCTCGGCGTGTCCGTCAGCACCGTGAAGAGTCACCTCGCTGACGTTTCCGGTGTCACCGGAGGCGGCTCTCAAGCCGCTTCCGACACCGATTTCGCACGCTCCTCGAGCACGCCGATCGTCGAGACCAGATTGTCGCGCCGCGCTCGGAGGTTCAGTGCAAGCAGCGGATATGTCGGCTGAAGCACGTCGAACACGCCGGCTTTGGCTTCCTCCTCGAGAATGTCGGTATTCAACAGCCGGACGCGCCACCACAAATCGGCGATCAGCGCATCGAGCCGGAGTTCTCCGGCAGTACCAGAACGGGACATTTCTTGCATCGCTTGCCTCAACCTGAAACGGGCCTCCCTGCCGAGGCCCGGCTTTGGTCAAGACTGAGCAAATGGAGTGCCAGGATCGGCGGGTGCGATTTGGCTCGGGAATTGGCTCCGCGCGGTGCGGTCCTTCGGCTCTCAGCGGGAGCTGAACGTGCCAGGGGACCACCAGGTCTTGCCCCCTTCCAAGCTATTCCTAGGGAGGCTTCACCTGCTCAGCTTTCCTGCTCTTGGGCGGCGGGCGATGATGACAAACGCCGGAGGCATTCAGCTCACGCCGCCCGCCGTTTCCGTCGCGCCGGGGGAGCCTGCCACGAGAGGCCGGCGAGCGGCACGGGCTTGCTGAAGTGAAATCCCTGGCCGAGCGGGATGCCGAGTGACTGGAGCCGTTTAACCTGCTCGAAGGACTCGACCCCCTCGGCGACGATCGAGAGCTTCAACGTCTTCGCGAGTTGCACGATGGACTTCAGCACGGCGACGGTCTCGCAGCGATCGATCCTGTCGATGAACGATTTGTCGATCTTGACCTTGTCGAAAGGAAAGGCCGTCAAATAGGACAAAGACGAGTATCCGACACCGAAATCGTCGAGGGCAATGGAGACGCCGAGCGCCTTGAGGCGCTGGAGCGTCTTGAGGTTCTCCTCGGTGTCGGCGAGAAATACGCTCTCGGTGATCTCGAGTTCGAGCCGGGTTTGCGGAAGGCCGCTCTGCGCCAACGCAAACGTCACGGTGTCGACGAGATTGGTGCCGGCAAATTGCAGGGCAGAGAGATTGACGGCGACCTTAACGTCGGCCGGCATGCTCATCGCATCGCGACAGGCCCGGGCAAGCACCTGATTGCCGAGCTCGACGATCAAGCCCCCCGCCTCCGCAACCGCAATGAACTCAGCCGGAGGAATGTAGCCCCTGGTGCCGTGATGCCAGCGCGCCAGCGCTTCGACCGATTTTACCCGGCCGGTGCCGAGCTCGATCACGGGCTGATAGAATACCTCCATCTCCTCGCGCCAGATCGCTTCGCGCAGCTCGATCTCGAGCACGTTGCGCTGATCCGCTTCCGCCTTGAGCTCCGCTGAATAGAGGTGGAAGCAGCTTCGGCCGGCATTCTTCGACCTGTAGAGCGCAAGATCGGCGTTGCGGAGGATCTCATCGACCCGCGTGCCGTGCTCGGGCACGAGCGCAAGGCCAATGCTACAGCCGATCACGACGGGATGGCCATCGATGTGATAGGGCTCGGCAATGGCCTGGACCAGCCGCTCGGCCAGGCTTGCAGCGCCGTCGCGCATCGCGGCCACGATCACGGCAAACTCGTCGCCGCCAATTCGCGCCGCCGTATCGGCATCACGAATCTGCGCCTTGATCCGGTCGGCAACCTGCTTCAGCAACGCGTCGCCGCATTGATGGCCGAGCGCATCATTGACGGACTTGAACTTGTCGAGATCGAGCAGGAGGACGGCGAACGCAGGCTCCAGCCGGCGTGAGCTGGCTAGCGCCTCGTCGATGCGCTCCTTGAACAGGTTGCGGTTGGCAAGGCCGGTCAGGCTGTCGTAATGCGCCAGCCGCTCGATGCGGTCCGCCGACGCCTTTCGCTCGGTGATGTCCTCATGAGTAGCGACCCAGCCGCCACCCTCGCGCCGGCCGTAGGAGATGTAGACGACCCGTCCATCGGGAAACTGCACGGTGTTCGAGATCTGCTCCGACCGGGCGAGCCGGTTCTTCAAATCGACGAGATAGGCCTCGACGTCGAGCACGGCGGTCTGTTTTGCGAATATATCCCGGAAATGCATGCCGATCCGAATGTCTTCCGGCAGGAGGCCATAGAGTTCGAGCCATTGCGGGTTGAATGCGATCAGGCGGTCACGGCCATCGAACATGCTCAAGCCCTGGGGAAGGTTCCGGAGCGCATCCTCGAACTTGCTGGCAAAATCGCGCCGCTCGCGGTGAGCGCGATCCAGCGCCTGCTGCCGTCGCCAATGGAATGTCGTCGCGGCGAGGATAATGAACGTCAGCAGCAGCGCGCCGCCGAGATAGACCTTCTGCCTGAAGGCGGAGCGGGAATAAATCTCCTGCTCCGAAATGCCGACGGTGAAGATGAGCGGAAACGCGCGCGACCTGCGCGCCGTGATCAGCCGGTCGCTGCGGTTCGGCCGGTTCTCGTTCCAATATTGCACATAGAAGCCGTCACCGAGCTCGCCCTCGACGCGGCTGGGTGTGCGTTGTCCCAGCACGGAGCTCTGGTCCACGCCCCGGGCGGCGAGCACGACGTAATTCGCATTTCTGAGCACCAGCGTTCCTCCGACGCCGAGCTTTGCCGTGTCGTAGAACCTGCCGACCACGTCGACGCTGATCGAGCCGACGATCACCCCGGCCGGATTCCGCGCGAGGTCGAACAACTTTCTTGCCAGCTGGATCGTCCATTTGTTCGAGGCCCTTCCCAGCACCGGCTTGGCAACGTAGAGGCGATCGTCGGCTTGCGCCATGACATTGATGAAGTGTTCGCGATCGCCAAGATAAAGCGGCGGACCGGAATAGCCCGCGGTCGTGTCGATCATGTATCCGTCTGATCCGATCAGTGCGAACTGAACCACGTCGCCGGTCGCAATGCGGGCCGTGTCCGACCATGACTTCAAGCTGAAGGTGAGCGGATCCTGGGCGTAGAGCGCTCGCACCACCAGTAATGACTGATCGACGCGCTCGAAGATGCGTTCGGTGTTTTCCTCGAACAGTTCGGCGACGCTGTCGCCGTGCGACCGCGCCTGCTCGACCGCATCCATCCGCTCCGACGCGGTGATTGCGAAATAGCCGATCCAGACCAGGGGCAGAAAGAACAATGCGATCTGCAGCGGACCATTCCGCAGGATCGTTCTTCCGGCTTTGCGGACTGCCCCTGCGGGAATCACGACGCGCACCCCCGCTTCGGCCGCCAGGGCAGAACTGCGCTCGCCCGCAGTATTGGCATCGCCTTGTCTCCGCCTCGACTGCACAGGGACACCCGCGGCCGAAAGCGGCGCGCGGGTGCTGCTCTTAGCGCAAAGGTAGCTGAAACAGCCTTAAGTTTGTGTTTGGGCAAAGCTCAATTCTTCAGCTTAAAGCATCCGTATCATCACGGAGGTCGGCTGGCCTTGAGCAATCAGGTACACGGGCATGTCGAAAGCCGCACATTTTCAGCCGCCTTTGGACCTGCTTTTCAGATTGCCCGCGCAAGAACGATCGTGCCGGACAGGATGAGGACCCCGCCTGCCGCATAGCTCAATCTTCGGCCGAACGGCAGCAGCTTCTCGCCGGCGACATAGAGCGCGATGCCGATGATCCAGGCCAGGTTCATCACGCCGCCGACGAACAGCAATACCATCAGAAACCAGCAGCAGCCGACGCAGTAGCTGCCGTGGCGAAGTCCCATTCGCAATGCGCCGCGCGTGCCGGGCCGCCAATGTCGGCTGAGAAACAATAGCGGGCTCTCGCAGTACCGCAGGCACGCCTGTTTGAGAGGCGTGAACTGATAAAGCCCTGCTGCAATCAGAACGCCGCCGCCCAAAATCGCGCTGGTGCTTGCCATCGCCATCGACAGCAATCCGAAACGTTCGAACGCTCCTTGCACCAGGACCGCAGCGAGACTGAACCCCGCCCACGTCACGAGATAGCCGGCGAGAAAGATCCAGGTATCGATTGCGGCGCGGGAGGCGGTCTCCTGCTTGCGCTTGACGGTCGCATACAAGAGGACGGTGGGCACCGCGCTCGGCGCCATCATCGCGACCATCATCACCCACCACATCACGAACAGCAGCACGCCATAGAATGGCGTCCACGGCATCGGCGCCATGTCCGGCATGTCGGTCATCATCTCGGTGTCCATGCCGGCGCCCGCGGCGAGATAGGCCCAGGCGAGCGCCACCACTGCGGCAGTCCCGATCGCGACGACCAGCCGGTCGCGGTGGAGCAGGTGTTCCAGTATCGAGCGCCCCTGCATCGACTTGTCCATAGCGATGAGGAGCTGACACCGAGGTTTTGTGTCGGTGTCAGCGCCGCATCATGCGGCAACCCCCTCGGGCGTCTGCACGACATTGGCGAGCGAGCTATGCGTACCCCGGGTCTCGAACGGGATCGCCCCGGTCGAGCGGATGTTGGCGGATGCGACCTCGGCCGCCCGATGTTCGAACCCCTCGGGCATGACCACCTGGATGCGGTGCGGATCACCGGTGACCGGGTTCTTGATCGGCTCGACATCGGTCTCGAGCACGCCCCTGGCGACGAGTTTTGCGACGCGTCCTTCCTTGTCGAAGGAAAACTCGAACGGTGCAAACACCGGATCGTGGATCCTGGTAACGATCATGCTGACGATCTGGAAAAGCGTGCCTTCGGCCGAATGCTTGCCGGAAAAGATATCGAACAACGCCTGACGCTGCTCCGCCGTGGCGCGTTCGTCGATGATGGGCTGGATTGTCCCGTTGCCCTCATGAAGCGGCCCAGGGAAGTCGACCGTGATCGCAAAGCAGAGACCATCGAGCCTGGTCCCTTCGAAATGTCCCCTGGCGATCCGCATGGCGACCATTCCCTTGCAATAGCCTTGGGTCGGCCGTGCGTTGAAATCGCAGGGACAGCCAAACGCGCAGGTGCAGTTCTTCATCCATTCGCCTTCGAGACGCCAGTCCGATGCAGCCATGGCACATCTCCCAATGTGAGCGGGGACGCGGCAGCCATTGACGATTTGTTCAGCGTTCTTGTCGAGGCAACGCGAAAAGGCGCGAGCGGGATCGAGGTCCGATCAGAAGGCCGGCATCGCAGAAAAAGTATGGTGGCGAGCTGCCGTTTACCGTCCAACGATCATATCAGCGGCCGCCGGCCACGTATAGCGAACGAGGGTAGTGCCTCGGGAGCAGCCACATCTCGGGGATGTCCGACGTCAGGGGAATGGTGCCCAGGGGCGGAATCGAACCACCGACACTGCGATTTTCAGTCGCATGCTCTACCAACTGAGCTACCTGGGCGTGCTCCAAGAGAGGGGCCAAAGCCCATCGAGCGGGCGGTTTATAGTGGGCTAGGGGCGGCCTGTCCACCCGGCTTCGCCAAGAGGCTTCGCCGGGCGCGGCCCGGCTGTGCACAAGCTGCCGCGGTTGGCGCGCGGCGGCGCGCGCGACCTGCTAAATTATTGATATCACTTCTTATTCCACGTCATCCAAATCGTCGTCGCGGCCGGGGATGACGTAGGAGCCTTTCAGCCAGCGGTTCAGGTCGACGTCGCGGCAGCGCGACGAGCAGAACGGACGGGTGGCCTCGGACTGCGGCTTGCCGCAGATCGGGCAGGTCTTGAGCGGGCTGGCGGGCTTTTTGATGGGGGCGTCCATGATGTCGGCGGCTTGCACGGAGTGAAGGGGTTCAAGAGCCTGTCGGCAAACGGGTTCCTCGTACCGGCGGCGCGTGCGCCCCATCAGGCCATTCTACCGTGCATGGGGTTGCTTTCGCGATTTTGTTGAGCCGCGGCTTGCCGGCTCACACCGCGGTGGCGTTGAGCCAGCCGAAGCGGATCGGAAAGCCCTCGCCGCCGAGCAGCGTGGTGGTCTCGTAGAGCGGCAGGCCGACGACGTTGGTGTAGGACCCCACCATCTTCACCACGAAGGAGCCGGCGATGCCCTGCACGGCGTAGCCGCCGGCTTTGCCGCGCCATTCGCCGGACCCGATATAGGCCTGGATGTCATCTTCCGAGAGGCGCTTGAACCGGACGCGGGTCTCGACCAGCCGCTGGCGGAACGCCTCGCGCGGCGTCACCAGGGTGATCGCGGTGTAGACGCGGTGGTTGCGGCCCGACAGCAGCCGCAGGCACTGCGCCGCCTCGTCCACCAGATTCGCCTTGGGCAGGATGCGGCGGCCGACCGCGACCACGGTGTCGGCGGAGAGGATGAAGGCGCCACGCAGCTCGTCGTCGAGCTGCACCGATTTCAGCGCTGCGTCCGCCTTGGCCCTTGCGAGGCGATTGGCACAGGCGCGCGGCAGCTCGCCCCGCTTCGGCGTCTCGTCGACGTCGGCCGGCCGGAGCGCGTCCGGCTCGATGCCGGCCTGGTTGAGCAGCGACAGGCGCCGCGGCGAACCGGAGGCAAGTACGAATTTGGGGCGGCCAAGCATCAGGTGATTTGGGGGATGAGCAGGGGGTGAATTGCGCGCGGAACCTATCGGAAGGGGGCTGATTTCACAACCCGGGAACCCCAGCTTTGGTGATTCGAGGGGATGCCGAGATGCGTGTGCCCCCAGTCTGTGACGCCGGTGTTACGCCTTCTCCGCCTCTCTCCCCACGAGGGGCAGAGGGGGAAGAGGCGTCCGCGGCACGAGATCAACCTGACGCCGCGCCCACCTTGGCAAAACGCCGGCGGATGCGCATCAACAGCTGGTCGCAGACGTCGCGATAGGCTGCCAGCTTCTGGTCGCGGCTGCCCTCGATGGTGGTCGGATCCTGCGTCGGCCAATATTCGACGTCGGCCGCCAGCGTCCGCGTCAGCTCCAGCGCCTTGTGGTGCGCCTCGGGCGAGAGCGTGATGATGAGGTCGAAATTCAGCCCCTCCCAATCCTCCAGCTCCTCGAAGGTCTGCGGCTTGTGGGCGGAGATGTCCTGGCCGAGCTCGGCCATCACGGACACCGCGAACGGATCGAGCTCGCCGCGCCTGGCGCCGGCCGATTTCACGTAGAGGCCCTGCGGAAACATGTGTTGCAACAGGCTCTCGGCCATCGGCGAGCGCACGCTGTTCATCGCGCAGGCGAACAACACCGATTGCGGATCGCGTGCGCGTGAGGGCGCAGCCATCCGTGATCAGCCTTTCCAATGAAGGACGGTGATGAGCGTGAACAGCCGGCGCGAGGTCTCGAAGTCGACCCGCACCTTGCCCTTCAGCCGCTCCTGCAGCGTGCGCGATCCCTCGTCATGGATGCCGCGCCGGCCCATGTCGATGGCCTCGATCTTGTCGGGGGTCGCGGTGCGGATCGCCTGGTAGTAGCTGTCGCAAATCATGAAATAGTCCTTCACGATCCGCCGGAACGGCGTCAGCGACAACAGATGCGCGACGACGGGCGTGCCGTCCTCGCGGCGGATGTCGAACATCAGGCGGTTGCCGGTGATGCCGATATGCAGCGTGAACGGGCCCTTCCCGTCGGCGCCATCGGGCGCGAACAGGTTCTGCTCGATCAGATCGTAGATCGCGATCGCGCGCTCATGCTCGATATCAGGCCCGGAACGGCCGATCGATTCTTCGTCGAGCGTGACGCCGACGATGCGATTGGTCGAGTCGTCCTGTTCGGGCAGCTCTGTCATGACAGATTGAGGCGCAATCCAATCGAACGCGAATGGGCGTCCAGCCCCTCCGCTCGTCCGAGCGTCATCGCGGCAGGACCGAGCGCACGCAGCTGATCCGGGCCGCATTTCAGGATCGAGGTGCGCTTCATGAAGTCGTGCACCGACAGCCCTGAGGAGAATCGCGCCGAGCGCGCCGTAGGCAGCACATGATTGGAGCCGCCGACATAGTCGCCGATCGCCTCCGGCGTATGGGGCCCGAGGAACACCGCGCCGGCATTGCGGATCTTCGCAGCGAGCGCATCGGGATCAGCCGTCATGATCTCGAGATGCTCCGCGGCGATCGCGTCCGCGAGCGGAATGCTATCGCCTAAGTTCTTCACCATGATGATGGCGCCGAAATCGGCCCAGGACGCGCTGGCGATTGCGGCGCGCGGCAGCGTCTTCAATTGCGCCTCGACCGCCTTTTCGACGTCGGCGGCAAGGCGGGCCGAGTCGGTGATCAGGATCGACTGCGCGCTGGCATCGTGCTCGGCCTGCGCCAGGAGATCGGCGGCGATCCAGTCGGCATTGCCGGTGTCGTCGGCAATCACCAGCACCTCGGACGGGCCAGCGATCATGTCGATGCCGACCTTGCCGAACACCAGCCGCTTGGCGGCGGCGACATAGGCATTGCCGGGGCCGACGATCTTGGCGACCGGCGCGATCGTCGCTGTGCCGTGCGCCAGCGCCGCCACGGCCTGCGCGCCGCCGACGCGGTAGATCTCGGTGACGCCGCCGAGCGAGGCCGCCGCCAGCACCAGCGGATTGAGCTTGCCGTCCGGCGAGGGCACCACCATCACCAGGCGCGAGACGCCGGCGACCTTTGCAGGCACTGCGTTCATCAGCACCGAGGACGGATAGGCCGCAGTGCCGCCTGGCACGTAGAGGCCGGCGGATTCGATCGCAGTGTAGCGCCAGCCGAGCTCGACGCCGAGCGGGTCGGTGAAGCGCTCGTCCTGCGGCAACTGCCGGCGGTGATAGATCTCGATGCGGTCCCGCGCGAGCTTGAGCGCATCCAGCGTCGCGGCATCGCAGGCCTTGTTCGCGGCCTCGATTTCGGCGGCCGAAACGCGCAAGGAGGCCGCATCCAGCGTCAACCGGTCGAACTTTGCGGTGGCCTCGAGCAGCGCGGCATCGCCCCGCTTGGCGACGTCGTCGACGATGACGCGCGCGGCGGCTTCGACGTCGGCCGAGACCTCGCGTTTGGCGGCGAGGAAGGCCGCGAATCGCTGGTCAAAATCGGCGCTGCTGCGGTCGAGGCGAACGGGCATGTCTGGCTTGGCTTCTGGCTGGTCTTTGGGGCGGATTGGCGCACCAGGTCCCCTGCTCAATGGCGCGGCGGGGAAGCGGCGTCAACCCTCGCAAGCCGCCGTTCTGGCGCAGGCCTGAGCCGGTGCGGCTGGTATACAGGTGACCTCATCCCTCCCCTTCGATCTCCAACCCCGTTCCCAATGCGTCGGCCCCGAGGTCGGTCAGCTCACATTCCAGGCATTCGACGTCGAGCCGGATGGCCCCGCCCTCGGCGAACAAGAGCAGGGCGCTGCCGCCGGGCTCCTCGTCGCGCCCGTCCCGGGGATGAAATTCGATACCGACGAGGTCCAGGACCTTGTCGGGAGCCGCGAGCTCGATGTTGCGCGACTTGCAGGCGAGCACGCGGTCGAAGCGGAGCGCGGCGACCAGCCGGCGCGGCTCGGCCTCGCCCTCCAGCGTCTGCTCCCAGTCCAGCCGGCTCATCCCGACCACAAGCCGCTTCTCGCTTTGTCGCCAGATGATGTCGGAGGCCTGGACACGGGCGTCCTGGACATGGGTCGAGATCACGGCGAGATCGTCGGCGTCGAGTGCGATCAGTTTGAGCTGGGGCGACATCGCCGACGCTTCTCCTTCGGAATGGACAGGGCTCAACGCGCACAGGCCCAGAAATTTCCGCTCAAACTAACGGGCCGGCAGGCTAGAGGCTATTGATATCCTCCATCTCCAGCACCTTCCGCGGATACCCCTCCCGGGCGACGCGGATCATGGCGCGGCCGATCTGCTCGGTCGAAGTAACGAGCCGCGGCGAGAGCCGGCGCAGCACGGACCAAAGCGGCCCGGTTGCGGAATAGACCGCCTGCACCCAGACGGTCTTGGAACGGGCGCCGTGCAGCGGCTGGATCGCGCCGGGCCGGAACATGTAGGCGGCCCTGAACGGCAGCTTGAGCAGATCGTTCTCGGTCTTGCCCTTGATCCGCGCCCACATCCGCGAACCCTGCTCGGTGGAATCGGTGCCGGCGCCGGTGACGTAGGTGAAGACCATCTGCGGATTGAGGCGCGCCAGCGTCGTCGCAGCCGCGAGCGTGAGGTCATAGGTGAGGTGGCGGTAGCGCTGCTCGCTCATGCCGATGGAGGAGACGCCGAGGCAGAAAAAGCAGGCATTGAAGCCGGTGAGCTGGGCCTCGATCGTTGAATAGTCCAGAAAATTGTCGTGGATGATCTCGGTGAGCTTGGCGTTGCGCACCCCCGTCGGGCTGCGGCCGACCACGAGCACACGGGCGATGCCGGCGTCGACCAGGCATTCGCGCAAAACGCCCTGCCCGACCATGCCGGTGGCGCCGAAGATGATGACTTGCATCGGGATGTTCCTGGCGGGCTCGCGGCTCACGCCGCGGCCGCGATCTCGTCGAAGGATACACCGGTCAGCGTCGCCGAGACATCCCACAGCATGGCAGCGGTGGCGAAATCCTTCGCGTGTGGCATGATCTTCGCCGCCGCGGGCGCCCCCTTCATTTCGTAGAATCCGTTCGGGCCGTAATAGCTGCCTGGCTCGGCCGCGGGGGAAGTCGCGGCGAGCAGCGTTGGCAGTGCGCCCTCCGCCGCGGACTGGCTGAACAGCGGCTGGAGCAGCCGGCCGATCCGCGACTGGAACGTGTTGGCGCCCGGCCCGTTCGCAATGAGGTCGGTGCGCGCAAAGCCGGGATGCGCGGCAATGCTGCTCACACCCCAGCCGGCCGCGTCGCTGCGACGCTGCAATTCGAGCGAAAACATCAGCATCGCCAGCTTGGACTGGCAATAGGCGCGCCACGGACGATAGGAATGCTTGCCTTGCAGATCGTCGAAATTGATCGTGCCGGAGCGGTGCGCAAGGCTCGATAGATTGACGACACGCGGCGCCTTCGCGCGGCGAAGCTGCGGCAACAGGTGGGCCGTCAGTGCGTAGTGGCCTAGATAATTGGTGCCGAATTGCATCTCGAAACCGTCCTCGGTCTGCTGGCGTTTCGGCAGCGCCATCACGCCGGCATTGTTGACGAGAAGATCGAGCTGCTCGTTGCCGGCGGCGAAGCGCCTGGCGAAATGGGCGACGGAGGACAGGCTGGCGAGATCGAGAGGCTCGTAGGCGATCAGCGCATTGGGAAACCGCTCGCAGATGCCTTCGATCGCCCGCAGGCCCTTTGCGTCATTGCGTCCGGTGAGTATGACAATGGCCCCGGCGCCCGCCAGCGCCATCGCCGTCTCGTACCCGAGGCCACCCGTCGCCCCCGTCACGACGGCCGTCTTGCCGGCGAGAGAGGGGATGTCTGCCGTGGTCCAGTCGGTCATGCCATGTCTCCGTTCGGGGCTGGAATGAGGCCCGCGGCCAATCTAAATGTGCACTGAGTGCAACTTTGCAAGAGGTGAAACGATTTGAAGGCTTCGAAGGTTGCCCGGAAATTGCCCGCGGACGGAAAATCCCCTGTTGTCACCGGCTTGCGCCAGCGCAAGCAGCAGGAGACCCGCGCGCGGCTGACCCGGGCGGCGATGACGCTGTTCCTGGAGCGCGGCTTCGAGGCCACGACCATCGACGACATCGCGGCGGCGGCGGAGGTGTCGCGGCGCAGCTTCTTCCACTATTTCGCGTCCAAGGAGGACGTGGTGGCGGCCTGGCAGGAAAATGCCGCCAGCGCGCTGGTCGCCGAGGTCGTCGCGCGGCCCGCGGACGAATCCATGCTGACGGCGGCGGAGAATGCGATCGCGTCGGCGGTCAAGCGGCTCGATCCGGCGGAAGCCGCGGCCATGTCGCGGCTCAAGCGCGACAATCCCGCGCTGCAGGCGCGCGACCAGCTCAAATACGAGAAGCTCGAGCGCGCGCTGGCCGAGGGCCTCGCCCAGCGCGCACGAGCCAAATCCGACCGGTTGCAGGCGCGGCTCGTCGCCATGATCGCCACCGGCGCGATGCGCGTCGGCGGCGAGAGCTGGATCGGCGAAGGCGCGCGTGAGAAGCCGGAGGCGTTCGTCAAGCGCACCTTCGATGCGATCAGGGCGATCTTGAAGTGAGGCGCCTCACTCCCTGAAGAACGCCAGCAGGTCCGCGTTGATGGTTTCGGCGTGCGTGGTCGGCATGCCGTGCGGGAAACCCTTGTAGGTTTTCAGGATGCCCTTCTTCAGAAGCTTGGCCGAGAGCGGCGCGGAATCGGCGTAGGGCACGATCTGGTCGTCGTCGCCGTGCATGACCAGAACCGGCACGTTGATCTTCTTCAGATCCTCGGTGAAGTCGGTCTGCGAGAACGCGACGATGCCGTCGTAATGGGCCTTGGCGCCGCCCATCATGCCCTGGCGCCACCAGTTCTGGATCACCGCTTCCGACGGCTTTGCGCCGGGACGGTTGTAGCCGTAGAACGGGCCGGCAGGGAGGTCGCGATAGAATTGCGTGCGGCTGGCCGCGAGCTGCTCCTGGAGATCGTCGAACACGCTCTTCGGCAGGCCGCCGGGATTGGCCGCAGTCTGCAGCATCAGCGGCGGCACCGCGGACAGGATCGCCGCCTTCGCCACCCGGCTCTCGCCGTGGCGCGCGATGTAGTGCACGACTTCGCCGCCGCCGGTGGAATGGCCGACATGGATGGCATTCTTGAGGTCGAGATGCGCGGTCACGGCCGCGAGGTCGTCGGCATAATGATCCATGTCGTGGCCGTCGGAAACCTGCGACGAGCGGCCATGGCCGCGGCGGTCATGGGCGATGACGCGATAGCCGTTGTTGACGAAGAAAATCATCTGCGCGTCCCAGTCGTCGGCCGACAACGGCCAACCATGGCTGAACACGATCGGCTGGCCACTGCCCCAATCCTTGTAGAAGATCTCGACGCCGTCCTTGGTGGTGATGGTGGGCATGGGGGGACTCCTTAAGTGGAACGTCATTCGCGGGGCACGCGAAGCGTGAACCCGGAATCTCGAGATTCCGGGTTCGATGCTTCGCATCGCCCCGGAATGACGAGGGGGAGACCGATCAGGCAAACGCCATCGGCTTGAAGCGGCGCCAGGCGCCGATGGTGAGCACGACGAAGAACACCAGCACGATGCCCTGCACCGCCGCGAACACGGGACCCGACGGCGGCGCCGGCGCCACGGCCGGCGCGAGCGCGGCAAGCGCCGGGACCTTGAGGAACGACTGGATCACCAGCACGAAGACGTTGAAATACAGCGAGATCATCGCGGTCACGACGTAGACCGGACGCCAGACGCCGGCGAGCTTCATACCGTACAGCGCGAAGCAGGCGATGGCGAGCAGCACCAGCGAGATGATGCCGATGATGTGCGAGGGCAGCAGCTTCTCGAACGGAAAAAGGAAGCCGGTGGCGCTGGTCAGGATCGTGAAAGCCAAGAAGATCGCGGTAAGGCCCGGCATCGACTTCGACCCGAGCAGGCCGAACATCACGACGAGGCCGGCGGCGATGGCGATCAGGCTGATGACGACATGGACCATCGTGAAGGCGGACAGGCTCAAGCCAAGGACCATGACATCTCTCCTACGCATCGAGGTCACGAGAGTAGTATTACGGTCCTCATGGGATTGCCACCTGCGTTGTCGTCACATGCATGTGCGAAGCCATGCGTCATCGTGCGAATCGACAAACGCATGGCTTATTTTTTTGCACCGCTGTCACAAACGACGGCAGATTTTCGACGAAAGTCGAATCGAGCCTCACACTTCCTTGGTGTCGAAGATCAAGAGGTCGGCGCCGCCGCTGGCGAATTTCGGCACGTCGGCGCCGGTGGCCTTGCCTTCCGGACTGCCGAAGGCCGCCTGGATGTCGCCCACGCTGTCGAAGGTGAGAATGGCAACGAGATGGATTCCGGAAGGACCTGCAGGAGATGCGACCGGCCCCTTGCTGACGGCGTATTTTTTCAGGCCGGGAAGTTTTTTGGCGAGCGGAATGTGCGTCTCGGCGTAGTACTTGTCGAAGGCGGCAGCATCCTTGGGTGTCTTGTAGAGCACGACGACTTCAGCCATTTAGTCCTCCCTTTTTTTAAACTGTTCTGTCAGATCCTCATGGTGAGGAGCGTGCGAAGCACGCGTCTCGAACCATGCAGGCCCAGATGCAGCCGGGCCTGCATCCTTCGAGACGCGCTGCGCGCGCTCCTCAGGATGAGGGAAGATAGTCACGCATGACGCGGCGCAATGGCAAGTCCCATTCGTCTTGCCATCTGCTTGTCTTCTGCTCGGCTAAAGCGCCGGTTTTGCGGCGTCGCCGAGATAGCCGTGCAGGGAGGCCACGACCTGGGCACCCTCGCCGATCGCGCCGCCGACGCGCTTGACCGAACCGGAGCGGACGTCGCCGACGGCATAGACGCCGGGCACGGAGGTCTCCAGCGGCGCCACCAGCCTGCCCTGGTTCTGCTCGGACTGCGCGCCCGTCACGACGAAGCCGCCACGATCGAGCGTCACGCCGCAGCCGTCGAGCCAGGCGGTGGCGGGATCGGCGCCGACGAACAGAAAGAGATTGCGGATGTCGGCAGAATCCTCGTCGTCGGACAGCCGGCTCTTCCAGCGGATGCGCCGCAGCAGCGCGGCCTCGTCGCCCTCGAGCGCTGATATCTCGGTGTTGAACATCAATTCGATGTTCGGGGTCGCTTCGATGCGCTCGATGAGATAGCGCGACATGCTGGCCCCCAGGCCGCCGCCGCGGATGATCATCAGCACTTTCTTGGCGTGCCCCGACAGGAACACGGCCGCCTGACCTGCCGAATTGCCGGCACCGACGAGGGCCACCTCCTCGCCGGCGCAGAGCCGCGCCTCGACCGGCGAGGCCCAGTACCAGACGCCGCGTCCCTCGAACTTGTCGAGGTTCGCGATCTCCGGCCGGCGATAGCGCGCACCGCTCGCAACCACGACCGCGCGCGAGCGCAGGGGATCGCAGCCGTCGAGCGCCACCGCGAATGCGCCGTCCTTGCGCGTGCAGTCGAGCGACTTCACCGTCACCGGAATCATGATGTCGGCGCCGAACTTCTGCGCCTGGGTGAACGCGCGCGCGGTCAGGGCCTGGCCCGAGATACCGGTCGGAAAGCCCAGATAATTTTCGATGCGCGCGCTGGCGCCGGCCTGGCCGCCGAAGGCACGGATGTCGAGCACCGCGACGGACAGCCCTTCGGACGCCGCATACACGGCGGTGGCGAGCCCGGCCGGTCCGCAGCCGACGACCGCAACGTCGTAGATGCGGCCGTCCTTGGCCCCGCCGATCATGCCGATGGCGCGAGCAAGCTCGGTCTCGCTGGGGTTGCGCAGCACCGCGCCGCTCGCGGCGACGACCAGCGGCCAGTCTTCGGGTTTCGGCGAATAACGCGCGATCAATTCGCCCGCGTCGGGATCCCGATCGGGATCGAGCAGATGATGCGGCTGACCGTTGCGGGTGAGAAACCCCTGCAACCGCACCACGCCGGCGGAGTTCGACGGCCCGATCAGCACCGGACCGCCGATGCCGCCCTGGATCAGATTGACCCGGCGCAGGATCAGCGCGCGCATGATGCGCTCGCCAAGCTCGGCCTCGGCGACCAGCAGCGCGCGCAGCCGCTCCGGCGGCAACAGCAGCGTCTCGACATCGCCCTCGGCGCGGCCGTCGACCAGCGCCGGCTGTCCGGAGAGCTGGCTGAGCTCGGCCAGAAATTGCCCAGGCCCCTGGTCGATGACGGGAGTGACGTGACCGAGGCCATCGCGCTGGGTGATGGCGACATGGCCCTTCAGCACCACGAACATGCCGGGCCCGGGCTTGCCGGTCTCGAACAGGAACTCGCCGTCCGCGTAGCTGCGGGCCTCGCCGAAATGCCTGACACGCTCGATCTCGGCCGGCGTCAGCGTCGGAAAGGTCTGCTCGGGGCGGGTGAAGCGCGACATCAGCGCCTCGTCACCGGTTGGTTGCTGCCCGTTCTGCCCCATCGTCATTCTCGCTCATTCCAAATTCTTAGGTGCCGGCTTTGCCGGCGGTCCCCTCATTTAGGGAACCATCGTCATTCTGCGAGGGGTCGGTGCTTGCGGCGCGTTCGCGCGCCTGCAGCTTCCGCCGCTTCAGGTTTTCGCGCAGCGCCGATTTCAAGCGGTCGTCGCGGGACGTCCTCGCCTGGTTCGTGCTCTTGTCGGTCTCGTCGGCCATCACGGATCCATCACAACGGTCGGCGGCAGGATGCCACCGAATGGCGACAGCTCAAGAGGCCGGCGCGATCCATTCGTGCGAAACGCGAAATGGATCGAATCCGAGGCCTGGGGCAACTGGCCAGTTGGCGGGGGATATCGGAGCCCGAATCGCCGGAAAGTCGGTGGTTTCGCGCCGAAACGGGCATTTTGCCCCTGATATCGGCCCGATTTTCTCGGTTTGACGGGCCGAGCAAGCTTGCACAGGAGGGGGGCTTGTGGCAGATATCGGCCCGCTTGGTAGCGCCCCTCGGGCGCCCGATTCTTCACCAGCACATGCTGCCGTAGCTCAGTGGTAGAGCACTCCATTGGTAATGGAGAGGTCGACAGTTCAATCCTGTCTGGCAGCACCATTTTTCCCCATTGAAGCGAGCCCTCCACTTGGCAGCCCCATTTGGCAGCGAGCCCGCAACACCCACGGATGCGATCGTGATCACACGTTCCCTGCCCTATGAAGGACTGCTCCACGAAATCGTCGAGCATAATGGCGTGCTTTATCTCGGCGGCATCGTCCCTGAAAATGCGGGGCTCGATATGGCGGGCCAGGCCGACGATGTGCTGAAGACTCTGCTCGATGGGGCCGGCTCCGATCTCTCCTGCGTTCTGCAGGTGACGATCTTTATGGCTGATCTCGCCGACAAGGCGGCGTTCAATTAGGTGTGGAAGCGCTATTTCATTGCCGACAATCTGCCAGCGCGTGCGGCCATTGGCGTTGCGGATCTCGGCCCGGGCGTCAGGCTGGAGCTGACGGCGATCGCCGCCCGCCGCTGACTGGAGCGACACGGGCGAGGCGAGATCCCTCCGTCATTCCAGTGTTCACACATCAAGCAACGTTCTCGCGGCGCGAAGCGTCCGAGTTTTGCTGTATTCCTTGACCCTCTTCCTTGAAGAGGGCGCAGGGAAGACCGGGTGCCGGCTGGCACCCATGACCCGCTGCGCGAAGAATTTGCACACGCAAATGCGCAGGCGGACAACAGGTGGGCCGGAAAACACCCGGCCTTCCCTGCGCGATGGGTTGACGGCTTATGCCTGCTCTCCCCGGAGCCGAGTTCCTTCTGGCCTCCGTCACCTCGCGAAAACCGACGCACCGCGTCCGGTTGGCCGATGCATCTTCGCGAAAGCTTGGCTGTAGCAACGACAGCCAGGACCACATGGTTTAGCCGTACGCAGCAGCGCCGTTCGTCACACGGAGAAGGACCTCACGAGGTTCACCCGCCCTGGTCCCGCCTTCCCGTGCCCGACGCAGCCGCGTCCACCGCACCCCAGTCCACGTTCGTTGCGACGTACGATCGCCCTCTCCATCGGGCCGGGATGGCGGGAATATGCCGCGAATCCGAATTTCGGTAAAGTGAAATATTTTTGCAAGGAGGGCTTGACGGGGTCTGGGGTGTTTTGCCCGACGGGTCGCGATTGGGCCGCGCAGGTAAGGTTAATCCTTCCTTTCGATTGTCGGTAAAGTTTTATCTATTATCGTCTTGCCGTGGATGATGAACCGGGGGCTCCGATAGTGTTTGCGTGTTGCCTGATCGTGACTGGGATTGCGTTGCTTCTCTCCGGCATCGTTGCCTTCGGCTTTCATAGAAACTCGCTGCACGCGATGGCGTTGCTGTAACCGGATCAGGGCGCCCGGCTCGCAGGATGGGTGTCGACTTGTCCTCCGTGGCTCAATGAGCGAAGGCGGAAGCGAAACCCACCAAGTCCTTTCGAGGCGGTGACGAAACATGATGGGTTTCGCAAGGGCTCTACCCATCCTACGCACTACGCACTATCAATTGTCGTTACCCGCAGCACGCCTCGCAAACCGATCATCTGCCCGACGCAGCCGTCGACACAGTTCGCGGTTGATGTTCTGCAGCACGATCACATAGGCGTGGATGTCGGCCTTGTAGCAGGCGTAGAGATTTTGGGCGGTCAGTTCGTACAGCACCGTCGGTGCCTCCGCGACAACCGTTGCCGAGCGATTTTGCATTTCGATCAGCGTCATCTCGCCGAAGAAGTCGCCGCGCTCCAGCACGGAAATCGGGATGACGCTCCCCGCATTCGTCCGTTTGCTCACCGCGAGCCGGCCGGATTTGACGATGAACAGCGAGCGGCCCGGCTCGCCCTCCGCCACGACGGTTGCGCCCGCGTCGAAGCGGCGCTCGACCAGCATCGACATCAGCAGGTCGAGACCTGGCTCCGGAAGGCCGCCGAAGAACGGCGTCGCGAGCAGGAACGCTTCCAGATCGGGGGCCGTGACAACCATTGCGCTAAGATACGCCCCGCCGCTATCTGCGGCAAGCAGAGCGGCGTGTTCCGTCATTGCGAGTCTAGCGAAGCAATCCAGAATCGGTCCGCAGCGACAGTCTGGATTGCTTGGTCGCATCGGCGCAAAATTGCTTCGCAATTTGTCGCGAGCTCCTCGCAATGCCTCGCAAATCCGCCGCTCACTGCCGCGCAGCGCTCTCCCCGCGCAGTTCCCTTCGCTTTCGCCACACCTGCAGGTCGATCATGGCTTTGATCGTCGCCGCGAGGACGGCCGCGCACAGCACGGCCTTCGAGATCGTCTCCATCGTTCCCTCGATCAGGAGGCAATGGACCACGCTGCCCGCGACGATGACGATCGCGAGGGGAATATGAATGATGCGCCAGGTGCGCGGTCGCAGCTCCAACCGCCGGCGCAGGGACGCCAGCAGCGCAACGATGAAGATGGCCCACATCGCGGTCACGCCAAAGGGCGAGAATGGCGTCGGCGATGAGAAGGTGAGAGCGTCGATCATGTCGGGCGGACTGGTGATCCAGAGGCCGGCGACGTGGATCAGCACCGCGAAGGCCAGCGCGCCGCCGATCCAGTGATGCGCGCGCCGTCCGCGATAGGCCGACAGCGGCGCCAGATATCCCCCGATCAGCAGCGGCTGAACCAGCACGAGACCGAGTGCGATGATCCCGGCGAAGCCGGCGAGGATATAGACCGGCCCGCGCCATGCGAGCTGCTCGCTTGTCGCAGCGGCAGCGATCGGCACGCCGATGGCCAGGGCGAGGGCAACCCAGATCAGGATCGCCCGGGCCGATCTCCACCCCGTCATTCGCTGGCCCGATCAGGCCGGCTGCAGGACGAAGTGCGCCTCGAGGCTGGTGTCCTTGGCGCTGCGCATCACCGGCCGCAGAAAGACGGTTTTGAATTCGCCGCTGTCATAGGCGAGGTGACCATGCGGCTGGCCGAAGATCGGAATGATCTGCGGCATCTCGAGCCGGAACTTGCCGTCCTTGTCGGTGAGCGTGGCGCCGTGGCTCTGCGGCTCGTGCTCCTGGCCTTCGGTCGTGTGCGCCCAGATCTGGATACGCTGCCCCGCGAGCGGAGCGCCGTCGCCGGCGCGGCGCACGGTGCCGCTCATCCAGAAACCACCCTTGCCGATCCGATCCACGATCGCCGCGCCCTTGCGGTAGTTGTTGGCGCCGCCCGACATCGTTTCCGTCGGCGCGAGGCCTGCCGCACGGGCCGGCAGCAGGAGGCCGGAAGCGCCGGCCGCCAGAACGGAGCCACCGGCGACGAGGAGATTGCGGCGATTGAATACGACCGTGGTCAGGTCAGTTCCTCCGGGCGGTCGGCGCGATCGCGCGCCGTGCGATGATTTCTCGTGCCCCGGACGCGGTGCAGCACGCAGTGATGAGCTGCAGAGCCGGGCCTAGCCAGATCGGTTCCGGCTCTGCGGAGCAGCGTTTCACGCTGCACCGCGTCCGGGACACGCGACTACCGGGCAATGGCTGCGCAAAACATACAACACCAGGCCAGAAACGCCCAGTTGCGGCGAAGGGCGCAACGGGTCGCAATAACAGTGTTGTGAACGAGCGCGCGGCCGCTCGAACAGCTTCGCAGAATGGTTCAAGCGGAGCGAAACCCATCTGGCTCGTTCGACGGCGAAGGATGTTGGGTTTCGCAAGTGCTCTACCCTTCCTGCCCACGGACACTACATGTGGTGGCACAGTTTCTTCCCACCGGTACCCTTCCCATGATCCCCTTCTCCGTGCTCGACCTCGCGCCGATTTGCCAGGGCGGCGACGCCGCGCAGGCGTTCCGCAACTCGCTGGATCTCGCCCGGCACGCGGAAGGCTGGGGCTTCAAGCGGTTCTGGCTCGCCGAGCATCACAACATGACGGGCATCGCGAGCGCGGCGACGTCGGTGGTGATCGGGCATATCGCGGGCGGCACCAGGACGATCCGCGTCGGCTCCGGCGGCGTCATGCTGCCGAACCATTCGCCGCTGGTCATCGCCGAGCAGTTCGGCACGCTGGAATCGCTCTATCCCGGGCGGATCGACCTCGGGCTCGGGCGCGCGCCGGGCACCGACCAGTTCACCGCGCGGGCGATGCGGCGCGACCTTGCCGCCGCGTCCGAGAATTTTCCGCATGACGTGCTGGAGTTGCAGGCGCTGCTTGGCGATGTGCAGCCGAACCAGGCGATCCGTGCCGTGCCCGGCATGGGGACCAAGGTGCCGCTGTGGATTTTGGGATCGAGCACGTTTGGCGCGCAGCTTGCCGCAATGCTCGGGCTGCCGTTCGCCTTCGCCTCGCATTTCGCGCCGCAGATGATGATGCCGGCGCTGCGCGAATATCGCGCGCGCTTCGAGCCGTCAGCGCAGCTCGACAAGCCCTATGCGATGGTCGGCGTCAACGTGTTCGCGGCCGATAGCGACGCGGAGGCGCAGCGGATGTTCTCCTCGCTGCAGCAGCAGTTCATCAATTTGCGCCGCGGCACGCCCGGCCCGCTGCCGCCGCCTGTGGACGACATGGATGCGCTGTGGTCGCCGGCGGAAAAGGCCATGGTCGGCCAATCGCTGTCCTGCTCCGCGGTCGGCTCGCCTGATGTGGTCGAAGCGAAGCTGAAGGCGCTGATCACTGATACCGGCGCGGACGAGCTGATCACCACCGGGCAGATCTACGACCACACCGCGCGGCTGCGCTCGTTCGAGATCGCGGCGCAGGTGCGCGATCGGCTGGCGCAACAGCCGGCGGCGTGAGCGCGATCGAGCGCCCCCGCCAGAAGTGCGCCCTCTCCCGCCGGCGGGGGAGGGAGTGCACCGCGTTTGTGGCGACAACTCGAATTCTAATCCGGAAAGCCGAACAGCATTGCCGGATTGTGGACGAGAATCTTCTCCAGCTCCGTCTGGTCGGGCGCGTAGCGGTACATCAGCTCGAGCAGATCGGCGTCGTTGGGCGGCTGCTTCACGGAGACCGGGTGCGGCCAGTCGCTGGCCCAGACGCAGCGGTCGACGGCGGCCTCGATATAGGCGCGCGCGATCGGGATCACGTCGTCGTAAGGAGCGCCGGCTTTCGAGGTCTTCTCGCCGAGCGACAGCATGACCCAGAAATTGCCCTTCTCGAGCAGCTCCAGCATCTTGCGCAAATTCGGATCGTTCCTGCCGGCCTCGGGATCAGGGCGCGCCATGTGATCGATCAGCACGGGGACGTCGAGATTTTCGTATTTGGCGACGCTCGACATGATACCGTCCTTCTCCGGCTGGATCTTGACGTACCAGCCGAGCTCGCGAATGCGCGCAATCGCGCGGGCGAAATCGGCATCCGACAGCACGGCGCCGAGCTCCTGGCGGAAGCTGAAGCGCGCGCCGCGAACGCCGGCGTCATGCAGCCTGGCGAGATAGGCGTCGTTCGCCTCCGCGAACACCAGCGCGTTGGCGCAGCCGCGATAGTTCGGACCCATCGCTTTGAGCCCGTCGAGCACGACGGCGTGGTCGGCGCCGTAGGTCGTGGTCTGCACGATGATGCCGCGCTCGATGCCGAGCGTCTTGTGCACGCGCAGCGCAGCCTCCCAGGTCGCAGTCGGCATCCGATAGGCCGCACCGGGGCGCTCCGGATATTTGTCGATGGGCCCCAGCACATGAAACTGGCTGTCGACGGTCTTTGGCGGCGGCGCCTTGACCGGGCGGCGCGGATTGGGATCGAACGGCAAATAGGTCGGCATGCGATGCTCCTTCAGTCGATCACGGCGGTGAAGTCGCACTGCACCAGCGCGCCGCCGTCCATATTGTCCATCGGCAGCGCGTGACGTGCCGGGCGGGAATGCTCGTCCGGAAACATCTTGAGCCATTCGACATTGACGGGACCGCGCTGCGTGCGGTCCTTCAGCCACACCGTCATCTTGATGATGTCGTCGGTGCTGCCGCCGGCGGCTTCCACGATCGCCTTCATATGCGCGAACATGTTGGCGCATTGGGCATCCAGGCTCTCGGGCATCGCGTTGGTCGCGGGATCGCGGCCGAGGATGACGCCGGACATCACGAGATTGCCGATGCGGCAGGCGTTCGGAATCGGATTGACGTGCTTGAAGCCGCCGATGTGGATGCTCTTGCGCCGTGTCATGCTGCGCTCCCTTTTGCTTACTGCTTCAGACGAACTGGCACGACACCGAGCCGAACGGACCGTAGTCGGCATGGAAGGTGTCGCCGCGGCGGATGTCGACGGGGCGCGTGAACGAGCCCGCCAACACGACTTCGCCGGCCTTGAGATGCTCGTCATGCGGCGCGAGGCGGTTGGCGAGCCAGGCGATGCCGTTGGCGGGGTGATTGAGCACGCCGGCAGCAAGCCCGGTTTCCTCGACCTCGCCGTTGCGGAACAGAAGCGCGCCGATCCAGCGCAGATCCGCATCGAGCGGGCGGAACGGCCGGCCGCCGAGCACCAGCGCCGCATTCGCCGCGTTGTCCGAGATCGTGTCCATGACCTTTCGCGTCTTGCCGGTCTCGGGATCGACGCGGTGCATGCGCGTTTCAAGAATCTCCAGCGCCGGCGTGACGTAGTCGGTGGCGTTGAGCACGTCGAAGATGGTGCAGTCGGGACCGCGCAGCGGCGCCTTCAGCACGAAGGCGAGCTCGACCTCGATCCGCGGCGCGTGGAAGCGATCGAACGGAATCGGCGTGGCGTCGGCATAGAACATATCGGCGAACAGCACGCCGTAATCCGGCTCGCTGATGCCGACCGCATTCTGCATCGCCTTCGAGGTCAGGCCGATCTTGTGGCCCTTGATGACCCGGCCGCGGCCGAGCTGGAGTTTTGTCCAGCTGCGCTGGACGGCGTAGGCATCCTCGATGGCGAAATCGGGATAGTCCTTCGTGAACATCGGGATCAGCGTCTTGGTGCGCTCGGCTTCATCCAGGCGCGCGGCGAGCCGTTCGATCGTGGCGGCATCGAGCATGGTCTACTGCTCCGCCGCGACGGTGTTGCGCAGCATGCCGATGCGGCTGGACTCGACCTCGACGACGTCGCCAACCTTCAGCCAGCGCGGCGGATCGAAGCGAACACCCGCCCCCGTCGGCGTGCCAGTCACGATCATGTCGCCGGGCTTCAGCGTCGCGAAGGTCGAGAGATAGGAGATCAGATAATCGAACGGAAACATCAGCCGCTCGGTGGTGTCCTGCTGCCGCACCTCGCCATTGACGCGCGTGGTGATGTCATGCGGGCCGCGCGGGTCGAGTTCGTCCGACGTGACAATCCACGGGCCGATGCTGCCGGAGCGGTCGAAATTCTTGCCTTGCGTGACGTTGAACTTGCCGTGCCGCAGCCAGTCGCGAATCGTGCCCTCGTTGCACAGCGTCATGCCGAAGATGTGCCCCCACGCCTTCTCGCGCGGGATATGACGACCGCCCTGCCCGATCACGATGACGAGCTCGCCTTCATAGTCGAGCTGATCCGAAACCTTGGGCTTCTCGAGCGGCTGGCCGGAGCCCGTCATCGACGACATGCTGCGCACGAACAGGCTGGGATATTTGGGCAGGTCCGAATTGTCCTTGTACTCGGCATTGCGCTCGGCGTAGTTGACGCCGATGCACCAGAGCTTTTCCGGCGCCAGCACCGGCGGCAGCAGGACGAGATCGTCGAGCGCATAGTCCGGCGTCGCGCCCGCGATCGCTTCCTGCGCATCGGACAGCGCGTTGGCCGCGATCAGCGCCTTCACGTCGGAGAAGTCGCGGCCGATCCGCCTGGTCAGATCGATCACGCCGTCAGCGACGGCCGCGCCGTAGCGCGCCTCTCCGTCCACGAGATAGCTCAGGAGTCGCATGGTCGTTCTCCAATTTGTGTCGGGCAGCGCGGCTGGCGGCGCGCTCAGTCTTTCGATTTGGGCGTCTGAAATACGGTGTTCAGCGTCACGATCTCGCCGAGGCGGGCGTAACGGGGACCGCCGATGCGCGCGATCGGGTCGAGCGCCTTGGTCTCGACCTTGCCGTCGTTCACGAGGCCGTCGCGCAAATGGAACATCACGACCTCACCGACGATCAGCCGGCTCTTGGCCTCGCCGAACTCGAGGCACTGGCGGAAGCGGCATTCCATCGCGACCGGCGCGGCGGCAAGCCGCGGCACCTTGATGCGCTCGCTCGGAATTGTTTCCAGGCCGAGATGCTCGACCTCACTGATTTCAGGCGGATGCTCGACCGATGAGTCGTGCACCGCCGACATCAGCGGCGTATCGGCGATGTGGATGACGTATTCCTCGGTGTCGAGGATGTTGTGCGCGGTGTCCTTGTAGTCGGCGCCCTTGCGGCCGACGCTGATGGCGAGCATCGGCGGCTTCTGCGAGACGAAGGTGAAGGCGCTGAACGGCGCGAGGTTGAGCACGCCCGTGGCTGACAGACTGGTCACCCAGGCGATCGGACGCGGCACCACGATGCCGGTCATCAGGCGGTAGATGCGCTCGGCGCCGAGCTCGGTGGGATCGATCCGCATCGATCAATCCGCCCTGATGTTGGCCTTGCGCACCACCGGAATCCACTTGGCGTCCTCGCGCTCGAGGTAGGCCTTGAACTCGTCCGGCGTCATCGGCGTGGCTTCGCCGCCGAGCTTTTCGAATTTGTCGACTACGGCAGGATCCTTCAGGATCGCAACCAGCGTCTCGTGCAGCTTGTCGATGACGGGCGCCGGCGTGCCCGCGGGCGCGAACAGGCCCGTAAACGTCTGGCCATCGAAATCCTTGTAGCCGAGCTCGGCGAAGGTCGGCACGTCGGGCAGCGATTTCAGCCGGTGCGGGCTGGTGACGGCGAGCGCGCGAAACAGGCCGGCCTTGATGTGCTGGAGGCTGACCGTGAGCTGGTCGAACGCGAACTGCACCTGGCCGCCGAGCAGATCGTTGATCGCCGGCGCATTGCCGCGATAATGCGCGGTGACCCATTGCAGCTCGAGGTTCGACTGCATCAGCTCGCTGAGCAGATGGTTGGTGGTGCCGGGGCCGGGCGAGGCCATGGTCAACTTGCCGGGCTCGCGTTTGGCGAGATCGAGGAATTCCTTCAGCGTCGTCGCCTGCACCGACGGATGCACCTCGAGCACCAGCGGTGTCATCGAGATGGTCGAGATCGGCATGAAGTCCTTTTTCCAATTATAGGCTTCGCGCTTGTTAATCTCGGTTGCGAACAGCACCGGGCCGTTGGCGCCGACGAACAGCGTGTAGCCGTCGGGCGCGGATTTCGCGAACGCCTCGCCCGCGATCATGCCGCCGGCGCCGGCCTTGTTCTCGATGATGAAGGGCTGGCCGAGCTTTTCCTGAAGCTTGTCGGCGACGATGCGCGCGGCGCTGTCGACATTGCCGCCGGCCGGATAAGGCACGATCAGCTTGACGCTGCGGGCCGGCCATTGCTGGCCCGACGCGGGCCCTGCCAGCATCGCGGTGGCGGCAGCTATGGCAATCCAGATTAATCTCATGTTAACCTCCCGGCAGCGCTTCCAATTCCATGTCGCGTGCGGCGATGCGCACGGCAGCTCGATCGGGGCGCAATCTCCAGATGCGCGCTTGTCCTGTCGAGTGAATTGTGGCGTTCTTGTCCATATTATGGACAAGACGCGAATCGCCCGCAACGCGATATCACCGCGGCAGGGCGCGCAGGCGATCCGGCGCGCCCTCGCCGTGCTACGCATTCTTGCCGCGGGTCGCGAGGACGGTGTGCCATTGGCCGAGGTGATCCGGGCGACCGGTCTCACCCGTCCGACCGTGCATCGCATCATCCATGTGCTGATCGAGGAAGGCATCGTCGAGCGACACGAGCGGACCGGCCGCTACGCGATCGGCAACCAGGTGCCGGAGCTGGCGCTGGCACGGCCGCGGCCGTCGCGGCTGCTGATCGCCGCCAATCCATCGCTGCAACGTGCTTCCACCGAAATCGGCGACACGATGTTCCTGACGGTGCGCACCGGCAACGACACGCTGTGCGTCGATCGCAGGATCGGAATCTATCCGATCCAGGTGCTGTCGATCGAGGTCGGCGCGCGCCGGCCGCTCGGCGTCTCCAGTGCCGGCGTCGCCATCCTCGCCGCGATGCCGGCGCCGGAGGCGCGAAAGATCGTCGCAGCGAACGAGAAGCGGTTCGAGGCTTACAAGACCGATGTGGCGGCGGTCCTCGGCGAGGTCACCGCCGCGCGACGGCTCGGATACGGCCTGAGGGAAATCGGCCTCGTGCAGGGCACGAAATCGATCTCGACCTGGATCAAGACCCCGGATGGGCGACCGGCCGCCGCCATCACCGTTTCCGCCGTTCGAACGAGGCTCGGCCCCCGCCGCGAGCAGGAGGTCGCGGAGATCTTGTTACGGGAGGCGCGGAGTATCGAGCAGGCGATCGGGGGTTGAAGCGCGGACGGCGCCGTTTCACCTCGCCCCGCTCGCGGCAGGGCTATCGCATATGGATTTCACGAGGACCGCGGGCTTGCTCCGCCTCTCCCGCTTGCGGGAGAGGCCGACGCGCTCGCAGAGCGCGGCGGGTGAGGGTTCTCACCACTTGGGGACATCCTCCGCAATTCTCAACAATCCCAATGCGGAGGCAGCCCCCACCCCAGCCCTCCCCCGCAAGCGGGAGAGGGAGCCGACTGCCAATGCCGCCGCATCGTGCACACCATATACGATAGCCCAGCCGCAAGCGGGGCGAGGGGGCGCACCTTCTCTGCGAATGGGCTGACTTCGCGCGCATTTTTATGGCACAACGCCCCCTCCGCCGACCGACCAACGAGGCCCCCGCATGCCCGCGCCAAAACCGCCTGCCTTCGAGACCCTGAGCCTGCATGCGGGCCAGCATCCGGATCCCGTGACCGGAGCCCGCGCGGTCCCGATCTACCAGACCACGTCCTACGTGTTCCAGGATTCCGACCACGCCGCCGCACTGTTCAATCTGGAGCGCGCCGGCCACATCTATACGCGCATCTCCAATCCGACCACGGGCGTGCTGGAGGAGCGGCTGGCGGCGCTGGAGGGCGGCGTCGGCGCGATCTGCACTGCGAGCGGCATGGCCGCGCTGCATCTGGCGATCGCGACGCTGCTGAGCGCCGGCGATCACATCGTGGCGTCGAGCTCGCTCTATGGCGGCACCATCAACCTGCTGGCACACACGCTGCCGCGCTTCGGCATCACCACCACTTTCGTGAAACCGCGCGATCTCGATGCGTTCCGCGCGGCGATCAGGCCCAACACCAAGCTCGTGATCGGCGAGACCATCGGCAATCCCGGGCTGGAAGTGCTCGACATTCCCAAGGTCGCTCAGATCGCCCATGACGCAAAAATTCCGCTGCTGATCGACAACACCTTTGCCACGCCCTATCTCAGCCGGCCCATCGAGCTCGGGGCCGACATCGTCATGCATTCGGCAACCAAATGGATCGGCGGCCACGGTATCGCGATCGGCGGCGCCATCGTCGACGGCGGCCGCTTCGACTGGCGCGCATCGGGCAAGTTCGGCGTGCTGACCGAGCCCTATGGCGGCTATCACGGCATCGTCTTCGACGAGCAGTTCGGCACCGCGGCCTTCATCATGCGTGCGCGCACCGAAGGCTTGCGCGATTTCGGAGCCTGCCTGTCGCCGACCAACGCGTTCCAGCTTCTGCAGGGCGTCGAGACGCTGGGCGTGCGCATGGACCGTCACATGCAGAACACTCACCTCGTGCTGGAAGCCCTGAAGTCCAACAAGGCCGTCGACTGGGTGCTGCATCCCTCGCTGGAGACGCACACGGACTATCAGCTCGCCAAGCAACTGCTGCCGCGCGGTGCCGGCTCGATCATCTCCTTCGGCATCAAGGGCGGGCGGCCCGCGGGCCGCAAGTTCATCGAATCGCTGCGCATGATCAGCCATCTCGCCAATGTCGGCGACGCCAAGACGCTGGTGATCCACCCGGCCTCGACCACCCATCAGCAGATGGACGCCGAACAGCTCAAGGCGGCCGGCATCGGCGAGGAGCTGGTGCGGCTCTCGGTCGGCATCGAGACCGCCGGCGACATCATCGACGATCTCGCGCAGGCGCTGCGCATCTCGCAGAAGGTCTGACACCATGAAGCTCTCCGTCAACGGCCTTGATGTGTTTGCCGCAACCGGCGGCCGCGACTTCGACAAGTCCCTGCCCGCGGTCGTGTTCATCCACGGCGCCGGCTTCGATCATTCGACCTGGGCGCTGCATACGCGCTGGTTCGCCCATCACGATTTTTCCGTGCTGGCGCCTGATATGCCCGGCCACGGCCGCTCTAGCGGGCCTTCGCTCGGCAGCATCGCCGAGATGGCCGACTGGACCGCGGCGCTGCTCGATGCGGCGGGAGCTGCGAAGGCGCATCTGATCGGCCATTCCATGGGATCGCTGATCTCGCTGGAGACGGCGGCCCGTCACCCCGACAAGGTTTCCGCGCTGAGCCTGATCGGCACCGCCGCGACCATGACGGTCGGCCCGGATTTGTTGAAGGCCGCCGAGGCCAACTCGCAGGACGCCAACGACATGGTCTCGATCTGGGGCCTCGGATTCAACGCCGAGCTCGGCGGCAGTCTCGCGCCGGGCCTGTGGATGCATGGCGGCGCGCAGGCGGTGCTGAAGTCTTGCGAGCCGGGCGTGCTGTTCAGGGATCTGTCGGCCTGCAATGCCTACGCGAATGCGCTGACCGCTGCCGCGAGTGTGAAGGTGCCGACGACATTGATTCTCGGCGAACGCGACATGATGACGCCGGCGAAGGCGGGCAAGACGCTTGCGGCCGCCATCCCGCATGCGAAGACCGTCGTTGTGCCGGGCGCCGGCCACATGATCATGGCCGAGCGCCCGGATGAATTGCTGGCGGCGCTGAGGGGCTGAGAGTTCGGCCGCAAGAACTTCCACGGCGTCATGGCCGGGCTTGTCCCGGCCATCCACGATCTTTCTTGCAACACAAAGAACGTGGATGCCCGGGACAAGCCCGGGCATGACGCCGTCGCGTTATCTCAGGACCCCGGCGTCCACTTCCAGACGATGTCGGAGACGTTGACCGGCTTCGGGATCAGGCCGAGCTTTGCAAAGCGGTCGGCGACGGCCTGCTGGGTCTTGATCACCTCGGCGTCGAGCGGCACCACGCTGTAAGTCGATCGATTGACGAAGCGGCGGACGGCCTCGATGTCGACACCGGTCGCCTCGGACTGCGCCTTCGCGACCTCCTCGTGATGTGAGTTCGCCCAGGCGCCTTCCGAGGCGAAGGTGGTGTTGAGCCGGGCGACCAGCGACGGATATTTCTCGACGAAATCCGTGTTGGCGATGTAGTAGGCGTTCGGCCTGTGCACGTCCTTGTCGAACGCGATCACCCGCGCGCCCTCCTTCAGTTCGGCGAGCGCCAGATACGGATCCCAGATCGACCAGGCGTCGACCGAGCCCTTGACGAAAGCCGCGGTCGCATCAGCCGGCGCGAGCGGCGCCGGCGTGATATCAGACCAGGACAGCCCGGCCTTGTCGAGCGATGCGACCAGCAGATTGTGCGCGCTCGATCCCTTGCCGAAGGCGACGCGCTTGCCCTTGAGGTCGGCGAGCGTCTTGATCGGTGAATCCTTCGGCACGATGATCGCCTGATTGTCGCCTTCGGACTTCACAGCCGCGACGTAGCGGATCCTGGCGCCGCCCGCTTGCGCGAAAATCGGCGGCGTATCGCCGACGAAGCCGAAATCGACGCTACCGACATTGATGGCCTTCCAGCAGCGGCGGACCGAACTAGAAGTCGACCCATTTGACCTCGATGCCGAGCGGCCTGAAGGCGTTTTCGAGTGTCTGACGCTGGCGCACGGCCGGGAAGAAGCCACCCTTCTGCGTGCCGATCCGGATCTCCGCGGGCTTGTCCTCGGCGTGCGCGGACACATTGAATGCGGTCGCGACGAGCAGCGCTGCGGTCAGAAAATGGCGTCGTGCAATCATGTTGCGTTCCTTTGCGTTGGATTCAGTTGGCGAAGAACGGAGAATTCGCGCGCCGGCTCCGCTCGGAGAGCACCGCGCGGGCCGCGCGCTCGGCCTCTCGCGCCGAGCGGAACTGACGGCCTTCGAGGCTGTCGAACAGGCGCTCGGAGGAGAAGAAGCGGAAGCCGCGGGCATCCCTCGTGACGATGCCGGCGGCACGGTCGTGGATCTCGATGATGTAGGCGTTGGACTGGGCCTGAGACATGACTGCTCGTTCGCCGGAATTCCGGCGCTCCTGACTTGCAAATTTGCGGTGTGGATGTTGCTAGGACGAGGTCAGCAACAACAACAGGCGCCCGTCGCAGCCGAGAAACAGCGCCGCGTCATGCACGCATGCATGTCGTTGGAAGTGCGCGGGCGATCGGTTCTCATGGTGCGGCGTGAACTCGAGGAGCAGTTTCGATGCCGCAAATATCCGGCGATTGCCGCGATTGGTCAATGAAATGGCTATCCATATTTGCGGGCCGCGCGCGGGGGTGCTTCTCCCACAGGAAGCGCTTGCAGGCGGATTCATCTTGCGCGGCAAGGATCGCCGCGGCGATATGCCGGGCTCTTGTAGGGTGGGCAAAGCGACTTGTCCGCCGTAGCTCGAAGAGCGAAGGCGGAAGCGTGCCCACGATCTGTCGCGATGTTGGACAGGAGGTGGGCACGGCGCAAGCGCGCCTTTGCCCACCCTACGATACTGAACTTGCGGAGAGAACCCCTCACCCCGCCCTCTCCCCGCAAGAGCGGGGCCAGGGAGACGAGAGAGCGCGGAACGTCACCACATCGTCGCGGCGGCGCGCTCCGGCCAGATGCGATCGTACTCCGCGCCGCCGACCTGGTTGTCGCTCATCTCGGCGAGGATCTGGCCCGGCGTCGGCAGCGTCTTCGGATCGATACGCTTGTCGGGATTCCAGAGGTCGGAGCGGACGATGGCGCGGGCGCACTGGAAGTAGATTTCGTCCACCTTCATCACCATGACGCTGCGCGGCGCCTTGCCTTCCACCTTGAACGAGGCCAGCAGCTCGGGATCGATGGATAGATGTGCGCGACCGTTGGCACGAACCGCATTGCCGGAGCCGGGGATCAGGAACATCAACGACACCCTGGGATCGCGCACGATGTTGCGCAAGGAGTCGACACGATTGTTGCCGCGGCGATCCGGCAGCATCAGCGTCTTGGGATCATGGATACGGACGAAGCCGGGCAAATCACCACGCGGCGAGCAGTCGATGCCCTCGGGGCCGATGGTGGCAAGCGCGGCGAACGGCGCCTTCTCGATGAAGACGCGGTAGAGCGGGGTGACGTGGTCGGCGACTTTCACGGTCGAGGCGTCGTTGGTGGCGCCGTAGATGGCCTCCAGCTGTTCGATCGTTTCAATCACCGACATTCCGTCCTCCTTGCTGTACTGGCTGATCGTGCCAGCCTTCGTTCCTGATCACGCGCACGAGCTGGCGGGCGTGATACTCGGCGCTACCGGCATTGAGGATGGTGACATCCGCCTGCGCCGACCTGTCGTCGACGCTGCGAGTGAGGCGCTCGGCGATATTGCCGTCGCTCTGTCGCGCGCGCGCGGCCAGCCGCGCGGCCAGCACATCCGGCGGCGCCGTGATCGCGACCACCACGACGTCGGCGTAGGTCTGGCGCAGCGCGCCGATCACCGTGCGCGAGACATTGGCGACGACCGTGCGGCCGGCGCGGATATCCTCGTTGATGGCGAGCGGCAGCGCATAGGAATGCCCGTGCGCGTCCCAATGCACGGCGAAGTCGCCATGCTCGCACGCGCCGCGGAATTGGTCGAAGCCGAGCGCGACATTGTCTTCGTCGGCGGAGGATTCACGCGTCACGATTCGGCGCGGGAAGACAATGTCGTGATCGTCAACGCAGGCCGCCTGCGCCAGCCGCAGCAGCGTGTCCTTGCCGGCGCCGCTGGGACCGACCACGAGCACGAGCCGGCCGGGACCGATCGCGCCCGCGTCGTCCTGCGCCATGGCCGGGATCTCGCTCATGCGACGCGGCTTCCTTCACGCCAGACGCTGCGGACGACGGGAACACTGCCGGCAACATGCACGCGAATGAGGTCGGCGCGCTTGCCGATCGCGACCTCGCCGCGGTCGGTGAGGCCCACCGCTTCCGCGGGCGCCTTCGTCACGGTGCGGATCGCCGCGGGAAGGCCGATCGCGGGCACATGCTCGGGCAATTGCAGCGCTCCCATCAGGAGGCTCGACGGGATGTAGTCCGACGACAGGATGTCGAGCAGGCCTTCGCGGGCGAGATCGACCGCGGCGATGTTGCCGGAATGCGAGCCGCCGCGCACGACATTCGGCGCGCCCATCAGGATGTCGATGCCAGCCTCGTGCAAGCCGCGCGCGGCCTCGAGCGTGGTCGGGAATTCCGCCACCGACACGCGGTCGCGCACGGCGTCCGCGACGTTCTCCTCGGTGGTGTCGTCGTGGCTCGCGAGCGGGATCTTGTACTGATGCGCCAGCGACACGATCTCGCGCATGTTGGTGGCGGCATAGAGCTTCTGATATTCGAAGCGCTTTGCGAACAGTTCGTCGAGCTCGGCATCGGTCTTGCCGCCGCCCTTGCCGCGGTAATAGTCACGCAGCTTGACCTCGTCGCGGAACTGACGCTGACCGGGGGTGTGGTCCATCAGCGACATCAGCTTGACGTCGGGACGGTCGATCAGCTCCCTGGCCTCCTCGACCACGCTCGGCATCGGGATTTCGCAGCGCAGATGCAGGAAGTGGTCGGCGCGCAGCAGGCTGGCGTCGCGCGCGGTCGTGATCGCGGCGGCGAGCACGCCGGCCCGGCCGTCCACTTCCTCGGCGCCGTCCTCGCGCCAGACCCGAAGCGAATCGAACACGGTGGTGATGCCCGAAGTCGCGAGTTGGCCGTCGTAGGAGATGACGGCGGCAACCGGATTCCAGAACACCTTTGGCCGCGGCACGTAATGGGCTTCGAGATGGTCGGTGTGCAGCTCGATCAGCCCCGGCATGATCAAATCGCCGCCGGCATCCTCGGCGCCCGCAGGCGCAGTCCCATCGCCGATCTCGGCAATGCGCCCGTCGGCAAGAGCGAGCCAGCCCTGCTCGATCACCCGGTCGGCCAGCACGATCCTGGCGTTGGCGATCACAATGTCCTTCGGCTTGGCGTTCATTTCCATGTCCCTCAGGCCGCGGCGGCGAAGCTGGTGACGTCGACGATGCGGTCGGCAATCAGATGACGGATTTCGTCGTCATGGACAATGGCGACCATGGCGACGCCCTGGCGTTTCTTCTCGGCGACCAGCTCGACCACGACGGCGCGGTTGGCGGCATCGAGCGAGGCGGTCGGCTCGTCCAGCAGCAGGATCGGCAGGTCCGAGATGAAGCCGCGCGCGATGTTGACGCGCTGCTGCTCGCCGCCGGAGAAGGTCGCGGGCGGAAGCTGCCAGAGGCGCTCGGGGATGTTGAGGCGGTGCAGCAGCTCGCCGGCGCGGGCCTGCGCCTCAGTGCGGGCCATGCCGTTGACGATCAGCGGCTCGGCGACGACGTCGATGGTGGCCACGCGCGGCACCGCGCGCAGGAACTGGCTGACATAGCCGATGGTGGAGCGGCGGACGTTGAGGATCTGCCGCGGCTCGGCGCTGGCCAGATCAATCACCGCGCCTCGATGGCGGATGCCGATGCGGCCGCTATCGCAGCGGTAGTTGCCGAAGATCATTTTCAGGATCGAGGACTTGCCGGCGCCTGATGGCCCGGAGAGCACGACGCACTCGCCGGGATTGACCTGGAAGGTCACGCCGCTGACGACCGGCAATTCGATGCCGCCCTGCAGGTGCATGGTGAAGGTCTTGTTGGCGTCGGCAACGTCGATCATGGCAGTCATTGGGCGGCTCATCTGAGAAATCTCATGGCGGCAGAATCGAGGAGACGAGGAGTTGCGTATAGGGCTCGCGCGGATCGTCGAGCACCTGATCGGTGAGACCGGTTTCGATGACCCGGCCGCCCTTCATCACCATCACGCGGTGCGACAAGAGCCGGGCGACCGCGAGGTCGTGGGTGACGATGATGACGGCGAGATGCAGCTCGGCGACGAGGCTGCGCAGGAGGTCGAGCAGGCGCGCCTGCACGGACACGTCGAGGCCGCCGGTCGGCTCGTCCATGAACACCAGCCGCGGCTCGGTGACGAGGTTGCGCGCGATCTGGAGGCGCTGGCGCATGCCGCCGGAATAGGTGCGCGGCGCATCGTCGATGCGCGCGGTGTCGATCTCGACGCGGGTGAGCCAGTCGGAGGCAGTCTCGCGGATGCGGCCATAGTGATTCCACCCCACCGCCATCAGCCGCTCGCCGACATTGGCGCCGGCCGAGACCGCCATGCGCAAGCCCTGGGCGGGATCCTGATGCACAAAACCCCAGTCGGTGCGGTACAGGAAGCGCCGCTCGGCTTCGCCGAGCGAGGCGGGATCGCGGGCGACACCGTCGCGCATCCGATAGGACACATGGCCGCCGCTGGCCGCAAGCTGGCCCGACAGCAGTTGCAGCAGCGTCGACTTGCCCGAACCTGATTCGCCGACGATCGCCAGCACCTCGCCGGGATAGAGCGAGAAGGAGACGTCGCGGCAGGCGGCGATGCGGCCGAAGGATTTGCTGAGGGAGGTCGCGACCAGCAGCGGCTGGTCGTTTTCGAGCGCGGCCTGATCAACCATTGGTGCCTCCTTGCGCCTTCTCCTTGTACGGCGCGGCACTGAGGCTGCCGTGATGGCCGGCGGCCTGACGGCCCTCGCAATAATCGGTGTCCGAGCACACGAACATCCGTCCGCCCTTGTCGTCGGTGACGATCTCGTCGAGATAGGAATTCTCCGCGCCGCACAGCGCGCAGGGCGCGTTGAAGCGGTAGGGTTCGAACGGGTGATCCTCGAAATCGAGCGACACCACCTGCGTATAAGGCGGGATCGCATAGATGCGCTTCTCGCGGCCGGCGCCGAACAATTGCAACGCCGGGCAATTGTCCATCTTGGGATTGTCGAATTTCGGCGTCGGCGACGGATCCATCACATAGCGCGCATTGACCTTGACCGGATAGGCGTAGGCGGTGGCGATGTGACCGAAGCGGGCGATGTCCTCATAGAGCTTCACATGCATCAGGCCGTATTCGGCGAGCGCATGCATGCGCCGCGTCTCGGTCTCGCGCGGCTCGAGGAAGCGCAACGGCTCCGGGATCGGCACCTGATAGACCAGCACCTGGTCTGCGTGCAGCGTCGCCTCCGGGATGCGGTGGCGGGTCTGGATCACGGTCGCCTCATCCGTCGCCGTGGTCGTGGCAACGCCGGCGGTCTTGGCGAAGAATTTTCGGATCGAGATCGCGTTGGTGGTGTCGTCGGAGCCTTGATCGATCACCTTCAGCACGTCGGCGGGACCGAGGATCGCAGCGGTGACCTGCACGCCGCCGGTGCCCCAGCCGTAGGGCATCGGCATCTCGCGGCTGGCGAACGGCACCTGATAGCCGGGAATGGCGATCGCCTTCAGGATCGCGCGGCGGATCATCCGCTTGGTCTGCTCGTCGAGATAGGCGAAATTGTAGGCGGGCGCGTTCATTCCGCGGCTTCCTTCATGGCGTCAGGCGCCTGGGCATCGGAAAATTCTTGGCGCAGCTTGCGGAGCAGGCCGAGCTCGGACTGGAAGTCGACATAATGCGGCAGCTTCAGATGCTCGACAAAGCCGGTGGCCTGGACGTTGTCCGAATGCGACATCACGAATTCTTCATCTTGCGCCGGGGCGAGTGCCTCCTCGCCCAGCTCGCGGGCGCGCAGCGCGCGATCGACCAGCGCCATCGACATGGTCTTGCGCTCGCTCTGGCCGAAGGCGAGGCCATAGCCGCGGGTGAAGCACGGCGCTTCCGTCGCGGAGCCCTTGAACTGGTTGACCATCTGGCACTCCGTGAGCTCGATCGCGCCGAGCGGCACGGCGAAGCCGACGTCCTCCGCCAGGAATTCCACCTCGACCTCGCCGAAGCGGATCTCGCCGGCGAAAGGATGGTTGCGGCCATAGCCGCGCTGGGTGGAATAGCCCATCGCCAGCAGGAAACCTTCGTCGCCGCGCGCGAGGTTTTGCAGGCGCAGATCGCGGTCCGCCGGAAAATTCAGCGGCTCGCGGGTGAGATCGCCGACGCTGGCACCGTCTTCGGCCTGCGGCGAGGATTCGATCAGCCCGTCGCGGCCGAGAATGTCCGTCACGCGCGGCGTTGGCGCCGTCGTCGCATCAGCCGTTGCCGGCGCTTCCGGCACAAAGCCTTGCGCGAGCGCGGGATCGAGCAGGCGGTGGGTGTAGTCGAAGGTCGGCCCGAGGATCTGGCCGCCCGGAATGTCCTTGAAGGTCGAGGACACCCGCCGCTGCACCCGCATCGCGCCGGTGTCGACCGGCTCGCTGGCGCCGAAACGCGGCATCGTGGCGCGGAAGGCGCGAACCAGGAAGATCGCCTCGATCAGGTCGCCGCGCGCCTGCTTGATCGCGAGCGCCGCGAGCTCGCGATCATAGAGCGAGCCTTCGCTCATGACGCGGTCCACGGCCAGCCCGAGCTGTTCCGAGATCTGGTCGAGCGTGACCTCCGGAACGCCTCGGTCGCCGCGCCGCTTATCTGCGAGCAGGCGATGGGCGTTCTCGATGGCGCGTTCGCCGCCTTTGACTGCGACATACATGCTTCTAGCTTCCCTTGCTCACGATGCGCGTGGTGCGGGGGATCGCGACCACGGCGTCATCGGCGACCAGCACCACATCGATGCCGCGCGGAAACAGTGCTTCGTTGACGCGCAGGCGCTCGAACAGATCGAACGGCTTGATCGACGCCTGGAGCATCGCGGCGCCGTCGATGCCGGGACCGCGCAGCTCGAAGCTGCGTCCTGCGTCGAGACTGTCGACCTGAAGGATCAATGTGGTGGACCGATCCGGATATTCGCTGGTGCCGAGCGCGAAGCGTTCGAGCTGCGGCAGCGCGCCGCCGTCACTGATCAGCGCAAAACTCGCGATGGTGGAGTCCTGCACCACCGGCGCGCCGGTGTGAAATTTCAGCCATTTCACCACGTCCGGGCTCTCCGCCATCCGCGCGTCGAGCCAGAGCGGCGTGTCGTGGTCGAACAGCGTCAGCGCGATCGCGGCGGTGCCGCGCATCATCGTTTCCGGCTTGCCAGCCATCGGCACGATGCGCTGGACCGAGCCCGGCCGCGCCATCGCGTCCATCACCGAGCGAAAGGTCGATTGCGCCGACAGCACCTTGTCGGCGAAACCGGGCGGCAATTCCGCAATCGTGGTCATGATCTCACCCCTCACCGCGCACCATGGTGTAGAAATCAACCTTCGTCGCGGCGGTCTCGGCCGCCGCCTGCTTCCGGCGAATCATAAGCTGCTCACGCAACGGCGCGATTACGTCCCGCTCCACCGCTCCGCCGAAATCCCGGGACTGAACCAGCGCGTCGCACAGCGCGATCAGCCGCGCTTTCTCGCCGTCGCGCCCGAGCGTGTAGCCGAACCCGACCTCGCCGCTCGCCAGCCGGACCGCAGCGCGCGACACCGTGGCTTCGCCGAGATTGAACGGCGCGCCGTCGCCGCCGACCCGGCCACGCAGCATGACGAGGCCGTTTTCGGGCGCACGCAAATCCTGAGGGGCCGGGACAGCCAAGTTGCGGAGGCGGGCGGCGATCTCGCCCGCCTCCGCGTGCGCCAGCACGGCCATGGCGGCCTGGCGCTGGGCTTGCTGGTTGTTGTGCTGGGTCACCTGATCCACCGAACCTTTGACAGAACTTGCCGCATCGAAGTTGTCTATGATAATAGACAACTTCATACGGGAGCGCCATGACTGTTTCGTGACAAAGCTGTGATTTCTGGAGTAGGTTGCCGCAACATGAGCATGCAGGACACCGCCTCCTCCGGCGTCGCGCTATGGCGCCTCGTTGCCGACGGCATCGAGCGCGGCATCGCCGATGGCCGCTTCGCGGCCGGCGACAAATTGCCGGGCGAGATGGAAATCGCCGAAACCTATCGGGTGAACCGCCACACCGTGCGGCGCGCGCTGGCAGCCCTTGCCGAGCGCGGCCTCGTGCGCGCCGAGCGCGGCAGCGGAACCTATGTCGAGGCACAGAAGCTCGCTTATCCCCTGCGCTCACGCACCCGCTTCTCCGAGATCGTCGGCGCCGGCGGCCGCGAGCCGCGCGGGCAGCTGATCGAGGCGACCGACGATGTCGCGACCCGTGAGCTGGCGCGCGAGCTCGGCTTGAAGGCCGGCGCGCCGCTGGTGCGGATCGAGGCGATTCGCCTCGCCGACCGCACGCCGATCTGCGTCTCCACCACCTGGCTGTCGGCGGAATTATTTCCGGGTGCCGGCGCCGTGTTCGCAGCGACGCGCTCGATGACGAAGCTGCTGGAACATTACGGCGTCCGCGACTATCGCCGCGGCGCGACCCGGATCACCGCCGGCATCGTCGACGCAACCGACGCGGCCCGGCTCGATCTGGCGCTGGGACGGCCGATCCTGGTGGTCGATGCGACCGACCACGATCTCGACGGCAAGCCGCTGATGACCAAGCATTCGCGCTTTGCGGCGGAGCGGGTGGAGTTTCTGGTGGAGTCGTAGGGTGGGTTAGCCTTGGGCTGCGCGAAGCGCAGTCCGAAGGCGTAACCCACCTCTTCTGTCTCCGCGGAGATAAACAGTGGTGGGTTACGCCTTCGGCTAACCCACCCTACGGCACCTTTGATCAGGCGACAGCCCGCCTGCCAATAATCGCAAAGCGCAGCTTGCCCGAGATGAAATCGATCGCGGCGACCGCGACCAGGATCATCAGGATCAGGAACGACACCTTCTGCCATTCCAGCACGCGGATCTGCTCGGCGAGCTGGAGGCCGATGCCGCCGGCGCCGACGATGCCGATGATGGTGGCCGAGCGGGTGTTGGATTCGATGAAATAGAGCACCTGCCCGGCGATCACGGGCAGGACCTGCGGCAACAGGCCGAAGCGGATCTCGTGCAGCGGGCTGCCGCCGGAGGCGCGGATGCCCTCGACCTGCTTCTGGTCGGCGGCCTCGATCGCCTCCGAGAACAGCTTTCCGAAGGCGCCGAAATCCGACACCGCAATGGCAAGCACGCCGGCGAACGGGCCAAGCCCGACGACGTTGATCCACACCAGCGCCCAGATCAGCGTGTCGACGCCGCGGATCGAATCCAGCACGCGGCGCACGGGAAAGCGCAGGAGCTTCGACGGCACCACGTTGCGCGCGGCCAGAAGGCTGACGGGGAGTGCGAAGACGGCGGCGAGCGTGGTGCCGAGCAGTGCAATCGACAGCGTCTCGCCGAGTGCCTTCAGGTAGACCGGCAGCGACGAGCCGGGATCGGGCGGGATCATCATCAGGCTGATCCAGCCGAGCTGGCTGAGACCTGCGAAGAATCGCGACGGCGAGAAATCGAGATCGACCAGGCCGTAAATGAGGATCGCGAACGCCGCGACGATCATCGCCGGCGTGGCAAGCCGCGCCGAGGCCGGACGGTCGAACACATCGGGATAGCGCGCGCGAAGCTCTCGCGTGTCGACCGCCTGCTGCCTCGTCACGCCCGCGCCTCCTTGCCGAACAGGCGGCCGCGCAACCAACCGGTGCTGATGTCGATGATGAACACGGTGACAATGATGGTGAGCAGGATCGCGCTGACGTCCGAGTAATAGAACTTGCGGATGGCGACGACGAGCTCCTGGCCGATGCCGCCGGCGCCGACGAAGCCCATCACGGAGGCTTCGCGGACGTTGATCTCGAAGCGCAGCAGCGCGTAGCTCGCATAGCCCGCGGTCACCTGCGGCACGACGGCGAACCGCATGCAGGACAGCCAGCTCGCGCCGGTCGAGCGGATGCCTTCGACCGGCTTCATATCGGCGTTCTCGACGATTTCCGAGAACAGCTTTCCGAGCGCGCCGGTGGAGTGGATCGCGATCGCGAGCACACCCGCCATCGGTCCGAGCCCGAAGGCGATCACGAAGATCAGCGCGAACACGATGCCCGGAACGGTGCGGGCGAATTCGAGCAGGCGCCGGACGACGAAGCGCAGCCAGGGTGCGGGCGAGGTGTTTTCAGCCGCGAAGAAGTTCAGACAAAATGCCAAGGTCGCGCCGATCAGCGTGCCGACATAGGAGATCAGCAGCGTCTCGCCGAGCATCTTCAGCCATTTGCGCCAGCCCCAGAGCCACTCGCCGACATCGGTCCAGACGCGCTGGCCGTTGTCGAGCGTGAGGATGCGGTCGAAATAGCTGATGAAATTGCCGAAATAGGTGAACAGCGTGCGCAGATTCACTTCCGCACCGACCGCGGCGAGAAGCAGCGCGGCGGCGAAGACCGCGATCCCCAACAGCAGGCGGAGCCGCCTGCGCCCGACCGCCTGGCGATAAGCGGCGTTGAGCACGGCAAGCTGCTGCTCGGGGAGGATCGAAACCGCTGTTGTCATCGGCCTGAGCCAAGTTCCGTCAAAGAAAGAGCCGGGTCCAAGGACCCGGCTCCAGTTACATCGCCCTGAGATCAGGACGCCTTCTTCTTACGCAGCGCATCGACGAACTTGATCAGCTCGATCGTGCCGTCCCAATCCTTGGTGGTGGCGGGATGAAAGCCCTTCTTCTGGCCGTCGGAGAGGCGGTCGAACGCGGCCTTGTCCTTGGCCGGCGCGTCGAAGAACGCCTTGGCGATAGCGGCCTTGGCGTCTTCCGGCAGGTCGGAATTGTAGGCATAGGGGCCGTTGATGATCGGCGCCGACTTATGGATGATACGGAAATCGTCCTTCTTCATCGCCGAGCCGTCGGCATTCTTCAGCATGCCCTTGGTCAGCATCTGCGCCAGCGTGGAATCGTCGTCGCTGGTCCACTGGTTGGCGGCAACGTCGACGGTGCCCTGCGACAGCGCCAGCATCGCGTTCTCGTGACTGCCGGTGAAGACGACCTTGCCGAAATAGCCGTCGGCATCGGGGATGCCCATCTTGTCCAGCTCGAAGCGCGGCACATTGTTGCCGGAGGTCGAGTTCGGATCGACGAGGCCGAGGTTCTTGCCCTTGAGCTGGTCGACGCTCTTGTAGGCGCTGCTCGCCTTGACGAAGAACACCGAATAATAGCCGGTCGAGCCGTCGGCGTTGATGTCGTTGGCGAAGGCGTCGGACTTGACGCCGGTCAGGCGGGCGCGGGCGAACGAGGCCGAGCCATAGCTGGCGATATGGATGTTGCCGGCGCGCTGGCCCTCGATGACGGCGGCGTAGTCGTTGGCGATGCGCAGCGTGACCTTCACGCCGAGTTCCTTGGAGAGATAGCTCACGAAAGGCGCCCAGCGCTCGGTGACGCCGGAGGCGTTCTCGGCCGGGACGACCGCGAAGGTCAGCTCGGGATATTTGGCTTTCCAGTCTTCGGCGGAAGCCGACGAGGCGAAGGCGAGCGCCGCGGCGCCGGCCAGAACGAGTCTACGAGTGATCATGATACCCTCTTCATCGGTTGGGTCGGTTGACGCAAAAGCTTGCAACTCAAACAGGCGCGACGCGGCTCAGGCGGCGGCCGCCGTTCCAAGTGCCGGGACGCCCGCGGGCGCCGGGTCAGGCATGGTGCCCATGACGTCGGCGGCTTCGAGATCGTAAAGCTCGCGCGCGACGTGGTCGGTCAGTGCGGCCGGTGCGCCGTCGAACACGACGCGCCCCGCCGCCATGCCGATCAGGCGGTCGCAATAGCTGCGCGCCAGATCGAGCGAATGCAGATTGCAGATCACGGTGATGCCGAAATGCTTGTTGATGCGCAGCAGCGCATCCATCACGATCTTGGTGTTGCGCGGATCGAGCGATGCGATCGGCTCGTCGGCGAGGATGATGTCGGGCTGCTGCACCAGCGCACGCGCGATCGCGACGCGCTGCTGCTGGCCGCCGGAAAGCTGGTCGGCGCGCTGGGCGGCGAGCGATGCGATATCGAACTGTTCGAGCGCGGACATCGCCAGCGCCTTGTCCTGCTCGGGCCACACTTGCGACAGCGAGCGCCAGGCCGGCATCGTCGCAAGCCTTCCCATCAGGACGTTGGTGAGGACGTCGAGCCGGCCGACCAGGTTGAATTGCTGGAAGATCATGGCTGAGCGCGCCCGCCACTGCCGCAGCTCCTTGCCGCGCAGCGCGGTGACGTTGATGCCGTCGAACAGGATGCGGCCCTGCGTCGGCGTCGCGAGACGATTGATGGTTCGCAGCAGCGTCGACTTGCCGGCGCCGGACCGTCCGATCACACCGACGAAGCCGCCGGAGGAGACTTGAAACGAAGCGTCGTCCACCGCGGCTTTCGCGCCGAAGCGACACGTCAGACCTTCCACCACCAGCATGCAGGACTCCAGATTAGCTGGAGCCAACCGCTAACGCCCGCGCTTGACACTTGTGTGACACGGGCGTTGCACTGCGGCGATGCTACACACCTCATCCCCTGTCATCGCCGCGTCATGACATCGTCATCAAGCCGCTCGAAGAGGAACGCCCGCCCTCGCGCTCCGGATGCAACATGGCCGCCAAAACTCTTTCGGTCCAGCCGACCATCGATCCCTCGGCCAAACTGCATGAGACCAGGCTCGGCGCCTATACCGAGGTCGGCGCGCGCACCATCCTGCATGAAGTGGCGATGGGCGATTACTCCTATGTCGTGAACGATTCCCAGATCACCTACACCACCATCGGAAAGTTCTGCTCGATCGCGGCCATGACGCGCATCAATCCCGGCAATCATCCGATGCACCGCGCGACCCAGGCGCATTTCACCTATCGCTCGAGCGCCTACTTCGAAGGCGAGAGCGACGACGCCGAATTCTTCGACTGGCGGCGCCAGCATCACGTCCATATCGGCCACGACGTCTGGATCGGCCACGGCGCGATCGTGCTGCCGGGCCGCAACATCGGCACCGGCGCGGTGATCGCGGCCGGCGCCATCGTCACCAAGGACGTGCCGGCCTACGCCATCGTCGCCGGCAATCCGGCCCGCATCGTGCGGCGGCGTTTCTCCGAGGAGATCGCCGGAAGGCTCGCGCGGCTCGCCTGGTGGGACTGGGATCACGACAAGTTGCGTGAAGCCCTGCCCGATTTCCGCAAGCTCGGGATTGAAGATTTTCTTGCGACATACGAAGCAGGGGCGGCTCCCCTGACCAGATCCCTTACCAGCAAACGAAACGCGGTCGCGTGACAGACATTTTCCTTGAAGGCGGCCGGGCCCTGACCGGCGCCGAATTCGTCGAAACGTCATTGGCGGTGTCGGGACAGGACATCGCGCAGATCGATGCCTCACGGGGCCGGGCGCGGCTGATAATCGATTCACGCAACCTGCTGGTGCTGCCCGGCATCGTCGATCTGCATGGCGATGCCTTCGAGCGGCAGATGATGCCGCGCGCCGGTGTCGACTTCCCGATCGACGTCGCGCTCGCCGACAGCGATCGCCAGGCGATCAGCAACGGCATCACCACCGTCTTTCACGCCACCACCTGCTCGTGGGAGCCGGGCCTGCGCAGCGCCGATAACGCGCGCGGCCTGATGGAGGCCATCGAGCGGCAGCGTCCGCAATTCGCCGCGGACACCCGCTTCCATCTGCGGCACGAGACCTACAATCTCGGCGCCGAGGCCGAGATCAGCGAGTGGCTCGACGAAGGCCGGGTCGACCTGTTCGCTTTCAACGACCACATGGACGGCACGGTCGCCGACATGGCCAAGCCGCGCAAGCGCAACCGCATGGTGGAGCGCACCGGGCTGTCAGCTGAGGAATTTGACCGGCTGGTCGAACGCGTGGTCTCGCGCGCCGACGAAGTGCCGGCTTCGGTTGCGCGGCTGGCCGCTGTGGCGCGCGCAGCCGACGTGCGGATGCTCTCGCACGACGATGCGACGCCGGCGATGCGCCAGGAGTTTCGCGAGCTCGGCGCTGACATCGCGGAGTTTCCGATCAACGAGGAGACGGCACGGGCGGCAGCAAGCCACGGCGATGCCATCGTCTACGGCGCGCCCAACGTCGTGCGCGGCGGCAGCCACACCGGCTGGACGAAGGCCTCCGACATGATCGCCAAGGGGCTCTGCTCGGTGCTGGCGTCGGACTATTATTATCCCGCGCAGCTGCTCGCCGCGTTCCGCCTCGCCGCCGATGGCGTGCTGCCGCTGACGGAAGCCTGGAATCTGGTCTCCGCCGGGCCGGCGCGTGCCACCGGCCTTGCCGATCGCGGCGTGCTCGCGGAAGGTCGCCGCGCCGACATTCTGCTGGTCGACGACAGCGTGAAGCTGCGGCCGCGGCTGATCGCGGTGATCGCAGGCGGAAAGCTCGTCCATCTCACCGATGCGACGCGGCTGCTCACTGCTGTGGCGACGCCGCGCGAGGCTGTCGTCGCGGCCTAAATTGGTTATGCTGAGGCGATGACAGGTTTTCCCCGCTACGCGATCTATTTTGCCGCCGGCAGTGACAGCGCGCTGTCCCGCTTCGGCGCCGAGTTGCTCGGCTACGATGCCTACACCGGCAACGAATTGCCGTTCCCGCGTGATGCGCTGCATGTCGCGCCGGACTGGCGCGACGTCAGCGCCGATCCACGCAAATACGGCTTTCACGCCACGCTGAAGGCGCCGATGGCGCTCGTATCAGACAGGACCGAAGCGGAACTGATGGCCGCCTGCGCCGCATTCGCCGGCAAATCGCGGCCGCTTGCCGTGATCCGGCCCGTGGTCGATGCCATCAGCGGCTTCATCGCCGTCATTCCGGCCGAGCCGGTCGAGGCGCTCCAGCAGCTCGCCGCCGATTGCGTCCGCGAATTCGACTCGTTTCGCGCCGCGCTGTCGGCGGGCGATCGGGCGCGGCGCAAACCCGAGAAACTCAGCGAGCGGCAGCGCGACTATCTCGACCGTTGGGGCTACCCTTACGTGATGGAAGAATTCCGCTTCCACATGACGCTGACGGGGCGGCTGGATGCCGAGCGCCGCGGACCGATCCTGGAGATGCTGAGGCCGCGGTTTGCGACGCTCGGTCTCGATACGCTGGCGATCGACCGCATCGCGCTATTTCGGCAGGATGATGCGGCGGCAAGATTCCACATCGTCGACGAGTGGCCTCTGGCGCGATAGACCTCAGCGCCAGCTCGCAAGATTCAAGGCGAGCGCCACCGCGCCAACCAGAACGAGGCTGGCCGCCCAGACTGCATCCAGATTGAACCAGCTTCGCGAGACGAACCTCAATCCAAGATGGCGGTAGACCAGCCACGCCAGACATCCGCCGGCGCCGACCATGGCGGCAACATGCACCAGGGACACCAGCACCGCCATCCCCAGACTTGTCTTCATCAGCGCGCCCGCCGCTTCATGGCCGGCATCGAATTCGAAGGCCTGGCAGAGCCCGAGATAGATCGGCACGAGCATCAAGGCGGCGCCGTGAGCGATGGCGACGGCAAATGACCAGAGCGCCAATTGCGTCGGCGGAATTCGTGCCAGCGCGCGGGGATGACGCCGCGCGATCAGCCGATAAACGCCGAAGCCGATGACGAGAAGGCTCGCGCCAATCTGGATCGAACGCTGCCACTCGGCCAGCACGAGCAGGAACGCGAATGGCAGCAGCACGAGAAATGTTGCCAGGAGATGCCCGGCCGACAGGGCCCACAACGCACGAAAGAGCGCGCGCGGGCTCTTGTCCATGAGCCCGGCCGAAACGGCGAGCGGCCATCCCATCCCCGGATTGACTCCGTGATAGAGGCCGCTCGCGACAAGGGCGAGCCACAGCCAGCCAAGCGCCGGGCTCGCGTGCCCACCATCTAGACCGACGGGTAGCAAAAGGAGTCCGTCGAACAATCGCCGCCCTCCAGCCTGATCTGGTGCGCACGATAGCCGTCCGGGAAGCTCACGAAATAGTCCTTGTCGAGCTCGAGGCCGCCGTTGCGACCGACATTGGCCATCACCTCCACGCCCGGAACCCCATCGGGATAGAACTGGTCGTCCCAGGTGGAATAGAGCGAATTGGTCCAGTACACGCGCCTGCCGTCGCGGCTGATCTCGACCATTTGCGGGCCGGCCGCAAAGGACTTGCCATTCGGATGCGCTGTACGGCGTGCGATGCCGCCGATGTGGACGGAGCCCGCAAGCTTCGGCTTTCTGGGATCGGTGACGTCGTACTGGCGCATTTCACCGGTGCCCCAGCACGACACATAGAGAAACCGGTCATCCATCGACAGGTCGATGTCGGTCACGAGCGGCGGCACGGCGCCAAATCCCTGCAGCAGCGGCGGGAGATTCTCCTTTGGCGCGGGTTCGGGCGGGATCGTTGCCGTCTTCTCGGCGTGGAATTTCCCGCCTTCGCGCCACCAGGTCCAGATCGATGCTTCGAGATTGGTGGTGTCGACCACGACGCCCACGAAGCCGTATTCGCGAACCGGATCGTGCGCAGGCCGCACCTCGAGCGCCATCTGATGATTGGCGCCAAGGTCGATGGTCTGCACGTTGCGCCGGGCGCGAAGATCCCAGAAGTGGAGACGATGGCCATATTTATTCGCCAGCAGATCCTCCGGGACGATCCCGTTCTCGAACTGCGGCGGCAAGGCCCATTCGCTCGTCACCATGTAATCGCGCGGCAGATTCCACCAGAAGTCATAATGCAGCGCCTGCGGACCGCGGTCGATCTCCCATCGTCCGAGGACCTCGAACGTCTCGCAATCCATGATGAAGACGCCTGGTGGCCCGTTGGTGCCGTCCTTACCGCCACCACCCAGCGTGCTCACGTAAATGCCGTCCGGCCCGCAATGGATGGTGTGCGGCCGCGAATAGCCGGTCTTCTTGAAGATTTCCTCGGGCTCGATGATCTTGTGGATCTTGGCTTTGGTCGGATCTGGCTTGGTATCGATGATGTAGATCCGCGACGAACGGATTCCGGGGATGATGAGATAGCGCCGCTCGATGAAGGCATGTCCGGCGAGCGGCGACAGAGCGGAGGAGCAGGCATTCCAGCCGAAGTGGTGAAACTCATCACCCTTGTTGGGCATCGTCACGGTGTGGACGATCTGGCTGTAGGTCGGCGATCCCGGCTTGACGTCGATGACCGCGAGAGCATCCGGCTTCGAGAAATCCGGACTGAGCAGCAACGTGTAGGCGAAGTTCTCCGCAGGTGCTTCCATCGCAAGCCTGGGCGATGCGTGAAATGTGGGATCCGGCCTCATCGTCATGGCACTGCCTCCCTGTTCTGTCGGTTCGCGCCAACCTGGCTCGGGATAACGGCATTATGAAGAGGTGTTACACGATGTCTCGAGATGCTCCGCGGGGCCTGGTTGGCGAACGTACCCTACTTCATCGCCGGGCTGCGGGAAACGGCCGAACCGCGCTAATTCGACGCCTTCAGCCAACTGGGAAGCTGGCGAGTGAGGCTGGAGGGCGGGCCTCACACTCGATGTCGTCCCCGCGAACGCGGGGACCCATAATCCCAGGGAGTGGTTATCAAGCGAGCTGCCAACTCCGAGTCTTCGCCAAACTTCTCTCTGTGGCTATGGGTCCCGGATCTACGCGCGCTTGAGGCGCGCTTGTCCGGGACGACACTGAGCGTTTGGTACCGTTACTTCCCCCACCGCAGCGCCAGCGCGTCGCGCTCCTTGGCGAGTTCCAGCAGGCCCGCGCGCGTGGCCGGATGCAGCGGCTGCAAGGGATGGCGCACCGCGTCCGACTTGATCACGCCGCCGGCCTGCATCATCGCCTTGCAGGCGATCAGGCCGCATTGGCGGTTCTCGTAATTGATCAGCGGCAGCCAGCGCTCGTAGGCGGCCTTCGCTTCCTCGCGCTTCCCGGCGAAATAGGGATCGACGATCTGGCGGATGCCGTCGGGATAGCCGCCGCCGGTCATCGCGCCGGTGGCGCCGGCGTCGAGATCGGCGAGCAGCGTGATCGCCTCCTCGCCGTCCCAGGGGCCCTCGATGTCCTTGCCGCCCGCCTCGATCAGGCTGCGGAGCTTTGAGGCCGCGCCCGGCACCTCGATCTTGAAATAGCGGATGTTGGCGAAGTCGCGCGCCAGCCGCGCCAGCAGCTCGACCGACAGCGGCGTGCCCGCGACCGGCGCATCCTGGATCATGATCGGAATGGTGATGGCCCCGGAGAGCACCTTGAAGAATTCGACGATGCCCTTCTCAGGGACGCGGAAGGTCGCGCCATGATAGGGCGGCATCACCATCACCATCGCGGCGCCGGCGGCTTCGGCCTGCTGGCTGCGCGCGGCGCAGACGGCCGAGCTGAAATGCGTGGTGGTGACGATCACGGGAACCCGGCCTGCGACATGCTCCAGCACCGCATGCATCACGGTTTCGCGCTCGGCATCGATGAGCACGAACTGCTCGGAGAAATTGGCGAGGATGCAGAGACCGTTCGAGCCGGCGTCGATCATGAAATCGATGCAGCGGCGCTGGCCCTCGAGGTCGAGCTCGCCGCGCTCATCGAAGATGGTGGGCGCGACCGGGAACACGCCGCGATAGGGGCGCTGGGCCTTGTGTGGGGTGACCGGCATCGAACTCTCCATCCCTGATCTGTCTTACGTCTGGCGCCGCATAGGTGACGCGGCGGCACAGATGTAGCCGCCGGAGGGACCTGCGGCAATGCCGAACGCGCGACGTCAGATGGAGAAACTGAAGCGAAACTACGCGGTCTTGACCGCGCCCAAAAAGCCCTCGACCGCGACGCGGAGGCGGTCGGCGTCGGCCGACATCTTCTTGACGGATTCCGACAAGACCGTGCCGGCGTTGCCGGTCTCCTGATTGAGCCTGGCGACGCTGCCGATGGTGTCGGTGACTTCCCGCGTGCCCTGCGCGGCCTGCTGGAAGTTGCGCGAGATCTCGGTGGTGGCCGCGCGCTGCTGCTCGACGGCGGCGGCGATCGCCGTCATCTTCTCGTCGATGCCGCTGATGGCGCCGCCGATGGCACGGATCGCGGTCACGGCCTGGCCGGTGGCGCCCTGGATCTCCTCGACCTGACGCGAGATCTCTTCCGTCGCCGTCGCCGTCTGTGCGGCGAGGTTCTTGACCTCGCCCGCGACCACGGCGAAGCCCCGGCCCGCTTCACCGGCGCGCGCGGCTTCGATGGTGGCGTTCAAGGCCAGAAGGTTGGTCTGGCCGGCGATGGCGTTGATCATCTTCACGACCTCGCCGATGCGGCTCGCGGTCTGGTCGAGGATCTCGACCGTCGCATTGGTCTGCTCGGCCTGCGACACGGCTTCGCGAGCCTCTCGCGCACTCGACTGCACCTGCGCGGAGATCTCGCCGACCGATGCGGAGAGCTCCTCGGTCGCCGCCGCGATGGTCTCCAGATTATTGGTGGCCTGCTCGGCGGCGGAGGAGACCGCGGCGGTCTGGCTGCTCGATTCCGACACCAGCGAGCGCACGCCGGTTGCGGTGGCATCGAGCTCCCGCGTCGAGGCCACAACGCTATGAATCACCGCCTGCACGGTGTCGTCGAAACTGCGGCAGGCCTTGTCGACGGTGCCGGAGCGGGCCAGTTGCAAGGCCTGCTGCGATTCGCGCTCCCGGCCCAGGCGCTCTGCGGTCGCCGCGCTCTCGCGCAGGCTTTCGAGCGCCGCGGCCATGGTGCCGAATTCGTCGGGATGCCGGGATTGCGGCACCGGCGTCGCGTAGTCGCGCGCGCTGATGCGGGCGATGGCGTCGAGAATGGCGCGCACCGGGCGCATCAGGCGATTGCGCACCACGAACACACCGGTCAGCGTCACGGCAAGCGCGAGCAGAAACGCGAGCGATTGGACGATGAGGTTGGTGAGGGCTTTCGCCTGAACCATCTCGGCACGAGCGATCGACTGGTCGAGGGCCTTGTTGGCGACTGCGACGATGGGCGCGAAGGGCGACTGGCACAGCGCGTTCCATTCCGCGGCGGGCATCGCCGGCTTGCCGCTGCCGTCGAAATTCCGGGTGAGATCGCCGATCTGCTTGAGCACGCCGTCGGTCTTGGCCCGCGCCTCCTTCGCCGCATTGACGAGGTCGGCCGTCACGTCGGGCGCAGCCAGCAGCTCCTCCATCCCGGTCCAGCCGGCGGTAACGATGCCGTTCCAGCTCGCCACGGTCTGCTTCTGGGTCTCGTCGAGCGGCTTGCTGGCATTGACGTTCGGGCGCAGCGTCGAGCACTGGATGCCGTAACGGTCGCGCACCTGCCAGGCAAGGCGGCGGGCCTGGATCATGCGTGCGATGAAGGGGTCGTTCATCCAGGCGCGGTTCGACACCGCGGTGGACGCCAGGTTGGCGGTATCGATCACCTTGGTGACGGCATCGTACCAGGGTGCGGTGCGTTCCATCTTGCGTTCGGCACGCGGCAGCTTGGCCTCGTCGTAGAACAGCTGGAATTTCGGGGCGGCCTCGCTCCAGCGCTGCTTCAGCGTGCTTGCGAGTTCGTCGCGGCGGGCAAAGTCGACGGTCGAGAGCGCCGCGACGATGGAATCATGGCCGGCCTGCTCGGCCTTCTCGGCAGCACCGAGCTTGGCGCGCGGATCGTCCTCGCCAAGCAGCGCGCTCTGAGCATCGCCGCGATTGTTACGCAGCGCGAGCACGCCGTGGAAGATCGCCTTGTCGGCATTCGCGAGACGTTCCGTCTCGAGACTCTCGCTGTAGCGGCCGAAGGCGCCGGCCATCTGGAATGCCGTCGAGGCCAGCGCGCCGACGGCCAGCAGCGCCATCAGCGTCAGGAGAAGGGAGCTTACCGATTTCTTAAACATTGCCATGGGTCGGGGGCCTACTCTTACGAGCGGCCACCTTGCATCGCGACATGCCAAGGTTTGGTTAAGACTTTAATCAAATACCTGCGGTTGTGCGCGGCCGCGCCTCCTGGGCTGGCCGCATCCCCTCACGCGACCTTGGTGAAATCCGGCGGACGGCGCTCGGCAAAGGCCGTAAACGCCTCGCGCGCCTCGGCGGTGCGCAGGCGCTGCGCGAACTGCTCGCCTTCGGCCTGCATCTGCGCGACCAGCGCTTCACCGTTGCGCATCAGCTTCTTTGTGGCGGTGAGCGCGCCGGCCGGCTGGCGGGCAAGACGCTGCGCCAGCGCAAGCGCCTCGGCATCGAGCTTGTCGAGCGGCACCACGCGGTTGGCGAGGCCCCATTCCAGCGCGGCCTTCGCCGGCACGGTCTCGCCCAGCGCGAACATCTCGTAGGCACGGGCATGGCCGATACGCGCCGGCATCAGCAGGCTCGATGCGGCCTCCGGCACCAATGCGAGGCTGACGAAGGGCGTCGACAATTGCGCGTTGTCGGCGAGCACGACGAGATCGCAATGCAGCAGCATCGTGGTGCCGACGCCGACGGCGCGGCCCTGCACGGCGGCGACCAGCGGCCGGGTGCAGCGGGCCAGCGACTGGATGAAGCGCACGACGTTACGGCTGCCTTCGGACTTGCCGGCTGCGACCGCGGCGAATTCGCCGACGTCGTTGCCGGCGGTGAACATGTCGCCCTCGCCGCGGATCAGGATCACGCGGGCCGACGGATCGAACTCGGCGGATTCGATGGCATCGGCGAGCATGCCGTACATCGCATCGGTCAGCGCGTTCTTCTTGTCGGGGCGCGCCAGCGTGAGGGTGAGAATTCCGCCATTGTTCTCGATCCGGACGTGCTCGGTCATTGCTCTACTCCCTGGATTCGTCTGAAGGTCTTGTTTCTGAAGGTCTTGTTTCTGAAGGTCTTGGAAACTTGTCCTGAATGCTGGTCAGCCAGCGCGCGACGATGTCGATCTCCGCAGCCGTGAATCCGTCCGTCAGCGCGGCGTTGACCTCTGCCGCGCCGTCTTTCGCCTGCGCCAACGCGGTCCGCCCCTTCGGCGTCAGCCAGATGCGCCAGGCGCGGCCGTCCTCGCGATCGGCCCGCCGCTCGATCAATCTCGCCGCCTCCGTGCGGTCGACGAGGCCGGAAATGCCGGCCGGCCCCATGTCGAGCGCTGCGCCCGCCTCGCCCATCAGGACGCCGTCCTGCTTGCCGAGGATGAACAGCAGCCCGGCCTGCGCCGGCGTCACCTCGTTCTCCGGCCGCGCCGCCATCCAGCGCTGCAAGCGGCGCTGCGCGACGCTCAGCAGGTAGATCAACCGATGATGCCGCGCGTCGACCGCTTTATTTCGCATGCGAAATAGATAGCCGGACGCAAGCTTGTTGTCAAACGCGCCCCGTTACGGCGCGCAGGTGAAGCTCGCCGCCTCCGTCACCGCACCCGTCTTGTAGTGCGGCCAGGCCGGCCAGCGGCACAGCGGCAGCGCGCGCAGCGTTGCGAATGAGGGCGCCTCGACCTTCTGCTCGGCAACTTCGAGGTCGCCGGGTGCCTTGCCCTTCTCGACCCAGTCGACCAGCACGCTCAACATATCGACATTGGCCGGTGCGCCGGAGCCGACATGATCGACGCCGGGTGCGGTGTAGAGCCGCGCGAACTCCGCGGTCTCGGTCTTGCCGAGCTTGCGCTCGACGCTCTCGAAATAGCGGATGCCGGCATAGGGGCTCTGCGCGTAGTCGGCCATGTGCTCGAGCATGATCAGACGGCCGCCGCGGGCGCGGAAGCGGCCGAGATCGGGATCGGTCGAATCCATCAGCTTTGAAACCTCGAGCAGCCGCGCCTTGTGCTCCTCAACCTTGTAGCTGGTGACATCGAGCTTGGGGTCGCGCGCAAAGACATATTGAATGCCGCCGGCGCCGTAGATCCAGGCGATGCCGTTGTTGGGCGCAGGCGGTTGCGCCGGCGGCGCGGTGCCGAGCCACCACGAAACCCAACCGCCGGTCGGACCTATCGCCGGCGTGTCCTCGCCCGACACGCCCCAGCCGGGATAGTCGTCGAGACCGTTGGCGAGCGCGAACGGGAATTTGTAGGTCCCGTGCAAGGTATCGATCGCCTTGATCTGCGCATCGGTCAGGCACTGATCGCCGCGATTTCCGGCCTCACAGCGCAGCGTCTCGACCTTGAATGCCGCCTTGCAGGCGACGGGGTCCTGCACCAGCGCATCGTCGGAGCCATCGGCCTTGTCGCAAGCCGTCCGCACGGCTTCGCCGACGAGCTTCACCTGCGCCGGATTGATCCAACCCGCCCCCATCGTGACGAGACCCGAACGCGTGCCGGCATGCTGCAGGCCGACCCAGTTGATCACGGGCACGCGTGCGAAGATGCCGTCGAAATCGTCGGGGTAACGCTGCGCCATGGTCAGGCCTTCACGGCCGCCCTCGGACGAACCCATGAAGTACATCTTCTCAGGTCTCTTGCCGTAGGCGCGCTCCATCAGCCCAACGGCCACATCGCGCACCTTCTTGTAGGCGCGGTGGGCAAAATTCTCGAAGGCTTCGTCGTTGAGCGCGAAGACCTGTGGCGGCTCGCCTTGCTTGGTCTCGTGACCCGAATCGGTGCCATAGGTGACGAAGCCGCGCGCCAGCGGCGACGGCTTGTCGAAGGGATAGGCCGGCGGCAGCGCAAGGCCGGTGATCAGCACACCGTTGAAACCACCGCCGCCATATTGCAGCGAGCGGCCGTTCCATTCGACGGGAAGGTTGACCTGGAATCTGATCGGCGGCGCCTTGGGATCGGCAGGGTCGATATGGCCGAGCACCTTGCAGAAGCCGGGGTTGGCCGGCGTGATGCGCCCGGACGGCGTCGGCCCGCGTTCGGCGACGGCGATCGGCGAGGGCGCCTGCAAGGTCGCGGAGTCGATCTTCACGGCATCGGCAGCGCCGACGAGACCCTTGCAGACCGCATCGGCGTCCTCTGCCAGCGTTGCCGCCGACGCCGCGCCCGTCCCCAGTGTCGCCATCGAGCTTACAAGCAACGCACACAGCTTCGCTTTCTTTCGCGTCATCGTTTCCACCCGGCTTTCTCGATTTGTTGCGTCGACGGCTGGCCGCATTCAATGCAACCTTCGTCCTCCCGTCAATCGCTCACGCCGAGCCGCTCATCAGAATGATCCGAGCGCGCTCCCCAAGGCGATCACGGCCACCAGCGCCAATAGCGACGTCACGATGCCCACCATCACAATGTCGAGATAGCTGTCGCGATGGGTCAGGCCGCAGATCGCGAGCAGGCTGACCACCGCACCGTTGTGCGGCAGGATGTCCAGCGTCCCCGAACCGATCACCGCGACGCGATGCATCAGCGCAAGGTCGATGCCGCTGCGCGCGGCGATCTCGACATAGGTCTGGCCGAGCGCGTCGAGCGCGATCGTCAAGCCGCCGGATGCCGAGCCGGTCAGCGCGGCCAGAATATTGGTCGCAACCGCGAGCGAAACCAACGGGCCACCTTCGATCGCAAGCACCCAGTCTCGCACCGTTTCGAAAGCCGGCAGCGCCGCGATGACCGCGCCGAATCCGACGAGGCTGGCGACGCTGAGCGCCGGCAGAACCGATGCATTGGCACCGGCGTCCATGGTCTGCCGCAGTGACGGAAGCCGGGCCCAATTGAGAAGGATGGTCGTGACGATGGCAGCGCCCAGGGCGGTGCTGACCGACCACACACCAGCGACCGCCGCCAACGATGTCCCGCCGAAGCGCTGCTCGCTCAGATACGAGACATCGAGCCGCGGCAACACCAGCAGCGACATCAGGAGATTGACGGCCACGACGACGGCCAGCGGCAGGATGGCACTCACCACCGGAGCCGAAGGTTCACCGCGCCGTCCATGCCGGATCTCGGCCGGATCGAACTCTCGCGCGGTGGTGGCGTATTCGCGGACCAGTTCGTCGTCGACGGCACGTTCGGCCGCACCCTCCATGTCCTCGCCATAGCCTTCCCCCGCACGGCGGGCCGCGGCTTCAGCGCGGCGCAGCCACCACAATCCCGCGCCAGCCATGATCAGGGAGGCGATGATGCCGAGTCCGGGTGCGGCAAACGGCGTCGTTCCGAAGAACGGCATCGGGATCGCGTTCTGGATCGATGGCGTGCCCGGCAAGGCCGACATCGTGAAGGTCGATGTGCCCAGCACGATCGCGGCCGGAATCAATCGCCGCGGAATCGCGGCGGCACGAAACAGCGAGCGGGCCATGGGGACGATCACGAAGAACGCGACGAACAGGCTGACGCCGCCATAGGTGACCATCGCACCGGCGAGCACGACCGCCAGGATCACGCGGCGCTCGCCAAGACGTCTCGCCATGAAGGTGGCAACCGACGCGACCGCCCCGCTGTCGTCCATCAGTTTCCCGAATACGGCGCCAAGCAGGAAGATCGGGAAGAACTGCGCCAGGAATGCAGCAGCATTCACCATGAAGATCTGCGTCAGGTTCGCAAGCAGCGGCTCGCCGCCGAACAGCGCCGCGACGAGCGCGGCGAACGGCGCCAGCAGAAGAACGCTCCAGCCGCGAAAGGCGAATAGGACGAGAAGGCCAAGCCCGACGAGAATGCCGAGAAGCCCCACCTCTCAGCACTCCGACAGCAGGATGTCGAGATCGGCGGTCGAGCGCCGACCGATATCCGGGCCGTGCTCGTCGAGGAACGTTTCGGCCGCCTGACGTCCTTCGCCGTGCAGCATCGAGACGAACTCCCATTCGGCGTTGAGCTTGGACGAGGCGCCGAACTTCGCCAGCATGTCGCTCTTGACGCGGTGGGTCCGCATCTTCGCCCAGCGCGCGCCCTCGCCGCTTCCCGGGTCGGCCGCCTGACGCAGCAACGCGATCATACGCAACTCCTTCATCAGCGGCGAGTTGAACGAAATCTCGTTCAGCCGATTGAGTATCTCCGCAGCCGTCCGCGGCTCTTCCGGCTTTTCAGTCGGATTGATCTGCACCAGGATGGTGTCGTGCGCGTCGCTTTCGCGAATGAGCGGTGTGATGGTCGGGTTGCCGGCATAGCCGCCATCCCAATACGGTTCGCCGTCGATCTCGATCGCGCGGAACATGGTTGGCAGGCAGGCCGACGCGAGCAACACGTCAACCGTGATCTCCGCGTTGCGGAAGATGCGTCCTCGCCCAGTGCGCACCCGCGTCGCAGTGATGAACAGCTTGATCGGCGAGCGCGCGAGGCGCTCGAAATCGATGCTCTCAGCCAGCACCGCATGCAGCGGATTGTAGCCGGTCGGATTGAGGTCGTAGGGGGAGAGCACCCGCGACATCAGGTCGGTCAGGATGTAGGCCGGCGACGTATCGAGCGTCCAGCGCCCCATCAGCCGGTCGAGCGGCGAGCGCTGGAGCGGGCTGAAGGCCGCCGCCTTCGAAACGCGGCGCCAGTATCGTTCGAGCGCGTCACGCGCACCCTCGGCCCCACCGGCCGTCCACCCATCCGCCAGCACCGCTGCGTTCATCGCGCCCGCAGACGTCCCGGAGATCGCGGCGATCGTAAGCCGCTTCTCTTCCAGCAGGCGATCGAGCACGCCCCAGGTGAAGGCGCCATGCGAACCGCCGCCTTGAAGCGCGAGATCAATCAGTACGCTGTCCGGTTCCATCGCGGCACTCACGCAACTGAAGCTCAATTCGACGCGACTTGTACGTGGGCGTCGAAGTCGATGGCGTAGTTTAGAGAGCCTTGGCGGAGAAATGCAACCGGAACGTGGGCCCCGCGCCGTCTAAAGCGCGATGCGATGAGGATGAATCGTCATCGCGCTTTAGGTCGTTGTTTAAGCATGATCTTTTCGGAAAACCGCTGCGCACTTTTCCGGATCATGCTTTAGTGCTCGAACACCAGCCGCGCGCCGACCGTGCCGTCGAGGGCGCGGATCTGCTGGAGCAGCGCCGCGGAATCCTGCCCCGCCAGATCGGCATCGAGCACGACGTAACCGAGATCGCCGGCGGTCTCCAGATATTGCGCGGCGATGTTGATGTCGCGCTGGAGGAAGACCTCGTTGAGCCGGCGCAGCATGCCGGGCACGTTGCGATGGACATGACTGAAGCGCGCGCCGGAGGGACGCAGATGCAGCTGCACTTCCGGAAAGTTCACCGCGCCCATGGTCGAGCCCGTGATGAAATAGTCGACCAGCTTGCGCGCGACTTCGCCGCCGATGCGCTCCTGCGCCTCTTCGGTCGAACCGCCGATATGCGGGGTGAGGATGACGTTCTCGAGGCCCTGTATGGGGCTTTTGAAGCGATCAGAATTCGACGACGGCTCGACCGGAAACACGTCGACGGCCGCGCCGGCGAGATGACCATCGCGCAAAGAGCGAGCGAGCGCGTCGAGATCGACCACGGTGCCGCGGCTGTTGTTGATGAGGAACGAGCCGGATTTCATCGCCCGTAGCTCCTTCTCGCCGATCATGCCCGCGGTCTCCGGCGTCTCCGGCACGTGCAGGCTGACGACGTCGCTCTGCGCCAGCAGCTCCTCCAGCCTCTCGACCGGCTCGGTGTTGCCGTGGCGGAGCTTGTCGGTGCGGTCGAAATAGATCACGCGCATGCCGATGGCTTCGGCCAGCGTCGAGAGCTGCGAGCCGATATTGCCGTAGCCCACGATGCCGAGCGTGCGGCCGCGCACCTCGCGGCTGCCGGTCGCCGATTTATCCCAGCCGCCTTCATGCGCCGACACCGAGCGCGGAAAGATCCGCCGCAGCAGCATCACGATCTCGCCGATCACGAGCTCGGCGACGCTGCGCGTGTTGGAGAACGGCGCGTTGAAGACGGGAATGCCGCGCTTGCGCGCCGCCGCAAGATCGACCTGGTTGGTGCCGACGCTGAAGCAGCCGACAGCGAGAAGCTGGTCGGCGGCCGCGAGCACGTCATCGGTGATCTGGGTGCGCGAGCGGATGCCGAGCAGCGACACGCCCTTGAGCGCACGCCGCAGATCGTCACCGTCCAGCGCCTTGGTCAGCCGCTCGACATTGGTGAAGCCCGCGCCCTTGAAAAGGTCGACAGCGCTGTCGTTGACGCCTTCGAGCAGCAGGGCCTTGGCACTCCGCTCAGGGCTTTGGCCTGGGGCTGGCATGGTGTCTCCATAGATGATGAGCTTTGTCGCAGCTCATAGACCGCGGACGGTGCGCGGCACAATAGGGGTCGGATACGGGGAGAAAATGGCGGGGAGGTAGACGTTTACAGCGCCGGGCCGCGGCGGCCGTCCTGTCATCCTGAGGTGCGAGACGTGCGGTGCCAAGCACCGCACGGGGAGCTTCGAAGGATGGACGGCCCCGATACAGCCGCGCGGAGGGAGCCGGGCCGTCGCCCTTCGAGGCTCGCCGAAGAGGCGAGCGCCTCAGGGTGACGGATAACACCGTCAAATCACATAAAATCCGTGCGTGCCGTCACGGCGGAGTTGCTCGACCAGCCCATATTCCCAATCGAGATAGGCCTGCATCGCGGCTTGCGCGACGTCGGTGCCTTCATAGGGCCGGCGGTAACGGTGGGCCGGATCGGGCTTGGGCAGCACGCGCGGCGGGCCGATCTCGAGCGCGCCATCATAGCCTCCTTCCAGCACATAAACCTCCCAACCCATCTGGGCGAGCCATGATGCGGTCATATCGGCGCGGACACCCTTGTCGTCGGTCAGGAGAATGCGCGCGCCACGCACGGGCGCGGCCATGTCGGTCTCCTGGACCAGCTGGCCGCCGGGATAATGGCGGAAGCCCGCGAGGTGACCCGCCGCATATTCCTCGGCATCGCGCACGTCGAAACGATAGAGGGTGCGGTCCGTTTGCGCGACGAGTGCAGCCATCTCGCTTGCGCCGATATGGCGAACACCGGCGCGATAGGCGACGTCGCGCGCATTGGCCGGGCCGCTCTCGAACGAGCCGAGCGCGCCGCGCCTGTCGGCGCCGTGATCGAGCGTGTGCCGCGCCAGCGTCCAGCCGATGGTGCCGTTGCGCAGCGCCCGCACCTTATTGGGCACGCCGGCATTGATCAGCGACTGGGTGCCGATGATCGAGCGGGTACGGCCGGCGCAATTGACGATGATGGTGGTTTCAGGATCGGGCGCGGCCTGCCCCGCCCGCAGCACCAGCTCCGCGCCGGGCACGCTGACCGAGCCCGGAATGTTCATGGTCGCATATTCGTCGAAGCGGCGGACGTCGAGGATGGCGATGTTGGCCTTGTCCGCGATGAGTTTTGCCACCTCGTCGGCGCTGAACGACGGCGTGTGCCGTCGCGCCTCGACCAGTTCGCCGAACGCTTTCGAATAGGAATTGACGTCCTCGAAAACCTCATAGCCCGCTGCACGCCAGGCCTTCAGCCCGCAGTCGAGCGCGCTGATATGGGTATATCCGAGCGCGAGGAGGCGTTCGGCGCCGGCCGCGACCAGCCCCTCGCCGTCATCGTAAAGCACGATCGCCACGTCCTTGCGCGGCAGCCTCACCTGGGCTTCGACCTCGATCCGATCCACGGCCATGTTGGCCGCGAACAGGGGATGCCCCGTCGCAAAGCCTGCCTCGTATCTGAGATCGAGCAGCGCGATTTCTTCGCGCAGCAGCAGTGCGCGGCGGATATCGGCGGGGGTGACGGTCGGAAGCTTCATGGCGCGGACCTTGAGAAGAGGGCCATGAGCTTTTGACCGATTAGAAGCGCGTTGGCTAGCCTCGTCGGCTCACTCGCCGGGAACGAGTCGCCCGAGCGGCTGCTGTGCCGGACGGCGCAGCTTGCGGCGCGACAGATAGAGCAGGATGCCGGTGACCGCGAATAACGGCATCGACATCGCGGCAATCATGAATGCGAGCTTGCCCGGCCAGCCCAGGATCTCGCCGCGATGGATGTCGTAGATGGCCGCGATGCTCTTTTCGCCGAACGTCTTGTCAGCAAAGCGCTCCGCTGAGACCAACTGCCCGGTGACGGCGTCGATGCGGAATTCGTCGCGCGTGGTTTCCAGCAACGAGGCTTTCCCCCACGACCGGATGCGCAACGTCGTACCCTGCGCAGGCAGCGTCAGCAAGGCCCTGGAGAATCGGTCGCTCTCCTCACGCTGGAACGTCATCCAGGCCTGATCGAATCCGATTGGCGGCGCCGGTTCGGAGTTGGCCGCACGCGGCAGCTTTGCGGGCATTTTCGCTGCCGTGACGTGCGGACGTGCGAGCAGCCAGGTCACGCCGTCCTTGTACCATTCGAATGAGAAATACAGGCCGGTGAGCGTCATCGTCAGATAGACCGGAAGGACCCAGGTGCCGATCACGGTATGCAACGACCGGTGCAGAGCGCGGCCACCGAGCCCAAGATTCGGTTTCAGCCACATTTTCGGACTGCCTGCACGACGCGGCCAGCGCAGCACGAGGCCCGACACCAGCATGAGGATCAGGCCGAGCGCGACCGTGCCGGTGATCGGACGTCCCCAGCCCTTGCCGTCGCCGGGAATGAGCAGCCAGCGATGCAGCCGGCGCACGGTCGCGAAAAATGCTTCGCCGCGCGGCGAGCCCAGCACGCGGGCGTCATAGGGATCGACATAGAGCGAGGTCGGCCGGTCGCCCCGATCGTCACGGGCAAAGCGGACATGAACCGCCGCAGATGGATCGCTCGACAGTGTGACGGCGGCGACCTTGCCGAGGTCCTGCGAGGCCTTCAGCCGGGCAACCAGCGCATCAGGCATCAGCGCCGGCGCCTGACGCGGCGCGACCTGCATGATGCCGGCATTGAGATGATCGACGATCTCGTCCTCGAAACTCATGGTCGCGCCGGTCAGCGCGATCAGGGACACCAGCAGCGCAAGGACCAGGCCCGCGATGGAATGGACCTGAAACAGGACCGCCTTGATGGTGTGTCCGAGCCGCGCGGCCATGGCTAGAACTTCACCGTGGCCGACAGCGATACGCGCCGCGCATCGCCGATGGCGACGTTCAGGGCGTTACCGGTGGTGGATGTGTAGTAGACCTTGTCGAACAGGTTCTTGACGTTGAACTGATAGGTCACCGGCAGATTATCGACCTTCGTGTCGTAAGTCGCAAAGATGTCTGCGACGGTATAGGCCGGCATGAAGAACGTGTTGGCGGCGTCGCCCGGCCGGTCACCGACATAGCGCGCGCCGCCGCCCAGCCGCAGACGTCCGGCGAGCGCGTCCCCGAAATCATAGACGAGATAGAGTGAGGCCGTGTTCATCGCGACATTCAGCAACTTTGCGTTGCCGACGACGGGATCATTGATCAGGCGCGCATCGGTATAGCCGTAACTTCCAATCATGCTCCAGTGGTCGGTCAGCTTGCCGGTCACGTCCAATTCGACGCCGCGCGACCGGGCCGCTCCGGAGGTGCGCGCCGCCGACTTGCCGTTGCCGATGTCATCGAGCACCAGCACGTTCTTCTTTTCGATGTCGTAGACCGCCAGGGTGCCCGACAGCCGCTTGTTGACATCGAACTTCAGCCCGGTCTCCCACTGCGTTCCCTCTTCGGGCGCAATGGTGGAGTCGACGACGAAGCCGGTGGTGAAAGCCGCGATGGTCGAGGTCGGCTTCAGCGACTGCGTATAGCTCACGTAATAGGAGAGCTGGTCGTTCAGCTTGACGATGACGCCGCCGAGCGGCAACACCTTGTCGCCTGCGAGATTGGTGTTCGTGACGAAGACTGGCCGGCCCTTTCCTGCGAGCTGCTCGTATTCCATCCAGCGCACGCCCCCAACCACGGACAGCCAGTTGGTCAGATGGAAGGTGTCCTGAGCAAAGAAGCCGCGGGTGCCGAGCTTGTCGGTCTGCTCGCTGTCGGTTGCCGAAACGGTCGTGCCCGGCACGACCAGTCCGTAGACCGGGTTGTAGAAATTGAAGCTTGGCGTCGCCTGGCGGATCAGATCGTGGCGATCGATCGTGCGATAGAGCGCTTCGCCTCCGAACAGGATCTCGTTTCGGAAGCCGCCGACCCAGACGTCGCCCTGCAGATACGAGGTGCCGTAACTGGCATTGCTCAGCGAGTTACGGGTGCCATCGTTGCTGCGGGTCTCGACGCCGGTCGCGGCGTTGACGCCTGTGATGCGGAGCTGATTGGCGCTGAAGGTCTCGGTGTTGTAGCTGTAAGCCGCGGTGACCTTCCAATTGTCGTCGAGCTTCTGCTCCACCGACGCCTGCACCAGGTCGGAGGTGCCCCACATATTGTTGAAGGGCTCGTCGAGCCGGCGCGTCGCCGGGATCGCCAGCGGCGCCCCCTTGACGAAGGACGTGCCGCGGTCGAACGGCGTGATGAACTCGCGGTGCTCATAGGTGAGCTGAACCGTCGTGGTGTCGCCGTACCAGGCCAGCGACGGGTTCACCAGCATTTCCCTGTGGCGGCCGAAATTACGCCAATAGTCCTCGCTGACGCCGTAACCGACGAAGCGATAGGCGAGACCGCCGTCGCCGATCGGGCCGGTGATGTCGAGCGTGCCGTCGGCGCCGCTGCGGTTGTTCGCGTAGGTCGACCCGAGCAGCGTGACCGAGCCGTGCTGGTACAGCTCCGGACGCTTGCTGATGGTGTTGACGATGCCGCCGGGGTCCATGATGCCGTAGAGCAGCGAGGCCGGTCCCTTCAGCACCTCGACGCTTTCGACGGCGGCATTGAGGCTGCGGCCCTGCACCAGCGGCATGCCGTTGCGCATGATCGAGCCGTCGCGATTGTCGCCGAAGCCACGGCGGATCACGGCATCCTGGGTTCCGGCAAGCGTGTTGGTCTGGGTGATGCCGCTGATATTGATCAGCGCGTCGTCGATGTTGCGCGGCAGTTGGTCCTTCAACACCTGCTCGGGCACGACGTTGACGGACTGAGAGGTGTCGAGTGGCGAGGCGCCGCTGCGCAGCGTCGTCGCGCTCGGCATCGCGCGGTAGCCGAGCTTTGCGGCCTGCTGCGCGGCGGCTTCCGCAGCCGCGCGCTCCGAGAGCGTCGGTGCGGCGGCCGCAGGGTTACGATTGCGCTGGCGCGCGGCGGTCTGCGCGCGGCGCGACGGCTGGTCCGATGCGCGCACCAGCTTCGGCCGCTGCGCCGGCGCCTCCACCGTCACCGGCGGCAGGGCCGATTGCGCCTGCGCGGTCGTCGTGTTGGAGGGGCATTCGGCGAGCAGCATGGCCGCTCCGATGAGAAGACCCGCACGGCTCTTGCCGGCATGAGTTCGATGGCTGCAGATGCGCTGGCCATCCAGATAAGCACGCACGTTCGATTCACTTCCCGGTCAGACGCAGCCTTGAAGCTGGCGCGTCTAACAGCCGCAGCGATTGAAGAGAACCGCAGGCAGAGTTGAATCGCTCTAGTGTTGAATCGTTCTAAGGACGGAGCGGCATCGAACGGCAATCTTCGATTGCCGCCGTGCCGGCCGCGACACGCAGCGCGCGAACTGGCGGCGGCGTATCACGATTTTGTGCGGTCTCAGGCGATAGCAGGAGCCGTCAACTCGTCGAGCTTCCGCTTGAATGCGGAGCCGTCGGACGAGGCGCGGAGCGGCGGGCGCACGCGCTGCCAGGCCGCATCGCCGGTCTGTGCCGCCAGGATCGCTTTCAGCGTCGCGGTGAACGAGGGCGTCTTCAGCACGATTTTGATCGCAGCCTGCATGCGCGCTTCGACATCCTTGCCCTCGACCATGCCCTTGACCAGCTCGGGCACGACGTTGGCCATGCCGCAGATGGTGCCGGCGCCGCCAGCGGCGATCGCGCGGGTGATATCGGCTTCATTGCCGACGGTGATGGCGAGCTCGGGAGCCGCCGCACGGAATGCCTGGAACTGCTTGAAGTCACCGCTGGAGTCCTTCAGGCCGGCAATCACCTTGCCGTAACGCTTGCGCAGGCTCGCGGCGACGGCGGTGGGGATAGCAACGCCCGACATCTGCGGGATGTGATAGAGATAAGCACGCAGCCGATCGTCGGCGACGCCGTCGATGATCGCGGCAAAGGCATCCTCGATGCCTTCAGGCGCGACGCTGCGGTCGAAGTAAGGCGGCAGCACCAGCACGTGGCGCAGGCCGAGGCCGAGCGCCGCGCGCGAGAGTGCGATACTGTCGGTGATGGCGGGAAAGCCACCACCGATGCCGATGCGTTCCGGCGCAACACCGGCCTTGAGCACGGCTTCGATGGTCGCAACGCGCTCGGTGACATTGAACGAGGTGCCCTCGCCAGTGGTGCCGAACAGCACGACGCCGTCGACACCATTGCCGAACAGCTGCTTGGCGTGAGCCGCAAGCTTGGCGGCGTCCACGCTGCCGTCGGCCGCCAGCGGCGTCGCCGATGCCACCCAGAACCCGCGAATTGCCTCTGTCATCACACCGCCCTCTAAGCTGCGATCTCGGATCAAGCCTCTGATCTCCCAATGGTCTCCAAGGGGCTTCCGAGCTTGTTTTTGCTTTACTTTCTGTCTTGTACCTTACATACAAGAAAGACGCAAATATTTTCCCCCGTCACGGCGCGCATGGGCGCAGCCAGATTTAGGGAGGTCTCGCATGAACATGGTGACCCCGGTGAAGCGGCCCGACCAATTGCTCGGCGCACTTCGCGACAAGCTTGGCGCAGCCGGCGTCCTGATCGGCACCGACGTGCCGGCGCGCAACTGCAACGACTGGAGCGCGAGTCTGCCGCAGACGCCGCTTGCGGTGATCCGTCCCGTCGATGCGCAAGGCGTGGCCGATGCGATTGCGACCTGCCGGCAGGCGCAGCTGCCGTTCGTGCCGCAGGGCGGACTGACCGGGCTGTGCCGCGGCGCCTCGCCCGAAGCCGGCTGGGTCGCGATCTCGCTCGAGCGCATGAGCGGCATCGAGGAGATCGACCGCGCTTCCGCCACGATGACGGTGAAGGCGGGCACGCCGCTGGAGACGATCCAGAAGGCGGCGGACGAAGCCGGCTTCTTCTTTCCGCTCGACCTCGGCTCGCGCGGCTCCTGCGCCATCGGCGGCAATCTCTCGACCAATGCCGGCGGCAACCGCGTGATCCGCTACGGCATGACGCGCGAGCTTGTGCTCGGTCTCGAAGTCGTGCTGCCCGACGGCACCATCATCACTGGCCTCAACAAGCTGATGAAGAACAATGCCGGCTACGATCTGAAGCATCTGTTCATCGGCTCGGAAGGCACGCTCGGCATCATCACCCGCGTTGTGCTGCGGCTGTTCCCGAAGCCGCGCTCGACCATGGCCGCGCTCTGCGCGCTGACGGACTATGCGGCGGTGATCGCGCTGCTCGATGCGGCGCGCAGCGGGCTCGGGCCGCTGCTGTCGGCGTTCGAGGTGATGTGGCCGGACTATTGGGACGTGATCACGACTCGCGCCGGCGTGAAGCCGCCGATCGCCGCAGGTCACGGCCTCTACGTGCTGGTCGAGGCGCAAGGCACCAACGAGAGCCTGGACGCGCCGCGCTTCCAGGCCTGGCTCGAAGAGCTGATGGAGCGCGGGCTGCTGGCCGATGCCGCGGTGGCGCAATCGCTGGCGCAGACGCAGAGCTTCTGGCGCGCGCGCGACATCTGCGCCGAATTCGGCCAGGTGCTGGGCCCGCACATCTCCTACGACATCGGCCTTGCGGTGGCGCGAATGGACGAGTTCGTCACGCGCTGCAAGGCGGCGCTCGCTTCCGGCATCGAGGGATGTGAGAGCGTCTATTACGGCCATATCGGCGACGGCAATCTGCACCTGGTCTCCTGGGTCACCGGCCTCTCCGTCGAGCAGCAGCCGAAGGAAGAGATGGACACGATCATCTACGGTCTCGTTCGCGAGATGGGCGGCAGCATCTCGGCCGAGCACGGCATCGGCACGCTGAAGAAGAAATGGCTGGGCCATGCCAGGAGCGAGGCCGAGATCGCGCTGATGCGGACGCTGAAAGCGGCGCTCGATCCCGATCATCTGCTCAATCCCGGCAAGGTGGTCTGAGAAACGCAAATGCGCTCGCTCAAGCTCGATACGCCGAAATCGCTGTCGCAGCGGGTGATGCAGCGGCTGCGGCAGGCAATTATCGACGGCGAGTTCGCGCTCGGCGCTGCCATCTCCGAGGAGATGGTGGCCAATTCCTTCGGCGTCAGCCGCACGCCGGTGCGCGAGGCGATGGGCCAGCTGCAGGCGCAGGGCCTCGTGGTGATCCGCCCGCAGGTCGGCAGCTTTGTCTTCACGCCGAGCGCGGACGACATCAACGCGCTCTGCACCTTCCGGATCGCACTCGAACCCAAGGCCGCCGAGCTCGCCTATCGTTGCGATCGCGACGGTGCAATCGCCGCAATGAGCGAGGCGATCGCGGCGATGGAGCCGGCGGTCGCGGCAAAGGACAACATCGCCTATGGCCGCGCCGATGCAGCATTTCACGAGGCGCTGTTCACTCATTGCGGCAATCGCTACCTCGCCGAATCCTATCAGCTGGTCTCCGGCCGCGTCGCGGCGCTCCGCACCAATCTGACCTCACCGATCGACGTGCGGACCCGCACGTCGTTCGACGAGCATCGCAGGCTGCTCGATTTGTTCGCGCGCAGCGAGTTCGCCGCCTTCGAAGAATTGATGACCACGCATATCACCAATTCGGGCGTGGTCTACGCCAGGGCGTTGAAGGTGGACTCGCTGAAGGTGGAATGAGCGCTTCTAGCGCCCTTCCCTCGGTCCCGGCCTGTCCAGAAAATCCAGCGCGGTATTGATCTGCTCGAGCTGGTGCTCGATCCTGTCGCGGTCCTCGACCGATGGCACCTTTTCGAGCTGCTCCACGAGCTTCTGCTTTCGCAACAGCAGGTTCTCTATGACTGTACTCACAGCTCCCCCCATCGCCAGAGGCGAGCGCGCGCGAGGCGGGCTCGCGGCAACCCTCCATCAGAATGTTCGCGAAGGCGGATGGTTCCTGCGGGTGAACCCGGACGCATGCGGATGGAACTAGCGGCGCAAACTGGCCCAGACGCCACCCAAAATCAGCAAACCGCCGAGAAGATGGATCAGCTGCGGCGGTTCGCCGAGGATGGCGAAAGACAGCAGCGCGCTGGCGATCGGCCCGAGATAGAGCACGAGCGAGGTCCGCACCGAGCCGAACTTGCCGCCGAGCCAGGCAAAGCCGGCATAGGCGAGCAGGCCGGGAACGATCCCGGCGAAGACATAGGCCGACAGCGCCTTGGTGCTGAAGACCACCCCCGGCGTCGCCCACATCTCCATGGCCGCGAGCGGCAGCGAGAACAGGGCGCCGGCGCCCGAGAACAGGCTGATGCGTGCCAGCAGCGACGCCTTTGGCGCGGCGCGCGATTGCAGCAGCGTGTAGCCGGACCAACCGAGCATCGCGATCACGACGAGGCCGTCGCCCGCTGCAGTCTGAAGTTCGATCAGTGTCTGGGGATGGCCGCCGGAGATGATGAGCAGCGCGCCGGCGAGCGCCAGCGCCGTGCCGAGCCATTGCAAGGGGCCGACATGCTCCATGCCGCGCAGGGCCGAGATCAGCAGCACCGTGATCGGCGACAGCGCCATGATCAGCGCGATGTGGATCGCCGTCGTCGAGACGCCCGCGGCGTAGACCGGACCGCCGCACAGGAACATGCCCATGAAGCCGGCGGCGAGGATCGACCAGATGTTCCCGGCCAGCGGCACGCGGCCATCGAGAATCTCCTTGAGCGCGATCGGCGCGAGCCCGATTGCGACGATGCTCCAGCGGAAGAAGGCGAGCGCGAAGGGCGGGACGGAGCCGGCCAGTCCGCGCGCCAGAATCTGATTGGAGGCCTGCGCGGTCGCCACCAGGATGAAGCCGACCAGCGCAATCACGCCGAGCCAGACATTCGTGGACGGCGATACGCCGGTCACCGCATCATGACCGCCGTCAGAGGTTTCCTTGCCCGTTTCCTTGCCCATGGATCAATCGGATATCCGATGACGGCCGCGGTGAGAACCCCGACGACGGCTCACTGGCATGCATATGCGGCACGCGCAGCATTCCGGGAGGCGCGGCGATGCTCGCGAGCAGCACCGGCACGACAGGGGTGCGGCTGAGCGAGACCGAGAACACCGCCAGCAGCGCGCACAGCATGCAGAGCCTCATCCGCACCGTCCGGCGATCGGTGATCGGCAGAAAGAGGAAGAACAACATCGCCAGGATCAGCAGCGCATCGACCAGAAACATGGGGCTCTCCTTCAAGACTGGAGAGAGCATGACGCGACGGCACCGGTCGGTATGTGGAGGGCGTCACACCCCCATGGCTGACGCGGGTCACGCTGGGAGAGGACGAAGCGGCGCGCGCTCGTGACCCGTTAACGCGCCGGACTGCGGCCCGGGAACCTCGATCTTTCACGCGTCCGTCGGTTGTATTCAGGAGCGTGGAGTCCTATGCGTAGGCGCCATGGACACCCAGATGATCACCGCCGTAAAGCCGCTGATGGCCCGGGCGCAGCCGCGCAAGCCTGCACCGTTCCTCCCGATGAGCCGCGCCGAGATGGATGCGCTCGGCTGGGACGCCTGCGACATCGTGCTGGTGACCGGGGACGCCTATGTCGACCATCCGAGCTTCGGCATGGCCATCATCGGCCGGCTGCTGGAGGCGCAAGGCTTCCGGGTCGGCATCATCTCGCAGCCCGACTGGCATTCGGCCGAGCCGTTCAGGGCATTAGGCAAGCCAAAAGTGTTCTTCGGCGTCACCGGCGGCAACATGGATTCCATGGTGAACCGCTACACCGCGGACCGCCGCCTGCGCAGCGACGACGCCTATACGGCGGGCGGCGAAGGCGGCAAGCGGCCGGACCGCTGCACGGTCGTCTATGCGCAACGCTGCCGCGAGGCGTTCAAGGACGTGCCGATCGTGCTCGGCGGCATCGAGGCCTCGCTGCGCCGGATCGCGCATTACGATTACTGGTCGGACAAGGTGCGTCGCTCGGTGCTGGCCGACGCCAAGGCGGACCTGCTCCTCTACGGCAATGCCGAGCGTGCGGTGGTCGAGGTGGCGCAGCGGCTCGCCGCGGGCGAAGCGCCGCGCGCGCTCGACGACATCAGGGGCGTCGCGCTGTTCCGCAAGGTGCCCGAGGACTACACCGAGCTGCACGCCGACGATCTCGATTCCGCCGACGAGGGCGCGACGCGCCAGAAGGGTGCGACCGTGATCCGGCTGCCGGCGCTCGAGCAGGTCGAACAGGACAAGGAAGCCTATGCCCGCGCATCGCGCGTGCTGCACCGGGAGAGCAATCCCGGCAATGCGCGGCCGCTGGTGCAGCGTCACGGCGATCGCGACCTCTGGCTCAACCCGCCGCCGATCCCGCTGACCAGCGAAGAGATGGACGCGGTCTACGACCTCCCCTACGCGCGCGCGCCGCATCCGTCCTACGGCGAAGCAAAAATCCCCGCCTGGGACATGATCAAGTTCTCGGTGACGATCATGCGCGGCTGCTTTGGCGGCTGCACCTTCTGCTCCATCACCGAGCACGAAGGCCGCATCATCCAGAACCGCTCGGAAGGCTCGATCCTGCGCGAGATCGAAAAGATCCGCGACAAGACGCCGGGCTTCACCGGCGTGATCTCCGACATCGGCGGCCCCACCGCCAACATGTACCGGATGGCCTGCAAGGACCCGAAGGTCGAAGCGGCATGCCGGCGGCCGTCCTGCGTCTTCCCCGAGATCTGCCCGAACCTCAACACCTCGCATGACGATTTGATCCGGCTCTATCGCAAGGTGCGCGAGACCAAGGGCATCAAGAAAGTCATGGTCGCCTCCGGCGTGCGCTACGACCTCGCGGTCGAGAGCCCCGAATACATCAAGGAGCTCGTTACCCATCACGTCGGCGGATACTTGAAGATCGCCCCTGAGCATACCGAGCGCGGTCCGCTCGACAAGATGATGAAGCCGGGGATCGGCGCCTACAACAAGTTCAAGCGCATGTTCGACGCCGCGGCCGAGCAGGCCGGCAAGAAATATTACCTGATCCCCTATTTCATCGCGGCGCATCCGGGCACGACCGACGAGGACATGATGAACCTCGCGCTGTGGCTCAAGAAGAACCGCTATCGCGCCGATCAGGTGCAGACCTTCCTGCCCTCGCCGATGGCGACCGCGACCGCGATGTACCACACCGGCGTCAACCCGCTGCGCGGCGTCCGCCACGGCGGCAGCGACAAGGTCGAGGCGATCAAGGGCCTGCGCCAGCGCCGCCTGCACAAGGCCTTCCTGCGCTACCACGATCCCGACAATTGGCCGGTGCTGCGCGAGGCCTTGATCGAGATGGGCCGCCGCGATCTGATCGGCTCGCAGCCGCACCAGCTCGTCCCCGCGCACCAGCCGCCCGGCACCGGCAAGGCCGCCGGCACGCGGCGCCCGGTCCGGCCGGGCGAGAAGACGCAGCGCTTCACGACCAAGGGTCTGCGGGTGATGAAGTAGCGGGCGCCGCTCGCCTGCTACAGCGCGAGCACCACTGCCCCTGACACGGCATCAGTCACACCGCGTCCGTTGCCCTGGTCTTCGAGCACCGACCTGAAACTGTCGAGGGTCTTGATCATGGCCGATCGTGCCGCGACCATTGCCTCCTGGCTGGCCCAGGTGCCGATCAGGCAGAAGGTCCGCTCGCCGGTCTTGATGATGACGCCGTGCTCCAGGCCAGGCCATTTCGCCTTGCCGTTCCGGTGCGCGTCGAGGAAGGCGGCTTCCTCACCCGGCTTCACCTTGAACCTGACCACATTATAGACGTGCATGATGCGCCTCCCAAAAATGGACTGATGAAAAACGGCGCCGCGCGAGGGACAGGACGAAAATTCCATACGCTCGCCCGGGCCAGATGGTGCTCCTCGCACGCAGGGGCGTCACCGTGACAAATCGGCATGGCGACCTCGGTTGTTTGGGACTGCCAGAACAAAAATGTCGAAAACAACCCCATGCACAGTAGACGGCATGAGCGGGATCAATGGCTTAGGAGACGTGCAAACGCTCGATGTGCGGAGCAAGGACAGGTTGCTCCGTCGAGCAAAACAGGGGCATGGCGGGATCATCGGAGAGCTACGTGCGTCGGCGTCAGCAAAGTCGCTTGACCTTTTCGTCATCACGTAACATATAAAGTTACATGAAACGAGGTTCCCGCCTTTCCGGCGTGTTGCACGTTCTCCTCCACATGGCCCAGCAGCCCGGTCCCTTCACATCCGAAACCCTGGCGAAGGCCATGGACACCAACCCGGTGGTGATCCGCCGCATCATGGCGGGCCTGCGGGAGATCGGTTACGTGCGCTCCGAGAAGGGGCATGGCGGCGGCTGGACCATCGCCTGCGACCTGTCGAAGGTGACGCTGCGCGACGTCTATGCCGCGCTCGGCAATCCCCCGCTTCTGGCGATGGGCAACCGGACGGAGGCGCCCGGCTGTCTGGTCGAGCAGGCCGTCAATGCCGCGCTCGATCAGGCCTTTGACGATGCCGAGGCGCTGCTGCTGGCGCGGCTCGGCGAGGTGACGCTGGCGATGCTGGGCGAGGACCTGCGCAAGCGGATCGGGTCTCGAAAGATCCACGACATCAGCGCGCATCGCGCCTGAACGGCTCCATTCACGGGGACAACATCATGACCGACATTCAAGCCGCATTCTCCGATCCGCAATTCGTGGCGAGATACACCGAGGGGCCGCGGCGCTTCGTGCCGGGCTATGACGCCATGCAGTCCATGACGGCGATTCTGCTCGCCGAAAGCGTCCCCAGCGATGGGCAGGTGCTCGTCCTCGGCGCGGGTGGCGGCCTGGAGCTCAAAGCGTTTGCGCAAGCGCATCCCGGTTGGCGCTTCGACGGCGTCGATCCGTCCGCGGCGATGCTGGCGCTGGCCGGGCAAACCCTGGGATCGCTGGCACCACGTGCACGCCTTCATCAAGGCTATGTCGACGATGCGCCGGAGGGACCGTTCGACGGTGCCACCTGCCTGCTGACCCTGCACTTCGTCGATGTCGCCGAGCGGCGCCGCATCGCCTCGGAGGTCCGCCGCCGGCTCAAGCCGCGCGCACCGTTCGTGGTCGCGCATCTGAGCGCGCCCGACGGCGAGCAGGAGCGCCCGCTGTGGCTGTCGCGCTACTCCGCGTTCCTGGCTGCGTCCGGCGTCGAGCCCGAGCAGGCGGCAGCCGCGCGGAACGCCGTCACCAACCATCTGGAGATTCTCGCACCCGCACAGGATGAGGTGATCCTGCTCGAGGCCGGCTTCACCGATCCCACGCTGTTCTACACCGGCTTCGCCTTCCGCGGCTGGGTGGCCTACGCGTGAGGTCGCAATTCGTCGTTCGGCACCACGGGATGCTTCAACCGCGCTTGGCTCTCGATACGTAACCGGCGGTGACCTCATCTTTGTGGCTGGCGAACGCAGCCAGCACTTCGGTCTTCTCGCGCTTCGGGACCTTGGCGAAGTCAAGTGTCCGCCCGAGTTCAGCAGCGACCTCGTCGAATTCCGCCGGGGAGATCCGCAAGGCCCGGTGCGCCTCCTCAAGGCCAAGGGGCGTCGTCCCCGGCCTGGTGGCCTTGAACTGGAACGGCCCACCCGAAACGTCACAGACCCAAAGTGTTCGCATGAACTTGAGACCAGGCAAGCGTTTCAGATTTTTGGTGTGCCATTCCCTCAACTGCGGATTTTTTGACTTCTGACCGACGACGGCGTTCTTTACGACAGCGTCGCTGAAGTGATCCACGACCGCTGCAATGGCGAAGACGCCGCCAAGTCGTTCATACAGGCTTTGATCCGGAGTGGTTTGCTGGGCCTGCGCACGCGCTTGATTGGCTCCAGCCAAAGCGACGGGGGCGGCTGTCAGCGCCAGTCCTGCGACCACACTTCGTCTGCTGATGGAAGTCGAACGAGGCCTTGCCATGGGTACCTCCTTACATCGGTTTCCTGAGGCATTGCAGCCAACATCCCGCGCAACTGCCGCCGTGCGCGCGTTGCCGTCCGGAGGCGCTGCCGGTGATTGCGGCGCTCCCGTTGGATGGGTCGGAACGGAAATGGTTCCCGGAAATTTTGAGCTAGACGCAGACCCATGCGCACCAAACTGCGAAGAACTTGGTATGAGCAAATCTAGTCCGCCATGCCCCTGAGAGCTGACGTCGAGCCAAGCGTCGAACGCGGACGAAAAGGGCCAGGAGCAGACTCATGCACCGCAGCGAACGGCATCTCTATTCGATGACGTGGTCGGCGCGAACGAGCAACGAGGGCGGCACGGTGAGGCCGAGCGCCTTTGCCGTCTTCAAGTTGATCACCAGCGCGAATTTTGTCGGCTGTTCTACCGGCAGATCGGCGGGCTTGGCGCCTCTGAGGATTTTATCGACATATCCGGTTGCACGGCGGTACAGATCGACAAAGTCGGGGCCGTAGACGATCAACCCCCCGAGGTCGGCGCATCGTCGGAACAAGTAGCTTGTCGGCAGATGATACTTCGCGGCGAGCGCGACCACTCGGGGAGCTTGGAAAAAGGTCAGACTGTCACCCATATCCAGCACGGCGTCGGCATGTTGGGCGGCGGCCGACGCAAATCCAACGTCAAGTTCGTCGGGCGCCGTAGCCTCAACTGTCAGCAAAGTGACACCGAGCCTCTGGGCGGTGCGAGCCAAAAATTCTCCGAAGTTAAGTCTGTGCATCGGGTTGTTCGGGTTGATCAAGATAGCAATTTTCGAGGCACTGGGGACGAGCTCGCGGAGGATTTCGAGGCGTTTCGCGCCGAAGTCATCGGGAACCATGGTCGCAACACCCGTGATGTTGCCGCCTGGTCGCGCAAGGCTTTGCACGAGGCCCAGCCCCAGGGGATCGGCGACAGCCACGAAAACAATCGGAATGGTGGAGGTTACTGATTTCAGGACTTGCACTGCCAGCGGCCCAGGGGCGACGAGCACATCGGGAGTTAAGCCGACCAGCTCGGCGGCTAAAGCTGGCAAACGATCCGGGGCGTAACGATATTCTACAAGCAGGTTCTTGCCCTCGATCCAACCCTTCTCCCGCAACCCGCTGAGCCATGCGGCGTGAATGGGGTCGCGAGTCGGATCATCCGCCCAGAGGCCAAGGAAACCCATCCGCCGAGGCTTCCCTTGCGCGTGCAAATGTCCCGGCTGAACGAGCAGCGCCCCAGTGCCCGCCAGGAACTCTCGCCGCTTCATTCAATCCTCATCGCAGATTGAGGACGACGGGACGCAGAGTATCACGTCTCGATGGTTGTTGCACTTGCAGGGGATCGATTAGGCGGTATGGGCGCAGGTCCGCTTAGGGTCAAAACGCGAAGAACTCAGGTTGAGCAAATCTGGTCCGCTCTGGCTCAACGAGCGGACTACCGACCGCCGAGGCGCAACTTCGCCGATGGGCCATCACCGGAAGTCGCAGGTCTTCGCCTTTCACGTGAGTTCCTCGAGCAGGGCCTTCGCTTCCTTCAAATCGCGGGTATCGAAGCCTTCGGTGAACCAGTCGTAGATCGGCGCGAGCAGTTCGCGAGCCTCGTTTCGCTTGCCTCGATCGCGCCAGAGCCGCGCCATGCTCATAGCGACGCGCAGCTCGAACGATCTTCCCCGCTGCTTGCGGGCGAGTTCGAGAGCTTGAACAAGGATTGCTTCCGCTTCCATGGATGCTCCGAAAAGCAATCGGAGTTCGCCTTCAATTCTGAGCACGTCGGCCTGCCAGAGATATTCGCCTGTGTCGGCTATCAGCTCGGTGGCTTTTCTGATCGCGCTCAGGCTACCCTGCATATCTCCTGCGCGTGCTTGCAGGACCGCAAGGAGTGAATGGTAGTGCGGAGAATGAAACCGAACCTGTTGTTCGGCGGCATGTATTCCGTGTTTCATTAGAGCAATGCCGTCTTCCAGCCGCTCTGCACACCCGATTGCCCAACCGCTCAGTATTTGACCGCAACTAATGGCCCAGAGCGGCACGCGCGATCCAAGTTGTGCGTTCAGGTTTTCAACGTAGTTCTTGACGTCGGCCATCTTGCCGAGCAACACGGACAACTGTGCGCCAGCATAGATGCCAACGATACCGCTCGTATTCGCGTGGTTTGCGTCAAGGGCATGTTTAATTGCCTTCTGGCGTGCTGCGACTGCCTGGTCGGGGTATCCCAAGGCCCATAGGCTCAGTGCCAGATAGGCAAGGCCTGACGAGTGCGGATCCGCGAGGTAAAGCACCGAAAGAGCTTGGTCCATTTCGATCCTGTCGATTGCAAGGATCTGTTCCAGCTGTGCTTTCGCGGCCTCGAACTCGCCCATTTCAAGCAGCGACGCGCCCATGGCGCGGTGCGCGATCAGTCGCGCCGCGCGGTCACCGGTGTGCGCGGCCAGCGATTGGCAGCGCTGCGAATACTCAAGTGCCTTCGGGATCCTGCCGCTCGCTATGCAATAGGCATACTGCCCGTAGAGGCTCGGCAACAGGTGCTCCGTGTCGCCCAACTTTTCACACAAGGCGATCGCGCGATCGCGTGCAGCCCCCACGAGTGGGTTGCCATAGCCATGCTGAGCCGCCAAGGGCGTGCCCAAGGCGAGCTGGAATTCGAGTTCCTGCTGATCCTTCTGTGTCGAATGCGGCAGCATCATTAACATCTCCAGGCCCCGTCTGAGATGACGCACGGCCTCCTCGTCGGCGGAGCGCCCCGCCGCACGCCGCCCGGCCTTCAACCAATATGAAATCGCGATCTCTGCCTCTCCGGCCTCCGTGAAATGGTGCGCCAGCAGCTCGGGTTCGATGCTGCCAAGCTCAGGAAAGAGCTGTTCGAGCGCTTTGCCAATCCGTGCATGCAGCTTGTGACGGGCTCCGCGCAGCAATGTGCTATAGGCCGCATCCTGCACTAAGGCGTGCTTAAAGCTGTATTCCGCGTCTGGTGGCATTCCGCGCCGGAAAATCAATTCGGCAGATACCAGCTGATGGAGCGCTTTATCCAGTTCAGCTGAGTTCCGCTGCGCTACGGCCTGTAATAGTTCGTAGGAGAACTCTCGACCGATGGCAGCACTCACCTGCGCCACCTCTTTCACGGGTGATCCGAGCCGATCAAGGCGCGCCATCAGCGAGGCGTGCAGAGTGGCCGGAATTGCAAGCGCCGTCGCTGAAACACGCGAGAGTGCGGTTTTGGCGCCGCGGTCATCTGCCTCCAGCACCGCCTTCGTCAGCTCCTCGAGAAATAGCGGCACCCCATCCGTGCGCGCGACAATCTCCGAAACGACATCACTCGTTAGCGTCCCTTCGCCGATGAGCTGCTGAACCAACGCAGCGCCCTCGCGCCGGTCGAGCCGGCTGAGGGACAGCATTGTGACGTGCGCCTGCCCGGCCCAGATGCGCTCGAACTCGGGACGGAATGTAATAACCAGCAACACCGGTAGATGCTGGACCCGCTCGACTACAAGGTCGAGCAGTTCGCGCGAGCTGGGATCGATCCAGTGCACGTCCTCAAAGAGCATCAACACCGGTCGTTGCAGCGCTAGACCATGGAGCTGCCGAAGCAGCGCCTCGAAAGTTTTTTCCTTTTTGCCCCTAGGCGTTAACTGGAAAGGCAGAAAACGGCCTTTGAACGGGATCGATAGCAGCTCAGCCAGCAAGGCCTGATCCTCTTGCGGAGGTGAGGCCGGCGCTAACAGCGCCGCCAATTTGTCAAGCTGCTCCTCCGGCGTATGTTCGCGCAAAAATCCGGCAGCGCGCTCCAGCTGTGTAACGATCGGATAGAACGCACTGTCGACGCGCTGCGGTGAACAAAAGTACCTAAGGCTGGTGTGCAGCTCGATTTGAAGGCGCTCCTGAAGCGCCGCTATCAATCGCGACTTGCCGATACCTGGCTCACCAGCAAGCAGTACGACCTGACCTTCACCGCTCGCCGCCCGCCGCCATCGCCGTAGCAGCAGATCGAGTTCTTCTTGCCGTCCGACTAGCTCGGTCAGCCCACTTCCGTGGAACGCCTCGAAACGGCTTTCCACCGAACTCACTTGTAGCACTGCCCAGGCTCGCGCCGGCGCATCGATGCCCTTGAGATCGTGCAATCCGAGGTCCGCCAAATCGAACAGGTTCCCGAGCAGTCTCCGCGTGCTCTCAGCTATGACCACCGCGTTCGCTTTGGCGACGCTCTGAAGCCGTGCAGCAAGATTTGGGGTCTCGCCGACGATCGCCTGCTCCTGTGCCGATCCCGTGCCGATCAAGTCGCCGACGACGACCAGGCCCGTCGCGATACCGATGCGGGTTTGCAGCGGAACTGAAAACTCGAGCGCACCAACCGCGCCAATCGCTTCCAATCCTGCGCGAACGGCTCGCTCAGCGTCGTCCTCGTGAGCCTGCGGGTAGCCGAAATAGATCAGCACGCCGTCGCCCATATACTTCGCAACGAAGCCCCCGAAGCGGCGTACCGTATCGGCGATGCACGTTTGATACGCCGAAATGATCTCGCGCAGGTCCTCTGGGTCCATACGTGCGGAGAGCGACGTCGAACCGACTAGGTCCGAGAACATCACGGTGACTTGGCGGCGCTCGGCGGTGTCCTTAGCGGTTTTACAGGTTGCCGAAGAAGCGTCGGATAGGGGCGCCCGTGCGCCCGCTTCAGCACGCAAGGCGGCGATGGCGTCGAGCAGCTTGCGGCGATGCCCGACAATTCCGACACCAAGGTCCTTCAAGTCCTCCGCCGTCAGGTTCGGCAGGACCGTATCGTCGATCTCATTCTCGCGGAATGCCGCCTCATATTGTTCGAGGCCAAGCCTCCGTAGCCAACCTCCCAGGTCCATGACGGCGGCCCCAGTTCGCCTAGAGCTCCATCATTCCCCCGGCGAGGCAGCCTGTCTAGGGAAATGACCGGTTTGGGTCAAACTGCGAAGAACTCTGGCCGAGCAAATCCCGTCCGCTGTGCCAACATGAGCTGACCTCAGCGCCCAGCGGCGTCACTTCGCTTTCAGGGTCAAAGCTACCATCGGACCACCATGGCCCATCGGTCCAGTCTGACTCGGGAAGCGGACCCCCGCGCGCTGGGCTGAAGTCAGCCACTGGCCACTTCCGGACGCCCGCATTGCAAAAGGAAACCCTATGCGGTCCTCAGCGGTGCGGTGAGCGCCAGCGCAGCCACGGCATCCGCTATTCCCGGCGAATCTGCATAGGTAACCATGTGACCGGCATCCTCGACCAGATGTAGCAAGGAGCGGGGCAACGCCTCGTGCAGGCGGCGCGACTGGTCGGCCTCGATGAGCCGGTCACCCTTTCCGTGCAGGATCCTAACGGGACACCGGATGCCCTGATACTGAAGCTGCAATTGCGCGGCAGCAGGAATAAGGAACGCGCTCTCCTCGGCGGCCGCCCTCAATTGCTTGGGCCGGAGAGCCAACGAGATCGGAAATTCATTCTTGAATTTCGGCGGAATGGCACGCGGCGCGAACAGCGTGCGCATCAGCTTCGGCGCAATAGCCCACGATATGATCGGCGAGATCGTGTAGCGCATCAGATCCCCGAGCAGCGGCAGTGCCGGACCTGACATGAGCCAAAAGTCCATCCGTGAGGTTGGAAAATAGTAGCCGGACACAAGCACGAGCCCACTCACGGCATAACCGCTTCGCAGCGCCAGCGCGATTGCCACCAGCGTTCCCCAGGAGTGGCCGAGCACCACGGGATTGCGCACTCCAAGCTGATCAAGAGCCTTCGCGAACAAGGAAGCTTGCGTCGTAGGCGTCCAGATGCGCGTGCGCGGACGGTCGCTGTAGCCAAACCCTGGCCGGTCGAAGCAAACGACGCGATAGTCGTGGGCCAGGCGGTCGACCAAACCGCTCAGGACGAGATCCTGAATCATGGTGCCGTTCCCGTGAAACAGGACCACGCAAGGCGCAGCGGCATCGCCCCGTTCGATATAGTGAAGGCGCACTCCGTCGCAATCGGTAAAGACACCGATAGGCGGATTCTTTCGCTCCGCTGTCACCTGAAACGCGATGTTGCCGAGGATCAGAACGACAAGTCCCGCCAAAACGATCAGCAGACCGGCTTCAGTTGTGGACATCGTGTCAACCTACATTCCTGATCGCGGATCCCTCGGATTGGCGGCACCGAGCCCGCTCAGGGTTGTTGTGAGCCGCGCTCCCCAGCCGAAAGCAAGCAACCGTGATCGGCGCGTGCGTGATTCGCGTTTGCGTCCATCCTTTGCCGCAGCGGGTACGGCTTGCAGTTATCGTCCCGGCAGAGCCGCGAGCTCTGGGGCCGGCTTGATGCGCCAGAACGGATATGCCGCCAATTCTTTCGAATGCTGCCCGAACATCTCGGCCCGTCTGCTTGTAAACTCGGTAATGACGGCGAAAAATTCAGTTGGTGACCCGATCGTCGCAAGTCTCAGGCCGAAATCAAAAGTGAACTGCACGTTGGCCTGGGCTATCTCAAGAAGCTTTGCTTGGTACGCCTGCATGTTTGCCGTGGCTAAAGCGAAGCCTTTCATTGGATCGCTGCCGATCATTCTCTGACTGAGGTCACCTGGCAAGGCATCCACCCGAGGCTCAATGACAGGAACCTCGTGTCCAGGATCATCATGAAGCTTAGGAGGCGGTTCAATCGAGGCTGCCGCAGCAGAGCGAAGAAATTCCTCTTTCGGGCTTCTAACAATGGCCTGCTTGTTCCGTTGGGCCCGCGCGGCCATTTTCGGATTGCGGGCGCGCTTTGACGCTGGTGCCGGTTTGCGTTTGCTCATCTGGCGCTCCAAGAACATGAGGGTGCGACCACAACGGTCATTTCTGAACGGACAACAGGCTTCGTGATGTGGCGTTCCAAACCCGCGCATTGTTGGAGACCCGCATGAACTGAGATCAATCGCACGTTCTGCGACTGGACGATGATTTCAGGTAGCAACTCCAACCAACAAACGTCTAGCTGGCGATCTTCCAGACCTATGTTCGACGGGCGTTGGCCTGAGAACAATGAGCTCTTCGCTCGTTGTGCTCTCCAAAGACCGCTTTAAGTTGCGGCAACTACGCAAGCAGTCATGCCTTGATCGCGAGACTTCCTCGAAGCGAGCCTTCGGAGGTCAGCATCGGCCCTTGATAGACCGCATCGCTGGAGCAATTTGAATGCTCTGGTCACTAGCAGTTCGTGGTGAAGGCGAGAGGAAGGGCACGACGTCATCCGTGTGACTGACGGCGAGGGCATGGTGCGCGCGGCGAGTCGCCGACGTCTCATCACGGACCTCAAGCTAAACGGGGCATTGACGGATGGCAGATCGCCGAACGTTGCCGGGAGGATGATCCCAAACTCCCGGTGATCTTTGAGACCGATTTCTCGCCCGTCGCGCCCCGCCCGGTACCCCCTGATGTTGCAGCAGCCCTATCGTCAGGAGGACATTGTCGGTGCCGGTAGCTTCGGATCGGGCGGTGAAGCCAGATTACCCACCGAGCGAATGCTCGAGGAAGAAGCGCAGCATTTCCCTCGTCGCATCCGGCCCTTGCGGATCAGTGTAGGTCCCGGCGGGACTGCCGCCTGACCACGCGTGTCCAGCGCCATCGATGTTCCAGTGTTCGGAGATCGCCCGACCGGCCCCGTCGATCAGGACGGTGCGAGTATAGGCATGGCCGTGGGGTACGCGTCCGCGAAGTACCTTCGTCGTCGGCCTCGTTGCCCTGGTGGACTGCTCGATTATCTGATCGCCATTCTTTGGATGCACCGTAGTGTCGCGATCGCCATGGAAAACGATGGTCGGCATAGAAGTTTTGCCGTCCGCAATTGCCTTGGAGCCGCCTCCCTGCCGCATGGCGACGAACGCGGAGGGAAGATCGTTCGCGGCTCCGCACGCGAGGCCTGAATGAATACCGACCGCCGCGTACAGGTCGCTATACGTTGCGCCCATGATGGCGGCGGCGGCCCCGCCGGCCGACAGACCCGCGACATATACGCGCTTCGGATCGATCGCATGGTCGCGCATGATCTGGCGGGTAATGCCCGCGATCATCGAGGGCTCGCCCCCGCCGCGGCGCTGGTCGCCCGTGCGAAACCAGTTCCAGCACTTCGATGGGTTGGCTCCGTTCGGTTGCTCAGGATAGACCACGAAGCAATTCTGCTCTTCCGCCAGGAAGTTCATCCGGGTGCCGGCCGCGAAATCGTCGGGCGACTGGGTGCATCCATGAAGCATGACGATCAGCGGAAGCCGTCGTCCCTCACAGCGGCTTGGGATGAACAGCTTGTAGGTCCGGCTTCCCGCGGCGTTACTGAAGGTACCGGCGATAAACCGTGTGCCCTCGGGCACCATGTCCGACGGGGACAGAGGAGCGCGTGCGATCGGACTTCGCAGGCCGAGCCCGGAAAAATCCCGCATGCCGTCGAGCGGTGAGGAGCGCCTGCGTCGCTGATCAGAGCGGGCCGGCGAGATCTGCGGAGCTTCCCGCTCCTCGACGACGTCGGCCGTAGCGTCGATGGTAAGCGGATCGAGCCCCAGGAGCCGAGCCTGAGCGGCGTTGCGATGCTCTGGTTTTGGAGCGCTACCGCCGTGGAGCATGCGCTGCAGGAGCGCGGTGGCCTCGACCAGTTGGCCGGCACGCGTGAGGCGGGTTGCTTCGCGGATTATGACTGGATTCAGCATCGTTCACCTCGTTCTGTCGGCGAGAGCGGCCTTGACCGCGGGAGTGGCGTGAAGGGCCCCCAGCACCGAGACCGACGCGATTGTGGCGCGAGCCAACTCGGGAGTGACGTCCTGGGCGATGGTGGCTAAGCCCAAAACATTGATCTGCAGCATTTCGCCGGCGCGCCGCGCCGCTTCGAGATCCTCGCGAGTGTAGTTGCGCAGCCCGAGGTCCAGGTTCTTCCGGGCCGTGGATTGTCTGACGACCTCTACGTGGCGCTCGAGCTGGTTCCGGATTGCTGTCCGGATAAAATCGGTCCGGTTCGAATAGAACCCTTCCTGCACCATGAGATCGACATGACCGAGGTCGACATAGCCAAGGTTGATCGTGATCTTCTCGGTGTCGGGGGCCTTGGGTCGCAGCTCGCGCACATTATCGGCCATGGGTACATCCATTATTACCATCCCTCTGGATGGTCTCTGGATGTTATCTAGATGCTCCCGGGCGCCTTTCAAGGGCGTGGCGAAGGACCGCTTACGACGATGGTCTGCAGAAGCATCGCCGTTAACGCTGTCGGCAAATGATTCGCCCGAGGTCGGCAATCGCCGACAAGTTGCCTTATTGCAGCGGAGAATTTTCAGCGGCACTAACCCCGGGTTAGAGGCGCTTTATGCTGAAAATGGCGTTGTTGGGCCTCCTCATCCTGTTGAGTGCAGGGGTGCTGTCGGCAATGGAGCTGAGCGCTCCACCGCGTCGCGCCGTCGCGATCGCCCCGCCCCTTGCCGAGCAGAGCGCAACCGTCTCTGCGTCACCTGACGCGTTGCCGAAGGCCGATCGCCTCGAGGTTGCCGCTGTGAGCAGCGCGATGCCGACACAAATTGCTCCGGTCGAGAACCCCGTTGCTCCGCAAGACATCCAAGTCGATTCGACCGCGCCGAAACCGATCGTCCGTCATCGGCGCGATGCGAAGACGATCGCGACCGCCGAACGTCCCAAGCCGAAGCCAAAGGCAATTGTTGCCAAGCGAGCTGCCAATGCTCAGCGTGCAAAGGCCGCCAGCGAGACCGAGCCCTGTCGACTGAAGGCGTTCGGTGGCCTACTCAAGGCATTGAATTTGACCGGTTGCGAAATCTGAGGCCGCTTCCGGGCACGTCAGATCAAAGTCGAACGACCTGACGTCGTGGTGCGAACCCGGGCCTGCTTCCTCCCAGCACTTACGGCCACACGCCTCGCCGCCATTTTTCCCTCGGGCCAACGTCTCGCAAATTCTTCCGGTCATGCATACCTAGCCCTCATGAAGAAAATCGGCTTTCTCTCCTTCGGACACTGGACCCCCTCGTCGCAATCGCAGACCCGCTCGGCCGCAGACACGCTGCTGCAATCGATCGAGCTTGCGGTCGCGGCCGAGCAACTGGGCGCGGACGGCGCCTATTTCCGGGTGCATCATTTCGCGCGCCAGCTCGCCTCGCCCTTTCCGCTGCTCGCGGCGGTCGGCGCCAGGACGAGCAGGATCGAGATCGGCACGGCCGTGATCGACATGCGCTATGAGAACCCGCTCTACATGGTGGAGGACGCAGGCAGCGCCGATCTCATCGCCGGCGGCCGGCTGCAGCTCGGCATCAGCCGCGGCTCGCCCGAGCAGGTGATCGACGGATGGCGCTACTTCGGCTATCGGCCCGCTGACGGCCAGAGCGATGCCGACATGGGCCGGCGCCACGCGGAAGTCTTTCTCGACCTGCTCCGTGGTGAAGGCTTTGCCGAGCCCAATCCGCAGCCGATGTTTCCCAACCCGCCGGGGCTCTTGCGGATCGAGCCGCATGCGCAAGGCCTGCGCGAGCGGATCTGGTGGGGCGCCGGCTCCAACGCCACCGCGGTGTGGGCGGCGAAGCTCGGCATGAATCTGCAGAGCTCGACGCTGAAGAACGACGAGACCGGCGAGGCCTTTCACGTGCAGCAGGCCGCGCAGATTCGCGCCTATCGCGCGGCGTGGAAGGAGGCCGGCCACACCCGTGAGCCCCGCGTCTCCGTCAGCCGCAGCATCTTTGCGCTGATGGACGATCGCGATCGTGCCTATTTTGGCCGGGGCGGCGAAGGCGAGGACCAGATCGGCTTCATCGACCCGCAGACCCGGGCGATCTTCGGCCGGAGTTATGCTGCCGAGCCCGATGCGCTGATCGAGCAGCTGCGCCAGGACGAGGCGATCGCGGAGGCAGACACGCTGCTGTTGACGATCCCGAACCAGTTAGGGGTCGATTACTGCGCGCATGCGATCGAGGCGATCCTGAAACATGTCGCACCGGCGCTGGGGTGGCGGTGAGTCGGGCGGCAGTCTAACCATCAGGACGATTCACAAGAGCCGGGCCGATCAGAGCGCGTCAAGCTGGCGCCTCGTGACTTGGGCACGAGCTCGTTTCGGGCAGCTCTTTTCCAGATGAGTTCAACCGCCGCTGAGGCTGTGGCTGATCCGCGTGACAACGCGGTCCCATTGCCGCTTTTCGGCCGCGGGATAATTGATCAGCACGCAGTGCACATAGCCGCGCGAAAAGTTGCAGCGGTCGTACCAGATCTTGTCGCGCTTGATGCTGGAGACGACGAAGAAATTCGGGGCGACACGCTTGTAGATGATGCCGGACGGCGCACTCTTCGTGGCCAGGAATGCAGCCGGCGAAAGACCCTGGCTGTTGGAAACGGCCTGTACGGTGAGATCAGCTCTGCCGTCGGAGGTGCGAAATTGCTGGCCGAAGCCGTCGGGCTTGCCTGCCAACTCCGTGAAGAGCGAAACGGGAATGTCCACCGATGTTCCGGACTCGGCGATGCGGTAGGCCGTCCAGCTCTCTGCCTGGGCGGCAGACAGCGTGGCAAGGAGCGCTGCGACAGCTGCGAATGTCGTCTTCATGTCCACCTCATCACTCGCGCGGCACCAGTTGCAGCTCCATCAAGGCGATCCTTTGCAGGTTGGCGACGTTGCGCTCGCCCGCGGCGGCCGTGCGCAGGATGGATTCGGCGAGCATGTTGACGTGCGAAGCTTGCACGGGCTCCGGCAGGCTCGCAACCGCGGCTTCCAGGGCGCCCGTCATGATCGCGATCACCTCGGGTGAAAATTCAGCGTTTGAGAAGTTCTTCATCGTGCGGAGCCGGCCGTTTGTGCGACCCGCGAGACCAACGCCGGGAAAAAGTGGAAGTTCCTGCGTCGGAGCGTTCAGGTGTGCGCGCCTGACGCTGAGCTACGCCACGGACTGGTAGCCGGTGAGCTGCTCGACTGCCGCATCCTCGCGGCGACGGCCTGCATTCTCACATGGCTGCCGATGACGAGGCCCGTGAGCGAGAGCATGAGCCCGAGCGCGAGTGGCGCGAACAAGGCCTCTTCCTGGAACAATCCGTTGAGCAGCACGACCATGACGCCGAAGCCGGCGAGCCCCTGCGTCAGATAGCCCGATGAGGCGTAGAGGCGCCATGCCCTAAGCGCCATCGCGAAATAGAAGGCCAGCAGCACGAAGGCGCCAACGCCCATCTGGTACAACAGCACGCCGATCGCGCTCTCGACCGCGCCGTCGATCGTCCCGGCGGCCTGTGCGGCACTCCAGTCGATGGAAAAGTAGCTCTCCGACAAATTGCCACCAATGCCGAGGCCCCGGCCGAAAGGTCTCTGCACGAATCCATCCAGACCACCCATCAGTCCAATGACGTGATAGTCGCCGATCTGCAGCCCGAGGCGGATCGCCAGAACCGCGAAGGCGGCCATGCCGAGGAGGCCAAGCAACAACGTCACCACGGCGCCGATCAGACGGGTCGCGATCCAGGCCGCGACCACGAAGATCACCACGATGAGCGCGCCCTTCACGCTGCAAAAGATCAGCAGCGGCAATGCTGCGAGGGCCAGCAGCGGCCGTCCCACCGAGAACAGGAACAGGGCGAGAAAGCCGACGCCGTAAGCGAAGCTGATCGGGTGCATGTTCGGACCGTTGATGCGCAGCATCTTCGACAGGCCGAACCCTTCGAGCAAGGGCGTGTTCAGAAAATCGAAGCTGAAGCGGTCCTTGAGGTCGACGGGCACGTTGCCGGTGGCCCGCATCTGGGCTTCCCAGACACCCGAATGGGTCGCCTTGAGCTCGTCGAACCCCCAGAACGTATAGCTGTTGGTGATGGCCAGCCAGAGATCGCGGAAGACGAGTTCGACATACCCGCACAGCAGAAGGATGACCGCGAGCGTCACCAGGAACGGCGTGATGCGCACCTCATAGGTCGCGGCGGTCAGAAGCGAGAGCTGGAACAGGAACAGCGGCAGCACGATATTGCGCAGATAGACCGCAGCCGGCTGTCCGTCCTGGATGAAGCCGATCGCGAAATACAGCGACACCACGGCGAGGGTGACGACACCCCAGCGCATGATCTGGTTCACCTCAGCCGAATGATTCCTCTGGCCCAGCACGTAAAGGCCGAACGTCGCCAGCCACATCACGGAGCAAACGAGGAAATTGTAGCCCTTGATGAAGTCGAGATCGGACGGCAGCGGGACCAACGGCGACAGGATCGAGACGAACAGGTTCTGGAAGAACAGGACGAAGATGGCGATGGCCGGCGCGTAGGTCGGGACCGCCAGCACGATGGCGATACCGATGAGGACCTCGACCACGATGGCCAGGGCCGGATAGGCCAAATGCAGGACCGGAGCAAAGCCGATCGCCGCCACGGCGATACAGAGTGTCGGAACCAGCTCGCGCCAGGCCGGCGGCGATGGCTCGGCCGGCACGGTCTGAACCTGGGTTAAGTCACCGGCCCCCATCAATCGTCCTTTGGCAGCGCGCGTCGAGCACGATAGCGGGGCGATGTGAAAGGATTCCTTAACGATAGCGAACCGGTGCGATGTCAGCGCCGGCCGGGCCGGGGCGCGCGCCGAGCAGCGCCCGCATCACGTCGGGATCGGGCCTGCCGGTGCTGCGATCGACGAGGCCAAAGCCCTGCGCCAGCTCCCAATGCGTCCAGCCCCAGCAATGCTCCCTGGCATAAGCGGTGACGTCCGCCAGCCAGCGCAGCCGGCTTTGTCTCGGCGCGCCGGCTTTCAGCACGCCGAACTCGTTGACGATGATCGGTCGCTTGAATTGCTGCTGCCATGCGAGCGCCGGTGCGAGCCAGCGATCGGCCTGCGGCTTGTCCTTGGCGGCGGCGATTGCGACGTCGAGCATGCCGAGCGCCTGGGTCGCGCCCCTCGCCTGCAGATCCTGGCGCAGCGCCTGCACTTTGGGATCGCCGGCATTGATCGGATAAGGCAGATCGATGATGTCGTGCAGCGGATCCTGCGCATCCCAGTGAGCCTGATGGGTGAACACCATGGGATCATAGAAGTGGATGGCATAGACGATGTCGGGATCCTCCAGCGGACGAAACCGCGGCAGCGAATCCGCACGCTGCCAGTTGACCGGACCGACAATGAGGGTGGTGGCGGGAAGCAATCTGCGGACGAGGCCGGCGAGCGCCTCGACCTGCCTCTGCCATGTGTCGGCGTCGATATCGGGCTCGTTGAGCAGCTCTGCGAAGACGCGGTCGGCCGGATAGGAGCGAATGACCTCTGCAAGTCCGCTCCAGGCGTCCTGCATCTCGCGCAGGGCCGCGTCCGGATCCTGCTTGTGCAGGCGATTGAAACGCTCGCCGGGATGAAGATCGACTGACGTAGCATAGCCGAGTGCGGTGAGCTGCTTCAGCGCCTTGTCGAGCATACGCAGCGTCTCGTCGCGCTCGGCCTTTGCAGCGAAACGAGGCATCACGCGCTCGGCCGGCACCGGCAGCCGGACATGGCTCATGCCCGCCCTTCGCAATTGCTGCAGCAATTCGCGGCTTGGCACCTCACCGTTGATCCAGCCGTCGGCGTTGAAGCCGCGCGACAATGCGGCGAGCCTCGCCGGCGCGACCGTCTGCGGCACGGGCACGCAAGTGTCGGCGAAGGCCGGCGCTCCGAATGAGATCGACAGCAGCATCGCAGCAGTCAGCCAACGACGGCGCGACGCTTTCATCGTCAAACCGCAAGACCCAATGCGCCGCCCTCGGGGTGCGGCGCCGTCGAACCCGCAGGCGCGTGATTGACGACCAGACCGGTCGACACGGCCTCATACCGCAACAGCGCCGCGGTCACCCGGCGCATCGCCGCCGAACCGAGCTCGCCGGCGCGCGCCACGAGGACGATCAGGTCCGCATGCGCCGCCAGCGCGATGGCGTCGGGCTGCAAGGCGAGATTGCCGGCATGGACGATGATCAGATCGAACTCCGAACGAATATCGTCCTCGGGCCTCGCATCTGCCTTTCGGCCGGCACTGAGAAGCTCGTCGATCGACTGAAGTCCCGCCGTGGTCGAGCCGTCGTTCCATTCGGTCACCGGCGGCTGGTGACCTGCGAATTCCGGCTGCAGCCGGATCAATACGCTCATCATGCCGCGGTTCACGGCGGCGCGATTGAGCGAGCGCGCAACGGTGTTGCCGCCAGCACTCTTGCCGACCGACAGCACGAGGGCGACCCTGCAACCGCGCACCGGCACGCGATCGATCCGCTCGAGCAGCGGCCGCAGATAGGCGCCGAGATCGAGCTCGACCGAGGCGGCGATCGGTCTTTGCCAGACGGTGTTGGTCGCAGTCCCGGACGCCAGATCAGGAATGCGGGCCCAGACGGGAAGGCGCGGCATCGCCTCGGGCCGGGGCGCGGCAGCGGCGGAAGGCTGGACTTGAGTTTGGGCTTGCTGCTGGACTTGCGTGTCCTGCGCCCCCGCATGCACGGCGGCCTCGGCAGGCCCAGGCCCGCCGGACATGCTCGTCATCGCCGCTGTGGCGGCGGTCGATGTCAGCAGCGAGCCGATCCCCAGCGCCGCCAGCAGCAAAGCGAGCGGCGGACGGGTCGAGCGCAACGGCGGAATGGCGGGCGAAGCGATCTTGGTCTGGGAGTTTTGCAGCTGACGCTGCTCATTGGTCGTCTTGAACCGCGACAGGAACTGCTCGTAGATGTTCCTGTTGGCATCGGCGTCCCGCTGCAGCTCCTGCAGCTTCACCAGCGCCTGGCCGTCGACCAGCATCTGCGTCTCGACCGCCTTGAGCTGCTTTTCCAGCGCGTTCTGCTGCTCCAGCTGAGCCTCATATTCGGACTTGGCGGTCTCGATGTTCTTTTTCCGCTCGACCTCGATCTGCCGGTTGATATCGGCCAGCTGGCTATAGGAGATCGCAAGGTCGGGATGGCGGTCGCCGTACACCGCCTTCTTCTGCGCGATCTGGTCGTTCAGCGTCGAGCGCTGCGCGCGCAGCATGCTCAGCAGGTCCTGCTTCACGGGACCTTCGACATTGGCCTTGAGATCGCGTTGCACCTGCTCGTAGCGCGCCTTGGCTTCCTCGGTGCGAAGACGGGCGGCGGAGACCTGCTGATTGAGATCGGTCACCCGCAATTGCTGCGTGGTTGAATCCTTGCCGGCATTGAGGATCTTGTGCTCGAGCCTGAAGGCGGCGACGGCGTCTTCCGATGCGCGCAGCCGCTCGTTCAGCGTCTTCAGCCGGTCCTTGAGCCAATCGGCCGCCTCGTCCGTGGCCTCGGTGCGGACGCGGCCCTGACTGGCAACGAACGCCGCGGCGATGGCGTTGGCGTAGTAGGCGGCCCGCTCGGGGCGGTTCGAGGTGAAGGAAATGGCAATGACGTAAGTGAGCCCGCGCCGCGTGATCTCGAGGCGGTTACGGAATTTCTCGAGCAGGCGCGTCATGTCGGTATGACCGCCCGCGATGTCATCGTCATCGGCGATCTTGAGCTGCTCGATCAGGGGGCGGAGAAAGCCGTCCGATTTGGCGATCTCGATCTGGCTCTGAAGCGCCGCGGCGTCCTGGCCGATGCCCGGCAGCACCTCCTGATCCGAGGTCACGCGCAGCTCCCGGGGATCGAGCACGACCAGGGCGGTCGCGGCGTACCGGACCGGCAGAATCATCAGAACGACGACGCCGAGGGCGAACAGCGCCATCGCCAGCGTCAGAATGCGCCGGCCGTTCTCGCGCAGGAAAGACAGCACACCGGTGACGGTCAGCGATCCCTTGATCAGCGCCGGCGCGGCGCCGTCAGGTTTCATCCGCGCAGCCCGCGGCGCTTCCCACGAAGCCGCAGGCTCCGTCGGGGCGATGCTTCGCGGAGTTGCGCGGCTACCGAACGCCATGGGCTCGACTCGAAATCAACTGACAGTCACAGTTCAGAGGCTTTCGACACCGTAAATATCCATGGTTAACCGGCGGTTACGGCCGGCGCGCGAAGCCGTCATGGCAAATGCCTGCGAACCGGCCCGTTCAGGCGGAAAAGAACGGCTTGGATGGTCTGCGTGCCGGGCCTGCCGCACTGGCAGCCAGCGGCGCCCTCGGCGCGGCCGGCCGCGCGCGCTCGACATCGCCAAGCAGGCAGGACCGCAAGGTTTCGATCTCCGGACAATCGGCAGTGCCAAGCGGCCCGATCAGGAAGCCGCTCTGCAGGGGCTCGCACCTGTAGCCGGGACAGCGCTGCACCCTGTCCGCAATCACGACGTCGACCTTGCCTTCGAGCAGCTCGTGCAGCCCCGCCGGCTGGCTGATGCGAATGGCGAGCTGGGGCTCGGCCCGGCGGAACTGCGCCAGGCGCGCCCGCAACGCATCGATCGCAAAACTGGCGTGGAGGCCGATATGCAGCAGGCTTGTGACGCCCTCGGGCTTGAGCTCGGCGGTGGCCTCGGCAAGACAGCGAAACGCCTCCCGGACCCGCGCCAGATAGGTTTCGCCGGCAGCGGTCAGAATGATCTGCCGTGTCCGTCGCTCGAACAGCTGCACCCCCAGCCGCTCCTCCAAGAGGCGGACTTGCTGGCTGACGGCACCGGCCGTGACGTGCAGCTCGTGAGCGGCCTGCTTGAAGCTGAGATGGCGGGCGGCGGCCTCGAAGGCGCGCAGGGCATTGAGTGGCGGCAGCAGATACGTCATGGCCGGCTCCGGGCGATGCGGGAAGCCGGCAGGATGCATGAGTTTCGCTCGCTCGACAAAAGAGAAATCCTGCTTTGTCGCCGCTGACGGCGAGCGATACCCCAGGGCCGATCCTAGCCCAGCCCGAGGAAACCTGTCGCAGTGCCACCCGAAACGCCGTCGATCGAAAACTTCTATTCCTGGATTCGCCTCACCGTCTCCATGGCACTCACCACCCTCGGCTGCGTCGGCATGTGGTCGCTGGTCGTGGCATTGCCGGCGGTGCAGGCCGATTTCAACGCGCCCCGCGCCGAGGCAACGCTGCCCTACACGCTCGCCATCATCGGCTTCATGATCGGCGGCATCGTCATCGGCCGCCTGACAGATCGCTTCGGCATCCTGCCGCCGCTGGCCGGGGGCACGGTCCTGATGAGTCTCGGCTACGTCCTCACCGCCTTCGCGCCAAGCCTGTTCGTGTTCGCGCTGATCTCAGGTCTCACGATCGGCCTCGGCGGCGCGGCCAGCTTCGCGCCTTTGGTCGCCGACGTCTCGCTGTGGTTCGACAAGCACCGCGGCCTTGCCATTTCCCTGGCGATGGCCGGCAGCTCTCTGGCCGGCGTGGTCTGGCCACCGATCGTCCAGCACGCCATCGCCGCGTATGGCTGGCGGCAGACCCATATCGGCATCGGCCTGTTCTGCCTGGCGACCATGCTGCCGCTGTCACTGGTTTTGCTGCGGCGACCCGTCGTCCGCATGGCCGCACGCGAAGCGGCGGGCAGCGGCAGCACGATGCAGACCATCGGCCTGCCCCCTTCCGTCACCCAGGGCCTGCTGGCGTTAGCCGGCATCTGCTGCTGCGTCGCCATGGCGATGCCGCAGGTCCATCTGGTCGCCTATTGCGGCGACCTCGGCTACGGCTCTGCGCGCGGCGCCGAAATGCTGGCGGTCATGCTCGGCTTCAGCGTGGCGAGCCGCTTTGTTTTCGGCTGGCTGTTGAACCGCATCGGCGGCCTGCCGACCTTGCTGCTGGGCTCGGCGATGCAGGCCATGGCACTCGCGCTCTATCTGCCGTTCAACGGGCTGGTCTCACTCTACGTCGTATCCGCCATTTTCGGCCTGGCGCAGGGCGGCATCGTGCCGAGCTATGCGGTGATCGTCCGCGAGCTGTTCCCGGCGCGGGAAGCCGGCTTCCGCGTCAGCCTCGCCATCTCGGTCACGCTCGCCGGCATGGCGCTGGGGGCCTGGATGGCCGGGGCGACCTACGACTGGACCGGCTCCTACGCTTCGGCGCTGGTCAATGGCATCGCCTGGAACATCGTGAACATGGCGATCGCAGCCTGGCTGCTGCAGCGCCAGCGTCGGCATGTTGTCGGCGTCGTCGCCGCCGCGCTCAGCTGATGTTCAGCAGGATCCGCCCCGATGTGCCGCTGCGCATCAAATCCAGCGCGTCGTTGACGTCGTCGAGCGCGAACTCGTGGGTCACGATCCCGCGGTAGCTCACCTTGCCGGCGTCGCTCAGGCGAACGAGACGCGGGATGTCGCGCGCGGGCTGGCACTGCCCGCCTTCCGAGCCCTTCAGCACCTTCTCGAAATGTAACGGCAGCGTGTAGATCTCGGCCTTCTCGCGGGGAACGCCGACCAGGATACAACGGCCTTTCTTGGCCGTGATCTCGTAGGCGAGCTCGATCAGATTCTTGACGCCCGTCGTCTCTACCACCTTGTCGGGCCCGTCCGAACCGGTGATGGCGCGAACCGCGGCAGCGACATCCTTGACCGCTTCGGAGTTGATGGTGTGGGTGGCGCCGAAATCCTTCGCCATCGCCAGCTTGTTGTCGAGGCGGTCGATCGCAATGACCGGATAGGCGCCGACCATCGCGGCGAATTGCACGATGTTCAACCCGACGCCGCCGACGCCGAACACGACGACGGCTTCGCCGATGGCGATCTGCGCGTCGTTGTTGACGACGCCGAGTGCGGTCGTCACCGCGCAGCCGAGCAGCGGCGCGCTGGTGCGGTCGATCGAGGCGGGAACGGGCGTGACACGGTTCTCCGAGACCACGGCATATTCATTGAAGGTGGTGACCCAGCCCGCATTGAGGCGCTTGCCGCGCCAGGAATAGGCCGGCGTATTGGACTGGATGCCCTTGCCGGGCCGCCAATGCATGACGACGGTGTCGCCCTGCTTGCAGGAGACCACGCCGGGTCCGGTTTCGACGATCGTGGCGAGCGCTTCGTGTCCCAAAAGATGCGGCAGGAACTTGTCGACGCCTTTGACGGCGTCGATCTCGTTGATCTGCGCGCCGCAGATGCTCGACGTGTGCACGTGCGCGAGCACCTGGCCGTGTTCGAGCCTGTCGGGCAAGGTGAACTCGTCGACGATCAGCGGCTTGCCGGATTCGACGAGAATGGCCGCCTTGGCAGTCTTGATGTCCATGAGAGCGCCCGATCACTCGAAATAGATGAATTCGTAATCGCCGGTGTAACCGAGCTTGCCGTAGAGCCAGATCCATTCCGACGTATGCAGGATCGACTCCGCCGTCAGCGCCCAGCATTCGAGGTTGTGCAATTCGGCGACGTTCCGGTAGCCCTCGACCATGACGTATTTGTTCTTGCCGACCCGCTCGACCTCCTTGAGCGCCGCTTCGAGCTCGTACAGCCGAAGATTGTGCAGGGTGCCAAGCGAGATGACGAGATCGAAACTGTCGTCGCCATAGGGGTAGATGTCCTGGGCGCGATAGTTGAAGAGGTAGGGCTTCACCTGCTCGTGTGCATTTTCGAGGCCGTGCTTGGAGATATCGAAGCCGACGACCTTCAAACCCGGCAGGATCTTCTGCATCTCGTACAGCAGAAAGCCCTTGCCGCAGCCGACGTCGAGCACGCTGGAGCCGTTCTTCAGGCCATAGGTCTCGATCAGCGCCTTGGCGACCGGCGCCCAGCGCCCCTCGATGAAGCGGTAGCCGCCATAGCCGAAGCGGCGGTCGCCGTCCCAATAGTCGGCCTCGTATTCCCGCGCTTTCAGCGAGCAGCCGATCTTGTCGTCGTTCATGCGGCCCATGTAGTCGCGCTTCGTCGCCGTATGCAGCGGCGTCACGATATTCAGTAGTCGTCCCATTGAGCCCTCAGATTCCAACACGCGCTGCGATTGCCGCGACTGGCTGGGGAGCCCTGAGTCGCGACTTGCGAGTCGTTCTAGCATTGGTGGTCGAGATCATCATTGCTTCAGATCAATGATAGGGAATTCCTGCAGGGGCGGCCGCCGGCAGCTGACATCAGGTTCTGTCGCCGGCAGCGACAGGAAGACGCATGGAACGAGACTGCGAAGCACGGCGTTCGCCTGAAAGGGAGTCCGCCATGCCGACCAGGCCGACCATCGCTCGCATCTGGCGCGGTCGCACCCGCCGCGACGTCGCTGATGCCTACCAGGCTTATCTGCAAAGCCGAGGGCATTCCGCCGCTGCTAGGAACCGCGCTCGGTGTGCAGCAATTGCGCGAGGACCGCGACGAGGAGACGTGGTTCACGACCATCTCCTATTGGACGGACATCGCGGCCATGACGGCCTTCACCAAGGGCGAGCCGACGAAGGTCCATCATCTCGCGCGCGACGCGGAATTCCTGATCGAGCTGCCGGAGCGCATCGAGATCCACCGCATCCTGATCGACGAACAAGGGCTACGGTGAAAGCCGGGGCTGTCAAAACTGAAGGTCACATCACCGTCGAATTATGGCCGTTGCAAAGATACGATCGCTCGCGACTGTGCGGTTTCGCCGCAATGGTCGCCGTGAAATGAATCACTATAGTCAGGATGTCATGGCATATGTCGTCGACATAGATGCGCGCACCGCGCGCTTTGGTCTTCACGCCGGCCGCCTCCAAGCAGGCGGTTAGCCGGACGGTGCTTGCGCCGTCCGGGCTCTTTTCCAGCTTTCGTGACCTCGCCCTGAGAGGTCGTCTTGAAGCAGAAGGAGTGTGCCGTGCTGCCTCTTCCAAAAATCGCGCTCACCGCATCGGACTATCCGCGACTCGAACGGCTTGCCCGCCTTGCCGCCCAAAAAGGCGACCTGGACGGGATATTCCTCATAAGTGAGATCAACCGCGCCGACATTGTGCCGAACGATTGGGACGATCTCCGTTCGCGCGTGACCGTGGGATCATGGGTCACCTGTTGCACGAACTGGGGCGTTCCGCGTCGCATCGTGCAATTGGCCTGGCCCGAGGAGTGTTGGTCGGATCCCGCCCGCATTTCGGTCCTGACACCATTGGGGGCAGCCTTGATCGGCCTGCAGGTCGGCGACCAAATGCCATACATCCTCGCCGGCTGCCTGAACGTCGTCAGGGTTCAGAACGTCACCCAATCAAGCCCCAACGTCGTCCCGCTCTTCCGGGCTCATCGGCGCAGCAAGCCGCGCGATGACGATCCCGGACCAACTGCAGCATAGGAGATTTCAAATGCACAACTTCGAAGCCGAGATTTGGCGCGACCAGCCGGCGTTGCCACCGATCAAGATCACGGAAGACGAATCGCGACGTCTGAGCTCGCTGGCGAATTCGACCATGGATCTGTTTCCCCGTGTCGCGCAGTTTCTGGCGCGCGAACTGGAGCGCGCGTCGGTCGCCGCAGAGAACGATTTGCGCGGCGTGGTCAGGATGGGCTCCAAAGTAACCTATCGCGATGACGAGAAAGGTGCCAGCCGGGAGATCGTGCTGGTCTATCCGCACGAGGCGAACATCGAACTCAACCGGGTCTCGATCCTGACGCCTGTTGGCGCGGCCCTGATCGGCCTCTCGGTGGGGCAGCGGATCGAGTTCGAGACGCCGGACAAGCGCACCAGGGGGCTGACCGTTCTGGCCGTCTCCGAATGAGGGCTGTCATCCGACCGAGCAGAACACTCTAGCGAGGCCAGATAGAAGCGGAGCGTGCTTGCGCAATGTTTCGCGATGCGCAGGCACCCTCCTGCTGTCCTATTGCACCTCGATGTTGGCGTCCTTGACCAGCTTGCGCCAGCGCTCTTCCTCCTGCCCGACATAGCGATCGAGCTGTTCCGGAGCGCCGCCGACCATGATGAGGCCTTCGTTGGCCTCCAGCTTCTTGAAAGCACCGGACTGAACCGCCTTTGCGATCGTCTGATTGAGACGCGCAATCACCGGAGCGGGCGTCTTGGCCGGAGCGTACAGTCCGTACCAGGATTCGGCGGCGTAGCCGGGAACCCCGGCCTCGGCGACTGCAGGCAATTGCGGAAATGCCGCCGAACGTTCGGCGGACGTGACAGCCAGCGCCCGGAGCTGACCTGCAGCCACCAGCGAGGCCGCGCTGGCCACCGTGGTGAACATCACGTCGATCTGTCCCCCTAGGAGATCGCTGATCGCAGGCGCCGCGCCCTTGTAGGGCACAGCGGTCATCTTGACCTTCGCCATCGCATTGAACAGTTCGCCCGCGAGATGAGCCGAGGTGCCGGTGCCGAACGTTCCGAAATTGAGCTTGCCGGGATTGGCCTTGGCTTCAGCGATCAAATCCGAGATCGAGTTGATCTTGGAGGCCGGATTGACCACGACGATATTGAAAGACCGCGCGATGAGCGAGACCGCCGCGAAATCCGTGTGCGGATCGAACGGCAGCTTCTTGTACAGGCTCGGGTTGACCGCGTGCGCGAAGGTCGCCATCAGCAGCGAATAGCCGTCGGGCTCGCTGGTGGCCACCGTCTGGGTCCCGATGATGGTCCCGGCGCCCGGCTTGTTCTCGATGATGACGGACTTGCCGAGGTCCGTCTGGATTTCCTGCGCCGTCGTTCGCGCGATGATGTCGGTCCCGCCGCCGGCTGCGAAGGGCACCACGATCTTGATGATCTTGTCGGGATATTCCGCGCGCGCCGGCGAGGCGCCCAGCCCGGCGACCGCCAGCACGACGGCACAAGCGAGGATGGCGAGGTTCAGCCAGCGCCGCACGGCGAAGCCGTTCCCGCGCGCGCCGTCGTGATTGATGATTCCGCCACTGGCCATCTGGAGCTCCATCCGATTTTGTTCAGGCATCGAGAACAACCAATCCGTCTGCCGCCTTCACGCCCCGGCCCGCCGGCAGCACGAAGACCGGATTGATTTCGGCCTCGACGAGGTGATCGCCCAGTTGCGCAACCAGGCGCGAGAAAGCGACGATCGCTTCCGCGAGCGCTTCGACATCGCATTTCGGCCGGCCCCGAAAACCGTCCAGCAACGGCCATGTGACGAGATCGCGTGCCATCGCGAGGGCCTCGGCATGGCTGAGGCCGCCATCCGGTGGCAGCAGGCGCATCGTCGTGTCCTTGAACAGTTCGGCGGTGACGCCGCCCATTCCGAGAAGGATCGCCGTTCCCAGGGGATCGCGATGCATTCCGAGAATGATCTCGACGCCACCCGAAACCATCTCCTGCACCAGGAACCGGTTCGGTCGCGTCCCAACCTTGGCCTCGACCTCGTCCGTCATTGCCGTCAGGCGGCCGCCGATCGTCTCGGCGGTCAGGTTGACTGCGACGCCGCCGACATCGCTCTTGTGCGCGATCTCGCGGGAGAGAATCTTGAGCACGACCCGGCCGCCGAGGTCGCGCGCCGCCTGTTCGGCTTCGCGCGGCGTTGCGACCACTTTCTCTGCCACGACCGGAACACCAAAGCGGGCGAACAGCGCCTTGGCCTGTGCTTCGTCGAGCGATCCCGCCGGGAAGTCGCTGACATCGGCCGCCGTCAGGGGCGAGGTGGGTGTCTGGACCTGCTCCGGCGCTCCGGCCCGCAAGAGCCCGTCGAGCGCAGCCGTGCAGCTCTCGGCGGAGGTGTAGGCCGGGACGCCTCGGCGGGTGAGGACGGAAACCACCTTGGGCGCGTAGGGGCTCACATAGGCAATGACGGGCTTGTCGCTGAGCGGCAGGCAGTCGTGGATGGCGTCGGCCATCAGGCCCGGCGATCCCACGGCTGACGAGCCGGCAATGACGACCAGCGCATCGTAAGAGGGACTTGCGAGCAGGATGCGGATGGCGGCGCGCAGCAGATCGGGCTGCAGACCGGCCAGGGTCACATCGATCGGATTGCGATCGAGATTGGCTTGCGGACCCGACTGCAGGGCGCGCAATTGCGCGGCAGTCTCAGGGTCGGGGGCGGGCGTTGCAAAGCCGGCGACGCCGAGACTGTCTGATACGATCGTGCCGGCGCCGCCGGTCGAGGTGAGGATCGCAACACGCCGGCCGGACAGCTTCCATCCCGCGCCAAGGGCTGCGGGAATATCGAGCAGGTCTTCGAACGTCCTGGCGCGGATCACGCCGAGTTGCCTGAACATGGCGTCATACATGCGGTCCGAGCCGGCAAGCGCGCCGGTGTGCGAGACGGCCGCTTGTGCGCCTGCCTCCGATCGACCGATCTTGAAAGCGACGATTGGCTTACCGGCGCGTCGCGCTTTCAGAACCGACTCGCGAAAGCGAGATGGATTGCGGATCGCCTCGACATAAAGCGCAATGACGCTGGTTGCGCTGTCGCCGGCAAGAAAGTCGATGAAATCAGCGAGTTCGAGATCGGCTTCGTTGCTGGTCGACACCAGCTTCGACAGCCCGACACCGCGCGCCGCAGCGCGCGACAGCAAGGCTCCGAGAATGCCCCCGCTCTGCGAGATCAACCCGATGGATCCCGCCGGGAAGTCATCCATCGCCAGCGCGCCCGACGCCGACAGCACGATATTGTCGGTGAGGTTGACGAGGCCGATCGTGTTCGGCCCGAGGATCCGCATGGAGCCGGCGGCTTGCATGAGCTGTTGCTGGCGCGCGGCGCCTTCCGCCCCGGCTTCGGTGAAACCGCTGGCGAGAACGATCGCGGCGGCAGCCCCCCGCTCGGACAATTCGCGCACCGCGATGTGCGCGCGCTCGGCGCCGAGCAAGACAAGACCGACATCAGGCACATCGGGCAGAGAGGCGACGTCGGGGTAGCAGGTCAGACCGCCGATGTCCGCGACCTTCGGATTGACGGGATAGATCGCACCCGCAAAGCCATGCTTCCGGAGATAGGACACCGGGCGCCCCGACGTCTTGCTCGGGTCCGCCGATGCACCGATGACAGCGACGCTACGCGGCCGGATCAGGCGTTCGATCGCATCCATGGCTCAATCCTTCGACGTGGATTGCGCAAGGAACGCTGTCACCGCGTCGCGATGCTCCGCGCTGGTGTAGCAGATGGCCTGCGCCTGGCTGCCGAGACTGAAAATGTCGTGCGCAGAATGCTCGAACGTCTCGTTCAGGATCTTCTTGCCCAACGCCAACGCGGTGGGAGAGCCCTGAGCCAGTTCGACCGCCCAGGCCTGCGCGGCCGACAGGAGCTCGCTCGAGGTCACCTTGCGATCGACGATGCCGAGCGCGAGCGCTTCGTCGGCCTCGACGACGCGTCCGGTGAAGATCAGCTCCTTCGCCTTGGGAAGCCCGACCCGGCGCGGCAGGAAATACAGGCCGCCGCCGTCGGGGATCAAACCGCGCTTGATGTAGGACCAGGTGAACTTCGATCGCTCCGTGCCCATGACGAAGTCGCAGGCCAGCGCGGTGTCCGCACCGAGGCCCGCCGCATCGCCGTTGACGGCGGCGATCGTCGGCTTCGGCAGCCCGAGCAGGAACGATTGCACGTGATGCACGCCCTGCTGACGGCTCCATCCGTTGAATGCAACTTCGCCCTGCGGCGCCGCGAGCCGGCGCTTCATTCCGCTGATATCGCCGCCGGCGCAGAACGCACTGCCGCGCCCCGTCAGCACCAGAGCCTTGATGGCCCTCTCGCGAGCCACGGTTTCGAGCGCAGCGACGAACTCGGCGCGCATGTCGTCGCTCATGGCGTTGCGCCGGTCCGGCCGGTTGAATGCAATCGTCGCGACACCGGCCTCGACGGAAAATTCGATGAGCTGATAGGACATGGCGAGCTCCCTGGTTGGAGTCGGATCGATCGCCGCGACGCATTGCGGATGTCGAGCCGATTTCGGCCGTGCCGTTTCCTCGTTGAGCCCCAGCGCGGCCGGGCATTCTTCTTCGCCGTGTTGATAGCGGCTTGCGCACCCCTAAACATCCCCTTAATTCCACTAAGTGGAAATCGCGGCGGAGGCTGGATGTGGCGCAGGCGCGCAGATATGCGGGCGGGGTTGACGGCAACCGCTCGCTCGAACGGGGCATCGAGATCCTCCGGTCGTTCCGGCCCGGCGTCGACACGCTTGGCAACGGCGAGATTTCGGAGCGAACAGGATTGCCGCGATCGACGGTCAGCCGGCTGACGCGAACGCTGGTCAATTCCGGGATGCTCGACGAGGTCCGTAACCAGCGGACCTACCGGCTTGCCGCATCCGTCATCAGCATCGGTCACGCGATGCGGACGGGATCACCGGTGCTCAACGCGATCGGACCGATGATGCGGGCCGAATCGGCCAAGCGCCGGCTCAACGTGGGGCTCGCGACCGCGGATCGCACCATGATGGTTTATCTGGAGTCGATCCGCTACAGCCCGCGCGCGGCACTGCGGAACGTGGTCGCCGGCCAGCAGGTCCCGATGGAGTTGACGTCGCTCGGTCGCGCTTATCTGGCCGGCATTGCCGAGGCCGAGCGCGAGCGATTGCTGAAACTGTTCAAGCGGCGCAGCACTGCGGCCGCCAAGGCGCTGCTTGCGGACGTCAGGACATCGATTCGCTCGGTCGAACGCAACGGCTATTGCGCGGTGTCGTGGCAACCCGGCGTTCTCGCCGTTGCCACGCCCATCGTGCTGGCCGGGCTTCCGGTCTACGCGCTCAACATGAGCCTGCAGAATGTCGATCGGTCCGAGGCGCTGGCCAGCGAGATCGGCGCCTACCTCAACGCCTTCGCGGCCAAGTGCAAGGAGGCGCTGGCGGGCGGTTGAAGCAGGCCGGCGCCGTTACAATTTCCCATAGACCCGCCCGGCGACCGCCTTCAGGCGCTCGACCGAGCCAGACTCCGGATGCGGCTTGACCGGCGCGAACAGGATCGAAGCCTGCCTGCCGTTCTTCCAGACATAGATGGTGACGGCGTTGCCGTTGCCCTTGGTGCAGGAATACTCGCCGAACGCTTCACTGCCGAGCTCTTGTATCGCCGTGTGCTTGCAGGGGCCTGCGCGTTTCATCATGCCGATGGCGGTGTCGCGCGAGGTCGCGATCACCGCGACGGTCATGGTGTTGGCCTCGCGATCGAACATCATGCAGCTGCCCGCGCCGGTCCGCTGCACCGTCAGCGTGCCCGTGTCGAGAAAGCCGTCGGCATCCGCGGCCGTGAGCCACTCGCAATTGCCGAACCGTTCGCTGCTCTTGTTCACGCTGCCTATGGCCACGCGCGCGGCTTCGGTGACCGGCCCGAGCAGCGCTTCATCAGCGCGCCGGCCGATCGGATAGACGGTGATCTGCAGAATGTAATCGCCTGACAAGGCGACGACCGAGGCTTCCTGGCGCTCGGCGCCGGCCGCGCTCGTTCCGCCCTGGCCTTCGTCGCCGATCCCCGCGACTGCGTTGAGCGGCATGCGCTCGCCAAGCGTCTTGACGAAGGTCGCGTACAATTCCCTGGCGCGGTCCTTGTCGGGATTGCGGAACACGGAGAGCATCATCGTGTCGCCGCGCCCGGCCTGGTAGATGCAGCCGCGGCCGTCCTGATTTGAAATCAGTGACCATTTGAGCGCCGGCATCGCACGGGCGAGATCCTGGGCGCTGATGAACGGGCAGGTTTCGGCCGCGCGCGCGGGAAGCACCGGGACGGCTGCGATTGCAAGGAACAGAACGAGGCAGGAGAACAGACGATCGATGGTACGCATGGGACGTACTTACTACCGAAACGGCGCGCCCGGAACAATTCGAACGTCCGCCCCTCAGATCCGTCGCCTGATGCTCTATCGAGCGGATGGCCCGGCCAAGTCAGCGCAGGGCCGTCGTCACTGCCCGTTATATTCGGCCCAGCAATCCGCCGTTTCATAGACCCGGACCGCCGACAGCTGTCGAAGGCTCGGCTTCAACCGGTCCCAGGTCCAGATCGCAATATTCTCGGCGGTGGGGTTCTCGAGGCCTTTGACCTCGTTCAGGCAGTGGTGATCCAGCGCGCCCAGGATGTCGGCGAAGCATTTTTCGATGTCGAAGAAATCCGCGACGAAGCCGGTGTGCGGATCGACCGGCCCGTCCAGCTGGACCTCGACCCGGTAGGAATGACCATGCAGCCGGCGGCATCGATGGGTCTCGGGCACGTTCGGCAGCCGATGCGCCGCCTCGAACTTGAACGCCTGCGATATCTTCATTCCGCTCCTCACACGGCGTCGCCATCCGGTCTCGGGCCCGTCTGGCGACCAGATGCTGCTAGGTCCTGACCTTTCGGCGAAGAATGGCGCGCCCGGAACGATTCGAACGTCCGACCCTCAGATTCGTAGTCTGATGCTCTATCCAGCTGAGCTACGGGCGCGTTTTTCGCGAACAGTGCGGACCTAAGCCCGCAGGCAGCCTCCGGACAGCGCCGGAGGGGTGCGAAAGAGCGCTCTGACTAACCGCTCTTGCCGCGGTTGGCAAGGTCCGGGATGGGGAGATTTTGCAAGGAAATGACGGGGGTCGGTGTCATTCCGGGATGGCCCCATGGGCCAGGCCCGGAATCCATAACCCCGGCTGGTGGCTATGGATTTCCGGGCTCGCGACTTCGTCGCGCCCCAGAATGACGGATAGATGAGTGCTCCAGACCCTGCAATGACGGAAGAACTCGGCCTTTGGCCGACTTACGCCCTCTGCCGCTCGTTGCGGATGGAGAGGAGCTCGACGGGGCGGTCGGGGATGACGATACGGAAAGTGGCGCCGATGGTGCCTTCGACCAGGTGGATGTCGCCGCCATGGGCGCGGACCAGCTCGGCGGCGATGGCGAGGCCAAGGCCGCTGCCGCCGGGGCGGCCGGACGTCTGGAACGCCTCGAACAGGTGCTCCCGGGTCTTCTGGGGGACACCGGGGCCGGTGTCGGAAACCTCGAGAATTGCGACAGCGCCCTCGCGTTTTCCCGTGATCCGGATCTGCTGCACCCCGCCCTCGCCGGAGGCGTGACTTTCCAGCGCCTGGGCGGCGTTGCGGACGAGGTTGAGCAGCACCCGGAACAGCTGATCGGGATCGGCATCGACCGCAAGCCCGCGATCGATCGCGGCGACCCAGGCGATCGAGGCGTCTGAGGCGAGGCCCGCGGTCTCGCGCACCTCCAGCACGACAGGTTCGATCAGGATCATGCGGCGGTCCGGTGCGGCCTCCTGGGCGCGGCCGTAGGACAGCGTCGACTGGCAGAAGGCGATGGCGCGCTCGAGCGAGCGCACCAGCTTTGGGGCAAAGCGCTGCACCCGCGGATCCGGCACGCTGGCGAGCTGGTCCGACAGCAGCTGGGCCGAGGCCAGCAGATTGCGCAGATCGTGGTTGATCTTGGACACGGCCAGGCCAAGGGCGGCGAGCCGGCTCTTCTGATGCAGCATCGACATCAGGTCGCGCTGCATGTCCGACAATTCGCGCTCGGCGACCCCGATCTCGTCGCTGCGCTGGCTCGGCACGATGATCCCCGCCGAGCTTTCGGGGTTCTCGTGGAAGCCGACCAGGCTCGCGGTCAGCCGCCGCATCGGGCGGACGAAGAGATAATGAAGCGCCAGATAGACGAGGCCCGCGGTCAGCGCGGCGATGATCAGGGCGACCACCACGACGTTGCGGGAGAACCGGTACATCTGCTGCCGCAGCGGCAATTCGTCGGTCACGATCTCGATGAACTGGGCCGTGCCGACGCCGGGGCCGACGATGCGGATGGCCTGATTGCCGGTCTCCAGCATCATCCGGAACGAGCCGGTGATCGCGTCCCAGGCCGTCATGTCGCGCAGGTCGATGTCATGCTCGATGGCGGCCGGAATGTTGTCGCTGGCGAGCAATCGGCGCTGCTGGCCCATCTTGATGGCGACGGCGCGGGCATTGATGCTTTTCAGGATCTGGCGCGACAGCGAATCGGGAACCATGCCGAGCGGCGCCGCATCCAGCACCAGCGCCGCCGTGTTGGCGGCGGCGACGCGGTCGTTCAGCCGGTTGACCCAGAAGTTGGCAATGGCGGGCACATAGAGCAGCACGGCCGCGATCATCACCAGGGGGACGGTGAGCAGCAACAGCTTGCCTGACAGCCCGAGCCCGCGCGTCCCACGGGGGCGCATCGCCGGCGGGTCCGGCTGATCCTGATCCTGGACCGGCTGGAGGTCTGTCGTTGCCACGAAAGTCGCCCTCGCCTTTGGCGGATGAAGGATTGGCAGTATGAAGATGCGGCCCGACCTCGGTCCGGTCAAATTACGGATCGCTAATCTGCCGAGGTGGGATGTAAGCGCTGATATCGCGAGTCGCCACCTCAAGGGTTAAAAACCCCGCACAAACAGCGATATTCACCGGAATCGTGCGCTTGTGCGGCGTTGACGAAAACAAGGCGCTCGCTTATAAGCCGGCCAAATTGTCCGCGATGACCCGGTGCGACACCGGGAGCGGCTCTCTTGGGGCCGGAAACGGCCCGTTTTGGGCCGCATCTTCGGGACTTTACCATCAATTCTACAGGCAAATTGCCCGGTCAGCGGAGAAAAACCCGTGAAGCGGACTTATCAACCCAGCAAACTGGTGCGCAAGCGCCGTCACGGCTTCCGTGCCCGTCTCGCCACTGCCGGCGGCCGCAAGGTTCTCGCCGCCCGCCGCGCTCGCGGCCGCAAGCGTCTGAGCGCCTGAGCCGGACCCCCTTTTCCGGGATTTCATCATGGATCGGCTGAGGCAGCGGGCGGATTTCCTCGCCGTTGCCAATGGCGCGCGGGTGAACAGTCCCGCGTTCGTCCTGCAAAGCCGCCCCCGCGATGACGGCGGCCCGATCCGGATCGGCTTCACCGTTACCAAAAAGAACGGCAACGCCCCCGCGCGCAATCGTATCCGGCGCCGGCTTCGCGAACTGGTGAAGCGGCTCGATCCGGTGTCGATGCAGCCCCATCATGATTATGTCCTGGTCGGACGAAGCGGCGCGCTCTCGCGCGACTTCGCCACCATGCTCGACGATCTGCGCATGGCGTTCACGAAGCCGGCGCGGCATACGGCCAAGGGACCTGCGAATGGACGCAGCCCGAGGACTGACCGTACCGGGCCCCGCCCCGCTCCTGCTGCCAGCCGCAAACCGGAATGATGACGAGACCCCAGAGATGACCGACAATCGCAATACCATCCTCGCCGTCATTCTGTCGGGCCTCGTCCTGATCGCCTGGCAGTATTTCTACAATGTGCCGGCGATGGAGAAGCAGCGCGCCCAGCAGCAGACGCAGGCCGAGCTCCAGAAGACCACGCCGCAGCCGTCGGCCTCCGCGACGCCGGGCGCGGCGCCGCAGCAGCCGGGCAACGCCGCTCAGCCGGCAACGCCGGGCGCGAACCAGCAGGCCCAGCCCGTGGTGGCGCGTGAGGCCGCGATTGCAGCCAGCCCGCGCGTGAAGATCGACACGCCGCGGATTGCCGGCAGCATCGCGCTGAAGGGCGGCCGCATCGACGACATCGCGCTGGTGCAATTCCGCGAAACGGTCGATCCGAAGTCGCCGCCGATCATCCTCTATTCGCCCTCGGGCACCGCGGAGCCCTATTACGCCGAATTCGGCTGGGTGGCGGCGACGGGCGTGACGGCGAAGATGCCTGATGCCCAGACCGTCTGGCAGCAGGACGGCAGCGGCAGCCTGACGCCGACGACGCCGGTGGTGCTGAAATGGGAGAATGGCGATGGTCTCACCTTCCGCCGCACCATTGCGGTCGACGACCATTATCTCTTCACCATCAAGGACGAGGTGAGCAATGTCGGCAATGCGCCGGTTACGCTCTATCCGTTCGCGCTGATCTCGCGCCACGGTGCGCCGCAGGTCTCCGGCTACTACATCCTGCATGAAGGCCTGATCGGCTATCTCGGCGACCAGGGCCTGCAGGAATATGCCTACAAGAAGATCGACGAAAGCAAGAAGGTGGACTTCAAGGTCACCAACGGCTGGCTCGGCATCACCGACAAGTACTGGGCCTCGGCGCTGTTGCCGGATACCAATGCCCAGCTGCAGGCGCGCTTCTCGTCGAACCCATCCGGCAACGTCCACACCTACCAGACCGATTATCTGCTCGACCCCGTCACCGTCGCGATCGGCGGCACTGCGACGGCGAACGCGCGGCTGTTCGCCGGCGCCAAGGAAGCCGGCGTGGTCGGCGTGTTCCCGTTCGCCGGCCTCGGCGGCTACAACAAGGAGCTGGGGCTGAACCATTTCGATCTCTTGATCGACTGGGGCTGGTTCTACTTCATCACCAAGCCGATGTTCCTCGGCCTCGACTTCTTCTACCGCTTCTTCGGCAATTTCGGCATCTCGATCCTGCTCGTGACCGTGATCGTGAAGCTGCTGTTCTTCCCGCTGGCGAACAAGTCCTACGCCTCGATGGCGAAGATGAAGTCGGTTCAGCCGCAGCTGCAGGCGCTCAAGGAGCGTTATCCCGACGACAAGGTGAAGCAGCAGCAGGAGATGATGGAGATCTACCGCAAGGAGAAGATCAATCCGGTCGCCGGCTGTCTCCCCGTGCTGATCCAGATCCCGGTGTTCTTCTCGCTCTACAAGGTGCTGTTCGTCACCATCGAGATGCGGCACGCGCCGTTCTACGGCTGGATCAAGGACCTCTCGGCGCCGGATCCGACCAACCTGTTCAACCTGTTCGGGCTGATCCCGTTCGATCCGACCACGATCCCGGTGTTCGGCCATTACCTCGCGCTCGGCATCTGGCCGATCATCATGGGCATCACGATGTGGTTCCAGATGAAGCTGAACCCGACACCGCCGGACCCGACGCAGCAGATCATCTTCAACTGGATGCCGCTGATCTTCACCTTCATGCTGGCGGGCTTCCCGGCGGGCCTCGTGATCTACTGGGCCTGGAACAACCTGCTCTCGGTGATCCAGCAGAGCTACATCATGCGCCGCAACGGGGTGAAGGTGGAGCTGTTCGATAATCTCAAGGCGACGTTCGCGAAGAAGGCGACGTAGCTGCACACGAAGCGTGCCCGGTCATGCGGGCGCAAATGCCTCCACAGCGTCATGCCCGGGCTTGTCCCGGGCATCCACGTTTTGGAGGGTACCGCGCAGACAGACGTGGATGGCCGGGACATTTGAATGGGAAGACGCGCTTCGCGCTTTTGCCCGGCCAAGACGCGAGGATAGACTTTCCAGATGACCGATAAATCAGACGACAAGCTGATCGAGGCCGGGCGGAAGCTGTTCGCGCGCGACTGGCAGTTCATCTGGGCCTCGCCCTCGATCCAGACGCTGCCGCCGATGGCGGGGCTGGAGGTCGCCTTTGCCGGGCGCTCCAATGTCGGCAAGTCGAGCCTGATCAACGCGCTGACGGGGCGCAACGCGCTGGCGCGCACCTCGCATACGCCGGGACGCACCCAGGAGCTGATCTTCTTCGAGGTCCCCGGCAAGACCGACCTGCGCCTGGTCGACATGCCCGGCTACGGCTATGCCAAGGCGCCCAAGAGCCAGGTGGCGTCCTGGACCGAGCTGATCCACAAATTCCTGCTGGGACGCGCCTCGCTTGCGCGCGTCTACGTGCTGATCGACGCGCGGCATGGCCTCAAGGAGGTCGACCTCGAGGTCCTCAAGACGCTCGACCGCTCCGCGGTCAGCTACCAGATCGTGCTGACCAAGGCCGACCAGGTGAAGGCCTCCGAGCTGCAATCGCGCATCGCCGAAACCGAGGCGGCGCTGGCCAGGCATCCGGCCGCGTTCCCGAACGTGCTCGCGACCTCGTCACGCAGCTCGACCGGCATGGAGAGCTTGCGCGCCGCGATGGCGAAACTGCTGGAAGAGCGCGCTACGTGATGGTGGCGCAGCGCCTGCTGATCGGACTTGCCGGTTTGATGGGCGCCGCCGGCGTCGCGCTGGCCGCCGCCTCGGCGCATGGCGGCGATGCGAGCCGGCTGGCCTCGGCCAGCGCGATGCTGCTGTTTCATGCAACTGCCATACTTGCAGCTGTCGCCCTGCTGGCGCGCGGCCTTCTGCACGGCGGAATTGGCCTCATCGGTGCATTCGGCTTCGTGATCGGCGCCGTGCTGTTCGCGGGCGACCTCACCTTGCGGCAATATGCCGGGCACTCGCTGTTTCCATACGCAGCGCCGACGGGCGGGACGGTGGTGATCGCGAGCTGGCTGGCCGTGACGCTGGCCGCGGTGGTGGCGCGGAAATAGGTCTCGTGTCCCGGACGCGGTGCGGCACGCAGTGACGCTCCGCAGAGCCGGGACCCAGCAAGCCGCATGGGCCCCGGCTCTGCAGCGCACCGCTGAAGAAGCGCTGCGCTGCGTCCGGGGCACGAAGACCACTTTGCGCCACGCCCGCCAATCGGATAGAACGCAGGCCGCTCCAGTCCCGCCAGCGAGATCCGCGACATGACCGACATCTCCCCGCTCGACCAGGCCCGCATCCTGTCGGAAGCGCTGCCGCACATGCAGCAGTATGACGAGGAAACCATCGTCATCAAATATGGCGGCCATGCCATGGGCGACGAGGAGACCGCGAAGAATTTTGCCCGCGACATCGTGCTGCTGGAGCAGACCGCCATCAATCCGGTGGTGGTGCATGGCGGCGGGCCGCAGATCGCGACCATGCTCAAGCGCCTCGGCATCGTCTCGGAATTCGCAGCCGGCCTGCGCATCACCGATGCGGCGACCATCGAGATCGTCGAGATGGTGCTCGCCGGCTCCGTCAACAAGCAGATCGTCGGCTACATCAACGAAGCCGGCGGCAAGGCCGTGGGGTTGTCCGGCAAGGACGGCAACATGGTGAAGGCGTCGAAGACGACGCGGACCATCATCGATCCGGGCTCGAACATCGAGAAGGCAATCGATCTCGGCTTCGTCGGCGATCCCGAGAAGGTGGACCTCACGCTGCTCAACCAGCTGATCGGCTACGAGCTGATCCCGGTGCTGGCGCCGCTCGCAACCTCGAAGGAAGGCCAGACGCTGAACGTCAACGCCGACACTTTTGCCGGTGCGGTTGCCGGCGCGCTGAAGGCCAAGCGCCTGTTGCTGCTCACCGACGTGCCTGGCGTGCTCGACAAGTCGAAGAAGCTGATCCCGCAATTGTCGGTCAAGGACGCGCGAAAGCTGATCGCCGACGGCACCATTTCCGGCGGCATGATCCCGAAGGTCGAGACCTGCATCTATGCGCTGGAGCAGGGCGTGGAGGGCGTCGTCATCATCGACGGCAAGATGCAGCACGCGGTGCTGCTTGAACTCTTCACCAACCAGGGCACGGGAACGCTGATCCACAAGTGAGGGACGAGCGGACAAAGAAAACCGTCATGGCCGGGCTTGTCCCGGCCATCCGCGATCTTTCGATCCGCGCCAAGAACGTGGATGCCCGGGCCTTCGCCTCGCCGAAGAGGCTTTGGCCTCGCAGGCGGGACAAGCCCGGGCATGACGGGCGGAGGGCTCAGCGCCCCCGCCGCTCACCCCTGACCCGCTTCCTGATGGCGCTGCCGGCCGCGGCCGTCTCGTTCGTCTTCTCCTCGGTGCCGGCCCTCGCCGATCTGAAGATCTGCAACCGCATGTCCTATGTCGTCGAGGCCGCGATCGGCATCGACGACAAGGCGGCGACCGCGACGCGCGGCTGGTTCAGGGTCGATCCCGCCACCTGCCGCGTGGTGGTGCAGGGCACGCTGACCGCCGATCGCATCCTGCTCAACGCCCGCGCGCTCGGCGTCTATGGCGCCTCCCCGATTCCGCAGAACGGCAGCGACATGCTCTGTGTCGCGCAGGACAATTTCGTCATCGCGGCGGCCCGGCAATGCCGCAGCGGCCAGACCCAGGCTGCGTTTACGCAAGTGACGCCGGCGCAAGGAGCCGACGGCAACCTCATTGCCTATCTCGCCGAGGATTCCGAATATGACGACGAGCAGGCCCGCCTCGCCGGCATCCAGCGGCTGTTGGTGATCGCGGGCTACGACGCCGCGCCGATCGACGGCGTCGACGGGCCGAAGACGCAGGCAGCCCTGGCCGCGTTCCTGAAGGGCCGCGGCTTGTCGTCGGACATCGTGGGCTCGCAGAACTTCTTCAAGACCATGGTCGATGCGGTGCAGACGCCGTCCGCGACCGGCCTCACCTGGTGCAACGACACGCCGCACAAGGTGATGGCGGCGATCGCGACCGACGACGGCAAGTCCGTGACCAGCCGCGGCTGGTATCGCATCGATCCCAAGACCTGCCTGCACCCTGATGTGACCGGTCAGCCCAAGCAGATCTTCAGCTTCGCGGAAGCCGTCGACGCCGACAACCGCGCCGTCAAGCTGAAGGACCGGCCGCTGAACTGGGGCGGCGACAGGCAGCTCTGCACGCGCGAGACCAAGTTCGAGACCGTTGAGCAGACCGATTGCGGCGCGCGCGGATTCGCGGCGACGGGATTTGGTGCGGTGGACATGTCGAGCGGCGGCAAGACGCTCCGCTTTGCGGTGCCGTGAAATTGGCGTCATGATCAACACGCAAGCGCCTACAAGCTCCGCTGTCGTCCCCGCGAAGGCGGGGACCCATAACCCCAGGGAGTGGTTGTGGCGCGAAGCTGGCCACCCCGAATCTTCACCGAACTCCTCTCCGTGTTTATGGGTCCCGGGCTCGCGCTTCGCGCGCCCCGGGACGACGAGCTGAGAATGTTGATATGAACCAACCCCGCACCTTTGCTCATGTCGACACCTGGGTGTTCGACCTCGACAACACGCTGTATCCGCATCACGTCAATTTGTGGCAGCAGGTCGATGTGCGGATCACCGAGTTCGTGTCGAGCTGGCTGCAGGTGACGCCGGCGGAGGCGCGAAAACTGCAGAAGGATTATTACCTGCGCTTCGGCACCACGATGCGCGGCATGATGACCCTGCATGGCGTGTCCGCCGACGACTATCTCGCCTATGTCCACAAGATCGACCATTCACCGCTGCAGCCGAACCCGGCGCTCGGCGAAGCCATCGCAAACTTATCGGGGCGCAAGCTGATCCTGACCAATGGCTCGGTCGACCATGTCGATGCGGTGCTGGCGCGTCTCGGCCTGGCAACGCATTTCGACGGCGTGTTCGACATCATCGCCGCCCAGTTCGAGCCGAAGCCGGCGGCGCAGACCTATCAGAAATTCCTCGCCGACCACGCGGTCGATCCGACCAAAGCCGCGATGTTCGAGGACCTCGCCCGCAACCTCACCGTCCCGCACCAGCTCGGCATGACCACCGTGCTGGTGGTGCCTGACGGAACGAAGGAGGTGGTGCGGGAGGACTGGGAACTGGAAGGCCGGGATGCCGCCCATGTCGACCACGTCACGGATGATCTGACGGGGTTTTTGGCAGGGCTCTCGCCCCTATAACCGCCGTCGTCCCGGGCAAGCGTAAGCGCAGACCCGGGACCCATAGCCACGGGATTTGGTTGTCGCGCCGGATTGGTAACTCCGAATCTTCGTCAAACCACTCCCTGTGGCTATGGGTCCCGGATCGGCGCTCCGCTTCGCTGCGCTTGTCCGGGACGACAGCGGAGTATGGACGACGGCGGAGTATGCCTTGACTCCGCCCGCCCAAATCCCGAAAAAGCGCCCCAATCCGTCAAATTCCTGCTTCCCCAGAGGAAATCCCGATGTCCCTCCAAGCCCTCGAATCCACCATCAACAGCGCCTTCGACGCGCGCGACGGCATCTCGACCTCGACCAAGGGCGAGGTGCGCGAGGCCGTGGACCAAGCACTGGAGATTCTGGACAAGGGCGAGGCGCGCGTTGCCGAGCGCGGCAGCGACGGCAAGTGGAAGGTCAATCAGTGGCTGAAGAAGGCCGTGCTGCTGTCGTTCCGCCTCAACGACATGGGCGTCATTCCCGGCGGATCCGGCAAGGCGACCTGGTGGGACAAGGTGCCCTCGAAGTTCGAAGGCTGGGGCGAGAACCGTTTTCGCGACGCCGGTTTTCGTGCCGTACCCGGCTCGGTGGTGCGCCGCTCGGCCTTCATCGCCAAGAACGTCGTGCTGATGCCGTCCTTCGTCAATCTCGGCGCCTATGTCGATGAGAGCACCATGGTCGACACCTGGGCCACCGTCGGCTCCTGCGCCCAGATCGGCAAGCGCGTGCACATCTCCGGCGGCGCCGGCATCGGCGGCGTGCTCGAGCCGCTGCAGGCCGAGCCCGTGATCGTCGAGGACGATTGCTTCATCGGCGCGCGCTCCGAGGTCGCCGAGGGCGTGATCGTGCGCAAGGGCGCGGTGCTGGCGATGGGCGTGTTCCTGGGCGCCTCGACCAAGATCGTCGACCGCGAGACCGGCGAGGTCTTCATCGGCGAAGTGCCCGAATATTCCGTCGTGGTGCCCGGCGCGCTGCCCGGCAAGCCGATGAAGAACGGCCAGATCGGCCCGAGCACCGCCTGCGCCGTCATCGTCAAGCGCGTCGACGAGCGCACGCGCTCCAAGACCAGCATCAACGAGTTGCTGCGGGATTGAGTTCGGCGCACACCGCTGTCGTCCCGGCGAAGGCCGGGACCCATACTCCGAGGCCGTGGTTTGGCGAAGACTCGTCGTTCGGTACGACTATCTTTCTACTGTCGATAGATCACGCGGTATGGGTCCCGGCCTTCGCCGGGACGACACCGGAGCCCTATCGAACCCACCCCCTCTCCATCGCGACCAAATATCGGGCGGCTCCTCCCGCCCGGAGCCGTTCGCATGGACTGGATCTGGTATCTGTTCCGCTTCGACGGCCGCATCAACCGCGCGTTGCTGTGGCAGGCGCTGCTGATCGTCGCGCTGCTGGCGGGCTTGCTGGAGATTGCCGGTCAAGTCATCGGGATCGTCGGAGGGACGAGGTCCACCCTGAAGCTCGGAATTGAGCTCGATTTCGACTTCGGTCTCGACGGCCTCTTCAAGCTGGTCGACCCCCGCGTCTCCCACGCGCTGGCATCGGCCGATCTCGCGGGCTCGATCCTCAAGGCGTCCGGCATGGCGCTGTTCTTCTGGATCTATCTCGCGACGGCGATCAAGCGACTCCATGACCGCGACAAGAGCGGCTGGTGGATCGTTCCGTTCTTCTTCTTGCCCGGCCTGTTCAGCCAGTTCGCGGACCTGCTGCCCAAATCAAGCTGGATATTTTCGCTCAACCTGACTGCCGCACTGCTGTGGCTGTGGGGCCTCGTCGAAATGTTCTGCCGGTCCGGCACCTCGGGCCACAACCGGTTCGGCCCTGATCCGCTCCTCGATATCGAGGACAGTTCGGCATCCGCCGCCTCCCCTGCGAAAGGCTGGGACCAGAGCCGCGAGATCGAAATTGTCCCGCCCCGCGCTAGCCCACCCGGCGGCATGCATGTTAAGCGGGGCGCATGACCGATGCTCTCTCCATTGCCCGCGATCTGATCCGCTGCCCCTCGGTAACCCCTGAAGATGCCGGTGCGCTCGGGGTGCTCGAAAAAGCCCTCACCGCCGCCGGCTTCGCCTGCCACCGCGTGACCTTCAGCGAGCCCGGCACCGCCGACGTCGACAATCTCTATGCGCGGATCGGCACCGAAGGCCCGCACATCACCTTTGCCGGCCATACCGACGTGGTGCCACCCGGTGACGAGAGCGCCTGGAGCATCGGTGCGTTCTCCGGAGAGGTGAAGGACGGCGTCCTGCACGGCCGCGGCGCGGTCGACATGAAGGGCGGCATCGCCTGCTCGGTCGCCGCGGTGCTGGAGCATCTCGCCGCCAATGACGGCAAGCCGCGCAACGACGGAAAGGGCTCGATCTCGTTCCTGATTACGGGCGACGAGGAAGACGTCTCCATCAACGGCACCATCAAGCTATTGAAATGGACGGCCGAGCGCGGCGAAAAATTCGACCATTGCGTGCTGGGCGAGCCCTCCAATGTCGAGACGCTCGGCGACACCATCAAGGTCGGCCGCCGCGGCTCGCAATCCGGCACGCTGTACGTGGACGGCGTGCAGGGCCATGTCGCCTATCCGCATCGCGCCTCCAATCCGGTGCCTGACATCTCCAGGCTGATCGTTGCGATCTCCGACGAGCCGCTCGACCATGGCAGCGCGCAATTCCAGGCCTCCAATCTCGAATTCACCTCGGTCGACGTCGGCAACAAAGCGAGCAACGTCATCCCCGGCGAGGCCCGCGCAAAATTCAACATCCGCTACAACGACAACCACACCCAGGCCTCGTTGCGCGAGCTGGTCGAGACGCGGCTGACAAAAGCCTGCGGCAACCGCATCAAGGCCCGCATCGTCTGGGAGCCCTCGAACTCCAACGTGTTCGTCACCAAGCCCGGCCCGTTCACTGATCTCGCGGTGTCCGCGATCGAGGAGGTGACGGGGCGGAAGCCCGAGCTGTCGACGAGCGGTGGCACGTCGGACGCAAGGTTCATTTCCAGCTATTGCCCGGTGATCGAATTCGGTCTGGTCGGCCAGACCATGCATCAGGTCGACGAGCGGGTGCCCGTCAAGGATCTGGAGAAGCTGACGCAGGTCTATCGCGGGATTTTGACGCGGTATTTCGGGTAGGTGCGGTCATTGCCAAGTATTCCGCCGTCATGCCCGGGCTTGTCCCGGGCATCCACGTACTTCAGTCCCAGCAAGAAAGATCGTGGATGGCCGGGACAAACCCGGCCATGACGGTGTGGCGGCATCACGCGCTAATAGTCCACCTTCATCAGATACAGCCCATCCGGCGGGGCGACGATGCCGCAGGCGGCGCGGTTGCGCGCCTCTAACGCTGCGGAGAGGTCTTCGGCGGTCCAGCGGCCCTCGCCGACCCAGATCAGCGAGCCCACCATCGAGCGCACCTGGCTGTGCAGGAACGAGCGCGCCGAGGTGACGATGGTGATCTCGCGGCCGTCACGCAGCACGTCGAGCTGGTCGAGCGTCTTCTCCGGTGACTTGGCCTGGCACTCGGTGTCGCGGAACGTGGTGAAATCGTGCTTGCCGAGCAGACGCTGTGCCGCCACATGCATCGCCTCCGCATCGAGCCGGCGCGGCACGCGCCAGGCATGACCGATGTCGAGCGCGAGATTGGCGCGGGTGTTGATCACGCGGTAGCGGTAGTGGCGCTTCACCGCGGAGAAGCGCGCCTCGAACGTGTCAGGCACGATCTCCGCCTCCAGCACCGCGATCGGATGCGGGCGCAGATGCGCGTTGAGCCCATCGCGAAAACGGCCCGGCGGAAACTGCTTGTCGATATCGACATGCGCGACCTGGCCACGCGCATGCACGCCGGCATCGGTGCGGCCGGCGCCATGCACCCGCAAATCCGCGCCGGTCATCGCCTTCACGGCCGCCTCCAGCGCGCCCTGCACCGAAGGCAGCGTGTCCTGCACCTGCCAGCCGAAAAACGGCGCGCCGTCATACTCGATGGTGAGCTTGTAGCGGGGCATCGCTGATCAGTTGAACCTCGCTCCCGCCTTCAGCGGCACGCCGCGCAGGAAATCCGCGGCCTGCATCCGGCCCTTGCCTTCGCGCTGGAGCTCGATGATGCGGATGGCGCCCTCGCTGCAGGCGATGGTGAGCTTGTCATCGAGCACCTCGCCCGGCGCGCCCGACCCCTTTGCCAATTCACACCGCAGGATCTTGACGCGCGCATTCTCGCTGACGCCGGCAAGCTCGGCCCAGGCGCCGGGGAATGGCGACAGGCCGTGGATGTGACGCAGCACGGCACGCGCCGGCCTGGTCCAGTCGATGCGCGCCTCGGCCTTGTCGATCTTGGCGGCGTAGGTGACACCGTCCTCGCTCTGCTTCTTGAGCTGGAGCCCATCGCGGGCGAGCGCGGCCATCGCGCGCACCATGAGATCGGCGCCGAGGCGAGAGAGACGATCGTGCAAATCGAGTGCAGTCATGTTGTCCGTGATCGCGAGGCGCTCGGCCATGGCGACGTCGCCGGTATCGAGACCGACGTCCATCTTCATCACCATCACGCCGCTCTCGGCATCGCCGTCCATGATCGCACGGTTGATCGGCGCTGCGCCGCGCCAGCGCGGCAGCAGCGAAGCGTGCAGATTGTAGCAGCCGAGTTTTGGCGCATCGAGGATCGCCTGCGGCAGGATCATGCCATAGGCGACGACCACGGCGGCATCGGCGTCGAACGCGCTGAACTCGTCGAGCGCTTCCTGGGTCTTCAGCGTCTTCGGCGTCCGCACGGGAATGCCGAGCTTTCGCGCAGCTTCTTCGACCGGCGTCGGCTGCAATTGCAGGCCGCGCCGCCCGCCGGGCTTCGGCGCGCGGGTGTAGACGGCGACGATCTCGTGGCCATGCGCGACCAGCTCGAGCAGCGTCGGCACGGAGAAATCGGGCGTGCCCATGAAGATCAGGCGGAGGGGCATGTGGCGAGACAATCCTCGGAAACGAGCAACGTACTCGTCATGGCCGGGCTTGTCCCGGCCATCCACGTTCTTCCGGCCTGCGGCGGCACAGAACGTGGATGTCCGGCACAAGGCCGGGTATGACGGCGGAGAACGTGGTTACTCCGCGCGCTTGGCGGCCTTCTCGAACTTCTTCATCACGCGGTCGCGCTTGAGCTTCGACAGATAGTCGACGAACAGCACGCCGTTGAGATGGTCGATCTCGTGCTGGATGCAGGTGGCATAGAGGCCTTCGGCGTCCTCCTCGTGCACCTTGCCGTCGAGATCGGTGAAGCGCACGCGCACCTTCGCAGGGCGCTCGACCTCCTCGTAATATTCGGGGATCGAGAGACAGCCTTCCTCGTAGACCGAGAGCTCCTCGGACGAGGCGATGATCTCGGGGTTGATGAAGACGCGCGGAAGCGGCGTGGTCTCGCCGTTCTCGTCGCGTTTGGCGAGGTCCATGGTGATCAGCCGCAGCGGCTGCGCGACCTGGATCGCGGCGAGGCCAATACCGGGCGCGTCGTACATGGTCTCGAACATGTCGTCGGCAAGCTTGCGAATCTCCGGCGTGACCTTCTCGATCGGCTTGGAGACCAGACGCAGCTGCCTGTCGGGCAGGATGATGATTTCTCTGAGGGCCATGGCCGCGATTTAAGCCGCGCGCCGGACGCGGTCAATCCGGCCGGGAACCCCGTTAACCCCTCGCTAACCATAAAACTTGAGGTTTCGTTAACCATAAAAATTAGGGGGCTATTAACCATAACCGTTCCCTCTTCGTTCGCTAAGGTCGGCGAATCGCGCTAGAAGGGCCCATGAACGAGATCATTTTCATGCTGGCCGACTGGCCGGTGCGCACGATTGATGCCCTGATCGGCTTCGGCGCCCTTGTCCTCACCCTGCTGGTGACGATCGCCGTCGTGATCGCCCGCTCGGGCCGGCGCGGCGCGGAACTCGCGATGGCGCATGCGATCCGGGCCGACGAGCTCGAGGAGCGCCTGAGCGAGGTGCTGCGCGCCCAGAGCGAATCCTCAGGGAGGGTCGACGCCATGACCCAGGCGCTGGCGGGACGCCAGGCCGAGATGGCGCGCGCGGTCAACGAGCGGCTGGATTCGGTCACCCATCGCGTCGGCCAGTCGATGGAACATTCGACGCGCAACACCATGGAGAGCCTGCGCGCGCTGCACGAGCGGCTCGGCATCATCGACAGCGCCCACAAGAACCTTACCGATCTCACCACCCAGGTGACGACCCTGCGCGACGTGCTCGCCAACAAGCAGTCGCGCGGCGCCTTCGGCCAGGCGCGGATGGAGGCGATCGTCCAGGACGGTCTGCCGAAGGGCGCCTACGAGTTCCAGTTCACGCTCTCGACCGGCAAGCGGCCCGACTGCGTCGTGTTCCTGCCAGACCAGCGCCCGCTCTGCATCGACGCGAAGTTTCCGCTGGAGGCGATGACGGCGCTGCACGACGCCCGCACCGACGAGGAGAAGCGCGTTGCCACGCAGCGGCTGCGCGGCGACGTGATGAAGCATGTCAGCGACATCGCGGAAAAATATCTCGTCACCGGCGAGACCCAGGAGATGGCACTGATGTTCGTGCCGTCGGAATCGGTCTATGCGGAAATCCATGACGGTTTCGACGACGTGATCCAGAAGGCCTATCGCGCCCGCGTGGTGCTGGTGTCGCCCTCGCTCTTGATGCTGGCGATCCAGGTCATGCAGCAGATCATGAAGGACGCGCGCATGCGCGATGCCGCCGACCAGATTCAGACTGAAGTGATCAAGCTCGGCGACGATCTGGGTCGTCTCAGGGATCGCGTGGTCAAATTGCAGAAGCATTTTTCCGATGCGAACGAGGACGTCCGCCAGATCCTGATTTCCGCCGACAAGATCGAGAAGCGCGCAGGACGAATCGAGGAGCTCGATTTCAGCAAGGCGGACGCGCCGGCCGAGGGACCGCGGCTGGTCGCGGGCGCGGGCGAGCTGTTTCCGCGGAAGCTCCAGGCGGGGGAGTGACACCGTTTCGTCATGGCCAGGCTTGTCCCGGCCATCCACGGACTTTTCAACGGCACCAAGAACGTGGATGCCCGGAACAAGCCCGGGCATGACGGGATTTGTGGCAGAGGCATCACCCCCAGAATCTGCTAACACCACCCCATGACCGCTCCCGACGCGACCTCCCCCGCCGCGACCTCCGTCCCTGCGCCCTCCTGGCGCGACAGCCTTGCCGTGTACCTGCAGCCCCGGGTGCTGATCGTGCTGTTCCTCGGCTTCTCCTCGGGGCTGCCGCTGGCGCTGTCGGGCTCCACGCTGCTGGTGTGGATGCGCGAGGCCGGGGTTGACCTGAAGACGATCGGGCTGTTCGCGCTGGTCGGCACGCCCTACACGCTGAAATTCCTGTGGGCGCCGCTGGTGGATGCGCTGCATGTGCCGCTGTTCACCCGCGCGTTCGGGCGGCGGCGCGGCTGGCTGCTGTTCTCGCAATTGCTGCTGATCGTCGCGATCCTGCTGCTGGCGATGACCGACCCGGCCAGCTCGCCGTTCTACGTCGCGCTGGGCGCGCTGCTGGTGGCGACGACGTCGTCGACGCAGGACATCGTGGTCGACGCCTTCCGCGTCGAGAGCCTGCCGGAGAGCGAGCAGGCCGCCGGTATGGCGGCTTACGTTGCGGCCTACCGCATCGGAATGCTGGTCTCGACCGCGGGCGCGCTGTTCATCGTCTCGGGCTTCGAAGGCACCGGCATACCCCGCACCTCGGCGTGGATGTGGGGCTATGTGGTGATGGCCGCGATGGTGCTGATCGGCACGATCACCGCGCTGGCCGCGACCGAGCCGGCGCAATCCGCACAGGCGGAAGCTGCGACACAAACCGAGACCGCCTTTGCGCGTGTGTTGAGCGCGGCGATCGGCGCGTTCTCCGAATTCCTGTCGCGCAAGGATGCTCTCGCCGCGCTCGCCTTCGTCGTGCTATTCAAGTTCACCGATGCCTTCTCGGGCACGATGACGGCGCCGTTCGTGATCGACCTCGGCTTCACCCGCAACGATTATGCGGCGATCGTGAAGGGCGTCGGCCTCGCCGCCACCCTGATCGGCGGGTTTGCCGGTGGTTTCGTCGCGCGGCGCTATCCGCTGGCAATGTCGCTCTGGATCGGTGGCGTGGTGCAGGCGCTGGCCAATTTGTCCTTTGCCTGGCTCGCAGTGGTCGGCACCAATCAATGGGCGCTGGCGCTCGCGATCTGTGCCGAGAACTTCACCAGCGCCATCGGCACCGTGATCTTCGTGGCCTACCTCTCGGCGCTCTGCCAGAACCCGCTGCACACGGCGACGCAATATGCGCTGCTCACCGCGCTCGCGGCGGTGGGGCGAACATATCTGTCGTCGAGCGCGGGCTATGTCGCGGACACCACGGGCTGGCCGCTGTTCTTCGTGATCTGCGTGCTGGTGGCAATCCCGAGCCTGGTGCTGCTCGCATGGCTGCAGAAGCGCGGACATTTCGAGGCGCTGGGGCCGGTGAGGGTGTGACGCTCTGTAGGGTGGGCAAAGGCGCACTTGCGCCGTGCCCACCATCGTTCCAAGCATTCGACACAGGCGGTGGGCACGCTTCGCTTTGCCCACCCTACGGCATCTCGATCTGCCCCCCTACTGCTTCTTGATCAAGCTCCACTTCGTGATCACGGCTTCGCTCATCTGGCCGGGATCGCTGGCGCAGGCGACTTCGTCGACCTTGACCGAGATTTCCTTGCCGACGAACGTCTTCAGCTGCGCGGCCTGCGCATCGCCGCTCGGAACGAGCTGGAACGTCTCGGGCCCGGTCTCGAGATTGCACAGCCCGTTCGGCGGCGGCAGGCGGCGCGGCTCGGACGTGATCTGGTAGGTCGCAACCCGCTTGCCGGCATTCTTGACGTCGCGCACTTTCAAGGCATTCAACTCGCCGGACAACACCTCGCCGGCGTTGATCGGCTTGCCGGGCTTGGACGGCGGCGGCGCCCCGTCGTCCTGCTGCGCGGAGATGGCCGGGCTCGCCAGCAGCATCATCGTCGCGACCAAAGCCAAGCGTGTGGCGAAAAGTTTCGTCATGTCGTCCGTTCCGTAAAGTCTGGATGGCTAGAACAGGGTACGCTGCCGCATCGCGGCCGATAGCGTACCTTCATCGAGATAATCAAGCTCGCCACCGACAGGCACACCATGGGCCAGCCGGGTTACTTTTACGTTGGCGTCCTGGAGCAGGTCGGTGATGTAGTGCGCCGTGGTCTGGCCGTCCACCGTGGCATTCAGCGCCAGGATGATTTCGTGCACCCGAGAATCATGCGCGCGCGCGACCAGCGCGTCGATGGTCAGATCCTGCGGGCCGACGCCGTCGAGCGGCGACAATGTCGCGCCCAGCACATGATAGCGACCCTGGGTCGCATTGGCCCGCTCCAGCGCCCAGAGATCGGCGACATCGGCGACGACGACGATGATGGCGTCATCGCGCTTGGGATCGGTGCAGACGGTGCAGGGATTTTGCGTATCGATGTTGCCGCAGGTCTTGCAGACCTGGACCTTGTCGAGCGCGACCTGCATGGCCGAGGCCAGCGGCATCATCAGCGCTTCGCGCTTCTTGATCAGATGCAGCGCCGCGCGCCGCGCCGAGCGCGGACCGAGGCCCGGCAGCCGCGCGAGAAGCTGCACCAGCCGCTCGATTTCGGGACCTGCAACCGCGCCCATCTTACTGGCCGAACAACCCCGGCGGCAGGCCGAGCCCGCCGGTCAGCGACTGCATCTTCTCCTGCATCGCGGTCTCCGCCTTGCGGCGGGCATCACCGAGCGCGGTGACGAGCAGATCTTCCAGCACTTCGCGCTCTTCCGGCTTCATCAGCGAGGGGTCGATCTTGATACCCTTGACGTCCATTTTCGCGGTCATGCGCACCGCGACGAGGCCGCCGCCGGAGATGCCCTCGACTTCCACGTTGGCCAGCTGCTCCTGCATCTCCTGCATCTTGGATTGCAGCTGCGCCGCCTGCTTCATCATGCCGAGAAAATCAGCCATCGGTGCTCGTCCTTGGAAAAAGATGGGCTCAGAGATCGTCGCCGTCGGAACCGTCGGGCGGATCGTCACTGCCATAGTCAGCGTTTATATTGGCTTCCGGCGTCTCGGGGGCAAGCCTGCGGACCTCGACAACCTTCGCGCCGGGGAAACGCGACATCACCTCCCGCACGCGCGGATCGGCCTCTGCGGTACGGGCATGCTCCTGCTTCGCCGCCTGGTTCACCGAGCGCAGCGTCGGCTGGCCCTGCTCGTTGGAGACGATCACCGTCCAGCGGCGGCCGGTCCACAGCTCGAATTTCTTGGCGAGCTCGGAGATCATGGTCTTGGAGGCGTTCGGCTCGAGCGCGACCTCCAGCCGGCCCTCCTCGAAACGGACGAGGCGCATGTCGCCCTCGAGCGCGCTCTTGGTCATGATGTCGCGCTTCTGCCCGGCGAGCGCGACGAGCTGGGTGAAGCTCGTGACGCGCAGCTGGGGCACCGCCCCTTGCGGATCCGGCGCGGGCGCCGCCATCTGCGGCCGCGCGCCGCCACCGCCGAACGAAGGCGGCGACGAGGTCGGCATGCGAACAGGCGCCGAGGAGGCCGTCGGCGCGGCCGGCGCGCTGCGTGCAGCACCGCCGCCGCTCGCGACCGGCGAGCCGCCGCCGTTCTGCTCCAGCATCCTGATCGCTTCGTCCGGCGTCGGCAGGTCGGCGACATAGGCGATGCGCACCAGCACCATCTCGGCGGCCGCAGCCGGGCGCGTCGCGGCCTGCACCTCGGCAATGCCCTTGAGCAGCATCTGCCACATCCGCGACAGCACGCGCATCGAGATCTTTGAGGCGAAATCCTTCGCACGCACGCGCTCAGTCTCACCATAGGCGACGTTGTCGGCAGTCGCCGGCACGATCTTCACGCGGGTGACGAAATTGACGAACTCGGCAAGGTCCGAAAGCACGACGATGGGATCGGCGCCGACATCATACTGATCGCGGAACTCCTTGAAGGCGGCGGCGATGTCGCCGCGCGCCAGCGAATCGAAGAGGTCGATGACGCGGGTGCGGTCGGCGAGCCCCAGCATCTGCCTGACGGCATCGGCCTTCACGGCGCCTGCCGCATGCGCGATCGCCTGGTCGAGCAGCGACAGCGAATCACGCACCGAGCCTTCGGCAGCGCGTGCGATGATGCCGAGCGCCTCCGGCTCGATCTCGACGTTTTCCTTGGCGGCGATATTGGCGAGGTGCTTCATCAGCACGTCCGCCTCGACGCGGCGCAGGTCAAAGCGCTGGCAGCGCGACAGCACGGTGACCGGAACCTTGCGGATCTCGGTGGTTGCGAACACGAACTTGGCGTGCTCCGGCGGTTCCTCCAGCGTCTTTAGGAAGGCGTTGAACGCCGCCGTCGACAGCATGTGGACTTCGTCGATGATGTAGACCTTGTAGCGCGCGCTGGCCGGCGCGTAGCGCACGCTGTCGTTGATCTGGCGGACGTCGTCAACGCCTGTGTGCGAGGCCGCGTCCATCTCCAGCACGTCCATGTGCCGGCTTTCCATGATCGCCTGGCAATGCACGCCCAGGGTCGGCATGTGGATGGTCGGACCCTTTACCGAACCATCAGGCATCTCGTAGTTGAGTGCACGGGCCAGAATGCGCGCGGTGGTGGTCTTGCCGACGCCGCGGACGCCGGTGAGGATCCAGGCCTGCGGAATGCGCCCGGTCTCGAACGCATTGGAGACGGTGCGGACCACCGCTTCCTGGCCGATCAGATCGTCGAAACTGGAGGGACGGTATTTGCGCGCCAGCACCCGGTACGGCGCATTGCCGGCCTGGCCGGCGCTGTCGGGGTTGGAAGGGGCGCCAGCGTCGGTCATCGGTCGATCCGCAATGAAATGTCTCTTGGCCGGCTTTTGCGGAAAGGAGCGCGCTGGCGGCTGATGCCGCCGGCGCTGGTTCGCTCGAAAAACAGGTAGGAGACTGACGAGCGACCCGATCCGGACCTCGTTAGGGCTGCTTCCTTCCGGACCTGACCCGGTTGGCGAGTGGCTCGTCCACCGCCAATCTCCCGGTCCCTATTTGGGGCCAAAAGGGGCGGAAAGCAAGCGGCTATCGCCCCTGATCGACGGCGCCTGCCCAGCATCCGGGCAATTCCCGATCTGCCCAGCCGATAGGCTGTGCTTTCACTGAAAGTGCGACCTTGGTATGAACCTGACGGAACCTGTCCCAACCAGAAAAGCGATTGATCCCAATGGTTACACGTCGTGATGTTGCATCGATTGTCGGACTTGGCGCGATGACCGCGGCCGCGCTGGCTTCGCCGGCCGTGGCCCAGACCGCCGATCCGAACGAATCGACCTTCGCCCGCATCCGCCGCACCAAGAAGATGCGAATCGGCGCGGTCGGCGGCGGCGCGCCCTATTACATGAAGGATCTCTCCAGCGGCCAGTGGAAGGGCTTCTACATCGACATCGCCAAGGGGCTCGCCGACGACATGGAGGCCGAGCTCGAGATCACCGAGACGACCTGGGGCAATTCGGTGCTCGACCTGCAGGCCAACAAGATCGACATCTTCTTCGGCCTCAACCCGACCCCGAAGCGCGCGCTGGTGGTCGACTTCTCGGTGCCGGTCTTCAACAACGCCTTCGCCATCCTCTGCAAGAAGGACTTCAAGCCGAAGAGCTGGGCCGAGCTGAACTCGCCCGACATCAAGATCGCCGTCGACCAGGGCTCCTCGCACGATCAGGTCGTCAGCCGCCTGACGCCGAAGGCGCAGATCACGCGGCTGAAGACCGCGGACGACGCCACCGCGGCGCTGCAGACCGGCCGCGTCGACGCGCAGTGCCTGATCACCATGCTGTCGCTGACCGTGCTGAAGAAGAACCCCTCGCTCGGCCAGCTCGTGCTGCCGACGCCGATCTTCGCAACGACCTCGAATGCCGGCTTCCGCCGCGAGACCGACAAGACCTGGCGCGATTACGTCAACACCTGGATCGACTTCAACAAGGGCCTCGGCTTCATCCGCAACGCGATCATCACCAACATGGAGCTGGTGGGCGTGACCGAAGCGGACATTCCGCCGGGCGTTTCGTTGTAAGTTTCCACTTTCGTCATTCCGGGGCTCGCGAAGCGAGAACCCGGAATCTCGAGGATCCGGGTTCGATGCTTCGCATCGCCCCGGAACGACAACGCCAGCGGCCAAGGCGTACGACGAGTAACATACGCATGTATCAGTGGGACTTCGGCATCCTCTGGAGCTATCGCTGGCTGTTTCTCAACGGACTCGGCGTCACCGTCGGCTTCACCGTCGTCATCGTCGTGTGCGGGCTGCTGTTCGGCCTGTTCGGAGCGTTCGGGACCCTGTCGCGGTTCAAGGCGCTGCGTCTTCTCGCGCTCACCTTCATCGAGGCGTTCCGCTGCACGCCGATCCTCGTGCAGCTGATCTGGTTCTATTACGCGCTGCCGATCCTCGCCGGCGTCGAGATGACGCCGATCACGGCCTCGGCGCTGGCGCTCTCGCTCTATGGCGGCTCGTTCTATTCGGAGATCATCCGCGGCGGCATCATCTCGATCGACCGCGGCCAGTCCGAAGCCGGCGCCGCGCTGGGCATGACGCCGATCCAGACCATGCGGCGCATCGTGCTGCCGCAGGCGATCAAGCGCATGATCCCGGCGCTGATGAACCAGTCGATCATCCAGTTCAAGAACACCTCGCTGGTCTCGGTGCTGGCGGTGCCCGACCTCGTCTATCAGAGCCAGGTCGCCGCCCATGACAGCTACCGGCCGCTGGAGACCTACACCGCGGTCGCGGTCGCCTATGCGGCGATCCTGATCCCGCTCACCATCCTCGTCCGCCGCGGCGAGAAGCGACTGGCGGTCAGCGAATGAGCGAGACGCAAAAGATCGAGATCCGCAGCCTTCGCAAGAGCTTTGGCAGCAACGAGGTTTTGAAGAACATCAATCTCGACGTCGCCAAGGGCGGCGTCGTGGCGTTGATCGGCCCGTCGGGCTCCGGCAAGTCGACTCTGCTCCGCTGCATCAATCTGCTGGTCGTGCCCGACGGCGGCAGCGTCCGCGTCGGCGACACGCGCTTTGCATTTGGTGAAGGTGCAAAACTGCCTGATGTGAAGACGCTGGCAAAATTCCGCGCTACCACCGGCATGGTGTTCCAGCATTTCAACCTGTTCCCGCACATGACGACGCTTGAGAACGTGATGGAGGGACCGGTTACGGTGCGGCGCATGGCCAAGGCGGACGCGGAGACGCTCGCGCGTGCCCAACTCGCCAAGGTCGGCCTTGCCGAGAAGGCCGACCAATATCCGGCGACGCTGTCCGGCGGACAGAAGCAACGCGTCGCCATCGCCCGCGCGCTGGCGATGGAGCCCGATGTGATGCTGTTCGACGAGGCCACCTCTGCGCTCGATCCTGAATTGGTCGGCGAGGTGCTGAGCGTGATCCAGCAACTGGCCTCCGAAGGCATGACCATGGTGATCGTGACCCACGAGATCGCCTTTGCCCGTGAGGTCGCCGACCGCCTCATCTTCATGCGCGACGGTGTCGTGGTCGAGGAAGGCCCGGCGCGGCAGGTGATCGACAATCCCAGGGAAGCCGCCACGCGTGCCTTCCTCAGCCATTTCCACCGCACCGGCGCGCTGCCGCCGGCCACAACGGCATCGTGATGTCCGATATCAACCGCGTCTATCTCGTCACCGGTGCCGCCAGCGGCATCGGCCGTGCCACCGCAAAGCTGCTCGCGGCGCCCGGCACCGCACTTCTGCTGCACACGCGATCGAACGCGGAAGGTCTTCAAGCCACCGCAGTGGACATTGAAGCGAAGGGCGCCGTGGCCGCAAAATGCCTCGGCGACCTCGCCGAGGAGAGCGCGGCCACCGTCGCCATCGCCGCCGCGAAAGCCGCCTTCGGCCGGCTCGACGGATTGATCCTGGTCGGCGGCCATGCCCGCCGCGGCAGCGCGATCGGCACGCCGGCCGATCAGTTCCGGCAGGCGATGGACGAGTCGGCGCTGGCCTTCACGCGTCTTGTTGATGCCGCGCTCCCACTGCTGCGCGCGGGGCATGATGCACGGATCGTCGCCGTGTCCTCCTTCGTCGCACATGCGATCCGGCCCGAATTCGCACCGTTCGCGGCAACGGCCGCGAGCCGTTCCGCGCTGGAAGCCTTGGTGAGGCTGACCGCGATCGAGCTCGCCAGCGACGGCATCACCGTCAACGCGGTGTCGCCGGGCCTCATCATCAAGGACAAGCCGGGCGAGAGCCGGCTGTCGCCCGAGCAGATCGCGGCGACCGAAGCGCTGATCCCGATGCGCCGCCGCGGGCGACCGGAAGAGGTCGCCGAGATCATCGCCTTCCTGGCATCCCCCAAAGCATCCTACGTCACCGGCCAGGTCTGGCACGTCAATGGAGGCCTGACATGAGCGAAGCGACCGTCGAACGTCTCAGGCTGTTCCTGATCGAAAGCCCGATCAAGATGGCGCGCCTGCAGGGCGTCGGCAACGTCAAGGGCACGGTGAAGCGCGTGCTGATCGAGCTCACCGCGAGCGATGGCGTGATCGGCTGGGGTGAAGCCGCGCCATGGGAGGTGTTCACGGGAACGCCGGAAGCCGCGTTCGCCGCGCTCGACATCTATCTGCGTCCCATCGTGCTCGGCAAGCCGGTGCGCCGGATCCGCGCGCTGATGACAGAGCTCGACCGCGCGCTGGTCGGCCATGCCGAGGCCAAAGTTGCCATCGAGATGGCGCTGCTCGACATCGTCGGCAAATCGTCGGGGCTGTCGGTTGCCGACCTGCTCGGTGGCCGCGTGCGCGACACGATTCCCCTCTCCTTCTCCATCGCCGATCCGGATTTCGCCGCCGACCTCGAGCGCATGCGAAAGATGGTTCCGGACGGCAATGTCATCTACAAGGTCAAGACCGGCGTGAAACCGCACCGCGAGGATCTCGATCATCTCGAGGCGATCCGGAAAGAATTCGGCGACAAGGTCGATCTGCGCGTCGACTACAACCAGGCACTCGCGCCATTCGGCGCCATCAAGATCTTGCGCGATGTCGAAGAGTTTGCGCCAACCTTCATCGAGCAGCCGGTGCCGCGCAAATACCTCGACGTGATGGCGCAGCTCACCGCCGCGCTGGAAACGCCCGTGCTCGCCGACGAAAGCTGCTTCGACCGCCGCGACATGATGGAAGTGGTGCGCCGCGAAGCCGCCGATGCCGTCTCGATCAAGCTGATGAAGGCCGGCGGCCTGTTCGAGGCGCAGGCGATCATGGCGATCGCCGACATCGCCGGGCTGCCCGGCTATGGCGGCACGCTGTGGGAAGGCGGCATTGGGCTAGCCGCCGGCACGCAGCTGATCGCGGCGACGCCGGGCATCTCGCTCGGCTGCGAATTCTACATGCCGCACCACGTGCTGACCGAGGACGTGCTGGAAGAGCGCGTCGCCAACCGCGCCGGCCATGTCGTGGTGCCCGACGGGCCCGGCCTTGGCATTCGCGTCAGCGAAGCCTCGGTCCGCGCCAATGCGCGGGTGCTGGCGGAGGCGTAGTTTCCGTCATTCCGGAGCGCGCGCAGCGCGAGCCCGGAATCCATAACCACAGGGCGAGGTTGGTGCGCGAGCCGGCAACCACGAGTCTTCGCCACACGACTGCCTGTGGTTATGGGTCCCGGATCTGCGCTTCGCTTGTCCGGGACGACGACCGCGTATGCGGTGACAGCGGGGCGCCATCCTTCCCCTCAGGGAATCCCTATCGTATGGTCGTGCCCAACACGCCCGAACCCACCGGGCCATCCGGAAACGCATATGCCCGAACCCGCCTGGTCGCTGCACTCCCGCCTGAAAGAGGACACCATCGACATCGGCGATCTGCCGCTGTCGAAGGTGCTGGTCATCAAGGACGCGCATTATCCCTGGCTGCTGCTGGTGCCACGGCGCGCTGACGCGGTCGAAATCATCGATCTCGACGAGGTGCAGCAGGCGCAGCTGATGACGGAGATCTCCCGCGTCTCGCGCGCGCTGAAGGAGATCACCAGATGCGACAAGCTCAATGTCGCGGCGCTCGGCAACCTCGTGCCGCAGCTTCACGTTCACATCATCGCGCGCCGCACCAGTGACGCGGCCTGGCCGCGGCCGGTCTGGGGCGTGATGCCGCCATTGGCGCATGACGCCGCAGAGGTTCAGAATTTCATCAGCGCGCTTCGCCGCAAGATCTGGTTGGGTTGAAAGAACGATAATGTCAGCATTCAACGCATTTCCGCTGGGACAGCCGGCCTTCGTCACCAACATCCTCGATCGCGCCGCGCATCTGCGCCGCGACGACCAGAAGCTGTTCGCGATGGAGCAGAAGCCGACCTCGCGCGCCTATGTCGTTTATCGCGACTCGCTCCTGGTCAAGCGCGAGGGCGACAAGATTCGCGCGCTGCTCTCGATCGACGAGGCGCTGAAGTGCGGCGCCAATCCCGGCACGATCTTCCTGGGGCTGCGGGACGGCGCCGCGATATTCGGCATGGGCCTGTCGCAGGCCGCCGCCGAGAAGCTGGTGGGACGCGAGGACTACACCGTGACCGAGCTGCGCGGCATGGCGATGCAGGGCGCGATTCCTCCCGACCAGCTGTCGGCGATCGCGATGGCGAAGTCTATGGTCGGCTGGCACCAGCGCCACGGCTATTGCGCCAATTGCGGCTCGCGCAGCGCGATGAAGGAAGGCGGCTGGAAGCGCGAGTGCCCGGCTTGCAAGGCCGAGCATTTTCCGCGGACCGACCCTGTCGTGATCATGCACGTCGCCTCCGGCGACAAGTGCCTGCTTGGCCGCCAGAAGCAGTTTCCGGCAGGGATGTATTCCTGCCTCGCCGGCTTCGTCGAGGCCGCCGAGACCATCGAGGACGCGGTGCGCCGCGAGATCCTGGAAGAATCCGGGATCCGCTGCACCGACGTGCAATATTACATGACGCAGCCCTGGCCCTATCCGTCGTCGCTGATGATCGGCTGCAGCGCGCGAGCTGTGAGCGAGGACATCATCGTCGATCACTCGGAGCTTGAGGATGCGCGCTGGTTCACGCGCGAGGAGGCAGCTCTGATGCTGACGCGGACGCATCCGGACGGGCTCGCCGGCCCGCATCCCTTCGCCATCGCCCATCATTTGCTCGGCCGCTGGGTGCACGACAAGAGCTGACCGCCGATGGCCGCACCCGGGATCGCGCCGCGAATCCTCTGCATCGGCATTCCGGTGCGCGACCTCACCTTTCGGGTCGAGTCCGTGCCGGCGCGCGGCAGCAAGGCCAACGCCAGCCACCTCGCCGAGATCTGCGGCGGCAACGCGCTCAATGCCTCGATCGCGATTGCGCGGCTTGGTGGTCACGTCTTCTTCGCTGGCCCCATGGGCGATGCACGGGAGACATCGAGCGGCTTCATCCTCGACCAAATGGCGCAGGAGGGCATCGACACGCATATCGTGCGCATGCCTGATATGACCACGCCGATCTCGGCGATCATGATCGAGCCCTCGGGCGAGCGGACGCTCACGATCTATCGCGATCCCGGCCTGTGGCGCGTGAAGCTGCCCAATGCCGACGAATTGCTGGCCGATTGCCGTGCGGTCCTCGTCGAAAGCCGCTGTGCCTCATTCTGCGTTGATCTCTGCGCCGAGGCCCGGCGACGCGGCATTCCCGTCATCGTCGGCGTCGATCGCGCGATGTCGTTGCAGGACGGCCTGCTGACCGCCGCCTCGCATCTGCTGTTCGCCAGCGAGCAGGTGCAGGAGACCGCCGGCATCGCCGACGACGCCAAGGCGTTGCAACGCCTGGCCAGGCTGACGCCGGCCTTCCTTTCGGCGACCCGCGGTCCACTCGGTACGATCTGGCTGAACGAGGCAGGCGAGCCGGAAGAGACCGCGGCCTTCCCGGTCCAGGCGGTCGATACGCTCGGCGCCGGCGACGTCTTTCATGGTGCCTTCGCGCTTGGCCTCGCCGAGGGTAAGGGGGTGCCGGAGGCGCTGCGATTCGCCGCGGCCGCTGCAGCACTGAAATGCACCCGCCATGGCGGCGGCATGGCTGCACCCCAACGTATTGAAGTTGAAGGGTTTTTGCGAGGGAGGCCCTAGAGCAATTCCATCGATGAGCCGAGATTATGGGCTTGCTGGGGAAAGATTTTCTCTATATCAGGGAAATCAGCCCCTGAAATGGAACAAAGTTCTTCAAATGACCGACCTCGCCGTCCAGATCCCCGAGACCAGCCGCCGCCTCGATGCCATCGACCGCAAGATCCTGATGGTGCTGCAGGAAGATGCCTCCCTGTCCGTCGCCGAAATCGGCGACCGCGTCGGCCTGTCCTCGACCCCCTGCTGGAAGCGCATCCAGCGCCTGGAGGCTGACGGCGTGATCCTGAAGCGGGTGGCCCTGGTCGACCAGAACAAGATCGGGCTCGGCATCTCCGTGTTCGTCTCGGTGGAGAGCTCCGACCATTCCGACGCCTGGCTGAAGAAATTCGCCGAAGCCGTCAGCGCGATGCCCGAGGTGATGGAGTTCTATCGCATGGCCGGCGACGTCGACTACATGCTGCGCGTCGTGGTCGCGGACATGCAGGCCTATGACGTGTTCTACAAGAAGCTGATCAGCGCCGTGCCGCTGAAGAACGTCACCTCGCGCTTCGCGATGGAGAAGATCAAGTCGGTGACAGCGCTGCCGATTCCGGCGGTGGTGGCGGCTTAGCTGCTCGACGGAGGACGACGCTCCTTCGGCAATCGTCATGGCCGGGCTTGTCCCGGCCATCCACGTCCTTGCATTCGCGCAAGAGGAGAGGCGTGGATGCCCGGGACAAGCCCGGGCATGACGGCGGAGATAGCGGCGTCCAGTATCTCTGAAACTGCTCAAATCGTCTGATTGTACTCGCCGACCTCGGGATGCGTACGCAGCACGCTGTTCACCATCTCGAACATGTCGTGCATGCGCTGCTCCGAGACCGGACTCTCGACCACGACGACGAGCTCGGGCTTGTTCGAGGAGGCGCGCACCAGGCCCCAGCTGCCGTCCTCGACCGTGACCCGCACGCCGTTGACGGTGACGAGGTCGCGGATCGCCTGTCCCCCGATCCTGGCGCCCTTGGCCTGCAAGCCCTCGAAATGCTTCACCACCTGGTCGATGACGCCGTACTTGGTCTCGTCGGCGCAATGCGGCGACATGGTCGGCGACGACCATGTCTTCGGCAGCGCGTTCTTCAGGTCCGCCATCGACTTGCCCGGCGCGCGGTCGAGCATGTCGCAGATCGCGATCGCCGACACCAGGCCGTCGTCATAGCCGCGTCCATACGGCTTGTTGAAGAAGAAATGGCCGGACTTCTCGAAGCCCGCCAGCGCGCCGGTCTCGTTGGTGCGGCGCTTCATGTAGGAATGGCCGGTCTTCCAATAGGCGACCTTCGCGCCCTGCTTCTGCAGCACCGGATCGGTGACAAACAGGCCGGTCGACTTCACGTCGACGATGAACTGCGCATCCTTGTGGATCGCCGACATGTCGCGCGCCAGCATCACGCCGACCTTGTCGGCAAAGATCTCCTCGCCGGTATTGTCGACGACGCCGCAGCGGTCGCCGTCGCCGTCGAAGCCGAGGCCGACATCGGCCTTGTGATGCAGCACCGCATCGCGGATCGCGTGCAGCATCTCCATGTCTTCGGGGTTCGGATTATATTTCGGGAAGGTGTGGTCGAGCTCGGTGTCGAGCGGGATCACTTCGCAGCCGATCGCCTCCAGCACCTGCGGCGCGAAGGCGCCAGCGGTACCGTTGCCGCAGGCCGCGACGACCTTGAGCTTGCGCTTGAGCTTCGGACGATTGGTGAGATCGGCGATGTAGCGCGCCGGGTAGTTCTCGTGGAACTGGTAGGAGCCGCCGGCCTTGTTCTTGAACTCCGCGTTCAGGACGATCTCCTTCAGCCGCGTCATCTCGTCGGGGCCGAAAGTCAGCGGACGGTTGGCGCCCATCTTCACGCCGGTCCAGCCATTGTCGTTGTGCGAGGCGGTCACCATCGCAACAGCGGGCACGTCGAGATCGAACTGCGCGAAATACGCCATCGGCGTCACCGCAAGACCGATGTCATGCACCTTGCAACCCGCAGCCATCAGGCCGGAGATCAGCGCGTATTTGATCGAGGCCGAATAGCCACGGAAATCATGCCCGGTGACGATCTCCTGCTTGACGCCGAGCTCGGCGATCAGCGCGCCCAGCCCCATGCCGAGCGCCTGCACCCCCATCAGGTTGATTTCCTTCTGGAACAACCAGCGCGCGTCGTATTCGCGAAAGCCCGTGGGCTTCACCATCGGCTCGGATTCGAAGGCGTAGGTGTTGGGCAAAAGGACGGATTTCGGCTTCGGGAACATTGAGACGGTCTCGTGAAGGGCAGGAATTGAGGCAGCCTTAGCGAATGCAGGGCCGCAGCGGAAGGCGGGAATGAAGGCTTATGGCCGATAATTGCGGCAGTTTGGTAACGAAGAAACGTTACCGCGAGGGCAGTACCAAATGTATGACCGGAATGAGCTAACTCTGCAGTCGTGCAATCTCCTCTTCGACGACTGCCTTGAGAGCCGGCAGAGCCTGCTGAACAGTTTCCCACACAAGATGTGCAGCAACATCTTCATAGTTGTGGCGATAGACATTGCCCGCCGCCGCCATCTGTCTCCATGCAATGGCCGGGTGCCTGGTCTTCAGATCCTCTGGGGGCGGCGAGACGCTTCTGAAATGATCTCCAGACATCGCGTAACGGCATAGACCGCCCGGAGGTCCGCCGCGAACGCCTCGCGATCGAGACTTCCGACGAACTCGGTCGCCAAGTCGATGTGATGCAGGATGTCCCGCAGGGTCCCGTCGATGCGATCAGAAGGCATAGACGGCATCGGCCGTCGCGGCAGGAGCGACGTATGATTTCAGACCATCGCGATTGACGACGTCGACCGGGCCGTCAAACAGATTGGAAATGTATTCCTTGAGTTCGACGTAGTCGAACACAGTGATCCGCGCATCTGGATCAATCTCGACCATGATATCGACATCGCTGCCGGAGTGATTTTCACCCCGCGCCATCGAGCCGAACAACGCGGCATGCAAAACGCCCCGCTCGCGAAGGGCGCGTTCGGACTTTCGCAGGATCGCCATTGCATCGGGTCCATTCATGGACAGAATATAGCACCCTGTTCGGCCCGGCGGGAGCCCCCGCCAATGCCCCCTCCGGGCGGGCCTACTGCTCCAGCACCATCTGGCCGTTGGAATATTCGAAACGCTTCAGGCGGGACAGGAAAGACAGGCCGAGCAGGTTCTCCGACAGCGCCTCGTCGGGCAGCACCATGGCGTCGACGTCGCGCACGACCAGACCGCCAACCTCGAGCATCGCGATGCGGGTGCGCGCGGCCTTGATGGTGCCGTTGGCGGTGGAGACGGTGGCGTTGTAATCGCTGCGCGAAGGACGCAGGCCAAAGCGGGCCGCCGAGGTCTCATTCAGCGCAACCACGGAGGCGCCGGTGTCGAGCATGAAGCCGATGCGCTGACCCTCGATCCGGCCTTCGGTCTGGAAATGACCCCGGCCATCGCGGGAAACGGCGAGGCTGCGGCCCCCGGCGGGCGCAGTGGCCGCGACGGCGACAGTGGTGCGCGGCGCCGAGCTTGCGGAGGCGGAGCTCATCCTGTCCGCCATCTGCGCCATGAAGGTGCCGAGGCCGATCATGACGGCTGCGATGATCATAATGTTACGCATCACACCACTTCCGAGCCGGAAAGCTCGATTTCAACACGCGGCACACCAAGCCGCGAGCATTGCTGCGGCCAGAGCGATGCTATTTTGACGAAAAGGATGAGCGGACGGTTAATGCGCCCTCACGTCCCGCGCGGCTTGGCCCGCCGGGTCGGCACGGCGCTGGCCGGATCGTCCGGCCAGGGATGACGGGGATAGCGGCCGCGCAGGTCGGAACGGACCGCGGCGTAGCTGCCGCGCCAGAAACCGGGAAGGTCGCGCGTCACCTGCACCGGGCGCTGCGCCGGCGACAGCAATTCCAGCACCAGCGGCACCTTGCCGGCGGCGATCGAGGGATGGGCGTTGAGGCCGAACAATTCCTGCAGCCGCACCGCGATGGTCGGCCCCTGCTCGGCCTCGTAGTCGATCGCGAGCATGCTTCCGGTCGGCGCCTCGAAATGCGTCGGCGCCTCGCGCTCGAGCCGCGCGCGCATCTCCCACGGCAGCAGCGCCATCAGCGCGTCGGAGAGATCGCCGGGCGAAATGTCCTTGAGCGCGATCTTGTCGTAGAGCGCCGGCACCAGCCAGTCGTCGCGGCGCGCGATCAATCCCTCGTCGGACAGGTCGGGCCAGCTGTCGCCCTCGGCCTTGCGCAGGAACATCACCCGGTCGCGCCATTGCTTTGCAGCCTTCGACCAGGGCAGCCGATCGAGGCCGGCGGCGATCAATCCATCCGCGAAGATACGCGCGGTATCCTCGGAGGGCGAGACGGCAAGCGTCGCTTCGGACAGTGTGATCGCATGCAGCACGCGCTTGCGCCGCGCGCGCAGCGCCATCGCGCCGCGGTCGAACGAAATCTCGTCGGCGCTCTCGATATGCTCGGCGAAATGCCGCTCGATCTCGCTCTCAGTGATCTGCGCGGCGAGCAGGATACGCCCGCTCGCCGCCGTCCCGGTCATCTCGCCGATCGCGATGTAGGGCGCGCGGGCGAGCGAGGAGGTCTGCTCGACGGCGGCGCCGCGGCCGTTGGCCAGCACGAAACTGCCATTGCCGCGATTGCGTGCGACGCGATCGGGGAAGGCATAGGCGAGCATCAAGCCGGTCGAGAGATCATCCTGCGGCCCGGCCCTCTCCGACGCCGCCACTTGCGAGGCCCAGCGCCGCGCCAGATCGCGCGCGCTGGCGGCGCGCGGCGAACGGTCGCGGCGGAACTGGTCGCGCCGATGCTCGAGATCGACGCTGTCGCCGCCAAGCCCGCGCTCGGTGATGATGGCCGCGATCTCGGCGGCGGCTTCGCCCTCGCCTGCGCGATGCGAATCCACGATCATGCGCGCCAGCCGCGGCGGCAGCGCCAGTGCACGCAGGCTTTTTCCCTCTGCGGTGATGCGGCCATCGCCATCGAGTGCGTTGAGCTCGGAGAGGAGGCTTTTTGCCTCTTTCCACGCGGGCGCCGGCGGCGGATCGAGGAACGACAGCGCGGCGGGATCGCTCACGCCCCATTGCGCGAGATCGAGCACCAGCGAAGACAGGTCGGCGCTCAAAATTTCCGGCTGGGTGTAGGGCGCGAGCGAAGCCGTCTGCGGCTCGTCCCAGAGCCGGTAGCAGACACCCGGCTCGGTGCGGCCGGCGCGACCGCGGCGCTGATCCACTGCCGCACGCGCGGCGCGCACGGTCTCGAGCCGCGTCAGCCCGATGTCGGGCTCGTAGCGCGGCACGCGGGCAAGACCGGAATCGACCACGATGCGTACGCCTTCGATCGTCAGCGAGGTCTCCGCGATCGACGTCGCCAGCACCACCTTGCGCATGCCTTTGGGTGCAGGCGAAATGGCGCGATCCTGCACGGCGGCATCGAGCGCGCCGAACAGCGGCACGATCTCGATCGAGGCGTCCTGCACGCGCTCGCTGAGGAAATTCTGGGTGCGGCGGATTTCGGCGGCGCCCGGCAGGAACGCCAGCACCGAGCCGCTGTCGGCACGCAGCGCCGAAGCAATCGCATCCGCCATCTGCCGCTCGATGGGCGCATCCGCCTTGCGGCCGAGATAGCGCGTCTCGACGGGGAAGGCCCGCCCCTCGCTCTCGACGACGGGCGCTTGCCCAAGCAGCCTTGCGACGCGCGCGCCATCGAGCGTCGCCGACATCACGAGGATGCGCAGGTCTTCGCGCAGACCGGTCTGCGCATCGCGCGCCAGCGCGAGGCCCATATCGGCATCGAGCGAGCGCTCGTGGAATTCGTCGAACAGGATGGCGGCAACGCCTGACAGCTCGGGATCGTCGAGGATCTGGCGGGTGAAGATGCCTTCTGTCACCACCTCGATGCGCGTGGTGCGCGAGATCTTCGAGCCGAACCGGACGCGATAGCCGACGGTCTCGCCGGCGCGCTCGCCCAGCGATTTGGCCATGCGGTCGGCGCTGGCGCGCGCCGCGATACGCCGCGGCTCCAGCACGATGATCTTCTTGCCCTTCGCCCAGGGCGCATCGAGCAAGGCCAGCGGCACGCGCGTGGTCTTGCCGGCCCCGGGCGGCGCCACCAGCACGGCGGCATTGCTGGCCTCCAGCGCGCGCGACAAGTCGTCGAGCACGGCATCGATCGGGAGGGGTGTGTCGAAACTGCGGGGCAAGATCTCGCATCCGTCATCACCCGCCTTGCGCGCCGGGCGGGTGATCCAGTCAACTCAGATCCCGATCATCACGAAGATCGGGATTACTGGATACCCCGCCTTCGCGGGGTATGACAATCGTGTGTGGCGATCAGCCCTGCACAGGCGGGCGGCCGATGCTGTCATAGGTGAAGCCGGCGGCTTCCATGTCTTCGGGGCGGTAGATGTTGCGCAGGTCGACGACCACGGGCTGCGCCATGACGCTCTTCAGCCGGTCGAGATCGAGCGCACGGAACTGCACCCATTCGGTGACGATGACGAGCGCGTCGGCACCTTGCGCACAGGAATAGGCGTCCTCGCAATAGGTGATATCGGGCAGCTCGCCCTTGGCCTGCTCCATGCCGACGGGATCGAACGCCTTGACCGTCGCGCCCATGTCGATCAGGCCTGTCACCAGCGGGATCGACGGCGCATCGCGCATGTCGTCGGTGTCGGGCTTGAAGGTGAGGCCGAGCACCGCAATGGTCTTGCCGCGCAGCGAGCCGCCGAGCGCCTGGCTGACCTTGCGCGCCATCGCGCGCTTGCGATTTTCGTTCACGGCCAGCACGGATTCGACGATGCGCAAGGAGACGTCGTAATCCTGCGCGATCTTGATCAGCGCCTTGGTGTCCTTCGGGAAGCACGAGCCGCCGAACCCGGGACCGGCATGCAGGAATTTGGTGCCGATGCGGTTGTCCAGGCCAATGCCGCGCGCGACCTCCTGGACGTTGGCGCCGGCCTTTTCCGAGAGATCGGCGATCTCGTTGATGAAGGTGATCTTGGTCGCGAGAAACGCGTTCGCGGCGTATTTGATCATCTCGGCGGTGCGACGCTCCGTGAACATCAGCGGCGCCTGGTTCAGCGACAGCGGACGGTAGATGTCGCCCATCACCTTGCGGCCGCGCTCGTCGGAGGTGCCGACCACGACCCGATCGGGAAATTTGAAGTCACGGATCGCCGCGCCCTCGCGCAGAAATTCTGGATTGGAGGCGACCACGACGTCGGCTTTGGGATTGGTCTCGCGGATGATGCGCTCGACCTCGTCGCCGGTGCCCACCGGCACGGTCGACTTCGTCACCACGACGGTGAAACCGGTGAGCGACCGCGCGATCTCCTTCGCTGCGGCGTAGACATAGGAGAGGTCGGCGTGGCCGTCGCCGCGCCGCGACGGCGTGCCGACCGCGATGAACACGGCATCGGCATCGGCGACCGGCTTGGACAAATCGGTGGTGAAGTCGAGCCGCTTGGCCTTGACGTTGGTCGCGACCAACTCGTCGAGGCCGGGCTCGTAGATCGGAATCTCGCCGCGATGGAGCGCCGCGATCTTCTTCTCGTCCTTGTCGACGCAGGTGACGTCGTGACCGAAATCAGCAAAGCAGGCTCCGGACACCAGTCCCACGTAACCCGTGCCGATCATCGCGATGCGCATGAAAATCCCTGTTTTAGATTGGTTAACGAAACCCCGACACGGGGCGGTTTAGCATCTTCCCGAGGGGAGGGAACAGTCCGCAGGCAAAAAAGCGGCATGGGAATTGAACCGGTAAAGAAGTCGGAAACCGTGCAGGCCCCACACTGCCTCGCACCCGAACAGGACAGGGCGGAACGCGCCTCGAAAAGAGACACCATGGCACCATCTGGCACAATTGCAGGGAGCGGAGGCAGCCAATCCCCTTCTGCCGCGCGTGTCGACTGGATCGACTACGCCAAGGGCATTTGCATCATCATGGTCGTGATGATGCATTCGGTGCTGGGGGTCGAGCTCGCCGCCGGCGAGACCGGTTTCATGCATGTCGCCGTGGCCTTCGCAAAGCCGTTCCGGATGCCGGATTTCTTCCTGATCTCGGGCCTGTTCCTGCCACTGGTGATCGATCGGGACTGGCGAACCTATCTCGACCGCAAGGTGGTGCATTTCGCTTATTTCTATGTCGTCTGGGTGACAATCCAATTCGGCTTCAAGGCGCCCGCTTTCGCGGCGGAGACGAGCTGGCATCACGTTGGTCTCCTGTATCTCGAATCCTTCATCGAGCCGTTCGGCACGCTGTGGTTTATCTATCTGCTGCCGGTCTTCTTCGTCGTCACAAAACTGACACGCAAATTCCCGCCGCTCGCGATCTGGCTGGTCGCCGCCGCCCTGGAGACAGCCCGGATCTCGACCGGCTGGACCGCGATCGACGAGTTCTGCTCACGCTTCGTCTATTTCTATTCGGGCTATCTGTTCGCGCCCTACGTGTTCGCGCTGTCGGATCGCGCGCGGAAGCATCCCGTCCTTGCGCTCGCAGCGCTCGCGACCTGGGCACTGGTCAATGCCGGCCTCGTCGCGTCGGGCGCCAGCGAAGGGAAGGTCGTCTCGCTCGTGCTCGGCTTTGCCGGTGCCTGCGCCATCATCACCATGGGCACGCTGCTCGCGCGCGCGCAATGGCTGAACTTCTTCCGCTACTGCGGCGAGCATTCGATCGTGATCTATCTCGCCTTCTTCCTGCCGATGGCGGCGACGCGAACGCTGCTGCTGCGCACCGGCATCATTCCCGATATCGGCACGGTATCGCTGATCGTCACCGTCGCCGGCGTGCTCGGCGCACTCGCGATCTGGCGGGGCGCGTTACGGCTCAATGCGCACTTCCTGTTCGAGCGGCCGGAGGCGTTCTGGATTGCGCCGAAGAAGGCTGGGCCGGTGTTGCAGGCGGCGGAGTAGCAATCTGTCGTCCCTGCGAAAGCAGGGACCCATACCGCGTGATCTATCGATGGATCGTGGCTTCCGTACCAGGGCCTCGTCACCACCAGCCTTCGCCAAACTCCTCCCTGTGGCTATGGGTCCCGGATCGACGCTCCGCTCCCGGCAACGCTACGCGTTGCCAAGAGCTGCGCTTGTCCGGGACGACAATTGAGTGTGGGCTGAGGGCAAAAATCCCCTTCCCAAGGCTGTCAAAGCCCGCAAAAATTCATACATTGCGGCCATGCCAAAGACCTCCCCGAAGACCTCCGCCAAAGCCGATCCCCCCACTGCCGCGACAGCTGCGGCCAAACCGGTTGCAGCAAAGGCGGCCGGCAAGGGCGACCACATCTTCCTGGTCGACGGTTCCGGCTACATCTTCCGCGCCTACCACGCGCTGCCGCCGCTGAACCGCAAGTCTGACGGCCTGCAGGTCAACGCCGTGCTCGGTTTCTGCAACATGCTGTGGAAGCTGCTCCGCGACATGCCGGAAGACAACCGGCCGACGCACCTCGCGATCATCTTCGACAAGTCGGAGGTCACGTTCCGCAACAAGATCTACCCGGAGTACAAGGCCCACCGGGCGCCGGCGCCTGACGATCTCATCCCGCAATTTGCGCTGATCCGCGAGGCGGTCCGCGCCTTCGACCTGCCCTGCCTGGAACAAGTGGGCTTCGAGGCCGACGACCTGATCGCAACCTATGTGCGGCAGGCCTGCGAGCGCGGCGCCAGCGCGACCATCGTGTCCTCCGACAAGGATTTGATGCAGCTCGTCACCGATTGCGTCACCATGTACGACACCATGAAGGATCGCCGCATCGGCATCCCAGAGGTGATCGAGAAATTCGGCGTGCCGCCGAACAAGGTCGTCGAGGTACAGGCTCTGGCCGGCGATTCCACCGACAACGTGCCCGGCGTGCCCGGCATCGGCATCAAGACCGCGGCGCAGCTGATCACCGAATATGGCGACCTCGATCAACTGTTGTTCCGCGCCGGCGAGATCAAGCAGCCCAAGCGGCGCGAGGCGCTGCTCGAGAATGCCGAGAAAGCGCGGATCTCGCGGCAGCTCGTGCTACTCGACGACAAGGTCGACCTCGATGTGCCGCTGGACGACCTCGCGGTCCACGAGCCCGACGCACGCAAGCTGATCGCCTTCCTGAAAGCCATGGAATTCACGACGCTGACGCGACGCGTCGCCGAATATTCGCAAATCGATCCCGCCAATGTCGATGCCGACCCTGGCTATGCCAGCGGCGCCAGCGTGTTCACGACGCTGCCGCCCTCCGATGTCGTGCCTGCGCCGGGCGGCGATACGTCGGCGCAAGCCCGGGCGAAAGAGCCCAACAGGTCAGCGGGCAAGGAGGACAAGGCTGCGAGCCCGAAGGGCGCGCCGATCTCGCTGGCCGCCGCGCGCGAAGAGGCGCTGCGCAGGCTTCCAGTCGATCGCGCCAAATATCAAACGATCAAGTCGCTCGAGGAGCTCAACGCCTTCATCGCCCGCATCCACGATACCGGTCATGTCGCGGTCGAGATCCGCGGAAACTCGATCGATCCGATGCAGGCCGATTTCTGCGGCATCGCGCTGGCGCTGGCGCCGAACGAGGCCTGCTATGTGCCGCTGGCGCACAAGCAAGCTGGCGGCGGGGCCGGCCTGTTCGACGCCGGCCTTGCACCTGATCAGGTCAAGCATGCCGATGCGATCGACGCCCTGCGGCCGGTGCTGGAATCGGCGGGCATTCTCAAGATCGGCTTCGATCTCAAATTCACCGCCGTCATGCTGGCGCAGCACGGCATCACCTTGCGCAACACCGACGATGCGCAGTTGATCTCCTACGTGCTCGATGCCGGCCGCGGGTCGCACGCGATCGAATCGCTGTCCGAGCGCTGGTTCGGACACGCCATGCTGAAGGAGAGCGAGCTGCTCGGCAGCGGCAAGGGCAAGATCACCTTCGACCAGGTGCCGATCGACAAGGCCGCGGCACTGTCGGCGGAAGGCGCCGACGTCGCCTTGCGCGCCTGGCGCGTGCTGAAGCCGCGCCTGGTCGCCGAGCATATGACCGCGGTCTACGAGACGCTGGAGCGGCCGCTGGTTGCGGTGCTTGCGCGCATGGAGCGGCGCGGCATCTCGATCGACCGCCAGGTGCTGTCGCGCCTGTCCGGCGACTTCGCCCAGACCGCGGCCCGCGTCGAGGCCGAGATCCAGGAGATCGCGGGCGAGCCGGTCAATGTCGGCAGCCCCAAGCAGATCGGCGACATCCTGTTCGGCAAGATGGGACTGTCCGGCGGCACCAAGACCAAGACCGGCGCCTGGTCGACCACCGCGCAGGTGCTCGACGAGCTCGCCGAGCAGGGCCATGACTTCCCGAAGAAGATCCTGGAGTGGCGCCAGGTCTCGAAGCTGAAATCGACCTACACCGACGCTCTGCCGACCTACGTCAATCCGCAGACCCATCGCGTGCACACGACCTACGCGCTGGCCGCGACCACGACGGGCCGGTTGTCGTCGAACGAGCCGAATTTGCAGAACATCCCGGTGCGCACCGAGGACGGCAGAAAAATCCGCCGCGCCTTCATCGCAACACCCGGACACAAGCTCGTCTCCGCGGACTATTCGCAGATCGAGCTCAGGCTGCTGGCGGAGATCGCCGACATTCCCGTGCTGAAGCAGGCGTTCCGCGACGGTCTCGACATTCACGCCATGACGGCGTCGGAAATGTTCGGCGTGCCGATCAAGGGCATGCCGAGCGAAATCCGCCGCCGCGCCAAGGCGATCAATTTCGGCATCATCTACGGCATCTCCGCGTTCGGCCTCGCCAACCAGCTCGGCATCGCCCGCGAGGAGGCCTCGGCCTACATCAAGAAATATTTCGAGCGCTTCCCCGGCATCCGCGCCTACATGGACGAGACGCGCGATTTCTGCCGGCAGAATGGCTATGTCACCACGCTGTTCGGCCGCAAATGCCACTACCCCGACATCAAGGCCTCCAACGCCTCGGTGCGTGCCTTCAACGAGCGCGCCGCGATCAACGCGCGGCTCCAGGGCACCGCGGCCGACATCATCCGCCGCGCCATGACGCGGGTGGAGGATGCCCTCGCCGAGAAGAAGCTGTCGGCGCAAATGCTGCTGCAGGTGCACGACGAATTGATCTTCGAGGTGCCCGACGCCGAGGTCGAGGCGACGCTCCCCGTCGTGCAGCACGTGATGCAGGACGCACCGTTCCCGGCCGTGCTGCTGTCGGTGCCGCTGCACGTCGATGCGCGGGCGGCGACCAACTGGGACGAGGCGCATTGAGGCGGCTCTTTACCTCTCCCGCTTGCACTCGCTGACGCCACACGGTCGGTGTCGTCCCCGCGAAAGCGGGGACCCATAGCCACTGGATCGGGTTTGGCGAAGATTGCCCATGACTATCGCGCGTCAAACTTCTCCCTGGGGGTATGGGCCCCGCGTTCGCGGGGACGACGTTGGAGTGACATGCGAGAACCTGAATTGTCCTCCGAGCAATTGCGCGATGGCCCCACCTCGCCTCGCATATTAGAACCGTGCCATCTCCCGCACCGGTTCACCCATGCCCCACACCTCCGCCCTGCTCGGCTTCGCCCTCGTCTGCCTTGGCCTCGTGCTCACGCCGGGACCGAACATGATCTATCTGATCTCGCGCTCGATCACGCAGGGGCCGGCGGCGGGCATCGTCTCGCTCGGCGGCGTCGCGCTCGGCTTCGTGTTCTACATGCTGTGCGCGGCGTTCGGCATCACGGCGCTGCTGCTCGCCATTCCCTTCGCCTATGACGCGCTGCGCTTTGCCGGCGCGGGCTATCTGCTCTGGCTCGCCTGGCAGGCGGTGAAGCCGGGCGGACGTTCGCCATTCCAGGTGAAGCAGCTCGCGGTCGACAGCCCGCGCAAATTGTTCGCGATGGGTTTTGTCACCAACCTGCTCAACCCGAAGATCGCGATGCTGTATCTTGCGCTGCTGCCGCAGTTCATCGATCCCACCGCCGGCAGCGTGCTGACGCAGTCGGTGGTGCTCGGCGCAATCCAGATCGCGATCAGCGTCAGCGTCAACGCGATGATCGCGCTCGCGGCGGGATCGATCGCGCAATTCCTTGCGAACCGGCCGAGCTGGATGCTGGTCCAGCGCTGGCTGATGGGCACGGTGCTGGCCGGGCTCGCGGTGCGGATGGCGGTCGAAGCGAAGAAGGTGTGAGGCACTTTCTTCCTTCTCCCCTTGTGGGAGAAGGTGGCGCGAAGCGCCGGATGAGGGGTTCTCTCCGCTCGCAAGACTGTTCGTGAGGATGGAGACCCCTCACCCGTCTCGCCGCTTCGCGTCGATCCACCCTCTCCCACAGGGGGAGAGGGCAAGACCCCATCAATCCAGCTTCGCCTCCATGCCCCGCTTCACCGCCGGGCGCGCCATCAAGGCTTCGTACCAGCGCTTGACGTTGGGGAAGTCGGTCAGCTCAACCTTGTGGCGAGGGTGACGCCAGGCCCAGCCCAGGATGGCAAAATCGGCAATCGAGAGGTCGCCGGCGACGAAGTCGCGGCCGTCCAGGCGATGGTCTAGCACGCCGTAGAGCCGGCGGGTCTCGGCCATAAAGCGCTTCAGGCCGTAGGCGCGATCCTGCTCGTTCTCGAGCGCGATGAAATGGTGCACCTGGCCCGGCATCGGGCCGAAGCCGCCCATCTGCCACATCAGCCATTCATAGACCGGGATCCGAGCACCCAGCGATTTTGGCAGGAATTTGCCGGTCTTTTCACCGAGATAGAGCAGGATCGCGCCTGATTCGAAGATGCTGACGGGCTCGCCGTCCGGGCCCTCGGGGTCGACGATCGCGGGAATCTTGTTGTTCGGGGAGAGCTTGAGGAACCCCGGTGCCATCTGCTCGCCCTTGGTGATGTTCACCGGGATCACCTTGTAGGGCAGCCCCATTTCCTCCAGCGCGACCGAGATCTTGCGGCCGTTCGGCGTGTTCCAGGTGTGCAGCTCGATGGTCATTCCTTGCTTCCTTCCCCAACAGGTTTGGCATCCCACCTACTCCAGAACGTCGCGCCCCCACAACCGGCGGCCGGGGATGGCCGATCCCTGTTGACGAGGGACGCCCCCTCTGGAATGTCGCGGCTGTCGCGGATAAATTCCGCCTCCTCTAAAAACGCTCCCGAGGGACCGCCGTGTCGAAATCAGCCTCCCGCGCCCGCCTGTTCGAAATCATCCGCCGGCGCTCATTCGGCCGCGGCGAGGTGACGCTCGCGTCGGGCCGCAAGAGCGATTTCTACTTCAACCTCAAGCCGACCATGCTCGACCCAGAGGGGGCGACCCTGCTCGCCGAGCTGACCTATGAGGCGCTGAAGGACGACAATCTCGATTTCATCGGCGGCCTCGAGATGGGCGCGGTGCCGCTCGCCGGTGCGCTGGCGCAGATCTCCTGGATCAAGGGCCATCCGATCGCGGCGTTCTTCGTGCGCAAGAAGCCGAAGGAGCACGGCGCCAAGCTCGCGATCGAAGGCCTGCCAAGAGGCGAGACGCTCGAGGGCAAGCGCGTCGTGATCGTCGAGGACGTCACCACGACAGGCGGCTCGGCGATGAAGGCGGTGGAATCGGTGCGCGAGACCGGCGCCGAGGTGGTGCTGGTGCTGACCATGGTCGACCGCGAGGAAGGCGCCACCGACACGTTCGGTGCGGCCGGCCTGCCATTCCGCTCGCTGTACAAGGCCTCGGAATTCTTGAAGGCCTGACGCGGCGAAACATCCCTCGCCGTCATGCCTCAGTGTGCCCCGGAAGCAACCATCCGTCCAAAGCTGCGCCCGGCCCTAAAGAGGCCACCGCCTCGTCTTGAAACCGCCTCCGCTCAACTGCTCATTTACCATCGCGCCTTATGGTGAATCATGTGCTGAGACCCCTTGGGGTCCCGGCCGGTTCAGTAGCGTCGGGTGGAGTGAGCGTTGCGTACAGTCCTGTCCCATGCGCGCCGGCGGCGTCGCGCGATGCTTGTGGCCGCCACCCTTGGAGCACTTGCGGCTCCGGCTCCGGTTTCGGCCGAGGGCCTGTTCGACTTCTTCTTCGGCGGCATGCAGCAGCAGCGGCCGCAGCGCGAGGTGCCGCAACAGTCGAGCTCCTACGCCGATCCCTTCAGCGGGCAGCAAAATGCCGCAACCCCACAATATGTGCCGCCGACCCGCTCGGCGGCAGCCGGCGGCTCCGGCCCGGCCTTCTGCGTGCGCAGCTGCGACGGCAAATATTTTCCGCTGATGCGCGGCCTCACCTCGCCGGCCCAAATGTGTCAGGCGTTCTGTCCTGCCAGCGCGACCAAGGTCTATTTCGGCTCCTCGATCGACGGCGCCGCGTCGCAGACCGGCGAACGTTACGCCGACAGCGAGAACGCGTTCGCCTATCGCAAGGCGCTGCGCGCCGACTGCACCTGCAACGGCCGCGAGCCGGTCGGCCTTGCCCCGGTCGATCTCGCGCTGGACTCCTCGCTGAAAGCCGGCGACGTGATCGCCACCACTGACGGCCTCGTCGCCTATACCGGCATCCGCGTCGGCAACGACCAGGCCGCCGACTTCACCCCGGTTGCCTCCTATCCCGGCCTCACCGCGCAAGTCCGCGCCCGCCTCGGCGAGATGAAGGTGGCCCCGGTGCGGGCAGAGACGGTGTCGGCAGATGCGCCCGCTGCGGAGATCGTGCGTGAAACGCTGCCCGATGTGACGGTGCCGAAGACGGCGGCGCAGAAGCCGGCGAAGCGGGCCGGGTTGGATTAAAGCCGCTTTCGTGTCCCGGACGCGCTGCACGCTCTTTGGCGTTGCTGCGCAGAGCCGGGACCAGAATGCCGCGAGCATGGGCCCCGGCTCTGCAGCGCACCGCTGAAGGAGCGCTGCGCTGCGTCCGGGGCACGAGACTACCTCCCGATAATCACCCCGATCACGTTCGGCGCCGCCAGATATTTCTCCTCGATCGCCGCGCGCGCGGCGGCGCGGTTGTCCGGCGTCAGCAAGCCGCGCTTCTCGGCCAGGATCATCCAGCAGAAGCCCCACCAGTCCGTCAGCATGCCCTGATCGCCGACGAGATCGTAGCCCTGCTCGGCCGCGAAGATGCGCGCATGGGCTTCGTCGAGCGTGTCCAGGAACAGATGATCCTCGGTCGAGAACAGATCGTCGCTGACGTCGTCGATGGTGTAACCCCAGATCGACTGGCACACCGCGTTGAATTCGCGGTCGAACTGGTCGTCATCGATCCTCTGGCGCCGGGCCGCCTGATGCAGCCGCGACAGCGAGCGCGCGAAATCGGCGATGCGGGTGAGGGCAAATTGATCGAAGGCGATGGTGGACATGTAGTCCTCGCAAAGTCTGACAGACGCTAGATATTGTGCCGGCAACGCGCCGAATCACAATGATATATCAAAGACTTGCTAAAGTGTTCTTAATTTGTTCCGAACCCGGCAACGGTCCCCGAAAGTTTTGATCGCCGGAAATGAAAGGGGCCGCCTCGCAGCGGCCCCTTGCCGGTTACAATCTTGTTCGGGATCAAAAATTCCAGCCCCGGCAAGCCTAACGTTAGAACCCGCGACGGGCTTGTGCGATTCCGGAAAACTACTGAACGTAGTGCTGTCCCAATTTTTCGCCTCAGGAGCAGCGCGAGGCCGCGATGGCGTGGACACGGCGGTCGCCGAGCAGATGGGCGACAAAACCGTTGGCGGGAAAGATCTTTGCGAAGGCGGCGTCGCGGATGCTGAGGCCGCCGGCATAGGCGCCGAACGCCGGCATCACCGCACGCATCCCGTCGGAGGCGAAGCAGCGGCGCTCCATCGAGCGGCCGCGCGCGGAGACGCGCGCCTTGGGATGGAGATGGCCGGCGATTTCGCCGCGCGCCCCGGTGGGCTCATGACGGAAGGTGATCGGGCCGATCGCGACCTCGTCGGCGATGGTGCCGCCGAGATCGCGCGGCAGCATCGGATCGTGATTGCCGGAGATCCAGATCCAGTCGCGGCCGGTCTGGAGCGCTGTGACCGCATCGCGATTATCCGGCGACAACCGCTCATGCGCGGTGCGATCGTGAAAGCTGTCGCCGAGGGCGATGACCACGCCGGGATCATGGCGGGAGATGACAGCAGCGAGACGGCTCAGCGTTGCCAGCGTATCGTAGGGCGGCAGCAGCACGCCGCGGGCGGCGAAGCTGGAGCCTTTTTCCAGATGCAGGTCGGAGACGACGAGCAGGCGCTGCTCTTCCCAGAACAGCGCGCCGGAGAGATCGGCAGCGAACGTCACATCGCTGATGGTGACTATGGACACGCGCATGTCGTCGACGTCTCCTGAAACCTGCGCGCCAATCGTCACGTCAAAACCTGCTGCTATCCCATCGCCTCTTTGACGAGCTCAACGGCGGCTTCGGCCAAAAGCTCGTCTGCAGCTTCGCCATAAACTGACTCGCGACCGATTTCCAGCATCACGGGCACCGCCAGTGGGGAGACGCGGTCGAGTTCCCGGTGCGTGATGCGGCCGTGGATGCGGGCGAGCATGTCGCCCAAGCGGCGCAAATCGAGCAGGCCGGTGGCGGCATCGGCGCGCGCGGCGCGCAACAGGACGTGATCGGCCTGATGCTTGCGCAGCACGTCGTAGACGAGATCGGTCGAGAACAACACCTGACGACGGCTCTTCTCTTCGCCGGTGTGCCGGCGCGTGATCAGGCCGGAGATGATCGCGCAATTGCGGAAGGTGCGCTTCATCAGGGCGGATTCGGCGAGCCAGGCCTCCAGATCGTCGCCGAGCATATCAGGGTCGAACAGCGCATTGAGGTCGATCCGGCCGTCGCGGATCATGAAGGAGAGATCGCCGAGCGCCCAGATCGCCACCGCATATTCGTTGGCGACGAAGCCGAGCGGCCGGGCGCGGGCGCGCTCCAGCCGGCGCGTCAGCAGCATGCCGAGGGTCTGATGCGCGAGACGGCCCTCGAAGGGATAGCAAACGATGTAGTGCTTGTTGGCGCGCGGAAAGCTCTCGACCAGGAGCTCGCGCACCGCCGGCACGCGCGAGACGTCCTTTTGCAGCGACAGCCAGTCGCGCACCTGCTCCGGCAAGCCGCCCCAGGCGCGGCCGTCATCGAGCAGCCGGCGCACGCGCTCGGCGAGATAGGTCGAGAGCGGAAACTTGCCGCCCATATAGGACGGCACTTTCGGGTCCTTGTCGTTGGCGCGGGAGACATAGACCTGGTCCTCGACCAGGGTTTCATAGCGCACCACCTCGCCTGAGAACACGAAGGTGTCACCGGGGCTCAAGCCCTCGATGAAGGCTTCCTCGATCTCGCCGAGCAACCGACCCCCGCGCGCGATCACGCCGGTCGACCCCGCTCCGCCACGGCGCGAACGCACCAGGCGCACCTTCAGCATGTCGTCCTCGACGATGGTGCCGACATTCATCCGGTAGCTCTGCCGCACCTTGGGATTGGCGACGCGCCAGCGGCCCTGCTTGTCCTGCTTGATGCGGGCGAAGCGTTCATAGGTCTTCAGCGCGTAGCCGCCGGAGGCGACGAAATCGACGACGTCATCGAAATCCGTCCGCGACAAGTCTGCGTAAGGCGCGGCGGTGCAGACCTCGCCATACAGATCATCGCTGAGGAACGGCTCGCCGCAGGCGCAGCCGAGCACGTGCTGGGCCAGCACGTCGAGCGCACCGGTGCGCAGGGGTGGCGTGTCCTGCGCGTTCTCGGCAATGGCATCAATGGCGACGCGGCACTCCAGCACTTCGAAACGGTTGGCCGGCACCAGCACCGCGCGCGAGGCTTCGTCGAGGCGGTGGTTGGCGCGGCCGATCCGCTGCATCAGGCGCGAGGAGCCCTTGGGCGCGCCGATATTGACGACGAGATCGACATCGCCCCAGTCGACGCCGAGGTCGAGCGAAGAGGTGCAGACCACGCCGCGCAGGCGTCCCGCCGACATGGCGTCCTCGACCTTGCGGCGCTGCGCGACATCGAGCGAGCCGTGATGCAGCGCGATCGCGAGCCCGTCGTCATTCATGCTCCAGAGATTCTGGAACAGCATCTCGGCCTGGCTGCGGGTATTGACGAAGACCAGCGTGGTCTTGTTCGCCTTGATCAGCTCGTAAATCTCAGGGAGCGCGTGGCGCGCGCTGTGGCCGGCCCAGGGCAGTCGCTCGCGCGTATCCAGCATCTCGACCAGAGGTGGCGCCGCGCCGCCGGCGATGACGATGTCGGCGGCAGCTTCCTTGCCACCGGGCTGCGGCACCAGGAAGCGCGCGAGCTGATCCGGCTCGGCCACCGTTGCCGACAGGCCGATCGCGCGCATCTGCGGCGCCAGCCGCCACAGCCGCGCCAACCCGAGCGAGAGCAGATCGCCGCGCTTGGACGTCACCAGCGCGTGCAGCTCGTCGAGCACGATGCGCTTCAGGGAGGAGAACAGGAACGGCGCATCATCCGAGGACAGCAGCAGTGCGAGCTGCTCGGGCGTCGTCAGCAACACATCAGGCGGATAACGCCGTTGCCGCTGCCGCCGCGACACCGGCGTGTCGCCAGTGCGGGTCTCGACCTTGATCGGCAGCGCCATCTCCGCAATCGGCCGCTCCAGATTGCGCGCGATGTCGACGGCGAGCGCCTTCAGCGGCGAGATATAGAGCGTGTGCAGGCCGCCGGTACGCTGCAGCGTGCGGCCGGTGGAGACGAGGCTCTGTTTCTCACCCGCCTTCCGTTCGGCTGCCTCGGTCGAAAGCTCCACCAGCGTCGGCAGAAATCCCGCCAGCGTCTTGCCGGCGCCGGTCGGTGCGATCAGCAGCGCGCTAGCGTCCTCGCGCGCCTTCTCCAGCAGCGCCAATTGATGCGCGCGCGGCGACCAGCCGCGGGCTGCGAACCATTGCTGGAAGCGGCTCGGCAGCAGCGCGGCCGGCTCGGCCGATGTTTGGAGGATACGGGGCGGCACGGCATGACAGGTAAGCCGTAGGGATGGCTTCGTCGAGGGGTGCTGCCCTCCTCTATACGAGGAGGACAATCACATATGGCATTTTGCGCGACTTGAGCGCGCGCCTCGTCCTTCGAGACGACCGCTTCGCGGTCTCCTCAGGATGAGGCTAAGCAGCATCGGTGCTCGTTGAAACCGCAGCCGCGCACTCGACCCTCATCCTGAGGGCCCGCCAACGGCGGGCGTCTCGAAGGATGGCCTCAGGAACCGCTCTCAGATGCGATTACCCGCCCGAGCGAGGGGGACCAGCGGTCTCACGCCCCGGCCGGCACCTGATCGAGAAATCCGGTCACGCTTCGGATGCGGCCGTCCTTCAGCACGGCAAAATCCGTGCCCTTGATCGGGCTGTCGGCGCCATCGGGACCAAGTCCCCACGAAAAGCGGATGTGATCGCCGTAGCCGTTGGGCTCGCCGATCAGCTTGAACTTGAAATCGGGAAAGCGCTGCTGCACGCCTGCGATCAGCGCCTCGATGCCGTCGCGGCCGTCGCCCTTCATCAGGGGATCGACATAGCTCGCATCGCTCGTCCAGTTGTCGCTGAGCAGCTCGCGGCGCCGGCCGGCCGTGCGTTCGTTCCAGAGCTCGATGTAGCGGCGGGCGATGGTGACGGGGTCGGTCATGGTGCTCTCCTTCGATGACGCCGTATTCGGCTGTCCCTGACTATCGAAGGATCGCGCGCGCCGATCGATTACCTCGCAGGTCATCGTTGCGCGAAATAAATGGAGCGCGATGATGTTGTCATCGCGCTCCATTCGCATGCGAATTGGTCGTGAGGATTACTTCGCGGCCGTGACCATGATCTCGACGGTGTATTGCGGCGCCGCCAGCTTGGCTTCGACGGTGGCGCGGGCGGGGGTATTGCCGGCCGAGACCCAGGCGTCCCACACTGCGTTCATCTCGCCGAACGTCTTCATGTCGGTGATGTAGATCGTGGCCGAGAGCAGCTTCGACTTGTCGGTGCCGGCCTTGGCGAGATGGCCGTCGATGGTGGCCAGGATGTCCTGGGTCTGCTTGGTCACGCTTTCGCCGGCGGCCTTGTTGGCGACGACACCGGCGAGATAGACGGTGTTGCCGTGCACGACGACCTGACTCATACGCGGGCCGGTTTCGAAACGCTGAATGCTCATTTGCGGATCTCCTCACTGGAATGGCGGCCCTGTCTAGCCCAGCACCTCGCGCCGTGCCACCCCGGGCACGCATGCGTTGCCTGCGGCGCATGCGTTGCCCCGCACGCATGCCGTCACCGCCGAGCATGTGCGCCTCACGGAAACTGACTGAAAAAAGCCCAGATCGTCTCGGCGCCATCGATGTCGCCGTTCTGCGGCCCGAGCAGGCCGGCTGCGACCCTCGGGAAGCGGGCATCCGGAGAAAATCCAGGCATGCGGTGGCCGCCATGGTTGATGCGATAGAGCACGACGTCGTGTCCCCTCGGGCAGCGCGATGAGATCCGGGTCACTGTCGATTGGTCTGCGGGCGCCTTGTCGGGCATGTCAGTCACGCTGGCATCGTCGGTCTCACAGCCATTGAGCTTGCGCCAGAACGCCAGCGTCTCCTCGGTCGACCAGAACCCGTCCGCGGCAAAATAGCTCGATCCGCGACCGCCCTCGTAGGGGACCAGCAGGTCGGCCGTGCCGTTCATGAGCAGCATCGGCAGCGGCCTTGACGGATGGCAGGTGACGGCGGCCTCGTCGGTGAGGTTCATGATCACGCTCGCGCCTGCCGCAAACAGATCGGCGCGGGCGCAGGCCATGGTCATCGCCATGGCGCCGCCATTGGAGACGCCCGCGATGAAGACGCGCTTTGCATCGGCCGTGCCGTCGGCCACGAGCTTCTCGACGAGCTTTGCGAGGAAGGCGACGTCGTCGGTGCCCGCCGGCGGTCCACGCAGGGCAGGCCCCGCCTTGGTTCGCGCATCCGCCCATGCATTGTTGAGCCCGTCCGGAAAGACCACGGCCAGGCCCTCGCGCTTCGCGACCTGCGGCCACGCCGTCCGCGCGACCATGTCGGCGCCGCGCTGGGTCTTGCCGTGCAGCACGATCACGAGCGGTGCCGGCTTCCTGGCCGGCAATTGCGCGGTGTAGGAGCGCTTTGCGCCGTTGACGTCGATCGTCTCGGCGGATGCGACCGACGCGGCGGCCAATGCCGCGACCACCGCCCCGATGCGCATCCACAGCCGCACGATCTAGCCCACCGCTTTTGCCGCGGCCCGGCCCGCATTGCGGCCCGAGAACAGGCAGCCGCCGAGGAAGGTGCCTTCCAGTGAGCGATAACCGTGCACGCCGCCGCCGCCGAAGCCGGCGGCTTCGCCGACCGCATAGAGGCCGGGAATGACGCTGCCCTCGGCGCCGAACACACGCGAGTCGAGATCGGTCTCGAAGCCGCCCAGCGTCTTGCGGGTGAGGATGTTGAGCTTGACCGCGATCAGGGGCCCCTGCGCGGGATCCAGGATCCTGTGTGGGGAGGCAGTGCGGATCAACCTGTCGCCAATATAGCGGCGCGCATTGTGAATGTTCATCACCTGCGCATCCTTGACGTAAGCGTTGGCGATCTCGCGGTCGCGCGCCTCGATCTGCATCCTGATGTGCTCGAGCTTGAGGAGGTCGCTGCCGGCAAGCTTGTTCATCTCCGCAACAAGGTCCTCGATCTTGTCGCGTACGATGAAGTCGACACCATGGCTTTTGAATGCCTCGACCGGCGCCGGCGCGCCCTTGTTGGTGGCGCGGCGCAAGGTCATGCGCCAGCTCTTGCCGGTCAGGTCCGGGTTCTGCTCCGAACCCGACAGCGCAAACTCCTTCTTGATGATGCTCTGGGTCAGGATGAACCAGGAATAATCATAGCCCGTCGACATGATGTATTTGAGCTGGCCGAGCGTGTCGGAGCCCGGGAATAGCGGCGCAGGCAATCGTGTGCCGGTTGCGTCGAACCACATCGAGGAGGGGCCGGGCAGGATGCGGATGCCGTGGCGCGGCCAGATGGGATTCCAGTTCTGGATGCCCTCGACATAATGCCACATGCGGTCGCGATTGATCAGCCGCGCGCCTGATTTCTCGGTGATGCCGATCATACGGCCGTCGACATGTTCGGGCACGCCGGAGATCATGAATTTGGGAGGATCACCGAGCCGCTTCGGCCAGTTCTGCCGCACCAGTTCGTGATTGCCGCCGATGCCGCCGGACGCCACGATCACGGCCTGCGCCTTCAGCGCAAATTCGCCGACAACGTTCCGCGAGGAGCTCTTGCCGCGCTCGATCGTGTCGGGGGCGAGCACGGCGCCGCTGACGCCATCCACCGTGCCATTGGTGATCGAAAGCGCATCGACGCGGTGGCGGAACCTGAAGCTCAGCCGGCCGCTTTTCATCGCCTCGCGCGCCCGGCGCTCGAACGGCTCGACGATGCCGGGACCGGTGCCCCAGGTGACGTGAAAGCGCGGCACGGAATTGCCGTGGCCCATCGCGTCATAGCCGCCGCGTTCGGCCCAGCCGACCACGGGGAAGATGCGATGGCCCATCGCTCGCAACCAGGCCCGCTTCTCGCCGGCTGCGAACGCCACATAGGCCTTGGCCCATTGCCGCGGCCAGAAGTCCTCGTCGCGGTCGAAGCCCGCGGCACCGATCCAGTCCTGCATGGCCAGGTCGAAGGAATCCTTGATGCCGAGCCGGCGCTGCTCCGGCGAATCGACCAGGAACAATCCGCCGAACGACCAGAACGCCTGGCCGCCAAGCGACTGCTCGCCTTCCTGGTCGACCACGATCACGCGCTTGCCCGCATCCGCGATCTCGGTTGCGGCAACCAGTCCCGATAGTCCCGCGCCGACAACGATGGCGTCAGTTTCTTCAGCCATGTGTTTCCCCCTCCATGTTTCCCCCTCCACAGGTTCCCCCCTGTAGTCGCCCGGATTGAAGCCAACGGTTGTAACTGAGATCAAGGGTGTGACGCATAAGACATCATTAACTTGTTCCACTTTGGGATAGAGACCCATCGGGTGCAGCGCGGACGCAACACTGGATTTGAATTTGTTTTGAGCGAGCCGGCCTGCCTAGACAAAACCTTGGTTACGACAGACGCTAGTCGCGCATCACCACCGAACACGCAGATTCGAATTCGACTGGGGCGGGGGACAATGAAGTTTCTGACGGGGTTGGTTGCGGCGGTCCTCCTGATCGCTGGCATGGGGGCCTCTCACGCGGTGGTTCGGATCGCGGATGACCGCGGTGGCCGGATCGGAACCTATGTCGACAAATACCAGGACCTGCGGCAGTCCGGTGACACCGTCATCATCGACGGCCTCTGCGCCTCCGCCTGCACCATCGTCCTCGGCGCCATCCCGCATGACCGCATCTGCGTGACGTCGAGCGCGACGCTCGGCTTCCACGCCGCCTGGGATTTCGGCAGCAATGGCCGCGCCGTCACCAATACTGAGGCGACCCAGATGCTCTACGCGATGTATCCGTCGCAGGTGAAGCGCTGGATCAGCCAGCGGGGCGGCCTCACCCCGCACATGCTCTTCCTGAAGGGCAAGCAGCTCCAGGCCATGTACAAGCCCTGCTACCTGGACGCGCAAGCCTCGGCCAACAAGCCGTCGCGCAGGCCCCTCCCGCAAACGGACCAGATCGAATCCGCCCGCGGCCAGCTCCTGCGCTGACGCTTCCAGCCTGACGAGATCGTTCCGGCCCGCCGGCGGCGCCTTGCCCGCAGGCGGGCTAAAGCTTATCTGAGGGCTGGAAACCGGGGCCTTCGCCCCCGATCGTTGTCATGGCTCAACCGCTGCACCCGTCGCATCCGCTACAGGACAATTCGCCCACTGCCGGCCGGACGCCGTTCGTGCTGCTGTTGGCAGGCGCGGGGATCGGCGGATTGCTGGTGCTCGGCGCGCTGGCGCTGTGGTTCCACTACGGCACGCAGATGTTCTTCGAGATGATCAGGACCGGTTTCGCCGCCTGCTTCTGATCCACGACAGGAAGTTTTCCGCTCATGAGCTCCGCCGCCCGTCCGCTGGTGATCGCGACCGCCTTCGCCGCAAGCCTCGTTATCGGCCTCCTGATCATGTTCTGGGCCATGGGCGGGGTCAGCAAGGTGGCGCAGCCGGCCGCGGTCGGCGGCCCGTTCCAGCTGACCGATCAGAACGGCAAGGCCGTCACCGACAAGAGCCTCAAGGGGAAGCCGACCCTGATCTTCTTCGGCTACACCCATTGCCCCGACGTCTGCCCGACCTCGCTGTTCGAGATCTCGGAAGTGCTGCGCGCGCTGGGCAAGGACGCCGACAAGGTCAATGCCGTCTTCATCTCGGTCGATCCCGAGCGCGATACGCCGGCGACCATGAAGGAGTATCTGTCGAGCTTCGATCCGCATCTCGAAGGTCTGTCCGGCGATCCCGCCGAGACGGCCAAGGTCATCACCTCCTACCGGGTCTACGCCAAGAAGGTCCCGACCAAGGACGGCGACTACACCATGGACCACACCGCGCTGATCTATCTGATGGACCGCGACGGCCGCTTCGTGTCGCCGTTCAACCTGAAGCGCACACCGGAAGAGGCTGCAGCGGATTTGAAGAAGTATCTCTAGTTCGGCGGATCAATCGCGCCTCGTGCGGTGCACCTCGCCCGCTTGCGGGAGAGGGAGCAGACCTTCACCTTGCCCGCATTCCGCACTCGCGTTCCCGCCGGGATGGTCTATAACGCCCTCCGATCCCAATGAAATTCGTTCATTTCCGGCCGATGGCTCCATCGCAACAGGCGAAATCGTCCAAATCTGCCCGTATCTTGCTGGCGGGGCTGGCCGTCGGCGCCTGCCTGCTCGCAGGCCTTCCCGGCGCCGACGCGCAGGCCCCGGCCCAGCAGCCTCCAGCGGCGCCCCAAGGAACACAACAGGGGACGCCACAAGCCGCACCTCGGGCGGTGCAGGCCGCCCCGCAAGCCGTACCCGGCTTCTGGGATCCGCGGCGGCGACCGGAGCGGCCGGACCTGTCGCGCCTGACCGTGATCCGCTTCCTGACCGAGACCGACTATCCGCCGTTCAATTTCACCGGCGCCGACGGCAACCCGGCCGGCTTCAACGTCGATCTGGCCCGCGCGCTGTGCGAGGAGATCAAGGTCACTTGCACCGTGCAGATGCGCCGCTTCGAGACGCTGGTCGATGCGCTCTCCTCCAACCGGGGCGATGCCATCATCGCCTCGATGGCGGTCAGCCCGCAGCTGCGCGCCCGGGTCGACTTCACCGATCCCTATTACCGCGTGCCGGCGCGCTTCGCCTCGCGCAAGGACGCGGTGATGCCGGAGATCCGCCCGGAATATCTCGAGGGCAAGAAAGTCGGCGTCATCGCCGGCTCCGCGCACGAGGCCTATCTCAAGGCGATGTTCACCGACGCCGAGCTGCACGGCTATCCCAATGACGACGCGCTCCGCAGCGCTTTGCGCAAGGGCGAGGTCGATTTCATTTTCGGCGACGCCATCTCGCTGGCGTTCTGGATCAACGGCACCGATTCCGGCGATTGCTGCGCTTTCTCCGGCGGTCCCTTCGTCGAGAGCCGTTTCTTCGGCGAAGGCATCGGCATCGCCGTCCGCAAGGGCAACGACGTGCTGCGCCAGGCCCTGAATTGGGCCCTATTCCGCGTCTGGGAAAAAGGCCGCTACACCGATCTGTGGCTGCGGTATTTCTCGGTGAGCCCGTTTTAGCCATCGATCGTCATTCCGGGGCGCGCGAAGTGCGAACCCGGAATCTCGAGATCGTTGAATTGTCATTCCGGGATGGTCCGCAGGACCAGACCCGAAATCTCGGGATTCCGGGTTCGATGCTGGCGCATCGCCCCGGAATGACAACAACCGTTCTTTTGCATTCTGCCCGGAAATCGCTATTTTCCGCGGCCCGGAGGCCCTTCTGAATGTCCGTTATCGATCCCAACATGAGCCCGAGCGATCTTCGTGCGCTCGCCGAACAATCCAACGCCTGGCCGTTCGAGCAGGCGAAGGCCATTGTCGCGCGGCTGAAGAAGAGTCCGAAGGACGAGGTGCTGTTCGAGACCGGCTACGGACCGTCGGGCCTGCCGCATATCGGCACGTTCGGCGAGGTCGCGCGCACCTCGATGGTGCGCCATGCCTTCCGTGTTCTGACCGAGGACAAGGTCAAGACGCGCCTCCTGGCGTTCTCCGACGACATGGACGGGTTTCGGAAAGTGCCCGACAACGTCCCCAACAAGGAGATGCTGGCCGCGCATCTCGGCAAGCCGCTGACGCGGGTGCCAGATCCGTTCTCCAACGAGTACCCCTCGTTCGGTGCGCACAACAACGCGCGCCTGCGCGCGTTTCTGGATCATTTCGGCTTCGACTACGAGTTCGCGAGCTCGACGGACTACTACACATCAGGCCGCTTCGACGCGACGCTGCTCAAGATGTTAGCTGCCTACGACAAGGTGATGGCGATCATCCTGCCGACGCTCGGCCCCGATCGGCGCGCGACCTACTCGCCGTTCCTGCCGATCAGCAAGACCACGGGCGTGGTGCTCCAGGTGCCGATGATCCGCCGCGATGTCGTGGCCGGTACGGTGACCTATGTCGATCCTGATACGAACCAGGAAGTGGAGACGCCCGTCACCGGCGGAAATGTAAAATGCCAGTGGAAGGCCGACTGGGCGATGCGCTGGGTCGCGCTCGGCGTCGACTACGAGATGGCCGGCAAGGATTTGATCGATTCGGTGAAGCTCTCCGGTGCAATCGCCAAGGCGCTCGGCGGCACGCCGCCCGAAGGCTTCAACTACGAGCTCTTCCTCGACGAGCAGGGCCAGAAGATCTCGAAGTCGAAGGGCAACGGCCTCACTATCGACGAATGGCTGCGCTACGCCTCACCGGAATCGCTGTCGCTGTTCATGTATCGCGAGCCCAAGGCGGCCAAGCGGCTGTATTTCGACGTCATCCCGCGCAACGTCGACGACTATCAGCAGTTCATCGACGGCTTTGCCCGGCAGGATGACAAGCAGCAGCTCGGCAATCCGGTCTGGCACATCCACAACGGCAAGCCGCCGCAGGGCGATATGCCCGTCACCTTCCAGCTCCTGCTGACGCTGGTGTCGTCGTCGAACGCGGAGAATGCCGAGACGCTGTGGGGCTTCATTGGCCGTTATCGTCCGGGCGTTTCGCCGCAGACGCATCCGAAGCTCGATGCGATGGTCGGCTACGCCATCAATTACTACCGCGACTTCGTCGCGCCGACGAAGCAGTTCCGCGTGCCCTCGGACACCGAGCGCAGCGCACTGCAGGATCTGCGCGATGCGCTGTCACAGCTTGCGCAGGACGCATCTGCCGAGGACATCCAGAACGTCGTCTACGAGATCGGCCGCCGCGAGCCCTTCCTCGATCAGGTCAAGAAGGGCAAGGACGGCCGTCCCGGGGTCACGCTGGACTGGTTCAACATGCTCTATCAAGTACTGCTCGGCCAGGAGAAGGGCCCGCGCTTCGGCTCCTTCGTGGCGGTGTACGGTGTGCAGAACGCGGTCAACATGATCGACGGCGCGCTGGCGCGGAGCGCGTGAGGCCACGGCTTTCTCCATCGTCGTCCCCGCGAAAGCGGGGACCCATAACCACAGGGAGAAGTTGGGCGAAGATTCGTAGTTGCGCCTGCGTTGGTACGAAGACCGCCACTCTCCGAGAGATCACGCGGTATGGGTCCCGGCGTTCGCCGGGACGACAGCGCTCATTGGAGCGCTCGCTCAGGCCGAGCGCAATACGTAGCGCCTGTTATCCTTCTGCACCGGGCGCGCGTTCATCGGATAGAGCTTTGCGAACGCGGCGACCTCGGCGGCCGACACCTGAATCGGGGTGGTCAGCAGCAGCCATTCGACCACTTCCGAACAGGGCGGCGTCGTCAGCGAGCCGGGATAGCGGAAGTAGCTGAGCCTCGGTGGCAGCATGGCGTGAGGATCGATGCCCGCATCCGCTTTCACCGCGGGGCCTTCCGCCGCCGGCATGGTCTTGACGATCTTGCCGAAGGCCGGGTTCGGCCTGCCCTCGGCCATCAGCACGCCGACCACGGCGAGGCCGCCGGCTTCGTTGCGATGGACGAAATGCGCCTCCATCGGGAAATTCTTGCCGCCGATCATGTGCTCGCTCGGCCGGTGGAAGTGCACCTGGAGCAGCTTGTACTTGACGTCGCCGAGCATCAACGTGCTGCCTTCGGCGAAGTTGAGCTGGATCGTGTGTCCGTTGTTGACGATGGTGTCGGCGCTCTTGCCCCAGTTCAGCTTCAGAACCGGCAATTGCGACTTGATCGTCCCCTCGATGTCGATCGGCGATTGCTGCAGGCCGACCGCGCAGGCCTTGTTGGCCGCATCGAGATCGCCCCATTTGGCCGGGCCGCCGACGCCCTCATAGCTCCAATGCGCGCCTTCGGCGGCGAAGGCCGGCTTGCAGAGCGGACAAAGCGCAAGACCCGCCAGAGCCTTCAATGCGTGACGGCGATTCATCATATCCCCCTAAGATGAATTGGATCGGCAATATCGGCCGCAACCTATGCGAGAGCGGCGGTGAGTCGCAATGGCGATGCAGGGCGACGCGGGCCGGGAGCGGATTCAGACCTTCTGGCGAAAGGTCTCCAGCACGGCGGCGACGATCTTCTGTCCGTTTCTGCGCAGCTTCCTGGAATCGTCGGCGTGGGGCAGCAGCAATCCGATCTTGCAGATCATGGCGTCGATCATCCGGCTGAGCAGATCGACATCGTCCGCGTGCAACTCGCCATCGCGCTTCAGGGCCCGCAGGGTCGCGATCAGGAGCGCGGTCGGATAGGTCTCCTCGATCTCGCGATAGCGCGGCTCGCCGAGCACGGCTTGCGCTTCCTGGATGACGATGCGCGCGTAGTCCGGCTCTTCGCAGGCGTCGAGATAGGCGTCGATGCCGGCGCTGAGACGATCCCAGATCTTGCGCTCATTGCGCGCCGCGGCCTCGATTCTGGCGGCCGCGTCGCGCTGCATGGCGACTACGACGGCATCGAACAGCGCCTTCTTGTCCGCGAAGTGATGGTAGAACGCGCCGCGCGTGACCCGCGCCGCCCGCGAGATCGCCTCCATGCCCGCCGCCTGAAATCCATTGGCGGCAAACGCCTCGCGGCCGGCATCGAGCAGCGCCTGCCTGGTGGCCTCGCTGTACTCTTCCCGACGACTTCTCGGAGGATCCTTTGCCCGCATCGCGCGCAACCTAAAGCTTGACGCGTTGGTATCAAACCGCATATAACATACATAATGTATGTATTAGACATTTAGAATGTTGCGAGACGAGCCGTGGACGGCAGGTGCATGTTCGAGCTGGCGGAAAGGCTGGCAATCGCGAAGAGCCGGCAGGACATCCCAGCGGCGCTGGAGGTTCTGCATCCCGACATGGTGCTGGAGACGCCGGCCTTCGGCACCAGGGCGCGAGGTCTCGCCGAAAACCAGCGCATCCTGACGCGCTTCTTCAAGTCCTTCCCGGACTATCACGTCACCCTCGACGGCCACGCCAATTCCGCTGACACGCTGGTCTGCTGGGGCACCGCGCGGATGACGATGACGGGGGATCGCTTCGGGGCCGAGCCCAACGGGCGCCGCGCGGAGCTGCCGGTGTTCATCGCCTTCGCCTTTCGCGACGACAAGATCGCTTATGAGCGCTTCGTCTTCGATCTCTCCGAGCTCTGCGCTCAATCCGGCGTTTCGACCGACGTGGTCAGGCGCAAGCTGTTCGGCGAAGCCACGCAGGCAGCGTAGCCCGCCGACGCAACACCATCCACGAAACAGGAGCGTCAGACCATGGCCGATCCCCGCATCAAGCCCGTCGGTGACCTCGCGACCAGGCTTCTCTTCGACATCGTCGTCGACCTCGATCCGCGCATCAATTTCGGCGCCGGGCCGATCGGGCAGCGCGTGCTGTTCGGGGCGGCCAAGGGTTCGTTCGAAGGGCCACGCCTGCGCGGCGAGGTGCTGCGGGGCGGTGGTGACTGGGCGTTATTCCGCGCCGATGGTACCATGACCCTCGATGTGCGCCTGTCGTTGCGGACGCATGATGGCGAGTTGATCTACATGACCTATGGCGGCCGCTGGGTGACGCCGCAGTCTTTGCGCGCCGAGATGGCGGATCCCGCGCGACGTACCAAGGTCGATCCCGCCGGATACTACTTCCGCACCAATCCGCTGTTCGAGACCGGCTCGCAAACCTATGCCTGGCTCAACGACATCGTCTGCGTCGGCAAGGGCTACCTCGTCGAAGGTGCCGTCGCCTACAAGATCTTCGAAGTGCTGTGAGAGCTCCGTGGATGCGTAGAGTGCGCTGCATGTGAGCGCCCCCTCGCCCTCACTGCCTCGCCCACATGATGCGCGCGATCCACGCCACATCGCTCGCCGCCATCGTGCGCCCGGCCTGCGACGCATCGAACGACTGAAGCTCCAGCGCCTTCGCGGTGCGGCGCCCGAGCGTCGCGACCACCACCTCGCCCCCTTTGGTCTTCACCACCACGCGGTCGCCTTTGCGGATCGGTGCGCCGGGTGAGACCAGGATGAGGTCGCCGTCGCGATAGGCAGGGAGCAGCGCATCGCCGGAAACCTCCAGCGCAAAGGTGTGGCTGTCCTCGGTGGGAAGCGCGGTTTCGGTCCAGCCCTTGCCGGATGGAAGGCCGGCCTCATCGAAAGCGCCGCTCGCGCCGGCCAGCGCGAAGCCGAGCAGCGGTACCGAGCGACCGTCGCCGGCCTCATCGTCGATCAGCCGCGCAAAGCTCTCGATCGAGGAGTCGGCTGCGGCCAGTGCCTTTGCGATCGATTCGGTCGAGGGCCAGCGCTCGCGGCCGTCGGAGGTGACGCGCTTGGACCTGTTGAAGGTGGTGGGATCGAGCCCGGCGCGCTTGGCAAGGCCGGACGGCGACAGACCGGCGCGCGCCGCCAGCCGATCCAGGGCGACCCAGATCTGGTCGTGCGTCAGTATCCTCTGCGCTTTGGCCTGTCTGACCATGCAAGGTCCAGCCCGTCGCAACTCAGGAAAACTATCCTCAAATCAACCGGTTTTCCGTTTTTCGCGCAAGAGGCGGTGGGCAGGCGCGCCTTCAAGCGATGTGGATAGCGGTTCGCCTCTGGAAAAACGCGCCAAAATAGGAATCTAGAGCCCCGTTCCGATTTCATCGGAACGGAATAGGCTCTAAGCCTTGAGTTCGGAAGGGGCGGCCTTTACGGTCGCGCCCGGGTTTCGGGGACCCGCACGCGGCGAAAAAACCCAAGAAACTCAAAGAGCTGACTCAAAGAGCAAACAGGGCTGCGCAAGCGGTGGTCAAGATCTACAAAATCTGTCCGGCCTCGGCCTGGCGCGAGGCGGAACGGCAAGGTGTCTACCGGGGCAGCGCGGACGATGCGCGCGACGGCTTCATCCATTTCTCCACCGCTGCCCAGGTTCCCGAGACCTTGCGCAAGCACTATGTCGGACAGCGCGCGCTGTTCCTGGTCGAGGTCGATGGCGACGCACTCGGCAGCGAGCTGCGCTGGGAGCGCTCGCGCAATGACGAGCTGTTTCCACATCTCTATGGCGAGCTCGACCTCGGCGCGGTGCTGTCGGTGATGAACCTCAACATCCGCTCGGACGGCGGCCACGACACTCCGGAGCTGCTGCCGTGATCCGCGCTTTCGACGCCTTTTCGCTGCCGGTGCTGCGCTGGCTCGATCCGGAAGACGCCCATCGCCTCGCGATCCAGGGACTGCGCTTCCTGCCGCCGGTCAAGCCGCGCGCTGACGATCCCAAGCTCGCGATGCGCGCCTTCGGGCTCAACTTTCCCAATCCGATCGGCATGGCCGCGGGCTTCGACAAGAGCGCCGAGGTGCCGGACGCATTGCTGCGGCTCGGCTTCGGCTTCGTCGAGATCGGCTCGGTGACGCCGAAGCCGCAGAGCGGCAATCCGCGGCCGCGGCTGTTTCGTTTGGAGCGCGACGAGGCCGTCATCAACCGCATGGGGTTCAACAATGACGGCGCCGACGTCGCCTTGCGCCGGCTTGCCGCGCGCGCGCAGCACGGCGGCATCGTCGGCGTCAATGTCGGCGCCAACAAGGATTCGCCGGACCGCGTCGCCGACTACGTCAAGCTGATCGAGACCTTTGCGCCGGTCGCGAGCTATTTCACCGTCAACGTCTCCTCGCCGAACACGCCGGGCCTGCGCAATTTGCAGGAAGGCGCCCTGCTCGACGATCTCCTCGCAAGGGTGATCGACGCGCGCGAGCGTGTCAGGCAGAAGGCCGGCGACACGCCGGTGCTGCTCAAGATCGCGCCGGATCTGAGCCTCGCCCAGCTCGACGACGTCGTGCAGGTGGCGCGTTCGCGCCGGGTCGACGGCATGATCGTGTCGAACACGACGATCGCGCGGCCGAGCACGCTGCGGGAGGAGATGCGCGCCAAGGAGCAAGGCGGCCTGTCCGGCCGGCCGCTGTTCCGCCTGTCGACGCGCATGGTCGCGGAAACCTATGTGCGCGTCGAGGGCGCGTTCCCGCTGATCGGCGTCGGCGGCGTGGATTCGGGCGGTGCCGCGCTGACGAAGATCCGCGCCGGCGCGAGCCTGATCCAGCTCTATTCGTCGCTGATCTACAAGGGCCTCGGCCTCGTCGACGAGATCAAGCGTGACCTCACCTCGACGCTGCTTCGCACCGGGCGGGATTCCCTGTCCGAGATCGTCGGCGCGGATGCGGCGACCCTCACGGCGGAAGACTGGCCGGGGATGTAAGGCGCTCTCGTGCCCCGGACGCAGCGCAGCGCGCCGCCTTCGGCGCGGTGCGCTGCAGAGCCGGGGCCCATGTGACGGCGAGTTCGAGAGGAATGGGTCCCGGCTCTGCGCAGCAGCGTTTCACGCTGCAGCGCGTCCGGGACACGAGAGCTATGATTTCGAGAACGTCGCCCGGAACTGCGCCGGATAGCGTGCGGCCTGCAAGCCACCGCGCGAGAGGTAGGAAGCCATCAGCGCGCACCACAGTCCGGCATTGCCGAGCGACTGCAGCGCCCACCAGGCGGCGAGGAAGATCAGCAGCGAAGCCAGCATCAGGTTGCGCATCTCGCGCGCCCAGGTCGCGCCGATATAGATGCCGTCGAAGCCGAAGGCGAATACCCCGGGGATCGGCGCGAGCACGACGAACGGCAGGAATTCGCGCGCGGCACGGCGGACGTCGTCACTCGCCGTCATGAAATCGATCAAATGCGGCCCGAACAGCGCGAACAGTCCCGACACCACCAGCGCGAAGCCGAGGCCCCATAGCAGCACCAGCCGGGTCGAATCCGCAAAGCCCGTTGCATCGCGCGCGCCAACGGCGCGGCCGCAGAGCTGCTGCGCTGCGTTGGCGAGACCGTCGAGGAAGAAAGCGCTGACAAGCAGGAAATTGTTGAGTACCGAGTTGGCGGCCAGCGTGACGTCGCCGGCCTGCGCGCCCTTGGCGGTGAAGAACAGGAATACGGCGATCAGCGCCGCAGTGCGGATCAGGATGTCGGTGTTCACCGCCAGCAACCGCAACAGCTTGTCGCGGTCGAGCAGGGTCGCGTACGGCACGGAGAAGCCGCCATCGGCATAATGGCGGCAGACGATCACGCCGAGGGCGAACCCGACCGCTTCCGACAACAGCGCGGCGATCGCGGCACCGGCGATGCCGGTGTCGTAGACCAGCACCAGCAGGATCGTCGCCGCCATGTTGACGAGGTTGATGACGACCTGAAGCATCAAGGCTGAATTGGCGCGGGCCTGGCCGATCAGCCAACCGAGGATGACGTAATTGGCGAGCGCGAACGGCGACGACCAGATCCGGATCTTGAAGTAGATCTTCGCGGCCTGCGTCACACCTTCGCTGCCGCCCATGAGGTCGAACAGCAAAGCGGCCAGCGGCAGTTGCAGCACGATCAGCGCGGCGCCGATCAGGCCGGCAACGATGAAGCCGCGCGCCAGGATCGCGGTCGGCTCGCGCGTGTCACCCGCGCCCAGCGATTGCGCGGTGAAGGCGAGCGTGCTCATCCGCAGGAAGCCGAACAGCCAGAACAGGCAGTCGAAGATCACCGAGGCCATCGCCACGCCGCCAAGCAGCGCGGCATCGTCGAGACGGCCGATCGCCGTGGTCGAGACGATGCCGATCAGCGGCGTGGTCAGGTTCGCGACCATCGCCGGACCGGCGATGGCGAACACTTCACGTGTGCCGACTTTGGGATGGACGGGCGCGTGCATGGTCAGAACACGACGACCATGCCGTCCTCGGCCGCCATATGAGGCAGAGCCTCGAGGCGCGAAAGCATGTCGTCGCTCATATGGGTGAGGACGAGCCGCTTCGCGCCGATCGCCGGCAGATACTGTTCCAAAGTCTTCAGGCTGAGATGGTTCTTGACTACCTTCTCGTACATATAGGCTTCAGCGATGAAAAGGTCCGCGCCATGCGCCAGCGGAATGAGCGTCTCCGTCCATTCGGTATCGGCGCTGTAGGCGAGCGTGCGGCCCTCGGCCTCGATGCGGTAGGCGAGGAAGGGGCCACCGGATTCGCCGTGCACGACCGGATAGGGCGTCACCGTCACGGCACCGAAAGTCCGGCTTTGCTCGGGCGCGAGCTCGACGACATTTAGCTCGAAGCGCTGCTGTGTCTTCGAGGAGTGCTCGAACAGCACCTCCATCACCTCACGCAGCCGCGTCTCGATACCTTGCGGGCCGGCGATCGTCAGCGGCCGCGTCCGCCGCGAGAATTGGGCGTCGAGCAGGACAAACGGCAGCCCGGCAAAATGATCACCGTGGAAATGCGTGATCAGGATGAGATCGATGTCCTCGCACGCGATCTCAAGCCGCTTCAGCGCCGGCAGAGCCGACGCGCCGCAATCGATCAGGAAGTTGGCCTCGCGCCCCGAGACGTGGAAGCAGGTGTTGAGCCTGCCGCCGGAGCCGAAAGCATCGCCGCAGCCGACAAAGCGCAATTGCATCGGCTGCGGGCTCCCAAAACTCTACCGGCGCGGCGTGCCGAACACGCGCGAGAGCAGCCAGATCGGGATCACGATGACTGCGCCGAGCAGGAAGTAGCGCCACAGCCAATTGATGGTGTCGAAGCCGAGATCCCACAGACGCTGGAACAACAGGCGAATGCTGGTGAGGATGTTCCAGGGATCGAAGCCGATCGCCGCGAGCACGACGCCGACCAGGATCGAGAGCAGGACCAGGCGAAACGCGACCGCCAGCGGCGAGCCGCCGAGAAAGCGGTTCAGCCCGTCGTTGCGGCCGGCCGGCAAATCTCTGACGTCTTGGACCATCTCAAACTCCTGTAGGCGGATTCGACCCATTATAGGGCACGGCGAGGCAGATGGGGAACCCGCAACAGGGCGTCAATCGGGTTACGGGAGTTTAATTCGACGGTCGGTTTGTCTCTCCCGCAGCCCAATGAGAGTTTTTCGCGGCCGCCATCCTTCGAGACGCCCGCTTTAGGCGGGCTCCTCAGGATGAGGACGGAGTGCGCGGCAGCAGTTTCAACGCGCACCGATGCCGATTAGCCTCATCCTGAGGAGACCGCGAAGCGGTCGTCTCGAAGGACGAGGCGTGCGCTCAGGATCACGCACCTCACACCTCGACCTCCGCCGCGTCCGCCTTCAGCATCCTCTCCAGCGTCTCCAGCCGATCGGCCTCGCGCGGCGGCTTGTCCCAGCGCAGGCGGCTGATGCGGGGGAAGCGCATGGCGACACCGGATTTGTGTCGCGGCGAGCGCTGCAGGCCCTCGAACGCCACCTCCAGCACCAAGCCCTTGTCGCCCTCGTGCACGACATGGCGGACGGGGCCGAACTTCTCCGTGGTGTTGCGGCGGACGAAGCGGTCGATCTGCAGCAGCTCCTCGTCGGTGAAGCCGAAATAGGCCTTGCCGACCGGCACCAGTTCGTCGCCGCCCTCGCCCGCGGTCCAGACGCCGAACGTGTAGTCGGAATAAAAGGACGAGCGCTTGCCGTGACCGCGCTGCGCATACATCAGAACGGCATCGATGATGTGCGGATCGCGTTTCCACTTCCACCACTGGCCCTTGGGACGTCCGGGCAGATAAGGCGCATCGCGTCGCTTCAGCATCACGCCTTCGACGGCGTCCGCGTCTTCGCCGGCACCGGCACTTGCGGGATCGGCGCGTGCGGCAGTCAAAGCTTCCCAGCTGGAGAAGGCAACGGTGGGGGACAGATCGATGCGGGGATCGCCGAGCTTCTTGATGAAGGTCTCCAACCGTTCGCGCCGTTCCGCGAACGGCAGCTCGCGCAAATCGTTCTCGTCGTCGCCGAGCAGATCGTAAGCGCGCAGGTGAATCGGAAATTCCTTGATCAACTTGGGCGAGACGACCTTGCGGTTGAGCCGCTGCTGCAGGACGTTGAAACTCTGCACACGGCCCTCACGCAGGATCAGCAGCTCGCCATCGATCGCGCCCGGAAGGCGCAGCGACGGCACGAGATCCGGAAAGCTCCCCGTGATGTCCTCGCCAGTACGTGAATAGAGCCGCGCCGTGGTGTGGCCGCGCTCGTCCCGGCCGGCGACGGCCTGCACGCGGATGCCGTCCCATTTCCACTCGGCGATGTAGTCGGCGGGATCGAGCGCGGCGAAATCGCTGTCCTCGATCGCATGCGCCAGCATCACCGGGCGGAACGGTGCGGGATCGCGGTTGACCGGCTTTTCGCCGCGGCCCTCCAGCCAGGCGAACAGGTCGAGATAGGGCGGCGCGAGCCCCGGCCAGATCAGCTCGACCTCGTGCGGGTCCTTGTCGCCGAGCGCGGCCGCCGCGGTCTTGGCGAGCCGTGCCGAGATGCCGATGCGAAGCGCGCCGGTGACGAGTTTCAGCAGCGCCCAGCGCCCGGTCTCATCGAGCTCGTCGAGCCAGCGCTCGAGCTGCTTCGGCAGCTCGGTCTTGCCGAGGGTGCGAAGCGTGGTCACGACCTCGGTGAGAGTTGGGGGCGGCGGGTCGTTGTGGTTGCGGGCGTGAGGGGACTCATCAGCATCTCGCCCGGAGTACCCCCCTCCCTGCCCCTCCCCCACAAGGGGGGAGGGAACGGAGAAGCTCGTGCGTCCCTCACCTTGGGAATCACTAAAAAATGTTGTGGTCGCTGACAGCGCCGCACTCCGCTGCGCTCCCTCCCCCCTTGTGGGGGAGGGCGGGGGAGAGGGGGGGCCCGGAAAAGACTGCGCATTGTCTTGCGTCTTCGGCCACATCAACGCCACCGTCTCCGAGAGATCGCCGACGTAATCGTAACTCAACCCGAACAGCACGGGATCAGTACGCGATGCGATGAGATCGCGGATCAGGGCCGGCTTGGCGTGCTTGAAGCTGAGCGCGCCGGTGAGCGCAGCCAGCGCGTAGCCGCGGTCGGGGTCACCGACCTCGCGGAAATAGCCGGTGAGCAGCCGCAGCTTGTTGTTGCGGCCGGGCTCGTAGGCGAGACGGTCCAGCAGCTCGGCGAAGCGGTTCATGCTTCGGCCTCGTCTTGAAGCGCCGTCTCGCTCTCCTCCTCGTCGCCATAGCCGACGAGGTCGAGCGGCTGCGCTTTCAGGCCTTTGCTCTGGCACCAATGCACCAGTGCATCTTCCTGGCCGTGCGTGACCCAGATCTCGCCGGCACCGGTCGCGGCGATGGTGGCGGTGAGGCCGTCCCAGTCGGCGTGGTCGGAGATCACCAGCGGCAGCTCGATGCCACGCTGCCGCGCCCGGGCGCGCACGCGCATCCAGCCCGAGGCAAACGCCGTGACCGGATCGGGAAAGCGCCGCGTCCAGAGATCGGAAGTGGCCGAGGGTGGCGCCAGCGTGATGGTGCCGGCGAGCGCCGCCTTCTTCACGCCCTTCACCGGCCTGAGCTCGCCGAGATCGATGCCCCGGCTCTGATAGTACTCGGTGATCTTCTCCATCGCGCCATGCAGATAGATCGGGGCGTCATAGCCGGCCGCGCGCAGCAGCGCGATCACGCGCTGGGCCTTGCCGAGCGAATAGGCGCCGACCAGATGCGCGCGCTCGGGAAACAGCGCGACGGAGGCGAGCAGCTTCTTGACCTCATCGCTCGCATCGCCATGTCGGAATACCGGCAGCCCGAACGTCGCCTCGGTGATGAAGACGTCGCATTGCACCAGCTCGAACGGCGTGCAGGTCGGATCGGGCGCGTCCTTGTAGTCGCCGGAGGCGACGATGCAGGTGTCCTTGCAGGTCACCGCGATCTGCGCCGATCCCAGCACATGGCCGGCCGGGTGGAATTTCACGCAGACATCGCCGAGCCGGATCTCCTCGCCATAGCTGATGGCTTGCGTCGACCCGGCGAAATTCTCGCCATAGCGCAGCCGCATCATGTCCAGCGTTTCCTGCGTCGCCAGCACCGCACCATGGCCGGCGCGGGCATGGTCGGAATGGCCGTGGGTGATCACGGCCCGCTCGACCGGGCGGACGGGATCGATATGGAAGCCGCCGGGCTTGCAGCACAGGCCGGCAGCAACTGGCAGCAGGATGTCTTGCGGACGCATGTGAGACATATAGGAAGGGGCTGCTCCAAATTAAGCCGTCATGCGCGGGCTTGACCCGCGCATCCATCCTCTTAAAGAGTCCTCTTTTTGATGGATTGCCGGGTCAAGCCCGGCAATGACGAGATGGTTCCCAATGCCGCTCCGCCTGTTCCAGACTTCCGGCGATCTCATCGCCGACCGCCGCTTCGAGTTCGCACGCGACCTCCAGCTCAAGGGCGATCTGCCCGCCGCCGCTGACCTCATAGAGCAGGCGATCGAGCTCGCGCCGAACTTCACCTCGGCCTGGTTCACGCTCGGCGAAATCCGTCAGCAACTCGGCGAGCGCGACAAGGCGATCGCCGCATTTCGAGAAGCGCGGAGGTCCGATCCCGAGGACCAGCACGGCGCTGGCCTGCGTCTGATGCGGCTCGGCGACGCCGAGATGTCGGAGATGCCCAAGGCCTATGTGCAGGCGCTGTTCGACCAGTACGCCCCGCGCTTCGAGCACACGCTGGTCAACGATCTCGACTATCGCGCCCCGGCGCTGATCTTCAAGGCGGTGGTGGCCGCGCGGGTCGCCGCGAAGAAGCCGGCCTTCTTCAAACGCACCATCGATCTCGGCTGCGGCACCGGGCTTGCGGCCGCCGCATTCTCGAAGCAGGTCGATCATTTCATCGGCATTGACCTGTCGCCCGGCATGATCAAGGAGGCGCGTGCGACCAACCTCTACGCCGAGCTCGAAGTCGCCGACATGATCGAAGGCCTGCGGAGCAAGGGCGATGGATGCGCGAACCTCGTCGTCGCCGCGGATGCGTTCGTCTATCTCTCCGATCTCGCGCCGGTGCTGAGCGAAGCCAGGCGCGTGCTCGTATCCGGCGGCGTGCTCGCCTTCACGCTGGAGACGCATGATGGCAGCGGCATCGTGCTCGGCGAAGGCCTGCGTTATGCCCACTCCGCGGAATATGTGCGCGGCGCCCTCGCCAAGGCGGGCCTCAAGCTGCTGACGTTGGAGCCGGCCTCGCCGCGCATCGAGAATAACGAGCCGGTGCGCGGCCTCGTGATCGTGGCCGAGAAAACTTGAGTCTAGGCGCTAACGCCCCGTGATTTGAGCGTCATTGCGTCGCAAAGCCGTGACTTCCCACTTGCGAGCCAAGCTGCGATGCCAGCACAATGCCCTCGCCAGGGAGAAACAAATAATGACGAAGAATCCATCGCGACGCGATTTCAGCGCCGCCGCGCTCGCCACCATCGCCGCATCCACCTTGCCCGCGCCTTACGTCTGGGCCGCGGAGAAGAAATACGATGCGGGCGCCAGCGACACCGAGATCAAGATCGGACAGACCGTGCCGCATTCCGGCCCCGGCTCGCTCTACGGCGTGCTCGGGCGCATCGGCGAGGCCTATTTCCAGATGCTGAACGAGAAGGGCGGCATCAACGGACGCAAGGTCAAGTTTCTCACCATGGACGATGCCTACAGCGCGCCGAAATGCGTCGAGGCGACGCGGCGCCTGGTCGAGCAGGAGGAAGTGCTCGCGCTCTACGGCTCGCTCGGCACCGCGCCGCAGACCGCCGTGCACAAATATCTGAACTCCAAGGGCGTGCCGCAGCTGCTGCTCAACACCGGCGCGTCGAAGTGGAACAATCCGAAAGAGTTCAAATGGACGATGGCGGGCCTGCCGCTCTATCCGACCGAGGCGCGCATCCTGGCCCGTCACGTCGTCAGCGTGAAGCCGAACGCCAAGATCGGCATCCTCTACCAGAACGACGATTTCGGCCGCGACTTCCTCGGTCCCTTCAAGAAGGTTTTGGAAGACGCCGGCGGCACCGCAAAGGTGATCATGGAGCAGACCTACGATCTCACCGAGCCGACCGTCGATTCCCAGCTCATCAACCTCTCGAAGTCGGGCGCCGACGTCTTCTACAACATCTCGACCGGCAAGGCCTCGTCGCAGTCGATCCGGAAGGTCGCCGAGCTCGGCTGGAAGCCGCTGCAGCTTCTTTCCGCCGGCTCGACCGGCCGCTCGATCCTCAATGCCGCGGGCCTCGAGAACGCCACCGGCATCGTCGCCATCCGCTATAACAAGGAGGTCGGCCTGCCCAAATGGGAGAAGGACCCCGACGTGATGGCGTTCGAGGAATTGCGCAAGAAGTACACCCCGGCCATCGACCCCGACAACACCATCGCCTTCGCCGGCTACGGCCAGGCCGTGACCATGGGCGAGATCCTGCGCCGCTGCGGCGACGACCTCACCCGCGCCAACGTGCTGAAGCAGGCCTCGACGCTGGCGGGCTTCCACTCGCCCTACTTCCTCGACGGCGTCACCTATAGCTACACGCCCGAGGACTACACGCCGATGAAGACGCTCTTCATCTCCACCTTCACCGGCAAGGACTGGGACATCTCCGACAAGCCGATGTCCGAGTAGACAAGAGCGCACGCCGCTGCTTCCCCTCTTCTGCTTTGCCAGGAGAGGCATGAAGCAAGAGCGCGCTCAGACGCTAACTTGCGATAGCCAGCCGATACGCCCGCGTCGCATTCACACCAAAAGCCTTGGCCCGCAGCTGCGGGCCAAGCTTCGCCAGACAAGCCTCCAGCGCGTTCTTGATCTTGCCATAGCTCCCCGCGAGCAAGCACACCGGCCAGTCCGAGCCGAAGATCAGCCTGTCTTCGCCGAAACACCTCGCGGCGTGCGCGACGAACGGAAACAGGCGTTCCGCATCCCAATCATTCCAGACCGCTTCGGTCGCAAGCCCAGAGATCTTGCACCAGACATTGTCGCAAGCCCCGAGCGCGGCGATGCGATCGGCCCACACCTCGCTGCCGCCGTCGGCGATCGGCGGCTTGGCGGTGTGGTCGAGCACGAAGCGCGCTTGCGGAAAGGCCTGCGCGGATGCGATCGCCGACGGCAGCTCGCGGGCGCGGACGAGGAAATCGTAGGCGAGATCGCGGGCGAACACAGCGGTGAGGCCGCGCTGAACGTCCTCGCGCAGCAGCCAATCGGGATCGGCTTCATCGTGGACCTGGTGGCGGATTCCGACCAGCTTGCCGCCGCCGGGTGAAGCACGAAGCCGATCGAGCGTTTCGCCGAGCGCACCATCCGTCAGATCAGCCCAGCCCACCACGCCGACGACGAAGGGATTTTCGTGCGCAATGCGCAAGAATTCATCGGTCTCCTCCAGCGCGGAGCGGCATTGCACCAGGATGCTGGCATCGACGCCGTTCGCCTTCAGCAGCGGTGCAAGATCGGCCGGACCGAAGGCGCGGCGGATCGGCGTCAGCTCGTCCGCTGCCATCCAGGGATAGTCCGCGCGCGCCGGGTCCCAGAAATGCTGATGCGCGTCGATGATCATGGCCTACGCCCCACCCGGCAGCGGCGCGCGCGCATCGACGAGGTTTCGTGCCCGCAGCTCCTGCCAAAAGGCAGCCGGCACCGCTGTCTCCGACATCGCGATGTTGTCGGAAACCTCCGCGGCGTTGCGCGCGCCCATCACGGCGACCGTGACGGCCGGATGCGCCATGCAGAACTGGAGCGCGGCGGCTTTCAGCTCGGTGCCATGCTTGCGGCAGAGCGCGTCCAGCTCCAGCGCCCGCGCAACGAGCGAAGCATCGGCGTCCTGATAGTTGAACTTCGCGCTGGTGTGCGGATTGGCGAGGATGCCGCTGTTGTAGATGCCGCCGAGCAGGATGCCGATGCCTTTCGCCGTGCAGAGCGGAAACAGCGCATCCAGGGCGCCCTGGTCGAGCAGCGTGTAGCGCCCGGCCAGCAGGAAGCAATCGACGGGCACGGCCTCGGCGAAACGGACCAGCATCTCCGACTGGTTCATGCCGGCGCCGATCGCCTTCACCGTGCCCTCGCTGCGCAGGCGCTGGAGTGCGCGGAAGGCCCCGGCGACGGCGTCGTCATAGTGATCATCAGGGTCGTGCACCAGCAGGACATCGACGCGGTCGAGCCCGAGGCGGACCAGGCTCTCCTCCACCGAGCGCAGCACACCGTCATGGCTGAAATCGAACACCGGCCGCTCGCGCGGCGTGCCCTTATAGTGTTCGTCCTCGGCGGCGCCGCCATCGGGCGCGCGCAGCAGGCGGCCGACCTTGGTCGAGATGGCGTGGGAGTCGCGCGGCTGTTGCCGCAGGAAGGCCCCCAATCGCCGCTCCGCGAGGCCAAAGCCGTAGAGCGGCGCCGTATCGAAGAAGCGCACCCCGAGCGACCAGGCGCGCGCGATCGTGGCTTCAGCATCGGCATCGCTCACGGGGGTGAACAATCCCCCCAACGGGGCAGAACCGAGACCGATTGAAGTGACGTCGAGCGAACCAAGCCGCGACCGTTTCATTCCCATTGCCTTGTCTTCATTCCAACAGTCCAGATCATCTCCCCCGCTTGCAAAAACCGCAAGCGGGGGAGGCACGCAGGAGCGCGGGGCTGGCGGACGCTCCTACTTCAACATCTGCGCGACGTTGTCCTTGGTGACGAGATCGAGGCCGGTGTAGACGATCTCCGGCACCTTCTCGCCCTTCTTGATGGCGAGCAGCGTGTCCATCGCCTTCTCGCCCATCTCGAACGGACGCTGGCCGACCAGCGCGTTGGCATAGCCGTCGCGTAGCAGCTCGAGCTGCATCTTCAGCGTATCGGCGACGACGAGCGTAAACTTGCCGGAATCGATGTCCTTCTTGTTCCTGCTGGCGAAGGCCTTGAAGCCTTCGGGCGCGAACATCGGCCAGCCCCCGATGGGAACGATGGCGGCGAGATCAGGTGTCGCGGTGCGCATATCCGTCATCTGCTGGACCGCGAGTGCCGGATCGTCGTTGCAGAAGGTCGGGGAGCCCGCGACCTCCGTCCATTTCGAGCCCTTCAGCGCCTCGCGCACGCCGTCGACGCGCTCGGCGAGGTTCTTGGCGCCGGGGCCGCCCGAGACCATGGCGTATTTGCCGCCGTCGGGGCGCATCTTCACCAGCTGCTTGCCGAGCGCGACGCCGAACTCCTTGTTGTTGGTGCCGATATAGGCGATGCGCTTGGAGCCGGGCGCGTCGGCATCGAAGGTGATGACGGGGATGCCGGCCGCCGTCGCCGCCTCGATCGACTTGGTCATGGCCGCGACGTCGGCGACCGAGATGGCGAGGCCGTCGACCTTCTGGGTGACGAAGTCCTGGATGATCTGGGCTTGCGTCGCCGGCTCATGCTCGACCGGCCCCTTGTAGTTGCACTCGATATTGCCGAGCTCCTTGGCTCGCTTCAGGCAGCCGTCGCGCGCGAAGTCGAAGAACGGATTGTTCATCGCCTTGGGCACGATGACGAAGCGGTAGTTCGCGGCCAACGCCGGCGTTGCCATCATTGCGACGGCGATGCCGGCAAGAAGAAATTTCCTCATTGTCTCCTCCACCCTTGTTTGGTGCCTATCCTCTCGAAAGCGCCCGGGAAGCGGACAGGCAACATTTTATTTGTCTTCCCGAAGCGACGTTACGTCAGCTCATCCGCGAGCGGATGCGGTCGACCAGCACGGCCAGGATGATGATCACGCCCACCAGCGTCTGCTGCCAGTAGGAGGAGACCTGCGCCAGCACGAGGCCATTGCGGATCACCTCCAGCAGCACGCAGCCAACGATGGCCCCGAGCGGACCGCCGATGCCGCCGGCGAGATTGGCGCCGCCGATCACAGCCGCCGCGATCACGTTGAGCTCGTAGGACGTCGCCATGTTGGCCGGCGCCGATCCGAGCCAGCCGGAGATGATGATGCCCTGCAGGCCGGCTGCGAGCGCGCAGATCACATAGACCTCTATCTTCACCCGCACGACCGGGATGCCGGTGAGTTCAGCCGCCTTCTCGTTGCCGCCGAGCGCGAAGACGTGGCGGCCGAACGCGCTGTGATGCAGCACCACGGCCATCGTCAGCGCGAGGACCACGAGATAGATGAAGGGCACGGGCACGCCGAGCACGTCGCCCGACGTGAGCGCGTAGAAACGATCGGCGTCGGGCCCACCCGGAAAGCTGCCGCGGCCGTTGGAGACGACATAGCCGAGCCCGCGCACGATCGAGAGCATGCCGAGCGTGGTGACGAAGGGCGACAGGCCGAGCACCGCGATGCAGAAGCCGTTGACGAGACCCGCGATCAGCGCGACGCCGAGGCCGGCGAGGATCGAGATCAGCAGGATCAAGCCGGGCACGTTGGCAATTACGGTCTTGCCGTCGGCCGCCATGTGCACGAACAAGGCGCCCGCTGGCGAGCCGGGCGCCGACAGTTCGGTCATCACCATCGAGGTGATCATGGCGGAGAAGCACATCATCGATCCCACCGACAGATCGATGCCGCCCGTGATGATGACGAAGGTGACGCCGAGCGTCGCGATGGCGATGAACGAGAAGTTCTTCGCCACGTTCTGCATGTTGCCTTCGGTGAAGAAATAGGGGCTGGCGAAATGCATGATCACCAGCAGCACCGCCAGCGCGAGCAGAACGTAACCGGTCTGGGAGGCGAAGATGCCGCGCTGCCACCACCTGATCTTGCCGACATTGGTGAAGCTGATCGGGGATTCCATGGGCATGGCCATCACGCCGCCTCCTTCGCGCCGGTGATGAGGGCGGTGACTTCCTCTGGCGAGGTCTGGTGGATCGGCTTGTCGGCCCGCTTCTCGCCGCGACGCATGACGATGACGCGGTCGCACACCGCGAACACGTCGGGCATGCGATGCGAGATCAGCATCACGGCGACACCCTGCTCCTTGAGCCGGTGGATCAGGCCGAGCACCTGCTCGACCTGGCGCACCGAGATCGCGGCGGTCGGCTCGTCCATCATCACCAGCCGGGCATTGGAGAGCCGCGTCCGCGCGATCGCGACCGCCTGGCGCTGGCCGCCCGACATCTGCTTGACGAGATCGTCGGGGCGCGTCTCCGAGCGCAGCTCGCCGAAAAGCTCCAGCGCGCGCGCTGCCATCGCCTTGTGGTCGAGCAATGCGATGGGCCCGAACCTGCGCTTCAGCTCGCGGCCAAGGAACACGTTGGCCGCCGCCGTGAGATTGTCCGACAGCGCGAGGTCCTGGTAGACGACCTCGATGCCGACGGCGCGGGCATCGACCGGCCGGCTGAAATGGACCGCATTGCCGGCAAAGCGGATCTCGCCATGGCTGGGGCGGAAATTGCCGGCGATGATCTTGACCAGGGTCGACTTGCCCGCGCCGTTGTCGCCCATCAGCCCGACAACCTCGCCCGGCATGACCTGCATGTCGACGCCATGCAGCGCGCGGATCGCGCCGAACTCCTTGCCGATGCCGGTCAGCTCGAGGACCGGTGTCGCGTCAGCCTTTGCCATCAGTGCCTCGCTCAGACATAGCGGTTGACCAGGGATTCCAGATATTCCTGCCGGCCCGAGCGCGGCTGCGGGTCGAAACCGGGACGAAGCGCGCGGTCGGCGAGATCGGCGAGCGAACGCTGGCCGCCGAGAATGGCCCGCCCCTCGGGGCCGGACCATCCCTGGTAACGCTCGGTGAGCGGCGCCGTGAGGGCGCCGGCGTCCAGCATGTCGGCGGCGGCGAGGAATGCGCGCGCGCAGGCATCCATCGAGCCGACATGGGCGTGGATCAGATCATCAGGGTCGATCGACTGCCGCCGGATCTTGGCGTCGAAATTGAGCCCGCCGGTGGTGAAGCCGCCACGGTTCAGGATCTCGTGAAACACCAGCGCCAGCTCCGGGACGTTCATCGCGAACTGGTCGGTATCCCAGCCGAGCAGATCGTCGCCGCGGTTGACGTCGAGCGAGCCGAACACGCCGAGCGCCTCGGCCAGCGCCACCTCATGGTGGAAGGAGTGACCGGCGAGGATGGCGTGGTTCTGCTCGATGTTGAGCTTGACGTCCTTCAGGAGGTCATAGCGCGCAAGGAAGCCGTAGCAGGTGGCGACATCGAAATCATATTGATGCTTGGTCGGCTCCTTGGGCTTCGGCTCGATCAGGATCGGCCCCTTGAAGCCTATTCTGTGCTTGTGCTCGACGACCAGCGAGATGAAGCGGCCGAGCTGGTCGAGCTCGCGCTTGAGATCGGTGTTGAGCAGCGTCTCGTAGCCCTCGCGCCCGCCCCACAGCACATAGTTCTGGCCGCCGAGCCGGTGCGTCACCTCCAGCGCGGCGCGGACCTGGCCTGCCGCGTAGGTGAAGATCTCCGGATCCGGATTGGTCGCCGCGCCCGCCATGTAGCGACGATGAGTGAACAGGTTGGCGGTGCCCCAGAGCAGGCGGACCTTGCTCGCGGCCATCTTTGCCTCGAACAGATCGGCAATCGCATTGAGATTGGCGACGGACTCGGCGAGCGAAGCGCCCTCCGGCGCGGCATCGACGTCGTGGAAGGTGAAGTAGGGCACGTCCAGCAGGCGGAACAGCTCGAAGGCGACGTCGGCCTTGGCGCGCGCCTGCGCCATCGCGTCACCGCCCCCGTGCCACGGCCTCAGGAACGTCTCGCCGCCGAAGGGATCGCCACCCGGCCAGCAGAACGAATGCCAATAGCAGACTGCAAAGCGCAGATGATCCTCCAGCCTGCGGCCATGCACGAGGCGGTCCTTGTCGTACCAGCGGAACGCGGGCGCCTGTCCCGCATCCTTGCCGGCGAAGGCGACAGGTGCAGTTGCATCGAAGAATTTGGCTGACGCGTTCACTTAAGGGGTCTCCTTCAATGCGGGATAAAGCGCGCGCCATCGCCGATAGGCCTCGTCATAGGCCTCCGCGACGGATGCGCGGGGTGTGAAGCTCGCGAGCCGCCGCGGGCGGGTGCAGACCGCCGCGGGTGTCTCGCCGGTCACAGCGAGCCGGCCTAGCCGCGCGGCGCCGAGGGCCGCCCCCACCTCGCCTTCCTCGATGCGATGGACGGGAATGCCGAGCACATCGGCGCAGATCTGCGCCCACAGCGGCGAGCGCGAGCCGCCGCCGACGAGATCGAGCTCGGCAACGGGCCCGCTCGCCGCGCTCAGCGCCGCCAGATTGTCGCGCGCAGCGAAAGCGACGCCTTCGAGCACGGCCTGCACGATCTGCGTCCGCCCGGTCGCACCGCGCAGGCCGACGAAGGCGCCGCTCGCCGCGGCATCGTTGTGCGGCGTGCGCTCGCCGTCGAGATAGGGCAGGAATCTGATCGGGCTCGGTCCATCGACGCGCTCGCCGAGCGGCGCCAGCAGCGCTGCGGCCGGCGTCTCCATCACGCCGGCGAGCCAGGCCAGCGAGGCCGCTGCCGAGAGCATCACGCCCATCTGGTGCCAGAGGCCGGGCAGCGCGTGACAGAACGCATGCACCGCCGTTTCAGGCGCCGGCGCGAAGCGGTCGGTGACGCGGAACACCACGCCTGACGTTCCGAGCGACAGGAACGCATCGCCCGGCGCGATCGCGCCGAGCCCGATCGCGCTCGCGGCGTTATCGCCGGCGCCCCCGGCGACAACGACATCTTTCGCCATGCCCCAGCGCCGCGTGAATTCCGGTGCGAGCATCGCGCTCGCCTCACGGCCCTCGACGAGACGCGGCATGTGGTGGAGATCGAGCCCGGTGGCATGCAGCAGCAGGGGCGACCAGCGGCGCAGACCGACATCGAGCCACAGCGTGCCAGCCGCATCGGACATGTCCTCGATCAACTCGCCGGTCAGGCGATAGCGCACATAGGCCTTCGGCAGCAGCACCTTTGCGACGCGCGCGAAGATTTTTGGCTCATGCCGCGCGACCCACAACAGCTTCGGGGCGGTGAAACCCGGCATCGCCAGATTGCCGGCCATCGCGTGCAGCGAGGGGCAACGCTGCTCCAGCACGGCGCATTCGGCCTGCGAGCGACCGTCGTTCCAGAGGATCGCCGGACGCAGCGGCCGTCCATTCTCGTCGAGCAGCGTCGCGCCATGCATCTGGCCCGACAGGCCGATGCCGCGGACCCGCGCCACCTCGCGCGGATGGCGGGCGGCGAGATCGTCCACCGCGCCGATGGCTGCATCGACCCAGGAATCGGGGTCCTGCTCGGACCACAGCGGCGCCGGGTGCGACAGCGCAAGCTCGCGCGCCGCCGTCGCGAGGATCGCGCCGCCTTCGCTCACGAGCACCGCTTTCACGCCGGAGGTGCCGATGTCCAGTCCGAGATACAATTCGTCCTCCCATTTACCCATTGCGGTGCGCGAGCTTGCGTCGCCTTCCCGCCAGGCCGTTCCATATTCATCTGCCGCTAAGGCAGATTGTCCCGCATCACGATGTCGATCCTGATCTTCTCCTGTTCGCGCAGGATCGGCTCGCCGCGGGCGAGCGCGAGCAGCACGCGCACGGCGGCGCGCGCTTCATGTCCGGGGTTCTGCGAGATCGCGGCATCCATCACGCCCTGCAGCAGCAGCCGGCGCGTCAGCATGGTGACGTCATGACCGACGAACACGACCTGCTTGTCGCGGCCGGCATCGCTCAACGCCTTGTCATTCAAGGCCTTGGCGACGCCCTGGGTACCGGCGCCGACGTTATAAAGGCCGACGATGTCGGCATGCCTGCCGAGCAGCCGCGCCAGCACCTGTTCCGAACGATCGTCCTCGTCGCGCCCTTCCAGCACCGGCAGCACGCTGAGCCCGGGGAATTCCGACGCCATCACCTGGTTGAAGCCGAAGATGCGCTCGGCATGGTCGCGCAGGCCCTGCGAGCCCGCGACGATCGCGACCTTGCCGGACTTTTGGCCGGCCAGCCGCCCGACCAGCGCGCCGGCGGTGCGCCCCGCGGCAATGTTGTCGATGCCGACATAATGGTGGCGCCGCGAGGACGGCACGTCCGAAACCAGCGTCACCACCTTGGTGCCGGCATCGACGAGATCGTTGATCGCGGCGCGGACGCCAGGATGATCGAGCGCCACCACGGCGACGCCGTCGTAGTCGCCCGACAGCGCCTCCAGTGAGGCCGCGAGCACGGAGGGGTCAAACACGTCGGTCGCGACCATCTCGACGTTGAGGCGGCGAACCGAGAGCCAGGCCGACATCTCGCCGAGATAGGCCTCGATCTGCTGCATGAAGGGATTCGGCCCCGACGGCATCACGAAGGCGAAGCGGCGGGCGCGGCCGCGGGCGAGTTCGGCGGCGGCAACATGCGGCTGGAACGCGTTGCGCTCGATCGCCGCCTTGACGCGCCGCACCGTGTCCGGCCGCACCCCCGGGCGGTTGTGCAGCACGCGATCGACCGTCGCCAGGCTGACGCCCGCCTCGCGGGCGATGTCCTTCAGCGTCAGCGCGGTCGCGGTGAGGGTGTCAGCCATCGCTGAAGGTTAGCAGAGGTGTTTTGAGGTACGCAACTCATTTTGAGGACCGTCATCGCCGAGCCTCAAATTACGGTTGTAGCCACAGCCGTAGACACGCCCCTGCCCGACCCGCGTCTCGCTCGAACGCTGGACGCGCGGCCCCGCCGCCTTGCCTATGGTTGCCGCTCACCGACGGCGCCACAACGAGCGTTCGCGGCAAGATCATGAGAGCGCGCGGCGATATCGCCAGGGATTCGGACAAAGGCAGGCTCTATCAACGCGTCCTGTGGCAGTCCGCGACGCTCTATCATCAAAATGCTCAGCTCCTGGGCCGGCGAGCGGGTCCAGCCGCTGCCGCAATTGGCCTGAGCATTGACCGGACTTGTCGACAGGCCATGACAGGCTTGCCCTGATCTCACATCTTCCCGTAGGAGGCGCCGCGCCGCGTGATGATGACGTAGCGCGCGTCCTGCTTGGTTTCGTTCTCGAAGATCACCGCGCGCATCACGTCGAAATCCAGGCAGTCGCCTTCGCGCAGGCGCACCGCCTTGGCGTCGATGTGCACGGCGATGGCTCCCTCCAGCATCAGCAGTTGCTGGGTGAACGCGTTGCGGCCCCAGGGGCTGTACGGCACCCGCGCGCCGGCCGGCAAATCGATGACGATGATCTCGATGCCGCTCGCCGCATCCGTCGGCGAGGCGTGCCGGCGGCGATAGCCGCTGTCGGGATCGCGCCAATGCGGCTGGTCGGCAAGCCGCACCAAGCGCTCCGGCGGCTTCTCCGCGAGCGCGACGACATCGCTGAGCGACACGTCGAGCGCCGCGCAGAGTCGTCCCAGCAGCGCAGCCGTCGCGCTGCTCTGCGCCCGCTCCACCCGCCCGATCATGGCACGGCTGACGCCGGAGCGTGCGGCGAGCTCGTTCAACGTCATGCCGGCCTGCGTCCGCAGCGTCTTCAGGCGGCGCCCGATCGCGCGATCGAGTTTTTGCTGGTCCATGGTCTTCATCCGAACGTTGCCCGGCCAGAGACCGCACCCGCCAAAGCGTGAGGAGCTTAGGCCAAGGGACCAGCAAGCGCCGGAGACAGCGGCTAATATATTGGAATTTTACGCACCGCGCGAATACGCGGTCGCGCCTGCCAGATCGATCGGAATGGAAACTTCAATCGGGAAGCTTGGAGCGGGCGAAGGGAATCGAACCCTCGTATGCAGCTTGGGAAGCTGCCGTTCTACCATTGAACTACGCCCGCTTATGCGCGGCTTGCGCGCCCGTCCTGATTAGCCGAGACGGCGCCTCCCGCCAAGCAGTTTGGCGCAGCCAGCCGGCTGGTTATTAACGTCTTGGCAAGATTTTGGGTGCGCCGGATTGTGGCGGTGTTATGATCTCGTGTCTGGGGAGAGACGTGCACTGAGTGGGGCGTGTGCATGGTGGGGCGTGGCTATACGATATTCGACACGGCGATCGGGCGCTGCGGCATCATCTGGAGCGGCACCGGCGTGGTGGCCGTGCAATTGCCGGAGGCGCGGGAGATCGACACCCGCCGCCGCATCTTTGCGGTCCATCCCGAGGCGCGCGAGCAGCGCCCCTCCGACAATGCCGAGCTTGCGATCGACGGCATCGTGAGCCTGCTGCAGGGCAACGATCCCGATTTTTCCGAGGTCAGCCTGGATGCCGGCGGGGTGCCCGGCTTCAACCGCCGCGTCTACGAGTTCGCCTGCTCCATTCCGCGCGGGGAGACGCGCACCTATCACGAGGTCGCCAAGGCGCTGGGGGCTTCAGGCGCGGCACATTCGGTGGCACAGGCGATCGCCAGAAATCCCTACATGCTGATCGTGCCCTGCCACCGGGTACTGGAGGCCGGCAATTACACCGATCGGCTCTCGCCTTATGGCGGGGTGATCTCCAAGCGGCGGCTCCTGGCACTCGAGGGCGCCCATCCCGTCGCCAGCAAGACGCTGTTCGAGGTGCTGCTGCCGGTTGCCCCACCAAGGCCGTCCACCTAGATAAGGCGGCATGGACGCGACCACACTGCTGACGTCACAATCGATGATCGTTTCCGAGTTTCGCTGCGACGCGGGACCGGGCGATACGCCATTTGCCGAATGCCGCACTGGGCATTCCATCGCCTATGTCCGCTCGGGCAGCTTTGGCTGCCATTGCCGCGCCGGTTTCTTCGAACTGGTGGCGGGCTCGATGCTGGTCGGCGCGCCCGGCGAGGAATACACCTGCACGCATGAGCATGTCAGCGGCGATGTCTGCCTGTCGTTCTTCCTCAGCTCGGACATGGTCGATGCCCTCGGCGGGCGGGGCGAGGTCTGGCAGGTCGGCGCCACGCCGCCGCTACCCGAATTGATGGTGCTGGGCGAGCTCGCCCAGACGGCGGCAGATGGCAATAGCGATATTGGCCTCGACGAGGTCGGCCAGATCCTGGCCGGCCGTTTTGTCGACGTCGTTTCGGGCAAGGCGCGCAAGCCGGCCACCCCCACCGCGCGCGACCGCCGCCGCGCGGTCGAGGCCGCACTTTGGATCGACGACAATTCGCATGCCGAGGTCGATCTCGAACAGGCCGCAAAGCAGGCGGGCCTCAGCCCGTTCCATTTCCTGCGGCAGTTCTCGAGCGTGCTCGGCGTCACCCCGCATCAATATCTGGTGCGGTCGCGGCTGCGGCACGCAGCGCGGCTGCTCACGGATGACGACATTGCGGTCACCGATGTCGCCTATGACGTCGGCTTCGGCGATCTCTCCAACTTCGTCCGCACCTTCCACCGCGCTGCCGGCGTATCGCCGACCAAATTCCGCCAGGCCTCGCGCGGGGAGCGCAGCGTCTTCGCCGAACGCCTCGTCCTCAACTGAGACAGGTCGGCCGCATGGTGGGGTAATAGTCTGTTGACCAGACGGGCGCGTCGTACTGGGCTTACGGAACGCCGCGCGATATTACAACCAAAGAGCGAATCATCGCTCTTTGAAATGCGGCGACCCGGCAGATGAACAGTGCCCCGAGTGATGTGATTGCGGCCACACTGATCGCGCTTGCCGTTGGTCTTGCCTTCATCGCCGGCTGTGCCGTCTATTATGGCCGCCAGATCACCTCGCGCAGGATTCCGATGCAATGGGGCACCGACGGTCAGCCGGCCTGGTTTGCACCACGCCTCATCGGGCTCTGGTTCAGCTTCGGCGTCACGGCGGCCCTGTCCGCGTTCCTGCTCGTCCTCGCCCTTCATGACCCGCAGAAGCTCACGGCCCTGATCGTCGCAACGGTCAGCGTGATCGGAACGAACATGTGGGTTCACGTCTATCACCTGAAACGGGTGATCCGGTGGCAGTCGGAGGTTCCGGCGAATTAGCCGGCTGCCGAGCGCAAGATTCTCCAAGAGCCGCCCGCTCCACCCCGACTAGGGTCGTCTCCGGGCGCGCGCCATTTTCGGCGCGCTTTGCAAATGGAGACGACCATGTACGACCACATCGGGCTTCGCGTTGCCGATCTCGACGCCGCGACGCGCTTCTACACCGCGGTGCTGGCGCCGCTCGGTTACGTCCTGTGCTCCAGCGGCGACGGCTATGCCGGCTTCGGGCCGAAGGGCGAGCCGGGGCTGTGGCTGCACCTGAACAAGGGCCGCAAGGCCGACGGCGCGCACATCGCGTTCCGCGCCGGAAATCATGACGCGGTCAAGGCGTTCCACAGCGAAGGCCTGAAGAGCGGCGGCCGCGACAATGGCGGCGCCGGGCCGCGCAAGGATTACAGCCCGACCTACTACGCGGCGTTCCTGATTGATCCCGATGGCAATAATGTCGAGGCGGTTTGTGTGTAGAAGCCGCCGCGCACGAGCACTCGTAGGGTGGGCAAAGCGTAGCGTGCCCACCATCGCGTGCGAGAGCGCCGATGAATGGTGGGCACGGCGCGCGAAGAGCGCGCCTTTGCCCACCCTACGAACTCCACATCATAGGAATTCCCCGATGGCCTCCATCCACAACGACATCTCCATCAATGCCCCGGCACGCGACGTCTGGGATGCGGTGCGCGATTTCGGCGCGCTGCATGAACGGCTGGCACCCGGCTTCGTCACCGCCTGCACGATCGACGGCGATGCGCGTATCGTCACGTTCGCCAACGGTTCGGTGGCGCGCGAAGTGCTGGTCGATTGCGACGACGCGCGGCAGCGCCTCGTCTATGCCATCAACAACGAGCGGCTGCAGCATTACAGCGCCTCGGTGCAGGTGATCGCCGACGGCGACCGGAGAAGCCGCCTGGTGTGGATCATCGACATGCTGCCGAACGAGCTTGCAGCCTACGTCCAGGGCCAGACCAAGGACGCCGTCGTTGCGATACATAAAGCGTTTCCGCCCGCTGCAGCTTAGCGGCGGTCCACGCGGCTCTGTGAGTTTTCTCACAGAGCTCCGCCCTCGCCAGCCTTAACCATCGCGGCGTGCGTCCGGTTGGCTCCGCTCTCCCGGCGGCGCGACGCACGCGAGGAGCATGCCATGCGAGGTGCGGACAAGGTGATTTGCCAGGCGGCCGCCGTGCTGCTGCTGTTTTCAGTCGCGAGCTCGCCGGCGAAGGCGCAGTTCCTCGGCGGCGGAGGTGCCGGCGGCGAGGACATGATGACCCAGATGGCCCCGATGCTGGAGATGATGAAGGCGAAGATGGGCAAGCGCCGCTTCGCCATGATGATGCAGACCATGGGCCCGATGATGAGCCGCATGATGGAGAACGGCGGCGGCGGCCTCGGTGGCCTGTCCGGCGGCCATCTCGGCGGCGGCTTTGGCGCACCCAATTACGGCGGCTACACCCCGATGGGGGGCGGCACCATGCCGGCCGGTTATGGCGGCGTTGGTGGCGGCGACATCATGGGCATGCTCGGTGGTGCCGGAGGCGGCGACATGATGGCGATGATCCCGCAATTGATGCGGCTCGCCAATGTCGGCGGCGGTAGCGGCCATCGCCGCCACAGGCATCGCTAATCGGCGGCGCGAGAGAGAGCCGGCCTGATCGCAGCCTTGTTCGCGCGCGGTCCCCAGCGCGTCAGCACCACGCTGGAGAATGAGAGCAGGCCGAGCACGACCATCGAGCTTGCGGCCAGCCAGAAGAAGCTCTGCGCGGTCGCCCCGTGTGTCGACAGCCACCAGCCGGCCGCCGAGATGTAGATCAGCCGCGCCGTCTGCGCCAGCACCGGCCCGATCACCTTGGCCGCGCCTTGCGAGGAGAAATACATCGTCGTGGCAATGCCGAAAAAGGCGTAGAACGGTCCGACCGTCGAGAGATATTGATGGCTCGCCGCGCGCACGGCCGCGCTGTCGGTGAAGATGTTGATCCAGAGATCGGGGAACATCGCAACGACGCAGGCCGGCGCGCCGACGGCCACGAATGCGGATGCACCGGCGATCCAGGCGACGCGCCGTGCGCGCGCGATGTTGCCTGCGCCGATCGCCATCCCCACCATCGGCACACAGGCGATGCCGAACGAAAATGCGATCGAGGTCAGCAGGAATTCGAGCCGCGCACCGATGCCGTAGCCGGCGAGGATCGCGGTGCCGAACTTCGCCAGCATGTGGGTGAAGATCGAGATCGTCAGCACCGATTGCAGCGGCGAGAAGCAGGCGATCGCGCCGACCTTCAGGATGTCGAAAAACATCGCCCACTGAATGCGCAGGCCGCGCAGCTTCGGTGTAACCCGCGCGCGACCGGAGAACAGGTACCAGCCCATGATGCAGATGTTCATGGAATAGGCGATCAGCGCGCCGGCCGCGACGCCGCGCATGCCGAACTGCGGCACCGGCCCGAGCCCGAGGCCCAGCGTGCCGCCGAGCACGATCTGCCAGGCCGCCGAGTTGAGGATCAGGAACGACGGCAGCTTCATGTTGCCGGTGCCACGCAGCACGCCGGCCATGGTGTTGAGCAGCCAGGGCAGCACGGCGCCGCCGAAAAATACCTGCGTGTAGGCGACAGCGTGGGTCAGCACGTCGCCGCGGCCGCCGAGCATTTCCAGCACCCGCGGCCCGAAGATCAGCATGCCCAGCATGAAGACGAGGCCGAAGCTGATACCGATCAGGATCGCATGCGCGGCGAGCGTGGCGGCGCGTTCGCGGTTCCCGGCGCCGAGCGCGCGGGCAATGGCGGAAGCCACCGCACCACCCATGGCGCCGCCCGACATCGTCATGGTCAGAATGATTGTCGGAAACACCAGCGCCATCGCCGCCAGCGCCTCGACGCCGAGCCGGCCGATATAGGAGGTCTCCGCGATCACCGTACAGGTGCCGGCCGAGAGCGCGATCACGTTAGGCCAGGCGAGAGAGAGCAACGTGCGCAGGATCGGCCCGTCTACAAGCGCGCTTCGTAGCGGCCGCGGGGGCGGCGGCAGCGGACGCTCTTGCTCATCGACCGGGATTTCGGCGATGTCGGACATGTCCTCTCCGGGGCAGGGGGCGCCACTTGCGGCGCGGCAATGCGTAGGTGTGCCGATTATTTTCTTCGCGCAGAAGGCGCGGCGAGAGGCTTGTTAGCACGGCTCGCAGCGATTCCACCTGCGCCAGCTGCAGGCGTGCCCTGCGGCAGCGCATTTCGATGGATGAAGGCTATTCGATCGTCCAGACCAGCGGCGCGCGGCCGCCAGCAGCAGCGCGCATGCGCACGCCGATGTGCCGCCCGCATCCCGCAGCCAGGCCTTCGAACAATCCCTCCAGCACCCTGGCGCAGGCGCCGTGATAGTCGGCGACGTCGTCCATCAGTTTCCAGCTCTGCTGGCGGATTTCGAACGCGCCTTCGGATTGCGAGGTCTCGGCCGTGTCATCCTGCGCCGCGAACAGCGCGTTCAGGAACGACGCGAATTCGCTTGCCCCGCCGCGGCTCATCGCCAGTGCCGCCGCGACCTCGTCGAAATATTGCATGCCGATCAGCTTGCCGGTGAGGTGCAGCAGATAGCCGGCGTCTTCCGGGCCGAACAGCTGCACCATCACGGGCGCCGCCGTGCGCACATATTCCATCGCATAGTTGCGATAGGCTTTTTCAAGGCGCGGTTTCGGCCAGCTCGCAACCGGCAAAGCCGGCGCAGTCTTCGCATCGAACAGCGGCGCTTCCAGATGCCGCGCGAACACCAGGCGCTGATCGAGCTCGAGCGGATGATCGTACTGGTGGTAGTAGCCTTCCAGCCCGTCCTGGCCGTCGACGCTCTGCTTGGTGCAGACGAAGCCGAGCCTGAGATCGCCGAGCGCGACGCCATTATTGGCGTGCCATCCCCGCAGCATGGCGCGGGAAACCTCGCCCGGCACGCCGCAGATCGCCGTGCCTTTCCAGATCCAGCGCGGCGGCGGATAGCGGATCCAGGCCTTGGCATCGCTCTCATACATGTATTCGACATGCACGCCGCCGATCCAGTTCGAGAGATAGTGATATTGCGCGGCCGCCACCGCCGGCGGCAGATGATCGATCCCGAGCTTCCTAAGCCCCGGCAGGAAGCGCTCCTGCTGCTGGCGGCGGAACACGCGGAAGACGAACTCCGCTGCATCCGCAGTGCCGCGCCGCGTGACGACGGTGAGAATGAGGCCGGTGAAATAGGCGTGGTAGAGGTCGGCGACCGCACGCCAGCGCTTCCATTGAGCTTCCTGCGCGGCGTCAGCTGCGGCGGTCATTCGTTTCGCTCCCGATCGTGTTGCGATCGAGTGTGTCACCGCACCTTCCGGCAGGCAACATGACGCCCGTGCAGAGCGCCCTGCGTGGCCACCCGCCAATTCCGCATCACGAAGTTTGCGGTGGCGTCTTGGCCGCGCGCTCTCGCTCGACCCGTTCGGTGACATCGCGCGCCATCGCGACCGATCCCAGGACGTTGCCGCCGGAATCCCGCACCAGCGCGAAGGTCATCTCGATGTAGAGCTTGCGACCGCTCTTGTGCAGCGCGCGGGTCAGTGTCGGCCTGCCCGCAAGCTTCATGCTGCCGCTCGCGAGTGCGGCCTCGAAACCTTTCCAGTGCGCGGCGCGCAAATGCTCGGGAATGATCAGGTCGAGATTCTGGCCGAGCGCTTCCGTCGCGGAGAAGCCGAACAGGGCCGTCGCTGCGCGGTTCCATCGCATGATCGTGCCGGAGCGGTCCGAATAGATCAGCGCATCCGCGACGTCTTCGGCGATCTTTGCGTCGAGTTCGGATGGGTTGCTCATGTCGTCACCTCGCATGTAGCCCGGATGGAGCGGAGCGTAATCCGGGATCGTGCCACGAGTGAGACTGCCCCGGATTACGCTTGCGCTCCATCCGGGCTACAGGATCGGGCTACACCCGAAAATGCTTCGATAGTTTGAGGCCCTGGGCCTGGTAGTTGGAGCCGATGCGTTGGCCGTACATCGCGTCGGGACGGGCCAGCATCTTCTCGTAGACGAGGCGGCCGACGATCTGGCCGTGCTCGAGGATGAACGGCACTTCGCGCGAACGCACTTCGAGCACGGCGCGCGATCCTAGCCCGCCCGCGCCGGCATAGCCGAAGCCGGGATCGAAGAATCCGGCATAGTGCACGCGGAATTCGCCGACCAGCGGATCGAACGGCACCATCTCCGCGGCGTAGTCGGGCGGCACCTGCACGGCTTCCTTCGAGGCCAGGATGTAGAACTCGCCGGGATCCAGGATCAGACTGCCGTCCGGGCGGGCCGAGATCGGCTCCCAGAAGTCCTCGACGGAATAGCCGGCGCGACGATCGACGTCGACCACACCGGTGTGGCGCTTGGCGCGGTAGCCGACGAAGCCGTTCGCTTTCTCGCCGGAGAGATCGACGGAGACGGCGACGCCGCCGGAGAGATCGGCATCGTCGATATCGACGAGGCGCTCGGCGGCATGAAGCGCATCGAGCTCGTCGGCATTGAGGATGGCGTCACCGGTGCGGAAGCGCACCTGCGACAGACGCGAGCCCTCGCTGACCAGCACCGGAAACGTCTTCGGGCTGATCTCGGCATAGAGCGGGCCGTGATAGCCGGCGCCGATCATGTCGAAGCGGCGGGTGCCGTCGGCGATGACGCGGGTGAAGACGTCGAGCCGGCCGGTGGAGCTCTTCGGGTTCGCCGCCGCGACGATCTCCGGCGGCAGCGCGAGGCTCTCCAGCAGCGGCACGATGTAGACGCAGTTGGTCTCCAGCACCGCGCCGTCGGCGAGGCTGAATTCGTGCAGCTTCAATTCGTCGATGCGCTCGGCGACGGTGGCGCCGGGACCGGGCAGGAAGCTGGCGCGGACGCGATAGGCGATGTCGCCGAGACGCAGATCGAGGCTCGCCGGCTGGATCTGGCTCTCGACGAAGTCATAGGCGGGCAGGATGAGACCCGCCGCCGCCATCGCCGCGATCATGCGGTCGGGCAGGATACCATTGGCGTCGGGCGCGACCGTGAACGTCAACCGGGGGTCCTCATCAGGGGTCAGATGCATCCGGACATGCCGGAAATACAAGTCTTTTACGGCTATCCGATGGACGCCTTGACGGAAAGGGCATTGCGGAATATGAGCATCACTTATCCCGTGGTGATTTGAGCCGGCCGGCTTGCAGCCACGTTAAATAAGTCGCTAAACAGGCCGGGGACCTCTGTGATCCCGGCCCGTGGATATATCCAGGCCGGTTTTTTTGTGACCGTTTTCGACGAGACGGTCATGTCGGAGGTACCTATGTCGAAGTCGACCACCAACTACCGTCCCGAAACCCGCCTGGTCCATTCCGGCACCCTGCGCTCGCAATATGGCGAGACGTCGGAGGCGCTGTTCTTGACGCAAGGCTACGTCTACGACACCGCGGAGCAATGCGAGGCGCGGTTCAAGGGCGAGGATCCGGGCTTCATCTATTCGCGCTACTCCAATCCCACCATCGCGATGTTCGAGCGCCGCATGATCGAGCTCGAAGGCGCCGAAGCCGCCCGCTCGGCGGCGACCGGCATGGCCGCGGTGACGACGGCGATCCTGGCGCCTCTCAAGGCCGGCGACCACGTCGTGGCCTCCCGCGCCCTGTTCGGCTCGTGCCTCTACGTCATCCAGGACCTGCTGCCGCGCTACGGCATCGAGACCACGCTGGTCGACGGTCTCGATCTCGACCAATGGCAGCGCGCCGTGAGGCCGAACACCAAGACGTTCTTCCTGGAGAGCCCGACCAACCCGACCCTCGACGTGCTCGACATTCCCGGGATTGCCGAGATCGCGCACAAGGGCGGCGCGCGGCTCGTCGTCGACAACGTGTTCGCAACGCCGATCTGGCAGAGCCCGCTCGCGCTCGGGGCCGACGTCGTGGTCTATTCCGCGACCAAGCATATCGACGGCCAGGGTCGCTGCCTCGGCGGCATCATCCTGTCGTCGGAAGCCTTCATCGCCGAACACATCCACAATTTCATGCGCCAGACCGGCCCGTCGATCTCGCCGTTCAACGCCTGGGTCCTGCTCAAGGGCCTGGAGACGCTGGGCGTACGCGTGCGCGCGCAGACCGACACCGCCGCGCGCATCGCCGACGTGCTCGCGAGCCATCCGAAGATCTCGCGCCTGGTTTTCCCGGGCCGCGCCGATCATCCGCAGGCAGCGCTGGTGAAGAAGCAGATGCGTGGCGGCTCGACGCTGGTCGGCTTCGAGGTCAAGGGCGGAAAGGCTGCAGCGTTCCGCGTGCTCAACGAATTGAAGCTGGCGAAGATCTCGAACAATCTCGGCGACGCCAAGAGCCTCGTCACGCATCCGGCGACCACGACGCATCAGCGTCTGAAGCCGGAGGACCGCGCCGCGCTCGGCATCAGCGAAGGTTTTATCCGCTTCTCCGCGGGGCTCGAGCATGCCGATGATCTGATCGAGGATCTGACGGCGGCGCTGGAGAAGGCGTAGCCACGTATTCGCAATCGTAGGGTGGGCAAAGCGAAGCGTGCCCACCGTTCTCGATTACAACGACGAGGTGGTGGGCACGGCGCTTTGCGCCTTTGCCCACCCTACGGCAGCGTGCCTACATCGGCCGATAGGTCCGCACATCCCCCGGCACGTTCACGCCCAGCTTGATCTGCCCCACCGAGCGGATGATGTCGTCGCCGAGCAGCTGGGCGAAGCAGGCATAGCCCCAATCGTTCATGTGCAGGCCGTCTGCGATGACGAAGCTCTCGACCGGAATCGATTGGTTCTCGTGCCAGTCGCGCATCACCTCGAAGCGCGGGAAGATGCCGACGTGACGAAGCTCGGCGACCTTGCCGAGCAGCTTCACCATCTTGCCGGCGCTTTCGCCGCGCTGGTTGACGGCCGGCGAATATTGCGGATCGACCAGCACGATGTCAGCGCCGCCGGCGGCCTGGATGCGGCTGATGCCGTCCTCGACCATTTTGGCGGTGTCGCCGGGATCGAGATTGCGCAGCACCGCGTTGGTGCCGACCTGCCAGATCACGAGATCCGGATGCACGTCGATCACCTGGGTCTGGAGACGCTTCATCATCTCGGGCGCATCCTCGCCGCCGACGCCGGCATTGACGACGGTGATGTCGGCGGTCGGATAATGGCGGCGCAGCTGGGCGGCAAGACGATTCGGATAATTGAACTCCGGCGAGCTCGCGCCGAATCCTGCGGTCGACGACGAGCCGAACGCGACGATGAGGACGGGCTGGCCGGCGACGAGCTTGCCCGCGACATGCGGCAGCGAGCCCATCGCCTTGGAGCCGCCCTTCGGCGGCAGGCAGGGCACGCGGTTGAAGACGTCGCCGGCGGATTTGGCGACCTGTTTCACCTTGTCGATGGCGCGCGCGGTGATGCCGCGCTGCTCGGGAGAGGTTGCGGCGACATTGGTCTGTGAGGGCGAGGCGGGCGCGGGATCAGCCGACTGCGCGGGTGCAGGCGTCGCCTGTGCGGCTTGCGTCTGCGCATGGGACTGCGGGGCCGGCGCCAGCAACAACAGCACTGCTGCTGCAGGCGCGGCCAACCATGCCGTCAGGCAAAAAGGGCGGAGAGAACTCATTAACGCTAGACCTCAATTTTGCTGCTGGGCCGGCTCCAGATGGGCTGCGTCGATCACGAACTGTGCCAACGCCCGGCCAAGGCAATCATGAACCTGCTTCGCCAGTTCGGGCCCGCGGGACGGGCTGAACAGGTCGAACTGACCCTGATCATTCCACTGCCGCATGATCGTGAAGCGATCGAACAGCGGAATATCATGCTCCTGCGCCACGACGCGCATATTGTCGAGAAATGGCTGGGCCGAGATCATCGTTTCGGTACGCGGGCTGTACTGCAAATTCATCAAGACGACGTCGGCCCCTGCCTTTTGCAACGCAATAACCCCCTCGGTGACTGCGCTGCGAAATTCGTCGGGATCGATGGATCGGATGGCATCCACGGTCCCGGTCTGCCAGACGACCAAAGTAGGCGTTTTTGCTTCCATCAGCTTAACGAAGGTCGAGGCGGCCTCCTCCGCCGTTCGCTTGCTCTGTATTTCTACGGAGACGTGCACCGCTTCCGACGGCGGCAGCTTTTCCTTCAGAATCGCTTCCATGCGCGCCGGATAGGAGCTGCCCTCCGAGGACGGAATCGTGGTCGAGCGGCTGCCGATGACCAGGATTTCGAGCGGCTTGCCGGCCTTGATGGCCTCGGCGACCTTGGGAAGCTGGCTTTCGCTGGTAAGCAGATAGGACGGCAATTCGCACGCCGCGGGCGCGGTGGCAGCGCTAGGCGCAGCATCGCCCGCCCGCGCCACAGGCGCGGCGAGGCTACCGCATAGCAGGACCAGGCTCAGGAGAACCTTCGCCTTCATCAGCCCCCTCCCGCCAGATCGGCGTTGCCGACGGCGTTTTTGGTTTTCGCACCGCTCTTGTCAGCCACGCGCTTGTACCACGAAATCACCCAGGCCACGCCCCACATGATCAGGACCCCGGAGAGACTAATCAGCGCATGCATGGCTGCCCCGCCGGAGACTTCGGCGAGAATGAAATGCCCGGCGAAGGCCAGGAAGACACCGAGGCAGAAGATCTCGAGAGAATGCTGGCCGCATAGAATCAATGGTCGCAGCCAGCGCGATTTCAAGCCCGGCCAATCCCGGGGTAGGAAGCGCACGGTGAGCGCGGCCAGCGCCAGGAAATGCGTGAAGCGCAGCACGTCGAGATCGGTCTTGTCGATCGGATACATCCACTGCTCGACCCGCTTCGGCATGAATTGGGAGAGCTGCGGCACATACCAGGTCAGCGTCACGTAGAACGCCGCGGCGAGATAGGCGATCGAGATCCACATCGTCACCGGCGAAGCCAGGATACGCGACATCCGTCGCGCACCTCCGAGCGCGCACCATGCACCGAAGACGAACAGCAATTGCCAGGCGAAGGGATTGAAGGCCCAGAAGCCGTTAGGATAGGCCGACAGGTAAAGATCGTATTCCCAGGTGACCGCGTAGAGCGCGACCGAGAGGCCGAGCGTGACGTCGGGACGCCATTTCATCGACCACAGGATCAGCGGCAGCGCCAGCATCAGCACGATGTAGAGCGGCAGCACGTCCATGTTGACGGGACGGAAGCGCAGCAGCAGCGCCTGCACGATGGTGACGTCGGGCTGCTTGAGGAAATCCATGATACCCATCTCTTCGGTGTAGAGCGGGTTCTCGAACCTGGTCGCGACGTAGGAGATTTCGGCGAGGAAGATCGTGAACAGGAAGACGTGGGCGACGTAGATCTGCCAGACCCGGCGCAGGATGCGCGCGGTGGCGATGACGACGCCGCTCTCCAGCATCGCCCTTCCGTAGACGAAGGCGGCGGTGTAGCCGGAGATGAAGATGAAGATCTCGGTGGCGTCGCTGAAGCCGTAATTGCGGATCGTGAACCAGGTCAGCAGACTCGGCGGCAGATGGTCGATGAAGATCAGCCACAGCGCCAGCCCGCGGAACAGGTCGAGCCGGAGCTCGCGCTCGCCGATGGCAGGCAGCGTGATGGCCGGCGCCCTCGCGCGCGGCTTCGCCCCCGCGGGCTTGGCGGTTCCCGCGATCGTCGATCCCGTCACTTGGTCGGCAATGGTCATCGGGGCCTAAAAACCCTTGCGCAAATCGCGACGTCGAGAAGTGTACCGGTCCGGTCGTCGTCTCGCAAAGCGGCCGGATCACGTCCGGGTGTCATTCCCCTCGAATTCTGGCGGGACGATGTCGCCAAAGCCGCCTCCGGCGTTTGGTTCCAGCGCCGGATTTCGGTATGATAGCAACCATGTACCGCGCCGTGACCCGCCAGATCGAAGTGACCGTCGAGCCGAACTTTGTTCCGGAGCAGTCGTCGGCCGACCGCTCCCGCTACTTCTGGTCCTACACCATCGTCATCGTCAATTCGGGCGAGGAGACCGTGCAGCTCAAGACGCGGCACTGGATCATCACCGATGCCTCCGGCCGCCAGCAGGAGGTCAAGGGCGAGGGCGTGGTTGGCGAGCAGCCGATCCTGGCCCCCGGCGAGCGCTTCGAATACACCTCCGGCGTCCCGCTTTCGACCGCCTCCGGCTTCATGACCGGCCGCTACCAGATGGTCACCGAAAGCGGCGAGCGCTTCGAGATCGACGTTCCCGCGTTTTCGCTTGATAGTCCCGACAACAAGCGGGTGTTGAATTAGGGCCTCGCTCGTGTCCCGGACGCGCCGCAACGCGAAGCGTTGCTGCGCAGAGCCGGGACCCAGGGGCGGCCCGGCACGCGGCGAGATGGGCCCCGGCTCTGCAGCGCACCGCACCGGACGATGCTTCGCATCACCGGGAGCGCTGCGCTGCGTCCGGGGCACGAGAGCAGAGTGTGGCGCACGCATTCTCCACGTCGTCGTTGCGATGCTCCAATGCAGATCCCAGCGGCAGTGCCGTAGGGTGGGCAAAGGCGCTTAAGCGCCGTGCCCACGATCTCCATCGATAAGCAACAAAGACGTGGGCACGAACGAGATTGAGCTTGTGGCAGGCAGTTCGGCTTGCAGACACGCCTTCGCGGCCTCGCGGCTCAATTCGCCCGAGCTTTGCTTCATCGCTCACCCTCATTAGCCAAGAGGGCGCAGGGAAGACCGGGTGCCGGCTCGCACCCGCGGTCCGCTGCGCGAAATGCACGCGCAAGAAGAACCGCACAGCAGCATACAGGTGGTGCCGAACACTCGGCCTTCCCTGCGCAGTGGCTGGACGGCTTATGCCGTGATCTCCCGGGAGCCGACCATTCCTTCTGGCCTCCCTCGCCCCGCGAATTGGATGATGCAGTCTGCCCGGTTGGGCTCGCTCGCACCTTCGCAAGACTTGACCGTGGCAACGACGGCCAGGACCACACGGTTTTGCCGTACGCACGGCCCGCCATTTCGCCGCAGTTTTTCCTGGCCCCGTCGACGAAGCCGGAAACTTACAGACGAGACGAAGCCTAGCAGCGCCGTCGTCTGCACGAAGCCTCGGACTCACAGGGACACCCCGCCCTGCCCGCGCCTCTCGTGCCGACGCTGCCGCGTCCACCGCAACCCGGCTCGCGAAACGTGACGACGCGCGATCGCCCCTCAAGGTCGAGCCGGGATGGACGACACATACGCCGAAACCGAATTTCGGTAAAGTGGAATATTTTTAGCGGAGCGGATTGACAGAGGGCGACACACGCGCGGTGCCGTAGGGTGGGCAAAGGCGCGCTCTTGCGCGACGTGCCCACGAATTCTCCCAGTCACACGCAGATCGTGGGCACGCTTCGCTTTGCCCACCCTACGAAGCTACGAGAGCTCGCCAAGCGCCTGCGAATTACGCGTCCTCCACGCCGGCCTCGTCCGGCGTGAAATCGTACACCGACGAGCAGAACTCGCAGGTGACGACGACCTTGTCGTCCTTCACCATCGCGGCGCGATCGTCGGGCGAAAAGCTCTTCAGCATCGAGGCGACCGCATGGCGCGAGCAGGAGCATTGCGCCTTGAGCACCATCGGATTGAACACGCGCACGCCGCGCTCGTGGAACAGGCGGAACAGCAGCCGCTCGCCGGAGAGCTCGGGATCGATCAGCTCGACGTCCTCGACGGTCTCGATCAGCGAACGCGCCTCGACCCAGGCATCGTCTTCGGCAACGCTGTGCACCTCGACGCCATCGGGGGCATCGCCGGGATGCAGATCGGCCTGCCGCGCGCGCTCGGGCGCCTTCGGCAGAAATTGCATCAGCATGCCGCCGGCGCGCCAGCGATGCTTGCCGCCGTCGTTCGAACGCCACTCCTCGCCGACCGCGAGGCGCACGCGCGTCGGGATCTGCTCGGAGCGCAGGAAATATTCGTGAGCGGCGTCTTCCAGGCTGCCGCCGTCGAGCGCGACCAGGCCCTGGTAGCGGCTCATGTCGGGGCCCTGGTCGATGGTCATGGCGAGATGACCGCGGCCGAGCAGCGTGCCGGAATCCCTGGTATCGCCGAGACGCGCGGCATCGAAGCGCGCATAGGCCCGCAGGCGATCCGGCGCCATGTAGTCGACGACCAGGAACGACACCGGGCCGTCGGTCTGGGCCTGCAGGATGAAGCGGCCCTCGAATTTCAGCGCGGTGCCGAGCAGCGTCGTCAGCACGATGGCCTCGCCGAGCAGCTTGCCGACCGGCGCCGGATAATCGTGCTTGGTCAGGATCTCGTCGAGCGCCGGGCCAAGCCGCACCAGGCGCCCGCGCACGTCGAGCGCGTCGACCTCGTAGGGCAACACGGCGTCATCGATCGGAACCGCTGATGGCGCGCGAACCGGGCCTTCGGGGCCGGCTTTCATCTCAGGGGATTGGGAAACCATGGGGCGTTATCTGGGGTCGGAGGGCGGAAATGGAAGGGGGCGGCGGCGGTGGTATGTTCCGGATACAAGTCGAACTGAACGAAGCAACCTCAAACTCGGTGTCGTCCCGGGGCGCGCGAAGCGCGAGCCCGGGATCCATAACCACAGGATGACGTGATGGCGCGAGCTGACAACTCCGAGTCCTCGCCAAACTCAGTCCTGTGGCTATGGGTCCCGGATCGGCGCTCCGTTCTGGACAACGCTACGCGTTGCCAGAAGCTGCGCTTGTCCGGGACGACACCGTATGTGAGGTGATCGCCGGGCCTCCAGCGAAGCTACTTCACCGCGTCAAAACACCAGGCCAGAATGCCCTTCTGCGCATGCAGGCGGTTTTCGGCCTCGTCGAACACGACCGATTGCGGACCGTCGATCACTTCATCCGTGACCTCCTCGCCGCGATGGGCGGGCAGGCAGTGCATGAACAGCGCGTCGGGCTTGGCCAGCGACATCAGCTTGCCGTTGACCTGATAGGGCTTGAGCACGTTGTGGCGGTGCTCGCCTTCCTTGTCGCCCATCGACACCCAGGTGTCGGTGACGACGCAGTCGGCGCCGCGCACGGCGGCTTCCGGATCGGTGCCGAGCATGATCGGCGCGCCGGTCGCCTTGATGAAGTCGCGCATCGCCTTTTTCGGCGCGAGCTCCGGCGGCGTTGCGACATTGAGCTGGAACTTGAAGCGCTCGGCGGCGTGAGCCCAGGACGCCAGCACGTTGTTGTCGTCGCCGGTCCAGGCCACCGTCTTGCCCTCGATCGGGCCGCGATGCTCCTCATAGGTCATGAGGTCGGCCATCACCTGGCAGGGATGCGAGCGCCGCGTCAGGCCGTTGATGACCGGCACGGTGGCGTTGGCCGCGAGCTCCAGCAGCGCATCGTGGTTGAGGATGCGGATCATGATGGCGTCGACATAGCGCGACAGCACGCGCGCGGTGTCGGCGATGGTCTCGCCGCGGCCGAGCTGCATCTCGGCACCGGTGAGCATGATGGGCTCGCCGCCGAGCTGACGCATCGCGACGTCGAACGACACGCGTGTCCGGGTCGACGGGCGCTCGAAGATCATCGCCAGCGTCTTGCCTTCGAGCGGCCTGACCGGCTGCTGCGCCTTCTGCTTCGCCTTCATCGCGGACGAAGCTGCAAGCATGCGCTTGAGCTCCGACAGCGGCAGCTCGTTGATATCGAGGAAGTGCTTTGGAGTTTTATTGGGGGACTTGCTCATCAGCTTGCCGCCCGCTTGGTCTGGCTGGACGAGATTGCGGCGCAGGCGCGCTCGAGCCGCCCGACGCTGTCCTCGATCTCGGCTTCGGTCACGATCAGCGGCGGCAGGAAACGCACGACATTGTCGCCGGCCCCGACAGTGAGCAGCTTTTCGTGACGCAGGGCCGCGACCAGATCGCCGGAGGGCACCACGGCCTTGATGCCGATCAGGAGGCCTTCGCCGCGCACTTCGCTGACGACATCGGGATGACGGTCGATCACGGAGGCAAGCTTCTGCTTCAGCAGCAGCGACATTCTCTGCACGTGGTCGAAGAAGCCGGGCTTGAGCATGACGTCGAGCACCGCGTTGGCCGCGGAGATCGCCAGCGGATTGCCGCCGAAGGTCGAGCCGTGCGAGCCGGGCCCCATGCCGGCGGCCGCATCCGCGGTCGCCAGCACCGCGCCGATCGGGAAGCCGCCGCCAAGCGCCTTCGCCAGCGACATCACGTCCGGCGTGACGCCGGTGCGCCGATACGCGAACAGATCACCACTGCGGCCCATGCCGGTCTGCACCTCGTCGAAGGCGAGCAGCAGGCCCTTCTCGTCGCAGAGCTGGCGCAACGCCTTGAGGAAGGTCGGCGTTGCCGAACGCACGCCGCCCTCGCCCTGGATCGGCTCGATCAGGATGCCCGCGGTGTGCGGGCCGATCGCCTTCTTGACGGCCTCGATATCGCCATGCGGCACCTGGTCGAAGCCATCCATGGGCGGGCCAAAGCCTTCGAGATATTTTGCAGATCCGGTCGCGGCGAGCGTCGCCAGCGTACGGCCGTGAAAGGCGCCTTCGAAGGTGATGATGCGATAACGTTCCGGATGTCCCTTGGAGAAGTGATGATGGCGGACCAGCTTGATCACACCCTCCAGCGCTTCGGCGCCCGAATTGCAGAAGAACACGAAGTCGGCAAAGCTCTCGTTGCAGAGCCGGTTGGCGAGCTTCTCGCCATCCGGGCTCTGGAACAGGTTCGACATGTGCCAGAGCTTCGTCGCCTGCTCCTGCAGCGCCTTGATCAGATGCGGGTGGCAATGGCCGAGCGCATTCACAGCCACGCCCGAGGTGAAATCGAGATAGCGATCGCCATTGGTCGCGATCAGCCAGCAGCCTTCGCCGCGCTCGAAGCCGAGGTCGGCTCTGGCGAAAACGGGGAGCAAATGCGGCGCTGCGCTGTTAGTCATGATGTCACTTGAATGTTGCGGACGGTGTGACGCGTGCATTGCGCAACGCACCATCGACCGGCCCGGAAAACGAAACGTGCCGCCTTTTAAGGGCGGCACGCGCGACTATCTTATGCCTGGCAAGACGGGTGTCAATGCCGCCCGGAAAGCCTCGGGAAACGCTGAATCCGTAGTCTTGCGGTGCCGATTTTGCGGGTTTTCACCACGGAACATGTGGAAGCGAGTCGGCGGACTCTTGCGCGGGAGTCACGCCATATTGTAGCGTTTGGATTGTCAGATACGACATCTCGTGCAGCGGTTCTGATCCCAAGAGTCCTCTTGTACCGGCGTAAACGTTCGGGCGTCAGTCACGCGCCCGGCGAGCCTTAAGGGATTCTGACGGCACGGGTTTTTGAAGGCTTAGGCAATCGCTGCGAGGCCCCAGGATGGCGGCGCGTAGCGAGGGAAAGGGTGCAATGACGGTTTTGACCTGGTCCGACGATCGCGTCGAGCAGCTGAAAAAGCTCTGGGAGGCCGGACTTTCGGCCAGCCAGATCGCAGCTGAACTCGGCAATGTGACCCGCAATGCCGTGATCGGCAAAGTGCACAGGCTCGGTCTGTCCGGCCGTGCCAAGAGCCCTTCATCGGCAGCGCCCCGGCCGCGCAAGGCGCGTCCCGCGCAGCACATGATGCGGGTGACCCGCCCCATTGCGCGCGGCAACACCGCGCTGGCGCAGGCCTTCGAGGTCGAGGTGGAGGCCGAACCGGTCACCTACGACAACGTGGTGCCGATGAGCCAGCGGCTGTCGCTGCTCGAGCTGAACGAGGCCACCTGCCATTGGCCGGTCGGCGATCCCTCCAGCCCCGATTTCTTCTTCTGCGGCGGCAGGGCGCTGTCCGGCCTGCCCTACTGCGCCCAGCACTCGCGCGTCGCGTATCAGCCGGCGGCGGATCGCCGGCGTGCCCCGGCAAAGCCGGGTCCGCGGTGAGTGGATTTAGCTGATCGCAAAGACGGCAGCCGTCACACGACGGCGCCTCAACCAACTCGGTGTCATCCCCGCGAACGCGGGGATCCATAACCACAGGGCGCTGTTGTTGCGCGAGATGGTCACTCCGAGTCTTCGCCAAACCACTGCCTGTGGTTATGGGTCCCTGCTTTCGCAGGGACGACACCGGAGAATGTGGCGGCAGCCCACCAAACCCCAACGCCTGCAAACCTTACGTCTGCTCCGCCTTCGCGAAGCGATCGTCGAGCGCGTAGCCGGCGCCGCGGACGGTGCGGATCGGGTCCTGCTCGCGGCCGAGATTGAGCAGCTTGCGCAGGCGGCCGATATGGACGTCGACGGTGCGCTCGTCGATGTAGATGTCGCGGCCCCAGACGCTGTCGAGCAGCTGCTCGCGCGAGAACACGCGGCCCGGATGCTCCAGGAAGAACTCCAGCAGGCGATATTCGGTCGGACCGAGATCGATCGGCCGGCCCGAGCGCGCCACGCGACGCTTGTCGCGGTCGAGCTCGATGTCGCCATAGGCCAGCACTGTCGCGAGTCGCTCAGGACTGGCGCGGCGAAGCAGGCCCTTCACGCGCGCCAAAAGCTCCGGCACCGAGAACGGCTTGACGATGTAGTCGTCGGCGCCGGTCGCAAGTCCCCGCACCCGCTCGCTCTCCTCGCCGCGCGCGGTGAGCATGATGATCGGCAGCTGCTTGGTGTCGGGCCGGGTCCGCAGCCGCCGGCACAGCTCGATGCCCGACAGGCCCGGCAGCATCCAGTCGAGCACGATCAGGTCCGGGATGTGCTCCTTGAGGCGGGTGTCGGCGTCGTCGCCGCGCATCACCGTCTCGACGTCATAGCCGTCGCCTTCGAGGTTGTAGCGAAGCAGCTCGGTGAGAGCTTCCTCGTCCTCAACCACCATAATGCGTGCGCCCATCGGGTCGTCGCTCCTTGAGTCTTCAGGTATTCGGGACCGTCGTGGCGAAGGTGGTCATGTCGCCCTTCGGCCGCTTGTCGGTGATCGCCTGGCCTTCGATCATGTAGAACACGGTCTCGGCGATGTTGGTGGCGTGGTCGCCGATCCGCTCGATGTTCTTGGCGCAGAACATCAGATGGATGCAGAACGAGATGTTGCGCGGATCCTCCATCATGTAGGTGAGGAGCTCGCGGAACAGCGAGGTGCAGATCGCGTCGACTTCCTCGTCGCCCTTCCACACCGCCATCGCCGCCGGCAGATCATGTGCGGCATAGGCGTCCAGCACCGACTTGACCTGCTGCTGCACGAGGTCGGTCATGTGCTCCAGGCCGCGGAACAGTTTCAGCGGATGGAAGTCGGTCTCCAGCGCGGCGACGCGCTTGCCCATGTTCTTGGCGAGGTCGCCGATGCGCTCGAGGTCGGTCGCAACGCGCATGGCGCCGACGATCTCGCGCAAATCCACCGCCATCGGCTGGCGGCGGGCGATGGTGAGCACCGCGCGTTCCTCGATGCGCTTCTGCAGCGCGTCGAGCTCGGCATCGATGGTGACGACGCGCTGGCCGAGCGCGACGTCGCGGCGGATCAGCGCGCCGACGGAATCGACGATCATGCGTTCGGCGATGCCGCCCATCTCGGCGACCAGGCGGGTGAGCTCCTGGAGGTCGGTGTCGAAAGCTTTTGCGGTATGTTCAGTACCCATGTCGCGTCTCCTCAGCCGAACCGGCCGGTGATGTAATCCTGCGTGCGCCGGTCGCTCGGCGACGTGAAGATCTTGCTGGTGTCGTCGAACTCGATCAGCTCGCCGAGATACATGAAGGCGGTCTTGTCGGAGACGCGCGCCGCCTGCTGCATGTTGTGCGTGACGATCGCGATCGTGTAGTTCTCGGACAGCTCCTGGATCAGCTCCTCGACCTTGGCGGTCGAGATCGGATCGAGCGCCGAGCAGGGCTCGTCGAACAGAATCACCTCGGGCCGCACCGCGACGGTGCGGGCGATGCACAGGCGCTGCTGCTGGCCGCCGGAGAGCGACAGGCCGGAGGCGTTGAGCTTGTCCTTGACCTCGTTCCACAGCGCGCCGCCGCGCAGCGCCTTCTCGACGCGGTCGTCCATCTCGGACTTCGAGATCTTCTCGTAGAGGCGGATGCCGAAGGCGATGTTCTCGTAGATCGTCATCGGGAACGGCGTCGGCTTCTGGAACACCATGCCGACCCGGGCGCGCAGCAGATTGAGGTCGAGCCTGGGGTCGAGGATGTTGGTCTGGTCCAGCATGAGCTGGCCGGTGGCGCGCTGGCCCGGATAGAGGTCGTACATCCGGTTGAAGATGCGCAGCAGGGTCGACTTGCCGCAGCCCGACGGGCCGATGAACGCCGTGACGCGGTTGGCACCCAGCGTCAGGTTGATGTTCTTCAGCGCGTGGTGCTCGCCGTAATAGAAGTTGAGATTGCGCACCGTCACCTTGGCCGGGGCTTCCGGCAGCGGCTGCGAGGCCAGATGAGCGTTGGAACTCATGGAAACGGACAGGTCGGTCATTTTGCAGTCCTCTCGGCGCCGAGGATGCGCGCGCCAATGTTCAGGGCAAGCACGGTGAGCGTGATCAGCAGCGCGCCGCTCCAGGCGAGCTGCTTCCAATAGGCGTAGGGGCTCTGGACGAAGTTGTTGATGGTGACCGGCAAATTGGCCATCGTCTTGTTCAGGCCGAGGCTGAAGAACTGGTTCGACAGCGCGGTGAAGAGCAGCGGCGCGGTCTCGCCGGCGACGCGGGCGGTGGCGAGCAGCACGCCGGTGATGAGGCCCGACCGGGCCGCACGATAGGCGATACGCTTGATCACCAGCGAGCGCGGCAGGCCGAGCGCCGAGGCCGCCTCGCGCAGGGGATTCGGCACCAGCAGCAGCATGTCCTCGGTGGTGCGCAGCACGACCGGGATCACGATGACGGCGAGCGCCAGCGCGCCCGCGATCGCGGAGAAGCCACGCATCGGCACCACCACCGCGCCATAGATGAACAGGCCGATGATGATCGAGGGCGCCGAGAGCAGGATGTCGTTGATGAAGCGGATCACCGAGGTCAGCCGGTCGTTGCGGCCGTATTCGGCAAGGTAGGTGCCGGCGAACAGGCCGAGCGGCGCGCCGATGCCGACGCCGATCAACGTCATGATGATCGAACCGACGATCGCGTTGCGCAGGCCGCCTTCGGTCGAACCCGGCGGCGGCGTATCCGCGACGAAGATCTCAAGATTGAGGCCGGCCAGGCCGTTGAAGAGCAGCGTGATCAGGATCAGCGCGAGCCAGGTGACGCCGAAGGCGGCCGCGGCGAAGCAGAGCCCGCGGATGACGATGTCCTTGCGGCGACGACGCGAATAGATCGGATTGAGCGCCATGACGTTACTTCCCCGCCTTCTTGTCCAGCCGCATCAGCATCAGCCGCGCTGCGGCCAGCACGAAGAACGTCAGCACGAACAGCAAGAGGCCGAGCAGGATCAGGCCGGACTGGTGCAGGCCGTCGCTCTCGGCGAATTCGGATGCGATCGCCGCCGAGATCGTGGTGCCCGGCGCGAAGATCGATGAGGAGATGCGGAACGAATTGCCGATGATGAAGGTCACCGCCATGGTCTCGCCGAGCGCGCGGCCCAGCGCCAGCATGACGCCGCCGATGATGCCGACGCGGGTGTAGGGGATCACCACGCTGCGGACGACTTCCCAGGTGGTGCAGCCGACGCCGTAGGCGGCCTCCTTCAGCACCGGCGGCACCGTCTTGAACACGTCGACCGAGATCGAGGTGATGAAGGGCAGCACCATGATGGCGAGGATCAGCGCGGCGTTGAACGTGCTGAGATAGGACGGCGGACCTGCGAAGATCGCGCCCAGCACGGGCACGCCGTCGAATATCCTGATCATGAAGGGCTGGAAGGTGTTGGCCAGGAACGGGCCCAGCACGAAGAAGCCCCACATGCCGTAGATGATCGAGGGAATGCCGGCGAGCAGCTCGATCGCCATGCCGATCGGGCGGCGCAGCCATTGCGGGCAGAGCTCGGTGAGGAAGATCGCAATGCCGAGACCGACGGGAATGGCGATCAGCATCGCGATGAAGGAGGTGACGAGCGTGCCGTACATCGGTCCGAGCGCGCCGAGCACGGGCGGATCGGCCGACGGCGCCCAGCGCTGTGTCCACAGGAAGGAGAAGCCGTATTCCTTCATCGCCGGGAACGCGCCGACGATCAGCGAGACGATGATGCCGCCGAGGATGAGCAGCACCGAGATCGCGGACAGCCGCGTGATCCAGTAGAAGGTGACGTCGCCGAGCTTGAACGCGCTCAAGGCCTTGGCGCGGTCATACGGTCCGGCGTCGTCGATTACATCGCTCTGAACGGCCATCTCTGCCACGCCGATCCCCTGTGCCCGTTATATACGCTTGTTGTCAGTCTTTTTGTCGGTCTCGCGCTCCGGACGCGGCGCACGCCGATCCGGAGCGGAAGTCTCGCGGGTCCCGGCGCGGCGTCCGGGACAGGAGCACCTTAGCTCTTGATCTCGGCAGCCCAGGTCTTCTCGATCAGGGTCACGACGCCCTCGGGCATCGGGATGTAGTCGAGCTCTTCAGCCGCCTTGCCGCCGCTCTTGAAGGCCCAGCGGAAGAACTTGATGGCTTCCTGCGAGGCCGCCTTGTCGGTGGCGTCCTTGTGCATGAGGATGAAGGTCGCCGCCGTGATCGGCCAGGACTTCTCGCCGGGCTGGTCGGTCAGGATGACGTAGTAGCCGGGCGCCTTGGCCCAGTCGGCGTTGGAGGCGGCCGCCTGGAAGGCTTCGACGGTCGGCTGCACCGGCTTGCCGGCCTTGTTGACGAGACCGGTGTAGGTCAGCTTGTTCTGCTTGGCATAGGCGTACTCGACGTAACCGATCGAGTTCTTGGTCTGGCTGATGTTGCCCGACACGCCTTCGTTGCCCTTGGCGCCGACGCCGACCGGCCACTCGACCGCGGTGCCCTCACCGACCTTGCTCTTCCAGTCCGCGCTGGCCTTGGCGAGATAGTTGGTGAAGTTGAAGGTGGTGCCCGAACCGTCCGAGCGGCGGACCACGGTGATGGCTTCCGAGGGCAGCTTCACGTTCGGATTGAGCTTCTTGATCGCGGCGTCGTCCCACTTGGTGATCTTGCCGAGATAGATGCTGGCGAGCGTCTCGCCGTCGAACACCATCTCGCCGGGCTTCACGCCCTCGAGGTTGACGACGGGGACGATGGCGCCCATCACCATCGGCCACTGGACGAGGCCGTCCTTCTCGAGCTGCTCGGCCTTGAGCGGCGCGTCGCTGGCGCCGAAGGTCACGGTCTTGGCCTGGATCTGCTTGATGCCGCCGCCGGAACCGATCGACTGGTAGTTCAGACCGTTGCCGGTCTCTTTCTTGTAGGCGTCAGCCCATTTGGAATAGATCGGGAACGGGAACGTCGCGCCGGCGCCGGTGATGTCGGCAGCAAAGGCCGCTGTCGCCGATGCGGCGACCAAGCCGGCAGCGACGATCGTCTTGAGGAAATTCATGCTGGTCTCCATACAGGGGAGCGAAGCGCCATCAGCGCCCGATCGCGCTCCCCGCGCCGCCCCTTTAGGAGCGGTCGGCTGTGCTTTTACGAAGGTTTCGTGACAGTCGGATGACGCCCTCAAGCGATTGAAATCGCTTGGGTTCTAGATCTAAACTAAAGTCTTGGCCTGGGGAAAACAGGCGGTGAAAGTGGCGCCCTGCCGGGGCACACTTTCGATCAAAAGCCGGCCGCGATGGCGGTTAAGAATATGTTTCACCAGCGATAATCCGAGCCCGGTGCCACCCTGCGAGCGGCTGTCGCCGACGTCGACCCGGTAGAACCTCTCGGTCAGCCGCGGCAGGTGCTCGGGCGCGATGCCGGGGCCGAAATCGCGGACCATGATCCGGATTTCCTGAGTTCCATCAGTGGCTGCGGCTGAGGTCAGCGACACGATGACGCGTCCGCCGGAGGCACCGTATTTGAGCGCGTTCTCGATCAAATTCTCGAACAGGCGGAGCAGCTCCTCGCGGTCGCCCGCGATCATCACCGGACTATCCGGCAGATGGATCTCGACCTCGACCTGGCGCTCGCGCGCCAGCGGCTCGAGCCCGTCGGCGACCTGGCGGATGATCGGCAGCAAATCGACCAGGGTGTCGGGCCGGACATGGGCCGACAGCTCGACCCGCGACAGCGACAACAGATCGTCGATCAGGCGCGCCATGCGGGTGGCCTGGTTGTGCATGATGCCGAGGAAGCGCTCGCGCGCCTTGGGATCGTCCTTGGCCTGGCCCTGCAGCGTGTCGATGAAGCCCGACAGCGCGGCCAGCGGCGTGCGCAGCTCGTGGCTGGCATTGGCGACGAAGTCGGCGCGCATCTCCTCGACCCGGCGCAGCGGCGTCTGGTCGTGGAAGGTCATTAGCATGCATTTGTCGGCGCCGCCGAAGCTGGTCGGCACCGGCACCGGCGTGATCATGAGCTCCATCCAGCGATCGACCGGGACGTGGTCGAGATAGGTCGCGCGCCGCGGCTCGGTGGTCGCGATCGCTTCGCGCAGCGCCGTGATGATCTCCGGCGAGCGCAGCGCGAACTGGGCGAGCTCGTTCCGGCGCAGCGCCGGCGCGAGCTGGGCGGCGGCGGCATTGAGGTGGATGACGCGGCCGGCGCGGTCGAGCAGCACCGCCGGATCCGGCATGCCGGCGACGACGGCGGCCACCGCCGCGCTCTCGACCGGGTTGATGCGCCTGACGTCGTCGCGCGACGCGGCGGGATCGTGCAGCCGCCACGGGATCAGCGCGGCCGCCGCGATACAGAGGAACACGATGGCGGCGTGCAGCGCCGACAATTCGCCGAGCGAGACGACGACGGACAGCGCCAGCGCCGCGGCGATCAGGATCACGGTCGAATGCCGCAGCCGGTCGGACCAGGGCTGCGCGGAGGGAGAAGATGGGGCGTCGATCGCCATCGGGGCGGACTTCTCCTGGGGCTTGTCTGAAGGCCTGTCCAAATAAGGCTTGGCGCCGTCAGGCACCGCTGTCGCTGCGCTCTCTCACATAAGCGGCTTCACGCGCCGGGCCGGGGTCGAGCTTGAGCGCCGCCTGCTGCAAGCGCTTCGATCGTGCGCCGATGATAACTTCGCGAAACGTCAGCAAGATTACAGATATGACGAAGGGCGACAGATAATAGAGGACGCGGAACAGCAGCATGCCGCCCAGAAGTTCCTCGCGATCCATCTGCCAGAGACCGACCAGCATGGCGGCGTCGAACACCCCGAGCCCGCCGGGCGAGTGGCTGGCGAAGCCGAGCAGGGTGGCCGAGACGAAGATCACCGCGACCACCACGAAGCCGAGATTGGGCTCGTCGGGGACCAGCACATACATCGCGAGCGCGCAGAAACCGAGATCGACGATGCCGATCGCGATCTGCAGCAGCGTCAGCGGGCCGCCCGGCAGCACCACGGTCCAGGGCCCGCGGCCGACCACGCGCGGCTGGGTCCAGACCCAGACCACATAGCCGACCAGCCCGACGATGATCATCAGCGCCAGCGCCCGGTTCAGCCAGGGCGGCAGCTGGTCGATCGAGGCGGCTGCCTCCGGATGATAGGAGATGCCGAGGCCGAGCACGGCGGCATTGCCGAGCCAGAAGGTCAGGCCGGCGAGGAAGCAGATCTTCGCGACGTCGATCGCGTTCAGCCCGTAGGCCGAATAGATGCGATAGCGCACCGCACCGCCGGTGAAGACGGATGCCCCGACATTGTGGCCGATCGAATAGCTGGTGAAGGCCGCGAGCGCGTTGATGCGATAGGGCACATGGGCATGGCCGATCGCGCGCACGGCGAACAGGTCGTAGAAGGTCAGGGTGAAATAGCCCGCGGTGACGAACAGCGCCGCCATCGCGATCTGGGTCGGCTCGGTGCTCTTGATCGCTTCGAGGACTTCGTTGAAATCGATGCCTCGCAGCATGTGGTAGAGCACATAGCAAGCGATGCCGATGACCGCGACGCTGATCACAACGCCAAGCTTATGCAGGACTTGCTTCTGGCGCAGAAACGACATCGCCCTGCGTATGGCTTCCAGCATCTAGACCTCGAACAACGCTTCAGCGGCCAGGGTGGCCGGCGAACAGGCGGACGACGCACAGGCACTCAACGAACCCTCGCCGCCGGCTCCGGTATCGCGCATGCCCCCCTGCCCTCCACTAGCGCGTTTTGGGGCGGAGTGGAATTCGCCAATTCGAACAAAAACACGTGCATTCAATATTTTAGGCAGGGTTGCGGGCTCCTGATGCACGGTTTGGCGCCTTCGGCGGCAGGACTTGAGGCGAATCTCCATGGCGATCCTGCGCAGGCGCCATGAAGTTTTGATGATTTCGGCCGCACAATGTTCCTGCACGCCTTAAGCCGACGTCAATCTATGGACCGCGTCAATCTATGGACCGCGCCGGCCCGTTGAAAGAGGGGGCAATCCCGGCGTCGTTCACGGGGTGTCCGATGCGCCGGAAGGTCGCGGGCCCCGGGCGCGGCCTCAAGGCGCGGTCAAATAGCCGCGACCATAGGCTCCGGCCTGGTCTTCGAAGATCGCCATGGCCGTGGTCATCCGCCTGAAGCCCAGGCGTTCGTAAAATCCTTCCTTGCCCGGGACGGCGTAGAGGATGACCTTGCGATGGCCGCGGCAACGCACAAGCAAACGCTCGATAATGTCGCGGCCGAGACCTCGCCCCTGGCGGTCCGGGTGCACCGCGATGTCACAGAGATAGGCGCAGTCGCGGCCGTCGGCCAGGACGCGTCCCGCCCCCACGATGCGACCATCCTCATTGGCGAAGGCGCGAAACATGCTGTTGCCGAACACCAGCGCGAGATCGGCCGGCGCCTTGTTGCCGAGCGGCGCGATGCGATAGAGTTCGGATAGCTCATCCCAGTCGATCCCGGCGAGATCGTCGGCCCAGACAATCGACATCGCGAAGACCCTCCCCGGTTCAGTCCCGCGCGGCGGTGACGGCAGCGACGATTTCGTCGCCGTCAGGAAAATGTCCTTTGCTGCGGCTGGCGACGATCCGGTCACCGAGCTTGACCTGGAAGACGCCACCCTTGCCGGGGACGAGATCGGATTCCAGCCCTAGCTGCCGGCGCAGCGCCACGGCCGCCTCTTTGGCACGCTTCTCGTAGCCGCACGGCCGGCAATAGATGATGGTTACGTCGGACAATCTCGTCCTCCTTCAGGCCGCAAGCTGGGGACGCACCGCTTCAATGCCGGCGATCCAGCCGGCAACGGAACGACCGATCGCGTCGGGGTGGTCTTCCTGGAGATAGTGCAGGCCGGGCCCGAGGCGGACAAGCGCGCAGTGCTTCAGCGAGGCAGCGAACGTCTCGGCAAATTCGGGGGCGACGATGGCGCCCGGCTCGCCTGCGAACAGCAGCTTCGGATATGCGGACGCCTTGAGCGACGCATGAGCCGATCGAAGCGCTTCATAGACGTCGGCGGGCTCGCCGGCGATTGGCAATTCCCGAGGCAAGGCAAGCACGGGACGGCGGCTGTCCGGGGTCGGAAAGGGCGCGCGATAAGGCGCCATCTCGTCGTCGCTCAAGGTGCGCATGATACCGCCCGGCAGCACGCGTTCGACGAAGGCGTTCGCCTCCAGGATCATGGCCTCTCCGTCGCCTTGCGTCCTGAACTTGCGGAAAGTCTGGCGCGCAGTTTCGGCCTGGTGGAAATCCTCCCAGGTCGGCATCGGCCGGATGAACTCCATGAAGGCGAGGCCGCGCACGAAGGCCGGCCGGCGCGCCGCGAGATGAAATGCGAGCGCCGTGCCCCAATCCTGCGCAACGAGATAGGCTGAGCTGATGCCGAGTTCCTCGATCAGCGCGTCGAGATAGCGGACGTGGTCGAAGAAGCGGTAGGCGATGTCGGGCTTGCCGGACCGGCCGAAGCCGATGAGATCGGGCGCGATGCAGCGCGCCACAGGCGCCACCAGCGGCAGGATGTTTCGCCAGATATGCGACGACGTCGGATTACCGTGAAGGAAGAGCGCGACCGGCGCATCCTGCGCACCTGTGTCGCGATACGCCATCGTGCTTCCCAGCACGGAAGCGCTTCGGATCTGGATCTCGGCTTGCTGGCTCATGTCGGCTCCTTGAAGACGGTCTTGAATGCGATGGACTTGAAACGCTCGAGCGGCTTGGACGTGCGGTCGACCTTCATGCGCAGGATCGCGCCCTGCCAGGACGCGAGCAGAAAGTCGGCAAGCTCCTCCGGCTCGAATTCGGAATCGATCTCGCCGCTTCTCTGCGCCTCGCTGATGCAGGCAGCGAAGGGCATGCGCCATTCGGCAAAGATTTCGGCAAGGCGGGTGCGCAGCATCTCGCTGCTGCCGGCCGCTTCCAGGCTGAGATCGCCGATCAGGCAGCCGCGTCCGTAGCCGTCGGCTTCGAGCCGTCCGGTGATGATGTCGAGATAGCGTTTGAGCCGCGCCCGCGGGGTCAGCGAGGCGTCTTCAAGAGCCTCCGCGACCAATCCCTTCGTGATCTCGAAATAGCGATCGAGCACCTCGGAGGCGAACGCTTCCTTGGAGCGAAAATGATTGGTGAAGGACCCCTGCGGGGCGCCTGCCGCAGTGGTGACATCGCGCACGCTGGTGCCGTGATAGCCGGTCCGGAACATGACCTTGAGACCGGCGTCGAGGATGGCGTCTTTGAGTGAGGGTTTGGGCATGGAGGAATAATACGTACGTACGTATTAATGTCAAGCGCAGCGTTTGACGTCTCTCTCGACGACGTGTCCGAACAGAAAGGGGGCTGGCGGCGGAGCTTCAGCCGGTCCGCATGCTGCGCGAGACCACGCGGTCGCGCAGCCAGGCGCCGATGGTGCAGCCGACCAGATAGCAGGCGAACATGATCAGGCCGAGGTCGAGCCAGTAGCCGAAGCGGCCGGGGACGACGCGTGCGAACGAGGCCGCGACCAGGGCGGCAGCAAGCGCGGCGAGCCAGCGCGCCGTCACCTTCGAGGTGCCGTTGCCGCGCTGGACCACCGAGATCCACCCCATGCAAAAGCCCAGCAGCAGCGAGCCGATCAGCCAGCCCAGATGGAACGAGACGAGATAGGGCATCGTCACCTCACCAGGAATTCGATACGGCGGTTCTGCGCCTTGCCTTCGTCGGTGTCGTTGCCGGCGAGCGGCTGCGTGCTGCCATGGCCGACCGCGGTGAAGCGGCTGGCGGGCAGGCCGGCCTTGACCAGATAGTCGATCACCGCCTGTGCGCGCTTCTCGGAGAGAGCGCGGTTGAAGCCGTCCTCGCCGTCGGCATCGGTATGCCCGGCGACCTCGACATTGGTGGTCGGGCAGCGCAGCGCCGTCTCGATCAGATGATCGAGGATGGCGGCGGAATCCGGATCGATGTCGGCCCGCTTTGCTGCGAAGCGGATCTTGCCCTTGGCCAGGAGCTCGGAGAACAATTGCTGGCACACGGTGCCGTCGACCGGGCCTGCCGCCGGCTTCACGGTGATCTCCGGCTTGTACTGCCAGTTTTTCGGGAAGTCCTTGCCGAGACCTGCGCGGATGTCGTTGGCCGCGCCCTCGTAGAGCGCATCGCCCGACAGCTTCACCTCGCGGTCGGAGACGACGAGCGTGCCGGTCGACAGTCGCGACAGTGCGCCGAGCGCTGCGATCACCGCGGTGTTGAAGGAGCCGGGCGCGCCGATGCTGGCCTTGAGATTGTCGACGACCTTTTCGGTGAAGAATTTTCGCGCGGCGCTGGTGGCGATCGCCGCGTGGATGGTGTTGTCGGGAACATAGCCGGTCAGCGTCACGGTCGCGGCGACCGGATCCTTGTAGGCCTGGAAGATATAGGGCGGCGCCTTGACGTCGTTGGCGGCAATCGAAAAGCCCTCGGGCAGGTTCTTCAGCGCGGCCACGATCGCCTCGCGGCCACCGAGATCGCGCGCCATGCCCGACAGATTGACCTTGGTGTCCGTGATCGTGATCTTGCCGTCCTTCAGCTTGCCGATCTGGTCCAGCAACAGCGTCGCTGCGGCCTCGAACCGCGGCGGCGCACCGCGCGCCAGCCCCATCTGGTCGGCCACTTCGACGCCGCCGACCTCCTTGCGGGCCGCCTCGGTCAGCCGGCCCTTCATCGACGGCAAGGGCGCGGAGCCTGACAGCGTCACCCGCACCACGTCGCGCTCGGCGTTCCAGACGAAGGGCTTGGCCTCGGGAACAAGGCGGGTCCGGTCGTCGACCAGGCGGACGCCGGGGACGGTCTCGACCGCCATCACGGCATCCCGCCGCCCCTCCTCGGAGAAGGCGTCCGCGGCCAGGCTGACATCGCGGCCATCGACCGCGATCCGGGTCTTGTCCAGAACGGTATCTTTCAGCGCAGCCGAGCTGCGCGCCGACAGGTCGGCTTCGACCGGTAAGGTATTATTCCAGGCCGCAAAACCCCACATGACGGCCAAGGGGATCAGCCCCGGCCACCATTTGCTGGCCCACGTAAAAAGCTTCTTCATTCGACGACCCGAACTCTGGAACCGGAGACAAAACAAACCCTTGGCAGGCTGTCAAACCGGAAATGGTGCCCTTGCGAAGGCCCCACCTGGACAATCGGAATAACTTTTTCTTCAAGGGTTCTTCCGTAAGTTGAAAGCGGAATGCCAGAGTCCGCCAGCGGGTCATGAAACAACTGCGTAACAACGTCATCCGCGCCGGGCTGGGAGCACTCTATTTCAGCGGGGCGCACCACCTGCTGCGCCCGCTTTTGTCGGGCGTCGGCGCCATTTTCATGCTGCACCACGTGCGACCGGCCCGCGAGGCCGCGTTCCAGCCGAACCGGCATCTCGAAGTCACCCCCGAATTCCTGCGCGCGACGCTGTGCCATCTGCGCTCGCGCGACATCGACATCGTCAGCATGGACGAGCTGCATGAGCGGCTGGTGCAGGGCCGGTTCGACCGCCGCTTCGCCGCCTTCACCCTCGATGACGGCTATCGCGATAATCTGGACTATGCGCTGCCCGTGCTGCGCGAATTTGACGCGCCTCTGGCGGTCTATGTCGCGAGCGATTTTGCCGAGGGCACTGGACGGCTGTGGTGGGCGGCGCTGGAGGCCGTGATCGCCAAGACCGAGCAGGTCGACGTCAGAGTAGGCAATTCCGCGCTGCGGCTCGATGCGACGACCCCCGCGGCCAAGCAGGCAACGTTCGACCGCCTGCACGACTGGCTGCGCGCACTACCGGGCGAGCACGATCTGGCGCGAGAGATCGAGGCGCTCTGCACGACATACGACGTCGACATGGAAGCGCTGTGCCGCAGCCTCTGCCTGTCCTGGGCCGAGGTGAAGAGCTTTGCCGCCGATCCGCTGGTCACGATCGGCGCGCATAGCGTCAGCCATTGCAACCTCGCCAAGCTGGCCGAAGACGTCGCCGCGCAGGAGATCGCCACGAGCCGCGCACGGATCGAGCAGGCGCTGCAGCGGCCCGTGCTGCATCTCGCCTATCCCTATGGCGACCGCGAGGCCGCAGGGATGCGCGAATTCGGCCTTGCTGCAACGGCGGGTTTCAAGACCGCGGTAACGACGCGGCCCGGCATGCTGTTCGCCGACAATGCCGCCCACATGACGGCGCTGCCGCGCGTCTCGCTCAACGGCAACTACCAGGACGCGCGAATCCTGCCGGTGCTGACCTCTGGCGCCGCGACCGCGATGTGGAACGGTTTCCGCCGGATCGCGGCGGCGTAGCCGCTGCAATCTCCGCTGTCGTCCCGGACAAGCGCGCCCAAAGCGCGCGCCGATCCGGGACCCATACCGCATGATCCATCGATTGCGGTTGGTAGACGTACCGAACAACCAATCTTCGCCAAACATCTCCCTGTGGTTATGGATCCCGGATCTGCGCTTACGCTTGTCCGGGACGACACCGAGTAGGTTGGACCGCCGTCGCGCCACACTCCCATCTCCTCCACGCGCGGCCTTCCTTGACTCCCCTTCCCTCCCCGCCCAAAACATTGCCAACCCAGGGAGGCATCATGTTCAACGATCTGTTCTCGCTCAAAGGCCGCGTCGCGCTGGTGACCGGCGGCTCGCGCGGCATCGGCAAGATGATCGCGGCGGGATATCTCAGCGCCGGCGCTGCGAAGGTCTACATCACCGCGCGCAAGGCGGGGCCGTGTGAGGCCACCGCCAAGGAGCTCACCGCGCAATATGACGGCGAGTGCATCGCGCTACCGATCGACATCTCGACTGTCGAAGGCTGCGACAGGCTCGCCGGCGAAATCATCAAGCTGGAGCCGAAGCTCGACATCCTCGTCAACAATGCGGGTGCTGCCTGGGGCGCGGAGTTTGACGAATTCCCCGAAAGCGGCTGGGACAAGGTGATGGACCTCAACGTCAAGTCGCTGTTCTTCCTGACCAAGGCGCTGGCCAAGCCACTGCGCGCGGCTGCAAGTCCGGAACGTCCGGCCAAGGTGATCAACATCGCCTCTGTCGACGGCATCTTCGTCAATCCGAGCGAGACCTATTCCTACGCCGCCAGCAAGGCCGCCGTGATCCACCTGACCCGGCGCATGGCGACGAAATTGATCAAGGACAACATCAACGTCACCGCGATCGCGCCGGGCGCGTTCAAATCCGACATGAACCGGGCCGCGCGCGACCATTCGGAAGAAGTCGCAAAGCGCATTCCGGCGCGTCGGATCGGGACCGACGAGGACATGGCGGGGCTGGCGATCTATCTCGCCTCGCGCGCGGGTGACTACGTGGTCGGTAACACCATCGCCGTCGATGGCGGCGTGGTGTATGCGAATGCCGGGCTGGAGATCGCGGGGTAGCAGAACCGGGGGGACTAAGCGAGCGATTGCGCTAGCTGATAGATGCGACGCCCTCACCCCATATTTAGTGTCGTCCCGGACAAGCGAGCAAAGCGAGAGCAGATCCGGGATCCATAACCACAGGGAGGAGTTTGGCGAAGACTCGTGGTTGCCTGCTCGCGCTACGACCTCTCCCTGTGGTTATGGGTCCCTGACCTGCACAAACGCCCGGCAACGCTATGCGTTGCCGGGCGTTTGTGCAGGTCAGGGACGACAGTTGAGGATGAGGCCGCGCCTACGACTCGATCTTCACGTATTCGAAATCGCCGGGCTTGTTGTCGATGCCGACCTTCGGCGGCGAAATCCACGAGGCGAACTTGCCGCTCTCGGTGACGGGCTGCATCAGGGAGGTGATGAAGTCGCCGTCGGCCGTCGAGGGCAGCCACTCGTCCTTGCGCTTGGCCCAGGTGGCGTCGTCGATCAACAGACCGTCGGGCGTCGCTCGCACGTCCTTGAACTCGCCGATGTGGCGGTGGAAGGCGACGTTGGGCAAGGTCAGCTTGAAGTCGTAGCCCGCGGTCGAGATCACCTTGTTCCAGCGCAGCATGCCCTTGACGCAATCCTGGCTGTAATCGTCGCGCAGGCGCATGTTGAGCGCGGTCAGCGCCGGCTCGTCGACCAGCTTGATCTCGCCGTTGATGAACTTCAGCACGGGATAGGTGGCGTTCTTGAGCTGGTGATCGTCCTCGATCTGGGTCTCGTGATAGCGGCCCTTGATGCCGGCGTTGAAGGCGTTGGCTGCGTTGGTCGAGACCTCCGAGCCAAACAGATCGAGCGACAGCGTATAGTGCAGGTTCAGCTTCTTCTGGATGGTCGGAAGATCGATCACCCCGAGCGCGCGGACTTTCGCGATGTCGGTGGGATCGGTGACGCCGGCCTCGCGCATCGCATCGCAGGTGCGCTGCACGACGCGGGTGATGCCGGTCTCGCCGACGAACATGTGGTGCGCTTCTTCCGTGAGCATGAAGCGGCAGGTGCGCGACAGCGGATCGAAGCCGGACTGCGCGAGCGAGTGCAGCTGCATCTTGCCGTCGCGGTCGGTGAAATAGGTGAACATGAAGAAGGACAGCCAGTCCGGCGTCGCCTCGTTGAAGGCGCCCAGCATGCGCGGGGCATCAGCATCGCCGGAGCGGCGGCGCAGCAAATCATCTGCTTCCTCACGGCCGTCGCGGCCGAAATATTTCTGCAGCAGATAGACCATCGCCCAGAGGTGGCGGCCTTCCTCGACATTGACCTGGAACAGGTTGCGCATGTCGTAGAGCGAGGGCGCGGTCTTGCCGAGATGACGCTGCTGCTCGACCGAGGCCGGCTCGGTGTCGCCCTGGATCACGATCAGACGGCGCAGCATGGCGCGATGCTCGCCCGGGACTTCCTGCCAGGCCGGCTCGCCGTAGTGCTCGCCGAACGGCACGACGCGATTTTCCTCCTGCGGCGCGAGGAGAATGCCCCAGCGATAGTCGGGCATGCGGACATAGTCGAACTTGGCCCAGCCGCGCGGATCGACCGAATAGGCGGTGCGCAAATACACCAGCGACTCCTGGAAACCTTCCGGCCCCATGTCGCTCCACCAGTCCATGTAGCCGGGATGCCAGCCCTCGAGCGCTTTGAGCACTTGGCGATCTTCGGCGAGATTGACGTTGTTCGGAATCTTGGTCGAGTAGTCGACGTTCATGATGTTCATGGCCGTGCTCCTTGTTTCTTGTCCCGGACGCTGCGCAACGCGAAGCGGTGCGCTGCTGAGCCGGGACCCATTGTCTCGTCCGTCTGGGTCCCGGTTCTGCGCAGCGTCACTTCGTGCCGCAGCGCGCCCGGGACACGAAAGTCGTTACACCCGCGTCATATCGAATTTCGGCTTCTGCCCGCTGCCGTAGCGGCGCAGCGCGCCTTCCTCGCCGACGGCGTTCGGGCGCTGGAAGATCCAGTTCTGCCACGCGGTCAGGCGCGAGAAGATTTTCGATTCCATCGTCTCCGGGCCGACGAAGCGCAGGCTGGCTTCCATGCCGGTGAGGCTGTCCGGCGAGAAGCTGGCGCGCTCCTCCAGGAACACGCGGACCTCGTCGTCCCAGTCGATGTCGTCGAGCGCGAAGGTGACGAGGCCGAGCTCCTCGGCCTGCTCGGCATCGAGCGCGGTGCCCATCGTGGCTTCGGCGCGCTCCACATCCGACGGATCAGCCTGGAAGCGCGACTCCAGCCGCGTCAGGCCGTGGCTCATCGGATACGGACCGAAATTCATGGCGGAGAGCTCGATCGACGGCGGCGGACGGTTGTCGCCCTGGCGCGTGCCGATCAGCATGTAGGAGCGGTCGGCGGCGAAGACGAGTTCGGCCAAGGTGCCGGCAAAGCAGGAGCCGGGCTCGACCAGCGTCACCAGCGTGCGCGAGGTGACGTCGATGCGCTTGAGCACGCGCTTCCAGTAATGGCGGATTTCGTTGACCAGCCAGTGCGCCTTGTTGGCTTCGAGGAACGCGTCGTGCGCGAGCACATGAGCGCGGTCGCCATGGCTCTTGAACACCAGCATGGCGATCTCGAGCTCGTTGATGCGCAAGTGCAGGATGGCGTCGTCGAGCTCACGCGCGACCTGGAGCGGCCAGAACGACGCGCCTTGCGCCATCATGCCGTCGATGTCGGCGGGTGCTGCGGCCTCCGGCGCCTTGATGGAGATGGTGGCGATGCGGGCCGTGCGGTCGATATCGACGGTGACGAAGCCGTAGCGGATGCTGGTCGCGTCGATGACGCGCTTGAGCTGTGTCAGCGCGATGCCCTTGCCGCTGCCCTTGCGCTTCGAGGCCGCAGCGAACTCCTTGGCACGCTCGGCGATCTTGCCTTCGAGCTTCGAGTTCGGCGCGATCTCGTCGACGAGGCGCCATTGCACGGCGCGCTTGCCCTTCACGCCCTCCTCGATGGTGCAGAAAAAGTCAGCATGGTCGCGGCGCACCTTGCGCTTGTCGACCACGCGGGTGAGGCCACCGGTGCCCGGCAGCACCGCGAGCAGCGGCACTTCGGGCAGCGCCACCGAGGAAGCGCCATCGTCGGCGAGGATGATATGGTCGGTCGCAAGCGCCAGCTCATAACCGCCGCCGGCGGCCGAGCCGTTCACCACGGTGATGAAGCGCTGGCCGGAATTCTCGGACGAATCCTCCATGCCGTTGCGGGTCTCGTTGGTGAACTTGCAGAAGTTCACCTTGTGGGCATGGGTGGAGCCCGCGAGCATGCGGATGTTGGCGCCGGCGCAGAACACCCGGTTCTTGGCCGAGCGCATCACCACGACCTTCACCTCGGGGTGCTCGAAGCGCAGGCGCTGGACCGCATCCGCCAGCTCGATGTCGACGCCGAGATCGTAGGAGTTGAGCTTGAGCAGATAGCCCTCGAACAGGCCGCCATTCTCGTCAACGTCCATGGTCAGCGTCGCGACGTCACCCTCGACCGCGAGCTTCCAGTGCCGGTAGCGGGACGGTTCGGTCTGGAAATCGATGAATGTCGCGCCGCCTGCGAGGCGCCGATCTTCCCCGGCCATGGGCCACCCTTGAGCTCGTTTTGGTTTACCGTTAGATGCACAATAGTGCATCTTTTTGGGTGCGTCTAGCCCTTAACCGCCAGCGCATGCACTTTGTTTCATGCAGCCGGCCAGGACCGCACAATCGCGCCAAGCGCGATCCAGTCGGCCTTCGCGAGCTGCGGACGGCCGATCTTGGCCCGGAGCAGCGCCACCAGGGCCGCGACCGGAAAGCTCTCGACGAAACCGTCGCCGCCGCTGGCGACCTTGCGCGCGCTCAACGCGCGCAGCTCGGTCAGTGCGTCGCCGAACAGGCGCGCGGCCGAATGCGCCTTCTGCATGCGCAAACGCAGATTGGCATTGGCGATGTGGATGCAGGCGCGCAGCAGGATGCGTTCGCGGCCGCTTTGCGGAGCTGCGGCCCACACCGTCTCCAGCACCTCCTGCGCTTCCCAGAAATAACCGTGGTCGTTGAGCGCGAGCCCGTAGCGCAGCGCCGGATGGCGGGCCGGCACGTGGCCGCGAAAGGCCGAGGGCACCAGCGCCTTGGCCAAGCGAAGCGTTTCGTCATCGGCCTCGACGGCGCCGGTCTCGCCCGGCACATAGGCCCATTGCGGCCAGGGCAATTGGCCGGTCACATGTGAAGGCACATTCATGGGTGTGCCTCCGCATAATCATGCGGCGCGTACCCCGAGTCCCTGATCGTCGCGCAGGGCCGCTTTTGCAAATTGCTCAATCGCGTCAAGCGTCGCCCCCGGCGCTTCACGATGCGGGGAATGGCCCGCGTCTGAAATGACTTTAAAATCTATCGGACAGTAACACTCTTCCTGCGCAATTTCGACCTGACGCAATGTCCCATATTGGTCGCCAGCACCTTGCAGGACCATGATGGGTACGCGGATATAGGCCAGGTATTCCGAGATGTCCCAGTCGCGGAATTTCGGATCGAGCCAGGCGCCGTTCCAGCCGTAGAAGGCGTTGTCGACGTCCTTGTGCCAGCGCGCCAGCTTGGCCTTCAGGTCCGTGGTCTCGAAGCTGGTCTTGATCGCGGCAATCGATTCCACCGAGATGTCCTCGACGATGAAATGCGGCGCGATCAGCACGAGGCCGCTCAGGCGGTGGTCCTGATGCGCGCCGGCATAGATCGTTGCGATCGAGGCGCCGTCGGAATGGCCGAGCAGCAGGCCGCGCTTGAAGCCGATCGCATCGAGCAACTTCGGCAGCACGTCCAGCGCCTCGCGCTGCATGTAGTCCAGCGGCCGCGGCAATTTCACCGGGCTCGACTGGCCGTAGCCGGCGCGCGAATAGGCGAAGATGCCGGCACCGGTGGCTTGCTGCAGCTTCTCGGGAAAATCGCCCCAGAGCCCGACCGAGCCGAGCCCTTCGTGCAGCATGACGATGGTCGGCGCGTCCGCGGCCTCAGGCGCGAGCCATTTGTATTCGAGGCTGGCGCCGTCGACGCTGAGGAAGCCGGTGGGGGTGAGGTTGGTCATTTCGCGCTCTTCTCTCTCCGTCGTCATGCCCGGGCTTGACCCGGGCATCCACGTCTTTCCTCGTACGCGGCGACGCGTGGATGGCCGGGACAAGCCCGGCCATGACGGCTGTGGCTAATTCGCCCCATCCCGCAACTTGAACCGCTGGATCTTTCCCGTCGCCGTCTTCGGCAAGGACTCCACCACGTCGATCCAGCGCGGATACTTCCACGGGCCGATCTTCTGCTTGACGTGCTCCTTCAGCATTTCCTGAAGATCGCTCGTCGTCGCGCCAGGCCGCAGCACGACGAAGGCTTTTGGCTTCAACAGCCCTTCCGGATCGGCCTCGGGCACGACGGCGGCCTCCAGCACGGCGGGATGCGTGATCAGCGCGCTCTCGACCTCGAACGGCGAGACCCAGATGCCGGAGACCTTGAACATGTCGTCGGCGCGGCCACAGAAGGTGTAGCGGCCGTCAGCGTCGCGGACATATTTGTCGCCGGTGCGGGTCCACGGTCCCTCAAAAGTGCGGCGGCTCTTGTGGCGCTGGTTCCAGTAGCCTTCGCCGGCGGAGGGTGCGTCGACCAGGAGCTCACCGACCTCGCCGTCGGCAACATCTTGCCCGGCCTCATTGACGAGCCGCACCGCATAGCCCGGCACCGGCTTGCCGGAGGAGCCGTATTTGATATCGCCGGGCGCGTTCGACAGGAAGATGTGCAAGAGCTCGGTCGAGCCGACACCGTCGAGGATGTCGACGCCGAAGCGCGCCTTCCAGCTGGTGCCAACGGATTCCGGCAGCGCCTCGCCGGCCGAGGTGCAGACGCGCAAGGCGCCGCCGCCACGCTCGGCCTTCATGGTCTCGTCGTTGAGCATCGCCGCGAACAAGGTCGGCACGCCGTAGAAGATCGACGGCTTGTAGCGGTTCATCAGGTCGAACATGCGCGCCGGCGTCGGCCGTTCGCTGTTGAGGATCACGCTGGCGCCGACCGACATCGGGAAGGTCAGCGCATTGCCGAGCCCGTAGGCGAAAAACAGCTTGGCAGCGGAGAGGCACACATCGCTCTCGCGGATGCCCAGCACCTGCTTTGCGTAGGTGTCGGCGGTCGCCTGCAAATTGGAATGGATATGGCGCACGCCCTTGGGCATGCCGGTCGAGCCGGACGAATAGAGCCAGAACGCCGGCTCATCCGGATGCGTCGCGGCGGTGGTGAACTGATCACTCTCGCTCGCGAGCTCATCGGCGAGCTGCTTGTGGCCGTTCTGCTTGGCGCCGGACACAACGACATGCTCGAGATCGGGCATGCGGCCGACGACGTCCTTGATGACAGGGTAGAGCGCCTCGGAGACGAACAGCACGCGCGCACGGCAGTCGGCGAGGATGTAGGCGTACTGGTCAGCGGTCAGCAGCGTGTTGAGCGGCACCGGCACGATGCCGGCGCGGATCGCGCCCAGGAACACCACCGGGAAATCGACGGTGTCCAGCATGATCATCGCGACGCGCTCCTCGCGGCGGACGCCGAGCCGGCGCAGCATGTTGGCGGCGCGTCGGCTCTCGCGCTGAAGCTCGCCATAGGTGAGCCGCGAGACGGTGTCGTCGAAGGCCAGCTTGTTGCCCCGGCCCTCCTCGACGTTGCGGTCGAGCAGCCAGGTCACCGCGTTATAGGATCCCTCGCTCACGGACTTCTCCCCCGAATTTAGAATTATAATTCATAGAAAGACACCGCGGCGGCTTGCTGTCAATGCTAGCAGGCATTATGTTTCATTAAAATGCGCCGCAGGACACCCTTCAAAGAGACATCCCTTAAAGAAGGCTCATGACCGACAGTCCCGACGCAGAATCCCGATTTCTCGAACAGCTCGGCCAGCGCGTGCGCACCATGCGCGCGCTGCGCGGCATGTCGCGCAAGGTGCTCGCCAAGGTATCAGGAATCTCGGAGCGCTACATCGCGCAGCTCGAAAGCGGCAAGGGCAATGTCTCCATCGTGCTCTTGCGCCGTGTCTCCGACGCGATGGGCGCGCATCTCGAAGATCTGCTTCCCTCCGCCGATCCGACACCGGACTGGCAGATGTTTCGCGACCTGCTGCGCAAGGCCACGCCTGCCCAGATCGCGCAGGCAAAAGATCTGCTCGCCGGCGGCAGCGCCTCGGCGCCGCGGCGCGCGCCGTTCTGCGGCATCGCGCTGATCGGCCTGCGCGGCGCCGGCAAGTCGACGCTCGGTCGGATGCTGGCGAAGAAGGTCGGCTGGAGTTTTGTCGAGCTCAACAAGGAGGTCGAGCAGCAGAACGGGCTCTCGGTCGCCGAGATCATCGCGCTGTACGGCCAGGAAGGCTTTCGCCGCATGGAGCAGGCGGCGCTTCAGCAGCTGCTCGCGCGCAACGAGCTGATGGTGCTGGCGACCGGCGGCGGCATCGTCTCCGAGCCTTTGACCTTCGACCAGATCCTGACCTCGTTCTACACGATCTGGCTGAAGGCCGAGCCCGAGGAGCACATGGCCCGCGTCCGTCGCCAGGGCGACCTACGCCCGATGGCCGACGACCGCTCCGCGATGGCGGAGCTGCGCAACATCCTGCTCAGCCGCGAGCCGCTGTATTCGCGCGCGACGGCGGTGGTGGACACGGCAGGTCTCAGCGTGGACGCGGCCGCCGCACGGCTGATCGATGCGGTGCGGCCCGTGCTGCAGAACGAAGCCCGCAGCTTCGGCCTGCGCAGCGTGGCGCTGTAGGTAATTGACCAGCCTCGGCCGTCGTCCCGGACGAGCGAAGCGAAGATCCGTGACCCATACCGCGCGATCTATCAGTTGCGATCGGTAGAAGTACCGAACAGCGAGCCTTCGCCAAACTCCTCCCTGTGGTTATGGGTCCCGGATCTGCGCGCGCTTGAGGCGCGCTTGTCCGGGACGACAGCGGGGATTTTGCACGACCTCCGGCAACACTATATCAAAGCGTCACAGCGAGTTTTTTGGACAGATCATGCACTCCACCGACGTCACCACCATGTTCGAGCGGATCGGCGGCAGTGCCACGATCGACGCCCTTGTCGACCGCTTCTACGACCGCATGGACACGCTGCCGGAGGCGCAGATCATCCGCGCGATGCATGCGGACGACCTCGGCCTGATCAGGGACGTGCTGAAGCGCTATCTCACCGAGTGGACCGGCGGCCCGCGGCTTTACTCCGTCGAGAAGGGCCATCCGCGGCTGCGCCAGCGGCACATCGGCTTTGCCATCGGCGATGCCGAGCGCAATGCATGGATGGTCTGCATGCGCGGCGCGCTGGAAGAGACGGTCGTCGACACGATCGCGCGGCAGGACCTCGACCGCGCATTGTCCGGTCTCGCCGACTGGATGCGCAACCGGCAATGATCCGGTCAGCGTGACGTTCCCGGCGTTTGACCGGCCCGCGAGACTTCGACGCGGCTAGATCGACCAGTAGTTCGGATGCTGGTAGGGCCGCGAGCGGTCGCCCCAGTCGAACTCATCGCCATCGACTTCGCAGGGACCGCTGCTCAATTGCTCCGGCGTCAGTTCGACCTGGAAGGCCTGACGGCCCGGATCATATTTCAACGCGCTCCACTGCACGGGATAATGGTGATGTGTCCCGAGCAACCTGCCGGTCTTGATCACGGCGTAAGCGACCGTTCCACTGACCTTGTCGAGCATCAATCGTTCGATCGTGCCGAGCTTCGTGCCGTCGCCACCATAGACGGCGACGTGCTCGACGCGATCACTGGGAACCATGGTGTGTTGCATGGCGTGCTCCCTCGTCTTGTGTGGCGCGCATTATAGCACAGACGGCGGAATGTAGGGTGGGTTAGCGTCAGCGTGACCCACCTCTTTAGGTCTCGGGGCGCGAGAAGTGGTGGGTTACGCCAAGCGACTGCGCTTCGCGCAGCCGCCAAGGCTAACCCACCCTACGCTTACAGCAGCTGCGAACGCACCGACTCCGCGCCCTCCTGCAACAGCGGCAGGAAACGGCCGATCAATTCCTGCGCCGGCACGCGATCGACATGGGCGCCCATGTTGATGGCGGCGACGATCACGTCGTCGTAGCGGCGCACCGGAACCGAGATCGAGCGGAAATGCGGCTCGGCCTCGCGGTCGACCAGTGAATAGCCCTGCGCGCGGTCGGCGACGATGCGCGCGAGCAGCGCCTTGGGATCGGTCACCGTCTGCGGCGTCAGCGCCTCGCGCGTCATCGCCTTCAGGCGTGCGGCAAGGTCGGCATCGTCGAGCTGGCCGAGCATGGCGCGACCAACCGAGGTGCAGAACGCCGGCAGGCGATAGCCGATCTCCAATCCGCCCGAGAACATCCGCGCCGGACTGCTGCGTGCGACGAACACGACGTTGTCGCCATCAAGCACCGCGAGCGACGATATTTCGTTTGCCGCCGTCGCGACCCGATCGAGTACCGGTTGCAGCACCGTGACGAGCTGGTTGGATCGCAGGTAGGACGCAGCAAGCGTCAGCACATGCGGCGTCAGCGAAAATAGTTTTCCATCGCCGCTGACAAAACCGCCGCGCTGGAGCGTGAACAGCATACGCCGCGCGGTGGCGCGCGGCAGGTCCGCGGCGCGGGCGAGATCGCTCAGCGTCATCGGGCCGGCCGTCGTGCCGAAGCATTGCAGCAGGCGCAGGCCGCGATCGAGCGCTTCGACGAAATCCGTCGCGCGCTCGTCGGTCTCGCTCCGCTTCAGTTTGGGCATGGTGACGGGACAATCCTGCAAAATAGTGCTTGCTGCTGCTCCAAGGCATGTCATAATTCGCCCATTCGTTCAATAGGCGAACAAACGCCACTCCACAGAGGGATGCTACTGCCATGATGAGCCAGGAGCAGAACGACCTGATCACCCGCACTGGTCCGAAGGATCCGTGCGGAAAGTTGATGCGGAGCTACTGGCAGCCGGCGGCGCTGGTGGATGAGTTCGAAGGCGATCGTCCGATCCGTCCCGTCAAGCTGCTCGGCGAGAACCTGGTGCTGTTCCGTGACGAGACCGGACGCTACGGCCTGATCGACCGGCACTGCGCGCATCGCGGCGCCGACCTCGCGTTCGGACGGCTCGAGCACGGCGGCCTGCGCTGCGCCTTCCACGGCTGGCTGTTCGACGCCACCGGCCAGTGCATCGAGACGCCGGCCGAGCCGAAGGACTCGAAGCTCTGCCAGAACATCCGCCAGCGCTCCTATCCGGTGGTCGAGAAGAGCGGCATCCTCTGGGCCTATCTCGGCGAGGGTGAGCCGCCGGCTTTTCCGGAGCTCGATTGCTTCGTCGCCCCTGATACTCACACCTTTGCGTTCAAGGGCCACATGGCCTGCAACTGGCTTCAGGCGCTCGAAGTCGGCATCGATCCCGCGCACGCCTCCTATCTGCATCGCTTCTTCGAGGACGAGGACACCTCCACCGCCTACGGCAAGCAATTCCGCGGCGCCTCCGCCGGGTCTGATCTGCCGATGACGAAGATCTTGCGCGAGTACGACCGCCCGATCATCAATGTCGAGCACACCGAATACGGCCTGAGGCTGATCGCGCTGCGCGAGATCGACGAGGAGCGTACCCATGTGCGCGTCACCAACCAGCTCTTCCCGCACGGCTTCGTCATCCCTATGAGCACGGAGATGACGATCACGCAGTGGCATGTGCCGGTCGACGACGAGAACTGCTACTGGTACGCGACCTTCACCAGCTATTCGAACCCGGTCGACAAGCAGAAGATGCGCGACCAGCGGCTCGAGCTCTATGAGCTGCCGGACTACAAATCGCGCAAGAACCGCGGCAACGATTACGGCTTCGATCCGCACGAGCAGCAGACCGCGACCTATACCGGCATGGGCACCGACATCAACGTCCACGACCAGTGGGCGGTGGAATCGATGGGCGCGATCCAGGACCGCACCAAGGAGCATCTCGGCTCGAGCGACAAGGCGATCGTGCAATATCGCCGCCTGCTGCGACAGGAGATCGAGAAGGTCGGCGGCGGCGAGAAGCCGATGCTGTTCCTGGACGAGGCCAACGCGCGCAGCATCCAGGGACCGGCGACCATGGACGGCATCGGGCCGACCCAGGGGTGGGAGCTCTACTGGATGGAGATCGACGTCAAGCGCCGCCGCGGCGCACCCTGGGCCGCACCGGTGCCGAAGGAGATCGCGGACAACGTGCACCGGCTGACGGCGGCGGAGTGACGTTCGTGCACCGAACCCGTAGGGTGGGCAAGAGCGCAACGCGCCGTGCCCACCATGCTTCGGTGTGGTCGATAGACGCGGTGGGCACGCTCCGCTTTGCCCACCCTACGGCAGCTGAGGGAGTAGCAAAGTGACTTTCGTCGCGCGTCATGCGCTGTGGTCGGATGAGCAGAGGGACGCCGCGACGCGCATGCGCCGTCTCGTCGAGGACAAGAACCTCGAGGTCATCCGCCTCGCCTTCCCCGACCAGCACGGCATCCTGCGCGGCAAGACCATCATCGCCTCCGAGGCGATCGCCTCGCTGGAGAGCGGCTGCTCCATCACAACGACCATGCTCGCCAAGGATACTTCGCACCGCACGGTATTCCCGGTGTTCACCGCGGGCGGCGGCTTCGGCATGAAGGAGATGGAGGGCGCGGCCGACGTGCTGATGGTCGCCGACCCCACGACGTTTCGCGTCTTGCCGTGGGCGCCGACCACGGGCTGGGTGCTGTGCGACCTCTACTTCAATGACGGCCGCCCGGTGCCGTTCGCGACGCGCTCGCTCTATCGCAAGGTGCTCGACCAGCTCGCCAGCCGCGGCCACGATTTCGTCGCCGGGCTCGAGGTCGAATTCCACATCTTCAAGCTCGACGACCCGCATATGCGGCCCGAGGACGCCGGCCAGCCGGGCACGCCACCATCAGTGAGCCTGCTCAGCCACGGCTATCAATATCTCACCGAGCAGCGCTTCGATCAGATGGAGCCGGTGCTGGAGATCCTGCGCCGCGACATCGTCGCGCTCGGGCTGCCCCTGCGCTCGGTCGAGGTCGAGTTCGGGCCGAGCCAGTGCGAGTTCACCTTCGCGCCGAAGAAGGGCCTGGAGCCCGCCGACAACATGGTGCTGTTTCGGAGCGCCGTGAAGCAGATCGCGCGCCGGCACGGCTATCACGCCACCTTCATGTGCCGCCCGAAACTGCCGAATGTGTTCGCGAGCGGCTGGCACCTGCACCAGTCGATCGTCTCGCGCGCCAGCGGCGAAAACATCTTCATGGCCAAGGACGGCAGTGAGCCGCTCAGCGCGTTTGGCCGGGCGTACCTTGGCGGCCTGCTCGACCACGCCCGCGCCTCGACCGTGTTCACCACGCCGACCATCAACGGCTACAAGCGCTACCGCTCCTATTCGCTGGCGCCCGACCGCGCGATCTGGGGCCGCGACAATCGCGGCGTGATGATCCGCGTGCTCGGCGGTGCCAATGATGCCGCAACGCGCCTGGAGAACCGCATCGGCGAGCCCGCCGCCAATCCCTATCTCTACATGGCCTCGCAGATTCTCTCGGGCCTCGACGGCGTCGATCGCAAGCTCGATCCCGGCCCCTCCGCCGACACGCCCTACGAGACCAAGGCGCCGCTGCTGCCGAAATCGTTACGCGATGCGGTCAGCGCGCTGAAGGACGATCCGTTCTTCCGCGAGAAGTTCGGTCCGGAGTTCGTCGACTATTACACCCACATCAAGAACGCCGAGATCGACCGCTTCCTGTCAGAAGTGACCGATTGGGAGCACCGCGAGTATTTCGAGGCGTTTTGACATCCTGTCTTGGAAGTCCGCTCAAGAGCGCAACAGCTCCAGGCTCACGGCCGTGTGAAGCGGCTTCGTCGCGCCGGTTCCGACGACATCGCACCGCTGCCGGACGAAGCCATTTTCCATCCCCGCGAAAACCCACTGAAAGACTCCTGCGCTAGGATTCCTGCATGTGATCAACAGTGGAGTTCGATCATGTGGGACCAGTTATTCAGCCTGATCTACCGCCTGTCGTGCCGGGCAACCTTGATCAACATCGGTCGGCATCATCTGGCGCGCTGAACTCAATGGATGCGCGATAGGTAAGACGGATTGACCAGATTAGGAGCGTTTCCATGCGCAAGCTGATCCTGATCGCAACGGTGTCTCTGCTCACAAGCCAGGCCTATGCGGGTGGGTCGCGGAGCCTCAGTCTCGCAGCGAGCAATTCCAGCCAGCAGGCGATCGAGCAACCCGCCACGGCGGCAACGGTCTCGCCGCAAACCACCCAGGCGCCGTCGCAGCCGGCAAATGTCCAGACTGCGACCACCGCACCAACCTCAGCAACGGCACCGGCGGCCACGGTGGCACCAACCACGCAATCTACGCCGCCGGCAAGCACGGCCGGAACGACCAAGCCGAAGCGGCGTCAGCTGTCCACCGACGCCCAAATCGTCCGTGCGCTGCATCGCCACGGGATCTATTGGTAGGATCGGCAGCCGGCCCCGGTCTTCACCATCGCCATACTCACCAGCGGTAGCCGAGCGTTGCGATGACGGTCAGCGGTGCGCCGCGGTAGCAGTACCCGACCTGGCACGTGGTGTAGTGCAGATTGAACAGGTTCTTGGCGTTGACCTGGAACTGCAGGCCCTTCAGCTCCTTCGCCGCCTGGCCGAAATCATATTTCAGCGCAGCATCGACCAGGGTCACCGAACTGTTCTTGAACGTGTTCAGATCGTCGCCATAGCTCCAGGACATGTAACGCACGCCGCCACCGATGCTCAGTCCCGCAAACGGGCCGGCCAGCGGCAGGGCATAGTTGCCCCACAGCGTCGCGGTGTGCGGAGGATTGCCCGACGGAAACTTGCCGATCTGCGCGCTGTCGCCGGCCTGCTTGGTGACCATGTCGAGATAGGTGTAGGACGAGGTGATGTCGAAACCACCGCCGAGGCTCGCCAGCGCCTGCAATTCGAAGCCGCGGCTTTGAATCTCGCCGCGCTGGACCGTGACGCCGGTCCCGGTCGTGACCAGGCCCCCGCTCTGGGTCAGGTCGAACACCGCAGCAGTGATGAAGCTCCTCGTCCCCTGCGGCTGATATTTGACGCCGATCTCGGTCTGCTTGCCGGTGGTGGGCTTGAAGAAGGCGCCTGTGGGATCGACGCCGAGATTGGGAAAGAACGAGGTTGAATAGGCGACGTAAGGCGCAACTCCGGAATCGAACACATAGGTCAGCCCGGCGCGCCCGCTATAGGCCTGTTCGGACTGCTGCTGGCGGGTCAGCGCGAACTGATCCTCGCCCGTGGTGCGAACCCAGTCGCTGCGGCCGCTCAGCGTCAGGATCCAGTGGTCGAGCTTGGCCTGGTCCTGGATGTACACGCCGGACTGGGTCTGCCGCTGCTGCGTCGAGGACGAGATCGCGGGATCGGGAATGGATTCCGGCGCGTAGACCGGCGCGGCCAGATTGAGAGGGGAAACCCCGAAGCCGAATCCCTGCTTGTCGTTGAATTTCGATGCCGTGTAGTCGGTGCCGACCAGGAGCGTATGCTGCACCGGGCCGGTCGAGAGTTTTGCCTCGACCTGATTGTCCATGATGGCCGATTGCAGCGTATCGTGGACGTAGCCGGTATAGCGTGAGACGACATTGCCGACGGGAGCGCCGAGAAAGCCGACATAGCGCGTGACCGCATCGACGTCGACATAGCGGAATTTCTGGCGAACGGTCACGGCGTTGTTGAACGCGTGCTCGAACAGATAGCCGACGCGTCCCTGCTCCTGGTCGAGCGAATTGTAGGACGGGCTGCCGGTAAAGATGTCCGTCGTCGTGCCGGTGCCCGTGGAATAGGTGAACATGGACCCCGGCGTCTTCGATTTCTGGTACGCGCCGAGAATGGTGAGGGTCGTCGATTGGTCCGGCTTCCAGGTGACGGCGGGAGCGACGTAGATACGATTGTCCTTGCCGCCGGGCACGAACACGTCGGCGTCGCGCACGACGCCGGTCAACCGATAGGAAAATTGGCCGTTGGGATCGACCGGACCCGAGAGATCGAAATTGCCCTGAACGCGCTCGCGGTCGCCGAACACCGTCTGCACCTCGTGGAACGGCTGGCTGGTCGGCAGCTTGCTCTGCAGGTCGATCAATCCGCCGGGCGAGCCGAGACCGTAGAGGGCCGAGCTCGGCCCGCGCACCACGGTGATGCTGTCAACGCCATAAGGCTCGGTCTTGAACACGCCGAGACCGGCGCCGACGAGGCGCAGGCCGTCGAGATAGACGCCGTTATAGGTGATGTCGAAGCCGCGGATCGAGATCGCGTCGAAGCGCGGATCGTAGCCGGAGGCATCGATGCGGACGCCCGGCTCATAGCCGACCGCTTCCGTCAGCGTCTGCACGGCGCGGTCGTTGAGCTCCTTGCGGGTCACGACCGAGATCGACTGCGGCGTCTCGAGCAGCGGGGTGTTCGTCTTCGTGCCTGCCGAGCTGCTGCTTGCGACATAGCTGTTCTCGCTCGACGCGTTGGCGCGGCCGCTGTCCGCCTCGCGCGCATCAGAATTTCTGGCTTGTCCGGACCCGGCATTGCGCGGGATTGCGACGCGGCCGCGCTGCGATTGTGAGGCGCGCTGGGCAGATTGGGCACGCGGACGCGCCTGGCTCGGTGCCTCCACCGTGACCGGAGGCAATGTGCCGGCCGTCGAAGGCGAATTGGTTCCGGAGACCTGTGCCGCCGAGGGCGTCGCGTGCAGGACCGCTCCCAAACCGGCCGCTCCCAGACCAGTTCTCACCATTCGTTCCCAGCCGAGCGTCTGCCCGTCGTTCCGCCTCATCGTATCCCCCGAGTTCCGTGTTCAACAACCCGGGTGTAACCAGATCAAAGCGATCGCCGCCTTTGCGCGCGCGCAAATCACCTTTGATCCCACGTGGAGGCTTTCGAGTTTACTGATAGCGGCTCGGCGAATGGCCGAAGCGCCTGCGGAAGGCTGTCGCGAAATTCGCCGGATGGGCATAGCCGACCCGATAGGCCGCTTCGGTGACGGACAAGCGCTGGTGAATCAAAAAGGCACGTGCGGCATCGAGCCGCTGAGCCCTGAGATAGTCGATCGCGCTCTGGCCATATGCCATCCGGAATTTCTGGTTGAAGGACCTGCGGCTCAGCCCCGCGTTCCGCGCCAGTTCGTCGATGCTCCAGGGATAGGCGAGATCGGCGTCCATCCGCTGCTTCACCGATTGCAGCCGCGTCCACTGCAGATCGGTGGTCGGATCGGTCGCAATCCGGCCGCGCTCGCCGAACAAGGCGTGGACCACGATCTCGGCGGCATGCGCTGACAGCAGCAATTGCGCCGCGTTGCCGGTGACCGGCGGCGAAAACATTTCTGCCGCGACCGCCTGTATGCGCGCAGACGCTCTCAGAGAGACGATCGCTGCGCCCGAGACGTCGTTCGCAAACAGCGCCCGAAACTCATCGCCGAGTCCGAGTCCATCGATCGAGGTTTGGGGAAACGCCAGGCCGATCGCGGAACGCTCGCCGGAGTGAACCGCGCGTTCCGCTGCGCAGGTTTCGCGCACGGCAATTGCCGTCATCTGCCCTTCGCAGCCAGTGCTGCGCGTCAGAATGCCGCGTCCTGCGTCACCATCAACGGAGACCGAGATGAACAGGCCCGGGGCTGCGATGGCAGAGCCCCCGGCATCGGCTCGAAACTCGCCTCTGACAAACACGCAGCCCGGAAAATCCAGCCATTGCGCTGTCGAAGCGCCCGGCTGTGCGGAACCGATGTCGTCTTGAGGCCGTCCGACAATTTGATCGTAGAAGTCCCGCATCGAATCCGCTTACGCCGCGGCTTGTTTGACCGCTGGCGGCGGCGCGCTCAAGAGCTCTGCGCGCGGTTTGGAGGGATTCGAAACTGGATTTGCTCGAAGGGAATCTTGTGCGTTACGCGCGGTCGGCAGCAACGCGCGTCAGATGCCGAGATATTTGTGCTGGAGATCCGGTTCCGCCATCAGCTGATCGGAGGTGCCGCTCCACACCGTCCTGCCGCGCTCGATGATGGTGTGGCGGTCGCAGATGCGGGCGAGGTGGTCGACGTTCTTGTCGACGACCAGGATCGACTGTCCGCGGCTCTTGAGCAGCGACAGGCAGTGCCAGATTTCTTCGCGGATCAGCGGCGCGAGGCCCTCGGTCGCTTCGTCCAGGATCAGGAGCTTTGGATTGGTCATCAGCGCGCGGCCGATCGCGAGCATCTGCTGCTCGCCGCCCGAGAGCTGGTTGCCCATGTTGGACGCGCGTTCAGCAAGGCGCGGGAACAGCACGTAGATCGCGGCCAGCGTCCAGGGATTGGGGCTGCTGAAGCGGTCGGCGGCGGCCGCGACCAGATTCTCGCGCACGGTGAGGTTCGGGAAGATCTGGCGGCCCTCAGGAACCAGGCCGACGCCGAGCTTTGCGATCCTGTAGGAGGGAAGCTGCCTGACCTCGGCGCCCGCGAAACGAATGCTGCCTGATCGCGCCGGCGTCAGGCCCATGATGGAGCGGATGGTCGTGGTCTTGCCCATGCCGTTGCGGCCCATCAGCGAGACCATCTCGCCGGGCTTGATCGACAGCGACAGGCCGAACAGCACCTGGGAGAGGCCATAGCAGGTCTCGATGCCGTCAACCTCGAGCAGCGTATCAGCCATGATGCGTCACCACGTGCTGGTCCCCGAGATAGGCGCGCTTGACGTCCTCGTTGGCACGGATCGCGGCCGGATCGCCCGAGGCGATGACGCGGCCATAGACCAGCACCGTGATGCGGTCGGCAAGCGCGAACACCGCCGGCATGTCGTGCTCGACCAGCACGATCGAGACTTCCTTGCGCAGCTCCTGGAGCAGCTTGACCATGCGCTGGGATTCGGTGACCCCCAAGCCCGCCATCGGCTCGTCGAGCAGCAAGAGCTTCGGCTTGCTCGCGAGCGCGACCGCAAGCTCGAGCTCGCGGCGCTCGCCGTGGCTGAGCCTGTTCACCACGACGTCGGCGCGATGCAACAGGCCGACGCGATCGAGCGCCGCATGCGCGGCATCGCGCAAGGATCGCTCCTTGCGCGCATTGGCAAAGAAGCGGAACGAGGTGCCGGCATGGGCTTGTGCCGCCAGCGCGACATTGTCCGCGGCGGTGAAATCGAGCAGCAGCGAGGTGATCTGGAACGAACGCGCCAGACCCAGCGCGCAGCGGCGATAGGCCGGCAGATAGGTGATGTCGCGCCCCGCCAGCGAGACGCTGCCGGAATGCGGCTCGAGATGCCCGGTGAGCTGGCTGATCAGCGTGGTCTTGCCGGCGCCGTTCGGGCCGATGATGGCGTGCAGCTCGCCCGCGGCGACGTCGAGCGAGACGTTATCCGTCGCAACGATGCCGCCGAAGCGACGCACCAGCTTTTCGACGCGAAGCAGGGGTTCAGCCACGGCCGGCCCTCCCCAGCATGCCCATGATGCCGCCGCGCCCGAACAGCACGATCAGCAGCAGCAGCGGGCCCATGATCAGCGCCCAATATTCGGTGATCTGCGACAGGAATTCCTCCAGCAGCAGGAACACCACCGCGCCCATGATCGGGCCGATCAGCGTGCCCATGCCCCCCAGGATCACCATCACCATGAGGTCGCCGGAGCGCGTCCAGTACATCACGGCCGGGCTGACGAAGTCGGTGTTGTTGGCGAGCAGCGCGCCGGCGAGGCCGCACATGGTGCCTGAAATGACGAAGCAGACGAGCTTGTAGCGCTTTGCCGGGAAGCCGATCGCCTGCATGCGCTGCTCGTTGGAGCGCAGGCCCTGCACGACGAGGCCGAAGCGCGAATTGACGATGCGCCAGATCAGGAAGATGACGCCGAGGAGGCAGGCGAGGCAGAGATAATAGAACTGCGTGCGGTTCGACAGGTTGACCAGCCCGGAGAAGTCGCTGCGCTTGTAGACGGTGAGGCCGTCATCGCCGCCGTAGCGTGCCAGCCCCGAAGCGACGTAATAGGCCATCTGCGCGAAGGCGAGCGTGATCATGATGAAATAGACGCCGCGGGTGCGCAACGAGAGCGCGCCGATCACGAGCGCATAGAGCGCGGACGCCGCGAGCGCGACCGGAAACTGGATGAAGCCGCTGCCGACGCCTTCCTGCGCCAGCATGCCGACGGCATAGCCGCCGATGCCGAGGTAGGCGGCATGGCCAAAGCTCATCATGCCGCCAAAACCCATGATGAGGTTGAGGCTGGCGGCCGCCAGCGCCAGGATGATGATGCGGGTGAACAGCGTCAGGATGAAGATGTTGCCGGAGAGCTGCGAATAGAGCGGCAGCAGCAGGAGGCCCGCCAGCATCAGGGCCGTGACGGCCTTGCTCACAGTGAAAGACTTCATCGACGGTTGGCCGGAAACAGCCCCTCCGGCCGTACCACCAGCACGATCGCCATCAGCAGGTAGATCAGCATGGAGGACAGCGCGGGCGCGGCGGTGGAGGCAGCGGCGCCGCTCAGCACCTGTCGCAGCAGATTAGGCAGGAAGGCGCGGCCGAGCGTGTCGATCATGCCGACGAAGATCGCGGCCAGGAACGCACCGCGGATCGAGCCGATGCCGCCGATCACGATGATGACGAAAGCGAGGATCAGGATGTTCTCGCCCATGCCGATCTGCACAGTGAGGATCGGCGCCTGCATCAGGCCGGCAAGGCCGGCGAGCGCGGCGCCCAGGCCGAACACCAGCGTGTAGAGCAGCTTGATGTTGATGCCGAGCGCGCCGATCATCTCGCGGTTGGAGGCGCCGGCGCGGATCAGCATGCCGATGCGGGTGCGCATCACGCCGAGATAGAGCAGCAGCGCCACCAGCAGCGCCACCACGATGATGGCGAGCCGATAGGCGGGATAGTGAATACCCGGCAGGATCGGCACCGGCACCGTGAGCCAGGCCGGCAGCGGCAGCGCAAGGCCGGCCGGGCCCCAGATCAGCCGCACGGCTTCGTTGAAGAACAGGATCAGGCCGAAGGTCGCCAGCACATGGTCGAGATGGTCGCGGCCATAGAGATGCCGTAGCGCGCTCATCTCCAGCACGATGCCGAGCACCAGCGTGGCCCCCAGCGCCATCAGCGCCCCGAGCAGGAAGCTGCCGGTCCACGCCGCGAAGGTCGCGGCGAAATAGGCGCCCATCATATAGAGCGAGCCGTGCGCGAGGTTGACGAGATCCATGATGCCGAACACCAGCGTCAGGCCGGCGGCGAGCAGGAACAGCAGCAGGCCGAACTGCAACCCGTTCAGGAACTGTTCGACGACAAGCAGCATCAAGACTCTTTCAGGCGCACGCGGTGTCGCGCCGATGTTCGAACACGTTCGCCATCAGTGAAAGAGCTCCCCCTGCCTGTTCAAGGCGGAAAAATGGGTAATGGCAGTATCGTTCCGAGGCAAGAGCGATTCGACACCAAACATGCACTTTGTTGCATGCCGATGCATGCGGTCGAGACGCTCCTGCAAGAAAGCTGCCGTGCCGGCTGGGGCAACCTGCCGCACCCAAACGATGACCCTCTCGCCGGCGGGCCGGCGAGAGGGTGCGACTTCGTCAGAATGTAAGGAAGGATTGCGTCCTAGTGCGACGTCATCTGCTGGGGAAGATCGTCCGGTTCGGCGAGCACGCTGTTGGCCGTCGAGGCCTCCAGCGCCGCCATCCGGAACAGATAGGCGAGCGTCGTCAATCCGGTGTCTTCCGCCATCTGCGCCAGCTCGAGCGCCATGTCCGACATGTAGCCGAGATCATCGTCCCTGATCTGCGCCATGATCTGGCTGTCCCGCATCATGTTCGACATCTCAGGCGCTCTTTCGTTGCGCGGCAGCAGCGCCGCAGAGGTTGGCACGGGCGACGGCGTCCAGACGCGGGCCGTCCTGGCGCACGACCGAGGTCATGCCGATACGATCGTGCAGGGCATCGAGGGTCTCGCGACGAATGTCGATGGTCGCCGCCATGGTCCATGCATTCTCCACCAGAGCGGGCAGGCCCAGCGGGGTCACCATGAAGCCGGCCTCGTGAAAGCGCGGCAGCCACCAGGTCTCCATGATCGCGCTGACCTGCGCGATCCCCTGATTGAGGCAGAACTCCTGCACCGCCGCCATCAGTTGCAGGTTGAGCGCGCCGTCGCGGCGATCACGCACGACGAAGTAGCGCGACCATTCCCAGACCAGCGGATCCGCGGGGCAGCCGCGCACCGACGCCAGGTGCGGGAACACCTCGCTCATCATCGAGGGCTTGGTCGTCGGGTAGAGCCGGTGGCCACCGATGACGCGCCGCCCCTCCAGCGCAAGCAGATAGACGGTATCCTCGTCGTCATAGGAATCGATCTCGCGGCAATCCGGCCTGCGTAGCGTCTCCCAGCGCCGCTCCTCGACGAAGATATCGTGGCGCAACCGGAAATGCTGCTCGATCACGTCTTCATAAAGGTGACGATTTACCGCAGAAATGGCGTGAATCATGAAAACCCCCAATCATCCTCAATGGGGGCAGACTCTGCCAAAAGAGCCGGATTCGATATTGGGAAATTTCCCAGTACGGCGCTTACGGATTGATGATCTTGTTCCGAATCGCCAGCGCCACCGCATGCGTGCGGTTGACGGCACCGAGCTTGCGCGCGGCAGTTGCAAGATGCTCTTCCGCGGTGCGCTGCGTGATGTGCAGGATCTCACCGATCTCCCAGGCCGACTTGCCCTGCGAGGCCCAGGAGATCACCTCGCGCTCGCGCGGGGTGAGGCGCGTCGAGGGATAAGGCGCCGGCTCGAGCAGACGGCGAATGTGGTCGAAGCCATACATCGCCATCAGATGCAGTGCCGGCTTGCTGCGCGGATTGAGGTCGAGATGAACGCCGCCAAGCGACACCGCGGCTTCATAGCCGGTGAGCCCGTGGATCGGCACGATGAAGCCCCGCGACATCCGAAAATCGGTGGCGCGGTTCATCACCTCGGCCGCGTTCGGCTCGAGTTCGGCGTCATAAGGTGCTTCCGACCATTCGAACGGATTGACCGATTGCCGGCACAGCCGCACCACCGGATCGAAGCGGTCGTAATTGTTCTGCGTGTAGAGGCTGAACCAGCCCGCCGGCCAGCGCTTGGCAAGCACCATCTGCGCAAACCGCTGGTCGGGATTGGGCAATCCCGTCACGATGATGGTTTCGAAGCCGAAGCGACCGAACGCCGTCTCGAGCGCATTCATGGCATCGGGCACCTTGCGATAGGTCCCCAAGCCTTCAATGAAGTCGAGCGCCTCCCGGCCATAATCCACGGCGGACATCAGTGCGTTTCCTGACTCTCGCCGTTCCGTATAGCACGTATTTGGGGACTGCCTCAATTCGCTGCGGCCGTAGTTTCCCGGTGCTCATCCGCCCTGAAGATTTAAACTACTTGTGGCAGAATTGACGTCACGATACACCTGAGCGACCGAAGCGGGAACACCACGATGGAAGACGAGGACATCGCCCTCAACAGCGTGCTCGGCCTGGAATTGAACCGCGTGTTTTTCGCCGTCCGCGAAACGGCCAACAAGCAGAAGATCATCGAGTTCGCGCGCGCGGTGCTGGAAGGCGAGCGCGAGGAGCTGGCCGAGAGCGTATTGCCGGAAGAGCCGGCGAGCTAGAACGCGGCTGCTAGACGACGCCGACGAGACAGGTCGCGCAACGATGCAGCCCCTTCCATTCGAATGGGCCGATTTTAGAAAACAGTCTGACAGCGAAGTTACTCTTATTGGAGAAGCTGGCGAGCCCGGCCGGGCTCTCGTGCCCCGGCCGCAGCGCAGCGTCTCCTTGACGATGCGCTGGAGAGGCGGGCCCACCTATCCGCAGCTTACCCTCTGACTTTCTGGGTCCCGGCTCTGCGCAGCAGCGTTTCACGCTGCAGCGCATCCGGGACACGAGAGCGACTTCCCTGCCCATCCACATCCACACACTTGCCGCTGGATGACATCGCGGCTCTCGTGAGATGATCGCCGCCGCGATCCTCTCTCGGGTGCCAAGAACATGATGACGCTGCGCCAGGTTGAAGTGATCCGTGCCGTGATGGTGACGGGCACCATCGGCGGTGCGGCGAAGCTGCTCAACGTCTCTGCGCCGGGGATCAGCCGCCTCGTCAAATACACCGAGCGCTCGCTCGGCATCCGCTTCTTCCAGCGCCAGAACGGGCGTTACTTCCCGACGCCGGAAGCCGAGAACATCTTCGAGCAGATCAACGGCGTCTACAAGAAGGTCGACGATCTCTCCGAGATCATCTCCAAGATCGGCCGCGGCGGCCTGTCGGAGCTGCGCATCGGCTCGGTGCCGAGCATCTCGCAGGTGATGGTGCCGCGCGCGATCGAGCGCGTCCGGCGCCGCTATCCCGATCTCGGCATCGACATCAACATCCTCAAGCTCGAGGAGGCCATCGACTATCTCATGCTCGGCCGCGGCGAGTGCGTGGCGATGAGCTACCGGCTGGAGCATTCCGGGCTCGACTTCATGCCGCTGGCCTCGGGCGAGCTGTACTGCATCGTGCCGCCGGGGCATGAGCTCGCCGGCCGCAAGCAGGTCTCGGCCGCCGAGATCACCCGCTATCCGCTGATCGGCATCGATCCCAACGATCCCTACGGCCGGATCATGGCCGAGATCTTTGCGCGCAACCGTCTCGCCTACAACATCACCATCCGCGCGCGCTTCGGCACCACGGTCTGCGCGCTGGTGAAGGCGGGCCTCGGCATCGCCATCATCGACCAGTTCACGGTGGCTCACGGCGGCTATCCCGGGATCGAGCTTCTGAAGATCACCGAGCCGACGCGGTTCGACACTTACATCGCGGTCAAGCGCGGCGCGCCGCTGTCGCTCCATGCCGAGTCTTTCATCGAGTCGCTGCGCGCCGAGATGCGCGCGGTCGAGCCGTCCCGCGGCAACGGCAAGGCCGGCGGCGCGCGCGGACGGAAGAAATAACATCATGTTAGGTTTGCCGGATAAAAGGGTAATTGTGTTAGGCGAGGGAAAGGCTATCGTCGCACCTGGAACTGCCCTTGGACTTGCGGGATTTCCCCGCTAATGGCCGGGACCGAACGCTCCCTTTGAGACGATAGCGAACCATGTCCAAGCGCGGATACGCCGCCAGCAAGAAGCTCCTCACCGGCCTGATCGGCGCGCCGATCGCACATTCCGCGTCCCCCGCCATGCATGAGCGCGCTGCCGAGGCGCTTGGCCTGCGCGGCCACTACCAGCTCATCGAGGTCGCCGGCGCCGATGCGGCCGGGCTTCGCATGATGCTCGAGGGCGTGCGGCGGCTCGGCTTTGCCGGCGTCAACGTCACCTACCCCTACAAGGAGGCAGTGGTCCCGCTGCTCGACGAGCTGGCGCCGGGCGCAGCCAGCATGGGCGCGGTCAACACCGTCGTCGTCAGGGACGGCCGCCTGACCGGCCACAACACCGACACCACGGGCTTTGCCCGCGCGGTGGCGCCGCTGCTGGCGCCCGCGGGGAATGCCGTTGCGGTGATCGGCGCCGGCGGCGTCGGCAAGGCGATCGCGTTTGCGCTGGCGAGCCTGAAAGTGTCCGACATCCGCATTTTCGACAGCGAGCCGGCGCGCGCCGCGGCGCTCGTCTCCCTGCTTGCACCACGTGGTGGAGCGAGGATCGCCGCAAGCGTCGAGGATGCGCTGGGCGGCGCAACCGGTCTCGTCAACGGCACGCCGGTCGGCATGCTGCCGAACCGGGGCATGCCGGTCACCGCCGATTTGCTGCATGAAAAGCTCTGGGTGGCGGATGCCGTCTATTCGCCCTTGATCACGCCGCTGCTGGCGGCGGCACAAGCCAAGGACGCGCGGATCATGACCGGGCGGGAGCTCGCGATCTACCAGGCTGCCGACGCTTTCGAACTGTTCACGGGCCTTGCCCCATCGACCGAGGTCATGGGAGAGGCATTCGACGAGGTGATGGCGGCACGAAGCTCGGCCTACCACGCAGCGTAAACCGAAGCGGCCGACACAAGGCCGCGGACAATTTCGACGAAAAATGGGAGGAGAAACCATGAAATCGACCCTGCTGGCAGGCGCCCTGCTTGCCTTCGCGACTGCAACCAGCGTCCACGCCCAGGCCATCAAGCTCGCCAACGTCGCCGAGCTCTCGGGCGGCGGCGCCACCGTCGGCACCAACTGGAAGAACGGCATCGACCTCGCCATCGAGGAGATCAACGCCAAGGGCGGCGTGCTCGGCCGCAAGCTGGAAGTCAGCCATGCCGACTCGCAATCCAACCCCGGCGTCGCCCGCGCCCAGGTGCAGAAGGCGCTCGACGCCGAGCCCTATGTGCTGCTCGGGCCCGGCTACTCCGGCTCGGTCAAGGTCACCGCGCCGCTCGCCGCCGAAGCGGGCATCGCGCAGATCATGGGCGGCGAAGCCGCCGAATTGACGCAGGCTGGAAACAAGTTCCTGTTCCGCACCTCGTTCGGCCAGCAATCCTCGATGCCGAAGGTCGCGAAATACATCCATGACGAGATGAAGGCGAAGACGGTCGCTGTGGTCTGGGTCAACAACGACTTCGGCCGCGGCGGCCGCGACGTCGTCGTCAAGGAGCTCGACCGGCTCGGCTCCAAGGTGGTCGCCGACGTCTCGACCGAGGCGGGCCAGGCCGACTTCGCCGCCGACGTCGGCAAGATCAAGGCTGCCAATCCGGACGCCGTGTTCGTCTACCTGAACGAGGAGGAGAGCGCGCGCATCCTGAAGGAGCTGAAGCGCCAGGGCGTCACCGCGCCGCTGATGGGCGAGACCACGCTGATCGGCCAGAAGGTGATCGAGCTCGCCGGCGACGCCGCCAACGGCGCACGCGGCCATGTCGGCCTCACCACCGATGCCCCGGTCGACCTGATCAAGGCGTTCCGCGAGAAATTTTCCAAGAAGTACAATTACGTGCCCGACCATAACGGCCTGAAGGGCTATCTCGCCGTCTACATGGTGAAAGCCACCACCGAGAAGATGGGCAAGGTCGACCCGAAGAAGTTTGCCGAGACGCTGCACGGTCTCACCATCAAGGCCGCGGACGAGCCGGGCATCCTGATGGACGTCACCTTCAGCGACACCGGCGACATCGACCGCCAGAGTTTTCTGGTCGAGGTGGTCGAAGGCAAGCAGGTGGTGAAGCAGGTGCTGCCCAAGGTGAAGTGAGGAACGTGGTCTTTCACCTCTCCCCGCTTGCGGGGAGAGGTCGGATCGCATCGTAGATGCGATCCGGGTGAGGGGGAGCCTCCGCGAGTCCGACTGTCAGCGACCCCGCGGAGACTCCCCCTCACCCCAACCCTCTCCCCGCAAGCGGGGAGAGGGGGAAGACAGAGCGAGGGACACGAGGGGAGAAAATGTCCAATCTGTTCGATCTTCTGGTCGCGGGACTGGCCACCGGCGCGATCTATGCGCTGGTCGCGGTCGGCTTCACGCTGCTGTGGCAGACCTCGCAGACCATCAATTTCGCGCAAGGCGAGTTCGTGATGCTGCCGGCGTTCCTGATGCTGGCGGCGATGCATGCCGGCGCGCCGTTCTGGCTCGCGATCATCCTCGGCATCCTCTTGTCGATGATCCTGCTCGGACTCGGCTTCAAGCTGCTGCTGGTCGACCCGATGATGCGCCACGGCGTGCTGCCGCTGGCGATTGCGACGATGGCGCTGGCGATCGGCCTCAAGGAGGCCGTCAAACAGTTCTTCAGCGCCGAGGCCTCGCCCTTCCCGTCGATCGTGCCGACCGGTGACATCTCCATCCTCGGCCACGCGGTATCGCTGCAAAGCATCGGCGTGCTCGTCGTCGCCATCGTTGCGGTGTTCGGCCTGACTGCACTGCTCAATCGCACCTCGCTCGGCCACCAGATGCAGGCGGCGGCGCAGAACCCGACGGTGGCACGCATCATCGGCGTGCCGGTCGAGCGCATGATCCTGCTGACCTTCCTAATCAACGCCTTCCTGGTCGCACTGGCTTCGCTTTTGATCACACCAATCTACCTCGCAAAATTCTCGTCCGGCGAGGTGCTGGGCCAGGCCGCCTTCATCGCGGCGATCGTCGGCGGCTTCAACCAGGTCCGCGGCGCGATCGCCGGCGGCCTCTTGATCGGCGTGCTCGACAATCTCGCGGCCGCCTATATCTCGACGCAGTACCGCGCCGCCGTGCCGATGATCTTCCTGATCGCCGTCATCCTGTTCCGGCCGCAAGGACTGCTCGGCCGCGCCGAGGAGCGCACGGTATGATCAGCTTCGGCAACCCCCTGAAGATCGCGCTCGGCCTGATCGTCATCGCCGGCCTGATCATCGTCCCCATGAACTTCAACCGCTACGGCCTGTTCATCCTGAGCCAGTGGGCGGTGATGACCATCGCTGCGATGGGCCTCAACCTCACGCTCGGCTATGCCGGCCAGGTCTCGCTGGCGCAGGGCGCCTTCGTCGGCATCGGTGCCTATGCGGCGGCGATCATGACCACCCATGGCTGGCCGCTGCCGGCGGCGATCGTCGTCGCCATCGTGCTCAGCTTCGCGGTCGGCTGGGTGCTCGGCTATCCCGCGCTGCGCGTGCAGCATCACTACCTCGCCTTCGTCACCCTGGCCTTCTCCACCCTCGCCTTCCTGGTGTTCCGCAACGAGAGCTGGCTCACTGGCGGCATCTATGGCATCTCCAACATCCCGCGTCCGCATATCTTCGGTTTCGCGACCAACAAGCCGCTGCCGTTCTACTACGTCTGCCTCGGCTCGCTCGCGATCGTGTCGCTGGCGGTGTGGTGGCTGATTCGCTCGCCCTGGGGCCGCGCCTTCATGGCGCTACGCGAGAACCCGCTGCGCGCACAATCGCTCGGCATCGACACCCGCCGCTACACGCTGATGGCATTCGCGATCGGCTCGGCGCTCGGCGGCATCGCCGGCGCACTCTATGCGCCGCTCACGCAATACATCGATCCCGTGCCCTTCAACCTGTCGCTCTCGCTCGACCTTCTGATGATGGTGATCGTCGGCGGCGCGGGCTTCTATTTCGGCCCGTTCCTCGGCGCGATGATCGCGGTGCTGCTGCCGGAATGGCTGCGCTTCACCGAAGGCTATTATCTGATGCTCTACGCGGTGGCGGTGATGCTCCTCCTGATCTGGTCGCCGACCGGCATTCTGGGAATCCTCGACCGCTATCTCGCCGAGCGCCGCACCAAGGCTGCCTCCGCGCTGCGCGCCGTCGCAAAATCCCGCCTGGAGACGGTGCAATGAGTGCGGTCCTCGAAGTCACCGATATCAAGAAGAACTTTGGCGGCATCAGCGCCGTCGACGGCGTCTCCTTCGACGTGCGCGAGGGCGAGATCCTTGGCCTGATCGGTCCGAACGGCTGCGGCAAGTCCACGCTGTTCAACTGCATCCTCGGCCAGCTCACCCCGTCAGGCGGCGAGGTCAAGCTCGACGGCAAGCTCGTCACGGGCCTCCGCCCCTCCGAGCTCAACAAGCTCGGGGTCAGCCGCACCTTCCAGCTGCTGCAGGTGTTTCCAAAGCTCTCGGTCCGCGAGAACCTGATCCTCGCGGGCCAGGAGCACCAGGGCAACATGGCCTCGCGCCTGGTCGGCCGCTCCGATGCCGGGTTGACCGAGACTGCCAACCAGATGATCGGCTTCTTCAAGCTCGATCATCTCGCCGACGAGCCGGCCGGCGGATTATCCTATGGCCAGCAGAAGCTGCTCGACGCCGCCATGGCCTTCATGGGCGGCCCGCGCCTGGTGCTGCTCGACGAGCCCGCGGGCGGCGTCAACCCGTCGATGCTGGCCGACCTGAAGGACCGCCTGGTCGCAATCAACCGCGAGAAGAACGCCACCTTCGTCGTGATCGAGCACAACATGGAGTTCGTGATGTCGCTGTGCTCGCGCGTGATGGTGATGGCGGAAGGCAAGGTGCTGGCGATGGGGCGGCCGGACGAGGTGCGCAAGAACCCCGCCGTGATCGAAGCCTATTTGGGTCATTGAAGGAGCCGACCATGAGCGAGCCAATCCTCTCGGTTCACAATCTCGTCGGCGGCTACGGCAAGATGACGATCTTGAACGGCACGACCTTTGCCGTGCCGGAGGCCACGATCACCACGATCATCGGCCCCAACGGCGCCGGCAAGTCCACCGTGTTCAAGGCGATCTTCGGCCTGTTGAAGCTGCGCGAGGGCAAGATCAGCTTTGCCGGCCGCGACGTCACCAATTTGAGCCAGCGCGCGCTGCTCAATGCCGGCATCTGCTATGTGCCGCAGGGCCGCAACATCTTCCCCGAGCTGTCGGTGCGCCACAATATCGAGCTCGGCGGCGTCGCCGCCGGCAAGGGCCTCGACCTGCCCGCGCGGATCGAGGCCGCGCTTGACCTGTTCCCGGCGCTGCGGCGGAAGTCGACGCAGCAGGCCTCCACGCTGTCCGGCGGCGAGCAGAAGCAGCTCGAGATCGCCCGCTCGCTGCTGCTCGAGCCAAAACTGGTGCTGATCGACGAGCCCTCGATCGGCCTGTCGCCGCTGATGGTGCAGCAGACCTTCGACATCCTCAAGAGCCTGCGCGACCGCGGCGTCACCATCCTGATGATCGAGCAGAACGCGCGCTCGGCGCTGGAGATCTCCGACATCGGCATCGTGCTCGAGCTCGGTCAGACCCGCATGGTTGACGACGCCAAGCGCATCCTGAACGATCCCCGCATCGGCCAGCTCTTTCTCGGGGGAGCCATGGAGGAGAGCGCGGCATGAGCGCGCGAATGCGCATCGCCGTCGCCGGCGCCGGCCTGATCGGCCGCCGCCATGCCGGACTGATTGCGACCTCGGCGGACTGCGTGCTGGCCGGCATTGCCGACCCCTCGCCTGCGGCCAAGGAATTCGCGCAAGCACGCAACGCACCCTGGCACGCCGATCATCGCGCATTGCTGGAGCAGGAAAAGCCCGACGGCCTGATCATCGCCTCGCCCAACGCGCTGCATCTTCCGATGGCGCTCGACTGCGCAGAGGCCGGCGTGCCCGCGCTTATCGAGAAGCCGGTCACCGACAGCGTCGCAGCGGCACGTCGGCTCTGCGAGGCGGTGAAGCGCAGCGGCGTGCCGATGCTGGTCGGCCATCATCGCCGCCACAATTCCATCATCAAGGCCGCCCGCGAGGCCATCGCAGCCGGCAAGCTCGGCCAGCTCACGGCCGTGGCCGGGCTGTGGCTGCTGAAGAAGCCCGACGATTACTTCGAGATCGCCTGGCGGCGCGAGCACGGCGGCGGGCCGCTGCTGATCAATCTGATCCATGACATCGACAATCTCCGCTTCATCTGCGGCGAGATCGCCGAGGTGCAGGCACTGACGTCGAACATGGTGCGCGGCTTTGCCGTCGAGGACACCGCCGGGCTGCTGCTGCGCTTCGCCAATGGGGCGCTCGGAACCATGACCGTTTCGGATGCGACGCCGGCGCCGTGGAGCTGGGAGCTGACCTCGGGCGAGAACGCGGCATACCCGAAGCAGGATCAGCCCTGCTACGTCTTCGCCGGCACGCGCGGGTCACTGTCGGTGCCGAATATGGAGCTGTGGTCCTACCCGCAAGATCCCGGCTGGCACGTGCCGCTGGTTCGCGAGCCCGTCGCACTCTCCACTTACGATCCACTCGTTGAACAGCTCCGGCATTTCCTGGCGGTGATCGCAGGCCGCGAACGGCCTCTGATTTCGGTCGAGGATGCGACAGCGACACTCGCCGTCGTCGAAGCCGTCAGCGAAGCGGCACGCACGGGCCGAAAAGTCTCACCGGGGCGGATCATGGAGCAGGCAACATGAACAAGCGCTCGATCGCAACCGTCTCCCTCTCCGGCGCTCTCGACGAGAAGCTCCGCGCCATCGCGTCCGCCGGCTTCGACGGGGTCGAGATCTTCGAGAACGATTTGCTGTCGTTCGGCGCCGGCCCGCGCGACATCGCGAAGCTCTGCAAGGATCTCAATCTCGAGATCTGCGCGTTTCAGCCGTTCCGCGATTTCGAGGGCATGCCGGAGCCGCAGCGCGCACGCAATTTTGCCCGCGCGGAACGCAAGTTCGATCTGATGCAGGAGCTCGGCACTGATTTGCTGCTGATCTGCTCCAACGTCTCGCCCGCCTCGCTCGGCGGCATCGATCGCGCCGCCGACGATTTTCGCGAGCTGGGCGAACGCGCCGCCAGTCGGGGCTTGCGCGTCGGCTACGAGGCCTTGGCCTGGGGACGTCATGTCAACGACTATCGCGACGCCTGGGAGATCGTGCGCCGCGCCGATCATCCCGCGATCGGAATCATCCTCGACAGCTTCCACGCGCTGGCGCCGGGCCTTCCGACCCGCGCGATGGCCTCGATTCCCGGCGACAAGATTTTTCTGGTGCAGCTTGCCGACGCACCAAAGCTCGAGCTCGATATCCTGTCGTGGAGCCGGCATTTCCGCTCCTTCCCCGGCCAGGGCGATCTGCCGGTCGGTGAGTTCATGGCGGCGATCGCGGCGACCGGCTATGCCGGGCCGCTGTCACTGGAGATCTTCAACGACCAGTTCCGCGCCGGCTCCGCTGCGCAGACCGCGCTCGACGGCCTGCGCTCGCTGATCCTGCTGGAGGACCAGCTTGCGCCGGATTGGCCGAGATTCGCCGCCGAACCGCTGGCACCGAAAGCGAAGAGCCGCGGCACCGGGTTCATCGAGTTTGCCGTCAACGAGACCAAGGCCAGCGAGCTCGCCCGCCTGTTGGCGCAGCTCGGCTTCCGCAAGTCCGGCGCGCATCGCAGCAAGGCGGTGGAGCGCTGGTCGCAGGGCAAGGTCGAGCTCGTCATCAACAGCGAAACCGACGGCTTTGCGCATTCGCATTATGTGACGCACGGCCCCGGCGTCTGCGCGATTGCGCTCGATGTCGACAATGCCGGCCTTGCCATGCAGCGTGCGGAGATGCTGAAGGCGCGCACCTTCTACCAGCCGGTCGGGCCGGGCGAGCTCGAAATCCCGGCGATCCACGGCGTCGGCGGCAGCCTGCTGTATTTCCTCGACCAGGCCGGCAAGAACTGGGACACGGATTTCGAGCCTGTTGCGAGCGACAAAGGCGCGGACGCGCTGCTCGCCGTCGATCACATCGCGCAGTCGATGCCCTATGACGAGATGCTGTCCTGGCTGTTGTTCTACACCGGCATCCTCGACCTCAAGCGCCTGCCGCAGATGGAGATCGCCGATCCCCGAGGCCTGGTGCAGAGCCAGGCCATCATCAACGCCGACCAGAGCCTGCGCTTCGTGCTCAACGGCTCCTCCGCCAACCGGACGTTGCCGGCACGCTTCATCTCGGAGTTCTTCGGCTCGGGCGTGCAGCACGTCGCGTTCTCGTGCCGGGACATTTTTGCGACGGTCGCGGAGATGCGCAAGCGCGGCGCGGATTTCCTGGATATCCCAGACAATTACTACGACGACATCGAAGCCAAATACGACCTCGCGCCCGAGCTGATGGCGCAGCTGCGCACCAACCACATCCTCTACGACCGCGAGGGCGACGGCGAGTTCTTCCAGGTCTACACCCACATTTTCGACGAGCGGTTCTTCTTCGAGATCGTCGAGCGCAGGGATTATCAGGGGTTCGGTGCGGCCAATGCCGGGATCAGGCTCGCAGCCCAGGCCCGCGAAGTGCGGCCCGCGAGCATGCCAAGGGTGTAGACACTTCTTCCCCTCGCCCCTTGTGGGAGAGGGTGGCTCGCCGCAAAGCGGCGAGACGGGTGAGGGGTCTCTATCCGTGCGATCAACTCTCGCAGGGAATCTGCGGAGAGATACCCCTCATCCGGCGCTTCGCGCCACCTTCTCCCACAAGGGGAGAAGGGGCAACGTCGCTTGTAGCTACTTCATCTTGCACTTGTCGTGGAAACGATCCTGGTCGTTCTCCACGATGGTCGCGACCGTCTTCAGCGAGAGCTGGCCTTCGGCGTCCTTCACGACGTCCTGGAGATAGAAGCTCTGCACCGGGATGTGGTTCTTGCCGTATTTGAACGCGCCGCGCAGCGACTTGAAGTTGGCCTTCTCCATCTCGGCCTTCATTGCGTCCTTCTTGCTGGTGTCGCCCTTCACCGCGACCACCGCGCTGTTGATGAGCTGGGCGGCGTCATAGGATTGCGCGCCGTAATAGGTCGGGCGCAGGCCGGGATATTTCTTGCGGTAGTCGGCGACGAAGCGCTTGTTCTGCTCGTTCGGGAGGTCGTTGACCCATTCCTGCGCGCCGGGCACGCCGAGCGCGTTCTCCTTCTGCAGCGGCAGCGAGAGCTCGTCCACCGTGAAGGCGGTGTAGAGCGGCATCGTGCTCTTCAAACCGGCCTGCGCATATTGATTGAGGAACTGCACGCCGGCGGCGCCCGGATAGAACACGAAGATCGACTCCGCGCCCGAGGCGCGCGCCTTGGAGAGTTCGGCTGAGAAATCGAGCTGGCTCGGCCACACCGTGTATTCCTCGCCCTTGATCTCGCCCTTGAACGTGTTCTTCAGGCCCGCGAGCATGTCCTTGCCGGCCGCGTAGTTCGGCCCGATCAGGAACACGCTCTTGACGCCTTTCTGGTTCATGTAGAGGCCCATAGCCTGCGGCGTCTGGTCGTTCTGCCAGGAGGTCGAGAACACGTAAGGCGAACAGAGTTCGCCGGCGAGCTGCGACGGGCCGGCGTTGGCCGAGATCAGGAAGGTCTGCGAGTCGACCGCGGTCTTCAGCGAGGCCAGCAGCACGTTCGACCAGATGTAGCCGACGATGAAATCGACCTTGTCCGACTGCACCAGCTTCTCGGTCTTCTGCTTGCCGACATCGGGCTTCTGCCCGTCATCCTCGTAGATGACCTCGACCGGCTTGCCGTCCATCTTGCGGCCCATGTGATCCAGCGCGAGCTCGAAGGAGTTGCGCATATCGTTGCCGATCACGGCGGTCGGGCCGCTGAAGGTCGAAACGAAACCGATCTTGATGGTGTCGCCGGCGAATGCCGGGCTCGCCAGCACCAGCGCCGCTGCGCCCGCCAGCCAGAATGCCGTCCTCATAACCACTCCCCTCCTTATTATCGGTCCCGGAAAACGGGGTGATCGCCGCCCCGGGCCTGTCTCTATTGAACGCAAAATCTGTCGCGCCGCCAATGGCTCAGCGCCCACCCCTGCACCATATTTCGCCCCAATCGGCGATGGCAAGAAATATAATTCTGCTTACTTAGATCAACCCTGCGGCGCTTTTTCGCGCCCGATCGATACATCCGGCCTATGCGGCGATTGATGACAGCTATTGGACCGCAGCGTCCGATCCGCACTTAAATGGGGATGTGGAGCAGCGAGATTCGAGGGCACATCATGACCACGACACCGCATCGCGTCGTCATCGTCGGCGCCGGCTTCGGCGGGCTGGAGGCGACCTACCGGCTTGCGGGTGCGCCGGTCGAGATCACGCTGATCGACCGCCGCAACCATCATCTGTTCCAGCCGCTGCTCTATCAGGTCGCAACCGCCTCGCTCGCCACCAGTGAGATCGCCTGGCCGATCCGCCACCTGATGCGAGACAGGCCCGAGGTGACGACGCTGTTCGCGACGGTCAGCGGCGTCGACGCGGCAAGGCGCTGCGTGCTGATCGACGACGGCAGCGAGGTGCCCTACGACACGCTGGTGCTCGCCACCGGCGCGCGTCACGCCTATTTCGGCCACGACGAATGGGAGCAGTTCGCGCCGGGCCTGAAGACGCTGGAGGACGGCACCACGCTGCGCCGCCACATCCTGGTGGCGTTCGAGCGCGCCGAGCGCGAGACCGATCCGGCGAAGCGCGCGGCGCGGCTGACCTTCGTCATCGTCGGCGCCGGCCCCACCGGGGTCGAGCTCGCCGGCACCATCGCCGAGATGGCGCGTCACACCTTGCCCGGCGATTTCCGCAACATCGACACGACCAAGGCGCGCGTGGTGCTGATCGAGGCGGGGCCGCGCGTGCTCGCGGGCTTCGCCGACGATCTCTCGGCCTATGCGCAGGCCTCGCTGGAGAAGATCGGCGTCGAGGTCGTGCTGGGGCAGGCCGTCACCGAGATCAATCGTGAGGGCGTGGTATTCGGCGGCAAGCTGCTCGAGGCAAAGACCCGAATCTGGGCCGCCGGCGTCCGCGCCTCTCCCGCCGCAGAATGGCTGGACGCGCCAGCCGATCGCGCCGGGCGCGTACAGGTCGAAGACGACCTGACGATACCAGGCCATCCCGAGATCTTTGCGATCGGCGATACCGTCAGCATCAACGCCTGGGACGGCAAGCCGGTGCCAGGCATCGCGCCGGCCGCCAAGCAGCAGGGCCGTCACGTCGCCGAAACGATCAAGGCGCGACTGCGAGGCGAGACAAAGGGCGCGTTCCGCTACAAGCATGCCGGCAGCCTCGCCCAGATCGGCAAGCGCCTCGCCGTGATCGACTTCGGCCGCTTCAAGCTGCGCGGCGCGATCGCATGGTGGATCTGGGGCATCGCCCACATCTACTTCCTGATCGGCCTGCGCCACCGGCTCAGTGTCGCGCTGAGCTGGCTCTGGATCTACGCGCGGGACCAGCGGGCAGCGCGGCTGATCACCCAGGGGAGCAGTAAGGTGGTGTAGGGGCTATCGCGGCACGTTCCTCTTACCCTCCCCTGGAGGGGGAGGGTCGCGAAGCATGCAGCGAAGCGAAATGCGTAGCGGGGTGGGGTGACAGTCTCTCCGCGCAGACACTGCCCGTGTTGAGAGATCACCCCACCCCGCTCGCGCTGCGCGCGATCGACCCTCCCCCTCCAGGGGAGGGTGAAAGAGACGGCGCTCGCTCCCTTACTTCACCAATTCACACCCGCCTTCCGCCAGCGGGCGGAACGCCTGGTCGGCCGGAATCGTCGAGACCAGCTTGTAATAGTCGTAGGGATATTTCGACTCCTCCGGCTTCTTCACCTCGAACAGGTACATCGGATGCACGACGCGGCCGTCCTGGCGGATCGTGGTGTCGCCGAACAATTTGTCCTTGCCTTTGAACTTCTTCATCTCGGGCACGGCGTCCTTGGCATTGTCGCTGCCGGTCGCGGCGACCGCGTTGAGATAAGCGAGCGTCGAGGCATAGACGCCGGCCTGGTTGCCGCTCGGCATCTTGCCGTTCATGCCGGGACGGGCGGCGAACCGCTTGGCGAAGGCGCGGGTGTCGTCATTCATGTCCCAGTAGAAGGCTTCCATGAGCTGGAGGCCCTGCGCGACCTTGATGCCCATGCCGTGGACGTCGTTGATGAAGAGCAGGAAGGCGACGAGCCGCTGCCCGTTCTGCTGAATGCCGAACTCGGCGGCCTGCTTCACCGCGTTAATGGTGTCACCGCCGGCATTGGCAAGGCCGATCACCTGAGCCTTCGAGCCCTGCGCCTGCAACAGGAAGGAGGCAAAGTCGGAGGTGCCGAGCGGGTGCTTTGAGGAGCCAAGCACCTTGCCGCCATGCGCCTCGATGTATTTCTGCGCTTCCGATTCGATGCCCTTGCCGAGCGCGAAATCGACTGTGAGGAAATACCAGTCCTTGCCGCCACGCGAGACCATCGCGGCCGCCGTGGTGTTGCCGGTGGCCCAGGTGTCGTTGACCCATTGGATGGTGTTGGGCGAGCAGGCCTTGCCGGTGAGATCGGAGCTTGCGGTCGAGGACGCCAGGAACGTCATGCGGCTGTCGCGCAGCAGCGTGTTGATGGAGAGGCCTACGGCCGAGTTCGGCACGTCGACGATGGCATCGACACCCTCGACGTCGAGCCATTTGCGCGCAATGGCATTGCCGACATCGGCCTTGTTCTGGTGGTCGGCATAGACGATCTCGACCTTGATGTTCTTGCCGCCGCCGTTGAAATCCTCCGCGGCCATGCGCGCGGCTTCCACCGAGCCCATGCCGTTAGTGTCCTGGAAGATGCCGGAGATGTCGTTGAGCACGCCGACGCGCACGACATTGTCCGAGATCTCGGCGCTCGCCGCGCCGGCCACCAGGCTCGCGGCCAACGCAAGCGTCCATTTCAGATGTTTCATGGTTCCCTCCCCTGTTTGATGGTTTGCCGCGCCGGTCGTTGCCGGCGCGTCGAGACTCAGACCTGCCGCTCCGGCAGCTTCACGACGAGCCCGTCGAGCTCCGGCGTGATCTTGATCTGGCAGGACAGCCGGCTGTTGGGCAGCCGCTCGCTCGCGGTGCCGTCAAGCAGCGCATCCTCGTCGTCGGCCATGCCGGGCAGCCGCGCGAGCCAGCCCTCGTCGACATAGACATGGCAAGTCGCGCACATGGCGTTGCCGCCGCATTCGGCCAGAATGCCGTCGAGACCGTGTCGGGTCGCGGTCTGCATGGCGCTCTCCCCGTCCGCGGTCTCGATGCGCTCGGACTTGCCGTCGGGATGGATGAAAGTGATGGCGGGCATCAAAGCTCCTGGTCAGGCCGGGGTGATCGTGACGGGCAGGCTGTCGAGCCCGCGCAGCGTGTTGTTGAAGCGACGCTTCGGCTCGCCCGTGATCTCGATCTTCGCGATGCGCCGGGCCAGCGCCGTCAGCATCACCTCGCCTTCGAGGCGGGCAACGAGCTGTCCGACGCACATGTGGATTCCCGAGCCGAAGCCGACATGGCCGGAGGTGCGGCGCGTGATGTCGTAGCTATCAGGCTCGTCCCAGCGTCTGGGATCGCGATTGGCGGCGGCGAGGAACATCAGTACCTTCTCGCCCTCGCCGATCGTCGCGCCTGACAGCTCGACATCGCGAGTGGTGGTCCGGAAGAAGGTCTGCACCGGGCTTTCGAACCGCACGGCCTCCTCGAAGGCGTTGCGTGCCAGCGTCAGATCAGCGCGCAGGCGCTGCCACTGGTCGGGGAAGCGCGCAAGGCAATAGACCGCCGCGCCGATGCCGTTGACGGTGGTGTCGAGGCCGGCCGACAGCAGCGAGCGCACCAGCAGCGGCGCCTCGGTCGCGGTGATCTCACCGTCGTCGACCCGGGCGTGGATACAGGCGCCGAAGCCACCGGGCGCGAGGTTGTCGCGCTGGCATTGCTCGGCGACATAGGCCTGGTGCGGCGCCGAGCGCGCGATCGCCTGCTGGCGCAGCTCATTGGGCGGACCGAACGCGTTGAACACGACGCTGGCATAGGGAATGAGATGCTCGCGTCCCTCCGCCTTCAGGCCCAGCGCATCCGGAAAGATCGAGAGCGGATAGGCCTCGGCGAGATCGGTGATCGCGTCGAAGCTGCGCTTGTGCAGCAGCGCATCCACCCGCTCCTCCGCAGCGGCGGCAAAGCGGTCGCGCACCTGCTTCATCACGGTCGGCGACAGCACCTTCGACAGCACGGCGCGGGTGCGGGTGTGCGCGGGCGGATCGGCCTCGAGGATCAGGCTCGGCGGCCGCCACGGCGTCTCCTTCTTGAAGTCGGACAGGCCGACGCCGCGGCTGGAGCAGAAGGTCGCGGGATCGTTCAGCACCGCATGGACCTCGGCATAGCGCGCCACGCCATAGACGTTCCATTTGTCGAGGTAGACCACCGGCCCTGCCTCCCGCAGCCGCTGATGCGTCGGATACGGGTCCGCGAAAAAATTCATGTCGAAGGGATCGACGTCGAGATGCGGGACGGCCGCAGAGCCTGTCGATGCAGGGGTGCCGGATGCGGTCATGGGAGACCTCTCTCATTTTGATCTTGTGAAAGCGCGGCGCATGCCTTTAGGTCGGTGGCCTCACCGCGAGACAGAACGCCGACATGCCTGCGCCTTCGACCAGACCCCGCCACAAGCCTGCGCCCGCAGAGGCGGGACCGACGCTCGATCTCGAGCGTTACGTCCCGGCCTTCGTCACCTTCATCGCCAACAAGCTCTCGAACAGCGCGACCGCGTTCTATCAGCGGGAGTTCGGCGTCAACGTCACGGAATGGCGGATCATGTCGCTGCTGGCGATCGAGCCCGGCATTCCGGCCTCGCGCATCTGTCACGTCATCGGCTTCGACAAGGGGCCAGTGAGCCGGACGCTGGCGGGCCTCGAGAAGCGCGGGCTGATCTCGATCCGCACCGATCCCCACGACGGCCGCACCCATTCGATTTCGCTGACGGCGAAGGGCCGCAGCACCCATGACAAGGTGATCGCCGCAGCGCTCGAACGCGAGCGGCGGCTGTTGTCCTGCCTGAGCAAGGACGAGCGCGAGGTGCTGATCGGCCTGCTCCGCCGGCTGCACGAAAATCTCGGCGCGGTCACGGACAGCAGCTACACCTGACGCACCGCACCGCGGCCGCGCCCTGTCGCCACCTCCAGGCATGCGCCCGCGCTTGCCCGCGGCACCCTTCCTGCCGAGCATCGTTTCCTCCGAGATCGGACCCGGCGGTTTCCCCGCCGTCGTCCTGGTCTGGAACGGTTCGCACAGATTAGTTGCTTAGGCAACAAAAGAATCAGCAATATATTGCGGCAGCGGGATTGGCCCATCTCGTCATTCCGGGGCGCGCGTAGCGCGAACCCGGAATCCATCGTGCAACACCCCTGCGGTGAAATGGATTCCGGGCTCGCGCCAAGAGGCGCGCCCCGGAATGACAGCGGAATGTGGCTTCGCTACCGGCCTTTACAACCCGATCCACTCGCCCGACGCATCATCGTTCAACCGCGCCACCGCATCGGCGCGGCGGGTCAGCACGGCGCGCTGGTTGATGTAGCCCTTGTCGGTAATCTCGCCGCCATCGACCGACGGCGGTTCGGCGAGAAGCAGCGCGCGCGTAGCGTGGCCGGCGGAATTGGGGCCGTCCTGCTTCAGTTTCGCCAGTTCCTGCGCAATGGCGCTCCTGACCTTGGCATGCGCGAGCACCTCGTGCACATCAGCCGTCTCGCCCAGGCCGGCATGAGCACGGCAGGCCGCGACGTTGGGGAACACCAGGAAGCGCACTTCGTCGCCGCCATGACCTGACACCACGATATCCTGCGCCAGCGGCGCCAGCGCGGCGATGCCGGCAACGCGCAGCGTGCCGACGCTGACCCAGGTGCCGGAATTGAGCTTGAAATCCTCGGCGACGCGGCCGTCGAAGAACAGGCCGCGCTCCGGCCGCGCGTGATCGGCAAGCTTCACCGCATCGCCGATGAGATAAAAACCCTCTTCATCAAAGGCCTGCCTGGTCAGCTCCGGCGCCTTCCAATAGCCCGGCGTGACGTTGGGACCGCGCACCCGCACCTCCAGCTTGTCGCCGGAGGGGACCAGCTTCAGCTCGGTGCCGGGAATGGGCACACCGATATTGCCGGAGCGCTCCGCGAGGAAATGGCAGTCGGTCGCAAGCGGCGACGTTTCGGTCGAACCCCAGGCCGAAACCATCGGCAGCGCGCGGCCGACGGTCTTGATCGAGAGGTCTTCGAGCGCATCCCAGAGATTCTGCGGCAACGCGGCACCGGCATAGAAGGCGAATTTCACCTCGCTGAAGAAGCGGTGACGCAGCTCCTCGTCGCCGCGCAGCGCCGCGATCAGCATGTCGAATCCGCGCGGCACGTTGAAATAGACCGTCGGCATCACGCTTTTCAGATTGGCGAGCGACGTCGCAAACAGCCCGGGCGCCGGCTTGCCGCCGTCGATATAGAGCGAGCCGCCATTGCGCAGCACGAGATTGAAATTGTGGTTGGCGCCGAAGGTGTGGCTCCAGGGCAACCAGTCGAGAATGACGAGGTCGCGGCCACCCTGCTCCAGAAATGTCCAGGTCTGCGCCTTGGCCTGCTGGCTCGAGGTCAGCATGCGCTGGGTGTTGATGACGGCCTTGGGCCTGCCTGTCGACCCCGAGGTGAACAGGAATTTGGCGATCGTGTCGGGCGTCACCGCGGCGAACGCCGTTGCGACGTCGGGCGTTTCAGGCGTTGTTGCAATGGCGCCGAAGGCCAACGCATCGGCATCGCCGTCGATGCCGCTGATGATCTGGGCCGTGTGAAGCGGTTTGATCGCCGCCAGCGCTGCCGCAAATGGTTTCATGGCGGAGACATAGATCGCGCCCGGCTCGAGCAGTGCGATCATGCTCTTGAGCTTGTCAAAATCTTTCGACATCAACGAATAGGCCGGCGAAATCGCCGCCGAGGGCACGCCGACATGCTGGGCCGCAAGCGCCAGCAGCGCGTGGTCGATGCTGTTGTCGGAGAGAATCGCGAGCGGGCGTTCGGCGCTCAGACCCTGTGCCAGGATCCAGGACGCCGCCGCACGCACCTGGCGCAGCGCCTGCGCATAGCTGACGGTGGTCCATGGCGCCTCGACGTCGCCGCGCTCGGCAAGGAAGGTCGCATCCGGCGTTTGCCGCGCCCATTGCTCCAGCCAGTCGCCGACGCAGCGCGCGCCGTCGCGCAAGGGGTCGGGCGAGCGCAGCACGATGCTGCCGTCGGCGCGATGCTCGGCGACGGTCCGTGGCGTTGCAAACAGGCTTGCGGCATCGCCGCGTGCGGCGGTTGTCATGATTTCCTCCTCCGCCCGGATCCCGGATCGGCCGCAGCCTCGTTCCGGGCTGCTTTGGCCATAATGTTGGGCATGACAATTGTTGTCGTCAACAACAATCTTCCGCCCGCGCAATAATGACGTTACAAGAATAGTCCGGCAGGAGACGTGATTTGACAGCCACCTCAGCCCAGACTTCCGCACGCAGACGCGCCGGCAACGGCGCGGCGCCTCGGGACATCGCCGACGATATCGGCCTCGACGCACTGGTCGGGCACGCCGGCTATGCGGTACGGCGCTTCCAGATCTGGATCTTTCAGGACTTCATCAGAACGCTCGGCGATGTCGACATCCGGCCGACGCAATATTCGGTGCTGACCGTGATCGGCGCCAATCCGGGCCTGTCGCAGATGGCGGTGGCAAAGCGCCTTGGCATCGAGCGCGCCCGGCTGGTGCACCTGCTCGACAGCCTCGAACAGCGCAAGCTCGTGAAGCGGGTCAAATCGAAGGCGGACCGTCGCTCGCATGCGCTGCATCTCACGACCCAGGGCGATACGGCGCTGGCGAAATTCAAGCGGCTCGCGGCCGAGCACGAGCGGCATGTCGAAGAGAAGATCGGCAAGGAAAACCGGGCACACCTGCTGCGGATCCTTGCTGGCTTCACCTGATCTCGACTGCCCATGATTTGGGCAGATGCCCGTCACGGGGCGCTGACGGCACGGCCCGCCCGCCTGCCAAAATATCCCGCAAGCCACTGATCCCACGGATCATATCCGCAGCCTACGTCCTGCCCGGATAATGTACACAATGGCACATCGCTTGCTTCACTCCGGGGGTGAAGCAGTTGCCGGAGTTTTGTCGCCATGGGGGCTGAAATGGGGGCTGAGCAGCCTGAAACGATCGCCGCGATTTTGGCCGCGCATCGCGCGGGCACGCTGACGCCGGCAGAGACGGTCGCCCGGACCTATCAGCGCATCCGCGACCACAATGATCCCGCCATCTTCATCAGCCTGCGCGACGAAAAGGATGCGATCGCGGAGGCTGAGAGGCTCGCCACGAAGGACACCGCCAGCCTGCCACTCTACGGCGTGCCCGTTGCGGTGAAGGACAATATCGACGCGCTGGGCTTTCCGACCACGGCGGCCTGCCCGGCCTTCTCCACGACGCCGACGCATGACTCGACTGCGGTGGCGCGGCTGCGCGCGGCCGGCGCCATCATCATCGGCAAGACCAATCTCGACCAGTTCGCCACCGGCCTCGTCGGCGTGCGCTCGCCCTACGGCGTTCCCAAGAATTCGATCCGCGAGGATCTCATTCCGGGCGGCTCCAGTTCGGGCTCCGCGGTGGCGGTCGGCGCGGGGCTCGTGCCGCTGTCGCTGGGGACTGACACGGCCGGCTCCGGGCGCGTGCCGGCGATGCTCAACAACATCGTCGGGCTGAAGCCGAGCCTCGGCATGGTCTCGAATGCGGGGCTGGTGCCGGCCTGCCGCACGCTCGATTGCATCTCGGTGTTTGCGCTGACCGTGGACGATGCCGCACTGGCGCTCTCCGTGATGGCAGGACCCGACCAAGCCGATCCGTTCTCGCGCGACCGGCCGCTGGGCGCGCTCACGCCGTTCCCGGCAGGCTTGCGCCTCGGCGTGCCGCGCAACGGACAGCTGATCTTTTTCGGCGACAAGAAGGCGGAAGCCGCCTACGCCGATGCACTGAAGCGCTGGACAGCACTCGGCGCAACGTTGGTCGAATTCGACCTCGAGCCGTTCTACGAGACGGCGCGGCTGCTCTATGAGGGCCCCTGGGTCGCCGAACGCTACCTCGTGATCAAGGATCTGCTGGCGTCCGCGCCCGATTCGATTCATCCGGTGACGCGCGAGATCACCGCGGCCGGCGCGCGGCTCACGGCTGCGGACACGTTCTCGGCGCTCTATCGCCTGCAGGGCCTGCGCAAGATTGCCGAGCGCACGTTTGCCAATATCGACGCGCTGGTGCTGCCGACCGCGCCGACCGCCTATACCACCGCGCAGGTGCTCGCCAATCCGATCGAGCTCAACAGCCGGCTCGGCACCTACACCAATTTCGTCAATCTGCTCGATCTCTGCGGCCTCGCGCTGCCGGCGTCGATGCGCGCCGACGGCATTCCGTTCGGCATCACGCTGCTCGCGCCCGCGGGGCATGATGCGCTGCTCGCGAGCATCGGTCGCGTCTTCCATGCCGATACCAAGCTGAGTCTCGGCGCGAAGGGCACGGCGCAAGCTCCGCTGTCGCCGCTGCCGCCAAGCAGCGGCGACGAGATCCCGATCGCGGTCGTCGGCGCGCATCTGTCCGGCATGGTGCTCAACGGCGAATTGAAGGCACTGAACGGGCGCCTGATCGAGGCAACCAGAACTGCGCCCGACTACAAGCTCTACGCGCTCAAGACCACGCCGCCGAAACCCGGCATGCTGCGCGTCGCAGCCGGCAAGGGCGCATCGATCGAGCTGGAGATCTGGTCGCTGTCGCCGTCCGCGTTCGGCAAATTCGTCAATGCGATTCCTTCGCCGATGGCGATCGGCACGGTGCGCCTGGGCGACGGCCGCAGCGTGAAGGGGTTTCTCGTCGAGCCGGAGGTGCTGAGCGATGCGCGAGATATCACCGCGTATGGGGGATGGCGCGCGTATATGAAGGAAGCTGCGACAAAGTAGGTCTCGTAGGGTGGGCAAAGCGAAGCGTGCCCACGATCCCGACCTTCATGAAAAACCGTGGGCACGGCGCTTTGCGCCTTTGCCCACCCTACGGCACCGATCGCGCGGCGCTACACCGACACCGCGTAGATCTCGTACTCCCCGCGCACCAATTCGATATGCGCGCGCATCGCGACGGCTGCGCCCTGCTTGTCGCCGCGCATGATGGCGACGACGACGCGGTCGTGCTCGGCTTGCGATTTGGCGAGACGGCCGAGGTTGCGGAACTGGGCGCGACGGAACGGTTGCACGCGCACCCGCGTGGCGAGCGTGATCTCGGCGATGTAGCCGTTCTGCGATCCCGCATAGATCGCGTTGTGGAAGCGCTCGTTGACCACGTGGAAGCGATCGGGATTGCCGGTGTAGCTCAGCACGCGCAGCTCTTCGTGGATCGCCTCGAGGCCATGGCGCTCGGCGGCGGACATGCGCTCGGCGGCAAGGCCTGCGCACAGCGCCTCGAGCTCGGCCATCGCCTCGAACATGCTCGTCAGACGCTCGATCGAGGGCTGCGCCACCACCGCGCCGCGATGAGCACGCGCTTCGACGAGGCCGCTGGCCACGAGCTGACGCAGCGCCTCACGCACCGGCGTCCGCGACACGCTGAAGCGGCGCGCGATATCGGTCTCGTCCAGGGGCGAGCCGGGGGCCAGGGCGCCGCGCACGATCTCGTCGGCGAGTTGCAGGCGCAGCTCCTCGGCGCGCGTGACCTTCTGCACCGATGGCGAGGCACGGTCGACGCGGGGCACCACCGGCTCGGCCGGCAGTGCTCCCTGCGGAAGATCGTCGAGCGTCATGCGGTCAGGTCTCTTTCGGCTCGTCGATCATGCTGACATGGGCGGCGACGACGCGCCAGCCCTCGGGAAAGCGAATCCAGGTCTGCATCTGCCGGCCGACCTTGCCGGGCGCCGTATCGCGGTAGAACAGGGTGGAGGCCACCGCGGTGTCGCGGCCATAGCTGCTGATCACCGTCTTGGCGGTGCGGCGGTTCAGGCCGACCGGCGAGCGCGCGGCGCGGAAGCCGTTGATCGCCTCGTAGCCGTAGAGGTTCTCACCGATGCCGTAGCGCAGCGTGCGGGGATCGTTGCGGAAGAGTTCGCCGAGCACGGCGACATCGTTACTGACGAGGGCCTGCTCATAACGATCGAATGCGGCTTTGACTTCCGCGATCACCTCGGGGAGATCGATCTCCATGTCAGAGTCCTCTCGGCGCGGGCGCTGCCGCGACGCCCATCTTTTCCAAAGCGTAGGCGACGCGGAGCGCGATGTCCTCGCGCCAGGGCGCAGCGATGATCTGCACGCCGATCGGCAGCGGCTCGAGCGGCACCGGGACGGCCACCACCGGCAGGCCGATGAAGGAGATCGGCTGGGTGTGGACGCCGATATTGGCGCGCACCGGCAGCTCGACGCCGTCGAGGTTGAAATTCACCTGCCCGAGCTTTGGCGCGGTGCAGGGCGTTGCCGGCGCGAGCAGCACGTCGACGGTCTTGAAGATCTCGGCGAGCTGCGCGCGATACCAGCGCCGAAATTTTTGCGCCCGATCGACCATCGGCGCCGGCACCATCGCGCCAGCGATCAGCCGGTCGCGCACCGCAGGATCGAAATCGTTCGGCCGCTTGCGCAGGCGATCGAGATGCAACGAAGCGCCCTCGGTGGTGGTGATGACATAGGCGGCCGCGCGGGCGCGCGCGGCTTCGGGAACGTCGACCACCTTCGTTGCGCCAAGCGCCTTGGCGACGCGGCTGACGGCCTCGACCGCTTCCGGAAACACGTTCTTCTGGAAATACCCGCCGGCGATGGCGATGCGCAGATCCGAGACGGGATTGGCGATCAGCGGCAGCGTCGGCTCCAGACCGCGCGTCGTGCAGGCGCTGTCCTCCGCGTCAGGGCCCTGCATCACGTCATAGGCAAGCGCGAGATCGGTGACGGAGCGCGCGAACGGGCCGAGATGATCGAGGCTCGCGACGAACGGGAACGAGCGCGCGCGCGACAGCCGGCCATAGGTCGGCTTCAAACCAAAAATGCCGCAAAACGAGGACGGCACGCGGATCGAGCCATTGGTGTCCGAGCCGAGCGCGATCGGCACCAGCGCGCCGCCGACCGCGCTGCCGGAGCCGCCCGAGGAGCCGCCGGTCATCCGCGTGGTGTCGTGCGGATTGCGCGAGGGACCGTCATGGACGTTCTCGCCCGTAAAATCATAGGCGTATTCGCCCATGTTGAGCGCGCCGACCAGCACGGCGCCGGCGGCTTCCATCCGCTCGATCAGCGTCGCATCGCGCGCTGCGGGCGCGCGATCGCGGTTGATCTTCGAGCCGGCGCGCGTCGGAAGCCCGGCGACGTCAAACAGGTTCTTCACCGCGAAGGGAACGCCGGCGAGCGGGCCGACTTCCTTGCCGGCGGCGATGTCGGCGTCGATGGCGCGTGCTTTCGCACGGGCGCGATCGGCGGTGACATCAGTGAAGGAATTGAGGACACTGTCGTGCTGCTTGATGCGCGACAGCGCCGCTTCCGTAGCGTCGAGCGCGGACATCCGGCGGCCCGCAACCGCACTCGCGATGTCCGAGGCCGTCATCTCTGGCTTCCTGGTCATGGCAACATCAAGCGGTGAAAATCGGCGCCGGCTCGGTCTCGTCCGGCAGCGCGAATTCGTCGACCAGGCGAGCGAGGCGCAGCGAGACTTCGAGGTTGGCGCGCACCGCGGGCCTCCAGGCCTCCTCGACCGGCAGCGCCAGCGCTTTCGATACGGCGTCGATATAATCGTCCAGCGGCTCGGCCATCACGCTCCCAAACTAGCTCTCTAGGTTGTCATTTGAGCATGATCTTCTCGGAAAACCGCGTCACACTTTTCCGGATCATGCTCAGTGGACCTGCAACGGCGGATGCGGGATCGCCGTCAGTAGCTCCTTGGTGTAGTCGTCCTGCGGATCGCTCAAGACCTGCTCGGAAGAGCCCTCTTCGACGATTCGACCCGTCCGCATCACAATGACACGATCGCACAGCAAGCGCACCACATTCAAATCATGCGAGACGAACAGATAGCTCATACCTAGCCGCGCCTTGAGGTCCTGCAGCAGGTTCAGAACGACAGCCTGCACCGAGACGTCCAGCGCCGCCGTCGGCTCGTCCAGGATGACCAGCTTGGGATGCAGCGCGATGGCGCGGGCGATGCCGACACGGGCCTTCTGGCCGCCGGACAATTGATGCGGGAAACGATCCAGCAGGTTGTGCGGCAGGCCGACCATGGTGGCCAGTTCCTCGCAGCGGGCGCGAAGCGCGTCGCGCCCCCTGATATCTCCCAATTGCATGATCGGGTCGGCAATGGCGCGCGCGGCGGTGAAGCGCGGGTTGAGGCTGTCGGTCGGATCCTGGAACACCATCTGGATGCGGCTGCGCTGTGGCAGCCGGGCGAACGAGGCCGGCGCGATGCCGCCGATGTCCTCGCCGTCGAACTGGATCAGGCCGGAGGTCTGGTCGAGCAGGCGCATCACCATCATCGACGTGGTCGATTTGCCGCAGCCAGACTCGCCGACAAGGCCGACGCTTTCGCCATGGCCGATCGAAAAGCTGATGCCGTCAACGGCGCGGAAGACATCCGGCTCCAGCGGCGGCTTGCGGCCGAACAGCTTTCCGAGCGTGGCGGTGGCGCCCTGGCGCGGGTATTCCTTGACGAGCTTTTCGATGAGGAGGAGCGGCGTCTTCTCCCTCTCCCCGCTTGCGGGGTCGCGACGAGCTTCGCTCGCGCTGAGAGGGTCGGGGTGAGGGGGACTCTCCGCGAGCACGGTGCTGGGAGAGCCCCCCTCACCCGCCGCGCTCCGCGCGTCGGCCTCTCCCCGCACGCGGGGAGAGGCTAGAGTCTCCTCCTCCGGCAGCAGATCCCGCAGGCTCACGCCGAGCCGCGGCGTCGCGCGCATCAGCTTCTTGGTGTAGGGGTGCTGCGGGTTGGCGAAGATGTCGGCGGCTTTCGCGGTTTCGACCACCCGGCCCTTCTCCATCACCACGACGCGGTCGCAATAGGCGGCTGCCAAGCCGAGATCGTGGGTGATCAGGATGGTCGACATCGCGCGGCGCTTGGTCAGCTCTACGATCAGGTCCATCACCGCCTTCTGCGTGGTGACGTCGAGGCCGGTGGTCGGCTCGTCCGCGATCAGCAGCTGCGGATTGCAGGCGAGCGCGAGCGCGATGACGACGCGCTGGCACATGCCGCCCGAGAGCTCGAACGGATAGGCGTGGTAGCGCTCGCGCGGGCGGGCGATCTTGACCTGCTCCAGCGCCTCGATCGCCTTCTCGCCGTGATCCTTGACCTGGGCCTGCTGCACGTGGGTGCGCAAGACGTCCTCGATCTGGTCGCCGACTTTCCGGATCGGGTTGAGTGCGGCGCGCGGGTTCTGAAAGATCATCGAGACTTCGCGGCCGCGCAAATCGCGCATCTGGTCCTCGGTCGCGGCCTTGACGTCGATGCCGGAGAACATCACCGAGCCCTCGGCGATCCGCCCCGCGCGGTCGAGGATGCGCATCACCGCGTAGGACGTCACCGACTTGCCCGAGCCGGACTCGCCGACGATGGCAAGCGTCTCGCCCTTGGCGACGGAGATGTTGACGTGCTGCACGGCTTTGACGATGCCGCGGCGGGTGGAGAACTCCACCGTGAGGTCCTGGACGTCGAGCAGCGGCTGGACGGTCATGCGGGCCTCCCAATCAAAAAATGCGAAAACAACCCCATGCACAGTAGAATGGCATTGGAATCGTTGGGGAATTTCGACGGGATTTGTGCGCGTGAGGGAGGCACCGGCCTCTCACTCCCTCCCCCCTTGTGGGGGAGGGTTGGGGAGAGGGGTAGCCCCAAGCGAAGTCGGAGTTCGTGGCTACCCCCCTCCCTGCCCCTCCCCCACAAGGGGGGAGGGAATGAGAGAATGGTGCCCTCCTTACAGCTTCGCTGCACGCACCCGAACCCGACCACCATCACGTCCTCCTTTGGGGGTCGACGATGTCGCGGAGGCCGTCGCCGAGAAGGTTGAAGCAGAACACGGCGATCATCAGGGCAAGACCGGGGAACAGCGCGATCCACCATTCGCCTGACACCATGAAGCCGGCGCCTTCGGCGACCATGATGCCCCACTCCGCGGTCGGCGGACGGACGCCGAGACCGATGAAGGAGAGGCCGGCAGCATTGAGGATGGCGTAGCCCATGGTCAGCGACATCTGCACGATCATGATCGGCATGATGTTCGGGAGGATGTGCACCAGGAGGATGCGGACTTCGCCGTTGCCGGAGAGGCGCGCCGCCTGCACGAAGCCGGCGTTGCGGCGGACGTTGGCCTCGGCGCGCGCGACGCGGGCGTAGAGCGGGAAGTTCACGATGGCTGTGGCGAGGATGATGTTCTGCACGGTGTTGCCGAGCGCTGCGACGATGCCCATCGCCAGCACGAACAGCGGGAAAGCCATGATGGTGTCGGCGATGCGGCCGACGATGCGATCGGTCCAGCCACCGAAATAGCCGGCAGCGATGCCGGCGAGGCCGCCCATCAGGAACACCAGCGCGACGGAGGCGACCGCGATAAAAGTGTCGAGCCGCGTTGCCACGACGACGCGACTGAAGATATCGCGCCCCAATTGGTCGGTGCCGAACCAGTGCGCGGCCGATGGCGGTTTCAGCGCAGCAGCTGTATCCGAGGCGAGCGGATCGTACGGCACCACATAGGGACCGAAGATCGCGGCGGCGAGGATCAGGATCAGCAAGGCGAAGGCAAAGCCCGTGACCTTGTTCTCGCCGAGCACGTAGCGGGTCTGTTCGAGGATCGCAGCCAGTCCCGAGGTACGTGCGGGACCGACAGGCTCGACAGCAGGCGCAACAGAACTCATGAATGCCCCCTACCCTTCCAACCGCACGCGCGGATCGATCACGCCGTACAAAATGTCGATCACGAGATTGAGCAGCACGTACATGACCGCCATGGTCAGGACAAAACCTTGCACCGGCGCGAAGTCCGACGAGATCAGCGCTTCCACCGCGTAGGAGCCGATGCCGGGCCATGCGAAGACTTTTTCCACCAGCACGTTGGCGCCGAGCAGGAACGAGAACACCATGCTGAGCGTGGTGATCACAGGCAGCATCGCATTGCGGAAGGCGTAAGTGACGATCACGGTCGAAGGTGACAGGCCGCTGGCGCGCGCGGTGCGGACGAATTCGGACGCGAGCACCGCCAGCATCGAGGCGCGTGTCATGCGTGCGATCGGCGCCAGCGAGAAGATCGCCAACGTCGTCGCCGGCAGGATGAGCTGGCTCAGCGCCGAGCGGAACGCTTCGAGATCGCGCGCGATCAAGGTGTCGATCAGATAGAAGCCGGTCACCGTCGGCGGCGCACTGTAGAACACGTCGAGCCGGCCGAGCGGCGCAGGCGACCAGCCGAGGCGGAAATAGAAGACATAAACCAGCACCAGGCCGGTGAAGAACACCGGCAGCGAGACGCCGGCCGTCGTCGTCACCCGACATAAGTGATCGACCCATGATCCCGGCCGTGTTGCAGCGAGCACGCCGAGCGGGATGGCGATGACGACCGAGACGATGAGACCGAGCAAGGTCAGCTCGGCAGAGGCCGGCAGGCGGTTGCGGATTTCGGCCGCGACCGGCTGTCCCGTCGTCAGCGAATTGCCGAAATCGCCATGGGCGAGATCGGCCGTGTAGCGGAAGAACTGCTCGATCAGCGGCTTGTCGAGGCCGAGTTTTTTCCGGATCTGCTCGACGGCTTCCTTCGTCGCAGCGGGGCCGGCGAAGTAGGCGGCGGGATCGCCCGGCAGCGCGCGCGTCAGCAGGAAGGTGACGATGACGACCCCGATCAGCGAGGGAATCGCAAACATCAGGCGCTTGCCGATCATGGTGAGCATGGGGTGCTCCTGCGCTGCGTATGGGAACGAGATCGTGCGGCACGTTCGGCTGCGTTCCCTCCCCCCTCTTGTCCGCCGAAGCCCGCCTTCGGGCGAAGGCGGATGTGGGGGAGGGCTAGGGAGGGGGGTGGCTCCGGGAGAGGTCTGAGTTTGTGGCTACCCCCCTCCCTGCCCCTCCCCCACAAGGGGGGAGGGAATGAGGGAGCGGTGGCAGCCTCACTCCAAGAGCTGAAAGACACGGCCAGATCGCACGCACGCACGACACCTCACCCCTTCGCCAGCGCGCGATAATCGAGCCTCCGGTGGAACCAGTATTGATAGCCGCTGATGTTCTTCTGCATCGCGACGTTGACGAAGGGCTGGTACAGCGGGATGCGCGGGATGTCGGTGAAGGCGAGATCGACAAAGCCCTTCACGTCGGCATCGTAAGTTGACTTGTCGCCGGCCGCGGCGGCGGTGCGGGCGCCGTCGATCAGTCTGTCCATCTCCGCCGACTTGTAGCTCATGGTGTTGAAGACGGAATTGTTGCCGTGATAGCACCAGTAGAAGAAGTACTCGGGGTAATCGAGCCAGCCCGAGAACACGTTGGTGAAGAGCGGCATCTCCTTCTTGTTCAATTCGGTGCGCCAGTTGGCGCCGGGCACCTTGTTGATGGTGGTCTTGATGCCGATCTGCGCGAGGCTCTCCTGCACCAGCACGCAGAGCGGCTCGTTGACGCCGGCAAAATTGAGGTCGAACGAGATCGTGGTCTCGAAGCCGTTCGCATAGCCGGCCTCCGCCAGTAGCGCCTTCGCCTTGTCCATGTCGGTGTTGTATTTATGCGGCTGCGGCCAGGCGACCTCGGTCGCCTTGTCCTTCGGCGCGCCGAACATCGGGTTGGCGAGGCCGAACATCACGGCGTCCATGATCTTCTGATAGGGCAGCGCGTAGGCAACGGCCTGGCGCACCTTCGGATTGTCGAAGGGCGGCTTGGTGACGTTCATGCCGATATACTGGATGCCGTTGGAGAACGGCAGCGACACCACGTTGAGCTTGCCGTTGGCTTTCATCTCCTGAAAGTCCTTGTTCGGCAGCTCGTAGGAGATGTCGGCATCGCCGCGCTCCAGCAGCGCGCGGCGGTTGCCGGCCTGCGGCACCATGCGCCAGATCACGCGCTTGATCTTCGGCAAGGGGCCACCGACCCAATCCTCGTTGCGCTCCATGATCACTTCGGTGCCCGCGGTCCACTTGGTCACCTTGTAGGCGCCGGAGCCCGCGGTCTGCTGCTTGGTGAATTCGAGGCCCCAGGGATCCTTCTCGCTGGCGTTCTTCTTCACGAGCTCGGAGTTGACGATGCAGGGCACGATCACGGCGAGATCGGGAATCGTCAGTTTGTCCTTCTTCAGGAAGTCGACGCGCACCGTGTGGTCGTCGATCACGACGAACTGTTCGGGCTTGGTCAGCGAGCCCGCGCTCATCTGGAACGTCGGAAAGCCGCCGACGCTGACGGCGCGATCGAGCGACCACTTTACGTCCTTGGCGGTAACGGGCGCCCCGTCGTGGAATTTGGCGTTCTTCTTCAGCTTGAAGGTGACCGACATGTCGTCGATCCTAAACTCCTCGGCGAGCTCGCCCTTGAACTTGTCGCGGTCGTAATAGGGCACCCCGCCGGGGCCGCTCTTCATCTCGTGGCTGATCAGGCGGTCGTAGCAATTCCAGGACACCTCATAGCCGGGCACGTTGGTGCCGACGCCATGGATGTCGAGATTGTTGGGGCCGCCTTCCGAGACGATCAGCAGCGTCTCGGAGCGGGCGTCGGCATAGGCGGTGGAAATCACCTGAGGCATCGCCGGAAGCGCCGCCCCGGCGGCCAATCCGGAAACGGACTTGAGGAAATCGCGGCGCTTCATGAAATCGCTCCAACTCAAAGTTTTTGGTTGGAACCGGATTCGCAAAGTTCGTGCCAAGGCTTAACGAGTATTTACGATCAAGTTAATGAACTGATATCGCTTATGAAATGTCGATTTAGGCGCATCGTGGCCTTCGTCTCGATCTCCCGAGATTGCATACAAAGATACAGATTTGCCTATTCAATGGGCTGAATTTGATTGGCGCCCGCCCGATAAGCACGGCTGTCATTCCAGGGCGATGCGCAGCATCGAGCCCGGAATCCATCGGGCGGCAGCACGCGCAGGATCATGGATTCCGGGCTCGCCGCTCCGCGGCGCCCCGGAATGACGGAGAGAGGCGGGGCCGGCGCTGACCGGCCTCAACCCGCCCAGATCAGCTCCTGCAGCTCGACCAGGTCATCCGCCTGCTCCTGCCAGCCCGCGATGCAGATGTGGCTGTTGAGGTCGCTGGCGCGGTGCAGCAGCATCAGGGCCATCAGCCGGCGCTTCAGCGTATAGTCGAGCTTCGCATAGCCAAAGCCTTCGAGCAGGCTCTTCACCCTCCCCGGCCGGCCCGCCGCCATGAACGCGCCGGGGCCGAGCAGGTCGTAATCGCGCCATCCCGCCAGCACGTCGCCGAAGTCGAACAGGCCTTTGAGCGACCACTGACCGTCATCGCAGGCGAGCAGGAAGTTCTCCGGGATGTACTCGCCGACCAGAAAGACCGGCGGCGCATCCATCGGAATGAGCTTTTCCGCATCGCGCAGGAGATCGTCGAGGCCTTTGAGGAATTTCGGCGCGAGGCCGAGGCGCGTGTGCCGGGCACGGCAGCCTAGCATCTGCGCACGCATGAATTCGTCCCAGCGCGGCTCGATGTTCGCCAGCGGTCCGAGCGGGACGCGCTGGACGCTCGCGATGGTCTCGCCGATCTGGCGCAGCAGGCGCTCCTTCTGCGGTTCGGGCAGATGCGGCCAGACCTCCGAGCCGAGCGTGCCGGCAAGACGGGTGATGACGAGATAGGGCCAGCCGTCTCGCGTTCCTTCGGCGACGATCTCGGGGATCGGCAGATCGAGATGGCCTTTGAGCTGCATCAGCGAGCCGCGCTCGGAGACGAATTGTGCGTGCAGCAGCGGCGGGAAGATTTTCAGGATCAGCGTCTCGCCGAGACCAACCACGAGGTTGGTGCCGGTCGCAAACACATGCGGCGCGCTGATGTCGAGATCGTGGCTGCGCGCGATGTCGAGGGCGATCGGCAGCCATTGCGAGGACGCGGAGCGAAAGGCGCGAAAGCTTTCGGAGTCGGTGAAGGCCGGCAGTGTTTGCGATGGAGCGATCGTCATTCAGGTGTTTTTTTGTTGATTCAGTGCGAGCCAAGAAGACGGTGCACCTCTCCCGCTTGCGGGGGAGGTCGGCGCGTTCCGGGCGATGCGAAGCATCGTCCCGCGCCGGGTGGGGGCTCTTTCCTCTAGGGGATTATCCCGTTGTGGAGACACCCCCACCCCAACCCTCCCCCGCAAGCGGGAGAGGGGGCGCACCTCACTCGAGGTCGCAGCGGTGTCCAATCGCAACATGCATTACCGCTCCGGACTTGCCCGCTCGAACTGGCGAAGCAGCTTGTTGCCGCGCTCGACGGCGGAATCCAGCGCGGCTTGCGCGCTCTTCTGGCCGGCGAACGCCTGCTCCAGCTCGTCTTCGATCGCGCCGCGGATCAGGACGAAGGAGCCGAGCCGGATGCCCTTCGAGTTCTCCGTCGGCGGATTGAGCGTGATCTCCTCGAACGAGATCGCCGAGCCCGGATTGCGCTCGTAAAAACCCTGCGCGCGCGTCAGCTCGGACGCGGCGCGGGTGATCGGAAGGTAGCCGGTGTTCTGGTGCCAGGCGGCCTGCACGCCGGGCTGCGACAGATAGGCGAAGAACCGCGCCACGCCCTTGTATTCCTCGCGCGGCCGGTCGCGCAGCACCCACAGCGTGGCGCCGCCGATGATCGAGTTCTGCGGCGCGCCCTTCACGTCGGGCCAATACGGCATCATGCCGTAGCCGATCTCGAATTTCGAATTCGCTCTGATGTCCGCGCGCGTCGCCGAGGAGCCGATGAAGATGCCGCATTCGCCGCTCTGGAAGCGCGGCTCGGCCGCTTGTCCGCGGCCGCCATAGTCGAACAGTTTTGTCTTTTGCCATTCGGCGAGCTGGGCGATGTGCTTGACCACGACCGGATTGTTGATGGTCAGCTCGGCATCGAGCCCGGCGAAACCGTTGCCGCGCGTCGCCAGCGGCAAATTATGGAAGGCGGAGAAATTCTCGACATGGATCCAGGACGGCCAGGACGTGGTGAAGCCGCACGCTGCACCGCGGTCGCGCAGGCGCTTTGCGGCCGCGCCCAATTCCGGCCAGGTCTTCGGCGGCGCCTCCGGATCGAGGCCGGCGTCACGGAACATGGTCTTGTTGTAGTAGAGGATCGGCGTCGAGGAGTTGAACGGGAACGACAACAGATTGCCGGCCGCGTCGGTGTAATAGCCGGAGACCGCGGGCAGGTAATCGGTCAGCGAGAACGGCTCGTGCATGTCCCGCATCAGGCTGAACACCGGATAGATCGCGCCCCTGGCGGCGGTCATGGTGGCGGTGGCGACCTCGTTGACCTGGACGATGGCGGGCTGGCTGCGCGAGCGGAAGGCGAAGATCGCGGCGGTCACCGTCTCGGTGTAGTTGCCCTTGTAAGCGGGCACGATGCGGTAATCGGACTGCGAGGCGTTGAAGTCCGAGGCGAGCTTTTCCAATTGCCGCCCAAGCTCGCCGGACATGGCGTGCCACCACGCGATGTCGGTGGCGGCGTGCACGGGCACAGCCAATGAGAGAGCCGCCAGGGCGGCGGCGATTCGCAAAACGCGCAATGCTGACGTCACGATGGCTCTTCCCGTGTCGCGCGCCGAACGGCGGGCGACCCTGCTTACGGCGCGGCATATCCGGTTTCAACCGGGAATGAACGCCGGCCGCGCCGCACAATTACACGGCCGCGCCGGGCGGGATGGCCTTCCCCCGACCATCTGCTAGATTGCATTGAACCTTTTGCCCCCGCCATAGACTCCACCACTGAGGGGTTGAGTGTGCCAGTGTTGAGCCGTGCCGAACTCTCGCGGACCGGAGTGATCGTCGTCGCGCTTCTGCTTGCCGTCTGTTCGACGGGCGCCGTTGCACGCGAATTTCGCGCCGCCGATACCCAGACCGAGGATTACCCGACCGTCCAGGCGCTGCGCTACATGGGCGCGCTGATCGCCGAGCGCAGCGGCGGCCGCCACGAGATCAAGGTGTTCCACTCCCGCCAGCTCGGCGAGGAAAAGGAGACCATCGAGCAGACCCGGGCCGGCGCGATCGACCTCAACCGGACCAACGTGGCGCTGATCGGCAACTTCGTGCCGGCGATGAACGTGCTCGCCATGCCGTTCCTGTTCCGGTCCATCGAGCACATGCAGAAGGTGCTGGACGGGCCGATCGGTAGCGAGATCCTCGATAGCTTCGAGCCCTATGGCTTCGTCGGGCTCGCCTTCTACGATTCCGGGGCGCGGTCGATCTACAACGGCGCCCGCCCGGTGAAGACCATCGCGGATCTCAAGGGATTGCGGATCCGGGTGCAGCAGTCGGAGTTGATGAGCCAGATGATCCGCTCGCTCGGCGCCGAGCCGGTCGAGATGCCCTATGGGCAGGTGCTCACCGGGCTCGCCAACCATCTGATCGACGGCGCCGAGAACAACTGGCCATCTTTCGTGACGACGGATCATTACACGCACGCCGGGCATTATACGCTCACCGAGCACACGATGAGCCCCGAAGTGCTGGTGATCTCGCTGAAGGCCTGGCAGAGCCTGTCGCCGGACGACCAGAAGATCTTCCGGGAGGCCGCGCAGCGCTCCAGCCGGTTCATGCGCGAGAAATGGCGCGACCTCGAGGAGCAGTCGCAGCGCAAGGCGCAGGAAGCCGGCGTCACCATCATCAGGGAGATCGACCGCAAGCCGTTCGAGGACGCGATGGCCCCGATCTACGCCAAGGCCGGGCGCGATCCCGCCGCGGCCGCGCTGATCGAACGCATTCGCAAGGTGGAGTGAGCCGCGTTGGCTGCACTTGGACATACCGAGCACCCAGACCGGCCGTCCGGCCCGATCGGACGGCTGCGCGCACGGCTGGTCGGCGTGCTTCGGGCGGTGCCGATCCGCTGGCGCATCCTGTCGATCGCCGCGCTGAACTCCGCCGTGGTGGTGGTGCTGGTGGGGATGATCTGGAACGGCGCGCAGGTGCTGGGCTCGGCCTGGGACGACGTGCGCCAGGTGCGCGAATCCGACCGCATCCTGGCGCTGCTCGAAAGCGAGACCGGGCGCCTGCACAATCTGATCCACCGCTACATCAACCAGCCGAGCCCCGACCTGTTCGCCGAGATCCTGCTGCTGCGCGAGGCGGTACTGGGCACGCTGACCAACCGCGCCGCCAAGGACCCGATGCTGTCGGGCTCGGTCGAGGAGCTGGAGCGCACCACCGACCGCTTCCTCAACGGCTTCGGCGAGCTGCGCAGCGTGCAGGCCACCATTGCCAAGACCTATGAGGACCAGGTGCAAGGCCCGGCCAGGGACATGGCCGGCCTCTATTCCATCATCGAAGGCGCCACCGGCCATCGCGACGCGCTGATCTGGCCATCGCTCGGCAAATCCCGCGAGGCCTTCACCGCGATGCTGGTGGCGGCCAATTCCTATTATCTGTCGCTGTCATCGGGCGCGGCCGACGACGCGCGCCGCAACACCGAGACGATCGAGAAGACCATCCCCGTGATGATCGATCTCGCCGACAACGACCTGCAGAAGATGGCCTTGCGGCGGCTCGGGGCCCGCACCGCCGCACTGCGTGAGGGCTTTGCAAAGCTCTCCGAGCAGCTTGCCAGCCGCACCGAGCTGCTCCGCAACACCATCGACGCCAGCCAGGCCGAGGCGATCGGCGCCATCGACGACCTCTCCACCAAGATGCGCAAGCGCGAGCAGAAGGCGCAGGAGACCTTCGACCGCACGCTGGCGGATATTTCCCGCCGTGTCCTTTCCATTGCGGTGATCTTCCTCGGCATCATCCTCACCGCCGGCGTGATGATCGCGCTGTCGATCCGGCTGCCGCTGCAGCAGATCATGGCGGCGATGCGCGCGATCACGCTCGGCGATCTCGACCGCGAGGTGCAGGGCACCAAGGCGCGCGACGAGGTCGGCGCCATGGCGCGCGCGGTGGAGGTGTTCCGCGAGAATGCGATCGCGAAGCGGCAGACCGAGGACGAGCTGCGCGCGTCCAAGGAGAAGGCCGAGAGCGCGCTGCTCGAGCTCAATACCGCACAGCAGAATTTGATCGATGCCGAACGGCTGGCGGCGCTCGGCGGCCTCGTCGCCGGCGTCGCGCACGAGGTCAACAATCCGATCGGCATCAGTCTGACGGTGGCTTCGAGTTTTGCCCGGCGCAGCGAGATCTTCGAGGCCCAGCTCAAGGGCGATGGGCGCCTGCGTCGCTCGCAGCTGGAGGAATTCGTGCAGTCCTCACGCGACGCCTCGCAGCAGCTGGTCGCCAATCTGCAGCGCGCCGGCGAGCTGATCCAGTCGTTCAAGCAGGTCGCGGTCGACCGCTCCCATGCGGAGCGGCGGCAATTCTCGCTCAGCGAGGCCACCGACCAGATCATCGCCAGCCTGCGCCCGGTGCTGAAGCGCTCGCCGATCACGCTCCAGGTCGACGTGCCCGAGGGGCTGCTGCTCGACGGCTATCCCGGCTCCTATGGCCAGATCCTGACCAACCTCTTCCTCAACGCCGCCAACCACGCCTTCGCCGACGGGCGCGCCGGCACGATCATCATCTCGGCGCGGCCGCGCGGGGCCGACGACGTCGAGCTCATCTTCACCGACGACGGGGCCGGCATGACCTCCGACGTGCAGCGCCAGGCCTTTGACCCTTTCTTTACCACCCGGCGCAATGAAGGCGGCACGGGACTCGGGCTTCATATCGTCTATAACCTCGTCACCCAGCAGCTCGGCGGGCGCATGATGCTGGAATCCAAGCTGGGACAAGGCACCACTTTTCGCATTATCATGCCCCGGGTCGCCAAGGGCGGCGCGCAAAGCACAGAAAGTGACGGGACTTCTCAATGGCCGAACAGGACGATGTCCTCCACCTGATCGACGATACCGGTACCGCGTCGGAGGATGCCAACGCCCGGAAATGGAAGATCGCCGTCATCGACGACGATCCGGCCGTGCATGACGGCACCCGCTTTGCGTTGTCCGACTACAGCCTCAACGGCCAGAGCCTGGAGATCCTGTCGGCCTATTCCGCGGCGGAAGGCCGCAAGCTGATGGCCGAGCACAGCGACATCGCCGCCGTGCTGCTCGACGTCATCATGGAGACCGACGTCGCCGGCCTCGAGCTGGTCGAGTTCATCCGCAACGAGATCCGGAACGAGACGGTGCGCATCATCCTGCGCACGGGACAGCCCGGCCAGGCGCCCGAGCGGCGCGTGATCGTGCAGTACGACATCAACGACTACAAGGCCAAGACCGAGCTCACCGCCGACAAGCTGTTCACCTCGCTGACCGCGGCGCTGCGCTCCTATCAGCAGCTCGAGCGCATGGTGCAGACACGGCGCGGGCTCGAGATCATCATCGACGCGGCCTCGACGCTGTACGACTTCAAGTCGATGCAGCGGCTCGCCGAGGGCGTGCTGACCCAGCTGGCCTCGCTGCTCAACGTCGATTGCGCCGGTATACTGGTCTTGCGCGACAATGGCGGCATCGACCCCGAACTCTCGGTCCTCGCCGGCAGCGGCTGCTATAGCCGCTTCATCGGCACCACGACGTCGAAGGCGCTCGACCCCGAACTGCGCGAGATGGTGGAGGCCGCGTTTCAGCGCCGCAAGAACGAATTCGCCGACCACCGCAGCGTGATCTATTTGCGCACCGGGTCCGGCCGCGAGGTGGTAGTGCTGCTGCAGGCCGAGCGCGAATTGTCCGAGACCGACCGCTCGCTGGTCGAGATTTTCTCCTCGAGGCTCTCGATCGCCTTCGACAACGTCATCCTCTATCAGCAGCTTCAAGCCGCCAATACCCAGCTGGAGGACCGCGTCGCCCAGCGCACCCGCGCGCTGATGCAGGCCAACCGCCGCCTCTCGGCGCAATGGCTGCGGCTGCAGCGCGCCAACGGCTTCAAGAACGAGATTTTGGGCACGGTCGCGCACGATCTGAAGAACCCGCTCGGCGTCATCCTCGGCCGCACCGAGATGCTGAAGGAGCTGATCTCGACCGGCGCCTCGGAAAACGGCGTGGTCGCCCAGGTCGACCACATCCGCGACGCCACCAAGCGCCTGACCACGATGGTCGACCATCTGATCTCGGACGCGATGGCCGATGCCTTCGACATCACCATCCGCCGCGAGCCGGTCGACGTCGCCGCCCTGGTCAAGGAGGTCGCCGAGGCCAACCAGCCGCTCGCCGTCAACAAGCAGCAGGCGATCAGCGTCGCCGCGCCGGCCAACATCGTCACCATGTGCGACACCGACCGCATCCGCGAGGCGATCGACAATCTCATCAGCAACGCCATCAAATACTCACCGATCGGCGGCAAGATCGACGTGGTCGTCAGCCACGAGGGCGGCGACACCGTCGTCCGCGTCAGCGACGAGGGCGCCGGCCTGTCGCCGGAAGATCTCGGCCGCCTGTTCGGCCGGTTCCAGCGGCTGTCGGCCAAACCGACCGCCGGCGAGAGCTCGACGGGACTTGGGCTCTCCATCGTCAAGCGTATCGTCGACATGCATGGCGGCGAGGTGACCGCCGACAGCGAAGGGCCCGGCAAGGGCTCGACCTTCACCATCACCCTTCCCGCGACCGAAATGCCGTGACGTAGAGACCATGACCCAAAGCCAGCACATCATGATCGTCGACGATGAAGCCCCGGCCCGGGAGATGGTCGGCGATTATCTCAAGATGCACGGCTTCACCGTGACGCTGTGCGACGGCGGCAAGTCCTTGCGCGCCGCGATCCAGGGCAGCATGCCCGATCTCGTCGTGCTCGATCTCAACATGCCCGAGGAAGATGGCCTCTCGATCATCCGCGACCTCAAGAGCCGCATCAACGTGCCAGTCATCATGCTGACGGCAACCGCGAGCCCGATCGACCGCGTGGTGGGCCTCGAGCTCGGCGCCGACGATTACGTGGCCAAGCCCTGCGAGCTGCGCGAGCTGATGGCGCGCATCCGCTCGGTGCTGCGGCGGAGCGTGCCGGCCAAGGCCGCAGCGCCTGATGCGGCGGCGGCGAAATCCGACAAGGAGCAATTGGTACGGTTCGGGACAAAGTGGCTCGATCTCGAAGCCCAGGCCCTGCGCGACGACGAGGGCAACGAGCATCCGCTGACCGCCTCCGAGTTCGGGCTGTTGAAGGTGTTCGCGGCCAATCCGAAGCGCGTGCTGTCGCGCGAGCGCTTGCTGGAATTGGCTAACGCGCGCGACGCCGAAGCCTTCGACCGCGCCGTCGACCTGCGCATCATGCGCATCCGCCGCAAGATCGAGCCCGATCCGGCCAAGCCCGCCGTGATCCGCACCATCCGCGGCGGCGGCTATCTGTTCTCGCCGGCGGGCGATAAGGCGTAAGTCTCACACTCCGCCGTCGTCCCGGACAAGCGCGCCCTTAGGCGCGCAGATCCGGGACCCATAACCCCAGGCCGTGGTTTAGCGTGAAAGCGCCCACTCCGAGTCCCCGGAACCACTCCTCCCTTTGGGTATGGGTCCCGGGTTCGCTTCGCGCCCCGGGACGACAGTCTGGCGCGACCGAACGCAAGTCACCAAGATTCGTTCCGTGGCGCCCCCGTCCGCCTCAACACCCCTATCCCCGTATTTTCCGTACATTGAAATTCCACACTTTTTCGTCCCGAATGTTTCGTCGCCATCCCTCCGACGAAACAATTTGGCGGCGCACGAAACCATTTTCCCCTTTTCGTGCAGACGTCCCGAAACGTTGGCTCATTAACACTTTGGTCCAAGGAAACGCCGCTCGGTTGCGGCGCTACGGGGAGCCAAGTCAATGCGGAACGTCATCGCCATCAACGCCCAGGCCAGCCAGAGCATCATCGCCGCTCAGGCGACTTCGGACGACATGCTTCTCGAGAGCATTGCCGACGGCAACCGGACGTCGATGCATATCCTTTATTGTCGGCACAGCGTGCGGGTGTACCGCTTCATCCTGCGCATCGTGCGTGACGCCACCGCGGCGGAAGACCTCGTCAGCCAGGTGTTCCTGGACGTGTGGCGGACCGCCGGCCAATTCCAGGGCCGCTCCCAGGTTTCGACCTGGCTGCTGTCGATCGCCCGCTTCAAGGCGCTGACTGCGATGCGCCAGCGCCGCTTCGAGGACATCGACCAGGAGGACGTGCGGCAGATCCCCGACGATTCCGATACGCCGGAGACCTCGCTCGACCGCAGCGACACCAGCGCCATCCTGCGCGCCTGCGTGCAGAAGCTGTCGCCCGCGCATCGCGAGATCATCACCCTCGTCTACTACCACGAGAAGTCGGTGGAGGAGGTCGGTCAGATCATCGGCATCCCCCAGAGCACGGTGAAGACGCGGATGTTCTACGCCCGCAAGCAGCTGGCCGAATTGCTTAAGGGCTGCGGCGTCGAGCGCTTCGCTGCCTGAGGCCAAGGATTTCAAAGGGATAGGGCCGACGATCTGGCCCTCTCCCGGGACACGGAAGTGTTACCGCCGACGAAACAATTGAAACAAAGCACAACATCAGGCCGAAAAGCTTCCCCCCTATAAAGCTCTCATACGGTTTCGTTAAACCTCCCAAGGACTCCACGACCCGGACGGGATGCCCCCCTCCGGGTCGTTTTGTGTTTGGCGAGCCGTGACGTGGGCATTGCGACCCCCGCTGGGTCCTCCATCGTCATGTCCGGGCTTGACCCGGCCATCCACGCCTTCGGCGCGGCACCAAGAACGTGGATGCCCGGGACAAACCCGGGCATGACGACCTGAGGTGAAAATTGCCCCCCGTCACGAAGCCGTGACGCTCTGTAACGATCCACGCATCCCGCCCGAACTGCCCTCGTGACCTCCACCACGAGTGCCCCATGCTCGAACTCACCTTCGCCGTCCTTGCCGGCATCCTCACCATCGCCGCGCCCTGCACGCTGCCGATGCTGCCGATCCTGCTCGGCGCCTCGATCGGGCGCGCGGGACATCTGCGCCCGGCGATGATCGCGCTCGGCTTCGTCGTTTCCTTCTCCGCGGTCGCGCTGCTGCTCGGTGCGCTGACGCGGCTGTTCGATTTCGATCCGAACGTGCTGCGCGAGGCGGCGTCGATCCTGCTGCTGGGCTTCGGCCTCTTGATGCTGTGGCCGGCGCCGTTCGAATGGCTGTCGAGCCGGCTCAATGGCTGGCTCGATCTCGGCAATTCCGGCGCTACCCAGCGCGAGGGCGCGCTCGGCGGGCTCATCCTCGGCACTACGCTCGGCCTGGTCTGGACGCCCTGCGCCGGCCCGGTGCTCGGCTCGATCCTGACGCTGGTCGCGACCTCGAAGAATCTTGCGTGGGCCGGCACGCTGCTGATCGCCTACGCCATTGGTGCTGCGATCCCGATGCTGGCGATCGCCTATGGCGGGCAAGCCGCGACCACACGGGTGCGCAGCCTTTCGCGGATCTCGCCGCGGCTGCAGCAGGGTTTTGGCATCGTCGTGATCGGCTTCGCGGTCGCCGCCTATTTCCAATACGACACGCTGATCGTGGCGTGGCTCACCGGCTTCTATCCCACCGGCCAGATCGGCCTGTGATCATCCCTCATCTTCACCGGAGGACGCTTCCATGACTTTCAGACTGCTCGCCGTCTCCGCCGCCCTGATCGGCTTCACCGTCACCGGCGCCGTCATTCCCGGCATCTGCGAGGAGGCCGCGCGCGCCACGCCTGTCGTCACCGCCGCCGCAAGCCACCAGACCGCGCCGGACTTCGCCGGCGTCACCAACTGGTTCAACTCGAAACCACTGAACATGGCCGACCTCCGCGGCAAGGTCGTGCTGGTCGATTTCTGGACCTATGGCTGCGTCAACTGTGTCAACACGCTGCCGCACGTCACCGACCTCTATGCCAAGTACCGGGATAAGGGCCTCGTCGTGGTCGGCGTCCACACGCCGGAATTCCCGTTCGAGCGCTCGGCCTCCAACGTGCAGGCGGCGCTGAAGCGCCACGGCATCACCTATCCGGTGGCGCAGGATAACGATTCGAAGACCTGGAACGCCTACCGCAACCAGTATTGGCCGGCGCAATACATCATCGACCAGACCGGCAAGATCGTGTTCCAGCACGCCGGCGAAGGCCGCTACGACGAGATCGACCGCACCGTGGCCAAGCTGCTGAACGTCAATGGCTGAGTGCGGCACGCGCGGCTCCCTTGTTGCTTGACTCCACGGACCCGTCCGTGGAGTTTCGCGACAACGCAATCAGCCGCCCGCAATGGACGACACGCCCCTCAACAACGACATCCGCCTTCGTGAAGGCGCCTCGATCGCACAGCGGCTGGTGATGTCCGCTTTTGCGGCCGCCGTCGCGCTGTGCTTCACGCCGGGCCTGTTCACGCATGACACGCCGGAAATCGTCATCTCGGTGGTCGCACTGCTGGTGGGCGCCGGGTTCGTCGTCGGCATCATGATGGCGCCGGCGGTGGTGTGGATCATCACGGCGAACGAGATCCTGATCGGGCGGCAAAGCCCGTTTGGGAAGCTGCGCACACGCATCGTCGCGAAGGACGACATCACGGCATTGCAGGTTCCCGGCAACAAGCGGGTGAAGGCCCGTTTCCAACTCGTCTTCACGTTGGCCTCGGGAGAACGCCTGACCTCCCCGCCGATCTCCGACGTCACCCATGTGCGCGACACCGTGGCCCGGATCGCGACGCAGTTCGACGTTCCCAATGTCGAGGATCCCGTCAATCCGCTCGATGCCAGCAATCCCGAGATGCATCTCGGCGAGCCGCTGGAGGCGTTTTCCGCTCGGGACATCCGCATCGTGTCCCTGATCGCCGTCGCATTGTCCGCCCTGCCTTATGCTTACAAGCTGTGGCGCGGATGGCCGCCCACCCATGTCGACATCCTGCTGCTGCCGCTCGGCGCGCTCGCGGCGTTCGCGGTGCATCGCTACGCCAATCTCGTGACCGGCGCGTTCTGGATCGTCCGCGAGGGCCATATCCGTATCGAACGCCTGTGGGGCGACGGCACGCCGCGCGCGGACCATATCGAGGGACACGAGGTGAAGACGATCACCGTCGACCGCCGCGGCCGGTCCGAGGACGAGCACTGCATCGTCACGATCCGGCTGCGCTCGGGACGACGGTTTCGCAGCCCCCGGATCGGATCGCGGGTGGAGGCGCGGGCGGTGGGGACAGAGATTGTGAGGCGGCTGGGGATCGCTGCGGAGAGCAATAAGATCTAGCCGGCGTCTCGCGCCAGTTGTCGAATTTGATCTCACCGCGAGTTCGGTCTGAGCCTCTCCCGCTTGCGGGAGAGATCGCGCCGAAGGCGCGGGTGAGGGCTCTCTCCTCTGAGGGAGTCTCCCTGGAGGCGAAACCCTCTCCCCAGCCCTCTCCCGCAAGCGGGAGAGGGAGCTCACCTCCCGAGCGGTGACAAACTATGCTTTTCGAGCCATCCCCTGTTTGTGGCATTGCGAGGACCCCGTCAAAAAACCAAAGCATTCTCGTGACATATCAGGGTGGCGCGCCATCAACTTGCCATGAACATGCCCCTCAGGTTTGATGGTTCCGAATGATTTGCGCCGTGGCAGTGGGGAGAGCTTGAAATGACGGATTTTCGTCGCCTGACCGGGACGTTCGTGGCCGCGATCGGCCTGATCCTGTCCGCACCACATGCCATCGCGCAGCAGCCTGATCGCGGCGACGAGCCGGGTCTGGTCGCCGACGACGGCTACCAGCTCGAGCCGGAATGGCAGAAGCAGGTGGTCTATTTCCGCACCACCGAGACGCCGGGCACCATCATCATCTCCACGGCCGAGCGCCACCTTTACCTGGTGCAGCCGGGCGGGCGCGCGATCCGCTACGGCATCGGTGTCGGCCGCGACGGTTTCCAGTGGCAGGGGCTGGTGAACATCACCAACAAGAAGGAGTGGCCGGACTGGACGCCGCCGCCGGAGATGATCCAGCGCCAGCCCTATCTGCCGCGCTTCATGGCAGGCGGCCCCGGCAATCCGCTCGGGGCACGCGCCATGTATCTCGGCACCACCGTCTACCGCATCCACGGCACCAACCGTCCTGACACGATCGGCACCAAGGTGTCCTCGGGCTGCTTCCGCCTCGTCAACAACGACGTCGCCGATCTCTACGACCGCGTTCCTGTCGGCACCAAGGTGGTGATCCGGCAGAAGCCCGAACTGTAAGGCTATCGTCGGAGCATGATCCCCAGGGGATCATGCTCCGCGCCCTCCTCCCAATTCCTTTTCCCGATTTTTCGAGAGAGCAACATGATGCGCACTTTTCGTGGCGGCCTGCTGATCGGGCTCGCGGTCGCCGTGCTGGTCGCCGTTCTGGCCATCATCTATGAATTCTACGACACCCGCACGCTGAAGCGCACCGTGCGCCGCGGCGAGGTGCTGTGCGGCGTCAACAAGGGGCTGCCGGGCTTCTCGTACTCGGAAGACAACAAGAACTGGGCCGGCTTCGACGTCGATTTCTGCCGCGCGGTGGCCGCGGCGATCTTCAACGACCCGGGCAAGGCGAAGTTCATCCCGCTCGATGCCAGCGAGCGCTTCAAGGAATTGCAGAGCCGCAAGGTGGACATCCTCTCGCGCAACTCGACCTGGAGCATGGCGCGCGAGCTCGACTACGACCTCTATTTCCCCGCGGTCGCCTATTACGATGGCGCCGGCTTCATGCTGCCGCGTTCGCGCAACAAGGAGACCTCGCTGGACCTGACCGGCAGCAAGGTCTGTGTCCAGGCCAGCACCACGACGGCGCTCAACGTCGCCGATTACTTCCGTGCCAACAACATGAAGTATGACGAGGTGAAGTTCGACAAGCTCGACGAGGTCGTGAAGGCCTACGACACCGGCAAGTGCGACACGTTCTCCGCCGACGTCTCCCAGCTCTACGCGCTCAGGCTGAACCTGGCGAAGCCGGCCGATCACATGATCCTGCCGGACATGATCTCCAAGGAGCCGCTCGCCCCCGTGGTGCGCCAGCGCGACGACGACTGGATGATGATCGTGAAGTGGACGCTCTATGCGATGATCAACGCCGAAGAGCTGGGCGTCACCTCGGAGAACATCGACGAGGCCCTGAAGTCGAAGAAGCCGGAAGTGATGCGCCTCGTCGGCACCGAAGGCAATTACGGCGAGCAGCTCGGCCTCACCAAGGACTGGGCCGTCCGCATCATCCGCCACGTCGGCAATTACGGCGAGATGTACGAGCGCAACATCGGCGAGAAGTCGAAGCTGAAGATCCCGCGCGGCATGAACCAGCTGTGGAACGCGGGTGGCGTGCAGTACGCGCCGCCGATGCGGTAGGCCTCACGCGTGTCGTCCCGGCGAACGCCGGGACCCATACCGCGTGATTTATCGATAAGCGCAGGTGACCGTACCGCGGAGAGTCTCTTTAGACTGCGAGCCTTCGTCAAACCCCTCCCTGGGGTTATGGGTCCCGGCGTTCGCCGGGACGACACCTAGGGTGCGATACCACCGTGCCGCCCTTCGCGCCTCAGCTCAATACCCCCGCGCCCGCGCCAGCTGCTCGGTGTGGTAATTGGCGTCGCCGAACAATTCCTCGCACACCCGGGCGCGCTTCATGAAGAAGCCGATGTCGAACTGGTCGGTCATGCCCATGCCGCCATGCATCTGTACGCCTTCCTGGACCGCGCGGGTGGCGGTGGTGCCGGCGCGGGCTTTTGCCACCGCGACGGCTGACGTTGCCTTGGCAACATCGGTATCCAGCGCCTGAAGCGCCTTCATGGTGGCGGCGCGGGTGATCTCGATGTCGACATAGAGCTCGGCGGCGCGATGCTGCAGCGCCTGGAATTCGCCGATCAGCTTGCCGAACTGCTTTCTATTTTTGAGGTACTCGACGGTACGGTTGAAAACTTCTTCGCTGAGGCCGACCATTTCAGCTGCGACCGCGCCACGGCCGATGTCGAGCACGCCGTCGAGCAGCGCGGCGCCCTGATCGACCTCGCCGAGCACGCTGTCGGCATTGACCTCCACATTGGCGAGCTCGATCCGCGCCGCATTGTGCGCGTCGACCATGATGGTGCGCTCGATCGCGACGCCCTTGGCCGCAGGGTTCACCAGGAACAGCGTCAAGCCTTCGCGCTCGCCGGCGGTGCCGCCCGTGCGCGCGGCGAGGATGAGCAAATCGGCAACGTGGCCATCGACGACCAGCGCCTTGGCGCCGGAGAGCTTGAACCCGTTGCCGGCGCGCACGGCCTGCAGGTTGGTCTGGAGCGGACGATGCTTTGCGCCTTCGTCGATCGCGAGCGTCGCGAGCAGCGAACCGCTCGCGATCCTCGGCAGATATTCCGACTTCTGCGCGGCATTGCCGCCCCGGTTCAGCGCCGAGGCCGCAATCACGCTGGTGGCGAGGAAGGGCGACGGCATCAAGGTGCGGCCGATCTCCTCCATCACGACACCGGCCTCGACATAGCCGAGCCCGCTGCCGCCGAATTCTTCCGGCACCAGGAGGCCGGCGAAGCCCATCTCGGCGAAGGAGTGCCAAAACTCCTTGGAGAAGCCGGTGGGATCTTTGCTGTCGCGCAAATGCCGCAGATGCGACACCGGCGCCTTGTCGCTGATCAGCCCGCGCGCGCTATCGCGGAGCATCGATTGTTCTTCGGTGAGGACGAGGGCCATGTGCGTGTTTCCGATTCGAAAATCTATGTTGTCTCGTCATTCCGGGATGGCCCGAAGGGCCAGGCCCGGAATCCATCGGGCCGCTTATATGCGGTGAGATGGATTCCGGGTTCGCGACTTCGTCGCGCCCCGGAATGACGCCGTAAGAGAGTGCGCCTCACGCCCCCGGCAAATCCAGGATGCGCTTGGCGACGATGCCGAGCATCACCTCGCTCGTGCCGCCTTCGATCGAGTTGGCCTTGGTGCGCAGCCAGGCGCGCGGGCGGGCGCCCTGCTTGGAGCGCTCGCTCTCCCATTCCAGCGCATCGGCGCCGCCGGCCGACATCAGGATCTCGTAGCGGCGCTTGTTGAGCTCGGTGCCGTAATATTTCATCGCGGAGGAGAACGCCGGATGCGCCTGTCCCGCCTTGGCGAGATCGACGGCGCGCTCGGCGCACGCCGCAAGCGCGGCTTCATCGACGTCGAAGCTGGCGATCTTGCCGCGGAGCATGGAATCATCGAGCCGCCCCTGCGCATCGGTGCCGACGGAATCGGCCGCGATCTGACCGAGCGGACGGCCGACGCCGCGCTCGCCCATGCCCGAGATCATCGCGCGCTCATGCTGCAGCAGGTATTTCGCAACGTCCCAGCCGCGGTTGACGGTGCCGACCACATGCGATTTCGGCACGCGGACGCCGTCGAAGAAGGTCTCGCAGAACGGCGAGTAGCCGGAGATCAACAGGATCGGCTTGGTCGAGACGCCCTTCGAGGTCATGTCGAACAGGATGAAGCTGATGCCGTCATGCTTCTTCGCAGCGGGATCGGTACGCACCAGGCAGAAGATCCAGTCGGCGTAGTTGGCGTAGGAGGTCCAGATCTTCGAACCCGTGATGACGAAATCGTCGCCGTCGCTCTCGGCGCGGGTCTGCAGCGAAGCAAGGTCGGAGCCGGCGTTCGGCTCGGAATAGCCCTGGCACCAGCGGATCTCGCCCGCGGCAATCTTGGGCAGGTGCTCCTGCTTCTGGGCGTCGTTGCCGTATTTCAGCAGCGCCGGCCCGAGCATCCAGATGCCGAAGCTCGACAGCGGCGGACGCGCGCCGATTCTTCCCATCTCCGCGCGCAGCACCTTGTGCTCGGCGGCGCTCAAACCGCCGCCGCCATATTCCCTGGGCCAGTCAGGCACGGTCCAGCCCTTGTCGCGCATGCGCTCGAACCAGATGCGCTGCGGCTCGGACGAGAACTTTGCGTTGCGTCCGCCCCAGAACACGTCGGCATCCGACGTCGCGGGCTTGCGCATTTCCGGCGGGCAATTGGCTTCCAGCCAGGCGCGCGTCTCAGCGCGGAATGTTTCGAGATCGGCGGTCTCAGAATCGCTGGTTTTGGATTCAGACATTGGTCGTTTCCATCAATCAAAATCGACTTGTTGGGCGCGACTCTGGGCCAAGCTCCCGCGGAATTCAACCACTTCCGCGAGCCGCATTCCGCTATAGTCGCGACCAAGACGGTGCTTGAAAACAAAGAGGAAACGACGATGCGCCTGAAACTTCTTTCGCCTGGCGAAATGAACGAGAGCCAGCGGCAGACCTACGACGAGTCGATTGCCGGCAAGCGCGGCAAGCCGCCGGCGCCGATGATGGCCTGGCTGAGCAGCCCGGAGATGGCGCGCCACGCCACGCGGCTCGGCGAGGTGCTGCGCTTCGACACGATATTTCCCGCAAAGCTTTCGGAGATTGCGATCCTGGTGACGGCGCGGCACTGGACCGCGCACTACGAATGGTACGCGCATAAGCGTCTCGCACTGGCGGGCGGCATGGATCCCAAAATCATCGACGCCATCCGCGACCGCCGCACGCCCGAGTTCGACGATCCCAGGGGCAGGATGATCTACGACGTGGCGAAATCGCTGCACGAGGGCCACGGCGTCGAGAAGGGGCTCTACGACGAGGCCGTGAAGCTGCTCGGCGAGCGCGGCGTGGTCGAGGTGATCGGCCTGTGCGGTTACTACACGATGGTGTCGATGACGCTGAACACGTTCGAGTTCGGCCTGCCGGAGGGCGAGGTGGCGGAACTGGCTTAATTTCTGTTCCGGAAACGCTGGGTTTCGGGATCGGCCGTAGCAGAGCCCCGAAGCCCGCCTTATGTGCATGCCTTCAACGGAGCATTCCCATGTCGCAAAGCCCAGCCGTCGCCGCCGGCACCAGGATCGGCCACGTTCACCTCAAGGTCGCCGATCTCGATCGCGCGCTCGGCTTCTATTGCGGCGTGCTCGGCTTCGAGCTGATGCAGCGCATGGGTTCGGGCGCGGCCTTCATCTCGGCCGGCGGCTATCATCACCACATCGGGCTCAACACCTGGGAAAGCAAGGGCGGCTCGCCGCCGCCGCCCGGCACGACCGGTCTCTATCACACCGCCATCCTCTATCCGACGCGCGCCGCGCTCGCCGATGCGCTGCACCGCGTGCGCTCGGCCGGCATTGCGCTGGATGGCGCCAGCGATCACGGCGTCAGCGACGCGCTGTATCTGCGCGATCCGGATGAAAATGGCGTCGAGCTGTATTGGGACAAGCCGAGGGAGCAATGGCCGTTCGGGCCGGATGGCAAGCTCGCGATGGTGACGAAACGGCTGGATGTGGAGGGGTTGTTGAGGGATCGGGAAACGTGATGCCGTACGGTGGGTTAGGCGAAGCCGTAACCCACCATGTCTCAGCGAATGCGGGGCGAAGTTGGCGGATTACGCTTCGCTAATCCGCCCTACGAAACCTGTTTCCCCGCACCATGATCAACGCCGCGGCCGCCACTTCCAGCGCGATGCAGAGATAGAACGGCAGCGAATAACCGCCGGACCAATCGCGCAAGGCCCCGACGATTCCCGGACCGAACGCGTAGGTCACCTGGTTGATCGCGGTGTTGAGGCTGATCAGCACGCCGAACGACGACGAATCGAACTCCTGCTGCACGATCAGCGACGGCAGCGTGATGAGGTTGCCGACGGAGAAGCCGAACACCGCGCAGGCCGCGATCAGCACGTAGTCGTTGTGGAGGTTGATGACGACCAGAAGCGCCGCGGCCTGGCTGAGGAACGACAGCGCGGAGGCCAGCCGCTGGTTGAGACGATCGATCACCAACGAGAACAGCACGCGGCCGACCACCGCCATCGCAGTCAGCACCGCGACGGCGACAGCAGCGCGCTCGCGGCCGATCACGGGATCGAGAAACGAGATCAGATGCACGATGAAGCCGACCTGCGCGAACAGCACCAGCGCAAACGCAATCGTCACCGTGAGGAAGCCGACGTCGCGCAGCGCCCATGCGCGGATCTGCGTCGATGATTGCGGGTTCGCCTTGGCCGCCGCGTGCCAGCCGTGGTGATCGGGCGGGCGGCCGACGAGAACAAGGATCACTGGCAGCAGCAGCACCAGCATGGCGCCGGCGGCGGCATACATCGCACTGGCAAAGCCGACATGGCCGATCAGGGTCACCAGCAGCGGCACGCCGACGATGCCGCCGAAGCTGGCGCCGTTCAGCGCCAGGCTGATCGCCATGCCGCGCTTGTGGTCGAACCACAGGCTGATCGTGTTGGTGATCATGGCGAGGCTGGTGCCGGCCCAGCCGAAGGCGAGCACGGCATCGGCGAGATAAAGCTGCCAGGGCTCGCGCACGGCGCCGATCGCAACGCTAGCTGCCGCCATCGCCAGTGTGCCGGCGATCAGGCAGAAGCGCGGGCCGTATCTCCTCACGGCTTCGCCGACGAACACGACGAGCAGCGCGCCGAACAGATAGAAGAACGTGGTGCCCGATGAGATCAGCGTGGTCGGCCAGCCCCGCGCGCGCTGCAGCTCGGCGACATAGACGCTCTGGCCGTAGAAGCCGAGCCCCCAGCCGAAGGTCGCAAGCAGGAAGCAGACCGCAACGATGCGCCAGCCTTCGTAACGCAGGGAGGATTCGTCGATCGCTGGCTGTTGAGGATTGTCGAGCATGCCGCCTACTCCCGTCATGCCCGGGCATAGCCGTCTGAAGGACGGCGTCGCTTCCGCTCGCCTATGCCCGGGCATACACGTTCTTCGATCCGCGTCCCTAAGACGTGGATGGCCGGGACAAGCCCGGCCATGACGAACATCTAAATAGCCCTCGCCAAAAAATCACTTCGACCTGGATCGAAGTATCAACATTGCTGACAATCTCCTGCCAGTCAAATCGCGTCCGGGAACTCGCCCATCGCCGCCTCCAGCCGCGCCTTGCGACGGCGGGCCCAGGAAACCAGCGAGAGCACGGCAAGACCGAGAACGACCGGCGGAAACACCACCAGGTTCACCGCCGACCAGCCGTAATTGGCGAGCAATTGCCCGGACGAGAACGAGCCGATCGCCATCATGCCGAACACCAGGAAGTCGTTGAAGGCCTGCACCTTGTTGCGCTCCTGCGGCCGGTGCGTCTCCAGCACCAGCGCGGAGGCGCCGATGAAGGAGAAATTCCAGCCGACGCCGAGCACGATCAGCGTGGCCCAGAAATGCATCGCGGTGAGCCCGGAGAGGCCGATGCCGGCAGCGCCAGCCTCCAGCAGCAGGCCGGCTGCCACGATCTTCGGCGCACCAAAACGGGCGATCAGCGCGCCCGTGAAGAAGCTCGGCCCGTACATCGCGACGATGTGCCATTGAATGCCGAAATTGGAATCGGACACGGACAGGCCGCACATCTTCATGGCGAGCGGCGCCGAGGTCATCACCAGATTCATCATGGGATAGGAGATGATGCCGCACAGCGCCGCCGCGACGAAGCGCGGCTGCGTCACGATCGTGAGCAGCGGCCGGCCGCCATGCAGATCGGCCGGCGCGGGCTTGGGCATGTCGACGCCGGCGACGATGCCCATCGCGATCAGCGCCACGGCGGCCTGCACCAGGAAGCTGAAGGCGAACAGATAGGGCTGCCAGACGTCCATGGTCCATTGCACGAGCTGCGGACCGAGCACGCCGGCGAACACGCCGCCGGCCATCACCCAGGACACCGCCTTGGGCCGGTAGGCCGCGCTGGCGCCATCGGCAGCGGCGAAGCGATAGGACTGCGCGACGGAGCCGTAGAGGCCGCCGAGGAAGGTCGCGATGCAGAACAGCGCGAACGAGCCGTGCAGGATCGCGAACGAGCCGAGCACGCCGGTGAGCGTGCCGAGGCCCGTGCCGATGACGAAGGCCACGCGGCGGCCGAAACGGCGCGAGATCGCGCCGGTCGGCAGCGTGCCGGCAGCAAGTCCGACCACATACATCGAGATCGGCACGGTTGCGAACGACATGTCCGGCGCGAGCGTGGCCCCGACGATCGCGCCCGTGGCGAAGATCACGGCCGAGTTGGCGCCCGTCAGCGCCTGGGCCGCGGCCAGGCGCACCACATTGGCGCGCACGCGGGCGTCGTCGGCGATCTCATGGGCAGAAGTCACGTCAAGCATCGGCTTTTTCTGCCCGAACGGGCTCGAGGGCTGGTTGATTCCCGGCACTATGGAGTGACGCGAGTGGCCGGGCAACCGGCGCAAACGGGCGCAGGCCATGCCTCTGACGCAATCGGTGCGATGATAGCGGGCCGCGCGCTTGACGGCTTGCGCTCGATCAAATCCTATCGCCGCGACTTTTGGGAGTTTCGTTCATGACCGTCGACGACAGGCCTACACTCAGCGCTCCCGACGACGATCCCTGGCTGTGGCTGGAGGAGATCGAGGGCACGCAAGCGCTCGATTTCGTCGAGCGGCAGAACAGCCTGACGCTCCAGGCGTTCGGTGGCAAAGCCTTCGAGCACGACCGCGACATCCTCGCAGCGATCTATGATCGCCCCGACAACATTCCCTATGTCAGCCGGCGCGGCAGCGACCTGCACAATCTCTGGAAGGACGCCGCCAACCCGCGCGGCCTGTGGCGGCGGACCACGCTGACGGAGTTTCGCAAAGCCGGTCCTGCGTGGGAGACCATGCTGGATATCGACCAGCTCGCAGCGCGCGAAGGCGAGGACTGGCTGCTGAGCGGGATCGCCACGACGCCGGGAAGCTCGCACGCCATCTTGAGCCTGTCGCGCGGTGGCAGCGACGCCGTGACGTTGCGGGAATTCGACCTCGTTACGAAGAGCTTCGTCGCCGACGGCTTTACACTGCCGGAAGCCAAGGGCGGCGCGGACTGGCTCGATGCCGACACGTTGCTGCTGTCGAGCGCGCATGGCGAGGGCATGGTGACGGACTCCGGATACTCGCGGACAGTTCGCCTGTGGCGGCGCGGCCAGCCGGTCGATCAGGCTGAGGTGATCATCGAGACCACCGCCGATCACATGATGATCTATGGCGGCGCCGACGACACCGGACCTGAGCCGCGGGTCTGGATCGTCGAGCAGATCGACTTCTTCAATCACGCGGTCTGGCTGCGCGATGCCGCCGGTCGCATGACCAAGCTCGATCTGCCGACCGGCATCTGGCTGCAGGCCCATGGCGACTGGTTCGCGATGAAGCTGCGCAAGGACTGGACGGCCGGCGGGCGGACCTACGCCACCGACACCGTGCTCGGCATCTCACTCTCGGCATTCCTGAACGGCAGTCGCGATTTTGCGGTGCTGTTCGAGCCGGCGCCGCGGCGCGCTTTGCAAGGCCTGTTCTGGGCTGCGGGCAAGCTCGTGCTGTCGATCCTCGACGAGCTGCGTCCGCGCTTTGAGACCTTCACGCCCTCGGCCACCGGCTGGAGCCGCGAGACGCTTGGCGGCCTGCCCGAGATCGGCGTCGTCGACGTCTGGCCGCTCGATCGTCATCCCAGCGAGAGCAATGGCGATCTGCTCGCCAATGTGCAGGATCCGCTCACCCCGCCGTCGCTGCTGCTGATCGAGCGCGGCGTCGCAAGCCCGGTCGTGCTGAAGCAGGCGCCGAAGACGTTCACCGCCGACGGGCTCGTGGTGACGCAGCACGAGGCGGTCTCGATCGATGGCGAGCGCATTCCCTATGTCCAGACCGGCCCGGGCGGCGAGACCGGCGATGCGCCGGTCTATATGAGCGCCTATGGCGGCTTCGCCCATTCGGTGAAGCCGTACTACAACGCCTCGCTCGGCAAGCTCTGGCTGGAGCGCGGCGGCACCGTTGTGCAGGCGAACTTACGCGGCGGCGGCGAGTTCGGCACGCGCTGGCACGATGCCGGCCGGCTCGCCGGCAAGAAACTCTCGCATGACGATTTCGCCGCGGTTGCGGCCGATCTCGTCCGCCGCGGCGTGACGAGCGCAAAACGGATCGCGGCCCAGGGCGGATCGAACGGCGGCATCCTCATCACCAACATGCTGGTGCGCTACCCCGAGCGCTTCGGCGCGCTGTTCTGCACCATCCCGCTGATCGACATGCGCCGCTACACAAAACTGCTCGCGGGCGCGAGCTGGATCGCGGAATATGGCGACCCCGACAAGGCCGAGGAGTGGGAGTGGCTCAAGACCTACTCGGCCTATCATAATGTGAAAGCCGGCCAGACCTATCCGCCGATCCTGATCGCCACCACGCGGCGCGACGACCGCGTTCATCCCGGCCACGCCCGCAAGATGGCGGCAAAGCTGCAGGCCATGGGTTACGAGGCCTGGTTCTACGAGCCGGAAGCCGGCGGCCACGGCTACGGCAAGGACAACAAGGAGCGCGCCGGCTTCGAGGTGCTCGGTTTTCGGTTCTTGAAGGAGAAGATCGGGTGGGGGGATGAAGGCTAGGCCCGTCATGACCGGGCTTGCCCCGGCCATCCACACCTTGCCTTGCTGCACGAAGAACGTGGATGCCCGGGACAAGCCCGGGCATGACGGTTTCCTACCGCTCAAACACCAGCGTCAGATTGTTCGCGGGCATGTCGATCGTATCGACGAGGCGAAGACCCGCAGCCTTCGCGAGCGTCTCGACATCGCCGATGTCGCGCACGCCCCAGTCGGGATTGCCTTCACGCAGGGAGGTGTCGAACACCGCATTGCTGAGCGCGGTGTGCTTGCCGTCGCGCTTGAACGGGCCATAGAGGAACAGCTTGCCGTCGGGGCGTAAGTAACGGCCGGCGCCGGCGAACAGGCCCTCGGCCACGGCCCAGGGCGCGATGTGGATGACATTGGCGCAGAACACCGCCGCAAGGCTCGTCGGCGTCTGTCCGCTTTTCATCTCCGGACACCAGTCGGGATCGGTGAGATCGATCCGCAGGGGGCTGCGGATGTTTGCGAGGCCCGTATGGACGCGCCAGGCTTCGATGCTCTTGAGGTGGCGCTGGTTGAGGTCGCTCGGCCACCAGATCAGGCCGGGCGTGTGGCGGGCGAAATGGACCACGTGCTGGCCGGTTCCGCTGCCGAGCTCGACCACGTTGCCGGTCAGCCCGGTGAGGTGCTTTTCCAGCGCCGCCCAGATGGGCAGGTGGTTGCGATGGAACGCAGGCGCATCGAGCCGCCCATCGGGCTCGACCCGTCCGCCATCCCTGCCAAATTCGACGACATATTCAGCCAAGTCAGTCCCCAATAAATGTGAAACAGAAAAGACGGCCCGTAAGGGCCAAACGCCCTAGAATAATTTGCTAGTGCCAACCTGCTGGGATGAACAAACTGTCTCATCGGTTGCAATGCGCAGGATATTAACTCCATTTTGCCGCGTGCATAGTCTTGATTGTCAGACGATGCCCTTTGTGCTTTGGAACGCTTATATTTCCGCAAACGAGATCATCGACATAACGCTTGGGACGATGCCTTGACCGCCTTTCATTGCAAGCTTGCCGTCCTGGTGGCGCTGCTCCTCTCCGCCGGCGCGGCTGTGGCTCCGGCGCGGGCACAATCCGCTGTCGCCGACGGCCAGAAGCTCGCTTTCGATCGCGGCAAGGGCAATTGCCTGACCTGCCACGTCATCAAAGGGGGCGACCTGCCGGGAACAATCGGGCCGGAACTGAAGGACCTCAAGGCCAAATACCCCGATCGCAACGAGCTCACCGCGATCATCTTCGACGAGACCAAGCGCAATCCGCAGACCATGATGCCGCCGTTCGGCCGGAACCGGATTTTGACCGAACAGGAGATCAGCGCGATCGTTGATTTCCTGCAGACCCTGTAACGGCCGGCTGCCCAGGAGATTTGAGATGACCACGACCACCGGCCCGCTTGCGACAAGGCGCCTGATCCTTCAGGGCGCGGCCTCGGTCGCCCTGCTCGGCCTCGGCAATCTGCCGTTCGCGGCGACGCCCGCGCGTGCCGCGGCCAACGACAAATATCCGGAAGAGGCCTTCAAGCAGAAGAACGAGGCCGACGCGATCAAGGCGCTCTATGGCAAGACCGCCGAGCCCTCGGACAAAATCAAGCTGGATGCGCCCGAGATCGCCGAGAACGGTGGCGTGGTGCCGGTGTCGGTGACGACGACGCTCGACAAGGTCACCTCGATCTCGTTCTTCGTGACCGAGAACCCGTACGCGCTTGCCGCGTCCTACAAGATCGCCGACGGCACCATTCCGGGCGTCGCCAACCGGCTGAAAATGGCCAAGACCACCAAACTGGTCGCCATCGTCGAGGCTGACGGCAAGCTCTACAGCGCCACCAAGGAAGTGAAGGTCACCGTCGGCGGCTGCGGCGGCTAGGAGGATCGGTCCGATGGCATCAAGCATTCGCGTGCGCGCAACATCCAATGGCGACATCACCGAGGTGCAGGCGTTGATCCAGCACCCCATGGATACCGGCCTGGTCAAGGATCCCAAGGGTGAGCTGATCCCCGCGCACTTCATCCAGCAGCTGAAATTCGAATGTAACGGCAAGGACGTCTTCGTCGCCGATTGGGGCACTGCGGTCTCCAAGGACCCCTATGTCAAATTCAGCTTCAAAGGCGCCAAGAAGGGCGACGACCTCAAGATCTCCTGGACCGACAACAAGGGTGCGTCGGATACGACCACCGCGAAGATTTCGTGATGAAGACCCGATCTGCCCTGCTGCTTGGCTCGCTCAGCGCCGCGCTCGTGGCGTTCGCCCTCACCTCTCCGCGCGTCGTCGCGGCCGACAAGGTCGATCCCGTTGCCGACGCCAAGGCGTTCCAGAACTTCTTCTTCCAGAAATTTCCCGACGTGAAGCACGAGGACTTCGTCAACGGTCCGTATTCCATGAACGCGGACATGAAGCGGCAGTGGCAGGAGAAGGAGGAATTCCCTCCTTATGAGTTCGCGCTCGATGCCGGCAAGGAGATGTTTGCCACTCCGTTCAAGAACGGCAAGACCTATGCCGATTGCTTCTCCAACGGGGGCGTCGGCATCCGCCAGAACTATCCTTACTTCGACGAGAAGGAGGGCAAGGTCGTCACGCTGGAGCTCGCGCTCAACCGCTGCCGCGAGGCCAATGGCGAGGCGCCCTACTCCTACGTCAAGGACGAGATGGCCTCGCTCACCGCCTACATGGCCTTCACCTCGCGTGGCAAGCCGATGGACATCAAGATCCCCGATGATCCCCGCGCGCTCGCCGCGTTCGAGAACGGCAAGCGTTATTTCTACACGCGACGTGGCCAGATGAATTTCTCCTGCGCCAGCTGCCATGTGCAGAGCCCGGGCGAGCGCATCCGCGCCGAGATCCTGGCGCCGGCGCTCGGCATTTTGAACGCGATGCCGATCTACCGCTCCGAATGGAGCGGCATGGGCACGACCAGCCGCCGCTTCGTCACCTGCAACAGCCAGACCCGCGCGGTTCCGCTGGAGCCGCAATCGGACGAATATCGCGACGTCGAATATTTCCTGTCCTATGTCGCCAACGGCTTGCCGATATCAGGACCGGGAGCGCGGCCATGAAGCGGTCATTTCCCCTCGCCATGCTGCTGGCGCTCGGCCTCGCGTCAGCGGCGCGCGCGGCAAATGAAGCGGACTACAAGGCGGCCTATGCCACCGCTGAAGCCGCATCGAAGGAGGCTGCCGGCTTGCGCAACCAGTGGACCGTGACTGTCTCGACGCTGGCCGCGGCCAGGAAAGCGGCGGATGGCGGCGATTTCGACCGCGCCACCGCCGCAGCCAGGGAGGCCGAGGCGCTGGCAAAGGCGTCGATCTTCCAGGCGACCTCTGAAAAAGAAGCCTGGAAGGCGATGGAAATCCGCTAGACTGGCATCAACTGAAACAGTCTTGCGACATTGAGGGCGCGGAGAATTTTGATATGGCGATCCGCCGCCGCGATTTCCTGAAGAGCGCAGGCCTTGCCGCTGCATCGCTCAGTCTGCCGCGGCTTGCGCGGGGCACTGAGTCCGCGAGCATTTACGACCTCGAGCGCTTCGGCAACGCGCGCATCCTGCACATCACCGACACGCATGCGCAGCTCAACCCGGTTTATTTCCGCGAGCCCAGCATCAATATCGGCGTCGGTGAGATGGCCGGGCGGCCGCCGCATCTGGTCGGCCGCGCCTTCCTCGATCGTTTCGGCATCCGTCCCGACAGCGCCGATGCCTATGCCTTCACCTGTGTCGAGTTCGAGAAGTCTGCAGGCCGCTTCGGCAAGCTCGGCGGCTTTGCCCATCTGAAGACGCTGGTCGACCGCTTGCGCGGCGATGTCGGCGAGAAGCGCTCGCTGCTGGTCGACGGCGGCGATCTCTGGCAGGGCACCGGGCTTGCCAACGTCATGCAGGGCCGCGACATGGTCGAGGTCGCCAATCTGCTCGGCATCGAAGCGATGACCGGGCATTGGGAATTCACCTATGGCGAGCAGACGCTGCGCGACAATCTCGAGCGCTTCAAGGGCGAGTTTCTGGCGCAGAACGTGTTCCTGACCGAGGAAGCCGCGTTCAACGACGCTCCCGCCTTCGACAAGGCCACGGGACGCGTGTTCAAGCCTTCGATGATCAAGGAGATCGGCGGTCACCGGGTCGCGATCGTCGGCCAGGCCTTCCCTTACGTGCCGATCGCGCACCCCAAGCGGTTCACGCCGGACTGGACCTTCGGCATCCGCGAGGAGGAGTTGCAGAAGCATGTCGATGCCTTGCGCGGCACCGACAAGGTCGATGCCGTCATCCTGCTGTCGCACAACGGCATGGACGTCGACCTCAAGCTCGCAAGCCGCGTCACCGGCATCGACGTCATTCTCGGCGGCCATACCCATGACGCCGTGCCGCAGCCCATCGCCGTGAAGAACGCCGGCGGCACCACGCTCGTCACCAATGCCGGCTCCAACGGGAAATTCCTCGCCGTGCTCGATCTCGCGATCGACAAGGGCAAGGTCAGCGACATTCATTATCATCTCCTGCCGGTCTATTCCGAGCTGCTGAAGCCCGACCCCGGAATGGCCGAGCTGATTGGCCGGCTGCGCGCGCCGCATGTGACCGACTGGTCGGCGAAGATCGCAACGCCCGACCGCCTGCTCTATCGGCGCGGCAATTTCTCCGGGCCGGTCGACGAGCTGATCTGCACGGCGCTCCGCACCGAGCTCGATGCCGAGATCGCGCTGTCGCCGGGGTTCCGCTGGGGCGTCACCGCGCTGTCGGGCCAGGCCCTGACCATGGAGGATCTGCTCGCGGAAACTGCGATCACCTATCCCGAGACCTATGTGCAGGAGATGACGGGAGCCCAGATCAAGGACGTGCTGGAAGACGTCTGCGACAACCTCTTCAACGCCGATCCCTATTATCAGCAGGGCGGCGACATGGTGCGCGCCGGTGGACTCAGCTACACCTGCACGCCGACCGCCGCGATCGGCGGCCGCATCTCGGAAGTGAAACTCCATGGCGGCAAGGCGCTCAGCGCCAGCCACCGCTACAAGGTCGCAGGCTGGGCTTCGGTCAACGGCCAGCAAGGCGCGCCGGTGTGGGACGTCGTCGGCAAATATCTGCGCTCGGGCCGGATGTTTCAGGAGCGGCTCGGCTCCGGCGTGACGCTGAGAGGCGTCGAGGACAATCCGGGTATTGCGGGACAAGGATGATGCGGGCGCAACTGTTTCGCGCGATGCTGCTGACGCTGCTGGCCTGGGCGGCGGTGCCAGCATTTGCGCAGCAGGTGCCGCTTCAGGACAAGCCGTTCGCAGAGCACAGGATCGTGCTGCAGCTTTCCGACGGTGATGCAAGGAAGCAGGCGCTGGTGCTCAGCGTCGCCAACAATCTCTTGAAGGCGTACGACCCCGACAAGATCGCGATCGAGGTCGTCGCGTTCGGCCCCGGCGTCGATCTCCTGTTGTCCGGCAGCGAGCGTCGCAAGCAGGTCGAGAGCCTGATCGCGCAGGGCGTGCGCTTCGACATCTGTCTCAACACGGTGGATACGATCGAGCGCGAGACGGGCAAGCGGCCGGAATTCATTCCCGCGGCAACACCGGTGCAGGTCGGGGTCGGGCAGATCCTGTTCCTGGCGGAGAATGGGTATACGGTGGTGAGGCCGTAGCGTCTTCCGCAACACCCTCCCTCGTCGTCCCGGCGAAGGCCGGGACCCATACCGCGTGATCTATCGGTAGGGGCTGGTAGGAGTACCGAACGACTGATCTGCCCTAAACTGCTCCCTGTGGTTATGGGTCCCGGCCTTCGCCGGGACGACAGCGAGTTATGCAAAATAATATTCCATATTTCCCTCCCAACACAGTGACTTGCTTCTCTTTTCGACCCGTGGCGTAGTAGAATTTGCAATCAGTTCCACGCCGGGTCCTGCCATGATCTTCCGCCAGCTCTTCGACAGCGTTTCGGGCACCTACAGCTACGTCCTTGCCAGCCGCCCCGGCGGCGAGGCGCTGATCCTCGATCCGGTGCTGGAGAAGGTCGATCGCTACTGCCAATTGCTGCGCGAGCTCGACCTCAAGCTGGTCAAGGCGGTCGACACCCATCTGCATGCCGACCACGTCACCGGCCTCGGCGAGCTGCGCGACCGCACCCATTGCATGACCGTGATGGGCGACCAGACCAAGGCCGACGTTGTGGCGATGCGGGTCGCCGACGGCGACAAGGTGACGATCGAGGGCCTGTCGCTCGACGTGATGTACACGCCCGGCCACACCGACGATTCCTATTCCTACCTGATGGGCGACCGCGTCTTCACCGGCGACACGCTGCTGATCCGCGGCACCGGCCGCACCGATTTCCAGAACGGCTCCTCGCGCGCCCAGTACGATTCGATCTTCAACCGGCTGCTCAAGCTGCCGGACGAGACGATGGTGTTTCCGGCGCACGACTACAAGGGCGACACCGTCTCCACCATCGGCGAGGAGAAGCGCTACAACCCGCGGCTCCAGGTGCGCTCGGTCGACGAATATATCGAGCTGATGGCCAACCTGAAGCTGCCCAATCCGAAGATGATGGACGTGGCGGTGCCCGCCAACATGCATGTCGGCCTGCATCAGGAGGAGTTGGAGAAGGAAGGCCGCGCGCTCAGCGCGGTCGAGGCGATCCGCATTCTCGGCCGGCCCGACATGCTGCTGGTCGATCTGCGCGAGACCAACGAGCGGATGAAGCACGGCATGCTCGAAGGTGCGCTGCATACGCCCTATCCGTCCGTCGAGGAGAGCCTCAAGCCCGGCGGCATGCTGCGCGAGGTCGCCGCTGCCACCGGCCGCCGCATCGTGTTCTTCTGCGCCTTCGGCGAGCGCTCGGCGATGGCGGTGGCCGCCGCCAAGGCGGCCGGCCTTTCCAACACCGCCCATATCGCCGGCGGCGTGGATGCCTGGAAGAAGGCGGGCGGGCCGCTCGTGCACTGACGGCCCTGCTTGCGATAGGTCAGAAACTACACATATGTTCCGGATAGGATCGGATGCAGCATCACCATCCGGGAACAGCCATGGCCAAGATCGGCAAGCCAAGCGAGCCGCCCAAAATCGCTGACAAAAAGCGGGCGGAAGACAAGGTGAAGATACCCCCGCCTCCGCTCGATGACGATGACTACGAGGACGGCGACATCGCGACGCCCAAGCGCGACCGCTACGGTCCGGATGACGAGTCGTTTTGAGGGGGGCTATGATCTGACGCTAGCGCCCCACTCTCCGCCATCGTCCCTGCGAACGCATGCGAACGCAGGGACCCATAACCCCAGGGAGAAGTTGGCGGGGGATCGCCGTCCGGTACTGCGACCTGTCACAATCGAGATATCACGCGGTATGGGTCCCTGCGTTCGCAGGGACGACAGCGGGGATGGAATCCCCACCCGCACTACCTGCCATGCGCCTGCGTTCATGGACAAATAACCGCTCTCCCCGATAGTTTGCGCGCCTTCCAGGAAGTGAAACCGGAATTGCAATGGTCGACGTTCTCGCCGCACCGCAGCAAGGCAAGGCGGACAGCGCGCTACGCACGCTGACCGGAATCTCGATCGCGCACTGGGTCAGCCATTTCCACCTGCTGGTCCTGCCGATGCTGTTCCCGTTCCTCAAGGCTCAGCTCGGCGTCGGCTATATCGAGCTCGGCTTCGCGCTCACCGTGTTCGCGGTGGTGTCCGGATTGACGCAGGCGCCGACCGGCTATCTCGTCGACCATTTTGGCGCGCGACGAATTCTGCTGGCCGGCCTCACGCTCGGCGGCTTCGCGCTGATCCTGCTCGGTCTGCACCTCAGCTACGCCTCGCTGATCGCCTGCGCCGTGCTGCTGGGTCTCGCCAATAGCGTCTATCACCCCGCCGACTACGCGATCCTGGCCGAGCACATGGACGAGGCACGGATGGGCCGCGCCTTTTCGATCCACACCTTTGCCGGGTTTCTTGGCGGCGCGGTGGCGCCGGCAATCGTGGCTGCACTCGTCACCCTGTCGGGCGGCGTCGGCGCGCTGATCGCCTCGGGTGCGATCGGCATTGCGGTGGCGTTGCTGCTGCTCGTCATGAACATTCCCGACGCCGGCGCCAGCAAGAAGAAGCCAGGCGCGGAGAACGCGCCGAAGCAGGCTGTCATCACGCCCGCGCTGATCGTGCTGACCGCGCTGTTCATGCTGCTCAGCCTGTCGGTCGCCGGTATCAACAATTTCGGCGTCGTCGCGCTGATGAGCGGCTATGGAACGTCCTACTCGGCTGCCAACGTCATGCTGACGGCATTCCTCGGCGCCAGCGCCGCCGGCGTGCTGGCCGGCGGTTTCCTTGCCGATCACACCGAACGCCATGGCTATGTCGCAGCGGCCTGCTTCGCCGTGAACGCGGCAATCGTGCTGCTGATCGCGCTGGTGACGCTGCCCGGCTGGGCGCTGACTGCCGCGATGACGGCGGCGGGCTTTCTGTCCGGCGTGATCGCCCCCTCGCGCGACATGCTGGTGCGCAATGCGGCTCCTCCCGGCGCTGCGGGGCGCGCCTTCGGCATCGTCTCCACCGGCTTCAATCTCGGCGGCATCATCAGCCCGCTGCTGTTCGGCTGGATCATGGACCAGAGTGCGCCACACTGGGTGTTCGGCGCGTCGGTGGTGTTCATGGTGGCGACGGTGACGCTGTCCCCGTTCACGGAGCGGAAGCGACAAGGCGGTTCTTGAGGAGCGAGAGCGGCTGCCACAAATTCAATCGTCGTCCCCGCCTAGTGCGCAATTGCGCACGGGGGGCGGGGACCCATAACCCCAGGGAGCGGTTGTGGAGCGAAGCTGCCAACTACGAGTCTTCGCCAAACTCCTCCCTGTGGCTATGGGTCCCGGATCTGCGCTGCGCTTGTCCGGGACGACGAAAGAAGACTTAGAAAAACAAAAACGGGAAGAAACACATGAGCACCCCTGATCTCGTCATCCGCGGCGGCGCCGTTGCGGATGGAAACGGCGGCGAACTGTTCGAGGCCGACGTCGCCATCACCGGCGGCAGGATCAGCGAGGTCGGCAAGGTCTCTGGCAAAGGCGCCGAGGAAATCGACGCACGCGGAAAGCTGGTGACGCCGGGTTTCGTCGACGTGCACACCCATTACGACGGCCAGGTCACCTGGAGCCAGGACATCACGCCGTCGTCGCAGAACGGCGTCACCACGGCGATCATGGGCAATTGCGGCGTCGGCTTCGCGCCGTGCAAGCCCGCCGACCACACCCGCCTGATCCAGCTGATGGAAGGCGTCGAGGACATTCCCGAGCCCGTCCTGAGCGCCGGCATTCCCTGGGCCTGGGAGAGCTTTCCGGACTACATGAACTGGCTCTCCAAGCGCGATTTCGACATCGATGTCGGTGCGCAGCTGCCGCATGCGGCGCTACGGGTCTATGTCATGGGCGAGCGCGGCGCACGCCGCGACCCCTCGACCACCGAAGACAATGCCGCAATGGCCAAGCTCGCGGGCGAGGCGGTTCGCTCCGGCGCGCTCGGCTTCTCGACCTCGCGCACGCTCAACCACCGCACCTCCACCGGCGACTTCACGCCGACGCTAAAGGCCGGCGAAGACGAGCTCACCGCGATCGCCGGGGCGATGCACAGCCAGGGCCGCAGCGTGCTGCAATTCGTGCTCGATCTCTCCACCATCCACGAAGATTTGCCGATGATGTTGCGGGTCGCCGACACGACGAAGTGTCCGATCTCGTTCTCGATCACGCAGAACGACAGATCGCCAAACCGCTGGCGCCAGACGCTGGACGAGATCAATGCGGCGGCGAAGCGCGGCCTCTCCATCACCGCGCAGATCGCGGCGCGCCCGGTCGGCCTGCTGCTCGGGCTCGAGCTGTCGCGCAATCCGTTCCAGACCCATCCTAGCTACAAGGCGATCGCGCATCTTCCCTTGAAGGAGCGGCTGGCGCGGCTGCACCAGGCCGACGTGCGCAAGGCAATCCTGAGCGAGACGGCAACCGCCACCGACGATCCGCTGTTCTTCCGGCCCAACTACGACAAGATGTTTTTGCTCGGCGATCCCCCCGATTACGAGCAGCCGCCGGAGAACGCGCTGGGGCCGCAGGCGCGCAAGCAGGGCCGTCAGCCGGAAGAGCTCGCCTATGACGCGATGCTGTCGGACCAGGGCCGCGGCATGCTCTACGTGCCGTTCCTGAACTATGCCGACGGCAATCTCGATGCGACGCGCGAGATGCTGATCGACCCGCAATCGGTGCCGGGCCTGTCCGACGGCGGCGCGCATTGCGGCATCATCTGCGATGCCAGCTTCCCGACCTATCTGCTGACGCATTGGACGCGCGACCGCACGCGCGGCGAGAAGCTGTCGATCCCGTTCGTGGTCGCAGCGCAGTCGCGCAAGACGGCGCTCTCGGTCGGCCTCACCGATCGCGGCCTGATTGCGCCCGGCTACAAGGCCGACGTCAACGTGATCGACTATGACCGTCTGCACCTGCATCCGCCGAAGGTGCATTACGATCTGCCGGTCGGCGGGCGGCGGCTGTTGCAGGACGTCGACGGCTACGAGGCGACGATCGTCTCAGGCGTGGTGACGCGGCGGAATGGCGAGGCCACGGGCCGCCGGCCGGGGAAGCTGATCCGCGGGGCGCAGGGGGTGAATTAGCAGCTGATGGTGAGTGAGGCGCGAAGTCCGCGCCTCATTCTCAGTGTCGTCCCTGCGAACGCAGGGACCCATAACCACAGGGAGCGGTTATGGGGCTAAACTGATAACTCCGAGTCGTCGCCAAACCCCTCCCTGTGGTTATGGATCCCGGATCTGCGCTTCGCTTGTCCGGGACGACAGTTGGGGTTGTGGCCGGCGGCCTCTATCTAACCCTCGCCCGCCCCCTTACGTGGGCGAGACCGCACCCTTCAACGATGCTGCCTGCGGCGCCGCACCGCGCGTCAGCCTGGCCTTTTCCGAGTTCGGCCACAGCAGCAGCAGGCCGAGCAGGCCGGAGCCGACCATGATCACGGCGTTGATGGTGAAGCCGGCCATGTAGCCATCGACCGTGCTGCCGGCACGCTGGATCATCGCCCCCATCACGGCCGGCGCGATGATGCCGGCCAGCGTGTAGAGCGCACCATAGATCGCGAGGATCGCGCCGCGCTGCGACGTCGGCGTGAATTCGCCGAGCATCGGCGGGCAGACGACATAGATCGCCCCGCACAGGCCAGAGCCGACCACGAGCAGCGCGATCTGCAAGCCCGCGCCCTGAACATGCGGCATCATCGCCAGAATCAGCCCGCCGATGACCAGCGGCACCGAGCCGAGCACGCCGCGAGCCACGCGGGTGTTGTAGCCGCGCGCCATCATCACCTGCGAGATCCACCCGGTAAGAATGACGATGGTGGCACCGAACACCCAGGGCAGGATCGAGATGAAGCCGGCCTGGCTCTGCGAGAAGCCGAGCCCCTTGACGATGAACGGCGTGAACCAGGTCAGGCCGAGCGAGAGTGCCCAATAAGCACCGAAAGTCGCCGCGACGCAGCCGATGAAGGTGCGAGAGGTGAGAAGCTGCAAGTAAGGGATCTTCTGCTCGGTCGCGGCCAGGACCTGCGTGTCCTCCAGCGGGCCTTCCTTGCCGAGCGCGAGCCAGGCACAAACCCAGATCAGGCCGACCACGCCGAGCGCGCCGAAGGCATAGTGCCAGGAATGATTGACGATGACCCAGTTCAGCGCCGGCACCGCCAGGATCACGCCGAAGGCCGAGCCCTGCGACAGGATCGCGGTCGGCAGCGTGCGCTTCTCGTCGGGGAACCATTTGTAGATCGCGTGCGCGGCGACGGAGAAGGCCGGGCCCTCGCCGGCACCCAGCACGATGCGGCAGATCAGCAGCGTAGTGAAGGAGACGGTGCCGACCATCGGAAACTGCGCCAGCGCCCAGATCACTGCGAGCACGAGCAGCACCCAGCGTGTCGGCACCTTGTTGACGATGAAGCCGACCACAATGGCGGCGATCGAGAACAGGAAGAAGAACGAGGAGCCGAGCAGGCCGAACTGCTCCGGGGTGAGCTTCAGATCGGTCATGATCGGCACGCCGGCGAGACCGACGACGATCTTGTCGGCGAAGTTCACGACCATGAAGAGGAAGAGGAGAAAGGTGACGGTCCAGGCGCCCTTCGGCGTTCCCTTGGTCCCGATCGTCTTGCCGACCACCTCCGTCGTTCCCTCAACGCTCATGATTCTCCCCCGTCGATGTCTTTTGGCACTTTTTTGATTTGGCTGTCTTGGGAGCTAACAACGGCTTCGAGACCAACGCAACCCGGCAATTCCGCAGCAAGTGTGCTACGCAGCAATTCCGCTAATTCCGCCCGGCGCCATTCATCGTGTTGAGCATCCGAAATCTCTCCAAGACTTTCTCCTCGGCCGGCGAACCGGTCCATGTGCTGCGTGGCGTCGATCTCGACCTTAAGGAGGGTGAACGCGTCGCGCTGACCGGCGAGTCCGGCAGCGGCAAGAGCACATTGTTGCACCTGATCGCGGGACTCGATGCCGCCGATGGCGGCACGATCCGGCTGCAAGACACCGAAGTCACCGCGCTGTCCGATGCAGGGCGCGCCAGCTTGCGGCGCGACCAGATCGGCCTGGTTTTTCAGCAATTCAACCTGATCCCGAGCCTGTCGGTCGCGGACAATCTGGTTTTCCAGGCGCGGATCGCCGACCGTCACGATGCAGCCTGGACCAAGGAGCTGGTCGAACGGCTCGGCCTCGGCCCTCTCCTGAAGCGCTATCCCGAGCAATTGTCCGGCGGCCAGCAGCAGCGGGTCGCGATCGGCCGGGCACTGGCGACAAAGCCCTCGCTGCTGTTGGCGGACGAGCCGACCGGCAATCTCGACGAGGCCACGGCCGAAAACGTGCTGGCGCTGACGCGCGACCTCGTCGCGCGCACCGGCTGCGGCTTCCTGATGGTGACCCATAGCCTGCATCTGGCCGGCACGCTCGACCGCCACCTCACCCTGCATGCGGGGCGGATCGCATGAGACGCGCGCTCTGGGTGCTCGCAGTGCTGCTCAGCCATTGGCGGCGTCACAAGATGCAGTTCGCGACGCTGCTGGTCGGGTTGATCGCGGCGACCGCGCTGTGGAGCGGCGTGCAGGCCATCAACCAGCAGGCCCGCAATGCCTATGACCGCGCCGCGGCGACGTTCGGCGGCGCCCGCACCGCCATGCTGATCGCGCCTGCTGGCGCGACATTTCCCCAGGAGCTGTTCATCAAACTCCGCCGTGCCGGCTGGCCGGTGTCGCCGGCGCTGGAGGGGCGGGTCCAGATCAACGGACGCTCGGTGCGGCTGCTCGGGATCGAGCCGGTCACCCTGCCGGTCGAAATCGGCAACGCACCGCGTCTCGGTGCTGCGGATCTAGGCAGTTTTGTTGCACCGCCGGGCCAGACATTGGTGGCGCGGGAGACGCTGAGCGACTTGCAGGAAACGGAAGGCGCGGCGCCACCGATCAGCAACGGCGCGACATTGCCGCCGCTGCGCGTGTTGCCGCAGCTCGCGCCCGGCGTGCTGGTGGTCGATATCGGCGTGGCGCAGCGTCTGCTGAACAAGCCGGATCAGGTCTCGCGGCTTCTGATCGGCAAGCCCAGGAGCAAGCCTGCGCTGCTGGCAAGCGTGGTCGGCGACCGGCTGCAGCTGGTTGAGCCGAACGCGGAGACCGAGCTGGAGCGCCTCACCGACAGCTTTCATCTCAACCTCACGGCGTTCGGCCTGTTGTCGTTCTTCGTCGGCCTGTTCATCGTCAACTCGGCCGTCGGCCTCGCCTTCGAGCAGCGGCTGCCGATGTTGCGGACCTTGCGCGCCTGCGGCGCCTCGGCGCGGCTGGTCAACACCGTGCTGGTGATCGAGCTCGTAGCGCTGGCGCTGATCGCCGGCCTGATCGGGCTCGTCTGCGGCTATTTCATCGCGGCCGTGCTGCTGCCCGACGTCGCGGCATCACTGCGCGGGCTCTATGGCGCACAGATCCCGGGGCAGCTGACCTTACAGCCTGAATGGTGGCTCGCCGGCATCGGCATCAGCATTGCGGGCGCGCTGGTTGCGGCGGCGACCAGCCTGATCAAGGCGATCAGGATGCCGGTGCTGGCGACGGCGCAGCCGCGCGCCTGGCAGCAGAGGCAGCGCCGCTGGCTGATCCTGCAAAGTCTGGCCGCCTGCGCCGTGTTCGCGGTCGCGCTGCTGCTGCTCCAGTACGGGCAATCGCTGATCGCAGGCTTTGGCGTGCTGGCGGCGTTGATGTTCGGTGCGGCCCTGATCCTGCCGGCGCTGCTCGAGATCATCCTGCTCGCGGGCCAGCGCGCCGCGAGGAAGCCGCTTGCGCTGTGGTTCTGGGCGGACAGCCGGCAGCAGCTTTCCGGATTGTCGCTGGCGCTGATGGCGCTGCTGCTCGCGCTCGCCGTCAATGTCGGCGTGTCCACCATGGTGGAAACCTTCAGCCGCACCTTCCTCGGCTGGCTCAACGGTCGGCTCGCCGCCGACGTCTACATCAGCGCCTCGGACAATGCGCAAGGCGTTGCCATCCGCAACTGGCTGCGCGAGCGCAGCGACGTGCAGGCGCTCCTGTCGGGCGGCCGCGCCGAGGCGCAGGTTCAGGGCCAGCCGGTGGAGCTGCTCGGCCTGCCCGATCACGCGCTCTATCGCGAACGCTGGCCGCTGCTGGAAACCGCGCCGCGCGGCTGGAGCCGGCTCGTGCCGGGCAATGCCGCCTTCATCAGCGAGCAGCTCAGCCGCCGCCTCAACGTCCGCATCGGCGACGTCGTCGAGGTGCCGGCGCCGGGCGGGACCTGGGAGCTCGACATCGTCGGCATCTATGCCGATTACGGCAACCCTAAGGGGCAGCTGACCGTCAACGTCGCGGCGCTGATCCGGCAGTTTCCGCAGACGCCGCAGACGCGGATCGGCCTGATCGTCGCGAAGGAGAATATCCCCGGCCTGATCGCGGCGTTGCAGAAACAGTTTGCACTCGACGACCGCAGTGTCGCCGACCAGGCGACGGTGAAGGCCGAATCGATCCGCATCTTCAACCGCACCTTCGCAGTGACCTCGGCGCTGAACGCCTTCACACTCGGTGTCGCCGGGATCGCGCTGTTCACGAGCCTGCTGACGCTGGCGAACTCCCGCCTGCCGCACCTCGCGCCGCTATGGGCGATCGGCATCACGCGGCCGCGCCTTGCCGCGATCGAATTGACCAAGACGCTGTCGGTGGCGCTGTTCACGGCGCTGCTGGCCGTTCCGCTCGGGCTCCTGGTGGCGTGGTGCCTGATCGCGATCGTGAACGTGAAGGCGTTCGGCTGGCGGCTGCCGTTCCACGTGTTTCCGCTGCAACTGGTCGAGCTGGTCGCGGTCGCGCTGTTGGCGTCGCTGCTGGCGGCGCTGTTGCCGGTGGCACGGCTGGCGCGGATGCAGCCGGCAAATCTCGTCAAGGTGTTTGCCAATGAACGCTGATCGCATGTCGCGCCGCGCCTTCGCCGGCGGCATCGCTGCGCTGGCCCTCGCACGCCGCGCCAGCGCGCAAGGCTATGCGGGGCTCGGTGAGAAAGCGGATGGCTTTGAGAAGGTGACGCCGGGAAAGCTGTTTGCCTTTCCTGGCGATCACGGGCCGCATCCGGGGTTTCGCATCGAATGGTGGTATCTGACGGCAAACCTCATCGACGGCAGCGGCGCGGCTTGCGGCCTGCAATGGACGCTGTTCCGTCAGGCGGCCCAGCCAGGCCCTCAAGGCGAAGGCTGGGCCAATCAGCAGGTCTGGATGGCGCATGCCGCAGTAACGCGCGCCGACACCCACCGCTTCAACGAAGTCTTTTCACGCGGCGGCGTCGGCCAGGCCGGCGTCACGGCCAAGCCGTTCGATGCCTGGATCGACGATTGGGAGATGAAGGCTCTCGAGCGAACCGATGACCGCACTTTGGCGCCGCTGGCGCTGAGGGCGTCCAGCACAGATTTCAGCTACGCACTGACGCTGGAGGCCGATCGCGCTGTGGTGCTGCAAGGCGATCGCGGCTACAGCCGCAAATCGGAGCGTGGCCAGGCGTCCTATTATTACAGCCAGCCGTTCTACCGCGCCCGCGGCACGCTCACCATCGACGACAAGCCGGTCGATGTCTCGGGCCAGGCCTGGATGGACCGCGAATGGAGCAGCCAGCCGCTCGACGCCGACCAGACCGGCTGGGACTGGCTGTCGCTGCATCTGTCGTCAGGCGACAAGCTGATGCTGTACCGGCTGCGGCAGAAGGACGGCAAAGACTATCCCTTCGGCAACTGGATCAGCGCCGCCGGCGAAACGCAGATGATCGCCGGCGGCGACATCCAGATGATGCCGAAAGCGACGGCGGAGGTTGCGGGACGCAAGCTGCCGGTGGAATGGCAGATCGCGATCCCGTCGCGATCGTTCTCGATCCACTGCAAGCCGCTCAATCCCGGGGCCTGGATGGGGACCGGCTTCTCCTATTGGGAGGGGCCGATCAGCTTTGCCGGGACGCATGACGGCGTTGGCTATCTCGAGCTGACCGGGTATTGAAGCGCGGTCTGTTTGAAGGAACCAGCGATGTATCATTTCACCGCTCTCGTCACGCTGCTGGCGATCGCATTTTATTTCTTCACCGCCATCAACGTCTCGAGCGCGCGCACCAAGACCGGCGTCAAGGTGCCGGCGATGTCGGGCCATCCGGATTTCGAACGCGCCTTCCGCATCCAGGCGAACACGCTGGAATGGATGCCGATTGTCCTGCCGGCGCTCTGGCTGTTCGCGGTCTATATCGGCGACGGCATCGCGGCGGGGATCGGCGCCGTCTGGATCATCGGCCGCATCGTCTATTTCATCGGTTATTCGAAAGCGGCAGCCAAGCGCGGCCCGGGCTTCATGATCCAAGGCATCGCCGCCATCGCACTGTGGGCCGGCGCGCTGGGTGCAGTGGTGTTGCGGCTGGTGTGAGGCGGGGGCCGCGGCCACACGTTCCGCTGTCGTCCCGGGGCGCGAAGCGAGCCCGGGACCCATAACCACAGGACGAAGTTGTAGCGCGAGCCGATCACTCCGAGTCCCCGTAACCACACAGTCCTGTGGTTATGGGTCCCGGATCTGCGCTTCGCCCTCGACAACGCTACGCGTTGCCAAGGGCTGCGCTTGTCCGGGACGACACTGAGTTATTGGCGCGATCCTCGCCCCTACTTCGTCAGCGGGCAGCCGCTGTCCTTGGCGGTGAAGAAGGCCTTGTCGCCGGGGACGGTGGCGAGCAGCTTGTAATAGTCCCAGGGCTTCTTCGATTCCGACGGCTTCTTGACCTCGAACAGATACATGTCGTGGATCATGCGGCCGTTCTCGAGCACCTTGCCGCCTTGCGCGAAGTCGTCGTCGACCGGCAGCTCCTTCAGCTTCCTGGCAACCGCATCCGGATCCTTGGTACCTGCCGCCTTGACCGCCTTCAGGTAGCTCAGCGTCGCCGAATAGGTGCCGGCCTGGATCATGTTCGGCATCCGGCCGGTGCGCTTGAGGAAGCGTTCGCCGAGATTGCGGGACTTGTCGTTGACGTCCCAGTAATAGCCTTCGGTCAGCACCAGGCCCTGTGCAGCCTGGAGGCCGAGGCCATTTACTTCGGCGAGCGTCATCAGCAGGCCGGCGAGCTTCTGGCCGCTGGCGACGATGCCGAACTCGGACGCCTGCTTGATCGAATTGGTGGTGTCGAGGCCGGCATTGGCAAGGCCGACGATCTTCGCCTTCGAGCTCTGCGCCTGCAGCAGGAACGAGGAGAAGTCCGAGGAGTTGAGCGGCACGCGCACCGAGCCGACCACCTTGCCGCCATTGGCGGTGACGATCTCGCTGGTGTCCTTCTCCAGCGCGTAGCCGAAGGCGTAGTCCGCGGTGAGGAAGAACCAGGTGTCGCCGCCGGCCTTGGTCAGCGCACCACCGGTGCCGACGCCGAGCGCGCGGGTGTCGTAGGCCCAGTGGAAGCCGTAGGGCTGGCAGGCATCGCCTGTCAGCCGTGAGGTGGCGGCGCCGACGACGATGTCGATCTTCTTCTTTTCCTTGGACAGTTCGTGGATCGCGAGCGCGACCGAGGAGGTCGTCAGCTCCGTGATCATGTCGACGTTCTCGACGTCGTACCAGCGCCGCGCGATCGAGGTCGCGAGGTCGGCCTTGTTCTGGTGGTCGGCGGTGACGAGCTCGACCTTCTGACCCAGCACCTCGCCGCCAAAATCCTCGATCGCCATCCTGGCCGCCTCGACCGACCATTTGCCGCCGTAATCGGCATAGACGCCGGACTGGTCGTTGAGGATGCCGATCTTGACGCCTTGCGCGGAGGCCGGCGCCGCCAGCACCAGAGCAGAGGTTGCGACGGCGGCCAAAAGTGCTGATTTCATCTGTTATCTCCCAGCAGTTTTCTGTTTTGAAATCGCGCGGATACTAGGGAAGAACCCCGCGCCTGCCCATCCATTTCAAGTTGGTCGTTAGTATGGGCGTGTGCCAATTGGCATCGAGGGTGGCGCGACAAAATGAGCTGTCGTCCCGGACGAGCGAAGCGAAGATCCGGGATCCATAGCCACAGGAAGAGGTTTGGGGCGAACCTGGTAACTCCGAGCCTTCGCCAAGCTGCTCCCTGTGGCTATGGGTCCCCGCTTTCGCGGGGACGACACCGTGAGTGAGGGGACGCAAGTGGCCACCACCGACAACTAGGAAGCCACCACCTCCGGCTTCTTCCCCTCATTCCGCCCTTCCGCCAGGTTCCGCACCACCACGTAGAAGATCGGCGTGAACAACAGGCCGAACAGGGTGACGCCGATCATGCCGAAGAACACGGCGACGCCGACGGCCTGCCGCATCTCCGAGCCGGAGCCGCTCGATATCACCAATGGCAAGACGCCGAGGATGAAGGCGAAGGAGGTCATCAGGATCGGCCGCAGGCGCAAGCGGCAGGCGTCGATGACGGCTTCCAGCCGCGGCTTGCCCTCGTTCTCGATGTCGCGCGCGAACTCGACGATCAGGATCGCGTTCTTGGCCGCCAGTCCCACCAGCACGACGAAGCCGATCTGGGTGAGGATGTTGACGTCCTGGCCCATGATGCGCACGCCGATGGTGGCGGCGAGCAGGCACATCGGCACGATCAGGATCACCGCGAACGGCAAGGTCCAGCTGCCATATTGCGCAGCGAGCACGAGGTAGACGAACAGCACGCAGATCGGGAACACGTAGAGGCCGGCATTGCCGCCGGTGATCTGCTGGTAGGACAGATCGGTCCATTCGAAGGTGAAGCCGCTCGGCAAGGTGTCGTCCGCGAGCTTCTTGATGGTGTTGAGCGCCGTGGTCGAGCTGGTGCCCGGCGCCGGCTCGCCCTGGAGCTCGGACGCGGCATAGAGATTGTAGCGCGCGACGCGATCGGGACCCGAGACATCCCTGAACTCGACCACGCTGCCGAGCATCACCATGTCGCCGGAGGCGTTGCGTGTGCGCAGGCGTGCGAGGTCGCTGGGCTCTTTCCGGAACGGGAAGTCGGCCTGCGCGGTGACGTGATAGGTGCGGCCGAACAGGTTGAAGTCGTTGACATAGGTCGATCCGAAATAGCTCTGGATCGTGTCGTTGATATTGGAGATGGGAACGCCGAGCTTCTGCGCCTTGGTGCGATCGATGTCGACGAAGAGCTGCGGCGTGTTGGCCGAGAACGGCGAGAACACCGTGGGGCCGAGCAGCGAGGGCGATTTGCGCGCCGCGGCGACAAGCTCGTCGGTGGCCGCGGCGAGCAACTCAGGCCCGCGGCCCTGACGGTCCTGGATGCGGATGGTGAAGCCGCCGCCGGTGCCGATGCCAGGCACGGCCGGCGGCGGGATCACGATGATGAAGGCGCCCTGGATCGCGGACAGGCGCTTGCGCAGCTCGACCGTGATGGCGTTGGCCGTCAATCCTTTCTTGATCCGCGCCTCTGGTTCGTCGAACACCGGGAACAGCGCGGCGGCATTGCCCGCCTGTGTGCGGGTGGCACCGGAGAAGCCGGCAAAGGCGGCGACACGAACGATGCCCGGCGTGTCCAGCGAGATCCGCTCGATCTCGCGCACGACCTCGGTGGTGCGCGCCAGCGAAGCCGCGCCCGGCAATTGCACGGATACGATGACGTAGCCGCGGTCCTGCGCCGGGATGAAGCCTTGCGGCGTGGTCGCGATCAACCAGCCGGCGCTTCCGATCAGCACGACATAGATCAGGATCATCACCACCGAGTGCCGGATCACGAAATTGGCGAGGCCGGCATAGCCGTGCGCCAGACGGTCGAACACGCGATTGAATACGCCGGTGAAGGCATTCCAGCCGCGCGCGATGACATTCCAGCTTGCCGGCGGCTGCTTCTCCTCGTGCGGCACCAGGATCTGCGAGGCCAGCGCCGGCGACAGCGTCAGCGAGCAGAAGCAGGAGATCGCGGTCGCAACCGCAATGGTGACGGCGAATTGCTGGAAGAACTGCCCGGAAATACCGCCCAGAAAGGCGGTCGGGACGAACACCGCGCAGAGCACCAGCGCGATCGAGACCAGCGCGCCGCCGACCTCCTCCATCGTCTTGAGCGCGGCATCGCGCCGGCTCATGCCATGCTCGAGATGCCGCTCGACGTTCTCGACCACCACGATGGCATCATCGACCACGATGCCGACCGCGAGGACGAGGCCGAACAGTGTGAGGTTGTTGATCGAGAAGCCCAGCGCCGCCATCACCGCGAAGGTACCGACCAGCGACACCGGGATCGCGATGATCGGAATGATCGCGGGACGCCAGCCCTGCAGGAACACCAGCACGACGATGACGACGAGCAGCATGGCCTCATAGATGGTCTTGATCAGCTCGTGGACGGACTGAGCGATGAATTCGGTCGGGTTGTAGCCGATATTGTAGTCGAGGCCTTTCGGGAAGCTCTCCTTGAGTCTCGTCATCGTGTCGGTGATGTTCTTTGCGGTGGCGAGCGCGTTGGACCCCGGCCGCTGCGTCACCAGCATGGCGACCGCGGATTTGCGCAGCAGGAAGCTGTTGGTGCTGTAGGCGAGCGCACCGAGCTCGATGCGGGCGACGTCGCGCAGCCGAACGACGCGGCCGTCGGAGCCGGCCTTGATCAGGATGTCCTCGAACTGCTTCTGGTCCTTCAGGCGCCCCGTGAAGGTGAGGTTCGGCTGGAAGGCGCGGTCGGCGATCGGCGGCTCGGCGATCTGGCCGCCGGCGATCTGCACGTTCTGCGCGCGGATCGCGGCCAGCACCTCCGCCGAGGTCAGGCCGAGATTGGCAATCCGGTCAGGATCGAGCCACAGCCGCATCGAATAGTCGCGGGCGCCGAAGATCTGGATGTCGCCGACGCCGTCGAGGCGCAGCAGCTGGTCGCGGACCTGGAGCAGCGCGTAATTGGAGATGTAGAGCTGGTCGAAGGTGTCGTCGGGCGACAGCATGAACACGACCATCAGGATATCGGGCGAGTTCTTGCGCGTGGTGACGCCGTTGCGCTGGACCTCCTCGGGCAGTCGCGGCTGCGCGATCGCGACGCGGTTCTGCACCAGCACCTGGGCCTTGTCGAGATCGGTGCCGAGCTTGAAGGTGACGGTGATGGTGAGCTGGCCGTTCGAGGTTGCCTGGCTGTAGAGATACAGCATGTCCTCGACGCCGTTGATCTCCTGCTCGATGGGAGCCGCGACCGTGTCGGACACGGTCTGCGCGGAGGCACCGGGATATTGCGTGGTGACGACGACGGTCGGCGGCACCACTTGCGGATATTCGGACACCGGCAGCGTGGTGTAGGCGAGCGCACCGACGATCAGGAGCACGATCGACAGCACCATCGCCAGGATGGGCTGGTTGATGGAGAGACGACCGAGATTCATGACTTGCCACCGGCCGGGGCTTGCGCGGTCTGCGGGGCAACCTTGGCACCGACACGGGCACGCTGGATGCCGTTGACGATGACGCGATCCTCGGCCTTCAATCCTTCGCGGATCACGCGCAGGCCGTCGTCCAGCGGTCCGAGCACCACGGGACGCGCCTCGACGGTGTCGTCGGGCTTCACCACGAACACGATCTTGCGGGACTGGTCGGTCGCAACAGCGACGTCCGGAATCAGCAGGGCCTCATAGGGCGCGCTGCCGATCAGCCGGACGCGACCGAATTGGCCGGGCAGGATCGACAGATCGGTATTCTTGACCACGGCGCGGCTGCGCAGCGTGCCGGTCGAAACGTCGAGCCGGTTATCGAGGAAGTTGATGGTGCCTTCATGGGACGGCTTGGTTTCGCCGGCGAGCGTCACCTGCACCGGATTGGCCGTGTCGCGCGAGCTCGGACGCCGCCCTTCGAACCACAGCTTGCTGTATTTGATGAAGGTCGCCTCATCCATGTCGAAATAGACGTAGATCGGGTCGAGCGTGACGATGGAGGTCAGGAGGGTCGAAGAGCCATTGTCGCTGCCCTGCACGAGATTGCCGGGGCTGACGAGATGGCGGCTGACGCGGCCGGTCAACGGTGCCGTCACATGCGTGAATTCGATGTTCAGTCTGGCCGCTTTGAGCGCGCCTTCAGCCTGCACCTCCGCGGCATGCGCAGCTTGCAGGGCCTGACGGCGCTGATCGACGACCTGCTCGGAGACCGCGCTGGTCTGCACCAGGCTGAGGCCGCGGTCGAGTTCGCGCTTGGCAAGTTCCACCTTGGCCCGTGCATCCGACAGCTGCCCTTCCGCCTGCGTGGCCACCGCCTCGAACGGACGCGGGTCGATCACGTAAAGCAGATCGCCCTGATGCACGATGGCGCCGTCCTGGAATTCGACCGAGTTGACGAAGCCGCCGACGCGCGGGCGCACCTGCACCTCCTCAACCGCTTCGAAGCGGCCGGTGAACTCGTCCCAATCGGTAACGGTGCGCTTGACCGGCTGGGCGACCGTCACGGGCGCCGGCGGCGGCGCAGACGCTTGCGAGGTGGGCTGCCCGCAACCGGTGAGCGCGAACGAAGCGACGAGGAGGCCCGCGAGTGCGTAATGCCGCGGCTGGACGAATTCGTGCTTTTTGACAAGTCGCTCGCTTCCATCCGGTCCAGCCATCCCAGGTCCTCGCATCGTCCTCATGCCAAAAGCCGCGGAAAAGGCAGGGTAGGCATTTACCCGCGGGCGTCCCAAGATGGGTGGAGTTGATGAACACTTCAAGACCAAAGCGCGTGCAGGGCTCCAAGCGCGCCCTGACCGGATGGCGGGTTGACAGGGGGTGGCAACCCGCCCGGCACGCGCTGAATAGCCGGCAGGTTTGCGATTGGACTTTGTTCGCCGGGCTCTTGAATGGAAACGTCCTTCCCTTTCCCGCACGGGGAAAGGGAAAGAGCGCCAGCGCCTTCGCACATGACGAACGCCATCCGCTCGGCTAGATTGCCCTCACAAAAACAAGACGAATTGTCCGGGAGGGCAGGCGTGCACCAGGGACGTGTCGTTTTCGGCGCGATCGAGGAGGTCGTGTTCGGCCATCCTGCAACTGAGGCCATCGTCGCGCAGATGGACCGGCTGGGAACGCGCCGCGCCTTCCTGATGGTTTCGGGCACGCTGAACCGGCAGACCGACGAAATCGAGAAGATCAAGCAGGCTTTGGGCCCCCGCTGCGCCGGCCTGTTCGATGCCATGCCGGCGCACACGCCGCGCGAGGCGGTGATCGCGGCAACAAACGCGGCGCGCGGGGCCGGCGCCGATCTGATCGTCACGGTGGGCGGCGGCTCGATCACCGACGGCGCCAAGGCGGTGCAGCTTTGCCTCGCCAACGGCATCGACGATATCGACGGCATCGAGCGAATCCGCGTGCACAAGGGCGTCGCACCGGAGATGACGGCGCCAACCGTGCGCCAGGTTAGCGTGCCCACCACGATCGCTGGCGGCGAATTCAGCGCGATCGCGGGCGTCACCGACCGAGCTGCGCATGTGAAGCAGATGCTGCGGCATCCGCTCGCCGTGCCGCGCGCGACCATCCTCGATCCCGCGATCACCGTGCACACCCCGGAATGGCTGTTCCTGTCGACCGGCATCCGCGCCATCGACCATTGCGTCGAGGCGATCTGCTCGCGCGAGACGCATCCCTATGCCGACGCGCAAGCGGTGAAGGGCCTCGCCATGCTCGCCGACGCGCTGCCGCGGGTGAAAGCCGACCCCGCCGATCTCGACGCGCGGATGGACGCGCAGATCGGCACCTGGCTGTCGATGGGCGCGCTCGCGGCCGGCGTTCCCATGGGCGCGAGCCACGGCATCGGCTACGTGCTGGGCGCGGCCTTCGACGTGCCGCACGGCTACACGTCCTGCATCATGCTGCCGGCGGTGATGCGCTGGAATGCGAACGCCAATGCCGAGCGGCAGATGATCGTCGCGGCCGCCATGGGCTTTCCCGGCCACGACGCTGCCGACGTGCTCGATGCCTTCATCCGCTCGCTGGGCATGCCGCGCAGCCTCACCGAGGTGCAGGTGTCGCCGCAGCATTTCGACGCCATCGCCGAGCAGGCGATGCGCACCAACTGGATCCCGCGTAACCCGCGCAAGATCGAAGGCCCGGCGCAGGTGCGCGAAATCCTGCTTCTCGCCGCATAAATCAAAGCCGGAGGATAGATGTACCCAGGTCAGCATGCCCGCCTACGCCCGCTGCAGCCCGCCTTCATCATGGCGGCCACAGGCGAGGCCGTCACCTATCGCGAGCTCGATGCGCGCAGCAACCGGCTGGCCCACCTATTCCGCAAGCACGGCTTGAAGCGGCTCGACCACTACTCGATCTTCATGGAGAACAATTCGCGCTATCTGGAGGCCTGCGGCGCCGGCGAACGCTCCGGGCTGTACTACACCTGCATCAACTCGTTCCTGACGCCGGGCGAGCTCGCCTATCTGCTGGTCAACAGCCAGTCCAAGATCCTGATCACCTCGGTGGCGAAGCTCGACATCGCCCGCGAGGCGATCAAGGCCTGCCCCGACATCAAGCTCTGCATCGTCGCCGACGGCCCCGGCGAGAGCGAGCGCATCGTCGGACTTGCGGACGTCACCGCGGATATGTCGGCAACATCGATCGCGGATGAGTGGCTCGGCACCGCCATGCTCTATTCGTCCGGCACGACGGGACGGCCGAAAGGCATTCTGCGGCCGCTGCCGGAGGAGCCGCCGAAGCATAATCTGCCGCTGTTCGATTTCCTCACCAAGCTCTGGCACTACCGCGAGGGCATGGTCTACCTCTCGCCCGCCCCGCTCTATCACTCGGCGCCGCAGGCGGCCGTGAACCTCACGATCCGCATGGGCGGCACCGTGATCATCATGGAGAGTTTCGATCCCGAGCGTTACCTCGAGCTCGTCCAGCGGTGGGGCATCACCCACACCCAGCTGGTGCCGACCATGTTCTCGCGCATGCTGAAGTTGCCGGCGGAGGTGCGCGGCCGCTACGACCTGTCCTCGCTGGAGATCGCGATCCACGCCGCCGCGCCCTGCCCGGCGCTGGTCAAGGACGACATCATCAAATGGTGGGGGCCGATCATTCACGAATATTACGGCGCGACGGAGGGCCTCGGCTTTACCGCCTGCAACAGCGAGGAATGGCTTAGCCACCGCGGCACCGTCGGCAAGGTGCTGCTCGGCGATCTCCACATCCTCGACGAGAACATGCGGGAATGTCCGACCGGCACGCCCGGCCAGGTCTGGTTCAAGACCGCCTCGCCGTTCGAATATTTCAACGATCCGGAGAAGACCAGGGAGGCGCGCTCGGCCGACGGCAGCATGAGCACGGTCGGCGATGTCGGCTATGTCGACGCCGACCGCTTCCTCTACCTCACCGATCGCGCCACCTTCATGATCATCTCCGGTGGCGTGAACATCTACCCGCAGGAATGCGAGAATTTGCTGATCACCCATCCGAAGGTCGCCGACGCCGCGGTGTTCGGCGTGCCCAATCCCGATCTCGGCGAAGAGGTGAAGGCGGTGGTGCAGCCGATGCCTGATGTCGTGCCGGGCGAGGCGCTCGCCGAAGAGCTGATCGCATTCTGCGCAAAATCGCTGTCGCGACAGAAGGTGCCGCGCTCGGTCGATTTCGAGAAGGAATTGCCGCGGCTGCCGACGGGGAAGTTGTACAAGCGCCTGCTGCGGGACCGGTATTGGGGAAACAAGGCGTCGAGGATCGTGTGAGGGCGTCGCTCCACTCGCGGGCGATATGCGCGAGACGCGTCCAAACAAATGGTGTCGTCCCGGGGCGCGACGAAGTCGCGAACCCGGGATCCATAACCACAGGGAATAGTCGTAGGGCGAGCAGGTCACCCCGAGTCTTCGCCAAACGTCTCCCTGTGGCTATGGGTCCCGGAGCTGCGCTTCGCTTGTCCGGGACGACAGTGAGTTCGTTGATTCTGCATCGCGCAACATCACCGCAGGAACCATCTCTTCGCACCTGCACTCTCACATCGTGAGCATGATAACCTGCGGCCTTCCGTCATCCGAATTGTCGAGGCGGCATGCGGCCTTACCGGTTGCCTCCCTCAACTCGCGTGCTATCGTCGCGACAAACAGGCCGCAAGGGCCAAAAAGACTGATGTCCAGGGAGGATGAGCATGCGGAGCGTGTGGGCGCTCGCCGCAATGGCGGCGCTATCTGTGCTGACGGCCTCAACCACCACGCTCGCCGGCGAGCCCAAGCAGGGCGGCGTCCTGCGAATGTATCACCGCGACAGCCCGGCCAACGCATCGATCCTCGAGGGCGCGACCTATTCGGTCAACGTGCCGTTCATGGGCGTCTTCAATAATCTCGTCATTTACGACCAGCACATCGCGCAGAACAGCCCTGATACCCTCCGGCCCGAGCTGGCCGAAAGCTGGTCCTGGGGCAACGACAACAAGAAGCTGACATTCAAGCTGCGCCAGGGTGTCAAATGGCATGACGGCAAGCCGTTCACATCGGCCGACGTCAAATGCACCTTCGATCTCCTGATGGGCAAATCGCAGCAGAAGCTTCGGCAAAATCCGCGCAAGGCCTGGTACAATGAAGTCAACGAGATCACGACGAGTGGCGATTTCGAGGTCTCCTTCGACCTGAAGCGGCCACAGCCGTCGCTGCTGGCGATGCTGGCGTCAGGCTATACGCCGATCTATCCCTGCCACGTCTCGCCCGCGGACATGCGCACCCATCCGGTCGGTACCGGACCGTTCAAGTTCGTCGAGTTCAAGGCCAATGAATCGATCAAGCTGACGCGAAATCCGGACTATTGGAAGAAGGGCCTGCCCTATCTCGACGGCATCGAGTACACGATCATCACGAACCGATCGACCGCGATCCTCGCTTTCGTCGCCGGAAAGTTCGACATGACCTTCCCGACGCACATCACGATCCCGCTCCTGAAGGACATCAAGTCGCAGGCGCCGAACGCGACTTGCGTCGTCGAGCCGACCAACGTTTCGACCAACATCATCGTCAATTCGACCTCCGCGCCGTTCGACAACATCGATATTCGCCGCGCGATGGCGATGGCACTCGACCGCAAGGCGTTCGTCGATATCCTGTTCGAAGGCCAGGCCGACATCGGCGGCACCATGCTGCCACTGCCTCAAGGCGTCTGGGGCATGCCCAAGGACAAGCTCGAGACCATTCCGGGCTATGGCCGGGACGTGAACGCGAACCGCGAGGAAGCGAAGAAACTGATGCAGAAGGCGGGCTACGGCCCCGACAAGCACCTCGCGGTGAAGGTCTCGACGCGCAATCTCGCGGAATATCGCGACCCCGCCGTGATCCTGATCGACCAGCTCAAGAGCATCTATATCGACGGCGAGCTCGACGTCGTCGAAACCGCGAACTGGTTCCCGAAAGTCGCGCGCAAGGACTACATGCTCGGCCTCAATCTGACCGGCAATTCCGTCGACGATCCCGACCAGTCCTTCTACGAAAACTATTCCTGCGGCTCGGAGCGGAACTACACCAATTACTGCAACAAGGAGATCGAGAAGCTGTTCGACGTGCAATCGCAGGAGACCGACACCAGCAAGCGCAAGCCGCTGGTCTGGGATATCGACAAGAAGCTGCAGGAGGATGTCGCCCGTCCGATCATCTTCCATGCACGGGCCGGCACCTGCTGGCAGCCCTACGTCAAGGGCATCACGATCATGTCGAACAGCTCCTATAACGGCTTTCGCTACGAGGACGCGTGGCTCGACAAGTAGCGCGGCAGGCTGGAGAGTAGCGGCTCGCGGAGGGCGAAGGATGTTTGCCTATCTGGTGCGACGCCTGTTCCTGATGCTCGTGACCCTGTTCGGGATCTCGATCGTCATCTTCCTCCTGCTGCGCATCGTGCCCGGCAACATCGTCGACATCCTGTTCGCCGCGGCCGGCTATGTCGATCCCGCCGACAAGGCCAACCTGGAGAAGGAGCTCGGCATCGACCAGCCGCTGATCGTGCAGTATTGGCACTGGATCAGCGGTTTTCTGCGCGGCGACTTTGGTTACTCCTACGTCTCCGAGAAGCCGGCGCTCCAGGAGATCCTGCCGCGGATCCCGATCACGGCGCGGCTCGCCGGCCTTGCGCTGTTGTTCTCGGTCTCGATTGGCATTCCGCTCGGCGTCATCAGCGCGGTGAAGCAAGGCACGCGGCTGGATTACGCCTTGCGCGTCGTCAGCTTGAGCGGCTTGTCGCTGCCCTCGTTTTGGCTCGGCCTGCTCATCCTCACGGCGTCGGTGGCGATGTTCGGCCAGATGCCGATCTTCAATCCGAATCCGCAGACCTGGCTCGAGGCGTTCGCAACCTATGCCGTGCCCGCCGCCGCCGTCGGCTTCCGCAGCGCGGCGCTGACCATGCGCATCACGCGGTCCTCGATGCTGGAGGTGCTGCGGCAGGACTACATCCGCACCGCGCGCGCCAAGGGCGCCTCCGATGCCGCCGTGAACTATCAGCACGCGCTGAAGAACGCGATCCTGCCCGTCATCACCGTGATCGGCATCGAGGCGGCGTTCCTGATCGGCGGCCTGATCGTCACCGAGACGGTGTTCAACATCCCCGGCGTCGCCCGCTTCCTGGTCGAGGCGATCCGCTGGCGCGACTATCCGATCGTGCAGAACCTCGTGATGCTGATCGCCGTCGTGGTGGTGAGTGCGAATTTCATCGTCGACATGCTCTACGCCGTGTTCGATCCGCGCATCAGGTACACGGATTAGCCGCATGACCTTCTCTCACACAGTATGTGCGCTCTCCTTCACCTCTCCCCGCCTGCGGGGAGAGGTCGGATTGCGCAGCAATCCGGGTGAGGGGGAGTCTCCGCGAGTCCAACTCCCACCTCCCCCGCGGAGAGCCCCCCTCACCCCTACCCTCTCCCCGCAGGCGGGGAGAGGGGGAAGATAGAGTTCACATGGCCGCGATCGACTATGACGTTGAACTGAGACGCGCCGGCGCCTACGCGACCGGTGGCTGGCGCCGCGTGCTGTATCTGGCACAGCGGCATGTGCTGGGCGCCGCTGGCCTCGTCATCATGACCGTGTTCGTGTTCACGGCCATCTTCGCCGATTTCATCGCGCGCTATGATCCCCTGTCGATCGATTCGGCCCGCGCTCTGGCCGGCCCGAGCCTGGCGCACTGGATGGGAACGGACTCCTTCGGCCGCGACGTGTTCAGCCGCATCATCCACGGCGCGCGGATCTCGCTTGCGGTCGGGATCGGCTCGACCGCGCTCGGCGGCACGATCGGCGTCATCGTCGGCCTGACCTCCGGCTATCTCTCCGGCTGGGTCGATCTCGTGTTCCAGCGCGTCTCCGACGTCCTCCAGGCGCTGCCGCTGCTGGTGCTGGCGCTGGTGATGACGGCGGCACTCGGCCCGTCGCTGCCGAACGTGATCATTGCGATTGCCATTCCGCTGATCCCGACGGTCGCGCGCGTCATCCGTGCCAACACGCTGGCGCTGCGCGAACTCCCCTTTATCGAAGCCGCCAAGTCGATCGGCATGAGCGAAGTGCGCATCGCGCTCCGCCACGTACTGCCGAACACGCTGGCGCCGCTGATCGTGCTCGCGACCGCGCAGCTGGGCTCGACCATCCTGACGGAAGCTTCCCTCTCCTTCCTCGGCCTCGGCATTCCCGAGCCTTATCCGTCTTGGGGCCGCATGCTCTCCGAGTCCGCCGCCGAATATGTCCGCACCGCGCCGTGGCTGGTGATCTTCCCGGGCATTGCGATCAGCCTCGCCGTGTTCGGCGCCAACCTGTTCGGCGACGCCCTGCGCGACATCCTGGATCCGAGGCAGCGCGGCTGATGACGGACAAATCCCACCTTGTGCTCGAAGTGAAGAACCTGAAAACGGTGTTCTTCACCAATTCCGGTTTGTTCAAAGCCGTCGACGACCTCTCCTTTACCGTGAAGCGCGGCGAGACGCTGGCGATCGTCGGCGAATCCGGCTGCGGCAAGAGCGTCACCGCGCTGTCGCTGATGCGGCTGGTGCCCGATCCGCCCGGCCGCATCGTCGGCGGCTCGATTTCGCTCGAAGGCACCGACCTGCTGGCGCTGGATGAGGCGGAGATGCGTGCCGTCAGGGGCAACCGCATCTCCATGATCTTCCAGGAGCCGATGACCTCGCTCAATCCGGTGATGCGGATCGGCGACCAGATCGTCGAGGCGGTGCGGCTGCACCGGAACATCCCGGCCAAGGAAGCCCGGAATATCGCCGTGGAGATGCTGCGCCTGGTGCGCATTCCCGAGCCGGCGCGACGCGCGAAGGAATATCCGCATCAACTCTCCGGCGGCATGCGCCAGCGCGCGATGATCGCGATGGCGCTGGCGTGCCGCCCCGCGCTGCTGATCGCGGACGAGCCGACCACCGCGCTCGACGTCACCATCCAGGCGCAGATCCTGGCGCTTATCCTCGACCTGCAGAAGGAGCTCGGCACCGGGCTCGTGCTGATCACGCATGATCTCGGGGTGGTCGCGCAGACGGCGCAGCGCGTGATCGTGATGTATGCGGGCCGCAAGGTCGAGGAGGCCAGTGTCGAGGCACTGTTCGCCGCGCCAAAGCATCCCTATACGCGCGGGCTGATGGCTTCGATCCCGGCCGTTCCGGCGGCCGGCGTCCCGGCACAGGCGCGGCTGAATGAAATTCCCGGCACCGTGCCGTCGCTGGTGCGGCTGCCGAAGGGCTGCGCCTTCGCACCGCGCTGCAAGCTCGCAATCAAGCGCTGCGAGGCCGAATATCCGCCGCTTGCGGATTGGGGCGGCGGACATCTTGCAGCCTGCTGGCGTGCGGCTGAAGTTGCGGAGGTGGCATGAGCGAAGTTCTGCTCGAAGTCACCAACCTCAAGAAGCACTACCCGGTGCGGGCCGGCGTATTGCGCAGGCAAGTCGGCACCGTGCACTCGGTCGACGGCGTCTCGTTCTCGGTTCATGCCGGCGAAACGCTCGGGCTCGTCGGCGAATCCGGTTGCGGCAAGTCGACGGTGGCGCGCAGCGTGTTACGGCTGGTCGAGCCGACCTCGGGCCAGATTCACCTCGAAGGCGAGGATATCACCCATCTGTCCAAGGCGGCACTGCGCCCGCACCGGCGCTCGATGCAGATCGTCTTCCAGGACCCGTTCGCCTCGCTCAATCCGCGCATGACCGCCGGCGACATCGTCGGCGAGCCGCTTGCGGTGCACGGGCTCGCCAGCGGCAAGGCGCTGGATGCGCGGGTCGCAACGCTATTCGAGCAGGTCGGCTTGCGAGCCGACCAGATGCGCAACTTTCCGCATCAATTCTCCGGCGGCCAGCGCCAGCGCATCTGCATCGCGCGCGCGCTCGCACTCGAGCCGCGCCTGATCGTCTGCGACGAGCCGGTGTCCGCGCTCGACGTCTCGATCCAGGCGCAGGTGATCAATCTGCTGATCGACCTTCAGCGTCAGCACGGCTTCTCCTATCTCTTCATCGCGCACGATCTCGCCGTGGTCGCTCATATCAGCCATCGCGTCGCCGTGATGTATCTCGGCCGCATCGTCGAGATAGCAGGCAAGGACGAGCTGTTTCGCAATCCCAGGCATCCCTACACGCAAGCGCTGCTCGCCTCGGTGCCGGTTGCCAACCCGCTGGCGAAGAAGCTCGCGCCGCTGGTCGACGGGGATGTGCCGAGCCCGGTCAATCCGCCGCCCGGATGCGCGTTTCACACCCGCTGCCGATATGCGATGGAGCGATGCGGGGTTGAGCGGCCCGCACTGCTGGATGCGGGCAACGGGCATCAGGTGGCGTGTCTGCTCAATGAGGGGACGGGGCGGAGCAACATAGTCCCGTAGGGTGGGTTACGTCAGCGGACCGCGCTTCGCACGGCCGCGGGCTCGCTACGATTGCGGAGCGTGCTGATCACCGGCCAGGCCGCCAAGGCAGCGGCCAGATGCTTGAGCGTGTGGCCCGAGACGACGTGCCCTGTGGCTTCGAAAATGAGCGCGTCACCGAGTTCGAAAAGCTTCGCCAGCACATAAAAGAAGATCACGCCACCGAGCGGCACGCCGAGCGCGCCAGGCCGCGGCCGCGTCAACGCCAGTCCCACGGCAAGTGCCATGCCGCCGAACTGCACGACCACCCATGGCGTGAGATTCTCGCGCGCCACCCAGGCAGCTAACAGGCCGGCCATCATCATCAGGACCAGCACCGCCTCGCCGGCACGCACGCTGATGCGTTCACTGGCTGCGATGCCCAGAAAGCCCGCGAACGCCACCGCCATACCGAGACGATCGGCCACGAGGCGTTGCGGCATGTCGGGGTCCAGGTGATAGAAGCCAGATCCCAGGCAGGTGAGGATCAGGCCGACGAAAAGCCAACTTGCACCCACAGGCGCATCATGGCGGGCGCGCAGCCGCTCCGAACCCCAGACGCCCATCGCGAGAAAGGCGAGATTGCTCAGCACATCGCCGGCGTTGGGCACACCGAGCCAGGTGCGACTGTCGACGAAGTGCGGGACGTGCCAAGCGGCGGCGGGCAGCGCGGGAGCGAGGAGTGCCGACAGCGTCAGAACGCTGAGGGCCCCAATCAGGTATCTCTCGCGGAGTTGTGGGGCGGCGAACGAGAAGCGTCGGGATACCGACGGGAGCGTGGGATTGGTCGCTGGGGCGGGATCATTTGGGCGCAACATGCCGGCTCCAAAATTGAACAATGTTCAATATATGTAGCCCGAAAATGAAAGACGTTCAAATTGAATTTCCCCCTTGCGCCAATACGCAATTAAGCAACTGAAATAATAGGGAATTTTTACCGCACGCGAGGTGCCGTAGGGCGGCAAAGCGGAGCCTGCCGACGATGCCGCTCCACCACTTTTGAACATCGATGGCGGGCACGGCACTTTGCGCCTTTGCCCCGTTCGTTGCGCTAACCTGCCCCGATCTCGGCGACGATCCTGCCCGTCGTCACCTGCTCGCCTTCGGCGACGTCGATCGCCGCCACCACGCCGTCGACGCCGGCCTTGTGGACGTGCTCCATCTTCATCGCTTCCAGCGTCAGCACCGGTTGGCCGGCTTTGACACGGTCACCCGGCTTGACCAGCACGGCGACGACGCGTCCGTTCATGGCGGCGCGCACCTTGCCGTCACCGCCGTTGGCTGCGGCGGCCTTCGGCGCGGCGAGGGTGAGATCGGTGACCGCGAGCGGGATGCCGCGGTGCTGGAGGTAGAGCCGGTCGCCGTCGCGCAAGAACTTTGCGCTGTCCATCACGCCATCGTGGCGGAAGCGGACGGCGTCGGAATCGAGTTGGTCGATCTCGAACTTGTCTTGCCGGCCGTCGGCGGCGACAGTGTAACTACCATCGCGCTCGCGCGTGACTTCGAGTTCGTATGTCTGACCGGCGATCTCGATTTTCGCTGGCAACGGAAAGGTGGCGGCGAGGCTCCGCCCGCCCTGCCATGACGGTGTGCGCGGGTTGGTGACGTAGAGCAGCAGGCTCGCCAGCGCCATGTCGAATGCCGCGTTCGCGCGCGGTGCCAGCAGCTCGTCGCGATGCGCGCCGATGAAGGCTGTCGTCGCCTCACCCTTGGCAAAGCCGGGATGACGCAGGCAGGACATCAGGAACGCCTGATTAGTCGTCACGCCGAAAGCCGTGAGCTGCTCAAGGCCGACGACCAGCCGCCCCCTCGCCTCCTCGCGCGTGGCGCCATGGCTGATCACCTTGGCGATCATGGAATCGTAGAACGGCGGGATCTCCGAACCCGATTGCAGCGCGTGCTCGACGCGGATGCCATCAGGCACCTGCCAGCGCGCCATGCGGCCCGACTGCGGCATGAAGTCGTGCCCGGCATCCTCCGAGCAGAGCCGCACCTCGATGGCATGGCCGGAGAACTTGATGTCCTGCTGCTTCACCGGCAATTGCTCGCCACGCGCGACGCGCAGCTGCAGCTCGACCAGATCGAGCCCGGTGATCGCCTCCGTCACGGGATGCTCGACCTGGAGACGCGTGTTCATCTCCATGAAGTAGAACGCGCCGCTCGCATCGAGCAGGAATTCCAGCGTGCCGGCGCCCTCGTAACGCAGCGCCTTCACCGCCGATACCGCGACCTCGCCCATTTTCGCGCGCAACTCCGGCGTCACGGCGGGCGACGGTGCCTCCTCGATCAGCTTCTGGTGCCGCCGCTGCACCGAACAGTCGCGCTCGCCGAGATGGATGGCGTTGCCGTGGCTGTCGCCGAACACCTGGATTTCGATGTGGCGCGGGTTCTGGATCGCGCGCTCGAGGATGACGGTGGGATCGCCGAACGCCGCTTTCGCCTCCGATCGCGCGCTGCGCAGGGCATCAGGGAACGAGGCCGCGTCGATGACGAGCCGCATGCCACGACCGCCGCCGCCGGCGACCGCCTTGATCATCACGGGGAAGCCGATCTTTTTGGCCTCCGCGAGCATGACCTCGTCACCCTGCTCGGCGCCCTGATAGCCGGGCACGCAGGGAACGCCGGCCTTCTTCATGATCTCCTTGGCGCCGGCCTTGTTGCCCATCGCCTCGATCGCCTGCGGCGAGGGACCGATGAAGACGAGACCCGCATCCTTGCAGGCTTGCGCAAAATCCTCGTTCTCGGCGAGGAAGCCATAGCCGGGATGAACGGCATCTGCGCCGCTCGCTCTCGCCGCGGCGATGATCGCGGGGATGTTGAGATAGGATTGCGCCGGCAGGGCTTCGCCGATGCGCACGGCCTGGTCGGCCTGTTGCACGTGGAGTGCGTCGCGATCCGCATCCGAATAGACCGCGACGACGCCGAGGCCCAGCTGTCGCGCGCTGCGCATCACGCGCAGTGCGATCTCGCCACGATTGGCGACCAGGACCCTGAAGAACGGCCGGTGCTGCACTGATCCGTTCCTCATGGGCGGGCCACCGAAAACTGCATGCGCTGGGGCGTCCGTGCGTCACCCTCGCGGCAGATCGCGAGCACTTCGGAGAGGACCGCGCGGGTGTCGCGCGGGTCAATCACGCCGTCGTCGAGCACGCGGGCGCTGGTGGAGAACACGTCCATCTGGCCGTCGAACACACCGATGATTTGCGCCTTCATCGCGTCGAGTTTTTCCTTTTCGACCGGCTTTCCGCGCCTCGCGGCAGCCGCTTCCGTCACGATAGCCATTGTCTCGGCCGCCTGCTCGCCGCCCATCACGGCGGTCTTGGCGTTGGGCCAGGAGAAGCAGAAACGCGGATGGAAGCCGCGGCCGCACATGCCGTAATTGCCGGCGCCGAACGAGGCGCCGCAATAGATGGTGATCTGCGGCACCGTCGCCGAGGTCACTGCCTGGATCATCTTCGAGCCGTGCTTGATCATGCCGGCTTCTTCGTAGGCTTTGCCGACCATGTAGCCGGTGGTATTGTTGAGATAGAGGATCGGCGTGCGGGTCTGGCAGCACGCCTGGATGAAATGCGTCGCCTTGTTGGCGCCGGCGGGATCGAGCGGCCCGTTGTTGGTGATGATGCCGATCGCCTGTCCTTCGATGCGGGCGTGGCCGCAGACGGTGGCCGGACCGTAATTCGGCGCCATCTCGGTGAAATCGGAATCGTCGACGATGCGTGCGATCACCTGCTTCATGTCGACGGAGCGCTTATGGTCCATCGGCATGATGCCGAGCAGCTCGTCCTGGTCGTAGCGCGGCGGCTTGAATTCCGATGCTGTCCTGCCCGGGCGTTCCCATTGCAGCGCCGCCATGATCTTGCGCGCGATACGCAACGCGTCGCGATCGTCTTCGGCGAGATAGTCGCCGAGACCGGAGAGCTGCGTGTGCATCTCGGCACCGCCGAGCTCTTCCTCGGTCGCGATCTCACCGGTCGCGGCCTTCAGCAGCGGCGGCCCGGCGAGGAAGGCGCGGGTACGGCCGCGCACCATGACGATGTAGTCGGACAGGCCGGTCTGATAGGCGCCGCCAGCGGTGGATGAGCCGTGCGTGACGGTGACGACGGGCAGTCCTGCCGCGGAGAGCCGCGCGAGATTGCGAAAGATGTTGCCGCCGCGGACAAAATCCTCGACGCGGTAGCGCAAGAGGTTGGCGCCGGCGCTTTCGACCAGTTGCACATAGGGCAGCTTGTTCTCCAGCGCGAGCTCCTGCACCCGCAGCGTCTTGTCGAGGCCGTAAGGCTGCAGCGCGCCGGCATCGATGCCGGAATCGCTGGCGCTCACCATGCAGCGGATGCCCGAGACGAAGCCGATGCCGCCGATGACGCCGCCGCCGGGCACGCTCTTGGTCGCGTCCGGTACATCGAACATGTAGCCGGCGAGCGTCGACAGCTCGATGAAAGGCGTACCGGGATCGAGCACCAGCGCGACGCGCTCGCGCGGCAACAACTGCCCGCGCTTGTGAAAGCGATCCTTGGCTGCGGCCGACGCCGCGCGGGTGCGCTCTTCCAGCGCGCGCATGCGGTCGATGAGGCCGAGCATGCCGTCGCGGTTGGCGTGGTAGGCGGCGCTGCCGGGGGAAATGGTGTTTTCGATGGTAGACATTAGTGCTCCTGCCCGTCATTCCGGGGCGCGCGGAGCGCGAGCCCGGAATCCATACTCCCGATCGTGGCTATGGATTCCGGGCATGGCCTTCGGCCATCCCGGAATGACGGAGTGTGGCTTACCTGTTCGTCCCAAAGATCTTCCGCGCCTCGGCGGGGCTCGCGATCTCGCGGCCGGCACGGCGGGCGCAGGCAGCGACGGCTTCGATCAGCTGGCCGTTCGACGTCACCTTCTTGCCGTCGGCGAGATAGAAGGTGTCCTCGAGACCGGTGCGCAGATGGCCGCCGAGCTCGGCGCAGCGCTGGTGCAGCGGCCAGATTTCCTCGCGGCCGATCGCGGTGACCTGAAAATGCGCCTCGGGACGCTTCAGCTTGATCAGGATCGGCAGCAGCTCCGGGTCCGAAGGCATTCCCGAAGCGACGCCCATCACAAAATTATATTCGAGCGGTCCCTTGTACATGCCGACCTGGGTGTACATGCCGACGCAGCGGACGATGCCGACGTCGAAGCATTCGAACTCGGGGATGGTGCCGACCGCATTCATGACGTCGAGATAGTCCTTCACCTTCTCGACCGCGTTGTCGAACATCATCGGTGGCCAGGCCCAGGTGTTGTCGGCCTTGACCTTCAGATAATTCAGCGAGCCGGCATTGCAGGCGGCGATCTCCGGTTTGGTCTCGCGGATGCAGTCGAGCGCGCCGGAGTAGTTCGGTCCTGACACGCCCGAGGTGTGATTGATGATCACGCCGGGACAGGCTTCGCGGATCGCCTGCTGGATCTCCCTGCTGACGCTCACCTCCCAGGACGGCAGATGTCCCTTGCCCGGCGCCTGCTGGCGCAGGTGGATGTGCATGACGGACGCACCGGCATCGAACGCAGCCCTGGCTTCGCGCGCCATCTGCTCGGGCGTCACGGGGACATTGTGCTGCTTCGGGTCGGTGAGCACGCCGTTCAGCGCGCAGGTGATGACGGCCTTGTCGCTCATGCCTTGGATGTCTCGCACGTTGAGAATTCAACGTTGGCGATCATGGGATGGGCGGCATGCGGCTTCTTGCGCGGAGAAGCTGGAAAACACGACGAATTCGTAGGGTGGGCAAAGCGAAGCGTGCCCACCATCTTTGCCAGCTGCCGAGAGGTGGTGGGCACGGCGCAAGAGCGCCTTTGCCCACCCTACGAGAGCGAGCCTAACTCGCCTCCGCGAGCCGCACCGTCTCCGTGCTGCGATAGATCGCAAGGTCGCGCGAGCCGACGAAGATCGCGCGCGGCTTCAATCCGTAGAAGCGGCGGATTGAATGGCTGAAATGCGTCGAGTCGGGATAGCCGATGTCCTGCGCGAGATGGGCGAGGTTGAGGTCCTGGTTGGCGAAGTGCAGCAAATGCCGCGCGCGCTTCCAGGCGCGGAAGGAGCGGAAGGAGATGCCGGTCTCCTCCTTGAACAGATGCAGGAAGCGCGAGGCCGAGAGCCCCGCCTCCGCCGCGCAGGTATCGGCCGTCACCGGCTCGCCCGAGAAACGCTCGATGCGGGCGACCGCCCGGGTCACGCGCGGATCGAGCACGCGGCGGGCGAGCGCCTCGCCAAAGCACATCTCGTCGAATTCGGCGGTGGTGATGTCGCCATAGCGGCGCTGGCGCAGCAACGCGTAAGCGGCGAGGATCTTGCGGGCATAGAGAGCCTTGTCCGGCCCTCGCAGCCGCTCGGCCAAAGCCTCGATCACGCCATCCGGCATGCTTTCCGGCTCCAGCGTCACGCTGATCACGGTGCGATAGTCGCTGGCGATGGTGTGGCGCTGGTTCGGCAGGGTCACGATCAACTCGTCCGACGTGTGGACGTCGTCGATCGTCAGATGCAGGCTGCCTTTCACCGCGACGTAGATATGGCAGCAGCCGGGGGTCCGCTTGCGAGGGCGGCCGAGCAGGCCGGCATAGAATACCCGCTCCGGCGTGATCAGCATCAGATGGTCGGATTCGCGACCTTTATCTTCCATTGGGATCCTCCTCGCGCGGCTCTCTGGCCGCTGCGGACGGAGGTCACCTTAGCGGAAATTTGGGCGCTGTCACGACGGGATAGCGCTGTCAAAAGACACAGCGAGTCGTTCCGGGGCGGTCGATAGGACCGAACCTCAGGTGCGCAATTGCGCACCGGGGAACCTCGAGATTCTCAGGTGCGCAACGGCGCACCATAGTCGATGCTCCGCATCGCCCGGAATGACGCGTCCTTACGCCCTCACGCGCGGTGCAACATTCTGCTCGGCGCCAGCCTTCTGTTCCGCAGCAACCGCACGCTTGAAACCGTCCCGCTGCTGCAGGCGCGCCCAATAGGCTGCGACATTTGGCCCAAAATCCTTGGCGAGCCCGATATTGTCGGCCAGCCGAAGCGCATAACCGATGACAATGTCAGCGGCGGTGAAGCGGCCGGCGCACAATGTTTCGGCATTGGCCGCCGCTGCCTCGACGGCGCGCAACCGGCCCAGGAACCATTTTGCATAGTCGCCGGCGACCTGCGGATTGCGCCGCTCCTCCGGCTCGAGCTGGGTGTATCGGAGCACCAGCGTCTGCGGGAAGGTTAACGTGGCGTCGCTGAAATACATCCAGTTCAGGAACGCGCCATAGGCGGGATCTTCCGGGCCGACCATCAGGGGCGTCGGGCCGTGCTTGATGCCGAGATAGTGGCAGATGCCGGAGGATTCGGTCATCTTCGTCTCGCCGTCGACCATGAAGGGAATCGTGCCGAGCGGATTGAGCGCCAGATATTCCTTGGCGAAGACCCGCGGTGGGAACGGCAGCATCTTCAGCTCATACGGCAGGCCCATCTCTTCCAGCATCCAGAGCGGACGGAACGAGCGCGCGGCGTCGCAGTGATAGAGCGTGATCATCAAGAGCTTCCTTTGCTGCCGGGCAGCGTGCCCATCATCTTGCACAAGACCATCAGCATGACCTCGTCGGCACCGCCGCCGATCGAGGTCAGGCGGCTGTCGCGATAGGCGCGGCTGACCGGCGTCTCGTTGGTAAAGCCCATTCCGCCCCAATATTGCAAGCAGGCGTCGGTGAGCTCGCGGCCGAGCCGGCCGGCCTTCAGCTTGGCCATGGTCGCAAGCTTGGTCACGTCCCCGCCTGCGACCAGCTGCTCGGCGGCGCGATAGATCAGCGCGCGCAGCAGCTCGACCTCGGTCTGCATCTCCGCCAGCTTGAAGTGCACGACCTGGTTGTCGAGGATGCTCTGGCCGAAGGCCTTGCGGTTGCGGGTATATTCGATGGTCTGATCGATAATGTATTCATGCGCCTTAAGACAAGCCGCCGCGCCCCAGAGCCGCTCCTCCTGGAATTGGATCATCTGGTAGGTAAAGCCCTTGCCCTCCTCGCCGATCCGGTTGCGCTTGGGCACACGGACATTGTCGAAGAAGATCTGTGCGGTGTCGGATGAGCGCATGCCCATCTTGTCGAGTTTTCGCGCGACAGTGACACCCTTGGCCTTCATGGGCACGCAGATCAGCGACTTGTTGCGATGAACGGGCCCATCGCCGGTGTTGGCGAGCAGGCAGATCCAGTCGGCCTGGGTGCCGTTGGTGATCCACATCTTGCCGCCGGTGATCACGTAGTCATCGCCGTCGGAGCGTGCCTGGGTCTTGATCGAGGCGACGTCGGAGCCTGCGCCCGGCTCGGAGACCCCGATGCAGGCGACGAAGTCTCCCGAGACCGAGGGCGCGAGAAACTCGCGGCGCACCTCGTCCGAGCCGAACCGCGCCAGCGCCGGCGTCGCCATGTCGGTCTGCACCCCGATCGCCATAGGCACGCCGCCGCAGGTGATGGCGCCCAGCTCCTCCGCCATCATCAGCGCATAGGAGTAGTCGAGGCCGGAGCCGCCGAACTCCACGGGCTTGTTCAGGCCGAGGAAGCCGAGGCTGCCCATCTTCTTGAACAGCTCGTGCGCCGGGAAGATGTCGGCCTTCTCCCAGTCATCGACATGAGGGTTGATCTCATTGGCGATGAACTTTTGCAGGGAGCGGCGGATGTCGTCGTGGTCGGCGGTGAATAGCATTTTGTCCTCTCGTCATTCCGGGGCATCGCGCAGCGATGAACCCGGAATCCATTTCTCTACGGAGTCTGGAGCCCGATGGATTCTCAGGTGCGCAATTGCGCACCATAGCTCGACGCTTCGCGTCGCCCCGGAATGACGGCGTCCGTCACAACCCCATCTGCCGGCTGGCCAGATCCTTCATGATCTCCTCGGTGCCGCCGCCGATGGCGTTGACCTTGACCTCGCGGTAGATGCGTTCGGCCTTGATGCCGCGCATGAAACCGGCGCCGCCGAAAATCTGTACGGCTTCCGAGGCGCAGAACGCCATTGTCTGCGTCGCCTGGTTCTTCATCATGCAGATTTCCGCGACCGGGCTCTCGCCCTGCTCGAGCCGCCACGCCAGCATTTCCAGCATCGCCTGACTTGCGGCGACCTTCTGCGCCATGTCCACGATCTTGTGACGGATCACCTGATGCTGCGCGAGCGGCTTGCCAAAAGTCTTGCGCTCCCTGGCGTAGGCGACGGCCTCGTCGAGGCAGACCCGGGCGAAGGCGGTGCAGCCGGCCGCCATGCCCATGCGCTCGCTGTTGAAATTCTGCATGATGATCTTGAAGCCCTGGCCTTCCTCGCCGATCAGGTTTTCCGCCGGCACGCGGCATTGGTCGAAATGCAGCGTCGCGGTGTCGGAGGCCCACCAGCCCATCTTCTTCAGTTTCGTCCTGGACAGACCGGGCGTGGCGCCCTCGATCAGGAGCAGGCTGACGCCGCCGGCGCCTTCGCCGCCCGTGCGCACGGCAACGGTCAGATAGTCGGCGCGCATCCCTGAGGTGATGAAGGTCTTCTCGCCGGTCACGACGTAGTGATCGCCGTCGCGTCGCGCCCTTGTGGCGAGGTTCGCGACATCGGAGCCGCCGCCCGGCTCGGTGATCGCGAGCGCGGAGATCTTGTCGCCTGACAGCACCTGCGGCAGCACGCGTGCCCTCACCTCCGGCCGCGCTGCCCGCGCGATCGGCGGCGAGCCGATGGTGTGGCTCATCAGGCTGGCGCTGACGCCTCCGGCGCCCGCCCGCGCCAACTCCTGGCTCGCCACGATCTTCATGAACTGGTCGGCGGCGATCCCGCCATATTCCTCAGGGAATCCCAGCCCCAACAGACCGATCCCGGCCGCCTTGCGATAGAGCTCGCGGGGGAATTCGCCGGCCTCGTCCCACTCATGGGCGAACGGGGAGATCTCCTTCTCGACGAAGCGGCGCATCATTTCGCGGAAGGCATCGTGCTCGGCGGTATAGAACGGGCTCTTCATCGCAGTCTCGCCTCGCGGACGGATTCGTCTCGTTCACCATGGCCGGAACATCGGCGGCTCACTTGCGCAGAGTGGCTGACCGGCGAACCACTCTGGCGCAGGCCCCGGCCTAGCAACTCAACGCAAGACGATTTTGCCCCCTCGCGCGCCAACTCCAAATAAAAAAAGACGTCGATGCACCAACTCCGGCTGGCCCCAAGGCCATGCCGGGCATGGTGCACGGCAATAAGGATGCAGGCGGCACAAGACCGCCGAGGGAGGAATTCTTGGCCGTTCGTTACTACGACTGGATCGTTCATCATGGCCGCCGCACGCCTGACAAGGTTGCGGTGATCGACCTCGCGAGCGAGCGCCGCTTGACCTATGCGCAGCTTGACGCCCGAGTCTCGCGCCTCGCCTCTTTCCTGCGCCACACGCTGAACGTCGCACGCGGCGACCGTGTCGCGGTGCTGGCGCTGAACACGACCGATACGCTGGAGGTCCAGTTCGCCTGCGGCCGCCTCGGCGCGATCTTCGTGCCGCTGAACACCCGCCTCACCGTTCCCGAGCTTCAGTTCATCACCGGCGATTGCGCGCCGAAGGTGATGATCCACGACACCGATCTCGCCGAGACCGGGCTTGCCGTCGCAAAGCTGTGCGGCATCGCGACCAGCCTGCTGCTCGGACCCGGCGGGTCCTATGAGGCCGGCATCGCCGGCGCAAAGCCGCTCGAGGCGATCGAGCAGGTCACGCTCGATGACGTCTCGACCATCATGTACACGTCGGGCACGACAGGACATCCGAAGGGCGCGACCATCACCCATGGCATGACCTTCTGGAATTGCGTCAATCTCGGCGGTCCCGCCTGTATCGGACCGTCCTCGGTTCTGCTCACCGTGCTGCCGCTGTTCCACACCGGCGGGCTGAATTGCTACACCAATCCCGTGCTGCATGCCGGCGGCACCGTGATGATCATGCGCGCGTTCGATCCCGGTACCGCGCTCGGCCTGATCAACGATCCCGCACAGGGCATCAACGTGTTCTTCGGCGTGCCCGCGATCTACCAGTTCATGGCGCAACACCCCGCTTTCCCAACGACCGATCTCGGCCGGCTGATCGTCGGAGGCGTCGGCGGCGCGCCGATGCCGGTACCGCTCTTGAAAGTCTGGGAAGCGCGCGGCGTCGCGCTCCAGCAGGGTTACGGCATGACCGAGACCTCGCCGGCCGTGCTGGTGCTCGACCGCGAGGATGCGGCGCGCAAGGCCGGCTCCGCCGGCAAGCCCGTGCTGCACACCGAAGTGCGCATCGTGCGCCCCGACGGCAGCGATGCAGATGTCGGCGAGCTCGGTGAGCTCTGGGTCAAGGGGCCGAACATCACCCCGGGCTACTGGAACAGGCCGGAGGCGAACAAGACCTCCTTCACCGACGGCTGGCTGCACACCGGTGACGCGACGCGCGTCGACGAAGAGGGCTTCTACTACATCGTCGACCGCTGGAAGGACATGTACATCTCCGGCGGCGAGAACGTCTATCCGGCCGAGGTCGAGAACGTCCTGCACCAGCTCGCGGCCGTCGCCGAGGCCGCCGTGATCGGCATTTCCGATCCGCAATGGGGCGAAGTGGGCCTGGCCATCGTCGCGGTCAAGTCGGGCCAAAAGCTGACCGACGCCGATGTCTTCGCGCATTGCGCGGCCAATCTGGCGCGCTTCAAATGTCCACGCCAGATCCGCTTCGTCGACGCGCTGCCCCGCAACGCCACGGGCAAGATCCACAAGCCGACCTTGCGCAAGGAGTTCTCGGTGGCCTCCGAAGTCGACAGGAAAGTCGCCAACGCCTGACCCAAGCGCCCCTCGCGGGCGCTTTTTCTTTTTGAAGTGCCTGCCCTACCCAACAAGAAACCCCAAGGAATTTCCATGAAGAACAAGAAACTCGTCCTGCTCGCCGCGGCAACTGCCCTGACATTGCTCTCCACCCAGGGTGCTTTCGCGCAGAAGAAATACGACACCGGCGCCAGCGACACCGAGATCAAGATCGGCAATGTCGAGGCCTATTCCGGTCCCGCTTCCGCCTACGGCATCATCGGCAAGACCGAGGAGGCCTACTTCAAGATGGTCAACGATCAGGGCGGCATCAACGGCCGCAAGATCAACTGGATCTCTTATGATGACGGCTATTCGCCGCCCAAGACCGTGGAGCAGGTCCGCAAGCTGATCGAGAGCGACGAGGTGTTCCTGATCTTCAACGCGCTGGGCACCCCGACCCAGACCGCTGTGCAGAAATATCACAATGCCAAGAAGGTGCCGCAGCTGTTCCTCGCCACCGGCGCCAGCAAGTGGAACGACCCGAAGAATTTTCCCTGGACCATGGGCTTCCAGCCCAGCTATCGGGTCGAGGCCCAGATCTTCGCCAAGTACATTCTGAAGGAGAAGCCGGACGCGAAGGTCGCGATCTTCTATGCCAACGACGATTTCGGCAAGGACTACGTCGCCGGCATCAAGGACGTGTTCGGTGACAAGGCATCGAAGCTGATCGTGGCCGAAGAGAGCTACGAGACGTCGGAACCGTCGATCGACGCCCATATCGTCAAGCTCAAGGGCACCGGCGCCGATGTTTTCGTGAACATCGCCACCCCCAAATTCGCGGCGCAGGCCATCAAGAAGATCGCGGAGCTGGAATGGAAGCCGATGCATTTGATGACCGACGTCTCGGTGTCGATCGGCGCGGTAATGAAGCCAGCCGGCCTCGAGGCATCTGAAGGCGTGCTGTCGGCCGGCTATCTGAAGGACGCCTCCGATCCGCAGTGGAAGGACGACGAGGGCATGAAGAAGTTCATGACCTTCATCGACAAGTACATGCCCGGCGCGAACATTTCGGACGCCAATCTGGTTTACGCCTACGCCGCGGCCCAGACGATGGTGCAGGTGCTGAAGCAGTCGGGCGACAACCTGACCCGAGATAACGTGATGAAGCAGGCCGCCAGTCTCAAGGACTTCGTCCCCGACACGCTGATCCCGGGGATCAAGATCAACACCTCCGCCACGGACTTCGCGCCGATCGAGCAGCTCAAGATGTGGCGCTTCAAGAAGGGTCAGTGGGAACTGTTTGGCGATATCATCAGCGCCGAAACCGGAGGCTAGCTCGACGCCGGCCAACCTCGTCTGACCAAAGCGCGATGCGATCAGGATGAATCGTCATCGCGCTTCAGGTCGTTGTTTGAGCGTGGTCTTCTCGAAAAACCGCCAGGCACTTTTCCGGATCAGGCTCTAGGCTGAAATTGAAGCTCCGGCATCCTGGCTCAGCTCGATGGATGCCACGGAAAGACCAAGGCGGCGGGAATCGCCAATCCCCCTCAACTCGGGGCAGGACCATGCCAGGATGGCGATGCCCGAGGGCGGCAGATCGAGGTCCATCGTATAGCTATCGGGGCCGATTGCGATCGCGGAGGCATCAACGCGCACGCCGTCGAGATAGAAATGCACACCGATCTCGCGCAGCGGCGCGCGCAAGGCGGGACTTCGGATCCGAACGGTGTTGCGGCCCGCGCCCCCCTGGATGCGAACGGCGGCCTGGGGCTCGCTCCAGCGGAAGGTGTGCCCCGCTGACGATTCGAGGGCATGGAATCCGACTTGCCCGAGAACGCGATCTCCCAGGAATTTCACCGCCGGCCCGGCATGGCCGCGAATGCGACGAATGCATTCGAGCCGCTGCAGATGGATCAGCGAGGCGATGTAGCGTCTCATCCATCGCCCGATCGCTTCGCTCGATCCGATCATCGTCAGCGCGCGCAGACCGAAATGCGATTGCAGGACGGCCAGGCGCGCGGCGAAGTGCGCCGGAAGATCGCCGCACAGAGCCAGTGCACCCCAATGCCAGAAGGCGCGCAGTTTTTCCCCTGGCGGCCTCCAGCCGCGGCCTGCAAAGCAGTAATGCAGGAGCGCATTCGACGCAGCGCGGGCGAGCGATACGTCGAATCCGGCCCATTCAACCCATTCGACTGGAACTTCGAGCAGCTCGCTGCCGGGCTCGCGGCGCGCCTCGCTGAGATATCGGATCTCGCCCTCGACGAAATCGAGCGTGAAGGTCTTGAGCTCGCCGATTTCGCCGATGTAATAATGATGGAAGCGCGCCTCCTCCAGATAACCGATGGCGTGACCTCTCGCGTGATAGGCCGCGGCCAGCACCCATTCGGCAAAATGGCCGAGCTCCTCGCGCAGGCCTCCGCATTCCCAATAGACGTCACGCCGCGTCACGAAGCACTGATCGAGCACCTTGCGCCAGGGATGCTGCTTCATGCCGAATTCGATGTCGGCCTGGTACATTGTGGCCTCGGCTTCCGAGAGCCTGTTATGGCAAATCGGCACCGAGCGGCAGGAGAAGGCGGCCCAGTCGGGATGCGCGTCGATCGCGCGGATGCACAGCTCGATTACTTCGGGCTCGGGCCAGCAATGCGACTCCGTGAAGAACAGATAACTGCCGCGGGCCTTGGCGGCGCCAAATGCGCAGAGCCCGATGTCGTGATCCGAAGCGGTGAATTCCAGGCGCGCCTGGTCGCAAGCCAGCACCTTCAGCTCCTCGCGCGCGGCGAAGTCCGGCGGCACCACCAGGATGATTTCGTAAAGCGATCTATCTGCGGTCTGCGACGTCCAACCGAGCCAGGACAGCTCCCATTGCCCGCGGTGATATTCGAGCGGGATGATGATGGAGAACAGCGGAGATTCGCCGATGCATGGGGCGCGCGCGTTCTGCATACCCCCTTATAGACGCAGGCAACGCCATTCCGGATTCTTTCTTGCGGACTATACCGACAGAAACAGTGCGAAGGATTCTTCCACCGTGCGGCGTAGATGCTTTCCGTACAACGCATGGTTGGCGTCGCCGGGCCCGACCCTCCCCAGCGACGGCTTCGGGACGTTCCGGAGCGGTACGTAGGCGATCGGTGCTGCGATCGGCGTGAGCTGTGAACCAGGCCCCGCGCGGAGCGTCGAGATGATGCCGTACATCTCGCCGGCGACCGTCGGCCGCGACACCGTGATCACACGGTGCTGGCCGTGCTTGATGATGACGAGGTAGATGAAGCCTGACTGATGCGGGACGGCGACCTCGCCGGTATGCTCGTAGGCGGTATCGGTGCGATCGCCCTCCCGAAAGACCAGCGAAGACACCTTCGGCTCCCAGACGATCTCGGTGCGGTAAGCGAAGATCGCGTCCTTGTCGCCGAACGACGGCCGCAGCGTGATGTAGACGTCCTCGAGCCAGGTCACGGCGCGATGCGCATAGGAGCCGAGACTGTCGGGAGCGACATCGTTGGCGGCCTGAGGCGCCGCCACGACGGGGCCCTTGCGCAAAGAGACGCCCAGCGCCTGCTCCAGCCGGACCGTCGTCGCCAGCGTAAACGGCCGCCGGCCGCCGAGCACCTTCTCCAGCGTCGACAGGCTGAGCTTGGCCTGCTCGGCCAGCGTCTGCCGGGAGATCCGGCGTCTGGCGAGCTCCTCGCGAATGGTCTCGGCGATCTCGCGGCTCTGCTCGTCCGAAAGCTGCTTGTCGGTGAGTTTATCCTGCATCTGCATCGCTAACCCTGCTCCAGCACGGCCATTCTAGCAGGGCGGACAAATCAGCACAAAACCGCACATGGGCGCCCCACGGCGGCTTGCCCGGGCCGGCCGCGGCGGAACATGACCGATCATTCTGCTCGCGAAATCGGCCCCTCCCAGCGAATGCTCAGAGCCAGCAAACGTCCTTCCGGGAGCAGGCCAATGGACACCTACGACACAGCCGACAACGACGAGCACCCCATGTTGAAGGGGCTGATCAAGCTCGGATTGTTTCTTCTCGCGCAGGGCATCGCGGTGATGCTGATGGCCTTCGTGGCCCTGCTCGTCAGCTTCGGAACCAGTTGGTCGGCAACGACCGAGCAGGCCAGCCTGCTCCAGCCCGGCGACGCCAAGTCCGGCTCCCTCCTCCTGAAGGAGGATGGCGCCACCACCGAAGCGATCCGCCTCGGCACCGACATCGACATCACGGTCTCGGGCCCGACGCTGCGCGCGCGCGTCACCCAAATCTTCCGCAACCCGACCAAGGACTGGGTCGAAGCAACCTATGTCTATCCGCTCGCGACCGGCGGCGCCGTCGATACGCTGAAGATGGTGGTCGGCGACCGCGTCATCGTCGGCGACATCAAGGAGCGCCAGCAGGCCCGCGTGATCTACGAAGAGGCACGCCGCACCGGTCAGAGGGCCGCGCTCACCGAGCGGGAGCGGCCGAACATCTTCACCAATTCGGTCGCCAATATCGGCCCCGGCGAAACCGTGCTGGTGCAGATCGAATATCAGGAGCCGGTGCATCAATCCGGCAACGAATATTCACTGCGTCTGCCGCTGGTGGTCGGACCGCGCTACAATCCGGCGCCGATCGTGCAGAGCGTCGACTTCCGCAAGGACGGATCGGGTTGGGGCACGGCGACCTCGGACCCGGTACCGGACCGCGACCGCCTCTCGCCGCCTGTGCTCGATCCCGCCAGGAATGCACCGGTCAATCCGACCAGCATCACGGTGCGCCTGAAGGCCGGCTTCGCGCTCGGCGAGGTCAAGAGCCACCACCATAAGGTCAAGATCGAAAGTCCGGACAACATGGCGCGTGTCATCACGCTCGCCGACGGCGCCGTCCCGGCTGACCGCGACTTCGAGCTGACCTGGAAGGCCGCCGCCGAGAAGGCGCCATCGGTCGGCCTGTTCCGCGAACATGTCGGCGACGCCGACTACCTGCTCGCCTTCGTCACTCCGCCCAGCGCCGAACAGACGACACAAAAGCCATTGCCGCGTGAGGTCGTGTTCGTGATCGACAATTCGGGCTCGATGGGCGGCACCTCGATCGTCCAGGCCAAGGCGAGCCTCGCCTACGCTCTGTCCCGGCTCCAGCCGACCGACCGTTTCAACGTCATTCGCTTCGACGATACCATGGACATGCTGTTTCCAACCTCCGTGACGGCAGACGCTGCCCATGTCGGCGAAGCAACCTCGTTCGTGAGCGCGTTGCAGGCGCGCGGCGGCACCGAGATGGTGCCGGCAATGCGCGCCGCGCTGGCAGACAAGCTCGGCGACACCGGCATGGTTCGCCAGGTCGTTTTCCTGACCGACGGCGCAATCGGCAACGAACAGCAATTGTTCGAAACGATCACGGCGATGCGCGGCCGCTCGCGCGTCTTCATGGTCGGCATCGGCTCGGCGCCGAACACCTATCTGATGACCCGCGCCGCCGAGCTCGGCCGTGGTGCCTTCACCCATATCGGTTCCGTCGAGCAGGTGGAGGAGCGCATGCGCGGCTTGTTCGCCAAGCTGGAAAATCCGGCCGTCACCGGCCTCACCGCGAAATTCTCCGAGGCCAACGCCGACGTGACCCCGGCGATTATCCCGGACGTCTATCGCGACGAGCCGCTGGTGCTGGCAGCAAAGCTCGACAAGCTCGCAGGCTCGCTCGAGATCAGGGGCCGCGTCGACGACCGTCCATGGTCAGTGACGCTGCCGCTGCAAAATGCCGCCGAAGGCAATGGCCTGTCAAAGCTCTGGGCCAAGCGCAAGATCGGCGATGCCGAAGTGGCGCGCGCCATGCGGGAGCTCGCGCCCGAGGAGGCCGACAAGGCGATCCTGGCGCTGGCGCTCGACCATCAGATCGTCACGCGCCTGACCAGCCTTGTCGCCGTCGACAAGACGCCGAGCCGGCCAGAAGGCGCGCCGCTCAAGCTCAGCGAATTGCCGATCAACCTGCCCGCCGGCTGGGATTTCGAGAAGGTGTTCGGCGAACGGCCGCAGGTCCCGGCACACTTGCGTGAACGCCATGCCGATGCGAGCACCTCACCCGCCGCGCGGCGTCCGACCCCCGCAGCGCCCGACGCGATCCGTCTGCCCAAGACAGCAACTTCAGCCGAGCTGAAGATGATCGCAGGCCTGGTCCTGATCGTGCTCGCCCTGATCCTGTTCGTGTTCAACCGGCGTCGGCTCTTGCTCACCGACGCCGCTTGAGAGAGGAGCCGCCCCGAACTCCTCTGTTAGCGCGCGCGGCTGCCCGTCCCATACCAACGGCCGCGCGCGTCTTTTTCCTGTCATTGCGAGGAGCGAAGCCACGAAGCAATCAGACTGCCGCCGTTCAGACAATCTGGATTGCTTCGCAATGACGAGAGTAGATGTCATGCCCCGCCTCTCATCTCCCCTGGTTCTGGCACTGATCGGCCTCATCCTGTTCGGCGACGGCGCCTACATCCATGCCAAGGCGTGGCTGGCGCAGGTGCTGCTGGAGCGCGCGTTCGACAAGAGCCTTGCGACGGGCGAGGTGATCAAACCATGGGCATGGGCCGATACCTGGCCGGTCGCGCGGATCGAGGTGAAGCGGATAGGCGCCAGCGCGATCGTGCTGGAAGGTACGAGCGGCCAGGCGCTTGCCTTCGGGCCGGGCCATATCAGCCGAACGGCTGATGCGGGCGAGCGCGGTGTTGCCGTATACGCAGCGCATCGTGACACACATTTCCGTTTCTTGCGGAATGTTGCCGTCGGAGACATCGTTGAGATCACCCGCCGTGACGGCAGGCATTTTCGCTATCGCGCGGATTCTTCGGCCGTTGTCCGTTTCGACGCGTCGGGCATCGATCCCTCGACGCAGGGTGTGGAACTCGTGCTCACGACCTGCTGGCCGTTCGACGCCGTTACGTCCGGGCCGGAGCGCTATGTCATGCATGCCACCTTGATCGAAGCGCGTGAATAGCGGTTCGCAATCGGCCCGTCCGGGAACGATCGAGCCCTCTCAAATCGCGCCGGACACGCCCGTCCATCGCGTTTGACGCGACCGTGAACTGGCGCCGTCGACCAGAGACCTGTAAGAAGGTCCCATTGATTATTGTACGTTGTAATTTGCGAAAGCTCGATAGATGGACGACGAGTTCAGGCAGCGCCTCGAACAGCGAATGGAGCAGCTCGAAAATCGCGTCGCGCTGCTCGAAAGGAATCAGGATCTCATCGCCGCCGGGCAAAGGCGATCCTCGCTCCGGAGCCTCTGGCGGCGTCCGCCGATGTGGACTTTCGAGCAATATCCTCCGCGCCTGCTCAACCTGACGGCCTTCCCGCCGGCACCCTCGATCCACGAAAATGCACCGCGGATCGCGATGGTCACGCCGAGCTACAACCAGGCGCAATATCTCGGCGCCACGATCGACAGCATCGTGAGCCAGAACTATCCGAACCTGTATTACCACGTGCAGGACGGCGCCTCGATCGACGGCACGGCTGATCTCCTGAAGAGCCGCGGCGAGAGCATCAGCTGGAGGAGCGAACCTGACAGCGGACAATCGAACGCCATCAATCTCGGCTTCGCCGGCGTCGACAGCGAGATCATGGCCTATCTCAACAGCGACGACATGCTGCTGCCGGGGACGCTGGCCTATGTCGCCAACTACTTCACATCGCATCCGCACGTCGACATCGTCTATGGCCATCGCGTCTTCGTCGATCGCGAGGGACTCGAGGTCGGCCGTGCCGTGCTGCCGCCCCATGACGGGCGCGCGCTGCAATATGCCGACTATATCCCGCAGGAGACGATGTTCTGGCGCAGGCGCGTGTGGGACAGAGTCGGCCCGATCGACGAGAGCTTCCACTACGCGATGGATTGGGACTTCATCCTGCGGGCACAGGCCGCGGGATTCAAATTCGTGCGCCTGCCGCGATTTCTCGCCTGCTTCCGAATCCATGATGCCCAGAAGACGGCATCGACCTACGCGATCGGCGTCCGGGAGATGGGCATCTTGCGGCGCCGCGCTCTCGGCTTCGATCCGACACAGATCCAGATTCGCCGCGCCATCGCCCCCTATCTCGCGAGGCAGGTCGTCTTTCACTACGCCCACAAGCTGAGCCTGCTGGGATACTGAGCGGTGACGATCACCCACCTCGTGTCGCGCGGACGTCGTGATCGAGCCAGATCCGCTCGAGCCCGATGCCGAGAGGTCGCGCGTCGGAGCTCAGTCCGAGATCCGCGGGCGAATGTGGATCGGATAGCGACAGGCTGATGGTCAACGTCCCGTCGGCCGCAATCGCGGCGGGATCGAGCATCAACCTGCGCAAGCCCGCGAACGCCTCTCTCGAGAATGTCAGTTGCTGCGGCGCTCCGTTGCCGACGCGGCAGGCCGCCCGCAATTGCGGATTCCTGTCGGAAACGAAGGCCCGGCACGCCAGCACAAGCTCGACCGGTCGTGACGGAATGGGATGGACCTCGAACCGGAGCACGCAATTCCTGGCAATGGACCAGGTGCCCCATTGCTCCGGCTCGCTCCATCCCTCGATCAACGCCGCGACGCCCGCTCCGCCATGCGCGAATTCGAGCTCCTTCACGCCGAGGACCGGCGAGGACACGGGAGCCTTCAGAGCGGCAGGATCGAGCGGCCCCTGATCCGGAACGAACTGCGCGATCACGCGAACTGCGTCCGCAATCGAATTGAGCCCAAGCGCAGAACCATCCAGCTCGTAAACCACACGGTTCGGTCCGGTCACGCGAACACCCCCGCGGGGTGGCGGCCGATCCGCAAGGCGGGCAGGAATGATGATGTCGGCGACGTCGAACCCATGCGTGCGGGCGAGTTCGCCGATGGTCTGCACGGTCCGATCATACAGGGGCGGCCGATGGTTGATGTCGGTCGCGAGCGCCTGTGCCAGCGCCTTGAAGTCGAGCCGCACATCGCCGTGATCCGCCAGCAGCAGACGCTTGAGGACAAGCATGTCCTTGGCGATGAAGAGCTGGAGGGCGTTGAGATCGGGGAGTTGGGGATCCTCGTCAATGGGTCCGAAATCGCGCGCCCCTCGCGGCGTCTCGAGCAGATCAGTGGTCTCGAAGAACAGCGCGTGACCGGTGCTGTGCTGCGAGAACCCGGCCATGCTCAGAGGCCGCGACAGTCGGATGAAACTGTCGGTCAGTGCAGCGTTGGCGATACCGGACGCCACGTCGGGCGATAGACCGATGAAGTAGCGCCCACCGATCGCACGCATCCGATCGATGATGCTGCGGCGGACGAACGAATTGTAGATCATCGGCAGATGCGCATAGTGCGCCTGGAAGCCGAAGATGCGCGCCAGCTCGTCGCGTGACGACACTCGCTTCACGGACGAGGTCAGGTCGATCTCGGCGAGCAGCCGGTTGCGGAAGGCCGGATGGTAATAGCTCGGCCAGTGATAGGTGTAGGCGCTCCAGCTCAGGAGATCGATGTTTCGGTCGGAGAGCATCTCCGATGCCGTGGCACATGCGTAGGGCATCAGCCCGTCGTCGTCGCCGATGAAGGCGACGTACTCGCCCGAGGTGTGGCCGAGCGCCGCCTCCCAATTGTCGGTCATGGTCAGAACAGTCTCGCTGGCAAAATGCCTGAAGCGCTCGTCCTTGAGGTCTGCAACGATCTTCGCAATCTCGGGATTACCGCCATTGTTCTGAACGATGAACTCGCAATCTGCATGCGCAGGCTGGCACGCCATGGTCGCGAGCGCGTGGCGAAGCGTGTCAGGACGATCGAGGGTCGGCACCACGATGGACAGCAGCGGCATGATCACCATTTGAGAGAATGAGGGTCACGGTTTCCTAGCATCTTGCCGGACCGTTCGCACTTTCGCCAAAAGTCTCGTGATGCTAGCCTCATCGCCAAATCTTTGTCGTCAAGTCTTGCCCATTCCGTCTCGCGGCATGGAGCGGCCAGGATCAGCCCCCGATGCCGCCGCGGGGCGCGCGTTGCAACAAGAACAAGAAGTGAGGAAGCGCATGGAAGCTCAAGTGCCCGCCGCATCGGTCTCTCCGCGCCCATGGTCTCCACCGCGCGACGCCGGAGAGATCGTCAAGGGCATCCATGCCATGCTGCACCCGCACAACATCGTGCTCGTGGGCGCGACCGACAAGCCTGGCAATTATGCCGAACGCATCTGGAACAATCTGATCAAGTACGGTTACGAGGGCGGCCTCTATCCGGTCAACGCCAAGCGGGAAACCATTTGGGGCGTCCCCTGCTACAAGGACTTTGCGAGCCTCCCGGAAAAGCCGGATCACGTTCTGGTGCTGGTGCCGGCGCGCTTTGCGGTCCAGGTGATCCGCGACGCCGCGGCCGCCGGTGCACGGTCGGCCACCATCGTCACCTCGGGCTTCAGCGAATTGCAGGACGAGGAAAGCCAGAAGCTCGCGGCCGAATTGCAAGCGGCGATACGTGAGACCGGACTTGCCGTCACCGGCCCGAATTGCCTCGGCAACCTAAGCGCCGGCGAAAAGCTCTTCACCAACATCGATGATCGCATCGTCACCATGGAACAGGGCGCGGTGGCGATCGCCGGGCAGTCCGGCGCGATCGTCATGGCGATCCGCCAGGCGCTGGAAGACCGCGGTGTCGGTGTCGGCTACATGGTCACATCAGGCAATGAGGCCGGGCTCGAGACGCCGGACCTGATGCGCTATTTCGCCGAGGACCCAAGCATCAAGGTGATCGTCGTCTACCTCGAAGGCGTGCGCAACACCAAGGCCTTTCGCGATGCCTGCAAGGCGGCGCGCGCTGCCAGCAAGCCCGTGATCGCACTCAAGCTCGGCGCCTCCGAGGGCGGCCGCGCCGCGGCGATGGCGCATACCGGCGCGCTCGCGGGCTCGATCGAGACGTTCGACGCCGTTGCAACGCGCGAAGGCGTGATCCGGGTCGGCGGCCTCGACGAGCTGATCGAGACCACCGAGTGTTTCGTTCACTCCGCCGTGCCCAAGGGCGACCGGCTCGCGGCGGTCACGCTGTCGGGCGGCAAGCGCGGCATGCTGCTGGACGCCTTCTATGCCGAGGGCCTGAACTTTGCGCCGCTCAGCCCGCACGTCGGCTCCGAACTGGCGAAGATGCTCGGGCCGGGGTCTATCGTCGGCAACCCGCTCGACGCCGGCTTTGCCGCGGTGGTCGATCCCTCCGTCTACATGAAGTCGATCAAGCTGATGATCGACGATCCTGATATCGACATCGTCATCGTCGATGCCGAGCTGCCGAAGACGCCGCACGAGCTGCGCGAGCGCAACTTGCGCATCGTCGATGACATGGCGCGCCAGGGCGGCAAGCCCGTGATCTACATCAGCGCGATGTCGATCGGCTTCACCGACTTCACCAAGACCTTGCGCAAATCGCTGCCGCATCTCGCGGTCATGCAGGGCATGGACCGGGCGGTGACCGCGATCAAGTCGCTGCTCGACTACGCCAAGCTGCGCAAGGAGGTGCCCGACATCGTCTCGAGCTCGAAACCCGCCGCGCGCGCCGTGCTGGAGAAGGCGCTGAAATCGGCGAGCGGCGCCGCGCTCGACGAGGTCGCCTCGAAGAAACTCTTGAAGGCTTATGGCATTCCGATCTCGAAGGAAGCCATCGCGCAGACGGCAGCCGAGGCGGTGAAGATCGCCAAGCAGATCGGCTTTCCGGTCGTGGCAAAACTCGTCAGCGCCGAGATCCTGCACAAATCCGACATCGGCGGCGTGGTATTGAACCTCAACAGCGCAGCTGACGTGAAGAAGGCGTTTGCCGCCATCACCGCCCGGGTGAGCAAGTTGAAAGGCAAGCCCAAGCTGGACGGCATCCTGATCGCGCAGCAGGTCAAGGCCGAGCTCGAGCTCGTCGTCGGCGCCTCGCTCGATGCCGAGATGGGACCGGTCGTGCTGTTCGGCACCGGCGGCATCGACATCGAGCTGATGAAAGACGTCGCGCTCGCCGGCGCGCCGCTGGACGAGGCCGAGGCGCGGCTCCTGATCGGCCGCACCAAGGCCGGCATCAAGCTGCGCGGCTATCGCGGCAAGCCGTCCCTGCACGAGGCCTCCGCGGTGAAAGCGCTGGTCGGCCTGTCCAATTTGATCGCGGATGCCGGCGACCGGATCGCCTCGATCGACATCAACCCGTTCCTGATCAACACCAGGACGGGCGTAGCGGTCGATGCCCTCATCGTCCTCAACAACGCCGCGGCTAGGCGGGTTGCCGGGCATTGATGCCGTAGGGCGGATTAGCGCCAGCGTAATCCGCCAATTTGCACGACTGCTGAGGCGAAAACGGCGGGTTACGCTTCGCTAACCCGCTCTACGTACCATCCGGGCTCCTTCCAACTTGCCTGCTTTGGCCGTAAAACCTTCCCCGCATGGCACGCGCGAGCAATCTGGTGATCGGAACGGCAACGCTGGCGGTGATCGCCGTGGCGTTCGGCGGCCTGCTCGGCGTGCAGAAATGGCGCACCATCCAGAGCCGCAGCCAGTTGCGCGTGGTGTTCGAGGGCGGCTCGGCCAGCGGCCTGCGCCGCGGCGGGCCAGTCAATTTCGATGGCGTGCCCGCGGGCCAGATTCTGTCGATCAAGCTGGACAATCCGCGCAGGATCGTGGCGCTGGTGATGCTCGACAACACCGCGCCGATCCGCAAGGACACCGTGGCCGGCATCGAGTTCCAGGGCCTCACCGGCGTTGCCGCGATCTCGCTGATCGGGGGCGCGCCCTCTGCGCCGCCGGTGCCGCTGGACTCGGACGGCGTCCCCGTGCTGACCGCCGATCTCAGCGACGCCGAATCCATCGTCGACACCCTGCACAGTGTCGACCGCACCATCGTCAGCAACGCCCCCGCGATCAAGGAGGGCCTGCGCACGTTCGAGGACTACACCGCCGACCTCCGGAGCAAGGGTGGCGAAATCGACTCCGTCATGGCCAAGGTCGACACCGCCTTCGCGGGCTTTGATAAGGCAGTCACGAAGATCGAGGGCGTGGTGCCCGGCTTCGTCGACGGCAAGGCCGACGAGCTGTTCGAGAAGATACAGGGGCTGCACGAGCTCGCCGACACCATGAGAAAGAAATCGGCCGGCTACCTCGAGGACATCCGTCGCTCGCTGCTCGACGTCAGCGAGGCCGCCAACAAGATGAGTGGGACGCCGGCCCCCACTGCCGCCCCGCGCCCGCCGCGCAAGCCGCCGCAGAAGAAGCAGTGAGGCCTCCCCTATCCTCCCTCTCAAGGGAGGCGACCATGCCTCACCACGCGTAGCGCACGACGCCCTTGCCGGCGTAGGAGCGGGTGAGGTTCGAGAACTCTCCCTCGAACGTCGCCGATGCAGACCAGCCGTTCATCCAGTTCATCTGCGCTGATGCCGTGGTCAGAGCCGAATCGCGCGCCTGGGCGGCACCGTTCACGACGAAAGCCGATCCCGGCAGGGTCTGGAACACCGCGCCCACAGTGCGGTCCGGATTGTAGTCATGCGCCCAGGCGAGGCGGCCGCGCAGGGTCATGAGGCCACCGGCCGCGGCAAACGACCTGTCTGCGCGCAGGCCGAGTTCGGTGCGGGTGCTGGTCACGTCCTTGGCGGCATAGTTGAGCGCGAAGACGTTGCTGCCGACCACGGCTGCCTCTGCATAGCTGGGAAGGCTGAACAAGGTGGCCTGGAGCGCCGCATACGGCGTGAGGCCGGCCCACCGCATGGCATAGCGATAGCCGCCCTCGATGCGGCCCGACACGGCATTGGCGTCGAACTGCGCACGCAGCTGGTCATAACCGGCAGCCGTCACGACGCGGTTGGTCGTGACGTCCTGCCAACCATAGGCGAGCGCCGCCGTGATGTAGGCAGGTCCCGCCGTATGACGCACGAAGGCGCCGGCCTGGAACAGGTCGGAGCGGCCCCAGCCGAGCCCGTTGACGTTGAAGGCGGTCCCGCCACCTGCGAGTGCAAAGCCCGCAATCGTCGACGGCGAGAAGCGGTAATCGAGGCCCACGGCAGTGCCGTAGACACTGCTGCTCGTGGTGTTCGAGCCGAGGCCGGCATTGCCGTCCGTGGTCTGCGAGCCGCCATAGCCGGCCGTCCACACATCCCAGCGCTGCTCGAACGTTGCCGCCGGTGCCTTGCGATAGATCGAGGCGAAGGCGTCGCGCGCGCTCTTGTCGCGCGCATTCGCGTCCGCGGCAAATGGCGACGCGCCAGGCGTGCCGCTGCGTCCTGAGCTGAAGACGTCGGTCAACAGGCTCATGAACAGGTTCATCGCATTGAACGTCGTCTGCTGCGATCCCGTTGCGGATTCACCCGAGGCCTGCGTCAGGCCCCCGGGACCAAGTCCCGCGAGTTCGGCCTGCAGGAAGCCGTTGGTGTTGAAGAAGTTCTGAAGCGTCGTGGCGACGTTCTGCTGGTTGACGTTGAGCGCGTATTTCGCGCCGTAGTTCAGCGTGAAATCGAGGATGACCTCGTTCGACCCGACGGTCGTCGTGCCGATGAGGCCACCCGGTGCGGCAACACCCGAAAAATTCCCGACGGAGGTGCCGAAGAAGTTCATGATCGAATAGTGCTTCATCACCGCGGCGCCCGGATACAGCGCGACGCCGACGGTGCCGTCCAGCGCGACATTGCCGGTAACGAGCGCGTGGCTCGTGCTGGATCCGCTACCGACCTGCACCACATAGACCGAGCCGGACTGAAGCGTGAGATCGCCCTGAACCTGCATGCTCGAGCCCGGGCCGCCGTCGCCGGGCGCATAGATGCCGCCGTTGGCGATGAGGGTATTGCCGACGATTCCGGCGCCGAACAACGCACCACCTGCATTCACGGTGGTCAGGCTCGACTGCGAGATGTCACCATCGACCCGCAGGATGCCGCCGTTCACCGTGGTCGTGCCGGTGTAGGAGTTCGTCCCCGAGAGGATCAGCGTGCCGCTGCCGACCTTTTCCAGCGAGCCGGGGCCGGCGGGACCGCAACCGCAGGTATCACCGATGACGCCGCTGACCTCGGTCGAGAGGTTGTTACCGCCGACGACGAGGGTATTGCCGCCGCCGATGTAGTAGAAGCCGCTGCCTTCGATCGATCCTGCGGTGATGCGACCATCGCCGGCCGGACCGGTGCCTCCACCGAAATCGACGACGCCGGTCCCGGTGGTGATGAAGCGTGCGTTGCCGCCGGTGGAGTTGTCGAAGAATTCGGTCCTGCCGCCGTCCTTGGTGATGATCGTGGCATTGCCGGCCGTGGTGAACGCGCCGAAATCGGTGAGACCATCCGCTTCATTGATGATGGTTGCATTGCCGGCGGTCGCCGTGTCGGAGCCGGCGAACGTCCCGAACACGGTCCCGCCAAAATCCTTGTTCACGATCGTCGCCGAGCCCGCCGAAGATTGCTCGATGAATATCGTGCCGCCGCCATTCTGGTTGGTGATGTTGGCCGTGCCTGCATTAGTCCGTCCGAAGAAGCCGATCAGGCCGCTGTCATTGATGATGGTGGCCCGACCGGCCGTCGCGGTGTCGGCTCCACCCCCGAGCGGATCGCCGAAATACACCTGGCCGTTGTTGGTGATCACGATCGAGCTGGCGGAGCTTGCGTTGAGGAACATCGTCGTGCCGGAGAAGTCGTTCAGGATCGACGTGATCCCCGACGTGTCGGCATTGACGATGCTGAAGAGGCCCTCGTTGGTGACGGCGCCGACCATGCTCGCGGTGTGGGTCGCGTCGCCGAGCTGCAGGGATCCGCAATTGCAGATGAAGGTGCCGCCGGTATAGGAGTTCGCGCCGAGCAGCGCCAGGATACCTGGTCCCTGAACATTGATCCCGTCGCTGCCGACGATGCGGGAAGCGATCACGGCCGAGGGATCCGCAGTGCCGGTCACATCGTTGGTGACGAACGTGGTGCCGCCCGCAGCCAGCCTGAGGTCGCCGCCCTGAATGGTATAGATCGAGCCGTCGGCGGTGAGGTCGAAGCCCACGAGGCTGGTGAGTTGCACGCCGCCCGGCGTCACCGTCACCGTGCCGCCCGTCGCCGGCGTCGAGGGAGCGCTGCTTCCGAACAGCGTGCCGGCTGACGCAGGATCGTAGGCCGTGCTGGTCCCGCCAAAGACGTCGGTCCAGTTGGTCGTAGTGTTGTCCCAGACGCCGCCCCCGCCGTTGACGATGCCGTTCGGCGTGGTCTGAGATCCGTTGAAGACCTGTTGGGCCCCGACGGGGCTCGCCATAACGATTGCGCTCGAGACGAAGCCGGCCCCGAATGCCACGCGCATTGCCGCGGCACTCCGGCGCGGGCAACTCCCCCCGCTCGATCGCAACCAAGCCCCCACGCTCGTTCCTCACCCGCGGCGCTCCCCAGCGGCGCCGCGGGGAACTTAGGCGAAGAGGATGGGCGGTAGAACTACGGGGCATCGAAAATCTGCCAACGGGACCCCCGGTTCGGGCAGATTCAACAGCCCATGTTGTAACCGCGCCACGGTTTTGCCGGGCGCCATTCCCATTCCGCGCACATACGGACGCATGAGAACGTCCGCATTTGTGGACGGCCATTCACATCAATGGTTGACCGTCCAACTCATGGGGCCGGCAAAGGCTCAGTAATTGCTCGGGGCCGATCCATTCGGAATGCCGTCGATCGGACATTCGTCCGTGCCGGGGGTCGAGCGGGTCATGGCCTCGACCATGTCGCGCGTGCCCTCGGGGTCTTTGATCCAGTTCTTGTAGAAATCATACGGGCAAGCTGCGACGCCGCGCGGGCTTTCGCCGGAATTGATCATGCCGGTATAACCGCGGTGGACCAGCTTGTAGAGGTGGTTCTGCGACTGGCCGTTGCGGCGCGCATCGCGGATCAAATGTTTCGACAACTGTGCGTACTGGATGCCGTAATCCTCCTCGCCGCATTCGCCGAGCGTACGACCGTCGAAGCCGATGATCGCGGAGTGGCCGAAATAGGAATAAACGCCGTCGAAGCCTGCGGCATTGGCGACGGCGACATAGACGTTGTTGGCCCACGCCATCGCCTTGGAAATAAGGACTTGCTGCTCCTTGGCCGGATACATGTAACCTTGGCAACGCACGATCAGCTCGGCCCCCTTCATGGCGCAGTCGCGCCAGATCTCCGGAAAGTTGCCGTCGTCGCAGATGATCAGGCTGACCTTCATCCCCTTCGGACCCTCGGAGACATAGGTGCAATTGCCGGGATACCAGCCCTCGATCGGCACCCACGGCATGATCTTGCGGTATTTCTGCACGATCTCGCCCTTGTCGTTCATCAGGATCAGGGTGTTGTAGGGCGCCTTGTGCGGATGCTCCTCATGGCGCTCGCCGGTCAGCGAGAACACGCCCCACACCTTGGCCTTGCGACAGGCTTCGGCGAAGATCGCGGTCTCTTCACCCGGCACCGCGCATGCCGTCTCGTACATCTCCTTGGAGTCGTACATGATGCCTTGCGTGGAATATTCGGGGAAGATCACGAGGTCCATGCCGGGCAGGCCGGCCTTCATGCCCACCACCATGTCGGCGATCTTGTGGGCATTGTCGAGCACCTCGGCCTTGGTATGCAGGCGGGGCATCTTGTAGTTCACCACGGCGACGCCGACGGTGTCGTTGCTGCTGGAAATGTCGCCGTGAAGCATGTTGGGCGCTCCTGTCGTTTATTGGTTTGAGGTCATCGCGCGCTAATGGCTGATCATCCAGGGCCGCGCCGTTGGGAAACCCTTGGCACCGCTCCCGGTCTTGGTCATCAGCCGCGCCGGTTTTTTCTTGTCTGACGCGCTCTTGTCCTTCACGGTTTTGCCTGTGGAGCAGCAACCGCAGCCGGGCCCGTGCGAGGCCTTGTATTGCGCGAGCGTCTGCGGCGCGTGGGTGCTGCGCTCGTTGACGGCATGTGCCTTGCGCTTCTCGGCCGGCATGCAGAAGAAATTCGGCGCCGTCAGGATCACGCGCGGCGCCGACGTCTCGCAGTGCGGGCAGCTTTGCGGATCGTCGCACTCGGCCATCGGGCGCAGATCCGTAAAAGGTCCGCAATCGTCACAGAGATATTCGTAGACCGGCATCGCATCACCTAAGTTCTTGCCTGTTCATACAACTCGCTGCCACCATTCGTGTGGAGACAGCCCCTCACCCCAACCCTCTCCCCGTAAGAACGGGGAGAGGGAGCGCACCGGCTACTTGTCGGGCGAAATCGGCATCTGGATATCGCCGGTGATATGCTTGATGGGACCTGCCGCCGACGGCATCACGTCGAAGTCGAAGATCTCCGTCGGCAGCCACAGCGTGGCGCAGGCATTGGGTACGTCGACCACACCGGAGATGTGGCCCTGACACGGCGCGGTGCCGAGGATCGAATAGGCCTGAGCGCCGGAATAGCCGAACTTCTTCAGATACTCGATCGCGTTGAGGCAGGCCTGGCGATAGGCGATGTGGACGTCGAGATAGTGCTGCTTGCCTTGCTCGTCGACCGAGATGCCCTCGAAGATCAGATAGTCCTTGTAATTCGGCGTGATCGGCGAGGGCTTGAAGATCGGGTTCTTGATGCCGTATTTCGACATGCCGTCCTTGATCACCTCGACCTTCAGATGCAGCCAGCCGGCCATTTCAATGGCGCCGCAGAAGGTGATCTCGCCGTCACCCTGGCTGAAGTGCAGATCGCCCATCGAAAGACCCGCGCCCGGCACATAGACCGGGAAGTAGATCTTCGAGCCGCGGGAGAGATCCTTGATGTCGCAATTGCCGCCATGCTCGCGCGGCGGCACCGTGCGCGCGCCCTCCGCGCCGATCTTGGCCTTGACGTCGCCCTTGGCGCGGCCGCCATGGGCGGTCGGCGCGAATGGCGGATTGGCAAGGCCCGGGACGCGGGTCGGGTTGGTCGAGATCAGCTCGGCCTCGCGCTTGTTCCAGGTCTCCAGCATCTTCGGATCCGGAAGACAGCCGATCAGGCCGGGATGGATCAGGCCGGCGAAGTTGACGCCAGGCACATGGCGCGACGAAGTGTAGAGACCCTTGATGTCCCAGATCGATTTCTGCGCCAGCGGGAAGTGGTCGGTGAGGAAGCCGCCGCCATTCTGCTTGGAGAAGAAGCCGTTGAAGCCCCACAGGCTCTCCTTCATCGGGCCGACGTCGAGCAGGTCGACGACAAGGAGGTCCCCGGGCTCGGCGCCCTTGACGCCGATCGGACCGGACAGGAAGTGCACGATCGACAGGTCGATGTCGCGCACGTCGTCGGCGGAATCGTTGTTCTTGATGAAGCCGCCGGTCCAGTCATAGGTCTCGATGATGAAATCGTCGCCGGGATTGACCCAGGCCACGATCGGGATGTCGGGGTGCCAGCGGTTGTGCACCATGTCATTTTCGTAAGCCGACTTGGTGAGATCGACCTTGATCAGTGTCTCTGGCATCGAGATGCTCCCCTTTTACTACGGTTGGTTAGACGGACAGATATTTCGAGACCTGCGCGGCATCGACGGCGTCGCGCGGGTCGTCGCGCACGATCTCACCGTTCTCGATCACCAGCACGCGGTCGGCGATGTCGAGCGCGAAGCTCAGGACCTGCTCGGACACGACGATCGAGAGCCCCTTCTCGTCGCGGATGCGCTTCAGGGTTCGCGCCATCTCCTTGATGATGGAGGGCTGGATGCCTTCCGTCGGCTCATCCAGCAGCAGGACCTTCGGCTTGGTCGCGAGCGCACGCGCAATCGCGAGCTGTTGCTGCTGGCCTCCCGACAGATTGCCGCCGCGGCGGCCCTTCATCTCGAGCAGGACCGGGAACAATTCATAGATGTCACCGGGCACCTCGGATTCGCCCGCGACAACGAGGCCGGTCTCGATGTTTTCCTTCACCGTCATGGTGGAGAAGATCATGCGGCCCTGCGGCACATAGGCGAGACCTTTGGCGACGCGCTCGTAGCTCTTGAGGTTACCGAGCTCGGCGCCGTCCATCGTCACCGAGCCGCTTTTGGCCGGCAGGATGCCCATCAGCGACTTCATCAAGGTGGTCTTGCCCATGCCGTTGCGGCCCATGATCGCCACGATCTCGTTGGGTGCGACCTTGACGTTGAGCCCGTGCAGCACCTCGCTCTGGCCGTAGGCGACGTGAAGATCGGAAATTGCCAGCATCGTCGCGCTCCCTATTTCTTGCGCATGATCTTGTCCGGAAACCGGACGCCACTTTCCGGGATCATGCGCTAATGCCCCAGATAGACTTCGATGACCTTGGGATCGTTCTTGACCTTCTCCATGGTCCCTTCGGAGAGGATCTGGCCCTGATGCAGCACGGTCACCTTGTGGGCGATGTCCTCGACGAACTTCATGTCGTGCTCGATCACCAGCACCGAGCGGTTCTTGATGATGCGGTTGAGCAGTTCGGCGGTCTTGGCGCGCTCGGACACGCTCATGCCGGCGACGGGCTCGTCCAGCATCAACAGATCGGGATCCTGGATCAGCAGCATGCCGATCTCGAGCCATTGCTTCTGGCCATGGCTGAGCTCGTCGGCATAGGTGTTGAGCTTGTCCTTGAGGAAGATCATCTCCGCGACCTCCTCGACCCGATCCTTCACGAGTTGGTCGCGCTGAAAGGTCAATGAGCCGAACACGGTGCGGCCGCGCGGGAACGAGATCTCGAGGTTCTCGAACACGGTGAGGTCCTCGAACACCGACGGCGTCTGGAATTTGCGCCCGACGCCGGTCTGCACGATCTCGTTCTCCTTCAGTTTCGTGAGTTCCTTGCCGCGAAACTGGATCGAGCCCGAGGTCGCCTTGGTCTTGCCGCAGATCAGGTCGAGCACCGTGGTCTTGCCGGCACCGTTGGGACCGATGATGACGCGAATCTCGTTCTCCTCGACGTAGAAAGAGAGATCGTTGACCGCCTTGAACCCGTCGAACGAGACGGTCAATCCGGAGACAGCGAGCAGGAAGTCCTTGGGCTGATGACCGACGAGCATGATCTACCTCCTCACTGCCAGCGTGGCATCGGCATCGTGATGACCGACGAGCATGATCTATTTCCTCACTCTGCCGGTGCGCCGTCGGCGACCGAATTGTCGTTCCAGCCCGGCTTCCGCTTGCGCGAGGCGAACAACCGATCGATGCGCGGCTGCACGTAATCGGCCCAGAGCCCGGACAGACCGTTCGGGAAGGCGAGCACGACCGCGATGAACAGCGCGCCGAGGCCGAACAGCCAGAGTTGCGGGAAGGATTCCGACAGGCTGGTCTTGGCGAAATTCACCAGGATGGCGCCCCATATCGCGCCGAAGATCGACATGCGCCCGCCGACCGCGGTGTAGATCACCATCTCGATCGACGGCACGATGCCGACAAAAGACGGCGACATGAAACCGACATTGAGCGCGAACATGGCGCCGCCGATCGCGGCGAACACCGCCGCCATGCAGAAGGCGAAGATCTTGAAGTTGGCGACGCTGTAGCCGGAGAAGCGGACGCGATCCTCCTGTTCGCGCATCGCCACCAGGATGCGGCCGAGCTTGGTCAGGCGGATGAACTGCGCGATGCCGATGCAGGCGAACAGCAGCACCACCTCGACGAAGTACAGGATGACCTTGGCGTGGTCGGGCCGGATGTCCCAGCCCTTGAGCGTGCGCAGATCCGTCATGCCGTTGATGCCGCCGGTATAGCCCTGCTGCCCGACGATCAGGATGGTCAGGATGGCGGCGACGGCCTGGGTGATGATCGCGAAATAGGTACCGCCGACGCGGCGCTTGAACATCGCGGTGCCGATGATCAGGGCGAACAGGCCGGGGACCAGGATGATGGCGAGGATGGTGAAGGTGAGGCTGTGGAATGGTTGCCAGAACAACGGCAGCGACGTGATCTGATTCCAGTCCATGAAATCGGGGATGCCGGGCGTCGACTGGATCTTCGTGTTCTCGACGCTGGACGCCTCGAGCTTGAGAAACATCGCCATGCAGTAGCCGCCGAGACCGAAGAACACGCCCTGCCCCAGGCTCAAGATGCCGCCATATCCCCAGCACAGCACGAGGCCGAGCGCGACAAAGGCGTAGGTGAGGTATTTCGCGACAAGGTTGAGGCGGAACACATCCAGCGACAGCGGCAGGATCACGAACAGCACGGCGGCCAGGACAATAAAGCCGATGAGCTCGGACCGGTTGAAGAAGCGTGAGTTGATGATCATGATCTGCCTGCTTCTCGTTACTTGCGGACTTTGAGGGCGAAGAGACCCTGCGGCCGCAGCATCAGGATGCCCACGACAGCGAGCAGCGTCAGGACCTTGGCCATCGAGCCCGACATGAAGAATTCGAGCGTCGATTGCGTCTGCGAGATCGAGAACGCGGAGGCGATGGTGCCGAGCAGGCTCGCGGCGCCGCCGAATACGACGACCAGGAACGTGTCGACGATGTAGAGCTGTCCGGAGGTCGGCCCGGTCGAGCCGATCATGGTGAAGGCGCTTCCGGCAATTCCGGCGATGCCGCAACCGAGCCCGAACGTGTAGCGGTCGACCTTCTCGGTGTTGATGCCGACCGCTCCGGCCATGATGCGGTTCTGCACCACCGCACGGACCTGACGGCCCCAGCGCGACATGTACATGACGTAGGCGACCGAGAGGGTGATCAGCACGGTGAGACACATCACGAAGACACCGTTGATCGGCACTTCGATGCTGTCGGTGACGTGCAGCGAGCCCAGCATCCATTGCGGCAACTCGACGCCGACCTCACGCGCGCCGAACACGGAGCGATAGGCCTGCTGCAGCATCAGGCTGAGGCCCCAGGTGGCAAGCAGCGTATCGAGCGGGCGCTTGTAGAGATGCCGTATCAGCACCCATTCCACCAGCATCCCCAATGCGCCGGACGCGACAAAGGCCAGGATCATCGCAAGGAAGAAGTAACCGCTGAACAAGCCGGGCAAATAGGACTGGAAGACATTGGAGGTCATCCAGGTGACGTAGGCCCCCAGGATCATGAACTCGCCATGGGCCATGTTGATGACGCCCATCTGGCCGAAGATGATGGCAAGCCCAAGCGCCATCAGGACGTAGACCGAGAACAGGATCAGTCCGGCAAAGCCCTGCATGACGAAGATGGAGCCGAGATCACCAAGCGAGTAGTCGCCGAACATCGATGTCCTCCGTCGGGGATAAGGGTCCCGCGTCGCGAGCAGGTTCGCGACGCGGGGGTCTTGGGCGTGGATTTGCTGTCCACGCCAGGGAGAGGCTTGGTGTTTGGAAGAAAGCGCCTGAGAGCGCTTCTTACTGGTAGCCCTTGGGGAACGGATCCGGCTCGACGAGATCGGCGGTCTCGTAGATCAGCTCGAACTGGCCATCGAGCTTGGCGCGTCCCACCCGGGTCTTCGACCAGAGGTGATGATTTTCGTGGATGCGCACATAGCCTTCCGGAGCGCCCTTGAACTCGACGCCGGGCGAAGCCGCCGCGATCTTGTCGACGTCGAACGAACCCGCCTTCTCCACCGTCAACTTCCACAGCCACGGGCCGAGATAGGCAGCCTGGGTGACGTCTCCAATCACGGTCTTCTCGCCCCACGCCTTCTTGAACGCCGGCACGAAGGCCTTGTTGTTCGGATTGTCGAGCGACTGGAAGTACTTCATGCAGGCATAGGCGCCCGCGATGTTCTCGCCGCCGATGCCGTCGATCTCGTCTTCGGTCACCGAGATCGTCAGCAGCGCCTGCTTGGAGAGGTCGATGCCGGCGGCCTTGAGCTGCTTGTAGAAGGCGACGTTCGAGCCGCCCACGACGTCGGTGAAGATGACGTCGGGCTTGGTCAGCTTGATCTTGTTGATGACCGAATTGAACTGGGTGTTGCCGAGCGGATAATACTCCTCGCCGACCACCTTGCCCTTCAGCACGTTCTCGACGTGCTTGCGCGCGATCTTGTTCGAGGTGCGCGGCCAGATGTAGTCGGAACCGATGAAGAAGAACGACTTCGCACCCTTCTCCTTGGCGATCCAATTCAGACCCGCGAGAATCTGCTGGGTCGCTTCCTGACCGGTATAGATGACATTCTTGGACTGCTCGAGGCCTTCGTAGAAGGTCGGGTAGTAGAGCATGCCGTTATACTGCTCCATGACCGGCAGCACCGCCTTGCGCGAGGCCGAGGTCCAGCAGCCCATGATCGCCGCGACCTTGTCGTTGACCAGCAGCTTCTTTGCCTTTTCCGCAAAGGTCGGCCAATCACTGGCGCCGTCTTCCTGGATGAACTTGATCTTGCGCCCGAGCACGCCGCCGGCGGCATTGATCTGCTCGATGGCGAGCTTTTCGGCCTCGATGGACCCGGTCTCGGAGATGGCCATGGTGCCGGTCGCCGAGTGCAGGATGCCGACCGTGACCTCGGTGTCGGTGACCGCAAGGCCGGTGGTGTTGACCGCCGAGGTCGCGGGAGCCTGTGCAAAGGACGCCCGCGGCAGCATCGTGATGGCCGGCACGGCGGCCATTCCCATCAATAGTTTGCGCCGGAGCGGCGATAAAAGGCCCTTGTTTGGTTCGTCTGACATGAGCACCCCACTTTTTTTCGAGGACACGCGATTGGTGCCGGTGAGGATGGCTCGGATCTGGGCGGCGGAAGCATACGCAAGATCGCGTATACTGCACCGCAAAATGCCGACGTAGGCTTTTGGTACGGAATTTGCGAGGGCTCCGGGTCCGTATCAGGAGTGGGGTAAAGCGTGGCAGGGCGGCAGCGAATAGACCGCGTCAGGCGACAGTACAACCAATGGGTCGCCAACCAGACGCTGGAGGACTATGCGCTGCGCTTCACGGCCAAGAGCGCGCGCCGCTGGTCCGCCGCCCGGGTCGCCAACACGGCGCTGGGCGCGATCTCGTTCCTGGCGATGGAGGCGATCGGCGGCACCATCACGCTGAACTATGGCGTCACCAACGCGGCCGCCGCCATCCTCGTGGTCTCGACCATCATCTTCTGCTGTGGCGTGCCAATCGCCTACTATGCCGCCAAATGCGGCATCGACATCGACCTGCTCACGCGCGGCGCCGGCTTCGGCTACATCGGCTCCACCGTCACCTCGCTGATCTATGCGTCCTTCACCTTCATCTTCTTTGCGATCGAAGCCGTGATCCTCGCGTCCGCGCTCGAGATGTGCTTCGGGATTCCGCGGCCGATCGGCTACCTCATCAGCGCGGTCGTCATCATCCCGCTGGTGGCCTACGGCATCACGCTGATCAGCCGCTTCCAATTGTGGACGCAGCCGCTGTGGATCGTGCTCCACATCATTCCGTTCGCGGCGATCGCCTGGCACAACCCGCACTCCTTCACGGAGTGGCGCAAGTTCTCGGGCGAGCACGGCGACCTCACCGGGCATTTCGACCTGCTGCTGTTCGGGGTTGCGGCCTCGGTGGTGTTTTCGCTGGTGGCGCAGATCGGCGAGCAGGTCGACTTCCTGCGATTTTTGCCGCGCGATCGCCGCGCCTCCAGGGCGTCGTGGTGGGTGGCGATGATGAGCGCGGGACCGGGCTGGATCGTGCTTGGCGCCTTGAAGCTCCTCGCGGGTTCCTTCCTCGCCTTCTTCGCGCTCAGCCACGGGGTGCCGCCCGAGGAGGCCGCCGAGCCCGCGCATATGTATCTCGAAGCGTTCCGCTATGTGCTGTCGCAGCCCGACCTCGCGCTGGCGTTGACCGGCACGTTCGTGATCCTGTCCCAGGTGAAGATCAACGTCACCAACGCCTATGCCGGATCGATCGCCTGGTCGAACTTCTTCTCGCGCCTGACCCACAGCCATCCCGGCCGCGTCGTCTGGCTGGTCTTCAACGTCATCGTGGCGCTCCTGTTGATGGAGATCGGCGTCTACAAGGCCCTGGAGCAGACCCTGGCGCTCTATTCGAACGTCGCGATCGCCTGGGTCGGCGCGCTGGTCGCGGATCTCGTCGTCAACAAGCCGCTTGGATTGCGGCCGCAGCAGATCGAATTCAAGCGCGCGCATCTCTACGACGTCAATCCGGTCGGCGTGGGGGCGATGACGATCGCGACCATTGTCTCCATCAGCGCCTTTTACGGCCTGTTCGGGCCGACCGCGAAGGCGCTGTCGGCCTTCATAGCGCTGGCCGTCGCCTTCATTGCCGCACCGTTGATTGCCTGGGCCACGGACGGCAAGTACTACATCGCGCGAAAGCCGAAGCGGAGCTGGCAGGACATCGAGTCGATCCAGTGTTGCATCTGCGAGCACGCGTTCGAGCCGGAGGACATGGCTTCCTGCCCCGCTTACGCCGGGCCGATCTGCTCCTTGTGCTGTTCGCTGGATGCCCGCTGCCACGATCTCTGCAAGCCGCACGCGCGGATCCAGGCGCAGGTGTCGGAGACGCTGGGCAAGCTGATGCCGCAGCCGATCTACGCGCGCATCAACTCGCAGCTCGGCCACTATATCGGCGTTTTCGCAGTCTCCGCCGGCCTCGTCGCGCTGGTGCTGGGCCTGATCTATCTGCAGACCTCGGCGAGCGTGCATGGCGAGAACGCGCTCGTCTCCGACGTGCTCTGGAAGGTGTTCTTCTCGCTCAGCATCATCATCGGGGTGGTGGCGTGGTTGTTCGTGCTGGCGCAGCAGAGCCGCCGGGCCGCCGAGGAGGAGACGCGGCGGCAGACGGCGCTTCTGATCCAGGAGATCGACGCGCACAAGCGCACCGACGCCGAGTTGCAGCGCGCCAAGGAGGTCGCCGAATCCGCCAACCTCGCCAAGAGCCGTTATGTCGTCGGCCTGAGCCACGAGCTGCGCTCACCGCTGAACGCGATCAGCGGCTATGCCCAGCTCCTGGAGCAAGATACGACGCTGAGCACGAAGCCGCGCGACCAGGTTCGCGTCGTCCGCCGCAGCGCCGACCACCTCTCCGGCCTGATCGACGGCATTCTGGACATCTCAAAGATCGAGGCGGGACGGCTGTATCTGTCGCGCGACGAGGTAAGCCTCAGCGAATTCCTCGACCAGCTGGTCGGCATGTTCCGCCTGCAGGCTGCTGCCAAGGGCATCGACTTCGTGTTCCGCCGGCCGGCGTATTTGCCGCTGGTGGTCTATGCCGATGAGAAACGGCTGCGCCAGGTGTTGATCAATTTGCTCTCCAACGCCATCAAGTTCACCCAGACCGGCAGCGTGCAGTTCGTCGTGCACTATCGCAGCCCCGTTGCCGAGTTCGAGGTGATCGACACCGGCCCCGGCATCCAGGGCGACGATCTCGAACGCATCTTCGCGCCGTTCGAGCGCGGTGCGCTCGGCGTTTCGCAACCGCAAACCGGAACGGGACTTGGCCTGACCATCAGCCGACTGCTCGCCGGCGTGATGGGCGGCGATATCAAGGTCATGAGCACGGTCGGCACCGGCTCAACGTTCAAGGTCAAGATCCTGCTCTCGGAGGTCACCAATCCCCAGCGCATCGCGCCGGTGGAGGCTCCCATCTCCGGCTATCACGGCGCGCGCAAGACCATTCTCATCACCGACGATGATCCCGTCCATCGCGATCTCTTGCGCGAGGTGCTGACGCCGCTCGGCTTCATCCTGCTGAGCGCCCCCGACGGCCCCGGCTGCCTCGCGCTGGCTCAGCATTGCCGGCCCGATTTGTTCCTGCTCGATATCTCGATGCCCGCCATGGATGGCTGGGCCGTCGCGGAGGCCTTGCGCGCGAGCGGCCATCACCAGGCGCGCATCCTGATGGTGTCGGCCAGCGCGATTGAGGCCCACGGCGCGCCGCTGGCGCAGCCCTTCCACGACGGCTATTTGATGAAGCCGATCGACATCCCGCGGATTCTGGAGACGATCCGCCAGCTCCTCAGGATCGAATGGCAATATGGCTCGGACGAGATTCCCGTGTCATTCTGGCGCCCCGAAAGCGGATCGAGGCCACCGGCGCGGCACATCGAGGCCCTGATCGGGCTCGGCCGGATCGGCTACGTCAAGGGAATCCAGTTGAAGCTGGACGAGATCGGCAGCGAGCATCCGGAACATGCCGACTTCGTCGCACAGATGCGGTCGCTGGTCGACCGCTTCGATCTCGAGCAGTACATGTCCACATTGAAGACGTTGCATGCGCATGAACATTGAGTCGAAAAAGCGCGACGTCGCGCTCGTTGTCGATGACTCTCCCGAGACGCTGCGGCTGCTCACCGACGCGCTCGACGGCGCCGGCATGACGGTGATGGTGGCGCTCGACGGCGCGGCGGCGATCCGCATCATCGACCAAATCACGCCCGACATCGTTCTGCTCGATGCCGTGATGCCCGGCATCGACGGCTTCGAGACCTGCCGCCGGCTCAAGCGCGATGCGGGACTTGCCAATGTCCCTGTGATCTTCATGACGGGGCTCGCTGAAACCGAGCATATCGTTCGCGGGCTCGAGGCCGGCGGCGTCGATTACGTGACGAAGCCGATCGTGATCGAAGAGATGCTGGCGCGCATCCGCGTCCATCTCGGCAATGCCCGCCTGACCCAGAGCGCGCGCGCAGCGCTCGACGTCTCCGGCCGCTTCCTGTTCGCGGTCGATCGCCAGGGCAGTGTGCTGTGGGCGACGCCGCAGGCGCAGAAGCTGCTGTCCGATCATCACGGCGCACAGGCCGACGACTTCGTCCTCCCGCCATCGCTGCTGCAATGGCTGGAGCAGGCCAGAGCCAAGGGCAGCTCGAAGTCCCAGGCGGCTTCCTTGCCCGACAACCCGCAGCTGCGGCTCTATTACATGGGCGAGACCGCGCCGAACGAGTTTTTGCTGCGGCTCTCCAGGGAGTCCGGCACCGCACTGCCTCCGGAATTCACCAGCGAGCTCGGCCTCACCACCCGCGAGGGCGAGGTGCTGGCCTGGCTCAGCAAGGGCAAGACCAACCGCGACATCGCCCAGATTTTGGGATTGAGCCCGCGCACGGTCGACAAGCATCTCGAGCAGATCTACGCCAAGCTCGGCGTGGAGAACCGGACGGCGGCGGCAGCGATTGCGGCGAATGCGACGCGAAGGAATTCGTGAGCTGCGGTGTGGATGAGTTGGCGCGCCTCTGATCCAGCAACCGATGTCGTCCCGGACAAGCGGAGCGCCGATCCGGGACCCATAACCACAGGAAGATGCTTGGCGTAGACCCGCAGTTACCTGCTCGCTCCATAACCACTCCCTGTGGTTATGGATCCCGGGTTCGCTTCGCGCCCCGGGACGACGGCGGAGTGTGGTGTGAGCGTCGCCGCCCCCTCACACGAACCCGCACCCACGAACTTCCTCACCCGTACACAAACGCCGTGTCATCCAGGTCCGTCTTCGGGATCTCGTCCTTTTCGGTCCAGTAATCCTGGCTGTGCTGCCATTCCGGCTTGTCGCCGCGCTTGGGCAGCAGGTTCATGTTGCGCATCATGTAGCCGGGATTGAAGTTTTCCGGATCGATCCAGGGCAGGATCGGCATGTTGTGGTCTTCGGGTCGCAGCTTGACCTCGACCTTTTTCTTGCCTTTGGCCTTCATGTGGCCGAGCAGCCGGCAGACGAAGTCGGCGACGAGATCGACTCGCAGCGTCCAGCTGGCGCGGAAATAGCCGAACACCCAGACCATGTTCGGAACGCCCGTGAACATCATGCCGCGATAGGTGACGGTGTCGCCAAAGGCGAGCGGCTTGCCGTCGATCTCGAAGGCGATGTCGCCGAGCGCCGCGAGATTGAAGCCGGTCGCGGTGACGATGACATCGGCCTCCAGCAGCTTGCCGGATTTGAGCTGAATGCCGTTCTCGACGAAGCATTCGATCTCGTCGGTGACGACGGAGGCCTTGCCGCTGGCGATGCCCTTGAACAGATCGGCATCGGGCACGAAGGCGATGCGCTGCCGCCACGGCCGGTAAGTCGGCGTGAAATGCGTCTCGACGTCGTAGTCGGGACCGAGCACCGCGCTGATCTGGCCGATCAGGTCCTTCTTGACCTGCTCCGGCTTGGATAGGCAGAGTTTTGTGAAGGCGTCCTGCTCGAACAGGATCTTGCGCCGAACGATCTCGTGGATCCAGGCCTCGTCGACCTGAAGCCGGCGCAGCTCCTCTGCGATCTCGATGGCGTTGCGGCCGAGGCGAAAATAGGTCGGCGAACGCTGCAGCATGGTGACATGCGCGCAACTGTCCGCGATGTTCGGCACCAGCGTCGCCGCCGTCGCGCCCGAGCCGATCACGACGACCTTCTTGTTCGTGAGGTCGAGATCATCAGGCCAGGTCTGCGGATGGACGACGCGGCCCTTGAAGCGATCGGTGCCCTTCCATTCCGGCGTGTAGCCTTCCGAATGGCGGTAATAGCCCTGGCACATCCACAGGAAGTTCGCCGTGAAGGCTTTTGCTTCGCCGGTGTCGGTCGTCACCGCCTCAATGGTCCAGAGATTCTGCTCGCTCGACCAGCTCGCGGAATTGATCTTGTGCTTGTAGCGGATGTGCTTGGCGATATCGTTGTCGTCGATCACCTCGTTCATATAGGCGAGGATTTCTTCAGCGGTCGCGATCGGCGGCCCGACCCAGGGCTTGAAGCTATAGCCGAACGTATGGAGATCGCTGTCCGAGCGGATGCCGGGATAACGATGCGTGCTCCAGGTGCCGCCGAACGTCGCCTGCGTCTCCAGGATGACATAGCTCGTGCCCGGAAGTTGCTTCTCGATGTGATAGGCGCTGCCGATGCCGGAGATGCCGGCGCCGACGATCAGCACGTCGAAATGTTCAGAAGCCTGTTTGGCCGGGGCGTGACTGCGAACAGCGACATTCATTGTTGCTTCTATGCCTTGCTTGTTTTTGTGGCCGTCCTTGACGAACGACGCGTTTCCTCCGCGGCCGGCATGATCGCCCGCCGCGCTTCCGCTGCAAAATGACATAGATCAAGTCGCGGTCAAATCACAGTGCCGCACCCCAGCTCCGCGCGGTCTGCAAGATCCAGTCGCGGTAGAGCGTGAGCGGCGTGACGCCGGTCAATCCGCCGCAGCCGTCGCCGGCGTTCGGTCCCGTCGCCCAGCTGATGACACCGACAAGCACGGCACCGCTCGGCTTGTCCTCGAACACGGGACCGCCGGAATCGCCGGTACAAGCGCCAATTCCGTCGCGAACACCGTTGGTTACGGGATCGACCAGGCGGATCTGAAGCGTGCCGGGCTGGCCCGTGACGACAAGGCCCGCGACGCGCGTGGCCCCGCCGCTCCTGCCATCACCGCGCACGGTAACACCGGTACCGGCAATGACGAAACGGCTACCGACCTGGATTGGAATATTCGGCGCGCCGACCGGCACCGTCGATTTTCCCTTGAGTGGAATTTCCAGTTGCAGCAGCGCCACGTCTGCGCCGGCGCGATGCACCTGCGCCTTGTAGCCCGGATGGATCGCGATGGTGCGCACGTTCAGCAATTGCGGCGCACCACCGCTGCGATCGACGATCTTGTAGTCCGCGCCCGGCGGCACGCAGTGAGCGCCGGTCAATACGATCCTCGGCGCGATCAGAGTGCCGGTGCAGGAATTGCCGCGCGAGCCGACGATGGTGACGACGGCGCGCGCGACGCCGTCGGCCTGCGGCGTGCCGCCGCCGACGATGGCATGGGCGGGTGTGGCGAGCAGCAGCGCAGTCGTGATGAACGTGGCAAGCTTCTTCATGGGAACACGCTTCGGTATTGGCGGCGGCAGATTGCTTCGGACTGGCCCTTGCCGATAGCGCATGCTAGCCCTCTTGGAAAGGAATTGACGAGGGCAGGATAGTGGCGATCGAGGCGGTGATCTTTGACTTTGGCGGCGTGCTGACGAGTTCACCGTTCGAAGCATTCGCGCGGTTCGAGACCGAGCGCGGCCTGCCCGTCGACATCATCCGGCGGACCAACGCCGCCAACCACCTGGAAAACGCCTGGGCCAAGTTCGAGCGGGCCGAGGTCGATATCGATACCTTCGACGAATTGTTCGCGACGGAATCGCTCGCACTCGGCGCGGAGGTACGCGGTCGCGACGTGCTGCCGCTGCTGCAGGGCGATCTGCGCCCCGAGATGGTCGAGGCGCTGAAGCGCATCAAGGCGCAATTCAAGACCGGCTGCATCACCAACAATTTGCCTGCCAATGCCATCGGCAGCATGACCGGGCGCTCCCTCTACATCGCCGAAGTCATGGTGCTGTTCGACCACGTGATCGAATCCGCCAAGATCGGCCTGCGCAAGCCCGATCCGCGAATCTACAGGCTGATGGTCGAGACACTGAAGGTCGATCCGAACAATTGCGTCTATCTCGACGATCTCGGCGTCAATCTGAAACCCGCGCGCGAGATGGGCATGACCACGATCAAGGTGACGAGCAGCGCGCAGGCGATTGCGGAGCTTGAGGCGGCGACGGGGCTGAAGCTGGGGTAGGCACCTCGTCGTTGCGAGGCACGAAGCCGTAGGGTGGGCAAAGCGAAGCGTGCCCACCCTACGAGAGCTACTCCGCCGCCGCCACGATCCGGTCCGGAAACGCCGCCGCCAGCTCGTCGCGATCCGGCTTCAGCACGCCGCGCTCGGTGATGAGGCCCGTCACGAGCCGTGCCGGCGTCACATCGAAAGCGTAATTTGCGACCGGCGATCCCTCGGGCACGATGCGCACCGTCTCCAGCCTTCCATCCGCGGTGCGGCCGGTCATGTCGGTGACCTCGACGCCGCTGCGCTGCTCGATCGGAATATCGCGGATGCCGTCATGGACGGTAAAATCGATCGTCGGCGACGGCAGCGCGACATAGAACGGCACGCCGTTGTCGTGAGCGGCGAGCGCCTTCAGGTAGGTGCCGATCTTGTTGCAGACATCGCCATTCGCGGCGACGCGGTCGGTGCCGACGATGGCGAGATCGACCATGCCGTGCTGCATCAGGTGCCCACCGGTGTTGTCGGGGATCACCGTATGCGACACGCCGTGATGACCGAGCTCCCAGGCCGTGAGCGAGGCGCCCTGGTTGCGCGGACGCGTCTCGTCGACCCAGACATGGATCTTGATGCCGCGTTCGTGCGCAAGATAGATCGGCGCCGTCGCCGTGCCCCAGTCGACGGTGGCGAGCCAGCCGGCGTTGCAGTGGGTCAACACGTTGACGATCTCGCCCCGCTTCTTCGACGCGATCGCCTCGATCAGCTTCAAGCCGTTGCCGGCGATGCCGCGGTTGATCTCGACGTCCTGCTCGACGATCTCGTCGGCACGCGCATAGGCTGCCTCGGCGCGCTCCAGCGGAGCGATCGGCGCGAGCGCCACGCGCATCTCGTCCAGCGCCCATTTCAGATTGATCGCGGTCGGCCGCGCCACTACGAGCGTGTCGTAAGCGCGCTTCAGGCCGGCGTCGGAGGCGTCCTCGCGCATGGCGAGTGCCATGCCGTAGGCCGCGGTGGCACCGATCAGCGGCGCGCCCCGCACCAGCATGTCGCGGATTGCGACGGCCGCGTCTTCAGACGATGTCAGCTTCGCGACGACGAACTCATGCGGCAGCCGGCGCTGGTCGATCGCACCGATTGACCAGCCGTCATGCTCGCGCCAGATGCTGCGGAAATGCTTGCCGTCGACCTTCATGGCATTCTGCCTTTCACTTCGCGCGCAGGATGCGCCCGGCCACCGCGTCGAGCTTCTTCAGAAGCTCGGGATCGCGCGCCTCGGGCGCCGTGATCAGCGCGGTGTCGAGGGCGCGATCCGACCCGATCGGACAGGGCTCATGCTCGCGCGGAAAGTCCTTTGCCAGCCGCGCCACCAAGGCCTTGGCCTTGTCGGCGTTCGAGGTCAGCACGCGGATGATATCCTGCACGGTGACGGCATCGTGATCGGGATGCCAACAGTCGAAATCCGTCACCATCGCCACCGTGGCGTAACAGATCTCCGCCTCGCGCGCGAGCTTCGCCTCCGGCATGTTGGTCATGCCGATCACGGAATAGCCCAGCGTCTTGTAGGTCATGCTCTCCGCATAGGTGGAGAATTGCGGCCCTTCCATGCAGACATAAGTGCCGCCGCGCGCGATCGCGATGCTCTCGGCTTCAGCGGCCGCGGCAAGATGGATGCGCAAACGTGGAGAGATCGGATGCGCCATCGACACATGGGCGACGCAGCCCCGACCGAAGAACGAGCTCTCACGTTTGTGGGTGCGGTCGACGAATTGGTCGACGAGAACGAAGGTGCCCGGCGGCAGTTCCTCCCTGAAGGAGCCGCAGGCCGATAGCGAGATCAAATCGGTGACGCCGGCCCGCTTCAAAACGTCGATATTGGCGCGGTAGTTGATGTCGGAGGGCGACAGCCGGTGCCCCTTGTCGTGCCGCGGCAGGAATACGATCGGCAACCCCGCGATGGTGCCGCGGCGCACGGGCGCCGACGGCTCGCCCCAGGGGCTCCTGATCACCTCTTCGCGCGCACCCTCGAGGCCCGGCAGATCATAAATGCCCGAGCCGCCGATGATGCCCAATACCGCCTGCGTCATGCCTGCTCCACCCTGTTCGCCACGTGCGACATGGTTAAGCTATGCCAGTTTTGCGGCGGTTTTGGAACCGGGTGCGCAGTGATGCCGGTGCTGTGAGGAGCGCAAAATGCTCAACTCACACTCGACGTCGTCCCGGCGAACGCCGGGACCCATACCGCAGAATCTATCTAGGATGGTCGGTCGCAATCCCGAACGACCAGTCTTCGCACAACTACGGCCTGGGGTTATGGGCCCCTGCGTTCGCAGGGGCGACCCGGGGAAAATTTGCTGCGCCTGACTAAGCCGCCGCCGCCAGCTGCAGCTGGGTCGCCACCATCCGCTCCAGCGTCTCGACGGACTGGAAATTCTCCGGCGTGATCTCGGCTTGCGGGATGGTGAAGTCGAACTCGGCTTCGACGCCGAGCATCAGATTGACCATGTCCATCGAGGTCAGGCCGACATCGACGAGTTTGGCGGACGGCGTGACGTTAGCGGCGAGCGAATTCTGCTCGAGGATGCCCTTCACCAGCTTGATGATGCGATTGCGTACGTCGGTATCAAAGGATTGCATCGGCAAATTCCCGTCTGTCTGTCAAAGGTCGGACCGGCTTGCCGCTACGATGGGCATGGCCTGCCGGTCCCGCAATGGGCGATACCAATACTTCGCGTTTCTTAGTAAACGATGACTCAGATTGTCTGAAATTCAGGCTTCTTCCAGAGTCCTAACGCGATGCTGGAAAAACGGGTGATGCAAACAACCGGACCTTAACTGTTCGTTCGGAATTGGGCTTTGTTTACCCTCTATTTCATCGACGAATTTGAATTAAATCCGTAGCCTCATCTCACAAGCAAAGATGGCCGGAGGATCGCTTACGCGCATCGCGAATGATGCCGGCGATCTCGAACGGCAAACCGGAGGCGGACGAGTATGAACGTGCGTGAAGCAGTCCTCACTGTCGACGAAACGCAGACGGGCTTCCTCGAGCAGGGTCCCTCCCTGATCGAGCGCGCCGCCCGGACCGCCGCAGCTGCCGCGGCCGACGCCGACGGGGTCGATCGCGACGCCCGTTTCCCGCACAAGGCTTTCGAGATCGCGCGCGAGCAGAAGCTGCTCGGCGTCATGATCCCGGTCGAGTTCGGCGGCTTCGGTGCCTCCATCTACGACGTCACCGACATCTGCTACACGCTCGGACGCGCCTGCGCCTCGACCGCGATGATCTACGCGATGCACCAGACCAAGGTCGCCTGCGTCGTCAGGCACGGCCACGGCATCCCCTGGATGGAGACCATGATGCGCCGGGTCGCCCGCGACCAGTGGCTGCTCGCCTCCTCCACCACCGAAGGCCAGAACGGCGGCAACATCCGCGCCAGCGCCGCCGCGGTCGATCACGCCGGCGATACCGTTTCGCTGGTGCGCGACGCCACCGTGATCTCCTACGGCGCGGAAGCCGACGGCCTCGTCACCATCGCCCGCCGCGCTACCGAGGCCGCCGCCTCCGACCAGGTTCTGCTGGCGCTCGCCAAGGACGATTATTCGCTGAAGCGGACGCTGGGCTGGGAAACGCTCGGCATGCGCGGCACCTGCTCGACCGGTTTCGAGCTGAAGGTCGATTGCCCCGCCGATCGCGTCTTCCCGGAATCCTATGACAAGATCCACGCCCAGACCATGACGCCGTTCGCGCATCTGTGCTGGTCGTCGGCCTGGGCCGGCATCGCCGCCGCAGCCGTGACCCGCGCGCAGGCCTTCATCCGCAAGGCGGCCCGCACCTCCGGCGGCCAGATGCCGCCGGCCGCGGCACATTTCACCGCCGCCAAGATGTCGCTGGCAAAGCTGCGTGCGCTGCTGTCGACCAATATCGATGCCTTTGCCCGCGCCGAACATGACGAGCGCGCCCTCGGCTCGCTCGACTTCCAGTCCTCGATCACGCTGCTGAAGGTGCAGGCTTCCGAACTCGCGGTCGAGACCGTGATGCATGCGATGCGCACAGCCGGCCTCTCCGGCTACCGCAACGACGGCGAGTTCACCATGGGCCGGCACCTCCGCGACGTGCTGTCGTCCCCGATCATGATCAACAACGACCGCATTCTGGCCAATGCCGCGACATCGACGCTGATGAGCGGCGTGCCGACAAGCCTTCACGACTGAATCAACAATAACAATTTTGAGATAGCAGGACATCGCCCCATGAACATTGCCATCCTTCCCGACTCGCCCGCGACCGCGCCGCAGATGATCGATCCGCTCGATCATCTGGCCGACAAGCTGTTCCACCGCATGGGCGCTGACGGCGTCTACGCCCGCACCGGGCTGTATGAAGGCGTCGTCGAGAAGCTCGCCGCGCTGATCACGAGCCATCGCGAGAGCGGCACCGAGGTGATGCGCTTCCCGCCGGTGATGAGCCGGGCTCAGCTGGAGAAATCCGGCTACCTCAAGAGCTTTCCGAACCTGCTCGGCTGCGTTTGCGGTCTGCACGGGACCGAGCGCGAGATCAACGCCGCGGTGAGCCGCTTCGACGCCGGCGGCGACTGGACCACCTCGCTGTCTCCCGCCGATCTCGTGCTGTCGCCCGCCGCCTGCTATCCGGTCTATCCGATCGCGGCGAGCCGCGGCCCCTTGCCGAAGGGCGGTCTGCGCTTCGACGTTGCCGCGGATTGCTTCCGCCGCGAGCCGTCGAAGCATCTCGACCGGTTGCAATCGTTCCGGATGCGCGAATATGTCTGCATCGGCAGCCCCGATGACGTCGCCGATTTCCGTGAGCGCTGGATGGTGCGCGCGCAGGCGATCGCGACCGACCTCGGCCTCACCTTCCGTGTCGACTATGCCAGCGATCCCTTCTTCGGTCGCGTCGGCCAGATGAAGGCGGTGAGCCAGAAGCAGCAGCAGCTCAAGTTCGAGCTGCTCATTCCGCTGCGCTCGGAAGAGCAGCCGACCGCCTGCATGAGCTTCAACTATCACCGCGAGCATTTCGGCACGACCTGGGGAATCCAGGATGCCGGCGGCGAGCCGGCCCACACCGGCTGCGTCGCCTTCGGCATGGACCGGCTGGCTGTCGCCATGTTCCACACCCACGGCACCGACCTTTCCGCCTGGCCCGCCAAGGTGCGGGACGTCCTGGGCCTGCAGCCGCGGGTCACGGCCGACGCCCATGTCGAAGGCTGGCGCTAGCAGCATGATCCAGATCCGAGGGACCGCGTCAGCAAGAAGTGCGAAGCGGTCTTCCGAAAAGATCATGCTGAAACAATAGACGAAACGAGGCCTGCCATTTCCACGGGTAAGACGAGCGTGATTCACACCAAGGTGCGATGCCGCGAGATCACCGAGTCCGACGCCGAAGCGGTCGCGGACCTGCTGACGCGCGGCTTCGTCGGCCGCTCGCGGAACTATTGGATTCAGGGTCTGCGCCGGCAGGCCTTCCGGTCTGTCCCGGAGGGCTATCCGCGCTTCGGCTACATGCTCGAGAGTGACGGCACGCCGGTCGGCGTGCTGCTGCTGATCTACACGGCGCGGAAGAGCGGCGAAGAGACCGCCATCCAGTGCAATCTATCGAGCTGGTATGTCGATCCGGCCTACCGCAACTATGCCCCACTGCTGACCAAGATCGCGCAGCGGCACAAGGACGTGACCTATTTCAACATCAGCCCGGCGCCGTGGACCTGGCCGATCATCGAGACGCAGGGCTTTCGCGCCTACTGCCGCGGCATATTCTTTTCGGTGCCTGCCCTGGCGCGCCCCCCGCGCTGGAGCGAGATCGAGGTCATCTCGCCTCACGCCAAGACGATCGAGGGGCTTTCCGAAGCCGAGACCGAGCTTCTGACGCGGCATGCGCGCTACAATTGCCTCAGCCTCGTCTGCCGCACACCGAAGGGAACATTCCCCTTCATCCTGCAACCGGTGCGCATCCGCCGCGGCTTCATCGCGCCCCCGGCGATGAAGCTGATCTATTGCCGGAACGCCGCGGAATACGCCGCCTGCGCAGGCCGCATCGGCCGGCTGCTGCTTCGGCTCGGCAAGATCGCGGTGGCGATCGATTCCAATGGCCCGATTCCCGGCCTTGTCGGTATTTATACCGAGCGGCGCGGTCGCAAATACTTCAAGGGCCCGCACCGGCCGCAGCTCGGCGATCTCACCGATACGGAACTGGTATTGTACGGGCCGTAGGGAAGGCTGTCGGACCAGACCACCGCTGTCGTCCCTGCGAACGCAGGGACCCATACCGCGTGATCTGTCCCTAAGCCGCAATGCTGGTACCACGGGAAGGCCCCTTCACTTCCAATCTCCGTCAAACCTTTCTTGTGGTTATGGGTCCCTGCTTTCGCAGGGACGACACTTCATTTGACGCTCCCTCCCGGCCAACTCTCGCGCGCACCTCCGCATTTCCGACGCGCTCTCCCTCGCCAGTCATCCTCCGTAAACTACTGCGCTTAAGGGAATTTTCCGGCCTCTTCGCTACCCTCGATGGCTGAATTAGGTTGCGTTAAGTCTAGTGCCCGCCGAGACCCCGCCAACCCATGATTTCGACCCGCGATAACGAGCTTGGTGCACGCCGCGAGCAAGGCCCGGAGGCCCTGGTCGCGCTGAGCCAGCTTGCGCTCGACCACATGGAACAGGGTGTCTGCGTCTACGATGCCGACAACCGGATCGTGCTCGTCAACCAGCGCTATTTGAGCCTGTTCAACATGTCGGCCGAGATCGTGCGGATCGGCACGAGCTATCGCGACGTGCTCGCTCACAGCGCCTCGCTCGGCAACTTTCCGGTGAGCGAGATCGAGACGCTCTACACCAGGCGCGTGGAGCAGATCGCGGGGGGAAAGCCGTTCCGGACCGAGCAGCAGCTTGCGACCGGCCTCGTCATGTCGCTCGAGCTGAAGCCGCTTCCCGGCGGCGGCTGGATGACGATCTGCGACGATGTCACCCGCCTCGCCCGGCTCGAGGCGGAATTGCGCGTGCAGACGGAGCGCAGCCAGCACGCTCTCTCCAACATGTCCCACGGCCTCATCATGTACGATGCCGACAGCCGTGTCGTCGTCTGCAACGAACGCTTCCTGAACCTCTACAATCTCGACCCCGAGATCGTGAAGCCAGGGGTCCCGCATAGCACGGTGATCGACCATTGGATGTCACGCGGCAATTTGCCGGGCATGGCGGCCGACGATTTCCAGAACTCCAGGTTGGAGGACGTGCGGGCCAGAAAGGCGAAATCCCTGCTGGTGATGCGCCATGACGGACGCATGGTGCAGGCGGTCTCGCGCTTCCTGCCCGACGGCGGCTGGGTGACCGTGCATGAGGACGTCACGGAGCGGCTGCAATACGAGGAAACGCTGCGGCAGCAGAACTTCATCCTCGACGCGGCGCTGGAAAATATGGCGCATGGGCTCGCCTTCTACGACAGCGACATGCGCCTCCGCGTCTGCAACACCACCTACCGCAAGATCTACCTGCTGTCGCCGCAAGAGACCAGGCCCGGCACGCATCTCGCCGAGTTGATCGAGCGCTCGATGGCGAACGGCGCGTTCTCTTCCGAATACAGCCCGCAACAGCTGCTGGAAGCCGCCAGTGCGAGGATCGCCAATCACGACGCCTCTCCGATGCGCCGACGGATGTCGAACAACACCGTGATTTCGGTCAGGTACTGCGCTCTGGCCCAGGGCGGCTTCGTCGCCACTTATGAGGACATCACCGAACGCGAGCACGCGATCGAGGAGCTGAGCGAGCAGTATCGCCGCTTCGACGCGGCGCTGAACAACATGAGCCAGGGCCTGTGCATGCTCGATGCGAGCCTGCGCGTCATCGTGTGCAATCGCCGCTACATCGAGATGTACGGCCTGTCGCCTGATGTCGTGAAGCCCGGCGTCTCGATGCGCGAGATCATGGAGCATAGCTGCGAGCTCGGTATCCATCAGAACACCACAGCCGCGCGGCTCTATGCCGATTACGTCGAGCGGCTACGCGAGGGCGAGCATACGCTGCACCGTCATTTGAGCGACGGCCGCATCATCAAGCTCAATCACAAGCGGATGGAGCATGGCGGCTGGGTCGTCACCTACGAGGACGTCACCGAGCGCCACAAGGCCCAGGCGCGCGTCGCGCACATGGCGCGGCACGATTCGTTGACCGACCTGCCCAACCGCATGCTGTTCCGCGAGAAGATGGGCGAGGGACTGAACCAGGTCGCGATCGCCGGCGGCGCCATGGCCGTGCTGTGCTTCGACCTCGACAATTTCAAGACCGTCAACGACCGCCTCGGCCACGCCGCCGGCGACCGGCTGTTGCGCTGGGTCGCGGCGCGGCTGAAGGAGAATGTCGGCGAGCACGATACCGTCGCCCGGCTCGGCGGCGACGAGTTCGCCGTGCTCCAGCGCGGACCGCAACCGCAATCGGCGGAAAAGCTGGCCCGGCGCCTGGTCGAGGTCATCGGTCATCCGCCGCCGCTGGAAAGCCAGTCGATCCATGTCGGCGTCTCCGTCGGCATCGCGATCGCGCCCGACCACGGGCTCGATGCCGACGAGCTGATGAAATGCGCCGATCTCGCGCTGTACCAGGCCAAGGCCAAGGGGCGTGGCGCCTATCAGCTGTTTGAGCCCGAGATGGAGGAAGAGGCGCGCAGTCGGCACGCGCTGGAGCACGATCTGCGCGGCGCGCTCGAGGCGCGTGAATTCCATCTGGTGTTCCAGCCGCAGGTGCGGCTGGATTCATCCGAGCTCACCGGGTTCGAGGCGCTGCTGCGCTGGAAACATCCCTCGCGCGGCTTCGTCTCGCCGGCCGAGTTCATTCCGATCGCTGAAGAGACCGGGCTGATCGTTCCGATCGGCGAATGGGTGCTGCGCAGCGCTTGTGCGACTGCCGCATCCTGGCCCGATGTCACCGTCGCGGTAAATCTGTCGCCGGTGCAGTTCCGCTCGCGTGGGTTGGTGGCGATGGTCACGAGCGCACTTGCCGAAGCCGGCCTGCCGCCGCAACGGCTCGAGCTCGAGGTCACCGAAACGGCGCTGCTCGACGACAGCGAGGCGACGATCGAGATCCTGCACCAGCTTCGCGCGCTAGGGGTGCGCGTCAGCCTCGACGATTTCGGCGTCGGCTATTCCTCGCTGAGCTATTTGCGCAAATTTCCATTCGACCGCATCAAGATCGATCGCTCCTTCGTCGGTACGCTCGGCGAAAGCCCGGAGAGCGTTGCCATCGTCCGCACCATCGCAAGCCTCGGCTCCGTGCTCGGCGTCGAGACGACCGCGGAGGGTGTGGAGACCGAGGAGCAACTCGACTTCGTCCGCGAATGCGGCTGCACCGCCGTGCAGGGCTATTATTTCGGCAGGCCGTGCCCGGCATCGGAGGTCGGCCGCGCCATAGAGACGCTGAGTTCGGTCCGGCGCGTGGCGTAGCGGCTTTCTGCTCCCTCAAATTCCGTCTCTCGGCACACGAAAAAACGACGAATTGTCGCACGTGCCGCCTCGACCGGGATTGCCGCACCGCCCGGCACCCGCGATCCGCGCAATGCGCTTTTCTTCTCCGTCGATTTCAGGAACAATCGCCTCGCAAGAACGAGAAACGGCGGCCCGCAAAGAGGCCGCCGCGAGGGGAGGAGTTTCAATGCCGCGATACGGGCTGAAGACGATCGCATTTGCCGCGATGCATGCTGTTATGGGCGCATTGCTCTCGACTGCCGCCAGCGCGCAGGACTATCCCAGCAAGCCGATCACGCTGATCGTGCCATGGCCGGCCGGCGGATCGACCGATATCTCCATGCGCGCCATCGCCGACAGCGCCTCGAAGGTGCTGGGGCAGCCGATCGTGATCGACAACAAGGCCGGCGGCGGCGGCACGGTGGGCCCGGCGACCATGGCGGCGGCCGCGAAGCCGGACGGCTACACCATCTCGCAGATTCCGATCACCGTGTTCCGCCTGCCCTTGATGCAGGAAGTGTCGTGGGATCCGGCAAAGGACTTCACCTACATCATCCATCTCACCGGCTACACCTTCGGCGTGACCACCAGCGCGGAGTCGCAGTTCAAGAGCTGGAAGGACGTCGTGGAGTTCGCCAAGGCGAATCCGGGCAAGGTGACCTATGCCACGCCGGGCGCCGGCACCTCGCTGCATATCGGCATGGAGCAGATCGCCGCGATGTCCGGCATCAAGTTGACGCAAGTCCCTTTCAAGGGCGGCGCGGAGACCAATGCCGCGGTGCTGGGGCAGCACACGATGCTTCAGGCGGACTCCACGGGATGGCGGCCGCTGGTCGACGCCGGCAAGTTGCGGCTGCTGATGGTGTGGACCGGCGCACGCTCGCCGAACTATCCCGACGCGCCGACGCTGAAGGAGCTCGGCTATCCCATGGTCTATGATTCCCCCTTCGGCATCGCCGGCCCGAAAGGCATGGATCCAAAGATCGTCGCCAAGCTGCACGATGCCTTCAAGAAGGCGGTCGAGGATCCGGCGGTCGTGGCTACGCTTGCCAAATACGACATGGTGCCGAACTACAAGAACACCGAGGACTACAAGAAGTTCGTGGTCGAGGTCACGGAGTCCGAGCGCAAGGTGATCGAGACCCTCGGGCTCGCGAAGAAGTAGGGCTGAGCCAGTTCCGTGTCCCGGACGCGGTGCAACGCTTCTTCAGCAGTGCATCGCAGAGCCGGAACCCACCTTTGCCACGGGCCTATGGGCCCCGGCTCTGCAGCGCACCGCTTCGCGCTGCGCAGCGTCCGGGGAACGGCCGAGAGAGCGCCGATGAACAGTCAAACCAACGTCAAACTCCGCCTCAGCAACTCCGAGCTCTGGGGCGGGCTGATCGGGCTTGGGCTCGGCGGCTTCGTGATCTGGTCCGGTATGAAGCTCAAGCTCGGCACCATCAACGACCCCGGCTCCGGCTACGTGCTGTTCTACACGGGCATCCTGATGTGCGTGTTCGCAGGCGCCATCATCGTCTCGGCGGTCACCGAGGGTGCACCGACATTGGCCTCGCGCTGGGAGAATGTGCGCTGGAGCAAGCCGCTCCTGTTGATTGGCTGTCTCGTGGCATTCTCCATTGCGCTGGAACCACTCGGCTTCCTGCTGTCGTCGATCCCGTTGGTGCTGCTGCTGTTGCGGCTGATTGATCCCGTTCGCTGGACGCTGGCGATCCCGATCGCCGTGCTGGTGCCATCAGGCATGTGGTGGGTGCTCAAGCGGCTGCTGTTGATCCAGCTGCCCTCGGGCCTGTTCGGGATCGGCTGACCCTATGGATACGATTGTCAACGTCGCCCATGGCTTCGGCGTCGCGCTGCTGCCGGTCAACCTGCTCTACTGCTTCATCGGTGTCTTCATCGGCACGCTGGTCGGCGTGCTGCCGGGCATCGGGCCGATCTCGGCGATGTCGCTCCTGCTGCCCGTGACGCTGTCGGGCACGCCGGAATCCGGCATCATCATGATGGCTGGCATCTATTACGGCTCGATGTATGGCGGCTCGACCACCTCGATCCTGGTCAACATCCCCGGCGAAGCAGCTTCCGTCGTCACCTGCATCGACGGCCACCAGATGGCGAAGCAGGGACGCGCTGGCCCTGCGCTCGGCATTTCCGCCTTCGGCTCCTTCATTGCCGGCACATTCGCGCTGATCGCCTTGATGCTGGTCGCGCCGAAGCTTGCCAGCGTCGCCATCGCGTTCGGCCCGGCCGAATATTTCAGCCTGATGGTGCTCGGCCTCGTGGTGCTCACCTTCCTCACCCAGGGTTCGATGCCGAAGGCATTGCTGATGGCGTGCATCGGCGTCGTGCTCGGACTGATCGGGCTCGACAGCATCACGGCACAGCCGCGTCTGACCTTCGGCCGCATGGAGCTGATCGACGGCATCGGGCTCGTGCCTGTCGTGATGGGCCTGTTCGGCGTTGCCGAGGTACTGCTCAACACCGAGCAGGCGATCAAGCGCGACATCATCAACACCAGGATCACCCATCTGCTGCCCACCAGGGAGGACTGGAAGGCGAGTGCAGGTCCGGTCGGCCGCGGCACCATCCTCGGCTTCTTCCTCGGCATCCTGCCGGGCGGCGGCGCGGTCGTGGCGTCCTTTGCCTCCTACGCGCTGGAGAAGCGGCTATCGAAGACGCCCGAGCGTTTCGGCCATGGCGCGATCGAAGGCGTCGCCGGGCCGGAATCGGCGAACAACGCCGCGGCGGGCGGCGCCTTCATTCCGCTGATGACGCTCGGCATTCCGCCGAATGTGGTGATGGCGCTGCTGCTCGGCGCGTTCGTCATTCACGGCCTGCAGCCGGGTCCGCTGCTGATCACGCAGAACCCGGGCCTGTTCTGGGGCATCGTCGCCAGCATGTATATCGGCAACGTCATGCTGCTGATCCTGAACCTGCCGATGATCGGCATGTGGGTGCAACTGCTCAAGCTGCCCTACAACATCCTGTTCCCCCTGATCATCCTGTTCACGATCCTGGGCGTCTACTGCTCCAGCAACAACGTGTTCGACGTCTATGTGATGATCGCGTTCGGCATCATCGGCTATTTCATGCGCAAGCTCGGCTACGAGCCGGCACCGCTGGTGCTGGCCTTCGTGCTGGGGCCGATGATGGAGAACAATCTGCGCAAGTCGCTGATCCTGTCGCAGGGCGACCTCTGGACCTTCGTGCAGCGGCCGATCTCGGGGGTGTGTCTCGTGTTTGCCCTGGTGCTGCTGATCGCGCCACTATTGCCGTCGCTGCGCAAGAAGCGCGAGCTGGTGGCGCTGGATGAGGGGGCGTGACCTTTCGTAGGGTGGGAAAAGCGAAGCGTGCCCACCATTCGCGCCGAATTGTTGGAGAGATGGTGGGCACGGCGCAAGTGCGCCTTTGCCCACCCTACGAGATCTCAGCTCGCTGCAGGCAGCGCGTTATCCGGCGGGGCGCCCCACGGGCGTTCCGCTGATGCCAGCCCGATCAACCTGCCCTGGATGTAGTCGCAGCCCCAGTCGCGCAGCATGTTGGCGGCCTCCTCGTCCTGCACCCATTCGGCCACCGTCTTGATGTCGAGGCGGCGGGCGAGATCGATCAGGGTCTGCACGAAGGCGCGATCGTCGGCGGAATGGGTGATGTTCTGCACGAACGCGCCGTCGATCTTGACGATATCCACGCCGAGCTTGCGCAAGTTTCGGAATGAGGTGTAGCCGGCGCCGAAATCGTCGATTGCGATGCGGCTGCCGAAATGCTTGAGGCGGCCAACGAAGGCACGGACGTCATCGATGTCCTGGATCGCGACCGTCTCGGTGATCTCGACGATCAGCCGCTCGGCAACGCCGGGATGGGCCTGCATCAGCGATTCGATTCCCGCCCACCAGTCCGGATCCATGGTCGTATCCGGCGAGATGTTGAGGCTGAGGCAGATGTCGGGCGCGGCGGCGAGCTCGGCCACCACGAGCTCGAGCACGCGGTGATCGACCAGGCGGATCAGGCCGAGCCGTTCGGCGACCGGCACAATGTCGGGCGCGAGCAGCACCTGGCCGTCGCCCTGGTCCATCCGCACCAGGCATTCATGGAAAGCGCGCTCGCGCGAGCCGGCCGACACCACCGGCTCATAGGCGAGCTTGATGCGGCGCTCGTTCAGTGCGGTGACGATTTCGTCGGTGACGCGGATGTTGACGCGGCGCTGCGCATCGCGTGTGGCATCCGGACGCCATACCGCGAACGAGCCGACGCGGCGGCGCTTGGCGGCATCCAGCGTCTCATGGGCGCGGTTGACGGCCTCGTCGGTGTTGCGGGCATAGCGCGGTACGCTGACCGCGCCGATCGAGGCGGTGACCGAGACCGGACCGGATTTGGTCGGCACCACCTCGTCGCGGATGCCGGCAAGGAAACGCTCGGCGGCGACATTCATGTCGTCGACGGTGCAGTTCTTCAGGATCAGGCCGAACTTGTTGCCGGAAAAGCGGCCGAGCACGTCGCCGCCGCGCAGGCGGGAGCGGATGCGCTTGGCGACGTCGAGGATCACGGCGTCGGCGACGTCGAAGCCGAAGGCGTCGTTGACGCGGGCGAGATGGTCGATGCCGACCAGCATGAAGGCCGCGGTCGAGCGGAAGCGGGTCGTCTCCTCGATCGCCTCGGCCAGCGCGGCAATCAGATGAGAGCGGTTGAGCTCGCCGGTCAGCGGATCGAGCCGGGCCAGCTTGGTCAGCTCCTCGTCGCGGGCGTGGCGCTCATTGTTGATTCGGACCGAGCCGATCGCGCGCACCGGGCGGCCGTCGGGGCCGGCGAACCAGCGGCCGGTCTCCTCGATCCAGATCACGGGATCGGCGGCGCTCATGCGCACGCCGTACTCGACCCGGTAGGGCGTGCCGTCGGCACCATGCACGGCGTAGGCTTGTGCCAGCGCCGCGGTCCGCAGCGATGGCGCGGGCTCGATCAGCTTGGCGAATTCGGCGCCCGTCGCCAGCCGCTCGGCGGGAATGCCGGGAAAGACGCTGGCGACCTGGTCACCCCAGACGATCGCATCACTGCCGATGTCCCAGGCAAACACGGCCTGGCCGAGGGCGGCCAGGATGTCGGAGGCTTGCGGTAATGCGGGGATCAAAATCGCCTCGTTTCGGGACAGGGGAAAGTCCTGAGCTGACACAGGATAGAGCCAGATTCGTCCCCAACCCTAGGCAAAGTTGATAAACAATTTGGAAACCACGTTTCTACACGCCGGGGGAACCAAACCGGCCCGTCCGGCATAGGCCTTGCGAGTACTGACACGCACCCGGCGCCAGCGTCCCGAAACGCGACAGGCTCTGCCGGATCAACGGTGATAGCGATGTTGAGTACCGATCGAACGGACGCGGCGGATAACGGCACGGGCACGGCCCTGGTGCCGCTACTGCCGGTTTTGCAATGGGTCCACAAGACGCCGTTGCCGCGTCCCGATCCGAGCTTCGTCGCCCAGCTGATCGCCAATGCCGAACATCTGCCCCAGGCAAGCAGGCTGCGCCGCGCCTCTTCCGAAGATGCGCAGACGGCCTATGGCAGCAAGCGCCCGCTGCAAAGCGTCAGCGCGCGCACGCGGCAGGTGGCTTGAGATCGATCAGCGCGGCGGCGTGTCGGGGGACGGAGACGTGCCGTCGCCCGGCTGCAAATGCGGCGAGGGGACTTCCGGCGATGGCGTGCTCTGCACCGGCTTCGGTGCGGGAGGATCCATCAACACGGATTCGGCGACCGACTGTGCCGAGGGCGCGGGCGGTGCCGCCGGTGCTGCGATCGGCGCGGTCACCGGCTCGAACTTGGGCTCGGCCGCGGCATCCCCCGCCGGAGCTTCCACCTGGCGCTTGGCCTTGCGTGGCGCCGGCACCGTTGTCTCGGCGACATAGGTGACGCGGCGGCGCGTGCGCTGGGCAATGCCGCCGAGGAAATCGGCCATCGCGAGCAGCACCAGCAGGAAATAGGTCGAGTTGCCGAATTTGGGCCACATCACGAATTCGGCAGCGGCCGCACCGAACAGGATCAGTGACAGCAGATGATCCATCAGGAATTTCGAGCCGGGCCGCGCGCCCTTAATAACTTCGAGCAGCAGCAGCACGATACCGAGCGCCAGCATCACGTCGGCGAGCGTGACCGGCCAGGTCTCGCCTGACACCATCGGCACCTTGAACAGCACATCCGTGAAGGACACGGTCGGCATCAGGAAGGCGATGATGTTGTAGACCGCGAGCGGAATCAGAAGCAGCGGGAAACCGACCATCGGCGAAATGCCTTCTCGATCAAGATATCCAGACAGGACAATGCGGCGGCGAAGCATTAGCTCCGCCGCCGCCACTGTCATAGCTCATGGGTTGGCCGAAATCAGGCAGGCCCAATTATCCTGCCTGGAGAAAGGTCCTTAACTCAGGACTCTTTCTTCTTCAGGACCTGACGGCCCTTGTACATGCCGGTCTTGAGGTCGAGATGATGCGGACGACGCAGCTCGCCGGAGTCCTTGTCTTCCACATAGGTCGGCTTCTTGATGGCGTCTGCCGAGCGGCGCATGCCACGGCGCGACGGCGAGGTTTTTCTTCTCGGAACGGCCATTTCAATATCCTCTAGGGATTGGTGTTATCAGGGCATCGTCCGCGAGGGACGGCTCAGCACCCGCAATCCGAGGCGAGCTGAATGCCGATCAAGGCCGCGCTTATAGAGGAAGGCTGGCCGCAAAGCTAGGCTCTTGGGCCGGAAAATACGCCCGGAAAGGGCCCAAAATCAACGATTTTCCCGCCAGCAGGTCGCAAGCGAAGAGGCCTGCGCCCTTGCCACATAGGTCCCGGCCAGCCGCCGGACGCCCGGACCGGGGGTTTTAGCGCTGCGTTTGACCGGATTCGGCAGGATCGAGGCCAGAAGGGCCGCCTCGCGGGGGGAGAGGCCGGCCGCCGATTTGCCGAAGGCATAGGCGCTGGCCGCCCCCACCCCGAACTGGCCCTGCGGGCCGAGTTCGGCGATGTTGAGGTAAATCTCCAGGATCCGCGGCTTGGGCAGGACGAGATCGATCCAGAGCGCCAGCGGGAATTCGAGCGCCTTGCGGACGAAATCCCGGCCCTGCCAGAGGAACAAATTCTTCGCGACCTGCTGGGTGATCGTGGAGGCGCCCCGGAACGGCGTACCATCCTCCTGCGCGTCGTCGATTGCCTCGCGCAGCGCGCCCCAATCGATGCCGTGATGCTTGCAGAAATGGGCATCCTCGGCTGCAACCACCGATCGCGGCAGCGAGGGCGACATCGCCGCCAGATCGATCCATTCCCGCTGCATCGGCGCGCCGCGAAGCGAGCGCCACGCCATCAGCGTCGAAACCGGATGGCCGGTGCGGTAGAACGGCGCGATCACATAGGGCGCGAGAATGACGACCGCGAGCGCTACCAGCAGGATTTTGACGATGCGCAAATCGACCTTTCCGGCACGGAACGAAACGCGGCCACGGCTCTCCCCATTAAGTCTGTGATAATCCGGGCCTTTTCCAGCACTTTTTAGGCCTTCCAAACGATTGACTGGGGCGGGCGCATAAAGGATTGTCCCGCCGAATTTTAGTTCTGGAGCCCTTCTTGATGACCGGCACGTCCCCGTCCGATTTCGCCAAGCGTCTGGACAAGACCGCTGATGACACCCAGGCCCTGCTCGGGCGCCTGTTGTCGGACGACATCCTGCACGATGAGATCGCCCGGCCCAAGCGACTGATGGACGCAATGCGCTATTCGAGCCTGAACGGCGGCAAGCGTCTGCGCCCGTTCCTGGTGGTCGAGAGCGCGGCTGTGTTCGGTATTCCCCGTGAAGCCGCGTTGCTCGTCGGCGCCGCGCTCGAATGCATCCACTGCTATTCGCTGATCCACGACGATCTGCCGGCGATGGACAATTCCGACCTGCGCCGCGGCCGCCCGACCCTGCACAAGAAGACCGATGATGCGACCGCGATCCTCGCCGGCGACGGTCTGTTGACGCTCGCCTTTGACATCGTCACCCGCGACGAGATCCATCGCGACGCCAACGTGCGGCTGCTGCTGACGCGCGCGCTGGCGCGCTGCGCCGGCATCGGCGGCATGGTCGGCGGCCAGATCCTCGACCTCGCCGGCGAAGGCCGCTTTGGCGGCAACGAGCCGATCGATGTCGCCCGCATTCAGCAGATGAAGACCGGCGCGCTCTTGCGTTACGGCTGCATCGCCGGCGCGATCCTCGGCCAGGCCTCGCAGAAAGAATATCAGGCGCTCGACGATTACGGCCGCGCGCTCGGCGAAGCCTTCCAGATCGCCGACGATCTGCTCGACGTCGAAGGCGATGCGGCGGCCCTCGGCAAGCCGGCCGGCGCCGACGCCGCACTCGGCAAGACCACCTTCGTCACCCAGCTCGGCATCGAAGGCGCCAAGCAGCGCGTGCGCGACCTGCTCGCGCGGGCCGACAGCGCGGTCTCGATCTTCGGCGATCGCGCCGCCGTGCTGCAGGCCGCTGCGCGCTTCGTCGCCGAGCGGAAGAGCTGACACGCATCGATGGCGGCCGAGGGCAAAGAAGACCCCGTCCTCGCCCGCTTCCGCCAGATGTCGCGGCCGATGCGGCTGCTCTATGCGCGGCCGCGGACATTCATCGCGCTCGCGGCTGGCGTCCTGGTCTGTCTGCTCTTGCCGGGCTCACACCGGCTGGTGACACGGCTCCTGTTCGGCTGGGATGCGCTGATCGCGGTCTATCTCGTGCTGGTCTACGCAATGATGCTTTGCAACGACCACCAGCACATCCGGCGCGCCGCCGCGATGCAGGACGACGGCCGTTTCGTGATCCTGCTGGTGACGGCGATCGGCGCCTTCGCCAGCATCGCCGCGATCGTCTCGGAGCTCGGCACATCGCATCGGGGCGTATTGGAGCTGACCATCGCCATCAGCACCATCGCGCTGTCATGGGCCGCCGTGCACACGACCTTCGCGCTGCATTACGCGCATGATTATTATCGGAACGCCAAGCCGGGCGGCCTTCAGTTTCCGAGCGGCGACAAGGAAGACCACGCCGACTACTGGGACTTCGTCTATTTCTCGTTCGTGATCGGCATGACCGCGCAGGTCTCCGACGTTGGCATCACCGACAAGACGATCCGCCGCACGGCCGCGGCGCACGGGATCGTGTCGTTCATCTACAACACGGCCTTGCTGGCACTGACGGTCAACATCGCGGCGAGCGCGATTGCGACCTGACGTCGTCCCGGCCTTTCGGGACGACGATCTGGATCATGCACACCCTAACGACACACTTCGGCATTGGCATCGTTGCCGGGACCGCCGCCGCCGCGATATTCGAGGTGGCAACCGCGGCTGACCGGACGGCAGCCGGTGCTATTGCAGATGACTTGCCCGCCACCTGCGGCGCGACCGGCGCCGGCAGCGGCAGCAATGCCGGCCGCGGCACCATAGCCGCCCGCCGCGCCGCCGGCCTGAGGACGCTGCCGGGCGGGACGTTCATCACCGTCGTCGCGCTTCGCCGTTGCAGGCTTGGCCGGCTTGGCGGCGCGCTTCTTCTCGCACTCATTGTCGTCGTTGACCGCATAGCCCTCACGGCAGACGATCTTCGTGCACTTGTCGCCATCGGCCTTGAAGCCGTGGTCGCAGACCACCGGGCAGACGCGTGACGGCTTGGCCTTGACCGCATCCAGTGCATCCGTGCTCGCCACCTTCACGTCGAGCTTGGTGCCGGCATAGCGGTTGAACTGCGACAGCGAGCGCTGCGAGGACGTGCTCCAATTGCCGTCGGCAGTGCCCGAGAAGCAGCCGACGCGGCCGAGCTCGGTCTGCACCGAACGGCTGAGATCGGCCGGCGCGGTCGCCGGTGTCAGGGAGGCAACGTTGGTGCCGGCGGGGCTCGCCGTGCTGGCCGGCGCCGCGCTCGGGGCCGCAGCGGCGAGATTGACGCGCTGCTGCTCGGCGGCAGCTGCCTGCTGCTGCGCCTGCTCCTTGGCCTTCTGCGCGGCGAGCTGCGCCTGCTCGGCGGCCTTCGCATCGGCCGCGGCCTTGGCCTGTGCATCCTTCTGCGCGCCAAGCGCGGCGAGACGATCACGTTCCGCCTCGGCCTGTTTCGCCTTCTCGGTGGCAGCCGCATGGGCCTGCTCGGCACCAATCTTCTCGACCTGAAGCTTGGCGAGGCTGGCATAGAAGCCATCGGGATGCTGGGCGAGGAAGGCGGCCCACGCCGCCTTGTTACCGACCTGGAGCGCGAGCTCGTAATCGCGGCGGATGTCGGCCTGCGGGTTCGGTGCAGGCGCAACTGTTGCTGCGGCCGTCACCTTGACCGGAACCAGCGGCACGTCCTCACCACCGAGCGAGCCGTAGACGAACGGCTCCTGTTTGTTACCGGTCGACTTGAGCACGTCGTCGCGCACGAAGCCGAAGGCGCGGCGGACGTCGAGGCCCGGCGTCGTCAGATGCTTCGACAGCGCGACCGTAAAGGGACTGTTGGCCCCGTCGCCGTCCTGGGCGGTGAAGCCGGCCTTCGCCGAATAGGCGATCAGCGTGTTGGGGCTGGTCGGCTCGACCTGGGCAAGCCCCCGGCCGATACCGCGCGCGGCCACCGTGCGCTTCATGGTCTTGCCGAACGGATTGTCGCGGCAGGCATCCAGGATCACCAGCCGAAGCTGTTTTGCCGGTTCGACGGCGACCAGGACGCGGTCGAGCGAGAGCGCCTCGTCGTAGACGTCGGTGTCGCGCTCGAGCTTGGCGTCGACGGGGATCAGATAATTCGAGCCCTCGACCTCGATGCCGTGGCCGGCATAGTAAACCACGGCGATGTCGGCATTGCGGGTCGCATCGGCAAAATCGCGCAGCACGCGCCGCGTATCGAGGGCCGATAGATCGTGCCGGAAATCGACGCTGTTGAAACCGGCCTCCTTCAGCGTCTTCGCCATCACCGCACCGTCATTGACGGGATTGGTGAGCGACGGCGCGTGCTGATAGGCCGAATTGGCAATCACCAGCGCGACGCGATTGCCGGCAAAAGCGGGGGCCGTGCCGGACAGCAGCACGGCGGCGAGGAGAAGCGGGCAGAGTCTGAGCAGGTTGCGCATGACACGACTTCCGAAGTTCGGGACGTTTCGGTCCCCCTTGGGACCGCTTTAGCAGGATCCGGTGCCGGCGCTTGTGATGGAGGTCACCAAGGCCGGGCCGGCGACAGCCCCAAGGACCCCCTTTGTTTGTCGCGCCAGCGCGGTCGGGGTTCGCTGCCAAACCGGCGGGCAGACCGAACTCCCCTAGCCATCGCCAATATGCCCCCGATATTGCGGCAGATTGTCCGTAATCTCGTGCCAAGGCGCCTTGGAGGCTACGAAAATGTGGGCGCTTGGCCGGATCGAGGGGGCATCAACGAGGGTTCCCATGGCGACATGGACCCATTGTCCTTCCCGTACCCGGGAATAAAGCAGCGAGCCGCATCGCCCACAATGGGCGTCATGGGTAGTGTCGTCGCCGAAAATCATCCGCTGATCCCCTCCCCGGACAATGCGGAGCTTGTCCTGCGCGATGCCGGCGAACGGCTTGAAGGCGGAGCCGGTGGTGCGACGGCAGTTCGAGCAGTGGCAGTTCATCGCATAGGAGAACGCATCGGCCACCTCAAAGCGCACGGCGCGGCAGTAGCATTCGCCGATCAGCATACGAGCGTTCGAAGTTTCTGATCCGGTCATTCCAACACCCTCGCGCGATTAGCGAGAGACACCCATAGCGCATTTCGAAGTGTACGACTAAGTTCCGCCCAAGCCATCATGCAAAAGGATGACCCATGAGCCAGAACCGTTCGAGTATCGAAGCCGTCGTGCAATCCTATTTCGACGGGCTTTACGAGGGTGACGCCGAGAAGCTCGGCACCATTTTCCATCCCTCCGCTGACTTGCGCTGGGTCGAGAAGGGCGAGCTTCAGGTCCTGACCGTGCCCGACTGGCTCGACCGCGTCCGCAAGCGCGCCTCCGCCAAGGCCGAAGGCAAGCCGCGCGAGGATTTCATCGTCACGATCGACCGTTCGGACGACAAGACCGCCTTCATCAAGGTCCGTTGCCAGCTGCCTCCGCGCTTCTTCACCGATTATCTGGTGGCGATGAAGCTCGCCGACGGCTGGCAGATCGTGTCGAAGTCGTATCGGTATGACCTGAGGGAATGAGGAGGGCCTGACGTTCCGCTGCCTGAATTCGGACGCGCTCGCCCTCCATTCTGCATCATTGCAAGCATAACTCTCGCCGCGTCATTGCGAGGAGCTCTTGCGACGAAGCAATCCAGAATCTCTCCGCGGAGGGATTCTGGATTGCTTCGCTGCGCTTGCAATGACGGCGCGGATGAAGCGTGCGTAATCTCTTCCATCTCTTCTCCCGAAAGCTCCCCATGCATCTCGATCGTCGTTCCCTGCTCGCCTCGCTGTGCTGGATCGCCGCCTCTCCCGCGTTGGCCGCTGAGGCCCTGCCTGAGCTCGAAACCTATGAGCGCGACAGCGGTGGACGGATCGGGGTCTATGCAGAGAACCTTGCGACCGGAAAAAAACTCGCATGGCGCGCCGACGAGCGCTTCGTCATGTGCTCGACCTTCAAGGCCTCGCTTGCGGCTTGCGTGCTGGCCCGGGTCGACCGCGGCGAGGAGCAGCTTGCGGCCATGATCGCTTACGGCAAGCCTGACCTCTTGGACTACGCGCCGGCCGCCAAACAGAATCTTGCGGCCGGCGCGATGTCGGTCAGCGACATGTGCAAGGCGATCGTCGAGCTCAGCGACAATACCTGCGCAAATCTGCTGCTGGCGCGGATCGGCGGCCCCGCCACCCTCACCGCCTTCTGGCGATCGCTCGGCGATACCACCTCCCGGCTCGACCACAACGAACCCGAGCTCAACCGCTCGCCGCCGGGCGATCCCCACGACACCACGACGCCGGCAGCGATGGCGGGAAATTTGCGGCGCCTGGTGGTGGGCGAGGCGCTGTCGCCGGCCTCGCGTGCCCTGCTCACCGACTGGATGGTGAACTGCAAGACCGGCGCGAACCGGTTGCGCGGCGGCCTGCCCGCGGGCTGGACCATCGGCGACAAGACCGGCAACAACGGCAAGGACGCCTCGGGCGATATCGCGGTGGTCTGGCCCAAGTTCGACAATAAGCCCGGGACGCCGATCCTGATCGCGGCCTATACCCAGGGCGGCACACCGAATGCGGCGCAGATCGAAGCCGCCTTTGCACGCATCGGGCGGATGGTGGCCGAGCGGCTCGGCGTAAGCCACGCGCATTGACGTTGCAGCCGCTTCCGGGTCAAGACAGACCATCATGGAAGCGAAGTTTCAGACCTTTCTCATCCTGCTCGCCGTACTGGCAGGCGTGGCGCTGGCCGCACGCCGCTTCAACGTCGCCCCCGCCATCCTGCTGATGCTGGCCGGCGTCGGCCTCGCCTTCGTGCCGGGCATGCCCCCGGTGGAATTGCCGCCGGAATTGGTGCTGCTGATGGTGCTGCCGCCGCTGATCTACTCGGCGAGCGTTGCCATGAGTTGGCGTGAGTTCAAGAACAATTTGCGTCCCATCGTGCTGCTCGCGGTCGGAGCCGTGATCTTCACCGCAGCGATGGTGGCGGCCGCCACGCACTATATGATCGGCCTGCCCTGGACCATCGGCTTCCTGCTCGGCGCCATCGTCGCGCCGCCCGACGTGGTGGCGCCGCTCGCGATCGCGCGCCGGCTCAACATGCCGCGGCGGCTCCTGGTCATCCTCGAGGGTGAGGGGCTTGCCAATGATGCCACAGCGCTGATCCTCTACCGCTTCGCGCTGGCCGCCATCATGGTCGGGCATTTCTCGCTGCCGCTCGCCGCCGGCGAATTCCTCCTCATCGTCGCCAGCGAGATCGCCTTCGGCATCGGCGTCGGCTGGCTCTCCCTTCGCTTCCGCAAATGGTCCGGGGATCCGCAGGTCGAGCTGACTCTGTCGCTGATCACCCCCTACGTGTCGTACTGGCTGCCCGAGCATATCGGCGGCTCCGGGGTGATCGCGACGGTGGCCTGCGGCCTCTATGTGAGCTGGAACGGCCCGCTGCTGATCTCGTCGGCAACGCGCCTGCAGGGCATCTTCTTCTGGGACCTCGTGATCTACCTGATCGAGGGCGTGCTGTTCCTGCTCACCGGATTCCAGATGCGCGCGCTCTACGAGAAATCGAAGGCGTTCCCGCTCGACGACATCCTGATCGCAACCGCCGTGGTCCTGGTGATCGTCGTGGTCGCGCGCTTCGCCTGGCTCTATCCCGCAACCTATCTGCCGCGGATGCTCAGCAGATCGTTGCGCGAGCGCGATCCGTCGCCGCCCTGGCAATGGCCGTTCGTGCTCGCCTTCACCGGCGTGCGCGGCGCGGTGTCGCTGGCGGCCGCGCTGGCACTGCCGTTCACGCTGCCTGATGGCGATGCATTTCCGTATCGCGACCTGATCCTGTTCGTGGCCTTCGGCGTCATCTTCGTCACACTGATCGGCGTCGGGCTGACGCTGCCACCAGTAGTGCGGTGGCTCGGCGTCGCCGAGGCCGGCCGTAACGAGCATGCCGCCGAGCACGAGGCCGAGATCGCCGCGCGCCGCCAGGCGCTGGATGCAGCACTGAAATCGCTCGACGCGCTGACCGAGCAGAAGGACGTTTCCGACGAGGTCATGCGGCTGCTGCGCGCCCGCCACGACATCCGTGTCAACCAGTTGCCTGATTCACTCGATCCCACCCACCACGACGTCTCCGCCGCCGGCACCGCGCTGACCCGCGACCTGATCGCCGCCGAACGAAAATTCATCCACGATCTCCTGCGCGACGGCCAGATCACCGACGAGACGCGGCGGCGGATCGAGCGCGATCTGGATCTGGAGGAAGCCAGCCTGGCGAACCGGGAGTATCGGCGGACGCCGCTGTAGGCGCGGCCAGTCATTGCGAGGAGCCGTTGCGACGAAGCAATCCAGACTGCCTCCACGGAAAGACTCTGGATTGCTTCGCTGCGCTCGCAATGACGGCGGGAGCAACTACCGCCTCGCGCAAAACTCCACTATGGCCGACGCCACGGCCGCCGCAATCGTCTCATGCCGCTCGGGTGCGTTCATCGCCATTTCCTCGTCGCGGTTGATGATGGAGCCGGCCTCGAGCAGCACTGCGGCACTGCTGGTCCGCGAGAGGACGACGAGCCCGTCATAGCGGTAGACGCCGAAATCCTTGTCGAGCAACTGGCGCCGGTAACGGCCCATCAGCGGCAAAGTGTATTGGCTGGCATAGTGCAGGCCTTGCTCCTTCAACTGTCTGCCGATCATCCGGGCCAGCACCAGGCTGGTGGCGAAGTGCGAATTCTGCTGCGACACGAACAGCGAGTGGCCCGAAAAGCGATCGCTGAAATAGCTCTTCGCGCCATCGAATTCCCAGGTCTCGAGCAGCTTGTCCGGCACCGAATCGTGATGGATCGACAGGAAGAGATCGGCGCGCGACCGATTGGCGCTGCCGACACGTTTGAACAGGCTGGGCCGAGCCTTGCCGTCCGTGACGAGCAGGCGTGTTGCGGCAAAGCCTTCGGACTTGAGTTTCGCCGTGATGAGTCTTGCGAGACGGAAGTTGAAGCCGAACTCCGGATCGTTGCGCGCGCTCAGTGCGCCGTAGGAGTCCGGCGTATGCCCGACATCCACGACGATCCGGAATTTCGGCATCTCACATTTGGCTGGCGCGGGCGAAGGCCTGGGCCTCGCTTTCGCGACCTTTCGGGCCGGGGCGGCCAGACCCGCATCGATCGATGGAAGCAATAGCGCGACCAGCGACACCAGGAGAATTGCGACGATGTCCCGCCCTGACGACAAATCCTACTCCGCTGCCGCGATGCGTGGCCGGCCGACGAAGCCCGCGACATCGCCGAATCGTTCGAGCATGACCGCGGGCAGATCCTTCGACTTGCTGGTGACGCAGGCGCCCGAGCGCACCGCATAGCGATCCTGATGCGCCGCCTGCGGCGGGGCCTCGCCCTGCTGCAGCGCCCGCGCCAGATCCATCACGGTCTTGCGAAAATGCATGATGCCGAGATCGGTCGGCCCGAGATGCTCGCGGGTGCGGTCGGCGATCGGCCCTTGGCTGTCCTGCACGGCAGCGTCCTGCTCGGAGACACCCTTGATGCCGGTGTAGCTCCGGGTCTTCTGGAGCTTGCGGTCGATCAGATAGTCGTTCCCCTTATGGCGCAGCGGCACGTAATTGTCGTCGACCTCCGCGATCACGCCGTTGCCGCGGTCGTAGGCGTCGCGCTCTGCTTGCGTCATGGGGCGCTCCGGATTCCAGGCATAGGTGTAGATCCAGCAATTGGTGTCGGTGACAGGCACGAAGGTCTGGCCAAAAATGCTCTCGCCCGGCATCGCGCTCGGCGCGTAGGCGTGGAACGGCATCAGGAATTGCGCGATGCGCCAGTAGATGCTGTCGCCGCCGGTGAGCCGGCCACCGGCAATGGTCAGTCCGGCCTCGTGCGGGCTGATCTTGATCACCGGACGCGGGTCTTCCGCGATCCAGCGCATGTGATCGCTCGCCATTCGCGCGATCGGATTCACAAAGTGCTTCTTGATGTCCAGGATCTCGTTCTCCTCCTTGTCGAAGGAGAGATGGGCAAAGGTGAAATGCGCGGTGTCGATCGAGCCTTCCAGCGCCTGCACCCAGTTGCAGTCCTGCCATTTCTTGCTGACGTAGCGGTGCGAGGCCGGCAGCAGCGCCATTTCGAGATCAGGCAATTCGGGTGTGGCCTCGAGCGGCCCCATATAGGCCCAGACCATCTCGCCCCATTCACGCACCGGATAGGATTTGATGCGGATCAGGTCCTTGGCGTTGAGGTCGGGGTAGGAGGTCGGCATGTCCAGGCAGCGGCCGTCGGTGTCGAATTTCCAGCCGTGATAGACGCAGCGGATGCCGCACTCTTCGTTGCGCCCGAGCCAGAGATTGGCGCCGCGATGCGGGCAATATTGGTCGATGACACCGACGACGCCGCGCGTGTCGCGGAAGGCGAGCAGTTCCTCGCCGAGGACGACGATCTTCTTCGGCTCGCCATCGGACTCGGGAAGCTCTTCTGAAAGCAAGACGGGAATCCAGAAGCGGCGCAGCAATTCGCCCATGCCCGTTCCGGGGCCGGCCTCGGTCAGGAATTTATTGTCCTCTGCGCGAAGCATGGAAGATCCTCCCGATTTGTTTTTTAGGAAGATTGGCGCGGACACGGGAGGACGTCAACGCAAGAACGGGCTCTCGTAGGGTGGGCAAAGGTGCGCTCTTCGCGCGCCGTGCCCACCATCCTGTCGCGTGTGCGGCGAGGTGGTGGGCACGCTTCGCTTTGCCCACCCTACGGCACCGTCTCCTTAAACCGGCCGCTCCCCCTTCACCGTCACCCGCGTACCCGAGCGCGTGTGGGGCCAATAGTCCCACATCGCGCGGTGCTGGGTGCAGCGGTTGTCCCAGAAGGCGATGGCGTTCTCGGTCCAGCGGAAGCGGCACTGGAACAGCGGGTTCTCGGCGTGCTGATAGAGATAGGCGAGCATCGCGTCGCTCTCGTCGCGCGGGATACCGTTGATGTGGCGGGTGAAGCCGCGGTTGACGTAAAGCGCCTTCTTGGCCGTGACGGGATGCGTCCGCACAATGGGATGCTCGGCGCTCGGATAGGACGGACGGTCGGCGACGCCATAGTTCGCATAGAGCCCGCGATAGATCGGCTCGCCGTCATGCAGCGCGGTGAGGCCATCGAGATAGGCCTTCATGCGGTCGGACAGCGCCTCATAGGCGGCGTACATGTTGGCGAACAAAGTGTCGCCGCCGCGCGGCGGGCACTGCTTGATGTAGAGGATCGAGCCCATCGGCGGTTCGAGATCGCAGGACACGTCGGAGTGCCAGCCCTCGCCGTTGGCGCGCGGCGAGTTCTTGTCGGCGTAGATCTTCATCAGCGCCGGGTCTTCGTCCTCATGCGGCGCGGCGGGATGGAAATGCAGCTCGCCGAACTTGCGGCCGAAGGCGAGATGCTGCTTCGGCGTGATTTGCTGGTCACGGAAGAAGATGACGAGGTTTTCGGCGAGCGCGCGGTGGATCTCGTCCATCTGCTGGTTGGAGCGCGCGTCGTCGGAGACGAGCCTGCCGATGTCCACGCCCGATATTTCCGCGCCGATGATGGGGGTGAGCTTTTCGACCGCGATGGTCTCATAGGGCGCGCCGTCATCGGCCGTGTGGCGATAGCGCGGGCCCTGCTTGCCGGCGAGTGAGCTCATGGCGTGTCTCCCGATCATTCTTGATTGGGAGCCATCGTAGCGCGCGGTGAGGGATGTGCAATCTGCACCGCACACTCAGTTCGTCGTCCCGGACAAGCGCAAGCGCAGATCCGGGACCCATAGCCACAGGGGGGGTTGACGCGAAATTGGTAACTCCGAGTCTTCGCCAAACCACTCTCTGTGGTTATGGGTCCCTGCTTTCGCAGGGACGACAGCGGAGTGTGGAGCGCTAGCGGAGTGAAATCACTCCGCCGCGGTCACCGGCACCTTGGCGCCCTGGCCGTAACGCTGCTCGATGTAGTCGATGACCAGCGCCTTGAAGTCGGCGGAGATGGTCGGCCCGCGCAGGGTGCGGAACTTCTTGCCGTCGACGAAAACCGGCGCGGCGGGCGCTTCGCCGGTGCCCGGCAGCGAGATGCCGATATTGGCGTGCTTGGATTCGCCGGGGCCGTTGACGATGCAGCCCATCACCGCGACGTTGAGTTCTTCGACGCCGGGATATTTCGTCTTCCAGGTCGGCATCTCGTCGCGGATGAAATCCTGGATCGAGCGCGCCAGTTCCTGGAACGTGGTCGAGGTGGTGCGGCCGCAGCCGGGGCACGCCGCGACCAGCGGCACGAAGGTGCGGAAGCCCATGGTCTGCAGCAGCTCCTGGCCGACCTGCACCTCGCGGGTGCGATCGCCGCCGGGCTCCGGCGTCAGCGAGATGCGGATGGTGTCGCCGATGCCCTGCTGCAAGAGGATGCCGAGCGCGGCCGAGGACGCCACGATGCCCTTCGAGCCCATGCCGGCTTCGGTGAGGCCGAGATGGATGGCATAATCGGAGCGGCTGGCGAGGTCCTGATAGACCGCGATCAGATCCTGCACCGCCGAGACCTTTGCGGAGAGGATGATGCGGTTCTTGGGCATGCCGAGCTCTTCGGCGCGCGCGGCCGAGAGCAGCGCGGACTGCACCATGGCTTCGCGCGTCACCGCGCGCACGTCGCGCGGATTGGCCGAGGCGGCGTTCTCGTCCATCAGCTTGGTCAGCAGCTCCTGATCGAGCGAGCCCCAATTGGCGCCGATGCGCACCGGCTTGCTGTTCTTGTTGGCGATCTCGATGATGTCGGCGAACTGGGTGTCGCGCTTGTCCTTGAAGCCGACATTGCCGGGATTGATGCGGTACTTGGCGAGCGCCTCGGCGCAGGCCGGATAGGCCGCGAGCAGCTTGTGGCCGATATAGTGGAAGTCGCCGATCAACGGCGTGGTGATGCCGCGCTTGGCGAGGCCGTCGCGAATGTGCGGCACGGCGGCCGCGGCTTCCTCCCGGTCCACGGTGATGCGGACCATTTCGGAGCCGGCGCGCGCGAGCGCCGCGACCTGGGCAATGGTACCGTCGATGTCGGCGGTGTCGGTGTTGGTCATCGACTGCACGACGATCGGCGCACCGCCGCCGACGGCGACGTCGCCGACCTTGACCTGGGTGGTGTGATGGCGCGGCGCTGGCCCCGCGATGTCGGAATCGATGGTGGTTTCGGGCTTGTTCATGGGGTCCAAATATCAGGTTTTGGTGACGTTCAGCAATGCATCGCGCGGCGCCGCAGCGCCTTGGCTGGGACGGTTAACCAGAAAAAGCCCAGCAATTACAAGGACGGCAGCCGCCCCGAACGCCAAGCTTAGCGTGTCGTGCATGATGAAATAGCTACCGACGACGCCAAACAAAGGGGTGATGAAGGTAAAAGCCGACAATTTGCTGGCCGAATAGGCCTTCACCAGCGCGAACCAAAGCGTGAACGTGGTTCCAACCACCCAGATCGCCTGAAAGGCCATCAGGCCGAGCGACAGCGGCGCCGGGGTATGCGTGATGGTCTCGCCGAACAGCCATGCCGCCAGTCCCAGGATCGGGATCGAGATCGCCACCTGATAACCCAGCGCCTTCTCGGGCGCGGCGAACCGCAACCTTGTGCCCTTGGCGACCAGTGTCGTCGCCGCCCACAGCGCGGCGCCACCGACGATCATAAGGTCGCCGAGCAGGACATGCGAATCGACATTGTGCTGCGGCACGCCAATCGCGAGGGCGACGCCGGCAAAGCTGATGGCGAGGCCCAGCCATTGCGAGGCGCCGAGCCGCTCGCCAAGCACCTGGTAGGAGCCGAGCGCAACGAAGAACGGCGCGGTGTAGAGGAAAACCACTGCGCGCGAGGCCGAGGTGAGGCGCAGCCCCTGGAAGATCAGCACGAATTCGATGCCGAACATCAGCCCGGCAATCAGGCCCGGCTTCCACGTGCCATCATTCTCGAAGAATTTGACGCCGCGAAGCGTGCCGATGAGGAACAGCACCGGCAGCGCGCCCGCCGAGCGGATCGTGGCCTGCAGCATCGGCGGAATGTCAGGCAGCACCAGCTTCACCGCGATCTGGTTGAACCCCCAGGTCAGGCACAGCATGAGCATCAGGGCGATGGCGCCGGCACTGAGGGGACGTGCGGCGGAATAGTTGGCTTGTGGCGAGGACATCTCTTCCCGATTACCGGCTTTGCGCCGTTGTTGCTCTATGCAGCTTTCTGACAATGGGTGCAGACGCCCGTGATCTCCACCACGGACAATTTAGGCGCAAAGCCCGAGCTGCGCGCCGCGGCATTGAGGTCCCCGGCGAAGGACGCCGACGGGATCTCGCCGACCAGGCCGCAGCGCTCGCAGATCAGGAACGCCACCGCCGAGGTCGCGTCGTGGTCGTGGGCGGCACAGGCAAGGTAGGCATTGCGGCTTTCAATGCGGTGCACGAGGCCGTTGGCCATCAGGAAATCGAGCGCGCGATAGACCGTGATCGGCGCCGGCCGCGACATCGATTTGGCAAGCTCGTCGATCACCTCATAGGCGCCGAGCGGGCGGTGGCTGGAGAGCAAGGCCCCCAGCACCTGACGGCGTATCGGCGTTAATTTCTGAGCGCGCTGCTTGCAGACCTCCTCGGCATGCGCCAGCGCATCCGCGGTGCAGCGGCCGTGATCGTGGTCAGGCGCGGGAAATGCCGGCTTTGCGAGGGTCATGCGGCCACGTTCTAGCATTTGAGCCCGGGAACCCAAAGCACGACCCTGCGACCGGCTGCCAGCCATGCTCGCGCTGCGGGACAGCATCCTGATAATCCGCCATGGAATAATCATAAGCTTGCTTATTATATCCCAAGCTTATTGGAGACCAAGCTTATGACCCGCGGGTCCGTCGACCAGAACTTCCTGTTCACGCTCGGTGAGCTCTATCGCCTCTTGCGCGTTTATGCCGACAAGGAGGCATCGCGGTTCGGCATCACCCGGGCGCAATGGGCGGTGCTGGCCAAGGTCGAGCGCAGCGAGGGCATGAAGCAGTCGGAACTCGCGGAGCTGCTCGAGATGCAGCCGATCACGCTGACCCGCCTGATCGACAAGCTCTGCGACAATGATTGGATCGAGCGCCGCAGCGACGCTTCGGACCGCCGCGTCAAGCGCCTGTATCTGAGGAAGGCCGGCCGGCAATTGCTGGGCCGGATGGGCGGGCTGAAGTCCGAGCTCACCGCCAACGCGCTCGACGGCATCACGCCGGCGGACGCCCATCGCCTCCTGGCTCAGCTCGAAACCATCAAGGAAAACGTGCGTACCGCGATCCAGACCAGCGGCGCGGAACAGGCGCGTAAGGAGCAGCGCTATGGCTGACCAAGTCCTCAAGTTCCAGCCCGAGCAGAAGACCGACGGCGGCAAGCCCACCAAGAAGGCCGGCACCGATCCGCGCCGCCGCCTGGTAGCCGGCCTGCGGCGTTACCGCCGCTTCCTGCTCCTGGTCGTGCTGCCTGTCATCGCCGCCATCGGCGGCATCACTTTCTACCTGCATGGCGGCCGCTATGTCGGCACCGACGATGCCTATGTCGGCGCGCAGAAGGTGCTGGTGACGCCCGACATCTCCGGCAAGATCCAGAAGGTCGTCGTGAAGGAAGGCCAGTCCGTCAAGCAGGGCGACGAGCTGTTCGAGATCGACCCCGCTCCGTTTCGCCACGCGGTGGACGAAGCCAAGGCGCAGCTCGCGCAGGCCCGCACGACTTACGACAACCTCGTCGCCAACATCAAGATCTATGGCGACATGCTGGGCCTTGCCCAGCAAGGCATCGATTTGAAGCAGCGCGACGTCGAGCGCAAGCAGGCGCTGGTGAAGAACAATTACGGCTCGCAGCTCGATCTCGACAATGCCTCGAATGCGCTGGTCACCGCCGGCGCGCAGGCGCAATACATCAAGCAACAGCTCTCCAACGCCAAGACGCAGCTGCTCGGCGACCCCGAATTGCCGCTGGAGCAATTCCCATCCTACGCCCAGGCGAAGGCCAAGCTAGACGATGCCCAGCGGAACCTCGACCACACCGTGCTGCGCGCGCCGATGGACGGCGTGGCGACGCAGGTGGAGCAAATCCAGCTCGGCCGCTATGTCGCCGCCGGCACGCCGGTGTTTTCCATCATCGACGTCGCCCACCCCTGGGTCGACGCCAATCCGAAGGAGAGCGACCTCACCCACGTCACCGAAGGACAGCCCGTCACGCTCGAGGTCGACGCGTTCCCGAACCACGTCTTCAAGGGCAAGATCGGCTCGCTTTCGCCCGGCACCGGCGCGCAATTCGCGATCCTGCCGCCGCAGAACGCTACCGGCAATTTCGTCAAGGTGGTGCAGCGCGTGCCGATCCGCATCTATTTCGACGAGACCGACAAATATGTGCGGAAGCTGAAGGCCGGCATGAGCGTCTACGCCACCATCGACACCGGCCATCAGCGCTCGCTCGCCGGCCTGCTCGGCCTGTCGGCGACAGCGAGCCAGGATAAAGACTGAACGCAAGGACTGATCCGATGTCCGGTCCCAATGCCAGCCTGATGGTCCCCGGCCTGCGCCGGAACATGGTGACGATCTGCGCCATGACCGCGACCATCATGCAGGCGCTGGACACCACCATCGCCAACGTCGCCCTGCCCTACATGCAGGGCACGCTGTCGGCCTCGCAGGACCAGATCAACTGGGTGCTGACCTCCTACATCGTCGCCGCTGCGATCATGACGGCGCCGGTCGGCTGGATCGCCAACCGCTTCGGCCGCAAGCGCATCTTCATCATCTGCTCGGCCGGCTTCACCATGGCCTCGGTGCTGTGCGGCCTCGCCCAGGACATCAACCAGATGGTGCTGTTCCGCCTGCTGCAAGGTGTGTTCGGCGCCGCCCTGGTGCCGCTGTCGCAATCGGTGATGCTCGACTATTACACGCTCCAGGAACGCGCCAAGGCGATGTCGATCTGGGGCATGGGCGTGATGATGGGTCCGATCATGGGTCCATCACTCGGCGCCTGGCTGACCGAGACTTATTCCTGGCACTGGGTGTTCTTCGTCAACCTGCCGTTCGGCTTCATCACCGTGCTCGGGCTGATCGTCTTCATGGACGAGACGGACAAGAATCTCAGCCTCAGATTCGACTGGTTCGGCTTCGCCGCGCTGGCGGTCGCGATCGGCTCGCTTCAGCTCGCGCTCGACCGCGGCGAGCAGCTGGGCTGGCTGGAATCCAATGAGATCCTCGCGGAGTTCATCGTTTCGGCCGTCGCCTTCTATTTCTTCCTCGCGCACTCCTTCACGACCTCAACGCCGTTCATCCGGTTCGCGCTGTTTCGGGATCGCAACTTCGTCACCGGTTGCGTGTTCATGATCGTGATGGGGCTCGTGCTGTTCTCGACCATGGCGCTGGCTTCACCCTATATGCAGAACGTGATCGGCTATCCCATCATCACCGCCGGCCTCTTGCTGGCGAGCCGCGGCTTCGGCACCTTCTTCGCGATGATGCTGGTCGGCCGCATGATGCGCTATTTCGAGGCGCGCACGCTGATCATCGCCGGCCTGACGCTGACCGCGGGCTCGCTGTTCCAGATGACCGGCTGGACCGATTTGACCCAGGTGCCGGAGATCGTCACCGTCAGCGTCGTCCAGGGCTTCGGCTTCGGCCTCGTCTTCGTGCCGCTCTCGACCGTGGCGTTCCTGACGCTGTCGAACGATCTGCGCACTGACGGCACCGCGATGCTGACCCTGATGCGCAACGTCGCGAGCTCGGTCGGCATTTCCGTCGTCATCGCCCAATTGACGCAGGGGACGCGGCGGACCTATGCGATCCTGTCCGAGCACATCAACCCGTTCAACCACGCGCTCCAGATGCCCAGCGTCAGCGGCATGATCAACCTGTCCACCGACGCCGGCCGCGCCATGGCCGACAGGATGGTCGGCGTGCAGGCGCAGATCATCGCCTTCGCCTACGACTATCAGCTGGTGATGTTCTTCATCCTCTGCACCATCCCGCTCGCCTTGCTGATCGGCTCGACCAAGGCCACGCTGCGCAAGCAGGCGGCGGGACCGGAACATGCGGTGATGGAGTAGGACGCGGTCGATCACCAATCTCCACTGTCATCCCGGACAAGCGCAGCGAAGCGGAGCGCAGATCCGGGATCCATAATCACAGGGAGTAGTTTGGCGAAGACTCTGAATTACCAGTCTCGCGCCAAACTACTCCCTGTGATTATGGGTCCCTGCGTTCGCGGGGACGACACTGAATATGCGGCGCGACCCCTACAACAACTCCTCGCAGCCCAGATCATCCACGGCCGCAAATATCCGCTCCAGATTGTTCCACCAGATCAGCGGCGGAAGGTTGATGCTCCATTGCCAGACCGGCTTGGTGATGTGCCAGAGCACCGATCGGCGATAGTCCTGGTCAAGTGCGCCGCGCGTGTAGCCGCTGACGCCGTGCGAGATCAGGGTCTCATGATAACAGTTGAGCAGCAGGCGCTCGAGCGTCTGCCTGCGCTCCGGATACCATTGCGTCGCCATCATGTAGGCGAGATCGTGGGTCGGCACGTTGATGCGCCACTGGTCGAAGTCGAAAATGCGCACGGTGTCGGCGATGTCCGCGCGCGGCAGGAGGAAATTCCAAGTATGGGCATCGCCGTGGGCAATAGAGAGATGTCGATGGGAATGATAGCGCTCAAGCAAACGATCCGACTGCTCAATGAACCGTCGATAGAGGATGCGTCGTTCTTCGCTCAGGCGGTCGCCGAGAAGATCGGCAAAACGATCATAGTGGCCAGCAAAGGTCTCCATCAACCTTGACGTATCATCGGCGCTCATCCAACTGCCGACGGTGTCGCCGAGACTTGGGTGGTCCCACCATGCCGCGTGCCAGCTCGCGAGCGTCGTGACGATCGCCAGCGCCTGTTCGCGAGACGGCGGCAGGGGCCACTGGGCCGCGACATCATGGCTATCGGTGAGATCCTCGAGCAGCAGATGCCAACTGACATTTTCCTCATCGAACTGTCCGTCAAAGCAACGCGGCACCAGCCCCGGCGGCATATTCGGTGCAAGTTTCGCATAGAAGGCCACTTCGTGCCGGCCACCATGCGCGAGCGTCTTGGCAAAATCGGCATGCGGCGTCTTCAGGATCAGTGTCTGCGGCGCGCCGCCGGATTCGCCGACATAGCGCAGGCCGAGACGCACGATATGTGACACGACGGTGTCACGCTGATGCAGCACCTTCACCTCGCGGACCGCGCCGGCGTCGAGCACGCCGCCCCTGCGCAGTGCCGCCGTCAGTCGGGCGGGCTCAACGACATCAGGCAGTTGTGGAGGTGTCATGAAATTCACGATGCCCCTGTCCCGCGCCATACTGCACGATCATGACCCCACGCACCAGCCGCCGGTCCGATGCCGCGCTCAAGCCGCCTCGGTCGAGTCGCGCACGGTCCGCACCACGACCGACCGGAGCTGTTCGAGATTGGCCGCCATGCCGGCGATCGCCTGCCTGACCTCGGCGGCGCGCTCGTTCACGGAAGCGGCGTCGCGGCTGACATTGCCGATCTTGGCCGAGACCTCCTTGGCCGCGGAAGCCGATTCGGAAATCGACCGCGTGATCTCCCGCGTCGCGGCGTCCTGCTCCTCCATCGCGGCGGCAACCGAGGTCGCCACGCCGTCGATCTCGACGATGTGGCCCCCCATGGTCTCGACGGCATCGACCGCGGCCTGCGTCGAGGCCTGAATCTCGGTGATTAGCCGCGTGATCTCCTCGGTGGATTTGGCGGTCTGGTCGGACAGGGACTTCACTTCGGCGGCGACCACGGCGAAGCCGCGGCCGGCCTCGCCCGCACGGGCGGCCTCGATCGTGGCGTTGAGCGCCAGAAGGTTGGTCTGGCCGGCGATGCCGCCGATGAGGTCGGAGACCTCGGCGATCTTCTTCACCGATCCGGCCAGTGCCTGGATGGTCGAACGCGCCTGCTCGCGGCCGGCGACAGCCGATTTTGTGACGGTGCTGGTCCGCACGACCTGGCTTGCGATCTCGCGGATCGAGGCGCTGAGCTCTTCGGCCGCGGCCGAGACGGCCTGCGAGCTGCCGAGGGCCTGGGTGGAGGCCGCCGCGACCGCCTGCGACTGTGCGGAGAGCGACTTCGCGATCTCCGACAGGCTGGACGCCGCCCGCTCGACGCCTTGCGTCGCTGCGCCGGCGGTGTCGACCGATCGGCCGGTCTCGCGCTCGACGGTCTCGGCCATCTGGTGCAGGGCGGAGCGCTTGGCGAGCGCCGCCTCCTGCTCCTGCCGCAACTGCTCCTCGCGCAGGCGGGAATTCTCGACCGCCGCCTGCTTGAACACCACAAGCGCCCCCGCCATCGAGCCGACCTCGTCCTTTCGGTCAGCGAAAGGAATGTCGGCGGCGAGATCGCCGGTCGCAAGCTTCTGCATCGTATCAGTCATGCGCACGATCGGGCGCACCACGCCGAGGGCGACGCCGAGCAGGCCCGCAGCAACGAAAGCCAGGACAGCGGCGGAGACGCCGAGGAGGATATAAAGCATCGAGCTGTCGCGGTCCGCCGCCAGCTTTTCCATGGCGGCATTCTGCTTGTTGGCGTTCTCGACGATGCTGTCGATCACGGCGCGATGCGCGGTGTAGGCGTCCTTCAGCTGCGCATAGATGCGCTCGGACGCAGCGGCGTCCTTGGCCTTGAGGGCCGGCAGGAGCTGGTCGGACGCCTTCCAGAACTTCTGCACCTCGGCGTCGGACTTGGACACCAGCGCCGTTTTCAGGTCGGCCGAGAGGCTGGAGGTGACCCAGAACGCCTTGCGCTCGTCGTAGTCCTTGCGGAGCTGGACCAGACGTTCGCCGTGGGCCGCCAGCTGGTCCGGCTCGCGCATGGCCAGCGTCGCCTCGAGATAGGCCTCGATGACATATTCCGGCGGCGGCAGAATGTCCGCGATGAGGTCGTTGCCGAGCTTGATGTCGGAGTAGAGCGGACCGCCGACCTTGAGCTCTTTCAAGGCATAGAGGCTGGTCGAAACCACGGCGGCAAAACCGATGGCGAGAACGATGCCGAACGCAATGATCGCAGAGGACAAGGACAGACGAAATTTCATGAAACAATCCGGGGCGGCGTCGAAACTGCAGCCACCCTAGACGAATACGGTAAATACGGGATTGCTTCGCGCCGAAATTGTATCGCGCGAACTCCGCATAACTACGGGAATTTGCCGTCAAGCCATCGGTATTTGAGTCAGCGAGGCTGACGCACACACGTGCGAATCGTTTCGGCCGGAGGCAACCTCGGCTTCGATGCGCCAGATGAGACGTGCGTGCCGAGGATCAAGCCTCCCCGGCACGCATTGCCTCACACGTCGAAGAACACTGTCTCGTTGTCGCCCTGGAGCCGCAGGTCGAGCCGGTAGACGGGCTTGCCGGCTTCGCGCACCGCAGTCAGCGTGGGGCGGCGCTCGGTGGGCACCAGCGCCAGCACAAGGTCGGCGGCGTTGCCGGCCTCGTCGCTGAAATAGATCCGGGTGTAGAGATGCCGCAGCATGCCGCGGCCGAACACCGCAAGGAGGATGTGCGGCGCCTGTGGCTTGCCATCGGGATCAGGCACCGTGCCCGGCTTGATGGTCTCGAACGCGTAATAGCCGTCCTTGTCGGTGCCGCAACGGGCAAAGCCGCGGAAGCTCGCATTCGGCAGCGCACGCTTGTCCTGCGGGTCGGCAAAGCGACCCTGCGCGTCCGCCTGCCAGATCTCCAGCATGCAATCTGGCACGGCAACGCCGTCACCGTCGAACACACGCCCCTCGATGCGGATGCGCTCGCCGGTGACGTCTGGCGTGAGTGTCGAGTTGGTGAACGCGTCGTTCCAGGCGTATTCGCCGTTCGGCGTCAGGCCGTATTTGAAGAACGGGCCGACCGTCTGCGATGGGGTGATCCCGTCGGGCGTCACAGAATCCTGCACTTAGTGATTCTCCATGGGGGTGGCGTTCTTGCCGCGCAGCACGACGTCAAAGCGGTAGCACAGCGCCCATTCGGGCTGGGTGTTCTCGAGATCGAACGAGGAGACCATCCGCGCCCGCGCCTTCTCGTCCGGCACCGAGTTGAAGATCGGATCGAACGGGAACAGCGGATCGTTCGGAAAATACATCTGCGTCACGAGGCGCGTGACGAAGGAATGGCCGAACACCGACAGATGGATATGCGCGGGACGCCAGGCATTGTGGTGATTGCCCCAGGGATAGGCGCCCGGCTTGATGCTGACGAAGCGGTAGTAGCCGGCAGCATCGCTCACGGTGCGGCCGGCCCCCGTGAAATTCGGATCGAGCGGCGCCGGATGCTGGTCGCGGACATGGACGTAACGGCCGCACGAATTGGCCTGCCAGATCTCGACCAGCGAGTTCGGCACGCCGCGACCGTCCTCGTCGCGCACATGGCCGTGCACGATGATGCGCTCGCCGATCGGCTCGCCCTTGTGCTGGGTGGTGAGGTCGTTGTCGCCTTTGCGGACGGTCTCGTGGCCGTAGACCGGGCCTGTCAGCTCCGACAACGTATGGCGCATCGGAATCAAGGGCTTGTTCGGCGCACGCTTGATCGAGCTCTTGTAGTCGGGCGACAGCGGCAGCGGATGCGCCTTGTTGCTGTCAGTGGGATAGATGAATGTCATGGACGAACTCCTCCCCGGCCATTGTGGTCCGGCCGGACAACGCTTCCGCCAATCATTATAGGATATAACTAATTGGGGGAAGCGGGTTTGAGCCCTATTTGATCGGCGGACGCGGCAGTACGGCTTCCCCGACTTCGAGCCGGTAGACATGGTCGAGCGAATACCAGGGCGTCGCAACCTCGCGTTCGGTCGGATGTGGCGCGTCATGGCGTAGGAACTTGCCGATCAGCGCCTGCGTCACGCCGAATTGCACGTCGCTGTCGATATGGGGATCGTTGGGATCGTAGACCTGCGAGATCAGGACCTTGAAGCCCGGCTTGAGGATCAGGGCATGCAGATGCGCGGGGCGATAGGGATGGCGGCTCTGCGCCTCCAGCAGGCGGCCGACCACGCCGCCCGTCGGAATGGGATAGCCGACCATCATCACCGAACGGAAGGAGAAGCGCCCGTCCTGGTCGGTCGTGAACTTGCCACGCAGGTTCATGTCGGCCTGATCGGGGTCCTGGTTCTCGTAGAGGCCGACCGGGGAGGCGTGCCAGACATCGACCTCGGCGCCAGCGATCGGACGACCGTCCTTGTCCACGACGCGGCCGTTCACGAATAGCGGCGCACCCGGGGTCTCGGAGCGGACGATCGATCCGCCATTCTCGACCCGCGGCGAGTTCAACCGCCAGAACGGCCCGAGCAGCGACTGATCGGTTTCGGTATTTCCCTGGTCGCCATTGTTGAGCAGGCACACCAGCGGGGAGACGCCGAGCGAGCCCGCCATCAGGACCACTTCGTTGTGCGTGTCGGTGGTCAGCTTGCCGAGCTCGGCGATGACAGCGGTGGCATCGCGAAACTCCTTCTCGGTCAGGCGGACGTCGCGCACGAAGCCGTGCAAATGCTTGACCAGGGAGATCATGATCTGACGGAGCCGCGGATCCGATGTCCGCTCCATCACCGCCAGGGCCGCGGCCGTGACGTCCTGCTCGCGCTCGATGATCATGGGACGGTCCTTGAAGCGACCCGCGTAACGCCAACACTGTCATTCCGGGATGGTCCGAAGGACCAGGCCCGGAATCTCGAGATCCCGGGTTCAGCCCTTTCGGGCTGCCCCGGGATGACGGTCCACTGCGTGGACCGTCAGTTCAGCTTCTCGATCGCGATCGCGACGCCCTGGCCGACGCCGACGCACATGGTGGCGAGCGCGAGTTTGCCGCCGCGCTTCTCCATGCCGTGGACGGCGGTGAGCGCGAGGCGCGCGCCGCTCATGCCGAGGGGATGGCCGAGCGCGATGGCGCCGCCATGCGGATTGACGAAATCCGCATCGTCAGCGACGCCGAGCTGGCGCATGCAGGCAATGCCCTGCGAGGCGAAGGCCTCGTTGAGCTCGATCAGGTCGAAATCGCTGATCTTCTTGCCGAGCCGCTCCATCAGCTTGCGGGTCGCGGGCACGGGACCGATGCCCATGATGCGCGGCGGCACGCCGGCCGAGGCGAGGCCGAGGATGCGCGCACGGGGCGTCAGGCCGTGCTTCTTCACCGCGGCTTCGGATGCCAGGATCATGGCCGCGGCGCCGTCATTGACGCCGGAGGCGTTGCCGGCGGTGACCGTGCCGGGATTGCGCACGATCGGCTTCAGTTTTGCCAAACCTTCCAGCGTGGTCTCGGGACGCGGATGCTCGTCCTTGTCGACGGTTACAGGACCCGCCTTGCCGCCGGGAATGGTGATCGGAATGATTTCTTCCGCAAAATAGCCCGCCGCGATCGCCTTGCCGGCGCGCTGCTGCGAGCGGATGGCGAAGGCGTCCTGGTCGGCGCGCGAGACCTGGAATTCCTCGGCGACGTTCTCGCCGGTCTCCGGCATGGCGTCGACGCCATACTGAGCCTTGAGCAACGGATTGATGAAACGCCAGCCGATCGTGGTGTCGAAGATTTCGGCCGAACGCGAGAAGGCCTCCTGCGCCTTGCCCATCACGAACGGCGCACGCGTCATGGATTCGACGCCGCCGGCAATGGCGAGCTCGATCTCGCCGGAGCGGATGGCGCGGCCGGCCGCACCGACCGCATCCAGGCCGGAGGCACAGAGCCGGTTGAGCGTCTGGCCGGGAACCGAATCCGGCAGGCCTGCGAGCAGGAGCGCCATGCGGGCGACGTTGCGGTTGTCCTCGCCGGCCTGGTTGGCACAGCCGAAGAAGACTTCGTCCACCTGCGCCCAGTCGAGATTGGGGTGCTTGGCCATCAGCGCCTTGATCGGGGCAGCGGCCAGATCGTCGGCGCGCACCTTGGCGAGCGAGCCGCCGAAACGGCCGATCGGGGTCCGCACGGCATCGCAGATAAAGACGTCACGCATCGCTGTTCTCCCTGAATGCCGCGGTTCGGCCAGAATTCTTCAATGACGCCGGAGTTTTAGGAGGGCGCCCGCAGCAGGTCAATTGACGGTTTCGCGGGTGGCGCATTCGACCGATGACCATGAAACTCAGTCGTCATTCCGGGGCGCGACGAAGTCGCGAGCTATGGTGCGCATTGCGCACCTGAGAATCCATAACCACGAGCCGGGGTTATGGATTCCGGGCCTGCACCTGACGGCGCATCCCGGAATGACGACCGGAATGTGGCGCCCATATCCCGCCATGCGGACAGCGTGGAAAACCCGCCCTTCCAAGCCAAACCAATAGGACGCTCAGGCGAAATTTTGTAGGTTGCGCCGCCCATGACAGTACAACAGCCGATACCTGTGCCGCCCCCCGACGAAGCGCCCACCTCGCCAGCGGAAGCCATCGCGCGCGTGACGCCGATGATGGAACAGTACCTGGAGATCAAGGCGGCGCATCAGGGCCTACTGCTGTTCTACAGGATGGGTGACTTCTACGAGCTGTTCTTCGAGGACGCCGAGATCGCCTCCAGGACGCTCGGCATCGTGCTGACGAAGCGCGGCAAGCATCAGGGCGCCGACATCCCGATGTGCGGCGTGCCGGTCGAGCGCTCCGAGGACTATCTGCACCGCCTGATCTCGGCCGGGCACCGCGTCGCGGTCTGCGAGCAGACCGAGGATCCCGCTGCCGCGAAGGCGCGTGGCAACAAGAGTGTGGTCCGCCGCGGCGTGGTGCGGCTGGTCACGCCGGGCACGCTGACCGAAGACACGCTGCTCGATGCCCGCGCCAACAATTATCTGCTCGCGATCGCGCGCGCCCGCTCCTCTGCCGGCGGCGACCGCTTCGGCCTCGCCTGGATCGACATCTCGACCGCCGAGTTCACCGTGATGGAATGCTCGGGCGGCGAGCTCGCCGCAACGCTGGCGCGCATCAACCCGAACGAGGCCATCGTCACCGACGCGCTCTATAACGACAACCAGCTCGGACAGACCTTGCGCGAGCTGCCGGCCGTGACACCCCTGACGCGCGACGTCTTCGACGGCGCCACCGCCGAGAAGCGGCTGTGCGATTACTTTACCGTCGCGACCATGGACGGGCTGGCGCAGCTCACACGGCTGGAGGCTACCGCAGCAGCAGCAGCCGTCACCTATGTCGACCGCACCCAGGTCGGCAAGCATCCGCCGCTGTCGCCGCCCGCGCGCGAAGCCTCGGGCGCAACGATGGCGATCGACCCGGCCACGCGCGCCAATCTGGAACTGACGCGAACGCTCGCCGGCGAACGCCGCGGCTCGCTGCTCGATGCGATCGACTGCACGGTGACCTCGGCGGGCTCGCGCCTGCTTGCCCAACGCCTGGCCGCGCCGCTGACGGACGCTCCCGCGATCGCGCGCCGGCTCGATGCGGTGAGCACCTTTGTCGCCGATTCAGCTGCGCGCGAAGACATCCGCAGCATCCTGCGCGGTGCGCCCGACATGTCGCGCGCACTGGCGCGTCTGTCGGTCGGACGCGGCGGCCCACGCGACCTCGCAGGCATCCGCGACGGCATCGTCGCCGCCGACCAGGTGCTGGCGCGGCTTGGCGAACTCGATCAGCCGCCGCAGGAGATCGCGGCGGTGATGGCGGCCTTGCAGCGACCGTCGCGCGAGCTCGCATCCGAATTCGCCAGCGCGCTCGACGAGCAGCTGCCGCTGATCAAGCGCGACGGCGGCTTCGTTCGACAGGGCTATGAGCCCGCGCTCGACGAAGCCCGAAACCTGCGCGATGCCTCGCGTCTCGTCGTCGCCTCGATGCAGGCGCGCTACGCCGACACGACGTCCGTGAAAGGCCTCAAGATCCGGCACAACAACGTGCTCGGCTATTTCGTCGAGGTCACCGCGCAGCACGGCGACAAACTGATGTCGGCGCCGCTGAACGCCACCTTCATCCATCGCCAGACGCTGGCGGGCCAAGTGCGCTTCACCACTTCGGAACTCGGCGAGATCGAAGCCAAGATCGCCAATGCCGGCGACCGCGCCCTCGGGCTCGAGCTCGAGATCTTCGAGCGGCTGTCAGCCAAGGCCATGGCGATCAGCGACGATCTGCGCGCCGCCGCCCACGCCTTCGCCTTGCTCGACGTCGCGACCTCGCTGGCAAAACTCGCGGTCGACGACAATTATGTGCGACCGGATGTGGACGACTCGCTCGGCTTTGCGATCGAGGCCGGCCGCCATCCCGTGGTGGAGCAGGCCCTGAAGCGCAATGGCGAGCCGTTCATCGCCAATGCCTGCGACCTCTCACCAAGCCCGGCGCAAAAGTCCGGTCAGCTCTGGCTGCTCACGGGCCCCAACATGGCCGGTAAATCGACCTTCCTGCGCCAGAACGCGCTGATTGCCCTTCTTGCCCAGATCGGCAGCTTCGTGCCGGCCACGCGGGCGCGGATCGGCATCATCGACCGGCTGTTCTCGCGCGTCGGCGCCGCCGACGATCTCGCCCGCGGCCGCTCCACCTTCATGGTGGAGATGGTCGAGACCGCGGCGATTCTGAACCAGGCCGGCGAGCGCTCGCTCGTGATCCTCGACGAGATCGGCCGCGGCACCGCGACCTTCGACGGTCTCTCGATCGCCTGGGCCGCGATCGAGCATCTGCACGAAAGCAATCGCTGCCGCACGCTATTCGCCACGCATTATCACGAACTGACCGCGCTCTCGGCCAAGCTGCCGCGGATGTTCAACGCCACGGTGCGGGTGAAGGAGTGGCAGGGCAATGTCGTATTCCTGCACGAGGTGCTGCCGGGCTCGGCCGACCGCTCCTACGGCATTCAGGTGGCCAAGCTCGCCGGCCTGCCGCCGGCCGTGATCACGCGCGCGAAGTCGGTGCTCTCCAAGCTGGAGGCGCAGGACCGCGGCCAGACCGCGCGCGCGCTGGTGGACGACCTGCCGCTATTCGCCGTGCCCTCGCGCGCGGCCGCCGAAGCCGCTCCGCCGAGCGAGGCGGACCTCTTGATGGAAGCCGTGAAGGCGCTGCATCCGGACGAGATGTCGCCACGCGAGGCGCTGGATGCGCTATATGCCTTGAAGGCCAAGCTGCCGAAGCAGTGAAGGTGCAGTAGGGTGGGTTAGCCGAAGGCGTAACCCATCACGTCCGTCACCGCAGAAACTAAAGAGGTGGGTTACGCTGCGCTAACCCACCCTACGCTTCCGTGCGCTGAGCGCTACGCCCGCGCCGCGATCGCCGCGGCTTCCGCGGCCGCGCGCTGCATGCTGGTCGACATCTCGTTCGTCACCGTGCTCTGCTCCTCGACGGCAGCGGCGGTCGATGTCACGTATTCGCTGACATTGTTGATCGCCTGCTTGATCGAGCCGAGCGCGCTGACCACGTCGCCGGAGATGCCGTTGAGGCTGCCGATCTCCTGGCCGATCTTGTCGGTGGCCTGCTTGGCCTGATTGGCGAGGCTCTTCACTTCGGAGGCGACCACCGCAAAGCCGCGGCCGGCTTCGCCGGCCCGGGCCGATTCGATCGTGGCGTTCAGCGCCAAGAGGTTGATCTGGCCGGTGATGCTGTTGATCATCTCGACGATGCCGCTCATCGACTGCGCCGCCTCGGTGAGGCGCTGGGCCTGCGCGTCGGCTGAGGCGACCTGCTCCACCGCGCTCATCGCGGTCTCGCGGGACTTGGTCATCGCCTCGGAGATCTCCCGCACCGACGCGTTCAGTTCCTCCGAACCGGCGGCGACCGATTCCATCATGCCGCGGACGCGCTCGTTGCCCATGCGGACCAGCACCTGCCGCGTGGTGTCGGTGGCATATTTCACGACCTTGAACGGCTTGCCGTTGAGGTCGAGGATCGGGTTGTAGGAGGCCTGGATGTAAACCGCCTTGCCGCCCTTGCCGATGCGCTTGTATTCGGCCGCCTGGTACTGACCGCGGTTGAGCGCGGCCCAGAACTCGCGATAGGCGGCGCCGTCGCGCTCCGTGGGCTCGACGAACATGCTGTGGTGCTTGCCCTTGATCTCGGCCATCGAGTAGCCGAGCGCGCTGAGGAAGTTGGCGTTGGCGGCGATGATCGTGCCGTCCATGTTGAATTCGATCACGGCCTGGGCCTTGTCGATCGCCGATATCTGACCGGCAAGATCGGCGTTCTTCAGCTTGTCCGCGGTGATGTCGGTCGCGAACTTGACGACACCGTACGGCTTGCCGGTCTCGTCGAGCAGCGGATTGTAGGAAGCGAGAATCCAGACCTCGCGGCCACCCTTGCCGATACGCTTGAACTCCCCGGCCTGGTAGTCGCCGCGGTTGAGTGCGGCCCAGAACTCGCGATAGGCCGTGCCGTTGCGGTCGGCCTCGGCCACGAACAGGCTATGATGCTTGCCCTCGATCTCGGCCAACGAATAGCCGAGCGTCTTGCAGAAATTCTCGTTGGCGGTGACGATGGTGCCGTCGAGCTTAAATTCGATGACGGCCTGGGCACGGCTGATGGCGGCGATCTTCGACGCATCCGTCATGCTCCGCATCTTCTTCGCGGTGATGTCGGTCGCGATCTTGGCGACCATCACCGCCTTACCATTGCCGTCGAGCACCGGATTGTAGGCTGCTTCGATCCAGACTTCGCGGCCGCCCTTCGCGATCCGCTTGAACTCGCGGGCCTGACACTCGCCACGGTTCAACGCAGCCCAGAACGCCTTGTACTCGGCGCTGTCGCGCTGGTCGGCCGGCAAGAACATGGAATGATGCTTGCCCTGGATCTCGTCAAGCCGATAGCCGAGGGCGTTGAGAAAGTTCTTGTTGGCCGTGAGAATCGTGCCATCCAGATTGAATTCGATCATGGCCTGGGAGCGGCCGATCGCATCGAGCCGTGCTTGTGCGTCAATCTGGGACTTGCGACCGAACATCAAAGAATCTCCATCTCGAAATTACGTAGACAGCTCGTAGGGGAAGTGACCGTCGCGGCGAAACAGCCGTACTCAAATAACAATTCCCGCGAGTCCCTGCACTCGGATGCAGCTCGGACGAGTTCGCGCCGATGACAGCGGAGCGGGTATGCAGGATCATTCCTACGGTAAAAGCTCGAACAAAGTTCTAATAGAAGTGTCGGAAACCAGCAGGACCGGGAACGATCCGGCGGGCGTCGAGAGAAGCCATCCGCGGCCCTGCGACTTGAAATGACGTTTCTCATTCAATGGCTTGGGAAGATGCTGCGCTGCCAATCGGCATGAGACGCAGTCTCCGACACGTTCTTTCGCGACACGGCGTCGCGCGTGTCCGTAGTCTCACGGCCCTTGCCGCGCGTTGTGCATCGCGCGTCGGCCGATTCCCCACAGCGTCAGATTCCAGGCGACGCAGGTGCCGAGCGCGAGACACAGACCGACGGCCGAGCCGAACGACACCACTGCAACGTGCAGGACGGCGATTGCGGTGCCGAATCCGAGCAGGCCCCAGGCGGAGTTGGCGAGCACGGCGGCGGTTGGCGCGCCGCCGATGCGCGGATGCAGGATCACCATGATGCTGGAGAACACCACGGGATACAGCGCGATGATGCCGCTGATGCGGGGGCCCACCCAGCCCGAGGTCGAGACCACGATGGCGACCAGGGTCGCGACCAGTGCAGCCCGCATCGGCACGTCGTACCAGCGCCGCGTGACCAGCGGCATCTTCACATGGCGATAGCCCGCCAGCAGCGGAATGCAGATGCCGAAGGCGATCAGATTGGCGGCGAGCCCGGCGGTGAGCGACCAGTCGAACTGGCGGATGATCGAGGCAAGCACGATCCAGACGGCAACCGCACTTCCACAACTCGCCGCAAGACCATGCCGCTGCGCCAGCACGACATAAATGAGGCACATGAAGATCGTCGCAGCATTGATCGGAAGGCTCGCCAGCGAGCCCTGCGCGATGAAGGCGGCATCGTGGTCGAGCGCGAGGAAGACGTAGGAGGGACCGGCCGAGATCGGCAGGGTCGCGACCAGCGCACCGATCACCGGACCCGCGCGCTCGGTGATGATCGAGGCCGTCACGACGAACGCCGCCGCGATCGCCATGCGCAGGAGAAGAAAGAGGAGGAAGTGGAGATCGGGGGACATTCTGTCTGTCATTCCGGGGCGCGCGAAGCGCGAGCCCGGAATCCATAGCCACAGGCCGTACTGGTTTGAGAGCTGGAGCAACGACCGTGCGAAATCACGACGGCCTGGGGTTATGGGTTCCCGCCTCCGCGGGAACGACACCATCCGTGGAGTAGCGGCTTTCGCCCCTCACATCCGCTGCATCGACACCGAAACCTTCGGGCCGTTCTTGATGGTCTGGTAGACCACGCAATAGCGCTCGGTCAGCTTGAGCAGGAGATCTAGCTTGTCCTGCGGCGCCGATGTGTCGACCTCGAAGCGCAGACGGATCTCGGCGAAGCCGACCGGGGTCTCCTTGTCGACGCCGAGCGTGCCGCGGAAATCGAGATCGCCCTCGGCATAGACGTTGCCGGTCTTGAGCGGCACCTCGATCGCAGTCGCGACCGACTTCAACGTGACCCCGGCACAGGCGACGAGCGCCTCAAGCAACATGTCCCCGGAGCAGAGCTCGAGGCCGGAACCGCCGGTCGCCGGATGCAGGCCCGCAAGCGCGATGGCGCGGCCGGTCTCGACCTTGCAGGCGATGCCTTCGCTGTCGGTGGAGCCCTTGGCCTTCAGCGTGATCAGCGCGGTCTTGGGATCGGTCTTGTAGCGCTCCTTGATCGGAGCCTGCATCTGGCGCAGCTCTGCAGCGTCCATTTTCGTTCTCTCCCGGAAAATTGCCCCTCGATGTACCGGTTCAGAGCGAAATTGTCACCACCACATGGCCTGACCGGGACCCTGGGTTGCGTCACGGTCGGGCACATTGCGGTCGAGCGAACGGTCGAGTGACGTCAGCACACTTCGCTTGAAATTCTCGAACAGCGGCGAATTGCGGTCGCGTGGGCGGCCGAGATTGATCTCGATCTGGTCGAACAACCGGCCCGGCCGCGGCCGCATCACCAGCACGCGGTCGGCCAGCACCACGGCCTCGTCGACGTCGTGTGTGACGAGGATGAGCGTCGGCCGCGTGTCCGCCCAGAGGTCGAGCAGATGATCCTGGAGATCCCTGCGGGTGAAGGCATCGAGCGCGGAGAACGGCTCGTCCAGCAACAGCACCTCCGGCTGCGGCACCAGCGCCCGTGCGATCGCAACCCGCTGCGCCTGTCCGCCGGAGAGCTCGCGCGGCCAGGCCTGCGCCTTTTCCGCCAGCCCGACGCGTTCGAGCGCACGCGCGACCTTCTCGCGCCGCTGCGCCGCGGACAAATCGGCAAGGCCGAAGCCGATATTGTCGGCGACGCTGAGCCAGGGCAGCAGCCGCGGCTCCTGGAAGATGATGCCGATCTTGGCATGCGGCGAGACGATCGCCTCATTGTCGAGCGTCACCGTGCCAGCGCTGGCGCGATCGAGGCCGGCGATGGCGCGCAGCAGCGTGGACTTGCCACATCCGGAGCCGCCGATGATGGCGATGATCTCGCCCAGCCTGATGTCGGCGGAGAAGCGCGAAAGCGCCTGTACGCCGTTGGGATAGGTCTTGCTGACCCGGTCGAGCGCCAGCATTGCCTCAAGCTCCCTTCGCGCGCCCGAAGGCATCCTGCCAGCGCAGGAAAGGTGCGGCCGCAACCTCGATCAGCCAATCGGTGAGCTTTCCCAGGATGGCGAAGATCACGATGGCGGCGAGGATCTGCGCGGGCTTGCCGAGCTGCTGGCCGTCGAGCAGGAGATAGCCGAGCCCTTCGGAGGCACCGATCAGCTCGGCCGCGACCACGAACATCCAGCCGAGGCCGAGACCGACGCGCAGGGAAACCACATAGGCCGGCAGCACCGCCGGCAGCAGGATGCGGCGGATCATGGCGAAGCCCGAGAGGCGAAAGGTCCGGCCGACCTCCACGATCTTGCGATCCACCGAGAGGATCGCGCCCATCACGCCGAGATAGACTGGAAAGAACACCCCGACCGCGATCAGCGCGACCTTCGAGGTCTCGAAGATACCGAGCCAGAGGATGAACAGCGGCACCCAGGCGAGCGACGGAATCGCGCGCAGCGCCTGCACGGTCGGATCGAGCAGCCGGCGCGCCAGCGACCAGTAGCCGGAGACGGCCCCCAGCAACGTGCCTGCGATCACACCGAAGGCGAAGCCGAGCCCGACGCGCCACAGCGTTGCGGTGATGTGGCGGACCAGCTCGCCGGAGCGGGCGAGCTCGGCGAGGGTGGCAAAAACGCGCGAAGGCGGCGGCACCAGCCGTCCGTTCGACCAGCCGAGCCACACCACGAGCTCCCAGCCGAGCGCAAGCGCGACCGGCAGCAGCAGCCCCAGCACCGGCCGTGCATAACGCGCGGCGCGCGAGGGCGCAGCAGCGCTCTCGGCCGGTTCCGAAGTCTGTTGCAAGGCTGGCGCGTCGGAGATCATGGCCGGTAGGAAGCGCGTCTTGTGTGGGATTGCAAGGGCGCGCGGCAATCTCGATTGTCGCCCCGGACAAGCGAAGCGCAGATCCGGGGTCCATAACCACAGGAAGGCATGGTTACGGGGACTCGGAGTGGCCGCCTGCGCGCGGCAGCCACGCCCCGTGGTTATGGGTCCCGGGCTCGCTTCGCGCCCCGGGACGACGGCGGGGTGTGGTGCGCGCTTGCCTCTTCCCTGCCGATCAGTTCGTCGGCAGCGAGACCTGGTCGTCGATCAGGGCGTCGAGCGTCGCCTTCACGTCGACCTTTGCATCGACGACGCCCGCCTGCTGCAAAGCGAGGCCGGCGGCGAGGATCGACTCGCGCTGGGCTGCGCCGATGCGGCTGTGGGTGAGCTCGGTGCGCTCCTTGAGCTGCTTGTCGACGACGGCCTCGGGGAGTTTTGTGACCGCGATGAAGGTCTTCTTCAGCTCGTCGTAATTGGCCAGCGAATATTTGCGCGCCTCCTCATACACCGCGAGGACGCGGCGGGCAGCGTCGGGATGGTCCTTCAAAAACTGCTCGCGCACATTGAGGATGCCCCAAGTGTTGGCGTCGGCCTTGCGGTAGAACAGCTTTGCGCCCTCCTCGACCTCGGCCTGCGCCATCATCGGATCGAGGCCGGCCCAGGCATCGACGTCGCCGCGGATCAGTGCGGTCTTGCCGTCGGCATGCTGGAGCAGCACCGGGGTGATGTCCTTTTCGGTGAGGCCCGCCCCTAACAGCGCGCGCACCAGGAAGATGTGCGGATCGGTGCCGCGCGTCACCGCGACGCGCTTGCCCTTGAGGTCTGCGACGCCGGCAATCTTGGAATCCTTTGATGTCACCAGCGCCGTCCACTCAGGGCGCGAATAGACATAGATCGACTTGATCGGGTTGCCGTTGATGCGGGCGACCAGCGCCGCCGAACCCGCGGTCGAGCCGAAATCGATCGAGCCGGCATTGAGGAATTCGAGCGCCTTGTTGGAGCCGGCCGACTGCACCCAGGTGACGGTGATGCCGTCCTTGGCGAACTCCTTCTCCAGGAGCCCCTTCTGCTTCAGAACCATCGACACCGGATTGTAAGTCGCCCAGTCGATGCGGATTTCCTTGAGCGGATCGGCCGCCTTGGCCGCGGGGGTCATTGCGAGCGCAACAGCTCCCGCCAGCAGAATGCGTCGTGTAATTCCGGTCATACCCAGCCTCCTCCAAAACTTCATTGTTTTTCAATGAGTTATATCTAGAGGTCAACGAGAAAATCCGCCCCTTGAAAGCGCGCCGGCCGAGAACAGATTTGCCCAAAGCCGGAGCTTTCCAGCATGGAACGACTATTGCCAGAGAATGGCGGGTGACAGCGCCTGTCACCTCTTATATCCGGTGAGACATGGACAGCGTCGCGACTGAGCACAAGGCCGAGGTGGACGATCGTTTCGACACTGCGCGGATCACCGCCGCGGTCGATGCGCTTGCCGAAAAGCACCAGGGGCGCGAGGACGCGTTCCGCACGGCCATGGCGCAATTGCTCAAGGCCGAGCTGATCGCGGCACGCGCCGCGGCACAGGAGATCCTCCTGAAGGACCGCCACGGGAGGCGCTGCGCCGAGCGGCTTTGTCACGTGCAGGACGAGATCATCCGCATCCTGTATTCGGCGGCGACCCGCCATCTCTACCGCTCGCCGATCCCGAGCGGCGCCGAGCGCATGGCGGTGGTCGCGACCGGCGGCTACGGCCGCGGCCTGATGGCGCCCGAATCCGACATCGATCTGTTGTTCATCCTGCCCTACAAGCAGACCGCCTGGGGCGAGCAGGTCGCCGAAGCCATTCTCTATTGCCTCTGGGACATGGGGCTGAAGGTCGGCCACGCCACGCGATCGGTGGACGAGTCGATCCGGCAGGCGCGCGGCGACATGACCATCCGCACCGCGATCCTGGAAACGCGCTTCCTCACCGGCGACAAGCCGCTCTATGAGGAGCTGGTCGAGCGCTTCGACAAGGAAGTCGTGCAGGGCACCGCGTCCGAATTCGTCACCGCCAAGCTCGCCGAGCGCGAGGAGCGCCATCGCCGCGGCGGTCAGTCGCGCTACCTGGTCGAGCCCAACGTCAAGGACGGCAAGGGCGCACTTCGCGACCTGCACACGCTGTTCTGGATCGCCAAATACGTCTACCGCGTCCGCGACACCGGCGAGCTGGTCGAGCGCGGCGTGTTCGATGCGCAGGAATACCGCAGCTTCCGCCGCTGCGCCGATTTCCTCTGGTCGGTGCGTTGCAATCTGCACTTCTACTCCGGCCGCGCCGAGGAGCGTCTCTCCTTCGACCTCCAGCGCGAGATCGCGGTGCGGCTCGGCTACACCTCGCATCCCGGCATGCAGGATGTCGAGCGCTTCATGAAGCACTACTTCCTGGTCGCCAAGGAAGTCGGCAACCTCACCGCCATCCTCTGCGCCAAGCTCGAGGACCAGCAGGCCAAGCCCGCGCCGGTCTTGAGCCGGATGATGGCGCGGCTGCGGCCGACCGCGGCGAAGCGGCGCGTCCCCGACAGCGACGACTTCATCGTCGACAACAACCGTATCAACGTCGCCGCGCCCGACGTGTTCAAGCACGATCCGGTCAATTTGATCCGGATTTTCCGTCTCGCGCAGAAGAACAACCTCGCCTTCCATCCGGATGCGATGCGCGACGTGACGCGGTCGCTCGGCCTGATCAACGCGCAGATGCGCGAGAATCCCGAGGCCAACCGGCTGTTCATGGAGATCCTGACCTCCGACAACGCCGAGATCGTGCTGCGGCGGATGAACGAGACCGGCGTGCTCGGCCAGTTCATCCGCGCCTTCGGCAAGATCGTCTCGATGATGCAGTTCAACATGTATCATCACTACACCGTCGACGAGCACCTGATCCGCTGCATCGGCTTCCTCCAGGACATCGAGCGCGGTGGCATCGAGGAGTTCACCCTCGCCAGCGACCTGATGCGCAAATCCCGGCCCGAGCACCGGTCGGTGATCTACATCGCAACACTGCTGCACGACGTCGCCAAGGGCCGGCCGGAGGACCACTCGATCGCCGGCGCCAAGGTAGCGCGGCGGCTGTGTCCGCGGTTAGGGTTCAGCCCGGCCGACACCGAACTCATCGCCTGGCTGATCGAGGAGCATCTGACGATGTCCACGGTCGCGCAGTCGCGCGACCTCTCCGACCGCAAGACCATCGAGAATTTCGCCGCCGTGGTGCAATCGGTCGAGCAGATGAAGCTGCTGACGATCCTGACCACCGCCGACATCCGCGGCGTCGGTCCCGGCGTGTGGAACGGCTGGAAGGCGCAGCTCTTGCGTTCACTGTATTACGAGACCGAGCCGGTGCTGACCGGCGGCTTCTCGGAAGTCGACCGAGGCAAGCGCCTCACCGCCGCCTACGCCGAATTCCGAAATGCCTTCGCCGAATGGCCGGCGGAGGAACTCGATGCCTATATCGGCCGGCACTATCCGGCCTACTGGCTCAAGGTCGAGCTGGCGCGCAAAATTCGCCACGCCCGCTTCGTCCGCTCCAGCGAACAGGCCGGCCACAAGCTCGCGATCAATGTCGGCTTCGACGAGGTGCGCGGCGTCACCGAGCTGACGATCTTCGCGGCCGACCATCCCTGGCTGCTGTCGATCATCGCCGGCGCCTGCGCTTCGGCCGGCGCCAACATTGTCGACGCCCAAATCTACACCACGACCGACGGCCGCGCGCTCGATACCATCTCGATCTCGCGGGAATACGACCGCGACGAGGACGAGGGACGGCGCGCCACCCGCATCGGCGAGATGATCGAGGATGTGCTGGAAGGCAAGCTGCGGCTGCCCGAAGTGGTGGCGCGGCGCACGGTGCGCAGCAAGGCGCGCCCCTTCGTGATCGAGCCGGAAGTCACCATCAACAACCAATGGTCCGACCGCTACACCGTGATCGAGGTGTCCGGCCTCGACCGGCCCGGCCTGCTCTACGAGCTGACCACCGCGATCTCGAAGCTCAACCTCAACATCGCCTCAGCCCATGTCGCGACCTTCGGCGAGCGCGCCCGCGACGTGTTCTACGTCACCGACCTCCTGGGCGCGCAGATCAGCGCGCCGACCCGGCAGGCCGCGATCAAGAGCGCGCTGACCCATGTGATGGCCGGCGACAAGGCGGTCCAGCCGGCGGCGTGAAGAGCGTTCGCGCACCTCCGTTCTCTTGTCATTCCGGGGCGCCGCGCAGCGGCGAGCCCGGAATCCATCGAGCCACCGGTGACGCGGAGAAATGGATTCCGGGCTCGCGCTTCGCGCGCCCCGGAATGACAGGTGACTAAACCTCCACCCCTTCATGCCGCAGCAGCCAGCGCTTGCGCGCGAGCCCGCCGCCATATTTCACCAGCGAACCATCCGCGCCGATCAAGCGGTGGCAGGGCAGCACCACACTGATCGGATTGGAGCCGTTGGCATGACCGACGGCACGAATGGCTTTTGGCAAATCAATCTTTGCGGCGAGTGCGCCGTAGCTCATCGTGGTGCCGGCGGGGATGTGAGCCAGCGCGTTCCAGACCTTCTGCTGGAACGGCGTGCCGGCGATACGCCATGCGATGGCCGAGAGCTGACTGAGATCGCCTTCGAAGTAACCGGACAGCGCCGTCCGCATGGATGCAGGCGCAGGCCGATCACTGAGATCGACTGCACCGTAGTGCAAGCGTAAGAGCTCGCGCATGCGATGCTCATAGTCTTCCCAGTCCAGTGCGCGTAGCGCACCCTCGGCATCGGTGACGAGCAAGGCAATCCCGATCGGCGTCGTCAGGCGATCGAGGCCGAAGCTTGCAGACGGTTTGGTTGATCGCCCGGGCATGGTGGCACCATTGCATCGAAACATGCATCGCGTTTGACATGCCGGCCGTGCTATCGTCCACCCGAAAGCTGACGCTGGGGGAGCTCAACTTGATCCTGATCGCCAATGTCCTGGTGGCGCTGGTCGCCACACTGCACGTCTTCTTCCTGATCCTGGAGATGTTCCTCTGGGACAAGCCGCAGGGCTTGAAGGTGTTTCGCAACACGCCGGAGAAGGCCGAGATCACGAAGGTGCTGGCCGCCAATCAGGGCCTCTATAACGGCTTCCTCGCCGCCGGCCTGATCTGGGGTCTCGTCCACGGCAACTCGGCCTTCGCATTCCAGATCAAGGCGTTCTTCCTGCTTTGCGTGATCGTGGCCGGCGCCTATGGCGCTGCGACCGTCAGCACCCGCATCCTGATGGTGCAGGCCCTTCCGGCGGCGGTCGCGCTGGTTGCGTTGTTCCTGGCCTGAGACGCCTGACCCGGGACTCCCTGGCCTGAGACGCTACGGCGCAGCGCTGCGATCCTTGCGCGGCGGCGAAGCTTCCTCCACAATCTTCGGCAGCGATGGCGACCGTTGCAATCAACGGGAAAAGACCATCGGCCGAAAATTCCGTCAGGAGGAACAACCAATATGACCAATCGCAGAGCTTTCTTAGCTGCCACGACAGCGCTCGCCTTCGCGTTCTGCGCGAACCAGGCCTTCGTAAGCCAAGCCTTCGCCCAGAAGAAATACGACACGGGGGCGACCGACACCGAGATCAAGATCGGCCAGACCGTGCCGTTCTCCGGCGCCTACTCGGTCTACGCCAATATCGGCAAGACCCAGGCCGCCTACTTCAAGATGATCAACGATCAGGGCGGCATCAACGGCCGCAAGATCAATCTGATCCAGTATGACGACGCCTATTCGCCGCCGAAGACGGTGGAGCAGGTGCGCAAGCTCGTTGAGGGCGACGAGGTGCTGTTCACCTTCCAGCTCATCGGCACCGCCGCCAACGCCGCCGTGCAAAAATATCTCAACGGCAAGAAGGTGCCGCAGTTGCTGGCCTCGACCGGCGCGGCCCGCTTCAACGATCCCCAGAACTATCCCTGGACCATCGCCTACAATCCCAACTACGTGTCCGAGGGACGCATCTACGCCAAATACATTCTCAAGGAGCATCCGAACGCCAAGATCGGCGTGCTCTACCAGAACGACGACATGGGCCGCGACTATCTTGCGGGCCTCAAGAGCGGCCTCGGCGACAGGGCCGCCAGCATGATCGTCGGCGAGGTCTCCTACGAGGTCACCGACCCGACCGTCGATTCCCAGGTGGTCAAGCTGAAGTCGATGGGCGTCGACGTGTTCTTCGATGCCTCGACGCCGAAATTCGCGGCACAGGCGATCAAGAAGCTCGCCGACCTCGGCTGGACGCCGGTGCACATCCTCGACATCAATGCGAGCCCGATCTCGGCGACGCTGAAGCCGGCTGGCCTCGACATCTCCAAGGGCATCATCTCGACCCAGTACGGCAAGGAGCCCAGCGATCCCCAGTGGAAGGACGATCCCGGCGTGAAGGCCTTCTTCGCCTTCATGGACAAGTATTTCCCGGAAGGCGACAAGCTCAACACCGTCAACACCTACGCCTATTCGGTGGCGGAGCTGCTGGTGCAGGTCCTGAAGCAATGCGGCGACGATCTGACGCGTGAGAACATCATGAAGCAGGTCGCCAACATCAAGGACTTCACGCCGAGCTTCGCGCTGCCCGGCATCAAGATCAACACCGGACCGAACGACTTCCGCGTCAACAAGCAGATGCAGATGATGAAGTTCAACGGCGAACGCTGGGAACTGTTCGGACCGATCATCGAGGACACGGGACCGTCGGGCTAGTCCCGATCTCGTAGGGTGGGTTACGCCCAGCGGACTGCGCTTCGCGCAGTCCGCAAGGCTATCCCACCCTACGAACGCCCACCTTGCGTCGCAACAATCGTTCCTCCACACTTGCCCTCAGCGATGGCATCGGACGCGTCCTGCGGCCGGCAGATCATCGGCAAAAACAAACTGAGGGAATTGCGAATGAGGAATGGAAAGCTGCATCTGGCCACGGCGCTTGCTCTGGCGCTGTCGATTTCAGCGGCCAATGCCCAGAAGAAATATGATCCGGGCGCCAGCGACACCGAGATCAAGGTCGGACAGACCATGCCGTTCTCGGGGCCGGCGTCGGCCTATTCGTCGATCGGCAAGACGCAGGCCGCCTATTTCAAGATGATCAACGACCAGGGCGGCGTGAACGGCCGCAAGATCAATTTGATCCAGTATGACGACGCCTATTCGCCACCGAAAGCCGTGGAGCAGATCCGCAAGCTGGTCGAGAGCGACGAGGTGTTGCTGACCTTCCAGATCATCGGCACGCCCGTGAACGCGGCCGTGCAGAAATATCTCAACGCCAAGAAGGTGCCGCAGCTGTTCGCGGCGACCGGGGCCTCGAGGTTCACTGATCCCAAGAACTTTCCGTGGACCATGGGCTTCAATCCCAATTACTTCGTCGAGGGCCGCATCTACGGCCAGTACATTCTGAAGGAGCATCCGAACGCCAAGGTGGGCGTGCTCTATCAGAACGACGACCTCGGCAAGGACTATCTGAACGGCATCAAGGCCGGCCTCGGTGACAAGGCCGCCAAGATGATCGTGACGGAAGCCTCCTACGAGGTGTCCGATCCCACCGTCGATTCGCAGGTCCTCAAGATCAAGGATGCCGGCGCCGACCTGTTCTTCAGTGCGACGACGCCGAAGCAGGCCGCGCAGGCCATCAAGAAGATCGCCGAAATGGGCTGGCATCCGGTCCAGATCGTCGACATCAACGCCACCTCGGTCGGCGCGGTGCTGAAACCCGCAGGCCTTGACGCCGCCAAGGGCCTGATCAGCGTCAACTACGGTAAGGAACCGCTCGATCCGACCTGGAAGGATGACCCCGGCATGAAGAAGTATTTCGACTTCATGGCGAAGTACTATCCGGATGGCGACAAGGATTCGAACTTCAACACCTACGGCTACAGCACCGCGCAGCTGCTGGTGCACGTGCTGCAGCAGTGCGGCGACAACCTGACGCGCGAGAACGTCATGAAGCAGGCGGCGTCACTGAAGGACGTCGCCAGCGACACTGCGCTGCCCGGCATCAAGGCCAACACGTCGCCTACCGACTACCGCGTCAACAAGCAGCTTCAGATGATGAAGTTCAACGGCGAGCGCTGGGAGCTGTTCGGCCCGATCCTGGAGGACGCGGGCCCGGCGGGTTAGGCGAAGAGTTCTGAAATGCAATCGGCGGCCTGCGGGCCGCCGATCTTTTGGAGCGATCCCCGTCACCCCTTAGGAGGTGGCCGCTTCTTCAGCGGCCCTCGATGGGCGACGGCCCGCTGGTGGCCGCACATCCTTCGAGGCTCCCGGCGCGATGCTTTGCATCGCGCCACTCGCACCTCAGGATGACGGACGGAGATCACCGATTTGGCGGCCTACTCCGGTATCTCTCCAAAATTCTTCCCGATCCGCAGCACGGCGTGCCGGATCAGCCGTGAGTCCTCGACGGCGGCCTGACGGTGCTTCACAGCCTCGCGGTAGACGGGATCGCGGATCATCTCGACGAAGGCTCCGACATCAGGATATTCGGCGATGAAGCAATGGTCCCAGCGCTCCTCCTGCGGACCGATCAGCATCAGCTCGAACTTGCCCTGCCAGATGATGCGGCCGCCGAGGCGTTCGAACACCGGGCCGCTCTCGCGGCCATAGGCCGCGTAGGCTTCGGCGCCGCTCGCCTTGCGGCCGTCCGGGTAGGCCGCCTCCTTGCGCAGGCGCACCAGGTTGAGCATGTGGATCGGACCCGGGCGGTCATTGTCCCGGAATTGCGCGAAGATCTCCTTGGTCGGATCGATATGGCCCATTTGGGTTTCCTCTGCGTGTTTCCTCGTGTTTTATGCCGGCGATCCTAGCTCCGTCATCCAATCAGCGGAACTGCGGCGGGGGAATGCCGCACCTCCTAATCGGGCGTTAAGGTCTGGGTAACCGGGCCTTAAACAGCGACCGCTAGCGTGCGGCGGGGCGGGCTGACCGGGCGTTTTTGCGTATGGCGTGGGGAAAGAAAAAGGGTGGGCGGAAGGAGCCGCTGTTCGGCTTGCCCGCGGCGCTCGCCGATCTGCGCCTGACCGCGGCGGATCGCATTCCCGGCGGCGACGACAAGCCGAAGAAATCGACGAAATCATCCGCCAAGCGCAAGGGCGAGGATTCCGGCGACGAGCCGCCGCGCGAGCGGAAAGCGCCAGCCAGCCGCAGCGGCGCCAAGCGGCGCACCAACTCACGTATTGGCGCCAGCATCGGCCGCCTGGTCTATTGGGGCGCGGTGCTCGGCCTGTGGGGCGCGATCGCTCTGATCGGCGTCGTGATCTATGTCGGCGCCCATCTGCCGCCGATCCAGTCGCTGGAGATTCCCAAGCGGCCGCCAACGATCCAGATCGTCGGCATCGACGGCAGCATGCTGGCGCAACGCGGCGAGATGGCCGGCGCCAATGTCTCGCTGAAGGATTTGCCGCCGTATTTGCCGAAGGCTTTCATCGCCATCGAGGACCGCCGCTTCTACTCGCATTTCGGCATCGACCCGATCGGCATCCTGCGCGCCCTCGTCACCAACGTCATGCATCGCGGCGTCTCGCAGGGCGGCTCGACGCTGACGCAGCAGCTCGCCAAGAACCTGTTCCTGACCCAGGAGCGCACCATGCAGCGCAAGCTGCAGGAGGTGGAGCTCGCGATCTGGCTCGAGCGCAAGCACTCCAAGAACGAGATCCTGGAGCTCTATCTCAACCGCGTCTATTTCGGCTCCGGCGCCTACGGCGTCGAAGCTGCCGCGCAAAAATATTTCGGCAAGTCGGCGAAGAACGTCACGGTCGCCGAGGCCGCAATGCTGGCCGGGCTCGTCAAATCGCCCTCGCGCCTTGCGCCGAACCGCAACCCCGAAGGCGCCGAAGCCCGCGCGCAGATCGTGCTCGCGGCGATGGCGGACGCAAAGTTCATCACCGACGCGCAGGCGCAGGCCTCGATCGGTCATCCCTCCTACAATGTGAAGCCGGTCGGCGCCGGCACGGTCAATTACGTTGCCGACTGGATCGGCGAGGTGCTGGACGATCTGGTTGGCCAGATCGACGAGAGCATCAAAGTCGAGACCACGATCGATCCGAAGCTGCAGAGCGTGGCGGAAGCCGCCATCATCGACGAGCTCGCGGCCAAGAGCGTGAAGTTCAATGTCAGCCAGGGCGCGCTGGTGGCGATGACACCTGATGGCGCGGTGCGCGCCATGGTGGGCGGGCGGAACTATTCCGAGAGCCAGTACAACCGCGCTGTGACCGCCAGACGCCAGCCGGGCTCCTCGTTCAAGCCGTTCGTGTACCTGACCGCGCTCGAGCAGGGCCTGACGCCTGATACGATGCGACAGGACGCGCCGATCGAGGTCAAGGGCTGGCGACCCGAGAACTACACCCATGAATATTTCGGCGCGGTGACGCTGACGCAGGCGCTGGCGATGTCGCTCAATACCGTCGCCATCCGTCTCGGCCTCGAGGTCGGACCGAAGAACGTGGTGCGCACCGCGCACCGGCTCGGCATCTCCTCCAAGCTCGAGCCCAACGCCTCGATCGCGCTCGGCACCTCCGAAGTCTCGGTGGTCGAGCTGGTCGGCGCCTATGCGCCCTTCGCCAATGGCGGTCTCGCGGTGGCACCGCATGTCGTCACGCGGATCAAGACGCTGGGCGGCAAGCTGCTCTACATGCGCCAGCCTGAGGAGCGCAATCAGGTCATCGACCCCCGCTATGTCGGGATGATGAACGCGATGATGCGCGAGACGCTGATATCAGGCACCGCCAAGAAGGCCGAGATCCCCGGCTGGCCCGCGGCCGGCAAGACCGGCACCAGCCAGGATTACCGCGACGCCTGGTTCATCGGCTACACCGCGAGCCTCGTCACGGGTGTCTGGCTCGGCAATGACGACAACTCGCCGACCAAGAAGGCGACCGGCGGCGGCCTGCCGGTGGAAGTGTGGTCGCGCTTCATGAAGGCGGCGCACGAAGGCGTGCCGGTCGCGGCATTGCCAAGCACACAAGGTGGCTGGGGCCTGTCGAACCTCGCGCAGGCGGCCTCGCAGGTGTCGCCGCCGACAGCGGCAGCGCCCGGGCCGGCACCCGCAAGCAATGGCGGCTATCGTCCACCGCCGACGCGCGCCAATGCGCGGCCGGAAGCGGCGGCGGGGCTCGACGGCTGGCTGATGGACCGGCTGTTCGGCGGAAACCGATAGGCTCGGGCTGAGGTCTCCATGACCTCAAAACAAAAACTGCGAAAACAACCCCATGCACAGTAGCCGAAGATAACGAAATCAACGGCTTGCAGAGGCAGCCCAGACGCCTGAAGCACGTGCCTGGAAATCAGCGGCATCGCTTCGGCAAGTCCTGCCCAGCGCGGCAAAATTCGCCGCGCCCCGGAACTCGCCTAAAGCAAAAACTCCAATCCCTTCAAGCTCCCGTCAGCGGCCCGGGATTTGCTCTCATAAGTTGAACGAGTGTCTGGGAGCGTTCCATGATTTCAAATCTATCCAGCGCGGCGCTGCCGCATCTGCGGCCCGCTTCAGCATCCACTTCAAATGCGAGGTCTGGTCTTCAGGCGGTGGCACCGGATGCGACCGACGCGGCAACCAGCGGCTTCCGGATCGACCTCTCGCAGGTCAAGCCGCTGTCAGGCGCCAAGGTCATATCGGCCGCGGATGATCCCGTCCTGCATGACCTCATGGCAACGCATTGGCTGATCGCGCACGAGACGAATGCACCTCAGTCGGTCGTCGCGGACAATGCGCCGGAGAATACCTACGCGCAGGTGAAAGTGGACGGCAAGGTGGTGGCCACGCTGTACAACGGCGGATCCTCGGCCATGACCAACCTGGCGGGCGCGAGGATCGGCAAGCTGGAAGATCCTCCCGGCTTGAGCGGACCAGACCTGGCGCAGTGGCGCGCCGACAATTACGCCAGGCTGCTTGGCGGCACCGTCGAAAAGGCGCCCACCGCGATCACGCAATCGCAATGGACACCGCGTGAAAGCAGTTCCACGACCTACAGCCGCGAGCAACTCGACGCTGCGTTCCAGGCGATGCTGGCCGAGGGCCAGAAGGCCAGCGCGCAGCGGCAATCGTCCTATCTGGCGTCAGGCGCGCAAGCGGGGACGAGTGCGGATTTCAGTGCGTGAGCGGAGTCTGAAGCCGGCTCATTCTCAACTGTCATTCCCCGCGAAGGCGGGGAGTCCAGCATTCCAGAGACATCGAGATTCATAACGACTGCCGCGGCTTACTGGGTCGCCCGGTCGAGCCGGGCGACGACAGCGACGGTTAGGCGACAGCGCCCCCTAATCCTCGACCCCATACCGGTGCAGATCATTGCCGTAGGTGTCGAGCCACTTCTTGGCGCGCTCCATCGACGGGCAGACTTTTCCGCACACGCGCCAGAACCGCGCCGAGTGGTTCATCTCGACGAGATGGGCGACTTCGTGCGCGGCGAGGTAGTCGAGCACGAAGGGCGGCGCGAGGATCAGGCGCCAGGAGAACGACAGCGAGCCGGCCGAGGTGCAGGAACCCCAGCGGCTGGACTGATCGCGGATCGACAGGCGCTTGACCCTGACGCCGAGCTCGGCGGCGTAAGCCTCCGCCGAACGCTGGAGGTCGCGGCGCGCCTCGCGCTTGAGGAAGTCGCTGACGCGGCGATCGACATGCTCGAGCCCGCCGGCGACGCAGAGAATGCGTTCGCCGCTATCGCGCGTCTCAGTCCACACCGTGCCGCGCGTGCCAGCGCGATGAACGATGCGATGCGACGTGCCGCGGAGCGGTATCACCGTGCCCGGCTGGAACGGCGCGGCCTTCGGCAAGCGACCGAGGCGCGCCGCGATCCACGCACCGTGGCGCTGCGCAAAGTCTTTTGCCTCGGCCAGCGTGCCGCGCGGCGGCATGGTGAGGATGGCTTCGCGATCGCTCGGATGAATTCTCAGGGTGTAACGGCGCGCGCGGCGGTGCCGGCGCAATCGGATGGCAAAATATTGCGATCCATGGGTGATCAGGACGGTCTTGGGTTCGTGGGGCCGCCGATAGAGGAGAGCGCGAGTGGCCATGTCTGTCAGTCCGGGGGGCAGGAGGGCGCCCGGATTTTGCCATAACCGCCGCCAGGGAAAGCGCTCGGCGCAAAAACAAATCATTTGCCCAATATACAGCGGTCTGACGTCCGGGAGACCCTACAGACTGGGGTTGGAACCGTCTTTTTTCGCCCCCGCTGGACGCATGCGGCATCCCCAAGAGGTGAGGGAGGACTCACTCCTATAAAGCTACCTAAATACCGCGAATCTGGAGAGAACCAGGCCCGGCCGGAGCCTCCGGCGGGGCCTGGATTTTCGACGGGAAAGCCGAAAACGAAGGTTATTCGGCCGCGAGAGCCTGCAATGAGCTCGGATTCGCAGCTGAGACCATGAAGTCATGGATTCGCGGAACGATTTCCGATTTGAAGCGCGAGCCGTTGAACACGCCGTAATGTCCAACGCCCTTCTGGACGTAATGAACGCGGCGATGATCGGGGATCGAGCTGCACAATGTGTGCGTCGCTTCGGTCTGACCGAGACCCGAGATGTCGTCGTTCTCGCCTTCGACCGTCATCAACGCCACGCGCGTGACCTTGGAGGGATCCACGCGTGTTCCGCGATGGGTCATCTCGCCCTTCGGCAGCGAGTGTTTCACGAACACGGTGTCGACCGTCTGCAGGTAATACTCGGCGGAGAGGTCCATCACCGCGAGATATTCGTCATAGAACTCGCGATGCTTGTCGACGAGGTCGCCGTCGCCCTTCACCAGATGGGCAAAGAGCTGCTTATGGGCGTCCATGTGGCGGTCGAGATTCATGCTGATGAAGCCGTTGAGCTGCAAAAATCCCGGATAGACGTCGCGCATCATGCCGGGATGCGGGAACGGCACCTTGGTGATGACGTGGTTGCGGAACCAGTCGATGCCGCGCTCCTGGGCGAGATTGTTCACCGCCGTCGGGTTGCGACGGGTGTCGATCGGGCCGCCCATCAGCGTCATAGAGGTCGGCACGAAGGGATCGCGCCGCGCTTCCATGATCGAGACGGCGGCGACCACGGGCACGGAGGGCTGGCACACCGCCATGACATGGGTGTTGCCGCCGAGGACGTGCAGCATCTCGATGACGTAGTCGATGTAGTCGTCGAGATCGAAGCGGCCATCGCTGAGCGGCACCATTCGGGCATCGGCCCAATCGGTGATGTAGACCTCATGCGCGGGCAGGAAGGCCTCGACCGTGCCGCGCAGCAGCGTCGCGTAATGGCCGGACATCGGCGCCACGATCAGCACGCGCGGCTGCGGGCTGCGCAGGGGACGAGCGAACTTGCGATCGAAGTAGAGCAGCCGGCAGAACGGCTTTTCCCAGACCGAGCGGATCTCGACGGGGACGCGGATGCCGTTGACCTCGGTGTCGTTGAGGCCCCATTCCGGCTTGCCGTAGCGGCGCGTGGTGCGCTCGAACAATTCGCAGGCCGCGGCGACCGACTTGCCGACCTCGGTGCGCGCCCAGGGATTGAGAGGATTCTGGAACAGCAGCTTGGTCGCGTCAGTGACCGCACGTGCCGGATTGAGAGAGGCGTGCGCCATCTCGTACATCCAGTACATCGGCGTCGTCAGGACCGGACTGCCTTCTGCAGCCAGGGGCGGTGCGCCGCCAAACTCACCAATAGGCATCGCTATATCCCTCTTCGCATCGCAGCATACTGCCGAATGCGCAATATTGCGTCAATGCATGGTTCCGTACATCTACGGAGCCGAAGCGGCTAAACCAGCCTGAATCCACGGGAAAGTGACGTTATTCACCGCCCGACAGCAGCGAGCCGTGCCGTTTGGCGCTGCGCAAAAGGGCAAGGAATGATGCAAAAGATGCAACCAGAAAGACGGCGTTGATGGCCAGCGCCTCCAGCATCAGATCGGCGCGGAAGGTGTTTTCGATCAGCAGCGCGCGCATTCCCTCGAAGGCATAGGTCGGCGGCAACGCCCAAGCGACGTATTGCAGCCAGACCGGCAACACGCTGACGGGGTAGTAGACGCAGGCGAGCGGCAGGATCGCGAACATCAGGGTCCAGACGATACTCTCGGCGCCGAGGCCGTTTCGCAGCACGAGACCCGACACGAAGATGCCGACCGACCAGCTCGTGAAGATCAGATTGCAGAAGAATGCGATCAAGGGCAGGCCCAGGGCATAGACGTTGAAGTGAAACATGAACAGGGCGAGCAAGGTCATCGGAATGATCCCGATCGCAAGCCGGATCAGGCTCATGACCATCAGCGACAGCAGAAACTCGATCGGCCTCAAGGGGCTCATCATGAGGTTGCCGATGTTGCGCGCCCACATCTCCTCCAGGAACGAGATGGAGAAGCCGAGCTGCCCGCGGAACAGGATATCCCAGAGGATGACGGCGCCGATCAGCGTGCCGCCGGCGCGCGCGAAGAAATTGGAATTCTCGGCGATGTAATACTGGATGAAACCCCAGGTGATGACCTGCAGCGCCGGCCAGTACAGCAATTCGAGCAGCCGCGGCCAGGACGACAGCAGGAGGTACCAGTAGCGCAGGATCATCGCGCCGATGCGATGGACGGAGATGCCGCGGTGGAGGGGGATGTCGGTCATCGCGCGATAACCTGGCCCGGATGGGATCTGTCATCCCGGGGCGCGACATCGTCGCGAGCCCGGGATCCATAACCACGAAACTCAATTTGGCGAAGACTCGGAGTGACCCGTCTCGCCTCGCAACCGCCGCCTGTGATTATGGATTCCGGGCTCGCGCTCCGCGCGCCCCGGAATGACAGACCTCCATCCGGGCTACGAATACGGGTACGACCGCTCACCTCGCCGCCTCCTTCGCACCGTTCACCCGGCCGCGCGCGACGTCCAGAAACACCTCCTCCAGCGTGGTGCGATTGTAGCGCGCCATGATCGCCTCAGGCGTATCGTCGTCCTCGATGCGACCGCGCTTCATGATGATGACGCGGTCGCAGAGCCGCTCGACCTCGAGCATGTTGTGCGAAGCCAAAAGGATGGTGGCGTTGTTGTCCTTGCGATAACGCTCCAGGTGCGCCCGCACCCAGTCGGCGGTATCCGGATCGAGCGAGGCGGTCGGCTCGTCCAGCAGCAGCAGCTCGGGCCGGTTGACCAGCGCTTTGGCGAGCGCGACGCGGGTCTTCTGCCCGGCCGACAGCTTGCCGTTGGCGCGGTCGATGAATTCGGTGAGATCGAGATCGTCCGCGAGCTCGGCGATGCGGCCGGCGAGGTTCTTCACCGCATAGAGCTTGCCGAACACGGTGAGATTCTGCCGCACCGTGAGCCGCATCGGCATGTCGACATAGGGGCTCTCGAAATTCATCCGCCCCAGCACGGAAGCACTCTCCTCGGGCATCCGATGTCCGAGCACCTGCACGCGGCCGGAGGTCGGCAGCACAAGGCCCATGATCATCGCGATGGTCGTGGTCTTGCCGGCGCCGTTGCCGCCCAGAAGTCCGGTGATGCTGCCACGCGGCAACGAAAAGGAGATGTCGTCGACCGCTCGGGTCTGCTTATAGATTTTGACGAGGTGCTCGACCGCGATCGCCGCGGACGAGCTGCGCTCCGCGACAGTCGGCCGACTTGAAGCCTTGTCATTCTCGGTCATGCTGGTCGTTCTTCTGCTATTGCAGCGAATAGCGCAAGGCTTGTAATCCGGTGGTTCCGCGAGCCCAGCGTTTGTGATCTGGAAGGCACCCCCATTGGCCGATATGACTGAAATTGCTGCTTCCGACTTTCGCCACGCGCAGCGGCATATCCGCCTGGACACGATCCTGCGGCTGCGTTGGCTGGCGGTGCTGGGCCAGCTCGCGGCGATCTTCATCGTGGCGCAGGGGTTGGAATTCAACGTCGAGATCGTCCCCTGCGTCAGCATCATCGCCTTGTCGGCCGCGCTCAATCTGGCGCTCCAGACCGTGTCCAATCCGCTGCAGCGGCTGGAGCCGATGCAGGCGGCCGGACTGCTCGCGCTGAACATCGTGGAGCTGGCCGGTCTGCTGTACTTCACCGGCGGACTGCAGAACCCGTTCTCGTTCCTCTTCCTCGCGCCGGTGCTGATCTCGGCCACGGCGCTGCCGGCGCGCTTCACCTTCGGCCTCGGTGTGCTTGCGGTAGCCTGCGCCTCGGTCCTGTTCTTCTTCCATTTGCCGCTGCCCTGGGATTCCGATGATCCCCTGGTGCTGCCGCCGATCTACCTCGTCGGCGTCTGGCTCTCGATCGTGCTCGCGATCGGCGTCACCAGCCTCTACTCGTTCCAGGTGACCGAGGAGGCGCGCAAGCTCGCGGACGCGCTGGCCGCGACCGAGCTGGTGCTGACACGCGAGCAGCACCTGACGCAGCTCGACGGCCTCGCCGCTGCGGCCGCACACGAGCTCGGCACGCCGCTCGCGACGATCTTTTTGATCTCGCGCGAGCTGGAAAAGACGGTGAAGGACGCCAGCTTTGCCGCCGACCTGAAGACGCTGCGCGAGCAGACCCAGCGCTGCCGCGACATCTTGAGCAAGATCACCCAGCTCTCCTCCACCGGCGCGCCGTTCGACCGCATGAAGCTGTCGGAGCTGATCGAGGAGGTGGTGGCCCCGCACCGCGATTTCGGCGTCGAGATCAAGGTGCGGATCGCGGTCGCCGCCGTGTCCGAGCCGGTCGGCTCGCGCAATCCGGCGATCCTCTACGGCGTCGGCAACATCGTCGAGAACGCGGTCGATTTCGCCCATACCACCGTCGAAGTGAACGCGTGGTGGAACAAGGACACGATCGAGCTTCTGATCTCCGACGACGGCCCCGGCATTCCGCCCGACATCCTGAACCGGATCGGCGAGCCCTATCTGTCGCGGCGACGAACCACGGATGAGGGCAGCGGTGAGCGACGCGGTCTCGGATTGGGCGTGTTCATCGCGCGCACGTTGCTGGAACGCACCGGCGCCAAGGTCTCGTTTACCAACCGGATCTTTCCGGAACACGGCGCGGTGGTGCAGATCACATGGCCGCGACAGCGTTTTGAGGCTATCGAGAGCCTCGAAGAAACAATAGGATAGGCCGCGACCTTGCGTCGCACAACAGGGCCGATCGACTATCGGCGGCCTTGGCACCGCCCGATTGCGAGGCCATATGTAGTCGCGTTGGAGAGAGGACAAAACCTTGAACGCCATCGCCGAACTGAACGAACAGACCGACCGCTCGCTGCTCATCGTGGAGGACGACAAGCCGTTCCTGGAGCGGTTGTCCCGCGCCATGGAAACGCGCGGCTTTGCGGTGACGTCATGCGACACCGTCTCGGATGGTCTTGCGCAGATCGGCAAGGCAGCGCCGGCATTCGCCGTGGTGGACTTGCGGCTCGGCGACGGCAACGGCCTTGACGTGGTCTCGGCGCTGAAGAAGAAGCGCCCGGATGCGCGCGCGATCGTGCTGACCGGCTATGGCAACATCGCCACCGCCGTCACCGCGGTGAAGATGGGCGCGATCGATTATCTCTCCAAGCCGGCGGATGCCGACGACGTCGTCGCGGCGCTGCTGTCGACCAGCGCGGAGAAATCCGAGCTGCCGACCAACCCGATGTCCGCCGACCGCGTACGCTGGGAGCACATCCAGCGCATCTACGAGATGTGCAACCGCAACGTCTCGGAGACGGCGCGCAGGCTGAACATGCACCGCAGGACGTTGCAGCGCATTCTCGCCAAGCGCGCGCCAAGGTAGCGGTCTCGTAGGGTGGGCAAAGGCGTGCAAGCGCCGTGCCCACACTCTGTTAGAGTTGGATAGAGATCGTGGGCACGCTTCGCTTTGCCCACCCTACGGCACCGATGTTTGCGGCGCCGCTACTCCCAAAATTCCGCATGCCCTTGCGGGTCGACCAGCCGGTTGATCCGAAGCGCCGCCGCCATTCCAAACCGCACCGTCATCTGCTTGCGCGTGGCCGCAGCGAGCTTGTGCTCGGGCGCTTCGCAATGCAGGTGCGCGCCATAGGCGTCGGCGATGATCAGGCCGGTGCCAACCGGAAAGATCTCGCACGGCAGGTCCTGAGTGAAGGCGAAGAACAGCCGGTCGCAATGGGCGCGGTACTCGTGCCATTTCTGGTCGGCGCGCAGATCCTCCACCGACGATTTGATCTCGACGATCCAGATCTCGCCGCGCTCGTTCAGCGCCACGAGATCGGCGCGCCGGCCCGAGGGCAGCGGCAATTCCCTGATGCAGGTAAAGCCGAGCGAACGCAGCAGCCGCGCGGTGCCCCGCGCGACCGCGAGCGCCGTCTCCGACTGGCGGCGATCAGGCGGCGGCACGAGGGCGATGTTGCGGGCGGGATTGTCCATGGGGGGAGGATAGCCGATTCCGTAGAACTGCACACTGCTCGATGGAGCCTAAGCGCAGTCTCGATCTCCGCCGTCGTCCCCGCGAAAGCGCTAGGGCATGCACATATCTGGTGCGGCGGATTGACTCGGGTTCGTCCTGGGGGTTCCAGAATCGGAGATCTATGTGATTCCTATTGCGGCACTCCATGGTTTGGACGGGGGTGCTGCGATGTTGTCACGGATTGACTGGACGCTGGGCCGGTTCGGGGATCGTCGTCTCGATAAGGGGGGCGGCGCTCGCTGAACGCATGGTTGCGGGCAAAACTGTCTGCCTTCGGCAGCTCTCCAGGGGGAACCGCGCGCTGGAAGTGCGGTTCAACCGCTTTCTTGGCCATGACAAGGTGACGGTGGATCGGATCATCGAAAGCTGGAGCAATAGCACGGGCCCTGCCGTGGAAGGCCGCCACGTGCTGGCCATCCAGGACACCAGCGAGATCCACTTCAACACCACGCCGCAACGCCGGCGCGGGCTCGGAGAAATCGGCAAAGGCAATAACCACGGCGTGCTGCTGCACCCGCTGCTGGCTGTGGACGCCGACGACGGCAGCTGTCTTGGGCTTTTGAGCGGGCAGATATGGACGCGCGCAGGTCGCCGCACGACCTCGCATGATGATCGGGAATTATCGGACAAGGAATCGCAACGCTGGATATCGACTGCCGTGGCGGCAAGGCCGCTGCTCACCAAGGCCGCGGCGGTGACGGTGCTGGGTGACCGCGAGAGCGATATTTTTGCCCTTTATGCCAGCTCGGCCAAGCAACACTTCCACGTCATCGCGCGCAGCATGCATGATCGCAAGCTTGCCGACCGCAGCAGCCTGTATGAGGCCAGCGATGCCATGGCCGCGGTGGACCAGCGTATGATCCAACTGCCTGCGCGCGCCGCGCGGCCGGCTCGCCTGGCCCACCTCGAACTTCGCTTTGGCGCAATCGAGCTCGCCCGCCCGCAGAATAAGTTCTTGCACCATCTGCCGAAAAGCTTGCCGCTGGCGGTGGTCGATGTGCGCGAGATTAACGCCGAAACCGGCATAGAGCCGCTGCACTGGCGGCTTCTCACCTCTCACGAGGTCACCAGCATCGAGGACGCCTGGCGCATCGTCCAATGGTACAAGCAGCGCTGGATCATCGAGCAGTTCTTCCGCATCCTGAAGACACAAGGCCTCAAGCTCGAAGACAGTCAGATCGGATCCGCCGATCGGCTTCTCAAGCTGGTTGCGATCGCCGCCAAGGCGGCCGTCATCACCATCCAGCTTCTGCAGGCCCGCAATGGTGGTCGCCAGCCCATTCTCGCGGCCTTCGACAACGGCCAAATTGGCGCGCTCACAGCCCTCAACCGGCAACTCGAAGCCGCGAGCAAGCGACTAAAGAACCCACATCCGCCCGATAGTCTCGCTTGGGCCGCCTGGATCATCGGCCGTCTCGGCGGGTGGGATGGCTACCCATCGTCCAAGCCGCCGGGCCCGATCACCTTCAAAAACGGCCTCGAATACTTCAACGCCGTCGCAGCAGGATGGAGCCTCAGAGATATGTGCATGCCCTAGCGCGTTCGCGGGGACCCATAACCACAGGGAGTTGTTGTAGGGCGCTCAGGTAACTCCGAGTCATCGCAAAACTGCTCCCTGTGGTTATGGGTCCCGGATCGGCGCTCCGCTTCGCTGCGCTTGTCCGGGACGACACCGAGAATGAAACACGGAACCTCCCCTCCCCCACGCACTTATCACGCAGCCGCCGCACCTCGGCGGAACCACCGAGGCTGCGCGGATGATCGACGATCTCTGGTACAAGAATGGCGTGATCTACTGCCTTTCCGTCGGCTCCTATATGGACGCCAACGGTGACGGCGTCGGCGACTTCAAGGGCCTGCTCCGCCGGCTCGACTATCTGCATGGCCTCGGCATCACCACGATCTGGCTGATGCCGTTCCAGACCTCGCCCGGCCGCGACGACGGCTACGACATCGCCGACTATTACAGCGTGGATGCGCGTTACGGCACGCTCGGCGATTTCGTCGAGTTCGCCCACGGCTGCAAGCAGCGCGGCATCCGGATTATCATCGATCTCGTCGTCAACCACACCTCGGATCAGCATCACTGGTTCAAGGAGGCGCGGCGCGACAAGACTTCGCCCTATCGCGACTGGTATGTGTGGTCCGACAAGAAGCCCGCCAATGCCGACAAGGGCATGGTGTTTCCCGGTGTGCAGAAATCGACCTGGACGCGCGACAAGGAAGCGGGCGCGTATTACTTCCACCGCTTCTACGATTTCCAGCCCGACCTCAACACCTCAAACCCGCATGTGCAGGCGGAGATCCTGAAGATCATGGGGTTCTGGATCCAGCTCGGCGTCTCCGGCTTCCGCATGGACGCCGTGCCCTTCGTGATCGCGACCAAGGGTGCGAAGGAGAAGAAGCCGGTCGAGCAGTACGACATGCTGCGCGCATTCCGCGAATTCCTGCAATGGCGGCAGGGCGACGCCATCATCCTCGCCGAAGCCAATGTGCTGCCGAAGACGGACATGGAATATTTCGGCCGCGACGCCGACCGCATGCACATGATGTTCAACTTCCACGTCAACCAGCACCTGTTCTATGCGCTGGCATCCGCAGATTCGCGGCCGCTGGCGAAGGCGTTGAAGGCGACCAAGCCGCGGCCGGCGACCGCGCAATGGGGCCTGTTCCTGCGCAATCACGACGAGCTCGACCTGGGGCGGCTGACCAAGGCGCAGCGCGACTCCGTGTTCAGGAATTTCGGTCCCGACAAGGACATGCAGCTCTACGACCGCGGCATCAGGCGGCGCCTCGCGCCGATGCTGGGCGGCGATCGCCGGCGGCTCGAACTCGCCTACAGCCTGATGTGCACGCTGCCCGGAACGCCCGTGATCCGCTATGGCGACGAGATCGCGATGGGCGACGATCTCTCACTGCCGGAACGCAATTGCGCGCGCACGCCGATGCAATGGTCGACCGAGCCGCATGGCGGCTTCACCAAGAGCAACAAGCCGGCCTGCCCTGTGATCGACAAGGGGCCTTACGGCTATCCCCACGTCAACGTCGCCAAGCAGCGGCGCGATCCCAACTCCATGCTGAACTGGACCGAGCGCATCGTCCGTATGCGCAAGGAGGTGCCTGAAATCGGCTGGGGCGACTTCACGATCATTCCGGTGCGCGATCCCGCCGTGTTCATCATGCGCTACGACTGGCGCAACAATTCGGTGTTGTTCGTGCATAATCTCGACGAGAAGCCGCGCGAGATCGCGTTCTCGGCCGGGCTGCCGGACGAGGCCGGCGCGCACCTGATCAATCTGCTCGCGGAGGACCACAGCCACGCCGACAAGCGCGGCCAGCACCGGATCGTGCTGGAGCCGTATGGCTATCGCTGGTACCGCGTCGGCGGGCTGGATTATCTGCTGAAGCGGAGCGATATCGACGGGGATACGGTGAGAGGGAAGAAGCATCCGGGATAGTGCCCGACTGTAACCGCACACCCCACTGTCGTCCCCGCGCACGCGGGGACCCATAACCACAGGAAGGAGTTTGTGGCGAGCGGGCAACTCCGAATCGCCGCCAAACCACTCCCTGTGGTTATGGATCCCGGATCTGCGCTCCGCTTCGCTGCGCTTGTCCGGGACGACATCTCACGGCGGCGCGACAATCACGCCCTCATTGCCGCGCAGATCCAGCACGCCTTCGATCCGCTCGTCCTCGCGATCCAGGAACGTCGACAGCAGTATGCTGCTGCCGAAACGGATCGCGCTGGTGGTCACCGCGACCGGATCGGGGCCGAGATTGAGCGCCACGATCACCGCCTGCCCCTCGGCCTCGCGGCGATAGATCAGGAGATCGCCTTGCGCCGCGATCGGATGATAATCGCCGGCGACCAGCGGCCGACTGCTCTTCCGCAGGGTGATCAGGCGTCTGTAGAGGCTGAGGATCGAGCGCGCATCGGCTTCGAGATTGACGACATTGTCGCGCACATAGTGCGCCGGCAGCGGCAGCCACGGCCGCGCCGCCGAGAAGCCGGCGAATTCGGTCGCATCCCACTGCATCGGCGTGCGGCAGCCGTCGCGGCCGACACCGATGCCGGGCACGTTCTTTTCGAAGGGGTCGCGCACGTCCTCCGGCGCAATCGCCACTTGATGCATGCCGATCTCGTCGCCGTAATAGAGCGTCGGCGTGCCGCGCAGCGTCAGCAGCAGCATGGCGGCGACACGGGCCTGCTCGGGACCCACGCGGCTTGCGACGCGCGGGCGATCGTGATTGCCGAGCACCCAGTTCGGCCAGGCGCCGCGCGGCAGCGCCTTCTCATAATCCTCGATGATTGTCTCGATCGAGCGCGCACTCCAGAAGGTCAAGAGCAGCGCGAAATTGAACGGCATCTGCGCGCCGGTGAGGTCGTTGCCGTAATAGGCCATGAGACGGTGCAGCGGCAGATAGATCTCGCCGATCAGCACGCGGGCTTCGAATTCATCAGTGACGCGCCGCATCTCGGCGATCACGTCATGCACCTCCGGCTGGTCGGTGGAGTATTGCGTCATGATCCTTTCGTTCGGCGGCCGGCCCTCGACGTAATGCGGATTGGGCGGGTTGTCGCGGAATTCGGCATCCTTGATCAGGTGCCAGATCACGTCGACGCGAAAGCCGTCGACGCCCTTGTCGAGCCAGAAGCGCATCACGTCGTAGATCGCGGCGCGGACGTCCGGATTGCGCCAGTTCAGGTCCGGCTGCTGGGCGAGGAAGGCGTGGTAATAATATTGCCCCGTGGTCTCATCGAACTGCCACGCGCTGCCGCCGAACTCGGACAGCCAGTTGTTCGGCACCCCGCCGTCGGGTGCCGGATCGCGCCAGATGTACCAGTCTCGCTTGGGATTGTCGCGCGAGGCGCGGCTCTCGACGAACCAGGCATGCTGATCGGAGGTGTGGTTCGGCACGAGGTCGAGGATCAGTTTCAGGCCGTTGTCGTGGGCGGCCGTGATCAGCGCATCGAAATCGGCCATCGTGCCGAACAGCGGCTCGATGCCGGTATAGTCGGAGATGTCGTAGCCGAAATCCTCCATCGGCGAGGGAAAGATCGGCGACAGCCAGATCGCATCGACGCCGAGCGATTTGACGTAAGGCAACCGCTGCAAAATGCCGGCGAGATCGCCGACGCCGTCACCATCTGAGTCCTGAAAGGAGCGCGGGTAGACCTGATAGAAGATGCCGTCGCGCCACCAGTTGCTATCGCTCTGAGCCATGCTGGAGAACCCATCCATAAATCTGCGCCTCGGGCGGAAGAACGCGACAGCAGCGCCCCGGTTCAAATTGGCGAGCCAATTGGGACGGCCGTGTGACGGCGGGCGTGATTGTTCCAGGCTCCATTCCAGATCCTTGGCCGAATCTTTTGCTTGGCGGCATGGCAAAAATCGGCATTGTGGCGCCATGACCGAGCAAAATGACACCCAAGACTCTTCGCAATCCAAGGCCGGCGCGATCATCGTTCCCGTGACGCTGTTCGAGCAGAACTGCACCATCATCTGGGACGAGCCCAGCAAGAAGGCCGTGGTGATCGATCCCGGCGGGGACGTGCCGAAGATCCTGGACGCGATCAAGCAGACCGGCGTCACCGTGGAGAAGATCTGGCTGACCCACGGCCATATCGACCATGTCGGCGGCGCGGCCGATCTGCGCGATGCACTGAAGGTGCCGATCGAGGGGCCGCATGAAGCGGACAAGTTCCTGCTCGACAATGTGGTCGACAGCGGCGCACGCTTCGGCATGACCGGCGTGCGCAATTTCGCGCCGGACCGTTGGCTCGCCGAAGGCGACACCGTGTCGATCGGCAGCTTGCAATTCGATATTTTCCACTGCCCCGGCCACTCGCCCGGCAGCGTGGTGTTCTTCAACAAGGAGCTGCGCTTCGCCCATGTCGGCGATGTCCTGTTCGCCGGCTCGGTCGGACGCACCGATTTGCCGGGCGGCAGTCACGCCACGCTGATCAACTCGATTCTGACCAAGCTATTGCCGCTCGGCGACGACGTCGGCTTCATCTGCGGTCACGGCGCCGGCTCAAGCATCGGCCAGGAACGGATGACCAATCCGTTCATCACCGGCGCGATGTGAGGTTTATTCCGCCGCGTCCACAAGCGTGGCGGTCTCAGTGAGGTGACGATCGCCCCAGTCGCGGATCGCCGCGACGACCGGCACGAAGCTATTGCCCTTGCGGGTCAAGCGATATTCGACCTTCGGCGGCACTTCGCCGAAATCCTTGCGGTCGATCAGGCCGCTTTGTGTCAGGGCCTTCAATTCACGGCTGAGCACGCGCGGGGCGATCTCGGCGCTGCCTTCCGTGCCGCGCAACAGGCCGCTGCGGATCTCGCCATAGCGGCGCGGGCCGTCCTTGAGGTCCCAGACGATGCGGAGCTTGTACTTGCCGCTGATCATCTTCTGAAACGCCGCGACCGGACAGGTACGCGTCGGATTCGCCTTCGCCATGTCGTCTCCTCCACGCGTTAGATTCTTGTTTTGACGCGTTTTCTTCACGCGAACCGGCATCCACTTCGCTCGAAAACGCTATGGCGAAGAGGATAGGAGCAACGTCGAAAAAGTCCATACTATCAATTTTGTCCATACTTGCAGGATCGCTAGCAAGCCGCAGATGATGACGCACACGACGAACAGGGAGCGTCACATGAAGCACTTCATGATCAGATATGAATTCAGGAACGGTACGACGGACGCCTGGCACCAGGAGGTCGGCCGCTTCATCAAGGCGATCGACCGCGATCCGGAACTGACGGGCCGGATCGGCTATCGCGTCTTGAAAAACCGCGACGATGGCAGCTATTTCCATCTCGCCAGCGTCGCTGACGATGCCGCGCAAAAAGCGCTGCAATCGCGCGACTTCTTCAAAGCCTATCAGGAGATGACGCGGAAGGTCGCCGGCGGCGAGGTGACGGTGACGCCGATCGAGTGGATCGGTCAGACGGCGTAGTTTCCGCGGGCTGACACGACGACATCGCTACAAACGTCGCTGTCGTCCCGGACAAGCGAAGCGCAGATCCGGGACCCATAACCACAGGAAGCCGTGGTTTGCGGGGACTCGGAGTTGGCCCTTCGCGCCTCACTTTGCCCTGTGGCAATGGGTCCCGGATCGGCGCACGCTTGGGGCGCGCTTGTCCGGAGTTTGGGGCTACTTCATCAATCCTGCGGCGGTCAGTGCGCGCGTGATGATCTGGCCGAGATCGAAGCTGCGAGCCTCCTCGCGCGTCGGCTCGGCCGGCTGTTCGGCGACCGCTGCGCGGATCGAGCGGGCGAGATGCGGCGCGGGCGTCAGTGCCGGCTGCGCTGCAGGCCTGCTTGTAGACTTGCTTGTAGGCTTGGCCTCCGCCTTTGCAGCGTCTGCAATCCAGCCGGTGAGGCCGAAGAATTTTGCGATGTGATAGGACGAGGAAATGCCGGCCTCGATCAGGAACGCGCCTTCGACGCCATAGCGCTGGTCGTTGTCGGCCAGCCCAAGCGGTGTGCCGTGCGCCATGTCGGTGATGGCGTAGGACTCGACCAGCGTCTCGCCGTCCTTGCCCCACCAGGCCTGGCGCGGATAGCCGTCGACGTTGGTCTCCGCCATCGGCGCTTCCGGCAGATCGTGCAGATCGAGCCACTGTTTGACGATCTCGTTGGCATTGCCGGGATTGACGGTGCGGTCGGCGCTGCCGTGCCACACCGAGATCTTCGGCCAGGGGCCGCGATAATCCGAGGCATTGCGCACAAGATCGCCGAGCCCGCGCGCGGGACGCACCGGGGAATGAAACATGCCGTCCAGTGCCTCGCGCAAATTCGAGGCGATGCCATAGGGCAGTCCGGCAATGACCGCACCCGCCGCGAAGACTTCCGGATAGGTCGCGAGCATCACCGACGTCATGCCGCCGCCGGCGGACAAGCCGGTGATGAAGATGCGCTTGGGATCGATGCGATGCGCCTTCGCCATATGCGCGATCATCTCGCGGATCGAATACGCCTCGCCGCTGTCCCGCGCCGTATCTTCCGGATTGAACCAGTTGAAGCAGGTGTTGCCGTTGTTGATCCGCTGCTGCTCGGGCATCAGCAGCGCGAAGCCATAGTGCTTCGCGAGCGTCGACCAGCCCGCGCCGAGATCGTAGCCCGCCGCCGCCTGCCCGCAGCCATGCAGCACGACGACCAGCGCGCGCGGCTTCTGCAACTGCGCCGGCACGAACGCGAACATGCGCAAGGCCCCCGGGTTGTCGCCGAAGCCGGTGACCTCTTGCAATGGACTGGACGCATCCGCGCTCCGGCCGAGCTCGGCAAAGCGCAGACCGTCCAGCCTCGGCAGACGTCTCAACAGATCAACATTTTTGGCTAACGACACGGCAACTTCCTGGTGGGCGGCTTTCAACGCTTAGCCAAACCAGATAGTTGCTGCATTGCAAAATAAAAAGACCGTGCGCTGTCAATCCACGAAAATCACGGGGAATTCCGCCGAAATCCGCACGAATTAACCGCAATGCCTCGACTTCACGCCGATGCGCGACGCATCCACGACAGAAATGCGGCACAGATCATGATTAATGTCACAAACAGCGCAAGCGAGACCAGAAATCCTGCGCGCGCTGATTGCAAGGTATCGACCGCGAAGAACACCGCGCCGATTGCGGCCACTCCGGCCGCATTTCCGATCTGCGCCGTCGTGCCGTAGATGCCGGACGCCGAGCCTGCGGCGACAGGCTTGACGGTCGAGAGCACCGCGCCGGAGAGCGGCGCCATCACCAATCCCTGACCGTAGCCGAAGATGATCATGACGAACGCGAGCAGAAGCGGCGATGGCGCATCGATACAGGCTGCAACAAGCGCGAGCGCGGCGAGGCCTGCGATCTGAAGCGCGCAGCCTTCGATCAACACCTTGGTGCCGTGATGACGCGCCCGCGCGCCGCTGTGGCGCGAGGCCACGACGAAGGCAAGCGCAAGCGGGATGAAGGCCATGCCGGCTGACAGCGGCGGAATTTTCAGGCCGCGCTGCATGAACAGCGTCATGACCAGATAAAAGGAAAGATTGGCAAGGAAGAAAAAGAAGGCGGCGCCAAGCCCGCGCAGGAAAGCGGCGTCCGCCAGCAGCGAGAGGTCGATCAACGGCATGCCGCCGGCACCAGCGACTGCCTGCTCGAGCTTCAGGAACGCTTTGAGGACGACGCCGCCGACCGCCATCACGGCCCACAGCCAGGGTGCCCAGCCTGCATCGTGACCAAAAAGCAGCGGGCCGATCAGGCACAGCAGCCCCGCGAACAGGACCGAGCTGCCCTTGATGTCGAGCCTCGTCCCTGATCGCCGCGGCACCGATGGCATGATGCGCCAGGCGGCACCTGCAATGACGAGGCCGCAGGGCACGTTGACGAAGAACACCGAACGCCAGCCGGTGCCGGCAAGGTCGATCGTGACCAGCAGGCCGCCGAGCAGGAAGCCCGCGGCACCCGCCAGCCCCAGCACGATCCCGTAGATGGCGAATGCGCGGCTGCGCGTCTCGTCGGTGAAGAGGAGATGCAGCGTCGCCAGCACCTGGGGCACCATCAGCGCCGCGGTCGCGCCCTGCGCCAGGCGAGCGATGATCAGCTCCACCCCTGAGAGCGCGAGCCCGCACCACAGCGAGGTCGCCGTGAAGCCGAGCAGGCCGGCCAAAAAGACAGTCTTGGTGCCGTGGATATCGCCGAGCCGGCCGCCGGTGACGACAAGCGTGGCATAAGCGATCAGATAGATCGCGATGACCGCTTCGATCTGCGCGGGCGATGCCTTCAGCTCGACCGCAATGGTCGGAATTGCGACGTTAACGATGAAGGCATCGACGCCGAACATGAATTGGGCGGCCACGACGATGGCCAGCACCCACCAACGGCGGGTCGAATCGACTTGTTGTGTGACGATCTGATGCATCGGCGCGCGGCCCTGGATTATGGTGCGGATGATTTCAGGTCGTGGGCGGTGGCGCGATTACCTCGTAGGTCAGATTCGTGCGCTCTTCGCCTCTCCCCGCTTGCGGCAGGGCACTCGCACATGCTTCGCGGCGACATCGGAGCAAGCGCCTCGTCCTTCGAGACGACCGCTTCGCGGTCCCCTCAGGATGAGGCTGAACTGCGTCGGTGTGCTTTGAAACTGCACCGGCGTACTCCGCCTTCATCCTGAGGGCCCGCCAACGGCGGGCGTCTCGAAGGATGTGCCGCGGCGGAGGTTGCCTCAAATGCATAGCCCTGCCGCAAGCGGGGAGAGGGAGAAGAGGCAACTTCGCCGCATGCCTGCATTCCGCCGCGCGGGACACCGCGCGATTGCGTTCGTGCCATCAGGCACGTAGCCTCACCGTCTCAACAAACAGAAAATCAAAGCCGGAGAGAACGCCATGGCGCGCCTGAAGTTCGGAGCCTTCCTTGCCCCGCATCACCCGATCGGGGAGCATCCGATGCTCCAGTTCCGGCGCGATCTCGAGCTGGTCGAGCAGCTCGATGCGCTCGGCTACGACGAGTTCTGGTGCGGCGAGCATCATTCCTCGGGCTGGGAGATGATCGCCTCGCCCGAGATGTTCCTGGCTGCGGCCGGCGAGCGCACCAAGCGGATCAAGCTCGGCACCGGCGTGGTGTCGCTGCCCTATCACCATCCCTACAACGTCGCCCAGCGCATGGTGCAGCTCGACCACATGACCGGCGGCCGCGCCATCTTCGGCTCCGGCCCCGGCGCGCTCGCCTCCGACGCACACACGCTCGGCATCGACCCGATGACGCAGCGCGACCGGCAAGACGAGGCCATCGGCGTCATCCGCCGGCTCTTCAACGGTGAGCGCGTCACGGCCAAGAGCGACTGGTTCACCATGAACGATGCCGCGCTGCAGATCCTGCCGCTGCAGGAAGAGATGCCGTTCGTCGTGGCCTCGCAGATCTCGCCCTCCGGCATGACGCTCGCCGGCAAATACGGCTGCGGCATCATCTCGCTGGGCTCGATGACGACACAGGGCCTGATGTCGCTACAGCAGCAATGGCAGTTCGCCGAGGACGCTGCGAAGAAGCACGGCACCAAGGTGAACCGCGCCGACTGGCGCGTGCTCTTGACCTTCCACATCGCCGAGACCCGCGAGCAGGCGCGCAAGGAAGCCGGCGCCGGGCTGATGCGCTGGCACAACGAGTATAATGTCGGCACGCTGCAGCGGCCGGGCCTGACCGCGTTCTCCTCGCCGGATGAAGCCGTGGACAAGACCGCCTTCGTCGAGGGCGCGGCGTCCACCATCGGCACGCCCGACGATCTCGTCAAAACCATCAAGAACGTGATGCAGGTCTCCGGCGGCGTCGGCGCCATCATCGGCTTCGTGCACGACTGGGCCAATCCGGAGGCGACGCGCCGCAGCTGGGATATGGTTGCGCGCTACGTCGTGCCCGAGATCAACGGCTATATCGACGGCCTGCGCAGGTCGCAAAAATTCGTGATCGAGAACCGCGCCATCTTCGAGCGTGCAGGCCAGGCCGTGATGGCCAAGATCATGGAGAACGAGAAGGCCGCCGAGGCGCTGAAGGTGACCGGCCCCGGCCGCGTCGCCATCCCCGCCGTCAACGCCCCGGATCTGCAGAAGGAAGCGGCGAAGCGGTAGGATGCCAGCTCTCTCTACTCGTCGTCCCGGACAAGCGCGCCCAAAGCGCGCGCAGATCCGGGACCCATAACCACAGCATAGGGTTTGGCGAAGATTGCTAACCACTATCTCGCACACTCCCTGTGGCTATGGGTCCCCGCCTACGCGGGGACGACATCCGAGGTAAATTGCACCACCAAGCGTCGCATCATCGCGGCCAGATCGTGCTATGTTCGCGGAGCCTGCCAACCGGAGCAATCGTCATGTCGATGCAGAATGTGGCCGCAACGGCGCCCGACTACACCGCGCCCAAGCGCAACGCCCTGACGCACATTCCCGGCGACGAGGGATGGCCGATCATCGGCAAGACCTTCCAGGTGCTGGCCGATCCCAAGGGCCACATCGAGGCGAACGGCGCCAAATATGGCCCGGTCTACCGCACCCATGTGTTCGGCGAGACCAATGTCGTGCTGCTCGGGCCCGAGGCCAACGAGCTGGTGATGTTCGACCAGCAAAAGCTGTTCTCCTCGACCCACGGCTGGAACAAGGTGCTCGGCCTGTTGTTTCCGCGCGGATTGATGCTGCTCGATTTCGACGAGCACCGGCTGCACCGCAAGGCGCTGTCGGTCGCGTTCAAGTCCGGGCCGATGAAATCCTACCTGGCCGATCTCGACCGCGGCATCTCCGCGCGGGTCGCGCAGTGGAAGGCCAAGCCCGGCGAGATGCAGCTCTACCCCGCGATGAAGCAGCTCACGCTGGATCTCGCTGCGGCGTCCTTCCTCGGCGCCGATATCGGGCCGGAGGTCGACGAAATCAACCGCGCCTTCGTCGACATGGTCGCCGCCGCGGTCGCCCCGATCCGCCGTCCCCTGCCCGGCACCCAGATGGCCGCCGGCGTCAGGGGGCGCAAACGCATCGTCGCCTATTTCCGCGAACAGATCCCGCTTCGCCGCGGCAATCATGGCGGCGATGATCTGTTCTCGCAGCTGTGCCGCGCCACCCATGAGGACGGCGCGCTACTCTCCGAGCAGGACATCATCGACCATATGAGCTTCCTGATGATGGCGGCGCACGACACGCTGACTTCGTCGCTGACCTCCTTCATCGGCGAACTCGCTGCCAATCCGGACTGGCAGGACAGGCTGCGCGCGGAAGTCCTCGCGCTCGGGCTCGCGCCGGGCGCGCCGAGCAGCTTCGACGATCTCGAAAAGATGCCGCTGTCCGAGATGGCGTTCAAGGAAGCGCTGCGGATCAAGCCGCCGGTGCCTTCGATGCCGCGCCGCGCCATGCGCAATTTCACTTTCAAGGGTTTTACGATTCCCGCCGGCACCGCGGTCGGCGTCAATCCGCTCTATACCCATCACATGAAGGATATCTGGCCGGAGCCGGATCGTTTCGATCCCTTGCGCTTCACCGAGGAAGCGCAGCGCAATCGCCACCGCTTCGCCTGGGTCCCGTTCGGCGGCGGCGCGCATATGTGCCTCGGCCTGCACTTCGCCTACATGCAGGCAAAATGCTTCGCGCGGCACTTCTTGCAGAACATCGAGGTATCGCTGGAGCCCGGCTACAAGCCGGACTGGCAGATGTGGCCGATCCCGAAGCCGCGGGACGGGCTAAGAGTGCGGGTGAAGGCGGTCTGATTTTCTCGTGTCCCGGACGCGCGAAGCGCGAGCCGGGACCCGGAATGCTGCGATCGAGTCGGTGGAGACATGGGCCCCGGCTCTGCAGCGCACCGCACCGGACGATGCTTCGCATCGCCGGGGACGCTGCGCTGCGTCCGGGGCACGAGATCTCGTAGGGTGGGCAAAGGCGCGGAGCGCCGTGCCCACGGTTCGTCGCGATGAAGAATTCGTGGGCACGCTTCGCTTTGCCCACCCTACGGCACCGTCGCCCGGAGCGACTACGCCCCCTGATCGAACGCCTTGCGCAAGGCCACATAGCCCTGCTGCTGCTGGCTCCAGTTGCGGCCGCCGGTCATGGCGCCGTCGACGACGAGATCGTGCCCGTTGATGAAGCTGGATTCGTCGCTGGCCAGGAACACCGCGGCCTGGGCGATGTCATCGGGAAGGCCCGCGCGCGGGATCGGCTGGGCGGTCTTGTAGACCTCGCGCATCACCGCCGGCGTCTTCTCCGCAGCATCGGTCGAGAGTCCGAGCGCCTTGCCGAAAATGCCGGTCGCGATCGCGCCCGGCGAGATCGCGTTGACGCGCACGTTGGACTCGCCGAGCTCCATCGCCACGCATTTGGTGAGATGGATCACCGCCGCCTTGGCCGCGCTATAGACCATCGAGGACGAGAACCCGGCGAGGCGGCCGGCGATGCTGCCATTGTTGATGATGCTGCCGCTCCCCTGCCTCTTCATGTGGGGCGCGGCGTGCTTCATGCCGAGCATGACGCTGCGCACCAGCGTCGCCATCGCCGCATCGAAGCGCTCGACCTCGAGGCCTTCGATGCCGCCGGTCTGCGCCGGGCCGCCGGCATTGTTGAACAGGCAGTCGATCCGGCCGAACTTGTCCACGGCGAGCGCGATCAGCGCCTGCATCTGGTCTTCGAGCGTCACGTCGGTCTGGCGGAAGATGCAGTTGGCGCCGAGCTGCTTGGCCAGGGCTTCGCCCTCCGGTAGACGCCGCCCCGCGATCACAATTTTGGCACCTTCGGCAACGAAGACTTCCGCAGTGCGCAATCCGATCCCGCTCGTCGCCCCCGTAATCACCGCAACCTTGCCGTCCAGCCTGCCCATGGAATGTTCCTGTTTTCGAACGATTTGACGCCAAATGGCGAACATCGGCCGCTGCCATCGCCGCGGACGCCACTATCCCTGCCTGCCTCCGACAAGGCAAGCTATGCTTGTGCGGACGGGATGCGTAACATCTTCACAGGTCGCTCGATTTTCGAACGCATATCGCAACTGGGCTGCGCATGGGGAAGTTGATCGACGAATTCCGTAGGGGTTGGCAGGGTGCGGCGCCGCCATCGCTCGGTCTGAGCATTGCGTTTGCGGTGGCCTGCCTGCTGATTGCCACGCTGACGCGCTGGGCCCTCGCGCATGTGCGGCCCGACGTCTACTTCACTCCCTACTTCCCGGCCGTGTTCTTCGCCGCCGCGTTCGGGGGCTTCCGGATCGGAATCGTGACAGCGCTGGTCGGCGGCATGCTCGGCGTCGTGGTGAATTTCGGCGAAGCCTTTGCCGATCGGGCGCGATTTGCCCTGCTGGCACTCTATTGGGCGGTCTGTGCGCTCACCATCTGGGGCGTCGAGCACTATCGCACCATGCTGGCGGAGCAGCGCCGGATCTCCAAGCGCCTGATCGAGGAAGAAGATTATCGCAAGCTGCTGGTCGACGAGCTCCAGCACCGGCTGAAGAACAAGCTGTCGACGGTGCACGCCGTGCTGCACCAGGTGCTGCACGACCACCCGCAGGTCTGGGCCCGGGTCGATCCTCGGTTGCGCTCGCTGGCCGCGACCGACGATCTGATCTCGCGGATCGACAAGGCGGGCTGTGACATCCGCGACCTCCTGATCTCGGAGCTCGGCCCCTACGGCCATGTCCGCTTCACCCTCAATGGCGACCGCCTGTTCCTGCCGCCGAAGCTCGCGGTCACGCTCTCATTGATGTTTCACGAGCTGGCCACCAATGCGGGCAAGTACGGCGCGTTCTCCGCGCCGCGCGGTCTGCTGCAGGTGTCATGGACCGTCAACGACGACCGCCTGATCATCACCTGGGACGAGACAGAGGGTCCGAGCGTGGACAAGGTCTCCGAGCCCGGCTTCGGCACCAAGCTGCTGAAATCGGCACTGTCGTCCTTCGATGGCAGGACCGAGATCTCTTACTTGAAGACCGGGCTGCATTGCATCATGCAGTGCCGCATCCCCCGAAGCGAATAGCATCGCGCGTCAGGCGAAAGCTGGCCCGCGCACCCGCCCGCAGTTTCGCATGGGCCGTTGACCCTCTGTTAATGACGATCGTCGGCGCGCGTCGCAACGTCGCAAAACACCCCCGTATTTCTCCGTACCCCTTAACCAAACTTAAGAGGGAACTGCGCATGATTGCGTGCATTGCAGGCGCGCTGAAACAACAAGATTCATGACTTCTATGAACGACAACCAATATTCCGGCGCGACTGAAGCCGAGCTCGGTTTTCTCAAGGAAATCGTTAGAATGCTGCCGGCCGGCCTGACCGTGCAGGATGCGCATGGCGAGCTTCTGCTGGTTAACGATGCCGCGGCCGCGCAGCTCGGCATGGATGGCAGCCGTCCCTCACCCGATCTTGCGCCGCGCCGCGAAGCCTGCCGCCAGGCGCTGAGCGCCGGCCAGGCTGTCGTCACCGAGGAGGCGCTTCACGGCGGCGCTGCGCGCCAGGTGCTGCTCACGACCCATCGTCCCGTTCGCCTCGCCGGACGCGAGCTGCTGATCTCGGCGTCCTCCGACATTACCGAGCAAAAGAATTTCGAGGATCAGCTGTTCCGCTCGGCCTATTTCGACGAGCTGACGGGATTGCCCTCGCGGCGCGTGATCGAACATCACGCCAACAATCTGCTGGCGGAGAATGGCGGCGGCGAGCGTTTCGCGCTGGCCTTCCTCGACGTCGACAATTTCAAGCACATCAACGACTATTACGGCCACGCCGTCGGCGATGCGCTGCTGGTCGAGCTGTCGAAGCGGCTCGGGCGCGACTTGCGCGATTCCGACATGCTGTCGCGCATCTCCGGCGACGAATTCCTGCTGCTGCTCTCCCCGATCCAGAGCCAGGAGGAAGTCGCCGAGTTCATGCAGTCGACGCTGGAGCGGCTGACGGCGCCGTTCTTCATCGACCATTCGGAACTCTTCGCCTCCACCTCGGTCGGCATCAGCCTCTATCCCGATCACGGCCGCAGCTTCGAGACGCTGCGCCAGAATGCCGACATCGCGATGTACCGCATCAAGAACGACGGCAAGGGATTGGCAGCCTTCTTCGATTCCAGCATGGAGCGCGAGGCGCTGGCGCGGATGAAGATCGAACAGTCGCTGCGGCTCGCCATCCTGGAAAAGCGTTTCTGCTGCGCCTTCCAGTCCAAGGTCGACATCCGCACCCAGGCTGTGAAGGGCATCGAGGCCCTGGTGCGCTTGCGCGACGACGAAGGCGTGATCCAGGCGCCGGGATCGTTCATCAATCTTGCCAGCGAGCTCGGGCTGATCGACGAATTGACCCATCTCGTGCTCGCCGAAATCGTCAAATCGATCGACCTGATCAACGAGACGTTCGGCGCGGAAGCGACCATCAGCATCAACGTCGCGGCCAAGCAGGCCGGCAACCCCGAATTCATGCGCAGCTTCGCGCGGGCGCTCGACGACACCGGCTTTCCGCAGCGCTTCATGATCGAGGTGACCGAAGACGCCTTCGTCGCCAAGAATCATTTCCAGGACGAGATCCTGCCGATGTTCCGCAAGCTCGGCGTCGGCATCTCGATCGACGATTTCGGCACCGGCTATTCCTCGCTCTCGGCGCTGGCCGACATCACCGCCGACGAGATCAAGATCGACCGCTCCTTCATCACCGACATCCATAAGCGCCCGCGCAGCCAGGGCATCCTGCGCGCGATCGAATCCTTGAGCGAAGCGCTCGGCATGACCGTGATCGCCGAAGGCCTCGAATCCTACGAGGAGCTCGCTTATCTGCAGGCCGCGACCAAGATCCGCTACGCGCAGGGCTATTATTTCTCGCGCCCGATCTTTTTGGAGGAGTTGAAGCTGGCAACGCCCGTGTCCAGCGAGTCGCGCGCCAGCGTGGCAAACCGCCCGCACCAGCAGAACCGCCAGGGCTATTCGCGGGCGAGCGGGTATCGAAGGTAGGGGCGCGAGCGCTGCAACACATACCGCTGTCGTCCCGGGGCGCGAAGCGAACCCGGGACCCATAACCACATGGTGTGGTTTGGCGCTAAGACGGTCACTCCGAGTCCCCCGTTATCACATCTCCCTGTGGCTATGGGTCCCGGATCGGCGCTTCGCTTGTCCGGGACGACAGCGGAGTATGGGGCACAATCCAATTCCCCCTTTGAAATTGCTGCCCTTTTGCTAATACACAGGCAGACTTCCCCCGGGATATGTCATGTCCGCCTCTTCCGCCTCGATCAGCGATCCCGCCTATCTCCGTGCGCGCGCGATGGAAACGCTGTTCGAGCGGCTGGAGAAGCTCTGCGAGGGCGCGATCGCGATCGACCGCGGCGGACGCGTCGTCTACGTCAATGAAAAATATCTCGCGGCGCTCGGTCTCAAACGGACCAGTGAGGCAATCGGCCGGCCGATCGAGGAGGTCATCCCCAACAGCCTGATGCGCAAGGTGGCCGAGACCGGCGAGCCGATCCTGCTCGACATCATGGAGCTCGGCGGAGAGCAGCTCGTCGTCACGCGCATGCCGATCGAGGACGAGAACGGCACGGTGATCGGCGCGATCGGCTTCGTGCTCTACGACCATCTCGAAAGCCTGAAACCTCTGCTCGCCCGCGTCGCCCAGCTCGAGAGCGATCTGCGGCTGGCGCGGCGGCAATTGTCCAACGCCCGCGCGGCGCGCTTCACTTTCGCCGACTACGTCGGCACCACGCCTGGAATCGCGCAGGCCAAGCAGCTTGCAAGCCGCGCGGCGCGGCAGAGCGTCACCGTACTGCTCACCGGCGAGACCGGAACGGGCAAGGAGATGCTGGCGCAGGCGATTCACAATGCCTCCTCGCGTGCGGAGAAGCCGTTCGTCAGCGTCAATGTCGCCGCGATTCCCGACACGCTGATCGAGTCGGAGTTCTTCGGCACGGCGCCCGGCGCCTATACCGGCGCCGACCGCAGGGGACGCGAAGGAAAATTCCGCATCGCCGACGGCGGCACGCTGTTCCTCGACGAGATCGGCGAGATGCCGCTGCAATTGCAGGCCAAGCTGTTGCGCGTGCTGCAGGAGCGCGAGATCGAGCCGCTCGGCTCGGACAAGATCTCCAAGGTCGACGTGCGCGTGGTCGCCGCGACCAATGTCGATTTGCGCAAGCGCGTCAGCGACGGCGCGTTCCGGCCCGATCTCTATTACCGGCTGAACGTGCTCTCGATCGACCTGCCGCCGCTGCGGCAATGCCTGGATGATCTCCCCGACATCTGCGCCCGGCTGCTCGAGGACATCAGCGCCTCCGGCGATTACGTCAAGGCAAAGATCACGCCGAGCGCGTTTTACGCGCTGGCGCGCTATGACTGGCCGGGCAACGTCCGCGAGCTCCGCAACATCCTGGAGCGGGCGCTGATCCTGAGCGATTCCGGCCGGCTGACCGGCGAAGATGTCGCCCGCATTCTTCCCGTCGGCACCGACGTCAGGCCCGCAGCATCCGAGCGCCCGGCCGGAGCGGTGGTGCCCTATGCCGAAGCCGAGGCCGAGTTCGAGAAGCACACGCTCGAACGGGCGCTCGCCGCCAGCAACGGCCAGATCTCCGAGGCCGCCAAAATGCTGCGAATCTCGCGCGCAACCTTCTACAAGAAGCTCGCCAAGTTCGGCCTCGCCGCAGGGTCGGCCTCCGTCTGAGTTTCGAGACACGAACGTGTCCGGAGTCTCGGATTCCGGACACGGCGCTGCGCCGCTGGTTCCGCCAGCAACGGCGAGATTTGCCGTGATTTCAGCCAATTTGCGCAAACCTTCCGCATCTGGCGCGGACCTTGCTCTTCGCTTTGCACAATGACGCATGCTGCACATGCGCATTTGCAACCAGGGAGGACGCAAGATGAGTGAAGCGATCTCGGTCCGTCAGCTTCAGGCGAGACAGCCCTCGCACGTCACGGTCGCCACCGCGAGCCTGATCGGCACGGCTATCGAGTGGTACGACTTCTTCCTCTACGGCACCGCCGCGGCGCTGATCTTCAACAAGCTGTTCTTTCCGACCTTCGATCCCATGATGGGGACGCTGCTGGCGTTCGCGACCTATGCGCTCGGCTTCATCGCGCGCCCGCTCGGCGGCGTCGTGTTCGGGCACTACGGCGACAAGATCGGCCGCAAGACCATGCTCTATCTGACGCTGCTGATCATGGGCGTGGCGACCGCCGCGATCGGATTCCTGCCGACCTACGAGACCGCGGGCATCTGGGCCGCGGTCCTGCTCGTCACCTGCCGCCTGATCCAGGGCTTTGGCCTCGGCGGCGAATGGGGCGGCGCGGTGCTGATGGCGGTCGAGCACGCGCCCGCGGACAAGAAGGGCTTTTACGGCAGCTGGCCGCAGTTAGGGGCGCCGCTCGGCCTCGTGCTCGGCACGCTGGTGTTCTCGGTGGTATCGGCGATGCTGACCGATGCGCAGCTGCTTGCCTGGGGCTGGCGCATCCCGTTCCTGTTCTCGATCGCGCTGGTGCTGGTCGGCCTGTGGATCCGCTTCACCATCGCGGAATCCCCCGAGTTCCAGAAGGTCAAGGAAACCAAGCAGGAAGTGAAGATGCCGATCCTCGAGGCGATCAGGATGTATCCCAAGAACATCCTGCTCGCGATGGGCGCGCGCTTCGCCGAGAACGGCTTCTTCTACATCTACGCGACCTTCGTGCTCGCCTATGCCACGCAGTCGCTCGGCATGAACAAGCAGGACATGCTCAACGGCGTGCTGATCGGCGCGGCGATCGAGACCTTCACCATCCCGGCCTTCGGTGCGCTCTCCGACCGGCTCGGGCGGCGGCCGATCTACATTTTCGGCGCGGTGCTCTCGGCGCTGATGTCGTTCCCGCTGTTCACGCTGCTGGCGACCAGGAACCCGCAATATGCCTGGATCGCGATCGTGCTCGGCCTCGCGATCGGGCATGCCGCGATGTACGGCCCGCAGGCGAGCTTCCTGTCGGAGCTGTTCGGCACCAAGGTGCGTTATAGCGGCGTCTCGCTCGGCTACAATCTGGCCTCGATCTTCGCCGGCGCACTGTCGCCGCTGATCGCGACGGGATTGATGACGGCCTATGCGCCGGCGACCTGGCCGATCTCGCTCTACATGATCGCGCTGGCGCTGATCACCATCGTGTCGGTCTATTTCGCCACCGAAACACGCAAGATAGTTCAGGGCTGAATGTCCTGATCACCTCGTCCATCGCGAGGAGCGGCCTGTTCCAGGGTCGCTCCTCGCGATAGGATCAAGCAACAACGGCATACGGTCGAAGGGATCGGGAGGAACGCCGTGAGCCATCACCCAGCTCTGCCTTACCTACGCAATTCCGAGAAGGGCAAGGTCGTCACCGCGGCCGAAGCGGTCATGCTGATCCGTGACGGCGACACGGTCGCGACCGGCGGCTTCGTCGGAATCGGCTTTGCCGAGGAGATCGCGATCGCGCTGGAGGAGCTCTATCTCTCCCACGAGGGCGATGCCCCCTATACGCAGGGCAAACCGCGCAATCTGACGCTGGTCTATGCGGCGGGTCAGGGTGACGGCAAGAATCGCGGCCTCAACCATTTCGCGCATGAAGGCCTGGTCCGCCGCGTGATCGGCGGACATTGGGGGCTTGCGCCAAAATTGCAGCAGCTCGCGATCGCGGGTCAGATCGAGGCCTATAATTTGCCGCAGGGCGTCATCACACACCTGTTCCGCGACATCGCCGCGCACCGGCCCGGCCACGTCACCCGCGTCGGCATGGGCACCTTCGTCGACCCCCGGCAGGGCGGCGGCAAGCTGAACGCGCGTACCACCGAGGACATGGTGGAGCTGATCACGCTACGCGGCGAAGAGTGCCTGCTTTACAAGACGTTCCCGATCAACGTCGGGATCATCCGCGCCACGACAGGCGATCCCGACGGCAACCTCACCATGGAGAAGGAGGCGCTGACGCTGGAAGCGCTCGCCATCGCCATGGCAGCGCATAATTCCGGCGGCATCGTCATTGCCCAGGTCGAACGCGTCGCCGAGGCCGGCAGTCTCAATCCGCGCCAAGTCAAGATTCCCGGCATCCTCGTCGACTGCGTCGTGGTGGCAAGGCCCGAGAACCATTGGCAGACCTTTGGCACGCAATACAATCCGGCCTTCTCCAGCGAGATCCGTGTCCGCGCCGCATCGCTGCCGGTGATGCCGGTCAGCGAGCGCAAGATCATCGCCCGGCGGGCCGCCCTCGAGCTGAAGGCCAACAGCGTCGTCAATCTCGGCATCGGCATGCCCGAGGGGATTGCCTCGGTCGCCAACGAGGAGCGAATCATCGACCTCATCACGCTGACGGCGGAGCCGGGCGTGATCGGCGGCATTCCCGCGAGCGGCATCGATTTCGGCGCGGCAATCAACACGCAGGCGGTGATCGACCAGCCCTATCAGTTCGATTTCTACGACGGCGGCGGCTTGGACGCCGCCTTCCTCGGGCTCGCCCAGGTCGATCGCGCCGGCAACCTCAATGTCAGCAAGTTCGGGCCGAAGCTCGCAGGCGCCGGTGGCTTCATCAACATCAGCCAGAACGCCAAGGAGGTCATCTTCGTCGGCACCTTCGGCGCGGGCAAGCAACGCATCGCGGTGAACGACGGCAAGCTCGTCATTCTCGACGAGGCGAAATCACGCAAATTCGTCGACCGCGTCGAGCACGTCACCTTCAGCGGCCCGTTCGCGGCCGCGCGCAAGCAGCGCACGCTGTATGTCACCGAGCGTTGCGTGTTCGAGCTCAGGCCGGACGGGCTCGAGCTCACCGAAGTCGCACCTGGCATCGACATCCAGCGCGACATTTTGCGGCTGATGGATTTCAAGCCGCTGATCCCGCGCGAGCCCGCATTGATGGACGACCGCATCTTCCGCGAGGGTCTGATGGAATTGCGCGAGCGCCTGCTCACCATCCCGCTCGACCAGCGCTTCACGCTGGACGAGCAGCAGAACCTGTTCTTCGTCAATCTGGAGCGCTATCCGCTGCGCAGCAAGGCCGAGATCGACGCCATCGCCGAGATCGTCGAGAGCCGTTTGGCGCCGCTCGGCCGCCGGGTCTACGCCATCGTCAATTATGACAATTTTTCCATCCTGCCGGAGCTGATGGACGAATATTCCGCGATGGTGCGCAGCCTCGTCGATCGCTTCTATTCCGGCGTGTCACGCTACACCACGTCGGGCTTCCTGCGCATCAAGCTCGGCGAAGCCCTGGAGCGGCGCGGCGTCGCGCCGCACATTTTCGAAAGCGCTGATGAGGCGCAGTCGGATCGGCGTCGGGCCGAGGGAGCCGGCGATGCGCGGCGAGCCCAAAAATGATGCATGCTCGCAAGGCCGATGCGCTCGGCCGGAAGGTTCAATTGCAATGTTCGTAGCGTTGTGCAAATCGCTGTTACCGAGAAACTCTAAATCAGGAGGGACCATCGTGCGTCGATCACTCATCATAACAACAACCATTCTCGCACTCGCTGCGGGCACCTCCGCACAGGCCGACGATCTCAAGGTCGCGCTGATCTACGGCAAGACCGGTCCGCTCGAGGCCTACGCCAAGCAGACCGAGACCGGCCTGAAAATGGGCTTTGAATATGCCACCAAGGGCACGATGACCCTCGACGGTCGCAAGATCGTCATCATCACCAAGGACGACCAGGGCAAGCCGGATCTCTCGAAGGCCGCGCTCGCCGAAGCCTATCAGGACGACAAGGCCGACATCGCGATCGGCACGACCTCGTCGGCCGCGGCGCTCGCCATTCTCCCGGTCGCCGAGGAGAACAAGAAGATCCTGATCATCGAGCCCGCAGTCGCGGACCAGATTACCGGCGAGAAGTGGAATCGCTACATCTTCCGCACCGCGCGCAACTCCTCGCAGGACGCGATCTCGAATGCGGTCGCGATCGGCAAGCAGGGCGTCACCGTCGCAACGCTGGCGCAGGACTATGCGTTCGGCCGCGATGGCGTCGCCGCCTTCAAGGAGGCACTCGCCAAGACCGGCGCGACGCTCGCTGCCGAAGAATATGCCCCGACCTCGACCACCGACTTCACCGCAGTCGGCCAGCGCCTGTTCGACGCACTGAAGGACAAGCCGGGCCGCAAGGTCATCTGGGTGATCTGGGCCGGCGCCGGCAATCCGCTGGCCAAGCTGCAGGACATGGACCCGAAGCGCTACGGCATCGAGCTCTCCACCGGCGGCAACATCCTGCCGGCGCTCGCCGCCTATAAGGGCCTGCCCGGCATGGAAGGCGCGACCTATTATTTCTACGAGATCCCGAAGAACCCGGTGAACGACTGGCTCGTCGCCGAGCACCAGAAGCGCTTCAACGCGCCGCCGGACTTCTTCACCGCGGGCGGCTTTGCCGCCGCGATGTCCGTCGTCGCCGCCGTCACCAAGGCGAAGTCGACCGACAGCGAGAAGCTGATCACCGCGATGGAGGGCCTGGAGTTCGACACGCCGAAGGGCAAGATGGTGTTCCGGAAAGAAGACCATCAGGCGCTGCAGAGCATGTACGCCTTCAAGGTCAAGGTCGATCCGAACGTCGCCTGGGCCGTGCTCGAGCCGGTGCGCGAGCTGAAGATCGAGGACATGGACGTTCCCGTTCGCAACAAGCGGTGATCCTTCTTGCTTCACCTCTCCCGCTTGCGGGAGAGCCCGGGAGAGGGCTCTTTCCTCTTGGGGGTTCTCGCCTGCGGTGACAGCCCTCTCCCCGACCCTCCCCCGCAAGCGGGGGAGGGAGCGCAGCGTGACCTGCGGATCTATCTCGTTCATCATTTGCCAGACGCCCCATGCCCCTCACCCTCGAAACTCGCGACCTCACCATCCGCTTCGGCGGCCATGTTGCGGTCAACAGCGTGACCTGCACGTTCCGTCCGGGCGAGCTCACCGCGATCGTCGGGCCGAACGGCGCCGGCAAGACCACCTATTTCAACCTGATCTCGGGTCAGCTGCGCGCCTCGAACGGCAGCATCCTGTTTGGCGACACCGACATCACCCAGCACTCCGCGCCGCTGCGCACCCGCGCGGGCCTCGGACGCGCATTCCAACTGACAAATCTCTTTCCGAACCTCACCGTGGAAGAGAACGTGCGCCTCGCCGTGCAAGCGGCGAACGGCACCCATTACGACATGCTGCGGCCCTGGATGGTGCGCCGCGACCTGATCGCACGCGCAGACGCCATTCTCGAGCAGGTCGCGCTCGGCAGCCGCCGCGGCGTCGCCGCGACCGCGCTGTCGCACGGCGACCAGCGCAAGCTGGAGGTCGCCCTGATGATCGCGCTGGAACCGAAGGTCTTCATGTTCGACGAGCCGACCGCCGGCATGAGCATCGACGAGGTGCCTGTGGTGCTCAACCTGATCGCGCAGCTCAAGCAGGACAGAAGCAAGATCATCCTGCTGGTCGAGCACAAGATGGACGTGGTGCGCTCGCTCGCCGACCGCATCATCGTGCTGCATAACGGGCAACTTGTTGCGGATGGTCCGCCGGCTGAGGTGATTGCCTCGCCGATCGTGCAGGAAGCCTATCTCGGCGTCGCGCCCAAGACTGCAGCGAGTACCGCATGACCGACCTGCTCAAACTCTCCGGCGTCCACACCCATATCGGCCGCTACCACATCCTCCAGGGCATCGACCTCGCGGTCCCGCAGGGGCAGACCACGATGCTGCTCGGCCGCAACGGCGCCGGCAAGACCACGACGCTGCGTACCATCATGGGCCTGTGGCAGGCGTCCAGCGGCGAGATCAGCCTCTCCGGCGATCGCATCGAGAGCCGCGCGACGCCGGACATCGCAAGGCTCGGTGTCGGCTACGTGCCGGAGAGCATGGCGGTATTCTCCGATCTCACCGTGAAGGAAAACCTGGTGCTGGCGGCGCGCGACGGCCCGCTCGACGACACCCAGCTCGACTGGATTTTTGGTTTCTTCCCGGCGCTGCGCCGGTTCTGGCTGTCGCGGGCGGGGAGCCTCTCGGGCGGGCAGAAGCAGATGCTCTCGATCGCGCGCGCCATCATCGAGCCGCGCAAGCTCTTGCTGATCGACGAGCCGACCAAGGGGCTGGCGCCGGCCATCGTGATGGCGCTGATCGAGTGCCTGAAGGAGATCAAGCGCAAGGGCGCGACGATCCTCCTGGTCGAGCAGAATTTCTTTGCCGCCCGCGAGCTCGGCGACAACGTGCTCGTGATGGACAACGGCACCATCGTCCATCGCGGCGAGATGGCGGCGCTCGCCGCCGACGTGCCGCTGCAGGAGCGGCTGCTCGGCCTGAGCCTGGAGACGCATCAGTGACTGACCTTGCTGCAACCGATCCGCTGCCGAAGCCGAAGCGCGATATCGCGCCGATCCTGCTGCCGGTCGCGCTCGCTCTCGTGACGATCCCCCTGATCGGCTCGCCCAGCACCTGGCTGACGCTCACCGCCGCAAGCCTTGCCATGGGCATGATGATCTTCATCATGGCCTCGGGGCTGACCCTGGTGTTCGGCCTGATGGACGTGCTCAATTTCGGCCACGGCGCCTTCATCGCCGTCGGAGCCTATGTCGCGACCCTGGTGCTGGCGCCGTTCGCAGCTGCCATTCAGGCGGATTCGCTCTGGATGAACCTGGCCGTGCTGGCGCCGGCCGCTCTGCTCTCGATGGCGGTGTCGGGCGCCCTTGGCCTCGTCGTCGAGCGCGTGCTGATCCTGCCGGTCTACGGCCAGCACCTGAAGCAGATCCTGATGACGACCGGCGGCCTGATCGTCGCCGAGCAGACGCTCTATGCGTTGTGGGGACCGCAGATCATCCCGATGCCCCTGCCTGCCTCGCTGCGCGGCTCCTTCATCCTCGGCGACGTCGCGATCGCCAAATACCGCGTGCTGGCGATGCTGATCGGCCTTGCCGTCTTCATCGCGATCCAGCTCGTGCTCAACCGCACCAAGCTCGGGCTCCTGATCCGCGCCGGCGTCGAGAACCGCGAGATGGTGGAAGCGCTCGGCTATCGCATCCGCCGGCTGTTCCTCGGCGTGTTCATGACGGGATCGGCGCTGGCCGGCCTCGGCGGCGTGATGTGGGCGCTCTATCGCGAGCAGGTCCATGCCTCCATGAGCGACGACCTCACCGTGCTGATCTTCATCGTCGTCATCATCGGCGGCCTCGGCTCGATCGGTGGCTGCTTCATCGGTGCGATCCTCGTGGCCATGGTCGCCAATTACGGCGGCTTCCTGGTGCCGAAGCTCGCCCTCGTCTCCAACATCCTGCTGATGGTCGCCATTCTGATGTGGCGGCCGCGCGGCCTCTATGCGGTGACCAGCCGATGATGATCCTGTCAGGCGATCCGCCGCGTAGCCGGATCCTCACGCTCGTTCTCGTCGTCATCATCCTGGCGCTGGCGGCGACGCCGTTCCTGTTTCCGGGGGCCAAGGCACTGAACGTCGCAGCCAAAATCTGCGTCTTCGCCGCGCTGGTCGCCTCCTACGACCTCCTGCTTGGCTATACCGGCTCGGTTTCGTTCGCCCACACCATGTTCTACGGCATCGGCAGCTACGCGATCGCCATCGCGCTGTACGGGATGGGCCCGAATTGGGCCGCGGTCGCCACCGGCATCGTGGTCGGACTGCCGCTCGCGGCGCTGCTCGCGCTCGCCATCGGGCTGTTTTCGCTGCGGGTCGCCGCGATCTTCTTTGCCATGATCACGCTGGCGGTCGCCTCCGCCTTCCAGGTGCTGGCTTCGCAGCTGTCCTGGCTGACCGGCGGCGAGGACGGGCGCAGCTTTCAGCTGCCCGAGCTGCTGCGGCCCGGCACGGTGCTGATCCCAAAGAGCCTGGTCGGCTTCGAGATCAACGGCCGGATCCTGACCTTCTACCTGGTATTCGCCATCTCGGCGCTGATGATCCTCGCACTGCTGCGCGTCGTGAACTCGCCGTTCGGGCGCGTGCTGCAGGCGATCCGCGAGAACCGTTTTCGCGCCGAGGCGCTCGGTTTCCGCACGGTGTTCCACCTGACCTATGCCAACTGCATCGCCGCGCTGGTCGCTGCCAGCGCCGGCATCCTGAATGCACTGTGGCTACGCTATGCCGGTCCCGATACTTCGCTCAGCTTCTCGATCATGCTGGACATCCTGCTGATGGTCGTGATCGGCGGCATGGGCACGATCTACGGCGCGATTATCGGCGCCACCATCTTCATCCTCGCCCAGAACTATTTGCAGTCGCTGATGGGCGTCGCCTCCACGGCGGCGTCGGAGGCCGGCCTGCCGCTGCTGCCGGGTCTGCTGCATCCCGACCGCTGGCTGCTGTGGCTCGGCCTGCTGTTCATCGCCAGCGTCTATTTCTTCCCGACCGGCGTGGTCGGACGGCTGCGCAATCCCGCTGGCGACAAGAGCGCAGGCAGCCCGCATTAAGCCGCGATTAATGATGCAGTGCGGCGATTGCTACGCCTGCCGCACAACCCTGACGCGTTTCGCGCTCCGCTGCATACGGACGCGATTGTGCAACTGGATTAATGCTTAGGTAACTGGCTTTCCTAAGGTTTAGGCCATTTGTGCGGTGTATTCGTGTTCCTCCAGGGAGGGGGAATGCGCCAAGTCTTTTCCACGGTGGCAGCCGGAATGTCTCGAGCCGCAAGGAACGGCTGGGAGGCCTTGGCGCGGCGTGGTCCTGTCCTGTGGCTGACCCTGTGCGGCGTGTTGCTGGTCGCGGGCATCTTCGGTGTGACAGCCATGGCCGTCGGCGAATTTCGCGAGCGCACCCTGGCCAACCGCGAACGCGAGCTGGAAAACACGGTCCAACTGATCGCCCGGCACTTTGATCAGCAATTCGAGGATTCCGACGTCGTCGCCGCCGATCTGATCGGGCAGATGAACCTGGTGGAGGTCACCTCGCCGGCAATGTTCCGCGAGCGCATGTCCGGCCCCGCGGCGAACCAGATGCTGCGCAGCAAGATCAGTTCGGTGTCCTATCTCGGCGATATCGCCATCTACGATGCCGATGGCGACCTCATCAGCTGGTCGCGGCCCCACCCGCTGCCCAAGATCAACGTTTCGTCACGGGCCTACTTTCAGACCTTCAAGACGAATCCGCAGTCCGAGCCGGTGCTGCTGGAATCCGTCCGCAGCTTCATCATCAACAAATGGACCACGATCGTCGCCCGCCGGTTGACCGGCGCGGACGGCACCTTCCTCGGCGCGATGGTCCGCCGGATCGATCCGGACAGCTACCAGCACTATTTCGCGTCTGTCGCGCTGGCCGAGGGGACGGCCATCTCGCTGTTCGATCGCGAAGGTAAGATGCTGGCGCGCTATCCGCATCTCGAAGAGCTGATCGGCAGAAACTTCAAGGACGCGCCGCTGATGCAGAAGGTGCTGGCCAATGGCGGCCAGCAGACGCTCCGCGGCAGGAGTCCGGTCGACGGCGAAGAGCGGCTCGGATCGGCGGCGTCGCTGACGCATTTCCCGCTGGTCATCATCGCCACCAACACCACGGCCGCGGCGCTGGCCGACTGGCGGCAGCAGACAGGCTTCATGGTGACGACCGCCGCGCTTTCGGCTGCCGTGATCGCGCTGATCCTCTATCTGATCATCCGCCTGATCAACCGGCAGAACCGCGAAGCGCAGGAACGGCTGGAAGCGGAGCGGCTGCGGCTCGACACCGCCTTGAACAACATGACGCAGGGGCTGATCCTCTACGACGCGAGCGGCACCATCGTCACCTGCAACCGACGCTACGCCGACATGTTCGGCCTCTCCCACGACGTCATCAAGCCCGGCTGCCACATCCGCGAGGCGATGTATCATCGCAAGGAGCGCGGCGCGTTCGACGGTGACGTCGAGGAATTCTGTGCTGACGTCATGAGGGTCGTCGCCGAAGGCACGGTCTCCGCGCGAATTCATCAACTGGCCAATGGCCGCGCCTTCCAGGTCATCAACACTCCGCTCGCCCAGGGCGGCTGGGTCGCCACGATCGAAGACATCACCGATCGCCGCCACCTGGAACAGGAGCGCGATCGCAACCACACCTTCCTGCGCGAGATCATCGACCATATCCCCTCGCGGATCACCGTGAAGGACGCCCGGACACGGCGTTACCTCCTGGCCAACCAGGTGGCCGAGGAACAGCTCGGCGAAACCCCGGAGACGATCGTCGGCAAGAGCGCGTTCGACCTTTACCCGACGGAAGACGCCGAGATCATCACCCGGGATGACGACAAGCTGCTGCAATCGCCGAACGGCCTGTTCCTGGATGAGCACATCTGGAATACCCCGGCCACCGGACGGCGCTATATCACTTCGACCCGGATCGGTATCCGCGACAAGTCCGGCGAGCCGCGCTACATCATCAATGTCGTCGAGGACGTCACCGAGCGACGGCGCGCCCACGAGAAGATCGCGCATATGGCGCATTACGATGCGCTGACCGACCTGCCGAACCGCACGCTGTTCCGCGAGCAGATCGAACGCGAGCTGGCGAAGGTCGGAGATCAGTTCGCGCTGCTCTACATCGATGTCGACGAGTTCAAGGGCATCAACGATTCGCTCGGCCACCACGTCGGCGACGAGCTGTTGAAGGCGATCGCGGGCCGCCTCCGTGGCTGCCTCAAGCACGGCGATCTCATCGCGCGACTCGGCGGCGACGAGTTTGCCGTCATCCAGACCGGGATCCAATCCTCGGCCGAGGTGCTGTCCTTCGTGACCCGGATCTACCAAGCGATCCGGCAGCCCTATCATTGTCTCGGCCATCAGCTCTCCACGGATGCGAGCATCGGAATCGCGCTTGCGCCGCAGGACGGTGCAGATCTCGACCAGCTCATCAAGAACGCCGACCTCGCGATGTACGGCGCCAAGGCCGAGGGACGCCGCACCCACCGCTTCTTCGAGCCGGAGATGGATGCGAGCGCCAGGGCGCGCCTGAGCATGGAGCAGGATCTGCGCCAGGCCCTGGTGAACGGCGGCTTCGAGATTCACTATCAGCCGCTGGTCGACCTGCGCACCAACGACGTGTCGGGCTGCGAGGCGCTGCTGCGCTGGCGCCATCCCGATCGCGGCATGGTATCGCCGGCCGAGTTCATTCCCGTCGCCGAGGACACCGGCCTGATCAACGAGCTCGGTGATTGGGTGCTGCGCATGGCCTGCAACGAGGCCGCGACCTGGCCGTCGCATGTGCGCGTAGCGGTCAACGTGTCGCCGGTGCAACTCAAATGCGACACGCTGGCGCTGCGCATCGCGGGCGCGCTCGCCGCCTCCGGGCTGGACCCGCGCCGGCTCGAGCTCGAGATCACCGAGGCCGTGCTTATCCGCGACGACGAAGCTGCGCTCTCGATCCTGCACCAGCTCCGCTCGATCGGCGTGCGCATCGCGCTCGACGATTTCGGCACCGGCTACTCCTCGCTCAGCTATCTCAAGCGCTTCCCGTTCGACAAGATCAAGATCGACCGCTGCTTCGTCGCCGACATCGCGGAGACGAGCGGCGCACCCGTCATCGTGCAGGCGGTGGTGAACATCGCAGCCGCCAGCAGCATGACCACGGTCGCCGAAGGGGTCGAGACCGAGGCGCAACGCGAGCTGCTGCGCGCGCTCGGCTGCACGCAGATGCAGGGCTACCTGTTCAGCCCGCCGAAGCCGGCCAGCGAGGTGCGGAAACTGTTCGGTTCGGGCGATGGCTTGCCCGGAGCCTTGCCGGTGGCGGCGGTGGCCTGATGGCGAAGCCAGCGAAGACGTCAAGCAAGACGTCGGCCAAGACCGTCGATGTCGCGGATTCCTATGCCGTGCGGCTGATGCAGCATCTGGTGGTGCCGACCTTCGTGATCGACCCCAAGCGCCGCGTCGTGATCTGGAACAGGGCCTGCGAGCGGTTGACCGGCCTCGCCGCCTCGGAGGTGATCGGCACCAACAAGCACTGGCAGGCCTTCTACGAGACCAGGCGTCCCTGCCTTGCCGACCTCGTCGCGCTCGACCGCCCCGAGCGGCTACCGGAGTTCTATTCCGAATATGCCGCGCGCGGCCATAACGGGCTCGGCTTTTCCGCGGAAAACTGGTGCACGATGCCGAAGCTTGGCAGCCAGCTCTATCTCGCCATCGACGCCGGTCCGATCCACGACGAAGCCGGCCATCTGATCGCGGTGGTGGAGACGCTGCGCGATCTCACCGACCAGAAGCGCGCCGAGATGGCGCTGAAGGAGCTCGCCACCAAGGACGGCCTGACCGGCCTGTCGAACCGGCGCTCGTTCGACCAGATGCTGATGAGCGAATGGGCCCGCGCCCACCGCACGCAGAAGCCGCTGGCGCTGCTGTTCGCCGACGTCGATCATTTCAAGCTGTTCAATGACCACCACGGCCACCAGACCGGCGACGAATGCCTGCGCGCGGTCGCCTCCGTCGTCAGCCGGCACGCCGTGCGCCCGCTCGATCTCGCCAGCCGCTACGGCGGCGAGGAGTTCGCGCTGATCCTTCCGGACCTGGATTGCGACAGCGCCTGCGTCATCGCCGATGAAATCCGCTGCGCCGTCATGGCCTTGCAGATCGCCCACGGCGCCGTGGGCGCCGGCGATCACGTCACCCTCAGCGTCGGCGTCGCCAGCCATATTCCGGGTGCAGCCGACGGTGGCGGGCCCGACCGGCTGCTGGGCGCGGCCGACGAGGCTCTCTATGTGGCCAAACGCCTCGGCCGCAACCGCGTCATCTGCGCCGAAAGGGTGCTCGCCGAATTCGCAAGCCTTGGTAGGGAGGCCGCAGCGGTTCCGGCGCCCGTCCAGCGCAAATTAGCTCGCGTGCGATAGGCGAGAAGCGGTTGCCCCCCTCTCGCCAATCGGCTACATCAAACCTCACTGCACCCGTAGCTCAGCTGGATAGAGCGTTGCCCTCCGAAGGCAAAGGTCACACGTTCGAATCGTGTCGGGTGCGCCAGTCTTGCGGCCGTTTCAGGCCGACGCTCACGTCAGCATCGCGACAATCGCCTGGATCTGATCGGAGGCGGACGAGACCAATCCGTCATATGATGTCTGGCCGTGTGCGGCGGCGTTCAGGATGCATTCCGCCACGGCCGCTTTCAGACCGAACACCGATTGATGGGCCGGTACGCTCGCCATCACGGTCTCCAGCGCTTGACGCATCGTGTGAATGAGCTCGGAGCTGTATTGCATTGGCTGTCCTCCGTGGGCTCATATTAGGTCGCGTGACCATGCTTGCCACTCACAAGCCTGAGATTGCTCTTTGAACCGGTTGAGACCGAATGTCTCAATTCAAACGCCAGATCGCCGCATTGAGCACGCCGGCAAACGCGACCCAGGCTGCGTAAGCCACGAACAATGCGGCGGCCAGCCTGTCTCGTGATGCCTCGAGACCGATATAGGTCACGATCGCGACGAACAGGCCGATGAGGATGACGAGCGCCGCGCCGATCTGATGCATCGTGAACATGACCGGAGACCAGATGAAATTAAGCGCCAGTTGCGCAGCCCAGGCCAGCATCGCTTTGCCCCCGGGTTCACGGCGAAAGGTCCGCCAGCCCGCGATGGCGATCATGATGTAGAGCAGGGTCCAGGCCACCGGGAACGCCCAGTTCGGTGGCACGAAAGCCGGCTTGGCGAGGCCGGCATACCAATCTCCGGGGAGATTGGTCGCACCGATCAGCCAGCCGATGCCGACTACCCCTACCACGAACAACAACAGCTGCAGCATCCATCACCTCGCGCATCGCATCGCGCAATTGTATCATCTTTCCATGAGCGAATCCGACACGGTGACCGGCGAAGCCTCGCCCGTCCGCAAGATCATCCATATCGACATGGATGCGTTCTATGCATCGGTGGAGCAGCGCGATAATCCGGACCTTCGCGGCAAGCCGGTCGCGGTCGGAGGCTCCGCGGAACGCGGCGTCGTTGCGGCCGCCAGTTACGAGGCGCGCCAGTTCGGCGTTCGCTCCGCGATGCCTTCCGTCACTGCGAAGCGGCAGTGTCCCGATCTGATCTTCGTCAGGCCGCGCTTCGAGGTCTACAAGGCGATCTCCAGGCAGATCCGCGACATCTTTGCCGAACACACGCCCATCATCGAACCCTTGTCGCTCGACGAGGTCTATCTCGACGTGACGGAAAACCTGCAAGGCATCCCGCTGGCGCGCGACATCGCGCTGAAGATCCGCGGGAAGATCAAGGCCGAGACTGATCTCAACGCGTCGGCGGGCATCTCTTACAACAAGTTTCTGGCCAAGCTCGCCTCCGATCATCGCAAGCCCAACGGTCAGTTCGTGATCTCGCCGGAGATGGGACCGGCTTTCGTCGAGACGCTGCCGGTCGGCAGGTTTCACGGCATAGGCCCGGCGACGGCTGCGAAGATGAATGCGCTCGGCCTGTTCACCGGCCTCGACATCCGCAATCAGACGCTGGAGTTCATGAATGCGAATTTCGGCAAGTCGGGCGCCTATTACTACTGGATCTCGCGTGGTGTCGACGATCGGCCGGTCCGGGCCAACCGGATCCGCAAGTCCATCGGCGCGGAGACCACGTTCTCGACCGACCTCGCCGAATATGGCGCGCTGGCGGCCGAGCTCAAGCCTCTCGTCGACAAGGTCTGGCGGCATTGCGAGGCGAGCGGCAATCGCGGCCGCACCGTCACCTTGAAGATCAAGTTTGCCGACTTCGAGATCATCACGCGCAGCAAGTCCGTCGCAGCGGCCGTTGCGGGGCGGGACGATCTGGAACGGCTGGCGTGCGGCCTGCTCGAAGTCGAGATGCCGCTACCCAAGCGCGTCAGGCTGCTGGGTGTCTCGCTGTCCGCGCTCCAGACCGGGGACGATGCGGAGCCGCAGCTGACCTTGGGCATTTGAACGGGGCCGACAGGCCCCTCGGCAAACGCGACATCTTTATCCGCGACGCGGCGCAAAACCTGTCGTAGAGACAGTAAAACACGATTTTTCGCGATTGATGCTGGAATGCTCGCCTTATTGATACGCCTCGGATTGCGCTTCGAAGACCGCATCGAGGAGCGCCGGTTTGTCGACCAATACGTCCGAGGCAGTCTCGGGTGGACGCAGATCGCGATGCTGCTCGGCGCCGCCACCTATGCCGGCTACACCCTCTGGGATTGGGTGCTCTATCCCGAAGTCGTTCCGACCACGCTTGCCATCCGTGGCGGCACCGCACTGTTCGTGCTGCTCCCGCTGACCGCGTTACTGTCACGGCGCTTGATGAAGCCATGGGCAGAGACGATTTTCCTCGTCTATTGCGTCATTCCCGGCTGCATCCTGCCGAGCATCTATCTCGTCCTGCCGTCGGGCTTCACCTTTGCCGCCCCCGGCATGATGATGATCATTCTGTTCGTCTCCACCATGCTGCCATTACGGATCGGCTCGCTGGCGATTTTCTGCCTGCTGTCGTGGCTGGCGCTGCTGGTCGCCGAGACGTTCGCACCGACGATGCCGATGGGCCTGCGATTCATCAATCACTCTCTCGTCGGCAACGCCTACGCATTATCGCTCTACGCGGTGGCCGCGCGCGAATACCGGGCGCGAAAGCAATTCCGAACGTCGGAGGCGCTGCAGCGGGAAAAGGAGCGTTCGGAGAAATCGCTGCGCGATCTGCGCGCGACCCAGGAGCATCTGGTGCAGGCGGAAAAGCTCGCCTCGCTCGGTCGATTGGTGGCCGGTGTCGCTCACGAGGTCAGCACTCCGCTTGGCCTCGCCCTGACGACCTCGACAGCCATGCAGACGGATCTACAGACAATCGCCGATGCATTGGGCGGAGCGTCGGTCCGGCGATCCGATCTGACCAAGGGAATTGACAGGCTCAAACAGGGGCTCGACCTGACCTTCGATAACCTGCACCGCGCATCCGAGATGGTGCACAGCTTCAGGCAGGTCGCAGTCCACCAGGCCGATGAGGACCGGCGCGCCTTCGAGCTTAAGGATTGGCTGGCTGAGCTGATGTCCAAGCTTGGGCCGCTGCTATCGCACCATGCTCTGACGGTTGACGTCCAATGCCCGGCAGGCATCAAGCTCAACAGCTACCCGGGAGCACTCGCGCAGGTGATCAGCAATCTCGCCCTCAATACCGCGGGGCATGCGTACCCGGACAAGAGAGGCGGCAGATTCGCGCTCACAGTCAGCCAGCCGGACGCGAAACGGGTCCGGCTGGTCTGCACCGACGACGGCGTTGGGATACCCGAGGAATTGCAGGCGCAGATCTTCGATCCGTTCGTCACGACCGGCCGCGAGAGCGGACATGCCGGCCTCGGGCTGCACATCGCATTCAATTTGGTGGCCTCGTCCCTGAACGGGCGCCTGCGCCTCGAAAGCAAGAGGGGTCCAGGGACTCAGATCGCGATCGAGATCCCGATCGATGCATGAAACTGCGATCGCTGGAGCCGCCTCGGAGAGCGGCGCGCGGCCGACGGTGACGGGATTTTCAACCCCGCCACCGATAAAGCTCGACCCGCTCGGGGGCAATCAATGTCTCACGTGCTCGAACACGACGATCACGCCGGTCGGCTCGGGCTCGTGCGCCATCAGGCGCGTCAGGTCGGAATCACCCCAATCGGCGAGGCTGACGACTTCGCCGCTCTGGCGATCGGGACCGAGCGATGGTGTGGGCTCGAGGACCTTGAGGCCCATCTCGTCGACGAAGAAGGTATGCTCGCCGAACATGCTGTTGAGCTGCGGCATGGCCGGATGTTCGTCGGGCAGCACCTGAGCGCCGAGTTGGTTGACGGTCTGCTTCACCTGTTCGGATGTGAGCTTCATGAGCTGCTCCGTTTCTGTATACGGTTTCGTTGGCCCCGGGCGGGAGCACGCGTTCCCTACGCCTTTGTCCGCCTGGCTCGACTCCGAACAGGTGCTGCGCACAAATGTTCCCCAAAAATGTATTTCGTGATCGCGCGTTGCATCTGCCGCGCTCGCGGCACGAGATCGCCACAGGATACACACGATTTATCCGCGGGCGGGTCTAATCGACGGCTTCGACGATCCGGATGTCGCGGTCCGCACCGTCTCCGAGCAGATCGTGAGCTGCCTGGTAGGCCGGGCTTGCATACGCCGCCTTGGCGCGCTCGACGCTGTCGAACTCGATGAGAACCACGCGCTCCATTTGGCCGAGTTCGAAGGCCGCGGCCGGCATCCCGCGTGCGAGCACGCGGCCGCCCGCCGCTTCGATCGCCGGACGCGACAGTTTGGCGTAAGCCGCCATCGCATCGGGATTCTTGATCGCGCGGTAGGTGGCAACCCAATAGGCTTTGGCCATTTTTCTTTCCTGGCTTCGGGGACCTGCTACGCGCTGCGGCTTTCACCGACCGAGAGCGCGCAGATGCGTGACAGATATGTGTAGGGCAGACCGGTCTCCTCGGCCCAGGCATTGAACTGCGCCTGCACCTTGGCGAGATCGCCCTTCGACTTGACCTCTTCGGCAATGTCGAGACCGGCATCGCGCAGGCAAGCTACCACGTCCCCGGACGTCACAAAGCCATCCCACCCGACGAAGCGCAGCAGCATCTGCCCGGTATTGCCGCCGAGCCGGCTGCCGCGCCTGGTCATGAGACCGAGCAGGCCGATCTCGTCGGACGAGGGCCACTTCGCCAGAAATTTGCCGAAGCTGCCATGCCCCTTCGCGATCTCCTGCACGAAGGCGGCGTTGTCGCGCACCGACATGATCTTGGCACCGTTGCGCACGATACGCGCATCGCGCAGCAGGCCTTCCCAATAATCCTCGGGCTGGAAGGTGAGCTTGGCCGGCTGGAAATGCAGGAAGGCGTCTTCGAAGCCGTCCCATTTCGTCTCGATCACGCTCCAGGCAAAGCCGGCGCAAAACACGCGCCTGGTCATTTCGGCGAGGACGCGGTCGTCGCCGAGCTTGGCCAGCCGCTTGAGGTCCGGCTTTGCCGGCATCAATTTCTCCAGCGCCTTGGGCCCGCCCTTGCGCTTCTCAGCGCGGGCACGAATGGTCTTGAAGGAGGTCATGCGGACATCCGCGTTGATGGATCGTCAAGACACCAGAATTGGATCAAGAGGTCCAGCACCGCGGAGGTGAAGTCCGTGATGCCGGCGCGCCAAGCGCACGTGGTCGGGTCCTCGGCCAAGGACGTCGCCGCCCGCAAGCGGGAGCGGGTGGATAGCGGTTGATTTCATCTCAAAGTTGTTATTGGATGCCGCTGCCAGTGAAGCGGCCTCAGTCACCGCCTCGCTGGGACTGCGGTTTATCTTCGCAATCCCGGTTGCAACCCCGCTCGCATCGTCATCCAGACTGAGTAGAACGACGAGCGGCGTCGCGACCCAATAATGTGACCTATTCTTGCAATGTCTTTTGTCTCCGTGGCGTTCCTCGGTCTGGTGCCCGCGACCTTCCTGCTCTACCACGCCACCTCCAGGCTCGCGGTCCAGAATGTCATCATCCTGGCGGCAAGCTACGTCTTTTATGGCTGGTGGGACTGGCGTTTTCTGCCTCTGCTGGTCGGAATTTCCGTCGTCAACTATGCCGCGGCGATTCTGATCGCCGCGACCCATCACGAGCACACCCGAAAGCTTCTGCTCTTTTCCGCGGTCGCAGCGGCGATCATCGTTCTCGCGATATTCAAGTACTTCAGCTTCTTCGTCGATTCGTTCATGACGATTGCACAACGCGCGGGTCTCAATCCGAACCTGCCGACGTTGCGCATCATCCTGCCGCTGGGCATTTCCTTCATCACCTTCCAGGGCATCGCCTATGTGGTGGACGTTTATCGCGGCAAGCATGTTGCGGAGAGAGACCTCGTCAAGTTTCTCGCCTTCAAGGCGTTCTTCCCACAACTCGTGGCGGGACCGATCGAGAGAGCCAGCAATCTCCTGGATCAATTTTCGAAGCCGCGACAATTCACGGCTGATCATGCCGACCGCGCACTCTGGCTCCTGATCTACGGCTACGCCATGAAGGTCGTGGTGGCGGACAGCCTGGCGGTGATCGTCGACACGCTCTTCATTCCGGATCAACCCTTCGGCTGGTCGGTCGTGCTCGCCACGATCGCCTTCGGCATCCAGATCTACGCCGATTTCAACGGATACAGCCTGATCGCAAAAGGCGTCGCGCTTCTGTTCGGCTTCGAGCTGACGTGGAATTTCCGTTACCCCTACTGGTCGGTATCGATCAGCGAATTCTGGCGACGCTGGCACATCAGCCTCAGCACATGGCTACGGGACTACTTGTACATCTCGCTCGGTGGAAACCGTCGCGGCGAGACCATCACGAACCGGAATTTGATGCTGACCATGGCCTTGGGAGGCCTCTGGCACGGCGCGTCGTGGACATTCGTTCTTTGGGGACTGCTTCATGGCACCGTGCTTGCGATGTGGCGTAAATTGCCCGGCGGAGACGAGCCCCCTTCGAAGATCGCCCGCGGCGCCGGCTGGGCCGTCACCATGCTGGTCGTGTTCGTCGGCTGGTTCCTCTTTCGAGCAGCAAATTGGAATTTGCTGGTGGGCATGCTCAGTGCGCTCAAGAACTGGGAATGGGCCCCGGTGCACAGTGCCGTCGCGCTCGCAATTCTATCGCTGTCGGCCCCGCTGATGCTGCTGGAATGGCAATTGCAGTCGCACGGGGACTACTTCCTGATCCGCCGACCTGCGTGGATGAGGTATCCGCTGTTTGCGGCCCTGGCGGCTGTGACGATCGCGGCGTCCGGGCACGTCAACGCAACCTTCATCTATTTTCAGTTCTAGGCCATGCTGAAACGCACGCTCCAGGCGATCATAAAGTCGCCGCTGACCAATGCGCTTCAGCTTGTCGCGCGCAAGTTCGTTCCGGTCGCCGTATTGACGGCTCTCATCCTCGGAATCGCGAATTTCATCCATCAGCAGAGCAACCACCAATGGTCTCGCGGAATCGAGACCTACATCGTCCTCGAGCAGATCAGGCGTTCCGAGCGGCTGCCTGCATCCGATCTCGCCTTTCTCGGCGACAGCTCTTGCCTGTTTGGGATTCACGTCCCGACCTTGTTGCACGCGTTTCCGGGATCCGACGTCGAGGCGTTCTGCACCATCGGCTATGTTGGCCCGGATGGCTACGCCGCCATGCTCGACAAGATGATCGCCCGCGGACGCCAGCCCAAGAAACTCGTTCTGGTGTTCAATCCGATCCAGTTCGAGCGCGATCCAAGATGGAATGAGTGGCCGACCTTCATCAGGACCGACCGTTTTGAAGTTCCTTCCGGCCTGACGTTTCCGGCCGGCGGTCTCGAATACATCCGACTGCTGATGGAGCGAGCCGTGTACACCCCGCTTCCTGGCGCCTATGCGATTTACTACGGCGGCAAGGATCAGTTCATTTCGACCATATGGAGCGAGCACGGTAGCGCCATCGACCCCAACCGAATGCTTGATATTCCTTCGCTGGAGGCTTTCAGGGCCACGCTGCCCGGCCACGTTCTTCTCAAGCCGCTCCCCGCCTCAAAACCGTTCGTGATGAACGCGGAATTCGAGAAGGCGCTCAACTCCCTGTCCGTAACGCTTTCGAAGCTTGACCGGTCAAAGGTCTATCTCGTGATCTCGCCGGTCAATTCCGTCAATGCTCAGGGCGACCCGCAGAGCTTCCACACCGAGGCAGGCAAGAGGATTGCGGCTCGACTTGGCCTCGATCAGTCGCAATTCCTGGATACCCCAGACGTCATGCTGGACATCCTGTATGCGCGTTATCCGGCGCATTTGCATCGATGGGCGCGGATGATCTACACCGAGCAACTTGCCAAGACCCTGGCTAACCGGAGAATCCTGGGAAAATCCGCCAGCGACTGAGTCGTCCGCTGGCGCGCGCCGCGCGTCCTCATGAGATGGTGGATTTTCGCGCTCGCTAACGCGACAAGCGCTTCGCGAGGTGGACCGACTGCCAATCTCCCAGTCCGGTATCCCTGAAACCTGCTTTCTTCGCCAGGCCGCGCATCTCGGCATTCGTCCGGGCCGTCTCGGCGGCGATCATCTCGTGGCCGAGATCGACCGCGCGCGTCTCCATCGCCGTCATCATCTGAAAGCCGAGCCCCATGCGCTGGAAGGCATCGGCAACGGAGATGGCAAATTCGCCATGCCGAGCCATCGCATCGTACGCGTATAGCGTTTCGCCGATGATCCTGCCCCGTCCCTCCTCCCTGAGCTCGGCGAGCAAGGTGAAGTGGTCGCGGCCACCGCTCTTGGCGACGCATTCGGCCGCGACCACGGAGAGATCGGTTCGCGCGCCCATGAAGCGCTTGCTACGCGATGTCGTGGAAAGGCCGGTGAAATAGACCGAGAGGCTCTCGACATCGGATTCGCTGGCGGTCCTGATGCAGACCATGCCCTTCGTTTCGGCCAGTTCGACCGGCTCGACGACGGCTCCCGGAAACAGCTGTGACATGCGTGATGCTTTCGGCAGGTTGCTGGGACTTGCAGACCTAGCCGAGGCCGCGCGCCGTCCGCTTGGACGGAGCTGCCAATCATGCGGATGAAAACGAACAGCTCGTTTTCATGTGCCGCGCGTCACACACGGGAGAGCGAAGGCACTTCCTCGGGCACGATCGCCTGAAGGCCGCCGAAGCGGCGCTCGCGGCCGTGGAAGGAGGCCAAGGCGGCGGCGAGATCGCTCGCGTCGAATTCGGGCCACATCCGCTCGGTGAAGTGCAGCTCGGCATAGGCGCCTTCCCAGAGCAGGAAGTCCGACAGCCGCTTCTCGCCCGAGGTGCGGATGATGAGATCGACGTCGCGCAAGCCGGCTTCACCGGTGACGAGCTGCGAGAAGGCTTCGCGGGTAAGGCTCGTCAGCGCGGCCGCCTTCGCCGCGGCATTGAGGATGGCGTCGCGCGCGGAATAGTCGACGGCGATACGCAGGTGCAGCGTCGAGCCTTCAGCGGTCGTCTCTTCGGCGCGCGTGATCGCGTTGGCGATGCCGTCAGGCAACCGGTCGCGGCGGCCGATCACGGTGAGGCGCACGCCGTTCTTGACCAGGCTCGGCACCTCGTGGGCGAGATAGAAGCGCAGCAATGTCATCAGCGCCGCGACCTCGGCCTTTGGTCTCCGCCAATTGTCGGTGGAGAAGGCATAGAGCGTCAGGGTGCCGATGCCCTGTTTTGGCGCGGCCTCGACGATGCGGCGGATGGCCTCGACGCCGGCCTCGTGGCCGCGCACGCGCGACAGGCCGCGCCGCGTCGCCCATCGTCCGTTGCCATCCATGATGATGCCGACATGAAGCTTCTCGTTGCGGGACGCAAGGTCACTTTGCATTGCAAAGTCTCCGGTCAAAAAAGGGGGAAGATCAGGTCGAGACGATACCGAGGCGGCCGAGCGGCGGCGCCTCGCGGCCGGCGGCTTTCGCAGCGTCGCGCACCAGGCGCTCGAGCACGGCGAGATAGTCGAGGAAACGGCGGCGCCCGGTCTTGGTGAGGCGGCAGGTGGTGTGCGGGCGGTTGCCCTCGTAGCCCTTGGTCACCTCGACGAGGCCGGCCTCCTGCAGAACGCCGAGATGCCGGCTGAGATTGCCGTCGGTGAGGCCGCAGAGCTGTTTAAGGTCGGCGAATGCCAGCCCCTTGGGATGCGCCATCAACGAGCTCAGAAGCCCGAGCCTCGCCTTCTCGTGGATCACGCGGTCGAGCCCTTCATAGGAGAAGGGCGCGCTGTCAGTCTTCGACATCATGGTCTCCGGATGCGACATAGAGAATGCCCGCCATCACCGACTGCCCGATCACGAAGGGCAGGCCCATGGTCCATGGCGACAACGTGTGCGTCTGGCTCGCGAGCACCACCACGGCGAAGCCGGACACGAAATACCAGGCACCGGCGAGCGCGACGGTGCGCGGCAGCGAGCGGACGGAAGCGAAAATGCCGAGCGATACCAGGATCTGCCACAGACCCGGGAGCAGCCAAAGCGTCTCGCCCGCGAACTTCCACATCACCACCGCGAGCAGCACGCCGGCAACGCCTGCCGGCAGGAACTGCTCGACCGCCTGGTGGATCATCGCGTCGGCCAGACCCGAATGATGGCGGTGCGAACGCGCACGCATCTCGATCCCGATGATCAGGCCGGACAGCGCGGCGGCTATGAACCAGCCGAGGAAAAAGCCGAGCGGCTCGCCGGTGGGATCGCCCAGCAGCCAGAATTGCAGGATCGCGGTGAGTAGCGCGACAGCGCCGGTCGCTGCCATCGTTGCCGGGCCATAGCCGCGGAACGCCGTACCAGCCGCAATCTGGCTGCGAATCGCCACGATGTCGGCCAGTGCCTTGTCGAGATCGCGCATTGGCAACGGCAGAACCTCGCTTCGCCCGTGTCTCCGGGATTGCTCGTCCCGTTACTTTGTGATGCAAAGTATATGGCATCGCAAAGCAAACGCAAGCTCGAAAGTTGCTGCAAGAGGATACCGCCGGCCCAGACAACTGCCGGTTGCGCATCCCCTACTCCCGTAGATAAGATGCGGTCCAAAAGCGTCCCGGGGGCTGGTATGTGGCTTAAGTCATTAATTCTCGGATCTTTATTGCAAATTGGTATCGCCGGAGCCGCGAATGCGGCGGGCCCGTTCGGCAGCGTCAATGTCGGCAATTGGATCGGCGGCGCCTTCAGCAACGACCAGACCGGCGCCTTCTCCCATTGCGCCGCGACGACGCCTTACCTCAACGGCGTTATCCTGGTGGTCGGCTACAACGCTGTCGGCACCTGGTCGCTCGCCTTTGCGAGTCCCAGCTACCGCTTCAAGCAAGGTGAGAACGCCGCGATCGACGTCATCTTCGACGGACAGGAGCAGGCGAGGCTGTTCGCCACGGCCAATCAGCCGAACATGCTCACGGCGGTCATGCCCGCCAACGTGGTGCGTACATTTCAGAAGGCAAGCCTGATGGTCGCAACCAGCGGCCGCACCGTGCTGAATTTCGATCTGACATCGACCGGGCCGGTGATCGCGGCATTGGCGAATTGCGTGAGCAAGGTGAAAGCCGACGGGCTCGACAAGGCCGGCGACTTCACCAAGGGGGCGGCCAAACCGGCCGCCACGGCGGAGAAGCAGCCATCGCCGCCGGCGGGCAGCAAAGTTGCCAGGGCCAAGACCGGCACCGGCTTCGTGGTGAGCGCGAACGGTCACATCGTCACCAACCATCATGTGATCGACGGCTGCGTCGGCGACATCAAGGGCAATCTCACCGGTGAGGTCTCGATGGTGCTGCGCGTCGTGTCGAGCGACGCAAGCAACGACCTCGCTCTCCTGCAGGCGCCATCGACGACGACATTCAAGGACTTTGCGCGGATTCGCGACCGCTCGATCCGCTCCGGCGATTCCGTCATCGTCATCGGCTTTCCGTTCCATGGCTTGCTCTCGTCGGACTTCACCGTGACGACCGGCATCGCGAGCTCGCTCAGCGGCATGCGCAACGATACGCGCTTTCTGCAGATCAGCGCGCCGGTGCAGCCCGGCAATAGCGGCGGCCCGCTGTTCGACACCACCGGTCAGATCGTGGGCGTGGTCACCGCAAAGATCCCGGCGTTGCGCATCGCCGCCGCGACCGGCAACATTCCGGAGATTATCAACTTCGCCATCAAGACGGGTGCGCTGCGCGACTTTCTCGACAATTCCGTGGTGCCCTACCAGACGGCCGAGCCGAAGGGTGAGCTCAAGACCACCGACATCGCCGGAAACGCCAGGCCGTACACGATGCTGATCTCGTGCAACGCGACGGAGCAGGCGGAAGCGAAGCGATAGCGGCGCGAGCCGTCGCCCGGATGGAGCGCAACGAAATCCGGGCTACGAAGTCAGTCGATCCTCAATACGGAGCAACAGGCCGCACGCGCCGCGGCGGACGCGGTTGCGGCGGCTGCCCTTGGCCGTAGGCGAAGCGCGGATTGCGATCGCAGTACAAGAGCCGGCCGGACACGCTGGCCTGGCATTGTTCATAGCTGCTGTAGGTGCATTCGCCGGGATAATCAAATTCGCCGCCCTGGGCGCACCATGGATAGTCGCGCGCGGCCGCGGGCGTGACGGTGGCGAAGCCGGCCAGGACCGCCGCACTGAACGTCAGCAGCACCAATTGCGTCTTGCGCATGATCCAACTCCTCTCTAGCTGGCCCGAGATACGGCGCCATCCCTTATCAGGTTTCGCAGCGCCGTTTTATTCCAGATCAACGAAACAAAGCACGCAAGAAAAAAGCCCTGCCGGACGGCAGGGCTCCTATCCTCACGATCACAAGACCGCTACTCGACCTTCAGGCCGGCGAACTCGACGACCTTCTTCCACTTCTCGGTCTCGGCCTTGATCTCCTCGCCGAACGCCTCGGGCGTCTGCGCCCGCGGCTCGCCGCCGAGCTCGACCAGACGCTTGGCCATGTCGGGCTCCTTGATCACCGCGTTGACCTCGGCGTTGAGCTTGGCGATGATTTCCTTCGGCGTGTTCTTCGGCGCGCCCATGCCGAACAGTGCGCTGGCCTCATAGCCCTTGACGGTGTCTGCGATCGGCTGCACGTCAGGCAGCTGCGGCGAGCGTTCCGTGGTGGTGACGCCGATGGCGCGGAGCGAGCCGGAGCGGATGTGCTGGATGATCGAGGGCATGTTGTCGAAGATCACCTGCACCTGGCCGGCGAGCATGTCGGTGATCGCGGGCGCCGCGCCGCGATAGGGCACGTGCTGCATCTTGCAGCCGGTCATGGCCATGAACATCTCGCCGGACAGATGCACCGAGGTGCCGTTGCCGGACGAGGCCATGTTGACCTTGCCGGGATTGGCCTTCACGTATTCGATGAACTCGGCGACGTTCTTGGCCGGCACGTCCTTGTTGACGGTCATCACGTTCGGCACGCGCTGGAACGAGGCGACCGGCGCGATGTCGCGCACGAAGTTGAACTTCAGATTGGTGTAGAGCGAGGCGTTGATGTAGTTGGCCGGATTGACCAGTTGCAGCGTGTAGCCGTCGGCCTCGGCATTGACGACCGATTCGGTGGCGATATTGTTGCCGGCACCCGGCTTGTTCTCGATCACGAATTGCTGGCCGAGCTTTTCCGACAGGCGCTGGCCGATCAGCCGCGCCAGGATGTCGGTGGCCCCGCCCGGCGGATAGCCGACCACCCATTTCACCGGGCGGGCCGGATAATCGGCGGCAAGGGCCTTCGACAGCGGGGTGGCTGCAAGCGGACTGGCGGCGAGCAGGCCCAGCGCGGTACGGCGAGTGATCATCTCAAGGGTTCTCCCAACGTGTTGTTCTTGAAGCCAGATAGCTTGAAGCCGGCGTCCGCGAGGTTGTAACAAAGCTTGCCGCAGGCGCAAAGTGGGCGGGGCGCATCGCGACGAAAGGATAAGGCATGGTCGTCAAGGTCGAAGCCCTCGATCATCTCGTGATCAACGTCGCCGACGTCTCGGCCACCGCGGAGTGGTACGGCAAGATTCTCGGCATGGAAGTCAAGGTGTTCGACCCCGGCGGCGGCAAAGCGCCGCGGACTTCGCTGGTCTTTGGTAACCAGAAGATCAACGTCCGGCCGCGCGATGCCGACAAGGTGGAGTGGTTCACCGCGGACCACCAGACCGCCGGAAGCGAGGATCTCTGCTTCCTCACCTCCGCCACGCCCAATGAGGTGGTGGCGCATTTGCAGGCACACGGCGTCGCGATCGAGGAAGGCCCGGTTCCCAAGCAGGGCGCGCGCGGCACGCTGCGCTCGGTCTATTGCCGGGATCCGGACGGCAGCCTGATCGAGATTTCGTCGTACGAGGATTGAGAGAGGGTGGGCTCGCTGCCCGCCCCAAACACCGTCATTGCGAGGAGCTCTTGCGACGAGGCAATCCAGACCGCCCCCGCGGAGACGGACTGGATTGCTTCGCTGCGCTCGCAATGACGGGGAGAGAGCGTGCATTTCCGCGTCCCCGCGGATCTTCTCGCCGCGCCGTCCGGTGGCAGGAAGACGCAATCATCAAAAGGCAGCCGCCATCAAGATGCAGGCTGCACGGGAGGAATCATGCCACTTCACCAGACCGCGGCCGGAATCGTCGGCCCATTCGACGGGCTCGACGTGCCCTGGCTCTTGAGGATGCGTGCCGAGGTCCGGCGTGATCATCCGTTCCTGATCTGGGCGCCGTTCGATGCGCCGGCGCGGCACTGGAGCTATGGCGAATTTCACGAGCGGGTCGGCGCGCTCGCGGCAGGGCTGGCACGGCGCGGCGTGAAGCCGGGCGAATATGTGCTCATTCATCTCGACAATTGCATCGAGGCGCTGCTGGCCTGGTTTGCCTGCGTCGAGCTCGGGGCCATCGCGGTCACCACCAACACGCGCTCGGCGCCGGCCGAGATCGCGTATTTCGCCGATCATTGCGGCGCGGTCGCCGCGATCACGCAGCCGGCCTATGCGGAGATCGTCGCGCAGAATTGCCGCAACATAAGCTGGATGGCGGTGATCTCGCACGATGCAGGGGCGGCGCCGGCGCTAGGCGTCTCGCGGGGCGACAGTTTTGAATCCCTGTTCGCCGACAGCGCCGACCGCCCCAGGCGCGCGGCCGATCCGCTGGCGCCGTGCAGCGTGCAGTACACCTCGGGCACGACCTCGCGCCCCAAGGCGGTGCTGTGGACCCACGCCAACGCGCTGTGGGGCGCGAAGATCAACGCCGCGCACGAGGACCTGCACGCAAGCGACGTGCACCAGACCTATCTGCCGCTGTTCCACACCAATGCCCTCGCCTACTCCATGCTGGCGACGCTGTGGGTCGGCGCCACCTGCGTGATCCAGCCACGCTTCTCGGCCAGCCGGTTCTGGGGCGTCGCGCGCGAGCACGGCGCGACCTGGACCTCGACGATTCCGTTCTGCATGAAAGCGCTGCTCGAGCAGGAGATCCCGAGGGATCACAAATTCCGCCTGTGGGGCACTGCGATCAACGAACCGCCGGCCTTCGCGGCGTTCGGCGTCAAGGTCATCGGCTGGTGGGGCATGACCGAGACCATCACCCACGGCATCGTCGGTGAAGTCGACCAGCCCAACATACCCATGTCGATCGGCCGCGCCGCGCCGGAATATGAAATCCGCATCACCGGCGACGACGGCCGGCCGACCGAGGTCGGCGACACCGGCAATCTCGCGATCAAGGGCATCCCCGGCCTGTCGCTGTTCGCCGAATATCTGCACAACGAGAATGCGACGCGCGAGAGTTTTGACGCGCACGGCTTCTTCCTCACCGGCGACCGCGTCGAGCGGCTCGCGAACGGCTACATCAAGTTCGGCGACCGCGCCAAGGACATGCTGAAGGTCGGCGGCGAGAACGTCGCGGCCTCCGAGATCGAGCAGGTGATCGCCCTGGTGCCGGGCGTGCGCGAGGCGGCTGTCGTGGCCAAGTCGCATCCGATGCTGGACGAGGTGCCGGTGGTCTTCATCATCCCGCAAGGCGGCGTCGCCGGTGCTGCGCCAGATCTGCACGAACGCGTGATGGCCGCCTGCCGCAACGGCCTCGCCGACTTCAAGCTGCCGCGCGAGATCAGGTTCGTCGACGACATGCCGCGCTCGACACTGGAGAAGGTGGCGAAGGCGGAGCTGCGGAAGATGGTGGGGTGAGGACGGTGCCGTAGGGTGGGTTAGCGAAGCGTAACCCACCACTTCTGTCTCTGCGGATACTAAAGAGGTGGGTTACGCCTTCGGCTAACCCACCCTACGGCATCTCGCCTAAAACGACCCCAGCGCCACGGGCCTGAACGCCTGCAGCAGCTGCTGATCGAGCTTGCCGCCCATGCCTTCCATCATCCCGAACGCACGGGAATGCGTGAAGGGCATGCGGTAGGCGCGTTTCTCGACCAGCGCGGCGTAGATGTCGACGATCGTCGTCAGACGGACGATGTCGCTGATCTGGTTCGACGACAGGCCGTTCGGATAACCTGAGCCGTCGAGGAATTCGTGGTGATGCAGCACGACGTCGAGCATCTCCGGCGGGAACCCGCCTTGGGCTGCGAGCGCGTCATAGCCGCGGCGCGGATGCTGGCGGACCTCGGCCATCTCATCGTCGGAGAGCTTGCCGGGCTTGTCGAGCAGCGCGGAGGGAACGAAGGCCTTGCCGACATCGTGCAGCAGCGCGGCGCGGGTCAGGCGGCGCTGGTCGTCCTCGCGCATGCCGAGGTGCTGCGCGAAGGAGACGGCGAAGCCGGTGACGAACAGGCAGTGCCGGTAGCTGCCGACATGGTGGCAGCCCACCGTGGTGAGCCATTCGCGCAGCGAGGAATGCTTGATCGCCTTCAGGATCTTGCTCTCGGCGGCGATCACGTCGTCGAAGGTCAGGGGCACGCCGAGCGGCAGCTTCTCGAACATCTTCGCCAGCACCGCGTGCGCCGCCTCGACGCCGCGGTTGAGCGTCTTGCCGCGGTCGGTCGCGTCATAGGCGGCGGTGTCCGGGAAGGCTGCGCGGATGCGCTGAAGGATGGCGTCGGCCTGGAGCGGCCGCGAGATCGTGTCGGTGGCGCCCAGCGCCCAGGCCTGCATGGTGCCGTGATGCAGGGCATCGGCGAGCACGAACAGCCGCGGCATCGAACGATAGGCATCGCCGCGCAGCTTGTTGCGCACGCGCTGCACGCTTTCGGGCGAGCGCAGGTTGATATCGACCACGAGGCCGGAGAGATCGCGCGAGGGCTGCTCGGGAATCCCCTGCGTCGTCACCGTCGAGACATCGCCGACCGCCTTCAGGATGCTGGCGAGCTCGGTGCTCTCGTCGCTCCGGTCGGAGGCGAGCAGAAGCCGGCGTTTGGCGGCGGTTTTGGCTGAGGCGTTCATGACTTCCCCAAAGCACGGGATTGGATTTGGCGTCAGCCTAAGCCGGATCAGGTTCTCCGGCCCTTAAGAGGCGTGCTCAATGGAACTTTGCGGAATTGGGCGCAATTTTACGGATGTGGGTTCCAGGAGGGAGAACTCAAAAATCGCGAAAACAACCCCATGCACAGTAGGAAGCCATTGATGGATAAGAGGAATTCTCACCGTCATGGCCGGGCTCGTCCCGGCCATCCACGGCCTTTGGCCCGGGAGCACGAAGAACGTGGATGCCCGGGACGAGCCCGGGCATGACGGCTTGTGGGGATACGGATCACCACAAACAAATCCGCCGGAGGTTGGCCTCCGGCGGATCGTCTCATTCAGCAATCACGCTCGGCGTTACGCCTTCATGCTCGCCTTCACGGCTTCCGCCGTGATCGGCAGTGCCCGCACACGGGCGCCTGAGGCGTTGAAGATGGCGTTGCCGATGGCAGGGGCGACCACGGTGACCGCGGGCTCGCCGACGCCGGTGGCCTTCTCGCCATTGGCGATCACGGTAACCGCGACCTCGGGCATCTGGCTCATGCGCAAGGGCGTGTAGCTATCGAAATTGGTCTGCTCGATGCCACCGTCCTTCAGCGTCGCCTTCTCGTACATCGCCAGCGACAGGCCCCACAGCGCCGCGCCCTCGACCTGGGCACGGATATTGTCGGGATGCACCTGCGTGCCGACGTCGGTTGCGACCGTGAGCTTCTTCACGGTGACCGCGCCCGACGGCGCCACCGCGACATGGGCGACGCACGCCGTCCAGCTTGCGGTCGCGCGCTCCTGCGACGAGACGCAGGCAACCCCCATGCCCTCGCCTTTCGGCAATGGCCTGGTGCCGTAGCCCGACAGTCCCATCGCGGCGAGCAGTGTGTTGCGCAGCCGCTGCGCGCCGCCGTCGTTCTTGCCGGCGCCGTCGAGCAGCGAGATGCGGAACTGCGCGGGATCCTTGCCCGTGGCCGCCGCGATCTCGTCGATCATGCTTTCGACCGCCCAGAAGGTCCAGCCCGGCGCCACCGAACGGAGCTGGCCGGACGGCGTGGCGTTGTGCGCGAGCTCGTTCTTGATCGCGCGCACATAATGGTTGGGCACGGTGTAGAAGAAGTCGGCGCCGTTCACCGTGAAGCTGTCGAGCGGACCCTTCTTGTCGACCGAGGGCGTCAGGAAATCGGGGATTCCCCAGCGCGCGGTCGGCCAGGCCGAGACCACGTCGTGGCTGAGCGCGACGAGCTTGCCGTCGCCGTCCACGCCGGCCTTGACCTTTTGATAGGTGAGCGGACGCGAGAAATCCATCGTCATGTCGTTCTCGCGCGAGTAGATCACCTTGACCGGCTTGCCGACCGCCTTCGCCGCCTGCACCGCCGGAATCATCATGTCGGCATCGAGCCTGCGGCCAAAGCCGCCGCCCAGCCAATGCTGATGCATCACGACGAATTTCGGATCGATCCCGGCCGCACCCGCAGCGATCGCGCCGGAGCGTGTCGCGAACTGGTTGCCGGAATAGATGTGCAGGATGTCGCCCTTGAACTCCGCAGTGGCGTTCATCGGCTCCAGCGGCGCATGGATGTTGATGCTGGTGGTGTACTCCGCCTCCACCACCTTGGCCGCCGAACCGAAGGCCGCGTTCGGATCGCCGTCCTTGACGAAGAACTGGCCGGAATCCTCCAGGCCCTGAAGCCGCTTGGCCTCGTCCAGCAGCGACTGGCTCGACAGTTTTGCGTTCGGACCGCCGTCATAGGCGATCTTCAGCGCATCCGCCGCCTTGCGCGCGTTGGCGTAGGTGCTCGCCACCGCGACGACCCAGCCGGAGGTGGTTCCGGTCTTGTCGTCGAGGATGACGGCTTTCATGAAGCCGGGCACCTTCTTGGCATCGCTGTCGTCGACCGACTTCACCGTCGCGCCGAAGCGTACCGGCGGGGTCACCACCTTGCCGTAGGCCATGCCCGGCAGCATCACGTCGATGCCGTACTTGGCGGTGCCATTGGTCTTGGAGGGGATGTCGAGCTGCGGCACCGACACGCCGATCATGGTGTATTGGTCCGGCGTCTTCAGCTTGATCGCCTTCAGCTCGTCCGGCGTGAAGGTCTTGGTCGCCTTGCCGCTCTTGACGATGTCGGCAAACGACATCTGCTTCTTCGACTTCGGATGCGAGACGATGGAATCGCGCACCACCAGCTGGTCCTTGAAGTAGGGCGGCAGCCCCATGGCTGCAGCGGCGGCCTCCGTCAACGCAATGCGACCGGCCGCACCCGCCCGGCTCATCGCCTCGAAGTTCATCATGGTCGACCAGCTGCCGCCGGTGATCTGTGCGCCGAGCACGGGATCGTTGAACTTCGGATCGTTGGAGGCGAGCGCGACGCGCATGTCGCTCCATTTCGCGCCCAACTCCTCGCAGACGATCTGCGCCATGGTGGAGGCGATGTGCTGGCCCATGTCGGCCTTGCCGCAGGTCACGGTGACGAGACCATCCGGCGAGATCGCATACCAGACGCTCGGCTCGAAATTGGCGGGAGCCGCAGCCGACGCGGAATCGATGCCGGGCACGCCGGCATAGCCGAGCACGAGGCCGCTTGCGGCGGTGCCGACAAGGAAGGAGCGGCGGCTGAGATCGGTCGTCGCGGGGGTGACGTTCTTGACGTGCTTATTCATGTGGGCCTCCGTTCGTTGCCGGAGGCGGACGCGGTGCGCATCTCGGATGCGGCTCGCATGATCGCCTTCTGGATCCGCGAATAGGTCATGCAGCGGCAGAGGTTGCCGTCCATATGCGCCACGACTTCTTCCTTGGTCGGATTGGGATTCTTCGACAGCAGCGAAGCTGCCTGCATGATCTGCCCGGACTGGCAGTACCCGCATTGCGGCACCTGCTCGGCGACCCACGCCTTCTGCAAGGGATGATCGCCCTTGGCGGAAAGGCCTTCGATGGTGGTGATCTTCTTGCCGGCGACGTCGCCGACCATGGTCTGGCACGAGCGCACGGCTTCGCCGTTGACGTGCACGGTGCAGGCCCCGCACAGCCCGGCACCGCAGCCGAACTTGGTGCCGGTCATCTGCAATTGCTCGCGGATCGCCCAGAGGAGCGGCGTGTCGTTCGCCGCATCCACGGACATACTCCGCCCGTTGATGGTGAGTGTTGGCATAGGCGTCTTCCCCTGCCGGTGCATGAAGCCGCTTACGGCGGCAACTTGAATAGCGGACGCCCACCGGGCTGGCGTCAGCCTTGGCGGCGAGAATGATCGGGTTCGCGTGCCGTGGCAAATGCAATTTGGAACGAGTCGAAAAAACCGCCTCTGCACTCGCTCGTTGTGCGCCGCGCCAACGGCGCCGACGCAGCCACTGGACACAACAGCGCGTGCGTCAGACATGCGTGCCATCGCTTTCAGGCAGTTTCTTCCAGGTAACTTGGCGAAGTAGAATGCAGCCAACCGCGAACCTTACCCTCCCCTGGAGGGGGAGAGTGAAACACTGAGATTGCGGCTAGAACAAAAAGAAAGGGGCGGAAGCAATGCCAAGGATCGATCGCGACGGCGTCAATATCTACTACGAAGTTCACGGCGACGGTCCGCCGCTGCTGCTCACCCACGGCTATTCCTCGACGTCGGCGATGTGGCATGGGCAGGTCGATGCGCTCGCGAGGGACCACATGCTCGTGCTGTGGGACATGCGCGGCCACGGCCAGTCCGATTATCCCGATGATCCCAACGCCTATAGTGAAACTCTGACGGTCGGCGACATGGCGGCGGTCCTCAACGCTGTCGGCGCTGAGCGCGCGATCATCGGTGGTCTCTCGCTCGGCGGCTACATGTCGCTCGCGTTCTATCGCACCTATCCGCAAGCCGCCCGTGCGCTGCTGATCATCGACACGGGGCCCGGCTTCAAGAAGGACGACGCCCGCGATGCCTGGAACGCGCGGGCACTCGGCACCGCCGACAAGCTCGATCGCGAAGGTCTCGACATGCTGAAATCGGCGACGCGCGAGCGCGCCACCGCGAGCCACCGCAACGCCAGGGGATTGGCGCTCGCCGCGCGCGGCATGCTGACCCAGCGGGATGCGCGCGTGATCGAGCTGCTGCCCGACATCAGGGTGCCCTGCCTGATCGTGGTCGGCGCCGACGACACGCCGTTCCTCGCCGCGTCCGATTACATGGCGGCAAAAATCCCCGGCGCACAAAAGGTCGTGATCCCCGCGGCCGGCCACGCCGTCAACATCGATCAACCCAAGGCTTTTGTTGACGCGGTCGAGCCTTTCCTGAAGAACTTGCCGGCATAGGCCGGACAATCAGGGACGCTAGACCATGATGCGAGCGATCTTCGCGGCGGGCGCAACAGCGGCCCTGTTGTCGGCAGCGCACGCCGAACCCTTCGGCACTGTGCCGCCGCGCCAGCCCTTCGTCACGACCTTGTCGAACAATACGCCGCTCGCCTTCGGCATGGATGCCGAGCAAACCGCCCGCGCCCTCGGGCAGCCGCTGCAATATGTGCGGGGCCGGCCCGGCAACGAGATCTATCTCGCGCTGCGCAACATCGGCGGCAGCGGCTTGATCCCCTACCGCCACCGCCTGTTCCTGCAATTCCGTCATGGACGGCTGGCAGGGTGGAAGGAGGATTACGGCGAGAACTGGATGTGGGAGTAGGTGTTGCCGCTCACGGCCTCGGACCACGGCGCATGATGAGCGGAGCTTTACGCTGAAGTTTCGGCTTCGTCATGGCCGGGCTTGTCCCGACCATCCAAGATCTTCCGTGCGGCACCAAGAACGTGGATGCCCGGGACATAGGCGAGCGAAGCGACGCCGTCCTTCAGACGGCTATGCCCGGGCATGACGAGATTGTGGAACGAGCGAATTTCCCTATCGACGACCAACCAAGAAGGACAACCCGCGTGGGACACGACATCAAGCTGACGGCCTCCGACAATTTCCAGTTTGGCGCCTATCGCGCCGATCCCGGTGGTACGCCGAAGGGCGCGGTGGTGGTGATCCAGGAGATCTTTGGCGTCAATCACCACATCCGCTCGGTCTGCGACCGCCTCGCCGGGGAAGGCTATGTGGCGATCGCGCCGTCGATCTTCGACCGCACCACGCCGGGCTTCCAGTCGGGCTATTCGCCCGATGAGATCGCCGAAGCCCGCAAGTTCGTCGCCAGCCCCGATTGGGCGGCGATGCTGCGCGACACCCAGGCCGCGATCGATGCGGTGAAGAGCGTGGGTCCGGTGGGCATCATCGGCTTTTGCCTGGGGGGCAGCATCGCCTTTGTCGCGGCGACGCGGCTGTCGGGACTGAAGGCTGCGATCGGCTATTACGGCGGCGCGGTCGTGCGCTTCGCAGACGAGACGCCGAAGGCGCCGACGCAACTGCATTTCGGCGAGAAGGATGCGGGCATCCCCCTGACCGACGTCGAGACCATCAAGTCGAAGCGGCCGGACGTGGAGGTGTTCGTCTATCCGGGCGCCCAGCACGGCTTCCATTGCGACGAGCGCGCGAGCTACGACAAGGCCAGCGCCGACATCGCCTGGCCGCGCAGCATGGACTTTTTCGCGAAGCATTTGAAATAGGGCGCGTCTCTTTCGTCTGTCATTCCGGGGCGACGCGTCAGCGTCGAACCCGGAATCCATCGGGCGTCAGCGATGGTGGCGCGATGGATTCCGGGCTCGCGCTATCGCGCGCCCCGGAATGACAAGAGGAGAGAGTTGCGCCATCTCAAAGCAGGAATCGGGTGGCTGCATCCTGCCGCCCGGCGATAGAGCTGGCCAATCGAGCCAACTCACGCCGGGAGATCGCCATGCCGCAAGCCATCACGCACCTCGTCATCCGCAATCCGTTCGGAACCATGGATGTCCCCTCACCCGATGATTACGAAGTGATGGCTTATGCCGCGACGGCCACGCTGCCTGGCGGTGCCGCGGACGGCAATGCGCCGGCGTGGGCAGCGATCGCAGCGCCATCCGATCCGCTCGGAGGCATCTGGGCGAGCCGCTGGAACGGCGGCGCCGATCCGACCATCGCCGGCGACACGGCGGAGACGTGGAAACAAGGGCGCGCGGAAGTGCGCATCACGGGCAGCCGTATCTATCTGCGCTTCGACTGGGACAATGGCCGCCGGCACGGGCTGATCGAGGCCGCACGCGAGGGCGCGGATCGGCTGGTCGGAAAATATGTCAACCTGACCACGCCGGCGATCACACGGCCATGGGTCGGACGCGTCATCGACGCTAACAGGATCGATGGATGTTTTCCTGACGGGCGGCTGGATTTCAGGCGGTGAGCTAGAACCAGCGCTCGCCGACGAACACGGTGTCGCCGGGGTTCAAGGGGGTGCCGAGCGGCACCACGGCGCGCATGGAGCCGCCGTTCTCGGTGTGCGTGATGGTGACCACGTCGCGCTTGGCGCGGGGCGAGAAACCGCCGGCGATTGCGACCGCACTCTCGACCGTCATGTTCGGCACGTAAGGATATTGGCCGGGCGCCGTGACTTCGCCGAGAATGAAGAACGGGCGATAGGCCTCGATCTCGACCGCGACCGAGGGCTCGCGGATGTAACCGTTGCGCAGGCGCGCGGCGATCTCGCCGGCAAGGCCCGCCGTGGTGCGGCCGCGGGCCGGCACTGCACCGATCAGCGGCATGGTGATGGATCCGCCGGCGTCGATGGCATAGCTGTTGGTGAGACCTTCCTGGCCGTAGACCACGACGCGGAGCTTGTCGCCGGCGTCGAGATGGTAGGAAGCGTCATAGCGCATCGGCGCGGCGTAGCCGACCGGCATCGGTGCGGGCGAAGAGGCAAAGGAATTACGCAGCGCGCCGATGGCGCCGCCGCCATCAGCGACGACAACCGGCTGCGGCGCACTGTAGGGCTGGCCATAGGCCATGGAATCGAGATCGGCGCGCGGCTGCATCACCGCGACGGGGCCGGCGGTCTGCATGCAGCCGCCAAGGGTCAGCGCGGCGGACGCTGCCAGGGACGCTGCCAAGATCGACCATCGAAACGCGCGTGCAACCGGCACCGGACCAATCCCTCGAAACGAGACGGCTTAAGTGATGCACCGGTTATGGTTAATAAAGCGTTGAGCGGGGCGGGGTGCTTTGCGGGCGCGATAGCTGCCGCACACTCCGTCATGCCCGGGCTTGTCCCGGGCATGACGAACTTCTGGTGGGACCTACGCGCTCACGCCGACGCCGATCGGGCAGGACACGCCGGTGCCCCCTAAGCCGCAATAGCCGGCGGGATTCTTCGCCAGATATTGCTGATGGTAGTCCTCAGCGAAATAGAATTCGCCTGATGGCGCGATTTCGGTGGTGATGGCACCGAGGCCTTTTGCAGCAAGCGCCTTCTGATAGAGCGCCTTCGACTCGTCGGCCGCCTTCTTCTGCGCATCGGAATAGGTGTAGATCGCGCTACGATATTGCGTGCCGACATCGTTGCCCTGACGCATGCCCTGCGTCGGGTTGTGGCTCTCCCAGAACGTCTGCAGGAGCTTCTCGTAAGACAGCTTGTTCGGATCGAACACGACCAGCACCACTTCGGTGTGACCGGTTCGTCCCGAGCAGGTCTCTTCATAGGTCGGGTTCGGCGTATGGCCGCCGGCATAGCCGACGGCGGTGGTGTAGATGCCATCGCCGAGCTGCCAGAACTTGCGCTCGGCGCCCCAGAAGCAGCCGAGCCCGAACACGGCCTGCTCGAGGCCAGCGGGATAAGGCGGCTTGAGCTTGCTGCCGTTGACGAAATGGGTGGTCGCGGTCGGAATGGCTTGCGCACGGCCAGGCAGCGCTTCAGTTGCGCTCGGCAATGCGGTGGTCTTGCGCATGAACAGCATGATTGGATCTCCGCAGACGAGCCGTCCGTCGCCCGAGCCAGATGCTCAGGCGGCGTGCTCGCGATCAGGTGGGAATATAGGGATCTACGCTGGCGAGAGCGGCCTTGTTACGCCGAACGCCTCGCGAGCGCTCAATCCCGGGAATTGAGGATCAATCCCGGGAATAGCCGATCAGCGGTTTCCGCGGCCGGAACAGGATCATCAGCAGGATGCCGAGAATGCCGAGGACGGCGAACACCGGCTGATCCAGCAGCAGGCGGATCACCGAGGTCCAGAGCCAGGGCGCCTTGGCCTCGACCCAGGTGCGGAATGCCGATTGGCTGGCCTGATTGATGTCGTTCCAGAACTGGCCGAACCGGGTGAATTTGAGGGTCTGGTCGGCCACCCAGCGGGCGCCGTCATAGACCATGAAGATGAACCCGCCAGCGAGCAGCAACAGCCCAATCAGTCGGAAAAAACCGCGGATCATGCCTCACCTTATATGGTCGTCCGATCGGAGGAGCCGACAAAACGCCGCCAGCCAATAGCCGGGAGACGGCAGAAATTCAACCTCTTCAGGGCGTTACGACGCCCCTGGAGCGCCCCGGGGGCCGCTTTTCCAGCCTGGAAAGCGTTGACGGTGCCGAAGACCCTCTCTATAAGGGCGCCAACTGGCGGCGGGCGCAATCCTGCCGCCGCTGTTCTTTGAGCAGTTGCAGGCTCCCTGGGCTTAGAGCTCTTTGCGGCCTCATGTTCCGGGGACAGCCCAGCAACCGAACACCCTAAATCCGAGCGTCGATTCCGCGGTCAAGCAAGCCGGCGCTACCCGACCAAGACGCGACCGGTACCCGCAAAGGATATTGAGACCATGGCCAATACCACTTCCGCCAAGAAAGCGACGCGCAAGATCGCCCGCCGCACCGCCGTCAACAAGTCGCGCCGCACCCAGATGCGCGGTGCCGTGCGTAACGTCGAAGAAGCCATCGCGACCGGCGACCGCGCCGCTGCCGTGAAGGCGCTGGCGAATGCCGAGCCCGCCTTGATGCGCGCCGCCCAGCGCAACATCATTCACAAGAACAACGCCAGCCGCAAAGTCTCGCGCCTCACCGCGCAGATCGCCAAGCTCGCCAAGTAACGAGCCAGGTAACGGCGAACCAATCGGTCGGCCGATCCGATCGAACATCGCACGCGTCAAACAGCCCGGCATCGCGCCGGGCTTTTTTGTTGCCAGTCATATTCACTCAACCGGTCACGCCACAGTCGATCTTCGATCGGAAGGTTTGCACCGCCTGCGCTATTCTTCGTTCCGTAGTTCTACCTGCCGATGTTTTGCAACAGTGGAAACTTTCACCGCGTTGCAAAAACCCCTGTGCTGCGGGGCTAAGATGAATTCGCGCACGCAGGAGTTCTGCACACCGTAGATTCACCGGAACGCGCGTGGCTATGGAGTTACCCTGTGAAACGAGACTCAAAAAGCGATGTCTCGCTAATCACTTATCGACATAGCGACCGCAAGCATTTGGAAAATTCGCCGACACGTCCGGCGCGTGACGAATTTGTAAAAATTTTTTTAGCAGTGACGGAGAATTGTCACATGATGCCCGGCATTCTCGATTCTGTGCACGAATCCAAAAACTTGCTTCCGAGCCTGTGAACAACTCCCGCGCGGCGTTAACCGAGGTCAAGTTTTTTGACGCCTCAAGTGTGAATCAATTTCGTTGCGAGTCTTTCCGCATAGTGTATTCCTTAAGTCGTCAGCGGCGCCCACGATCTTCAGACCAGCGCGGTTTAGGAAACGGGGCGAGCGTGCAAATCGGCGGCGGTGTGCACGTAGGCGACGCTTCAAAAAGCGAATGTCGGATCAAAAACCCATAGCAATATGGGAATGGTATCTCTTTGTCTGAATGTCTCCAAGCGGGATCTTGCGTATCCCGATCGCGCGAGACGCACGGACATCGCAAAGTTACCCCGACACGAGCGATGGCGAAGCCGAGCGGACGAACAGTGCAGACGGGCAGGGCATCAGCGATTTTTCGTCGCGGGTGTCTTCAGAAGCAGGACCTTGTCGTGAGCGATCACGGCAGGACGGGGAGGTATCATGGCCTACGGATTCAACGCGGTATTGACACAAGTTCCATCGTTCAACGATGCCGTCTCCGATCCGTCCAGCGTTCAGCCTCCCACGTGCGAGGGCGCGTCGAGTACGCGCTGACCTCGCGAACTCTCCATCTCCGACATCGCTGATCTGACCCGCGGCGTTTGCGCCGAACGGTCGAGCTATGCCTGACGATGGACTCGCTTGAGGTCGCGCCATGACCAGGGAACCCCTGCATGGCGCTCACCACGCAACCTTATCTCTCAAGAGAAGTTTTTTGACGATGACAATGGAACAGGATCGCTGGTCACGCGTGAAGGGTCGGCTGCGCTCGACCGTCGGCGAAGACGTTTACACGAGCTGGTTTGCGCGCATGGATCTGGAAGGCGTGCAGGACGAGAGCGTGCGCCTCTCGGTGCCGACCCGGTTCCTGAAGAGCTGGATTCAGGCTCATTATGCCGAGCGCGTGTTGTCGTGCTGGCAGGCCGAGATGCCGGAAGTGCATCGCATCGACCTCACGGTGCGTTCGGCCGTGCGCCCGGTGATACAGCCGAAGGAAGCCCCCGCGCCGGTCGAGACGCGACGCACGCCCACACCGGAGCTGCGCTCGACCGCGACCGCGCCGGTGTCGGCCAATCACGATGCGCTCGGCGGCTCGCCGCTCGATCCGCGCCTGACTTTCGCGAGCTTCGTCGTCGGCCGTTCCAACACGCTGGCGCATGCAGCCGCGCGTCAGGTCGCCGAAGGTCGCCGCGGCGACCCCGTGATGTTCAACCCGCTCTACATCCATGCCGGCGTCGGCCTCGGCAAGACGCATCTGCTCCAGGCGGTGACCTGGGCCGGCAATTCCGGTAACGAGCGCAAGGTGCTGTACCTGACGGCAGAGAAATTCATGTACGGCTTCGTCGCCGCGCTGAAGACGCAGACGGCGCTGGCCTTCAAGGAAGCGCTACGCGGCATCGACGTGCTGGTGATCGACGATCTGCAGTTCCTGCAGGGCAAGTCGACCCAGGCCGAGTTCTGTCACACGCTGAACGCGCTGATCGATGCCGGCCGCCAGGTCGTGATCGCCGCCGACCGGCCGCCGTCCGATCTCGAAAGCCTCGATGACCGCGTCCGCTCGCGGCTCGCCGGCGGCCTCGTGGTCGAGATGGGCTCGCTCGGCGAAGAGCTGCGTCACGGCATCCTCAAGTCGCGCGTCGCCGCGGCCCGCGCCCATCATGCGACCTTCGAGGTACCGGAGGAGGTGCTGCATTATCTGGCGCGCACCATCACCCATAACGGCCGCGACCTCGAAGGCGCGATCAACCGCCTGCTGGCGCACTCGAAGCTCAACAACCGGCCGGTGACGCTGGAGATGGCGGAGCACGAGGTGCGCGACCTGGTCCGGCCGCAGGAGCCCAAGCGGATCAAGATCGAGGACATCCAGCGCGTGGTGGCGCGGCAGTATAATGTCAGCCGCTCCGACCTGCTCTCCTCGCGCCGCACCGCCAACGTGGTGCGCCCGCGCCAGGTGGCGATGTATCTCGCCAAGACGCTGACCCTGCGCTCGCTCCCCGAGATCGGCCGCCGCTTCGGCGGGCGCGACCACACCACGGTGCTGCACGCCGTGCGCAAGATCGAGGCCCTGGTCTCCAAGGACACCGCGCTGTCCGAGGAAGTGGAGTCGCTGAAGCGCCAGCTTCAGGAATAAACGCCTAAGGCACTCCTGCCATTCTCCCGCCGCCCCGGCCATGCCTGGGCGGCGGTTTTCATTTGGGCGGTAAATCGTGGGAATCGTGCGGAACTGGCCCCCGATCCCTTGAATCCGGGGGCCATCCGAGCCACCTTGCGCGACCCTGGCGGCTTTGGTCATATCGGTTGGATGGCCCTGACCTGCCGGGGTCATCGGTGCCGCGGCGGGGCTTTTCGACCGCCCGGCGTCTTCATTTTGGGGATCGGGCGAGTAGTGCAATGAAGGTTACGGTCGAACGCGCGCAACTCCTGAAGTCACTGGGCCACGTCCACCGCGTGGTCGAGCGCCGCAACACGATTCCGATCCTCGGCAACGTGCTGGTCCGGGCCGAAAACGCCAAATTGTCGCTGAAGGCAACCGACCTCGATCTCGAGGTGACGGAGACGCTGCCGGCGGAAACCGCGACCGCGGGCTCCACCACCGTGCCAGCGCACATGTTCTACGACATCGTGCGCAAGCTGCCCGACGGCTCGCAGATCGTGCTGGAAGCCGACGGCGACCGCGCGGTGCTGGCGATCCGCGCCGGCCGCTCGCGCTTCACGCTGCAGACCCTGCCGGAGAATGATTTCCCGGATCTGGCCGCCGGCGACATGTCGCACTCCTTCTCGCTCGCCGCCAAGGACGTCAAGCGGCTGATCGACCGCACCCAGTTCGCGATCTCCACCGAGGAGACCCGCTATTATCTCAACGGCATCTACCTGCATGCCGCCGGCACGCCCAAGGCCGCCACCTTACGCGGCGTCGCCACCGATGGCCACCGCCTCGCCCAGCTCGATTTGGTGCAGCCGAAGGGCGCCGAGGGCATGCCCGGCGTGATCGTGCCGCGCAAGACCGTCGGCGAGGTGCAGCGCCTGATCGAGGATACCGACGCCGAGATGACGATCGAGCTGTCGCAGGCAAAAATCCGCTTTACGATCGGGAACGTCGTGCTGACCTCGAAACTGATCGACGGCACCTTCCCCGACTACGGCCGCGTCATCCCGCAGGGCAACGACAAGGAGCTCGTCGTCGACAAGAAGGACTTTGAGAACGCGGTCGACCGCGTCTCGACGATCTCCAGCGAGCGCGGCCGGGCGGTGAAGCTGTCGCTGTCGCCGGGCAAGCTGGTGCTGTCGGTGACCAATCCGGATTCCGGCAGCGCGACCGAAGAGCTCGAGGTCGAATACGCCTCCGACGCCCTCGATATCGGCTTCAACTCCCGCTATTTGCTCGACATCGCAGCCCAGATCGAAGGCGACGTCGCAACGCTCAGGCTTGCCGATCCGGGCTCGCCCACCCTGGTGCAAGACCGCGACGACAAGAGCGCGCTGTATGTGCTGATGCCGATGCGGGTGTGAGGGACGTGCTCCTCCTCTCGGGATACCTTGTACGCGGAGACAACCCCTCGCCCGGCTTCGCTGCGCGAAGCCACCCTCTCCCACAAGGGGAGAGGGTGAAGCTACAGCCTTCCCTGTCGCCACAAGCGCGACGCACATTGTTGTGCCCTCTCCCCTTGTGGGAGAGGGCATCTCCGCTGGCGGATACACACTCAGTCGGGTGAGGGGTTCGTGCCGCAGGAGCCATCCCATCGGCCAGTCGCCAAGCGTCTCCGCCAATTCGCGAAGAACATGCGGCACGAACCAACCGATGCTGAAACCGCAATGTGGCGCTTGCTGAGGGATCGTCGGCTCTCCACTTTCAAGTTTCGCCGACAGGTACCGTTCAAAAACTACATTCTCGATTTCGTCTGCTTCGAGAAGCGCCTCGTGATCGAGATCGACGGAAGCCAACACTCGGAATCGCAGCGAGACGCGACGCGTGAGGCGACGCTTGCTGCCGAAGGGTTTTGGACATTGCGCTACTGGAACAACGACGTGCTACAGCAGCCCGCTTCTGTATTGGAGGATATCCTTGCAAAGCTTGCCGGGCGGTAAGATACCCCTCACCCGTCGCCTCACTGCGTGAGGCGCCACCCTCTCCCACAAGGGGAGAGGGGAAGAATCGCGCCAGAACGAATAACTGATGACCCCCTCCCGCATTCATCGCCTGACGCTGACGCATTTTCGCAATTATCGGGCGGCGGGGCTCGAGACGGCGGCTGACATGGTGGCGCTGGTCGGGCCGAACGGGGCGGGCAAGACCAATTGCATCGAGGCGATCTCGTTTCTGTCGCCGGGCCGGGGCTTGCGGCGGGCGACGCTGGAAGACGTCGCCGACAACCAGGGCGACGGATCCTGGGCCGTCTCCGCGCAGGTCGAGGGCGCGCTGGGGCTGGCCACGCTCGGCACTGGCATTGATGCACCGCGCTCTGACGCCGCCGTAAGCCGGCGCTGCCGCATCGACCGAGAGCCGGTTGGGTCCGCGACGGCCTTCGGCGACCATATCCGCATGGTGTGGCTGACGCCGGCGATGGACGGGCTGTTCATGGGCGCAGGCTCGGAACGGCGGCGCTTCTTCGACCGCCTGGTGCTGGCGATCGACAACGAGCATTCCAGCCGCATCAACGCGCTGGAACGGTCGCTGCGCTCGCGCAACCGCCTGCTCGAAACCCGCAATTACGACGACCATTGGTGCGACGCGATCGAGCGCGAAACCGCGGAGCTTGCGGTCGCGGTCGCGGCAACGCGCGGCCAGACCGCGGCAAGGCTCACCGGCATGCTGAATGCGCGCGCGCAGGCCTCCGCCTTTCCCTCGGCGCAGATCGCGCTCGACGGCTGGATGGAGAACGCGCTGCTGACCGAGACGGCGACGTCGGTCGAGGACCGCTACCGCCAGATCCTGCGCGACAACCGGCCGCGCGATGCCATCGCCGGCCGCACCACCGACGGCCCGCATCTCACCGATCTCCAGGTGATCTACGCGCCGAAAAGCATGCCGGCGCGCGATGCGTCCACGGGCGAGCAGAAGGCGCTGCTGATCGGTCTGGTGCTGGCGCATGCGAGTCTGGTCGCCGAGATGACCGGCATCGTGCCGCTGCTGCTGCTCGATGAGGTCGTCGCCCATCTCGATCCGAACCGCCGCGCCGCGCTGTTCGACGAGCTGCGCAAACTCGGCGCGCAGGTGTGGCTGACCGGCGCGGATCCGGCCGCCTTCGCCGAGATCGGCGCTGGAGGCGAAGTCTTCGACGTCGAGAGCGGACAGGTCTCGTCGCGACGCTAGGCCTCCGGGTTGAACCCGCTCTGTTCCATCAGCGACTAGCTGTCTGAAGCGGCGCCGACGGTGTCGCCGTTGTGCAATCGCGCGGTATTTCCCACACGCGCGATGCTTGGAGCGTAGGCATGACGACGGTAAGGCACGGGGCAAGAGCTCTTGCGCGATGGCAACTTCTTGCGTGCGGCCTCGCTCTGTTCGCGAGCTGCCTGCTCGCGGCAAGCGCCGGCGCCTGGGTATCGAATTTGTCGCCACTGTTCTCAGTCGCGCTCGCGCCGGATCCCGATGCGCGGCTGCCCGCGCCGACCCGCTACCTCTATCGAGGCACCCACACCACGGTGATGCCCGGCGTCGAAGCCCCGCTCCGCACCAGGCTCGAAACCACCGTGCCCGCAGAACTCGGCGACGTCCTCAGCTTCTATCGCACGGAGCTCGGAAAGCTCGGCTGGCAGGAACAGCCCGATGGCGCGGTGATCGCAACCGATCACGCCCAGCTCGCTTTCGCCTCCCCGCTGGGGCCGGCCGCACTCCGGCTCGCCCGCAAGGACAGCAGCACCTCGATCCATCTCGTGCAGAAGAACGCCGATGCGGCGACCCGGGCCAATATCATGCCCGAACCCGGCCAGGCCAAGCTGGTGTTCAGCAATATCAGCGGGAGGGACGCGGCGCTCACGATCAACGCACGAACCGTCAAACGCGCCGCCGGCGCCAATGCCGTGTCGCTGGATCTGGCGCCCGGCAAGTATTCCTACGAACTGACCGTACCGGACCATTCAGCCACCACGAACGTCCTCACCCTTACCGCCGGCGATACCTGGGAGCTCACGATCGGGCGCGACGGCGACGCCTGGCCGCCGCTCCAGCTGTATTGAGCCATGCCTGCCTGATCAGGCCCGTGACGCCGCTCGTACGCCGTCCGTTGAACCTCTCCGGTTCCCATCGCGACTTCTCGTCTGAGGCCGCGCGCCGAGGTGTCGCAGTCTGCCCATGCGCAGGGCGACGGCCCGCGCAACACCCAGGAGTTTGACGATGCCGATGATCCCGCTTGGGGCGCAAGTCCCGGCAAGATGGCTGCTGCTTGCCTGCGGCGTTCTCGCGATGGCGAGCACGTCGTATCCCGCGGACGCGGCAGACGAAAGCTTCGTCGACGTCCATACGCTGCCGCGGCTGGACGGCGCGGTGGAGGATACTTCGCACCCCGACACCTATCGCGTCATCTACACTGTGCCGACCGCGCTTGCCGCCACGTCGGACGCCACGAAGAAGCTGCTGAGGGCCGACGGCTGGGTGCCCTATGTGTATCCGCTGGACGAGAAGAGTGCCGCGCTGACCTTCAAGAAGGGTCGGCTGGGGCTGCGCGTCTCCTTCACACAGGCGCGCGGGCGCTCCGACCAATCCGCCGTGTTCTACACGCCGAACCGGATCTATGCGAACGTGCCGTTCCCGGACGGCGCGACCGATCTCGCGTTCGACGAGACCCGACCCTATCTCGGCTGCATCGCGCCCGGCGCGTTCGATGCGACCTCGGAGTTCTTTGCGAAGGAAATGGCGGCGATCGGCTGGCGCAAGCTCACGCCTGAAACGTCCTCGCGCTGGCCGAACGCCGATCTTGACGGGACCGTCCCGAACGGCGTGCGCGTCTTTTACGATCACCCCGATCGCGACGCGACGCACATCTACCAGAAGCCAGTGATGCTGACCCTGACACGACGCGACGACGGCCGCACCAATGTCGACATCCGGGTGGCGCCGTTCGCGCTGCCCCAGGAGCTCGAGGCCGACGATGACATGGCCGGCCTGCCGCGGCCGAAGCTAACCAAATCTGCAAGGGGTCTTGGCAGCGCGAGCTCCAACAAGCGCGAGATGTCGGCCGCCGCGATGGCCGAGCTGCCCGCCGTGCTCGCCTTCTATCACCGCGAGCTCGCCGCGCGCGGCTGGCGGGAAGACGGCAACGCGCCGCTCGCGCCCGGCGACGAGATCGCGATCAATGTCTCATCGGCGGAGGAAACCGGCGTGCTGCGGCTCGGCCGCAAATATGATTTCACGATGATCAGTCTGACCGCGCAGGTGAGGGACTCCGCACTTGCGGCCCGCGCCAAGGCGAAGAAGGAGGCGGACGCAAGGTTCCTCGGCGATGCTTTGGGGGCGGCTCAGCAGCTCATTGCCGCCGATGAGGCCAGGCGCAAGACGCAGGCGGCCGCCCTGTCGGATACGCCGCTGAATGCGCTCGCCGACAGCAAGACGCCGGTGCCGCTGCCCGAGACCGCCGAGGGCGTGAAGTTCGAAGGCAATGACGGCCATCTCGAATTCTCCTCCACCTCGAGCGTCAAGGCGCTCACCGCGTTCTATCGCGCGTCACTCAAGCCCGCCGGCTGGAAGGAGCAACCCTCCGTCATCAACCAGCCCAACATGGCGATGATGGAATTCTCCAAGAGCGGCAAGTCGATCTCGATGACCGTGATGCAGATGGGCCCGAAGGTGAATGTCCGCGCCGACGGATCGGGGCTGGTGATGGCCGCCGCGAAGCCGACGGCCGCCGCCGAAGTGCAGGCCAAATCCTCCGAGCCGCTCAAGCCCGACCCTGAATCCCAGCTCCCCGTGCCGACGCAGCGGTCGTCGACCTCGCTCGCCACCACCAAAATGCCGGGGAGCGAGATGCCGTTCCGCCGCGAGCTGGCAGCCAGCATCGCGGCCCCGCTCGGCGATGTCCTGGCCTTCTACCGGGCCGAGCTTTCCAAGCTCGGCTGGCAGGAAAAGGCCGACGGCGCGACCGTGTCCGCCGAACGCGCACAGATCGACTTCACCTCGCCGCAAGGCCCGGCCGTGCTCAAGCTCGGCCGCGCCAAAGGCGAGACCACGGTCAGCCTGGCGCAGAAGAATCCGGATGCCGCTGTGAAGGCCGACATCATGCCGAAGCCCGGCCAGGCCAGGCTGATGCTCGGCAATATCGGGACGAAGGAAGCCTCGCTGACAATCAACAAGCAGACGGTGAAGATCGCGGCCGGCGCCGGCGGTCCGCAATCGCCGAAAGGCCCGATGCTCGACCTGCTGCCGGGCACCTACCAGTACGCCCTGCGCATGCCCGGGCGCCCGGCCCACACCGAGACCCTCACCGTCGCCGCCGGCGACGCCTGGGGCCTCCTGGTGGGGCCGAGCGGCGACGTGCTGCCGCTGCAGATGTACTGATCTACCGGGCCCCTGATGCCGGGAACGAACATGACGACAATAAAGCCTGTGATGAGAGGTCCGGCACGCTGGTTGCTGCCGCTGTGCGGTCTCGCCCTCCTCGCGGGCGGCCTGATCGCCGCAAATGCCGGCGGATGGATACCGCATCTATCACCGCACACTTCGGCTGCACTCACGCCGGCGGATCCCGACGCCGACATGCCAGTGCCGAAGCAACACAGCTCCTCCAGCTCCAACACCACCCATGCGACCGGCATCGAAATCCCGCTGCGGGTCGGACTCGAAGCCCATGTGCAGGCCCCGCTCACTGCTGTGCTCGCCTTCTACCGCACGGAGCTCGCAAAGCGCGGCTGGGAGGAAAAGCCTGACGGCACTGTGGTTGCCGCCGATCACGCTAAGCTCGCCTTCGTCTCCCCGAAGGGCCCGGCAACATTGAAACTTGGCCGTGCGAAGGACGAGACCATTGTCGAGCTGGTGCAGCGGAATACGGAGGCCGTGGCCAAGGCCAATTTCCTGCCGATGCCAGGACGAGCGCGGCTGATCTTCGGCTATCTTGCGCCCGGCGTGGCTTCGCTCGCGATCAACGATCAGACCATCAAGATCGCGGGCGGCGAAAATCACCCACAAACGCTGGATCTGCCGCCCGGCACGTATTCCTACCAGCTGGTCGTGTCGGGCCATACGTTGCGCACCGATACCATCACCGTGGCCGCAGGCGAGACCTGGTCCCTCCAGTTGGGTGACGACGACAGGAAGCCGGATCAGATCTACTGACCCCACAGACCTGTTCCCGGGCGCCACAGCACGTCGGAACAGGTCGCTGCGACCCCGCAAAATCCACGCCTTTGAAGGCTAAAAAGGGGGTCTCGAATCGGGCTTTTCGCGAGCCCCAGAATCGGCCTTCGAACACCTTGAAAACCGGCCCAAAAACCCCATTTAGTCAAAGGGTTGCCGGAAGATACTTTGCGCTAGGCGCAATCTCTCTTTCATGGCACAAATAGCTCGCAAATCAGCGCCTTTTGCGCGGCTGATTCGGGCGACATCTCGAAGGCCTCTCATGACAGAACCTGCTCGGCAGACACCTGCCGAAAACGAGCCCTCCAATCCGAGCGATTACGGCGCGGAATCGATCCGCGTGCTCAAGGGTCTCGATGCCGTTCGCAAGCGCCCGGGCATGTATATCGGCGACACCGACGACGGCTCGGGCCTGCACCACATGGTCTACGAAGTCGTCGACAACGCGATCGACGAAGCGCTGGCGGGCCACGCCACGCGCGTCGACGTCGTGCTCAATGCCGACAATTCCGTCACCGTGCGCGACGACGGCCGCGGCATTCCCGTCGACATCCACAAGGGCGAAGGAATCTCGGCGGCCGAGGTCATCATGACCCAGCTGCACGCCGGCGGAAAGTTCGACCAGAACTCCTACAAGGTCTCCGGCGGCCTGCACGGCGTCGGCGTCTCCGTCGTCAACGCGCTGTCGAGCAAGCTTGGCTTGCGAATCTGGCGCGACAACAAGGAGCACTACATCGAGTTCGCCCATGGCGATGCCGTCGCACCGCTGGTGGTGGTCGGCGACGCGCCGGGCAAACGCGGCACCGAAGTGACGTTCCTCGCTTCGGGCGAGACCTTCAAGAACATCGAATATGATTTCGCCACGCTCGAGCATCGGCTGCGCGAGCTCGCCTTTCTCAATTCCGGCGTCAACATCGCCCTCTCCGACATGCGTCACGCAGTGGAGAAGCGCGAGGAGATGCACTATTCCGGCGGCGTCGAGGAATTCGTCAAATATCTCGACCGCAACAAGAAGGCGATCGTGCCTGCGCCGATCATGGTGCGCGCGGAAGCCAACGGCATTGGCGTCGAGGCGGCCTTGTGGTGGAACGACAGCTACCACGAGAACGTGCTGTGCTTCACCAACAACATCCCGCAGCGGGACGGCGGCACCCATCTCGCCGGCTTCCGCGGCGCGCTGACGCGCCAGGTCAACGGCTATGCCGAGGCCAATGCGAAAAAGGAAAAGATCGCGCTGACCGGCGACGATTGCCGCGAAGGCCTCACCGCCGTGCTGTCGGTGAAGGTGCCCGATCCGAAATTTTCGTCGCAGACCAAGGACAAGCTGGTGTCCTCGGAAGTGCGCCCCGTGGTCGAGAACGTGCTCAACGAGGCGCTCCAGGCCTGGTTCGAGGAGCATCCGAGCGAAGCCAAGATGATCGTCGGCAAGGTGATCCAGGCCGCCGCCGCGCGTGAGGCTGCGCGAAAGGCGCGCGAATTGACGCGCAAGAGCCCGCTCTCGGTCTCCTCGCTGCCCGGCAAGCTCGCCGACTGCCAGGAGAAGGATCCGGCCAAATCCGAACTCTTCATCGTCGAGGGTGACTCGGCAGGCGGCAGCGCCAAGCAGGGCCGCAACCGCGAATTCCAGGCGGTGCTGCCGCTGCGCGGCAAGATCCTCAACGTCGAACGCGTACGCCCCGACAAGATGCTGTCGTCGGAACAGATCGGCACGCTGATCACCGCGCTCGGCACCGGCATCAGCGACGAGTTCTCGATCGAGAAGCTGCGCTATCACAAGATCATCGTGATGACGGACGCCGACGTCGACGGCGCCCACATCCGCACGCTGCTGCTGACCTTCTTCTACCGGCAGATGCGCGACATCATCGACGGCGGCTATCTCTATATCGCCCAGCCGCCGCTCTATAAGGTCTCACGCGGCAAGTCCGAGCAGTATCTGAAGGACGAGAGGGCGCTGGAGGACTATCTGATCGACGCCGGCCTCGACGACTGCGTGTACATCCCCGGCACCGGCGGCGACCGGTCCGGCCGCGATCTGCGCGCGCTGGTCGACGACGCCCGCGTGGTCCGCAGCATCCTGCGCAATCTGCACAGCCGCTATAACCGCAAGGTGATCGAGCAGGCCGCCATCACCGGCGTGCTGAACAAGTCGATCTACGGCAATCCCGAGAACGCTGCGGCCGCCGCACAATACATCGCGAGCCGGCTGGACAATCAGGCCGAAGAGGTCGAGCGCGGCTGGATCGGGCAATATGTGGAAGGCCAGGGCTTCCAGTTCGAGCGCACCGTGCGCGGCGTCAAGGAAGCCGCTGTGATCGACGATGCGTTCCTGGGGTCGGCCGAAGCCCGCAAGCTCGACGAGTACACAACGAAGCTACAGGACGTCTACGCCCGCTCCGGCAAGCTGCGGCGCAAGGATACCGAGCACATGGTCCATGGCCCGGTCGACCTGTTCGAGGCGGTGACCGAGGCCGGCCGCAAGGGCATCTCACTGCAGCGCTACAAAGGTCTCGGCGAGATGAACCCGGAGCAGCTCTGGGAGACGACGCTCGACACCGACGTGCGCTCGCTACTGCAGGTGAAGGTCAAGGAGGTCGACGAGGCCGACGACATCTTCACCAAGCTGATGGGCGACGTGGTCGAGCCGCGCCGCGACTTCATCCAGGAACATTCGCTGAGCGCGACGATCGACATCTGAGGGCTCGCTGCTTCCACAGCGTCGTGGCCGGGCTTGTCCCGGCCATCCACGTCTTACCCCGCCAAAGAACGTGGATGCCCCGGACAAGCCCGGGCATGACGGCTAGACTAATCCCAGCACCCTGAACCTCACCACCCGCCGTCGCGACGAAGTGGCATGATCCCGTTGGCCGGTTCCGGCCGGGAAGTGTCGTGCCATGACCGCCTCTGCAACAACCAGTTCCGCCCTCCCCTCCCGCCGCCTCGGGGTGATCGGCAGCATCATCGGCGTGCTGGCGCTGATCGCGGCCGTATTGCCGCATTGGGTCATACCTGCGATTTACCCGCCACCGCCGGCGGACAAGGTGATTGTCGACACCGGCCATCGCCTGAAGGATCGCCTGATCGCGCGCGTCAAGGGCGTCGAGTACCAGGCCCCGCCGCGGGAGAAGTCGACCGGGAGCCAATTGAGGGAGGCGTCCTCGATCGCGGCGATCTCACTCGGTCTGCTTGCCATCCTGCTCTCGGTCCTCGCCCTCGTGTTTCGCGAAGAGAGGCTCCTGGCAGGCGTCGCGGCCGCACTTGGGGCCGGCGCCATTGCCGTCGAAATCTCCTTCCTGGCGATGGGCGTGCTGATGCTGATCGTCATCCTTTATGTGGTGGCCAATATCATCGGCTTGTTCTAAACGCCGGATACGGCGGGCCCATTCAGGCCAACGCGCGGCCTTCCGCCGCGACAAGTGCAGAATTGCTACCCTGCTCAATTCTCGGTAGTTTCCGCTCCCGAAGCAGCCCGCCCCAACGCAACAGGACGGAGAAAACCGACGTGGCGCCCATCCAATATATCGTCGAGGGCGGTCACCGGCTCTCGGGCTCGATCGAGCCATCCGGCAACAAGAATTCAGCGCTGCCGATCATCGCCGCCGCCCTGCTCACCGAGCATCCGGTGACGCTGGAGAACGTGCCGCGGATCCGCGACACCGAGACGCTGGTCGAACTGATCCGCTCGGTCGGCGCGGCGGCGGAATGGACCGGGCGCAACACGCTTCACATCCATGCCAAGAGCATCCGCGCCGCCGATCTCGACCCTGAGCTCTGCGTGCGCATCCGCGCCTCGATCCTGCTCGCCGGCCCCCTGCTCGCGCGCTGCGGCGAGGTGATGCTGCCGCCGCCCGGCGGCGACGTCATCGGCCGCCGCCGGCTGGACACCCATGTGCTGGCGCTGGAGCAGTTGGGCGCCAAGGTCACCGCGACCGACCGGCTCGAATTCCGCGCGCCCAAGCTTGCCGGCGCGGACGTGTTCCTGGACGAGCCGAGCGTCACCGCGACGGAGAACGCGCTGGTGGCGGCGGTCGCCGCCGACGGCGTCACCCATTTGCGCAACGCGGCCTCCGAGCCCCATGTGCAGGACCTCGCCAATTTCCTGGTCGCGCTTGGCGCGAAGATCGAGGGCATCGGCACCAACACCATGATCATTCATGGGCCGGCAACGCTGGGAGAAGCGACCTATCGGATCCAGCCCGACCATATCGAGGTCGGCTCGCTGATCGGGCTTGCCGCCGTGACGCGCTCGCCGCTTCGCATCACGCGCGCCGGCGTCGAGCATCTGCGCTCGATCCGCATGGGTTTCGAGCGGCTCGGCATCGTCTGCCGGGTCGAGGGCGACGACCTGATCGTGCCGTCGAACCAGACACTGAAGATCCAGGACGATTTCGGCGGCCACGTGCCGAAGCTGGAGGACCAGCCCTGGCCGGCCTTTCCGGCCGACCTGATGTCGATCGCGATCGTCACCGCCACGCAATGCGAGGGCGTGATCCTGATGTTCGAGAAGATGTTCGAATCCAGGATGTTCTTCGTCGACAAGCTGATCGCGATGGGCGCGCGCATCGTGCTGTGCGACCCGCACCGCGCCATCATCGCAGGGCCCAGCCGCCTGCACGGCGCGACCATGACCTCACCCGACATCCGCGCCGGCATGGCGATGCTGCTGGCCGCCGTGTGCGCCCAGGGCACCTCCACCATCAACAACGCCGACCAGATCGAGCGCGGCTACGAGCGCATCGAGGAACGGCTGAACGCGCTGGGCGCAAAGATCACGCGCGTGCCGGAGCGGAGGGGCTGAGGTTGCTTTCTTCCTTCTGCCTTGTGGCAGAAGGTGATGCGAAGCGCCCAGTATCGTAGGGTGGGCAAAGCGAAGCGTGCCCACGGCTTCCGTTGCAATATTTGATAGGTCGTGGGCACGGCGCTAATGCGCCTTTGCCCACCCTACGATTCCGAGCTAGCGGATAGAGCCCCTCACTCATCTCGCTCACGGGCCATGTTTTCGTCGCGCGGCCGTGCTAATGAGCCGCCATGCTCGACACCGTCCAACATCATTCGCAGCCGCAAGCCGGCGTGCCGCAGAACCATCTCGCCGAAGAGTTCGTCGAGACGCTGCGGCTGGCCGTGCCGATGATGCTGACGCAGCTCGGGCAGATCGCGATGATCACGACCGATCTCGCGCTGATCGGGCGGCTTGGCGAGGATGCGGTGGCCGCGGCGGCGCTGGCGCACACCGTCTATTTCGTTAGCTTCACCTTCGGGCTCGGATTGATGGCTGCGGTGTCGCCGCTGGCGGCGCAGGCGTTTGGCGCCGGAGATGTCAGGCTGATCCGCCGCTCCTTGCGCGTCGGCCTGTGGGTCGCGCTGCTGATCTCGCTGCCGATGATGGCCTCGCCGCTCTATGGCGAGCGGATCCTGCTCGCGCTCGGACAGGCGCCGCAGTCGGCCGCGCTGGCCCAGCGCTATCTCAACGGCCTGGCCTGGGGCATCGCGCCGGCGCTCGGCTTCATCGCGTTGCGCAGCATGATGAGCGCGGTGAACCGGCCGCAGCCGCCGCTCTGGATCACGCTCGCGGCAATCCCGGTCAATGCCGCGCTGGTCTATGCGCTGATCCACGGCCTGTTCGGCCTGCCGGAGCTCGGCCTGTTCGGCGCCGGACTTGCGACCACGATCGTCAACCTCGGCACGTTCGTCGCCGTGCTCGCGATCGCAGGGCTGCGCAAGCCGTTTTCGGACTACCGCCCGCTTGCCCGCCTGTGGCGGATCGATTGGCCGCTGATGCGTCAGCTGATCGCGATCGGCGCACCGATCTCGTTTTCGCTGCTGCTGGAATATGGCCTGTTCTCCTCGGCAGCGCTGCTGATGGGGTTGATCTCGACCGCCGCGATTGCCGCGCATCAGATCGCGCTGCAGATCACCGCCGTGCTGTTCATGGTGCCGCTCGGCATCGGCATGGCGGCCACCGTGCGGGTCGGCCACGCCTTCGGCCGCGGCGAGCCGGCGGCGGTGAAGCGCGCCGGGCTCGTCGCCGCCTTGCTCGGCATGGCGTTGGTCTCCGCCCTGACGATCGCCATCATCCTCGGCCGCTACCAGTTGGGCCGGCTGTTCTTCGGCAGCGGTGAGGCGAGCGCGGCCACCATCGAGCTGACCGCGACGCTGCTGCTGGTCGGCGCCACCTTCTTCATCGCCGATGGTCTGCAGACCATCATGGGTGGCGCGCTACGCGGCATCAACGATACGAGAATGACACTGCTGTTCGCGGCAATCGGCTATTGGGGCATCGCCTTTCCCATCGCCTGGGTGCTGGCCTTCAACGCGGGGCTCGGCGCGGTCGGTGTCTGGGTCGGATTTTCCCTCGGGACATTCGTCTATGCCGGGCTCTTGATCTTGCGCTTCCGGATGCTGACGCGCAGACTGGCGGGATGAACGGGGCCGTCCGCGAAGTCACGCCTGATGTCGATGCCAACACGCTGCTGGCAGGCGCGCAATTCGTCGACGCGTTTCGCGTCGAGATCGGCGCAGCGACGGTGAATGCCCGCGAGGCCTGCACCCGGATGGTGCTGCACGGGCCGCGCTGGATCGACGTGCTGCTGCGCCTGCGCAACATTCTTGTGACGCCGTTCGGGCTGAAGACGTCGGGCGAAGGCGCACCGGCGCCGCACGGATTGATCGGCCTCTTTCCGGTGGTCGACGAAACGCCGGAGCGGCTGGTCGCGGGTTTCGACGATTATCATCTCGACTTCCGCATCGTCGTCAACGTAGCCGGCGACGCTGCGGGCCGACAGGTCACATCGACCACGCTGGTGCGGACACACAATCTGCTTGGCCGGACCTACCTCACGCTCATCATGCCCTTCCACAAGCTCGTGGTTCGCAGCATGATGACAGGGATCATGGAGCCGGCGCGATGAACCGTCCGGGCCGACATTGACGAACACCGCCCGCGTTCAGCCCACCGGCCCCGGGGTCCAATTGTCCCCTGCAAGCGGACTAACTCTCACATCGGGAATGACCCCAAGGTCCATGCTTGGATCGAAATGGCGCATCGTCCGCTCATTGAGGTCAATGATGCGGCCAGGTCTCAGTGGCCCCACGTCATTTATCTTGACGATGACCTTCTTGCCCACGGCTTCGACGAGGGCATATTTCGGCCTCGCGCCAAATTGAACCCCGCCGAATTTGCGACGCAAGCTCGTCTTGATGGCAGCCGTCCAGGCAGAGGGATCATAACGCTCGCCGGTGGCTGTCTTCGGACCGCCCTCCTCCTTGCCGGGCTTGAACGGATTGTACGTGGACGCCGCGCCAACGATCGCATCGCCGGAGGCGGCATCGACGACGTCACTTGAGTGATCCCCACGTGTTTCACTTCGAGCAACGGCAACAGAGAAGGCGAGCGCAACCAGGGCGCCGCAAATTGCGGCGCTCGAGCGGAATAGCATCATGAGTCCTGTGATTTTTTAGATTGTCCGGTTCCAGAACCGCAAACGTGGTCAAGCGAACGCAGAAGCGTTCATGAACTTGCGCCAATCGTTTTGCGGACTCGAGCCAACCCCTGGCTACGGAACCGTCGTGGGAACCGGAGTGGTCCTCACGTAGTGTTTTAGCTTCACGCTGACTAAGACAGAGATTGCGTCAGCAGCATGACCCGATGGAACCTGGCGCGTGCAGCGTCTCAGGCAGCCGATCAGCCAAGCCGCGCGACGTGCGCATTGCTGTCGAAAGCCGACGTTTACGAGGACACGCCGAACTCACTCCGCAACGCGCGCGGTCCTGTCGTCCGAGACCTCCGACCATTCGCCGACGACGCGGTCGAGGTCGCACAGATTCTGATGCATCTGCTCAAGTGAGAAACCGAGTGCGAAGAAGCGCTCGGCAGTGTCGCCGGCATGGCCGCGGATCAGGCCGTCGTGGCGCACGGCGGCAACCGCTTCGGCGTAGTGCTGAAGCGCGACGTGGACCGGATGGATCGGCGGCGCGCCGGCTCCTTCGCGCAAGGCCGCTGCGGCCGACCGCAGGAAGCGCGCGATCACGGTCGAGACTTCCGTCAGGGGTGCTGCGAGCCGCGTCTGCACCTCGATCGGCAACGGCACCACGGTGGCGCGGCCAATCATCACGACGTCATGACGCAATCGCAGGACCGTTCGCAGCAGCGGCCCGGTGTCCGGACCGCTCGACAGCCGCGCCGCGCGCTCGCGCTCGGCTTCAGTGCCGATGGCATTGAGACCAACCATCGCGGTGCCGATCCCGTCCTGGATCCGGTGCAGCGCGTCGTTGTCGCGGCCGCGGGTGAGGCCCGCGAGCAGCTCGGTGAAGGCATCGGCGATCAGCTCGAGCAGGATCGCGGCGCTGGCACGGATCTGCCGTACCGCGCGCGAGGGCAGCACCAGGAACGAGACCAGCAATCCCGTGATGGCGCCGACCGCGACCTCGCTGACACGGTCGATCGCCGACGTCATGGGATCGGAATGATGCATGGTCGGAACCAGGAGCACGATCACGGCGGTCACGGTGGCGGCGCTGAGGCTCGGATTGATCGCGGCGATAAAGGCGAGCGGCGCGACCGACAGCACCAGGAGCCCCAGCAGGCCCGCTTCGCTGGAATAAGGAATCAGGATCGCGATGGCGCCGCCATAGATGGCACCGCCGATGGTGCCGAGCATGTAGTCGCGCGTCGCCTTCAGCGAGCGGCCGACGCTCATCTGGGTCACGATCAGTGAGGTCAGCACCGCCCAGAGCGGCAATAGCAGATGCAGCGCGGTGGCGAGCGCATAGGCCGCGGTCGCGGCGACCGTGACCCTGATCGCCAATCCCAGTTGCGTCCGCCGCGACCTGATCCGCTCCCACACCTGTCCTGCGAATGCCATCGTCAGACGTCCCAATCTTCTCAGGCCAAGCAAAAGCATGGCTGATGCCCGCGGCCCCAAGGCCGCTTGAAAGGCCAAATCAGCCCGCCTAACTTGCGCGCCAAAACGAGGAAACACGATGGCCCACGAAACCGCAACGCTCGCCGCCTACGTCTTCAACCTGGAATACCAGGATATTCCGGCCGAGGTGCTGGATCGCGCCAAGGTGCTGACGCTGGACTTCCTCGGCAGCGCGATCCGGGCCAGGCGCGAGGCGGAATCGACCCCGTCGATGCTGAAAATGCTGGAGGCGCTGGCGCTCGACGCCAAGGGCGAATCCACCGTGTTCGGCGACTCCAAGACCTGGACGCCCGCGATCGCGGCGCTGCTCAACGGCGCGCTCGGCCATTCCCTCGATTTCGACGACACCCACGCCGATTCCTCGCTGCATCCGAGCGCGCCGGTCGTTCCGGCCGCCTTCGCCATAGGCGAGATGGTCGGCGCTTCGGGCCGCGACGTGCTGACCGCGATCGTCGCGGGTTATGAGGTCTGCTGCCGGCTCGGCAACGCGCTCGATCCGACCTCGCATTATGCGCGCGGCTTCCACCCGACCGCGACCGCCGGCACCTATGGTGCGGCCGCGGCGGCCGGAAAACTGTTCGGCCTCTCCGAGCAGCAGCTCATCGCCGCCTTCGGTGTCTCCGGCAGCCAGGCCGCCGGCTCGCTGCAATTCCTGGTCAACGGCGCCTGGAACAAGCGCTACCAGGTCGGCGCCGCCGCGATGAATGGCGTGATCGCCGCGACGCTGGCGCGCAACGATTTCGTCGGCGCGACCGAATCGGTCGAGGGCAAGCACGGCCTGCTCGCCGGCTACACCGACGATGCGCATCCGGACAAGGCGGTCGCCGAGCTCGGCAAGACCTACGAGACCATGAAGATCGGCGTCAAACCGTATCCGAGCTGCCGCTACACCCATGCCGCGATCGACGCGCTGATCGCGATGCGTCGCGAGCACAATCTGACGCCCGACCAGGTCAAGCGCGTCGAGATCGGCCTGCATCGCAACGGCATCACACTGACCGGCGATGCCGCCACCAAGCGTCATCCGACCTCGATCGTCGGCGGCCAGTTCTCGATGTTCTTCACCGGCGCACTCGCGCTCGACCAGGGCTCGTTCGGCTGGGACGATTATGGCCGCCTTGGCGACGCCGCCATCGACGCGCTCGCCGACAAGTTCGACGTGGTGCAGGACGACCGGCTCGAGATCGGCCGCACCCATCCGTTCGGCGCCCGCGTCAGCATCACGACGGACGATGGCGTGCATGAGCGGCTCTATGCGGATCCGTCCGGCGAGCCGAATTCGTTCCCCGACGCGCAGGCGATGCAGCAGAAATTCCTGACGCTCGCGCGCCCCGTGCTCAACGCGCGCGCGGAAAAATTCGCTGATGCGATCATGACGCTGGAGCGTTTCGACCGTGTGGCCAAGGCGACGGAGCTGGGGCGATAACAGCCGCCTAGTTCGTCCCCGCCAGCTTCCCCTTCTCGCGGGTTGCCGCAATCACATCACCCACGAGATCGAACACGCCATCCGCCCCCAGCGGCCCGTTCGGCGAGCGACCGAGCCGCACGATCACCAACTTCTCCGACGGGATCATGATCGCGTACTGCCCGATCGTGCCCTTGGCGAAGAAGGCATCGCGCGGCCAGCCGTGTGTGATGCGAAACTTTGCACCAATGCTGTCGCCCTGGTTGGTCCAGAAGCCGGCGCCGATGCCGACCCAGGCATGCGGCGTGGCTGACGCGGAGTAATTCACCCAGCCCTCGGGCAGGATACGCTTGCCGCCGGCTATGCCGTCGTTGAGATAGAGCTGGCCGAAGCGCGCCCAGTCGCGCGCGGAGGCCAGCATTTCGCCGGATCCCTCGATCGTGCCTGACGCGTCGAGCTGAAGCGTGACGTTGACCATGCCGAGTGGCGCGAACAATTCGCGGCGTGCGAAGCGGAGCGCATCGGCGGGCTTGCCGCCGGCGGCATCACGCAGCAGATGCGCGAGGATGAGGAAGTTGCCGTCGTGATAATTCCACGCCGTGCCCGGCGCGGTTGCAAGCGGCGCGCGCTCGGCAAAGCTGGCCATATCGTCTTCGGCGTATTTCATGGTGTTGACCGGTTCCAGCGCGGAGCCGAGCGAGGCCTCCAGCGAGCTTCCGAGCGCAATGCCCGCGGTGTGACGCAGCAATTGATCGACGGTGATGGGATGACGCGGATCATCCAGATTTTGCCAGGCGGCGATGGGCGCGGGGCCGCCGAGCTTCAACTTGCCCTGGCGCACCAGAATGCCTGTCAGCGCTGACATCACCGACTTCGTCATGGAGAAACCGAGCAGTTGCGTGTCCGGCCCGATGCCGTCGGCATAGCGCTCGGCGATGATGCGGCCGGCCTTCATGACAACGATCGCGCGGGTGCGGCGATAAGGCGGCTGCGTGGGCTCGGCAAAGGCGCGGTCGAGCGCAGCTGCCAGGCCCTCGCTCTGCGGCGGCACGATCCCCGGGCCGGCGATCTCGGGGAGCAGCGCGGGCTGCTGGTCGTCAGGCGGCAACGCGACATCGGCGATCCCCTGCCCGTGCTCGAGCGTGCAACCAAGTCCCTCGCGATAGACGGCATGGCTGCGGCCGATTCCGAACAGGGACACCGTGACATCCTTGCGCGTGCGATCGACCCGAAGATCCATCGCCCAGGTGAGCAGACCCGCGCCCGGCATCGCGTCGGTGGTCTCGGCGAGGTCGCGCATGAGATCGAGGCCGGAGACGAAGGTCTCCGAGCAGAGCGTGTGAGCGATAAAGCCGGTCGCAACCTTCGGCACGTCGCGGGCGCGTGCGGCGCCGAGCGCGAGGCCGGCACAGGCGATGGTGGTGGTGAGGAGAATGATCTTGCGGCGGCGAGTCACGGGCTTTCTCCGGCTTTGGGACGAGTGCGGGAGAGCAGGCCGGATGCAGGCGATACGCGCTCGCCGGATTTGGAAAACGACCTCGTCGAAAGTGACCGAGGCTAGTCGATTTCGGAATTCTTACGTGATTTCAAAGGTCTGAAAATCTAGGCCGCATTCACCTTCAGCCGCCGATATTCCGTCGGCGTCACCCCAGTCACGGCCTTGAAGGCGCGGTTGAACGGACCCAGCGACTGGAAGCCGGCGTCCATCGCGATGGTGATGACGGGAACCTCGGCCTGGGTGGCATCGGCGAGCGCAGCCTTGGCCTCCTCGATCCGGTGATTGTTCAGGAACACATTGAAGTTGCGATAACCGAGCCGCTGGTTGATCAGCCGGCGCAGCCGGTATTCCGGAATTTTCAGCCGGCCCGCCAGCACGCCGATGGTGATATTCTCCTGACGATAGATCCGCTCGCCCGCCATCAGTCGCATCAGGGCGTCGATGAGTTTTTGATCGGCGGATTCATCGGCCGCAGGCTGACTGAAAACAACCGGCGGGGCGGGCGCCACCGCGGCCGGAAACAGATCCGCCCCATCGATGCGCATCATGGCATAGACGATCGCCGCGACGGTGCAGGCGAGCGCGCCGGCATTGACGGTTTCGGCGACATCGCCGACGTGGTGGCCGACGACGGCGATCTGGAGCACCGCGTTCAGCCCGCCATAGAGCGCGGTTGCACAGACGACGAAGACACGAGCGCTGCGGCGGCGCTCGACCAGGTCAGCCGGCCAGGAGGCGATCATCTGCCCGACCGCAAGGGCGATGAAGCCGAGCACGATCAGATTGACCACCGTCACCGAGAAGCGCACATGGCCGCTGGGCGCAATCCAGACGCAGCCTGCGAAGCTGAAGGCCGTCACCAGCGCCCAGACCCATCCGTGCCACCAGCGGAGGTGAAACTCGTCGTCGAACAGGGAGCGCGTGAACAGCCAGAACACTACGATGGTGCCAGTCGACAACGCGATCAGCGGTGCATGCCAGAGCGGGACCCGCGACGTGACATCCACCGAATAGCTCACCGCATGCGCGGCCGAGCTGAGCGCGAAGGCGGCACCGAGGCGGGCTGCCAGCACGTTGCGAAAGTCGTGTAGCAGCGACGCCACCAGCATCAGTAGCAGAGCGACGCTGGCGGCGCGAAAGGCGAGGTCGATGGCGGCAAGGCTCATCAGGTGATGCGATCGGTCGCAGTTGAAGTCGGACGAACATCGTTCGTTGCGTCCGTTTTTTCAAGGACCATCCGCGTTCACAACCGTCATCGCCCGGCTTCACGGATCGTAGGGTGAGCAAAGCGAAGCGTGCCCACCACTTCTTCTCGATCGGAGAAAGCCGGTGGGCACGGCGCTTTGCTCCTTTGCCCACCCTTGTATTAGCGCGCCGGATTAGAATGGCCTGGTTCCGTGAGGAATGGCCCAGCCCGGGTGGCCGCCCGAGCTGGGCCGCCGATCGATCGGATCGATGCCCACCGAAGCCTTGAGGGCTGCGTTTTGTAGCAAGATCGCGGTCGGCACTTCATCGGGACCCGCATGGTTGAACGAACTTCAGGTTCGCATCACAAGGGAGGGTCGAGGAAGATGGCCAAACGTAACACGATCTGTGCTGGAATCGATACCAGCAAAGATAAGCTCGACGTGGCGCTCGATGGCAGTTCGGAGGAGCTGCAGGTCAAGAACACGGCGGAAGGCCACCAGGAGCTGGTGGAGTGGCTGAAGCGCCACAAGGTCAAGCGGGTTGGGATCGAGGCAAGCGGTGGTTACGAGCAGGCGGCGGTCGTCGAACTGCGACGCCAGCGGTTTGTCGTCATCGTGTTTCAGCCGATCCAGGTCCGCGCCTATGCCACGTTCCATTTGCAACGGGCCAAGAACGACAAAATGGATGCCGCATTGATTGCGGCCTGCACCGCCGCGGTCAAGAAGATCCATCCCGCTCCAGACCCCCGGCTGCAGCCTTTTGCCGTGCATCTGACGATGATCGACCAGATCAAGGAGGACATCGCAAAGCTCAAGAATCGGCTGGAGAGCTGCCCTGACGAACGTGTCCAGAAGTTCTGGAAGGAGCAGATCGCTCTGTTGGCCAAGCACAGACGAGCCGAGTTCAAGGCCCTGGTGGCAGCGATCCGCAAGCATCGCGATCTCGCCGCACGGCTCGATCTGATCTACAGCGTTGGCGGCAGCGGCTTGCCGACCGCGGTTGCCATCTTGATCAGGATGCCCGAGATCGGTCAGATCACCCGCGAGCAAGCCGCAGCCCTCACCGGGCTTGCGCCGTACGATGACGACAGCGGCAAGCATGTCGGCGCCCGCAGGATTGACGGCGGACGCCAGCGCTTGCGTCAGGCGCTCTACACCGCAGCTCTTCCGGCATCCTTCCGCTGGAATCCGCAGCTCATGGCCCTGTACAGCCGGCTGATCGCCGCCGGCAAGGGCCACAAGCGCGCGCTGGTCGCCTGTGCCAGGAAGCTGATCGTCATCATCAACGCCGTCGTCGCCCGCGGAACACCGTGGGTCGCCGAACCGCCCAGAACCGCGAGTGTGTCCGTCACCTGATCTCGTTTCTTTGTTCGATCAGGCGACCGTTTCTTCGTCCCGACCTGCCGTCAAGACGACGCCGCGCGCCGCGGCCGTCAAGGATGGCCGTCGCGCTCGTCTCACCTCACGTCGACTGCCGCCAGGCCACGCCTTGACGGCCGCAAGCACGGCGTCATGCTCGCGGAAATCGGGCGTGCTTTAATGGTTGCTACGGCCTGTCATCGCCGACCGCGGAGTACGGCGCTATCACACCTGTGGCGTCGGGCCCGCCTTTGTCGCGACGGCGATGCGGAATTCTGCTACCGTCGCGACCAAGAAAGCCAAAAGGAGCCTACTCATGAGCTGGCAACCCTCCAACGATCCCGTGCTCGGCGATCCCATGTCCTGCGATGCGCTCGACCTCGTCATCGTGCCGCGCACCCGCGACCTCGGCGACGGCTTCGAGGTGCGGCGCGCGCTGCCGCATGGCAAGCGGCAGATGGTCGGGCCCTTCATCTTCTTCGACCATTTCGGCCCGGTGCAGTTCGTCTCCGGCAAGGGCATGGACGTGCGGCCGCATCCGCATATCGGGCTTGCCACCGTCACCTATCTCTTCGACGGCTCGATCATGCATCGCGACAGCGAGGGCAACGTCCAGGAGATCGCGCCCGGCGCGATGAACCTGATGACGGCCGGCCGCGGCATCGCCCATTCCGAGCGCACGCCGGATGCGCAGCGCGCCGCGGGCCAGAAGATGCTGGGCCTGCAAAGCTGGATCGCGCTGCCGGCCGGATCGGAGGAGATCGCGCCGTCGTTCCAGCACTATGGCGCCGGCGATTTGCCGATGATCTCCGAGCGCGACTTCACCGCACGGGTGATCGCGGGCTCGTCATTCGGCATCGCCTCGCCGGTGTCGATGGTGTCACCCTGGTTCTACACCGAGGTCACGGCCGTTGCGGGCGCCAGCGTGCCGCTCGATCCCGATCACGAGGAGCGCGCGATCTATGTCGTCGACGGCGAGGTCGAGATCGCGAACGAGCGCTATGAGGGGCCGCGGCTGCTGATCTTCCGGCCCGGCGACCGCATCACCGTGAAGGCGCTCAAGGCCACGCGGATGATGTTTCTCGGCGGCGATGCGCTGGAGGGGCCCCGCCACATCTGGTGGAATTTCGTCTCCTCCAGCAAGGAGCGGATCGAGCAGGCCAAGCAGGACTGGAAAACCGGCCGTTTCGCAGCAGTTCCGCAGGAACATGAGTTCATTCCGCTGCCGGAATAGGCTAATCCAGTTGCCGGCCGCGCTGTCCAGTGCGGCCGGATGTCCCGCCTGAAAGCCAAGTCTGCGAAAGCTTTGCGATGACCACCATGCTCTCCAGCGACCTGCCCCTGACCAAGATCGGACGCGGCAAGGTGCGCGATATCTACGCCGTCGACGACGAGCGCCTGCTGCTCGTCACCACCGACCGCATCAGCGCCTTCGACGTGGTGATGGGCGAGACCATCCCGATGAAGGGCGCGGTGCTGACGCAAATCAGCGCGTTCTGGTTCGGCAAGCTGGAAGGCGTGGTGCCGCATCACATGATCAGCGCCGATACCGACGAGATCATCGCGGCCGTGCCGGCGCTGAAACCGCACCGCGCCGAGATCCTTGGCCGCGCCATGCTGTGCAAGCGCACCACCGTATTCCCGATCGAGTGCGTGATCCGCGGCTATATCTCGGGCTCGGCCTGGAAGGAGTACGCCGCCAGCGGCACGCTCGCGGGCGAGAAGCTGAAGGCCGGCCTCGTCGAGAGCGAGAAGCTCGAGCCTTCGATCTTCAGCCCGGCGACCAAGGCCGAGACCGGCCATGACGAGAATATCACGATTGCGAAGATGCGCGAGGTCGTCGGCGACGAGGTCGCCTACACGCTGGAAAGCATGACGCGTGCGATCTACACGCTCGGCGAGGAGCTGGCGCGCGAGCAGGGCATCATCATCGCCGACACCAAGTTCGAGTTCGGCCAGGACAAGGACGGCCGCATCATCCTGATCGACGAGGTGATGACGCCGGATTCCTCGCGCTTCTGGGCGGTCGATGCCTACAAGCCCGGCCAGCCGCAGGCGAGCTTCGACAAGCAGCCCTTGCGCGACTATCTCGACGTCGAGCGCCGTGCCGGCCGCTGGAACGGCGACGCCCCGCCACCGCCGCTGCCGGCAAGCGTGGTGGACGCGACCAGCAAGCGGTATCTCGAAGCGTATCGTCGCGTGACGGGGACGGAGCTGAAGATCTAGGCGCGGTTGCTGCCGCACGCCCTGCCTCCTACGGCGGCCGTCATTCACACTTCGCTGTCGTCCCGGACAAGCGTAGCGCAGATCCGGAACCGTCCGACGAGCAGAGAAACTCGGATTTGAGTGGAGCTCGTCATTAGGGCGGCGCTTTGGCTCCATCTGGGCTGCGATCTCGACTCCATTGATCCAGATCAAACCGGGAGCCAACGATAAAAGGAAGCTGATCACCTCGGCTTGATACAACAACGAGGGAGGTTGCCATGAGGCTGGTCGGCATCAGGCGAACGCTACTTTTTGCAGCCGTTCTGGGCTGCGGAATTTTTGGCTCGACCCAATGGTCAAACGACGCCGGCACCGTGTTCGGCGTTTCAAGCGCCGAAGCCAGGGTCGGTCGGCCGGCAACTCCCGCGAGCGTTGCCGGCGTCGCACGTCGAACCACGCGACGCGCGGTCGTAGGGGGAGCGGCTGTGGGTGCGGCAGCTGCCGGCGCAGCATGCGTCCGCGTCTATGTGAACGGCGCCTACGTCTGCCGCTGATGCATTCGCGCCGGCGATTCCAATCGCCGGCGCGGGCCCCTCGATTGCCGGTCAGACCCCCGCCATCATCACGTATTTGATCTCGACATATTCTTCCATGCCGTGACGCGAGCCTTCACGGCCGAGGCCGCTTTCCTTGACGCCGCCGAACGGCGCGACTTCGGTGGTGATGAGGCCGGTGTTGACGCCGACCATGCCGGACTCCAGCGCTTCGGCCACGCGCCAGACGCGGCCGAGATCGCGGGAGTAGAAATACGACGCCAAGCCGAACGGCGAGGCGTTGCACATCGCGATCACATCGGCTTCGTCCTTGAAGCGGATCACCGGCGCGAGCGGCCCGAAGGTTTCTTCCTGCGACACCAGCGAGTCCGGCTTGACGTCGGCCAGCACGGTCGGCTCGAAGAACGAGCGCCCGAGCTCGCTGCGCTTGCCACCGGTGACGACCTTGGCGCCGCGCTTCACCGCATCCGCGATGTGCCGTTCGACCTTGTCGACGGCCTTAAGGTTGATCAGCGGCCCCTGCGTGACGCCGCTCTCGGTGCCGTCGCCGATCTTCATCGCGGCGACCTTCTTCGACAGCTTCTGCACGAACTCGTCGTAGATCTTGTCCTGGGCGTAGAGCCGGTTGGCACAGACGCAGGTCTGGCCCATGTTGCGATATTTCGAGACGATGGCGCCTTCGACCGCGGCGTCGATATCGGCGTCGTCGAACACGACGAAGGGCGCGTTGCCGCCGAGCTCAAGACCAAGTCGCTTCACGCCGACGGAGGCCTGCTGGTAGAGGATCTTGCCGACCGCCGTCGAGCCGGTAAAGCCGACGAAGCGCACGGCCGGATGCTCGCACAGCACCTTGCCGATCGGCGGCGCATCACCGGTGATGATGTTGAGCACGCCCTTGGGGATGCCGGCCTTCTCTGCGAGCACGGCCAGCGCCAGCGCCGACAGCGGCGTTTCATTGGCGGGCTTGAGCACCACGGTACAGCCGGCGGCGAGCGCCGGGGACACCTTGCGGGTAATCATGGAGTTCGGGAAATTCCACGGCGTGATCGCGCCGCAGACACCGATCGGCTGCTTGATCGCCAGCAGCCGCGCATCGGGCCGCTGCGTCGGAATGGTCTCGCCGTAGACGCGGCGAGCTTCCTCCGCGAAGAACTCGATATAGGCCGCACCGATATCGACCTCGCCGAGCGCCTCCGAAAGCGGCTTGCCCTGCTCGGAGGTCAGGATCAGCGCGAGATCCTCGCGGTTGGCGATGATCAGCTCGAACCATTTGCGCAGGATGTTGGAGCGCTGCTTGGCGGTGTGCTTGGCCCAGGCCGGAAACGCACGCTGAGCGGCCTCGACCGCCTTGGTCGTCTCGTCCGCACCGAGCTGCGGCACTTTTGCAAGCTCGACGCCGGTCGCGGGATTGTTGACGGCAAAGACCGGCGTTCCGACCCAGGCGCCGTCGATGTAGCAGGCCTCCTTCAGGAGCGAGGGGTCTTTCAACCGGTCGCGCAGGGTGGCGGTGGCTTGCGTGGCGCGTGCGGCAGCGGGCGGGGTCATGGCGTTACTCCTCGAACGATCATTTCGGGACGATCGGATCGGCCGGAATATAGGGACAAGCAGCGCGCAATGCACCGTCCCACAACGCACATCTGATGGGAGCTAAACCGGCAGCGGCCTTAGGCCGCGCCGCTCATATAGGTCTCGCGGCGGCCGATCATACGTTCGGCCGCGGCCTTGGCGTCGGCCTTCGACGAGGTTGCGCAGGTACGGTATTCGAGATCGGGAACGTCGGACGGGTTGCGGCGGCCGAACCAGTTCTTGGAGCCCACCCGCAGCAGCGCCAGCGCCTGCGCCAAATTGTCGACCGCACCGAAGGAATAGAGCGCGCCGGTCCCGGCGATGCGCACCTCATAGATCCCTGGCGAAATCGGCGCCTCCAGGTTCTCGCCCCGTCCGGGACGGGGATAGCGCTTCCATTCGCTCCAGGTCGAAATCATCTGAGGTCCCCCTCGCGGCCGCTTGGCGACCGCCCAATTTGCATCAAGTCTTAACGTCGGCCGCCGATCGGCCGAGTGCTGAACGCCGCAACGCACAAAATGTTTCAAGTGCTTCAAACACAGGAATCATATCGCCAGCGCCCATTCACGGTCACGGCGAGATGCGGCCATCCACCGCAGATTGTGACGGAGTGTTGCCGTTCGGCCCGCCTGTCGTCCTGTGTGTGGCACGGACCGTCAAGTCACGACATCGCGACCGCCGCAGGCATCTGGACGCGCTTGCCGCGCGGAGCCTGCGGGAGGACAATCGATCACTGCCAACAATAATCAAACTCGAGGAAACGCCATGCAAAGCAAAGCTGAGATCGACGAGATTCTGCGTCAGAAGAGCGACGCCCAGGAGATTCCCGGGGTCGTCGCCATCGCCGCCAGCGGTAACGACGTGCTGTATCAGGGCGCGTTCGGCAAGCGCGACCTGTCCAAGCCCGACGCGATGACAGCGGACAGCGTGTTCTGGATCGCCTCGATGACGAAGGCGGTGACGTCGGCGGGCGCGATGCAGCTGGTCGAGCAGGGCAAGCTGTCGCTGGATGCGCCGATCGGTGAAGTGTTGCCCGATCTCGCCGCGCCGCAAGTGCTCGAAGGTTTTGATGCCAATGGCGAACCAAAACTGCGACCGGCGAAGGGCGCGATCACGCTGCGCCATCTCATGACCCACACTGCCGGGTTTGCCTACAACGTTTGGAACGGCGATTGCGCGCAATATCTGGAGAAGACCGGAACGCCGAACATCTTCTCCTGCCAGAACGTTGCGCTGAAGACGCCGATCATGTCCGATCCCGGCACGCGCTGGGAATATGGCATCAACATCGACTTCGTCGGCAAGGCGGTGGAAGCCGTGAGCGGCAAGCGTCTCGATGCTTACTTGCGCGATCACATGTTCACACCGCTCGGCATGAACGACACCGCCTTCAAGATCACCGACGACATGCGCCAGCGCCTGGTCGCCACGCACGCACGCGGCGAGGATGGATCGCTGGCGCCGATTCCGTTCGAGATCGAACAGAATCCGGAATTCCACATGGGCGGCGGCGGCCTCTACAGCACGGCCGGCGATTACATCAAGTTCACCCGGATGATCCTCAACAAGGGCCGCGGCAACGGCAACCAGGTGCTGAAGCCCGAGACGGTCGCGCTGATGGGCCAGAACCACATCGGCGATCTCACGATTGGCAAGATGACGACAGTGGCGCCCATGTACACCAACGACGTCGATCTCTTCCCCGACATCGTGAAGAAGTGGGGGCTCTCCTTCCTGATCAACACCGCCAAGACGCCGGAAGGCCGCAGCGCCGGCAGCCTCGCCTGGGCCGGTCTTGCCAACACCTATTTCTGGATCGACCCGGCACGCGATGTTTCCGGCGTCATCCTGATGCAGGTGTTGCCGTTCGTCGACGCCAAGTGCCTGGAGGCGTTCGCGGGCTTCGAGCGTGGCATCTATGCCGGGCTCGATGCGGGGAGCGGGCAGAAGGCGGCCTAGCCACTTAGTATGAGGTGCGCGGCGTCGCGCGCCTTCGCCGCAATCGATAACCTCGTGCCCAAGGCCATCGGCTTCAGGCACGAGGCATCAACTTCGAGGAGACGAACTTGGCGAGCGATCTGGCGGACAAAGCGGACAGCTACGTTTGCGGCATCTCGGACACGCCGCTGCTCGGCGACACCATTGGCCGCAGCCTCGACCACGCGGTGCGGCGCTGGGGCGATCGCGAGGCGTTGGTCTCGCCCAGCCACGGTGTCAGATGGACCTGGAAAGAATTCGCCGAGCAGGTCGATGCGCTCGCCGCCGGCCTTCTCGCGCTCGGGCTCGAACGCGGGGAGCGGATCGGCATCTGGTCGCTGAACCGGCCGGAATGGACGCTGACCCAGTTCGCCGCCGCCAAAGCCGGCCTGGTCCTGGTGACGATCAATCCGGCCTACCGGCTCAGCGAGCTCGAATTCGCGCTGAAGAAGGTCGGCTGCGCGGCGATCGTCACCGCCACCGCCTTCAAGACCAGCAATTACATGGAGATGCTCAACACGCTGCTACCGGAGCTGGCGGGCGCGAGGCCCGGACAGCTGCAGGCGGCGCGACTGCCAGCCTTGCGGATGGTGATCCAGATCGGCGGCCCGGCGGCCTCAGGCACTGTCGCGTTCGAGGAGGTCGCGCGCATGGGCCGGGCGGAGCATCGCGAGCAACTTGCCGCGCTCGGTGCTGCGCTTCAGTTCGACGACCCCGTCAACATCCAGTTCACCAGCGGCACCACGGGATCGCCAAAGGGCGTCACGCTGACCCACCACAACATCCTCAACAACGGCTATTTCACGGGACGCGCGATGCGCCTGACGGAAGCGGACCGCATCTGCATTCCGGTGCCGCTCTATCATTGCTTCGGCATGGTCATGGGCAACCTTGCCTCGGTCACGCTCGGCACCACCATGGTCTACCCGGGCGAGGGTTTTGATCCGCTCGCGACGCTGCGTGCGGTCGAGCAGGAGAAATGCACCGCGCTATATGGCGTGCCGACCATGTTCATCGCGGAGCTCGATCATTCCGAGTTCAAGAATTTCAATTTGAAATCACTGCGCACCGGCATCATGGCGGGCGCGCCCTGCCCGATCGAGGTGATGAAGCGCGTCAACACCGAGATGAACATGCGCGAGGTCACCATCGCCTATGGCATGACCGAGACCAGCCCAGTGAGCTTCCAGAGCGCGACCGACGATCCGCTCGAGCGCCGCGTCTCCACCGTCGGCCGCATTCACCCGCATGTCGAGGTGAAGGTCGTCGATCTCGAAGGCAGGATCGTCAAGCGGGGCGAACGCGGCGAGCTCTGCACCCGCGGCTACAGCGTCATGCTGGGCTATTGGGAGGAGAAGGAAAAGACGTCCGACGTGCTCGACGCCAATGGCTGGATGCACACCGGCGACCTCGCCACCATCGACGCCGCCGGTTATTGCAACATCGTCGGCCGCATCAAGGATCTGGTGATCCGCGGCGGCGAGAACCTCTACCCGCGCGAGATCGAGGAGTTTCTGTACCGTCACCCCAAGATCCAGGACGTGCAGATCTTCGGCGTCGCCGACACCCGCTACGGCGAGGAGCTCTGCGCCTGGATTCGCGTCAGGCCGGGCGAAACGCTGACGGCCGAGGAGGTCCGTGCCTTCTGCGACGGCCAGATCGCCCACAACAAGATCCCGCGCTACGTGGAATTCGTCGACGAGTTTCCGATGACCGTGACGGGCAAGATCCAGAAATTCGTAATGCGGGATGCGGTGGAGCAACGGCTGGGATTGAAGGCGGCGAAGACGGCGTGAGAGACTGAGTACCCCTTCCGCAGGACGGTTGTCATTCCCCGCGAAAGCGGGGAATCCAGTACACTGCAGCTTCTCGATTCAATCACAAACGCCTCTGGAATACTGGATCGCCCGGTCTAAACATCGACCCGGGCGATGACAGCGAGGCTGGTGCGCGACTTTTCTAAACCGTCAGCCCGCGCTGCTGGGCCAGCTCCTTTAGCGACACAAGCGGACGCGCGCCGATGTGCTGGATCACTTCGGCGGCCGCGAGCGCACCGAGCTCGCCGCACTGCTTGTGCGCGAGGTTACGCGAAAGGCCGTAGAGGAAGCCCGCCGCAAAGAGATCGCCGGCGCCGGTGGTGTCCACCAGTTTCGTGACCGGTGAGGCCGGAGCTGCGACAGCGTCGGTCGGTGTCACCACCACGCAGCCCTTCTCGCTGCGGGTGACCACGCCGAGATTGACGTCGTTGCGCAGCTGCTTCAGCGCTGTGTCGAAATCCGAGGTCATGTAGAGCGAATGCAGCTCGGACTCGTTGGCGAAGACGATGTCGACCGTGCCGTTGCGCATGAGCGAGAGAAACTCGTCGCGATAGCGGTCGACGCAGAAGGAATCCGACAGCGTCAGCGCCACCTTGCGCTTGGCATCATGGGCGATCTTGGCCGCCTTGACGAAGGCGTCCTTGGCATTCTTGGGATCCCAGAGATAGCCTTCGAGATAGACGATGCCGGCGGCGGCGATCTCGGCCGGGTCGATGTCGGCGGGCGAAAGATCCTGCGCGGCACCGAGATAGGTGTTCATGGTGCGCTCGCCATCATCCGTGACCAGGATGTAGGAGCAGCCGGTGGCGGGGCCGTCCTGCGCGGCCGGCGTGTTGAAGGCGACGCCGGCTGAGCGGATATCGTGGACGTAGAGCTTGCCGATCTGGTCGTCCTTGACCTTGCCGACATAGGCCGCACGTGCCCCTAAGCTGCCGATGCCGACAATGGTGTTGGCGGCCGAGCCGCCCGAGACTTCCGTGGCCGGCCCCATGTCCTTGTAGATGGCGGCCGCCCGTGCCTCGTCGATCAGGGACATGCTGCCCTTGGTCATGCCGTGCTTGGCCAAAAAGGCCTCGTCAGTCCTGACCAGCACGTCGAACAACGCGTTGCCGATGCCGAGAACGTCATATTTCACGTCAGCCATTCACCTTGATCCTGTTTGGCGGATTGCGATCCCTGCGAAAATCCGCTTCCTGTCGGCCTGAAATCTGGCTCGCGGCCTATCACGACCGGGCCTGCGCGGGCAAGCAACGGTATTATAACGGCCTCGATGATCCGCTCCTTCCTGACCGTCTCGACGGGAACACTGGCCTCGCGGCTGCTGGGCTTTGCCCGCGATTCCCTGATCGCGGCGCTGCTCGGCACGGGCGCCGTGGCGGACGCATTCCTGGCCGCCTTCCAGCTGGTCAATGTGGTGCGCAGGCTGCTCAGCGAGGGCGCGCTGAACGCGGCGCTGGTCCCGGCCTGGCTGCGCATCCGTGACCGCGATGGCGCGGACGCTGCGGCAGCGTTCGCGGGGCGCGTCCTGGGCACGGTCAGTGCGGCCCTGATCGCGATCTCGCTCGCGATTGCCCTGTTGATGCCGCTGATCATGACGGTCATCGCGCCCGGTTTTCTCGGTACCGGCACGCTCGATCTCGCCGTCCAGAACGCGCGGCTGATGCTGCCTTATCTCGCCTTCGCCGGGCCCGTCACCGTGCTGATGGGGCTGCTGAATGCGCAAGGGCGCTTTGCGCTCACGGCATTCTCGCCGCTGCTGTTCAACATCGCGCTGATCGCTGCGACCGCTTTGCTGCTTGTCTGGCACGCTGACGCCGGCTTCGCCGCGTGGCTGCTGGCGGCCACGGTCGGCATCGCCGGCCTGCTGCAACTCCTGATGCTGCTGTCGCAGCGAAGTGCGCGCCTCGCCACGCCTCTGCGCGTCAGTTTCGACAAGGAGATGCGCAGCTTCTTCGCCAAGGCGATCCCCGGCATGATCGCAAGCTCGGGACCGCAATGGCTGATGGTGGCCGGCGCGATCATCGCATCCGCGACGCCGTCCGCGGTGTCCTGGCTCTATTTCGCAAATCGCCTGATCGAGCTGCCGCTCGGCATCGTCGGCGTCGCCATGGGCACCGTGCTGGTGCCGGAGCTGACGCGCGCGGTGAGTGACGGCGACCGTGATGCGGTGGCGCATGCGCAATCGCGCGCGCTCGAGCTTGCGACCGGGCTGGCGCTCCCCGCCACGCTCGGCCTGATCGTGCTGGCCGAGCCGATCGTGCGGCTGTTGTTCGAGCATGGCGCCTTCGGTGCCGGCGACAGCGCGGCGACAGCGCATGCCTTGACGTGGCTGGCGCTTGGCCTGCCCGCGCACGTGCTGATCAAGGCGCTGTCGCCGGCCTTCTATGCCCGCAACGACACGATGACACCGCTGCTGGCGACGGCCAAAGGCTTTGTAGTGTCGGTCGTGCTCGCCGTGATGCTCGGCCATCTCTTTGGCGCAAGCGGGATCGCGGCGAGCATCGCGGCCGGCGCCTGGAGCAGTGCGCTCTCGCTGCTTCGGAAAGGCACCAGCGAATTCGGCTTCTCGGTCGATTCTGCCGCGCGAAAACGGCTGCCGCGGATCGTGCTTGCCGCAGCCGCGATGGGCGCCCTGCTCTGGCTGACCACCGGCCTCGTGCCCGCCGAGGCGCACGGCTTCATCAAATTCGTCGTGCTGAGCGTGCAGATCGCGGCCGGGATCGCCGTTTACGGCTTGCTGCTGCAAATCCTCGGCGCCGCTTCCTGGCGCGAGGCGGTAGCCGCCTTGAAGCGACCCGCCTAGCCCGGCCCGGTGCGCGAGATCATCGAATTGCTCTTGACGGGGCAGCGCCGCTGTTGGAAACGACGGCCGAATACCTATGGGAAGGCTTACCATGCCATTCGTTGAACGGGTCTTTTCGGGCGTCCAGCCGACGGGCAATCTGCATCTCGGCAATTACCTCGGCGCCATCGTCAACTTCGTGAAGATGCAGGAAACCCACAACTGCATCTATTGCGTCGTCGACATGCACGCGATCACGCAAGGCGTGGACGTCTGGGGCGGACCGGCCGAGCTCGCGCGCAACACCCGCGAGGTGACTGCCGCGTTCATCGCGAGCGGCATCGATCCCAAGAAGCACATCGTGTTCAACCAGAGCCAGGTCTCCGGCCATGCCGAGCTCGCCTGGATCTTCAACTGCGTCGCGCGCATGGGCTGGCTCGGCCGCATGACCCAGTTCAAGGAGAAGGCCGGCAAGGACCGCGAGAACGCCTCGGTGGGTCTGTTCGACTATCCCGTGCTGATGGCCGCCGACATCCTGCTTTACCGCGCCACCCATGTGCCGGTCGGCGAGGACCAGAAGCAGCATCTCGAGCTCTCGCGTGACATCGCGCAGAAGTTCAACAACGACTTTGGTGACTCGATCCGCAACCTCGGCGCCAATGACGGCCTGTTCTTCCCGCTGCCGGAACCCCTGATCACGGGCCCGGCGACGCGGGTGATGAGCTTGCGCGACGGCACCAAGAAGATGTCGAAATCCGATGCGTCGGACAATTCGCGCATCAATTTGACTGACGATGCCGACACCATCGCGCAGAAGATCCGCAAGGCGAAGACCGATCCGGAGCCGCTGCCGTCAGAGGAGAAGGGCCTGGAAGCCCGTCCCGAGGCCGATAACCTCGTCGGCATCTTCGCCGCGCTGTCCGGCCGGCCCAAGGCGGACGTGCTGCGCGAGTTCGGCGGGGGCCAGTTCTCCAGCTTCAAGAACGCGCTGGCGGAGCTGTGCGTCACCAAGCTGGCGCCGATCGCCGGCGAGATGAAGCGCCTCGTCGCCGACCCCGGCCATATCGATTCGATCCTGAACGAAGGTTCCGACCGGGCCCGGGCGATCGCCGACGAGACGATGAAGCTCTCCAAGGACATCGTCGGCTTCATCCGCCGGCGATAGAGACGGTCGGCGTCAGCGCGCCGACCGCATCTCCTCTCCCCAACCTTGCGGGAGTGTGGCAGCATGCCGGCCGTGCACATGCCGGGACATGCATGACCAGCAAGCGACTTTGCTTCGAGCCGGGTCACAAGCCCAAATGCCTCGTCGTCGTCGACGACACCGCCGAATGGGATCGCGCGGTCTACTATGCCAGCCGCTGGGCGATCCGTGCCGGCGGCGGTGTGGTGATGCTGCGCATCATCGAACCCGAACAGCAGAGCCAGGAATGGCTGGGGGTCGCCGACATCATGCGCGCGGAGGCGCAGGAAGCGGCGGAGGCCGCGCTCGACCGTGCCGCCGGCCGCGCCAATGGCATCGCCGCGATCACCCCGGAGCGGGTGATCCGCGAGGGTGTGCCGATGGAGCAGCTGCTCGCCGTGATCGACGAAGACCCCGACATCGGCATGCTGGTGCTCGCCGCCAATCCCGGTGCGGAGGGGCCGGGTCCCCTGGTTGCGCTGCTGGCCCACGCGGTCGGAACCTTCCCGATTCCCGTGACCATCATTTCCGGCGCGCTGAGCGACCAAAGCGTGGATTCACTGTCGTAGGTCGCCTTCACCTCGCCCCGCTTGCGGGGAGAGGTCGGCGCGAAGCGCCGGGTGAGGGGAGTCTCCACGAATCCAATTCTCGCTGCCAGGGAGACGCCCCCTCACCCCGACCCTCTCCCCGCAAGCGGGGAGAGGGAGGAGCGAGCACCCTAACCTGCTGATATAACAACGAAACGCCCTCTTCTCCCCTTGATCGTGCGTTCTCCGTCGCCATCTGCTAGTGGAGAGAGCACGCGCCGGCCTTGAACCGGCGACGTCTGGAGAAAACCATGTTCATTCAAACCGAAGCCACCCCCAATCCCGCCACGCTGAAGTTCATTCCGGGCCGCGTCGTGGTCGACGGCAGCCCGATGGAATTCGCGAGCCGCGAAGCCGCCACCCGCTCGCCGCTGGCCGAAAAGCTGTTCGAGGTGCCCGGCGTCACCGGCGTGTTCTACGGATCCGACTTCATCACCGTGACCAAGGCGAACGGTGAATGGCAGCAGCTCAAGCCCGCGATCCTCGGCGCCATCATGGAGCACTACATGTCCGGCGCGCCACTGCTCGCCGACGGCGCGGCGCAAGACGATGCCGATCTCGATGACGAGGACGAGTTCTTCGACGAGGCCGATGCCGAGACGGTCGACATGATCAAGGACCTGATCGAGACCCGCGTGCGGCCGGCCGTCGCCAATGACGGCGGCGACATCACCTTCCGCGGCTTCAAGGACGGCATCGTCTATCTCAACATGAAGGGCGCCTGCTCCGGCTGCCCGTCATCGACCGCGACGCTCCAGCACGGCATCCAGAACCTGCTCAAGCACTTCGTGCCTGACGTGGTCGAAGTCCGGCCGATGTAAATTGCACGGCCTGAGCTGATTTCACTCCGTCATGCCCGGGCTTGTCCCGGGCATCCACGTTTTTGGAGCCGCAAAGTCGTGGATGGCCGGTCAAGCCCAGCCGCGACGGCTAGAACCTTAGGCATCATCCGATTGCCAATGCTATGATCACACCATGCTGATCCTCGCCATCGATACCGCGCTCGACGCCTGCTCCGTCGCCGTACTCGACACCGAAACGGCCGAGCTCGTTGCGCAGGAGCAGCTTCTCATGAAGCGCGGCCACGCCGAGGCCCTGATGCCGATGATCGCGCGCGTCATGCAATCGGCCAATCTCGCCTTCACCTCGCTCGACCGCATCGCGGTCACCGTCGGCCCCGGAAGCTTCACCGGCCTGCGCGTCGGCATTTCGGCGGCGCGCGGCCTTGCGCTTGCGGCTGAGCGGCCGGCGATCGGCCTGACCACCTTGTCGGCCTATGCCGCCGCCATCGTCGGCCAGAGCAAATCGGCACCCGTGATCTCCGCAATCGACGCGCGGCACGACCATGTCTATTTCCAGATCGTCGCCGGCGACGGCAGCCAGCTGGTGCGGCCGAGCGTCGCTCCCGTCGACGAGGCGATCGCAGCCTCGCAATTCGGCGCGCCGCATCTGGTCGGCAATGCCGCCAATATCCTCGCCGAGCGCTGGCCGAAGGATGTCCCGCAGCCGGTTGCGGTCGATGCGCAGCCCGCGCCCGATATCGGCTGGGTCGCATGGCTAGGCGCCGCCGCCGATCCGGCGACGAATCCGGCGCGGCCGTTCTATCTGAAGGCGCCCGACGCCAAGCCGGCGGCACAGCCGCCATTTGCAGCACAAGTCCCGACCCCATGATGAGATGGCTGTCGGAATGGTGGCGCGGCGGCACCGCCGCCGTCGAGCCCGCATCCGTGCGTGACGCTGCGCAACTGGCGCAGCTTCACGGCGCCTCCTTCGCGCGCGGCTGGGGCGAGGGCGAATTCGAGAGCATGGTCAGCGAGCGCAACACGCTCGTGCATCGGCTGCGCCTCGGCCGCAGGACCGTCGGATTCGCGGTATCGCGGATCGGGGCGGATGAAGCGGAAATCCTCTCGATCGCGGTGGACGGGGCCTATCGCGGCCGCGGCCTCTCCCGCACGCTGCTGATGACCCATCTCGGCCATCTCGCGGGGCGCGGCGTGCGCACAATATTTCTCGAAGTTGAGGAAAATAACCAGCCGGCGCGGCGGCTCTACGACGGTGCCGGATTCATGGTGGTCGGGCGCCGCGAACGCTACTATAAGCAGCCGAACGGGGAACAATTGAACGCCCTTCTGATGCGACGTGACTTGTCGTAACATTGGTGGCAGAAAGCGCCCCGCCAGGCAGACAAACTATGACCGCACTGAAACCTTCTTCCGCATCCAAGGCGTCCGGCATCGAAGCGCGCTGTGCCGCCACCGGCATGCGCATGACCGAGCAGCGCCGTGTCATCGCCCGCGTGCTCGCGGAGGCGATCGATCATCCCGATGTCGAGGAACTGTACCGGCGCTGCGTTGCCGTCGACGACAAGATCTCGATCTCGACCGTGTATCGCACCGTCAAGCTGTTCGAGGATGCCGGCATCATCGAGCGCCATGATTTCCGCGAGGGCCGCGCGCGCTACGAGCAGATGCGTGACAGCCATCACGATCACCTCATCAATCTGCGCGACGGCAAGGTGATCGAGTTCACCTCCGAGGAGATCGAGAAGCTGCAGGCGGAGATCGCCCGCAAGCTCGGCTATCGGCTGGTCGACCACCGGCTCGAGCTCTATTGCGTCCCGCTCGACGACGACAAGCCGACGTCTTGATTTAGTGCCGATAGACCTCATCATCTTCGACTGCGACGGTGTGCTCGTGGACAGCGAGGTGATCTCCTGTCGCGCGCATGCGGATGTGCTGACGAGGCACGGCTATCCGATCACCTCGGAGCAGGTGCTGGTCCGCTTCCTCGGCGTGTCCGAGAAAGACGCGCGGCGGATGGTCGAACAGGAAATCGGCCGCAGCCTCCCGGGTGATCTGGAGCAGCAGATCAGTGCGGCCACGCTGCAATTCTACGCCAGCGATCTGCAGCCGATCACCCATGTGGCTGCGGCGATCGGCGCAATCGATCTGCCCAAATGCGTCGCATCGAGCGGCACGCCGGAGAAGATCACTCACGGCCTGACCTGTGCCGGCCTCTACGACCTGCTCGCTCCGCACATCTTCTCAGCGAGCCAGGTCGCACGCGGCAAGCCCGCGCCCGATCTGTTTCTGTTCGCGGCCAAGCAGATGAAAGTCCCGCCGGAACGCTGCCTCGTGATCGAGGACAGCGTCCCCGGGGTAACAGGCGCGTCCGCAGCCGGGATGACCGTGCTGGGCTTTCACGGCGGCAGCCACTGCCCGCCGGGTCACGCCGAAAGGCTGCGCGCCGCCGGCGCCGGATCGACATTCGATGATATGCGGCAATTGCCGGAGCTGGTCCGACGGATCGAACCGGCCCGCCCCGTGAGGTAGCCTTTGACCGTCATTCCAGGGCACGTGCAGAGCGCGTGAAGCCGGAATCTCGCCCAAAACCTCCGGATTCCGGGGCACGACTGCATCGCACCCCGGAATGACGGCCCAGGAGGCTCCATTCGCTGGATTTTCGTCCCTCCAACCTATATCTGAGGGCCGTTCTCCACCACAATTCCGGGTTCCATGACGCCGCCGCGCAAGCTGCACATCAAATCATATGGCTGCCAGATGAACGTCTACGATGCGCAGCGCATGGTGGACACGCTGGCTCCGGAAGGATTCGTGGAGACGGCCAGCGCTGAAGACGCCGATCTCGTCATCCTCAACACCTGCCACATCCGCGAGAAGGCCTCCGAAAAGGTCTACTCCGAGCTGGGCCGATTGCGTGTCGCCAAGGACGAGGCCGCGCGCGCGGGCCGCGCGATGCAAATCGCGGTCGCGGGCTGCGTCGCGCAGGCCGAGGGCGAGGAGATCGTGCGCCGAGCGCCTGTCGTGGACGTCGTGGTGGGACCGCAGAGCTATCATCACCTGCCGGAGCTGCTGAAGCGCGCCGGCAATGAAGGCCGCGCGATCGAGACCGAGTTTCCCGCCCAGGACAAGTTCGGCTTCCTGGCTCAGCCCAAGCCCGACGCGATCCGCGCGCGCGGCATTTCCGCTTTCGTCACGGTGCAGGAAGGCTGCGACAAGTTCTGCACCTTCTGCGTCGTACCCTATACGCGCGGTTCGGAAGTCTCGCGCCCTGTCGCCAAGATCGTCGACGACGTGAAGCGGCTTGCCGACAACGGCGTGCGCGAGCTGACGCTGATCGGACAGAACGTCAACGCCTATCATGGCGACGGACCGGACGGAAAAACCTGGCCGCTCGGCAGGCTGCTCGAGCATCTGGCGACAATTCCCGGCATCGCGCGGCTGCGCTATTCGACCAGCCACCCGCGCGACGTCGACGACAGCCTGATTGCAGCCCATCGCGATCTCGGTGCCCTGATGCCGTTCGTGCACCTGCCGGTGCAGTCGGGCTCGGACCGCATTCTGGCCGCCATGAACCGGAAACATACCGCCGATGATTACCGGCGGGTCATCAACCGTTTCCGCGCCGCGCGCCAAGACATTGCTTTTTCATCAGATTTTATCGTGGGCTTCCCCGGCGAGGGCGAGCAAGATTTTCTCGCCACCCTCGCGCTTGTCACGCAAATCGGCTACGCTGCGGCTTATTCGTTCAAATACTCCGCCCGGCCGGGAACGCCGGCCGCGGACATGCAGGAGACGGTGTCCCCCGCCGAGATGGACCAGCGATTGGAGCGGCTCCAGGAACTGATCGACAGCCAGCAATCGGCCTTCAACAAGGCTGCGATTGGCTCAACGGTCGACGTGCTGTTCGAGCGTCCGGCCCGGAGGGACGGCCAGATCGTCGGCCGCACCGCATTCCTGCAGCCCGCCCACGTGATGGCCTCGCCCGACATCATCGGACAAATCCTGCCTGTCAGGATCGACAGCCTCGAACGCTACAGCTTTCTCGGTGAGCTCGTGACGCCGCGTGGGGCGCGCGAGCCCGCTTTATCGCCAGCCATCGGAGCCTGAACCCTTGCCAAAAAGCGCATCGGATTCGTCTTCTCTCGCTCCCAGCCGCAAATTTGACCGCGACATGCAAGTTCCGCCCGAGACCCAGGTCGTCATCGACTTCGACGACAACCGCGCCGCTTCCGCGCTGGTCGGCCCCTACGGCCAGCATCTGGCGCAGATCGAGCGGCGGCTCGGCGTCGTCGTCGATTCCAAGGGCAACCACATCACGATCGGCGGCACGCGCGACGGCTGCGACGCCGCACGCCGCGTGCTGGAGATGCTCTACGCGCAGGCCGTGAAGGGGCAGGATCTCGACCAGGGCGAGGTTGAGGGCGCGATTCGCGCGGTCATCGCCCAGGGCTCACTGTTCGAGTTCGACGCCAAATCGGCCAAATCGGCCACCTTCGACAGCATCAATCTGCGCAAGCGTCCGGTGCGCGCACGCACCGCCGCGCAGGACTCCTATATCCGGGCGCTGAAGCGCCACGAGCTGGTGTTCGGCATCGGCCCGGCCGGCACCGGCAAGACCTGGCTCGCGGTCGCGCATGCCGCGCAACTGTTCGAGCGCAAGGAGGTCGACAAGATCATCCTGTCGCGTCCGGCGGTGGAAGCCGGCGAGCGGCTCGGCTTCCTGCCCGGCGATCTCCGCGAGAAGGTCGATCCTTATCTTCGCCCGATCTACGACGCCCTCTACGATCTCATGGATGCGCGCATCGTCGAGCGCGCGCTCCAGACCGGCGAGATCGAGATCGCACCGCTCGCCTTCATGCGCGGCCGCACCCTCACCAACGCCGCCATCATCCTGGACGAGGCGCAGAACACCACGTCGATGCAGATGAAGATGTTTTTGACGCGCCTCGGCGAGAACAGCCGCATGATCGTGACCGGCGATCCCTCGCAGATCGACCTGCCGAACGGCCAGACCTCGGGCCTGGCCGAAGCGACCCGCCTCCTGGGCGGCGTCGAGGGCATCGCCCAGGTTCATTTCAAAGCCGAGGACGTGATCCGCCACGAACTCGTGGCGCGGATCGTCGCCGCCTACGAAGGCTCGCCGCAGCGGCCGGCCGCCGGCAAATCCTGACGAGGCAACAGCCGGACCCAGAGGGCGCGGACACGGCGCCCTCTCGTCCCAGACAACACAATGTCCCATCCCAACCTTCCCATGACCGAGGTCCTCGTCGTCGCCGATTGCTGGCAGCGCGAGCCCGATTCCGAAGCCGTGATCCAGCGCGCGGTTGCGGCCGCCGCTGAGAGTGTCGACGAAGACGTCGCCGAGGCGGAAGTGGCGGTGATGCTGACCGATGATGCCGGCATCCGCACCCTCAACAGCAACTGGCGCGGCATCGACAAGCCGACCAACGTGCTGTCGTTTCCCGCGCTCCAGCCGGAGGGCGAATGGAAGCCGGGCGATGCGCCGCGCATGCTCGGCGATATCGCGATCGCCTACGAGACCATGCGGCGCGAGGCGGACGAGGAACACAAGCCGTTCGACCACCATTTGAGCCATCTCGCCGTGCACGGCTTCCTGCATCTGATCGGCTACGACCACGAGAACGACGGCGACGCCGAGGAGATGGAGGCCCTGGAGACGCAGATCCTGGCTCACCTTGGAATTCCCGATCCCTATGCAGACCGCGCAGGGACACACTGAGATGCCGGACTCCGACCCGATTCAAGATAACCCGCGCCACACGGCCAATCTGCCGGCCGTGGTGACTCAGGGCGAGGTGATGCGCCCGACCGCCGATGGCTGGCTCTTGCGCGCCATCCGCACGCTGTTCGGCTGGAAGGCGGGATCGGTGCGCGACGACCTCCAGGTCGTGCTCGACGCGACGACGCCCGACGACACCGGCTTCTCGGCGGTCGAGCGCACCATGCTGCGCAACATCCTCGGTCTGCACGAGCGCCGCATCGCCGACGTCATGGTCCATCGCGCCGACGTCATCGCGGTGAAGCGCGACATCCCGCTCGGCGAATTGATGGACCGCTTCGAGAGCGCCGGCCATTCGCGCCTCGTGGTCTACAACGAGACGCTCGATGATCCCGTCGGCATCGTCCATATCCGCGACCTGCTCGCGTTCATGACCGCGCGTGCGCGCGTGTCGGAAGCCACCAAGACCAAGCGCAAGAAGCCGCTGCCAGCCGGGCTCGACCTCCGCGCCGTCGATCTGGCGCTGCCGCTCGAGGAAGCGCGCATCATCCGCAAGCTGCTCTATGTGCCGCCGTCGATGCGGGCGATCGACCTGCTCGCGCAGATGCAGGCCACGCGCATTCACCTCGCGCTGGTGGTCGACGAATATGGCGGCAGCGACGGGCTGGTTTCGCTCGAGGACATCGTCGAGCAGATCGTCGGCGAGATCGACGACGAGCACGACAGCGACGAGCCGCCCTCGATCGTGCGCCTGCCCGACAATGCCTTCATCGCCGACGCCCGCGCCAGCCTCGACGACGTCCGCTCGGTGATCGGTGGGGATTTCGTCACCGGCGAGGCCGGTGAGGAAGTGGAGACGCTCGGCGGCTATCTCGTCAGCTTCGTCGGGCGCCTGCCGGTGCGCGGCGAGGTGATCTCGGGTCCCGGCAATTACGAGATCGAGGTGCTCGATGCCGATCCGCGCCGCGTCAAGCGGCTGCGCATCTCGACGCGGAAGGAGCGTCCCGCGCCGCGCACTCAGCGCGAGAGCCGGCGCCGCGAGGCTACGCCGGACAGCGGTCAATCGCCGGCCAACGACACGCCCACCCCGCCGCCAAGCGACGGGACCGGCCAACAGTGAGTCCGTTCCAGCGACTTCGACAGATTGCGCTTGCCATCATCCTCGCCTGGGGATGGAAGCGCGCCGTCATTGCCATTGGGTGCGGAGCGCTGTCGGTGCTGGCGTTGGCGCCGTTCAACCTCTTCCCGGTGCTGTTCATCACCTTCCCGGTACTGGTCTGGCTGATCGACGGCGCCGGCGCCGGACGCTATGGCGGCGTCCCCGCCGCGGCGCTGACCGGCTACTGGTTCGGGCTCGGCTATTTCGTCCCCGGCCTCTACTGGATCGGCTACGCCTTCTTCGTCGAGGCCGATGTATTCGCCTGGCTGACGCCGTTCGCCGTGCTCGGCCTGCCTGCTTATCTGTCCATCTTCACGGCCATCGGCTTTGCGCTGGCACGCCTGCTCTGGACCAAGAACGCCACGCGCGTGCTTGCGCTTGCGGCAAGCCTCACAATCAGCGAATGGCTGCGCGGTCACCTCCTGACCGGCTTTCCCTGGAACGCGTTCGGCTATGCGCTGTCCGAGCCGCTGCCGCTGGCGCAGACGGCCTCGCTGGTCGGCCTGTGGGGCATGACGTTCCTGACGGTTGCGATCTTCGCGAGCCCCGCGACGCTGATCGACCGCACGCCCGATCGCCGCCTGGCGTGGCGCGTGCCGGCGGCCGCAATTGCGCTCCTGGTTGTCATGAGCATCTTCGGCGCGATCCGCCTGTCGCTGCATCCAACCACGATGGTCTCAGGCGCCAAGCTGCGCCTGATGCAACCGAACCTGCAGCAGGACGCCAAATTCAATTACGCCGCCAAGTCGGAGGTGATGAAAAAATATTTGGCGCTGTCGGACCGCGCCTCCGGCCCGCAATCGACCGGCGTGCGCGATGCCACCATCCTGATCTGGCCGGAATCGGCCTTTCCGTTCTTCCTGACCCGCGAAGCCGATGCGATGGCGCAGATCGCCGATCTACTGCCCAAGGGCACGGTGCTGATCACGGGTTCGGTCCGCGCGCCCGACCTGCCGCGGGGCACGCCGATCACGCGTGCCTATAATTCGATCTACGTGATCGATCACGATGGCAGCGTGCTCGCAGTGTACGACAAGTTGCATTTGGTGCCGTTCGGAGAATTTCTTCCCTACCAGGCACTGATGGAGAAGCTCGGTTTCGAGCAACTGACGCGTGTGCGCGGCGGCTTCATTCCCGGCACGGTGCGGCATGCGCTGCAGGTGCCCGGCGCGCCGCCCGCGCTACCGCTGATCTGTTACGAGGCAATTTTTCCCGGCGAGGTGGCTGGACGCAACGAACGTCCGGGCTGGATCGTGAACCTCACCAATGACGGTTGGTTCGGCATTTCGACCGGCCCCTATCAGCATCTCGAGCAGTCGCGCATGCGCGCGATCGAGCTCGGATTGCCGCTGGTCCGCTCCGCCAATACCGGTATCTCCGCGGTGATCGATCCGGTGGGCCGCACCGTCGCCAGCCTCGGTCTCGGCATCGAAGGCATTTTGGATGCAAGCCTGCCTGCCGCGATATCACCGACGGTCTATGCGCGGGTGGGCGATGTGCCGGCTGCCATGCTCGTCGCGCTGGCCGTGATTCTGGCGGTCCGCCGACGTGTCACCAAGCGGAAGGCCTGATCGCACCGTCGCCGCGGAGGCGGCCGGAAGCTTTTGACAACCGTAGTCCCACGGTTGACAGACTGCACATGGGCTCCCCATTCTGCACCGGCTGCAAAAGACAGTGGGCATTGCTAAATTTCTCCGCAATGTTTCCCAATAAGAGGGTCTGATTTGACGATGCTTGCACCTGAGGCACTCCAGTTGATTGCGCTGAAGGTGGTGTTTGGAGGGCTGAGGAAATGTCGAAAGCGCCCAACCCTGTTGACAAATATGTCGGCAGTCGCGTGCGTATGCGCCGCATCATGTTGGGCATGAGCCAGGAAAAGCTCGGTGAAGCTTTGGGCCTGACTTTCCAGCAGATCCAGAAATACGAGAAGGGTACGAACCGGGTCGGCGCGAGCCGTATCCAGCAGATCGCCGAAATCCTCCAGGTGCCGGTGTCGTTCCTGTTCGAGGGCGGCCCGAGCGGCGTGCCGGGTCCGGACGGCTTCGCAGAAGGCGCCTCGCCTTCCTATGTGTCGGACTTTCTCGCGACGTCGGAAGGACTTGCCCTGACCAAGGCGTTCACGCGAATCACCGATTCGAAGATGCGCCGCTCGATCGTCGATCTCGTCGAGCAGATTGCGGCTCGCGAAGGTCCCGACAAGCGCTGATCGCCATCAGAATGGCGATTTGAGACCGCGTCAAATCTGGCCTATGTCGTCATTTGTGGCCGCGCTTTGATGCGCGTCCGCTTCGATGATGCGATTCAAAGGCACAGATGCGTCCATGGCCAGCTCCAATTGGTTCGATACCCAAACTATTCTCGATGGCATCCGCCGCTGGGTGGAGGTCGAGACGCCGACGGAAGCGCCCGAACAAGTCAACAGGCTGATCTCGATGGTCGCGGAGCAATACCGCGATCTGCCTGTCACGCTCGAACGCGTCGCCGGCGTCGATGGCTGCGGCGATCATCTCATGGCGCGCTCGAATTGGGGGCAGGACCGGCCGGGCATCCTGGTGCTGAGCCACCTCGACACCGTCCATCCCATGGGATTCATCGAGCGCCTGCCGTTCAAGGTTGAAGGCGACGTCGCGTACGGTCCCGGCATCTACGACATGAAGGGCGGCGCCTACATCGCCCATCACGCGTTTCGCGCACTGTGTGCCACAGTCGATCGCTCGCCGCTCGGCATCACGCATTTGTTCACCTCCGACGAGGAGATCGGCAGTCCCACCTCGCGCGCACTCATCGAGACGGAAGGGCGCAAGGCCAAATACGTGCTGGTGACGGAGCCGGCGCGCGATGGCGGCAAGATCGTCACCGGGCGCAAGGGCGTCGGACGCTTCAAGGTATTCATCAAGGGCGTGCCCGCGCATGCCGGCTCGCGGCCGGAAGACGGCCGCAGCGCCGTGCGCGAGCTCGGTAACGTCATCCTCGCTCTGGAAGGGATGAACGACCTGACACGCGGCGTCAGCGTCAATGTCGGCGTGGTGCGTGGCGGCACGCGCCCCAACGTCACGCCGGAAGAGGCCTATGCCGAAGTCGATCTGCGCGTGCCGAGCCTCAAGGACGCAGAGGAGTTCGTCGGCAAGATCCTTGGGCTGACGTCGAAGACCGACGGCGTCACCGTCACGGTCACCGGCGAGCTCAATCGTCCGCCCTACGAGAAGAGCAACGCGGGCGCCTCGCTGTACGAACACGCGAAGACGCTCGCCGGCGAGATCGGCTTCGAGCTGGTGGACACCCACACCGGCGGCGGCTCGGACGGCAATTTCACCGCGGCCCACACCGCGACGCTTGACGGACTCGGCGTCGACGGCAAGGGCGCGCACACTCATTATGAGCAGCTCTATGTCTCCTCGCTCGCGCCGCGCGCGCGGCTGCTCCATCGCCTGTACCAGACGCTGCGATGAGCGAGCGCAAATCAGACCCCGATCGCGATGACAGCGAGCGCGCGTTCTTCGGGCGCCGCAAGGGTCACAAGCTCAGGCAGCACCAGGCCGAGCTGATTGGTCAACTGCTGCCGCATCTGGCGCTCGACATCGACGGTGAGACGCCGGCGGATGCAAGCGAGATCTTCGATCCCGCCGCCGACGATGTGCGGCTCGAGATCGGCTTCGGCGGCGGCGAGCATCTGACGGCCGAGGCACAAAGCTTCGCCAGGACAGGCTTCATCGGCTGCGAGCCCTATGTCAACGGCATGGCCAAGATCCTCGCGCAGATCGAGGCCGCCAACATCGGCAACATCCGCCTGTTCGCAGGCGATGCCGCCGAGCTGCTGGCCTGGCTGCCCAAGGCATCGCTGTCGCGGATCGACCTGATCCATCCCGATCCCTGGCCGAAGCGGCGGCACTGGAAACGGCGCTTCGTCCAGGACAGGACCATCGCCGCGATGGCGCGCGTGCTGAAGCCGAACGGCGAATTCCGCTTCGTCTGCGACATCGACGATTACTGCGCCTGGACGCTGTCGCATCTTGCGCGTTCGCAGGATTTCGTCTGGCTTGCCGAACGCGCCGACGACTTCAGACAGCCGTGGGCGGGCTACACCATGACGCGCTACGGCCGAAAGGCCGCGCGCGAAGGACGGAAGGCGGCGTATTTGCGATTCAGACGACTCTAGATCGTCTGCCGGTTGCGCCAGAAATTGACGACGCGCTCGGCGGTCGTCGGCATCAGGCGCGTGAAGTTGACGCGCGCGGCCTCGATATCGGCATCGGCCGGCGTGCGGTGCGGACCGTACCAGAGCAGGATGAGCGCGCGCACCGTGGGCCAGCCGAGATTCAGCACGCGGCCGAGAATGAGGATCGGGTCGTAGCGGTCGCCTGCGATCAGGCGGTCGAGGACCGAGAGGCGGACGCCGGACATCGCCGAAAGCGAGGCGATCGATTCCTCGTATTTGTTCGCCTTGGCGAAGCCGAGCAGCGCGCTCTCGCCGAGATGACCCTCGCGATGCAACGCCAGCACAGTGCGCTGGGCCGCGGAGAAATCGCGCCGCGGTCCCGGCGGCAGCGTGGCCTCCTCGATGGCCACCATCGCGCGCTTGATCTCGACCTGGCGCGCGGGATTGACCACGCTGGAGAGCCGGCGGCGGATGACGTCGAGCGTGCCGTCGAGAAGCTGTTTCAGGTTTTCGCCCGAGAGATCACGGCGCTGGCCGATCTTGAGCGTCAGCACGCCGTCCTGCGCCGCACGCTTGATCAACTCGGAATAGCTGCCAGGCGAGAACACCGCACCGGCATTGCCCGCGGCGCGGCGCACCACGTCGCGATCGCCGCGCTCCACCAGCACGTCGGTTATGACGGGAGACAAAGCGGGGCGCTCCGTCATCGCCAGCAAATGCCCCTGGCCCTTCAGCCGCGCGATCTCGACCAGCGCGGCGTCATCGAGCACGGGCGAGCGGCGCAGCACGGGGCCGGCCACCATGATCTCGTTCTCGCGCGCGAGTTGATTGACCAGATGCGGCGGCGCGTTGTTCAGGTGCGAGAAGCGCTCGGCGAGGTCGACGCGCGAGGCAAGCTCCGCATGCGGGACGAGATCGATCAGGAGGTTGTCGAAGAGATCGATGAGCTCGGGCCGAAGATTGGCGGAATCCTGGAAGAACAATTCGGAGATGGCGCGCGCGATTTCGCCGCGTCGCCGCGGATCACCGCGTTTGACGATATCGTCCAGTCCGGGAATGAGCGACGTGGCAACGGTCATGAAAACGCAACTCGTAGGGGGCACGCCGCGGGCGCGCCCTTGGTCCAAGCCGCCCCACAGTCAGGGAATTTAGCCCCCCGAGGTGAAGGAAGCGTTAGGCCCGGGGCGCCGCGAATCGGGCGCAAAAAGCCTCGTCTGGCCCGCGATGGGCCTTGTCCGGGAGGACAGAAAGCGCTATATCAGCGCCAATTCATCTTCTCATACGATCCGCGTAGTGAGAGTGGGCCCGAAAGGACCCGCTCTTTTTTATTACCCGAACGCGGCTTGGCGGAAGATGCGGCCCGACGCGCTGTCGGGGAGTTCCGAAGCGGGCTTTGAAAATCGTAACCAAGCCTTAACCATCGAGCGCCTTGACCCCTGATATGACCGAACCGAACACTGGTTCCACGGATGCCGAGTTGCTGGCCGAGCCGAGGCTCGTGGTCGAGCCGGGCGTGGCGGCACGTGTGTCTGCGGTCGCAGCGCCGGTGCTCGAGGGCATGGGTTACCGCCTGGTGCGGATCCGCATTTCCGGGGAAGCCGGCTGCACCGTGCAGATCATGGCGGAGCGGCCGGACGGCTCGATGCAACTCGAGGACTGCGAGGCGATCTCGCGGGCGCTGTCGCCGGTGCTCGATGTCGCCGACCCCATCGATCGCGCCTACCGGCTGGAAATTTCCTCGCCAGGCATCGACCGGCCGCTGGTCCGCCGTTCCGATTTCGAGCGCTATTCCGGCCACCTGGTGAAGATCGAGATGGCGGTTGCCCATGAGGGGCGCAAGCGGTTCCGCGGCATGATCGGCGCCGTCGAGGGCGACCGCGTGCACCTGCGTCGCGACGACGCCAAGGCGAGCGATAATCCCGACGTTCTCCTGACGATGGAAGATATTGGTGAAGCTCGGCTGGTGCTGACCGACGATCTGATCGCGGAATCGATGCGCCGCGGAAAGGCCGAGGAGCGCCAGATGCGCCGGAACCTCGGCATCGAGCCGCCGGCGGCACCGCACGCGGAGATCAGCGCGAAGATCACCAAGAACACCAAGCCGCAAAAAAAGAAACCGGCCCCGACCAATACGAAGAAGCATCGCCTGGCCGCCGAACGCGCGCGACGGGGCGAGATCGAGCCTGACGAAGGAGACTAGCCATGGCAGTCAGCGCCAATCGACTTGAGTTGCTCCAGATCGCCGATGCCGTTGCGCGCGAGAAATCGATCGACCGCGGCATCGTCATCGCGGCGATGGAGGACGCCATCGCCAAGGCGGCCCGGGCACGTTACGGCAGCGAAACTGACGTTCACGCCGAGATCGACCCGAAGAAGGGCGAGCTGCGGCTGTCGCGCCACATGCTGGTCGTCGAGAAGGTCGAAAACCATTCCAACCAGATCTCGCTGGTGGACGCGCAGCGCGCCAATCCCGGCGCCCAGGTCGGCGACACCATCGCCGACACCCTGCCGCCGCTGGAATATGGCCGCATCGCCGCGCAATCGGCCAAACAGGTCATCGTGCAGAAGGTGCGCGAGGCCGAGCGCGACCGGCAATATCAGGAGTTCAAGGATCGCATCGGCGACATCGTCAACGGCGTCGTCAAGCGCGTCGAATATGGCAGCGTGATCGTCGATCTCGGCCGCGGCGAAGCCATCATCCGCCGTGACGAGATGCTGCCGCGCGAAGTTTTCCGCAACGGCGACCGCGTCCGCGCCTACATCTTCGACGTCCGCCGCGAGACCCGCGGTCCGCAGATCTTCCTCTCCCGCACCCATCCGCAGTTCATGGCGAAGCTGTTCGCGCAGGAAGTGCCGGAGATTTATGACGGCATCGTCGAGATCAAGGCGGTTGCCCGCGATCCGGGCTCGCGCGCGAAAATCGGCGTGATTTCCCGCGATTCCTCGGTCGATCCGGTCGGCGCCTGCGTCGGTATGCGCGGCTCGCGCGTGCAGGCCGTGGTGAACGAATTGCAGGGCGAGAAGATCGACATCATTCCGTGGTCGCCCGACATCGCGACCTTCGTGGTCAACGCGCTGGCGCCGGCCGAAGTGTCCAAGGTCGTCATCGACGAAGACCGCGAGCGCATCGAGGTCGTCGTGCCCGACACCAACAACCAGCTTTCGCTGGCGATCGGCCGCCGCGGCCAGAACGTGCGTCTGGCCTCGCAGCTCACCGGTTGGGACATCGACATCCTGACCGAGCAGGAGGAATCGGAGCGCCGCCAGGCCGACTTCGAGAACTCCACCCGCGTCTTCATGGAATCGCTCAACGTCGACGAAGTGGTCGGCCAGCTGCTGGCGTCCGAAGGCTTCACCTCGGTCGAAGAACTCGCCATGGTGGACCTCAAGGAACTCGCAGGCATCGAGGGCTTCGACGAGGAGACCGCGCAGGAGCTCCAGAGCCGTGCCCGCGAATATCTCGAGCAGCAGGAAGCTGAGATCGAGGCCAGGCGCAAGGAGCTCGGTGTCGAGGACGCCGTCAAGGACGTCCCCGGCGTCACCTCCAAGATGCTGGTGAAGTTCGGCGAGAACGACATCAAGACGGTCGACGACCTCGCCGGCTGCGCCACCGACGATCTGGTCGGCTGGACCGAACGCAAGGAAGGCGGCGAGCAGACCAAGTTCCCCGGCGCGCTCGACGGTATCGACATCTCCCGTGACGATGCCGAGGCGATGATCATGCAGGCCCGCGTCAAGGCCGGCTGGATCACCGAGGCCGATCTGGCCAAGCCCGCTGAGGAGGCTGAGGCGACCGAAGATCAGCCGGCTTAAGGGCAAAGGAGAATGTCGCCCGGATGCTCACCGATACTGACCCCGAACTCGACCATGGACCGCGGACCGAAAGGTCCGCGACCATGCGGATGTGCGCGGTCAGTCGGCAGGTCCGGCCGATCGACGAGCTGATCCGCTTCGTCATTTCGCCGCAAGGCGACGTAGTTCCAGATCTCAAGCGCAAGCTGCCCGGACGCGGCATGTGGCTCGCCGCCTCCCGCGGGGTGGTTGCGGAAGCCGTCCGGCGTCACCAATTTAGCAAGGCCTTCAAGCGCGAGCTGCGCATCCCTCAGACGCTTCCTGCCGATATAGAGGCGCTCCTGGTTCGGAGCGTGACGGAAGCCCTTGGGATCGCCGCCAAAGCGGGCCAGGTCGTGGCCGGCTTCGGCAAGGTCGAAAGCGCCCTTCGGGAAGGCACGGCCGGGGTCCTGATCCACGCCAGCGACGGGGCCGCGGACGGAATCCGCAAATTGGACATGCTGGCGCGTCAAAATGCCGGAAATCGCGGCGCCAAGCCGCAGATTCCCGTCGTCACCGCGCTGAAATCGTTAGAATTGGATTTGGCACTGACCCGGTCAAATGTGATACATGCTGCCCTGCTCGCGGGCCCGGCGAGCAGGTCATTCCTGTCACGTAGCCAGATGCTGGTCCGATACCGGATGGCGGACGCTGACAAGACTGCCGAAAAGCCCGGCCAGGATTTCTGAGAGATACGACGACCCGATAGGACGGTGCGGCAACGCACAACACTGATAAATCAGGATTAGGACTGCTGAATGGTTGATACCAAGACCCCTGACGACAAGAAGCTGAGCGTTCCGAGCAAGACGCTATCGCTCAAGCCGCGCGTCGAAACGGGCACTGTCCGCCAGAGCTTCAGCCATGGCCGCAGCAAGCAGGTCGTGGTCGAGAAGCGCGGCAAGCGCCGCATCGACGGCAGTGCCGAACCGCAGGCCCCCACGGTCGTCGCGAAGCCGGCGCCGGCCGCGCCAACTCCGACGCCCGCTCCGTCGCGCCCCGCGCCGCCGCGTAACGCCGGATCCGGCGTGGTGCTGCGCACGCTGACCGAGGACGAACGTTCCGCCCGCGCCAGCGCGCTGGCCGATGCCAAGGTGCGCGAAGTCGAAGAGCGCCGCCAGGCCGAGGAAGAGGCCCAGCGCCGCGCTGTTCGCGAAGCCGCGGAACGCGTCGAGCGCGAAGCTGCCGAATCCCGCCGCAAGGCCGAGGAAGAGCGTCACCGTCACGAGGACGAAGCCAAGCGCAAGGCAGAGACCGAGGCCAAGAAGCGTTTTGGCGAAGGCGAGCAGCCGGCATCCGCGCCGCGCCCCGCAGCCGCCGCCCCGGCCACTCCGGCGCCGCGCACCGGCGCCCCCGCCGCGCGCCCCGGCACCACCACGGCACGCCCGGGAACATCGACCGCGCGCCCCGGAACGACCACAGCGAGACCGGCAGGTGGCCCGTTGGGCCGCGCTCCCGCGGTTGCTGCCGGCCCGGACGAGGACGATGGTCCGCGCCAGATCCGCCGCGGCCCCGGCGGCGCCGCGCGTCCCGTAGTAGCCCCCAAGCCCACCCACAAGCCCGGCCCGCAGAAGGAGCGCGGCCGCCTGACGGTCGTGACCGCATTCAATGCCGACGACGTGCGCGAGCGCTCGATCGCCTCGTTCCGCCGCCGCACCCAACGCCTGAAGGGCCATGCCGCGAACGAGCCGAAGGAAAAGCTCATCCGCGAGGTGGTCATTCCGGAAGCGATCACCATCCAGGAGCTCGCCAACCGCATGGCCGAGCGCGCGGTGGAAATCATCCGCATGCTGATGAAGCAGGGCGCGATCCATAAGATCACCGACGTGATCGACGCCGACACTGCGCAGCTGATCGCCGAAGAGCTCGGCCACACCGTCAAGCGCGTTGCCGCGTCCGACGTTGAAGAAGGTCTGTTCGACGCCACCGACGATTCGACCGACACCGAGACCCGCTCGCCCGTGGTGACCGTCATGGGTCACGTCGACCACGGCAAGACCTCGCTGCTCGACGCGCTCCGTCATGCCAACGTCGTCTCCGGCGAAGCCGGCGGCATCACCCAGCATATCGGCGCCTATCAGGTGCTGTCGCCCGAAAGCGGCAAGAAGATCACCTTCATCGACACGCCCGGCCACGCCGCGTTCACCGCGATGCGCGCCCGCGGCGCCAAGGTGACCGACATCGTCGTGCTGGTGGTTGCGGCCGATGACGGCGTCATGCCGCAGACGATCGAAGCCATCAACCACGCCAAGGCGGCGCGGGTGCCGATCATCGTTGCCATCAACAAGATCGACAAGCCCGACGCCAAGCCCGAGCGCGTGCGCACCGAGCTGCTCCAGCACGAGGTGCAGGTGGAATCCTTCGGCGGCGAAGTCGTCGACGTCGAAGTGTCCGCCAAGAACAAGACCAATCTCGACAAGCTGCTCGAGATGATCGCGCTCCAGGCAGATATCCTCGACCTCAAGACCAATTCGGAACGACCGGCCGAGGGCACCGTGATCGAGGCCAAGCTCGACCGCGGCCGCGGTCCGGTCGCGACCGTACTGGTCCAGCGCGGCACGCTCCGGGTCGGCGACATCATCGTCGCAGGCGCCGAAATGGGCCGCGTCCGCGCGCTGATCTCGGATCAGGGCGAGACCGTGCAGGAAGCCGGTCCGTCGGTGCCGGTCGAAGTGCTCGGCTTCAACGGTCCGCCGGAAGCCGGCGATCGTCTCGCCGTGGTCGAGAACGAAGCCCGCGCCCGCCAGGTCACCAGCTACCGTGCGCACCAGAAGCGCGAGAACGCGGCTGCCTCGATCTCCGGCATGCGCGGCTCGCTCGAGCAGATGATGTCGCAATTGAAGACCGCGGGCCGCAAGGAATTCCCGCTGATCATCAAGGCCGACGTGCAGGGCTCGCTGGAAGCGATCCTCGGCTCGCTGGAGAAGCTCGGCACCGACGAAGTCGCAGCCCGCATCCTGCATGCCGGCGTCGGCGGCATCTCGGAATCCGACGTGACGCTGGCCGAAGGCTTCAACGCCGCGATCATCGGCTTCTCGGTTCGTGCCAACAAGGAGGCCGCTGCGGCCGCCAAGCGCAACGGCATCGAGATCCGCTACTACAACATCATCTACGACCTCGTGGACGACGTGAAGAAGGCGATGAGCGGCTTGCTCGCGCCGACCTTGCGCGAAACCATGCTCGGCAATGCCGCGATCCTGGAGATCTTCAACATCTCCAAGGTCGGCAAGGTCGCCGGCTGCCGCGTCACCGACGGCACCGTGGAACGCGGCGCCAATGTGCGCCTGATCCGCGACAACGTCGTCGTGCACGAAGGCAAGCTGTCGACGCTGAAGCGCTTCAAGGACGAAGTGAAGGAAGTCCAGTCCGGTCAGGAATGCGGCATGGCCTTCGAGAACTACCACGACATGCGTGCCGGTGACGTGATCGAGTGTTACCGCGTGGAGACGATCCAGCGCTCCCTGTAAGTCCAAATCTTACCGAAGCGCCCGGATCTTTTTTGAACTGAAATTGCGGGAGTGCGATGGCCGGATTTTTTTCCGGCCATCCACCCCTCTTCGTTTCAACAGGACAAATGACAATGCCCGTGTCCCAAACACGGGCATGACGAGGTGATTTTCGAGATGCCACGCCATCATCAGAAAAAAAATTCCGCACCCGGCGGGGGCTCGCAACGTCAGTTGCGCGTCGGCGAGCAGGTTCGCCACGCGATGGCCGATATTCTGGCGCAAGGCAATGTGCATGATGCGGATCTCGAAGGTCACATCATCACCGTGCCGGAGGTGCGGATGTCACCCGACCTGAAGCTCGCGACAGTCTATGTGATGCCGCTCGGTGGCCACGACACCGCGGTCGTCATCGCTGCGCTCGAACGCAACAAGAAGTTTCTGCGCGGCGAGGTCGCGCGGCGCGTTAACCTGAAATTTGCACCTGATCTTCGTTTCCGCGTCGACGAACGATTCGACGAAGCGGAACGGATCGAGAAGCTTTTGCGAACACCTGCAGTTCAGAAGGACCTCGAACAGGATTTGGAACAGGATCCGGAGACGGATCGGGAAGAAGAACGATGACCATGGACCCGGCTCACGACACGATCTGCGGCGAACAGGCCGACCAGCGCGACGTGCAGAAAAATAATTTTGCGGATCTCGGCGGCGATTCGCAGCCGCATCAGGAACCGCGCCGCGTCAACAATGATCCGCGTGCCAATGCCAGGCAGAAGGGCAACCAGGTTCGCCGCGACCGGCGCGACGTCCATGGCTGGGTCGTGCTCGACAAGCCGATCGGCATGACCTCGACGCAGGCGGTTGCGGTGCTCAAGCGCCTGTTCAACGCCAAGCGCGCCGGACACGCCGGCACGCTCGATCCGCTCGCCTCGGGCGGGCTGCCGATCGCGCTCGGGGAAGCCACCAAAACCGTTCCCTTCGTCATGGACGGCCGCAAGCGCTACCAGTTCACGGTGTGCTGGGGCGAGGAGCGCGACACCGACGACATCGAGGGCCGGGTGACCGCGACCTCCGACCAGCGTCCGACCCGCGAGGCCATCCTGGCCCTGTTGCCCCGCTTCACCGGGGTGATCGAGCAGATCCCACCGCGCTATTCCGCGATCAAGGTCCAGGGCGAGCGCGCCTACGACCTCGCCCGCGACGGCGAGGTCGTGGAACTGGCCGCCCGTCCGGTCGAAATTCACCATTTAACCCTTGTGGATCAACCGGATAACGACCGAGCCGTGTTCGAGGCCGAATGCGGCAAGGGCACCTATGTCCGGGCGTTGGCCCGCGATATGGGCCGGATTCTCGGCACTTACGGCCATATCTGCGCGCTCAGGCGGACCCTGGTCGGCCCATTTGGCGAAAACGACATGATTCCGCTGGATCAGCTGGAGGCTTTGTGCGATAGAGCCGCGTCCGGCGAGGGTAGCCTCGCGGACGCGCTTATGCCCGTTGAGACCGCGCTGGACGACATCCCGGCACTGGCCGTCACTCGGGCTGATGCGGCAAGGCTCCATCGGGGCCAGGCCGTTTTGTTGCGCGGACGGGATGCGCCCACTTGTAGCGGCACAGTCTATGTCACGGTGGCAGGCCGTCTTCTCGCGCTTGCTGAAGTCGGCAATGGCGAAATCATCCCCAAGCGTGTGTTCAACCTGACCGGCCTGACTGCCAGCCCCGGTCGCAACGAGAGAAATTGACGATGTCGATTGCCGCAGAACGCAAAGCGGAAGTCATCAAGACGAATGCCAACAAGGCCGGCGACACCGGCTCGCCCGAGGTTCAGGTCGCGATCCTGTCGGAACGCATCAACAACCTCACCAACCATTTCAAGACCCACGTGAAGGACAACCATTCGCGTCGCGGCCTCTTGAAGCTGGTCTCGACCCGCCGCTCGCTGCTCGACTACCTCAAGAAGCGGGACGAGGCGCGTTACAAGGCGCTGCTCGAGAAGCACAACATTCGTCGCTAAGAGTTCTTGCGCGCGCCAACGGCGCGCGTTTTCGCACGTGGTTTCGAACGAAAGCGCTTATTTTAAGCTTTTTGATCGAGGTTGCGTGCACGTCGGATGCGGGCCGTTGACGGCCAGCATCCGGGCATGATGAGCGAAGATCGCAATTCGGTGTTCGCATTCGTGCCGACTGACAGTCCAGCAGCAATCCGGCGGCTGGGCACAACGGGCAAGGCGCCCGTATGACCCGAAAGGATGGACGCCATCCGAAATCCAAAAACCATGGCAGGATCGCAGGACGCTGATCACCCGCTTCGATCAGCGCCCCGCAATCTTGCGCATGGTTTTTGTTTTTCGAGCCGTCCTTCTTTCGAGAACCCATGAAAGAAGACATCTATGTTCAATAAGCATTCGGTCGAGATCGACTGGGGTGGACGCACTCTCAAGCTGGAAACCGGCAAGATCGCCCGTCAGGCCGATGGCGCCGTCGTCGCCACCTATGGCGAGACCGTGGTGCTCGCCACCGTCGTCGCGGCGAAGGCGCCGCGCGAAGGCGTCGACTTCCTGCCGCTGACCGTCGACTACCAGGAGAAGACCTACGCTGCGGGCCGCATTCCCGGCGGCTATTTCAAGCGCGAAGGACGTCCGACCGAGAAGGAGACGCTGGTCTCCCGCCTGATCGACCGTCCGATCCGTCCGCTGTTCGTCGACGGCTGGCGCAACGAAACCCAGGTGATCGTCACCGTGCTCTCGCACGACATGGAAAACGATCCTGATATCGTCGCGCTGGTGGCTTCGTCCGCTGCGCTGACGCTGTCCGGCGCGCCCTTCAAGGGCCCGATCGGCGCGGCACGCGTCGGCTTCGCCAATGACGAGTTCATCCTCAACCCGACGCTCGACGAGATGGTCGACACACAGCTCGACCTCGTCGTCGCCGGCACCGCCGACGCCGTGCTGATGGTCGAATCGGAAGCCAAGGAGCTGAACGAAGACATCATGCTTGGCGCAGTGATGTTCGGTCACCGCCACTTCCAGCCAGTGATCAACGCGATCATCGAGCTCGCCGAGAAGGCTGCGAAGGAGCCGCGCGAAGTCACCGTGATCGACAATTCGGCGCTCGAGAAGGAAATGCTCGGCATCGTCGAGCAGGAGCTGCGCGCCGCCTACGCCATTCCGGTCAAGCAAGATCGCTACGCCGCAGTCGGCAAGGTCAAGGAAAAGGTGATCGCCCACTACTTCCCGGAAGGGCAGGAGCCGAAATACGACAAGCTGCGCATCGCCGGCGTGTTCAAGGAGCTCGAAGCCAAGATCGTTCGCTGGAACATCCTCGACACCGGCAAGCGCATCGACGGCCGCGACAGCAAGACCGTCCGCAACATCGTCGCCGAAGTCGGCGTGCTGCCCCGCGCCCACGGCTCGGCGCTGTTCACCCGCGGCGAGACCCAGGCGATGGTCGTGACCACGCTCGGCACCGGCGAGGACGAGCAGTACATCGACGCGCTGTCGGGAACGTACAAAGAGACGTTCCTGCTGCACTACAACTTCCCTCCCTACTCGGTCGGTGAGACCGGCCGCCTCGGCGGCACCAAGCGTCGCGAGATCGGCCACGGCAAGCTGGCCTGGCGCGCGATCCACCCGGTCTTGCCGCCGCATCACGAATTCCCCTACACCACGCGCGTGGTGTCGGAGATCACCGAGTCGAACGGCTCGTCCTCGATGGCTTCGGTCTGCGGCGCTTCGCTGGCGCTGATGGATGCCGGCGTGCCGTTGAAGCGGCCGACCGCGGGCATCGCCATGGGCCTGATCCTCGAAGACAAGCGCTTTGCGGTTCTCTCGGACATCCTCGGTGACGAAGACCATCTCGGCGACATGGACTTCAAGGTCGCCGGTACCGAGCAGGGCATCACCTCGCTCCAGATGGACATCAAGATCGAGGGCATCACCGAAGAGATCATGAAGGTGGCACTGGCCCAGGCCAAGGATGGTCGTATCCACATCCTCGGCGAGATGGCCAAGGCGCTCACCAACGCCCGTGCCGAGCTCGGCGAATACGCGCCGCGCATCGAGACCTTCAAGATCGCCACCGACAAGATCCGCGAAGTGATCGGCACCGGCGGCAAGGTGATCCGCGAGATCGTCGAGAAGACCGGCGCCAAGGTCAATATCGAAGACGACGGCACCGTGAAGGTCGCCTCCAGCGACGGCGAGGCCATGAAGGCCGCGATCAAGTGGATCAAGTCGATCGCCTCCGATCCGGAAGTCGGCCAGATCTATGACGGCACCGTCGTCAAGGTGATGGAGTTCGGCGCCTTCGTGAACTTCTTCGGCTCCAAGGACGGTCTCGTCCACATCAGCCAGCTCGCCTCGGCGCGCGTGCAGAAGACCTCCGACGTCGTCAAGGAAGGCGACAAGGTCAAGGTCAAGCTGCTCGGCTTCGACGACCGCGGCAAGACCCGCCTGTCGATGAAGGTGGTCGATCAGACCACCGGCGAAGACCTCGAAGGCAAGGGCGGCGAGGGCGAGAAGGCCCCGCGCGAAGCCGCCGGCGAGTAAGCGCTCGGCAACATCAGAAACACGAAGGGCGGCCGAAAGGCCGCCCTTTTTGTTTGTGTCCGCCCCGGGGTGACTTGCACCTCTCCCGCAAGCAGGAGAGGTGCAGCGACTTACGCCGCGATGTCGTACCGGTCGAGGTTCATCACCTTGGTCCAGGCCTTGGCGAAGTCCTTCACGAACTTCTCCTTGGCGTCCGAGGTGGCATAGACCTCGGCGTAGGCGCGGAGCTGCGAGTGCGCGCCGAAGATCAGATCGACGCGCGTGCCGGTCCACTTGACGGCGTTGGTCTTGCGGTCGCGCCCCTCGTAGGTGCCGTCGGCCGCCGGCGTCCATTGCGTGCTCATGTCGAGCAGGTTGACGAAGAAGTCGTTGGTCAGCGTTCCCACCTTGGAGGTGAAGACGCCGTTCTTCGAATTGCCCGCGTTGGCACCGAGCACGCGCAGGCCGCCGAGGAGCGCCGTCATCTCGGGCCCGGTTAGCCGCAGAAGCTGCGCGCGGTCGACGAGCGCCTCTTCCTGCTGCATGAACTGATGCCGCTTGCCGATGAAGTTGCGGAAGCCATCGGCCCGCGGCTCCAGCGGAGCGAAGGACTCCGCATCGGTCTGCTCCTGCGAGGCGTCCATCCGGCCCGGCGTGAAGCCGACCTTGACGTCGACGCCGGCATCCTTGGCGGCCTTCTCGACCGCGGCAGAACCGCCGAGCACGATGAGGTCCGCGAGCGAGACCTTCTTCGCGCCTGAAGACGCGTTGAAGTCCTTCTGGATCGCTTCGAGCTTGCCCAGAACCTTGGAGAGCTGAGCCGGCTGGTTCACCTCCCAATCCTTCTGCGGGGCAAGACGGATGCGCGCGCCGTTGGCGCCGCCGCGCTTGTCGGAGCCGCGGAACGTCGAGGCGGACGCCCAGGCGGTCGAGACCAGCTCGGAGACCGACAGACCCGAGGCCAGGATCTTGCTCTTCAGCGCCGCGATGTCCTGCTCGCTGGCCAGCTCGTGATTCACGGCCGGAATCGGATCCTGCCAGATCAGCGTCTCCTTCGGCACCAGCGGGCCGAGATAACGCTGAATCGGACCCATGTCGCGATGGGTGAGCTTGAACCAGGCGCGGGCAAAGGCGTCCGCGAACTGAGCCGGGTTCTCCAGGAAGCGACGCGAGATCTTCTCGTAGGCCGGGTCGAAACGCAGCGAGAGGTCGGTGGTCAGCATGGTCGGCCGATGCTTCTTCGACTTGTCGAAGGCATCGGGAATGATCGCGTCGGCGCCCTTGGCGGTCCACTGGTTCGCACCGCCCGGGCTCTTCGTAAGCTCCCATTCGTAGTTGAACAGGTTCTCGAAGAAGTTGTTGCTCCACTTGGTCGGCGTCGCCGTCCAGGTCACTTCGAGACCGCTGGTGATGGAATCACCGGCGAGGCCCGAAGCGTGCTTGCTCTTCCAGCCGAGGCCTTGATCCTCGAGCGCGCCCGCTTCCGGCTCCGGACCGACCAGCGACGGATCGCCGGCGCCGTGTGTCTTGCCGAAGGAGTGGCCGCCGGCGATCAGCGCGACGGTCTCTTCGTCGTTCATCGCCATGCGGGCGAAGGTCTCGCGGATGTCCTTGGCCGCGGCAACCGGGTCCGGCTTGCCGTTCGGGCCTTCCGGATTGACGTAGATGAGGCCCATCTGCACCGCGCCGAGCGGCTCGGCGAGCTGGCGTTCGCCGCTGTAGCGCTCATCACCCAGCCACGTGCCTTCGGGACCCCAGTAGAGCTCTTCCGGCTCCCAGACGTCGGCGCGGCCGCCGGCGAAGCCGAAGGTCTTGAAGCCCATCGATTCCAGCGCGACGTTGCCGGCGAGAACCATCAGGTCGGCCCAGGAGAGCTTGCGGCCGTATTTCTGCTTGATCGGCCACAGCAGCCGGCGCGCCTTGTCGAGGTTGGCGTTGTCGGGCCAGCTGTTGAGTGGTGCGAAACGCTGCTGGCCGGCTCCGGCGCCGCCACGGCCATCGGTGATGCGGTAGGTGCCCGCGCTGTGCCAGGCCATACGGATCATGAGACCGCCATAGTGACCGAAGTCGGCGGGCCACCACTCCTGCGAGTCCGTCATCAGCGCGGTCAGGTCCTTGACGACCGCGTTAAGGTCGAGCGTCTTGAATTCCTTGGCATAGTCGAATTCGTCGCCCATCGGATCGGACAGGCCGGAATTCTTGTGCAGCATCTCGATGCTGAGCTGAGTTGGCCACCAATCGCGGTTCGCTGGCACGCGTTTTCCACCCGAAAACGGGCACTTCGAAGTGTCGTCCATGAATACCTCCTCTGGTGGCGTCGAACTCGCGCCCTTGACCAGGTAGAACCACTCTAAGCGTCGCGTCCTATCAGGTAAAGTTGACTTTAATGATCGCTGCGATAGGATTTTCTGATGATAAACCTGACGCTGCGCCAGCTCCGGTATTTCGACGCCCTGGCGCGTCACGGCCATTTCGGCCGCGCGGCTGAGTCCTGCTCCATCTCGCAACCGGCCTTGTCGATGCAGATCAAGGAGTTGGAGGAGGCGCTCGGCGGCCTGCTGCTGGAGCGCAGCGCCCGGCAGGTGGCGCTGACCCGGTTCGGCGAGGAGCTCGCGCAACGCGTTCGCGACATTTTGCGCTCGGTCGATGAGCTCGGCGATTTCGCCCGCGCCTCGCAGGATCGCTTCGCCGGTCGCCTGCGCATCGGCATGATCCCGACGATCGCGCCGTATCTGCTGCCCACCATCACCAAGAATCTCACGCGCATGCATCCGGAGCTCGACATCCGTGTGCGCGAGACCATGACGCCGCGATTGATCCAGGAGCTGGTGGAAGGGCGGCTCGACACCGCCATCGTGGCCCTGCCGGTGTCCGAGCCTTCGCTCACCGAGGTCGCCCTGTTCGAGGAGAAATTCCTGCTGGTCCGGCCGAGCGCGGATGAAGGGACCCCGGCGCCGTCGCGCGAGATGATGCGCGAGATGCGGCTGTTGCTGCTCGAAGAGGGACACTGCTTCCGCGATCAGGCGCTGTCGTTTTGCAACATGCAGTCGGCGCCGCCGCGCGAGATGCTGGATGCCAATTCGCTGTCGACGCTGGTCCAGATGGTCAGCGCCGGCATCGGGGTTACGTTGATCCCGGAGATGGCGGTGCCGGTGGAGACGCGATCGGCGTCGGTCTCGCTCGCGCGCTTCCGCGATCCGCAGCCCTCCCGCACCATTGGCATGGTCTGGCGCAAGACCAGCCCGCTGGCGCGGCAGCTGCTGCAAATCTCCGAGGTGGTGTGCTTGTCGGCCGGCAAGGTGCGCGCACGCCCGCCTGTGCGCAGCCAGCGGGCCTGAGGCTCCGATGTCGCATCCGATCATCCGCCTCGCCCGCGCCGACGAATACGACGAGGTCGGCCGCGTCTGGATGGAGAGCTGGGTCTCGACCGGCCTCGGCGAGGCCAGCGACTTTCTGCTCGCCAATCTCCGCGCGCGCATCCGACGCGAGATCGAGAACGGCTGGAGCCTGTTCGTCGCCGATGATCGCGGCACCATCGCCGCCATGCTGGCGCTGCATGTGCCAAAACTCTATCTCGACATGCTGTTCGTCGCGCCCGACTATCAGGGTCAATCGCTCGGGCGAAAGCTGCTCGCCTTCACGCGCACGCAAATGCCCGACGAGATGCACCTGCGCTGCGTGCGCGAGAACGAAAAAGCCTGGTGCTGGTACGAGCGCGAAGGTTTTGTGTTCGAGAAGGAAGAGATCGAGCCAGCGAACGGGTTCATGATGAAATATTACCGGTGGAAGCGGCAGCGACCAACCGGATAGACCACGACCTCCGGGTGCAGCTTGCGGTTGTCACCGTCCTAATCTAGGGTGGCGTGATCGATATTCTCCCGCTGCTGATGCCCTGGAATCCATGATTCGATTTGCTGCCTCCGCGATCGTTTTGCTGTCTTCTCTAGCTCTGGCAGCAGCTCAAACTCCTCCTGCAACCACCGCGCCACCCACGCCTCCCTCAAAGCCGACCGTCAAGAAAGCGGCGACGAAGCCGAAAGCTGCGGCAGTCAAACCAGCCGAGCAGATGAACAGCGGTCCGTGCCGTCTCGGCGTAATCTCGGTAATCGGCGAGCATTACTCCGTACAGAAGTTCGGCGTGACAATCTTCGAGGCGGAAGCAAAGGAGGTCCCGATCGACTGGGGCCTCGATGATCTCGTTTTCGCGCGCGTGCGGGCGGCAACGAACAACGATTCCTCGATACGCAGGATCGCTTATCCCAAGGGCGCCTTCGATCCCTTCTATCATGCGAAGGCGATCTTCATCCCGGACCCCAAAGAGACTCTGCCGGTGATCGTGAAGGGGTTCACCGCGAATGCGAATTGCGATCGCTATCTCGTCGCAACCACTTTCAAGACGAAGCTGCCGAACTCAAACATGACGCTGAACGGGATCGGCACCTACAACCAGGGGCTCGGCAGCTTGATTCGGCACTCACACCTTTTCGCCAATGTTGCGATCACGCTGATTGACGGCCGCAGCTACGAACAGATCAAGCGCCCCCTTACGGATATCGGCGCGAACCTCGCCACAAGCATGCGTCTGTTTGAAGACCCGATCACGAAGCTCGACAATTCACTGTTCCCAGATCCGCCCGAGACAGCTTCGACCAACGCGGCGTTGCGCGAGAGAACGCGTGCGCTCGTCGTAGAAAGGCTCGACCGGAACCTCCCCGGCTATCTAAAGGAAGAGTAAGCGCCTTTGTCGACACGACGCGCCAAAGGATCAAGTTTGGCTGCGCCTGCGAACACAGTCGCATTCAGCATGATCGCCCGGCTGCTCGTCATTACGCTCATCCTGTGGTGTTTTTCAACTCAGGCGCCGGCACAAGCCCAATGGGAGACGGCACAACCAACCGTCAAACAAGCCAATGGCAAGCTGACCACGCGGCGTGAAGCGACGGGCAAGCCCGCTCCCGTGGCCGGCGGCTCGTGCGACTTCGGTGTCGTCGTCACCACCGGCGATGAGTTCACCGTGCAGACGACCGGCCTGACCATATTTCAGAACAAGAAGACGGTGGTCCCGATCCCAGGCTGGGGATTGAGCGATCTGATCTTCGCGCGGACTCGCGCCGCGATCCCTGCCGGCGCGTCCGTTGTGAGAATCACATACAATCCGGCGAAATTTCCTCCCCACGATGAGTCAAAGGACACGTTGAAAGATAGGTTGGTCCGCGATCCCAACGCGGAGCTGGCCGGATACATGCGCGAGGCCGTGAAAGGAACGAATTGCCGGCACTACATCCAGATCCTCAATGCAATCAGTCCGATCGGGTCATCAAGGTATACGGTCCGCGGCTTCGGCATCCTCAACCAGGATGTGGTGCTCGGGCGTCGCATCTTTCTCCACGCCCTGGCGTTTATCCGTATCTTTGACGGGCGCGCCTTTGCCATCGTCAGACAGAGCTCTGCGCTGATCAACCTGGATCATTCGCTGGCGGTGCAGAGGTTTTTGGGCAAGCTCGTCGGCGGCCCTTATCGCGAGTTGCCCGCAGAATCGTTTCCAACGCGCCCTGAAGATGCCGCCGACAACCCCGCACTGCGCGACGGCGTGCGCGCCATGCTGGCGGAAAGCCTCGACAAGACGTTGCCGCTTTTGCTTGGACGTCGACCAGCAGCACGCCAAAGCGACACTGAACAACGTTGACCCACATGTCGTTTACGCTGGTTGGCATCGACCCAGGCGTAGTGCGTTGCGGATACGCGGCAAACGCGGCATGAATTGCACGCAGTAGCCTTTCGCCGATGAAAGGTTCCCGCCATGATCAAGCTCTATTGGTCGCCCCGCTCGCGCTCGTTCACGACGCTCTGGCTGATGGAAGAGAGCGGCCTGCCCTATGAGCGCGTGCTGACCGACATCTCGACCGGCGCGCAAAAGGCGCCGGATTTCCTCAGGGTCAATCCGATGGGGAAAGTGCCGGCGCTCAGCGACGGCGATGCAGCCCTTGGCGAGGCCGCGGCCATTTGCGCCTACATCGCCGACCGCTACCCCGAGACGAAGCTCGCACCCGCCGTGACCGACCCGCGCCGCGCCCGCTATCTGCAATGGCTGTTCTTCTCCCCGGGCTGCATCGAACCTGCCATCATCCAGATCTTCACCAAGATCGAGATCCCGACCTCGACCGCGGCCTGGGGCAGCGCGACGCAGGTGTTCGACGTTCTGGACGCTGCGCTCGCCGAGGGGCCGTGGATTCTCGGCGAAGAATTTTCGGCCGCCGACGTCACGATCGGCTCGGGTCTGAATTTCGCGGTGCGCCTGTTCAAGATGGTGCCGTCGCGCCCCGCGTTCGATGCCTATCTCGCACGCTGCATGGCACGTCCCGCTTTCCAGCGCGCGGAGAAGATCGCCGCGGGTTAGACGAACTCTCGTAGGGTGGGCAAAGCGAAGCGTGCCCACGTCATGTATCTATTGCGATCACGCAGAGATGGTGGGCACGTCGCTTGCGCTCCTTTGCCCACCCTACGGCGTCGTCATATCAGGCTACTCGCGGACGCCTCAGTCGGGCGTCTTCAAATCGTCAGGCCTCGGCATCAGGACGATGTTGTAGCCGGAATCGACATAGTGGATCTCGCCGGTCACGCCGCCGGAGAGATCCGACAGCAGATACAGCGCCGAGCCGCCGAGCTCGTCGAGCGTGACGCCGCGGCGAAGCGGCGAATGCTTCTGCATGAAGGCGAACATCGCGCGCGCCTCGCCGATGCCGGAGCCGGCGAGCGTCCGGATGGGGCCCGCCGAGATCGCGTTGACGCGGATGCCGCGCGGTCCGAAATCGGAGGCGAGATAGCGCACGGAGGCTTCCAGCGCCGCCTTGGCCACGCCCATCACGTTGTAGTTCGGCATCGCGCGCTCGGAGGCGCCGAAGGTCAGCGTGATCATGCTGCCGCCCTCCGTCATCAGTTCGGCGGCGCGCTTCGCCACTTCCGTGAACGAGAAGCACGAGATCACCATGGTGCGTGAAAAGTTCTCGCGGCTGGTGTCGGCGTAGCGGCCCTTCAGCTCGTTCTTGTCGGCAAAGCCGATGGCGTGGATGACGAAATCGAGCTTGCCCCATTTTTCACGGAGCACATCGAAGGTCGCATCGACGCTGGCGATGTCCTCGACGTCGCACGGCAGCACCAGATCGACGCCGAGCTGCTCCGCCAGCGGCTTGACGCGCTTGCCGAGGGCCTCGCCCTGGAAGGTGAAGGCAAGCTCGGCGCCGTGGGCATGCAGCGTCTTCGCCATGCCCCAGGCGATCGAATGATCATTGGCGATGCCCATGATCAAACCGCGCTTACCTTTCATCAGACCTTCCATCTCGCGATTACCTTCCGCTTAGGTCATGCTCGGGCTTCCACGCCCTTCCAAACCTAGTCCCAATACGTGGATGGCCGGGACAAGCCCGGCCATGACGAGAAAATCAACAGTACGCCAACAACGACGTCACGCATCCAACCGGCTGAACACCAGCGTGGCGTTGGTGCCGCCGAAGCCGAAGGAGTTCGACAGCACGGTGCCGATCTTGACGTTGTCGATGCGCTTGCGCACGATCGGCATGTCGGCGAAGACAGGGTCGAGCTCCTGGATATGCGCGCTCTCGCAGATGAAGCCGTTATTCATCATCAGCAGCGAGTAGATCGCCTCCTGCACGCCGGTGGCGCCCAGCGAGTGGCCGGTCAGCGCCTTGGTCGCCGAGATCGGCGGGCACTTCTCTCCACTTCCGAACACGCGGCGGAGCGCGTCGATCTCCGGCGGATCGCCGGCGGGGGTCGAGGTCGCGTGCGGATTGATGTAGTCGACCTTGGTCTTCACCGTCGACATCGCCATGCGCATGCAGCGCTCGGCGCCTTCGCCTGAAGGTGCGACCATATCGTAGCCGTCCGAGGTCGCGCCGTAGCCGACGATCTCGCCGTAGATGCGGGCGCCGCGCGCCTTGGCATGTTCGAGCTCTTCCAGCACCAGCACGCCGGCGCCGCCGGCGATGACGAAGCCGTCGCGGTTGACGTCGTAGGGACGCGAGGCCGTGGCCGGCGTGTCGTTGTATTTCGAGGACATCGCGCCCATCGCGTCGAACAGCACGGAGAGCGACCAGTCCAGTTCCTCGCAGCCGCCGGCGAAGATGACGTCCTGCTTGCCGATCTGGATCGTCTCATAGGCGTTGCCGACGCAATGGTTCGACGTCGCGCAGGCCGAGGAGATCGAATAGTTCACGCCCTTGATCTTGAACCAGGTCGCAAGCGTCGCGGAGGCCGTGGACGACATCGCCTTCGGCACTGCGAAAGGTCCGACGCGCTTCGGTCCCTTGGTGCGGGTGATGTCGGCGGATTCGACGATGGTACGGGCGGACGGGCCGCCGGAGCCCATGATGATGCCGGTGCGAATGTTGGAGACTTCGTCAGGCGACAGACCGGAGTCCTGGATCGCCTGCTCCATCGCGACGTGATTCCACGCCGCGCCCTGGCCGAGGAAACGCATCGCGCGGCGGTCGACCACCGTCGCAGGATCGAGCGTCGGCGCGCCCTGTACCTGCGAACGGAAGCCGAGCTCGGCATATTTCTCAGCCCGCGAAATGCCCGACTTCGCCTCGTGAAGGCTCGCAAGCACTTCCTGGGTGTTGTTTCCGATCGACGAGACGATGCCCATCCCGGTGACCACAACCCGCCTCATGACAGCCTCGCCTCAATCGTTGTTGTCTTGGTGATGCGCTCAGCCCAGGCTCGTGCCCTGCTTGAACAGGCCGACCTTCAAGTCCTTGGCGCGATAAATAATCTGGTCATCGACCGAAAGCCACCCGTCGGCGATACCGAGCACCAGCTTTGAACGCATCACGCGTTTGATATCGACGTTGTACACAACCTTGCGCGCCTCGGGCAGCACCTGGCCGCTGAACTTCAGCTCGTTCAGGCCAAGCGCGCGACCACGACCTTCGCCCCCGGTCCAGCCCAGGTAAAAGCCGACCATTTGCCACAGCGCGTCGAGGCCGAGGCAGCCGGGCATCACCGGATCGTTCTTGAAGTGGCAGCCGAAGAACCAGAGGTCGGGCTTCACGTCGAGTTCGGCGCGCACCAGCCCCTTGCCGAACTCGCCGCCATTGTCGTTGATGTCAGTGATGCGGTCGAACATCAGCATCGGCGGCAACGGCAGCTGGGCATTGCCCGGGCCGAACATCTCGCCGCGGCCACAGGCCAGCAGATCTTCATATTCGTAACCGTTGCGCCTGTTCAGCATGCACGAGCCTCTGTTTGAATTCCGATTGAGCGGCGCTTTTTGGCGAAAATGGGCCCCGTCTCGGTCGGAGAGCAACGCCAATTGCCACTGTCAGGCGCTGCGCCCGCATGCCCCGGATGGACTGCGGACCGGGCTTCGATGCCCGGCTGCGCCAAAATCGGCTAAGCGGAACCGCGCGCTCTCTAACACAGGCTATTTCGGGTAGCAAAGCGCATCCATGAAGTTAAAATGACGCGATCCCGCTCCGGTTCCAAGCCTGATTAGAACCCCTCTAGTTGCGAGAAACTTGCATCTGCATCTTTCTGTTCTTATATTGCTGAGAGATATTGTTCACGCGTGCCCGAAATCTGGAAATGAGCGAGAATACTGCGCCCCATCATGACGACGACGTCCATGCCGCGGCCCTCTTGTCCGGCCGCCAGCCGGCTCTGACCGGCTGCCCCTGGCACGACGTCAATGAAATGCTCCAGTCCGCCGGGCTCCGTCCGACGCGTCAGCGCATGGCATTGGGCTGGCTGTTGTTCGGCAAAGGTGCTCGCCACCTCACGGCTGAAATGCTCTATGAGGAAGCCACACTGGCCAAGGTTCCGGTGTCGCTGGCGACTGTCTACAACACGCTGAACCAGCTCACCGATGCCGGCCTGCTCCGCCAAGTCAGCGTCGACGGCACCAAGACCTATTTCGACACCAACGTCACCACCCACCATCACTACTACCTCGAGAACAGCCATGAGCTGGTCGACATCGAGGATCCGCATCTGGCGCTGTCCAAGATGCCGGAGGTGCCGGAGGGTTACGAGATCGCGCGCATCGACATGGTCGTGCGCCTGCGCAAGAAGCGCTGAACCTCACAACTCTATTGTCGTCCCGGCGAACGCCGGGACCCATACCGCGTGATCCCTCAATGAGGCACGCTGGCTGACGCCTTCCAAAACAATTTAACCCTGTGGTTATGGGTCCCGGCGTTCGCCGGGACGACGGCAGCGTCAATTCACCTGCTCGTCCGAATACACGCCCCAGAGGCGCTCCTGCTGGATCCAGCCGTCAAAACCGTTGCCGGTGACGCGGCACCAGTTTGCAGCGCACTTCTTTACCTGCGTGACGACGCCGGCCTGGAGTCTTGCTGCAACCGCGCTGTCGAGGTCGGCGCGATCGTAGATCGGGGCGAGGTCGTCCTTGTGCTTCATGGTGACGACCGCGGTGCGGCGGCCCGACAGCAACGAGTGATAGACCCAGCCCTCGGCGCCTTCGGAATCGCGCACCCGGCGCCAATTCTCGAACTCGGCGGTGATTTCCACCGGCAGGCCCGAACGGGTGTAGACCCAGGCCACGTCATTGTCCTTGGTCGGGCCGGCGCGGACGTTCACATGATCCGATTTGAGGCTGACATAGCGCGGCACCGGCAGGCCGCTGGCGGTCTGGGGCGTCGTATCCTTGGCCGAATGCGAGGGGCCGACCGAAGCGCTCAACCAGGTGCAAACGAGCGCCATCACCGAACAAAAACGCCCCAACGCCATCAACCCGTCTCCTGTCGACGACCCGGCCCGAGCCGGGTCCTCACCCCAAATTCCAAAACCTGCCGCGCACCCCCCTGACCCGCCCCACGCGGGTGTTCCCAAGCCTTGACCCGTGGTTCTTGTCTTGGCCCGGCCTTCTGCTAGAGAGGACGGGCACTTGAACAACCAGTTTGTCCCGATTTTTCCGGCCGGAAATATCGGGAGAGCTTGAAGGAAACGCCGGGGACGGACACGGCAAGGGCAGTGTCGAACAACCGGGTTAATGAGACCTCAACGACCGGCCTTTGGCGACAGAGGCGGCTTGCGACGCCTCATGAGAGCAGGACATGTCGGTGAAGAAAAAGCCCCTCGTCGTGGTGACGCGCAAGCTGCCGGATTCGATCGAGACGCGGATGCGCGAATTGTTCGACGCGCGGATCAATCTCGAGGACACGCCGATGTCCGCCGACCAGATCGCGGAAGCCGCACGCACCGCCGACGTGCTGGTTCCGACCGTCACCGACCATATCAGCGCCGACATCATCAACCAGCCCGACTGCAAGCTGCGGCTGATCGCCAATTTCGGCAACGGCGTCGATAATATCGACGTCGAGGCCGCGCATGCTCGCGGCATCACCGTCACCAACACGCCGAAGGTCCTGACCGAGGACACCGCCGACATGACCATGGCGCTGATCCTCGCCGTGCCCAGGCGGATGATCGAAGGCGCCTCGATCCTGACCGAAGGAAAACCCTGGCCGGGCTGGTCGCCGACCTGGATGCTCGGCCACCGCATCGGCGGCAAGCGGCTCGGCATCATCGGCATGGGCCGCATCGGCCAGGCGGTGGCGCGCCGCGCCCGCGCCTTCGGCCTGCAGATCCACTATCACAACCGCCGTCCCGTCGCGCCGAAGATCGCCGAGGAGTTAGGGGCGACCTATTGGGAAAGCCTTGACCAGATGCTGGCGCGGATGGACATCATCTCGGTGAACTGTCCGCACACGCCGGCGACCTATCATTTGCTCTCGGCGCGGCGGCTGAAGCTGATCCGCAAGGACGCCTACATCGTCAACACCGCGCGCGGCGAGGTGACCGACGAGGACACGCTGATCAAGCTGATCGAAGGCGGCGAGATCGGCGGCGCCGGGCTCGACGTCTATGAGCACGAGCCCGCGGTCAACCCGAAGCTGGTGCGGCTTGCCAAGGCCGGCAAGGTGACGCTGTTGCCGCATATGGGCTCGGCCACGATCGAAGGCCGCGTCGAGATGGGCGAGAAGGTGATCATCAACATCCGCACCTTCCTCGACGCCCACAAGCCGCCGGATCGCGTGCTGCCGAGCATGCTCTGAGGTTTCACTGCCACCTCTACTCGCGGTGGATGCTCAAATCGTCGAACGCCGGCCCGTCGCCATTGAGCGGGTTGGCCGGATCGCGCTCGTAGCGCAGCGTCTCGAAGCGCATCGCGCGCGCATCGATCATCAGGAGGCGGCCGACCAGGCCGTCGCCGAAACCGACGATCTCGCGGATCGCCTCCATCGCCATCATCGATCCCAGCACGCCCGCCAGCGCACCCATGACGCCGGCTTCCGCGCAGGCCGGAACGGTACCCGGCGGCGGCGCCTCCGGAAACAGGCAGCGATAGGTCGGATTGAATTCGCCCTGCTCGTTGGTCTCGTGCGCGCGGATGGTGGTGAGCGAGCCGTCGAAGGTGCCGAGCGCCGCCGTGATCAGCGTCCGCTTCGCGAAGAAGCAGGCGTCCGAGACCAGATAGCGCGTCGAGAAATTATCGGAGCCGTCGAGCACGAGGTCGTAGTCGCCGATCAGGCTGAGCGCATTGTCGGCATTCAGCCAGGTGGCGTGGCCGACGAAACGAACATGCGGATTGAGCGCCGCAATCCGCTCGGCCGCGCTCTCGACCTTGTGCCGGCCGATATCGGGCGTGGTGTGGATCACCTGGCGCTGCAGGTTGGACAGCGACACCACGTCGTCATCGACCACGCCGAGCGTGCCGATACCGGCGGCGGCCAGATACATCAGCGCCGGCGCGCCGAGCCCGCCGGCACCGACCACCAGCGCGGAGGCCCGCTTCAGCGCCGCCTGGCCCGGGCCGCCGACGTCGCGCAGCACGATATGGCGGGCATAGCGTTCGAGTTCATCCGGGCTCAGCATCGTCGTACGCCTCTCCTACCAAGCCGTCGCTTTCACTCCTCATGGTGAGGAGGCGCAAAGCGCCGTCTCGAACCATGCAGGCCCCGATCTCGCCGCGGCCATCCTTCGAGACGCGGCCTTGAGGCCGCTCCTCAGGATGAGGACCTGAGTACGCGGCTCGACCTTGGGCCTGAACCACCGCTACATTGTTCGCGACCAACGAGATGTGCTTGAATGACATTGCGTTCAATGGGCTGGCTGGATTTGTCATGAGATCGATGCTTGCGGCAACACTGATGTTTGCGTCTGCCACAGGCGCGAACGCCCAGATGACGACGCCGCAGATCCCCGGTACCAAGCCGAAGCCGGTCCAGACCGTGCCGATCCGGCCACCCGCAATGCAGACGCCGTCGGCGACGGCGGATGCGATGGCGCAGGCGGAGCGGCTGTCGCTGCAATCCGACCTCGCCTGGGTCGGCCAATACAACGGCGCCATCACCGGCGACGCCAGCGCGCGGCTGGTCACCGCCATCAAGGAATACCAGAAGGCCAAGGGCGGCAAGCCGACCGGCGTGCTCAATCCGCTGGAGCGCGCCGCGCTGGCCGAGACGGCGCGAAAGAAGCAGGACGGCGTCGGCTGGAAGATCGTGACGGAGCCGACCAGCGGCGCCCGGCTCGGCATCCCCTCGAAACTGGTGCCGCAGCAGGCGAGCGACGCCAACGGCTCGAAATGGACCTCGCCGACTGGAACCGTGCAGGTGCTGCTCAGCCGCCGCAAGGAGGCGAACCCGACCACGGCAAAACTCGCGGAGCTTGAGAAGGAGCCGTCCGGGCGCAAGGTCGATTACACCGTGGTGAAGCCGGATTTCTTCGTGCTGTCGGGCTTGCAGGGCCTGAAGAAATTTTACGTCCGCGGCACCTTTAGAGGGGACGAGGTCCGCACCATGACAATCCTCTACGACCAGGCGACCGAGAACACGGTCGAGCCGGTCGTGATCGCGATGTCGAGCGCGTTCAATGCATTTCCGCCAGGCCCGCAGGCCGGGCCGCCGCCCCGCAAGACCGTCGAGTACGGCACCGGCCTCGTCGTCAGCGACGACGGCGCGATCGTCACCGACCGGCTCGTCACCGACAACTGTCTTGCCATCACGATCGCCGGCTATGGCAGCGCCGATCGCCTCGCCGAGGACAAGGAGCGCGGTCTCGCACTCCTGCATATCTACGGCGCGCGCGGCCTGAAGCCGTTCAGCCTCGCTGGCGGCGCGGCAAGGACGAACGTGGATGTCGTCGGCATCGCCGATCCGCAGAGCCAGGGTGGCGCGGCCGGCGTGTCGAGCATCAAGGCTGCGCTGGCGCCGGTCCCGAGCAGCGATTCCGTGCTGTCCCCACCGCCGGCGGTCGGGGTATCCGGGGGTCCGGCGATCGATGGCGACGGCAAGTTCGCCGGCATTGCGCTGTTGAAGCCGGCGATGGTCGCGGGGCCCGCGACATCGGTGCCGGCGTCACAGGCGGTGATGGTGTCCGCGGAAACGGTGCGCGATTTCCTGAAGGCGAACGAGGTCACAGCGAACGGCACCTCGACGGATGCAAAAGCTGCCGTCGTGCGCGTGATCTGCGTCCGGAAGTAGGTCTAACGCCAACTCTCGTGTCCCGGACGCGGTGCGGCGCGTAGTGCCGCGCCGCTGAGCCGGGACCCATGCTTCCTCAAATTCCGTGCAAGTGGCTTTCTGGGCCCCGGCTCAGCAGCGCATCACTAGCGTGCTGCGCTTTGTCCGGGGCACGAGCTCAACCGAGCCGCGAGCATCATCACACGTACGACTACTGGTCCAGTAATGGTACGGATTAGCTGGTCATCCCTCTTCCGCCATCATCGTTGCTGCTGATTCGGACCTCCGCGATCCCCCTTTGGATCGGGCCGGCACGTCCTGAGCTAGAAGGCTCAGCATCAAGATCGATGCACGTTCGCGTGGCGTATTCCTGACCCAAGCATTCCAAAGGATTGATCTTCAAATGCACACGATCGTACTGGCCACCCAAAAGGGTGGCAGCGGCAAGAGCACGCTCGCCATCGGCCTCGCGCTCGCGGCCAAGCAGGCCGGCTTCACCGTCCGCCTGATCGAGACCGACCCGCAGGGCACCCTGTCGAACTGGCAGCGCCGCCGCACCGCCGATGATCTCGTCGTCGAGCCGATCTATCACGCAGCCGACATCGAGCCGCGCCTGAAGATGCTGGCTGACAGCGGCCTGCAGCTTGCGATCGTCGACACCGCCGCCGGCCTCAGCGCCGCGACCACCGCTGCAATCCGCCATTCCGATCTCTGCCTGATCCCGGCCCGCCCGAGCGTCGCCGACATCGAGGCGACCGTCTCGACGCTCAGCGTCGCACGCGCCTGGAAGCGGCCCTACAGCTTCGTGTTGAACCAGACGCCGATCCGCGGCCAGCGCATCGACAACGCCGCCAACACCCTCGCCGAGGAAGCGGCGCTCGATCTTTCTGACGTGCTCGCGCGCCCGCTGATCGTGATGCGCAACGATCACCAGGACTCGCTCGCGAACGGCCGTGCGGTGAGCGAATTCGCGCCGAACGGCAAGTCGGCGGACGAGATCCGCGGCCTCTGGCGCTGGATCGAAACCCGGCTCGAGCTAAGTGCCACGACCAATGTCCAGATCGACCAGGTGATATCGGCTGCGGGCGGCATGCTGCATGTCGCTGCCGAGCTTTCGGCGGACGAGACCACGACACTGGCGTCCTGAGCGGGGCGATCGCTCAGACGGCAGCCGGCCCTTCACCATCCCGAAGGGCCCCAGCGACGAAGCAATCCGGCCACCAGCCCGGCCGGATTGCTTCGCTTCGCGTTTTTTGACCCCCATCCATCCGTCGCGCCCCGGGCAAAAGCGCGAAGCGCGGCTTCGCGCAGGTGTCCCGGGCATCCACGTCTTGGCAACAGGGAAGAAGAACGTAGATGGCCGGGACAAGCCCGACCATGACGTTGGGCATGCATTAGCCTTCAATCGCAGATCTGTTGCCCAACCAGGCCTCCCGCCGCACGATCCATTTCTCGGACTTCGATTGCCCGTCGTGATGGGCGAGCTCGATGAAGCCGACGAATTCCGCGCCGGTCTTCTGCTTGACCCGACGCGAGGCTTCGTTGGTCGCGGCGTTGCAGACGTAGAAATGATCGAGGCCGAGCGTGAGGAAGGCAAAATCGTTCACCGCGGCGATGGCTTCCGTCATCAGTCCGCGCCGCCAGTAAGGCTCCGCCAGCCAGAAGCCGCGATTGCCTTTCGGGCCTTCTGTACGGGGCCGCAGATGAATGTTTCCAATCGCCTCGCCGTCCCCCTCCTTGAGCACCAGAACCCAGAGATGGATGTCGTCGCCGGCTGAGATCTTGTCGAACTGCATCCTGACAAACGTCTCCGCTCCGTCGGCGGGATACGGCCACGGCACGACCATCGAGAGATGCCGGATGATATTCCAATTGTCGAAATGGCGCTGGATCGCCGGCACGTCTGACAGCGCCAGCGGACGCAGGATCAGCCGTTCGGTTTCAAGCTGCGGCGTCGGCATGGATTTCTACTTCTGACATTTCTGACACCAGAAGGTGGACCGGCCATTCTGCGTAAACCGCTTGACCGTGCCACCGCACCCCGGCGTCGTGCATTTCTCGCCTTCGCGGTCGTAGACCTTGAACGAGTGCTGGAAATAGCCGAGCTCGCCCGAGGTCTGGCGATGGTCGCGCAAGGACGAGCCGCCGGCCTTGATGGCGTCGTTCAGCACGGTGTGGATCGCACTTACCAATCGCTTCGCATGATCGGTCGGCTCGCCGCCGCCAACGCCCTTGCGACCCTTGGTCGCGAGCGTCGCCGCGATCCGGCGCGGCGACAGATGCGAGCGATGCAGGGCTTCGCAGACATAGATGTTGCCGAGCCCCGCCACCACGCGCTGGTCGAGCAGCGCGGCCTTCAGGCTGGTGGCCTTGCCTTCGCAGGACCGCGCCAGCATCGCGGCGTCGAATTCGTTGCCGAGCGGCTCGGGGCCGAGGCCGCGCAGCAGCGGCTCCTCGTCGAGTGCGTTACGCGCGATCACTTTCATGTAACCGAAACGGCGCGGGTCGTTGAAGACGATGTCGGCGCCGGAAGACATCCGAAACAGCACGTGGTCGTGCGTGGAGTCCTTACCCCTAGGATAGTGAAACTCGCCGGGAGCTGCCTCGTTGTCCGGCTTGATGACGCGGAACGAGCCCGACATGCCCAGATGCATCAGGAGCACATCGCCGGAGGCGAGATCGGCCAAGAGATATTTTGCACGGCGGCCGAGCCCCGTGACGACCTGCCCCTGAAGCCGGGCCACGAAATCTGGCTGGAACGGAAAGCGCAGGTCCGGCCGGCGGGCCTCCGCCACCAGGATTTTCGCACCCTCCATCACGGGCTGAAGGCCGCGGCGGACGGTCTCGACTTCGGGCAATTCAGGCATGGTCAGGCATTCACCTTATGAGGGCGGTGTGATAGCGCCATTGCGGCGGGCGCGCTATGGTTCGCCCAGTGGAGTAGAGTAATGGATCGGCCGGGCGAAACCACGCATTTTGGCTTCAAGGACGTCCCCCTCGGGGACAAGCAGACGCTGGTGAACGATGTGTTTCACAGCGTGGCATCGCGCTATGATTTGATGAACGATTTGATGTCCGGTGGCCTGCACCGGGTCTGGAAGGACATCATGATCACCGCGCTCGACCCGCCCAGGAGCGACCGGTCGTTCGCCTTGCTTGACGTGGCCGGCGGCACCGGTGACATCTCGTTCCGCGCCGCCAAGGCCGCGGGCCCCGGCTTCCATGCCACCGTCTGCGACATCAACACCGACATGCTGGCGGTGGGCCGCGAGCGCGCCGCGAAGCGCCATCTCGAAACCCGGGTCGATTTCGTCGAAGGCAATGCCGAAGCGCTCGCCTTCGCCGACCGCAGCTTCGACGCATATACGATCGCTTTCGGCATTCGCAACGTGCCCCGGATCGATCTGGCGCTGCGCGAGGCCTATCGCGTGCTGAAGCCCGGCAGCCGCTTTCTGTGCCTGGAATTCTCCACCGTCGAGATGCCCGGGCTCGACCGGATCTACGACCTGTTCTCGTTCAAGGTGATCCCGCCGCTCGGCCGCATGATCACGGGCGACGCCGAGTCGTACCAATATCTCGTCGAGTCCATCCGCAAGTTTCCAAAACCCAACGCCTTCGCCGACATGATCCGCGACGCCGGCTTCGCCCGCGTCAGCTGGCAGACCCTGTCCGGCGGCATCGTCGCACTGCATTCGGGCTGGCGTTTGTGATCTCTGCCTTCACCCACATTGCGCGCCTGATCCGCGCCGCGTTCGTGTTTGCGCGCGAGGGCGTGTTCGGCTCGGTCGATCCGAGCCTGGTGCCGCCGCCGGGACAGCTCGCTCTGAAGCTGGCGCGCCTCGTCGAACGGCGTGGCGTCAAGCACGGCCCGCGGATATCGCGCGCGCTGACGCGGATGGGCCCCGCCTATCTCAAGCTCGGACAATTCCTGGCCACACGACCCGACGTCGTCGGCGTCATCATGGCGCGCGACCTCGAAAGTCTCCAGGACCGCCTGCCGCCGTTTCCGCAGGACGAAGCCGAAGCCGCGATCGCGACCTCGCTGGAGCGGCCGCTGAAGGACGTGTTTGTGAGCTTCGGCCCTCCCGTCGCGGCGGCCTCGATCGCGCAGGTGCATCGCGGCGAGGTCTTGCACGCCGGCATCCGCAAGTCGGTCGCGGTCAAGGTGCTCAGGCCCAACGTGGCCTCACGCTTCCGCCGCGACCTCTCCGATTTCTTCTTCGTCGCAAACAAAGCCGAGACCTACTCGGCCGAAGCGCGGCGGCTGCGGCTCATCGAGGTCATCAACACCATGTCGCGCTCGGTCGCCATGGAGATGGATCTGCGGCTGGAAGCTGCGGCGCTGTCAGAGATGGCGGAGAACACGCAGGGCGATCCTGATTTCCGCGTGCCGTCCGTGGACTGGGACCGCACCACGCACAACGTGCTGACGATGGAGTGGATCGACGGCATCGCGCTGAACGATCACAAGCGTCTGGCAGAATCGCAGGTCGACCTGCCCGATCTCGGCCGCAAGGTGATCCAGAGCTTCCTGCGGCACGCGCTGCGCGACGGCTTCTTCCACGCCGACATGCATCCGGGCAATCTGTTCCTGGATGACGCGGGACGACTCGTCGCAGTCGATTTCGGCATCATGGGCCGGCTCGGCATGAAGGAGCGGCGTTTTCTCGCGGAAATCCTGCTCGGCTTCATCACCCGCGATTATCGCCGCGTCGCCGAGGTGCATTTCGAGGCGGGCTACGTGCCCGCGCATCACTCGGTCGAGAACTTTGCGCAAGCCATCCGCGCCATCGGCGAGCCGATCCACAACCGCACGGCGGAAGAGATCTCGATGGCGCGGCTCTTGACGCTGCTGCTCGAGGTCACCGGCCTGTTCGACATGACGACGCGGCCCGAGCTGATCCTGCTGCAGAAGACCATGGTGGTGGTCGAGGGCGTGGCGCGCGGCTTCGATCCCAAGCTCGACATCTGGAAGATCGCCGACCCCGTGGTACGCGAATGGATCGAGCGCAATCTCGGACCCATCGGCCGGGTGCAAGGCGCGCTCGCCGGGACCGGAGACATCGCGCGCGTGCTGATGCGCCTGCCGGAGATCGCCGAGCGGTCGGTGAAGGTGCTGGAGCAGCTCGAGACCATGACGCGGGAGGGCATCAGGCTGTCGCCGGAGAGCATCGCCGCGATGGGTCGCAGCGAGGGCCGCAAGAACCGCTGGCGCACCGTCGCGCTCTGGATCATCGCCGCGACCTTCATCGGGATCCTGATCGCCGTCCGGAATCTGTGATTGCCAAAAGCTTGATTGCATTGCAATCACACGAGTGATAGCATCGCTATCATTCCGTGCTGGAGGGGCGTCATGGCAAGCCTGACCATCCGCAAGCTCGACGACGGCGTCAAAACCTATTTGCGGCTGCGCTCGGCCAAGAACCGCAGATCGGTCGAGGAAGAGGTCCGGGTCATCCTGCGGGAGCTGATCGAGGGCCGCGAGGAGCCGCTGACGCCGTTTTCGGCGCCGCCGGCAGCCTCCGTCGCCCCCACCCCTCAGCGCACCGGCGCCGTCCCTGAGGCCAGCGTCACCCTGATCATCGGCGGCGGGATCGCAGCCTATAAATCGCTCGACCTGATCCGAAGGCTGAAGGAGCGCCGCGTCGAGGTCCGCTGTGTCCTGACCAAAGCGGCGCAGCAATTCGTCACGCCGCTAGCGGTCAGCGCCCTCTCCCATGAGCGCGTCTATACCGACCTGTTCGACCCCCAGAGCGAGTTCGACGCCGGCCATATCAGGCTTGCGCGCGACTGCGACCTGATCGTGGTGGCGCCCGCGACCGCCGACTTGATGGCGAAGATGGCCAACGGCCACGCCGACGATCTCGCCAGCGCGATCCTGCTCGCGACCAACCGCAAGGTGCTGCTGGCACCGGCAATGAACCCACTGATGTGGAACAATGCGGCGACGCGTCGCAACGTCGCGCAGCTGCAGCGCGACGGCGTGGTGCTGATCGGACCCAATTCCGGCGAGATGGCCGAAGCGGGCGAGGCCGGAATTGGCCGCATGTCGGAGGCGGTCGAGATCGCCGCCGCCGCCGAGCGTCTGCTGCGGCCGCCGGTGCCGCGCCCGCTCGCCGGCAAGCGCGTGTTGATCACCGCAGGTCCCACCCACGAGCCGATCGATCCGGTGCGCTACATCGCCAACCGCTCTTCCGGCAAGCAGGGGTTTGCCATCGCCGCCGCCGCACAGGCCGCCGGTGCCGAGGTCATTTTGGTGAGCGGTCCGGTCGACCTCAGCGATCCCCAGGGCGTGACGGTGAAGCATGTGGAATCGGCGCGGCAGATGCTGGAGCAGGTGCAGGCCGCGCTCCCCGCCGACATCGCGATCTTTGCCGCCGCCGTCGCCGACTGGCGCGTCGCCAACGAAGGCGAGCAGAAGCTGAAGAAGACCGCGGCCGGCATGCCGCCGCTTCAGCTCATCGAGAACCCCGATATCCTCGCCACGATCTCGAAGCTGACCGACAAGCGTCCGCCGCTCGTGATCGGCTTTGCCGCCGAGACCGAGCACCTCATCGACAACGCCAAGTCAAAACTTGCCCGCAAGGGCTGCGACTGGATCGTCGCCAACGACGTCTCGCCCGCCACGGGCGTGATGGGCGGCGACCGCAACACCGTGCATCTGATCAGTCGCAAGAATGGTGAGAAGGACGGCGAGATTGCAGTTGATTCCTGGCCGGTGATGACCAAGGAACAGGTCGCCATCGAACTGGTCGCGCATGTCGCACGAAGCGTGACCGACAAATCCCTGGAGCCGGCATCTTGAGCACGAAGGTCACTGTCGAACTGCAACGCCTGGCCCATGCGGAAGGCCTGCCAATGCCGGCCTATCAAACCACCGAGGCGGCCGGCCTCGACCTGATGGCCGCGGTGCCGGACGGCGAGCCGATGACGCTCGCACCGGGCCAATATGCGCTGGTGCCGACCGGCCTTGCGATCGCATTGCCGGCCGGGCACGAGGCGCAGGTGCGGCCGCGCTCGGGGCTTGCCGCCAAGCACGGCGTCACTGTGCTGAACGCGCCGGGCACGATCGACGCGGACTATCGCGGCGAGATCAAAGTGATCCTGATCAACCACGGCGCGGCACCGTTCGTGATCAAGCGCGGCGAGCGCATCGCCCAGATGGTGATTGCGCCCGTGGAGCAGGCCGCGCTGGTTCCGGTGGCCACATTGTCGGCCACGGATCGCGGCGCCGGCGGCTTCGGCTCGACCGGCCGCTAGTTTCTTACCTCTCCCGCTTGCGGGAGAGGTCGACGCGCAGAGCAGGGGAGGGAGCGCACCTGCTCCGCGGCGGCCATGTCGCCCAAATATTCAGCCCCGCTAACGCACGGCAATTTCAGCCGAATCATCCCGAAGAACTACGTGGGCGGGAACCCCTCCCCCGGCATTTTTTTGGGGCCGCCTTTGCGTTCACGATCTGGACTCTTACCGGCGGAGTCGCGGTGAGGGTATTGTCGTTTGATTCGCGCGCGACGGGGGTCGCCGCGCGTAAATTCGTGCGGTCTTGGGGCAACTATGTCAGGCGTGATCGTGTCGATGCGTCGGACGCTACTGTCGTGCACATCGCTCGTGCGCAACGGCTTGTTGGGAGGCGCTCTTGCAGCGCTGCTGCCGGCTGCGCCGGCCGAGGCGGCCGACCTCATCGACACCCTCTCCATCATGCTGGATTTCAACCGGCAGGAACTCGCGGTGCTCGCCACCGCGCTGGCCTTGCTCGGCTTCTCGGTGGTGGCTGCGATCCTCTTGATGCGCACGCGCGTGCGCACCGCGAAGAACGAGGCGCGGCTGCGCGCACGAATCGGGGAACTCCAGCTCCAGGCCGACCGCTTCGGCGCGCTGCTGTTCGCCGAGCCGCAGATCCTGATCTCCTGGCCGGCCGGCGACAATCGCGCGCAGATCTCCGGCGACATCTCCATGGTGCTGCCGCGCGACTCCTCGCCGCAACGGGTGCTCGCATTCGGAACCTGGCTGCCGCCCGAGCCCGCGCTCCAGATGGATCACGCCGTCGATGCGCTGCGTGACCGCGGCGACGGGTTCCAGCTGACGCTGACGACCGCGCATGGCCACACGCTCGAGGCCATCGGCCGCGCCATCGGCGGCCAGGCCATTGTCCGGATTCGCGAACTCTCGGGTCTCCGCCGCGATCTGGCCGAGACCAATCTGCGCTACAACGCGCTCTCCGACGAGACCGAGATGCTGCGCGGCTTTGCCGCCAACGCACCTTGGCCGATCTGGGCCAAGGGCGAGAACGGCGCGCTGACCTACGCCAACCCCGCCTATGTTCGTGCCACCGAGGCGAACAACGTCACCGACGCGCAGGAGCGCAAGCTCGAGCTGCTCGACAGCGCCGACCGCACCGCGATGGAACGGGGACTGAAGGACACCGCCAATTTCAACGCCCGGCTGCCGATTGTGATCAGCGGCGAGCGCCGCATCTACGATGTGCGCGCGGTCAATGTCGGCAGCGGCAGCGTCGGCGTCGCCATCGATGCCAGCGAGGCGGACGCGCTCAGCTCGGCGCTGGTGCGGATGGCGGAGGCGCATCGCCGCACGCTCGACCAGCTCTCCTCCGGCGTTGCCGTGTTCGATGGCCAGCGCCGGCTCGCCTTCTACAACGATTCCTACCGCCGGCTGTGGGACCTCGACCGCACCTTCCTCGACGCCAATCCCGATGATTCCAGCGTGCTGGATCAGCTCCGTGCCGCGCGAAAACTGCCGGAACAGCCGGACTTCCGTGCCTGGAAATCCAAGCTGCACGAGGCCTATCGCGCGGTCGAGACCACCAAGGACACCTGGTACCTGCCCGACGGCCGCGCGCTCTCGGTCGTCACCACGCCGAACCCGGAAGGCGGCGTCACCTATCTGTTCGACGACGTCACCGAGAGCCTCGAGCTCGCCCGCCGCTTCGACGGCATGATCCGTGTCCAGCGCGAGACGCTGGACAGCCTCGCCGAGGGCGTCGCGGTGTTCGGCAGCAACGGCAAGGCGCAGCTGTTCAACCCGGCCTTCGTCCGGATGTGGAAACTGTCGAGCGATGCCATGCGCGACGAGCCGCACATCCAGACGGTGGAAGGTTGGTGCCATCAGCTGTTCGACGACCCCACGGTCTGGCGCCAGATCCGCGAGGCCGTCACCTCGATCGAGAGCCGCGCCGACGTGCCGCTGAAGCTGGAGCGCAAGGACGGCAGCGTGCTCGACGGCATGATCCGCCCGCTGCATGACGGCGCAACCATGCTGACGTTCCAGGACATCACCGACACCGAGAACGTCGAGCGCGCGCTGCGCGAGCGCAACGAGGCTCTGGAGGCCGCCGACCAGATGAAGGTGGATTTCGTCCACCACGTCTCCTACGAGCTGCGCTCGCCGCTCACCACCATCATCGGCTTCGCGCATTTCCTCAGCGATCCCTCGACCGGGCCGCTGACGCCGAAACAGGCCGAATATCTCGACTACGTCACCAAATCGACCAATGCGCTGCTGGCGCTGACCAACAACATCCTCGATCTGGCCACCATCGACGCGGGCGCCATGAAGCTGGAACTCGGGCCGGTCGACGTCAGCAAGACCATCGAGCTCGCGGCCGAAGGCATCCAGGACCGGCTCGCGACCGACCGCATCCGCCTAAAAGTCGAGATCGCGCCCGATGTCGGCAGCTTCGTCGGCGACGAGAAGCGCGTGGTGCAGGTGCTCTATAACCTCCTCGCCAACGCCGTCGGATTTTCTCCACAGGATTCCACCGTCGGCATCAGCGCGCGGCGCACCGAACGCAGCGTGGTCTTCACTGTGACAGATTCCGGGCCTGGAATACCTGCCGACATGAAGGACAAGGTGTTCAACTGGTTCGAAAGCCGCTCGCAGGGCTCGCGTCACCGCGGCGCCGGGCTCGGCCTGTCGCTGGTGCGCTCCTTCGTCGAGCTGCATGGCGGCAAGGTGCGGGTGGACTCGATCGTCGGCCGCGGCACGGTCGTGATCTGTGACTTCCCGACCGACCAGGCGGCGCATCGCGACGCCGCCGAATGAGCGCGCCCACCACATTCTCCGTCGCGCTTCACAACGAGACGGCCACCGCGCAACTGATGGCCGACCTCGCGCTGCTGGTCGGTCCCGGCGATGTCATCACCCTCACCGGCGATCTCGGCGCAGGAAAGACCGCGGCCGCCCGCGCGCTCATCCGCTACCTCGCCGGCGACGAGGCGCTGGAAGTGCCGAGCCCGACCTTCACCCTGGTGCAGGGCTATGAGCTGCCGCCCTTTCCGGTGATGCACGCCGATCTCTACCGCGTCGAGGACGAGAGCGAGCTCGAGGAGATCGGGCTGTCGCCGCTGCCCGATGCCACACTCGTCCTGATCGAATGGCCGGAGCGCGCGCCGTCGGCGATGCCACAGGATCGCATCGACATCGCGCTGACGCATCGGCCGGCGCTGGGCTCGAATGCGCGCGCCGCCGACATCACCGGTTACGGCAAGGCGGCCGCCGCTGTCGCGCGGCTGCAGGCGCTGCGCGAATTCCTCGATGCCTCCGGCTACATGGATGCGACTCGCAAGCGCATGGCCGGCGATGCCTCGACGCGCTCCTATGCGCGGCTGCTGCGCGACGACGAGATCGTCATCCTCATGAACTTTCCGCAGCGCCCTGATGGTGCTGCGACGTACAACGGAAAATCGTACAGCGCCGCAGTGCATCTCGCCGAGAACGTCAAGCCGTTCGTCGCGATCGACGAAGGCCTGCGCGCGCAGGGCATCTCGGCGCCCGCGATCCACCATTCCGACCTCGACCATGGCTTCCTGATCACCGAGGATTTCGGCAGCGAAGGCGTGATCGAAGGCGATCCGCCACGCCCGATTGCCGAGCGCTACGAGGCCGCGGCCGATGTGCTGGCCGTGCTCCACGGCAAGACGCTGCCGGAAACATTGCCGCTGGCGGATCAGACCTACGCTATACCTGTCTTCGATGCCGAGGCGCTGCTGATCGAGATCGGCCTGATGCCGGAATGGTATCTGCCTGATCGGAACGCGCCGCTGAGCGACGACAAGCGGGCCGAATTCTTCGCGATGTGGCACGAGCTGCTGAGGAAGCCGCTGGCCGCGCCGAGGACGTGGATCATCCGCGACTATCACTCGCCCAATCTGATCTGGCTTCCGGATCGCGCCGGCATCGCGCGCGTCGGCGTGATCGATTTCCAGGACACCGTGCTCGGTCCGCAATCCTACGACGTGGTGTCGCTGCTGCAGGACGCCCGCATCGACGTGCCCGAAAGTCTCGAGCTGACGCTGCTGTCGCGCTACATCAAGGCGCGGCGCGCTGGCGATGCCGGCTTCGATCCGGCCGGGTTCGCCGAGCTCTACGCCATCATGTCGGCACAGCGGAATACGCGGCTGCTCGGCACCTTCGCCCGCCTCAACCGCCGCGATGGCAAGCCGCATTATTTGCGTCACCAGCCGCGGATCTGGACCTATCTCCAGCGCTCGCTGGCACATCCCGCGCTGAGCTCTTTGCGCGACTGGTATCTCGCCAACGTCCCTCCGCCCCAAAGTCCGGCCTGATTCGGAGGCCGATTTACCAGCTGTTAGCCAAGACGCCGGTATTCTGGCGGCGAGGCAGCCGGATCATTACGGGCTGGAGCGGGCAGATGGCGGTAAAGACGGACCAGCGCGGCAACAGCCGGGTTGTCTTCGAGCGCGGGATCTCGGCCCAGATGATGGGGATCGACGGCACCTGGCGGCGCGACTGCACCATGGAGGACGTCTCCGAGACCGGCGCCAAGCTGACCATCGACGGCTCGGTGGAGGGCCTCCATCTGAAGGAGTTCTTTCTGCTGCTGTCGTCCACCGGACTTGCGTACCGGCGTTGCGAGCTGGCCTGGGTCAATGGCGACCAGATCGGGGTCAATTTCCTCAAGCTCGGCGACAAGAAGAAAAAGGCGCGTTCCACAGCCGTCGGGGCATGATGGCAACACCCGTCGTACAACCGTCACGGCGGGTGGTTAAGGCGGTTGAGATGCGGTGCGGCTGATCGAACCTCGTGTTAGGATTGCTGCGAACGCGAAAGGTCTGAGAAAGCGAAGGATGTCCGTCAAACCGACCAAAGCCATGGTGCTCGCCGCAGGGTTTGGCCTGCGCATGCGTCCCCTGACGGACAAGATGCCGAAGCCGATGGTGCCGGTGGCCGGCCAGCCACTGCTCGACCACGTGCTCGACAAGCTCGGCCAGGCGGGCGTGACCGAGGCCGTGGTCAACGTGCATTACCTGCCGGACCAGATCATCGATCACGTCGCATCGCGCCAGCTTCCGCGCGTGACAATTTCTGACGAGCGCGACCAGGTGCTCGGCACCGGCGGCGGCGTGGTCAAGGCGCTGCCGTTGCTCGGCCACGCACCGTTCTTCCACGTCAATTCCGACACGCTCTGGATCGACGGCGTGCGCTCCAATTTGACGCGGCTCGCCGAGAATTTCGACCCCGCGCGCATGGATATCCTGCTGCTGATGGCGCCGACTGCGACCAGCATCGGCTATAGCGGTCGCGGCGATTACGGCATGCTGCCCGACGGCGCCCTGCGCAAGCGCAAGGAAAAGGAGGTCGTTCCGTTCGTCTATGCCGGCGCGGCGATCCTGTCGCCGTCGATCTTCGAAGGCGCGCCGCAGGGCGAGTTCTCGCTGACGAAAATGTTCGACCGCGCGGGCGAGCAGGAGCGGCTGTTCGGCCTCCGCCTCGACGGCGTCTGGATGCATGTCGGCACGCCCGACGCCGTGCACGCCGCGGAAGAGGCGTTCCTGGAGAGTGTGGCGTAGGGACCGGCCCCGAACGCGGTGCCGTAGCAACCATTAAAGCACGCCCGATTTCCGCGAGCATGACGCCGTGCTTGCGGCCGTCAAGGCGTGGCCTGGCGGCAGTCGACGTGAGGTGAGACGAGCGCGACGGCCATCCTTGACGGCCGCGGCGCGCGGCGTCGTCTTGACGGCAGGTCGGGACGAAGAAACGGTCGCCTGATCGAACAAAGAAACGAGATCAGGTGACGGACACACTCGCGGTTCTGGGCGGTTCGGCGACCCACGGTGTTCCGCGGGCGACGACGGCGTTGATGATGACGATCAGCTTCCTGGCACAGGCGACCAGCGCGCGCTTGTGGCCCTTGCCGGCGGCGATCAGCCGGCTGTACAGGGCCATGAGCTGCGGATTCCAGCGGAAGGATGCCGGAAGAGCTGCGGTGTAGAGCGCCTGACGCAAGCGCTGGCGTCCGCCGTCAATCCTGCGGGCGCCGACATGCTTGCCGCTGTCGTCATCGTACGGCGCAAGCCCGGTGAGGGCTGCGGCTTGCTCGCGGGTGATCTGACCGATCTCGGGCATCCTGATCAAGATGGCAACCGCGGTCGGCAAGCCGCTGCCGCCAACGCTGTAGATCAGATCGAGCCTTGCGGCGAGATCGCGATGCTTGCGGATCGCTGCCACCAGGGCCTTGAACTCGGCTCGTCTGTGCTTGGCCAACAAAGCGATCTGCTCCTTCCAGAACTTCTGGATACGTTCGTCAGGGCAGCTCTCCAGCCGATTCTTGAGCTTTGCGATGTCCTCCTTGATCTGGTCGATCATCGTCAGATGCACGGCAAAAGGCTGCAGCCGGGGGTCTGGAGCGGGATGGATCTTCTTGACCGCGGCGGTGCAGGCCGCAATCAATGCGGCATCCATTTTGTCGTTCTTGGCCCGTTGCAAATGGAACGTGGCATAGGCGCGGACCTGGATCGGCTGAAACACGATGACGACAAACCGCTGGCGTCGCAGTTCGGCGACCGCCGCCTGCTCGTAACCACCGCTTGCCTCGATCCCAACCCGCTTGACCTTGTGGCGCTTCAGCCACTCCACCAGCTCCTGGTGGCCTTCCGCCGTGTTCTTGACCTGCAGCTCCTCCGAACTGCCATCGAGCGCCACGTCGAGCTTATCTTTGCTGGTATCGATTCCAGCACAGATCGTGTTACGTTTGGCCATCTTCCTCGACCCTCCCTTGTGATGCGAACCTGAAGTTCGTTCAACCATGCGGGTCCCGATGAAGTGCCGACCGCGATCTTGCTACAAAACGCAGCCCTCAAGGCTTCGGTGGGCATCGATCCGATCGATCGGCGGCCCAGCTCGGGCGGCCACCCGGGCTGGGCCATTCCTCACGGAACCAGGCCATTCTAATCCGGCGCGCTAATACAAGGGTGGGCAAAGGCGCCCTAGCGCCGTGCCCACCATCTCTCTCGATGGCAAAATGCGTGGGCACGCTTCGCTTTGCCCACCCTACAAGACCTGTCAGGTCTCGCGAACAGCGGGGACGACTTCCCCCCGCCCCATGACCATTCGACCGCGCCTCCCTATATTGCCCTGATCTCCGAATCAGGCAGCTCATGCGCGTCTTCAGCGTTCCCCTCTCAGTTCCATTCCTGCGCACGATCGTCGCGAGCCTGCTCGACGGACGGCTGGTCGAGGGATTCGAGGCGCGCAAGGAACCGGCGCGGCTGGCGGATGCCACGCTGTATCTGCCGACAAGGCGCGCGATGCGCGTGGTCCGCGAGATCTTCCTCGACGAGATGAAAGCGGACGCCGTGGTGCTGCCGCGCATCGTCGCGCTCGGCGACATCGACGAGGATGAACTCGCCTTCGCCGACGAAGGCGAGCAGTTCTCCGGCCCAACGCCCCTCGACATACCCCCGCGGCTCGGCGAGCTCGAACGACGGCTGACGCTGGCGCAACTGGTCGCGGCCTGGGCCAAGGGCCCGGTGCTGTCGCCGCTGGTGGTCGGCGGGCCTGCTTCGACGCTGGCGCTCGCCGGCGACCTCGCACGCCTGATCGACGACATGGTGACGCGCGGCGTCGACTGGAGCGCGCTCGACGGCCTCGTACCTGACAACCTCGACCGCTACTGGCAGCACTCGCTCGAATTTTTGCGGATCGCGCGCATCGCCTGGCCCGGGCATCTCGCCGAGATCAACCGGATTGAACCCGCAGCCCGGCGCGATCTCCTGATCGCGGCGGAAGCCAAACGGCTGACCGCGCATCCGAACGGACCGGTGATCGCAGCGGGTTCGACCGGCTCGATGCCGGCCACCGCCAAATTCCTGCACGCGGTCGCCTCGCTGCCGCATGGTGCAGTGGTGCTGCCGGGCCTCGATACAGATCTCGACGACGACGCCTGGCGCAGCATCGGCGGCGTGCGCGACTCGCTCGGCAAGTTCGCGGAGCATCCGGCGTCGAACCATCCGCAATATGCCATGCACGCACTGCTGGATCGTTTTGGCATCAAGCGCAGTGACGTCGAGATTCTCCAGCCGCCGGCAGAAGGCGGCCGCGATCTGCTCGCCTCGGAATCGATGCGACCGTCGGCCAAGACGGAAGTCTGGCACGACCGGCTGAAGCAGCCGGATGTCGCGGCGAAGATCTCCGGCGGCATGAAAAACCTCGCGGTCGTCGAAGCACCCAACCCTGAAATGGAAGCGCTCGCCATTGCCATCGCCATGCGCGAAGCACGGCATCTCGACAAATCGGCAGCGCTGGTGACGCCGGACCGCGCGCTGGCGCGGCGGGTGATGGCTGCGCTGACCCGATGGGATCTCCCCTTCGACGATTCCGGCGGTGACGTGCTGATGGAAACATCCGCCGGCGTTTTCGCGCGGCTTGTGGCAGAGGCGGCCACCAAGGGGCTGGAGCCGCCAACGCTGCTGGCGATGCTGAAGCATCCGCTGTGCCGGCTTGGACGGCTGCCTGGCGCATGGAAGGCAGCGATCGAAGATCTCGAACTTGCAGTCCTGCGCGGCACGCGCCCGCCTGCCGGCACCGGCGGCCTGCTGCGAGAATTCAACCGTTTTCGGGACGAGCTGACAAAGCTGTGGCGCAGCGAGACCTCCGCGCTTCACAAGGCCGAGCCCCGCGCGGGCCTCAAGGCCGAGGACATCGAGCGCATCCAGACGCTGATCGACGCCTTGCAGAAGGCGCTGGCACCGATCGAGAGTCTGGCGCCACTAAAACTATATGACTTCGCCGAGCTCGCGCACCGGCATCGCGAGATCATGATCGAGCTTTCGCGTGACGAGCAAGGCATTCCGCTCGCTTTCGAGGAGCGAGAAGGCCTCGCGCTCGCCGGCGCCTTCGACGATCTGCTGCGCGGCGGCACGACCAGCGGATTGATGGTGACGCTGCCTGATTACGCCGACGTCTTCCAGACCGCGTTCAGCGACCGCGCGGTGTGGCGGCGCGACAAGCCGGGCGCGCGGCTGCAGATCTACGGCCCGCTGGAATCGCGCCTGATGCAGGCCGACCGCATCATCGTCGGCGGGCTGATCGAAGGCGTTTGGCCACCGGCGCCGCGCATCGACCCCTGGCTGAGCCGGCCGATGCGGCACGAGCTCGGTCTCGATCTGCCGGAGCGCCGCATCGGCCTCTCCGCCCACGATTTTGCCCAGCTGCTCGGTGGCGACGAGGTGATCCTCACCCATTCCGCCAAGGCCGGCGGCGCGCCGGCGGTGGCTTCGCGCTTCCTGCATCGGTTGGAGGCGGTTGCGGGCGACGATCATTGGAAGGCGGCCGTTCGCGCCGGCGAGAAATACGTGCAGTTCGCGGGCGCGCTCGACCAGCCGGACGAGGTCAGGCCAATCAAGCAGCCCGAGCCGCGGCCGCCGCGCGCGACGCGGCCGCTCAGGATGTCGGTGACCGCGATCGAAGACTGGCTGCGCGATCCCTACACGATCTACGCCAAACACATTTTGCGGCTCGATGCGCTCGATCCCGTCGACATGCCGCTGTCGGCCGCCGACCGCGGCTCGGCGATCCACGACGCGATCGGCGAGTTCACCGAGAACTATGCGGCGAATCTGCCTGACGATCCCGCCCATGTGCTGCGAGCGATCGGCGAGAAATATTTCGCGCCGCTGATGGAGCGACCCGAGGCGCGGGCGCTGTGGTGGCCGCGCTTCCAGCGCATCGCGCGCTGGTTCGGCGAATGGGAGACCGCGCGCCGCGACGCGATCGAATCGATCACGGCGGAGACCCGCGGCGAGATATCGATCCGCCTCGACAATGCGCGCACCTTCTATCTTTCCGCGCGCGCCGACCGCATCGAGCGGCGCCAGGGCGGCGGCTACGCCATCCTCGACTACAAGACCGGACAGCCGCCGACCGGCAAGCAGGTCCGCATGGGCCTGTCGCCGCAGCTCACACTGGAGGCCGCGATCCTCCGCGAGGGTGGCTTTCCCGATATCGACGCCGGCGCGTCGGTGAGCCAGCTCGTCTATGTGCGCTTGAGCGGCAACAATCCGCCGGGCGAGGAGCGCATCCTCGAGCTCAAGTACAAACCCGGCGACGAGCCGCAGCCGCCGGACACAGCGGCCGCCGAAGCGCGGGCCAAACTGGAAGCGCTGATCCGTGCCTTCGACGACGAGAACCAGCCCTACACCTCGCTGAACCTGCCGATGTGGTCCAATCGCTACGGTACCTATGACGATCTCGCCCGGATCAAGGAATGGTCCGCGGCCGGCGGTTTGGGGATCGAGGAATGGTGAAGGCACCGCGCCCCATCCCCGACGAGGTCCGCGCGCGGCAGGCGCGTGCGTCCGACCCAACCGCGTCGGCCTTCGTGTCGGCCAATGCCGGCTCGGGCAAGACGCATGTGCTGGTGCAGCGCGTGATACGCCTGCTGCTGTCGGGCGTGCCGCCGGAGAAGATCCTCTGCATCACTTTCACAAAGGCCGCCGCCGCCAACATGGCCGAACGCGTGTTCACCACGCTTGGTCACTGGGTGACGCTGGATGATACCGGGCTCGACGCAGCGATCCGCGCTGTCGGCATCCCGCATCCCAGCGCGAAAATTCGGCGCGAAGCGAGAAAACTGTTCGCCTGCGCGCTGGAGACGCCGGGCGGGCTGAAGGTGCAGACTATCCACGCGCTGTGCACGCGCCTTCTCCAGCAGTTTCCGTTCGAGGCCAACGTTCCCGCGCGCTTCGCCGTGATCGACGAGCGCGACCAGACCGACATGATGGAGCGCGCCAATCTGAAGGTGCTGCTGGAGGCCGCGCGCGATCCGGAGAGCGTCACCGGTCGCGCATTGCTGACCGCGATGGCGAGCGCGGCCGACGTCACCTTCAAGGAGGTCGTGCGCGAAGCGTGCCTGAGCCGCGATCACTTCATGGCCTGGACGGATGAGGCCGGCAACGCCGAAGCCGCTGCTGCGCAGATGGCGGCGGCGCTGGGCGTCGATGCGAGCGATCGCATCGAGGACGTCGAGACCGAGATTCTCGATGGACCCTATCTGCCGCGATCGCGCTGGGACGACATCGCCTTTGCGCTGGAAGACGGCAGCAAGTCCGACAACGACCAGGCCGGTCGGCTCCGCGAGGCCAAGGCGTTCTCCGGCAGCGCGCAGGTCGATGCCTATCTCTGCGTCTTCCTCACCGACGAAAAGCTGCCGCGCAAGGCGGTGCTGACCAAGAAGTTTGGCGAGCACAACCCGTCGGTCGCGCGCCTGTTCGAGAACGAGGCGCAGCGGGTCAGTGCATTGATCGAGAAGCGCCGGGCGGTCGCCATGCGTGACCGCACCGCGGCCCTGCTGCATATCGCCACCGCGGCCGCCGCCAACTACCGCCGCGAGAAGCAGGAGCGCGGGCTGCTCGACTACGACGACCTCATCGACAAGACGCTGGCGATGCTGAACCGTGTGTCTTCAGGCTGGGTGCACTACAAGCTCGACCGCGGCGTGGACCATGTGCTGATCGACGAAGCGCAGGACACCAGCCCGCGGCAATGGGACATCGTCGCGCACATCATCTCCGAATTCACCGCCGGCGAAGGCGCGCGCGAAGGATTGAACCGCACGGTCTTCGCGGTCGGCGATGAGAAGCAGTCGATCTTCTCGTTCCAGGGTGCGGCGCCGCACGAGTTCGACGCGCGCCGGCGCGAGCTGCACCGCAAGTTCACCTCGGCGGGGCTGAAGTTCGATCCGGTCGCCTTCACCTATTCGTTCCGCTCGGGCGCTGCGATCCTGCACTCGGTCGACCACGTCTTCCGCGACCAGGAGATCTACAAGAGCATCCATTCGGTCGAGATCGGCCATCCCCTGCACAACGCGCTCGCCGATGCCGGTCCGAGCGTGATCGAGCTGTGGGATCTGGCTGTCGCCGACGACCGCCAGGAGATCGAGGGCTGGCGCGCGCCGTTCGACGGCGTCGCTGTCACCAGCCCAGAAGTCAAGCTGGCGCGCCGCATCCAGGCCGAAATCAAGCGGCTGGTCGAGAGTGGCACGCTGACCGGGCACGAAGGCGAGCGCCGACCGCTGCGCTATGGCGACATGCTGATCCTGGTGCGCCGCCGCGGCAATGCCTTCGATGCCGTGATCCAGGCGCTGAAGCACGCTGGCGTTCCGGTGGCCGGCGCCGACAGGCTCAAGCTGACCGAGCACATCGCGATCATCGACCTGATGAACCTCGCTGATGCCCTGCTGCTGCCGCAGGACGATCTCGCGCTGGCGGTGGCGCTGAAGAGCCCGCTGTTCGGTCTCGATGACGACGATCTGTTCCAGCTTGCCCACGACCGCAAGGGATCGCTGCGCTGCGCACTCGGCGAGCATGCGAAGGGAAGCGAGAAGTTTGCGGCCGTGCTGCGGCGTCTGGAAGCCTGTGAGACGCGCGCGCGCGAGGAAACGCCGTTTACCTTCTACGCCTGGCTGTTAGGGGGCGACGGCGGCCGTGCGCGCATCCTGCGCCGGCTCGGGCATGAGGCCAACGACGCGCTCGACGAATTCCTGGAGCTCGCGCTGAGCTGTGAGCGCAAGGCGCCGGCATCGTTGCAGGGCTTCATGGCCTGGCTGCGCTCGGCCGACACCGAGGTGAAGCGCGACATGGAGATCTCGCGCGACGAGGTGCGGGTGATGACGGTGCATGGCGCCAAGGGCCTGGAGGCCTCGGTCGTATTCATGGTCGACACCACGTCGTCGCCCGCGGACTCGCAGCGGGTTCGGCTGATCCACGTGCCGCGCGGCAATGGCGGCGAGGTCGTGGTCTGGGCCGGCCGCAAGGCCGACGACCCCAAGCCCGTCGCCGACGCGCGCAAGGCGATGCTCGAGGAGACCGAGGACGAATATCGCCGCCTGCTCTATGTCGCGATGACGCGCGCGGCCGATCGGCTGATCGTCGGCGGCTGCATGCCCGGCAATATGAGGACAGTCCGCAAGCTGAGCTGGTATGACCTGGTCGACACCGGGCTCAAAGGCTCGGGCCTGGACAAGCAGACGATCGAGACGCCGCTTGGCAAGGTGACCCGATTCGCCCGGCCGGAGGATGTCGCGGCGCTGGGTATCCCGGCGACGACCGTGGACCAGACGGTCGCGCTGCCGGCCTGGCTGCGAACGCCCGCGCCGCGCGAGACCGTTGACGACGACCTGGTACGTCCGTCCGGCCAGTCGGCTGAGGAAGGCCGCAGCGTGCGGACCGGCGAATCGGTGCGGTCCCGCGCGCTCGCACTGCAGCGCGGCACGCTGGTTCACCGTCTCCTGCAATCCCTGCCTGATATCGCCGCGGAGCGCCGGCGCGAGGCCGCGCTCGGCTTCATGGCGCGCAATGCCGCGGACTGGACGGAGGCCGACCGCGCCGCTTTGGCCGACAAGGTACTCGCCCTGCTCACTGAACCGCGCTTCGCGCCGGTCTTTGCCGCCGGCAGCCGGGCGGAAGTCGCCATCGCCGGCAGGCTGGAGCGGCCGGGCCGCGCCCCGGCATTGGTGTCGGGACAGATCGACCGGCTGATCGTTCGTCCGGATGAGGTTTTGATCGTCGATTTCAAGACCAACCAGGCGGCGCCCAAGAACGCGGCCGCAGCGCCCGCCGCCTATGTCCGGCAGCTTGCGCTGTACCGGGCGGTGCTGGCGCGGCTTTATCCCCAAAAGCCCATCCGCGCCGTCCTGCTCTGGACCGAGGCCCTTGAATATATGGAGATTTCAGCCCCCGCGCTGGACGCGGCGCTGGCATCCCTTCATCTCGGTGTGAGCGTCCTTGACCCGGCAAGGGGCCGTTCATAGGTTGACGGCATGATCCCAGGCGCGATTCCCATCCGCGCCGATTCTTTCAACCGAACGAGGTACTCCCATGGCCGTTGGCAAGGTTTCTGACACCGATTTCGAAGCCGAAGTGCTCAAGGCGAACGGTCCTGTGGTCGTCGATTTCTGGGCTGAGTGGTGCGGCCCCTGCCGCATGATCGCGCCCGCCCTCGACGAGATCGCTGGCGCGATGGGCGACAAGGTCAAGATCGTGAAGCTCAACGTCGACGAGAGCCCCAAGACCGCGTCCAAGTATGGCGTGATGTCGATCCCGACGCTGATGATCTTCAAGGGCGGCGAGATGGCCTCCCGCCAGGTCGGCGCGGCGCCGAAGGCGAAGCTGCAGCAGTGGATCACCTCCGCGGTCTGATCCGCCTGGCGCAAGTTTATTTTCGACAACGGCCGGCGAAATGCCGGCCGTTTGCGTTGACGGGACATGTCCAGCGTATGACGAGTCCCGACCCTTGCCTGCCCCTCCTGCAAAGCGCGCGCGAAAATCGACCTCTCTCGTTGCCATGGAGGCGCGGTCGGTCGACGAAATTCCACGCGGCAAGGAATGGCAATACGAGCCGAAATGGGATGGCTTTCGCTGCCTGCTGTCGCGCGACGGCAGTCATGTCGAACTGCGCTCGAAATCGGGCGAGGACCTCGCGCGCTATTTCCCGGAAGTCGTCGCCGCGGCGCTGAAGCTGAAAGCCGACCGTTTCACGCTCGACGGCGAGATCGTCGTACCGCACGGCAAGAGCTTCTCGTTCGACGCACTGCTGCAACGGATTCATCCCGCCGCAAGCCGTGTGAAAAAGCTCTCGCAGGACACGCCGGCGCTCTATCTCACCTTCGATCTGCTCGCGACGGTAAAACAGAAGCAGCTTGCCGGAAGGCCGCTGAGCGAACGGCGGCCGGCGCTGGAGGCTTTTGCGAAGGCCCATCTGAAGGGCGGCCTCTTCCGCCTGTCGCCGGCGACGACGAGCTTCGCCACGGCGAAAAAGTGGCTGGCGCAATCCGGTGGCGGCTCGGACGGCGTCATCGCCAAGCGCGTCGACCTGCCTTATCAGGCCGGAAATCGCGACGGCATGCAGAAGATCAAGAAATTTCGCAGCGCCGATTGCGTGGTCGGCGGCTTCCGCTACGCCACCAACAAGATCGCCGGGCGAAAGGTGGTCGGCTCGCTGCTGCTCGGGCTCTACGACGATGGTGGCTTGCTGCATCATGTCGGCTTCACATCCGCGATCAAGGCAGAGCAGAAGCCCGCGCTGACCGACCGGGTAGAGGCGCTGATCGCAGAACCCGGCTTCACCGGCAACGCGCCGGGCGGACCGAGCCGCTGGTCCACCGAGCGCTCGGCAAAATGGTGTCCGCTGAGACCGAAGCTGGTGATCGAAATCTGCTACGACCATTTCAGCGGCGAACGCTTCCGCCACGGCACCTCGATCCTGCGCTGGCGCCCCGACAAGGCGCCGCGGCAATGCAGCTTCGAGCAACTGAAGCAGAAGGTGGCCGATCCGATGAAGCTGCTGAAGTGAGTCGGTCTAGTGCAGAGCCGGGGCCCAGAAGCCGCGAGTCTGGGTCCCGGCTCTGCGGAGCAGCGCTTTGCGCTGCACCGCGTCCGGGACACGAGAGGATTTACCTGAGCCATCCGGTCGCGATCGCCTGCGCCAGTTCGGGCTGCCCATTGCGCCGCGCCAGCGCCGCCATCGCCTCGTGATCATACGCGACGTGGCGGAATGTCACCTGCCAGGCACCATCAGCCAGCTCGAGGATCGCGTAGCGCGCATGCGGCGTGCCAGCTTCGACTACATGCGGATAGGGATGCTTGTCACGATACCCAGGACTGCCGACGCTGCCGGGATTGACGATCAGCCGGCCGTCATGCAAGCGCACGGCGCGGGCGAGATGAGTGTGGGCGCAGAGGATCAGGGATTGCGTGAGCCCCAGCGCGAATTGCTCGATTCGGTCGAGCGGCGACAGCGCCACCGCGCCCTCCGGGTGCACCATGTCGAGCCAATAAACTTCGTCGTTATCGGGCGTCGCGTGGCAGAGGAACACCTGATCACGGAAGACGCGCGTCATCGGCTGCAAGCGCAGCCAATCCAGTTGCACGGTATTAAGCGCTGCGTGGGCGGGGCGATCCCACGAGCCCATTTTCTCCGGGGGGCGGTCGAGCAGATAGCGGTCGTGATTGCCGAGCACGTGGACGGCGTCGAGCGTCATCAGGATCTCGATGGTGCGGCGCGCATCGAGCGGGCCGCTCAGCATATCGCCAAGATTGACGATGTCGGTGATATCAAGGGCCCGGATGTCGGCCAGCACCGCCTCCAGCGCAAGGTAGTTTCCGTGGACGTCGGCAATCGCGGCGAAGCGCATTGGCCATTCTCTCTTTCGTGCCCCGGACGCAGCGCAGCGCTGCTTCAGGGATGCGCTGCAGAGCCGGGGCCCATGCGGCCTGGGTCCCGGCTCTGCGGAGCAGCGTTGCACGCTGCACCGCGTCCGGGACAAGAGAAATCATGCAGGAGGCGTGCCGTTGATCGCCAGCACGTGGCCGGCCAGATACAGCGAGCCAGTGATCAGGATGCGCGGAGGCACCTCGTAGGCGAGCTTCGAGAGGGCGCGCAGCGCGGCTTCGACGCCGGAGACGGTCTCGACGCGCATGCCGAGGCTGCGGGCGGCGTCGGCGAGGCGATCGACCGGCATCGCGTTCTCGGTGTCGGGGATCGGCACCGCGAAGATGTGACGGGTGAGACCGGCGAAATTGGCAAGGAAGCCCTGCGCATCCTTGTTGGCCATCATGCCGGCGATGACGACCAGCGGTCGCGACACCCGCTCTTCGAGATCTCCGAGCGCCGCCGCCGCGACACGGCCGCCTTCGGCATTGTGCCCGCCATCGAGCCAGATCTCCGAGCCCTGCGGACCGAGAGCGAGCAGCTCGCCCGAGGTGATGCGCTGCATCCGCGCCGGCCATTCGGCACCAACGATGCCGGCCTCGAACGCCGCCTGATTGATCTTGAAGTTCGGAATCGCGCGCAGCGTCGCGATCGCAAGGCCGGCATTGTCGAACTGGTGGCGGCCGAACAGCCGCGGCGCCGTGAGATCCATCAGGCCGCGATCGTCGGAGTAGACGAGGCGACCGTGCTCGACATTGACGTGCCAGCTCTCGTTCGCCGCAAAAAGCGGCGCGCGCATGCGCTTGGCCTGCGCCTCGATCACCGCCATGGCTTCGCCCGCCTGCTCCGCGGAGATCACGGGCACGCCGCGCTTGATGATCGCCGCTTTCTCGCCGGCGATCGACGTCAGGGTGCCCCCGAGGAAATCCATGTGGTCCATGCTGACGGGCGTGATCACGCAGGCCGCCGGCGCATCGATCACGTTGGTCGAATCGAGCCGGCCGCCGAGGCCGACTTCGAGCAGCACCACGTCGGCCGGGTTCTGCGCAAACAGATGGAAGGCGGCCGCCGTCTTCAGCTCGAACAATGTCGCGGCCTCACCGGCATTGACTCGCTCGACCTCTTCGAGTGCGGCACGCAACTCGTCATCGCCGACGAGCTGACCACCACTGAGGCGGCCGAGCCGGAAGCACTCGTTGATCCTGACAAGATAGGGCGAGGTGTAGGCGTGCACCCGCAGGCCTGCTGCCTCCAGCGTCGCGCGCAGATAAGCGAGCGTCGAGCCCTTGCCATTGGTGCCGGCGATGTGGATCACCGGCGGCAGCTTGAGCTCGGGGTGGCCGAGCCGTTCGAGCAGGCGGTGCATCCGCTCCAGCCCGAGATCGATGCGCTTCTGATGCAGGACCGACAGCCGCCCGATCAATTCACCGAGCGGCGTCTTCGCGCTGTCAGAGGACGCGTTCACGCGTGCGGCGCAGCCGGCGCCGTCTCGGCGGCCGATACGATCTGTGCCGGGCTGAGCACCGGCTGCATCGGCTTCGACGCGGTCTCCGGCGCCGGCGCCTTGGTCAGCAGACGGCAGAGCCGCGCCAGAGTCGGACGCAGCTCGTGGCGATGCACGACCATGTCGACCATGCCGTGCTCCTTCAGATACTCGGCGCGCTGGAAACCTTCAGGCAGCTTCTCGCGGATGGTCTGCTCGATCACGCGGGCGCCGGCAAAGCCGATCAGCGCGCCGGGTTCGGCGATCTGAACGTCGCCGAGCATCGCATAGGAGGCGGTAACGCCGCCGGTGGTCGGGTTGGTCAGCACGACGATATAGGGCTGCTTGGCCTCGCGCAGCATCTGCACCGCGACCGTCGTGCGCGGCATCTGCATCAGCGACAAGATGCCTTCCTGCATGCGTGCGCCGCCGGATGCGGCGAACACGATGAACGGCGACTTCTTTTCAACGGCGAGTTCGAGCCCGCGGACGATGGCTTCGCCTGCGGCCATGCCGAGCGAGCCACCCATGAAGTCGAAATCCTGCACGGCAACGACGACGGCGGAGCCTTCGAGTCTGCCGTAACCGACCTTGATCGCATCGTTCAGATTGGTTCGGGCGCGCGCGTCCTTGATGCGGTCGACGTATTTCTTCTCATCGCGGAACTTGAGCGGATCTGGCGTGACGTCAGGCAGCGCGACGTCGAACCAGGTCTCGTTGTCGAAGATCGACTTCAAGCGCGCCACCGCCCCCATGCGCATGTGATAGTTCGAGCCGGGGATGACGAACTGGTTGGCCTCGACGTCCTTGTAGAACACGAGCTGCCCGGAGTCCGGGCACTTGATCCACAGATTCTCCGGCGTCTCCCGCCGCAGCATGTTGCGGATCTTCGGCCGGACCACGTTGGTAAGCCAGTTCATGGTTTGCTCCGATGTGCGACCCGCCTCGCGGATCGCCTGAAGGGATATATGGCGACCGGGCCGTTGCCCGGCAAGCCGCCGTGTCGCCCGCTCCAAAAGCGGAATTATGGCCTATTCCGCCGCCTGTTGCGCGCCCTTGACGCCCTGGGCCAGGGCCGCCGTCAGCTCAGCCACGGCGTTAACGGTTTTGCCGGTCGCCCGTCCCTCGGCGTCGAGGCTGTTCTTGAGCGCGTCGACCAGCGCGGTGCCGACGACCGCACCATTGGCATGGGAGGCAATGGCACGCGCCGTCTCCGGCGTGCGGATACCGAAGCCGACGCACACCGGCAGCTTGGTGTGCCGCTTGATGCGGGCCACCGCTTCGCTCACGGCCGAGGAGTCCGCCGCCGCCGCACCGGTGATGCCGGTGATCGAGACGTAGTAGACGAAGCCCGAGGTGTTGGCGAGCACGGCCGGCAGCCGCTTGTCGTCGGTCGTCGGTGTCGCCAGACGAATGAAATTGAGGCCGGCCTTCATCGCGGGCAGGCAGAGCTCGTCGTCCTCCTCCGGCGGCAGGTCGACGATGATCAGACCATCGACGCCCGCGCTCTTGGCATCGACCAGGAACTTGTCGACGCCGTAAATGTAGATCGGATTGTAATAGCCCATTAACACGATCGGCGTCGCATTGTCGTCCTTGCGGAAGCCGCGCACCAGCTCCAGCGTCTTCTTCAGCGTCATGCCGGCCTTGAGCGCACGCAGCCCGGCGGCCTGGATCGAGGGACCGTCGGCCATCGGATCGGTGAAGGGCATGCCGATCTCGATGACGTCGGCGCCTGATTTCGGCAGCGCCTTGATGATCTCGAGCGAGGTCGCCGGATCGGGATCGCCGGCCATCAAGAAGGTGACGAAGGCCGAGCGGCCCTGCTTCGCAAGCTCGGCAAAACGGGTGTCGATACGCGTGGTCACTTCTTGCCCCTCAGGATGTCGCCGACCTGCGGGACGTCCTTGTCGCCGCGGCCGGAGAGGTTGACGACCATCAGGTGATCCCGAGGCCGCTTCGGCGCGAGCTCCATCACCTTGGCGATGGCGTGCGCGGGCTCAAGCGCGGGGATGATACCTTCGAGGCGCGACAGCAGCTGGAACGCGGCGAGCGCTTCGTCATCGGTCGCGGAGAGATAGTTCACGCGGCCGATCTCGTGCAGCCAGGAATGCTCGGGGCCGATGCCGGGATAATCGAGGCCGGCCGAGATCGAATGCGCGTCCTGGATCTGGCCGTCCGCGTCCATCAAGAGATAGGTGCGGTTGCCGTGCAGCACGCCGGGACGGCCGCCCGCGATCGACGCCGCATGCAGCTGCGTCAGCCCATGGCCCGCAGCTTCGACGCCGAAGATTTCGACGGAGGGATCGTCGAGGAACGGATGAAACAGGCCCATCGCGTTCGAGCCGCCACCGATGCAGGCGACCAGCGAATCCGGCAGGCGGCCTTCGACCTCCTGCATCTGCGTCTTGGTCTCGTTGCCGATGATCGACTGGAAGTCGCGCACCAGCGTCGGATAGGGATGCGGGCCGGCCACCGTGCCGATGCAGTAGAAGGTGTTGTGCACGTTGGTGACCCAGTCGCGCAGGGCCTCATTCATGGCGTCCTTCAGCGTGCGCGTGCCCGACTGCACCGGGACCACCGTCGCACCCAGCATCTCCATGCGGATCACGTTGGGCTGCTGCCGCTCGACGTCGACGGCGCCCATATAGACCACGCATTCGAGCCCGAAGCGCGCGCACAGCGTCGCGGTGGCGACACCGTGCTGGCCGGCGCCGGTCTCGGCGATGATGCGCTTCTTGCCCATGCGCCGCGCCAGCATGATCTGGCCGAGCACGTTGTTCACCTTGTGCGAGCCGGTGTGGTTGAGCTCTTCGCGCTTCAAATAGATCTTGGCGCCGCCGAGATGCTCGGTGAGGCGCTCGGCGAAATAGAGTGGCGAGGGCCGGCCGACATAATGCGTGAGATAGCCGTTCATCTCGGCCTGGAAGGCCGGATCGGCTTTGGCCTCGGTGTAGGCCTTCTCGAGATCGAGGATCAGCGGCATCAGGGTTTCGGCGACGAAGCGGCCGCCGAAGATGCCGAAATGGCCGCGATCGTCGGGACCGCTGCGATAGGAATTGGGTTTGGCGACGTTCATCGAACACTCAACTCTTGGCTGGATTCTTGGCTGGCGCGCGCAGCGCGAATGAAGGCCTTGATCATTTCAGGATCTTTCACGCCGGGGGCGCTCTCGACACCGGAGGAGACGTCGACACCGCCGGCGCGGGTGACGCGGAGTGCCTCGGCGAGATTGTCGGCATGAAGCCCGCCCGAGACCATGTAGGGCAGCTTCAGATCGAGGTTTTCGAGCAGGTGCCAGTCGAAGGGCTCCCCGAGGCCGCCCGGCCGGGTCGCATCCTTCGGCGCGCGGGCATCGAACAGGATGCGGTCGGCGATCGCGGCATAGCCGGGCAACACGGCGAGATCGGCCGCGGTCGCGACCGGGACCGCCTTCATCACCGGGCGGCCGAACCGCTGCTTGATGTCGCGCAGCCGCGCCACGCTCTCCTTGCCGTGCAGCTGGAAAATGTCCGGCGACAGCGCGTCCATGATGTTGTCGAGCGTCGCATCGTCGGCGTCGACGGTGAGGGCGACCTTGAGCGCGCGCCCCTTCACCTGGCGGCCGAGGTCGCGGCCGAGCTCCAGGGACAGATGCCGCGGCGAAGGGGGGAAGAACACGAACCCCACCATATCCGCACCCGCCTCGAGCGCCGTTTGAAGCGTCTCGCGCGTGGACAGGCCGCAGATTTTGACGAGCAGGGACATGGTCTCAAAGCAAATGGAGGCCGCAACGTGCGGCCGGAAAACAGCGTTTTCGGTCGGGGCCGCTTCTACAACGTCGCGCGCTGCTTGTCTCGCCCGATGGGCCCGTAAAGCCCGACCCCGGAGGGTACGGGAAGGCGCTGCGAGCCGGGCTTTGCCGCGGCCGCCTGGGCCCGCAAATCGGCCAGTTCGGCCCTGGCGACCCGTGAATCCGTCTCGTGCCGGCGCGCCGCGCGGCGCCAGCGCCGCTGACCGAGCCAGACGGCGGAGCCGCCGGCGAAGACGCCGAGGGCGGCGACCAGGATCAGGAGCAGGAACAGCGGCAGCGTGACCGACAATGACGGGTCGTTCGCAATGAACGGATCGAACGAGACCGTGACGAAGTGCCGGTTGGCAACGGCGAAGGCCACCAGGATCAGGCCCAGCGGGATCACGATCAGCGCGGTCAGGAACTTTCGCATCGCGATCGCTCGTCTTGAATCAAGCTTGCGGCCGCATCATGCGGCCGTTCGGTTAAACCCCGACGACGACAGCCTCAGTCGGGCGCGCCGGGATCCGGATGGTCGCGGTTCAACCGCTCGCGCATTTCCTTGCCGGTCTTGAAGAACGGAACGCTCTTCTGATCGACGGGCACATGGGCGCCGGTGCGTGGATTGCGCCCGGCGCGTGCAGGGCGATGCTTGACCGAGAAGGCACCGAAGCCGCGCAACTCGACGCGGTCACCGCGCGCGAGGGCCGCTACGATCTCTTCGAGAATCGCATTCACAATGTTCTCGACATCCCGCTGGTACAGATGCGGGTTGTGCTCGGCGATACGCTGAACAAGTTCGGATTTGATCATCGAGAGATAGGACCCGGAAGCGTGCGGATGACCATTTCCGTGAAAATACCTTGATCTGTCAAGACGCTAAATCAAGGTTGAGCGTCGCGAAATTACGTGACAAATGCCGAAAAAGCGGGCTGACCCGACGCCCGCCAAACGGGAAAACCCTCAGCCGCTCGCCCAACCCCCTCAATTTGAGGCGGCCGGTTGCCACAGGGCCAGCATTCCATCCATTCCGAACCGATCGACCGCCTGCGCGACGCCGGTTTGCCCGATTTGATGCGCAATCGAGCCCAAACCGAGCGCTTCCAGCGTAACGGCGGCGGCCGTCTTGAGGAATGGCAGATCGCCGAAGCGCGGCTGGAGCTTGTAGTCGCGCACGGAGAGCCCCTTCTTGACGCCCTTCTGCTCGACCAGCCAGGTCACCGCCGTCTTCTCGTCGCCGATCTGATCGATCAGCTTGAGATCGATCGCCTGGCGCCCGGTGAAGACGCGGCCATCAGCCACTTTCTCGAGCTGCGTGTCATCCATGCCACGCCGCTCCTTCACCAATCCCCTGAACCAGGCATAGGAATCCTTCACCAGCGCATCGAGCGCGGCCCGTGCTTCCGGGCTGGTCGGCTCAAAACCGTTGGGCGCGGCCTTCAGCGGTGACGACTTCACCTCCTCGACCTTGACGCCGATGGTCTTCAGGAGCTCGCTGACGTTGGGATATTGGAACAGCACGCCGATCGACCCGACCAGCGAACTCTGCTGGGCGATGATGTGATCGCTGGCAATCGCCGTGATGTAGCCCCCGGAGGCAGCCAGGCCCTCGACCACCACGACGAGCGGCTTCTTCGCCTTCAGCCGGACGAGTGAATCGTAGAGCTGCTCGGAGCCGGCGGTGGTGCCTCCCGGCGAGTTGATGTGAATGATGACGGCGGCGGCCTGCGAATTCTCCAGCCGCTCTAGCGCCTGCGTACGATCGGAATCGCTGCGGATCAGGCCCTCGATCTGGACCCGCGCGATCGAGCCGGCGGATGCGAACGTGCCCCGCGTACCCGGTGTCACGACCAGCGCAAAGCCCGCAATCGCCGCAATCGCGATCAGCGCAGCCATCACGCGCCAGAACGTCAGCTTGCGGCGGATCCTGCGGCGATCGACGATGATGTCCGAATCGAGCGACATCTAGATATCTCCAAATGAAAGGCCGGACGCGTTGTGCCCTCACAGCGTGACCAACGGCTTATCTGGATACATCAATTGCGGCGCAATTAGAAGAAAACAAGGCTGTGACAGCGTAGGCCGAGATGCTGCCATACACTCACATGTCGTCCCGGCGAAGGCCGGGACCCATACCCGCAGGGCGGAGTGTGACGCGAGACGCCCACTCCGAGTCTTCGTCAAACCACTCCCTGTGGGTATGGGTCCCGGATCTACGCGCGCTTTGAGCGCGCTTGTCCGGGACGACAGCGGAGTTTGTGGAGGCGGCAACAAAAAAGCCCCGGCTCGCGCCGGGGCTTCGATGTCTGGCGAACCGAAAGGTTCGCTTACTTGCTGTCGCGGTTCTTGAGCGCGGTGCCGAGGATGTCGCCGAGCGTTGCTCCCGAATCGGAGGAGCCGTACTGCGCGATGGCTTCCTTTTCTTCGGCGACTTCGAGCGCCTTGATCGACACCTGGACCTTGCGGGCCTTTTTGTCGAACTGGATCACGCGGGCATCGACCTTCTCACCGACGGCAAAGCGTTCGGCGCGCTGGTCGTTGCGGTCACGGGCGAGTTCGGAGCGCTTGATGAAGGTCGAGAAGTCGGTACCGGTGATCTTCACCTCGATGCCGCTTTCCTTCACTTCGAGCACTTCGCAGGTCACGACCGCGCCCTTCTTGACATCGCCCGGCTCGGCGAAGGGGTCGCCTTCGAGCTGCTTGATGCCGAGCGAGATGCGCTCCTTCTCGACGTCCACATCGAGCACCACGGCCTTCACCATGTCGCCCTTCTTGTAGTTGTCGATCACCTGCTCGCCCGGAAGCTTCCAGTCGAGGTCGGAGAGATGGACCATGCCGTCGACGTCGCCCTCGAGACCCAGGAACAGACCGAACTCGGTCTTGTTCTTGACCTCGCCCTCGACCGTCGAACCGGTCGGGTGACCTTCGACGAAGACCTCCCAGGGGTTGCGCATGGTCTGCTTGAGGCCGAGCGAGATGCGGCGCTTGACGGAATCGACTTCCAGCACCTGCACTTCGACTTCCTGCGAGGTCGAAACGATCTTGCCGGGGTGCATGTTCTTCTTGGTCCACGACATCTCGGAGACGTGGATCAGGCCTTCGATGCCCGGCTCGAGCTCGACGAACGCACCGTAGTCGGTGATGTTGGTGACGCGGCCGGTGAAGCGGGCACCCAGCGGGTACTTGGCTTCGATGCCCTGCCACGGATCGTCCAGCAGCTGCTTCATGCCCAGCGAGATGCGGTGCGTCTCGTGGTTGATCTTGATGATCTTGACCTTCACGGTCTGGCCGATCGAGAGCACCTCGGTCGGGTGGTTGACGCGGCGCCACGCGATGTCGGTGACGTGCAGCAGGCCGTCGATGCCGCCGAGATCAACGAACGCACCGTAATCGGTGATGTTCTTGACCACGCCGTCGATGACCTGACCCTCTTCGAGGTTCTGCACCAGCTCCTGACGCTGCTCGGCGCGGGTCTCTTCGAGAACCGTGCGGCGGGACACGACGATGTTGCCGCGACGGCGATCCATCTTGAGGATCTGGAACGGCTGCGAATTGTTCATCAGCGGCGCAACGTCGCGGATCGGACGGATGTCGACCTGCGAGCGCGGCAGGAAGGCCACGGCACCGTCGAGGTCGACGGTGAAGCCACCCTTGACCTGATTGAAGATGACGCCGTTGACCTTCTCGTTGTTCTGGAACGCCTTCTCGAGCTTGCCCCAGCTCTCTTCGCGGCGCGCCTTGTCGCGCGACAGCACGGCTTCGCCGAGCGCGTTCTCGATGCGATCGAGGAACACTTCAACCTCGTCGCCGACCTTCAGTTCGCTGTCACGGCCGGGGCCGGAAAATTCGCGCAGGGCGACGCGGCCCTCGGTCTTCAGGCCGACGTCGATGACGGCCATGTCCTTTTCAATTGCAACAACCTTGCCCTTGACGACGGAGCTCTCCTGCAGGTTGCCACCTGCGAAGGACTCGTCGAGCATCGCGGCGAAATCGTCGCGCGACGGGCTATAGGTATCAGCAGAAGTCGAAGCCATTTGTTCTCCAGTTGCGGATGTCGTGCCGGCCGTTGGGTTCATGGGCGCATCGCACGCGCAGTGTCGGAAGGTCCGCAAGACCTTCGAGCGACCGCTCGCTGCTCCGGCCTGATAGGCGGAACAGCGGAAGCGGGCCGGCTGAGGCCCGCGCGTTCGATACGTGGAAATCTTGTGTCCGGAGCCTGGATCGCGTCGGCCCCAAACAAGGGACCGAGGTATCGACCTCAAAGAGCGGGAGCGGGCACTTCCTCCAATGACGGCGGCGGCTTAACCCCGCGACCGGCCCGCTCGGACGGCCTCGATAATGTCGATGGCGGCCCGGACGCCGCCTTCTATATCCAGTTGGGAGTTATCTAGCAAGTAAGCATCGGCGGCCGGTTTCAGGGGCGCAATAGGCCGGTTCTTGTCGCGTTCGTCGCGCTGGATGATGTCGGCGAGCACGGCGGCCTCGTCGGCCTCCTCGCCCCTCGCCTTGGCCTCCATGGTCCGGCGGCGCGCTCGGACTTTTGGATCGGCGACGACGAAGATCTTCACGTCCGCATGCGGGCAGATCACGGTTCCAATGTCCCGGCCGTCCAGCACCGCTCCGGGCGGATCGGCGGCGAATTGCCGCTGAAAATTGACCAGGGCCTCGCGAACCCTGGGGATCGCCGAGACGATGGAGGCGCCCTCGCCGGCCTTCTGGGTCTTCAGGGCCGGATTGCCGAACTTTTCGGGATCGAGTTCCAGCGCCGCAGCGACCGCAGCCTCCTCGTCCCGGAGATCGTGACCGGACTGCATCAGGGCATAGGCCACCGCACGGTAGATCACGCCGGTATCGAGGTGACGGTAGCCGTAATGGTGCGCGAGACGCTTGCCGAGCGTCCCTTTGCCCGAGGCCGCGGGTCCGTCGATGGCGATGATCATGAAAACTCGGCCCCTAGCGAACGCATCATCGGAATGAAGTCCGGGAAACTGGTGGCGATGAAAGCGGTGTCGTCCACGGTCACCGGCTGGTCCGAGGCGCAGCCCATCACCAATGCGGACATCGCGATGCGGTGGTCCATGTGGGTCGCGACAGTGCCGCCGCCGGGGACGTGACCGCGACCCTCGACGATCAGATCGTCGCCGGAGACCTCGACCTTCACGCCGTTGACGCGGAGCATGGCAGCGGTGGCCTCCAGGCGATCCGATTCCTTGACGCGCAGCTCCTGCAGGCCGCGCATGATCGTGGTGCCCTCAGCGAAAGAGGCTGCCACCGCGAGCACAAGATATTCATCGATCATCGAGGGCGCGCGCTCCGGCGGCACCACGACGCCGCGCAGCTTCGAGGCCCGCACGCGCAGTTTCGCCATCGGCTCGCCGGCGTCGCCGCGGACTTCGCTCTCCTCGATCGATGCGCCCATTTCGCGCAGCGTGGTGAATAGGCCGGTGCGCAGCGGATTGGTCATGACATCCGACAGGACGACATCGGAGCCCTCGACGATCAGCGCCGCGACCACCGGGAAAGCCGCCGAAGAGGGATCGGCCGGCACCACGACATTGGCACCGTGCAGCTCGGGCTGGCCCTTGAGCGTGATACGGCGGCCGTGCACGCCCTCCTGTGCCGAGGTGATGTCGGCACCAAAATGCTTCAGCATCAATTCGGTGTGGTCGCGGCTGGCCTCGGTCTCGATGACGGTCGTGATGCCAGGCGCGGCAAGGCCCGCCAGCAGCACTGCCGATTTGATCTGGGCCGAGGCGACCGGGGTCTTGTAGGTGATCGGCAGCGGATCGCGGGCACCCTGGAGTGTCAGGGGCAGGCGGCCGCCCTCACTGCCGGAGATGACCTTGGCGCCCATCTTTTCCAGGGGATCGAGGATCCGGCGCATGGGGCGGCTGCGCAACGAGGCGTCCCCGTCGAAAACCGCCGAGATCGGGCAGCCGGCGACGGCGCCCATCACCAGCCGGCAGCCGGTGCCGGAGTTCCCGAAATCCAGCGCTTCCTTGGGCTGGGCGAAGCCCGCGACGCCGACGCCCTGCACTTTCCAGGCAAAATCGCCGGTCCGCTCCACGGTGGCGCCCAGCGCCTGCATCGATTTGGCGGTGTTGAGGACGTCTTCGCCCTCCAGCAGACCTGAAATCCTGGTCTCGCCGACCGCGAGCGCGCCCAGGATGAGGGCACGGTGGGAGATCGACTTGTCCCCAGGCACCCGTACTTTCCCGGTCAGCGGCCCGCTGGCGCGAGCCTGGAGCGGCCTCGTTTGGTCGGAATGGGTCACGATTGTGTCCTTGGATGCGCCCTCGAGGGCGCTGGGCGCAGGTACCACATGGTCAGCGCCTCGTCACGGGCATGTCGTTCTCCCGTAATGCGCTATTGACAGCGGGCCGCCAACTAGCCAAGTGAAACACCGCTTTTCAGACATTCCCAGGATTCCTGCCGTGGCCAAGTCCGAACTCGGAACCAAACGTATTTGCCCAACCACGGGCAAGAAGTTCTATGACCTCAACAAGAATCCGGTGATCTCGCCCTATACCGGTGAAGTCGTGCCGATCGCCCCGGTCGCGCCCGCGCGCATGCCCCGCGGCGCCGAAGCCCGGCACGCAGCGACGGCCGACGCCACGCCGGAGCCGGCAGAGGTCGAGGAGGTCTCGCTCGAGGAGGCCGACGCCGAGGAGAACACCGGCAAGGTCAAGGCCGCCGTGCCCGAATCCGAGGACGATATCGAGGTCGATGAGACCCTCGATGACGACGATGACGATGATTCGACCTTCATTGCCGACGAAGAAGAGGGCGATGAGGACGTGACCGACATCATTGGTGATGTCGGAGGTGATGAAGAGACTTGAGATCAGCCCTGATCTGTGAAAAAGGGTGCACCGCGCGAGTCACCAGGGCTCGCCGGTACGGGTGATCCACTAGGATCCCCACAAGGACTAAGGGGCCATAGCTCAGCTGGGAGAGCGCTTGCATGGCATGCAAGAGGTCGGCGGTTCGATCCCGCCTGGCTCCACCAGCCTTCGCTCGCTTCGCGAGCTTCGGCTGGGCAAGCCTACGGAAGTCCCTCGTAGCGAAGTGAGCGAAGGCTGTCCCGCCATAGCCCGAAGGGCGACGGCGGACTTGGGCCGGCAATCACTCTGTTTGCTCCCTTGCGACTGCAGGCTGAGGTAACACCCTAAACGTGTCTCGAAGCTGCTATCCTACCCTCCGGGGAGGGAGCGCGATGAAATACATCTATATCCTCGAGAGTCTCGATTCCGAGCACTTCTACGTTGGAATTACCGACGACCTGAGGGCTCGTTTGGCAAAGCACAACGCCGGCGAGGTACCGCACACTTCGAAATATGGGCCATGGCGGATACGGACCTATTTCGCGTTTGACGATGCCTCGCGCTGTCGCGTTCGAGCGTTACCTGAAATCGGGATCGGGACGCGCTTTTGCCAAGAAGCATTTCTGATCGCGCGCGCTACCCCCCTACTCCCCGATCACCGCGTTCAGCCGATCCCGCAGCGCGACGATCTCGTCCTTCATCGACACCAGTTCCGACACTGAGCAGTCCGAGGCCGCCAGGATCGACTGCGGCACGCTGCGGGCCTTTTCCTTCAGTGCATGCCCCTGCGCCGTCAACGCGATCAGGACCTGACGCTCGTCCTCGCTCGAGCGGGTGCGCCGCACGAGATGGGCGGCCTCGAGCCGCTTGAGCAGCGGCGTCAGCGTGCCCGAATCCAGGAACAGCCGCTCGCCGATGTCCTTGACCGGCACGTCGTCGCGCTCCCACAGCACCAGCATCACCAGATATTGCGGATAGGTCAGGCCGAGCCGGTCCAGCAGCGGCTTGTAGACGCGGTTGAAGGCATGCGCGGCCGAGTAGACCGCGAAGCAGATCTGATTGTCGAGGCGTTGCGGATCGAGGGTCGATAGCTTCCGGGGCATGGAGAATCTCACGGGATTTCCTCCCATTCTGGGGCCGGCGGGCGGCACATTCAATTGCGAACAATTAAATGTGAGCCGCGCTAATTTCAATTGCGCGCAATCTAATTGTTTGCGATACAGAGCACACCCCAACCGGAAGACCCGAGGAGACGACAATGTCCGTGAACGTCCTCTACAAGACCAGCGCCAAGGCCACCGGCGGCCGTGATGGCCATGCTGCAACCCTCGACGGCGCGCTCGACGTCAAGCTCACCACGCCGAAGGAGCTCGGGGGCGGCGGCGGCGCCGGCAACAATCCCGAGCAGCTGTTCGCGGCCGGCTATGCGGCCTGCTTCATCGGCGCGATGAAGTTCGTCTCGTCGCAGGGTGGGCCGAAGGTTCCGGCCGATGCCTCCGTGACCTCGACCGTCGGCATCGGCCCGCGCTCCGAGGGCGGCTTCGGTCTCGACATCGATCTCGCCGTCTCGCTGCCGGGCCTCGCCCGCGCGGAAGCCGAGGCGCTGGTCGAGAAGGCGCACCAGGTGTGCCCGTACTCCAATGCCACGCGCGGCAATGTCGACGTTCGCCTGACGGTCGTCTGATCGAAAGTGCGGATTGGCTGGCCCGGGATCCCCCTCGGGCCGGCCGCTTCCGCTGATCTGCCAATCCTGATTTGCCATGCCGCGGCATGCGGCCGGCAGTGCATACGCCCCTACGCAACAGGCCATTGCTGGCTTGTGCGAACCTCGCTAGGCCTGTGGCCAAATATCGACACAGGGGAAGCGAAGGCATGAGTTCTGAAGCCGCCAGTTCTGAAGCCGCATTGGGCGCAATGAGCGGATTGCGCGTCATCGATCTCACGCGCGTGCTCGGCGGTCCCTACTGCACCCAGATCCTCGCCGACCACGGCGCCGACGTGATCAAGGTCGAGCCGCCCGCGGGCGACGAGGTGCGCGAATGGGGCCCTCCCTTCCACGAGGAGGACGCGGCCTATTTCGTCGGAATCAACCGCAACAAGCGCTCGATCGGCCTCGACCTCGCCTCCGAGGGCGGCCGCATCGTGCTGCTCAAGATGCTGGAGACCGCCGACGTCCTGATCGAGAATTTCAAGCCGGGCACGCTGGAGAAATGGGGCATCGGCAACGACGTGCTCAGCAAGAAATTCCCGCGCCTCGTGCATTGCCGGATCTGCGGCTTCGGCGCCGACGGCCCGCGCGGCGGCAATCCCGGCTATGACGCCATCATCCAGGCCATGACCGGCATGATCGCCGCGACCGGCTCGCCCGAGAGCGGACCGATGCGGATCGGCGTGCCCTTGGTCGACATCACCACCGGACTTTATGCGGCGATCGGCATCCTGATGGCGCTGTCGGAGCGGCAGCGTTCCGGCAAGGGCCAATTCCTGGAGACGACGCTGTACGAGACCGGCCTTGCCATCATGCATCCGCACACCGCGAATTATTTCATGCATGGCAAGCCGCCGAGCCTCACCGGCAACGAGCATCCCAACCTCGTGCCTTACGCGATCTTCCCGACCAAGACCGACGACATCTTCATCGGTGTCGGCAATGACGGCACCTTCCGCAAGCTCGCCAAGGAGATCGGCAAGCCCGAGCTCGGCACCGATCCGCGCTTTGCCCGCAACAAGGACCGCATCGCCAATCGCGAGGCGCTGCGCGCCGAGCTTGCTGCCGTGTTCAGCCAGCACGAGGCCGAGCCGCTGTGCAATCGCCTGCTCGCCGCGGGCCTGCCCGCCGGGCCCGTGCAGAAGATCGACCAGGCGTTGACCAACCCGCACACGATCGCGCGCGGCGATATTATCGAGAAGGACTGGTACAAGGGCGTCGCCTCGCCGATCCGGCTCGACCGCAGCAAGCCGAGCCTGCGCCGGCTGCCGCCGAAATTCAGCCAGCACTCCCAGGAGGTGCTGGGCGAGTTTGGCTACTCCAAGGCCGAGATCGACGCGATGGTCGAGAAGGGCACCGTCTGCGGCCCCGAGCGCAAGCGGTAGAGGCCACCACCTCCGTCCGACGAATGATGCCGCAGTGCGGCGCGGGCACGATAGTGCACCGCGAACCAATGCGGCTGCCGCTCCGTCTTCGCCTATTTGCCGTCTTCCCTTTTCCAGCGCTTGCCGCTTTCGTTTCGGCCGCTTACACAGTCATGTGAACGTCATATGGCGCTGCTAGCGCAAGCGCTTCTTTTGACGGCCAAGGGAGGTTTACTTGATGGCTCTTCGACACTTTGGGGTGGCTGCCGCATTTGCACTCACGGTTGGCATGACGGCGTCGCCGGCGCTGGCCGTGACGGAAATCCAGTGGTGGCACGCGATGACCGGCGCCAACAACGACGTCATCGTCAAGCTCGCCAACGACTTCAACACGTCGCAGAGCGACTTCAAGGTCGTTCCGACCTACAAGGGCAATTACGCCGACACCATGAACGCGGGCATCGCGGCGTTTCGTGCCGGCAACGCGCCGCACATCATGCAGGTGTTCGAGGTCGGCACCGCCACCATGATGGCTGCGACCGGCGCGGTGAAGCCCGTCTACAAGCTGATGGCCGAGGCCGGCGAGAAGTTCGATCCCAAGATCTACCTGCCCGCCATCACCGGCTACTACTCGACCTCGAAGGGCGAGATGCTGTCGTTCCCCTTCAACTCGTCGTCCACCGTGATGTGGGTCAATCTCGACGAGCTGAAGAAGGCCAATGTCGCGATCCCGAAGACCTGGCCCGAGACGTTCGAGGCCGCCAAGAAGCTGAAGGCTGCCGGTCATGACACCTGCGGCTTCTCCGGCTCCTGGGTCACCTGGGTCAATCTCGAGCAGCTCTCCGCCTGGCACAACGTCCCGCTCGCCAGCAAGGCCAACGGCCTCGACGGCTTCGACACCAAGCTCGAGTTCAACGGGCCGCTCCAGGTCAAGCATCTCGAAAACCTGGTCGAGCTCCAGAAGACCAAGGTCTACGACTATGCCGGCCGTACCAACACCGGCGAAGGCCGCTTCACCTCGGGCGAATGCCCGATCTACCTGACCTCGTCGGCCTTCTTCGGCAACGTCAAGGCCCAGGCCAAGTTCAACTTCACCGCGGTGCCGATGCCGTATTATCCGGAGGCAAAGGGCGCGCCGCAGAACTCGATCATCGGCGGCGCTTCGCTCTGGGTCATGGGCGGCAAGCCGGCCGACGAATACAAGGGCGTCGCAAAATTCCTGACCTTCCTCTCCGACACCGATCGCCAGGTCTACATCCACAAGGCCTCGGGCTATCTGCCGATCACCAAGGCGGCCTATGAGAAAGCCAAGGCCGAGGGCTTCTACAAGGACCAGCCCTATCTCGAGACCCCGCTGCTGGAGCTGACCAACAAGGAGCCGACCGAGAACTCGCGCGGTCTGCGCCTCGGCAACATGGTTCAGCTGCGTGACGTCTGGTCGGAAGAGATCGAGCAGGCGCTGGCCGGCAAGAAGACCGCCAAGCAGGCGCTGGATGCCGCCGTCGAGCGCGGCAACACGATGCTGCGGCAGTTCGAAAAGACCGCCGTCAAGTGAGGCGATGAGCGGCAGGCCGGTCCCCCGGCCTGCCGCTTTCGGCGGACACCATGCAGAAGCAAGCCATTTTCCAATCCAGGCTATTGCCTTACGCGCTGGTTGCCCCGCAGCTCGCGATCGTCCTGCTATTCTTCTACTGGCCGGCCCTGCAGGCGGTGATCCAGTCGTTCCTGCTCCAGGACGCCTTCGGTCTGTCGACGAGCTTCGTCTGGTTCGAGAACTATCTCGACCTGTTCAGGGAGCCCGCCTATTTCGAGGCGATCCTCCGCACCTTCTTCTTCTCTTTCGCCATCGCGGTCTCGTCGTTGTCCTTTGCGCTGCTGCTCGCCGTCATGGCGGACAAGCCCCTGCGCGGCTCGATGCTGTACCGCACCCTCTTGATCTGGCCCTATGCGGTGGCGCCGCCGGTCGTCGGCGTGCTCTGGATCTTCATGCTGCATCCCTCGCTGGGCATCATCGCGCGCTATTTGCGCGCGATCGGGGTCGACTGGAATCCGCTGCTCGACGGTGACCAGGCGGCAACCCTGATCATCCTCGCCGCCGCCTGGAAGCAGATCTCCTATAATTTCCTGTTCTTCCTCGCCGGTCTGCAGAGCATCCCGCGAAGCGTGCTCGAAGCCGCCGCGATCGACGGTGCCCGTCCGATGCGCCGGTTCTGGACCGTGACCTTCCCGCTGCTGTCGCCGACCATCTTCTTCCTGCTGGTCGTCAACATCGTCTACGCCTTCTTCGACACGTTCGGCATCATCGACACCATGACCCGCGGCGGTCCCGGCAAGTCGACCGAGACGCTGGTCTACAAGGTCTATTCCGACGGCCTGCTCGGCGGCAATCTCGGCAGCTCCGCCGCGCAATCGGTGATCCTGATGGTGATGGTCATCGTGCTGACGGGAATCCAGTTCCGCTTCGTCGAACGCAAGGTGACCTACTGATGGTCGAGGAAGAGGGCTTTCGGCGCTACGTCGCGCACATCATTCTCTGGATCGGAATCGCGATCGTCGCCTTCCCGGTCTACATCGCGTTCGTCGCCTCGACCCAGGACAATGCGCTGATCGCGAACGGGCAGATGTCGCTGCTGCCGGGCGGTCATTTCTTCGAGACCTATTATCAAACCATCTTCGTCGGCACGAGCGGCTCGACCCGCGAGCCTGTCGGCAACATGATGCTGAACTCGCTGGTGATGGCGCTGCTGATCGCGGTCGGCAAGATTGCGATCTCGATCATCTCGGCCTATGCGATCGTGTATTTCCGCTTTCCGTTCCGGATGCCGATCTTCTGGATCATCTTCATCACCCTGATGCTGCCGGTCGAGGTCCGCATCTATCCGACCTACAAGATCGTCGCCGATCTGCACATGCTCGACAGCTATGCGGGCCTCGCGCTGCCGCTGATCGCCTCGGCCACCGCAACGCTGCTGTTCCGACAGTTCTTCATGACGGTGCCGGACGAATTGCTCGAGGCCTCGCGCATCGACGGCGCGGGCCCCTTGCGCTTCTTCTGGGACACGCTGCTGCCGCTGTCGCGCACCAACATGGCGGCGCTGTTCGTGATCCTGTTCATCCTCGGCTGGAATCAATATCTCTGGCCGCTGCTCATCACCACCCGCGACGACATGCAGACCATCCAGGTCGGCATCCGCAAGATGATCACCACCACCGACGCGCTGACCGAATGGCCGATCGTGATGGCGACCGCCATGCTGGCCATGCTGCCGCCGGTGTTCGTCGTCGTCGTCATGCAGAAACTGTTCGTGCGCGGCCTCGTCGAGACGGAAAAGTAAGAAGTGAGTTTTCATGGCTAACGTCACCCTGCGCAACGTCCGCAAGACCTATCTCGGCGGCTTCGAGGCCATCAAGGGCGTCAACGTCGATGTCGGCGACGGACAGTTCTGCGTGCTGGTCGGCCCCTCCGGCTGCGGCAAGTCGACATTGCTGCGCATGGTCGCGGGCCTCGAGACCGTCACCGGCGGCGAGATCGATATCGGCGGACGTGTGGTCAACCAGGTCGAGCCCGCCGATCGCGACATCGCGATGGTGTTCCAGAACTACGCGCTCTATCCGCATATGAGCGTCTACAACAACATGGCCTACGGCCTGCGCAACCGTGGCATGAAGGAAGCCGAGATCAAGTCCCGCGTCGACGAAGCCGCACGCGTGCTCGAGCTCACGCCGATGCTGGAGCGCAAGCCGCGTCAGCTCTCCGGCGGCCAGCGTCAGCGCGTCGCCATGGGCCGCGCCATCGTGCGCCAGCCGAAGGTGTTTCTGTTCGACGAGCCGCTGTCGAACCTCGATGCGAAACTCCGCATCGCGATGCGCGTCGAGATCCGCAAATTGCAGCGCCGGCTCAACACGACGTCGATCTACGTCACCCACGACCAGCTCGAAGCCATGACGCTCGCCGACGTCCTTGTGGTGATGAACGGCGGCCAGGTCGAGCAGGTCGGAAATCCGCTTGCGATCTACGAGAAGCCGGCAACCACCTTCGTCGCCTCCTTCATCGGCGCGCCGCCGATGAATTTGATGTCGACGCGCCCGGAGGAGATCAGGTCGCAGCTTGCGGGCAGCGCGGCGGCCGACGCCGGCATTCTCGGCATCCGCCCGGAAGACTTCGTCATCACCGACCAGACCCCGGGCGGCGGTGTCGCTTTGCCGCTGACGGTGGAGGCGATCGAGCGCGTCGGCGCCGAAACCTTCGTCTACGGCTCGCGCGAGCAGGAAGAGCAGCGTGTCGCCGCCACGCCGGGCGAGTTGCCGCCCGGCGAGATCATCGTCCGCATTCCCGGAACCGAGGCTCCCGCCATCGGCGCGAAAATCCGCGTCGCGGCGCTGCGGGCGAAGCTGCATTTGTTCAGCGGCGACGGGCGGACGCGGCTGGAGGCCTGATCGGTTCCGAAAGGCCGGACAACACAAAACGCGAAAACAACCCCATGCACAGTACAAGGGGGTCTGTTTTTGTTGAGATAAATGGCCCGCCTGATGTCGTCATGCGCGGGCCTGTCCCGGGCATGACGACAGGAAATGGCCAATCCACAGCTTCCCGGCTACCTGCTTGAACCAACACGGGAACATGCCCATATTGCTGATCAAGGGGCGCCTCTCAGGGCCCTGATGCACCAAAGTCGCTTCTGCGAGGACTTTGTAAACTATGTCTCGTGTTCCCACGTTATCCAGTCCGTTCCTGCTGGGCTTCGACGAGATTGAGCGCGTGCTCGATCGCGTCGTCAAAGGCGCCGACGGCTATCCTCCCTACAATATCGAGAGGTGTGGCGGCGCGGACGGCCAGCCCGAGCGCTTACGTATCACGCTGGCGGTCGCCGGATTTACGCGCGACCAACTCGATGTAACCATTGAGGAAAACCAGCTCGTGATCCGCGGGCGGCAGCAGGACGACAAGACCCGGCAATACATCCATCGCGGCATCGCCGCGCGCCACTTCCAGCGCACCTTCGTGCTGGCGGAGGGGATGCTGGTGCTGGGTGCGGATCTGAAGAACGGGTTGTTGTCGATCGATCTGGCCCGGCCTGAACCGGAGAGGATCGTTAAGACAATCGCTATCAATGAGCACGAATAATGGAACGAGTAGCGGACTCGACCGCTTAGTGTTCCAGAGGAGTCGAGACCATGAGTGAAGGTCACGTTGCGTTCGAATACGAAGCCAAGAATGTCTCGCCCGAGACGCTGGCAACCCTTGGCGAAGGCCATATCGCCTATGTGAAGCAGATCCGCTCCGAGGATGTGCCGGGCCTGTTTCCCGAGGCGCCGAAAATCGCGCCGGGCCTCAAGCTCTTTGCGCTCCACGCCGCCGACGGCACGCCGATCATGCTGACCGACAGCCGGGAAGCTGCGATCGCCAATGCCTGGAGCAACGAGCTGCAAGCCGTCAGCGTGCACTGAGCGCACGTCGCACGAATAGAGTTTCCAGCGGGCATGCCTTCTTGCGAAGGCGTGCCCGTTTTCATTTTGACACGATGACGCTCCCACATTGTCATTGCGAGGAGCCCGCGACAAATTGCAAAGCAATTTTGCGCTGGTGCGACGAAGCAATGAGGGTGAGGCCGCAGCGGGCTCAACTCTCGAATCCCGAACACGCGCTTCAACGCACCGCCGGGATCAGCGCCGGCAGGACGTCCGGCTTCCAGGTTTGACGCGCGCTGTCGAAGGCCGCGAAATCATGGTCGAACTGCCAATAGGCCCATGCCCAACCAAGCCGATCCGCACTTCGCGCCACGAACGACAGATATCGCGTCCGGGCATCCGTCGGAGCGCGCTCGTACACGCCGAACTCGCCGAGATAGATCGGGCGCTTTTCTTTTTCGGACCAGCTACGAATCTTTTCGAAGTCGGCGAGGGCCTTCCGTTCATCCTCCGGGGTGCCCCAATCGAGCGGCCCGAGCCGCGAAAACGTTGGGGACCACGGTGCACCCTGATGCGTGAAGCGTATCGGCGCGTAATAGTGAAACGTGACGATGAGGTTTCTGTCACCTGATGGCAGGGCCAGCTCCTCGACCGGCATGTCATCGACGTTGAGAACGGCAGCAATGACCGTCCGCCCTGGGTTGCTGGTGCGGATGATGCCGAGACACTCGTTCAGAAGGGCGTTCCAACTGGGCGACGTCATCTGCCCGCCGGGCTCATTGAGGACCTCGAAGACAAGCTTCGGATATTTTCCGGCATAGCGCTCGGCGATTTGCGTCCAGAATGCCTTCAGCTTCTCGGCGCATGCGGACACGTCGCGCTGGCAGGTATCCGTATCGTGCTCGTCGAGAATGGGGATGAGCTTCCGGGCGAGCACCTCCTCGATCACGGCATCAAGCCGCCTCAAGACGATTTCATCCAGCAGATTCCCTTCGCCCATGAACTTGAAGCCGAAGAAATTGATCCGAACGTGCGAGAACCCGGCCTTTCGGATGGCCGTGAGGTTGTCCAGACGAAATGGCGCGTTCCGGCCTCCCTCCCAGATGCCGTCGTAGCCGAGGATGTTGATGCCGCGCCCCAACTCTCCTGGGGCGCGCGCGATGCCCTGTTTGGCTGCGTCAGCCCGAGAGCAGATCGCGAGCATGGCTATCGCCAAGGTGAGGCCGAAGGTCACCGACCAGCGGGCGCAGATGGCATTCATGCTGCTTTCTCCATCATGGCAGCAGGGATTGCTGCGACACCGGCCTGCACACCGCGAAGAAGAACGCGACGAGAAGCACCGACGTGAACATCGTCGAGCGGAGGAACATCGTCTCCGTGAAGTTCGATTGAAAGCTCAGGACGACAAATCCGATGATGAGAGCGCAATGGGAGCGATCGATCGACCGGGTGGCGATCAAGTACAGGACCTTTTCCGAAAACAGATAGACGCTCGCGACGAACAGCAAATATCCCAGAAACCCCGTTTCGATCAGCACCGCGATGTAACCGCTATGATAATTGTCGAGCACCCAGCCATGGTTCTGGTTGAAATAGTCGTAAATCGAAGGGCGCGTCCAGAATCCGTTGATGCCAAAGCCCAGCAGGGGCGCGTCGTTGAAATGGCTGATGGCGTACTGCCAAATGAAGGTCCGCTCGGTCAAGTCGATGGTCGATTCACCGCCGAGATGAAAGGAATCGTACCCCGTCAGATAGAAATACAGGAACAGCAGGGCGGCCAGGATGCACATGATGAATGGCAGCACCGCATAGATTCTCATGCAGCGGATCGACCACATCGAGGTCACCAGCAGTCCACAAGCGGCGACGGCGACGGCGCCGGCACCACGGGATTCCGAGGCGATGACGCACGTCGATGCCAGGAGAAACGTCGCGAGAAAAGCGATCCATCCCTGCCCGGTCATCTTCTGATAGCAGGCAAAGAACATCAGATATGCGCTGATGAAACCGAGCGTCTGCTTCGATTCGTAGATTCCTTGCCACTGGCCGTTGTGCATCCAGCTCTGGTCGACGCCGATCTCGGGCACGAAGATGGCACACAAGGCCGAGGCGGCGACCAGAATGAAGAACCCGAGTGCCGTCGATCCGACGATCTCGTCCACGTCGATACGGATAATGAGGCAGTACGCGCCGAAAGTCGTTATCACGAGAGCCGCACTCTTCATGATCGCTGCAGCGGCGAGGCTGGTCCAGAGAACCGACATGGCGGCAAGGGCGTAGAATGCCACCAGCGCGATGAGGTCAGGATTGGGCTGCACGCGCAGGCAAGGACGCACGAAGGCACTGGCGTAGATCAGGATGACCCACATCAGGAGCGCGACAGCCTGTTGCAGATAGCTCCACTCTGCAGGCAGCAGCGCAGGGTGGAAGACGCCCATCGAGGCGACCACGTTGACGGTGATCGAGCCGCGGATCACGGTTCTGGCAAGCTTCTCGACGCCAGGGCTGGGCGCCTTCCAGATTGCGCTTTCGTGTCCCTCGGAATCTGACGCGGTGCGCAGGCTGGTCATGAGCTGACCACCCCGGCCTGCCCGGCGCAGGCTTCACCACCCATATCGCACGACGCCCTTTCCGGCATAGCTGCGCGTGACGCTCGAGAACTCGCCCTCGAATGTCGCTGCCGCGGACCAGCCGTTCAGCCAAGTCTTCTCCGCCGACGCGGTGACGAGCGCGGCATCGGCGGCTTGCGCTGCGCCGTTGACCACGAAGCTCGAACCGGGCAGCGCCTGGAAGGTCGCGCCGATCGAACGGTCGGGATTGAAATTGTGTGCCCAGGCGAGGCGAACGCGCAGCGTGGCGATGCCGTCGGCCATGGCGAAGGACTTGTCGCTGCGCAGGCCGAATTCGCTGCGGCCGGCGGTGGCGGCGTCCGAAGCGTAGCTGAGAGCGAACGTGTCATTGCCGGTGACCGCCCGCTCGGTATAGGCCGGCAGGTCGAACCTCGTGAACTGGGCCGCCGCATAGGGCGAGATGCCGACACCGCCGATCCACGGCGCCACGAAGCGATAGCCGCCTTCGATCCGAGCGGAATAGGCGTTGGCCTTGAAACGGGCCTGGAGATGATCCGCACCGGCGATGGTGACGGTGCGATCGGTGGTGACGTCCTGCCAGCCATAGGCCAGAGCGGCCGTGACATAGGCGGCGCCGGCATTGTGCCGCACGAAGGCGCCGGCCTGGAACAGGTCGGAGCGGCCGGTGCCGCCATTCGTGACCGAGAAGCTGGTGCCGCCGCCGGCGAGCGCAAAGCCGGCCACGGTATTCGGCGAGAGCCAATAGTCCGCACCCGCGACCGCGCCGGCGATGCGGCTGGTGGCGCTGCCGGAGCCGAACGCCGCGTTGCCGTCGGTGGTCTGCGAGCCACCGAAGCCCGCAGCCCAAACGCTCCAGCGGGACTCGAAGGTCAGCGCAGGCGGCGCCTTGCCAGAGATCGCGGCGTAGGCGTCGCGCCGGTCGCGGTTAAGCTTGCGGCCGCCGGCATAAGCCAGCACGTCACCATCGTCGGCTGTGTATCCCGTCGCGCCAGCCGCCGGCGGAGGATTGCTGCGCCCGGCCAGGAAGGGATCGGTCAGCGTGCCTATGAACTGGTTCATGGCGTTGAAGGTCGTCTGCTGCGCGCCGGTCGCAGTCTCGCCCGAGGCTTGCGTCAGGGCGCCCATCAAGGGCGTGCCGGCCAACGCAAACAGCGGGTTGAAGCCCCCCGGCAGCGCCGCGCCTGATATCAGCGGAGCGTCCATCCCCGCCGCCACGTTCCGCACATTGACGCTGGCATTGGCGGGCAGCGTATACGACAGCAGCCCGGGATCGAGCGTCAGCAGCACGTCGTTGCCGGCGTAGCTCAGCCGCGCATTGCGCGCGAAGCTGTTTGCGGTCAGGAAATCCACACCCGTGAAACTGCCGTTCAAATTGCCCGCGCTCGCGATCGTGTAGGTCGTCGTCGTCGCAAGGCGCGCGGTCGGATCCACGACCACCTTGCCGCCGAGGCTCGCCGTGCCCGTGACGTCGAGCCGGTCGGCGGCGTGACCGGCGACGTCCACGACGAACCGGCCGCTCGCGCCCTGGACGAAATCGCCGGTCAGCGTCGTGGTGCCGACCGTGCCGACGCCAAGCGGCGCCAACGTGCCGGCGTTGCTCAGCAGATTGCCGGCGCCAAGGTCCACCGTCGCACCGCTGTCAAACACGCTGCCGGCGAGATTGTTGAAGGCATTGCTGCCGCCGCCGAGCGCGACATTGCCGATGACGATGCCGGAATTGTTCACGGTGTCGTTGCCGGTGGTTGCCAGCACGGCATTGAGCCCGCCGGCGACCTTCGCCGTCGCGCCGATGGTGACGGTGTTGGTTGCGCCGCCGTCCAGCCGGATGCCCGTCAGCGCGCCGGACAAGACGCCTCCGCTGACCGTGACCTGGAGATTACCGCCCCCGCTCGCGTTGATGGCGTTGCCTGAGGCCGACGAGACAGTGCCGATGCTGGTCACCGTGACATCGCCGGGTGCATAGGCGTGAATGCCATCGGCAAATGCGCTGACAGTCCCGCGGCTGATGAGGGAGGCGAAGCCGCCGTGCGATTGAACGCGAATTCCTTCGCCTGCGGTCGAGACAATGTCGCCGGTGCTGTCCACCGTCGCGAAGTATCCGGGCACGTTCGACATGAGCGCGAAGATGCCATAGTCGGTCGCGCTGATGTTTCCCCGGCTGGTGACCCCGACTGCAGCTTGCCCGACGATGTACATGCCGGAGCCGTGGCTCGCGGCGATGTTGCCGACGCTGTTTACCCCGACACCCATTCCGGTCGCGGCGATGCCCGTATCGCGGCCAGTGAGGTCGCCGCGGCTGGTGATGCTGATGCTGTCCCCCGCCGCTATGAACAGTGCGTTGCGTCCAGCCGAGATGTTGCCGTTATTCACGACCGTCGCGGAGGCGCTCGAGTTGTCGATGAAGATTCCGTCGAGTGTCACGGCCATGTCGCCGCGTTGCGAGACAGCGATGTCGCCGAAGACGGAATATGCAGCGATCCCACTGGCACCTGTGATGTTTCCCGTGCTGCTGACGGTAACCCCGAAGTCGGCGGCGGCCAGAATTCCGCTGGCAGCAGCGTTGATGTTTCCGAGTGTCGTGACGCTTACCGTGGCAGCGCGTGTTTCGGCGAATACCCCGTAGGTCGTCCTGGACGTGATGTCACCCGTGTGCGCGACAACGATGTTGCCGTTGCTTCCTCCAGGCCCTTGGTATCGCGCGTGAATGCCGTCGCTATACGCGTCGATCGTGCCGCTACTGGTGATCCTTATGTCGGTGGTACCGAAGAAACCGCCGGTCGTGGTGACGTAGATGCCGGCGCCGCCGGCCGAGCTGATGTTGCCTGCGTGATTGATCGTCACGTCGCCGTCGGTCGAGGCGGAGACTGCGTCGGTGATGCCTGTCGTCTTGATCGTCCGCTGCGAGAGGTCAGTATTGATCGTAATGCTGCCACCGCCGCGACTGTAGGAAATGGCGGCGACGCCTGAAGCCGGCGCGATGTCGGTCGTCAGCGCATTGACGTTGAGCGTGCCGACCGCGGCCTGATCGAAATCGGCGGCACCGATTCCAGCCGATTGATCGCCGCTGCAGGTGGCCGCGCCTCCGACCGTCGTGCAGCTGGCAGGCCCGGCCAACGCCGATCCCGGTTGGGCCAGCCAGGATGCACAGCTTGCCACAGTGGCGAGCAGCGCCAGGCGCAAGCCGCTGCTCGCATCGGGCCGTTCTCCCGCCGCCGCGCCACGACGCAACGGCGCGCTTCCATTCCGTATCACGTCTGCTCAGTCCCAATGGTCTCGAGCGACTCTTAGCGGACCTTGACGCCGCCCGATGTGCCGTGCGTCTCAAACGGGAAGATTTTGATACCGTCTACCTTGGCTATCCAACGGTGCGCATGCCACGACGCTGCCAACGCCGTGCGATCTGGAAGGCCAACACAGAGCAGGGGAAAGCGACGTCAGGCCGCCGTTGCCGGCGGCAGCGCCAGCACGGAATAGATCGCCTGGGCATCGCGCGAGGCGCGCAGCTTCTTGGCGATGTCCTGGTCGCGCAGCAGGCGGGCGATGCGGGCGAGCGCCTTGAGATGATCGGCGCCGGCGCCTTCGGGGGCGAGCAGCAGGAAGACGAGATCGACCGGCTGGCCGTCCATCGCCTCGAAATCGATCGGGCGGTCGAGGCGTGCGAACAGGCCAAAAATCTTTTCGAGCTTGGGCAGCTTGCCGTGCGGAATGGCAACGCCATAGCCGACCGCGGTGGTGCCGAGCTTCTCCCGCTGCAGCAGCACTTCGAACACGGAGCGTTCGTTCTGCCCGGTCAGCTCGGCGGCCCTGGCCGCGAGCTCCTGCAGGGCCTGCTTCTTGCTGTTGACCTTCAATGCCGGGAGAATCGCCTCGGGTGCGACCAGATCGGTAATCGGCATGGAGGGTTTCCGAGGTGAATTAAACCGTCAGGTTCCGAATTGGCCGGCTTGGAGAGAAACCACGCCGGGCCGGCGTCAAGAAGGTCAAGCAGGAGGAGGACTTAGCCCAAATCCCGTTAAGTCCTGATGTGGGGCGCTTCTACTCCAACGCAATCCCGGTGCCAACTCCCGCGTGCGGCTTTGCCCCGGTCATTGTTAAGGCCTGCGGATGGTACGACGGGGCCGGTTTTTTGCCTATCCCCCGGCCCTGCTGTTCCCCTTGCCATCCGCGCCGGCATCCGTTTTGGCTCCGGGCGGGTCGATCCAGCCCACATTGCCGTCGGCCCGGCGGTAAATGATGTTCACCCGGCCGCTGGAGCCATGCTGAAAGACCAGGCAGGGAGCCCCGCTCAGGTCGAGTTCCATGACGGCCTCACTGACCGACAGCGGCTTTAGCGAGGTGGTGGCCTCGGCGATGATGACGGGGCTGTAGCCGGTGACCTCGTCCTCGCCCTCCGGGGCCTCGAGCACGTAGCTGGTGGCATCGAGCGCAGCCATCGCTTCGGAGGCGACATGGGCCTTGCGGGCGGAGCGGTCCTTGAGCCGGTTCTTGTAGCGGCGCAGCCGCTTCTCGATCATCAGCAGCGCCTGGTCGGCGCTGGCATAGGCATCCGGCGCGTTCGAATCGGCCTCCAGCGTGATTCCGGAATCCAGGTGCAGGGCGCAATCGGTGCGGAAGCCGAAGCCGTCCTTGCTGAGCGTGATGTGGCCGGAATAATTGCCGTCGAAATATTTGCGCAGCACCTCGTCGGTGCGGTCGGAAACGCGGCCGCGCAGGGCCTCGCCGACGCTGATGCTCTTTCCCGAGATTCTGAGAGTCATGTGATGCCTCGCTTGGTTCACGTGCTCGCGGTGCGATGCCACGTCATCGCACCTCTGGAATATTGCCTGCGCATGATCTCGCCGCAAACGCCTTTGGCGCTTGTCGGGAAGCAAAACCGCTGGACACTTTTCCGGATCATGCGCGTGCTTGGATCCGTCTCGACGGGAGGTCGAGAGTAGCGCGATTTCGCGCCAGCGCAATCAGGCCGGTTCGGTGTTGCGGGAACGATCGGACAAGGCGGTAGAGAGGACGTTACCAAGAGCGCTCTGCTTGTCGCGGCGACGTTGCACCGAGGAAGGAATGCGCATGGCTTCGCGGTACTTCGCGACCGTGCGGCGGGCAATATCAATGCCCGAGGCGCGCAAGCGTTCCACGATGGTGTCGTCCGACAGGATCGCCGCGGGCTCCTCCGAATCGATCAGCTGCTTGATGTGGTGGCGCACGGCTTCGGCGGAGTGCGCCTCGCCGCCGTCGGCCGAGGCGATCGAGGCGGTGAAGAAATATTTCAGCTCAAATGTGCCGCGATTTGTCGCCATGTACTTGTTGGCGGTGACGCGCGACACCGTGGATTCATGCATCTGGATGGCGTCGGCGACGGCCTTTAGATTCAGCGGCCGCAAATGCGCGACGCCATGGGTGAAGAAGCCGTCCTGCTGGCGCACGATCTCGGTTGCAACTTTCAGGATGGTGCGGGCGCGCTGGTCGAGTGCGCGCACCAGCCAGGTCGCATTCTGGAGCGCGTCGGTGAAATAGGACTTGTCGCCGTCCTTGCCGATCTTCTTCGACAGCTCGGAATAGTAGGTCTGGTTGACCAGCACGCGCGGCAAGGTGTCGCTGTTGAGCTCGACATGCCAGCCGCCGTCGGGACCCGGGCGGACATAGACGTCGGGCACCATGGTCTGCAGACGCGCCGAGCCGAACTTCATGCCGGGCTTGGGATTGAGGCGGCGGATCTCGCCGATCATGTCGGCGATGTCCTCGTCGTCGACGCCGCAGATCTTGCGCAGGGCCACGATGTCGCGCTTGGCCAGGAGATCGAGATGCTCGACCAGGGCCTGCATCGCGGGGTCGTAGCGGTCGAGTTCGCGGAGCTGGATCGCCAGGCATTCGCTCAAATTCCGCGCACAGACCCCGGGCGGATCGAATTTTTGCAGCACGGCAAGGACGCCCTCGACGTCGGCTTGCGTCGCGCCAAGGCGCTCGGCGGCCTGGCCGAGATCGCCCGGCAGATAGCCGGCCTCGTCGACGAGGTCGATCAAATACTGGCCGATCATGCGCTGGGCAGGTGCGGTGAAGGCCACCGAAAGCTGCTCGGCCAGATGGTCGCCGAGTGTGGTTTCCGCGGCGACGAAGGCTTCGAGATTGTAGTCCTCGTCGCCGGAGGCACCGCCGCCCCATTCCGTATAGGTGGTCGGCGCTGCATCCTGGGCGTTGCGCGCTGCGGCCTCGGCCGGCTCCTCGGAGAAGACGTTGTCCAGGCCCGTATCCAGGGTCTGCTCGATCTCGGCGCGGGTGCCGAGATCCTTGCTCATCCATTCTTCCTGGCCGGGCTCGAAGGCCTCGCCGCTGCCGCCAAAACCATCATCGCCGTGACCGTCACCCTGGCCGCCGGACTCCTCGCCATCGCTGTACTGGCCGGCCTCGGCCGGGGCCTCGCCCGCGGGGGCCTCGTCATTGGCCCGTTCCAGCAGGGGGTTACGCTCGAGCTCCTCTTCCACGAAGGTCGTGAGATCGAGATTGGACAATTGCAGCAGCTTGATCGCCTGCATCAACTGCGGCGTCATGACCAGCGACTGCGATTGCCGGAACTCTAATCTCTGCGTGAGCGCCATGAAGCAAGAACCGTTCCCAAAAATTGGTCCGATTTTTGCTTATCCTAGTCCGGGCCCGATGTACACGTCTTGACGAAACCCAAAAACGGGCTAGAGGCGGAATTCCTCGCCAAGGTAAAGGCGGCGCACGTCCGGATCGGCGACGATCTCATCCGGGCTCCCCTCGGTCAAGATTTCACCGGCATAGACGATGTAGGCGCGATCGGTGAGGCCGAGCGTCTCACGGACATTGTGGTCGGTGATGAGCACGCCGATGCCGCGATTGGTGAGATGGCGGACGAGGTCCTGGATGTCGCCGACCGCGATCGGGTCGATGCCGGCGAAGGGCTCGTCGAGCAGCATGTAGTTCGGCCGCGTCGCCAGCGCACGCGCGATCTCGACGCGGCGCCGCTCGCCACCGGACAGCGCGATCGACGGCGATTTGCGCAGCCGCGTGATGTTGAACTCGTCGAGCAGCGAATCGAGCTGCTGCTCGCGCTTCTTGCGCGAGGGCTCCACCACTTCGAGCACGGCGCGGATGTTCTGCTCGACGGTGAGGCCGCGGAAGATCGAGGCTTCCTGCGGCAGATAGCCGATGCCGAGCCGCGCGCGCTGATACATCGGGAGCTTGGTGACGTCGTGGCCGTCGAGCTCGATGGCACCGCGATCGGCCTTGATCAGGCCGGTGATCATGTAGAACACGGTGGTCTTGCCGGCGCCGTTCGGACCGAGCAGGCCGACCGCCTCGCCGCGGCGCACATAGATGCTGACGCCGCGCACCACCTGGCGGCTGCCGAAGGCCTTTTCCACGCTATGCACAGCCAGGAAGCCCGGCCGCTTCAACAGCTGCGGCCCGCCGCCGTTCGGCTTGGCGGCGGCCCTGACGGGGTGAACTGCCGGCTGGCGCGGCGCCTCGGCTTGATAGTCGCCCGGGAACTGATCGGGCGCATGGATCGCCTGGTCGCGGGCCATCGGCGCGTCCCGGATCGGGCTGGTCACGAGCCCGCCGACGCCGTCACCGAGCGCGGTGATGTCCTGACGCGCAAATCCTGGCCGGCCGCGCTTGGCGGGGCGCCGACGGAACATGCTGAAGAGATCGACCATCCCCGCCTTTTAGCCTTTCGCGACGATCCTGCGCGAATTCGCGCGATCTGCCGCACCGGCCGTTCGAGTAGCCGGTGCAGCATGAGTGAAGGGATGTCTCATGCCCAGTGAAACACGCCCGAAAAGCGGCGGACCCCGCTTCGAAAGCCCTGCGCGCTAGATACAGTCTCGCCGGCCAAGCTTCAACCTCGGTTCGGCCGCATCCGAACCAAGCTGTTGAATTCATTTCGGTTTAGTTGCGCCGGGCAATTGCAAAGGCGGCGCCCCGCCGGGCTTGCCCGAACCGCAATCATTGCCGCCGCCCTGGGGCAGCAGGGCCTGAACCCGGCCGTTGTCGGATTCCACCCGCGACACGCCCGTCGTCATGTCGACCATCAAACGGTCGCCGCGCAGCACGTTCTTGCACTGCGTCAGGACGACTTGGCCGCCGCCGCCCAGCATGGTGATGAGATTGGTCCTGGTGTCGAACACGGCGGTCTCGCCGGTCACCACCTGGTCCTTCTGGGTGACCACGACATTGCCGCGCGCTTCCAGCCGCTTGATCGAGGAACTGCCGCCGGGGCCCGGCTGCGCGGACTGCATCGGCGCGCCCTTGGTCGCCTTGCCCGCAGGCTGCGGCGTGGCGGGCTTGTCGCCGCCCGACTCGTAGAACACCACCAGCGTCTTCGAGGTCATGGTGGTGTCGCCCTGGACGACCTTCACATTGCCGGCGAAGGTCGCCTCCTTCTTCTTGTCGCGCATCTCGAGCGAGGCGGCCTCGATCTGAATCGGCTGATCACGGTTCTGCGAAAAACCCTGCATCGCGTTCGGCACGCCCTGCATCGTGCTCTGCGCAAAAGCGGTGCCGGTTGCAGCAAGCACGACAATGGCGGCGAGCGCAGCTGCACTGAAGATGGCGCTGCGCTTGTTGTCGTTGCGCGGAAAAGACCTGATCATGAAATCACTTTGAATTGGCAGATTTGTTCTTTGACTTGGCCGGCGGCGCCGCCGGCGCGGGCTCGGCCGGCGCAGGCTGAGCGGCGGCGGGGTCATCCAGCTTGTCCAGATGCATCACCACATTGCCCTCGAAGCGGATGACGTCGCCGCCTTCCGTAATGCGTAAGCGGTCCGCGGTCAGCGTGCCGTTGGTCAGCTTGACGTCGACGCGCTCGTCCGAGGAGACCGTGCCCTTGCCCATGTCCACGAAGGCCGAGTTCAGCCGGGCCTCGTAGCCGGTTGAGGTGCGCAGGAAGATGTCCTTGTGCAGATCGAGCTGCTGCTGCTTGTTGTCGAAGCGGCCGGTGCGGGCATCGAGGAACAGGGTGGATTGATCCTCCATCAGCACTTTCGCGCGCAGGTCGGAGAGATCGACATGATCGGGATCGGTGATGTCCTGTGTCGCAGTCTTGGCCCAGAGCTCGTAGGGCCGCTGGTCCGGCGTGTAGCCCGCCAGATGCGGCGATTCCATCGTGATCTTGGTGCCCGACACCACCAGGTTTCCGGAATCGAGCGGCAGCTTCGGCATCAGCATGCGGAACGGATTGAAGACCGAGACGCCGACGATCGCGGCCATCGACAACAGCACTGCAGCCGGCACCGCGAGGCGCAGAATCCGCACCAGACGGCTGTGGCGCGCCGCGCTGGCAAACTTCGCCGCAAGCGCGGCGTCGTAGGTGGGATTGTGGGCCGAATTCACCTGAGCTCCTGAGGTGCCGCTCGCCAGGCCGGGTTGCAGGCCGCTCCATTGTACCCGTGACCGCCGCAATATGCAGCCTTGTACATATCAGGCTTGGACAGGCCGCATGAAAGTGTCCGAAACGGGGCGCAGCCCGAAGTCTAACCGGCGGGCGAGGGCTCAGGAATGCGCGAAAATGTCCTCCTCCGCCCAGCCCTGGAGGTCGAGCAGGGCGCGGGTCGGCAGGAAGTCGAAACAGGCTTTGGCCAGCGCGGTGCGGCCCTCCCGCACCAGCATGGCGTCGAGCCGTTCGCGCAAGGCATGCAGGTGCAGCACGTCCGAGGCGGCATAGGCGAGCTGCGGCTCGGTCAGGCTATCGGAACCCCAGTCGCTGGATTGCTGCTGCTTGGAGAGATCGACATTGAGCACCTCGCGCACGAGGTCTTTCAAGCCGTGGCGATCGGTGTAGGTGCGGGTCAGGCGCGAGGCAATCTTGGTGCAATAAATCGGGCCGGTCATGACGCCGAAGGTCTGGTACAGCACCGCGACGTCGAACCGCGCGAAGTGGAAGATCTTGGTGATGGCGGGATTGGCCAGCAGCGCCTTGAGGTTCGGCGCGTCGGTGTGTCCCTTGGGGATCTGCACCACGTCGGCGCTGCCGTCGCCGGGCGAGAGCTGCACCACGCAGAGCCGGTCGCGGTGCGGGTTCAGCCCCATGGTCTCGGTGTCGATCGCCACCGCTCCGGTGTAGCGGGACAGGTCGGGCAGGTCGCCGCGATGCAGGCGTACGGTCATGGCGTTTCAAAACCTCGGGTCTAATCGGTGCGTCGGCAAATAGCGAGTTCGGATTGCCCGCGATGTAGCCATTGCCGGCGGGCCGCGCAAGCACGGGCTTCGCTCAGATCGCCGCCAGCATGATGCAGATCATCGCCGCGACCGCAACGCGGCTGGGGCCGTCGCGGAAGGCGTACAGAATCGGGTCATCGGGCATCTCGCGGCGATGCGCCATCATCAGGGCGCGGCCGAACCAGTACAGCAGCAGCGGATTGAGCAGCCACAGCAGCCAGGGTCGGCTGTACAGCGGCGTCACCGCGGTCGAGGAGACGTAGAGCGAGAACACGGTCACCGCGTTCATCGCGCTCGCCGCCGCCATCGCGGCGATGATTTGCAGGTCGGTGACGCGATAGTCGCGGTTGGAGGGATCGGCAAGGCCGGCGCTCTCGCGCATGCTGAGCTCGCTGAAGCGCTTGATCAGCGCCAGCGAGGTGAACACGAACAGCGAGAAGATCAGGAGCCATTCCGATAGCACCACGCCGACGCCGACCGCGCCGGCGACGATGCGAAGCGTGTAGAGACCGGCGAGCGTGACGATGTCGACCAGCATCTTGCGCTTGAGCGCGAGCGAATAGGCGATGGTGGTGACAAGATAGGCGCCGAGCACGCCGAGAAACAGAGGCGAGATGCAGAGGCCGGCCACGACCGCGAACAGCCACAACGCAGGGATCGCTGATAGCGCGGACGAGATCGGCAGATCGCCGGCCGCCAGCGCGCGATGGCGCTTGGTCGGATGCTGCCGGTCCGCTGCGAGATCCAGGAGATCATTCATCAGATAGGCGCCAGACGCACAGGCCGAGAATGCCAGGAACGCCAGCAGCGCGGAGCCAAAGCTGGCAAAATTCAACTGATGCGCGGTGATGACAGGCACGAACACCAGCGTGTTCTTGGCGTATTGATAGACGCGCAGCGCCTTGGCCCAGGTCCTGAGGCTGGTCTTGAGGCTGGCGTTGCGGCTGCGATTTTCGATGCGCTCGATGGCGCCGGGATCGAACGGCAGGTTTTCTCCCGCAGCCAGATCGGCCGGCGCAACGACACCGTCAAAGCCGAGATGCGCGGCAATGCCGGCGGCGTGGTGGGCGAAGCGGCCAGCCACCAGATAGATCTTCGCGCCCCGCGCCCGCGCAGCGAGCGCCCGGTTCAACACGTCGGAATCATAGGGCAGATGGGCGTAGTCGATCTCGGCGCGCGCCAGGATACCCGTGAGTGCCGCCATGCCCGGTCGTCCGCCCGCGCCGAAGCGGGCGAGCATGCGGCCGGGGCTGGAGAACAGCGCCTCCATCAGCAACTCGGACCGCAGCAGGCCGCCTTCGAGATCGATGACGAGCGTCCGCGTGGCCGCCGCCGTGACCAACGGCTCGGGCACGCCAGGATCATACTGCCGGGCAGGCTGCTCCATCCGAAAACGCTCTGACTTGCCGCAAACTGACCGGCATCCGGCCGGGGAGCAGGGAAATGGACGGTCAGGACACTAGGGGAGCATTCGCTAAGGGCGGCTTAATCGGGGCTGCCAGGAGCAGCGAGAACAGGGTGGGGCGCGGCCGCCAATCCGGCGACAAACGAAGTCTTATCAATGAGATAGTGCTCAGAAACGCTCACGGCGTCTTCTTCTGCGCAGGCACAGCCGGCTTCACGGGCGTCACCTGGGCTTGCGGCTGGGGGGATGCGGCTTCCGGCGTAGAGATCGCGATGGCGATCAGACGCCATTGCCCGGCCACGGTCTGAAACGTGAGATCGAACTGGATCTGCTGCGGCCGGGTCGGGATGTAACCTGCCAAGCGCAGCATTCCGCGCTGATCGAGCGCGGGCGCGTCGCTGAATTGCGGCGCCAGCAATGCCGCACCGTAGAGATCGAAGTTGCGGCGCCGCAGATCGAGAAAATTCAGCGCGAGATCGGCGGCGGTGTTGCGCGCCTGGAAATCGGGCGCAGCAAGGTCGCGCAGCACCGTGTAATTGCCCGTGCGGTTGGCATCGTTGAGCGTGAGCAGCGTCGAGCGGATCAGATAGAGAGCCTGCTCCAGTGTGACGGGCAGCGACGGCAGCGCGGCAGCCGCAGCCTGCGCAGGCGTTTTCTGCTGCGCCATCGCCCCGTCGCTTCCGCAGCACAGCAGCAGCGCCAGTGCCGTCACGGCTCGCGCGATCAATTGCATCGAATTGCCAAAGCCTGACATCACCAGCCGACGCGCATTCCGACGCGGCCGCCCAATCCGCCGCCGTTGGTGCCGTAGGTCAGGCCGCCGCTGGCCTGCACATGCTCGCTGACGCGCAGCGCCGCACTCATGGAGAGCGCATTGGTGTTCTGAAACGTACCCCAGTTCATGCTCATCGCGATCTTCTCGGACGGCATCAGCCAGGGCGAGCCTGACATCGCAAAGGCCATCGCGACGCCGTTGATCGCCTTGCCGGTCCTGCCGTCGAGGTCGTTGAGGCGGGCATTGATGCCTGCGAGCTGGCTGTTGATGCTTGCGATATCCGCGGGGCTCGCAAACCCGAGTGCACTGAGCGAGGTGGAGGCGAGATTGCCGGCCGCGTCCGTGGTGACGAGTTGCACGGGTCCGGACTGCGCGGCCGCGCTCGCAGCCGAGGTGACGCCTGTCATCGTGTAGGTATTGCTCGCGGTGCCGTAGACCTGCTGGTTGGCGCGGGTCGCGGTGGCGCCGTTGCCGATCGCGGTGGAGTTGGCGAAGGTTGCGGAGGCGCCATTGCCGAAGGCCGAGGAATTTGCGCCGGTCGCGTTGGAGCCGTTGCCCACCGCAGTGTTCGCGACACCGTTTCCGCTCGCGTTGGCGCCGTTGCCGACCGCAATGTTGAAGCTGCCGGTGCCGCTGGCATTGGATTGCGTGCCGTTCGCGATATTCCTCGAGTTGGCGCCGTTGGCATTCGCCAGATAGCCGGTTGCCGCGTTCGAGCTGTTGGCGCCAGACGCGCTGGCGGCGTTGCCGGTGGCGACGTTATTGCTTCCGGACCCGGTCGCGTTGGTATTCACGCCGGTCGCGATATTGAAGCTGTTGTCGCCGGTCGCGTTGGAGTTGGGGCCGGTCGCGATGTTGCTGCTGCCGTTGCCGTAGGCGTTGGCGTTGGTCCCCGTCGCAGTGTTGGAGCTGGCGTCGCCGTAGGCCCTGGCGACAAACCCGGTCGCAACATTTCTGCTGTTGTTGCCGGAGGCATTGGAACTGCGCCCGGTCGCAACGTTCCTGCTGTTGTCGCCGTTGGCCAGGGCGGTGAGCCCGGACGCGAGATTACCGCTATTGTTGCCGCTGGCGTTGGCTCCGGCTCCGGCCGCGATATTGTTGCTGTTGTCACCGCCGGCTTGCGCGTTGTTTCCGGACGCCATGTTTTTGCTGGTGTCACCGCTGGCGATGGCTCCCGCTCCGGTCGCGCTGTTGAAGCTGTTGTTGCCGCTGGCGTTGGCATTGTTTCCGGTGGCAATATTGGAGCTGGTGTGGCCGCTGGCGTTGGCGGAACCGACGGCAATATTGCTGCTGGCATTTCCGTCAGCGTAAGCGCCGCTCCCGATCGCGGAGTTGTTGCTGCCCGCACCCGGAGCAGAGGCGGAGGGCCCGCAGGCAAAATTGCCTGCAGAGCCAGCCGCACTGGCGCCTTGATCGGACAAGGTACCATCCACGCAGACGAACTGGGCCCGGGCTTGCGGCGCGCCGGCACAGGCCGCGATCGCGGCAAGCAGCGCCGTCGCGAGACAAGCGGTGATTCGCGCGCGCGATGACATCATCATGTTGGTCCCCACCCCGTCCTCCAACCTTGCGACCGGCAAGTGGCGCGCGAAGAACGAAGGCCGCCGTCACTTCCAGCCCCAGGCCGCCACCGCATCAACGCAATTGACACTTGCAGACACTCAAAGCATGCAGGCCATGGCTTTGTGAAGATGTCGATGCGCAACGGACCGCGCGGCATTCCGTCCCCCCATATTCATGGGGTGCGGACGGCGCCCCGGCTTCTCAATCCGCGCACTCCTTCGCGAAGAAGCCGGACGGTTCGTCGGATGGGAGGCTGTTGCACGGATCCCACAACCCGGCCCGAGTTCGGGTTCAGGCAGGAACGAGGGCCGTCCGCCCCGTGAAAATCGTGCGGGCGCACCCCATCTGCCAGTTTCCTCCCCCGCTCCCGACGAAATCGAGACCCATGACCGAACAGACGCTCGCTGCGCCTATCGACGATCCATCGGAACGCCCGCGCGGCTTCTCGCGCTATCAGGCGCTACTCATCGCGCTGCTCGCGTTCACGCAATTCACGATCATCCTCGATTTCATCATCATGTCGCCGCTCGGCGCCATTCTGATGCCGGCCCTCGACATCACGGCCGGGCAATTCGGCGTCGCGGTGTCGGCCTACGCGTTCAGCGCGGGCATTTCGGGCGTGCTGGCCGCCGGCTTTGCCGATCGCTTCGATCGCAAGCGCCTGCTGCTGTTCTTCTATGTCGGCTTCACGCTCGGCACCATGCTCTGCGCCGCCGCGCAGAATTATCACGTGCTGCTGCTCGGCCGGATCGTGACCGGATTGTTCGGGGGAGTGATCGGCTCGGTGGTGCTCGCCATCATCACCGATCTATTCCCGCTGCACCTGCGCGGCCGCGTGATGGGCTTCGTCCAGACGGCGTTCGCCGCGAGCCAGGTGCTGGGTATTCCGGCCGGGCTGTTTCTCGCCAATCACTGGAGCTGGCACGTCTGCTTCATTGCGATCGTGATCGTGTCGATCGCGGCGATCGCCATCATCGCCTTCGCCATGGAGCCGGTCGACGCGCATCTGAAATCGAAGCAGGACAAGAACCCGTTCCACCATCTGATCGCGACGATCGGACAGCCGCGCTATACGCTGGCCTTCGCCGTCACGACGCTGCTGGCGACCGGCGGCTATATGCTGATGCCGTTCTCCAGCGCCTTCACCGTGCACAATCTCGGCATCGACATCACGCACCTGCCGACGATCTATCTCGTCTCCGGCCTGTTCAGCATCGTCACGGGGCCACTGGTCGGCAGGGCAAGCGATGCGTTCGGCAAATATCCGACCTTCGTCTTCGGCAGCGTGGTGTCCGTCATCATGGTGCTGATCTACACCCATCTCGGCCACGTCGCGCTTACGACCGCGATCCTCGTCAACGTGCTGATGTTCGTCGGCATCTTCTCGCGCATGATCCCGTCGCAGGCCCTGATGTCGGCAATCCCCGATCCCGACCAGCGCGGCTCCTTCAGCGCGGTCAGCGCCTCGCTGCAGCAGCTCTCCGGCGGGCTCGGCTCGGTGCTCGCCGGCGCGATCATCGCGCAAGCACCCGACGGCTCGCTGATCCATTTCGACCGGATCGGCTACGTCGTCGTCGCCTCTGCGATCGTCTCGCTGGTCGCGATGTATTTTGTGCAGAAGGCGGTGGCGGAGCGGGCGGGGAAAAGGGTGGTATGAGGGGCAGCAAAGGCGACTGAGCCGGCAGACCGTGCATCGCATGCGTGACGATCAGGACGCCGCCCACGGCGCTCTTGCGCGTTGGGACGCGATAGCCAGTGCGTGCCTTAACCGGTCCCGCCGTCATTAGTCGTCAGCGTAGCTCCTGTTCCACATTAAGGTGAACCAACACTGGGCCTTCGATGACCAAAGTTGCATGTATCACGTTTTGGTCGAAAATCTCGTTAGTCAGGTCAAGGCGCATTCAAAGGCATTGATTGGAGAGGGCGTAGCCGAAGCCGCATACCCCCCTCGTTTCCCCCTTCCCACTCGCCGTCCGGCCCTTCCGCCACACCGGCCGGTCGATGCGCGAACGGAGATCTCCAATGAAGCTTAAACTTGCCGCCGCGATGCTCGCCGCTAGCCTCCCGCTCGCATCGATGGCTTTCGCCCAGGGCACCGCGCCAGCCGATCATGCAGTGATCGATGCCTGCCTGAAGACCGCGGAGAAAACCGGCGGTTTCGGCAGCGCGTGCGTCGGGCTCGTCGCCGACCCCTGCATCAAAGCGGCAGAGGGCGCGAATGACGATGTCGCCAAATGGAAAGCCTGCGCGGCGCGCGAACTCGCCGTTTGGACGCAAAAAACCAGTGAGGCGCTCAAGAAGGTTCAGGCTGGCGGGTTCGCCGACGTGATCAAGGCGGCCAACGACTCGCAGAAAACTTTCGCCGCGTCGCGTGATCGCCTCTGCGCGGCCTTCGACCAGGTCGACCCCGGCATGTACCGGGGCGGCGCGAGCTACTGCCGCCTGCGTGAGACCGCGAACCGCTCGCTGAGCCTGATCAAGCTCGGCGCCGCGGTCAACGAGCACTGAGACCTCTCAGGCTCTTGGGGTCATCAGCTTTGCCGACCTTTTCCCACCTAGCGACGACGGCTTCGGCCGCGAGCGCAGTGGACGTCGTTCGTAGCTCACCTGGCACCCGGGCAACGGCTGTCGGCGCGTAGCGCTTGCCTAAGCGACTGACAAAGCCAGCCGCCTCAAGCTCGCCGGCGATCTGAGTCGACCCGACGATCGATCTAGGCCATTCGGTACGCTATGAGCGCTGTGTCCCGGTTATGTGTACCGGTCAGCGGCTCAAATTCCCTGCAAATGAGCGATTTCAACCACTTGGGTTGGGGGTGGTGCCCAGGAAAGGATTGCGAGAGCCACCCCGCACCCTATTGATAATTCACAATATTTTCAAGCTTCGTGATTGGTTGTTACACAGTCTTGTGTCCAAGGATACGGGCCGCCCGCTTATCCCGGCCACGCTCAAAATGCGTCTTGGAGCGACCCTAACGCTAGAATGCGGGGCATCTACGCTATGAGCACTGACCAAGTTTTAGTTCTTCGACCTCTGCGCAAGCGCCCGCAGGCGTAGCCTACTCATCCGAATATTCTGCTTCAGACGACGTTCTGAGATTGGCGAGCTAAGGTAGTCCAGGATGTCAGCATATTTGGTCAGATTGTGCTTGTTGAAGGCCGCGAACCTCAACAGCTCGCCTGCATATATACTGGCCCATTGTGCACACAGTAGAGAATGCTCACCGCTTTCTCCCTTGTGAACAACAGCGTGGCGAGAATTGGCAATAAAGTCGAGTCTGACTCTCGTGAGCTCGGGCGGCGTGAATATCGAAGAGGCTCTTTCGATTGCCTTTTCTAGGGGCTCCTTAGCATCTGCCCGCGACGTCACTAGCTCGATGCACGTCCAAAGCTTGATAAGCGCGACATCCACCTGAGTGGCGCTCAATCCATCTTGGAAAAGTACAATCGCGGTCGCAAGTCGATCTGGGAAATCGATCCGGCTTAGCCCGTAGTACGAACTTAACGATTTGGGAGTCTTCTTACTCTTTGGAACATTGATCTGAGCTAGGACGGAATGAGCAGACGTTGGCTTGGATCGAATTTTGACGATCGCATCTCGTAGATGACGAACAAATGCTCTCTCATCGAATTTCTTGGTCTTTGCGCACTCGTTCATCGCGGACCAAATTGCACCGTCCTTTTCGTGATCTGCGATTTTTGGAGTGAACGACAGACTGGCAATAAGCTGGAACGTGTGCTGGTCTACCTCCATCGGCCACGCAATCCGACCATCACTATTCGTCTCGAACGCGGCGGAAAGCCAAAGAAGCTCCTGGCTGATGTCTCGATCTATCTTGATAGCTACTGACATCTTCAAAGATCTTCTTCCATGCGCGTGTACGGCCATTTTCTCAAGACGGGCCGCCCATCCTCCCAAAGCTTGTAAACGGCCCCTTCCCACATCACGAGAATTACGCTGAACTTGTCTTTCGCCGGCGCGGTGCCGTTTTGAAGAATCGGCAGCCCTTCATCTAGGTGCGCCCCATAGCAGCCAAGATTAACGTAGATCACTAGACCGACGCCGGGCGGATAATGCTTTCTGATTTTCTTTGTAACCACGCGGTCGAGCGCCGCGGGGATTGCTTCAAATCTCTCCCTCCATTGTTCGACGGGGTCGGGCTTTAGCTCGGGACCGTCTCGCTCATCGCCGCGTCGGCGGCCGTCCCTGTCAGCTTCGGTTGCCTCAAATTGTTGAACCAATCCGCTCGCCTGTATTTCGAAGTCCGGCCTCTCGGCTGGCGACAATCGAACGAGGTCCGACGAAAGGGCACTCGCAACGCGACCCGCAATCCATGCATCCCGTAAGAATGCGAGACCTGCTTGACCGAAGAAGATCGACCGCGAGAGTGGACGCACGATTTCGTCAACCCGATTGCGGAATGCATCGACGCGATTCCAATTCGAGAGTTCGACTCGCCAGCTATCGATTGTTGCTCTGGGAATGCGATTCTGCGGCGGCATGAGTTCATCGATAGGATGCTGCCGATACCCGGACCGGCACGTCTTTCCACCCATACCGCTCAAGTGCAGCCGTGATGTATCGCGTGGGCGTAATGTTCTTAGGTCCAAGAACGACTTCGGTTATGCATGATGACGCAGCTTCCTCAAGCGGAAGAACACGATACGGAACTATCCGATCATGTCCTGAACGGAACTCCATTCTGGAGAGGTCACCATGCACGGACGCTTCTGAGGCATACGACTGGATAAGGGAGATCAACCGCCACTCGCGCTCCTCCGAGAAGGCCGGGTTCTTAACTCGGTATTGTACTAGATGCAGAGATAGAAAGCTCGCCGTGAGGCTTCGAAACTGTTTATCGACCTCGGCCTTTCGGTTTCCCTCTAGCGGGGTCAAGAGTGTTCCCGTGTCCAGCGCTCCGGCTCTTACCGCTTGCACGGCATCATCTAGAATCGATTGGACAAGATTAGTCTGGTCTTCCCGGGAGTAGGCAATCCTGTGTAGTGATAGGGCCTCTCCGGTTTGGTGGGCATAGCGGGCCCCGGCGAGCGCTTCGAAATACTCTTTGGAGAAGCCGATCGAAACGCCGACCCCATCCCCAGCATAACCCCTCCACTGGCTGAGCAGGTCGCCTTCCTCTGACATGCAAAAGCCCGCAGCGCCGAGCCGAGTTGCACCCAAATCAAAGAACGACAGTAATCGTTCCATTTGGACTGGATAGAAACTTTCCCGCTCACATCGCTCGACCAAAAGATTGCGCAGCCATCGTCCCTCCAGCCGGTCATTGGAGAGCGTGAAGTCAGACAACCAAACTGCTCTAGTCTGCATAATCGAGAGAAAAGTATTGTTGGTGCAGTAGTGATACAGCATCTATGCTGGCTTCCAATCTGGCATCCGCGACGGCCCGCCTGGGACATACACACTGGCAACCCGACTCATAGTACTCGATCTAAGGTTTGCAGTATTTTCGGAGATCAACAAGATGGTCCGCATCGACCGTTCCCATTAGGTGGATCAGCGCGGCGTTCGCATCCCGACTTTCTTCTACGGTTAGGGACGATTGCCCGATCAAATCGTCTAAATTGTCGGAGTGCGACTCAACCTGAGAGAGTCGCTCAAGCGCGTGAAGCCGATCCTGGTCCAAGTCGTGATGGCGCCCGCAGAGCGTCTTAAGTTTGTCACTTAGATTACCATTGTGCGGGACTTTGAATGCCAGAAAGACCTCAAGGACTCGTCGCAGTACATTCGGCATCATAAACGTATAATCGAAATGACCGCTTCCGGCGCCTTCGAACGCGACAACTTTCTCGAAGAGATAATGATACTCGGATTCATACTCGCGAAGGTGTTTCGGTAGATCGACTATGTTCGAAGTACGGGACATGGTGGAAGATGGAATCGAAACGTCAATGAACTTCAACGTGGCTTTGGCTGGCTCCGCCTTGGCCCAACCCTTCCAGAATTTTTTGAACTCATTCATGCAATGCTGATTATGAGTCAGCACGATAAGCTGTGACGCATTGGACAGCCGATTGCGAATGAGGCCGCACGCATAGTTCATTGCCTTTGTGTCGAGACTTGATACTGGGTCGTCGATCACGATGATGAGGTCCTTGATCTTGCGGTCCTCCGCCTCAAGCGTAGACAAGAAATAGCAAATGGCGATCGCCGTCTTCTCCCCCTCGCTTGGTGCGCCGGTCACAAGTGCTCCGCGACGGTGTAACTCGTAACCCTCGGCGACCGCGACGATCGTCAACTCACCATGACCGAGATAGGACCTAATCAGCGCGTTAATCTTGTCAGCAGCAGGCCCGTGCATTTGGACTTTCGCTCGTAGCGCGGCAATATCCTCTTCCAGCATTTCGACGGCCGCCTTCGCATCCGCCTCCTTCGTTGTGGCATCCGAAATCTCACTGAGGTGCTTCTCGTATTCGTCCGCACTAGAGAGCACAAAATGGCGGCGGATTGCTTCTCGCGCCTTTCTCTGGTGCGCGTTGAAGTCATCGACCATGTCGGCATGCTGCTGGCAGACCACATTGACCGCCTCGCAGCATCCTTCCAGCAGCTTAACGCGAGCCTCGATCACGTCGGGCGCGGGAAGGTCGATAGCAACCGGGCTGGTCGGGGCGAACTTACGCTCCCTCAGAGCGTTCAATGCTGTCATCAACAGGGGGGCGATGTCGTCCAAGGCAACGGTTAGTGCCGACGCAGCGGTTTCAAAGGGAGGCTGGAACTCGGCCGATAACTGCGCTGCCGCTGGTATCGCGGCCCTTGCGATATTGAGCGCCTCGACGCATTCCTGAGCGTGATGGGCGGCGGTGTTTAGATCGGTAGTGAATTCAGAAAGTTTGTCATCAAACGCCGCTGTAAGCAGTTTTCTACGTTCCTCGGTAATTGATTCGCCGCAATAGAGGCATGACTTCAAGTCGTGACTAACATGGTACTCGTGACCTTGATTGACCCAAGGAACCATCTGCGGATGTAAATCGAGCCCCTCCACGACAATGCTCCCGATCGATTTCGGTGCAAGCTGAGCGGCAGCCTCTATCGTTTTTAGTAACGTCGAGAACGGAACTTCAACAGGTTTGACTTTGGCCGGAGGTTCAGACCGCGCACAGGTTGCGGTAGCGGCATCGAGATCGGCATCGCTGAGCTTGTCGCCCATGCCACTGAGCTTATCAATGTCTGCAACGAATTGAGGTGCCTCGTATCGCGCGGCTTGGCGCAGACGTTGGGAAACGGTTCTCGCGAGGACTCGCTTATACTCGTTAAAGGCCTTCTCACGTTCCCCAAGAACTTTCGTATCTCCCTCGTGCTTTGCCCGTGCAGCCGGCAAGGTGGCCTCTAGCGCCTTGAGTTGCTCCGCCGCCTCCGCCTGATCAGCGCCGATGTGAAAGATCGGACTCGCTACACCGGATTCCCACCGCAAATTCTCAGCGATGAAGTCATTATTGAAAACACAGACACGCTTTTCGAGGCCAGTAGGCGCCTTGGGGTAGCTAACTTTTACGCCATCAGACATCTCAATTTCAAACGTGCACCCTTCGGGAAGCCGGTTATGCTTCTCGCCATGTTGGAGCGCCGCGAAGATGCGAGAGAGGGTAGACTTTCCGGAACCGTTGAAGCCATAGAAGAGATTGAACCGCTTGAGGTCGAGGCTGGGCGTCGCTGCTTTACGCTCCGCCAACACGGCTGCACCCTTGAGCAAGCGAATGTTCTCGATGATTGTCACGACCGCCTCAACCCATTTTCGTCCTTAGGCCGACTCGCTAAGGACCAAATAGGAAATACTACTAACAACCGAGCCCGGGTTGTAAAGTAGACTATCGACGCGCATTCGTTGCTGACGGAATTCCCTAATGGCTTATCTCGACTCCGGCCGAACTGGTTTCAAGAGTCCCGAATTTCAGACGCGGACCTCGTGGCAGCGGCCTACAGTTCTCAAGATCAGTTCAATCGTCGGCGCTTCTCTCCGGCCCCCTATCTTTCGCCGCGCCGCTGCCCCCGTATGACCCGAAGCGCAACGAAGACGCCGCCGTCTGAGCCGATTTGACTCACGACCGTTGGCGAGCGAATCAAGCGCCGCTAACAAATGTGCTGGGGTGGACTTCGGTTCGTCCGAGAGTACGATAGTACGATATTGCACTATCTAAGCGTATCATGAGGTCGTTATGCCATTGCGCGCCAATGTGAACTATCGTGGATACACCGTTCTCGTATCCGACATGGAGGATTACTTCGTGCTCAATATCTTCGACGGTGATGAGGACAAGCCCTTACGCGAGCCCCCGCGTCCCGTGCTTGGCGGCGGCGTCGAAGGAGCTATCGACGAAGCAAAGCGCTTTATCGACGAGTACGAGGCAAGGAAATAGCCGGATGTGCAGCTAAGCTAGTGAGAGGACCGCCTTATGAGTTGGCTGCAATTCATCGACAGTATGGTGGGACGTTTAGCATGGCCCATCGTTGTCCTGATTGTTCTTGTTGCCGTGCGCAAGCATCTCGGGTCGCTGGCCGAACGAATCCTAGAACTCAGTTTCGGGGGCGCCAGCGTGAAGTTCGAGAAGCTCTTGTCAAGAGGCGCAGAGCTGATCGAAGAAGCGCCGAAGCAGCTCCAAAGTCCCGACGTAGCCGACTCCGAACGTTTGGAAGAAGAAGCTGCTCGGCAGGCAAAACACCTAACACGTGAATTCGCGTACCGCAGCATCCTGCCCGCCTATGAGGCGATTTCTGAGGAGTTGGCAAAGGTGGGCGAGGAGTTGGGCGTGAAAGTCAGGAATGGGATGAGCATCATGCGTATGCTTTGGAAGCGCCGCTTGATCTCATCCGAGATGGTGGACCTGTTTGATACACTTCAGCAAGCGCGAAATGCGCTCGCGCACGCTCGCGAGCTGCCACCGACATTCGCAGTCGAGGAGTACTCGCGGCAAGCGGGTTATCTGCTTAGCGAACTCAGAATCGCGCGAGAAAGACTGAAGAAGGACCCCAGAGACACATAGCTGAGCCGGTGTCTACTACGCCCCGGCTCGAAATGAGCGAGGGGCAGAAACGCGAGACGTGACCTCGTCGCGACGGGTTACCGCTTTCTCCCCCGTACCCCCACACAACTTCTAAAACCATGCTCATTAAATGGCATGACCACCGACTCCGGCCGCGTCTCGCGCCGCATTGACTGCAACACACTAGCGCACGTCATCCTCCGTCCTGAGTCGATTTGACTCATGTGCTGCATGTTGGCGAGCGATTCCAGTGCCACTAACAATGGTGTCAACGGACGATGGCTAAGGTGCGTTCCATCGCGACGGTGTGGCAACTTCTAGCCTCGGTTGACCCATTGACTCGATACAAGCTGCGTATATCCTTGTTGCTTTTAGAGGGGGGTATATGATCAAGCGTTTCGGGTTGCCCATTGTTGCGCTGCAATTTGCCGCCTTTAGTTCGTCCACCGACGCTCTTTCAAAAGACATCGCGCCGCCTCCCGCAACGCGCCAAGCCGTGACTCCGTTAGCATCTGACACGGTAAAGAAGGGCGAAGACAGAACTCTCGGTGAGATCCTGTCTGGCAGTCAGGTAAAGGTGACTCGAGAAGACTACCCGCTGGAAGGTGTTGCACTTGGCCAGGGGTGGGATCGTTATCTCAATCGAAAACAGGCGGGTACATGCGTAACCGGTTCGATCTACAAGCTGAGCGGCCATAGCGTAGACATGCAGTTGAAGCGTGTTGAGGACAAAGAACACGTATTTGATTGGCTTAAAGTCTCTGCGAGTGCGAAATTCAGCGGAGGACTAACATCAGTAGAAGGATCATCATCGTTCTCCCGAGAAGTGACCTTAGATACAAGCAACCTAAATTTGCTCGCGATAGTTAACGTCGACAAAGGTGGGCAATTTCTCGGCCCAGTTGCCAGCTCAAACGCATCACTTGTTTCATACGGCGAGCTGAAGCTTACGGATGAGGCTCAAAAGCTTCTGAAGACAGCCGGTGGTCTTACTGCATTTCAGCAGCTATGCGGAGATGCTTTCGTGATCGGCGTCCGAGAGGGCGGCGCCTTGAATGCCCTTCTAAAGCTGAAAACCTTTTCGCGCGAAGAGAAGCGAGAGTTGGATGTAGAAATCAAAGCCAAGGGCCTTTGGGGTTCTGCTAGCGCCTCGATGAACCAGAAATTTCAGAGCAAGGTCGACAACAATCAATTCGAGTTTCAATACAACCAGCTGGGCGGGAATCCTGACGAAGTTCCGACAGATGCACCGGCTCTCGTTAAGAAGCTCAAAGACTTCGCAAAACGAGAAGGGTTTGAGCCTCGGCCGTATGAGATCTATCTCATCGACTATCGGAACCTGAAAGACTATCCTTCCGGCACTACGCAACGTCCGGCTACCCCGGAGGACTTGAACATTTGGTCGAGCCACTATTGGCGATTGATCAATCTTTACAACGAATATCAGGGAATAGTCTCGAACCCCGACTTCTACAGCTTCGTCTCGTTCGGCGACCTCAAACAATCAAAGACCCCGATCGACGATGCTCTGGATACTCAAGACACGATCGTTTTGTCAGCGAAGTTTCTAGACATCGTTTTAGGACAATGTGCCCTGAATCGGAATTGTGAGCTTCAATCGGCGCTGGCGAAAACGCTGGACCAAATAAAATCTATTCCGAGATCAAGCCCCCTCCTCACTGAGGCAGAGGCAGCTATCGTCAGGGCTCGCCCACTAGATTCCTTAATTCAACGAACGTTCGGTGCCACAGCGATAGCCGAGATCTTGAATAGTCCAGATGCAGGTTTGATTGGCGATGAAGTCATCTCGCCGGAATACAAGGAGGCGACCAAAGCGATGGCAGCCTCGGCCGCACTCAAAGATTCAGACGCTAAAGCGCTTTCTGATAAACTATCATCTGACGGGCAGATTTTGCAGAAGAAGATACAGGACGGCAGTATCGGGCGTAACGGCTTCGACTGGTACTATTATTGGCTGGGGCTTAAGCCAGTTTTTCGAGGAGGCAAACTACCTGGGTCAGCTAACAACGTAGAGCCGGAGCTAAACCTGGGCAGTCTTGTTACTGTTGAAGAATCCAATGCGCACCCCAAGGACAGCGGTGGACCAAATGATGACTACATTGTAGGTCTCGCAGCTGATCGCTATCGGACGTGGATCTTCCAGTACCGGTTCTCGCCGTTATCTAGCTCTTTTTGCTCAATTTCTGCAACACATCCGATGTGCATGACCTCAGAGCGACTCAAGTCGATCGCAGGTCAAATTCCCCTCAGAGTGAGCGCGGACTTTGTGCGGCCTGCTGCACCCCCTCCCCCGCCGCCGGCGCCAACCCCTCCGCCCCGAAAAGAACCGCGCGAGCCTCGCGAGCCTCGCTGTAATCCCCGCATATGTTGGTAGCAAATGAGGGAAGGTGAATGAGCATGAGAAAGGTCACAACTGCAAAGAATGCAGAAGGCATCTTCTCACGAGACGATCTTGCGATAGTTGGCGAACTTCTGACACTTATTCAGTCCATCGATGATCTTTTGGCGACTAACGCGGCCGGGCCAAAGGAAAGGCAGACGCTAGCAAATATTAGGCAGCGTACTTACGCCAACTTAGCTTCGTTCACGCTTCCGTTGCCTGCGAACTTGAGCTCCCTTCTGAAGTTGGACGGTAAGGAACTGAGCGGAGCGGCTTGGGTAAGTAAGTTTCCGGGGAGTAGAGAAACATCCACGCTCCTTAGCCCGTTTAAAGAGGACGTTGAAAAATTCATCACGTCCATGAAGGACGCTAAGATGTCCATTTCTATTGGAGCAACGTTCCGGCCGAAGGAGCGCGCGTACCTAATGCACTATGCTTGGCTGATCGCTCGTGGAGACATCAACCCAGAAGATGTACCGGAAGAAGCAGGCGTAAACATTGAGTGGGTCCACCGAGACAAGGGCGGACAGACAGATCTGAAAAAATCCAAAAGCGCAGCCGCAGAAATGGTCGCTGGCTATGGGATCCGGTACTTGCCCGTGCTCCAAAGTCGGCACGAAGAGGGGCGAGCCATCGACATGACGATCTCCTGGTCGGGCGACAAGACTATTAAGAACGCCTCTGGCGAAGAAGTAGCTATAAAAGGTGAACCACGAAACGGCACACATACTGATCTTGCGGCCGTGGGAGCAACGTACGGGGTAATTAAGCTTGTGGATGATCCCCCACATTGGTCCGACGATGGAGCCTGATGGAAATTCCGCAACAGGTTACCGTGTTTTTAGCACAGGCTAATTCCTGCCTCTCATCGAGTATTGAAGCGAATACTACGCAGTTGTGTCGAAATATCAGTTAACGTTAGCCGTTCAAGCAGCCGCTCAGCCGTTCGGTTGCGAATGGGAGTTGAGGCGATCGTGCGCCGGCTTGCGGTTCGTGCCCGTGTTTGACTGGAATCTCCCGATAGACCCAGCCGCGTCGCACGGTCCGCAAGCTGTCGTCCACTCAGCGGGTGCATGGCTTCGGCGAATGCAAATGTCAATTTATCAACATTGACTTCTGACACTGATCCCAAACCTCCCGGTCCTTTAAAGTGAGTTAGAGTCCATGTCGGACCAATTCCACTCAAGTTCTTAGTGACAGTGAAGTTGATTGACCCGCCAAATGCGCCCTGCTCACCTTGCTTAGCTACTTGCAAATGATCAGAGTCAGCCGCCATCTCGACAGCCTGTCTGATTCCAAGACGACCGGCGAGATTGGTATCAGTAACCGGGCACGCCCCTATCCGAGGCAATTGTTCTCCTGCAGAAATCTCGCTGTCTCTCAAGATGATCTGCTCTTGCAGGTCGAGTAAACTGTAAAAAAGTGTCTCGTGGAAAGTCTGCTCCCGCGATTGTTCGATCTTTGCAGAAGCACCGAAATCAAACAGACCTGCGGTATAGGTGAAAGAAGGAGCCAATCCCCCGGTGTCATTCACTGACAAGTCGAGCTGAATGGCTACCTCGTACTGAGCCGTCAAAAGGAAATAGCCGACGTTCTTCTCCGGATTGCTCAAGCTCTCGGGTGAAACCAGCTCAGCGAGCTCGCAAGTAACTCGATCGACGATCGATTTGACGGTGGGTCCATTGGTCACCGGACTTACAGGAAGATCAAACGATGGAACAACGTTCGCGCATGAAGATAGCAGCACTGGAGTCGCAAACAACAATGCTCGGAGAACAAGCATAGGTGCGTGCTCCAGCTCAGTAGCTCGGAAATGGGGGGCAACCGACCGCGCAGGGTCTATCTACCTGATGGCCAATTCCTCCAGCCCGAGCTGCCAAGTCGGAGCATTGCTGCTGATTTGTTGGCTCGTGGCTACAGACCGTTCCATATCTTGGCAATCTCATAACGCAACATCGCGCAGGAGGTGCAATTGTTTTAACTTCCTTGTTTCCCGCGACCAATACGCCTGATTCCGCTCGCCATTCTTTCAGGATCGCCTCAAAGTCCAACGGTCTAAGGCGATAGTACAGCGACCGAAAAAGCCAGCTGAGTTTGTGCAACCCGTCTGGCAAAGGTGGAACGTCGGCACCCTCGTTGCTGTCGGCCATTAGTCCCTCGGCAAAACTTCATTTGAAAATGCGCGTAATGTCGCACATGGACAACTAAAGATAAAGCAATGTCTTTCTCTAGCGGAGCGGGTAATTAGCGATCTAGGCACCAAGCCTTGCGGCCAGCCGTCTATCAGCATCGTTGCGGTAGGACGTGTACGGCTCCTCCCAGATCGCAAGCAAAAAGCTCGACAGTCCGTCTTCGTTAGAGATCGTCCTGGCAGGTCTCAGGGAGCATCGAAGATCTTCTATCGGCATCCAGCACTATCGCTTCCCGCTGAAGCTCCCTTTATCTATCCGAACTTGCCTGGATCCCCGCGCTCACCATGTCCTGTGGGGGCTTATGCCCTGCGGGTGTCGTGAAGTAGTCGACGAGCACTGACTTTATTGCGTCGCGATGATGGCTGCGCATAGCGTTCCCATGAAACTATTTTACCAAAATGGACGGACGAGCGAACCGGATCTATTTTGTTCTTGAGCAGGGGTGGTGCCTCGGGCCATGGAAACGCGAATAGCACGGCATAAGGCCCGACCCATTCGGCTCGCAGCGAGTACGCCTCGACTCTGGCGCCGATGACTGCCATCGGTAGTGCCGTCTTCACAGCCGGCTCTTTTGGATGGCTGTCATATAGTCGCTGAGCGGCTACCCCTCCGGGGGTCGCCTTCCGCTTCCCATTGACTATCCCGACGAAATTTCCGCAAGGGTACCAAATGTGAGACGTGACCTTGCGACGGCGGCGTTCGTATTTCCCCCGGTAGCCTCTCGCGCAGTTGATCACGCGACCATTCCTCCTTTGGAAGCAACGCTAACGCACCGTCACCGGAGGCAAGCGCTTCAGAAGGTTCGCTACAGACGACGGATACCAGCGGCCACCTCGCGGCGTCATCATCTCGCGGCCATTTAGCTCGCTGGCGATGGCTTTCAGCGTCACGGCGCCGCTTGCTCGTATGTCGTTCACCACCTCCGCAAGATCACGCGCGCGTTGCACCGCGTTTGCTGATACCGTGGCGATGGCAGCTGAGTTACCCTTCGCCGCCCGCCTCAGCGCAGCTGCTCCGTTAGGATTGCCAAGACGGCGGACTTTGCTGTGCGCCTTTTGGCCGGTTTCCGCTATGCGCTTGCGGGCCACCTTGAGCGCGTCTATCGTGCGTCTGGAAATAGCGTGAGCCTCTGCCTGAGCGACCACCGCCAGTACCCCGATTGTGAGGTCATTGGCTTCGGGCATGTCACAGCAAACGAACTTCACACCGCTGTCCCTCAGAGTGAGGGTGAATGATGCTGAGCGAGAGAGACGGTCCAGCTTGGCGATCACCAGAGTAGCGCCAGTGACCTTGGCGTGGTGCAGCGCTGCTGCGAGCTCGGGCCGCTTGTTGGCCTTCCCGCTCTCCACCTCAGTGTATTCCCGGATGATTCGCCCACCTCGGCTCTGAGCGAATTCCAGAATGGCTGCCTCCTGAGCTTCTAGACCCAGACCGCTCCTGCCCTGCTTCTGCGTCGAAACACGCCTGTAAGCCACGATCTTCATGCCACCCGCCTAGCCTATACACAACTGCCTAATGGTCGTTAGGCGATTATGTAATTTGAGGCCCTAGCCTGAAATTGACAACTGCGTCACCTTGACTCGCTCCCAAACTCGGCGACCGCCACCTTAGAACTGAACTCAAATGCCCCCCACCCGCAGAACAGGAAAGCCACCGCCCTACACTGAATGGCACGGCAACCATTACAGAGCGAAACTGCGCATCCCCGAGCAGCTCCGTTTTCACTTCCCGATCAGCGAGTCCGGCACTCGATTTAAGAAGTTCGTCTACAAGAACCTTCGAACCGATGATCCCAGAGAAGCGGCTCCAGCAGCTCAAGCTTTTGTTGACCAGATGCAAAGACGGTTCAGGAGACTCGCCCGTCGAGATCGAACTCCGCCGGGGCTACTGTCAGAGGCGCAACGTTGGCGAAAAAACACCCTCCCCGAAGACAATTCACTAACCGCACGTGGATTGCCCGCTTCAGGTCAACCAATCAATGCGGAAGATCTACACGCGCTTGGCCTTGAACAGCGGTACTCCGAGTTCGATGCTTTGGTCGATCGCGCATACGAGCTTGAGAATAAAATAGGTAACGCCCGCGCCATGCGGTTTTTCAATCTGGCGTCGGGCCGAACGACATCTATAGCTGCAAGTGCGGAGAATTGGCTGCGGTCCGAATCGTACTCTGAGGCCACCCGCGCCAGATACCGCAGAACCGTTGAAGACTTGATCAACTGGTGCCGCTCGAGTCGAATTCCGGCTGAGATAGAAGCAATCAACGCTCAACGAGCACGCCGCTTTCTATCCCGCCGCATCAATCGAGATCAGAAGGCTATCACCAACGAGAAGGCGACCCTAAGCCGCCTTTGGGACTGGTCCAACATTCAGCTCGTGTCTGATTTGATGTCTCGCACTGCTGATCTCGAAGCTTGGTCGGGGGACCGCGGTGACAACCCATGGCGCGATGTTGGGGCACACGTTTCCTCCAACACCAGAAAGCGATCAAACAAATAGTGCATTGTTGGCCCGTACTTCCGGGTTGTCCGATGAATGTGGAGGCTGCGAAAGGGAGGAGTATCGCTTGTCCTGCTCGCACTTTACGACTTGCACCGCGCCCTGAAGAGTTCAAATGACACTTGCCGCTGCTTTTGGCGGAGTCGAAAAGCTAATCAGGAGCCGACGTGAAAGCCATGCCTGCACTTCCCTTACCGAGAAACGAAGCTTTGTTACCCACTGCTGACTACGTCATCTTTCTGGATTCTTCTGATCTCCAAAACGAAGACCAATCAGGGCCGTCTGCATGTGTCTGGCAAATTCGGACGATGGACGGAACGATAGTCGACGACAGCGAAGCTAAGCAGAGCCGAACCCAAAGTAGCGATGAGAAACGTGGCTTGGCTGCAGCCTTGGTCGGAGCTCTGGAAACGGTAAGCTATGCATCGTTTTGCCTCGTCTATGCGACGGGCACGTACATCACCGATGGCGTCAAGTATGCACGCATTTGGAAAGCTCGCGGCTGGCGCAACAGTCAGAACGAGCCAGTTGCAAATCCCGACATTTGGGACCGTTACTTGGATCTTATAGACAAGCGCCATCTCGAAGTCTCTGCGCGGAGTTGGAAGAAGGAGCATTGCACTGAGCTTCGGCGTCAGCTGAACGAAAGAGCAAGAGGAGCCTGCAGGGATAGAAACTGATGCGCGGGCTTACCGGCCAAAGATGGCTTAAGACAAGGATATCCAAGATTGCGTTTGCAGGCCGTTGCGCGATACCTGGATGTCGCACGCCCACTATGGGAGCGACTGGAACTGGACTTGCCGCCTTCCATTGCCGCAAGCACGTTGAGCACAAAGCCCGGCACGGATCGCACTGGCATGGGACGTATTGCGCCGCGGAACTGAAACCCTACCTCGCGGCCGCATCCTCGTATCTCCGGCCACGAGCCGAATCCGATCGGTTCATCAAGGCAGCACTCAGCGCCATGGCCTTGCTCCTCGAAGAAGCCGGCCCAACGGAGATCGCCACGCGGTTGCGCGGTATGCCTCCACGGAGACGAGCGCGGATCGCCTTGGCGCGGCTTCGTGTTGCGGGCATCAAGCCGGAGCGCTTTGTTGCCATCGTGTTGGCCATTACCGCGCTGATCGAGGAAGACCCCGACTCGCACCGGACGAAGGAGTTTCGCACGGTCCAAATCGCAAAGGCCCTGCATCGCCTTGCAAGCGGCTACCATCGCGTTTGGGAACTTCCCGACGAGAGGGGCCGCCTCCGAAAGGTCTCGGAACTTCACGCCTTTCCTAGGTCATCTGGGCAGGTCCTGCGCATCATGGGTCGCGCGGTGGAAGAGCCCTGCGAATGGGTTGTCGAGAAGCATCTCCCTGGCGTCCTCGCCCTCAAGAAAAAGCGCTTTGGTCAGCACCCGCGATGCACCGCCCCCGTTTCCCCCTCGCGATGATTTGTGCCCCTCCCTCTCGCGCGAGATCAGGTGCCACAAAGATGGTACGCGCATGTTGGGCATTGAGGCCAGTCACTTCGCGCACCGGACGCAAGGCGGGAAGGCCAGGCAATGACGAAGCGTTTCCGAGCGCTTAGGTTCGATCCTCAATACCGGGCGAGATCATCAGGCCTTAGCGAGGCCATTAAGAATTTCGCCAATAATCTCTCCGACTTTGAGCTTTCGGAGGGCCTGAGACAAAGAGCCCGTAACGATGAGGCCCGGGAGAGGTTCTTTGCAAGCGTTGAGGCGCTCGCCTGCAACCTGATGCTTCTGACTCTGATGGACGATGATGTGGCCCTCGCCGTCCCAAGAGCGCACGCTTCGATGTGGGGTAAAGGCCGCTACTCCAATCCGGTCTATGGCGAGCACTTCCTTAGCAGCATCGATGTCATGGCAAGCTTGGGAGTGTTGCGGAAAGTAAGCACAGGCTACCGATACTCAGACAAAGCGAAAGCCCCCTCTCTCGTCCTTCCAACAGAACGGATCGCCGAATTTCTGCCGGTCCGAGGTTTCAGCGTGAATTCGCTCAGACGGCTCGATGAACCTGAAGTGCTCATCCTCAAGTCTGGCAAGGACGCCAGCGATCAGCCCGAGCCCATTGAATATAAGGACAGTCGTAGAACGAACCTCTTGCGCGGCGAGATCAGACGACTCAACAAATGGCTCCGGGATGCCAACGTTGAGATCACCGAGGCTGGAAGGGCACTGCAAATCGGGAGTGACGGCGGCCTTATAATGCTGCATCGGCGATCATTGAGACGCATATTCAACAACCAAAGTTGGCAAGATGGTGGACGTCTAGCGGGCGGATTTTGGATGTCGATGCCCCGCGCCGAGCGCTTTGACGGCATCCGGCTGGATGGCGAGCGAATCGCTGATGTGGATTACCAACAGCTCTTTCCGCGGCTAGCGTATGCCCGAGCCCAGGCCAAACAGCCCGATGACGATATTTACGATGTAGCAGGCGGCAAGAGGGGTCGAGACGGAGGAAGGTGCTGCTCAACGCCATGCTGTTCGCAAACGGTCCCCTAGGGAACTGGCCGAAGGGTGTGCGTGAGCACTTCCCCGAAGGTACCAAGCTTCGCGACGTCTTCGAAATGCTCCAGCGTAAACACGCCCCCATCGCTCACCTCTTCGGAACGGGCCTTGGGTATCAATTGATGAAGGCCGAAAGCGATATCCTCATCCGGGTAGTCTCGCACTTGTTCAAGCAACGCATTACGGCGCTGCCGCTGCACGATGCCGTCCTCGTGGCTCGCTCCCATGCGGAGACCGCACGGAAGGCCATGCAGGACGAATTTACGCTCCGCACGGGATCCCGCTGCTCGATTGTTTCGATCGACTTTGGCCCGTTACAACAATAACTTAGCTCCTTACGCCTCCGCTAATGCAAGGAGGAGCCTGAGAGAGTGAGGTCCGGAAAGGGGTCCTGCTTATTGGAGTGCCTGGGTGGTGAGGGATGATCAATCCTCTCTCCTCTGAGGACGAGTCAAAGGGTCGCCTCTAAGCAGATGAGGGGACTAACAGCACGAGCCCTATTGGGCTCTTCATAGGGCGGCCGCTGTGGCCACCATCATGGCGACCACGCAACAATGCGTCCTTTGCATTCACAAGCCACCCAAAGGTGCACACCTCCAAGCAGGTTTAGGCATGACACCGACACTCTCAGCACAACGGTGGCCACGGCGGAGAGGGAGAGATGATCCCTACCCCTGCATGGCTCCATGATCGGCCCTTTAGGCAGTCCAGGGAAGGATGCATGCGGCCATCATCGCCCACAGTGGTCTTCAACGGAAGGCATCACGCGGGGAATCAAGACCTAAACGAGCGCGATGTGATCGGGAAGCTCCCGGGCGCAATCACGAGAACTAGCCACGTGACTTCAGAGGTGGCACCAACAACCGAGCACTCCCACCACAAAGATGGGTCATATGAGACGGCCCTACGGGATGGCGCCATGCTGGTCTGCTCAAAGATGGCGACCTGCAAGGCGGCAGCAACCGAATATTCCCACACCCGCTAAGAGCTAAACCGGTCCCTGGTCGCGGGGACAAGCCCGGTCTTCTCCGCTTAGTGTGACGAGGCCTCTTGTGGCCATTGCCGATATCGCCTGGCACGCTGATGTCCGCCGGACATGGGATCGGACTTGATGAAACAAATGCCGGAGGAGCTGAGAGACGATTCGACGACGATAGCACGTTTAGCAAGCCACCGTAGACCGACAGCGCACTTAGGCTCGGACCCCGGCCTCAACGAGGCGCAGTGTGTATTCCTCCAACGTCAGGCGCTCGACTCTGTGATTAACGTAATCAACATGGACGATAATGGGATGTTCGAGGCCCGGAATAGGCGCCTCAAACTTAGCCAGACGAATTCCTTCCATCGGGCCGCCGTACAGCCGCGCCAGGAAGACGAGCGAGTGTCCTCCATTCGAGGTCGGCCCCGACATAAGGGCGAGCACATGTCGGTCAGTAAGAGGCGGCCCGAGGGCATTGGCGAATTTTGCCGCGCGTTCGGGCGGATATTTATAAACTCCGCCGATGCCGTCCCGCGCATATGCCACTGCCGAATTGAAAGCAGGGTCTCGGATGAGAGGGACCCCGAGCAGCTTGGCCACTAAGTTCAAGCCAATCTTCGTCAAAACCCTGTCATAGGCAGCGACGTCGAACTGATACCGCTGATGGACTCCGGGCTTGCCATCCGCAATCGCGCTCTCGTCGATCCCGCCGGCGTCCCTCAATTCCGGAACCTGACGAAGCACAGTCAAGATTGCTGCCGCTTGGCCGGCGGTGTCGGCTCGGCAAATCAGCTGTCCAGTCGACAGACCGAACAAACGGGGTAGCAGCGGCGCGCTATTCTCTTGAGCCGTAACCGGCTGCTCTAGAGGCTCGATCCAAATTCCCGCCTTGGGTGCTTTGGCACTCGTGCTATTGCTTGCGATCGCATAGGCATTGTCATTCCAGCACAGGATCGTCAGTTCATAGCTAATTTCGAAGCCGTCGCGCTTTTTTCTGATCAGAGTCACGTTGTCAGAAACCGCAACGCTCAGTGCCGAAAAAAAGCTTCTAAGCGATTCTGCGTCGGGGCCTGTAGCCACCGTTTGCTCCGCACTGACGAACAAGAGCTGGGGAAGGATCTTGGGCTCTCCCCCAGCCTCGAGCTGGCCTTCCAGCAGAAGATCACTTTGGGGATCGTGGACGTAGCTAAGATTCGGCTGAACCGAGGGCTTCCCGGTCTGGCCGCCTTTGTTGCGCGTCCGAGGCTGCAAAAACAATCGTGCGATGGCTACAGGCGATGCTCGCAAAAACTTCGTTTCAAGCTTTGAAAAGATATCAGTATTGCAAACCCGACATACGCAGTCGGTCAGAATCCAGTTTTGGTCATCACCTCCAAGACCGGCGCTGACAACATGTTCGCCGGAAAACGGGCCCGAGCTTCCGCAATAGATGCAACCGCTGATTTCGCGAGAATTCATCGTGTTCACTAATTAGCCGTTGAGCTGTACAGATTGATAGGTGCGGTCCAAAACGCAAGCCATTTTAGAAAGCGCTCGATCCGATCACCAAGACCGGAGATAGGGCCACGTTGCAGTTTGCCCCTTTCGTCGGCCGGCGGAAGCTTATGCGACGTGAATAGTCGGAAACATCGCGATGGCGTTCGCCTTCGCCTTGATGGTGACGTCTCCATATCCTTCCGAGACGTTGCGCGGCGCATGCCCCTGAATGGCATCCAGCACGCGCATCTCGACGCCCTGATCAATGCCGACAGTCTTGAAACGATGTCGCCAGCCGTGGCTTGGATCAACATTCTTATCCTTCACCACCTCGCGGACGAACTCATTGACCTTATTCCGCGCCGTCTTCACCGCGTTGCGCACCCCTAGCTCACCGGCCTTGGGGTCAATGAAAAGATAGCCCCCATTCGACTTTTCAAAGAAAGCTACGAAGCCTTCCGCGATGACCTGCCGATGGAGCACGACATCACGCGCTTCGTCCGTCTTCACTGGCCCCGCCTCGGGGGTCACATGCAACACCCAGAGCTTGCCTTCGCGCCGGAGGTCTTCTTTGCGAATCTGGATCATCTCGCCCACGCGGGCACCTGTGAAGGCACACAGCCACGGCACCCATCGCTTAGCCGCCGCGAGCTTCGGGGCCTCCCGCCCGGGCACGAATTCGCGGGCGTGCTTCAGAATGGCAATGGCCTCCGAATCATAGAACCCCTTAGACCGGAGTTTGCGTGACTTGCCGACCTTGATGGTGATGCCTTCAGCCGGATTGCTGGGCAGCCGACGGTTCACCACCGCCCATCCAAAGACGGTCTTCATGCCCGCGAGGTCGCTATCCTTCACAGTTTTAGGGCTTACGTCGCTCTGCAAGCGATAGTCCTTGAAGCGAACGATGTCCTCCGGCGTCACCCGGCTCGCGGTGTCGTGCTTCAGGAATGTCACGAGACGCGCCATCGAATTGCGATAGCTCTCATAGGTGCTCTGCTTGCGGCCGGCCCGCTTAGCTTCCTTAAACCAATCCTCCACGAGGCCAGTGAGGGAATTCTTGGAGGCGCCCCGCCTTGGCTTTTCCTTCGGCGCATCTGCCGGGGCCTGCCACTCGGGAAACCGAGCGGCCTTGGGGTCGAGCGAATAGTCGCCCTCGGCATTCCGTTGGCGGCTCGCGAAGGCGTCCCGCAGCGCCATCCAAAAGGCGGTGAGCAGGAGAGCACGCGATTCGCTATCCACACGGCGGATGCCTTTGGTCAGCAAGAGGCGGTCCACGATAGGTCCGAGCACCTTCTCTAATTTTTTGGCCTCGCCGTCACGACCGATCCTCTCCCACATCTCCGTCACGGCCGCCCAGTGGGCCTCCTGCTCCTCATGGCTCTCCGTGTCGGGCGCCCAGCCGACTCCGGGCGTGTGGACCATGGCAACACTCCGGGCGCGGTTCTCGCTGTCCGCCCAGACGCGATAGAGTTCGCCTGCCAAGGCCGTCGCCTGCCGGTGGGTCAGATGCACGGGAGCGTCGTTGCGGAGTGCCGCCCAGACGGTTTCCAGATAGGCCGCAGCGAGCGCCTGACGCGTCTTGACCTCGCTAGGTTCCGTGGTGCGAAGGGAGAACCGGACGGCCTGAGCGCCCTCGTTAAGCGTCACGAAGACGAAGCCATCACCGAGCGGAATCGCCAGTTCGATGCCGACCGCTTTGGGTCGGACGTCAGCCGGAATGCGCTGCACGAAAAGAGGAAAACGAGACCCAACCCGGCGCATCGGCCGAACAACCCTGAACAGCAATGTTACACCCCATTGTTACACAGTCGGGGCCAACGCAACACTCTGATCGGGCTTATCTATCTGGATTTGTTTGGCATCCAGAAAAGTATGGTGCCCAGGAAAGGACTCGAACCTTCACGGCCGTTAAGCCACTGGCACCTGAAGCCAGCGCGTCTACCAATTCCACCACCTGGGCATGCCGTTTGGGGCACGGAGGCGGTTACTACGGTTCGGTGACGCCGTTGTCAATTCATGCGTGACCCGGGTTTGGGGATGCCGATTGCGCATCGCAAACCGGCCCGATACAAGCCTGACAAGACGCACTCTTTTCCGCAGGAACGGCTCCCATGGCATCGAATCTGGACACGCTCGTCACGGTTTTCGGCGGATCGGGGTTTTTGGGCCGGAATGTCGTCCGCGCGCTGTGCAAGCGCGATTACCGGGTCCGGGTCGCGGTGCGGCGGCCGGAACTGGCCGGATACCTCCAGCCCTCCGGCAAGGTCGGGCAGGTCCACACCGTGCAGGCCAATTTGCGCTATCCGGCCTCGGTCGAGGCGGCGCTGCGTGATTCGCACGTCGTCATCAACCTTGTGGGCGTCCTCACCGAGGGCGGCGCGCAGACCTTTGACGCCGTCCAGGCCAGGGGTGCCGAAACGGTCGCCAAGGCAGCGGCCGCGGCCGGCGCCCGCCTGGTGCATGTCTCGGCGATCGGGGCCGATGCCGAATCGCCCTCGCGCTATGCCAAGGCCAAGGCGGCCGGCGAAGCCGCGGTGTCGGCTGCGGTGCCCTCGGCCACGATCTTCCGCCCCTCCGTGATGTTCGGCCCCGAGGACCAGTTCACCAACCGGTTCGCCGCGCTGGCCCGGATGTCGCCGGTGCTGCCGCTGATCGGCGGCGAGACCAGGATGCAGCCGGTCTATGTCGGCGACGTCGCCACCGCGATCGCGGACGCCGTCGACGGCAAGGCCAAGGCGGGCGCGACCTACGAGCTCGGTGGGCCGGAAGTGCTGACCATGCGCGAGATCATCGAGGCCATCCTCGAGATCACCGCGCGCAAGCCGGCGCTGATCCCGCTGCCGTTCGGCCTCGCCCGCTTCCAGGCGAACTTCCTGCAATTCGCGCCGGGCGCCTTCAAGCTGACGCCGGACCAGGTCACGATGCTCGAGCGTGACAATGTCGTGTCGGATGCGGCGAAGGCCGCCAGCCTGACGCTGGAAGGGCTCGGCATAACAGGCGATTCGCTGGAGGCGATCGCCCCGCAATATCTCTGGCGCTTCCGCGCCGCCGGTCAGTTCCAGCGTATGAGCGTGTGAGGTGGGTGTCACCTCTCCCGCTTGCGGGAGAGGTGACAGACCGCCGCCGCGGCTACAGCCTCAAAACTTCAGCTTCTTGAACACCGCTTCCGGCAGCGTCTTGATGATCAGCATCACTAGGCGCCATTTGCCGCTGACATAGACGACGTCGGTCTTGTTCTCGACTGCCCGGAGAATGGCATCGCCAACCACCGGCGCTTCGACGGTGAGCGGGCCGATCAGCTTCATGCCATCAGTCATCTTGGTGCGGACGAAGCCGGGCTTGACGGTGACGACATGCACGCCGCCACGGCTGGCGCGGGCGCGCAAGCCCGACAGGAAGGCGGAGAAGCCGGCCTTGGCCGAGCCATAGACATAGTTCGAGGCCCGGCCGCGATCGCCGGCCACGGACGACACGCCGACAAGCGTGCCGCTGCCGCGGCCTAAGAATTTTTCGGCGAACAGGCCGAGGATCAGCGAGGGGCCTTCGTAGTTCGAACGCATGATCGCGGTGGCGTGGACGAGATCGCTCTCGGCATTCTGCTGCATACCGAGCAGGCCGACGATCGAGATGACGACATCGGGCAACGCGGGAAGAGTTCCGACAAAGCTGTCGAACGAGGCGGTGTCGAGCACATCGAATTTGTGGAGACCAACCTCGACGGTGTAACGCGCGCGCAGATCGGCCGCATCAGGCTCGAGCGTAGCGACGTCGCGGCCGGCGAGTGCGACATCGTATCCCGCCTTGGCAAAGGCGCGCGCGGCGGCGCGGCCGATGTCGGAGGAGCCGCCGAGCACCAAGACAGATTTGCGTGACGTCACGGCCTAGACCTCATCAAACAGACGCTGTGAAAGTTTCGATCGGATATTGCCGGCGGGATCGAGCGATTTGCGGATCGCGTTGAAACGCTGCAAGGCAGGATAGCCCGCTGCGAAGGTCGCGCGCGACTGGCGCGCGTCTTTCGCCAGATACAGCCGGCCGCCGGCGGCGACGACCAGGCGATCGATCTCGTCGAGGAAATTCAGGATGTCGCCCTTCACCGGGAAATCCAGCGCCAGCGTGTAGCCGGGCAACGGGAACGACAGGATGCCGTCACCCTGGCCGAGCTTCTTGAGCACGGCGAGGAAGGAAGCGTCGCCGCGCCGCGCGACACGATCGAGGATGTCGCCGAGCACGCCGCGCGCGCCGGCTTGCGGGATCACGCATTGATGCTGCAGGAAGCCGCGCTTGCCATAGATGCGATTCCACTCACCGACGCTGTCGAGCGGAAAGAAATACGGATAGAGCGAGACCACATGGCTGCCGCCGGCGCGCCGCGCGCCCATGCGATAGTAAAGTTCGTTGAAGGCGCGGACGCTGGTGCGGTTCAGTGCCATCGACGGCAGGTCGACGGGCACGCTGAGGCGAGACTCCTTGCCGACCGGAAATGCATCGGCGCCTTCCGTCAGCTCGCCCCTGCCCGCGTGCTCGCCGAGATAGATCAGCGAACGGCCGAGATCGCGCCCCCGTGCCACGCAATCGATCCAGGCCACCGAATAGGTCGCGGCATCGCCCGCCTCGAGCGCGCGCATCGCGGCATCGAGATCGGACGCGGAGATCACCCGCTCGCGGATCCACCCGGTCTCGACCCGGCGCAGCCGCATCGTCGCTTCGAGGATGATGCCGGTCAGGCCCATGCCGCCGACGGTCGCGAAGAAGGCATCGGAGTTCTGTTCACGCGATGCCTCGATGACCTCGCCCTGCCCGGTGCGCAGCAAAAGGCTGTCGACATAGCGACCGAAGCCGCCCTCGCAATGATGGTTCTTGCCGTGGACGTCGGCGGCGATGGCGCCGCCGATCGAGACGAAGCGGGTGCCGGGCACGACGAAAGGCAGAAAGCCACGCGGGCCAAAGGTGTCGATCAGGTCCGACAGGAGAACGCCGGCTTCCAGGCGGATGCGCCCGGTTGCCGGATCGAACGACCTGACCCGGTCGAAGCCGGTCATGCCGATCGTCCTGACGGCGCCGATCGCGGCATCGCCATAGGCGCGGCCGTTGCCGCGCGCGACGGTGCCGGCCGAGATGGCTTCGCCGACTGCCGCGAACGAGCGCGGGCGCAGCACATCGCTATCGACGACCGGGAAACGCCCCCAGCCGCTGACGAGGGTCATGGCTCAGCTCCTGTGCCGGACGCGCGCCGCCCGGCGTTGGAAACTGACTACCCATCAAAAGCTTATTTTGGGTTGAAAACGCCTGCCAGCCGAACTGCCGCAGCCGGATGGAACCAGACAGTTAACGCCCCAGCGCCAGCGCGATCAGGCCGAGCGTGCCGACGATGACGCGCCACCAGGCGAACACCACGAAGCCGTGCCGGGTGACATATTCCAGGAACGTCTTGACCACGATGATCGCGGTGATGAACGACACCACGAAGCCGATCGCGACGATGCCCATGTGGTCCATCGTCATCTCGGAGCGGTTCTTGTAGAAGTCGTAGGCGAACGCACCGATCATGGTGGGGATGGCGAGGAAGAACGAGAACTCCGCCGCCGCGCGCTTGTCGGCGCCCAGGAACATCGCGGCGACGATGCTGGCGCCGGAACGCGACACGCCCGGGATCATCGCCACGCACTGCGCGATGCCGATATAGAGATACATCAGCAGCGGAAACCTCGTGGCGTCATGCTCGCGCGGCTTGAGATCGAGCTTGTCGACCCAGAGCAGGATGGCGCCGCCGACGATCAGCGTGAAGCACACGACCCAGGGATTGAACAGCACGCTCTTGATGTATTTGCCGGCGACGAGGCCGACGATCACAGCCGGCAGGAACGCGACCAGCACGCCGAGCACGAAGCGGCGCGAATAGGTGTCGCCCGTGAAGAAGCCGATCACGACATCCCAGAGCTTCTTGAAGTACAGCCCGACGATCGCGAGGATCGCACCCAGCTGGATCAGAACCGTAAACGAATCCCAGAAGGCGCCTTCGCCGAGATGGAAGAAGCGTTCCGCGAGCAGCAAATGGCCGGTCGAGGACACGGGAAGGAACTCGGTCACACCCTCGATGATGCCGAGGATCACTGCCCGTATTGCGTCTGACATATTTACGGTCCATTTCGGCTGGAAAAGCGGGGCCCTTCTCGCCTATTCGCCCCCATGCCGCAATCGCAAAATGCGAAATCACGCCCTTGCCTCGCGGTTTTGAAGGACTAGTGTGGCGCCGCACAAACATTGATGGAATCTTAAGCACCATCAAATAGTCAAAGGCTTCATGTTTACGCTGTTTCATCATCCGTTCTGTCCGCATTCGCGTTTCATCCGCCTGATCGCGGGCGAATACGGGCTCGACCTCAAACTGGTGGAAGAGCGCAGCTGGGAGCGGCGCGAGGCATTTCTGTTGCTCAATGCGGCCGGCACGACGCCTGTGATGGTGGACGACGAGCAGCCGCCGATCCCGGGCGCTGCGATCATCGCCGAATATGTCGACGAGGCCTATGGCGCCGGGATGGGACCCAAGCGCCTGATGCCGGAAGCCATCGGCGAGCGTGTCGAGGTCCGCCGTCTGATGGCCTGGTTCAACGAAAAATTCTTCGAGGAGGTCTCGCATCCTCTCGTCACCGAGCGCATCTACAAGCGCTTCATGAGCGAGGAGAACGGCGGCGGGCCGCCCTCGGCCGACGTGATGCGCGCCGCCAAGGCCAATGTGCGCTATCATCTGGCCTATATCGGCTGGCTGGCGCAGACCCGTAATTTCCTTGCCGGCGACCGGCTCACTTACGCGGATCTCGCCGCCGCGGCGCATCTCTCGGCGATCGACTATCTGGGCGACGTGCCATGGAGCGAGGACGACGCAGCAAAGGCGTGGTACGCGCGGGTGAAGTCCCGCCCGTCGTTCCGTCCGCTGCTGAGCGAATGGCTGGCCGGCGTGCCGGCGTCGCGGACCTACGTGGACCTGGATTTCTGAATTCCGATCCGACTGAACTGAAGACGGCGCTCACGCGCGAGGCGCGGGCGCTCGGCTTCGACTGCATCGGCGTCACCGCACCTGGCACGATCGAGAGTGCCGGAAAATACTTCCTCGAATTCATCGCCTCCGGCGGCCACGGCGACATGGACTGGCTCGCGGCGCAGCCGGAGCGCCGGGTCGATCCGCGCGGGCTATGGAGCGATGTGCGCTCGGTGATCATGCTCGGCGTCAATTACGGCCCGGACCAGGATCCGCTCGCGATTCTCGAGCAGCGCACGCGCGCGGCGATCTCGGTCTATGCGCAGGGCGACGACTATCACGATCTCATCAAGAAGCGGCTGAAGGCGCTGGCGCGCTGGCTGGTCGCGACCGCGCCGTCGGACGTGAAGGTGTTCGTCGACACCGCAGCGGTGATGGAGAAGCCGCTGGCGCAAGCTGCGCATCTGGGCTGGCAGGGCAAGCACACTAACCTCGTCTCGCGCGAGTTCGGCTCGTGGCTTTTCCTCGGCGCGATCTACACCACGCTGGAGCTGCCGCGCGACGCTGCCGAGATCGATCATTGCGGCTCGTGCCAGGCCTGTCTCGACATCTGCCCGACGGCGGCGTTTCCCGCGCCCTACAAGCTCGATGCGAGGCGTTGCATCTCCTATCTCACCATCGAGAACAAGGGACCGATCCCGCACGAATTTCGCAAAGCCATCGGCAACCGCATCTATGGCTGCGACGATTGCCTCGCTGCGTGTCCCTGGAACAAGTTTGCGCAGGAGGGGCGCGAAGCCAAGCTCGCCGCACGCAGCGAATTGCGCGGGCCTGGTCTCGCCGCGCTGGCACGCCTCGACGACGCCGCGTTCCGCGCGCTGTTCACGAAATCGCCGGTCAAGCGCATCGGCCGCGATCGGTTTTTGCGCAACGTGCTGATTGCGATTGGCAACTCGGATGACGTGACGTTGTCGGAAGAGGCGCGGCGGTTGCTGGAGGATGCGAGCCCGCTGGTGCGTGGCGCGGCGGTGTGGGCGCTGGGGCAACTGGTGAGGCGGGAAGAGTTTGAGGCGATGAAGGCCGCTGCGTTAGACGACGAACGCGACGACAGCGTGCGTGAGGAGTGGCAGACCGTCGCCTAACCCACCGCCGTCATTCCCCGCGAAGGCGGGGAATCCAGTACGCCGCGGCTTCTCGATTTTGTCACGGCCGTCTCGGACTACTGGATCGCCCGGTCAAGCCGGGCGAAGACACCTGTTGTTGTGGCGAGAGCTTGCGCGCCTGACTCTCACGACGGCACCACCACCCTTGATTTCCCCGCGCGTTTCTTCAATCTCGCGCGCATGACAAACCTGCCTTTCTTCACCCGCAACAGTGATACATTCCATCCGACGGAAGCCGCCAACGGTCCGTGGGATCCGAAATCCCTGCATGGACGCGTCGTCGTCGGGCTGCTCGGCTTCGCCATCGAGGAGCGCCATTCCGGTCCCGAATTGGTGCCGGCGCGGCTCACCGTCGACATGTTTCGGCTGCCGACCATCGACAAGCCGATCGAGGTGACGACGCGTCTCGTGCGCGACGGCTTGCGCATCCGCGTGGTCGAAGCGGAATTCGTCTCCGGCGGTGTCAGCATGGCGCGGGCCTCGTGCCAGCTGCTGCGCAAGACGCAAAATCCTGATGGCAATGTCTGGTCGCCGCCGAACTGGGACGTGCCGAAGCCGGCCGACATTCCAAAACCCACCGATCCCAGGCTCGGCATGAACGGCAAATGGACGACGCGCCCCATTGTCGGTCATATGGGCTCGCTCGGTCCGCGAAGACTCTGGATGAGCGAGGTGCGCGAGCTCGTCGCGGGCGTGCCGATGACACCGTTCGTCCGTGTCGCAACGGGTGCGGATTTCGCAAGCCCCTTTGCCAATGCCGGCGACAACGGGCTCGGCTACATCAACAGCGACGTCACGATCTATCTGCACCGCCTGCCGGTGACGAACTGGATCGGCTTCGAGGTGGTGAACCACCACGCCACCGACGGCGTCGCGATCGGCGAATGCTGGCTCTATGACGAACAGGGCCCGATCGGCACCGCGACGGTGGCCGCGCTGGCGCAGCGCAAGCCGATGGCCAATCCGTCGAAGCGATAGACTATTCACCGTCATTCCGGGAACGCGCAGCGTGAGCCCGGAATCCATGCCGCCTCGCGCTTTGACGTCCGATGGATTCCGGGTTCGCGCCAAGTGGCGCGCCCCGGAATGACGATGGAGAGAGTTGCGCCTCTACTTCAAATGCCGCTTCATCTCCGGTCGTGCCTTCAGATCGGCGCCCTGCTTGGCGACGATCTTGGCAATCCGCTCCGGCGCAAACTTCAGGTCGACGAATGCCGGCGCGGTATTGGCGACCTCGTGATAGCTCACGATCTTGCCGCCCTTCAGTGTCATGATCGCAACGCCCTCGAACATCGCCCGCGCGCCGTTCGCTTCCGGCAGGGTCGAACGATAGCTGAAGGTATAGCGCGCATAGAGCGTGGTGCCGTCGGTGACGGGATCGTGCATGTCCCAGCGGAAATCGGTCGCCGTGCGATAGAACCAGTCGTCGATCATCGCGGCGATCTTCTCGTGGCCGGCGAAGGCGCCGTAGAACACGTCGTGATAGACGCCGTCCTCGGTGAACAGCTCGGCGAACGCTTTGCCGTTGCGCTGCTCGACCGCATCGCAGAAGGCGCGCAGCATGGCGGTGGTGGTCATTGGATTGCCTCCTGAAGGAAGAAGGCACTTCACCCGATCTCAGCCACCGCGGCAAGAATGCGCGCGATGTCCTGCGGGCGGGAGAGGCGGTGATCGCCGTCCTGGATCATGGTCAGCACGACGTCGTCGGCCGGCAGGCGATGCGTCAGCGCGAAAGCGTGCTGCCAGGGCACGTCAGGATCCTTCGCACCTTGCAGGATGCGGACCGGGCAGCCGAGATCGATGGCGCTGCCGAGCACGAGATGGTTGCGGCCCTCCTCGATCAGGTTCCGCGTGATCGGATAGGGCGAGCCGTCGCCATATTCGGACGGCCGCAGCCAGACACCCTTGGTCTCGATCTCCTGCTTCACCGCGGGCGAAAAATTCTTCCACATCAGCTCTTCGGTGAAGTCGGGCGCCGGCGCGATCAGCACGAGCCCTGCGAGCGAGGCCGCGCCAGAACGCTTCCTGATCTCGCGCGCGAGCAGCAGCGCCATCCAGCCGCCCATGGAGGAGCCGATCAGGACCTGCGGGCCATCGCAGAACCGTTCGAACACCGCCACGCACTCCTCCAACCAGCGTCCGATGGTTCCGTCGGCGAAATCGCCGCCGGATTCGCCGTGACCGGAATAGTCGAACCGGACCATGGCGCGGCCGTGGTCCCGGGCCCAGGCGTCCAGTGCCAGGGCCTTGCTGCCCTGCATGTCCGATTTGAATCCGCCGAGCCAGACCAGCCCGGGCCCCTGCCCGCGCCGGCTGCGCACCGCGATCCTGCGTGCTGAGGGGCCCTCACCCACATCGATGGAGTCGAGTACGGCATCAATTGCATGGCTCATGGAACGTTTAACCTGGCTGCGCGGTTTGAGCTGTCGGGTCGTATTCCGCAGCGCCGGAGACCGGCATTGTCCCTTTGGGACGCTTGCGGAACGGAAGCAAGGTGTCTATGTCGGTCAGCGTGCCCAGGCGTGGCCGAAATACCTCGCATTTGAGGGTTTTTCGTTTCGCGCACGAGCGAATTGCTTGCCGGCAAACGCATCTTCCTGCAAAATAGCAGCCTCTTTCACAACTTTGGAGAACCACCCATTCGCCGTCCCAATAAAGCCCCGCCCGTCGCCAGCAAAGATGGGCCGCGCATCAATGATGATATTCGCAATGCGCAGATCCAGCTGATCGATCAGGCCGGTGACAACAAAGGCACGGTCGAGACCGTCATGGCCATCCGGATGGCCCAGGAAGCCGGCATGGATCTGGTCGAGATCTCGCCGAACGTCAGCCCTCCCGTCTGCAAGATCATGGACTACGGGAAATATAAGTATTCGGCCCAGAAAAAAGCCGCCGAAGCCCGCAAGCGGCAGAAGATCGTCGAGATCAAGGAGATCAAGCTCCGCCCGATGATCGACGACCACGATTACGACGTGAAGATGCGCGCGATGCAGCGGTTCTTCGAAGAGGGCGACAAGGTCAAGATCACGCTGCGCTATCGCGGTCGCGAAATGGCGCACCAGGAGATCGGCACCAAGCTGCTCGACAAGATCAAGACCGACGTCGCCGAGCTCGCCAAGGTCGAGCAGGACGCCCGATTTGAGGGCCGTCAGGTCGTCATGGTTCTGGCGCCGCGCTGACGCCGGTTGCTTGGAACTCAAGAGTTCAACGGCCCGTCCGGATCTCCGGCGGGCCGTTTTGTTTTGGGCGAGGTGCGAGCCGCGAGCGCCGGGTGAGGGTTCTGTCCTCTTGGGGGTTCTCGCCAGCGGAGACACCCTCTCCCCAGCCCTTCCCCGCAAGCGGGGGAGGGAGCGCGCCATTTTTCCCGGCGACAGCTACGTCCTCGTCGCCTGCCAGGTGCCGCTGCACCGATCGCCGGAAATGATGCCCTTCCACGACCCTGTGCCGTTCACGCCGGCGAGCCGGCCGCCGCCGCTGGCATGGGACGCGCCGACCGAGACCTGGACCGCCACAGCACCGCCGCGATTGACCTTGCCGGAAACCCGGCCGCCGCCGGCGGACGACACCCGGCTACCGGTCACGGTGAAGGGGACGCTGTAACCGGAGCTGCAATTGCCCCGCGTGGTGGCGAAGGTGACGTTCCAGATGCCGTCATAGCCGCCGACCCGGGCATCGGCCGTCGATGGCAGCGCGGCCGTGGCGAGCACGGCCAGAAGCGCCAGATGGCGCGGACGGGCGAAAACAGTCGAAGAGGGAAGCGATCGGGAAAAATGGGCCATTTTGGTCCTGCTCCAGGCGACAGGCTTGCACATGAGGGTCGCAATGCCGGATAGTCGCCGGGCTGGTTTCGCCGGTTCATCGTTGCCAATCGGCCTGTCCTCTGTCATAAGCGCAGCCTTCATCGCCCGGCTGATTAAGGGCTGCCGTGGCGGTGTTTCGTGCGGGTTTCGCGCTTGTTCGAAAAACCTGAGCACAATCAACGCTCTAACGAGCATTTTTGACGGCCAGCCGCCTTCGCGGGCGGAACTCTGTGGCCATTAGGAGAGCCAAATGCCCAAGCTGAAGACCAAATCGGGCGCTAAAAAGCGCTTCAAGGTGACTGCCACCGGCAAAGTGATGTTCGCCCATCGCGGCAAGCGTCACGGCATGATCAAGCGGACGAAGAAGCAGATCCGTCAGCTGCGCGGCACCGCGGTGCTGTTCAAGACCGACGGCGACAACGTCAAGAAGTACTTCTTGCCGAACGCCTGATCGCGTCCACGATCATTGCCAACCGTGCCGCGTCTTGCGCGGCAATCCGATAACCAAAGTCATCTCTGAAGGATTTTGTCATGTCTCGCGTCAAACGCGGTGTGACCGCCCACGCCAAGCACAAGAAAGTCTACAAGGCCGCCAAGGGTTTCTACGGCCGCCGCAAGAACACCATCCGCGCCGCCAAGCCGGCCGTGGAGAAGGCCCAGCAGTACGCGTTCCGTGATCGCAAGCGCAAGAAGCGGACCTTCCGCGCGCTCTGGATCCAGCGCATCAACGCTGCCGTTCGTCCGTTCGGCCTGACCTACAGCCGATTTATCGACGGCATGGCCAAGTCCGGGATCACCGTGGACCGCAAGGTGCTGTCGGATCTCGCGATCAGCGAGCCCGCGGCGTTCCAGGCGATCGCCGAGAAGGCCAAGGCTGCGCTCGCTGCCTGAGCCCTGCGGCGCTAGCGGCCGGCTCTGCCGGCCTTCAGCGCACGTTGCGAGTAGCGCTGGGCGACCTCCGCCCGGCAGAAGGCCGTGGCCGAGATATACATGGTGCCGGACTTGCTCCGGTACTTCTGGTCGCAGACCCGCAACTCGCGCTGGTAGCTGAGCTTCTGTGGCGGCTGCAGCTGGCCGATGAAATCGGCCTCGCACTTCTTCTCGACCACCTCACCGAACTGTACGTCGCCGCTGGCGCCGTATGCGCAGGCCTCGAACTGCTTCATGGCACGCTCGCAGCCCGGCGCCGCGTTCAGGGCCACGACAATGTCATCCATCGACGTGGATTTGGCCTGGCATTCTTCGGCGGCGAGAGCCGCGCCTCCCAGAAAGCCTTCCAAGAGAACCAGGGTCGGGCCGGCCACCCAGAATCGCAAACGCATCGTCCCCTCCTTCGCGTTCAGGTTGGTGCCAGCCATGCCTTTGCGGTTCAAATGCCCCGCATTTACGACGTCCAATCGGCTTGACGTTCCGCCCCGGCTGCGGCCACAACCCGGCAGCCTTTTGCAAGTTTGAGGGATCCGACCGTGTCCGACCTCGCCAGTCTCGTTCAATCCATCCTCGCGCAGATCAGTGCTGCCGACGACGAAGCGGCCCTCGAAGCCGTCCGCGTCGCCTCGCTCGGCAAGAAGGGCTCGATCTCAGCCTTGCTGGCAACGCTCGGCAAGATGTCGCCGGACGAGCGCAAGACACAGGGCGCCGCGATCAACCAGGCGAAGGACGAGGTCACCCAGGCGCTCGCCGCCCGTCGCGACGTGCTGAAATCGGCGGCGCTCGATGCGCGGCTCGCGTCCGAGACCGTCGATGTCACGCTGCCGCTGCGCGATGCGCCGACGGAAGCCGGCCGTATCCATCCGCTGAGCCAGGTCTGGGACGAGCTGACCACGATCTTCGCCGACATGGGATTCTCGGTCGCCGAAGGCCCCGACATCGAGACCGACGATTACAACTTCACCAAGCTGAATTTTCCGGAAGGCCATCCGGCGCGCGAGATGCACGACACCTTCTTCTTCCATCCGAAGGAGGACGGCTCGCGCATGCTGCTTCGAACCCACACCTCGCCGGTGCAGGTGCGCACCATGCTGAGCCAGAAGCCGCCGATCCGCGTGATCTGCCCGGGCCGCACCTACCGCATCGATTCGGACGCGACCCACACGCCGCAATTCCACCAGGTCGAAGGCCTCGTCATCGACAAGACTTCGCATCTCGGCCACCTCAAATGGATCCTGCACGAGTTCTGCAAGGCGTTCTTCGAGGTCGACCACATCAACATGCGCTTCCGCCCGTCGTTCTTCCCGTTCACCGAGCCGTCGCTGGAAGTCGACATCCAGTGCCGCCGCGACAAGGGCGAAATCCGCTTCGGCGAGGGCGAGGACTGGCTCGAGATTCTCGGCTGCGGCATGGTGCACCCGAACGTGCTGCGCGCCTGCGGCATCGATCCCGATGAGTATCAGGGCTTCGCCTGGGGCATGGGCATCGACCGCATCGCCATGCTGAAATACGGCATCGCCGACCTCCGCCAGCTGTTCGACAGCGACGTTCGCTGGCTGAGCCACTACGGCTTCAAGCCGCTGGAGGTGCCGACGCTGGCTGGGGGATTGAGCTCGTGATGATCTGCTGGGACACGATCGCCCCAGCGGCGAGGACAGTCGGACTCCCTCTCCCGCTTGCGGGGGAGGGTTGGGGTGGGGGTCTCTCCTCGATGGGGTTGCCAATGGTCGATCCTGAACATCCGGACTGGAAGAAATCGGCCAAGCTGCGAGCCAATGCTCGCGCGCTCAGGCGCGATTCAACCGATGCAGAGCGAATCCTCTGGTCGGAGCTACGTGGCAACCGGTTGAATGGCGTGAGCTTCCGCCGCCAAGTGCCGATCGAGCACTATGTCGCCGATTTTGTCTGCCACGCAGCCAAGCTCGTCATCGAGCTCGATGGCGGCCAACACTTTTCGAATGAAGGCGAGCGCGCCGATGCGCGTCGCTCTGCCGTGATCGAAGCAAAAGGCTTCAAGGTACTCCGCTTCAGCAATCTCGATGTCATGACAAATCGTGGCGGCGTTCTCGAAACCATCGCGACCACCGTCGCGGAGAGAGCCCCCACCCCAACCCTCCCCCGCAAGCGGGAGAGGGAGCAGACCGTCTCCGTGGAGAAAAACCAGCCATGAAATTCACCCTCTCCTGGCTGAAGGATCATCTCGAGACCGACGAGCCGCTCGACAAGCTCGCCGAGAAGCTCACGATGATCGGGCTCGAGGTCGAGAACATCGAGGACAAGGCGAAGGCGCTGAAGCCCTTCACCATCGCGAAGGTAATCTCGGCCGAGCAGCATCCGAATGCGGATCGCCTGCGCGTCTGCATGGTCGATACCGGTGACGGCGGTGCGCCGGTGCAGGTCGTGTGCGGCGCGCCGAATGCGCGTGCGGGTCTCGTCAGCGTGTTCTCGCCGCCCGGCACCTACATTCCCGGCAAGGACATCACGCTGGGCGTCGGCACCATCCGCGGCGTCGAGAGCCGCGGCATGCTGTGCTCGGCGGCCGAGCTGCAGATCTCCAACGACCATGACGGCATCATGGAATTACCGCCGGACGCACCCGTTGGCGCCGGCTATGCCGAATGGGCTGCGCTTGGCGATCCCATGATCGAGATCAACCTGACGCCCAACCGGCAGGACTGCACCGGCGTGCACGGCATCGCGCGCGACCTTGCCGCCGCCGACATGGGCAAGTTCAGGGATCCCGCCATCAAGCCGATCAAGGGCGAGTTCGCGTGCCCCGTGAAGGTCACGGTCGAGGATTCCACGCTGTGTCCAGGCTTCGCGCTCCGCCTCGTGCGTGGCGTCAAGAACGGTCCGTCGCCGGAATGGCTGCAGAAGCGGCTGACCGCGATCGGGCTGCGCCCGATCAACGCGCTGGTCGACATCACCAACTTCATGACCTACGACCGCGCACGGCCGCTGCACGTGTTCGACGCCAGGAAGGTGAAGGGCAATCTCGTCGTGCGCCGCGCGCGCGAGGGCGAGACGCTGCTCGCGCTCGACGGCCGCACCTACAATCTCGATCCCGCCATTTGCGTGATCGCGGATGAGCACGGCGTCGAATCGCTCGCCGGCATCATGGGCGGCGAAGCCTCCGGCTGCGATGATGATACCACCGACGTGCTGATCGAATCGGCACTGTGGAACGAGATCAACATCGCCCAGACCGGCCGCAAGCTCGGCATCAATTCGGACGCGCGCTACCGCTTCGAGCGCGGCGTCGATCCGGCCTTCATGGTGCCGGGGCTGGAACTGGCGACCAGGCTGGTGATGGAGATGTGCGGCGGCACGCCGTCCGAGACCGTCGTGGTCGGCAAGGCCTTTGGCGATGACCGGGTGATCGATTTCCCGGTGACCGAGGTCAAGCGCCTCTCCGGCATCGAGGTGCCGCAGCCGGAGATGAAGCGCATCCTGACCCATCTCGGTTTCATGATGGCGGGCCCGGGGCCGGTGGTGAAGGTCGCGGTGCCGTCGTGGCGCACGGATGTGCACGGCAAGGCCGACATCGTCGAGGAGATCGTCCGCATCTACGGCGTCGACAAGGTGCCGATGACGCCGTTCGAGCGCGGCGAGGACGCGCGCAAATCGGTGCTGACACCGCTCCAGCTGCGCACCCGCCGCGCCCGGCGCGCGCTCGCAAGCCGCGGCATCATCGAAGCGGTGACCTGGTCGTTCATCACGAAGTCCGCGGCAGAATTGTTCGGCGGCGGCCAGCGCGAGCTCGAAGTCGCCAACCCGATCGCGTCTGATCTCTCCGACATGCGCCCGACGCTGCTCGCGGGCCTGATCGCGGCCGCACAGGCGAACGCCAATCGCGGCGTGAGCGATGTCGCGCTGTTCGAGGTTGGACAAATTTTCAAGGGCGATCGCCCGCAGGATCAGTTCATGGCGGCGAGCGGCGTACGCCGCGGCTTTGCCTCCTCGGAAGGTCTGGGACGGCACTGGTCGGGCTCGACCCAGGCTGATGTGTTCGACGCCAAGGCGGATGCGCTGGCCGTGCTGGCAGCCGCCGGCGCGCCGATGCAGGCGCTGCAGATCGTCGCCGGCGGTCCGGCATGGCTGCATCCGGGCCGCTCCGGCACGATCCAGATCGGACCGCAGAACGTGCTCGGGCATTTCGGCGAGGTGCATCCCAGAGCGCTCGAGGCGCTCGGCGCCGACGGCCCACTGATGGTGTTCGAGGTGATCCTCGACCGCATCCCCGAGGCGAAGAAGAAGCCGACCCGCGCCAAGCCCGTGATCGAGCTGTCGGCATTCCAGCCCGTCACGCGCGACTTCGCGTTCATCGTCGATCGTACCGTGAAGGCCGGCGACATCGTGCGGGCCGCGCAGGGCGTCGACAAGAAGCTGATCACCGGCGTGGACGTGTTCGACGTCTACGAGGGCAAGGGCATCGACGACGACAAGAAGTCGATCGCGATCGCGGTGACGATCCAGCCGCGCGAGAAGACGTTGACCGATCAGGAGATCGAAGCTGTCGCGGCGAAGATCGTGGCCGAGGTCACGAAGAAGACGGGCGGCACTCTTCGCGGATGACCCTGGCGGATTTTCTCCCGAAGGATGTCAGCCTCACCATCGCGATGGCGCTCTGCGCCGTCGCCTTCGTTTCCGGCACTGCACGCGGGTTCTCCGGCTTCGGCTCGGCGCTGATCTTCATGCCGCTAGCAAGCAGCATTGCTGCGCCACGGCTCGTCGCCGCCTTGCTTCTGGTGATCGATTTCGTCGCGGCGGCACCGCTGCTGCCCGACGCATGGCGGAAGGCCGACCGCAAGGCGACCGCGGTCATCGTGCTGGGCGCGCTGGTCGGCGTGCCCGTCGGCACCTATTTCCTCAGCGTGCTCGAGCCCGTCACCACGCGCTGGATCATCTCCTGCTTCGTCGCCGCGCTGTTGCTCCTCCTGCTGTCGGGTTGGCGCTATCGCGGCAAGGACCACACCTGGCTCTCGGTCGGCATCGGCGGCCTGTCGGGCTTCTGTAGTGGCCTCGCGCAGACCGGCGGCCCGCCGATCGTCGGCTACTGGCTCGGCCGCCCGATCGCGCCGATCGTCGCGCGCGCCAATATCGTGCTGTTCTTCGGCGCGTCGGATTTCTTCTCGACGGTCAGCTACGCAACCACGGGGCTGATCAGCCGCGAATCGCTCGCGCTCTCGCTGATCGTCGGCCCGGTCTATGCGATCGGCGTCGCATTCGGCGCCTCGCTGTTCGGCCGCGCCAGCGAAAAAGTATTTCGCGCGATTTGCTATGGTCTAATCGCGATGGCGGTGATCGCGGGACTGCCGGTGCTGGACGTGGTGTTGCGCTGATTATCTCCGCTGTCGTCCCTGCGAACGCAGGGACCCATACCGCGTGATCTATCGATAAGACACAAGTGACAGTCCCGACGACGATCTCTCAACTGCGAGGCTTCGTCAAACGTCTCCCTGTGGTTATGGGTCCCTGCGTTCGCAGGGACGACGGCGGAGTGTTTGGCGGCTTGATTGCCTTATTGCCGCGGCACGCGGCGCTTCTTCGTCGATTGCGTCGGCACATCCGCCGAATCGTCCTTGAGCGCACCGATCTTGCGCAAGGCTGCGTCCGCGGCGCGCTCGCCGCTTTCCCAGGCGCCGTCGACGGTGCCCCACAGCGTCTCGTGCGTGGCTTCGCCGGCAAGGAACACGTTGCCGATCGGCTCGCTCAGGATTTTTCGCGACAGCTGGCCGCCAGGGGAAGCCGCCGACATCGCACCCAGGACGTAGGGCGAGGCGGTCCAGCGCGTAGCGCTGGTCTTCCCGACGGCAGCCGCAGCCTCGCTACCGAACAATTTCGTGATCCATTCCCTGGCGAAGGCGACCATCGCCTTCTCGCCCTGCTCGGAGAGATCGCGGCCGAACGCGCCGCCGACGTCGATCGAGCACAGCGAGGAGCCGCCGATATTGGCGTACATCAGCGCCGTGCGCGCCGAATTGCTCTGCTCGATAAGGATATCGTCGCGCGACAGGCCGAGCGGATTGCCGGGCAATTGCAGCACGATCCGATCGTAGCTGCCGAGGCCCAGCTTTGACGCCGCGTCCAACGTGCGTTTGGGAAGGTCGGGCGTGAACTTGATCGCGCCCGATGTCAGCACGTTGGTCGAGACCGTGACGATGACGGCGCGCGCGGCGATCTTGCCGGCTTGCGTCTCCACGGTGACGTCGCGGTTGCTCCAGCTGATGCGGCTCGCCGGCGTCGACAGCGCCACCGGCGCCTGCTCGCCGAGCTTGGTGATCAGCGTGCCCAGGCCCTGACGGCAGGCGATCGCCGCGTTGCGATCCTGCGCGCGTCCCTTGTCGATCGCGGACAGCTCCTTCAGGTCCTTGCCCGCAAAGCCCGCACCCAGCATGAACTCGGCCGCGCCCGTCCAGTCGCCGAGATCCTTCGGCAGCACGGAGGCGCAAGAGGTATCCAGCTTGGCCCGCGAGGCATCGTCGATGGCACGATTGGCGCGCACCAGCGCCGCCAGGAATTGCTCGGTCTCGCCCGCGCGCGCGTTGCGGCGGCCGATGCGCATCTTCTGGCCCGATGGCGCCGGCAGCACGTCCAGCCCGACACTGCGCGCCAGCCGGATCATCGGATTGGTGTCGGGATTGTGCATCCAGCGCGCACCGCGGTCGAACGGCACCTCGAAGCTGGTGCTGTCGGTGATACAGCGGCCGCCGATCTGCGATGCCGCTTCCATCACGAGGACCTTGCGGCCCGTCGCCATGATGCGCCGCGCCGCAGCGATTCCCGCGGCCCCCGCACCGATCACGACGATGTCGGCCTCGCGCGGCAGGGGCGCGGCGGTTGCGCGCAGGACCGGCATTGCGGCGGCAAGACCCGCCGACGCCGAAAGGAAACCGCGGCGCGTGATTGTCATGTCATGGTTTCCGAGGACTTGCGGCGAACGGGAACAGTCAGCGAACCTTGCCGCATCTGATGTTGCACGGCAACCATCATGGTGAATCAATCGTGCCTGAAGTCACGGAGTGATGAACCGAATTGCAAGACGTTTCGACCATGATAGAGAAGGGAAAAAGACGGCCGCAAAAGGTCGTGGGGGGAGTTGGAAATGGGGACGGTCCTAGATTCAGTCGGCAAGCTGATTGCCGCGTACCTCTCCAAGGAGGTGCCGGGCTACGAGCCGTTCACGCCGAGCGACCCGGAGCACCTGCGCGGCGTGATCGAGCCCGGCGACGTGCTGCTGGTCGAGGGCAACAACCGCATCTCCGGCATCATCAAATATCTGACGCAGTCGACCTGGTCGCATGCCGCGCTCTATGTCGGCCCGGTCGAGGGCGCCGCGGAGGCCGACGGCGAACCGCATGTGCTGATCGAGGCCAATATCGGCGAAGGCGTCACGTCTGCGCCGCTGTCGAAATATTTCCCGTATCACACCCGGGTCTGCCGCCCGGTCGGGCTGTCCTACGAGGACCGCACCACGGTCTGCCGCTATGCGATCAACCGCATCGGCTTCGGCTACGACACCAAGAACATCGTCGACCTCATGCGCTTCTTGTTCCCGTTGCCGGTGCCGCAGCGCTGGCGGCGACGCATGATCGCGATCGGCTCGGGCGATCCGACCAAGATCATCTGCTCGGCGCTGATCGCGCAGGCGTTCGATGCGGTGCGCTATCCGATCCTGCCCAAGATCACCAAGGCCGGCAGCCGCGCCGCCCGCCGCGAGATCCTGCACATCCGCGATTCCTCGCTCTACATGCCCCGCGACTTCGACATCTCGCCCTATTTCGAAGTCGTCAAACCCACCATCGTGCACGGGTTCGACTACACCGCCCTGCACTGGGCCGACAAGCAGAAGCCGCTCGAGGAGGTAGCGGGCACATTCAGTGTGTTTCCAGAAACGATCAGTGCGCCGCCGCTCGTTCCTGAGGCGGTTGACGAAGAGGCGCCGGCTGAAATTCCGGCTGCGCAAGTGAGTGCACAGCCTGCGGTGACGGCTGAAAGCGTTCCCGGGCCTGTCCCGCTGCTGAAGAAGCTGGCGATGTACCGCCCGAGGCGCCGTGGCCGGGCGAGAGAAATTGCGGCGTAACCGCTGTCGTCCCTGCGAAAGCAGGGACCCATACCGCGTGATCTATCGAGTGGTCGCGGTAGACATACCGAACAACGAGTCTTCGCCAACATCTCCCTGGGGTTATGGATCCCTGCGTTCGCAGGGACGACACCGGAGTTATGGCGCGATCTCGCTCAACAACAATCATCACGAGCGCAGCGACGGTGAAAACCTACCGCTCCGCCCGTCCGATCACCGCCATCAGCTCCGCGATCTTCTCGCGTTGGTCGGCCTTGTCGCCGCTCGCGATCGCGTGCTCGACGCAATGGGCGACGTGGTCCTTGAGGACCTCTTCCTCGACCCGGCGCAGTGCGGCACGCACCGCAGAGATCTGCGTCACGATGTCGATGCAGTAGCGGTCCTCCTCTACCATTTTCGAGAGGCCGCGAACCTGGCCCTCGATCCGGCCGAGGCGTTTTCCGACAGATGCCTTGATGTCCTTGCGCATGGGGTCTATATACCCCTACCGGGTATGGGTTGCAAGACCCCGGGTACAAGGCCGGAGCAGGGACAATGAACGAACACAGGCATCATCAGGGCGGGGACGCACATTCCGGATGCGGTTGTTCCGCCAAAACGGAAGCGACCAAGCCGGCGGCGTCCTCCTGCTGCGGCGGGCACGGCAATCATGCCGGCCACGGCCATCATCACACGCATGACCATGGCGATGCGGCCAGCAAGGTGCACGACCCCGTCTGCGGCATGACGGTCGATCCCACGACCGCGAAGCACCGCTTCGACCATCACGGCGAGACCTTCCATTTCTGCTCGGCCGGCTGCCGCACCAAGTTTGCCGCCGATCCCGCAAAATATCTCGCCAAGGACAAGGCGCCCGAGCCGGAGATGCCCGCGGGCACGATCTACACCTGCCCGATGCATCCGGAGATCCGCCAGGTCGGACCCGGCAGCTGTCCGATCTGCGGCATGGCGCTGGAGCCGGAAGTGGCAAGCCTGGAGACCGGCCCCAACCCCGAGCTCGCCGACATGACGCGGCGGTTCTGGATCGGCGGCGCGCTGGCGCTGCCGGCCGTGGTGCTGGAGATGGGCGGCCATCTCGCGGGCCCGCACAATTGGATCGATCAGACGCTGTCGAACTGGATCCAGCTCGCCTTCGCCACCCCCGTGGTGCTATGGGCCGGCTGGCCGTTCTTCGTTCGCGGCTGGCAGTCGCTGCTGACGCGCAACCTCAACATGTTCACGCTGATCGCGATGGGCACCGGGGTTGCCTATGTCTACAGCATCATCGGCACCGTCGTGCCGCAGATCTTCCCCGCCACGTTCCGCGGCCATGAAGGTGCTGTTGCCGTCTATTTCGAAGCGGCTGCCGTCATCACCGTGCTGGTGCTGCTTGGCCAGGTGCTGGAGCTGCGCGCCCGTGACGCAACCTCCGGCGCGATCAAGGCGCTGCTTCAGCTTGCGCCGAAGACCGCGCGCCGCGTCGATGACGACGGCAGCGAGCACGAGGTCGAGATTGACGCGCTGCATGCCGGCGATCGCTTGCGCGTCCGTCCCGGCGAAAAGGTGCCTGTCGACGGCGTGATCCTCGAGGGCCGGTCCTCGCTCGACGAATCGCTCGTCACCGGCGAGTCCATGCCGGTGACGAAGGAGAGCGGCGCGAAGGTGATCGCCGGCACGCTGAACCAGTCGGGCAGCTTCATCATGCGCGCCGACAAGGTCGGACGCGAGACGCTGCTGTCGCAGATCGTGCAAATGGTCGCGGACGCGCAGCGCTCGCGCGCGCCGATCCAGCGGCTGGCCGATCAGGTCGCGGGTTGGTTCGTGCCCACCGTCATCGTCGTCGCGATCGCCGCCTTTGCCGCCTGGGCCTGGTTCGGACCTGAGCCGCGGCTGGCCTTCGGCCTCGTCGCTGCCGTCAGCGTGCTGATCATCGCCTGCCCCTGTGCGCTGGGCCTCGCAACCCCGATGTCGATCATGGTCGGCGTCGGCCGCGGGGCGCAAGGCGGCGTGCTGATCAAGAACGCCGAGGCGCTGGAGCGGATGGAGAAGATCGACACGCTGGTGGTCGACAAGACGGGCACGCTGACCGAGGGCAAGCCCAAGGTGGTCGCGATCGTGCCGGCGTCGGGTTTTGCGGAGGATGACATCCTCAAGCTTGCCGCCAGCGTCGAGCGCGCCAGCGAGCATCCTTTGGCCGACGCGATCATGCGCGCCGCCAAGGAGAAGCAGCTGGCCCTCGGCCAGGTCGAGCAATTCGACTCGCCGACCGGCAAGGGCGCGACCGGCAAGGTCGACGGCAAGACCATCGTGCTCGGCAATGCCAGATATCTGACGTCGATCGGCATCGACACTACCGCGCTCGACACTGACGCCGAACGGCTACGCCAGGACGGCGCCACCGTGATCAACATGGCCGTCGACGGCCGGCTGGCCGGCCTGTTCGCGATCGCCGATCCGGTCAAGGCCTCGACCCCGGAGGCGCTGAAGGCGTTAGCTGCCGAAGGCATCAAGGTGATCATGTTGACCGGCGACAACCGCACGACGGCCGAGGCCGTGGCGCGCCGGCTCGGCATTGCCGAGGTCGAGGCCGAGGTGCTTCCGGACCAAAAGAGCGCGGTGGTCACCAGGCTGCAAAAGGCCGGCCGCAGCGTCGCGATGGCCGGTGACGGCGTCAACGACGCGCCGGCGCTGGCCGCCGCGGAAGTCGGCATCGCCATGGGCACCGGCACGGATGTGGCGATGGAGAGCGCGGGCGTGACCCTGCTCAAGGGCGACCTTGTCGGCATCGTGCGGGCGCGAAAGCTGTCGCAGGCGACGATGAGCAACATCCGGCAAAACCTGTTCTTCGCCTTCATCTACAACGCCGCCGGCATTCCGATCGCGGCCGGCATCCTCTATCCCGCCTTCGGCGTGCTGCTCTCGCCGATCATCGCCGCGGCGGCGATGGCGCTGTCCTCGGTGAGCGTGGTCGGAAATGCGCTGCGGCTGCGGGCGACGCGGCTGTGAGGGGGACGAAATCCGTGTAAGACAGGTCCATTCAGCGGGTACGCGCGGAGAGGACCTGATGCAGCGAATTACCATCACGATCGAGGACGATCTGTTGGCCGAGATCGACGCGGCGGCGGAAGCCCGCGGCTACCAGAACCGCTCCGAGATCATCCGCGATCTCGCCCGCGCCGGCCTGCAGCAGAGCACCGAGGACACCGCGCAGACCGGCCAATGCGTGGCCGGTCTCGTCTATGTGTACGACCACGCCTCCCGCGATCTGTCAAAACGCCTGGTGCAGGAATTCCACGGCCATCACGACCTCGCGCTGGCGACGCTGCACGTCCATCTCGACGACAACAATTGCATGGAGATGACGGCGCTGCGCGGCGATGCCGCCGAAGTCAGGCATTTCGCCGACCACATCATCGCCGAACGCGGCGTGCGCTACGGCCGCGTGGTGATGATCCCGACGGGCGAAGGCAAGCAGGGGAAGGCGCGGAAGCACGGGCACCGGCATGGGTAGGAGCGAGCTTGCGTGCCCCGGACGCGGCGCAGCGCTTCTTCAGCGGTGCGCCGCTGAGCCGGGGCCCATCTCGCCGCAAGCTCCTGGGTCCCGGCTCAGCAGCGCGCCATTGCATCCCGCACTGCGTCCGGGACACGGTCGTGCCTTGAACAACCGCCCTCCCTTGCCGAAGCCGCATTGGGTGTCTACCTCTCGCAGGGTGTTTACCTCAGAGGGTCCCCCATGCTGGATGCCGCCATCAAGGCGCTGTCGCAAATGATCTCGCCGCCGATGCGCTCGATCCTGTGGCGATCGGTCGGGCTTGCGCTCGTGCTGATCACCGTGCTGGCGATCGGGCTGCAGCGGCTGCTGAGCTGGTTTGCGACCTCCGGTGAGGTCTGGCTGGAAGGCCTGCTCGGGCCGGGCTGGCACACCTCGCTCGAGGTCTTGTCCTGGATCGTCTCGATCGCGGCGGGCCTCGGCGTCGTGTTCGGCGGCGTCTTCCTGATGCCCGCGATCACCTCGCTGGTGGCGAGCCTGTTCGTCGACGACGTCGCCGACATCGTCGAGCGCGAGCATTATCCCGCCGAACAGCCGGGCCTCGCGCTGCCGTTCAGCCAGGCGATCTTCGAGGGCATCAAGACCGCGCTCCTGACCATCCTGGTCTATCTGATCGCGTTGCCGCTGGTGCTTTTCGCCGGCGCAGGCTTCCTGATCTTCTTCCTCGCCGCCGCCTGGCTGCTCGGCCGCGAATATTTCGAGCTCGCCGCGATGCGCTTCCGCTCGCCAAAAGAGGCCAAGGCGATGCGGCGCGACAATGCAGCCACCATCTTCACCGCCGGCCTCTTCATCGCCGCCTTCGTCTCGATCCCGATCGTGAACCTGGCGACGCCGATCTTCGGCATGGCCTTCATGGTCCACATGCACAAGCGGCTGTCGGGCCCGCGGCCCGAGCTGATCGAGCCGGCGCGGCAGATGCGGTAACGCGCTCTACGTCACCTGCACGCCGCACTTGCGCAGCACCGTCTTGGCGAAGCCGAATGGCGCCGGCGTGAACGGGCCCGCCGGCGCACGGGTGATCAGTGCGAGGACACCGAGCGCGGCTATCGCGAGCCAGAAGCACAGCCAGAAGCCGTCGATATAGGCGAGCACGTTGGCCTCGCGCTGCACGATGCCCGCCAGCGTGCCGATCGCGCGCGGCTGTGCTAGTCCGGCGCCGTGGGCAGCGAAGTGATCGGCAAGCTGCTTCAGCATCCGCACCACGTCGACGTCGCCGACGCCGAGGTTCTGGCCGAGATAGAAGGAGTGGACTTGCTCGCGCACGCGCAGCCATGTCCCCATCAGCGCCACGCCGATCTCGGCGCCGCCGAGCCGCATGATCTGGATATAGGCCGCGAACGACGTCGCGCGGCTCGGGTCGGAGTTCGACAGCAGCGTGATGATCAGCGGCAGCAAGGTCAGCGACTGCCCGATCGCCTGGAGCAGCACGATGCCGACAAAGTCCTCGCGCGCCCAGTCATGGGTGAGCTGCGTGCCCCAGAGATTGGCGGCGGCGAAGCAGGCGAAACCCACGACAATCACGGTGCGCGTATCGAAATGCCGCAGCAGCCAGATCGAGAGCGGCACCAGCACGAACATCGGGAGCGCGCCATAGGTGAGCAGGAGCACGCCGCTCTGCTCGGGCCTGAGCAGGGCGATGGCAGCGAGGAAATTCGGCACCAGCGAGGCGTTGGACAGGCTGGTCAGCGTGTAGAGCAGGATCAGCACCAGCCCCAATCCGATATTCCGCGAGAACAAGACGTTCACATGCGCCCAGGGCTGCCGCACCAGCGACTCGTTGACGAGGAAGCCTGCGAACAGCACCGCGCCACCGACAAGCAGCGCCATCACCGTTCCCGAACCCAGCCAGTCCAGCCGGTTGCCCTGATCGAGCCCGGCGTAGATCATCGCGACACCTGCGCCGAGCAGCAGCATGCCGCCCCAATCGGCCTCGCGCAGCAGCGCGCGGTTCACGGGCTCGTTCGGTGTGCCGAGATAGACCATCAGCCCCATCAACGGCGCGATCACGACGCTCTGCCAGTACAGCCATTGCCAGCCGAGATGGTCGACATAGAAGCCGACCAGCGAACTCGAGCTATCGAGCGCAAAGCCGACGCGGATCGAATAGATCGAGATCGCCGGCAGCCACCACCGGATCGGCAGATTGCGGAACACGATCATCAGCGTCGCCGGCACGAAGGTGCCGAGCAGGAGGCCATGCACAACGCTGAGCGCGAGCAGCGTTGGATAATCGTGCACGAAGGGAACGATCAGCGAGATGACGGCATAGACCAGGCTCGGAACGCCAAGCACGCGCCGCAGCCCGAACACGGTCGCGAGCCATGCCACTGCCGGCGCGATGAAGATCTGCGAGCCGATGCCGGCGGTCGAGAGCCAGGCGCCCTCGTCGAAGCTGAGCGAGAACGCGCCGCGCAGGTCGGGCAGGCCGACCGTGGTCAGGCGGCTGTCGAAATTGGCGAGGAAGGAGCCGAGCAGCACCGCCGCAACGGCGAACAGCGGGCGCGGCGCGACGCCGCCGCGCGACAGCGGTCCGCGATCGGCATCGTCATTTTCCGCCATTCGCAGCCTTGGTGTCGATGCGGGTGACGACCGACATGCCCGGCACCAGCCGCGCCAGCAGCGGCTGGTTATCATCGAGCTGGATCCGCACCGGAATGCGTTGCACGACCTTGGTGAAATTGCCGGTGGCGTTATCGGGCGGCAGCAGCGCCACTTGCGCCCCCGTCGCCGGCGCGATGCGCTCGACCGTGCCGCGCAGCGTCTCGCGCGGAAAACTGTCGACGGTGATCTCGACCGGCTGGCCCGGCGCGACGTGCGTCAGCTGGGTCTCCTTGTAGTTCGCGATCACATAGACCTTCGGCAGCGGCACCACGTTGATGAGGTTGGTGCCGATATTGACGTAGTCGCCGGGCTGCACCTGGCGCTCGCCGACGACGCCGTCGAACGGCGCCGATATCCTGGTGTAGCCGAGCTTGAGCTTCGCACCCGCCAGCGTTGCCTTGGCCGCGGCGACATCGGCGGCGCGCTGCTTCCGGGTGCCTTGCAGGACTTCGAGCTGATGCTGCTGGGCTGCGATCACGGCGCGGCTCGCGCGCACGTCGGCCTGCGCCTTGGCGTAAGCAGCCACCGCCTGCTCGAGCCGCTGCCGCGTGCCGGCTTCGGTCTGCGACAGCGATTGCTGACGCTCCTGCTCCTGCCGCGCCTCGACCTCCATGGCTTCCGCGGAGAGCCGCGCCGCCTGCGCCTGCGCGATCGTCGCATATTGCAGCTCGATCTGGTTGGCCAGATTGTCGAGCGTGGCCTGCGCGGCGGCGACCGAAGCTTCGGACTGCGCGACCTGGGCCTCATAGTCGGCGGGATCGATCTGGATCAGGAGATCACCGGCCTTGACGCGCTGGAAGTCGGTCACGGCGACGGTCAGCACTTCGCCCGAGACACGGCTGGAAAGCCGGGTCAACTCGGCGCGCACATAGGCATCATTGGTGGTCTGGATCGCCGCATTGCCGACCCATTCGTCGAAACGCAACGTCGCCAGCGCGACGAAGCCGAGCGCGACGATCACGGCGAACAGCGGGATCGCGAACCGGCTCCAGAGTGAGGTCGCCGGAGGCTGTGTCGGCTTGGGCGGTGAGGCTGGTGCTGCGGCGACCGATGGCGGCGACGAGACCTGTTCCTGTTGACTCACGACATGCCCCCCAAAATCGGCTGCGCTTGGACTCGAATCTCACCGCCATCATTCCGGGATGGTCCGAAGGACCAGACCCGGAATCTCGAGATTCTCAGGTGCGCAATGGCGCACCATAGTTCGATGCTGCGCATCGCCCCGGAATGACATCGGTTGCTCAGATCGTCTTCTCCGGCCACCGGCACAGATCGTTGATCAGGCAGACCTCGCAGCGCGGCTTGCGTGCGAGGCAAGTATAGCGGCCGTGCAGGATCAGCCAATGATGGGCATGCAGCATGAACTCGGCCGGGATCACCTTTTCGAGACCAAGCTCGACTTCGAGCGGCGTCTTGCCGGGCGCAAGTCCCGTGCGGTTGCCGACGCGGAAGACATGCGTGTCGACCGCCATGGTGTGCTCGCCGAAGGCCATGTTGAGCACGACGTTGGCGGTCTTGCGTCCGGCGCCGGGCAACGACTCGATCTCGGCGCGCGTGCGCGGCACCTCGCCGCCGAACTCGCTGAGCACCTTGGCGGACAGCGCGATCACGTTCCTTGCCTTGGTGCGGTAGAGGCCGATGGTCTTGATGTACTCGCGCAAGCGCTCCTCGCCGAGATCGAGCATCCTCTGCGGGGTGTCAGCGATTTCGAACAAGGCGCGCGTCGCCTTGTTGACGCCGGCGTCGGTTGCCTGCGCCGACAGCACCACGGCGACCAGCAGCGTGAACGGATTGACGTGCTCGAGCTCACCTTTCGGTTCCGGGTTGGCTTTGCGGAAACGGCTGAAGACCTCGTGGACCTCGGCGGGCGTCCAGCGCTTTATCGCCTTGAGCGTCTTCTTGGCGGGCGCGTTCGGCTTCGCGACGATCGCCTTTGCCTTCTTCTTCGGCACCGGCGCGTTGCGCGGAGCCGGCTTGCGGGTGATTTTCGCCATGATCGGGATATACTGAGGGACGATGAGCATAGGCAACGAAATTGAGGGCAGCGATCCTGATCCGCGCGAGGTGCAGATCTTCTCCGCGCTGCTGACGCCGCACCGCTCGCTGAACCGCACCGGCTTCCTCGCCGTGATGCTGTTCCTGAGCGTGGTCAGCTTCGTCACGGGCCTCGCCTTCCTGATGATGGGTGCCTGGCCGGTGTTCGGCTTCTTCGGCCTCGACGTGCTCGTGATCTGGTGGGCCTTCAAGGCCAATTTCCGCGCGGCGCGGGCCAGCGAAGAGATCGTGGTCACGCCGTCGGAGCTGCGGGTGCGCCGCGTCAGCCATCGTGGCCAGGTCTCGGAATGGACGTTCAATCCGCTCTGGGTCCGGCTCGACCAGGAGGTCGACGAGGAATACGGCATCGAGCACGTCTATCTGATTTCCCGCGGCCGCCGGCTGCTCATTGCAGGCTTTCTCGGGCCAGAGGAAAAAGCTAGCTTTTACAATGCCTTGGTCGGCGCCCTGAACGCCGCCCGGCGCGGCCCGACCTACAATCCGGTGACCTGAGCGCAGTCAGAAATCGGGTGGTTTCCCACCCGTCCCTCTCCTACATTTCCAGTCATGATGACACTCGCCATACATGACCAGCGCCTGGCCAGGCCGGGCACCCAGAACGCCGCGCTGCGCGACTATGATTCGGTGCGCCGGGCGATCGCCTTCATCTCGGAGAACTGGCGCGCGCAGCCGACCATCGAGGCGATGGCGGATGCGGCCGGGGTCACGCCGGATGAGCTGCACCATCTGTTCCGCCGCTGGGCCTCGCTCACGCCGAAGGCTTTCATGCAGGCGCTGACGCTCGATCACGCCAAGGGTTTGCTGCGGGACTCCGCGAGCATCCTCGACGCCGCGCTCGACTCCGGGCTGTCAGGCCCGGGACGGCTGCACGATCTCTTCGTGACCCATGAAGCGATGTCGCCGGGCGAATGGAAGAACGGCGGCGCCGGCCTGACCTTGCGTTACGGCTTTCACCCCTCGCCGTTCGGGACGGCCATCGTGATCGCGACCGATCGCGGCCTGTCGGGCCTCGCTTTCGCCGATCATGGCGAGGAGAAGGTCGCGCTGGCCGACATGACCCGGCGCTGGCCGAACGCGACCTATTTCGAAGATCACGAAGGCACCGCGCCGCTGGCGCAGCGCATCTTCGATCCAAAACTGTGGCGGCCGGACCAGCCGCTGCGCGTGGTTATGATCGGCACCGATTTCGAGGTGCGGGTGTGGGAGACGCTGCTGAAAATCCCGATGGGCCGCGCGGTGTCCTATTCCGACATCGCCTGTAACATCAACAGCCCGAAGGCCTCGCGCGCCGTCGGCGCGGCGGTCGGCAAGAACCCGGTCTCGTTCGTCGTGCCCTGCCACCGCGCGCTCGGCAAGAGCGGCACACTGACGGGCTATCACTGGGGCATCACCCGCAAGCAGGCGATGCTGGGCTGGGAAGCCGGGCAGCTGGGGGTGCAGTAGGCTAGGCGAGATGCCGTAGGGTGGGCAAAGGCGCAACGCGCCGTGCCCACGATCTCTCTGAAAGGGCCGACAGAACGTGGGCACGCTTCCGCCTTCGCTCTTCGAGCTACGGCGGACAAGTCGCTTTGCCCACCCTACGAGACCGTCGCTAACCCGCCAGATCGAGCTTCGAGGCCACCGTCGAATCCGCATTGAGCCGGTAGATGATCGGCACACCCGTCGCCAGCTCGCGCTTCAAAATGCCTTCGGGTGAGAGCTTTTCCAGCACCATGATCAGCGCGCGCAGCGAATTGCCGTGGGCGGCGACCAGCGTGCGCTTGCCGTTGAGCACGCCGGGCAGGATCTCCTGCACGTAGTACGGCAATGCACGTGCGAGGGTGTCCTTCAGGCTTTCGCCGCCGGGCGGCGGCACGTCGTAGGAGCGGCGCCAGATCAGCACCTGGTCCTCACCCCATTTCTTGCGCGCGTCGTCCTTGTTGAGGCCGGAGAGATCGCCGTAATCGCGCTCGTTCAGCGCGAGGTTCTTCGTCGTCGGCAGGCCCTCCTGGCCGAGCTCGCCGAGAATGAGGTCGAGCGTGTGCTGCGCGCGGGTGAGCACCGAAGTGTAGGCGACGTCGAACACGAGGCCCTGCGCCTTCAACTTGCGGCCGGCTTCCGTGGCTTCCTTGACGCCGAGCTCGGTGAGGTCAGGGTCCTTCCAACCCGTGAACAGGTTCTTCAGATTCCATTCGCTCTGGCCGTGGCGCACGAGCACGAGAAGACGTTCGCTCATTGACTGCTTTCCGTTCGGGTTATTTGTTTGAGCATGATCTTGTCGGAAAACCGCTCCACACTTTTCCGGATCATGCTCGTCGATCAGATATCGGCGAGGCCGAGCACGTCGGCCATGGAGTAGTGGCCCGGCTTCTTGCCATGCGCCCACAGCGCCGCCTTCAGCGCGCCATGGGCGAACAGCATGCGATCCTCGGCCTGGTGCGACAGCGTCAGGCGCTCGAACGGGCCGAGGAAGGTGACGCTGTGATCGCCGGCGACGGTGCCGCCGCGCAACGAGGCGAAACCGATATTGCCCGGCCTGCGCGCGCCGGTGATGCCGTCACGGCCACGCTCGGAATGGTCATCGAGGGTGACGCCGCGGCCGCTGGCTGCGGCCTGCCCCAGCATCAGCGCGGTGCCGGATGGCGCATCGACCTTCATCCGGTGATGGGTCTCGACGATCTCGATATCAAAACTCTGGTCGAGCGCCTTGGCGACGCGCTTGACCACGGCGGCCAGCAGATTGACGCCGAGGCTCATATTGCCTGATTGCACCACGACGGCGCGGTTGGTGACGCTCTTGATCACGGCATTGTCGGAGCCCGACAATCCGGTCGTGCCGACGACATGCACGATCCCGCGCTGTGCCGCGATCGCGACATTTGCGATGGTCGCCGCCGGAACGGTGAAGTCGAGGATGCCGTCGGCCTCCTTCGACATCGCCCAGAGGTCAGCGGAGAGCTTGATGTCGTTGGCCGGCAGTCCTGCGAGCACACCGGCATCCTTGCCGAGCAGCTCCGAGCCGGGGGCCTCGAGCGCGCCGGCCAGCACCGCGCCTTTGCTCTCGGCAATCGCCCGCACCAGCGCGCGGCCCATCCGGCCACCGGCTCCAGCAACAATCAGGCGCATGTCGGACATGGTGTGATCCTCTCATGGCCGTTGTAGCGGGGGGACGCAGTTCCGGCAACCGAGGGGGGAGCAGACGGGCAACCCTCTCTAAAGTGTCATGGCCGGGCTTGTCCCGGCCATCCGCGCCTTGCCACGCGCAGGAAGAACGTGGATGCCCGGGACAAGCCCGGGCATGACGACCCCTCGTGAACGTTCAAATGCGACGGCCCCTCCCGCGCAGGGGAAGACCAGCAGCACGCCTCAGCCGTCAGACGGCTGCGGGCCGTCATAGCCCTCGATGATGATGAGGTCGGCGACCGAGTGCGGCTGGCGCACCTTGATGTTGGCCTGGTATTCCGGCGAATTGTAGCAGGCGATCGCGGTCTCGTAGTCCGGGAATTCGATCACGACGTTGCGGGTGCGGCTGGCGCCTTCGACGGTGGTGAACTTTCCGGCGCGGACGACGAAGCGACCACCCCACTTCTTGAAGATCGGGCCGTTGGCGACGGCGTAGGGCTTGTAGCCCTCGTCACTGCTCACATCGACGCGCCCGATCCAGTAGCCTTTTGCCATTGTTCTTCTCCCTGTTGTTGCTGATCTTCATTTGAGCATGATTTGATCGGAAAACCGCTTCACACTTTTCCGGATCGTGCTCAGAGCGCCTGCGCGATCTCGGCCTGGATGGCTTCCGCAATCGCCTTCGGATCGGCGGCTTCGACGACCGGCCGTCCGACGACGAGATAATCGGCGCCGGCGGCGATCGCGCGGCCCGGCGTCATGATGCGCTTCTGGTCGCCGGTCGCCGAACCGACCGGCCGGATGCCGGGGGTGACGAGATGCATCTGGTGGCCGACGATCTTGCGCAAGGCCCCGACTTCCTCCGGCGACGACACCAGTCCGTCGATGCCAAGCACCTGCGCCTGCTGCGCGCGGGCCTCGACCAGCTCGGAGACGCCGAGCCGATAGCCGGCCGCATGCAGATCGTCCTCGTTGTAGGATGTCAGCACCGTGACGGCGAGGATCTTCAGGCTGGAATTGCCGCGGCCTTCGACTGCGCCCTTCATGGTCTGCGGATAGGCGTGCACGGTGAGGAAGGTGGCGCCGAGCCTGGTGATGCTTTCGACGCCTTGCATCACGGTGTTGCCGATGTCGTGCAGCTTGAGATCGAGAAAGACCTTCTTGCCCTTGTCGGCGAGCTTGCCGACCAGCGGCAATCCGCCGGCATAAGCGAGCCGATAACCGATCTTGTAGAAGCTGACGCTGTCGCCGAGACGATTGATCGTCGCCTCCGCGGCATCGACGCTGGGCAGATCGAGCGCGACGATCAGGCGGTCCTTGGGGGCGATCTCGGCTGGCGTCATGTCACCTCACATCATGCGTTGGGAAAAGTCGATCAACTGCGCCACCAACTCCTTCAACGCGGCGATATCGCCCTCGTTCTTGAGCCTGTCCATATCGTCATAGGCCTGGTCGGCAAAGGCAAGCGTGAGCTGGCTGGCAATCACATTGGCGTGGCAGGAGGTCAGGATCAGCCGCAGCGCCTGCAGCGCACGGGCCGCGCCGAGCCGGCTCTGCGAGGCGCCGGCGAGCGCGAAGGCGCGGTTGCGAAACACATCGCCGCGCGCCTCGTGCAGATCGTGCACGCGGCTGACCCAGTCGATTGCGTTCTTGAGCAGCGGCGGCACCGAGGCATTGTATTCGGGCGAGACGATCAGCACGCCATGATGCGCGCCGATCATACGCTTGAGGTTGATCGCGTGCTTCGGCAGGCCGGACTTGGCCTGGAGATCGCCATCATAGATCGGCAGCGGAAAATCGGCGAGCGAGATGCGGGTGACGTCCACGCCGGCCCGGGCAAACTCATAGGCGGCGACCGCCGCCAGCTTCGCATTGTGCGAGCCGGTGCGCAGCGAGCCGGGAATGATCAGGATCTTGGGAGCTGACATCCAATCCAATGCGTTCGGCGAAACGAGCCCGCCGCGCAAAGAACCGAGCCGGCGGAATTAATGCTTGCGATACACCCAGACGCGGGCGGGCGGAAGGTTCATCCAGATCCGTTCCGACGCCTCTGTGGACACGCCGGGCAGCGATTTCGGGATCGGCGGCACCACCGCATAGGTGAACTGGACGAAAGGCGCGCCGGGCGCGAGCGCCGCAAAGGCGTCGCGGATCAGCCGCAGCCGCGTCAGCATCGGTTTTGTCACCAGCGGCAGGCCGGAGACGACCGCGGAGGCCGGCGCGCTCAGGACGTTCCAGAGCGTGTCACGCAGGCGATAGGCATCGCCCTGCACCACCTTGGCCTGCGGATAGCGGTCGCGCAGCAGGGCGCAGAAGCCGGGATTGTATTCGACGAGGACGAGACGCTTCTGGTCGACGCCGCGCTCGATCAGGGCCGAGGTGATGGCGCCGGTGCCGGGTCCGAGCTCGACCACAGGCGCGTCCGAATCGACATCGACGTAATGGGCCATGGTCCGGGCCAGCAGCTTGCCCGACGGCATCACCGCGCCCATGTGGAGGGGCTTTTCGATCCATGATCTGAGAAAGCGCACCTCGTCGTCGAGACGAGGCTTCTTCAACGCACGCGCGGACGATGGCAATGGCATGTCAGGACCGGACGGGACCGCGGGACCGCGGCGTGTCAGAAAATGGTCATAAAGACGTATAGGCCGAAGGCGGTATGGTCAAGCCGGGTCAACTCGCCCGATTACCGAAGAAATCCTTGACCTTGGCGAAGAAGCCCTCGGATTCCGGCTGGGTGTTGCCGGAGGAAAGCTTTTCGAACTCGGCCAGCAATTCCTGCTGCTTCTTGGTGAGGTTCTGCGGGGTCTCGACCACGACCTGAACATACATGTCGCCCATCTGGCGCGACCGCAGCACCGGCATGCCTTTTGATGCAATGCGGAATCGGCGGTTCGACTGGGTCCCGGCCGGCACCTTCACCTTGGCCTTGCCCTTCTCGATGGTTGGCACCTCGAATTCGCCGCCGAGGGCGGCCGTCACCATCGAGATCGGCACACGGCAATGCAGATCGGCGCCGTCGCGCTGGAAGAACTGGTGCTGGGCCAGCGACAGGAAGATGTAGAGGTCGCCGGGCGGACCGCCGCGAACCCCTGCCTCGCCCTCGCCGGCGAGCCTGATCCTTGTGCCGTCCTCGACGCCCGGGGGAATGTTGACCGAAAGATTCCGCTCGCGGGTGACGCGGCCCTGGCCCGAGCACGACGGGCAGGCATCCTCGATCATCTGGCCGCGGCCCTGGCAGCCCGGACAGGTCCGCTCCAGCGTGAAGAAGCCCTGTGACTGCCGCACGCGGCCGGCGCCGCCGCAGCTCGAACAGGTCTTCGGCTTGGTTCCGGCCTTGGCGCCGATGCCCGAGCAGGCCTCGCAGGTGACCGAGACCGGAATCTCGATCTGCGCGGTCTTGCCGCCGAAGGCTTCCTCGAGCGTGATTTCCATGTTGTAGCGCAGGTCGGCGCCGCGCTCGCGGCCGCCGCGGCCGCGCTGCCCGGCCATGCCGAACAAATCTTCGAAAATATCGGAGAAGGAAGAGGCAAAGCCCGCACCGAAGCCGGCGCCGCCGCCGCCCTGCTCGAAGGCGGCATGGCCGTAGCGGTCATAGGCCGCGCGCTTGTCCTTGTCCTTGAGGACCTCGTAGGCCTCGTTGATTTCCTTGAACTTGACTTCGCTGGTGTCGTCCCCGGGATTGCGGTCCGGGTGGAACTTCATCGCCAGCTTGCGGAACGACGATTTCAGAACGGATTCGTCGGCATCGCGTTCGACTTCGAGAGTTTCGTAATAGCAGCGCTTGGTGGACGTGGACATGTGGGACTCGGTCTATCCAATCGCGATTCAAGTCGGAGCGAAACGACGTCGCCACACGACGATATAGGCAGCCTTCTGCCCGGCGGCAGAGGGTCGCTTGGCGGCGTTCAGCATAACGGCTGGGAATTGATCGATCGTAACGGGCGACCCGCCCGTCCGTCCCGACACGGCGGCCTCCCCCGCGAAGGAGGAGGCCGGTAGAGCGTGTGGGGTCCAAGCCGTCCGCATCATGACCCTCTTGGGGTTCAGGCGGACTTCTTGTTGTTCTTGTCGTCGTCGACTTCGGTGAATTCCGCGTCGACGACGTCGTCCTTGGCCGCGTCCTTCTTGGCGTCGGCCTCGGCCTGCTGCTTGTACATGGCCTCGCCGAGCTTCATCGAAGCCTGGGCCAGCGTCTGGGTCTTGGCCTTGATCGCCTCGGCATCGTCGCCCTTCAGCGCTTCCTTGAGGTCGCCGACGGCATCCTCGATGGCGCGGCGCTCGGTCTCGCCGACCTTCGAACCGTGCTCGGCCAAAGCCTTCTCGGTCGAATGCACCAGACCATCCGCCTCGTTCTTGGCGGTCACGGCCTCGCGGCGCTTCTTGTCCGCCTCGGCATTGGCCTCGGCGTCCTTGACCATCTTCTCGATGTCGGCTTCCGACAGGCCGCCGGAGGCCTGGATGCGGATCTGCTGCTCCTTGCCGGTGGCCTTGTCCTTGGCCGAGACGTTGACGATACCGTTGGCGTCGATGTCGAAGGTCACCTCGATCTGCGGCATGCCGCGCGGAGCCGGCGGAATGCCCATCAGGTCGAACTGGCCGAGCATCTTGTTGTCGGCCGCCATTTCACGCTCGCCCTGGAAGACGCGGATGGTGACCGCGTTCTGGCTGTCCTCGGCGGTCGAGAACACCTGGCTCTTCTTGGTCGGGATCGTGGTGTTGCGGTCGATGATGCGGGTGAACACGCCGCCCAGCGTCTCGATGCCCAGCGACAGCGGGGTGACGTCGAGCAGCAGCACGTCCTTGACGTCGCCCTGGAGCACGCCGGCCTGGATCGCAGCGCCGATCGCCACGACTTCGTCCGGGTTGACGCCCTTGTGCGGCTCCTTGCCGAACAGCTGCTTCACGACTTCCTGGACCTTCGGCATGCGCGACATGCCGCCGACCAGAACCACTTCGCCGATCTCACCGGCGGTGACGCCGGCGTCCTTCAGCGCCTTTCGGCAGGGCTCGACGGTCTTCTGGACGAGGTCGTCGACCAGCGCCTCGAACTTGGCGCGGGTGAGCTTCATCGTCAGATGCTTCGGGCCGGTCTGGTCCGCGGTGATGAAGGGCAGATTGATCTCGGTCTGCGTCGTCGAGGACAGCTCGATCTTGGCCTTTTCAGCGGCTTCCTTCAGGCGCTGCAACGCGAGCTTGTCGTTGCGCAGGTTGATGCCCTGCTCCTTCTGGAATTCGTCGGCGAGATAGCCGACCAGGCGCATGTCGAAGTCTTCGCCGCCGAGGAAGGTGTCGCCGTTGGTCGACTTCACCTCGAACACGCCGTCGCCGATCTCGAGGATCGAGATATCGAACGTGCCGCCGCCGAGATCGTACACCGCGATCGTGCCGGTCTTGGTCTTGTCGAGGCCATAGGCGAGCGCGGCCGCGGTCGGCTCGTTGATGATGCGCAGCACTTCGAGGCCCGCGATCTTGCCGGCGTCCTTGGTCGCCTGGCGCTGGGCGTCGTTGAAGTAGGCGGGAACGGTGATGACGGCCTGATCGACCTTCTGGCCGAGATGGGCTTCCGCGGTCTCCTTCATCTTCTGCAAGATGAACGCCGAGACCTGCGAGGGCGAGTAGGTCTGGCCGTCGGCCTCGACCCAGGCGTCGCCGTTGGAAGCCTTCACGATCTTGTAGGGGACGAGCTTCTTGTCCTTCTCGACCATCGGGTCGTCGTAGCGGCGGCCGATGAGGCGCTTCACTGCGAAGAAGGTGCGCTCGGGATTGGTGACGGCCTGGCGCTTGGCCGGCTGGCCGACGAGGCGCTCACCGTCGTCCGTCACGGCGACGATCGAAGGCGTCGTGCGCATGCCTTCGGAATTCTCGATGACTTTGGCGTTCTTGCCATCCATCACGGCGACGCACGAATTCGTGGTGCCGAGGTCGATCCCAATGACCTTTCCCATGGTCCTGATATCCTTGTTTTTGCGGCAGGTTGGCTGGGCCCAGAAGGCACCCGACCGAAACCCCCTAAGATCAAACATCCGCGATATTGCGATGATTGAGGCTCATATAGGAGGGGGGGAGGGGCCCGCAAGGACCGAAGCTACGTTTCTGCCGTGAAAACATTGGGTTTTGGACGATGATATCCGGGCTTCACCGCCCTTGCGGGTGAGGAATTATTAACAGGTTCAGGCTTCAGCAAGCCCCCCGCTACCGCAAGCCCGCCCACCCTGTTGCCGCAAGCCCAAACCCGGTAAAAGGCGGACCGGCCGGGCAGCCGCCACAGCTGCTTCGCGCGACAATGCGGCCCGGTGGCCGACCATCGAACGGCCTCAATGTGAACCAATCAGAGTGCCCATGAAGCTGATCCGCCCCCTCGCCGCGCTCGCCCTTCTGATCGCCTCCGCGTTTCCGGCCTTCGCCGCCGACGCCGTGTTTCCACCCGGCTTGCGCCTCGGCATGGTGCCGCTGGTCGGTCTCAGCACGGCAAAAACGTTTCCGGGATTCGAGAGCGAGGATGGCAGCGTCAAGGTGTTGATCACCGAGCTGCCGCCGGCAGCCTATGGCGAGGTCGTGAGCGCCTTCAATTCCAATCCGGCCGGCGCTGGCGGCGTCAAGCAGGACAAGATCGAGACGCCCGCGGGCCTCGCTTATTTCACCACCGAAAGCGGCAAGGCCGGCGACACCCCGGTGAAGCGCTATTCGATGATCGTGCCGGGCGCCGGCTTCTCCGGCTACGTCGCGGTGCAGGTCCCGGAGAATGCGACCAAGATCTACACGGATGAGGCGGTGCGGCAGATGTTTGCGACCGCCACTACCCGCAAGCAGGTCTCGGCCGAGGAGCAGATCGCGCTGATGCCGTTCAGGATCACCGATCTCGCCGAATTCAAGGACATCCGCACTCTGGCGCCGGGCTCGAGCATCATCCTGGCGGACGGCGACGAGAGCACCGGTTACGAGTCGAAGCCGTTCATGATCCTCGGCCTGATCGGCGCCACGCCGCAGCAGGCCGACGACCGCGCCCGCTTCGCCCAGGAGGCGGCGCTGCAGATTCCCGGCGTGCGCGAATCGCGCGTCACCATGTCCGAGCCGATCCGCATCAACGGCCAGCAAGGCTTCGAGACCCGGATCGACGGCATCAGCGGCAAGGACAAGGTCCCGGTGACCGTGGTGCAGTGGATCCGCTTCTCGAGCGGAGGCGCCTCGCTGCGCATCATCGCCAGCGCCCCGCGCGACCAGTGGCTGGCCGCCTTCACTCGCTTCCGCGCCGTGCGCGACGGCATCCAGCCGAAGGGGTAGGCCAGAGGCGCTCCAACACACTCGGTGTCGTCCCGGCGAAGGCCGGGACCCATACCGCGTGATCTCGCGATTGCGGTCGGTCGCAGTACCCCCGAAGAGTCTTCGCCAAACTTCTCCCTGGGGGTATGGGTCCCGGATCTGCGCTGCGCTTGTCCGGGACGACAGCGGTGTTGAGGCTGCACGCCCAACCCCTCATCAAACCCGGCGGCATTTTCGGGCTTCTGTTCGTACACGAACGGAACTAGGCTTCGTCTCCGTTGAGTTCATCCGAAGGGGAGGCGAACGATGCTGGATCGGCGACAAGTCTTGGCAATGCTTGGGACGACGGCGCTTGCAACGCTGGCTCCAACCGCACTCCTTGCAGCGGCATCGATCAAGCCGGACGATGCCTCCGCGCTGCTCGTGATCGACGTGCAGAACTGCTTCCTGCCCGGCGGCAGCCTCGCGGTGAAAGAGGGCGAGCAGGTGGTGCCCGTCATCAACAAGATCTCGAGAGCATTTGCGAATGTGGTGATGACGCAGGACTGGCACACGCCGGGCCACATCTCGTTTGCGTCGGTGCATTCCGGCAAGAAGCCGTTCGAGACCGTCGACCTTCCCTATGGCAAGCAGGTGCTGTGGCCCGACCATTGCGTGCAGGGCACCGATGGCGCTTCGCTGTCGAAGGACCTTGCGATCCCGCACGCCGAGCTCATCATCCGCAAGGGCTTTCACAAGGACGTCGACAGCTATTCGGCCTTCCTCGAAGCCGACGGCAAGACCTCGACAGGACTTGCCGGCTATCTGAGGGGACGCAAGATCAAGCGCGTCTTCGTCGCAGGGCTCGCGACGGATTTCTGCGTCGCCTGGACCGCGCTCGACGCGCGCAAGGCTGGCTTCGAGGTCTATGTGGTGGAAGACGCCTGCCGCGGCATCGACACGCAGGGCTCGCTGGCAAAAGCCTGGGCCGATATGGCCAAGGCCGGCGTGAAGCGGATTCAGTCTGCGGATATCGCGAGCGCGCAGGGCTAGATGACTGTCATTCCGGGGCGATGCGAAGCATCGAACTATGGTGCGCCATTGCGCACCTGAGAATCCCGAGATTCCGGGTTCGGCTCTTCGAGCCGCCCGGAATGACGCAAAAAAATCAGTTCGCCGCGCCGCTCGACTCGTTGTTGTTCGCCGCGGCCGCGGGCTTCGCGCCGCCCTTGGCGACACCGACCAAGGCCGGGCGCAGCACGCGCTCGCCGATGGTGTAGCCGGCCTGCATGATCTGCACCACGGTGCCCGACGGCACCGACGGATCAGGCACTTCGTACATCGCCTGGTGGAAGTTCGGGTCGAACTTCTGGCCCTGCGGATCGAGCTTCTTCACGCCGTGCTTTTCCAGCGCGTTGAGCAGCGAACGCTCGGTGAGCTCGACGCCTTCGATCAGCGATATCAGGCCGGGATCGGCCGTGGCGCGGGCCTCGGCCGGAACGGCATCGAGCGCGCGCTGAAGATTATCGGCGATGTCGAGCACGTCGCGGGCAAAGCCGGTGATGCCGTAGAGGCGGGCGTCGGCGACCTCCTTGGTGGTACGCTTGCGCAGATTCTCCATCTCGGCCAGCGTCCGCAGCATGCGGTCACGCGCCTCGGCGGCTTCCTTCTGCAACAGCTCGACTGAGCCGGGCTCGGGATCGTCGGGCATGATGTAGGGTTTTGACACCACGGGCTCGCCGGTCGCGGCAGTCGTGTCTTCGGGTTGCCGGTCTTGCTCGGTCATCGGCTCTAATCTCGAACTCGTTTCCAGGGATTGTTGGCCCGGATATCGTGCCTAAAGCGCCGAAAATCAAGCGCCCGTGATCGGCGGAAACGCCGATCAGCCTCCCAAAAGACGGCTGACGATGCGGGCCGCGTAGTCCACGGTCGGGATCACGCGGGCATAATTCAGCCGGGTTGGCCCGATCACGCCCAAAACACCGACAATATGGCCGGCGGCATCCCGATAGGGCGAGATGATCGTAGAGGAGCCGGACAAGGAAAACAGTTTGTTCTCCGAACCGATGAAGATACGCACGCCCTCAGCGGTCTCGGCACGCCCCAGCAGGTCGATCACGCCGCGCTTGGTCTCGAGATCGTCGAACAGCAGGCGTACCCGTTCCAGATCCTCCAGCGCATGCAGGTCTTCGAGCAGATTGGCGTGGCCGCGGACGATGAGCTGGCGATCCTCGTTCTCGCCGCCGGACCAGCTGGCGATGCCGGCGGAAATCACCTTCTGTGCGAGCTGATCGAGCTCGGCACGGGCTTCTCCAAGTGCCGTCTCGAGCTCGAGCCGCGCCTCGGCCAGGGTGCGCCCGCGGATGCGCGCATTGAGGAAATTGCCGGCCTCGGTGATCGCCGAGGAGGGAACTCCGGGGGGCAGCGACAGCACGCGGTTTTCGACCTGGCCGTCCTCGCCGACCAGGATCACCAGCGCCTTTTCCGGTTCCAGACGGACGAATTCGATGTGTTTCAGCCGCGCATTGGATTTCGGCGTCAGCACCACCGCGGCGGCGCGGGTCAGGCCCGACAGCCGCGTCAGTGCCTGGTCCAGCGCCGCCTCGACCGATTGCGCCTGGCCGACGGTGGCAAGCTGGCTCTGGATCGACTGCCGCTCGGCCTCGTTGAGGTCGCCGACCTGCATCAGGGCATCGACGAAGAACCGCAGGCCGAGTTCCGTCGGCAGCCGACCGGCGGAGGTGTGCGGGGCGTAGATCAGGCCGAGCTGTTCCAGATCGGCCATGACGTTGCGGACCGAGGCCGGCGACAGCGGCATGGCGATGAGGCGCGAGATATTGCGCGAGCCCACGGGCTCACCGGTCGCGAGGTAACTTTCGACAATTTGACGAAAGATGTCGCGAGAACGCTCGTTGAGCTGGGCGAGGCCTGCGCGCGGCGCGATCAGATGGATCGGATCGTGATGGGCCACAGACGGTAACTCCTCTCAGATGCTCATAATTTGTCCATCCAGGAGGGTTCTGACAAGCGTCGCGTTTGCAGGGTGGAGAACCGGGGGTGAAAAAGCCTTGTCCTTTCCCCTTGCCGCATACCCTCACCCCACCTACAAGCACCGCGAATAGCCCTAACCTGCGAGTTTTGGAGGATTTCCCATGCGGCCAAGCCGCCGTGCGCCCGACGAATTGCGCCCCGTGACGCTCGAGCGCGGCGTGGTCAAATATGCGGAAGGCTCCTGCCTGGTGAAATTCGGCGACACCCATGTGCTGGTCACCGCCACGCTGGAAGATCGCCTGCCGCCGTGGCTGAAGGGCCAGGGCCGCGGCTGGGTCACCGCCGAATATGGCATGCTGCCGCGCGCGACCTCCGAACGCACCCGCCGCGAGGCCTCCGCCGGCAAGCAAAGTGGCCGCACCGTCGAGATCCAGCGCCTGATCGGCCGCTCGCTTCGCACGATCGTCGATCTCGAAGCGCTCGGTGAGCGCCAGATCACGGTCGATTGCGATGTGCTCCAGGCCGACGGCGGCACGCGCACGGCCTCGATCACCGGCGCCTGGGTCGCGCTCGCCGATTGCATCAACTGGATGAAGGCGCGCAACATGATCAAGGCCAATGTGATGCGCGACAACGTCGCTGCGATCTCCTGCGGCATCTACAACGGCACGCCCGTGCTCGATCTCGACTATGCCGAGGATTCGGAAGCCCAGACCGACGCCAATTTCGTCATGACCGGCGACGGCCGCATCATCGAGGTGCAGGGCACCGCGGAACGCGAGCCGTTCACGCAGGACGAGTTCCTGAAGCTGATCGCCCTGGCGCAAAAGGGCATCGCGCGTCTCGTGGACTTGCAGAAACTGGCTGTCGCGTAGTCAATAAGCCCATGCACCGCCGAATCACCGGAAAGCTGGTCATCGCCACCCATAATCCCGGCAAGCTCGCCGAGATGAAGGAGCTGCTCGCGCCGTACGGCATCGAGGCGGTGTCGGCCGGAGAGCTCGGCCTCGGCGAGCCCGACGAGACCGGCAACGATTTCCGCAGCAATGCCACGATCAAGGCGATCGCGGCAGCGCGGGCGACCAAGCTTCCCGCCTTTGCCGACGATTCCGGCATCGTGGTCGACGCACTCGACGGCGCGCCGGGCATTTTCTCCGCGCGTTGGGCTGGACCTTCCAAGGATTTCGCTGCGGCGATGGCGCAGATCGAGCGCCTGTTGCAGGAGCGCGGCGCCACCACGCCGGACAAGCGCAAAGCGCATTTCGTCTCCGCGCTCTGCGTCGCCTGGCCCGACGATCATCTCGAAGAGGTCGAGGCGCGCGTCGACGGCACGCTGGTCTGGCCGCCGCGCGGCACCGCCGGCTTCGGCTACGACCCGATGTTCCTGCCGGACGGCCACAGCCGCACCTTCGGCGAGATGGACAGCATCGAGAAGCACGGCCTGCCGCCGCTCGGCCTTGGCCTGTCGCATCGCGCCCGCGCCTTCGTGAAACTGGCGGAGATCTGCCTTGAGCCGCGCTAAGGAAGCCTTCGGCGTCTACGTGCACTGGCCGTTCTGCCTGTCGAAATGCCCCTATTGCGACTTCAACAGCCATGTCCGTCACGCCGCGATCGACGAGGCGCGCTTCGCCTCCGCCTTCGCGCGCGAGATCGCAGCCACCGCCGAGCGCTCGCCCGGCCGTGAGGTCACCTCGATCTTTCTCGGCGGCGGCACACCGTCGTTGATGCAGCCCGCAACGGTCGGCGCGGTGCTCGATGCGATCGGCAAGCACTGGACCGTCGCCAGCGATGTCGAGGTGACGCTGGAGGCGAATCCGACCAGCGTCGAAGCCACGCGCTTTGCCGGCTATCGCACCGCCGGCGTCAACCGCGTCTCGCTCGGCGTGCAGGCGCTCGACGATGCCTCGCTGAAAGCGCTGGGCCGCCTGCACAGCGCGCGCGAGGCGCTCGATGCCGTCGCCATAGCGCGCCGCTCGTTCGATCGCTATTCGTTCGATCTGATCTACGCCCGTCCCGACCAGACGCCGGCGATGTGGGCCGATGAGCTGCGTCTCGCCATCGACGAAGCGGCCGAGCATCTGTCGCTCTATCAATTGACGATCGAGGAAGGCACGCCGTTCTTCGGCCTGCACCAGGCCGGCAAATTGAAGACGCCGGACGAAGCGGTGGCGCGCGCGCTTTACGACGTCACGCAGGAGACCTGCGACAAGCTCGGGCTGCCCGCCTACGAGATCTCCAATCACGCACGGCGCGGCGCCGAGTGCCGGCACAATCTGGTCTATTGGCGCGGCGAGGAATATGCCGGCATCGGCCCCGGCGCGCATGGCCGGCTCGACATCGACGGCGTCAGGCACGCCACCGCCACCGAGAAGCGTCCCGAGGCCTGGCTGATGCGGGTCGAGACCAATGGCCATGGTGTCGTCACCGACGATCTGCTCAACAGCGAAGAGCGCGCCGACGAATTTTTGCTGATGGGACTGCGCCTCGCCGAAGGCATCGACCCCGAGCGCTACAAAGCCCTCTCCGGCCGCCCGCTCGATCCCAAGCGCATCGCGCTGCTGCGCGAGGAAGGCGCGATCACGGTGGATGCGACGGGCCGCTTGCGCGTGACGAGCAGCGGTTTTCCGGTGCTGGATGCAGTGGTCGCGGATCTCGCGGCATAACGCGCTGCCGTAGGGTGGGCAAAGCGAAGCGTGCCCACGAATTCCATGCGATTAGCTGAGAGATGGTGGGCACGGCGCGAAGCGCGCCTTTGCCCACCCTACGGCACTGTCGTCCCGAACTACGCCCCAAAACTCTTCGGCGAGCCCGCGACGGCAACGCCGCCACCCTGGGTCACCTTCATCACCGCAAGCCCGCGCTCGTTGGTGCCGTCCGCACGGAAACGAAACAGGCCGTCGATGCCGGCAAAGCCGGACGGATTGGTCAGTACGTCGGACGAGAAGCGCGTGGTGCCTTGCGTGCGCGCCAGCGCGGCGACGAGGGCGACCGCGTCATAGGCCAGCGTTGCCGTGCGAATCGGTTCGGCGCCGTATTTGGTGCGGTAGCGGCCGGAGAAGGCGCGGAAGCCGGCCGGGTCGGGCGCGGCATAGAGGCCGCCTTGCAAGCTCGCATTCGCATAAACCCGCGGATTGTCCCACAGGCCGGTGCCGAGCAACTGGATGTTGCGTAAGTTCGCGCCCGCCGCGGTCATCGCATCTGCGACCGTCACCACGGCATCGCCGTCATCGGCAATGAACAACGCATCCGCGCTGCCGAGTTGCTGCGCCACGGTGCGCGCCGGCGTGGCGCGATCGGCGCCGTATTTTTCGAACGAGACGATGCGCCCGCCGCGGCGCGGCACGGCCGCTTTCACCGCGGCCTCGACGACATTGCCATAGGCATTGTCGGGCACCAGCACGGCGACGGAGCGCTTTCCGATGCTGGCGGAATATTCGACGATGCGGTTGACGTCGGACTCCGGCAGGAAGGAGAGCAAATAGACGCCGCGGCCGGCGATGCTGGAATCGGTCGAGAACGCCATCACGGAAATGCCGCGCGTGCGCGCGACTTGCGCCACCGCCGGCACCGATTGCGCGAACAGCGGTCCCAAAATGATCTCGGCGCCTTCGTCGACGGCCTGCTGCGCGGCGCCCTGCGCGCCTTGCGGGCTGCCATTGTCATCCTTGATCAGCAGCTGGATGTTCGGGTTCTGGAACTCGGCCAGCGCCATCTCGGCGGCGTTGCGCATGGATTGCGCGGCCAAGCCGGCATTGCCGGCGGCCGAGAGCGGCAGAATCACGGCGACCTTCACGCCGCCGGTGCCGGCGGTCGTCGCCTGTTGCGGGGGACCTGCGGGCTGAGCCGGCGGCGTCGAGTTCGAGAAGGGGTTGGAAAACTGGCTCAGGCTCTGCTGCACGCCGGCGCAGGCCGACAGCAGTGGCGTGCCGAGCAACAGGCCGAGCGCGCTCCGGCGGGTCGCCCCTGACATCAGGGACCCCGGAACGGGAGATTTTGGATAACGCGGGCCCACCATTTCAGCTTCTCTTCTGACCCGTCGGCGCCGGCGGGTCACGACATTCTTTCCACGACACAAGCCACGGATTCAGGCATATTGTCGGCAAATAGTTAACCGAAACAAAAGGATAATAGCCGCTTAACGCGGCCGCCTTGCTGTCCCGGCAGCTATTTGCCCTCGCTCATTCAGCATCAAGGCGGCGTTTCGGTCGCGAATATGGCGCGAGAGCCCTCACGCCCTCTCGGCGTGATCCTGGATCGATCACATTCCCGTCCGTTCCTCGCCCCTCACCTCGGCGCGATCTTTTTCGGCGAACCGGTTCCCAGCCCTGCGGATCGTGCCTAAGTTGACTTCATTATGCGCGCAAAGCCGGTCCCGATAAATACGCCTGAAGCTCAAGACGCCGCCTCGCGCGGTTTCTGCATCGATGCCCATCGGCTTGCGGCGCCGAAGGCGGCACCGGGCCTCCATCTGGTCGCAACCCCCATCGGCAATCTCGGCGACATCACGCTGCGGGCGCTCCAGACCCTCGCCGGCGTCGATGTCATCGCCTGCGAGGACACCCGCATCACCCGGCGCCTGACCGAGCGCTACGCCATCGCCGCGCAGCTCAAGCAATATCACGAGCACAATGCGGAAGCCGCGCGCCCGAAAATCCTGGAGGCGCTGGGGCAGGGCGGCTCGATTGCGCTGGTCTCCGACGCCGGCACGCCGCTGATCTCCGATCCCGGCTTCAAGCTGGTGCGCGAGGTCTGCGCCGCCGGCCATGCGGTGTATGCCCTGCCCGGCCCGTCCTCGGTGCTGGCGGCGCTGTCGGTGGCGGCACTGCCGACCGACCGCTTCTTCTTCGAAGGCTTTTTGCCGGCGAAATCCGCCGCGCGAAAGGCGCGCTTGACCGAACTCGCGCGCATCGATGCGACGCTGGTGATGTTCGAATCCGGCAACCGCGTGCAGGACACGCTGGCCGAGCTCGCCGAGATCATGGGGGCGCGCGAGGCCGCGATCTGCCGCGAGCTGACCAAGCTGCACGAGGAGATCTCGCGCGCTCCGTTGAGCCAGCTGGCGCGCGAGGCCGATACGCTGGAGACGCGCGGCGAGTTCGTGCTGGTGATCGCGCCGCCGGCGGCCGACGCCGAGATGCTGACGTCGGATGCGCTGGACGGTCTGTTGCGCGAGCAACTTGCCGCGCACAGCGTCAAGGATGCCGTCGCGCACGCGGTCGCGCTCTCGGGCCGGCCGCGCCGCGAGGTCTATGCTCGCGCGCTCGAGCTCGCCAAGGACTTAAGGGGCGGCGATGGCGAAGACTGAGGTCCCGGTGGAGCCGAAGGTCGCCTCGCCCGAGCGCGTCGCCGCGTTCCACACCGGCATCTCCGCGGAGAGTCGCGCCGCGGCCTATCTGATGGCCAAGGGCTATCGCATCCTGGCCAAACGCTACCGCACCCCGCATGGCGAGATCGACATCGTGGCGCGCCGCCGCAATCTGATCGCTTTCGTCGAGGTCAAGGCGCGGGCCACGCTGGATGACGCGGCCTTCGCCGTGACGCCGCGCCAGCAGCAGCGCATCATCGACGCCGCGCAAGGCTGGCTCGTGGCGCATCCCGAGCATGCCGAATTCGAATTGCGATTCGACGCCATGCTGATTGCGCCGCGCTCACTTCCGCGCCATGTGTTGGCGGCATTCGACGCCTCGACCTGAAAGGCAGACCATGAAACTGAACGTCGCCGTCCAGATGGACCCCATCGCCCGCATCAACATCAAGGGCGATTCCACCTTTGCGCTGCTTCTGGAGGCGCAGAAGCGCGGCCACGGCCTGTCCTATTATACGCCCGACAAGCTCTCGATGGTCGGCGAGGAGATCGTGGCTCCGGTTCAGCTCCTGACCGTGCGCGACGAGCCGGGCGATCACTTCACGCTCGGCGAGCCCAGGCGCGAGGCGCTGAACGGCTTTGACGTGGTGCTGCTGCGCCAGGACCCGCCGTTCGACCTCGCCTACATCACCTCGACACATCTTCTGGAGCGCATCCATCCGAAGACGCTGGTGGTCAACGATCCCGCCTCGGTGCGCAACGCGCCGGAAAAGCTGTTCGTGATGAATTTTCCGCAGCTGATGCCGCCGACGCTGATCTCGCGCGACTTAGATGAGATCAACGCGTTCCGCGACAAGCACGGCGCCGTCGTCATGAAGCCGTTGCATGGCCATGGCGGCGCAGCGGTGTTCCGCGTGATGCCGCAGGACATGAATTTCGGCTCGCTCTTCGACATGTTCTCGGTGACGTTCCGGGAGCCCTGGGTGATCCAGCAATTCATCCCCGAGGTGAGGCACGGCGACAAGCGCATCATCCTGGTCAACGGCGAGTTCGCCGGCGCCGTCAACCGCGTGCCGGCCGCCGACGACCTCCGCTCCAACATGGTGCGCGGCGGCGCGGCGCAGGAGACCGAGCTCACCCCGCGCGAGCGCGAGATCTGCGCCACCGTCGGTCCGGCGCTACGCGAGCGCGGCCTGTTGTTCGTTGGCATCGACGTCATCAACGGCAACCTCACCGAGATCAACGTCACCTCGCCGACGGGCATCCGCGCTATCGCGCGCCTCGGTGGCCCGGATGTTGCGGCGAAGGTCTGGGACGTGATCGAACAGAAGCGGGCGAAGTAGCACTCTGCAATGATGACGTTGCGGAGCGCGCGAACTCTCCTCAGCGTCGTCCCGGCGAACGCCGGGACCCATACCGCGGAATCTATCCGGGGAGCTTGGTCGCGGTACCGGGCGCTCAATCTTCGTCAAGCTGCTCCCTGGGGTTATGGGTCCCGGCGTTCGCCGGGACGACACCGATGTTATGGAGCGCGCTGCGATCTCATTGGCATGATCGCACCCACACACCACTAACCACCCATTCACCATGACGCCGCGCATGTCATTCGAACGGACGTTCCGTACTGCGTGAATCTACGGGGCTGCTGGCCGACCGGATAACGCCGCGTTCACCATCTGCCGAAAACCAGCATCGAGGCCGGCCATCGCATTCGGCCTCGCAACACCCCTTATACTTTTACTCCCTACTCATCGACACGGGGAACCCGCCAGGTGCGGTTCGAGTGCCCCGCGTAAGAGTAGAAGCGTATGAATACCGCACGCATTGTCGTTCTCGTCATCGCGCTGGGCGCCGGTGGTGTCGCTGCGTATCTGGCGAGCGGCTTCGACAACAAGCCCGCGCCCGTCCTGCCCGTCGCCGAGAAGCTGCCGACCGTCGAGGTCCTCGTCGCCAAGTCCGACATCGGGCTCGGCCAGGCCGTGAAGCCCGAGGACCTGCAATGGCAGGCCTGGCCGGCAGCGACCGCGAGCAGCGCCTTCATCCGCCGCGACAGCAGGCCCGAGGCGCAGACCCAGATTGCCGGCTCGATCGCCCGCGTCCCCCTGATGCAGGGCGAGCCGATCCGCGAGCAGAAGCTGGTCAAGGCCGACGGCTCCGGCTTCATGGCCGCGATCCTGCCCGCCGGGATGCGCGCCGTTTCCACCGAGATTTCAGCCGAGACCGCCGCTGGCGGCTTCATCCTTCCGAATGACCGCGTCGACATCGTCCTGACTCGCCGTCTGAAGAACCCCGACGGCGCCAACAACAACGGTCCGACCGGCGGCAACGACCTCGTCCTGTCCGAGGTCATCCTGACCAACATCCGCGTGCTCGCGATCGACCAGGCGCCGAAGGAGAAGGACGGCCAGAACGCCGTCGTCGGCAAGACCGTCACGCTCGAGCTTCGGCCCGACCAGGTCGCAGTGCTCGCAGCCGCGCGCCAGGGCGGCACGCTCCAGCTCGCGCTGCGGAGCATCGTCGATGCCAACGCAGTCGACGGCACGCCCGAGGACCAGGGGATCAAGCGTGCGGGCGGCGTGAACGTGATCCGTTACGGGGTGCAGGCACGGCAATTGACGTCACAGAAGTGATGATGGGGATAGCATGAACTACGGGGATGATCGGATGGGCCTGCGCCTTCGGGGGAAGCGCACGCGCTCGTTCTGGACGGGGACGATGCTGGTGCTGGGGCTGCTCGCAGCCCCCGACCTGGTCAGCGCGACGGATGCGCCGGTCGGCGACCAGGCGCCGATGCGGGCACCGGATCTCGGCGTGTCGTCGGTCGGGACCATCGCGTCGGCGAAGACGCGTTTTCTCTCGCTTGGCGTCGGCAAATCCGTCGTCATCGACCTGCCGCGCGAGGTCAAGGACGTGCTGGTGGCCGATCCCAAGATCGCCAATGCAGTGATCCGCTCGGCCCAGCGCGCCTATATCATCGGCGGCCAGGTCGGCCAGACCAACGTCGTGTTCTTCACTGCCGACGGCCAGCAGGTCGCCTCCTATGACATCGCAGTGAAGCGCGACCTCAACGGCATGCGCGCGGCCCTGCGCCAGTCGCTGCCGGGCGTCCAGATCGAAGGCGTCGGCGACAGCGTGATGCTGACCGGATCGGTGTCGAGCCCAGTCGAGGCCCAGCAGGCCGGCGAGGTCGCCGCAAAACTGGTCGGCGGCTCGGACAAGGTCGTCAACAGCATCGTCGTGCGCGGCCGCGACCAGGTGATGCTCAAGGTCGTCGTCGGCGAAGTGCGCCGCGACATCGTCAAGCAGCTCGGCGTCGATCTCAGCGCCAGCCTGAACGCCGGCACCGCGGTGGTGAATTTCAACAATTCCAACCCGTTCTCGGTCTCGGGCGGACCGATCGTCGGCAGCAACGGGCTCGGCGTCGCCGGCCTCGCCAAGGGCGTCGCCACCGTCAGCGCCACCATGCGCGCGATGGAAAGCGCCGGCGTCATGCGCACGCTCGCCGAACCGAGCCTGACCGCGATCTCGGGCGAATCCGCCACCTTCATCGCCGGCGGCGAATTCCCGATCCCGGCAGGCTATTCCTGCGATCCGGTCACCCACGTCTGTACCACCCAGGTCACCTACAAGAAGTTCGGCATCTCCCTGAACTTCACTCCCGTCGTGCTCAGCGAAGGTCGCATCAGCCTGCGCGTGATGACCGAGGTCTCGGAGCTGTCGAATACGAATTCGATCACGTTGACCCAGGCGGTGTCCTCGACCTCGAGCAACTCGATCACCATCCCCTCGATCCAGACTCGCCGCGCCGAGACGACGCTGGAAATTCCCTCGGGCGGCTCGATGGCGATGGCCGGCCTGATCCAGCAGCAGACCAAGCAGGCGATCAACGGCCTGCCCGGCGTCGACCAGGTGCCGATCATCGGCGCGCTGTTCCGCAGCCAGGACTTCGTCAACAACGAGACCGAGCTGATGGTGATCGTGACGCCCTATGTGGTGCGCGCGGTCGCCCAGAAGGAATTGGCGCGGCCCGACGACGGCTTCGCGCCGGCCTCGGACGCGCAGACCGCACTGCTCGGCCGCATGAACCGCCTCTATGGCATCGCGCGTCGCGTCGATCCGATCGCCGGCGCGCCCGGCGATTTCGGCTTCATCATCGACTGAGACGAACGGACGGCTGGGGAACGGGGCGGGAATCGGGGCAAGAGGGGACGAAGCGATGACGAAGACCACAGCCGATCGACGTCGCAATCTAGGCGTCGCGCTGGCACTGACGGGGCTCTCCGTCATGCTGGGCGCCTGCAACACCACCGGCGAGATCGTCACCCAGACGGTGCCGACCGACTATCGCCAGCGCCACCCGATCGCGGTGCAGGAAGGCAAGAAGTCGATCGTGATCTTCGTCGGCAAGGCGAGGGGCGGCCTGTCGGCCGCGCAGCATTCGGACGTCGCGGGCATCGCCCGGGACTGGGTGCGCGAAGGCACCGGGTCCGTCGTCGTCGACGTTCCCGTCGACGCTGCGAATTCGCGCGCGGCGGCTGCGACCTATCGGGAAATCCGTTCCGTGCTCGCATCCGGCGGCGTGCCGTCGCGTGCCATCGTCCAGCATCCCTATCGCCCTGAAGATCCCGGGCTGCTGCCCACCATCCGCCTGAGCTATTCGAAGATCGCCGCGGTCGCCGGCCCCTGCGGGCTGTGGCCGGAAGACCTCGGCCCCAACATCCTCGATCCCGGCTACAACGAGAACCGGCCCTACTTCAATCTGGGCTGCGCCAGCCAGCGCAATCTCGCCGCGATGATCGACAATCCGGCCGACCTCGAGCAGCCGCGATCCGAGACGCCGGCCTATACCGCGCGGCGCGACATCGCCTTTGATCGCTACCGCAAGGGCACTGCGATCTCGACTCCCAATTCCGAGGCCGACAGGGCCAAGCTCAGCGACACAGGCAAATGACGGGCATCCACGACGAAGAAGCGGACGATCCGCAGCACCCCGAGGAACACATTGCGCCGGTTCCCCGCATTTCGGTGCAGGCCTTTTGCGAGACCGAGAAGACGCTGGCCGCGGTAACCGCGGCCGGGCAGGACCGCCGGCTCGCCAAGGCGCACCTCACCGCCAAGGACGGTGGCCTTGCCGCGGCGATCGAAGTCTATGAATCGATGCCGACGCCGAACGTGATCGTGATCGAATCCGACGGCACGCGCGACATCCTCGAGGGACTGGACGACCTCGCCGGCGTCTGCGACCCCGGCACACGCGTGGTCGTGATCGGCAATCCCAACGACACCGCGCCCTATCGCGAGCTGGTACGCCGCGGCGTCAACGATTATGTGGTGGGACCGGTCGAAACCCTCGACGTGGTCCGCTCCATCTGCAGTCTGTTCTCGGCCTCCGAGGCCATCATCACCGGCCGCGTCATCGCGGTGGTCGGCGCCAAGGGCGGCGTCGGCGCCTCCACCGTCGCGCACAATTTGGCCTGGACCATTGCGCGTGACCTCGCGCTCGATTCCGTCGTGATCGACCTCGACCTCGCCTTCGGCACCGCGGGCCTCGACTACAACCAGGACCCGGTGCAGGGTATCGCCAACGCGGTGCTGTCGCAGGACCGGCCGGACACGGCGCTGATGGAGCGCCTGCTCTCCAAATGCACCGAGCGCCTCAGCCTGCTCGCGGCGCCTGCCACCCTCGACCGCGTCTACGATTTCGGCGCCGAAGCTTTCGACGCCGTGTTCGACACGCTGCGCATGACCACGCCCTGCATCGTGCTCGACGTTCCCCACCAATGGTCCGGCTGGACGCGGCGCGCGCTGGTGAACGCCGACGACATCGTCATCGTGGCCGAGCCCGATCTCGCCAATTTGCGCAACACCAAGAACATGCTGAGCGTGCTGAAGGCGGCGCGGCCGAACGACCGGCCGCCGCTGTATTGCATCAACCAGGTCGGCATGCACAAGCGCGCGGAGATCGAGGTCAAGGCGTTCGCCAAGACCATGGAAAGCCAGCCGATCGCGGTGATCCCGTTCGATTCAAAGCTGTTCTCCACCGCCGCCAATAACGGCCAGATGATCGCGGAGGTCTCCAAGAACCACCGCACCACCGAGCTGTTCCAGAACATGGCGAACCGCCTCGCCGGCCGCGGCGAGGTGAAGAAGCCGAAGCGCTCGCTGCTCGGACCGCTGCTGAAGAAGTTGAAGGGCAAGTCAAGCCGCAACTCGGCGCCGCATCGCAAGGCGTCGTAAGCGTACACCAAAAGGGGCGGACTACTTGTCCGCCCGCTGCTGCTTCTTCGCCAGCAGCTGCCGCAGCGCCGCGACCTTGGCCGCGGCCTGGTCCGGCGGCAAATCTGCCTTCACGAGGATTTCGGCCTCGGCCTCGCGGCCCTGCAATCCCAGCACGAGCGCGAGATTGGCGCGGACCCGCGCATCGTTCTGATTGCGCTGATAAGCGCGGCCGAGCACCTGTTCGGCCTTCGGCAGATTGTTTTGCAGCATATAGGACAGGCCGAGATTGGACAGCACGGTCGGCTCGTCCGGCACGATCTTCAACGCCGCGGCATAATATTGCTGCGCCTCCTCGTTGCGGCCGAGCTGATCGAGCGCCGCACCTTGCGCCGACAGGATGCGCCAGTCCGGATCCTCCGGCGCATGCGCGCGGCTGAGGACGTCGAAGGCCTGCTGGAAATTGCCGCTGTCGGCGAGCGCGCGGCCATAGCCGGCGAGCAGCGCCTTGTTGCTGGGATGGGCGAGCACCGCCTGCTCCATGACCGCAACCGCCTGCGCGCGCTGGCCGGTCTCGCGCAGCGCCTTGCCGTAGGCGAGCGCAACGTTGGGATCACTGGGCTTGGCGCGATAGCGCTCGCGCAAGGCGTCCATCTCTGGCTTGGCGTCGGCTTTGACCGCCGTTTCCGATCTGACACCGAGCGCACCGGTCACATCCTCGATGCCGGCGGTCTGGCAACCGCCGAGGACAAGCACCAGGAGTGCGGGAAGCAGCAATCTCGCCTGGGGAGAGGCGAGGGACGAACGCTTGGACATACTCTGATCACTCGGCAACTGATCAGAGATGCTTACCGATTAACGCTAAAGTCCCGTTAAGGACGCGGCCTGTGTGACCTCAAAGCATGATCCGGAAAGTGCGCAGCGGTTTTCCGGAAAGATCATGCTTAAACAACAACCTAAAGCGCGACGACGATTGGTCCTCATCGCATCGCGCTTTAGTCGGTGAACTCGGCACCGAATTCGCAGCCGATGCGCCAGCGCAGGCGGCATTGGCGAGAATAATCGGGTGCGAAGATGATGGTGAATTGCGGCGGCACTTCCAGGAATTCCGCCACCACTTTCACGCCGCCATCCGAGATATCCGTGATCGTGCAGTCCCGCGGCAGCGAGCCCGCGCCAAAATGGATCTTGGCGAGCCGGCTGCACACCCGACGTTCGCTTCTCCGGCGATTTGCAAGCATTTGAATTGTTCACCCGTTAGACCACGGCCCATCCCGCAGCCTCAGGAATAGCGGACATTCGTTGGAATGTGCTGAGGACAGAAGCCGGCATTCGAGGCTTAGTGTCGGCGTGGCGTTTACGATTGGTTAGGGCTTGCTCGCCCTCCGGGATCGTTCCCGTATTGTTCTTGCGGAAAGGGCCGGGCTCTGCTACCCCTAATTGTGCGAGAGGGGCAGGCTGGTTTTAGCATGGTTCAGCGGGTTTCCACCGTCGCCTTTGAGGGGATCGAGGCCCGCGCGGTCGACGTGCAGGTGCAGGTCGCGCCGGGCCTGCCGGCATTTGCCATCGTCGGCCTGCCGGACAAGGCGGTGTCGGAGGCGCGCGAGCGGGTGCGCTCGGCGCTAATCGCCTCAGGGTTGGCGCTGCCGGCGCGGCGGATCATCGTCAACCTGGCGCCGGCCGACCTTCCGAAGGAAGGCAGCCATTACGACCTGCCGATCGCACTCGGCCTGATGGCGGCGATCGGCGCGATCCCGCCGGATGCGCTGACCGGCTTCACCGTGCTCGGCGAGCTCGGCCTCGACGGCTCGATCGCGCCCGTGGCCGGCGTTCTTCCCGCCGCGTTCGGCGCCAATATGCGCGAGGAAGGGCTGATCTGCCCGGCCTCGTGCGGCTCCGAAGCGGCATGGGCGAGCCCGGACATCCAGATCATCGCGGCAAGCTCGCTGATCCAGATCGCCAACCACTTCAAGGGCACCCAGGTGCTGTCGCGGCCGTCACCGAAGGTGCATGAGCCCGCCGCCTCCACGCTCGACCTGCGCGACATCAAGGGTCAGGAAAGCGCCAAGCGCGCGCTGGAGATCGCCGCCGCCGGCGGGCATCATTTGCTCATGATCGGGGCGCCCGGGGCCGGCAAATCGATGCTGGCGGCGCGCCTGCCTTCGATCCTGCCGCCGCTGTCACCGAGCGAACTGCTCGAGGTCTCGATGATCGCCTCCGTCGCCGGCGAGATCGAGGGCGGCGCGCTGACGGCCAAGCGGCCGTTCCGCTCGCCGCATCATTCCGCGAGCATGGCTGCGCTCACCGGCGGCGGCATGCGCGCAAAGCCCGGCGAGATCTCGCTGGCACATCAGGGCGTGCTGTTCCTCGACGAATTGCCGGAGTTCGATCCGCGCGTGCTGGATTCGCTCCGGCAGCCGCTGGAGAACGGCGAGGTCGCGGTGTCGCGCGCCAATCATCGCGTCACTTACCCTGCCCGCTTTATGCTGGTCGCGGCGATGAATCCGTGCCGCTGCGGCAACGCGTTCGAGCCGGGCTATGCCTGCAAGCGCGGCCGCGTCGACCGCTGCACGGGCGACTACCAGGCGCGCATCTCCGGCCCGCTGATGGACCGTATCGACCTGCGCATCGAGGTGCCCGCCGTAACCGCGGCCGATCTGATCCTGCCACCACCGGCAGAAGGCTCCGCCGAAGTCGCCGCCCGCGTGGCGGCGGCGCGCGACATCCAGCTCGCGCGTTATGCCGATGCCGGCCTGCCCCGTGTCCGCACCAATGCCGAGGCTCCTGCCTCTGTGCTGGAGGAGATCGCAAAGCCGGACGCGCAAGGCGCCAAATTGCTGCGCGACGCCGCCGAGACCATGCGGCTGTCGGCGCGCGGCTATCACCGCGTGCTGCGGGTGGCGCGCACGCTGGCGGACCTCGATCGCGCCGACAAGATCGGCCGGCTGCATCTCGCCGAAGCGCTGTCCTACCGCGCACTCGCGGAGGATGTGCGCCAGATGGCTTGATCATTCCGCGCATCAACCCGGCGGTAACGAGTTTCCTTTACGCTCTGCAAACCATAAGGCCCAATGAGTTCCCCGGGGCCTCGGCGAGTAGAGTGTCATGTTGCGTTTCAAGATCCTGGCCTCGGTTGTTCCCTTGTTGGCGGCTGCGGTGTTCGCCCGCGCGGAGATCGGATCGGTCTCGCATCCCTGCATCGCCCTCGGCGAAACCTCGGTCGAGCTCACCTCCCTGTTCTGGACCGCCGGCGTCCATGTCGCCTTCACCGAAGATCCCGCCCGGGCCACGGTGCGGGTTCAGATCACCGACGATGCCGATACTGCGGACTTCGCCGTGGTCGACGACGGTCTCGGTTCCGAGCCGGATTCCTGTCAGGCCAATCCCTCGACGCGCCTTGTCTCGATTGCCGCTCAGCCCGTCGATGGCGGCCAGGTGATCTATCTCTCCACCGAAGGGCCGGCGGATTACCGCATCTATGTGCGCTCGAAGTCGTTCTCGCAGCGCGAGGCCGCGGCGCTGATCGTCGGCGCCCATGGCGGCCATCGCCCGCTCCCGCTCCAGGCCGCCTCGCTCTGAGCCATTAACACCTGGTCAACCCTGTTTGGAGGCAGCGCCAAAGCCTCAAGCTGTTCGCAAGGTCGGCGCGACATCGTCGCAGACGGCGGGTGGCGGTATTTCGAAGAAGAGTCGGGGTCGGTGGCGATGGGTCGGACGTTCCGGATCAAGGTGCGCATGCGCCGCTTCAGGCGACAGCATCCCCGCATCGCTTTCGCGATCCGCTCTTTCATGATCTTCTCGGCGACCTTCGGCGGCGCCTATGGCTTCGTGTCCGGCAGCCGGTCCGAAAACTCCGGCTACGATCCCCACACCTTTGCGATCGGCGCGAGCTTCCTGTTCGCGCTCGCCTGCCTCGGCCTTGCGACGCTGAGCATGCGCCTGCGTTTCGTGGGCAAGCGGCTGCGTACGCTCGCCGCCCACAACGAGGCGCTGATCGATCGCAATTGGGAGCTGAAGGAGGCGGAAGAACGCGCCCGCAGCCTGTTCGAGCAGCAGGGCGACCTCATCGTGCTGCGCGCTACCGATGGCCGCATCACCTTTGCCAACGAAGCCTATTGCGCGCTCGCAGGACAGGCGCGCAGCGCGCTGGTCGGCACGCGCTTCGATTTCGACGTGCTGGAGCAGGGTGACAGCGCCCGCGAGAGCAGCGGCACACGCATCCACGACCAGAAGATCGCAACCCCGCTCGGCGCGCGCTGGATCGCCTGGCGCGAGGGCTATGTCCGCCTCGATGCCGGACAGCCCGCCGAGTTGCAGAGCGTGGGGCGCGACGTCACCGACCGCACCGAGACCGAACGCGCTCTGTCCGACGCGCGCGACCAGGCCGACGCCGCCAACCGCGCCAAATCGCGCTTCCTCGCGATGGCCTCGCACGAAATCCGCACCCCCCTGAACGGCATCATCGGCATGGGCGGCCTCCTGCTCGACACCAATCTGACGCCGGAGCAGGCGACCTATGCCAAGGCGGTGAAAACCTCGGGCGAAGCCTTGATGGCGCTGATCGAGGAGCTGCTCGACTATTCCAAGATAGAGGCTGGCAAGCTTGATCTGGAGCAGCGTCCCTTCGCGCTCTCGACCCTGGTCGAGGAGATCACCGAGCTGCTCGCGCCCCGCGCGCAGGCCAAGGCGCTCGAGATCGCCGCCTATGTCGACGAGCGCCTGCCGCTGGAGGTGGTCGGCGATGCCGCGCGGCTGCGCCAGGTGCTGCTCAACCTCGCCGGCAACGCCATCAAGTTCACCGCGAGCGGTGGCGTCGCGCTGATCGTCGAGCCCGGCATCTGGCCGAACGAGATCAGCTTCCTGGTCCGCGACACCGGCATCGGCATTGCGCCGGAGGCGCAGCAGCGCATCTTCCGCGAATTCGAGCAGGCCGACGAGCGCGTCGCCCGCACCTATGGCGGCACCGGGCTCGGCCTTTCCATCAGCGAGCGCATCGTCAAGCGCATGGGCGGCCGGATCACGCTCGCGAGCGAGCCGGGCAAAGGCTCGACCTTCGAGATCGCGGTGCCGCTTCCGCCGTCGCAAGCCAGCGCGGGACAGACGGCCTTTCCAAGTCCCGACCTCACCGGCAAGTCGATGCTCCTCGTCGCCGACGGCATCGAGGCCTCGCTGATCGCGCGGCGCCTCGAGCGCTGGGGTGGCCAGACCTGCATGATTACGGATGCCGCGGTCGCCGAAGCGCTGCTGCCGGAACGCTCATGGCACGCGGTGCTGATCGATCGTGCGATCGGCCCTGCCGCGGCCGACCAGCTGGGCGAAATGGCCCGCGCGCATGCGTTGCAGCGCCTCGTGCTGCTGACCTCTAGCTCGCGCCACGAAAAGCTGTCCCCGGCCTTCACCGGTTTTCTGGTGAAGCCACTGCGGGCGGCCTCGCTCGCCGCGCGCCTTGCGATGACGCCGGAGGTGGCCTCGCCCGATCTGGCGCCGGAACCACCGGCGGAAGCTGCCGGCGCGACGCCGGCCAAAGGAGCGACCAAGGGCCTGTCGATCCTCGTCGCCGAGGACAACGAGATCAACGCGCTGTTGATGCGCTCGCTGCTGACGAAGCTCGGCCATCGCGTCGTCATCGCCGTCCACGGCGAGGCCGCGCTGGAGTCCTGGCTCGCCGCTTCATCGGCCGGCACGCCCTATGATCTCGTGCTGATGGACATCCAGATGCCGCAGCTCGACGGCATCGAGGCGACGAAGCGAATCCGAACGCATGAGGCGGCGACCGGCGGCCACCACACGCCGATCCTTGCGCTCACCGCCAATACGCTGGTGGAGGATCGCTATGCCTGCTTCGAAGCGGGCATGAACGGATTCCTGATCAAGCCGCTCGATCGCGACAAGCTGGACGAAGCGCTGGCAGGGCTGGCGGCGTCACGGCGGCTGGCCGTCTGATCGAAAACCTCACGGGAACCTCATCCCATCTGGCAATCGACAATTGAAATCGACCGCGTTGCGCGTCACCATCCTCCGGGGGGCATTGCAGGAGGGTTTCGCGCATGAACGTGCTGTGCCGCCTCGTACTTACTGTCCTTCTCGCTGGATTTTCCCGATACGCCGCGGCCGATACGCCGGAGCTCATCGCCTCGCTCAAGCAAGGCGGCTACGTGCTGATCTTTCGGCACACCGCCACCGATGACAACCAAAAGGACGTCTACCCCTTCAAGTTCGACGACATGAGCGCCCAGCGTCAGCTCAGCGAAAAGGGCAGGGACATGGCGCTCCAGATCGGGGCAGCGGTCAAGGACCTCGCGATCCCGATCGGCGATGTCTACACCAGCCGGCTCAACCGTGCGATCGAGGCCGGCAAGCTGATCTCCGGCCGCGAGGTCAAGCCGGTCGACGCGTTGACGGACAGCAGCAACGCCAGCGCATCGGGAATGGCAAACCCCACCGGCGCCAATGCAAAGGCCGGGCAGGCCGTGCGCAAGCTCGTCGACGCGCCGCCGAAGGCAGGCAGCAACAATTTCCTGGTCACCCACAAGACGAACATCGCCGATGCCTTCGGGAAGGAGGCCGGCGACGTCGGGGAAGGCGAGGCCTTCGTTTACAAGGCCGGCAGCTCGGGCCCCGCCACCTTTGCCGGACGCCTCAAGCCTGCAGATTGGAGCGCCAAAGCCGGCAAGTGAAGCGCCCACATTCGACCCTGATCGCTGGCGTGATGGAGGGGCCGGATTTCCCCGGCCTCTCGACGAGCCGGCTCACGTGGAGGGTATCCGGCCAACGTCTGCGCAAACCGAGATTTGCCGAGACATTGCCGAAACGCCGCAGACAGATTGACCTTGTGCGACTTGCCCCCGCACGATCGACTTGTGATACCCACGTCTTGCGAGTTCCGACTGAAAGGCTGGCGAACACGTGAGAACATCGGAGGACCGCTCATTTCTCGTATTGCTTGCCGTGGTCACGCTAGCCTTTGGCTGGGTGCTCTGGCCTTTCTCCGGAGCATTGCTGTGGGCCACGCTGCTGGCCATCATCTTCGCCCCGCTCTATCGACGCTTCCTGGAAACCCTCCCGGGAAAGCGCAACCTTGTCGCATTCTCCACCGTCGTCATCGTGGTGGTGATCGTCTTGATCCCTGTCGCGATCGTCATCGCTTCGCTTATCGACCAGGGAGGGGAGCTGTATCAGCGCGTTCAGTCGGGGGAGATCAGCTTTGCTCATCCGCTTCAGCAGCTGAAATCCGCGCTGCCCGACTGGGCTGGTCCCATGGCGGATCGGCTCGCCAGCATCGATTTTTCGGCCCTGAAGGAACGCCTGTCTGGTCTGCTCGTCCCGGCCGGCCAGCAGCTGGCCGGGCACGCGATCAACATCGGTCAGTTGACCCTCGAATTCGTCGCAAGCTTGCTCGTGATGTTGTACCTGCTGTTTTTTCTGCTGCGCGACGGTGACGAGCTGAACGCACGCATCCGCGACGCCCTGCCGCTGCGTGCGAGCCACAGCGCCGAGATTCTGCATGCGTTCACCCTGGCGGTTCGCGGGACCATCAAGGGAATCATCCTCGTTGCCCTGATTCAGGGCGCGCTTGGCGGGGTGATCTTCTGGCTGCTCGGACTGACGGCGCCGCTACTGGCGGGCGCGCTGATGGCGCTGCTCTCGCTTCTGCCCGTGCTCGGCTCCGCGCTGGTATGGCTTCCGGCCGGGCTCTATCTGCTCGTGGCAGGCTCGGTCACGAAGGGAATCATCCTGCTCGCTTTCGGCACCTTCGTGATCGGCCTCGCGGACAACTTTCTCCGCCCCATCCTGGTAGGACAGTCGATCCGGATGCCGAGCTATATTGTGTTGCTCGCCACCCTGGGCGGCCTTGCGGCTTTCGGAGCAAACGGCTTCGTCATCGGCCCACTCGTCGCGGCTATGTTCCTGACGGCCTGGCAGGTCTTCGTCCGCTCGAAAGAGCAACAGGAGGTCCGGAAATGACCTGCTACGCGGCGCAAGCTATGAAGCGCGGTGCGGAGAGCTTGTCGGGCGGCCCCGGGATGCCCTTGAAGATGGTGTCGGTCTTTGCCGCACGCTTGCAATGCGGACATACGAAGAGATGCGCAATGACCGGAACCGGCTCGTCCGCGAGCAGTTCCGAGCGGTACCACCTCATCTCGACATGGCAATCCGGGCAGGTCGGTGCTTCGAGCTGTTCCGCAGCACTTCTGAGACGATCAACCATCGAGCCCTCGCGTTTTCGAAGGTCATAGCCCAATACCTCTTGCCGGTCTGCAACAAAAGACACGCTGCACGAACGCGCAGGATCCGCCGACCGCCGCGACTACAGTCGCCTGAGCGCCACGTTCTCCACGGTGTGGTCGGCGCCCTTCTTCAGGATCAGCGTCGCGCGAGGGCGGGTCGGCAGGATATTGTCCTCGAGATTGGCGAGGTTAGTGCGCTCCCAGATCGCGATCGCGGTGGCAGTAGCTTCCTCGTCCGACAGCAGCGCGTAGCGGTTGAAGTAGGACTTTGGATTGGTGAATGCGGTGTCGCGCAGCGCCAGGAAGCGCTTGATGTACCATTGCCGCAACGGGGCTTCGTCGGCGTCGATATAGACCGAGAAATCGAAGAAGTCGGAGACCACAGGCACCGCCTTGCCGTCGCGCGGCAGCTTGCCGGTCTGCAGCACGTTGACGCCCTCGACGATTAGGATATCGGGCTGGTCGATCTCGGCCCACTGGTTCGGCACGATGTCGTAGGTCAGATGCGAATAGACCGGTGCACGCACATGGCGGCGGCCGGACTTGATATCGGAGAGGAAGCTGAGCAGCAGCGGCAGGTCGTAGCTTTCCGGAAAGCCCTTCTTCTGCATGATGCCCTGCCGGTCGAGCACGGCGTTCGGATAGAGGAATCCGTCGGTGGTGATGAGTTCGACCTTCGGGCGCGGCGACCAGCGCGCCAGCAGGGCCTGGAGCACGCGGGCCGTGGTGGATTTTCCGACCGCGACCGAGCCGGCGACGCCGATGATGTAGGGCACCTTGCGGTCGCGGATGTTGAGGAACTGGCGCTCCGCATAATACAGGCGCTGCATCGCATCGACATAGATCGAGAGCAGGCGCGACAACGGAAGATAAATGTCCTCGACTTCCTTGAGATCGAGGCGATCGTGCAGCGAGCGCAGCCGGTCGAACTCGCCCGGCTCCAGCGTCATCGGCGTATCGTCGCGCAGACGCGCCCACTCCTCGCGCGAATAGATGCGGTACGGATTATACTGCTGCTCGGGTGCGCGGATGTCCATAACGCGACCTTTCCCTTGGGGCTTATACTAGCCCTTACGCGACGCTTTCTCTTCCAGCCCTGACATATTCGTACGCTTGTCGAGCGCCGCTTCCACCTCTTCCAGCTTTACGCCGCGGGCCTTCAGCAAGACAAGGAAGTGATAGAGCAGGTCGGCACTCTCGGCGATCAGATGCGCGCGATCGTTTTCGACTGCTGCGATTACGGTTTCGACTGCTTCCTCACCGAACTTCTTGGCGCAATGCTCTGCGCCCTTGTCGAGGAGCTTGCGGGTATAGGACGCTTCGCCGCCGGCCGCCGCGCGGGCGTCGATGGTCTCGGCCAGATCGTGGATCGTGAAACGCGGCATCGGAATTACTCGGAAACACGCTTGGCCACGGAGGCCATTCCCCGCTACCTCATGTAGCACTTTTACGAACGGGAGTCGTCAGGCATCGAGGCGCATGGCCAGTCCGCGCCGGGCCATGTGCTCCTTGGCTTCGCGGATGGTGAATTCCCCGAAATGGAAGATCGAGGCGGCCAGCACGGCCGTGGCGTGGCCGTCGCGGATACCGTCGACGAGGTGGTCGAGATTACCGACGCCGCCTGAGGCTATCACGGGCACGGCAACGCTGTCGGCGATCGCCCGGGTCAGCGGGATGTCGAAGCCCTGCCTCGTGCCGTCGCGATCCATCGAGGTCAGCAGGATCTCACCGGCGCCGAGCGAGACCACTTCCTGGGCATATTCGATGGCGTCGATGCCGGTCGAATTGCGACCGCCATGGGTGAAGATCTCCCAACGGTCGCCGCCGGGGCGCTTGACGCGCTTGGCATCGATCGCAACCACGACGCATTGCTCGCCGAATTTCTCGGCCGCTTCCTTGACGAACTCACGCCGGGATACTGCGGCGCTGTTGATCGAGACCTTGTCGGCGCCGGCTCGCAGCAGCGTCTTGATGTCGTTGACCTCCCGCACGCCGCCGCCGACGGTCACAGGCATGAAGCAGGCCTCCGCCGTGCGCCGGACCACGTCCAGCATGATGCCGCGATTCTCATGGGTCGCGGTGATGTCGAGGAAGGTGAGTTCGTCTGCGCCGGCGGCGTCATAGGCGATCGCGGCTTCGACGGGGTCGCCGGCATCTCTGAGATCAACGAAGTTGACGCCCTTGACGACCCGTCCGTCCTTGACGTCGAGGCAGGGGATCACGCGCACCTTGAACATGTGTCAGCTCCCAGGCGCGCGCGCGTTGCGGATCAAGGTGAGGGCGGCGGCGGGATCGAGCCGGCCGTCATAGAGCGCGCGGCCGGCAATCGCGCCGGCGAGCTTTTTCGCGCGCGGTGTCAGCATGGCTTTCACATCTTCGATCGAGGCGAGGCCGCCTGAGGCGATCACGGGAATCGAGATGGCGTCGGCCAGCGCGATGGTCGCATCGAGGTTCAGGCCCTTGAGCAGGCCGTCGCGCGCGATGTCGGTGAAGATGATGGCGGCAACGCCGGCATCCTCGAAGCGCTTTGCGATCTCCAGCACCGTGACCTGCGAGGTCTCGGCCCAGCCTTCGACCGCGACCTTGCCGTCGCGGGCGTCGAGCCCGACCGCGACGCGGCCGGGGAATTTTTTCGCCGCAGCCTTCACCAGCTCCGGATCGCGCACCGCGGCGGTGCCGATGATGACGCGGGTGATGCCCTTGTCGAGCCAGGCTTCAACGGTCGCGAGATCGCGAATGCCGCCACCGAGCTGCACCGGAATCTTGACCGTCTTCAGCATCGCCTCGACGGCCTCGGCATTCACCGGCTTGCCGGCAAAGGCGCCATCGAGATCGACGACATGGAGATACTCAAAGCCCTGCTCGACGAAGCTCTGCGCCTGCGCCGCCGGATTGAGGTTGAACACCGTCGCGCGCGCCATGTCGCCTTGCTCGAGCCGCACGCATTGGCCGTTCTTGAGATCGATCGCGGGAAAGAGGATCACGGTTTCCATCGCAAAAAGTTCGAGATCAGAGCGAGGCCAAAGCGCTGGCTCTTCTCGGGGTGGAATTGGGTGCCGATCGCGGTGTCCTTGCCGACGATCGCGGTGACGGGCCCGCCGTAGTCGGCGCGCGCGAGCACGTCCGCCTCGTTGGCGGCATTGAGGTGGTAGGAGTGCACGAAATAAGCGTGCTGGCCCTTGGGGCCGAGCGGCAACCTGTTCAGCACCGGATGTTCCTGCAGTACGTCGAGCGTGTTCCAGCCCATGTGCGGAATCTTCAGGCTCTCGTCGCGCGGCGTAATCTTCTCGACGTCGCCGCCGATCCAATTCAGGCCATCGGTCGTGACGTGCTCCTTGCCGCGGGTCGCCATCAGCTGCATGCCGACGCAGATGCCGAAGAACGGCCGCGCCTTGACCCGCACCGCTTCGGTGATCGCCTCGACCATGCCATTGACGGCATCGAGCCCGCGCCGGCAATCGGCGAAGGCGCCGACGCCCGGCAGCACCAGACGGTCAGCCTCGTAGGCCTGATCGGGATCGCTGGTGACGAAAACCTTTTGCGGATTTTCGAGGCTGCGTGCGGCGCGCTCGAACGCCTTGGCGGCGGAATGCAGATTGCCAGAACCGTAATCGATGATGGCGACGCTCATCTTGACCCTCCCGGTTCTGGAAACAACCCGATGATGCCGCCGGCCGGAATCGGCGGCGGATTCGAGAATGGCTGACCCGGCACGCTGCGGGTCGGCGGCGGGCCGCCGCGATCGACGGCCCATTGATCGTTGACGATGCCGTGCTGCTTCTGGCTCCAGCGCTCGAAGAAGCGACGCTCGGCGGTGTCCTCGTCATCGCCAACCACCACGTCGAGCTGTCGCCATTTGCCGCGCGACAGCGTCCAGCGGCGCAGGCTCGAGGCCTCGAAACCCATCAGCAGCGCGACGATGAGATCGGCGAAGAAGATCGAGCCCCGTCCGACGCCGAGGCTCGACAGTCCGGCGTTGAACGCTGCGACGAAAACCACCCAGCCGATCAGCGCCAGCCACAGCCGATTCCACAGCAGCCAGAACGGACCGAGGATCATCGCCCAGAAATGGAATCCGTCGCGCACGAACACGAACTTGTCGGTCGCGCGCAGATCGGCTCCGGCAGGGGAGGGAGCATGAACTGTGTAGACAGGCATGGTGATGCCCCGTTCCTAGGAATTCAGTGATGCCGCAAGCGGCGCGCAGCCGCTGGCCGAAAGACGTTAGCCGCCGAGCGAGCCCTTGGTGGACGGGATTTCTCCCGCCGCTTTCGGATCGATCGCGACCGCGGTGCGCAGCGCCCGCGCCAGGCCCTTGAAGCAGGACTCGGCGATATGGTGGCTGTTATCGCCATATAGGGTCTCGACGTGGAGAGTCACGCCGGCATTCATGGCGAAGGCCTGGAACCACTCGCGCACCAGCTCGGTGTCGAACTCGCCGATCTTGTCGCGGGGGAAGTCGGCCTTGAACACCAGGAAAGGGCGGCCCGAGATGTCGATGACCACGCGCGACAGCGTCTCGTCCATCGGCATGTGCACGCCGGCATAGCGGGTGATGCCCGCCATGTTGCCGAGCGCCTGCTTGACCGCCTGGCCGAGCGCGATGCCGGTGTCTTCGGTGGTATGGTGGTAATCAATGTGCAGATCGCCCACCGCCTTGACCGTGAGGTCGATGCGGGAATGGCGGGCGAGGAGATCGAGCATATGGTCGAAAAAGCCGATGCCGGTCGCGATATTGGCCACGCCGGTGCCATCGAGGTTCACGGAGACCTCGATGTCGGTTTCCTTGGTCTTGCGCTTGATCGTAGCGGTGCGCATTGAAACTAGCTCTCATCCTGGCTCGGGGGCCGAAAACGCCGGTCTTTTAACAGCCAAATGGCGCCTTCGCTACCGCGGGATCGCCTTGGCAGGCCGGCACTTCCACCTATGGTGAGCAAATTGGGGCCGGAGCGGCCCGTTGTGCCCTGGTTGTCCCCTTGCCCCCGACCGCCTAAATCAGGCCGGACAACGAGGTACTTCATGCAGGATTCCCAGAACAGCTCGCCGGGCTGGCACGGCACCACGATTTTGACGGTGCGCAAGGGCGGCAAAGTGGTGGTCGGCGGCGATGGCCAGGTCTCGATCGGCCAGACCGTGATCAAGTCCAACGCTAAAAAGGTCCGCAAGCTCGGCAAGGGCGATGTGATCGGCGGCTTTGCCGGCGCGACCGCCGACGCCTTCACGCTGTTTGAGCGGTTGGAAGCCAAACTCGAGCAATATCCGGGGCAGCTGACCCGGGCCGCGGTCGAGCTGGCCAAGGACTGGCGCACCGACCGTTATTTGCGGCGGCTGGAGGCCATGATGATCGTGGCCGACAAGGACGTCTCCCTGGTGCTGACCGGCACCGGGGACGTGCTCGAACCCGAGGCCGGCGTCATGGCGATCGGCTCCGGCGGCAATTACGCGCTGGCGGCGGCACGGGCCCTGCTCGACACCGACAAGGACGCCGAGACCATCGTCCGCCGCTCCCTCGACATCGCCGCTGACATCTGCGTCTACACCAACCGGAATTTGACGATCGAGAGCCTGGCAGCGGGATAGGCCATGGCGCCCGCCCACACCTTCCGCCCGATGGCCGAGGCCGATCTGCCGATGATCCGGCGCTGGCTGGACGCGCCGCATGTCGCCGAATGGTGGCATGATCCGGAGACGCTCGAGTTCGTCAGCGGCGACCTCGAGCATCCTGACTTGGCGCAGTTCATCGTCAGCCTTGACGGTCGGTCTTTCGCCTATCTGCAGTGCTACCAGATCGGCGATTGGCATGTCAGCTTCGGCTCGCAGCCCGTGGGCACCCGCGGCCTCGATCAATTCATCGGCGAGGCTGACATGGTCGGATGCGGCCACGGCTCGGCTTTCATTCGCGCTTTCATCGATCAGCTCTTTGCCCGCGGCGTGCCGCGCATCGTGATCGACCCCAACCCCGCCAATCCGCGCGCAATTCGTGCCTATGAGAAAGCTGGATTCGTGCCGCAGCACGAGATCGTTACGCCCGATGGTCCCGCACTCCTGATGATCCGAGACCCATGACGCTTGCCGCGACTTCCACCGCCAAGACGGCGTTCCCGCCGCTCGCCTGGGCGGGCATCGCGCTGTTGCTGCTGGCGCTGCAGGCTGCGATCCTGTTCGGCATGGGGCGGGTGCCGATCTGCACCTGCGGCTATGTCAAGCTGTGGCACGGCGTGGTGAACAGCTCGGAGAACTCCCAGCACATCGCCGACTGGTACACCTTTTCCCATGTTCTGCACGGCTTCCTGTTCTATGGCCTGACCTGGCTGCTGTTCGCGCGATTGCCGTTGCTGTCTCTATGCTGGCCGGCTCGACTGATCATCGCCATGCTGATCGAAGGCGCCTGGGAGATCGTCGAGAACTCGCCCTTCATCATCGAGCGCTACCGCGCCGGCACGATCTCGCTGGATTATTTCGGCGACAGCATCGTCAATTCGGTCTCCGACAATCTGGCCATGATGCTCGGGTTCCTCGTCGCGCGCGTTCTGCCCGTATCAGCGACGATCCTGATCGGCCTCGCCTTCGAGATCATGCTGGCGCTGCACATTCGCGACAATCTGACGCTCAATATCCTGATGCTGATCCATCCGATCGAGGCCGTGAAGCAATGGCAATCCGGCCCGCCCATCATCTGACCTAAAAAGCGACTTGTCCTTGACCGCCTCCCGCCCTAGCTAGACAGACATGACAGACTTCTCTCCCCGTGAAATCGTTTCCGAACTCGACCGTTTCATCGTCGGCCAAGCCGACGCCAAGCGCGCCGTCTCGATCGCGCTGCGCAACCGCTGGCGCCGGCAGCAGCTCGAAGGCTCGCTGCGCGAAGAGGTGCTGCCGAAGAACATCCTGATGATCGGCCCCACCGGCGTCGGCAAGACGGAAATCGCGCGGCGGCTCGCCAAGCTCGCGAATGCGCCGTTCCTGAAGGTGGAAGCGACCAAATTCACCGAGGTCGGTTATGTCGGCCGCGACGTCGAGCAGATCGTGCGCGATCTCGTCGAGGTCGCAATCGCCCAGGTCCGCGAGAAGAAGCGCAAGGACGTGCACGCCCGCGCGCAGCTCGCCGCCGAGGAGCGCGTGCTCGATGCGCTGGTCGGCGCCAATGCCAGCGCGGCGACGCGTGAATCCTTCCGCAAGAAGCTGCGTGCCGGCGAGCTCAACGACAAGGAAATCGAGATCGAGACGCAAGGCGGCGGCAGCGGCATGCCGATGTTCGAGATCCCGGGCATGCCGGGCGCGCAGATGGGCGCGATCTCGATCGGCGACATCTTCGGCAAGTTAGGGGGCCGCAGCAAGACGCGGCGGCTGACGGTCGAAGGCTCGCACGAGATCCTCGTCAACGAGGAGTCCGACAAGCTGCTGGACACCGATCAGCTGACGCTGGAGGCGATCAACGCGGTCGAGAACAACGGCATCGTGTTTCTCGACGAGATCGACAAGATCTGCGCGCGCGAAGGCCGTGCCGCCGGCGACGTCTCGCGCGAGGGCGTGCAGCGCGATCTGCTGCCCTTGATCGAGGGCACCACGGTCTCGACCAAGCACGGCGCGGTCAAGACCGACCACATCCTGTTCATCGCCTCCGGCGCCTTCCACGTCGCAAAGCCGTCGGACCTGCTGCCGGAATTGCAGGGCCGCCTGCCGATCCGCGTCGAATTGCAGGCGCTGACCCGCGACGACATGCGCCGCATCCTGACCGAGCCCGAGGCCTCGCTGATCAAGCAATATGTCGCCTTGATGCAGACCGAGGGCGTGACGCTCGACATCACCGACGGCGCCATCGACGCGCTCGCCGACGTCGCGGTCGCCGTCAATTCCACCGTCGAGAACATCGGCGCGCGGCGGCTGCAGACCGTGATGGAGCGGGTGCTGGACGAGATCTCCTTCACCGCCCCCGACCGCAGCGGCGAGACCGTCAAGGTGGATGCGGATTTCGTGCAGAAGCACGTGGGTGATCTCGCCAAGAACGCCGATCTGAGCCGGTTCATTTTGTAATTCTGGGCGGTCACGCTATCAATCGGTTGTCGTCCCTGCGAAAGCAGGGACCCATAACCACCAGCGGTCCTTGTTGAAACAGATAGTAGCTCCAGCCCTGCCTCAAATAACCTCCTGTGGTTATGGGTCCCGGGTCGCGCTTCGCTTGCCCGGGACGACGGCGGAGGTCGATCGCGCCAGCCCGGGTGCTGCGTGATCGCTCCGATCCAGAACAATCCCTGGCGACTCCTGCTCGCGATCAACGCGGCGGTCATCGTCGGCGTGTTCATTCACAAGATCCAGCTGCCGCCTTACGTCCCCTACATCCATCTCCTGGTCGACTACCATTTCGGCTTCATCAAGCGCGCGCTGATCGGTGCCACCGTCGCGCTGTTCACGGACAAGGTGCCGGTCTGGTCGGTGTTCGCGATCGGCGGGGTGACGTGGCTGGTGACGCTGGCCCTGTACGCAAGGCTGTTTCAGAAGAGCTTTGGCTTCACCGCGAAAACGCTGCCGCTGTTCGTCTTCATTGCGGGCTCGCCGTTCTTCCTCAAGAACTTCATGCACACGCTCGGCCATTTCGACATCTATGGCTGTGCGCTGGCGCTCGTTCTGCTGCTGATGCCGGCGGGGTCGTTGCTGTTCGTGGCTTTGGCTGCGCTGTTCTCGATCGTTCTCGTGCTGATCCACCACATTCATCTGCTGATGTATGTGCCGACGATCGTCACCATCGTCGTGATCAGGCACTATCTCGCCTGCGGGCTCAATCGCGGCAATATCGCCTTCGGCATCGTCGCCCTGATCATTGTCGCGGCGCTGTTCTTTGCGGCACAATTTTTGGGAACGATGCCGATCCCCGAAGCGGATTTCGTCGCCTATCTGAAGAGCCGGATGGCCGATCCCTCGCGAACCGATCTGCTGCAATTTACCTACATCTGGTACCAGCCGCTGTCCAAGGAGGTCTCGGACACCTGGGGGCGCCTGCCGCACAACGTCCTCGGCGTGCCCGTGTTCGCGCTGCTGATCTGGCTGCACACGCCGCTGTGGCGTTTCTTCGCGAAGCTCATCGGCGCGCTCGCAAGCGAGACGCACCGCCGCCTCGTGCTCGCGGCACTGATCGGCATCAGCCTCGCCTATCTCGTGATGTTTGCGATGGTGTTCGACTATTCGCGCTGGATCTCGAACTGGGCGGTCTGCATGTTCCTGCTCCTGCATGCCGTGAAGATGCTGCCGGCCGCGCAGGTGACAGCGCTGATCCCGACGGAGGATCAGAAAACGAATATCTTCGGCCTGATCCTCACGCTGATCCCGCGCGTTGGAATCATCCGGCCGTTCTAGAGCACTGGTTGAAGTCAAATCGAGTATGGCCAACAGCGATGCTCTCTCCGTTCCCTCCCCCCTTGTGGGGGAGGGAACGCACTTTCGCCGGAGCGCGTGTCGAGTCTCATCGTTTCAGGTCTTAAGACCTCGCCCGCCTGATCCGCACATACAGCGCGCCCTCGCCGCCATGGCCGATATGCGCCGTCTCGAAGCCGACGACGAAGGCGCGGAATTCCGGCAGGCTCAGCCATTCCGGCACCAGGCGGCGCAGCACGCCGCTTTCGCCGCCGCTGCGGCCCTTGCCGGTGATGACGAGCACGAAGGTCAGGCCGTCGTGATGGGCGCGGTGCAGGAAGCCGGTCAGGGCACGATGCGCGCGTGTCTGGGTCATGCCGTGCAGATCGAGTCGCGCCTCGATCTCGCTGCGGCCGCGCGACAGTTTTGTGCGCTCGCGCTTGCCGAGCGGCGCCAAAGGCGGGACGGCCGGTTTTGCGGCGCGCGGCGCCGGTGCAGCAGTAACCGGTCGTGGCGATGACGCAGGCCGCGTGACGGGTGCTGCGGGCAAAGGCTCGGTGCGCGGAGCGGCATGCGCCTTCGCGGCGCGGTGCTTCCTCAGCGGCTTGACCTGTTTGGCAACGACTTCCCACAGCTCGCGCTCCTCCTCGCTCAGCGCGCGGCGGCGCGGCGAGGGGCGAGGCTCCAGGACGGGCGGACGGGACGATCGCTTCATTGCTGCCGATGGGGCCGTTTCTTCACTGGCCGCTGGGGTTCGGAAGCGGGCTCGATCACGGGACGCGGCGCCGGCAGCGGGACTGGACCCGCGATGGCGACGGTGTCGCTCTTGGTTTCCGCGGGGCCGGCGGCAGCGGCCGGCTTCGCCGTCCCCTTCCCGGGGTCGGTTTGCGGAAACAGCTTGGCGATCTTCTCCGAGGGGCGCGGATCAGGCAGCGGCAGCCGGGCGCCGCGTGCCGAGGGATCGAGGCCCTTCGGCACCAGCATCACGAAATGCATGGGATGGCGCAGTCGCCCCGAGATGCGGCCGGCCTCCTGGCCTGCGCCGAAAAACAGATCGGCGCGCGCGGGACCGATGATGGCCGAGCCGGTATCCTGCGCGATCATCAGCCGATGGAACGGTGTCTTCGAGCGTTCGGACTCGATCGGCAGCTCGCCCTCAATGAAGAACGGCGTGCCGTAGACATGCAGCGCCTTGTCCACCGCGATCGAGCGTCCCGCCGTCAGCGGGATACCCTGCGCGCCCACCGCCTCATCCTTGTCGGAGAGGTTGACCTCTCGGAAGAAAATATAGGCGCGGTTCTGGCGGCGCAGATCCTTGGCACCGTCAGGATTTTGCGCCATCCACTCCCTGATCTTCTGCATCGACATCTCTTCCTTCGGAATGATGCCGCGCTCGATCAGGACGCGCCCGACGGCAGTGTAGGGATAGCCGTTATAGGCGTCGTAATTCAGTCGGACCGTGCCGCCGTCGTCGAACTTGATCCGCGCCGAGCCCTGGATCTGCGCGAACAGCAGATCGGTCGGATCCTTCAGCCAGGCGATCTCCAGCCCGCGGCCGGCGATCTTGCCGTCCTCGATCTCGCCGCGGTCGTAATAGGGCACCAGCTTGCGGCGGCCGATCTTGCGATAGACCGGGCCCTTGTTGGGCAGGCTGACCGAATCCTGCTTGTAGCCGCGCACGAACAGATTCGAGGGACGCCGGTAGACCGGAACGTTGTAGACGTCGGTCTGCGTGCGCGATCCCTCCAGCACCGGCTCGTAATAGCCGGTGACGAAACCGTCGGGCTCGCCGAGGCGGGAGATCCGCAGCGGCGCGAAATTCTCCTCGAAGAAGGTCTTTGCTTTGGCGTCGTCGATGAGATCGAGCGATTTCGCCGCCCGGCAAGGTTCGCTCAGCGAACCTCCCAAGGCTTTCGGCTCGGCCGCGCCGGTTTGTGCATTGATCGGCTTGCAGCTGGCGCGGAACGTCTTGTACGCCGCGAGATGATTGTCATCGCTCCAGCCCTTCACGTCCGCCCAGGCCAGCGGCAGATATTGCGCGCCCGGAATTTCGAACGGCAGCGGGAGCTGCGGATAGGGCAAGGCCCGCGGCGGAGCCGCAGGCAATTGCGGGGGATGATGGTGATGGCTGCGATAGTGGCGCCGCGCGGCCTCGGCGCCGAGCGAAAACGACGATAGCACGACGACACCTGCGCAAAGCGCCGTCGCGCCGGTCTTCAGATAGACCTTAATTCGCGCTTCCGGTGCCAACCAGCTTCCAGTTCGGATCGCGAGAGGTGACGTCGCGGGCGAAAGTCCAGATGTCGGTGATGTCGGCGACCGTGTCGGCGCTGCCGTCGACGATATTGCCGGCCTTGTCTCGGGTGGCCGAGATCATCTGCGAGACGAAGCGAATCGTGAGCTGGGCGGTACGGTCGCGCAGCTCGGCGCCGACGAGTTCGGCCTTGTCGATCGAGACGAAGCGGGTCTCGGTCTTCTGCTCGTTCTTCTCGCGTTCCTTGATCGCGGCCTCGAAGCTGTCATAGACGTCCGAGGACAACAGGTCGCGCAGCGCGCGGCGGTCGCCATTGGCAAAGGCCAGCACGATCATCTCGTAGGCACCGCGGGCGCCCGAGATGAAATGGCGCGGGTCGAACGTGGCATCCTTGTCGACGATGGCATCCAGGCCCTGCGCAAGCGCGGTGCCCGGCTCGGTCAGGCCCTTCCAGCGATCGGAGGGCGGGGTCGGCTCGGCCGTCGGCGCCAGCGGGGCCTGGTCGATCACCTTGCCCGGCATGGTCACGACGTTGTTGTCCTGGGCACCCCCGAGCGCATTGCGAGCGGCGGTCCGATCGAACGGCGGCCGCTCGTTGCCGGTACGCTGCCCGAGCACGCTGCGCAGCCGCAGAAAGATGAAGACCGCCAGCGCCAGGAAGATGATGGTGTAGATGTCCACGTCGGATTCGCTTTCTGGTCTTTGCTCTGGGTCTTCGCTTTGGGGTCGTCGCCGGGAAAATCAATCCGGCCAGTAGACCGTTCCATACGGGAACGGCAAGTCTACATCACCATTTTAGGTCCACGTCAGGTCCGTGGGATGTAGGCACGAAATCTTGCCCGGCCAATGGCGCCTTTTGGCACAGCACCGAGTGTAGCGCGTTTTATGCTTAAGGGGAAACCCGATCCTGCCCGGAAATCGCGCATCTTCAATCATTTAAGGCGCAGTTTTGCGGAAAAGGCGGGATGAACGCGGCGGTTGCGACGCGGCCGGAATCCGCCTCCGGGACCGTTCGTCCTTGTGGAATGAGGCGGCCCTATGTTAGCCAACCGCCGCGAAATTCAGCCCAAATCGGGTAAGGAGAGACTCTCATGACCAATGGTAACGGCACCCCTCCCGAGGCGGCCCAGGCTCCCCAGCTCAACGTGCTGGCGCAATATACCAAGGACCTTTCGTTCGAAAATCCGAACGCGCCCAGCTCGCTCCAGCAGCAGAGCCAGCCTCCCCAGATCAACATCCAGATCAATGTCAGCGCCAACAATCTCAGCGAACAGGAGTTCGAGGTGACGTTGTCGGTCGAAGGCAAGGCCGAGACCGCGGGCAAGATCATGTTCTCGTTCGAGCTCGCCTATGCCGGCGTGTTCCGCATCGCCAACGTGCCGAAGGAGAATCTGCATCCGCTGGTCATGATCGAGTGCCCGCGCCTGCTGTTCCCGTTCGCCCGCGAGATCATCGCGACCGCGGTGCGCGACGGCGGGTTCCCGCCCCTGATGCTGGATCCGGTCGACTTCGTCGGTCTCTACCGCCAGAACATGGAGCGGCAAATGGCCGCTCAGCCGAGCGGCCAGGCCTAACCAGCCGGAGGAGCTGGAGCGGGCAAAAACTCGTTCCAGATCGCCTTGTCGCCGAGCGTTGCGATGAAGGCCTTGTGGGCCTCACGCTCGGCATCGGAAACCCGCGGCGCGAGCGGCACCAGCCGCTGCCGCCGCGGCGCATCGCCAGCCGCATTGACCCGAATCTCCTGAGCGTCCGACGCCAGAAGCAGCTGCGACTGCCGCGCCCCGACCAGATCGACATAGACCTCGGCCAGCAGCTCGGCATCCAGCAGCGCGCCGTGCTTGGTGCGGTGTGAATTGTCGATCGCATAGCGCGAGCAGAGGTCATCGAGCCGGTTGGACACGCCGGGATGCTTGCGCCGCGCCAGCAGCAGCGTATCGACCAGCCGTTCGCGCGGGATCGCCGCGCGCTTGATCTTGTCGAGCTCGGCATTGATGAAGCCGATGTCGAACGAGGCGTTGTGGATCACCAGCGGCGCATCGCCGATGAACTCCAGAAACGCATCGACGACCTCGTGGAACAGCGGCTTGGTCGACAGAAATTCGGCCGACAAACCATGCACCGCAAAAGCTTCCGCCGGCATGTCCCGTTCGGGATTGATATAGACGTGATACGTCTGCCCCGTCGGCATGCGGTTGAGCATCTCGACGCAGCCGATTTCGACCAGACGATCGCCGCGCAGCGGATCAAGGCCGGTGGTTTCGGTGTCGAGAACGATTTCGCGCATGTCTTGAGATCAGTAGCTTGAGAGCAGCGTCTTGAGAACCGTGTGAGGAGACGGCGAATCAGGCTCGCCGCTGCGGCATCTTAACGACCTCGGCCAGGATGTGGGCGATTTGCGCGCGCACCGGGTCAAGTCCGTGTGACGTATCCACCACGAAATCGGCCCGCTTGCGCTTCTCGGCGTCCGGCGTCTGCTTGGCAATGATCGCGTCGAGCTTGGCTTCGTCCATGGTACCGCGCGCCAGCACCCGCTCGCGCTGGAGTTCCGGCGAGGTCGAAACCACGACCACGGCATCGACCCGCTTCTCGCCACCGGTCTCGAACAGCAGCGGGATGTCCAGCACCACGACCGGCGCCTTGGCGGCTTCCGCCTCGGCAAAAAACTTTTGCCGGGAGGCGCCGAGCATCGGATGGACGATTTGCTCGAGCTGCTTGATGGCCGCGGGGTCGTGCACGACGCGCGCCGACAGTTTTGGCCGGTCCACCTTGCCGTTCACAGTGGTGCCGGGAAAGGCGGCCTCGATGGCGGGCGCCGCTTCGCCTTCATAAAGCTGATGCACGGCGGCATCGGCGTCGTAGACGGGCACGCCGGCCTCCGCGAACAGTTTCGCAGTGGTGGATTTCCCCATCCCGATCGAGCCGGTCAGTCCCAGGATCCGCATCGGCGCTCAGCCCTGTCTGTCATTCACACCGCAACTAGCCGTTCGCGTCGCAGGAACGCAAGCAGCGGCAGCAGCGGCAGGCCGAGAATGGTGAAATGATCGCCCTCGATCCGCTCGAACAGATGGATGCCCAGGCTTTCAAGCTGATAGGCCCCGACGCTGGTGGTGACGGCGTCGCCGGCAGCGTCCAGATAGGCTGAAAGCTCGTCCTCGGTCATTTCGCGCATGGTCATATGTGCGACCGCGACGTCTTCGAAAACAATCTTGCTGTCATGCGCCACGGCCACGGCGGAATTCAGCTCATGGCTGTTGCCGGCGAGATCGCGCAATTGCGCCAATGCCTGCGGACGGCCTGCGGGCTTGTTGAAAAGACGGTTGCCAAGAGCCAGTGTCTGATCGGCCCCGATCACGTAGCTTCCGGGATGATTGGCCGAGATCGCCTTGGCCTTTTCGCGCGCCAGCAGCAGTGCGATCTCGCGCGGATTTGAAAGCGCCGAAGCTAATTGAATACCGCGCTCGTCGATATCGGCGGTAATAGCCTTGAACTCCAGCCCGGCATTGGCCAGCAGCATTTTTCGGGCACTGCTCTGCGAGGCCAGAATCAACGGATGTTTGCCGAGCCACAGACCCATCGCGAAAGCTATCCGGAAGGCCGGTTGCGCTGGCGATCGCTGTAGAGCTTCATGATCGCCGCCGCGGTTTCCTCGATCGAGCGTCGCGTGACATCCAGCAGCGGCCAATCATGCTTGGCACTGAGCTTGCGCGCAAACGCAACTTCCTCGGTGACCGACTGCCTGTCGGTATAGGTGTCGTTGCCGGAGTCGGTCCCCATCGAAAGCAGGCGATTCTGACGGATCTGGATCAGGCGTTCCGGCGTCGCGTGCAGGCTGACGACCAGCGGCCGCGTCAGCGTCTCCAGTTGCGAAGGCACCGGAATGCCGGGAACCAGCGGCACGTTGGCGGTGCGGATGCCGCGATTGGCCAGATAAATCGACGTCGGCGTCTTGGAAGTGCGGGACACACCAACCAGCACCACGTCGGCATCGTCGAGACCTTCGACATGCTGACCATCGTCATGGATCATGGTGTAGTTCAGCGCATCGATGCGCTTGAAATATTCCGCGTTGAGGACGTGCTGGGCGCCGACGCGGCCGGTGGTCGCAGCCCCGAGATAGGCTTCGAACAGCTGCATCACCGGGCCGATAATCGACAGGCTCGGAACATTGATCTCCTTGCACTTGTCCTCGAGCCTGGAGACCAGATCCTTCTCCAGCAGCGTGAACAGCACGATCCCCGGCGCTTCCTCGATCTCGTCGAGCACGCGGTCGAGCTGCTTCTGGCTGCGCACCAGCGGATAGACATGCTCGACCGGGGTGACGTTGGCGTATTGGGCCGCAACCGCGCGTGCCACGGTGATCAGCGTCTCGCCGGTGGAGTCGGACACGAGGTGCAGATGGAAATAATTGTTCGAGGTTGGCACAAAATCTCTTTGTATGGAGTCGGTGTGGATTGTGGATTTCTGTGGAGCTTAACCCCTCGGAAAGGGTTGCGCGACACCAGGGGCGGGACAAGTGCCAATTTTCTTCACACCGCTGCCCGTCAGGACAAGTCCGGCGCCCTCGCTGCGGGGAAACGGGATTGCGCGGACAACCCCCTTGATAAGCTACCGACAGAAAGGCGCAAGCCTTTGAAGCTGGCCGACTTATCGTAAATCGCCGCAGCGATCAGGGATATGTTGATGGATGTGAACAAGCGCGCGTGAACGTGCGGACGGAATTGTGTGAGTCCAATCCACGGTCACATAGACTCAAACCTTAAGAATCTAAGATTCTAGATTTGAGGAAGGCGCTACGGACGGATATGTGTGCAGGCAAGACCTTAACGAGTTCTTACTATCCCCAGCGTTCCCTCGGCTGGCTCAGAAATCCGGACGCAGAAAATGTTTGAAGACGTCTATCTCTGGATCAAGGCGCTGCACGTGATCGCCGTCATCTCCTGGATGGCGGGCATGCTCTATCTGCCGCGGCTGTTCGTTTATCACAGCGAGGCCGAAATCGGCTCGAAGCAGTCGGAAACGTTCAAGGTGATGGAACGTCGGCTGCTCAAGGCCATCATCAACCCGGCCATGATCGTCACCTGGCTCGCCGGGCTCTATCTCGCCTGGTCCGGCCACTGGTTCTCGTTTGGCTGGCTGCACGTAAAACTGGCATTGGTCCTGGCGATGTCCGCGGTCCACGGCTTTTTTTCTCGCTGGCTGAAGGATTTCGCCGCGGACCGACGCCCCCGGACCCAGAAATTCTATAGAATTATCAACGAGGTGCCGACCGTCCTGATGATTCTCATCGTCATCATGGTGATCGTGAAGCCGTTCTAGGCAAGGCGCGCGACGATTAGCTCAGCGCTTCGGCTTGCGGAGAAGGGAGCGATTTTCTATATTATCGATATCCCACCCAACGCAGGCGGATGTGGTTGTGTCTGAGCTTTCCAGAGGCCGGACACCGCATCAGGTTTGAAGCCTCATCGGCACTTAACCTTGCCAGACCTGCGGACCTTATCTTCTCACGTCCGCATTTCAGAGCCTCCTCGCACCCCTCCCAAGGTTACCCCACAGGACCACCCCAATGCGGGAAATTAAACTCGAAGACCTCAAGTCCAAAACGCCGGCCGAGCTCGTCTCGTTCGCGGAGGAGAACGGGGTCGAGAATGCCAGCACCATGCGCAAGCAGGAGCTGCTGTTCGCCATCCTCAAGCAGCTCGCGCTCGCCGAGACCGATATTGTCGGCCAGGGCGTCGTCGAGGTTCTCTCCGACGGCTTCGGCTTCCTCCGCTCGCCCGATGCGAATTATCTGCCGGGCCCGGACGACATCTACGTTTCGCCGTCGCAGATCCGCCGTTTCGGCCTGCGCACCGGCGACACCATCGAAGGCCACATCCGCAGCCCGAAAGAGGGCGAACGCTATTTCGCGCTGCTGAAGGTCAACACGCTCAATTTCGAGGATCCGGAAAAGGCCAAGCACAAGGTCAATTTCGACAACCTCACGCCGCTGTTTCCGAATCAGCGTTTCCGCATGGAGATCGACGATCCGACGCGGAAAGACCTTTCTGCACGCGTGATCGACATCGTCGCGCCGATCGGCAAGGGCCAGCGTGCATTGATCGTCGCGCCGCCGCGCACGGGTAAAACCGTGCTGATGCAGAACATCGCGCACTCGATCACGCACAATCACCCCGAATGCTATCTGATCGTGCTGTTGATCGACGAGCGTCCGGAAGAAGTCACGGACATGCAGCGCTCGGTGAAGGGCGAGGTCGTGTCGTCGACCTTCGACGAACCCGCGGTGCGTCACGTCCAGGTCGCCGAGATGGTGATCGAAAAAGCCAAGCGTCTGGTCGAGCACGGCCGCGACGTCGTGATCCTGCTCGATTCGATCACGCGTTTGGGCCGCGCCTACAACACCGTGGTGCCGTCATCCGGCAAGGTGCTGACCGGCGGTGTCGACGCCAATGCGCTGCAGCGCCCGAAGCGCTTCTTTGGTGCCGCCCGCAACATCGAGGAGGGCGGCTCGCTGACCATCATTGCGACCGCGCTGGTCGATACCGGCAGCCGAATGGACGAAGTCATTTTCGAAGAGTTCAAGGGCACCGGTAACTCGGAACTGATCCTGGATCGCAAGGTCTCGGACAAGCGCACCTTCCCGGCGATCGACATCTCGCGCTCCGGCACCCGCAAGGAGGAGCTCATCACCGATCCGCAGGTGCTCAAGAAGATGTACGTGCTTCGCCGCATCCTCAACCCGATGGGCACGATGGACGCGATCGACTTCCTGCTCGACAAGCTGCGCTCGACCAAGAGCAATTCGGAGTTCTTCGACTCCATGAACACCTGAGCATGGTGCAGCAAGAAATTAGAGGGCGCCTTCGGGCGCCCTTTTTCGTTGTGCGGCTCTGCTGCGGCGTAGATGCAGCATGGAGCCGTGTCGACGCGCAGATCCAGATTTCTCAGAAGATGTTGATATACCTACAGAATGCTTGACATCGGCTGGCGGACCTTTGCCAAACGGCGAGGTTTTTGCAGCGAATTTCCGGGTCTCTATTGCGATGCAACATGATCTTTGCTGCGGCAAAGGCGCAGCAAAACGGACCCGCCGCGGTCCTGGGAGCGGCCCATTTGCCTTTTCGTCCCGAGCCGGACAAATAGGCCATGCATCCGCGAGACCAGACCATCTTTGCGCTCTCGTCCGGCCGGGCGCCGAGTGCGATCGCCGTGGTGCGCGTCTCGGGTCCGCAAGCCGGTCTGGCGCTGACGACCTTGGCGGGGAAGCTGCCGGCGCCGAGGCAGGCCAGCCGCCGGCTGCTTCGTGACGGCGCGGGCCAGCCGATCGACGATGCGGTCGTGCTGTGGTTTCCGGGGCCGGCCAGCGCGACCGGCGAGGACGTCGCCGAATTCCACGTTCATGGCGGCCGCGCCGTGCTCTCGGTACTGGTCGCCGCAATTTCGATAATTCCGAATATGCGAGCCGCCGAGCCGGGCGAGTTCACGCGGCGCGCGTTCGAGAACGGCAAGCTCGACCTGACCGAAGCCGAGGGTCTCGACGATCTCATCCATGCCGACACCGACCGCCAGCGGCGCCAGGCGCTGCGCCAGTTGCAGGGCCTGCTCGGTGACCGCGCGCGCGACTGGCGCGAGCGCATCATCGAGGCCTCGGCGCTGATCGAGGCCGGCATCGATTTTTCCGACGAGGGCGATGTGCCGGCGGAATTGAGGTCGCCGGCGGTGAAAGCGATCAAGGCCCTGCACGACGAAATCACAAAAGTCCTTGCGGCACAGGGACATTCTGAACGGCTGCGTGAGGGCCTGGTGGTTGCGATCGCGGGCGAGCCGAATGTCGGCAAGTCGACGCTGATGAATCAGCTCGCGCGCCGCGAGGTCGCGATCGTCTCGCCGCATGCCGGCACGACGCGCGACGTGATCGAGGTCCAGCTCGATCTCGATGGCTATCCCGTCACGGTGATCGACACCGCCGGCATCCGCGAGACCGATGATCCGGTCGAGCAGGAGGGCGTGCGCCGCGCGCGAGCGCGGGCCGAGGACGCCGACCTCGTGCTGTGGCTGGTGGAGGGGGAGCAAGCCGTCAATCCGGACGCGCTGCGTTCCCTTCGGAAATCCGAAGGCGGCGATCGGTCGGAGGGGTCCGTCTGGATCGTCCGCAACAAGATCGATCTCGGGGGCCGGGCTAGCAAGTTGAGCAGCGAGTTCGGGATCTCGGCGAGACAGGGTGATGGCATCCCCGAGCTGGTCGATGCGCTGGTGAAATTCGCTTCCGAGTTTTTCGGAACCACCGAGGGCGCGCTGGTGACCCGGGCTCGCCAAAGGGAACTGTTGGTCCGGACGTCGGAGAGCTTGCGCCGGAGTCTGGACCTTGTAGAAGACGGCGAGGAGCTTGCAGCCGAAGAGCTGCGCGCCGCCGCTTACGCCTTGGGCCGATTGCTGGGCCGGGTAGATGTCGAAGACGTCCTCGGAGCGATCTTCCAAAAGTTCTGTATCGGAAAATAAAGCTAGTTCTTCATTGTAGAACTAGCGCTTGTTCCATTCCTTCTGTTTCACGTGAAACATTCCCCTTTAGGCTTGATATCGATTTGGGAACCCCGTTTCGGAGTCGGGGTGGCGTGAGACGTGATCTGGGCCTCCGGCTCCTTCGCCGCGTTCGAGATCCGGCGTGCGCGCAGTTGTTTCACGTGAAACACCGCTCGGCTGAAGGCCGGGGTCCCGGCGCGAACGGAAGTTCCAGTCTCCGCGAGTGTAAAGGACTGTTACAGCCGCTACGCGTCAGTGCGAGGGAGCACTTGCGACGAAGCGTCCGAGAGGGATTCTGGATTGCTTCGCTTTGCTCGCAATGCCTGAGCGTGGCGTCCAGCGGATCCAATATCCACCAGCGTCCAAACTGCCCGGGTGGAATGCCGATTTCGTTTCACGTGAAACACGAAACAATTCAATGGCCATTCTACTGTGCATGGGGTTGTTTTCGTGAAATCGCTTTCGGCCCCTGGTCCGTGTTTCACGTGAAACATCGCCTCGCCAGTTTCTACTTCCGGCTTTCCCGACACTGAGCTAGAAGTCCGGACATGCGAACAGAGCGAGAGAGCTTCGACGTCATCGTGATTGGCGGCGGCCACGCCGGCTGTGAAGCCGCGGCTGCGTCTGCCCGGATGGGCGCTGCGACGGCTCTGGTGACGCATCGTTTCGCCACCGTTGGCGCGATGTCCTGCAATCCGGCGATCGGCGGCCTCGGCAAGGGGCATCTGGTTCGCGAAGTCGATGCGCTGGACGGTCTGATGGGGCGCGTGGGCGATGCCGGCGGCATCCAGTTTCGCGTGCTCAATCGTCGAAAAGGTCCCGCCGTCCGCGGTCCTCGGGCCCAAGCCGACCGGAAGCTTTATGCCGCTGCGATGCAGGCCGCGATCCGGGAAACCGAGGGTCTTTCCGTCATCCAAGGCGAGGCTGACGATCTGATCGTGGTCGATAACCGCGTCACCGGACTGCGCCTGGCGGATGGCCGGGAGCTTCGGGCAGGGGCTGTTGTCGTCACCACCGGTACCTTCCTCCGTGGTCTGATCCATCTCGGTGAGAAGAACTGGCCGGCCGGCCGCGTCGGAGAGGCGCCCGCGATGGGTCTTTCCGGCTCCTTCGAGCGCGCCGGCTTCACCCTTGGACGGCTCAAGACCGGCACTCCGCCGCGTCTCGACGGCACCACGATCGACTGGTCGGCGGTCGAAATGCAGCCCGGCGACGAGCCGCCAGAGCCGTTTTCGGTGATGACCGAGCGGATCACCACCCCGCAGATCCAGTGCGGGATCACCCGGACCACGGCCGCGACCCATGAGGTGATCCGGGCCAATGTCCATCGCTCCCCGATGTACTCCGGCCAGATCAAGAGCTCTGGTCCCCGCTATTGCCCCTCCATCGAGGACAAGATCGTCCGCTTCGGCGATCGTGACGGTCATCAGATCTTCCTGGAGCCGGAAGGCCTCGACGACAGCACCGTCTATCCCAACGGCATCTCGACCTCGCTGCCGGAGGAGGTCCAGCTCGCGATCCTCGCCAGCATTCCCGGCCTTGAGCGAGTGAAGATGGTCCGGCCGGGCTATGCCATCGAATACGACCACATCGATCCCCGCGAGCTCGATCCGACCCTGCAGACCAAGCGCCTCCGCGGCCTGTTCCTGGCCGGACAGATCAACGGCACCACCGGATACGAAGAGGCTGCCGGGCAGGGCATCGTGGCCGGCCTGAACGCGGCACTGGCTGCGAGCGGGGCCGCATTGACGGTGTTCGACCGTGCCGACGGCTATCTCGGTGTGATGATCGACGACCTCGTCACCCGCGGGATCAGCGAGCCCTATCGGATGTTCACCTCCAGGGCCGAGTATCGCCTGACCTTGCGGGCGGACAATGCCGATCAGCGTTTGACCGAGAAGGGGATCGCTTTGGGGTGCGTCGGCAGTGCCCGGACCCAGCATCATCGTGCCAAGATGGACGCCCTGAACGCGGCCAGGGCGCTGTCGAAGTCGCTGGCGATCACCCCGAACGAAGCGATCAAGCACGGGCTGTCCCTGAACCGGGACGGCCAGCGCCGGTCGGCGTTCTCCCTGATGGCCTATCCGGATATCGGCTGGAGCCAGGTCCGCGCGATCTGGCCGGAGCTGTCCGCCATCGATCCCGTCATCGCCACACATCTCGAGATCGACGCCAAGTACGATGTCTACCTCGATCGCCAGAGCGCCGACGTCGAGGCCTTCCGGCGCGACGAGGGGCTGGTGCTGTCTGAGGTCGATTACCAGCAGGTGCCCGGGCTCTCCAACGAGGTGCGTGCCAAGCTGGAGAAGGCACGGCCGTTCACCGTCGGGCAGGCTGGCCGGATCGACGGCATGACGCCGGCAGCGCTCGGCATTCTCGCGGCCTATCTCCGGCGTGAGGCACGCAAATCCACCAGGGCAATCGCATAGGCGTTTCACGTGAAACAGCGCGGACCGGGCGGGGACAGACCGCTAACGCGACGACCAGGGACAGGTGAGGGCGCGCATCGTCGATCTGACCCGGGACCGACCAAGCCGAAGATCGACAAAGCCAGTGCCAACGATCAGGCGCTCGATTCCGTCATCGCTGCCGACAAGCGTGAGGCGCTCGAGCTCGCGCCCGTTTCACATGAAACGGAAGCCCGGCTCGATCGCTACATCGCGCTGCTGCGGGAGTGGCAGGCCAAGACCAATCTGGTCGCGCCCTCGACCCTGCCGCAGCTCTGGACCCGGCACATCGCCGATTCGCTCCAGCTCGTCGATCTCGCGCCCGCCGCGAAGCGCTGGGCCGATCTCGGCAGCGGCGGCGGCTTTCCCGGCATTGTCCTGGCCTGCGCCATGGCCGGGACGCCGGGTGCGAGCGTTCATCTCGTCGAGCGAATCGCCAAGAAGGCGGCGTTCCTGCGCGAAGCGGTTCGCGTCACCACATCTCCGGGAGTCGTACATCTCGCTGAGATCGGGGATAATGTGGATAGAATCACCGGCCCCGTCGATTGCGTCACCGCCCGTGCGCTGGCTCCGCTACATCAACTCATCGGCTTTGCGGAGCCGCTGATGCGCCAAGGCGCAAAGGCGTTATTTCTCAAGGGTCAAGATGTAGAGGCTGAATTGACCGAAGCCGCTAAATATTGGAATATCGAGCCTCGACTCCACCAAAGCCGCACGGGTGACGGCTGGATCGTGGAGCTCGATGCCGCCGAACGGCGCAGCTGAGGCGCTCAGGGGTTGAGTGGGGAAATTTCGATGACCGTGATTGACGAGCCGCAGCAAGAGCAGACCCAAGAACCGACCCAAGAACCGACCAGCGAGGTGCCGCATGGCCATCCGCGCATCCTGGCGCTGGCGAATCAGAAGGGCGGTGTGGGGAAAACAACCACAGCGATCAATCTTGGCACCGCACTCGCCGCGATCGGCGAGCGTGTGTTGATCGTCGATCTCGATCCGCAGGGCAACGCCTCGACCGGCCTCGGCATCGATCGCCGCAACCGCTCATGCTCGACCTATGACGTGCTGATTGGTGAAGCCCCGCTGCGCGAGGCCGTGGTCTCGACCGCGGTGCCGCGGCTGCACATCGCGCCCTCGACCATGGATCTCTCCGGCCTCGAGCTCGAGCTCGGCACCACGCCTGGCCGCGCCTTCAAGCTGCGCGACGCCATCGGTGCGCTCAACAACAACGTCTCGCCGGATGCCGACTACACCTATGTGCTGATCGACTGCCCGCCCTCGCTCAACCTGCTCACGGTGAACGCGATGGCGGCGTCGGACGCGATCCTGGTGCCGCTGCAGTGCGAGTTCTTCGCGCTCGAAGGTCTGTCGCAATTGCTGCAGACCGTGGAGCAGGTGCGCTCGACGCTCAATCCGAACCTGTCGATCCACGGCATCGTGCTGACCATGTTCGACTCGCGCAACAACCTCTCCAACCAGGTCGTCGCCGACGTCCGGCAGTTCATGGGCGAGAAGGTCTACAAGACCATGATCCCGCGCAACGTGCGCATCTCGGAAGCGCCGTCCTACGGCAAGCCGGTGCTGGTCTACGATCTCAAATGCGTCGGCAGCGAAGCCTATTTGCGGCTCGCCACCGAAGTGATCCAGCGCGAGCGCGAGCTGCGCGTCACGCATTGACGAGGCCGTAGGGTGGGCAAAGGCGTCTTCGCCGTGCCCACCAACTTCCACACACGATCGGTGGGCACGCTTCGCTTTGCCCACCCCAAGATTCTACGATTCGAAATTCAGTTCTGGAGTGCTGCACCGTGAATCCAAGGGAGCTGGCGATGGCCGACGAAGCGCGTTCGCGATTGGGCCGGGGTCTTGCAAGTCTGATCGGTGACGTCGGCGGCGAGGCTCAGCATGTCGATCGGCCGCGCGCGCAGCGCAAGGTGCCGATCGAGTTCATCAAGGCCAATCCGCGCAATCCGCGCCGCACCTTTTCGGACACCGAGCTGAAGGAGCTCAGCGAGTCGATCAGGCAGCACGGCGTGATCCAGCCGATCGTGGTGCGTCCGGTGAAGGGCGCACAGGACCGCTTTGAGATCATCGCCGGCGAACGGCGCTGGCGCGCCTCGCAGATGGCCGGCCTGCACGAAGTGCCGATCGTCCCGGTCGACATCAGCGACAGCGACGCGCTGGAGTTCGCGATCGTCGAGAACGTGCAGCGCGAGGACCTCAACCCGATGGAAGAGGCGCAGGGCTATCATGCGCTCGCCAACGAGTTCAAACGCAGCCAGGACGACATCGCAAAGGTCGTCGGCAAGAGCCGCAGCCACGTCGCCAACATGATGCGGCTGACGAAGCTGCCGGCCGAGGTGCAGGCCTTCATCGCAACCGGCGAGTTGACCGCAGGCCACGCCCGCGCGCTGATCGGGGTGCCCGATCCGCTCGCGGCCGCCAAGCGCATCGTCGAGGAGGGCCTCAACGTTCGCCAGGCCGAAGCGCTCGCGCATGAAGAGGGCGTACCGGAGCGCAAGCCGCAAAAGGCGCGCGCCACCGGCGGCAAGGAAAAAGACCCCGACACGATCGATCTCGAAAAGCGCGTCAGCGACGCGCTCGGCCTCAAGGTCACCGTCAATCACCGCGATCCCGGCGGCTCGGTCCAGATCAGCTACAGCAACCTCGATCAGCTCGACGAAGTGATGAAGCGGCTGGCGAAGGGCGTGCTGTAGGCCAAGCCCTCGCTGTCGTCCCCGCGAACGCGCTAGGGCATGCACATATCTCTGAGGCTCCATCCTGCTGCGACGGCGTTGAAGTATTCGAGGCCGTTTTTGAAGGTGATCGGGCCCGGCGGCTTGGACGATGGGTAGCCATCCCACCCGCCGAGACGGCCGATGATCCAGGCGGCCCAAGCGAGACTATCGGGCGGATGTGGGTTCTTTAGTCGCTTGCTCGCGGCTTCGAGTTGCCGGTTGAGGGCTGTGAGCGCGCCAATTTGGCCGTTGTCGAAGGCCGCGAGAATGGGCTGGCGACCACCATTGCGGGCCTGCAGAAGCTGGATGGTGATGACGGCCGCCTTGGCGGCGATCGCAACCAGCTTGAGAAGCCGATCGGCGGATCCGATCTGACTGTCTTCGAGCTTGAGGCCTTGTGTCTTCAGGATGCGGAAGAACTGCTCGATGATCCAGCGCTGCTTGTACCATTGGACGATGCGCCAGGCGTCCTCGATGCTGGTGACCTCGTGAGAGGTGAGAAGCCGCCAGTGCAGCGGCTCTATGCCGGTTTCGGCGTTAATCTCGCGCACATCGACCACCGCCAGCGGCAAGCTTTTCGGCAGATGGTGCAAGAACTTATTCTGCGGGCGGGCGAGCTCGATTGCGCCAAAGCGAAGTTCGAGGTGGGCCAGGCGAGCCGGCCGCGCGGCGCGCGCAGGCAGTTGGATCATACGCTGGTCCACCGCGGCCATGGCATCGCTGGCCTCATACAGGCTGCTGCGGTCGGCAAGCTTGCGATCATGCATGCTGCGCGCGATGACGTGGAAGTGTTGCTTGGCCGAGCTGGCATAAAGGGCAAAAATATCGCTCTCGCGGTCACCCAGCACCGTCACCGCCGCGGCCTTGGTGAGCAGCGGCCTTGCCGCCACGGCAGTCGATATCCAGCGTTGCGATTCCTTGTCCGATAATTCCCGATCATCATGCGAGGTCGTGCGGCGACCTGCGCGCGTCCATATCTGCCCGCTCAAAAGCCCAAGACAGCTGCCGTCGTCGGCGTCCACAGCCAGCAGCGGGTGCAGCAGCACGCCGTGGTTATTGCCTTTGCCGATTTCTCCGAGCCCGCGCCGGCGTTGCGGCGTGGTGTTGAAGTGGATCTCGCTGGTGTCCTGGATGGCCAGCACGTGGCGGCCTTCCACGGCAGGGCCCGTGCTATTGCTCCAGCTTTCGATGATCCGATCCACCGTCACCTTGTCATGGCCAAGAAAGCGGTTGAACCGCACTTCCAGCGCGCGGTTCCCCCTGGAGAGCTGCCGAAGGCAGACAGTTTTGCCCGCAACCATGCGTTCAGCGAGCGCCGCCCCCTTATCGAGACGACGATCCCCGAACCGGCCCAGCGTCCAGTCAATCCGTGACAACATCGCAGCACCCCCGTCCAAACCATGGAGTGCCGCAATAGGAATCACATAGATCTCCGATTCTGGAACCCCCAGGACGAACCCGAGTCAATCCGCCGCACCAGATATGTGCATGCCCTAGCGCTTTCGCGGGGACCCATACCGCGTGATTTATCGATCGGACCGGGCGCGCAGTACCGGACCGCAAGTCTTCGCCAAACGACTTCCTGTGGTTATGGATCCCCGCGTTCGCGGGGATGACAGCGTGGCTCAGCCCCGCCGCTTCGCGTTCGCGGCGATCGCCATCAATGTCCGCTGAGCGATGGCGGCGGCTAGCGTGGATTGCTTGCGGGTGTCGAGCGCCGCGGTCGCGAGCTGCTCGATGATGGCGGCGAGCCGCGCCACGCTGAAATTTCGCAGCGCCGTTTCGACCGCGGGCTTACGTGAAAAATGCAGGCGCGGATAGCCGCCGTCGAGCACGGCGGAGGCAGGCTGGCCGTCGGCGATTGCGAGCGCCGATTTGTGCAGCCACGCAGCCTGACGCTGCGCGGCGGAGATGATCACGCCGGGATAGGTGCCGGCGATCATGGCCTTTGCGAATTCGGTCTCGACGATGTCGGGCCGTCCGGCAAAGGCCCCGTCGACGATCGGGTCGAGCTTGAGCTCGGACGCATCAGCGACCACGGCCATCACGTCGTCCAGCGTGACCTCGCCTTTGCCGTGGGCGTAGAGCGTCAGCTTGCGCAGCTCGTTGCGCGAGGCCTGGCGGTCGCCGCCGAGGAACGACATCAGCGCCGCGCGGGCGTCCTGCGCGATGCGCAAATTTGCGATGCGCAATTCGTCATCCATCAGCTTGGCAAGGTCGCGCTCGGTGTCGGGATAGCAGCCGATCGCTACCGCGGCCTTGGCCTTCTCGCAGGCTTTTCGCAGCGGCGATTCCGGGCGCAGCTCGCCGGCCTCGATTACGACGCGGCAATCTTTCACCGACATCTCCGCCAGCGTATCGATGCCGCTGGCAAAGCTGCGCGAGCCGGCGCGAATGCGGATGGCGCGGCGACCGCCGAACAGCGGCACCGTCATGGCCTCGTCGACGAGGCGCGAGGGCTCGGCGGAGAGCTCGTCACCGTCGAGCCTGACCAGCGAGAACGGATCGTTGGGATCATCGACGGCAGAGGCGATCAGCGCATCGGCGCGCTCGCGCACCAGGCCGGCATCGGGACCGTAGAGCAGGATGATCGGGCGGCCCGCATCGGGGCGGGCGAGGAAGGCGTCGATCTCTTTTCCACGCAGCGCGACCATGTTGCCTGTTACCTTGTCATTCCGGGGCGCGCGGAGCGCGAACCCGGAACCCAGAGGTTGGGAATCGAGATTCTCAGGTGCGCAATTGCGCACCGTAGTTCTCGCTTCGCGAGCCCCGAATGACGGGAATAATCAGGTGCCTGCGGTGAAGAACGAGGCGAGGCGGGTGGTGATGTTCTCAGCGATCTCGTTGGCGGCACGATCCTCCGCGTCGCGCACGGCGCGGGTGCGAGAGAAGCGCTGATAGGACCCTGGCATGTCATAGGACACGCGCGAGAACGTGGTGCCGGTCATCACCGACTTACCGGTCGCGACCTCGATCAGATTGTACTGGGCGTCGATGCCGAGGTTTTCGCTGGTCGGCAATCCCGTCGTGGCGCTGACGATCAGCGAAGAACGGCTGGAGGTGAAGCGGATGTCCAGCCGATGGGTCGGCGGCATTCCCGTCGCGGTGCCGTAGAGCTTGAAGGCGAGAGCATTGCGGACTTCGACACCGACACGGGCCTCGCGGGAGGCATTGGGCTTGGCGATCGGCGGGAGCTCGACCCCCATCAGTTTCTCGCGCAAGCCGGGGGTGCCGTCGCCACGCTCGGCATACATCGGCTGGAAGCAACCAGCCGTCAGCGCCGCCAATGCGGCGACCGCCAGCAAGCGGGCTGCGATGCGGATCCTAGCCGACAACATTTACGATCCTCTTGGGGACGATGATCACCTTGCGGACGGGCTTGCCGTCCAGGGCCAGTTTTACCGCATCGAGAGCCAAAACGGCAGCCTCGATTTCCGGATTCTGGGCCGCTGTTGCAACTGTGACGTCACCCCGCTTCTTGCCGTTGACCTGGACCACGAGGGTCACGCTGTCTTCAACCAGCAAATCGCGTTCGATTTGCGGCCAATGGGCCTCGGAAACCAGCCCGCTCTGGCCCAGAGCCTGCCAGCACTCTTCGGCAAGGTGCGGCATCATCGGGGAGAACAGCTGGACCAGGATCTGACCGGCTTCGCGGATCGCCCAGGCCAAATCAGGGGCGGGCTGGCCGGGTCGCTGCAAGATCTCCGAGAAGGTATTGGCGAATTCGCGGATATGGGCCAGGCAGACGTTGAAGTGCAGCCGTTCGATTCCGGTGGTGACCTTGTCGAGCGCACCATGGGCGGCCTTGCGCAAGGCGGTCGCGTCCGGGCCGAAGCTGGCCGGCCGGGCCGCCGGCGCGGCTTTGCCGAGTTCGATGGAATCGTTCACCAGCCGCCACAGCCGCTGCACGAAGCGCGAGGCACCCTGGACGCGCTCGTCGCTCCAGATCACGTCGCGGTCGGGCGGTGAATCCGACAGCATGAACCAGCGGGCGACATCGGCGCCGTAGGTCTCGATGATGTCGTCGGGATCGACCGTGTTCTTCTTCGATTTCGACATCTTCTCGATCGGGCCGATCTGGATGTCTTCGCCCGACGTCAGCAGCGTCGCGCGCCGGCCGTTGCCGCCGACCTCGACCTTGACCTCGGCCGGCTGCACATAGGTGCCGTCGGCCTTCTGGTAGGTCTCGTGCACCACCATGCCTTGCGTGAACATGCCGGCGAACGGCTCGTCCAGCGCGATGTGCCCGGTCGCCTTCATCGCGCGGGTGAAGAAGCGGCTGTAGAGCAGATGCAGGATCGCGTGCTCGACGCCGCCGATATATTGGTCGACCGGCAGCATCCGGTTGGCGACGGCAGGCGTCGTCGGAGCGTTGTCGTTCCAGGGATCAGTGAAGCGCGCAAAGTACCAGGACGAATCCACGAAGGTGTCCATGGTGTCGGTTTCGCGTTGAGCCTTGCCCCCGCATTTGGGGCAGGTGACATGCTTCCAGGTCGGGTGATGGTCGAGCGCGTTGCCCGGCTTGTCGAAGGTCGCATCGTCAGGCAGCGTCACCGGCAAATCGGCATCCGGGACCGGCACCACATCGCATTTCGGGCAGTGGATGACGGGAATCGGGCAGCCCCAATAGCGCTGGCGCGAAATGCCCCAGTCGCGCAGGCGGAAATTCACCTGGCGCTCGCCGACCGGCGCGTTGCCGCGCTGCTCGCTTTCCAGACGTTTTGCGACCTCGTCCTTGGCCTGCTCGATGGTCATGCCGTCGAGGAAGCGCGAATTGATCATGCGGCCGTCACCGTCATAGGCGGTGTCGGTGATGACGAACGACTTCGGATCCTGGCCCTCGGGGCACACCACCGGCGTGTTGCCGAGATTGTACTTGTTGACGAAGTCGAGGTCGCGCTGGTCATGCGCCGGGCAGCCGAAGATCGCGCCGGTGCCGTATTCCATCAGCACGAAATTGGCGACATAGACCGGCAGCTTCCAATTCGGATCGAACGGGTGCACCGCGCGGATGCCGGTGTCAAAGCCCTGCTTCTCCGCGGTGTCGATGATCGATTGCGCGGTGCCGATCTTCTTGATGTCGGCAATGAACTCCGCAAGCTCGGGGTTCTTCGCGGCGGCCGCCTGCGCCAGCGGATGATCTGCCGAGATCGCCATGAACTTTGCGCCGAACAGCGTGTCCGGGCGCGTCGTGAAGATCTTCAGCTCGCTCTCGCCGGCGGGCGTCGTCGCCTGATCCAGCGCGAAGCGAACCAGCAGCCCTTCCGAGCGGCCGATCCAGTTGCGCTGCATCAGCCGGACCTTGTCGGGCCAGCGATCGAGCCCATCGAGCGCGGACAGCAGCTCTTGCGAGTACTTCGTGATCTTGAAGACCCACTGGCTCATTTCCCGTTGTTCGACAACGGCGCCGGAACGCCAGCCGCGGCCGTCGATCACCTGCTCGTTGGCGAGCACGGTCATGTCGACCGGATCCCAGTTGAGCTTGCGCTTCTCACGCTCGGCGAGGCCGGCGCCGAGCATGTCCAGGAACATCTTCTGCTGATGCTTGTAGTAGCTGGGGTCGCAGGTCGCGAATTCGCGTGACCAGTCCAGCGACAGCCCGATCGAGCGGAGCTGCTTTTTCATCGCGGCGATGTTGTCGTAGGTCCAGGCTTTCGGCGCGACCTTGCGCTCAATCGCGGCATTCTCGGCCGGCAGGCCGAAAGCGTCCCAGCCCATCGGATGCAGCACGTTGAACCCCTTGGCGCGCATGAAGCGGGCCAGCACGTCGCCGAGCGTATAATTCCGAACATGGCCGATATGGATGCGCCCGGACGGGTAGGGGAACATCTCGAGCACATAGTATTTCGGCCGCGAATCGTCGTTCTTGGAGACGAAGATCGCCTGTTCGTCCCAGAGGCGTTGCCAGCGCGGTTCGGCGTCGCGGGCGTTATAGCGTTCGGAGGTCATGGAATCGTTGGGGTTTTCGTGGGTTCGGCCGTCTCAAGACGGCGGACTAGGCCATAGAAGTCCTTAGGGGGTCAATGGGTTGCCGCAGTTTGGAACTTTGTCGGGGCCTCCGCATAACTACGAAGGTCGGCGTTGGGGTGTGATTAAGGGGTCAATGCCAATTTGCGGCCCGACGAGACCGCATGAGTGCGATGGATTCCAGCTTCGACGAGCCCGATTACGACTATGCCGCGTCCATTGCCGGACGGGCGATGCGGAGCATGGCCGAACAGCGGATTGCGCCGACCCCGGCCAATTTTGCCGTCTGGTTCCTGTATTTCGGGGACGGCCATGAGGATCTGCGCAACGCGATCGATCTTCTGATCGACCACAATCGTCCTTTCGACGCCCGAACCAATCAGGACCTGTTCAAGACCTATGTCGCGCCCCAGGTGAGTGCCGCCGTGGTCGACACGTCCGAGCGGCTGCAGGCGCTCATGGGGGCCGCGAAGGAGTTTCTGGCGACCGCGATCGCCGACAATCATTCGCAGATGCAGGTCATCAGCGAGGTGGCGGACCAGGGCAAGGCCGGCGTCGATCCGAAGGCGCTGGTTGCCCAGCTCATGAACGAGCTGGCGCGGGCCGCCACACGGGCGACACGGCTGGAAGCCGGCTTTGCGGAAAAGACCCGCGAGCTCGACGTGATCCGCGATTCGCTATCGAGGTCCGAGGAGCGCGCCCGGACCGACACGCTGACCGGCCTCGCAAACCGGCGGGCGCTCGACGAATTCCTGCGCAAAGCGCAGGCGACTGCCGCGTGGGGCGAGCCGCTCAGCGTGCTGATGCTCGACATCGACCACTTCAAGACTTTCAACGACAATTTCGGCCACGGCGTCGGCGACCAGGTGCTGCGCCTGATGGCGAAGGTGCTGCGCGAAAAGGTTCGCGAGCAGGACCTGCCGGCCCGCTATGGCGGCGAGGAGCTGATCGCGGTGCTGCCGGATGCCGATCTCGCCACCTGTGCCGAGATCGCCGAGCGGATCAGGCACGCGCTCGCCGAGTGCACGATCACCCGCCGCTCCACCGGCGAGGTTCTGCCCAGCATCAGCGTGTCGATCGGCGTGGCGCAGTACCGGGCCGGCGAAGCGATCACCGATCTCGTCGAGCGCTGCGATCGCGCACTCTATCTCGCCAAGAGCAGCGGCCGCAATCGCGTGGTGACGGAGACCGAGCTCGATCGCGCCGGGGCTGCGGGATAGCCTGTTGAGGGGTGGAGACGACGACGTTGGTCTTGGCTGACGATCAGCCCGCCATCATCATTTCGGTGGCGCCGGTCTCGATCGCCTGCACGCCGTGCTCGACGACATTGTTGCGGCCGCGGTGTTTTGCGGCGTAGAGCGCGGCGTCGGCGGCTTCGATCAGGTCGCCGGGACGCAAGGCCTCGTTCGGCTTCGTCGCGGCAACGCCGATCGAGACGGTGACGATCATGTGGGCTGAGGTGATGTGCGGCAGGCACAGCTTCAGCACGGCCGCGCGGGCCAGCTCGCCGATTTCCACGGCGCGGTTCACATCGGTGTTCGGCAGCAGCAGGCAGAATTCCTCGCCGCCATAGCGCGCCGCAAAGCCCATCGTGTCGGCGGCGATGCCGGACAGCGACTCGCCGAGCCTGGTCAGGCAGGAATCGCCCTCGAGATGGCCATAGGTGTCGTTGAACAGCTTGAAATGGTCGACGTCGATCATCAGCAGCGCGAGGTCGCTGCCATATTGCTGCGCGCGCATCCACTCGAAGTCGAGCCGGCTCTGGAAGCCGCGACGGTTGGCGAGCCCCGACAGCATGTCGATCGAGGCCATCACCGTCAGCCGGTCGTTGCTCGCGATCAGCTCGCGCTCGCGCTGGCTCAGCTGCGCCGCCATCGCGTTGAACGCGCGGGCGAGCGGCACGAACTCGGCCGGCAGGCGATTGCGCGCCGCGCGGGCCGACAGATCGCCCTCGCCGAGACGCTTGGCCATGTCGACGAGCATCTCGATCGGCTTGATGACGAGCTTTTCGGCGGCGATCAGCGCGCCGAGCAGGACGAACACGACGACGAAAGCGAGCTGGAGATAGGCGGTGCGGATGTCGCGGTTGACCGCCGCGGACACCTTGTCCTCGTCGATGCTGGCGATCAGGCGGGCGTTGGTGCCGGAGATCCGGATGTAGCTGACCGCGCGGCGCGAGCCGTCGGCGGCGAGGAAAGACAGTGAGCCTTCATCCTGGTCGGAACGAAGGGCCCTGTCGGCGATGGCCGACATTAGCGGCATGTTGTCGAGCGGACGGCCGACTGCGCTGTGCTGATCGGCCGGAGCGGCCAGCACGGTGCCTGCGCTGTCCACCAGCACGGCGGTGATGCCGGCGCGGCCGCCAAGATTGCTCATGACCTTCGACATCCAGTCGAGATTGACCGTGGCAAGGACGACGGCATCGGAGACGCCGCTGAAGGCGGACACCGGATAAACTGCCATCACCGTCGGCGTCGCTATCGGCCGCGACAGGATGAAATCGCTCAGCACGAAGCGGCCGCTCGTTTGGGCCTGCTGAAAGTAGGGCCGGTCGCTCAGGTCGAGGCCGACATACATGTTGTTCGTCGCGCACTGGATGCGCCCGTCTACGCCCGCGATCAAAAGCGTGCGGATCCAGGGCAGGTTCGACGGCAGGCTCGCGCGCAGCACGTCGCAGCTCTTGCTGACGCCGCCGGCAGAGGCGCGAATAAAGGCCTCCGATTTCAGGATGGTCTCGACCGACGAGATCACCTCGCGCTGCGCATCGGCGCTATGTCGCGCCACGGTGGTGAATTCAACCGTGGCCTGCGCGATCTGCCGGGTGCGGGTGTCTTCGAGCGAACGGATGCGCTCGAGCATCAAGGGCGCCACCAGAATCACCGCGAGCAATGCAAGCCGCGCCCGGATTCCGAGAACCTGCTTGAGTTTCGCTCGTTTGCGGTTGAGACTGATTCTTGCCATCTTCGCTACCCACCCCGTTGGCCAAGGTAAAGCGAAGGGTTCAAAAACTCTTTCTTGAACTCGGTAAAATTGGACTTACCTCGGTCAGGATCACAGCCAAGCGACGTCATGACAGAAGCCAACGCCGCGCCGGTAACCGGCCATTCACCAAACGCGCTCGCCGCGGTCGAAGCCGAAATCGCCCGCGCCTGCAAGGATGCGCGACGCGATCGCGCCTCCGTGACGCTGATCGCGGTGTCCAAGACTTTCGCCGCAGATGCAATTACCCCGGTTATCGACGCCGGACAGCGCGTATTCGGCGAGAATCGGGTGCAGGAGGCCAAAGGCAAGTGGCCTGCGTTAACGTCTGTTTACTCGGGCATCGCGCTGCATCTGATCGGACCGCTGCAATCCAACAAGGCGAAAGAGGCGGTCGCGCTGTTCGACGCGATCCATTCGGTCGACCGTCCGAGCATTTGCCAGGCGTTAGCCAAGGAAATCGAATCCCAGAACAAGCACCCGCAACTCTTCGTCCAGATCAACACCGGCGAGGAGCCGCAGAAGGCCGGCATCGCGCCCGGCGAGGCCGACGCCTTCCTCGCCAGCTGCCGCGACACCTATGGGCTGACGATCTCCGGATTGATGTGCATCCCGCCGGTCGACGAGCCGCCGGCGGCGCATTTCGCGCTGACCGCCAAGATCGCCGCGCGCAACGGCTTGACGAATCTCTCGATGGGCATGAGCGCGGATTTCGCCAATGCCATCATGCTGGGTGCCACACATGTACGCGTGGGCAGCGCGATCTTCGGGCACAGGTAGTTGTTGTCGTCCCTGCGAACGCATGCGTTCGCAGGGACGACCATGAGGCTACTTACACAAACCCCACTGACACCTTCCCCAGCACGCCAAAGTCCGCCGCGAAATGATCGCCGGCCTCGATCGGCAGCGGCGGATGGCACGTGCCTGTGGTCACCACCTCCCCCGCCCGCAAGGTCAGTCCAAGCCCGCGCAGCTCATTGGCGAGCCAGGCGAGCGCGGCGCGGGGGTCGCCGAGCACGTTCTTACCGTGGCCGACACAGCGCTCGCCGCGCAGCGTGATCTGGGGCCGCTCCTCGACGAGATCCATCGCACGCCAGTTCGCAGTCGTCGCCGCGCCCAGCACGAACAGATGCGCGCAGGCATTGTCGGCGATCAGCTGCGCCTCGCCCGCTCCAGCGAAATCGGCAAAGCGCGAATCGGGAATCTCGATCGCAGGATGGAAGGTGTCGACCGCGGCGAGCACCTCATCGACGCTGTAGGGCGTTGCACGCGGCGCCAGATCGCGTCCCATGCGGAAGGCGAATTCAGGTTCGCCGACGCGCATCTCGTTGCCCTTCATCGACGCAGTCCCGCCATCGGCAATCACGGTGTCGCTCATGATGCGACCGGCGAGCGGTCCCGTGACATTGATGTGCTTCTGTCCTGATACGCTCGTGGCCGCGATCTTCCAGCCGAACAATGTCCCGGGCGACAATGTTTCGAGCCCGGCCTGGATGGCGTAGCCCTCCGTGCGGCTCTGTGGCCGCAACCGCGGCTCCAGCGCGTCAAGCTTGGTGCCGTCGCGCCAATGTTGAACGAGCACGCGCGAGGCGGCTGCGATCTGATCCCTGTCGAGCATACGTCCTCACCCGATGATGATTCTTGTTCTTGGTCCCAATCGCCGCAGCAATTGCAGCATCGCAGATTTCGTCATGGAGACGCAGCCCGCGGTCGGGCCGAAATTGTCGCGGGCCAGGTGCAAAAATACCGCGCTGCCGCGGCCGGCGACCCGCGGTCGCGTGTTGTGGTCGATTTCGATGATGAAGTCATAGAGATGGTCGGCACGCTTGAGCCGGTCACCGCCGTGCCCCTCGTCGAGCCGGATTCCCTGGTTGTAATGGCGATCCCTGGGATCCTCGCACCAGGCGTCCTCTCCGGTGATGATCCGGGCCGGCAGGAAGCTCTGCGGACGGCTGTGCCGGTCGCCCCGCCACCACAAGCGCTTGGGACGGAAGCTGCCCCTGGGGGTGCCGCCGTCGCCCTCGCGCTTGTTGGCCAGGATGCCGCCCCGCCCCAGCGCAACCGGTATGGTCAGCGATCCCGCCGTCAGCCAGCCTCGGCGCGGATTCCCGGCCGCAGGCTTAACGCGGATCGCAGAGAGCGGTCCGGCGCTTCGATTCTTGGTGTAACCAACTGAAGCTGCTTTATTTTTCATGTGAACGTGCAATGTCGAATTCATTACAGGACATTCATCAAACCGGCCTGCTATTCTGAGTTAGAGTGCTTCCGGCTTGTGAATCGGTAACAGCCCACTACTTCAACACGAACAACAATAATAACGGCGACCCCTAAACTTCCCCTCACGGCTGGGTGCAGCATGGATGCGCGCCGAGCCGGACCCCAAAAGGATGACCCCCTATGGCCAATGCCCGCAAGATCCTGATCGTGGATGACGATACCGATCTGCGCGACACGTTGGTGGAGCAATTATCGCTACACGAAGAATTCGAAGCCTCCGCCGTCGATACCGGCGCCAAGGGCGCGAGCGCCGCCAAGGCCAATGCCCCCGATCTCGTGCTGATGGATGTCGGCCTGCCCGACACCGACGGCCGCGAGGTGGTCCGCTCGTTGCGCAAGGGCGGCTTCAAGGCCCCGATCATCATGCTGACCGGGCACGACACCGATTCCGATACGATTTTGGGGCTCGAATCCGGCGCCAACGACTATGTGGCAAAGCCCTTTCGTTTCGCCGTCCTGCTGGCCCGCATCCGCGCCCAGCTGCGCCAGCACGAGGCCAGCGAGGACGCGGTGTTCTCGGTCGGCCCCTACTCCTTCCGGCCCGGCTCCAAGATGCTCACCGCCGCCAATGCGCGCAAGGTGCGGCTGACGGAGAAGGAGACCGCCATCCTCCGCTTCCTCTACCGCGCCGGCCAGATGCCGGTTTCGCGCGAGACCCTGCTCCAGGAGGTCTGGGGTTATAATTCCGGCGTCACCACCCACACGCTGGAAACCCACATCTACCGCCTCCGCCAGAAGATCGAGAAGGACGCCGCCAACCCGGAAATCCTGGTCACGGAAGCCGGTGGCTACAAGCTGGTGCCGTGATACGCTCGAAGGGCGTGCGAATCGTTTTAGATCGCATGCCTTTGAGCCTCGGATCTGAATGTCAATTGACGACGACGTAGCGCTTCTCGAGCGTGTCCCGACATTGCGCCTGTTGGGAGACGCCTCGTTGCGCATGCTGGCGATCGGCTCCGAGCAGCGTAACTTCGTCCGCGGCGATACCCTGTTCAATCTCGGCGACGACGCCGATGCCGGCTTCGTGGTCCAGCGCGGCGCCTTCCGGGTCGATGACGGCGCCGGCGCCGAGATGATCGCCGGTCCCGGCGCGTTGATCGGCGAGCTCGCGCTGGTGGTGCCGATGAAGCGGCCGTCGAGCGCGATCGCGCTGGAGCACTCCTCCGTCATCCGCGTCGCACGCAGCCTGTTTCAGCGCGTGCTCGAAAGCGACCCCGCCGCCGCGGTTCGCCTGCGCGACGAGTTCGCGGTGCGCTCCAGCCAGATTGCCAGCGATATCCTGATGGCGGGTGCGAAGCTGACGTCGTGAGCTTGCTGTCATTCCGGGCGCGCGACTTCGTCGCCCTGGAATGACAGACGCTACACCTCCAGCGTCACCGTGACAGGCACGTGGTCCGACGGCCGCTCCCAGCTCCGCGCATCGCGCAGAATCCTGAAATCGCTGACCGCATCCTTCAACGCGCGCGAGACCCAGATGTGATCGAGCCGGCGGCCGCGGTCGCCGACGGTCCAGTCGGCGGAGCGGTAGCTCCACCACGTATAGACTTTTTCCGACATCGGAATCCGCTCGCGTGCGACGTCGACCCATTCGCCGGCGGCCAGCGCGGCCTGCAGCTTTTCGGTTTCGATCGGCGTGTGCGAGACCACCTTCAGAAGCTGCTTGTGCGACCACACGTCGTTCTCGTGTGGGGCGACGTTGAGATCGCCGACCAGGATGTGGCGATCCTCGCCGCGCGGATGCAGCGGCTCGCACGCCTTCATCTCGTCGAGGAAGCGAAGCTTGTGGTCGAACTTCTCGTTCAGCGCGGGATCGGGAATGTCGCCGCCGGCGGGGACATAGAAATTATGCACCACCAGCGGCTTTGCGATACTGGCCTTCTCGCCGAACGATACGGAGATGTGACGCGAATCCAGCTTGTCGCAGAAGGTGCGGATATCAGTCGATTCGAACGGAATCTTCGAGACGATGGCGACGCCGTGATAGCCCTTCTGCCCGTTCAGCGCGACGTGCTCGTAGCCGAGCCGCCTGAAGCGCTTCAGCGGAAAGGCATCGTCGATGCACTTGGTCTCCTGCAGGCACAGCACGTCCGGCCGCGCGCTCTTGAGGAATTTCGCGACCAGATCGATGCGCAGCCGCACCGAATTGATGTTCCAGGTTGTCAGGGAAAAACGCATGAGGGCTGCGTCTTAGCATGGATTGCCGTGGGAAAATGCTTGTCCACAGGCGGGGAATCGTAGGGTGGGTTAGCGCAGCGTAACCCACCTCTTTGGTCTGCGCGGTGGCAGCGGTGGTGGGTTACGCCTGCGGCTAACCCACCCTACGCACCGTCAACCCGGTGCCGGGCCGTAATTGGTGAAATCGATCTTGAACATGCCGGGATCGAGCTTCTTGCTCGAGTCCAGATTGTAGACCGCGATCGTGGTGTCGTAGCCCTGCGGATCGGTGACGGTCCACTGCTTCAACTGGCCGTCCTTGGCGCCGAACATCAGCAGGAGGCGGCTGGTGCCGACCAGCGCCTGCTTCTCCTCGATGGTGACGCTGACGAAGACGTCGTCGGCTGAGACGCCAACGACATTGGTGTCCTTCATCAGGTCGATGCGATCCGACAGCAGGAAACGCAGCGGCGTCTGCGACAGCGGATAGACGTCCTGGGTCGCGAGCTTGCGGTCGCGCACCACCAGCGAGGATCCGTCTGCGACGATGTCGATCGGGCTCGGCGCGTCATATTCGAAGCGCACCTTGCCAGGTTTCTGGATGTAGAAATCGCCTTGCGTCTTGCTGCCGTCGGGACCGACCTGGACGAAATTCCCGACCAGCGTCGACAGCGACGACAAATAGGCACTGACCTTGGCCGCCTGCGCCTTCTGGTTGGCATCGAAGGTCTGGAAGATGCTGCTCGGCACGTTGCGGCGCGGATCCGGGATCACCGGATTCGGCGGCGTCTGAGTCGCTCCGGTGACTGCGGGCCCGCCGGGGGACGCTCCGCCGTCGCGGCCCTTCGGCGCGGGTTTCGGCACCGGAACGTTCTGCGCGAACGAGGACGCCGTCACCATCGCAGCGGTGACGAGAAGCACGCCGGCCACGCGCGCGCCTCGCGCAGCGATGGTGGCAGCGAATCGAATGTCCGGATGTCTGATCAACGCGTCGTCCTAATGTGGCTGGGCGTCTTTTAGCGTGATTTCGGGCAAAAGCAGATAACGATTTCGCGTGAAATGATGTCTGGAGGCGGCTGCCTCACATATGGCTGTCTTCTTCCTCGACCAGAATCTCGCGCTTGCCGGCGTGGTTGGCGGGTCCGACGATGCCTTCCAGTTCCATGCGCTCCATCAAGGATGCGGCGCGGTTATAGCCGATCTGCAGGCGCCGCTGGATGTAGCTGGTCGAGGCCTTGCGGTCGCGTTTGACGATCGCAACGGCCTGCTGGAAGAGGTCGCCGCCGCCATCGCCACCCATGCCGGTGGCGTCGAACACCGCACCGTCCTCGTCCTCGGTGGGCTCTTCGGCCGTGACGGCCTCGAGATATTCCGGCTGGCCCTGCGTCTTGAGGTGACGCACCACCTTCTCGACTTCCTCGTCGGAGGCGAAGGGTCCGTGCACACGGCTGATGCGGCCGCCACCGGCCATGTAGAGCATGTCGCCCTGGCCGAGCAGCTGCTCGGCGCCCATCTCGCCCAAAATGGTGCGGCTGTCGATCTTGGACGTCACCTGGAAAGCGATGCGGGTCGGGAAGTTCGCCTTGATGGTGCCGGTGATGACGTCGACCGACGGACGCTGCGTCGCGAGGATCACGTGTAGGCCGGCGGCGCGCGCCATCTGCGCGAGGCGCTGCACCGCGCCTTCGATGTCCTTGCCGGCGACCATCATCAGGTCGGCCATTTCGTCGACGATGATGACGATGTAGGGCAGCGGGTCGAGCGAGAGCTTCTCTTCCTCGTAGATCGCCTTGCCGGTTTCCTTGTCGAAGCCGGTATGCACGGTGCGCGTCGGCTCTTCGCCCTTGGCCTTCAATTCGAGCAGGCGCGTGTTGTAGCCGTCGATGTTGCGCACACCGAGCTTGGCCATGTTCTTGTAGCGCTCTTCCATCTCGCGCACGGCCCATTTCAGCGCGACCACCGCCTTCTTCGGGTCGGTCACGACGGGCGTGAGCAGATGGGGAATGCCGTCATAGACGGAGAGTTCGAGCATCTTCGGATCGACCATGATCAGGCGGCACTGGTCCGGGCGCAGCCGGTAGACCAGGCTGAGGATCATGGTGTTGATGGCGACCGATTTGCCGGAGCCGGTGGTGCCGGCGATCAGCATGTGCGGCGTGCGCGCGAGGTCGATGATCACAGGATCGCCGCCGATGGTCTTGCCGAGGCAGAGCGGCAGCTTCGCCACCGTTTCGGTGGCTTCCTTGGCGATCAGCAGCTCGCGCAAATAGACCTTTTCGCGATGCGCGTTCGGCAGCTCGATGCCGATGGCGTTGCGGCCGGGCACCACGGCGACGCGCGCCGACAGCGCACTCATCGACCGCGCGATGTCGTCGGCGAGTCCGATCACGCGCGACGATTTGATGCCGGGCGCCGGCTCCAGCTCGTACAGCGTGACCACGGGGCCCGGATTGGCTTTGACGATTTCGCCGCGCACGCCAAAGTCCTGGAGCACGCCTTCGAGTGAACGGGAATTGGCTTCCAGCTCGGCCTTGCTGAGCGGCTGGCGATCGCCGGCCTTTGGCGCGGCCAGCACGGAGACGGACGGAAGCTCGAACTTGTCGGAGGATTTCTTGGCAGCAGCCTTCGGGGCAGCCTTCTTGCGCGGGGCGCGCGCGGCGGGCTCCTCCTCTTCCTCCTCGTCTTCTTCCTCTTCCTCGTGCTGATCCTCGTCGTCCTCGTCCTCGGACTGCGGCGAGATCGAGGGCGCGGCGCGGCCGCCGCCCAGATTCGGCTCTTGGCGGCTGAACGCCACGGCCTTGGTCTTCGGGCCGCTCGAGACCAGCGAGCGGTAAGCGGCACCACAGAGCCAGATCAGCCGCGCCTTCGTGCTCATCAGGGCATGGAACAGCCAGCCCAGCGACACAGAGCCCCGATCGTTCTCCTCGTCCTCGTCGAGCGGCTTGTCGTCGTCCTCGATCTCCGAGAGCTCGTCGTCGTGCTCGCGGGCGCCAAGACCGCATGCGATCAGGAAGGTCGCGGCCATCGCGGCAAACAGGATCGTGCCCAGCACCACGCGATAGATCGTGCCGGCCGGCCCGAAAATCACTGCGGGCGCGCGCACGAGCGCATCGCCGACCACGCCGCCGAGGCCGGTCGGCAGCGGCCATGCGCCGCCATGCGGCCAGCAGCTGACGAAGCCTGCCGCGATCACCGTGCAGAGAATCCAGGAGCCGAGCCGCAGCGCCTCGCGGTCGAATGCGCGGTGGGTCATCATGCGCCAGCCCCAGACCGCGACGGTCAGAACCAGCATGATGGCGCCGAGCCCGAGGATCTGCATCGCAAGGTCGGCGCCGATCGCGCCGGCATAACCGAGAATGTTGCGGATCGGCCTTGAGGTCGCGTGGCTCAGGCTGGGGTCCTGCACCGACCAGGTCATCAGCGCTGCCGAGGCAACGCCCGACAACGCGATCAGGCCGAAGCCGGTGAGCTCGCGCACGCGCCGAGCCAGCCCCTCGCGGATCGAGGGCGGCAGATGGCCGACCAGTGGAATGACACGTTCGATTGTCGACATGCTCATGGGCCCCACCTAACCCAGAGTCTCGACCAGCCGGTGCAACGCCTGCGCCGTGGTCTCGCCATCCTGCACCAGCGCCAGGCGAATGTAGCCTGCGCCGGGATTGAAGCCGTCGGGCTGCTGCCGCGCCAAAAAGCTGCCGGGCACCACGCGCACGCCTGCTTCCTTGAACAATTTCAGACACACCGACACGTCGTCACCGATCTCGGACGTGTTGAGCCAGACGCAAAAGCCGGCGTCGGGCCGTCGGTAGCCGTAGCGGTTACCGATGATCTGGTCGGCGAGATCGAACTTGATCCGGTAGAGCCTGCGGTTCTCCTCGACATGCGCCTCGTCGCCATAGGCAAAGGTCGCGACGTGCTGGAGCGGCACCGGCACCTGCGGCGCGGCGATGTTGCGCAGCTCCAGGAACATGCCGATGAACTTCTTGTCGCCGGCGGCGAAGCCGACGCGCAGGCCCGGAAGATTTGAGCGCTTCGACAACGACTGGAACGCAGCCACGCGGGTGAAATCGGGGCCGGCGCATTCGAGCGCACTGCCCGGTGCTTCGCGGGTGTAGATCTCCGAATAGCACTCGTCGCTGAGGATCATGAAGCCATAGCGATCGGCGAGGCTCTTCAGCCGCGTGAAGTAGTCACGCGAGGCGACCGAGCCCTGCGGATTGGCGGGCGAGGCCAGATAGAACGCCACCGTGCGTGCCAGCGTCGCCTCGTCGATGGCGTCGAGGTCAGGCAGGAAGCCGTTCTCGACGGTGGTCGGCAGATAGACCGGCTCGCAAGCTGCGGCACCCGCGCCGGCGCCATAGACCGGATAGAACGGATTCGGCATCAGGATCGCCGGTTTGCCGGGGCGCGGGCCGACATAGCGGACGGCCGCGATCGCGGCGAGGAACAGCCCTTCGCGGCTGCCATTGAGGACGAGAATCTCGCCCTTGGGGTCGAGCGGCCGCGGCAGCTTGAAGCGCGACGATAGCCAGCTGCTCGCGGCTTGGCGGAACGGCTCGGTGCCCTGGTTCATCGGGTAGCGGCCGAAATCGGCGATATGCTTGGCCAGCACCGGGCCGACGAAGTCAGGCACCGGATGCTGGGGCTCGCCGACCGCGAGCGAAATCAAGGGCTTGCCGGGTTGATGCGGCGCCAGCAGCTCGTTGAGCCGGACGAAGGGCGAGCGTTCGGTGTCTAGGCTTCCACCTTCCAGCGGCGCACGGGATGAAGCGGTCATGACCATTCTGGGCGCCAGCACTCTTGGAACAGCCGGTCGCGCGAAGGCACCGGCGGGAAGCGGTTCAGTTCACCATAGATAGGGCGAGGTTAAGACGCGATTAACCATCGGCCGCCGCCTCCGTCCAGAGCAGGAATAATGAGGCCGGATAACAACGGGATGCGAGGCCGCTCGGGGGGCGCGTGGCCGGGCTTGTCCCGGCCATCCACGGTCTGTTTGCTGCCGCGTCGAAGAACGTGGATGCCCGAGCCAAGCCCGGCCATGACGAGCTTCGCAAGTCGGGCGCCTCAATGCCCCGGAAGCTTCTCGAACGTTGCCATCCCCGCCGGGATCGCATGAGACTCCTGCATGTCGCAGGTGTAGATCGCCATCTGCGGCTGGAATTGCTTTGGCTCGTCCAGCGTGCCGACCTTCAGGATCGCGGCTGGCAGCCCGGGAGCCCTGGTCACCAGATGCGTGCCGCATTCGGCGCAGAATTCGCGCGTGACGGCGCGTTCGAGATCCTTGCGCGTGAACTGCTTGGGCTGCCCCAGGATGTAGCTGAAGCCGGCCACCGGCATCGCGATGAAGGTGTTGGGCGCGCCGCCCGAGATGTACTGGCACTCGCGGCAATGGCACTGGGCCTGCATCATCGGATCACCTTCGGCCACGTAGCGCACTTCGCCGCAATAGCATCCGCCTTCCAAACGCATGACGACCTCCCCGATTATTGTTTCTTGTGGTCGATATTTCTGCGCCGCCGGTGCGGAATGGCAATCCTTTTCTTCGCTGCGAAATCAAAGCACCCCGCCCAAAAAGAAAGGGGCTCCAACTTGCGCTGGAGCCCCTCAACGGTCAGGGCATTGCCGGGTATGTGCCCGAACCGTAGTTCTGAGCGCGATCTCCGGGGAGACCGCGCCCGGGAGGAGACTTACATGTTGTAGGCGCGCTCGGTGTGCTCGGTGATGTCGAGGCCTTCACGCTCGCTCTCGACGTTGGTCCGCAGGCCAACGATCACGTCGACGACCTTGTAGAGGATCGCCGAGCCGATGCCCGACCACACCAGCGTGGTGCCAACGCCCCAGAGCTGGGCGATCATCTGCGCCGCGAAGTCGTAGTCGCCGACCTTCGGCGGGATCGCGGTGTAGTCCATGACGCCAGCGCCACCGAGGGCGGGGTTGACGAGAATGCCGGTGCCGATGGCGCCGACGATGCCGCCGACGCAGTGCACGCCGAACACGTCGAGGCTGTCATCGTAGCCGAGCGCGTTCTTCACGACGGTGCAGAAGAACAGGCAGACTACGCCGACGATGAGGCCGAGGACGATCGCGCCCATGACGCCGGAGTAGCCGGCCGCAGGGGTGACCGCCACGAGGCCCGCGACCGCGCCGGAGATGACGCCGAGCACCGACGGGTGACCCTTGATGATCCACTCCGCGAACATCCACGACAGCGCGGCGGCTGCGGTGGCGACGAAGGAGTTGGTCATGGCGAGCGCAGCGCCGCCGTTGGCTTCCAGGTTGGAGCCGGCGTTGAAGCCGAACCAGCCGACCCAGAGCAGCGAGGCGCCGATCATCGACATGGTCAGCGAGTGCGGGGCCATCAGCTCCTTGCCGTAGCCGACGCGCTTGCCGATCAGGAGAGCGCCGATGAGGCCTGCGATGCCGGCGTTGATGTGCACCACGGTGCCGCCCGCGAAGTCGATCGCGCCCTTCTTGAAGATCCAGCCGGCGTCGGCGTTGAGCTCGTCGAGCTTGGCCTGCGCCGCGGTCTTCGCGGCCGCATCAGTGGCAGCAGCGAGCGCCTTGGCCGCATCCTGGATCAGGTCCGGACCCTGCCAGTACCAGACCATGTGCGCGATCGGGAAATAGATCAGCGTGACCCAGAGCGGGATGAACAGGGCGATCGCCGAGAACTTCATGCGCTCGGCGAAGGCGCCGACGATGAGGGCGGGCGTGATCGCCGCGAAGGTCATCTGGAAGCACACATAGATGAGCTCCGAGATGTTGGCGTCGACCGAGAAGGTCGCGGCCTTCGTATCGGTGGTGACGCCCATCATGAAGGCCTTGGAGAAGCCGCCGATGAAGTCGGAACCGCCGGTGAAGGTGAGGCTGTAGCCGTACACGGCCCAGATCACGGTGACGACGCAGACGGTGTAGAACACCTGCATCAGGACGGAGAGCATGTTCTTGGAGCGGACGAGACCGCCGTAGAACAGCGCGAGGCCGGGGATGGTCATCAACAGCACCAGCACTGTCGATGTCAGCATCCAGGCGTTGTCTCCCTTGTTGACCGTTGGCTCGGCGTAGGCTGCGGTCGCAGCGAACAGGCCGACTGCGAGAGCCGCCAATCCCGCGCCATAGGGACGCTTGAACGTCATATTATTCACTCCTGATTGGATAAAGGTTGAGCGCGAAATCAAAGGGCCGCGGCATCGGCCTCGCCGGTGCGGATGCGCACCGCGTGGTCGAGGTTGATGACGAAGATCTTGCCGTCGCCGATCTGTCCGGTTTTCGCGGCGGACGTGATGGCGTCGATGGTCTTGTCGACCTGGTCGGAGGCGACAGCGACCTCGATCTTGATCTTGGGCAGGAAGCTCACGGCATATTCGGCGCCGCGATAGATTTCCGTATGGCCCTTCTGGCGGCCATATCCCTTGACTTCCGTCACCGTGAGACCGTGAACGCCGATGGCGGTCAGGGCGTCACGGACTTCTTCCAGCTTGAATGGCTTGATAATCGCCATAACAATTTTCATGGGTCCTATCCCCGCTTGGGCCCGGTCCGGACGTGGCCGGGCGTTCTCGACTGGTTCGCCACGAGGGAGAAAGTTCACTACGCGGGCACAGCCTGGACCCGTAGAATCAAATGCCGTGCCAGATCGGGCGCGGTACCTAACGGACTATGAAAACGGGTGTTTTCGCGGTGGACGGGCATTGCTGTGCAGTGCGCTATTCCGTCGCGCCCAAAACGTGGTCAGGCCTGCTCAAAATGCGAGCATGACAGGCTGCCGACACAATATTGCTCATGCGTCGGGCAGCTCAGAGGTAATTACGTAGCGCCGACGCTTATTGCAGGGCTTCGCCGTGCTGCGAAATATCGAGCCCCTCGAGCTCGTGCTCACGGGATACGCGCAAGGGCACGAACAGGCCGACCAGCTTGAGCAGGATGAAGCTCACGCCAGCCGACCAGACGAAGGTGACGGCGACGCCATAGAACTGGATCAGGAACTGCTGCGGGTGACCCTCCAGCAGGCCGGCGGTGCCGCCGATGGCGCTGGTTGCAAACACGCCGGCGAGCAGGGTCCCGGTCAGGCCGCCGATGCCGTGGACGCCGAACACGTCGAGCGAATCGTCATAGTTGAAGCGGTGCTTCAGCCAGGTGCAGGCCCAATAGCAAATCGCACCGGCAATGATGCCGATGACGATGCCGTGCCAGGGCGCCACGAATCCGGAGGCCGGCGTGATGGTGCCGAGCCCGGCAACCGCGCCGGAGATCATGCCGAGCACGGAGGGCTTGCGCCGTGTCGACCATTCGATCGCGCCCCAGGTCAGCGCACCGGCGCAGGCGGCAAGATGGGTGGCGATGATCGCCATCACCGCGCGTGAATTGGCCGCGCCCGCCGAGCCGCCGTTGAAGCCGAACCAGCCGACCCACAACAGGCCGGTGCCCATCACCGCGAGCGAAAGATCGAACGGCGAGAGATTTTCGGAGCCGTAGCCGTGACGGCGCCCCATCACCTTGGCGGCGACGAGGCCAGCGGTGCCGGCCGACAGATGCACCACGAGGCCGCCGGCGAAATCCAAGACGCCCATGCTATTGAGGAAGCCGCCGCCCCACACCCAATGCGCCAGCGGAATGTAGACGAAGATGAACCAGGCGACGGAGAACAGGAGATAGGCGGAGAACCGCATCCGGTCGGCGACCGAGCCCGCGACCAGCGCCACCGTGATGATGGCAAACGTCATCTGGTACAGCATGAACAGCGATTCCGGAATGGACTTCGCCGCCGGGTTGACGCTGTCCATGGTCATGCCGGCGAGAAACCAGCGGTCGAGCGTGCCGATCCACGGGCCGTCGCCAACGAAGCACAGCGAATAGCCGAACGCGACCCAGAGAATGGAGATGATCGTCACCGCGGCGAGGCTTTGCGCCATGGTGGCGAGCACGTTCTTCTTGCGCACCATGCCGGAATAGAACAGCGCGAGCCCCGGGATCGTCATCATCAGCACCAGCGCGGTGGCGACGATCATCCAGGCGGTGTCAGCGGTGTTGATCTCGGAGGCCGCGGCGCGCGCCGGCGAAGCCATGATCGACACAAGTCCGATCGGCGCAGCCATGGCAGCTGCGCGGCGCAAATATCCCGCCATGTCGTTCCCCCCAGCATAGAACTACGTCGCACGCTGTGGCGTCTTTGCCCGGCGCGATCGAAGAAGATGTATCAGGGCGTTTTCGAGCGAAGCGGATACCGCTTCGCGCCGGGAAAACGCGTCAAAACAAAGATCTAGAGCGCGTCGCTGTCGGTTTCGCCGGTACGGATGCGCAGCGCGTGGTCGATCGGCGTGACGAAGATCTTGCCGTCGCCGATCTGCCCGGTGCGCGCGGTCGAGGTGATCACGGCGACCGCCTTGTCGGCGACGTCGGAGGCGACCGCGATCTCGATGCGCAGCTTCGGGAGGAAGTTCACGACATATTCGGCGCCGCGATAGATCTCGGTGTGGCCCTTCTGCCGGCCATAACCCTTCACCTCGGTCACGGTCATGCCGTGGACGCCGATCGCCGTCAGGGCCTGGCGGACCTCATCGAGCTTGAAGGGTTTGATGATCGCGACGACGAGTTTCATGGTCAGGCCTATTCCCCGGGATGCGCCGCGCCGTATGTCCCCGGCGCAGCGTCAATCTGGCATCTTTCCGGGCAAATGGCATAAAAAAGTTGCAGACTGAAGCGGAAAAACGTTTGGCCAAGGGCGGCCATGTGAACGGCCGCCTCTGTACAGGGCAGCCGTTCATCCTTCACAATGCATTTTTGGCATGGATGCGGTGAACCCAAGCGTCCCGGCCGGTACAAACGTATGTTTGAGGGGGACGCTTCATGGCGAGTTGGTTCTACGCATCCGAGGGCAAGCAGCAGGGGCCCTTTCCGGAAGGGCAATTCCGCGATCTCGTCGCCCAGGGCGTCGTGCGTCCGGACACGCTGGTGTGGTCCGAAGGCATGGCTGGCTGGCAGAAGGCTGTCGAAATACCCGGCCTGATCGGCGGCGGTGGTGCGCCCCCGATGATCCCGGCCGGCGGCCCGCCGATGATGGGCTCCGGTGGCTATGCCGGCGGCGGAGGCGGAGGGTCGCTGTCGGTCGATTTCAGCATTCTCGAGTTCACCTGGCGCACGCTCGTGCTCGTGATCGGCTCGTGCTTCGTCATCCCGGTGCCGTGGCTGTTCGTCTGGTACACGAAATGGATCGTGCCCTGCATCAAGGTTCCCGGACGGCCCAATCTCAGCTTCACCGGCAACGCGATGACGCTGGTGCCCTGGTTCTTCGGCTTCATCGTTCTGGCGATCGCGCTCGGCTTCGTCGGCAGCCAGCTGCTCTCCAATCTGCTGTTCATCGTCCAGATCGTGCTCTACTGGCTGCTGATCAAATGGATGATCGCAAACCTTGCTTCCAACGGGCAGCCGCTCGGTCTCAGCTTTACCGGTTCGGTCTGGGCCTATATCGGCTGGAACCTGCTGTTTGCGATCTCCATCATCACCGTCATCGGTTGGGCCTGGGTTGCCGCGGCCCAGATGCGCTGGTTCTGCCGCAGCATCGAAGGCACGCGGCGCGAGATCGTGTTCAAGGGCAGCGGTCTCGACATCCTCTGGCGCGGCATCGTGGCTGCGATCCTGTGCAGCCTGATCATCCCGATTCCGTGGGTGTATCGCTGGATCATGAACTGGTTCGCGTCGCAGACCGAGCTCGCTCCGCGGGGCGCGCAGTCGCGCATGTAACGGCTGCTGGCTTTCGGTAGCGAGCAACCAGGATGTCCAATCGAATCTGGTTCACGCATCTGAAGGCCAGCAGAAGGGTCCGTTTCCGGAGGCGCAGTTTCGCGATCTGATCGCGCGGGGAATCGTGCGATCGGATACGCTGGTCTGGGCCGAGGGGATGACCGGCTGGCAGAAGGCCGGCGCGGTCCCCGGTCTCGTGCCCGGCGCATCACCGGCGGTGGCTTCGAGCGGCGACGCGCGAGGCCGGCTGTCGGTGGACCTGCCGCTGTGGCCGTTCCTGGGATGGTGCATCCTGCTGGTGGTCGGCAACGCCGTCGTGGTGCCGGCTCCCTGGATCGCCACCGGCTACTACCGCTGGCTCTTCCCGCGCGTCCACGTTCCGCAGCGGCCGAACATCGGCTTCACCGGACAGGTCGGCGATATCTGGTACGTCTTCGTCGCGCTTGCGCTGGCGGGCTATGTGGGTCTCGTCCACGGCCTCTTTCAGCTTGCGACGATTCCGCTCCAGGCCTTCCTGTCCTGGATGGTCATGCGCTGGGTGATTGCCAATCTCAGCTCGAACGGTCAGCCGATTCCGATGACGTTCGACGGGAGCCCCTGGGCCTTCATCGGCTGGCAGCTCCTGATGTTCCTCGCCATGTTCACGATCATCGGCTGGGCCTGGGTCATGGCCGCATGGATGCGCTGGATTTGCCGAAACATCGCGGGAACGCGGCGCGAGATGATATTCGTCGGCACGGGCCTTCAGCTATTGTGGCGAACCCTCGCATTCGGCTTCGGCTGCCTTCTGATCATTCCGATTCCGTGGCTGCTGCGCTGGTACTTCACGTGGACCATGGCGCAGTTCGAGCTCGTCGAGCGCGCGAGGGCAACGGCTTAGGATTTGCGTTCGCGCACGGAGCCTTCCTGCGCGACGGAGGCGACCAGCGTACCGTCCGGCTTGAAGATCGAGCCGCGGGTCAGGCCGCGGCCGCCGCGCGCGCTCGGCGAATCCTGTGCGTAGAGCAGCCACTCGTCGGCGCGGAACGGGCGATGAAACCACATCGCATGGTCGAGGCTGGCGGGCATCATGCGCTTGTCGAACAGCGTGCGGCCATAGCGTGCCATGATCGCGTCCAGCAGCGAGAAGTCCGAGGCGTAGGCGAGCGCGCACATGTGTAGCGCTGGATCGTCGGGCAGCTTCGCGGCGGTCTTGATCCAGACGTGAATGCGGCCGTCGTCGATCTTCTGGCCGAAATAGCGACCGAGCTCGACCGGGCGCAACTCGATCGGACGATCGGATTCATAGTAGCGGCGGATGAACTCCGGCATCTCCTTGAACATCGGCTGCTTCGCCACCTCCTCCGCCGTGAGCTTCTCCGGCGGCGGCACGTCGGGCATCTTGTCCTGATGGTCGAACGCACTCTCCTCTTCGGCGTGGAACGACACCATGATCGAGAAGATCGCGTTGCCGTGCTGGATCGCGGTGACGCGGCGGGTCGAATAGCTCTTGCCGTCGCGCAGGCGTTCGACCTGGTAGATGATCGGGATCTGCGGATCGCCCGGCAGGACGAAATAGCAGTGCAGCGAATGCGGCAGCCGGCCCTCGACCGTGCGGCAGGCCGCGACCATCGCCTGCCCGATCACCTGGCCGCCGAACACCCGCTGCCAGCTGGTCTTCGGGCTGTTGCCGCGGAACAGATTCACCTCGAGTTGCTCGAGATCGAGGATCGAAATGAGGTCGATCAGGCTTTTGGACATGGAGTGAGCTTTCTCGCCGTCGTTCCGGGGCGGATGCTCCGGAATGACACAATGGGGCCGTTCCGCCCTTGTTTCACCGCACTGTTTCGCCCACCTCAAGTCTGCTAGCAAGACCAGGATTTGATCGGGAATTTGGGTATGTCGGTACAGGGTAGCATTGTCATTGGTGGCGGCGCGTTTGCAGGGCTTGCGCTAGCCCTGGCGCTGCGACAGGGGCTCGGGCCCGAGATTCCCGTCATCGTCGCCGATCCCGCGCTCGCCACCCGGCCAAGCCGCGACCCCCGCGCCACCGCCATTGTGGCCGCCTGCCGCCGCCTGTTCGAGGCGATCGGCGCCTGGGACGACGTCAGGAGCGAAACGCAGCCGATCCTCGACATGGTCGTCACCGATTCCAAGCTGGAGGATGCCACCCGTCCGGTCTTCCTCAATTTTGCCGGCGATGTCGCGCCGGGCGAGCCCTTCGCGCATATGGTCGAGAACCGCCGCCTGATCGATGCGCTGGTGGTGCGTGCCGAGGCCGAGGGCATCGATCTGCGCGCCACCACGGTCGCATCCTACGATGCGCGCACCGAGGGCATCGACGTGACGCTCGGGGACGGCAGCGTCATCGCGGCCAGCCTGCTGGTTGCCGCCGATGGCGCAAGGTCAAAGCTGCGCGAGCGCGCCGGCATCGCCACCCATGGCTGGGAGTATGACCAATCCGGCATCGTCGTCACGGTCGGCCATGAGCGCGATCACGAGGGCCGCGCCGAAGAGCATTTTTTGCCGGCGGGCCCGTTCGCGATCCTGCCGCTGTCGGGAAAACGCTCGTCGCTGGTATGGACCGAGCGGCGAGCTGAGGCCGCGCGGATCATTGCTCTCAGCGACGAAGAGTTTCACGCCGAGCTCGAGCAGCGTTTTGGCCTGCATCTCGGCGAAGTGAAGGCGCTCGACAAGCCGCGCGCCTTTCCGCTGTCCTATTTCGTCGCGCGCTCCTTCATCGCCACCCGCCTCGCGCTGGTCGGCGATGCCGCCCATGTCATCCACCCCATTGCGGGCCAGGGCCTCAACATGGGCCTGAAGGATGTCGCGGCGCTGGCCGAGGTCGTGGTCGATGCCGCGCGGCTCGGCATGGATCTCGGCGCCGCCGACGTGCTCGAGCGCTACCAACGCTGGCGCCGTTTCGACACCATGGCGATGGGCGTTGCCACCAACTCGCTGAACTTCCTGTTCTCCAACCAGTCGACGCTGCTGCGCACCGTCCGCGACATCGGCCTCGGCCTCGTCGATCGCGCCCCGCCGCTGAAGAACCTCTTCATCCGCCAGGCCGCGGGATTGACGGGCGAGGTGCCGCGGCTGCTGAAGGGCGAGGCGTTGTAAGGGGCGCTGGCGCTAATCTCCGCTGTCGTCCCGGACAAGCGAAGCGCAGATCCGGGACCCATAACCACAGGGAGTGGTTTGGCGAAGACTCGGAGTTGTCACTTCGCTCGCAACCGCTCCCTGTGGTTATGGTTCCCCGCGTTCGCGAGGACGACACCGAGTGTGTCGCGCGGTCATCGCGCAACAACGGGCTACCCGCCCATCATCAATCGATCTTGCGCGCCTCTTCCGGCAGCATGATCGGGATGCCGTCACGGATTGGATAAGCCAGCTTGGCGCTGCGCGAGATCAGCTCCTGCTTTGCAGAATCAAACTCCAGCGCGCCCTTGGTCAGCGGGCAGACGAGAATTTCCAGCAGTTTGGGATCGACGCTGGCTTCAGGACGTTCGGTGGACGCGTTCATTGGAGTCTCCGGCAATCGGTTGCCTCTAGCACAGAAATCCGCGCCCGCCCATCGCGGCTGCCAAAGCGTTTTCCGGCGCAGTAGGTTACCGGTTGCGCAAAGAAAATGCGTCAAGATAAAAAATCTACGCGGATACCATCGTCAAGACCTCGTCGAGCAGGGACTGCAGCCGTGCTGCCGGCACCGGCGCGCCTGACAGGGCGAAGCCGAGGAATGTCCAATACAGGATCTGCGCCCGGGCCTGCGCGGTTGCCGGGGTGAGCCCGCGTTTTTCCAGCAGCCCCTCGATATAGTCGAGCCGGCGGCGGTCGATCGCGCGCACGGCCCCTTGCGCGGCCGCATCGAAGGCCGCCCAATTGCGCACCGCGCGTTCGAGCTCGAGCCGCGCACCGAACGACCTCCGTAGCAGCGCCTTGAGCGGGTCGTCGCCGGCGGCTTCGACGTCGGCGATGATCTGCTCGGCCGCGATCTCGCGCCAGCGCTTCAGCACGGTGGCCTGGAACGCGCCGAGATCGGCGAAATGCCAATAGAAGCTGCCGCGCGACACGCCCATGGATTTTGCCAGCGGATCGGCCTTGAGCGCGGTGAAGCCGCTTTTGGCGAGCGCCTTGAGACCTTCCTTGATCCAGTCGTCGGCGGAGAGCTGTTCGGTCATGTCGGGTTCCCGGGGGCCAACCATACACTAGTGTGTTGACAGGCCGCAGGCCAGCGCCTACGTCTCCATACATAACTGTATGGAGAGATGATGATGCGTGATCTCCTGCTGGAATGCGCCGGCCTCGCCACCATCGCCGTAGCCCTCATTCATGGCGTCCTCGGCGAGACCAAGGTCTTCGCCCGTGCCCGCATCGAGCCGGAACGGCTCCGCACCCTGATCCGCCTGGTCTGGCAGACTTCGACCGTGGCGTGGATCGGCGGCGGCGTGTTGCTGCTCGCGACTCCCTGGATGGCGTCCGAGTCGGCGCGGCACTGGATCGTCATCACGCTCGCCTGCGTGCTCGGCTTCGCCGCCTTCGCCAATGCCTGGGCCACGCGAGGCCGGCATTTCGGCTGGATGGCGCTCAGCGCCGTCGTGGCGATGACGGTCGCCGGCTACTGAGCGTCGACGAGCGACGCATGGATGCGTCCCGGCGGAGGCGAAAGCGGCATGGGCTTTGCCGTCAGCCAGGGCGTGCGCGGTCGTCTCCGCTGGGCGGACTGGCTGCAGCGCCACTCACCGGGAATGCGAAGTGCGGCCTAGCGCAATTGGCGAAGTCGGCCGTTCATCCCGGCCGTGAGGCGTAAGGCCGCAGCGCCACTGCGAATGCGGGCTGCCTGCGGACAGCACTGATCTTTTGCCGGTCGTTAGAAGAACTCTAAATCCAATTGGCCCCGTACCCGATTGACTTCACCATCACCTTTGCTTCCTTCAGTCCGGCTTCGCGGCTCGCGTAGCGCGCACGACAGAGGAGGAGACGTTCGTGAAGGTCATTCGTGTTGTTGCCATTGCACTGACGGTTGGAATGGGCATGGGGTCGGCCGCCATGGCCGACGGTTTCAAGGATTGCACCAAGCTCGACAAGGCGTCGTGGAAGCCGGCCAGCGAGGCCGAAGCCAAGGCCAAGGCACTCGGCTACGAGGTGCGGCGCTCCAAGATCGAAGGCTCCTGCTATGAGGTCTACGGCGTCAAGGAAGGCAAGCTTTACGAGCTGTTCTACAGCCCCGAAGATCTCAGCCTGAAGCACACGATCGCCAAGTAGACCGCGCGAATTGATCCGCGCAAAACAAGGCTTGAGGATGGTCTTCGCTTGATCGAAGAAGCGATGCCAAAAGCGCGCGGGGGGTCCGACCGGACCCCCGCGGATCGAACCGCTTCGCGGACGGTCGCGGTCTGGGACCTCCCGCTGCGCCTCTGGCACTGGGCACTCGCGGCTAGCGTTCTGGCCGCGTGGTTCACGCCCACCGTCTATGACCGAACTCACCGCATCGTCGGCTATGCGGTGCTCGGACTTCTCGCCTTTCGCCTGGTCTGGGGCTTCCTGGGAAGCCGCTATTCGCGCTTCCGGATGGTCGGCGTAAGGCTTCGGGCGGCGCCAAGCTATCTCTGGAATCTGCGCCGCGGCATCACCGGCCGCTACATCGGGCTTAATCCCGCCGGCACCTTGATGCTGGTGGCGCTGCTGGCTGCGCTCGCCGTCTCGACGATCACGGGAGCGATGTCGGTCACCACCACCTTCTTCGGCGTCTGGTGGGTCGAAGACACCCACCATTATTCATCGGATGCGGTCATCGTCCTGGTCGTGGTCCACGTCGTGGGCGTGGTGCTGATGGGGCTACTCCAGCGCGAGAGCCTGGTCCGCGCGATGATCACCGGACGCAAGCGCATCCGCGGCCATTCCTAAAAATATCGTTGCCGATCGATGCACGCGTCCTGCAGCCGGCTCGGGCACGGTCGCGGCATGGCCTCAGGCTGTTCGTCAGATCGAGTTGTACGAGTACCGTTAACATGCCGGTAAGCATGCAATCAGGCACGGCACAAAATTAACGTGAATGGCGGTTAGCCGATCCACCATCGATAACTATCGACGATGGAGCGCTGCTGGATGTTCCGCGTTTTCTCCTGCCTTGCGGTCGAGCACGATTGGCGGCTCGTTGTACTCGCTGGTCTGGTCTGCTTCGCTGCAAGTATTGTCGCGGTCAGCATCTTTCATCGTGCGATCGCGACGCGCGCAAGAACGCGGTGGATCTGGATCACGATTGCCGGCGCGGCCATCGGATACGGCATCTGGGCAACGCATTTCGTCGCGATGCTCGCCTACGAGCCGGGCGTTCCAACGGGCTACGGCATCGTGCCGACCGCGTTTTCTCTCGCTGCGGCAATGCTTCTGACCTCGGTCGGCTTCGGCGTTGCAGTCGGCACCTCCGGCCGGTGGCGCGCGATGGCAGGGGGCGTCATCATCGGCGGCGGCATTGCCAGCATGCACTATCTCGGGATGTGGGCACTTGAGGTGCCGGGTCGAGTCGTCTGGTCGGTGGACCTCGTGTTCGTCTCGATCATTTTAGGCATGTGTCTCGGCTGCGCCGCGCTGGCTGTCGCGCTCATGTACCAGGGCTACCGGGGCACCCTTGCGGCGGCAATCCTGCTGACACTCGCGATCGTATCGCATCATTTCACGGCCATGGGGGCGGTGCAGATCACGCCAGATCCAACGCGAGCGACGACGGATAGCCTTTCGCTTTCTCCGGCCCTCCTCGCGCTTGCTATCGCCGGTGTGGCGCTATCCGTGCTGGGAATGAGCCTGGTCGGCGTGCTGGCCGATCGTCGCCTGGCGACCCGGACCGCCAGGTTCGAGGAGATCATCAACCAGCTCTCGGTTGCCCGGCAGCAGCTCGAAGGCTCGCAGAACGAACTGCAGGACCAGAAGCTCAGGCTTGATACGGCCATCAACAACATGGTCGAGGCTCTCTGCATGTTCGATGCGGAGAGGCGACTTGTGGTCTGCAACGAGCGATATGCCCTGCTCTATCGGCTGCCACCAGAGCTGCTGCGAACGGGGACCCCGCACGCCGACATCATCAGGCATCGCGTCGTGACCGGCATTCTCAAGAGCGACACCAGCGAGGGCGCAGCCGAGCAGTTCCTGTCGAAATTGGCCGCGTTGCCGTTCGATGCAGTCTCGAGCAGAATCGACGAGTTCACGGATGGTCGGTTGATCTGCGTGACGCGACAGCCGATGGCCGGCGGCGGGTGGGTGGCCACGCATCTTGATGTCACCGAACAACGCCGGTCCGAGGCCAGGATCGCTCATATGGCGCAACACGATGCGTTGACCGATCTGCCAAATCGCGTGCTGCTCAGGGAGCGGATGGAGCACGCCATTGCGGTTACGCGTAGCGGCGGCGTCGATCTGGCCGTGCTCATGCTCGATCTCGATCGCTTCAAGGAAGTCAACGACACGCTCGGACATCCGGCAGGCGATTCCCTGCTGCGCGCCGTTTCTGCGCGTCTGCGCGAGTGCACCACGGAAACCGCGCTGATCGCTCGACTAGGCGGCGACGAGTTCGCCGTGATCGACTACGTGACCAACCCGGCCGTCGAGGCCGCCACCCTCGCCGAGAACATCAGAAAGGCGCTCTGCGAACCCTTTGATCTCGGCGATCACCGGGTCACGGTGGGCACCAGCATCGGCATTGCCATCGCGCCGCGCGATGGCAGTGATTCCGACGGGCTCATGAAGAGCGCGGATCTCGCCCTCTACTCGGCCAAGAGTGGTGGACGTGGCGCATTCCGCTTCTTCGAGCCGGAACTCGACCAGCTCATGCATGCACGACGCAACCTGGAGCGCGACATGCGGGATGCGCTTGCTGGCCGCGAATTCGAGCTGCACTACCAGCCATTCGTCAATACCGCGACCGGCGAGATCCGCGGCTTCGAAGCCTTGCTGCGCTGGCACCACCCGCGGCGTGGTCTGGTCTTGCCCGGCGAATTCATACCGCTCGCGGAGGAGGCCGGCTTGATCGTGCCGCTGGGAGAATGGATCTTGAGGACGGCCTGTGCGGAAGCCGCCAAATGGCCTGCCCATCTCAAGATCGCGATCAACCTGTCTCCCGCTCAATTCAGGAGCAAGGAGCTTGTTCCGGTCATTGTCGATGCACTGGCGAGCTCGGAAATTGCGCCACACCGGCTCGAGCTCGAGGTCACCGAGACGGTGATCATGCATGACAGCGAAGCCGTATTCGCAGCACTTGGTCAATTGCGCGAGCTCGGCGTGCGAATCGCCCTGGACGACTTCGGCACCGGCTATTCATCGCTGAGCTTTCTGCAGAGATTCCCGTTCGACAAAATCAAGGTCGACCGCAGCTTCGTCAGCGAACTGTCCAGCGCAAGGGCAGACGCGCACCATCTCGCGCGAGCAGTCGTTCGCTTCGCAGTCAGCCTCGGCAAGACGACGACCGCCGAAGGCGTCGAAACGAAGGAGCAACTGGACGTCCTCCGTGAAGAGGGGTGCGTCGAAACGCAAGGCTACTACTTCGGTCGGCCGATGCCCGCATCCGCCATTGCGAAAATGTTGCGGCGAGGTGCCAAGCGAGGTGACAAGGCAGCCGTCTGCGCTGCGTGAGCACCCGCATCCTCATTGCAGCGGAGGATCGCCGCTGGTGCGCTTCTTGGCGAGGTCCATCTCCGTCACCGCGATCAGAATCTCGGCGCGGGTCTTCAGGTCGGGCGCCTCCAGCATGGCCTGCTTCTCCGCGGGGCCATAGGGCGACATCATCGCCAGCGCGTTGACGAGCGCTTCGTTGGGCGCGCTTTCGACGCCTTCCCAGTCGACCTTGAGATTGTTGGCCTTCAAAAAGTCTGCCAGCACGGCCAGCAGCGCCTCGCGGTCGACCTCGTCCTCGCCCATGCGCGCGGTGAAGTCGTCGACGAAGGCGAAGAAATCCACCTTGCACTGCCGGTAGGCGGTAAGCACCTCGAGCTCCTCGACCACCTTGAAGCGCGAGACGCCGGTGAGCTCGAGGATGTAGCGGCCATCGCCGGATTCGGCGAGCTGGGTGATGCGGCCGACGCAGCCGACGCGGAACAGCGTCGGCTTGTCGGAATTCTTCGGCGAGTGCGCGACATCAGGCTGGATCATGCCGATCAGGCGATGTCCGTCGCGGAAGGAATCGTCGACCATCGACAGGTAGCGCGGCTCGAAGATGTTGAGCGGCATCTGGCCGCGGGGCAGCAGCAGCGCGCCCGGCAGCGGAAACACCGGAATGATCTCCGGGAGGTCGGCGGGTCCGCGATATTCGATGTTGATCGGCATCTGGTCCCGGTCCCCGCTGACTTGGTCAACCGCGCCTACGAAAACAGGATCGTCGACAAGCGCTTGCGTCCCTCGACGGTTGCATCATCCGTGCCGCCCCAGGCTTCGAAGAACTGCACCAGCTGCTTGCGGGCGCCGTCGTCGTTCCATTTGCGGTCGCGCTTGACGATCGCGAGCAGCTGTTCGGTAGCGGCCGCACGATTGCCTTGCGCGTTCAGTGCGGTCGCGAGGTCGAATCGGGCCTGATGATCGAGCGGGTTTGCGGCGACTTTCTGTTCCAGCTCGGCGACCGGTCCGAGCGATTGCGCCTGCTCGGCGAGATCGATCGCGGTCTGTACGGCCTTCACCGCGGGGTCGTTGCGCTTGGACTCCGGCACCATGGCGAGCGTCTGCTTGGCCTGCTCCATTGCGCCGGAGACGGCATAGCATTTTGCGAGGCCCGCGAGCGCCGCGATGTTGGTGGCATCATGCTGAAGCACCTCGGCGTATATCTGCGCCGCCGCCGCCGCATCGCCCTCGGCGAGCACGGCTTCAGCCTCCTGCAGGATCTCGGCGATATTGGGCTCGCCCGGCGCGGTCATGCCCTTGGTCAGCTTTTCGATGAAGGCGTTGAGCTGGCTCTCGGGCACCGCGCCCATGAAGCCGTCGGCGGGCTGGCCGTTGACGAACGCGATCACGGCCGGGATCGACTGGATGCCCATCTGGCCCGGGATCGCCGGGTGCTGGTCGATGTTCATCTTGACCAGCTTGACCTTGCCCTTGGCCGCCTTGACCGCCTTTTCGAGCAGAGGGGTGAGTTGCTTGCAGGGGCCGCACCACTCCGCCCAGAAATCGATCAGCACCGGCTGGCGCTTCGATTCCTCGATGACGTCCTTCACGAAGGTCTGGGTGGTGGTGTCCTTGATCAGATCGGCCGCAGCCGGGCCCGCCGCTCCGTTACCCTGGTCGATGATCGTCACGGGGATCCCCTCGTCTATGTCCGGAATGGCGGGTCTTTAGCATGCCGCCGCTCCTTATGCTCGCTGTCGGCTCCTAAATTGGGCCGCGACGGCCGAATTTCAATCCATTGCGGCCGATTCGCCGGTTCCGGGGCACTTTCGGGCCATTTCGCCGCATTCAGGCTCCATATGGGGCCTCAAGAACCGAATCTATGCTGCCGGTAGCTGTTGCATTCCCCTCCCGCTTTTGGCATAGGACAGCCGTTGCCGGCGCGTCACGCGACCGACACAGGATGCGGGTGTAGCTCAGTGGTAGAGCACGACCTTGCCAAGGTCGGGGTCGAGGGTTCGAGCCCCTTCGCCCGCTCCAGTTTTTCCCAAAGCATCCAGCCGATCCGGACGGAAACGTGGTTCGCCGCGCCGCTGGCGGCTGTCCCGGGTTCGCAATGACAATTCTGGTCACCGGCAGCGCAGGCCACCTCGGGGAAGCCATCCTCCGGACCCTCCGGGCTCGCGGTTCCCCGGTGCGCGGGATCGATCTGAAGCCATCCTTCACCGACGCGGTCGGCTCGATTGTCGATCCCGGCTTCGTGCGCAGCCAGATGGACGGCGTCACCGCCGTCATCCACACCGCGACGCTGCACAAGCCGCATGTGGGGACCCACAGCAAACGAGACTTTGTCGACACCAACGTCACCGGCACGCTCAACCTGCTAGAGGCGGCGGCGAGCGCCGGCGTGCGCAGCTTCGTCTTCACCAGCACCACCAGCGCGTTCGGCTCGCAGCTCCGCTCCGGGGCGGGACAGGCGGCGGTCTGGGTCACCGAGGATCTGCCGCCGGTGCCGAAGAACATCTACGGCACCACAAAACTGATGGCGGAGACCCTGTGCGAGCTGTTCTATCGCGAGCGCGCTCTGCCGGTCGTCGTCTTGCGGACCTCGCGCTTCTTTCCGGAAGATGATGACGATCCGGCGATGCGCTCGGCCTACACGCTGGAGAACGCACAGGCCAACGAGCTGCTCTATCGCCGGCTGGACATCGCGGACGCCGTGAGCGCGCATCTGCTCGCCGCCGAACGCGCCCCGAAGATCGGTTTCGCCCGCTACATCGTCTCCGCCACCAGCCCGTTCGAGCCGCGCCATCTCGCCGCGCTTGCGCGCGATGCGGCCGGTGTCGTGCGCGAGCTCTATCCGGATTGCGCGCAGCTGTATGCGGCGCGAGGCTGGAACCTCCTCCCCGAGATCGACCGCGTCTATGTCAACGAGCGCGCGCGGCGTGAGCTCGGCTGGCGGCCGGAATTCGACTTCGCGCATGTGCTGAGCTGCCTTCGCGAGGGTCGCGATTTTCGCAGTGCGCTGGCGCGCGAGGTCGGCGCGAAAGGCTATCATGACGCGGTGTTCGACGACGGGCCTTACCCCGTCGCCCCCTGAGCGCCGCGTTCGTCATTTTGTGCCTGTCCGGCGTCACCGCGCGCAACCCGGCCCGAGCCGTTCTACTGTGCATGGGGTTGTTTTCGCAGTTTTTGTTTTGGCCCGTCTCTCGTGCTGTCTGAAGGCGAGCCGCCTGCCGGTCTGATTCCGCGTTGCAGCGAGAACGCTGTCGTCGCGGTGTTCGCGCTCATTGACACTCCGTCTCAATATTTAATGAGCGCAACCGCAACCCATGCGATGCCCTTCTCAGCACTCGCAGATGTGCTAGCCTTTTTATGTCTGCCTCTCGGCAGACCCCAAACTTCGCCTCTCGACTAGCAAAACAAAATAAATCGCAGCCCTGGCGGCTGCCTTAGGGGAGTGACGCGATGACATCGATGTTCCATCGATCCGTGTTGGCACTTGCGGCCGTGGCCCTTCTTGCGGGGACCAGCGCCGGCAGCGCGCAACAGCAGGACAAGAGCAAACCGCTGAAGAAATACGAATCCGGCACCAAGGAGTTCTGGACCCATCCGCCAGATGACTGGTTCCTCGGCGACGAGACCGAGGCGCAGAAGGGTCTCGCGCCGCCGTCGGGTCCGCCGACCGGCGCCTCCGATGCCGAGCTCGCCAACATCATCAAGAAGGTCAAGCTGCCGCCAGGATTCAAGATGGAGGTCTATGCCTCCGGCGTGCTGGCCGCGCGGCAGATGGCCTGGGGTGACAAGGGCACGCTGTTCGTCGGCTCGTTCGGCCTCGGCAACGTCTATGCCATCAAGGACAACAACGGAAAGAAGGAGGTCAAGACCGTCCTCAAGGGCCTCAACATGCCCACCGGTCTCGCCTTCAGGGACGGCGCGCTCTACGTCATCGCTGTCGACAAGCTGATCCGCTACGACAATGCGGAGGCCAATCTCGACAAGCTCGGCGACGGCAAGGTCGTCTATGACGACATGCCGTCCTATGCCGCGCATGGCTGGAAGTACATCGCAGTCGACAAGGAGGGCTGGTTCTACATTCCGTTCGGACCGCCCTTCAACATTGGTGTCCCGCCGACCAGCGTCTCGCAGATCCGCCGCGTCGATCCCAAGACCGGCAATGCCGAGATCTACGCGCTCGGTGTCCGCAACTCGGTCGGCGGCGACGTCGATCCGCGCACCGGCAAGTACTGGTTCACCGAGAATGCCCGCGACTGGATCAGCGATGATCTGCCCTCGGACAAGCTGAACATGATCAACCGGATCGGCGAGCATTTCGGCTATCCCTATTGCCACCAGGGCAACCTGCCGGACGACAAGTTCGCCATGGGCCACAAATGCTCCGAGTTCACGCCGCCGGTGTTGAACCTCGGTGCGCACGTCGCTCCGCTCGGCATGAAGTTCTATACCGGCGACCAGTTCCCCGCTGAGTACAAGAACAACATCCTGATCGCCGAGCACGGCTCCTGGAATCGCCACAAGTACCAGGGCGGCCGCATCATGCGCGTGATCGTCGGGCCTGACGGCAAGAACCCCAAGCAGGAGGTGTTCGCCTCCGGCTGGATCGAGGGCGACCAGGGTTATCTCGGGCGTCCTGACGACATCATCCTCGCCAAGGACGGATCGATCCTCGTCGCCGACGACTGGGCCGGCGCGATCTACCGCATCAGCTACAGCAAGAAGTAGCACGACAAGAGAAAGAGGCTGCGGTGGCCGGAGGGTGCCGCAGCCTCTTTGCTGAAAACGTGGATGTTGTCGTTCCGGATTGCGCGCCAGCGCAAGCCCGGAACCCATAACCATAAATCGGGGTTATGGATTCTCGGATGCGCAATTGCGCATCTTAGCTCGTGCTTCGCACGCCCTGGAATGAGCTAATTAGATCGGAATTCCAACGATGCGCCGCCAGTTTTCTTCCTACGCCATCGGCGCGCTCTCGCTTGCGGCGCTCGCATCCGTCCCGGCTCAGGCTGCGGACAATGCTGCGATCAAGGAGAAGGCTGCCGTCTGCTCCGGCTGTCACGGCGAGAACGGCGTTTCGCAGACGGAGAATATCCCCTCGCTGGCCGGCCAGCCTGATCAGTTCATCCAGTGGCAGCTCGTGTTCTTCCGCGCGGGCTCGCGCAAGAACGACCAGATGCAGCCGATCGTCGAGGAGATCACCAATGAGGAAATCCGCAATCTCGGCGCTTATTTCTCGCAACTGACGCCGCCGAAGGGACCGGAGGACAGCGACCCAGACCTGTCGAAGAAAGGCGCGCAAGTTGCCGCAGGCCGCCGCTGCGCCTCATGCCATACGGACAGCTTCGCCGGCACCAAGGGAGTGGCGCGACTGGCTGGCCAGCGCGAGGAATATCTGGTCAAGGCGTTGCGCGACTACAAAGCGGGCCAGCGCGTCGGCGGCGGCGTCGCCGCGATGGCCGATGTCGCCTATCACATGAGCGACGAGGAAATCACGGCGGTCTCGCACTATCTCACGCATTTGAAATAGTGCGGGGCTAGTTGCGGCAATCTCCGCTGTCGTCCCGGACAAGCGCGCCTCAAGCGCGCGCAGATCCGGGACCCATAACCACAGGAAGATGTGGTTACGAGGGCTCGGAGTGACGACGTCGCGCACAATGTAGTCTTGTGGCTATGGGTTCCGGATCTGCGCTTACGCTTGTCCGGGACGACACCGAGTGTGTGGCTGGGTGTTACCCCGCCCGCTGCCTCTCATACGCCTTCAAATGCGTGTAGGCGATGCGCAGCTTGGGCACCGGCACCTTGGCGGCATCGGCGCGTGCGATGAGATCGCCGATGACGTGATCGGCTTCGACCGGCAGGCCCGCCTTGATGTCGCGGAACATCGAGGCCGTCATCGGCGAGCCTTCGGCGGTGAGGTTGCCCTTCACTCGCTCGAAGAACGGCCCGCCCGGCGTATAGCCCGACGCGGTGGCGATCGCGCTGGTCTCATCGAGCATGCCGAGCAGGAAGTCGCGGCCGCCGGGCGCGGCGAGGATGTTGCCGACGGAGGTGCGCATCAGGCTGGTGGAGGCCGCAAGCGAGGACAGGAACACCCACTTCTCCCACATGTCCTGCATGATGTTCTGGCTGGCGGCGGCACCGGTGATACCGCTCTTGAAGGCCTCGTCGATCGCCTTGACGCGATCTGACAGCTTTCCGTCGCGCTCGCCGTAGTTCAGCGACTGCATCGGTTGGAGCTGCACCACCTCGCGTTTCTCGTTCAGGGTCGCCGCGATGGCGCAGAGGCCGCCGAGCACGCGCTCCTTGCCGAATTTGGCATCGAGGATATCGAGATGCTTCATGCCGTTCAGCATCGGGATGATTGCCGTATCAGGTCCGACCGCCGGCGCAAACGATTTGATGGCGTCGTCGAGATCGAACGCCTTGCAGCTCAAGAGCACGACGTCGAACTTGTCCTTGAGCACGTCGGCTTGCACGGTCGGCGGATTCTTCAAGGTCACATCGCCATTCGGGCTCTTGATGACGAGGCCGGCGCTTGCGAGCTCGCCGGCGCGGCGCGGCCGGACCAGGAAGGTGACGTCGCGGCCGGCTTGCAACAGCCTGCCACCAAAATAGCCGCCGATGGCGCCGGCGCCGACCACGAGGATACGCATGGGATGCTCCATTGTTGCTCTTGATTATTACTCTTGGCGGCTACTTATAATCGCCATTTCGAGCGAAGCGAAGCAATCCAGAATGTTGCCGCGATCACATTCTGTCGCCGGAGAATGAGCGGCTAAGTCCCGAGCACCATCTCCTCGACCTCGCGCAGCTGCTCCTTGCCGAAGAACATCTCGTTGCCGACGAAGAAGGTCGGCGAGCCGAACGCGCCGCGGGCAACGGCGTCCTCGGTGTTCTTGATCAGCCTGCCCTTCACCTCGGGTTCCTGGCTGCGGGCGAACAGCTTCTGGGCGTCGAGTCCGGATGAGGCCAGCGCCTTCACCGCGATCTCGGGATCGTCCATCTTCTTCGGCTCACGCCACATGTGGTGAAAGGCCGCCTCGACGTATTTTTCGAATACACCCTCGAGCTGTGCGGCAATCGCCGTGCGCATCAGGTTCAGCGTGTTGATGGGGAAATGCGGATTCCAGACATAGGGCTGGACATGGAAGCGCTTGATGAAGCGCTCGGTCTCGACCTGATGGAATTCACGCTTGTTCTTGATGCCCGCGAGCGTCTCGGCCGGCGACTTGTTGTTGGTCGACTTGAAGATGCCACCGAGCAGGATCGGCACATATTCGAACTTGACGCCGATGCGCTGCTCGATCGCGGGGATCGCGAGGTGGCTGAGATAGGCATTCGGGCTGCCGAAATCGAACAGGAATTGCGGGGTTGTGCGGGTCAAAATCGTCTCCGTGACCTAACTTTTTTGATCTGGCTTACCCACATTGTGACGCAGCGTGCCCTGCGGGTCCACCGTTTAATGATGAGCATAATACTCTGGAAATCAGACCAGCCGTCGGATCGCCCGCTTGCGCCAGACCATGAGGTAATAGCCCATCTGCAAGACGAACATGGCGCAGAACACGATGGGATAGGCGGCCCACACGCCCGCAAGGCCCATCGTGTGGCTCAGGATCACCGCGGCAGGCAGCTCGATCGCGAGGATCGCGAAGATCGAGAGCAGCATTGGCATCAACGCGACGCCGGCCGCCCGCATGGCACCTGAGAACACTGTGGCGAGGCCAAACGGCACCGAGCTCCACAGGGCGATATCGAGCAGGCCTTTTGCCAGATCGAGCACGGCGGCATCGGTGATGAAGATGCCGAGGATTGCGCGCGGCGCGAGATAGATCAGCGCCACGAGCCCACCGGTCAAAACGAGGTTGAAAGCGAGCCCGGTCCGCACGATGCCGTCGAGCCGGGCCCTGTCGCCGCTGCCGACGGCCTGCGCGCCCAGGATCGAGACCGCGATCGAAATCGACATCGCCGTGAACTGCGTGTAGCCCATCACCTGGTTGACGGCGCCATAGGCCGCAGTGGCCTCCGATCCAAAGCGGTTGACGAGGCCGAGCAGAACCAGCTCTGCGATCGCCATCACCACCATGCCGATAGCGCTCGGCAATCCGATGCCGAGGATTTTTCCTAGCATGGCGCCGTTGAGCCGCAGGTGACCCAGCAGCGCCGCATCCGGCGCGAGCGCGTGCTTCTTTCGTAGCAGATAGAGTGCCAGCGCGATCAACGTGAGTGCGTTCGAGATCGCGGCCGCCCACGCCGGGCTGGTGATGCCGGCCGCCGGCAGTCCGAATGACCCACGGATCAACATCGGCGTCAGGATCAGCCCGATCGCGGTCGACAACGCCAGCGCCAACAGCGGCGTCAGCGCATCGCCGACGCCGCGGATCATCGCCGTCATCAACAGGAAGATGAAGCCGAGCGGCATCGTCAGCAGCATGATGCGCGCATAGGCGCTGGCCTGGTCGAGAATGTCCGCGGGCGTGGCGAGAGCCATCATCAGCTGACGGCTGAAGAGCCCGCCGATCAGCGCCACAGAGATTGAAAGCAGAAGGCCGATCGCGAGCGTCGTGCCTACGACGCTCTTGATCCGGCCGTGCTCGCCCGCGCCAAAGGCCTGGCCGATCAGCACGGTCGCGCCGGTGCTCAGCCCCATCACGAAGGCGAACAGGAAGAACATCACCGGGAAGAAGACTGAGACCGCGGCGAGCGCATCGACGCCGATCATCTGGCCGAGATAGACGTTGCTGACGGTGCCGAACAGCGATTGCAGCGCGTTGCTCAGCATCAAGGGTGCGAGGAAGCGGAGGAATGTTGTCCAGAGCGGCTTGGGGACAGACATGGATTGGCCTTTCATCAGGGCGTGCGAAGCCGTTGCCGCGCAATGCGCGGCTCGGCCGTCGATGGGAAGGTGAGAGCGCGCGCGCCTTAAGCGCGGTCGCTGTAGGCGAGCTTGACGATGTGGTCGCGGATATCGGTCGGCCAGTCCGCGATCAGTCCGGTGAAGCGTCGCCGGTCGTCGGCAAACAGCGCGCGCGAGGCTTCCTCGAACTGCGGCAGGTTGCCCGCCATGGTCGACATGAAGTGGTAGGCCGCGTCGCGCGCCTGCCGCTCGCGGTCCTTGTCGCCGCTCGCGCGCCTGGCCTCATCGACGAGCTTGCGCAGCGCGACCGAGGCGCCGCCCGCTTGCGCGTTGAGCCACTCCCAGTGTCGCGGCAACAGCGTCACCTCGCGCGCGACCACGCCGAGCTTCGGCCGCCCGCGCCCGCGCGGCTCGCTCGGTGGAGTGCTCTCCTCGACCGGCGGCGGCACAAGCTTCGCCAACCGCGCCAGGACCTCGCGATCCCCGCCGCGCAGATCGAAGTCGATCGATCGGCCGGTGCCGTCCTCGAAGATGAGGATGGGCTCGTCCGGCCGTTGCGCTACCCGCTTGACGACCAGCGCGATCTCGCCTGCCGGCCCGGACACCAGGCGACGCTGCCCCTGGAAGGCGGTGAAAATCTTCTGCATTGGAATCATTGTCATTTTGACGACGTTGGGTCATTTAATACCCGGGTAAATTGTCGGCGTCAATATACCCGGGTGAAAATATCCGTCCTGATGGCTCGACATTGTGATCCCAGGCTGGCACGAACGGCGCCGCGACTGCGCACGCCTAGCCACTACGCCTTGCCCCGGGGACCTCGCCGATGCTGACCGTTCACCACCTCAACAATTCCCGTTCGCAGCGCGTGCTGTGGCTGCTCGAAGAGTTGGGCGTGCCCTACGAGATCGTGCGCTATCAGCGCCAGCCGGACATGCGCGCGCCGAAGGAGCTGCGCGCCATTCATCCGCTTGGCAAGTCGCCCGTCATCACCGACAACGGCAACACTATCGCCGAGTCGGGCGCGATCATCGAATATCTCATCGCGACCTACGGCAACGGCCGGCTGATCCCGCCGCCGAACACGCCGGAGCGGCTGCGCTTCACCTATTGGCTGCATTACGCCGAAGGGTCCGCGATGCAGCCGCTGCTGTTGAAGCTGCTGTTCACGCTGATGCCGAAGCGCGCACCCGCGCTGCTGCGTCCGCTGGTGCGCAAGGTCTCGAACCAGGCGCTGACCACCCTGGTCAATCCGCAGCTCAAGCAGCACATGGATTACTGGGAAGGCGAGCTTGCAAAGAGCGAGTGGTTCGCCGGCAACGAGTTCACCGCAGCCGACATCCAGATGAGCTTTCCGCTGGAAGCGGCGCAAGCGCGCGGCGGGCTCGAGCAGGGCCATCCCAAGGCGATGGCGTTCCTCGAGCGCATCCACGCGCGGCCTGCCTATGCGCGCGCATTGGAAAAGGGCGGGCCGTATCAGGTGGGACGGTAGTTCTTTTTTATCGTCATCCCGGGGGCGCCCGAAGCGCGAACCCGGAATGACGAGATCCCGGGTTCGGCTCTGCGAGCCGCCCCGGGATGACAGTGACTGCTAGTGCGCGTGCAACACGCGTCCGCGCGTCTCCGGCAGCGCGAAGGCGGCGATGAAGAACAGCGCGTAAGCGACCACCGCGAAGATCGCGGTCGCATTCGCAAGCGAGGTCGACGCCGACAGCGCGCCGACGAGGAACGGAAACAGCGCGCCGATCCCGCGGCCGAAATTGTATCAAAAGCCTTGGCCGGAGCCGCGCAGCCGCGTTGGATAGAGCTCGGTCAGGAACGCGCCGATTACTGCCCCGCAGCTTCTGCGCCGCGCGTGCGCGGATCGGGTGCGCCGAGCGGCCCGTTGGGTGTCACGACAATCGAATTGGCCGACGTCTGCCCCATCGGCTCGACGATGACATGGCCCATCGCCTTCAGCTTACCCAGAACATCGCTCGGAAAGCCGCCCTCGACACGGACTTCGTCCGGCAACCATTGGTGATGCAGCCGTGGCGCTGCGACGGCGGCCGCAACATCCATCCTGTAATCGAGGACGTTGACGATGACCTGCAGCACGCTCGAAATGATGCGGCTGCCGCCGGGCGAGCCCGTCACCAGCACCGGCTTGCTGTCCTTCAGCACGATGGTCGGCGACATCGAGGACAGCGGCCGCTTGCCGGGGCCCGGCAGATTGGCCTCGAAGCCGACGAGACCGTAGGCATTGGAGGCGCCGATTGCGGCGGTGAAATCGTCGAGCTCGTTGTTGAGCAGCACGCCGGTGCCGTCGGCAACGAGGCCGACGCCGTAGCTGAAGTTCAGTGTATAGGTGTTGCTGACGGCGTTGCCGCTGGAATCGACGACGGAAAAATGCGTGGTGTTGCTGCCCTCGCGCGGCGAGGGAGCCGCGGAAACGAGCTCCTTCGACGGCGTGGCGCGTTCGGCGGAGATGCCGGCGCGCAGCTTGGCGGCGTAGTCCTTCGCGACGAGCGTCTCGATCGGCGCGTTGACGAAGGCGGGATCGCCGAGATAGCGCGCGCGATCTGCGTAGGCGCGCTTCATCGCCTCGATCAGAAGATGCAGCGATGCCGGCGATCCCTGCTTCAGATCGGCGAGCTGAAAGCCCTCGAGGATGTTGAGCGTCTCCACCAGCACGACACCGCCCGACGAAGGCAGCGGCATCGACACGATGTCATAGCCGCGATAGGTGCCGCGCACCGGCGCGCGGACCACGGCTTGATAGGCCTTCAAATCGGCGGGCGTCATGATGCCGCCGGCGTCCGTCACGGCTTTGGCGAGCTTTTCCGCGACCGGTCCTTCATAGAAGCCGCGTGGCCCCTGTGCGGCGACGGACGAGAGCGTTTCAGCGAGATCGCCCTGCACCAACCTGTCGCCTTCGCCCAGCGGCGTGCCATCGGGCCGCGAGAAGATTTTCGCCGAGGAGGGCCAGCGTGCCAGCCGCCGGTGCCAGGTAGGCAGCGTGTCGGCCATATCGTCGCCGACGGCGAAGCCGTCGCGGGCCAGCGCGATCGCGGGCGCAAGCAATTGCGCCAGGGTGAATTGCCCCGAGCCGTATTTCTGCAATGCCAAAGCGAGGCCCGCGACCGTGCCGGGCACGCCGACACCGAGCGCGGAATCCCGTGACTTCGCCGTATCGGGCTTGCCGTCGGCGCCGAGGAAGATTTGCGGCGTGGTGGCCGCCGGCGCCGTCTCGCGGTAATCGATCGTGATGTCTTCGTTGCGGTCCGCGGAATGGATCACCATAAAGCCGCCGCCGCCGATATTGCCGGCACGCGGATAGGTCACGGCCATCGCAAAGCCGGTCGCGACCGCGGCATCGACCGCATTGCCGCCGCTCCGCAGGATATCGGCACCGATCTGCGCAGATATCCTCTCCTGCGCGACGACCATGCCGTGCTCGGCGGCGACGGCGCGCACCGTGTCAGGCGCGGCTGGGACATAGGCCCGTCGCGCATCCTGGGCGGCCGCCGGTGACAGTCCAAACGCCAGGGCCGCTATGAAGGCGAAAAATGTCCGCCTTGTCGAATTTGACGACATCATCAAGCTTCCGCCGTGGCTTCGAACCAGTTCACATGCCTCGCTGCAATGCTATACGGTTTGCCCCAAGAGAGGCAAAACTGTTCGTGATGAGGACTGCGTGATGACGACGATCGCCCCGGATGTGCGCATGGCCGGCGTGGCGCGGACCTATCCGCCGCGCGCCGCCGTCGTCAGCTGGATTTTCTTCGACTGGGCCGCGCAGCCTTATTTCACGCTGATCACGACCTTCGTGTTCGCGCCCTATTTCGCCACCAGCATTGCGCTGAACCCCGCCACCGGCCAATCGATGTGGGGATTTGCGATGGCGGCCGCGGGCCTTGCGATCGCGTTGATGTCGCCGGTGCTGGGCGCCATCGCGGACGCCTCGGGCCGCCGTAAGCCGTGGATCGCCGGGTTCGGTGCGCTGCTGGTGGTTGCATCCTGCACGCTATGGATCGGCAAGCCCGGCGATCCCTCCATCATTCCGCCACTGCTCATCGCAGTCGCGCTCGCCAGCGTCGGCGCGGAATTCGCTACCCTCTTCAACAATGCGATGATGCCGACGCTGGTGCCGCCGGAGCGCATCGGACGGCTCTCCGGCACCGGCTGGGCCACCGGCTATGTCGGTGGAATCGTCAGCCTGATCATCGTGCTCGGTTTCCTCGCGGCCAACCCGCAGACCGGCCGCACATTACTCGGCTTCACGCCGCTGTTCGGGCTCGATCCGGTCAGCCATCAGGGCGATCGCATCGTGGGGCCGCTGACCGGGCTGTGGTTCATCGTCTTCGTGACACCGCTGTTCCTGTTCACGCCGGATTATCCGGCGAAGCGCCCGGTGCGCGAGGCTTTGCGTGAGGGGCTGTTGGAGCTGAGGCAATCGATCAGAAGCCTGCCGCAGCAGAGATCGCTGGCGGCATTTCTGCTCGCCAATATGATCTATACGGATGGTCTGGTGTCGCTGTTCGCCTTTGGCGGCATCTATGCCGCGGGCACCTTCGGCTGGCACACCATCCAGATCGGCACCTTCGGCATCATGCTCGCGATTGCCGGCGCATTTGGCGCATGGTTCGGCGGCAAGCTGGATGATCGTCTCGGGCCGAAGCGCGTCATCGCCGGCAGCTTGCTCGTGCTGCTGTTGTCCGTGGCGGCAATTCTCCTGGTCGACAAGGACAGCGTGTTGTTCATCAAGGTCGCGCCGCCGCAAGCAGACGCTCCCTTGTTCTCGAGCGCGGCCGAGCGCGCCTATCTCGTGCTGGGCTGCCTCATTGGCGCGGCCGGCGGTCCACTCCAGGCGGCCTCACGCACGCTGCTGATCCACCTCGCACCGAAGGACCGCATCGCGCAGTATTTCGGCCTGTTCGCGCTGACCGGGAAGGTGACGTCCTTCATCGGACCGCTGCTGATCGGCACGATCACCGCGGTGACCGCAAGCCAGAAGGCCGGCATGGCGGTGCTGGTGGTGTTCTTCGTCGCGGGGCTGGGGCTGTTGATGCGGGTGAAAAAAGACTAGCTAACTCTCGCCGTCGTCCCTGCGAACGCAGGGACCCATACCGCGTGATCTCTCGTTGGCGCGACGCGGCCAATACCGCGGACTAAACTTCTCCCTGTGGTAATCGCGACGAGCGCAAGCGCTCGCGCGGAGGTCCCGGATCGGCGCGCGCTTAGGGCGCGCTTGTCCGGGACGACGTGTGGAGGGAGTGGTCGAAGCAACCCGGATTTCGCTTCGCTCCATCCGGGCTACGCTTGTGGTGAAGTCTCAGTGCCGGAAATGCCGCGTGCCCGTGAACACCATGGCGATGCCGTGCTCGTCGGCGGCCTTGATCACCTCGTCGTCGCGCATCGAGCCGCCGGGCTGCACCACCGCGGTGGCGCCGGCCTCGATGCAGGCGAGCATGCCGTCGGCGAAGGGGAAGAACGCATCCGACGCCACCACCGAGCCCTTGGTGAGCGGCTCGGCGAGCTTCAGCTCGTTCGCCGCATCCTGGGCCTTGCGCGCGGCGATGCGGGCCGAATCGACCCGGCTCATCTGACCCGCGCCGATGCCGACGGTGGCGAGATCCTTGGCGTAGATGATCGTGTTCGACTTGACGTGTTTTGCGACCCGGAACGCAAACTTGAGGTCGCGCATTTCAGCGTCGGTCGGCGCGCGCTTGGTCACGATCTTGAAGGTCATGTCGTCGACCACGGCGTTGTCGCGGCTCTGCACCAGCAGGCCGCCGGCGACCGTCTTGGCGGTGAGGCCAGGCGCGCGCGGATCGGGCAGGCTGCCGGCGAGCAGCAGCCGCAGGTTCTTCTTGCCGCCGATGATGGCGATCGCTTCCTCGGTGGCGTCGGGCGCGATGATCACCTCGGTGAAGATTTTTGTGATCTCGCGGGCCGTATCCGCGTCCAGCGGACGATTCATCGCGATGATGCCGCCGAAGGCCGAGGTGGAATCGCAGGCCAGCGCCTTGCGATAGGCGTCGACGAGGTTTGATCCCTCCGCGACGCCGCAGGGGTTGGCGTGCTTGACGATGACGCAAGCCGCGGTGCGCTTGGCGTCAAACTCGCCGATGCATTCATAGGCCGCATCGGTGTCGTTGATGTTGTTGTAGGAGAGCTCCTTGCCCTGGAGCTGCCGGGCCGTGGAGACGCCCGGGCGCTTGTCGGGCGTCACGTAGAACGCCGCGGTCTGGTGCGGGTTCTCGCCGTAGCGCAGCGACTGGATCAACTTGCCGCCGAAGGCGCGGAAGTCGGGCGCGTCGATCTCGAGCTGGCGATTGAACCAGTTCGAGATCGCGGCATCGTAAGCGCCGGTGCGCGCATAGGCCTTCGCGGCAAGCCGCCGGCGCAGTTTCAGCGTGGTCGCGCCCTTGTTGGCGGCGAGCTCGTCGAGCACGGCCTTGTAGTCATCTGCCTCCACGACAACGGCGACGTCGTCATGGTTCTTCGCGGCGGCGCGGATCATCGCGGGGCCGCCGATGTCGATGTTCTCGATGCAATCCTCGAAGCCGGCGCCTTTGTCGACGGTCGCCTCGAACGGATAGAGATTGACGACCAAAAGATCGATCGGCGCGATGCCGTGCGCCTTCATCGCGTCCACATGTTCCTTGTTGTCGCGGATCGCGAGCAGGCCGCCATGTACCTTCGGATGCAGCGTCTTGACGCGGCCGTCCATCATCTCGGGGAAGCCGGTGAGGTCGGAAACATCCTTCACCTTGAGGCCGGCCGCGGCGATTGCTTTCGCAGTGCCGCCGGTCGAGACCAGCTCGACATCATGCGCGGCGAGCGCCTTTGCGAATTCGATCAGGCCGGTTTTGTCGGAAACGGAAAGCAGGGCGCGGGTGACGCGGCGGGGATGGTCAGTCATGAGCAAGATCCTCTGTCTTAAGGAGTGTCTATGCCCAGGCGCGCGGCAGATATGTGTCGCGCTTCCCGATGGTGCTCCATCCAAGGTCGCCAGTCGCGCGAGCGAGGGCTCGATAGCAGTTTTTGGCGTGCTTCACAACGATCAGATAGGGCTGAATCCGCGCGTTTACAGCGGAAGTTCCGGTTCGCGCCGAGCGTTGCGGCGGGCATTGGTGACGGTCGGCGATGCCGTCGAGCGGACAAAGCTCCAGCGGATCGAGGGCGCCTGCCGCGCGTCCTGCCGGATCACGATCTGGGCGGTGCGGCGCGGCCCGTCATTGCCGGCCAGGAACACGCTGTCCTCGAGGTCGACCTTGTCGTCGAGCGCCTCGAAGGTCCAGACGTCGCGGTTCGGCAGCACCAGCATGACGCCGCGCGCATCAGACAGCCGGCTCGCCTTCACTGCCGGATGCAGATGGAAGCGCAGCGCAAAGTCAGCGTCGGCACCCTTGAAGCGTCCGCCCTGCGGCGGCGACAGCGTGTCCTCGCCGTCGATGCGCGCGCCGTCATTGGCGATCATCAGCACGCGGCGGTGGATCGCGCCGAATTTGGAAAGATAGCCGTCATGCGAGGTCGTGAGCAGCGTGCCGTTCTGCACGATCTCGCGATAGCTCTCGACCTCGACGGGCCCGCTGGTAACCGGCGAGCCGTGCAAGAGCCGCTTCATCGCCGACATCTCGACGAACTGGCACGACGAAGTATCGTGATAGGTCAGCGTCGAATGCGCCGCGGTGCCGCGGGCGAACGGCCGCCAATTGTCGCGGCCCGTGGTCGGCATGCCGCAATTGGTGACGATGCGGCTGATGCCGGAAGACAGTTCGAACGACAGGCAGCCGGCATGGGCATCGTGGCTGACGCCGGCTGGCGGCGGCGGGCCGGTGTCGATGATCACAGTGGTCTGGCCGGCATCGAGGCGCTGAAAGCCGGTATGCGGCATGTTCGCCATCGGCGCGCCGTGGGTGTCGTCATAGGCGAGCAGCGTTGCGAGCAGGTCGGACGATGTCGCGCTCATGCCGTTGAACAGCGCGAAGTTACCGTCGCCGTGGCGGAAGAAGCGCAGCATCGGCATCATGCGGTCGATCGCGTTGAGCAGCGCCGGCGGTGGCGCGATATTACGCGCAGCAAACGTCTGCCGCAGCGGCAGCAGGTCGATCAGGAGTTCGATCAGCGCGCCCGGATTACGCGAGATGTGTCCGCCGTCAGGCAGGATCTGCCGCTGCAATTCGTCCGACAGCTTCTTCGATGCGCTGCGGATTTGGCCCGCCTGGTTGGCGAGGCACAAGGCCGCATAGCACAGCGCGATCAGCACCTGGAGCTTCGGCACCCCGTCGGGAATGTTGACCATGGTGTAGCGCAGGAAGCGGATCTCGCGCGCGAGGGCGCGCAGGTAACGGCGGTAGAACTTGTTGTCGGTCTCGCCCAGCACCAGCGGCGCCTGCGACAGCAGCGAGATCACGCGCCGGGCCAGCACGTCGGCGCGGCGCGCGACCGGGCGGCGCTTGTTGGCGGGGTTGGCGATCCAGTCCTCGATCAGCGCGCGCGCATTCGCCCGCGTCAGCGCGGTGTCGGCGGCGCGCAAATGGCGCAGCCAGCCGAAGCCGAGCAGCGCGACTTCCCAATCCTCCGACGGCGGCTCGAGATCGAAGATCGAACGGCCGTGGCAATTGACGATCTTGCCGGCGAAGACGAAGCGGCCGGCATAGATTTCGGCGGCGCGAGTCGCATCCGCGGTGCGCAGATCGTGCGGCGCGATGATCAGCCGATCGGTGCGGCCGGGCCAGACCCGCGACAGCGCAACGGAACCGCCGCTCGCGCGCGCGAGCATGTTCCGCGCGAAGCGGTTCATGACCAGCGTCGAGATACGTCTGCGTTGAGCGACCGACACGCTTTGCCTTGAAGGGGGAGAGGATTCCGACGAATCCCTATTAATCCCAAAATCGGACGTCTGACACCACCTTGAACGTGTGCGAATCAGCGTCGCGGTCGCAAAATCCGGTGCAAAATCAGGATTTAACGAGCCGGGTCGCGAAAAACCCATCGAGCCCGCCGAGCTTGGGATCGGCGTTCGGCAGATGGCTGGGCAGGGTGCGCAGATCGCCGTCCCCTGTGATGATTTCGTCGAGGCCCGCGACCTCCGCGGCCTCGATCGGGACGCGGCGAAGCGCAGGCTCGCTCGCCAGCAGCGTTGCCACGGCCTGATCGCCCTCTTCGGGTTCCAGCGAGCAGGTGCAGTAGACCAGCGTGCCGCCCGGCTTGAGCAACGATACCGATTTTCGCAGCAGCCGCTGCTGGAGCACAGTCATGGCGGTGACGTCGGCTTCCTGCCGCAGCCACGCCACATCGGGATGACGGCGGATCGTGCCGGTCGAGGTGCAGGGCGCATCGATCAAAATACCGTCGAAGCCTTCGGCTGGGCCGGCCCATTCCACGGCGTCAGCGACGACGGTCTCGGCCTGGAGCGACAGCCGCGCCAGGTTTTCACGCAGCCGCATCACCCGGGCCGGCGAGCGGTCGATCGCCGTGACCTGCGCGCCGGCATGCGCCAGTTGTGCGGTCTTGCCGCCGGGGGCGGCGCAGAGATCGGCAATGGACTTGCCCTTGACGTCGCCGAACAGCCGGGCCGGCAGCGCGGCTGCGGCGTCCTGCACCCACCATTGTCCCTCGGCGAAGCCGGGCAGCATGGTCACCGAGCCGTGCAGCAGCATCCGCACCGTTCCGGTCGGAAGCGTCTCGCCGTGCAGGCGGTTCGCCCATTGCGCGGCATCGGACTTCACCGTGAGATCGAGCGAAGGCTCGTGGCCGAGTGCCAGTGCCATCTCCCTTGCGGTTGCTTCGCCATAATGCGCGCTCCAGCGCGCGAGCAGCCATGGGGGCAGATCCAGCGATTGCGCGGCGACCTCCTCGACCAGCGCCGCGCCCTCGCGCGCGCAGCGGCGCAGCACGGCATTGACGAGGCCGGCATAGCGCGCGGCGCGCCGGTCGGATTGCACCAGGCGAACGGAGAGGTCGACGGCCGCGTGATCCGGCACGTCCATCCAGAGGATCTGCGCCGCGCCGATCAGGAGTGCGCTCTGCGCGCGCGGCGCATCGGAGGGGATGCCCTTGTCGAGCAGGCGGGACAGCACATGGCCGAGCGTGCCGAGCCGGCGCAGCACCGTGGCGACCAGTCGCCGCATCAGCGCGCGGTCGCGGTCGGCAAGCGTCTTCAGTCCGGGATGGGCGCCGCTGCCGTCGAGTTGGTCATCGAGCGTACGGTGCTTGTGCAGCACGCCGTCGACGATGTCGGCGGCAATCCGTCGCGCCGCGAGACCGGGCACTTCGGACGGAGGGGCGAAACGTTGAGATGGCATGCGGAAGCAAGGTTCTGAGCAAGCGGCAGTTCCGCCGCAATGGGCGCATGCCTTGAGAACCCAATCTCTGGCACGCGAATATGCCAAATGTAAGAATCGCTTCGGGCTTTTTCAGCCCTTCCGGGCCGATTTCAGGAATGCGTTATTGGACATCGCGTTGCGGCTCGTCCTGCGCTAGAAAGCCTGGCGATGAGTGATCAGCCTCCCGTTCCCGCCCGCAAGCAGCTTACGCCGGCAGCCCAGCGCGCGCTGGCCGAAGCCGAGGCGCGCCGACAGTCCGCAGCCGCGCAGGCCCAGGAGGCCGGCAAGGCGGCGCCGAAGGAGTTGCAGGGGCCGAAGGGACCCGAGCCGACCCGCTACGGCGACTGGGAGCGTAAGGGCATCGCCTCCGACTTCTGAGCGATCGCCGGTCCTGGAAGGCGTCCACTCCCGCCACTACAGATAGTGATTGTCCCTGAGATAACCGATGATGCGCTCGCAGGCCGCGTCGGTCGACATTTCTGACGTGTCGATGGTGATCTCCGGCGCCCGCGGCATCTCGTAGGGCTGATCGATGCCGGTGAACGATGGCAGCTCTCCCGCCCGTGCTTTGCGATAGAGCCCCTTGGGATCGCGATGCTCGCATTCGGCCAGCGGGGTCGCGACATGGATCTCGATGAACTCGCCTGCCTCGACCCGCTGGCGCGCCAGCTCGCGCTCGTTGCGGAACGGTGAGATCAGCGCGACCAGCGCGATCATGCCGGCATCGACGAACAGCGCCGCGATCTCGGCAGTGCGCCGGACGTTCTCCGCCCTGTCCGCGTTGGAGAAGCCGAGGTCGCGGTTGATGCCGTGGCGGAGATTGTCGCCGTCGAGCAGCGCGGCGTGGCGCCCGAGTTCGGCAAGCCTGCGATCGACGAGATCGGCGATGGTCGATTTGCCGGCACCGCTCAGCCCCGTGAACCAGAGCACGCAGGGCCGCTGCTGCTTCAGCTGCGCCCGCACGGGTTTGTCGACGGCAAGCCGCTGCCAATGAATGTTGGTGGCGCGGCGGAGCGAGAGATCGATCATTCCCGCGGCGGCGGTGCGATGGCTGATGGGATCGACGAGAATGAAGCTGCCCATGTCGCGGTCGTCGCGATAGGCCTCGAACACCAATGGACGGTCGAGGCTGAGATGGGCGTAGCCGATCTGGTTGGCGTCGAGTGTGGCAGCGCTTTCATGCGCCATGGTGTCGATGGCGATGCGGTGCTTGAGCGTCGTGATCACCGCGCCGGTCGAGGCCGCGCCGCATTTGAGCAAATAGCGACGGCCCGCGACCATGGCCTCGTCGTCGAACCAGACGAGATGGGCGGCCAGCTGATCCGAGACCTGTGGCGCGGGCCCCGCCGTCAGCACGTCGCCGCGACTGACGTCGATCTCGTCGGTCAACGTGAGCGTCACCGATTCGCCCGCCGCAGCGCGGTCGCGCTCGCCGCCGGGGATGAGAATGCGCGCGATGCGCGTCTGGCGGCCCGAGGGCTGCACGGCGATGGTCTCGCCGATCGCGACCGTTCCGCTGGCGATACGCCCGCAGAAGCCGCGAAACTCCGCATGCGGCCGGTTGACCCATTGCACCGGCAACCGGAACGGCCGCTGCGAGACATCGCCGGAAACGTCGACCGATTCCAGATAGGCGGTGACGGTCGGCCCGGCGTACCAGGGCATCCGCGCGCTGGCGGCGACGATGTTGTCGCCGTCGGGCGCGACGACAGGGATGCACTGGACCTGCGAGATTCCGAGCTGTCCGGCCATGGTCAGATATTCGGCAGTGATGGCCGCAAAGCGATCCCCGTCGAATCCGATCAGATCCATCTTGTTCACGGCGAGCACGACGTGACGGATACCAAGCAGCGACAGGATGTGGCTGTGGCGCCGCGTCTGCGTGATTACGCCCTTGCGGGCATCGACCAGCACCACGGCGAGATCGGCGTTGGAGGCGCCGGTCGCCATGTTGCGGGTATACTGCGCGTGCCCCGGCGTGTCGGCGACGATGAAGCGGCGCAGCTTGGTGGCGAAGAAGCGGTAGGCGACGTCGATCGTGATGCCCTGCTCGCGCTCGGCCTGCAAGCCGTCGACCAGCAGCGCGAAATCGAAATCGCCGCCGGTGGTGCCGACCGTCCGGCTCTCGGACGCCAGCGCGTCGAGCTGGTCGTCGAGCAGCGTCTTGGAATCGTAGAGCAGCCGGCCAACCAGCGTGCTCTTGCCGTCGTCGACGCTGCCGCAAGTGACGAAACGCAGCGTCGGACGATCGTCCTGTTCGAGCCGCGGCGCATCGGAGGCAGCGATCGTGGGTGCCTCGTGATAGGACATCAGAAGTAGCCTTCCGCTTTCTTGCGCTCCATCGATGCTGGACTGTCCCGGTCGATCATGCGTCCCTGCCGCTCGGAGGTGCGCGAGGCCATCATCTCGCGCACGATCTCGGGGAGCGTTGCCGCGGTCGAGACCGTGGCGCCGCTGAGCGGATAGCAGCCCAGGGTGCGAAACCTGACGGAGCGCCATCGCGGCTCTTCGCCTGCATGCAGCGGCATCCGTTCATCGTCCACCATGATCAGCGCGCCGTCGCGCTCAACCACCGGGCGCGAAGCCGCCAGATAGAGCGGAACGATCGGGATGTCCTCGAGCAGGATGTAGTCCCAGACGTCGAGCTCGGTCCAGTTCGACAGCGGAAACACCCGCATGCTCTCGCCGGGTGCGAGCATCGTGTTGTACAGGCTCCACAGCTCGGGCCGCTGGTTCTTCGGATCCCAGCGATGCGCCGCGCTCCGGTGCGAGAACACGCGCTCCTTGGCGCGCGATTTCTCCTCGTCGCGCCGCGCGCCTCCGATCGCGGCGTCGAAGCCGTGGAGGTCCAGCGCCTGCCGCAACGCCTGGGTCTTCATGACGTCGGTGTAACGGGCCGAGCCGTGGGTGAAGGGGTCAATGCCCTGGCTCAAGCCGTCATTGTTGGTATGGACGATCAGGTCGATGCCGAGTTCGCGCGCGCGACGGTCGCGAAACGCGATCATCTCGCGGAACTTCCATGTCGTGTCGACGTGCAGCAGCGGAAATGGCGGCTTGCCGGGATGAAAGGCCTTCATCGCCAGGTGCAGCAGCACCGAGGAGTCTTTGCCAATGGAATACAGCATCACCGGCCTGCGGAATTCGGCCGCCGTCTCCCGCAGGATGTGAATGCTTTCCGCCTCCAGGCGCCGAAGATGGCCGGCGGCGTGAAGCTGCTCGCCGCCGGTTCTTTCAAGGAGGGGCTCGGCGCTCGTGGGATTGTCCAGCATGCGGATCACGCGGCCTCGGCGAACCAGTCGCCGAACAGATGCGCCGAAGTTGCCGCATTCAGGCCGAGATCGCGGACGCACGCCGCGACCGAAGCTCGATAGGCGTCATTGACCCCGCAGCGCTCCAGGATCGCCAGCTGAGCTTCGCTCACCGAGGCCGTCGCGCGGCGCTGGTAGCGATAGGCGCTATCGGAGGTGTGCAGATTGGGCACCTTGTAGATCGTCGCTTCGCTCGGGAAGATGACGCGCGCGTTGTTTGCCTGCACGCTTCCCGGTTCCCGCCATGACGTCACGGCATTCTCGGTAAAGCTGCTCGAAAGGCCGAGGCGGTCGAACAAGACGCGCACCGACGACAGGGCCTCCTTGCTCACCTCGTAGACGTAGTGCGTGACGGGAACGCCTTGTTGCTGGGCGTAACCTGCGACGCGGGCCGCGCTGAGTGCGGCGACGACATAGTGCCGCAGCAATGTATCTTCGGGCGCGCGCGAAATCAGCTTCTCGAGCCATGACGCCAGCGAACTCGCCGGCTCGCGATCGAGCATGATGAGATGCAGACGGTGCCGCGGATAGCCTGCTTCGACCAGGAGCTGCAGCGGATTGAACAAGCTCTCGGCGAGCACGTAGGGCCCGATCGTTTCCTTGCTGAAGATGTGCGGCTCGTCGCTCGCCGAGGGGATGACCCAGGGCGTCAGCGGACGGCCGACGAGCGCGTCGCGCAGGATCGCCTTCAGCGGTTGATAATATGAAGGCATGCCGGTCATGCCGAACAGATTGCTGAGGGCGGTCGAGCCGACTCTGGCCTTGCCGCATGCAAAATAGAGCATCGGAAAGTCCTGCGCCGGACGATGCAGGAAATCCTCGGCGAGGCAGTCCGTCACTTCACGCATCAACGTCGCGAGCGTGACGGCTCTGCTCTGGAATTCGCCCACTGGGGACAGCAGCATGGTGTCGAGGGAACTGTGCTGCTGCCGAACGAGGTCGGCCATTCGTTCGAGCGAATCGGCTGAAATTGCGTCGATGTTCATGTCGGAGGACCCGCTGTAGGGAGTTCCACGAGCGATTGCTCGTTGGATCTTTTCCAACCTACAGTTGTCAGGGGTGCCGGACAATTCCGGGGAATCCCGGAGGCGCTATCCATACGCGACGAGCATTGAAGATGTGCTCGTCGCCGCTATGCAGTTTCATGCCGCGCGCACGGTGTTGAGGAACTTCTCGACTTCCGTCTTCAAGAGGCTGCTTTCACTCGACAGCGAGCGCGCCGATGCCAACACCTGCCCCGACGCCGCGCCGGTCGCGCTCGCGCCATGACTGACCTGGGCGATCTTGTCTGCGACTTCGACGGTTCCCTTGGCGGCTTCGCTGACGTTGCGCGCAATCTCGGCCGTCGCTGCACCCTGTTCTTCGATCGTCGCTGCAATGGTGGACGAAATGTCTGAAATGCGGGCGATGGTCGCGCCGATTTCCTTGATCGCTCCGACGGAGTCCTCGGTTGCCGATTGCATGCCGGCGATCTGCGCGCTGATTTCCTCGGTCGCTCGCGCGGTTTGCGCCGCGAGCGCCTTCACCTCGCTCGCCACGACCGCAAAGCCGCGGCCGGATTCGCCGGCGCGCGCCGCCTCGATCGTTGCGTTCAGCGCCAGGAGGTTGGTCTGTTCGGCAATCGCGGTGATCAATTTGACGACGTCGCCAATTCGGCCCGCCGCCTTGAGCAGTTCATTGATCCGGACATCGGTGCGCTCGGCCTGCCTGACCGCTTCGCTGGCGATGCGGCTGGAATCGTGGACCTGGCGTCCGATCTCGACGACCGAGGTGCTCATTTCCTCGGCGGCGGACGCGACCGCTCCGACATTGGTGGACGCCTCCTCCGAGGCCGCCGCGACCATTCCGGAGAGTTCCTGGGTCTCTTCCGCGGTTCCCGACAGCGTACCGGCGGCTGCCTCGAGCTGCTGGCTGGCCGCTGACACAGAGTCGATGATGCCGCCGACCGCGGCTTCGAACACGCCGGCGAGCTGGGTCATCTCTTCCTTGCGCTGAGCGGCCGCAGCGGCTTCCTGATTCTTCTGCTCAACCTCCATCTGCTCGATACGGATCAGGTTTTCCTTGAAGGTCTGAGCCGCGCGAGCGTTGTCGCCGACTTCATCGCCGCGGCGCGTGTAGGGAATCTCGATCGCCTTGTTGCCGGCGGCGAGCTGGAGAAGCACGTCGCCGATGCGCCGGATCGGCCGGGCGATGTTCGACACGGAAAAGACGGCGGACCCGATCAACGTCAGAACGACGAAGACGCCGACGATCAATGCGAAGGTGGCGACGCGGTCCAGTTCGGCCAGCATCTCGCCCTTGCGGCGCGCGGCGAATTCGTTGGCAACGCCGACCAGATCGTCGATCCGTTTGCTGACTTCCAGGGCGGCCGGACGCATACGCTCTGCGAGAATGGTGGCCTTCGTCGACTCTGCGGCAGTCCTGGCGCCGCCCGAGGGGGCGCCAATGACGGTCTTTTGCGCCCCCGCCAGTTCAATGCCGCTGGTCAGATACGCATCGACGAATTTCTTGGTCTCACGATAGGCGTCCTGGGTGACCTTGCGGGTCGCCCGGTCGGTGGCCGTATCGATTTCCGCGCCGGCTTCGCCTGCTCGCGCGCGGAGATTCTCGAGGAGCTTGTCAACCTCTCCGGCTGACGAGGCGGAGCTGATCTCGAGAGCTGCGAGCTGCGCCCGCGCCATCGCCGTCTGCGCCGCTTGCGCATTGCCTTTGTTGAGGTAGTTGATCGTGACCAGGCGATTGGATTCGGCAATCGACCGGTTGCCGAGCATCTGGTTGGTCAGCATGCCGCAGACCAGCACAACGCTCACGCCGGTGACGATGCCGAGCTTTGTTCCAATGCGAAACCTGAATGATCCCACCGCTCTCTCCTCGCGTTGCTGTATAGCAGGTATTCGCAACCAATGATTGAGATTTGGGTAATCTTCGCGGATCTCCGGTAGAACTACGGCCGACATATTCGACGAAGGAATTTTCCTGCACGGTTCCGCTATGTGCGCGGTCGTGCTTTGAGTTCCCCCGTCTCTGTCCTAGCGTGATTGATGCCTTTCCGGGATCGACCTAATTCCTATCGGCCGCAGTTCGGCGGCTCGCCGTTCGGTCGGCGCTTCTCCGGATTATTGCCGTGGATGTTCGTGGTGGGCATCGCGCTGGCCGTCGTACTCACCTTTCGCCATGGAATGGGCTGGCTTGTTCCTGATGCCGATGGCGACCGCACGCGGAATGCCGAGATCGTTCTCGAGCAGGCGGGCCATCCCGATGTTCGCGAGCCGGTGGACGTCATTCGCACCATCGACGGCGACACCTTTCTCGCGCGTGTTCGTCAGCGCGGCGGCCGCGATCTCGTCGTGCGGGTTCGGTTGCGCGGCATCGACGCGCCCGAGATGAAAGCGTCTTGCCGGGAGGAGCAGGACAAGGCCGAAGCCGCGGCCCGCGCGTTGCGCGATCTGCTCGGTCAGGGCGACGTGACGATCACCAATCTCGGCCCCGACAAATACGGCCGCGTTCTCGCCGACGTCGCGACCCGGCGGACTGCGAACGTTGCGGCGGCATTGCTCGCCGGCGGTTTTGCGCGAAGCTACACTGGCGGCCATCGCGACGGCTGGTGCACGCGCGGCTGGCGCTTCTGGTAACAAAAAAGCCGCGTTCGGGGACGCGGCCTTTTCCTGTCTTGCCTTGATCCTGGCGATCAGCGCGTCACGACCACCGTGGTGCCGACCGAGACGCGGCCATAGAGATCGGTGATGTCGTCGTTGAGCATGCGGATGCAGCCATAGGAGACGAAGCCGCCGATCGAGCCCGGCACGTTGGTGCCGTGGATGGCGTATTCACCGCCGGCCAGCGTCATCGCCGCAACGCCCATCGGGTTGCGCGGCGAGCCGCCCGGAATCATGTCGGGAATGCTCGGCTTGTCACGCTTGACCTCGGCCGGCGGTGCCCAGGCCGGGTTGCGATATTTCCCGTCGATGCGGGTAGTGCCGGCCCATTGCTTGCCGGACTTGCCGACACCGACCGGATAGCGCACGGCGTGGCCGTTATCGAGGATGAGATAGAGCCGCCGCTCGCTGGTTTTGACCACGATGGTGCCCGGCGAATAGTCGGCCAGATGCGCCCCCACCATTTCCGGCCGCGCCTGCGCCGCCGTCGACATCAAGACCCCTGCCCCGATGGTGGCGGCCAGCGCCGCCGCAATCCTAATCGACATCGATTTTCCCCTAAGCCCGAACGGATCGTCCAAAATTACGCGGAACCGGCAATCGCCAGCTTGCCACGTCCTTGTCAGGGGACATTCTTAACCGCGCCCGTTAACCGGTTGGTTTCCAAGCACGGCTGCCAAGGGCCAGCCAGCAGGGGGAACAAAGGAAATGTTCGAAATAAAGTAAATGACCTGAAAACAACACTCGGCGGGAAAGATGCGGCCGCACCGGCACGCGCGCTGACGAGTGCGTGAGGATGTGAACGGCTGTTGCTTACCGGAGGGTCGACGACAAACGCGGTCTCGCGTCCCGGACAAGGCGCAGCGCGTCGCGCCGCGACGCAGAGCCGGGACCCAGTTCTTTGCGCTGGGATGGATGGGCCCCGGCTCAGCAGCGCACCGCGACGTGCGCGCTGCGCTGCGTCCGGGGCAGGAGAGCAAGCTTACGCCGACTTCTTGTTCTGCCGGTTCCTGACGAGATCATCGACCACGGCGGGATCGGCCAGCGTCGAGGTATCCCCCAGGCTGCCCGGCTCATCCTCGGCGATCTTGCGCAGGATGCGGCGCATGATCTTGCCGGAGCGGGTCTTGGGCAGGCCCGGCGCAAACTGGATCTGGTCCGGGGATGCGATCGGGCCGATCTCCTTGCGCACCCAGGTGACGAGCTCCTTGCGCAGGTCCTCGGTCGGCTCGATGCCGGCCATCAGGGTGACATAGGCGTAGATGCCCTGGCCCTTGATGTCGTGCGGGAAGCCGACCACGGCAGCCTCGGAGACTTTCTCATGCGCCACCAGCGCGCTCTCGACTTCCGCAGTGCCCATGCGATGGCCGGAGACGTTGATAACGTCGTCGACGCGGCCGGTGATCCAGTAATAGCCGTCGGCATCGCGGCGGCAGCCGTCGCCGGTGAAGTACTTGCCCTTGTAGGTCGAGAAATAGGTCTGCTCGAAGCGGGCATGGTCGCCGTAGACCGTGCGCATCTGGCCGGGCCAGGACCGCGTCAGGCAGAGATTGCCCGAGGTCTCGCCGTCCAGAACCTTGCCGTCGGCGTCGACGATCTCAGGCAGCACGCCGAAGAACGGCTGCGTCGCCGAGCCCGGCTTGAGCTTGGTCGCGCCCGGCAGCGGCGTGATCAGGATGCCGCCGGTCTCGGTCTGCCACCAGGTGTCGACGATCGGGCAGCGGTCGTCGCCGACGACGCGGTGATACCACTCCCACGCTTCCGGATTGATGGGCTCGCCGACCGAGCCGAGCAGGCGGAGCGAGGCGCGCGATGTCTTCTTCACGGGCTCGTCGCCCGACTGCATCAGCGCGCGGATCGCGGTCGGTGCGGTGTAGAAGATGTTGACCTTGTGCTTGTCGATGACGTTCCAGAACCTGGAATTATCCGGGTAATTCGGCACGCCTTCGAACATCAGCGTCGTCGCGCCATTGGCGAGCGGCCCATAGAGAATGTAGCTGTGGCCGGTGACCCAGCCGACGTCAGCGGTGCACCAGTAGATGTCGCCGTCGTGATAATCGAAGACGTATTGATGCGTCATCGAGGCGAACACGAGATAGCCGGCGGAGGTGTGCAGCACGCCCTTGGGCTGGCCGGTCGACCCTGAGGTGTAGAGGATGAACAGCGGGTCCTCGGCGTGCATGTGCTCGACCGGGCATTCCGTCGTCACCATCGCCGCCGCCTCGTGATACCAGAGGTCGCGCGTCGGGTTCATGTCGATCTTGCCGCCGGTGCGCTTGACCACCACGACCCAGTCGACGTCGTCGGCCTTGGCGAGCGCGGCGTCGACGTTGGCCTTCAGCGGCACCTTCTTGCCGCCGCGCAGGCCTTCGTCCGCGGTGATGATGATCTTGGATTTGCAGTCATTGATGCGCTGGGCGAGGCTGTCCGGCGAGAACCCCGCGAACACCACGGAGTGGATCGCGCCGATGCGCGCGCAGGCGAGCATCGCATAGGCCGCTTCCGGAATCATCGGCAGGTAGATGGTGACGCGGTCGCCCTTCTTGACGTTGCGGGTGCGCAGGATGTTGGCCATCCGGCAGACCTCGTCGTGCAGCTCCTGGTAGGTGATATGCTTGGACTGCGAGGGATCGTCGCCTTCCCAGATGATCGCGGTCTGGTTGCCGCGCTTGGCGAGATGCCGGTCGATGCAGTTGTAGGCGACGTTGAGGATGCCGTCCTCGAACCATTTGATCGAGATGTTGCCGGGCGCGAACGAGACGTTCTCGATTTTCGTCGGCGCGTGCATCCAGTCGATGCGCTTGGCCTGCTCCGCCCAGAAACCATTCGGGTCCGAGATCGAGCGAGCGTACATCTCCTTGTACTTGGCCTGGTCGACCCAGGCGCGCTTCGCCCACTCCGCCGGGACGTCGTAGATCTTCTCGGACATGCTTCCCTCCACATACGGCAGGCCGAACGCTAGCGACCGGCGAGCCGACTTGATCATTGACTGATTATGCGTCGGGCTAACCGGGCCCGACAAGGAGCACAAGCTGGACCTTCGGCGGGCGGCCGGCCATGCGGAGGATCAAGGCCACCTGCTGTGACTGTCGCAGATCTGAAACAAGCCGGCGGGCGGCTTTTCGGGGCCTTGCCCAGCTCCGCGGAACAGGCCGGCGCAGGGGCCCCATGCATTAATGGAGGTATTTAGAAACCACCCTCACCGATTCGGGACTCGCAATAGTGTTCGGAACACCCTAAATGGCCAACCCGGGCCCGAAGAGACCCTTCGGAACAAAAATCAGAACAGCGGCATTGACCGGTAACAGACAGTGCTAAGGCATAAGACTATGATGGATCAGCAGAATCTCGGGACGATACGGCCCGCTTCAGCCGATCCTGCGGCCATTGCATTGGCCAAAGCCCTCGGACAATGGCCGAAACCCGCCGCTTTCAGGCGTCCTAGCCCGAAGAAGGCCTTCGACACGGCGCCCGCGGCGACGGTCGAAGCGCTCGCCAAGGAGCTCGGCCTGCGGCTCGGCGACCAGAACGAGCTGACCATCCGCCGCATCCGGCGCGGCAAGGGCTATTCCTTCGTGCGTCCCAATGGCGCACATATCCGCGACGCCCGCACTATCCGCCGGCTGCACGCCATGGCGGTGCCGCCGGCCTATCGCGAGGTGCGCTACTCCGCCGATCCGAGCTTGCATCTCCAGGCCGTGGGCCGCGATGCCGCAGGCCGGCTGCAATATCGCTATCACGCCGATTGGGAGAAGGTCCGCGAGCACCGCAAGGCGCATCGTCTGGAAAAGCTCGTCGGCGCGCTGCCAAAGATCCGGCGCAAGGTCTCGGCGTTCCTGTCGGGCGACGAGCCGACGCGTGAATTCGCGCTCTCGGCCGTGATCGAGCTGATCGCGCGCACTGCGATCCGTCCCGGCAATGAATCCTATGCCCGCCTCAACGGCACCCGCGGCGCCACCACGCTGCTGAAGTCGAACGTCACGCTTGAGGACGACAGCTTCGTGCTGACCTTCAAGGCGAAGGGCGGCAAGGCGGTGCGCAAGGAGTGCGATGCGGCCAAGCTGGTGCGCGCCATCGGCATTTTGCAGGGCGTCCCCGGCAAGCGCATGTTCCAGTATCGCGATGCCTACGGCATCGTGCGCGCGGTCAACACCACGCAGGTGAACGCGTTCTTGCGCGAGATCGCCGGCATCAAGATTTCGCTGAAGGATTTCCGTACGCTGATGGCGTCTGCCGTCGTCGTGGAATCGCTGTCGCGAATCACGCCGGCGACCAGCCAGCGCGGCCGCAAGAAGCAGGTGCTGGACGCGATTCGCGCCGCAGCCGACAAGCTCTCCAACACGCCGGCGATCTGCCGCAAGAGCTACGTCCACGACACCATCGTCACCGCGTTCGAGGACGGCATCCTCGAGCGCTTCGCCGCGACCATGAAGGGCCAGCGCTCGCAGGCGAGGCGCGAGCAGCTTCTGGCGCAGGTGGTGGCGACAGCCGCGGTGTAACGACACTGCCGTATGGTGGGCAAAGCGAAGCGTGCCCACCATTTCTGTTGCGGTGTTGGGGTAGATGGTGGGCACGGCGCAAGTGCGCCTTTGCCCACCCTACGAGAGCTACGACTTGGGCGAGACGCCGTTGTCGGGACCGGGATCGCCGCCTGCGGCTGCGGTCGTGAGCCGTTCCATATAATGCGCCCACCCCGTCGCGTGCGCGGCGGCCTGCGCTTCGCTTGGCAGGCCGCTATGGGTCATGCGCAGCAGCGTGCCGCCGTCGCGCTCGATCAGGTCGATCTCGATCAGGCTCGAGCCGGGCGGTACCTCCTGGCCGCCTTCCCATCCGAACGTGTAGGCCAGACGATGCACCGGCACGACCTCGCGGAAGGCGCCGCGGGCGACGCCGCTGCGGGGGCCGATGCCCTTGAGCAGATAAAGCCCGCCGGGATGCGGCTCCGTGGTGGCATCGGAGCCCATCCAGCTCAGGATTTTCTCGGGGTCGGTCAGATAGGCGAAAACGGTGGAACGTGGTGCCGCGATCTGGGTCTCGCGTCGCACTATGAACGGTTCGGTCATCGGCGATCATCCCTTCGCTGCCATTGGCACATGGCGGCGCCAAAGCGGCGCGTCAAGGATTGCCCGTGACAAAGGCGGCCCGCCTTGGCCATGATCGAGCCATGCAGCTCTCCCCGACCCTCGCCTGGCTTGTCGATGCCGCTTCGGATAGCGCCGGAGCTGATCGCCTGCTTGCGGAACTCGCCGCCCATCTGGTCGCCGACGGCGTGCCGCTTGCGGGGGGCGCCCTGACGCTGGAGGTGCCGCATCCGCTGATCGCGAAGCGGACCTGGTTGTGGCGTGCAGACAGCGGCCAGGTAATCGAAGCACTCGGCTTCGCGCCGGGCGGATTGGCGCCCGATCCGCCCAACGATGCCGGTCGCCGCTGGCTGCGCGACATCGCGCGCGGCGACGTCCACGAAGACATCGCCGGACGTCCAGATGGGCCGCAGCTTTGCTGGATCGGGCCGCGTCCGTTCACCGCGGACGACATCGGGCAATTGCGCCAGGCCGCGCGTTTTGCCGCGACGCCCCTCGCCGTGCTGGCCGCGCGCGCCACGTTGCGCGCGACGTTAGATGCCTATCTCGGCAAGCGGAGCGCGGAGCGGGTGCTGGCGGCACCTCTGCGCCGCGATCTCGGCGAGACCATTCAGGCCGCGCTGCTCTATGCCGACCTCCGCAACTTCACGACGTTGTCGGAAACCTCTCCGCCTGCACAGGTCATCGCCGCGCTGGATGCCTGGTTCGATCGCATCGCCGGCGCTGTCCACGCCTTTGGCGGCGAGGTGCTGAAATTCATCGGCGACGGCGTGCTCGCGATCTTTCCGGTGGTCGAGGCATCGCCCCGCCGCGCGTGCGATGCCGCCCTGCGTGCCGCAGGCGCGGCCGAGGCCGGCATGGTCTATCTCAACAAGGAGCGCGGCGCTCAAGGGTTGTCGCCGCTGGCATTCGGTGCCGCACTTCATCTGGGCGAGATGCTGTGGGGCAATATCGGCGCCGCCAACCGGCTCGACTTCACGGCGATCGGTCCCGCCGTCAATCTCGCCAGTCGGCTCGAGGGATTGTGCAAGTCGCTGGGGCGGACCGTGTTGGTGTCGGGCGCGCTCGCCGCCGAGACGGACATGCTGCTGATCGCGCTCGGATCGCATTCGCTGCGCGGCATTGCTGCGCCATGCGAGGTGTTTGCGCTGCCGGAGATGTGAGCGCGGATATTGCAGGTCGTTGCGCGATGGCCGTGCCAAACTCTCGGTGTCGTCCCGGCGAAGGCCGGGACCCATAACCACCAAATTATATTGTAGCACGCGCTGGTAACCCCGAGTCCTCGCAAAACGATTGCTGCGGAGTATGGGTCCCGGATCTACGCGCGCCTAAGAGCGCGCTTGTCCGGGACGACGGCGGAGAATTAAGGCCGCACCTGCGGCTAAACCCCGCCCATCTTGCAGACGAGCTTCCACTCCTCGGCCGTCACCGGCTGCACCGACAGGCGCGAATATTTCACCAGCGCCATGTCGGCGAGTTTCTTCTCGGCCTTGATCGTCGCCATCGTCACCGGCGTCTTCAACGGCTTGTCGGCCTTGATATCGACGCAGACGAATTTCTCGGTCTTGTCGGTCGGATCGGGATAGGCCTCCTTGATGATCTCCGCGATGCCGACGATCTCCTTGCCCTCGTTGGAATGATAGAAGAATGCCTTGTCGCCCTTCTTCATGGCGACGAGGTTCTGGCGCGCGGTATAATTGCGCACGCCGGTCCAGGCCTCGCCCTTGGCGCCCTTTTCCACCTGCTGGTCCCAGGACCACACCGATGGTTCGGATTTCACCAGCCAGTAGTTCATCGCGCGTGCCCTATCCATTCGTCATGGCCGGGCTTGTCCCGGCCATCCACGTCTCTGCCATCAATTCAATATCAAGACGTGGATGCCCGCGACAAGCGCGGGCATGACGAGAAGACGTCATTCCTCTGCCTTGAAGGGGCGCGTCATCAGTCCCGAGATCGCGGCGTCGATCGTGCTCCGGCCGCTCAGGATCGACGCGACGGCTTCTGACACCGGCATCTCGACGTTTTGCGAAGCTGCGAGTTCGATCAGCACCGGCGCGGTGAACTCGCCCTCGGCAAGCCTGCCCGCAGGCGGCTGCTCGCCGCGGCCCAAAGCAAGGCCAAGGATGAAATTGCGCGATTGCGGGCTCGAGCAGGTCAGGATCAAATCGCCGAGGCCGGACAGGCCGGTGATCGTTTCGCTGCGTGCGCCGAGCGCGCGGCCGAGGCGCGTCAGCTCGGCAAAGCCGCGGGTCGTCAGCGCGGCCTGGGCGGAGGCCCCCAGCTTGCGCCCGACCGCGATGCCGACTGCGATCGCCAGCACGTTCTTGGCTGCGCCGCCGATCTCGACGCCGCGGATGTCCGTGGAGTGATAGGGACGGAACGTCGGTGAGCCCAGGGCCTGCACCAGCGCGCTCGCCAACGTCTCATCGCTTGCCGCCAGCGTCACCGCCGTCGGCAAGCCGCGCGCGACATCGTCGGCAAAGCTCGGACCCGACAGGATCGCGGGCTGGGCGTGCGGCGCGGCCTCAGCGATCACGTCGGTCATGAATTTATGGGTGCCGTGCTCGATGCCCTTGGCGCAGGCGACGATCGGCACCGGCCCTGTCAGATGCGAGGCCAGCATGTTGACGGCGCCGCGCAAATGCTGCGCCGGTGTTGCGATCAGCAACATGTCGGCGCGTGCGGTGAGCGCCAGATCGCTGGTCACGACGATCTCCGGCGCGATCTGCACGCCGGGCAGTCGCGGATTATCGCGTGTCGAGGCGATCCGCGCGGCATGCTCGGCATTGCGTGCCCAGAGCGTGACGCTCCGTCCCGCCCGCGCCGCCACGGTCGCCAGCGCCGTGCCCCAGGCGCCCGCCCCGATCACCGCGACAGATTGGAACGTGGTCATGGCTAGAATCCCGCCCGGGTCTTGCCGTAGCCGGTCGGCGCCGTCGCGTTGGCGTCGAGCAGCCAGCGCGCGCGGGGCTGCGCTTCCATCGTGTCGGTCAGGCCGAGCGCGAGGCGTTCGGCGCCGGCCCAGGCGATCATCGCGCCGTTGTCGGTGCAGAGCGCGGGCGGCGGCATGATCAGTTGCGTCCCGGCTTGCTGTGCGACCTCATCGAGGGCGCCGCGGATCGCCTGATTGGCCGCGACGCCGCCGGCCGCGACCAGGGCACGCGGTGCGCCGAATTTTTCGCGGAACAGTCTGAGGCCGACGCTCAGCCGGTCGGCGGTCGAATCCAGCACGGCGGCCTGAAAGCTCGCGCAGAGATCGCTGACGTCCTGCGGCGTGATCTCGGCTAGCCGGCTCGCTTCAGTGCGGACTGCCGTCTTCAATCCCGACAGCGAGAAATTGGCGTCGGGGCGTCCCTGCATCGGCCGCGGAAACGCAAATCGCGTGGCATCGCCGCCTGCCGCCGCGCGCTCGACCTGCGGGCCGCCGGGATAGGGCAGGCCCAACATCTTCGCGACCTTGTCGAAGGCCTCGCCGATCGCGTCGTCGACGGTGGTGCCAAGCCGTACATACTGGCCGACGCCGGTGACCGCGACGATCTGGGTATGGCCGCCCGAGGCGAGGAACAGGCAGTAGGGAAATTCGATTCCGTCGGTGAGGCGCGGCGTCAGCGCATGCGCCTCCAGATGGTTCACCGCAACCAGCGGCGTGTCGTGCACCATCGCGATCGCCTTTGCGGTGGTGAGCCCGACGATGACGCCGCCGATCAAGCCCGGCCCCGCCGCGGCCGCGACGCCGCCAAGCTGGGCGAAGCCGACGCCGGCCTCCTGCATCGCGCGCTCGATGATGCCGTCGAGCAGATCGACATGGGCACGGGCGGCGATCTCCGGCACCACGCCGCCGAAGCGGGCGTGCTCCTCGATCTGCGACCGCACGATGTTGGAGAGGATCCTGCCGCTGCCGTCAGGCGCGCGCTCGACCAGCGCCGCGGCTGTCTCGTCGCAGGTTGTTTCGATGCCCAGTACCAGCATTGGCGAATTGTTATCCAATTTGCGCCCTTGCGCTCATCCGCAAAGCAGAGTTCTGGTACGTCCGGTAGCATTCCGGGGCCGGATTGCGCAATCGTCACGCGCAGCCGTCCCCGTCATGCGCCACCGCCACGTGGTTCGGGAACACCAGCGATGTCCATTCTTGTCACACGGCCGCATCCCGACAATGAGGCGACGGCGGAAAATCTGCGCGCGCGGGGGCTTGCGGTGCTGCTTGCGCCGGTGCTCAAGTTCGAGCCGGTCGCCTTCCATGACGAGAGTGAAGCTCCCTACGGCGCCATCCTCGTCACATCGGCCAACGCAATCCGTGCCGTCGCGCCACAATTGCAGGATCTTGGTCTGTTGGAGCTGCCGTTGTTTGCGGTCGGCGAGCACACGGCTGCTGCGGCGCGCGACGCCGGCTTTGCCGAGGTGATCGTCGCCGGCGGCGATGCCGCGTCCTTGCGCGACAAGGTGATGCAGAGCGCACGCGACAAGGTGCTGAAGAAAAAGAGCACGCTGCTGTATCTCGCAGGCGCGGATCTGTCGCGCGACCTCGGCGGCGAGCTCGGTGCGGAGGGGTTCAGCGTGGTCACACAGACGACCTATCGCATGGCGCCGGTCAAGCATTTGCCGCGCGAGGTCTGCGAGGGCTTTGCCGCTCACGGCGTCGAGGCGGTGCTGCACTACTCCCGGCGCAGCGCCCGGGCGTTCCTGGATGCGGCCAGGGACGAAGGCGTCGAAATCTCGGCGCTGGCTATACCGCAATGCTGCCTGTCCGAGACTGTTGCCAGCGTGCTGCGCGATGCCGGCGCGTCGCAGGTTCTGGTGGCTGCGACACCGGACGAAAATGCCTTATTTACCACCTTGGAGCGTGCGTTGCGCACCCGTTTGGCGTAAGAGGTCGAGCCGAATCCGACGTAATCGGGTCCGTCCCGCGTATGGAAGTGTGAGGAACCGTCACGATGGCCGACCACAAGCCTGAAGACGCAGGATTGGCTCCTGAGTCCGGCCGTGCCAAGCGCACTCCGCCCACCATCGACCTCGAAGCCACCGAAGTCTCGACCCAGCCGCAGGAGGCGGCGGTCGAGCCGGAGGCTCACCTGGAGCCCGAGCGAGCCGCGCACGAGCAGACCAGGGTCGAGGAAGCCAAGTCCGAAGAGATCGAGTCCGAAGAGACCAAGTCCCAGCCGCAGTCTGAACGCGCTGAGGAACAGCCTTCCGTCGCGTCCGCGCCGATGTCGCCCTGGGTCATCGCGCCGTTCTCCGGCGCTGTCGCAGCGGCGGTCGTGATCGCGGTCGGCTGGTTGCTGGGCTGGCCCGCCGTACAGGCGCCGCCGGCCGCCCCGCAAGTCACGAGCGCGACGGTCGATGCGCTGAGCGGTCGCGTTGCGGCAGTCGAAGCCAAGGCCGGCAAGCCCGCCGCCGATCCCGCCATGGCGGCGCGGATCGACGCGCTGGAGAAATCCGCAACCGGCTTGCGCAGCGACGTCGCCAATCTGCGTGCGCAGTCCGACAGGACCGCGAGCACATTGAACGATGCGAAATCGGCGCCGCAAACTGCCGCGCCCGACCTTGCCGCTCTGAGCGACCGCATCGCCCAGCTCGAGCGCGCCAGCAAGACCGAACGTGCCGAGCTTGCGCAGCAGGGCGAGAAGATCGCCGATGCGAAGAGGATGGACGACAAGCCGCTGCGTCATGTGGTGGCGGCGGCCCTGCTCGACGTCGCCGTTCGTCACGGCGATGCTTACGAGTCGCAATTGGCCGCAGCGCGGGCGATGGCGGCAAAGCCCGATGCGCTGAAGCCGCTCGACACCTTTGCCGCGTCCGGCATCCCGACGCCGGTGGCGCTGAGCCGCGAGCTGCTCAATATCGTGCCGAAGCTGTCGCCGCCGGCGGAAGCCCAGACCAGCGGCACGGGCATCGTCGAGCGTCTCCAGGCAGGAGCGTCAAAGCTCGTCCGCATCGAGCGCACCGACGGGGTCGGCAACGATCGCGGCGCCATCGTCGCACGGGTGACGGCAGCGGCGCTGCGCAATGATTTCGTGGAAGCGCGGCGCGAGCTCAAGACGCTGGCCGAGGCCGATCGTGCGCCGGCGCAGGCCTGGCTCGACAAGGCCGATGCCCGCGACGCTGCGCTCGCCGCTTCCCGCAAGTTCGCCGACGATGCCATGGCGGATCTCGTCAAGCCTGCTCAATAAAGCTTCGCGCAACAATCAGCGCGTATAGGGATCGCCATGCTTCGCATCGTCCTCTTCCTTGTCCTGATCGCGCTGGCGGCGGCCGGCGCGGCCTGGGTTGCCGACCAGCCCGGCGATCTCGTCCTGACCGCGGGCAGTTTCCGCGCCTCGACCACGCTTCCCAAATTCGTGTTCCTGCTTGGCCTGTTTGCCGCGGCCGTCGTGCTGGTCTGGAGCATCGTGACGACGATCTGGCGCACGCCGGGGCGTCTGCGCCGCCGCCGCCATGACAAGCGCCACGCGCGGGGCCGCCACGCCATCACCCACGGCCTGCTTGCGATCGGTCATGGTGACACCGCGCTCGCCCGCCGGCACGCGGAAACGGCGCGGCGACATGCCCCGAATGATCCGCTCGCGCTGCTCCTGCATGCGCAGTCAGCGCAGCTCGAAGGCAATCGCGACGAGGCGCAGCGCGTCTTCCGCGCCATGGCCGAGCGCGAGGACACGCGCCTGCTTGGCCTGCGCGGCCTGTTCATCGAAGCGCAGCGCGCCGACGATGCGGTCGGCGCCGTGATGATCGCGGAGGAAGCGATCAAGCTGTCGCCGTCCTCGACCTGGGCCTCGCATGCGGTGCTCGGCTTCCGCTGCGCGCGTGGCGACTGGAGCGGTGCACTTGCGATCCTCGATTCGAATCTGTCTGCGGGGCAGATCGACAAGCAGACCTATCGCCGGCAGCGCGGCGTCCTGCTCACTGCACGCGCGCTGGAATTGGCAACCATGGACCGCGACGTCGCGCGCGAGAGCGTGATGGAGGCGATCAAGCTGGCGCCGACGCTGGTGCCGGCGGCGGTGCTCGCCGCAAAATTCGAGAGCGAGGCGCATCAGGTGCGCCGCGCCATGAAGCTGGTCGAGGCCGCCTGGATCGCGAATCCGCATCCCGATCTCGCCGATGCCTATGCCCACGTGAAGCTAGGCGATACCGCGTGGCACCGCTTGCAGCGGGTCGAGACGCTTGCGGCCAAGACGTCGGCCGACAAGCCCGGTCATGTCGAGGGCCAGCTCGCGATCGCGCGCGCCGCGATCGATGCCTCCGAGTTCGCTCGCGCGCGCGAGGTGCTCGCGCCTTATGTCAAGGATCCGACCCAGCGCGTCGCGCTGCTGATGGCCGAGATCGAGCGCACCGAGCACGGCGATGGCGGTCGCGCCCGCGCCTGGACCCTGCGCGCGGTGCGCGCCCGTCACGATCCGGCCTGGACTGCGGACGGCTACGTCAGCGACCGTTGGCGCCCGGTCTCCCCGGTCACCGGCCGGCTCGATGCGTTCCAGTGGCAGACCCCGGTCGCGAGCCTGCCTTCGGACAAGGGGACCACGATCGAATCCTCGGCCTTCGAGGAGGCCATGCTGGCGGCCCCGCCGCCGAAGCGGGTGACGGTGGCTCCCAGCGAAGGCCCGGCGGAACCGCCCGTGGCGGCACCAGCATCGGCACCGGCGTCAGTGCCGGCCGCGCAGGACAATTTGCCCCCGATGGGCAAGGACGAGCCGGCCGTTGCGACCGCCGAACCGGTCCAGCCGGCCCCCGAGCCCGCCGAATCACCGCCGCCCGCGGCGACCCCCGTGTTCCGGAGCCGCGCCGACCTCGGCAAACCCGCGCCAGCGCCGATTCCTGCGGTCATCCCGATCGTCCGGGCCCCCGACGATCCCGGGATCGATGACGAGGGTCCGAGCGATGAATTTACGGAACAAATCGGTACACCCAAGGCCCAGGCCGGCGGCTGGCGCGGATTCTGGTCCCGCTGGGGCGCGTGAGCCGCATTTCGAACCCGGCTTGTCCTTGCCAATTCGGGCCATGCCCGATATCAGGAGCGCGCGTATCGGGGCCGGCATCGCCTTGGCCCCGGCAGGGTTCGCCGCAATAGCTCAGTTGGTAGAGCACGTCATTCGTAATGACGGGGTCGGGGGTTCGAATCCCTCTTGCGGCACCAGCACCTCAGGTTGTCCAGCCCGAAGAGATGGGTAACGCATCGTACCTAAGAGATGGGTGACAACCTCGTGCCGGCCGGGTGTGGGCAATGGGGCAGGCAGGGGCATGGCGAACGGAACGGGGTCCGCGGATCGGAGCGACTGGGTCCGGCTGCCCGGCCTCGTCATCCTTGCGGCGTTGATCACCGCCATCGTCGCCTCCAAATCGCTCGACGCGTCGCGGCTGCACAGCCGGTTGTCCGTTCCGCCGCTCTATGACGACGTCGCCTATTTCGGCGACGCGGTCAGATGGGTGAATGCCTTCGGAAGCCGCGGCGTCGCCGGCAGCGTCTGGGATTTGCTGCATCACCATGCGCCGTTTTCGACGCTGGTGGCGGCCACCGGTTTTTGGTCGTTTCCCGGAAGCTATCTCGGTCCTTATCTCGTTCATGCCGTGATCGTCTTCGGCTTCCTGCTCGGGATCATCTGGCTGGTTCGGCGACGGCCGGTCCTCGAGATCGCATCGTGTCTGATCGCAGCGGTGTGCGTGCCAGTGCTGTGGCACACGATCACGGAAGCGCGTCCCGATCTGCCCTCGGGACTTGCCATCGGTCTTGCCGCCGGTGCCATCGTCTACCGCGGCGTGCTCCGGCGCAGCGCCCGGTCGCTGGCTGGCCTCGGGGTCGCCTGTGCACTCGCCGCCTGCATCAAGCCGACGTCGTTCCCGGCTGCGCTCGCTCTGCTCGGCAGTGCGTTCGCGATCCGGCTGGTCGTCGATTGCATCCAGGCCGGCGGATTGCGCTTGTCGATCAGGACTGCGCTCGGCGCGCTCGTGTGGTTCGTGCTGCCGTTGATCGCGACCACGGCCGCGCTGATCGGGCCCGCATTGGTCGAGACCGTCACCTACATTCTTATGGTGTTCGTCGGCCAGCGCGACCTCTGGACGACGGACGAAGGTTTCTGGCCCGGGCTGCTACGTTTCTCCATCGGTGGAGAGGGACAGTTCGGCCTGCACTATTGGCTCGCCATCGGGTTGGCCTTGATGCTGCTGCGCTTCGTGCTCGCTGCGATCCGGGGCCGGGCTGCGGTGCTGGATGCCGTCGTTCTGCTCGCGACCGTGCTGATTGCCTACGCCATTCCGTCCGTTGCCGAGATCAAGACCTACTTTTTCGGCGCAATGTTCTACGGCGTGTTCATCGTCGCGATGGTCCTCAATGGCTGCGCCATCATGGCGTCCATGGAATCGCGGCTTGCGCGCACGGCCCTTGCGACAGCCATCCGTCGCCATCTGCTGACGGCGGGCCGGGTGCTTGCGCTCGCAATCGCCTTCGCGCTGTTCGTCAAGCACGTCGTGATCGGTCAGCTCAGCGTGGCAACGCCGCTGAGCGCACAGCAGCAGGACAGCATCCGCGCATCGACCGATCGTCTCTGGTCGCTTCTGCGCGACGTCAAACCGCCGCCCTCGGGGCCGCTTTACGTCGGCTTTTCGAGTCCCTACCCGGTCACGCCCGCGACCATTCAGTGGTATGCGGCGCAGGCGCGGATGAATCTCGTCGTCCGTGGCGAGATGCTGCATCGAACGGCAGCGGCCACCGCAGACGCGCTTCTGCAGTCGAACATCCTCGTCGTCTCGAGCTCGATCCAGCACACGCTGGTCGGACCGCGGGTCAGCGATGATCTCATCGCCCGCATGGACGCGGAAAAGGGCGTCTGCCTGCTCGACAGCATGAGCTTTCCGGATGTGACGCTGCGGGTCTATCGGCGGGCGTGTTGATCGCAGCCGGCCGGTTCGAAATTGCTCCGCGATTGTGTGAGGCCAATCACTTAACCCAGGACACCTTCCCCGTAATGTCCCGGGTACGCCAACACGGGGAGATTTCACATGCGCAAGATCATTCTGGTTGCCGCCATGGTCCTGGCTTCTGCCTCTGCCCAGGCAGACGGCTCCCGCAGCCTGTCACTGTCCGCGGCGGGCGCTCAGGCCCCTGCTCCACAAACGACGCCGACCGCCGCCACGGCGCAGGTGAGCGAAGTCGCGCCAGCCGCGGAGGCGCCGAAATATTCCGATCGTCCGCCGGCAGTGTCGCTCTCTGCGCCGGCCGCCACGGTCACGCCGGCGGCTCCCGCGGTGACCACGCCCACGACCACCCCGGCGCCGGTCGCGACAACCAAGCCCGCCACCAAGAAAACGGCAAGGGCGGACCAGCCGAAGTCCAGGCGCTGGACCGAGCGCCGCATCATCAGCGAGCTGCACCGCCACGGCATCTATTGGTAAGCCGTTCGCCAAAAGCAAATGGCCGGGCAAAAAGCCCGGCCATGACGCTAGACTTTGGATCGGATCGCTGGCGTTTACTGCGACACCGTCTGCACCACGCTTCCGATCGGACGCGTGTTCGTGCTCGCGGTCGGCACCTTCATGTCCTTCATGATCGCTTCGTCATATTCCGGCAGCGTCTGCAGCGTCGTCTTGGCCTTCATCTGCACGACCTTGTAGCCGCCGGCCTTCAACCGCGCGAGCAGCGTCGGCAGGGCCAGTCCGGTATTCTTCTGGAAATCGTGCATCAGGATGATGCCCTTGCCGAGCTTGTCGAGCCGGGTCATCACCGTCTCGATGATCTTTTCCGGCGTGGCGCCCTTGCGGAAGTCGAAGGAGTCGACGTCGGTCGAGAACATCGCGACGTTGCGGGTGCCGAAATAGCCCACGATCGCCGGATTATGCTGGAGCTGCGGAAAGCGGAAGAACGGCGCGGGGTTGGCACCCAGCGCGAACCTCACCGCGCTGATGCCCTTTTCGACCTCGTCCTTGGCCATCTGCTCCGTCATCTTCTTGCCGTTCAGATTGACGTGCGACCAGGTATGCGTGCCGACCGTATGGCCCTGGGCCAGCACCTGGCGCAGGATCTCCGGATGATAGGTCGCATGCTTGCCGACCGAGAAGAACAGGCCCTTGGTGCATTCATCCGCCAGCGCCTTCAGCACATTCGGCGTGTTCACCGGCCAGGGACCGTCGTCGAAGGTCAGCACGACTTCCTTGTCGGTGAGGAAGTCGAATTGCTTGAAATGATCGAAGCCGAAGCCGGGGCCGCCGGTGGTGTCGATCTCGACCACGCGGGCGACGCCCAGCGCGTTCGGATTGGTGCAGGTCGATTTCTGCTGAACCGGCATGGCCGGGGCGGGCGCGGGTGCCTGAGCAACTGTCGTCGGCTTGGCGGCGATCGTTGCGGTGGTCTCGACGTCATCCCTGGCGGCGAGCTTCGCCGGTGCCGGCAATTGATCGGCGGCACGGGCGGCAATTGTCTTGGGAGCGGCCTGATCGGCGCGCGAGGAATAATAAAACCAACCGCCGGCGGCGATCACGACCGCCGCAACTACACTGGCCAACATCAGGCCCAACGCATTACGCATCGCTATTCTTTCCAATTACGCAACCAAACCGGCGGAATTTCCCGCGCGACGAGCCATTAATGCGAAGTAACAGTTAACGTGACACCAACACGACGGCGGTTGTGGAGGAATTTCAGGGCGGTGCGCCAAAGTGACCGACGTCACAGTCGGGGTGCGGCCCGTGACCATCATCACAGTGGAAACTGTTTTGCTGGAGCATCGTAGCTCCCATCAACAACGGGCACCGTTGCGACGGCGCCAATGGGAGCTTCAAATGACCAAATCTCCTAACACCAAGTCTCTTAACACCAAGTCCTTCTCTGCCAGTCTCCGCGACATCAGCCTGGCGCTCGGCCTTGCCGCCATTGTCTCGCTCGTCTCGACGACCTCGAGCTTCGCCTTCTCGGCCGAGGCGCAGCAGCAGTGCACCGGCGACGCCTTCCGCCTGTGCTCGTCGGAAATCCCCAACATCCCGAAGATCACGGCCTGTATGATGAAGCATCGCTCGGACCTGAGCGTCGGCTGCCGCGCGGTGATGGACAAGGATCTCGCCAAGGGCGCGTCGCGCAAGGTCGCTGACGCCCAGGACAAGCAGTAAGAGCACGCAACACCGTCATCGTTGCGTCGGTTAGCTCCCCTCGCGAATACGCCCCGGCGTCTAGCCGGGGCGACGCGGCGGCGTCATGCGGCCGCCAATAAAGCCGTTGCGGCTGAGGGATCGTCGCACTAGCTTCGCCCGCACATTCTTCCGGGTAAGAGGCATTACGCGATGACCAGATTTCTTTTCATTCTTCTCTTGCTGCTCGGCGCGTCGGTCGCATCCGCGCAGCAGCAGCCGGGCCACGATGCCTGCGCGCGCGATGTCACCCGCTTCTGCCGCGCCGTGATGAACAATGGCGATGGCGCTGTGCTCGCCTGCCTCAAGCAGAACCGCACCAAGCTGAGCAAAGGCTGCGACAAGGTGCTGACCGAGCACGGGCAGTAGTGATTCCCGTGGCCCGGATGGAGCGAAGAAACCTACGTGCTGCTCCCCGCCGCGGTCGCGACCACCGGCAGCACCTCGGCGCTCGCACGATCTGGCGTCTCATCCTTCCAGCGCACCGAGCCGAACGGACGCTCCAGCATGCGGCGGATCCGCACCGGCTCGGGACCGATATGGAAATCGATCGCCTGCTGATGCAGCGCGCGTTCGGACTGCGTCGAGCGGTTGCGCTGGCGCAGATAGTCGAACCAGGTCGGGCAATGATAGCGCTCGGTCCACAATTCGGGGTCGGCGATGTCGCGGGCGATCGACCAGCCATAGGCGCCGTTACGTTGCCGTGAGAGCTGCACGTCCTGCATCACGTTGTGGAACGCGCGCGCGTTCTCCTGTGACACGCGGTATTCGATCTCGACCACCAGAGGTCCGCTGCGCCCTGTCAGGGACAGTTTCACCTCGGGATCGGCCAGCACGTCGGCATCCTCGTTGCGGGCACCGACGCGCGGCATCGTCAGCCAGATCCCGAGCAGGGGCGAGATCAGCATCAGGCCGGCGGCGGTCAACAATGCGACCTCGACGCCGGCATAGTCGGTGAGATGGCCCCAGCCCCAGGCGCCGATGGCGATGCCGCCGGAGATCGAGGCCTGGAATGCCGCGAGCGAGCGACCGGCGACCCAGCGCGGCGCCGAGAGCTGCACGCCGATATTGAACAGCGCGATCGCGGCCATCCAGACCGCGCCGGCCAGCACCAGCGCAGTTGCCGTCAGCACCGGCTCCGTGCTCAGGGCAAGGGCAGCCATCGCGAACGCCATCGAGATGGTGCAGGCGCGGATCGCGGCCTCGCCGCTCATGCGCTTGCGCAATTCGTGGATGTTGAGCGCGCCGACCACGGCGCCCATGCCGAAGGCCCCCAGCATGATGCCGTAGGTCTGCGCACCGCCATGCAGCAGGTCGCGCGCGACCAGCGGCATCAGCGCCATGATGGCGCCGCCGATCAGGCCCATCACCAGCGTGCGCAACAGCACGATCTTGATCGGCGGCGAATTGGTGATGTAGCGGAAGCCGGAGACCATGGCGCGGTTGAGCTTTTCCCGCGGCAGGCGCGAGGGCTCGGTGTTGCGCCGCCACAGCAGCAGCACCACCAGCAGCGGCAGATAGAGGATCGCGTTGCAGGCAAACGCCGCTACCGCGCCGAGCGCCGCGACGATGACGCCGCCGACTGCGGGCCCAAAACTGCGGGCGATGTTGTAGCTGATGCCGTTCAGCGCGACGGCCGAAGGCAGCGCATCGGGCGGCACCTGTTCGTTGACCGAAGACTGCCACGCCGGGCCGAACAGCGCGTTGCCGCTGCCCACCACGAAGCAGAAGGCGAGCAGCGTCTCCGGGCTGATGAGATTGAACCCGGCCAGCACCGTCAGCGCGGTTGCGCCGGTGAGTGCAATCATCAACGAGACCAGGGTGACGATGCGGCGGTCATACATGTCGGCGATGGCGCCGGCCGGCATCGAGATCAGCATGATCGGCAGCATCAAGGCGGTCTGCACCAGCGCCACCTTGTCCGCCGAGGCCGCCATCTGCGTCATCGCCCAGGCTGCACCCACGCCCTGGATCAGGAGGCCGAGATTGGAGAGCAGGCTGGCGAGCCAGATGCGCCGGAACACGGTGTACCGCAGAGGCGCGGTGATGCCGTCGGCGGCGATTCTCTGGCGGTTCGTCTGCTCGGTCATATCCCCTTCCAAACGTGCTGGCAGAATGGTCTTGGAGTGATCTTGGGCGATTCCGGCAAATTCAGTGATGCCTGCGAAAGTCCTTCGCTGTCCAGTGGTTAGGCCGCTATAAGCGGTGCAAAGAGTTGGGTTGCCGGGAGGAACATATGAAGCTGTCGCGACGGACGATCCTGCAGGGGGCAGGCAGCTTGCCTTTCGCAGTTGCGAGCTTGCGGACGGGCGCATGGGCCCAGACCGCGCCCGCCGCGGCGCCTGGCACCGAGGTGCCGCCGATCGTGTTCGTCCACGGCAATGGCGACTACGACGCGCTCTGGATGACGACCTTGTGGCGGATGGAATCCAACGGCATCGCGCGCGATCGCATGATGGCGATCAACTTCACCGATCCCAATGCGCGCAGCGACGACACGGTTGAGCAGGCGAACCGTTCCTCGACCGAGGACCAGCGCCGCGAGCTCGCCGCTGCCATTGCCGAGTTGAAGCGCCGCACGGGCGCCTCGCGCGTGGCGCTGGTCGGCAGCTCGCGCGGCGGCTATGCGATCCGCAATGTCATCAAGAACGGCGGCGCCAGCGATGTCAGCCATGCCGTCCTGTGCGGCACACCCAATCACGGCGTGTTCGCGACCGACGACCAGCCCAACAACGAGTTCAACGGCCGTGGCGTATTCCTGCGCGGCCTGAACGAGGGCGAGAGCGAGGTGACGCCGGGTGTCGCCTTCCTCACCTTGCGCAGCGACGGCATGGACAAATACGCCCAGGCCGACGGTCGCTTTATCGGCAAGCCCGGCACGCCGACCGGCGTCACCAATGAAGGGCCGGAGCTGAAGGGCGCCACCAATCTCGTGCTCGGCGCACTCGATCATCGCGAAGTGGCGTTCCATCCGCGCGCCTTCCGCGAGATCTACAAATTCATCGCGGGACGCGAGCCCGCGCGAATTGCGATCGTCCCGGAGCCAAGCGTTCGGCTCAGCGGCCTCATCACCGGGACGCCCGGCGGCGTGCCGACCAATCGCCCGGTGGCGGGCGCAACCGTCGATGTCTTCCGCGTCGACCCTGAAACCGGAGAGCGCAAGGGCGGTGCGCTGCACAGCGCGAAGACCGGCGCCGACGGCCGCTGGGGGCCGGCGCAGGTCGATCCCGCTTGGTCGCTCGAATTCGTCCTGGCATCGCCCGAGATGCCGACGACGCATATCTACCGCTCGCCGTTCCCACGCTCATCCGACGTCGTGCATTTGCGCGCCGCGCGCCCGCTCGGGCCGGCCGACAAGGACGCAGGAGCTGTCGTGATCATGTCGCGGCCGAGGGGCTATTTCGGCCTGCCGCGGGACGTGGTGCTGTTCGACGGCAAGGAGCCGGCCGACGTCAAGCCGGGCGTGCCCACGGATGCGGCAGCAACCCTGCGGCTTCCCGCCAGCGAGGTTGGGCGTAACATCGTGGCCGAGTTCGGCGAAGAACGAATTGTGGCGCGCGCCTGGCCGGCCCAGGAGAACAGGATTGCGGTCGCCGAGCTGACTTATTAGCTATTTTGCCTGCGTCACATCTCTCGGGAGAGGAGCCATGAATATCGCCAGCGTGCGTAGGCCCATCATCCCCCCGGCTCCCCCGCGTGCGCCCGACGACATGTCGTTCTTCGGCCGGCTTGCCGTGATCCGGCGCAACATGATCGCGACATGGGGGCAGCCCGCTTATGAGGAAGAGGTCATCAAGGGCCGCTTCTTCCTTCGCAACAGCTTCATCCTGAATCAGCCGGATGCGATCCGGCACGTCCTGCTCAACAATTACGAGAACTATACGCGCACGCCGGCGGGCATCCGCATGCTGCGGCCGGTGCTCGGCGACGGGCTTCTGATCGCGGAAGGACACTCCTGGACGTTCCAGCGCCGGACGCTCGCGCCGGCCTTCACGCCGCGCGCCACCGCCAACCTCGTGCCGCACATGACGGCGGTGCTCGACGAGACCATCGCGAAGCTCGATACGCAGACGGGCGCGCCGGTCGATCTGCGCGAAATCATGCAGCGCATGACGCTGGAGATCGCGGGGCGCACGATGTTCTCGTTCGGCATGGACCGGCATGGCGCGACCCTGCGCAATTTCATCATGGAGTATGCGTCCCGGCTGGGACGGCCCTACTTCCTCGACATGCTGCTGCCGGTGTCGTGGCCGAGCCCGATGGATTTTGCCCGCGCCCGTTTCCGCAAGCGCTGGACCGAGTTCGTCGCGATGCTGATCGCCGAGCGGCGCGCTGCCGGCAAGAAGGACGGCGCGCCGCCGCGCGATCTGTTCGATCTCATGGACGCGGCGCGCGATCCGGAAACCGGCAAGGGCTTTTCCGACGAGCAGCTCGTCGACGAGGTCGCGACCATGATCCTGGCGGGTCACGAGACCACCGCAACGGCGTTGTTCTGGGCGCTCTATCTGCTCGCGCTCGATCCGGAGACGCAGGAGGAGGTGGCGTCCGAGACAAGCGGCGAGCATCTCGACAGCATGGCCGACATCGATCGCCAGAAATTCACCCGCGCGGTGATCGACGAGACCATGCGGCTCTATCCTCCCGCCTTCCTGGTCGCGCGCGCCGCACGCGAAAAGGACAATGCGGCAGGCGTCGAGATCAGCAAGGGCGACATCATCATGATCGCGCCCTGGCTTCTGCACCGTCACGAGAAGCTGTGGGATCAGCCGAACGCGTTCATTCCAAAGCGCTTCATGTCGACGGAGGCGCCCGATCGCTTCGCCTATCTGCCGTTCGGCGCAGGTCCGCGCGTCTGCATTGGCGCGCCGTTTGCGCAAGCCGAATCCGTGCTGGCGCTGGCTCGGCTGATCGGCGCGTTCCGTGTCGAGCTCGCCGATCAGGCGAATCCCGTGATCCCGCTCGGCGTCGTCACGACCCAGCCGGACCACTCACCTATGTTCCGTATCACCCGTCGGTGACAGGCGATTGCCTGGCCGATGGCGTGATTCAACCAGCAGAGTCCCGCCATGAGCGACATCCAGGCCCAGTTCTCCGTTCTGAAGCAGACCGCTGACACGAAGGTGGTCGATGCGATTGCGCGTCTGATCGAGGACGGCGAAGATCACGAGCTCAACCGCGTCAATGTCCTCGATTTCGCCTCGCAACATGCCGTCGACGAAGAGCACGCGATCTCGGCCTTCCTGCACGCGGCGCGGCTCGGGTTGTTCGATCTCGGCTGGAACGTGCTGTGTCCGGGCTGCGGCGGCGTGCTCGGCGCGCACACGACGTTGAAGGCGCTCAAGCCCGACGACTATCACTGCGCGCTCTGCGCTTGCGGCTACAAGGCCTCCGTCGACGATCAGGTCGAGGTCTCCTTCACCGTGAATCCGCGCGTGCGGCGCATCGCGGCGCACGACCCCGACACGCTGCCGGTGTGGGAGTATTTCAAGCAGGTGTTCTGGAGCTCCGGAGTCGACTTCAACAAGGACTCATTCGCGACGCTGGCGAACGAGGTGACGCTGGATACGATGGAGTTGCCGGCCGGCGAGAAGGCGACCATGTCGCTGCAGCTGCCTGGTGACTTCGTCATCATCTTCGAGCCGGTCACGCACGCCGCCCATTTCATCGACGTCCAGGGCGAGCCGACCAGGGATCGCCAGCAGCTCGCCATCATGTACAACAAGGTGCAGGCCCCGACGGGGACCACGACCATGCGGCCGGGTCCGTTGCGGCTGTCGCTGGAGAACCAGGCCGGCGTCCGCGTGCTGCCGTCGGTGTTCATCGCGGCCGAGGCGCTCCATCATCTGATCGGCAAGCGCAAGCCGTTCCTCACCGCCAAGCGGATGCTGTCGAACCAGACCTTTCGCGATGTCTTCAAGGCGGACAATCTCAGTCTGGACCAGCGGCTCCAGATCACGTCGCTGACCTTCCTGTTCACCGATCTGAAGGGCTCGACCGCGCTCTACGAGCGCGTCGGCGATCTCGCCGCCTTCGATCTGGTGCGGGCGCATTTCCATGCGCTGCTCGAGATCATCTCCTCCGAGAAGGGCGCGGTGGTGAAGACGATCGGCGATGCCGTGATGGCGACCTTCGTCCGCCCCGAGCATGCCATCGTCGCGGGCCTGCGGATGCGTGCGGCGATGGACCAGCTCAACAAGCGGCGCGGCACTGATGATCTCATCGTCAAGATCGGCATCCATGAAGGTCCCTGCCTCGCGGTGATGCTCAACGAGCGGCAGGATTATTTTGGCCAAACGGTCAACATCGCCGCCCGCGTGCAGAGCCTGTCGACCGCGCAGGAGATCCACATCACCGGTCCGGTGCTCGATGCGCCCGCAGTTGCGGAGGTGCTGGAGCAGCGCGCGATCAAGCCGATCCAGAAACAGGCGGCGCTGCGCGGCATCGCCGACAAGATGGTGGTGTACGAGATCCCGTGAGCCTCAGGCGGTCATTCCGGGGCGATGCGCAGCATCGAACCCGGAATCTCGAGAGTTCGTGCTCTGCGCGCACACGGAATGACCGTGAACAGATTGCCGAAACGTAATGCAGCGCGCGGAACTGACGCACGTTGCGCCGGTTGAGTTTCCTGCTCATATAATGCTGGTAACGGCCGCGCCTCGCGGCTGTATCGATTTCGGTAGGATCTTATGCTCGACGGCCTGCGCCAATTCATCGCCGACATTGTCGCCCCCAACGACCAGAACCGCACGTTCGGCGACAGCGATTATCGGTTGGCGGCCACCGCGCTGCTGGTCCACGTAATCTCGCTCGACGGCCAGCCGAGCGCGGCCGAGCAGCGCAAGCTGCACAGCCTGATCGAAAGCCATTTTAAGCTCGATCGCGGCACTGCGGATCGTCTGATTGCGGACGCCACCCAGGTCGAGGGCGAGGCGGTGGACCTCTATCACTTCACCAGCGTCATCATGCGCTCGCTCGACGAGGAGGGCCGCAAGCGCATCGTCCGGATGATGTGGGAGCTGGTCTATGCCGACGGCCAGGTCTCCGAATTCGAAGACAACGTCGTCTGGCGCGCCTCCGACCTGCTCGGGATTTCCCAGCGCGACCGGATCGACCTGAAGCATACGGTGGCCGAGCGCGCCGGTGGTCAGGTGACGGACAGCGCCGTCGGCGGCTGATCCGCGCAAACCGGCGGATGGCCGGTTGTGCGGATCACATGACGAAACTTTAATGTAGCTGCCGGCCGTCCGACGCCGGATTCGTCCGTAAAAACCCGGCTTTCCTGCTCCTCTTGACGCCCGCTCAGGCGGCCATGCGGCCGACGCCGCTTGCCTGTCGCGCACGGCTTATGCTCTCGTTCCGTCATTGCGGGGCCAAAAACTTCAATTCAAGAGACTTCGATCGTGGCTGAGCGGGTAACGTTGATCACCGGTGCTTCGGCGGGCATAGGTGCGGAGCTGGCGCGCGTGTTTGCCGCCAATGGACATCGCCTCGCATTGACGGCGCGGCGCGCGGATCGATTGGAGGCGCTCGCGAACGAGCTCGCCGCCAAAGGCGGCAAGAAGCCGATCGTGATCGCCTGCGATCTCCAGGACCTGGACGCCGGCGAGACGATCGCGGCGGCGCTGGCCGCTGAAGGCGTAGAGCTCGACCACCTCGTCAACAATGCTGGTTTCGGCGTGTTCGGCGACGCCATCGAGCGCGATCGCGACGAGCAGATCGGGATTGTCGATGTCAACGTGCGGGCTCTGACCGATTTGTCGCTGCGCTTCGCCGATCAACTCATCAGGAACAAGGGCGGTCTTCTCAATGTCGGCTCGGTCGCGGGCTTCCTGCCCGGCCCCGGCATGGCCGTCTATTACGCGTCCAAGGCCTACGTGATTTCCTTCACCGAAGCGCTGCGGGCCGAGCTCGCGCCGCGCGGCGTTCGGGTCACCGTGCTTTGCCCGGGTCCCGTGCCCACCGAATTCCAGGCGCGCGCCGGCGTCGGCTCCGGACATGATACGGCCCTTCTCAATGTTTCAGCCGCCGATGTCGCGCAGGAGGCCTATCGTGGCCTGATGGCCAACAAACGGGCAGTGCTGCCTGGTCTGGGCATCAAGATTGTGCCATTTGCCCTGCGCTTCTTCCCGCGGGGCTTCATCCTGGCCGCCACCAGCCGATTCCAGAGGCAGAGGCATTAGATCTCGAGCTCCCGTATTGGCCCGGAGCTTGCTTCGGTTTCGTTGTGTGCGCGAACTCACACGAAATTAACGATCGCTTAGTTATGCTGGCGGTCTGAACCGATAGCATTCGCAAAGGCCATGTCGTTCCGGACGGACAGGTTTGGTAGCGCAGAGGTGGTGCCCTTCCCGAGGAGGACGCCAGGCGCCGTCGCCTCCGAAACCCAATTGCCGGTTCTGATCATCCTGCACCAGGAATCCTCGACGCCGGGCCGTGTCGGCAATGCGCTGCGTGCGCTTGGCCATCGTCTCGACATCCGCCGTCCCCGCTTCGGCGATCCCCTGCCCGAGACGCTCGATCAGCATGCCGGCGCCGTGGTCTTTGGCGGTCCGATGAGCGCCAATGATTCCGACGACTATATTCGCCGCGAGATCGACTGGATCGAAATTCCGCTCCGCGAGCAGCGGCCGTTCCTCGGCATCTGCCTTGGTGCCCAGATGCTGGCGATGCAGCTCGGCGCCCGCGTTGCGCCGCATGCCGATGCGCTGACCCAGATCGGCTACTACCCGATCCGGCCCACAGCCGCGGGCCACGCGCTCTGCCCGGCCTGGCCGGCCCAGGTCTATCACTGGCATCGCGAGGGATTCGAGCTGCCTGTCGGCGCCGAGCTGCTCGCAGAAGGCGACGATTTTCCGGTGCAGGCGTTCCGCGCCGGCAATGCCTTCGGCGTGCAGTTTCATCCTGACGTGACCTACGCGATGATGCATCGCTGGACCACGCGCGGCTATGACGGCTTCAGTGCGCCCGGTGCGCGGCAGCGACATCATCATTTCGCCGATCGTGCCGTATACGATGTCGCAGAGCGTGCCTGGCTCGACCATTTCATCGACGGCTGGCTGACGCGCCGGCCGGTGCTGGCGCAAGCCGCCGAGTAATCGCGTGCTCGCGCAGGTTCTCGCAGGTTCTTGGCGCAGGTCCTTGGCGCAAGTCTCTGCCTCTTTCCTGGATATGCTAGGCTCACCGCCAACGAGCGCGCGAACGCGCCGGAAAGCAAAGGGAGAGCGTCATGGCCTACGAGCACATTCTCTATGAGGTGAGCGACAAGATCGCGACCATCACGCTCAACCGTCCCGATCGCATGAATGCGTGGACGCCGACCATGGAGCGCGACGTGCGCCATGCGATGGAAGCGTCAAACGCCGATGACGATGTCCGCGTCATCGTGCTGACCGGCGCGGGCCGCGCCTTCTGCGCCGGCGCCGACATGGATGCGCTGAAGGGGCTCGACCCCGATGACGTCCGGCGCGCGTCGAACCTGCCGCCGTTCGACATGAACCGGCGTCCGGACTGGCAGACGCGCTACGGGTTCTATCCGTCGATCAAGAAGCCTGTGATCGCCATGCTCAACGGCGCCACGGCCGGCATTGGGCTGGTGCACGCGCTCTATTGCGACCTGCGCTTTGCCGCCGACAACACGGTGTTCACGACGGCCTTCGCGCGGCGCGGCCTGATTGCCGAGCACGGCATCAGCTGGATGCTGCCGCGCATCGTCGGCCACGCCAACGCGATGGATCTGCTGCTCTCGGCGAGGCGCGTGCCGAGCGACGAGGCGTTGCGGATCGGCCTGGTGAACCGGCTCTGCCCGCCTGACAAGCTCCGCGAGGAGACCTATGCCTATGCGCGCGATCTCGCCGATTTCGTCTCGCCGAGCGCGATGGCCGTGATCAAGCGCCAGCTCTACGAGGTGCCGTTCCAGACGCTGGCGGAGGCAACGATCGAAGCCAACCGGGAGATGATGGTGGCGCTCGCCGGCAGCGATTTCCGGGAAGGCGTGGCGAGCTTCATGGAGAAGCGGCCGCCGAGGTTTACGGGGAGGTAGGGGGATTTCGGAGGGCGCCTTCGCCCTGCGGGCTTCGGCGAGGCAGCCTTCGCTCACTTCGCTGCGAGAGACTTCCCAAGGCTTGCCTAGCCGTAGCTCGCGAAGCGAGCGAAGGCTGGTGGAGCCAGGCGGGATCGAACCGCCGACCTCGTCATTGCGAACGACGCGCTCTCCCAGCTGAGCTATGGCCCCTTTGTTGGCCGCTCTGGTAAACGCGACCGACAACCGGGCGCCATTTAAGTCCCCGCCAAGGTCAAGTCAAGGACGGGTGTCACCCGGTTTTAGCCATTCGGGGCGCGGACTTCCCTTGTTTGGGCGGGGGGGAACCGATATCTAGCAAAAGGCGTCAATCCCGACCGCAGCCAACGTTTTCAAAAGCCAGAGGCTTCAAAAGCCATGCGTGCCGTTCTCGACATCGTCATCATCGTGCTCGACCTCTACGTCTGGCTGCTGATCGCCTCCGCGATCCTGTCCTGGCTGATCGCCTTCAACGTCGTGAACACGCGCAACCAGTTCGTGTCGGCGGTCGCGGAGTTCCTGTACCGGATCACCGAGCCGGTGCTGGCGCCGATTCGCAACTTCCTGCCCAGTCTCGGCGGTCTCGACATCTCGCCGATCATCCTGATCCTGCTCATCATGTTCATCGAGCGGGTGATCCTGTACTACATCTACCCGAACGTGATCTGAGCGGGCTGTAGCCCTTGGTTGCGAACGAAGCTTGTAAGGAACCCTGGCGTTACTCGGCCGCAGGAATCAGCATCGCGCTGCGGGTGACGCCGCGCGGCGGTCGCGACGGCATCGACGGAATCGAGCGGCTGGCCGACGGCCGCAGCGTGCTCAAGGTGCGGGTGCGCGCCATCGCCGATGGCGGCGAGGCCAACAAGGCCGTTTTGGTCCTGCTGGCGAAATCGCTGGGCGTCCCCAAGGCCGGCGTAAAGCTCCTGTCCGGAGCTACCTCGCGGCTGAAGCAGATCGCGGTCGACGGCGATCCGGCACGGCTCGGCGAAGCCCTGCGCCAGCTCGTCTCGGCCCAATCGAAAGACTGAGGGAACTGACATGACCGCCAAGATTATCGATGGAAAAGTCATCGCCGCGGAACTTCGGGCCCGCGTCGCCGACGAGGTCGCCCGCGTCAGGCGCGAGCACAATCTGGTGCCGGGACTGGCGGTCGTGCTGGTCGGCAGCGACCCCGCCAGCGAGGTTTATGTCCGCTCCAAGCACACCCAGACCCAGGCCGCTGGCATGGCCTCGTTCGAGCACAAGCTGCCGGCCGACGTCTCGCAGGCGGAGCTTCTGGCGCTGGTCGCAAAGCTCAACCGCGATCCGGCCGTGCACGGCATTCTGGTGCAACTGCCGCTGCCGAAGGGGCTGAACACCGAAGCGGTCGTCAACGCCATCGACCCTGCCAAGGACGTCGACGGGCTGCATCCGAACAATGCCGGCCGGCTCGCCGGTGGTTTCGAAGCGCTGTCGCCCTGCACGCCGCTCGGCTGCATCATCCTGACCAAGAGCGTGCACGCCTCGCTGGAAGGCATGAACGCCATCGTCATCGGCCGCTCCAATCTGGTCGGCCGCCCGCTGGTGCAATTGCTGCTGAACGAGAACGCCACGGTGACGATCGCGCATTCGCGCTCGCGCGACCTGCCCGGCCTCGTGAAGCAGGCCGATCTCGTCTATGCCGCGGTCGGAAGACCTGAGATGGTGCGCGGCGACTGGCTCAAGCCGGGTGCGACCGTGATCGACGTTGGCATCAACCGCATACCCAAAGAAAACGGCAAGACGCGCCTCGTCGGCGACGTCGCCTATCAGGAAGCGCTTGGTGTTGCTGGCGCGATTACGCCGGTGCCGGGCGGCGTCGGTCAGATGACGGTGGCGTGCCTGCTGGTCAACACGCTGCGCGCGGCCTGTGCGATCGCCGAGCTACCGAAGCCGGCGGTGTAGCCAAACTCTCGTGCCCCGGACGCAGCGCAGCGTGAAACGATGCGCTGCAGAGCCGGGGCCTAGCGGCAGCATGGGTCCCGGCCCTGCGACGCGTCACACCGGACGATGCTACGCATCGCCGGGACATGCCGCATCGCGTCCGGGACACCAAAGCTCAGCCCTTCTTCTTCTTCTTCTCGCGATCCATGCCTTCGAGGATCAGCTTGTGCGCGTCCTCCGGACCGCCCCAGCGCAGGATCTTGACCCATTTGCCCTTCTCGAGATCCTTGTAGTGCTCGAAGAAGTGCTGGATCTGCTGCAGCGTGATGTCGGGCAGGTCGGAGTACGACTTCACCTTGTCGTAGCGCTGCGTCAGCTTCGACGACGGCACCGCCAGAATCTTCTCGTCGCCGCCGGCTTCGTCTTCCATGAACAGCACGCCGACCGGGCGCACGCTCATGACCGCGCCGGGAATGATAGCGCGGGTGTTGATGATCAGGACGTCGCAGGGGTCGCCGTCATCCGACAAGGTGTGCGGGATGAAGCCGTAGTTACCGGGGTAACGCATCGGCGTGTAGAGGAAGCGGTCGACCACCAGCGTGCCGGCCTCCTTGTCCATCTCGTATTTGATCGGTTCGCCGCCCACGGGGACTTCGATGAGGACGTTGACTTCGTGAGGTACGTTCTTCCCGATCGAGATCGCATCGATACGCATTCAAGGCTCCGTTATTGCCGAGGATAAATCGCGCCCGGCAGCGATTTGGCGCTGTCATACGCGGGCTTGGCCCGCTGATCCATCGCGTTTTTGTGAAATAATGAATCCGGAAATCACCGGCTCAAAGGCAACGGTATCGACGGAAGGGAAACGCTGCCGCTGAGCTTTCAGCAGCTCAATTGGTCCAAGCGAAGGCAACCTTGTCGAGCGACTTCGGCCCGAACCGCTCCGAGGAGCGGGCCACCATACGGCCCCCCAGCGCCCGGTAGAACTCGGTCGCCGGGTCGTTGTCCGAGAGCGCCCAGACCACCATGCTCTTCAGCCCGCTCTGCATCAGGTCGCGGCGGGCGGAGGCGAACAGGCGGCGGCCGAAGCCGAGGCCCTGGAATTCGGGGCGCAGGTACAGCTCGTAGATCTCGCCGTCGAAATGCAGGCTGCGGGCGCGGTTGCGGCCGTAATTTGCGTAGCCCGCGATCTTGTCGCCGAACACCAGCACGCTGACGCGGCTGCCCTTGCGGATCGCGCTGTCCCACCATTGCGGGCCGCGGCGGTTGATGAGCTTTTCCAGCTCGGCGCCGGGAATGATGCCCTGATAGGCGGAGCGCCAGGCTTCGTCATGAGTAGACGCCACCGCAGTTGCATCTGCAGCTTTGGCCGGCCGGACCTCGATCAGGGTTGTGCTCATGGGCGCAATCAAACCAAGTCGCCGCGCCGGCGGCAAGACCTATCGTTAATTATCGGTTAACGTGTGGACTTTGTGCATCAGTATCTGAACCATGTTGTACCGAAAAAAGACAGGACGCCGACTCGAATGGCACCGGCGTGCCGTGTGTCGGTGCAAAACTCCCTCTGCGGCAACGAATGAAGGGCGAGGGCCACGCAGAAAGTCCGCCCATAGTGATTCGTTCCTACTAGTGTGGCTGTCGCTGTTCGTGCTCGCCCTCGGCCATTCATGCGGCTTCTCAACATCTTCGCGCTTATGACTCTGCTGGCCTTGCTGACTGCGCCGCCTCTGTGCGCTCAGGTCACGTTTGGCCCATCGGGCGAGGAGGGCGAACCGTTTCGCCGACAAGAGTGGCGGGTGCCGTCGCCGGATACCGACATTGCTGCGCGTGCCCTGCTGTTTCGCCCTGCCGGGGCAGGTCCGTTCCGGCTGGCGGTCGTCGCACACGCCTCGACGCAGAATGGCTTGCGTCGAGCGCAAATGCCGCAGCCGGAATATCGTGCGCTCGCCGCCTATCTCGTCGGGCACGGTTTTGCCGTGCTGGTGCCGGAGCGGCTGGGCCATGGCGCGACCGGCGGCCGCTATGTCGAGGACCAGGGCGGATGTGACGAGGCGGACTATGCGCGTTCGGGCCGTGCAACGGCCGAGGAAATCCGGCTCGCGATGGAGTTCTTGCGAAAGCAGGATTTTATCCGCAAGGACGCCGCCATCGTGATCGGCCATTCCGCCGGCGGCTGGGGGGCGCTGGCGCTCGCCAATGCCGATCCGAAGGCGAACGCCGCGATCACAGTATTTGCGCCAGGGCGCGGCGGCCATGCCAATGATGAGCCGAACCGGATCTGCGCGCCACACACGCTTCTTGCCGCCGCTGCAGAGTTCGGCAAGGGCGCGCGCATTCCTGTCACATGGCTCGTTGCAACCAATGACAGCTATTTTTCGCCGGCGTTTTCAAAGGGCCTGGCCGACGCATTTCGCGGCAGCGGCGGCAAAGTCGACTTCCACACCTTGCCGGCCGCCGGCAGCGAGGGGCACTGGATGATCGAAAGTGAGGCCGGCGTCAAAGCCGCGAGCGGGGAGCTCGTGGGTGCGCTGAATAAGGGCAGGCCAACCGCGACCAAGAAGCCATGACGCTGTATTTCCTGGTCAAATTTCTCCATGTGCTCGGCGCCATCGTCATCCTCGGCACCGGAACCGGCATCGCCTTCTTCATGCTGATGGCGCATCGCACCGACGATGCGGAGTTCATCGCGCGCACCGCTTCGGTCGTCGTCATCGCGGACGCAATCTTCACACTGTCGGCCGTGCTCCTCCAGCCGATCACGGGCGGCTTGCTGATGATGCTCTCGGCGACGTCGATCACCGAGCGCTGGCTGCTCGCCTCGCTCGTGTTGTATGCCGTCGCCGGCCTGTTCTGGATCCCTGTCGTCTTGATGCAGATCGAGATGCGCGATCTCGCGCGAAAGGCCGCGGAGCAGCACAAGGCGCTGCCACAACGATACTTCGTCCTGTTTCGCCGCTGGTTCGCGTTCGGCTTCCCCGGCTTCGGCGCGACGATGCTGATCCTCTGGCTGATGGTTGCAAAGCCGTTTTGAGAGCCGTGATGAACCAGCGAACCATCTTGGTGCTCGGCGCCTCCGGCCTGATCGGCCGCTTCGTTACTGACGATCTTCGCGCGCGGGGCTTTCGCGCGCTTGGCGTGGCGCGCAGCCTGTCGGCGGCGCAGAAGACGAGCGCGCTCGACATCGAGCTGCCGATCCTCTCGCTCGACGTGACGGTGCTGACGCGGTTGTTGCGCGAGCATGCAGTGGATGTCGTCGTAAACTGTCTCGGCGTGCTCCAGGACGGCCCCGGCAGCGACACCGATGCCGTGCATCGCGATTTCGTTGCGCGCCTGCTTGCGGCGATCACCGACAGCGGCCGCGCGATCCGGCTGGTGCACATCTCGATCCCCGGAGCGGCCGAAGCCGATCGCACCGCCTTCGCAACGACCAAGCGCGAGGCTGAGCGCCTGATCGCGGCCTCGGGCATTGTGTACGCCATCCTGCGGCCCGGCTTCGTGATCGCACCATCCGCCTATGGCGGCAGCGCCATGCTCCGCGCGCTCGCTGCCTTCCCGCTCAACCTGCCCGACAAGGAGATGGCGACGTCGTTCCAGCCCGTTTCCATCGAGGATATTTCGGCCACCATCGCCTGGCTCACCGCGCGCGACATCGACGATGCCTCTGTAAAAGCCGCTAGCTGGGATCTGATGCAGGCCGAGCCGGTCACCATGGCCGGCGTCATCAAACAGTTCCGCCTTGCGTTCGGCACGGCCGGGTGGCCGCATGTCGCGATGCCGTCGTTCATGCTCGATCTCGGCGCCAAGATCGGCGATCTCGCCAATTATCTCGGCTGGATGCCGCCGATGCGCTCCACGGCCATCTCCGAGCTGCGCCGCGGCGTGAGCGGTGATCCCTCGGCATGGATCGCCGCCACGGGCATCGCACCGAAGACGCTGGTCGATATGATTGGTCGTCATCCCGCGACCGTCCAGGACAAATGGTTCGCGCGGCTATTCCTGGTCAAGGCGCTGATCTTCGCCAGCCTCGTCATGTTCTGGCTCGTCTCCGGCTTCATCGCGCTGTTCGTGTCCTACCGTGCCGCCGCCGGCATCCTGACGGCGCACGACTTCCCGGCCGCGCTGGTCGATCCCATCACCATCGGCACCAGCCTGATGGACATGAGCATTGGCGCGATGATTGCCTTTCGCCGCACCGCGGCGACCGGGCTCGTTGCTGGCATCGTCGCCTCGCTCGGCTATATGTTCGGTGCGGCGGTGCTGACGCCCGATCTCTGGATCGAGCCCCTCGGCGCGCTGGTGAAGACGGGGCCGGCGATCGTGCTGATGTTAGTGGCGCTCTTGACGCTGGATAATCGCTGATGAGCAAATGGCCCGATGACGACGTGATCCTGTTCGACGGCGTCTGCGTCTTCTGCTCGCGCTGGGTCCGCTTCGTCGCGCAGCGCGACATGGCGAAGCGGTTTCGCTTCACGCCGATCCAGTCGGAGTATGGAGCCCGGCTCGCGCGGGCGTTCGGCATCGATCCCGACGATCCCGACACCAATGCCGTGGTTCATGGCGGCGAGGCGTTTCTGAAGTCCGACGCTGCACTGACGGTATTGTCTCTGCTTCCCCGCTGGGGTTGGGTGCGCATGTTGTTCGCCGTACCGAAGCCGCTGCGGGACCCAGTGTACAACCTCATCGCGCGCAACCGCTATCGCATCTTCGGCAAGTATGACGCGTGTTTCGTGCCTGATGCAGATTTGCGGGCGCGAGTGATCGAGTGACGCGACAGCGGCGCCACAAGATTGGTGTCGTCCCGGCGAACGCCGGGACCCATAACCACAGGACGGAGTTTGGCGAAGACTGGAAGTTAGGGTCAATCCGCGGTACGCGCACCACGCGTGACTGAAAGATCACGCGGTATGGGTCCCGGCGTTCGCCGGGACGACATTGGTGGGGAGGTTAGCGCTTCCCGATTGCCGCCAGCACTTCCGTCGCCGCCCGTTCCCCGCTGTCCCGCGCCCCATGCGCAGTCGTGAAGAAGGTTGGCGACGTCGCCTCGCCCGCAAAAAATAGCCGGCCATCGACCGGCGCGGCCAGCACGGCGCGATCCCCGGCGTGGCCGGGCAGCGCATGCGAATAGGAGCCGCGCGCGAACGGATCATGTGCCCAGCGCGACTCGTACAGCGGCTTCAGCTTGCGGCGGATGTCGTTGCCGAGAAAGCCGGCGATCTCGTCGATGCTATGCGCGGCGATGGCGCCGTCGCCGGAATCCTCCAGCGCGCGGGCGAAGCTGCCGCCGAAGAAGCCTTCGATGCAGGGCTGGCCGAATGGGCGGATGTGGTAGGTGCCCATCGCGGTGCGCATGGTGGCGCCGCGCAAGTTTGCTTCCTTGGGAAAGGCTTCGGCGTCCTCGAGCGCGAGCGTCACCTTGTCGTCGACGCCGAGCGGGAGGCCGGCCGCTGCGTCGACCTTGGACGGTAACGGCGGCGAAAAGCGCATCGTCTCATCGGCGATCAGGTTGGTCGGCACCGTGATGATCACCTTGTCCGCAGTCAGCGTGCCCTGCGAGGTCTCGAGGCGGACCCGCGGGCCGGAATGATCGATCAGCGCGACGTTGCAGTTCAACGCCACCGGGCAGGGCGCGCCATAGGCCGTCACAAGCGCGCCATAGCCGCGGCGGACGCGCCAGTTGAGACCAGAATCCTCATAGGCGTCCCAGTCCAGCGTCGACATGTCCTTGAGTTCGCAGCCGTTGATATAGGTCGAGATCGCATCGATCATGGGATTCCAGCGATTGCCCGCCTCGAGGCTCCGGCTCGCAGGCTCATCCTTGCCCTTCTGCGCTGCTTCCCAGAGGCGCTCATAGAACGCGTCCATCGCGCCCATGAAATCGTCGCGCTCGCCTTGCGGAAACGCGTTGCCATAGGCGCGCTCGCGCCAGGGCGGCAGGTCCTTGTTGAGCTCGAAACCGAGCTGCTGCGCGATCGAAACGAAGGAGTTCTTGTCCGCCGAGTGCAGCCAGCCGCAGCCGACGTCGAAGGTCACGTCAGGTGAGGCCTGTACGGTCCAGGCGCGGCCGCCGAGCCTGTTCCGTGCCTCCAGTACGATCGCGGAGAGGCCGGAGCCCGCCAGCGCGTGTGCAGCGCCGAGGCCGGCGGCACCGGCGCCAACGATCGCGACGTCCACGGAGGAGGGGAGGGAGGTCATGGGCGGGCTCTAGCACGTTCGCTGGGTGTGCTGAAGCCGGACGGGTAAACGCTTTTGCAGGGTGGGCAAAGGCGCTCTTGCGCCGTGCCCACCATCGTCCATTGGTGGGCACGCTTGCGCTTTGCCCACCCTACGGCACTACGGAGAACGGTGGCCTTACGCCACCGCTTCCTTGGCCTTCTCCGCGCGCTTGCGCTCGTTCGGGTCGAGGTGCTTCTTGCGCAGGCGGATCGACTTTGGCGTGACCTCGACGAGCTCGTCGTCCTCTATATAGGCGAGCGCCTTTTCCAGCGTCATGCGGATCGGCGGGGTCAGGCGCACGGCTTCGTCCTTCGAGGTCGTGCGGATGTTGGTGAGCTGCTTGCCCTTGAGCACGTTGATCTCGAGATCGTTGTCGCGGGTGTGCTCTCCGACGATCATGCCCTTGTAGACCTTCCAGCCGGGCTCGATCATCATCGGGCCGCGGTCTTCCAGCTTGAACATGGCGTAGGCCACCGCGTCGCCCTGGTCGTTTGAGATCAGGACGCCGTTGCGGCGGCCCTGGATCTCGCCCTTGTACGGGGCGTAGCCGTGGAACAGGCGGTTCATGATCGCGGTGCCGCGGGTGTCGGTGAGCAGCTCGCCCTGGTAGCCGATCAACCCACGGGTCGGCGCGTAGAACACCAGGCGCTGACGATTGCCGCCCGAGGGCTTCATCTCGATCAGCTCGGACTTGCGCTCGCTCATCTTCTGCACGACGACGCCGGAATGCTCCTCGTCGACGTCGATCACGACTTCCTCGATCGGCTCCAGGGTGGCGCCGGTGGCTTCGTCCTTCTGGAACACGACGCGCGGGCGCGACACCGAGAGCTCAAAACCCTCGCGGCGCATGGTCTCGATCAGGATCGCGAGCTGCAATTCGCCGCGGCCCGAGACTTCCATCGCGTCCTTGTCGGAGGCTTCGACGACGCGCAGCGCGACGTTGCCTTCGGCCTCGCGGAGCAGACGGTCGCGGATCATGCGGCTCGTCACCTTGTCGCCTTCAGTGCCGGCGAGCGGGGAGTTGTTGACGATGAACGACATCGACACGGTCGGCGGATCGATCGGCTGCGCCGGCAGCGGCACTTCGACGGTCGGATCGCAGAAGGTGTCGGCGACGGTGCCCTTGGTCAGGCCGGCAATGGCGACGATGTCGCCGGCTTCGGCTTCCTCGAGCGGCGTGCGCTCGAGACCGCGGAACGCCAGGATCTTGGTGATGCGCCCGGATTCGACCAGCTTGCCCTCGGCGTTGAGCACCTTGACCTGCTGGTTCGGCTTGAGGATGCCGGACGAGATGCGGCCGGTGATGATGCGGCCGAGATAGGGGTTGGCCTCCAGGATGGTGCCGATCATCCGGAACGGACCTTCCTCGACCTTCGGCGGCGCGACGTGACGCAGGATCAGGTCGAACAGCGGCTCCATGCCCTTGTCCTTCGGACCCTCCGGGCTGTCAGCCATCCAGCCCTGCTTGGCCGACCCGTAGAGGATCGGGAAGTCGAGCTGTTCCTCGCTGGCGTCGAGCGCGGCGAACAGGTCGAACACCTCGTTGATGACTTCGGTCGGGCGCGCGTCGGGGCGGTCGACCTTGTTGATGACGACGATTGGCTTGAGGCCGACCTTGAGCGCCTTGGAGACCACGAACTTGGTCTGCGGCAGCGGGCCTTCAGCGGCGTCCACCAGAACCAGGGCGCCGTCCACCATGTTCAGGATGCGCTCGACCTCGCCGCCGAAATCGGCGTGGCCGGGGGTGTCGACGATGTTGATGCGGGTGTCCTTCCACTGCACCGAGGCCGCCTTGGCCAGGATGGTGATGCCGCGCTCGCGCTCCAGGTCGTTGGAGTCCATGGCGCGATCGGTCACCTTCTGGTTCTCGCGGAACGTGCCGGACTGCTGGAGGAGTTTGTCGACCAGGGTCGTCTTGCCGTGGTCGACGTGAGCGATGATGGCGACGTTACGGAGGTTCATGAGTGAGCTTCTTTGGTTCGAACAATGGGTTAAGCGCGATCTCGCCGGTCGGACCGGGACCTCTTCTCGAAACAACGCTGGAAGACTGGAAACGGGGCGCTTTCCGCCCAAAAAGGAAGCCCGGCCATATCGACCGGGCAGCCTACGCGTTGCGGCGCAATATATGCAAAAACCGCCAAAAAACAATGCGTTCTTTGGGCCTTGGTTGACTGAATTTTGCCCGGGAATTCCCGGGGCTTAGCTGCCGTTCCGGGCCGGCGGGGCCTTTCGCCCCATGATGGCCGCCCAGATCAAGACGACGCCTCCGATGCCGATGACTAGTCCCAAAAACACCAGCGACGCGATGTCGGAGGGGATCTGGCCACCCTCGACCACCGACATTCCGCCGAACAAGAGCGCGCAGAGCCCCGGCAGCAGCATGAAGATGCCGGCGATCGCCATCAGCGCGGTCAGGCAGCCGCTGCGCTGTTGCTGGTTCTGCGGAGGCACTGCCGGTGGGCTGGGGCTGGAATCGCTCATGGTCTCTTTCTCGCTGCCCTGATCAGCATCACGCCGGCAAATGCCACCAGCAGTGCGAGGGCGAGGATGGGGGTAAAGCGGGTGTCGAAGTGGGACGACTGGGTCTGGTCGAAGGCAAAGATCAAAGCGCAGATGCCGGGCAGCAGCAGGATAACCCCAAACATCACCATGAGCGCGGTGACGCATCCGCTTCGCGACGGTGGAAGTGGAGGCGTCTCGCTCAACGAGGCATCTCCTCGCGCTGCGTAGCTTCCCGATAAGTGTCGCCGCGCAGCGCCGCGCGAATGCCGTCGATCTTTCCGTTCCGGTAGAACAGATTGTAGGTGTCGAACGGAATGATCGCGCCTTGCTCTGTCACGAAATGGATGCAGCTTCGCTTGACGTTGCCGACGCAGAAATTGAAGCGATCGAGAAACTGCACGATGGTGACGCGGAACACGTTCTCGTAAGAGAGCCCTTCCGGCACCTGAAAGCTCGGCAGGCAGCAAAGCAATTCGCAGACACGCTCGCTCGTGTTCAGCGGCCCCGATGACAGTGAGAACAGATCGACGAATTTCTCCCGCAGCACCGGATATTTCTCCGGGCTGATGGTGTTGGGCATCACGGCGACAAGCTGCTCCTGCGGAATCAGCGAGGTCAGGGGCAGCACCCTCTCGCCATTGCGCAGGCCATAGCCGATCGAGATGCTTTCGGGATTGCAGGGCAGCGGGATCATGTCCTTGTCACCGAACACGCCGGTCTCGATCACGCGCTTGCGGATCTCCGACAGCATGATGCGGTCGGTATTTTTGTCGAAATTCTCGTTGCGGCCGGCGTCCTGCACCGGCTGCAGCGTGACGCCGCGCACGCATGTCCAGGTCAGCGCGTGGCGGACGATGTCGCCGATCTCGGCATCGTTGACGCCGCGCTTGATGGTCGCGACCAGCGTGGTCGACACGCCGTAGTGCTCGAGATTTTCCAGCGCCTGCTGGCGGATTTTTCGCAAATCCGCGCCGCGCAAGTCGATCAGCGCGTCGCGCTGCAGCGAATCGAACTGGAGATAGACCTCCAGCCCGCGCCTGTTCTCGGCGAGCCGCGCCACGAAATCCTTTTCGCGGGCGATGCGCAGGCCGTTGGTGTTGATCATGACGTGCCGGATCGGGCGCGCGCGCACCGCGTCCAGGATCTCGAAGAAATCAGGATGCAGCGTCGGTTCGCCGCCGGAGATCTGCACGAGATCGGGCTCGCCCTCGCTTGCGACTAGCGCGTCCAGCATCTTCTCGACTGTCGCGAGCGGGGTGAATTTCGTTCGTGCCGGCGAGGATTCCGCAAAGCAGACCGGGCAGGTTAGGTTGCAGTGCTCGGTGATCTCGATCAGCGCCAGGCAGGAATGCTGCTCGTGGTCGGAACAGAGACCGCAATCATAGGGACATCCGAATTCGGTGCGCTGCTGGAATTGCAGCGGTCGGTCACCTGGCTTGATGAAATCCTTGCACAGGCGCCAATAGGCGGCATCCGTCGACACCAGCGTCGACTGGACGCCGTGCTCCCTGCAGCGCTTTTCGTACCAGACCTCGTTGTCCAGGATCTGGATCTTGGTCGGCACCAGCTTCAGGCAGGTCTCGCAAAGAGATTGGGTCTGGCCCCAGAAAATATAGGGACGCGACTTACGCAACGGCGCGTTCATGCATGGGTCTCGCTTTGGGCGCCGTCGCCAGCATGACGCCGGCGTAGAGCAAAATGGACAGCGACAGCAGGTGAAACAGGGTGAAGGGGCCGATCAGCGTGCCGTAGGGCTTGAGGAATTCCCACGCGAAGCGTTGCGCTCCATAATAGGCAAGAACCAGGTAGAAACCATTGGTGATCACAAAGGCGTTCCGGTTCACGACGGCGAGCACATAGAGCAGCGCGAATACGGCCATGGCCGCGCTCTCATAGAGCTGCACGGGATGGCGCAGCATGCCGTCGCCGAAATCATGGGCCCATGGCAGCGCCGTCGGCGTGCCATAAGTGAAGTCGTCGAGGCCTGCGAAATAGCAGCCGAGCCGGCCGATCGCGATGCCGAGCGCCAGCGGCAGCGCAAAACGGGCACCGGTCCGCGCGGCGATCCCCGCGGACCATTTGTAGAGCTCGATCGCCACGATGCCGCCGGCAATCGCGCCCTCCACCGAGCGCGCAATGCCGCTCTCGCCCGACAGCCACAGATTGGCGGAGCCGAACAGGTAGGCCCCGAGGCCCGCGCCGAACACCAGCGCGGCGATATAGGGCAGCTCAAAGGATTGCGCCGGAAACTGCAGGCGCTGCCGCGACAGCCAGTAGACGGCCGCCGCCGCCGCCAGCCACGCCAAGACGTCGAAGATGGTGTGTAGGAAAGCCCCGCTCATGCGGGGGATATTAGCCCAGGTTCCGGCCGTGCGGGATAGTGCGCCTGCTCGTTCTCCACGCCGGGGAAGCGAGGCGGATCGCTAGCTGGCCTCCCGCTCCTCGGTCGGATAGACGCCGCGCAGCACCTCCTCGAAGTGCATTTTCACCGCGTCGTTGCACAGGCAGGCGCGAAGCCTCAGGCCGTCGCGGTTGCGAACCAGGATCGATCCGCGCCTCGTGTCGAGAATCCGTTCCGCCTTGAACGATTGAAGCACGCGGCTGGCATAGCTGCGACCAACGCCCAACAGCGTCGCAAGCTGTTCGTGGGTCAGCGGCACGCTATCCTCGTCGCCGGTGCGCTCCATCGCCGCCAAGATCCATTTGGCGGTCCGCTGTTCGATCGAATGGATCGCATTGCAGGCGGTCGACTGGAAGATCTGCGCCAGCATGCAATCGGCGTAGCGGGCAAAGATGTTGCGCAGCGACGCCGAGCGCAGCTTGGCCGCTTCCAGCTTGGCGACATGAATGCGCGCAAACGGGCCGCCGAATTTCACGCAGATCCGGGTATAGGCCGGCAGGAATCCTTCGCTGACGATGCCGCCCACCGCGCCTTCGCGACCGACCAGGATGGTCTCGACGTCTCGGCCATCCTCGTTGGGCACGAGAAAGGTCGCGAGCGCGGGTCCGCAGGGGAAGTGGACGACCTGGACATCGTCACCGGGGCTGTAGAGCAGCTGGCTGGCGGCGGAGTTTTCGACGGTCACGTGCGGTGCGAGCAGGGCGTAGTCTGCCTGGTTCAAACGCCGCAACAAATTGTTGGCCGGACGGCTCTCGACCTCGGTCATCTTGCTGATACGCGCATCCATCGTGAACTCCCATCCTCCTCCCACCTTAACGAGTTCCGTGCATTCCCTGTGTGCACAAGTGGACAGACTGGAGAACGACAATGTGGTGGGTTTCGTTCCGGGAACCTCTCCGATGCGCTGTGCGCAGGCATCGTGTCGCGGCAGTCCTGATCCGACCCCCACACACAAGATGCGATCATGACACCCGCACTTTCCAATGGCTCAAGCTGGCCGGCCGATGTTCTGATCGTCGAAGACGACCCGATCATCGCGATCGATTTCGAGGACCGTCTGCTCGGGTTTGGGGTGACGGGCGTGCGGACCGTCGGCTCGGTGACGCAGGCGCTCGGCGCCATCGCCAAGCGTGCGCCCGACTTCGCGCTGCTCGACGTCGAGTTGATCCGCGAGACGAGCTTTGCGGTCGCCGCGCGGCTGGCCGCGCTAAAGATCCCGTTCGTCTTCGTCACCGGCTATGGCGCCGAGGCGCGCATTCCGCCTGAATTCTCCGGCCAGCCGCGGTTGCAGAAGCCGTGCTCGAGCGACGCGCTGGAGGCGGCGCTGAAGGTGCGCACCCTCGATTAGTGATCAGGCCTGCTTCGGATCGAGCGTGGTCGACCATAGCGCGACGTCGGCGCGGTCGCGCAAGGTCACCGTCATTTGGCCCGAGGCGCCGTCGATCTTGACGTGACCGAAGAACTGCATGCCGGCGGAGGGCGGCAGGTTCTGGCTGTCCTTGCCCGGCGCCTTGACGAAGCGCACCTCGGGTCCAAAGGTGTTGTCGAGCGTGTTCGGACCGAACGTGCCGGCATGCAGCGGGCCCGACACGAATTCCCAGAACGGCTCGAACTCCTGGAATTGCGCCTTGTTCGGATCGTAATAATGCGCGGCAGCGTAGTGCACGTCCGCAGTCAGCCACACCGTGTTGCTGATCGGCGCCATTTTGATGAAACGCAGGATGTCGGCAATCTCGAGCTCGCGGCCGCGGACCGGGCCGTCACCCTGCGCGATTGCTTCCGAGCCGCCCTTCGGCGTGTCCGACACGACGAGGCTGAGCGGCATGTCGGAGGCGATCACCTTCCAGGTCGCGCGCGAATTGAGCAGGCCGCGCTTGAGCCAAGCGATCTGGTCCGGGCCGAGGAAGTAGCTGGCGGGGCCGTAAGCGGTGTCCAGATTGGCGCCGTTCGGACCGCGATAGCTGCGCTCGTCGAGCACGAACACGTCGAGATGCGGGCCGTAGGAGATCTGGCGATAGACCCGGCCCGGCTCAACGATGCTCTCGCGCATCGGATACATCTCGTGGAAGGCGCGGCCCGCGCGGGCGGCGAGCAAGGCGATGTCGCGCTCCTTGTAGGCGGTCGGCAATTCCTTCGACAGCGACCAGTTGTTGGTCACCTCGTGGTCGTCCCATTGCACGAAGATCGGCACCTCGGCATTGAAGGCGCGGAGGTTGTCGTCGGTGAAATTGTATTTGTGCGCGGCGCGGTACTCGTCCAGCGTCTCGGCGACCTTGGCCTTCTCGGGGATGGTGACGTTCTTCCAGATCTTGCCGTCGGCGAGCTTCACCTCGGATTGAATCGGGCCGTCGGCGTAGATGGTGTCGCCCGAGTGCAGGAAGAAATCCGGACGGTGCTTGCGCATCGCCAAGAAGGTGAACATGCCGCCGTCGTCGGGATTGATGCCCCAGCCCTGGCCGGCGACGTCTCCGCCCCAGACGAAGCTGACGTCGCGGCGGTCGGCCGGCGCGGTGCGGAAGCGGCCGACCACCGGCTCGCCCTCGATGGCGCTGTGGGAGAGGTCGCGGAAGCGGACGCGGTAAAAGATGTCCTGGCTAGCAGGCAGGTTCTCGATCAGCATCTTCGCGGTGAAGTCGCTCTCGGGGAGCGCTGCGATCGGCGGTAGCGCGCGGGCATCCCTGAATGACTCCATCGTCGCCACCTCGACCAGCATCTGCGCGGGCCGATCGGCGCGCGCCCACACCACGCCGCCGTCGACAGTGACGTCGCCCGACTGCACGCCATGAGTGACCATCGGCCGATCGGCCGCGCGCGAGAGATAGGGCATCGCCATCGTGCCCAGCGCACCGGCGCCGGTGGCAAGGAAGCGGCGGCGGGAGAATTTGATGTTCATGGGACGGGTCCGCTGGCTACTGTCTTGCGCTGTCATTCCGGAGCGCGCGAAGCGCGAATCCGGAATCTCGAGAATCCCCGGTACGCAATTGCGTGCCTGGTCCTTCGGACCATCCCGGAATGACCGTGGGAGCTATATTGAGACAATGTGACGCAGCGATAACGCGCGCAAGCGTTACGCGTTGCCGGCGGCCCTGAACTGGGCGCCGGCGCGCTGCAGGTTCTGCGGCAGGCTGAACAGCACCGCCTTGCGGTCGGCGACGGCGGCGTGGAACTGATCCAGCGCGATGTTGAAGGCGGTGAGCGCGGCTTCCTCGATCGCGCCGTGATCGAAGCAGCGCAGCGTGTCGCGCAGGATCTCGTCGGCCTCGGTCTGCATCTGGTCGAGCTCTTCGGTCGTCTCGCATCTGCGTGCGGCGGCGATCATGTCGAGCAGCCGTTCGCGCTGATGGTTGTTGTTGTCGCGCTCGTCCTTCTTCAGATAGCCGGCGAACCAGGCGCCGATCGAGCCCATGGCGGACAACGCCATCAGGCTCCACCAGATGTAATCGCTGTATTTGTCGAGGAAGGTCTTTTCCTCGCCATCGACGAAGGCGGCAGCGCCCGGATGCACCGGGATCACCGCATCCTTGTCGGTGTCGGGCGTTTCGATCTTCGCCGCCAGCGGGAATTCCGTCACCAGTTGCTGGCGCACGGCGAAGAGCTGGCGCGTGAACGCTGCGATGGTGGTTTCGGACACGCCTTTGCGCGCCACGACGTGGTGCGAGAAGCTGATGGTCTTGACCTCGTCATCCGGGCGGGCGGGCGAGCCGCCATAGGTGCCGGCGGGAATCTCGGACGCTTCGTAGACCGGGTGGTTCTGCGCGATCGCATCCGCGGACTCGATCGCGAGGAAGCTGGGCGCGCCGAAATCCTTGGTGGAGGCGGCGATCGCATCTGCCGTGATTTTGCTGTTGACCGGGCCGGCCGCGAGATAGACGTCGGCCTTCTGGGCCTTGATCGCTTCGGCGACCTCGTTGGCCGGGAATTGCACGATCTCGACCTTGGCGGGATCGACGTTGTATTGCTGGAGGATCACCTTGAGCAGATTGACGTTAGCCTGGGTGCGGCCGACCACGCCGACGCGATGGCCGGCGAGCTGCGAGATCTTGGTAATCTTCGCACCCCGCTTCTTGCCTTTGCCCGGTACGGACCACAGCACCACGACGTTCTTGCGCAGGGTCGCGACCGCTTGCGCGTTCTTGGGCACGTCGAGGTCGCCGCGCACGATGGCGAGATCGACCTTGCCTTCCGCAAGCGCATTGGCGCTGGCGGTGGCGCCGTCGGTCTGGATCGGTCGCAGCCGCACCTGGCCCTTGCTCTGCGTGAAGGCCTGCGTCAGCGCCTGCACGACCTTGACGTCGTCGCTGTTGGCGGGACCGACCGCGATCTTCAACGTGACGGGCCGCATGGCGAAGTAGTAGCCGCCGACGAGTGCGCCGATGATGGCAAGCACGAGCGCAAGAGACACGAGCGCGGTCTTCCGCGCCGCGGATCGCGGCGAAGGCGGAGAGGGCGTTTCGGCCAGGTCCAATCCCCCGGTCATCGATCTCCCAAACAGGCGCTTCAGGCTCAGTTTCATCTTGGCCGGCGATTTACGCCCGTAAATGTAGCAAATTTCTTGTCCGGCGGGGTTACATCTCCGTCATGGTTAGCGGATGGCGGAAATCCCGTATGAACCCGGGCGTCAGCGGGGTGTTAGGGTAAAGTTCCCCTGAAGGACGGAGATATGACCATGGCAGAACGGCTCTCGGCGGAGGCGCGCAGGCAGGCGCTGGGCGGACTACCCGGTTGGGGCGAGGTTCAGGGCCGGGATGCCATCGGTAAAAGCTTTATCTTCAAGGATTTCAACGAGGCGTTCGGCTTCATGACCCGCGCCGCGCTGGCCGCCGAGAAGATGGATCACCACCCCGAATGGCGCAACGTCTACAAGACGGTGGAGGTGGTGCTGTCGACCCACGACGCCGGCGGCGTCACGGCGCTCGACATCGCGCTGGCCAAGACGATGAACGCGATCGCAGGCTGAGACCGGCCGACGTCTTGCAGTGATCGGCCACATCCCCATCTTGTGATCAGTCGGGATGCGGCGGTCCGCCGCCCGGGCTGAACGGGAGTTTGTCGAACATGGCTGCCGAACACAGCGTCGGTTTCGAGCCGGCCGATCGGCTCGCGGAAGATCGCGAGAGCGTGCGCCGCCGCTTCTGGCGCAAGCTGAAGCGTGTCGCCGCGCAGCTGCCGTTCGCGGAAGACCTGCTTGCTGCTTATTACTGCGCGTTCGACCGGCAGACCCCGCGCCACGTCCAGGCCGCGCTGTTAGGTGCGATCGCCTATTTCATCCTGCCGTTCGATTTCGTCGCCGACGTGATGCCGGTCCTCGGCTTCGCCGACGACGCCGCCGTGCTCGCCACCGCCATCCGCATGGTTTCCGGCCACATCACGAATGAGCATCGCGAAGCCGCGCGCGCTGTGCTGAAGCGCGGGGTGGGTGAGATGGAAGAAGGCGCTGCGCAGTAGGCGCGGTCTGCCAACGCTGTCATTCCCCGCGACCCGGCTACGCCAAGGCTTCGCCGGGGTTGAGGTCCAGGGGCGCCGAAGCTTTAGCGAAGGCGGCAGGCGGGGAATCCAGTACGCCGCGGCTCCTCGGTTCAATCGTGACTGCCTCTGGAAGACTGGATCGCCCGCCCCAGCGCGCAAGTGCGTACAAGGCGGGCGATGACAGTGAGTGTGAGGATGAAACTCGCTACTTCTTCCCCGCCTCCACCCGCGCCTTCTCCGCGTCCCATGCCTGGAATTGCTTGAACAGCGTTTCCCTGTCCGCGTCAGACACGTTTGCGGCCGTGGGGCTCTGCTTCAGGAACGCCTCGAATCGTTGCCGTGTCAACGGCTCGACGCCGTGCTTGTCGAGCCATTGCTGCGCCACCGGCAATCTGTTCCACCCCGACAGGGGTGCCGCGAGCGAGACCTCCTTCCATTTGGGATGGAAAGGCGCGTTCTGGAGCGCCGGGAATTTCGTGAAGAACGCGTCCACGAACAGCGCGAGCTTGCGATAGCGCTCGGTGTTTGGCGCCCAGCTATAGGCCGCGAGCACCGCCGGCACCGCGATGGTGTCCACGCTCTCGCCCTCCTTGATCAGGTTCGGATAGTCCTTGGTCGTCAGCGTCGCCGGCAGATAGTCGCTCTGGAGCGGCTTTGCATAGTCAACCTTGGCAAGATGGAAGCGGCCGTCATTGTTGAAGGTCGAGACCGATTTGTACGGCTTGCCGCCGACCACGATGACGGCGTCGATCTCGCCAGCCTTCAATTTCTCCATCGCGATGCGCTGCTCGACATAGACGAAGTTCGCCTTGATCCCGAGCCGCTCGAACACCGTGAGCGCGGTGACGAAGGTGCCGCCATTGGGCAGGTCGACGCTGACCTTCTTGCCTTCGAGGTCTTTCAATGTCGCGATCGATTTCGGCGCGATCACCTGCATCTCTTCGTTGTAGAGCTTTGTCACATAGGTGAACTGCTTCTTGATGTCCTTGGCAAAACCCTTGCGCTCGAGATAGTCGAGCGTGTCGGCCCGCACGATGCCGAGATCGACGCCTTGCAGGAACAGGATGTCGGCAACGCTCTGCACCGAGCCGCGGCCGACGATCGGCAGCACGCGGATCTTGTTGCCGTCGTCGAGCACCGAGGCGAGGTCGGCGCCGAACTGCACGTAGGTGCCGCCGATCGTGCCGGTGATCAGCGTGACGGTGTTGGCATTCAGCGCCTGCTTGGTCGAGGTCGAGCCGAACTGGAAGATGGCCTTCAGGCCGTCCGAGACCTTGGCCGGATCGTATTCGGTCTGCTCGGCGCCGGCGGTGGAGGCATAGATCGTCATGATGGCGGCAAGTGCCATTCCAAAAGCGTTACGCATGATGTCCCCTGAAGAGTTCTAATTCTGAAACCGGACGAGGCGCTGGCGCGCCTCCGCCGATCCGAGTGATGCAGCCCGCTGGTACCAGTCACGTGCGGCGGATGCGTCGGCAATGACACTTCGCGCATCGCTGGTGCCGAGCACCGTGGGATCATAGGTCTGCGCCAGCAGAAGCGCGGCCGTTGCATCTTGCGCATTGGCCGCGCGTTCGAGCAGCAGCCGCGCTGCGGCGATGTCACCGATCCTCAACAGACTCTTCGCGCGCGTCATCAACCCTGCCAGCGTGTCGGCGTCGAGCGTCCTGACCGGCTCAGGCGGTGCAGGCTGTGCCGCGACGGGCTCCGGTGCCTGCACTGATGCTTGCACCGGTCCTTGCGCTTGCAGCGCAACCTGATAGGCGGTCGCTATCGCTTCGCGGCTTGGCACCAGCGGTGCTGGGAGGTCCCGTGAGTCGGCGCTCGCCAGCGTCGTGTTGGACACGCGGGCCGGATCCTTGAGCGGGGTCTGCGGTGTCGCCGGCGCAATGGCCGGCGCCATGGCCATGTCCGGCGCGGCCCCCACCCAGCTACCGGCATTGGCGGTCAAGAAGCCGCGAAAGTCGGATTGATACAGTACGGCCAGAACTGCCAGGGTGGACGCTGCCAGAACAGCGGCGAGAACACGCGGCACAATTCTGGAACGCAACTCCACCGGCGTATATTCGCTTGGGTCCGGCGCGCCGAGCGGATCGGACAGGAACAGCGGAATCGGATCGTCCTGCGAAAGATCGGCCCGTGCGGCGCGCGCACGGACAAAGGACGCGGTCGGTGGATGTGATGCGGCTCGATGGAAGTCGAGCGCACTCGACTCCTTCGACGGGCGGTACGCCGTCGTCTCCATGGTGATGCTCCCCATTACTAACGCAACGCAGGGGCATTCCCGGCTTCAGTCTTTTTATTGTTGTCCAGAAGTACCCCGCAAACTGGAGCCGGTAAATCGCCGTCTGAATCAGCCCAAAAAACGACGACGATTTGCGCGAATCGGGAGAGATTTGGGTTTGATTGCGGCGAGGCCGGGGAATGCACCGCAATTTTGGCGGGCATGGTTGAGGGAGCTTTACCAGGCGACGGCGCACGAAAAAGCTGGCGCAGCTTCAGCGACGCCAGCGATTCGAGCGGTGACGGTTGTGTATGTGGCGATGGCGATGCCTACATCCTCACGGATGCAAAATCACCTTGCCCATGGCCTGACGTCCCGCGAGCACCTTTAGTGCATCCGCCGTCTGCGCCAGCGGGAAAGTGCGGTCGACATGCGACGAGATCTTTCCTTCCGCGGTCCACTTCACGAGCTTCTCGAGATTGGCGCGGTTCTTCTCCGGATTCTGCCGCGTCCATGCGCCCCAGAACACGCCGCGGATGTCGCAGCCCTTCAAGAGCGCGAGGTTCAGCGGCATCTTCGGAATGTCGCCCGCGGCGAAACCGATCACGAGGAAGCGGCCTTCCCACGCGATCGAGCGCAGCGCCTGCTCGGCATAGGCACCACCAACCGGATCGAAGATGATGTCGACGCCCTTGCCGCCCGTGAGTTTTCGCAAGCCCTCCTTCAGATCCTCCTTGGCGTAGTTCAAGGTCAGCTCGGCGCCATGCGCCTTCGCGAATTCGAGCTTCTCGTCCGACGAAGCGCAGGCGATCACCTTCAATCCCATCAGCTTGCCGAGCTCGCAGGCGGCAAGGCCGGTGCCGCCGGCGGCGCCTAACACGGCAAGCGTCTCGCCCGGCTTCGGGCTGGCGCGATCTTCCAGCGCATGCAGCGCCGTCCCGTAGATGATGATGATGCCGGCCGCGCGGTCGTAGTCGAGATTGTCGGGGATCTTCACGATCGACGCCGCCGGCAGCGCGATCTTCTCGCGCGCGCCGTTGTTGCCGCAGGAAGCGACGACGCGATCGCCGACCTTCAGATCGGTCACGCCGGCGCCGATGCTCTCGATCACGCCCGCGACTTCCGCGGCCGGCGAGAACGGGAATGGCGGCTTGATCTGGTACTTGCCCTGAATCATCAGGATGTCGAAGAAGTTCAGCGCCGCCGCCTTGATCGCGATCACCGCTTCGCCGGGACCGGCCACCGGATCCGGCACTTCAGCCAGCACGAGATCGTCAGGCTGGCAATATTGCGAGCAGAGGATGGCTTTCATGGCGGCACCTTGGGCGTTTCGAGTGGAATTATAGTTTGGCCGTTTCTGCCGGATTTAGGCACGGGCGACAATCCGGTTTCTTTGCTGGATGCCATGTTCGGCCTATCCTCGTCATTGCGAGCGGAGCGAAGCAATCCAGACTATTTCCGCGGGACGGATTCCGGATTGCTTCGCTGCGCTCGCAACGACGGAGCAAGAAGAAAAGGGAGGATTCAAACGATGTTTGAAACAGGCCTGCTGAGGGACAAGCGCATCCTCGTCACCGGCGGCGGCTCGGGCCTCGGCGCCGCGATGGGGCGCCGTTTCCTTGCACTCGGCGCCGAGCTCGTGATCTGCGGCCGCAAGCTCGACCGGCTGGACGCAACCGCGAGCGAGATGCGCGACGAGACAGGTGGCAAGGTCACGACGATTGCCTGCGACATCCGCGACGGCGCCGCCGTCGACTGCATGATGGAGCAGATCTGGCGCGAGGCGCCGCTCGATATCCTCGTCAACAACGCCGCTGCGACGTTCATCGCACAGAGCGAGCATCTATCGTTCCGAGCAGCCGATGCGATCCTCGCGCCGACGCTGCATGGCGCGATGTATTGCACGCTCGCTGCCGGAAGGCGCTGGATCGAGGACAGGCATGGCGGCGTCGTGCTCTCGATCCTCTCGACCTCGACCATCACCGGCCGCGCCTTCACCGTGCCGTCGGCGATGGCAAAGTCGGCGCTGCTGGCGATGACCAGAAGCCTCGCGGTGGAATGGGGGCCGAAAGGCATCCGCACCGTCGCCATCGCCCCGGGTCCGTTCCCGACCGCGGGCGCGTCGGGGCAGCTACGCCCCGAAGGCCGTGACGAAGGCTGGACCGCGCGCAATCCGCTCGGCCGGACCGGGGAGCACAGCGAGCTTGCCGATCTCGCCAGCTTCCTGGTCTCGGACCGCGCCGGCTACATCAATGGCGAGATGGTGGTGATCGACGGTGGCGCGCATCTGCGCAGTTCCGGCGCCGAGGATTTGTTGTGTTGGACCGAGACGCAATGGGCCGACCAGCGCGCCGCGCGGTCCAAGGCTTAAGGCGCCGCTGATACCGCTAACTGCCTTCCCAAATTGGACTTTCCCGGCTATCCCTGCCGGGGGACAAAGCGCGGCCGGGCCATCTTCCAGTCACAATATTGAGGGAACCACTCCAGCATGTGGCGGGTGCTATCTTTAGCTTTGATGATCGGCATGATGACGTGCGGGATCGCCGATCTTGCGCGGGCGCAGACGGCGCAACCGGCGCCGAAGGCCGCACCGAAGTCGGCGGCTCCGCCGGCCAGTACGACTGCAAAGAGCGCGGCAAAGCCCGAGAGCAAGCCTGCGGCGCCGCCCCCGGCGGTTGCGGGTGGCGCGGAGCCGACCCTGATCGGCCAGTTCGGCACCTGGGGCGCTTATTCGGCGACGCCCAACGGCAAGAAGGTCTGCTTCGCGCTGGCAAAACCCTCGTCGTCGAAGACCAATCCGCCGAATCGGCCGCGCGATCCCGCTTATGCCTTCGTCTCGACCCGTCCGGCCGAGAAGGTGAACAACGAAGTCTCGGTCATGATCGGCTATGCGCTGAAGCCGGGCTCGGAATCGTCGGTCGAGGTCGGCGGCGCCGCCTTCGCCATGTACACGCAGGGCGACGGCCTCTGGATCAAGAACGCGGCCGAGGAGGAGCGGATGGTCGAAGCCATGCGCAAATCCGCCGAGCTGGTCGTCAAGGGGGTGTCGGCCAAGGGCACCGAGACGACCGACACGTTCTCGCTGAAAGGCCTCGCCCAGGCCCTGGACAAGATCGCCCAGGATTGCCGGCGGTAAGCCTCTCGGCTTAGTCCTTTAAGGCTAAGCGACAGCCACGGTCGCAATCGGCTGTTCCGGTTGCTATATTGGGCCGGTTCCAGATTTCTTCCGTCATTCCGGGGCGATGCGCAGCATCGAACTCGGAATCTCGAGGTTCCCCGGTGCGCAGGTGCGCACCTGAGGTCTGGTCCTCAGGGTTCGCTTTGCGATCCCTTCGGACCATTCCGAAACGACGTAAAACCTTTAGGTCCATTCAATGCAACCGACGACGACCGAGCCGCATAACGCAATCCTGGTGGAGAAGACGCCACTCGAGACCTATGTGCCGCCGGCGAGGCCCTCGCTGATCGGTCTGTCGCGCACGGAGCTTGCCGATCGCCTCGGCGAGATCGGCGTCACGCCGGCGCAGCGCAAGATGCGCGTGCAGCAGCTCTGGCACTGGCTCTATTTCCGCGGCGCTCAGAGCTTCGACGACATGACCTCGATCTCGAAGGGCATTCGCGCCGAACTCGCGCAGCATTTTACAGTCGACCGGCCCGAAGTCGTGGCCGAGCAGATCTCCAACGACGGCACCCGGAAATGGCTGCTGCGTCTGCCGAGCGGCGACAATGTCGAGCGCGCCCATGAAGTCGAGTGCGTCTACATTCCCGAGACCGATCGCGGCACGCTCTGCGTCTCCTCGCAGGTCGGCTGCACGCTGAACTGCTCGTTCTGCCACACCGGCACCCAGCGGCTGGTGCGCAATCTCACCGCGGGTGAGATTGTCGGACAGATCATGGTGGCGCGGGATCGATTGAATGATTGGGCCGATCGCGAGGACGGCACGCGCCGCGTCACCAACATCGTGATGATGGGGATGGGCGAGCCGCTCTACAATTTCGACGCGGTGCGCGATGCGCTGCTGATCGTCGGCGACAATGAAGGCATCGGCATCTCCCGCCGGCGCATCACGCTGTCGACCTCGGGCGTGGTGCCGAACATCGTGCGCGCCGGCGAGGAGATCGGTGTCATGCTCGCGATCTCGCTGCACGCGGTGCGCGACGAGCTGCGCAACGAGCTGGTGCCGCTCAACCGCAAATATCCGATCAAGGAGCTGCTGCAGGCCTGTCGCGATTATCCCGGCGCCTCGAATGCGCGCCGCATCACCTTCGAATATGTGATGCTCAAGGGCGTCAACGACTCGCTCGACGATGCAAAATTGCTGGTGAAGCTGCTCAAGGGCATTCACGCCAAGATCAACCTGATCCCGTTCAATCCCTGGCCCGGCACCGCGTACGAGTGTTCGGACTGGGACCAGATCGAAAAATTCTCCGAATACATCTTCAACGCCGGCTATTCCTCGCCGGTGCGCACGCCGCGCGGCCGCGACATCCTCGCCGCCTGCGGCCAGCTGAAGTCGGAGACCGAGAAGCTCAGCGCACGCGAACGCCAGGCGCTGCGCGCCATGGCGATGACGGATTGAGGATGACACCGTACTCGACGTTCGTCATGGCCGGGCTTGACCCGGCCATCTGCGTTTATGAGCTGTCATTCCGGGGCGCGCATAGCGCGAACCCGGAATCTCGAGATTCCGGATTCGGTGCTGCGCACCGCTCCGGAATGACGATGACACGCAACAGGTCCATCAGATGTCCCTGATCGGCCGCCTCATCGTCATCTTCATCGGCTTCCTTGCCGCCTGCTTCGTCGGCGGCATGATCGTCGTCGTCGCGCTGCTGTTTCCGGAGTTCGCCGATCTCGGTGCCGGCCCCGTCGATCAGGGCACGATCGACATTTTGCTGGGCTTCGGCTTCATCTTCGTCTCCGGCTTTGCGCTGGTGCCGGCGGCGGTGATCGTTGCGATCACTGAGGCGCTCTACATCCGCAGCGTGCTCGCTTATGCCGTTGGCGGCGGCCTCGTCGGGCTTGGCTGCTATCTCGGCCTCGTTCCCTTTCACTCCGACACATTTCAGTTCGAAGGCATCGTGCGGCGCCATCTGGAGATCATGACCGGCGCCGGCATCGTCGCCGGCGTGGTCTACTGGCTGATCGCCGGCCGCAACGCCGGCGCCTGGCGCATCCCGCCGCCCCCGCGCCAGCCACCTCCGCCGCTGCCGTCGAATTCAAGGCCGGACGCGCGATGAGTCGTGCCGCTTCCGGGGTTTCCATCCCCGTCCCACTCCGCTAAACCGCGCGCCATGAACCGGACTGGACTCTTCATCGCCCTGGCGCTGTGGCTCGTGATCGGCGTTGTTTTCGGCCTCTATCCCGAGCTCGATCTCAAGCTCGCGTCGCTGTTCTTCGACCCCCAAACCAAAACCTTTCCGCTCAAGCTGAACGACTGGGCGGGCTTTGCGCGGGACGCCGCGATGTGGGTCGCCTGGGCCTTCGTGCTGCCGTCGCTTGTGGCGCTCGTTGTCAAGATGATCCGGCCCGACCGTCCCTTGATGGTGTCGGGACGCGCGATCGTATTTCTGCTGGTCACCATCATCATGTCGGCCGGCATCCTCACCAACCTCACCTTCAAGACCTATTGGGGCCGCCCCCGCCCGGTGGTGGTGACGGAGTTTGCCGGCGACCAGCAGTTCGTGGCGTGGTGGGATCCGCGGGGCGATTGCGTGCGCAACTGCTCGTTCTTCTCGGGCGAGGGCGCGACCGCGTTCTGGACGCTGGCGCCGGCCGCGCTGGCGCCGCCGGCATGGCGGCCGCTCGCCTATGCCGGCGCGGTGGTGTTCGGCGCCGTCACCAGCGGGTTGCGGATGGCGTTTGGTGGCCATTTCTTCACGGATGTGGCGATCGCCGGTCTCGTCAGTTTCGTCGTGATCTGGTTTGCCTACGCGCTGATTTACCGCTGGCCACGGACCCGGTTTTCGGACGAGGCGGTCGACGCCGCCCTGACCCGGCTGAACATGCCCGCCTACCGGCTCCGCCGGCGCCTGTTCAGCGGCAAGACCGGTCCCGAACCCTCGGTTTAAGCCATTAAATGGGTGCCGAGCCCCGCGAAATTTGATATTCGCGCGGTCAACCCGTCCATGACATCAGCCCCTTGAGACCCGATTGGAAGCGCCATGACCACGATCCTGAAAAGCCTGCCCAAGGGTGAGAAAGTCGGCATCGCTTTTTCGGGCGGCCTCGATACCTCTGCGGCGCTGCTCTGGATGAAGCAGAAGGGCGCGCGCTGCTACGCCTACACCGCCAATCTCGGCCAGCCCGACGAGGCCGACTACAACGAGATCCCGCGCAAGGCGATGGAGTTCGGTGCCGAGAAGGCCCGGCTCGTCGATTGCCGCACGCAGTTGGTCCATGAAGGTATCGCCGCGATCCAGTCGGGCGCCTTCCATATCTCGACCGGCGGCATCACCTATTTCAATACCACCCCGCTCGGCCGCGCCGTCACCGGCACGATGCTGGTCGCGGCGATGAAGGAAGACGGCGTCAACATCTGGGGCGACGGCTCGACCTTCAAGGGCAACGACATCGAGCGCTTCTATCGCTACGGCCTGCTCACCAATCCCGGCCTGAAGATCTACAAGCCCTGGCTCGACCAGCAGTTCATCGACGAGCTCGGCGGTCGCGCCGAGATGTCGGCGTTCATGACCGCCCAGGGCTTTGCCTACAAGATGAGCGCCGAGAAAGCGTATTCGACCGACAGCAATCTGCTCGGCGCCACGCACGAAGCCAAGGACCTCGAGAGCCTCGACAGCGGCATCAAGATCGTCAACCCGATCATGGGCGTGCCGTTCTGGCGCGACGACTGCAACGTCAAGGCCGAGAAGGTCGTGGTGCGTTTCGAGGAAGGGCAGCCGACCGCGCTCAACGGCCAGACCTTCGCTGATCCCGTCGCGCTGTTCCTGGAGGCCAACGTCATCGGCGGCCGCCACGGCCTCGGCATGAGCGACCAGATCGAGAACCGCATCATCGAGGCCAAGAGCCGCGGCATCTATGAAGCGCCGGGCATGGCGCTCTTGCACATCGCCTATGAGCGCCTCGTCACCGGCATCCACAACGAGGACACCATCGAGCAGTACCGCATCAGCGGCATGCGTCTCGGTCGTCTGCTCTATCAGGGCCGCTGGTTCGACTCGCAAGCGTTGATGCTGCGTGAGACCGCGCAGCGCTGGGTCGCGCGCGCCGTCACCGGCGAGGTGACGCTGGAGCTGCGCCGCGGCAACGATTATTCGATCCTCAACACCGAGAGCCCGAACCTCACTTATGCGCCTGAAAGGCTCAGCATGGAGAAGGTCGAGGATGCCGCGTTCTCGCCCGCCGACCGGATCGGCCAGCTGACCATGCGCAATCTCGACATCGCCGATACCCGGACCAAGCTCGGTCTCTATTCGAAGACCGGTTTGCTGTCGGGCAGCGAAGGCTCGCAGATATTCAAGCTCGAGAACGACAAGGGCTAATGCCCTCGCTGCCGCAGGGTGGGCAAAGCGAAAGCGTGCCCACCATCTTTCCGCGACCGAGATAGTGGTGGGCACGGCGCTCACGCGCCTTTGCCCACCGGACGATTGCGCGTAGCCCGGATGGAGCTACGCGCTTAATGACGATGTCATGCTCGACCGTTACGATTCCGCTCCTGTTGGAAACGGAATCGCGGAGCATCGCGTATGGTCAAGAGATCGGCACTCGCCTCTCTCATCGTCCTCGTTGGGACATCGTCATTGTCGGCTCAGACGATCTATCCGATCGATCGTGCCGAGATCCTGACCGGCGCGCAGTTCGACTTCAAGGTCGAGTTTCCCGGGCCGATCGATCCGGCCAAGTTGAAGGTGACGGTGAACGGCGCGGATTATGCGACCGCGTTCGGCCGTTCGGCGACCTTCATCGAGCGCGAGGACGGCAAGGAGCAGTCGGCGCTGATTCTGCGCGACGTCACGCTGACCACGCCGGGCAGCATTGCCGTGGATGTGAGCGACGGCACGCGCCAGCGCAGCGTCACGTGGATGGTCTACGACACGGGTCCGCGCAAGGCGAAGAACGTCATCCTGTTCATCGGTGATGGCATGTCGCCGGCGCATCGGGTCGCGGCCCGAATCCTGTCCAAGGGCATTGCGGAGGGCAAGAGCCGCGGGAAGCTCGCCATCGACGACATGCCTCATATGGCCCTGGTGGCGACCGCGGGCTCGGACTCGATCATCACGGACTCCGCGAACTCGGCCAGCGCCTATGCGACCGGGCACAAGAGTGCCGTCAACGCTCTCGGCGTCTATGCGGACCGCACTGCAAGCCCGTTCGACGATCCCCGGGTCGAAACCATCACGAGCCTCGCCAGGAGGCGGCTCGGCATGGCGATCGGCATCGTCACCAACACCGAGATCGAAGACGCAACGCCGGCGGCGATGGTCGCGCATACGCGCCGGCGCGCGGCCTATGACGAGATCGTCGAGCAGTTGTTCGCGGCCAGGCCGGATGTGGTGATGGGCGGCGGCAGCGCGAATTTCCTGCCGAAATCTGCCGCCGGCTCCAAGCGCAAGGACGAGACCGACTACATCGCGAAGTTTCGTGACGCAGGCTACCAGGTGGCGACCACCGCGAGCGAGCTCAGCGCTTCTGCCGCAAAGCCGGAGACGGGCAAGCTGCTCGGCCTGTTCGCCACGGGCAACATGGACGGTGCGCTTGACCGCAAATTCCCGAGAGGTGGCGGCGTGAAGAAGTTTCCCGAGCAGCCTGACTTGACCGAGCAGGTGCAGGCAGCGCTGGACATCCTTGCGAAGAGCGAGGCCGGCTTCTTCCTGATGGTCGAATCCGGACTGATCGACAAATATGCGCATGTCCTCGACATGGAACGGGCCGTCTACGACACGATCATGCTCGACAATGCGGTGCGCCAGACCCGCGAATGGGCGCGTGCGCGGGGCGATGATACCCTCATCCTGGTGCTCGCGGACCACAATCATCCCAACGGCCTTGTCGGCACGATCAACGACGACATGAGCGCCACGCCTAACGTTTCCCTGCGCGAGCGCGTCGGCGTCTACGAGCAGGCCGGATTTCCCAATTATCCGGCGCCCGATGCGGATGGCTATCCGTCACGCGTCGATGTCAGCCGCCGGCTCGCGATCTTCTCGGCCAGCCTGCCGGACCACTACGAGACGTTCCGCCCGAAGCTCGATAATCCCAACGAGCCCACCGTCAAGGCGGGCGACGACGGGACCTTCAAGGCCAACGACAAATACAAGGACGTCCCAGGCGCGGTGCTGCGCCCGGGCAATCTGTCGGCAATGATCGGCGCCAGCGTGCATTCGGGTGAGGACGTCATCCTCACCGCGACCGGGCCGGGCAGCGATGGTGTGCGCGGCTCGATGGACAATACCGAAGTCTTTCGCCTCATGGTCGACGCGTTGGGGCTGGCCGCTCGGCGGTAGCGGCGATGCTGTCCAAACAAAAATGGCCGGAATTGCTCCCGGCCATTTGCGTTTGTGCTTGCCGTTACCGCGGCGGCGCGGTGCCGGCCGGAGGCGGCGGCAGCGAGGCTTGGCCGCCGTTGAGCAGCGGCGTGATGTTGCGGATGGTTACCCGACGGTTGATCGCGCTCGGCCCCTGCGTCTGCTCCTTCAGGTACTGCTCGCCGTAGCCCTGCGACGTCAGGTTCTCGGCGGGCACACCAAACTGCTGCGTCAGCAATTCGGCCGCGGACTGCGCACGGCGGTCCGACAATGAGAGATTGTCGACCTCGTTGCCGACCGCGTCGGTGTGTCCCTCGATCAGGAACACCTCGCGCGGATTGCGCTGGATCGCCTGGTTGAGGCCGTCGGCGATCACCTGCAGCCGGGCCGCCTGGTCCGGCGGGATGGTCCACGATCCCGTCTCGAAGATGATCGTGTTGACGTCGATGCTCGGCATCTGCATGCGAACATTGGGGCTGTAGCGGATCTCGTCGAGCGAGTAACGCCGATCGATCCGCTGCACCGGCGGTGCAACCATCGTCTGGTAGATCACGTCCGGCGACGCTTCCTGGGCGTCGACGATGTAGCGATCATAGGGAATGTTCACGACCGGCGGCGGCGCGTCGACATAGAAGCCGCCGACTGCCCGCGGATCGCGGTAGGTGTTGTCGATGATGACGAGTTCGCCCCCGCGGGGGTCCCTGCGGATTCGCCGCCGCAGCGAACCGTCCGCACCGACCACGGTGATGATCTCGCTGCCGTCGGGACGGACCACGACGGTGCGGGTTTCACCGCCGACAGTGTCGGTGCGGATGTCACGGGCGCCATAGCGGAAGCGATAGAGGTCGTTGCCGCGGACGTAAGCCTGCCCGCCCGGATCGCGGATGATGATGCGGTCCGGCTCGGTGTAGATGGTGCGGCCGCCTTCGACGACCTCGCGTCGCTGGCTGTGCATGTCGGCAATGGTGGCGCCGACCACGGCGCCGGCCACCACGCCTGCACCGATCGCGAGCGGGGTCAGGTCGCGCTGCTGCGGGCGCGGCGGAGGCGGCAAGGGCGCGGCGATCGTCGGCGCGGCCCGGAAGGCGGGCGCGACCGTCGGCGGAGCATTCCGCACCCTGTCGGGTGGCGGCGTGGCGGCCGCCGAGCCCGGTACGGTGCTCGGTGCCGCGACGCCGGCGGGAGGCGCCGGCGGCCGTGGCGGAGCGCCAGCTTGCGGTGACGCAGGCGGAGCTCCGGCGGCGGGGCCGCTCGCAGGAGGCGTTGCGCCCTGTTGGCCGGGGGTCGGTCTCGCAGGCGGAGCTGGGGTCGCGCCGGGAGCAGGTGTCGGTGCTGCACCTGGACGTCCGGGCGGGGGCGTCGGCGTACCACCAGGAGCAGGCGTCGCCGTCGGAGCGGGCGTGGCACCGGGAGCCGGTGACCCTGCCGAGGGAGGTGCGCCGGGACGTCCGGGCGGCGGTGTGCCGGGGCGGCCGGCCGGCGGTGCGCCGGGCGTGCTGCCCGGAGCCGGCGTTGCGGTCGGCGCAGGCGTTGTCGTCGGTGCGGGTGTCGCAGTCGGGGCAGGTGTGGCGGTCGGAGCAGGCGCTCCCGGTCGCGCCGTCGGCGCTGCGGGCGCGGGAGAAGGCGTCGCCGCGGGTGCCGGGGCGGGGCGGCCCGGAGGAGTTGCGGCTGGCGGCGTCGGAGCCGGACGTGCTGCGGGAGGCTGCGGCGTCGGTGCGTGCTGCGGAGCTGCAGCAGGCGGCGGTGCCGGCGGCGTGGGAGCCGGGCGTGCCGCAGGCGGCGGTGTCGGGGCGTGCTGCTGCGGCGCCGCGGCAGGCGGCGGCGAGGGCTGCTTCGGTGCGGCAGGCGGCGGTGGTGGCGGCGGGGGGGCCGGACGGGCCGCAGGTGGCGGCGGAGGCGGTGGCGGCGCGGCGGGACGCGGCGGTGCGGCGGCCGGCGGCGGCGCAGCGGGCGGGTGGGGCGGTGCAGCGGCGGGCGGCGGAGCGGCCGGGCGCGCGGGCCCAGCAGGCGGCGCAGCCGCGGGTCCCTTCGGCGGTTGCTTCGGTTTTCCGTCAGGGCCCGCATCTTGAGGCTGCGCCTGCGCGACCACGAGCGGCGGCGCACTTTGTGCTTGCGATGCGGAGCTTGCGAATTGCATCGCGGTCAGAGCCGTCGTCGCGAGCAGCACGAAACGAAGATTGGTCATGGTGGTGAACTTCCCCGGAAGGTTCTTTGACGAAGTGTTGGGATGAACAGCTACGCGTTAGGCCGGATTGTGGCGGGCGATGCGGTCGCGGCCCGATTTATTTCTGCACGGAAATCGCGTCACTCCGGCAACGTTCATTGCGCATTCAGACGCTGGTTGCAATTGCCCCACATGTGATCGGCCACTTCATGCGCGATCCCGCGGCGGAATTGCATCCGTCGCAGGATTCGGCGTCAGCGGCCCGTTCGGCCCGCGCGATGGAATCTCTTCAGGCATGCGGCCCGGCAATTCGTCGGGCCGCGGTGGCGAGCCGGGCTCGCGCACCGGCGGCGTGATTTCAGGCTGCGGATTGCCCGGCGGAATTCCGGGTGGCGGTTCGGCTGGAGTCCCCGGTGTTGCCGGCGGAATCTCGGGCGGTTCGATCGGCATCGGCATCATCGGGATCAGTTGTCCGGGGAAGGACAACGATGATGCCGCGCCGATGTTCCCTCATCGCGCCGCGCTGGATCTGCCTTATTCCGGCGCGTGGCAGACGGCCTCGATGTTGTGGCCATCAGGGTCGAGCACGAAGGCGCCGTAGTAATTCGCATGGTAATGCGGGCGGATGCCGGGCGGGCCGTTGTCGCGTCCGCCGGCCGCGATGGCCGCCTTGTAGAACGCGTCGACGGTGGCGCGGTCCCTGGCCGCGATCGCGACATGCACTGGCTTGTTCATGGCGCCTTCGCCGCCGATCCAGAAATCCGGCTTGCCGTTGGCGCCGAAGCCGGCGGCGGCAGCGTGGCCGGTCTGCTCCGCCGTGACCTCCATGATCAGGCCGTAGCCGAGCGGAGCCAGCGCCTTGGCGTAGAACGCCTTGGCGCGCTCATAGTCGGAAACGGAGAAACCCAGATGGTCGATCATCGTAACCTCCTTCGTCCTTGTCAGCGTGAGAGGAACGTATTGCTTCGCGTCTTGCGCATGATCGCAAATCCGCGCGCGACCATGTCGGCAATACAATCCTGCTGCCATTCGTTTTGTGACAGATGCTCGATGACGACCGCGCGCGGCCATAGCGAGGGCGGCGCATCGCGGAAGAAGCCGATCAGCACGCGGTCCTCAAAACCCTCGACGTCGATCTTCAGCGAATCAATTTGCGTGACGCCGGCCTCGTCGAGAATGCGTGTCAGCCGCAGCGACGGCACCTTGATCGCCTCGGCGCTCGCCGTGCCGGTGACGACGTGAGTGGCGCCAAGATTACCGCCGCCGCTCTCGATCATCAGCTCGCCGTCGCTGTCGCCGGCGGCAGCCTGCACCAGGCGCACTTGCGCCGTCTTCGACGCGCCGTGGTTGAACGAGAGCCGCGCGAACGTCATGGGATGCGGCTCGATCGCGACCACCTTGCCTGTGGTGCCGACCTGCCGCGCCATCACCAGCGCAAACGTGCCGACATTGGCGCCGACGTCGAGGAAGGTGCCGCCCGCCGGGGTATGCTGGCGCAGGAAGTCGAGCTCGTCGAGATTATAATCGGGATTGAACAGCGCGCCGCGCTCTGTCGCGCTGCCCTGGTGATAGAAGCGGAACGATGCGCCCTGATATTGCACGTCGACCGGGCCACCGCGCAGCAGGTTGACCAGCCGCGACATCCAGGGCCGGAACGCGCCGCGCTTCAGCCCCGACTGCTGTGCGAGGCGAATGATCGCAGCCTGCGCCGCATTGGGCGCAAACGCGCCGAACGGCGCGGACGAAGGGGCGTTGTCAGTCGTCAAGCAGGCGGTCCTCGTTGCAAGCGGCGCATGCATAGCCGGTTTTGCGTGGGACTCCAATCTTCACGAGAGGTCCGTAGCCCGGATGGAGCGCTGCGAAATCCGGGATTCTCACCGCGCTGATGGGCCTTCCCGGATTGCGCTGCGCTCCATTCGGGCTACGAGATCACGCAGCTTTCTTCGGTGCCTTGCGCTGCCGCAGAAATCGCCCGAGCAGCCTGCGCTTGCCCTTGCGTGGGATGAGGTCGATGTCGCTGACGAGCTTGGCGCCGCCCTTGCGGCGCTCCAGCACGATCTTGCGGCTGTGGAAGGCTTCCAGCTCGGCGCGATGCGCGACGCTGACGATGGTCGCCTTCGGCAGCGCGTCGGTGACCATCTTCATCATCCTGTCCTGGCTCTTCTCGTCGAGCGCCGAGGTCGCCTCGTCGAGCACGATGATGTCGGGCTTGTGCAGCAACAGCCGCGCAAAGGCGAGGCGCTGCTTCTCGCCGCCGGATAGCGTCTGGTCCCAGGGGCTTTCCTCCTCGATCTTTTCCTTGAGATGGTCGAGGCCGACCTTATGCAGGACGTCACCGATCTCCTCCAGGGTCCAGTCCTCGGCCGCACCGGGATAGGCGACCGCGCGGCGCAGTGATCCGGAGGGCACATAGGGCCGCTGCGGCAGCATGAACAGTCGGCGATCCCTGTGAAAATTGACGCTGCCGCCGCCCCAGGGCCACAGGCCTGCGATGGCGCGCACCAGCGTACTCTTGCCGGTCCCGGATTCGCCGGCGACCAGCAGCCGTTCGCCCGACTCGATCACCACCTCGGTCTCGCCGACCACGGCCGTGCCGTCGTCGAGCGAGACCGACAGATCCTTCATCTCCAGGATGGCGTCGTTGCTGGTCTCGCCGCGCTTGATGCGGCCAAAACCGTCGCCCTGCTCGGCGCGTTCGAGTCCGTCGAGCGACATCATCAGCGAGGCGATGCGGCGCGCGCAGGCGTTCCAGTCGGCAAGCCGCGGATAATTGTCGACCAGCCAGCCGAACGCGCTCTGCACGATGGTGAAGGCGGAGGCCGCCTGCATCACCTGTCCCAGCGTCATGCTGCCGTCGAGGAATTTTGGCGCGCAGAGCAAAAGCGGCACGACCGGCGCAACCAGGCTCGAGCCCTGCGACACCAACGTGGTGCGCATGTGCTGACCGGCGAGCCGCGCCCATTGCCGGAGCACGCCGGCGAAGTTGCGGTCGATGCCGTCGCGCTCTTCCTCCTCGCCGCCCAGCAGTGCGATGCTCTCGCCGTTCTCGCGCACGCGCGTCAGCGTGTAGCGGAAATCGGCTTCGGCCTGGTTCTTGTCCTCGGAGACCTGCACGAAGCGCCGGCCGATCACCAGGATGGAGCCCGAGGCGATCGCGGCATAGAGCATCGCGGCGATCACGAGGAAGCCGGGAATGGTGAGCGTCGAGCCGCCGAACGTGACGGTGAGCGCGCCGCCGATGGTCCAGAGCACGATGATGAAGGTCGCGGCCGACAGCAGCGCCGAGGTGACGCCGGCGAGGAAATCGACCGGCGAATCGGTCGCGATGCGCAGATCCTCGGCAATCCGGTATTCCGGATTCTCGTGGTCACCCTTGACGAGGTTGAGCTGGTAGTAGCGCCCGTTCGCGAGCCACCGCGTCAGCACGCTCGCCGTGAGCCAGGCCCGCCAACGCCGCTGGATGCCCATGCGCGCGAACACCTGGATGACGCCGAGCACGATGCTGCCGATCGCAAGCGGAAAGAACATTGCGGTGAGATGGAAGACGCTCGCCGCGTCGCGCTTCTCGATGGCGTCGAAGATCGCGCGATTCCAGACGTTGATGCCGTACTGGAAAGCGACGGCCAGGACGATCAGCAGGCCGAGGCCGATCGAGAACGGCCAAGCGAGGCGATCGCCGCCCTGTCCCCAGAAGCCGCGCGCGCTGATCCAGAACCGTGTCAGCAGATAATCCTTGCGGGCCTGCTCGACCTCTTCAGGTGACAGCTCCGGGTCAGGCTCGAGCAATTCCGGCGGAGGCGGTGCGACCTTGTCGCCGTTCTCGCCGGCGATGTCGACGATGGGGGGCTTCCTGTCCTGCTCGCGTTTTCCAGCCGGCTTTTGCATGATCGGATAACGCAAGCCAAATCAACCGGTTCCCCGAGGTTCCCGAGGCGCCTTTACTCGGCGGCGCCGTCGCGGACGCGCCGGATCCGGGCCGCCCGATGTAGAATTCGCGACAATTCCTCGATCGAGTACGGCTTTTGCACCAGATCGAAGCCGGCAGCGCCATCCTGCGCCAGCGCCTGGCTGTAGCCCGTGGTCAGCACGACCGGCACGCCGATGCCCCGTTGGCAGATGGCCTGCGCCAGATCGAGCCCGGTCATTCCCGGCATGACGACGTCCGAGAACACGACATCGAAACGATCCGCGTCCATGTCGAGCTCGGCGAGTGCATCGGTGGCGTTGTCGACCAGCGTGATGCTGTAGCCGAGCTCGGTGAGGCCGTCGGCGGCGAAATTGGCAAGCTCGATATTGTCCTCGACCAGCAGCACCGACATGCCGCTGCCGGCCACCGCCGGCGCCGTGTTCGGCGCCTGCCGCTGCGGCAGCAGGTCCGCCGGCACGCGCGGCAGGTAGAGCGAGAAGGTGCTGCCGTGACCGACCTCGCTCCTAACCGTCACCTCGCCCCCGGATTGCCGGGCAAAGCCGAACACCTGGGACAGGCCGAGGCCGGTGCCGTGGCCGACCTGCTTGGTGGTGAAGAACGGCTCGAAGATGCGTTCCAGCCGGGCGGCAGGAATGCCGACTCCGGTGTCGCTGACGGTCACGCTGATGAAGCCACGGTTTGCCAAGTTCTGGTTTGCCAAGTTCTGGTTTGCCAAGCTCTGGCTTCCCAAGCTCTGGCTTCCCAAGTTCTGGTTTACCAAGGTCTGGCTGCCCGGGGCATGGGCCAGCGTGTCCGGAACGGCCGCCGCGGCCTCGACCGTGAAAACGATCCTGCCCTTGCCCTGCATGGCATCGCGCGCGTTGGTCGCCATGTTGATCAGCGCCGTCTCGAACTGGCCGGCATCGGCGTGGACGAGGCAGGGCTCGGTGGGCAGGCGCATGGTGATCTCGATGGCCGGCCCCAGCAGCGGCGCCAGCATGTCGTGCAGCGCCTGCATCCGCTCGCCGACGTCGAACACTTCCGGCTTCAGGGTCTGACGCCGCGCAAAGGCGAGCAGCTGCGAGGTCAGCTTGGCCGCGCGCGCCACTGCGTCCGCAATGGCCGTGATGTAGCGCTGCCGCCGCTCCTCCGTCAGTTGCGGCCGGTTCAACAGGTCGACCGAGGCGCGGATCACCGTCAGCAGATTGTTGAAATCATGCGCGACGCCGCCGGTGAGCTGTCCGAGCGCCTCCAGGCGCTGGCTGTGCTTGAGTGCCTCCTCGGCCTCACGCCGCTTGGCGGCTTCGGCCTGAAGGTGCTGCGTGCGCCGCAATGCCAGCGCCAACAGCAGAAACAGAAGTGCGGTGGCGGGAATGCCGAACACCAGATGCTGGCCCATTGTGGCGAGCCAGCGCGCGCGGATCGCCGAGGTCTCGAGCCCGGCGCTGACATAGATCGGATATTCGGCGACGCGCCGGTAGCCAATGCGGCGCTCGATCCCGTCCGACGGCCAGGCGACCGTGATGAGGCCGTGCTCAGGGTGGGCCGCGATTTCCCGGCCGACCGGTCCGGTCGGATCCAGCCGAAGGTCGCGGTCGAGCCGCGGGAAATGCGCCAACAGCACGCCGTCCGTGCGTCCCATCGTGAAGAAGCTGCCGGCATCGGAACCGATCCGCGCATAAAAATTCTCGAAATATTCGGGCAGGACGGAGGCCTGGATCACGCCGATGAAGCTGCCGTCGTCGGAGTCGCGGCGGCGGCTCACCCCGAAGAAGCGCGCGCCCTGATAGGGCGGACGGGGCGTCAGGGCCGTGCCGATGAAGCTGCCGATGGTCTGGTCGACGTGAGCGTAGAAATAGTCGCGGTCTGCAAAGCGGAGCTCCGGCGGCGGCGAGGCGAGGCTGTTGACCAGCGCTTTGCCGTCCGCGTCGAAGATCCAGGCCGATTTGAGCTGCGGCAGTGAATCGGTCAGCCGCCTCAGGCGGCGGTGCAGCGCCGGCTCGCGCGCGCGGATGACGTCGTCGGGAAGGCCGCGCACGACCTCGTTGAGCTCGGCCAGGCTGCGATCGATGGTCTCGAACACCTTGAGCGCGTGCTCATGTACGACGTCGAGCGTGCGCTCGATCTCCCGGTCGGCAATGTCCCTGGTCGAGGTGTAGGAGATCGCGGAGGTGATGACGAACAGCGCAACCGGCAGCGCCAGGGATGCCGCCATCATCCACTGCAACAGCCTCAGCGAATTGCGTTGCGCCCTCTGCACAGTCGCTCCGTCCCTGACGGGAGCTTAACTGAATCTCGCGCGGGGAAGGAAGCAACTTGTGCCGGAACCGCTGGTTGTGCGCGTGGAACTTACGCGCACAACGGGTCGGAGAAAATTCTACTCGAATTGACCGCGATCTCGGAATGTCCCGGCCGGACTGGCCGGGACACGAAGCATGAACCGCGCCTTTAGATCTGGCGCTCGACCATCTTGAGCTTCAGCTCGGCGATGGCTTCGGCCGGGTTCAGTCCCTTCGGGCAGGCCTTGGCGCAATTCATGATGGTGTGGCAGCGGTAGAGGCGGAACGGATCCTCGAGATTGTCGAGCCGCTCGCCGGTCGCCTCGTCGCGCGAATCGGACACCCAGCGATTGGCCTGGAGCAGCGCGGCGGGACCGAGATAACGTTCGCTGTTCCACCAATAGCTCGGGCACGAGGTCGAGCAGCAGGCGCACAGGATGCACTCGTAGAGGCCGTCGAGCTTCTCGCGATCCTCGTGGGTCTGGCGCCATTCCTTCTGCGGCGTCGGCGAGGTGGTCTTCAGCCACGGCTCGACCGATGCGTACTGGGCGTAGAAGTTGGTGAGGTCGGGGACGAGGTCCTTCACCACCGGCTGGTGCGGCAGCGGATTTATCTTCACCGCGCCGTCCTTCACGTCGTGCATCGAGCGGGTGCAGGCCAGCGTGTTCTGGCCGTCGATGTTCATGGCGCAGGAGCCGCAGACGCCTTCGCGGCAGGAGCGGCGGAAGGTCAGCGACGGGTCGATGTGATTCTTGATCCAGATCAGGCCGTCCAGCACCATCGGACCGCAATCATTGGTGTCGACGTAATAGGTGTCGACGCTCGGATTCTTGCCGTCGTCCGGATTCCAGCGGTACACGCGAAACTCGCGGGTCTCGGTCGCGCCCGCGGGCTTCGGCCAGGTCTTGCCGCCGGAAATCTTGGAGTTCTTCGGAAGTGCGAATTCAACCATTGCTCTAACCTTTCGTCATTCCGGGGCGATGCGCAGCATCGAACCCGGAATCTCGAGATTCCGGGTCTGGTCCTTCGGACCATCCCGGAATGACGGCTAATGTTCGCTCAGTACACACGCGCTTTCGGCGGGATGTACTGCACGTCGTTGGTCATGGTGTAGTCGTGAACCGGGCGGTACTCGATCTTGACCTTGCCGGCATCGTCCAGCCAGGCCAGCGTGTGCTTCATCCAGTTCTTGTCGTCGCGCTCGGAGAAGTCCTCGCGCGCATGCGCGCCGCGGCTCTCGGTGCGATTGGCGGCCGAGTTCATCGTCACCACCGCCTGCGAGATCAGATTGTCGAATTCGAGCGTCTCGACGAGGTCCGAATTCCACACCAGCGAGCGGTCGGACACGGCGATGTCGGTGATGCCGCTATGGACTTTCTCGATCAAGTTCTGGCCCTCGCTCAGGACTTCGCCGGTGCGGAACACCGCGCAATTGCTCTGCATCACGTGCTGCATGCCTTCGCGCAGCTTTGCGGTCGGCGTGCCGCCGGAGGCGTAGCGGTAATGGTCGAGGCGGCCGAGCGCGAGCTCGGACGAGTTCGCCGGCAGCTCCGGCTGCTTGGCATTGGGCGTCAGCTTCTCGGCGAGGCGGAGCGCTGCGGCGCGGCCGAACACGACGAGGTCGATCAGCGAGTTGGAGCCGAGGCGGTTGGCGCCGTGCACGGAGACGCAGGCGGCCTCACCGATCGCCATCAGGCCGGGGATGATGGCGTTGTCGTCGCCGTCCTTCTTGGTCAGGACTTCGCCGTGATAGTTGGTGGGGATGCCGCCCATGTTGTAGTGCACCGTCGGCACGATCGGGATCGGCTCGCGCGTCACGTCGACATTGGCGAAGATCTTTGCGGATTCGGAGATGCCCGGCAGCCGCTCGGCCAGCACCGCGGGATCGAGATGGTCCAGATGCAGGAAGATGTGGTCCTTCTTCTTGCCGACGCCGCGGCCCTCGCGGATCTCGATGGTCATCGCGCGCGAGACGACGTCGCGCGAAGCGAGATCCTTGGCCGACGGCGCGTAGCGCTCCATGAAGCGCTCGCCCTCGGAGTTGACGAGATAGCCGCCTTCGCCGCGCGCGCCCTCGGTGACGAGACAGCCCGAGCCGTAGATGCCGGTCGGGTGGAACTGCACGAACTCCATGTCCTGCATCGGCAAGCCGGCGCGCAGCACCATGCCGCCGCCGTCACCGGTGCAGGTGTGGGCCGAGGTGCAGGAGGCATAGGCGCGGCCGTAGCCGCCGGTCGCGAGGATCACGGTCTGGGCGCGGAAGCGGTGCAGCGTGCCGTCGTCGAGCTTGAGCGCGATGACGCCGCGGCAGGTGCCCTGATCGTCCATGATCAGGTCGATGGCGAAGAACTCAATGAAGAACTCGGCCGCGTGGCGCAGCGACTGGCCGTACATCGTGTGCAGCATGGCGTGGCCGGTGCGGTCGGCGGCGGCGCAGGTGCGCTGCGCCTGGCCCTTGCCGTAGTCCATGGTCATGCCGCCGAACGGACGCTGGTAGATCTTGCCGTCCTCGGTGCGCGAGAACGGCACGCCCCAATGCTCGAGTTCGTAGACCGCCTCGGGCGCGTTGCGCACCATGTATTCGATCGCGTCCTGGTCGCCGAGCCAGTCCGACCCCTTCACGGTGTCGTACATGTGCCAGCGCCAGTCGTCCTTGTGCATGTTGCCGAGCGAGGCGGAGATGCCGCCCTGCGCCGCCACCGTGTGCGAACGGGTCGGAAACACCTTGGTGATGCAGGCCGTGCGCAGGCCGGCTTCGCTGCAGCCGACCACGGCGCGCAGGCCCGCGCCGCCGGCGCCGACCACGACGACGTCATAGGTGTGGTCTTCGATCGGATAGGCTTTGCCGTTGGTGGCGGGAGCGCCGTTGCCCGTGCCATTCGTTGTGGTGGCCGATGTTCCCGTAGCCATGGGTTACACTCCGGAGGACAGTTTCAGGATCGCGTAGGTCGAGGCGAGCGCCACGGCGACCGAGAAGAAATTGTTGAGCATGATCGAGACGAGCTTCAGCTTCTCGTTATGGACGTAGTCCTCGATCACCACCTGCATGCCGATCTTCATGTGCCAGGCGCTGGCGAAGATGAAGAGGAGCAGGATCACCGCGACGGGAATGGAGCTCAGGGTCTGCGCAGCGTAGACTTGGTTGCGGCCGAGCAGCATCACGATGATCACCAGCGCCGGGATCATCAGCAGCGTCATGGCGACGCCGGTGACGCGCTGTCGCCAGAAATCGGATGTGCCGGAATGCGCGGCACCGAGATTGCGGACGCGGCCGAGCGGGGTCCGCAGGCTGCGCTTCGGCGTATCGGATGCGCTCATCGTCCACCTCCGTTCGCATAGGCGATGATCCAGATCAGCACCGTCAGCGCGATGCCGCCGATCAGGGCACCCCAGGTCAGCGCTTCCCGCTCATTGGCCTTGAAGCCGTAGCCGAGGTCCCACACGAAATGCCGGATGCCGCTGAGCATATGGTGCATCAGCGCCCAAGTGTATCCGAACACGATCAGCCGCCCGATGATGCTGCCGGCGAAGGCCTGGACGTGCGCGTAAGCGGCCGGGCCGGAAGCCGCGGCAACCAGCCACCAGACCAGCAGCAGGGTTCCGAAATAGAGGGCAATCCCGGTGGCGCGATGGATGATGGACAGAGCCATCGTCAGCGTCCAGCGGTACACTTGCATGTGCGGCGAGAGGGGTCGTTCGATCCGTGCGGTCATGGGCTTTGATGTTTTATGGCGGCCCAGCAGGGGGCGCGCGGGGATCGGAAAGGTCGGCTCTATTTACGGAGTCGATTTGGCCTGTGCAATCTCCAAATTGCCATAAATCGAACGATGGTTCAGCTCTAGAGCCTTGATGAAGCAAGGCCAATCAGGGGCTTGGTATACCAGAGCATCGGTCCGCCAACCAAACTGAGAACTCAAATTCATTACTTCGTAGCCTGCGCGAGGCGCATTGAAATCGCTATTGGAACGCCTCTAGCCCAACGTCCGCTGCTCTCCGCTCGCACCAATCGGTCGGTGTCGGCCGTAGCCGCCTCCCAAGGGCCCAGGGCGACTCGGCTCGCCGCACGCTGGCCCAGCTTCGCTGAAAACCGCGGATATGCGCAGCCCGCATTCCACCCCAGCCGGGACGTCCGGTGCGTCGACCGGGCAACCCGGATCGCCTAAAGCTGGGACCGCAGCCGTCTCCGACCGACGTCCGAAGAGGTTGCGACCAGTCGCCGGGGCAGGTCAGGGGTGATTGCAGGTCTTGATATCAAGGACATCGTCGAGCTCGCACTGTTGCTGATCGCAACCGGGGCGCTTTCGGGATTTTTGGCCGGCGTGTTCGGTATCGGCGGCGGCGCGATTCTCGTGCCAGTGTTCTACGAATGCTTCCGTATCGCCGGCGTGCCGCTGGAGGTGCGCATGCCGCTCTGCATCGGCACCTCGCTCGCGGTGATCATCCCGACCTCGATCCGTTCGTTCCAGGCGCATTACAAGCGCGGCGCCGTCGACATGGCTATCCTCAGGGTCTGGTGGCTGCCGATCGTGGTCGGCGTCGTCGCCGGCAGCGTCATCGCGCGCTATGCGCCGGAGCGGCTGTTCAAGATCGTGTTCGTCTGCGTCGCCTATTCCGCGGCGGCGCGCCTCATCTTCGCGCGCGAAGGCTGGAAGTTGGGCGACGATCTGCCGAAGGGCCCGCTGATGCGCGCCTACGGCTTCTGCGTCGGCATTCTCTCGACCCTGATGGGCATCGGCGGCGGCCTGTTCTCGAACCTGCTGATGACGTTCTACGGCCGTCCCATCCATCAGGCGGTCGCGACGTCATCCGCACTCGCGGTGCTGATCTCGATCCCCGGCGCGCTCGGCTACATTTATGCGGGCTGGCCGGCGGCGGCGAACTATCCGGCCGTCGCAGCGCTGCAGATCCCGTTCGCGCTCGGTTACGTCTCGCTGATCGGAGCCGTGCTCGTGATGCCGATGAGCCTCGTCACCGCGCCGCTCGGCGTGAGAGCTGCACATGCGATGTCGAAGCGGACGCTGGAAGTGGCGTTCGGGTGTTATCTGTTGATCGTCGGCAGCCGGTTTGTGCTGAGCCTGGTGGGCGGGCTGTAGTCGCCGCGTCCACCGTCATTCGAGCGCAGCGTCGTAGGGTGGGTTAGCGAAGCGCAACCCACCGCTTCTGCCGCCGCGGAACGCAAAGAGGTGGGTTACGCCTTCGGCTAACCCACCCTACGGCTTCATCCGCAAGGACGGCGAACGCCAGCCCTATTTCTTCGCGTAGATATCCTTGTACGTATCCCGCAAGACGTTCTTCTGCACCTTGCCCATGGTGTTGCGCGGCAGCTCGTCGACCACGAAGACGCGCTTGGGCATCTTGAACTTTGCGATCCGTCCGTCCAGCGCGTTCAGCACGGCGGCTTCAGTGACGTCGGCGCCCTTGTTGCAGACCAGCACCGCCGTGACGCCCTCGCCGAAATCGGCATGCGGCACGCCGATCACGGCGGATTCGATCACGCCGGGCATGGCGTCGATCTCGCTCTCGATCTCTTTCGGATAGACGTTGAAGCCGCCGGAGATCACGAGATCCTTGCCGCGGCCGAGGATGTGGACGTAGCCCTTGCCGTCGATCTTGCCGAGGTCGCCGGTGATGAAGAAGCCGTCGTCGCGGAATTCGGACTTGGTCTTCTCCGGCATGCGCCAATAGCCCTTGAAGACGTTCGGTCCCTTGACCTCGATCATGCCGATCTCCTCGCGCGGCAGCTCCTTGCCCGTCTCGGGTTCGGTGACGCGCACGGAGACGCCGGGGAGAGGGAAGCCGACCGCGCCGGGCACGCGCTCGCCGTCATAGGGGTTCGACGTGTTCATGTTGGTCTCGGTCATGCCGTAGCGCTCGAGCACGGCGTGCCCCGTGCGCGCCGACCATTCGCGATGGGTCTCCGCCAGCAGCGGCGCCGAGCCCGAGATGAACAGCCGCATGTGCTTCGTGGTGTCGCGCGACAGCGCAGAATTCTGCAGGAGGCGCGTGTAGAAAGTCGGCACGCCCATCAATACTGTGGCGCGCGCCATCAGCTTGATCATCAAATCCGGATCGAGCTTCGGCAGGAAGATCATCGACGCCCGGGCGAACAGTGTCACGTTGGTCGCCACGAACAGGCCGTGCGTATGATAGATCGGCAGCGCGTGGATCAGCACGTCCTTGTCGGTGAAGCGCCAGTAGCCGACGAGCGAGAGCGAGTTCGACGCCAGATTATCATGCGTCAGCATCGCGCCCTTGGAGCGGCCCGTGGTGCCCGAGGTGTAGAGGATGGCGGCGAGATCGTCGTTCGCCCGCGCGACAGTCGTGAATTCGCTGCTCGCCTTGTCGGCGGCCTCGGTCAGCGAGCCCTTGCCGTCAGCTCCGAGCGTCTCGACCCCGGCCTCCACCTTGGCGGCGATCGGGGCGAGGCCTTCGGCCTTGGAGGGATCGCAGACCACCAGCGACGGCTCGGCATCGCCGATGAAGTAGTCGAGCTCGTTCAGCGTATAGGCGGTGTTGAGCGGAAGATAGACCGCGCCGGCCCGTACCGTGCCGAGATACAGCACGATATTGGCGACGGATTTCTCGACCTGCACCGCGACGCGGTCGCCCGGCTTCACGCCGCGCGCGACCAGCACATTCGCCATCTGCCCCGCCCGCGCGATCAGCTCGCCATAGCTGATATGGCCGCCGTCATGCGTCTCGATCGCGAGGCGCTTCGGATCGTCCAGGCCGTCGAACAGGCGGGAGAACAGGTTGGCGTTGGCAGCTGGGTTCATGCAACATTCCTCGCCGGCGAAGGCCGGTCAAACCGAGGGCTGGATTAGCAAAAACCGCCCCAATGAAGCAACGGAGACAGTTTGCATGACAAAAGCTGGGAAACGCGTGGCCTGGGTCACGGGCGGCGGCAGTGGGATCGGCGAGGCCGGCGCCGAGGCGCTGGCGGCCGACGGTTGGACCGTGGTGGTCTCGGGCCGGCGCAAGGACGCCCTGGATACCGTGGTTGCCAAAATCGCCAAGGCGGGCGGGGCGGCCGAGGCCATCGCGCTGGACGTGGCCAACGCTGCGGAAGCCCAGAAAGCCGCCGATCAGATCGTCGCCAGGCACGGCCGCATCGACCTCCTGGTCAATAACGCCGGCATCAATGTTCCCAAGCGCAGCTGGAAGGACATGGAACTGGAGGGCTGGGACAAGTTGGTCCAGGTCAATCTCAACGGCGTGCTCTATTGCATGCGCGCGGTGCTGCCGACGATGCGCAAGCAGCAGGATGGCGCGATCATCAACGTCTCGTCCTGGGCCGGCCGCCACGTCTCGAAGATGCCGGGCCCGGCCTACACCACGACCAAGCATGCGGTGCTGGCACTGACCCATTCCTTCAACATGGACGAATGCGTCAACGGCCTGCGCGCCTGCTGCCTGATGCCGGGCGAGGTGGCGACGCCGATCCTCAAGCTGCGCCCGGTGGTGCCGAGCGAGGACGAGCAGGCCAGGATGCTGCAATCCGAAGATCTCGGCCGCACCATCGCCTTCATCGCGAGCATGCCGGCCAGGGTCTGCATCAACGAGGTGCTGATCAGCCCGACGCATAATCGCGGATTCATCCAGACGCCGAACAACAGGGATTGAGGCGCAGCGCGCGCGTCAATCTCCGCTGTCGTCCCGGGGCGCGACAACGTCGCGAACCCGGGACCCATAACCACAGGGAGAAGACGTCGCGCGAGACGGTAACTCCGAGTCTTCGCCAAACCACTCCCTGTGGCTATGGGTCCCGGATCGGCGCTTCGCTTGTCCGGGACGACAGCGGAGTGGGCGGATCGTTCGTGCATCACACGAACGTCCCCCCACATAGTTTCACGCATCACAAAGAATTTTTCCCCGAAACCACTTCGCCAACCCTCCCGTAGTTCGGTCCAACGACGGCGCTGCTGCTTCACGCCAACAGGTCGCAGCCGCCGTTGTTGCCCCAACGCAAGACCGGCCATCGCCGGTTACAATTCAATCGGGAGACTTTCCATGTCGAAGCGCATTGCCTATCTCGCCGCCGCCGCCTTCAGCGCCCTGGCCATCACCGCGACCGTCGTCGCGCCTGTCCGCGCCGAGGAGAAGACCGTCATGGTCGGCGGTGCCGCGATGTTCCCGTCCAAGAACATCGTCCAGAACGCGGTCAACTCGAAGGACCACACCACGCTGGTCGCGGCGGTGAAGGCGGCCGGCCTGGTGCCGACGCTGGAAGGCAAGGGTCCGTTCACGGTGTTTGCCCCGACCAACGCCGCCTTCGGCAAGCTGCCGGCCGGCACCGTCGACAATCTGGTCAAGCCCGAGAACAAGGCGACGCTGACCAAGATCCTCACCTACCATGTCGTGCCCGGCAAGCTCGAGGCCTCCGACCTCACCGAGGGCAAGAAGCTGAAGACCGCCGAAGGCGAGGAGCTGACGGTCAAGAAGATGGACGGCAAGACCTGGATCGTCGATGCCAAGGGCGGCACCTCGATGGTCACGATCTCCAACGTCAACCAGTCCAACGGCGTCATCCATGTGGTCGACACCGTGCTGATGCCGGCGACGTAACACCGCGGGCTCCTGTTTCATCCCGCAAGCAGGATGCGACGAAACGGCGAGCCGGGGGCACCCGGCTCGCTTTATTGTGACCGCCATAGCCCGACGCTATCGATTCGATGGCGGACAGGGCGTAACGAAAGCGGGCGCATCGGCGTATAATCGGTGTCACACGACGTTCAGGACGGAACCACCATGTCGAGCCTCACAGTCACCGACGAGCAGGTCAGCGCCGCCCCGGCCAAAGTGATCCAGCCGGCCTGGGTCCGCATCATGCACTGGGTCAATGCCCTCGCCATGATCCTGATGATCCTGTCGGGCTGGCAGATCTACAACGCCTCGCCGCTGTTCGGCTTCAGCTTTCCGCGCGAGTACACGCTCGGCGGATGGCTCGGCGGCGGCCTGCTCTGGCACTTTGCTGCGATGTGGCTGTTGATGATCAACGGCCTCGCCTATCTCGTCACGGGCTTTGCCACCGGCCGTTTCCGCAAGAAACTGTTTCCGATCACCCCGTCAGGCGTGCTCCATGACGTCAGGGCAGCGCTGACCTTCAAGCTCGGCCACGATGACCTCACCGTCTACAATTACGTGCAGCGCCTGCTCTATGCCGGCATCATCGTGGTCGGCGTGCTGATCGTGCTCACGGGCTTAGGGATGTGGAAGCCCGTGCAGCTCTATTATCTCGTCGCGCTGTTCGGCGACTACCCGACCGCGCGCTACATCCATTTCTTCTGCATGGCCGCGATCTGCGCGTTCCTCGTCGTTCACGTCCTGCTCGCGCTGCTCGTGCCTAAGAGCCTGCGCGCCATGATCATCGGCCGCTGAGGAGGAGAGCATGGCCAAGCGTTCATTCCTGATCCCCGGCGTCGACAAGCGGCTCTTGATCAAGGACTCCATCAAGACCATGCCCGACGTCACGCGCCGCCGCTTCATTGCGGCCGGCGCCAGCCTCGGCGCGCTGACGCTGCTCACCGGCTGCGATGTGATCGACTCGTCCTCGGCCGAGGAGATGCTGAAGCAGGTCTCGAAATTCAACGATGCCGTGCAGGCCTTCATCTTCAACCCCGACGCACTGGCGCCGACCTTCCCCGAGAGCGCGATCACGAAACCGTTCCCGTTCAACGCCTATTACGATCTCGACGACGCGCCTGACGTCGCTGGCGCCGACTGGAAGCTCGAGGTTCGCGGCCTCGTCGACAACAAGAAGTCGTGGACGCTGGACGAGCTCTACAAGTTGCCGCAAGTCACGCAAATCACCCGCCATATCTGCGTCGAGGGCTGGAGCGCGATCGGCAGCTGGACCGGCACGCCCTTGCGCGATTTCCTCAAGCTGATCGGCGCCGACACAAGCGCGAAATACGTCTGGTTCCAGTGCGCCGACAAGGACGGCTACAATTCGCCCTTGGACATGCGCAGCGCGCTGCATCCGCAGACCCAGATGACGTTCAAATACGCGAATGAAATCCTGCCGCGCGCCTACGGCTTCCCCATGAAGATCCGCGTGCCGACAAAACTCGGCTTCAAGAACCCGAAATACGTGGTCTCGATGGAAGTCACCAACGACTACAAGGGCGGCTATTGGGAAGACCAGGGGTATAATTCGTTTAGTGGGAGCTAGGCGCGCTGCCGTAGTGTGGGCAAAGCGCAAGCGTGCCCACCATTCCATCCATCATGAATAAAACCGTGGGCACAGCGCTCTTGCGCCTTTGCTCACCCTACGGCACCGTCTACCTGGCTGGCCCACTTTCCGCTGACACAGCGCCGCGGCCGCCCCCAACGCCAGCAGCGCCGCCGATACATTCAGCGCGTAGCTCAAACTCCCCAGCGCGTCCGTGATGGCGCCGACCACGATCGGCCCCAGCGTTTGCCCGACGCCGAACGAGATCGTCATCGCCGCGATCGCGGTCGGCCACATCGCCGGCGGATAGTTGAAGCGCACGAAGGCGGTGGTCGAGCCGACCACGGCGAAGAAAGCGACGCCGAACACCACCGCGGAGACCGCGAGCCACGCCGGCGAATGCCCGAGCATCGGCAGGGCCGCACCCAGCGCGTTGGTGCCGAGGATGATGGCGGTGGCCAATCCGCCGCGGTCGAGCGCCAGCACGCCGCGCCAGGCCCAGGGTGTGACGAAGGCGGACAGGCCGATCAGGCCCCAGAACGCCGCCTGCGCTGCGGCCCCGCCGCCGCCGTCGCGCACATAGGCGATCATGAAGGTCATGTAGGCGATGTAGCCGGCGCCGAACAGGAAGTAGCCCGCGAGGTAGATCAGCACAGGACGAATCGCGAAGGCGGCGTGGCTGCCTTCCGAGAAACGCGCCCCGCTTTCGATGCGGATCAGGAACAGCGGCGCGGTCATCGCGGCCGAGAGCAGTGTCAGCGCCCACCACACCATCCACCACGAGCCCGGCCCGAAATATTGCAGCGTGAACGGAGCGATCAGCCCCGAGGACAGAATGCCGATGCCGGGTCCGGCATAGAACAGGCTGAGCAGGAAATTGGCCCGCTCCGGGCGCGACTGGGCGATGGTCGCAGCGAGCGCGCCGCCGGCGACGAAGCCGGCCGCGGCGCCGAGACCCAGCACGAGGCGCGCCAGGCTCAGCGCGACGAAATTCCCCGTCAGCGCGCAAATGGCGAGCGCGGCGACGCAGGCCAGGGTTCCGCCGCGGATCGCGGCCGCCCAGCCGACGCGCTGGATGAGGCGCGACGCCACCAGCGCGCCCACGAGATAGCCGACGGCGTTGATGGTGTTCATGAATCCGGCGGCCGAATAGGACCAGCCGAGGGTCTCCCGCATGTCGGGCAGCACCAGCGCATAGGCAAAGCGGCCGATGCCGAGCCCGACGGTGGCCGCCAGCGACAGGGTCAGGATCAGCCGCGCGGGATGCGCGTAGGGCAGGACGCGGTCAGGGGCGTGCAAGGGGTTCTCCGGCCTACCCAGTGTGGCAGGCTCCGTCCGCCTTGCACAGCCGCACCCCGGCAATGGTGTCTTGCCAAGCGCGCAACGCCGCTCTAGCACTCCGGCCGGCCGTCATTCCGGGGCGCACGCGAAGCGGGCCCGCGCCAAGAGGCGCGTCCCGGAATGACGAGAGAGGATCGAGAAGGAAACGACCATGGCGACCCACAAACTGCTGCTGCTTCCCGGCGACGGTATCGGCCCCGAGGTGATGGGCGAGGTGAAGCGGCTGATCGACTGGCTCAATTCGGCCGGGATCGCCAAGTTCGAGACGGATACCGGCCTTGTCGGCGGCTCCGCCTATGACGCGCACAAGGTGTCGATCTCCGAGGGCGACATGGCCAAGGCGCTTGCCGCCGATGCCATCATCTTCGGCGCGGTCGGCGGTCCGAAGTGGGACGCGGTGCCCTACGAGGTGCGCCCGGAAGCCGGCCTGCTGCGCCTGCGCAAGGATCTGGCCTTGTTCGCCAACCTGCGTCCCGCCGTGTGCTACCCGGCGCTGGCGGAAGCCTCCAGCCTGAAGCGCGAGGCCGTCGAAGGCCTCGACATCATGATCGTGCGCGAGCTCACCGGCGGCGTCTATTTCGGCGAGCCCAAGACCATCACCGACCTCGGCAACGGCCAGAAGCGCGCCGTCGATACCCAGGTCTACGACACCTATGAGATCGAGCGCATCGGCCGCGTCGCCTTCGAGCTTGCCAGGAAGCGCAAGAACAAGGTGACGTCGATGGAGAAGCGCAACGTCATGAAGTCGGGCGTGCTCTGGAACGAGGTCATGACCCAGGTCCACAAGCGCGAATACCCTGATGTCACGCTCGAGCACCAGCTCGCCGATTCCGGCGGCATGATGCTGGTGAAATGGCCGAAGCAGTTCGACGTCATCGTCACCGACAATCTGTTCGGCGACATGCTGTCCGACATCGCGGCGATGCTGACGGGCTCGCTCGGCATGCTGCCTTCGGCTTCGCTCGGTGAGGTCGATGTGAAGAGCAAGAAGCGCAAGGCGCTGTACGAGCCCGTGCACGGCTCGGCGCCCGATATCGCAGGCCAGGGCCTCGCCAATCCGATTGCGATGATCTCGTCGTTCGGCATGGCGCTGCGCTACTCCTTCGACATGGGCGCGCTCGCCGACAAGGTCGACGCCGCGATCGCCGCGGTGCTCGCCAGTGGCCTGCGCACCGCCGACATCAAGTCGGAGGGCACCACGGCCGCCTCGACGACGCAGATGGGCGAAGCGATCCTGAAGGAATTGCAGAAGCTGCACGCCTAAGGCGGGCACAGCTCTCGTAGGGTGGGTCAGCCATGTGGACTGCGCGAAGCGCAGACCGCTTGGCGTAACCCACCTCTTCTGTCTCCGCGGAGACAAGCAGTGGTGGATTACGCCTTCGGCTAATCCACCCTACGGCATCTCGCAAAAACAAAAAGGCCGGGCGTAAGCCCGGCCTTTTGATTCGGATCGCTGTCCGCTCAGTACAGCGGGAAATTCTGCGGATAGCCGCCGACGTCCTGCGGCGGCGAGAGCGGCTGGCGGTCGATCGGGCGGTTGAGATTCTCGCGGGCGAAGGACGGATAGCCAACCGCCGGCGGGAAGGCGTAGTCGGAGAACTTGCGGTCGCCCGGATTGACCTCGGTGCCGCCGTCAAGCCAGGAGCGCTTGCTGACATAGATGCGGGTGCGGCCCTGCTGGTAGACGGCGTTGGGGCCGCTCGGGCCGTAATAGTGCCGACCGCGCTCGTCATAGCGCTTGGTCTTGTTGTCAGCCGAGGCCGGCGTCGCAAGGGACAGGGCAATCACAGCGCCCGCCGCAAACAAGGTCGCCAGTTTGGCAGAGAATTTCCAGCTCATCACGTCCCCTTCAGGCGGCGCACCGCCAGTCGATTTCACCCCATACTAGCCCGGCCGGGGTGAGCGCAACTAGGTCTATTGGGTCACACCAGCTCGGAATAATCGTGCGCGCTGGCAAAAGTTGCATCAATACCAGCCACTTGAGCTTGATGCCGGTCAAAGCGCCCCGCGCAATTGCGCGTTGGCGGCGCCCAGCAGCCAGTCCGGCGAGCCCGCGAGGTCGCAAGCACGGCGCTTCAGCTCGGCACGGGCGAACAATTCCGCCAGCTTCGGCTCGTTGCCGGAGGTCAGCAGCGTCAGCCGGTTCAGCGTGCAGGCGATCGCCGCACGCCGGGCGGGCATTGTGTCGCCCTGGCAGGAGAAGCCGGAGATCTGCAAGCCTGGCTCCTCGTTGCGCTTGAGGTAGCCGAGGCAGGCCAGCGTCCCCTTGTCCGTGCCGATCGGCCGGAACAGCGCGACGGGGCCGAATTTCGTCTCGATCAGGCCGGCTTGCTCGAGCGGGGTGGCCACCCCGAGACCCATCTGGACGGCGAGGTCCGTCGCTACAGGACGGGCCACATCGAACTCGCCGCCTTCCCGATAGATTTCGAGCTCGGCCAGCGGCTGGTCCGCCGCGCTCGCCCAGCGCATCACGTCTTTGCGGCCGCCTTCGGGATGCCGAAGGATGGTGTAAGAGGCTGTTTTTTCTGATGAATCGATCCGGCTAAGGGCGAAAGCCGGGTGCGATCGGTCGGCCGTGCTCCAGCCCGGCTTGTCTGCGGGATCATCGCCGCGCAGCTCGGGCAACTGACCCAGCGCCGCGAGGGCGAGGATGGCAAACAGAGCGAGCGCCCCCACATAGGCGATCAGGCGCGCCAGCGTGCCGACCACCTCGTCGGCGAAGGCTGCCAGCGTCAGATAGAGATGGGTCCGGGTGGAGATTGCGGCCGTGCTGGCCTCAGGCGACTGCATCCACGTCCCTAAGGCATGGTCCAACGTTGTCTTGAGGCCGGTTCTCGCATAGAAGCGCTGCTCTTCCTGTTTAAGCGTCAGCTTCAGGAACGGGCTTTTTCATCGGAGAGTGAACGATGGGTTACAAAGTCGCAGTCGTCGGCGCGACCGGCAATGTCGGACGGGAAATGCTCAACATCCTCGATGAGCGCAAATTCCCCGCGGACGAGGTCGTGGCGCTGGCGTCGCGCCGCAGCATCGGCGTCGAGGTCTCCTATGGCGACCGCACCCTGAAGTGCAAGGCGCTCGAGCACTTTGATTTCTCCGATGTCGACATCTGCCTGATGTCGGCGGGCGGCGAGGTGTCGAAGGAATGGTCGCCGAAGATCGGCGCCGCCGGCGCCGTCGTGATCGACAATTCCTCGGCCTGGCGCATGGATCCGGACGTGCCGCTGATCGTGCCGGAGGTGAATGCGGCTGCGACCGAAGGCTTCAAGAAGAAGAACATCATCGCCAACCCGAACTGCTCGACCGCGCAGCTCGTGGTCGCGCTCAAGCCGCTGCACGACAAGGCGACCATCAAGCGCGTCGTGGTCTCGACCTATCAATCGGTGTCGGGCGCCGGCAAGGACGGGATGGACGAGCTGTTCTCGCAGACCAAGGCCGTCTACACCAATGACGAGCTGGTCGCGAAGAAATTCCCCAAGCGGATCGCCTTCAACGTCATCCCCCACATCGACGTCTTCATGGAGGACGGCTACACCAAGGAAGAGTGGAAGATGATGGCGGAGACCAAGAAGATTCTTGATCCCAAGATCAAGCTCTCCGCTACTTGTGTGCGCGTGCCCGTGTTCGTCGGCCACTCCGAGGCCGTCAACATCGAGTTCGAGAATCCGATCAGCGCGGACGAAGCGCGCAACATCCTGCGCACGGCGCCCGGCTGCCTCGTCATCGACAAGCAGGAGCCCGGCGGCTACGCCACGCCTTACGAAGCGGCCGGCGAGGACGCGACTTACATCAGCCGCATCCGCGAGGACGCGACGGTGGAGAACGGCCTCGTGCTGTGGTGCGTGTCCGACAACCTCCGCAAGGGCGCAGCCCTCAACGCGATCCAGATCGCGGAAGTGCTGATCAACCGCAAGCTGATCAGCGCGAAGAAGAAGGCGGCCTGACGAACTCTCTCCTGTCGTCCCGGACAAGCGCGCAACAAGCGCGCGCAGATCCGGGACCCATAACCGCAGGAAGTGGTTTGGCGCGAAGCTGGTAACTCCGGGTCTTCGCAAAATTATTGCTGCGGCGTATGGGTCCCGGATCTGCGCTTGCGCTTGTCCGGGACGACGATCTCGTTTGACGCGGCAGCTGACGAAATCTCGCCCTACGCCACGCTACGCGCGTTCTTGAATTCCTTGCTCGCCTTGTCCAGCACGAACAGCGATCCCTCCGCGACGCCGAAATAGGCGCCGTGGGTCTGCATCTGGCCGCTGTCGACCGCCTTCTGCACGAACGGGAACGTCATCAGGTTTTCCAGGCTGCGGAACACCGCGGCCTTCTCGATGCGCTCGACGAATTGCGCCATGCTCTCATGGTCACGTTGCTCGACCACTTCACCCGGCTTGATGAACATCTGCATCCATTTGCCGATGAAGTCGCCGGGCGTCAGCGGCTCGATCTTGTCGACGAAGGCGCGGATGCCGCCGCATTGCGCGTGGCCGAGCACCACGATGTGCTTCACCTTCAGCACCGTCACCGCATATTCCAGCGCGGCCGAGACGCCATGCGCGTTGCCGTCGGGCTGATACACCGGCACCAGATTGGCGATGTTGCGGACCACGAACAATTCGCCCGGGCCGACGTCGAAGATCACCTCGGGCGAGACGCGGCTGTCGCAGCAGCCGATCACCATTACTTCCGGCGACTGCCCCTTCACCGACAGGTCGCGGTAGCGGGTCTGCTCGGTCGGCAGCCGCTGGGTGGCGAAGGCCCTGTAGCCTTCCAGCAAATGCTCTGGGAATGCGGTCATGGCCTATGCCTAAACATATACCGCCGAGGCGAACAAGCCTTTCGAATAGGCAGGCCAGATGTTATCGCCTGTGGCTGTTTGCTTGAGCATGATCCTTGCCGGAAAATCGCCGCACAGTTTTCCGGATCGTGCTCTACAACCGCCTGAGGAAACCGGAAGGAACACTTGCATGACCCGCCCGCGCCGCAGCCATCTGTTCATGCCCGGCTCCAACCCCCGCGCGCTGGAAAAGGCGCGCAATCTCGCCGCCGACGGCCTGATCCTCGATCTGGAAGATTCCGTCGCTCCCGACGCCAAGGCGGTGGCGCGCGATGGAATCGCGGCGGCCATCGCGGCCAAGGGGTTCGGCAAGCGCGAGATCCTGATCCGGACCAACGGTCTCGACACGTCCTGGTGGGCCGACGATCTCGCCATGGCCGCCAAGGCCTCGCCCGACGGCATCCTGGTTCCAAAAGTTTCAAGTGTCGAAGATCTCGATACGATCGGCCTCCGTCTTACCGAGCTTGGCGCGGCGCCGACGGTGAAGGTCTGGGCCATGATCGAGACCGCGCGCGCCGTGCTGCACGCGGAGGAGCTGGCCGAGGCCGGGCGCGATCAATCGCGGCGCCTCTCCGGCTTCGTGTTCGGCCCGAACGACATCTCACGCGAAACGCGCATCAAGATGCTGCCCGGCCGCGCCGCGATGATCCCGATGATCACGCACTGCATCCTGGCGACGCGCGCCCACGGCCTCGAAATCCTCGACGGCCCCTACAGCGACATCGCCAATTCCGACGGCTTTGCCACCGAATGCGCGCAGGGCCGCGATCTCGGCTTCGACGGCAAGACGCTGATCCACCCCTCGCAGATCGACGCCTGCAACGCGATCTTCACGCCGCCCGAAGAGGAAGTCGCGCGCGCACGAAAAATCATCGCGGCGTTCGAGCTGCCGGAGAACGTCTCGCGCGGCGCGATCCGCTTGGACGGCGCGATGGTGGAGCGGCTGCACGCCGACATGGCCCGGCGCACGATCGAAATCGCGGATGCCATTGCGGCGATGAGCAAGGGCTGAAGCGTCAACTCGAAAAAGCGATATCCGCTTTTCCGCGACAAACGGCCATTTTCTGTTCGCCAAGAGCAGAGGATGGTGCGGCCAATTCCTCGCAATACATCCGATCGATGTTGCGCTGCATGAGCGCATAACAATCGCATGCGACCTTCTCGAGCCGCGCCCGATCGATCTCTACAAACCCGCGCCCGTCGGACGGGACCGCGCCGGCCTCGCGTAGCTTGCTCATCGTCAGAGTTACTGTCGTCCGTCGCACCCCAAGCAGCTGCGCAAGCGCCTCCTGCGTCACCGGAAGCCGGTCATCGGGCACGCGGTCGTGAAGCTGCAGGAGCCACCGCGCCATGCGGCCATCCACCCGGTGGAGCGCGTTGCAAGCGGCTACGTGCTGGAGCTGCAATAACACCGCGCGGGCGTGGACTTGCACGACGTTCCTGATGGCTGTGCTTTGCGCAAAGGCGGCGCGAAATTTGGCGGCGGAAATCAGCGATGCTGTGCCGGCTATGCGAGTAACCGCGGTCACGGATGAAAGCGACGGGCCGAGCACGGAGAACGAGGCCAAAGCGCCTTCCCGTCCCATCAAGGTGGTTGCGACCGTTTGCCCGTCCGGCATATCGAGCATGAAGGCGATTGCGCCGCTATGGGGAAAATAAACCGGGTCGAGCTCATCGCCCGACCGCACCAGGATGGCATCGGGTTCGAACGAGACTTTCTGGAAGTAGGGCGTGAGCAAGCCGAGATCCGCCGGCGGCAACGCCGCCAGTAGCCGATTCCCGATGCCCGCGCGGTGGACGGTCACGATGCTTTCTTGTGAACGGGCACCCAATGAACGACGGGATCGATCTACTTCATTTGCCATGATTATCCGAAATACGAATTGCCCGAAGGGAAACTATCCAAACAGAGCCATTCGTCGAGATCAAGCACGGATAATTGCGGAGACCTTGTCGGCATCCTCCTCGCGCAAACGGGATCTTGCATACATCATACTATTCGCGATCTTTTGCCGCTCGGCGAGGTGCACCACGTGCTGATCGACCAGTGATGGTTGCAGCAGCGCGCGAGTTTAACCTTGACCCGGCGCGGACCTCTGGGGAGATCTGCTATACCCCGCTATCAGCGGTGCAGCGGAAATCCTTGCGCCGATCCCAAGGTAGGGATTGATGAGTGTGCGGCGAGTGAAATCTTCTGCGCCGCTCACCGCGGCGCGACATCGGCCCGGTCGAGCGATTCCAGTGTCGAGGCGTTGGCGCAATAGCCGTCGATAGTTCTCCGCGCGGTGCCGTCGGCGAGATCGCGATCGCACTGTCCCTTGTGATTGCACGACGGGCAGACCCGCTGCCCTGTCGGGCAGCAATTGCGGCTGTGCGCGCTGACACCCCGTCGTGCGACGAGTCCTTCTTGCGTCCAACAACGTCATCTCGCGTCTCGACTCCTTCGTCCGACGGACTGTGGCAATCACCCGCATCCGTCGCGCCGCGACCTCTCGGTGCGCGCTTTGAGGTGATGTTGCGCGGAAGCACCTCGTGCGAATGCACGCGTGAATTTGATGTTTCGCGCCTGCCAGCGTTGGACGCCGCGTGAAATCAAAGCATCAGTCGACAACGCTCTCGTCTGCGTCTCGCGCCGAGATCTCGCTCAATACATTAGATGCCTTCTATTTCAGATACCTTCTATTTGGCGATGCTCGCCTGGCTGTTTATTGCACTCTTTGTCTCGTCGGCGTGATGAGACGGGGCATCAATAAGAAAAGACTCCGGGGTACTATGATTCACGATTGGAACGGCACGCGCGTATTTTGGCTCGTGTCCGTATCGATGCTGCTGACCACGACATCGTCATTCGCACAGCAATCCAACGTTCAACCGTCGACCGGATCCGGACAGTCGCTTCCTCCGGTTGCCGTATCTGCGCCGGAGCGCCGCGCTGTTCCCGTCCGGAGACAGCATTCGTCCAATGCAATGCGCGCAAGGCGCCAGGCCGCTGGGCGTCAGAGCGCGCCGGCAGCAAGCGCACCTGCGACGGTCGGCGCGCAGCGTGCCGCATTGCCGGTGCCGTATGTCGGCGGACAAGTCGCGCGAGGTGGCCAGCTCGGCCTGCTCGGCAACAAAGACTACATGGATACGCCATACAGTCTCGCCAGCTATACGGAGAAGACCATCCGTGACCAGCAGGCGACCAGCGTCGCCGAGGTTCTGACCAATTCCGATCCGTCGGTCCGCGCGGCAATCGGCAGCAGCAACCGCTATGACGCACTGACCATTCGCGGCTTCCGGGTCGAGAACAGCGAGATCGCGTTGAACGGGCTGTACGGTCTGGTGCCGGCCTATCGTGTCAACCCGGCGCCGATCGAGCGTATCGAATTGCTCAAGGGCCCGGGCGCGTTCCTCAACGGCATGGCCCCGCAGGGAAGCATCGGCGGTAGCGTCAATGTCGTGACCAAACGTGCTTACGAAGATCTGACGCGCCTGACCGTCGGCTACATGTCGAATGCCCGCTTTGGCACGGAGGTCGACGTGGCGCGCCGCTACGGTGATCAGAAGGAATGGGGCGTCCGGTTCAATGGCGGGTTCAATGGTGGAGACACCACGATCGACCGCCAATCGGTGCGTCACGGTGTCGGTTCGCTCGGTGTCGACTACCGCGGCGAGCGCTTTCGGTGGTCGGCCGATGTCATCTATCAGGACGACTGGATGAAAGCTGCGGCGCGCGGCTATACGCCGGTCAAGGGCATCGCGGTGCCCAATGCGCCGGATCCTCGCATCAATCTCGCCCAGCCCTTCGACTATGCCCGCACAAAGAGCCTCACGGGCCTGACGCGCGCTGAATACGACCTGTCCAACAACGTCACCATGTTCGGCGCCATCGGCGCCAACCAATTCGGTTATGACAAGCGGGAGGCGCCGGGAGCGACGATCCTCACGACCTCGGGCGACGCACTTTCAACGTCGCGCTTCCAGACCGGCAAGTCCGAGGCCGTGTCTGGCGAAGCCGGTGTTCGGGCGCGGTTCGATACAGGCCCGGTCGGGCATGAAGTCGTGGTCAGCGGCAGTGTCCTGAACCGAACCGACTGGCTCGGTCAGACCAATTACGGGAACTATCTCACCAACATCTACACACCCACGCTGCTGGCGGGCCCCGGCACACCGGTGTCGTCCCTCGCCGAGGGCAAGTCCGACTTTCTCGGCCTGCGAAGCGTCGGCGTTGCCGATACGCTCTCGATGATGAACGGGATGCTTCAGGTGACCGTCGGCGCCAGACAGCAGCAGGTCATTGCGAACGGCTTTGATCCCGCGAGCGGTCTGGAGACCGCCCACTATGACCAGAGCGCGACGTCGCCCTCCGTGGCCCTGCTGGTGCGACCGATCAAGGAAGTGTCCTTTTACGCCAGCTACATCGAAGGTCTTTCGCCCGGTCCCACGCCGCCGGCCGGCGCAGCCAACACCAACGCGGTGTTCGCTCCCTTCAAGACCAGGCAATACGAGGTCGGCACCAAGCTCGATCTCGGTCGCTTCGGCGCGAGCCTGGCGGCGTTCCAGATCAGCCTGCCGAGCGGCGTCGTCGATCCCGCCACCAAGATCTACAGCCTCGACGGCGAACAGAGAAACCGCGGCGTCGAGCTCAACACCTTCGGCGAAGTGGCGCCGGGGATCCGGGTTCTGGGCGGCGTGACTTATCTCGATGCACGGCTCACGAAGACCGAAGGGCACCTCCATGACGGAAATCATGCGGTCGGTGCTCCGGGCTGGCAGAGCAATCTTGGCATCGAGTGGGATGCGCCCTTCCTGCCTGGACTGACGGCGACGGCTCGCACGATCTACACCAGCCGGGCCTATGTCAGCACCGACAACATCCAGAGCGTCCCCGCGTGGATGACCTTCGACCTCGGGGCACGCTATGCTACCAGCCTGGCTGGGCGGCCGACCACGTTCCGCGGGTCCGTCACCAATCTGTTCGACAATCGCTACTGGATCGGCAATCCGACCGGCTATGTGATCAGCGGCATGCCGCGGACGCTGTGGCTATCGATGTCGGTTGACTTCTGACGCGGAATGAGCCGGCGTTGCGCCGCCTCACCGCGGCGCGACATCGGCGCGGTCGAGCGATTCCAGCGTCGCGGCATTGCCGCAGTAGCCGTGATAATTCTCCGCGGCGGTGCCCTCTGCGAGATCGCGGTCGCATTGTCCCTTGTTGTTACAGAGCGAGCAGACCCGCTCCATGTCGCGGAGCAGCAGCGGCTGCGCGCGGCCGAGGCCTTCGGCGCTGATGCCGAGCTGCTGCAGCATCATTGGCAGCTCGTCGGCAGAATGCTTGCCGTGGCGGACCAGTTCCTCGAGATCGTCAGGCGCGATCCTCAAGTCGCTCGCGATCCGGTCGAAATCGGCGCGATCGAGCTGCCGCATCTCGTTCAGCTCGCGGCGGTGCTTCAGCCAGCTCGCAAAGGAGTCGATGAGGTCCTGGACGATGGGATATGGCCTGCTTGCGGTGCTCATGGAAAGCTCCCTTCGGACAGCGGAATTGGAGCGAATTAAGCACAATGATGCAGGGGCGCGTTGCGCTGGATCAAACTCGATCGAGCGAGATTGATCGCGTGTCCCGGACGCGGTGCGGCGCGAAGTGCCGCTCCGCAGAGCCGGGACCCATCTCGCCACGTTACTGGGCCCCGGCTCAGCAGCGCATCACCAAGAGGTGCTGCGCAGTGTCCGGGGCACGAGAGCTAAGCAAACCGCTCCGCCGCCCAGGCATACAGGCTGCCGGGAATCGGCTTTTCGCCGCCGCGGCCCTTGGGCGAGATGTGCAGGCCGATAATCTCGGGGCTGGTGACGAGGCCGAGATAGCTCGAGGGATCGAAGAACAGTTTTGGTTCCGCATGCACGGCGTAGAACGACTGCTTCGGGAGCGCGCAAGCGAGCTCACCGGTGCGGCGCGCGAGCGCGGTGAGTGCCGCGGGGCCGAAGATCGCGACGCGGATATCGGAGAGGCGGTTCGAGCTGCCGCGCAGGCGGCGCATCATGAAGGTGATGCGATGGCGGACCGACAGCCAGTTCGGCGTCAGCTCCTCCTGCTCCATCAGCTCCTCGAAGGCGGCGACGATGCCGTGCCGGGGCGGCAGGTAGATCACGGAATTGCCGAGCTGGCGCGGCCGCTCCCAGGCGAAGTAAGGCTTTGCCGGATCGATCTCGACGGGCTTCAAGAGCAGCACATCGGCATCGAGCCAGAGGCCGAGATCCTTCGCCATCAGCTTCATGCGGAAGAAATCGCTGAACTGCAGCGTGGTCCAGTCGCGCCAGCTTCCATCCGGTTGCGGTGGCCGCAAGCGTTCCGAGAACGCGTGCGGCAGGATCGCTTCGGCGTCTGCGTTTGCGACGCCGGCGGGCAGGCCGGGAATGGTGTCGAAACTATAGACCGTGACCTTGTGGCCGGCCGCCAGCTGCGAGCGCAGACAGGTCTGGCGCAGCGCATCCATCGGGCCATGCCAGAAGGTGACGATGTCGGGCAGCATGCGGCGAGCTATACGGGATAAGCGAGGCAAAGAAAAAGCCCCGGCGCAGTCGGCACCGGGGCTGAATGAAGACGCAAGCTCAGGCCCAGGCGCGTTCGCGCTTGAGCTTGTCCTCATAGGTGTCGATCGAGGCCTTCTTCTCCATCGTGAGGCCGATGTCGTCGAGGCCGTTGATCAGGCAGTGCTTGCGGAACGGGTCGATCTCGAACTTGACCTTGCCGCCGTCGGGGCCGCGGATCTCCTGGTTCGGCAGGTCGATCGTCAGCGTCGCATTGGCGCCGCGCTCGGCATCGTCGAACAGCTTGTCGAGGTCTTCCTGGCTGACGCGGATCGGCAGAATGCCGTTCTTGAAGCAGTTGTTGTAGAAGATGTCGCCGAACGAGGTCGAGATCACGCAGCGGATGCCGAAGTCGAGCAGCGCCCAGGGCGCGTGCTCGCGGCTCGAGCCGCAGCCGAAATTGTCGCCGGCGACCAGCACCTTCGCATTTCGATAGGCGGGCTGATTGAGGACGAAATCCGGATTCTCGCTGCCGTCGTCCTTGTAGCGCTGCTCGGAGAAGAGCCCCTTGCCAAGGCCGGTGCGCTTGATGGTCTTGAGGTACTGCTTCGGAATGATCATGTCGGTGTCGACATTGATGATCTTCAGCGGCGCCGCGACGCCTTCCAGCGTGGTGAACTTGTCCATGGTTGCGCTTTCCCGGATGGGCCTAGGGGAACAGGTATTTATCGCGATCGGGGCCGGAATCCTAGGCCGAATTCGGCAGGTCTACTCTGCCTGAGCCTCAATCGCCGCCATATCGTCGTCCGACAGGCCAAAATGGTGGCCGATCTCGTGGATCAGGACGTGGCGGACGATATGGCCGAGGCTCTCGTCGTGCTCGGCCCAGTAATCAAGGATCGGCCGGCGGTAGAGCCAGACCATGTTGGGCAGCCGCGCCACGTCGCCAAGGCTCTGCTGCGGCAGGCCGACGCCCTGGAACAGGCCGAGCAGGTCGAACTCGCTCTCGCATTCCATTTCGTCCAGGACCTCCTCGGTCGGGAAGTCGTCGACGCGGAGGATCACGCCCTCGCACAGCCTACGAAATTCCGCCGGCAGGCGCTCGAAGATGTCGTGTGCCGTCGCTTCCATCTCGGCCAGCGAAGGCGCTTTCAATTCCGTCCACATGAGGCTCTCTTAGCGCGGGTTTCCCGCTGATGCATCCCGCTTTATAAAGCGCGGCGAGGTTGACGGGCGCCGCCAAAACGGGGAGCGTGGGCCTCGAATGGGACGTTTCAGGTGGGCGGAAAAATGCGAGCGAAAACAGCGCTGACGCTACTGTGCATGGGGTTGTTTTCGCCGTTTTGCGTTGGCGCCGAGGCGCAGACCGCCGGCTCCGAGATTCGCCTCGCCCAGGCAGCCCCGCCTGATGCCCCGCCGCCGCGCAAGCGGCCGCCGCGCTTGCGCGTCACGCCCTATTACAGTCCTGACGGCGTCTATCCGCGCTACAATCCCGGTCCCGACGCGGTCCGCGAATGCAACGCGACCTATGTGCAGGAATACCGGCCGAGCGGCACGGTGATCGTGCCGCGGATGAGCTGCTACTGGCGCCGCGGCTGATGCCGGTTCGACGCTCGCGCGCAGCGCGGGAGCCTCAAGGGGTCGTCATGGCGAGATGGTTTGCATTGGCCGTTGTCGTCGCGCTTGCCGCGGGCCTGCCTCGCGCGTCCGCGGCGCCGAGGGTGGCGGAGGCCTCGGCCGGGATCGCCGTCTTCGACGTGCGACGACACGCACGAACCCATGGCATTGCGCGGCCCATCGTGCGCCATGATCCCCGCTATTACGCGCGGCCGGTCCACTACCGTCCTTATCCCTACCGCGTGCCCGCGCCGTTCGTGTTCGGCTACGGGCCGTTCTGGTGACGTCCTAGCCGGCGGGCGCAAATCCCTTGACCAGTAATACGGTCGCCTGCGCGCCGGCCTTGCGGTCGCGCGAAATCTCCTCGTAGTCGGGTGAGTTCGAGAAGGCGAGGAAGGCGGCCTCGTCCGGAAACGACATCATGACCAGCTTGTCGTGCGGCCACGCCCCTTCGAGCACGCGCGGTCTCTCATCGGCAGCGAGCAGCCGCCCATTGTACTTCTTGAACACATCGAAGAACCGCGCCTGATAGCGATCGTAGGCCGCGCGGTCGGTCATCTTCAATTGCGCAATCGCGTAGACGGTCATCTCAAGACTTCCTTCCCTTAGCGGCAGAGCGCCGCAGCGCGGCGCCCGCCTCGTTCATTCATGGCGCGTTCACATCGCTGTCCGCAATTTAACCCCGGGAGCGACTGCAATTGAACAGGGATGACGCGGGCCGGGAACGAGCATCGCCACTCCGCTGTCCAGATTCAAGGAGAAGTCCATGCTGAGGAGTTTGGGTCTCCGGGCAGGCCCGATGCGCCTGCTCGGGATTGCAGCTGCGGCGACGCTGATGCTGTCGGCCGGAACCGCGCGTCGTGCTGAAGCGCTGACCTTGATCAATCCGGCGACGTCACCCGCGACGAAGGCCGCGGCCGACGACCTCGTCACGAAGGTTCGCCACGGCGGCGGTGGACATGGCGGTGGCGGGCATTTTCACGGTGGTGGAGGCTTCCGCGGTGGCGGAGGACATATCGGCGGTTTCCGCGGCGGTGGATTCCATGGCGGCCATATCGGCCGCTTCCGCGCCGCGCCGGCCTTCCATGGCGGCGGCTATCGCTATGGCGGTGTTCACCGCTACGGCGGATTTCATCGCTACGGGATCTATCGGCCTCACTACGGCCATCGCCACTTCCACCGGCGCTATTATGTCGGCGGCTATTATCCCTACTACCATTATCCGCGCCGCTGCCGGGTCATCTGGACCTATTACGGCCCGCGCCGCATCTGCCGCTGGCATCGCTGGCACCATCCGTATCGGTACTATTGGTAGGCACGATCGACGTGAAAAGGGCGCCTCAGCGGCGCCCTTTGCTCGTCCGGCGGCTAAAGCCAATCCTTCAGCTTCCACGACGAAGCTTTCCACCGCATCAGGGTCTCGACCTTCCACTGCTTGAACATCGCGGGCGGCCAGCGGCTGAGCTTCGAGATCTCCTCGATCTCGGGCTTGGCGACGATGTGCAGGCGCGGCGCGCGCCGGCGGTGCTGGCGCGTGGCCTCGCCGATCAGGTCGACATATTCAGGCTTGTTGGCCATGGCGCGCGTCCTCGCGAAAACCTCGCGAGGACGAGAGTGTCAGGCGATCGTTTAACGGCGGTTTGCCGCGATCGCTACAATTGCAGGGACCGGCTTAGCGCCAGTCCCTGACGTCGACGAAATGACCCGCGATCGCCGCCGCTGCCGCCATCGCCGGCGACACCAGATGGGTGCGGCCCTTGAAGCCCTGGCGGCCCTCGAAATTGCGGTTCGAGGTCGAGGCGCAGCGCTCTTCCGGGGCCAGCTTGTCCGGGTTCATCGCGAGGCACATCGAGCAACCGGGCTCGCGCCATTCGAAGCCGGCCTTGATGAAGATCTTATCCAGACCTTCGGCTTCGGCCTGCTCCTTCACGAGGCCGGAGCCCGGCACGACCATGGCGTTGACATGCGCTGAGACGGTCTTGCCTTCGGCAATCTTCGCCGCCGCGCGCAAGTCCTCGATGCGGCCATTGGTGCAGGAGCCGATGAAGATGCGGTCGACCTTGATGTCGGTGATCTTGGTGCCCGCGGTGAGGCCCATGTACTTCAGCGCGCGGTGCTTGGAGAGGCGCTTGGCCTCGTCCGCGATCTTGTCAGGGTCGGGCACGATGCCGGTCACGGAGATGACGTCCTCAGGGCTGGTGCCCCAGGTCACGATCGGCGGCAGCTTGGCGGCATCGAGGCGCAGCTCGTTGTCGAAATGCGCGCCCTCGTCGGAGCGCAACTTCTCCCAGTAGCGCATCGCGGCATCCCAGTCCGCGCCCTTCGGCGCCTTCGGGCGGCCACGCAGGAAGTCGAACGCCTTCTGGTCGGGCGCGACCAGGCCGGCGCGCGCGCCGCCTTCGATCGACATGTTGCAGACCGTCATGCGGCCTTCCATGCTGAGCGCGCTGATGGCGTCGCCGGCGTATTCCAGTACGTAGCCGGTGCCGCCCGCGGTGCCGATCTCGCCGATGATGGCGAGGATGATGTCCTTGCCCGTCACGCCATCGGGCAGTTTGCCATCGACGGTGACGCGCATGTTCTTGGCCTTTTTCTGGATCAGCGTCTGCGTCGCCAGCACGTGCTCGACCTCGCTCGTGCCGATGCCGTGCGCGAGCGCGCCGAACGCGCCATGCGTCGAGGTGTGGCTGTCACCGCAGACGATGGTGGTGCCGGGCAGGGTAAAGCCCTGCTCGGGACCGATGACGTGGACGACACCCTGGCGCTTGTCGAACTCGTTGTAATATTCGATGCCGAATTCCTTGGCGTTCTCGGCCAGCGCCTTGATCTGCTCGATGCTTTCAGGATCGGGATTCGGCTTGGTGCGATCGGTGGTCGGCACGTTGTGGTCGACGACGGCGAGCGTCTTCTCGGGCGCATGAACCTTGCGCCCCGTCGCGCGCAGGCCTTCGAACGCCTGCGGCGAGGTCACCTCGTGCACCAGATGGCGATCGATATAAAGCAGGCAGGTGCCGTCCTCGGCTTCGTGCACCAGATGGTCGTTCCAGATCTTGTCGTACAATGTGGTCGGCTTGGACATGAGCGTCAGCTCCGAAAGAATGTTGTGTCAGCGGAAAGGCGCGCGCGGCGCGCGGGCAACAAAATCGTCAGCGCAGCTTTTAGGCTGCGCGCGTAAGCTCTGACGTTGCCGAGGTCGCGAAGCGTCCGAAGAACCGGCCAGGCAACCGCGAGCGATCGTCGATGACGATGCGCTTGACGGGGGCGAGGCTGGCCGGATCTGGAAACATTCCAAGAATATATAGCAGGCCGAATTGGAAGCGCGAGTGGTTTGACGCGCACGGCTGACGCAACAAAAAAGCGCGGAGCCGAGCCCCGCGCTTTCGAAAACTTGCCTGATGGGGCGGAGCTTACTCGCCGACCGCGGTCTGGCGGTCCTGCTTCTCGACGATGCGGGCCGACTTGCCGCGAAGGCTGCGGAGGTAATAGAGCTTGGCGCGACGCACCTTGCCGCGGCGCACCACCTTGATCGAGTCGATCATCGGCGACATCACCGGGAACACGCGCTCCACGCCCTCGCCGTAGGAGATCTTGCGGACGGTGAAGCTCTCGTTGAGCCCACCGCCGGAACGGCCGATGCAGACGCCTTCATAGGCCTGCACGCGGGTGCGGTCGCCTTCGACGACCTTCACGTTGACGATCACGGTGTCGCCGGGACCGAATTCCGGGATGTCCTTGCCAGCGGACAGCTTGTCGAATTGCTCTTGCTCGAGCTGCTTGATCAGGTTCATGGGTAAATCTCCATCGGCGCGCCCAGCCGCAGATCGGGGGCTGCGCGAAATTCGTCTATCCAGCTATTGCGGATGTGGCCGCTCCTATAAGGCAAGCCGGAGCGTTTGTCACCCGTCTGTCTTGTTTTTTGGCGTTTTTTGGCGTCCCGCCCGATTCGGGGCCTTGGGGGGGATCTGGGCCCATAAATCCGGCCGCCGGGCCGCCGTGAGGGCCTCCGATTGCGCCCGTCGCCAGCTGGCAACCTTGGCGTGGTCGCCCGAGGTCAGGATATCAGGGATCGGAGCGCCCTCGAACAGCTGCGGCCGGGTGTATTGGGGGTATTCGAGCAGGCCGTCGGAGAAGCTCTCCTCGGTTCCTGAGGCCTCCTTGCCCATCACGCCCGGCAGCAGCCGCACGCAGGCGTCGATCAGGGCCAAAGCGGCGATTTCGCCCCCGGACAGCACGTAATCCCCGATCGAGACCTCTTCCAGGCCCCGCCCGTCGATCACCCGCTGGTCGATCCCCTCGAAGCGCCCGCAGACGATCAGGGGGCCGGGGCCCTGGGCGAGCTCTGTGACGCGGGCCTGGGTCAATGGCCGACCCCTCGGGCTCATCAGCAGCCGCGGCCGCTCGGGGGCGATCTCGGCGGCATCGATGGCCGCCGCCAGAACATCCGCCCGCAGCACCATGCCCGGCCCGCCGCCGGCCGGGGTGTCGTCAACGCTGCGGTGGCGGTCGGTGGCGGACGCCCGGATGTCCCGCGCCTCGATCTCCCACAGCCCGGAGGCCAGCGCCCGGCCGGCCAGGCTCACGCCGAGCGGCCCCGGAAACATCTCCGGAAACAGCGTCAGCACCGTCGCGCGCCAGGGTGAGGGGGTTGTCATCGGATCTCAATTCTCGTCGTTCCGGACAAGCGCAGCGCAGATCCGGGACCCATAACCACCGCAGCCAGTTTTGCGATGGCTGGAGCCATCAGCTTAGCCAAAAACCACGGCCTGTGGTTATGGGTCCCCGCGTTCGCGGGGACGACTCGTGGAGGGATCATTGTCATCGCCCTCGATCTCCTGCGGCAGCGCGATCACGACGCGGCCGCCTTTGAGATCGACCTCCGGCACCACTGCGTTCGTGAACGGCAACAGCATCGTCGTGCCCTTGGGTGGAGCGATTTCGATGATGTCGCCGGCGCCGAAATTGTGGATCGCGAGCACGCGGCCGAGCGCGTCGCCGTCGGTGGTGACGGCGGCGAGCCCGATCAGGTCGGTGTGGTAATATTCGTCCTCATCCGTCGCGGGCAGTTTTTCGCGCGCGACGTAGAGCTCGATGCCGTTGAGGCGCTCGGCCTCATCGCGGGTCGTGACGCCCTTGAACGTCGCGACCAGATGATCTTTTGCCTCGCGCGCCGTTGCGACCTCGAACTGGCGCTTGCCGTCCTTGGACAGCAGCGGGCCATAGCGCCTGACGGCAAAGGGATCCTCGGTGAAGGTCCACAATTTGACCGCACCGCGCACACCATGCGCGGCGCCGATCCGCGCGACGCAGACCAGCGCCGACATGACCTAGCCTTAGCCCTTCGCGGCGGCTTCGGCCTGCGCCTTGCGCTCCTTGCGCGGCACGGCCTTCTCGGGGTTGTTGCGCGCTTCGCGCTTCTTGACGCCGGCAGCGTCGAGGAAACGCGCCACGCGGTCGGACGGCTGCGCGCCCTTGGCGAGCCAGGCCTTCACCTTGTCCATGTCGAGCTTCAGACGAGTCTCGTTGTCCTTCGGCAGCAGCGGGTTGAAATAGCCGAGACGCTCGATGAAGCGGCCATCGCGGGGGAAGCGCGAGTCGGCGACGACGACGTGATAGACGGGACGCTTCTTGGTGCCTGCGCGGGCGAGGCGGATAACGACGGACATTCAGTTCTCCTTCAAAGTACAGTTTGTTCGGTTGATTGGTATTTTCGCGCCGCGCGAGACCGTGCGATCCCTCGTGACGAATTCCTCATTTCTTCTTGCCGGGAAAACCGCCGAGGCCCGGCAGCATCGGCTTGCCGCTGAGGCCCGTGAGCCCTGGCACATTCGGCAGGCCCTGACGCAAGCCGGCAGGCAGATCCTTCGGCAAATTGGGCAGACCCTGTCCGCCGCCGCTCTGCATCTTCTCCTGCAGCGCCTTCATCTCTTCCGGCGAGGGCGGCTTCATGCCGCCGCCAAAGCCCATGGCCTGCGCGATGCCGGCGAGCGGGCCGCGCTTGCCCGAGCCCATCGCCTTCATCACGTCAGCCATGTTCCGGTGCATCTTGAGCAGCTTGTTGACCTGCTCGACGCTCTGGCCGGACCCTGCAGCGATACGCTTCTTGCGGCTGGCCTTGAGCAAATCGGGATGACGGCGCTCGTCGCGCGTCATGGAATCGATCACCGCGACCTGGCGCTTCAGGATCTTGTCGTCGATGCCGGCGGCCGCAATCTGGTTCTTCATCTTGGCGATGCCGGGCATCATGCCCATCAGCCCGCTGATGCCGCCCATATTGGCCATCTGCAGCAGCTGCTCGCGCATGTCGTTGAGGTCGAACTGACCCTTGCGCATGCGTTCGGCGGTGCGCGCGGCCTTTTCGGCGTCGATGTTGGCGGCAGCGCGCTCGACCAGCGACACCACGTCGCCCATGCCAAGGATGCGGCCGGCAATACGATCGGGGTGGAAATCTTCCAGCGCGTCGGTCTTTTCACCGGTGCCGATCAGCTTGATCGGCTTGCCGGTGACCGCGCGCATCGACAGCGCAGCACCGCCGCGGCCGTCGCCGTCGACGCGGGTCAGCACGATGCCGGTGAGGCCGACGCGCTGATCGAACGCGCGCGCGAGGTTCACGGCGTCCTGACCGGTGAGGCTGTCGGCGACCAGCAGCACTTCATGCGGATTGGCCGCAGCTTTGATCGCGGCGGCTTCCGCCATCATATCTTCGTCGAGCGTGGTGCGGCCGGCGGTGTCGAGCAGCACGATGTCGTAGCCGCCGAGCTTACCGGCTTCCAGCGCGCGCTTGGCGATCTGCGGCGGCTGCTGTCCCGCCACGATCGGCAGGGTCGGAATGTCGAGGTCGCGGCCGAGCACGGCCAGCTGCTCCATCGCCGCCGGGCGATAGACGTCGAGCGAGGCCATCAGCACCTTGCGCTTGTCACGCTGGACCAGACGGCGGGCGAGCTTTGCAGTGGTGGTGGTTTTACCGGAGCCTTGCAGACCGACCATCATGATCGGCACCGGCGGCACGGAGTTGACGTCGATGGTCTGGCTTTCGGCCCCGAGCGTGTTGATCAGCTCGTCATGGACGATCTTGACAACCATCTGGCCGGGGGTGACCGACTTGACGACGGTCGCGCCGATCGCCTGCTCGCGCACGCGCTCGGTGAAGCTGCGAACCACCTCGAGCGCGACGTCGGCCTCCAGCAGCGCGCGGCGCACCTCGCGCATCGCGGCATCGACGTCCTTTTCGGTCAGCGCACCGCGCCCCGTCAGACGATCGAGAATTCCGCCAAGCCGTTCCGACAGATTGTCGAACAATGCCGTTGTCCTCTTTTACCTCTCCCCGCTCGCGGGGAGAGGTCGGATCGCCCTTGCGATCCGGGTGAGGGGGTACGGGACCGTCTACGCGCACCATGCGCGGAGAGAGCCCCTCACCCCGACCCTCTCCCCGCAAGAGCGGGGCGAGGGAGAAGAAAGTCCAAACACCTTTACGCCCGAGGGCGCACAGCGCTGTCGGGCGTTGACCTCCGGCCTCGAGGACCAGTCGGCGGGTCGAAAAGAAAGCCTTTCCGAGAAAGTGGCGGGGTTAAACGCCGCTCACGCCCAAAAGTCAAGGAAAGTTAGGGCGCCGGAATGTCTCTGCCAAGGTAACGTCTTGAAAATACGTCGCTTTCGACTGCAGGTTCCTTTTCCTTTTGCCTGCCCATATAGAAGGTGATGACTTACCTCCGCCACCAGTCCTGAAGCCCGCCGTGCCGATCACCTGCCGCCGCCTGTTCGGACTGCTTGCCGGGGCAGGCGCCCTGGTCGGTGTCCCGTCCCTTTGGATGTCCCGCATGAAAACCTACGACGGTCCCGCCTCCGACCATTTCGACGGTCTGAACTTCTTCGATCCGGACGGCGCGCCGCCGAAATCGCTTCGGGAGGTGCTGCGTTGGCAGCTCGGCGGCAAGCGGCAGCGCGCCACCTGGCCCGACTGGGCGCCCAGCCCCCATGCCGACACGCCGCCGGCGCGGGTCGACGGCGACAAGGTGCGGCTCTCCTTCGTCGGGCATGCCAGCTGGCTGATCCAGACCGGCGGCCTCAACATTCTGGTCGACCCCGTCTGGTCGGCGCGGGTCTCGCCGGTCGCCTGGGCCGGGCCGAAGCGGCACAACGATCCCGGCATCGCCTTCGAGAAGCTGCCGAAGATCGACGTCGTGCTGGTCTCGCACGGCCATTACGATCATCTCGACATCGCGACGCTGTCGCGGCTCACCAAGAATTTTGCCCCGCGCGTGGTGACCCCGCTCGGCAACGACGTGACGATGCGCAGCTGGGATTCCACGATCAAGGTTGAAGCCTTCGACTGGCATGACCGCGTCGAGCTCGGCGGCGGCATCGCCGTGCACTTGGTGCCGACCCGGCACTGGACGGCGCGCGGCATGTTCGATCGCAACAAGGCGCTGTGGGCGAGTTTCGTGCTGGAGACGCCGGCCGGAAAAATCTACGTCGTCTGCGATTCCGGCTATGGCGATGGCCGGCATTTCCGCCGTGTCGCCGAGAAGCATGGGAAGCTGCGACTGGCGATTCTCCCCATCGGCGCCTACGAGCCGCGCTGGTTCATGCGCGACCAGCACATGAATCCGGAGGACGCGGTGAAGGCGCTACGCGATTGCGGCGCCGAGGCCGCGCTCGGGCATCATCACGGCACGTTCCAGCTCACGGATGAGGCGATCGACGCGCCGGCCAAGGCGCTGCTCGAAGCCCTGGATGCTGCGAAGCTTCCGCAGGAGCTGTTCGTGGCGATGCAGCCGGGGCAGGTGGTGGAGATTTAGGTCTCGCTGTCGTCCCGGACAAGCGAAGCGGAGCGTAGATCCGGGACCCATACCCACAAGAGTGGTTTGGCGAAGACTCGGAGTGGGAGAGTTGCCTCACACTCCTCCCTGTGGTTATGGGTCCCCGCCTTCGCGGGGACGACCACCGTTGTTTGGGCGGGCAGCGTGCCTCTTGCGGCCTACTGCCCCGCTTTGATCGCCCAGCTCACATTCACCGTCACCGACAGCGTTTCCTCGCCGGGCGCAACTGCGGCTTGCGGTGCTGCCATCGGCGCTGTTGCCATCCGCGACTTGAACAGCGGCACCGGGGCGCCGCCCTCGGACACGCTGAGCGGAGCGCCCAGCGTGACGCCGGTGGCCTTGGCGTAGATCTCGGCCTTGCGGCGCGCGTCCACGACCGCCTGCTCGCGCGCGTCGTCGAGCAGCTTCGAGGCCTGCGTCACCTCGAAGGAGATGTTGCCGATGTCGTTGGCGCCGGCGCCGACCAGCGTGTCGATGATGGTGGCGACCTTGGTCACGTCGCGAATTTTTACGGTGACACGGTTGCTGGCGCGGAAGCCGACCACCGGGGATGCGCCGGTGGATTTGTTCTGGCCGTATTGCGGCTGCAGCGACAGCCGCGAGGTCTGGTAATCCTTCTCGGCGATGCCGGCGCCCTTCAAAGCCAGCAGCACCTTGCCCATCGCGGCGTTGTTGGCATCGGATGCTTCCTTCGCTGTCTTGGCGTCGTTGGCGACGCCGGCGTCGATCTGCGCGAGATCGGGCGCCGCAGAAATGTTGGCTTCGCCGCTCACCGTAATGGCGGATGGAAAATCATCGGCAAGCGCGGGCGTTGTCAGCAGCGTGGCGGCGAAAACGGCGGCAAGGGACGTAGCAAGTACGGCAGTCTTTTTCATCGGTCTCACTTCAGTGGCACGAAAACGTTGATCACGAGCTTGTCCTCTGCCGTCTTGAGTGGATCGGTGAGGTATTCCTCGATGAAGGTGTCCTTGGCTTCCAGTCTCTTGTCGTCGAGGTGATTGGTGATCGCCTCGTAGGTGTTGTCCATGTTGTCGTAGGAACCGCGATGGACGAATTTCAGCACCTTGCCCTCCGGCGACTTGCCGATGCTCATGTCCTTGGCAAGGTTCTTGGGATCCTGCTCGACCGGGATCTCGGCAAGGAAGGTGAAGCCGGTATCGTCGGTCGAGGTGTAGACGATCATCGCATTGCCGGCATGCTTGATGCCCTGCTTGTCCAGGAGCGTATTCAGCGCCTTGAAAGCGTCGATCAGCGTGTCGAAGGCCGAGTCCCAATTGGCAGTGCCCTTGACCATCACGACCTTCTTCCCCTCGAGCGTGGTTTCCAGGCCGAACGGATCGGCGGTCTGCACCGGGGCAGGTGTTGCGGCCGCCGCCGGCGGCGGGGCCGTGGGGCTGGGTGAGGCACTGGCTGCGGGCGAGGGCGACGTTGTCGGGGCCGGCGACGCGCTGGCGGCAGGCGACGGCGCGGGTGAGGCCGTCGCCGATGGGGCAGGCGAGGCGCTCGCGGCCGGGGCGGGAGAAGCCGATGGGGCCGGCGAGGGACTTGCCGAGGCCGCCGGTGCCGGGCTCGGAGTTTGCGCCAGAACCTCGGGCAGGCCAAGCGACAAGGCCGCTGCCGGGATCAGCGCGGCCAGAGCAAGACGACGAAACCTCATCATTTTTATTCTCCCCAAGGCCTTAACCAAGGCCCTTCATCAGCAAGACCTTGCCCACCAAGGCCTAATCCGGCTTGAGCCCGGCCGCGCATCCCGGTTCGCGACGAACTTTCGCCGTTCTAACACGTGGGTGCCAAATTCGTCCCATGACAGATGCGTCATGGCAGTCCTCCTGGCGCCCGGCGGCAAATCACTGGCCAAGCCGCCAAGGATCGCCATATAAGACAGGCGAAATTCGGGAATTTTCATGAGCGCGCTGGCCAACCACGCATTTGCCAAGATGAACGGCATCGGCAACGAGATCGTCGTTGTCGACATGCGCGATTCCGCAGCAAAGGTGACGCCGGACGACGCCCGCGCGGTGGCGTCCGCGAACGGTGGCGTGGCCTACGACCAGCTCATGGTGCTGCAGAAGCCGCGGCTCGACGGCACCGAAGCCTTCATCCGCATCTACAACAGCGATGGCTCCGAGGCCGGTGCCTGCGGCAACGGCATGCGCTGTGTGGTGCGGCGCATCTTCGAGAAGAACGGGCAGACCGCCGCGACGTTCGAGACGGCGGCCGGCTTGCTCAATGCCTGGCAGGGCCCGGCGCCCGATCTCTACACCGTCGATATGGGCGCGCCGAAGTTCGGCTGGCAGGACATTCCGCTGGCGGAAGAGTTCCGCGATACCCGCTACATCGAATTGCAGATCGGGCCGATCGACAATCCCATCCTGCATTCGCCCTCCGTGTTGAGCATGGGCAATCCGCATGCGATTTTCTGGGTCGACGACGTCAACGCCTACGATCTCGAGCGTTTCGGTCCGCTGCTCGAAAACCACCCGATCTTCCCGGAGCGCGCCAACATCACGCTCGCCCATATCGTCGATGACAAGCACATCACGATCCGCACCTGGGAGCGCGGTGCCGGCCTGACCAGGGCCTGCGGCTCGGCGGCCTGCGCCACGGCCGTCGGTGCGGCCCGCCTGAAGCGGGCCGAGCGCAAGGTCGAGATCACGCTGCCCGGCGGCAAGCTCGGCATCGAATGGCGCGAACGCGACGATCACGTGCTGATGACGGGCACGGCGACCTTCGAATATGAGGGCAGATTCGATCCGGCGCTGTTTGCGCCGGCCGCCTGATGGCCGTCGACGTCGTCACCTTCGGCTGCCGCCTCAATGCTTTCGAGGCCGAAGTGATCCGCCGCGAGGCCGAGGGTGCTGGCCTTTCAGACACCATCGTCATCAACAGTTGCGCCGTCACCAACGAGGCGGTGGCGCAGGCGCGGCAATCGATCCGCAAACTGAAGCGCGAACGGCCCGAGGCGCGCATCGTCGTCACCGGTTGCGCGGCGCAGACGCAAGCTGCGATGTTCGCCGACATGACCGAGGTCGATCGCGTCGTCGGCAACGACGACAAGATGCGCCGCCAAGCCTGGCGCGAGGCCCGCGATGCCTTCGATCTCGGCGCCGGCGAGAAGATCGCCGTCAGCGACATCATGGCCGTGAGGGAGATGGCGCCGCATCTCATCGACGGCTATACGAGCGGCCTGCCGCGCGTGTTCGTGCAGGTGCAGAACGGCTGCGACCATCGCTGCACCTTCTGCATCATCCCCTATGGCCGCGGCAATTCGCGCTCGGTACCGATGGGCGCGGTGGTCGAGCAGGTGCGGACGCTGGCCGAGCGCGGCCATGCCGAGATCGTGCTGACCGGTGTCGATCTCACCAGCTACGGCACTGACCTTCCGGGCGCGCCGAAGCTCGGCATGCTGACGAAGCAGATCTTGCGGCATGTGCCGGAACTCAGGCGCCTGCGCATCTCCTCGATCGATTCGATCGAGGTGGATGCTGATCTGCTTGACGCCATCGCCGGCGATGCGCGGCTGATGCCGCATCTGCATCTGTCGCTGCAATCCGGCGACGACATGATCCTGAAGCGGATGAAGCGGCGGCATTCACGGCAGGACGCGATCGTGTTCTGCGAGCAGGTGCGCCGCCTGCGCCCCGATGTCCTGTTCGGTGCCGACATCATCGCGGGTTTCCCGACCGAGACGGAGGAGATGTTTTCGCGCTCGCTCGATCTGGTCGAGGAATGCGGCCTGACATTCCTGCACGTCTTCCCCTATTCGCCTCGCCCCGGCACGCCGGCCGCACGGATGCCGCAGGTGGCGGGGCCGGCGATCAAGGAACGCGCGAAGCGGCTGCGGGCAGCTGGCGAGATGGCGCTACGCAAGCGGCTGCAAGCCGAAATCGGTGCCACGCGCGATGTGCTGATCGAGAGTGAGGCGCAGGGCCGCACGGAGCATTACCTGCCGGTGGCGATCGCTGGCGAGCGGGTGGGAAGCGTGGTGTCGCTGCGGATCGTTGGCGGCGATGGTGAGCGACTGACTACTTAGTCGGGCTACGGCGAGTTGGACGCGCTAAATCCCCAGCGTCGTCCCTGCGAACGCAGGGACCCATACCGCGTGATTTATCGGTTGCGGATGGTCGCAGTACCGAATTCCGAATCTTCGCCAAACGTCTCCCTGTGGTTATGGGTCCCTGCGTTCGCAGGGACGACACCGAGGGTGTGGATATGCCTGCCCAAAGAGCGCGCCCTACGACGCCCTGACCTGCCAGAAGCGCAGCGTCCGCTTTGCATTCTCCGGCGTCATCCGCGCAAAGTGCCCTTGCGCTCTTGCAAGATCGGCCGGCTTCATGGCGCCTGTGGCAAAGCGGCTTTCGAGCACGGCGGTCGTGGTCTCCCAGCTGAGCTGCGCCGCCTTGCACGGCACCAGCAAGCCGTCGTCGCGCAGGCTCTGCATCAGCGGGCGGATCACCTCGACGGTTGATCCGGACAATGCGGCCAGCGCTGCGGCGGTCTCTTCATAGCGCCGCTGCGTGGCGAAACCGAGCAGCGTCGCTTCGCTGAGCTGGCCGGTCGCCTTGAGCATTGCAATCGCCCGCTTGGCACCTTCGAAATCGCGGACGCCCGACATCTCGCGATCGACACCGACGGTGACGGCGGCGATCGCGCTCTGGATTTCCTCGAACAGATGCGGCGGCGCGCGCGACAGTAGGCGGGCGCGCACGGCATCGCTGGCCGAGCGCAGCAACCGGCGACGCAGCTCCGACGGCAGGTCGACGCGGACGCCGACGCTGACGGCAAGTTCGGGATCGGCCTCGGCTTGCCCGATTATGACGGCGAATCCGTTTCCGGAGACGCGCGCGCCGGGATTGGCAGCGAGCCGCCGGTTGACGCTGGGATAGCGGCGCGCCAGAAGTGCGTCGGTGACGATTTCCTTTAACCACCAGCGGCCGGCGATCGCCAGCAGATGCGGCTCGCCCTTGGATGATGCGATCTTCACCAGCTCGCCGTCGTCGAGGCGGGCGGATTCCTGCAGCACGGGACCGGCGATGCGGATCTCGTTATTGCTGGCGAGGCGGCGGATTACCGAAGGCGGTGCCTGCGCGATCGGCGCCAGCTGCGCGCTGATCTCGGCGAGCGCGATGCGTGCGCCCATGTCGGCAAGGGCGCGAAGCTCGATGGTGCCGATCAGGCGCTCGAGCACCTCGTCGAACAGCGCGATCTGCTCGTCGTCGAAACTGCCGGCAGAGGAGAGGAACAGGTCGGTGACGCGCCGGGCCGTTTCCAGGCCCTTTTCCGCCGAGCCTGCGCGAATCGCGGATTCGACCTCTTCGATGATCGATAGCTCGGCCTTGGACATCACGCCTGCTCATCCTGAGCGGTTACAGAAGCTTGTTCTAAGCAACCGTCATCATTAGCGCCGAGCGCTGAACGTTTCGTAAACCATGGGCGGAAGGCGAGTGCCGACCCTCATCCTGAGGAGCCCGCAAAGCGGGCGTCTCGAAGGATGGCCGCGGGCGAGATGCGGGCCTTTCTTGGCGGCCTGCTCACCCTGAGGGTCTAAAAGATTATTCCCCGTTCCAGCCGCAGGCGCGGAGCTTTTCGTGCATGTGGGGCGGGGCCGGCGCCACGACGCGGACGGGCTCCTTGTTCCGGGAGATCGGCACCACGATCTCGCGGGAATGCAGGTGCAGCTTTGGCTCGCCGAAACGCGGGCCGTTGCCGTAAATGTTATCGCCGAAGATCGGCCAGCCGGTCGCGGCCGAATGCACCCGCAATTGATGGGTCCGCCCGGTCACCGGTTCCATGGCCAGCCAGGTGAAACCGTCACCCCGGCCCATTACTTTCCAGTTCGTGATCGCCTTCTGTCCCTCAGGATCAGGCTTCTGCCACCAGCCCCGTTCGGCGTTGAGCCGGCCGAGCGGCATGTCGATGGTGCCCTCGTCCTCGGCGGGGCCGCCCTCGACCACGGTCCAGTAGGTCTTGCCGATCTTGCCATGCTTGAAGAGGAGGCCGAGCGAGGCCGTTGCCTTGCGGTGGCGGCCGAGCACGAGGCAGCCGGAGGTGTCCTTGTCCAGCCGGTGGGCGAGCACCGGCGGCCGCGGCAGGCCGAAGCAGAGCGCGTCGAACGAGGCCTCCAGATTGGCGCCGCCCTTGGGACCGCGATGCACCGGCAGGCCGGCCGGCTTGTCGATGATCAGCATCAGCCCGTCGCGATGGAGCACGCGGGCCAGAATTTCATCGGCCGTCAATTGGGGAACATCGAGCAATTGCAAGACTTTCGGTCAAGACTTTCGTTTGGCAGCCGGAACGGCTAACACACCCCCGCCATGAACGATACCACGTCAGATCCCCCCAAGCTGAGTTGGTGGCGCCGCCTGTCCAACGGGCTGAAGCGCACCTCGTCCTCGCTCGGGACCGCGGTCGCCGACCTCGTCACCAAGCGCAAGCTCGACCGCGCCATGCTCGACGACATCGAGGACGTGCTGCTGCGCGCTGATCTCGGCACGTCAGTCGCGGTGAGGATCGCGGACGCCGTCGGCACCGGACGTTACGACAAGGCGATCTCGGCGGACGAGGTCAAGGACGTCGTCGCCACCGAGGTCGAGAAGGTGCTGGCGCCGGTGGCAAAGCCGCTCGAGATCGATACGGCCAGGAAGCCGTTCGTGATCCTCGTGGTCGGGGTCAACGGCTCGGGCAAGACCACCACCATCGGAAAACTCTCGCAGAAATTCGCCTCCGAAGGCCGCAAGGTGATGCTGGCCGCCGGCGACACGTTTCGCGCTGCGGCGATCGAGCAGCTCAAGGTGTGGGGCGAGCGGACGAAGACGCCCGTGATCGCGGGCGCGCAGGGCTCGGATTCGGCGAGCCTTGCCTTCAACGCGCTGACGGCGGCGAAGGAGCAGATTATCGACGTGCTCCTGATCGACACCGCCGGCCGGCTGCAGAACAAGGCCGAGCTGATGAACGAGCTCGAAAAGGTCGTGCGTGTGATCCGCAAGGTGGATGACACTGCGCCGCATGCCGTGCTGCTTGTGCTCGATGCGACCGTCGGTCAGAACGCGCTGTCGCAGGTCGAGGCCTTCCATCGCACCGCCGGGGTCACCGGCCTCGTGATGACGAAGCTCGACGGCACCGCGCGCGGCGGCATTCTGGTGGCGCTCGCGGAGAAGTTCAAACTGCCGGTGCATTTCATCGGCGTCGGCGAAGGCGTCGACGATCTCGCGCCGTTCACCGCGCGCGACTTCGCCCGCGCCATTGCCGGAATCGAAAGCTGAAGAATGGACAAGACCCAGCCGCATCCGCTGTTCAAGCTGGCGACCGAGCTCGGGCCGCTGCTCGTGTTCTTCTTCGTGAACGCGAAGTTCAATCTGTTCGCGGCGACCGGCGCCTTCATGGTCGCGATCGTGGCGGCGATGGTCGCCTCCTATGTGGTGACGCGCCACATTCCGATCATGGCGATCGTCACGGGCGTGATCGTGCTGGTGTTCGGCACGCTGACGCTGGTGCTGCACGACGAGACCTTCATCAAGCTCAAGCCGACCATCATCTACGGCCTGTTCGCTGCGATCCTCGGCGGCGGCCTGTTGTTCGGCCGCTCCTTCATCGCCGTCATGTTCGACCAGATGTTCAATCTGACGCCGCAGGGCTGGCGCATCCTCACCCTGCGCTGGGCGCTGTTCTTTGCCGGCATGGCGGTGCTGAACGAGATCGTCTGGCGCACCCAGAGCACCGACTTCTGGGTGAACTTCAAGGTGTTCGGCGTGACCCCGTTGACCATGGTCTTCGCCATCGCCCAGATGCCGCTGACCAAGCGCTACCACCTCGAGCCGGCGTCGCTGGAAGCGAGCGAGGCGGACGCGGGGGATGTCAGGAAGGGGTAAGCTCTCGTGTCCCGGACGCGCGAAGCGCGAGCCGGGACCCAGGCTCTTTCCGGCAATGCGGCCGTGGTGAGATGGGCCCCGGCTCTGCAGCGCATCGATGAAGGATCGCTGCGCTGCGTCCGGGGCACGAGCTGCCTTACGAGCCCGCCCCCAGCGCCTTCTCCATCTGCGGCAACAACACGTTGCGCAGATTGTCCGGCGTGATCGGGCCGACCAGCTTGTAGACGATGGTGCCTTCGCGGCCGACGACGAAGGTTTCGGGCACGCCGTAGACGCCCCATTCGATCGAGGCGCGGCCGTTGGCATCCACGCCGACGCGACCGAACGGGTTGCCGTAGCGCCCGAGGAAGCGCCGCGCATTGTCGGACGCGTCCTTGTAGTTGATGCCGACGAGCTGGAAGCGCTTGTCCTTGGCGAACTCGGTCAAAAGCGGCGCCTCGTCATGACAGGGCACGCACCAGGATGCCCAGACATTGACCAGGCTGACCTTGCCCTTGAACGCGGCGGGATCGAGGCCCGGCACCTGCGCATTGTCGATCTGCAATCCCTCGAGCGGCGGCAGCGCCGTCTGCGGCGCGGGACGACCGATCAGCGCGGAGGGAATCCGCGAGGGATCGCCGCTGCCGAGCCGGAACCAGAACAGCAGCGCCAGTGCGATGAACGCAATCAGCGGCAGCACCATCAGGAAAGTGCGGCGCTGCGGCGCTGCGGAGGTCGATCGTTCGCTCATGATGCGTCCATGGCGCTACGGCCGGAGCGGCGGGTGATGCCGCTGCGGTCGAGCTCGCGCAGGCGCTGCGTCTGGTTGCGATAGTCGAGCACGATCCAGCCGATCAGGATCACGACCACGAGGGCCGCTGCGGCATAGGACGTCACGATGAAGGATGCATAAGGACCGAGCGACATCATCCTGCGGCCCCAATTTCTTTCGACGCGTTTTGTCCGCGCGAACCGGCGCCCATTTCGCTCGAGAATGCGACCCGGCTCGCCTGCATCATTTGCAGAGAGCGGACCCGGCGGCGCAGGATTTCATTGCGCATCGCCGCCAGATGCAGCGTGACGAACAGCAGCGTGAAGGCGATCGCCATCACCAGCAGCGGAATCAGGAACGATTTGTCGAGGGCCGAGCCGCCCATGCGCATCACCGAGGCCGGCTGGTGCAGCGTATTCCACCAGTCGACCGAGAACTTGATGATCGGCAGGTTGAGCGCGCCGACCAGGGTCAGCACCGCGGCGGCGCGTGCGGCGCGCGAGGGATCGTCGACGGCGCGCCACAGCGCCATCAGGCCGAGATACATCAGGAACAGGATCAGCACCGAAGTGAGCCGCGCATCCCACTCCCAATAGGTGCCCCACATCGGCCGGCCCCACAGCGAGCCCGTCAGCAGTGCGAGGAAGGTGAAGGCGGCGCCGATCGGCGCTGCGGCCTTGGCGGCGACGTCGGCGAGCGGATGCCGCCACACCAGCGTGCCGAGCGAAGCGATGCTCATCACGCCCCAGACGAACATCGACAGCCAGGCATTGGGCACGTGGATGAACATGATCTTCACGGTCGCGCCTTGCTGATAGTCGTCGGGCGCAAGCGCGATTTGATAGAGACCGATTGCAAGAAGGAGCACGGTCGCGGCCGCGAGCCACGGCAGGACCCGCGCTGTCAGCGCGAGGAACCGCGTGGGGTTGGCGAGGTCGATCAGCGTCATGGTACCCTGATAATCATCGGTGGCTGCTCAGGCAATCAGCACGAAAGCGAGGGACGAAAGTTGATCGGGGTCAAGGTCAGTCCCGCGCATCTCAGTCGAGCCCGTGCCGCAGGCTCGCTGCGGCTGCGAAGGGGCCAATCACGAGGCTGACCAAGGACAGCGCGCACAGGATCGAGAACGGTGCGCCGAACGACATCGGACCGACGATCACGGCCTGCGAGGCCGCAACCCCGAAAATCAGCACGGGAATCGACAGCGGCAGCACCAGCACCGCCATCAGCAGCCCGCCGCGGTGCAGGGTCACCGCCAGCGCCGCGCCGATCATGCCGGTGAAGGTCAGGGCCGGGGTGCCCGCCAGCAGTGTCAACGCCACCGCGCCGGTCGCGACCATGTCGAGGTTGAGCAACAGGCCGAGCGCGGGGGTTGCGACAATCAGCGGCAGGCCGGCGGCCAGCCAATGCGCCAGCGCCTTGGCGGCGCAGGCGAGTTCCAGCGGCGTCCGGCTCATCGTGATCAGGTCGAGCGAGCCGTCCTCGTGATCGGCCATGAACAGCCGGTCGAGGGTGAGCAGGCTCGCCAGCAGCGCGCCGATCCAGAGGATGGCCGGCCCCAGCCGCGACAGCAGCGCCAGGTCCGGCCCCACCGCGAACGGCATCAGCACCACCACGGTCAGGAAGAACAGCACGCCAATCAGCGCCCCGCCGCCGACGCGGAGCGCGATCCTGACGTCCCGGCGGACGAGGGCGGAGAGGGCGGTCATGGGATGCTCCCACCGTTCCGCAGGGGCGGTGTGCTCCCTCCCCTGCCTGCGGGGGAGGGTTGGGGAGAGGGTGCCTCGGCAACGAAGACTTCCCCAGAGGAGAGAACCTTCACCCGGCGCCATAGCCGATGCAAAGCATCAAGGAACGGCGGCCAAGGGCCGCCTATGCCGACCTCTCCCGCAAGCGGGAGAGGCAAGGGAGCCCGCAGCGACGGCTTCGTCTTGCGTGCGAGCGGGTCACTTTGCCGCTCGGAAAGCTGAGGGTCGTGTCGTCTCACGCCACACCCCCGATCCGCAGCTCCCGCGAATCGATCCCCAGCGGCGCATGGGTCGCCGCGACGATCAGGCCGCCGCGCGACAGGTGCTCGCGCATCAGGCCGCCGAACATGTCCTGTCCGGTCACGTCCAGCGCATTGGTCGGCTCATCCAGCAGCCAGACCGGGCGGCGCACGGTTAAAAGGCGCGCCAGCGACAACCGGCGGCGCTGGCCGGCCGACAGGAAGCCGGCGGGGAGGTGGGTGGCATGTTCGAGCCCCACCGTGGCGAGGCTCTGGGCGAAGTCAAAACGCTCTCCCCCAAGGAAATCGGCCCAGAATGTCAGGTTTTCGGCCACGCTGAGCGCAGGCTTCAGGGCATCGCGATGGCCGAGATAGTGGCACTGCTCCGGCAGCGTCATTTCAGCGTCGCCGCCGTCCAGTACGATCGTGCCGCCCGCCGGAACCAGCAGGCCCGCGATCAGCCGCAGCAGCGAGGTCTTGCCTGACCCGTTGCGGCCGACGACCGCCACCGCTTCGCCGGCGTCGGCCTCGAAATCGAGCCCGGCAAACACCTCGCGGCCGCCGCGCACGCAAACGATCCCGCGTCCAGACAGCTGCATCTTGCTTCGTACCACCCCGCTCAAAGCCGGGCCTCAGGAAAACTTGGGGTAGCGCATGGGAATTTTTGGCTCGCGAATGCTGCGGTACGATTGTGGCTGTGGCGGCGCGGTTAGAAAGCTTCTATAAGCCCGGAACTACTTGATGCAGCAACTCAACCTGCCCCTGCAAGCGGCCCAGCCTGATACGCTGACGGTGTTAAAATACCCTGCCGGGTATAACTAACAATTGGGATTCCTACATGACCTCGCTCGACAGCTTCAAATGCAAAAAGACCCTCAAGGTCGGCGCCAAGACCTATGTCTATTACAGCCTGCCCACGGCCGAGAAGAATGGTCTGAAGGGAATTTCCAAACTTCCCTATTCGATGAAGGTCCTGCTCGAGAACCTCCTGCGCAACGAGGACGGCCGCTCGGTCAAGAAAGAGGACATCGTCGCGGTCTCGAAATGGCTGCGCAAGAAGTCGCTGGAGCATGAGATCGCCTTCCGCCCGGCGCGCGTGCTGATGCAGGACTTCACCGGCGTGCCCGCGGTGGTCGACCTCGCCGCGATGCGCAACGCGATGCAGAAGCTCGGCGGCGATGCCGAGAAGATCAATCCGCTGGTTCCGGTCGATCTCGTCATCGACCATTCCGTGATCGTGAACTTCTTCGGTGACAACAAGGCTTTCGGCAAGAACGTCGCCGAGGAATACAAGCAGAACCAGGAGCGCTACGAGTTCCTGAAGTGGGGCCAGAAGGCGTTCTCGAACTTCTCCGTCGTGCCGCCCGGCACCGGCATCTGCCACCAGGTCAATCTCGAATATCTCTCCCAGACGGTCTGGACCAAGAAGGAGAAGATGACGGTCGGCAAGAAGACCGGCACCTTCGAGGTCGCCTATCCCGATTCGCTGGTCGGCACCGACTCCCACACCACCATGGTCAATGGTCTCGCCGTGCTCGGCTGGGGCGTCGGCGGCATCGAGGCGGAAGCCTGCATGCTCGGCCAGCCGCTGTCGATGCTGCTGCCCAACGTCGTCGGCTTCAAGCTGAAGGGCGCGATGAAGGAGGGCGTCACCGCGACCGACCTCGTGCTCACCGTGACGCAGATGCTGCGCAAGCTCGGCGTGGTCGGCAAGTTCGTCGAGTTCTTCGGCCCCGGCCTCGACAATCTCTCGGTCGCCGACAAGGCGACCATCGCCAACATGGCGCCCGAATACGGCGCGACCTGCGGCTTCTTCCCGGTCGACGCCGCCGCGATCGACTATCTCAAGACCTCCGGCCGTGCGGCGCCGCGCGTCGCGCTGGTGCAGGCCTACGCCAAGGCGCAAGGGCTGTTCCGCACCGCCAAGTCGGCCGATCCGGTGTTCACGGAAACGCTGACGCTCGATCTCGCCGACGTCGTGCCGTCGATGGCCGGTCCGAAGCGTCCCGAAGGCCGCATCGCGCTGCCGTCGGTCGCCGAAGGCTTCTCGCTTGCGCTCGGCACCGAGTACAAGAAGGCCGAGGAACCCAGCAAGCGCTTCGCCGTCGAAGGCAAGGACTTCGAGATCGGCCACGGCGACGTCGTGATCGCCGCCATCACCTCCTGCACCAACACCTCGAACCCGAGCGTGCTGATCGGCGCGGGCCTCCTGGCGCGCAACGCCGCTGCGAAGGGCCTCAAGGCCAAGCCGTGGGTGAAGACCTCGCTCGCCCCGGGCAGCCAGGTCGTGGCCGGCTATCTGGCCGATTCCGGTCTGCAGAAGGATCTCGACAAGGTCGGCTTCAACCTGGTCGGCTTCGGCTGCACCACCTGCATCGGCAATTCAGGTCCGCTGCCTGAGGAGATCTCGAAGTCGATCAACGACAACGGCATCGTCGCCGCGGCCGTGCTCTCCGGCAACCGCAACTTCGAAGGCCGTGTCTCGCCGGACGTGCAGGCGAACTACCTGGCCTCGCCGCCGCTGGTCGTCGCCCACGCGCTCGCGGGCAGCGTCACCAAGAACCTCGCGGTCGAGCCGCTCGGCGAGGGCAAGGACGGCAAGCCGGTGTACCTCAAGGACATCTGGCCGACGACCAAGGAGATCAACGCCTTCATGAAGAAGTTCGTGACCGCGTCGATCTTCAAGAAGAAGTACGCCGACGTGTTCAAGGGCGACACCAACTGGCGCAAGATCAAGACCGTCGAGAGCGAGACCTATCGCTGGAACATGTCTTCGACCTATGTGCAGAACCCGCCTTATTTCGACGGCATGAAGAAGGAGCCGGAGCCGGTCACCGACATCGTCGAGGCGCGCATCCTCGCCATGTTCGGCGACAAGATCACCACCGACCACATCTCGCCGGCCGGTTCGATCAAGCTCACCTCTCCGGCTGGAAAATATCTCAGCGAGCACCAGGTGCGTCCCGCCGACTTCAACCAGTACGGCACGCGTCGCGGCAACCATGAAGTGATGATGCGCGGCACCTTCGCCAACATCCGCATCAAGAACTTCATGCTCAAAGGCGCGGACGGCAACATCCCCGAGGGCGGTCTCACCAAGCACTGGCCCGACGGCGAGCAGATGTCGATCTACGACGCCGCGATGAAGTACCAGCAGGAGCAGGTGCCGCTGGTGGTGTTCGCCGGTGCCGAATACGGCAATGGCTCCTCGCGCGACTGGGCGGCCAAGGGCACCCGCCTGCTCGGCGTGCGCGCCGTGATCTGCCAGAGCTTCGAGCGCATCCATCGCTCCAACCTGGTCGGCATGGGCGTGCTGCCGCTCACCTTCGAGGAGGGCACCTCCTGGTCGTCGCTCGGCCTCAAGGGCGACGAGAAGGTCACGTTGCGTGGCCTGGTCGGCGACCTCAAGCCGCGCCAGAAGCTGACCGCGGAGATCGTCTCCGGCGACGGTTCGCTGCAGCGCGTTTCGCTGCTCTGCCGCATCGATACGCTGGACGAGCTCGACTACTACCGGAACGGCGGTATTCTGCACTACGTGCTGCGCAAGCTCGCGGCCTAAGCGCGAATTTGTGAACGGTGGCTCACCGCGACGTGAGTAGAAGGTTAAACGAAGGCGGCCTATCACAAGGCCGCCTTCGTGCGTTTGCGGCATGCTCCAGATGGGCCCGCCCGGCGGAAAACCTCCTTTCGGACGGTTGGCCTGGACGGTCGAGTGTGTCGCGCCCCGTAAGACTACGGTGACCATCCGGCGATAAGATCTCCCTTTCCACGAGCAATGGTGTGCGGCGTTCGACATGACAACAATGACGGCTTCTCATCTGGTTTCACGTTGGTCCGGTGCCCTCTGGTCGGGAGCTCTCGGCATCTGTGCGATCGTCGCCGTCATCCGTCCGGCGGAGGCCGATCCCCGCGCCGTCGTCGAATTGTTTACCTCGCAGGGCTGCTCCTCCTGCCCGCCCGCCGACCAGATCATCGGCGATCTCTCCAAAGACCCGTCGATCATCGCGCTGAGCATGCCGATCGACTATTGGGACTATCTGGGCTGGAAGGACACGCTGGCGGATTCGCGCTTCTCTGCACGGCAGCGTGCCTATTCGCGCATGCGCGGCGACCGCGAGGTCTACACGCCGCAGGTCGTAGTCAACGGCTCCACCCATGTCATCGGCAGCGATCGTGCCGGCATCGAGAGCGCGATCGGCAAGACTGACAAGGGCACGGGCGTGATGAGCGTGCCGGTGACGATGTCGCTCGCGGGCAAGCAGATCAACGTGTCGGTGGCGGCGAGCAACGAGCCGGCCGTCTCGCATGGCGAGGTCTGGATCTGCTCGATCGCCAAGTCGGTCCCGATCGCGATCACTCGCGGCGAGAATCGCGGACAGCAGGTCACCTATCACAACGTGGTGCGCAACCTGCTCAAGGTTGGCGACTGGACCGGGCGTTCAGAAAGCTGGACGGTGCCGATCGAGAACCTCACACGCGACGGCGTCGACGGCGCGGTGGTCTATGTCCAGGACGGCAGCCGCGACAAGCCCGGCACGATGCTGGGCGCGGCCTACACGTCGCTGCACTGATTTCAATTCTCCAGCGTCGTACTCACTGCCACTCTCATGGTGAGGCGCGCGCCCTTGCGCGCGTCTACCGGACGATGCTTCGCATCGCCGTGAGAACAATGCAGGCTCCGCTCACGCAGCTCGGCCTCGATCCTTCGAGACGCCGCGCGAAGGACGCGCGGCTCTCGGGATGAGGGATGAGATTGTTGGCGCTGATGAGAGAAGAATTTCGTCGTGTCAGAAACATCCCGACACAAACAAAAAAGGACCAACTTGCGTTGGCCCTCCTTGTCGCGCGTACAGACCCGATCCTGTTCGACCCCGGGGGGCTGGGGGCTGAGGAATCCGGAACCGAAAGGACCGGGTCAACGCACGTGAGTCTTTTCGCAATGCAGGGCGGCAGTCGCTAGGCGGAAAAGCGGCGAGAGTATGATTCCTGCTAACGATCCCGTGACGGTTTGCCGCGAGGGAGTTCCACCATAGCGTGTGCTCCGATTCGTAACCGATTCGACCGGTTGAATCAGGAGCCCCTTGCGGCGCTGGCCGGTTGGCGCAATCATGCAGCTGTCATGATCCAGGTTCCGGGGACGGTCTTCGCGGATTCGGGTCATGCCGTGCGATGAGGAAGCGCTCCATGAGTCTGTCGGAGGATACCGATCCGAGCGAGCTGCGCGCGGCGGCGCGCCCCGCCGCGGCGACGACGCAACTGAGCCGGGTGACGTTCAACCGGCTCGAGCTGCACCGTATTCTCAATCTCTACGGCCGCATGGTCGCCGACGGCGAGTGGCGCGATTATGCCATCGACTTCCTGAGGGATCGCGCCGTGTTCTCGGTCTATCGCCGTGCCTCGGAAGTGCCGATCTACCGCATCGAGAAGGATCCGCGGCTGGCGCGCAAGCAGGGCATGTACAGCGTGATCTCGGCGACCGGCCTGATCCTGCGCCGCGGCCACGAGCTGGAGCGCGTGCTGCTGGTGATCGATCGGAAGCTCGCGGTGGTATAGCCGCACAAACGGTGCCGTAGGGTGGGCAAAGGCGCGCAGCGCCGTGCCCACATCTTTCTCTATCGCTGGGAGATGGTGGGCACGCTTACGCTTTGCCCATCCTACGAGGCCTACTTCCCCGGCACCGTCTTCGCGCCCTCGCCGAGGTCGCGCTGCATCATCACCGTATCGAGCCAGCGTCCGAATTTCAGCCCGACATTGGGATGCGTGCCGATCATCTTGAAGCCGCCCCTGGTGTGCACGCCGATCGAGCCGGCATTGGCGGAATCGCCGATCACCGCGATCATCTGGCGGAAGCCGCGCGCCTCGCATTCGGCGACCAGCCGCTCCAGCAGCTTTGATCCGACACCGCGGCGGTGGAAAGAGGGATCGAGATAGATCGAGTTCTCGACCGTGAAGCGGTAGGCCGGGCGCGGGCGGTAGGCGCCGGCATAGGCATAGCCGGCCACGCGGCCGTCGAGGATGGCGACGAAATAGGGATAGCCGCCGTCGACCAGTGCGCGATAGCGGCGAGTCATCTCCACGAGGTCAGGCGGCTCCAGCTCGAACGTCGCGGTGCCCTCGCGGACGGCCTGCTGGTAGATGGCGGTGATGGCGGGAAGGTCGGCCTCGGTTGCAGGCCTGATTTCAGGTTCGGACATGGGGCAAGATTAGAGCCTTCCCGCTTCTGCTGAAAGGGGCAACTGTGTTGCCACACCCGTCATTGCGAGCGCAGCGAAGCAATCCAGAAATGCATCCGCGGAGGGACTCTGGATTGCTTCGTCGCAAGGGCTCGCAATGACGAGGAGAGGCCAAGGCTCAAACAAAAACCCCGGCCTTTCGGCCGGGGTTCGTGTCCGTTCGTCCTGGTCTATCGCTTAGTCGCGCTGGCCGAGGAGCTGCAGCAGCAGCGTGAACAGGTTGATGAAGTTCAGGTACAGCGACAGTGCGCCGGTGATGGCCGCACGCTCTGCGATGTCCCCGCCGGCCGAGGCGTAGCCGTAGATGTAGTCGTTCTTCAGCCGCTGGGTGTCCCAGGCGGTGAGGCCTGCGAACACCAGCACGCCGACCACCGACACGATGAACTGCAGCATCGAGCTCGCCAGGAACAGGTTCACCAGGCTCGCGATGATGATGCCGATCAGGCCCATGAACAGGAACGAGCCCATGCCGGTCAGGTCACGCTTGGTGGTGTAGCCATAGAGGCTCAGCGCGCCGAATGTGGCCGCGGTGATGAAGAACACCCGCACGATCGAGGTGTGCGTGAACACCAGGAAGATCGACGACAGCGAGATACCCATCAGCGCCGCGAACACCCAGAACAGGATCTGGGCGGTCGAGGGAGCGAGACGGTTGATGCCCGCCGAGATCACGAACACCATGGCGAGCGGCGCCAGCATGAACAGCCATTTCAGCGGGCTGACGAACATCGCGTAGCCGAACGGCGTCAGGAACAGCTTGCCGACGCGGACGGCGTCCGCGGTCGGGACATCAGTCACGGCAGCCATGTAGACGCCGAGCGCGGCAAGGCCAGTGATGGCCAGGCCGATGCTCATGTAGTTGTAGATGCGCAGCATATAGGCGCGCAGGCCGGCATCGACCGTCGCGGCGTCAACACGCCCGGCGGCCCTGCCGAAAGGAGAAGCGTAGTTACGGTCTAGGTCCGACATGGTCGAATTCCCGTTGGTTGGTCCGGTCCGGCACGAGGGTCGCCATGCCGCCGGTTCGTCAAACTCTATCTCGGATACCGACGCCAACCGACTAAATTTTGGCTAACAATCGGGGCTCCGAACCCATTCGATATGTGGGAAACTAACACATTCGCTGCAACCTTCCACGCGCGGCTGAATGTCGCCCTTGGCGGCAATCCTGACGCGAACCTGACGAGCAGTCGTGGTTAATCGCAGAAATCGTGCGATTTCGCTCTCGTGCGGCCATCCGCTACATTTTGTCACAAATTCCGCAGCACCGTGGCGGGCTTTTTGTTCAACGCCAGCAGCGTGCCCGCGAGCCCGAGCCCGACGGTAACGACGAGCGCGGCCGCGACCACGCCGGCCGCGCTGCCGGCCTGCCAGACGAAACTCAGTGTCATCAGCCGCGTCACGATCATCCAGGCCGCGATGCTGCCGGAGATCACGCCGAACACCGCGGTCGCGAGCCCGATCAGGAGGTATTCGAGCGCATAGGCGCCGAGCAGCCGCAGCCGCGTCGCGCCCAGCGTCTTCAGGATCACCGCATCGTAGACCCGGTGGCGATGGCCGGCGGCGAGCGCGCCGCCGAGCACCAGGATCGCCGAGATCAGGGTCACGGCGCTGGCACCGCGGATCGCCAGCGCCAGATTGGTCACGACAGAGCCGACCGTCTCCATCACCTCGCGCACGCGTACGCTCGTCACCATCGGATAAGCGTCGGCGACCTGCTTGATGATCTTGCCGTCGCCTGCCGCAGTTCCGCCCGTTTCCGTCAGCGTCGCGATGTGGGTGTGGGGGGCGCCCTTGAAGGCGTTCGGCGAGAACACCAGAACGAAGTTGATGCCCATCCCCTGCCAGTCGATGGTGCGCAGATTGCCGATCTTGGCCGGGATGTCGCGGCCAAGCACATTGACCACGACCTCGTCGCCGAGCTTGAGGCCGAGCCCGTCGGCGATCTTCTTTTCCATCGAGACCAGCGGCGGGCCGGAATAATCGGCGCTCCACCATTCGCCCTCGACCACCTTGGAGCCTTTCGGCAGCTCGCCGGTATAGGTCAGGCCGCGGTCGCTCTGCAGCACCCACTCCGAATCGGTGGTCGGCTTGAGCTCCTCGGCGCGCACGCCGCGCGCGGCGACGATGCGCCCGCGCAGCATCGGTACGTCCTCGACCGTTGCGCCCGGCGCGATCCGGCGCAGATAACCGTCGAACTGCTCGGCCTGCGTGCTCGGGATGTCGATGAAGAAGAAGGACGGCGCGCGGTCCGGCAGTGCTGCCAGGAACTGCCGGCGCAGATTGCCGTCGATCTGGGTGATGGTGACGAGCACGGCGAGCCCGAGCCCCAGCGACAGCACCACCGAGGGCGTCAGCGCGCCCGGCCGGTGGATGTTGGCGATCGCCAGCCGCAGCATCGGCAGCCGCGTCCGCGGCAGCCGCCTCGCGATGGCCATCAGCAGGGCGGCGATGCCGCGCAGCAGGGCGAACACGACGACCGAGGAGGCCACGAACACCGCCGCGATGCGCTTGTCGAACGACAATCCGATCACGACCGCGATCAGCAGCGCGATCACGACGGCCATGAACACGAGATAGCCCGCGCGCGGCCGATGCCATTCCGAGCTGATGGTGTCGCGGAACAGCGCGGCCACCGGCACGTCGTGGACGCGCCCGAGCGGCCACAGGCCGAAGGCGAGCGCGGTCAGGAGGCCATAAACGAAGGACAGCGCGAGTTCGTCGGCATGCACGGCCGGCACCACCGGCAGCGGCAGCAGCTTGCCGAACAGGCCGACGATCGCGAACGGCATCGCGGCGCCGAGCGCAAGGCCGATGATCGAGCCGATGCCCGCGAGCAGGAGAACCTGCGCGAGATAGATGCCGAACACGTCGCGCCCGGTGGCGCCCACGGCCTTGAGGGCCGCGATCACTTCGAGCCGGCGGTCGATATGGCTCTTCACGGCATTGGCGACGCCGACACCGCCGACCAGCAGCGCGGCAAGGCCGACCAGCGTCAGGAACTGCGTGAAGCGGTTGATGTTGCGTTCGAGCTGCGGCGAGGCGTTGGAGCGGCTGCGGATCTCCCAGCCCGCCTGCGGCGCGGCGCTCCGCGCGTCCGCGATGAAGGCTTCGGTGGCGCGCTCGTTGTTCGCCGTATCAGGCAACTTCACCCGGTAGACCCAGCGCACCAGGCTGCCGGGCTGGATCAGGCCGGTGGCGCGCAGGCCCGCCTCGCTGATCAGGAAGCGCGGTCCGAAGCCGATGCCGCCGGCGAGCTTGTCGGGCTCGGCTTCGACGGTCGAGCGGATCTGGAAGCTCGCGGAGCCAATGGTGACGCGGTCGCCGGTCTTGAGCGAGAGCCGCGCCAGCAGCGTCGGATCGGCGGCGGCGCCGAACGCGCCGTCGCGCTCTGCGAGCAGGTCGGACATCGCCAGCTGTGGCGCCAGCGTCAGCTGGCCCAGCATCGGATAGGTGTCGTCGATCGCCTTCATCTCGACCAGTGCGAGCTGGCCATCGGCCGCGCGCGCCATGCCGCGCAAGGTCGCGGCGGTCGAGACCGTGCCGCGCGAGCGCAAGAAGGCGACCTCTTCAGGTTTCGCCTCGCGCTGGAACAGCACGAAGGAGACGTCGCCGCCGAGCAGCGTGCGGCCCTCGCGGGCCAAGCCGTCGGAGAGGCTCGCCGACACCGAGCCGACGCCGGCGATCGCCATCACGCCGAGCGCGATGCAGGCGATGAAGACATAGAAACCGCGCAGGCCGCCGCGCAATTCGCGCAGCGCGTAACGCAGCGACAGTGTGACGCCGTTTGGCTTCGCGAACGGTTCGGCCGAGGCGCTCATGCCGGCGCAGACTGCGTGTCGATGCGGCCCGAACGCAGGCGGATCACGCGGTCGCAGCGATGCGCGAGCGAGGAATCGTGCGTGACCAGCACCAGCGTCATGCCGCGCTCGGCGTGCTTGCTGAACAAGAGGTCGACGATCTGCTTTCCCGTGGCCTCATCCAGATTGCCGGTCGGCTCGTCCGCGACCAGGATGGCGGGATCGGGCGCCAGCGCGCGGGCGAGCGCGACGCGCTGCTGCTCGCCGCCGGACAATTGCGTCGGATAGTGATGCAGGCGGTCGCCGAGCCCGACCGATTGCAGCTCCTCTGCCGCGCGCTTTGCGGCATCGGGATTGCCGGCGAGCTCCAGCGGCACCGCGACGTTCTCCAGCGCCGTCATGGTCGGGATCAGATGAAAGGACTGGAAGACGATGCCGACCTGGCGGCCGCGGAAGCGGGCCAGCGCGTCCTCGTCGAGGGCATTGAAAGGCGTGCCCGATACCACCACCTCTCCGCTATCAGGACGCTCCAGCCCCGCCATCACCATCAGCAGCGTGGATTTGCCCGAGCCTGACGGGCCGATCAGGCCGATCGTCTCGCCCGAGGCGACCCGCAGGCTGATATCCTTGAGGATGTGAACGCGTGCCGCGCCCGTGCCCAATGAGAGATTGACGTTGGAGATGGCGATGGTGTCCGCGGCAGCGGTGAGCGAAGAGGGTTCGATGCGAGTGTCCATGGTCCGGTCATATGGCAACTCCGCTAGCGCGGTCGAGGGGCGTTACGGATTGTTCATGCACATAGCCGTGTTGATGCTCGGTTTGATGACGATCGCGACAGTGCCGTCGTTGCAGGCCCAGCCGGCGGCCAAGCCGGTCAGGCTCGTGGTCCTCGGCGATTCCTTGAGTGCGGGCCTTGGCCTTTCGGCCCAGGATGCGTTCCCGGCCAAGCTCAAAAAGTCTTTACAGGACAAAGGTATAGCCGTCGACATGACCAATGCCGGCGTGTCCGGCGACACCTCCTCGGGTGGCCGCGACCGGCTCGACTGGTCGGTCCCCGACGGAACCGACGGCGTCATCGTCGAGCTCGGCGCCAACGACGCCCTGCGCGGCATCGATCCCGATTTGACGCGCGCCGCATTGACCGACATCGTCCAGCGGCTGAAGGCGCGCAAGATCGCGGTGATGCTGTGCGGCATGCTGGCGCCGCCGAATTACGGCGCCGATTATGCCGCGCGCTTCAATTCGATTTATCCGGACCTGGCAAAGAAATTCGACGTGCCGCTCTATCCGTTCTTTCTCGACGGCGTTGCGGCCGACGCCAAGCTCAACCAGGCCGACGGCATTCATCCGACTGCTGAAGGCGTCGACATCATCGTCGGCAACATCATGCCCACCGCGGAGGCATTCCTTGGCGCGATCACTGAGCAACGCCGTTGAAAAGCAGGCAGCGCCAAGCCTCATACCCAGGGTTTTACCGGGGTGAGCCGCGCGATGCTTCGCAGAGTCACACAAACGCGATAGGAATCAGGGTACCGGTGATTCGTCACCGGCTCTAAAATTTGGATATGATCCTTCCCAGGGATCATGCCCAAGCATCGGGAGTGCGAAACGATGCCGCGTTTGTTCACTGGTCTGGAAATCCCGGCCGAAGTCAGCCAGACGCTTTCCAATTTGCGGGGTGGCCTTCCCGGCGCCCGCTGGATCGATCCCGAAAATTATCACGTCACCCTGCGCTTCATCGGCGATATCGACGGCATGTCCGCCAACGAGATCGCATCGATGCTGTTTCGCGTCGACCGCAAGCCGTTCGAGGTGAAGGTGCAGGGGCTCATGAGTTTCGGCGGCCGCAAGCCGCGCGCAGTCGTTGCGACGATCGCGCCGAGCAAGCCGCTGATGGAATTGCAGGCCGAGCTCGAACGGATGATGCAGCGGATCGGTCTCAACCCCGAGGGACGCAAATACATCCCGCATGTGACGCTGGCCCGTCTGCACGATGCCAGCGATCGCGACGTCGCCGATTATCTCTCGCTGCGGGGCTACTTCCCGAGCAAGGCGTTCATGGCCGAGCGCTTCGTGCTGTTCTCGTCGCGGGCATCGACCGGCGGCGGTCCGTACGTGGTCGAGGACGCCTACGAGCTGTGTGAGTGAGAAGCGGCGCACAAGAAGATGGGGCCGTATGGCGCGTAGACGCGTAGCGTCTATCGCCGTCAGAATGGCAATCCGTGTTTGTCATAGGCAACAATTTCGTCTGCCGTCTGGTCGGCTATCACCGGCAGCTCGCTCCAGCGTCGGCGGATCGCGGCCATATCGTCCAAGAGAGCAGTCTTGCGGCGCTGATTGTCGATCCGGCTAAGCCGCTCCTCGATAGCTCGCTTCGTTGCGGTCACAACTGTCTCGCCGGTGAGTTGCGTCAGCTTCCACGCGAGATGCTCAGTCTCGGGGTCCTCGATACTAAGAGTCATGTCAGGAACCTCAAAATAGCCGCTTAACTCTCTGATATTTCAATCATCCGCCCGCACCCGCGTAGATGAGGGTAAGCGCATACGCCCCTTGCGCCAATATACCGTTGCAATTTCCGTCCGTCTCTGGCGGTAAAGGGCCATGCTCTCGACCCCCAGTTCCCCCTTCAGCGAAGCGTATCAGGCCCAGATCGCGTCCGGCGCGATCGAGCCCGATGCCGCGCAGGCCGAGGTCGCCGAGGCCTATGCGGCGCTCGACCAGCGGCTCGCGGCTTACAAGCCCGCGCGCAAGCAGGGCCTGCTCGCTCGCCTGTTCAGCAGTGACAAGGATGAGGCGCCGCGCGGGCTCTACATCCATGGCGAGGTTGGCCGCGGCAAGACCATGCTGATGGATCTGTTCTTCCAGCATGCCTCGGTCGAGCACAAGCGACGGGCGCATTTCCACGAATTCATGGCGGACGTGCATGAGCGCATCTACGACTATCGCCAGAGCATCGCGCGCGGCGAGATCGCCGACGGCGACGTCATCGCGCTGACCGCGAACGCGATCTTCGAGGAGAGCTGGCTGCTCTGCTTCGACGAATTCCACGTCACCGACATCGCGGATGCGATGATCCTCGGACGCCTGTTCGCGAAGTTGTTCGAGCTCGGCACCGTCGTGGTCGCGACCTCCAACGTCGCACCTGACGATCTCTACAAGGGCGGTCTGAACCGCTCGCTGTTCCTGCCCTTCATCAAGCAGATCACCGACCACATGGACGTCGCGCGGCTCGATGCGCGCACCGATTTCCGGTTGGAAAAACTTCAGGGCGTGCCGATGTGGCTGACGCCGGCGGACGCTGATGCGGACGCGGCGCTCGACCGCGCCTGGTCGCGGATGTCGGGCGGCGCCAAATGCCGCTCGCGCGACATTTCGATCAAGGGCCGCATCCTGCACGTGCCATGCTCGGCCCACGGCGTGGCGCGGTTCTCGTTTGCCGATCTCTGCGAGAAGCCGCTGGGGGCATCGGACTACCTCAGGCTGGCGCACGACTATCACACCATCCTGGTCGACCATATTCCAGTGATGGACCAGTCCCAGCGCAACGCCGCCAAGCGCTTCATCACGCTGATCGACGCGCTCTATGACAATGCCGTGAAGCTGATGGCCTCGGGCGACGCCAACCCGATCTCGCTCTACCTTGCCCACGAGGGCGTTGAGGCCATGGAGTTCAAGCGGACGGCGTCGCGCCTGATCGAGATGAGCTCGGAATCCTATCTGGCGCTGGCTCACGGCCGCAAGGATTCCACCGCAAGCGGCTCCACCAAGGGGCTGGTGGAGACTTAAGTCCTATTCCTGTCGAAGGTACCGCTGTCATTCCGGGGCGCGACGAAGGTCGCGAGCCCGGAATCCATCGCGCCACAAAGCTCTGCCGCCCGATGGATTCCGGGCCTGCGCCTGTCGGCGCATCCCGGAATGACGGACCGGTTATGGCTGCTATCGCGCCAAGCCCGACAATTGGGCATCCGGCGACTTGAACGGGGGAGGCGAAAGGGATAACCACCCTCTCAGTTTTCCCCACCTTACGTGTCTAAAGGACAGGCTCACATGGCGCGCGACAAGATTGCTTTGATTGGCTCCGGTCAGATCGGCGGAACGCTGGCTCATCTCATCGGCCTGAAAGAGCTGGGCGACGTGGTGATGTTCGACATCGCCGAAGGCGTGCCGCAGGGCAAGGCGCTCGACATCGCGCAGTCCTCGCCCGTCGACGGCTTCGATGCCCACTACACCGGCGCGAACTCCTATGAAGCGCTCGACAACGCCAAGGTCTGCATCGTCACCGCCGGCGTGCCGCGCAAGCCCGGCATGAGCCGCGACGATCTTCTCTCCATCAACCTCAAGGTCATGGAGCAGGTCGGCGCCGGCATCAAGAAGTACGCCCCCGACGCCTTCGTCATCTGCATCACCAATCCGCTCGACGCGATGGTCTGGGCGCTGCAGAAGGCTTCGGGCCTGCCGCACAAGAAGGTCGTCGGCATGGCCGGCGTGCTGGATTCGGCGCGCTTCCGCTACTTCCTGGCCGACGAGTTCAACGTCTCGGTCGAGGACGTCACCGCCTTCGTGCTCGGCGGCCATGGCGACACCATGGTGCCGCTGGTGAAGTATTCCACCGTCGCCGGCATTCCGCTGCCGGACCTCGTCAAGATGGGCTGGACCTCGCAGGCGCGCCTCGACGAGATCGTCGACCGCACCCGCAACGGCGGCGCCGAGATCGTCAATCTGCTCAAGACCGGCTCGGCCTTCTATGCGCCGGCCGCCTCGGCGATCGCGATGGCCGAGAGCTATCTGCGGGACAAGAAGCGCGTGCTGCCCTCGGCCGCGTACCTGAACGGCGAATACGGCGTGAAGGACATGTATGTCGGCGTGCCCGTCGTGATCGGCTCCAAGGGCGTCGAGCGCGTCGTCGAGATCGAACTCGCCGGCAAGGACCGCGAGGCCTTCGACAAGTCGGTCGGCGCGGTGCAGGGTCTGGTCGACGCCTGCAAGAAGATCGCCCCCGATCTTCTCGGCCGCTAAGGGTCAAGCACTTCCCGCCGAAGCCCGAAAACCGGTCTTCGGCGGTTTCATTTCCGGGGCCCGGTTGTCGGGACAGGCCCCGGGTCGGCAGTCCAAAGATCGATGTCAAAGAATCCCGGTTGCAGTTCCTGTGGTATATGGTATGCCAGCCACAAGACTGAGGTGGGCCCTAGAGGTCACCGCCCGCGGGTTCAGGGAGCGACCATATGAATATCCATGAATATCAGGCCAAAGCGCTGCTGGGTGAGTTCGGCGTGCCGATCTCCAAGGGCGTGCCGGTCCTTAAAGCCGCCGACGCCGAAGCTGCCGCGAAGGCGCTGCCAGGTCCGGTCTATGTGGTGAAGAGCCAGATCCACGCCGGCGGCCGCGGCAAGGGCAAGTTCAAGGAAGCCTCCGCCGGCGACAAGGGCGGCGTCCGCATCGCCAAGTCGGCCGCAGAGGTCACCGAGTTCGCCAAGCAGATGCTCGGCGCCACGCTGGTGACGATCCAGACCGGCGCCGCCGGCAAGCAGGTCAACCGCCTCTACATCGAGGACGGCTCCGACATCGACAAGGAATTCTACCTCTCGATCCTGGTCGACCGCGAGACCTCGCGCGTCTCCTTCGTCGTCTCGACCGAAGGCGGCGTCAACATCGAGGACGTCGCGCACAACAGCCCCGAGAAGATCGTGACCTTCTCGGTCGATCCCGCCACCGGCATCATGGGCCATCACGGCCGCACGGTTGCGAACGCGCTGAAGCTCTCCGGTGATCTCGCCAAGCAGGCCGAGAAGCTCACCGCGCAGCTCTACGCGGCCTTCGTCGCCAAGGACATGTCGATGCTGGAGATCAACCCGCTGGTGGTGACCAAGCAGGGCCAGCTCCGCGTGCTCGACGCCAAGGTGTCGTTCGACGACAACGCGCTGTTCCGTCACCCCGAAGTGCTCGCGCTGCGCGACGAGACCGAGGAAGACGCCAAGGAAATCGAGGCGTCCAAGTACGACCTCAACTACGTCACCCTCGACGGCAACATCGGCTGCATGGTGAACGGCGCCGGTCTCGCCATGGCGACGATGGACATCATCAAGCTCTACGGCATGGCGCCGGCCAACTTCCTCGACGTCGGCGGCAGCGCCAGCAAGGAGAAGGTCGCGGCCGCGTTCAAGATCATCACCGCCGATCCCAACGTGAAGGGCATCCTGGTCAACATCTTCGGCGGCATCATGAAGTGCGACGTGATCGCCGAGGGCGTTACGGCTGCGGTTCGTGAAGTCGGCCTCAGCGTGCCGCTGGTGGTCCGCCTCGAAGGCACCAATGTCGAGCTCGGCAAGAAGATCATCCGGGAATCCGGCCTGAACGTGGTGCCGGCCGACAATCTCGACGACGCCGCGCAGAAGATCGTGAAGGCCGTCAAGGGAGGCTAAGGCCATGGCCCAGGACCATCTCGCCGCATCATCTCCGCTTCCCGAGCACGCGCGCCTCGCCGCGTTCGCCGGCGAATGGGATGGCGAAGAGGTGGTCTTCCCGTCGCGCTGGACGGCGGGCGGGCTGGCAACTTCGCACGTCGTCGCGCGCATGGACCTGAATGGATTTTATCTGATCCAGGACAGTGTCCAGAAGCGGGACGGCCAGCAGATCTTCGCCACCCACGGCATTTTCACCTATGACCGCGACGACCGGACCTACAAATTGTTCTGGTACGACTCGCTCGGCTATACGCCGCCTTCGCCCGCTTCCGGCGGGTGGGTCGGCAAGACCCTGACGCTGGTGCGCGGCTCGCTCCGCGGCAATGCGCGCCACGTCTACGAAATCATCAATGAGGATTCCTACTCGTTGAAGATCCAGTTCTCGCCGGACGCGGAAGGCTGGGCCGACGTGCTCACCGGCGTCTACCGCCGCATCCACTGACCCTCTCACTCTGTTAGTTTCGCGAAAGCAGACCTCATGTCCATCCTGATCGACAAGAACACCAAGGTCATCTGCCAGGGCTTCACCGGCAAGAACGGCACCTTCCACTCGGAAGCCGCGATTGCCTATGGCACCAAGATGGTCGGCGGCACCTCGCCGGGCAAAGGCGGCGCGACGCATCTGGGCCTGCCGGTGTTCGACACCGTGCGCGATGCGCGTGAGAAGACCGGCGCCGATGCATCGGTGATCTACGTGCCGCCGCCGGGTGCGGCCGACGCGATCTGCGAAGCCATCGACGCCGAGATCCCGCTGATCGTCTGCATCACCGAGGGCATTCCTGTCATCGACATGGTGCGCGTGAAGCGCTCGCTCGCGGCTTCCAAGTCGCGCCTGATCGGGCCGAACTGCCCGGGCGTCATGACCGCCGGCGAGTGCAAGATCGGCATCATGCCCGCCAACATCTTTAAGACCGGCTCGGTCGGCATCGTCTCCCGCTCGGGCACGCTGACCTATGAAGCCGTGTTCCAGACCTCCCAGGAGGGTCTCGGCCAGACCACTGCGGTCGGCATCGGCGGCGACCCGGTCAAGGGAACCGAGTTCATCGACGTCCTGGAAATGCTGCTCGCCGACCCCAAGACCGAGTCGATCATCATGATCGGCGAGATCGGCGGTTCCGCCGAGGAGGACGCCGCCCAGTTCCTCAAGGACGAGGCCAAGCGCGGCCGCAAGAAGCCGATGGTCGGCTTCATCGCCGGTGTCACCGCCCCTCCCGGCCGCCGCATGGGCCATGCCGGTGCGATCATCTCGGGCGGCAAGGGCGACGCCGGTTCCAAGACCGAAGCGATGAAATCGGCTGGGATTACAGTGTCTCCGTCGCCCGCCCGCCTCGGCCATACGCTTGCCGAAAAGTTGAAAGGCTAATTCACTTCTTCGTACTTTTCCGGGCGAAGTTTCGCAGCAAATAGGGTAAAGGGTGCCTGTCGCGCCGAGCCTCTGCCGGGGAGCTCGGTGCCAGCGCCGTTTGTTATGCGCGAACCGAAATCGCCAGGAACTCAAGTATGTCTCGCCAGGACGCGAACGCAGCCTTTGCCTTGTCCTCCTTTTTGCAGGGCACCAACGCCACCTACATCGACGAAATCTACGCCCGCTACGAGAAGGACCCGTCCTCGGTCGACGCCGAGTGGCAGGAGTTCTTCAAGAGCCTGAACGACCAGCCCGCCGACGTCCGGAAGAACGCCGCGGGCCCATCCTGGGAGCGCGCCAACTGGCCGCTGACCCCGCAGGACGATCTCACCTCCGCCCTCGACGGCAACTGGGCCGAAGTCGAGAAGGCGGTCGGTGCCAAGATCGCCGCCAAGGCGCAGGCAAAGGGAGGCGACAAAGGCGCCGGCCTCTCCTCCGCCGACCTGCTCCAGGCGACGCGCGATTCCGTCCGCGCCCTGATGCTGATCCGCTCCTACCGCATGCGCGGTCACTTCCACGCCAAGCTCGATCCGCTCGGCATCGAAGCTCCGCGCAACCGCGAAGAGCTCGATCCGCGCACCTACGGCTTCAGCGAAGCCGATTTCGACCGCAAGATCTTCCTCGATCACGTGCTCGGTCTCGAATACGGCACGCTGCGCGAGATCACCGCGATCTGCGAGCGCACCTATTGCCAGACGCTCGGCGTCGAATTCATGCACATCAGCAACGCCGCGCAGAAGGCCTGGATCCAGGAGCGCATCGAGGGTCCGGACAAGGAGATCTCGTTCACCCGCGAAGGCCGCAGAGCCATCCTGACCAAGCTGGTCGAAGCCGAAGGTTTTGAAAAGTTCTGCGACACCAAGTTCACCGGCACCAAGCGCTTCGGTCTCGACGGCGCTGAATCGCTGATCCCGGCGCTCGAGCAGATCATCAAGCGCGGTGGCAATCTCGGCGTGAAGGAGATCGTGCTGGGCATGCCGCATCGCGGCCGCCTCAACGTGCTGACGCAGGTGATGGGCAAGGCGCACCGCGCCCTGTTCCACGAGTTCAAGGGCGGCTCGGCCAACCCCGACGCGGTCGAAGGCTCGGGCGACGTCAAATATCACCTCGGCGCATCCTCGGACCGCGAGTTCGACGGCAACCGCATCCATCTGTCGCTGACCGCCAATCCCTCGCATCTCGAGATCGTCGATCCCGTCGTGCTCGGCAAGGTGCGTGCGAAGCAGGACCAGCACGGCGATCCGCCGGACATGCGCATCTCCGTCATGCCGCTGCTGATGCACGGCGACGCCGCGTTCGCCGGCCAGGGCGTGGTCGCCGAATGCTTCGGTCTGTCCGACCTGAAGGGCTACCGCACCGGCGGCTCCGTGCACTTCATCGTCAACAACCAGATCGGCTTCACCACCTATCCGCGTTACTCGCGCTCCTCGCCCTATCCGTCGGATGTGGCGAAGATGATCGACGCGCCGATCTTCCACGTGAACGGCGACGATCCGGAAGCCGTCGTGTTCGCGGCCAAGGTCGCGACCGAGTTCCGGCAGAAATTCCACAAGCCCGTCGTCATCGACATGTTCTGCTACCGCAGGCATGGCCACAACGAGGGCGACGAGCCGGCCTTCACCCAGCCGGTGATGTACAAGCGCATCGCCGCGCATCCCTCGACGCTCGAGCTCTACGCTCGCCGCCTGATCGGCGAAGGCGTGATGACCCAGGGCGAGGTCGACAAGGCCAAGGCCGACTGGCGCGCCCGGCTTGATGCCGAGTTCGAGGCCGGCACCTCCTACAAGCCGAACAAGGCCGACTGGCTCGACGGCAAGTGGGCGGGCTTCAAGATCGCCGACCAGGAAGAGGACGCCCGCCGCGGCGTCACCGGCGTCGATTTGCCTGTTCTGAAGGACATTGGCCGCAAGATCACCAAGGTGCCTGACGGCTTCCGCGTCCACCGCACCATCCAGCGCTTCCTGGAAAACCGCGCCAAGGCGATCGACGGCAACGCGGGCATCGACTGGGCGACCGGCGAGGCGCTGGCGTTCTGCACGCTGCTGCAGGAAAACCATCACGTCCGCCTGTCCGGACAGGATTCCGAGCGCGGCACCTTCTCGCAGCGCCACTCGGTCCTGATCGACCAGGAGGACGAGAGCCGCTACACGCCGTTCAACCATCTCGGCAACGAGCAGGGCCATTACGAGGTCATCAACTCGCTGCTGTCGGAGGAAGCCGTGCTCGGCTTCGAATACGGCTACTCGCTCGCCGAGCCGAACACGCTGACGCTCTGGGAAGCCCAGTTCGGCGACTTCGCCAACGGCGCGCAGGTCGTGTTCGACCAGTTCATCTCCTCGGGCGAGCGCAAATGGCTGCGCATGTCCGGCCTCGTCTGCCTCCTGCCGCACGGCTATGAGGGGCAGGGACCGGAGCACTCCTCGGCGCGCCTCGAGCGCTACCTGCAGATGTGTGCCGAAGACAACATGCAGGTGGTCTACCCGACCACGCCGGCGAACTACTTCCACGTGCTGCGGCGCCAGCTTCATCGCGAAATCCGCAAGCCGCTGATCGTGATGACGCCCAAGTCGCTGCTGCGTCACAAGCGGGCAGTGTCGCGCATCGAGGAACTTGCGAAGGACACGACCTTCCACCGCATCCTCTATGATGACGCCCAGATGCTGCCGAACGAAGCCGTCAAGCTCGTTCCGGACGAGAAGGTCCGCCGCATCGTGCTGTGCTCCGGCAAGGTCTATTACGACCTCTACGAGGAGCGCGAGAAGCGCGGCATCGACGACATCTATCTGATGCGCGTCGAGCAGCTCTATCCGGTGCCGCTGAAGGCGCTGGTGGCCGAGCTGTCGCGCTTCAAGAAGGCCGAAGTGGTGTGGTGCCAGGAAGAGCCCCGCAACATGGGTGCCTGGCACTTCATCGAGCCCTATCTGGAATGGGTGCTGAACCAGGTGAACGGCGTGAGCCGGCGTCCGCGTTATGTCGGCCGCGCCGCTTCCGCCGCGACCGCCACTGGTCTGATGTCCAAGCATCAGGCGCAGTTGAAGGCGTTCCTGGACGAAGCACTGAGCTGAACTTTTTTAACTGCGTCATGCCCCGCTCGGAAGAGCGGGGCATCCAGTAGGTCGCGACTGCGAACGTCCCGGCTCGCTGGATGGCTTGCTTTTCGCGGGCCATTGACGACCGACTTATGACCGCACCGGCGATCCCTTAAGGAAAAGACCATGACTGAAATTCGTGTGCCGACGCTCGGCGAATCCGTCACCGAGGCCACCATCGGCCGCTGGTTCAAGAAGGCCGGCGACCCCGTCGCCGTCGACGAGCCCTTGGTGGAGCTCGAGACCGACAAGGTCACCATCGAGGTCCCGGCGCCCTCCGCCGGCACGCTGAGCGAGATCATCGCCGCCGATGGCGCCACCGTCGCGGTCGGCGCGCTGCTCGGCCAGATCACGGAAGGCGCCGCAGGCGCTGCCAAGCCCGCCGCTGCTCCCGCCAAGCCCGCCGCTGCCGCTCCTGCCGCCGCTGCTGCTTCCGCCCCGGCCCCGGCCGCGAAGGCGCCGCCGGCCGACGCACCGCTCGCCCCGTCCGTGCGCAAGCTCTCGGCTGAGACCGGCGTCGATGCCTCCACCGTTCCGGGCTCCGGCAAGGACGGCCGCGTCACCAAGGGCGACATGCTCGCCGCGATCGAGCGTGCGGCCTCCGCGCCGACCCCGGTCAACCAGCCCGCCGCCGCCGTGCAGATGCGCAGCCCGTCACCGGCCGACGATGCCGCCCGCGAAGAGCGCGTCAAGATGACCCGGCTGCGCCAGACCATCGCGCGCCGCCTCAAGGACGTGCAGAACACCGCGGCCATGCTGACGACCTTCAACGAGGTCGACATGACCAACGTGATGGCGCTGCGCGCCCACTACAAGGATGCGTTCGAGAAGAAGCACGGCTCCAAGCTCGGCTTCATGGGCTTCTTCACCAAGGCCGTCGTGCAGGCGCTGAAGGACATCCCGGCCGTCAACGCCGAGATCGACGGCACCGATTTGATCTACAAGAACTACTACCACATCGGCGTCGCCGTCGGCACCGACAAGGGCCTCGTCGTGCCCGTGGTGCGCGACTGCGACCACAAGTCGATCGCTGACATCGAGAAGGGCATCGCCGATTTCGGCCGCCGCGCCCGTGACGGTCAGCTCAAGATCGACGAGATGCAGGGCGGCACCTTCACCATCACCAATGGCGGCATCTACGGCTCGCTGATGTCGACCCCGATCCTGAACGCGCCGCAGTCCGGCATCCTCGGCATGCACAAGATCCAGGAGCGGCCGATGGTCGTCGGCGGCAAGATCGAGGTCCGCCCGATGATGTATCTGGCACTGTCCTATGATCACCGCGTGATCGACGGCAAGGAAGCCGTCACCTTCCTGGTTCGCGTCAAGGAGAGCCTGGAAGATCCGGCGCGCCTGGTGCTCGATCTCTGATCCCTGATGCTCTGCGAGCGCCGTCGCCATTCGCGACGGCGCGTGTCGAACCATGGAGGCGCGCGTGACGGATAAAGTCGTTGTCATCACCGGCGGCAGCCGCGGCATCGGGCGGGCGACTGCGATTGCGGCGGCCGCGCGCGGCTTTCGTGTCGTGGTCGGTTACGCCAGCAACAAGAAGGCCGCCGACGAGGTGGTCGCGCTGATCGAGGCCAGCAATGGCAAGGCGATCGCGGTGAAATGCGATGTGGCCGAGGAAAGCGACATCCTCGCGCTGTTCAAGGCGGCCGACAAGTTCGGCACGTTAGGGGCGCTCGTCAACAATGGCGGCATCGTCGGCCAGAGCGGCGTGCGGGTCGACGAGATGTCGGCCGAGCGCATCCAGCGCGTCATGGCGGTCAACGTCACCGGGTCGATCCTCTGCGCGCGCGAAGCGGTGAAGCGGATGTCGACCAAGCACGGCGGCAACGGCGGCGTCATCGTCAATCTGTCGTCGGTCGCCGCCAAGCTCGGCTCGCCCAACACCTATGTCGATTACGCCGCGTCCAAGGGCGCGGTGGATTCCTTCACCATCGGTCTTGGCCATGAAGTCGCAGCCGAAGGCATCCGCGTCGCCGCGATCCGCCCCGGCCTGATCGACACCGAAATCCACGCCGCCGGCGGCGAGCCCGATCGCGCCCATCGTCTGGCCCATCTGGTGCCGATGAAGCGCGTCGGCACATCGGATGAAATCGCCAATGCCATCGTCTGGCTGATGTCGGACGAGGCCTCCTATGTCACCTCAGCCATTCTCGATGTGTCCGGCGGACGCTGACGCACCGGCGGACGCTGACACATCCTCATCACGCCTAACCTTACGGGACTTTCTCTCATGGCTACCTACGATCTCGTCGTCATCGGCACCGGACCGGGCGGTTATGTCTGCGCGGTGCGCGCAGCCCAGCTCGGCATGAAAGTCGCCGTGGTCGAAAAGAACGCAACCCTCGGCGGCACCTGCCTCAATGTCGGCTGCATGCCGTCGAAGGCGCTGCTGCACGCGTCCGAGATGTTCGAGGAAGCCGGGCACTCCTTCGCCAAGATGGGCGTGTCGGTCTCCTCGCCGAAGCTCGATCTTCCCGCGATGATGAACTTCAAGCAGCAGGGCATCGACGGCAACGTCAAGGGCGTCGAGTTCCTGATGAAGAAGAACAAGATCGACGTGCTCAAGGGCACCGGCAAGATCTTGGGGACCGGCAAGGTCGCGGTCTCCGCCGACGGCAAGTCGCAGACGATCGAAACGAAGAGCATCGTGATCGCGACCGGTTCGGACATCGCGCGCCTCAAGGGCATCGAGATCGACGAGAAGCGCATCGTGTCCTCGACCGGCGCGCTGTCGCTCGACAAGGTGCCCGGCAAGCTCTTGATCGTCGGCGCCGGCGTGATCGGCCTCGAGCTCGGCTCGGTCTGGCACCGTCTCGGCGCCGAAGTCGTCGTCGTCGAATTCCTGGATCGCATCCTGCCCGGCATGGACGGCGAGATCGCCAAGCAATTCCAGCGCATCCTGGAAAAGCAGGGCTTTGCGTTCAAGCTCGGCGCCAAGGTCACCGCGGTCGACAGCTCAGGCAAGACGCTGAAGGCGACCATCGAGCCCGCCGCCGGCGGCGCCGCCGAGACGCTGGAAGCCGACGTCGTTCTGGTCTGTATCGGCCGCGTGCCCTACACCGACGCGCTCGGCCTGAAGGAGGCCGGCGTCGCGCTGGACAATCGTGGCCGCGTGCAGATCGATCCGCACTTCGCCACCAGCCTGAAGGGCGTCTATGCCATCGGCGACGTCGTCGCAGGCCCGATGCTCGCGCACAAGGCCGAGGATGAAGGCGTGGCGGTGGCCGAGATCATCGCCGGCCAGGCCGGCCACGTGAATTACGATGTGATCCCAGGCGTCGTGTATACCACGCCGGAAGTGTCCTCCGTCGGCAAGACCGAGGAGGAACTGAAGCAGGCGGGCGTGGCTTATACCGTCGGGAAATTTCCCTTTACCGCCAACGGCCGCTCCAAGGTCAACCAGACCACTGACGGCTTTGTGAAGATTCTCGCAGATGCGAAGACCGATCGCGTGCTCGGCGTGCACATTATCGGCCGCGAAGCCGGCGAAATGATCCATGAGGCCTGTGTTCTCATGGAGTTTGGCGGCAGTGCGGAGGATCTCGCGCGCACCTGCCACGCGCATCCAACCCGCTCGGAGGCCATCAAGGAAGCCGCGCTTGCAGTCGGCAAGCGGGCCATCCATATGTAGCCAAGCGCCCAGCGCCGAATCGGGCGGGAAACACATGCTGCGCCGCCTTCTTCAACCGGTCTGGGTCCTGCTTGCGATCGTCTTCCTGATCGAAGCCTGGCTGTGGGACCATCTCGAGCCGATCGTTGCGCGGGTTGTCGCAGCCGTCCCGCTCGCACGTTTCAAGCAATGGCTGACGGAGCGCGTCGATGCGCTGTCGCCGGCCATGACGCTGATCGTGTTCGCGGTCCCCATCGTCCCGCTGTTTCCGCTCAAGCTGGTCGGCCTGTGGCTGCTCACGCATGAATACTGGACCAGTGCGGTCTTCACGATCGTTTTCGCGAAGCTGCTCGGCGTCGGCGTCACCGCCTTCGTGTTCGACGTGACGCGCGACAAGCTTTTGGAGATGCACTGGTTCGAGCGGATCTACGATCTGGTGATGAAGGTCCGCGCCAAGGCCGCCGAGCTGGTCGACCCGATCAAGCGCCGTATCCGCGAGCTGATCGCCGGCAACGGCGAGGGCTGGTCGTCACGCACGCTGCGTGTGATCCAGCGTTTCAGGAAGAGCGTGCACCAGGCGCGGTGATCTCTGACCGTCACCCTGAGGCGGCCGCTTCTTCAGCGGCCCTCGAAGGGCGACGGCCCGAATGTTTCCATGCAGCCATAGCGGTGGCCGTTCATCCTTCGAGGCTCCCCGCGCGATGCTGTGCCTCGCGCGCCTCGCACCTCAGGATGACGGAGTTCGTAGCGCGGCCGCCTGCGCCAACTAATGCAAATGCACCAGATGCGGCCACCACAGGCCGAGCGCGGTCATGAGCAGGCCGCCGAGCGTCAGGATGCCGGCGACATAGGCCAGCGCGAACATGCCGGTGATGATGGTGGCCGAGGCCAGCACGATGCCGATCTGGAAGGCGGCCGAGGCCAGCTCGAAGTGATGGTATTTCGCGGTCGCCTCGTCGCGCTCGTGCTCGGCATGCTTGGCCTTCTCGGCGAGCTGCTCGGTGCCTTCGCCGGTCTCGGGCTCGGAGCGGTAGCGCTGCGCGGTCTTGGTCCAGTCGTCGATCTGCTTCTGCACCGTCGCCTTCATGGCGTCGTCGGTGGTGCCGGCCAGCGTCAGCTTGCCCTGCTCGGCCGCGGTCACCACCACGGTACGGCGGATGCTCTTGGCCTGGAAGAACGCCCAGAGATTGGCGCCCTCGACGTTCTTGCTGATGGATTCGGTCTGGGCGCCCTTGCCGAGCGTCTCCGAGATCGCCAGGAACAGCGCCAGCACGGCGATCAGGAGCGCGATCTTCTTGTTCGAGCCGGACGCGTGTTCGGCGTGCTCGGCATGCTCCATGCTTTCATGTGCGCTCATCAGTCTCTCCTGCCTCGGTTCCGCAACGATTGACCGAACCGCGCGGCGAGCGCAAGAGGCACGCTCGCTGTGACAGCTTCATGTCAGGAATCAGTGGCGTTCAGCGCCTTGGATGCGCGCTGGCATAGACTTCCAGCAGGCGCTCGGAATCGATTCCGGTATAGATCTGCGTGGTCGAGAGCGAGGAATGGCCGAGCAATTCCTGGATGGCGCGTAAGTCCCCGCCGCGTGACAACAGATGCGTGGCGAAGGAATGCCGGAGCGCGTGCGGCGTCGCGCTGTCGGGCAGGCCGAGTGCGCCGCGCAGCCGCTCCATCGCGAGCTGGATGATGCGTGGGCTCAAGGGCCCGCCGCGCGCGCCGACGAAGATGGGGCCCTCGGCGGGCAACGGATACGGGCACATCGCGACGTATTCCTGCACGAGCTCGAGCACGTTCTGCAGCACCGGCACCATGCGGGTCTTGTTGCCTTTGCCGGTCACGATCAGCACGTCGCCCTCGCCGGGACGCGGCACCTCGCGGCGCTTCAGCCCGAGCGCTTCGGAGATGCGCAGGCCGGAGCCGTAGAGCAACGCCATCACGGCAGCGTCGCGCGCCAAAATCCAGGTCTCGCGATCCTCGCCGGCCCGCTCGTCGGCATCGGCAAGGCGCTTGGCCGATGCCATCGGCAGCGGCTTCGGCAAGGTCTTGGCCACCTTCGGCGCGCGGATCGCCGAGAGTGCGCCGACCTTGCCCTTGCCCTCGCGCTCGAGGAAGCGGCCGAAGGAGCGCAGGCCCGCCAGCGCGCGCATCAAGCTGCGGCCGGCAATGTCGTCGGCGCGGCGCATTGCCATGAAGGCGCGGACGTCGGTGGCTTCCAGCGCGGCGAAGCGCTCAAGCGTCACGCGTTCCCCCCAGTGGCTGCAGAGGAAATCCAGGCACTGCCGCAAGTCGCGGCCATAGGCTTCCAGCGTCTTCGGCGACAACCGCCGCTCGGCGCCGAGATGCGACAGCCAGCGCGTCATCTCCTGCGCGATCGAGGGATCGGCGCTGGCGAGCTCGATTTGTGGGGCGACGGCTTTGCTCATGCGCACTGGACGTGGTGATTCCACCCAGTATATCGCATCACACCCGTTTATCGTTCGCTAAGGCCGCCTCAGGGCGCTAGCCTTGAGGCCCCCGGTTCCGATTCTTCGTTCATGGATCACACCTCGCGCAGCACCACCGCCCCCACCAACGCGACCGGCATGGTCGACGTGCTGGTGCCGGTCGCGCTCGACCAGACCTATTCCTACAAGGTGCCGCGCGGGATGGAGCTGAAGGCGGGCGATCTCGTCGCCGTGCCGCTCGGGCCGCGCGAGGTGCTGGCCGTGGTCTGGGGAGAGAACGCCAATCCCGATCCGCGCCTGCACAACCGTCTCAAGGAGGTCAACGAGAAGCTCGATATCCCGCCGCTCAAGCCCGAGCTGCGGTCCGTGGTCGACTGGGTCGCCAATTACACGCTGAGCCCGCGCGGCATGGTGCTGCGCATGTGCCTGCGGATGGGCGAGAATCTCGGCCCCGAGCGGGTGCGCCCCGGCGTGCGCCTGGTCGGCGACCCGCCGAAAAGACTGACGCCGGCGCGCCAGCGCGTGATCGAGGTGCTGTCGGACCGGCTGCTCCACGGCAAGTCCGAAGCCGCCAAGGAAGCCGGCGTCTCCTCAGGCGTGATCGACGGGCTCGTCGACGAGGGCACGCTCACGGTCGAGCCGATGCCGCCGCCTCCGCCGCCGCCGGTGCCCGATCCGGATTTCGGCCGGCCGGACTTTACCCCGCTGCAGCGCGCCGCGGTCGACACGATGCACGCGCTCGCCGCCAACGGCACCTTCCATGTCGCATTGCTCGACGGCGTCACCGGCTCCGGCAAGACCGAGGTCTATTTCGAGGCGATCGCGGAAGCCATCCGCCGCGGCAGGCAATCGCTGATCCTGATGCCGGAGATCGCGCTCACCGGCCAGTTCCTCGATCGCTTCGCGCAACGTTTCGGCGTACGGCCGATCGAATGGCATTCCGAGCTGACGCCGCGCACGCGCGCGCGGAACTGGGCGGCGATCTCGGGAGGGAGCGCGCCGGTCGTGGTCGGCGCACGCTCGGCGCTGTTTCTCCCCTACGCCAATCTCGGGCTGATCGTCGTCGATGAGGAGCACGACCAGGCCTACAAGCAGGACGAGGGCGTGCATTATCACGCCCGCGACATGGCGGTGGTGCGCGCGCATATCGCCAAGATCCCGGTCGTGCTGGCCTCGGCGACGCCGTCGGTCGAGTCCGAGGTCAATGCGCGCAAGAACCGCTATCAGCGCATCGCGCTGCCCTCGCGCTTCGGTGGCCAGCACATGCCGCATATCGAGGCCATCGACATGCGCCGCGAGCCGCCGGCGCGCGGCCGCTTCATCTCGCCGCGGCTCGCCGGGGAGATCAGAAAAGCGATCGAGAAACGCGAGCAGGCGCTGCTGTTCCTCAATCGCCGCGGCTATGCGCCGCTGACCCTGTGCCGCGGCTGCGGCCATCGCTTCGCCTGCACCATCTGCGATGCCTGGCTGGTCGATCACCGTTTCCGTCAGCGCCTGGTCTGCCATCATTGCGGCTTCTCGATGCCGCGTCCGCATCTCTGCCCGAATTGCTCGGCCGAGGAATCGCTGGTCGCGGTCGGCCCGGGCGTCGAGCGCCTGCAGGAGGAGGCGGCGGCGCTGTTTCCGCAGGCGCGCACCATGGTGCTGTCGAGCGATCTCATCACCTCGATCGAGACGATGCGCTCGGAGCTTGCCGAGATCGCGGAGGGCCGCGTCGACATCATCATCGGCACGCAGCTCGTGGCCAAGGGCCACAATTTCCCGCGGCTCAATCTGGTCGGCGTGGTCGATGCGGATCTTGGTCTTTCCAACGGCGATCCGCGTGCGGCGGAACGCACCTGGCAATTGCTCAACCAGGTGATCGGCCGCGCCGGGCGCGAGCAGGGCCGCGGCGTCGGCTATCTCCAGACCCACCAGCCCGATCATCCCGTGATGAAGGCGCTGATCGCCTGCGACCGCGAGGCCTTTTACGACAGCGAGATCGATCTGCGCGAACGCACGCTGTATCCGCCGTTCGGCCGGCTCGCCAGCCTGATCATCTCCGCCGGCGACCGCCCGAGCGCCGAGGGTCTCGGCCGCCGCCTCGTCGCGCTCGCCCCGCGCGACGAGCGCGTGGTGGTGCTGGGACCTGCGGAAGCGCCGCTCGCCGTGATCAAGGGCCGCTACCGCTTCCGCATCCTGGTGAAATCGGCGCGCGGTTTCGATCTGTCGGACTATTTGCGCAATTGGCTCGCCGTCTGCCCGAAGCCGACGGGCAATCAGAAGCTAGAGGTGGACGTCGACCCGCAGAGCTTTTTGTAAGAGTCCGTCGCGGCCACATCCTCAGTCGTCATTCCGGGGCGCGCGAAGCGCGAGCCCGGAATCCATTTATCCGCCAATTCTGTCGCCCGATGGATTCCGGGCTCGCGACTTCGTCGCGCCCCGGAATGACGCAGGCAACAAAAAGCCCGCGGTCCCCCAAGACCGCGGGCTTGTTTCATGCGCGCATCAAACTGATGAAAACTGCGCGCGCTCGATGAGACGCTTTGTTGCGCCTTAGGAGACGACTTCCGCGGTGACGCGGCCGACGCCGGCGCCGGTGAGGCCGATGGCGCGGGCAGCGCCCGTGGAGAGGTCGAGAACCCGGCCGCGAATGAACGGGCCGCGGTCATTGATGGTGACGACAACGCTCTGGCCGCGGTGGGTGACGCGCAGCTTGGTGCCGAACGGCAGCGAGCGGTGCGCCGCGGTCAGGGCGTTCTGGTTGAAGCGCTGGCCCGAGGCGGTGCGGCTGCCGGACTCGTTGCCGTAAAAGGAGGCCATGCCGGAGAAGCTGTGGCCCGTGCCCGAGGTCGGCGTCATCGACGCATTGGCGTTGCGCCAATCGGAGGTCGCGTTGGTATCGGTCTGAGCGTGGTGGCGGTGATGATGATGCCGGTGATGCCGGGATTTGGCGGAAGCCTCGGTGGCAGTTCCACCGATGAGGAGAGTTGCGGCAATGAAAGCGATCGCCGTACGCGGCCGGGTCACAACGCCCAGCGTCTTCAAAGACAGCATTTAGTGGTCCCTAAGCTAGTATTGCCACATATGTGGCTAGTGGAGCCCCCATCAGTTTGTGAGCGGGTTGGCGTTTCGATTCCTAATGAGGCGTGAATTGGGCAGTAAATCCATTCTGTGTCGTCATGAAACATCTTGTTACCGCGACGAGATATTCAGCGGATGTTCCGTAATCTTCGCCTTTAACGATTTGTTAATTCACTTAATACTTCGAAATACTGTAAAAACGAAGTCATCACCTTGAGCATTTAGAATTGGGTAAGTATTCGGCGAGTGGAGCCGGCGAGGCGGGAATCACGCCTCAGCGATCCGTGTTCATGGCCGCTATGCGCTGAGAGCAGGAACCAACAAGGCGAGACACGGCAGAACCCCCGCGACAATTCCGTGACGGGCACCTCGTCACCATGTCCCTGCTCAAGTCCCTGATAGCGGTCGTCGGATCGGGTAGTGATCGATGCATCCAGCGTGCGACGAACTGGCGACAGAACCTCGTGCCTTTAATTTGGCGTCATGTTGCACCTGCGCGCCTGCTATGTTAGCAAAGCCGCGATTTTAACGGATCCGGCACGTCCCGTGTCGGCCGGAAATCGAAGTCCCGCTTGAATTCCAAGGGCTTGGATCGCTTGGCGCCGCTTTGTGGCGACGGTTTTTCCCTTGCGAGTTTGACAGCAAAAAGAGCGCGTCTGTGGCTGCAGAAGATACGTCCGTTTCAGGTGTGTCCGGCCGTTATGCAACGGCCTTGTTTGAACTGGCCCGCGACCAGAAAGTGGTCGACGAGGTCAAAGCCGATCTCGAGAAATTCGAGGCCATGCTGAACGAGAGCGCCGATCTGAGGCGCCTCGTCCGCAGCCCGGTTTTCGCAGCCGATGCCCAGTCCAAGGCCCTGTCGGCCGTGCTGGCCAAGGCCGGCATCGCCGGCATCTCCGCCAATTTCCTGAAAGTCCTGACCGCCAATCGCCGCCTGTTCGTGGTGACTGACGTCATTCGCGCCTACCGGGCCCTGGTCGCCAGGTTCAAGGGCGAGGTGACGGCCGACGTCACCGTGGCGGAAACGCTTTCGGACAAGAATCTCGACGCCCTCAAGGTTGCCCTGAAGTCGGTGACCGGCAAGGACGTCGCGCTCAACGTGAATGTCGATCCCTCGATCATCGGTGGCCTCGTCGTCAAGCTCGGCAGCCGCATGATCGATAGTTCGCTTCGCACCAAACTCAATTCGATCAAGCACGCGATGAAAGAGGCAGGCTGATGGACATCCGCGCCGCGGAAATTTCCGCGATCCTCAAGGACCAGATCAAGAATTTCGGCCAGGAAGCTGAAGTCTCCGAAGTCGGACAGGTGCTGTCCGTCGGCGACGGTATCGCTCGCGTCTACGGTCTGGACAACGTCCAGGCCGGCGAAATGGTCGAGTTCGAGAACGGCACCCGCGGCATGGCGCTGAACCTCGAAACCGACAACGTCGGCGTCGTGATCTTCGGCGGCGACCGTGAGATCAAGGAAGGCCAGACCGTCAAGCGCACCCGCGCCATCGTGGACGCGCCGGTCGGCAAGGGCCTGCTCGGCCGCGTCGTTGACGCACTCGGCAATCCGATCGACGGCAAGGGCCCGATCCAGGCCGACAAGCGCATGCGCGTCGACGTCAAGGCGCCCGGCATCATTCCGCGCAAGTCGGTGAGCGAGCCGATGGCGACCGGCCTCAAGGCGATCGACGCCCTGATCCCGATCGGCCGCGGCCAGCGCGAACTGATCATCGGCGACCGTCAGACCGGCAAGACCGCGATCGCGCTCGACACCATCCTGAACCAGAAGCCGCTCAACGCGCAGCCCGACGAGAACATCAAGCTGTACTGCGTCTACGTCGCGGTCGGCCAGAAGCGCTCGACGGTTGCCCAGTTCGTGAAGGTGCTGGAAGAGCAGGGCGCGCTCGAATATTCGATCGTCGTCGCCGCCACCGCGTCGGATCCGGCGCCGATGCAGTACATCGCGCCGTTCACCGCCTGCACCATGGGCGAGTTCTTCCGCGACAACGGCATGCACGCGGTCATCATCTATGACGATCTGTCCAAGCAGGCCGTCGCCTACCGCCAGATGTCGCTGCTGCTGCGCCGCCCGCCGGGCCGCGAAGCCTATCCGGGCGACGTGTTCTATCTGCATTCCCGTCTGCTCGAGCGCGCGGCCAAGCTCAGCAAGGATCACGGCTCGGGCTCGCTGACCGCACTGCCGGTCATCGAAACCCAGGCCAACGACGTGTCGGCCTACATTCCGACCAACGTCATCTCGATCACCGACGGCCAGATCTTCCTGGAAACCGACCTGTTCTTCCAGGGCATCCGTCCCGCGGTGAACGTCGGTCTGTCGGTGTCGCGCGTCGGCTCCTCGGCGCAGACCAAGGCCACCAAGAAGGTCGCCGGCAAGATCAAGGGCGAGCTGGCGCAGTACCGCGAAATGGCGGCTTTCGCGCAGTTCGGCTCCGACTTGGACGCCTCGACCCAGCGCCTGCTGAACCGCGGCTCGCGCCTGACCGAGCTCCTGAAGCAGCCGCAGTTCGCGCCGCTGAAGATGGAAGAGCAGGTCTGCGTGATCTGGGCCGGCACCAACGGCTATCTCGATCCGCTCCCGGTCAACAAGGTGCGCGCGTTCGAGGACGGCCTGCTGTCGCTGCTGCGCGGTAAGAACGTCGAGATCCTCAATTCGATCCGCGACACCCGCGACCTCTCCGACGACGTGGCTGCCAAGCTGAAGTCGGTTGTCGAAGGTTTTGCGAAGAGCTTCGCGTAAGAAAGAACCGTCGCGGCCGGGCTAAAGCGCGAAGCGCGTCTTCGCAATTGAAGTCCCGGCCATCCACGTCTAGCGACGTGTGAGACGGCACGTGGATGCCCGGGACGAGCCCGGGCATGACGACTGGGATAGGCTAGCGGCTTGATCCAAGAGATCGAACCGCCGGGGTGAACGAAGAATGGCGTCACTTAAAGACATGCGCGTGCGCATCGCCTCCACCAAGGCGACGCAAAAGATCACCAAGGCCATGCAGATGGTCGCTGCGTCCAGGTTGCGCCGCGCCCAACAGGCGGCCGAAGCTGCGCGCCCCTATGCCGACAAGATGAGCGCGGTGATCTCCAACATAGCCAGCGCTGCCGCCGGTTCGCCCGGCGCGCCGGCGCTGCTTGCCGGCACCGGCAAGGACCAGGTTCACCTGCTGCTGGTCTGCACCGGCGAGCGCGGCCTGTCCGGCGCCTTCAACTCCTCGATCGTGCGTCTCGCGCGCGATCGTGCCCAGGCGCTGATGGCGCAGGGCAAGGAAGTCAAATTCTTCTGTGTCGGCCGCAAGGGCTATGAGCAGCTCCGCCGCCAGTTCGACAAGCAGATCGTCGAACATCTCGACCTGCGCAGCGTTCGTCAGCTCGGTTTCGTCAACGCCGAGGACATCGCCAGGAAGGTGCTGGCCCGTTTCGAGAACGGCGAGTTCGACGTCTGCACGCTGTTCTACGCGCAGTTCAAGTCGGTGATCGCCCAGATCCCGACCGCGCAGCAGATCATCCCGCTGGTCGTGGAAGAAAAGGCGGCGAATGCGCCGACGACGTCCTACGAATATGAGCCGGAGGAGGACGAACTCCTTTCGGGCCTGTTGCCACGCAACATCGCGGTGCAGATCTTCCGCGCGCTGCTGGAGAACACCGCTTCGTTCTACGGCGCGCAGATGAGCTCGATGGACAACGCCACCCGCAACGCCGGCGAAATGATCCGCAAGCAAACCCAGATCTACAACCGAACCCGTCAAGCCCAGATCACCAAGGAGCTGATCGAGATCATCTCCGGCGCCGAGGCGGTCTGACGCACGAATTCAACGACGGTCGTTCAAGTACAGAATTTCGAAGGAGAGCTTCATGGCTACAGCAGCTAACCCGGTCGGTCGCGTCACCCAGGTCATGGGCGCCGTCGTCGACGTTCAGTTCGAGGGCCACCTCCCGGCCATTCTCAATTCGCTGGAAACCAAGAACGGCAACATCCGCCTCGTGCTGGAAGTTGCGCAGCATCTCGGTGAGTCCACCGTCCGCACGATCGCGATGGACGTGACCGAAGGTCTGGTGCGCGGCCAGGAAGTGACCGACACCGGCCAGCCGATCCGCGTTCCCGTCGGCGAAGGCACCCTCGGCCGCATCATCAACGTCATCGGCGAGCCGATCGACGAAGCCGGCCCGGTCAACGCCGAAGGCCTGCGCCCCATCCATCAGGACGCGCCGAGCTACACCGACCAGTCGACCGAAGCTGAAATTCTGGTCACCGGCATCAAGGTCGTCGATCTCCTGGCTCCCTATGCGAAGGGCGGCAAGATCGGCCTGTTCGGCGGCGCCGGCGTCGGCAAGACCGTGCTGATCCAGGAGCTGATCAACAACGTCGCGAAGGCGCACGGCGGTTACTCCGTGTTCGCCGGCGTCGGCGAGCGTACCCGCGAGGGCAACGACCTCTACCACGAGTTCATCGAATCCAAGGTCAACGCCGATCCGAAGAATCCGGATCCGAGCGTGAAGTCGAAGTGCGCGCTGGTGTTCGGCCAGATGAACGAGCCGCCCGGCGCCCGCGCCCGCGTCGCGCTCACGGGTCTCACCATCGCGGAAGACTTCCGCGACAAGGGCCAGGACGTGCTGTTCTTCGTCGACAACATCTTCCGCTTCACCCAGGCCGGCTCGGAAGTGTCGGCGCTGCTCGGCCGCATTCCTTCGGCGGTGGGTTATCAGCCGACGCTCGCCACCGACATGGGCGCGCTGCAGGAGCGCATCACCACCACGCAGAAGGGTTCGATCACCTCGGTGCAGGCCATCTACGTTCCGGCCGACGACTTGACCGACCCGGCGCCCGCGACCTCGTTCGCGCATCTTGACGCGACCACCACGCTGTCGCGCTCGATCGCCGAAAAGGGCATCTATCCGGCGGTGGACCCGCTGGACTCGACCTCGCGCATGCTCTCCCCGCTGGTCGTCGGCGAGGAGCACTACGCGGTTGCCCGTCAGGTCCAGCAGGTGCTGCAGCGCTACAAGGCGCTCCAGGACATCATCGCCATTCTCGGCATGGACGAGCTTTCGGAAGAAGACAAGCTGACGGTGGCGCGCGCCCGCAAGGTCGAGCGCTTCATGTCGCAGCCGTTCCACGTCGCCGAAATCTTCACGGGATCGCCGGGCAAGTTCGTCGAGCTCGCCGACACCATCAAGGGCTTCAAGGGCCTGGTGGAAGGCAAGTACGACCACCTGCCCGAAGCCGCCTTCTACATGGTCGGCACGATCGAAGAAGCCGTCGAGAAGGGCAAGAAGCTGGCGGCGGAAGCCGCCTAAGCTGGCGAATAGCGAATAGGGAGTGGCGAATAGCTGCTCCCTGTTTCAAGCAATCGCCATTCGCTACTCACCATTCGCAGGTTTGTTATGGCCACCTTCCACTTCGATCTCGTCTCTCCGGAAAAGCTCGCCTTCTCGGGCGAGGTCGATCAGGTCGACATCCCCGGCGTCGAGGGTGATTTCGGCGTGCTGGCAGGGCATGCGCCGGTCGTGGCCGCGATCCGTCCGGGCATCCTCACCATCACCACCGCTGGCCGCCATGAGAAGGTCATCGTGCTCGGCGGTCTCGCCGAAGTCTCCGAAAAGGGCCTGACCGTGCTCGCCGACGTCGCGACATCGCTGGCCGAGCTCGACCGCGCCCAGTTCGCCGCGACCGTCTCGGAGATGGAAGAGGGGCTGAAGGAGCACGAAGGCAGCGAGCTCGATCAGGCGATCGAGCGGCTCGACCACTTCAAGAGCATCCAGCAGCAGCTCAACTCGACGGCTATGCACTAAGCCCCGGGGCACCGCTCCGGGGCTCGAACGAGAATTCCTGCAAGACATTCCCTGACCAAAGTGCAGCGCTCGTCACACCCGTGGCGGGCGCTGAAACTTTGTTGCACCCCGCCGCCGATAACGGCATTCTGCCGGTGCGAATTTGGTCCGGGGGCCGGTGGCGGATGAAACGCAAGATCGCAGCGATTTTCGCGGCCGATATTGCCGGCTACTCGAGACTGGTCGCGGAAGACGAGGAGGAGACGCTGCGGCGTCTGGCCTCCTATCGCGAAGTTGTCGACGATTTCATCGCGAGGGCCGGCGGGCGCATCTTCAATACGGCGGGCGATGCCGTGCTCGCGGAATTCCCGAGCGCGGTCGATGCGGTGCGTTGCGCGATCGACATTCAGGAATCCCTGCGGACCCGCAACATGGCCTATCCGCCGAGCCGGCAGATGTCGTTCCGCATCGGCATCACCATCGGCGACGTGGTCGAGCGCAACGGCGATCTGCTCGGCGACGGCGTCAACATCGCGGCGCGGCTGGAGGGTCTCGCCGAGGTCGGCGGCATCTGCGTCTCGCGCGCAGTGCATGAGCAGGTCGCCAACAAGCTCTCGGTGCAGTTCGCCGATATCGGCGCGCAGGAGGTCAAGAACATCCCGACGCCGGTGCATGCCTACATGGTGGCGATGCGGCGCGAGGACGGCAGCTATACCAAGCCGCAGCTGAAGAAGGCGGGCTCAAAGCTCGCCACGGCGCCGGTATGGATGTGGCCGCTGGTGGTCGCAGTCGTCTCGATCGCCGCCATCGGCGTCACCGGCTTCCTCTACAACACCAAGCTCAAGCAGACGGCGAATGTCGCGGCGACGCCGGCCGCAGCACCAAGCGCGGAGCCGAGCTCCGCGCCGACGCAGCTCGCCAAGGCGCCGATGTCGCCGATGGCGCCGCAGAATGCTGGCGCTGCGATGGCGCCGATGCCTGCGCCGTCACCCTCGGCCGCGCCGATAGCGGGCAAGTTTGCGGCCGACAGCGTGCCCTTCATCAACGAGCGCGTCCGCACCTTTCTTGCCGGAGACTATTCCACCGCCGGCGACTACAAGGCCTTCGCGCTCAATGTCGGCGGCTTCACCGGCTCGGCCCTGAATCAGCCGAACGAGGAGGCCGCGCGCAACACCGCGCTCGATCAGTGCCAGAAGCGCGCCGATGCCGCGCAATCGCCGCGGCGCTGCGAGCTCTATGCGGTCGGCAACAACGTCGTCTACACGCACGGCAAGCCGCCGATGCCGCCGTCTCCCTATTTCCGGCGCGACGCCATGACCGAGCGGAGCTTCGCATCGAAGGAGTTTCCGATGGTGCGCGAACCGCAAAAGGTCCGGCTCGAGAATATGTTCGTGCCGGCGGCGAAATCCCGCTCGGTTGCGCTCGGCCCTGGCGGACAATATTTCATGGTGCTCGGCGCCTCGTCCGCCGAAGATGCAGCGCGCCGTTCGCTGGAATCGTGCGGCGCGATTGCCGGCGTGGCGTGCCTCGTGGTCGCAATCGACGACAATTTCGTCGTTCCGATCGCGACGCTGTTCAGGATCACCGGCTTCTTCAATGCCGCCTCCAACGCCTCGATCATGGCGGATGCGCGCGGCGAGGTCGTGCGCAAGCTCGGTGACGGCATGGGCTGGAACGCGGTCGCGGTCGGCACCGCGGGCCGGCCAGGCCTCGGCCTCAAGGCAGCCGACGAGCAGGCCGCCGTCACCTCCGCACTCGCCGACTGCGCCAAGCGCGACAGCGACTGCCACGTCATCGCGCTCGGCCCGTTCACGGTGGGGCCGATTAATTAGCGCGTGCTTTGATTGAGCCCGATCGCTGCCGGGCGCGAGATGCGCTCCCTCTCCCGCTTGCGGGGGAGGGCTGGGGTGGGGGTGTCTCCGCAACGGGACACTCCCTGGGTGGAGAGAGCCCCCACCCGGCGCTTCGCGCCGACCTCCCCCGCAAGCGGGAGAGGTTGGACACCCGTGACGGATTGCGCAGCGCTGTGAACTTCTTCCGCGGTGTCAATCGCTTCACAACAACCACAGCCCACCGCGCCGGCGGCGGCCTTCTACTGTGCATGGGGTTGATTTCGCGGTTTCAGTTTGCGAAGGCCGCGAACTGCTGCGCGACGGCTTGATAAACCTCACGCCGGAACGGCACCACGACATCGGCAACACGGTCGAGGCGCTCCCAGCGCCAGGCATCGAACTCCGCGGGCTGGCCGTTGCGCGGCGTCAGCGGGTCGATCTCGTCATCCTTGCCGGTGAAGCGCAGCGCGAACCATTTTTGCCGCTGGCCGCGAAACTTCGCGAGGCGATGCGTCTGCGGTCCGTCATAGGGCGGGAATTCGTAGCTGAGCCAATCGGTCTCGCCGAGATAGTCCGCGCTCTTGACGCTGGTCTCCTCCCAGAGCTCGCGCATCGCGGCATCGCGCAAATTCTCGCCGTCGTCGACGCCGCCCTGCGGCATCTGCCAATCGAGGCCGGGCAGGATGATCTCGGGACCGTCGCCCTTGAAGCGATGGCCGATCAGCACGCGGCCTTCGGTGTTGAAGAGAGCGATCCCCACGTTGGGGCGGTAGGGCTTTTCATTCGTCACGCGCAAATCTCTCGTCGTCGTTCCGGCGATGCATTAGCACCGAAGCTGGGACGACAATTCGATTTATTGGTCCGCCAGCGCAGAAAATTCCTGCACCACGCGCTCATAGACCGGGCGCTTGAAGGGAATGATCAGCCCGGTCAGATTCTTCATCGGTTCCCAGCGCCAGCTCACGAATTCGGCCTTGTGGCCGCCGCCGCCAGGATTGGCGACATTGATCTCGCTGTCCTTGCCGGTGAAGCGCACGGCGAACCATTTCTGGCGCTGGCCGCGGTAGCGGCCCTTCCAGGCGCGCCCGGCGACCGTGCGCGGAATGTCGTAGGTGAGCCAGTCCGGGACCTCGCCGAGCCGCTCGACCGAGCGCACGCTGGTCTCCTCATAGAGCTCGCGCTTGGCGGCTTCCCAGGTGTCCTCGCCGGGATCGACGCCGCCTTGCGGCATCTGCCAGACATGGGTGTCGTCGACATGCTCGATGCCGCCGGCGCGGCGGCCGATGAACACCCGTCCCTCTGTGTTGATCAGCATCACACCGACGCAGGTCCGGTAGGGCAGATCCTCGTAACGCGCCATTCCGCCAGACCTCTCGCATGCTGCTGGTTGCGGCTTGACCGGTCCCGCGGGACCCGTGCCGTACCAATCCGTTGATTTAGCTGGATTTTGATTTCAGCATCGCGGTTGTCAATGGCACCAAAAGGATACCCCGGTCGCCCAATGTCTTGGTCCAGGCGCCGATGCGCTCGATCGAGACGGGAAGGGCGGAGGCGGTGCCGACAGCCGCGCCGCGCTCGCGTGCCGCCGATTCGAGCTTGTTCAGGGCGCGGTCGATCTCGGTCGGGGTCGGCACCACGTCGATCGCGATGTCGCCCTTGCCGAATGGCATGGCCTGGTTCGCCGCGGCCTGGGCTGCAATGCTGCGGGGCGAGGAGCCGTCGTCGAAGAAACCGAGGCCGCGCTTGGCCGCCTCGCGGATGATCGGCTGCATCGCCGGCTCCGTCGCGACGAAGCGGGCGCCCATGAAATTGGTGATGCCGGCATAGCCCTGCATCCGGCTGAAATGCCAGTACAGGCGGTCCATGTTCTGGTCGGCGCTGAGCGAGGTCAGCAGCGTCTGCGGTCCCGGATCATTGTCGGGGAAGTCGTAGGGCTCCATCGGGATCTGGAGGAAGATCTCGTGGCGCTGCGCGCGGGCCCGTTCGGCGAGCTTGCCGGGATCGGTGCCGTAGGGCGTGAAGGCCAGCGTCACCGCTGCCGGCAGCCTCATGATGGCATCGGCGGTCTTGGCGGCGCCGACGCCGAGGCCGCCGATCACGATGGCGACCACGGGCATCTTGGCGGCCTTGGCGCGATCGGCGTCCGCCGCATAGACGTTGAACGGCTTCAGCCCGTCGGCGACCACCGGAATCATGCCGTAGCGTGACTTCTCGAGCAGTTTTGGATTGATCCCGGCCATGACCGGCGGCGGGGCCGAAGGGGCCCCGGCCTTGTCGCCTGCGTCCTCGCCGATCACCACGTCGTGGCGGGCGCCGGTGGAGCCGTCGATCATGGTGACGGTCTTCTGCTCGCCGGGAGCGGCCTGCTTCGGCGCCTCCTGGCTGTCGTGCTTGCCGTCCTGCTTGCTAGCTTGCTTGCTGTCCTGGCCGGCGGCCGGCTTCTCGTCGGCAGCCTTGTCGGCGCCCTTCTCGCTGATGGCGATCCGCGTCATCGGCTCGCCGCCGAGCGGATCCTTGTTGAAGATGGCGAAGCCGGCAAAGGTGAGGAGGAACAGGCCGAGCAGCACGGCGAGCGCCTGCATGGCCGTGAACGGCAGCCGCAGCCGGCGTTTCCGGCGCGGCTTGTCCTGTCCGAGCGGGGCGCTCAGATCATCGGCCGTTTCAGTCATGCGCGATCCCGAATCACTGCCAATGACGATACCACGCCGGGGTCAAGCGGCGGCAGGCCGGGATAGGCCGGGGATGCCAGGAGTTATCAGCAACCAGGAGTTCCAAGCAAAAAGGGCGGCTCCCAGGAGCCGCCCTTTCGTGGGATCGCGCGGATACGCCGACTTAGTTCGCCGCTTTGGGCTTGTCGGTCGTGGCCTTGTTGTCGCCGCCGGGGGTGGGCGCGGCGGAGGCGCTGTTCTTGATGCCGTGGAGCAGGTCGTCGGCGAGCTTGAGCGCCTTGTCGTCCTTGGCGTCCGGCGGGACGTAGGACTGCGAGCCGGTCTTCTCGTCGCCGTCGTTCTTCAGATGGCCGCGCAGCGAAGCCTCGCCCTTGGTGTCGGTGCGCGACTTCAGCTCGTCCGGCACGTCCTGCAGCACTTCGATGTCGGGCACGATGCCCTTGGCCTGGATCGACTTGCCCGACGGCGTGTAATAGCGCGCCGTGGTCAGCCGCAGCGCGCCATTGCCGCTTCCGAGCGGAATGATGGTCTGCACCGAGCCCTTGCCGAACGAGCGCGTGCCGACGATGGTCGCGCGCTTGTGGTCCTGCAGCGCGCCGGCGACGATCTCCGAGGCCGAGGCCGAGCCGCCATTGACCAGCACAATAACAGGCTTGCCCTTGGTCAGATCGCCCGAATGCGCGGTGCGACGCTGGGTCTCCTCGGCATTGCGGCCGCGGGTCGACACGATCTCGCCCTTCTCCAGGAACGAGTCGGAGACAGTGACTGCTTCCTCGAGCAGGCCGCCCGGATTGTTGCGGAGGTCGATGATGTAGCCCTTCAGCTTGTCGCCGATCTGGTTCGAGAGGTTGGCGACCTCGCGCTTCAGGCCTTCGGTGGTCTGCTCGTTGAAGGTGGTGATGCGGATATAGGCGATGTCGTCGGCCTCGACGCGTGCGCGCACCGAGCGGACGCGGATGTTGTCGCGCACCAGGGTGACGTCGATCGGATTGTCCTGACCCTTGCGGATGATCTTGAGCTTGATCTTGGTATTGACGGGGCCGCGCATCTTCTCGACCGCCTGGTTCAGCGTCAGGCCCTGCACCGCCTCGTCGTCGAGATTGGTGATGATGTCGTTGGCCATGACACCGGCGCGCGAAGCCGGGGTGTCGTCGATCGGCGAGACCACCTTGATCAGGCCGTCTTCCATCGTGACCTCGATGCCGAGGCCGCCGAACTCACCGCGGGTCTGCACCTGCATGTCGCGGAAGCTCTTGGCGTCCATGTAGCTCGAATGCGGATCGAGGCCGGTGAGCATGCCGCTGATGGCGGATTCGATCAGCTTGGTGTCGTCGGGCTTCTCGACATAGTCGGAGCGCACGCGCTCGAAGACGTCGCCGAACAGATTGAGCTGACGATAGGTGTCTGCGGTGGCGGCTCGCGCGCTGGAGCCCATGAACACCGCACGCGGCTGGGTCACGAACAGCATCAGCGCCGCACCGGTGGCCGCGCTGAGGAGGATTACTGAAGTCTTGCGCATCATCCGCGAACCTTCTCGCCTTCATTTGCGGCCCACCATGGGCCTGGATCGATTGGAGTGCCGTCCTTACGGAACTCGACATACAGCACAGGTTGACTCGCGTTCGTCGCGAGAATGGAGGCGACCTGAGAGGTCGATCCCATCGTCGCGACCGGCTCCCCCGTGAGCACAAACTGTCCGATGTTGACCGAAATGCGCTCCATCCCGGCGATCAGGACATGATACCCGCCCCCGGCATTGAGGATCAAGAGTTGTCCATAGCTGCGGAACGGGCCTGAATAGACCACCCAGCCGTCACACGGCGTTGTGACCTGGGAGCCGGGCTTGGTCGCCAGGGAAATGCCCTTCTGGACCCCGCCGGCCCCGTCGGAACCGCCGAAATCCCTGATCTTGTTACCGTTAACCGGAAGAGGCAGGAGACCCTTGGCGGAGGCAAAGACGATCGCGGGGGTGGTCCGGGACCGGTCCTTGAACACGCCCGGGCCGGACTTGACGCTCGCGCTTGCGGCCGCCTTGGCCTCGGCCTGCCTTGCGGCCTCGGCTGCCTTCTCGGCGGCCTTGGCTGCGCTCTGCAGATCCTGCTCCATCTTGGTGATCAGGCCCTGGAGATCGCCGACCTGTCTCGAAAGCGCGATGGCGCGCGAATTCTCGGCATCGAGGTCCTTTTCGCGTGCCGCCTGCTGGCGCTGCCGCTCGTCGACGAGGGCGGTGAGCCGGGTCTGGTCGCTCCTGACCTTGTCCCGATCGGAGGCGAGCTGGTCGCGCTCGGTGGCGATATTCTTGCGCAAGGCCACGAGCTCGCCGAGCTCGCCTGCGATCCTTTCGGCGCGGCCGCGCAGCTCCGGCACCACGGCGCCGAGCAGCATCGCCGTGCGCAGTGATTGCAGCGCATCTTCGGGCCGCACCAGCAGCGCAGGCGGCGTGCGCCGTCCGGCCCGCTGCAGTGCTGCCAGCACCTCGACGATGTCGGCACGGCGCGAATCGAGCGAGGAGCGCATCGCCTGCTCACGTCCGTTGAGCGCGCGCAACCGGGCTTCGGTCTCGTCGATCTTGGTCTCCACGTTGCGCACATTGGCGGCGGTGTCGATCAGCTGCTGATTGAGCTGGGTACGGTCCTGGCCGAGTGAGGTGATCTCGGCCTTGAGCTTGGCCTGCGCCTCTTCCGCGCTCTTCTGCCTGGCACGCGCGGCTTCGAGCTCCTGCTCGCGCTGCTTGATGGCGTCGGGCGAGACGGCGGCGGTCTGGGGCGCCGGCGCCGCGGTCTGGGCTTGCGCGAGGCTTGCGCCGGCAACGCTTGTGATCAGCAACAGGTTGAGGAGCGGCGCTCGCATCGTGTCGGCAAAGGTGCTCGTTGTGGCGCGCATCACGCGCGGTGATAGGGGTGGCCGGCCAGAATGGTGGCGGCCCGATAAAGCTGTTCCAGAAGCATGACGCGGACCATTTGGTGCGGCCAGGTCGCAGAGCCGAACGCGATCGCGAGCTTCGCCTTACGGCGCAATTCGGGCGAAAGTCCGTCCGCCCCTCCGATCACGAAGATAGTATGTCCGGCTCCCTCGTCTCGCCAGCGTCCGAGATGCCGTGCGAATACGGTGGAGTCGAGATTTTGCCCGCGCTCGTCCAGTGCCACCAGGATCGATTTGTCCGGAATATGCGCGGAGATCGCGGCGGCCTCTTCGGTCATCCGCGTCGCGGTGTCGCGCGCGCGGCTCTCGGGGATTTCGTGGACCAGGAGCTCGCGGAATCCGAGCTTGCGGCCGGCCTCGTCGAACCGCTCGAAATAGCGGTCGGCAAGCTCCCGTTCGGGGCCCTGCTTCAGCCGTCCCACCGCAATGACAGCAACGCGCATGATATCTTCAGGGGTCTGATATCTTCAGGGTCGTGTTTTCAAGACCGCGCGCAAATGGCGCGCGCACGACGCTAGCATGCGCGTCAGCCGATTCGAAATCGGCTCGATCAGCCTAGATCGCCTTCGCCGCGATCGCTTTCGCAGCCCCTGGGCCCTGCGTGTACAATCGCTCGAGATTGTAGAACTCGCGGACCTCGGGTCTGAACACGTGCACGATCACGTCGCCGGAATCGATCAGCACCCAGTCGCAATTGGGCAAGCCCTCGACATGGATGTTCTTGATGCCGTTTTCCTTGAGGCCCTTGGCGACGTTTTCCGCGATCGCGCCAACGTGCCGGTTCACCCGGCCGGTGGTGACGATCATGTAGTCGGAGTACGCCGATTTGCCGCGAAGGTCGATGGTGACCGTCTCTTCCGCCTTCATGTCGTCGAGGCGGGAGAGGATCAGGCTCAGCGTCTTGTCGGCGTCGGGTTGCGCCTTCAAGGCCGCAGCTTTGGCTGATGTTTTACGCGCCGGCTTGGCAACCTTGGGTAAAACAGACTTCGTCGAAGCTGACTTGGACAATACAGATGTGGTCAGGGACCATTCCTTTCACTGTATCGCGAACGCCGAATCCGGCGCTCACCGGTTACACTACATCATGTGGGGTTAAGGGTTTCAATATGCCAGAGAGGCTGAAGCCCACACGAGATCCGCGCACTTGTCCTCACATTGTACCTTTCCAGCTCCCGTCCGGGTTCCGTAAGCCGGTCGAGGACAGATTCAGCTTCATTCCGGTCAGGAAAACCCAGGCCGGCGCCGGCTGATCCGCAAGCAGCGCTGCCTTGTTCTCGGGGAGGCGATAGCGCGCCAGCGCCTGGGCGGCGGGGGAGGCGAGGGCGCGAAAACTCTGCGGCGGGCGGTCGATGACTGCCATCGGCACCTGGCCGGCGATGCGCCGCCAGTGCTGCCAACGATGGAATTGAGCGAGATTGTCGGCGCCCATGATCCAGACAAAGCGCAGGCCGCTGAGGCGGCGGCGCAAGGTGTTGATCGTGTCGATAGTGTAGCGCGTGCGGATGACGGATTCGAGACAGCTGACCTCGATCCTGGGATCATCGGCGACGTCGCGCGCGGCCTGCATGCGCTCCCCGAGCTCATGCAGATTGCCGTTCTCCTTCAGCGGATTGCCCGGAGTCACCAGCCACCACACGCGGTCGAGCTGAAGGCGCTTCAGCGCGAACTGGCTGATCGCGCGATGCGCCTGGTGCGGCGGATTGAACGAGCCGCCGAGCAGGCCGATGCGCATGCCTTCGGTGTAGGGCGGTATCGCCTGCGCGAAGAAGCGGGGGGCGACGAAATTGTTACTCAATGTCCGCGCCCCGCGACGTTACTTACGGCCGTGTCTGACCGGTGCCGTGAACGCGATATTTGAAGCTCGTCAGCTGCTCGGCCCCGACCGGGCCGCGGGCGTGGAAGCGGCCGGTCGCAATCCCGATCTCGGCGCCGAAGCCGAACTCGCCGCCATCGGCGAACTGCGTGGAGGCGTTGTGCAGCACGATCGCGGAATCGACCTCGCTCAGGAATTTCCTCGCAGCCGCCTCATCCGCGCTCACGATCGCATCGGTGTGATGCGAGCCATGGTTCTGAATGTGCGCGATTGCGCCATCGACGCCGTCGACGACCTTCGCCGCGATGATCGCGTCGAGATATTCGGTGTCCCAATCGTCTTCGCTCGCAGGTTTTACGCGCGCATCCGTTCCTTGCACCGTTTCGTCGCCGCGTACTTCGCAGCCCGCCTCGATCAGCATCTCGACCAGCGGCTTCAGATTTTTGCCGGCCGCGGCGCGATCGATCAGCAGCGTCTCGGCCGCGCCGCAGACCCCGGTGCGGCGCATTTTTGCGTTGAGCACGAGCGACTTCGCCATCGCGAGGTCGGCGCTGGCATCGACATAGACGTGGTTGACGCCTTCCAGATGCGCGAACACAGGCACGCGCGCTTCCTGCTCGACGCGCGCGACGAGGCTTTTTCCCCCGCGGGGCACGATCACGTCGACGGCGCCGTTCAGGCCCGAGAGCATCATGCCGACGGCCGCGCGGTCGCGCGTTGGGACCAGCGTGATCGCAGCTTCAGGCAGGCCGGCTTCACGCAGGCCCTGCACCAGGCATTCATGGATCGCGCGGCAGGACCGAAAACTGTCCGAGCCGCCGCGCAGGATCACGGCATTGCCGGACTTCAGGCACAGCACGCCGGCGTCGGCCGCAACGTTCGGACGGCTCTCGAAGATCACGCCGACGACGCCGAGCGGCACGCGCACGCGCTCGATCCTCATGCCGTTTGGCCGCTGCCAGCTCTCGGTGACGATGCCGACGGGATCGGCGATGCCGCGTACGATGCCGATGCCCTCGGCCATGCCCTCGATGCGGGCCGGCGTCAGCGTCAGGCGGTCGATGAAGGAGGAGGTGGCATTGCCGGAGGCGCGGGCTTCGGCGACGTCCTCGGCATTGGCGGCGAGGATCGCCGCAGAGCTCGCGCGGATCGCCCGCTCCATGGCTTCCAGCGCCCGGTTTTTCTGCTCCGGCGGCGCCAGCGCCAGCACGCGCGCGGCAGCGCGGGCGCGGGTTCCGAGATCGGACATCAGCGCCAAGAGATCGGTAGTCCGATCGGCATTGCCGTCAACGGCTTTGAGGGGGGCGGCCATGGGGGTCAAAACCTTCTGCTAAGGCGGTGTCCTAGCACGGAAATCCCGCTTTTGCGAAGGGCGGGGAGGGTATGGCAGGGGCCCGGCGGGCGGTTGCTGGGCTCGGCCACCGGCCTAGCCCCAACGTCATGGCCGGGCTTGACCCGGCCATCCACGTCTTGCCCGGCCTTCGAAAGGACGTGGATGGCCGGGACGAGCCCGGGCATGACGGCTTGGGTGCTCTTCGGCCCTTACCCGCCCACCACCAGATCGTCGCGGTGGATCATCTCCGATCTTCCGCTGATGCCGAGGATGGTCATTACATCAGGGGACGAGCGGCCCTTGATCCGCTCGGCGACCTCTGCGTCGTAGGCGATCAGGCCGCGGCCGACCTCGCTGGTGTCGGGGCCGCGCACGATCACGGCATCGCCGCGGGCGAACTGGCCCTCGACCTTGATCACGCCGGCCGGCAGCAGGCTGGCGCCGGCACGCAGCGCCGTCACTGCGCCGGCGTCGATGGTCAGCGTGCCCTTCGGCTCCAGCGTGCCCGCGATCCAGCGCTTTCGCGAGGTGATGGGATTGGCCGGCGTCAGGAACCAGGTGCAGCGGCCGCCGTCGGCGATCGCCTGCAAGGGATGCTCGATCTTGCCGGAGGCGATCAGCATATGCGTGCCGCCGGTGGTCGCGATCTTGGCCGCCTCGACCTTGGTGCGCATGCCGCCGCGCGACAGCTCGGACTCGGCGTCTCCCGCCACGGCTTCGATCTCCGAGGAGATGCTCTCGACCACCGGAATGAGCTTTGCGTTCGGATTGTTCTTCGGTGGAGCGTCGTAGAGCCCGTCGATGTCGGACAGCAGCACGAGCAAGTCGGCGCTCGCCATGGTGGCGACGCGCGCGGCGAGGCGATCATTGTCGCCGTAGCGGATCTCGTTGGTGGCGACCGTGTCGTTCTCATTGATCACGGGGATCGCGCGCCACTCCAGCAGCTTGCCGATGGTGGAGCGTGCATTGAGATAGCGACGGCGTTCCTCGGTGTCCTGGAGCGTCACCAGGATCTGGCCGGCGCCGATGTCGTGTGCCCCGAGCACCTCGGACCAGATCCGCGCCAGCGCGATCTGGCCGACGGCGGCGGCGGCCTGGCTCTCTTCCAGCTTGAGCGGGCCGCGCGGCAGCTTGAGGCGGCTGCGGCCGAGCGCGATCGAGCCGGAGGAGACGACGAGGACGTCGCGCCCCTCCCTGTGCAGCTTGGCCATGTCGTCGGCAAGCGCGGCGAGCCAGGATGCCCGCACCTCGCCCTTGTCGGAATCGACCAGCAGCGCGGAGCCGACCTTGACGACGATGCGGCGGAATTGACTGAGTTCGGGGCTGGCCATGGCGGTCGTCAAATTGCTCTGTCGTTGGTCCGGCGGAGCAAAAAGGGGCGGCGCCGATGCGGCTAGCTTTTGCAGCAGGACGGTGGCCGGCGCAAGGCAGCGGAGCCGGTAAATAGGCCTAACGGCGCCCTTGTCGGCCGAGGCCCGGGCAGTCTATGCCTCGAATAATCAATAACGAGGGAGGATGACGTGGACCGACGCAGCTTCATCGGCGGAGGCCTCTCGCTGCCCTTGCTGGGGCAGGCCAGTGGCGCACATGCTCAATCCGGACCGCTGACGCGCATCATCTTCCCGTTCGCGGCAGGCGGCAGCGGTGATGCCTTGTGTCGTCTCATAGCCGAGCAATTCGGCGCCCCGCTTGGGCGAACCATGATCGTCGAGAATCGTACCGGTGGTGACGGGTTGATCGGAATCAGGGCCGTGAAGGGCGCAAGCTCCGACGGCAATACAATCTTGGTGACGACGGGTCCGACCATGTACCTGCTGCCGATGGTGGAGAATCAACCGAGCTTCGACGCGGCCAGGGATTTCGTCCCCGTGTCGCAACTGGTTCGCTTCGAGTTTGCCGTCGTTGCAAGTCCCGCGATCGGGGTGGGTAGTTTCAGTGAACTCGTCACCTGGTTGAGGGCAAATGTCGCAAAGGCCGCCTATGGGACACCAGGCAGCGGCAACATCCCGCACTTCCTCGGATGGCGACTTGAACAGATGCTTGATCTTTCAATGACCCGGGCGCCCTATCGCGGGAGTGCGCTGGTCATGAATGATCTCATCGCCGGCCATCTGCCGTTCGGCATCACCACGGTATCCGATGCGATCGCGCAGCATCGTGCCAACGGCGTGAGGATCCTCGCGATTGCAAGCGCAGAGCGCTCGACGTTCGTCCCCGACGTGCCGACGCTGAAGGAAAGCGGCATCGATCTCGTTGCCGACGGCTGGTACGGCATGTGGCTCCCCGCCGGCAGCCCGCCGGATTTTGCCGAAAAGCTCAGCGCAGCCGCGGTCGCGATGCTGGCCAAGCCGGAGGTGAAGGAGAAGCTCACCGCGATCGGGTTGATTCCGGTCGGGAGCAATGCGGACGGGCTTTCGAAGGAGCTCGCCGCCAACACGGCGTTCTGGCAGCCGATCGTCAAGGCGACGGGATACAAGATCGAGAATTGAACCGTAATCGTGAAGTGGGTTTCCGCTAATGGAACAGCAGCTGCTTGGCGCCGCGCGGTTGTTTGCGAGTCACTATCAAATCGTCGTCTGCGACGATCCGCGCAGACCGCTTGGTGCTGATGAAAATTGGAATGACGAGAAGGCCAAACGGGGCTTTGCAGGCGCGCCCACGTTCCGCATGATCAATACCGAAGCTGATCTTAATGACCATTGGGTCGAGCTGGTCGCCGCTAGCCGGCCGCCCTCCTTCGATGAATGGCAGCGGATCACCTGCGTCCACTTCCGATCCGAGAGCGGACGCGTTCACGTCATGTCGGTGATCGACAATGAGCCTGCATATTCCGCAGGCGTGGAGCCGGGCGATTATTCGATCTATGCGGCCGCGCAAAATCTCGGAATCGATCAATTGAGCCTCGGCGAGAGCACGAACCTCGCTGATGTCGAATTCGCCCAGCGAAAAGATGTCGAGTGGTATCGCCTCTTTCTGGTTCCGGGCAAACCGGAGTTCGAAGGACGACTCGTGGACCGCCCTTAAGACGTACCGAGCGATGATTTGGCTTACATCTTCGCGCGTTGCGCGATGCCGTCCTTGATCGCGTCGAGCTCTTTCTCATCCCAGATGCCGATCAGGAAGCCGCCTTTCACTTGGAGCTGGTTCTCGGCATAGGCTGCGATCTTCTCGCGCGGCGTGGTGATGTGGTCGTTCGGATGCAGCGCCCAGTCGAACAGCTCGGCTCGCAACCGCGCGATGATGCCGCCGCATTCGGGGTCGTCGCCGCGATCGACATATTCTTGCGGATCGGTTTCGAGGTCATACAGCATCGGGCGGAAGCCGGAGGCGTGAATGTATTTCCAGCGGCCGTCGAACACCATGAACAGGCGGCAGCGCTCGATCGGCTGGTTCAGCTTCAGCCGCACATCCTGCATGGCATAGTCGTATTCGGAGAAGGCGACCTTGCGCCAATCAGGCGGCGTCGATCCGCGCAGCAGCGGAAGCAGCGAGCGCCCTTCGAGGATGTGACCCGGCACCTTGCCGCCGAAATAGTCGACGAAGGTCGGCGCGAGGTCGATGCCTTCCACCAGCGCGTCGCTGCGCGTGCCGCGTGTGGCGTCGGCCTCTTTCGACGGGTCGATGATGATCAACGGAATCTTCGCCGACTGCTCGTGGAACAAATCCTTCTCGCCCATCCAGTGATCGCCGAGATAATCGCCGTGATCACTGGTGAACACGATCATGGTGGTGTCCAGCAGATCGCGTTCTTCCAGAAACTTCATCAGCACGCCCATCTGGTCGTCGATCTGGGTGATCAGGCCCATATAGGTCGGGATCACCTTCTCGCGGGCATCGTCGCGCGCCATGTTGCGGGAGTAACGCATGTCCATATAGGCGCCGAACACCGGATGCGGATTCTGCCGCTCGCGCTCGGAGCGGATCACCGGGATCATGTCCGAGGTCGAGTACATGCTGGCGTAGGGCTCCGGCGCGATATAGGGCCAGTGCGGCTTGATGTAGGACAGATGCAGGCACCACGGCCGACCATCGGTCTCGGCCTCGCCGATGAAATCCATCGCGCGCCGCGTCATGTAGGGCGTTTCGGAATGCTCATCCGGCACGCGCGCCGCCTTGTCGGCATGCACCAGCAGCCAGCCGTTCTGCAAGCTACCGTCCTCTGCCGCGCCTGAGTTCGCCCAATGCTCCCAGGGATTGCTGGCTTCAAAACCCTGTTGGCGCAGATATTCGTCGTACTTCGGGCGCGGGCGGCCGGTCGGATGCAGACCGTCGTCGCGCTCATACGGTTCAAAGCCGCATTCGGCGACGTGCACGCCGATCATCGATTCCGGGGGAATGCCGAGCGCCTTCATGCCTTCGAGATCGGGCGCCATGTGGGTCTTGCCGACCAGCACGTTGCGCACGCCGATCTTCTTGAGGTGATCGCCGAGCGTGGGCTCGCCGACGCGCAGCGGCCAGCCGTTCCAGTGCGAGCCGTGCGAGCGCATGTAGCGGCCAGTGTAGAACGACATCCGCGACGGGCCGCAGATCGGCGATTGCACATAGGCCTTGCTGAACAGCACGCCGCGCTTGGCCATCGCGTCGATGTTCGGCGTCTTCAGCGTGGGATGGCCGGTGCAGCCGAGATAATCATAGCGAAGCTGGTCGCACATGATCCAGAGAACGTTCTTCGCGCGCGCCATGCGTCATCCCTGCATTTTCTTGATTGTTCGATGCTGCGCTATTGGGCCAGGGAAGACAAGCCAGAGATGCGCCGTGACCGCAGCCGCAATCTCCGCCGTCGTCCCTGCGAAAGCAGGGGACCCATAACCACAGGGCGTGGTTTGGCGAAGACTCGATGTTCGGTACTGCAACCATCCGCAGTCGAGAGATCACGCGGTGTGGGTCCCTGCGTTCGCAGGGACGACAATCACGCCGACCACGGCTCCGCTTCGGCCGCGCTCTTGGCCTTGGCCGACACCGGGGCCTCGCCGATCACCTCGACCAGCGCGCGCAGTGCTTCCTTCACGCCATCGCCGGTGACGCCGGAGAGCAGCAGCGGCGTCTTTTTCGCAGCCCGCTTCAGCCGGTCCTTCTGCTTCTTCAATTCGTCCGGCTCAACCGCGTCGATCTTGTTCAGCGCGACGATCTCGATCTTGTCGGTCAAGAGCCCGCCATAGGCGTCGAGCTCCTTGCGCACCGTCTTGTAGGCCTTGCCGGCGTGCTCGCAGGTCGCATCGATCAGATGCAGCAGCACGCGGCAGCGCTCGACATGGCCGAGGAAGCGGTCGCCGAGGCCGGTGCCTTCATGCGCGCCTTCGATCAGGCCGGGAATGTCCGCGAGCACGAATTCGCGGCCGTCGGCATTCACGACGCCGAGCTGCGGATGCAGCGTGGTGAAGGGATAGTCGGCGATCTTCGGCCGCGCCGCGCTGACCTTGGAGAGGAAGGTCGACTTGCCGGCATTGGGCATGCCGACGAGGCCGGCATCCGCGATCAGCTTCAGCCGCAGCCAGATCCAGCGCTCTTCGCCCACCTGGCCGGGATTGGCGTTGCGCGGCGCGCGGTTGGTCGAGGTCTTGAAATGCGCGTTGCCGAAGCCGCCATTGCCGCCCTCGGCCAGCACGAACTTTTCGCCGACCTTGGTGAAGTCGTGGATCAGCGTCTCTCGGTCCTCGTCGAAGATCTGCGTGCCCATCGGCACCTTCAGCACGATATTCTTGCCGTTGGCGCCGTGGCGGTCCGACCCTGAGCCGTTCTCGCCCTTCTGCGCCTTGAAGTGCTGCTGGTAGCGGTAGTCGATCAGCGTGTTGAGGCCATCGGCGACCTCGATGATGACGTTGCCGCCACGGCCGCCATTGCCACCGGAGGGACCGCCGAATTCGATGAACTTCTCGCGGCGGAACGCCACGCAGCCGTTCCCGCCGTCACCCGAGCGGATATAGACCTTTGCTTCGTCGAGGAATTTCATGGGCCATAGGTAGGCCAGCAGGTCTCCCGCGGCAACCCGGATAGACCCGCAAATCGGCCGAATTTCTCGCGATTTCGCCCCTTGCTTAACCAGTCGGCCGGCGCCGGATCAGGAATTTCTGCATCCCCTCCAGCACCAGCTCCTTGCGCTGGTTGAACACGGTGCTGCGAAGCGTCACCGCGCCGGTGGTGCGGCCCGGCATCAGCTCGGTGACCTCGAGCGCGGGGTAGATGGTGTCATCGGCAAACACGGGTTTGAGGAACCGGCTCGATTGCTCGAGGAAGCCGACCAGGGAGTCCTCGACCATGAACGGAAACAGGCCGGCGCCCGGCGCGGTGTGGATCAGCGTCTGGAAACCGTGGGCGAGCAGATGCGGCATGCCGCGGCTGCGGCAATATTCCACGTCATAGTGCACGGGATGGGTGTCGCCGCTCGCGGTCTGGAACGCGGCGAATATCGCCGGCGTCTGGGTCCGGCTCGGCAGCACGAAGCGTTCGCCGATGACGAAATCCTCAAACCAGCGTTGCGTGGGGATCATGCGATGCTGGGTCGGATCGAAGTCGGTCATGCCATGCTCTCTCATTCGGGACGCGCGTATCGCTACCGCGACGCGAAGAGTGCGACAATCCGTTCAATTCGCCGGATGCGGGCTTGTCCCTGTGGCTCATGCCATTACAACGGCGCTCGATGCCCCTGTTCAAGAACCTCTCAGCCTATGACGATCGCTCCGCGCGCCTCGCCGGCATTGGGCTGATGGTGCTGTCGATCTTCATGTTCTCGTTCGGCGACGCCATGGGCAAGTTCCTGGTCGGGACTTATTCGGTGGGGCAGCTCTTGTTCCTGCGCGCCTGCGCGGCGCTGCTGCTGCTCGCACCGCTGATCTGGCGGCAGCGCCACGATTTCGTCCGCCTCGAGCGGCCGTGGCTCCAGCTGTTTCGCGTCGTGCTGTCGACGCTCGAGGTCGCCGCCTTCTTCCTCGCCACCGTCTATCTGCCGCTCGCCGACGTCATCACCTATTATCTCGCCGGTCCCATCTTCGTCACCGCGATGTCGGCGATCTTCTTAGGAGAGAAGGTCGGCTGGCGGCGTTGGACCGCGATCCTGATCGGCTTTTGCGGCGTCCTGATCGCGCTGCGGCCGTCGGCGCAGACCGTCAGCCTGCCGGCGCTGATCGCGCTCGGCGGCAGCCTGTCGTTTGCGACCTTGATGCTGATCACGCGCAGCCTGCGCAAGACGCCCGACATCGTGATGGCATCCTCGCAATTCGTCGGCACGTTTTCGCTGGGCGCGGTGCTGTCGGCGTTTCACTGGGTGCCGCCGACGCCGAGCAGCCTCGTGATCTTCGCGCTGGCCGGATGCGTCTCGGTCACCGCGCTGTTCTGCGTCAACCGCTCGCTCAAGCTGGCGCCGGCCAGCGTCGTGGTGCCCTATCAATATTCCATGATCGTCTGGGCCGTGATCTTCGGCTTCGTTGTGTTCGGCGACGTCCCGTCAATGGCCACGCTCATCGGCGCCGCGATCATCATCGGGGCGGGGTTCTATATTTATCTGCGCGAGCGCGATTTGGGGCGCGCAAGTGAAGAGATCAATCCGCCGGCGTAGCCCCACCCACGCTGTCGTCCCGGACAAGCGCGCCTCAAGCGCGCGTAGATCAGGGACCCATACCCACAGGAAGTCGTTTTGCGAAGACTCGGAGTGGGAGCGTTGCCCCACACTCCTCCCTGTGGTTATGGGTCCCCGCCTTCGCGGGGACGACAGCGGTGATTGAGGACGCGCCCGCGCCCTACCTCACCCGTCTTGCACTGCTCCAGCTCTTCAGCGACGCCCACACGCCGCGCGAGAGGCGGAAGCAGTCGACCGGCGTCGAGGAGCCCAGCGCGAGGAAACGGTGCAGCTGCACGCCGCTCCACTGGAAGCCACACTTCTCCAGCACGTTGCGCGAGGCCGGATTGGTGACGCGCGCGCCGGCATAGAGGTGCTCGTCCTCGAACTCCTCGAAGAAGAAGTCGATCGCGCCGCGGGCGGCCTCGGTGGCAAAGCCCTGGCCCCAGTGCTCGACGCCGAGCCAATAGCCGAGCTCGGCATTGCCGGGCGTGGAGCAGTCGATGCCGACCATGCCGACCGGCCCGGTGTCGTGCTCGATCAGGAACACGGTCTCGCTGCCGAGCGCGGCGGTGGCGCGAACGAAGGCGACGGCGTCGTCCTGCGAATAGGGATGCGGGAGGCGGCGGGTGTTTTCGGCGACACGGCGGTCGTTGGCGAGCCGGGCGATGGTCCTGACATCGGCGAGGGTCGGCCGCCGCAAGGTCAGCCGTTCGGTGGCGACGACACCAGGTCTCGCCTCAGCCAAGGTCGCGCTCGAGAAATCCTGCAACATGTCCGGCTCCGTGAAAGTCACTAAGTCAAAGTGAGCAAGTCAAAAGAAAAGGGGAGGCCGGTTTCCCGCCTCCCCCTTGGAGCCTTCGATCTCTTGCGATCTCTGGACTCCGCCGGTTTGGTAGGACCGGCGGACTCCAATTTGATCCACCGTCTATTCAGCCGCCTCTGCGAGCGGGAGCACCGATACGAAGGTGCGGCCGTTGGCTTTGGCCTGGAACGTGACGCGACCCTCGATCTTGGCGAACAGAGTGTGGTCCGTGCCCATGCCGACATTAAGGCCCGGGTGCCAGGTGGTGCCGCGCTGACGCGCAATGATGTTGCCGGGAATCACAACTTCCCCGCCGAACGCCTTGATGCCGAGGCGCTTACCCTTGGAATCGCGACCGTTGCGCGATGAACCGCCTGCTTTTTTGTGAGCCATGGCTCGTCTCCGAAATCCTGCGTATTTCTAGATCAATTCCTTGACGGAATCATTTCAAAATTTCTCACGCATCAATTCGTGAATTGGCGTGATCGATTTCGCGTTACTCGGCGGCTTCCGCTGCCGGCTCCTTCGCCACCTTCTCCCGCTTCGGACGCGGGCCCTTGGTGGGCTTGGCGCCATCGGTCAGGATCTCGGAGATGCGGAGCACCGTGATCTCGTCGCGATAGCCGCGCTTGCGGCGCGAATTCTTGCGGCGGCGCTTCTTGAACGCGATGACCTTGGGGCCGCGCTTGTGGTCGAGCACCTCGACCGCAACGGACGCGCCTGCGACCGTCGGAATACCCAGCACCGGCGTGTCGCCGCCGACCACCAGAACTTCATTCAGCTGAATGATCGAGCCGACTTCGCCTTCGATCTTGCCTACTTCGAGAACATCATCCGGCACGACGCGGTATTGCTTGCCGCCGGTTTTGATGACTGCGAACATCGTTTTTTTCTCCGTGTTCAATCCCGGCCTCGCGACGGATATCGTCGGGGTCGGCTTTTTGTCAGTCGCTATGGGTTTATGCGAGTTTTGTGCGGGCGGGAGTTATCCCTTTGAAAACCCGCGCAAAAACAAGCGGCGCGAGAAACGCCCCGCGCCGGTTGTGGGACTTATAGCCGCCGGCCGAGAAGAGTCAAGGAAAAGCGGGCGAAAAGCGCCCGGATTTGAAGGATTTGGCCCGGCTTGCGGTCTTCAGCCGAATCTCGACCGGCTTTGCAACAAACCGGTTCCCTCGCAGTTAGTCCGCCGGAACAGGTAAGCGGGCAAGGGCTCCCATGGCAACGGACGAACTGGTCAAGGCGACGGGCATCGCCCATCACGGCGCGGAGCGGCTGCCGTCGGTGGAGATCGACAGCTTCAACATCGAGATGAAGGACGAGGACGGCTTTCTCGGCGATCGCGCCAGCAAGGGCGCCTTCCGCGACATCCTCGACCGCTGGCGCAAGCCGCTGCGCAAGACCGGGGAGGACCCGTTCGGCAAGGAACCGTCGGAGGAGATCAGCAAGAAGACGCTGGATGCCATCCTGGTCGGCGACGACACCGAGGCTTCCGCGGTCGTGCACAGCGCGATCGAGGATTTCGCCCAGGAGCTCGCTTACGTCACCCGGCGTTTCCTCAAGACCAAGGCCTGGGCCAAGACCGAGCGCATCGTGGTCGGCGGCGGCTTCCGCGATTCCCGGCTCGGCGAACTCGCGATCGCGCGCACCGAGATCATCCTGAAATCCGAGGACTTCAAGATCGACATGATGCCGATCCGCCATCACCCGGATGAAGCCGGCCTGATCGGCGCGCTGCATCTGGCGCCGTCCTGGATCTTCGAGGCCCATGACAGCATTTTGGCCGTCGACATCGGCGGCACCAATATCCGCTGTGGCCTGGTCGAAACCGCTTGGAAAAAGGCAAAAGACCTGTCGAAGGCCAAGGTCGTGAAATCCGAGCTGTGGCGTCACGCCGACGATGAGCCGACGCGCGAAGGCGCGGTCAAGCGGCTCACCAAGATGCTGAAGGGGCTGATCACGGAAGCCGAGAACGAAGGCTTCAAGCTCGCGCCTTTCATCGGCATCGCCTGTCCCGGCGTGATCAAGGACGACGGCTCGATCGAGAAGGGTGCGCAGAACCTGCCGGGCAATTGGGAGAGCAGCAAGTTCAACCTGCCGGCGAGCCTGATCGAGGGCATCCCCGAGATCGGCGAGCACGACACCGCGATCCTGATGCACAATGACGGCGTGGTTCAGGGCCTCTCCGAGGTGCCGTTCATGCAGGACGTCGAGCGCTGGGGCGTGCTCACCATCGGCACGGGCCTTGGCAATGCGCGCTTCACCAACCGCCGCAAGGACAGCGGAAAGGACCGGGACACTACGGAGAACGGCAAGAAAAAGGCCAAGGAAAACAACAAGGACAGCGCCAAAAGCGACAAGGAGTAACCTTGACTGGTTAGGTTAAGGACCGGATTGCGTTGCGGCGCCGGGGCCGCACGCTAGGGTCGAACGGTCGCCTCACCCTGGCCGGCGAAGCCGCCCTTCCCAGCCAGTATTTCAATGAGCGGCACGGGACCGCCAGTGTTTACCGCGTCTGGCGGTCCCACCCCGTTTTTTACCAGACCCGTGATTCGGGACCCGCGCGCGGTTTCAGCCGGCGCGTCGGCTGACCGGCGGCCGTATTTCCGCAAAGTGCCGCCGAAATCCGCAAGTCAGCCCCGCCACCGCCGCGACATCGTGGGGTCCGGCCGGAAAACCGGTCTGATTTTCGCCCCGCGCGCCTTGTCTGGCCCGCCATCCTCGCCTATTAACGCCCCCAACCACAGGGGCCCTGCTCCTACCATGGCGCCTTCAGGAGAGGTGGCAGAGTGGTTGAATGCACCGCACTCGAAATGCGGCATAGGTGCAAGCCTATCGGGGGTTCGAATCCCTCCCTCTCCGCCAATTAGCGCCCGACCTCCATCAATCTGTGAGCGCGAGCAGTAAAGTATCCAGTGATGGCGATGAAGATCGGACCGCAGCCCGCGAAATGGCTGCACAAAAAAGCCAAGCAAGGGATGCGTGGCTATCCGGTCGGTACGCTTGCCTTCTATGGTCCCGACAATCAACGGGCCTCGAAGGTTGCGGTGTCGGTGATCCGGTATGAAGGAGCTGAGCCCGATCTGCGTCGCTGGTTTTCGGAAACCGGCGACGTGCGAACCGATCCGATAATTCTCTCGGAGATCGCTGCGCATCTGCGTCAAAGCTCCGTGCACTCGGTGGCGATGGTGGACGGAATCATTGGATGTCCGCACGAAGAAGGCGTTGATTATCCGATGGGCGAGCCTTGCCCAAGGTGTTCCTTCTGGAGGGGACGAGATCGCTGGACAGGCGAGTTGGATCCCGGCTGAATATTTCTCGCGCAGGCTCCAGAGCGGTATTCTGGCGGTCGCGCATGCGATCCGCGAACGCAGCCTCACCGGTTGACCTGCTACGCAGCAACCGACACCCCGATGTCCCCACCAAAGCGGTGCCAGCTTGAACCCACCACCCGCACGACCCGACCTAGCAATGCCCCGCCATCATGCGGGCCCAAGGTAACCTCACCCCAATGTTCGAAAAGTCCTACCGCGACCGCCTCGAGGCTGATCTTGCGCAATGGGAGGCCGATGGCGTGATTGCGCCGGCGGCGGCTGCCTCGATCCGTAATGCGCTGCCGCCGCTGCCTGCGGGCATCAACATTGCCGTGGTCGTCGGCATCGTCGGCGGTCTGTTGATCGCGGCTGCATTCCTCGCCTTCGTGGCGGCGCACTGGACCGAGATCGCGCGGCTGTTGCGGTTCGCGATCCTGCTCGCCGGCATGATCGCTACCTCTGGCCTCGGGGCCTGGTTCGCGGCGAGCGGCCGCAATGTTCTCGCCGATCTCTGCGCCAGCGTCGGCGCGATCATCTTTGGCGCGGGCATCGCGCTGGTCGGCCAGATGTATCATCTCGGCGACGACTTTGCCGGCGGCATGCTGCTGTGGTCGATCGGCGCGTTCGCCGCGGCGCTGCTGACCGGCTCGCGCGGTGCGCTCGCGGTCGGCCTCGTCGCCGCCGGCATCTGGACCTGCATGCGGATCTACGACGCGCCCGACGTCCTGCATCTTCCGTTCGTGGCGGTCTGGCTGATCGCAGCAAGCCTCGCCTTCGCCTGGAATTCGCGCGCCGCCGCCCATCTCGTCGCGCTCGCGGTGCTGCCGTGGTGGATCGCGACGTCGCTCCGCTTCGAGTTCGACGGCGCCCAGCCGTCCTTCGTGCTCGCCAACGGCGCCGCCCTGCTGTTCGGCGCCGGGCTCGCGCTCGCAGCCTGGCCCTCGCCGAGGGCGCTCCGGCTCGGGACCGTCCTGTCGATCTACGGGGCGTTCTCGCTCGCCGCTGTCGCTGTCCTGGAGGTGACGACGGTCGACGACTTCATTCGCTTCCGGACCGGCACGGCGTCCGGCCAGCCGCTGTGGGCGATCCTGTGCGGGGCCGCAGGGGTGATCCTCGCCCTCGTCTCCGCCACGTTCACGAAGCGTGCGGGTGAGATCCTCGGCGCCTGCGCGACCGGGCTGGTGTTGCTCGCCGCGCCGATCTGGCCGGTCTCCACGGCCGGCGAGCCCTGGTTCGCTTATGCCGCGCTGTTGTGCGCCATGCTGTGCCTCGTCGTGTCAGGCGTGCTCGATGACGTGCGTCCGCGCATCGTCGCCGGCTGGCTCGGGATCGCCGGCGTCATCGCCGGCATCACCTGGGCGGTGAAGGGCTCGTTGCTGCGTCGCTCGGCGTTCCTTGCGGCGGCCGGCATCGTCACTGTCGTCTTTGCAACGGCGCTCAATCGCGCGCTGCCGAGGGCTGCGCGATGAACAGGTTGGTCACGCCCGTTTCCGAGTTCTGGCAGCGCATCCCGAAAGCCGTGCTGTTCGCAGCCGCCGTCCTGCTGCAATGCGTTCTGCTGGTGCTGATGGTCGCCGACCGCATGCAGATTTTGCGCGAGGGCACCGAGGTCACTCTGCAGACGCAGCCGGTCGATCCGCGCGATCTCCTGCGCGGCGACTATGTCGTGCTGCGCTACGACATCTCGCAGCTGCCGGCCGGTGCGCTCGCCGGCAAGACGGCCGACGCGCGCAACCCCGTCGTGTTCGTCAAGCTCGCGCCCAATGCCGATGGCGTCTACGCCGCCGTCTCGGTGCATGCCGAGTCCGTGCCGGTCACGGCGCCCGAGGTGCTGATCCGCGGCCGCGTCAGCCATTCCTGCGGATCCAACGTCCGCACCTTCTGCGACAGGCTGACGATCAAATACGGTCTCGAAAGCTATTTCGTGCCCGAAGGCGAGGGCGGCAAGCTAGAGCAGGCCCGCAACCAGCAGAAGCTGCGGATCGTTGCCGCCGTGCTCCCCTCAGGCCGCGCCGCCATCAAGCGGCTGCTGCTCGACGGCGAGCCGGTCTATGAGGAGCCGCTGTATTAAGTTGCTTCGTGTGCGCCATGACAATGCTTGAAGCGCTTTCCTGAATTGCATGGGCAAAGGTCGTTGCGTCGCAAGCCTGCAAGCTCCCCCGACGTCCCTGGTTCACCGGGACTCTTCAGGAGTGACGTTGATGATGCGCCCGGACCGGCGGCCGCCAATTCCGGGGTCGGTGCGTTTCGACGATTCAGCAGCCACCCGGCCAATATTCCGGTCACCACGAACCCGCCCAGCAGCGCCATTCCCATCTTGATGTCGTTAGCCTCCTTGCGCTCCTTCTCCTCGGACTCCCTCGCCGCTTGTAAGCGTTGCTCTTCCCGTTCCACATACCACTTTGCAGCGGCTTGAAGCGCCGTCGGCGGAACCGTCCAGCTCACCGATGATTTTTCCGGTCTTGAAAGAACGATCGCCCGCGACAGCAGTGCCATTTGCGACGGCGACTTGCTTTCAGAACTGACTCTGTTCGCCGTCAAACGCGATGCGAGCCCGAGCGAAACCCCACCACAGACCGATGAGACCAGCGTCAGACGACGATTGCCCTTCGCTTCTTCGAGGGTTTCCCAGCGCCCCAGGCCTGGAAGCGAATCCGGCAATGCAACGTGATCGATCTCATGAGCGTCGATCAGTCGCGTGAGATCATACGCGTAGAGGTTCCGTTCCTTCAGGATATGTGCAATCGCGAAATGCCGGTAGATATTGTACATGTCGCGCCAGATCGGCTCGGCACGAATTGTCTCCTCCATGCGAGCGGTCCAATCACAGGCGAACTCCCTTGCGATGGGATCTTCGTTCCCGCTCTTGGCCCCTGCATCTGCGTCGGCATCCGCGTCGCTGAGGATCACCTGGGCCGACTGCAGGAACGCTGTTTCATAATCGTGCGCATATTCGAACTTGCCGGGTTCAAACCAGAACCGGCGCCGGCTGCTCCAATCGCCCGTGGACGTGCCAGCCCGAAGCATCTGCCGCGACTGGTTGAGCCGGCGCGTGAACGTCCCGGGCAAGGGCGGATCAACCGGCAATTGAAGCGTGCCCTGCGAAACCTGCTGCATGCGATAATCGGCTTCGACGAGCACCTTCGTCACGCGGGAATGCCTGGGCAGGGCGTCCACGCGAACCATTTGCGGCTGTTGCGAGCACATGCGCAGGTATTGTTGCTTCGCCGCCGCGTCGCGCCCGGCAATCTGGTCGAGACCGGGCGTTTGGCTTCTGTCCGGGTCCAGAGAGATTCCCGGCTCGATCTTCCCGTATTTTCTGTCGGCCGATCTGATTGCGACGATGAGATCGTCGAGATAGAGATCCGGTTGGCCCCTCTCGGCAACTCCGCAAAGCAGGATATCGTTGTCGTCGTCCCGGCAGACAGCGTCGATGCGGGTCAATCCGGTAAGCCGCTTTGGTCCGCCCGACTTCGCCCGCTTCAAGGCTTCGCGCAGCGAAACCGCGACGTCCGCCCGCATGTCCGTGATCGCCGTCGCGGGGGGAGCCTTGCAGGCGCTGTCAGCCGCCACCGCAGCCAGGGGCTGTTGCGCGACGAGCGCGCTGACGCCCGACGCCAGGAAGCCGCGCCGATTGACAAGCACTCTGTGCATCATGAAGGTCTATTTCCCCGCTTCGAGAAATTTCGAAGTTAAGTATCCGGCTTCTTCAAATTGAGAACCTTGCGCCTGAGCTCGCCCAGGTCGCTTTCCTTCCCCGTCGGAGCCGCTCCGATGTGCACGCCGCCGACAGGTGCCGCGGATGGCGAGTGAGTTGGACTGCTGACGTTTGACCCGGATGGCTTTGAGCCGATTTCGGGTGAATTCGAACCTGATCCAGCTCGCTCGCCGGCGCCGCTGACGCCCGACTCTCTGGTTGGAAAGGAATTTCCGCTTGGCGAGGAATTTGGTCTCCGGGCGCTGGGGGCCACTCGTCCGCCGCCGTCACCTGAAACGTCCGAGTCCAGCGGCGTGCGCTGATTTCGCCAACGCTGAAGCTCCTGCAACTCGCGAGCGACAGCGGCTGCGCCGTTCAGCCGCATCCGCTCCTCCTGGGGACTCTCGTAGTCCGGCCGGGTCGTGAGGTTTTCTCTCAACGAAGCCCTGTCAATGCATTGTCCGGCATCATAGGCAGTTCGAGCGACGTCCTGCTTGAGACTGTCGCACTCCATGCATTTTTTATACAGACCCTGCAATTCGACGGAGATGTAGCTGCAGTTCCACCCGGGACCGTGCTTCTTCTGCAAGGTCTCGGCCTGGGCCGGAAAATTGCAGGCTCCAACAGCTGCAATTGCCGCGAGAATGAAGTAGCGCATGAATGTCATTCAGCTAATGATGTGACCGGATCGACGGCCGGCAAAACAATTTTCACTCGCAGCTTAAACCAGCAGAACTATGCTGCAACTTCTTTCCGTCCAATTAGCATCGGCCTTGCACAGTTTGGCTAATTCCGTTGTTGCGACGGGTATCAGGCGCCATGGTTTCGGGCGTGTTTTTTCAATGCTCGCCGCAGCACGTCCCACATGCGGGGATCGTTCATTTGCGCCACGTTGAAGCGCATGAAGTGATGTGACGTCTGCGACACGCTGAACACGTTGCCCGGCGCGAGCACGACATCGTCCTCAAGCGCGGCGCGCGCGACCTGCGCGGCGTCCTGTCCGCCTGTGAGCCGGCACCAGAGGAAGAATCCGCCGCGTGGCATCAGCCATGGCTCCAGCCCCAACGCCTGAAGTTTTCGCGCGACGTCGCGGCGCGTCCGCGTCAGCTTTTGCCGGAGCTCGTCCATGTGCTTGCGATAGCTGCCGCCGGCCAGCACCTTTGCGATGATCTCGGTCGCGGCCGGGCTCGGGCCGCCAAAGCTGGTTGCGACTTGGAGGTCGACGAGATGCTCGATCCAGTCGGCGCGCGCGGCGATGTAGCCTGAGCGTACCGAGGCCGACAGCGTCTTGGAGAAGCTGCCGATGCGGATCACGCGGGTGAGCCCGTCGAGCGCCGCTAGGCGCGGCGAGCGCTCCGGCTCGAAATCGCCAAAGATGTCATCCTCGATGATGGTGAGGTCGTGCGCGGCGGCCACAGTCAGAAGCCGGTGCGCGGTTGCAAGCGACATCGTCGCGCCGGTCGGATTGTGCAGCGCTGAATTGGTGACGTAGAGCCTGGGACGTTCGGCACCGAGGATCTGCTCGAAGCGGGTGACATCAGGGCCCGACGGCGTATAGGGCACGCCGACGATCCTGGCCTGATGCGCCCGCAGCAGCGCACGGAAATTGAAGTAGCAGGGATCGTCGACCAGCACCGTGTCGCCGGGACGGAGCAGGAAGCGGCAGACGAGGTCGGCGCCTTGCGTGCCCGAGCCCGTCAGCATGAGCTGATCGACCGACGCGGGAATCGAATCCTCGGCAAGGCGCGCGAGCAGCAGCCGGCGCAGCGAAAGGCCGCCGCGCGTGCTGCCATAGTCCGTCAAGAGATCCGCATCGGTCCGCGCAAGGGCACGGACGGCGCGGCGCAAGGCCGCTTCCGGCATCCACTCCGCCGGCAGCCAGCCGCAGCCGGGCTTCGACACGGCGGCGTCGGCATCGAGCGATTGCCTGGAGACCCAGAACGGATCGACCTCCCGGTCGCGCCGCGGCCCGGCCTCGGTCAGCGCAAGCGGCGGCATGATGGTCGGCGAGACATAAAAGCCGGAGCCGCGACGGGCGCGGATCAGGCCTTCGGCTGCGAGGCGATCATAGGCTTCGACGACGGTTGACGGCGACACGCCCATCGTGGCGGCCAGGCTGCGGACCGATGGCAGGCGGTCGCCGGCACTGAGCGCGCGGCCGGCGACCTTGGCGCGGATCGCGCTCATCACGTCAATGGTCCGCGTGCCCCCGCGTCCCTTCGATGACGCTCCGATGTCCAAGGTGTATCACCTTCCATACCCATACAGATTTGCCGGATTGTACTGGATTGTGACTGGTCGTGCCACCGCCGGCAGCCGAGTATCGCGGCTCGGGAAAGGCGGAACGGACATGCAATCTGCGGGAAGCGGCTGGGGCAACGGCCTGCTCGGCGTCATCATCTTCAGCGGCTCGCTGCCGGCGACGCGCGTCGCGGTCGGCGGCTTCTCCGCGCTGTTCCTGACATCGGCCCGCGCGGTCATCGCGGCGCTGATCGGTGTGGCCGTGCTCGGCGTGCTGCGGCAGGCCCGGCCGCAGCGGGGGGATTTCGCCTCTCTCACCATCGTCGCCATCGGCGTCGTGGTCGGCTTCCCGCTGCTGACGGCGCTCGCGCTCCAGCACATCACCTCGGCCCGTTCGATCGTCTTCATCGGCTTGTTGCCGCTCTCCACCGCGGTCTTCGCCGTGCTGCGCGGCGGCGAGCGGCCGCAGCCCTTGTTCTGGCTGTTCGCGATCCTCGGAAGTGCCACGGTGGCCGGCTTTGCCTTGTCGAACGGCGATTCGGCCTCACTCACCGGCGATCTCCTGATGGTGGTCGCGATCGTGCTGTGCGGCCTCGGCTATGCCGAAGGCGCCGCATTGTCGCGCCGGCTCGGCGGCTGGCAAGTGATCTCCTGGGCGCTCTTGCTCGCGCTGCCGCTGATGGTGCCGGTCGCGGTTCTGACCTGGCCGGCGAGCTGGAGCGGCGTCAGCGTGCCCGCCTGGATCGGGCTCGCTTACGTCTCGATTTTCAGCATGTTCGTCGGCTTCATCTTCTGGTACCGCGGCCTTGCGATCGGCGGCATTGCGCGTGTCGGCCAGTTGCAGCAGCTCCAGCCGTTCTTCGGTCTCGCGCTCGCCGGCCTGCTGCTGCACGAACCCGTCGCCTGGAGCATGATCGTCGCGACCGTCCTCGTGGTCGCCTGCGTGTTCTTCGCGCGGCGGTTTGCGTGAGGCTTGTGCCTCACGCCTGCCCCATCACCGTCTTCGTCAGCGCGCCCTTTGCAAACTTCTTCAGCGGCATCGGCTTGCCGAACAGGAAGCCCTGCACGAGATCGAAGCCGAGCTCGTTGGCGGCGACGAGGTCGGCGCGGCTTTCGACCCCCTGGGCCACGCTGCGCGCGCCAAAGCCCTGCGCGAGCTCGACGATGTGTCGGCACACCGTGCGCTTCAACCGGTCACTGCCGCTGCCGGTGACGAATTGCCGGTCGGCCTTCAGCTTGACGAAGGGGACTTTGTCCCGCTCCATCAGCGCCGGCCAGTTGGCGCCGAGATTGTCGATCGACAGGCCGATATTGTGTAGCCCGACCTCGCGCGCGACCTCGGTCAGGAGATCGAGATCGCGGATCGCCTCCTCGCTGTCGATCTCGACCGTCAGCCCGCCGAAGGCCGGATGCGTCGGCACGCGGCGGCAGAGATCGCGCACCGCCTGCGGCTCCTTAAGATAGGACGCGGGCAGGTTGATCGAGAGATCGACCGGGGTCTGCTGCTCCAGCAGATAATGCCAGTCCCGTATCGCGCGCTCGATCACGAATTCGGAGAGGTCGCGCAGATGCGGATCGCGCTCTTCGGGAATGAAGTAAGCCGGCGGCACCACGCCCCAGGTCGGATGCCGCATCCGTACCAGCGCCTCGGCGCCGCTGCGGATCAGCGTGCGCGCGTCGATCTTGGGCTGGTACCAGAGCTCGAGCCAGCCGGCATGAAGGGCCTCGCCGACATGCACGGCGGGACTCGGCGCGGGCTCTTCCGGCAGCAGCATGGCGATGCGCTCGCGCAGCGTTTCCGCCGCAAAGGGCGTGGTCAATGGCGGCAGCATGGCAAGGCCATATTCCTCGCCGACCTGCCGCACGGCCTTGACGATGATCGACTCGCGGGCGCCGACGGCGAGAACCTTGCCGGCGAATGCCTCGCGCACCAGTATTTCGAGGAATCTCCCCGGCTCGATGCCGTCGGCGGCTACGCCGAGCAGGATCAGGTCCGGCAATTCGGTGGCGAGCACGGTTTGCAGCTCGTCCGAGCTGGCGCATTCGCTGGTGACGAAGCCGAGATCCTCCAGCACCTCGCTGAGGAAGGCGCGCAGATGCCGCTTGCTATCGGCCACGCAGGCGCGCGGCGTTACCTTTCGTCGTCCGAAGGTCACAGGCCTTCGTCCGACGAGTTCAACCATCCCATCGTTCATCAACACCACTCCCGTTCCGTGACGGTTTCTTAAACGCCGAGCGTGGGTTCAAATAAGGAGAGCTTCACATCGTTCTTGAATTATCTGAGTAACGTTAAGCCCTGCAATTCGAGCTAATTTGTCGACAGACTCTTCGCAAAGAACTCGCATACCCGAGCACCACGCGCGCAACGCCTGCCAGCGCACGCGAAATGTCTCTCGCGCGATCTGAGCTGCGTCCTGTTCGCCGACGGATGGAAGCGAGCGACGCAGATGTGTGCCCTTTCGAAGCAACGACGCGACCAGCGGAGATTAATTTCCGGCGTTTCTTCGGGGTGTGCGACCGCTCGTTGCGACGAAGACGGTGAACAGGACCGCGTCGTCCGCGGTGGGCGGGCTGCGTTGCGGCGGTCGCTCTCCCCGATGGCTTTGGGTGGATTGGGAGCGTGCGGCGGCGACGTTCGGAGGATTGCATTCGCGCGATGCGCGCAAGTTTCGCTTTCGCTCGTGACGGTTCTGCGACACCGCGTCCGGGCCCACGGCTGCAAATGTGAAGTGCATCACACGCGCATTGCTGCACCTGCGCTATTGCTCCGCACAGCCGGTGGTGGGCTGTCGAGGATTTACGACAATGACGATGCGGCGAATGATGTATTGGTGGTTCAGGATCGTGATGTCAGGGCGATTTCTCGATCGCTTCCTGTGCCTGCCGCGTGCGCATTAAAGCGCGATGCGATCATCGCGCTTTGGGTTATTGTTCAAGCGTGATCTTTTCGGAAAACCGCTGCGCACTTTTCCGGATCATGCTTTAGGCACCTCGCGCGATATCAGGTCTGCCCGATCAATTTGCGAAACGCCGCCGCGCCGTCCTGCACCACGTCGCGGCCCTTCCAGGCCAGATAGGTCAGCTTGCCGCCGAGCGTGTCGTGGCTGCGCAGCCGGCGCGAGCCGAGAATGTGGCCGACATTGGACGGGAAGCGGCTCACCTCGGCCGACACCAGTGCCGCGATCGCGTCCATCAATTGCTGGAGCCGGATTCCCCATTCGCAACCCTCGATGCCGTCGATGCGCACCTTGAGTGCATATTCGGTGTCGTAGATCTCGGCGAGCAGGTCGCGGGCGACCAGCACCCGGTTGTGCCGGAGTGCGATCCGAAGCGCGAGGCGCTTGTCGTCGAGCCGGTCGAGTACCATGGGAATGACGCAGGCATAGGGCGTCGCGGCGACATCGGTGACGCTCTTGCTCGCAGCGGCCTTGGTGGCGAGACGCGCCAATTGCCAGGGCATCGTCAGGCGCCTCGCCACCAGCGCCAGCGCGAAGGGCAGCGCATCGGGATGAGACTTCTTGAAGGCGTCGAGCTGCGCGGTGATCTGGGCAACCCGGCCGTCGTCGAATTTCACGATCTTCTCAGGCAGCTTTTCGTTGAACTTCGGCAGCGCATCGCCCGCACGCAGCACGTGCTGCATCTTCCTGACGTCGTCGAAGGCGGTGCGTGAGGCCGTGTATTGCGCGAGTTTGCCGCGCGCGAATTCGGTGCTCTCCACTGATGCGAAGGTGCTCTCGAGGACCTTCACGACCTTGGTCTGGAAGGTCGAGGCGACCTTCAGGACTTCCTTCGGGTTGTTGGCGGCGACCTGGTCGTTGATCGCCTTGATGTAATCGCGTGCCATGGTCGGCAGCAGGTCGCGGCAGATCCACTCCCAGATCGGGGTGAGGGTGTTGCGCGAGATCCGTCCCATATTGGCGTGCTCGGGCGCGGCGTCGATCAGGAGCAACTCGAGCGGCGCGAAGAAATAGCGCGACGGGCTGGTGGCGCGCGCCTGGGTCGATCCGTCCTTGCGAAACTCGGCGCGCAAGCGCGACTGGATGTCGGACGAGCCGGGCATGTCGATGCCGCACAGCTCGAGCCGTTCGAGTTCGCTGAGCAGACAGCTGCGCGACAGCGGCGTCAGCCTCTGCAGGAAGTCCGACAGCCGATCGATGTCGTTCATGGCACGCAATCTTTCGCAGCGTTTCCCGCGGGCGTGCGGGCCCAATGCGTGGAGGCATTTGCGCGCTCTCTACTTCCCCTCAGAGAAGCAAGTCGCCGTTAATTAATCCGTAAAACCCGGGGGGCGGCGTCGGGCCAAAGCAGCGGTTAAGGATGATTTCGTCCGTCTGCCCAAGTTTTGGGCGAAAAACTCAACCCTGGCGTGGGCCGGCGCCGCCAAACGCAAGCACAAATTGTGCCGGCGACACCACTTTAACGCAAAACCGACAAAATCACCGTAGTCTTACGGAGCAAAAAGTTAACCACAGACCGCCCCCGGTTCCGCTAAACGAGTGACATGGGGTCACAGAATGATACGGCCACCGATTCGCGGCCGTCGGAATGGTACGAAAGCAGCGCTGCTCCAACTGAAGAGCTCGATTTCGTCCGCCTGAGCGCCGCCCGGGCCAAGGCCGCCGACGAAATGGCTGCTGCCATCGCCCGCGAGCTCAACGGCCCCCTGACTGCCCTGCTGCTCTACATGGGCGAGATCAAGCATCACAGCGATCAACTCGCGCCTGTGACCGGCGACCGCGCCTATTTGCAGCGCGTGGTCGAGAACGCGCTGGCACAAACCGAGCGCGTTTGCGGCCTGGTCAAGCAGCTTGCCGGTCCTCACAAGGGTGGCTTGTCGATCCCCTCCAGCGCCGAGGACGCGGAATCGAAGGCCGTCCGCGCCCAGCAGGCCCAGCGCGTGCCGAGCGCCGAACTCCTCAGCCTGTCGGGTCAGAAGCGGCTGACCAAGCGCGAGCGCGAGGTGCTGAGGCTGATCAGCGAAGGTTATTCGAACAAGCAGGGTGCGCTTCGAATGCAGATCAGCCCGCGCACGTTCGAGAGCCATCGCGCCGAGGCGATGCGCAAGCTCGGTGCGCGCAACACCGCGGATCTCGTCCGCGCGGCGCTGCTGCACTCGATCGACTGAGGCTGGTGTGTTGCAGCGCCGGCGGGCGATGCGGAAAAGCCCCGGGAGATCTTCCGGGACGTCTGAAAAACCCGATCGCGCTCAGAAATAATCTTCGGCGAAGGGACGCGCGCGCGAGACGGGACGCAGCGGCTTGATCTCTTCCTTCGGTCCGTTCGGGATGATCGTAATGGTCCAGCGGGGCGGCATGCTCGATTCATGCTCCAGCACCGAACGCACGAAGCCGGTCACCGTGGACTCGCCAGCCCTCACCGTCGCCATGCGGCCGTTGAACTGAGCAATACGGAAGCGGCGAACCTCTTTCTGGTCCGCGGTCTCGTAGGTGAACATGGAAACCCTCCTGGTTTCCGGCGACTATCGCCACCTATGATTAGCCATCTCTAAAAATCCCAAGCCGTAGAAGTACGGCGGGAATGCACGCGCGTGTGGTTAGCCCTGCGGCTCCTGCGCGCGCGCGGCGGCGTAGGCGGCGTCCATCAGGTCCAGGAGATCGCGGAATTCGCCATCGCCGAGCCTCTCTGCGGACTTCTCCAGTCGCAGCGCCAGCGCCGCGAGCCTGACATAGCCGAACGTTCCGGCCGCGCTCTTCAGCGAATGCGCTTCGCGCGCGATCCTGGCGTGATGCTGCGCCGGCGGGAGCGTGCGAAACAATTGCAGGCGCGCGGAAGTCTCGCTCCAGAATACATCGCGCACTTCGCAGGCACCGTCCTCGCCGATCTCGCGCACCAGCGCTTCGTAAGCGCGCGGCTCGCGCGCAGGCTCGGCATCGAGCGCCTTCTGCGCGGGCGCGACGGTGGCTTCAAACATGGGCCTGCTGCCTTGATCACGGGTCATTTGTCGCGCGGCACGTCCCGGCGCGAGGAATGCCCCGTGTCTACGGCATTCGAATTTCAGTTCCGGTAGCAGGACACTAGGTGTTTGCAGGCCGGCATTAGCAGGCAGTTTACCATGCGCGTGCGGCGGTCAGCGCGCGCCGAGCAGCCGGTCGTACTGGGCCTTCACGGTGGCGTAGCATTCGCACGCCGTCTGGCGCAGGCCGTCGAGGTTGGTGATCTGGATGTGCCCGCGGCTGTAATGGATGAAATTGGCTTGTTGCAGGGTGTTGGCGACCAGCGACACGCTGTTGCGCCGTGCGCCGATCATCTGCGCCATGGCCTCCTGGGTCAGCAGCAGCCGGTAGTCGCCCGAGAGGTCATGCGTGTGCAACAGGCAGCGCGACAGCCGCGACTCCACCGGATGGGCGGCATTGCAGCCTGCCGTCTGCTGGACCTGGGCGTAGACCGCGAGCCCGTGGCGCGTCAGCAACGTGCGCAGGGTGCTGCTCTGATCGGCGGCGATCCGCAGCCGGTCGAGATCCATCACCGACGCGACGCCCGGAACCAGCACGATGGCGGTGTTCAGCGCGGACGCATCGCCCATGGTCGAGAGCGTCCCGAGCAGGCTGTCTCGGCCGATCATGGCGACTTGCACATGCTCGCCCTTGGCGAGTTTCACCACCAGCGAAATGACGCCGCGGTGGGGAAAATACGCGCGCTTCAGCGCCTCGCCGGTCTCGACCAGCACTGCGTCATGGGGCAGGTCGACTGTTCGCAGGTGCGGGCGGATCGATTCATAGTCGTCTGCCGACAGTGCGGACAGGAAACCGTTGGCTGAGCGCACCATCGTTTCCAAAAGCTGCCTCCCGTTCCCGCGCCATCGAATCGCGATAGACGAAATCACGCCCGGCGGCGGGTAAGTTCCATCATGTTCACGCCGGGATATATTGGCAATTGGGACAAGTTGTCGACCACGGCAGCGGTCCTGCCACGCTGCGTGCATGCCGGCATACAGTCGATTGTGCCGAGCTGTCGTCACGGCACGGTTCCTACCAGGCGGAGGTGGTGGGCTTTCACGGCCGAATGGCAGTCGCAGGACGTCGTCTCCAGCGCCCGCAGATCGAGGATTTCAATCTGGCCGCGGCTGTAGTGAATGATGCCGGCCCGCTGCAGCGCATGCGCGACCAGCGAGACGGCATTGCGCCGTACGCCCAACATCTGCGCCAGCGCCTCCTGGGTCAGCGGCAGGATTTCACTGTCCGAGAGATCGCGGGCACGCAGGAGCCAGCGCGCGAGGCGCGCCTCGACCGGGTGCAGCGTATTGCAGAGCAGCGACTGCTGCGCATGCGCGAGCAAGGCCTGCTCATGGCGGACCATGAGCTGGCGAAACGGCGCGCTTGCGGCAGCGACCGTACGGAAAGCTGCGATTTCCAGCACGGAAGCGGTCCCTGGGAACAGCACGACCGCGTCTGTCGGCGCGATGCCGCCGGCAAGCGCCGCGCCGCCACCGACGACACTGTCGCGGCCCAGCATCGCCACCTCGATCATCTGTCCTTCGGACAGGCCCACCGTGATCGAAACGGATCCGCCATGCGGGAAGTAGACATATCTCAGCGCAGCACCCGCCTCGCACAAGACAGATTTCCTGACCATTTCGACTGTGGCGAGATGCGGACGCAGCAGATCGAGATCTGCCGCGTCGAGCATTTGCAGTAATTGGTTGGACGGGCAGCCGCTCGCAATCATTGAAGGTCAATCCGGCGTGTTCGATGTACGATCGGTGTAAAGCCCGCTCGTCATCCAGTTGCACGGTGACAAAAACATATTGTAAAGGTTGTGGGGCTGTCCATATACCCGTTAGAGGGCAGACAGGCTGCGGCATTTGCGGCGGAAATAAGAATAGCGCGCTGATTCGCTCATGAGCCTGTGCGCCGGTCCTGCGGGGGTTGCGCAGGAAAAAGCTGCGAGGGGGCTTTCATGAGCCGGAAGCATTGCATCCGCGCTGCGATCAGAGGCCGGTCGACCCGCGCAGTGTCGTCCGCTGGACCAGCATTTACAGCCAACCAATATTGCCATGAAGCCTGGCGTCGCGTGGCCGCAGATTTCGCGTCCATCTTCCCCGTGTCGCCAATGACATTCGCGACCGTCCATTTTTTCGATTGAAAGCAAAGGAGAACGGCGTGCCCCACGGTTCAATTATTGAATCGCCAAAACGGGAAACTCAAATGGGGACAGAAGGTCTGCGCCATATTCTCGTTGTCGACGACGACCCGATGGTCTGCATGGCCATCGAGGTCTATCTCCAGCGCAACAATTTTCGGGTAACGATTGCCGAAGGAGGTGAAGCCGGACTGCGCGCGCTCGAACACCAGCAATTCGATCTGATGATCATCGATATCTTTATGCCGCACATGCGCGGCTTCGAATCGATCCGGCTCTTTCACGAGCGGGCGCCGGTCATTCCGCTGATCGCGATGTCCGGCTACGCCTTTGCAAATCTGAATTCGCCTGCACCCGATTTCCTCCGGATGGCGCTCGAGCTCGGTGCCGCACGCTGTCTGCGCAAGCCGTTCACGCCGCACGCGCTGCTCGCCGCCATCAACGATTGCCTGGCGGAGCACCGTCCCGACGGCGACATCGCCTCGGCCGCGCGATTGGGTTAGCGCGGCGCGGGCGGCTATGGCCACGGGGTAACGGTTCGTTTACCGCGTCCGCGGACCACGCAGATCGCGCCGCCAATGCGAACTGAGGGGCGCGACTGCGCCTCTGGTTGCGGACGGCGCGGTTCGATGTCCCGCAGGCCGCCCCTATCGTCCTTCATGAGCAGGATTTTCCGGCGCGCTTCGCCCGCTGTTATCGGCCCGTTTACCTCACGCGTCCCCACCGTCGCGGCGCGGAGCCGGTTTTGCCGAAAGGCGCAGCCGCATGCGGGCGAACCGCAAACTTCTCTTCAATATCCGTATTAGGACGGAGGATGAAATTAACGGGACTGTGAAAAGGGATGTCTAACGATCGAGAATAGGGCTTCCGTCCGTGCCAAAGGTGGCGCAGGCGCCGAAGTCCAGGGGTCAGGTCAGTAAGGCGTAGCTCATGGATGATCTGTTGCGGGAGTTTTTGACGGAGACCAGCGAGAGCCTGGACACCGTCGACAACCAGTTGGTGAAGTTCGAGCAGGAGCCGAACAACGCCAAGATCCTGGATAACATCTTCCGCCTGGTCCACACCATCAAGGGCACCTGCGGCTTCCTCGGATTGCCGCGGCTGGAAGCGCTGGCGCATGCCGGCGAGACGTTGATGGGCAAATTCCGTGACGGCATGCCGGTGACCGGGCAGGCGGTGACGGTGATCCTGTCCTCGATCGACCGCATCAAGGAAATCCTCGCCGGCCTCGAGGCGACCGAAGCCGAGCCCGAGGGGACCGACCGCGATCTCATCGACAAGCTGGAAGCGATGGTCGAGCAGGGCATGGCGGCAATGGCCGCGGGCGCTGCCGCCGCTCCCGTTGCCGAGGCTCCGCCGCTGGTGCCGGAAGCTCCGGTTGCCGCTGCTGCGCCGGCAAACCTGACCTCGGGCACGCTGATCGACCAGACCCTGGAGCGCCCGCTGCGTCCGGGCGAAGTCTCGCTCGACGAGCTCGAGCGCGCCTTCCGCGAGACCGCGATCGAGGCGCCGACGCCCGCGCCCGTCGCCAAGGCTGAAGCCAAGGCCGAGCCCGCGCCGGCCGCTGAAGCGCCCGCACCCGTTGCCAAGGAAGCCGCAAAACCCGCCAAGGAGAAGGCCGCGCCGAAGAAGTCGATGGCCGACGAGGGCGCCAGCGAAGGCGACCGCATCGCCAACCAGTCGATCCGCGTCAACGTGGATACGCTGGAGCATCTGATGACCATGGTTTCCGAGCTGGTGCTGACCCGCAACCAGCTGCTGGAGATCTCCCGCCGCAACGAGGACACCGAGTTCAAGGTGCCGTTGCAGCGCCTGTCCAACGTCACCGCCGAGCTGCAGGAAGGCGTCATGAAGACGCGCATGCAGCCGATCGGCAATGCCTGGCAGAAGCTGCCCCGCATCGTCCGCGACCTGTCGAGCGAACTCGGCAAGCAGATCGAATTGGAGATGCACGGCGCCGACACCGAGCTCGACCGCCAGGTGCTCGATTTGATCAAGGACCCGCTCACCCACATGGTGCGCAACTCCGCCGATCATGGCCTGGAGACCCCCGCCGAGCGTCTCGCATCCGGCAAGGGCGAGCAGGGCACCATCCGCCTGTCCGCCTATCACGAGGGCGGCCACATCATCATCTGCATCGCCGACAACGGCCGTGGCCTTAACACCGAGAAGATCAAGGCCAAGGCGATCTCCTCAGGGTTGGTCACCGAGGCCGAGCTCGAGAAGATGAGCGAAGCCCAGATCCACAAGTTCATCTTCGCGCCCGGCTTCTCCACCGCAGCCGCCATCACCTCGGTCTCCGGCCGCGGCGTCGGCATGGACGTGGTGCGCACCAATATCGACCAGATCGGCGGCACCATCGACATCAAGTCGGTGGCCGGCGAGGGAAGCTCCGTCACCATCAAGATCCCGCTGACGCTGGCGATCGTCTCCGCCCTGATCGTCGAAGCCGCCGGCGACCGCTTTGCGATCCCGCAGCTCTCGGTGGTCGAGCTGGTGCGGGCCCGCGCCAACTCAGAGCACCGCATCGAGCGCATCAAGGACACCGCGGTCCTCCGCTTGCGCAACAAGCTGCTGCCGCTGATCCATCTGAAGAAGCTGCTCAAGATCGACGACGGCGCCGCCTCGGATCCCGAGAACGGCTTCATCGTGGTCACGCAAGTCGGCAGCCAGACCTTCGGCATCGTCGTCGACGGCGTGTTCCACACCGAAGAAATCGTGGTGAAGCCGATGTCGACCAAGCTGCGTCACATCGACATGTTCTCCGGCAACACCATCCTGGGCGATGGCGCGGTGATCATGATCATCGACCCCAACGGCATTGCCAAGGCGCTCGGCGCCGCCGGCTCCTCGGCCCATGACATGGGCGACGAGAACGGCGCGCATCACATCGGATCGGGCGAGCAGACCACTTCGCTGCTGGTGTTCCGCGCCGGCTCGTCGCAGCCCAAGGCGGTCCCGCTTGGCCTCGTCACCCGCCTGGAAGAGCTGCCCGCCGACAAGATCGAGTTCTCGAACGGCCGCTACATGGTGCAGTACCGCGAGCAGCTGATGCCGCTCGTTGCCATGGAAGGCGTCACCATTGCCAGCCAGGGCGCCCAGCCGATCCTGGTGTTCGCCGATGACGGCCGCTCCATGGGCCTCGTCGTCGACGAGATCATCGACATCGTCGAGGAACGGCTCAACATCGAGGTCGGCGGCTCCGCCTCCGGCATCCTCGGCTCGGCCGTGATCAAGGGCCAGGCCACCGAGGTGATCGACGTCGGCCACTTCCTCCCGATGGCGTTCGCCGACTGGTTCACCCGCAAGGAGATGAAGCCGTCGATGCACTCGCAGTCGGTGCTGCTGGTCGACGACAGCGCCTTCTTCCGCAACATGCTGGCGCCTGTGCTCAAGGCCGCCGGCTACCGCGTCCGCACCGCGCCGACCGCGCAGGAGGGCTTAGCTGCGCTCCGTGCCCAGAGCTTCGACGTGGTCCTGACCGACATCGAGATGCCCGACATGAACGGGTTCGAGTTCGCGGAAGTTATCCGCTCCGACAACAATCTGGGCTCGATGCCGATCATCGGCCTGTCCGCGCTGGTGTCGCCGGCGGCGATCGAGCGCGGCCGTCAGGCCGGCTTCCACGACTATGTCGCCAAGTTCGACCGTCCCGGTCTGATCGCGGCGCTGAAGGAACAGACCGCGGGTGCCGCCGGCGCCTCCGAGCTGAACCGGGCAGCGGCGTAAGAGCAGGACAGGGATCAGGAGAAGCAGATGAACAAGAAGACGCAAGTGGGCGAAGGCGCCATGGTCGAATACGTCACCGCGATGATCGGCGGCCAGCTGTTCGGCCTGCCGATCTCCCGGGTCCAGGACGTGTTCATGCCCGAGCGCGTCACCCGCGTGCCCTTGTCCTCGCGCGAGATCGCGGGCGTGCTCAATCTGCGCGGCCGCATCGTCACCGTGGTCGACATGCGCGCCCGCCTCGGCCTGCCGCAGCCCGAGGACGGCAAGGTGCCGATGGCGGTCGGCGTCGACCTCCGCGGCGAATCCTATGGCCTCCTGATCGACCAGATCGGCGAGGTGCTGCGCCTGCCCGAAGCCGGCATGGAAGAAAATCCCGTCAACCTCGACCCCCGCATGGCCAAGCTCGCCGGCGGCGTCCATCGCCTCGACGGCCAGCTCATGGTCGTCCTCGACGTCGATCGCGTCCTCGAGCTCGAAACCAAAGTGCAGATGGCTGCGTGAGCCAACGAAACATCGAAGCCGGAGAACCAAAATGAAGACATGTTTGGTGGTCGATGATTCCAGCGTCGTTCGTAAGATCGCGCGCCGGATCCTGGAAGGCCTGGAATTCCAAGTCACCGAAGCCGAGGACGGCTCGAAGGCGCTCGAGATCTGTCAGCGGCAGCTGCCCGACGCGGTGCTGCTCGACTGGAATATGCCGGTCATGGACGGCTTCGAGTTCATGGGCCACATGCGCCGCCTGCCCGGCGGCGACCAGCCCAAGGTGGTGTTCTGCACCACCGAGAACAATGTGGCTCATATTGCCCAGGCGCTCAGCGGCGGCGCCAACGAGTACATCATGAAGCCTTTCGACAAAGACATCATCGCCGACAAGTTCGCTGAAGTTGGTTTGATCCCGGTCGGACAAGCCATGGTCTGAGTGTGTCTGGCCCGCGTATTTAGGCCAGAGTGTTCCAGTACAGCTTCGAAGAGGCCATCCGTGACCCCGACCGAGTATGAGTATCTGCGTAAATTCCTAAAGGACAATTCCGGTCTCGATCTTTCCGCAGACAAGCAATATCTGATCGAAAGCCGCCTGCTGCCGCTGGCCCGCAAGGCCGGACTCTCCGGCATCGGCGAACTCGTGCAGAAGCTGCAGGGCGGCTCGCGCACGGTGATCACCGACGTGGTCGAAGCCATGACCACCAACGAGACCTTCTTCTTCCGCGACAAGGTCCCGTTCGATCATTTCCGCGACACCATCATGCCCGAGATCATCAAGGCGCGGGCCGCCCGCCGCAGCATACGGATCTGGTGCGCCGCCGGCTCGACCGGGCAGGAGCCCTATTCGCTGGCGATGTGCCTGAAGGAGATGGGCGCGGCCCTTACCGGCTGGCGCATCGAGATCATCGCGACCGATCTGTCGCAGGAGGTGCTGGAGAAGGCCAAGGCCGGAATCTACAGCCAGTTCGAGGTGCAGCGCGGCCTGCCGATCCAGATGCTGATGAAATATTTCAAGCAGACCGGCGAGACCTGGCAGGTCAATCCCGAACTGCGGGCGATGATCCAGCACCGGCAGCTCAACCTGCTGCACGATTTCGCGCAGCTCGGCACCTTCGACGTCATCTTCTGCCGCAACGTGCTGATCTATTTCGATCAGGACACCAAGATCAACATCTTCAACCGGCTGGCGCGCCAGATCGAGCCCGACGGCTTCCTGGTGTTGGGTGCGGCCGAAACCGTCGTCGGCCTGACCGATACGTTCCGGCCGATTCCGGAGCGGCGCGGCCTCTACAAGCCGAACGATCCGCGTGCCGCAGCCGCCAAGCCGGCTCTCGCCGGCGCAGCGCCGCGCCTGGCGGCCATGGCAGGACGATAGACATGGCCGAGGATGGCAAGGGTACGGAACGCGTGACTTTCAGTCGCGGCTACGATGTCTGCATCATGGCCATCGACGGCACCTGGCGCCGCGACTGCAAGCTCAACGCGATCTCCGATACCGACGCCATCCTCACGGTGGAAGGCTCGATCCAGGGGTTGAACCTGAAGGAGTTCTTCCTGCTGTTGTCGTCCACGGGCCTCGCCTACCGCCGCTGCGAGCTGGTCCGCGTCAACGGCGCCGAGATGGACATTCAGTTCCTGCGCGGCAAGAACAGGAAGAAGCGCGGCGCAGCCGGCGGCCGCGACGAAGCGGCGTGATCCGCCCGCATCCGTCGCCGTCTTTTCCGGCCCGTTGCTTCACATTTTCTGAAAACATCCGAATGAATTGGCGCCAGGAACTTTACGTGGCCTAAGCGCGAAGCGTGTATCCATTGTTGGTCCCAATCTCAGGATACTGAAATGCCCAGAAGTTCTCTTTCCCCCATCCCCTCAAACCTGCCCGACGGCGCCGAGCGGCGTGCGCTTCAGCTCCTTGTGGTCGATGACGACGCCACGCAGCGCAGCCTGATCACGGTCGCCGCCAAGCAGGCCGGCCACGAAGTCACCGTGGCGCCGTCAGTGGCGGATGCGATCGAGAAGCTCCGCGCCGCGCGCTTCGACTGCGTGACGCTCGATCTCGTGCTGGAGGATGGCGACGGCATCGACGTGCTGCGCGAGATGGCGGCGGCGAAGTTCGGTGGCGCGGTGATCGTCATCAGCGGCATGGACGGCAAGCGCCGCAGCGCCGCCCGCAGCTTCGCCCGGTCCGTCGGGATCGAGCTCCAGAGCCTGCCGAAGCCGCTCGACCTAGCGGCCTTGCGCATCAGCCTCGCCAATCTCGGCAAGACCGCGATGGGCCTTCCGGCGATCCACACCTGGGGTGGTGTTGCCACCGACGCGATCGTGGAACGCCACCGCGCGTAAGGTTTGCGGAGCTGCCATGCGATGGCATGCGGCCCTGCGCCGCGCTGATAGCGATCTATGCCGGGGTGCCGGATTCAGAGAGGCATTGCAGGGCGTGGCCAAGGCCCGCCCGGCAGGCGTTGAGGGCGGCGCTCGCCGTCGCATAGCGCGGCGTGACGTCGTCGAGCACGAAAATGTCGGCGGAACCGGCCGGATCGCCATGATCGTCGTGCGCCAGGCCCATTTCCAACAGGCCAGCTTCCATCATGGCTGCGTCGATCAGGCGCATGCTGCTCTCGATCCGTGTGATCAGGGAGCGAAGATCGGCAGCGATCAACCGACGGCTGTCAGTCTCAAGCATCGCGATGAGCGGGGGTGTGCCAGCGAAATTTAGCATGGATATTCTCCGTACCCCGCAATTAGGCACCCTGCCGCTACTTGTGCGTTAAGTCCATGTCCCGTACAAATACGGGTGGGCCGAATCCGCGCCGAACGCCATAACAGTTGGCGCGGACGCGAGTCCTTCATGCCAACTGGATGTGGCACATGGCCGAACAAAGCTCTCGCGGTGAAATCTTCGTGGTCGACGACGACCCTGCCGTTCGCGACACCCTGTCGATGGTGTTGAAGGCGGCGGGCTATGAGGTGATCTGTTTTGCGGACGGCGCAGCGCTGCTCTCCGTCGCGCGAAACCGCACACCGGCTGCGATCCTGCTCGACGTGAACATTCCCGGAAAGTCGGGCCTCGACATTCTGAAGGAACTGCACGGCGAGGATTATCCGGCGCCGATCTTCATGATCTCCGGACAGGGCGACATCGCGATGGCGGTGGGCGCGATCAAGAGCGGCGCGCTGGACTTCATCGAGAAGCCGTTCCGCGGCAGCGAAATCGTCGGCCGGCTCGACGAGGCGATCGGCGCCTATGCGCGCAGGCAGGCGGAGAACGCCTCGCCGAAATTCGGCTCGCTGCACTTCCCCGGACGTGAGCCGCTGACGCGCAGGGAGCGCGAGGTGCTCGAGCAGTTCGCCTCCGGTGCGTCCAACAAGGAAGCCGGCCGCACCCTCGGCATCAGCCCGCGCACCATCGAGGATCACCGCGCCAACATCATGAAGAAGCTCGGCGCGCGCAACGCCGCCGATCTGATCCGCATCGTGATGACCGCGGCCCAGCGCGCGTCGTAACTCGTGCCCCGGACGCAGCGCATCATGCAATGATGCGCTGCTGAGCGGGGCCCATCTCTCGAATTTCACCGCTGACAGTTCTGGTCCCGGCTCTGCGTCGCAGCGTTGCACGCTGCGCCTTGTCCGGGACACACGAGCAATCAGCCGCCCAGTGCCTTGCGGATGATCCGCGCGAGATCCGATTTGCGATAGGGCTTGGCCAGCAGCAGGACGCCGGAATCCAGCCGGCCGTGATGGATGATCGCATTCTCGGTATAGCCTGACGTGTAGACCACCCTGAGATCGGGGCGTGTCTTCATCAGTTCGTCGGCGAGCTGCCGTCCGTTCATCTTGCCGGGCATGATGACGTCGGTGAACAGCAGGTCGAACGGCCTGCCGGCGGCAACGATCGCGAGCGCCTCCGCCGCGTTCGCGGCCTGCAAGGTGACGTAACCCAGCGCATGCAGCTGCGCCAGCACGTAGTCGCGCACCAGCCGGTCGTCCTCGACCACCAGGATCGTCTCGTGTCCGCCCTCGATCGTCGCAGGCGTCACGCCCTCGCCGATGGCTGTCGGCGTCTTGCCGGGCGGCAGGTACATCTTGATCGTGGTGCCGTGGCCTTCTTCGCTGTAGATCTTGATGTGACCCGCAGACTGCTTGATGAAGCCATAGACCATCGACAGCCCGAGTCCGGTGCCCTTGCCCGGTCCCTTCGAGGTGAAGAAGGGATCGAACACCCTGGGCAGCATGTTCGCAGGGATCCCGGTGCCGGTGTCGCTCACGGCGATCAGCACGTAATGGCCGGGACGGACGTCGTTGCCGCTGGCATAGACCTCGTCGAGATAGGCGGCGCCGGTCTCCACGATCAGCTTGCCGCCGGCGGGCATGGCGTCGCGGGCATTGAGCGCGAGATTGAGGATCGCGGTGGTGAGCTGGTTGGGATCGACGATCGCGACGCAATTCTCGTCCTCGAACACCGATTCGATCTGGATCTGCTCGCCCAGCGTCGGCCTCAACAGCTTCGCGGTGTCGACCACCAGCGAGTTGATGTCGATCTCGCGCGGCTGGAGCGGCTGCTTGCGCGCGAAGGCGAGCAGGTGCTGGGTCAGATCGGCGCCGCGCGCGGCGGCCTCGTCGATCATCTTCGTGATGGCCGCAAGCTGCGGCTCCTTTTCGACGGCCTCCGCGAGAATCTCGATCGTCCCGGTGATGACGGTGAGGATGTTGTTGAAATCGTGCGCCACGCCGCCGGTGAGCTGGCCGACCGCCTCCATCTTCTCGGCATGGCGGATGCGCTCCTCGGCGGCGATCTTGTCGGTGAGGTCGCGGTAAAAGACGTTGAACAGCAGGCCTTCGCGGCGCTTCAGCGCGGTGACGCTCAGCTCGGCCTTGAATTCCTTGCCGTCGCGGCGGCAGCACATCAGCTCGCGGCGGCGGTTCAGCGTCCTGCCGTCCTCGTTCTTCAGGAATTGCTTCAGGCCGGCCCTGACCCTCTCGCGTTCGCTCTCGGCGACGATCAGGTCGATCGTGCTCTTGCCGAGCACCTCGTCGCGGCGCCAGCCGAACAGCTGCTCGGCCTGCGAATTCCAGTTCAGGATGCTGCTGGTCTCGTCGGTCTGGATGAAGGCGTCGAGCGAGGTCTCGACGATGTTTCGGGCGAGTCGCTCGCTCTCGCGCAGCGATTCCTGCGCGAGCCGCGCTTCCGTCATGTCGCGTCCGACGAAGAAGAAGCGCTGCGCCTGCTCGGACCAATTGCCGAGCCAGGACAGCCAGACCTCGTGTCCGTTCTTGTGGAAACAGCGGGTGTCGCCGAGCTTGGGGCGCTCGCCGCGCCGCAGCGCGCGCATGTCCTCGCGCGATTGCGCCAGATGGTCGGGATGAATGAAGTCCGCGCCGCTGCGGCCGATCATCTCGTCCGGCCGGTAGCCGAGAATGGTCTCGCTGCTCGGGCTGATCTGCGCGACATGGCCCCGCGGGTCCATGACCATGATCAGATCCTGCGAGGTATCGAAGATCTGCCGGCGCTCTTCGAGCTGCTGCTGCAGCTGCCGCTCGGCCCGCCGCGCCTCGGTGAGACTATGCGCGGTCCCGGAGACGCCGATGATCTCGCCGGACGGCCCCCTGATCGGCGAGAGGCTGAGTGAGATCTCGACCGGCGTGCCGTCCTTGCGCAGGCGCACCGTCTCGAACCGCTCGATCGACTCGCCCCGCGCGATCCGCGCCAGATAGTCCTTGCCATGCTCGCGCCGGTCGGGCGGCACGATGATCGCAGTGGATTTCCCGATCGCTTCACTCGCCGAATAGCCATAGAGCCGCTCGGCGGCCGGATTCCAGCCCGTGATGATGGCGTCGAGCGTCTGCATCACGATCGCATCGTCGGACGACTCGACGGCGGCGCTGAACAATTGCTCGCGTGCCGCATGATGGCTTCGCGCGGCCTCGGTGCGGCGATGCTCCCGGATCTCGCGCTCGAGAGCGGCTGTCTTCGCCCGCGTCTCTTCGACCATCTGGGCGAAAGCCCGCGCCAGCACGCCCGTCTCGCCGCTGGCATCGACGGGGATGTCCGCCTGCCGTCCGCGACCGATCGCCTCCACGGCCGCGGTCAGGCGGCCGATCGGGCGGGTCAATGAGCGCGCCAGCAGCACCGCGAGCGCCCCTGCGGCGAGGACGGCGAGCACGCCGACCAGCACGGACGTCTTTTGAATGGCGGCCGGCACCCGGCCGAAGACGGACGGGGGAATGGTCACGATGATTGCGGTCCATTCCTTGCCCGCCAGCAGCGCCGGTGCGATCGCCGCGCCGGTCGGCCGGCCCGACGCGTCGGTCATGAGCCGCGTGGATAGGTCCGACGTGCCGGCCATGGCCGAGAAGAATGGAAAATCGTCGCGCCAGTTGGTGGGGCGGCCGTGCAATGAGGCGAACTCTCGCGCGCGATCGGGATGAACGAGATAATCGCCGTGCGAATTCACGACGTAGATCTCGCCACCCGAGCTCGCCGTCGAGCGGATGCGGTCGAGGGCCGGACGCATGTCGATATTGGCGATGATGATGCCGAACGGCTTGCCATCCGGCGTGAACAGCGGCGTAGCGACCCGCAGCGTCGGAGTGTGCAAGACCGTGGTGCCCCCCTGGCGGGTCGCGAGATCGATCGGGGACACGTAAATCTCGCCCGGCGTCAGCCTCATCGTGTCCTGAAAGTAGGCTCGGTCGCCCTTGCGCTCCAGCTCGCTGTTGGGGACGATCCGCGCCGCTCCATTCGGGCCGGAGCGGTCGACGCGGACCAGCTCGCGCTGGTCGTCGTCGAGTCCGATGATGCGAAACTGCCCGTAGCTGGGCTTGGCCTCGATCTCGGCTGCGAGCCGCGTCGCGATGCGCTCGCGCCAGGTCTGCTCTGTAACGCCGTCAAGGGGGTCAACTCCTCCGCCGAGACGGGCGCGGATCAGGCCGTTGATGGCCGCGGCAGAGCGATAGCCGATCAAATCGCCGCGGACTCCGGCAACATAGGATTCCAGGTTGGCCGCGAGCAGGCGTGACTGGGCCTCGACCCGCTCCAGGACGCGCGGAATGACCGCTTGCGTGGTGTTGCGAATGCCGAGCCATCCGACTGCGGCCACGGTGACCGCCACCAGCAGGATCATCGCGATCGCCAGCCGCGTTGCGAGGGTCAAGCGGATGTTCGCAGGGCTTCCCGGATGACCGCGCCTGGTCTGGCCTGGAGCAGCGGCGTCCCCGTCACCGGTGGCCGGAGCTGACATCGGACCCCTCCGGCTCGCCTGCTTTCAGGCAGCCATCGACCGCGGCGAGCAGGGCGTCGGGCCGGAACGGTTTTTGCAAACTTGCCACCGCGCCGAGCTTGGTCGCCATCTTCAGGAAGTCCGGCTCCGCATAGGCATCCGGCGTGATCGAACGGCCGGAAATGACGATGATCGGAATGGCCGGAGCCAGCAGCCGGATGTGACGCATCGTCTCCAGCCCGTCCATGCCGGGCATGAAGATGTCGAGAAACAGGAGGTCGAACCGGCTGGCCTCGAACAGGGCAAGTCCCTTGCGGCCATCGCCCGCGACGGTGACGTGATGACCGGCCCTCTCCAGGAGCAGCCGGATCGTGAGTTGGACGGCCGGGTCGTCATCCACGATCAGGATGTTGGCCACGTCTGAATTCCTCCGGGCCGGACAGGACGTCCCCACCGGCCGCAAATCAAACCATCAAAGACGAAATTGTTGCGCGGATTCAGCCCGGCCTGCAAGCACTTCGCGAACGTCCGGTGAATGCTCGCCTAAGCCGAAAATGGGGACGCATGCTTATGCACGGTTGCGTGCATAAGGGTTCGTCAGGCTAGTGGTCTGTCTAATCGGTCAGATATTCCGGATAATGGCTCCGGATCTTGTCGAGTTCGCTGAGCGTGCCCGACAAATGCTTGCGCAGATGCTGTTGCGCGCCATCGGAATCTCCGGCTTCGATCGCGCGGGTGATCAGCTTGTGGTGACGGACGATGTTCTGGGCCTTGCCGGGTGAGGGCAAATGCAGCCGGCGCAGCCGGTCGATATGTCCGCTGCGGCTGCGCACCAGCGTCCAGAGCTCCTGCTTGCCGGCCGCGGCATAAAGCTGGGCGTGAAAATCATTGTCGGCGGCGATGAAGCTCTCGAAGTCCCCGGCTTTCGCGAATTGCTGCTGAAGCGCGATCACATGGTCGAGGCGGAGGACCAGGGCCTGGTCATGCTGCTCCGCGAGCAGCCGGACGATTTCGAGCTCCAGCGCCTGGCGCAGGAAATGCGCCTGCTCGGCGCGGCCGACATCGACCCGGCTGACCACGGTCGCGTGCTGCGGAAACACGTCCACGAGCCCTTCTTCCTCGAGCCGCATCAGGGCGTCGCGGATCGGCGTCGAGCTGACCCCGAATTGCGCGGCGAGATCCGTGCGCGACAGCGGCGAGCCCGGGGGCAGTTCGAGCGCGAGAATGGCGTTGCGCAGCCGCTCGAACACCTGCGGCGCGGCCTGCCGGGCCCGGTCGAGCCGCGCGCCGGGGCGGGCCGCGCGGGGCGCGGGATGGGCTGTTTCCATGGCGAGGGCTCCGGCGGACTTGCCTTTGATGCACTAATGCATTAGTGCATCAGCAGGATCGCTCGTCAATGGCCGCCGGAGGAAACGAACAATTATGATCAAGCCATTCCAGCGTGGCGCTGCCGCCATCGCCCTGATCGTCGCAACCGTGCTGGCGGCTTCGCCGGCGCGTGCGCAGCAGAAATCCGAGATCGCGCTGTCGCGCCAGCCCGGCATTTTCTACATGCCGAGCCACATCATGGAGAAGCTGAAGCTGATCGAGAAGCACGCAGCTTCACTCGGCCTCGCGGGCGTCACCACCAAATGGATCACCTTCTCCGGCGGCGGCGCGCAGACCGATGCGCTGCTCGCGGGCGGCGTCGACATCCTCAACACCGGCACCGGCAATCTTCTCTTGCTGTGGGATCGCACCCGCGGCGGCGTGAAGGGCATCGTCGCGACCTCGGCGCAGCCGATGACGCTGATCAGCCGCGACGCCAACATCAAGTCGATCAGGGATTTCGGCCCCTCCGACAAGATCGCGGTGCCGACCGTCAAGGTGTCGACCCAGGCGATCGTGCTGCAGATCGCGGCTGCCGAGGCCTTCGGCGCCGACCAATGGTCGAAGCTGGATGCCAACACCGTGCAGCTCGGCCATCCCGACGCCTATGCGGCGCTGTCCAATCCCAAGCACGAGGTGCACAACCACTTCTCGATTCCGCCCTTCACCTTCCTGGAGCTGAAGAACGTGCCGGGCGCGCATATCGTGCTGTCGTCGCCGGACGTGATGGGCGGGCCGCTCAGCCAGGCCCAGTTCTTCACCACCACCAAATTCGCCGAGGCCAATCCAAAGATCATCCAGGCCGTGCGCGACGCGACCAAGGAAGCGCAGGCCCTGATCCGCAGCGACACGAAGCAGGCGGTCGAGATCTACAAGGAGATCACTGGCGACAAGACCTCGGTCGAGGAGCTGCTCGATCTGCTCAAGGAGCCCGGCATGATGGAGTGGAATCTCGAGCCGCAGGGCACGATGAAATTCGCTGCGCATCTGTTCAAGACCGGCACGCTGAAGAGCCAGCCCAAGGCCTGGACGGATTATTATCTCCCCGTCGCGCACGATCTGAAGGGCAACTGATGGCGCTGCTCGACGTCAGCTCCGTGACGCTGCGCTACAAGACCTCCAGCGCAGTCGTCACCGCCACGGAGAGGGTGAGTTTCACGGTCGACAAGTCCGACCGCTTCGTGCTGCTGGGTCCGTCCGGCTGCGGCAAGTCGACCCTGCTCAAGGCCGTCGGCGGCTACATGACCCCGAGCGAGGGCCGCATGACCATAGGCGATCGCGAGATCCACGGTCCCGGCGCCGACCGGATGATGATCTTCCAGGAGTTCGACCAGCTCCTGCCGTGGAAGAGCGTGCTCGCCAACGTCATGTTTCCGCTGCTGACTGCGCGAAAACTGTCGCGCAGGGACGCCGAGGCCAAGGCACGGGCCTATATCGAGAAGGTCGGCCTCACCCGCGTGGTCGATGCCTATCCGCACACGCTGTCCGGCGGCATGAAGCAGCGCGTCGCGATCGCGCGCGGCATGGCGATGGAGCCTGATATCCTCTTGATGGACGAGCCGTTCGCGGCGCTCGATGCGTTGACGCGCCGCACCTGCCAGGACGAGCTGCTCCAGCTCTGGAGCGAGACCAAGTTCACCGTGCTGTTCGTGACCCATTCGATTGCGGAGGCGATTCGCATCGGCAACCGCATCCTGCTGCTGTCGCCGCATCCCGGCCGGGTCAAGGCCGAGGTGATCGACGTCGACAAGGTCTCGAACGAAGACGGCAGCGCCGGCCGGCTGGAGAAGGAGATCCACGATCTCCTGTTCGCCGGCGAAGCCACCGCGCATTGAGGAGCCTCTGATGGGCGAAGCCAGGATATTGCTGCGGGCCGAACCGGTTGCTGCCATCGGCGCAGGCGAGGTCGAGCGCAAGCTGAGCGTGCTTGAGCTGTTGTGGAACGACGGCTTCGTCCGCAAGTCGGTGATCATCCTGTTCCTGGCGGCGGTCTGGGAAGCCTACGGCCTCACCCTCGACAATCCGCTGCTGTTCCCGACACTGCACGACACCGCGATCACGTTGTTCGACCGCGTCAAGGACGGCACCATTCCGATGCGGGCCTGGACGTCGCTGAAAGTCCTGTTCATGGGCTATTCGGCCGGCATCGCGCTCGCCGCGATCTTCACCGTGCTCGCGATCTCGACCCGCATCGGCACCGATTTCCTCGAGACTGTCACGGCGATGTTCAATCCGTTGCCGGCGATCGCGCTGCTGCCGCTGGCCCTGATCTGGTTCGGCCTCGGCAATGGCAGCCTCGTCTTCGTGCTGATCCATTCGGTGCTGTGGCCGGTCGCGCTCAACACCCATTCCGGCTTCAAGAGCGTGTCCAACACGCTGCGCATGGTCGGCCGCAATTACGGCCTGAGCGGCTTGCCCTACGTCGCCAAAATTCTCATCCCGGCCGCCTTCGGCTCGATCCTTACCGGCCTCAAGATCGGCTGGGCCTTTGCCTGGCGCACGCTGATCGCGGCCGAGCTGGTGTTCGGCGTGTCCTCCGGGCAGGGCGGGCTCGGCTGGTTCATCTTCGAGAACCGCAATTTGCTCGACATACCCGCTGTGTTCGCGGGCCTCTTGACGGTGATCATCATCGGGCTCTTTGTCGAGAACCTGATCTTCCGCGCCATCGAGCGGAACACCGTGCAGAAATGGGGCACCCAATCATGACCAAGAAGAAAATAACGCCCGACCAGCTCCGCAGCGCGCGCTGGTTCGCGCCCGACGATCTCCGCTCGTTCGGCCACCGCTCCCGCACCATGCAGATGGGCTACGCGCCCGAGGAGTGGAAGGACCGGCCGATCATCGCGATCCTCAACACCTGGTCGGACGCGCAGCCCTGCCACATGCATTTCAAGTCGCGCGTCGACGACGTCAAGCGCGGCATCCTGATGGCCGGCGGGCTGCCGCTGGAGCTGCCGGCGCTGTCGCTGTCGGAATCGCTGCTGAAGCCGACCACCATGCTCTATCGCAATCTGTTGGCGATGGACGCGGAGGAGCTCTTGCGCAGCCATCCCGTCGACGGCGTCGTGCTGATGGGCGGCTGCGACAAGACCACGCCGGCGCTGCTGCTGGGCGCGACGTCGATGAACATTCCGGCGATCTATCTGCCGGCCGGCCCGATGCTGCGCGGCAATTGGAAGGGCAAGACGCTCGGCTCCGGCTCGGACGGCTGGAAATACTGGGACGAGCGCCGCGCCGGAAAAATCTCCGACAAGGACTGGCTCGACATCGAGGCCGGCATCGCCCGCAGCTACGGCACCTGCATGACCATGGGCACGGCCTCGACCATGACGGCGATTGCCGAAGCGATCGGCATGACGCTGCCCGGCGCCTCCTCGATTCCCGCGGCCGATGCCAACCACATCCGCATGGCCTCTGAATGCGGCCGACGCATCGTCGAGATGGTTTGGGAGGATCTGACGCCGAAGGTGATCCAGACGCGCAAGGCATTCGAAAACGCCATTGCGGTGGCGATGGCGATGGGCTGCTCGACCAACGCGATCATCCATCTGATCGCGCAGGCTCGCCGCGCCGGCAAGGACATCGGCCTCGACGATTTCGAGATCGCGAGCCGCAAGGTGCCCGTGATCGCCAACGTGCGGCCGAGCGGCGATGCGTATCTGATGGAAGACTTCTTCTATGCCGGCGGCCTGCCGGCGCTGATGGGGCAGATCAAGCCGCATCTGCATCTTGACTGCATCACCGTCACCGGCAAGACACTGGCTGAGAACATCGCGGGCGCCGAGGTGCACAATGCCGATGTGATCCGCTCGGTCGACAATCCCATCTACAAGGAAGGCGCGCTCGCCGTGCTCAAGGGCAATCTCGCGCCCGACGGCTGCGTCATCAAGCCTTCCGCCTGTGCGCCGCGCTTCCTCAAGCACACGGGGCCGGCGCTGGTGTTCGACGATTATCCCTCGATGAAGAAGGCGGTCGACGATCCCGATCTCGATGTCACCGAAGACCACATTCTCATCCTGCGCAATGCGGGGCCGCAGGGCGGGCCGGGCATGCCGGAATGGGGCATGCTGCCGATCCCGACCAAGCTCGTGAAGCAGGGCGTGCGCGACATGGTGCGCCTCTCGGATGCGCGCATGAGCGGCACCAGCTACGGCGCCTGCATCCTGCACGTCTCGCCGGAATCCTACATCGGCGGCCCGCTGGCTTTGGTGCAGAACGGCGACCGCATCACGCTCGACGTTGCCGCCCGCACCATCAATCTCGACGTCCCCGAAGCCGAGCTCGCAAAACGCCGCGCCGCCTGGAAGCAGCCGGAGCGCCGCTTCGAGCGCGGCTATGGCTGGATGTTCACGAAACACATCAAGCAGGCCAATGACGGCTGCGACTTCGACTTCCTCGAGACCGATTTCGGCGCGCCAATCAGCGAGCCGTCGATTTACTAGCCCACTGTCATTCCGGGGCGCGCCCCTTGGCGCGAGCCCGGAATCCATACTCCCGATCGTGGTTATGGATTCCGGGCCTGGCCCTGCGGGCCATCCCGGAATGACGAAAGAGAGAGTTCGACCAAATGACAAAACTCAGCGAAGCCACCCGCAACAAGCTCAAATCCGTCTCCACGGCCACGGTGGCCACCGCCTTGTTCAAGCGCGGCCTGCGGATCCAGATGATCCAGGACGTGCATCCGCTCGGTGCCGACCAGCCGACCATGGTCGGCGAAGCCTTCACGCTGCGCTACATGCCGGCGCGCGAGGATCTCAACACCATCGACGTCTTCAAGGATCGCTCCCATCCGCAGCGCAAGGCGGTCGAGGATTGTCCGGCAGGCAGCGTTCTGGTGATGGACAGTCGCAAGGACGCGCGCGCGGCCTCGGCAGGCGCGATCCTGGTGACGCGCTTGATGAAGCGCGGTGTCGCCGGTGTCGTCACCGACGGCGGCTTTCGCGATTCCGCCGAGATCGCCAAGCTCGGCATCCCCGCCTATCACCACCGCCCGTCGGCGCCGACCAATCTCACGCTGCACCAGGCGATCGAGATCAACGTGCCCATCGGCTGCGGCGATGCGCCGGTGTTCCCCGGCGACGTCATTCTCGGCGACGCCGACGGCGTGATCGTGATCCCCGCCCATCTCGCCGACGAGATCGCCAACGAAACCATCGAGATGACGGCGTTCGAGGATTTCGTCACCGAGGAAGTCGGCAAGGGACGCGGCATCTTCGGTCTCTATCCCGCCACCGATCCGCAGACGCTCACCGACTTCGCGGAGTGGCGGAAGAAGAACGGCCGCTAAACCAAAACGAACTCACGTCAAGAAACGAGCCGGCGCATCAAGCGCCGGCCTTTTAGCAAGCAGGGAGGATTTCAATGAATTTCACGCGACGTAACCTCATGGCCGCCGCCGGCGCAGCGGCAGCATCGACGCTTCTCGCCCGCGCCGCCGGCGCCCAGTCGTTCCCGTTCACGCCGAACCAGCGCTACCCCGACCCCGCCGTCCAGATCCTCGATCCCAGCTTCGCAAAATACCGGCTCTATTCCTCGACGGTCGAGCAGGTCGCATCAGGCATGCGCTGGGCCGAAGGCCCGGCCTATTTCCCCGAGGGCGGCTATCTCCTGTTCTCGGATATTCCCAACAACCGGATCATGAAGTTCGACGAGAAGACCGGCCAGACCAGCGTGTTCCGCGCCAATGCCAATTACGCCAATGGCAATGCGCGCGACCGCCAGGGCCGTCTCGTCACCTGCGAGCACTCCGTGACCCGCCGCATCACCCGCACCGAGACGGACGGCACGATCACCGTGCTCGCCGACAAGTTCGAGGGCAAGCGGCTGAACGCGCCGAACGACATCGTGGTGAAATCGGACGACAGCATCTGGTTCACCGATCCGCTGTTCGGCATCAATGGCGAGTGGGAGGGCAAGAAGGAAAAGGCCGAGCAGGCCACCACCAACGTCTACCGCATCGCCAAGGACGGCAAGATCAGTGCCGTCCTCACCGACCTCGTCAATCCCAACGGCCTTGCCTTCTCGCCGGACGAGAAGAAGCTCTACATCGTCGAGTGGAAGGGCACGCCCAACCGCAGCATCTGGAGCTACAATGTCGGCGACGACGGCGCGCTCAGCGGCAAGACCAAGCTGATCGACGCCGCCGACCAGGGCTCGCTCGACGGTTTCCGCGTCGACCGCGACGGCAATCTCTGGTGCGGCTGGGGCTCCAACGGCGCGCTGCAATCCGAGCCGACCGATGTCGGCGGCCGCAAGGTGTTTCAGCTCAAGGCCAGGCCCGAAGATCTCGACGGCGTCATGGTGTTCAACGCGGACGGCAAGCCGCTCGCCTTCATCAGGTTGCCCGAGCGCTGCGCCAATCTCTGCTTCGGCGGCCCGAAGAACAACCGGCTCTACATGGCGAGCAGCCATTCGGTCTATGCGCTGTATGTCGAGGCGCATGGAGCGGTGTGAGATATCTCGCGGCTCACACTCGATGTCGTCCCGGACAAGCGCAGCGAAGCGAAGCGCCGATCCGGGACCCATAGAAACAGGGAGAAGTTTGGCGAAGATCGCCAGTTAGAAAGTCTTCCGGTACGGCTACCCGCACTCCATCGATACATCACGCGGTATGGGTCCCCGCCTTCGCGGGGACGACAGCGGAAGGTGTTGCGACGGCTGCGGCTAACGCTACACCCCGGCCTCCGCCATCCCCGCCGCCCACAGCGCGAACGCATAGACGATCGCGACCTCATCGAGCCGGTCGAACCGCCCCGAGGCGCCGCCATGGCCGGCGCCCATGTTGGTGCGGAGCAGGACGGGGCCGCCGCCGCTCATGGTAGCGCGCAGGCGCGCGATCCATTTCGCCGGCTCCCAATAAGTCACGCGCGGATCCGTGAGCCCGCCCATCGCCAGGATCGCCGGGTACGCCTTCGCCGCGACATTGTCGTAGGGCGAGTAGGACAGGATCGTTCGAAAATCCTGCTCGCTCTCGATCGGGTTGCCCCATTCCGGCCATTCCGGCGGCGTCAGCGGCAGGGTGTCGTCGAGCATGGTGTTGAGCACGTCGACGAACGGCACCTCGGCGACGATCCCTGCGAACAATTCGCCGGCGCGGTTGGCGACCGCGCCCATCAGCATGCCGCCGGCCGAGCCACCATGGCCGACGATGCGCTTTGCGCTCGTGTACTTCGCGTCGATCAACGCCTGCGCGCTGGCGGCGAAATCGTCGAACGAATTCGTCTTCTTCTCGCGCTTGCCGTCGAGATACCAGCCCCAGCCCTTGTCGGCGCCGCCGCGGATATGGGCGATGGCGTAGACGAAGCCGCGGTCGACCAGCGACAGGCGGTTGGCGTTGAACGAGGCCGGCATCGCCATGCCGTAGGAGCCGTAGCCATAAAGCAGCAGCGGCGCCGTGCCATCGAGCTTGAGCCCGCGGCGGTAGAGGATCGACACCGGCACCTCGGCGCCGTCATGCGCCTTTGCCGTGATGCGCGTGGTGACGTAATCGGCCGCGTTATGGCCCGACGGAATCTCCTGGCGCTTGCGCAAGGTGCGCGTGCGCTTGACCATGTCGTAGTCATAGACTTCCGACGGCGTCGTCATCGACGAATAGGCAAAGCGCAAATTCGTCGTCTCGAATTCGTAGGAGCCCATCGTATCCAGCGAATAGGCGGCCTCATCGAAGGCGATGGCATGCTCCTCGTTCGAGACGAGATCGCGGATCACGATCGCCGGCAGCGCATTGGCGCGCTCCAGCCGCACCAGATGGCCGGCATAGAGATCGAGGTCGATGAGGTAGATGCCGGGACGATACGGGATCAGATCGCGCCAGTTCTTGCGCTCGGGCGAAGAAAGCGGCGCGGTGACGATCTTGAAGTCGATGGCATCGTCGGCATTGGTGAGGATGAAGAGCTGATCGCCGCGATCGGCCAGCGAATATTGCACGCCTTCCTCGCGCGCCGCGACGAGGCGCGGCGGCGCCTCGGGGTTGGCGAGATCGATCAGCCGCTGCTCCGAGGTCTCGTGGTCGCCGCCGGCGATTACGCAGAAGCGGCCGCTGGTGCTCTCGTGCAGATGGGTGAACCAGCCGGCATCCTGCTCTTCATAGATCAGCGTGTCGTCGGCCTGTTTGGTGCCGAGCCTATGCCGCCACACCTGCATCGGCCGATGGTTGTCGTCGAGCTTCACATAGAAGAAGCTCTTGCAATCCGCGGCCCAGACCACGCCGCCATCGGTCTCCTCGACCACGTCGTCGAGATCCTTGGCCGTAGCCCAGTCGCGCACGCGGATCGAAAAATATTCCGAGCCCTTGGTGTCGGCGCTCCAGGCCTGCAGCTTGTGATCATACGAGTGCCGGCTGCCGCCGAACCTGAAATATTTGTGGTCTTTGGCAAGCGCATCGCCGTCGAGCACGATCTCGCCGTCGCCGCCGTCGCGCGGCATGCGGCCGAACAGCTCGTGCTGTCCACCCCCGCGAAACCTGCGGAAATAGGCAAACGGGCCGTCCGGCGACGGCACGCTGGAATCGTCCTCCTTGATCCGCCCGCGCATCTCCCGCACCAGTGTCTTCTGCAGGCCGGCGGTGTGGCCGAGCAGGCTGTCGGTGTAGACGTTCTCCTCATCCAGATATTTGCGGATGTCGGGATCCAGCACCTTGGGATCGCGCAGCACCTCCTGCCATTTCGCGTCCTTCAGCCAGGCATAGTCGTCGGTAACGGTGATCCCGTGCCGCGTGAAGGAATGCGGCCGGCGCGGGGCGACGGGGGGCTGGGAAGGGGTTTTGGCCTGGGTCACTCGGTCCTCATCTCAATACGTGTTCCATCTTATATCGTCCCGATTCCACGAATTGCCAGCACGACTCCGCCAGGCCTGCCGGGTTGTTGACCGGCCCCTTGTATGCTTTACGGACCAATATCCCCGCCGCCGGTCCAGCCTGATGCTGTTCAATTCCTACCCGTTCATCCTGTTGTTCCTGCCCGTCGTTCTGGCCGGCTATTTCTGGCTCGGGCGGCGCAGCAATCTCACCCCGGTGATCTGGCTGGCGCTGGCCTCGCTCGCCTTTTACGCCATCGGCAACTGGCAGTTCGTGGCGCTGTTGCTGCTGTTGATCGCCTTCAATTACGGCGTCGGCCATCTCCTCATCGTGGCGAAGCTCGGCCCGTCGCACCGCAAGGCGGCGCTCGCGCTCGGTGTCGTCGGCGATCTTCTCGTGCTCGGCATCTTCAAATATGCCGGCTTCCTCACCGAGAACCTCAACGCCTTGTTCGGCACGCATGCCGCGGTTCACATCCTGCTGCCGGTCGGCATCTCCTTCTACACGTTCACGCAGATTGCGTTCCTGGTGGACGCCTATCGCGGGCAGGTCGCAGCCTATGCGCTGCCGCACTACGCGCTGTTCGTGACTTATTTCCCGCATTTGATCGCCGGGCCGATCCTCCACCACAAGGATATGATCCCGCAATTCGAGCGGAAGGAGACCAAGCGTCCGGACGGACATCTCATGTTGTGCGGTGTCATCATCTTTGCCATCGGCCTGTTCAAGAAGACCTGTCTCGCCGACGGCATCCAGCCGCTGGTCGCACTCGCCTTCGAGGCGCGCTCGCCGAGCTTCGACCAGGCCTGGCTCGGCGCACTTGCCTACACGTTCCAGCTCTATTTCGATTTCTCCGGCTATTCCGACATGGCGATCGGGATCTCGCTGATGTTCGGCATCTTCCTGCCCGTGAATTTCAACTCGCCCTACAAGGCGTCCAGCATCGTCGAGTTCTGGCGCCGCTGGCACATGACGCTGTCGCAATTTTTGCGCGACTATCTCTATATCCCGCTCGGCGGCAACCGCCACGGCCGCGTGCTGCGCTACCTCAATTTGATGATCACGATGCTGCTGGGCGGGCTCTGGCACGGTGCGGCCTGGACTTTTGTCATTTGGGGCGCGCTGCACGGGGCCTATCTCTGCGTCAATCACGCTTTCAACGCCCTGATGCCAACCATTCCGTCGGTCCTTGCGCGTCCGGTTCGCATCGCCGGAGCAGCGCTGACGTTCCTCGCCGTCGTCGTCGCCTGGGTGTTCTTCCGCGCCGAGAGCGTCGCATGGGCGCTGCGCGTCCTTCACGCCATGGCCGATCCCTCGAACATCGTCTTTGGCCGTGAGGAGATCGCGGCGCTGGTGCTGATCTCCATCTACGCTGCGCTGGTGTGGCTGGCGCCGAACACGCAAGGCATCTTGGGATACGATCACGCTAACCGCCGGGTCGGCGAGAACTTGCGGGCAGGGCGCATGCGGCCGCTGTTTCTCTATGGCGCATCGCTGGTGCTTGCGTTCGGCATCTTGGGCATCCAGAGCCACAGCGAATTCATCTATTTCCGGTTCTGATGCGCGGGCCGTTCACCAGTCTCAAGCGTCTTCTGCTCGCGAGCATCGCATTCGTGCTCGGTGCGGCCGTGCTCACCTACGTCGTCGATCCCCTGCAGCTGTTCCGCCCCTCGCGCACCGCCTTCTATTCCGACGACACGCGCGTGCAGAATGCCGGGCTGATCCGCAGCCAGTCGTTCGACACCGCCTTCATGGGCACCTCGCTCGCGATCCATTTCCGCCAGAGCGACATCGACCGTGCGCTCGGCGTTCGCTCGCTCAAGCTGGCGATGACCGGCTCCAACTCACGCCAGCAGGCCTTCGTGCTGGAGCAGGCGATCGACCGCGGCGCGAGGCGCGTGATCTGGGCGATGGACGATTTCATCTTCGTCGATGCGGCCGACATCGAGGCCGATCCCTATCTGTCCGTCGATCTCTATCGCGGCACGACCAAGGGCATCGCGTCCTATCTGTTCAGCGCCGCGATGGCGAAAGAGGCGCTGTTCGCGCTGCTGCGGTCGGTCCCGCCGTTGCAAGGGCCGCTGACCCGCGCGGCGCCGTTTCTTCCCGTCAAGTTCGCGCTGGCTGATGTCGACGACATCTACGCGCTGCCGCGGGATTTCGACGTCGCGCGCGAGTACAATGCGAAGAGGACGCTCGCCGCCTTCGCCTACATCACGAGCCCCGTGCGCAGCCGCTTTCTCGGCGAAGGCTACGGTTATGACGCCATGGCCGGGCATTTCGAGCGCGATGCCGTCGGCCTGATCACGCGCCACCCCGACGTGACCTTCGATATCTACTTCCCGCCCTATTCGGTCCTGCAATTCGTTGCAATGCGCGAAGCCTCGCCCGAGACGCTGAAGATCGTCACTGACCTGACGGCAGTCGTCGCGCAGCGCCTCACGCAGCTTCCCAATGTGCGTCTGCACGATTTCCGCGCGATCAAGGCGGTGACGCACGATCTCGATAATTACGGCGACGTCATCCACCATTCGCCGGTGATCGATGCGAAGGTGCTGCAATGGCTGGCGAATGGGGAATATCGGGTCGATCCGAAGCAGCCGACAGCGTCGCTGGATGAGCTGAAGTCACAGGTCGAGGCGTATCGTGTGCCGAAGTAATCGCGGCAGACTCAGTCGTCGTCCCTGCGAACGCAGGGACCCATAACCCCAGGAGGAGTTTGGCGAAGACAAGCAGCGAAAAGTCTGGGCGCGGTATTGCGACCGCGCCCCATCGATAAATCCCGCGGTATGGGTCCCTGCGTTCGCAGGGACGACAGCGGAGTATGTGGCGCCTCTACACCGCCACCTCGTCGCCGAGATACGCCACCGCCGCCTCCAGTCCGCCCTTGCCGTGCGGGATCTTCAGGGCGTTCAGGCCGATCTCGATCACCCCGAGCGTGCCGAGCAGCATCGGCGCGTTGACATGGCCCATATGGGCGATGCGGAAGGCCTGGCCCGAGAGGTCGCCGATGCCGGTGCCGAGCACCACGCCGCACTTGTCCTTGCAATAGCGTTGCAGCACCGCCGGATCATGGCCGTTGCTCATGGTCACCGTGGTCACGGTGTTGGAGCGCTCGCTGGCCTCCGCCACGTTGAAGCCGAGCACCTGGCCTTCCGACCATGCGCCAACCGCGCGGCGCGCGGCTTCGCCGAGCAGGCTGTGGCGGCGGAAGGCGTTCTCCAGGCCTTCCTCGTGCAGCATGTCGATCGCCTTGCGCAAAGCGAACAAGAGATGCACCGGCGCGGTGCCGGCGTATTTGCGATAATTCTCGGTGCCCTCGCGCTCGCTCCAGCTCCAATAGGGCGTCGACATGTTGGCCTTCTTGTGCACCTCGAGCGCGCGCGCATTGGCGGCGACGAAGCCGAGGCCGGGGGGCGTCATCAGGCCCTTCTGCGAGCCGGACATCGCAACATCGATGCCCCATTTGTCCATCTCGAACGGCATGCAGCCGAGCGAAGCGACGGTGTCGACCATGTACAGCGCCGGATGGCCGCTCGCCTTGATCGCCTTGCCGATCGCCTCGATGTCGTTCTGCACGCCCGAGGCCGTGTCGACCTGGACGACGACGACGGCCTTGATGGTGTGCTCCTTGTCGCGGCGCAGGCGCTCCTCGACCTCGTGCGGCCGCACCGCGCGGCGCCAGTCGCCCTTGAGCACCTCGACCTCGGCACCCATCAGCGCCGCCGCATTGCCCCAGCCGATCGCGAAACGGCCACTCTCCAGCACCAGCACCTTGTCGCCGCGCGACAGCACGTTGCTCAGCGCCGCTTCCCAGGCGCCGTGGCCGTTGGCGATGTAGATGTAGGACTTGCCCTTGGTCGAGAACAGTTTCGAGATGTCGCCGAGCAGGCTCTCGGTCAGGTCGAGCATCTCCTTGGAGTAGATGTCGATCGCCGGACGATGCATCGCCCGCAGCACCTCGTCGGGCATGGTGGTGGGCCCGGGGATGGCCAGAAATTCCCGGCCCGCGCGAACGGTCATTGCTCTTGATCCTTGTTGCTTGAGAACGGACTGGTGAGTTTGTTGAATCAGGTTTTACGCGCCGTGAACCGCCAAGAAAAGCACGCAAAACGCAGGTCTGGGGCTCTCATCTCTTGGTCTCGCGGCAGCCGGCGGCTTCCGCCTCTTCGACCGAGCAGAACCAGCGGGTGCCCTTGCTGATCTTCATCTTGATCTGGGTGTACCAGCGGCTGGTCGGCTGGTGAAAGATGCATTCTCCGGCGCTGTTGACGTTGCCCTTGATGGTGCAATCCGGGGAGGGCGCCACCGATCCCGAGGCCGAGGCGAGCAGCACCGCATGCGCCCCGTCGGGCGGCTTGGTGGCGCCGAGGATGACGGTCTTCTTGTTGCGCTCACGCCAGTCCCAGGGCGCGATGAAGGCGCCCTGCCACATTCCGGCTTTTGCCTCACGCGCGGCGGCCTCGTCGGGCTCGTAGTCCTTGGAGATGCGGGTGTAGGCCAGCGCCCAGCCGCTGCGCACCAGCCATTTCTGGATGTCCTCGCCGCCGACCTCGCAGCGCGCCACGGTGCGGCCGCGCCGGTCGATCGAACGGGTATGGCAGACCCAGCTCTTGCCCTCGGCGTATTTGGCGAGCTCGTCCCGCGCCGCGACGCCGCAGGTCCAGCGTTCGCTCTTGGTGTTGAGGCAGAGCTGGTCGACCGCGGGCGCATCGATGCCGCCGAGCCGGATCCGCGTGTTGCCGATCACCACGGCATCGCCGGCGCGCACCTTTGCCGTGCCGGTGATGTCCGTGGCCAGTGCCAGTGACGGGAGAGCGAGGAGAGACAGCGCAATCAGGACTTTTCGCAACATGCCGGCCCGCGTGTGATGAAATGTCGATAGAGCGCGCGATTGTGGTCGGCTTTTGGCCATCGGGCCAGCTTATGCTCAACAGATAGGCTTTCAACTTCCCGTCATTGCGGGAGGTCTCTCGGCTCGTGTCCCGGACGCGGTGCGGCGTGTAACGCCGCTCCGCAGAGCCGGGACCCAGAAATCCACAGACACATCTCGCGGAGGCATGGGCCCCGGCTCTGCAGCGCACCGCACCGGACGATGCTTCGCATCGCCGGGGGCGCTGCGCTGCGTCCGGGGCACAGGTACAGTGCGCCCTCACCCCCGCGTCATCGCCCGCTTCGCTACCGCGAGCCCCATCAGCACGAACGCCGACGTCACCTCCGGCCCGCCCACCAAAATCCGCGTCGGCGTCTTCATCTTGTTCCACTCATAGGCGCGGAACGGGCCGCGGCGGCCGCCTTCGCCGAGACCGGCGACGATCACGTTCAGTGCCGGCGCGAAGGCGCGCGGGTCGGCGCCGAGATGGCCGAGCGCGATCAGCGCCAGCGCCGCGTCGAACACGTTCATCTCCGCGGCCATCAGCTCGCCCTTGACGTAGGACAGCACGCGATGGCGGATGAAGTCGAAATCGCCTGCGGGATCGATCGCGGCCTGCGCCGCCAGCGGCAGCGCCAGGAACGCCGCATAGCAGCGGCCGAAATAGGCACTGTAGAGCTCGGGCAGATAATAGATGTGCGAGCGCGGATTGGCGAAGGCGCCGCTCGCCGCCAGCCGCTTCTGGAAGCCGATGATGCGGTGCACCGTGGCGAGCCGCGCCGGCGTCTCCAGAATTTTCCAGCGCGCCAGGTTGCGAAAGCTCACCTCGAGAATGTCGAGATTGAGCGTCGGATCGAGATCGTTGCCGTAGGGACGCTCGCCCTTGAGGTTGTCGATCCAGGTCGCGACGCCGCCCTCATAGTCGATATTGTCGTTGAGCGGCACGGTCACGCGCGGCTCGTTGACGCCGGCGCGCACCTGATAGCCGGCGTAGAAATCCAGCAGCGGCTGATCGAGGACCTCATCAAGGCAGCCGGCCTGCGTCGCAGCGGAGATCGAGCAGGCCGTGGTGTCGCAATCCGGCACGTAAACGCCGAAGCCGAGATCCTGCTTGATCTGCGCGAAGTAACGGGAAAAGCGCGGATGCGGCGCGGGCGCCAGCGCGGTGACGACGTTGAAGCGCTCACCGTCGATGCCTTCGACCTCCTCGCGGCTGATGTTGACGCAGAAATCCACCATGTCGGCGATGGCGCGCTCGGCTGCAATCTTGTCGGCCGGCGAGGCAAGTCCGGTCTCGCCATAGCTCAGCAGCGCTTCGATGAAGAACGCATCGTAATAGGCCGAGCGGTGGCGGATCTGCACCGGTTCCCACATCGGCTCCGCGATGCCGGTCCAGGGCGGATTGACGACGGCGCGCGCCGGCGTGCGCGCGATGAAGACACGGGCGAGGTTGAACAGCAGCGAGGAATTCTTGTAGCCGCGTGCGTTGAGGCCCGTGAGCGCCATGATCAGCTCGCGCCCACGAAAGTCAGGGTCGCCGATCAGATTGAAGGCGGCGTAGGTCGGCAGAAAGCCGTTTCGGCGGTACGAGCCGAGCAGATGCTGCGCGCAGTCGCGGATCACGCCGTCGATCTGCGCCTCTGGCGGCGCGGAGCCGGTGAACATCGCCGGCGGCGGCCTGGGATGGTCGAGCGCGATGCTGTCGACGAGATCGGCGACCGGCTGGCCGACCGCCGCCCAGTCCGGCTCGGCCTCGTCGCGGGCGCGCGCCAGCGCCGCGCGCAGCGCCGTCAGCCTGGCCTCGTCGCGCAGCTCGGGCAGTCCGGCCCGCCGCAGCAGCACCCGCAGCGCGGGGTTGCCGAGCGCGGTCTTGTAGAATTTGGCCAGATGCGGATCGCCGCTGGCCGCAGCAGACAAGACGGGATCGCAGACGTCGTAAAGCGAGGGGCCGTCCTTCCGCGCGGTCAGCGCCCGGCAGGCGGCGCCGGCAAAATAATGAAAGTTCATGAAATACCTGGTCGCGGGGCCTTTGGCGGGGTTTTGGCCGGGGGCCGGCCAGCGCGCTTCCTGCCACGCGCCACCCCCTGCAAGTCGTTGAAAAGGCTATCCGGATTCGCAGGAAATACAAATGTGATGGAAGTCACGAAAAAAGCCGGCACGAAGGCTGCATGATCGAGGCTCGAAAAGGCTGTCGGGGAGGGAAAACCAACAAATCTGCGCAGGAGAATTAACGAATATCGTCAGTGGCTTAGCTCAAATTTTGGGCAATCTATTGCCGGGCACCCTATATGCGGTTAAAGGTTTGTTTGGTGCGGCGCCGCAAATTGCGCGCAATTCGGGGGCACATCCCCGGCCAATCCCTCAAACCTAAAGACGCTATCGCGCTACTCAAACAGTGTGCGCGCGTGTGGCTGGTCTTTGGCACAGGAAACGAACGAGATGAATGTAAAGCAGCTCGACCTTTCCCGACGCACCATCGCGTTGGCCGCCGCCCTGATCGGCACGGTCTCGCTGGTGATCGGCGCCCATGCTGCTCTCAACATGCGCGCGATCGATGCTGCCAAGGCCGTCTCCACCGACCAGATCACCGGCTCGATCGGCCAGACCTCGCGCCTGGCGCTGGTCATCGGCAATGGACATTATCCCGACGCCAGCGCGCCGCTGACGCAGTCGATCAACGACGCCCGCGCGCTGTCCTCGTCGCTGCGCAAGAACGGTTTTGACGTCGACATGGTCGAAGACGCGACCAAGGACGACATGGTCCGCGCCGTGGGCCGCCTGAAGTCCCGGATCAAGCGCGACACCGTCGTCATGCTGTTCTTCGGCGGCTACGGCGTGCAGGCGGGACGCGAGAGCTACATGCTGCCGGTCGATGCCGTGATCTGGAAGGAAAGCGACGTCCGCCGCCAGGGCGTCTCGATCGACGGCGTGATCGACATGATGAAGGAGCAGGGCGCCAAGGCCAAGCTCGTCGTCGTCGATGCCTCCCGCCGTAACCCTTACGAGCGCCGCTTCCGCTCCTATAGCCACGGTCTCGCGCCGATCAGCGCGTCCGACAACGCGCTGATCCTCTCCTCCGCTTCGCCCGGCAAGGTCGTCGACGACGGCAAGGGCGAGCACAGCGTGCTGGTCAGCGAGTTCCTGAACAACCTCAGTGCGAAGGGCAGCGCCGAAAGCGTCTTCAACAAGACCCGCGTCGCCATCTCCCGCGCCAGCGAAGGCGACCAGGTCCCGACCGTCTCCTCATCGCTGCTCGAAGACGTCCATTTCGGCGAAGCCGGCGGCTAGTTTCTATCAAATTTACGATCTCTCGTGCCCCGGACGCGGCGCATCATGCAATGATGCGACGCTGAGCCGGGGCCCAGTTTTTTTGACCGTCGCTGTGTGACGAGATGGGTCCCGGCTCTGCGCAGCAGCGTTACACCCTGCAGCGCGTCCGGGACACGAGGAAGCCTACTTCGCCGCTTCCGCGGCCATCACCGGGCGCACCGGATCGCCTTCGCGCAGGAGCGCGCCGGCGCGGGCGACGACGACATCGCCGTCGTTGAGGCCGTCACGGACCTCGATATTGCCGCCCGACATCAATCCGACCTCGACACGCTTGGTCTCGACGCGGTTGCGGCGGATCACCTGCACCACGGTGCCGGCGGATGAATATTGCACGGCGGTCAGCGGCACCGCGACGTTGCAGCTCTGCCCGGTCTTGATCAGCGCGCGTCCGCTCGCCTTCAGCAGCAGCCGCTTCTGCGAGGAGATGCCGATATAGACCATGCCCTGCTGGATGTTCGGCTCCACGGTCGGACCGATGCGGCGCACCTTGCCGTCGATGTCGCCGGCGCCCGCGATCCGCACGGTCGCCGGCTGATTGACCGCGAGCTTGCGCATGTCGGTGGTTGCCACCAGACCGACGAGATCGTATTCGCTGCGCGCCACGATCGTGAACAAGGCCTCGCCCTTGGCCGAGGCGAAGTTGCCGATCTGCGCGGTCGACGTCGCGATCACGCCCGCCACCGGTGCGGTGACCTGCAGCGTGCCGCCCTCGGGGAGCGCCAGCCGCGCCAGCACCTGGCCGGCGGTGGTGGTGTCGCCGGCTTCGGCCAGCACGTCCGTGACCTTGAGGCCCGGACGTTCGGGCCGCACCGAGGTTTCCTCCCGCGCGATGATCGTGCCGGTGGCCTCGACGATGTCGGAGAAGCAGGATTTTGCGACCTTCAGCACCGTGACCGCCGGCCCCCTGGGCGCGTCGTCATCGGCGGCTGCGGCCGGATCGGGACCGAGGATGAGCATGCCGGCGACGGCTGCGGGGCACAGGCTTCGAACGACGGCACGGGGCAAATGACGCATCGGAAATTCCACGGGGGCTATGCCTCCAATCGATAGCAGATGGCAGGGCTGCGGACTACGGCAGCGTTGTCCCAAAAAGGGTGGCCACGCCGCCGCGGGCCGTCGCAGCAAGTCTTTGATTAGTCGCTGGATTGGGCAACAGGTTCGCTTTTCCCGGGCGGGCGCGCCGCGGTCGGCACTACTCCCAAAGTGCCGCCGATCACGGTCTTCTCATCTGCCGGGGGCGCCTGTAAGGAACTAGAATCAGGATGACGCGGCAGGGCGGCCGCACAGCTCATGGTCGAGGCGGTATGCAACGGTTCGTTTGCGAGCAGAATATCGTTCATTTCGAGCGGCTGCTCAATGAAACGGCCGACCCGACGGTCCAGAACACCGTGCGCGCGCTGCTCGCATCGGCCAAGCGCCAGTTGGCGCTGCTGAACTCGGCGGCATCAGGGGCCGATACGACGCCCTTCGAACAGCGCCGGCGGCAGCACGGCGACACCGACACGATCCGGCAGCAATTCCAGCCCGAATTCGATGCCTCCCCGCATCCCTATATGCTGCTGGACCCGGGGCCGGGCCTCGTGATCGTCGACGTCAACGATGCCTATGCAGCCGCGACTTTGACTAGCCGGGCCGAAATCGTCGGCCGCTCGCTGTTCGAGATGTTCCCCGATAATCCCGACGATCCGCTCGCCGATGGCGTCAGCAATCTCTACAGCAGCTTGAGGATCGTCAGCGAAACCGGACGGGCCCATGCCATGGCGATCCAGCGTTACGACATCCGCGATCCCGGCGGCACCTTCGTCGAGCGTCATTGGCAGCCGATCAACTCGCCGATCCACGACACGACGGGCCATCTGGTCTATCTGCTGCACCATGTCGAGGACGTCACGGCGCAGGTCACGGCACAGGTCGCGGCGCGGGCCTAAACGGCCCGTCAGCCGCGGCGCTCACCCAGCAGCTTGCCGTTGGCCCGGTCGATCAAATGCAGGCGCGTGCAGGCCGGACAGGACACCGACACATGCGTGCGGTCGGCGGGCTCGTCGCCGAGCCGATGCTGCACGTTCATGCCGGTCTGCGGGCATTTGAAGACGATCTGACGGTCCATGACCGATGATATGACGACAAGGCGCGCCTTCCGAAATTACGGATGATTACGTAGGTCGGCGGCGGCGCCCCTCACGGCAGGTTCAGGAACTCCACCCAGTTCGGCTTCTTGCCGGTGGGGTAGGATTTCAGCCTGGCCAGCGCGCCGCTGCCCTGGTCGATCGCATAGACCGTCATGCTGTCGGAGAGCTCGCCGACCGCGGCGAGGTAGCGCCCCGTGGGATCGATGTGGAAGCCGCGCGGCTGCTTCTCGGTCGGCACGCTGCCGATCGTGGTCAGCTTGCCGCTGGCGGCGTCGACCTTGTAGGCGGTGAGCGTGTTGGTGGTGCGCTCGGAGGCGTAGAGGAAGCGGCCGTCCGGAGTGATGTGGATGTCGGCGGCCCAGGGTTTTCCCGAAAAGCCTTCCGGCAGCGCCGTGGTGCGCTGGATCTCGTCCCAGGCGCCGCTCCTGGCCTCGTAGGTGAATGCGGCGACGTCGCCGTTCAGCTCGTGGATGAGATAGACGAACTTGCCATTGGGGTGGAATACGAAGTGCCGCGGCCCGGATTTCTCCGGCACTTTGTGGGCGGGCGGATCGTTCGGCGTCAGCGTGCCGGTCGTGGCATCGAACGCGAAGCCCAGCACCTGATCGGAGCCGAGATTGGTTGCGAACACGAAGCGGTTGTCGGGCGAGGGCAGGAAGGCGTGCGCGTTCAGCCCGGTCGGGATCACCTGCTTCGGCTCGCCGGCGACGCCGTTGGCGGAAAGCGGATTCAGCGCGACCTTGTTGCCGCCATAGGAGGCGCTGAACAGGAATTTTCCGCTGCGGTCGACGGCGATGTTCGCCATGCTGTCCGCGAGCGGTCCGTTGCCGATAGGACTGAGCTGGCCCGTCTTGGGATCGATCGCAAAGCTGACCGCCTGGAATGGCTGCGAGCGGACACCGACAATCAGCACGCGGTGGTCGGGCGTGATCGCGAGCGGCGTCGAGGAGCCGGGCTTGTCGACGCCCTTGAAGGCGGCCGTCTGCACGGGCGTCATCTCGCCGCTCTCGGTCATCTTGAACACGCTGATGTCGTTGCTGTCGGCGTTGCCGACATAGGCGAAGGTCTCGGCCATGCCGGCGTGGACTCCAGAAATGAGAGTGAGGGCTGCGAACAGGGTGGTGGCGATCGCAGCGCGTGGCGCTTTGGATGCGATGCGTCGGGTCGATCTCAACATGGGCTCCTCCTGAGGGCCGGTCGCGGCCTTGTCGTTTTGCCGGCGAGGATAGCGGGCGGCGCGCCGCCGCACCAAATTCCAGTTGGGATCGATCGATGCCGAAATTGTATCGGTCGCCGGAGAGCGGCTACCGCATCGCCGCGGTCCGGGAGGGCAGATGCGGGCTGGACGGATGAGCGGGTGGTCCGAGCACAGTCCAGACGGCGACCGCCACCAGAGCGGACGTCAGGATGGTCCAGGCGATGAGTCGTTTCCGCATCTGGTCGAATCCGTCGCTGTCATGAAGCCGCGGGCACCGGAATCGTGCACTGCAAACCGCGGCAATCCTATGAACTCGTTCACAGGCGAAAACGGCCGGCGCAAGGCGAACCAATGCCGCGCGAGCGCATTGAACCGGCATGCCCCGTGAAAACGATCTCGAAGGTAAGCCCGACATGGGCGGCAAGCATGGCGGTCAGGCCGGTCAGCCCAAGTCGCCGCCGCGCCCGCACCAAGGCGAACATGATGAGGACGTCGTGGCAAAGCGCCACACCGGCCAAACCGATCAGGCATCGCCGCCGACCAAATCAAAATAGTGTCTTGCCGCGCGGTCCTGCCGCGCCTCGTGTTGGGAACCGCGGCATCGCTCTGCCGTTACCCGTTCCCGCAGGCTGAGAGATTGAAAACGGAGGCTGGCTCGTGTTTTGGATTTATTGGAACACCGCCTGGTCGCTGATCATCAGCGGCATCATGGTTGCCACCATCGTCAGCCACCCCGATTCCGAGTTTGTCGAAGTGCAGGCCGCCAGACGGTCGGTGTGAACATCCTGTCCTTGTGGAGTTCGTCGCGGCTCAAATCATGCTGCCCGGCATGAAGCAGCGGATGATGCGAACCAGCCCTTGAGCGGCGAGTTCGCGTATCGGCCGTCGTCGCGAGCCTGCGCGGCGAGGCCCCCTGCTCCCAGGATGTCGGTAGGTGACCCCGAAGCAGACGTTCTGAGCTGCTGGCGATCACAGCCGGGCTTCTGCCGCCGAGAACAGTCGTTCGCTCCGCGGTCCTGCAATCTCATACCGCCGACATCGGGTCGACGCGTCCGGAGGGAATGGTTTCGTCTGGTTCTACAGGCAGCGTGAACTGAAAGATGGCGCCCCTAGGTTCATTTGCGCCGGCCCACATCCGTCCGCCGTGCGCCTCGATGATCGAATGGCAGATGGCCAGACCCATGCCCATCCCCTTGGATTTTGTGGTGAAGAAGGGGTCGAAGAGGCGGTCCATCGTCCTCGGGTCCAGTCCCGGACCAGTATCCCGCACGCTGACGAATACGCCGTTCGAGGCAGTTCTGCCGGTGCTGATCAGCAGCTCCCGCACCCCATCGCCCGTTCCGCCCATCGCCTCGACTGCATTGATGATCAGGTTGAGGATCACCTGTTGAACCTGGACCCGATCCGCTTGAATCGGTGGAAAGTCCTCCGCAAGTCGCGTCCGCACCAGGACGCCATTCTTGGCCGCTTCGAGACGGGTCAGGGCGATGACCTCAAGTACCACCGCGTTGATCTCCAACGCTACCCTCTGTTGAGGCGCCTTCTTCACCAGGGCCCGGATCCGCCCGATTACATCGCCGGCTCGCAGACCGTCGTTGACGATACAATCGAACATCTGCCGGACCTGCTCCAGATTCGGCGGCTGGGCAGCCAGCCAGGACAATCCGGCCTCGGCGTTGGTGACCATCGCGGTGATCGGCTGGCTGACTTCATGGGCGATCGAGGCCGCGAGCTGCCCCATCATGGTGACGCGATTGGCGTGCGCGAGCTCCGCCTGCGCAGAGCGCAAGGCCTCTTCGGCCCGCTTGCGTTCGGTGATGTGCCGCCCGACGCCGCGGTAGCCGACGAAGCGGCCCGTCTTATCGAACACCGGCAGCCCCGAGACGGACACATAGCGCTTGCTGCCGTCGCGGGCCGGCCTAGCGAGCTCAAAATCACGGAACGACAGATGGGCATCGAGCGTTTCCCGGTGCTTGCGCCAGGCCTCTGCGTCAGGCTCCAGGTAAGGCACTTCCCAGCGCGTCTTACCGATCTCCGAGTCCGCCGCCGGCGCGTCGACAAGGCTCTCCGCGAACTCCTGGCGGGTAAAGCGATGCTGCGCGTCGGTCTCCCAGTACACGTCGAAGGAGAATTGCACGAGGGTGCGAAAGCGCTCCTCACTCTGGCGCAACGCCTCTTCCGCCCGCTTGCGCTCGGTCAAATCAAGGATGAAGCCAACGCCTTGATTTGTACCCTCTTCGAACATCGCCCCGCCGATTAGAACGGACACACGGCTTCCGTCTTTACGCAAATACTCCTTCTCGAATGGCGCGAGGGTCCCGATCAGCTCCAGCTCCGCAATGTTACGTGCGTCGAGGTCGCGCCATTCCGGCGGCGTCAGCATCGTACGGTGCAGGCGTCTCGCGGCGAGATCCTCGCGGTCGTAACCCACGATACGCAGAAACGCGTCATTGGCCTCAAGTATGCAACCTTCGAGGTTCCAGATCATGACCCCTATGATGTTGGAGTCGACGAGGCGTCGAATCTTCCTGTCGCGCTCCAGGAGATCGCTGTGGAGTTGCACGTTCTCCTCGGTCGCCTTTCTCCGCCGCTTCGCCTCGATCCGCGCGAGCGCCATCGCGGTCCCCACCAGGACGGCGCCGATGACGCCGGCTGCGAGGCCAAGCCGCGTCCTGCGTCGTTCGAGGTCCCCGGCGCGCTTCTCCCAACCTACGAGCTGAAAACGCTCAACGTCCTGCAACAGGTCGATTTGCAATCGGATATCGTCCATGCCGCGGATCATTGCCTGGGCCGCCTGCCCGGATACGCGGGCCGCCGTTTTGACGAGGTCGTCGATCTCACGCAGCTTTTCTGAAATGATCAGAGCCAGATGTCCGGCGCGAAAACTCTGTAACGGATCGTTTGCGACCAGAGTCTGGAGCGCCTCAGTCTCCCGTCGTACGCTTTCGTCCGAGACGCCGTAAGCCTTGAGATAAGCCGGGTCGAGGGTGAGCAGATACCCGCTCCTTTCAGTCTCCAGGTCGACGATGATCGTCCGAAGCCGATCAAGGGTGTCAATGACCTGGCCGCTGTGCTCGAGCGAGAGATTGATCGCCTCGCCGTCACGCCAGCTTTGGAGACCGAGCAATCCGGTCACCGCGGACAACGTCAGAAGCGCTGCAATCACAGGGATCAGCGGTCGTGCAAACCATCGCGAAAAGTGGCTCCGAGCAAAAGCTGGCATCGGCTTCGTGTCTTCGGTGACCGCCCGGCGGTCGCGTGATAGAATGGCGGGCAGCGCATGCACGCAACGATAGCACATGCGCGTTGGCGCGGGACTCGGGAACCCAACATTCCCGGCCGCGCATCCCGGCTTCGCAATGGCGCGAACTGACGGATATGGCTCAGCTTCGCATCCTGTGAATGCCATAGCTGGGGGAGCACCATCATGGATGGAAACTCATCAAGCGGTCGCGCGCCCGTCAGCCGGCGCAGCTTCGTCAAGGGATTGGGCGCTGCGGGAGCAGTCTTGCCGGCCTTCACCATGTTACCGCGCACGAGCTTGGCCGTGGATGACCAGGCCTATGCCAGCGCCGCAATCGACTGGAAGCAGTTTGCGGGGCAGGCGATCACGCTCGCAGGTGCGATCCATCCCTGGTCCAGTGCGATCACGCCGCTGTTGCCGGATTTCACCAAGCTCACCGGCATCAACGTCGTGACCGACTTTGCACCGGAAACCACATACCTGAGCGCGATACCGATCAGGCTCGCACGCGGCAGCAGTACACCTGACGTTTGCATGTTCGCCACGTACGGCCAGGGCATCTCCGGAGGGTGGCTCGAGCCGCTGAACGCTTATTATTCCAAGAAGTCGCTGACCGATCTTGTTTGGTATGACGAGCGCGATCTTCTCAAGACCGCCCGGACTTTCTCGCTGTGGCCGGACGGCGAGAGATACGGCTTCACGATCACGTCCGAGGCGATGACCCTGTTCCTCAACAGCGAAATGTTGGCAGCCAAGGACTTGCCGGCTCCCCAGACTTTCGACGAACTGCTCGCGACCGCCAGGGCAGTCAAGACCGATGCGATATCGGGAATCGCGATGCGAGCCCAGGCGGGCGGCAATTCCACCCCAGCGGCCATGGCTTTCGTGTTCTCTTACGGTGGCGCCATGATCAAGGACAACAGGGCCGCTTTCGCGAGCCCTGAGGCGATCGCGGCCGTCGACATGTACGGACGGCTGCTCCGCGAGGCCGGGCCTATCGGGGTCGGCAGCTATGAATGGTACCAGGTGCTGGACGATTTCCTGCAGGGCAGGACAGCAATGGCGATCGATAGCAGCAACTTTGCGACCGACATCTCCAATCCAGCGAAGAGCCATGTCGCCAAGCAGGCGGGGTTTGCAGCCTTTCCGCATCTCCCCGGCCGCGAACCCGTCCCCTTCATGTCGCACTGGCAGGCGTGCATCAATTCCAAATCAAAGAACAAGCAGGCCGCTTTCCTGTTCCTGCTATGGGCAACGAGCAAGCCGACCTCGTTGCGGACCGCAGCTGCGGGACTGGCAACGACACGGCTGTCGGCCTGGTCGAGCGAGGCTTTCAATAACGCATTCGGCCGGCAAGCAGCCGAGGCAGCACTGAGCAACTTGCAAAAGGCCGATGTCGATCGCGCCAAGGCAATCCTTTTCCACCCGCAATCGAGACCCATCCAGGATGTCTTCATGATTGGCGTTAATGAAGTCGTGTCCGGAGTCAGATCGGCAAAGGATGCAATGATCGCCGCGGCTGAAAAGGCCAATGCCGCGATCCGTGGATAAGGGAGCCGTCCCGAAGCAGTACGCGCGTCATGGCTCGCGCGAGTAGGGCGGATCAACGTCGGCTGGCCGATGGACGGCGGACCTCATCGCCGGCTGTGGCTGACAGCCGAGTGTGACCCATTGCAGAGTCGACGGGATTGATGTGGTAGAAGTCTTTCTCAGTCCAAGTTTGTCCGGCGGGTTAGGCCGCACTTGTGAGATGCATAAACTCCGCAGCGTTTTCCTTTCAGCGTCGCGCCGCTAAGCCGCAACCGCCTGCGACGCCAGCAGCTGCTTCAGCTTCGCAGCCGGCACGGCCGGGCTGAACAGCCAGCCCTGCATCTGGCTGCATCCCAGCCGGCGCAGCACCTCGCGCTGGGCTTCGGTCTCGACGCCTTCGGCGGTCGTCGCCATGTGGCGGGCCGCGGCCATGTGCACCACGGCCTGCACGATCGGGGAGGAATCTTCGGACTGACCGATGTCGTTGATGAAGCTGCGGTCGATCTTGATCTTGTCGAACGGGAAGCGGTGCAGATAGCTCAGCGAGGAATAGCCTGTACCGAAATCGTCCAGCGCGATGCGCACGCCGAGCTCGCGCAGCTGCTGCAGGATCGTCAGCGCCTCCTCGTCGTCGCGGATCAGCACGGTCTCGGTGATCTCGAGCTCGAGCCGGCCCGGTGCAAGTCCGGACTCCGCGAGCGCGGCAGCGACCTTCAACGCCAGCGTCCGCGAGCGGAACTGCACCGGTGAGACGTTGACGGCGATGTGAATCTGGCCGGGCCAGGAGGCGGCCTCACGGCAGGCCTGCTTCAGTACCCATTCGCCGATCTCGCCGATCAGTCCGGTATCTTCCGCCACGGGAATGAAATCCGCCGGCGAGACCATGCCGCGCTCGGGATGGCGCCAGCGCAGCAGCGCTTCGCAGCCGGTCACGACATTGGCCGCGAGATCGACCAGCGGCTGGTAGTGCACCTCGAACTCGCCGCGGGCGAGGGCCTGGCGCAGATCGAGCTCGAGCTGACGGCGCAGCCGCGCCTTGGCGTCGTATTCGGGCGCGAAGATGCGGAAGGTGCGGCGTCCCTCTGACTTCGCCGCATACATGGCGAGATCGGCGCGCTTGAGCAAATCGTCGAGATTGTCGCCATGGTCGGGCGCGATCGCGATGCCGATGCTGGCATCGGTCGGGACCTCCTGGCCCTTGCAGTCCACCGGCGTGCGCAGCGTCGTCAGGATCTGCTCGGCGAGCGCCGTCAGCTCGGCCGGATCGCTCGTGCCGGCCTTGACGATGGCAAACTCGTCGCCGCCGAGCCGCGCGACGAGGTCGTTGCCGCTGACGCAGGCGCGCAGGCGCATCGCCACCTGCCGCAGCAATTCGTCGCCGACCTCGTGTCCCAGCGAATCGTTGACGCCCTTGAACTCGTCGACGTCGATATAGAGGATGGCGAACGGCTTGCCTTGGGTAAGCTCCGCCACGCGCCGCTCCAGATGGCCGCGCAGCAGCACGCGGTTGGGCAGGTCGGTCAGCGCGTCGTAATGCGCCATATGGGCGATGCGCTCGTCGGCGCGGATGCGCGCGGTGACATCGTCGTGGGTCGCGAGCCAGCCGCCGGCAGCGCCGGGCTGGTTCTTGATCTCGATCAGGCGGCCGTCCGCGGTCTCCACGATGGCGCTCTGGGTGCGCCCGACATGGCTCAGAATGTCGTCGCAATAGGCCCCGACGTCGCCATGGAACGAGCCGGTGTCATGGCGGTGCCGGATCACGTCGCGGAAAGTGGTGCCGGGCTTCACCACGTCGGCGGACAGGCCGTACATCTCGATGTAGCGCCGGTTGCAGACGATCAGCCGCTCGTCCTGGTCGAACATCAGGAGCCCTTGCGTCATCGTGTTCATCGCGGTGTCGAGCCGCTGCTTTTCGAGCGAGAGCCGGTTCGTCACCTGGCGGAAGATCAGGAACAGCGTCAGCACCAGCAGGCCGATCGACAGCACGGCGACGGTGACGAAGAATTTCGTCTGCGTGCGCCAGGTCGCAAGCGTCGCATCCAGCGACTTGGTCGCGACCACGACCAGCGGCTCGCCGGCGAGCAGGCGCGAGGCGACGATGCGGTCCTTGCCGTCGATCGGGCTGGCGAGCTGCGTGGTGACAAAGGTGCGGTCGAACACCGCCACCTGCTCCGGCGTGCCCTTGCGAAAGTTCTGCCCGATCATCGCATCGACACGCGGAACGCGCGCCAGCAATTGGCCGTTCTGGTGGTGCATCGCGATCGAGGATTCCTCGCCGAGCCCGGTCGAGGCGAAGAAGGATTCGAACTGCTCGGGCGCGATCGCGCGCGAGACCAGCCCGAGGAATTCGCCATGCGGGCCGGACACGCGCCGCGCGAACACGATCGCCGGTCCGCTGCCGAGCCGGCCGTTCACCACCTCCACGTCTTCCTGCGCAGTCGGATCGTTCTTGAGGCGGTTGAAGTAGCCGCGGTCCGCGACCGAGACGTCGGGGACCGGCCAGCGCCGCGACGAGTTGATCAGCATGCCCCTGGAATCGAACAGATTGGCGCCGGCGACGTCGGTCCAGCCGCTGGCTTTCGCACGCAGCACCTCGTGCATGGCCAGCGTGCCCATCTCGCTGCGGAAGATGTCGGCGGATTCGATGCCGCGGCTCTCGAGCTCGGTGATGATGCTCTTCTGCAGCACCGCGAAATCCTCGAACTCGCGGTCGAAATGCCGGGCCAGCAGGCGCACGGAATTTTCAAGGCTGTCGCGGCCGCTCTCGATTGCATTCTGCCGGAAGCGGTCGACGGTGAGCGCGGTGCCGATTGCGGTCGCGGCCATCAGCACGAAGCCGCCGACGATCAGCCATGTCAGTGGCGCTCCCCGCCAGCGACGGAGCAGCGCGCGCATGCGCGCGGTCCATCGGATCGATGTGCCCATCCAGCCCTCCCGTGGGATGCAAGGTGCAGCAAAACCGACAAGACCCCGTTACCAGCGAGGGTTAGGAAACTATGAATCGGAACGAAATCAGAGGGTTGGTTCCAGCGATCGCGGCGATTGCGGTGTACTCACCGCCTGATCTCCCACTCAAGCGCTTCCGCATTGCCCTTGGCGAACATCGCGGGGACATCGAACTTGCCGGTCTTGAGGTCATAGCGGCATTTCCAGTCGGCGAGCCCCTTCACGGCGACGTTCTTCGGATGCTTGTCCATTTCGCCCGACAGCGAGATCAGCAGGTAGCGGTTGTTGGGCCAGTCGACGCCGAGCCAGCGATACCCATCCTCCGTGCCTTTCATGAGATTGGCCGAGATGTGGTAGTCGAGCTTCATCTTCTTGGTGTCGGGACGGCTGTGGAAATAGGCCCAGGCGAGATCGCTGAGTGATTGCTTCGTTGCGCTTACGAACTTCCCATTCTCGACATGGTAGAGAAAGAGGTCCTGCGAGCCCGAGCCAGTCTTCTGCATGCGCACCAGCCATTGCGAGTCGCTGGTGAAGCGGAAGCCGGCGCCATAGCCCTGCTCGGGCTTCAGCTCCGTCATCTGATCCCCGCGCCGCGCCCAGACCTGCCATTTGACGCCGAAAAGGTCTTCACTGTCCTTCATGTACTGCTCGATCTTGGTGGCGCCGTCGGGCGAGGTGAAGGCCAGCTCGGCATTGTCGGTGAGGACAAACCCCGGCGGCGGGCCGGAGGCTGAAAGCGCGGGGGAAGCGGCAAGCGTCAGGGCAAGCGCCACCCCAAGGGTGAGATTTGGGGCGGAACGGCGAAATGCGGTCACGGGAAAATTCCTCAAAAAATGCCGCGATGCGGCCTCGCGTGATTTGACGCCGGCGGGGTGGCGCCGGTTCATCCCTGAGTGCCGGGACGGAGGTCTCATCCCATCGACCGTCTTGCTGCCGCAGCCAATTCGGCGCACCCTGCCGCCCTCGGCTGATTTGCCACCCAAGGTTCTTTTCCGATGATGACCGCATCCAAGGCCTTCATTGCTCTTTGCCTGCTCGCACTGGTCGGCACGGTGCTGGTGATCGGCCCGACCGAGCTGCGCCGCCTGCTGCCGGACGGGACCAAGACCGCCGTCGCCGCCAAGCCCGAGTCCAAGGTCGAACCAAAGGTCGAGGCCAAGGTCGACCTCAAGCCCGAGCCGAAACTGGAACAGCCCAAACCGGACCAGCCAAAGCTTGCCGCCATCGCGCCGCCTGCGCCCGCGGCGTTGCCGTCGCCGGCCCCCGAGCCGAAGGTGGCCGCGCTGGGCGAGATTCAGAAGCAGGTCACGGCGCTGCCCGATCTTGCACCGGTCAAGCCGCCGCTGGCGGTCGCCGACACCGGCCCCCGTTTCGACGTCGCCCGCGTCGACGATCACGGCGAGGCGGCGGTGATTGCGGGCCAGGCCACGCCGGGTGCCAAGGTCGAGCTGCTACGCGACGGCAAGCCGCTGGATACGGTGGTCGCGGACGCTTCGGGTCAGTTCGTCATGACCCCGCCGCAGCTTCCCGCCGGCTCCTATGAATTGACGCTCCGCGCCAGGGCGCCGGATGGCACGGTCACGCAGTCCAGCCGGACCATGCCGGTGACCATCGCCGAGGCGGCGCCGCCGCCCGCGCGTCCGGCACCGGTCGCCAGGCAAGACGTGAAGCAGGCCGAGAAGCCGGACGACAAATCGGATGTCGTCGCCGCCCTGCAGTCGGGCTCGCCGCATCTGGCCGCGGCATCCGACGGGCTCGCGGCCCGGCCGAAGCTGGTCGGCGCGCCGAAACCTCGCGTCATGGCGCGGGCGCCGGCGGCGACGACCGTTGCATCGGCCTCGCCGGCGGATGGCCTCAGCGCCGCGCCGGCGGAGACCGGCAGCCGGGTGATTTCCCGCGGCGACAGCCTGTGGGCGCTCAGTCGGCTGGCTTATGGCGACGGCGCCCGCTACGCCGTGATCTTCAAGGCCAACCGCGACAAGATCCACAATCCCAATCTGATCTATCCCGGCCAGACGTTTGTGATGCCGCAAAAGGCGGAGTGAGGGCGCGGTCTTTCTCCTCCTTCTCCCGCGGGCGGAATGAAGTCAGCCGCCGCCCGCGACGCTTTGCCCTGTGTCCCCCGGGGAACAATTGGTTCCCCGGCGCGTCATCTCGATGCGCCGCAGTGCGCGCGCGGGCAGCTGGGAGGAGGCCGAATTGGTCAGGTCAGCGGTCGTGTCAGGACGCATGGGACTGGCGCTGGCAGGCGCGACCATCATGATGGCGGCAGTGCTGCTGCCCGGTAAGGCTGAAGCGCAGTTCGGATTGCGCGGCGGTCCGCTTGGCGTCGCACGCTTCGCCGTTGGCCATGTGATCGGCATGTCGCGCTTGCGCCATTCCCGCATGGCGGTGCGGGGCGGCCGATACCGCTCCGCCGCGTTGAGGTCGCAAGATCCACGTCAAGATCCGCGCGGCGCCGAGCGCAGCCAGAATTCCAATCCTTACGTCCTGCGTGCGGCACTCACGGCGCAAGCAGCCTTGTCGGGCTGGCAGGGCGGTCGCCGACCGCAGGGTTGGTGGCGCCATCCCGACGGCAGCTACGGCTGGGTCGGCCCGGTGTTCTGGCCGTTCGCGCATGACGACCTCACCAATGCCGTGGTCTTCGGCGATGCGACCAGCCTGTCGCTTTACGGCTATGGCGACATCTATGCCGCGCTCTTCGCGCCCTATGCGGCGACCGAACTCGCGGCCTACACCGCACCGCAAGGCCGGCGCGGGCGACGGGTCCCGACTGCGGAGACCCTGTGCGAGGCCAGCGACACCGGCGGTCTGCCGGTCGACCGCATCGCCAGCGCCCTGCAGCCGAACGAATTGCAGCGCGTGGCGCTCGACGAGCTCGCATCCGCCTGGACCAATGCGCGCGACACCATCCGCGCCGCCTGCCCGGCGCAGGCGCCCGCCAGCGCGTTGGAACGGCTGGGGCTGATGCAGGCGCGCATCGAGGCCATGATCAAGGCAGCCGACGCCATCGAGGCGCCGCTGGCGAAGTTCACAGGTCTGCTCGATGACGGCCAGAAGGCCAAGCTCGAGGCTCTCTCCAAGGACCGTCGTGCCGCGCTCGCGTCCATGCAGCGCAAGGATACGAGCAAGGATACGAGCAAGGATGCGCAGGCCTCGAGCGCCTGCGACCCGAACAGCGATCCCCGCTATGACGAAAAGCTGCAGCGTCAGTATGAGCAGCTCGTGCAGCAGCAATGGCCGGCAGATGATGTCGCCTCGACGCTCCGTCTCGACGACACCGCCCGCGCCCGCTTCGAGGTGCTCCAGGACACCACGCTGCGCACCATGGAAACGCTCAGTGCCTGCCCGTCACAGACGCCCGAGACACCGCAGGCCCGCCTCACCGCCGTGAAAGCGCGGCTGCAAACGATGTTGCAAGCGGTGAACGGCGTCACCGATGCGCTCGACGATTTCGAGGCGGATCTGACCGACGAGCAGAAGGCCGGCTTCGAGGCGATCGGGCCGAAGCGGGGGGCGTGAGGCCGACGGCGAGACGCCTCCCCGTGAAATCGGTTAGCTAATCTCCCGCCTGACCTTCGCGGCCGCATCGCACATGGCCTTCAGCTTCCCGAATGCGGTCGCGCGCGGCATGTATTTCATGCCGCAATCGGGCGCGGGGATCAGACGGTCGGGCGACACGTATTTGAGCCCGTTGCGGATGCGATCGGCGACAGTATCGACGCTCTCGATCGCGGGGTCCGCGAGGTCGAGCACGCCGAGCATGATCTTCTTCGACGACAAATCCTTGAGCACGCCGAGGTCGAGCTTCGGCTGCGCCGCCTCGATCGAGATCTGGTCGGCGATGGTGTCGTCGAGCTCGGCCAGGTAGGAATAGCCGGCCGGCTTGTTCGAACCCGGCACGACGGCCGCATAGCCAAAGCAGAGATGCACCACGGTCGGCACTGTGATGCCCTGCAGCGCGCGGTTGATCGCCTTGACTGCATAGCGCTTGGCGAGCTCCGGATTGTTGCGCACCCAGGGCTCGTCGAGCTGGATCACGTCGGCGCCGGCCTTTTGCAGATCGAGCGCCTCGGCATTGACGGCCTCGGCCAGTGCCATCGCCAGCTCTTCCTCGTCCTTGTAGAACTCGTTCTTGGCCTGCTGGCTCATCGTGAACGGGCCGGGAAGGGTGATCTTCGCCGCACGCTCGGTGTTCTCACGCAGGAACTGCATGTCATGCAGCTCGACCGGGCCTTTGCGCCTGATGGGACCGACGACGCGCGGCACCGGCGTCTTCGTGTTGCCGGTGCGCGCCACGATCATCGCGGGATTGTCGCCGTCGATGCCATCGAGCGCGGTGGCGAAACGGTTGGAATAGCTCTCGCGGCGAATCTCGCCGTCGGTCACGATGTCGATGCCGGCGCGTTCCATGTCGCGGATCGCGACGATGGTGGCATCGTCCTGGGCTTCCTCCAGATGCTCCGCCGGCAGCCGCCACATGTCGTGCAGGCGGGTGCGCGGCACCACCTTCGACAGCATGGCGCGGTTCACCAGCCATTCCGGCTGCGGATAGCTGCCGACCACGGTGGTCGGCAGGATGTGCGTTGGCATGGGCATGGGGTTCTCCTTCTTATTGTTGTTGAGCGCTGTTGTGAGCGCGTCTGGTCAGGCCGCGCGCGTTGCCGCGACTGAACCCTCGTCCTTGACGGGATTACTGAGGATGCCGATGCCGGAGATCTCGATCTCGACGACGTCACCGCCCTTCATCCACAGCGGCGGCGTGCGATAGGCGCCGACGCCGCCGGTCGTGCCTGTCACGATCACGTCGCCGGGCACGAGCTCAGTGAAGGTCGAGCAATAGGCGATCAGGGCCGGCACGTCGAAGACGAGATCGGAGATCGGCGCCTTCTGCACCTCGACGCCGTTGAGCCGGGTGATCAGCGTCTGCGCGGTGACATCGGTCAGCTCGTCGGTCGTGACCATCCACGGCCCGAAGCCGCCGGTCCCGGCAAAATTCTTGCCCGGCGCGAATTGCGAGGTGTGGCGCTGCCAGTCGCGGATGCTGCCGTCATTGTAGCAGGCATAACCTGCGACATGGCTGAGCGCAGCTTCACGCGCGATGCGGCGGCCGGCCTTGCCGATGATGACGGCCATTTCGCCCTCATAGTCGAAACGCTCGGATTCCAGCGGCCGGATCATCGGCTGGCCGTGGCCGACCTGGCTGTTGGCGAAGCGGGTGAAGATCATCGGATGCGCCGGCGTCGGGTGGCCGCTCTCGGCGAGATGCGTGGCGTAGTTGACGCCGATGCAGAAGATCTTGTCGGGATCGGGGACCGTCGGCAGCAGCGCGACGTCCTGCAATGCGTAGTCGGGCTTCTCGGCGATGAGCTTCTTCAGCTCGTCGAGCGAGCCCTTTGCAAGCAGCGCCTTCAGCGTCGGATAGGCCTTCAGGCGCTTGCCGGCATCGATGACACCCTTGTCGGTGACGATGCCATAGCTCGCACTGCCGGCGATGGTGAAGCTTGCGACTTTCATGGGTCAAACACTCTCTTCGATGGAGGAAACATAGTCGTTGATCGGAAGCGCGATCTCGCCGCCCCGGATCGGAACGCAGGCCGGCGGGAAGTCCTGGCGGAAGCGGGCGCCGGCCGCACCGGCGCGGTCGAGAAAGCGTTCCAGATGCGCCATCGCGCCGGTCGGAAGATCGTGCAGCACCATCAGTGTCCAGGGCTGCCGGCTGCATTGGTCGAGCGCGCGCTCGGTCCAGCCGTCGGGGTCGTCCCAGTCGCGCGGAATCGAATTCCAGAGCACGCAGCTGTGCTTTTTGCGTGTGAGATAGTCGACCACGGACGGCTTGAGCAGCCGCTTGTCGAGATTGCCGCCGCCACCGAACGGCCGGAACCAGCGCTGCGGATGGGCGAGATCGCCAATCGCGTCCTGCGTGCGGCCGATCTCGTTCTCCGCGGTGTCGCGCCCGGATTGCTCGCCAAGCGGGATGCTGTGCGTGAAGGTGTGGTTGCCGATCCAGTGCCCCTCGCGGTGCGCGCGCTCCGCAAGGCCGCGCCGCTCGGGGTTGGCGAGCTTCTCGCCGATGACGAAGAAGGTGGTCTTGATCCCGCGCGTCCCGAGAATGTCGAGCACGCGCGGCGTCACCTCGGGATCGGGGCCGTTGTCGAATGTCAGGGTCAGATCGTACACGCAGCTACCTCAGGTCGCCGGCTGCATCGCGCCTGTCGCGATGTCGTCGTTGGCCTGGCCGGCGCGGGTGCCGGTCTGCCAGATCGCCGCCTTGCGCTCGATCCACCGGATTACGGCGTTGAAGCCGATCGCGAGGAACAGCACCAGCAGCACGCCCGCGAACACGTGCGGGCTGTCGAGGATGGTGCGGTAGCGCGAGATCAAATAGCCGATGCCGGCCGAGGAGATCAGCATCTCCGAGACGACGACGCCGACGATCACCAGCGCGCCGCCGACACGAAGGCCGGACAGGACGGTCGGGATCGCCGCGGGGATGATGACGCGGACCAGCCGCTGGCTCAGCGTCGCGCCCATGCTGCGGGCCGCGAGCAGGAGCTGCGGATCGATGGTCTGGATGCCGGCAGCGGTCGCGAGCATCGTCGGCAGAAAGCCGTAGATCGAGGCGAACGCGATCTTGGATTCCGAGCCGATGCCGAGCCACACGGTGAAAACGGGATAGAGGATCACCAGCGGCACCGCGTAGAGGCTCGACACCATCGGCATGATCAACACGCGCGGGCGCGGCAGGCTGCCGACGACGGCGCCGAGCAGGATGCCGCCGCCGCAGGCGAACGCCATGGAGACCACGACCTCGTAGAGCGTGACTGCCAGCGCATGACCATATTCGCCGGCGTCGGTCCATCCGGCCATCAAGGTGGACGATAGCGAGGGCAGGAACAGCTCGGCAATGAGCCCGGTGCGCGGCAGCAGCTCCCACAAGGCGATCAGGCCGATCACGATCAGATATCGCAACGTCCTCGCGCTTATTCTGGCACTGATCCTGGCGCTCATCGTCGCCTCACGCCGATTTGCGGATATGCCGCCAGATGCGGTCGCGCAGGCTCCCGAACGCATCGCCGCTCAGCATCTCGTAGGTGCGAGGCCGCGGCAGCTGGACCTGAAGATGGTCGACGATGTGGCCGGGCCGCGCCGACATCACGATCACCTCATCGGCGAGATAGACGGCTTCGGTGAGGCTGTGGGTGACGAAGACGACCGTCTTGCCGGTCGCCGCCCAGATGCGCAGCAGCTCGTCGCCCATGGTCATGCGCGTCTGCTCGTCGAGCGCTGCGAACGGCTCGTCCATCAGCAGCACGGGCGGATCCTGCACCAGCCCGCGCGCGATCGAGACGCGCTGCTTCATGCCGCCCGAGAGCTCGTGCGGATGGCGCCTGCCGAAACCTTCGAGCCCGACCAGCTTGAGCGCATCCTGCGCCTTGGCGCGGCGCTCGGCCTTGGGCACGCCGCGCAGCGCCAGCGGAAACTCGACATTGTCCTCGGCCGTCAGCCAGGGAAACAGGCTCGCTTCCTGGAACACCACGCCGACCCTGTCGGGGTCGGGCTGCAGGATCGGCGCGCCGCTGATGGTGATCGTGCCCGCGGTCTGCTGGCGCAGGCCCGCCATCATCATCAGGAGGGTGGACTTGCCGCAGCCACTGGGTCCGACCAGCACCACGAAGCGGCCGGGCTTGACCTCGAGGGAGACGTCCTCCAGCGCGACGACGTCCTGCGACCGGGTCTTGAACACCTGGCCGACATTCTTCACCTCGATCGCGCCGGCGCGCGGGGCGGGCTTCAATTGGGTCACGTTCGCCAATGGCTGCATCGCGTTTCCACCCATCTGACAAGTTCGTTGAAGGTCATGGCGATCGCGGCGACCATCACGACGCCGGCGAGGAGCTGCTTCATCTGGAAATTCTCGCCCCAGGTCGCGATCTGGTGGCCGATGCCGTCGCGCGAGGCGTACATCTCGGCGAGGATGACGCCGGTGAGGTTGAAGATCATGGAGATCCGCAAGGCCTCCAGCAGCACCGGCAGCATGCTCGGCAGATAGACCCGGAACGCGGTCTGCATCCGCGTGGCGCCATAGGAGCGTGCCACCGTCAGATGCTCGACCTTGACCGACTCCACCGCGGTGGTGGTCGACATGATCACGATGAAGATCGTGGAGAAGAAGCCGAAGCCGACCTTCTGGGCAAAGCCGACGCCGAACACCAGGATGAACATCGGCAGGAAGATCGACTTCGGGATGCTGAAGGCGAAGAACAGCAGCGGCTTGGCGACATCGGCGAAGTAGCGGTTCTCCGCGACCAGGAAGCCGATCAGCGCGCCGAACGGCACGGCCAGCGCGAACGCCGTCAGCACCTCGGTCGCGGTGACCATCAAATCCTTCTGCACCGCGGCGCGCTGCAGCAGTTCGCCGAGCGTCACGAATGTGTCGGAGGCCGACGGCAGCAGCCGCGGATTGACGATGCCGGTGCGCGACAGCATTTCCCACAGCGCCAGGACCGCGACGATGATCGCGATCCGCGCGAGGTTGATGGCGAGCGTGCCCTGCATCGTTACGGCTTGGTCGGGACGGGCTTGAACTTGGTCGAGATCACGTCCTCGGCGGGCACGATGTCCTTGAGCCCGCCGAGCTTGGCGAGATCGAGCGACAGCTGCACGGCGGCGCTGACGTTGGCCGCGCCCATGTCGCCGCTGGTCTCCAGCTTCATGATGGTGTTGTCGTATTCGAGGCCGGCGATCTCCGGCGGCATTTCGTAGAGCTCGGCGATCAGCTTGACGGTGACGTCGCGATTGGCCCGCATGAATGCGACCGCGCCGTAGAGGGCGTTCACCGCCTTCTGCACCATCTGGGGTTTTGCATCGGCAAACTTGTCGAGCACGATCCAGCCCGCGGTGAGGTTCGGCGGCACAGCGGTCGAATAGTCGAGAATGGTCTTGGCTTCGCCGGATTTCGAGATCTGGAAGCTCAGCGGCGAATAGACCACGGCGGCCTCGACATTGCCGGCGAGCAGGTTCGGCACCAGGCCGCCACCGCCGACGGGCACGCGCGTGAAGTCGATCTTCTTGTCCTGAATGGTCCACAGCGCGAGCAGGTCCGAGCCCGAGCCGGCCGCGGTGATCGCCACCTTCTTGCCGTTGAGGTCCTTGACGTCGAGCGTGGATTTGGTCGGCACCATCAGCTGCCAGCCGAAATTGCCCATCGCGGCGTTGGCGACGATGCGCGACATCACGCCCTTCTTGCGCCCGGCGGAGACCAGCGACGGCGGATCGAGGATGATGTCGGCCGCGCCTGCGGCCATGCCCTCGAAGGTCTCGGCACCGCTGCGGTAGATGGTCAGCTCGGCCTGGATGCCTTCCTTCTCGAACAGCTTTTGCCGCACCGCCGTCTCGGCGATCGTCGTTGGCCAATATGTCTTGGTGGGCAGGCCGACGCGGATGGTGTCGGCGGCGTTCGCGGGGCCGGCCAGGATGGCGGCGGCAACGAGCGATAGGAGCGCATGACGGCGATTGATCTTCATTGTTTCCTCCCGGTCTGTCTTTTCTTGTTTGTGTGCCGGATTCGTCCGGATCGTCAGGTCGTGCGGCTCACCTCCGCAATGCGCGAGGCGGCGAGCTCGACGAATTCCTTGGTGATACCGAAATGCTTTGACAGAGCGCGAACCGCCGCATCGGCGTCGCGCTTCATCACGGCCGCGACGATCGCCTCGTGCTCAGCCTCGACGTCGCGCGGCTTGACGCCGGGCTCGCGACGGATCGACAGACGCCGATATCGCTCGCTTTGCTCGTGCAACACGTCGCGGAAGCCGAGCAGCCATGGCGAGCCGCAGGCGTTGACCAGCGCACGGTGGAAAATGCGGTGACGGATCACCCATTCCTCGTAATGCACCGTGGGATCATCGGGGTAGTGATAGGGGACGGCTTTCAGAGCCGACCAGGTCGACTTCACCGATTCGAGCCAGGCATCGTCGCCCCGCTCGATCGACCGGCGCAGCGCAAGCCCCTCGATGTCGATCCGGGTCTGCGTCACGTCGGCGAGATCGGCGAGCGACACCGGGCTGACGCGGAAGCCGCGCTGGTCCGAGGCCTGCACCAGGCCGTCGGCGACGAGGCGCGACAGTGCCTCGCGGACGGCGGCAAGGCTCACCGAAAACTGCTTGGCGAGGCCGGCGATGTGCAGCTTCTGGGCCGGCAGCAGTCGCGCCGCCAGGATATCGGCGCGCAACCGCTCATGCAGCGCCGACGTCAGGCTGCGCGGACCATCCCCGGAGTTTCCGGACATATCGAATTGAAGCGGACCCATCGGGCGATGATTGCAAGGCGGCATCCCGGGGTCAATAGAAAATCGAAAATCGATTTTTCTGGCAGGCAAGCTTGGGCTGGCGTTGGAAGCTCGGGAATCTCCATCGGTGGGGCCTGTCCCGCCTACGCCGCCGAAGCCGCTTCGATCAGCCGCACGCCCAGTCGAATTTCATGTCCCTGAAGTCGAGCTGCGCGTTGCCGGTGCCGAAATTGTAGCCGCCGAGATATTCCTCGAACTCGATATAGAACGGACTCATCTCCGGCACCGCCTGGCACGGCCGCATGGTGCCGCCGAGATGGTTGTGGGCGTGGTCCTTGGCCCAGTCGTGCAGGCGGTAATTGTCGGCGGTCGGGACGCCGCCCTCAAAGTAATAATAGGACTGATAGCCGGTCGGCGGGTTGCGCGGGATGTGCGGGTCCTGCGGGGCCTTGCCGGCGTTGGGATCATCAGCGCGCGGCGTCAACGCGATCGCGAGGTTCTCGGCCAGTTCGGCACGCGGAGGGCCGGCGAACATCTTCTGCGCAAAGGGCGGGGCCGTCTCAAAGAAGGCACTGGCGCCGCCGACATCGAGCCAGCGCGGCCGGTCGGCCGTCGCCAGCGCAAGCGGCGCGGGCGGTGTCGCGAACGGGCCTTCGTATTCGCTTCTGGTCAGCAGCAGCGCGGCATATTCGTAGTCGAGGATGTCGGTCATGCGCGACAGGCGCGGATGCGATGGCTGCGCCATCACCGCCGCGCGGATCTCGGGGACATCGGTCGCGCCGCCGTCAGTGTGATCAGCCGGAGTGGCGAAGAACGACACCGCGACGATGTCCTCGCCATGCACGCGATAATCTTCCGGCAGCAGCAGCGTGAAGCCGTGCATCAGCGGATAGCCGGTGACGGGATCAAGCGGCCATTGCTCGCTGCCGATGCCCGGCGGCAGGCCATAGACCCAACCCTGGTCGCGCGCGCGATCGGCGGGACGGTCCAGCATCTTCAGATCATAAGCACGCGAAGGCAAGGCAAACGCCACTGGTAGTCTCCATTGGAAGCGCCTCGCCGTTGAGGCGAGGGTTAGTCGCGGGGAGCAGGGATGTGGTTCGGGGGGGAGGAATTTTGGCAACGCCGTCGCCTCATTCTCCCCTGTCGTCCCGGCGAACGCCGGGACCCATAACCACAGGGAGAAGTTTGGCGAAGATGAGTTGTTCGGTACTTCTATCTCCGCCGATAGATCACGCGGTATGGGCGGGACGAGCGGTGAGGGCACGCTGAGGCGGTTTTAACCCCTCCTATCTGATCTGGCTGCTTGGAAGTTCTTACGGAAAGGCTTATTCCTACGCTCTGTGAGGAGGCAACGATTGATGTCCTCTTCGCCGCCCTCCAGCACCGTGTCTTCTCGGGGCACTCTGACTATGCAGTTCGAGTTCGATTGGGACCCGATCAAGGCGGAGAGCAATCGGCGCAAGCATGGGGTCGCCTTCGAGGCGGCGATGGGCGTTTTCAGCGATCCGCTGGCCCTGTCGCTACTCGACAATGAGTCTGGCAAAGGGGAGGAGCGATGGGTTACCATGGGCCGGAGCCCGGCTGGTAATTTGCTTCTGGTCGTTCATACCTATGTCGAGCTGACAGCGGACCGGGCCGCGATCCGCATCATCTCGGCGCGCTACCCGAGTCGCCGCGAGATCAGGTCTTATGAAGGTTGAACGGTAATCCGATGAAGGACGAATACGATTTCTCGACCGCCGCGCGCGGCAAGTTCTTCCGCAAAGGCGCTCGCCTCGTGCCGCCGGTGCACCTGGAACCCGAGGTTCTGGCCTACCTCTCGGACCTCGCCGAGACCCAAGGCACCTCGCTGAACGACCTCGTGAACACCCTTCTCAGAGAAGACATTGAGCGCCTCGACGCAGAGAAGCAGCACTCGCCCCGGCCATAGTCTGCTCCCGCGGAGACAGCGATGAAGGTTTTCAAATGGGATGACGATCTTGCTGTGGTTCTTCCCCCAGGAGCTGATCGACCAGCTCGCTCTCAAGGAGGGCGACGAAATCGAAATCGCCGCCACCGGTGGAAGCACGACCACTGCCGAGACCGAGGTCCAGCGTGGCGGTCTGCGCGAAAACCGCCGCGTTGAATTGTGGCCTCCGACCGACTCTCGCAACCCATTGATCTGTCAGTCGCCGTCTACTGTGCATGGGGTTGTTTTCGATGTTTTAAGAAGGCCTGAAGCACATCTCTCATTCGAATAATCCAAAATTCGCTTTACTCGAAAAACGAAACACCCTATGATCCCTCCCAACTCATCCCCCGGTAAGGGACGGATCGCGATCGTCAGGGTTCGTGGGGTGAGGGGCGGTGGACGCGGGCGGCGTTGGTGCCAGATGCGGTCGCAGGGCGGGGTGTCCCCGTGAGCGATCAGCGGGCGCGTGTACGACGGGGCTGCTCGCGTACGGCAAAATCGTGTGGTCGTGACGCCCGAATATCCGGCGTCAAGTCTTGCAGCGGTGCGCTGGTCCGACCGGACCTGTGCATCCCATGAAAGCTGCAAGGCGACGGTGGCAAAGGGATCGACTCACCGGCGAGAGCGCGACATAAGCCGTTTCAACCACTGCGCAGGGAAGGCCGGGCATTCGGCCGCACCTGTTTCTCCCCTGTGAGCGACTATCACGCACTCACGCACAGGGGTCTTGCGGGTGCCAGCCGGTGCCCGGTCTTCCCTGCGCCCTTCCACTTCGAAGGGTGCCGAGACCAAGCAAAAACCCGGGCGCCATGTGCCGCGGGATCGCGACATGCTGTTTGTAAGCGATAGCAGGCAATGCCAGACCATGCGAGGCGAGCGAGAGAGCTAACCGCGGCGCCGCGCCACTGAGGCGTCCACCACGTTCTCGACTTCCTCGCGCCAGTTCAAGATCTCCATCGCGAGCACGGGATGATTGAAACCCTTGAGCTGGAGATCATCGAGGGCGCGCGCTTCCACCCAGGGCTCTACGATGCCGTAGACGCGGCGGCTCACCACGATCTGGTTGGGCTTGGCCTCGCCGCACAGGCGCGAGGCGAGGTTGGTCACGCTGCCGATCGCGGCATATTCCAGCCGCTGCTCGAAGCCGACCTGGCCGAGCGTGGCATAGCCGACCGCGATGCCGATGCCGAAGCCGAGGCTGTGCCCGCGGTTGCGCCAGCGCTCGGTCAGCGGGCCGATGGTGTCGCGCATCTCCACCGCCATCTTCACGGCGCGCTTGGTGTGGTCCTCGAACTGGATCGGCGCGTTGAACAGGATCATCACGCCATCGCCGGCATATTTGTCGAGCGTGCCCTCGTACTTGAAGATCAGCTTGCCGAGCGCGGCGTGATATTCGCGCAGCACGTTCATCGCCTCTTCCGGCTCGGTCGCCTCCGTGAACGCGGTGAAGCCGCGCAAATCGCAGAACACCACGGTCACCTCGCGGCGCTGGCTGGTGAGCAGCCCTTCCGGGCTGTCGGAGGAGGCGATCAGCTGCGCCACCTGCGGCGCCAGGAAACGCTCCAGCTTGCGGATGCGCTCGATCTCGCCGAGCTGGGTCTTGACGCGCTCCTCGAGCGACTTGTTCCAGTTCTTCAATTGCTCGGTCTGCTCGCGCAGCTTGTCCGCCTGGGCGCGCACGGTCTCGTTCGCCGTCTCCAGGGCGTGGCTCTTTTGGTCGACCTCGGTGAACAGCCGCGCATTGCGCATCGCCAGCACGGCCTGGTTGGCGAAGGTGCGCATCAGGCCGATGATGCTGGCGGCGAACTCGCCGCTCGCGCGGCGCAGCACCACCAGCGAGCCGAGCGTGCCCTGCTGGTCGACCAGCGGCACCACCAGCACCGAGTGGAAGCCGGCCGCGATGGCGACCTCGCGCAGCGGCTGCTCGGCGGCCGCGCCAAGTTCGGCAATCGCGATCGGCTCGCCGCTTTCGGCGGCATCGCTCAGGATGTTCTCGCCTTCGTCGATGGTGACATGCGCGCCGTCGGGGGATTTGTCGATGCCGTTGGCCTCGACCAGGTTGAAGCGGCGCCTCTCGGCATCGAAGCCGTAGATCAGCACCGCATCGGCATGGGTGATCTCGATCGCGCGCGCGGCGATCGTCGGCAGCACGGCGTTGAGATCGAGCGAGGCGGCGACGGCGCGGCCGACCTCCTCCAGCACCTTCAGCTCGTTGATCGACTGCGCCAGATCGCGCGTGCGCTCCTCGACCTTGGTCTCCAGGTCCGAATAGGTCTCCTGGATCTGGCCGGCCATGCGGTTGAACTGACCGGCGAGGTCCTCCAGCTCGTCCGCGGTGCGCACTTCGATGCGGTGACTGAAATCGCCCTCGCCGAGCCTGTAGGCGCCGTCGCGCAGCGCGGTGATCGGAATGATCATGCGGCGGGCGAGCAGCGTGCCGGCGAGGATCGCGACCATGAGACCCATGCCGATCAGGAGCGCGATGCGCACCAGCTGGTCGCGGATCGGCGTCAGGGCCTGCGTGGTCGGCTGCTCGAACAGCACGCTCCAGCCGAGTTTCGGCACCGTGCTCGCCGCGCTCATCATCGCATGGCCGTTGAAGTCGGTGCCCGAACTGTCGGCCTCATGGCCAGGCGCGATCGCGGCCGCCACCTGCGGCAGCTTCGACAAATCCTTGCCGACATCGGGCCCTTTCGACGACGTCGCCAGCACGCGGCCGCGGGGATCGACGACATAGGCAAAGGCGGCCTTGCCGACTTGCGCGTCGGACAGGAAATCGGAGAGAAAGCTGAGATCGATCTCGGCCACGGTGACGCCGGCATTGAAGCCGGAATGCGCCACCGAGATCGACATGAACGGCGTCCGGTCGGCGAACCAGGCCGGCGCATAGCTGACGCCGCGGGCGACGGTGTCGGTGAAGCGCATGTCGCGGGAGAGGTCGGCATTGCTGCCGGTCGTGGTCGATTGGCGGGAGACGCGCAGCACCTCGCGGCCTTCGCCGTTGAGCTGGAACAGCTGGTTGACGACCGAGACTTGGTGCAGCAGCGACGCGTAGTCGGCGCGGCGCTTTTCGAGGGTGTCCTGGCTCGCCCGCGTCACCCAGCTGATCTGGCGATCGAGCTCCGAGATCGACTGCTCGATCCGCCGGGCGGCGGCTTGCGCCTTGTCCTCCAGCCCGTCGGTCAGCTGGGTCTTGGTGGCGCGGTAGGAGATCCAGGTCTCCATCGCGCCGTTGACGGCGAGGACGAACACGACGAGGCCGACGAGGGAGACGACGTATTTGGCGAACAGGCCCTCGCGCAGAAACCGTGTCTTGTCGTTCGCTCCTGCCATCCCGATCCTCTCGCGCCGCCATCGACGCTGCGCGCTCACGGGCCGTGCAGGCCCTTCCCGGCCGTTCTATCACAATTTGGGCCAAAGGACCGCCGCGCGGGCCGGGGACCGGCCGGCGTGGTTACTCCCTGTGGACGCCGGGGCCGGCGGAAGGCCGGTGAATTGCCGCAGCCTCATCCGTTCGGAGGAAGCCGGTGGCGGGGAAGCTGATGTAAGGGGATTGCCGTGGAGCCCAGCCCGCCAATCACCGGTTAAAGAGTTGCCGCAGCACGTCGTTCATTGGCTGACTGTCCTGCTGCGCGACCGGCGGGTCCTCAAGGGCTGGAGCCGCGGGCGAGGCCTGCGTGGACGGCGTGGACGGCGTTGCCGGCAGGCTGCGGCTGCGGCCGCCGCTTGGTGCGGCACCCGTGCTGCTTCCCGCGCCGCTGGAAAGTCCCTGCTGAATCAAATTGCCGATGGCCTCGCCCAAGGGGCCGCCGAGCAGATTGTTCTGCCCCGGCTGCTGGGCTTGCGGATTGGCGTTGCCGGCCGCGTTGCCGCCGGGTGCAGTCGTGCCACCGAGACCCAAACTCCCCAGAATGTTGCCGAGCCCGGCGCCATCAGGGCCGAACAGGCCCTTGCCCATCTCGCGCAGCTTGGCATAGGCGGCATCCGGATTGTCCAGCATGCCGGCCATATCAGGGTAGATCTTGGGCTGCGACCAGCTGCCCTGGATCATCACGGGAATGCCGAAGCCGACCGGCTCATTGGCGCGGCCCTGGCCTTCGGTCGTCATCACCAGCTTCGGCTCGACGCGAAAGCCCATCATCTTGGTGTCGAGCGCGATGGTGCCGGCACCGGTCACGCGCACCAGCGGCCCGATCAGGTTGAGATCTGTCGTCACCGCCTGGCCCTTGTCGATGCGGAAGGAGGCCGAGAGCTGCGACAAATCCGTGCTCTGCTCCTGGCCGGCATTCTGGTTGTCCTGCCAGCCGGACAGCGTGCCCGATGTCAGCGAGCGGATCATCTGCGCGACATTGATGCCGCGGATGGCGCCGTCCTGGAAATTGACGAAGGCCGTGCCCTGCATGTTGGCCATCAGCGCGCGCTGGCTGGTGCCCGCGCTGCGAAGAGCGAGCTTGGCCTGCAGCTTGCCGTCGATGCGGTCGAATTCGGCAAGGCCCTGAAGCAGCGGCAGCGCACGCACGCCGACGAGATCGGAATGCATCGCAAAGCTCGGCGCACCGGTGGTTGCATCGAGGATCACCTCGCCGGAGACTTGGCCGCCATAGGCGCCGAGATTGGCGGTGCCGGCCTTCAGCACGCCGCCGGCGAGCTTCGCATCGAGCGCCAGCGGCGCGATGCGGGCATCGCCGATCACGGCTTCGTTCGCCGAGATACGCACCTGCGCATCGACATAATTGAGCCCGGAGACGTCGATCGGCGCATTGCTCCAGGGCTGCCCGGCTGCGCCCTCCGGCGATTTCGCCAGCGGGATCGCCAGTCGCTGGAAGTCGAGGTCGAGCTTGACCAGCGGCTTGCTCGCAATGTCGACCGAAGCCCAGCCGTTGAATGTGCCATCGCCGAGCCGGCCATTCACGCCGTTGATCATCACGACGTCGCCGTTCATTCGCATCTCGGCATGGCCGGTGAGCTGAGACTTCAACACGTCGGGCATGTCGATGGCGAAATCCACCGGGATCGTCGGCCGGTCGGCCGGTGGCGCCGGCGTGGTCGCCTTGATGTCGAACTTGGTCGGGTGGTCGCCGACGCGCGCGGTGCCGGTGACATTGACCTTGCGGTCGCGGCCGATGGTCGCCTCCGCGTTGATGGCACTGATGCGGCCCTCGACACGGTCGCGCACGCGCGCGAATGCGACCTCACCGTCGGTGACCTTGATGCGGTCGATGGATGCCCCGCCGACATCGAGCGCGAGCGGCTTCGACGACCCCCTCGGATTCGGCAGGCGTTCACGCAGCAGCGGCTGGTAGAACACCGGATGGGTGACGATCAGCTCGCGGATCTCAGGGCGGCCCGACCACACGCTGGAGAGCGACATGTCGACCTGCACGCTGTCGACCGTCACGCGCGTGATGCCGCTGCGATCCCGGGGGTCGGCAAGCGAGAGGTCGTTCAGGGTGACGTTCAACGTCGGCCACAGGCTGATCTTCGTGGTGCCGTCGATCGAGAGACGATAGCCGGTCGCGCTCTCGACGCGCGAGGCGATCGTCGACGTCAGGAAGCCCGAGGGGATTCCGACCACCAGCAGGAGTGCGATCACGACGATGACGGCGGCCAATGCCGCGCCGGCGAATTTTACTGCTCTCATCTCGACTTTCCACTGACGGACGATCGGCGTCGAATCCCGCCGGCTATCCATCCTTCACGGCCGAGTTTATCCCCGGACGGGAAGCGGCTCCAAGCGCGTAAAAATAGTCAGGGGGTGCTGCAAAGTTATGTGACTTATGACACACTTCCCCGGCGCGGTTTTACGCGATCCTGATGGTGATGGTTTCAAGCGATTTGCCAAGCGTCTGACAAGATGACTGACCAGGACTTCACAAGGACATTGAAATGAGCAAGCAGGCCGAATTTGCGGTCATTTTGAAGATGAACGCGATGTTCGCGGATCTCGGTGCAGACGAGCTCCAGCGGCTGTCCAATCTCTGTCACACCCAGCATCTGGGGAATGGCGAGGTGCTGTTCCAGAAGGGCGATGCTGGCAACGCGCTGTTCGGCGTGCGCCGCGGCCAGGTCCGCATCGAGACAGGTGCCTCCGACGGCAGCCGGCTGACGCTCAATTTCATGGGCCCGGGCGACCTGTTCGGCGAGGTCGCGGTGCTGGACGGCCAGAATCGGACCGCGGATGCGACCGCGGGCGAGGCCAGCGAATTGTTCGTGCTGCGGCGCGAAGATTTTCTCAGCTTCCTCGAACGCGAGCCGAAGGTCGCGATCAAGATCATCGCGCTGCTGTGCCAGCGCATCCGCTGGCAGAGCGAGCGCATGGAGGAATCCATGCTGCAGCCGCTGCCGGTGCGCCTCGCGCGGCGGCTCTGCGCACTCGCCGCCGATTTCGGTTCCGAGGTGCACATCTCGCAGGAGCAGCTCGGCGTCTTCGTCGGCGCCGCCCGCGAAAGCGTCAACCGCCAGCTGCAGGCCTGGCGCAAGGAAGCGATCCTCGATCTCCAGCGCGGCCGCATCCTGCTGCGGAACATGACCAAGCTGACCGCGATCGCGCGGAACGAGTAGGGATCAGCCGAACGCAGCCCACGAATGCAGGGCTTGCCGGTGCAGACAGCAGGATCGAGCGTGTCCGCGCGAAAGTTATTGGGTAACATAGCGCCTTGAAGGCGCCCTGCGTTGACGCGCCCCTCCGGCCGCTCGCCTAAATTTTACTCCGCAGCACGGTGGGCGACGTCTTTCGGTGCTGGTGCCGCTCCGTGATGACCGTCCGTCTCGGCATCCTCGCTGTGGACGATCAGCCGCTTGGCGAAGCGCCAGATCAGGGCGCCGAGATCGTCCATCACCATGAACATCGCGGGCACGAACACCAGCGACAGGATGGTCGAGAAGATCAGGCCGCCGATCACCGCGAGCGCCATCGGCGAGCGGAACTCGCCGCCGGCGCCGACCGCGAGCGCGCTCGGCATCATGCCCGCGGCCATCGCGATCGTGGTCATCACGATCGGCCGGGCGCGCTTCATGCCGGCGTCGATCATCGCCTCTTCGCGCGGCTTGCCGGCGTGAATGGCTTCGATCGCGAACTCCACCAGCATGATCGCGTTCTTGGTGACGATGCCCATCAGCATCAGAATGCCGATCCACACCGGCGTGGTGAGCTGCTTGCCGGTGATGAGCAGGGCCGCGATGGCGCCGCCGATCGAGAGCGGCAGCGAGAACAGGATGGTGATCGGCTGCAGGAAGGTGCCGAACAGCAGCACCAGCACGGCGTAGACCATCATCAGGCCCGCCGTGATCGCGGTGGCGAAGCCGTCGGACAGTTCGTTCAGGCTTTCGGCGTCGCCGGAGGGAGAGACCTTCACGCCCTTCGGCCGGCTCTTCATCACCGGCAGGTCGTAGATCTTCTTGGTGGCGTCGCCGAGCGCGGCCGAACCGACGAGGTCGGCGGCGACGGTCGCCTGCCGCTCGCGATCGTAGCGGTTGATGCTGGTCGGACCCTGGTCGAGCTTGACGTCGGCGATGACCGAGAGTGGCACGCCGCCCTTCTCGCCGTGCTCGCCGAGCGGGACGCGCAACTGCTCCAGCGTCTTCAGATTGCCGCGCGCGGCATCCTCGAGCTGCACGCGGATCGGCACCAGGCGGTCGCCGACGTCGAACTTGGCGAGCGCGGGTCCGACATCGCCGATGGTGGCGACGCGGATGGTCTGCGACAGGCTTTCGGTCGAGACCCCGAGCCGCGCGGCGAGATCGGCGCGCGGTTCGACGCGCAGCTCCGGCCGCTCCAGCGTGGTTTCCGAGATCACGTTGGAGATGGTGGGAATCCGCTTCATCTGCGTCGCGAGCTCGCTCGCGAAATTGTTGACGATGTTGGCGTCGACACCGGTCACGACCAGCGAGATAGCGCGCAGGCCGTTCTCGTCGAGGAACCAGAAGCGGATGTCGGGAATGTTCTCCAATTCCTGGCTGATCGAGAATTCGAGCTCGCGCTGGGTGATGTCGCGGGCATCCTTGGGCGTGTAATTGATGATCAGCGCGGCGCGCCGGACTTCCTGGGTGCCCGGCGGAACGCGCCCGCCGTCGACGAAGATGCTCTTCACCTCGGGCCGCTTGCGCAGGCGCGCGACGATGTCCTCGGTGACCTTTTCGGTATAGGCGAGCTGGGTGCCCGGCGGCAGCTCGAGGGCAAGCAGCGAGCGCGAACTGTCCTGCGCCGGCAGAAAACCCTGCGGCAACAGCGTAATGCTCCAGATCGAGGCGGCGAAGACGCCGAAGCCGACCAGCACCGTGATGAAATAGTGTTTTACCGACCAGGCCACGATCCTGTGATAGGACCGCAGCACGCGGCCGGGCGGCGGTTCTTCGTGAGTGCCAGGCTTGAGGAAGTAGGCGGCGAGCACCGGCGTGACGAAGCGCGCCGCGAGCAGGGAGAAGAACACCTGCACCGAGACGGTGATGCCGAACTGCTTGAAGAACTGTCCGGCGATACCCGACATGAAGCTCGCCGGTGCAAAGATCGCGATGATGGTGAGCGAGATCGCGATCACCGCGAGGCCGATCTCGTCGGCGGCTTCGAGGGCGGCACGATAGGGCGACTTGCCCATGTTCATGTGCCTGACGATGTTCTCGATCTCGACGATGGCGTCGTCGACCAGAATACCCGTCGACAGCGTAATGGCGAGGAAGCTGACGAGGTTCAGCGAGAAGCCGAGCAGGTCCATCGCCCAGAACGCCGGGAAGATCGACAACGGCAGCGAGATCGCGGCGATGATGGTGGCGCGCAGGTCGCGCAGGAACAAGAGCACGATGACGACGGCGAGGATGGCGCCTTCGAACAGGGTCGAGATCGCCGCGTGGTAATTGCCGTTGGTATATTCGACCGAGGTGTCGATCACCTTCAGGTCGACGTCGGGATAGGCGGCCTTGAGTACGTCGATGCGCTTCTGCACGGCCTCGGCCACCTTGACGTCGCTGGCGCCCTTGGAGCGCTTGATGCCGAGCGCGACGATCGGCTCGCCGTTGAAGCGGGCGAAGGTGCGGCGGTCTGCGATGGTGTCGGTGACGGTGCCGAGATCGTCGAGCCGGACCTCGCCGCCGCCGAACAGCGGGATCATGGTGCCGGCAAGATCGCTCAGCGTCTTTGCGCCGGCGAGCGTGCGGATCGCCTGGTCGTTCTTGCCGATCTCGGCCCGGCCGCCGGCGACGTCGACATTGGTACCGCGCAGGCTCTGGCTGACATTGACCGCGGTCAGCCCCATCGCCTGCAGGCGGTCGGGATCGAGCGAAACAAGAATCTCGCGCTCGACACCGCCGATGCGCTCGACCTGGGCGACGCCGCGCACGCCTTGCAGCGCGCGCTTAACCACGTCGTCGACGAAATAGGAGAGCTGCTCGGGCGTCTTGCCGGGCGAAATCGCGGCGTAGGTGACGATCGGCAGGCCGATGACGTCGACGCGCTGGATCAGCGGCTCGGTGACGTTCTGCGGCAGGTTCGAGCGGACACGCGTCACCGCGTCCTTGACGTCGTTGAGCGCGCGGTCGGTGTTGGTTTCAAGCGCGAACTGGATGGTGGTGACCGACACACCGTCGGTGATCTGTGAGGTAATGTGCCGCACGCCCTCGACGCCGGAGACGGCGTCTTCGACCGTCTTGGTCACCTGCGATTCGAGCTCGGCGGGCGCCGCGCCGAACTGCGATACCACGACCGAGATCACGGGAATGTCGGCCGAAGGCAGCCGCGTCACCGCGAGCTTGGTGAAAGACACCCAGCCGAGAATCAAGAGGATGATCGAGAAGACGACCGACGGCAGCGGATTCCGGATCGACCAAGCCGAGATATTGAGAGCCATCAGCGTACCCGCGTGCGATCGAGTTCATCGGCGAACATGGTCTTGATCTGGTCGCCGTCATGGAGCGAAGAGCCGGCGTCGGCCACGACGATTTCGCCGACGTCGAGGCCTTCCAGGATTTCCGTCGCGTTGTCGGACGAGAGCCCGACCCGCACCTTGCGCGTCTCGATCGTGTTGCCCTTGACGACCTGAATGGTGAGATGGTCGATCGCGGTCTTGGGGATCGAGACGCCGCAGCTTCGCTTGGCGTCGATCGAGGCGCGGGCGAATACGCCGACCTTCAGCGACGGATTGTTGGTGACGCTGATGCGGACGCGGCCGAGCTGCGTGGCGCGGTCGATTTCGGGCGCAACCAGCCGGACCCGGCCGATCAAATCGGGCGCGTCGTCGCGGCTGATGCGCACGGTGGCGCCCGAACTGAGCTTGGGCATGTGCACCGCCGGAACCTGAGCATCGAGCTCGATCTCGTTGTTGACGGCGATGCGGAACATCGGGCCGGCCTGCGGTGAAGCGGGCGCGCCGACAATGGTGCGGACTTCGGTGATGAGGCCCGGCGCAGGTGCCTTCAGCGAGATCGGGCCTTGCGGACCGGGTCTCTGCGGCTGGCCCGGGATCTGCGGCGGCGCGGTCAGGCGCGCCAGCTCCTGGTTGTCGGCAACGACGGTGCCTTCGGTGACGAAGAGATCGGTGACCTTGGATCCTTCCTGGTCGGCGATGACCACGGCCTCGCGGCGCGGCACGAAGAAGCCGGTCACCCGCACGAGGTCGGAGAAGCAGGCATTGGTCGACTTCGTCACGATGACGAGCGCCTCGCTCTGCGTTTCCTTCGGCTCGGCGCGCTTCCGATGCTCGAACAGGTAATAGCCGACGCCGAGCGCGACGAAGAACACCACCGTTCCGGCAGGCTTGAGATATTCGGAGAGGTTCATCGCCGGATCATCCTGGCCTGGCTCACGGCCATCCGCGCGAGGCCCATCGAGAACGTTTCCCTGAAACAAAGCGGCGTCCCGCAAGGCCGCGGGACGCGCTTTGGGGGCGAGACTTTACACCACATCACGACTTGTCACTTCAGAGGATTGCGTCGTGCTCACTTCGATGCGGTGGTCTTGTTTTCCATGTTGACGACCTGGACGCGGCGGTTGGCCTCCGCCATCGGCTGGCTCGGATTCTTCAGCTTGCTCTTGCCGTAGCCGACGGTGACGAGGTCGGTGGCGGAGATGCTGTACTTGTCGACGAGATAGCGCTTGATCGCATCCGCGCGGCGTTCCGACAGGTCCTGGTTGTAGGTTTCGCCGCCGGCGGCATCGGTATGACCGGCGACCACGAAGGTGGAGCCCTTCAGGTCGGGACTGGTCAGCGCGCGACCGAGCGCCTGCACGGACGGCATCGACTTGGCGCTGATATTGGCGGAGTTGTAGTCGAACGTGATTTCGAGATCGATGTTCGGCTTGTCCTTGGCGACCGACGCGATTTCCTCGCGCTCGGTCGAGGACAGCGAACGCGTCGAGCGGCCGCGCACCGACTGGATCAGCTTGGTCTCGGCCGCGTTCGGCGCGGGATCGGCCTGCGGGGCGATCGAGAGGCCGCGGGTCAGGGGCTTCTTGGCCGGCGGCGCCAGCGCGCGGACGATATCGTCCTCGGTGACGTTCTTGCTGTTGCCGTCATCGCCAGCGAAGGCCGGCGAGGCCGGCAGCGACAGCGTGGCGCCAAGAGTGATGCCAAGAGTGATGATGGACAGGATCGCGGTAAGTCCCTTTGCAGCCGATTTCATAACCAGTCCCTCCTGCGCAGCCAGCTCGCGCGGTTCCAAAATTCCTGCCAAAATTCCTGCAATGAGCCCCCCGGGGAAGGCTGCCTGCGGCATCCGTTCGTTAGTCTTCCCTGGGCCACCAGGGGTTCGAGGCGCCGCCTGCCTCAATTCAAAAAAATACTAGCGCACTCCGTAGCTTGCGAATTCCTGAACGATGTTCGGATCCATCGCCTTGGCATTGGCAATATCGAGCGCGCCTTCCTGGGTTGAGCCATTGCGCTGCTTGGCGAGGCCGCGTCCATAGAGCGAGGAGGTCAGGCGCGGGTTGATCCTGAGGGCCGCATCGAAATCGGCGATGGCATTCTTGACCGCGCCCGATTTGAGGTTGACGAGCCCGCGGCTGTCCAGCGCATCGACGAAGTTGGGCCGCAGCCGCAACGCCTCGTTGCAATCCTTCAGCGCGCCCTGGAGGTCGCCGACCACGGTGCGGGTCCAGCAGCGGTTGTTCAGCGCCTCGACATCCTTGGTGTTGATCCGGAGCGTGTCGTCGAAATCCTTGATGGCAAGGTTGTAGGCGCCCTTGCTGGCATAGACCTGGCCACGCCGGTACAGCGCGTTCACGTCATCAGGATTGGCGGCGATCTTGGAGGTCAGGCTCTTGATCGTTGGATCGTCGGCCAGCGCGGCAGCGCTCGGCCCGCTGTCGGTGCTCGGTGCCGGAGCGGGATCAATCGGTTTGACCGGCGGTGGCGGCGGGGGCAGGGCGGCCTCGACCTGCGGCTTCGGCGTGGGGGCCGGCGCAGGCGCAGGAGGTGGAGAAGCAGGCGCGGGCGCCGCAGCGGTGTCGGCCGGCTTCGGCGGCGGAGGCGGTGTCGGCGGCGCGGGCGGTGACGGCGGCGGGTTGTTGGCGACGACCGGCGGCGGCGCGGGAGGCGCGGGCGGCGTCGCCGGTGCCGGACGCGACCCGCCAGCTCCCGGGCTGAACGAGAAATCTTCGGCCAATGAAGAGGATATCCAAGGCACCTGCTCGCCGCGCGACGCGCGGGTCACGCCCATCTTGGTGCGATTCAACGTCTCCTCGGCCATCAGGTCGGGGACCCGGATTTCCTTCAGGAGCTCCTGGACGAACAGGCTGTGCTCGCCGCCGGCGTCGGAGACCACCGAGGCCAGCGCCGCCGAATACATCACCAGCGTTCCGTTCGGCGCGATGACCGGGGTCAGGCCAGCCGAGAAGCTGCGGAACCGGCGCTCGAACGGATTGCGCCGGGAGGCGTCGATCAGCGCGATCTTGACGCCGGCGCCGCGGGTGTTGAGCTCGCCGAGGACGGTCTCGAGGCTGAAACCGTCACGGCGCACGTCGGATTCGGTCCAGATCTGCGCATCGATCGGCAGCATGTAGCTCTGGCGCGCCGACTGGATGCCGAAGCCGCTGAAGAATACCAGCGCCACCGATCCCGGCTTGATCTTGCCGTAGAGCTTGTCGAAGGCGCGGCGCATGCCGTCGCCGGTCAGATTCTCGGCGATCTCGACCGAAAAGCCGTCGCGCTTGAGCTCGTCGGCGACGTCGCGGGCATCGTTGATCGGTTCCTTCAGCGGGGCATCCGCATCCGGGTACTTCGCGTTGCCGATGACCAGCGCAAAGCGGTCACCGGCCGCAAGCGATGGGGCAGTCGGGACGAGCGAGATGAGCAAGGGCAGAAGAAGAAAGAAGCGAATTTTCATAATCAGCGCGGTCCAGCCAAAAAGGCGCCGTTACCAGCTTGCGCCGCGGCGACCTTAACTTACGCTTCCTGCATTATCAAACCGGGGACGGGAGGCGTCAACCACTTGGAGATTCGGCGTTATCGCGACGATTGACCGCAACGCCCGGGTGCGCCGCAGGGGGAATAAACAGGCTGTCATGTTTGTGCTCGACGTGATCCGGCTCGATCTTACCGGCGGCACGTTAGGGCCGCCATGGCGACGAAAATGTGATTGGTCTCACATTGAGGGCATGCCTCCGTCGCGCCGCGGGGCGTTTGACCTTTGCAGCGGACAATGGCTTGGTGCGCAGGATCGTCCCGGAAGGTCCACTCAGAAAAGCAAAGCAAAAAGCAGGAATCATGGGAAACGCCTACGAAATCTACGCCCTGCGCTATGCGACGATGTCGCCGCGCACCCCCAGCATGAACTTCCTTCAACCCGATCCGCATGACAGCGCGGCGCAGGACCTCGACTATTTCGTCTGGCTGATCCGCGGGGGAGGCCGCGACATCCTGGTCGACACCGGCTTCAATGCCGAGGAGGCGAGCGCACGGGCGCGCAAGCTGACGCTCAATCCGGTCGATGCGCTGGAGCGCTTTGGCGTCGCGGCGTCGAGCATTCGCGACGTCATCGTGACGCATCTGCATTACGACCATGCCGGCAATCTCGATCGCTTCCAGAATGCGCGCTTCCATCTCCAGGAGCGCGAGATGGCTTATGCGACGGGGCGCTGCATGTGCAACGGCCTGCTGCGACATCCGTTCTCGGTCGAGCACGTCACCCAAATGGTGCGACATGTGTACGGCGAGCGCGTCACTTTCTATTCGGGCGACGGCGAGGTCGCGCCCGGCGTCACCGTGCACCGTGTCGGCGGCCATTCCGACGGCTTGCAGGTGGTCAGGGTCGAAACCGCGCGCGGGCCGGTGGTGCTGGCGTCCGATGCCGCGCATTACTACGCCAATCTGCAGCGCAAGAGCCCGTTCCCGATCGTCTACAATGTCGGCGACATGGCGGTCGGCTGGGAAACGATCGAGCGCCTCGCCGGCCATCCTGATCGGTTCATCCCCGGCCACGATCCGATCGTGACGGAGATCTATCCGCGCGCCAGCGACAAGGTCGATGCCTGGGCGCTGCATCTGCCGCCGACGCGGTCGTTTGCGAAGTGACGGCGTTACCGACGCAACCCTATCGCCGTCACCCTGAGGTGGCCGCTTCTTCAGCGGCCCTCGAAGGGCGACGGCCCGGCTCGATCCGCGCGGCCGCATCTCGGCCGCTCATCCTTCGAGGCTCCTCGCGTGATGCTTCGCATCGCGCGCCTCGCACCTCCAGCGACAACCGCTTCGCGGTTCCGCAGGGATGACGGGGGTTCTACCCGCGCGGACTCAATCAATACGCCTGCTTCGCGTCCGCTTCCTTGCTGGTCTGGATCAGATCGAGACTCTCCTCGATCTTGCCGAGCAGCGCCGAGAGCGCTCTTGCGGCTCAGTTCAGGCAGGCCTCGTGTCCGCTATGCTTCAGAATGCCGCTCGAAAAGAACATCGTCGGAGGTCCGAGCCGGGCCACAAGCGGACCCCCCCACAATCCGCGCGTTGTAACTTTCCAGAACTCGTCCATCGCTAAGCAATGCTCTTTGGACTTTGGTCCGAGATAGCTAATCAGTGCCTTAAAATCGAATAATCTCTCGCCGTCCGCATGCTGCAATGTTTCAAGAAAGCCCGTCGACAAGGCGGCCTGTTCTTCGGCCGAGCCATTGTCTAGCACCTGCTCGCAGAGTTCAAAAACGGACCTTACCGTGTCTTTTGGCAGCTGCTCAAAATGCTCGATGAGAGCCTGTGCCAATCCGCCGCCAGCTACAGTTATTGGCACCACCTCAGGTGACCACTCCGCCTTCAGCGTAGCGAGCGACTCTCTCAATTGAGGCGCTAGATCAGCAATCCGGTCAAGATATTTACGGTCCGTAGGCATGCGCTCACACGCGCGCGATGCGCGCCGGATGCTCCGGATTGCGGCGAATGAAGTCCTCAACATCCCGCAATCGTTCTGGCAATGGCTGCGCACCGGCGTAGTGCCAGAAGCGGAAGCCCGCTGACCAGAGGGCCTCCACCTTCAGCCATTGCTCGGCATCGGTCCGCTTCGGAGCCCTGAACGCGCGGCCCATTTCATGAAGGCAAGAACCGCAATGCGGGCAAACAGTGCTCGCATTTGCCCGAACCTTCCACGATTTTCGGCACGCGAAACAGGCATGGGCTATGAGATAGTTGCGTCCTTGCAACGATAGCTCTGGACGAGGGGGCCGAGGACGCGGATCGGCACGCGTGGCGGTCGCGCGCCGCAAATCCATTCGTCGAGCCTTTTCCAAGCCGGATGCCATATGAGGAACATTGACAGGAGAGCCCTAAGTCCGCAACGGGTCAAAATCTCCGGCTTGAGTCTCAGCCGGCGACTTCTGGTCTGACCCCTTCTTCGGACCCGTTCAGTCTCCGAGACGGGCGGCAGATATGGTTTCAACGAGTGCCGGCAGGATCCACACAAGCAACGATATCGCGGGGAGATTTTCGAGCCGCTAGCTCCGGCGGAGAGAATATCGCCAAGTATCCTCCGTCCCCTGCGAGCTTAGATGTGGCGACCTCGCGATAGCCGACGGCAGTTAATTCGCAGCGCAAGAGCTCAATTGGCGTGCCGTGCTTCGACGTCGGAAGCTCAAGATCGACAATTCCCACCCGTGCACCCTGCTTCAAGGCGGGCGCGAGATTGTAGAGGAAGGCATAGGGTTGGGCTATCTCGTGATACATATGCGCAAGGATTGCGGCGTCCAGCGAGGAAGCGGGCAGACGCGGGTCGTGGGGTTCGCCGAGCGCGAATTGCACGTTCGTTAACTTCAGAAGTTTTGTTCGCCTGGCGAGTTCGACGAGGTAATCCCGCGTGACGTCCTGGGCAACGACAGAGCCGGCGGGTCCGACGAGGTGCGAGAGCCTGACCGTGTGGTAGCCACTGCCTGCTCCAATGTCGCCGACTGTCATACCTGGTTTCAGTTCAAGAACGCGTGCGATTTGACCGGCCTCATTGAGGGCGTCGCGGCGCTCTTCGGCGGAGCGGCGCGGGCTGACGATTCGTGCGACAGGGCGCTGCGGTGAGGGAAACTCGTTTGCAGCGACTCCGGGGGGAGCCAGATAACCCATGTCAACCGCGTATGCGCGAGCTGCAGCAAAGGCCACAAGTAGCATCGCTATATACGCCACTGCCGTCACGGGCCTACCAAGCTTTCCAACCGGACTCCCAAAAGCCGACGTCTGCGCCTCTATGAGTCCCTAATACGCCTGCTTGGCGTCCGCTTCCTTGCTGGTCTGGATCAGATCGAGGCTCTCCTCGATCTTGCCGAGCAGCGCCGAGAGCTGCTTGCGCTCCTGCGCGGAGAGGCAGGCGAGGATTTCGTCCTCCCGCCGCAGCAATTGCGGGAACAGCTCCTCGTAGAGCGCGCGGCCCTTCTTCGTCAGTTGCAGGCGGAATTCGCGGCGGTCGGCTTCGTTCTCGACCCGCTCGATCATGTCCTCGCTGAGCAGCGTGGTCACCGCGCGGCTGATGGTGGATTTGTGCGTGCGGGTGCATTGCGCGATGTACTGCGCGCTACAGGCATCGTTGCGGAACCCGAGCGTGGCGATCACGCGCCACGCCGGAATGTCGAGGCCATGCCGTTCCTGATATTCGACCGAGAGCGCGGAACTGACCTCGGCCGCGAGCCGGTTGAGGCGGAACGGCACGAACTTGAACAGGTCGAGTCGGGCTTTTGGCCGCGCCGAGGCCTCGTCGGCTTGGCGTGCCTTCAGTGCGATATCGCCAGATGTCCTCGCCAAGGGGCGCGCTCCGAATTCCAGTTGACGGCCGGCCGGCTCCGGTCCAAAATAGTTGCACGTGAGACTATCTAGCAGATCAGTGCTCTCCTGACCATAGCCGAGGTTCGAGTATGGCGCAGGCCAAGCCACTTCAGGGCAAGACACATCAGGCCAAAGCCCAGTTCGGCTATCGCCGCCATGCCGATCAGGACCGCGCCGGCCAAGGCCCGGCCGAGCATCCGGTCGTGGTTGTCGGCGCCGGCCCGGTCGGGCTGTCGCTCGCGATCGATCTTGCCCAGCGCGGTCAGCGCGTCGTCCTGCTGGATGACGCCGACCGCATTGGCGAAGGTTCGCGCGCGATCTGCTTCTCGAAGCGGTCGCTGGAATATTGGGACCGGCTCGGCGTCGGCGACCGCATGGTCGCCAAGGGCGTGGTGTGGAGCGTCGGCCGGATCTTCCACGGGGAGTCCCTGCTCTACCAGTTCAACCTCCTGCCTGAGGACGGCCACAAGCGGCCCGCCTTCATCAATCTCCAGCAATACTACGCCGAGGCCTATCTGGTCGATCGCATCAGCGATCTGCCCGAGATCGACCTGCGCTGGCGCAACAAGGTGACGGCGCTGGAGCAGCGCAACGACGGCGTGGCGCTGACGATCGAGACGCCGGAGGGCGCCTACCGCCTGCACGCGCAATATGTGATCGCCTGCGACGGCGCGCGGTCTTCGCTGCGGCAGATGGTCGGCGCCGAGTTCGCGGGACAGGTGTTCGAGGACCAGTTTCTGATCGCCGACGTCAAGATGACCGCGGAATTCCCGACCGAGCGCTGGTTCTGGTTCGATCCGCCGTTCCATGCGGGACGTTCCGCGCTGCTGCACCGGCAGCCCGACGATGTCTGGCGCATCGACCTCCAGCTCAATCGCTACGCCGATCCCGTGGTCGAGAAGAAGCCCGAGAATGTGCGGCCGCGGATCGCGCGCATGCTCGGCCACGACAAGTTCGAGTTCGAGTGGATCTCGCTCTACAAATTCCAGTGCCGGCGGATGGACCGCTTCATCCATGGCCGCGTGATTTTCGCCGGCGATTCCGCGCATCAGGTTTCGCCGTTCGGCGCCCGCGGCGCCAATTCCGGGCTCGAGGACGCCGAAAATCTCTCCTGGAAGCTCGATCGCGTGCTGCGCGGCACTTCGCCCGCAAGCCTGCTCGAGAGCTATCATGCCGAGCGCAGCATGGCGGCCGACGAGAACATCCGCGAGTCGACACGCTCGACCGATTTCATGGCGCCGAATTCGCATCAGGAAGCGCGGCTGCGCAAGGCGGTGCTGTCGCTCGCCAAGGAGACAGAGTTCGGCAAGCGCATGGTCAACGGCGGCCGGCTGTCGGTGCCGTGCAGCTATGACTCGCCGCTGTCATCGCCGGATGCAGATGTCTGGGGCGGCGGACCGTCTCCCGGCTGCTCCATGCTCGATGCGCCGGTTGCCGAGCAGGCCTATCTGACGGACGCCTTCCGCAAGGGGGGAACGGACTTCACCCTGCTCTCGTTCAGCAATGGTGCGGCGATTGATGTGCCCGACGGGGTCAAGGATGTTCGCATCGGCGGCGAGGGCGGACTTGCCGATCCCTCGGGCCTCGTCGCAAAGCGCTATGACGCCGCGCCGGGTGCTGCCTATCTGCTCAGGCCCGATGGCTATGTCGCCGCGCGCTTCCGCCATCCGACGCGCGCCGCGATCGCGGCTGCGTTGTCGCAGGCTCAAGGTCTCAATTGAGGTTTCGCATGCCGTTGTCCACCAGCTCCAACTTTGCGCGGCCGGACGATGCCTTTCGCGCCATCGTCGAGGCGCATCGCGGGCTCACCGAGGAGCAGAGCGCCGATTTCGATGCGGCGCTGGTGCTGATCCTCGCCAACCATATCGGCGAGATCGATGTGCTGCGTGAGGCGATCGAGCTTGCCAAGCGCCGCATGATCGACGGTCAGCAGCAACAACAGCAACAACAATAACCCAGAAGACTCAAAGGACGAATTGATGGCGAAGAACTTCGCATCCACCGGCGATCTCTCGGAAAAGAAGATCACCTTCTCCGAGATCGGCACCGATCTCTATGCCTTTACCGCCGAGGGCGATCCGAATACGGCCGTGATCGTCGGCGACGACGGTTGCCTGGTGTTCGACGCGCAGGCGACGCCGGCGATGGCGAACAAGGTGATCGAGCGCGTCCGCACTGTGACCGACAAGCCGATCAATTATGTCGTGCTGTCGCACTATCACGCCGTGCGCGTGCTCGGCGCCTCCGCCTACAAGGCGCAAGGCATCGTCGCCTCGCAGGAGACCTATCGTCTGATCGAGGAGCGCGGCAAGCAGGATTGGGATTCCGAATACGGCCGCTTCCCGCGGCTGTTCCAGGATGCGCAAAGCATCCCCGGCCTGACCTGGCCGACGCTGACCTTCGAAGGCGAGATGTCCATTTATCTCGGCAAGCGTGAGGTGCGCCTGATGCAGCTTGGCGCCGGCCATACCTCCGGCGACATCGTCGCCTGGGTGCCTGATGCCGAAGTGATGTTCTCCGGCGACCTCATCGAATATCACTCGGCCTGTTATTGCGGCGATGCGCATTTGCGCGAATGGCCGATGACGCTGAACGAGATCCGCAACTTCAATCCCAAGGCGATCGCGCCGGGCCGCGGCGATGCGCTCAACGGCACGGCCACGGTGCGCGAAGCCATCGCAATGACCCGCGATTTCGTCACTTCGCTTTATGGTGCGGCCGAAATCTCGGTGGCGAAGGGGCGCACGCTGAAGGAATCGATGGCCGCGACCCGCGAGGTGATGGATCCGAAATTCCACAGCTTCGCCATCTACGAGCACTGCCTGCCGTTCAACGTGTCGCGCGCCTATGACGAGGCGTCGGGGATCGACGATCCCGTGATCTGGACCGACAAGCGCGACCAGGACATGTGGGCAGCCCTGCAAGGAGGAGGATAGCGATGAACATCAACATCTCGCCCGATCAGATCGTCCGAAGCTCGGCACAGGTCACCCCGGGCTACATGTCCGGCTTCGGCAACAGCTTTGAGACCGAGGCGCTGCCGGGCGCGTTGCCGATCGGGCGCAACTCGCCGCAGCGCTGCGCCTACGGACTCTATGCCGAGCAATTGTCCGGCTCGCCCTTCACCGCGCCGCGCGGCACCAATGAGCGCTCGTGGCTCTATCGCATCCGTCCGTCGGTGAAGCATTCCGGCCGCTTCGAGAAAGTCGAGGCCGGCCTGTGGCGTTCGGCGCCATGCCACGAATACGATCTGCCGATCGCGCAGATGCGCTGGGACCCGACGCCGCTCCCGGAGGACGATGTGACCTTCGTTCAGGGCGTGCAGACCATGACGACGGCGGGTGACGTCAATACGCAGGCCGGCATGGCCGCGCATGTCTACCTCATCACCAAATCGATGGTGGATCAGCATTTCTACAATGCCGATGGCGAGCTGATGTTCGTGCTGCAGCAGGGCAATCTTCGACTCGTCACCGAGTTCGGCCGCATCGACGCCGAGCCCGGCGAGATCGTGGTGATCCCGCGCGGCGTCAAGTTCCGCGTCGAGATTCCGAACGGGCCGGCGCGCGGCTATCTCTGCGAGAATTACGGCGGCGCGTTCACGCTGCCGGAGCGCGGGCCGATCGGCGCCAACTGCCTGGCCAATGCACGCGACTTCCTCACCCCCGTCGCGCATTACGAGGACAAGGACACGTCGACCGAGCTGTTCGTGAAATGGGGCGGCTCGCTGTTCAAGACCACTCTGCCGCATTCGCCGATCGACGTCGTCGCCTGGCACGGCAATTACGCGCCCTACAAATACGATTTGCGTACCTTCTCGCCGGTTGGTGCGATCGGCTTCGATCATCCCGATCCCTCGATCTTCACGGTTCTGACCTCGCCGTCGGAGACCGCGGGCACCGCGAATATCGACTTCGTGATCTTCCCCGAGCGCTGGATGGTCGCCGACAACACCTTCCGTCCGCCCTGGTATCACATGAACATCATGAGCGAGTTCATGGGCCTGATCTACGGCGTCTACGATGCCAAGCCGCAAGGCTTCGTCCCCGGCGGCATGAGCCTGCACAATTGCATGCTGCCGCACGGCCCGGATCGCGACGCTTTCGAGCATGCCAGCAACGGCGAATTGAAGCCGGTGAAGCTGACGGGGACCATGGCCTTCATGTTCGAGACCCGCTACCCGCAGCGCGTCACCGCGCACGCCGCGAACGCGTCCACGCTGCAGGACGATTACGCGGATTGCTGGAAGGGGCTGGAGAAGCGGTTCGATCCGAGCAAGCCGTAGTCTCTCTTACCCTCCCCTGGAGGGGGAGGGTCGTTACGCATGCAGCGAAGCGGAATGCGTAGCGGGGTGGGGTGACGGTCTCTCCGCGAGTAACGCTGCCCGTGTTGAGAGATCACCCCACCCCGTCCCATATTTCGCTGCGCTCAATATGAGCCGACCCTCCCCCTCCAGGGGAGGGTGACACCGTCACCGCTGTGCCACGAGAAACCTATGCCCCACCCCAACGACCCCAGCCTCCGCTCCTTCATCGACGTCGATCCCGCCTCCGACTTCCCGATCCAGAACCTGCCCTACGGCGTGTTCTCGACCGCGGCCAATCCGACGCCGCGCGTCGGCGTCGCGATCGGCGATTACGTGCTCGATCTCTGGGAGCTCGAGCAGGATTCCCGGCTCGATGTCGGTCCGCTCGGCGTGTTCTCCGGCGCCTCGCTCAATCCTTTCATGGCGCTGGGACCAAAGGTCTGGACCAGGACGCGGGCGCGGATCAGCGAGCTCCTGCGGGCCGATCATCCGGAGCTGCGCGACAATGGGGAGCTGCGCAGCCGCGCGCTTGTGCCGGTGCGCGATGCAAGGCTGCATCTGCCCTTCACCGTCTCCGGCTACACCGATTTTTACTCGTCCAAGGAGCACGCCACCAATGTCGGCGTGATGTTCCGCGGCAAGGACAATGCGCTGCAGCCGAACTGGCTGCACATGCCGATCGCCTATAACGGTCGCGCCTCCACGGTCGTGGTCTCCGGCACCCAGGTGAAACGGCCGCGCGGGCAGCTGAAGCCGCCGAATGTCGAGCTGCCGAGCTTCGGGCCCTGCAAGCGGCTCGATTTCGAGCTGGAGATGGGCGTCGTGATCGGCCAGCCCTCGCCGATGGGCGGCATGCTGACGGAGAGCCAGGCCGAGGAGATGATCTTCGGCTTCGTGCTGCTCAACGATTGGAGCGCGCGCGACATTCAGCAATGGGAATATGTGCCGCTCGGCCCGTTCCTCGCCAAAGCGTTCGCGACCTCGATCAGCCCGTGGGTGGTGACGCGCGAGGCGCTGGAGCCGTTCCGCCAGAAGGGGCCGGAGCAGGAGCCGGTGCCGCTGGATTATCTCAAGCAGGGCAAACCGCAGAACTACGATGTCGCGCTCGACGTCTCCTTGCGCGCCGCCGGCGCCAACGCGCCGGCCGGCATCAGCCGCACCAATTTCAAATACATGTACTGGTCGTCGGTGCAGCAGCTGATGCACCATGCCTCCTCCGGCTGCGCCATGAATGTCGGCGATCTCCTCGGCAGCGGCACGATCTCCGGTCCGGAGAAGAACCAGCGCGGCAGCTTGCTCGAGATCAGCTGGAACGGCACCGAGCCGATCGAGCTCCCCGGTGGCGCCAAGCGCTCATTCCTGGAGGATGGCGATAGCCTCGTGATGCGCGGCTGGTGCCAGGGCTGCGGCTATCGCGTGGGGTTCGGTGAGGTGGAAGGGACGATTTTGGCGGCGGAGTAGCCGCGCGCTCCTGTCTTGTAGGGTGGGTTAGCGTCAGCGTAACCCACCTCTTCAGTGTCCGCGGTCGCAGACGTGGTGGGTTACGCTGCGCTAACCCACCCTACGCATCGACGGCGTGGAGAGACCTACCGGCTCTCCGGCGGCACGTCCCGTATCCGCGCGCAATGCGCCGCGACGTCCTCGACGCTGTATTTCAGATGCACCCGCTTGTCCGACGGCGCCTGTTTGCTCGTGCAGACGCCCGGCCGCCATTCCTGCGTCGGCCTGATCGGGCGCGGCGCAAAACCGCCGCCGCAGTTCGGGCAGACGTTGGACAGTTTCGTCTCGACGCAGTCCGCACAGAACGTGCATTCGTACGAGCAGATCCGCGCGTTCGTCGCATCCGGCGGCAGGTCGCGGTCGCAATATTCGCAGTTCGGTCGAAGCTGGAGGGCCATGGCTGAATCTCCGGATTGGCTGGGATCATCGCAGATCGCGCGGGGAGCGCGAATGACGTAGTTCCCTCGATTTCAGCCGGCCTTGATCTCCCTCAGCGGCAATCGCGAGCTCTCCTTCAGCCTGTCGAGCACGATCGAGGAGCGCACATGCGCCACGCTCTGATGCGGCATCAAGACGTCGTTGACGAGGTTGGAGAGGCCCTTGAGATCGCGCAGCACTGCCTTGAGCACGTAGTCGGCGTCACCGGTGAGCGAATAGGCCTCCTGGATCTCGTCGATCCGGTTCACCAGCGCGCGAAACCGCTTGGAATTGTCCGGCGAATGGGTCGCAAGGCCCACCTGGATGAAGGCGATCACGCCGAAGCCGAGCGCCTCGCTGGAGAGATCGGCGTGATAGCCCGCGATCACCTTCTCCTCCTCCAGCCGCATCCGCCGCCGCGAGCATTGCGAGGCCGAAAGTCCCGCGAGGTCCGCGAGTTCCTGGTTGGTGAGGCGGCCATCGTCCTGGAGCGCGCCCAGGATCCTGAGGTCGAAGGCGTCAACCGAAATCATGCGTCGTTTGCCCATATCATGCACGGATCGTGCATATGATAGCCAAAGACCGTCCCGATTGCACGCTCATTGCAGGCCCCATGAAGGATAGTTCCTCCCAGTAGCAATTTGGGAGAGCCGCCTATGGGACCGTTTCCGCACGATGCACCGCCGGCCACTGTCAGCGCCGACAATCCGATGGGCACCGACGGGTTCGAATTCGTCGAATATGCGCATCCCAATCCGCAAGAGCTGCATGCGCTGTTCAAGCTGATGGGTTATGCGCCGGTCGCGCGCCACAAGACCAAGAAGATCACGGTCTATCGCCAGGGCGACATCAACTATCTCGTCAACGAGGAGCCCGGCACCCACGGTTACGAGTTCGTTGCCACGCATGGGCCCTGCGCCCCCTCGATGGCGTTCCGCGTGGTCGACGCGAAGGCGGCCTATGACCGCGCGATTTCGCTCGGCGCGGAGCCTGCCGATGTGTCGCCGGCCCAGAAGACGCTCGATGTGCCCGCGATCAAGGGCATCGGTGGCAGCCTGCTGTATCTCGTCGATCGCTACGGTGCCAAGGGCTCGGCCTATGAGGCCGAGTTCGAATGGCTTGGCGAGCGCGATCCGCGGCCTGCCGGCGCCGGCCTGTTCTATCTCGACCATCTCACCCACAACGTCCATCGCGGCCGCATGGACGTCTGGGCCGGCTTCTACGAAAAGCTGTTCAACTTCCGCCAGATCCGCTTCTTCGACATCGAGGGCCGCGCCTCCGGCCTGTTCTCGCGCGCACTGACCAGCCCAGATGGCAAGATCCGGATTCCGATCAACGAGGACGCCGGCGATTCCGGCCAGATCGAGGAATATCTGAAGACCTATCGCGGCGAGGGCATCCAGCACATCGCCTGCGGCTGCCGCGACATCTACCGCACCATCGAAGGCCTGCGCGTCGCCGGCCTGCCCTTCATGCCGTCGCCGCCGGAGACCTATTTCGAGCGGATCGACGCGCGCCTGCCCAAGCATGGCGAGGACCTCGCGCGTCTCCGGAAGAACGGCATCCTGATCGACGGCGAAGGCGTGGTCGAGGGCGGCCAGACCAAGGTGCTGCTCCAGATCTTCTCGGCCAACGCGATCGGCCCGATCTTCTTCGAGTTCATCCAGCGCAAGGGCGACGACGGATTCGGCGAGGGCAACTTCAAGGCCCTGTTCGAATCGATCGAGGAGGATCAGATTCGGCGCGGAGTGCTGAAGGTGGATGCGGCGTAGGCACCTGCGTTAGACGCGGGGTGCACCCTCAATGTCGGTGTCGTCCCCGCGAAGGCGGGGACCCATACCCACAGGGATTAGTTGCTACAGGGAGTAGTTGCGGCGCGAGCAGATAACTCCGAGTCTTCGCCAAACCGCTTCCTGTGGTTATGGGTCCCGGATCTGCACTCGCTACGCTCGCTTGTTCGGGACGACGGCGGAGTTTGAGGCGGCAGCGGAGAGTCTATCTCTTCCACGCCTTCGTCACCGCGGCGATCTCCGCTGCCTCCGGCTCACGCACCGTCGACGGTGTCCGCGAGAACCGCGGCGCCGGCGCGGGCTGCTTGACGCCATGACGCTCGACGAACACGTTGCGGGCGACCATGTGCGGATGCTGGGTTGCTTCCGACATGGTCAACACCGGCGCGAAGCAGATGTCGGTGCCTTCCATGATCTTGCACCAGTCCTCGCGCGTCTTGCTCTTGAACACGGCCTTCAGCTTCTCCTTGAGCGCCGGCCAGGCCTTGGGGTTCATCTGCGCGTCGAAATCGGCATCGGTCAGGCCCGCATGCTCGCGCAGCAGCGCGTAGAACTGCGGCTCGATCGAGCCGATCGAGACGAAGTGCCCGCAGGCACATTCATAGACGCCGTAGAAATGCGCGCCGCCGTCGAGGAAGTTCTGGTCGCGGCCCTCGGTCCAGCGGCCGAGCGTGGTCATGTCGAAGAAGAACGACATCAGCGATGCCGCCCCGTCGCACATCGCGGCATCGACGACCTGGCCCTTGCCGGATCGCTGCGCCTCCAGCAGGGCTGCGAGCACGCCGACGACGAGATAGAGCGCGCCGCCGCCGAAATCGCCGACCAGATTGAGCGGCGGCACCGGTGCTTCCTTCGTGCCGATGGCGGCGAGCGCACCGGTGATGGAGATGTAATTGATGTCGTGGCCGGCCGCATTGGCGAGCGGGCCTTCCTGGCCCCAGCCGGTCATGCGGCCATAGACCAGCTTGGGGTTGCGCGCGAGCACGACGTCCGGGCCGAGCCCGAGCCGCTCCATCACGCCGGGACGAAAGCCCTCGACCAGCGCATCGGCGCTGGCAAGCAGGTCGAGCACCTCTGCGATCGCGGCCTTGTCCTTGAGGTCGAGCTCGATCACCTTGCGGCCGCGCCCCGCCACCGACTTCATGCTCTTCTTCGCGCCGACCCGGTCGAGCGTGACGACGTCGGCACCCATGTCGGCCAGCATCATGCAGGCGAACGGGCCGGGGCCGATGCCGGCGAATTCGACGATGCGGAAGCCCGAGAGCGGGCCGGAGGAGCGGACGGTCGAGGTGGGCGCTGATTTGTCGAGCACGTTGTTGTTTCCTCGGGTCGCGGGCGGATGCCGATGGTTCGGCAATCGCCGCTGACATTCTTCTTTGGAGCGAGTTAATCGGCTGATTAACTTTTCTCGCCTTCATGCCAGCGAGGCAAGCGCTTTTGATGCCGCATGGCCAAAATAAAACGGCGCGCACCGAAGTGCGCGCCGCGGAAAATTTGTGTCGAGGCGCTATCAGCGCGCCGCGGCCACCGCGCGCTGTGCCATTACCTTGATGAGGTTGGCGCGGTACTCGGCAGTGCCGTGGATGTCGGCCAGCAATCCATTCGCCGAAATCGTCACGCCGTCGATCGCCGACGGCGACCAGTTCGCCTTCAGCGCCGCCTCAATCGCGGGCACCCGCATCACGCCGCTCTGCGAGGCGCCGGTCGCGGCGACCCGAACCTCGCCCGATTTGGTCTGCGCGACGAACACGCCGGTCAGCGCAAAGCGCGAGGCCGGATGCCGCATCTTCTCGTAGCCGGCTTTTGCCGGCACCGGGAACGACACGGCGGTGATGATCTCGCCGTCTTCGAGTGCCGTGGTGAAGAGGCCCTGGAAGAAGTCCTCGGCCGAGATCGACCGCTTGTTGGTCTTCACGGTGGCGCCAAGGGCCAACAAAGCGGCCGGGAAATCCGCGGCCGGATCGTTGTTGGCGATCGAGCCGCCGATCGTGCCGCGGTAACGCACGGCGGGGTCGCCGAGCACCGAGGTGAGATAGGCAATCGCGGGAATCGCCTTCTTCACATCGGCATTGGTCATGATGTCGTAATAGATCGTGGCGGCCTTGATGGTCAGCGTGTCGCCCGACAATTCGACGCCCTGCAGCTCCTTGATCTTGCCGAGGTCGATCACGTCGGAGGGGCTTGCGAGGCGCTGCTTCATCACCGGCAGCAGCGTCTGGCCGCCGGCAAGGAACTTCGACTCGCTGCCCTTGGCGAACAGGCTGGCGGCCTCGTCGACCGAGGAAGCGCGATGATAGGTGGTCTGGTACATCTTCGTTCCTCCCTCTTAAGCCGCGTGGATCGTGCGCCACACCCGGTCAGGGGTTGCGGGCATTTCCAGGTTGTTCTTGCCGATCGCATCCGTGATCGCGTTGATCACGGCTGCAGAGGCGCCGATCGCGCCGGCCTCACCGCAGCCCTTGATGCCCAGGGGATTGCCCGGGCACAGCGTCGTGGTGTGGGAGAGGTTGAAGGAGGGCACGTCGTCGGCGCGCGGCATGGCGTAGTCCATGAACGAGGCCGTGACCGGCTGGCCGTTGGCATCGTAGATCGCATGCTCGAGCAGCGCCTGTCCGATGCCTTGAACAAGGCCGCCATGGACCTGGCCCTCGACGATCATCGGATTGATCAGCCGGCCGAAATCATCTGCCGCGACGAAGTTGACGAAGGAGGTCTTGCCGGTGCCGGGATCGACCTCGAGCTCGCAGATATAGGTGCCGGCCGGGAAGGTGAAGTTGGTGGGGTCGTAGAAGGCGCTTTCCTTCAGACCCGGCTCCATCCCGTCAGGCAGATTGTGCGCGGTATAGGCTGCAAGGGCGACCATCGGCAGGGCAATCGCCTTGTCGGTGCCGGTGACCTTGAACTCGCCGTTCTCGATGACGATGTCGGCCTCGGAAGCTTCCAGCGCATGCGCCGCAATCTTCTTGGCCTTCGATTCCATCTTCTCCATCGCCTTCAGGATCGCGGTGAGGCCGACGGCCGCCGAGCGCGAGCCGTAGGTGCCCATGCCGAACTGCACCTTGTCGGTGTCGCCATGGACGATCGAGACCTGGCTGATGGGAACGCCGAGGCGCTCCGCGACGAGCTGGCAGAACGTGGTCTCGTGACCCTGGCCGTGGCTGTGCGAGCCCGTGAGGATCTCGATGGTGCCGACCGGGTTGACGCGCACCTCGGCCGATTCCCACAGGCCGACGCCGGCGCCCAGGCTACCGACCGCCTTCGACGGCGCGATGCCGCAGGCCTCGATGTAGCAGGAGACGCCGATGCCGCGCAGCTTGCCGTCGGCTTTCGCCTTGGCCTTGCGGGCGGGGAAGCCGGCATAGTCGATCGCCTTCATGGCAGCGTCGAGCGAGGCGTTAAAGTCCCCGGTGTCATAGGCCATGATGACAGGCGTCTGATGCGGGAACTGGGTGATGAAGTTGGTCCGGCGCAGCTCGGCCGGATCGACCTTCAACTGCCGCGCCGCCGTTTCCATCAGCCGCTCGATCAGATAGCTCGCCTCGGGGCGGCCCGCGCCGCGATAGGCGTCGACCGGCGTGGTGTTGGTGTAGACCCCGATCACCTCGGCGTGGATCGCCGGGATGTTGTACTGGCCCGACAGCAGCGTCGCGTAGAGATAGGTCGGCACCGAGGACGAGAACAGCGACATGTAGGCGCCGAAATTGGCGTAGGTCTTTACCTTGAGGCCGGTGATCTTGTTGCTGGCGTCGAACGCCAGCTCGGCATGGGTGACGTGGTCACGGCCATGCGCGTCGGTGAGGAAGGCCTCGGTGCGGTCGCCGGTCCATTTCACGGGACGGCCGATCTTCTTGGAGGCCCACAGCGCCACCATCTCTTCGGGATAGATGAAGATCTTGGAGCCGAAGCCGCCGCCGACGTCGGGGGCGATCACGCGCAGCTTGTGCTCGGGGGCGATGTTGTAGAACGCCGACAGCACGAGGCGGGCGACGTGCGGGTTCTGCGAGGTCGTGTAGAGCGTGAAATGCTCTTCCGCCGCGTCGTAATCGGCGATCGCCGCGCGCGGCTCCATCGCGTTCGGGGCGAGGCGGTTGTTGGTGACGTCGAGCTTGACCACATTGGCGGCCTTGGCGAAGGCGGCATCGGTGGCACCCTCGTCGCCGATCACCCAGTCATAGACCTGGTTGCCGGGAGCTTCGGGGTGAAGCTGCGGCGCGCCAGACTTGATCGCGGCTTGGACGTCGGCGACCGCCGGGAGCTCTTCATAATTCACGACGACGGCCTCGGCCGCGTCGCGCGCCAGATTCTTGCTGTCGGCGATCACGACCGCGACGGCCTGACCGACGAAGCGCACGGTCTCCGGCGCCATCGCCGGCCATGCGCCCATCTTCATCGGGCTGCCGTCCTTGGAGGTGATGGCCCAGCCGCAAATGAGGTTGCCGACCTTGTCGTCGACAATCTGCTGGCCCGTGAGCACCGCGACCACGCCCGGCATCTTCAGCGCGGCGGAGGAATCGATCCCCTTCACCTTGGCGTGTGCGTGCGGGCTGCGGATGAAATGGGCATGGGTCATGCCCAGCAGCTTGATGTCGTCCACGTACCGGCCCTTGCCGGTAATGAAACGCTTGTCTTCCTTGCGCACGACTCGCGCGCCGATGCCTTCTACACCCATGTCTGGTCCTCCCGACCGGAAAGTTCTTTGACCGCGCTTTCCCTCGAAAGCTGCAGCCGTGGTTCTTTTCGAGGCGTGCCGCTTTACTCGGCCGCCTGCGAGACCTTCATGCGCCCGGCTGCATCCAGCACGGCTTTGACGATGTTGTGGTAGCCGGTGCAGCGGCAGATATTGCCTTCCAGCTCGGTTCGGACGGTCGCCTCGTCAAGCTGGCCGCCGTGACGATGCACGATGTCGATCGCCGACATGATCATGCCCGGCGTGCAATAGCCGCATTGCAGGCCGTGATTGTCGCGGAAGGCGGCCTGCATCGGGTGCAGCTCGTCGCCCTTGGCGATGCCTTCGATGGTGGTGATGCTGGCCCCGTCGGCCTGGCCCGCCAGCATGGTGCAGGATTTCACCGCGCGGCCGTCCATGTGCACGACACAGGCGCCGCACTGGCTGGTGTCGCAGCCGACATGGGTACCCGTGAGATTGAGGTGATCGCGCAGCAGTTGGACCAGCAGCGTGCGGTCCTCGACGTCGACAGCAACGGCCTTGCCGTTCACCGTCAGTTTGACTGTAGACACGATGTCGTCCTCCCAGAATGTTTGTAGTTATTCCAATTAGAAACAGCGCGATGAAACTTTGCAACTGGGATTTTGGGTCGCCGGCGTCACGAAACGGTCGTCGAGGCGCCGCGATCAGACAACAGCGATCCGTGCCGCCGCCAGCGCATGGCGCGACCTGTCCGAAACCTGCAAGGAGATGGTCTCTCGTCTTCCGCGGCGTCCACCTCTGCCATCGCGCGAGGGTTGCTCGCCCGCGGATGTCGGTCCTTGGCGCCGCCGATTGTCTCTCCCTTGGGATTCTTGTCGTCGTTCCGCAAATAGGAGCACGGCCGGGCAACTTTGTAATCGCGATCTTGGTAGTAGGATTTGGCGCGGTAAGCCATTGATTTCATTGAAGCGTTGATCGCCCACGACGAGCCGGGCCGGCTCGGGGGGGCTGCCGGGAAGCGGACTGACCAAGTCCGCCTGTACCCCCTGGCGATCAATGGACGCGAAGAAGACAACCGATCTCTCGAGATGGCTTCGCCAATCGAGCGCCCACCGTCGTTCTGAAGGCGGGCCGGTCAAAGCGAGCGACAACGACACCGTGACATTGACGGATTTCGTAACGCCCAGCGGCCATCCGTCGCGGTTGAACCGTCGTCGTGATTTGTGGACGTCGCTGATGCCGACTTTCGACGGAACGCGCGGATGGCTGCACGATGTTGCCGCAATCCAATCACTGGTTTCGAGCTGCCAACGAGCGACAAGAAGCGAGTGCCGACAACGAGATGAGTGGCCAAGCCTGACAGTGATTTGCACTACTACCTTCCGCCTATACTAAGCGCGAAAAGTCGATGCTGTAATTTCCGTGATGGTTCGCAGGCGAACTGCGTATCGAAAGCGCAAAAGCGCATCGGCGCCCAACGTGGCGCGCAAAGCAACATCACGGAGGGAATAATGACCTTTGGAACGAGGGGCTTCTTGGCCGGCATTTCGATGATCGCGATGCTGGGCGCCGGCACGATTGGCGTTCGCGCCAACGATTCACTGCTCAAAGCGCAATCCGATTCCAATCAATGGGCGGTGGCGGGCCACGACTACGCCAACACGCGGTTCAGCCCGCTCAACCAGATCAACGCCGAGAACGCCGGCAAGCTGTCGCTTGCCTATTCGTTCTCGCTTGCATCGCTGCGCTCGAACGAATCCTCGCCGATCGTCATCGGCAACACGTTGTACGTCTCGACGTCATGGGGGCCGAAATACGTCTACGCGCTCGACGCCGCGACCGGTGCGCGCAAGTGGACCTACGAGCCGGAGATTCCGGACGACGTGCTGCAATACGCCTGCTGCGACGTGAACAATCGCGGCGTCTCCTACGCTGACGGCAAGATCTTCGTCGGCCGGCTCGACGGCAAGCTGACGGCGCTCGACGCTGCGACGGGCAAGGCGCTGTGGACGGCGAAGGTGGTCGATTACAAGCAGGGCTCGGTCATCACCTCGCCGCCGCTGGTCGTGCGCGACAAGGTCATCACCGGCTTCGGCGGTGGCGAGTACGGCGTGCGCGGCGCGCTTCAGGCCTTCGACATCAACACCGGCAAGCTCGCTTGGCAGACCTTTACCGTTCCCACGCCGGAGGAGCCCGGCGGCGATACCTGGAAGGGCGATTCCGCGCAGCATGGCGGCGGCGCGGCCTGGCTGGTCGGCTCCTATGATCCCAAGACCGATACTGTGTATTGGGGCACCAGCAATCCCGGGCCGTGGAACACTGCCGTGCGCTCGACCGGCAATGGCGATTTCGGCAAGCTGACCAACCTCTACACGGCCTCGACGCTGGCGCTCGACCCGAACACCGGCAAGATCAAGTGGCATATCCAGACCACGCCCGCCGACGCCTGGGACTATGACGGCGTGAACGAGGCCGTGCTCGCCGATCTCAACATCGGCGGCAGCAACGTTCCGGCGCTGATGAAGGCGGATCGCAACGGGTTCTTCTTCGTCGCCAACCGCGAGACCGGCAAGGTTCTTTCGGCGGAGAAGTACGTCTTCTCGAACTGGGCGCAGAAATTCGATCTCGCCACCATGCGCGCGGTCGAGGATCCCGACAAGCGTCCGGGCCCCGGCCATCCCGCCAAGGACATCTGCCCCAATCTGATCGGCGGCAAGAACTGGCAGCCGATGTCGTTCAACCCGCAGACCGGCCTCGTCTACATTCCCTCCAACAATGTCTGCATGGATTGGTCGGTCAGTGACGTCGCCTACAAGCGCGGCGTGTTCTATCTCGGCGCCGAATTCCCGACCAAGGAAGGCCCCGGCGGCTTCCTCGGCGAGCTCGTGGCCTGGGATCCCGTCAACCAGAAGAAAGTCTGGTCCATCAAGGAAGACCTGCCTTTCAATGGCGGCACGCTGACCACTGGCGGGGGCCTGGTGTTCGCCGGCAACATCCATGGCGATTTCCGCGCCATCGATGCGAAATCCGGCAAAATGCTCTGGAGCAAGAATCTCGGCTCCGGCATCGGTGCGGGTCCTGTGACCTACATGGTCGACGGCAAGCAATACGTCGCCATCGTCGTCGGCCGCACGGCAGCGCTGCCCGCGTTCCTGGGCGAGGTTGGCAAGAAGATGACGGCTGCAGCTCCCGAGGGCGGCTCGCTCTTCGTCTTCTCCGTCCAGTGACCACTGGCGCGTGTATCCCGAGGTGACGGGATACACGCGCTCTTTTCCCAAAGTGTGATCGCGTCGTTGCGGCCGAGGCAGGGCCTTGTCGCAACGTGACGCCAACGATGCCCAACCACGGGAGGTGAGGATGCGTCCAAATCGTTCTGGCCTTGGCAATAGCAGACGTCGCGCCATCGCAGCTTTACTTGCATGTGTTGCCGGTTCCGCGCTCATCGTGCCAGCCGCCACAAGCCGCGCCGACGAAGTGAAGCCGTTCCGGCTCTGTGCCGATCCGACCAATCTTCCGTTCTCGAGCAACAGCCCCTCGCAACCCGGCCTCTATGTCGAGATCGGGCAGGCGCTGGCGCGGGCGCTCGGGCGGCCGATCGCCTACGACTGGTACAAATCGTATTTCGGCAAGCGCACCGTTCGCGTGACGCTGCTCGGCAAGCAGTGCGACGCCATGATCGGCCTGCCGCGCTCCGAGGATTTCATGGGGCCAGCCGTCATCTTCTCGAGCACGGTTGCGCGTGAGGGTTACGCCCTCGTGACGGCAAAGGACCGGACGGTCTCCGGGATCGACGAGCTCCGGGGCAAGCGGGTCGCCGTGCAGTTCGCCAGCACGCCACAGAACCTCCTGGCGACGCGTGACGACATCCAGAAGGTGACGGTGCTGTCGCCCGAGGAAGGCATGCAGGCGCTCGATCGGGGCAAGGCCGACGTCGCCTTTATCTGGGGACCCGTGGCCGGCTGGCTGAACAAGACCGTCTACCAGGATCGGTATCGCGTTCAGCTCACCGAAGGCGAAGGTTTGTCGTGGGACGCGGCGATCGGCTTCGCGAAGGCCTCGACAGAACTGCGCGACCAGATCGATGCGGTCTTGCCGGACCTCGAGCGGACCATCGCCGACCTCAAGGTGAAGTATGGCCTGCCGACCGGTCAGGCTCTCCACTTCAATGCCGTGCAGACGCCGGCGGGAACCACGACCGGAGCCGGGACCGGCGCGGCGCATGTGGCCAGCGTCGTCGCGACCGAGACCAAGGGCGACGCGCTGGCGTCAAATGCCGAAGCTGTCGGTCAGGGCAAGGAGATCTTCAACGGCACCTGTGCGCATTGCCATGGTCCCGACGCGATCCAGAGCGAGCGGAAGATCGATCTGAGGCTGCTACGTCACCGCTACGGCGACGAGATGCGAGAGAAATTCCTGACCACGGTGCATGAGGGGCGTCCGGCCAAGGGCATGCCGTCCTGGAAAGAGGTCTTCACCGACAGCCAGTTCGACAACATCTACGCCTTTCTGCTGACGGTTCAGGCCGAATCGAACGACTGAATGGTCTTGACCGGACGGCATCGGGGAGATGTTCTAGGGTCCGTTTCGCATCCATCGGCACGAACGTCCGATGGATGCGCCCGCGCGATGGACCCCGGGGAAGGTGCCATGACCAGCTTCCTGATCATCGACGATCATCCGCTGTTTCGCGAGGCGCTCGGCAATGCCGTGCGGCTGGCGCTGCCGGAGGCCCGCATTCTCGAAGCGATGTCGATCGAGGACGCCTTGCGGGTGCTTTCGGTCGAACGGGGGATCGACCTTGCGCTGCTCGATCTCTCGCTTCCCGACGCAACCGGTTTCTCCGGCTTTCTCAGGCTGCGCGAGACCTATCCGCGCCTGCCGGTCGCCATCGTCTCGAGCGAGGAGGATCAGCATGTGGTCCGCGAGGCGCTGGCGCTGGGTGCTGCCGGCTATCTGCCGAAATCCACGTCCAAGCGCGAGCTCGCGCAGTCGATCGAAGGCGTGCTCGGCGGATCGGTGTCGGTGCCGAAGGATTTCGTGGCGGAGCCGCAGCGGAAGCGGGCCGACAGCAGCAAGGCACTCAGGGTCAAGCTTCGCGAACTGACGCCGCAGCAGCTTCGCGTGCTCGATTTCCTTCGCCGCGGCTATCCGAACCGGCAGATCGCGCAGGAGCTTCAACTCGCCGAATCGACTGTGAAGGCGCACATCACCGAGATCCTGCGCAAGCTCGGACTGTTCAGCCGCAACAAGGCGATCGTCGAGATCGGCAAGGTCGATCTGCCGGATCCGCGGCAGCGGCCCCATCCGAGGATCGATCGCGGGAGGCCGCAATGAGCTGCTGGTCCGATTTGATCTGGATCAAGCCGGGTTGCTCCGGCGACGGCATGCTCGCCGGTCTGATCGCTGACTTCGGTGACGAGCTGGGAACGGCCCAAATCTGATGCGGTTTCTGATTGTCGAGGATCATCCGCTGTTTCGCGAGGCGCTCGAGGGAGCGCTGCAAATGGCGACGCCGGATGCCGAGATGCTTCAGGCCACCTCGATCGACGGTGCGCTCGAATTGTTGGCGTCGAGGCCCGATGTCGACCTCATTCTTCTCGACCTGTCGATACCCGGGACGACCGGACTGTCCGGCATCATCCGCATCCGCAAGGCGTTTCCGCGCATTCCCGTCGTCATCGTGTCGGGGCACCAGGACGCGCAGATCATCTCGGGCGCATTGTCGCTCGGCGTATCCGGCTACATCCTCAAATCCTCGTCCAAGCAGGAGCTGGCGCATTCGATCGGCGAAGTCGTGCGCGGCGCGGTGTGTCTGCCGGCCGCTTTTCGCGCGCTGGCCCGCCCGCAGCGTTCGCCGATCGCGGCCCAGGAGCTGCTGAAGCGCCTTCACGATCTGACGCCCCAGCAATTGCGCGTCCTCGAAATGCTCAAGCGCGGCTTGCAGAACAAGCAGATCGCCTTTGAGCTGAAGATCTCCGAGACCACCGTGAAGGTTCACGTCTCGGATATCCTGCGCAAGCTGAACGTGATGAGCCGCACCAAGGCGATCGTCGAAATGTCGAAGATCGATTTTGCGACGCTGGCGGGCTCGGGAGCGGCCGCGAAGCGCGACCGCGCCCGGACCGATCCGCAGGCATGATTGCCACCTCGTTCGCAGCCGATGCGGCGCGAGGTGATGAACTAAAGCGCGATATGCGATCAGGATGAATCGTCATCGCGCTTTAGGTTGTTATTTAAGCATGATCTTTCCGGAAAAACGCTGCGCACTTTTCCGCATCATGCTTTAGCTCAGCAGGAACGACAGCAGCGCGCGCATTTCCGCCGGCCTGATCGGCTTCTTCAGCACTTCCAGCCCGTAGCGGCTGGCTTCCGCCGCAGCCTTTTCGGAATAATCCGCGGTGATGATCATCGCCGGCACGTCCGACTTCAACCGCTGCCGGATTCCCTCGACGGCCGACAATCCGCTTTCGCCGTGATCGAGATGGAGATCGGCGATGATGGCGTCCGGCGTGCCGCCGAGCTCACTCAAGCGCTGGGCGGCATCCGCGGCGGATCTCGTGGTCGCGACGTCGCAGCCCCATCCTTCCAGCAAGGCGGCCAGCGCCTCCGCGCCCGAGGCGTCGTTCTCGATGAGCAGGATTTTGGCCCCTCCCAGACCGCCATAGTGCAGGTCTGCGGGCTTCATCTCCTGCAGGTCGTCGCTGACATCGGCGCGATCGGCCTGCTCCAGCTCGAGCACAAAGGTCGATCCGCGGCCGACATGCGACGACAGCCGCACCTCGTGGCCGAGCGCCGTCGCGAAGCGGCGCACGATCGAAAGACCGAGGCCGAAGCCGGCCTGGTCGGTCGCGCTCGCGTCGCCGCGCTGGAACTCCCGGAAGATCGCCTCCTGCTGCGCCTGCGCAATTCCGGGCCCGGTATCGGAGATCTGGATCGCGATGCGATCGCCACGCCGTCTGCATCCCAGGATGACGCCGCCGCTGCGGGTATAGCGGATCGCATTCGCGAGCAGATTTTGCAGGATCCTCCGGAGCATCATCGGGTCGGACAGGACCGCGAGCGGCGAGCTGCGGACGCGCAGGGACAGTCCCTGCCTCCAGGCGATCGGCTCGAACTCGTCGCGGAGCTGGTCGAGCAGCGGCCCAAGCGCGATCGGCCGCACGTCGGGCCGGAGCGCGCCCGCATCGAGCTTCGCGATCTCCAGAAGCGAGCGCAGCAGGTCTTCCAGCGTGACCAGGGACCGGTCGACCTGGTCGATGAGCAGGCCTGCTTCCTGCGACTCCATCATCTCGGTGAGGGCCGACAGGGTCAGGCGTGCCGCGTTCAGCGGCTGCAGGAGATCGTGGGTGACCGAGATCAGCACGGACGATTTCAGCGAGCTTGCAGCTTCCGCCTGCTGCTTGGCGCGGTACAAGCCTTCGTTGGCCCGCTCGACCGAACGCAGGGCATCCCGCAACTGATGCGTCCGGTCGCGAACTTGATGGTCGAGCGCGATTGCGGTTTCGAACAGTGAGAACGCATTGAGCTGCTGGTCCATCGACCGCTCGACGCGCGACATCAGCGCCGCATTGATCTTCTTCAGCTTGACCGACTCCCGCCGGAGCTGCTCGATCGTTTCGGCATCCTGCCAGGTCTCTGCCACGTCGGCTCCGTTACGTCGGCCGCCTGCCGATGGCGACGCCGGTGAAGGTCTGGTTCACGTGCATCGAGCCGAACTGTTCGCCGTAGGTATGGAACCCGACGACGCGGTTCTGCCGGTACAGCTCGGACATTTCGCGTGAAAGCTGATGCTGCTCGGCATCCAGCCGGCGTAGCAGGCATTCGAAGCCAATATAGAGAGAGACGTCGCCGATCTGGTCACGGGTTTCCGCGAAGGCGTCGCGGGTTGCTCCGACCAGGCTGCACGAGGTTGCCGTCGTCAGCACCATGCCCTCGTCGATCGCGCAGAAGAAGCGCAGCGAGCCGTCGGGATCGACGCGCTGGATCGACCGCGCATAATAGGACCCGCCAACCCGGACCAGCACCGGATGGGATGCGAAGGAGAACGGGTCGAGCTTGGCGTCGATGATTCCGACGGCACGGGAATATTCCGCGGCGGCAGGCTCGGCGTTCAATTCCTTGACGACGCGCTGCTCGATATCGGCCTCGGTGACCACCATCTTCTGTGTGGTGGGCTCGAAATTGTCGCATTTGAACACGCGGAACGGCAGCGACGTGTTGAGGAGAATGAGGAGAGCCGCGTCGGTGTGGGCCTTGCCGTCGAAGAACACCCAGGTCCTTTCGAAGCGCAGGCCGTCGCCCGCCGACCCGCCGACGATCGGGATATTGTCGAGCGAGGCATAGAGGGCGGACATCACAGCTTCTTCGCGGCGGCACATGCCGTCGATCAGCACCAGGCCGAACGGGTTGCGGCCGCTGACCTCCGAGGTTGCCCGCAGCAGCTCGTGGCGAAGCTCGCTGCCGATCCGGCGGCCGTCCTCGACGTGGAAATTGGCGAGATTCAGGATCGGCCGGACCACGGCGTTGAAGTCAGCCTGGCTGAACGTCATCGCGACAACGCTGTTCTCGTCCCAGCCGTCCGGCGCCAGCTCGCCTGCCGTCGTGCAGCCGCAGACCGGCGTGTCCGCAAAGTGTCTCGTGATCTCGGCGATGAATCGATGAGGATCGTAGCGGGGGGAGAGGAAGACCAGGACCAGGGCCAGCTCGTCCGACGGAAGCTGGGCGACCAGCTCGGCAACGGCCTCGTCGACGGTCGGAGCTTTCGATTTCGCGACCGCAACGCTGGACGAACCGCCAAACCGAAGATCGGCCTGCCCCACTTCGTTTCTCTCCTCAAGGACCGGCTTGGTCTGTCGCCAAGATCTGCCGCCAAGTGCCGAAAACAGTAGGGCTTTTTCATTCTACCCGCAACAAGTCGCGCGGTGTCCGGCCCGGAAGTCGCCGGTCTGGTGCTTGCGCAGCCCGGGATTGCGAGCCGGAGGAATTTACCGCCCCTTGACGATTCTGCCTTAGTTTTGCGCATGCGGTCGGGGAGGCGGGGCGCCTTCGGATCGCGGCTGTTTGGAATAAGTAATGGGGGTGGGAATGTCCGGGCGTATCGCGTCGCCGTCAAAGCGCACAATATTTCCCACCCTGAGGTTCCGCGCCAAGATCATCCTGGGTTTCGCGGTCGTGCTGGCGATCTCCGCCGGCAGCATGGCCTTCTGCTATTTCGGCTTCGAGCGGGTTTCGGCCGGGGTCGGGTCCTACCGTAGCAGCGTGTCGGAGGCCGACCTCGCCCGCAACATCGACCGCGAGCTGCTCGGCTACCGTGCGGCCGTCAAATATTTCGTCGTCACCGGCAAGGAAGATGACGCCAAGGCGGCGCTCGAGGCCGAGGCCAGCCTGAAGAACGCCATCGACCAGGCCGTGAAGAGCGCCAAGACCCCGGCGCGGGGGGAGAGTCTCGACAAGCTCGCCAAGGAGTTTGCGAATTTCTCCGCAACCTTCGCCAAGGTTCTGCAGGCCAAGCGTGACAGCACGTTGCTGGTGCAGAACCAGCTGCAGCGCCAAGCCAATCTCCTGAAGTACAAGCTGGACGATATCGGTAACAACGCTTCCGATTCCGAGGCCCAGTCGATCGAGTTCGGTACCAAGCAGGTCAACGCCCAGTTCCAAACCGCGAGTGCTGCAGCCACCAATTTCGTGCTCACGTCCGATCAGGCGATCGCGACCAGCGCGCTGGCGCGGCTGAAATTCGTGGAGAACTCGCTCGGCGCGGTCTATTCGATGGACGACAAGATCGTCGCCGGACTGAAGGAGGCCAAGACCATCCTCGGCGCCTATCGCGAAGCGCTGGAGAAGCTGATCGCCAACGCCAAGTTGGTCGACGGGCTCGTCACCGAGATGAGCGGTTCGGCCGGTGCGATCCTGCAAGGCGCCACGGCCATGAAGGCGGACCTCGTCGCCGAGCAGCAGCGGCTGGATTCGGAATCGGAAGCGACGATCGGGAAGACCGAGCAACTGGTTCTGATGCTCGCCATCGGCGGTACGCTGCTTGGTGCGGTCCTCGCCTTCCTGCTCGGCACCGGCATCTCGCGTCCGATGATCGCGATGTGCAAGGCGATGCGTGAGCTGGCCTCGGGCAATTTCGACGTGGTGCTGCCGGGTCTCGGCCGCAAGGACGAGATCGGCGAGATGGCCGGTGCGGTCGAGGAGTTCAAGGTTCAAGCCGTGGCAAAAGCCGAGCGCGATGCCGCTGCCAGCGAAGCCCAGAACAGGGAGGCGAGCGCTGCCCGCCGCTCCGAGCTGATCCGCTTTGCCGACGATTTCGAGAGCGCGGTCGGCGCCATCGTCTCCAACGTCTCGGCCTCGGCCGTGCAGCTGGAATCGGCGGCCTCCACGCTGACCCGCACCGCCGAGACCACCCAGAGCCTGTCGAGCCAGGTCGCCGGCGTCTCCGAGCAGGCGTCCTCCAACATGCAGTCGGTCGCCACCGCGACGGAAGAGCTCTCGGCCTCGGTCGAGGAGATCGGCCGTCAGGTCCGCGACTCCAGCCGGATTGCGGAAGCTGCCGTGGTCCAGGCCAAGGAAACCGACGGGCGCATCGGCAAGCTCTCGCATGCCGCCCAGCAGATCGGCGAGGTGGTCAAGCTGATCACCGCGATTGCCGAGCAGACCAACCTTCTCGCGCTCAACGCCACCATCGAGGCGGCACGCGCCGGTGAAGCCGGCCGCGGGTTCGCCGTGGTTGCCAGCGAAGTGAAGTCGCTGGCGAGCCAGACCGCGAAGGCGACGGATGAGATCTCCTCGCACATCACGGGCATGCAGGGCGCCACGGCCGAATCGGTAGCCGCGATCAAGGAGATCGGTGCGACCATCGGACAGATCTCGTCGATCTCGACCTCGATCGCCAGCGCGGTCGAGCAGCAGGGTGCCGCGACGCAGGAGATCGCGCGTAGCGTCCAGACCGTCGCGCAGGGCACCCAGACCGCAGCCACCGACATCGGCGAGGTCAACCGCGGCGCCGCCGAGACCGGCTCGGCCTCCGAGGAAGTGCTGCACTCGGCCAAGACACTGTCATCCGAAAGCACCCGCCTGCGCGCCGAGCTCGATCGCTTCATGGGGAATATCAGGGCGGCGTAAGTTGCTTGGGTTCGTGCTGAGTTAGGCGATCGGCTGTCACCCCACTCTCCGCTCGTCCCCGCGAAAGCGGGGAACCATAACCACAGGGAGCGGATATGGAGCGAGCGGGCAACTCCGAGTCTTCGCCAAACCACTCCCTGTGGCTATGGGTCCCGGATCAGCGCTCCGCTCCCCGGCAACGCTACGCGTTGCCAAGAGCTCCGCTTGTCCGGGACGACAACGGAGATTTGGCGCCCGCACTTAATTTATGACGGCATTTGTAACGGCGCGGGAAAGCGCGCTTTAACAAATCCCCGCGTCACCTAACCGCGAGTTGCGGCGCCACAAATTTACCACAGCTTATCCTTTGCCGATTACCGTGCGGGCGAGTCAGGAAGCGGGCTGCTTCCGGGCTGCGCCTGGTTTTCCGCGAATGGAATGGGGTGGGGGAATGTCGGTCAAGTCGAAGTCGAACCAATCGAAGCTGCCAAGCTTGCGTTTTCGCGCAAAAATCATCCTCGGCTTCGTGGCGGTGCTAGCCATCCTCGCCGTCAGCATGGCTTTCGCCTATTTCGGCTTCGAGCGGATCCAGGCCGCCGTGGCTTCCTACCGCACCAGCGTGTCGGAAGCCGACCTCGCCCGGACGGTCGATCGCGAGCTGATCGCCTATCAGGGACTGGCTCGGGCCTATACCCTGACGGGGGCGGTGGATGACGAGACCGCAGCCAAGGCCGCCGAAGACAATCTGAAGAGCGCGATCGCCAAGTCGATGTCCGCCACGACAGGCGCCGCCCGCCGCGAGCAGGTCGGCAAGCTGGAGGCCGAGTTTCAGCGCTTCACGAAGGTGTTCGGGGAGATCATCGTCCTGACGCGCGAGAACAACAAGATCGCGGCCGATGAGCTCAACAGCGTCGGCAACAAGATCCGCTTCAAGTTCGACGACCTCGCCGATACCGCCGCGCTGGCGGGGCTGGCATCGGTCCAGACCACGGCCAAGGACATCACCTCGCAATATCTGGCTGTCTCCACCTCGGTCAGCGCCTTCGTCGCCAAGCCGGAGCCGAAGACCGCCGACGGCGTGATCGCCCGCATCAAATTCCTGGAGACCCTGCTGGTCTCGATCTATGCCAGCGACCAGAAGATCACCGACCGCGTCACCGAGATCGGCAATCTGCTGAAGCAGTACCGCACCTCCTTCTCAAAGCTGACCGAGAACGTGAAGATCATCGTCAAGTCGAACGGTGAGATGACCAAGACGGCGGCGACCATCCTCAAGCTCTCGGCCGAGCTGCGTTCGGATTTGACTGCCGACCAGCAGCGCATCGAGGCGAGCGCCAACGCGACGATCGGAGAGACCGAGCAATTGATGCTGATGATGGCGCTCGGCGGCCTTGCCATCGGTGCCGTGCTGGCCCTGTGGCTCGGCAACGGCATCTCGCGTCCGATGATCGCGATGTGCAAGGCGATGCGTGAACTGGCCTCGGGCAATTTCGACGTGGTGCTGCCGGGTCTCGGCCGCAAGGACGAGATCGGCGAGATGGCCGGTGCGGTCGAGGAGTTCAAGGTTCAAGCCGTGGCAAAAGCCGAGCGCGATGCCGCCGCCAGCGAAGCCCAGAACAGGGAGGCGAGCGCTGCCCGCCGCTCCGAGCTGATCCGCTTCGCCGACGATTTCGAGAGCGCGGTCGGCGCCATCGTCTCCAACGTCTCGGCCTCGGCCGTGCAGCTGGAATCGGCGGCCTCCACGCTGACCCGCACCGCCGAGACCACCCAGAGCCTGTCGAGCCAGGTCGCCGGCGTCTCCGAGCAGGCGTCCTCCAACATGCAGTCGGTCGCCACCGCGACGGAGGAGCTCTCGGCCTCGGTCGAGGAGATCGGCCGTCAGGTCCGCGACTCCAGCCGGATTGCGGAAGCTGCCGTGGTCCAGGCCAAGGAAACCGACGGGCGCATCGGCAAGCTCTCGCATGCCGCCCAGCAGATCGGCGAGGTGGTCAAGCTGATCACGGCGATTGCCGAGCAGACCAACCTTCTCGCGCTCAACGCCACCATCGAGGCGGCACGCGCCGGTGAAGCCGGGCGCGGGTTCGCCGTGGTTGCCAGCGAAGTGAAGTCGCTGGCGAGCCAGACCGCGAAGGCCACCGACGAGATCTCCTCGCACATCACGGGCATGCAGGGCGCCACGGCCGAATCGGTAGCCGCGATCAAGGAGATCGGTGCGACCATCGGCCAGATCTCGTCGATCTCGACCTCGATCGCCAGCGCGGTCGAGCAGCAGGGTGCCGCGACGCAGGAGATCGCGCGCAGCGTCCAGACCGTCGCGCAGGGTACCCAGACCGCAGCCACCGACATCGGCGAGGTCAACCGCGGCGCCGCCGAGACCGGCTCGGCCTCCGAGGAAGTGCTGCACTCGGCCAAGACACTGTCATCCGAAAGCACCCGCCTGCGCGCCGAGCTCGATCGCTTCATGGGGAATATCAGGGCGGCGTAAATTCGCGGCCTCTGAAGTTCGCGCCGCCGCCTCATACTCCGCTGTCGTCCCGGACAAGCGCGCCTCAAGCGCGCGCCGATCCGGGACCCATACTCCCAGCGAGGAGTTGGGACGGACGCTGACAACTTCGAGCTATCACCAAACCCGATCCTGTGGCTATGGGTCCCGGATCAGCGCTCCGCTCCCGGCAACGCTACGCGTTGCCAAGAGCTCCGCTTGTCCGGGACGACAGCGGAGTTTGCGCGGTTGATGTAGAAGGTCAGCATCGACAGCGCGCTTCGCACTCGTCCGCACGGCGCCGCGCTTGGCGCTCGTCGTCCTGCGCAAGGCTGTTTTGCGGGATTGTGTCGTCTTTCTGACATGAGCCATGCGTCAACTCCTTGCGGCTCCATCGGAAACGAGCGGTACGAAGGGCGTTCCCGTGGGAACCCGGCCTCGCCGCAGACGTTGTCGCAGGTGGCAGGCGGAATGCCGCACCCCGATGATCGGATCAACCCCGTCCACGTCATGTGAGCCGGGGGCGCTTCCATTGATCAGACACAACAACCCGATGGAATTGCAGCAAAGCCCAGCGCCGAACTATGCTCCTGTGGTCGCGGCAGCCGCGGCCGATCGCATCGTCGAGACCAGTATCCCCGCGCGGCTCGACGCGCTGCCCTGGAGCGGCTTTCACACTCGCGTCGTGCTGGCGCTCGGCATCACCTGGATCCTCGACGGACTCGAGGTGACGCTGGCCGGTGCGCTCTCCGGTGCGCTGAAGCAGAGCCCGTCGCTGCAATTCACCAATCTCGATCTCGGCATTGCCAATTCCGCCTATCTCGCCGGCGCCGTGCTCGGTGCGCTCGGCTTCGGCTGGCTGACCGACCGCATCGGCCGCAAGAAGCTGTTCTTCATCACGCTGGCACTCTATCTCTCGGCGACGGCCGCGACCGCTCTGTCATGGAATGTCGCGAGCTACGCGCTGTTTCGTTTCCTCACCGGTGCCGGCATCGGCGGCGAATACACCGCGATCAACTCGACCATCCAGGAGCTGGTGCCGGCGCGCTATCGCGGCTGGACCGATCTCGTCATCAACGGCAGTTTCTGGATCGGGGCCGCAATGGGCGCGGTGGCGTCGATCGTGCTGCTGGATCCTGCCGTGATCAACCCCGATCTCGGCTGGCGCCTGGCTTATCTCATCGGCGCGACCGTCGGCCTCGTCGTGCTCTTGATGCGGATGTGGATTCCGGAGAGTCCGCGCTGGCTGATGATCCATGGCCGCCCCGATCAGGCCCACGCAATCGTCGACGAGATCGAACGCTCGGTGATCGGACACGACCAGGATACGAGCGACGGACGCTTCACAAAGATCCGGCTGAAGATGCGCGATCACACGCCGATCCGCGAGGTCGTGCACACGCTATTCTCGGCATATCGCCAGCGCGCGCTGGTCGGCCTCGTGCTGATGAGTGCGCAGGCCTTCTTCTACAATGCCATCTTCTTCACTTTCGCGCTGGTGCTGACCGATTTCTACGGCATCAGCGCCGATCATGTCGGCTGGTACCTGCTCCCCTTCGCCGCCGGCAATTTCCTTGGGCCCCTGCTGCTCGGCCGGCTGTTCGATACGCTCGGGCGCCGCATCATGATCATGTTCACCTATGGCGTGTCGGGCCTGTTGCTGGCGATCTCGGGCTATCTGTTCTCCATCGGCGTCCTCTCGGCGCAGGGGCAGACCATCGCCTGGATGGTGATCTTCTTCTTCGCCTCGCCGGCCGCGAGCGCGGCCTATCTCACCGTCAGCGAGACCTTTCCGCTCGAAGTTCGTGCGCTGGCGATCGCGGTGTTCTACGCGGTCGGCACCGGCATCGGCGGCGTGATCGGGCCGGCGCTGTTCGGCGTGCTGATCGACACGGGATCGCGCACCAGCGTGTTCGCCGGCTATCTGCTGGGGTCAGCCCTGATGATCGCGGCCGCGATCGTGGCGTGGCGCTATGCCGTCCCTGCGGAGCGCAAATCGCTCGAACAAATCGCGCGGCCGCTCGCCTTTATGGAGTAGACTGATGAAATCGGAATTTGCAGAAATGGCGTTGGACCAGAAGCGCACCATGCCGGACGACGAAGCACCCGATGCGGTGCCGGTGCCGCATGCGCTGGTGCCGCATCTCGACGAGATCGCGATTCTGCTCGACATCGACGGCACGCTGCTCGACCTGATGCCGACGCCGCGCGAAGTGTGGGTGCCGCCGGGCCTGTCGGACACGCTGAATCGGCTGACCGAGCGCACCTCCGGCGCGCTGGCGCTGGTCAGCGGCCGCTCGCTCAACGACATCGACCTGATCTTCGCACCCGATGTGTTCCGCGCCGTCGCCGGCCACGGCGCGGAGATGCGGCGGTCGATCGACAATGAGGCCGATGACGTGCGCGCCCCGCCGCTGGACAAGGAACTGAAGCGGCGCCTGGCCGCCATCGCCAAGCTTTCGCCCGGCATTTTGCTCGAGGACAAGGGGTATTCACTCGCGCTGCATTACCGCCTCGCCCCGCACGCGGAGAAAGCGATCTACGAATCGGTCTCGGTGATCCGCGCCGACCTGCCCAATGCGCCGATCGAAGTGCTGCCCGGCAAGTTCGTCTGCGAGATCAAGCATTCCGGATTCACCAAGGCGACCGGCGTGCGCGAGCTGATGAAGCGGGAGCCGTTCAAGGGACGGCGTCCGATCTTCATCGGTGATGACGTCACCGATGAAACCGTGTTCGCGATCATGCCCGACATGGACGGGCTTGCCTTCTCCGTCGGTCGCCGTGCCATGGGCGTGAATGGCCATTTCGACGCGCCGAACGATGTGCGTGCGTTCCTTGCCCGCCTGCTCGACCCGAGGTGAAATAAAGGCAAGGCCGCGTCGCAGACATGATGCTTTGGGAACGGCGCCGTCGCGCGCCGCTATGCGTGCTGCGCAACATGGCCGCATGCGCTGACTTTGCAACGAAATCTCGAGTTCCCGAAGCGAAACCAGTTCCAACGCGCGTGCCCGATTTTGGTTTCAATTGGTTGAAACGATGACAGGAACCATATTGATGAACGGCAGTTAAACGGGGTGGAATGAAACAGGAGGGGACGACCTGTGAATTTAGTCGTCGTTTCGAATCGCGTCGCGCGCGGCAAGCCTAACGAGCCCATGACGGGCGGCCTCGCGGCGGCCTTGTTGCCGGTGGTGGAACATTCGGGCGCGATCTGGGTGGGTTCTTCGGGCCGTGTGCGTGACGGCCATCAGAAGGAGCCGTTCGCGGAGATCGAAGCGCTCGGATCGGGCGCGATTGCGACGTTGGACCTGCCGGCGGCGCATTACGGCGGCTATTACGAAGGCTTTGCCAATTCGGCGCTGTGGCCCGCGCTGCATTCGCGCAGCGATTTGATCCGCGTCTCGCGCGACGATTACGTCAGCTATCGCGAGGTCAACGCCTTCATGGCGCGCGCCTTGATGCGCTTCCGAAAAGCCAAGACCGCGTTCTGGGTTCAGGATTATCATTTCCTCGCGCTCGGCGCCGAACTGCGTGATCTCGGCGTCGACGATCCGATCGGCTTCTTCCTGCATACGCCGTGGCCGGTCGCCGCGGTGATGCAGGGCGTGCCCAATCATCGCGAGCTGATCACGGCAATGCTGGCCTACGATCTGCTCGGCTTCCAGACCGAGGAGGATTGCCAGAATTTTCTCGGCTACGTCGCGAGCGAGCTTGGCCTCGCCGTCGAGGACGGCGTTGCGATTTCGCAGCATGGCCGCACCCGCTGCGAGGTCTTCCCGATCGGAATCGATGCGGAGAAGTTTGCGCAATACGCGGCGAAATCGGCCTCGCATCCCGACGTGTCGCGGCTGCGGCGCAGCCTCAATGGCGAGCGCCTCGCGATCGGTGTCGACCGGCTCGACTATTCGAAGGGCCTCGTCAACCGCATCAGCGCGTTCGACCGGCTCTGGACCGAACAGCCGCAATTCTTGCGCAGCATCTCGCTGCTGCAGATCGCCAACCCCTCGCGCGGCGGCATCGAAGCCTATGGCAATCTGCAGAACGATGTCGCGCGCCTCGTCACCGACGTCAACGGCCGCCACGGCGAGGTCGACTGGACGCCGATCCGCTATTTGAACAAGGGCTTCAGCCAGGCGGTGCTCGCAGGGCTCTACCGGACCGCGCAGATCGGCGTGGTGACGCCGCTGCATGACGGCATGAACCTCGTCGCCAAGGAATATGTCGCCGCGCAAAACCCGGCCGATCCCGGCGTGCTGGTGCTGTCGAAATTCGCAGGCGCGGCCAACGAGCTCGATGCCGCGCTGGTCGTCAATCCGCACGACATCGACGGCATGGCCCGCGCGATCGCGATCGCCGCCGCGATGCCGCTCACCGAGCGCAAGATGCGCTGGGACGCGATGATGAAGAAGCTGCGCGGCCACACCATCCAGCAATGGTCGGCCGATTTCGTCGCCGAGCTCGAGAAGTGCCGGACCGAGAAGGCCGCTGTCACCCCGCTCGCCACGCAGCCGCCGCAGGCACTGCGCTGGTTGAGGTCGGCGATCTCAGGCGTAAGGTTGATATAGGATTCCGCGTCATGGCCGGGCTTGTCCCGGCCATCCACGTCTCACCCCAAGTCCTTAAGAACGTGGATGCCCGGGACAAGCCCGGGCATGACGGCGTACGACTGCGGCCTCAATAGCAATACGACACCCCATCCAGAATGGCGCATTGCCGCTTGTTCGGCGCGTTGGGATCGTCCATCGGCGCCATGCCCTTGCCCTGGCCGACGAACACGCCGGGCCCGACATGCACCGAGCTCTTGTTGCCGATGATCACGCTCGGATGCGGCGTCGAGTTCGAGCGCGTGCCGTCCGGCCAGATGATGGCGTCGCCCGACAGCACCCCGCGCCGGCCGTCGTTGCAGCTGACATCGACCCCCTGCCGGGTGCAGACCTGGGCGGCGGCGGGCACGGCGAAGGCGGAGCCAAGGGCCGAAATCAGGCCAAGGGCGACGATGGTGCTGCGGATGGTCATGGCGTCCCCGGTCGTGTCTGCTGTTCTCAGGTGAATCGTCGCGCCAAACCCGTCACCGGTTCAGCCGGCAAGCCGGTCAAGGCATCTGCCACGCCAGATATTATCCCGTAAATACAATATCTTACGGAAAATTCACCCGATTTCCCCGCGATCCCTTGCAAAATCATCGGCGCCCCTTCAAGAGAGGGCGCTCCGGAGAGATGGCCGAGTGGCTTAAGGCGCACGCTTGGAAAGCGTGTGTGCGGGAAACCGTACCGTGGGTTCGAATCCCACTCTCTCCGCCAGCCTTCGCAAACAAAGTTTGCGCAAGGCTGTCGCGCCGAAGCCCGCGGGGCGGAGGCGGACTCGTTGCCGTTTGCTTTGGTTCAGCAAGCCGGGACGAATTTTTTTTCAAGGTCTCCGCTCCGACGCCGCCAGCATTCCCCGGACGGAATGCCGATGCCATCCTCTTCTGATGATCCACCGCGGACGCCGCACGAGCGTTCAGCACCGACCTGACGGGAAGCCGACGCGCGTCGGATTACACTCCGGCGGCTTGTCCAACGAGCTGCCGAACCATCTACTCGTCAACGAGCCATCATTGTCGATCCAGGGGATCGGTGGCAATTGCGGCAGGTAGGATGCATACGGCATGACTTTCGCAAGCGTCACTCTGCCCGGAAATTGTGTGAGGAATGCCTTGTTCATTCCGCCGTCCAGTCCGCTGTATATCGGGGCAGCCGGAACGTTGTCTTCAAGCAATCGCGCGTATTCGAGCTCGTCGGAGCGCCTCTTCTCCAGCGCCCGCCGCGCGATTTCCGGGTTGACGACGAAGGGGGGACATTTTTCGGTAGGGTTGAACACTGGAAGCGACGGCGAATTCGGGGGAGGTTGCGCATCGAACACATAGCGGCGGTCGCACACATCCACCCTTGGTTCGAGTCGCGTCGTCTCGAAATGATCGTTGCCGATCTTGAGCATCTTCCAGAAGGCCAGGTTGGGGCTATTTCGATGCCGCGCCAGGTTTGCCGGCGTCAGGCGGAACGGATAGGCCTGGACCTGGAACGACGGCCGGCCGCCGAGGGATGAGTCGCGTGCCAGCGAATAGATTTCGCTGATCTGTTCGTCGGTCATGGCATAGCAACCGCTCGACCAGCAGTCGCCGTGGATCATGAGGAAGCTGCCGTTGCGCTTGTTCGCCTTGTCGAACGTGTTGGGAAAGCCGAGGTTGATCGAAAGATGGAAGTTGGAGTTGGGATTCATCAGCTCGGGTGTAATCGTATAGAACCCTTCCGGAGCCTGGCGGTCGCCCTCGTACAATTTCGGCCCGAGATCGCCCGACCACCGACAGATCGGATAGGTCTTGAGGATCTGGAAATGGCCGGTCGCGTCCTGCTTCCAGACCTCGAGCTCGGCCTCCTCCTTGAACAGGCGCACGACGATAGGTGAATATTTCGGCATCTTCTTCTGTTCGAGCAGCGAGAGCAGCTCAGCGGGTAGCTCCCTCGTTGCCTTGGCTGGCAACGGCTTGCTGCTTTCGCCAAGACAAATGACCGGCGTCAAGGCAGTGGCAAAAGCCGCCGCCAGCACAAGTACACGTCGGACCATGGCGCGGATCAATGCTGTGCCTCCAGCCCTTCCGACCGCACGCCGCTACGTCTCGAAACCGACGAACACCGTCGCTTCCTCGACGGACTTCCGCTCCGACACCACCGCATTCGCCGGAAAAGTTTCATCCGGCCAGCCCAGCGCGATGCTTTTCATGATGACTTGATCGTCGGCTATGCCCGCGTGCTCGCGCACCACGGGGGACTGCATGATGCCCTGGCTGTTGATCACGGCGCCGAGCCCGCGCGACCACGCGGCATTGACCAGGGCGGTCGCCACGGCGCCGCAGTCGAAGGGCGTATCGTCGCTACCGTCAAGCACGCGATCATAGGTGATGATCACGCAGACGGGCGCGTCGAACTGGCGGAAGCCGCGCAGCACCCAGTCCTGGCGCTTTTCCGTGTTGTCGCGCTCGATTCCCATCGCGGAGAATAATTGTTTGGCGACGCCGACCTGCCTGTCACGGTGCTTGCCTGCAAAGGCCTGGCCCGTGCGGAACTCGCGCGACTGCGGGATGCCCGCCACCATCCGTTCGGTGTTGCCGGCGCGGATCCGATCCAGCGGTTCGCCGGTGATGACATAGAAATTCCAGGGCTGGGTGTTCATCGACGAGGGAGCGCGCATCGCCAAACCAATGATTTCCGCAATCAGCTCCTTGGGTACCGGATCGGGTTTGTAGCCGCGGATACTCCGGCGACCGAGGATGACGTCATCGAACTGCATTTGTGTGGAATTCCCCTGACAAGCTCTGAAACAGTTAGGACTTTCGCGGTTTCGGCACCCTCGCGCAAGCGTCGGCGGTGCGTCCTCAACGGTCCAGCCACGCGGAACACGATCGCATCAGTCTGGATTGACTGACGCTCTCTCCGCCATCAGCCTCATCCCGCCAGTTTCCACCTCCCATCCCCCGCCCGCTTCAGCGCGGGATCGCTCACTCGCACATGCTCGGCAAGGAAATCGATGAACGCGCGGACGCGTGCGGGCAGGGGGGCGGTGTGGCCGACATAGACGGCGTGGATGTCTTCGCGGTCGCCGGGATTGTAGTTCTGCAGCACCGGCACGAGGCGGCCGGATTCGATGTCGGGGCCGATATGGAAGAGCGCGAGGCGGGCGAGGCCGACGCCGCCCAGCGCCAGCCGGCGGGCGACTTCGCCGTCGCTGGCGCGTGCGACCGGCGGCGGCACGGCTTCCTCGGTGCGATCGCCGCGCCGGAATGGCCACCCGCCGCGGATGCGCGGAAAGGTCCAGCCGATGCCGCGGTGCTCAGTGAGATCCGCCGGCGTCCTGGGCGTGCCAAAGCGCGCCAGATAGTTGGGGGTGCCGACGACCACCATGCGGCTGCTGCCGAGCTTGCGCGCGATCAGGCGGGACGCTTTCAGAGGCCCTACGCGGATCGCAACGTCGGCACGCTCCTGCATCAGGTCGACCAGCGTGTCGGTCAGCACGAGATCGAGCGTGACCTCGGGATGCTGTTCCAGGAAACGGGGGATCAACGGCATCATATGCAGCATGCCGAACGGGATGTTGCAGTTGACCGTGAGGCGGCCGCGCGGCGCCGCGCCTGACGCCGCCTCGCGCTCGGCTTCCTCCATCTCCGCGAGGATCCGCACGGCCCGCTGATAGAACGCCTGGCCTTCCTCGGTCAGGGTCAGCTTGCGCGTGGTGCGGTTGACGAGGCGCGAGCCGAGGCGGGCCTCCAGTCGCGACATCAGCTTGCTCACGCCCGACGGCGTCAGCCGCAGCTTTCGCGCGGCCTGGGTGAACCCGCCGAGATCGACGACGCGGACGAAGACCTCCATCTCGGCGGAGCGGTTGGTGTCGAAGCGGGCCATGTTGAATTCACGTCACAAATGATTGGATTGAGGACATTCTAATGGTTTTGCACGGGCACGGCTATCTGTGGCTCGTCTCATCCATCGGAGCCCACGCATGCCTCCCGCCGTCCTCGCGCTCACCGCCGGTGCCTTCGGCATCGGCACCACTGAATTCATCATCATGGGCCTCTTGCTCCAGGTCGCCGCCGACATGCATGTCTCGGTACCGGTCGCGGGCCTGCTCATCTCCGGTTATGCGCTCGGCGTGTTCGTCGGTGCGCCCGTCCTGACGCTGGCGACGCGGCGGATGCCGCGCAAAACCGTGCTGCTCGCGCTGATGGCGATCTTCACGCTCGGCAATGCGGCCTGTGCGCTGGCGCCGAACTACGAATTGCTGATGGCCGCGCGGGTGCTGACCTCGCTTGCCCACGGTACTTTCTTCGGTGTCGGGTCGGTGGTGGCGACGAGCCTCGTCGCCGAGGACAAGCGGGCCTCCGCGATTTCCACCATGTTCATCGGTCTCACCGTCGCGACGTTGCTGGGCGTGCCCTTCGGCGCCTGGTTCGGTCTGATGCTCGGCTGGCGCGCGGCGTTCTGGGCCGTGACGGTCATCGGCGTGATCGCCTTTGCCGTGGTTGCGGCCCTCGTGCCCGGCCATGTCGGCAACGGCGACAAGCCGGTCTCGCTTGCCGAGGAAGTATCGGTGCTCGGCCGCCCGCAAGTGTTGCTCGGCCTTGCCATGACCGTGTTCGGCTTTGCCGGCCTGTTCGTCGTCTTCACCTACATCCAGCCGATCCTGACGCGCTTCACCGGCTTTTCGGAAGGCGCGGTGTCGCCGATCCTGCTGGTGTTCGGCGTCGGCCTCGCGATCGGCAACGTTGCCGGCGGCAAGCTCGCCGACCGGGGCCTCGCCGGCGCGCTGATCGGAACGCTTGCCGCGCTCGCCATCGTGCTGCTTGGGCTTGCCGCCGTGCTGTCGGTCAAGATCGCGGCGATCGTGCTGATCCTGCTGCTGGGTATCGCGGCCTTTGCGACCGTCGCCCCGCTCCAGCTTCGCGTGCTGGAAGCGGCCGGCCCCAGCGGCCGGACGCTCGCCTCAAGCCTCAACATCGCCGCGTTCAATCTCGGTAACGCTCTCGGCGCCTGGGCCGGTGGCGTCACCATCGACCGCGGGCTCGGCCTCTCGGCGCTGCCTCTGGTCGCAGCCGGCATCACCGCTGTCGGTCTGGTGCTGGCGCTGTGGAGCCTGCGGCTCGACCGCGCGCCGGCGGCCGTCGCGGCCTGCCCCGCGGAATAGCGCAAGCGGCGCGATCGCGGACAATTCGCCGCGTCGCGCCGTTGGCCCATGCAGAAAACGCACCTGTACACATCCTTTCGCCATCCGTAACTTCCTCGGCGCAATTTCAGGAGGTGCGACGTGGCGAAGAAGACGGCCAAGAAGACTGCCGAGAAGAAGACAGCTTCGAAGAAACCGGCGAATACCTCCAGCAGGACCAGCGCAAGCCGCAAGGCCGTCGTTGCAAAGAAGGCGAAGAAGGCCGCGCAGCTCAAGCCGGCTTCATCGCGCCGTCCCAAGGGACCGGCCTGGCAATGGTCGGCGGTGGAGACCGCGGCTGCAATCCGCTCCGGCGCAATCTCCGCAGTCGAAACCGTCGAAGCCCATCTCGAACGGATGCGCGCCGTCAATCCGAAGCTGAACGCCGTCGTCGTCGATCTCTCGGAAGAGGCGTTGAAGGCGGCGCATGCCGCGGACAAGCAGCGCGCCAAGGGCGGCGAGCTCGGCCTCCTGCACGGCGTGCCCATCACCATCAAGGAAAACGTCGATTACGAGGGGCGGCCGAATTTCAACGGCGTGCCCGCCAACAAGGACCTGGTCGCGCCGTCGGATGCGCCTGTTGTTCGCAACCTGAAGAAATCAGGTGCGATCGTCATCGGGCTCACCAACACGCCGGAATTCTCCTTTCGCGGCTTTACCGACAACCCCCTGCACGGGCTGACGCTCAATCCCTGGGATCCCAATATCACCTGCGGCGGCTCCTCGGGCGGTGCGGGTTCGGCGGTCGCCGCCGGCATCGGCACCATCGCCCATGGCAATGACATCGGCGGCTCGCTGCGCTGGCCCGCGCATTGCAACGGTGTCGCCACCATCAAGCCGACGCAGGGGCGCATCCCCGCGTTCAACGCGAGCGCAACGGCCGAGCGGCCGATGCTGGCGCATCTGATGTCGGCGCAGGGGCCGCTCGCGCGCCATGTCGCGGACGTTCGCCTTGCACTCGAGGTGATGAGCCGGCGCGATCCGCGCGATCCCTGGTGGGTGCCGGCGCCGCTGGTCGGCGAGAGGCCGAAGGGGCCGATCAAGGTGGCGCTGGCCAAGATCCCCGAGGACATGGAGGTCGACCCCTCCGTAAGCGCCGCACTGCGCCAGGCCGCCGATCATCTCGAACGTTCCGGCTATCGCGTCAGCGAGGTCGAGGTGCCCGACATCAACGGCGTCTGGCAGACCTGGTGCGACATCATCACCAACGAGACCGTGGTGATGCAGGAGGCCGGCATGCTGAAGGTCACGTCCGAGGACTTCCACAAGGCCTGGGGCGGCATGAAGGCCAAGGCCAATGTGCTCGATCTCAAGGCCTGGATGCAGGCGACCGCCGCGCGCAACGGCCACATCCGCGCCTGGCAATTGTTCTTCGAGGAGTACCCGGTCGTGCTGGCGCCGACCACGGTGAAGCCGACGCCGGGCCCGCGCGAGGATACCGTCAGCCCCGAGCGCGTACGCGAGATCTTCTGGGGCGAGATCCGCTTCATCTCGGCGATCAACGTGCTGGGCCTGCCCGGCGCCGTGGTGCCGGTGGCCGTGCACGACGGCAAGCCGATCGGCGTGCAGCTCATTGCCGGGCGTTATCGCGAGGACCTCGCGCTCGACGCGGCGGCCGCGATCGAGAAGCGCGCCGGCGTGCTCGCGCATCGGCTGTGGGAGAGCATGGTTTAGTCCATGATTGTCGCCGCATTGGCGGCGCCATCTTTCTCCGCAGGGAGAAGGCATGGCGCCGCCACTGCCGTGCAGGTCGCACTTCGTTAATCCGCTTTAACCCGGATTCCGGCCAATTCGCCGACAAGCATTAGGGTTACTTCCTCGATCTCTAAGCGAATTATTGTCCGCTTTACCACCCGCCTCTAACACGGGGGCGGCGGACAACGCACATGCCTCATACAGGCCAATAAGTGCGGCCCGCCCCACGCGGAGGTGGCACGATGCGCAACGAGACGATCGCTATTCACGCCGGCTACGAGCCCGAAGCGACCACGCACGCGGTCGCCGTGCCGATCTACCAGACCGCGGCCTACGCTTTCGACAGCGCCGATCACGGCGCGGCGCTCTTCAATCTCGAGGCCGAGGGTTTTCGCTACAGCCGCATAGCCAATCCCACCAGCGCGGTGCTGGAGAAGCGCATCGCGCAGCTCGAAGGCGGCGTCGGTGCACTCGCGGTCGCGACCGGCCAGGCGGCGCTGCATTTCGCCTTCGTCAACGTCGCCGATCACGGCGGCAACATCGTTTCCGTGCCGCAGCTTTACGGCACCACGCACACGCTGCTCTCACACATCCTGCCGCGGCAGGGCATCACTGGCCGCTTCGCCGAGAGCGACAAGCCGGAGGCGGTCGCGAAGCTGATCGACGAGAACACCCGCGCGGTGTTCGCCGAGACCATCGGCAATCCCGCCGGCAATGTCTGTGATATCGAGGCGCTGGCCAACATCGCGCATGCACATGGCGTGCCGCTGATCGTCGACAACACCGTCGCAACCCCGATTCTGCTCAAGCCGTTCGACTACGGCGCCGACATCGCCGTGCACTCACTGACAAAGTTTCTGGGAGGCCACGGCACCACGCTCGGCGGTGCCATCGTCGATTCCGGGAACTTCCCGTGGGCGAAATACGCCGATCGCTTCCCGGCCTACAACAAGCCCGACGCCTCCTATCACGGCCTCGTCTATGCCGAGCGCTTCGGCAAGACCGCCTATATCGAGCGCGCGCGCAGTGTCTATCAGCGCACCATGGGCTCGGTGCTGTCGCCGTTCAACGCCTTCCTGCTGCTGCAGGGCATCGAAACCGTGGCGCTGCGCATGGAGCGCCATGTCGAGAACGCGCGCAAGGTCGCCGAATTCCTCCGCAAGGATCCACGCGTCGCCTGGGTCAACTACACCGGCTTTCCCGACAGCCCCTATTATCCGCTGGTGCAGAAATATCTCGATGGCAACGCCTCGTCACTGTTCACCTTCGGCATCAAGGGCGGGATGGAGGCCGGCAAGTCCTTCTATGACGCGCTGAAGCTGATCACGCGCCTCGTCAATATCGGCGATGCCAAGTCGCTGGCCTGCCATCCGGCCTCGACCACCCATCGGCAGATGTCGGCAGAGCAGCAGCGCGTCGCCGGCGTGCTGCCGGAAACGATCCGGCTCTCGATCGGCATCGAGCATGTCTCTGACATCATCGAGGACATCGACCAGGCGCTGGACAAGGCCTGCCTCTCGGCGCGCCTCGAGGCCGCGGAGTAGGCGGCGGCGTCAATGACGATCTTGATCGACAGGGATCAAGTCATATCGAGCCCGGCGCTGGTGCCGGCCGAGCGCGATCTCGCGCGCGATCACGGCGCTGAGCTCACGATCGGGCTCGTCAACAACATGCCGGATCCGGCGCTGAAGGCGACCGAGCGTCAGTTCTTGAAGCTGCTTCAGGCGGCGGCCGGTCCGCGCCGCATCCGCTTCCATTGCTTCTCGCTGCCCAGCGTGAAGCGCTCGCCGGAGGCGAAGTGGCATGTCGAGAGCGAATATTCCGACCTCTCCGATCTGAAGCGCCAGAAATTCGACGGGCTGATCGTGACAGGCGCCGAACCGGTTGCGCCCGAGCTCGACCGGGAGCCTTATTGGCGTGACCTCGCCGACCTCATTGACTGGGCCAAGGCCAACACGCGCTCGACGATCTGGTCGTGCCTTGCCGCGCATGCGGCGGTGCTGCATCTCGACGGCATCGAACGGCGGCGGCTGCCTGCCAAATGTCACGGCATCTTCGATTGCGACGCCGTGACGAGCGATGCCCTGACGCGTGCCGCGCCGGCGCCGCTGAAGGTGTCGCATTCGCGCCTCAACGAGCTCGCGGAGAGCGACCTGGTGCAGGCCGGTTATCAGGTGCTGACACGCTCGGCGGAGGCCGGCGTCGACGTTTTCGTTCGCCAATATGCCAGCCGGTTCGTGTTCTTCCAGGGGCATCCGGAATATGACGCGCTGTCGCTCCAGCGCGAATATCTGCGCGACATCGGCCGCTACCTTGCGCGGGAGCGCGAGAACTATCCGCGCCTGCCCGTGAGCTATTTTGACGCAGCGACGGAAGAGAAATTGGTCCGCTTCGAGAAGAAGGCGGCGCACCAACGCCATCCGGCGCTCACCAACGAACTGCCCGGTCTGAATTTGCGCGCCGATATCGGCGCCGGCAGTGCGGCCGCGGTGCTTTTCCGCAATTGGTTGCAATATCTCAGTGTGGAAACCGAAGCGCCGGCCCTTGCGCGTTAGCGAAGGATATTGGTTCCGCGTTAGGATTACCCAGGCGTTAGGCTTGCCTCGACCAGCGCGCGAATGTTTCAGTACAGATATACGGAATCACGGGAAACGCAGTCGTGTGGTCGGCACTCCAGGGACGCGTGAGCAATCGGCTGGCCCGGCATTTCCGCGCCGCGCCGCACCGGCTGCCCGCGCATGCGCCGATCGTGAGCTTCACCTTCGACGATGCCCCGGATAGCGCCGCAGGCGAGGGCGCCGCGCTACTGGAAGAGCATGGCGGCCGCGGTACGTTTTATCTCGCCGGCAGCCTGATCGGGCAGCCGTCGGACCATTGGCATGGCCTGTCGGACGATGCGATCGTGCGGCTTCACCGCGCCGGTCACGAGATTGCCTGCCACACCTTCTCGCACCAGAGCTCGGCCAATCTCGACGAGGCCGCGATGGCTCGGGAGATCGAGCGGAACCGCACCTATTTTCGCAGCATCGATTCCTCGATCAATCTGGAGAACTTCGCCTATCCCTATGGGATTGCCTCGGTCTGGCGCAAGCCGCAGCTCGCCAAGGCCTTCCGTTCTGCGCGCGGCATCCTTCCCGGCGTCAACAGCGACGTCATCGATCTCCAGTTCCTGCGTGCGTCGCCCTTGGTCAATTGTGAGATCGACAAGGCAGGCGTCGATCGCTATTTCGACGAGGCGGTGGCGAGCGGTGGATGGCTGATCTTCTACGGCCATGACGTCGCGGACGCGCCGAGCCCCTATGGCTGCACGCCGGACCTGATGCGTCATGCGCTGGAAGCCGCCGGACAGCGCAACATGCCGATCGTGACGGTCGCAGAAGCGCTGCGCAGGATCGGGGCGTAGGGCTTATTCACCTCTCCCCGTAGGAATGGGGAGAGGGAGGAAGCAGCCGCGCCTCGACCCTCAAACGCTCTTGCCACGCCGACGCCAGCATGCGACTGGCCTTGTGACGAATCTCTTGGCCTTGTTCCCCGAACGCCCATGAATGCCCCTTCCACCGCCCCGCGACCTGCGCCGGCCAACGGCCGCGATGCGCTGTCGGTGCTGCATTCGGTGTTCGGCCTGCCGGGCTTTCGCGGTTCGCAGGGCGAGATCATCCGGCACGTCACGGACGGCGGCAATTGCCTGGTGCTGATGCCCACCGGCGGCGGCAAGTCGTTGTGCTATCAGCTGCCGTCCCTGCTGCGCGAAGGCTGCGGCATCGTGGTGTCGCCGTTGATCGCCCTGATGCGCGACCAGGTTGCCGGCCTGCTCGAGGCCGGCGTCAACGCCGCCGCGCTGAATTCGTCGCTGACGCTGCAGGAGGCCTCCGACATCGAGCGGCGCCTGCTCGCGGGCGATCTCGATCTGCTCTATGTCGCGCCGGAACGCCTGGTGACGCCGCGGTGCCTGTCGCTGCTGGCGCAGGCCAAGGTGGCGCTGTTCGCGATCGACGAGGCGCATTGCGTCTCGCAATGGGGCCACGACTTCCGCCCCGAATATGTCGGCCTCTCCATCATCGCCGAACGGTTCCCCGACGTGCCGCGCATCGCGCTGACCGCGACCGCCGACGAGTTGACGCGCAAGGAGATCGTTGCGCGGCTTCAGCTCACGGACTCGCCGCAGTTCGTCTCCAGCTTCGACCGGCCCAACATCCGCTACGAGATCGTCGACAAGCGCAGTGCGGTGTCGCAGCTGAAGGAGTTCATCCGGGAGCGCCATGCCGGGGACGCCGGCGTGGTCTATTGCCTGTCCCGCAACCGTGTCGAGGAGGTCGCCGCCGCGCTCGACGAGGCCGGCATAGCCGCGCTGCCATATCACGCCGGGCTCGACAGCCAGGTGCGTTCGCGCAACCAGGACCGCTTCCTCAACGAGGACGGCATCGTCATCGTCGCGACCGTCGCGTTCGGCATGGGCATCGACAAGCCCGACGTGCGCTTCGTCGCCCATCTCGACCTGCCCAAGAGCATCGAGGCCTATTACCAGGAGACCGGGCGCGCCGGTCGCGACGGCAAGCCGTCGGCGGCCTGGATGGCCTACGGCCTCTCCGACATCGTGCAGCAGCGTCGCATGATCGACGAATCCAGCGCCTCCGACGAATTCAAGCGAGTCTCGATCGGCAAGCTCGATGCGCTGGTCGGCCTTGCCGAGACGCCGCACTGCCGGCGTCGGCGGCTGCTCGCCTATTTCGGCGAGATCGTGATGGGCGAGAGCTGCGGCAATTGCGACAACTGCCTGACGCCGCCGAAAATGCGCGACGGCAAGGTGCTGGCGCAGAAGCTGCTGTCGTGCGTCTATCGCACCGGGCAACGTTTCGGCGCGATGCATCTGATCGACGTGCTGGTCGGGCGCCTGACCGAGAAGGTGACGCAGTTCGGCCACGACAAATTGTCCGTGTTCGGCATCGGACGCGAGCTCAACGAAAAGCAGTGGCGCACCGTGCTGCGGCAACTCGTGGCGATGGGGCATTTGCAGAGCGACAGCGAAGCCTATGGCGCGCTGAAGTTGACCGAGACCGCGCGCGGCGTGTTGCGCGGTGAGACCGAGGTGTGGCTGCGCGAGGAAGCGCCCGGCACGCGCCTTCGCGCAAGCCGCGGCAAATCCCGCCGCGGCGACCTTGCGCCCGACGCCAACGCCCCGCAAGGCGATGTCGATCCCGAACTGCGCGCGCGGCTGCGCTCGTGGCGTTCGGACATTGCGCGCGAGCGCGGTGTGCCGGCCTATGTGGTGCTGCACGATGCCACCATCGACGGCATCGTCCGGGCCTGGCCGACGACACTCGACGAGCTGCGCAACGTGCCCGGCATCGGCGACAAGAAGCTCGAGCATTATGGCGACGAGCTGCTGCAGATCGTCAGGACGCGGTAGGGCTTCTCGTCATCCCGGACAAGCGGAAGCGCAGATCCGGGATCCATACCGCGTGATTTATCTTGGGGCACGCGGGGAGACGTTCTTCGCCAAACGTCTCCCTGGGGTTATGGGTCCCGGGTCTGCGCTTCCGCTTGCCCGGGACGACAGCGAGTGGAGGCGCGAGGTACGGCGCAGCCTCACCCATTCCTAAACGCGTAGGCATACCCGTTCAGCGCGGGCGCGCCGCCGAGATGCGCGTACAGAATCTTCGCGCCCTTCTCGAAATAGCCCTTCTGCGCGAGGTCGATCAGGCCCTGCATCGACTTGCCCTCGTAGACGGGGTCGGTGATCATGCCTTCGAGACGCGCGGTGAGGCGGATCGCTTCCTTGGTCTCTTCCGACGGCACGCCGTAGGCGGGATAGGCGTAGTCCTCGATCAGCACGACGTCCTCAGTGACGAGGTCCTTGCCGAGCTCGACCAGCTTTGCGGTGTTCTGCGCGATCTCCAGCACCTGCGATTTCGTCTGCGCCGGCGTGAAGGACGCATCGATGCCGATCACCTTGCGGGCGCGGCCGTCGGCGGCGAAGCCGACCAGCATGCCGGCATGGGTCGAGCCGGTGACGGTGCAGACGACGATGTAGTCGAACTTGAAGCCAAGCTCGGCTTCCTGCTTGCGCACCTCTTCGGCGAAGCCGACATAGCCGAGGCCGCCGAACTTGTGCACGGAGGCGCCGGCGGGAATCGCGTAGGGCTTGCCGCCCGCCGCCTTCACCTCGTCGATCGCCTGCTCCCAGCTCTTGCGGATGCCGATGTCGAAGCCGTCGTCGACGAGGCGCACGTCGGCGCCCATGATGCGCGAGAGCATGATGTTGCCGACACGGTCATAGACCGCGTCCTCGTGCGGCACCCAGGCTTCCTGCACCAGGCGGCACTTCATTCCGATCTTGGCGGCGACGGCGGCGATCATGCGGGTGTGGTTCGACTGCACGCCGCCGATCGAGACCAGCGTGTCGGCGTTGGACGCGATCGCGTCGGGGATGATGTATTCGAGCTTGCGCAGCTTGTTGCCGCCATAGGCGAGGCCGGAATTGCAGTCCTCGCGCTTGGCGTAGACCTCGACATTGCCGCCGAGATGTTTTGACAGCCGCTCCAGCTTCTCGATGGGCGTGGGGCCGAAGGTCAGCGGGTAGCGCGGAAATTTGTCCAGCTTCATGGGTCATCCCGATTGGCGTTGGTGTTGGCAGCTGCCTAGCATCGCGTCGGAAAAATGTGCTCTCGAATATTGCGCCAATGTTGCGCCATTTCTTGCGGAAATAGTGGCAAACGCTAATAATCCTTCCAGAAGATCACCTGTTTATGAGAGCTTCTTTCATGGCTGCGCGGCTCGATCGGACCGACCTTAAGATATTGAGATTGCTCCAAAACAACGGTCGGCTGAGCAATGCCGAGCTGGCCGAAACCGTCGCAATCAGCCCCGCCACCTGCCATCGCCGCACCCAGCGCCTGTTCGAGGACGGGTTCATCGCCACTGTGCGCGCCATGGTCGCGCCGAAGAAGGTGGCGAAGGGCACGTTGGTGATGGTCGGTGTCGTGCTCGACCGCTCGACGCCGGAGAGCTTTGCGATCTTCGAGCAGGCGATCGCCAAGCTGAAATTCGTGCTCGACTGCCACCTCGTCGCCGGCGACTTCGACTATTTCCTCAAGATCCGCGTCGGCGACATGGAGGATTTCAACCGCATCCATGGCGAGCAGCTCATCGCACTGCCCGGCGTGCGCCAGACCCGCACCTTCTTCGTGATGAAGGAAGTCGTCGACAACGCGCCGCTGGAATTTTGAGCGCGCCCTTGATGCGCAATGCGTGTCGTGAGAGATTCGCTCGATGCAGACATTTCCCTTCCGCCCGCACAATCCGGCCGGACCGGCCTATCGGCGCGGCTGGGTCGACGAGGCCGTGGCCGCGATCGAGGCCGACCAGTGCCGCACAGCGGACACGCATCTGATCCGGCTGATCGTGCCGGCGCTATCAGGCATCGACATCTATCTGAAGGATGAGTCGACCCATCCGACCGGCAGCCTGAAGCATCGCCTCGCGCGCTCGCTGTTCCTCTACGCGCTCTGCAACGGCCACATCCGTGAAGGCACGCCCGTCGTCGAGGCCTCGTCCGGGTCGACCGCGGTGTCGGAGGCCTATTTCGCGCAGATGATCGGCGTGCCCTTCTACGCCGTGATGCCGCGCACGACCTCGGCGGAGAAGATCGCCGCGATCGAGCATTATGGCGGCAATTGCCATCTGATCGACGACGGCCGCGCGCTGTATGCGGAGGCCGCCGCGCTCGCCGCGCGCCTGAACGGCCATTACATGGACCAGTTCACCTTCGCCGAGCGCGCGACGGACTGGCGCGGCAACAACAACATCGCTGAATCGATCTTCACGCAATTGCAGGGCGAGCCGCGGCCGTTGCCGGACTGGATCGTGATGGGCGCGGGCACCGGCGGCACCTCGGCCACCATCGGACGCTATCTGCGCTATCGCCAATATCCGACGCGGCTCTGCGTTGCCGATGTCGAGCATTCCGCCTTCTTCGATTGCTTCCGCTCGCAGGACCGGTCTCGTGTGTGCGACCGCCCGTCGCTGATCGAGGGCGTCGGCCGTCCGCGCTGCGAGCCGTCCTTCGTGCCTGGTGTGGTCGACCGCATGATGAAGATCCCGGATGCGGCCACGATCGCGGCGATGAACGTGTTGTCGCGCCGGCTGCGCCGCCCGGTGGGCGGCTCCACCGGCACAAATTTCCTGGCGCTGTGCCGGCTTGCCTCGGAGATGCGCCAGTCGAACGCGACGGGATCGCTGGTGACGCTGATCTGCGATTCCGGCGAGCGCTATCGGCAGACCTATTACGAGCCCGCTTGGCTGAAGGCGCGCGGGCTCGATCCGACGCCGTTCGAGGCCAATTTGTCGTCGTTTCTCGCGACAGGTGAGCCGCTGACGCTCGCCGTCGACGATTTCGCAAATCCCCAGAGCGCACGAGGCCCCGAGGCGACATAATCGAATTTGTCGGAACGCCCGCCTGGCGTGCGATGTCACGGCAACTTCACTTGCGTTGCGCGCACCTGCGGGCAAGCCTCGTATTCTCAACGAGGAGATCTCCACCGTGCGCCTTCCCATTCTCGATCCGAAGGATCTGACCGACGAACAGAAGCCGCTCTATGACGACATGCGAGCCGGCATCAAGGACCACTTCAAGGGCTTCGTGAACATGCGCGACGACGGGGCGCTGCTCGGGCCCTGGAATCCCTGGGTCCGCGAGCCGCGCTTCGGCAAGCCGGTGTGGGAGCTGGTCAAGGCGATCGCGTCGAACCCGCTGCTGCCGGCCCCGGTGCGCGAGGTCGCCATCCTCGTCACCGGCTCGCACTTCCGCTCCGGTTACGAGCTCTATGCCCATGTGCTGGTCGCCGAGCAGCGCGGCCTGTCTGACGAAAAGCTCGCGACCATCGTCGCCGGTCAGCGGCCGGTGGATCTCACCAGGCAGGAGGCCATCGCGTATGACGTGGCGTCCGCGCTGGTCAGTGGCGGCGTGCTGCCGGAATTGACCTGGCGCGCCGCCGTGAAGGAGTTCGGCGAGCACGGCGCGGCCGAACTGTCCTATCTCGTCGGCGTCTATTGCATGGTGTCGGTCACGCTCAACACGTTCGACGTGCCGGTGCCGGACTAAAAGCCGCGTCCTTCGATCACTCCGCCGCCTTGCTTGCAGGCGGCGGGGGCGCGAAGGCGATGCAGCGGTTGCGGCCCTCGGCCTTGGCCTGGTAGAGCGCATGATCGGCCGCGCCCATCAGCGCGTCGATGCCGGACATGCTGACTGCGGCCTCGGCGATCCCGACGCTCACGGTGAGGCCGAACTGAATTTCGCAGGCGACGATTTGCGCGCTCATCACACGTTTGCGGATGCGATCGGCCACGGTCCTTGCACGAGACAGGCTGGTCTCGGGAGATCCGGTTTACCACCTATCCACCATGATCCCCAGTCAGTTGCGGATCGCATAGAGCGGCGTTCGCAAGGTCACCTGGTAGGACGGCTTCGGCATCCACGCGATCTGCGCGGTGATGCCGAACAGGCGGTTGTCGTTGTCGTCCATGCGATCGAGGTCGAGCCGCAGGATCGGCTGCGTGAAGGACTCCGCCAGCGTCCGGCCCGCGAGCTGCGCCCCGCCGAACGACTGCATGCCGAGGCGCCCGGTGAACTTCCAGTTGCTCGGCCATTGGTAATAGCCGCCGGCATAGAGGATCGTGTTGGGCCGGATGCTGGCGAACGGACTGGCGATGGTGGTGGTGGTGTACTGCACGCCGGCCAGCCCGCCGCGCGTCTCGTCCTCGTCGAGGGCGTAGTCGAATTCCAGGATGTTGTTGAACGAATTGGTCATGCCCTGATCGTTCGGCACCGATTGCGTCAGGGTCGATTGCAAAGTGATGGTCGGGATCGAGCCGCCATTCTGCCGATAGAGGTCGGCCTGCACGCCAATGTTCCAGCTTGTGACGTCGAACGTCGACCAGCCGCCGCCGATGTCGGTCGTCGAGCCCGACACGCCGCCATAGAGCGAGACGCGGTCGTTGACGTCGACGGTCAGCGGCAGGTCGACGGCAATCGATTTCGCGGCCGGCAAGCCGTTCGACGGCGCTGCGCCTCTGCGCACCGCCAAAGCCTCGAGCGCGGCCGACAGTGACGTGTTGCCGAAGCCGAGCCCGAGCGTGCCCGCCGGAATCGTCGCGTAGGTCGTGCGCAGATCGAGATAGATGTTCGGGACCGCCGGCTTTGCCGGTGCGTCCTCCTCGGCTTCGGCGGAGCAGGCGGCGCTGGTCGAAATCGCCAGACAGGCCAGTCCCATTGCGACAGTGCGCAGAGCCGGACGATGCGATAGGCAGTGACTGGGCACGTGACAATCCGACGCGCGGGGACTGTGTGGCGAAATCGTGTGCTAGATGGAACGTGATCGCTCCCGTGGTCAAGCGCTATCCGCAAACGATGGACGGCATCGACGGGCGCGGCTACCCTGTCGTGATTGCACCGATACGCTTTTCGCCGGCCAGAGTGCAGGCCGGGCAATGGAGGACGACAGCCATGACCACGTCACGCCGCATCCTGCTCGCCGGAATGGCGGGGCTCGCCGTCGCTCCGACCGCTGTCGCGGCCGCACCCGCGCCAGTGCGCGATGACGCGACGGTTGCCGAAGAACGCTTTGCGCGCCTGATCGCCGCTGCGCATGCGCCCGACGTCACCTGCGCCCGGCAGGCCGAACGTTATGCGGACGCGCATTGGCCTGACTATGTTGTGGCAGCGAGGGCCGTTATCGATGCGCGCGCCTGATACGCGCTCTTACCTCGCAACCGCTCGTCGCACCTGCTCGCCGATCTGCGACAGCACCAGCTGCGCCTGCGGCAGGATCGCGCCCATGGCGTGGAAATTGTGAACCATGCCGTCGTGGCAGACATGCTCGACGGCGACGCCCGCGGCGAGCAGCTTGCGGGCATAGGCATTGCCTTCATCGCGCATCGGATCGTACTCGGCCGTGTGGATGATCGCGGTCGGCAGACCCGTGAGCCGTGTTGCCCGCAAGGGAGAAACGCGGGGATCGGCGGTGTCGATACCGTCAGGCAGATAGTCGGAGAGATCGGCCTCGATCGTGACGCGGTCGATCAGATGGCCCTCGGCAAAGGCCTCTCGTGAGGGCGAGGTTTCCTCGAAATCCAGCACCGGGCAAATCAGGCATTGAGCGGCGATGGCGAGGCCGGCGGTCTGCGCTGCCTCCTGGCACACGATCGCAGCGAGCGTTGCACCCGCGGAATCGCCGCCGACCACCAGACGGTCCGCATCGATGCCGAGCGATTCGGCCTCGCGCGCGACCCATTCGGTGGCGGCAATCGCGTCATCGACGGCGGCAGGGAATTTGTGCTCCGGTGCGAGCCGGTAGTCGACCGAGACGAGGCGGCAGCCGGTGGCATGCGCCAGCGCCGCCGCGATGCGATCATGCGTGGCAATGCCGCCCGCGACCATGCCGCCGCCATGGAAGAACACGAAGCCCGGCGCACGCTGATCGGCATTTGCAGGCGTGTAGAGCCGATAGGGCAGTTCGCTGGCGCGGCCGGGCATCATACCGTCGCGCACCGTCACGTCCGGCGCATCGGTGCGCGCGAACTGCATCAGCTTCGCCAGCGATTGCCGCCGCGCCTCCACGCTCGGCCGGCCCCTCGCCCGCGGCCCAGCCGCAGCCATCATGGTCAACAGGCGCTTTGCGAGCGGATCGAGCGACATGCTGCTTCCTTTTTCCCGTGCGGGAGAGGGTAAACCACCAATTCCGCGCAGGGAATCATTTAGATGTTGCGTCCAATAGTGGCGCTATATTGCGGCAGCATGCCAAGGGAGACCTGATATGGCCGAGATCAGGAAGCCGATCGAATATTCGCCGAGCTGGACCTTCTTCGAGGGTAAATGGCACGACGGCAATGTGCCGATCATGGGCCCGCGCACGCATGCGGCCTGGCTCGGCTCGATCGTGTTCGACGGTGCACGCGCGTTCGAGGGTGTTGCGCCCGATCTCGATCGTCACGTCGCCCGCGCCAATCAATCCGCGATCAATTTTGGCCTGAAGCCGGTAGTCGATACCGGCACCTGGCTCACGCTCGCAACCGAAGGCATTGCCCGCTTTGCGGCCAATGCAGAGCTCTACGTCCGTCCGATGTATTGGGCGCAGAACGGCTCGGGCGGCGGCGTGCTGTTCGACCCCGAGACCACCAATTGGTGCCTGTGCATCTACGAGGCGCCGATGCCCAAACCCGTCGGCAACGCCATCACCCTGTCGCCATTCCGCAGGCCGACCGCCGAATGCGCCCCGGTCGAGGCCAAGGCGGCCTGCCTCTACCCGAACAATTCGCGTGCGCTCGCGGAAGCCGCCTCGCGCGGCTTCCAGAACGCGTTGATGCTCGACATGCTCGGCAACGTCGCCGAGTTCGGCAATTCCAACGTGTTCATGGCCAAGGACGGCGTGGTCTATACGCCGGTGCCGAACGGCACCTTCCTCAACGGCATCACGCGCCAGCGCGTCATCACCCTGCTTCGCGGCGACGGCGTCACCGTGGTCGAGAAGACGCTGCGCTATGCCGACTTCCTGGCTGCCGACGAGATCTTCTCCACCGGCAATTTCGCCAAGGTCGCCCCGGTGATCCGCATCGACGAGCGTGAGCTGAAGCCGGGCCCGTTCTACACCCGTGCGCGCAAGCTCTATTGGGACTTCGCGCATGCGGTGAAGCTGGCGGCGTAGCTGCCATTTACTCCGCTGTCATCCAGTATTCCAGAGACGGCAGTGATTGAACCGATGGGCCTCGGCGTACTGGATGCCTCGCCTTCGCGGGGCATGACAGCTGATCTTAGTTGCGCTTTCGAAACCGGCTGAACTGAAACGCCTGCGTCGAGCCCCAAGGCGTATGATGCGTCTCGCGGCGCGTCTCGACCAGCTCGAAATCCGGCCCGAGCTCCGCAGCAAGGCTGGCGCTGTCATGGCGTTGCACCGGCAAGCCGCTGCATTTCTCCGGACCGTCGGGCGCAAAGGTCGCGATGATGATCTGGCCGCCAGGCGCAATCGCGGATCGCAGGCGCTGGACATAGGCGTCCCTGTCGTGCGGGTCGGTCAGGAAGTGAAACGCCGCGCGGTCGTGCCACACATCGTAAGTCCTGGCCGGCCGCCAAGCCGTGGCGTCGGCGACGATCCAGTCGACCGCGGAAGAGGCCCGACCGATTCGCGTCTTCGCCGCGTCGAGCGCGTTGGCGGAGAGGTCCAGCACGGTGAGATCGCGATATCCGTCTTGAAGAAGAGCATCGACCAGCCGCGAAGCGCCCCCGCCGATATCGATGATCGCCGCGTCGCGATCCGGATTGGCAGCGCGGATCATGTCGCGCGAGATCGTCGGGCTATCCTGAAACCAGCTGACCTCGGCCTCGCCCTTGGTGGCGTAGACGTTGTCCCAATGCATGGTGCGGTCGGGCATCGCGCGCTCCGTGCGTGTCAACCCGTCATCCTGAGGCGCCGGAGCGGAGGCCTCCAGCGACAACGGCTTCGCCGTTGCGCGAGGATGACTGGGTTAAAGCCGGTGAGGAAGAAATGGTAGGCGCGCGCGAAATTGCCAATCGCGCGCCCGCCGCGGGCGGACGCGCTGGTCGACGCGAAAGGTCCTACTCGTCCTTCTTCGACATGCGCTCGAGGCGCTCCTGCATGTCCTTCATCTGCTGGCGCAAATCGTCGATGTTGCTGTCCTTCGGCGTCTCGGCGTTCGCGTCGGACTCCGGCTCGGCGGCGGCCGCCGGACGGCCCGCATTGGGAGCAAACGGCTTGAACATCGAGAAGGTCTGCTGGAACAGCTCCATGTTCCGGCGGACTTGTTCTTCCAGAGGAGCAAAAGGAGTGCCGGACAGGGTGTTGGCGATCTGCTTGCGGAACTTCTCTTGCTCCTGGGTCAGGGTCGCAATCGACTGCTCCAGATATTTCGGCACCACCATCTGCATGCTGTCGCCGTAGAAGCGGATGAGCTGGCGCAGGAAGGTGGTCGGGAGCAGGTTCTGGCCGGCCTTGTTCTCCTGCTCGAAGATGATCTGGGCGAGCACGGAGCGGGTGATGTCGTCGCCGGTCTTGGCGTCATAGACCAGGAAATCTTCGCCATCCTTGACCATCGCGGCGAGGTCTTCCAGCGTCACATAGGTACTCGTTCCGGTGTTATAGAGCCGGCGGTTCGCGTATTTCTTGATTGTCGTGGGTTGGTCTGATTTCGCCATGGGCTCTCACTTGCAAGCGCGGAGAACGGGAACCGAGCGGGCTATGCCGCAGGGCGGGAAGAGTACGCAACGCAACAAAATAAGCATTTTCAAAGGGCTCACGCTACCGTTTTGTGCGGCACGGTTAATCGCAGAGCAAAATCTTGCTTGCGAAAGCGCCAAGAACGCTATTTTGAATGCGCTGCGGTATGAATTCGGTCGCCGGCCGATTGACATGCCTCAACGACGTTAACAGGATGGCTGACGAGACTGGCGAGCCGTTTTCTCAAAGCCCCGCCTGCCCCTTTCAAGAAACCTCAAGCCTCAGGAGATGCCCATGTCAGACGATGTCGTCATCGTCAGCGCCGCCCGCACCCCGGTCGGAAGCTTCAACGGAGCGTTCGCGACACTTCCCGCCCACGATCTCGGCGCCATTGCCATTAAGGCCGCGCTGGAGCGCGGTGGCATCGAGCCCGGTCGGGTCTCGGAAGTCATCATGGGTCAGATCCTGACCGCCGCCCAGGGCCAGAACCCGGCCCGTCAGGCCTCGATCGCCGCCGGTATTCCGGTGGAGAGCCCGGCCTGGGGCGTCAACCAGCTTTGCGGTTCGGGCCTGCGCACGGTCGCACTCGGTTACCAGGCGCTGCTCAACGGCGATTCCGAGATCGTGGTCGCCGGCGGCCAGGAATCCATGAGCATGGCCCCGCACGCCCAGTATCTGCGTGGCGGCGTCAAGATGGGTCCTGTCGAGTTCGTCGACACCATGATCAAGGACGGCCTGTGGGATGCCTTCAACGGCTACCACATGGGCAACACCGCCGAGAACGTCGCACGGCAGTGGCAGATCACCCGCGCCCAGCAGGACGAGTTCGCGGTCGCCTCGCAGCAGAAGGCCGAAGCGGCGCAGAAGGCCGGCAAGTTCACCGACGAGATCGTTCCCGTCACCATCAAGACCCGCAAGGGCGACATCGTCGTCAGCGCCGACGAATATCCGCGTCATGGCGCCACGCTCGACGGCATGGCCAAGCTCAAGCCCGCCTTCGAGAAGGACGGCACGGTCACCGCGGGCTCGGCATCCGGCATCAATGACGGCGCCGCCGCCGTGGTGCTGATGACCGCCAAGCAGGCCGCCAAGGAAGGCAAGAAGCCGCTCGCCCGGATCGTGTCCTGGGCGCAGGCCGGCGTCGATCCGAAGATCATGGGCTCCGGCCCCATCCCGGCCTCGCGCGCCGCGCTGAAGAAGGCCGGCTGGAATGTCGGCGATCTCGACCTGATCGAGGCCAACGAGGCCTTCGCGGCGCAAGCCTGCGCCGTCAACAAGGATCTCGGCTGGGATACCTCCAAGGTCAATGTCAACGGCGGCGCGATCGCGATCGGTCATCCGGTCGGCGCGTCCGGCGCACGCGTCCTGGTGACGCTGCTGCACGAGATGCAGAAGCGCGATTCGAAGAAGGGCCTCGCCACGCTGTGCATCGGCGGCGGCATGGGCATCGCGATGTGCATCGCGCGCGACTGAAGATGGCTGACACGTAGCTTGCGCGCAGTTTGCGCGTGCGCTGCACACGTCAATGCGTGCGTTGCACGCGACTAAAAAGGCAGCGGTTGCAAATCAAATATTCTTCGCAATCTTGCAGGCCTCGACTAAATACAAACGCCCGGCTCAACGCCGGGCGTTTTGTTCTTGATGTCCGTCAAACCAACCGCATAATCCAACGTTAAAAAACAATCGCTTCAGAAACGTCCGAAGAGTCCAAGGGAAGGAATACGACATGGCACGTGTTGCATTGGTCACGGGTGGTACGCGGGGCATCGGTGCTGCGATCAGCAAGGCACTGAAGGCGGCGGGATACAAGGTTGCGGCGAGCTATGCCGGCAACGATACGGCGGCGGAGAAGTTCAAGGCCGAGACCGGCATTGCCGTCTACAAATGGGACGTCAGCAGTTTCGATGCCTGCGCCGAGGGCGTGAAGAAGGTCGAGGCCGAACTCGGACCGATCGAGGTGCTCGTCAACAATGCCGGCATCACCCGCGACACCGCCTTCCACAAGATGACGCTGGAGCAGTGGAACGCGGTCATCAACACCAATCTCGGCTCGCTCTTCAACATGACGCGCCAGGTCATCGAGGGCATGCGTTCGCGCAAGTTCGGCCGCATCATCTCGATCTCGTCGATCAACGGCCAGAAGGGGCAGTTCGGTCAGGTCAATTATTCCGCGGCGAAGGCCGGCGACATCGGCTTCACCAAGGCACTCGCGCTGGAGAATGCCAAGGGCGGCATCACCGTCAATGCGATCTGCCCCGGCTACATCAACACCGAAATGGTGCAGGCGGTGCCGAAGGACGTCCTGGAGAAGAACGTGATCCCGCAGATCCCGGTCAGCCGGCTCGGCGAGCCCGAGGAGATCGCGCGGGCGGTCGTGTTCCTGGCGGCCGACGAAGCCGGTTTCATCACGGGCTCGACGATGACCATCAATGGCGGCCAGTATCAGGCCTGATATGGCGCCAAGCCTTCAGGTCAAAAGCCTGTAGCTTCAGGCGCGACAAGGCGTTAGTGAAGACGACAATGCCCGGCCTCGTGCCGGGCATCGTTGTCCTCAGAGCCTTCGTCAATGACCCCGCGCACAGCCACGCTGATCGGATTGACCGCGATCCTGATGTGGTCGCTGCTGTCGGTGATGACGGTGGCGACCGGAACGATCCCGGCGTTCCAGCTCGCCGCGATGACCTTCGCGATCGGCGGCCTGGTCGGCCTGCTCACCTGGATCGGCCGCGGCGAGGCGGCGAAGAGCCTGCGTCAGCCGCTGGTCGTCTGGGCTGTCGGCGTCGGCGGCCTGTTCGGCTATCACGCGCTGTATTTTCTCGCGCTGCGCTTTGCGCCGCCGGCCGAAGCCGGCCTGCTGAATTATCTGTGGCCGCTGCTGATCGTGCTGTTCTCGTCCTTCCTGCCGGGCGAGCGGCTCGCCCTCCATCACATCGTCGGCGCGATGCTCGGCCTTGTCGGCACCGTGCTGCTGTTCGCCGGCAACACCTCCGGCTTCGTGGCGGGGCAGGTGCCGGGATTGGCTGCGGCCTTCATCGCCGCGTTCGTCTGGGCGGCCTATTCGGTGCTGTCGCGCCGGCTCAAGGCCGTTCCGACCGATGCGGTCGCCGGATTCTGTCTGGCCACCGCCGTGCTTGCCGCGCTGATGCATGGCCTGCTCGAGACCACCGTCTGGCCGGAGACCACGCTGCAATGGCTCTCGGTGATCGCGCTCGGCATCGGTCCCGTCGGTGCCGCGTTCTACGCCTGGGACATCGGCATGAAGCGCGGTGACATCCGCGTGCTCGGCGCTGCCTCCTACGCGACGCCGCTGCTCTCGACCGGCTTCCTCATCGCCGCCGGTTTCGCCAAGGCCAGCGCCAACATCGCGATTGCGGCGATCCTGATTGCCGGCGGCGGTTTGATTGCCGCGAAGGATATGGTGCTACGGAAGCGGTGATCGTCATTCCGGGCGAATCCGGAATGACGGTGCGGGACTACGGCTCCCAGCCCTGTGGTGCGAGCTCGAAGCCTGCGAATTCGAATGCCGGGGCCACGGTGCAGCCGACCAGCGTCCACTCGCCCGTCGTCTCCGCCGATTGCCAGGCCTGTGCCGGCACGATCGCCTGCGGCCGGTCTCCATTCGCAAGGTCAGTGCCGAGCCGCACCTGGTGCTGCGAGCAGCCGTCGTGGGCGATGCGCAGCATCAAGGGACTACCGGCGTAATAGTGCCATGTCTCGACCGCATCGACGCGATGCCAGTGCGAACGCTCGCCGCGTGCCAGCAGGAAGTAGATCAGGGTCGAGCGCGAACGCCCGTTGGCGTCCGTGGTCTGGTCGCGAAACGTCTCGCGATAGTGGCCGCCCTCGGGATGCGGACGGAGTTCGAGGCGCGCGATGATCTCGGCTGCAGTCGGCATCGATCCAGTCAGGACTTTCTTCTGCAGGACTTGTACTTCAGGACTTGTTTTTGCGCTCGCGCAGCTCGCCGAAGATTGCGGCGGCATCCGCGCCCTTCATGTGCAGCCTTGCCGCGACCTGTGGCTCATCGGCGCGCAGGAACACGTTGGCCCGCTTCTCGTCGCCAAGCAGCGTGGGAATGGTCGGCTTGTTCTCGGCCCGGAGCCTCGTCACCTCCGCCGCGCGCGCCTGGAGCGCCGCATTGTCGGGATCGACGGTGAGCGCGAACTTGACGTTGGAGGCCGTGTATTCGTGGCCGCAATAGAGCTTGAAGTCGTCGGGCAGGGCACGCAGCTTCAGAAGCGAATCCCACATCATCGGATAGGTGCCCTCGAACACCCGGCCGCAGCCGATCGAGAACAGCGTGTCGGCGGCGAACACCGTCTTCTCGGTGTCGAACACGTAGGAGATGTGGTCGAGCGTGTGGCCGGGTGTCTCCAGGACGCGCGCCAGCAAATTGCCGATCTTGATCACGTCGGCATTGGCAACACGCAGATCGACGTCCGCAATTTTCGTGGTCTTGTCGTGCGGCGCGACGACGCGGCAGTTGTATTTCTGCTTGAGTTCGGCGACCCCGCCGACATGATCGCCGTGATGATGGGTGATCAGGATGTCGGTGAGCTGCCAGCCCTCGCGCTCCAGCGCTGCCAGGATGGGGCCGGCCTCGGGCGCGTCGATCGATGCCGTCGCCTTGGTTTCCACATCGTGGATCAGATAGCCGAAATTGTCGTTTAAACAGCTGAAAGTACGAATTTCGGCGGCCATGTCATCTCCATCGGGCTCAGCCCCGCCAGACAAATATGGCGTTAACGTTGCGCAGGCAATGCAATATTCCGCGCGCGGCGGCGGTCTTGCGCATGTTACATTGCCGTCATGACCATCGACGTCGTCGACCTCCGCGAGTTCTATTCCCGCCGCCTCGGGATCGTGGCGCGGCAAATGATCAATCGCGGCATCAGGGAACGCTGGCCGAGGGCGGAGGGCCACCGCGTGCTCGGCCTCGGCTATCCCACCCCCTATCTGGGATTGTTCCGCGAAGACGCCGAGCGCTGCCTCGCCTTCATGCCGGCGGCCCAGGGCGTCCTGAAATGGCCGACGGGACGGCCGGCGCTGGCCTCTCTGGTCGACGAATTCTCGCTGCCGCTTCCCGACGCCGCGGTCGACCGCATCCTGCTGGTTCACGCGCTGGAGATGTCGGACGATCCGGCCGCGCTGCTGCGCGAGGTCTGGCGGGTACTGTCGCCGTCCGGGCGCGTGATCGCGGTGATCCCGAACCGGCGCGGGGTGTGGACCCGCACCGACAGCACGCCGTTCGGTCACGGCCGGCCCTATTCGCGCTCGCAGATCACCGACCTGCTGCGCCAGACCTGGTTCACGCCGACCGCCTGGGGAGAGGCGCTGTTCATGCCGCCCTATGCCGGCGGCTGGGTGCTGAAATCGGCGCAGATGTGGGAGCGCGCCGGTGCGGCACTGTCGCTGCCCTTTGCCGGCGTCCATATCGTGGAGGCGACCAAGCAGGTCTACCGCGCGATCCCCGCCAAGCGCGAGCGGGCGCGGCTCATTCCCTCGCTCGCGAAGCCCGTGCTGGTGCCATCCTCGACGACGGTGACGCGCGGCTAGGTCACAAGCGTTGCCGCGACCGATGGTCGTCAAAAACAAAATCGTCCCGGCGAGGCCGGGACGATTCCAGATCAGTCGATTAGAAGAAGCTCACTTACTCGCTGGGCGCGAGATCATCGCCGGACGCGGCCGGAGCTGCTTCGCGCTCGGGGCGCGGGCCATGCGGCCGGCGCCGCCGGCGCGGGAAGCGTTCGCCACCGCCGGCACCGCCCTCGAAACCGGCCTGGCCGCCATTCGCGCCGCCGTTCACCTGCGGCTGCGCACCGGTGATGAAGGAGGGCAGGCGATCGACGCTGCCGGTGTCGGTGACGACGGGCTGCGGCTGATTCTGCGGTTGCGGCTGGGGCTGATATTGCGGCTGCGGGCGATGGTCGCGCTCGCGGTGCTCGCGCGGTTGCTGCTGATCGCGCTGATAGGGCTGGTTTTCGCGCTGCTGATGGTCACGCTGGTGATGATCGCGCTGGCCGTCGCGGTCGCGCGCGAAGGGCTGCTGCTGTTGCGGCTGCGGGACGAAGCCCGGCTCCTGGCCGAAATTCGAGAAATTCTCGCCGTCGTCGTCGCCGTCGTCGCTGTTGCTGCTGATCGGCTCGTCGCCGCGCGGCTGCTGATTCTGGCGGAACTGTTCCTGGGCCGCGGCGATCAGACGGAAATAATGCTCGGCGTGCTGGTAGTAGTTCTCGGCTGCAACGGGGTCGCCGGAAGAGCGCGCGTCGCGCGCGAGCTGGAGATACTTTTCAGCGATGTGCGAGGCGGTGCCGCGGATCTTGATGTCGGGTCCGTTGGACTCGTAGACCCGGGTCATCGGGTTCTGGCTGCGCCGGTTGTTGTTGTTATTGTTATTGTTGCGGTTGCGCATCCGCTGCTTGTTCTGACCGTTTCTCATGTCCTGCCTTTAATTCCAGCCCTAAACGTTGCACGCATTACTTGATTGCTAGGAGTGACCTGGACAGCGGTTCACATCGCTCGCGCGCACCGCGCCCAAGAGCGGATCGAACCCTGCCGATGTTCGTCGACCGTCGCGTTCAAACAAGGACGCGTTCCCCACCCGCCAGCACTGATCGCCAGCGAACCCATTCATTTTGCCTGCCGAAACAAGCCCAGCTGTGTTGCGTAAGTCTTCAAGCGCAATATCAGGCTTTCGTTCACTTTGCGGTCGGAGAGCAGCGCAGCTCCAATGGCTATCGCGCTTCACAGGACCTGCGGCTTGGAACCTTTATCAGTAAAGCTCTCGCCCGAGAGCCCGGCTTTCGCCCGTAGGTCTACGGGGCCGGCACCGATGTGTTGATCGGAACGTAGTCGTTCCCAAGGGATATTCCAAGAGCTTTTTGCAAGCCAATCCGGCTTTTATGGGGGCATTTTTCGGGCCGAAACGGCCCGCAGAATGCCCGCCAGGTCGGCCTTGGGTGGCCTGTCCACCGTTAACGCGCCTGCTATCATCAAGGTTTCAATATTTCTGGCCTGCCCCTGTCCGGCCTCGACGATCAGCGCTCCGCCGGGGGCGAGACGCTCGGCGGCCTGCGGGATCAGGGCGCGATAGGCGTCATATCCGTCATTGCCGCCGTCGAGCGCTAGATGCGGATCGTGCTCGCGCACCTCGATGCTCAGTTTCGGAATTTCGGCGGAGGGAATATAGGGCGGGTTCGAGACGATGAGGTCAAACGGGCCGCGCAGCGCCGTCAGATAGGAGCAGGCGACGAAGCCGGCGCGATCGACGAGGCCGAGGGCGGCCGCATTGTCGCGCGCCGTATCGAGCGCCGTCGGGCTGACATCGGTGCCGACGCCAAACGCGTCGGGAATCTCCCGCAGCAATGCGAGCAGGATGGCGCCCGATCCGACGCCGATATCAGCGATTCGCGGGCGCCGCCCCGATATCGACAGGCCCCAGAAGATCTCGAGCGCCAGTTCGACGACGGTCTCGGTGTCCGGCCGCGGTACCAGCGTCGCCTCCGACAACCGCAACGGCATGCCCCAGAAGTCTCGCACGCCGAGAATGCGGGCGACCGGCTCATGCGCGAGCCGGCGTTGCGCGTATCGTTCGAGCCGCGTGGTCTCCTCAGGCGTGAGTTGTCGCGATGCCTGCGTCACCATACCGGTCAGATCGAGCTCCAACGCGGCCCCGACGAGCAGGCGCGCATCGAGGGCCGCCTGCTCGATGCCGGCCGCTTGCAGCCGTGCCCCGAGCGCGCGCCGCGCACTCTCGACATTATGTCCGGGATCGATATTTGTCGCCAATGGAGCCATCCTGCCTGCCATCGTGGATAGATCGGCCGGCTCGCTTGCGTCAACGGAAAGGAGCGCGTTTGATCGCGCCTCGCAAGCGTGGAGGGGTCCATGACGGCCTATGACGATCAGAACGTCTTCGCAAAGATCCTGCGCGGCGAGATTCCCTGCTTCGAGGTTTTCAGGGACGACCGCAGTCTGGCCTTCCTCGACATCATGCCGCGCGCGCCCGGACACACGCTGGTGATTCCGCGGGCGCCGGCGCGCGGCATCCTGGATATCGCGGAGGACGATCTGGCCGCCGTCGCCCGGACGGCCAAGCGAATCGCGATTGCGGCGATGAAGGCGTTTGACGCGGAGGGTATCATCCTCCAGCAGTTCAGCGAGCCGGCCAGCGGGCAGGTGGTGCTTCACCTGCACATGCACGTCATGCCTGTCAGGGCCGGCGTCGATCTCTTGCCGGCGCAGACGCGCAAGGAAGATATGGCCGTGCTCGCCGATCACGCCAAGCGGATGATCGCGGCGCTTGGCGGCTGAGCCTGACAGCCGAGATCGGCGGGTGGCTAGACGCCGAGATAGCGCTGCAGCAGCTCCGGCTGGGCCTTGAGCTCCTGCGCCGGACCCTCGTGCACGATGTGGCCGTTGTTGACGATGTAGATCCGGCTTGCCAGCGCCAGCGTCGCCGCCAAATTCTGCTCGACCAGCACGATGGTCTGGCCGGCCGCCGCCAGCTCGCGGCAGGCCTTGACGAGATCGTGGACGATGACGGGCGCGAGCCCCTCGAACGGCTCGTCCAGCAGCACGATCTTGGGATCGCGCACCAGCGCCCGCGCGATCGCGAGCATCTGCTGCTCGCCGCCGGAGAGCTCGGTGCCGCGGTTGCTCCGTCGCTCCTTCAGCCGCGGAAACATCTCGTAGACGCGGTCGAGCGGCCAGCGTTTCGGCGCGGTGATCCCGGCAAGGGTGATGTTCTCCTCCACCGACAGGCTGCCGAAGATACGGCGCTCCTCGTGCACGAGCTGCATGCCCGCCTGCGCGATCCTGTGGCTCCTGCGTCCGGCGATATTGATGCCGTCGAACTTCACGCTGCCGCTGCGCGGCGTCACGACGCCCATCAGGCTCTTCAGCGTCGTGCTCTTGCCGGCGCCGTTGCGGCCGAGCAGCGCCACCACCTCGTGACGTTCGACGTGCATGGCGACGTCGAACAGGATGTGGGAATCCCCGTAATAGCTGTTCAGGCCGTTGACCTCGATCAGGCTCATGCGGCGATCTCCCCGTGCACGCCGCCGAGATAGGCCTCCTGCACCGCGGCGTTGGTCCTGATTTCCTCCGGCGTGCCGTCGAGCAGCACCTTGCCCTCCTGAAGCACCGTCACGCGCTCGACCAGCTCGAACAGCGAATCCATGTCGTGGTCGATGATGATCGTGGTGCGGCCGCGCGCGATCGATTTGAGCAGCTTGACGGTCTCGACCCGCTCGCGCGGGCTCATGCCCGCGAGCGGCTCGTCGAGCAGCAGCAGGCGTGGCGAGGTCGCCAGCGCGAGCCCGATCTCGAGCCGGCGCTTCTCGCCATAAGCGAGTTCGGCGACCGGCGTGTCGGCGCGGCGGGTCAGATTGACCAAAGCGAGCGTATGCTCCACCTGCTCCGCCAGGCCCTTGACGCTGGAGAGCTTGCGGAAGAGATCGAGGCGGAACTTGCCGCGCAGCTCGGCGAGCGCGGCAATCGTCAGGTTCTGCCGTACCGTCAGCCCGGTGAAGAGCTGGTTGACCTGGTAGCTCTTGGTGAGCCCGAGCTGGCACACCTCGGTGACCTTCAATCCCGTGATGTCGCGTCCCTCGAACACGATCTGGCCCGATGTCGGCGCGATCTCGCAGGTCAGCATCTTGAAGAAGGTCGACTTGCCGGCGCCGTTGGGGCCGATGATGCCGCGCAGCTCGCCTTGATTGACGCTGAAATCGATGTCGCTGTTGGCGACGAGGCCGCCATAGCGCTTGGTGAGACCGGTGGCTTTCAGGATCGGCCCGGAATAGGCGGGGTGCGCGACCTCCTTGGCCTGCATCGGCGCGGGCGCAAGGTGCAGTGTCGTCTCAGTGTCCGGCTCGGCCTCCATATCGCTCCGCTTACGCCTGCCGGAGAGAAGGCGATAAAGGTCCGCAAGACCGCCGATGATACCGCCGCGCAGGAAGCAGACCAGCAGCACGAACACGACGCCGAGCACCAGCTTCCAGGCGGCACCCAGGCCCAGCGCGGACTGGAGGAAATCCTGGAGGAAGAGCCAGACGGTCGCGCCGACCAGCGGCCCGAACAGCGTGCCTCGACCGCCAATGGCGGTCTGCATCACCAGCTGGCCGGACGTGTCGAAAGTGAAGGCGTCCGGCGGCATGAAGGCCTGGAGCACGCCGAGCAGGCCGCCGGCGAAACCGGCGTAGGCGGCTGCGATCACGAAAGCAGTCAATTTGTAGCCGTGGATGTTGTGGCCGACCGCGGTGGCGCGCAGCGGATTGTCGCGGATTGCGCTGAGGACGGCGCCGACCGGCGAGCGCACGATCCTCAGCGCGATGATGACGCCGATGAAATAGCACAGCGCGATGAACTGGTAGAGCGACCAGCCATTGGTGAAGTGGACGGTGGTGAAGCCGAGATTGAAGCTCGGCGTTGGCACGCCCGGCAGGCCGTTCTCGCCGCCGGTGAAGTCGGAGAGCGGATTGAACTCGACAAAGAAGAACACCTCTGCGATCGCCACGGTGATCATGGCGAAGTAGATGCCGGTGCGGCGGAGCGCGATCAGGCCGATCAGATAGCCGGTCGCAGCCGCCGCGATCATGCCGATGATCAGCGCGCCCAGCACGTTGCCGAAGCCGGCGCGGGTCAGGAGGTAGGCGGCGACGAAGCCGCCGGTGCCGTAGAAGGCGGACTGGCCGAACGACAACAGGCCCGTGAAGCCGAACAGGATGTCGAAGCCGAGGCCGAACAGGCCCCAGACCAGGATCCGGTTCACGGTGTTGGGCGCGAAGCCGAGATGGGGCAGCACGAAGGGAGCCACGATCAGGCCGATGGCCGTCAGCGTCTCGATCAGGAAGGGGCGTTGCTTGAGCATCAGGAGATCACTTACTCGCGGCCCTGGACGCCGAGCAGGCCATGCGGTCGCACCACGAGCACGAGCGTCATCGCCGCAAACAGCATCACATAGGCGTAGCCGGGGTTGAACATGGAGGTGACGCTGATGATCTCGCCGGCGATCAGGCCGCCCAGGATCGCGCCTGGAAACGAGCCGACGCCGCCGATCACCACCACCACGAAGGTCTGGACCAGGATGTCGTCACCGATGCCCGGCGTCAGCGACACCACCGGCGCGTTGACGATGCCGGCAAAGCCGGCGGCCATCGCGCCGATGCCGAACACCACCATGAAGACCCGGTAGACATTGATGCCGAGCGAATCCACCATCACGGAATCCTCGATGCCGGCCCGCACGATCATGCCGAGACGGGTCCGGTAGAGGATGATGAACAGCGCGCCGAGTGCGATCGCGACGATGCCGACCACCGCGAGGCGATAGGTCGGATAGAACATGAAGCCGAGATTGGTGATGCCCTGGAATATCGCCGGCGGCGGCACCAGCTGCGACTGGCTGGAGAAGATCAGCCGGATGATCTCGACGAAGCAGATGCCGAGCCCGAAGGTCACGAGCAACTGGTCCTCGTGCGGCCGATGATAGAAATGGCGAATGATGACGCGTTCCATCGCAACGCCGAGCAGCATCACGAACAGCGAGCCGGCGATCACCGCGAGGATGAACGATTCGGTGTACTGGTAGGCGACGAAGCCGGCATAGCCGCCGATCATGAACATCGCGCCATGCGCGAGGTTGAGCACGCCGAGCGTGCCGTAGATAATGGTCAGGCCGGAGCTGATCAGCGCGAGCAGCGCGCCGAGCGCGAGCCCGTTGAAGAGCTGCGAGACGAGGTTGGGCCAACTAATCATGCAATGGTCACGGTTGTGGCGCGTTCCGGCGGTGCGCAAAAAAAGGGTGACGCCGCAGGAGCCGGAAGCGACCTCCGGCGTCACAGGGGGTTAGCGCGAGCTCAGCTGTAGTCGCCGGGATGGCAGCCAAAGGCGTCCGGCTTCTGCATCAAGCCTTCGCCGGGCACGATCTCGACCACATCGTACCAGTCTTCCTTGGTCTTCATGTCCTTCTGCTGCTTGCCCTTGACGATGATCACGGGGCGGACGCACTGATGGTCCTCGGGGCGGTAATGCACGTCGCCGACCATGGACGGCAGCGTCTCGCCCTTCTCATAGGCCTTGATCACGTCGGGCGGGTTGAAGCTGCCGGCCTGCTCGCACATGCGGGCCCAGTGCGCGAAGCTGACATAGGCGTTCTCCGCGCCCCATTCCGGCTTGTAGCCGTACTTCTTCTCGAAGGCCTCGTTGAACATCTTGGCGAGCGGAAACTTGTCCTCGAGCGTCCACCAATAGTCGGTCGCGGCGTAGACGCCCTGCATCAGCCCGCCGGTCTCGCGCGCGATGAAGGGCACCTGGTAGGGGACGACCAGCTTCATCTTGTCGAGCACGCCGAACTGCTTGGCCTGCTGGGTCGACAGCACCGCGTCGTGGCCCCAGTTGACGTTGATCAGCACGTCGGCGCCGGAATTCGCGACGTTCAGCAGATACGAGGAATAGTCGGGCGCGCCGAGCGGCGCGACCTGGTTGGTGACGGTGGTCCAGCCGGCGGTCGCAAGGAAGTCCTGCATCGACTTGGTGACGGTGTGACCGTAGGTGTAATCAGGCGTGAGATACGCAGCCTTCTTGCCCTTGCCGAACTCCTTGACCATGACGGGGCCGATCGCCGCCGCGGCGGTCTGGCCGAAGAAGTTCTGGCGGAAGCCGTAGCGGACGCAGTCCTTGCCGGTGGTGTCGTTCGAGCCGGAGATGCCGCAGACGAAGATCACCTTCTCGCGCTGGGCGAGCTTGTTCAGCGCGACCGCAACGGCGCTCGAGGTGCCGCCGGTGATCATGATCGCCTTGTTCTCGCTGATGAAGCGCTGCTGCGCCTGCACCGCCTCGTTCGGCTTGGCCGCGGAATCCGCGACGCCGAATTTAAGCTCCTTGCCGAGCACGCCCTTGCTGGTCTTCGGCGAGATCTTCTTGATCAGGTCGTGACCGCTGTTGATGTGCTCGATCGCGAGCTGATAGCCCTTGAGCTCGTCCTCGCCCTGCACGGCATAGGTGCCGGTGCGCGGCACCGAGATGCCGATGAAGGCGGTGGAGCCCGAAACGCCCGCGGGATAGGAGCCGACGCCCGGCTTGTCCTCGGCGAAGGCCGGCATCGCAGGCAGCACCGAGCCGCCGATGAGGCCTGCCGTGGTCTGGAGCAGGCCGCGGCGCGAGAGGCCACGGCGAATGAGATGGTCGGTCATGATCGTTTCCTCCGGATATCGTTCTTGTTTGCAGGCAAAACACGACCTGTCCGGCGGCAACCGGCCTCGAAAGGCCTGCCTGCACCGGGCACGTCACATCCGCGTGTAGCTCCTGGACCTAAACATTGCTCGTGAGCACCATCTGTCAATTTCGCCTTTGGTCGAACGACGAGAATTATCGCGTGAAAACATATCGGATCACGATATATATTAGTCTTTGTGAGTACGAGATTGGCGGGTTCGGCGAGAGAGATGCCGCGGCAGACGACAGTAGCGGGTACCCGGAAGCGACGGTCCTGGCCGCAAGAGGCGGAGCGGCAGGAGGCGGCGTGGCCTGCCGGGGAGGGAAGCGACCAGCGCGCATCGCCGCAGTCCGGCGATGCCTCGCGCATGCCGGAGTCGCGCGGCCGGTCCGCCGGGCAGCGGGGGCCGGCCATCGGCTCCGTTCAGGCCAAGCGCACGCCGGTGCCGATGCAGAGACTGAGCGTGCGGGCCCAGAATGTCCTGAAGGAGCTCGCGGTCGAGCTCACCGGCGAGCAGCCGCCGAAGGGGACCTGGTCGCCCTCGCGCGAGCTGCTGCTCGCACTGACGGCGGAGCGGCTTGCGACGACGCGCAATTGCGGTCCTCACACCATGCGGGAGATCGTGGACTGGGCGCAGGGCTGCGGCGTGACCATCAAGCCGGTGATCCCGCCCGGCGGCTCGCTGTCGCAGATGTGGGGCGAGTTGATCACGAATGCATCCGAAGGCGCCTTGACCAGCGCCGAGATCGCCAGTGCGCTCCAGCGCTCGATCAGGCGGAAGAGCGTTCGTATTCCGATCGCGTTTCAGGTCATCCTGGTGAAGATCCTGCTCTCCAACTTCGAATAGGAGGGCTGCAAAGCCCGCTATATTTGTGCATCTGCGAGGCCCATCGGTGGTTCCGCCCCGCCTTCCTTGCTAGTCTCGGCAGCGCCCGCTCCGCTGGCGGGCGGAGGTCGAAAGGCACGGAATGGCTGACTCGAAGCGGAAGACTGGACGCACGGCGCGTGCTGCGCCCTCGAGGGGCGGCGCGATGCGCGAGGCCGACTACGCCGCGCTCGCCCAATTCCGCTACCAGCTGCGCACCTTCCTCGCCTTCAGCGAAGCGGCGGCCCAGAACGCCGGATTGACGCCGCAGCAGCACCAGGCGCTGCTGGCGATCAAGGGACTGGCCGACCCCAACGGCGCCAGCGTCGGCGACATCGCCGGCTTCCTCCTGATCCGGCACCATACGGCGGTGGAGCTGGTGGACCGCATGGCGAAGTTGAAGCTGATCGGCCGGGAGGCCGATCCCGAGGATGCAAGGCGCGTCCTGGTCAAGCTGACGGCCAAGGGCGAGCAGAAGCTTCGCTCGCTTTCGCGCATTCACCTGGACGAGCTGAGCGCCGCTGCACCCGCATTGGGCAAGATCCTGCGATCGTTCCTGGCAAAGGTGCGCTGAGCAGGGATCAGGCTGCCGCGCCTTGTGCGGCGAGCTGCGCGGCCTGGTGTTCGGTGGTCAGCGCGTCGGTCAACTCGCCGAGCGCTTCGCCCGCGATCACCTGCGGCAGCTTGTAGAGCGTCAGGTTGATGCGGTGGTCGGTGACGCGGCCTTGCGGAAAATTGTAGGTGCGGATGCGCTCGGAGCGGTCGCCTGAGCCGACCTTCTCCTTGCGCTCGGCCGACCGTGCCGCATCGACGCGCTGGCGTTCGGCGTCGTAGATGCGCGAGCGCAGGATGTTCATGGCGGAGGCGCGATTCTTGTGCTGCGAGCGGCTGTCCTGCATCATCACCACGATGCCGGTCGGGATGTGGGTGATGCGGATCGCCGATTCGGTCTTGTTGACGTGCTGGCCGCCGGCGCCTTGCGCGCGCATGGTCTCGATGCGCAAATCGTCGTTCTTGATGTCGACGTCGACGTCCTCGACCTCCGGCAGCACGGCCACCGTCGCGGCCGAAGTGTGGATGCGCCCCTGCGTCTCGGTGTCCGGCACGCGCTGCACGCGATGCACGCCGGACTCGAACTTCAGCTTGGAGAACGCGCCGCGGCCCTGCACCTCCGCGATGATTTCCTTGTAGCCGCCGACGGTGCCTTCGCTGGCCGAGATCACCTCGACCTTCCAGCCCTGCAAGGCAGCGAAGCGCTCGTACATCCGGAACAGGTCGCCGGCAAACAGCGAAGCCTCGTCGCCGCCGGTTCCGGCGCGGATTTCCAGCACCACGTTGCGGTCGTCCATGGCGTCCTTGGGCAGCAGCGCGACGCGGATCTTCTGGACCAGCTCCTCGATTTTCGGCGCGAGCTCGTCGCGCTCGGCTTCCGCCATGCCGCGCATCTCGGCATCGGTCGCGGGATCGGCGATCAGCGCCTCGGTGTCGGCGAGTTCTTTGACGGCAGACCGATATGCCTTCACCGCTTCGATCAGCGGGGTGATCTCGGCGAGCTCGCGCGTGATCTGCACGTAGCGCTCGGAGGCGAGCTGTCCCAACGATTCGGCCTCGAGAGAGGCATGATGTGCAAGGAGCACGTCCAGTTTGGCTTCGGGGAGTGACGACATCGGTTCAGTCTCAAATGGCGGAAGGAGGCGAGGCGGCAGGGAGCGGCGACAGGCCCGCTACAACGCCAGGCCTTCGGCCTCGGCGAATTCCGTCAGTTTCTGCCGGATCGAGACGCTGCCCGCCGGCGCGTCGAGGAGCGGACCGAGCACGGCTTCGGCCTTCTTTGCATCGAGATCGATGACCATGGCCTTGACCGGACCGAGCGCGGTTGCCGAAAGCGACAACGAGCGGTAGCCCAGCGCAATCAGCGCCAGCGCGCCAAGTGGCTTGGACGCCATCTCGCCGCAAAGCGAGAGCGACTTCTTCGCCGCCTGTGACTTGCGTGCGATCTCGCGCAGCGCGCGCAGGATCGGCGCCGACATGGTGTCGAAGCGCTCGGAGACCTTGGCATTGCCGCGGTCGACCGCGAACAGGAACTGGAACAGATCGTTGGAACCGACCGAGATGAAGTCGACCTTCTTCAAGAGCTCGTCGAGCTGATAGAGCAAAGCGGGGACCTCGACCATGGTGCCGATGTCGATACGCTCCGGCAGCGTGTGGCCGTGCTGGCGCAGATAAGTGAGCTCGCGTTCGACCAGCGCCTTCGCCGAATCGAATTCGGCGACCTCCGAGATCATCGGGAACATGATGCGCAGCGCGCGGCCGCCACCGGCGCGCAGCAGCGCGCGGATCTGGCCGCGCAGCAGGCCGGGACGATCGAGCCCGAGCCGGATCGCGCGCCAGCCGAGCGCGGGATTTTCCTCGATCACGGCTTCCATATAGGGCAGCGCCTTGTCGCCGCCGATGTCGAGGGTGCGGAAGGTGACGGGCTTGGTGCCGGCCGCATCCAGCACGGTGCGATACAGCGCCAGCTGGTCGCTGGTGCGCGGCAGGCTCTGGCCGACCATGAATTGCAGCTCGGTGCGAAACAGGCCAATGCCGGCGCTGCCGGTGTCCTCGATATGCGGCAGGTCGATGGCAAGGCCCGCGTTGATCATCAGCTCGACCTTCTGGCCGTCCCTGGTGACGCAGGGCAGGTCGCGCAGCGCCAGATATTGCGCCTGGCGGCGGGCGCGGAAGCGCACGCGCTCGGCGAAGGCCGCCTCGACTTCCTGCGAGGGGCGCACATAGATCGAACCGGAGGTGCCGTCGACGATGATGGCATCGCCGGGATCGGCAATGCCGGGCGCGTTCGGCACCTCACCGACCGCGGGGATGCCGAGCGCGCGCGCCACGATCGAGACGTGGGAGTTGGCGGTGCCTTCCTCCAGCACGATGCCGCGCAGGCGCTTGCGGTCGTAGTCGAGCAGCGCCGCCGGGCCCATCGCGCGGGCGATGACGATGGCGTTGTCGGGCAGCTGCTCGCGCGAGGGTGCGTGGTCCTGGCCGACCAGCTGCCGCATCAGGCGGTAGCCGAGATCCTCGAGATCGTGCAGCCGGTCGCGCAGATAGGGGTCGGTCGAGCGCAGCATGCGCGCGCGGGTGTCGGACTGCACGCGCTCGACGGCGGCTTCCGCTGTGAGGCCGGTGGCGACCGCCTCGTGCAGCTTGTGCGACCAGCCCTGGTCGTTGGCGAACATGCGATAGGCTTCCAGCACCTCGCGATGCTCGCCGCCCTCGGCGACGTCGCCGCGCTCCAGCATGCGGTCGAGATCGGCGCGGAGCTTGGCCAGCGCGGTGTCGAGCCGCTTGATTTCCTTGGGCAGGTCCTCGGCGATGTAGTCCTTGATGACGACGCGCGGCTCGTGCAGCACGACATGGCCGAGCGCGATGCCCTCCGACAGGATCGCGCCGACCTTCTGCGCGGAATGGCGCGCGGCAGGCTCCAGCCCCGGCTGGGCCAGCGCGGACAGCTCGCCGGAGGCGATCAGCTCGGCCAGCACCATCGCGGTGGTCTGCAGCGCCTCGAGCTCCTCCTCGACATAGTTGCGCTTGGCGCGGTTCTGCACCACCAGCACGCCAAGCGTGTTGCCGGCCCGCAGGATCGGCACGCCGAGGAAGGAGTGGTAGATTTCTTCGCCGGTCTCCGGGCGGAACGAGAAGGCCGGGTGGGTTTGCGCATCGCTCAGGTTGAGCGGCGTCGCCTCGCTGGCGACGAGGCCGACCAGGCCCTCATGGGCGCTCAGCACGGTGTGATGCACGGCCTCGCGGTTGAGGCCTTCGGTGGCGTAGAGCTCCAGCGTGTTGTCGATGCGCAGCACATAGACCGAGCACACCTCGGCCACCATGTTGGCGGCGATCAGCACCACGATCTTGTCCAGCCGCTCCTGGGCCGAGACCTGTTCCGCCATGGTTTCGCGGAGCCGTCTCAACAAGACGCGGGGACCTCCCGACGCGCTCCGCATGTCCCGTCAATCTCCTCCGTGTGCCCGGCCCGGCCGTATCGGCCGGCGGCTGGCCTAAAATTCCAGAAAAACAACCAATTTGTTTGTCCGGCGCCGGCACAAGCCCAAAATCCACTGGAGATTTAGCGCTTGCACCGAATCAGCGCCGCCTAACTGGGACACAGTCTGCGGCAGCCCACCCTGTTCGCCGTATAGCGAATTGAGGCTTGTTTTGCCAAGCAAAACGCCTGCCAAACGCGAAGGTGTGTACACCTTCGCGTTTGCTGCGACCGCTAAGAGAAAATTAGTCCAGGCATGGTCCGGAAAGTGCGAAACGGTTTTCCGGAAAGACCATGCTCAAACAACAACCTGAAGCGCGACGATGGTCGCGTTTCAGGCCTGATCGAGACCGTAGAGCGTGTGCAGGGTGCGCACCGCGAGCTCGGTATAGGCGGTATCGATCAAAACCGAGAATTTGATCTCGGAGGTTGTAATGGCCCGGATGTTGATATTCCGTCCGGCGAGGGCCGAGAACGCCTGGGCGGCGACGCCGGCATGGCTGCGCATGCCGCTGCCGATCACCGAGATCTTGGCGACGTCGGTGGCGGTATCGAGCCGCGCGTAGCCGATCTTGCCCTTGGCGGCGGTAATCGTGTCCTTGGCGCGGGTATAGTCGGCCGCCGGCACCGTGAAGGTGAGGTCGGTCGTCTTGCCGTCCTCGGAGACGTTCTGCACGATCATGTCGACGTTGATGTTGGCTTCTGCCAGCGGGCCGAAGATCGAGGCCGCAACGCCCGGCTTGTCCTCGATCTGGCGCACCGAGATCTGGGCCTCGTCCTTGGAGAAGGCGATACCAGTGACGACGTGGCTTTCCATGATCTCCTCCTCGCTGCAGATCAGCGTGCCGGGCGGCTGGTTGGCATGCGGGTCGATATCCTCGGGCTTGTCGAAGCTCGAGCGGACGAAGATCGGCATGTTGTGGACCATGCCGAGTTCCACCGAGCGGACCTGGAGCACTTTCGCGCCCTGGGAGGCCAGTTCCAGCATGTCTTCGAATGCGATCTTGTCGAGCCTCTTGGCCTTCGGCACGATTCGCGGGTCGGTTGTGTAGACGCCGTCGACGTCGGTGTAGATGTCGCAGCGGTCGGCCTTGACGGCGGCGGCGATCGCCACGGCCGAGGTGTCGGAGCCGCCGCGGCCGAGCGTGGTGATGCGGTTGGTCTTCGGGTCGATGCCCTGGAAGCCGGCGATGACCGCGACTTCCTTGCGATCCTTGAAACGGCTGATGATCTCGCTGCCGTCGATGTCCTCGATCCGGGCCGAGGCGTGGGCGTCGCTGGTCTTGATCGGGATCTGCCAGCCCTGCCAGGAGCGGGCCTGGATGCCCATGCCCTGAAGCACGATGGCAAGCAGGCCGGATGTCACCTGTTCGCCGGAGGCGACGACGGCGTCGTATTCGCGCGCGTCGTGCATCGGCGAGGCCTCGGTGCACCAGGCCACCAGCTCGTTGGTTTTGCCGGACATCGCCGAGACGACCACGGCCACTTCGTGGCCGGCGTCGACCTCACGCTTCACATGGCGTGCGACGTTGCGGATACGTTCGATGTTGGCGACGGATGTGCCGCCGAATTTCATCACGAGGCGGCTCATGACGACGCGTGCATTCCCTCATAAGGATAAGTATGGTGACCCGCGCGAGGCGATGCCGCAGGCCCGACCGCGCGTATACAGAGGGGCGGGGCCGGGGGCAAGCGGGTTCCTGCTGCGGCCAATCCGGGCAATGGGTTATCAGAGGTTATGGCGCGCTATATTGACGAAATCCTGCAGCCCGGGGAGCGGGTGCTGTATTCGACCAATGCGCATTGGATCTTCTATTTTCCGGCGATTTTGGCCTGGATCGCGGCTTTGGGCCTGCTGATCCTGTCGCGGCAGGCGGCCGTCGACTGGCTCGTTTTGCTTTGCCTGGGAGCCGCAAGTGTCGCGGCGCTGGCGGCCGTGTATTGGACCCTCAAGGGCTGGTTCCACCGCTTCACCACCGAGACCGACGTCACCAATCTCAGGGTCGTGCACAAGACCGGCTTCATCAAGCGCCGCACCTTCGAGATGGCGCTCGACAAGGTCGAGAGCGTCGATGTCGATCAGACCATCCTTGGACGTATTCTCAACTACGGCGACGTGACGATTCGCGGCGTCGGCGAGGGGATCGAGACGATCAAGACCATCGCCTCGCCGCTCGCCTTCCGTAGTTCGATCACCACGCGGTAGGACCGCGCGTAACCATGAGCATGCAGCAAAATACTTCTCTCTCCGCCAGCCCGCAGCCGGGCTCGACCGTCGACGCCGCCGAGATCGCAAAATTCTCGAAGCTCTCGGCGGAGTGGTGGGACCCCAACGGCAAGATGGCGCCGCTGCACCGGATCAACCCGCTGCGGCTCGGCTACATCCGCGACGCCGCCTGCCGCAAGTTCGAGCGCAACGTGCGCAGCCTCAACTGCCTCGGCGGCCTGCGCGTGCTCGACATCGGCTGCGGCGCCGGCCTGTTGTGCGAGCCGCTGTCGCGGCTGGGAGCGCAGGTCATCGGCGTCGACCCTTCCCAGAGCAACATCGCCGCGGCCAAGCTGCACGCCGACAAGGGCCATCTTGCGATCGACTACCGCTGTACCACGGTGGAGGAGATCGACCCGCGCGAGCGCTTCGATATCGTGCTGGCGATGGAAGTGGTCGAGCACGTCGTCGATGTCGGCGTCTTCCTGAAGCGCTGCGCCGCGATGCTGAAGCCGAACGGCCTCATGGTGGTCTCGACGCTGAACCGCAACTGGAAGAGCTTCGCGCTCGCCATCGTCGGCGCCGAATACGTCCTGCGCTGGCTGCCGCGCGGCACCCACGAATGGAACAAGTTCGTCACCCCCGACGAGCTGACAAAATACCTGCTCGACAATCGCCTCGTCATCACCGAGCAGACCGGCGTGGTCTACAGCCCCTTCGCTGACAAATGGACGCTCTCGTCGGACATGGACGTGAACTACATGGTGGTGGCGGAAGGGATGGTGTGAGTGTGATGCGAGTTGCGACTCCTCTGCCGATGTCGTCCCTGCGAACGCAGGGACCCATAACCACAGGCCCGTCTAGTTAGCCCAATCAGGCGCCCCGAGCATGTACTACGTCTACATCCTCGCCAGCCGCCATCATGGGACGCTCTACATCGGCGTAACCAACTCTCTCCAGAAACGCCTGGAGCAGCACCGCGCCGGCAAGGGCTCGGAGTTCGTCAAGCGCTATGGCGTGCACCGCCTCGTCTACACCGAATCCTTCGAGCGAGCGGAATTGCCCGCGAAAAACAGCTCAAGCGCTGGAAGCGCGACTGGAAGATCGAGCTGATCGAGCGCGATAATCCCGAGTGGCGGGATCCAAGTGATCTGTTGGTTTGACGGTGTGACGCGGCCCAGAAAATGCTGTCGTCCCTGCGAACGCAGGGACCCATACCGCGTGATCTGTCGGTGGGGCGCGGTGTTGGATGCGCGGGCTGGCAGTCGTCGCAAAACTGCTCCCTGGGGTTATGGGTCCCTGCGTGCGCAGGGACGACACCGAGTTTGTGGCGAGAGCATCGCTCCCATGACGTCCGTGTGGTTGACCGCGCTGGCCTCAACTTGCAGGTTGGCCGCAGTTATTTCCCGCTAATGCCCGCCCACCCCATGCTCACCATCGCCAGCCTCTGGATTCCCTTCACCCTCGTTGCTGCGCTCGGCCAAGTCGCGCGCAATGCGATGCAGCGGTCGTTGACGAAGCCGCTGGGGACCTGGGGCGCGACCAATATCCGCTTCCTGTTCGGCTTCCCGTTTTCGGTGCTGTTCCTCGGCGTGGTGCTGGTCGCCACCGGCGATCGTCTGGGCATGCCGCCGACCGTGTTCTGGCCGTGGCTCTTGCTCGGCGCGCTCAGCCAGATCGTCGCCACCGGCCTGATGCTGCTCGCCATGAACGATCGCTCCTTCGTGGTGACGACGGCGTACCTGAAGACCGAGGCGATCCAGACCGCGATCTTCGGTTTCGTCTTCCTCGGCGATCACCTGACCTGGCTGAAGGTGCTGGCGATCGTGATCGCGACCGTCGGCGTCGTCATCACCGCGCTCAGGCCCGGCGGCGAGAAGAGTTTTGCCGAATTGAAGCCGACCATCACCGGCCTCGTTGCGGCTGCCGCGTTCGCGCTGTCTGCGGTTGGCTTTCGCGGTGCGATCATCAACGTTCCCGGCGTCTCATTCGTGACCTCGGCCTCGTTCACGCTGGTGCTCGGCCTGTTCGTGCAGACGCTGGTGCTGACGATCTATCTGCTCTGGCGCGCGCCAAAGGTGCTGCAGGCGATCCTCGGCCTGTGGAAGCCGTCGATGCTGGCCGGCTTCATGGGCGCCTTCGCGTCACAATTCTGGTTCCTGGCGTTCGCGCTGACGGCCGCCGCCAATGTCCGCACGCTCGCTCTGATCGAGGTGCTGTTCGCGCAAGCGGTGGCGTATTATTCGTTCAAGCAGCCGATCGCGCCGCGCGAGCTTGCAGGTATCGCGCTGATCATCATCGGTGTGGCGGTGCTGGTGGGGGCCTAATTCCGGTCTTCCGGCAATGTCGGCAGCGGCGACACCTCGATGCCCTCATCGATCAGCGACTTCGCCTCCTCCGGCGAGGCCTCGCCGTAGATCGGACGGTGCTCCTTGTCGCCGTAGTGCATCGCGCGGGCTTCATTGGCGAAGCGCTCGCCGACATTGTCGGCGTTCTTCACGATGTGATCGCGCAGCTCCTTCAGCTTGGTGCGCAGCTCTTTCTCCTGCGCCAGCATCAGCGAGGTCGGTCCTGATGGTGTTGCCTCGGGCGTGGGGGCAGCCGCCGGTTCCGGCGGTGGCGCCGCGCGCCCACGGCCCTTCTTGCCGACGATGCGCGGGGCCATGATCGCCTTGTCGACCTTGGCGGAGCCGCAGATCGGGCAGGTCACGAGCTTGCGCTTGACCTGCGAATCATAGGCCGACGAGCTCTGGAACCAGCTCTCGAAGCCGTGGTCGCGGTCGCAGCGAAGCGCGTAGCGGATCATGCCGATCCCCGCACGAGGTGCAAATGATCCGGCCCAGCCTTGGGATCGGACACGCCGAAGCGGCGGCCGTGCTGGAGCGAGGGAATCGCGCGGCGGGCAGTCTCGACCTTGGCCGGGTCGATCCTGGCCATGATGATGCCGGGCTCGACATCGCCCTCGGCGAGAATCTCGCCCCAGGGATCGACGATCAGCGAATGGCCATAGGTCTCGCGCTTGTTCTCGTGGGTGCCTGCCTGGGCAGCTGCGAAGATGAAGCAGCCGGTCTCGATCGCGCGCGCGCGCAGCAGCACGTGCCAGTGCGCTTCGCCAGTCTTGCGGGTGAAGGCCGAGGGCACGGTGATGAAGTATGCACCGCTCTCGGCGAGGGCGCGGTAAAGCGCGGGAAAGCGCAAATCGTAGCAGATCGTCAAGCCCACCCGGCCCCACGGCAGGTCGGAGATCACCGCGGTCTCGCCCGGCTGGTAATTGGCGGATTCGCGATAGCTCTCGCCGTCCGGCAGCTCGATATCGAACATGTGGATCTTGTCGTAGCTCGCGAGCACATTGCCCTCGGGCCCGATCAGGAAGGAGCGGTTGACCGCCTTTTCGGCTGAGAAGCGCAGCGCCAGCGAGCCGACATGGAGATGGATCTTCAGTTCCGCCGCGAGCGCCCGGTAGGCCTTCAGCGAAGTGTCGTCCTCCTCGCTCTGCAGATGCTCGAACAGCGCCTTGCGGTTCAGTTGCATCATGTTGCTGACTTCGGGCGTCTGCACGTAGTCGGCGCCGCCCGCCGCAGCCTGCCGGATCAGCTTCGTGGCCTGTTCGAGGCTGGGCCCGGGCATCAGGCCGGTGCGCATCTGCACCATGGCGGCCGTGAAGGTGCGGTTCTCGCTCATGACACCGCCTTCACGCTGTCCAGCATGCCGTCGAGCTTGCCTTCGCGATCGAGGGCGTAGAGATCGTCGCAGCCGCCGACATGGGTTCCGCCGATCCAGATCTGCGGGAAGGTCGAGCCTTCGCCGGCGCGGTCGTACATCTCGTCCCGCCAGGAGGGGTTCTTGGCGACGTCGAATTCAGTAAAGGTCGCCTTCTTGCGGGTCAGCAGGGACCTCGCCGCGGAACAATAGCCGCAGCCCGGCCTGGTGTAGATCTCGACAGCAGCAGTCATGGCGTCCGGCGCTCTCATCTCATGAAGTCATTGAATTATATGGGACGGGGGCCGCTCTCGACAACCCGGGCGAAGACCAGCACGTCGACCTGGGCGGCCTTGGCCCGGAGCAGGACCCGCGCGCAGGCATCCAGCGTCGCCCCCGACGTCAGGACGTCGTCGATCAGGACAATGCGGCGGCCCTGGATTTCGGCCTGACGGTCGGGAGATACCTGGAACGCGCCCTGCACATTGGTGGCGCGCTGGGCCCGCGACAGGCCGATCTGCTGCTCGGTGGCGCGCACCCGGCGCAGCACCGCAGCCCTCGCCCTGACACCGCTCTGCCGCCCGATGATCTGCGCCAGGGCCCCGGACTGGTTGTAGCGGCGGCGCCAGGCCCGCCGCCAATGCAGGGGCACCGGCACCAGCATGTCGGCCCCGGCCAGCAGCTCGCCGCCCGCGCGCGCCATCCAGCGGCCCATGGCGGGCGCCAAATCGGTGCGGTCCTGGTATTTCAACGCATGCACCAGCGTGCGCGCGACGTCGTCATAGCGCACGGCCGCGCGGGCGCGCTGGTAGGCCGGCGGGCTCGCGATCGCCTCCATCGACAGCATGTCGGGGCCGGGATCATAGACGAAGGGAATGCCGAGCCGCGGGCAGTAGGGACGTTCGATGAATGACAGCCGCGCCCAGCACGAAGCGCAAACGCCCTCGCCATCGACCGGTTCGCGGCAGGACACGCACTGCGTCGGCAGCGCGATGTCGAGCGCGAGCCGTGCCGCGCGCGACAGCGCGTGGCGGCCGGCCGTCCACGCCGCCCGGAAGGGGGCGGCGATGGAACGGGTGGGGGCGGCGTCGGCGTCCATGCGGGAAGGCTAGCGTTCTGAGGCTCCGGGCTCAAGCCACGCTCTCGTGCCCCGGACGCAGTGCAGCGCCCCCGGCGATGCGAAGCATCGTCCGGTGCGGTGCGCTGCAGAGCCGGGGCCCATCTCACGGCATCGTCCGGTGTTGGTGTCTGGGTCCCGGCTCTGCGCAGCAGCGCAAGAGCGCTGCGGCGCGTCCGGGACACGGGAGCGATTGCCAGAACCAGCATGATCGGCGTAACCAGCGGCATGGTTCAGTCCCCGCAAACCCCGCCCGCTCTGTTCGATCGCGCTTTGCTGCAATCGCGGCAGCGGCGTGCGCAGACACAGGGCGAGGTGACCTTCCTGCTTGATCGCGTCGCCGAGGACATGTCCGACCGGTTGGCTGCGGTGATGCGGGAGTTTCACGCGGCGGTCGATCTCTGGACGCCTGGTGAGGGGCTGGCGGCGTTGCGCACGCGCCTGCCTTCCCTCCAGCGGATCGCGCTCGATGCTGCGGGTTCAGAGACGCTGCCCTTCGCGCCCGAAAGCCTCGATCTCGTCGTCTCCGCGCTGGCGCTGCAATTCGTCAACGATCTGCCGGGCGTGCTCGCGCAAATCCGCCGCGCGCTCAAGCCCGACGGCCTGCTGCTCGCGGCGATGATCGGCGGCGACAGCCTGACCGAGCTGCGCCAGGCCTTTGCCGCCGCGGAAGCCGAATGCGAGGGCGGCGTTTCGCCGCGCGTCGCGCCATTTGCTGACCTGCGCGACATCGGCGCGCTGTTGCAGCGCGCGGGCTTTGCGCTGCCGGTGACCGACGTCGACCGCGTCGTGGTGCGCTATTCCAACGCATTCGCGCTGATGCAGGATCTCCGGCGCATGGGCGCTGCCAATGTGCTGATCGAGCGGCGGCGAACACCGAGCCGGCGCGCGACGCTGCTGCGGATGGCCGAGATCTACACCGAGCGCTTTGCCGATGCCGACGGCCGCATCCGTGCGACCTTCGACATCATCTGGCTCGCCGGTTGGGCCCCGCATGCGAGCCAGCAGCAGCCGCTGAAGCCGGGATCGGCGAAAGCGAGCCTGGCGGAGGCGGTGAAGAAGGCGGGGAAAGAGTGATGCGTGTCCCGGACGCGCTGCAGCGTGAAACGCTGCTGCGCAGAGCCGGGACCCAGCTCCGCGGCAAGCGTGGGCCCCGGCTCTGCAGCGCATCGCTGAAGGAGCGCCGCGCTGCGTCCGGGGCACAGTGCATCTCACATCAATAGATCAATCAAATGCGGGATCAGCGGAATGTCTGCGGGCGGCATCGGGTAGTCGCGCAGCTTGTTGGCACGGACCCAGGCCAGGGTCTGGCCTTCGCGCGGCGTCACCTGTCCCTCCCAGCGCCGGCAGACATAGAGCGGCATCAGGAGGTGGAAGGTCTCGTAGCCGTAGCTCGCGAAGGTCAGTGGGGCCAGGCACGGCTCGGCGACGGTGATGCCGAGCTCCTCGTGCAGCTCGCGGATCAGGCTCTGCTCCGGCCGCTCGCCTGGCTCGAGCTTGCCGCCGGGAAACTCCCAGAGGCCGGCCAGCGTCTTGCCCGCGGGGCGCTGCGCGATCAGGACGCGCTTGTCGGGGTCGATCAGCGCGCAAGCCACAACCAGTGTCAGTTTCAGATCGGCCATACGTGATGTCGCTCGCTGAAGATCATCCGCAACGGTTTATTAACCCTATTGCGGCCCATGTTTTCGAGGTTCCCATAAGTCATATTTAATCGACGGTTCCTAGAGTGGAAACGCATAAACCACTCGGGCCCAAGCCATGCGCGCTGCGCTTTCCACCATCATCCGCCGGTTCGTCCAAGACCGGCGCGGCAATATCGCGGTGATCTTCGCCCTCGCCTGCGTCCCGTTGATCACGGCGGTCGGCTGCGCGGTCGACTACTCGCGCGCGACGCAGACCCGGGCCAAGCTTCAGGCCGCGGCCGATGCTGCCAGCGTCGGCTCGATCGCCAAGGCATCGCCGGCCTTCAAGGCCGCCGGCTCCATGACGTCGGATGGCTCGATCTCCGTGGGCGTCACCGACGCCCAGAACATCTTCGACGCCAATCGCGCCAATCAGACCGGCTACACTCTCAACAGCGTCACGCCGACCGTGGTCAAAACCGGATCGACCGTCACCTCGACCGTCGCGTTCAACGCCACCGTGAACACCATGTTTCTCGGCCTGATCGGCAAGACCGCGCTGACGCTGACCGGTACGTCGAAAGCGACGGCCAGCATGCCGCTCTATATCGATTTCTACCTGCTGCTGGACAATTCGCCGTCGATGGGTGTCGGCGCCACGCCGACCGACGTGCAGACGATGGTCAACAACACATCGGACAAGTGCGCTTTCGCCTGCCACGACCTCAAGGACAAGAACAATTACTACGACCTTGCCAAAAAGCTTGGCGTGACCACCCGGATCGACGTGCTGCGGACCGCAACGCAGTCGTTGATGGATACTGCGAGTGCGACTGAAACCTATTCAAACCAGTTCAGAATGGCGATCTACGATTTCGGCGGCTCCGCAAGCACGCTCGGCCTGCGCAATCTGTTTTCGTTGTCGGGCTCTCTCTCCAGCGCCAAATCGGCGGCGGGTAATATCGACCTGATGTCGGTGAACGGTCAGAACGAGAATAACGACCAGGACACGGCATTCACCGCGATATTCCCTGCGATCAACGGCGAGATCAGCTCCCCCGGAACCGGCACGTCGTCCAGCCCGCTCAAATATCTGTTCTTCGTCTCTGACGGGGTCGCTGACGAGAGCAACACCGGATGCCTGAAACCGCTCTCCGGCACCACGCGGTGCCAATCGCCGCTCAATGCTGCGCTCTGCAAGACGATGAAGGACCGGGGCGTCAAGATTGCCGTGCTGTACACAACGTACCTCGCGCTGCCCACCAACAGCTGGTACATGAAATGGGTCGCTCCGTTCAATACCGGCCCCTACGGGCCGTCGCCCAATAGCGAGATCGCGCAGAACATGCAGAGCTGCGCATCGTCCGGGCTCTATTTCGAGGTGAGCCCGACGCAAGGCATCTCGGACGCCATGAACGCGCTGTTCAAGAAAGCGGTCGCGGACGCGCGGATTTCAGGGTGATTTGAAGCACGGCTCTCGCGCTCTCTTACCGTCACCCTGAGGTGGCCGTTCCTTCAGCGGCCCTCGAAGGGCGACGGCCCGGCTCTCTCCACGCGGCTGTAGCGGTGGCCGTGCATCCTTCGAGGCTCCCGATGGGGCGCTTCGCGCCCCATCACTCGCACCTCCAGCGACAATGGCTTCGCCATTGCGCGGGGATGACGGTCTGAGAGTAGCGAAACTACGACCTGTAATCGCCGTTGATCGCGACATATTCCTTGGTGAGGTCGCAGGTCAGCACGCGGTCGCGGCCCTTGCCGAGGCCGAGCGAGACCTTGATCGCGATCTCCGGGGCCTTCATCGCTTCCGAGACCTGCGCCTCGTCATAATCCGGATCGCGCGCGCCGCTCTTGGCGACGCGGATGCCGTTGAAGGAAATCGAAAGCTTGTCGCGATCGGCCGGCTCGCCGGCCTTGCCGACTGCCATCACGACGCGGCCCCAATTGGCGTCCTCGCCGGCGATCGCGGTCTTGACCAGCGGCGAGTTGGCGATCGACATCGCGATCTTGCGCGCGGAGGCCTTGGTCTTGGCGCCCTCGACAGTGATCTCGACCAGCTTGCGCGCGCCTTCGCCGTCCCGGGCCACTTGTTCAGAAAGATTGGCGAGCACCTGGTTGAAGGCTTTGACGAAGGCCTTCAGGCGCGGATCGCTGGCGCGGCTGATCTTCGGTGCGCCGTGCTCGGCGGCAGCGCCGGTGGCGAAGGCCAGCAGCGTGTCCGACGTGGACGTGTCGCCGTCGATCGTCACCGCGTTGAAGGTGTCCTCGACGCCGCTCTTGAGCAGCGCCTGCAAGGCCGCGGGCGCGATCGGTGCGTCGGTGAAGATGAAGGACAGCATCGTCGCCATGTCGGGGGCGATCATGCCGGCGCCCTTGGCCATGCCGTTGATGGTGACCTTGGCCTTGCCGAGCTTGACGGTCGCGGTCGCGACCTTCGGGAAGGTGTCGGTGGTCATGATCGCCTTGGCCGCAGCGAGGTAGTCGCCGGGCTCGGCGGCTTCAGCCAGTCGGCCCAGCACGCCGTCGAACTTGGTCGCGTCCAGCGGCTCACCGATCACGCCGGTCGAGGCCAGGAAGATTTCGCCCTCGCTGCATCCGACCGCCTTGGCCGCGATCTTCGCGGTCAGCGCGGTGGAGGCGCGGCCGGTCTTGCCGGTGAAGGCATTGGCGTTGCCGGAATTGACCACCAGCGCGCGCGCCTTGCCGCCTTTCAGCTTGGCGCGGCACCATTCCACCGGTGCGGAGGGGCATTTCGACTTGGTGAAGACGCCGGCGACCGCGGTGCCCTTGTCCATCACCGCCAGCAACACGTCGGTTCGGTTCTTGTAGCGGATGCCGGCTTCGGCCGTCGCGAGACGGATGCCCGCAATGGTGGGCATGTCGGGAACTGTTTTCGGGGCGAGCGGGGAGACGGAGGAGGACATCGCGGGGCGCCTTGGTGGGATCTGAATATGCAGATGCCCGGCGCGGGGGCCGGGCATCACGAAGGCTTAGATACTCTTCACGTCACCGAAGTGACAGCGAATTCTTACTTCTTTGCAGGCGGCGCCATCTTGCTGTCGGAGGGCTTCGCCGCATCCGCCGGCTTGGCGTCCGCCGCCGGCTGGTCCAGCCGCTCGACCTTGGCTTCGGCGCGCAGCTTGGCGACGTAGTCGGCCTGGGCCTTGCGGGTGACGTACTGCTCGATCTGGGCCTTGACCTGCTCGAAGTCCGGCGCCTTGCGGTTGCGCTTTTCCTCGACCTTGATGACGTGCCAGCCGAACTGCGACTTGACGGGGTCGGAGATCTTGCCGGGCTCGAGCGCGAAGGCGATCGTCGAGAATTCCGGCACCATCTGCTCCTTGGTGAAGAAGCCGAGATCGCCGCCGTCGGCCGAACCCGGATCCTTGGACTTCTTCTTGGCGAGCTCGGCGAAATCGGCGCCCTTGTCGAGCTCGGCCTTCACCGCCTTGGCCTCGTCCTCGGTCTCGACCAGGATGTGGCGGGCGCGCACTTCCTGCTCGCCGGTGATCTGCTTGGAGGCCTCTTCATAGACCTTCTTCATGGCGTCGGGGGTGGTGGCGGCCTTGCCCTCACCCGCGAGCAGGCTGTCCATCAGAAGCCGGTTGCGGGCGAATGCCAGGCGCTTCTTGAATTCCTCGCTATCGGCAACCTTCTTGTCCTCGGCAGCCTTGCTGACGATTTTCATGTCGATCAGGAAGGACAGGACGTTCTCGTCCTTGGTCGCCGGGTCCATCTGGGCGAGGCTCGGCCCGAGCTCCTCCTCGGCCATGGCGACGTCGCTCTTCTTGATTTCAGCGCCATTGACCTTCGCCAGCACCGGATCGTCGGCGGCCCGGCCGGGACCCGCGATCAGCGCCAGCGCAAGGCAGCCCACGAGGGCGGTGGCGAGGCCGAAGCGCAGGCCGGTTTTGGTTACCGGGAACGAGGTGGTCATGGAAAATCCTTATGTTGAAGCAGGGGGCTGCTCGAGCGGGGCGGACACTCGCCCAATACAGGGGGGCTTGGCAACGCGAAAAGTCTGTCAAAATGATGAATTAGCCGCAATGCGCCCGCCGTTGACAAGGCCCTGACCGGGCCATATCTCTGCCCGGTCGCGACCATGGCGATGGCGTTTATTTTGCTGCGTTTTTGGCCGTTGAACCCAGACTTGCCCAATTCCCACCCATATGGCGGATGACCCCCCCGCAGTCCGGGCTCTGACGCCATCAGGCGTCACGGTGAGTTGATAGGCAGGCGGGTGACAACTTCTTGGCTGCAACGCGTTTGAATCGCGAACACAGGAACTAGGCATGATCGGCGCGCTCGCCCGCAAGTTTTTCGGCTCCGCCAACGACCGGCGGGTGAAGGGATATCAGTCCCGCGTCAACGCGATCAACGCGCTGGAAGGAGAGGTCTCGCAACTCTCCGACGAGGCGCTCAAGGCCCGCACCGCCGACTTCAAGAAGCAGCTCGCCGAGGGCAAGACGCTGGACGAGCTGCTGGTCCCCGCCTTCGCCACCGTGCGCGAGGCCGCCAAGCGCACGCTCGGCCAGCGCCATTTCGACGTCCAGCTGATCGGCGGCATGGTGCTGCACGAGGGCGATATCGCCGAGATGAAGACCGGCGAAGGCAAGACGCTGGTCGCAACCCTCGCGGTCTACCTCAACGCGCTCGCCGGCAAGGGCGTCCACGTCGTCACCGTCAACGACTACCTCGCCCGCCGCGACTCCGGCTGGATGGGCCAGATCTACGGCTTCCTCGGCATGACCACCGGCGTGATCGTGCACGGCCTCGACGATGCCGAGCGCAAGGCGGCCTATGCCTGCGACATCACCTACGGCACCAACAACGAATACGGCTTCGACTATCTGCGCGACAACATGAAGTACCGGCTCGAGGACATGGTCCAGCGCCCGCACTTCTTCGCCATCGTCGACGAGGTCGATTCCATCCTGATCGACGAAGCGCGCACGCCGCTGATCATCTCCGGTCCGCTCGACGACCGCTCCGATTTCTACAACACCATCGACGGCTTCCTGCCCAAGCTCGACAAGACCGACTACGAGGTCGACGAGAAGCAGCGCACGGTGACGCTGACCGAAGCCGGCATGGAGAAGATCGAGACCCTGCTGCGCGATGCCGGCCAGCTCAAGGGCGAGTCGCTCTACGACGTCGAGAACGTCTCCGTCGTGCACCACATCAACCAGGCGCTGCGCGCGCACACGCTGTTCACGCGCGACAAGGACTACATCGTCCGCGACGACGAGGTCGTCATCATCGACGAGTTCACCGGACGCATGATGCAGGGCCGCCGCTATTCCGAGGGTCTGCACCAGGCGCTGGAAGCCAAGGAGCACGTGCAGGTTCAGCCGGAAAACCAGACCCTGGCCTCGATCACTTTCCAGAACTATTTCCGGATGTACGAGAAGCTCGCCGGCATGACCGGCACGGCGTTGACCGAAGCCGACGAGCTCTTCGACATCTACAAGCTCGAAGTCGTTGAGATCCCGACCAACGTGCCGATCGGCCGCCTCGACGAGGACGACGAGGTTTATCGCACCCACAAGGAAAAATACGCGGCCATCCTCGCCGAGATCGAGCGGGCCAATTCGCGACTCCAGCCGGTGCTGGTCGGCACGGCGTCGATCGAGAAGTCGGAAGTGCTGGCCGAGTTTCTCAAGCAGAACGGCTACAAGCAGATCGATTTCGGCAAGGAGAACGCGCTCGACAAGCTCTACGCTGCCGCGCGCGCCGGCAAGCCGGCGAAACTGTTCGCGGTGCTGAATGCGCGCTTCCACGAGCAGGAAGCCTATATCGTCGCGGAAGCCGGCGTGCCCGGCGCGATCACGATCGCGACCAACATGGCCGGTCGCGGTACCGACATCAAGCTCGGCGGCTCGCTCGAGATGCGCATCCCGAAGGAGACCGCGGGCATCGAGGACGAGGCCGAGAAAGCCAGGAAGATCGAGCAGATCAAGGCCGACGTCGAGCGCTTCCGCGACATCGTGCTGAAGGCTGAAGAGATCGTCGAGATCGAGCCGGCGAAGGGCAACAAGCCCGCCAAGACCGTGACCAAGCCCGGCGGCCTCTACATCATGGGCTCCGAGCGCCACGAATCCCGCCGTATCGACAATCAGCTGCGCGGCCGTTCCGGCCGTCAGGGCGATCCCGGCCGCTCGAAATTCTTCCTGTCGCTGGAAGACGATCTGATGCGCATCTTCGGCTCGGATCGCCTCGACAGCATGCTCCAGCGTCTCGGCCTGCAAGAGGGCGAGGCCATCATCCATCCCTGGATCAACAAGGCGCTGGAGAAGGCGCAGCAGAAGGTCGAGGCGCGCAACTTCGACATCCGCAAGAACCTCCTGAAGTTCGACAACGTCCAGAACGACCAGCGCAAGGTGATCTTCGACCAGCGCGTCGACCTGATGAAGGACGAGAGCGTCGCCGAGACCGTCACCGACATGCGTCACGCCTTCATCGACGACCTCGTCGCCAAGCACGTGCCGGAGCATGCCTATGCCGAGCAGTGGGACGTCGCCGGCCTGAAGGACGAATTGAAGCGCGTGCTCGATCTCGACCTGCCGGTCGACGAATGGGCCAAGGAAGAAGGCATCGCCGACGAGGAGCTGCTCACGCGCATCGAGACCAAGGCCGACGAGCACATGGCGGCCAAGGTGGCGCAATGGGGTCCCGACGTGATGCGTTACGTCGAGAAGACCATTTTGCTTCAGACGCTCGACCATCTCTGGCGCGAGCATCTGATCATGCTCGACCATCTGCGCCAGGTCATCGGGCTGCGCGGTTACGGCCAGCGCGATCCCTTGCAGGAGTACAAGACCGAAGCCTTCAATCTCTTCCAGGAGATGAGCGCTCACTTGCGCGAGGCGGTCACGGCGCAGCTGATGCGGGTCGAGATCGTCCCGCCGGAGCAGGAAGCGCCCGTGCTGCCGCCGATGGAGGCGCACAAGTTCGACCCGAACACCGGCGAGGACGAAATGGCGCTCGCCAGCGTCACGCTCGGCGCTCAGGCCAGCGATGCAGCGTTGCGCGATCCGAAGAACCCGGCAAGCTGGGGCAAGGTCGGCCGCAACGAGGATTGCCCGTGCGGCTCAGGCAAGAAGTACAAGCACTGCCACGGGCGGTATGCCTGATCGATGATCTCAATACCCAGCGAACTCGCGGTGCTGTATTGGCCTTCGAGTTCGCGAGGGATTGAAATGCTTCCGATCCATCTGGTGCCTGCTGATCTTCAGGTGCATCACGAATGGTAGGCACACGCCATTGAGGATGGCTGGCTCACATTTGTCAGGGGGGCTGGCTTCCGTCACGCGCGGCTGAGCACGCTTTGCCCACCTGGCAACCAGCCCCGACGTTGAGCGAACAGGTACTTGGCCCGTTCATCACCCTCGTGAGAAGCATCGCCCTGTTCCATGCGCGTGGCCTGCAGCGCCTGTTCCTTTGGTCACTCCCGGGTGCCGCTGCAGCAGATTGTCGGCGGCCACTCGCTCGTCCGGCTGCGCAGCTGAAGCCTGGAAAGCCGACGGTCAAAGCGCGGCATCGTGTCTCGGAGATCGCCTTCGGGTAGACCATCCAATATTTTGCCACTGCTCATTGTGATCTGGATCACCTCTAATGAGCTCAATCCGTGTTTTGATTGAATCGCACGGGGGCCAAAAATTGGGAGCCAGACAAATGTCCAAACGCGTGCTGCCAACCACCTTGTGTGTTCTTGCCCTGAGTTTCTACGCTTGCGGTCCCGCCCCTGCGAGCCAAGTGGGCGGATGGTGGGGCGGAACATGGTCGTGCAACATAGACGGCCGGTCGGCCCGGATGAAATGGGCCGCCGTTGATGACAGTCAGACAAGCTGTAACGGCGACACTTGCACCACCAGCTCCGGAGCACGCTGGGCAGGCAGCTTCTCGGATAATGGCTCGCGATGGGTGAAGTTAACAAATCCACGCAGCGGAACGCAGGGCGGCGTGTACTTCAACCATGCCGACGGCAATAAATGGTATTTAGCCAAACCGGTCAGCAACAAGTCCGCGGGCTGGACGACATGGAACGGCCAACGCTATCCCCTCTCGTGCTGGCGATGATGCAATTATGCGGCGCCTGCTCATTCTCCGCCTGGACGCGAGGGCGAGCCTTGAGAACTGAATAAGGCCTGGTGAGCTCTGTGAACGCCACCAATGCCAGCGTGACCAACGCGCGTGCTTTCATGGAGGTCCTCTCTCCATGCATTGAATGGCAGATGAGTGTGTCGGCTTCGCAGGGCCCCCACGCTCCAATTCACGAGGTCTAATTCGAGCTGTCGATCAAGCTCTCCAGCAGCCGCTTGAGCTCGCTCGTCGACTTGTCACCGTAGCTCTCCAGGATGTGCTCCTCCTGGTCGACCGCGAGCGAGTTGAGCTTCTTGCACAACACTTTGCCGCGGTCGGAGATGAACATCAGCACCTTGCGGCGGTCGCCCGGGTCCTGCACGCGATAGACCAGCGTGTCGGAGACCATGCGGTCGATCATCTTGGTCAGCGTCGGATGGTTGAGCAGCACGGCGCCCGCAAGCTCGCCCATCGAATGGCCGTTGCCATCGGACAGCACCTTCAGGATGCGCCACTGCTCGACCGGCACGCCTTCCTTGCTCAACCGCAGCTCGAGCTGCCGGTTGATCTCCCGGTTGGCTTGCGCGAGCAAATAAGCGAGGTGTTCGGTGATCGGGGTGTTTTCTTTCGACGGTTTTGCCACGGCTAAGACTTTGTCTTGACCTAATTGAGTGAATGTCTTGCAATCGATGCTGCATCTATATGCACTTCAATTCTTGAATATTCAATATTTTCAAAATAGGATCATTGCACAACAAAAGGGCGGAAGCCGCGGCCGCCTGCTCAATGTGCTTTCAGGTCTGGTGCCAGACAGGAGTTGGCGTGCGCGCGACGGTAAACTTCCCGGCTCATGGCGGTCCGGCGTTGCCACCGTCTTTGCTGTTCAGGAATCTGTCGTCCGCGGCAGCGGATTTCGACCTGTCGCCGTTTGACACGCATGTCATGAAACGCCGCGGCGCGCGCAACAAGCTGCGCATCGGCAATTTCCTCACCTTCACCGGCTCGCCCGGAATCTGGGGCCCGACCTCCACCAACAGCGCCATGCTCGCGGTCGCCGAGATCAACAAGCGCGGCGGCATCCTGGGGCGCGAGCTCGAGCTCTCGATCTACGATTCCGGCGGCCCGATCGAAGACGTCGTGCAACGCGCCGAGCAGGCGATCGCCTTCGACGAGGTCGACCTGATCATGGGCTCGCATATCAGCGCCGTCCGTGTTGCCCTGCGCAAGGTCACCGGCAACCGCATCCCCTACATCTACACTCCCGTCTATGAAGGCGGCGAGCGCACGCCGGGCGTGATGGCGATCGGCGAGACGCCGCGCTGGCAGAGCCGGCCGTCGATCCACTGGCTGGCGGACGTCAAGAGGGCGGCGCGCTGGTACCTGATCGGCAGCGACTATGTCTGGCCGTGGCAGTCGCATCGCGCGGTGAAGCGCTACATCAAGGAGGCCGGCGGCCAGGTCGTCGGCGAGGAATTTGTCCCCGTCGGCGAGGACAATCACGAGCCGCATCTGGCGCGCATCCGCGCCGCCAAGCCGGATGTCGTGCTGATCTCGCTGATCGGCACCGACAGCATCACCTTCAATCGCGCCTTCGCGGAAGCCGGCCTTGCGACCTCGACGCTGCGGCTTGCCGGCGCGATGGACGAGACCGTGCTGCTCGGCATCGGCGCCGACAACACCGAGAATTTGTTCTGCGCCTCCGGCTATTTCAACTGTATGGCCTCGCGTGCCAATGACGAGTTCCTCGGTGGCTACCAGGCCATGTTCGGCCCGCACGCGCCGCCGGTCGGCTCGGTCGGCCAGTCGAATTATGAGGGGTTGCGGTTCCTGGAGTCGGTGGCCAATCGTGCCGGGTCGCTGGCCTTTCGTCCGCTGCTGAAGGCCGCACGCAACACCGTTTACTCGGCGGGCCGCGGTCCCGTGGTTCTTCGCGACGGGCGCGCCGAGATGCCGATGTACCTCGCTGAAGCCGACGGTCTCGACTTCAAGATCATCAAGACGCTTTGAGGGGCGGCTGTTGATACGTCGCAGCGGCTTCGCGAAATAATACTTGAAAAGGAAAATATTTCCGTCTGTAATATCGACGCGAAGCCGAACGGGCCGCGCTTGTGCAAGCGCGACCGCGAGACTCCGTCCAACGCCAGGGATCAAGAAGCCTCAGAGGAGAGCGCCGTGATAGTTGTCCTTCCCACCCCCGCCCAATTGCGCAGTGTCGCCGAGCAATGCGGCCTTTCGCTCACCGATGACGACGTCGCCTCGTTCCGCGGCCTGATGCAGGGCTCGATCGAGGCCTACAATCTCGTTGCCGCGATGCCGGACGAGGTGCCCGAGGTGAAATATCCGCGCACCCCGGGCTATCGCCCCTCGGCTGAGGAGAACCCCCGCAACGCCTGGTATCGCAAGTCGACCGTGAAGGGCGCCGCGAGCGGCAAGCTCAAGGGCAAGACCGTCGCGCTGAAAGACAACATCATGCTGGCCGGCGTTCCCATGACGAATGGCTCGTCGACGCTGGAAGGCTATGTCCCCGATTTCGACGCCACCATCGTCACGCGCATGCTGGATGCCGGCGCCGAGATCGCCGGCAAGGTGCATTGCGAGCACTTCTGCCTGTCCGGCGGCAGCCACACCGGGTCCTACGGGCCAGTGCACAATCCACACAAGATGGGCTACTCGGCCGGCGGATCGTCGTCGGGCTCGGGCGTCGTGGTCGCGCTCGGCGAGGTCGACATGGCGATCGGCGGCGATCAGGGCGGCTCGATCCGCATGCCGGCCTCGTTCTGCGGCATCTACGGCATGAAGCCGACCTGGGGTCTCGTGCCCTATACCGGCATCATGCCGATCGAGATCTATGTCGACCATACCGGGCCGATGACGGCGACGGTCGCCGACAACGCGCTGCTGCTCGAAGTGCTCGCCGGCGACGACGGCTATGATCCGCGCATCAAGTCGCCAAAGGTCGAGGAGTACACCAAGGCGCTCGGCCAGGGCGTCAAGGGCATGAAGATCGGCATCGTCAAGGAAGGTTTTGAACAGCCGGTTGCAGAAGCCGCCGTGAATGAAAGCGTGCGCGAGGCCGCAAAGCGCTTCAAGGATATCGGCGCCACCGTCGAGACGGTGTCGATCCCGATGCATCTCCTGGGCGGCGCGATCTGGACTCCGATCGGCACCGAAGGCCTGACCCAGACCATGATGTTCGGCGACGGCTACGGCCTCAGCCGCGGCGATCTCTATTCGACGTCGCTGATGGATTTCCATCGCGGCTGGCGCCGCCAGGCCGACTCGCTGTCCGAGACCACGAAATTGTTCATGATGCTCGGCACCTACATCAACAACAATTTCGGTCCCCGCTTCTACGGCAAGGCGCTCAACATCTCGCGGCGGCTGACCGCGGCCTACGACAAGGCGTTCGGGGACTACGATCTGCTGCTGATGCCGACCACGCCGATGAAGGCGACCAAGCTGCCGGAGCCCAATGCCAGCCGCGAGGAATACGTCGCCCGCGCACTCGAGATGATCTCCAACACCGCGCCGTTCGACATCACCCATCATCCCGCGATGTCGCTGCCCTGCGGCATGGTCGATGGCCTGCCGGTCGGGCTGATGCTGGTCGGCCGGATGTTCGAGGAATCCACCATCTACCGCGCCGCGCACGCCTTCGAGCAGATCGGCGACTGGAAGAAGATGTGAGCGGGGCCTCAGTGAAGACGAGCGGAACAGCAAAGCATGGCTAACGCGTTCGTCGCGGCGTTCGAGATCCTGAGCTTCGGTGCGATCATCGTCCTGATCGTGCTGGGGCTCGGGATCATCGCCAGCATGATGGGCATCTTCAACTTCGCGCAGGGCGAGTTCGTCCTGCTCGGGGCCTACATCACCTATCTCGCCTACGCCAAGGGCCTGCCGATCTGGGCCGGCATGGTCGCGGCGCCCTTCGTCGTCGGCGCGCTCGGCTTCGTGCTGGAGGCGTTGATCATCCGGAGATTCTACGCCGCGCCGATCGTGGCGATGCTCGGCACCTATGCGCTCGGCCTGATCATCCGCGAATCCGTGCGCGGCCTGATCGGCGGCTTCTATCTCACCGTGCCCGAGCCGATCGGCGGCTCGATCGACATCGGCGCCATGCACATCTCGGCCTGGCGCTTCACCATCATCATCATCACGCTTCTGGTGATGGCCGGCTGCTATCTGCTGCTGTCGCGCACCAACTTTGGTCTGCGCATGCGCGCCACGCTCGAGAATCCATCGCTGGCGCGGGCCTCGGGCATTTCCACGCCCCTGATGTACGGCGCCACCTTCGCGTTCGGCTCCGCGCTCGCCGGCCTTGCCGGTGCGCTGATCGTCCCGGTGTTCAGCCTCTACGCCGATCTCGGCCTGCGCTTCCTGATCCAGGGGTTCGTCGCGGTCATGGTCGGCGGCGTCGGCTCCTTCATCGGGCCGGTCGCGGGCGCCGGTGTCATCGGCACGCTCAGCGCCGCGCTGCCCTGGGTAATGGCGCCCGTCGTCGCCGACGTGCTCGTCTTCGTCCTTGCCATTGTCTTCATCAAATTCCGCCCGCAGGGCCTCATCGCTGGAAAAGGGGTTTAGTCATGTTCGATCGCACGCAGCTCTCACGTCGCCGCTTCCTCTCCAATTTTGCCTTTGCCTCCGGCGCGGTCGCAACCGGGGTCGGCAGCTGGGTGATTCCGGCGCCCTGGGCCAATGCCGCAGAGGCTCCGATCAAGGTCGGCATCGCGACCGACCTCACCGGCCCGATCGCCTATGCCGGCAATGCCGACGCCAACGTCGCCAAAATGGTGATCAAGGAGATCAATGCCGCCGGCGGTCTGCTCGGCCGTCCGGTCGAGCTCTACATCGAGGACACCGCCTCCAACGAATCCGTCGCCGTCGGCAATGTGCGCAAGCTGATCCAGCGCGATAAGGTCGACATGGTCTTGGGCGGCATCACCTCCTCGATGCGCAACGCGATCAAGGATCCCATCGTGGCGCGCGGCAAGACGCTCTACATCTATCCGCAGCTCTACGAGGGCAAGGAGTGCACGCCCTATCTGTTCTGCACCGGGCCGACGCCGGCGCAGCAATGCGACGAGTTCATCCCCTGGCTGATCAAGAACGGCGGCAAGAAGTTCGCGCTGCCGAGCGCCAACTACGTCTGGCCGCACACGCTCAACGTTTATGCCCGCAAGGTGATCGAGGCGAATGGCGGCGAGGTCGTGTTCGAGGAATACTACCCGCTCGACCAGGTGGATTTCTCCGCGACCGTCAACCGCATCATCTCCAACAAGGTCGACGTCGTCTTCAACACCGTCATCCCGCCGGGCGTCGGCCCGTTCTTCAAGCAGCTCTATGAAGCGGGCTTCCTCAAGAACGGCGGACGGCTCGCCTGCGTCTACTATGACGAGAACACGCTCAACATCAATCAGGCCGCGGAGATCGAGGGACTCGCCAGCTGCCTCGACTATTTCAAGGTGTTGACCAAGGAGAACCCGTTCGACGCCAAAATCCAGGCGGCCTACGAGAAGGATTTTCCCGGCAACTTCCTGTTCGCCGCCGGCAGTGCGGCGACCGGCACCTATCGCGGCCTGAAGCTGTGGGAGGCCGCGGTGAAGGAAGCCGGCAAGATCGATCGTGAGTCTGTCGCCGCGGCGCTCGACCATGCCAAGATCGCCGAAGGTCCGGGCGGGCCTGCCGAGATGGTGCCGGGCAAGCGGCACTGCAAGATGAAGATGTACACCGCGGTCGCCAAGGGCGGAAACTACGAGATCGTCGGGCGCAGCAACGGCCTCGTCGATCCCAAGGAATGCTGAAGTGGAATGCTGAAGTCGATGGGCGCAGTGAAACAGGCGATCCCCGCCGAGATCGGCGGGGAGGCGGACGTCGCCATGGATAGCGGCCGGACGGCGAAGCGCGCGTCGGCGCGGAAAGTGCTGCCGATCGTCGAGGGCGTCGTGCTGGTCGCGGCGCTGCTCGCGCCGCTGCTGCTGCAGGACTATCTCACGGTGTTCGCGACGCGCGTGATCATTCTGGCGCTGTTCGCGCTGTCGTTCGATCTGGTCTGGGGCTATGCCGGCATCATGAGCTTCGGCCAGGCCCTGTTCTTCGGCTCGGCAGGCTATGGCGTGGCGCTGCTCGCGCGCGACCTCGACATCACCAACATCTTCCTGGTGCTGCCGGCGGGCACCATCATCGGCCTCACCTTCGCGCTGCTGCTTGGCGGCTTCCTGCTGCTCGGGCGGCATCCCTCCAGCGTGATCTTCGTCTCGCTCGGCACGCTGACCGGCTCCTACGCCGCCGATCGCCTGGCGCGCGGCTGGTATTATCTCGGCGGCCAGAACGGCATCCCCTCGATCGCGCCGATGTCGCTCGGGACTTACGAGTTCACGGAAGGACCGGCGTTCTATTATCTCGTGCTCGGCATCCTGGTCGTGGTCTACCTGCTCTGCCGTTTCCTGGTGCGTTCGCAATTCGGCCTCGCGCTCGCCGGCCTGCGCGAGAACGAGCAGCGCATCGCTTTCTTCGGCTACAAGGCGCAGCACCTCAAGGCGATCATCTTCACCATCGGCGGCGGCGTTGCCGGGCTTGCCGGCAGCCTCTACGCCTTCCACGAGGGTTTCGTCTGGCCCAACATGGTCGGCGTCGTCGTCTCGACCCAGGTCGTGCTCTACGTGCTTTTCGGCGGCTCCGGCACGCTGATCGGCGCCGTCATCGGGGCCGTCATCGTCGAGGGCGTCAGCTTCTGGCTCTCGGACAATTATCGCGACATCTGGCCGATCATTCTGGGCTTGCTGCTGCTGCTCGTCATCCTGTTCCGGCCGCTGGGCCTGATCAGCTTCGTGCTCGGGGAGCGCGAGCGAGTCGGCAGCTTCGGTGCCAAGGCCAAGGAAAACGTCGGGGAGCATCGCGATGCTCCTTGAGGCCGCCGGCATCACGAAAATCTTCGGCAAGCTCACCGCGCTCGACGGTGCCGCGCTCAGCGTCGGCGCCAACGAATTCCACGGCCTGATCGGTCCGAACGGCTCCGGCAAGAGCACGCTGATGAAGTGCATCGCCGGCGCCGAGGTGCCGACGCAGGGCAAGGTGTCGTTCGTCAATACCGACATCACCGCCTTCACGCCGACCGAGCGCGCCCGCGCCGGCATGAGCCTGAAATTCCAGATCACCAGCGTGCTGCCGTCGCTGACGCTGTACGACAACATCCTGCTCGCGCTGCAGGCGCAGTCCTCGCTGGTCGACCTCGTGTTCTCGCGCACGAGAGCCGCGCTGCACGACCAGGTCATGACCATGCTGACGCAGTTCCGCCTCGCGAATCGCGCCTTCGAGGCCGCAGCGGCGCTGTCGCACGGCCAGCAGCAATGGCTGGAGATCGCGATGGCGCTTGCCGGCAAGCCGAAATTGCTGCTGCTCGACGAGCCGACCGGCGGCATGAGCCTGGAGGAGCGCCGCGTCACCGGCGAACTGCTTCAGCCGATCAAGCAGCATTGCTCGCTCGTCATCGTCGAACACGACCTCGATTTCATCCGCGACATCTGCGATCGCCTCACCGTGCTCGACCAGGGCAAGGTGCTGGCGTCTGGTACCGTGTCCGAGATCCAGGCCAACAAAGCCGTCCAGGAGATTTATCTGCGCCGTGCCTGAATTTTTGGACATCAAACATCTCGATGCCGGCTATGGCCGCAGCCAGGTGCTGTTCGACGTCACCCTCGGCATTCCCTGGCGCGGCGGCGTCGCCGTGCTCGGGCGCAACGGCGCCGGCAAGACTACGCTGATGAAGACCATCGTCGGCGAATTGCCGGCCTGGAAGGGCGAGGTCGCCTTCGACGGCCGCGACATCAGTCGCCGCGCCACCCAGGAGCGGGTGCGCGCCGGCATCGGCTACGTGCCGCAGGAGCATTCGGTGTTCGCGCGCCTGTCGGTGCGCGACAATCTCGCCGTCGGCTCGCTCGCGAGCAAGAAGGCAGACGCGGTCGACCAGGTGCTGACCATCTTCCCGAAGCTCGGCCAGCGCCTCGACCAGCCCGCCGGCACGCTGTCCGGCGGCGAGCGCAAGATGCTCGCGATCGGCCGCGCCATGCTCGGCGATCCAAAACTGCTGCTGCTGGACGAGCCGACCGAAGGCGTCTGGATCGGCGTGATCGAGGAGATCACCGAACGCCTGATCGAGCTCGCCAAGAGCATCGCCGTCATCATCGTCGAGCAGCACCTCGACCTCGCGCTGCGCGTCGCCGACTACGCCTATGTGCTCGACCGCGGCCGCGTCGCGCTGCAAGGCGAGGCGGGCGAGGTGCGGGGCAATCCGGAGCTGATGCGATATCTGGCGCCGTAGAGTGTCACTTGCCACCAGCTCCAAACCCCTCGCAACGCGCCCTTCAGTCCCGTCATCCCGAGGTGCGAGCAGCGCGATGCGTAGCATCGCGTAGCGAGCCTCGAAGGATGAACGGCCGAGCTGTCAGTCGGGCCGTCGCCATTCGAGGGCCGCTGAAGAAGCGGCCACCTCAGGGTGACGATCAGAGATTGTCGATCGAGGGGGACCGGCACGAAAGTCGAGCGGTTACTTCACCGCCCCAAGGCCGCCGCACCTTTCGATGGCGGCCCGCCAGCCGGCCGCATCGATCCTGGGAAGTTGGTAGCTCGTCGTCCTGCTCGAAATCGTCAGCGGCGACGCTCTCTCCATCAGGCCGAGCAGGCGCGCCTGGGCCCGCTTCCAGCGCTTGCCGAACAGCTCGGGGTCCTGCCTCGAGTAGCCCAGATCCCATTGGACAAAATTGGTCGCGTCGTCGTCTGCCGAAATCTCCTCGAATTCGCCAGCGAGCTTGATTGACTTGCGGCCGTTTCCGATCGTGATCGTTGCCTTTCCGGCGCGGCCGGCCTCTCCGGGATATCTTGCATGCAGGCCCAGAGCGCGTCCGCAGCCCAGCATGAACGTCACCTTGCCCTGATCCCTGTAGCTCAGCGAGGGAAGATCGCGATTGTCGAATTCCAGCTTCCAGCTTCCCGCAGCGAAAGAAGGAGCAGCAAGGAGAGCCAAGGCAGGTGCAACGGCAAAGGCAAGGGCGGCCTTCATGGTCACGTCCTTCGCGGGTTCGGAACGATCTTGATGTGCCGTGCGATGGCTTCGAGCAGCTCCGGGTCCTCGACCGCGACCGGCGGCGGCGGCTTGCCCTCGAGCGCCTGGCCGATCGTATGTCGCTGGTCATCCCTGGCCGCGATCTTGTCGCGATGGAAGGCAACGATCTCGGCAAAGGGATAGTCCAGCTCCTCGGCCGTCAATTCGGCGATCAGCGCCTCGGCGGCTTCCCAGCTCGATGCCCGTCGCAGCACGTCGAGGAGCAGCAGGCGGGTATCGATCGAGGTGATCCGGGGCCCCTCGAGATGACGGGCGGCTCTGAGGCGGAGTGCAGCCGCGTCGGACGGCCGGTTGCTGTCGTCGGCCACCCATGCCGCCGACAGGGTGCTCAGGAATGCCGATCTGCGTTCTCCGTCAAAGGCGTGCTGCGCGGCGCGCACCAGGAAGCGGCGCGATACCGGGTCGGGCGCAGGGTCGAGCGAGGCGGCGCGGAATTCGGCGGTATCGAGGAAGCTCCGCGCCTTCGCGTCGCCCTTGTCGATGCTCGGGGCGACGTAGCCGCAATAGGGGCATTCCTGAAGCCAGCTTGCGATGGTCCAGCGGTACATTTTCGGCGGCCTCTGGTCGAGGTCGCGAGAGCCGAACGAGTTCGAGCTCATCAGCACGGAATGCTCGGAGGTCTTGCCGCAGCAATGGCATTGCAGCTTCCAGGTGTCGTAATCTGTCATCCGAGGTCCACCTACGCTCCCCATCGCTTTCGCAGATTGTCGCGAAACGTCTCCGACGCCTGGACCAGCGTCTCGAGCACGCCTTTCTGACTGCCGCCGTAGAGCACCTTCCGGTTGCCGGCCATGTCCAGGATGCTGCGACGAAAGATCGGCTTGCCGGCATCGAGGAAAGTCCGCAGCACCGCGAAGCCCCGCTCCAGGACCGGCTCCGCATCTTCCACCCGTTCGCGCGCATAGCCCGTGGCGAGCTCCGCCAGGATCCAGAGCAGGGCCGCAGCGTCGTCTCCATAAGTCCGCTCGCAGATCTCCAGCAGCCGCTTCAGCAAAGGCTCGGCCTTCCAGAACTCTCCACAGTCGAGATAGGCCGATATCATGGCTTCGAGAGCCTTCTGAACCTCCAGGCTGTCCGGTCCAAATCGTTCCTCGATGATGTCGAGACCGGACGCGAAGGCGGTCACGGCCTTGCGCAGACTCTCGAATTTGGCCCCGTGTCGCTGCAGTTTGCAGGAATTGGCATGGACGATGGCGGAGGTGAGCAGCGTCCGGGCCGCTTCCTCGCTTCTCTTCCCGAATATCTTCTCCTTCAGATGCAGGCTGCGCTGCAGATTCGTCTCGGCGTCCTCCCATTTCGTCAGGCGCGCGCCGATCTCGGCGAGCGTGTCGACCGCGGCTGCCACTTCGACGCTGACGGCGCCGTGGACCTTCTCCAGGATCGAGATGCTTCGCTCCAGAAAAGCCCTGGCGCGGGAATAATCCCCGGCGGAGGCCCATTTCCGGGCGATCGCTTCGCATTCCTCGGCGGCCTGCCAACTGTGCTCGCCGGAAAGCCTGGTCCTGATAGCCAGCCGCCGCAGCTGAAACGGCTCGACCAATTTGAAGTCGACGCGGCCTGCCTGGCGGATCCATTCATCGAGGTCGCCCAGGATGGACTGCGGCCCATGCAGGCTCTCCTGGATCGAGATGCAGCGGTCGAGAAAGGGGATGGCCTCGACCGGGTCCTCGCTGCGGCAGATCAGCTTGATCAGCGTGCGCAGGGCTGTGACGACCTCGTCGCTGATCGGACCGTGCCGCTTTTCCAGCCCGGCGATGTGTCGAAGGTGGTTCTCTGCGTAGAAGGATGCCATGGACCGCTCTGTTCAACCTCGGCCGCTCAAAGCCGCATCCTGGCGAGTTTTTCGCCGCGAGTCCGGCTCGGTCGTGAGCCGAATGCCTTGCGGCACAGCGGCCCGAAGGCTTCGATGGATGCGAGGGCGCCGGCGCCGACATCCGCGGGCCTGGCCTCGAAGGTCTTGACCCGCCCGTTCTGACCAACGATGGCGGTCACGTCGCAGAGGAAATCCTCGCGCCGCTCGCCTTGGTCGGCTGCCTCGAAGGAGGCCGTCGTCTTCATTCGCCAGTGATAGGCGCGGTCCTGGTCCTTGCGGCCGAAAGGGACGATCTGATCGGGGTGGCCGTATTTCTGCATCAGCTCGACGACGGCGGTGCCCCTGAAATCGTCGCGTGGTCCCGCCAGCGCGTGCTGGTCCGCGACTGCGACCGCCGACAGAACGAAAAGAAAAATCACCGTACGAAGGAAAGTGCGTTGCAGCATGCCTTGGGCTCTATCGGAGGCAGTCGAAAGATATCTGATTACGTCCTGGCAACGCGGTTTGCACGCGCAACTTTCGGCCGAGCGAGAGGCGCTGGCGAACGATGCGGGGGGCCGCTCGCGAAATTGCCGGATAGCGCTTCCCGCCTTCGCTCTCCGAGCTACGGCTGACACCTCGCTCATCCGGGCTGCGCTCACCCGCTCCGGTTCTTCCAGTGTCAAACAGCCGACATGACATCGCGATCCCGCAGCGCTTTTCGCCCGGGTTTTGCTTCGCTTCTGGCGCCCTTCGGAATCGGAAGGGCGCAGGGAAGGCCGGGTACCGGCTGGCACCCGCGAGCCCCTGTGCAATGATGCGTAAGTCAACGCTCACAGGGGAGACACAGGTGCAGCCCGATAACCGGCCTTCCCTGCGCAGTGGTTTGACGGCTTATGTCGCGCTCTCCCCGGGGAGCGATGCACTCTTGCCCCCGTCGCCTCGCGAGATCGCTGATGTGCGCTACCCGGTCGGGCACGCACACCACCGCGGAGACTTGACGCCAGCCTGCGGGCGCCAGGACCACACGATTTTGCCGTACGCGGCCCCGCTTCGCCCTTCGGGCTTCGCAGGGCATGGCCGCGCTGTCGTACCGCGCCCGCTGATCGCTCACGGGGAGACCCCGCCCTGCGACCGCACCTGGCGCCAACACCGCCCGCGTCCACCGCAACTCACCCCACGAACCGTGACGATCGCGACCCGCCCCTTCCGGCGGGATGAGATGGCGAGGGAGTATAGGGTGTGTCGCGGTTCGGGTAAAGAGAATTAATTTAATCCGAAGAGGCGATTGAATGGATCGTCATTTGGACTGCGCATCCTGCCAACACCGTCATCCTGAGGTGCGAGTGGCGCGATGCGCAGCATCGCGCCGGGAGCCTCGAAGGATGTACGGGCGAGCTGCCAGCCGGGCCGTCGCCCTTCGAGGGCCGCTGAAGAAGCGGCCACCTCAGGGTGACGGGGAGGCATGGTCGATCGCGAGAACAGGTGCGCGGTGTGCCCGCCTACTTCACCGCCCCAAAGCGGCTGTCGAACGAGTTCGACGAGATCACCGGCGCGGCGCCCATGATCTGCGTCGCTTCACCGGCACCATCGCTCACCGACGGCTTCAGCGCCGGGCGCGTTGCGGCGAGGCGGGTGTCGGGCTGCTTTGCCGGTTCGGCGGGCTTGGCGGCCACGGTCGCAGCCGGCTTCGGCGCATCCTTTGTCGCGTCCTTGGACTTGTCATGCCCCGGCACGAACCGGGTCACTGCGGCCTTGAGCCGCGACGCTGCGGTCGGCGGCGTCGTGGTCGTGGTGGCCGGGGCCACGGATGCCGTGGCTTGCGGCGGCGGGGTGGTGGCCGTGGTGTCGGATGAGCCCATGCCCATCTTGCGGCCGAGGTTGGAGAAGAAGCCGCCGGACTTTTCAGCCGGCGCGGCGGTGGCGACGCGCGCGCTGGTCGCGGGGGCGCTGACGGCGACCACCGGCTCTTCCTGCGGCGCAGGCGCGGACGCCACGCTGTCGAGGTTCGGCTTGGGCGGATTGACGTGGCCGGGGATCGTGCCCGGCGCCTTCGCCATCGCCAGCATCTGCAGCGTGGTGCCTTCGGCGCCCTCGGACAGGCCGGTCGAGCCTTCCGGAATCTTCGCCGCAAAGATCTTGTTCATGCCGCCGTCGATGCCGGTGTTCATGCGCGCCACCGGCGTGCCCTTGGCGACCAGCCTCGCGTATTCCGCCTCGTCCTTGGCTTGTTTGCCCCGCACGGCGGCGACGACGTCCTCGGGAATCACATAGGCCGGGCACTTTGCCGAGGCGTCGAACACCGGATCGCGCTTTGCGTCCGCGGGCTTCGCCGCGTCGAAGACGTACTTCTTCTCGCAGAAATCGACCTTCGGCTCCTGCCGCGTCACCTCGAAATGATCATAGCCTTCCTTGATCATCTTCCAGAACGGCATGTTCGGATTGTTCCGGTGCTTGGCCATGTTCACCGGCGTCATCTTGAACGGATAGGCCTGCAGCTGGAACGCCTTCTGGCCGCCGAAGAAGGATTCGCGGCCGAGCGAATAGATCTCCGCGATCTGCTCGTCCGTCATCGCGTAACAGCCGCGCGAAGAACAGTCGCCGTGCACCATCAGCTGCGAGCCGGTGCGGCCCAGCGCCTTGTCGAACGCGTTCGGATAGCCGGTGTTGAACGAGAGGTAATAAGCCGATTGCGGATTCATCTGGCTCGGATTGATCGAGTAGAATCCCTCCGGCGCCTGGCGGTCGCCTTCGCGCACCTTCGGTCCGAGGTCGCCGGACCAGCGGCAGATCGGATAGGTCTTGAGCAGCGCGAACTGGCCGTTGCGGGCCTGCTTCCAGACCTCGAGCTCGGCCTCCTGCTTGAACAGGCGCACCAGGATCGGCGACTGCAGATCCATGTCCTTCTCGACCATCGCGGCGAGAAGCTTTGGCGGCACCGGCTGGTTGGCCTTGGCGTTGGTCGCGAGCGAGACCTGGTCGGTATCGCAGCCGGCCAGCAGGACGCTGGCCGTCATCAGCGCGACCGAAGCCAAAAGCGCGCGAGCAAGCGAACGAGAAATCAAGATGGACCCCACACCGTGCCGGGCAGAAAGCGCGAACCCCAATTCTGATGGAGCATGATCCGACCGGAGAACCGGACCCGTCGTGACGGGCTTTTTCAGCTCACGCCCCAGCGCATGTGCCCTGAAGCCATTGATTAAAATTCTAACCTCTGGGGCATGTGGTCGCAACCCGAGCGGGGATCACGAGCCCGTTGGCCCATCGGCATGGTCAACGAAGACTGAATGGACGCGACTTTGGGCCTTACTTTGGGACCGAACTTGGGCTTTTCGGCCCGACCCGGACTCAGATCGCTGATTTGGGCAAAAAAAGGGTTAATGCGGGGTTACCGGGGCGGCCCGACAGGTTTCGTAGGGTGGGCAAAGCGCAGCGTGCCCACGTTCTGCCCCATTGATGCGAAGACGTGGGCACGGCGCTTCGCGCCTTTGCCCACCCTGCGGCACCGGAATCGGGACGAATCAGCCCAGTTTCCGGCCGATATCGAGGAATTTCTGCCGGCGCTGCTTGCGGATGGCGTCGCCGTCGAGGCCCCGGAGCTCGTCGAAGGCCTTGGCGATGGCGTCGCCGGTGGTGGCGATCATGGCGGCGGGGTCGCGGTGGGCGCCGCCGACCGGTTCCTTCAAAATGCTGTCGATCACCCCGAAGCGGAGCATGTCCTGGGCGGTGATCTTCATGTTGTTGGCGGCTTCCTGGGCCTTGGTGCCGTCGCGCCAGAGGATCGAGGACGCCGCTTCCGGCGAGATCACGCTGTAGATGGCGTGCTCCAGCATCAGCACCTTGTTGGCGGTGGTGATCGCGATGGCGCCGCCCGACATGCCCTCGCCGGTGATGATGGCGACGTTGGGCACGGTCAGCGCCATGCAGGCATCGGTCGAGCGCGCGATCGCTTCGGCCTGGCCGCGCTCCTCGGCGCCGATGCCGGGATAGGCGCCGGCGGAATCGGCGAGCGACAGCACCGGCAGGCCGAACCGCTCGGCCATCTCCATCAGCCGCACGCATTTGCGGTAGCCCTCGGGGCGCGCCATGCCGAAATTGTGCTTGATCCGGCTTTCGGTGGAATCGCCTTTTTCCTGGCCCATCACGCAGATCGCTTCGCCGCGGAAACGGCCGAAGCCGGCGACCAGCGCCTCGTCCTCGCCGAACTTGCGGTCGCCCGCGAGCGGGGTGAATTCGGTGATCAGGCCCTTGATGAAATCGTTGAAATGCGGCCGCTGCGGATGCCGCGCGACCAGCGTCTTCTGCCACGGCGTCAGGTTCTGATAGAGGTCGGCCAGCGCCTGCGCCGCCTTGTCCTCGATCCGCCCGATCTCATCGGAAATGTCGGTGCCGGAGGCCGCCAGCGTCCTGAGCTCGTCGACCTTGGAGTCGAGCTCGGCGACGGGCTTTTCGAAGTCGAGATAGCTGCGCATCTGGTCTTGCATCAACTCAATATAGGGAGAACGGGGCGAGGCGGCGAAGCGGATTCGAACCTACGGAAAGAAGTGTAGCTTCTTCAATGAGTTGACCTGTGTGCTGCGGGCGGGCCCGTCAAATCATGCGAAGGCCTCGGCTCTTTCTGCGGAGATGTGGCCGAAGTCAAGGCGGTTTCGGCCTCCGCCGTCGTCCCCCGCGCACGCGGGGACCCATAACCACAGGGAGAAGTTTGGCGAAGATTGGCAGTGAAGAGGCCCTTCCGTGGGACTCACAGCGGCTGTCACAGATAGATCACGCGGTATGGGTCCCTGCGTTCGCAGGGACGACAGTCACTTCTCCGCCAGCGGGTGCAGGTCGCGCACGAGGCTCTTCAGCCGCTCCTCCACCACATGGGTGTAGATCTGCGTCGTCGAGATGTCGGTGTGGCCGAGCAGGGTCTGCACGATGCGCAAATCGGCACCATTGTGCAGGAGGTGGCTGGCAAAGGCATGGCGCAGCACGTGCGGGGAGACCAGCCGCGCCTGCAGCCCCGAGGCGACCGCGAGCTCCTTGAGGTCGCGGGCAAAATGCTGGCGCGTCAGATGTCCGCTCTCGCCGAACGAGGGGAACAGCCACTTGGAGGCGGCGAGGCTGTCCTTCTTCTTCTCCGTCTTCGCAGCTTCCGTCGCCGCGAGATAATCCGCCATCGCCTGGCGCGAGGCCTCGTTGAGCGGCACCAGGCGCTCCTTGTTGCCCTTGCCGCGCACCACGATCATGCGGGCGTCGCGCTTGGCCGCCGAGCGCGGCAGCGCCACCAGCTCGGAGACGCGCAGGCCGGTGGCGTAGAGCACCTCGAGCAGGCAATACAGCCGCAAGGCGCGCAGCCGCTTCGACGGCGAGGCATCTTGCGCCTCGCTCAATTCCTTGGCGCGGCGGAGCATGCGATCGACATCGGCGATCGACAGCACCTTCGGCAGGCCGCGGCCGCGCTTGGGGCCGGACAGGATCGCGGCGGGATCCTCAGCTCGGATGCGTTCGTTCAGCAGGAAGCGATAGAGATGCCGCATCGCCGACAGCCGCCGCGCGACGCTGGTGGATTTGAAGCCGCGGGCATCGAGATCGGCGAGATAGTCGCGCAAATTTTGCGTCTCGGCGTCGGCAAAGCTGTGCCCGACGCGGCCCAAAAATTCCGAGAAATCGGTGAGGTCGCGGCGATAGGCGTCGAGCGTGTTGGGCCCGGCGCCCTGTTCCGCCGCGAGCATGTCGAGGAACAGGCCGGTGAGCTTGGCATCTGAGGGCTTGGTGCGCATGCCCGGGAGGCTAGCTCCTATTTCTTGAGAAACTCACCAGCAATGGCGAGCGGGCCCGAACGCTCTCTTCGAAATTCTAGGCCATTTCGCTGATCGCCGTCGCCTGCGACCAGACCACCATCCAACGCCCCTCGCGGTGCTCGTAAGTGTCGGTGTGCCAATAGTCCGCAGGAGCAACGCGGTGGCCAGCAAAAACGATCTCCAGCCTGGCGCGATATCGGATCACGGCGTGATCGTTCTGCTGGCGGACTGCGATCGCGCCGGGTTCCCACATCAGGTACTGGATCTGCCCGCTCTGGATCGCACCCAGATATTCGCCCTTGGAGAGCGGCATGCCGATGGGCGTTATCAACTGAAACTCCGGTGCATGAAGCGGCTCCGCCTGCGCAATGTCTCCCTCGACCAGCGCGCGCAGCCGGGCCCGTTCGGTGTTGCGGATGTGCTCGGCTTGCGGTGAGTCCGTGTCGGTCGCGTGCGTCGTCATTGGTGGTTCTCCAGTTCTGCAAGGGTGGGCGAGGGGGTCCAGCCGTCTACGGCGTGGCGATCAAGCGATGGTCGATCAGGCTTTGGGCGCTGGCCCGGATGCAATCCTCATCAGGCCGTGGTTGCCAGTTCAGCACGCGATGCGCCTTGGCGGCGCTGATGCTGAGGTCGCGGTCGAGCTCATGCACGATCATGCGCGAGCGCCCGCTGAACGGGGCCAGCGCCCTCACCATCCAGTTCGGCACGTCGCCGCGCGGCAAGCGGGCCGCATAAGCCGGAAACGATGTCGCCAGCACCGCGGCCAAGTCCCTCAACCAGAAAAAACCTCCGCCGACGATGAAGCGCTCTCCGGTGGCATCAGGACAGGTCATCGCGCGGATATGGGCGTCGGCCACATCGCGCACGTCCGCGACCGCAAAGCCAAAGCGCGGCACACGCTTCAACTTGCCGCTCATCATTTGCTGGATCAGTCCAACGGACGTGCCGTATTGCGGGCCGAGCAGCGGTCCGAAGATCATGCCGGGATTGATCACGCACAGATCGAGCCCGCTGTTCCGCGCAAAGCTCCACGCGGCCTGCTCGGCCAGCGTTTTCGATTTGTAATAGGGCGTCGCCCGCGCGCTGGTCGGATCGGTCCAATCGTTCTCGGTGTAGGGAGGCTGGCCGCTACCGTGATTGGTGGCGGCGATCGAGGATGTCAGCACCACGCGTGCCACGCCGGCGTCATGGGCCGCGCGCAACACGCGGAGTGCACCGTCGCGCGCGGTCTGGATCAGCTCGTCTGCGTTGTCAGGCAATCCCGCCGGAAATGGCGAGGCCGTGTGAATGACATAGCGACAGCCCTTCAGAGCGTCGTCCCATCCGTCGTCGGAGCAAAGATCCGCCCGGGCAAAACTGAGCGCACCGGCGGCAGGCGCGGTCGCGCAAATCTGGCTCCGGATCCGGTTGCAGGCGTGCAGACTGCGGACGGTCCCGCGCACGCGATAGCCGCTCGCCAGCAGCTGGCTGGCGACATGGCCGCCGAGAAATCCGCCGACGCCGGTCACCAGGACCGTGGCGGTCGGTTGAGGAAGTTGAGAATCCATTTGATTTTTCAAGCTCTTGCTCCGGTCAAGTCGAATTAGACAATTAGACTGTAGTTGTCTAATCGTCTTTTGACGAATTGGACTCGAACTGTCAATATGTCTCGATGAAAGACAGCGATCACAAGGCCGGAGCAATTCTCGAGGCGGCATTGCCGGTGTTCGTCCGCCACGGCTTCCGCAAGACGTCGATGGCCGACATCGCGCGGGCGGCGGGCATCTCGCGCGCGGCGCTCTATTTGAGCTTTGGCAGCAAGGAGGAATTGTTTCGGGCCGGGTCGGAGCGGGCGCATGCCAAGACGATGCGCAGCGTCGAAGCCGCGCTCGCCGGCGACGGCGACGTGTTCGGCCGGATCGAGCTGGCGATTGCAGCGTTCCAGCGCGATTTGATCGTGCCGTTCGCCGGCAGCGCGGACGCGGCAGAGCTGTTCGACGCCAATATGACGCTGGCCAAGGACATCACGCTGGCCGCACGCGCCCGGTTGGTGGCTTTGCTTGCTCGCGCACTGGCCGATGCGCAAGCGCGGAATGCGATCACCCTGGACGCTTTGAAGGCCTCGCCGACAGACCTCGCCGGCATCATCGTGGCGGCGATGGAAGGGATCAAGGAGGCGCAGGCCGCGGGCCAGAATCTTCTCGAAGATACGCAGCTATTCTTGCGCCTGCTGCGCCTCGCTTTGACGCGAAGTTCGCAGGGCGCCTGACGCGTGCAACCAGCGTCTATTTCTTGAGAAACTTGTCCGGCGGGATCGTCACCGTCATTTCCCGCGACTTGGGACTGACGAAATTGGCCAGTGCGAAGACCACGCCATAGACGATGCCGGCGATCACGGCGACGACCGTCAGGAAGCGGAACAGGCTGGGCATCGTTCTGGGGTCTCTGCAGGGGGACTGGCGGGCAAATTAACCAATGAAATCATCCAACATGTTCGCCGTTTCGTGGCAAGAGTCCACTGGCGAGGCCCCCTGCGGGGTCGTATAGGTGGCCAAAGCATGCCGCCTTTGGCGGCAGATCGAGCGAGATCCAGAGCGAGATCCAGAGCAATATCCATGTCCGACGCCGCGTTGCCGATACCAGCTTCGCCCGAAGCCGACATCCTGTCGGCGCTCGGGGCGCGCTCGATCGTGCTCGTCGGCATGATGGGGGTGGGCAAATCCACCATCGGCCGCCGCATGGCGACCCGGCTGAAGCTTCCCTTCGTCGACGCCGACACCGAGATCGAGACCTCGGCCCAGATGACCATCCCGGAGATCTTCGAGCGCCACGGCGAGCAATATTTCCGCGACGGCGAGGCCAGGGTGATCGCGCGGCTGCTCGACAGCGGGCCGGTGGTGCTGGCGACCGGCGGCGGCGCATTCATGCGCGAGGAGACGCGCGCGCGCATCGCGGCGAAGGCGGTGTCGATCTGGCTCAAGGCGGACCACGACGTCATCATGCGCCGCGTGCGGCGCCGTGCCGACCGCCCGCTGCTCCAGACCGCCGACCCCGAGGGAACCGTGACGCGCCTGCTCACCGAGCGCGAGCCGGTCTACGGCCATGCCGATCTCACCATCGCCTCGCGCGACGTGCCGCACGACAGAATCGTCGAGGAGACCATCGAGGCGCTACGCGCGCATCTCTGTGGTGAGCAAGCCACCCAACCACCTGCCGACGTTGCGAGTGCCATACGATGACTGCGCCGTTGAAACATTCCGATCCCGTCAACGTCGAGGTCGCGCTCGGGAACCGTGCCTATGACATCGTCATCGGCCGCGGGGTGCTGGCCTCGCTCGGCGAACGGGTCGCGGCCTTGCGTCCCGGCGTGCGCACGGCGATCGTGACGGATCGAACCGTTGCAAAACACTGGCTCGAGCCCACCGAGGCTTCGCTTGCCGCCAGCGGCATCCCGACCTCGCGCGTCGTCGTCGAGGAAGGCGAGATCTCCAAGACCTATGCCGGCCTCGAAAAGGTCAGCGAGGCCCTGATCGCCGCCAAGATCGAGCGCAACGATCTCGTCATCGCGCTCGGCGGCGGCGTGGTCGGCGATCTCGCCGGCTTTGCCGCGGCGATCCTGCGCCGCGGCGTCGATTTCGTGCAGGTGCCGACCTCGCTGCTGGCGCAGGTCGATTCATCCGTCGGCGGCAAGACCGGCATCAACTCGCCGCAGGGCAAGAATTTGCTCGGCGCGTTCCACCAGCCGGTGCTGGTGGTCGCCGACACCGCCGTGCTCGACACGCTGTCGCCGCGGCAGTTCCGCGCCGGCTATGCCGAGGTCGCCAAATACGGCGTGCTCGGCGACGAAGCCTTCTTCACCTGGCTGGAGAAGAACCATTCCGACATCTTCAAGGGCGGCTCGGCGCGCGAGCATGCGATCGCGACCTCCTGCCGCGCCAAGGCCGGAATCGTCTCCCGCGACGAGCGCGAGACCGGCGAGCGCGCGCTGCTCAATCTCGGCCATACCTTCGGTCACGCGCTGGAAGCTGCGACCGGCTTCTCCGACCGCCTGTTCCACGGCGAAGGCGTTGCCATCGGCATGACGCTGGCGGCGCAGTTCTCGGCAAAGCTCGGCATGATCGGCGAAGCCGATGCGTCGCGCGTCGAGCGGCATCTGATCGAAGCCGGCCTGCCGACGCGCCTGCAGGACATCGCGGGCTTTGCGCAGGAAGGGCTTGCCGATGCCGACGCGCTGATGGCCTTGATGGCGCAGGACAAGAAGGTCACGCGCGGCAAGCTCACCTTCATCCTGCTGGAGGCCGTCGGGCGCGCGGTGATCGCGAAGGATGTCGAGCCGGCCCCGGTGCGGGACTTCCTGAAGGACAAGCTCGCCCTCAGGGCGTGATACTTGCTGTCGAGTGATGCATGGACTGGCTCGGATTCACCATCGTCGTCCTCTGCCTCCTGGTCTCGGCGTTCTTCGCCGCGAGCGAGACCGCGCTGACCGGCGCCTCGCGCGCCAGCATGCTCCGCCTCTCCAAGCAGGGTAATCACGACGCCGATGTCGTCTCCGATCTGCTCGACATGCGCGAGCGCCTGATCGGGGCGCTGCTGCTCGGCAACAACATCGCCAATATCGGCTCCTCGGCGATCGCCACCGCCATCTTCACGGCCTGGTTCGGCGATGTCGGCGTGCTCTATGCGACCGGCGTGATGACCGCGCTGGTCGTGATCTTCGCGGAGGTGCTGCCCAAGACCATCGCGATCAATGCGCCCGACCGCGTCGCGCTTGCGGTCGCGCGCCCGATGCGGCTGACGATGTACGTGCTGGGGCCGCTGCTGCGCATCGTCGAGGTCATCGTGCGCCTGCTCATGCGCCTGTTCGGCCTCGCCGGCGAGCACCAGGCGATCCTGTCGCCGACCGAGCGCCTGCGCGGCGCGGTCGACCTGTTGCACCACGAGGGCAAGTTCGAGAAGCAGGACCGCGACATGCTCGGCGGCCTCTTGGACCTGCGCGAGCTCCAGGTCTCCGACGTCATGATCCATCGCACCGAAATGATGATGATCAACGCCGATTTGCCGCCGGAGGAGCTGGTGCGCGAGGTGCTGGCGACCGAATACACCCGCATCCCGCTCTGGCGCGAGAAGCCGGAGAACATCATCGGCGTGCTCCATGCCAAGGACCTCCTGCGCGCGATCCGTGCTGCGGACGGCGACACCTCGCGCATCGACGTCTCCACCATCGCGCTGCCGCCCTGGTTCGTGCCGGAGATGCGGCCGCTCGCCGAGCAGCTCAAGGCCTTCCGCCGCCGCAAGACCCATTTCGCGCTCGTCGTCGACGAGTATGGCGAAGTCGAAGGTCTGGTGACGCTGGAAGACATTTTGGAGGAGATCGTCGGCGACATCTCCGACGAGCACGACGTCGTGGTCGCCGGCGTGCGCGCCCAGCCGGACGGCTCGGTCGTGGTCGACGGCTCGGTGCCGATCCGCGATCTCAACCGCGCCATGGACTGGCACCTGCCCGATGAAGAGGCAACCACCGTCGCCGGCCTCGTCATCCACGAGGCGCGCTCGATCCCCGACCGCGGCCAGAGTTTTACGTTCCACGGCTTCCGCTTCCGCGTGCTGCGCCGCGAGCGCAACCGCATCACCGCGCTCCGTATTTCACCGGTGCCGCGCGAGGCGGAGCTGGAAGAGGCGAAGCCGAGACGGGCGGGGACGTCGTTCTAAGCCCCCAGTCATTCCGGGGCGATGCGGAGCATCGAACTAGGGTGCGCCCTTGCGCACCCGAGAATCTCGAGATTCCGGGTTCGGCTCTTCGAGCCGCCCCGGAATGACGAAGCTAGTTTTCCCCCGGCGCCTTCGCCTGGATCGCCAGCGCGTGCACGCTGCCGGAGAGTTCCGCGGCCAGCGCCGAATTTATCATGCGGTGGCGCTCGACCCGGCTCTTCCCTTTGAAGGCATCAGACACGATATACACACGGAAGTGCGTCTCACCGCCTGGCCGATGGCCGGCGTGGCCTTCATGCAGATGTGACTCGTCGACGACATCGAGGCTTTCCGGCGTGAAAGCTTCCTGCAACTTGTTGCTGATAGTGTCGCGCATAGCCATGTTGTGCCATCCGGGTGCAGAGATCACACCCGTCAATTGCCGGGGTTCGCAGCTAATTGCAATGTCAAGACTTGAAGGTTTTTGCATTGCGTAGTCAAAGTCAGCCATGCCGATCGATTCATCAAAGTTCTTCGACTCCATCCGCGTGAAGCCGCGGGGCAAGCAGCCGGAAGTGAAGCCGCGCGACACCGCGGTCGGTTGCGAATGGGCCGGGTGCCAGAACAAGGGCGCGCATCGCGCGCCGAAGGGCCGCGAGAACCAGCGCGAGTACTGGCACTTCTGCCTGAACCATGTGCGCGAGTACAACCAGAACTACAATTTCTTCTCCGGCATGAATGCCGATGCCGTCGCGCGCTACCAGAAGGATGCGCTGACCGGCCACCGTCCGACCTGGAAGATGGGCGCCAATGGCGGCAAGAAGGGTGCGGAAGCCGAGATCGACATGGCGGCCGATCCGTTCAGCATGTTCAGCGAGATCAACGGCCGCGCGGGCTGGCGGAAGGGCCCCGAAGCCGCGCCCAAGGCCGAGACGCGCAAGGTGATGAACGCCGAGCGCAAGGCGCTCCAGGTCATGGGGCTCGGCCCCGATTCCACGCTCGCCGACGTCAAGACCAAGTACAAGGCCCTGGTGAAGCAGCACCACCCCGACGCCAACGGCGGCGACCGCTCGACGGAAGATCGCCTGATCGAGATCATCAAGGCGTATAATTATCTGAAGACCGTGGTGCGGGAGGCGTAGGGCCTCGCGGGCGCTGTGTAGGTGCGAGGCACCTCGGCGCCAAACCCTCGGTGTCGTCCCGGACAAGCGGAGCGCAGATCCGGGACCCATAACCCCAGGGAGACGTTTGGCGAAGACTCATAGTGAAATGGTCTTCCCGTGGTCCTCACACCTGTCTCTCACCGATAAATCACGCGGTATGGGTCCCTGCTTTCGCATTGCTTTCGCAGGGACGACAGCGGAGTGATTGACTCCGCTGTTGCGCCTCTTTCCGCGCGCTGGTCGCCTACGCCTCCGGCATCGCCCCCACATACGACGAACTCGGCCTGATCAGCCGCCCGGTCCGCCGCTGCTCGAGCGCATGCGCGGTCCAGCCTGCGGCGCGCGCGACCGCGAAGATCGGCGTGAACGCCTGCCTCGGGATCGCCAGCGCATCGAGCAGGATCGCGGTGAAGAACTCGACATTGGTCTCCAGCGGCCGCTCCGGATTTTTCTTGCGCAGCGCGCTGCGGATATAGGCCTCGACCTCGCCGGCGAAGGGCAAATCGGTGCCGTTGGACGCCAGCGCCTCGACTGCGGTCTTGAGCACGTCGGCGCGCGGATCGCGCACGCGGTAGACGCGGTGACCGAAGCCCATCATCCGCTCGCCGCGGGCCAGCGCCGCATCCACCCAGGGCTGGATGCGTTCGCGCGAGCCGATCGCGTCCAGCATCTCCAGCACCGGCTCCGGCGCGCCGCCATGCAGCGGGCCCGTGAGCGCGCAATAGCCCGCAGTCACCGCGGCAAACAGATCGGCTTGCGTCGAGGCCACCACGCGCGCGGTGAAGGTCGAGGCGTTCATGCCGTGGTCGCTGGCGGTGACGAGGTAGGCATCGAGCGCGGTGACTTCGCCGGTTTCAGGCGCGCGCCCGTGCAGCATGCGCAGCGTATCGGCGGCATGGCTGACATTGGGATCGGGTGCGACCGGGTCGAGTCCTTTTGCGCGCCGGACCAGCGCGCCTGCGATCACCGGAAACGCGCCGACGATCGTCGCTTCGTGCTCGAGCCCGTGCTCGGCGCGAAGTCCTGCGACCGCCGCGCGAAACCCGTCGATGACGCCCATGCCGCGCGTTGCCGGCAGCAGGTCCGGCAGCCGCGCGAAGGCGCGCTCGCGCGCAAGGCCGAGGCTCGCCCGCACATTGGCTTCGGTGAGGGTGGTCTTGCTGGCGCCGTTCCAGAGCCGGGCGGTGACGCCCTCGAAGCTCGACTGGCTCGCCAGTCGACCGACATGCTCGCCGGCGATGATCAGTTCGCCGCGCTCGCCGTCGACATGGCTCAGCACGGTCTCGGCCGCGGGAACGCCGTCCAGCCCGATCTGGCTTTTGGTGAGGTGGATGTTCATGGCCCAAATCTCCCTTTGCGTTGCACCAAGGGAAATTCGGGCCTCTCGACAGATTGATCAATCTTGATTACATAAATCAATATGAAAAATTCCGAGGGGCTCTATCTCTCCGCCCGGGAAGCCGCGGCCGAACTCGCGATCTCGCCGGCCACGCTCTACGCCTATGTCAGCCGCGGCCTGATCCGCTCCGAGCCGACGCCGGACTCGCGCAAAAACCGCTACCGCGCCGAGGACGTTCGCGCACTGAAGGAGCGCCGGGTGCCGTCCCCGGAGCCGCGCGGCCTGCGCAGCTTCGACGCCGACCTGCCTGTCATGGACACGGAAATCTCGACCATCACCGAAGAGGGCGCGATCTATCGGGGCGTCAATTGCGTCGATCTCGCCGAGAACGACACGCTGGAGCACACCGCGACGCTGCTGTGGGATGTCTCCGAGGTCGATCCGTTCGCTCCGGACAATCAGCCCGCGCTCTCCGAAGAGATGCGCACGATCGCAGAAGCTGCACGCCGGGCCGCGCCGATCGACCGCGCCATCGCCGTGCTCGCGCTGGCCGCGAGCGTCGATCCTCGTGCGTTCACCCGTGCGCCCGACGGCCGTGCCATGGTCGGCGGACGGATCGTCCGGCTGCTGGTCGCGACCATGCTCAATGCCGAACCCTCAGCCGAGCCGCTGCATCAGCAGATCGCAAAAGCCTGGGCGGCGGACAACAAGCACGCGCCCGATCTGATCCGCCGCGCCCTCGTTCTGCTCGCCGATCATGAGCTGAATGCTTCGACCTTCACGGCGCGCTGCGCGGCCTCGACCGGCCTCAACCTCTATGATGCCGTGATCGCCGGTCTCGCCTCGTTGAAGGGGCCGAAGCACGGCGGCGCGAGCGTGCTGGCCTCGCAGCTCGTCAAGACGCTGATCGATCGCGACGTCGCGCCGATGGTGCGCGAGCGCGTCGCGCTCGGCGAGCGGTTTGCCGGCTTCGGCCATGGCGTCTACAAGCGCGGCGATCCCCGCGCGCAATCGCTGCTGAATGCGCTCTCCCGCGCCGGCGCGCCGCGAAAATTCACGCGCGAGGTACCGGAGCGGATCGCGGAGGCGACCGGCGAATTCGTCAATATCGACTATGCGCTCGCGGTGCTCGTGCACGCGCTGCGCCTGCCCGCCGGCGGCGAGCTCGCTCTGTTCGCGATGGCCCGCAGCGTCGGCTGGATCGCACACGCCAGCGAGCAATTGCAGTTCGGCAAGCTGATCAGGCCGAGGGCAAGGTATGTGGGACCTGCGCCGGGGCGGAGAGTGGGGGCTGCGGGTTAGCGGCACTGCGAGCGCATCATATTCCGCTGTCGTCCCTGCGAACGCAGGGACCCATAACCCCAGGAAGCAGTTTGGCGAAGACTGGTTGTGGAAGAGTCCTCCCGGGGTACAAGCACCGCCGTCTTATAGATAGATCACGCGGTATGGGTCCCTGCGTGCGCAGGGACGACACTTTTGGTGTGGCGACTTCCTACACCCGCGGCTTCGCTTCCACGACACCGCCGCCGTTCCGCCTCCGATAGACCCACACGCCAAGACCGCCCACGATCGCCACCGCCACCACGGTCAGCATCCAGATGTGCTTGCCGACATGCCCGTGGTGATGCAGCCCGGCATATTCGTGCAGGGCCGACACCGCCAGCACGCCCGGCAGCACGTGCGCGGGGGCCCAGACCAGGATCGCCGGGATGTTCACCGCGTAGAATTTTGCCGGCGCCATGCCCAGCGCGCCCGCCGTGACCGGCACGAAGGCCCGGATCGGCGGCACGAAACGGGCGAAGAACACGGCCCAGGTGCCGAAGCGGTGGAAGAAGCTTTCGCTCTCGGCGACCACGCGGGGATAATTGGTCAGCGGCCAGGTGTTGAGGATCTCGCGCTGCTGCCGGTGCCCGATCCAGTAGGCCGAGCCGTCACCGAGCACGGCGCCGACCGCCGCCGCGAGCAGCACCCATTGCAGTTTCAGCTCACCGCCAGGAACCAGGGCGCTCAGCGCCAGAATGATGGTCGAGCCGGGGATCACCGACCCCACCACCGGGACCGCTTCGAGCAGGGCGGCCAGGAACAGGGTCAGATAGGCCAGCCACGGATGGGCCGAGACGAACGAGATGAGGGGATCGAGGAAGGATGTCACGTCGTCTCCAGGGCGCTGTCATTCCGGGGCGATGCGAAGCATCGAACCCGGAATCTCGAGATTCCGGGTTCGCGCTGTGCGCGCCCCGGAATGACGGCCGTTCGACCCTACATAAGTAAGGGCGTGCGGCGAAAGTGCCATTCGCGTCGACAGGACCGCCCGCCCCGGCGCGAAATTCGAGCGTGATTCGCAAGGCAGCCCTCCAAAAACTGCGTTCCTTGCCTATCTAAATGAAAAGACAATGGAACTTTGATTGTGGCACGGGCTTCTGCCGGCCACTGGTCTCTGATAGGTTGATTTTCAGCACCCAGCCGCAGCCAACGTGCAAATAACCGGTTTCGGGACCGCCCGGGACCTCGGAGGATTGATGACGACCGCCGCCCTGTCCAAAGTTGAGGAAGTTTCCGGTCTGCCCGACATGAAGGTGTCGGTGCGGCAGGTGTTCGGGATCGACAGCGATCTCGAAGTCCCTGCCTATTCCGAAGTCGATCCTCACGTGCCCGAAGTCGATTCCGACTATCGCTTCGACCGCGCCACCACGCTCGCCATTCTCGCCGGCTTCGCCCGCAACCGCCGCGTGATGGTGACCGGCTATCACGGCACCGGCAAATCCACCCATATCGAGCAGGTCGCGGCACGGCTGAACTGGCCCTGCGTCCGCGTCAACCTCGACAGCCACATCAGCCGTATCGACCTCGTCGGCAAGGACTCGATCGTTGTCCGTGACGGCAAGCAGGTCACCGAATTCCGCGATGGCATTTTGCCCTGGGCGCTGCAGAACAACGTCGCGCTGGTGTTCGACGAATACGACGCCGGCCGCCCCGACGTGATGTTCGTGATCCAGCGCGTGCTGGAAGTCTCGGGCCGCCTGACGCTGCTCGACCAGAACAAGGTGATCAAGCCGCATCCGGCGTTCCGGCTTTTCGCCACGGCGAATACGGTTGGCCTCGGCGACACCTCGGGCCTCTATCACGGCACCCAGCAGATCAACCAGGGCCAGATGGACCGCTGGTCGATCGTCACCACGCTGAACTATCTCAGCCATGACGAGGAAGTGGAGATCGTGCTGGCCAAGGCCAAGCATTATCGCACGCAGGAAGGCCGCGACATCGTCAACAAGATGGTGCGCCTCGCCGATCTCACCCGTAACGCCTTCGCCAATGGCGATCTGTCGACGGTGATGAGCCCGCGCACGGTGATCACCTGGGCGGAGAACGCCGACATCTTCGGCGATATCGGCTTCGCGTTCCGCGTCACCTTCCTCAACAAGTGCGACGAGCTCGAACGTCCCCTGGTCGCCGAGTTCTACCAGCGCTGCTTCAACGCAGAGCTGCCGGAATCGGCGGTGAATGTGGCGCTGAGCTGATCTCTCACGGTGTGGGTCCCGGCGAACGCCGGGACCCATACCGCGTGATGTTTCGATTGAAACGACGCTGATAGTTTCCTGACACGAGAGCGGCCGGTGGTTATGGGTCCCGGCGTTCGCCGGGACGACAGATAGGGTCAGATGACCACCTCCAACTCCAAATTCCGCAGCACCAAGGAAGCGCCGACCGAGCCGTTCAAGCGCTCGGTGGCCTCCTGCCTCAAGGCGATCGCCAAGACGCCGGAGCTGGACGTCAGTTTCGCGGCCGAGCGGCCGGGCCTCGCACCCGGCAAGGCGCGGCTGCCCGAGCCCGCGCGCAAAATGACCAAGCGTGATGCCGCCATCGTGCGCGGTCACGCCGATTCCATCGCGCTCAAGATCGCCTGTCACGATGCCAAACTGCATCGCAAGCTGATGCCCGGCAATCCGCAGGCGCGCGGCGTGTTCGAGGCGGTGGAGCAGGCGAGGGTGGAGGCGATCGGCGCGCGGCGCATGGCGGGCGTTGCGAAAAACCTCACCGCGATGCTCGACGACCATTTCCACCGCGGCAAGTTCGACGAGATCACCGACCGTGCCGACGCGCCGCTGGCCGACGCGCTGGCGATGCTGGTGCGCGAGCGCCTGACCGGCATGGCGCCGCCGACGGCCGCGAAGAAGATGGTCGATCTCTGGCGTCCCATTCTCGAAGACAAGATCGGCAAGCGGCTCGACCGGCTCGACACCCTGGTCGAGGACCAGACCCGGTTCGGCGACGCCGTGCACGATCTCCTGACCGCGCTCGATATCGGCGACGAGCGCAACGCCGACAGCGAAGACAATGACGAGAACGACGAGAACCAGGACGGCGACAACGACCAGTCCGGCGCCGAAGGCTCGCCCGATTCCGACGCCGCGCAGGAGATGAGCGCCGACCAGGCGCAGGCGAGCTCGGAAGAGATGAGCGAGAGCGCGATGGAAAGCGCGCAGGCCTCGACCTCGGACACGTTCGACGACGGCGAGCTCGGTGACGACGAGACGCCGGGCGAGGCGACGCGTCCGAATTCGCACGGCAAGAACGAGCCGCGCGGGCCGGAATATCACGCCTTCGCGCCGAAATTCGACGAGATCATCGCCGCCGAAGACCTCTGCGACCATGACGAGCTGGAGCGCCTGCGCGCCTATCTCGACAAGCAGCTCGCGCATCTTCAGGGCATCGTCGCCCGCCTCGCGAACCGCCTGCAGCGCCGCCTGATGGCGCAGCAGAACCGCGCCTGGGAGTTCGATCTCGAAGAGGGCATTCTGGACCCCGCGCGCCTGTCGCGCGTCGTCACCGATCCCTATCATCCGCTGTCCTTCATGCACGAGAAGGAGGCGACGTTCCGCGACACCGTGGTGACGCTGCTGCTCGACAATTCGGGCTCCATGCGCGGACGGCCCATTACGGTCGCGGCGACCTGCGCCGACATCCTCGCGCGCACGCTGGAGCGTTGCGGCGTCAAGGTCGAGATTTTGGGATTTACCACGCGCGCCTGGAAAGGTGGCCAGTCCCGCGAAGCGTGGCTTGCCGCCGGCAAGCCGGCCAATCCCGGCCGCCTCAACGATCTCCGCCACATCATCTACAAGTCGGCGGATGCTCCGTGGCGTCGTGCGCGAAAAAATCTCGGCCTGATGATGCGCGAGGGTCTCCTCAAGGAGAACATCGACGGCGAGGCGCTGGACTGGGCGCACAAGCGCCTCCTGGGCCGGCCCGAGCAGCGCAAGATCCTGATGATGATCTCGGACGGTGCGCCGGTCGACGATTCCACGCTGTCGGTCAATCCCGGCAATTATCTCGAGCGGCATCTGCGCCACATCATCGAGGAGATCGAGACCCGCTCGCCGGTCGAGCTGATCGCGATCGGCATCGGCCACGACGTGACGCGCTACTACCGCCGCGCGGTGACGATCGTGGATGCCGAGGAGCTCGGCGGCGCCATCACCGAGAAGCTCGCTGAGCTCTTCAGCGAGACCAACACCGCACCCACCCAGCCGGCCGGTCGCCCGCGACGCAAATTGCATTCGTGAGCACGCATCGATCCCGCCGCAGCTTTATCGGCTTTGCAGCGGCGGGATTTTCCACACTCGCAGTCTCTCGCTTCGCGCTGGCGCAAGCCGCGGCCGAGCCGCCGCCGCGCGCGCTTCAGGTCGAGAACGCCGTCGTCGAGCCTGTCAGCGTCGAGGTCAACGCGCGCGCCATTCCCAATTTCGAGCCGCGCGACCGCACGCGCACGCGCTTCGGCTCGCTGGACTATCGCAGCGGCCTGGTGCTGACCTCGCGCTATCGCGGCTTTGGCGGATTGTCCGGCATCCGGCTCGACGCCAAGGGCGAAGGCTTCCTCGCGGTCTCCGACCAGGGCGGCTGGTTCACCGGTCGCATCCGCTACGCCAATGGCAAGATGACCGGGCTCGACGACGTCGAGGCCGCGCCGCTGCTCGGCGCCGAGGGGCGGCCGATCACGGAAAAGCGCCTGTGGTGGGATTCGGAATCGATCGCGCGCGACGGCAATTTCGTCTATGTCGGGCTCGAACGCGTCAACCAGATCCTGCGCTACGACTTCTCCAAGGGCGGCACGCGCGCGCGCGGCGAGGTGGTGCCGGTGCCGGCGGGGATCCGCAAGCTGCCCTCCAACAAGGGGCTGGAGGCGCTGGTCGTCGTGCCCAAAGAAAAGGACAAGGGCAAAGACCAGAACATGCCGCTGGCGGGCACTCTGATCGCCTTCTCCGAGCGCGGGCTGGATGCCGACGGCAACCTCACAGCCTTCCTGATCGGCGGTCCCTCGCCCGGCCAGTTCAGCGTGCGCCGCACCGAAAAATACGACATCAGCGACGCCGTGCTGCTGCCCTCCGGCGAGCTTCTGATCCTCGAGCGCAAATTCTCCTGGTTCACCGGCGTCAACATCCGCATCCGCTCGATCCCGCTGAAGTCGATCGCCCCTGGCGCGCTGGTCGACGGCCCCGCGCTGTTCGCCGCCGATCTCGGCCACGAGGTCGACAACATGGAAGGCATCGACGCCCACGTCACGGCCGACGGCGAGACCGTGCTGACGCTGATCTCCGACGACAATTTCTCGATGCTGCAGCGGACCTTGCTGCTGCAATTCACGCTGGCGGAGTAGGCCACTGCTGTCGTCCCGGGGCGCGACGAAGTCGCGAGCCCGGGACCCATACCCACAGGGCGTGATTTGACGATGACCCGGAGTGGCAGTTCGCTCGACGACTTTGTCCTGTGGCTATGGATCCCGGATCTGCGCTGACGCTTGTCCGGGATGACAGGGGAATTTGCCGCGTCATCTCGCGACCACATTGCGGGAATGCACGCCGAGGCGAGCCGCCATTCCCCAGCGCGCCTAGCAATCGTCTGTCCGCATACTACACTCTTTCCACTGCCCCTCTCATCCCCCGGAACTCCCCCGCATGAGCGTCCTGTTTTCCCCGATCAAGCTGCGCGGCCTGACGTTGAAGAACCGCATCGTGGTGTCGCCGATGTGCCAATATTCGGCCGACGACGGCGTTGCCAATGATTGGCACTTCACCCACATCAACAATCTCAGCCTGTCGGGCGCGGCGATGTTCTGCATCGAGGCGACCCATGTCGAGGCGATCGGCCGCATCACGCCGGGCTGCCTCGGGCTCTACAGCGATGCCGCCGAGGCCGCGCTGAAGCAGGTGCTCGCCTCGGTGCGCAAGCATTCCTCCACCGCGATCGCGATGCAGCTCGCCCATGCGGGCCGGAAAGCGTCGAGCGCGCGGCCCTGGGACGGCGGCCAGCTGATCCCGGTGGAGCAGGGCGGCTGGCAGACGGTGGCGCCATCGGCGCTGCCGCACAAGGAAGGCGAAGCCGCGCCGCTCGCGCTGGACGCAGCGGGCCTCAAGCGCATCCGCGAGGCCTTCGTCGATGCAGCTCGCCGCGCCGAGCGCATCGGCATCGACGCCATCGAGCTGCACGGCGCGCACGGCTATCTCTTGCATCAGTTCCTGTCGCCGATCTCCAACAGGCGCACCGACGAATATGGCGGGTCTTTGCAGAACCGCATGCGCTTTCCGCTCGAGATCTTTGATGCGGTGCGCGCCGTCTTCCCGCACGACAAGCCGGTCGGCATGCGGGTGTCGTCGACCGACTGGGTCGAGAGCGGCTGGGATCTGGCGCAGACGATCGAGTTCGCCAACGCGCTGAAGGCGCGCGGCGTCGACTGGATCGATGCCTCCTCCGGCGGCGTCTCGCCGCTGCAGAAGATCCCGCTCGGCCCCGGCTATCAGGTGCAGTTCGCGGAGGCGATCAAGCGCGAGACCGGACTGCCGACGATCGCCGTCGGCCTGATCACCGACGGCAGGCAGGCCGAAGAGATCGTCGCATCCGGCAAGGCCGACATGGTCGCGCTCGCCCGCGGCATGCTCTACGACCCGCGCTGGGCCTGGCACGCCGCAGCCGATGTCGGCGGCGAGGTCGAAGCCCCGCCGCAATACTGGCGCTCGCAGCCCTCGACGCAGAAGGCGCTGTTCGGCAAAACCACGTTCGGGGCGCGGTAGGGGCCGCGTGTGCGTGCTGCACGTGTGGCGCGATATCCGCACCACAAACTCTGCTGTCGTCCCTGCGCATGCAGGGACCCATACCGCGTGATCCATCGATGGCGCGCGGTGCCGGTTGACAACTTAACTAAGAGTCTTCGCCTCACCACTTCCTGTGGTTATGGGTTCCTGCGTGCGCAGGGACGACAGCGGAGAATGTCGCGCGGCCTTTCGCCCACCCCCCTCCGTAAATTCCCCCAGCTTCCACCCCCCGCAAAACTGGCCTAACCTTGCGCGACCCCACTCCTCGCGGAGGCCCGCCATGCGTTTTCGTGTTCGCCAAACCGCCCATGTGTTCGAGCGCGTGGGGCTTGCGATGGCCGGCGCGGCGTGCGGGCTGTTCGTCGGCGCCTATGTGGGATCGGCGATATCAGCGCTCACCACGCAGGGGTTTCTGATGGTGATGATGCTGCTGGGCTTCGTCGGCTTCTATCTCGGCATCGACACGCCGCAATTGCCGTTCGACGAGGCGCATAGCGCGATCGACGCCGCCGAATTCCTCAGCGCCGCCGGCACGCTCTGCGCCACGCTCACCGCGCTCGCCTCCGTCGCCGTCATCGTGCTCCGTCTCGACCCGCACATGGCCTGGACCTGGCTCGCTCTGCTCGGCTGGATCGCCGGCGTCGCCATGCAGATCGTCGGCGGTGCGAAAGCGAGGATGCGGAAGTAGCTTCTTCTTGACCCTCCCCCGCAAGGGGAGGGCAAGCAAGATGTCCCTCAGAACACCACGCCCACCCGCGTGCCGCGCTTCCAGGCGATGCGGCAGCGCTTCTTGGTGTTGACGTGCAGCAGCTCGAATCTGTCGGGGATGTTCACTTGGCCGCCGAGATCGACGCAGGCCCCGCCGGGCGAATAGTCGATCAGCGTGCAGTTGATCACAGGTGCGCGCGGGTCGGTGATGATCTTGGCCTGGCGCGACACCAGCCCCGCAGGCTTCACGCGGGCATATTTACGCGGATACATTGGCACTCTCCTCCAATTCCGCAGGTCTAGCGGCGGATCCTGTGCAGGATGATGCGGATGAGTTGATGCGATCCGGCTAAGGCGGGCGGGAGAATTTTAATGAAAAGTAGCGGCGAAGGAAGAAAGCGGCGGTAGCGGGGTGGGGCCGCCTCAAACTCCGTCGTCGTCCCTGCGAAAGCAGGGACCCATACCGCGTGATGTCTCGGTTGCGCCCGAAAGCAGTCCCGAACAACGAGTCTTCGCCAAACCACTTCCTGTGGTTATGGGTCCCTGCTTTCGCAGGGACGACCGCGGTGATGTTGGCGCACCTGCCTCCACACCCGTTAATGAGAGCGCCGCCCTCCTCACATCTCCGCCGTCTCCATCTCCGCATGCTGCGGCCCCACCGGCATCGGCACCGTCACGTACTCCTTCGGCAAATTCACCGGCCGATAGTCCGGCTCCACGGCCATCCGCTTCAACACGCTCTCATGCACATGCGCGCCTTCGGGGATGGGGCGCGGCTCGCAATCGGGGATGTAGAAGCCGAGAAACACTTTCCGCTCCGGCCACTCCCGGTACTTCGCGCTCTTCGGCAGATATTCCAGAACCCGCCAGCCCGGCGTCATCGAATCGTGCAGCACGCCCGTCTTCCCAGTGTAGGCCGGCTCGACGTATTGAAACGGTGAGTTCTTGCGCTGGATGCCCCAGGCGAGCTGCTTGATGGTCGCGGGGTTGAAGTTCAGCCCCGCCTTCTCCGCCTCCGCGATCATCCAGATCAGCGGATATTTCGAGTCCCCGCTTTGCGCCTCCGGATAGCCGCCGCCGACGTCACTGTGCACGCCGGCGAACCACACCTGCAGAATGTCCTGCGGCACCTTCTTCTCGTCGGGGACATAGCGGTTGCTCCAGAACTCCTGCGGCTCGCAGTACTTCTTGAGGCGGAACATGCAGCGCCGCTCGTCGATCGCGATCGCCTGCCGGAAGATCTTGACGCTGGGGTTGCGCAACGTGAAGGCGAGCTCCTCCAGGCTCGGCCAGAACAGCCGGTCGGCGCGCGGCACGATCACGCTCGCCACGGTGTCCCACACGCCGATGAAATGGATGGTCGGCCAGCGCGTCGAGGTGATGCGCGCGAACTGGGCGGCGAGATCGAACTCGTCCTTCGGCAGCGGCCCCTGGTCGTCGAAGGCGACGCCCGAGAGATCCTCGAGGTCGTTGCCGCGCCCGGTGCCGGAATATTGCTTGTAGGCGACGAGGCCCGAGCCTGCGAGGTTCGCCTGCTCCGGCCTGATCAGCCCGACCTTGTGGATCAGCCCCGCCAGCACGCGAACCGTGTAGGCCCCGCGCGAAAAGCCGAACAGGTAGATGCGGTCGCCCGGCGCGTAATGCTCGACCAGGAAGCAATAGGCCGACAGCACGTTGTCGTCGAGCCCGTAGCCGGTGGCGAGCCCCAGCACCAGGTTGATATTGGCCTTGAGCCGGTGCCACGTCGTCGGCTCCGTCACCGTGCCGACGCCCGGATCGTAAAACACCATCTGCCGCGGCTGCGTCCTGTCGGTCTTGCGCAGGCAGCGATAGAGCTTCAGGACGTTGGAGATGTTCTCCGAGATCTCGTTGCCGGTGCCGTCACAGCAGATGACGAGGTTTTTCGGCGCGGTCGTGCGGTCGTGCTCCACGGGTCATCCCCTCCCGGTAATGCTACCGGGACGAGTATAGCAAAAAAGCGCGACGGCGAGGAGCCGGCGAACTCAGCCGCGACGGCGCTACGCTCCCTCGCCCCGCAGGCGGGGCGGGCGAAGGAAGCCGCTACTTCTTCTTCCCCGGTCCGAAATCCGGCTGCCAGGCCACATCCTTGCGGCTCGGCGCTGCCGCGATCACCTTGGCCTTGTCCTTCTTCGGCTTCTTGGTCTCGCGATTGCCGCGTTGCTGTCCCTTGGCCATGTCGGTCTCCTTCTGAGATTTATCTGGGGGTGCGAGTTCGTCCAGTTCGTCCGATTGCAGCACGCGTCCGCGCGGCGTGCAGACCTTCACGTCGATGGCGCCGTCGCGCAGGAATTTTCGCGCCAGCCGCAGCGCAAGGCTGGCGCTGCCGCGGCCGAGATTGGCGCAGCCATATTCGTTGGTGGCGCTGACGAGATAGGGCACGCGAATGGCCCTAGCCATTGAAGATGGCCGCCGCGCACACCAGCAGCAGAAGGAACAGCGGAACCACCACCGGCGGCACGATCCATTCGGAAAGGCGAAACTGCGACATGCTTGCTCCTGCTCGAACTTGCGGCGGGAGCGCACGTGACCCTCAGTCACCGGTCGAAGCCGTTGCGAGATGTGCGGTGATGCGATGACTCTACGCCTGCACCGCGCCGATAGCGAGGGCTAAAACGCCGCGCGCGCCGCCGACAATAACGCTGGCTATTGCCGCGCAACGCGCGCATGCTCGCGCTCGCCAGCGTCCGGTGGGGCCCCTCTTTTTGAAAGGCAGGCGCGCATGACCATCCGCTCGCGGCACGAATCCGTGACGTTCAAGCATCCGTTTCACATCCGCGGCATCGCGCGCGAACTGCCGGCGGGCCGCTATGAGGTCGTCACCGACGAGGAGATGATCGAGGGCCTGTCGTTCGCCGCCTGGCGCCGCGTCGCCACCATGATCACGGTGCCCAAGGAGGGCGCGCGCGGCGACATCACGGAAGTGCATGCGATCGGCTCGGTCGACCTCGCGGACGCTCAACGCATCGATGCGACCGCCCATGACTGATGTTCCGGTCGAGCTCGACAAGCACCGCGGCATGGCCGCGCAAAAGGCCACCGATCTGCGCCGCGCGCTGTCCGAGGTCGAGAACAATGTCCGCGAGCTGCGCGAGCGCGAGGCCGATCTCGAAAGCCGCATGCTGACGGTGCCGGCGATGTCGTGGCCGGAAGCCGCGGTGAAGGCCCGCTATCTGCTCAACCTCTATGCCGCCGGCCTGCCCGCCGAGGACACCCGCCACCGCGCGCTGGTGGCCGCCCTGTTCGACGATTTCGCAAGGCTCAACGGCGACGGCTGAAGGCGGCCGCCCCACGGGTGTCGTCCCGGACAAGCGAAGCGCAGATCCAGGACCCATAGCCACGGAATTGAGTTGTTGCAGATGCTCGTGCCACGGCGTGCTTGAATCAAGCCGACCGGGTCACAGGTCCCGGCCCCGCGCAATGGCGCACCAGGCCGGGACGCGCGCAGTACAGGAGTAACCCCATGACGCTCACCAGCGGCCGTTTCATCGGCCACGACCAGGACCGCGGCATCGTCCAGTTCTCGATGCAGGACGGCGCGAAGGAATTCGCCTGCGCGATCTCGACCTCCGCCATGGACGACCTCGAGCGCGGCCCGCGCGCCAGACCCAATGAGCGCGAAGCCCAGTTCACCCGCCTGCGCGAGCGCATCGAAGCCTGCGCGGGGCGGAAGTATCAGGCGACGGAGTTCGAGGGAACACCGCCGGGGATCGTGCTGCGGAGCATTGATTTTCGGGGGTAGGGGACACGGACGGCCCCATTGCCCCATCATCTGTTGATATTAACCACTTGTTAACCATGCGGTTGCCTAATGTGGCGATGGGGGGATCACCATGTCGGCCCATGTGACGCGACCGAGGTTGATGCCTGTTTCGGCCGATCCGGCCATCCGGTCGGTGGCGAGGCTGGCGGTTCGCGCCAGGGCCGTCCTGCAGGGCAAAGCCCCTGTCCTACGGAGCAAAGCCATGTTCGGAAAGGACGACTTAGTGGACAATCTCAGCCGCGATCTCGATCGCGCGCGCGGACGACGCGATGCGCTCGCATCCGAAGCCACGACCCTGACGGCCCAGATCGCTGAAATCGAAGCCCGCCTTTCTGAAGAGAAGAAAAGGCGGGAGCGTGAGCGCGTCCTGAGCGAGATCGAATTGATCAAGACGCGAGTCAAGCAGGCCGCCGGCGCGTTTGCGCCCGTCGTCGACGGTCTCTCCAGCGCGATCGAGCAGGCTGCGGCCGTCGTGCCCGAGGCGCGCGAGCTCAATAGTTTCCTCGTGTCGGTGGCGACCGAGATCGACAGCGTGCTCGATCCCCTCTTGCGCGAACTGGATCAGCGTGCGGATGCGGTGCGATCCGGACAGGCAGCGCTGGACTTGCCGAGTTCGGCCGTTGAAGCGCCGCCCATCGAGCTGCCGAAAGACACCAACGAACGCCTGCTTCGTTTTCCGGCCTGGCTGTCGCGCGACAAGGAGTCGGACAAGAAGGAAACCGCGGAGAGCCCGCGCAGCACGGCAGCGTGAAGCATCGGCGGCTGGTTTCGTTGCGGCGCATCCTTCGAGACGGCCGATCGAGGCGGGCTCCTCAGGATGAGGACTCGTTTCCGCGGCGAGATATCAAACATTCATGGTGAGGCGCCCGCCAAAGCGGGAGAGTTGTTGTTTTACTCCGTCATTCCGGGGCGCGCCTCTTGGCGCGAGCCCGGAATCCATACTCACGATGGTGGTTATGGATCCCGGGCTCGCGACTTCGTCGCGCCCCGGGGATGACGACCTGTTGTTGGACTCCGTAGCCGACATGCAAGCAACCGCGGCTCTCTCGACCCCTCAGTTGGCGGCGCGGCGCAGGAAGGCCGGGATATCGAGAACGGCCTCGTCGGGCGCATTGCGCAGAGAGGCGCGGCCGTAAGGATCGAGCGGCCGGTCGGCCGCCTGCCGCGCATGGTCCAGGCCCGGCCGTGCCGGTGGCCCCACGGGGTGGTGCGGCTGCGGGCGGAGCGGCGGGCTGCCCGCTTGCGGAATGGGTGCGCTGCGCTCGATGCGATCGGCGATGCGGCGGCTGTCGTTGCGCAGCCTGCCGGCGAGCTGCGTGAGGGCGGTTTCCACCGGCAGCGCCTGCGCCGGGTCGAGATTGTCGATACCGGTCGCCACCACCGAGACGCGGACGATGCCTTCGAGGCTTTCGTCAAAGGACGCGCCGACGATGATGTTGGCGTCCGGGTCGGCCTCGTCGCGAATGCGGCTGGCCGCTTCGTCGACCTCGTACAGCATGAGATCCTTGCCGCCGGTGATGGAGATGATGAGGCCGCTGGCGCGCTTGATCGAGGGGTTCTCGATCAACGGATTGGAGATCGCGGCGACGGCGGCGGCGAGCACGCGCTTCTCGCCGGAGGCCTCGCCTCGTCCCATCATGGCCTTGCCCTTCTCCTTCATGACGGAGAGGACGTCGGCAAAATCGAGATTGATCAGGCCTTCCTTGACGATGAGGTCGCTGATGCAGGCCACGCCCGAATAAAGCACCTGGTCGGCAAGGGCGAAGGCATCGGCGAATGTGGTCTTGTCGCTGGCCACCCGGAACAGGTTCTGGTTCGGGATGATCAGGAGGGTGTCGACCGTCTTCAGCAGCTCCTCGATGCCGGCCTCGGCAAAGCGCATGCGGCGCTGGCCCTCGAAGTAGAACGGCTTGGTGACCACGCCGATCGTGAGAATGCCGAGCTCGCGCGCGGTCCTGGCGACGACGGGTGCAGCTCCGGTGCCGGTGCCGCCGCCCATGCCTGAAGTCACGAACACCATGTGCGCGCCGGTCAACTGATTGCGGATCGCATCGATGGCCTCCTCGGCTGCGGCGCGGCCCAGTTCCGGCTGCGAGCCGGCGCCGAGGCCCGCGGTGACATGTGTGCCGAGCTGGATGAGGTGCTTCGCCTTCGACATGGCCAGCGCCTGCGCGTCGGTGTTGGCGACCACGAACTCGACCCCTTGCAGCCCGGCGGTGATCATGTTGTTGACGGCATTGCCGCCTGCGCCGCCGACACCGAACACGACGATGCGGGCCTTCATTTCATGAATATCGATATTGCCAGCCATTTTTCCCTCGCGATTGGTCCGGCAAGCCGGGGATGGTGAAGTCTTCGAGTGCTAACTGCAAAAGCATGATCCGGACCCGAAGGGCCGCGTGAGCGCAAAGTGCGAAGCGGCTTTCCCTCGCGACAAACGCGCAACGCGTTTGCGCGGAGATCATGCTCGAACAAAAACCTGGAGCGCGATGACGGTTCATCCCAATCTCATCGCGCTCCAGCCGCGCGATCTGCTTTGACGATGGCGGCGGCCAGATGTCCCAATCGACGCGCGGCGTGTCCCGCGATCGAGCCGCCCCGGCGATCGCTCCGCAGCGCCGTCACTTCGTCTTCCAGTCGCGACGCCCACGCATTGGCTGCTAGGGTCTCGGCGGTCGCCTGCTGCAGCTCGACGGCGAGGCGATCGGCGCGCTCCCGCTCGCGTTCGAACACGGCCCTGTAGGCGGTTGCGACGTCTTCGAGCCGCGCGATCTCCGCCTTGAAGGACTCGATCTTGATTGCCTCGATCCTTGCGATGGAGGCGGCGATGGGGTCTGCCCGGCGGCCCTTTCGCGGGCGGGGCGTGTACCGGAGCTCGGCGAGATCAACGCTCACCAGGGCCTTGCCGTCATCCGAACGCGAGCGCGGCAGCCGGCGTCGTCTCGCCAGCGACCGCGCGGCCTCGCGCGAGATATTGAGGCGGGCACTGAGATCGGCATACGTCAACAACGCAACGCACATCGGCGCTTCTCCTGGAGCGAACCGGGAAGGCATTTCGAGCTAATGATGGCTGGACGATTACAGCAGGCTAGGGTGCGTTGGTTAATGAACGGTTAACGGGCGCGGGGGGTGTTTACGGATGCAGTCACCGGGGGGACCCCCGAGATCGCAGAGCACCATCTGCCGCGGATGCGTCTTGTCCGTCTTGCGCAGGCAGCGATAGAGCTTCAGGACGTTGGAGATGTTCTCCGAGATCTCGTTGCCGGTGCCGTCACAGCAGATGACGAGGTTTTTGGGGTCGGGTTCCTGCCAGCTCACACCGATTTCGAAAATGACAGTTCCGATCTACGAATTTGTAGTTCTGATAAAAAGGACCTGACGTCGCTTGATGGTAAGGGCAGAATGAAGGCGAATTTGTTTCCAAGACCGTTGAAAGACGTTCCGATCGAAAACGCTTCGAGAGAGTCCTTGATCCAAACGCGATCATGGATGTCGTCGGTCTTGTAAATCCTCACTCTAATATCCCTTCGACGAAACATTTGGTTTAGTCGATCTGCTACATCCTTGTTTCGTACGCCCCGCTTCGAGAAAATTTCAACGGCTCTCATCGTCTGCGGTAGCGCGCTCTCAATTCCATTCACATACTCTTCGCATGATATGCGTCCCGGCGAAGTTAGAAGGTAGGCGTCGCTTTCAGAAAGGAGTAACGCCGTTCCCCGCAGGACTGGATACTTACCTGGCCTAAATAGCTTTAGTGCATCTTGTGCGTCTGAGATTTGTACGCCGACGACATTGGTTTCGGGAGGCGCGCCACTAACGAAGCCGGTCCATTCTTCATCGGAGAAGTTGGATTTGGCGTGCAGGAATAATTCTTTTGGCGGTTTATTGTCGTGCTGATCGCGATATTCCTGAACCACCATTTCGATCAAGCGCTTTGCGGCGGGCTCGTCAATGTGGAATTGCTTTGTGTCCGAGTTGTACCACGGGCCCAACGCGCCTCTGAAGACAACGCCCTCGCCGCTCGAGAGGAACATCTGAGCTGCGCAGCAGGCGAAGCCGTCATCTGCTGTCGCTTCTCGCCTCTTGTAAGCCAAGCCTACGTAGCATACGCCCTCTCGGACGCCGGCTAATTGCCAAGGTCTACCGCCGGCCTTGTAATAAGATCCCGTCGTCAATTTCCATGCGACGGTCGCGTCGTCCTCAATGCGTCTCTTCCGTTGACCGTCGCTCCTTAAGAAATCGTCGGGTGTAAGAGTTGTCTCTCGAACAATTTGGGTCACGATCTTGGGAGACAGGAGTCGAGCTTTCAGTTGCCGCCGAAAGTGAGTCGCGTACCTGTAAACATCGGCTTCGGCCTCCTCCAATCCAAATAAGGTCGGCTGTTTGTCGAGCTTTAATGCCTCCGCTTTCGACATGCGGGTTTTGCCTTGAATCTTTTCGTTTGTTGGGATGCGAGAAAGTGGGCGACCGAGGTCGTAGACTTCTTCGGGAATAATTACGAACCAAAAGCTGGGCGCATCTTCAATTCGGTCGCATCGTGCCACCAAGGCATTCACGTACAGATCCACTGCGGCCTTAATTGCTTCGTTCCGGTTCGAAATTCTGAGCGCTTCGTGAAGTGTGGCAGAGTCGATGGTGTCGATTACTGTTTTCGGCTTTAGAGGCCAGTTCGAATTGAATGCTGCTGAGAACCCGGGAAACGGAATGTGCTGAGGTTCGATGGCTTTGGCGCCCTTGCGGGGTGGCGGAACATTGACAAACCCAGCTATCTATAACTTCGATGGGAAGGTTGGGGCCAAAGTACTCTTGCAACTGGTGCAGCGGTGCAAAGCTGAGAAAGCCACGATTATGAACCGCGATTGGAATTGGGCAATCTGCTCGGGCCTTTTGTGCTGCTCCTATAGAAATGCCGCTCTTGAAATCGAAGAATGCAATTGATGTCGGCAGGGATGTCACGTCTAACCAATTGGAGACGAGTTGCTCAGGGCCGTTACCTACGGATCTTGCATCTTTGAGCTGGAGGCTCTGCCAAGCCTTCGTCTCCTCTGGAGCAACGTGCTTAGGAACGTTTGCTTCTTCGAGCAGCGGCAACAGTTCAGCGAGACCTTGAGCCCAACCCTTTTCGAAGTTTATGTACTGTGTATGCGCAATCTGTAGCGGTGGCGGATAAGCAGCAAGCCGGAGCGGTACAATGAAGCCGCCATCTCCTATCTTTTTAGCGGTTTCGACCGCGAGATTGATTTCGTTCCTAACTCCTTGCTTTTGTATGCCGCCCGGCGTCCCAACGAGCAGAAAGCGCTTTGCGCGTTGTCGGATAGCGTCCTCAAGAATGCGCTCCCAATCGTCACCGCCTTTGAGCCGAAGTATGTCGGCAAATACGTGATAACCCAGCGCGGTCAGACGTCCTCCGAGCCAAAGAGTGAAAGCGTTATCTTCGGGAGTAGCGTGACTAATAAATACAGAGTCACGGAGCGCCACCATCTGACGTCCTTTCGACTACAAGCAATCTTAGTACTTTGCGCGATTCGCGGGCAACGATCGACACCTTAGGTTGTTGCCCCCCACAAAACAAAAACGGCCGGATCTTCCGATCCGGCCGCAACGCAAACTCTACTGGCCAAGCCTACGCCACGCGACGCAACTTAGCCCCCGCCCAATTCTGGAAAAACTAGCTGGCCTTCTTGGCCGGTGCAGCCGTCGGGCCGACCTTTTTCTGGATGGCGCGCTTCAGCTCGAGGGCGCGCGGCGACAGCAAGTCGGCCTTGGCCTTGAGCAGGAAGGCGTCGAGACCGCCATTGTGGTCGACGCTCTTGACCGCGTTGGTCGAGACGCGCAGGCGCACGTTGCGCTCCAGGGCTTCGCTGATGAAGGTCACGTTGACCAGGTTCGGCAGGAAGCGGCGCTTGGTCTTGATGTTGGAGTGGCTGACCTTGTGGCCGACGAGGGGGCCCTTGGCCGTCAGTTCGCAGCGGCGAGACATGGTAGAAATCCTTAAGTTTCGAACCCCTAACGAGTGCGGCCGCCATTCTGGGCGCCACGGGGGCTAATTCTTTCGTCCTTGCAGGGAGCGGGCGGACGTATAGGGGGGAAGGGGCGGGCAGTCAAGGTTTTGGACGGTCTTTTCGCCTCTCCCCGCCTGCGGGGAGAGGCCGGAATGCGCGCGAATAGCGCGGATTCCGGGTGAGGGGGCGTCTCCGCGGGGGAGGGGCCGCCTATGACCTCAACTATCACCGCCCTCGCGGAGAGCCCCCTCACCCCGACCCTCTCCCCGCAAGCGGGGCGAGGGGGAAAAGGCAGCGGGAGAGGCGAAGCCGATCACCAAAACGGCAATGTTTGTCGCGCCTTACCATCACATAAAGGGCGTATTCGCGACCGAAGACTCCGGTGGAGTTCCCGGCCTCATGCGCCCGGACACATTGTTTGCCGCGGTTTTTGGCTTAAGTAACAACCGTCGCGCCCCGATTGGATTGTTTCGTGCTCGCAATGTCCCCTCTTGCGCCAGAAGAGCGCTCAGTCCGTCCGCGCTTTGCCGGCTGGCTGGCGGCGCTTTGCGGCCTGGCCGTGGCGTGGGGCGCGGTGCCCGCGGCGGCGCAGGGCAAGCTCGAGGCGCAATATGAGGCCTCGCTGGCCGGCATTCCCGTCGGCAAGGGCGCATGGAACATCGACATCCAGGACGACGTGTTCTCGGCGGCGGCCGCCGGCGGCACCTCGGGGCTGCTGAAGTCGTTCACCGGCGGGTCCGGCACCGGCGCCAGCCAAGGGCGCATCGTTGGCGGCGCGCTGGTGGCGACCGGCTATCAGGCCTCCACCACCACCTCAAAGAAGACCGAAGAGATCCGCATCACGCTCGACAAGGGCAATGTGAAGGATTTTGCCATTCTGCCGGAGCCGCCGGTCGATCCGGACCGTATCGTCGTCACCGACGCGCATCGCCGCGGCGTCTGGGATCCCATGACGGCCTCGCTGCTGCGCGTGCCCGGCAATGGCGACCCAGTCTCGCCAGACGCCTGCCACAACTCGGCCCCCGTGTTCGACGGCCGCATGCGCTACGATCTGAAGCTTGATTTCAAGCGCATGGAGAACGTGAAGGCGGAGAAGGGGTATCACGGCCCGGTGGTGGTCTGTTCGCTCTATTTCGTGCCCGTCGCCGGCTACATCCCCGACCGCCCCGTGATCAAATACCTCGCCGCCCAGCGCAACATCGAGATCGCGTTTGCCCCGGTCGCCGGCACCCGCGTCCTGGTCCCGTTCTGGCTGAAAGTGCCGACGCCCTTGGGGCCGGCCATGCTGGAAGCGACCAGCTTCATCACCACGGCCCAGCCGCCAAGGGTGGCGAAGACGCAGTAAGCGGCGGCTGCCGTAGCGCGTTCTCTCTCTACCCTCTCTCTCGGCCGTCATTCCGGGGCGCGACGCAGTCGCGAACCCGGAATCCATCGTGAGACAGTCTCCGCTGCACGATGGATTCCGGGCTCGCGCCAAGAGGCGCGCCCCGGAATGACGAGCAGAGTTTTTGGCTGCGTGAAGGTTTTGCAAAATCAATCACTTGCCTACTGTGCATGGGGTTGTTTTCGCAAAAATTGGTCCCGGCGGCTCCGGTCCCGGAATCCATTTGACTCCTCCCCGATTCTGATTCGACTCCGCGCCGTCCCCAACTTAAGGCTTTGCGCCATCGAAACGTCACTTGTACGGCAGCCCAAAACTCCATCTAGTTGCAGCCAACAAGACTCCCGCGACATGTTGCGTGAACGGAACATGACTCCGGGGGGAGTCAGCGATTCGGCCGCGATTCGTTCTAGAGTCGTTCCGAAGCTTAAGACCAACGGGAAAAGCGTCGCAAAGTGAGACAGTTGCGCGAGGTTTGGGAAGCGTGTGTCAGCACGCTCAGTGTGCCCCTCACCCTGAGGAGGCCGCGCAAGCGGCCGTCTCGAAGGGCGAGGGGCTTGGCTTGCTCAACGGCACCAGCCGGGCCTTCATCCTTCGAGACGCGCTGACGCGCTCCTCAGGATGAGGGGCCAGGTCCCCCGCCTCAGACAGCACTGACATTCGCCCAAATCGCCACTACCTAATCCCCCAGATGCCCTTTTCCTCCTCCCCCTTCGCTTCCGAGCGCGCGCCGTCCGATCGCGTGCCTGGCGCCGGCGTCACTGCGGTGCTCGGGCCGACCAACACCGGCAAGACCCATCTCGCCATCGAGCGGATGCTGGCGCACCCTTCCGGGATGATCGGGCTGCCGCTGCGCCTCTTGGCGCGCGAGGTCTACAACAAGATCGCCGCGCGGGTCGGAGCCGAGGCGGTCGCGCTCGTCACCGGCGAGGAGAAGATCAAGCCGAAGAGCCCGCGCTATTGGGTGTCGACCGTCGAGGCGATGCCGCGCGACCTCGACGTCTCCTTCCTCGCCGTCGACGAGGTCCAGATCGCCAGCGATCTCGAACGCGGCCACGTCTTCACCGATCGCATCCTCAACCGCCGCGGCCGCGACGAGACGCTGCTCTTGGGCGCTGCCACGATGCGCCCGATCATCGAGCGGCTGTTGCCGGGCGTCTCCATGATCACGCGGCCGCGCCTGTCGCAGCTGGAATTCGCCGGCGATCGCAAGATCACGCGCCAGCCGCGCCGCACCGCCATCGTCGCGTTCTCGGCCGATGAGGTCTACGCCATCGCCGAGCTGATCCGCCGCCAGCATGGCGGCGCCGCCGTGGTGCTGGGCTCGCTCTCACCGCGCACGCGCAATGCGCAGGTGGCGATGTTCCAGAACGGCGATGTCGACTATCTCGTCGCCACCGACGCCGTCGGCATGGGCCTCAATCTCGACGTCGACCACGTCGCCTTCGCCTCCGACCGCAAGTTCGACGGCTACCAGTTCCGCCGGCTGACGCCGTCCGAATTCGCGCAGATCGCGGGGCGCGCCGGCCGCGCCACGCGCAACGGCACTTTCGGCACCACCGGCCGCTGCGCGCCGTTCGAGCCCGAGCTCGTCAACGCGCTGCAGAACCACACCTTCGATCCCGTGAAGATGCTGCAATGGCGCAACGCCAGGCTGGATTTCTCCTCGCTCGGCGCGCTCCAGGTGTCCCTGAACCTCGCCCCCGGCCACGAGGCGCTGACGCGCGCCCCTGTCGCCGAGGACATGCGCGTGCTCGACCATGCCGCCCGCGACGTCGAGGTGCGCGATATCGCGCATGGCAAGGCGGCGGTGGAGCGGCTGTGGGAGGCCTGCCAGGTCCCCGATTACCGGAAACTGTCGCCGGCCGCCCATGCCGAGCTGGTGACCACGCTGTACGGCTTCCTGATGCGGAAGGGCTGCATCCCCGACGCCTGGTTCGAGGCCCAGATCACCCAGGCCGACCGCGTCGACGGCGACATCGACACGCTGTCGGCCCGGATCGCGCAGATCCGCACCTGGACCTTCGTCGCCAACCGCCCGGACTGGCTGAAAGATCCCGAACGCTGGCAGGGGATCGCCCGCGAGGTCGAAAATAAATTATCGGATGCGCTCCATGAACGCTTGACTGAGCGTTTCGTTGATCGCCGGACCAGTGTATTGATGCGCCGCCTGCGGGAGAACACGAGCTTGAATACTGAAATCGGCAAGACCGGCGAAGTCATCGTCGAAGGCCATGTCATCGGCCGCCTCGACGGCTTCACCTTTGCACCGGATGCGGCGGAAGCTGGTTCGGATGCGAAAGCCTTGCAGGCTGCAGCGCAAGCAGTGCTCGCCGGCGAGATCAACACGCGCGCCGAAAAGCTCGGCAACGCGCCGGACGATCAGTTCGTGCTGACCTCGGAAGGCACCATCCGCTGGACCGGCGACGCCGTGGCGCGGCTGTCTGCCGCAGAGGAGGCGCTGCATCCGCGCATCCGCATCATCTCGGACGAGCGTCTCACCGGGGCGCCGCGCGAAAAAGTGCAGGCCCGGCTCGAGCTCTGGCTCAAGACGCATGTCGAGAAGCTGCTCGGGCCGATGTTCGAGCTCTCCAAGGCCGAGGACGTCACCGGCATCGCCCGCGGCATCGCCTATCAGCTCGTCGAGGCGCTCGGCGTGCTGGAGCGGCCCAAGATCGCGAACGAGCTGAAGGATCTCGACCAGCCCTCGCGCGCGGTGCTGCGCAAATACGGCGTCCGTTTCGGCGCCTATCACATCTATTTCCCGGGCCTTTTGAAGCCTGCCGCGCGCGCGCTGGCAGCGCTGTTGTGGGCGCTGAAGCAGGACAATGTCGATCTGTCCTCGCTGTCGGGCGCGCAGCATCTGGCGAGCTCGGGCCGTACCTCGTTCCCGGTCGACAAGGCGCTGCCGCGCGATGCCTATCGCGTGCTCGGCTACAAGCAGGCCGGCGAACGCGCCGTGCGCGTCGACATCCTGGAGCGTCTTGCCGATCTGATCCGCCCGGCGCTGGCCTGGCGCGAGAACGCGTCCGGCGAAAAGCCGGCCGGCGCCTTCGACGGCCGCGGTTTCGTGGTGACGCAGGCGATGACCTCGCTCACCGGCTCCGCAGGCGAGGATTTCGCCTCGGTGCTGCGTGCGCTCGGCTATCGCATGGAGAAGCGTCCGCCGCTGCCGCAAAAGCCGGCCCTGGTGGAAACGGTCGCGGCCGAGACGCCGCCGGCTGAAGCAAGCGCCGACTCCTCGACCGAGACCGCGGCGGAGGCCGTTGCCGGCCTGCCGGCGGAGGCCTCCACCGAAGCGGTCGCCGAGCCGGTCACCGTTGAAGATGCGCCCGGGATGGAGCTGCAGGACGAGCCGGCTCAGGAGGCCGAGCCCGTGCTGGAAGCCTCTCCGGAGGCCCCCGTCACGCCCGAAGACGCCCCCGGCATTGCGCCGCCGGCGGAAGAGCCCGCTGCGCCCGTCGAGGCTGCCGGCCTCGAAGCCGCTCCGGCCGAGACCGCCGCAACCGAAGCCGCCGCGTCACCCGACGCCGCCGCGCCTGAAGCTGCGGCGACGCCCGCCGAGCCCGAGCTGATCGAGGTCTGGCGTCCCGGCGGCCGTCACGAGGACCGCAAGCCGCGCCACGAGCGCCATCGCCACCAGCGTCACCACCATCAACGTCCGCCGGCCGGTGCTGAAGCTGGCGCTGCCCCCGGTGCAGCGAGCGCCGCGCCCGGCGAAGCAGCCGACGGCGCGAAGCCGGGCCAGCGTCATGGCGGCCATCGCAGGGACGGTGGCAGAGACTTCCGCAAGCCGCGCGAAGGTGGCGAAGGCGCGCCGCGTCCCGAGGGGCGCGACGACAGGAATCGCCGCTTCGAGGGCAAGGATCGCGACAACAAGGGACGCGATCGCGACAAGGGCAAGTTCGGCGGAGATCGCGACAAGGGCCGTGACAACCGCGGCCGTGATCGCGACAAGGGCCGCGACCGCCAGGGCGGACCGTCGCTGCGTCCCTACGCCTCGAGCGCAAACCCGCGCGAGCGCGATCGTCCGGCCGATCCGAACTCGCCCTTCGCCAAGCTCGCCGCGCTGAAAGAGCAGCTGTCTGGTCGGAAGGAGTAATCCCACGACCGAGCGGCAGCGCCTCGACAAATGGTTGTGGCACGCGCGGGTGGTGAAGGCGCGCACTTCCGCGGCCGAGCTCGTCGGGTCGGGCCACGTTCGCGTCAATGGTGAGCGCGAAAAGTCGCCTGGGCATGCGATCAAGATCGGCGACGTCATCACCGTCGCGCTCGATCGCACCGTGCGGGTGTTGAAGGTCACCGGCTTCAGCGAGCGCCGTGGCGATGCTGCCGCGGCGCGGGTGCTCTTCGAGGAGCTAAGCGAAGCGAAACGCAATTAATTGCGTTTCGAATTCACTTCTTGGTCGATCAAACACACAAAGCGGTCATGATCGGGCCTTCCCGACCTTGCGGCGCCCGGCCATCCGCGCTACGCAAGCCGCGACTTCTAAAAGAGCTTTTCGGAGCGTTGGATGACTTACGTCGTCACTGAAAACTGCATCAAGTGCAAGTACACCGACTGCGTCGAGGTCTGCCCGGTCGATTGCTTCTACGAGGGTGACAACATGCTCGTCATCCACCCGGACGAGTGCATCGATTGCGGCGTGTGCGAGCCGGAATGCCCCGCCGACGCCATCAAGCCGGACACGGAACCGGGCCTGGAAAAGTGGCTTTCGGTCAACGCCGACTACGCCAAGAGCTGGCCGAACATCACCCAGAAGAAAGAATCACCTGCCGACGCCAAGGAATTCGACGGCATGGAAGGCAAGTTCGAGAAATATTTTTCTCCGAACCCCGGCTCCGGCGACTGAATCGGGCTCAAACTTAACCCTAATAGCGGCGCTGCCGCCGAAAACCAGCCCTCAAGACCCCTAAATCATTGATTTTTGCGGGAAATGTGCTATATTGGGCACATTAAGCCGAACCCGTCAGCCCCGTTGGCCCCGCTGGGTTCCCGTGAAACCAAATGTCGAACAGGGGCGTGGCAGTTTCCGCGCGCAGGCTGTGTCACAGAAAACGCGTAAAAAGAGTACTTCAGCGAGGGCTTCCCATAAGGAGGCCAAAAAAGTCGCCGCGGCCAGCCGTAGCGCATCCAAGGGTCGGACCGCGACGAAGGCGCCGGCTGCAAAGTCCTCGAAGAACAAAAGAAGCGCAATGCCTAACAAGACTGCCAAACCGGCCGCGAAAGCGACCGCTGCCAAGCCTGCTGTCAAGCCCGTTGCCGCCAAGGCTCCCGCTGCCAAGCCCGCCGCGTCGAAGGCTCCCGTTGCTGCTCCTGCCAAGGCTCCCGTTGCTGCCGCCAAGCCCGCCGTGAAGCCGGCGGCCGCTGCGCCGAAGGTCGAGGAAAAGAAGGTCGTGACCCAGCGTCAGGGCTTCAAGGCCAATGAATTCGTCGTCTATCCCGCTCACGGCGTCGGCCAGATCCTGGCCATCGAGGAGCAGGAGATCGCCGGCGCGAAGCTCGAGCTGTTCGTCATCAACTTCATCAAGGACAAGATGACGCTGCGCGTGCCGACCGCCAAGGTCGCCAATGTCGGCATGCGCAAGCTGTCCGAGCCGGCGCTGGTGAAGAAGGCGCTGGAGACGCTCAAGGGCCGCGCCCGCGTCAAGCGCACCATGTGGTCGCGCCGTGCCCAGGAATACGAAGCGAAGATCAATTCGGGCGACATCGTCGCGATCGCGGAAGTCGTGCGCGACCTCTATCGCTCGGAGTCGCAGCCGGAGCAGTCCTACAGCGAACGCCAGCTCTATGAAGCGGCGCTCGATCGTCTGTCCCGCGAGATCGCGGTGGTGCAGCACTCGACCGAGACCGAAGCGGTCAAGGAGATCGAGGCCCAGCTTGCCAAGAGCCCGCGCCGCAACGCCAAGGCGGAAGCCGCCGAGGGCGAGGCGGATGCCGAGGGCGATGCCGACGATACCGATGGCGACGACACCACGGTCGCCGACGAGGCCGCGTAAGCAACTTCGTTCTGCGCAAGCAATCAAAAGCCCGGCCTCGCGCCGGGCTTTTTGTTTGGGGTCGTAGCCGTCATTCCGGGGCTCGCGAAGCGAGAGCCCGGAATCCATTCAACCACCGTCTTTGCCGCCTGATGGATTCCGGGCTCGTGCTCCGCACGCCCCGGAATGACGGCGGTGAGACCTTGGTGAAGGCCTACTTCACCGGCCGCTTCTCGAGCTTGCGCGCCAGCGTGCGCCGGTGCATGCCGAGCCTTCGCGCCGCTTCCGAGATGTTGAAATCCGTCTCGATCAGGGTCTGGTGGATGCGCTCCCATTCCAGCGTCTTGATCGAGGTCGGCCGTGCATCGAGCGCGACCTCGGCGTTGCCTTCGGCCTTGTTGAAGGCGGCTTCGATGTCGTCGGTGTTCGAGGGCTTTGCGAGATAGTGGCAGGCGCCCAGCTTGATCGCCTCGACGGCGGTCGAAATGCTGGCAAAGCCTGTGAGCACCACGATCAGCATGTCAGGATCATGCGTGTGCAGGAGCTCGACGCAGGCAAGGCCGGAGGCGCCGCCGAGCTTGAGGTCGACGACGGCGTGGCCGAAGGAGCGTTCCTCCAGCACGTTCCGCACGTCCTCGATCGAGGCGGCGAGCACGACATCATAGCCGCGGCGCTCGAACGAGCGCTTCAGCGTGCGCGCAAAGCCGGCATCGTCCTCGACGACGATGAGCGAACGGTCAGGCGTCAAAATTCCCTCCGATCGCCAACGTTGCGAGCGGCAGCGTGAGGCGGACCGTGGCGCCGCGCTTCCTGTGGTTCTCGGCGGTCACGCTGCCTCCGAGCTTGCGCACGACGTTCACCACCAGGAACAGCCCGAGCCCGCCGCCAGCGCGGCCCTTGCTCGAGTGATAGGGCTTTCCGAGCTGCGCCAGCATCTCCGGCGCAAAGCCGGGGCCGCGATCGCTGATCGACAGCACGAGATTGTCGCCCTCGCGCTCGGCGACGAGCTCGACCCATTCCCGCGAGACCTCGTAGGCGTTGTCGAGCACGTTGAAGATGACCTGCTTCAACGCGATGTCGGAGACGATGGCGACGTCTGCGCCGAACGTATTGACGAAGTAGAGCGTCCGCGCCGAGCGCGCGTCGCGCCATTCGTCGACCAGGGCGGTGACGAAGGCCGTCACCGTCGTCGGCGATGAGCCTTCGCCGCGTGCTTCGCCCGCCGAGACCAGGATCCCCGTCACGATCGACTTGCAGCGTTGCAGCGAGGTCTCCATCTCCGCGAGGTCCTCGGCGAGCTCCTGATCGGCGGCAAGATCGGGCATGCGGCGCCAATCGCTGAGGATCACCGACAGCGAGGCGAGCGGCGTGCCGAGCTCATGGGCCGCGCCGGAGGCGAGCAGGCCCATGCGGACGATGTGATCCTGCTCGGCGGCATGCTGGCGCAAGGCCGCCAGATGCGCGTCGCGCTCCCTCAGGTTTCGATTGATGCGCGTGACGAACACGACCAGCAGCACGGCGTTGAGCACGAAGCCCAGCAGCATGCCGGCGACCGTGAGCGTGTAGGTCTCGCTCAATGGGTTGGGCGGCAGGTCCAGCGGGCGGTATGCCAGCGTCAGCCAGACAAAACTCGCGCAGGTCAGCGCGACCAGCGACCAGGTTGAGCGGGCATCGAGCAGCACCGCGCCGAGCGTCACCTGGAGCAGGAACAGCGAGGTGAAGGGATTGGTGGCGCCGCCGGAGAGGTAGAGCTGCGCGGTCAGCGCGGCGACGTCCAGCATCAAGGCGACCAGCAGCTCGTTGTTGGTGATCGCGGCGCGATGGCGCACCCAGACGAGGCTGGAGACGTTGAGCAGCACCAGCGCGCCGATCACCGCGCCCATCCGCTCCAGCGGCAGGGGAATGCCGAGCCCAAAATGCACGCCGCCGATGGTCACGATCTGGCCGACCACCGCGGTCCAGCGCAGCTGGATCAACAGCGCCATGTTCTTGCGGTTGGTCTCGTCGTCGGTCGGAGTCGTGCCGATCAGCTCGCTGCGCGCGTCGGCCTGCGATTGCAGCGTGACGGCCAGCCCGTCATGCGCAAATGGTTGGGAAAGCGTCTTCCCGTCGTCAGGCCTGTTCGACGATCGTTCCAGCATCTGATCCCGTCCTGCGGGCGACGGCATCGGAGCCGCCGGCCGGTTCGTGGACGAAGCGTTTGCGGCGGAACAGCCCGCCGCCGAATGTGACGAAGAGTTTACCCGCCAGCATGAAAGCCAGGGCGAACCACGTCAGCGCGTAGATCAGGTGGTTATTGGGAAAGCTGACCACGGTCAATCCGCCGATCGGCCCGCTGCCGGATTGTGATCCGGCATCGGCATCGACGAAGAACGGCGCGACATCGTGCAGACCGCGGGCCGTCGCAATCGCGGCGACATCGCGCGAATACCAGCGGTTGTGCTGGGGCACGTTGTTCCGGAGGAATCCGCCTTTCGGCTCTGTGATGCGGAGCAGGCCGGTGATCTCGACCTGGCCGTCCGGATTGCCGTCCCGGCGCGTCGATGCGTCGCGCCGCTCGGACGGCACGAAGCCGCGATTGACCAGGACCTGTGTGCCGTCGCTGCGCTGGAGCGGTGTCAGCACCCAATAGCCCGGGCCTTCCTCGGTGACCGCCTGGACCAGCGTCTCGCGGTCATGCAGGAAGCGGCCGGCGACGCTGACATGCCTGTATTCGTCATTTGCCGTGGAAACCGCAGGCCATGAATCGGGCGAGGGGACCGGCTGGGCCGGGGCATGGACGCGCTGCTCGACGCGGTCGATCAGCGCCAGCTTCCAGGCGCGGCGCTCGATCTGCCAGACGCCGAGTGCGATCAGAAGAACAAAGGCCGTCAGCGAGAGGACCGTGAGCCACAAGGACGGGGACCGCGCAGCCTCGCTGCGCGCTCCGTTCGCCCTGCTTGTCTCGGTCCCTGACTCGCTCACTTCATTCCGCTCATCTGGTGCATCGGCATCATGTTGCTGTTGAGGTGGCTCATCACCCACAGCGAACCCGACAGCGCGATCACCACCATCACGATGGTGAAGATCAACGCCATCATGCTCCAGCCGTTCTCGGACGTCGTGTTCATGTGCAGGAAGTAGATCATGTGCACGACGATCTGCACGACCGCGAAGGCCATGATCACGAGCGCGGTGATCTGCTTGCTCGGCAGTGCGCCGCTCATCACCAGCCAGAACGGGATCGCGGTCAGCACGACCGAGAGCACGAAACCGAGCATATAGGTCGAGAACGAGCCGTGGGCGTGGCCGCCTTCGTGGTGATGATCGCCCGCATTGGCGGCATGAGTATCGGTGTTCATCGCAGAACTCCCAGGAGATAGACGAAGGTGAAGACGCCGATCCAGACCACGTCGAGGAAGTGCCAGAACATCGAGAGGCACATCAGACGGCGGCGGTTGGCTTCGATCAGGCCGAACTTCTGGACCTGCACCATCAGCGTCACCAGCCAGATCAGGCCGCAGGAAACGTGCAGGCCGTGGGTGCCGACCAGGGTGAAGAACGCCGAAAGGAAAGCGCTGCGCTGGGGCGTGGCGCCTTCATGGATCATGTGGGCGAACTCGGTGAGTTCGATGCCGATGAAGGCGAGGCCGAACAGGCCGGTGATCGCCAGCCAGACCTGCGTCTGTGCGACCCGGTTCTGCTGCATCGTCAGCATGGCAAAACCATACGTGATCGATGACAGCAGCAGCATCGAGGTGTTCACCGCGACCAGGTTCAGGTCGAACAGGTCCTTCGGCGCGGGACCTGCGGCGTAGTTGCCGCCGAGCACGCCGAAGGTGGCGAACAGGATCGCGAAGATGAGACAGTCGCTCATCAGATAGATCCAGAAGCCGAGCGAGGTGCTCCAGCCTTCCGGATGCGGATGCTCGTCGGCGAGATAGAAGACCGGCTCGCCGGTTTGGGAGGGATTGACAGCGACAGTCATTTACTTGGCTCCGGCGAGCAGTTTGGTGCGCGCGTCCTCGGTCCGGATGACGTCTTCAGCCGGAATGTCGAAGTCGCGGTGATAGTTGAAGGTGTGGCCGATGCCGACGACGAGCAGCGCGGCGAAGCTCACGGCGGCCAACCACCAGATGTACCAGATCAAGCCGAATCCCATCGCGGTGGCGAGGCCGGCGAGGATGATGCCGGTGCCGGTGCTGCTGGGCATGTGGATCGGCCTGAACCCGGTGAGCGGCCGCTGGTAGCCGCGCTTCTTCATGTCCCACCACGCGTCATTGTCGTGAACGACGGGGGTGAAGGCGAAGTTGTAGTCCGGCGGGGGCGAGGAGGTCGCCCATTCCAGCGTGCGCGCGTCCCAGGGATCGCCGGTGACGTCCTTGAGCTGCTCGCGCCTGAGGAAGCTGACCGCGAACTGCATCAGCATGCTGAGGATACCGAGGAGGACGAGGAAGGCCCCGATCGCGGCGATGACGAACCAGATCTGCAAGGACGGATCGTCGAACACGCGCAGGCGACGGGTCACGCCCATCAGGCCGAGCACGTAGAGCGGCATGAAGGCGAGGTAGAAGCCGGTGACCCAGAACCAGAACGACATCTTGCCCCAGAACGGATCGAGCTTGAAGCCGAACGCTTTCGGGAACCAGTAGGAGATGCCGGCGAAGGCGCCGAACACCACGCCGCCGATGATCACGTTGTGGAAGTGTGCGATCAGGAATAGGCTGTTGTGCAGGACGAAGTCGGCCGGCGGCACCGCCAGCAGCACGCCGGTCATGCCGCCGATCACGAAGGTCAGCATGAAGGCGATCGTCCACATCATGGGCAGCTCGTAGCGGATACGGCCGCGATACATCGTGAACAGCCAGTTGAACATCTTCGCGCCCGTCGGGATCGAGATGATCATCGTGGTGATGCCGAAGAAAGAGTTGACGCTGGCGCCCGAGCCCATCGTGAAGAAGTGGTGCAGCCAGACCAGGTACGACAGGATGGTGATGACGACCGTGGCGTAGACCATCGAGGTGTAGCCGAACAGCCGCTTGCCAGAGAAGGTCGAGGTCACCTCCGAGAAGATGCCGAACGCCGGGAGAACCAGGATGTAGACCTCGGGATGGCCCCAGATCCAGATCAGGTTCACGTACATCATCGGGCTGCCGCCGAAATCGTTCGTGAAGAAGTTGGTGCCGACGTAGCGGTCGAGCGAGAGCAGCGCGAGCACGACGGTCAGGACCGGGAAGGAGGCGACGATCAGGACGTTGGTGCAGAGCGAGGTCCAGGTGAACACCGGCATCTTCATCATGGTCATGCCGGGGCAGCGCAGCTTGACGATGGTGCAGATCAGGTTGATGCCTGACAGCGTCGTGCCGACGCCGGCGACCTGCAGCGCCCAGATGTAATAGTCGACGCCGACATCGGGACTGTAGCCGATGTTCGACAGCGGCGGATAAGCCAGCCAGCCGGTGCGGGCGAACTCGCCGATGAACAGCGAAGCCATCACCAGCACTGCGCCGCCGACCGTCATCCAGAAGCTGAAATTGTTCAGGAACGGGAACGACACGTCGCGCGCGCCGATCTGGAGCGGCACGACGTAGTTCATCAGGCCGGTCACCAGCGGCATCGCCACGAAGAAGATCATGATCACCCCGTGGGCGGTGAAGACCTGATCGTAGTGATGGGCGTTGAGATAGCCTTCGGAGCCGCCAAAGGCGAGCATCTGCTGGCCGCGCATCATCAGCGCATCGGCGAAGCCCCGCAGCAGCATCACGATGCCGAGGATCATGTACATGATGCCGATGCGCTTGTGGTCGACGGTGGTGAACCATTCGCGCCAGAGATAACCCCAGAGGCGGAAATAGGTGAGACCGCCGAGCAGTGCGGCGCCGCCGAGCGCGACCACCGCGAAGGTGCCGACGACGATCGGCTCGTGCAGCGGCAGCGATTCGAAGCCGAGCCGGCCGAAGATGAGCTTGAGAAGATCAGGAGACATGCGGGGATCTCTTTAGGAATCTGACTTCGGACGCAGTCCGAGGAAGAAGGACGAGGACTTGAGCGGCGCGAAGCTCGGCCGCTTCAGGCCGGCGCCGAGCAACGGCGCGGTGTCGACGGGAGCCGTGATGGACGCCGTGGTCTTGCCCTGCGGCGCATCGGGCGTGCAGGTGCCGGCCACGAAAGTCGGCTCCGGCCCGAGCGGGGTGCCGCGGCGGGCGTACTTGTCGTAAGTGAGCGGCAGGGTGTTGTTCAGGCCCTGATGACCGTTGCCGCCCTTGGCGTCGATCGCCATCATCTCGCTCTGGCACATCTTGCCGGTCTCGACGCACATGTTGAGGATCAGACGGTAGAGATCGGAGTCGATCGTGCCGTAGCGGCGCACCGGCTCGTTCTGGCTGGGCTTTTCGAGCTGGAGATATTCGGCGCGGCCGAGCGAGCCGCCGGCGGATTTGGCGCTGGCGATCCAGGCGTCAAAACCCTTGTCGTCGAGTCCCCTAAAGTTGAAGTGCATGCCGGAGAAGCCGGCGCCGCTGTAGTTCGCCGAGAAGCCCTTATACGTGCCGGCGTGGTTGACGACGGCGTGGAGCTTCGTCTCCATGCCCGGCATCGCGTAGATCTGGCCGGCGAGCGCGGGGATGTAGAACGAGTTCATCACCGAGGACGCGGTGATGCGGAATTTGATCGGACGGTCGACCGGAGCTGCGAGCTCGTTGACGGTGGCGATGCCGTAGTCGGGGTAGATAAAGAGCCACTTCCAATCGAGCGCGACGACGTCGACCTCGAGCGGAGCCCTGGACTGGTCCACGGCGCGGTCGGCATGGATGCGGCCGAGCGTGCGATAGGGGTCGAGCAGATGGGTGCCCATCCAGGTCAGCGCGCCCAGGCAGACGATGATCAGCAGCGGTGCGGACCAGATCACCAGCTCGAGCTTGGTCGAGTGGTCCCATTCCGGCTCGTAGCGAGCGGCCGTGTTGGACTGGCGATAGCGCCAGGCGAACAGCACCGTCAGCGCCATCACGGGGACGACGATCAGGAGCATCAGGACGGTGGAGATGATGACGAGGTCGCGCTGCTGGGCAGCGATATCGCCGGCTGGCGCCAGCACGACGTAGTCGCAGCCGCTGAGCGCAGCAGCCAGAGGTAGTAGCGCCAGGATCTTGAGACGAGACACGGGCCGAGCCTTTGAGAATGAGTTTCTTTTGCGGGGCCAACGGGTAGCTGCGGCGCAACAATCCGGACATTGGACAATTTGTCCAATGTTGCAGTGCGGAATGTTGGGCCAGAGAAGGCCAGATTGCCCGGCGCCCGCCGGGCGGTCGGCTTTGGTTTCAGGACGTTAAGGGCGCACGAATGGCGACGGCACAGACCCCCGCAATGGCAGACCTCCACACGGGCGAGCACGGCCACGACCAGGCCAGTCCCGGCGAGATCGCCATCGGCGTCATCATCGGCCGCACCTCGGAATTCTTCGACTTCTTCGTCTTCGCGATCGCCTCGGTGATCGTGTTCCCGCGCCTGGTGTTCCCGTTCGCGAGCGAACTGACCGGCACGCTCTATTCTTTCATGATCTTCGCGCTGGCCTTCATGGCCCGGCCGATCGGCACCGTCATTTTCATGACGGTTGACCGTGCCTACGGCAAGACCGCAAAGCTGATCTCGGCGCTGTTCCTGCTCGGCACCGCCACGGTCGCGCTGGCGTTCCTGCCGGGCTATCACGACATCGGCGTTGCCGCGATCTGGTTGCTGGCGCTGGCGCGCATCGCGCAGGGTCTGGCCTGGGGCGGCGCCTGGGACGGCATGGCTTCGCTGCTCGCGCTGAACGCGCCGCCCTCCAAGCGCGGCTGGTACGCGATGGTGCCGCAGCTCGGCGCCCCGCTCGGGCTGATCGTGGCGAGCGCGCTGTTCGCCTATTTCGCCGGCAATCTCTCGGCCGACGATTTCTTCGACTGGGGCTGGCGCTATCCGTTCTTCGTCGCGTTTGCCATCAACGTCGTGGCGCTGTTCGCGCGCCTGCGCATGGTGACGACGGAGGAATATGCCTCGCTGTTCGAGACCCGCGAATTGCAGCCCGCGCGCATCTCCGACACCGTCGCGAGCGAAGGCCAGAACATCATGTTGGGTGCGTTCGCGCCGCTGGCGAGCTTCGCGCTGTTCCACATGGTCACGGTGTTTCCGCTGTCCTGGGTGTTCCTGTTCACCCGCGAAAGCCCGGTGCGCTTCCTGATCATCGAGATCGTCGCCGCCGTGTTCGGTGTCGGTGCGATCGTGCTGTCCGGCGTCATCGCCGACCGCGTCGGCCGCAAGTCGCTGCTGATGGGATCGGCGATCGCGATCGCGATCTACAGCGGCTTTGCCCCACAGCTGCTCGATGCCGGCGCGTTCGGCGAGACCATCTACATGGTGATCGGCTTCATCCTGCTCGGCCTGTCCTTCGGCCAGTCCTCCGGCGCGATCGCCTCGAACTTCAAGCAGGCGTACCGCTACACGGCGTCCGCGCTGACCTCGGACATGGCCTGGCTGTTCGGCGCCGGCTTCGCGCCGCTGGTCGCATTGCTGCTCGCCACCAATCTCGGTGTCATCGCCTCGGGTGCGTATCTGCTGTCCGGCGCGTTCTGGACCCTGCTGGCGCTCTGGCTCAGCGGCCAGCGCGAGGCGGGCGACATGGACGCGGGGCGCTGAGGCTTACGCTGCAGCCACGTCACAGCTGTCGTAGGGTGGGCAAAGGCGCATAAGCGCCGTGCCCACCATCTCTCTCGATCGCAAAAGATGCGTGGGCACGCTTGCGCTTTGCCCACCCTACGGCAGCGTCAATCCGCCACGATCTTCACGCGATCGCGCACCTTCACCTGCGCGGTGCGATCGAGGCCGTTCAGCACGCGAAAACGCTCGGCGGGATGATCGACGCCGGCCATGCGGTGGGAGAGCGATTCCACGGTGTCGCCGGGTTGCACGGTGATGACCTTGATGCGCAGCGGTCGCGCGGCCTGGATCTCGTCCAGCGTCAGGCGGCGGAACGAATTGACGGTCTCGCGCGCATTGCGCTCGCTCTCGGTCGACTTCTGCCGGGCCGCGAAGATGAAGCGATAGACGTCGCTGCCGAAGCGCAGCGCATAGACCTTGAACTGCCACTGGTCGCCCTTGGCGGCGGCGGACGCGGCCGGGAAGCCGTTGATGGTGATGTCTTCGGTGGACGCCTTCTCGACGCCCTCCATCCAGCCGGAATTGAGGTAGTCGCCGAGCGACTGCTCGGCCGGCACCCGCACCACGTCGAAACGCATCGCCTGTGCGCCGCCCTCGCGCACGCCGATCACGGCCTGGGCGGTGTTGTCGAGCGTGAAATTGTCCGGCGCCTGGAAGGTGAAGCCCAGCTTCGGATGCAGGAAGCGGCGGCCGCGGACGAAACCTTCGCTGGGGTCTTCGCCGTAGACGAGATTGTCGATCGCAGCGAGATAGGTCTCGCGGTCGCGCTCGGCGCCTTCAGGCGCAGTATATTGCCGCGCAATGGTCTGCGCGTTCTGCACGCGCTCCGGGGTCGCCGGATGCGACGAGGTGAAATCCTGCGCGCGCGGATCGAGCGAGCTCTTGCCGGCCTTCAGCTCGGCATTGCGTTCCATCGCCGAGAGGAAACGCGCCGCGCCGTAGGGGTCGAAATGCGCCTTGGCCGAAATGCCGACGCCGATGCCGTCGGCCTCGAACTCCTGCTTGCGCGAAAAGCTCGCCATGGTGAGCTTGGTCTTGGCCAGCGCCAGCGCGGTGAGGTCGGGGTCGTTGCTCATGTCGGTGACGACGCGGGTGACGATCGCGGCCTGGCGCGCCTGGTCCTCGCGCATCGCGGCGTGCTTGGACAGCACATGGGCCATCTCGTGGCTGAGCACGGAGGACAATTCCGAGGTGTCGCTGGCGAGCGCGAGAAGTCCGCGCGTGACATAGAGCTGGCCGTTCGGCAGCGCGAAGGCGTTCACGGCGCCGGAATTGAGGATGGTGACCTTGTAGCCCTGATCGGGACGGTCGGACGCAGCGACCAGCCGGTCGACGGTCTTGCTGACGAGTGATTCGAGCCTGGGATCGTCATAGGTGCCGCCATAGCTCGCCAGGATGCGCTCGTGCTCCTTCTCGGTGGCGGGTGTCTGCGCGACGGCCGGCTTGGGCTTGGGCATCGCAACGGTCGGCGGGGTCGCGGCGGCCTGGAACCGGCCCATGTCGCCACAGCCGGCGAGGGCCGTACCCAGCACGAGGCAAAGCGCGGCCGGCGCAGCCCGCAGGCGGCGGCCTTCATTCCGTACGTGCCGTTCTAGCACCCCATTCACGTCGCTTAACCCGTGCCTGGCCTGATTTAAGGCCTTACCCCTGTCGGCTCGTTTGCGCCCAGCAACTCGACCTGCCCCACGAGCCGCACATCGATCCGCGGCCCCGTACTTCCCTCGATCCAGCCCCGGACTCGAATACGCTTACTTTCCAATGACTTAAGGGTGATTCCAGCGCTTTCGAACGCCGGCAGCGTGCGCTTTGAAATAGTCACGGCAAAGCCACGTGTCCAGTTCCGTCCGAAGTTGAGGTAGGTCATTGCCCCAGCTTGCCGGACCGACAGGACTTTACCCTCGACCACCACAAAGCGCCCGATCCCCGCCAAAATATCGTCCGGACTTTCCGCGTTTTTTATGGCCGACGGGTCAGCCCAGCTGCCCTTTTTTTGGCGCCGCGCCTCGGCCTCCGACGTCATCAGTGCCGCCGCGCAGTCCTTGTCCGTGATTTCGGCGGAGACCATGGCGTCGCCCTGGGCGAGCAGCACGGCCTGCACCGGGGTGTCGCTTTCGCCGATGAACACCAGTGCGCCTTGCCGGCCGTAGCGGTCGGGCGTGTCGTTGCTACCGCGGAGTGTGACGTCGCGGCCGGCGAGCAGCGCAGCCAGCGCCTGCTTCGTCGTCGCCGTGGGCTCGATGCCGGCGAGGCGGATTTCGCGGCCGTCATCGAGACGCACGCTGCGGGCATCGACGACCGCAGCGACACGGCCTTCGCCTTGGGATTCGAATTGGCACGGTGCGGCGGACGCGGTGCGACCCGCGAGGAGAAGAATTGCGACGGTGAGATGAAGCCGTTGCGCCACGTTGCCCGGAGAGGTTGCGTTATGCCTGGATCATAACTCAAACGATGCCAACGACGAAGGGGCCTTCGTAGGGTGGGCAAAGCGAAGCGTGCCCACGTCTTTGCCGATCGCGCGGGCCGTGGGCACGGCGCGAAGAGCGCGCCTTTGCCCACCCTACGGCAGTTCGCGTGATGCGTCGCTATTGCATCACATCGTCATTGTTATGTTTCCGCCGTCGCGTGGAAACATCTTGCGCCTTCTAACCATTCCGCTTTGCGGAAATCGCGCGCTGCGACATGCGGCCTCTTCGCACCCGCGCTTGCTGCGCTCTTGCGCATGCGGCATGATTGCGGCAACAGCGATTGCCAATAACGATTGCCAAGAGCAACAACCAAGCCGCCATCAGAGTACGGCGCGATAAGGGAGATCGTTTTCCATGAAGACTGTTTTGTCGGGCATTTTTGCCGCCGCGTTTGCCCTCAGTGCGAGCGCCACCGCGCAGGCCCAGGACAAGCCACCTCTCAAGATCGGCGGCATCCTCGACATGTCGAGCCTCTATGCCGACATCACCGGACCCGGCAGCGAGACCGCGGCCAAGATGGCGGTGGAGGATTTCGGCGGCGAGGTGCTGGGGCGCAAGATCCAGGTGCTGGCGGCCGACCATCAAAACAAGGCCGATCTTTCCGCCAACATCGCCCGCGATATGCTCGACAACCAGGGCGTCGAGATGATCTACGACGTCGCGGCTTCCGCCACTGCGCTTGCGGCCGGCGAGATCGCCAAAGCGCGCAACAAGATCATCATCTTCAACGGCCCGGGCTCGATCCGTCTCACCAACGAGGCCTGCGGTCCCTATACCATCCACTACGTGTTCGACACCTACGGCCAGGCCAATGTGACCGGCCTTGCGGCCGTGAAGTCTGGCCTCGACAGCTGGTTCTTCCTCACCGCCGATTACGCCTTCGGCCAGGACCTGGAGAAGGACACCAGTGCCGTCGTCATCAAGACGGGCGGCAAGGTGCTGGGCAGCGTGCGCCACCCGCTCAACACGTCGGATTTCTCCTCGTTCCTGCTCCAGGCCCAGGCCTCCAAGGCCAAGGTGATCGGGCTTGCGAATGCCGGCGGCGACACCGTCAATGCGATCAAGCAGGCGGCCGAGTTCGGCATCACCAAGGGCGGCCAGAAGGTCTCGCCGCTGCTCGCCTTCGTCACCGACATCGACTCGATCGGTCTGGAGACCGCGCAGGGCCTGCTGCTGGCGGAAGCCTTCTACTGGGACCTCAACGACGACACGCGCGCATTCTCGAAGCGCTTTCAGGAGCGCGTGAAGCGGCCGCCGACCTCGGCACAGGCCGGCGTCTACTCCTCCGTCACGCATTACCTGAAGGCGGTGAAGGCGGCCGGCACGACCGATGCAGCGACTGTCATGAAGGTGATGAAGGAGACGCCGATCAACGACTTCTTCGCCAAGGGTGGCAAGATCCGCGAGGACGGCCGCATGATCCACGACATGTACCTGTTCGAGGTGAAGAAGCCGTCGGAATCGAAGGCCCGCTGGGACGACTACAAGCTGCTCGCCACCGTGCCCGGCAGCGAGGCGTTCCAGTCGCTGGAGCAGTCGCGCTGCCCGCTGGTGAAGAAATGACGCGAAGCGTCATCCCGGGGCGCGCATGAGCGCGAACCCGGGATCCATCGGGCCGCAGTGATCGTCGACAAATGGATTCCGGGCTCGCGCTTCGCGCGCCCCGGAATGACGAAGGAAACAACAAGGGAGACGTCCCATGAACGACATGGTCCTGCAAAAACTCGAAGGCGGGCTGCTCACCATCACGATGAACCGCCCGGAGCGGAAGAACGCGCTCAACCCCGAGATGGTGGCCGGGCTGGTCGAAGCGGCACGCCGTGCGGCTGACGATGCGGAGGTGCGTGCGGTGCTGCTCAAGGGCGCTGGTGGCTCGTTCTGCGTCGGCGGCGACGTCAAGTCGATGGCCGCGGGCCGCGCGCCGCTGCCGTTCGAGCAGAAGCTTGCGAATCTGCGCCGCGGCATGGAGGTCTCGCGCATCCTGCACCAGATGCCGAAGCCTGTGGTGGCGCAGCTCGACGGCGCCGCAGCCGGAGCGGGTCTGTCGATGGCGCTGTCCTGCGATCTCCGTATCGCCTCGGAATCCTGCAAGATCACCACTGCCTTTGCCAAGGTCGGCTTCTCCGGCGATTACGGCGGCACCTATTTTCTCACCCAGCTGCTCGGCAGCGCGCGGGCGCGCGAGCTCTATCTGATGTCGCCGGTGCTCACCGCGAAGGAAGCGCATGCGATCGGCATGGTGACGAAGGTCATGCCCGACGTCGAGATCGACGCCGCGGCCCACGAGCTGGCACTGTCGCTGGCGCAAGGGCCGTCGATCGCGCTCGGCTTCATCAAGCGCAACATCAACAATGCCGAGCATCTGGCGCTGGAGGATTGCTTCGACGGCGAGGCGATCCACCACACCCGCTGCGGCGACACCGAGGACCACAAGGAGGCCGCCAAGGCCTTCGTCGAGAAGCGCAAGCCGACCTTCAGGGGCGCCTGACCATGGCGCCCTATATGCGGTTGCGGCAGATCTGCCTGGTTGCGCCGCAGCTCGCGCCCGTCATCTCCGATATCGCGGAAATCATGGGCCTCGCCGTGTGCTACCGCGACGGCAATGTCGCCAAATACGGCCTGGAGAATGCGCTGCTCCCGGTCGACACGATCATGCTGGAGGTGGTGGCACCCTTCAAGGGCGGTACTACGGCCGGCCGCTTCATCGAGAAGACCGGCGGCCGCGGTGGCTACATGGCGATCTTCTGCTGCAATGATCCCGACGAGCGTGGCCGCAACGCCAATGCGCTTGGCGTGCGCACCGCCAACGTCATCGATCATGCGCCCTATCATGGCGTCCAGCTCCACCCCCGCGACTGCCGTGCCGCCTTCATCGAGTTCAACCACACCGAAGGCAGCGACGACATTCTTGGCGCCTATCCGCCGGCAGGACCGGACTGGCAAAAGTTCATCCGCAAGGACGTGACGCAGGCGCTGACGGACGTGGAGATGCAGAGCCCTGATCCGCAAGGCCTGGCCGAGCACTGGGGCAAGATCATCGGCGTTGCGCCTGAAGGTGCCGAGCTGAAGCTGCCCAATGCGACCTTCCGCTTCGTGAAAGGCGCCAGCGAGATCATGAGCGCGCTCGAGTTTCGGGTGGCGGATCGGGCGAGCGTGCTGCATGCCGCGAAGGCGAGGGGGCTTGCGGTTGCCGGGAGCGAGTTCCTGTTGGGTGGGGTGACGTTCCGCGTCGGTTGATGGTCTTCTCGTTGTCCGCCACCCTGAGGTGCTCGCCTCTTCGGCGAGCCCCGAAGGGCGACGGCCACCGGCGGGGCCGTTCATCCTTCGAGGCTTCTCATGGGACGCGTTGCATCCCATGCCTCGCACCTCAAGCATGACGGCGAGAGAGAGCACGTCTCTGCGAAGAAGGACACATCCGCCATGCCACATCCGCTCGACAGCTTCTTCGCGCCCGCCAGCATCGCGCTGATCGGCGCCTCGCGCGATCACGAGAAGATCCCGGGGCGGCTCTTGTCCATGCTGCGCAAGAACGAATATCCCGGAAAGATCTATCCGGTGAACCCGAACTACGCGGATATCGACGGGCTGGCCTGCTACGGATCGATCGGCGACATCGGCGCGCCCATCGACCTCGCCGTCATCATCATCCCGGCCCGTGCCGTCCTGTCCGCGCTCGAGCAATGCGCCGCCGCCGGCGTCAAGAATGCCGTGATCATCTCCTCCGGCTTCGCCGAGGAGGGCGGCGACAGCGCGGCGATGCAGGATGCGATCGCGGCGCTGGCGAGGCGCACCGGCATGCGGATATCCGGGCCGAATGCCGAGGGCTTCTTCAGCCAGGTGCAGCGCGTGGCGGCGACGTTCAGTCCGGCGGTCGATGTCAAGCCAAGTGTAGTGCCGCTTGTCGCCACCAAAAAGCGGATCGGCATCGTCGCGCAGAGCGGCGGCATCGGCTTTGCCTATTATCACCGGGCGCGGGCCCTCGGAATCGCTGTCAGCTATGTCGTCAGCGCCGGCAATGAATCCGATCTCGGCGCCGGCGAGTTCCTGGATTACATGGTGCAGGATTCCTCGACCGAGGTGATCCTGCTGTTCATCGAAGGCATCCGCGACGTCGACAAATTTCTGGTCGCCGCCCGGCGCGCTGCGGAGATGAAGAAGCCGGTGATCGTGACAAAGGTTGGACGCTCCGGCGCAGGCCAGCGCGCGGCGGCCTCGCATACCGCGAGCATGGCCGGCTGGTCGGCCGCCTATGACGCGGTGTTCGCGAAATACGGCTTCATCGTCTCCAACGACCTGGACGAAGCGCTGACGATCGCCGCGGTGCTTGCCAGCAATCCGCTGCCGAAGGGCGATCGCGTTGCCGTCGTCACCGTTTCCGGCGGTGCCGGCATCTGGGGTGCCGATACGGTGGCGCTGCAAGGCTTGCAGGTGCCGGAGCTGTCCGAAAAGGTCCAGGTTGGGATCAAGCAGTTGATGCCGTCCTATGGCACGGCGCGCAACCCGATCGACGTCACCGCGCAAGGCGTCACCTCCGGCGGCTTGCAGAAGAGCGTCGACGTCCTCGCCGCCTCGGACGAGGTCGATGCGATCCTGGTGGTGCTGTCGCTGTCGAGCGAGGTGCGCAGGCCCTTCAAGGAAGAGAAACTGACGCCGGTGCTATCGGCACAGCACAAGCCGGTGGTGTTCTATTCCTACACGGTGCCGTCCGACTTCGCGCGCCGTGAGCTCGCCAAATCCGGCGTCGTGGTACTCTCGGGCCTCACCCATGTCGGCGTCGCGATGCGTCGGCTCGTCGACTTCGCCAAGTTCAGTCTGCCGAAGCCCGTGGACGAAACGCGGCTGCCGGCACGCGACCTTTCTGTACATCTGAAATCGGCGGTCCTGTCCGAGGCCGACAGCAAGTCGTTGCTCCGCACCGCCGGCATTGCACTGCCGGATGAGGTGCTGGTGAGAGACAAGAGCGAGCTCGACGAGGCGGTCGCCCGCGTCGGCTTTCCCCTGGCGATGAAGATCCAGTCGCCTGATATCGCCCATAAGAGCGAAGTTGGCGGCGTGCGCGTCAACATCACCACCAAGGGCGAGGTGTTTCTGGCATTCGAGGCGCTGCTGGACAATGCGCGCCGGCACCGGCCTGAGGCGACCATTCAAGGCGTGCTGGTGGGCCCGATGGCGAAGCGCGGTGTCGAGATCATCGTCGGCACGATGCTGGATGAGACGTTCGGTCCCATGGTGATGGTGGGTCTCGGCGGCATCACCACCGAGCTGTTCCGCGACGTCGTCTACCGCCCCGTGCCGGTCGACGCGGAGGCGGCGGGCGCGATGCTGGCGAGCCTGAAGGCGGCGCCGCTGCTGAATGGATTTCGCGGGGCGGCGAAGGCGGACGTTGCGGCTCTGGCACAGTTGATCGCCGATATCTCCGCGCTCGCCGCGCGGGAGGGAAAGGAGATCGCGGAGATCGAGCTCAACCCGGTGCTGGTGCACGCCGAGGGGCAGGGCGTGACGATCGTCGATGCGCTGGTGGTGGGAAGGAAGTAAGCCGCTAAAGCCGCCGCTGTCGTCCCGGACAAGCGCGCCCTAAGCGCGCGCAGATCCGGGACCCATAGCCACAGGGAGCGGTTTGGCCAAGACGCGGAGTGACCAGCTTGCGCCACAACTTCTCCCTGTGGTTATGGATCCCCGCGTTCGCGGGGATGACAGGGGAGGTTGTGGTCGCTGTGGAGTGATACGGCTAGCGCCGCCGTGATCATCGCCCCTTGAAATTCGCCGCGCGACGTTCTTCCGTGGCCTTCACGCCTTCCTTGAAATCCTCCGTCGCGCGCAGCCGGGTCTGCTCGGCGAGCTCGTGATTGGTCGCGGCCATGACGCGATCGGCCAATCCGGCGCGCATCGTCGCGCGGGTGGAGAGCAGGCCGAGCGGCGAGCATTCGGCGATTTCGCCGGCGAGCTTCATCGCGGCCGCCTTGACCTGGTCCTGCGGCACCAGCTCGTTGGCGAGGCCCCATTTCACGGCTTCCTCGCCGGTGACGCGGCGGCTGGTGTAGAACATCAGCTCGGCATTGTTCTTGCCGATCAGCTCCGGCAGCGTCGTCGTCAGGCCGAAGCCGGGATGGAAGCCGAGTTTCGTAAAATTCGCGGAGAAACGCGCTTCGGGGCAGGTGACGCGGAAATCGGCGGAGACCGCGAGGCCCAATCCGCCGCCGATGGCGGCACCCTGCACGGCGGCAACAATCGGCTTCTTGGCGCGGAAGATGCGCACGGCCTGGATGTAGAGATGGTTGATCGGCCCGAGATTGTCGGCGGGGTCGCCCTTCTTCTCTGCCTCGCGCGCCTCCTGCGCCTGCCGTGCCGGATCGCCGAAATTGGCGCCGGCGCAGAACGCCTTGCCCTGGGCCGAGAGCACCGAGGCGCGGATCTCGATGTCGCGGTCGAATTCGTCGAGCGCATCCGCGATCTGGTTGATCAGCGAGATGTCGAAGAAGTTCAGCGGCGGGCGGCGGATCTCGATGGTGCCGACGTGCCCGACCTTCTCGACGCCGATGTCCTTGTATGTGGTCATGATGATCCTTTGATGATTAGCGCAAACCAAGTCCGCGGGCGATGATGCCGCGCAGCACCTCGGTGGTGCCGCCCTGGATGGTGAGCTTCGGCGCGGTCTTGATGGCGAAGTCGAGCTGCCGCTCCAAGGTCTCGCGGTTGGTCGCGGTCTCCTCGACGAAAGCAGCAAGGTCGCGCACGCGGTGGGGAAGCTGCTGTTCCCAGACCGTGCCGATGTCCTTGACGATGGAGGCCTCGACCACCGGCTCCTTGCCGGCCTGCAGCATGCCGGCGACCGAGACCGACATGCGCCGCATGGTGTGGAGCTGCGCGACCAGGCGCCCGATGCCTTCGGCGCTGCGCGTATCCGGGTTCGGGCCGACCGCGCGAACGAGCTCGGTCAGCACGTAATAGGTCTCGAGGAAACGCTCGGGGCCCGAACGCTCATAGGCGAGCTCGCTCGTCGCCTGCTTCCAGGCGCCGTCGACTTCGCCGAGCACGTGGTCATCGGGCACGAAGAAGTCGGTGAAGACGACCTCGTTGAACTCGTACTGGCCGGTGATCTGGCCGATCGGGTTCACCTTGATGCCCGGCTGCTTCATCTTCACCAGGAATTGCGTCAGGCCGTGACGGCGGTTTTCCTTGGTCGGCTGCGACGTCCGGAAGATCGCGATCATGTAGTCGGCGATGTGCGCCGACGAGGTCCAGATCTTGGTGCCGTTGATCAGATAGCCGCCATCGGTCTTGGTCGCGCGCGTCTTTGCCGCGAACAGGTCGGAGCCGGAATTCGGCTCGCTCATGCCGATCGCAAAGCAGATCTCGCCGCGACAGATCCGCGGCAGGATGTCCATCTTGATGTGCTCGGGCGCGTATTTCAGCAGCACCGGTCCGCTCTGGCGGTCGGCCACGAAGAAGCGCCGCGTCGGCGCGTTGGCGACGCGCATCTCCTCGGTCACCACGTAGCGTTCGAGGAAGGAACGCTCCTGGCCGCCATATTTCTTCGGCCAGGTCATCCCCAGCCAGCCCTTGGCGCCGACCCGTCGGGAAAATTCGGGCGCGTCGGTGTCCTCGCGATTGGGCTTGTGCGGATCGAAGGTGCCGGCGGCGATCTCTTCGGCGAGGAAGGCGCGCACTTCCTTGCGCAGCTGCTCGCACTTCTCGGGCAGGCGGATCGGATCGAAACGGAGTGCAGCGGTCATGTGTTTCTCTCCCTGATCAGCGCGACGCCACGAGCGGCCACAATTCGTCGGCGCCTCTGGTCGCGACCAGCTTGCCGAGTTCGACGGCCCAGTGGCTCTCCGAGCCGAAGTCGTCGCGCCAGGCCAGCGCCCGCAGCGAATAGCGGTGCAGGATGTGCTCGAGGGTGAAGCCGATGGCGCCGTGCACTTGATGCGCGATGGCGCCGCCCTTTTCCGCGGCTTCCGCGCAGCGGATCTTTGCCGAGGCAGCTTCGAGATAGACCTCGTCGTCGAAGCGCGTCGCATTCGCGATGGCGTCGGCGGCCGAGGTCGCAGCCGCAAGAGCCGCGGCGGATTCGCCGGCGAGACGCGCCAGATTGTGCTGCACGGCCTGGAATTTCGAGATCTTCTTCTCGAAGGCGACGCGCTCGTTGGAATAGCGCACGGAGATGTCGAGCATCGATTCCAGCGCACCGGCGATCTGCAGGCTGCGCGCAACGCCGCCCATCAGCATCATCGTGGTCTGGTCAAACTCCCTGGGCGCGGCCTTGCGCGCGACGGGCTGGACCTTGTCGAGCGTCACGGTGTCGCTGTGGTCGTAGCCGACATTGAGGCCGGACTCGATCCGAACCTTGCCGGCATCGACCAGCGCGATCGAGACGCCATCCTTGCCGTGCGCCAGCACCGCAAAATGCTTTGCCGCTTTCGCAAAGGGCACGCCGCGGGCGCGGCCGGAAAGCGAGCCATCGGCATCGAGGGTGATGCGGTCCTTCGGCGAGGCCGGCAGCACCGTCATCTCGCCCTCGGGCGATGCGATCTTCGCTTGCGCCAGCAGCCAGCCGGCCAGCATGGTCTCGGCCAGCGGCACCGCGACGGCGAAACGGCCGGCGGCGTTCAGCAGCGCAAAGCCGTCGGCAAGGCTCGCGCCGGAGCCGCCGAGATCATCGGGCACCCAGGACAATGGCAGGCCGGCTTCGCTCAGCGCCCGCCACAGCGGCGCCTGCCAGGAATCCTTCTTGTCGTTGTTGATGGTTTGCGGATCGGCAAGATCGGCGAAGATCTTCTCCGCGGTCTCGACGACGATGTTATCACTCTCCGCCACAGCGTTCCCCGTGTTTTGCCGTTGGCGCGTCCCGCCTGGTGGAGCGAACCGCGCAGGTCTTCTTGCGCCCGATGATCCGAAAAAGCCATGGCCCTGACAAGCGTTGATCGCAGGTCAACCTGCGGCGCGGGCATGGGGGATAAGCTAATTCCGCTTAGCGGAGTTTGCTTGATTTGCAGGGCGCGGCAAACTCGCTAAACAAGGCCAGCGACTTAAGGCTCGCATCAGATACAGGGGAAGGGAAATCCGGATGGCCAAAGATAGTCTGTGCGCAATCGTGACGGGGTCCGCATCCGGACTTGGCGCAGCAACCGCGGAAATCCTCGCGCGAAGCGGGGCGCGGCTCGTCATCAACTATTCCTCTAGCCAGAAAGAAGCCGAGGCCACCGCGGACGTCTGCCGCAAGGCGGGCTCTCCGGAAGTCCTGGTCGCGCAGGGCGACGTTTCAAAGGACGACGATTGCCGCAAGATCGTCGCGGCGGCCGGCGCCTGGGGCCGGCTCGACATCCTCGTCAACAATGCCGGCACCACCAAGCATGTCGCCCATGCCGATCTCGACGGATTGTCGGCTGAAGATTTCCAGCGCGTGTATGGTGTCAACACCATCGGCCCGTTCCAGATGGTGCGTGCCGCGCGCAGCCTGCTCGAAGCCGGCGCCAAGGCCTCGGAGCGGCCCTCCGCCGTGGTCAACGTGTCCTCGGTCGCCGGCATCAGCGGCGTCGGCTCGTCGATCGCCTACGCCGCGAGCAAGGGCGCGCTCAACACCATGACGCTCTCGCTGTCGCGCGCGCTGGCGCCGCTGATCCGCGTCAACACGGTCTGCCCCGGCTATATCGACACGCCCTGGTTCACCAAGGGCCGCGGCGAAGCCGGCGCCAAGCAGGTGCGCGACAGCGTGGTGGCGAAGGTGCCGCTCAGGGTCGCGTCGACCGCCGAGGACATCGCGCAGCTCGTCTGCTTCCTGGCGATGCCGGCCTCCAGCAACATGACCGGCGAGGTCGTGCGCATGGATGCGGGGATGCATTTGATTACGTGAGATCGCGCTCCAATCTCCGCTGTCATCCCCGCGAACGCGGGGATCCATAACCACAGGGAGAAGTTGCCGCGCGACTCTGGTCACTCCGAGTCTTCGCCAAACCACTCCCTGGGGTTATGGGTCCCGGATCTGCGCTTCGCTTGTCCGGGACGACAGGGAGTTTGAGGGGCGAGATCAGCGCTTCGTGACAGTGCCTACCCCTTGATCACGCCGCTCGCCACCAGCCGGTGCCAGATGAACAGCACCACCACCGCGCCGAGCGTGGCCATGATGAAGCCGGCGCCCTGGTCGGGGCTGTAATGGCCGATGGCCTGACCGATGAAGGTCGCGAGAAACGCGCCGGCGATGCCGAGGATGGTCGTGAGGATGAAGCCGCTCGGGTTGTTCGGTCCCGGCGCCAGCCAGCGCGCGATGAGGCCGGCGATGAAGCCGACGACGATGATCCACAACAGGCCGCCCATGCTCATGACTGTGCTCCCCTTCCCGAAAGCGCGTCGATCAACGTCCGATTAAAGTTTGCCGGAGAGCTCGGTCTCGGTCGGCAGCCGTCCGTCCGGCGTCAGATGGTCGATCACCTGCGGCAGATACTGGCTGAGGCCGTTGAGCAATTCGTCGCGCGGCAGGCCGCTCTGGGCGGACAGACTCTCGATCTGGTCGGCGCCGAGTGCGCTGGCAAGGTCGCCGGGCGCGATCGGCTTGTTCTCGCCCTTGCCGACCCAGGAATTCGCAGCCTCGCCGTGGCCGCCCTGCTGGAGCTGGTTGAGGAGATCGCCGAGGCCGCCGCTCAGCACGGTTCCGGCCGCGCCGCCGGCGAGCAAGCCGCCGAGCCCGCCCTTGAGCAAATCGCTGAGGCCGCCGCTGCTGCCGGTATTCACGGGCGTCGGAGGCGGCAGCGGAGAGCGCTGCTGCGGGGCAGGCGCCGCGCCGGGCTGGCCTGCCGTGAAATGCTTGAAGGCCTTCCACCCAAGCAGGGCAATGATCGCCATGGTCATCGGCGACATGCCGCCGGAGGATTTCTCGGAGCTGGGTGTGGAGGGGCCGCGGGGGCCGTTCTGCATGCCGTTGAGGACGTCGAGTAGACCCATGGTGCTCTCCTTTGGCGTCTCGTTCGGCGAGCGCTCGCCGCTGGCTGCCCCCGGGCCGAAAACATATGGGGCTCTCATGACGGTTACAAGGCGGATGCGCCGCGATTGGTTGCCGGCCTCGCCTCTGCTATCGAGGGCGGGTCGTTCAGGGAGCAAGGCGAGGTGATGACGGATCGACCGATCGTGGTGGCCGGCGCGGGCGCCATCGGCTGTTTCGTCGGCGGCATGCTGGCGGCCTCGGGCCGCCGTGTCGCGCTGCTGGTGCGGCCGCGGGTGAAGACCGAGATCGAGCGGTTCGGCCTGCGATTGACGGATTTCGACGGCTCCGAGACGAAGCTTGGCGCAGGGCAGCTCGCGCTGTCGGAGGACCCCGCGATCTTCCACAGCGCCGGCATCGTGCTGGTCACGGTCAAGAGCGCCGACACCGCCGATGTCGCGGATCAGATCGCGCAGCATGCGCCTGAGGATGCCGTCATCGTTTCGCTGCAGAACGGCATCGGCAATATCGCGGTGCTGCGCGACCGCCTCGGTGGCCGCCACGTGCTCGCGGGCATGGTGCCGTTCAATGTGATCGCGATGGGCGAGGGCCGTTTCCACCGCTCGACCTCCGGCGACATCCATGTCGGAGAGGACGCTGGGAACACGGCCGCGGCGCTCTCGGTGCTCGGCCTCACGGTGCGCGCGAGCGGTGACATCACCGGCGTGCAATGGGGCAAGCTGATCATCAATCTCAACAATGCGCTCAGCGCATTGTCCGACTTGCCGCTCGCCGCGCAACTGTCAAACCGCGACTGGCGCAGGCTGTTCGCCGACCAGATGGCCGAGGGGCTCGCCGCGCTGAAGGCCGCCGGCATCGCGCCGGTCTCGGCAACGCCGATCCCCATGAACTGGACGCCGGCCTTGCTGCGGCTGCCCGACACGATCTTCAGCGCGATCCTGGGGCGGACCATGAAGATCGATCCCGAGGCGCGCTCCTCGATGTGGCAGGATTTGAAGCAGGGACGCAAGACCGAGATCGACTATCTCCAGGGCGCCGTCATCGCGCTCGCCGAGCAAAACCATGTCGAGGTGCCGCTGATGCGCCGCATTGTTGCGCTGATCAATCAGGCCGAGGCAGCCGGCAACGGTCCGCCGCGTCTGACGCCGCAGCAGATTCGCGCGGTGGTTTGAGTGCAAGGAGGGATCGATGAAACGTAGCTTGATGATCGGGCTCGCGCTTGCCGCGCTTTGCGGCGCATCGACGCTCGCTCTTGCGAGACCGCCGACGGTCGTGAACTCGCCCGGCTATGATAGGCGGTTGCAGGAGAGCAGGTCGCAGTTGGGCAGTTCGCCGACGACTGCGCCGGTGGATGTGCCAACGGTCAAATCGAAGCGCGGCAAGAAGAAGCAACCGAACTGACGTTCCACACCCCGCTGTCGCAGGGTGGGCAAAGCGGAGCGTGCCCACCAACTCTCTTAATCACAAACGAATGGTGGGCACGGCGCTTTGCGCCTTTGCCCACCCTACGATCATCGCGCAATGACGGCTGTAGCTCAGCCCTTCTTCGCCGGCTTGCTCGGGGTCGGATTGAACAGCTTCTTCAGATCGTTCAAGCTTTCCGACAGCCGCGGCCATTCGCAGGAGAATGAGCCTTTGGTGCACGCGCCCTTCGAGCGCTGACCGACCGTCTGCTGCACCTTTGGCCGCTCGACCGGGACGGGCACGCGCGCGACGTCGGTTCGCAGCGCGACCTGCTGGAGTTGCCGCGCTTGCAGTTCCTGCTGCTCGCGCTGTTGACGGGCGGCGGCCTCGGCCGCTTCGTTGCTGCGGCGCTCTTTGGCGAGATAGGCGGTATAGGCTGCGTCGATCTTCTTCTGCTCCTCCGGCGTCGGATTGGGTCCGGCGATGTCGAAGGTGCGATCCTGCAGGAAGTCGTAATAGGAGTATCCGCCGCCTGCCTTGCGGCGGCCGGCGAACTTGGCGTTGCAATCGGCAAGTGCGGATGTCTTCTCGGACTTGGTGGCGGCCTTCTCGGCGGCGTCGGCGCATTCCTCGAAATCGACCGGCGCGCGTTTCCACCATTGCGCCTGGGCATGCGCGTGCGTCAGCAGGAAAAATCCTGCCGCGGCAACGAGAACCAGCGCCGCACGACGCAATGCTATCACGGACGACATTCTACGAGAGCATTCCTTGCAAAACTCAACCCGAACTGAGTCGAGCCAGATTTTTGCCTCTTTATCGCCGGCTTGTCACCCATGGAACTCGGGAATTTCATGGCTGGGATGCTGACATTTTGTGCTTGACGTGGCGCATGAGTCACAGCGCCGCCTCGGCGGGCTGCTACACTTCGCCTTGCGAGCGCCTCATCTGAGGCGACGCCAAAAAAGACGCCAAGAAAACGAAATGGAAACGCCCGATGCTGCTGCCCCTGTCCGACGTGCCGCGCTGGTACGCTGAACGCAAACCACATGGCACGATCGCCGTCCGTCACGGGCAGGACACGCTGACCTGGGACGAGCTCGAGCGCGGCGCCAACCGGCGCGCGCGGGCATTTATGGCCAAAGGCGTCAAGCCCGGCGATTTCGTCGCAATCGGACTGCCCAACGGCAATACGTTCTTCGAGACCTCCTTTGCGGTGTGGAAGTGTGGTGCGACGCCGACCTCGCTGTCATGGCGGCTGCCGCGCGGCGAGGCCGCGGCCGTGCTCGACATTCTCAGGCCGTCGCTGGTGGTCGGCGGCGAGGCCGACTGGAACGCCCCGAACCGCCTCCCGGCGGATTTCGTACCGGCAGGATTTTCGGACGAGCCGCTCAATCCGCCGGTGGCGCGCTACTGGAAGGCCATGACCTCGGGCGGCTCGACCGGCCGGCCAAAGGTGATCCTCGATCATCAGCCGGCCGTGACCGACACGGTCGCCGCGCCGCCGCTCAATATCCCCTTCGGGGTCTCGCTGCTCAATCCGGGTCCGCTCTACCACAATGCGCCGTTCATCGTGTCGCACTACGCGCTGTTCACCGGCGGCCAGCTCACCGGTCTCGTCAAATTCGACGCCGAGGAGACGCTGCGGCAGATCGAACGCGAGCGCGTGCAATGGGTCAATTTCGTGCCGACCATGATGCACCGGATCTGGGCGCTGCCGGAGCAGGTGCGCAACGCCTACGATCTGTCGAGCCTACAGACCGTCTTCCACATGGCAGCTCCGATGCCGCCCTGGCTGAAGGAGAACTGGATCGCCTGGCTCGGGCCGGAGCGGGTCTGGGAGCTCTACGGCGGTACCGAGCGGCAAGGCTCATGCATCATCTCCGGCACGGAATGGCTGACGCACAAGGGCTCGGTCGGCAAGATCGGCGAGATGGCGAAGCTGCGCATCATCGGCGAGGACGGCAACGACGTCGCGCCCGGCGAGACCGGCGAGATTTATTTCCTCAACAACGACGGCAGGGACGCGACCTATCACTATCTCGGCGCCGAGCCGAAGCGCCGCAGCGATGGTTGGGAATCGCTCGGCGATATCGGCAGGCTGGATGCGGAAGGCTATCTCTATCTCGGCGACCGCCTCGCCGACATGGTGCTGCGCGGCGGCGCCAACATCTATCCGGCCGAGGTCGAGGCTGCCGTGTCCGAGGCTCCCGGCGTGCGCTCCTGCGTGGTGGTCGGGTTGCCCGATCCGGAATTGGGCCAGCGCGTGCATGCCATCATCGAGCCGGAGGGCGACGCCGACGGCCAGGCGATCGCCGACGCCATGGCGGAGTTCTTGAAGGACAGGCTTAGCCGCTACAAGCATCCGGAAAGCTTCGAGATCGTCGGCGCCCCGCCGCGCGATGATTCCGGAAAAGTCCGCCGCACGCTGTTGCGCGACGAGCGCGCAACGTGGATGAAGGAAGGGCGCGCCTTCCGGATTTGGCCGGCAAAGGCGCGGGCGCATGCCGATTGATTGACGGAAGGACTCCAGGACATGACCATTAACATCGCTGCGAACAGCGTGCCGAAGCCGCCGGCCGAGATCATCGCGGGCTTTCGCGGTGCGCCGACCTCGGTCATCTCGGACAATCTCGCGCGGCTGCCCGGCGCGGTCGGGCTAAAACCCTATCACCGCGGGGCTAAGCTGGTGGGCACGGCCTTCACGGTGCGCACCCGCCCCGGCGACAATCTCGCCATCCACCGCGCGCTCGAGCTGGTCGGCCCCGGCGACGTCATCGTGGTCGATGGCGGTGGCGACGAGACCCGCGCGCTGGTCGGCGAGATCATGAAGAACATCGCGCAGTGGCGCAAAGCCGAGGGCTATGTGATCGACGGCGCGATCCGCGATGTCGCGGCGTTCGCGGCCGACGACTTTCCCTGCTACGCCCGTGCCGTGATCCATCGCGGTCCCTACAAGAACGGCCCCGGCGAGATCAACGTGCCTGTCACGATCGGCGGCAGCGTGATCTCGCCCGGCGACATCGTGGTCGGCGACGAGGATGGTGTGGTGTCGTTTCCCGCCGCGAGCGCCGCGGCGCTGCTCGAAGCCGTCCGCGCCCAGGTCGCGCGCGAGGAGGAGACCATGAAGGCGATCCGCGAGGGCCGCTACCAGGGCTCGTATGGCAAGTCCTGATCAGGCGAGAACGAAGGGGAGGATGGCGTGAGTCAGAGGGAAGAATTCCACAATATCGACGACACCAGCGACGGGCTGTTTCGCGAGCTCGCGGCGGGGGTGACTACGCGCATCTTCTCCGGCGAGCAGGCGATGCTGTCGGTGGTGACGCTGGCGCCGCATGCGCAGGGCACGCTGCACCATCATCCCGAGGAGCAATGGGGCGTGCTGCTCGACGGCTCGGCCATCCGCGTCCAGGGCGATGAGGAGATTGCCGTGAAGAAGGGCGATTTCTGGCGCACGCCGGGCAATGTGCCGCACACCATGCGCGCCGGCCCCAATGGGGCCCGGGTGCTGGACATCTTCAGTCCGCCTCGGCCAGAATACAGAAAAGCGGGGTCGGGCTTCGGGACGACCTAAGCGCTTCGCGCTTAGGGTATCTTCTTGAGCATGATCTTATCGGAAAACCGCTGCACACTTTTCCGGATCATGCTGTAGCGCCAAAGAGCAAAAGCCGGGCGCTGAAAGCAAAAAGGGAGGGGACCATGACGATCACACGACGTACGCTGCTGGCTGCACCGGCCATTCTCGCAATGGCACCGGCGGCGGCGCAGGCTGGCAAGATCACGCTGGTCGTGCCGTTTCCGCCGGGCGGCTCGACCGATGCGATGGCACGGCTGTTGCAGGCCAGCCTGCAAACCAAGCTCGGTCGCATCGTCGTGGTCGAGAACAAGTCCGGCGCCGCCGGCGCGCTCGGCGCGGCGCAAGTCGCCAAGAGCCCGGCCGACGGCACCTCGTTCCTGGTCACCTTCGATTCCCACGCGGTGATTCCGTCGATCCTCGACAAGCCGCCGGTCGATGTCGAGCGTGAGCTGATGCCGGTGCTGCTGATCGGCACCGCACCCTATGTGATCGCGGCCGGCGCCGGCCGCCCCTACAAGAGCTTTGCCGACGTGGTGGCCGCCTGCAAGGCGACCCCGGGCGCGGTGAAATATGCCTCCGTCGGCATCGGCACGCTCGGCCATCTCGCCATGACCGTGCTCGGCAGCAAGGCCGGGGTCGAGATCATGCACGTGCCTTATCGCGGCGGCGGTCCGGCCATGAACGACGTGCTCGGCGGCCATGTCGATCTCATCGCGGGATCGGCGGCGCTGGTCGCCGCCCAGCTCGGCACCAACATGCTGCATCCGATCCTGCAGCTCGGCCGTGAGCGGCTGCCGGCCCTGCCGGATACGCTGACCGCGATCGAGGCGGGCTTTCCCGATTTCGAGACGCTGGCCTGGTGGGGCATCTTCGCGCCCGCAGGCACGCCGCCCGATATCGTCGCAGCCATGGCGACGGCGTCCAAGGAAATCCTCAGCGAGCCCGCGACCGCCGCCCAGCTCAAGGACACCCAGCACATGACGCTGCTGCTCCAGGACGGCGCGGCCTTCAAGACCTTCTTCGACAAGCAGGTCGCCTATTGGGGCAAGGTGGTGAAGGACAACAATATCAAGGCGTGAGGCCGAGCGGCAGGCCTTCGTATTGGGCAACGTGGAGGGCTTCCGATCCCGTCTCCGCTTTGATATGTACACCTCCAGGCAACCCGCCTGACTTGCGGGTTCCGCGGTCCCGTAGCTCAGCCGGATAGAGCGACGGTTTCCTAAACCGTAGGTCGGAAGTTCGAGTCTTCCCGGGATCGCCAATCTTCATAGTCTCTTGCCGGTCATTACAGCCCTGGGGCCTCCCTGCCAACTGCAGGCGTGTGGTCGCGGGTGTACGCGAGGCGGCACGCAGGACGCCATGGCCGTGTGGCCGGACGCCCCTCGGCAGAGATCGGAAATCCGCGGAAGTCACTCTCGTTTCGAGAGACGAGGTTCGGGCAGGCGTCCGCGACGTCGCTGGAGTCGGCGGCGCCGATTGATGTGTGCAGCCCGCCGTCGATGATTGGCGAAGCGAAGGCACGCGACGTGAGGGCGCAATACATATTGGTGTTGACGAAGACCGCACAGGTTCGTCGCCGATTTAAATAGCGCGCTCGATCGAAATTAAATTGCGAACATTAATTCTCAGTCCAGTGATAATATTAATTTTGGCCGGCGGCGGGAACTGCGGCTGCGCGATTTAAAAACTCCATCCTCGGGTCAATGAATCGTCTCAAAAAAGGCGCGTGCGAATTCGAACACGCTCCCGATGGGGCGGCAAAGAAGCAGTCGAGTTGGACTGAGCCGCGACATATCGAACCGTATGCGCAAGAGACTCAGTCTGCGCGTGCACTGCAGAGGGGATGAACAAACATGGCAATTGCTGGATTTCCAGACGCGAATACCACCGGTCTTCCTGATGGCGTTATCCTGACTCCATCGGGCGATATAACTGTCACTCAACCAGGTACCGTCATCGACGCTCTCGATGTCAAAGGCACGATTTCGGTCCTCGCCGATAACGTCACGATTCAGAATAGTCGCATCACGTCCAGCGATTGGACAGGGATCTGGATCAAGGATGGCATTACAGGAACTGTCGTCAAGGACAGCGAGATTTTAAATGTTGGAAGCAGCCCGGATGGTGCGAACGGCATCGTCGGTTCAGGCACATTCCTGCGTAACGATATCCATGACGTGGAGAATGGTATTATTGTCACCGGGTCGAGCCTCGTCCAGGACAATTATATCCATGCCATGAATGCGCCCGATGTGCGTCTCGGCACGTCATTGGGTGGTCCGCACTATGATGGCATCGAGATCGACGGCGGCGTTTCAGACGTCATCATTCGGCACAACACCGTCATCAACGAGAACAGCTACGTCTCGGCCGTGATGATCAATAATGACTTCGGTCCGGTTTCCAACATTCAGGTGGACGGCAACTATCTTGCAGGGGGCGGCTATACCCTTTACTCCGATGGCAGCTTCAGCAGCACCGACAAGATTTCCGGCGTCTCGTTCACCAACAACGAACTTGGTGAGGGCAAGTGGGGTTACTATTACTTCAGGAACAACACGCCCGTCCTGACGAACAACGACGAACTCGGCACGGGATGGCAGACGTCGTCTCCGACGCCCCCCGCAACGCCCGATGTCCCGGCAGCGCCGAGCATCGCATCCTGGTCACCCGATACGGGCAAGACTGGCGATGGCATCACTGACGCCAGTCAGATCACCCTGCACGGTACTGCCGCGGCTGGCAGCACCGTGAAAGTCTATGACGGTTCGACGCAGATCGGCACGGCGACCGCGACTTCGACCGGAAGCTGGGACTACATCACCAAGGTCTTGACCGATGCGAAGCATACGCTGACGGCGACCGCGACCAACTCGTCGGGGCAAACCAGCGTGGCATCGACTGCGGTGGCGGTCACCGTCGATACCAAGGCGCCAGCTGCACCGGCGATCGCGAGTGACACCGTCAACACTGCCAATCAGGTCGTGATGTCGGGGACCGCTGAAGTGAACAGCGCGATCAAGGTGTTCGACGGAACGACCCAGGTCGGCACCGCGACGACCAACGCGAGCGGTGCGTGGAGCGTCACGACGTCCGCACTGTCGGCCGGTTCGCACGCCCTGACGGCAAAGGCGACCGACGTTGCTGGCAACGTCAGTGCTGCGTCGGCTGCTGTGGATGCGGTCGTCGGTTCTGGAACGACGACGGGCTCCACCGGTTCGGGCACGTCCGGTTCGGGTACCTCGGGTACGGGTACCACCGGCACGGGCACATCAGGCACCGGCACCACTGCGCCGGCCGCGCCGAAGATCGCCTCGTTCTCCAACGATACCGGCACCGCCGGTGATCACATCACGAGCGACAAAACGGTGACCCTGGCGGGGACTGCGGTTGCCAACAGCACGGTCAAGGTGCTCGACGGCACGACCCAGCTCGGCACCGTCACGGCGGATGCGAACGGAGCATGGCACTACACCACCGTCGCACTGCCTGACGGCAAGCACAGCTTCACCGCGACCGACACGGTCTCCGGCGCCACCAGCAAGGCATCGGCTGCGCTGGATGTCACGGTGGATAGCGCTGCCCCCGATGCTCCGATCCTGTTGAGCGATCCCACCACGCATAACCGCGCAACGGTATCCGGTACGGCGGAAGCGGGGAGCTCGATCAAGCTCTATGAGGGCACGACCCTGCTTGGCACCGCGACCGTCGCGAGTGATGGCGACTGGAGCGTGACGACCCCGAATCTCAAGCACGGGTCCCACACCTTCACCGCGACCGCGACCGATGCCGCCGGCAACACCAGCGCCTTGTCGCAGCCGATCGATCCGCCGATTGGTCATGGCGGCACCAAGGACGCTGCGACCGTCGAGGTTACCAATGTGCGCCAGCACTGGGATCACACCGCGACGATCAAGGGCACGGCCGATCCCAACAGCGAGATCAAGCTGTATGACGGCACGACCTCGGTCGGTTCGGTGACCACGGGAGCCGACGGCAAGTGGAGCTTCCAGACCTCCGACCTGTCGGGCAAGTCCCATGCCTTCACCGCGGAACAGGTCGACACCACGGGCCACGTGGTCGGCACCAGTTCGGGCGAGGCGATCATCGGCTCGGGCCGCAGCAACACGCTGACCGGCACCACCGGCAACGATGTCATGGTGGGCAAGGCGGGTGCGGATACGTTCGCGTTTGCGTCGAACTTCGGCCAGGACGTCATCAAGGACTTCGCTGCCCGTGGACCCACGCACGACACGATCGAGTTCAGCAAGAGCGTGTTCGACAGCTTTGCGAGCGTTCTCTCCCACGCGGCCCAGTCAGGCCACGACGTCGTGATCGCGACGGGGAGTGACACCCTCACGCTGAAGAACACGCAGCTCGACAAGCTGAACAGCCACGACTTCCACTTCGCGTAGGAGACGGGTCAGCCAGCACAAGCTGGTACTCGACAAACTGCCTCGGAGGATCCTTTGGGGGATCCTCCGACAAGGCCACGACTGAAGCTCGACGGCGGGGTGATCCCCCGCCTACGGCTTCCTAAACCGTAGGTCGGAAGTTCGAATCTTCCCGGGATCCCCATTTTTCATGGGCCACCGTTACGGTTTGCCGCGCCATTCGGCGTGAATATTGCTAGAAGCGAACGGCTTCCTTCCTCGCTGGCCCGGCTGCGATGCCGCCGCACCTCACTGCCTCATCCGGAGACGACGATGCCTTTCGACTTGATCCTGCGCGGGGGGCGGGTGATCGACCCCTCCCAGAAGCTCGATGCCGTGACCGATGTCGCCTTTGCCGGCGGCAAGGTGGCGGCGGTCGGCGGCGCCCTCAAGGCCGACCCGGGCACCGAGGTGCGCGACGTCTCGCAGCTCATCGTGACGCCGGGGCTGATTGATCTGCACACCCATGTCTATTGGGGCGGCACCTCGCTCGGCATCGATGCCGAGGAGTTCTGCCGCCTCTCCGGCGTCACCACGGCGGTCGACACTGGCAGCGCCGGACCCGGCAATTTCGCCGGCTTCCGCAAGCATGTGATCGAGCCGAGCGAGGTCCGCATCCTTGCTTATCTGCACGTGTCGCATGCCGGCATCTTCGGCTTCTCGCACCGGATCATGGTCGGCGAGAGCGAGGAATTGCGGCTGATGAATCCGATCGAGGCGGCCAAGGTGGCCGATGCCAACCGCGATGTCATCGTCGGCATCAAGGTGCGCGTCGGCCTGCATTCCTCGGGCACGTCGGGGGTGGTGCCGCTCGACATTGCGCTCGAGGTTGCCAACGAGGTCGGCATGCCCCTGATGGCGCATATCGACCATCCGCCGCCGAGCTATGAGGAGGTGCTGGCACGTCTGCGTCCCGGCGACGTGCTGACCCATGCGTTCCGCCCCTTTCCCAACACGCCGGCGACCGCGCAAGGCACGGTGAAGAAGGCGGTGCTGGACGCGCGCGAGCGCGGCGTGCTGTTCGATATCGGCCACGGCAAGGGCTCATTCGCGTTCAAGACCGCGCGCGCGATGCTCGCCAACGGCTTTTATCCGGACACCATCTCCTCCGACATCCACCAGCTCTGCATCGACGGCCCCGCCTTCGACCAGGTCACGACCATGTCGAAGTTCCTGTGCATGGGCATGGAGCTGTCCGACGTGATCGCGGCCTCGACGGTGAATGCGGCAATGGCGCTGCGTCGCCCCGAGCTCGGCAGCCTCAAGCCGGGCTGCGTCGGCGACGCCACGCTGATCTCGGTCAAACAGGGCCAGTTCGACTACGAGGACGTCGTCGGCGAGCACCTGATCGGCAACCGCAAGATCGTGTCCGAAGGCGTCGTCATCGGCGGCCGCTGGTGGCATCCGAATTGAGTCGGCGCTAGCTCTGCTCGCGATAGTATTGCAGCAGGCGCGTGCCCGCCGGCGACAGCCAGTCCGGCGCACCGGTGATGTAGCCTTCGACGCGCCCGCCCGTTCCGACGAGATAGGTGATGGGCATGCCGACGATCGAGAACATCTCGGTCGAGGCCTGGGCCGCCGCGCCATGAGCATCGACATAGCAGGCGAGGCTCTGCAACGAGAGGCCGCCGAGAAATGTGCGGGCCTTGCGCAGGTCTTTGGTGTCAGTGCAGATCGCGACCACGTCAAGCCGCTCGGGTCGCGAGGCCGCAAGGCTTGCCAGCATGGGCAGGTCGAGCTTGCAGGCCGCGCACCAGGTGGCCCAGAAGTTCACCAGGGTGATACTGCCCGGCTTGGCAGCCACGACAACGTCCTTGCCGTGCGGGTCCTGAAGCCGCAGTTGTGGCATCAACGCGTGCGGCCGCACCACTGTGAACTGGCTGCGGCCGGCTTCGAACACCGGCGGCCAGCTGTCCTGCGCGCCGGCGGTGCGCAGGACAGTGAGATAGGCCGGCGCGGCGATCAGGAGCGATCGCCGCGACAACGCGCGAGGCTTCTCACGCATGAATATAGGCCCAGCCTTTGAGTTGCAGGTCGACCACGCGTCCGATGCCGAACGGGACGAGGTTCGCGCCCGCAATCAGCGGGATCGAGACTTGCTCCTTGGCTTCCGCGATCACCTTGGATGAGGCGCACATGCTGTAACTGAGGCTCGGCAGCGATTGCCGCAGCGTCACCAGCGGCTCGATCAGTGGCGTCTTGTCGGCGCGGAAGATGTCGATGCCCTTGCCGTTGGCCACGACCTCGATCAGCATTTTCGCGCCCTTGTCGGCAAAGTGCTTGGCGAGATTGGCCGAGTAACTGATCGCGTGGCCCATGACATAGGGCTCGTTGCTGTCGATCAGGATCACGACGCCCTCGGTGAGGCGATCCTCCTTGGCCGCGGCGGTGCCGGCGGCCGTGAGGATCGATGCGCCCGCCAGCAGCCCCCTGCGAGACCATCCATTGGCAGAGATCATGGTGCGGCGTTCCCGTCGATCAGAACTGACGCGGCGCGATCGGCGCCTTGCCGTTGCGTCCCCACAGCACGAACAGGCTGAGCGCAAGCAACACGACGTTGAGCGGTGCAACGTCAGCTTCGCCGCGCGAGAGGTGGAAGACCAGCGCAATGACCTGCAACACCGCGCAGCCGAGCGCGGCCAGCACCGTCAGCCGCGGCAGGATCCGCGTCAGGGCCGGCAGCAGGATGCCGATGCCGCCGGCGAGGTCGACCAAGGCAATGGAGCGGACGAAGGTCTCCGAGTACTGGCCGGCCCAGGGCATCATCGCGGCCAGCTGGGGAATCGGCGTGGTCAGCTTTACCAGCCCCGCCGAGATGAAGACGAAGGCGAGGAGGACCTGCGCGGCCCAGAGGCCGATGCGGAGGGCGCGGCCGGGGGCGGGGGTCTCGAAGGTGGCGGTGGACATGGTGGTTCTCCGGAATGTGAGGGTTGCCACCATTTGATAGTTTCACCGTTTTTGATCATTATCGGCTTTGGGATTAGTTCATTTCCTGGATGTTGATGATCTCATGGATTCTCTGGTCAGCATGAGGGTGTTTTGCCTGGTCGCCGAGCTGAAGAGCTTCGCGACCGCGGCACAGCGCCTGCGCATCTCCCCGGCCATGGCGAGCAAGCATGTGATGCAGCTCGAGAAGCGCCTGGGCACGCGGCTGCTGAACCGGACCAGCCGGCGCGTCAGCCTGAGCGAAAGCGGCGCGCTCTATTTCGAGCAGGCGCGGCAGATGCTGGATTCGCTCGACGAGGTCGAGGCCGCCGTCAGCAATGCCACCGTCGTTCCGCACGGCACGCTGCGCCTGACCGCACCGGTGTGGATGGCGAACGCGATTTTTGCGGGCGTGCTGGCGGACTACCAGGCGCGCTATCCCGAGGTCCGTCTCGACGTCGATCTCAGTGGCCGCCTGGTCAACCTCGTCGAGGAGGGTTTTGATCTTGCACTTCGCGCGACCGGCACGCCGGACGAGGCGCTGATCGCGCGTCCGATCACCAGCGTCCCGTTCTACATGGTGGCGGCTCCCGCCTTCCTCAAACGCGCGGGCCGTCCATCGGCCTTCGCCGATCTCGCCGGCCAGCCGCTGCTGCACTACGCGCTTTACCCGGGCGAGAGCTTCTCCTTCACGGGCGAGCACGGCCCCGAGACCGTCAAGCTCAACCCGGTGCTGCGCAGCGGCAACGAAACGCTGCTGCACATGGCAGCAATCGAAGGCATGGGCCTCGCCTTTCTGCCGAAATGGCTAGTCGCCGAGGACATCGCCAGCGGTCGTCTGGAGCACGTCATGCCTGGCCACATCATCTTCGCCGGAAAGCTGTTTGCGGTCTATCCGAGCCGCAAATATCTCTCCGCGAAGGTCAGGACCTTCATCGACTTCATCGCCGCCGACAGGCGGATGAAGTAGCTGCTCACAGCAACCGGATCACAGTGACCTCGCGATCAGCAGCTTCATGATCTCGTTGGTGCCGCCATAGATCTTCTGGATCCGGGAATCGATGAAGATGCGCGAGATCGGGTATTCCTGCATGTAGCCGTAGCCGCCGAACAGCTGGAGGCATTCGTCGGCGGTCTCGACCTGCTTCTCCGAACACCAGTATTTCGCCATCGACGCGGTGACGGTGTCGAGATCCCCGGCGACCAGGCGCTCGATGCACCAGTCGACGAAGACGCGCGCGATCATCGCTTCGGTCTTGCGCTCGGCCAGCTTGAAGGCGGTGTTCTGGAAATCCATCAGCGGCTTGCCGAACGCCTTCCGCTCCTTGGTGTAGTCGGTGGTGAGCTTGACCGCGCGCTCCATCGCGGCGACGGCGCCGACCGCGAGCGCAAGCCGCTCCTGCGGCAATTGCTGCATCAGTTGCACAAAACCCTGGCCTTCCTCCTTGCCGAGCAGGTTTTCCGGCGGCACGGTCACGTTGTCGAAGAACAGTTCCGAGGTGTCGGAGGCATGCAGGCCGATCTTGTCGAGGTTGCGCCCGCGCTTGTAGCCGTCCGCGCCCGTGGTTTCGACCACGAGCAGCGAGATGCCCTTGGCACCAGCATCGCCGGTGCGCGCGACCACGATGACGAGATCAGCGGCCTGGCCGTTGGTGATGAACGTCTTCTGGCCGTTGATGACGTAGGAATTGCCCTGTTTCTTGGCCGTGGTCTTGACGGCCTGCAGATCCGAGCCGGTGCCGGGCTCGGTCATGGCGATGGCGCCGACCATCTCGCCCGAGGCCATCTTCGGCAGCCAGCGCTTCTTCTGCTCCTCCGAGCCGTAGTTGAGGATGTAATGCGCGACGATGGCGCTGTGCACGGAGACGCCGGTCGTCAGCTCCGGCACCGTGCTTTCGAGATCGTCCAGCACCGCCGCGTCATAGGCGAAGGTGGCGCCCAGCCCGCCATATTCCTCCGGCACGCTCGCCAGCAGCGCGCCCATCTCGCCGAGCCCGCGCCAGGCGAAGCGGTCGACCATCTTCTGCTCGCGCCATTTTTCGGCATGCGGCGCCAGATCCTTGGTGAGATATTTCCGGAACTGGTCGCGGAAGACATCGAGCTCTTCGGTCATCCAGGAGGAGCGATAGGACATGGTTACCTCGGTTGATGCGGCTTTCCGGCTAGGTAGGCCAGTCAGCCGCGGCAATTATTGTGTTTTCAGGCTGCTCCGGTGACGCTACCAAGGCGGCCGGGGCGGCGTCTGTCGGGATGTCTGATTTTGGCGACCAAAACACAAGAGCTCAAGCTCGACATCGAGCGCATCGGCACGGTCTCGGCGATTCTGACGCAGCCTGACAATGCGCGTGCCTGTTACGTGCTGGCGCATGGCGCGGGCGCCGATATGCGGCATGCTTTCATGGACAAGGTCGCGGCCGGCCTTACCGATCGCGGCATCGCGACCTTTCGCTTCAATTTCCCCTACATGGAAGAGAAGAAGGGACGTCCCGACCAGCCGGCGGTCGCGCACGCTGCGATCCGCGCGGCCGTCGCGGAGGCGGCGCGGCTGTGCCCCGGGGTGACGCTCGTCGCAGGCGGCAAATCATTCGGCGGACGCATGACCTCGCAGGCGCAGTCCAAGGCGCCGTTGCCTGATGTCAAAGGGCTCGCCTTCCTCGGCTTTCCCCTGCACGCCGACAAGAAGCCGTCGTCCGAGCGCGCCGAGCACCTCGCCGGCGTCACCATCCCCATGCTGTTCCTGCAAGGCACGCGCGATGGGCTTGCTGATCTCGGCTACCTCAAACCTGTCATTGCTGCGTTAGGTGCGACAGCGACGCTGCATGAGATCGAAGGCGGCGATCACTCGTTCGCGGTGCTGAAGAAATCCGGCCGTAGCAATGACGAGGCGCTTACAGAGGTACTGAACGCGCTCGTAGCCTGGATCGACACGCTCGCCTGAGGCTCAGGCGGAATAAAGCCCCTTGTCGCGGGCCTTCTGGATCGCGAGCGCGGCGATCAGGTCGAGCGTCGGTGTCGACAGGCCTGCCGTGCGCGCGAAGGCGGCGGGCGCCTTCACCAGAACGTCGATCTCCATGGCGCGGCCAAGCTCGTAATCCTGCAGCAGCGATGGCTTGTGATTGGGGGCGGGTCCACTGCGCGTCACGCGCTTGACCTCCGGGATGAAATGCTGCGCGATGTCGTTGGCCTCGTTCAGCATGCGCGGGATGACGTCCGCAAAGGCGGCGTCGTCGCGCACGCCGCGTGCGGTCTGGCCGGTGAGCAGGCACAGCACCGACAGCGACATGTTGGTCAGCAGTTTTGACCAGATCGCCTCGCGGATTTCCGCCACCGGCGGTGATTCCAGCCGCGCGTCGTTGAAGACGCCGCGCAGCTTGGTGATGCGCTCGCAATTGCGGTCGTCGCATTCGCCGATCAGCAGGCGGTTGCGGTCCGGGGTGAGGTTGTGCACCACGCCGGGCGCGGTCACCTCGTTGGAGGAGAAGACGACGCCGCCGATGATCCGCTCCTTCGGGATGCAGGCGCGCAAGCGTCCGCCGGGGTCGAGGAAGGAAATGTCCGGAGGTGTCGGGTGCCGCGGCGGCAGGCCGATCCCGTACCACCAGGGAATACCGTTCTGCGCAAAGACGATGGCGGTGTCGTCCTGAAGCAGCGGCTTGATGCTGGCGACCAGCCCCGGGAGCGCAGTGGCCTTCAACGTCGAGATCACGACGTCCTGCGGACCGAGCTGGGCTGGGTCGCCCGAGGCGTTCACCTTGGCGGAGACCTCGGAATCGCCGACGCGCAGTTTGAGGCCGCCCGCCCGGACCGCCTCCAGATGCGCCCCCCGCATCACGCACGAAACGTCATGACCAGCGCGCGCCAGCCGGACCGCGATATGGCTGCCGACGGCGCCCGCGCCGAAAATGCAGATGCGCATGATGATTCCGTTCCTGGTCCCAAACTGCCGCCCGGCGCCACCATGACACAAGCCGCCATGCGATGGGCGCGACCGCCCCACGCTGGAAAGATATGGATCGGGATGCGTTGCCTCGGCCATAGTGCACGGCAAACCAATGACCGGAGGATCGCCGATGACTGCCAGCCCCGTGCTGTGGACCCTCGACGAGCGTGGGGTTGCGACCGTCACGTTGAACCGGCCGGAGGTCAACAACGCCTATGACGGCGCGCTGATCGCAGGCGTGCTCGCGGCGATGGACGATCTCGGCAAAAAGCCGAATCTTCGCGTTGTCGTGCTCAACGGTAATGGCAAGCATTTCCAGGCCGGCGCCGACCTGAAATGGATCAACGGCGTGCGGCCGCAATCGGCTGATGCGAACGAGGCGGCCTCGCGCGCGACCTTCGAAGCCGTGCAGCGGCTCAACACGCTGCCGATCCCGACGGTGGCGCTGGTGCAGGGCGGCTGTTTCGGTGGCGGCACCGGCGTGATCGCGGCTTGCGACGTCGTGATCGCCGCGGACAACGCCCTGTTCTCGATCACCGAGGTGCGCTGGGGCTTGACCGCGGCGATCATCATCCCGCAGCTCTGCGACGCCGTCGGCGTGCGCCAGGTCCGCCGCTACGCGCTCACCGGCGAGCGCTTCGGCGCCGAGGACGCCCGCCGCATCGGCCTCGTCCACGAGGTGGTGCCGCTCGCCGATCTCGAAGCCGCAGGCGCGAAGGTCATCGAGCAGTTGCTCGCCAACGGGCCGGAGGCGATGGCCGAGACCAAGAAGCTCGCGCTGGAAAGCTCGTTCGGCGGCATGGCGGTGGACGATGCCGCGTATGCGCGGCTCGTCCACCTGCATTCGCTCAAGCGCCAGAGCGCGGAAGCGGCGGAAGGGCTGGCGTCGTTCGCCGAGAAGCGGGCGGGGAATTGGGGCGGTGGGAAAGGTTGAGTGTCAGCAGCCGCGGCAGATGTTGTTGATGCTGCGATAGACGGCGTCGTCGTCCTGCCGCATCTGGCGCAGCGTTTCGAGTGTCTGACCGTCGTTGGCGGGTGCAACGGGCCTGCGCTTCGCGGCGAGTTCGTCCTCCTGCCGCTTGTAGCAGGCCTCGCGCTCGGGCTTGGCCTGAATGAAGCGGCAGTTTTGCTCCACGGCTGCGGCGGGAGCGGCGGAGATCGCGAGAGCGATCACGGCGGGCAGGGCGAATTTCAAGAGCGTCGAATCCATGCGGCCACTTCTGTCAGGTCCGCCATTCCCGGGCAACCGTCTTTTGGCGGGCTACGGCACTGCACTTCACAGCGACGGCGCCAGTGACGTTTTCAGCAGCGTCAGCAGCGCCTGCACCGCGGCGGCATTGCGCCGCCGCTCGGGGATCGTGGCTTTCACCCACAGCTCCGGAATTGGAAAGTCGCGCAGCACCGGCTTGAGCGTGCCGTCGCGCAAGGCGTCCGCGACGAGATAATGCGAGATCAGCGCGATGCCGTTGCCGGCGATCGCGCTGCGCGCCAGCACGTGTCCCTCATTGGTGGAGAGCAGCGGGCTGACCTGGATGCTGATGCGGCCGCGTGGTCCGTCGAAGATCCATTCCGGGCCGGTCGGCATGAAGCTGAGGCAGCGATGCTCGACGAGGTCGCGCGGATGTTTTGGCGTGCCATGTTTCTTCAAATAAGCGGGCGAGGCGCAGAGCAGCCGCCTCAGCGCGCACAGCGGCTCGTCGACCACGCCGCCGAAGGAATGCGGGAAAGCGCCGATGGCGATGTCGAAACCTTCGGTGACGGGATCGACCGGGCGGTCGATCAGTATGATATCGAGCTTCAGCTTCGGGTTCTGGGTCTGGAATGCGCTGAAGGCATCCGCGAGCCGCGCCACCGTCAGCGACGTCGGAGCCTTGATGCGCAGATGATCGACGAGGTCGTGGCCCTTCTCGCCCATGCGTGAGAGCAGATCGGTCGCATCGGTCACCACGCCGCGTGCGCGATGCACATAGCGCTGTCCGGCCTCGGTCAGTCGCAATTGCCGGGTCGAGCGGTGAAACAGCGCCGTGCCGATCCGCGCCTCCAGCTGCGTGACGCGTTTTGCCACCACCGAGGTCGAGACACCGAGCTTTCGCGCGGCGGCCGAGAAGCCGGCGGCGTCGGCGGTCGCCAGGAAGGCTTGCAGGTTCACCAGGATGTCCATGTCGACCTTTCCCGATTCGCGAAAGCTGATCGCGTATTTTGGTAGATTGTAGCCCGCCTCGCGTTAATTCATAGTCGAACCCAAGCAAGAATCTGGGAAGGGACGCGCCATGCGGGCCATGACGATCGAAGAACCGGCACGACAGGTGCCGCTCTATGGCGAATATGAAGTCGTCGTGCTTGGCGGCGGCCCGGCCGGCATCGTTGCCGCGGCCTCAGCCGCGCGCGCGGGGCGAAAGACGCTTCTGATCGAGCGCTATGGCTTTCTCGGCGGCATGGGCACCGCTGCCGGTGTCACAAATTTTTGCGGTCTGCATGGCAATGTCTACGGCCAGGCCCATCGCCTCGTGCAGGGCATGGCGTCCGAGCTGCTGGCGCGGATCGATCGGCTCAACGGCCTGAACACGCCGCATCTGATCCTCGACAAGGTCTTTGCGCAGGCCTACGACACCGCGGCCTACAAGATCGCGGCCGATCAGTTGCTCGCGAGCCACAAGGTGCACATCCTCTTCCACGCGCTCGGCGCCGGCGTCGTGATGGGTGACGACAGCCGCATCGACGCGCTGATGGTCGAGACCAAGGCCGGGCGGCAGGCGGTGCGATCAGAGATCTTCATCGATTGCTCCGGCGACGGTGATCTCGCCGTCTGGGCCGGCGCGCCGTTCGAGATCGGTGACGAGCATGGCCATCCGATGTACCCCTCGATGATGCTCCGCCTCAACGGCATCGATCCCGCAAAGGCGGGCGAAGCCTGGCGCACCATTCCGCAATTGATGGAGAAGGCGCTCGCCGCCGGTACCCACACATTTCCGCGCAAGAGCGCCATCGTGCGGCCGCAGAAATCCGGCATCGAATGGCGGGTGAACTTCACGCAAGTGGCGCGCGAGGACGGCCATGCCATCAACGGCGTCGAGCCTGACGATCTAACCCGCGGCGAGATCGAGGGCCGCAAGCAGGCGCTCGCCGCCTACGAGTTCCTGCGCAGCACCGTGCCGGGCTTTGAAAAATCCTACATCGTCGATTTGCCGCCGCAGCTCGGCATCCGCGAGACCCGCCGCATCAAGGGCGGCTACCAGCTCAGCGGCGAGGACGTGCTCGGCTGCGCCTCCTTCGAGGATTCGATCGGCGTCAATGGCTGGCCGATCGAGGCCCACGTGCCCGGCGACGTGATCTTCACTTTTCCGCCGATCCCGGAATCGCGCGGCTATAACGAGTTGCCCTACCGCATGCTGGTGCCTGAAGGCGTCGACAACCTCCTGGTCGCCGGCCGCTGTGCCTCCATGACCCATGAGGGCCAGTCCGCGGCGCGGGTGTCGGGGGCCTGTTTCGTGATGGGCGAGGCGGCCGGTTCCGCCGCCGCGCTGGCGCTGTCCGGAAACCGCATCCCCCGTGATATCCCCATTGAAAAATTGCAGGAAACGTTGAAACAACAGGGCGCCTTCATCGGCCGGGACCAGATGGTGCCCGAAGGCCTGTAACGCACTGCAAGACAACGACGGCGGAGGAAACGGGATGATCGGGATAATGCGGCTCGCGCTTGCGGGGCTGGTGGCGATCACGGCGATGGGCACGGCGCGGGCCGAGGACGCGCTGAAGGCCAGGATCGGCGTGCTCCGTCTGTCCTCCTCCGCGCCGGTCTTCATCGCGCAGGACAAGGGCTATTTCCGCGAGGCCGGCCTCGAGGTCGAGCTGAAATTCTTCGACGCGGCCCAGCCGATCGCGGTCGCGACGACCTCGGGCGACGTCGATTTCGGCATCACCGCCTTCACCGCCGGTCTCTACAATCTCGCCGGCAAGGGCGTGCTGAAGGTGATTGGCGGGATGAGCCGCGAAAAGGCCGGCTATCCCCTGATCGGCTATTTCGCCAGCAACAACGCCTACGCGGCCGGATTGAAGACGCCGAAGGACCTCGCCGGCAAACGCGTGGCGATGACGCAGGTCGGATCGAGCTTTCATTATTCGCTCGGCCTGCTCGCCGACAAATACGGCTTCAAGCTCTCTGAGGTGAAGATCGTGCCGCTGCAATCGCTGTCGAACGCCGCTGCCGCGCTGAAGGGCGAGACCGTCGATGCGGCGCTGCTGCCGATCTCGACCGCGCGAAAGCTCACGGACGAAGGCGGCGCGAAATTCTTAGGGTGGGTCGGCGACGAGACGCCGTGGCAGCTGGGCGCCGTGTTCGCCTCGCCGAAGACGCTGACCAACAAGGCGCTGGTGACGAAGCTGCTCGGCGCACTCGCCAAGGCCGACCGCGAATATCACGACGTCATCCTCGCCTCGATGAAGGACGGCGTCGCCCCGATCAACGACAAGACCAAGCCGCTGCTGGAGATCATCGCAAAGTACACCAATCTCCCGGTCGAGCAGGTGGTCGGCAATTGCGCCTATATCGACCCCGACGGCAAGCTCGACGTGAAGAACGTCGACAACCAGATCAAATGGCTGCAGGAGCAGGGCTTTGCCGACAAGGGCTTCGACGCCAACGCGATCATCGCCAAGGAATTTGTGAAGGCGGATTGATTGATGCGAGTCCTACTCTCTCCCCGTCATCCTGAGGTGCTCGCGAAGCGAGCCTCGAAGGATGCGCGGCCCGGATGCAGCGGGGCCGTCGCCCTTCGAGGCCTCCGCTTCGCTCCAGCACCTCAGGGTGACGGATTGAAGAGCGGAGTTTGAGATGGACCTGATCGCCAACCACATCAGCCACCGCTTCGGCGACCTCGCCGTGCTCGACGACGTCTCCTTCACGGTCAGCGCCGGGGAGGTGGTGGCGATCGTCGGGCCCTCCGGCTGCGGCAAGAGCACGCTGCTGTCCATCCTCGGCGGGCTGTTGCAGCCGACCTCAGGCGAGCCCGAGCTGCGCGGCGCGCCGCCGGCGGACAGCCTCAATCCGCTGACCTTCGTATTCCAGGATTTTGCGCTGCTGCCCTGGGCGAGCGTGGAGGAGAACGTCGAATTCCCGTTGCTGCACACTCAGCTCTCGGCCACGCAGCGCCGTGAGCTGGTCGAGGATGCCTTGCGCCGCACGGGGCTGACTGATTTTCGCAAAACCTATCCCAAGCAGCTCTCCGGCGGCATGCGCCAGCGTGTCGGCATCTCGCGCGCGCTCGCGGTGAAGCCCGCGATCCTCTTGATGGACGAGCCGCTCTCCGCGCTGGATTCGCAGACCCGCGAACTCCTGATGGAGGATTTCGTCCGCCTGCTCGCCGATGGCGGCATGGGCGCGGTCTATGTCACCCATAATCTCGAAGAGGCTGCGCGGCTGGCCGATCGCATCGTGGTGTTGTCACGGCGGCCCGGCCGCATCCGCGAGGTCGTGACCGTGCCGATGACGCGCACTGAACGCGGCGAAGCGGCGGCGCGCGAAAAACTGCTGGCGCTGCAGAACCAGATCTGGTCGCTGATCCGCAACGAAGCCATCGATGCCGAGCGCGAGGTCCAGCATGCTTGATCGCGCGGCGACTGACACTGCGAAGGACAGCGCGACGCGGCGCGTCCGCTTTCGTGGCGCCGGCTTCGTGCCCGCGTCGAGCCGTTTCGGCGGCTGGATCGCTCTCGCACTGGTCATCGCGATCTGGCAGGCGGCGGGCAGCACCGGCCTCGTCAATCCCCTGTTTCTGCCTGCGCCGTCGGCGATCGCGCGCGCGATCTATCAGCTCGCGATCTCAGGCGCGCTCTGGCAGCATTTGTCGGCATCGCTGCTGCGCATCGGCGTCGGCTGGCTGTTGGGGACGGCGGCTGGCGTCGCCGTCGGCTTTGCCATCGGCCTGTCGCGGCTCGCGCGCAGCGTCGGCATCACCTTCATCTCGGCGCTGTTCCCGATCCCGAAGATCGCGCTGCTGCCGCTGTTGATCCTCTGGCTCGGCATCGGCGAAGAGCCGAAGATCGCGACCATTGCACTGGGGGTGTTCTTCTCCACCGCGATCTCGGTCTATAGCGGCGTCGATGCGGTACCGCGCAACCTCATCCGCATGGCGCAGAGCTTCAACGTTCCCTTCGCCACCATCGTGCGCAAGGTGGTCTGGCCGGGCGCGCTGCCCGCGATCCTCGCCGGCTTCCGGATCACGGCGTCAGTGGCGTTGTTGCTCGTCGTCAGTGCCGAGATGATCGGCGCCCAATACGGCATCGGCGCCTTCGTGCTCCAGGCCGGCAATCTGATGCAGACCGATCAGCTGCTCGCGGGCGTGGTGATCCTGTCGGTGTTCGGGCTGGCGGTGGGGAAGGTGATCGGCTGGCTGGAGATAAGGCTGCTGCACTGGCGGTAGCTGCAGCCGCAATGATGCGGGGCGCAGATGAGCCACAACCTCCGCCGTCGTCCCGGCGAACGCCGGGACCCATACCGCGTGATCTATCGAGTGTGGGCGGTCTTCGTACCGGCTGGATAACTGCAAGTCTTCGCCAAACTACTCCCTGTGGTTATGGGTCCCGGCGTTCGCCGGGACGACAGTTGAGTATTTGTCCGGCAGCGTGGCCTCACGCATTCCCGCGATCCTCGCGAAACAAATCCAGCTTCTGCTGCACGGGACGATCCGAGAAGCTGAACAGCACGGCATCGTCCTCCGCCTCGTGGGTGACCCATTGCCAGCTCGGCACCACGAACAGATCGCGCGGGCCCCATTCGAAGACGGCATCGCCGATCCGGCTGCGGCCGCGGCCTTCGATCGGGCAGAACACGGTCGCATCGGTCGACCGGTAGCGCGCGGTCTTGAAACCCTTTGGCAGCAGCTGGATGAAGGTGCCGATGGTCGGCATCGCGAAATCGCCGGTCTCGGGGTTGCTGAACTTCAGCTTGAGGCCGTGGCAGGCGTCCCACTCCTGGCTCGTTCTGGCTTTCTCCAGCGCCTCGCGCGTGTAGGCGTAGGGATAACTGAAGATCGGCGAGGTCTTCGAGCTCCGCTTGACGTCGACCGGCAGCAGGTTGTGGCCGTAGCGGGCAAAGCTGTCGCCGGCCGGCTTTGTGATCCTCTGCTGATCTTCCTTGGAGCCTTCCGCAAAGGAGCAATCGAAGAACTGCACCAGCGGAATGTCGAGGCCATCCAGCCAGAACATCGGCTGATCGGTCTCGTTGGAATGATCGTGCCAGGTCATCGACGGCGTGATGATGAAATCGCCGGGCTCCATCGCAGTGCGCTCGCCGTCGACGGCGGTATGGGCGCCCTTGCCTTCGAGCACGAAGCGCAGCGCCGACTGGCTGTGCCGGTGCGCCGGCGCGACGTCGCCGGGCACCACCATCTGCACGCCGGCATAGAGCGAGGTCGTGATCTTGGACTGGCCGCGCAGGCCGGGGTTCTCCAGCACCAGCACGCGCCGCTCGGCTTCCTTGGCGGTGATCAGCTTGCCGGCCTCCGTCATGTAGTCGCGGATGATTTCGAATTTCCAGAGGTGCGGCCGGCAGGCGCTCTTCGGCTCCGGCGTGATCAGGTCGCTCATCACCGTCCAAAGCGCGGTGAGATTCTCGCCGTCGATCTTCTTGTAGAACGCCTCGCGTTCCGGCGTCTTGGTCACCGCTTCCATGGTGGCGCTCCCGTCGTTTTGTTGATTGACAGTATACTGACGATCTAGGTAGCGTCAATGTGGCGGACGACATACAAGGTCCTCGTCATTCCGGGGCGACGCGCCAGCGTCGAGCCCGGAATCCATAACCCCGATCGGGAGTATGGATTCCGGGCGCTCGCTTCGCGAGCCCCGGAATGACGGAGAAAAACTAACAGGGAGGTCTCCATGAAGCTGCACGGCTATTTCCGCTCCAGCGCCGCCTATCGGGTGCGGATCGCGCTGAACCTGAAGGGCCTCGGTGCCGAGCACCTGCCGCATCATTTGCGCAAGGGCGAGCAATGCGCGCCCGCCTATCTTGCCATCAACCCGCAGGGCCTGGTGCCGGCGCTGGAGAACGATGGCGGCGCGGTGCTGACGCAATCGGTCGCCATCATCGAATGGCTCGACGAGACCCATCCCAACCCGCCGCTGCTGCCGAAGGATCCGCTGCGGCGCGCCAAGGTGAGGGCGTTCGCAATGGCGATCGCCTGCGACACCCATCCGGTGCAGAACCTGAAAGTGCTGGCGCGGCTGCGCGAGCTCGGCCTGCCCGAGGAGAAGGTCCAGGACTGGGCGGCCTGGGTCAACCGCGAAGGGCTGTCGGCTTGCGAGGCTCTGATCAAGGACGAGCCCGGCCCGTTCTGCTTCGGCGATGCGCCGACGCTCGCCGATCTCTGCCTGGTGCCGCAGCTCGCCAATGCCCGCCGTTTCGGGGTCGACGTGTCGGCCTATCCGCGTCTGCTCGCGGCAGAGGCGGCCGCAAAGGCGCTCGCCGCGTTTGCCAACGCTGCGCCGGAGAAGCAGCCCGATGCCGAGTAAGCCTCCTCCTCCGATCACGATCGACGCGGTTTATGCCGCGCCGGGCTATCTGTTCCGGCGCATGCAGCAGATCGCGGTCTCGATCTTCATGGAGGAGTGCAAGACGTTCGACCTGACCCCGGTGCAATATGCGGCGCTGATCGCGATCCACACCCATCCCGGCATCGACGCGACGCGGCTGTCGGCGGTGATCGCCTTCGACCGCTCCACGCTCGGCAGCGTGATCGAGCGGCTGCAGGCCAAGGACTATGTCGAGCGCAAGCCGGCCCCTGAGGACAAGCGGATCAAGCTGCTCTATCTAACCAAATCCGGCGCCGCGATCCTGCGCGAGATCATTCCCGCCGTCGAGCGCGCCCAGGCGAGGATGCTGGAGCCGCTGAAGCCCGCCGATCGCAAGACGCTGATGGGGCTCCTGGTGCAGCTCGTCGATCTCAACAACGAGGCCTCACGCGTGCCGCTGCGTGCCGAGGATGCGCTGGAGCATCTGGGGAAGGCGGGGTGAGGGTGGTGTGAGGCGATACTCACGCCTCATCCCCGCTGTCGTCCCGGGGCGCGCGTAGCGCGAGCCCGGGACCCATAACCCCAGGGAGAAATTTGGCGAAGACTCGCGGTTACCAGTCGCGCACCAAACCACTCCCTGTGGTTATGGGTCCCCGCCTGCGCGGGGACGACACCTGTGGTGTGGCGACGTCTCGTCTTCACATCCGCAGCAACGCCTGCCGATCGATCTTCCCCGTGCCGGTCTTCGGCAGCTCGTCGGTGAAGATCACCTCGCGCGGATATTTGTAAGGAAGCAGCTTGCCCTTGACGTAATCCTGCAGCCGCCGCGTCGCGTCACCCCGGTCGTCCGTGCGGCTGTTCATCACCACCACCGCCTTCAGCGTCATGCGCCGGTCCGGCAGTTCGGCGGCGAACACCGCGCATTCGCGGATATCGGGATGGTCGGCGAGGCACAGCTCGACCTCGAGCGGGTAGACCCACTGTCCCGAGATCTTGATGAGATCGTCGGCGCGGCCGCGGAAGAAGTGGAAGCCGTCGGCATCGCGCACGAAGCGGTCGCCGGTGTAGATCCAGCCGCCCTGCCGAATCGTCTCCGCGGATTTGTCCGGCCGGTTCCAGTACAGCGGCGTGTTGGAATCGCCGCGCACCCACAAGATACCTTCCTCGTTGTCGGCGACATCGCGTCCGTCCTTGTCGCGCAGCGCGACCTCGTAGCCGGGCACGCGCAGGCCTGCGGCCCCTAACTTCTTCTGCTCGGGCCTGTTGGAGAGATAGATGTGCAGCACCTCGGTCGAGCCGAGCCCTTCGACGATCTCCAGGCCCGTGAGCGTCTTCCAGCCGTTGAAGACCTCGGCCGACAGCACCTCGGCCGCGGAGAGCGACATGCGCAGCGACGAGAAGTTGGTCTGTTGCGCGCCCTCGGCCTTGGTCAGGGACGTGTAGAGCGTCGGCAGGCCGAAGAAGACCGTCGGCTTGTGCTGCTCGATCGCCGCGAAGATCGTGGCCGGCTTCGGCTGGCCCGGCAGCAGCAGCGTTGCCGCGCCCGCCGAGAACGGGAAGGTGACGGAATTGCCGAAGCCATAGGCGAAGAAGATCTTTGGCACCGAGAAGCAGATGTCGTCGGGCGTCAGCTTCAGCACGTTCTGCGCAAAGGCGAGCTCGCTATAGGACATGTCGTGCTGGAGATGCACGATGCCCTTGGGCCGGCCGGTCGAGCCGGACGAATACATCCAGAACGCCATCTCGTTGCGATGCGTCTCCGCTTCCGCCAGCTCGGCCGGGAATTGCCTGAGCCAGTCCGTCGCCGCGAGCGCGCTCGGCGCGGCGTGATCGCCCGCCTCGCCATTGGCGACAATCAGCGTGCACAGGCGCGTGTCCTTGCAGGCCTCGGCATTGAAGCGTGGCGCGAGTTCGGCGTCCGCCACCGCAACGCTGGCGCCGGAATCGGCGAGGTAGAATTGCAGCAAATCCGGCGGCGTCAGCGTGTTGATCAGGAGCGGCACGAAACCGGCCCGCACCGCGCCGAAGAACGCGGCCGGGTAGGCCGGGGTGTCGTCGAGAAACAGCAGCACGCGGTCGCCGCGCTTCAGGCCGAGCGATGCAAAGCCGTTGCCCCAGCGGCAAGTCTCGTCGCAGAGCTCGGCGTAAGTCCGCGTGCCTGCCGGACCCATGAGCGCGACCCTGTCGCCACGGCCCTTGGCGAGATTGTCGAACAGCACGCGGCTGGCGTTGTAGATTTCAGGAACGGCAAAGCTGATCTCGCGCGCCCCCTCGCTATCGGCGGGAACCTGGTCGAAGATCTCGTTGCTCATGCCTCGTCCCCGCCGTTCTTGGCAGCCTCGTAACGCGCCATGAAGCCCGGCGACATGTGGCGCAGGCGTGCATCGTCGATGCGGCCGGAGCGGGTGATGTAGCTGTAGGCGAAGTCCATCAGACCCTGCTGCATGTGCTGGGCAAAATGCTCGTACCAGAAGGCGCTGGTGCGCGCCGCGTTGACGAGCTTTTGTACCACCGGTTTTCGCGCGGCCTGGTACCGGTGCAGCGCGGTTGCAAGATGCGCATCCGATTCCAGCGCCTTGACCAGCGCGATGGCGTCCTCGATTGCGAGCCGTGTGCCCGAGCCGATCGAGAAGTGCGCCGAATGCAGGGCGTCGCCGATCAGCACCATGTTCTTGAACGACCAGTGCTCGTTCCAGACCCAGGGAAAGTTGCGCCAGACCGATTTGTTGGAGACGAGGCAATGGCCGCCAAGCGTGTCCGCGAACACCTCTTCGCAGACGCCCTTGGACTGCTCGACGTCCTTGTAGGCGAAGCCATAGGCCTGCCATGTTGCGTGGTCGCATTCGACCAGGAAGGTGCTCATGGCGGGCGAGTAGCGGTAGTGATGGGCGTTGAAGGCACCGCGATCGGTCTTCACGAAGGTCTGCGACAGCGTGTCGAAGCGCTTCGAGGTGCCGTACCAGACGAACTTGTTGGAGGAGTAGGACAGCGAGGTGCCGAAATCTCCCTCGAAGGCGCGGCGCACCTGCGAGTTCAAACCGTCGGCGGCGACGATCAGATCGTGGCCGTTGAGCTGGTCGATCGCATTTATCTGCGTGTCGAAGCGCGGGGTGACGCCAGCGTCGAGCGCGCGCTGCTGCAGGAACCGCAGCAGCTCGAGCCGCCCGATCGAGGAGAAGCCGACCCCGTCGATGGCGACGCTGTCGCTGCCGAGGTTCAGCGTGATGTTCTGCCAGCTCTCCATGTGCGGCGCGATCGCATCGACCGTCTCGGGGTCGTCGGCACGCAGAAATTCCAGCGCCTGGTCCGAGAACACGACGCCAAAGCCCCAGGTCGCGTCGGCCGGGTTCTGTTCGAACAGGTCGACTTGATCCTCGGGGTGACGCTTCTTCCAGAGATAGGCGAAGTAGAGCCCACCGGGCCCTCCGCCAATCACGGCGATCCGCAACGTCTGCCTCCCTAATTGACAGTATACTTACTATCTAGGGGTAGACTAATGTGCTCCGGCGTCCCGCGCCAGCGGAATTATCGGCCAGCGCAGGCGCGCCAAAGCGCACTTCGGCCACACGTTTTACGCGTGTCCGAAACCTCAGGTCCGAATCATAGCCAAACCGCGCCGGCTTGGCCATCCGCACCGTCAGACGCAGCGCTTCACGTAGACCCCGTTCACCAGCACCCGGGTACAGCGCACGGCTGGAACCGGCTTGCGGACCACGACGGCCGCGTTCGGCCCGGCGCAGCCGGCGCGATAGACCCCGCGGGCGCAGACCACCGCATTGGCGTCGGTGGCCTCGAACGTCATCGTCGCTCCGAAGGCGAGGAGCGCAGAAGCAACGAGCAGCAATGAACGCATGTTGTCCTCCCGGTCTTGCCGTGATCGAAATCGGATATCTGCAAAAGATCTGTCGTTGCAGGCGTGCGGAAATTCATGCGCACGCCGTTCGTCGTTGCGGCTTTGGCGCCTGCGCCGTGTTACCTCGCCGCGAATGGGGCGAGCACGTCCTTGCACGCCGGCGACAGCGAGGCAGCCCTGTTGGAAATGCATTGAATGATGCGGCCGCCTCCGGGCGCGACGCCGGCGCAGAGCGTGCGGATGTCGGCGCCGCAGGCCGAGCGCGCGATGAACAGCTCTTCGCGCGGCAGCAAGGGACGCAACACGATCACGGCTGGCGGTGCCGCCGGCGCGGCTCCCGCCGCGGGGGCTGCTGCTGCGGGAGCCGCACCCGCGGGCGCCGCCGTTGCGGCCGCGCCACCGCCGGCTGCGGCGCTCACGGCCTTCTCGCAGGCCGGTGAAACTCTGGCCTTGTTCTTTTCAAGGCATTCGAGCGCTGCCGCGCCGCCCGGCGGCACGCTGGCGCACACCTTGGGATAGTCGGCGCGGCACGCGCTCTTGACCGCCGCAACCTGCGCGCTGCTCGGCTGCTTGGCGGCCGCGGCCTTCTGCGCGGGTGCGGCAGCCGGCTTTGCCGCGGGGGCGGCATCTGCCTTCGGTGCGCCTGGCGCCGTTTCCGCCTTGGGCGCGGCCTCGCTCTTCGGCGCGGCGGGGGCAGCTTCGGTTTTCGCCGGTTCGACAGCGCGAACCGCGGTCTGGCATCCCGCCGACAGGCTGGACATGTTCTTCGCCAGGCATTGATACGCTTCCACGCCGCCGGGCGTCACGCTCGAGCAATGCGCCATGAAATCCGAACGGCATGCGGAGCGGATGGCGTTCTTCTGAGCTTCGGTCGGTGCTTGCGCGAACGCGCCTGTTGCAGTTGCGAAGAGCGCGGCCGCCAGCAACGCCTTGCGCGTCGATGCCTGTTTCAACGTGTTGAACATCTGGTGATTTCCTGCCCCGTCGGTCACGCCGACGACTTTCAAAATGTGATGTAATCGCAATCTTCGCGAGTGACGCCTCGCAAGCAGCATCATTCGCCGCTTTGACGTCACCCGCAAGTCAATTATGCCGGTGCAATTGCGCCGTCAGAGCCTGACCATGCGCTTCCCGCGGTTCTCGCCCGCAAGCAATCCGATCAGCGCCTTCGGCGTGTTCTTGAGGCCATCGATGATGTCCTCCTGCACCTTCAGCTTGCCGGATTTGACCCAGCCCTGGAGCTCTGCGAGCGCGCGCGGGCTCTCCTTCATGTAATCCATCACGATGAAGCCCTGCATGACCAGCCGCTTCACCACGATCAGCCCGGGCACGCCGCGCGGGCCGTGCGCGGAGGGCGCACCGTCATATTGCGAGATCGCGCCGCAGCAGGCGATGCGGCCGTAATTGTTCATCTGCGGCAGGCAGGCTTCCAGAATGTCGCCGCCGACATTGTCGAAATAGACGTCGATGCCCTTGGGTGCAGCTGCGCGCAGCGCCTTGAAGACCGCGCCGTCCTTGTAGTCCACGGCGGCATCGAAGCCGAGCTCGGAGGTCAGCCAGCTGCACTTGTCCGCGCCGCCGGCGATGCCGATCACGCGGCATCCTTTGATCTTGGCGATCTGTCCGACGATCGAGCCGACCGAGCCCGCGGCCGCGGAGACCACGACGGTCTCGCCCTCTCTGGGCTTGCCGATCTCCAGCAGGCCGAAATAGGCGGTGAGGCCGGCGATGCCGAACACGCTGAGCAGGTGCGTCATCGGCTCGAGCTTCGGCATCTTGGTGAGATGCTTTGCCGGCACCGCGGCAAATTCCTGCCAGCCGGTGTCACCGAACACGATGTCGCCCGCCGCAAGCCCATCGGCCTTCGAGCTGACGACCTCGGCAATGGCACCGCCAGCCATCACGCTGTTCGCTTCGACGGCGGAGCGATAGGTCGCGCCGTGCATCCAGGCGCGGTTGGCGGCGTCGAGCGAAATGTATCGCACGCGCAGCAGGACCTCGCCGTCCTTCGGCTCCGGCACCGTGCTCTCCACCATCCTGAAATGTTCGGGGCCGAGCTTGCCGCTGGGTTTTTCGACCAGCAGAATCTGGTGATTGATGTTGCCGCTCATGGCGTTTCCCTCTTTGATTGTCTTGACGATTATTGATGCAACCGCCGCAAACAAAACGTGCAGGCCGCATGCGTTGTGCGCTGCATGAAGGCTAGATCGCGGCGTTCCATTTCACAACGGGAACATCCTGAAAACGCGATCACACGCAAAGCGTGTTGCGTCGTTGTGATAACTGCGACATCATGAAGCGCCGGTGTACGTGGGGGTAAGCGATGTCGAACAGGTTTACGCAATACATTCTGGCCGCGATGGTGCTCGGCATCATCATGGGGTCGGCAATCTACAACTTCCTGCCCGACACGCGCGCCGACTGGGCGTCCTCCATCAACCTGATCGCCATGATGTTCCTGCGCCTGATCAAGATGATCATCGCGCCGCTGGTGTTCGCGACCCTGGTCGGCGGCATCGCCCATATGGGCTCGGGCTCCAAGCTCGGCCGCATCTTCGCCAAGACCATGGGCTGGTTCATCAGCGCCTCCTTCGTCTCGCTGCTGCTCGGCCTCGTGATGGTGAACCTGCTGCAGCCCGGTGCGAACTTCCCGGGCACGCTGCCCCAGGCGGGGCAATCGACCGGCCTGCCGGTGTCGGCATTCTCGATCGAGAAATTCCTGACCCATCTGATCCCGACCTCGATCGCGGACGCTATGGCGCAGAACGAGATCCTGCAGATCGTGATCTTCGCGGTGTTCTTCTCGGTGGCGATGGGCTCCATGCCCGAACGTTCGAAGCCGATCCTCGCGATGATCGACGACGTCGGCCACATCATGCTCAAGGTCACGAGCTACGTGATGCTGTTCGCGCCGCTCGCGGTGTGGGCCGCGATCACCGCAACCGTCGCCAAGAACGGCCTCGCGGTGCTCTGGAAGCTCGTCGTGTTCATGGGCGGCTTCTATCTCTCGCTGGCGATCCTGTGGACCATCCTGGTCATCGTCGGCTTCATCGTGATCGGCCCGCGCTACAGCCATCTGTTGAAGCTGGTCCGTGAGCCGCTGATGATCGCTTTCTCGACCGCGAGCTCGGAGGCGGCCTATCCAAAGACGCTCGAGGCGCTCAACCGCTTCGGCGCGTCGTCGCGGATCTCGAGCTTCGTGCTGCCGCTCGGCTATTCCTTCAATCTCGACGGCACGATGATGTACTGCACCTTCGCGGCCGTCTTCATCGCGCAGAGCTATCACATCGACATGCCGCTCGGCACCCAGCTTGCGATGCTGGCGACGCTGATGATCACCTCGAAAGGCGTCGCCGGCGTGCCGCGCGCCTCGCTCGTGGTGATCGCCTCGACGCTGGCGCAGTTCAACATCCCCGAAGCGGGCCTGTTGATGATCATGGGCATCGACACCTTCCTCGACATGGGTCGCAGCGCCACCAACGTGATCGGCAACACGCTCGCGACCTCGGTCGTGGCCAAATGGGAAGGCGAGCTCGGGCCCGAGCACGAGCTCGGACCCGGCGACGTCGTGCCTGAGGACATGGTGCCGGGCGAAGTGCCCGCGATGGCCGGCCATGGATAGGAGCGAACCATGGGCCAGACACTGGCGAGGTCACTGACCTCAAGCGGCTTGTTGCTCGCGGCATCGTTGCTCGCGACCTCCTTGTTCGCGACCTCGGCATCCGCGCAGACCGGCGGCGAAGGGCTCAGCCCGACGCTGTCAGCCATCAAGACGGCGCACACCGTGCGGCTCGGCTATCGCGAGAGCTCGCCGCCGTTCTCGTTCCTCGACCAGTCAGGCCGTCCAATCGGCTACAGCCTCGAACTCTGCGAGGCCATCGTCGAGGAGATCGGCGTTGAGGTCGACGATCCCAATCTCAGAATCGACTACGTCAAGGTCACCTCGGACGACCGCATCGACGCCGTGCTGCAGAACAAGATCGACCTGGAATGCGGCTCGACCACGGCCAATGCCGAGCGCGGCAAGCGCGTCGCCTTCTCGCCGCTGATGTTCGTCGCCGGGACCAAGCTGATGGTGCCGAAGACATCCAGCGCCCAGTCGCTCACCGATCTGAAGGGCAAGACCATCGTGGTGACGAAGGGCACCACCAACGAGCAGGCGATCCAGGCCGCGGACAAGAAATTTTCGTTGGGATTGAACATGCCCGTCGGCGCCGATCACGAGCAATCCTACCAGATGCTCGCCGATGGCAAGGCCGATGCCTTCGCAACCGACGACATCCTGCTCTTCGGCCTGATCGCGCGCCACAAGGCGCAGGACAAGTTCCGCGTCATCGGCGATTATCTGTCCTACGACCCCTACGGCATCATGTTCAGGAAGGGCGAGCCGCAGCTATCGGCCGTGGTCGAGCGCGCCTTCCGCAAGCTCGGCTCCAACCGCGACCTCGTCCCGCTCTACAACAAATGGTTCACCGCAAGGCTTCCCACCGGCGAACGTCTGAACGTGCCGATCTCGCTGCAGCTGGAAGAGGCGTTCAAGGCGATGGACGATTCAGCGAGCGCGAATAATTAGACGGCGGTTCGCTCTCTCTCCGTCATCCTGAGGCGCGCGCTCGGCGGTGCAAGCGCACCGCCGAGCAGGCCTCGAAGGATGAACGGCCGAGCTGGCAGCCGGGCCGTCGCCCTTCGAGGGCCGCTGAAGAAGCTGCCACCCCCAGCGCAACGGCCTTGCCGTTGCGCTGGGGGTGGCGGTGATGGGTCATCGTTCGCTGTGCACTCGATCGAACACCCGATCCAGCGCCGCATCATACGCCGCTTGCACTAGTTGCGGTTGCAGCTTGCCGAGCGTTTCCATCATCACGCCGGAATTGATCTCGAGCACTTTCCATTCGCCGTCGACGCGGACCACGTCGATCGACGCAAAAGCGATGCCGATCGCGCGCGCGGCATCCATTGCCAGCTCCACGCAGGCCGTTCGAACCTCGCTGTCCCCCAGCAACACCGGCTTTGCGCCGGCATCGAGATTATGTCGCCAATCCGTGCCGCGCTGCTTGCTGTAGACGACGAGGGGCGCCTCATCGAGCAGCACCACGCGGACCTCGTCCTCGATCGCGACATAGGGTGAGATCACGAGCCCGGCGCTCATCGAAAACACCTCGCTGGCCGCGTGGTCGAGTTCCGCCTCCGTCGTCACCTTGAACACCGAGCGCCCCGATGTCCCCTCGTTCGGCTTCACCACCACGCCTTGCGGATTCTGAGCGAGCAGCGCGAGCATCCGCTGGCGCCAATCGGCACCGGCGACGTGCACGCCCAGCTTCGGGTTGAGGAAGAGGTGATGGGAAATGCAGGGCACGCCCTCCAGCGCCAGCGCCTCTGATGTCGCCGATTTGTCGTTGGCGAGGCGATGGGCGATGGCGCTGTTGAGGCCGATGTCGTAGCCGAAGGCGAAGCGCCGCTCATCGCCCCGGCGCATCGCGATCAGCCAGCCACCGGCGCGGACATCGACCGCAATGCCATGCTCCGCGCAATAGCGCCTGATGGCCTGGACGAAGATTCGCTCGTCGCTTGCCGCCATGTGTTTCCGTCGCGTTTCCGACGTTCCTGGCGCCAAAAGCCGCAAAAATGCGGGAAACGGCGCCGAACCAGGGTGAAAGTCAGAGCTATTCTTAATGAAATTCTCGCGAGCGCGATGGAAATTAAGTGCTGCATTCGAACGCTGCAGGGAAAAGAAATTGCCCGCCGCGCGCGCCCGGCAGCAGATTCATTAACAATATGGCCAATTCCGCCGCAAATGCCGGTTTGACCGGCATCAATTGCATCCGGAACGAGGTTGATTATTGGTCTCAATGGCGTAGATCACACACGCGAAATCCTCCGCCATGGCAATGGTGTCCGCCCCGTTTCAGGGCCGGGCAACGCTTTTGCCCTAAAACCGCAATTATTCGGAATATCGAAAATCATGAGCGCGTTTTACCGAGAGAAGGTTCTTTCCGTCCAGCACTGGACCGACACGCTGTTCAGCTTCCGCGCCACGCGCGATACCAGCTTCCGTTTCCAGAACGGCCAGTTCGCGATGATCGGCCTCGAGATCGACGGCCGTCCGCTGCTGCGCGCCTACAGCATGGCGAGCGCCAATCACGAGGAAGAGCTCGAGTTCTTCTCGATCAAGGTTCAGGACGGCCCGCTGACCTCGCGCCTGCAGAAGATCAAAGAGGGCGACACCATCCTGGTCGGCCGCAAGGCGACCGGCACGCTGATCACCGATAACCTCCTTCCCGGCAAGCGGCTGATGCTGCTCTCGACCGGAACGGGCCTCGCGCCGTTCGCGAGCCTGATCAAGGACCCCGAGGTCTATGACCAGTTCGAGTCCATCGTGCTGGTGCACGGCTGCCGCCAGGTCTCCGAGCTGGCCTATGGCGAGAAGCTGGTTGCTTCCTTGCGTGAGGACGAGCTGTTCGGCGAGCTGCTCGCGGACAAGCTGATCTACTACCCGACCGTGACCCGCGAGCCGTTCAAGAACCGCGGCCGCATCACCGACCTCATCAACTCCGAGCAGATCTTCACCGATATCGGGCAATCGCCCCTCGACATCGCCACCGACCGCATCATGATGTGCGGCAGCCCGGGGATGCTCGAAGAGCTGAAGGTGATGTTCGAAGGCCGTGATTTCATCGAAGGAAGCGGCAACAAGCCTGGCCATTTCGTGATCGAGAAGGCATTCGTCGAGCGCTAAGCTCTTTTGAAGAAGCGGCGTAATCGCGCGCCACACTCAACTCGTCGTCCCGGACAAGCGCAGCGAAGCGGAGCGCCGATCCGGGACCCATAACCACAGGCCGTGGTTATGCGAAGGGTCGGAGTGACAGTCTTCTCTCACCACGACATCTTGTGGTTATGGGTCCCGGGTCTGCGCTTACGCTTGCCCGGGACGACAGCTGAGCTTGGGGAATCCAGTGTGACCCCACGCGCGGCCATTAAGGCCCAGCGTCCGCCGCCCCTCCACCACCCCTCTGCTGCACTGCAAAAGCCTATCCTCTCGGCTGATTGATCTATCTCGGCCGAATTCGCTAGCCTGAAACAAGGGCCGCGTCATATCCGTATGACAGGCAAGGGCGTATCGTACCGCCTCAATGCTGGCGAGAGGATGGGAATCGTGGCCGACGACACCAAGACGCAGGACTCCTCCCAACACTCATCCCACAAACGCCTGCCGCTGGCGGAGGAGGGGATCATGGAGACCCTGCTGCTGCCATTCTCGCCGCGCTTCATCGTGCTGACGATCTGCGCAGTCGTCACGGCGCTCCTGATCGGTATCGGTATCGCCGACCGCAAGATCTTCGACATCCTGCTGGTGCCGATCCTGATCTTCGGCGCGCTGACGCTGCTCGGCGTCCGCGATCTCCTGCAGAAGAGCCACGCGGTGCTGCGCAACTATCCGATTTCGGCGCATATCCGCTTCCTGCTCGAAGAGATCCGCCCGGAGATGCGGCAGTATTTCTTCGAGAGCGAGAAGGACGGCATGCCGTTCTCGCGCGACACCCGCGCGGTGGTCTATCAGCGCGCCAAGATGGAACTCGACAAGCGTCCGTTCGGCACCCAGGAGGACGTCTACCGCCAGGGCTACGAGTGGATGCACCACTCGGTGTCGCCGAAGGCGCATGCCGAGGAGAAATTCCGCATCAGCATCGGCGGCCCCGACTGCAAGAAGCCCTATTCGGCCTCGGTGTTCAACATTTCCGCGATGAGCTTTGGCGCGCTCAGCCCCAACGCAGTGCGCGCGCTCAATGCCGGCGCCAGGAAGGGCGGCTTCGCGCACGACACCGGCGAGGGCGGCGTCAGCCCCTATCACCGCGAGATGGGCGGCGACATCATCTGGGAGATCGGCTCCGGCTATTTCGGCTGCCGTCATCTCGACGGCACCTTCGATCCCGAAGCGTTCGCGCGCGTCGCCGGTGACGACCAGATCAAGATGGTCGAGCTCAAGGTCAGCCAGGGCGCCAAGCCCGGCCACGGCGGCGTGCTGCCGGCGGCAAAGGTCTCGGAGGAGATCTCCAAGATCCGCGGCGTCGCGATGGGCGAGGACTGCATCTCGCCGGCCTCGCATCGCGCCTTCTCCACCCCGGCCGGCATGATGCAGTTCATCGCCGAGATGCGCCGCCTGTCGGGCGGCAAGCCGGCCGGCTTCAAGCTGTGCATCGGCCATCCCTGGGAATTCCTGGCGATCTGCAAGGCGATGCTTCAGACCGGCATCTATCCGGATTTCATCGTCGTCGACGGCAACGAAGGCGGCACCGGTGCGGCGCCGCTGGAATTCATGGACCATCTGGGCATGCCGATGCGCGAGGGCGTCAACTTCGTCCACAACGCGCTGATCGGCATCAATGCGCGCGACCGCATCAAGATCGGCGCGTCCGGCAAGATCGCCACCGCCTTCGACATGGCGCGCGCGATGGCGATCGGCGCCGACTATTGCAATTCGGCGCGCGGCTTCATGTTCTCGCTCGGCTGCATCCAGTCGCTGAGCTGCCACACCGACCGCTGCCCGACCGGGGTGGCGACCCAGGATCCGACGCGCGCGCGTGCGCTTTACGTGCCGCTCAAGATCGACCGCGTGCACAATTATCACCACGCGACGCTGCATTCGCTGACCGAGCTGATCGCCGCGGCAGGCCTCGAGCATCCGCAGCAGCTGCGCCCCATTCACTTCACCCAGCGCACCTCGACCACCGATGTGAGATCCTTTGCGCAGCTCTATCCGGCGCTGCGTCCTGGCGAGCTGCTCGAAGGCACCGAAGACCCGCGCTTCCGCGACGCCTGGCGGATGGCGCAGGCGGAAACGTTCCAGCCGGCGCCATAGGGCATCGCTCGGCCGGTGGCGGCACCGGCCCGGCCCGCGCATATTCGTCGCGAGCGGAGCTGGCATTCAAGATTTTGTTCAACTTTGGGTGTAGATTGTGCCCATGGACGAACGGCGCGACAAGGCGAGACATCGCGTGCTGAAGGCCGGAACGATCGAGTTCGGCGGCGGCGCGATCGACTGCACCGTCCGCAACCTGTCCGACACCGGCGCTGCGCTCGACGTCACCAGCCCGGTCGGCATTCCCGAGCATTTCACCCTGTTCGTCCAAGCGGACGGAACGCATCTGTCGTGCACCGTGATCTGGCGCAAGGAGAAGCGGATCGGCGTGAGGTTCGGGTGAGGTGAGTTGGCGCGAGGTGAGTTCGCGCTGCAAACACCGCTGTCGTCCCGGGGCGCGACAAAGTCGCGAACCCGGGACCCATAACCACAGGGAGAAGTCGCCGCGCGAGCTGGCAACTCCGAATCTTCGCCAAACGGCCTTCCGGGAGTATGGGTCCCGGATCGGCGCGCGCTTGAAGCGCGCTTGTCCGGGACGACAGCTGTGGTTGAGGCTCGCTCTATCAACTACCCCGTCTCGACCTCACTCAACCGGCTCGCCAGGATCTTGTCGATCCGCCGCCCGTCGAGATCGACCACCTCGATGTGCCAGCCGCCGAAGTCGAAGGCATCGCCGGTGTCGGGCAGCACGTTGAACTGTTGCAGCACCAGGCCGGCCACCGTGTTGTAGCGGTGCGGCGGCAATTCGACGCCGAGCAATTCGCCGAATTCGTCCACCGGCATCCAGCCCGAGATCAGCAGCGAATCGTCGGCGCGCCTGACAAAGGCGGGCTCCGGCGGTCCGGCCTCCGAATGGAAGGCGCCGACGATCGATTCGAGGATGTCGGCGGCCGTCACCATGCCTTCGAAGCCGCCATATTCGTCGTAGACGAAACCGACGTGGACCGGCGCAGCCTTCAGGATGGTCAGCACGTCGCGCGCGTCTGCCGACGCCGGGATGCCGGGCGCTTCGCGCACCAGCGCGCGCAGGTCCGGCGTGCGTTCGTTCATATAGGCGATCAGCAGGTCCTTGGCCTGGAGCACGCCGATCGGCTTGTCGCGGTCGCCGTCGGAGACGGGAAAGCGCGAATGCGGGCTCTTGGCGATGATCTCCCGGATGGCCGCCGGATCGTCGTTGAGGTCGATCTCGTCGACCTCTGTGCGCGGCGTCATCACCGCGCCGACCGGCCGGTCGCCGAGCCGCATCACGCCGGCGATCATCTCCTTCTCACCGGGCTCGAGCACGCCCGCGCTCTCGGCCTCGCTGACGAGGTGGTGGATCTCGTCCTCCGAGACCTTCTCCTCGGCCTTGCCGCCGCGGCCGAGCAGCGTGAGGATCAGCCTGCCCGAGAGATCGAGCAGAAAGACCAGCGGCAGCGAGACTTTCGCAAGCACGTGCATGGCGGGCGCGACCCTGACCGCGATGCTCTCGGGGTCGCGCAGCGCCACCTGTTTCGGCACCAGCTCACCGACGATCAGGGTGGCGTAGGTGATCAGCGTCACGACGATGCCGACGCCGACGATGTCGGCAATTCCCGCGGATAGACCGAGCTCGAGCAGCCATTGCGTCAGCCGCTGTCCGAGCGTCGCGCCGGAGAACGCGCCGGAGAGCACGCCGACCAGCGTGATGCCGATCTGCACCGTCGAGAGGAACTTGCCGGGATTGGCTGCCAGTGTCAGCGCCCGCTCGGCGCCGCGCACGCCCTTGGCGGCGAGCATCGACAACCGGGCCGGGCGGGACGAGACCACGGCCAGCTCCGACATGGACAAGAGGCCGTTGATGACGATCAGGACGACGACGATGACGAGTTCGACCGAGAGCATTGACGTTCCGAGGTAAGGGAGTGTGGCCGAAGAGGACGCACACGCCTTGATATAGGTATTCGGCGAAGAAATGCCGGCAATTTTGCCGCATTTGGCGCCCCGAGGGAACCGTGTCGCCGCTGACTTCGACTCGCTTGCGCGAGCTCCCGTGGAACTACGGGAATGCCGGTGCTTAACGGGCTCTTAGTGGCCCCCGGCTAGGTTTTCGACATTGCAGAAGTGTATTCGGGGGGACCCAGGATGCGGATCGGGAAGCTTTTCGCGCTGTCGATGCTGACGGTGACGGTATTTGCAGTCATCCTCGGCGCCGAGGTGCTGATACCCCAGACGCGCATCTTCACGAACCGCTCCGACGCGATCAAGACTGTCGATGCCTTTGGTGCGACCCTGATGGTCAGTCAGCACGTCGCCGGCCTTCGCGCCCCCTATATCGGTCCGATCTTCCAGGAAGCGGCGGCGACGCCAGCCCAGATCGAAGCGGCCGGGAAGGCCGCGAAAGCCGCCGAGGCCGGCTTCGAGGCTGCAAGGCGCGCGATCCTGGTGCTGAATGACGGCGGAGCGATTGTCGAGAATCTCGACCGTGCCGCACGGCGGCTGAAGGAGGTCACCGCGGCGGCAGATCGCGCGATGAGCGTCCCGCTGGCGGCGCGCGATGGTGCTGTGATCAAGGGCTTTCTCCCCGGTGTTGCCGAGGTCATCGGCAACATCGAGCCGGTCATGAACCGGCTCGAAGCGAAAGTCATCAACGCCGATTCCTCGCTCGCGGCGCTGTTGAGCCTGGCGCGGACGGCCCAGGACCTGCGTGTCGCGGCCGGCAGCCGAGCGGCCACGCTGTCCCCGGCGCTGTCCGCGAGCCGCCCGCTCACGGCGACCGAATTGTCGCTGATGGATCGCATGCAAGGCCGCGTGGAGGCTGACCGCGAGCGCATCGAGGCAGGCATCGACCAACTCGGAAATCCCCCCCGCATCGCGACCGCGCTGAAGGCGGCAACGGAATCGTATTTCGGAAAAGCTGCGGCCGCCGTCGACAAGGAGATTCCCGCAGCCCGGAGTGACGGCAAGTACAGCAGCAACGCCGACGAACTGGCGAAGGTCATCGTGCCGGCCATCCAGATGTTCTACGGCGTGCGCGATGCCGCATTAGCCGAAGCTTCCGAGCGTGCCTCGGCCTCGCGCGATGGCGCACTGGCGATGCTCGCGCTCGCAGGCGTGGTGGTTCTGGCGCTGCTCGGGACTCTCGGTGGCGTGACCATGATGCTGCGCAGGCGCGTGGTGACGCCGCTCAGCCGGCTCGCAGACGTGATCGCAACGCTCGCTGCCGGACAACACGACGTCGAGATTCCCGCGACGGGCCGCAATGACGAGATCGGCCAGGTGGCGGGCTCGCTGCAGCACTTCAAGGATTCACTGCTCGCCAAGAAGGCCGCCGATGAGGCGGCCGCGGTCGAGGCCGACGCGAAGCTCCGGCGCAGCCAGCGTATGGACCAGATCGCGCGCGATTTCGAAGCCATGATCGGCGACGTGATCAACACGGTGTCGTCGGCTTCCTCGGAGCTGGAAGTGTCCGCGGGAACGCTGACGAGCACGGCCGATCAATCGGAAAAGGTCACCGCGACCGTCGCGGCCGCTTCCGAACAGGCCTCCACCAACGTGCAGACCGTTGCCGCGGCGGCCGAGGAGATGGCCTCGTCGGTCGACGAGATCAGCCGGCAGGTGCAGGATTCCGCGCGCATCGCCGGCGAAGCGGTGCAGCAGGCGGGCCGGACCAACGATTATGTCGGCGAGCTCGCCAAGGCCGCGGGGCGGATCGGCGACGTCGTCGAGCTCATCAGCCAGATCGCAGGCCAGACCAATCTTCTGGCTCTCAACGCCACCATCGAGGCGGCGCGCGCCGGCGAGGCCGGCCGCGGCTTTGCGGTGGTCGCCTCCGAGGTCAAGGCGCTGGCCGAGCAGACCGCCAAGGCCACCGGCGAGATCAGCCAGCAGATCACGGGAATCCAGACCGCGACGGAGGACTCCGTCGGCGCCATCAGGTCGATCAGTGACACCATCTCCCGCATGTCCGAGATTGCATCCGCAATCGCCGCGGCGGTGGAGGAGCAGGGCGCAGCGACGCGGGAGATTTCCCGCAACGTGCAGCAGGCGGCCCGCGGCACCCAGCAGGTCTCCGCCAGCATCGTCGACGTGCAGCGCGGCGCGAGCCAGACCGGATCTGCCTCCTCCAACGTGCTCGCCTCGGCCAGATCGCTGTCCGGCGAGAGCAGCCGTCTCAAGGTCGAGGTCGGCAAGTTCCTGGACGCGATCCGCGCTGCGTAGAACTTCTGCGCCTCTGCTGCAGGGAGAAGCAATCGCATTCGAAGAGCGACGTGCCCGCGGCCCATCCTTCGAGACGCGCGCAAGTGCGCGCTCCTCAGGATGGAGTGTGCGGAGCGCTTCGATGAGCTCCGGTGTCGCTTGCCTCATCCTGAGGAGCCCGCGAAGCGGGCGTCTCGAAGGACGAGGCGCGCGCATCATCCGGGCCGTACTGCGCTCAGAACTCCCCGTGCAGCCGCCCGGAAATGACCGACACCGGTCCGCGATCTGCGTTGTAGGCGGGGTTGACGATGAGCTGGTAGTCGGCGGTGAGGGTGAGATTCTTGTTCAGCGCATAGGCGTAATAGGTTTCGAGGATGCGCTCCTTGCGGTAGTTGAGCGCACCGTCGCCGACCAGCACGCCGAGGCCGCCTGCGGCGAGGAAGTCCCGGTAGTCCTGCGAAATCGCGTTGATCGCGCCGCCGACGCCGACCACGTCGTCAGGCCGGCCCCATTTCGTGCCCTTGATCGAAAGGCCAGCCGACAGGCTGCGGTTGATGTCGGTGAAGGCGAGCGTTTCGCTCTTGCCGTCGTTCCAGCTCCAGCGGCCGAACAGTCCGACATCTTCGGTGATCGCCTGCTCGAGGTTGACGACATAGCCGACCTTGGTGCGGCCGCGCCGGGTCTGCGCAATGTCGAGATTGAGCGCGGGATTGTTCAACGTCTCGCGGAAGCTGCCCATGTTGGCGCTGTCGAGCCAGCCCATGGTCCTGAGCTTGCCGGGTTGGCCGAACAGCGAGAAGCGCGTCTCGAGCTCGATCACGTACTGGCCGCGCTCCCCGACCTTGGTGTCGAAATGATTTGAATTGGGCTCCGCGACCATCAGGAAATAGCCGCCGCGCAGGGCCCATTGCTTCTGATTGAGCTCGGCGGTGACGCCGTAGGTAAGGCCGACCTTGTCGGCGGAATAGTCGAAGGCGCCCGGGGCCCAGATCGACCAGTTCATGAAATCCCTGCGGGTGTCCTTGGCGTAGGCATTGCCGTCGAACACGTCGACCACTGCGAACTTGCCGGCCTGCACGGTGAGGCGGGACACGTCGACCTTTTGCCCCAGCTGCAACTGGCCGCTGGCGAGTTCTTCCTGCTCGCCGCCGAAGCCGAAGGTCTGGCGCACGAACAGGCGCGAGGTGTTGTAATGCGGATAGGGGAAGTTCGACTTCTGCGCTTCGCCGTTCGGGAAGCCGGCCGCGCCGACCGTGTCGTTCAGGCCAAATCCCTGGAGCAGCTCGGGATTGTAATAGACCTCGCCGCCGTCCCACAGCCGCGCGTTCAGGAACAGGCTGTTGCTCCAGGTCGCCTTGGCCTGCCTCGTCGGCGAGAGAGAGTTCGTTCCGCTGTAGAGCGCGGGGAACGACGGATAGCCTTGCGGCAGATAGGTGCTCTGGCCGTGAATCTCCCAGCGATCCGATTCGGTGTCGATGAGCGAGCTGTTCGGATTGTAGCTCGGCATGCCCGGCCAATCGACCTTGCGGTTGAGGCCGAGCCTGACCTGCTGGAAGTCGAGCGACGAAGAGCTGTATTGGGCCCCCGTGGAGAAGGCGACATTGGCGCCGTCGAAGCGGCTGTAGAGATATTCGAGCCGTGCGCTCCAATGCGGCGCGAAGCCGTATTCGACGCCGGCACCCGCGATCCAGCCGGGCCGCGTGTTCAGGATTTTTGGGACTTCGGCGCCGGAGGCCGGCGTGTCGAAATAGCGCTCGCCCATCCAGGCAAAGCCGCCGGTGGCGTAAACCAGCCACGGACCGCTGGTGTAGCCGACGCGGCCGCGCAGGCTGGCGGTGTAGTCCCATTGCTGCGTGACAGTGTTGGCGGGTGTCGTCAGGAAGGAGACGATCGAATTCGAGGTGATGTAGTTGGGGAACGTGAAATCGCCTTCGACACCCACCAGCCAGCCGGAGTTGAGGCGGTAGTTGTAGCCCGCCTGCACGCCGCCGATCATGCCGCTGAAGACGCCGTTGTCGTTGATCCCTGTGCCGTCGTTCAGCGCAAACTGCGACGAGCCGCGGCCATAGCCGGCATGCGCACCGATATAGAGGCCGGTCCAGTCATAGACCGCTCTCGGCGCCGGCGCCTTCAGCGGCAGATCGGCCGCGCGCCCCGCGGCGGGAAAAGCCAGCACGCCCGAGGCAATCGCCGCGGCCGTTCGCAAGTATCTGTAACGGTGACTTCTCAACGTCAAAACGCACGCCCCCAAAACGCGAATGTGTCCCACCCGTCGCGATATCCCTGCCGATTCGCGGCGGCCCTGTCATCAGGTCTTGGTTGCTCGCGTCGTCGAGATGATCTCGATTCGACGCGATTTCGCCCCAAGTTCCCGAGCCTGTTTCGAACTTTATTGCGATTAATTCGCAATAGCAACTGGTGAAGATTGGCGCACGGGATGGTTCGCACCGCTGTGTGACGGGACGGCAACAATTCCCGGCCCAAACAGAATGACCCCGCCCGGGGGGACAGCCGGGCGGGGTCGGGGGCACGACACGGGGTGGATGAGGCGCCCGTGTCGGACGCAGGATCCACGTAAGATCGGCCTCAGGTACTCAGGTCAGTAGCAGCTACGAACGCGGCCAACGTACTGGCCGAAAGCGTTGTACTGGGCGACCCAGCCGCAGCGGTGATAGCCGTAGTAATAGGGGTCGTTGTTGGCGGCGATCGCGGAGCCGACGACGGCGGCGGTGGCGATGCCGGCACCGACACCCCAGACCCAACCGGGCTGCTTGGCTTCGGCCGAAGAGGTGGTGGACACGATGCTGCCGGTGACGGCGAGGGTCGCGAGAGCGAGAGCGGCAATCTTGGTCTTGATCGACATGTGAAACTCCATCCGGGGTTGAGGCGGTCCGTTGTGGCCCGCGTGCCCAGTTTGACGGAGGCTCCCCGCGTCCGGTTCGAATGCGGCAAATCCGCTCCCGGAGTGAGGAGTTTTCGTGAATGATTCCAATAGGATGCTGGTTAGCCGAGAGGCCCCTTGGCGAGCCTGTTCACGTCGAAGTTATCGACCTCGCTCAGCAACTCGCAAAAAGCACGGGCGCCTTGATCGATGAGTTGCTCGCCCTTGGCCGCCACGGCCAATGTCGCATTGCCGACGGCGCCGCTGGCGTTGAGATCCTGCGCCTGCCAGGCGAACGGCGCGGGCCGCTGCGTCGACAGCCAGCGGTACTGCTGCTCCAGCGAGATGCTGCTCGCAGGAAAATCCGCAATGGCATCCTTGCGCACCTGATCGGGATAGCGCGCCAGCATGATCGAGGTCTCGACCGCGCCGCCATGAATGCCGTGGCGCACTTCGTCGGCCGGGAACAATGTGTCGGCGCCTGATAGCCGCGACCACGACGTGGTCACCACGAACAGTTTTTGATGCGCACGCAGATCCTGCGCCACCAGCATCATGGCCGCGCTGTTGCCACCATGGCTGGTGATGATGACGAGCTTCTTCACGCCGCGCCGCGCGACCTCCTCGCCGATCCCGGTCCATCGCTTCAGCGCGGTTTCAGTCGGCAGCGTCTGCGTGCCGGGATAGTCGATATGCTCGGTGGAAATCCCGACCGGTTCGACGGGAAGAAAACTGGCCGGAACGTTGTCGGGCAGAAGCTCGCGCACGCGCGCAAGATACGCGTCCGCGATCAGCACGTCGGTGGTGAGCGGCAAATGCGGGCCGTGCTGCTCGGTCGCCGCCAGCGGCAGCACCGCGATCCATCGCGACGTCTCCGCGGGGGGCGCATCGACCCAGCGGATTTCGGTCCAGTCGCGGGATGGCATCATTGAGTTTTCTTTGGAGGTTTCATTGCCCGAATTTGTCACGTAATTTGGGGTATCAGGGGACGCGGGCCCGGCCGGCTCGTGTCCCCTGACGTCATGCGGTTTTATCGCGTTGGCCTGCCACGAGCTAGACGCGATTATGCTGGAAGCGATCGACGGAGTGCCATTATGACCCCCTCTCATCTGCGCAGAGCGCTAACTGCGGGCCTGATGGCCGCTCTGGTCTGGAGCGTCCCGGCGCGGGCCGAAACGCTGGACAAGGTCACCTTCGGCACCAACTGGGTCGCCGAGGCCGAGCACGGCGGCTTCTTCCAGGCGGTCGCCGACGGCACCTACAAGAAATACGGCCTCGACGTCACCATCGTTCCCGGCGGCCCGAACGAGAACAACCGGATGCTGCTGATCGCCGGCAAGATCGATTTCTTCATGGCCGCGAACACGCTGATGTCGTTCGACGCGGTCGCCAACAACGTTCCCGTCGTGACCATCGCCGCGATCTTCCAGAAGGATCCGCAGGTGATGCTGACGCAGCCGGATGCCAAGGTCAGCAAGATCGAGGATCTCAAGCCGCTGACGCTGTTCGTCTCCAAGGAGGGCATGGGCAGCTATTTCCAGTGGCTGAAGTCCGAATACGGCTTCAGCGAGAAGAACGTCCGGCCCTATAATTTCAATCCGCAACCCTTCATCGCCAATCCCAAGAGCGCGATGCAGGGCTACGTCACCTCCGAGCCGTTCGCGGTGGAGAAGGCCGCCGGCTTCAAGCCCAACGTGCTGCTGCTCGCCGATTACGGCTTCAACACCTATTCGACCTTGATCGAGACCCGCCGCGACGTGGTCGAGAAGAAGCCCGACCTGGTGCAGCGTTTCGTCGATGCCTCCATGATCGGCTGGTACAATTACATCTACCGCGACAATTCCGCCGGCAACGCCATGATCAAGAAGCTCAATCCGGAAATGACCGACGACCTGCTCGCCTATTCCGTCGCCAAGATGAAGGAGCATGGCATCGTCGATTCCGGCGACAGCCTGAAGAACGGCATCGGCGCGATGAGCGACGAGCGCTACACCTCCTTCTTCAACAAGATGGTCAAGGCCGGCGTCTTGAAGCCCGAACTCGACTTCCGCAAATCCTACACGCTGCGCTTCGTCAACAAGGGCGTCGGCGTCGAGCTGCGCCCGAGCAAGCCGTAGCGCAAGCTCGATGTCATCAGGCAAAATCTCGTCCGCGGCCGACGCCGGCCTGACGCATCTCGCCGTCAGCCTGCGCGGCGTGACGAAGACCTATGACAATGGCGTCATGGCGCTCGGCCCGTTCGACCTCACTGTCCGCAAGGGCGAGTTCATCTCGCTGCTGGGCCCGTCCGGTTGCGGCAAGTCGACGGTGCTGCGGTTGATCGCGGAGCTCAGCGCGCCGTCGTCAGGCATCGTGCGGGTGGCCCATCACGAGGGCGTGGTACAGCCGGGTCACGGTATCGGCTTCGTGTTTCAGGAGCCCACCTTGATGCCCTGGACCAGCGTGCGCGAGAATGTGCGGCTGCCGCTCAAGCTGGCGGGCGTGCCGAAGGCGGAGGCGCGCGGGCGTGCCGACGCGGCGCTGGCCAGCGTCGGGCTCGCCGATTTCGCCGATGCCTTTCCGCGTGAGCTCTCCGGCGGCATGAAGATGCGGGTGTCGCTGGCGCGCGCGCTCGTCACCGATCCGGATATCCTTTTGATGGACGAGCCGTTCGCCGCGCTCGACGAGATCACGCGCTTCCGCCTCAACAATGATCTGCTCGCGCTGTGGCGCAGCCTCGGCAAGACCGTCATCTTCGTCACCCATTCGGTGTTCGAATCCGTCTATCTGTCGCAGCGCGTAGTGGTCATGACGGCGCGGCCCGGCCGCATCCAGGCCGACATCCGCATCGAGACGGTCGAGCCGCGCGGCGAGGCGTTTCGCACCTCCGCCGCCTATTCCGATTATTGCCGGAAGGTGTCGGCTGCGCTGGCTCCGTCTTATTCGGGGCAGTCGACCTTATGAGCGCGCAGGCGGCCGTCACTGCAAAACCGCGAGGCGCGCAGCGCGCGATGCGTTTCGTGCTTCCCGTCATCGTGTTCGCGGCCGGCATGCTCGCCTGGGAGCTCATGGTCCGCATCAAGGACATCCCGCCTTACGTGCTGCCGGCGCCCTCCGTCATCGTCCTGACGCTGATCAAGGACTGGGCGGTGCTGTCACAATCGCTCGCCACCACGCTTCTGACCACGCTCGAAGGCTTTGCCGCGGCCAGCATCGGCGGCATCGCGCTGGCGCTGTTGTTCAACCAGTCGAAATGGGTGGAATATTCGCTATTCCCCTACGCCATCGTCCTCCAGGTCACCCCGGTGATCGCGGTCGCGCCGCTGCTCCTGATCTACCTGGAGCAGCAGACCGCGGTGGTGGTTTGTGCTTTCATCGTCGCCTTTTTCCCGGTGCTGTCCAACACCACCCTTGGGCTCAATTCGGTCGATCGCAACCTTGCCGGCCTGTTCCAGCTCTATGGCGCCTCAAAGCCGCAGACGCTGCGCTTTCTCAAGCTGCCCGCGGCGTTGCCCTACATTCTCGGCGGCTTGCGCATCGCCGGCGGCCTGTCGCTGATCGGCGCGGTCGTGGCGGAGATCGCGGCGGGAACAGCCGGTGCCGGCTCGGGGCTCGCCTACAGGATCGCCGAGTCCGGCTATCGATTGAACATACCCCGCATGTTCGCAGCGCTGCTTTTGTTATCGCTGGCCGGGATTGTCATCTATGGGGTGCTGGCGGTAGTTTCCCACCTCGTTTTACGGCGCTGGCATGAAAGCGCGCTTGGAAAGGAAAACTGATGGCTGCCGGTTCGATTTCGTCCGAGAAGATCGACCTTCTGATCTATGGGCCGGTGCGGCCGATCCTCGAGAACGGGTTTTCCGACCATTTCGTCGTGCACAAGGCCGAGACGCGCGGCGACCTCGAGCGGCTGACGCCGGCGATCCGCGAAAAAATCCGCGGCGTCGCCGTGACCTATCACACCGTCCGTGCCGACAAGGAGTCGCTGTCGCAACTGCCCAAGATCGAGATGGTGGCGAGCTTCGGCGTCGGCTACGACCATATCGACGCCAAATACGCGGCCGAGCACAACATCATCGTCACCAACACGCCCGACGTGCTGACCGAGGAGGTCGCCGACGTCGCGATGGGTCTGCTGATCTCCACCTTGCGCGAGTTCATCAAGGCCGACCGGTATGTGCGTTCCGGCCTCTGGCAGACGCAGAACTATCCGCTCAGCGTCGGCTCGCTGCGCGACCGCAAGGTCGGCATCGTCGGCATGGGCCGGATCGGCCAGGCCATCGCGCGCCGGCTCGACGCCTCGCTGGTGCCGGTGGTCTACCACTCGCGCAATCCGTCCAAGGACGTCTCCTACAAGCACTATCCCGATCTGATCGAGATGGCGAAGGCGGTGGATACGCTGATGGTGATCGTGCCCGGCGGCGCCTCGACCAACAAGATGATCAATGCCGAGGTGTTCAAGGCGCTCGGCCCGCGCGGCGTGCTGGTCAACGTCGCGCGCGGCTCGGTGGTCGACGAGCCGGCGCTTGTGCAGGCCCTCAAGTCGGGCACCATCCTCGCCGCCGGCCTCGACGTGTTCGCGGCCGAGCCGACCGTGCCGGACGAGCTCAAGGCGATGCAGAACGTCGTGCTGCTGCCGCATATCGGCTCGGCCTCGGTGGTGACGCGCAACGCGATGGACCAGCTCGTGGTCGACAACCTCAAGTCATGGTTCTCGGGCAAGGCGCCGCTGACGCCGGTTGCCGAAACGCCATTCAAGGGGCGCTGATGCGAAGTCTTCGGGTCGTTGCATCCGCCGTCGCGGCCCATTTGGCCGCGATCGGCGCCGTCGCGGCCTCCTTGGCCGCGATCGGCGTTGCTCAGACGAGGCCGGCGCATGCGCAGGATACGACGACCCTGAAGAAAGAGATGCTCGGGCAGTGGGAGCTCTCGACCACCGAGCGCAGCAAGACCTGCGTCGTCACGATGAAGGGCGATGCCGCGGGGCAGGGCTTCAAGCTGGAGCTGGAGCCGGCCTGCAAGGCGGCGCTGCCCTTCACCAAGGACATCGTCGCCTGGAGCGTCAGGGGCCTCGACATCGTCCGCCTGCAGGACGCGACCGGTGAAGCCGTGATCGACTTCACCGAGGTCGAGGCCGGCATCTTCGAAGGCCTGCGCCAGGGCGAGGGCGTCTACATCCTGCAGGATCTCGCCGCCGCGCGCTCGATGGCCAAGTCGATGGACCAGATGATCGGCGACTGGGCGATGGTGCGCGGCAACGGCCAGCCGGTCTGCGGGCTGACGCTGACCAACACGGAAGCCGGCTCCGACAATTTCCAGGTCTTCCTCAAGCCGAAATGCGATCCGGCCATCGCGCAGTTCAACCCGACGCAATGGCGGCTCGAGCGCGGCCAGATCATCCTGATGTCGAAATCGGGCAACGTCTGGCAGTTCGAGGCCGACGACAACGCGCAGTGGCGGCGCGTCCCCGATACCGCCGATCCCCTGATCATGCTGCGTCAGTAGGCAGGCCCACATTCGCTGCCGCCGCATGGCGCCACGCGAAGGCGGAACCTGCAGACCGGGCATCTCGTTGACGGAAGAGGCGATTTCGTTGGGAGATCCGGCATGGCCAAACGCGTCCTCGCGATCGGCATCGAACCCGGCAGTGCCGACTACAGCGCATTCCCGCAGCTCACGCCGGAGCTCGTGCGAACCTACATCGATGCGCAGCTGTTGCGCCTGCGCGATCTCGGCTTCGAGGTCACGAGTTGCCTGATCGATCTCGACGCCACCGCGGAAGCCGGCGTCACGGCGGCGCTGCGCGACGAGCGTTTCGACTGCATCGTGATCGGCGCCGGCCTGCGCGAGCCGAAGGAGCGCCTCGTGCTGTTCGAGAAGGTGCTCAACCTCGTCCATCGCCTCGCGCCGGACGCTGCGATCTGCTTCAACACCACGCCCGCCGATACCGTCGAGGCCGTGCAGCGCTGGGTCGATGCTTGACGTCCAATCGGCCGGCCGGTGCATCGTACGCGGCGCGGTTTGAGCCGTCTTCGCGCTGCGCCTCCGGCCATCGCGGGCCGCCGTGCCGGCAATTTGTCTGGCCCGAATCCTCGCCCGGGGCTATGACTCCCTCCACCACAGGGAGGGCGAGCATGCTTCGAGGTCTTCGCATTGGAAGTTTTGGAATCGCGGCCTGTCTGACGGTTGCGATGGCGGTGCCGGCGCATGAGGCGGCGGCCCAGGATGCCATCGGCGGCGCGATCATCGGCGGCGTCGGCGGGGCGATCCTCGGTGGTGCGCTCGGCGGAGGCAGGGGGGCTGCCATCGGTGCCGTCGTCGGTGCCGGCACGGGCGCCGCGATCGCCTCCGAAGGCGAGCGCCGCCGCTCCGGCTACTACGCCTATCAGCGCGGCTGCTACATGCAGAGGCCGGACGGCTACTACGTCCGGGTCGATCACAGGTATTGCTACTGAGCCGGCCAGCGCGACTTATGTGATCGCTCTGTCGCGCACTTCGCCTGGTGTCGCATCGAAGTGGCGCCGGAAAATGCGATGAAAGTGCGATACTGTCGGGAATCCACACTCGTAGGCGACGTCCATGACATTCATATGTGCGTAGTGCGGCGACGCCAGCATCTCGTGAGCGCGCATCAGGCGGCGAGTGGTCAGTTCATCGGTGAACGACGTTCCGGCTTCGGAGAAGAGCGCCTGCACATAGCGCGGCGAAACCAGAAGGCGGCGTGCGAGCGCCGTCAAGGAAAAGCCGGGCATCATGAAATTGCGATCAAGCTCGCGCCGGACGGTCTCAAACCGAGCCGCTCGCAAACTCGGCGCCTGTGTCTCCTGATGCAAGGTCTTGAGGGCCACTGCAGCCACGACGAGATCGGCGATGTGGTCGGCGGCAAAACGCGGGATATCGGCTTGCTCCGCGGCGCCGGATAGCTTCAGCAGCGTCTCGACGTAAGCGTATGCCAGCGCCGGCGCCGAAGCCGATGCCGGAATCGGCGTCATGAATCGATCTTCGACGTTGCACGTCTGGCCACGCAGCTGCTGGCGCGGCAATTGAATTGCCATGAAATTGCAGTGATGCTGCGCACTTACATTGATGGTCGACGGCACGCACTGTTCGATAAGCACCGCAGCACCGGCGGTGCAGGCAACGCTCTTGCCGCTTTGCTCAACGAGCATTTCGTCCGTTCCGCTATTGAGCAGAAGCACGGCATTGTCGGTGTTCTCGATGGCGATTTCCGCGGCTCCGCGCGAAATGGTCTGCACGGTCCCGTAAATGCGACCAATCGCGGCTTGGCCGAGCAGCATGATCTTGAGCTGGCCGTCGAAGGGCACGTTGGGCCTGGCGTCGGCGCGCAGACGCACGTAACCGGATGACAGTGAATCGACCCAGCGATCTCTGCGCAGCCGCTCGTCGCCGGGAAGATCGGCGGAGTCAAACGAGATTCTCTGCATTTTACATGGGAGTCCGCAGTGAGGGCTGGCGACATCGAGCATATTGGAACTTGGTGCCAAGCGCTATTCGCGAAAAGCAATAATTCCGTTCGTAAAAGAGCACCTCGGTGCGGTGTCGCGCCGTTATGTTGCACGGAAGCCTCAACAGTGCAGCTCATGGATATTGAGGGGCGAGAATACGCAAACCGCTACAGCACCGTTCGTCATAAGCGACGACAGTCTCGCCGCACCTCACCTAGAATCTTGCCGAAATGATGCCTTGGCGTCGAAGGCATGTTCATCTGAGGGGTTTCAGTGCTTTATCGGCATATTCGGCTATCGATCATCGCAACCGGACTGGTGGCGGCAACTTCCGCGCCTGTACTTGCCGCAGATATTCCGATCAAGGCGCCGGGGGTGGCCACCGCGAGCACGGCTGGCGGGGTCTACTTCTGGGCTGACGGCTCAGCGCAGTCGATCCGCCTGCCGACCTATGATATAGGCACTCGTCTGTTGCCGGTCGCCCCGGGATCGGGGATATCCGCGGCAAATACATATGACCCGCGGGCAACCGGATATGGCATCTCCGGCGGATTGGGCTTCGTTTTGCCTCCCGGTGTGTCTCTGTCGAATATCGGCACCAATGGGCGGATCGAGTTCAGCGGGTCCTATGTCAACGCGACCGCCTCGCAAGCCGCTACGGCTGTGTCGACATTGGGATCGGGATATTCGCTGCCGCAGGTTGGCGGGATCACAAACTTCGCGGGCTCGGTCGCTTGCGGCGCCGGCACATCATGTGTCGTTTCCAGCACGCTCGGTACCAGCTATTCGAGTTGGCAAGTCAGCGGGCGGTACGCGACAGATTTCAAAGTGAGCGGCGTCACCATTACGCCGTCGCTTGCGGTGTTTGGCGGCAAGTCCCGCAACTCTCAGACGTTGTCCGAAACCAATCTCGTTTTCGGCGGCACTGCGTCCGTCCGCTATGACGCGGACACCAAGCTCGATTGGACGGACTGGGGAGCCCGCGCCGGCCTGTCTGGTTCGGTACCTGTGACGGATTGGCTGACATTTGTGGCCGGTGGCAACGCCGGGCTCGCCATGCGGCGGGTATCGCTGACGGGCTCGGACTCCGTCAACGTCTTCGTGGGCGGGGTGCCCTTTTTCGCCCCGACCTTCTCTGCCACAACGTCCAGTGCAACGACCACCGCATTCGTTGCCAATGCCGAAGCCAGCGTCAACATCAAGCTGGCGCCGAGCTGGGCGTTGCGGGCCTTTGGCGGCCTCAACTACGATAACAAGGTCCCTGGCGTTTCAGCCCCGGCTGTCGTGCTCCCGTTCGGCTTTGGAGGCGCGAGCACGCCAGCGGGGGTCAAATACCAGGCCGAGACAAGCTATTACGCGGGTGGCGGATTAACGGTCAGGTTTTGAGAGTCGGTGCAAGGCTGGTCCGACACGCGTTGCCCTAGATCAACCGCATCCCGCGCAGGCTGGCATGCCCGCTCTTGCCAACGATGATGTGATCGTGCACGGCAATCCCCAGCGGCTTTGCGATGTCGATGATCGCTTTGGTCATCTGGATGTCGGCCTGCGAGGGCGAGGGATCGCCGGAGGGATGGTTGTGCACGAGGATCAAGGCGGTCGCCGATAATTCCAGCGCGCGCTTGATCACTTCGCGCGGATAGACCGGGGTGTGGTCCACGGTGCCGGTCTGCTGCACCTCGTCGGCGATGAGCTGGTTGCGCTTGTCGAGAAACAGCAGGCGAAACTGCTCCTTGTCGGCAAAAGCCATGCTGGAGCGGCAATAATCGATCACCTCGTTCCAGGACGACAGCGCGTTGCGGCTGTTGACCTCGCCCTTGGTTACGCGGCTCGCGGCGGCCGCGATCAGCTTGAGCTGGTTGATCGCGGCCTCGCCGATGCCGTCAACCTCGCGCAAGCGCGCCACCGGCGCGTGCACGACCTCGGCGAACGAGCCGAAGGACTTGATCAGCGCCTTGGCCAGAGGTTTCGTGTCGCGTCGCGGCAGTGCCGGAAACAGCGCCATCTCCAGGAGTTCGTAGTCGCTCAGCGCATCCGCGCCGGCATTGTAGAAGCGCTCGCGCAGCCGCTCGCGATGGCCGAGATAATGCGGCGCGTCCTCAAGCTTGCTCTTGTCCTGGTCCGGCTTGGCGGGCATCGGCCGCCAGCATCGCCGGGGACCTCCGTTTTTGCAACCGTCAATTGCGCGCCGGCGCGCCGATCGGTAATTGCCCAGCAGGCACGTCCCGAAAGCTCACCCGATCTGCTTCTCGCCGTGCCGCTCCGACAGCGTGAAGATCTCGACGCCATCAGCGGTGACGCCGACCGAATGCTCGAACTGTGCCGACAGCGAGCGGTCGCGGGTGACGGCAGTCCAGCCGTCGGACAGGATCTTCACATGCGGCTTGCCGAGATTGATCATCGGCTCGATGGTGAAGAACATGCCAGGCTTGAGCTGCACGCCTTCGCCGGGCCGGCCGATATGAATGATGTTCGGCTCGTCATGGAACATGCGGCCCAGACCGTGGCCGCAGAAATCGCGCACCACGCTCATGCCCTGCGGCTCGACGAAGCTCTGGATGGCGTAGCCGATGTCGCCGGTGGTGGCGCCGGGCTTCACGGCGGCGATGCCGCGCATCATCGCTTCATAGGTTACCTCGATCAGCCGCTCGGCCTTGCGGGCGATCGGGCCGACCGCATACATCCGGCTGGAATCGCCATACCAGCCGTCGACGATGAAGGTGACGTCGATGTTGACGATGTCGCCTTCCTTCAGCGGACGGTCGCCGGGCATGCCGTGGCAGACCACGTGGTTGAGCGAGGTGCAGGTCGAGTAGCGATAGCCGCGATACATCAGCGTCGCCGGATAGGCATTGTTGCTGAAGGCGAAGTCGCGGACGAATTCGTCGATGCGCTCGGTCGGCACGCCGGGCCCGACGATGTCGGTGAGCTCGTCGAGGCACTTCGCCACCAGCGCGCCCGCTTTGCGCATGCCGGCAAAGGCGCTCGGCCCATGCAGCTTGATCTGTCCGGTCTTGCGCAGCGAGGTATCGGAGGCTTCGACGTAGCTCATGCGTGTCAGGTCTTTTCGGGGCTGATCTCGATATCGGCGGAAAGGCTTGATTTCAGGCCCCAATTTAATGATTGCGGGCCTTCGTGCAAGCCAAGGGAGCGCGTTTTCGAGCGACGTGGCTACCGGTTCGTGTGAAGAAAACGCGTCAAAACAAGGATCTTGCCGCCTCTTGCGCCCGAAAGCGGGCCTAATTCGGGACTTCTACGGTGGTTTCCACCGGCAGCGCGCCGCCGCGGACGCGGATTTCGCGGACGGGGTAGGGAACCCGGATGCCCTCGCGCTTGAAAGCGTCCCACAGTGCCAGCATCACGTCGCTCTTGACGTTGTCCATGCCGTCGGGGTCCGCAATCCAGAAGGTCAGCGAGAATTTCATCCCGGCTTCCGCGAACTCGGTCAGGATGGAGTTCGGCGGCTTGCCCTTGGTCGCGCGCGGATGGGCCGCGGCGGTCTCGGCGGCGAGCTTGGTGACCAGGCGGGGGTCGGCGTCGTAATTGGTCCCGAAGGCGATCTTCACCAGCGTGTTCTTGTCGGTATAGGTCCAGTTGACGACCTTCTGCGTCACCAGATCCTCGTTCGGCACCAGGAACTCGCGGCCGTCGCCGGCGGCGACGGAAATATAACGCGTCTTCATCGCGCTGATGCGGCCGGTATTGTCGCCGATGGTGACGAGATCGCCGGGCTTCACCGACTTGTCGGCGAGCAGGATGATGCCCGAGATGAAGTTGGCCACGATCTTCTGCAGGCCGATACCGATGCCGACGCCGACCGCGCCGGAGAACACCGCGAGCGCCGACAGGTCGATGCCGACCGCGCCGAGCGCAATGACGATTGCGATGGCAAGAAGCCCGATGCGGATGATCTTGACCAGCAGCACCTGCACCGACGGCGTCAGGTCGGTGGTTGCGTTGATCCGGCTCTCGGCAAAATTGCTCGCGATGTTGGTGAGCCACAGCGCGATCAGCAGGAGCGCGCCGGCCTTGAGGACCAGCAGCGGGGTCAGCCTGAGACCACCGAGCACGATCGCGTAGGAATCGAGCAGGTCGACCGTCGTATCGAGCTGGCCGAGGATCGAGAGCGCGGCGAGAAGCCACGCCGTGATCGACACCAGGCGGACGATGAAGGCATTGCGCAGCACAGAGGTCACCAGCCGGATCACGAGCCAGGCGAAGCCCAGCTTGGCGGCGACCATCAGCAGATAGGAGCGGCTCGGCCAGGTCGCGTGGTACATCACCACGCGCGAGACGATCACGAGCAAAGTGAACACTGCCGTCGAGGCGCTGGAGAGCATCACCCGGGCGAAGTGCCGGAGCGGCAGCGGCCAGCGCATCGTCAGCGCGGTCATGTCGACCCGGTTGCGGATCGCGGTCTCCGCGGCATAGGCGATACCGGCTGCGGCCAGGATGAGACCGAATTGCAGGTAGAACCAGGGCGAGGAGATTTCCGCCCCGACGCTGCGCGCGGTGGTCTGCACGAACTCCATGAAGTCCTTGAGGTCCATGTCCATCGGTCTCGTCGGCAAGCGGGGAGGAATTGATTCGAGGGAGCCGCAGAATCCCACAAAGGGCGCGGCCGGGCCATCGATACACCGGCATGTGATGGGCGTTAAGGCCGTAAAATGCGGGCAGATTGCCGCGAGCGGGAGAAATGGGTTGGCGTGCCAGGGCCGCGACGATATGGATGCCCTTCCAGCTGTTTTGAACCGGAAGGTGGATGGCCTCTCTCGACTCCGTCAGCATCGCCATATTGCTCGGCTCCGTCCTCGTGATGGCCGGTATCCTGTCGAGCCTGCTTGCGCTGCGCTTCGGAGCGCCCTTGCTGCTCGTCTTCCTTGTGATCGGCATGCTCGCGGGCGATTCCGGCCCCGGCCGGCTCCAGTTCGACGACGTCCGCACCACCTATCTGGTCGGCTCTGTGGCGCTGGCCCTGATCCTGTTCGACGGTGGCCTGCGGACGCGCTTTGCCAGCATCCGTACCGTGCTCGCGCCGTCCGTGGTACTCGCGACCGTCGGCGTGCTCCTGACCGCGCTGATTACGGCGCCGTTCGCTAAATACGCGCTCGACCTCAACTGGACGGAGTCGCTGCTGGTCGGCGCCGTGGTCGCCTCGACCGACGCCGCCGCCGTCTTCCTGCTGGTGCACACCCAGGGCCTGCGTCTGCGCCCGCGCGTCGGCGCGACGCTGGAGGCCGAATCCGGCACCAACGACCCTTTCGCGATCTTCCTCACCTTGATGCTGGTCGAATACATCTCGCTGGGATCGAGCTCCGCAAGCCACGTGGCGATGGAGTTCATCCAGGAGGCGGTGCTGGGCGCCCTGGTCGGCGTCTTCGGCGGACGGCTCGTCGTCATCGCGCTCAACAAGGTCGCGCTGCCGCAGGGCCTGCACGCGCCGTTCGTGACCACGGCTGCGCTGGTGATCTTCGGCGGCTCGCAGATCATGCACGCCTCCGGCTTCCTCGCGGTCTATCTGGCCGGCATCATCATCGGCAACCGGCCGACCCGCGCGCACAATTCGGTAGTGGCTTTCCTCGATGCGGCGACCTGGCTGGCGCAGATCGTGATGTTCGTGCTGCTCGGCCTCCTGGTCTCGCCGAGCCGGTTAGGGGCCAGCGTGCTGCCGGCGGTCGGGGTCGCCTTCGTGCTGATGCTGGTGGCGCGGCCGATCGCGGTATTCGTGTGCCTGGCGCCGTTCCGCTTCAACTGGCGCGAAAAGATCTTCATCGCCTGGACCGGCCTGCGCGGTGCCGTCGCGATCTTCCTGGCCTCGATCCCGATGCTGGTCGGCCTGTCCAAGGCCTATCTCTATTTCGACGTCGCCTTCGTCGTCGTCATCATCTCGCTGTTGCTGCAAGGCTGGACGTTGGCACCCGCCGCGCGCAAGCTGCATGTCGCTCTGCCGCGCGCCGAGCGCGGTCCGCGCCGTGTCGAGCTGGATCTGCCCGGGCAGCTCGAGCAGCAGCTGGTCGGCTATCCGGTGCGGCCCAAGAGCCTGTATTTCCGCCGCGGCCTGATCCCGTCCTGGTCCAAGCCGACGCTGGTGATCCGCAACGAGAACATTTTGACACCGACGGAAGCCGACCCGATCGCGCCCGGCGATTACATCTATTTGCTGGCGCCGCCGGAAAAGGCCGAGTCGCTCGACCGCTTCTTCGTCGACATGCAGCCGGGCTCGGCGCCCGATCCGCATCTGCTCGGCGACTTCATGGTCTCCGGCGAGCACACATTGGCCGAACTCGCCGAGATCTACGGCGTCAAGGTCGGCGAGGACGAGGGCAAGCTGACGCTGGCCGATTATTTCGACGTCCATCTCGACCGCGCCCCGAAAGAGGGCGCCGAGCTGCCGCTGGACGAGATCGTTCTGGTCGCGCGCAGCATCTCCGGCGGCCGCGTCAATGTCGTCGGCCTGCGCCTGCCGGAAGAAGACGAGACGCCACCGCCGCTGACGCGCGCACAGGCGCTGCGAAAGAAGCTCGCGGAGGTATGGACGTCGGTGGCAGGGGTCTAAGCGAGCTGCCGGCGGATCAACAATCTCCCGTGTCGTCCCGGCGAACGCCGGGACCCATAACCACAGGGAGGAATTTGGCGAAGGCTCGCAGTTACTCTTTCTTCGCCGGTATTTGCACCACAATCCTTCGGCAGATCACGCGGTATGGGTCCCGGCGTTCGCCGGGACGACGGCGGTGGGTGTTGCGCCAGCGTAGCCCAAACAAGCGCTGCATGCCCCTCATGCCAGCACCTTCACCCCGCCAAAACTCGTGACCCGCCCCTGTTTCAGCATCACGATCTGCGTCGCGAGCTGGCGCAGCTCGGCGGCGTCGTGGCTGACATAGACCATCGGCACGTTGGCCTCGTCGCGCAGCCGCACCAGATAGGGCAGGATCTCGAGCTTGCGGCCCTCGTCGAGCGCGCCGAGCGGCTCGTCGAGCAGCAGCAGGCGCGGCCTTGAGAGCAGCGCGCGTCCGAGCGCGACGCGCTGGCGCTCACCGCCGGAGAGCTTTCCAGGGCGGCGGCCGAGCAGGGTGCCGATATCGAGCAGGTCGATGACGCGCTTGTGCTGCGCCGGATCCGGCGCCAAGCGGTTCATCTGCCGTCCATAGTCGAGATTCTGCGCGACGTTGAGATGCGGGAACAGCCGCGCATCCTGGAACACATAGCCGATGCGGCGGCGCCAGGCCGGGACATGGATGCCGGCCGCGGTGTCGTCGACGGTTTCGCCGTCGAGCACGATGGTGCCGCGGTCGGGCCGCAGCAGCCCCGCGATCATGTTGACCAGTGACGTCTTGCCGGCGCCCGAGGCGCCGAACAGGCCGATGACGCGGCCTTCGCCGGTGAAGGATGCGGAGAGCGAGAATTCACCGAGTTGTTTTTCGACATCGACGCGCAGCATGGTCAATTCCCGTGCAGGCGCTGCGTAGCGCGGCGAGCGAACCATTCGGCGGCGATCAGTGCGCCCAGCGCCAGCACGATCGAGACGATCACGAGCCGGCCGGCCGCGGCGTCACCGTCCGGCGTCTGGATCAGCGAATAGATCGCCGAGGAAATCGTCTGGGTCTCGCCGGGAATGTTGGAGACGAAGGTGATGGTGGCGCCGAACTCGCCGATCGCCTTGGCAAAGCCGAGCACCATGCCGGCGAGCACGCCCGGCAGGGCCAGCGGCAGCGTCACCGTGAAGAACACTTTCCAGGGCGCGGCGCCGAGCGTCTCGGCGGCCTGCTCGAGCCGGCGATCGATCGCCTCGATCGACAGGCGCATCGGCCGCACCAGCAGCGGAAACGACATCACGCCGCAGGCCAGCGCCGCGCCGGTCCAGCGGAACGAGAAGACGATGCCGAGATGTTCGGCGAGGAAGCCGCCGACGAGGCCGCGGCGGCCGAACGTCAGCAAGAGCAGATAGCCGGTGACGACAGGCGGCAGCACCAGCGGCAGGTGCACCACCGCGTCGAGCATCGACTTGCCCCAGAAGTCGCGCCGCGCCAGCAGCCACGCCAGCGCGACGCCGAATGGCGTCGCGACCAGCGTTGCGATGATCGCGACCCTGAGCGAGAGCAGGATCGCGGTCCATTCGGCGGGAGAGATGTCGAACATCAAATGGTGAATATCAGATTGTCGGGCTGACGAGGAACTTGAAGCCGTATTTTTCCAGAATGGTCTTGGCGGCCGAGGAGCGCAGGAAGGTGAGATAGCCGCTGGTCCCGTCCTTCGCCGTCATGGTCGCGGCGACCGGATAGACGATCGCGGGATGCGACTCCGCAGGGAAGGTGCCGACGATCTTGACGCCGGGCTCAACCTTGGCGTCGGTGGCATAGACGATGCCGAGGTTGGCCTCGCCGCGTGCCACCAGCGTCAGCGCGGCGCGCACGCTCTCGGCCATCGCGAATTTCGGCTCTGCGGCCTGCCATGCGCCGAGCTTCTCGAGCGCGGCCTTGGCGTATTTGCCTGCCGGCACCGACTTGACGTCGCCGGTCGCGATCCTGCCGTCGCCGGCGAGCTTGGCGAGGTCGAAACCTTGCGCGATGGTGACGTTGTCGATCTTGGAATCCTTCGGTGCGATCAGCACGATGCTGTTGCCGAGCAGATTGACTCTGGAGGGCTCGTTGATGGTCTTCCTGGAGATCGCGTAATCCATCCAGTCGGTGTCGGCGGAGACGAACACATCGGCCGGCGCGCCCTGCTCGATCTGCCGCGCCAGCACCGAGCTTGCGGCATAGCTGACCGAGAACTTGACGCCGGTCTTGGCGGTGTAGGCGGCGTCGATCTCGTCGAGCGCGTTCTTCATCGAGGCCGCGGCGAACACGGTGATGGTCTTGTCCTCGGCGGCGGCCGGCGAAAGGCTCGCGCTTGCGAGGATCACGAGGGCGGTGAAAAACCCCGAAATACGTAACATGGGGAGCGCTCCGTGCGAGTCCGCGCGCGCAAGATGCACGCACAGGTCTGGCGTTGGTGGGTCAGGTCGCGACGGGTGGAAGCGCTGCTCCACGGGGCCCGGCTGCGGCTTACGGCCGGCAGGGATATCGCAATTGCGAAGATAGCAGGCTGGCGCCGCAGGTCAAAGGGTGGCCGTTTGTCCGGCAAACAGCGCTATTGAACCGGGAGGATCGCGATCGCGACCGCATCCTCCTTGGCGCCGCTGATTTGGAGCACGAAAGGCTGCGCCGACAGCTCGTATTTCACGGTCTTGCGAATGCCGCCGCAATCGGTCGCGCCGCTGAAGGCCAAGGGCTTCAGGACATGCCCATCCTGGACCACGTCGATCCAGGCACCGGTGGACAGGCTGATCGTGTAGAGCCCGGGCTTGGCGGACTTGATGCTCGTGAAGCCGGCAAAAGTGCCGTCCTTGGGCGCTCGCTCCGGCGGCGTCGGCAGTTTTGCCTCGCTTGAGGCCGCCAGCCCCAGCGTGATGGCCGAGGACGGCAAGCTCGCCTGCTCGCTGCCCGATGCGAGCGTCGCGCGGTCCGGCGCGGTGAGCGCAGTGCGCTCCCGCTCGATCGGCCATTTGAACTTGTCGCAGCCGCTGGGCTCTTCAGCGGCGAGGGCGGAGGTTGCGCTGAACGAGAGCGCAGCGAGGAAGGCGAGGACGCGCATGTGAAATCCCATCATTGGCCACGCGACCAGTGCGAGGCTTGCGGTCAGGTCTTGTTGATAAGGGAGGCGCGTCCCGGGATGCCGCGGCTTACGGCTGAGCGGCGAGGCGACCGTAGCGCATTGTCGCGACACGAACCAACCAACGAGTTCGTCATCCCGGGGCGCGCGTAGCGCGAGCCCGGGATCCATAGCCACAGGATTGCATTTGGCGAAGACTCGGAGTGACAATCTTACGGCCTGTGGTTATGGATCCCGGGCTCGCTTCGCGCCCCGGGACGACAGTGGTGGGTGGGGCGACAGCGTACCTTACGGCTTCGCATCCGCCGCGTGCAGCACCGCTTTGCACGCCGCCGGCATCTGCGCCAGCGTCATCGGCGGTTTCGGCTTTGGCGGCTCCGGCGGCGGCTTGGGGTGCAGCACCGCGTCGGAGAACCAATAAGCGAGATCGGCGGGCTTGCAGCCTTCGTCCTCGGCCTGTGACGGCTGGCCCTCGCATTCGCCGGCGCCTGGCGGGCAGTGCATGCGGATGTGGAAGTGGTAGTCGTGGCCCCACCAGGGCCGGATCTTCGACAGCCAGGCGCGGTCGCCCTTGGCCTCGCGGCACAGCGCCTTCTTGATCGCGGCGTTGACGAAGATGCGCTGCACCGCCGGCTCCCGCGCCGCGTCGCGCAGCACCAGCACATGGCCAGGTGTGAACACTTTTGGATCGACGTCGAGCCGGTCGTGGCGCACCATCATCACAGCCGACATGTCCTCGCGCTCCTCGCGCGAGAGGCGGCGGTCCGGCATCGGCGTCAGCCAGATGTCGGCATCGAGACCGATCTGGTGGCTGGCATGGCCCGACAGTGCCGGGCCGCCGCGCGGCTGGGCGATGTCGCCGACCAGGATGCCCGGCCATCCCGCGTCCTTGCGCGCTTTGGCCGCGAGCCGCTTGATCAGCGCGATCATCTCGGGGTGGCCATAGCTGCGGTTGCGCGACAGCCGCATCACCTGCCAATTGTCGCCGTTGAGCGGCATCTGCTCCGCGCCGCCGATGCAGCCCTTGGTGTAGGAGCCGATGACATGGGCCGCCCCCTTCGCCGGCAGCAGCTTGCGCGCGAACAGCTCCTTGGCGGCGAGATCGGGGTCGTTGGGATTGGCGAGCGGCGGCAGCGGCTTCGGGTTGACGCTGCCCTTGTCCTGGGCCAGCGCGCCGCCGGCGGCCAGGAGCGTCATGACGAGCAGGAGAGGGGCGAAGCGGCGGGGACTCATGCGCAGCCCTTATAACCCAACACGGCGTCGGGGGTAAGAATCGGGCTGTGCTGCGGCGGACGACCTCACGGCGTCTTGACGGCCGCAGCCCCCGCGCGAAGGCGCGTCCGGGCATGACGATGTCATATCCAACAAGGTTGTCCAAAAGTCGTAGTTTTTTCGCGGGGCCAGCCGGATTCTTAATGGTGCAATAACCGTATCCTGCATTGACCAAAATTCGTGCGCGGAACCGAGTTCGTTTCCATCCCGTATGCAATCGGACCCGCGCCCGGAATTGATTCATGGAGAGCGCGCGTTTTTGCACCATCGCTCTCTTCGATTGCGACCAAGACGCAGGTCTGGTGCGCCACTCGGCCTGCTTGCGCCTCGTAAACAGGCACCAGAGCCGGGCTCTCGGTGCTCGCAAGTCGGAGCCTTGGCTGGCGCGGGCACCCAAGATTACTTTTTTTTCAGACACTTGCCCCAAGACTTGTGCCCAAAGACTTGCGGCCACAGGGCGCGACTGGGACGAGTGAAGTTGGGTTTGGGGTCTCGAAAAACAAGGAAACGAAAGCAAAGCGTGCTTGCCCGGGCTGGCCAATCGCCGCGCAAGCCACGCTTCGCGCGCGCGCCGCGAGCTCTTTCGGAACGCGATGAAGTCCTGCGCAGCCGCGCCGAGGCGGAAGCTGCGATCGCGGACGCGCGCAAATCCCATGAGCGTCTGCGCCAGGCCGTCGACATCCTGCCGCAGGGCATCGTGTTTCTCGATGCCGAGGGCCGCTACGTCCTCTGGAACAAGAAATACGCCGAGATCTACAGCAAGACCGCCGATCTGTTCGAAGAGGGCGCGCGTCTCGAAGACACGCTGCGCATCGGCGTTGCCCGCGGCGATTACCCCGAGGCCATCGGCCATGAGGACGAGTGGATCGCCGAGCGGCTGCAAAGGCTCTATCAGCCCGGCGCGCGCCACGAGCAGAAGCTGTCGGACGGCCGCGTCATCCTGATCGACGAGCGCCTGACCGACGATGGCGGCGTCGTCGGCCTGCGCGTCGACATCACCGAGCTGAAGCAGCGCGAGGCCTCGTTCCGCCTGCTGTTCGACGGCAATCCCGTGCCCATGATCGTCTGCGCGCTGGACGACGAGTGCATCCTCGGCGTCAACGACGCAGCGGTCGCGCATTACGGCTACAGCCGCGCCGAGTTCGAGCGACTGAAGATCCGCTCCCTGCAGGCCTTCGACAGCGAGCCGCCCTGGACCGCCGACCCGACCGGCGAGGAGCAGGCCGGCCGCACCTGGAAGCACGTCAAGGCCGACGGTGCGCTGATCGACCTTGCGATCTATTCCCGGGAATTGACCTATGCCGAGCGGCCGGCGGTGCTGCTCGCGCTGATGGACATCACCGAACGCAAGCGCGCCGAGGCGCGGCTCGCCTTCATGGCCCAGCACGACGGGTTGACCGGCCTGCCCAACCGCAGCCTGTTGCGCCAGCAGGTCGACGAGATGCTGCTGCACACGCGGCGCAGCACCGACAAGGTCGCGCTGCTGATGCTGGGGCTCGACAGTTTCAAGTCGGTCAACGACACGCTCGGACATGCTGTCGGCGACAAGCTCCTGCGCGGCGTCGCCAAGCGGCTGCGCTCGACGCTGCGCGAGGAAGACGCGCTGGCGCGGCTCAATTCCGACGAGTTCGCGATCGTGCAGAGCGGCCTGGCGCGTCCCGAGGACGCGGTGATGCTGGCAAAACGTCTGCTTGCGGCGATCGCCGATCCCTATCTGCTCGACGGCCATTCCGTGGTGATCGGCGCCTCGATCGGCATCGCGATGGCGCCGGGCGACGGCGATGATTCCGAAAAGCTGCTCAAGAGCGCCGACATGGCGCTGTCGCGCGCCAAGCTGGACGCGCGCGGCACCTTCGCCTTCTTCGAGGCCGCGCTCGACGCGAAAGCGCAGAGCCGCCGCAAGATCGAGGTCGAGCTGCGCGATGCGATCCAGAACGACGTGCTGCGCCCCTATTATCAGCCGCTGATCGACCTGCAGAGCGGCCGCATCACCGGCTTCGAGGCGCTGGTGCGCTGGCCGCATGCCGAGCGCGGCATGATCTCGCCGGCCGAATTCATTCCGGTCGCCGAGGACACCGGCCTGATCAATCCGCTCGGCGGGCTGATGCTGCGCCGGGCGTGCCTGGACGCCGCGACCTGGCCGGACGACGTCCGCGTCGCGGTCAATCTGTCGCCGCTGCAGTTCCGCAGCGGTAATCTGCTTTCGATCGTGACGGACGCGCTGAAGCATTCCGGCCTGCCGCCGCGCCGCCTCGAGCTCGAGATCACCGAGACGCTGCTGCTGGAGAAGAGCGCGCAGGTGCTGGCGACGCTGCATGCCTTGCGCGCGCTCGGGGTGCGCATCTCGATGGATGATTTCGGCACCGGCTATTCCAGCCTCAGCTATCTGCGCAGCTTTCCGTTCGACAAGATCAAGATCGACCAGTCCTTCGTGCGCGATTTAGGGGCCAACCGCGAGGCCCAGGCGATCATCCGCTCCATCGTCAGCCTCGGCAAGGGCCTCGGGGTCACCATCACGGCCGAGGGCGTCGAGACCGAAGCCGAGCTCAGCTGCCTGCGCACCGAGGGCTGCGACGAAGGCCAGGGCTTCCTGTTCAGCAAGGCCCGGCCCAACGCCGAGATCATCAGCCTGCTGGCCGCGCAGCGCGGCATCGATGGCGCAGACGAGGATGCCGCGCTGGTGGCGTGAACTTAACCTCTCCCCGCGAAGGGCGGGGCGAGGGAGCTCACCGTCGTTGCGATTGGCCTTCAACCTCCCGCCACGATCGCCTTTCCCACATCCTCGTAATGGCTATCGCGCGCCTGGATCTGCTGGGCGATGGCGTGCATGTCGCGAAACCGGCGCTCGAACGGGTTGCTGCGAAACACCGCGGTCGCGCCGGCCATGTGATAGGCGGTGTCGACCACCTTTGTTGATTGATGGATGGTCCAGGTCGCGGCGAGCCGCACCGCGCTGCGGTGTGCTGCGCCGAACTCGCCGGTCGCACAGAGGTCGCGCCACATCGCAGTCGCGGTCGCATAGAGATAGGCGCGCGCGGCGCGCAAATCGCCCTCGGTGCGGCCGATCAGGCCCTGCACCGCCCCGTTGTCGCGCATCGCGCCGGCCGTCAGCGAGGGGCGCTTTTCGCGCGCCAGTGCGATCGCTGCATCCAGCGTCGCGCGTGCCACGCCGAGCGATACCGCGGCAAAGCCGAGGCTGAAGGCAGAACCGGTGCCGATCCTGTAGAGCGGCCCCGTCTCGCGCAAGCCTGACGGCACGTCGCGGAACGCGGTGAAGCGCTCGGGGATGAAGAGGTCGCTCACCTCGTAGGAATCGGTGCCGGTGCCGGCGAGCCCGATCGCCTGCCAGACGTCGTGCAGCGTCGCGCTTGCGGCAGGAAACAGAATGGTCCGCACCTCCGGCGAGCCATCGGCATTTTTGCGCGACGCCCCGTCAGCGCTGAGGATGCGCACATGCGCCCCCAGCCAGCTCGCCTGCCGGGAGCCGGAGGCAAAATCCCACCGCGCCGTGACGCGATAGCCGCCCGCGACTGCACGCGCCTCGTGCGCGATCGCGCCCCACGCCAGGATTCCAGGCGCGGTGTTGAAGATCTCCTGCGCGGTATCGCGATCGAGCGAGGCCGCGATCATCGCGCAGACGCTGCACTGGCCGAGACACCATGCGGTGGAGGCATCGGCCTTGGCGATCTCCTCCAGCATCTGCATGAAGATCTCGATGGGGACTTCCGCTCCGTCCAGGCTTTGCGGGAGAAGAGCGCGATAGAGCCCGTTCTCGATCAACGAAGAGACGACGACAGGCGTCAGCCGCCGTGTCCGCTCGATCTCGTCCGCTTCGCGCGCGATCAGCGGCGCGATGGCGCGGGCACGTTCGACGAGATCAGGTCCGGGAAGCTCCGACATTCGCGTGTCCTCGCCCCTTCTGTCGTGAGCGGTGAGGACGGGATGGTGGTCTATTTGACGGGGAGGATCAAGCTGCGGCCATCCCCGCGCGCCGCCGCAAGAAGGCCCGGCTGTGAACCTCAGCGGCGCGCCTCGCGACCAACAACCGCCATCGCCGCGAACGGCACCGCGTATCTTGCCGGATGAGGTTGCCCATGCCGATCGTCAGAATCCTCATCGTCCTGCTCGCGCTCGCTTCGCCGGCGTTGGCGCAGGATGGGCCCCGTGATGCCGCCGCCGCGGGCGAGGCCGCGCGGATGTTCCGGGTCTACGTCGAAGGCGTTGCGAAAAAAGGGGAGCGACCCGACCTGACCCGGCCGGAGACCACCGCGCTGCTCGGCCGCGTCTTCGATGTTGAGGCCCTGGGGGCGCTGCCGCCGGCGAAGGCGAGCGACATGAGCTGGCTGATGGACTGGATGGACGCCGCCAACGCGACCTACAAGCTGTTCGCGCTCTATGGCTCGAAGCCGGGGGCGCAGCCCGATCTTGCGACGCTTCAGCGCAACATGACCGACTATGGCGATCAGTACGCGGCGGCGATGAACTTCGTCATCCGCGGAATGGCGCGCGAGGCGGTTGCGGGCGAGCTGTTCATGGCGAGCCTTGCGCCGGAGCAGCGCACCCGCATCCGCCAGGAGGGATTTACGGGCTTCCGCCGGAGCGCCGCCGAATTCATCCTGGGCACCGTCTGCGCGGCGATCCAGGGCGCGGGCAAATCCGCCAACGCGCGTCTGGTCGCCGCCGCCATCCGCGACACGCGCGAGGTCTGGGCGAGCTTCCTGCTGCCGCAGGATCGGGCCCGCGTGATCGAGCAGCTTGCTGACCTTCCGAGATGGGCACCGGACGAGACGGCACGAACCGATCTCGCCGCCTTCACGGCCGCGCTGCGAGCGGTGAATTGATCGGTGATCCCGGGCCCGCGGCGGCAGCGGTGCGGCCTCGTCCGCCGGCTGCGCTCCGAAAGCGATCCGGACCATAAAGTGTCGCCTGTGTTAGCTCTCTGGCGGCGGCTGGTGTCGCAGCCAGCCTGAGACCATTACACGCCGGCGCTAGACAGATTCACTTTGTCTTGTCGCCCATGTGATGCGGCGACGAGGTGTTCGGTCCGCCCGTGTAATGATGACCGCCCGAACTGGTCTTCGCCGAGGAGCCGCTTGTTGTCTTCTTGCCCATGTGATGCGGTACTTCGGTCTTGGGGCCACCGCTGTAGTGATGACCGTTCTTTTCCTTGTCGGTGCTATCGGCCATTGCCGGAACAGCCAGCAGGGAAACCACGCCGACGGCGGCGAGAAGCTTCTTGGTGATCATGATCGTTCTCCCTGGTTGCGGAAGCCTCACGATAAGCTGCAGCGAAAAGTCCATCTTGAGAAATCGCAAATCGGAACCCTGGCGCGGTCATGGCCGCCCCTCAGGACCGATGAGCCGTTGATCTGCGTCAACAATGACGGCAGCGGTGCTCCTATGCTGTATCGATCGCTGGAGCGTATCATGACCGTCCAAAACCATTTCGGGTATGGCGAACGCCCGCAGGAGGGCATGTCCACCAAAGCGAAGGCCGGGCTGGTCCTGGCGGGGTTCCTGGTCATCGGCGGCGCGCTCCTGTTCACCGAGCATCGGGCCCATGTGCTCGGGCTCCTGGTCTGGCTGCCGCTCCTCGCCTGTCCGTTGATGCATATCTTCATGCATGGCGGACACGGGCACCATCATGGCGGCCGGCCGAACGATCGAGGGAGCGCGTGATGCACGACACCGCGCCAGCTTACGGTCTCTGGAGCCTCGTCATCGTCAATTCGGCGGTGTTCATCCTGTTCGCCTACAGCTTCTTCAAGCCGCAGACGCCCCGCGACTGGCGCTCGTTCGGCGCGTTCAGCGCGTTTCTGGTTGCGCTGTTCGTCGAGATGTACGGTTTCCCGCTCACCATCTATTTCCTGTCGGGCTGGCTGCAGTCGCGCTACCCGAATGTCGACTGGTTCTCGCATGATGCCGGCCACCTGCTTGAGATGATGTTCGGCTGGAAAACCAATCCGCACGCGGGACCGTTCCACGTCCTGAGCTTCATCTTCATCGGTGCGGGGTTCATCCTGATCTCTGCCGCCTGGCGGGTGCTGTACGACGCGCAGCAGACCCGAAGACTCGCGACGTCCGGCCCCTACAGCTACGTGCGGCATCCGCAATATGTCGGCTTCGTGCTGGTGATGTTCGGCTTCCTGTTGCAGTGGCCGACCATCCTCACGCTGGCGATGTTTCCCGTCCTGACCGTCATGTACGTCAAGCTCGCGCGAGACGAGGAGCGGGACGCCCGGGCCGAATTCGGCGAGGCCTACGCGAAGTACGCTTCGGAAGTCCCGGCCTTCATACCCCATCCCCGTCGGCTGTTCGGCCGCGGCTCTTCCGGCGGCTATCGTCTCGGCTGACTTTGGGGAGGAAGATTCCGTCGGATGACGATGGAGGCTCGAAAGGACGTCGATGAGCGAGCCTGTCTTCACCGCGAAAGCCCTGACCAAGACCTACGTCTCCGGCGAGGTGATGGTTCACGCCCTCAACGATGTCGGCCTCGAAATCGCCGAGAGGGAAGTGGTCGTGCTGCTCGGCCCCTCCGGCAGCGGCAAGACCACGTTGCTCAACATCATGGGTGGTCTCGACCGCCCGACCAGCGGCAGGCTGTTCTTCCGCGATCTCGACCTGACGGATCTCGGAGATCGCGAACTGACCAGGTATCGCCGGGACCATATCGGCTTCGTCTTCCAGTTCTACAATCTGGTGCCGAGCCTTACGGCCTATGAAAACGTTGCGCTGGTGACCGAAGTCGCCCAGGACCCGATGCGGCCCGACGAGGCCCTCGCACTGGTTGGACTGGAAGAGCGGATGCATCACTTCCCCGCCCAGCTCTCCGGCGGCGAGCAGCAGCGCGTCGCAATTGCCCGCGCCATCGCGAAGCGACCGGCCGTGCTGCTGTGCGACGAGCCGACCGGGGCGCTGGACTCGAAGACCGGCATTCGGGTCATCGAAGCGCTGCTCGGGGTGAACAGGCAGCTCGGCACCACCACTATCATCATCACGCACAACGCCAGCATTCAGGAGGTTGCCGACCGGGTGCTGTTCTTCGCTGACGGCCGGATCTCCCGGATTCAGAACAACGAGAGACGGCGGCAAGCCGCCGAGCTCACCTGGTGACGGCCATGACGGTGCTCGATATCAAGCTGTTTCGCGACGTCAGAAGGCTCTGGGCGCAGGTGCTCGCCGTCGCGCTGGTCGTCGGCGGCGGCGTTGCGACGCTGGTGCTCGCGGTCGGCTCCCATCGCTCACTCGAGGAAACCCGGATCGCATACTACGAACGTTACGGCTTCGCCGACGTGTTCGCTCAAGCGAAGCGCGCGCCCAAGGCGCTCACCGGTAGGATCGGCGAGATCCCCGGCGTCGCCGCCGTCGATGCTCGTATCGCTAAGCCGGCGCTGCTGGACATTCCCGGCTTCTCGGAGCCGGCTAGCGCGCAGTTCGTCTCGCTGCCCGACAACGGCGAAGCGCATCTGAACCGGCTCTACATGCGGTCCGGACGGTTCCCGGAGTCGGGACGGACGGAGGAGGTGGTCGTCAACGAGCCGTTCGCCCGGGCTCACGGCTTCTCGGAAGGGGCGCGGTTCTCGGCCATCCTGAATGGCAAGAAGCGCGAACTCGTGATTGTCGGCACCGCGTTGTCACCCGAATTCGTCTACACCGTCGGCCCTGGCGATCTGATGCCGGACGATCGCCGCTACGCCATCGTCTGGATGTCGGAGAAGTCGCTCGCCAGTGTCTATGATCTCGATGGCGCTTTCTCGGCGGTGTCAGTCAAGCTGCAGCCTGGGGCGTCGGAGCGCGACGTGATCGCGCGGGTCGACGCGTTGCTCGACCCGTATGGCGGGCAGGCGGCGCATGGCCGGAAGGACCAGACCTCGCACGCCTGGCTCGATCATGAACTCGACATGCTCAACAACATGAGCCGCACGTTGCCACCGATCTTTCTGCTGGTGGCCGCGTTCTTGGTCAACCTCACTTTAACCCGGCTGGTCGCGCTCGAGCGCGAACAGATCGGCCTCTTCAAGGCGCTCGGCTATTCGGACCGCAGCGTCGTGCTGCATTATCTGAAGTTCGTGGCATTGATCGTTGCGACCGGAATTCTCCTGGGCGGCGTCGCCGGCACCTGGCTCGGATTGCGCGTCACCGCCCTGTTCGGCGACTTCTTCCACTTTCCGTTCCTGGTATTCGCGAAGGCGCCGGATCTGTACGTCACCGCCGGCGCGCTCAGCGCGGCGGCCGCTGCCATCGGCGCTCTGCGGGCGCTGCGGGACGTGGTCAAGCTGCCGCCGGCCGTTGCAATGCAACCGCCCGCGCCGCCGGTCTATCGGCGGCTGTTGCCGGCAAGCATTCAGCTCGACCAGATCGTATCGCAGCCGACGCTCATGATGATACGTAACATCGCGCGGCATCCTGCGCGCGCCGTGTTCACGGCGCTTGGCATGGCGCTGGCCACGGCCATCCTGGTCGTCTCGTTGTTCACGCGCGACTCGATGGAGCACCTGATCGACGTAACCTACTTCCTCGCCGACCGGCAGGATGCGACCATCGGCTTTGCCGAGAAGCGCATCGCGAACGTGGTGGAGCAGGTGAGCCGACTGCCGGGCGTTCTCTCGGCCGAACCGTTCCGAGAGGTGCCCGTCCGGATTCGCCACGGCAACGTCGAACGCCGGATCATGATCAGCGGCCGGCCCGCCGATGCAGACTTGCGGCGTATCATCGGCGCCGACCTTCATCCGGTCGCGCTGCCCGAGACGGGCCTTGCGCTGTCCGGCATGCTAGCTCAGATCCTCGGCGTCCGCGCCGGTGACACCGTCGAACTCGATATGCTGGAGGGCGCCCGTCGCACGGTCACGACGCCGGTCGTGGCGACGGTCGAGGATTATTTCGGCATCAGGGGAATGATGGAGATTGGGGCGCTCCGCAAGCTGATGCGTGAAGCGCCGGTCGTGAGCAGTGTGAACCTCAGCCTCGACGAGAGCCGGAGGGAGGATTTCTACGCGGCGGTGAAGTCCATGCCGACGGTTGGCGGCGTGGCGCTGCAGCGTGTCTCGCTCGCGAACTTCCGCAAGACGGTCGCACTGCTCGTCACCACGATGGCGAGCATCTACACCGGTCTCGCCGCCGTGATCGCGTTCGGCGTGGTCTACAACAACGCCCGAATCTCACTGTCCGAACGGGCGCGCGAGCTGGCGAGCCTGCGCGTGCTCGGCTTCACGCGCGGCGAGGTCCTGCGCATTCTCCTGCTCGAGCTCGCCATCCTGACGTTGATCGCCCAGCCGCCGGGCTGGCTGATGGGCTACGGGCTCGCATGGGTGATGAAGACCAATCTGGCCGGCGAGCTGATGCGGGTCCGCCTCGTCGTCGAGCATTCCACCTATGTCACCGCGACCTCCGTCGTGGTCCTGGCCGCGATCGCCTCCGCCGCGGTCATCCGCGAACGCATCGACAAACTGGACCTCGTCGCGGTCCTCAAGACGCGAGACTAGCTATGTCGGCAAACTGGACCAAACGTTTCATCGGCGCTGCGCTTCTAGCCGCCATTGCGAGCGGGCTGGCCTGGTTTGCTTGGCCGCGCCCGGTTCTGGTCGATCTCGCAACCCTGGCCAAGGGTCCGATCGAAGTTACCGCGGACGATGACGGCAAGACGCATGTTCGCCACGTCTACACGGTCTCGGCGCCCATCGCTGGAAAGGTCCTCAGGATTTCGCATCCGCTCGGCGAGCAGGGACCTTCGCTTCACGTCGGCGACGAGGTGACCGCCAACCAGACCGTCGTCGCTCTCATGCAGCCGACGCTGCCGGGATTCATCGACGTGCGCTCGCGCGACCAGCTTCAGGCCGAAGTGCTGGCTGCCGATGCGGCCATTCAGCAGCAGGAGGCCGAAGTGAAGCGGATCGAGGCCGCGCTGGACTTCTCCCGGACCGAGTTCCAGCGGGCGCAGACGCTGCTGCGGACGCAATCCACCTCGGCTCAGGCCTTCGACAAGGCGAAATTCGAGGTCGCCACCAACGAAGCCGCCCTGGCTAGTGCGAAGGCTCAGATCGAGATGCGTCGCGCAGTGCGCACCAGTCTTGCGGCGCGGCTGATGGACCCTGCCAATGCCGCGCCGTCAGCGGAGCCGATGTGCTGCGTCCGCGTGCTCGCACCGGCGAGCGGACGGGTGCTGAAGATCATCCAGGACAGCGAGGCGACGGTTCTGCCCGGGACGTCGTTGATCGACATCGGCAACCCGCTCGATCTGGAGGTTGTGGCTGACCTGCTGTCGATCGATGCCGTGCAGATCAAGGTTGGCGCGCCCGTGCGGATCGACGGCTGGGGCGGGCAGCCGATCAGGGGCAAGGTGGTCCGTGTCGACCCCGCCGGCTTCCTGAAGGTTTCGGCGCTGGGTATCGAGGAACAGCGGGTCCGGGTCACCATCGATTTCAGCGACCCGCCAGAGAATTGGGCCTCGCTTGGCCACGACTACCGCGTCGTTGTGCATGTGACGACATGGAGCGCCCAGGACGCCCTGTCCGTGCCGGTAAGCGCTTTGTTCCGGAGAGGCGATCAGTGGGCCGTTTTTGTCGACCAGAACGGCCGGGCCCGGACGACTCTCGTCCAGATCGGCCACCGCAACAACCGCCTCGCGGAGGTTCTCTCGGGTCTCGTTGCCGGAGACCGCGTCGTGCTGCATCCAAGTGACCGGATCTCCGATGAAACTAGGATCGCGCAAAGAGAGTAGAGGGCCCGCGCCGGCACGCTACCGAGCAGAGCGATATGCAGGTGTCAGGCCGCAGCGCGGCCCAGGTCGAGCGATGGCCTGCGTTTCGTCGGGAAGCTCAGCGCCACCGCGACGGCGGCGAGCCCGATCGCGAAGGAGCCGGCGTGCAGCCATGTGTAGCGCTGGAAATTGTCGAACACGAGTCCGCCGGCCCACGGCCCGAGCGCCATGCCGAGGCTGGCGAAGGCCGACACCGCGCCGAACACGGTGCCCATGATGCGCGCGCCGAAGAATTCGCGGACCAGCACCGCATACAGCGGCATCACCCCGCCATAGGCGAGGCCGAACACCACCGAGAGCGCGTAGAATTCGCCGAGCTGCGCCACTGCGAGATAGGTCGCGATGCACATCGCCTGCACGAGCAGGCCGCCGACAAGCACGGGCTTCGCGCCGATGCGATCGGCCAGCGCGCCCAACAGCAGGCGGCCGCCGAGGCCCGAGACGCCGGCGACGCTGTAGACCGTCACCGCCGTGAGCGGTGCGATGCCGCACACCATCGCATAGGCCACCATGTGGAAGATCGGGCCGGAATGCGCCGCGCAGCAGGCGAAATGCGCCGCCGCGAGCGCGATGAATTGCGGCGTGCGCAGCGCCTGCGCCGCGGTCAGCTCGACCTCCGGTGTTGCGTCTGCCGTGGCGGCGCCCGCCGCCACCGGCGCCGGACGCACCAGGAAGCAGGCCGGGATCAGCAGCGCCCACGAAGCGATGCCGATCACCAGCATCGCGGTGCGCCAGTCATAGGCCGTGATCAGCCAGCTCGCAGTCGGCGCGATCGTCACCGGCGACACGCCCATGCCGGCGGAAACCAGCGCCACCGCAAGGCTGCGGTTTGTCTCGATCCAGGCGCTCGCGAGCGCCATCATCGGTGCGTAGAAGCTGCCGGCGGCAATGCCGATCAGCACGCCGAAGCAAAGCTGGAATTGCCACAGGCTTGTCGCCTGGCTCGCCGTGACGAGACCGAGCCCCAGCAGAACGCTTCCCGCGAGAACCACGATGCGCGTGCCGAACCGGTCCGACAGCGCGCCCCACAGGAACGCGGCAAATCCCATGCAGAGGAAATCCAGCGTTGCCGCCGCCGATACACCGGCGCGCGACCAGCCCATCGCTTCCGAAATCGGCTGCAGGAACACTGCCAGCGACAGCATCGTGCCGAAGCCCACACAGGTCATCAGCGCGCCTGCAGCGACCACGACCCAGCCATAGTCGAAGCGTGATGCCTTGCTCATGCGTTTCCTCAGCGCTGTTGGTTTTGTTGGTGAGGCGCGGGAGGGATGGTGGCCTATCAGACGGCGGAGGGCAAGGCTGGCGGCTGCGCGTTTTCGTAACCCGTCGTCATCCGGGGCGCGCCACTTGGCGCGAACCCGGAATCCATCTCTCCGTGTTGCCTGCTGTACGATGGATTCTCAGATGCGCAATTGCGCAATGCCATCGTGCCACTGTTTTGCCCAATGGGTCAAATTGATTTCTAAAAATCGAAAACTCCAATCCAGACAAGCCTTCGCCTAATGTGCATGGGGTTGTTTTCGATATTTTTGTTTCGCCGGGTCCCGGCCAAAACGCAAATGCCCGGGACGAGCCCGGGCATGACGGCGGCTGATGTGACTGTGAAAGCTTACCCCCGCCTCAGCTATCCACCTTCAGCGCGGCAATGAAGGCTTCCTGCGGGATGTCGACCTTGCCGAACTGCCGCATCTTCTTCTTGCCTTCCTTCTGCTTCTCCAGAAGTTTTCGTTTACGCGTGATGTCGCCGCCGTAGCATTTTGCGGTGACGTCCTTGCGCAGGGCGCGCACCGTCTCGCGGGCGATCACCTTGCCGCCGATCGCCGCCTGGATCGGGATCTGGAACATGTGCGGCGGGATCAGCTCCTTCATCTTCTCGACCATGGCGCGGCCGCGCCCCTCCGCGCGGGTGCGGTGGACCAGCATCGAGAGCGCGTCGACCGGCTCGTTGTTGACGAGGATCTGCATCTTGACGAGGTCGGCCGGCTTGTAGTCGGTGAGATGATAGTCGAACGAGGCGTAGCCCTTGGAGACCGACTTGAGGCGGTCGTAGAAGTCGAACACGACCTCGTTGAGCGGCAAATCGTATTTCACCATGGCGCGGGAGCCGACGTAAGTGAGCTCCTTCTGCGAGCCGCGGCGGTCCTGACACAGCTTCAGCACGCTGCCGAGATATTCGTCGGGTGTCATGATCGTGGCCTCGATCCAGGGCTCCTGGATCTCGGCGATCTTGACCACGTCGGGCATGTCGACGGGATTGTGGATCTCGATCTCTTGGCCGTCGGTGAGCTTCATCTTGTAGATGACGCTCGGCGCGGTCGCGATCAGATTGAGATCGAACTCGCGCGACAACCGCTCCTGAATGATCTCGAGATGCAGAAGTCCGAGGAAGCCGCAGCGGAAGCCGAAGCCGAGTGCGGCCGAGGTCTCCATCTCGAACGAGAAGCTGGCGTCGTTGAGGCGCAGCTTGCCCATGGCGCCGCGCAGCGTTTCGAAATCGTCGGCGTCGACCGGGAACAGGCCGCAGAACACCACGGGGATTGCCGGCTTGAAGCCCGGCAGCATTTCGGTGACAGGCTTCCTGTCGTCGGTGATGGTGTCGCCGACGCGGGTGTCGGCGACTTCCTTGATCGCGGCGGTGATGAAGCCGATCTCGCCGGGGCCGAGCTCGTCGACCTGCTGCATCTTCGGCGTGAAGAAGCCGACGCGCTCGACGTCATAGGCGGCGCCCGTGCCCATCATGCGCACGCGGCTGCCCTTCTTCATGACGCCGTCGACGACACGGATGAGAACGACGACGCCGAGATAGACGTCGTACCAGCTGTCGACCAGCAGCGCCTTCAAGGTCGCACTCCGGTCGCCCTTCGGCGGCGGCAGGCGGGTGACGATGGCTTCCAGCACGTCGGGCACGCCGAGGCCGGTCTTGGCCGAGATCATCACCGCGTCGGAGGCGTCGATGCCGATGACGTCCTCGATCTGCTGCTTGATCTTCTCGGGCTCGGCCGCGGGCAGGTCGACCTTGTTCAGGACCGGGACGATCTCGTGATTGTTGTCGAGTGCCTGGTAGACGTTGGCGAGCGTCTGCGCCTCGACGCCCTGGCTGGCGTCGACCACCAGCAGGGAACCTTCGCAGGCCGCCAGCGACCGCGAGACTTCGTAGGCGAAGTCGACATGGCCGGGCGTGTCCATCAGGTTGAAGATGTAATCCTTGCCGTCCTTGGCGCGGTACGAAAGCCGCACCGTCTGCGCCTTGATGGTGATGCCGCGCTCGCGCTCGATGTCCATGGAATCGAGCACCTGCTCCTTGCCCGCCATTTCGCGGTCGGAGAGGCCGCCGGTCATCTGGATCAGACGGTCGGCCAGCGTCGATTTGCCATGGTCGATATGGGCGACGATGGAGAAATTGCGGATGTTGGAAATGGGGACGGTCGTCATGGGCGCGGGATACCACTCACATCCCCGTGCGGCAACCATATTGCTGTAATTTCAGGGCCTTTGTTCACGCCAAGCTGATTCCAAGATGGGCCAAAACGCGCTAGGCAAGCGCCCATGTCGACCACGTCTCTTCCCTCCCCTGAAGTGCGCACGAAGGCCCGCCTGAGCTTTGGCCGCTTCCGGGCCTGGCTGGTTGCCTGCGCGGTCCGCCCCGAGGCGAGATTGTGGCTGGTGATCCAGCTCGCCATCCTCCATGCGGTGCTCTGGACCTTCATCCTGATCAATCTGAAGGCCGCGCAGGACGTTCACATGGACGTCGCAGAGGCCTATGGCTGGGGCCAGAAATTCCTATGGGGCTATGGCAAGCATCCGCCGCTGTCGGGCTGGGTCGCCGGGCTCTGGTTCAAGGTGTTCCCGGCGGCGGACTGGGCGACCTATGCGCTGGCGATGGCGACGGTCAGCGCCGGCATGGTGATCTGCTGGCTGGTTGCCTTGCGCGTGGTGGACGCGCGGCGCGCGTTCCTGGTCGTGGTGATGGTCGCGCTCTACCCGATCTTCAATTTCAAGGGGTTCAAGTACAACCCGGATCTGCTCCAGCTCGTCGCCCTGCCGCTGCTGGTGCTCGCCTATCTCAACGCGTTCGAGAAGCGGAGCTGGCGGTCAGGCGTCCTGCTCGGCCTTGCCGGCGCGCTGGCGCTGATGACCAAATATTGGGTGCTGACCATGATCGGCGCCATCGGGCTCGCCGCGCTGATCCATCCGGAGCGGATGAGATTCTTGGTATCGCCGGCGCCCTGGGTCGCGATCGCGACGATGGTCGTGGCGATGATCCCGCACGTGGTCTGGCTGGCCGAGGCGCATTTCGTGCCGCTGACCTATGCCGGCGACACCTACAGCCTCGCGGACAGCGGCCAGGTGCATCAGCTCGTCACCGGCTACATGCTGCATAATCTCGGGCTGCTGGCATTGCCGGTGGCGCTGGCCGGGCTCGCGATGGCGCTGGTGCCGCCGTCGTTCACATTGCTGCTGCGCGCGCCCTTGCGCATCGTCACGCGCGCCTGGGCGCGCGGCGCCAATCCGGGCGTCAATGTCTTGCAGGCGCTGAACGTGTGGATGATCCAGATCATCGTCGCATTCGGCCCGCCGCTCGGCGCGCTGGTCTTCGGCGTCTACCTGAAGACCGATTGGGGCATCTCGCTGTTCTTCCTGGTGCCGCTCGCGCTGGTCGCGATTCCCACGCTGCGGGTGCAGGGCGCGAGCCTGTTCAACATCGCCGCGATCTGGCTCGTGCTCAGCGTTGCCACGCTCGCCGCCTCGCCCTGGATCGCCGCACGCGAGATGACGGCCAATGCCGGCAACACGGCGACCTATGGCGCGCGCTCCGAGCTCGCGCGCGAGCTGACCCAGGCCTGGCACGCGCGCTTCGCCTCGCGCTGGGCGGTCGTTGCGGGGACGATGGAGACGATCCAGCCGATGGTGTTCTACAGCCCCGATCACCCCAGCCCGTTCACGCCGAACGAGGCCTGGGCGTCCGGGCTGACCTCGCTCGACGACGTCAAGACATACGGCTTCATCGGCGTGTTCGATGCGACCGACGAACGCCTGCCCAAGTTCGAGAAGTGGATTTCGGAGGTCGCGCCGACCGCCGAGCGCGTGGTGATGACCACGCGCCGCTTCACCCACGGCAAGGCCGGCCCGGCGATGAGCTGGAACGTCTACATCGCGCCACCGGCGAAGTGATTGCGACGTTCTCGGTCTCGTAGGGTGGGCAAAGGCGCGAAGCGCCGTGCCCACCATCTCGCGCTAATCGCAGAAAAGTCGTGGGCACGCTTCGCTTTGCCCACCCTACGGCACTGAGCGTGTAGCGCGAGAGGGGCCTAAACCCCTTCCTCGTTGAACTTGCTTTCAACGAGCTCGGTGATCGCCGCGAGCGCAGCTTCGGCATCCGTGCCGGCGGCGGCGACGGTGATCGTCGTGCCCGGTCCGGCGGCAAGCATCATCAGGCCCATGATCGAGGTGCCGCCAACCGTCTCGCCACCGCGCGTCACCCAGACCTGCGCATCGAAGCGCTCGACAGCCTGGACGAATTTCGCGGAGGCGCGGGCATGCAGGCCGCGCTTGTTGATGATCAGGAGGTCCTTGGAGATCGCGCCCGCGGGCACGCCTGTCCCCGCTTGTGGCGCCTCGTCGCTCATTTGCCGGCGAGCACGCGACTGGCGATGGTGACGTATTTGCGTCCCGCTTCCTGGGCCATCGCGATCGCGTCGGGCAGCGGACGCTCCTCGCGCACCTTGGCGAGCTTGACCAGCATGGGCAGGTTGATGCCCGCGAGCACTTCGACCTTGGGCCGGCTCATGCAGGATATTGCAAGGTTCGACGGCGTGCCGCCGAACATGTCGGTGAGGATCGCAACGCCGTCGCCGGAATCGACGCGGTTAACCGCCTCGATGATGTCACTTCGGCAGAGATCGGAATCATCTTCGGCACCGATCGTGATCGCTTCGATTTGCTTTTGTGGGCCCATGACATGTTCAAGCGCTGCCTTGAATTCGTCGGCAAGGCGCCCGTGGGTCACAAGTACTAGACCAATCATCGGAAAACTCCTCGCGGGCGCTTTTGGTGCACCGCACGAACGCGCCACTTTGACCATCCAGAGCCCCTGCGCAAGAGGGGATGTTGCGTATCTCCCTGAATCTAGACGGATGGATGAGGGGAGCTGCGCCGGTCTATTCGGTCGCGATAGTGGGGTTCATATGGTTACCATTTCCCTTCAAACAATCGCCTGAAGGGTTAACGGAAGATGAACTCTTGGTAGTGGTCAAGGCCGCGACAACCAGTGGGAGGGGTGAATATCCGCGGCCAACAGGGATTCGCGGTATTTCGACACCGGAAATGATGGTTTTCAGCGAATCCGTCGCAGGCAGGCGCTCGGCGTCCGCGGCATCCAGATCGACCACGAGACCGACGGTCGCATGCTCCACGAAGTCGCAGTGGCGGATCCCGAGGCCCCGGATCTCGATCAGGCCAGCCAATACCGGCGCGGGGCGGACTTCAATTTCATCGCCGACTGTCGCCAGATGGACACGGTCATCCCCGACCAGAACGGCCCTTTCGACCACGCCCGAGCGTCCGGCCATGATCAAATCAAAGGCAAGGCGCGACTTGCCGGAGCCCGAGGGACCGCGGATCAGCACCGCCCGATGTCCGACCTTGACTGCGGAGGCGTGAACGCTGGGCCCGCCGTCGTTCATAGCGCCGGCAGCCTCACCACGAAGCGCGCGCCTGCGACCGTCGGCACGCCCTCCTCATCCGGCGGGCCTGCGCGGTTCTCGGCCCAGATGCGCCCGCCATGGGCGTCGATGATCTGCTTGGAGATCGACAGGCCGAGGCCGGAGTTCTGGCCAAAACCCTGATGCGGACGGTCGGTGTAGAAGCGCTCGAAGATGCGTTCCAGCGCGTCGTCGCGAATGCCGGGGCCGTCGTCGTCGACCACGATCTCGATCTCGGAGCGCGCGCGGCGGCAGGTGAGGCGCACCTTGCTGCCGGGTTCGGAGAACGACTGCGCGTTGGACAGCAGGTTGGAGACCACTTGTCCGAGCCGTGAATCGTGGCCGGACACGGCGAAGGTGTCGGTCGGGCTGCGGCCCTCGAAGCGCGTCTCGACCGCGACGTCGTGGCCGAGCTTGGTCTCGTTGGCGACGGACACCAGCGTCGTCAGCAGGCGGCGCAAATCGACCGGGATCGCGTCCTGGCGCTGCAATTCGGCATCGAGGCGGCTGGCGTCGGAGATGTCGGAGATCAGGCGGTCGAGCCGCTTGACGTCGTGCTCGATCACCTCGAGCAGGCGCGCACGGCTGTTCTCGTTGCGCGCCAGCGGCAGTGTCTCGACCGCCGAGCGCAGCGAGGTCAGCGGGTTCTTCAATTCGTGGGCGACGTCGGCGGCGAACATCTCGATCGCCTCGATGCGGCTGTAGAGCGCGCTCGTCATGTCGCGCAGGGCGCCGGAGAGATGACCGATCTCGTCGCGGCGGCGGGTGAAATCGGGGATCTCGATGCGGGCCTTGATGCGGCGGCGGACGCGCTCGGCGCTGTCGGCAAGCCGGCGCACGGGCCCGGCGATCGTGCTCGCAAGCAGCAGCGACAGCATGATCATGACGGCGGCCGCGACGCCGCCGACTTTCAGGATGGCGAGGCGTTCGGCAGTGACCATCTGGTCGATGTCGTCACCTTGCGTCGACAGCATCAGCGCGCCGTGGATCGCGCGCGAGCGCAGCACCGGGACCGCGACCGAGACGATCACCTCGCCGCGGGCATTGACCCGCACCATCGAGCGTTTCTGGCCCTGGAGCGCATCGCCCACCTCGGCATAGCCGTTGCCGTTCTCGGGGCCGAGCTCGCGATAGAGCGGCAAGTCGCCGCGGTTCAGCCAGGTGCGCACCGCGACCATGCCGCGCTCGACGAAGCCGGGCTTCTCCGCCGGCGGCGGCAGGTCGAGGCGCAGCACGTTTTCGAGGTTGCGGCTGTCGAGCAGCAGGCTGCCGTTCGGATCGTAGATGCGGGCGCGCGTCTTGGTCGGCGAGATCAGCGTGCGCAGCACCGGCGCCACGCGCTCCGGATTGATCGGGAAGTCCAGCGGCGAGTACTCGTCCGAGCCGCCATAGGTCTCGCCCGGCTTGAGGTCGAGCAGCCGGTCGGGATCGATGGTGATGGCGTTGGTCTGCACCGTGGCGGAGGCCGCGATCGCGCCGGCGATGATCTCGGCCTGCACCAGGAGGCTCTGCGCCCGCGCGTCGATCAGTCCGGCGCGGAATTGCGACAGATACAGGATGCTCGCCACCAGCGCGACGAGGCCGGCGAGATTGAGCGAGACGATGCGGCGGGTCAGGCTGGAGAAGGACAGCGCGAAGAAGAATTGCCCGGCGCGCTTGAGCCAGTTCAGCGGTCGGAAGCCCTGCGGCTTGTCTTCGGCAAATTGCTCCGGAACGCCGTCGGATGTGATCTCCCCGGCGCTCTGGTTCTCGTCAGGCTGCGTTCGGTCAAGCAATGCTTACGCCCGCGTTAGGACAGCTCGTGGCAATGGTCCCCGCATCCTAGAGCCATCCCGGTCCCGATGAAATCAGAACCGGCGATGCTCTCAGTCTTTCGTGAAGGCGCCTCGCGCCTCAGGCTTCCTTGAAGCGGTAGCCGACGCCGTACAGCGTCTCGATCATCTCGAACTCGTTGTCGACCACCTTGAACTTCTTGCGCAGCCGCTTGATGTGGCTGTCGATGGTGCGGTCGTCGACATAGACCTGGTCGTCATAGGCCGCGTCCATCAGCGCGTTGCGGCTCTTCACCACGCCGGGCCGGGTCGCGAGCGCCTGCAGGATCAGGAATTCCGTGACGGTCAGCGTCACCGGCTCGTTCTTCCAGGTGCAGGTATGCCGTTCCGGATCCATGCGCAGCAGGCCGCGGTCGAGCGCCTTGGCGTCGTTCTCCTTCGGCGCGACGGTCGGGTCCTTCGGCGCCGAGCGGCGCAGCACCGCCTTGACGCGCTCGACCAGGAGACGCTGCGAGAACGGTTTGCGGATGAAATCGTCGGCGCCCATCTTGAGGCCGAACAGCTCGTCGATCTCCTCGTCCTTGGAGGTCAGGAAGATCACCGGCAGGTCGGACTTCTGCCTGAGCCGGCGCAGCGTCTCCATGCCGTCCATGCGCGGCATCTTGATGTCGAGGATGGCGAGATCGGGCTGGGTGGTGCGGAAACCGTCAAGCGCGGAAGCGCCGTCGGTGTAGGTCATGATGCGGTAGCCTTCGGCTTCCAGCGCGATCGAGACGGATGTGAGAATGTTGCGGTCGTCGTCGACCAAAGCGATTGTGGGCATGAGCCTCTGCTTTCTGCTTTCCGTTTGGGTCGTGGCTTGAAACGGCGAGCAATCCACTGATGCGCCGCATACATGGGTGCCGATGTCGGCGTTCGAACCTTGTCACCGAGCAATGCAAGCTGGGCTGAAGTGTGACCAAGTTCCACGAAACGCGGCAGATTCGCCGCATGTCGACCCATAACCAGGCCCCCGTTTACCCGAAAAAAGGCCTCCCTTGCAACCACCTGAGCCGAGAAAGCCGATGCAACCGACCCCTGATTTCGACCCCGCAAAGCTCGCCAAATCCCTGCTGCGGCGATCGCGGCAGGGGGCGCTGGCAACTCTCATGGCCGGCAGCGGCGACCCCTATTGTTCCCTGGTCAATCTGGCCAGCCATCCCGACGGTTCCCCCATCCTGCTGATCTCGGGCCTCGCCGTGCATACAAGGAACCTTCTCGCCGACAGCAGGGTCTCCCTGATGCTGGACGAGCGGGCGGCGGGCGATCCGCTGGAAGGCGCCCGGATCATGCTGTCCGGCCGGGCGGAGCAGGCTGATGCCGCGAGGGATTTGCTCCAGCGACGTTATCTCAATGCGCATCCGTCGGCGGAAGGCTTTGTTTCCTTTAAGGATTTCTCTTTTTTCCGGATCCGCCCCACGGGAACTCATCTGGTCGCCGGCTTCGGCCGGATCGTCGATCTCAAGCCCGCCCAGTTCCTCACGGACCTCTCCGGCGCCGAAGATCTGCTGGCAGCGGAGGAGGGGGCGGTCGCGCATATGAATGCCGATCATCGCGACGCCATGGGCCTCTATGCGACAAAGCTCCTTGGCGCTGCCGCGGGGGACTGGCGCTGCACCGGCTGCGATCCGGAAGGCCTCGATATGCAGGACGGCCAGACCGCGCTGCGGCTGGACTTCCCGGAGCGGGTGACGGACGGCACGTCGCTGCGCAAGATGCTGGTCCGCCTTGCTGGCGAAGCGCGCATGAAGATGGACTAGAACGCAACAATTTGAACGCCGCGACCCATCGCTGCGACCCAAGACGGTCAGGTCTTAAGGCTCGCAGCGAGAGGGTTCATGGCGCGTCGTCGTTTGGCATTGGCTGCGGGTCTGGCGCTGGCGATCACCACGTCGCTTGCCACGCCCGGCCTTGCCCAGAAGAGCGATCTGTCGGCGCAGAGCGGGCGCATCAATGCGCTCCGGAGCGCCGGCAAATATTCGGAGGCGCTGCCGCTGGCGCAGGCCATGGTGGCCTCGCTCGAGAAGACCAGCAACAACCGCGACCTCGCCGCGGCGCTCAACAATCTCGGGCAGATTCACGCCGACCAGGGCCACGACGATCAGGCCGAGCCGCTCTACAAACGCGCCATCGCGCTGATGGAGAAGGGGACCGGTCAGGGCAGCGTCGAGATTGCGCCGCTCCTGAACAATCTCGCCGCGCTCTATCAGCGGCAGAGCCGCTTCACCGAAGCCGAACCGCTGTTCAAGCGTGCGCTGGCCGTTCGCGAAAAGGCGCTGTCGCGCGAGCATCCCGATGTCGGCCAGGCCCTCAACAATCTCGCCACGCTCTACGTGAAGCAGGAGCATTTTGCCGACGCCGAGCCGCTGTTTCAGCGGGCCCTCGCGATCTATCAGAAGGCCGCCGGGCCCGAGCATCCCGCGGTTGCCACCGTCCTGAACAATCTCGGCCAGGTCGATCGCGACCTCAACCGCGATGCCGATGCCGAAGCGCCGATCAAGCGCTCGCTCGCGATCCGCGAAAAGGTGCTGGGCCCGGATCATCCCGACGTGGCGCGCTCGCTCAACAATCTCGCCGGGCTCTACGAGCACCAGCAGCGCTATGCCGAGGCCGAGCCGCTCTATCGCCGCGCGCTTGCCATCCGCGAGCGGGCGCTCGGGGTGGATCATCCCGATGTCGTGACTTCGACCAGCAATCTCGCTTATTTCCTTCAGGTGTCGGGCCGCAACGCCGAGGCCTTGCCGTTTGCGCAGAAGACGCTTGCCGCCAACCGCGCGCAGCTGCGCACCGTGCTGCCGGTTCTGTTCGCTGCGCGCCAGCAAACGCTCCTGGCGAGCGACAAGGCGCTCGATGACGCGCTCGGCGCGATCCAGCGCGGCACGCAATCTTCCGCCGCCTCTGCCGTGAACAAGCTCGCGGTGCGATTGGCCGCCGGCAGCGATCGGCTCGCCGAGCTGGTGCGTCGGGATCAGGATCTCGCGGCCGAGGCCGAGGCGCTCGACAAGGCGATCATCACCGCGGTGTCGAAGCAATCGGCGCAGCGGGACGTCACGGCCGAGCAGCGCAGCCGCGCGCGGATCGTTGCGATTGCAAGCGAACGCGCGGGGCTGCAAAAGTCGCTCACGCTCGAGTTTCCCGACTACGCCTCGCTCTCCAACCCGCTGCCGCTGGCGGTGAAGGACATCCAGCCGCTGCTGTCGGCCGATGAGGCGATGGTGATCTATTCCGTCGTCGACAAGCGGAGCTACGTCATCGCGATCACGCGCGATGGCGCCGACTGGAAGGAGATCTCGCTCGGCGCGGACGCAATGGCGCGGAAAGTCTCGGCCTTCCGCAGGGGGCTGGATGTCGGCAAGGCGCGCGATGCCTCCGGCAAATCGGGCCTGTTCGATCTCGCGCTCGCCAACGAGCTCTATGTCGCGCTGCTCGGCCCGGTCGAGGCGTTGACGAAGGACAAGCGCAATCTGCTGGTCGTGCCATCGGCGGCGCTGACCGCATTGCCGTTCCATCTGCTGGTCACCGAGAAGCCGCAGGCTGCGATTCCGGACAGGCTCGACGGCTATCGCGACGCCGCCTGGCTGCTCAGGCGTCAGGCCGTCTCGGTGCTGCCGTCGGTGATCAGCCTGAAATCGCTGCGTGCCTTCGCGCGCAGGGATCAGGGCGCAAAGCCGATGACCGGCTTCGGCGATCCCGTCTTCAATCCCGCAGCCGAAGGGCCCGCCGACCGTCGCGCCGCAGGCGGCAAGGTCGCGGCGCGCAGCATTGCGACGATTGCCTATACCGATTTCTGGCGCGGCGCCGGGGTCGATCGCGCGCGGCTGGCGCAGGCGTTGCCGCAACTGCCCGATACCGCCGACGAGCTGAACGCGGTGGCAAGGGACGTCGGCGCCAATGATGCCGACATCCATCTCGGACGCGATGCCAGTGAAACGACGCTGAAGCGTGCAGCGCTTGCCCAATACGGCATCATCTATTTTGCCACCCACGGCCTCGTTGCCGGCGACGTCAAGGGACTGGGCGAGCCCTCGCTTGCATTGTCCATTCCCGATCAGCCGTCTGAGCTCGACGACGGCCTTCTGACCGCGAGCGAAGTGGCCCAGCTCAAGCTCAACGCCGATTGGGTGGTTCTGTCCGCCTGCAACACCATCGCCGGCGACAAGCCCGGGGCCGAAGCGCTGTCGGGATTGGCGCGCTCTTTCTTCTATGCCGGTGCCCGTGCGCTTCTGGTCTCGCATTGGGCCGTGGATTCGGAAGCCGCCACCCGCCTCACCACATCGACGTTCGAGTTGCTGAAGAACGAACCGAAAATCGGTCGCGCCGAAGCCTTGCGCCGCGCGATGTTAACGTTTGTCGACGACACCTCGTCACCGCGCAACGCCTACCCGGCGATGTGGGGACCGTTCGCGCTCATTGGCGAAGGCGAGGTACGATAAGCCGGCAGCCGGAATTGTGCGTCGCAAAAACCATCATCAACGCCGAATTCCGCATTTGGTTGCGCGATCATTCGTGATTTTTTGATGCAGCTGCTCAGAGCTGACATGCGCGACGTTTGGCGCGGTCCTTGAATAAACCAAATCCTGCGGGATCAGCTTGGCAACGCCAGCGTTCATCATTATTAGGTCGCCCAGCCGAGGCCGGTTGGCCTATAAATCACGGTGACCGCGATGGTGCTGAAGTTCTGGTCGCGCTGAATGTCGCGGGTTCTAGGAGGATTTTTCGTGCAAGAGACGGGCGTGCGCAACGGTGCCTTCGGCGCCGACAAGTTCGGTTTAAAGAATCTCAAGCAGGTTCACTGGAACCTCGGTGCGCCGCAACTCTATCAATACTCGCTCACTGCGGGCGAGGCGGTGCTGTCCGCTGACGGCGCACTCTGCGCCGACACCGGCGAGTTCACCGGGCGCAGCCCGAAGGACAAGTTCACGGTGCGTGACGCCACCACCGACAAGAAGATGTGGTGGGCCGGCAACCAGTCGATCACCGCAGAGCAGTTCGAGACGCTCTATCAGGACTTCCTCAAGCACGCCGAAGGCAAGAAGCTGTTCGCGCAGGATCTCTATGGTGGTGCCGACCCGGCCTACCGGATCAAGACGCGCGTCTTCACCGAGCTCGCCTGGCACTCGCTGTTCATCCGCACGCTGCTGATTCGCCCCGAGGCGATCGAGCTGCCGACCTTCGTGCCGGAGCTCACCATCATCGACATGCCGAGCTTCCGCGCCGATCCCAAACGTCACGGCTGCAAGTCGGAGAACGTCGTCGCGATCGATTTCGCCCGCAAGATCGTCCTGATCGGCGGGTCTTATTATGCCGGCGAGATGAAGAAGTCGGTCTTCACCACGCTGAACTATTATCTGCCCGAGCGCGGCGTGATGCCGATGCATTGCTCGGCCAATGTCGGCGCCAAGGGCGACGCGGCGATCTTCTTCGGCCTGTCCGGCACCGGCAAGACCACGCTGTCGGCGGATCCCAACCGCACGCTGATCGGCGACGACGAGCACGGCTGGGGCCCGAACGGCGTCTTCAACTTCGAAGGCGGCTGCTACGCCAAGTGCATCAAGCTGTCGCAGGAAGCCGAGCCCGAGATCTTCGCGGCCTCGACCCGCTTCGGCGCGGTGCTCGAGAACTGCGTGCTCGACGAAGACACCCGCGTGGTGGATTTCGACGACGGCTCCAAGACCGAGAACACGCGCTCGGCCTATCCGCTCGACTTCATCCCGAACGCCTCGCGCACCGGCCGCGCGCCGCAGCCGAAGAACGTGGTGATGCTCGCCGCCGACGCCTTCGGCGTGTTGCCGCCGATCGCCAAGCTCTCGCCGGCGCAGGCGATGTATCACTTCCTGTCCGGCTACACCGCCAAGGTCGCGGGCACCGAGCGCGGTCTCGGCAACGAGCCGCAGCCGGAGTTCTCGACCTGCTTCGGCTCGCCCTTCCTGCCGCTCGACCCCAGCGTCTACGGCAACATGCTGCGCGACCTCATCGCCCAGCACAATGTCGATTGCTGGCTGGTCAATACGGGCTGGACCGGCGGCAAGTATGGTGTCGGCTCGCGCATGCCGATCAAGGTGACGCGTGCGCTGCTCACCGCCGCGCTCGACGGGTCGCTTCGCAACGTCGAATTCCGCACCGACAAGTACTTCGGCTTCGCGGTCCCGACCGCGCTGCCCGGCGTGCCGGCCGAGATCCTCAACCCGGTCAACACCTGGAAGGACAAGGACGAGTTCGACAAGACCGCCCGCGCGCTGGTCGGCATGTTCCAGAAGAACTTTGCCAAGTTCGAAGCCCAGGTGGACGCCGAGGTGCGCGCCGCCGCGCCGGACGTGAAGCTCGCGGCGGAGTAAGTTCTCGCAAGATGTGATTGACGTGAAAGGGCGGCTTGATCAGCCGCCCTTTCTTTTGCGGCCTGAGCATCGTCAGGCTGCCTAGCCTGTGCATTGCTTGCGATATTCTGCGGGAGTCGCACTCATATGCCTGCGAAAGATCCGGTTGAGATGGCTCTGGTCGGAGAATCCGCTCAACAGGGCGATCTCCTTCAGTGCAAGCCGGTCCTTGCGCAGATGTTCGCAGGCGCGCTTCACCTTGCGGGTGAGGACGTAGGCGTGCGGGCGCATGCCATAATGCACCTGAAACTTGCGGGTGAACTGCACCGGCGTGCAGTTGCAGATGTTGGCCAGTTCGTCGAGCGTGATATTCCGGAAGATGTTCTGCTCGATATAGTCCTCGATCATCCGCGCATGCGCCGGCCTGAAGCGCCCTTGCGCACAGGGCAGCTTGAACTGCACTGAGGCATATTTTCGCAGGATGTGGACGCTCGCCTGAAGTGCCATGGCGTCGTAGCAGAGCCGGCCGCCCGGACCTCCTGCGGAAACCTCCTGCACCATCTGGTCAGCAATCCAGGCCAGGACCGGATCCTCGATCCTGAGCAGATCATGAAGCTCGACGCTTTCGGTATCCCGGTCAAAAGCCTCGCTTGCGGTCTTCGCCATGAGACTAGGCGAGATGTAGAAATGACTGACTTCGAGGTCATGGCACCATCGCCAGTTCGAAGCTTCCGCGCGCGTCAGCAGCGTCGTGACGCCGCGGCCGACATGATCCTGCTTCCAGGATCCGGTCACGCGGCGTTTCATCGCCGTGGTGCCTTCGCGATAAATTACGATCAGAAAGTTATCGGACGGCGGCACCCAGATATCGGATGGCGCATAGCGGAACACGCGCAGCCGAAAATCGGCTTTTCCCACCGCCGAACTGTCCAGCATCATTTCGCCGGGAGCATAGCGTGGCAGCTCCTCGACCGTGATGAACTGCCCCATCGCGCGAGCCTCCTCCCTGGAGTTTTGGCGGGTCGACTGCTTGTTGTTCTCATTGGCCGATCGGCAAGGCAGCAGCATAGGCCGGATTTGCCATTTGCCAAGCGAGCTCGGGCGAGGTCGGCGCCGGCCTCCGGCTTCATTCAAAGGATTGTCGGTTTTGTTCAAGCCGGGAACGCAGCCCGCCTCATAGCCTCCCTCGCGTTCCGGGCAAGTGCGGAAGAACGGTGAAAAGCCGCAAGCGCTCGCGGGACCGACAAATGACGCGATGCACGGCCATCCGATCACACGACGGGTGAGGAAGGCCGCGCGCTCTGGGAAGAGCTAGGAGGGAAAAATGGCAGAAACGGCGACCAAACCCAATGGAAGCAATGGCGCGCATGTAACGGCGAAATTCGACGCGGTGGTTGTTGGAGCCGGCGTCGCCGGGCTCTATCAGCTCTACCGTTTGCGCGAACAGGGATTGAACGTCAGGGCCATTGACGCGGGCGCAGGCGTGGGCGGCACCTGGTATTGGAATCGCTATCCCGGCGCCCGCTTCGATTCAGAGAGCCACATCTACCAGTACCTGTTCTCCGAGGAGCTCTACAAGGGATGGAGCTGGAGCGAGAAATTCCCCGGCCAGCCGGAAATCGAGCGCTGGCTCAACTACATCGCCGACCGCCTCGATCTGCGCAAGGACATCCAGTTCGGGACGATCGTCAAAAGCGCCCATTTCAACGAAGCCACACAGCGCTGGCTGGTCACGACCGACAGGGGTGACGTGATCGACACCCAGTTTCTGATCACCTGTTGCGGCATGCTCTCCGCCCCGCACGTATCGTTTCCGGGACAGGAGACGTTCAAGGGGCAGCTGTTCCACACGGCGCGCTGGCCCAAGGAGCCGGTCGAATTCGGCGGCAAGCGCGTCGGCGTTATCGGCAACGGCGCAACCGGCATCCAGGTCATCCAGACGATCGCCGGCGAGGTCGGTCATCTGAAAGTCTTTGTTCGCACGCCGCAATACATGATTCCGATGAAGAATCCCAAGTACAGCGAGGAAGATGCGGAGGCCTACAAGTCGAAATTCCAGCATCTCACGGAGCGCCTGCCGCATACCTTCACCGGATTCGAATATGATTTCGAGCACGCCTGGGCCGGCCTGACGCCGGAGCGGCGCCGGGAGGTGATCGAGGATTGCTGGAACGACGGCTCCCTGAAGCTTTGGATATCGTCCTTCGCCGAGTTGTTCTTCGACGCCGAGGTCAACGCCGAAATCTCGGGCTTCGTGCGCGAGAAGATGCGCGAGCGACTGAAGGATCCAAAGCTGTGCGATGCCTTGATTCCGGCCGACTACGGTTTCGGGACGCATCGGGTGCCACTGGAGCAGAACTTCCTCGAAGCCTTCCATCGCCCCAATGTCGAGATCGTCAGCGTCAAGGCCAATCCGATCGAACGCGTGACACCCACGGGTATCCAGACCGCGGACGGGACGATCCACGAGCTCGACGTCATCGTTCTGGCGACTGGATTCGACGCCGGAACCGGCGCGTTGACGCGCATCGATATCAGGGGCCGCGGTGGGCGGTCGCTGAAGGAGGATTGGAGCAAGGATATCCGCACCACGATGGGCCTGCAGGTTCACGGCTATCCGAACCTGTTCACGACTGCGGTGCCGCTGGCTCCGTCGGCTGCGCTCTGCAACATGACCACCTGTCTCCAGCAGCAGGTCGAATGGATCGACGATTGCATCAGGTTCGTGCGTACGAAGAACCTGAAGGTGGTTGAGCCGACCAAGGATGCCGAAGACGGATGGGTGGCGCATCACGATGAGATCGCCAATGCGACGCTGATCGCGAAGACCAATTCCTGGTACCTGGGCTCGAACGTCGAAGGCAAACCGCGCCGCGTTCTGTCCTATTGCGGGGGCGTCGGCGCCTATCGGCAGAAATGCAACGAGGTCGCTGCCAGCGGCTACCAGGGTTTTACCATGAATTGAGTGCTCGCGAGGCGCGGCATCGACGGAATTCATCCAATACAAACGGGAGGACAAAAATGAGCACGAATTTCGGTGCCGCCGCAGACGCCGTTCTCGGCGGCGTCGTCACATCCACGCCGCGTGTGCCCGGCGTCGTCGCGATGGTGACGAACCGCGATCGCAACATCTACGAAGGCGCAGCGGGGAAACGGCGTGTCGACCAGCCGGCCGAGATGACGACCGACAGCATCTTCGCCATCTTCTCCACGACCAAGGCGGTCACCGGCACGGCCGTGCTGCAACTCGTCGAAGAGGGCAAGCTCGATCTCGACGCACCGGCCAAGCGCTACGCTCCGGACATCGGCAAGCTCCAGGTCATCGAGGGCTTCGATGCCGCGGGTGGGCCGATGCTGCGGGCGCCCAAGCGGGACATCACCACGCGGATGCTGATGACGCATACCGCCGGTCTCAGCTACGACTTCATCAACCACACCTACAACCGCCTGGCCGAGGAGAAGGGCCAGCCCAGCGTCATCACCGCTTCCAAAGCCTGCCTGATGACGCCGCTGCTGTTCGATCCGGGCGAGCGTTGGGACTACGGCACCAATCTCGACTGGTGCGGCCAAATCGTCGAGGCCATCGCCGGGCGCCGGCTTGGAGAGGTTTTCAATACGCGCATCTTCGAGCCGCTCGGAATCAAGAGCATGACCTTCGAGCTGACCGACGCCATGCGCAGCAAACTGGCGGGGATCCACGCGCGCGGCGCCGACGGCTCGTTGACGCCGATGGATTTCGAGCTCCCCGCCAAGCCTGAAGTGCATATGGGTGGCCACGGCCTTTACGGCACGGTCGGCGACTACATGCGTTTCATCCGGATGTGGTTGAATGACGGTGCCGGCGAGCATGGCCGCGTGCTGAAGGCGGAGACCGTGCGCATGGCGGAGAAGAATCATCTCGGAGACAAGAAGGTGACACCGATCACCGGCGTCATCCCGGCGCTGTGCAATGATGCCGAGTTCTTCCCGGGCCAGTCAAAGTCCTGGGCGCTCTCATTCATGATCAACGACCAGGAAGCACCCACCGGGCGTCCCGCCGGCGCCCTCGGCTGGGCGGGCCTTGCCAATCTGTTCTATTGGATCGACCGGCAGAACGGGTTCGGCGGGTTCTGGGCCACGCAGATTCTTCCGTTCGGCGATCCAACGTCGTTCATCGGTTACATGAATTTCGAGACGGCGTTTTATCAGAGCCTGAGGCCGCGAATGGCGGGTTAGGAACCCCGGCAAGAACGGGACGAGGGGTGGCGAGAGCTCACGCCTTGAAATACGCGATCTGTGTCGAGGTCGCGAGCAGCCTTCCGTTCGGCGACCACAGCTCGGCGTTCTGGTCGGCGTAGCTCTTGTGCATGATCTTCGAATCGGCGGTGGCCAGCACGCGCGTGATGTCCTCAGCCGCGAGCTCGTCGCTGTCGGTGTGGAAATAGGTCGTCAGCGACACCGTGCCGAACGGCACCAGCTCGCGCCGAGCGTGGAAGATGCGGCCGAAGAAGGCGTCCGACATCGACATCAGCGACAGCATGTCGAGCTTGCGCGGCGTGCGGTCGCTGATCCAGATCTTCGAATAGGTGCTGGCGGGCTCGGCCTGCTGCGGGCCGATCCGCATCTCGCCCTCGACGAAGCGAAACTCGTACTGGTTGGCCCAGGACGCCGCGATCTTCGGGAACGGCAGCGTCGCTTCGAACGGCTTTGCATCGGGATATTGCGCCACCCGGTGCTCCCAGGACGGCCGGCGCTCGGCGAACACCGCGGTGGCGAGCGTTGCGACCTCGCCGCCGCCTTGGCTGAGCTCGACGCTCCAGTGCTGGCTGGAGCGGTTGGCCTTCACCAGCCGCACGTCGAGATCGAACGGCCCCTTGGCGATCGGCGCGCAATAATTGACCGTGAGGGCGAGCGGATCGCCGGCGCGTTCCGGATGGTCGATCAGCGCGCGCAAAATGGTCGCGGCGGTGGCGCCGCCGAACGGGCCGACGAAGGCCCAATAATCGTCGCTGGTGTGCCCCTGCCAGCTGGAGTCGCCGGCGGTGACGCGGGTGGCGTCGTCGAAGGGGTGCGGGAGCTTGGCGTGCATGTGTGTTTCCGTCTGTCATTCCGGAGCGATGCGACGGGACCGCGTAGCGCGGCCCAGAGCATCGAACCCGGAAGCTCGAGATTCCGGGTTCGGCTCTGCGAGCCGCCCCGGAATGACGGTCGTCATATCACAGCCATTGCCCGGATGCGCAATTACGTATCGAGTAACCGCGCTTCCACGCCGCGGAAAAATCAGCCCGCGGCGTCGCGCAGGTTCGGCAGCAGCGGCGTGGTCGGATTGACCGGCACGTTCCAGATCTCCTCGGCGTATTCGCGGATGGTGCGGTCGGAGGAGAACCAGGCCATGCGCGCGACGTTGAGGATGGAGGCGCGGGTCCAGGCCGGCGAGACCAGCCAGCGCGCATCGACGCTGCGCTGCGCCTCGTAATAGGAATCGAAATCGGCGCTGACCATGTAATGGTCGAGATAGCGCAGCGCGTGCGCGATCGACTCGAAACGTCCGGGGTCGCCGGGCGAGAACTCGCCGGTGCCGATCGCATTGATGGCGCGCTGCAGCTTCGGCGAATTGAGGATCAGGTCGGAGGCGTCCAGCCCCTGCTTGCGCCGGATCATCACGTCGCCGGCCTCCATGCCGAAGATCGCGATGTTCTCGGCGCCGACATGGTCGCGGATCTCGATATTGGCGCCGTCGAGCGTGCCGATGGTGATGGCGCCGTTCAGCGCCAGCTTCATGTTGCCGGTGCCGGACGCTTCCATGCCCGCGGTCGAGATCTGCTCGGACAGGTCGGCCGCGGGAATGATCACTTCGGCGAGGCTGACATTGTAATCGGGCAGGAACACCACCTTGAGCTTGCCGCCGATCGTGGGGTCGTTGTTCACGACCTCCGCGACGTCGTTGATCAGCTTGATGATCAGTTTTGCGTAGCGGTAGCTCGCGGCAGCCTTGCCGGCGAAGATCTTCACCCGCGGCACCCAATTGCCGGTTGGATCGTCCTTGATCGCCTGGTACAGCGCGACGGTCTCGATGACATTGAGGAGCTGGCGCTTGTATTCGTGGATGCGCTTGATCTGCACGTCGAACAGCGCGGTCGGGTCGACCTTGATGCCGAGCCGTTCGCCGATCAGGCGCGCCAGCGCGGTCTTGTTGTGAAGCTTGACGCTGCGGAACTTCTTCTGGAATTCGACGTCGCTGGCGCGCGCTTCGATCAGCGAGAGCTGGGTCGGATCGTCGAGCACCGCCTCGCCGCAGGTCTCGCGCAACAGATCGGTCAGCTTCGGGTTCGCCAGCATCAGCCATCGGCGGAAGGTGATGCCGTTGGTCTTGTTGGTGATGCGGCCGGGATAGAGATGGTTGAGGTCGTGGAACACGGTCTCGCGCATCAGGTCCGAATGCATGCCCGAGACGCCGTTGATGCGGTGCGAGCCGACGAAGGCGAGCTGGCCCATGCGCACGCGGCGCCCGCTCTTCTCGTCGATCAGCGAGACCGAGGCGCGGAAGTCGATGTCGCCGGGGCAGCGCGCTTCGGCCAGCGCCAGATGCTGCACGTTGATGCGGTAGATGATCTCGAGATGCCGCGGCAGCAGCCGCTCGAACAGCTCGACCGGCCAGGTCTCCAGCGCCTCGGGCAGCAGCGTGTGGTTGGTGTAGGAGAGGGTGGCGACCGTGATCTTCCAGGCCTCGTCCCAGCGGAAATTGTGCAGATCGACGAGGATCCGCATCAGCTCGGTGACGGCGAGGCTCGGATGGGTGTCGTTGAGCTGCACCGCGACCTTGGACGACAGGCTGCGCAGCTGGCCGTCGGACGCAAGGTGTCGCTTGACGAGATCCTGGAGCGAGGCCGAGACGAAGAAATATTCCTGGCGCAGGCGCAGCTCGCGGCCTGCCGGGCTCTCGTCGTTCGGATAGAGGAATTTGCAGATCGCTTCCGCGCGCGACTGCTCGGCGGTGGCGCTGACATAGTCGCCCTTGTTGAAGGCATCTAACTTCAACGGATCGGGCGAACGCGCCGACCACAGGCGCAGCGCGTTGACGTGCTGGCCCCGCCAGCCGACGATCGGCGTGTCATAGGCGATCGCCTGAACGGTCTCGCCCGGATGCCAGATCGCGCGGTCGCGGCCCTTGTCGTCGACATGCTCGACGCCGCCGCCGAAATTGATGTCGTAGATCACTTCGGGCCGCTGCAATTCCCAGGGATTGCCGAAGCTCAGCCATTCGTCGGGATATTCCTGCTGCCAGCCCTGGTTGATGATCTGGCGGAACAGGCCGTAATCATAGCGGATGCCGTAGCCGATCGCGGGGATCGACAGCGTCGCCATGCTCTCCATGAAGCAGGCGGCGAGGCGCCCGAGGCCGCCATTGCCGAGCGCGGCGTCCGGCTCGCATTTGCGCAGCTCTGGCAGCGAGACACCGAGATCGCCGAGCGCGACCTCGAAGATCTTGAGCAGGCCCATGTTGTTGAGCGCATCGGTGAAGAGACGGCCGATCAGGAATTCGAGTGAGAGATAATAGACGCGCTTGCGGCCCGCGTCGTAGCTGTGCTTCTCGGCCGTGAGCCAGCGATGCACGACGCGGTCGCGCAGCGCCAGCGCCGCGGCCTGGTACCAGTCGTGCCTGGTCGCCATGCCCGCATCCTTGCCGATGGCAAGGCGCAGCTTCGCCAGGATCGCGCCCTTGATCTCAGCCAGCGCGAGCTCGTCGATCGGCTGGCCGGGGGCGGGAAAACTGGGCTGGAACGATTGATCTTGCAAAGCCGTCACTTCCTGGTCGAACACACTACTAACCCTACGCGTCTTGCCCCTGCACGGGAACTGTCGCCGATGCGGCCTTGCACTGCGCTGGCGTAAATTTATGCAAGGAACGGGCCGATTTGGGAACCCGGGCGAGCACGGAGAAACCGGGATTCAGTGCTAGATTGCGGATCAATTCAGCCATCAGTGTGGAGAACATTCCCATGAGACTGCTGACGCGACTGCTGATCGAAATCGCCGCGGCTGCCCTGCTCGTCGTCTGCATCAGCACCCTCAGTGCCGCGTTTGCCGCCGGCAAGCCCGGTCGCAGCGCCGACGGCCTGACCTGCGGTTTCACGGTCCCGCAGAATGCCTCGCCCGCGGCCCGCTGCGCCGCCATCAAGCGCCAATGCGGCGGCAAGTTTTACGCGAATGCGTGCGGCGACAGGCTGATGTCCGCGGTGAATTGAGAGGCGGGCCGCAACGCTCGCGAATCTGGGCCGCCTTCAAGCCGCTTTGGCCTGCACCGCATCGCAAAACTCGGCAAGACGATCCGCAAGCCGCAGCGTTGCCGGGCTCGCATCGGGCGAGGCCATCAGTGCGACCTCGGTCTTGTTGATCGGCGCAAAACCGTCTTTCGCCGTCAGCACGCGGTGGTCGGACTGGATCGACATTTCCGACAAGATGCTGAGGCCCATGCCGGCGGCGACCGCGGCCTGGATGCCGGAGAGGCTCGACGAGGAATAGGCCATGTGCCAGGCGCGGCCGACGCTTTCCAGCGCGTGGATGGCGCCGGCACGATAGAGGCAGCCGGTCGGAAAACCGATCAGCGGCACGGATGCGGCATGGACATCGACCGGATGGCCCTTGCTGGTGACCCAGTGCACGCGCTCCGGCCAAACCGCGATGGCGCCTTTCTCGCCGGCCGCACGCTTGAATAGCGCTACGTCTAGCTCGCCGCGTTCGAGATCGCGCGCCAGATGCTTGCTCTGGTCGGCGCGCACGTCGAGCCGCAGGCCCGGATGCGAGCGCGAGAACGCGCCCAGTAATTTGGTCAGCCGGTACGCCGCGAAATCTTCGGGGATGCCGAGCCGGATCGCGCCTTCGCCGTCCGGCTGGCGCAGCACGTCGCGCGCCTCCTCGGCGAGCGAGAGCAAACGCCGCGCGTAAGAGAGCAGCCGCTCGCCGGCCTCGGTCGGGCGCACATTCTTGCCGTCGCGGTGCAGCAGCACCTGGCCGATATCGTCCTCCAGCCGCTTGATCTGCTGGCTGACGGTCGACTGCGTGCGATGGACGCGCTCGCCGGCGCGGGTGAAGCCGCCGGCCTCGACCACCGAGACGAAGCTGCGCAGCAGCTCGAGATCGAGCATGGCCGCCTCCATTCGAAAATCCACTGATAGCGAGTTAATCATTTAATTTCCAAATGACAAGCGGGCTCCCTAGATCGAGGCTCAGGAGAATGCCCCCATGTCGCTCGCCCCCTCGATTCCCGTTCCGCGCAGCCGCTTCAACACGCTGCCGCTGGCCATCGGCCTGTTCTGCCTGCTCTGGAGCTACGCCTTCGTCGCCGGCAAGATCGGCGTCACCCATTGCCCGCCGCTGATCCTGCTCGCCGCGCGCTTCTCGCTCGCCGGCATTTTGATCCTGGGCGCCACGCTGATCCGCGGCGACAGCTGGTCGTTAACCTGGCGCGATGCGGCGATCTTCGCCGTACTTGGGATTGCCAACAACGCGCTCTATCTCGGGCTCGGCTACACCGGCCTGCAATCGGTCTCCGCCGGCCTCGGCGGCCTGATCGTCTCGGCCAATCCGGTCTTCACCGCGGCGCTCGCTGCCCTGCTGCTCGGGGAAGGCATGACCTGGCGCAAGGCCGGCGGCCTGCTGCTCGGCATCACCGGCGTGACCCTGATCGTCTGGCATCGCCTGTCGGTCGGCACGGATTCCCTGCATGGCATCGTCTTCACGCTGGCTTCGCTCGCCTCGCTCGTTGCCGGCACCATCCTGTTCAAGCTGCTCGCGCCGAAGGGATCCTTGTGGATCGGCAACGGCGTGCAGAACCTTGCCGCCGGCATCGTGCTGACGCCGGTCGCGTTCACCTTCGCCGACGTGCATGCGATCGATGTCACGCCGAGCCTGCTCGGCGCCTTCGCCTTCCTCGTGCTGGGGGGCTCCATCCTCGCCTATTGGCTCTGGTTTCATCTCCTGAAAGTGTGCGGCGCCACCGCCGCCAGCGCCTATCATTTCCTGATGCCGCCGCTCGGCATGCTGTTCGCGTATCTCGTGCTCGGCGAGCACGTCGAGGCGCGCGATCTGCTCGGGATCATTCCAGTCGCGCTCGGCATCTATCTGGTGACGCGGCCGGCGAAGGCGGCCGCCTAGAAGCTGTCATTCCGGGGCGAGGCGAAGCCTCGAGCCCGGAATCCATCGGGCACCAACTCCGCGGATGAATGGATTCTCAGGTGCGCAATTGCGCACCGGAGCTCGCGCTGCGCGCGCCCCGGAATGACAGCGGCTAATCCTTCCGAAACACGATCGACGCCATCCATCCCGTCATCAGCGCCATCGCGGCGGTGACGAGGCCATAGATCAGCCCATTCTGCCTGGCGGTGGTGGCGACGAACTGCTCGAAGCCGACCTTGACGATCTCGAACGCGGTCTCGGTCTTGCCGATGAACGCGCCGTTCGCAAACAGTCTGATCTCGACCTCGTAGGTGCCGATCGGCACCTCCGCCGGCAGCGGAATGCCGGTGCGAAACAGGGTCGGCGTCAGGAACGTGACGGCGCTCGGATCCTCGCGATAGAGTCCGCGCTGGGTGCGCAGGCGGATGAAGGCCGAGCGGAACGCGTCGTTCGGCACCACGTCGGCATAATCGCCGCCGACCCGCTGCGTCAGCAGCACGTTGTTCAGCCCGATCTGCTGCCGCCGCGCGATCTCGGGCGAGGTGATCGCCTCAAAGGGACGGTTGGCGAACAGCGCCAGATAGCTCGGCACCTGCAGGAACTGCCGGTAGTCGGTGTTGATCCAGATGCCGAAGGTGCGCTCCTTGCGCCGCGTCATCATGTCGGCGCGCGGGCCCATCACGGTGACGACGAGATCATAGGCGGTGCGATCGGCGGGCGTCGTCGCGTCCTTCTCCACCGAGCCGAACAGCACCAGCTCCTCGCCGGAATAGTTCGGTGTCACCGTGACGCGGTGGTTGGACACCGAGACGATCAGCCGCTCGGCGCGCGCGGCTGATCCGAGCAGCAGGGCGAGCAGGAGTGCGAGAGCTGCGCGCATCATCCGCTCACCCCCAGCTCGCGGATGGTGAAGAGATCCTCCGGCCGGATCACCAGCTCGATCGCGAAGCGGATTCCGACCGAGAGGATCAGGAGGCCGAGCAGCAGCCGCAGCTGCTCGCCGCGGATCTTCTGCCCGGCGCGGACGCCGAATTGCGCGCCGGTGACGCCGCCGACCATCAGGATCAGCGCCAGCACGGCGTCGACGAGGTGATTGGTCACCGCATGCAGCATGGTCGCGAACAGCATCGTGACGAGCGTCAGGACCATCGAGGTCCCGATCACCGTCGAGGTCGGCACCCTCAGCAGATAGATCATGATCGGCACCAGGATGAAGCCGCCGCCGATGCCCATGATGGCGCCGATGAAGCCGATCATGATGCCGACGATCACCACGGGGATGACCGAGAGATAGATCTTCGAGCGCTTGAAGCGCATCTTCAGCGGCAGGCCGTGGATCCAGTTGTGGGTGCGGCGTGGCGGCAGCGCGCCGCGCCGGGTTCGCATCAGCGCGCGCAGGCCTTCCGAGAACATCAGGCTGCCGACGGTGCTGAGCAGCACCACGTAAGAGAGCGCGATCATCAGATCGAGCTGGCCGAGCGCGCGAAGCTGCGTGAAGGTCCACACGCCGAGCGCCGTGCCGGTCACGCCGCCGCAGAGCAGGACGCTCGCCAGCGCCGGATCGATCGCGCGCCGCCGCCAGTAAGACAGCGCGCCGGAAAACGAGGAGGCTGCAATGTGGCTCGTGACGGAGGCGACCGCGACCGCCGGCGTGATGCCGATGAAGATCAGCAGCGGCGTCATCAGGAAGCCGCCGCCGATTCCGAACATCCCCGAGACGAAGCCGACCGCGGCGCCCATGGCGAGCACCAGGAAGACGTTGACGGGAAGATCGGCGATCGGAAGATAGAGCTGCATCGAAGAACCATACGCCGGCGAGACGGATCGATTGTCGCGGAATGCTCGCGGGAAGGTCGGAACGGTTGCCGCGCCCCTCAATAGCGGAATTTGCGGTTGGGAGGGACCGGGAATTTCGGGCGTGGTGAATGGGCTAAGAGGGATCAGATCGCTGCTTCGCTGTGAGGCGAGGATTCCGCCACATTCGCCGCTGTCATGCCCCGGCTTGACCGGGGCATCCAGTACGCCGCAGCTTCTCCGTATCCAACCGACGTCGCTGGAATACCGGGTCGCCCGGTCAAGCCGGGCGACGACAGTGAAAGCGTACCAAACCGCCCTTAATGTGCTGCGGAGGCCGAGCGCTTGGTCGCGACTTGCTTCGGCGCCGGCTTTGCATTCGCCTGCGGCGCGCTGTCCCAGCCGCCATTCGGGGCCGGAACGTTGACGGCGTCGTCGGGCTGCGGCTCGGCGCTGAAGGTCTGGATCGCGAGCTTGGCGGCCGCGAGCGATTGCGGGTCGAGACGCTTGGCGACGTCGTCGCGCTTGCCGGAGGCGTCCGCATCACCCTGGGCAGCTGCGAGGCTGAACCATTTGTAGGATTCGGCGAGGTTCTGTTCGACGCCGATGCCGCGGGCATAGAGGATGCCGAGGTTGAACTGGCTGTCGGCAACGCCGCGATCGGCGGCCTTGCGGAACCATTGCGCCGCGCTCTTGTAGTTGGCGCCGCGTCCGCCGCCGTCGGCGTCGAGCACCGCGAGATTGTGCATCGCCTTGGCGTTGCCGCGCTCGGCGGCCTGGGTGTAGTAGCGGCGGGCGATGTCGGCGTCCTTCTTCACGCCGAGCCCCTTTTCGTAGAGCGTGCCGAGGCGGAAGGTCGCGGGCACCACGCCGGCCTGCGCCGCGCGGTCGTACCATTTGGCCGCTTCGTCGTAATTGGTGGCGACACCCTTGCCTTCGGCAAAGCGCAAGCCGATCTCGTAGGCCGCGGTCGCATCGCCCTTCATCGCGGCGGTGCGCAGCACCGGGCCGCCGATGCCGTCAGGCAGCTTTTCGCTCGGCGGCACCTGGATCATGCTGAGCTTGGCGCGGCTCGTGCCCGACAGCGCGCCGGTGACGTCGCTGCTCGCGGCAGGCGGCGGCACAGAGGCGGCGGGCGCCGGCGGAATTTCAACCGAGGCCGAGTTGCCCGAATTGGCGGCGGGAGCCGGCGCGGCGTTGTTCTGGGACTGCCGTCCGATCGGCGTCGGCGAGGTCATCGATGGCGTGACCTGCTCGGGCGTGGCCGGCTTGTTCTCGATCACCGACGGTGGCGGTGCGGCCTGCGGCGCGGGCTGGCTCAACGTATTGTCCATGGCCTGCGGCGCGGGCGGCGGGCTGCCCTCGAGCAGGTTCATCGCCATCTTGAAGGTGCCGAGCACGATGACGACCACGCTCGCGCCGACCAGCAGCGAGCGGATCTTCGAGGTGATGGTCGAGCTGCCGTCCTTGCCCTTGTCCTTGCCGCGATCGGAGCCGGCCTTCGCACCACCCTTGGCACCGCGCGCCGGCTTTTCCGGCTGCGCGGCGGCGGCCTGGGCGGCGCGGCGGGCGGCCGCGATGAAGCTCGACGACGACACCGGCTCTTTCGGCGCAGCGGGAATGTCGCTGATCGCGCTCTCGGAGGCGGCGATGCGCTCCGATGGCGTGGCGAGGCGTCCGCCCGGCCGTGTGCCCGGCTCGAGCGGATGATCCGGCGGTAATTCCGGCGCGAGCGCGGTGCGCGCGGGGACCGTGTGCGGCTCCAGGATCTCGCTGATCGCGCGCGGCGGCACCGGTGGTGCCGATGGCACCGGCGGCGGCGCGGCAGGGGCGGCGGCATGGAATTCACGCGGCGCGGCGGAGAAAGCGGCTTGGGCGAAGGCGCCTTGGGCCTGTTGCGGCGCGTGGGCCTGCTGCTGCGCGGCGGGGTTGGGCAGCTCCGGCTTCGGATCGTATTTCGGCTGCTGCTGGGCTTGCGGCCGCGGCTCGCGCGCCATCGGCGGCGCGGGCTCCATGGGAGCGGCCATCGGCATGGGCATTGGCGCGGGGGCCGGCGGCGCGGTGCGCACCGCGCGCAGATCGCCCTCGATCATGGAGAGGCGGTCGACGACATGGCCGAGCGCGCTATGGACGGCGTCGAGCGAATCCTGCGTGCTGCGGTTGGTCTCGGCCTGGCTGAAGCGGATGTCGGACAGCTCGCGCTTGACCAGATCGACCATTCCGGAATCGGCCGGGGCTGCGGAGCTGCGGCTCTCGGCCAGCGCGGAATAGGTCGCCTGCTGCCGCTCGAGGTGACGCAGGATGTCGTGCAGCCCGTCCTCGACGCGGCTCAAATTGCCGTTGCGCGGATCGGCGGCGGCTTCGATCCGCTCCAGCAAATACGAGACGCGCTGTTCGAGATGCGCAAAGGTCGAGGCCGAATCGTTGCCGACCTGCATGCGGTCGAAGCGGTCCGACAGCGCGCGGATTGCGGATTCCAGGTGCTCGGTGCTCTCGGCCGGCTGCGGCCGCTCGCGCGTTTCCAGCGCCGCGGTGAGCGCCGCAATGCGCTGCTCCAGCACCGCGAAGCTGTCGCCCTGGCCGGAGGCGCGGGTGACCTGGTCGACCTTGGACGACAGCAGCTGCACGTCTTCGGACAGGCGTGCCAGCGCTTCGTTGGACGCGACGTTGGAGACGATGCCGCGCAGTGCCGTGATCGCGCCTTCGAGCTGGCGCACCGTCGAGGGATCGTCATTGGCGCGCAGGATCAGGTCGAGCTTGGCGCCGAGATTGCGGATCGCCTCGTCATAGCCGGTGAGCTGCTCGGCCGGCGTCAGCGTGCGCAGCACCTGCTTGATGTCGGACAGCGCGTGCTCGATGCCCGACAGGACCTGGCCGTCGGTGCCGTTGGAACGCGTCTCGTCGATCCGGCGGTGCAGCGAGCGGATCTCGTTCTCGATCGATTCGATCGCGCGCCGCGGCATCGCCTCGGTGATGGCGGCGCGGATCTCGGCAAGCTCGCTGCGGAAGGCGTTGATCGCCTGCTCGGTATTGTCGGGCCGCTGCAGCGACTCGATCTGGCTCGTGATCTTGAGCAGATGGCGCTCGAGCGCGGAAAAATCCGGCCCCGGCTGCGGTGGCGGCGGAGCATAGGCAGGCGCGGGTGGCGCCATCGGAGGTGCGACAGGAGCGGCCCAGGGAGCAGCATTGGGCGCGATCGAGGGCGCGGCGCGCGGCGGCATTTGCCGCGGCGTGAAGCCGTCGAGCTCGCTCTGCCGCGCGGTGATCTCGGCGACGGCGACGTCAAACGAGGCGGGGCTGAGGGGCGGGGAGTTGCGATAGACCTGCGCTGCCGCACGCTCGACCGCATCGGCCTGGCGCTGGCGCGTGTCGGCCGGCGCCGGGCGCTGAGCCGGGGGCTGCTGCGGTTGAGGCTGCTGCGGCCGGGAGATTTGCGACAGCCGCGCATCGAGCCGCGAGATCGCATCGTTGAGCTGGCGCGCGACGCCTTGCTCGCGCGAGGCGCCTGGCCGCGAAGGGTCCTGTCGCGACGAATCCTGTCGGGACGAATCCTGTCGTGAAGAGTCTTGGCGCTGCGCGGGCTTGGAGATCCGTTCAATCTGCTGGGTGATCGCGTCGAGCCGCTGGTGGATGTCGGCGACTTCGCGGCTTTCCTGGCTCGGTCCCCGGGTTTGAACGTGCGGGGCTTGCGGACGCTGGTCGTAAGATTCGCGAAAGTTAGGGGGAGCAGTCTCGCCGAGGGTGGAGTTCAGCCAATCGTTGAGTGACATGCCGGCGCGACGCGCAGCAGCTTCGGCCCGCTCCCGGACGGATGGATCGATGCCGTCAACACTCCACGATACGCGCGAATTCATGACTCTGTCCGGTTCCGACTCCGGCGCCCCACCCGGCGCCTCCAGCCTTCCCTCGCGTGCCGGTTGCAAAGACAATCGGATTTGGCGCGGGTCGTCTGCCTCGAAAACCGACTTTTTCCTGTTACGGTAAATAACGGGTTAAGGAACGCGTCGCCGGTGTCTTAAAGTTGGGCGGGGGGAACCAACGATGCTCGTCATGCCCGGGCTTGTCCCGGGCATCCACGTTCTTCGGTGTCGCGCGATAGGTCGTGGATGGCCGGGACAAGCCCGGCCATGACGGTGAGGAGGCGGCTACTAGCCTCCGCCCTTCTCGCGCTTGCCCTCGTCGAGCGGCACCACCGTGGCCTTGCCGGTCATCGCCGACAGCGCATCGAGCGCCTCTTCGCAGAAGTCGGCGACCATCTGTTCGTGACGGGCGCCGAGCCGGAGCAGGAGCAGGTTGCCGAGATCGAGCCGGCCTTCCGCCGTTCCCTCCGGGAAGCGCTTCTTCAGGATGCGTTCGTAATTGGCGTGGCGGTCGCGGTGGTGCTCCAGGCGGGCCATCAGGTCGGTGCGCAGCGGCTCGATGTCGATGCTGTCGAGCGCATGGAGGCGGACCAGGAGATCGTCCTTGGTCGAGGCTGGCGTGCTTGGTCGCGCGGCCCAGTGCCGCAGCGCTGTTCGCCCCTCCGGAGTGAGCGTATAAACCAGCTTGTTGGGCTTGCCCGATTGCACGACCTCGCGGCCCTGGATGTGGCCGCGGTCGCGCAGCTTGGAGAGCTCGCGGTAGATCTGCTGGTGGTCGGCTTTCCAGAAGAAGCCGATCGAGGAGTCGAATGTCTTGGCGAGCTCGTAGCCCGTCATGGGGCGTTCCGTCAGGCATGCGAGGATTGCGTCGCCCAGTGCCATGACCGGCCTCCTTCTTCTCTTCGACCCGAACCAATCGGCTTGACTTTATGCGCATTGGCGCATATGCGTCAATGTGCATATGAGGCGATCAGGGACGGGCTGAAGATCCGACCCGAAAAACCCAGCGGAATCAATCAGCACGCTACTGTGCATGGGGTTGTTTTCGAGATTTTTGCCAAGGCCTTTAGGGAGGCACCCGAGAATGACCGGCCTCGACTCCTGGTACGGCTACATGAAGTCCCACGACCGCACCGCGCTTTGGGACTTGCTTCATCCCGACGCTGTCTTCGAAAGTCCCGTCGTGCATTCGCCGCAGCGCGGGCGCGACATCACATTCAAATACCTTTCCAGCGCCGAGAAGGTGCTCGGCGGCCCCGGCTTCACCTATGTCGGTGAGTGGACGCGCGAGCGCGGCGCCGTGCTCGAATTCAAGACCATGATCGACGGCATCGAGATCAACGGCGTCGACATCATCAGCTTCGATGCCGAGGGACGCATCACGCATTTCAAGGTGATGGTGCGTCCGCTCAAGGCGATCAACATGCTGCACCGTCTGATGGCGGAGCAGTTGGCCGCCCAATCATGACCCTGCCCTGAGGTTGCAGAACCCGCTAAGCTCGCGGGCAAAGCTGCGCCGCAGGACCGTTCAGAGAATTCCACCACTTCAAGCCCATGCCGGGAGACCGCAATGCCGATCTACAAAGCCCCCGTCGAAGACGTGAACTTCCTGCTCAACGACGTCTTCCAGATCGACCGCTACGACAATCTCGCCGGCTTCTCCGATGCGTCGAGCGATGTGCGCGAAGCCATTTTGGGTGAAGCCGCCAAGCTCGCCGAAGAGGTGCTGCAGCCGCTCAATCGCGTCGGCGATCTCGAAGGCTGCAAGCGCACTGATGACGGCAACGTCACCACGCCCAAGGGCTTCAAGGACGCGTTCAAGCAGGTCGCCGAAGGCGGCTGGCTCGGTCTGTCGGCGCCGACCGAGTTCGGCGGGCAGGGCCTGCCGGTGACGCTGAGCCAGGCCGTCAACGAATTCCAGATCTCTGCCAACATGGCGTTCTCGATGTATGGCGGCCTCACCATGGGCGCGACCGCGGCGCTGATCGTTCATGGTTCGCCCGAGCAGAAGAAGACCTACGTGCCGAAGATGGTCGCCGGCGAATGGACCGGCACCATGAACCTGACCGAGCCGCATTGCGGCACCGATCTCGGCATGCTCCGCACCAAGGCGGTGCGCCAGGCCGACGGCAGCTTCAAGATCACGGGCACCAAGATCTTCATCTCGGCCGGTGAGCATGATCTTGCCTCCAACATCATCCACCTCGTGCTCGCCCGCATCGAGGGCGCACCCGCCGGCATCAAGGGCGTGTCGCTGTTCGTGGTGCCCAAGTTCCTTGTGAATCCGGATGGCTCAGTCGGTGCCCGCAACGGCGTCGTCTGCGGCTCGATCGAGCACAAGATGGGCATCCACGGCAATTCGACCTGCGTGATGAACTACGACAGCGCCACCGGCTGGCTGATCGGCGAAGAGAACAAGGGCATGCAGGGCATGTTCGTGATGATGAACGAGGCGAGGCTCGGCGTCGCCGTGCAGGGCCTCGCGCAGTCCGAGGTCGCCTACCAGAACGCGGTCGCCTATGCCCGCGAGCGCATCCAGGGCCGCTCGCTCACCGGCGTCAAGGCGCCGGACAAGCAGGCCGACCCGATCATCGTGCATCCCGACGTGCGCCGCACGCTGCTCTCGATCCGCGCCTTCAACGAAGCCGCGCGTGCCTTCGTGATGTGGACCGCGCTGAAGAGCGACGTCGCCCATCGCTCCGAAGACCCGAAGGACCGCCAGGCCGCCGACGACCACATGGGCCTGATGACGCCGGTGCTGAAGGGCTTCCTCACCGATTACGGTTTTGCCAACGCGGTGCAGGCGCAGCAGATGTATGGCGGCCACGGCTACATCGCCGAGCAGGGCATGGAGCAGTTCGTGCGCGATGCCCGCATCGCCATGATCTATGAAGGCGCCAACGGTATCCAGGCGCTCGACCTCGTCGGCCGCAAGCTGCCGCGCGACGGTGGCCGCGCCATCATGGCCTTCTTCGGCGAGGTCATGGCCTTTGCCAAGGAGAACGGCGGCGACGAGGCGCTCAAGCCCTTCATCGCGCCGCTCTCGGCCTCGCTCGGCCATCTCCAGCAGGCCACGACCTGGCTGATGCAGAACGCGATGGCGAAGCCTGACAATGCCGGCGCCGCCGCAACTGATTACCTGCATCTGTTCGGGTTCGTCGCGCTCGGCTACATGTGGGCGAAGATGGCGAAGGTGACGAATGCCAAGATTGCCGAGAGCGGGGCCACGCCCTATCTCTCCACCAAGCTCGTCACCGGTCGTTTCTTCATGGAGCGGATGCTGCCGGAGACCGCCGCCAATCTCGCGCGCATCCAGGCCGGCTGCGCCACCATCATGGAATTGCCGGCGGAAGCGTTCTGAGGCTTCCCGCTTCACCAATGATTGCGACCGCGCCGCGGTCGCCACCAACATAACTGCAATCAGGAGGCTCCCATGGCAGATGCCTATATCTACGATCACGTCCGCACCCCCCGCGGCCGCGGCAAGGCTGACGGTTCGTTGCACGAAGTGACCGCGCTCGCGCTCGCCACCGTGCCGCTGAAGGCGCTGAAGGACCGCAACAACCTGCCGCAGGATTCCGTCGACGACGTCATCCTCGGCGTGGTCGATCCGGTCGGCGAAGCCGGCTCCGACATCGCGCGCTTTGCCGCACTGAAGGCAGGTCTCGGCGAAGCCGTGCCCGGCGTGCAGATCAGCCGCTTCTGCGCCTCCGGCCTCGATGCCGTGAACTTCGCCGCCGCGCAGGTGATGAGTGGCCAGCATGAGCTGGTGATCGGCGGCGGCGCGGAATCGATGAGCCGCGTCGGCATCGGCGCCTCCGGCGGTGCGTGGCCGATGGATCCCTCGATGGCGGTGCCGGCCTATTTCATGCCGCAGGGCGTCTCGGCCGATCTGATCGCGACCAAATACGGCTTCTCGCGCGACGACGTCGATGCCTATGCCGTGCAGAGCCAGCAGCGTGCCGCGAAGTCGTGGGAGGAAGGCCGCTTCGACAAATCGATCGTCCCGGTGAAGGACATCAACGGCCTCACCATCCTGGCCAAGGACGAGCATATGCGTCCCTCGACGACGATGCAGTCGCTGGCGCAGCTGCAGCCGTCGTTCACGATGATGGCGCAGATGGGCGGCTTCGACGGTGTCGCGCTGCAGTCGCACCCCGAGATCGAACGCGTCAATTACGTGCACCACGCCGGCAACTCGTCGGGCATCGTCGACGGCGCCGGCGCCGTGCTGCTCGGCAGCAAGGAGGCGGGAGCGAAATACGGCCTGAAGCCGCGTGCAAAAATCCGTGCGTTCGCCAACATTGGCTCCGAGCCCGCGATGATGCTGACCGGCCCGGTCGACGTCACCGAAAAGCTGTTCGCGCGCTCCGGCATGAAGAAGTCGGACATCGATCTGTTCGAGCTCAACGAGGCCTTCGCCTCGGTCGTGCTGCGCTACATCCAGGCCTTCGACATCGACAACGCCAAGATCAACGTCAATGGCGGCGCCATCGCGCTCGGCCATCCGCTCGGCGCGACCGGTGCGATGATCCTCGGCACCGTGCTCGACGAGCTCGAGCGCACCAACAAGTCCACCGCCCTCGTCACGCTGTGCATCGGCGGCGGCATGGGCACCGCGACCATCATCGAGCGGGTGTAGGTCCGTAGGGTGGGTTAGCCGAAGGCGTAACCCACCTCTTCTGTCTCCGCAGCGAAAGACCGTGGTGGGTTACGCTTCGCTAACCCACCCTACGAGATCTCAAGTCAACCGCCGCGCCTGAGATCGGCTGCGGCACCGAGGAGCAACCAACATGACTTACAAGAATTTCAAGGTTGAGACCGATTCCGACGGCATCGCGCTCGTTACCTGGGACATCCCGGGCCGCTCGATGAACGTGCTCGACGAGACCTCGACCAACGAGCTCGACGCGATCGTCAAGGCGACCACCGCGGATGCCGCGGTGAAGGGCGTCGTCATTACCTCCGCCAAGGAGGCATTCTGCGCCGGCGCCGACCTGTCGATGCTCGAAGGCATGAACCAGGCTTACGCCAAGGTGTTCAAGGAGCAGGGCGAGACCGCCGCGAACCAGATGCTGTTCGACCAGAGCCGCCGCTTCTCGCTGGTGCTGCGCTCGATCGAGACGTCAGGCAAGCCGTGGGCGGCCGCGATCAACGGGCTCGCGCTCGGCGGTGGCTTCGAAATCACGCTGTGCTGCCACTATCGCGTCGCCGCGGAGAATCCCAAGACCCGCCTCGGCCTGCCCGAGGTCAAGGTCGGCCTGTTCCCCGGTGCCGGCGGTACGCAGCGCGTGCCGCGCCTGGTGCCGCCACAGGACGCGATGACGATCCTGCTCAAGGGCGATCCGGTCACGATCGAGAAGGCGAAGGCGCTGAACCTGATCCACGCCATCGTTCCCGCCGCCGACCTCATCAAGGCCGCGAAGGACTGGATCAAGGGCGGCGGCAAGGCGGTCGCGCCCTGGGACGAGAAGGGCTTCAAGCTGCCCGGCGGCCCGGTGTTCTCCAAGGCCGGCATGATGATGTTCCCGGCGGGAAACGCGATCTATCGCCGCGAGACCTACGACAATTATCCGGCCGCGCGCGCCATCATGAGCTGCGTCTATGAGGGCCTGCAGTTGCCGATCGACGCCGCGCTGCGGGTGGAGTCGCGCTACTTCACCTCGGTGCTGCGCTCGAAGGAAGCGGCCGCGATGATCCGCAGCCTGTTCCTGTCGATGCAGGAGCTCAACAAGGGCGCGCGCCGCCCGAAGGACGTGCCTGCGACCAAGGTGAAGAAGATCGCCGTGATCGGCGCCGGCTTCATGGGCGCGAGCGTCGGCTACGTCTCGGCCCGCGCCGGCCTCGACGTCGTCCTGATCGACCGCGACCAGGAGAGCGCCGACAAGGGCAAGGCCCATGCGCAGAAGGTGATCGAGGATCAGATCAAGAAGGGCCGGGCCAAGCCCGCGGATGCCGAAGCGCTGCTCGCGCGCATCACGCCCACCGCGGACTATGCGGCGCTGAAGGACGTCGACCTCGTCATCGAGGCCGTGTTCGAGGACCGCAAGGTCAAGGCTGATACCTTCGCCAAGGCGCAGGAGCACATGAAGCCGGACGTGATCTTCGCGTCGAACACCTCGACGCTGCCGATCACCTCCCTGGCCGAGAGCTTCAAGGACCAAGGCAAGTTCGTCGGCATCCACTTCTTCTCGCCGGTCGAGAAGATGATGCTGGTCGAGATCATCAAGGGCAAGAACACCGGCGACCTCGCGCTAGCGACCGCGCTCGACTACGTCCGGCAGATCGGCAAGACGCCGATCGTCGTCAACGACTCCAGAGGGTTCTTCGCCAATCGCTGCGTCGGCCGCTACGTCGCCGAAGGCAACGAGATGTTCCTCGAGGGCGTGCCGCCCGCGATGATCGAGAACTGCGCCAAGATGGCCGGCATGCCGGTCGGCCCGCTCTCGCTCTCCGACGAAGTCGCGCTCGATCTCGGCCTCAAGATCATGAAGGCAACGGAAGCCGATCTCGGCCCCAACGCCATCAATCCAGATCAGAAGAAGCTGATGGTGGAGATGGTCGAGAAGCAGGGCCGCCTGGGCCGCAAGAACAGCAAGGGCTTTTACGACTATCCCGAGAAGGGCAAGGGCCAGAAGAGCCTGTGGCCGGGCCTCTCGGCCTTGCAGCCGAAGCAGCTCGACCCTGATACGCTCGATATCGAGGAGCTGAAGCAGCGCTTCCTGGTGGTGCAGGCGGTGGAAGCCGCGCGCACGGTCGAGGACCACGTCATCACCGATCCGCGCGAGGCCGATGTCGGCTCCATCCTCGGCTTCGGCTTCGCGCCGTTCACCGGCGGCACGCTGTCCTATATCGACTTCATGGGCACCAAGAAGTTCGTCGAGCTCTGCCACAAGCTGGAAGCGAAGTACGGCTCGCGCTTCACGCCGCCGAAGCTGCTGGAGGAGATGGCGGCGAAGGGCGAGACCTTCTACGGCCGCTTCGCGCCGAAGAAGGCGGCGGCCTGACGGGGGTCGGGCCACGCAGAAACAAAAAGGCCGGATCATCGATCCGGCCTTTCTATTTGCTGTCGCCCAATGGCGAGAAAACGCCGCTCCAAATCCCGCCCGGCCGCGCTCCCTCCGCCCTGGCACCGCTCTTGCTGACGATCCATCGGATGGCTCGTTAGCATTGAAGGTGTCCCGCAATGATCCCCGCGGTGTTTCAAGACAGCGCAGCCGGCGTTGCCGCGAGATACGCCCCCTTCTTGCGGCTGGGGCAGCCGTGGCCGCGCCGCAGGCTCCTCCGGCGGCGCAGAAAAATCCCCTCCTGGGTCGGCCTGGCGCTACTCGTTCTCTTCATCGACATGGCGATGGCCGTGCTTGCCTGGGTCGCCGTCGACGTCGTCCTGCATTGAGAGCTCGCCTCTGTGCACAAAGCGCGTCGCCGCCAAATAGGCGACCTGGCCGGCAATCAGGCAGCCGACAACGATGGGAATGCCCGTCCAAAATCCGAATCCCGAGGTCTGAAGGACCGTTGCGACGAGGATCGCGGTCGCCGGCGAGACCAGCAACAGACTCCAGACTCGGAAGAAGAGTCCCGCCGCCACGCCGGTGATCGTGCTCGCGAGCAAGAGGAGGAGTACGGTTGTCACGAGAGCTTCCCAGTTCAGGCCGCATCGCGGTACATGGCTGAAGTTGAGCCAACTGGATTGCACTCACAACGATGGTGATCTCTGCCGCACACACAAGGCGGAGTTATTGTTAACTCCGACAATGCTCGTAAAATTGATGCCCAGGACCTCGCGAACGTCCGGGCTTCCGCAACTGGTTCAAGCAATAGAGCCGGATCGCCGATCCGGCTCTTCGTCGTCTCGAACGTCGTGCGCTGGTCTTACTTCGCCTGCGCGAGGCCTTCCTTCTTCAGCGCTTCCTGCACTTGCGGCCGCGCCTCGACGCGGGCCTTGTAGGCGGCAAGGTTCGGCATGCCTGAGAGGTCGAACTTCATCCGCTCGCCCCAGGTCAGCATCGTGAACAGATAGCCGTCGGCGACCGTGAACTGCTTGCCCATGAGGTAGTCGCGGCCGGCGAGCTGGCTGTCGATATATTTCAGCTTGCCCATGACGCGATCCCTGAAGAAAGCCTTGGCTTCGTCGTTCAGGGCCGGCGCGAACATCGGACCGAAGCTCTTGTGCACCTCCGAGGTGAGGAAATTCAGCCACTCCAGCAGCTTGTAGCGCTCGGAACTGCCATGGGCCGGCGCCAGTGACTTGCTTGATGCCTGATCGGCGATCATCTGGACAATCACCGGGCCTTCGGTCACGATCTCACCGCTGTCGAGGCCCAGCGCAGGGACCTGGCCCTTTGGGTTCAGCTTCAGATAGTCCTCACCATTTTCGAGCTTCTTGGCCCGGATATCGACCTTGACCAGCTCATAGGGCAGGCCGGCTTCGAGGAGCGCGATGTGGGGGGACAGCGAGCAGGCACCGGGCGAATAGTACAGTTTCATGGAATTTCCTCCTCTTGACGCTTGGTTCGGCCGAAAGAACGACTACATGCAACTGCTTGAAATAGTCAAGATTGATGCAGCTGCATCAAATGGGGTAAGAGACGGACGACGAGCTTGAGCGGGACCATGAAACGCAAACCATCGACCGAGGCGACTTCCGCCTGGATCCGCCTGATGCGGGTACAGAGCCGCGTGCTCGATTGCGTCGAGCAGGATCTCAAGAAGGCAGGCTTCCCGCCGCTGGCATGGTATGACGCGCTGCTCGAATTGTCGCGGGCTCCCTCGGGCGAGCTAAGGCCGGTGGAACTCGAACGGCAGATGCTGATCCCGCAATATTCCACCTCGCGCCTGATCGACCGCCTGGTCGACGAGGGCCTCGCTTCACGGCGCGAATGCAAGATCGACAAGCGCGGCCAGTTCGTCGAGATCACGGAAGCCGGCCGCGAGCTGCAGAAGCGGATGTGGAGCGCCTATTCGGCTGCGATCGAGAAATATGTCGGTTCGAAACTGTCCGATGCCGATGCCGTCAAGCTCAGCGGCCTGCTCGACCGCCTGGGCTGCTCGTGCGGCGAGATGAAACTGCCGCCCGTCGCCAACGTCAACGAAACCTCGCCGTCGCGATGATCGCGCGGCACACCAGCTCGTCCGTGCGCCCGGTGGGTTCGCGGACCATCCCGTCACCCGCGCGCGTTCGATCGAAGCGCCTTTTGATTAGAGTTTGATATGGCGCGAGACCAGATCGATATGACGCCGCTGCAATCGCGCGACGAGCTCGTTTCGTGGTTCGAGGAAGGCTGCAAGGACCCGTCCGAATTCCGCATGGGCACCGAGCACGAGAAGACGCCGTTCACGCTCGAGGGCCACCGTCCGGTACCTTACGAGGGTGCGCGCGGCATCGGTGCGTTGCTCGAAGGCATGAAGCTCCTGCTCGGCTGGGAGCCGATCATGGAGAAGGGCAACATCATCGGCCTCTACGACGTCACCGGGGGCGGAGCGATCTCGCTCGAGCCCGGTGGACAGTTCGAGCTCTCCGGCGCGCCGGTCGAGAACGTGCACCAGACCCAGAGCGAGCTGATGGCGCATCTTGCACAGGTGCGCGAGATCGCAACGCCGCTCGGCATCGGCTTCCTCGGTCTCGGCATGACGCCGTCCTGGTCGCGCGCCGATATCCCGGTGATGCCCAAGGGCCGCTACAAGATCATGACCAACTACATGCCGAAGGTCGGCCAATACGGCCTCGACATGATGTACCGGACCTGCACGGTGCAGACCAATCTCGACTTCTCCTCCGAAGCCGACATGGTCAAGAAGCTGCGCGTTTCGCTCGCGCTGCAGCCGGTCGCAACCGCCTTGTTCGCCAATTCGCCGTTCACCGAAGGCAAGCCGAACGGCTTCCTGTCCTTCCGCTCCGAGATCTGGCGCGACACCGACAATGCGCGGTCGGGCATGATGCCGTGGGCATTCGAGGACGGCATGGGGTTCGAGCGCTATGTCGACTACGCGCTCGACGTGCCCATGTATTTCGTCAAGCGCGGCGAGGAATACATCGACGTGTCGGGCTCCTCGTTCCGCGCGTTCTTCGACGGCCGCAACAACAACCTTCCCGGCGAGCGTCCGACGCTGTCGGACTGGGCCAACCATCTCTCGACGATCTTCCCGGAGGTGCGGCTCAAGCGCTATCTCGAGATGCGCGGCTCCGACGGCGGCCCGTGGGGCCGGTTGCCGGCGCTGCCGGCGTTCTGGGTCGGGCTGCTCTATGACGACGTCGCGCTCGATGCGGCCTGGGAGATCGTCAAGCACTGGAGCGCGCCCGAGCGTCAGGCCCTGCGCGACGACGTGACGCGCTTCGGCTTCAAGGCGCGGATCAAGAACCGTTATCTGTTCGAGATCGCCAAGGAATGCCTCGTTCTGGCCCATGCCGGCCTGCGCCGGCGCGGCCGCATCGACCAGCTCGGCCGCGACGAAACGCGGCATCTGGAGCCGCTCGACCGCATCATCGATTCCGGCCGGACGCCGGCCGAGGAAATGTTGGACAAGTTCAACGGTCCCTGGAAGGGCTCGGTGGAACCGGCCTACGCGGAATACGCGTTCTAAAGCCTGATCCGGAAAAGCGCGCAGCGGCTTTCCGAAAAGATCATGCTTAAACAACAACCTAAAGCGCGATGACGATTCATCCTCATCGCATCGCGCTTTAGGCCGGTCGGCCCCCGGTCGGAGATTCAGCCGTTCATCGCCCATACAGGTTTGCGGCGATCAAATGACCGGCTGAAAAAACCCGAGCGTCGTCAATAACTCGAAAGCTGTTCCGATGGGGAAGGGCCGCCTGTCCGGCGCCGTCATGGCAAAGGTCTTGGCAAAAGTCGTAGCATGCGCCGCGCTGCTTTCGCTCGCATGCGCGAGTGTGCCGGCGCGCGCCCAGACTGCGTTCGACCGGCCCGGCGGCGACTATTTCAGCACGCCGGTCGCTTCAGGCGATCCTGAGGATTGCGCGCTGCTGTGCGAGCGCGACCGCCGCTGCCGCTCGTGGAGCTTCAGCTATCCCGACGTCGAAGGCGGCGCGGCGGTGTGCTGGCTGAAGAACACGGTGCCGGCGCGGGTGCCGGGAAGTTGCTGCATCTCGGGTGTGCGCGGCGCCGGCGTGATCGAACCGCGGGTCGAGGGCGTGGAGACGTCGATCGACCGCCCCGGCGGCGATCTGCGCAATTTCGAGCTCAAGGACGGCGAGGGCGAAGAGGCCTGCAAGGCCGCCTGCACCGCCGACAACAAATGCCGCGCCTTCACCTATGCCCGCCCCGGCTACACCGGGCGCGAAGCGCGTTGCTTCCTGAAAAAGGAAATCAAGCCGCCGCGAAGGAAGGCGGGCTTCACGTCGGGCGTGGTGCGGTAGCGTTGGTGCTCGTGCCCCGGACGCAGGTGCCGTAGGGTGGGCAAAGGCGCCCTTGCGCCGTGCCCACGATCTCTGAGACGCGGCGACAGACGCGTGGGCACGCTCCGCTTTGCCCACCCTACGAGACCTCACTCCGCCGCGTTCACCGTGAGCTCGGGCCATAGCGCCTTCCAGCGTGCGGCCTTCGCCTCGTAATTCGTCGCGGAAAAATTCGGGCCCGGATTCGGCCGCGCGATCAGCCCTGCGACATCGTCAAACCCGTGCGGCGCGTAGACCTCGTAGCCACCGCCTGTGCGCCTGACCCCGACCTGCGTGTTCTGCGTGAGGAAGCGGTCGATGCCTTCCCTCGAGCTTCTCAGCGGCGGATAGGGCAGGCCGTGCTTGGCCGGGTACCACAGATGCACACGCGCCTGGTTGCGGATCTCGACCTTGGCGCCGAGATGCGCGAGCCGCTCATGCAGCTTGCGGATGACCAAATCCTCCGCCTCCCACGATGTATCGGGATCGAAAAAGAACGCATCGTAGTCGGCGATGCCGTGATCGATGGCGCGGCCGGTGAGCACGTTCCATACGGTCTGCACCAGGCATCCCGAGACCAGCCATGCATCCGGCAGATCGAGCTGCGCCAGCACGTCGATGATCGTGACGTTGACGGGATTTCTCAGCGCGAGCGCGAGGAATTCGTCACGGTTCATCGTGCGATGAGGCGGCTCAATGCACGGCGGTGAAGAACCGGCCGAGCCGGAAGCCGGAGAGCCAGGTGTAAACCGGCTGGCCGCGTATGCCGAGATCCCAGGAGCCGAGCACCGCATCGGCACGGCCGATCAGATTGTCGATCGGCAACAGGCCAACGCCGCCGGACCGCAGCGGCACGCGGCTGTCGGCGGAATTGTCGCGGTTGTCGCCGAGCACGAAGAGGTGGCCGGCCGGTACCGTCACTTCCGGTGAGTTGTCGAGCGGACCGTTGTCGCGCATCTTGAAGATCAAATGCGAGACGCCGTTCGGCAGCGTCTCGACATAGCGATAGGCGGGCTCGCTGCCGCCATTGTCGTCCTCGGCGGCGCCAACGCCGTCCGGCTTGAGCTCGGCGGGGCGGTCGTTGATGAAGAGCTGGCCTTGCCGCATCTGGATGCGATCGCCCGGCAATCCCACGACGCGCTTGACCCAGGCCTGCGAGCGATCGCCGGGCCAGCGGAACACGACGACGTCACCCTGCTTCGGCGTCTCCGCGAAGACGCGGCCGCTCTCGGGCAGGCTGATCTGGATCGGCAGCGACGAGGTGCCGTAGCCGTAGGGGAATTTCGAGGCGAGCAGCGCATCGCCGATCAGCAGCGTCGGTTCCATCGAGCCTGACGGCACGTAGAACGGCTCGGCAAGCGCGCCCTTGGCGATGAAGACGGCGGCGACGATGCCGGCGAGTTGAACGATCTGCCCGCCCCAGCCGCTGCTCTTCCGCTTGGGGGTGACGGTGACCTTTTCTTCCACGCTCATGCGCCCGTTCCACCCACGGTGATGCGCTCCATCAGCAGCGACGGCTGGCCGACGCCGACAGGCACGCCCTGTCCATTCTTGCCGCAGGTGCCGATGCCGGTATCGAGCGCAAGGTCGTTGCCGATCATGCGGATGCGATGCAGGTCGGTCGGCCCGTTGCCGATCAGCATGGCGCCCTTCAGCGGCGCGCCCAGCTTGCCGTTCTCGATCTTGTAGGCCTCGGTGCACTGGAAAACGTACTTGCCTGAGGTGATGTCCACCTGGCCGCCGCCGAAATTCGCAGCGAAGACGCCGTTCTTCACCGAAGCGAGGATCTCGGCCGGATCGCGGTCGCCCGCGAGCATGTAGGTGTTGGTCATGCGCGGCATCGGCACGTGGGCATAGCCCTGGCGACGGCCGTTGCCGGTCGGCTTCATGTTCATCAGCCGCGCGTTCTGGCGGTCCTGCATGTAGCCGACCAGGACGCCGTCCTCGATCAGCACGGTGCGATTGGTCGGCGTGCCCTCGTCGTCGATCGACAGCGAGCCGCGGCGCGAGGCCATGGTGCCGTCGTCGACCACGGTGACGCCCTTGGCCGCGACCTGCTGGCCCATCAGGCCGGCAAATGCCGACGTCTTCTTGCGGTTGAAGTCGCCTTCGAGGCCGTGGCCGACCGCTTCATGCAGCATCACGCCGGGCCAGCCGGCCCCGAGCACGACGTCCATCTCGCCGGCGGGGGCGGGGATCGATTCCAGATTGACCAAGGCCTCGCGCAACGCGCCGTCGGCGGCATCGCGCCAGTTCTTGCTCTCGATGAATTCAGCATAGCCGGCGCGGCCGCCATAACCCTTGCTGCCGCTCTCCTGGCGGTCGCCCTGGCCGGCGACCACGGAAATGTTCACGCGCACGAGCGGGCGGATGTCGCGATAGCTCTCGCCGTCGGGCCGCAGGATCTCGACGACCTGCCAGGTCGCACCCAGGCTGACGCTGACCTGCCGCACGCGCGGATCCTTGTCGCGCAGATAAGCGTCGATCTCGGCGAGCAGTTTTACTTTTGTCTCGAAGCCCGGGGCATCCAGCGGGTTGTCATCGCCGTAAAGGCGCACATTGGTGTGCGCGGGCGGCGCGGCGAAGCTGCCGGAATAGCCGCCGCGTACGGCTGCGACTGCATCGGCGGCGCGAATCAGCGCCGGCAGCGAGACGTCGGAGGAGTGGGCGTAGCCCACGGCATCATCCTTGACCGCGCGTAAGCCAAAACCTTGCGAGGTGTCGTAGGTCGCCTGCTTCAGCCGCCCATTGTCGAACATCAGCGCTTCGGTCTGGCTGTACTCCAGGAACAGCTCACCGTCGTCGGCACCGGAAAGCCCGCGTGCGACCTCGTGGCGAACCTGGTCGCGATCGAGATTGGCGCGGTCGAGCAGGGAGGTCGTGGCAGGGTTTGTCATGCGTCCGTCCATTATCGGAAGATGTGGGGCAAGATAATGGTTTCGGACCGGTTCCGCGAGGGGGCGGGGCGTCACATTACGGAAACGATAGGATTGCCGACGGTGTTGTCGAAAATGTTGGCCGCGAGCATCAATCCATCACCGTCACCCCCGCGCAACGGCGAAGCCGTTGTCGCTGGAGGCGGTCGCTTCTTCAGCGGCCCTCGAAGGATGAACGGGATTAAGAACGTGCGATCGGATTGCCGCCCCTACGGCAGCTTGTCATAGCCTTCACCGAGCCCGTTCAGGCTGAGCGGGAAGCCGATGCCTTCTTCCGGGGTCTCGAAGATGATGAAGGTGGCGGTCTTGGCGGTGCGGAGCTGGCCGAGCAGCTTGTCGTCCATGACGACCTCGGCGACGCAGCCATTGGGCAGGCAGCGGACGAATCCGGCGCGGCCGACGTCCTGGTTGTCGAGCTTCAACCCGAGACCGGAGGGCAGCAGGACCCCGAGCGGCGCGACCACGCGCATCAGGCGGCTCTTCTGGTCGGCGGTCTTCAGCACGATGACGGTCAGGCCGGCATTGGAGCGGTCTTCGGCGACCACGCTCTGGATCAGGGCGCATTGCTCGGTTTGGGCGCCAGGCGGCGTGTCGCAGCGAATCTGCCAGTCGCCATGCACGGAGCGCACCGCGCCCTGCGCATGGGCGAGGCCGGGGAGTGCCAGAACGACGAGCGCAGCCAGCAGGCTGGCCAGCGCCGGGAGGCGGGTCATCTGCCTTCTCGCCAGCCTTGCCATCGATTTCGAAAGCCCCATCGGGTCGGTCCCTCTGCTCGCCTGGGTCGCTCGCGCTTGGAGGACTAATCTGGCGGACTGATACGGGAATGACGGCGTCTTGAAGGCGATTCCCAAGCAAATTCCACGCCGCCTCGCGCCGCCGCCGCCCGCACGAATCAGGTTCCTGCGCGGCCATCTGTCAGTGCCTACCGCGGGCAATTCCGCTGTCAAGCGGCAGCATCCCGGCAAACGGTATTTTTGTCTGATCTTACTAGGAAATATCTTGCGGGTGATCGCTGGCAGACGGGGCTCAAGACTGCATTGCGATAGATCAAAAATTATGGTTTGAGAGGCTTGATTTCGGCGTTCTAGCGATCTGGCCCCAATTCCTCTTAGAGGTATTCTTGCGCGGCGGTTTGTCAGGCGGGCGGATCGAATAAGCGTTTCCCGCAAACAGGGGGGAGCGCACTTGGGGTGATTTCGTAAGGGGAGCGCGAACGGCATGAGGATGTCGATGGGCCCGGTGGGCCGGCACTTGCTGGGATTGGCCGTGGCGGGTCTGACGCTGGCGACGGGCGGTGCGGCATTTGCCGAGCTCGGGCAGCCGAAGCCCTGGGAATGGACGCTTCAGGAGTCCGGCTCCCCGGTGATGGACAACATCATCTGGTTCCACAACTTCCTGTTCGTGCTGATCACGCTGATCACGCTGTTCGTCCTGGCGCTGCTCGTGGTCGTGGTCATCAAGTTCAACGCACGGGCCAATCCGGTGCCGTCGCGGACCACCCACAACACGCTGATCGAGGTGGCTTGGACGCTGGTTCCGGTGCTGATCCTGGTCGGCATCTCGGTGCCGTCGTTCCGGCTTCTGTTCCTTGAGCTCGACGTGCCGAAGGCGGATATCACCATCAAGGCGACCGGCAAGCAGTGGTACTGGTCCTATGCCTATCCCGATAACGGCAAGTTCGAGTTCGATTCGCTGATGGCGCAGGACAAGCAGCCCCGCCTGCTCGGCGTCGACAACGAGATGGTGGTGCCCGTCAACAAGGTGATTCGTGTCCAGGTCACCGGCGCCGACGTCATCCACGCCTTCGCGCTGCCGGCTTTCGGCGTCAAGATCGACGCCATTCCGGGCCGGCTGAACGAGACCTGGTTCAAGGCGACCAAGACCGGCATGTTCTACGGCCAGTGCTCGGAGCTCTGCGGCAAGGACCACGCCTTCATGCCGATCGCGATTCGCGTCGTGAATGACCAGGAGTTCGCCTCCTGGGTCGAGACGGCAAAGAAGAAATTTGCGAGCGGCGGCACCAGCACCTACGCCTCCGCGGCCGGCCCGACGCAGTAGGCGTCGGGTGACGGCTTGAGGGACTGAAAGCGACATAAGGGCGGGACCTCCAGAGGTCCGATTGGGACGCAAGGCAGGATTTGAAAATGGCAACGAGCGCAGCGGCACACGGCGATCACGCCCACGGACATGACGAGCATGCCCATCCGACCGGATGGCGCCGCTACGTCTATTCGACCAACCACAAGGACATCGGCACGATGTACCTGATCTTCGCGGTCATCGCCGGCGTCATCGGCGCCGCGATGTCGATCGCGATCCGTGCCGAGCTGATGTATCCGGGCGTGCAGATCTTCCACGAGACGCACACCTATAACGTGTTCGTGACCTCTCACGGCCTGATCATGATCTTCTTCATGGTCATGCCCGCGATGATCGGCGGCTTCGGCAACTGGTTCGTGCCGCTGATGATCGGCGCGCCCGACATGGCGTTCCCGCGCATGAACAACATCTCGTTCTGGCTGCTGCCGGCCTCCTTCGCCCTGCTGCTGATGTCGACCTTCGTCGAGGGCGAGCCGGGTGCCAACGGCGTCGGCGCCGGCTGGACCATGTACGTGCCGCTGTCGAGCTCGGGCCATCCGGGCCCGGCCGTCGACTTCGCGATCCTGTCGCTGCATCTGGCGGGCGCCTCGTCGATCCTCGGCGCCATCAACTTCATCACCACGATCTTCAACATGCGCGCGCCGGGCATGACCCTGCACAAGATGCCGCTGTTCGTGTGGTCGATCCTGGTGACGGTGTTCCTGCTGCTGCTGTCGCTGCCGGTGCTTGCCGGTGCGATCACCATGCTGCTGACCGACCGCAATTTCCACACGACCTTCTTCGCGCCTGACGGCGGCGGTGACCCCGTGCTGTTCCAGCATCTGTTCTGGTTCTTCGGTCACCCCGAGGTGTACATTCTGATCCTGCCCGGCTTCGGCATGGTCAGCCAGATCATCTCCACCTTCTCGCGCAAGCCCGTGTTCGGCTATCTCGGCATGGCCTACGCCATGGTCGCGATCGGCGGCATCGGCTTCGTGGTGTGGGCGCACCACATGTACACGGTCGGCATGTCGTCGGCGACGCAGGCCTATTTCGTCGCTGCGACGATGGTGATCGCGGTTCCGACCGGCGTGAAGATCTTCTCGTGGATCGCCACGATGTGGGGCGGCTCGATCGAATTCCGGGCCCCGATGATCTGGGCCGTGGGCTTCATCTTCCTGTTCACGGTCGGCGGCGTCACCGGCGTCGTGCTGGCGAACGCCGGCGTCGACCGCGTGCTGCAGGAGACCTACTACGTCGTCGCACACTTCCACTACGTGCTGTCGCTCGGTGCGGTGTTCGCGATCTTCGCCGGCTGGTACTACTGGTTCCCGAAGATGTCGGGCTACATGTACAACGAGACGCTCGCGAAGGCGCACTTCTGGGTCACCTTCATCGGCGTCAATCTGGTGTTCTTCCCGCAGCACTTCCTCGGCCTGTCGGGCATGCCGCGCCGTTACGTCGACTATCCCGACGCGTTCGCGGGCTGGAACCTGGTCTCGTCGGTCGGCTCCTACATCTCCGGCTTCGGCGTGCTGATCTTCCTCTACTGCGTGCTCGACGCCTTCATGAAGAAGGTGCCGGCCGGCGACAATCCGTGGGGTGCAGGTGCGACCACGCTGGAGTGGACCTTGCCCTCGCCGCCGCCCTTCCATCAGTTCGAAGTGCTGCCCCGCGTGCAGTGATCGATCTCCCGCGGCGCCCGTGACGGGCGCCGCGGCTCTATAACGAAGCGAGTTGAATTAAGTGTCCGTCCTCGACCACAACGCCATCGACATCAATCCCCGCATCTCCGAAGCGGAGGTCGGCGACTACATCGCGCTCTTGAAGCCGCGGGTGATGTCGCTGGTGATCTTCACCGCGCTGGTCGGGATGGCGATGGCGCCCGGGCATTTCCACTGGGTGCTGGCGATCACCTCGCTGCTCTGCATCGCCGTCGGCGCGGGCGCCTCGGGCGCGCTCAACATGGCGCTGGAAGGCGATATCGACTCCAAGATGTCGCGCACGGCGAACCGGCCGATTCCGCGCGGCCGCATCACACGCCCTGAAGCCATGGCGTTCGGCCTGACGCTGTCCTTCTTCTCGGTGATGACGCTCGGTATCCTCGTCAACTGGATCGCGGGCGCGCTGCTCGCCTTCACCATCTTCTTCTACGTCGTGATCTACACCATGTGGCTGAAGCGCTGGACCGCGCAGAACATTGTGATCGGCGGTGCCGCCGGTGCGCTGCCGCCGGTGGTGGCCTGGGCCGCGGTCACAGGCACTGTCGACGTCGAGCCGCTGCTGCTGTTCGCCATCATCTTCTTCTGGACCCCGCCGCACTTCTGGGCGCTGGCGCTGTTCCGCTCCGACGATTACGCGCGCGCCGGCATTCCGATGCTGCCCAACGTCGCCGGTCCCGACGCGACGCGGCTCCAGATCCTGCTCTACACCATCGTGCTGATCGCGGTCGCCGCGGCGCCCTGGGCGCTCGGCTATTTCGACGCCGTTTACGGCATCGTCTCGCTGATCCTCGGCGCCGGCATGCTGGTGCTCGCGATCAACGTCTATCTGCGCCGCGAGCGAGCTGCGTCGCTGCGTGCGACCCGCAAGCTATTCGCCTTTTCGATCCTCTATCTGTTCGTGCTGTTCGCGACCCTGCTGGCCGAGGTCGTGTTCCGGGCACTTGCTCCGCTGGTAGGGGGCGCATGATCGCAGGGATGGTCGACAAACCCGAGCCAGATGGAATCGTCCTCACCGAGGCGCAGAAGAAGAGCCGTCGTCAGCGATCGATCGCGATCGCGCTCGCGCTCGGCGTGCTCGTGGTGCTGTTCTTCGCCGTCACCATGGTCAAGGGGCCGGCAGTCCTCGTGCGGCCGATGTAGGAAACATGGATCACGAGCCGACCATATCGCAGGATGTCAGCGCCAAGCCGGCCAAGCGTGAGCCGACCAAGGGCCGCGGGCTGGGCCGCGATGTGGTGGTTGCTTCCATCTGCGGCGGCGTGGTCGCGCTGATGGTGGGTGCCTCCTACGCGGCGGTGCCGTTCTACAACTGGTTCTGCCGCGCCACCGGCTTCAACGGCACGACCCAGGTTGCGACCTCCGCGCCGGCCACCGGCCCGATCGCGCGGAAAATCTCGGTACGCTTCGATTCCAACGTCGCGCCCGGCCTGCCCTGGAAGTTCGAGCCGGAGCAGAGCGAGATCGAGGTCAATATCGGCCAGGTCGTGACCGTCTTCTACACCGTGACCAACCAGGCCGCGCGCACCACTGCCGCGCAGGCCGCCTACAATGTCGCGCCGCTGACGGTCGGCTCCTATTTCCAGAAGATCAACTGCTTCTGCTTCACCGAGCAGACCATGGCACCCGGCGAGAAGCGCGAGATGCCGGTCGTGTTCTACGTCGATCCGTCGATCGCCGACGATCACGAGAACGACGGGCTGAACACGATCACGCTGTCCTACACCTTCTATCCGGTGAAGGATCCCGTGGTGAAGCCGCTGGCATCGGGCGAAGGCGACAAGCGCAAGGGAAATCTCTGATCGCCGGGCTCACGCTCGGAAGGTCGGAAACAAGGGGATAAGTGCCTGACAGGCACGGGATTGAGGAGAGAGACCGAAATGGCTACGGCGCACACCAAGCATCACGACTATCACCTGGTCGACCCCTCGCCCTGGCCGGCCGTCGGTTCGCTCTCGGCCTTCATCATGGCGGTCGGCGCGATCACCTGGATGCATCACATGTTCTCGGCCGCGCCGATCGTGTTCGGCGTCGGCACCGTGGGCGTGCTCTACACCATGGCGAGCTGGTGGGGCGACGTGATCAAGGAAGCCCAGTACAAGGGCGACCACACCCGCGTCGTGCAGCTGCATCACCGCTATGGCATGATCCTGTTCATCGCCTCCGAGGTGATGTTCTTCGTCGCCTGGTTCTGGGCCTATTTCAACGCCGCGCTGTTTCCGGCCGACGCCGTTCACGCCACCCGCGATGCCGTATTCGGCTGCGGCCTCGGCACCCAGGCCGGCGCCTGCGCCGTCCCCGGCACCTGGCCGCCGAAGGGCATCGAGACCTTCGATCCCTGGCATCTGCCGCTCCTCAACACGCTGATCCTGCTCACGTCGGGCACCACCGTGACCTGGGCGCACCATGCGCTGCTGGAGAACGACCGCCAGGGCCTGAAATACGGCCTGATCCTGACCGTCGTGCTCGGTGCGCTCTTCACCTGCGTGCAGGCCTACGAGTACAGCCATGCGGCGTTCTCGTTCGGCGGCAACGTCTATGGCGCGACCTTCTTCATGGCGACCGGCTTCCACGGCTTCCACGTGCTGGTCGGCACCATCTTCCTGCTGGTGTGCCTGTTCCGCGCCTATGCCGGCCACTTCACGCCGAAGCAGCATCTCGGCTTCGAGTTCGCCGCCTGGTACTGGCACTTCGTCGACGTGGTCTGGCTGTTCCTGTTCCTCTGCATCTACGTCTGGGGACACGGCGCCGAGACCATGGCCCACGGCGCGCACTGAGCCGCGACAACGAGATCAGAAAGGGCGGCCGCTGGGCCGCCCTTTCGCTTTTGGGCCGCCGGAAGCTCCCGCGAAAACTGTGATAGAGTCTGCCATCATGAACGACACCGCCGGCAAGCCCGAGCCTGAAACCACCGTCCTGCAAAGCGCGCTGCGCGGGCTTGCCTGCCGATGCCCGCGCTGCGGCCAGGGCAAGCTCTATGCGGGCTTCCTCACCCTCGCGCCCGCCTGCGACCGCTGCGGTCTCGACTACGCCTTCATCGATACCGGCGACGGACCGGCGATCTTCATCATCATGCTGGCCGGTGGGATCGTGGTAGCGGCTGCGCTCATCGTCGAGGTCAAATACCAGCCGCCTTACTGGCTGCATGCGGCGCTGTGGTTGCCGCTGATCCTGGCCACCACGCTGCTGCCGCTGCGCGCGATGAAGTCGCTGCTGATCGCGCTGCAATTCCACCACAAGGCGGCGCCGGGCCGGTTGGTCGACCGCGCGAAATGAACCAGCCTGCGCGCAAGCCCCGCGTGGCCGGCTTCGCGCTGTTCACGCTGTTCCTGACGGCCGTCTTCGTCGCGCTCGGTGTCTGGCAATTGCAGCGCCGGACCGCCAAGCACGCGCTGGTCGCGGCGCTCACCGAGCGCCTTGCAGAGGCGCCCATCGCGCTGCCGCCATCTTCGCAATGGGCTGCACTCAATCCCGCGCGCGACGAATTCCGCCGCGTCAGCTTCACCGCGACCTACGCAGCCCTGCCGGATGCGATGGTCTATTCCTCGGGCTCGGCGGTGCGCAAGGACGCCTCCGGCCCCGGCACCTGGGCGTTCCTGCCGGCGCGACTTCCCAGCGGCGAGACGGTCGTGATCGATGCGGGCTTCGTCGAGAACACCATGCAGGACCGCAGCGTCGAGGATCGCGCGGTGAAGAAGCTCGTTACCGGGCAGCCGGTCGCGCTCACCGGTTATCTGCGCTTTCCCGAGCCGTCCGGCTGGCTGACGCCGGCGGAGAACCGCGACAAGCGGCTCTGGTTCGTGCGCGATCATCCGGCCATCGCAAGCGCGCTCGGCTGGGGCGCGGTTGCGCCGTTCTATGTCGACCTCGAGCAACCGGTGCCCGAGAACGGCATCCCGCGCCCGGGGCCGCTCGACGTGCATCTGAAGGACGACCACCTGCAATACGCCGTCACCTGGTTCATGCTGGCAGGCGCCGTGCTGATCGCCTTCGCCGTGTGGGCAAGAGGCCGGCGGCAGAGCTGGGCTCGACCGTAGATACCCCGTGGGAACCCGGTATCGCCCGGGGTTTATTATTCAGCGCACATTCACGAGTGTGGTTCTAAGCCGCCGGTGAGTTTCCGCGGCAGACAGGATTGCGGCGTGAGCGATTTCGACCAGATGGGAATTGTCGTCGATTGGGTGGACGCCTGCCGGAAGGGCGACCTCACGTCGTTGCTCGACCTCTATGCGGACGACGCCCAGGTCGAATGCACGTGCAACGGTGCGCAGCGCTATCGCGGCCGCAGCGAGCTCGAGGCCTATTGGCAGCCGCGACTCAGTGCCTTCTCCTTGGCCGGCTTCGGGCTGGAGGAGATCCATCCCGCGCCCCATGGCGTCGATCTCGAATATTCCGTCGCCGGCGCGCTACGGATTCACGCCTCGTTTCGCTTCAGCCCCGAAGGCAAGATCCGCAGCACGCTGTGCGAGCCGGCGCAACAGAACGCGCATCATGGCTGCGCCTGTTAGGGCATGATCCCGAAGGGCCGCGTGGGCGTAAAGTGTGCGGCGGTTTTCCGACAAGGTCAGCTCAACCAATTGGCTGGACCGGCGCCTCGCGTGCCGGCTCGGCCGGAAGGCGGCAGCGTACATGGGTTCGCCCATCCACGCGCAACAGTGACAGCGATCCGCTGAGCGCGCGCACGCGCTCATGCATGCCGGTCAGGCCGCGGCCGAAAACGTTGCCGTCGGGAAAGCCGCCGCCGTCGTCGGAGATCTCGACGACGAGCGCCTTATCGGTGACGGTTGCCTGGACATGGGCGTTGCTGGCCTTGGCGTGGCGCAGCACGTTGGTCAGCGCCTCCTGGATCACGCGATAGACGGTCTGGGCCAGCGGCCCGGCGATGCCGTCGAGACCCGGATCGATCGTGTCCGTCAGGACGATGTGCGGCGCCTGCTTGCGAAAGTTCTGGAGCAGCGTCTGCACGCTGGTCGAAAGGCCAAGCTCCTGAATGTAGAGCGGCCGCAACCGATCGAGGATACGGCGGTTGGTCTGCTGGAGCGCCTCGACCGATTGCAGCACATCCTGGGCCGACTTGCCGAGATTTCCCGCCTGCGGCGAGGCGTCGACCAGCGCGATCGTGCCGGCGCGGATGCTGAACAGCAGCGGTCCGAGCTCGTCGTGCAATTCGCGGGCGAGATCGCGCCGCTCGTCGTCCTGGAGCGACACCAGGCGGTGCATCAGATCGCGATTGTCCTGGCTCAATTGCGCCAGCGTCGCGGCCAGCGCATTTGCTTCCGCACAGCTCTGCCGGATCTCCGGCGGCCCTCCGATCGGGATCGGCTTTGCGTAGTCGCCGCGCCGCATCCGTGTGAGGCCTTCACCGAGATGCTGCAGGGGACGCAGTGCCGATCCCGCGAAGACGTAAGCGATGATTCCGGTGAGCACGGTCAGCATGGCGACGAGGCCGGTCAGCGCCAGGAAGCCGATCCACTTCTCGAACAGGTCGGCCGACAGGTCCGGCAGGAACACGATATCGCCGACACGCTTGCCATCGATCAGCACCGGGGTCGCAGCGTCCATGTCCGGTACCATGAGCAGGTTGACAAACCACTGCGGAACCCCTTGCAGGTTGTACCGGCCGTCCTTACGCGACTCCGCGGCAGGGCTTTCCGCGGAGCGGAATTGGATGTCCGAGGAGGTGGTCAAGGATTGGACAAAGGCGTCGAGCGTCTTCCGCGGGTCGTCCGACGCGCGCAGAGTGTTGTTGAGTGCGGTCGCGATCGTCCGGGTCGAACGTCGAGCGGGCTCGTTCTCGTCGGCGAGCTGGCCGGCCGCGAAGATCTGGAGCAGCACGCCGCCCAGGATCAGCGTTGCGAGAAAGCTCGCGCCAAGTGGAAGAAACAGTTGCGTTCTGAACGAGAGCCGTTGCCACATTAGGTCAATTCTAACGCGCATCGGCGGGATTTACTCTTTCCATTTGTTCCCGCCGGTCTATGAGTCGAACAACAAGAGAGTGCGCGATGCAAGATACCGCCAAGCCGGCGACCAGGGTCCTGATTGTCGATGACCACCCCGTGGTGCTGTCCGGTTGCCGCACCCTGTTCGCTTCGGACCATTCGATCCGTATCGACGAGGCGACCGACGCCAAATCCGGCCATCGCGCCTATGTCAGCAAGCGGCCCGACGTGACCGTGATCGACATCAGCCTGCCCGATGTCTCCGGCTTCGAGCTGATGCGACGCATCCGCAAGGACGACCCCGACGCCAAGATCATCATGTTCAGCATGAACGACGATCCGGCCTTCGTGGTGCGGGCGGTCGAGCTTGGGGCGCAGGGCTATGTCTCCAAGGGCGATGATCCCAGGATCCTGCTGAAAGCGGTGCGCAAGGTGGTCGCGGGCGACAACTACATCTCACCGCAACTCGCGGAAGCCGTGACGTTTTCCGGCGCGGCGATCAAGGCCAACCCGGCCTCGCAGATGACGCCGCGGGAGCTCGAAATTCTCCGCCTGCTCGGACGCGGCGACAAGATCGTGGAAGTCGCCGAGGCGCTCGGCATCTCCTACAAGACCGTCGCCAACACCACGTCCCTGCTCAAGCAGAAGCTGGGAGCCAAGAACCATTCCGACCTGATCAGGATCGCGGTTGAAATCGGGCTGAATTGACGGCCCGGGGCACTGGCGGCCCGGGCACTGGCGGCCCGGCACCGACGGCACCGAACCGGCTGCTCCAGGATGCAGCCGGTTCGGCGAGACGGATTGGTGTCGGCGTGCAGCCGGGCAATGCATGGACACCGCCGACACCCATCCGCGGACACAATGGGTCGAGGTGGCATTCGTTCCGGACCCCCGCAATTGTCGGGATAAAACGGCAATCCTTGGCGCCGGTTCGCTGGAACGCGCTCGCCAAAGCTTGGCCAATGTCGGGAAAAATAGGAACATCTTCCCGCGCTCGTCGTTTTCGCCCTTGACGATTTCGTGGCTGACGGCGAAAGGTTGCCGGACAAGTTTCAGCGGGGGCGGCGACCCCAGAGACAAACCGGTCTGCACATATCAACGACAGACCTTCCAAGAGAGGGCTGCGGCACCGCCGCAGCCCTTTTTGCTGGGCAGGGGTGAAGGCGGGAAGCGGTTTCCTGATGCCGCAAAACACTTTATGGTGGCCCAAAGCCTCTGGCTGTTAACAAGTAATTTCGTAAAATCAAAGGCTTAACGAGCGGGCGCAGGCCCGGTCGGCCTTTGGAGGGCAGTTTGACTCGTTATATCTCGACCCGGGGCGAGGCCCCCGAACTCGGCTTCTGCGACGTGATGCTGACCGGGCTTGCGCGCGACGGCGGCCTGTATGTGCCGACGATCTGGCCGCAGCTCTCTGCCGAGACCATCGCCGGCTTCTTCGGCCGCCCCTATTGGGAGGTCGCGGTCGACGTGATCCGTCCCTTCGCCGGCGGCGAGATTTCGGACGCCGAGCTTGGCCGCATGGCGAACGAGGCCTACGCGACCTTCCGCCATCCGGCGGTGGTGCCGCTGCGCCAGATGTCGCCGCACCAGTTCGTGCTGGAGCTGTTCCACGGTCCGACGCTCGCCTTCAAGGACGTGGCGATGCAGCTGATCTCGCGGCTGATGGACCACGTGCTCGCCAAACGCGGCCAGCGCACGACCATCGTGGTCGCCACCTCAGGCGACACCGGCGGCGCTGCGGTCGAAGCCTTCGCCGGCCTCGAGAACGTGGATCTCATCGTGCTGTTCCCGCACGGCCGCATCTCCGAGGTGCAGCGGCGGATGATGACGTCGACGGGCGCGGCCAATGTCCATGCCCTCGCCATCGAGGGCAATTTCGACGACTGCCAGGCGCTGGTGAAGGGGATGTTCAACAACCATCGCTTCCGCGATGCGACCTCGCTCTCCGGCGTCAATTCCATCAACTGGGCGCGCATCGTCGCCCAGGTCGTCTACTATTTCACCTCCGCCGTTGCGGTCGGCGCGCCGGCGCGCGCGGTGGATTTCGTCGTGCCGACCGGCAATTTCGGCGACATCTTCGCCGGCTACGTCGCCAAGCGGATGGGCCTGCCGGTGCGGACCCTGCGCATCGCCGCCAATGTCAACGACATCCTGGCGCGCACGCTGAAGACCGGGATCTACGAGGTGCGCGAGGTGCACGCGACGGCGTCGCCGTCGATGGACATCCAGATCTCGTCCAATTTCGAACGGCTGCTGTTCGAAGCCGGCCGGCGCGATGCCGCCGGCGTGCGCCGTCTGATGGATTCGCTGAAGCAGTCAGGACGTTTCGTGCTGCCAGATGCGACGCTGGCCGCGATCCGCGAGGAGTTCGACGCAGGGCGCGCCGACGAGACCGAGACCGCGGCTGCGATCCGCGCCGGCTGGCGCGAGGCCGGCGAGCTGGTCGATCCCCATACGGCGGTGGCGCTCGCCGTCGCCGACCGCGACACCACCGACACTGGGGTGCCGAGCATCGTGCTCTCCACCGCCCATCCGGCCAAATTCCCCGACGCTGTCGAAGCGGCCTGCGGCCAGCGGCCGCAACTGCCGGCCTGGCTCGACGGATTGATGACCAAATCCGAACACATGAAGGTGATGAAGAACGATCAGGCCGAGGTCGAGCGGTTCGTGCTGTCGGTCAGCCGCGCCGCAAAGCAGGGAGTTGCCGGATGAGCGTCGAGATTTCCAAGCTTGCCTCCGGCCTGACCGTCGTCACCGACAAGATGCCCCATCTCGAGACCGCGGCGCTCGGCGTGTGGGCCGGCGTCGGCGGACGCGACGAGAAGCCGAACGAGCACGGCATCTCGCATCTGCTCGAGCACATGGCGTTCAAGGGCACGACGAAACGCTCCTCGCGCGAGATCGTCGAGGAGATCGAGGCGGTCGGCGGCGACCTCAATGCCGGCACCTCGACCGAGACCACGTCCTATTATGCGCGGGTGCTCAAGGCCGACGTGCCGCTCGCGCTCGACGTGCTCGCCGACATCCTCGCCAATCCCGCCTTCGAGCCGGACGAGCTGGAGCGCGAGAAGAACGTCATCGTGCAGGAGATCGGTGCCGCGCAGGATACGCCCGATGACGTCGTGTTCGAGCATCTCAACGAGCTCTGCTACCCCGACCAGCCGATGGGCCGCTCGCTGCTCGGCACGGCCAAGACGCTGCGCGCCTTCAATCGCGATTCGCTGCGCGACTATCTCTCGACGCATTATCGCGGGCCCGACATGGTGGTGGCCGCGGCCGGTGCGGTCGATCACAAGCAAGTGGTCGCTGAGGTCGAGAAGCGCTTCGCAAGTTTTGAGGCGACGCCGGGTCCCAAACCGCAGGCGGCCATGTTCGGCAAGGGCGGCGCCAAGGTGGTGCATCGCGAGCTGGAGCAGGCGCATCTGACGCTGGCGCTGGAAGGCGTGCCGCAGAGCGATCTGTCGCTGTTCTCGCTCCAGGTCTTCACCAACATCCTCGGCGGCGGAATGTCGTCGCGCCTGTTCCAGGAGGTGCGCGAGAAGCGCGGCCTCTGCTACTCGATCTACTCGTTCCACGCGCCCTATACCGACACCGGCTTCTTCGGCCTCTACACCGGCACCGATCCGGCCGACGCGCCGGAGATGATGGAGGTCGTGGTCGACATCATGAACGATTCGGTCGAGACGCTGACCGAGGCCGAGATCGCGCGGGCCAAGGCGCAGATGAAGGCGGGCCTCCTGATGGCGCTGGAGAGCTGCTCTTCCCGCGCCGAGCAGCTGGCGCGCCACGTGCTGGCCTATGGCCGGCCGCAGACGGTCGAGGAGCTGGTGGGCCGGATCGACGCCGTCAGCGTCGAATCGACCCGGGATGCCGCGCGTGCGCTGCTGTCGCGGAGCCGGCCTGCCGTTGTCGCATTAGGCAGTGGCAGGGGTCTGGACACGGCGGTGTCTTTTGCGGAAGGATTGACGCGGGCACGTGCCAAGGCGCGGCTGCATTAGGAGCCGCGCGCGGGCTGAGCTGCCCCGGGAAGCATCACCATGGCCCTCTTTCGCCTGCCGTCCAGTGGACCCGCCGCCCTCGCGCCGCGCGGTAACGGGCTGTTGCTGCGCGCGCCGCAGATGTCGGACTTCCTGCAATGGGCGCATTTGCGCGAGACCAGCCGCGATTACCTGACGCCCTGGGAGCCGATCTGGCCGTCTGACGATCTCACCCGCTCCGGCTTCCGCCGCCGCCTGCGCCGCTATTCCGAGGACATTGCCGCGGACCGTTCCTATCCCTTTCTGATCTTCCGGGAGCTCGACGGCGCCATGGTCGGCGGCATCACGCTGGCCAATGTCCGGCGCGGCATCGTGCAGGCCGGCACCATCGGCTATTGGGTCGGCCAACCCCATGCCCATCGCGGCTACATGACGGCTGCACTGCGGGTGCTGCTGCCGACGCTGTTCGGCGAGCTCAATCTGCACCGGGTCGAGGCCGCCTGCATCCCCACCAATGCGCCGTCGATCCGGGTGCTGGAGAAGTGCGGTTTCTCCCGTGAGGGCCTGGCGCGCCGCTATCTCTGCATCAACGGGGTCTGGCAGGACCATTTGCTGTTCGGCCTGCTGCATGAGGATTTCCGCGGCTGAGCGGCTCGCTTCATTGGGCCAAGTCCCCTGGTCAAGTCCCTGGTCAAGTCCCTGGTCAAGTCCCTGGCCAAGTCCCTGGCCAAGTCCCCCCTTTTGCTGCCTTGGGTTCGCCGATTTTGGCGATATAACCCGCATGCCCCGGCCGGCGATCGGCCGGATAATTGTCATTGGAGTACGGGCTTTGATGGTGAAGCAGCTTCGGTCATCGCGGAATGTGCTGCGGCGGATGCCGGCGATCGCGCTGGCATTGTCGATGTCGTTCGCGACGGTTTCGCCGGTGGCCGCCCAGTCCTTGACCGACCGCTTCAAGAGCCTGTTCGGCGGCAAGTCGGATGAGCCGGCCCCGCCCAAGCCCGCGCCTGCGTCTGGCCAGCCGGCGGAAGACGACGTCGATTGCCCGCAGGTGACGGTGCGTGCGGGTGCATCGACCTACGCGGTGGGGGCGGCCGGAAAGCCCGCCGTCGGCAACGAGATCCGCTTCCAGGCCTCGATCACCAAGATGGCGCGCGAATGTGCCCGCAGCAGTGCCGGCATCACGGCCCGGATCGGAATCCAGGGCCGCGTGATCGCCGGTCCCGCCGGCGCGCCCGCCACCGTCGAGGTCCCCTTGCGTGTCGCGGTGGTGCAGGGCGGCGTCGGCGAGAAAGTGATCGCCTCGAAGGCTTACCGGACCACGGTCGAGATGTCGGAAGGGGGCAGCGTGCCCTTCACCTTCATCGTCGAGGATCTGGCTTATCCGACGCCCTCCGCCTCGACCGCCGATTCCTATGTCTTCTATGTCGGCTTCGACCCGCAGGCGCTGTCCCCCGAGCCGAAGGGACGGAAGAAGAAGTAGGGTTCTCGTTGCCCCGGACGCAGCGCAGCGCTTCTTCAGCGGTGCGCTGCAGAGCCGGGGCCCATGCCGCCGGCACACTGGGTCCCGGCTCTGCGTCGCGTCATTTCATGCCGCGCCGCGTCCGGGACACGAGAGTCTTTCGACAAAAAAAGCCGGCGCTCATTGCGCCGGCTTTTTGATTGGTGAAGGCAGAACCCTCAGTTCAGCTTTTGCCGGACCTCGGTGATGCCCTTGGCGATCAGATCGTCGGCAACCGAGCCCTTGACCGACTGCGACAGGATCGTCGAGGCGGCCTGGACGGCGGCTTCCGCCGCTGCGGCACGGACATCGGCGAGCGCCTGGGCTTCGGCGAGCGCGATCTTGCTCTCCGCGGTCTTGGTCCGGCGGGCGACGAAGTCTTCCATCTTCGCCTTGGCCTCAGTCGCGATGCGCTCGGCTTCGCTCCTGGCGTTGGCGATGATGTCGGCGGCCTCGCGTTCGGCCGAGGCGGTGCGCGCCTTGTAGTCGGCGAGCACCTTGGCGGCTTCCTGCTTGAGACGCGTCGCGTCGTCGAGCTCGGCCTTGATGCGGTCGGCGCGATGGTCGAGCGCAACCATCGCTTTCTTGAAGACCCCGAGATAGCCGAACAGGACCATCAGGATCACGAAAGCGATGGCGACCCAGGTTTCAGGATCGAAGAACATATCGACTAACCCTTCAAGGACGCATCAACGGCGGCATTGACCGACGCCGCGTCCGGAACCACGCCGGTGAGCTGCTGCACGATCTGGCCTGCCGCATCGGCGGCGATGCCGCGAACGTTGCTCATGGCGGTTGCGCGGGTCGAGGCGATGGTCTTCTCCGCCCCGGCGAGCTTGGCCGCCAATTGCTCTTCCAGCGTCTTGCGCTCGGCGTCCGCCTGCGCATTCGCCTTGTCGCGGGATTCGTTGCCGATCGCCTGCGCGCGCGAGCGTGCCGAAGCAAGCTCGTTCTCATAGGCCTTCAGCGCCGCGTCGGACTGGTCCTTCAGCTTCTGCGCTTCGGCGAGGTCGCCCTCGATCTTGTTCTGACGGGCCTCGATCGCACCGCCGACACGCGGCAGAGCAAGCTTGGACACGATCACATAAAGCGCGACGAAGAAGATCGCGAGCGACACCAGCTGTGAAGCGTAGTTGCTGCTCTCGAACGGCGGAAAACCGCCACCGTGACCGCCTTCGGCCCCGGTGTGGGCGCCCGCCGCCGGACTTTTCGCCCCGCCATGACTTTCAGCCATGGATTACTCCTGTTGCCGTCATGCGCGCCGCTTCGGTCGAAGCGGCGCGAAACTTCGTCCTCAGAGCGGAACGAACAGCAGCAGCAGCGCGATCAGCAGCGAGAAAATGCCGAGCGCTTCGGTCACGGCGAAGCCGAAGATCAGGTTGCCGAACTGGCCCTGAGCGGCCGACGGGTTGCGAACGGCTGCGGCGAGGTAGTTGCCGAAGATCACGCCGACGCCGACGCCTGCGCCGCCCATGCCGATGCATGCGATGCCCGCGCCGATAAGTTTTGCTGCTGCCGGATCCATTTTAGACTCCTTGGAAGAAAGATTGGGTTTTGGGTGGAAATTCCCCGGACCGCTCAGTGTCCCGGATGAATGGCGTCGTTGAGGTAGATGCAGGTCAGGATCGCAAACACATAGGCTTGCAGGAACGCGACCAGAATCTCGAGCGCGTAGAGCGCGACCGTGAGAGCCAGCGGCAGCACGCCGCCGACCCAGCCCAGCGCGCCGAGCGAGAAGCCGAGCATGGCGACGAAGCCCGCGAACACCTTCAGCGCGATGTGGCCGGCCAGCATGTTGGCGAACAGACGGACGCTGTGGGAGACCGGCCGCAGGAAGAACGACAGGACCTCGATGAACATCACCAGCGGCAGGATGTAGCCGGGGACGCCGTGGGGCACGAAGATAGAGAAGAATTTCAGGCCGTTCTTGGCGACGCCGTAGATCAGCACGGTGAAGAAGACCAGAAGCGCCAGCGCCGCGGTGACGATCAGATGGCTCGACACCGTGAAGGTGTAGGGGATGATGCCGACCAGGTTCGAGACGCAGATGAACATGAACAGCGAGAAGATCAGCGGGAAGAACTTCATGCCTTCCGCGCCGGCCGTCGAACGGATGGTCGAGGCGACGAATTCGTAGGAGATTTCGGCAACCGACTGCAGGCGCCCGGGAACCAGCTGCGTGCCGCTGGCGAGCATCAGGATCGAGATCACCGCCACCGCCACCAGCATGTAGAGCGACGAATTGGTGAAGGCGATCGTGTGATTGCCGATATGGCCCAGGGTGAAGAGAGGCTCGATGTTGAACTGGTGGATCGGGTCGATTTTCATCAGCGCGGCATCTCTTGGTCTGCCGGGCAATGCCGGCGGGTCTCGGTCTGCCGGCCGGGCCGGCCCGTACCGGCAAGGCCGGCACGATCATTCCTCTGGTGCGGATCGGCTAAGACCCACCGCGCCTGTCTTGACCCGCACCCGCCGTTCTCACCACATTCACCACGCCGGCGACGAAGCCCAGCAACAGGAACACGATAAATCCGAAAGGCGACGTCGACAGCAAGCGGTCGAAACCCCAGCCAATCCCCGCTCCGACGACGACCCCGGCGACCAACTCGGAGGATAACCGGAAACCAAGCGCCATCGCCGAAGCTCTGGCCGCTCTGTCTTCACCGTCACCTGCGGGTTGCTCGGTCTTGATTCGTTGGTCCCGGAGTTCGGACAACCGCTGATCAAGTTTTCCGAGCCGTTCGGAAAGCGCAGCTTCCTCGGACGATCTATCGCGATCCCCATTCTCGCCGTGTCCCGTGCCCTGTGTCATGCAACGAAGACCCGAAACGCCGCGGCTGAATGGAAATTGCGCCCGCCACCCTCAAAAGCCGCGCGGACCATACTGATGGCCCATAATCAAGTCAAGCCAAGTCACGATTGCGTCGCTTTCGGTTATGTAGCTGATTTGTTTGATGATATTGGCGCACACGGCAGCGCTGCACACAGCGTGACGCCGCACCGCAGCAGCAGGCCTCAGGATCGGCGGATGCGGCCGCCCTTACGCCACGCTGCCGGGATCGAAGACGCCGCCGCGATCGTTGATGCGGGTGCGTGTTTTGGGCGGCGGATCGCCTCACCGGGGTGTAGAATTTGCGAGAGGGCCACCTGCACGTCGTGGCGGAGAGCGCGATGAGACCAGTGACGTCATTCACAACATCATGGCTTGCGCTGGCGGCGTTCGCCGCCGCGATGGCGATCGGCGGCGACCTCGAGGCCGCGCAATCCACGCCCGACAGCGAGAACGGCCGCTACAGCATGGCGCCGATCCCCGAGGGCGTGCTGCGGCTCGACACGCGCACCGGCACGGTATCGACCTGCACCAAGAACGGCATCGGCTGGGCCTGCTACGCGGTGCCCGACGAACGGACCGCGCTCGACGCCGAGATCGGCCGACTCCAGGCCGAGGTCGAGAGGCTGAAGGGACAGCTCGCAGCCGGGCCGACGGTGTCCGGCAAGATCGACGAGGCGCTGCCGAAATCCGACCCGCTGAAGAAAGCGGAGCCCAAGGGCGCCGAGGGCGAGCGCAAGATCGAGATCCCGCTGCCGAGCGATCAGGACGTCGACCGCGTGATGTCGTTTCTGGAAAGGGCCTGGCGGCGGCTGATCGACATGGCCAACCGCGTCCAGAAGGACGTGTCGGGGAAGATTTGAGGACCTCTTCGCGCCATCCATGCGTTGAGGTGCCGTAGGTGGGCAAAGGCGTTCTTACGCCGTGCCCATCATGTTTCCACGATGCTGAGAAAGGACGTGGGCACGTCGCTTCGCGCCTTTGCCCACCCTACGGCAGTGTTCGATCAATCGAGATATTTGATGACATCAGCCAAATCCATCACGCGCTCGGCGCCATCGTCGGTGCAAGCCACCACCATCGCATCGTCATTGCTGACCGTGCAGACATCGGGCCACGGCTTCACCGATCTGACCAGCGAGGCTGCAAAATTCATCGCCGAGGTTCACGCGCGCGACGGCGCGCTGACGCTGTTCATCCGCCATACCTCGGCCTCGCTGACGATCCAGGAGAATGCCGATCCGTCCGTGCTCGTCGATCTCACCACGGCATTATCCCGGCTCGCGCCGGAGAATGCCGGGTGGACCCACGACACCGAAGGACCCGACGACATGCCGGCACATATCAAGACGATGCTGACCGGGGCCTCGCTTCAGGTTCCAGTCCTGAACGGCCGGCTTGCCCTCGGCACCTGGCAGGCGATCTACTTGATCGAGCACCGCAAGCGCCCGCACCGGCGCGAGGTGGTGCTGCAATTCGTCGGCAGCAATCAGTAAAGCAATTTTAGCGCTCAAAACAAAACCGGCCGCGGATCGCTCCGCGGCCGGTTCGTTGTGCTTATCGCTGCTTTCGATCAGGTCGCCTTGATGTCGACGTCCTTGGTCTCGGGCAGGAAGAAGAAGCCGATCACGACGGTAATCGAGGCGAAGATGATCGGATACCAGAGGCCGGCATAGATGTCGCCCGTCGAGGCCACGATGGCAAAGGCGGTCGCCGGCAGCAGGCCGCCGAACCAGCCGTTGCCGATGTGGTAGGGCAGCGACATCGAGGTGTAGCGGATGCGGGTCGGGAACAGTTCGACCAGCATCGCCGCGATCGGGCCGTACACCATGGTGACGTAGACCACGAGCACGAACAGCAGGCCGATGATCGCCGCCACCTGCGGACGGAAGATGTCGAACGGATGCGCCATCTTCACGATTCCGGCGTCGCCGCCCTTCGGATAACCGGCCGCCTGCACCGCGGCGAGCACCGCCGGGTTGCCGTCCTTGGCGTTGGCGTAGGCGATGTCCTTGCCGTTGACCACCACCTTCACGCCCGAGCCGGCTGCGCCCGGCGTGGTCGTGTACCTGACCGACGACTGCGACAGATAAGCGCGTGCGGTGTCGCAAGGTGCGGTGAAGACACGGGTGCCGACCGGGTTGAACAGGTCGCCGCAACCCGCGGGATCCGCCACCACGTCGACCTTGACCGATTCGATCGCCTTTTCCAGTGCCGGGTTGGCATTGGTGGTGATCATCTTGAAGATCGGGAAGAAGGTCAGCGCCGCGATCAGACAGCCGCCGAGGATGATCGGCTTGCGGCCGATCTTGTCGGACAGCATGCCGAACACGATGAAGAAGCCGGTGCCGAGCAGCAGCGACCAGGCGATCAGCAGGTTGGCGGTGTAACCGTCGACCTTCAGGATCGATTGCAGGAAGAACAGCGCGTAGAACTGGCCGGTGTACCAGACGACGCCCTGGCCCATCACGCCGCCGAGCAGCGCGAGCAGCACGAGCTTGCCGTTCTGCCAGTTGCCGAAGGCTTCGGTCAGCGGCGCCTTCGAGCTCTTGCCCTCGTCCTTCATCTTCTGGAAGATCGGGGATTCATTGAGGCGAAGCCGGATCCAGACCGAGATGCCGAGCAGCAGCACCGAGACCAGGAACGGGATGCGCCAGCCCCACGCCGCGAAGTCGGTCTCGCCGAGGGCGCTACGGGTGAACAGGATCACCAGCAGCGACAGGAACAGGCCGAGCGTCGCGGTGGTTTGAATGAAGGAGGTGTAGTAGCCGCGCTTGCCGTTCGGAGCATGTTCCGCGACGTAGGTCGCCGCGCCGCCATACTCACCGCCGAGCGCCAGGCCCTGGGCGAGGCGCAGCGCGATCAGGATGATCGGAGCCGCGATGCCGATGGTGGCCGCGTTCGGCAGCAGGCCGACGATGAAGGTCGACAGACCCATGATCAGGATGGTGACGAGGAAGGTATATTTGCGGCCGACGATGTCGCCGATGCGGCCGAACACGATCGCGCCGAACGGACGCACCAGGAAGCCGGCTGCGAACGCCAGCAGCGCGAAGATGTCGCGGGTTGCCGGCGGATAGGCCGAGAAGAACTGCGCGCCGATGATGCCGGCCAGCGAACCGTAGAGGTAGAAATCGTACCACTCGAAGACGGTACCGAGCGAGGAGGCGAGAATGACGAACCGTTCGTCCTTCGTCATCCCTCCCGCGCCTGCTTGAGATACGGCCATTGTCGACATGTTGAGTCGCTCCCCGAATTGCGTTTCCTCGCGCCCCAGACGTCCGGACATGCCGGATCAACCCAGGTCTTGCCCGCAAGGTAACATCGGCGTGAAACCCGCCCCAATACGACTTTCGGCCTTGCGCACTGACGCGTAGCTGACGCCCGGTATCGGGCACCGGCGCGCCGCCACGTAGGCTTCCGGATTAACCCCTTTGCAGCAAAGGGATAATGTGCACTTGCATGCCACGGCCGCTCGGGGAAGAATTGACATACCCGGGATTGGTCCGCCGGCCCGCGAACGACAGCAAGAGAACGATGAACGCTCCCTCGACCCATCTCGTCATCGCCGATGACCATCCTCTTTTCCGCGACGCGCTGCGACAGGCGGTGGCCGGCGTCCTGACCTCGGCCAGGATCGACGAGGCCGGATCGTTCGAGGATCTGACCAAGCTCCTGGAACAGACCTCGGATGTCGACCTGATCCTGCTCGACCTCTCGATGCCCGGGATCTCAGGCTTTTCCGGCCTGATCTATCTGCGCGCGCAATATCCGGCGATCCCGGTGGTGATCGTCTCGGCGTCCGATGACAGCGCCACGATCCGCCGTTCGCTCGATTTCGGCGCCTCCGGCTTCATTCCCAAGCGATTCGGCGTCGAGACCCTGCGCGACGCCATCCTCAAGGTGATGGAGGGCGACGTCTGGGTTCCCGCCGATACCGATTTGTCGGCTGCGGCCGATCCCGACATGACGCGCCTGCGCGACCGCCTGGTGACCCTGACGCCGCAGCAGGTCCGGGTCCTGATGATGCTGTCGGAGGGCCTGCTCAACAAGCAGATCGCCTATGAACTCGGGGTCTCCGAGGCCACCATCAAGGCACATGTCTCGGCGATCCTGCAAAAGCTCGGCGTCGAGAGCCGCACCCAGGCGGTGATCGCGGCCGCCAAGATCGCCGGCGGCCAGTGGAAGCAGGGCACGCCGACGGGGTGAGCGCCAAGCCATCAAACCCGTCATCCCGAGGCGCCCCATGGAGCGCGTTGCGTCCCATGCCTCGCACCTCATCAGGATGGCGGGGTTGATAACCTCCGCAGCAGTTCGTTGCCGATCCTGATGTCCTCCGTTTCGGCACCTTCAGCAAAGCCCTTCAGAACCGATTGAAGCAACCGTTTTGCTTCGTCACGCCGGCCGCGTTCGGCAATTAGCCGGGCGAGGTCGATCGCGGCCCGCAGCTCCCAGGCTTTCGCGCCCTTGCCGCGGCTGAGCTCCAGCGACTGCACCAGGCAGGCCTCCGCGCCCTCGACCTGCGGTTCCGGCAGGTACGATAGGACCTTGCCTTTCATGCGCAACAGCTCGGGCATGTAGAGGTGATCGCCGCTCTGCGCGACGAGGCGGATGGCGTCGTCGATCAGCTGTGCGCTCTGCTCGATCTGGCCGAGCGCCAACAATCCCTGAACCAGCGCGATGTTGAACGTCGTGGTCAGCAGCTCGTAGCCGGCATCGTGGAGCTCGCGCAGGCAAGTCCTGATCGTCTCGACGCCGCCGGCCGCTTCGCCGCGCCGGATCGCCAGCTCGCCTTTGACGCCGCGGCCGACGGCGAGATAAGGCCCCATCGAGCGCGACGTCGCATGCGCGATGAAGCGGTCGATATTCGCGTCCGCACCGTCGAGGTCTCCGCTCCACAGATCAATCGCGACCGTCCAGATCAGCGCAATGCAGAGCGTGATCGGGTGATCCATCTGCGCGGCCTCGGTGACCGTCTGCCGCGCCAGCTGCAGCGCATCCGCGGGCCGGCCCTGCAACCAGAGCTCGCGAGCCAGCGTGATGCCGGCCCGGTTGCGATGATCGAAGCCGTGGACGGTGCTGATTCGCTCCGTGCCCGGTCCCCGCCAGGCGACCTCCAGCATCTCGAGCGCGTCGCGATGCTCGCCTGCCAGATGCAAGGAGACGCCGAGGAGGGAATGGGCGAGGGCGATCGAGGCGGGATCGCCCAGCGACCTCGCGACCGCGAGGCTCTGCTGCGCATAGCCGAGCGCGGCGTCGAACTCTCCCATCCGCTCGTGAAAGATATGCATCCGGCCGAGCAGCTGGAGCTGGTTGATGTCGTCGCCGCGCGCTTGCGCGATCGCAAGGCTCCGGCTCAGGGCGCTGCGCGCCGCTTCGCTGCCGCCGCGGGTGAACATCAGGGTCAGTCCGAGGGCGGCCTGGATGTGCATTTCCTCGGCGCTGCCGCGCGAGGAGGGGTCCATCGCCAGCAGCGCCCGTTCCGACCAGCGCCGGCATTCGATCAACAGGGACATCGCCAGGAAGATCGGCGCCGCGGCGGCGGTGAGCGCAATGCCGATGCCGAGATCACCGCCCGCCCCGAAGCACCAGTCGAGCGCGGCGCGCACATTGTGAAGTGCGGAGAAGTGAGCAGCTCGTTCGTCCGCGCTCGGCACGGCGGCCCATGTCATGCCGGCCTGTTCCAGCCATCGCCGGTAGTAAGTCGCGTGGCGCGCGGCGAGAGCCGCGCCGTCGGGCTCGATCTCGAGCAGATAGGCGCGCGTCGTGTCGAGCAGGCGGTAGCGCATCATGGCGCCGATGGGGCGCGGCGCGACCATCGATTTGGCCACGAGACTGTCGACGGCGTCGAACAGGCGGGCCTGGTCGACGCGCTCGTCCGGCACGACCTCGAGCGCCGCGTCGATGGTGAAATGCCCGGCGAAGACCGCAAGCCTGCGCAGTACGAGGCGTTCGAGATCCGACAGCAGTCCGTAGCTCCAGTCGAGCGTGGCCTGCAATGTCTTCTGCCGGGGCGGCGCCGTTCGCTGGCCCTGCCAGAGCAGATTGAGGCGCTCGTCGAGCAGTGCGGCCGTCTGCTCCAGGCCGTAGGCTTCGACCCGGCCGGCGGCGAGTTCGATCGCCAGCGCCATGCCGTCGAGCTTGCGGCAGATCCTCGCGATGATCGCGGCATTGGCGTCGTCGAGACTGATCTGCGCGCCGCTGGCCGTGGCACGTTCGAGGAACAGTTGCAGCGCCGGATAGGTCTGCGCTGCGGCGACCGTCAGTCCGGAGCCGTCGGGCGGAACGGCAAGCGGCGCCAATCGATAGACCTGCTCGCCCTCGACGCGCAGGGCCTCGCGGCTGGTCGCGAGGATATGGACATGTGGCGCCGCCTGGAAGATGTCCGCCGCCAGCGGTGCGGCCGTCGCGATGACGTGCTCGCAATTGTCGAGAACCAGCAGCATCCGCTTGTCCCTGACATGCGCGAGCAGCGCGGGCAGGGGATCGTCGGTCTCGGCCGGCAAGCCCAGCATCAGCAGGATCGAGGTGATCACGAGATCGGGATCGCTGAGCGCGGCGAGATCAACAAAGTGCGCGGCATCGGAGAAGGTCTCGAGCAGGTCGTGAGCGATCGCCACTGCGACCGCCGTCTTGCCGACGCCGCCCGGGCCGGCGATCGTCACAAAGCGCGAGGCGATGAGCCTGTCGGAGACGGCGGCGATCTCATCGTCGCGCCCGACCATCCGCTGTAACCGGTTCGGCAGTTTCACCGGCGGCAATTCCAGCCGCGGCGCGGGGCGCTGGGCTGCCGCAATGCCTGTTTGCGAAATCGGCGCTGCGAGTTGCGAAATCGGCGCCACGAAGCAATAGCCGCGGCCGGACAGCGTCGTGATGTAGCGGGCGCCGTCCTTGCCGTCGCCGAGCGCCTTGCGCAGCGCTGCGACGTGAAAGCGCAGATTGGCCTCCTCGACGGTGATGCCGGGCCACACCAGCGCCATCAGGTCCCATTTGCCGACGACCTGGTTCGGCCGCGACATCAGCGCCATCAGCGTGTCGAACGCTTTCGCGCCGAGCGGCAACGCGACGCCGTCGCGCATCACGAGCCGTTCATGTGGCGTCACGGAGAATGGCCCGAACGATAAAGTTCCCGTTGCGGTGCCGGCCGGCTCTGTCATGGCAAATCTCGGGTCCCTTCGACAGGCCCCGATAGCCAGATGATCGCGATCCGGCAAGGCCGTCGCTGCATCGGCATCAGACCGCGGATGCAGGCCTTGTTAAGCGCGCGAGGTCTGGCCTCACAACTTCTCACAACTCCCAACGGGTGTCCTGCACCAGCCACTGCTAGTCAGTTGCGCAACGGAAAGGACAGCTTCATGACGCAGGCGGCAAAAACACTCTACACGGCCAAGACCCACACCAGCGGCGGCCGAGGCGACGGCATATCGCGCAGCTCCGACGGCCGCCTCGACGTCAAGCTGTCGCCGCCGGGCGCCGCAGGCATCGGCACCAATCCCGAGCAATTGTTCGCCGCCGGCTGGTCGGCCTGCTTCGAAGGCGCGATGGAGATCGCGGCGCGCCAGCGGAAGATCGAGCTTCCCAGGAAATGCGCGATCGATGCGGAAATCGATCTCGTGCTCGACGAGGGCGCCTATTCGCTCCGGGCGCGCCTCAATGTCAGCCTGCCGGGCCTCGACCCCGAGATCGCGCGCGGCATCATCGATGATGCGCATCGGACCTGCCCCTATTCCAAGGCCGTTCGCGGCAACATCGACGTCACGGTCGCGCTGATCTGACGCGCCATCACCAACCATCAAGAAAGGTAGCTCCACCATGAAGCAGATCATCGACCAGCATCGCCGCCAGTTCTTTGGCGTCGCCGCAGGAACCGTCGCCGTCGGTCTTGGCGTGATCGACCTCGCGCGCGCCGAGACCGAAGCGCCGAAATCGTCCGCATCGATTGCGTCCTTCGGGGCGATCAAGCAAATCGATGCCGGCGTCCTCAATGTCGGCTATGCCGAGGCGGGTCCTTCGAACGGTCCCGTGGCGATCCTGCTGCACGGCTGGCCCTACGACATTCACGCCTTCGTCGACGTCGCGCCGATCCTGGCCAAGGCCGGCTATCGCGTGATCATCCCTCACTTGCGCGGCTACGGCACGACGCATTTCCTTTCGAGCGAGACGCCGCGCAACGGCGAGCCTGCCGCGATGGCGGCCGACGTCATCGCGCTGATGGACAAGCTCGATATCAAGAAGGCGGTCGTCGCCGGCTTCGATTGGGGCGCGCGCACCGCCGACATCATCGCCGCGCTGTGGCCGGAGCGCTGCCGCGCGCTGGTGTCGGTCAGCGGCTATCTGATCTCGAGCCAGGCCGCCGGCAACGCGCCGTTGCCGCCGTCTGCCGAGCTGCAATGGTGGTACCAGTTCTATTTCGCCACCGAGCGCGGCCGTGCCGGATACGAGAAGTACACGCATGATTTCGCCAAGCTGATCTGGAAGCTCGCCTCACCGCAATGGAAGTTCGACGACGCCACCTTCAATCGAAGTGCGGCGGCGCTGGACAACAAGGATCATGTCGCGATCACGATCCATAACTACCGCTGGCGGCTCGGGCTCGCCCAGGGCGAAGCGAAATACGAGCATCTCGAAAAGAAGCTGGCAGCGGCTCCCGTCATCGACGTGCCGACGATCACGATGGAGGGCGACGCCAACGGCGCGCCGCATCCCGACCCGAGCGCCTATGCCAGGAAGTTCTCGGGTCGATACGAGTTTCGCCTGATCACCGGCGGCATCGGCCACAATTTGCCGCAAGAAGCACCGCAAGCCTTCGCCAAGGCCGTCATCGACGCCGACGGCGCCTGAGCATCTACGACACCTCGGTCCAGCCATGGGCCGGACCGGGGATCGCCCATTGAACCCAGCTTGATGAATGGTCATGACGCCAGCCGAACCTGAAAAGAACAAATCTCCTTACGCCACGATGATCGTGCTCGCCGTGGTCCTGCTCGTCGTGCTCCTGACCTGCGTGCCGTATCTCGTCACGATCGCTTCGGCGGAGGGGCCGGCGGCACGCGACACGGCCGACGCCTCGCCGATCTTCGGCGTCACGATTCCGCCGGGCTACAAGCAGTGGGAGCTGATCGCGCCGGCCGAAGAGGCCGCGCCGCTCGACGAGTTCCGCGCTGTCGTCGGCAACCGGACCGCAATCGACGCGTATCAGGCCGGCAAGCTGCCGTTCCCCGACGGCACCATTCTGGTCAAGCGCGCCTGGAAGCGCAAACAGTCACCGGAGTTTGCGTCCGCGACCATCCCCGGCGCCGCCACCACGGTCCAGGTGATGGTCAAGGATTCCAAGAAATATGCCTCCACCGGCGGCTGGGGCTTTGGCCGCTTCATCGGCGGCAAGCCGGTCGACGAGGCCCAGCACCGCACCTGCTGGGGCTGTCACGAAGCCCGCGCCAGCAGCCGCGACTACGTCTTCACACGGCTTGCGCCCTGAAGCGGACCTCGGCCGGCAATCATTCCGCCGCCATCCGCAAGGCGCACATCTGCGCGATCCTGCAAAAGCCCGGCATCGAGAGCCGGACGCAAGACGCGATGGTTGCCACCAGGGCAGGCAGGGCATGCCGACGGGCTGAGGCGCTTCCTCGCTAACTCGCGGATGTCCGGTCTTGAGGCAGAGCGAAGTCATTCGGCTCGTTCAGAACATTGCCGGTTTTGACCCATTGCGGACGTTCAAGCGATGCCGCTCAATGACCGAGCGACAGAGGGCCTTGACCACCGAGTTTGCTTATCGCAGCCCGAGGCTGCCGCTGGCTATCAAGTCACTCTCGGTCAATAAAAACGACCGAAGGCTCGATCTCGATGAGGAACGCCTCATTCGCGAGGCTCGACACCCCGATCCAAGTTGCGCAAGGCGGATTCTCGCCGAAGGCCGCCTTGAGAGCTCCGGTGATGGCGCTGCTCTCATGCATATGACTTTGCCTGATATAGAGCCGAAGTGCACCGACGTCGCATAGTTTTGCACCGACGGACGCCAGGGCGGCCGCAAGATTCTCCAGACTTTTCTCGAGTTGGAGCCGAATATCACCGGCACCAACGACGTTTCGATCTGCGTCCCAAGCCACTTGGCCAGAGACATGGACGGCGTCGCCGAGGCGCGTTGGGACGATTGCTACCTGCGCAAAGCCGTAGTGCCGGCTATCAAAGAGTCCAGTGGGAGCGTGTACCGTTCGGCTCATTGCGAAACCTTGGTTATATGCCGACGATCGGCGGTGATCCTACGAGGATAATACCCATGATTCCGGCAAGCCGCACTTCCGGTTATGAAGTTGGACAATATCCGCGTTTGCGCTGCTGGAGGAGATCAGCGGACATTCAAGTGCGTTCTTCAAGGCATGATTTTGCGGGCGACGTGCCCGGGTCACCCCAAGGGCTTGGGTGATCGTCAGGCAAAACAGCAACGGCTGGGTCAATCGGCTTGATCGAAAATATTCGTATTTACAGAAATTCGGCTTTGTCGTAGGTATTGCTCACCCTGATCCGGCGAAAAGGGGCGGTCGTACGTCGTCACGAGCCGCGGATCGGGCTGCGGTGGACGCATTGGCGCCGTCGCGGATGTGAGACGCGGGGCGGGGTGATGGATTGAGCCGATCCCCGTGAGCTTCTCGCAAGCCGCGTTGTACGAACGGCGCTGTGTGCGTACGGCAAAACCGTGTGGTCCTGGCCGTCGTTGCTACGGTCAAGTCTTACGGAGGCGACATGGCGCCAACCGGCGCCATGCCGGCGAATTCCGTGAGGCAAGGGAGGCCAGAGGGAAAGTTCGGCTCCCGGGAGAGCACGGCATAAGCCGTCCGACCATCGCGCAGGGAAGGCCGTGTGTTCGGCGTCACCTGTATGCTGCTGTGCGGTTCTTCCTGCGTGTGCATTTCGCGCAGCGGACCGCGGGTGCCAGCCGGCACCCGGCCTTCCCTGCGCCCTTTTCTCCAGGAGGGCGTGACGAGAAGCGCAAACCTCGGGCGAAACACGCCGCGAGAAGGCGAAGGCGTATCTGCGAAACGAGATGCCGATTTGAGGACGACAACATTTCACCTTGCTCCGTCATTGCGAGGAGCGAAGCGACGAAGCAATCCAGAATCTTTCCACGGGAGGATTCTGGATTGCTTCGCTTGCGCTCGCAATGACGATGTGGAGGTCGCGGTGCACCCTTCCGTCACCGTACCCGGCTCAATGGCCAAGCCGTTGTCCCTGGAGGCGCTCTTCATGAGCGCGGGCGCTGGCAGTGCGTCTCACTCCGCAGCCACCATCTGCTGCGTGCGCCACTGGCCGAGGAGCGCGCGGAGCGAGGCCGGCTTGACCGGCTTGTTGAGCACTGCGACCTTCTCGTCGCGCGCAGCGACCTGCACGGCGGGGCTGCGGTCGGCGGTGATCAGGATCGCGGGAATGGCGTCGCCGAAGCGACGGCGGATGTCGCGGATGGCGGCGATGCCGTTGCCGCGGTCGAGATGATAGTCGACCAGGAGGCCGGTGACGCGCCGTCCCGCCGTCTCGATGGCGGCGATCGCGCCCTCGGGATCGGCGACCGCGATCACCTCGGCGTCCCAGGCCTTCAGCAGCGTGCGCATGCCGTCGAGGATCGCCGCGTCATTCTCGATACAGACGATCAGGGCACCCGAGATCGGCGTCCGCGCCAGCGGCGTCGCGCTGGTCACCGCGGCGGTGTGGGTGATCGCTTTCGCCGTCGGCACGGTCACGGAGAAGACCGAGCCGCCGCTTCTGTTGCCGTCGATGGCGATGCCGTGCTTGAGCACCCGCGCCAGCCGTTCGACGATCGACAGGCCGAGCCCCAGCCCGCGCGCGATCCGCGCGCCCTGCTCGAGGCGGTGGAATTCCTTGAAGATCTCGCCGCGCTTGACCGGCGGAATGCCGACCCCGGTGTCGTAGACGCAGATCTTGAGCGAAGGGCCTTGTCGGCGACAGCCGACCAGCACGCGGCCGCGCGGGGTGTATTTGATCGCATTCGAGATCAGGTTCTGCAGCAGGCGCCGCAGCAGGAGCCGGTCCGATTCGACCGGCAGCGAGCACGGCACGAAGGTGAGCTCCAGGTTCTTGGCGCGCGCGATCGGCGCGAACTCGATCTCCAGCGAGCGCATCAGATCGGCCATCTTGAAGCTCGAGATCGAGGTCGTCATCGCGCCGGCGTCCAGTCGCGAGATGTCCAGCAGCGCGCCGAGGATCTCTTCGATCGCCTGCAGGGATTCGTCGATGTTCTCGACCAGCCGCGTCTCCTCGCCGCTGTGCTGGCGTTCGACCAGGCTCGTGACATAGAGCCGCGCCGCGTTCAGCGGCTGGAGGATGTCGTGGCTGGCGGCGGCGAGGAAGCGTGTCTTGGAGATGCTGGCGTCTTCCGCGGCGCTCTTGGCCAGCGCCAGCTCGGAATTCAGCCGCGTCAGCTCCTCGGTGCGGTCGCGCACGCGCTTTTCCAGTGTCGCGTTGGCGCGCTCCAGTGCTTCCGCCGCCTCGAAGGTGGGTGTGACATCGGTGAAGGTGATGACGAAGCCGCCGCCGGGCATGCGGTTGGTAAGCACCTCGATCACCATGTGGCGTTCCGGCAGACGTTCGAGATATGGCTCGCTGTCGGTGGTGTAGGCGGCAAGGCGCCGCTCCAGCATGGCCTCGCGCTCGACCGGGTCGTCCGGATCGCTCACGCCGATGAATTCCAGGATCTCGCGCAGCGGCTCGCCGAACTGGACGATATGCGGGGGGACGTTGAGGAGATCGCCGAACTGCCGGTTGGAGCAGATCAGCTGCAGATCGGCATCGAACACGGCGATGCCCTGACGCACGTGGTTGAGCGCGGTCTGCAGGATCTCGCGGTTGAAATGCAGGGCTGCGTGCGAGTCGTCGAGCAGCTTGAGTGCGGCTTTGGCCGAGACCGTGCGCTTGCGCAGCAGCAGTGACATCACGAGGCGCGAGGAGGCCGCGCCGATCGAGGAGGCGATCAGGTGCTCGGCGTGCTGCAACAGCTCGAAATCGGCGGGCGCTCCAGCCTCCAGGCGAACGTTGCGCCGTGCGGAGAATGCCTCGAAGGAATGCCGGGCGCGGTCGGGTCCGAGATATTGCGCCACCGTGGTCTGGATGTCCTGCACGGTGACGGTGGTGCGCCAGCGGCGGAAACTAGGCGAGATCGGCGCAAGCGTATTGGGCACGAACAGATCGGCCTGCAGCAGCTCGATGGACGAGGGCCTTCGCGCCAGCGACAGCAGCACATAGGTCAGGATGTTGAGCGACAGCGACCAGATCACGCCGTGCATCAGGGGAGGCAGATCGGCGCCGAACAGCGCCTGCGGCCGCAGCGCCTCGATGCCGAACGGACCGTGCTGAAGCAGCAGGATGCCCGATGTCGAGGAATCCATGAAACTCGGAATGAACAGCGTGTAGAGCCACACCGCGAAGCCGACCAGCATGCCGCCGATGGCGCCGCGCGCGGTCGCGCGCCGCCACAGCAGCCCGCCGAAGAAGCTCGGCGCAAGCTGCGCGATGGCGGCAAAGGAGAGCAGGCCGATCGCCACGAGCTGGGTATTGCCGAGCGCGCGATAGTAGAAATAGGCCATCACCATGATGGCGAAGATCGCGAGCCGGCGCGAGCGCAGCAGGAAGTCGCTGAAATCCGCGCCGCCGGCGCGTCCTTCCGGCCGTCGTTGCAGCACCAGCGGCACCACGAGGTCGTTCGAGACCATGATGGAGAGTGCGACGCATTCGACGATCACCATCGCGGTCGCCGCCGACAGGCCGCCGACGAAAATGGCGACGCTGAGAAGCCCCGCACCGCCCTCCATCGGCAGCGCCAGCACGTACATGTCAGGGTCGGCCGCGCCGAACGGGAAGGTGACGAGGCCGGCGAGCGCGATCGGGATCACGAACAGATTGATGGCGACGAGATAGAGCGGGAACAGCCAGCGCGCGCGGCCGACCTCGGCATCCGAGGAGTTCTCGACCACGCTGACGTGGAACTGGCGCGGCAGCAGCATGATCGCGCAGAGCGACAGCAGCGTCATGGTGAGGAAGTTGCCGATCGACGGCGAATAGTTGATGGCGCGCACCGCCTCCGGCGTCTTCATGGCGCGCTCGATCAGTTCGTGCGGCGAGAACATCCAGAAGGTGACGAAGATGCCGGCGGCGAGGAAGGCGATCAGCTTGATGATGGATTCGGTCGCGACCGCCAGCATCAGGCCGTGCTGATGCTCGGTCGCGTCGGTCTGACGCGTCCCGAACAGCACCGCGAAGGCCGCCATTGCCAGCGTCACCATCAGCGCGACGTCGCCGACGATCGGGATGTGGGAGAAGGCCTGGTCTTCGCTCAGGATCGTTTCGAGCGAGGAGGCGACCGCCTTGAGCTGGAGCGCGATGTAGGGCACCGAGCCGATGATCGCGATCAGCGCCACGGTCGCCGCCACCGCCTGGCTCTTGCCGTAGCGCGCCCCGATGAAGTCGGCGATCGAGGTGATGTTGTGGGCTTTCGCCAGCTGGATCACGCGGCGCAACACGCCGGCCCCTAACCCGATCATCAGGATCGGGCCGACATAGATGGCGAGGAAGTCGGTCGAGGCGCGGGTGGCGAAGCCGACCGAGCCGAAGAAGGTCCAGGAGGTGCAGTAGATCGCCAGCGAGAGCGGATAGATCAGCCCGGAGGCACGGCCGCGCCCGGCCGGCGAGCGGCGGTCGCCATGGCTCGCCACCAGGAACAGGAAGCCGATATAGCCGAAGGCGGCGGCGATCACGCCCCAATCGTGCAGCATGGCGAGCGCGCTTCTCCCAGGGCGCTGGCCGCGCCCGAGCTCATTTTCGCTGCAAATCTATCGCGTTAGGCGGGGGGAGGCGACAGCGAAATGCTCGGAAGGGCGGGAACTGGGGTTGTCGTTAAGGTGCGCAGCTTGGGGTTTCCCGAGAGAATCCCCGCGTGGCACCCCCTCCCTGACCCTCCCCCACAAGGGGGGAGGGAACGGAGAGAGCCTTGCTCCTCGCGACAAAGATGCGACTGGCGTTGCTCGACTTATTGGGCTGGATGACGTGAGGTGGGCACACCTGTCTCGCTCCCTCCCCCGTGTGGGGGAGGGTTGGGGAGGGGGGTAGCTCCGGGAACGGTGGGAGTTGGGAGAGGCGAAACGCCTATTCCGCCGCGAGCGACTTCTCGCGCAGTGGCAGGCCGAGACAGTCCCACACCTGAAGCAGGGCCTCGGCGAGCTGATCGATCAGGCCGTCGTCATGATAGGGCGAGGGCGTGATGCGCAGCCGCTCGCTGCCCTTGGCGACCGTCGGATAGTTGATCGGCTGGATGTAGATGCCGTGCTCCTCGAGCAGCAGGTCGGACGCTTGCTTGCACTTCTCGGGATCGCCGACGAACAGCGGCACGATGTGGGTGTCGCTCGACATCACCGGCAGGCCGGCGGCGTTGAGGATCGCCTTGACGCGGGCGGCACGGTCCTGGTGGCGCTCGCGCTCCCAGTTCGAGGTTTTCAGATGCTTGATCGCGGCAGTCGCGGCCGAGCAGATCGCCGGCGGCAGCGCGGTGGTGAAGATGAAGCCCGGCGCATAGGAGCGCACGGCATCGATGATCTGGCCGTTGGCGGCGATGTAGCCGCCGAGGCAGCCGAACGCTTTCGCCAGCGTGCCTTCGAGGATGTCAATGCGATGCATGACGCCGTCACGCTCGGCGATGCCGCCGCCGCGCGGGCCGTACATGCCGACCGCGTGGACTTCGTCGACATAGGTCATCGCATCGTACTTCTCGGCGAGATCGCAGATCCTGGCGAGCGGGGCGACGTCGCCGTCCATGGAATAGAGGCTCTCGCAGACGATCAGCTTCGGCCGGTTCGGGCCGGCCGCTTTCAACAGCTCCTCGAGATGCGCAAGATCGTTGTGGCGGAACACGACCCGCTCGCAGCCGGACTGGCGGATGCCCTCGATCATCGAATTGTGGTTGAGCTCGTCCGACAGGATCAGGCAGTTCGGAATGAGTTTTGCGATGGTCGGGATGCCGGTCTGGTTCGAGACATAGCCCGAAGTGAACAGCAGCGCGGCTTCCTTGCCGTGGAGATCGGCGAGCTCGGCCTCGAGCTGGACCAGCGGATGATGCGTGCCGGCGATGTTGCGGGTGCCGCCGGCACCGGTGCCGACGCGCGTCGCGGTCTCGACCATGGCGCCGACCACTTTCGGGTGCTGGCCCATGCCGAGATAATCGTTGGAGCACCAGATCACGACGTCGCGCTTGCCCTTGGGCGAGTGCCAGACCGCGTGCGGGAATCGGCCGGCCGTGCGCTCCAGGTCGGCGAACACGCGGTAGCGCCGCTCGGAATGGAGACGATCGAGGGCGGAATCGAAGAACTGGTTGTAATCCATCGGCAAAACCTGCAACGGAACCCGGCCAAGGCGGCCGCTCATTTTTAGAGCTTTTCCAGCTCCAATGTCCATGCGCCCGCACACATTTGTGACGAGGCGCGCGGGTCCATTGATAGCGGCGTATCGCCGGCGATAGTTGATGTGGATCAAACGCCTAACGCTGGTCCGCCCGCGCGGGCCGAGGCTCCCGGGAAAGTCCGGGACCGTTGTCGCTGGCTTGGACATTTTGTCCATGGGGCGCGCGCCGTCCATGATTGCTGAGCCGGTCGCGCCGATGTCGTAGCCTTTGCCTTGGCGAGGCGCGGATCGGCGCCCGGCAAGCGCACGCGAAAGGACGCCCCGATGAAGCGTGTCATGGTTCTGAACGGTCCCAACCTCAATATGCTCGGCATCCGCGAGCCGCACATCTACGGCACCACGACGCTCGCAGAGGTCAACGCGAGCTGCGAGGCGGCTGCCGCAACCCTCGGGCTCAAGCTCGCCTTCCACCAATCCAACCATGAAGGCGTGCTGGTCGACCTGATCCAGTCGGCGCGGCAGGACGCCGATGCAATCATCATCAATCCGGCCGGCTTTTCCTTCACCTCGGTCGCGATCATGGACGCGATCAAGACGTTCGAAGGGCCGGTGCTGGAAGTCCACATCTCCAACATCCTCGCCCGCGACGAATATCACCGCCACTCCAAGATCTCGTTCGTGGCGAGCGGGGTGATCTGCGGCCTGGGTCCGTTCGGCTACATCGCCGCGCTGCACGCGATCGCGAATATGAAGTGACATGCCGCCACAAGCCCGGGCATGACGAAGCGACTCACGTCGTCCTGAACTGCAGCACGCCGTCCTTCGTCTCCGCCGTCAGCCGGCCCTCGACGATCATGTAGTTGACGTGGGCGACGAGCTCTCCGGCGGCAAAGCCCATCTGGTGTTCGTCGAGCACATGCTTGTTGAACACGACGGGTACCAAGGCGCGCGAGGTCTGCGGCACCTCGCGGCAGGCTTCCGCGATCAGGCGGCAGCGCTCTTCATGGTGGTCGGCGAGCTGCTTGATCCGGGTCTTCAGCCCGTAGAACGGCACGCCATGGCCGGGCAGCACCAGGACGTCATAGGGCAGCGTCGTGGTGAGGCTGGCGAGCGAGGCCAGATATTCGCCGAGCGAGTTCTGGTCGGGCTCGACCGCCCAGACGCTGACATTGGGCGAGATCTTGCTCAGCACCTGGTCGGCGGAGAGGAACAGCTTGTCGTCGGCGCAATACAGCATCACCTGGTCGAGCGCGTGGCCGCCGCCGGTGATCACCTTGAAGCGGCGCGTGCCGATCACGACGTCGTCGCCATGGGAGATGCGGCGGTAGGAGGGCGGCAGCACCGAAACGCGCTTGAGATAATCCTGGCCGCGGCCGAGCAGCTTTTCGGTGAGCGACTCGTCCATGCCATGGCGACGGAAGAACAGCCGCTGCGCCTCCTGCCGCTCCGCGGTGCCGCGGTTCTGGTGATAGACCGATTGCAGATATTCGACCTGCGACATCACCAGCGGGCAGTTGAACCGCTCGACGACCCAGCCTGCGAGCCCGACATGGTCGGGGTGGGAGTGGGTGACGATCAGGCGCGTGATGTGGACGCCCTTCAGCGGCCCGTCGAACAGCTTGGTCCAGGCCTCGATCGTCTCCTCGTTGCCGAAGCCGGTATCCACCATCGCATAGCCGTCGCCGTCGGCGAGCAGGTAGATGTTCACGTGGTTGAGGCGGAACGGCAATTTCAGCCGCGCCCACAGCACGCCGGGCCTGACCTCGACGATCTCGTCGTGGCCAGGGTGCTGCTCCCAGGGGTAGCGCAGGGCTTCGGCTGAGGACTGTGCGGTGTCGGTTTTCGCGTTCATGCTACCGGCTTAAACCCAGCGCGCGCGGGGCGCCAGCCGAAAAAGGCTGGCCCGTGGTCTCCGCATGGCGGTCATACCGGGCGTGTTTTTCCGTAGCCCGGACGAAGCGCCGTCCGGGCTACGGGCCGGCGCTGTTACGCCGCCCGCATGTTGTTGAGGAACGCGTCGATCTCTCCGCGCAGCATGTCGGCTTCGCGGCGGAGCGCGTCGGAGGCGCCCAGCACTTCGTTTGCCGCGGCGCCGGCTTCGGCGGAAGCCGTGGAGACGCCGACGATGTTGCTGGAGACCTCGCTGGTGCCGCCGGCCGCATGCTGGATGTTGCGCGCGATCTCGCGGGTGGCGGCGCCCTGCTCCTCGACCGCGGCTGCGATCGTCGTGGTCACGTTGTCGATCTCGCCGATGATCCGGCCGATGCCCTGGATGGCGCCGACCGCCGAGGTCGTGATCTCCTGCATGCTGGCGATCTGGGTGCGGATTTCCTCCGTGGCCTTGGCGGTCTGGCTCGCGAGGCTCTTCACCTCGGAGGCAACCACCGCGAAGCCGCGGCCGGCCTCGCCCGCACGCGCCGCCTCGATGGTGGCGTTGAGCGCGAGCAGATTGGTCTGCGAGGCGATGGTCTGGATCAGGTCGACCACGACGCTGATGCGGCTCGCGCTGTCGGCGAGGCTCTGCACCGTGGTGTCGGTGGCGCCGGCCTCGTCGACCGCCTTCTTGGCGATCGCGGCCGAGGTCACGACCTGCTTGCTGATCTCCTCGATCGAGGACGACAGCTGCTCGGTGCCTGACGACACGGTCTGCACGTTGACCGAGGTCTCCTCGGCGGCCGAGGCGACCGCGTTGACCAGCGCGTTGGACTGGTCGGCGGTGGTCGACATGCTCTGCGCGGTCGATTGCATCGAATTGGCCGACTGCGCCAGATTGTCGAGCGCGGAGCGCACCGTGCTTTCGAATTCGGCGATCTTGGCTTCCATGCGCGCGGCCCGCTCGGCCTTGGCGATCCGGTCCTTGTCCTGCTCGCCGGCGAGCGCCCGGGCTTCGATCATGCTGTCGCGGAACACGGTCAGCGTTTCCTTCATCACGCCGATCTCGTCGTTCTGCCGGGAGCGGACGATCTCGGTGTCGAGGTCGCCGGCCGACAGCAGCTGCATGGCGCGCTGAAGCTCGCGGATGCGGCGCAGGATGTTGCGGCCGACATAGAGCCAGACGAACAGCGCCGAGCCGACCAGCATCAAGGCCCCAAGCGCCAGCATCACGGTGGTCGCGAGCGAGGTCTCCTGCTGCGCCTGCGAGGTCGAGGCGTTGGTCTCTTTCTGCACGCCGTCGACGAGCTGCTGCACGCTGATGCCGAGGCCGACATTGAGCTTGCGGGTCTCGTCGAGGATGGTCTGGCCGTAGTCGACGGAGTCGAGCTCCTTCTCACGCAGGTTGAACACGCCGGTCTTGCCGGTGCCGAGCGCCAGCAGCTTCTCCGCCGTTTCGCGCAGCATCTTGTTGCCCTGATTGTCCGGCAACAGATCGAGGTTGGACCGCAGGCGTCCCTGCGCCGTCTTGAATTCCTTCTGGATGTCGTCGAGCTTGTCGCTGGTGTTGGCCGACAGCGCCGCACTCATGTCGGCGGCTGCGAGATTGCCGCTGGCGACGACGTTGCCGAGCTGGCCGACGGTCTGCGCGGCATCGCTGGCATCCGCGGCAGACAAGTCGGCCGAGCCGAGAATGGCGTTGACCCGGGTCTGCGCGTCGAGCATCGCCGGGCTGGCCGCGCCGACGAAGGCGCCCTGGGCGCTGCGCAGCGCGTCATATTGCTTGTCATGGAGGGCGGCGATATCCAGCCGTTCGCGCGCGGCCTTGGCCAGGCTCTGGGCCGCCTCGTTGATGCTCTTCATCGTCTCGCTGAGTCCGGAGACGACGGCCTTGTCGCCGCCGAGCTGGATGATCTCGTTGAGCTTCTGCTGTGTTTGCTCCTGCAGCTCCTTGAGCTTCTTGGTGCGCTCGTTCAGCGCTTCCTCGCTTTGTGCCGCGAGCAGGGCAGGTCCCTGTGCCGCAAGGCTCGCGCTCAATGCCGACAATTGCAGGCTGGCGGCAAGGCGCGGAATGTCCCGCCCGCTCAGTTCGGTCATGCGTCCGCCGAGATTCTGCAGCGCCAGGCCGGCGCCGGCCGCGATCACGAGGCCCATGCCGGCGATCACTGCGAAGGCGGCGAACAGGCTGCCGCGTACGCCCCAGGTCGGCATTTTGAAACGCGGCCGCATTCGGCCAAGTGGGCCGCCAAGTGAGCCGCCAAGGCTGAAACGGATCGCCATCGAAATTCCCCCAACGTTCTTGCTTCTGTTTGCGGCCGGCAGTATCCGCACGGCGGGTTAAAAATTCGCAATCTCCGCAAACGGTTGCATGTGTTCCGCAGGGCGAAAAAAGAAGGGCCGGCGAAATCGCCGGCCCCCCGTCATGGTAAGGTTGTGGTAACCGATCAGTAGCGCGCGACGGCCGGGCTTGCCCAGTTGAAGCGGTAGTTGACGCCCGCCTTGATGGTGTGGTCGTCGGTGGTGAAGCTGCCGGTGCCCGCGAGCGGGCCGCCGGTGAAGCTCGAGTCGCCGAAATTGTAGTACTGGTACTCGGCCTTGGCCGACCAGTTCGGGGCGAACATGTATTCGAGGCCGGCGCCGACGGTATAGCCGTTGCGGTGATCGCCGGTGATGACGAACGCGGTCGGCACGCCGCCGACGGTCACCTTCTCGTTGTTGTCCGAATAGGCGTAGCCGCCCTTCACATAGACGAGGCCGGGGCCCCAGGTGTAGCCGACGCGGCCGGTGATCGAGCCGAGGCCACGCTGGTCGTTGGTGTAGGCGATGCCGCCCGGAAACACGGCGCCGACGCTGCCGGAGAGCCAGGAATACTGGCCCTCGACGCCGACCACGAAGTTCGGGTGGAACTGCCAGTCGCCACCGACCTGCACGCCGCCGAGGAAGCGGCCGTTGCCGTTGTTGCCGGTGGAAAGGCCGTTGAAATTGTTGTCGCTGGAGAACGCGCCACCGACATGGCCGCCGATATAGAAGCCGGTCCAGTTGTAGATCGGCGCGGCATAGGCCGGCGCGGGCGACTTGTAATAGTTGCGGTTGCCGAGATCGGCACCGACGGCCGGTGCAGCAGCGCCCACCACGAGCAGCGCAACGGTCGCAAACAGAATCTTCTTCATCGTCTTGAACTCCGACACTTAAGGTCCCCGGCAGGCGCGCTTTCCGCGCCGCGTTGGTTTTGCAGATAGCTTCCTTTTGACGAAAATGCTGTCACATGCATGGCACAACGAGACCCAACCTAACTTATTGGGCTGCAAATGATTTTCGTGCTTAATGCCGGCTTAAGAAGTGGTGAAGGAAGGCTTAACTTCGCAGGGCTTCGGTAACCTCTGCGCGTCCTTCGTTAACCAAGACGCCGTCGCGCCTCATCGCGCATCTGCTCGCGGAACGCCGCGCGCTTTGCGGGGCGGTCCTCCTCGCGCACGTCATGTCGATCGAAGATGTCGAACTTCTCCAGGATGGGATAGCGCTCGCTCGCCATCGCAAGCACGCGCAGCACCTTGGTCACCGCCGGCGTCGGGCCGCTCACCTCCCAGCGCCGGATGGTGTCGCCGCCGCCTTTCTCCGGCAATCCGCAGAGCTTTGCCATGTCGGCCGCGGTGAGCTTCCGTTCGAGGGCGTCGGAGAGGTCGGCGCGGAGTTGCTTCAGTTCGGGCCCGGTCATGTCGCCTCAATACGCGAAGTCGCTGAGGGCAATGCACTAGCGCTGATTCGGGTCCATCCGAAGGCGGGGATGATCCGTCCGAAGCGGAGGTGACGAACGCATTGCTTCGCCACCTTCGCCAGCACACGGAGTTATGAACTTGTGCCTATGGACATCGTGCGATCAATGAACACATGCCACAAGGGCCCCAGCGATCGAGGGATCAGCCATGACAAGCATCAAACTCGCCATTGCCGCGCTCATCACGACCGGGCTGCTGGCCGCGCCCTTTGCGGCCGAAGCGAAGAAGGCGCGGTCGAGCCGACACTACAGCACGGGCGTGGTGGCCCCGACCTATGGCGGCGCCGGAGCGCCGGCAGCGCAGCCGCGGGCGTCCTACGGCTCGTCCGGCCAGACGGTCGGAACGGTCACGGCACCGTCGGTCGGATCTTACAATTGGCCCTCGGTCGGCGTGACCAACTCGGCGCCCACCTGGAGCAACACCACGAGATAAGTGCGGCCGTGCGGGTTAGCGCGTGCCGGTCGCCAGACCCGAGAGAAGGTATAGCGCGACCAGCAATGTCGCTACCGACAGCATCGTCGTGACCGAGACCGTGGCCGCGACCAGTTTCTCCTCGACCTTGTGCTCGTGCGCCAGCACGTACACCGTCTTCGCCGTGGGCACGGCGGCGCATATCACGGCGGCGACGGTGTAGAGCGCGTTGAGGCCGGTGACCACACAAAGTCCGTAGACGATCAGCGGCATGATCACGAGCTTCACGAGCGCGAGCGCGAACGTTGCCTTCAGGTTGGAGCGCAGGCCCTCGACCGACAGGCCGAGCCCGATGGCGAACAGTGCGCAGGGCGTGAGCGCGGCGGCGATCATGTTGAGATAGGCCGCGACCGGCGCCGGAATCGGCAGGCCCGTGATCGCCCAGACGAGACCGCTAAGCGTCGACAGCACCATCGGATTGAGCAGGATCTGCTTCGCGAGGCCGGCGGGCTGCGCGGACGATCCGCGCGCGTCCCTTTCCAGCAGGATGACCGTGATCGGAAACATCACGGCCGCGACGAATACCGTCGCTACCGCAGCAGGCAGGACGGCGGGCTGGCCGTAGATCGCGTGCAGGATCGGCAGCGCCACGAAGCCGGTATTGGTCATCGCCGCCGCCATGCCTTGAATCGTGCTGCTGGCGAGATCATGCTTTCCGCCGGCGCGGACCACCAGGAAGACCAGCGCAAAGCAGACGAGGGAGCCGCCGCCGAACGCGAGCAGGAAACGCCATTCCAGCAGATTGCCCGCGGGCTCCTGCGCGATGGTGACGATCAATAGCGCAGGCATTGCCACGTTGTAGGCGAAATGCACCAGCGCGTCGGCGAGCGAGCGGGAGAGATAGCCGAGCTCGCCGGCCAGCCAGCCGGTGACGATGATCGCGAATACGGGAAGAACGAGGCTCGCGACTTCAATCCGGCTTCCCCCTTGCTGCCAATGGCCGCAACGAGAGGTTACCCCGGCAATGGAGTGTCGTCACTGCTTTGGTCGAGCCGTGGCCCTGGCTCAAGAGCTCCCTTCAGTCGAGACCGTCATGGCTGGGCGTGGCGGGCCGATCGAACGCGGCCGTCAGAGGCTAGATGCCCCGGCCGGCCTGTCGACCGATCACGCAGCGCCACGCAGCCAGTCGCTCCGCTGGATGCTGGTTCATCCAGTCGGCGAGCTGCGGTGCGCCCATCAGGCAGGACTGCACCGAGACCTCGGCGAAATCCGAGGTGGTGACGACCTGCTCGTGACAATTGGTCGGGGAGGCAAGGCTGCAAAGCACGGCGATGATCTTGATCACGACAGGTTACCCCCGTCGCGGCCGATATATGTACGACCCATCGCGGCCTTATCCTGGCCTTCGCTGGCCGGGTCGGTCGGCGGGAAGATACTGTCGTAGATGGCGCGCGCCTCCTGGATGAGACGTGCTCGCTCGCGCTCGGACTTGGAGACAAATCGAATGACTTCGCCCATGTTGGCTCCGAATATCAGTTGGCAAATCCCGTCATCAGATGACGCTTATCATTTCATCGTCATCTATGACGCCGTCTTCGGCTTTGAAGCGGTGTCGCCGATCACGAAGGAGTAAAAAGCGCGTGAGCGCACTCCGGAATCCCAACGTCTCCCGTGCCTTTGATGCGCCGGGTTGAGATACCGCTCACCAGCTCACATCCGTTGCGGGGCTTCGGGAGCCGCGCGAGCGAATGCTGGTGTCGACTTGCTCCTTGCGCTCATCGGCAAGGATATTTTCGTCAAGAAAATTCTTCTGGACCGAATTTGTTTCACCTCGGGCCGCGTGCAAGTTTTTGGAACCATCCCGGAATTCGGCAACTCGATACGATCGATCGTCACGCCGCCGGCGCGCGCTCTTTCCGTCCCGGCACCGCCGCCAGCAGCTCGCGCGTATAGGCATGCTCCGGCGCGGCGAACAGCTGCGCGGTCGGCTTCAGCTCGACGATGGCGCCGCGCTGCATCACCGCGATGCGGTCGCAGATCTGGGCGGCGACGCGTAGATCGTGGGTGATGAACAGCATCGAGAGACCGAGGCGCGTCTTGAGGTCTTCGAGCAGCCGCAAGACTTGCGCCTGGACGGAGACGTCGAGCGCGGAGACGGCCTCGTCCGCGACGATGATCTCGGGTTCGAGTGCGAGCGCGCGCGCAATGCCGATGCGCTGGCGCTGGCCGCCGGAGAATTCATGCGGATAGCGCTCGAGCGCGCCGGCATCCAGGCCCACCATCTTGAGGAGATCGCGGGCCCGGTCGAACGCGACCTTGGGATCAAGGCCGGCCGCGATCGGACCGTCGGCGATGATGTGGCCGATCTTGCGGCGCGGATTGAGCGAAGCGAACGGATCCTGAAAGATCATCTGGATGCGATGGCGCTCGGCACGCAGCGCCTTGCCTGAGAGCTGGGTGAGATCGGTCTCGCCGATCCGCACCGTGCCGCGGTCGGCCTCGATCAGCCGCATCACCAGGCGCGCCACCGACGATTTGCCGGAGCCGGATTCGCCGACGAGGCCGAGCGTCTCGCCCCTGAGGATGTTGAAATTGACCGCGCGCGCGGCATCGACGCGGCGGTCTTCGCGAAACCAGCCGCCCGAGGTGACATAGGTCTTGTCGAGCCCGATCACCTCGACGGCCCTGGCCTGGTCGTCGAGCGGCTCGCGCGCCGGCGGGTCCATCGAGGGCACGGCGGCGAGCAGCGCCTTGGTGTAGTCGTGCTGCGGCGCGTTGAAGACGGTTGCGGCCGGACCTTCCTCGACGACCTTGCCGTGCCGGAGCACGACGACCTGGTCGGCGATATCGGCGACCACGCCGAAATCGTGGGTGATGAACATCACCGCCATGTTGCGATTGCGCTGGAGGTTGCGGATCAGCTTGAGGATCTGCGCCTGCGTGGTGACATCGAGCGCGGTGGTCGGCTCGTCCGCGACCAGCACGGCCGGCTCGAGCGCGAGCGCCATCGCGATCATGGCGCGCTGGCGCTGACCGCCGGAGAGCTGGTGCGGATAGGCGCGGACGATGCGCTCGGGGTCGGGCAGGCCGACCTCCCGTGCCAAAGCGAGCGCTCGCGCGCGCCGCTCCCTCGGCGTCAGCAGGCCGTGCGCCTCGAACATCTCCGCCATCTGGTCGCCGATCCGCATCAACGGATTGAGCGCGGTCATCGGCTCCTGGAAGATCATCGCGAGACGGCGGCCGCGCAGATCGCGCCAACCGTCGTCGTCGAGCTTGAGCAGGTCGCGTCCCTCGAACTGGATCTCGCCGGAGGCGACCGAGACCGTATCCGGCAACAGGCCCATCAGCGCATGCGCGCACATCGACTTGCCGGAGCCGGACTCGCCGACGACGCAGACGATCTTGCCGGGCCGCAAGTCGAGCGAGACGCCGTCGACCGCGAAGGGACGCTCGGCGCCTTTGGGCAGGGCAATTCGCAGGTTCTTGATGGAGACGGCGGGCGGGGCGGTCATTGTCAGCGTCCCTCCCGCGACAGGCGCGGATTGAGCGCGTCGTTGAGGCCTTCGCCGATCAAATTGAGCCCGAGCACGGAGATCAGGATGGCGACACCGGGAAACACCGTGATCCACCAGGCCTGGCGGATCACGGTGCGGCCGGCGCCGACCATGTAGCCCCAGGAGATCAGATTGGGGTCGCCGAGGCCGAGGAACGACAGCGAGGATTCCAGGAGGATCGCGGTCGCCACCATCAGTGAGGCCAGCACGATCACGGGCGACAGTGCGTTCGGCAGGATCTCGCGCATGATGATCCAGGTGTTGCTCTGGCCTGTGACCACCGCCGCCTGGACATATTCGCGCGTGCGCAGCGACAGCACCTCGCCGCGCACGAGGCGGGCGACCGGCGGCCAGCTCACCAGCGCGATCGAGGTCACGATCGAATAGATCGAGGGCTGCAGGATCGCGACCAGCACGATCGCAAGCGCGAAGCTCGGAATGGTCTGGAAGAACTCGGTGAAGCGCATCAGGGCGTCATCGACCCTGCCGCCGAAATAGCCGGCCATGGCGCCGATGGGAACGCCGACGATCAGCGCGACCAGCGTGGAGACGAGGCCGACAAGCAGCGAGACGCGCGCGCCAAAAATCATACCGGCGAACACGTCGCGGCCGAGCGCGTCGGTGCCGAGCGGCACGGCGGAGAGCGTAAACGGCGGCAGGAACGGCCGCTGCACCATCCGCCATGGCGAGTTCGGGAACAGCATCGGTCCGAACAATGCGACCGAGATCGCGAGAACCAGAATGATGAGCCCGATGACGCCGCTCGGGCTACGCAGCATCGATTTCCAGAACTGTTTCATGAGGCGAATTCGATGCGCGGATCGACCAGGCGATAGACGAGGTCGGTGATGAGGTTGAAGATCAGGACCATGGCGGAGCAGATCACGAAGACGCCGAGCAGCAGATTGTAGTCCCGCTGCAACAGCGCGTCGTACATCAGCCGTCCGATGCCGGGCCAGGCGAACACGGTCTCGGTGATGACGGCGCCGCCGATCAGCGTGCCGGAATGCACGCCGGCCAGCGTCACGACGGGGAGCAGCGCGTTGCGCAGCACGTGGCGGCGCTGGATCACGGCGTCCGAGAGGCCCTTGGCGCGCGCGGTCTTGACGAAGTCGAGCCGCTTCACCTCCAGCATCGAGGCGCGCGTCATGCGGGTATAGGTCGCCATGAAGAACAGGCCGAGCGTCATCGCCGGCATGATCAGGTGTTTTGCGACGTCGACCGCGTGGGCGAAGCCGGTGAGGTTCGCACCGACCGTCTCGTAACCAAAACTCGGCAGCCAATCCATGGTGACCGAGAACAGCAGGATGCCCATCAACGCCACCCAGAAGATCGGCATGGCGTAGAAGATCAGCGCGAAAACGGTGATGGCGGTGTCGAGGAAGGTTCCGGCAAAGCGCGCGGCGAAGGTGCCGAAGAGAATGCCGAGCATGAGCGAGATCGCGAATGCCGTCAGCGTCAGCAGCAGCGTCGCCGGCAGCCGCTCGCCGATCAGCTTTGCGACCGGCGCCTGCTGGCGGAAGGAGAAGCCGAGGTCGAGGGTGACGACGCCCTTGACGTAGAGGAAGAGCTGCTCCGGCAGCGGCTTGTCGAGGCCGAATTTCTCCCTGAGCTGCTTGACGAAGATCTGGTCACTGGCCCCGGCCTCGCCCGCCATCACCACCGCGGGGTCGCCCGGCGCAAGCCGGATCAGGAAGAAATTGAGGACGACGATCGCAAGCAGGACGATCACGCCCTTGAGGACACGCTGAGCGACGAAGGAGAGCATCTAGTGAGTCATATTGGTGATGTGACCTGAAGCCACGGAGACGGAGCGACTCCCTCGCCCCGCTTGCGGGGAGAGGGTTGGGGTGAGGGGGACTCTCCGCGAGCGTATCAGCAGTTGGACTCGTGGAGACTCCCCCTCACCCGAATGTGCGCTATGCGCACATTCGACCTCTCCCCGCAGGCGGGGAGAGGTGAAGAAGGAAGGGCTCACTTGTCGAGCCATGCGTCCTTGAAGCCGTCATTGACCCCGATCCCCGTGGTGATCAGGTTCTTGACCTTGCAGCGCATGATGGTCGGGAATTGCAGCTCGAGCATCCAGGCCACCGGCACGTCTTCGACCAGGATCTTCTGCGCCTTCTCGTAGATCTCCTTGCGCTTGGAGTCCGGCGTTGCGACGGCGCCGTCGGCGAACAGCTTGTCGATCTCGGGGTTGGAGTAGCCCTCGACGTTGTTGAAGACCTGGCCCTTGGCGATGGCGCTGGAGACGTAGTTTCGGCCGACGCCGAGCGCGGGATCGCCATACTGGTAGAGATAGGTGAAGGCGATGTCGTAGTCCCAGTCGCCGATCTTCTGGTTGCCGCCAGCGACGTCTGTGGCGATGGTCTCGATGTTGATGCCGACGTCCTGGAGGTTCTGCTTCACCGCTTCACCCCAGCGCTGCCAGGTCTCGCCATAAGCGAGCGGCAGCAGGCGGATCTTCTCGCCCTTGTAGCCGGCTTCCTTCAAGAGGGCCTTGGCCTTGGCCGGGTCGTACGGATATTTCGGCACGTCGTCAGTATAGTATTTGATGGTCGAGGCGGAGGGGCCGGTCGCGACCTTGCCGAGCCCGTTCCAGATCACGTCCTTGGCGAATTCGCGGTCGATCGCATACATGACCGCCTGCCGCACCCGCTTGTCGGCGAGCGGGCCCTGGCGGTTGTTGAGCCACAGCCAGGCCAGCGGCGAGAAGAACTCCCAGCCGGCGCCGGTGACGCAGGTGTCCTTCAACTTGGACAGCCTGGGCACGTCGAAGTTCTCGACCGAGCCGCCGGGCAGCACGTCGACCTTGCCAGTCTCGTAGGCCACCGAGCGAGCGGCGGCGTCGGGAATGATCTGCCAGTAGATCTCGTCGAGATAGGGTTTGCCCTTCTCGTGATAGTTCGGGTTCTTGGCCAGGCGAATGAACGAGCCCTTCTGCCATTCCTTGAACATGAAGGGGCCGGTGCCGACCGGGGCGTTGTTGTAGGGATTGGTCTTCCAGTCGGTGCCGTCATAGAGATGCTTCGGCACCATCGGCATCGAGCCGACCTCGAAGATGCCGAGGAACGGGCCGAACGGCTGCTTGAGCGTGAAGACGACCGTGTAGTCGTCGGGCGCCTCGACCTTGTCGACCTGCGCGAGGTTGTTGCGGGCGCGCGCGTGGGTCTGCTTCAGCATCTCGACCGAGAACAAGACGTCGGCGGCGGTGAAAGGCTTGCCGTCATGCCAGGTGACGCCCTTCCGGAGCTTGAAGGTGTAGGTCTTGGCGTCCTCGCTGACGCTCCAGCTTTCGGCGAGCTCCGGCTGCGGTTCGAGCTTGGGGCTGTAGCGCAGCAGCCCTTCGAAGATGTTGCCCGACACCATCTGCACCGGGCCGTTCTGGACCATCGCCAGCATCAGGCCGGGCGGCTCAGGCTGGATCACCGCATTGATCACACCTCCCGTCTTCGGCTCTTGCGCCAGTGTCGGGGCCGTGAGGCCGCACGCCAGGAGGAGACCAAGCAACACTCGTTTCGGCATGTCGTATCTTTCTCAAGCGAGACCAGCCGTCAACGCTTCGCACGTCATGGCGCGCAAAGCTACGGCCGGCCCATCCCAGTCCCCATCCGGTATCGAGGCTCACACAGTCCCGTTCCGCGCCGCAAGATGAAAGTCGCGACAGTGTTCGCACAAAAAATGTACAGCGCGTCCTGTTTTCACTTGATTCATCGTCGTGCCGCGGAGACAAGTCGGCGATGGACAATGCCACGCGCTCCGAACGGTCCCGCAATGCTGCGCTCGAAGCAGCCATCGCGATCATCGCGCGCGACGGGCCGGGCCGGTTGACGCTCGATGCGATTGCGCGCGAGAGCGGGCTGAGCAAGGGCGGCGTGATGCATCAGTTCCGCACCAAGGAGGCGGTGCTGAAGGCACTCCTCGAGCGGCAGATGGCGCATTTCGAGGAATTCTCGACGCGTTATATGGCGAAGGCGGGCGAGACCTCCGCGAATCCCAATCTGGCGACCCAACTGGCCACGGTGCGCGAAGCGGCGACGTCGCCGAATTCCGCCGCGCTGGCGCTGGTTGCGGCCATGGTGGAGAATCCGCGTCTGATGGCGCTGCCGCGCGAGCGCGAGATGGAGCGGATGGCCGCGATCAGGGAAGAGGCCACGGATCCCGATCTCGCGATGCTGCGCTGGGCCGGAGCGATGGGACTGCTATTGAGTTCGCTGTTCGGCATGTCGCCGCTCAGCAAGGACGAGCACCAGCGACTGTTCGCGCGCCTGCTCGACGATGCGCAGTGGACCGGCCTCGAACAGCCGGCCGCAAAACGTGCCGCCAAATCCGGAACGGCAGCGGTCGCGAAGGCTGCAACCCGGCGCAAGCGCGCCTGATTCATCGTTAACGAATTCGAACCGGGGCCTGCCCAAAGCCGCGCCTGCGGCCAAATGCGTCAGGACGTGACTTTCGAACTTTACAAACCGCCTGGTCGGTTTTATAACTCCGAGCACTGAGGCAGCCCATCGCTTCCGAAACGCCCCGGACGAAGCCGAGGGTTGGCAATGGTGAGCCCCGCAGCCGCGTCTGTCCCTGAGGTGGCTGAGGTCGCCATCGCCAGAACAGTGCCAAGAGGAGTCTGGAATGAATCGCTCGATCGCGGTGCGCGGTCCGGGAACGCTGGTGCTTTGCGTGGCCGTGGCCGGCTGCGCGTCGATCGCGCCGGTACCCTATTCGGAGATGGCGTCCTCGGCCTACATGGCGCCGGACAAATCGGACGTCTCCGGCCGCGTACCCTACCGCTATTCCTCGCCGGTCGACTGGCGCACCTATGGCAAAGTGATCCTCGATCCCGTCGTGGTCTATCGTGGCCGGGATCATCAGTTCGGCGACATGTCCGGCAAGGACAAGGCGACGCTCGCTGCCTACATGCAGAACTGTTTCGCCGACCGGCTGCGCGGCCGCTTCGTGCTGGTGCGCGAGCCCGGGCCGAACACGCTGCGGATCAGGCTGACACTCACCGGCGCCGTCGCCAACACGCCGGTGCTCGGCACGCTCTCGCGCTTCGACCTTGCCGGCGCCGTCTACAACGGCGTGCAGGCGGCGCGCGACGGCGAGGGGACGATGACCGGCTCGGTCGTCTACGGCGTCGAGATCTTCGACGCAACGACCTCGCGGCTGCTCTCCGCCTACGTCACCAAGCAATACCCCGCTGCCTACGACATCAAGGCCACCGCCGGCGCGCTCGCGGCCGCCACGGCGGGCCTCGACAAGGGCGCCGACGCGCTGATGGCGCAGCTGAACTGACGCCGCGATCCATTCAACGAAAGGTGTTGCTGATGAACATTCTCCTTCGCTTCGTGCTGCGCATCGCGATCACGATCGTGATGCTGGCGTTTGGCGGCCGCGCCGGCGCCGTCACGCCGACAGATCCGAGCGGCACCTGGCTGGTCGAGGACGGCCGCGCCCGAATCCGCCTCGAGCGCTGCGGGCCGTCGCGCGATCGCCTCTGCGGCTTCATTGTCTGGATGAAGGAGGCGGCCGACAAGCGCGGCCAGCCTTACCGCGACAGCCAGAATCCGGATCCGGACAAGCGCGCCCGCACATTGCTCGGCCACCAGCTCATCATGGGTCTGCAGGGAACGCCCGAGGGGCGCTTCGCCGGCGACATCTACAACGCCGAGGACGGCAAGTCCTACTCGGTGTCGATCTGGCGCGAGTCGCCTGATCGCCTCAAGCTCAAGGGCTGCCTCATCAAATTCCTGTGCCAGACCCAGACCTGGCAGCAGACCCTCGACGTTCTGCCCGGCCAGCTCGTCGGCCTGACCGGCGATCTCAACGGCCCGCGCGCCGACAAGGAATGGGCGGCGGTGCCGGCCCCGAGGCCGATCCAGGCCAAAGCGAAGTAGTCTTCAGGAGGTCCGCAGCGCCCGGCGCAATTCGTCGAGCGCGTCCGCGAGCTGCTCGCGGTGTGCGATGTCGTCCTTGGGGAGGGCGGCGACGCTGACGGCGAGCTCACGCAGGATGCCGGCGAGGAGGCCGAAATTGAGGTGCAGGTGCACCGATTTGCGTTCGTCGGCGGCGCCGGGATGCTGCAGCACCAGCGCAACACCGCTGCCATCGAGCCGCGCCTCGAACCGCGACGAATGCTCGAAGGTGCCGACATAGAACTTGTCGGGATATTCGAGCGCGACCTCTGCTTTGTCGGGAACCGGCCTGGACATCTGAACCTCGTCGATATCAGCCATTTCTGGCCGGGAATAAACCCGGCTGCCTTGCGATAGGTCAGAGACGGCTTTCGAATTTGATCCGGATCAAAGCCAGGCCGCCGCTTTTGCGATCGAATAGCAACTGGCGGGACTTGGCGCTGTGCGTCCTGCCCCCCCTGAGCCGTGAGACGCGTGAGACGATCGATGGACATCCAGGCCACGAATATCCCTGCGGTCGACGATAGCGGACCTGATGTCGCCAACATCGAGCTGCCGCCCGATGCGGGCGTGCAGCATTGTCTGCAATTGCTCGGCAATGCCGGCCTGCGCCCGACGCGCCAGCGCCTGGCGCTCGGCCAGTTGCTGTTCCTGCGCGGCCATCGTCATGTCACCGCCGAGAGCCTGTTCGAAGAAGCGATGGCGGCGAGCGCCGATCTGTCGCTCGCGACCGTCTACAACACGCTGAACCAGTTCACCGAGGCCGGCCTCTTGCGCCGGATCGCGGCCGACGGCATCAAGTCGTTCTTCGACACCGACACATCGGTGCACCCGCACTTCTATCTCGAAGGCGAGGATGTGCTGGTCGACGTCGCCGAAGGTCTCGCCTTCACCAAGATCCCCGAGGCGCTTCCCGGCCACGAGATCGCGCGGCTCGACGTCATCGTCCATTTGCGCCGCAAGCGCGCGTAGCGCCGGGGTAAGAGAAGCCGCCTAGCGCAGCCCGGCGCGCCGGAATCCTTCCAGATAGTGTTCGCGATCCCCGTCATTGGCCCACGGCAGTTGCGTCGCGATCCAGTGCAGGGAGATGTCGGGCTGGGTGCGGCGGAGCTCGCCCAGCGCCGTCTCCGCAAGCGTTCCGTCACCGGTCATGCCGGCGGAGACCGCGAGCACGCGGTAGGCGCCGGTGAGATCGCCGCGATGGCGGATCGCCTCGCGCGCCAGCGCGATGGCCTCGTCATAACGGCGTTCGGTGAAGCGCGCATAGCCCGCGATGCCGTGATAGATCGCCAGCGACGGATCGCGCGGTGACAGCCGGATCGCCCGTTGGGCGGCCTCGAACGAATCCTTCGAGCGCCCGGCATAGGACAGCGCCAGTGCGTAATAGCCCTGCGCCAACGAGAAGTTCGGATTGAGTGCGAGCGCCTGCTCGAACTCGGACAGCGCGTCCGCAAGCCTGCGTGTCGAGAAGCAGACGCTGCCGAGGCCGACATGCGCCCAGGCATCCTCATGGTCGCAGCGCACCGCGGCCAGCGCGGCGGCTTCCGCCACCGGCGCCACGGTGGCGAGCTCGGCCCAGCCGAGATGCACGCCGAGCATGTAATTCGCCGCCAGCACCGACAGCGCCTGACCGTAATTCGGATCGATCCCGATCGCGCGTTCCAGCAGCGTCCGTGCGGCCTCGTGATCGCGCCGGGTCACGCGCCAATAATGCGACAACGCCCGCATCAGGAAATCCCAAGCGTCCAGGCTCGCAGGTCCCTTGCGGTGGGCGCGAAAACTCTCGGCCGCGTGAATCTGCGGTTCGATCGCCGCAGCGATCGCGTTGGTGATCTCGTCCTGGACGGCGAAGACGTCGACCAGCTCGCGGTCGTAGCGCTCGGCCCACAGATGGCTGCCTGACGTGGCATCGTTGAGCTGTGCGGTGATGCGCACCCGGTTGTTCGCCTTGCGCACGCTGCCTTCGACGACGTAGCGGACGCCGAGCTCCTCCGCGATCTGCCGGAGGTGGACTGCGCGCCCCTTGTAGGTGAAGGACGAGTTGCGCGCGATCACCATGAACCAGCGCTGCTTCGACAGCGCCGTGAGGATGTCCTCGCTGATCCCGTCGCCGAAATAGTCCTGCGCGGGATCGCCGCTCATGTTCTCGAACGCGAGCACCGCGATCGCCGGGCGGTCCCCCACGCGCGAGGGGGCGGGCCTGGCTTCGGCCGGCACGATCGACGCTGCCACATCTTCCCGGACCTCGCCGACGAAACGAAAGCCCTTGCGTGGGATGGTCTTGATCAGCCGCTGCGTCGCGCCGTCGTCGCCGAGCGCCTTGCGCGCGGCGTTGATGCGGCTGTTCAGCGCCGAATCCGAGATGATGCGATCGCTCCAGATCTGACTGATCAGGTCATCCTTGCTGACCACACGCGCGCGTTGCGCGACGAGATAGAGCAAGAGATCGAACACCTGCGGCTGCAACGGCACGGCTGCCCCGCCGCAGGTGAGTTCCCGCAGGTCGCCGTCGAGCACGTTGTTTTCAAAGCGAAATCGCACGTTTCTGTCGTCTCAAGCAAAAATCAAAGTCGTCTCAGGCGAAAATCAACCGTCCGCGAAAGTCTGGGGGCGTCCGATCCGGCATGGTGCGAAGACCAAACAGTGCCGATGCCTCGGCACAACGGAGCGTTCTATGACCCAACTTGATCACCAGGTTCATTCTATCAGCCCGGAGGTTGCGGGCTCACGCATTTTCAAGTTCATCGCCTTTCTGTACGGAATTGCGGCATATCTCGTGTTTTTCGTCACCATTCTCTACGCCATCGGCTTCGTCATGGGGCTGGTGGTGCCCAAGACCATCGATACCGGAACCGACACGCCGACGGCCGAAGCCGTCATCGTCAATCTCCTCCTGATGTCGCTGTTCGCCCTTCAGCACAGCGTGATGGCACGCAAGCAGTTCAAGGCGTGGTGGACGCAGTTCGTCCCCAAGCCGGTCGAGCGCTCGACATATGTGCTGTTCGCGAGTCTGTCATTGCTGCTCCTGTTCTGGCAGTGGCGTCCGCTGCCTGCGATCGTATGGAATGTCGAGAATCCGGATCTCGCCGTGACGTTGGTCACGCTGTCCTTCGCCGGGTGGATCCTGGTGTTCACCAGCACCTACCTGATCAATCATTTCGAATTGTTCGGATTGCATCAGGTGACCAACCATCTGGTCGGCAAGGAGATGACGCCGCCGCGCTTCAGGACGCCGCTGCTCTACAATTTCGTCCGCCATCCGATCTATCTCGGCTTCATCATTGCGTTCTGGGCGGCGCCGACCATGACCGCGGGGCATCTGCTGTTTGCGGTCGTCACCACGCTCTACATCTTCGTCGGCATCGCGCTGGAGGAGCACGACCTCGTCGCTCTCTTCGGCGACGAGTACCGGCAGTACAAACAACGGGTGTCGATGCTTATTCCCTGGCGCCGGTCACTCTAGCCTCGGCGCGGCACCGCGCGCGTCCGCCGAACGGAGGACGCTTGGCCGCGCCAACTGGGGTATGCGAGCATCTCGCACGCCCGTCCCCTCAACGTCCCCCGGGGTGATGTCCCCCTTCACCCCGACACCTCTCCCCGCATTCCCATCGGTCCCGACATATTGTGGACGAGGAGCGGGGAGAGGATTTCTTCCTCTTCATCAAACGGAGACGACCAAATGAAACATGTCGGAAATTGCTTCTGTGGCGCGGTCACGATCGAGGTCACGGGCGCACCGGAGGCGATGGGCTATTGCCATTGCCGTTCCTGCCGCTCCTGGTCGGGCGGCCCGGTCAACGCCTTCAGCCTGTGGAAGCCCGAAGCCGTGCGCGTCACCGAAGGCGCCCAGAATGTCGAGACGTTTGCCAAGACGCCGCTCAGCGAGCGCAAATTTTGCAAGAAGTGCGGCGGCCATCTCATGACCAACCATCCGCCGCTCGGACTGGTCGACGTCTTCACCGCCACCATCCCGACGCTCGCATTCGCGCCCGGCGTTCACGTCAACTATGCCGAGACCGTGCTGCCGATGCGCGACGGCCTGCCCAAGCTGAAGGATTTTCCGGCCGAGTTCGGCGGCAGCGGCGAGATGATGCAGGAGTAGCGGCGCCGGTGTCGAGAGGGCGGCAACGCGCCGCCCTCTTTGTAGAGAAGGATAACGGATCAGCCGCCGCGCGATTCGACGACCTTGCGGCAGCTGTCCGAGAGCTTCGACTTGTTCTCGCGCAGGCAGGCATTCATCTGCGGCGGCTTGCCGATATGTTCGGCGCAGAATTTGCTGGCATCGCCACGGCAGGCCATTTGCTCCTGGACCGATGGACCGGATTGCGCAGCAGCGGGCAGGGCGGAAGCGGCGAGCAGCAGCGCGGCAACAGCTGAAATCTTCATAAAGCACCTCTCTGGAATCGACGTTGTCCCGACCGGGATCAATCGGGCCGGACCATCTCGCGAAGGCCGTGCACGGGTCCATGCCATGTTCATGGCGTCGGCCCGGTGTCCCGGCCGCAGCGACCCCCATCTTCATGGCATGTATCCGCGCGCCGTCTTTTGTCATTCAGGCTGCACCTCGGCTGCGAAACCCGGTGATTGCATCGGGACGCCGAACGGGAAGCAGGAGAGCAAGGGATGTCGAAGAGAGCTGGAGCGCTGAGTGCGGGGCTGACGGTCATGGCGCTGGCCGGCGCGGCGATGGTGTCGCTGGGCACGAGCCCGGCACAGGCGGTGGTCTATTGCAAGACGGTCGGCGTGCCCAAGGGCTGCGTGGTGCGGCCCACGGCGGCGGTGGTGGTCGCGCCGGGAGCGCCGGTCGCAAGGGCCGCGGTCGCAACACCCGGCGTCGGCGCGCCCGGGGTCGGCGTGCGCGCGGGAACGCCGATGAATCGCGGCGGCCCGGTCAATCGTGTCGGCGTGCGCTGATATTTCCATTCGATTGAATTGATTGCATCGCCTCGGGCCCAGGGCGCCCTGCGGACGAACCCCCCGTCCTCCGCCGGCAAATCACCCGGCCTGTTCCCTCTCTCCGCGCGTCCCACACGTTCGGAGAGGGGGCTTTTCAGCCCGCAGCCGCGTCGCTGTCGGGAAAACGCTGCGGCAATTGCAGCCGCACGCGCGTCCCGGAAGCATCGGAACTCAGGTCGAGCAGCGCGCCGCAGCGCGCGGCGCGATTTCTCATGTTGCGCAAGCCGCGCGCGGTCTGGCCGGTGCGCCCGGCTTCGCCATGGCCGGCCAGCGCAAAGCCTTGGCCGTCGTCGGTCACGCTGATCAGGCCGTACGGCCCCTCGCTTGCATCGAGCGTCTCGATGGTGACCGCGATGCGATGTGCCTGTGCGTGCTTGACCGCATTGGTCACGGCCTCGTCGAGGATGCGCACGATCTGGATGACGTGCCATGGCCTGAGTTCAGGGTGCAGCGGCAGGCCCTGCGGGGTCGCCACGCGCCAGTCGAGCGTGATGTCGTGCGGCCGCAATTGTGCGCTCGCGCGCTCGCGCCAGGAGCCGAGCGCGAGCATCAGGTCGCCGCCGATGTCGTCCATGGAATCGATGACGAGGCGCAGATCCTTCAGCGCGGCCCGGGCAGCGTCGGTGATGGTCGCGCCCTCATGGCCGCGCTCGGAGAGCGCGACGATGCTGACCAGCTGGCCGCCGAGGCCGTCATGCAGGTCGCGCATCAGGCGCGTGCGCTCATTGGCGAGCGCGGCGGCGCGCGCGCGCTCCTCCTCGCGGACGAAGCTCGCCTTCAGCCGCTCCTCGGCCTCGCGCACGCGCGTCACCAACTGGCCGGCGAAGCTGTCGACCTGGTTCAGCGCGCGGGCGAAGCGCCAGGTCAGTCCCGCGCCGATCGCGACCAGCATCGCCGAATAGGACAGGCGCGAGACGAAGATGCGATCGTTGCTCACGATCTCGAGCACCGTGAGCATGTCCTGGATCCAGCAGACCAGCACGATGGTGACGGCGCAGCCGATCGTGAAGCTCGCCGCATCCTGCCGCCGGACGACCGCGGTCGCGGTCACCCAGGCCATCAGAACCAGGCAAAGCCCGACCGTGGGGATGCCGAGCACCAGAAAAAGAATGCGCGGCAGCGGCGGGCCTCCGATCAGCCCGACCACGAACACGACCAGGCCCGGCACGAACAGCAGCATGCCGTAGCGCGGCCAGCGCCAGCCGAAGAACAGCACGCCGAACATGACGACCAACGCGCTCTCGATCGGCGCGGACGCCAGCAGCACCGCGGCAAGCCGCGACGTGGCGGCCGGCGGCACCGGCGGCGGGACGTAGGCCTGCACCACGCCGAGCACCATCGCAGCCGCCAACACGCCATAGACCGGCTCGCGGCGCCGCATCAGCCACATGATCGCGAGGATGACGGCGAGGATCGACTGCCAGGCGGAAAACACCACGGGGAGGGTGACAAACAGCAGCGTCCGCGTCTCATAGGCTGGCCGCAAGGCGGCATCCGGCCCGACATAGACAGTGTCGAGAAAACCCTTCAACGGTCCCCACACGAACAGGCGCACCGTGATCTCGTTGGCGCCCTCGCGCAGCAGTGAGGCGGGGATCGCTGCGATCTGCGGCGTGTTGCGGTCGGGCCGGTTGGCGTTGGCGTCGCGCCGGGAATCGAGCACGACGACGCCGTCGACGGCGACCTCCACCGCGTTGCTGAAGCGCGGCAGGTAGACCGACCATCCCGATGCCGCTTCGCCGCGCCGGAACGTGAAGCTGCCGGTGTAGATCGGCGGGTCGTCCAGGGAATAGCGCGACGCCGTGAAATGCGGCAGGTTCACGGGCAGCGTCACGCCGTCCTGCCGCAGCGAAAATCCGCTCAGCGCAAAATCGTCGGGGTCGTTCGGCTGCAGCAGCCGCAGCCCGAGAATGGTGGCGATCACGATCAGCGCCTGCAGCAGCAGATAGGGCACGAGGCGCGAGGCGATCAGTCGGCGCCGCGGCCGCGTGGGCGCCTTCGGAACTGCCTTTGTAGGTGCCTTGGCCGCGATCTCGCTCACAGCTTGATCAGGCCCTGCTGCACCGCTTCGAACACCGCTTCGCTGCGCGTGTGCACCTCGAGCTTGCGATAGATGTTCTTGATATGGCCGGGCACGGTCTGCTTGGACAGGCCGAGATGGCTGGCGATCTCGGCATAGCTGAAGCCTTTTGCGATGCCCCAGAGGATGTCGATCTCGCGCGGGGTCAGCCTCGCCGTATTGAGCACGGGTCCCGGCGGTGGCTCCGCCGAATTTGGCGCGGCACCTTGGGTTCTGCGCACGATGAAGCGTGCGATCGAGGCCGAGATCGGCGAATGGCCGGCGACCAGATCGCGCACGGTGGTGGCGATGTCGGTGGGGAAGGCGTCCTTGAGCAGATAGCCGGTGGCGCCGACCGTGATCGCCGAGATCACGCTCTCCTCGTCGCCGAGGGCCGAGATCACCATGATCTCGGTGTCGGGGAAGCGCTGCCTCATCTCGCGGATCAGCTCGATGCCGTGGCCGTCGGGCAGGCGCAGATCGGTCAGCAGCACGCGGGGCGCGCCGCCGGCAAGCGCGGAACGGGCTTCGCCGAGCGTGCCGGCGCTGCGCACCTCGTAGCCGGCCTTGACCAGCGCATCCTGCAGCCGCCAGCAGGTCGGCGCGTCGTCCTCGACGAGGAGGATGGTGATGGGTTCACCCGTCTCGCCCTGTTCGGTCATGATCATGGTCCCGCGACCCGCGTGTCCCCCGCGGCGCAAGGGCAAGTTTAACCGCCGGACGCGGGCAGCGACACCCATAATCATGGGGGCGGGAATGCCCCGTGTCCAAGTCGCGGCGCTGAGCGCTCCGACGCTGCGTCCCCACTGGACCTCAGTTGCTCGCCAGCGGTAATGCCGGCTTGTCCGGCGGCATCGGTGGGGCCGGCAGGCGCTGGACCTTGATCTTCGCAGTGCCGCTGTTGTTTCGGTAGAAGAGATCGTGCGGCCCCTGGATCGCATCGAGCCAGGACGGGACCAACGACTCCGGAAGCAGCCGCGGGAATATCTGGACGGCGTCATTGACGTAGAAGAACAGCTCGCCGGACTCGGGCGCCACGAATTCGGCGACGACGCGGCCGGTCAACAGCTGCTTCGTCCAGGCCTGGCCTGCCTCGGCGAGCATGACCGGCGGAATCGGTTCGAATTTGCCGAGGCCGTCGAGCCTGCCCTTGAACTCGGCCGTGTCGTCGAGCCGCACGGGGTACCTGTTGCGGCTCCTGCTGATGTCGTCCTCCGCGGGCAGGGTGGGCTTCATGCGGCGGGGAAATTCGTCGGCCGGCATCACATTGACCGCCTTGAGCGGCAGGTCGTTGATGCCTTTGCTGCCGACGCGCACCACGGGCTGGAACCAGTCCGCCGCGAACAGACGACGCTCCGGCAGCGCCACGTAGTGGTGCGGCTCGTAGGTCGCAAATCCGTTCGCGCCGCTCATGATGGTGCGGTCGAACCATGGTTCTTTGATCTCGAGAAAGACGCGGTATTTGCGGCCCTTCTCGACGGCGAGCCCGCTCCACCAGCAAAAGTCCCTGGTGTCGAACAGCGCGCGCGCGTCGACCGGCTCGTCCGTCACCGGCGTGCCGGTCTGGAACGCGGCAGAGCCCTTGACCGTAGGCGGCGAGCAGACCGAGCCGAGGGCGAGACGACCGGTGAACAGGCTGCTCGACACGATCAGCGCGGCCGAGCCGAAGATCGCGATCAGGAAGACCGCCGGCACCAGTCCCCTGGTGATGACGCGTTGCGCCGGGCTGGCATTCAGGCGCATCCAGTGTCCGAACCGCATCAACGGCCCCGGCTTGTCGATGTGCTTCATGCTCGCCCTGCGGCGCGACGTGTTCCAGGCAAGACGCGCCCGCTCCTCGATGTCGTCACGCAACGTTCCGTTCTTGTGCCAGATCCACCAGGTGACGATCACCACGATCGACGTCAGGAAGGGATAGTAGGTCGCGATGTTGAGCCAGGGGGCCGCATAGGACGGCAGCACGTCTCGCAGCAGATTGGTCAGCGGCGCCACCACTGCGCCCATCACCCAGTCGATATTGGTGATGAAGGACAGTGCGCCGGTGCCCTCCAGGGCGCGGTCTTCGGACCACTGCACCAGCGCGTGCGCGATCCACGGCCAGGCGGCGATGACGCCGGCCATGAACAAAAGCGAGAAATAGGCGACGCGCCGCCACCACACGGTGTCGCGCGTGAGGCTCGACATGGTGGCGTCGGGCGTGCTCATCGCGGTAAAGGCTTTCGCCTCCTGCTCGCGTCGAGGGCCCGTCGCCTTTGCCAGATAGGCCGCTTTCAGAGCCTCGCGCGCATGCTGCTCGTCGATATCCTTGGTCTCTCCCTCGGATCGCAGCGGCAACCTCGTTCCGTCCGGCAGCAGCACCAGGCAGTTCGCCGGAAGCATGATGGGCGCGTAATCGTCGCAGCCGAGCAGCATGCGCTCGATGACGGCGAAGTGCACCACCGGCAGCCCGCCATTCACGTCGCCGCCGAGGATCGGACGCGGCCCGTAGCGGTACAGCACTGCTGCGCCGCTGCGGGAATCATGCCGCGGTCCGAGCGCCGATTGATATTCCCTGAAATGCTCGATCTCGCCGTCCTGGAAGCGCAACCGGTCGCCGAGCTGCTCGACCATCCAGACCAGCGGCACGAAGGACAGCGTGGATTCCGGATAGCCGCCGCCGATATCGGAATGGACGCCCGTGAACCACACTTCCTTGACGATCTGCCCCTGCGCCAGATGGCTCTGGTCGATCCGCAGGGGATGGAAGGTGGTGCGTTCGTCGTCGAGCGCGAGCGCGTGACAGGCGTGCCTGACCTTGTGCGACAGCCGGTGATTGCGGAACGAGATCGGCCAGATCGCCCAGTCGACGGCGAGGCGGAGCTCCTCGACCGGAACGCCGAAGGCCTCGACGGTGTCGAACAGGCCGAGGAATGCGATCTCGACCTCGCTGCGCCCGTTCATCTTGCCCCGCACCTCGGCGTAGCTGCGGTGCCGGCAAAGCCAGTGATAGACGAACAGCAGGAAGTCGCGGATCCAGCGCGTCACCCAGATCGTCGGCAGGCTCTTGGTCCAGGGCACGGTCTCGCGCCGGTACTCGCGCCAGGCGGCTTTGACGTTGCGCCCCATCTCCGCATGCGACACCGGCGTGTCGTCGATCTCCGCCGGCACCAGGCCCTGGCTCGAGATCAGCGCCGCCAGCGTGCGCGCGGTGAAGGCGCCGCGGCTGAAGCCGAAGATGTAGATGTCGTCGCCGGGTCGCCAGTTCCAGCACAGGAAGCGATAGAGTTTGCGGACGTTGCCGGGGACGCCGATGCCGGTGGCGCCGTCGAGCGCGGCAAGCGGTGCCCAGCCGGCGGTGCCGACACCCTTGATGTAATGCGCGATCTGATCGGGCTGGGTATGGTCCAGGGCTTCATAGAGACGCCAGACGCTGGATTCCTGCGTGGTGAACGCATTGCCGGTGCCGTCGGCGAACAGCACCAGCTTGCGTCTTGGCAGGGCCGCGCTCGCGCTCCCGCCGGCATTCCCATCCCTGTCGCTGGGCGCGCGTTCCGGCCTCGGAGAATCGGCGTTCCCCCCGACATCATGATGCGTCATGGGCCCCTCCGGCAATTCGACAAGGAAAGCGTCAGGCCAAACCGGGCATCATTTCCCGGAAGCAATCAGTGGTTGAAATCTCTGACTCATGAAAATACAGGTGCATTCTGCGCACAGTCCCGTTGAGGTAGCAAGCGGGATCATGCCGCGTCGCCGTGTCGGGTCGTCGCTGGATGGCAGCGGCGATCCGGCGGGGCTGTTTCCAGCGGTCGCTGTCTCCGTGGCGACAGACTGTTGCTGGATTTGCTGATGCCGTTACGAGAGATCCACCCGCGGCGGCGGGTAGCGCCGCGCCAACAGCGATAGCGACAGATCCCGCTCGTCCGCCGGCAGCTCCAGATAGGCCAGCACCAGCGGCCGCTTCCAGTCGCCGACGCCGAAATCCATCGCCATCCATTTTTGCGGCTCGGGGCCTTCGAGGCCCCGGACCCAGACGAAATAGCGGGGGAGGTCGTCGGCGTCCGTCCTGCGTGTCCTGGCCATCAAACTGTCCGCTGCATCGGATCGGTTGCCACAGGATATAGGGATTGGTGCGGCGAAGTGGAACGGCCTCCAGACGCATAATCTCTCCTCCTCGTCATTGCGAGGAGCTCTTGCGACGAAGCAATCCAGACTGTTTCCGCGGATGCAGTCCTGGATTGCTTCGCTTCCGCCTTCGCTCTTCGAGCTTCGGCGGACGAGGCGCTCGCAATGACGGGAGAAAGCGTGCCTCCCTCTCTCTCGTGCCCCGGACGCAGCGCAGCGCTACTTCAGCGGTGCGCTGCAGAGCCAGGGCCCATGTCGCGGCGTTGGAATGTGTCACCTCTGGGTCCCGGACCGCGATCCAAAAATTCTGCTTGACCGAAATTCGGAAATATCGTATGTGTTCCTCATCCCGGCCCAAGGATAAGGGGCGTTTCGCGATCGTCACGATGGGCGGGCCGGGTGGCGGTGGACGTGGAGCGCATCGGCGCGCCAGAAATCGCAGGGCGGGTTTGGCCCGTGAGCGGTTGAGCAGCGCGCACACGACCGGTGCGGTCCGCGTACGGCAAAAGCGTGTCGTCCTGACGCCCGGGGTCTGTGCGTCAAGGCTTGCGGTGATGTGGCTGCCCGACCGGGCGTGCGCATCAGCCATCCGCAAGGCGACGGGGGCAATAGTGCATCGCTCCCCGGGGAGAGCGCGCCATAAGCCGTCAAACCACTGCGCAGGGAAAGGCCGGGATGTCCTGGGCTGCCCTGTATGCCGCTGTGCATTTGTCTTCGCAATTTGCGCGCAGCGGACCGCGGGTGCCAGCCGGCGCCCGGCCTTCCCTGCGCCCTTTCCTCAGGAAGGGGCGTCGAGAGAAGCACAGGACTCGGGCGTCATGCGTCGCGAGGGCGAAGCGGCGTGTCCTGCTATTTGAAAATTGAGGTGGGTCCGCTCGTCCTGCCGATCACCGCCACAACTCGCAGGTCGCCACGCGGTTGATGTCGGCGAGCCGGCGGGCGGCATTTCCGTGCAGATCGAGGCTTTCGACCAGCGTCAGCAGGCGCCGATAGGCGACCTCGGCAGTGTCGACCGGCAGCGGGGCCTCGTCAAAGGCCTCGACATAGCTGCCGACGACACCGCTGAGCAGGCGGCACAGGCCGCGCTGGGCGGGATCGTGCTGGCCGAGCGTTTCGAGCTTCTGCTGAAAGGTCTGGAAGGTCCGCAAACCGTGGTGTTGCTGCGAAAGCCACGCGTGCAGGTCGTTCATATGAGCTCCTTCGAGTGACGGAAGAAGCTACCGGTTTATACAGTGGAGATGCGGGGATGGCTAGGGTGGGGGGAGCGGAGCTTGGACTCGTTGACCCAGTCCGCCTTCGCCAAGGCTTCGGCGGGACAGCCTTCACTGCTTCGCTTCGATGGTTCGGAGGTCGGCTCGCCCAGCCGTAGCTGCGAAGCAGCGAAGGCTGGTGCCCCTGGCCGGAATCGAACCAGCACTCCTTGCGGAACTCGATTTTGAGTCGAGCGCGTCTACCAGTTCCGCCACAGGGGCCCTCGGTCGGCCCTTGAAGGGAGCGTCGCGAAGCCGGCGGACTATAGCCATGGACAAAGCGGGGTCAACCCGCGCCAAAGTGATGTCAGCCGTTCTCGACAGCCGCATGGACCGGGGCTAGAGGCTTAAGGGCGCGACCTATCGGAAAGAGGCTGCCGTGACGACCCAGAGTGCCGCCATACCTGCGTTCAAGCCGGCTGCCAGCGGCTCTGCGCTGACGGCTTCGCTGCTCATCACGCTGATTGCCGCGGCGACCATCGCGGGTGCCTGGTTCTTCCAGCTCGTGCTGGAGATCCTGCCCTGTCCGCTCTGCCTGGAGCAGCGCTACGCCTATTACCTCGCGATTCCGCTCGGTGCCCTCACGGCGCTGGCCGCGCGGAGCGGCGCGCCGCGACCGCTGCTGCTGGCGGGGCTCGCGATCCTCGCGCTGGCGACGCTCGCCAATGCCGGTCTCGGCACCTACCATTCCGGCGTCGAATGGGGTTTTTGGAAAGGGCCGACCGATTGCTCCGGTCCCGTCGTCAATCTCGGCAATGCCGGCGATCTCTTTTCAAAGCTCGACAC